>NZ_CP163432.1:5232500-9635216 GCF_041051905.1 Streptomyces sp. R11
CTGGTTCTCCCCGAAATGCATTTAGGTGCAGCGTCGTGTGTTTCTTGCCGGAGGTAGAGCACTGGATAGGCGATGGGCCCTACCGGGTTACTGACCTTAGCCAAACTCCGAATGCCGGTAAGTGAGAGCGCGGCAGTGAGACTGTGGGGGATAAGCTCCATGGTCGAGAGGGAAACAGCCCAGAGCATCGACTAAGGCCCCTAAGCGTACGCTAAGTGGGAAAGGATGTGGAGTCGCAGAGACAACCAGGAGGTTGGCTTAGAAGCAGCCACCCTTGAAAGAGTGCGTAATAGCTCACTGGTCTAGTGATTCCGCGCCGACAATGTAGCGGGGCTCAAGCGTACCGCCGAAGTCGTGTCATTGCGATATGTACCCCCAACGGGGATCGTGATGGGTAGGGGAGCGTCGTGTGCCGGGTGAAGCAGCACCGGAAGGTAGTTGTGGACGGTTCACGAGTGAGAATGCAGGCATGAGTAGCGATTCACACGTGAGAAACGTGTGCGCCGATTGACTAAGGGTTCCTGGGTCAAGCTGATCTGCCCAGGGTAAGTCGGGACCTAAGGCGAGGCCGACAGGCGTAGTCGATGGATAACCGGTTGATATTCCGGTACCCGCTGTGAAGCGTCAAACATTGAATCGGGCGATGCTAAGTCCGTGAAGCCGCCCTGGAGCCTTCGGGCAAAGGGGAGTGGTGGAGCCGACGGACCAGACCTGTAGTAGGTGAGTGATGGGGTGACGCAGGAAGGTAGTCCATCCCGGGCGGTGGTTGTCCCGGGGTAAGGGTGTAGCCCGAGTGGTAGGTAAATCCGCCATTCATACAGGGTGAGACCTGATGCCGAGCCGATTGTGGTGAAGTGGATGATCCTATGCTGTCGAGAAAAGCCTCTAGCGAGTTTCATGGCGGCCCGTACCCTAAACCGACTCAGGTGGTCAGGTAGAGAATACCGAGGCGTTCGGGTGAACTATGGTTAAGGAACTCGGCAAAATGCCCCCGTAACTTCGGGAGAAGGGGGGCCACGCTTGGTGAGAGGACTTGCTCCTCGAGCTGGGGGTGGCCGCAGAGACCAGCGAGAAGCGACTGTTTACTAAAAACACAGGTCCGTGCGAAGCCGTAAGGCGATGTATACGGACTGACGCCTGCCCGGTGCTGGAACGTTAAGGGGACCGGTTAGTCAGGATTCGTCCTGGCGAAGCTGAGAACTTAAGCGCCAGTAAACGGCGGTGGTAACTATAACCATCCTAAGGTAGCGAAATTCCTTGTCGGGTAAGTTCCGACCTGCACGAATGGCGTAACGACTTCTCGACTGTCTCAACCATAGGCCCGGTGAAATTGCACTACGAGTAAAGATGCTCGTTTCGCGCAGCAGGACGGAAAGACCCCGGGACCTTTACTACAGTTTGATATTGGTGTTCGGTTCGGCTTGTGTAGGATAGGTGGGAGACTTTGAAGCGGGCACGCCAGTGTTCGTGGAGTCGCCGTTGAAATACCACTCTGGTCGTGCTGGATGTCTAACCTGGGTCCGTGATCCGGATCAGGGACAGTGTCTGATGGGTAGTTTAACTGGGGCGGTTGCCTCCTAAAGAGTAACGGAGGCGCCCAAAGGTTCCCTCAGCCTGGTTGGCAATCAGGTGTTGAGTGTAAGTGCACAAGGGAGCTTGACTGTGAGACCGACGGGTCGAGCAGGGACGAAAGTCGGGACTAGTGATCCGGCGGTGGCTTGTGGAAGCGCCGTCGCTCAACGGATAAAAGGTACCCCGGGGATAACAGGCTGATCTTCCCCAAGAGTCCATATCGACGGGATGGTTTGGCACCTCGATGTCGGCTCGTCGCATCCTGGGGCTGGAGTCGGTCCCAAGGGTTGGGCTGTTCGCCCATTAAAGCGGTACGCGAGCTGGGTTTAGAACGTCGTGAGACAGTTCGGTCCCTATCCGCTGCGCGCGCAGGAATATTGAGAAGGGCTGTCCCTAGTACGAGAGGACCGGGACGGACGAACCTCTGGTGTGCCAGTTGTTCTGCCAAGGGCATGGCTGGTTGGCTACGTTCGGGAGGGATAACCGCTGAAAGCATCTAAGCGGGAAGCCTGCTTCGAGATGAGTATTCCCACCCACTTGATGGGGTAAGGCTCCCAGTAGACGACTGGGTTGATAGGCCGGATCTGGAAGCACGGTAACGTGTGGAGGTGACCGGTACTAATAGGCCGAGGGCTTGTCCTCAGTTGCTCGCGTCCACTGTGTTGGTTCTGAAACCACGAACAGCCCCATGCCAGGCCACGGTATGGTGCGGCATGGTTCGACAGTTTCATAGTGTTTCGGTGGTTATAGCGTGAGGGAAACGCCCGGTTACATTCCGAACCCGGAAGCTAAGCCTTACAGCGCCGATGGTACTGCAGGGGGGACCCTGTGGGAGAGTAGGACGCCGCCGAACAAATTTTAGAAAAGGCCCACACCTTATGGTGTGGGCCTTTTCGCATTTCAGGGTCTATTAGGGTCTGGGCATGCGCTATGACCTCGTCATCTTCGACAACGACGGTGTGCTCGTCGACAGCGAGCCCATTTCCAACCGGATGCTCGCCGCGTACCTCACCGAGCTGGGGCATCCGACCTCGTACGAGGAATCCATTCGGGATTACATGGGCTCTGCCATGCATCGGATTCATGAGTTGGTGCTGGAGCGGACAGGGCAGCGGCTTCCCGGGGACTTTGATGACGTCTTCCATGCGCGTGTGTTCGCCGCCTTCGAGCGGGAGTTGAAGGCGGTGGCCGGTGCGGCCGAAGTACTCGAGAAGCTTGGTGGGGACGGTGTGCCGTACTGCGTGGCGTCGTCCGGGAGCCATGAGCGGATTCGGGTGGGGCATCGGACGACGGGGCTTGAGCGGTTCTTCGATGAGGGGCGGATCTTCAGCTCGCAGGACGTGGGACGGGGGAAGCCGGCGCCGGATCTGTTTCTGTACGCGGCCGAGCGGATGGGGGTCGCGCCGGAGCGGTGTGTCGTTGTCGAGGACAGTCCGCTGGGGGTGGAGGCTGCTGTGGCGGCGGGGATGGACGTGTACGGGTTCACCGCGATGACACCCGCCGCGAAGCTGGCCAAGGCCAGTCGACTCTTCGCCGACATGGGCGAGTTGGTCGACCTGCTGGCGTTGCCCGACGAGCGCGACGCCTAGCAAACTTGAGGGAGATTCATCTTTGGCTGGATCTACCCACCAGTACCCCGGGGCCTTACGCTCGCCGCCATGACTGATGTGCTGCGGCGCGGTAGGGCCTCGTTGGCGTTCGGCTTCTTCGCTCAGGGAGTTGCCTTTGCCCTGCTCGTGACCCGGATTCCGGCCATCCAGGACCGGTACGGCGTCTCCGACGCGCTGCTGCCCGCCTTTCTTGCCGCCGTACCGATCCTGGCCGGCGTCGGGAGTGTGACGACCGAGCGGCTGGTGAAGCGGATACCGCCGAGCCGGGTGCTGCGGTGGTCCCAGCCCGTCGTGCTCCTGGCGCTGCTCGGGGTCGCGGCGGGGGAGCGGATGGTGGTGCTGGGGCTCGCACTGGCCGCGTTCGGGCTGGCCGTGGGCGCGCTCGATGCCTCGATGAACATGCTCGGGGTGAGTCTGCAGCGGTCGTACGGGCGCAGCATCATGCTCAGCTTCCACGCCGTGTACAGCCTGGGCGGGATCGTCGGCGCCTCGTTGGCCTGGGTGGGGGCGCATTGGGATCTGGCGCTGGTCGTGTCGTATCTGCCGGTTGTCGTGGTCTTGTTGCCGGCCGCGCTGGTGGGGAGTCGGTGGTACGTCGACGGTGGGAGCGGCGCCGTGGCGGAGGAAGCGGGTGAGGGTGGGCCCGTTGTGTTCAAGATGCTGTTGCCGCTGTGTCTGGTGATGACATTCGCGTACATCGGCGACTCGACCGTCTCCAACTGGAGCGCGAAGTATCTCGCGGACGTGCTGGGGAGCTCGGAGCAGATGGCGACCGTGCCGTACAACGTCTATATGGTCACCACGCTGCTGGGGCGGGCCATCGGGGACTTCGGGGTGCGGCGGTTCGGGGCTGTCGCGGTCGTGCGGATGGGGTCCGTGGTGGCGGCCGTCGGGTTCGCGGTGGTGGCCGGGGCGCCGGGGGCGTGGGTGGGGATGCTGGGGTTCACGCTGCTCGGGCTGGGATTGTGTGTGCTGGTGCCGCAGACCTTCGCGGCGGCCGGGCGGTTGTTCCCGGGGGCTTCTGATACGGCCATTGCGCGGCTCAATGTGTTCAATTACGTGGGGTTTTTGATCGGCTCACCTTTGGTGGGTGCACTGGGGGATGCGTGGAACTATCGCGGGGCGATGCTTGTGCCGATGGTGTTGGTGCTGGTGACGCTTGTGTACGCCCGTTCGTTCGCCGCTCAACCGGACCGATACGGTGGCGGGCATGAGCGGCCGAGCACAGCTGATGTGGGACGAGGCAGTAACGGGCTATGACTTCGGCCGGGACCATCCGATGGACCCGGTCCGGCTCGCGCTGACCCGGAGACTCGTCGATGCCTTCGGGCTGGACAAGGACGTGGATGTCGTCTCGGCGCAACCGGCCGGGGAGTCGACCCTGCGGCTGGTGCATCGGGAGGACTACATCGAGGCCGTGAAGGCGGCTTCGGCGAACCCGGCGGCGGCGGATCAGTCGTACGGGCTCGGGACGCTGGATGACCCCGCGTTCGCGGGGATGCACGAGGTGTCGGCGCTCATCGCCGGGCAGTCGGTGGGGGCGGCGGAGGCCGTGTGGCGGGGTGAGGCGCTGCATGCGGTGAACTTCGCCGGTGGGCTGCACCATGCAATGCCGGGGGGTGCGTCGGGGTTCTGTATCTACAACGACGCCTCGCTGGCCATTGCCCGGCTGCTGGAGTTGGGGGCCGAGCGGGTCGCGTACATCGATGTCGACGTGCATCACGGGGATGGGGTGCAGGCGGCGTTCTGGGCAGATCCGCGGGTGTTGACGATTTCGTTGCACGAGCATCCTCGTACGTTGTTTCCGCAGACCGGGTGGCCGGAGGAGACGGGTGCGGAGGCGGCTGAGGGGTCGGCCGTGAATGTGGCGTTGCCGGCCGGGACCGGGGATGCGGGGTGGCTGCGGGCGTTCCATGCTGTCGTGCCGGAGTTGATCGGTGACTTTCGGCCGCAGGTGCTGGTGACTCAGCATGGGGCTGACACGCACTTCGAGGATCCGCTTGCGCACCTTGCCGTTTCGCTGGATGCGCAGCGGGCTGTGCAGGTGGCCTGTCATGAGCTGGCGCACGAGTACGCCGACGGGAAGTGGGTGGCGCTGGGTGGGGGCGGATATGCGGTGGTGGAGGTTGTGCCGCGGTCGTGGACTCATCTGGTGGGGATTGCTGCGGGGCGGGCGATTGAGCCTGAGGCGATGATTCCGGAGGGGTGGCGGCAGGAGGTCTTTGCGCGGACTCGGCAGTTGGGGCCGGCGCGGATGACGGATGGGCGGTGGCCCATTTCCTGGGGGGACTGGGAGGCGGGGTACGACCCTGCGGATCGGTTGGATCAGGCGGTGCTGGCTACTCGGCGGGCGGTGTTTCCGTTGCGGGGGCTGTTGCCGTAGGTGGGGTGGGAGCCTCGTGGGTTTCGCCCCCGCCGCCCCTACCCGTCCCGTCCTTGAAGGGGCTCCCGGCCCTTCGACCCCGGACCTGGGGGCTGCCGCCCCCACACCCCCGCTATCGGCCTGAACGGCCTCGTCCTCAAACGCCGGACGGGCTGAAATACCCGGACCGGCGCCGAGAACGTGCCGCCGGCGGGCGCGCAGCCCCAGGGCGGGCCGGCCCCGTTAGCCCAACTGTGCGGCCTTTCCCCATTCCTCCGCCCCTTCCCCGTTCCGTCCGTCACCATCGCTCACGTGGTGAGTCGCGGAGCGCTTCGTGCCCATCTTCTGGATGCTCGGCTGGCCGGGGTCGTGGCTACTTCTCGGGAGGTGAGTCTGAGGAGTTATCGGCTGTTCGCGGCCGGCGATCCGCGTGTGGTTATCGGGCTTGATCCTGCGGGGAGTTGGCGGCAGCGGGATTTGATTGCGTTGATGGCGGACAGGTGCGGGGTTTCGGCCGATCCGGCATGCGTATCTGGACTGGATGTGATCGATCCGGAGCGGACTTTGACCGGTTTGGATGCCTTCGCCGATCGGGTCGCGGCCGCCGCCCAGCGCAGCGCGCCCGTGCTGCTCGGTACCGGGCATCCGCATCGACTGCTCGGGTTCTACGCCGCCTTGGCGGACGCGTTGTCGGCGGCGGGATGTGCCGTACTCACCCCTGCGCATGGTCGCTGTGTCGACATAACGACCCGGTTCGGTCTACGCACGTACAACCTTGCCTACGTACGAGGAGTCGCGTTGGTGCGGGAACCCGACCTCTCTCGCCCCGGTTGTGAGCCCGGCGCACACACGCACTCACCGCTCCCGGTTCGTACCGCGCTGGCTGCCGCGGCGGAGGCCGGCGGGCCGTTGCCGGAGCTGGTGATCGGGGATCACGGGTGGGTCTGCGGGGCAGGTCAGCTGGGGTTTGAGGCGATTGGGCTGGCCGATACCGATGACCCCGCGCTCTTCGTGGGGGAGGCCGAGGGGGCCGTGTCCGCCGTCGTTCCACTTGATGACGCTGTGCGGTCTGATTACTACCGGCCGCTTACCCGCTACGTACTCAATCGAGCGTGTCTGTCACAGTAGGCCGCCGATGGGTGCACCTCTTCCCCACTCGCATCACACGCCCCTACCCTGGGGAGTGAGCACGCAACGACGAAGAGTCACCGGAAGGGGAAGCCGGTGGCCGTCGAGTGCGGAAGGTTCAGGTGTGTCATGGCTGCAGCTGGCGAGAGGCCTCTGAACGAGGTTCAGTTCCTTACCGTGGCGGAAGTCGCCTCGGTGATGCGAGTGTCGAAGATGACCGTGTACCGGCTGGTGCACAGTGGTCATCTGCCCGCGATCCGGGTGGGGCGGTCCTTCCGCGTCCCCGAGCAAGCGGTTCACGAGTACCTCCGCGAGAGTTACGTGGGGGTGGAAACCGCCTGACAGCGACGGGTGAGGGGGGATCCTCAGGGCATTGCGGGATCCCCCCTCGTCCCCTCGATTACGACCTCAGCGCTCGGGCGGGTAGGCTAGCCCCTCGTAGGTCGTATGGGCCCATGGCGCCCAACGCCGAGTGATGAGAAGTGAGCGAGGGTAGTCGTGGGCTCTGTTATCAAGAAGCGGCGCAAGCGGATGGCTAAGAAGAAGCACCGCAAGCTGCTCAAGCGCACGCGCGTTCAGCGTCGCAACAAGAAGTAAGCGGCGCGCTGCGAAAGCGGCGTGACGTGTTTGTGGCCCCCCACCGGATCCGGTGGGGGGCCACACGCTTTTTTGGGGCCGGTGGGTGAGACCGTGGAAGGGGATGTGCGATGAGTCGAACTTCGTACGTATGCCTGTACACATGCCTGGTCCGTCTGGTCGTACGCATGGAATTCCCGTCACTTCATGCATTGGGCGGTCATCACAGCGCAACGTCGACCCGCTAAGTTGGCCGCACAAGGGGAACTCGGGGAACTCGGCAGGGTACGAGTGCTGGAAGGAAGGCGCTGATCTTGGGCAAGGTCGTGCTCGTGACCGGAGTGGCCCGTCAACTGGGGGGCCGGTTCGTACGACGGATCCAGCGTGACCCGCAGGTGGACCGGGTGGTCGCCGTGGACGCGGTCCCGCCCGAGCATCATCTGGGCGGCGCCGACTTCATCCAGGCCGACATCCGGCAGCCCACCATCGCGCGGGTGCTGGCCGAGAGCGGCGCGGACACCGTCGTGCACATGGACGTGACCGGGACCGCGCTCGGCAGCGGCAGCCGGACCATGGTCAAGGAGACCAACGTCATCGGGACGATGCAGCTGCTCGGCGCCTGCCAGAAGTCCCCCAACGTCAAGCGGCTGGTGGTCAAGTCCAGCACGAACGTCTACGGGTCAGCGCCCCGCGACCCGGCCGTCTTCACGGAGACCACGCCGCCCAAGTCGCTGCCCAGCGGCGGCTTCGCCAAGGACGCCGTCGAGGTGGAGGGCTATGTGCGCGGGTTCGCGCGGCGGCGGCCGGACGTGGCCGTGTGCGTGCTGCGGTTCGCCAACATCCTCGGCCCGACCGCGGACACACCGCTCGCCTCGTACTTCTCGCTGCCGGTCCTGCCGACCGTGTTCGGCTACGACCCACGGCTGCAGTTCGTCCACGAGGACGACGTGATCGAGGTGCTGCGCATCGCCTCGCACGAGCCGGCGCGGGGCACGCTCAACAGCGGCACCTTCAACATCGCCGGCGACGGTGTCCTGCTGCTCTCGCAGTGCTCCCGGCGCCTGGGCCGCCCCACCGTGCCGCTGCTGCTTCCCGCGGTGACATGGGCGGGCTCCCTGGTGCGTACGCTGGGTATGTCGGACTTCTCGCCGGAACAGATCCGGCTGCTCACGCACGGCCGGGTGGTGGCGACGGACCAGATGCGAGAGACGCTCGGATTCAAGCCGAAGTACACGACGGCGGAGACCTTCGCGGACTTCGCGCGCAGCCGCGCGCCGGGCCTGCTCCCGCCGGAGGCCCTTGCCGGGGCCGTCGACCGGATCGCCGCAGCGCCCGTCCTGGGCGGCGGAAACCCCCCGACGCAGAGCGCCAACTGAGGAGCGCATCAACGATGGCGGACGCCAAGGTCATTCCGTTCGACGACGACCGGTCCCGCGGGAGCGCCGTGCAGCGGCCTTCGCGGCGCCGGAGCGCGGGGAGCCGGCGCAAGAACGGTGAATCCGCGCTGGTACGCGAGGTCCAGCCCCTCCCGGGACGGGCCTTCGCGCAGGATGATGTTCCTGTGACACGTGAGGAAGAGCCGCCCCGCAAGGCCCAGGACGACGGCGGCCTGGAGCGGCGGATCGCGAGCGGCCTGGCCTTCCTGCGCCGCCGCCTCACCGGGGACTACGAGGTCGACGACTTCGGGTACGACGAGGAACTCACCGACCAGGTCCTGATGTCCCTGCTGCGCCCGGTGTACGAGAACTACTTCCGGGTCGAGGTGAAGGGTGTCGAGAACATCCCGGCCGAGGGTGGCGCGCTGATCGTCGCCAACCACTCCGGCACGCTGCCGCTGGACGGCCTGATGATGCAGGTCGCCGTGCACGACCACCATCCCGCGGGCCGGCACCTGCGCCTGCTCGCGGCCGACCTGGTCTTCATGCTGCCGGTGGTCAACGAACTCGCTCGCAAGCTCGGCCACACCCTCGCCTGCGCCGAGGACGCCGAGCGGCTGCTGGCGCAGGGCGAGTTGGTCGGCGTGATGCCGGAGGGCTTCAAGGGCATCGGCAAGCCCTTCAGCGAGCGCTACAAGCTGCAGCGCTTCGGCCGGGGCGGCTTCGTCTCCACGGCCCTGCGCCAGGGCACCCCGATCATCCCGTGCTCGATCGTCGGGGCCGAGGAGATCTACCCGATGATCGGCAACGCGAAGACGCTGGCCCGCCTGCTGGGCTTCCCGTACTTCCCGCTGACGCCGACCTTCCCGTGGCTGGGCCCGCTGGGTGCGATTCCGTTGCCGACCAAGTGGACGATCCAGTTCGGTGAGCCGATTCCAACGGACGGCTATCCGCCGGAGGCGGCCGAGGATCCGATGCTGATGTTCAACTTGACGGACCAGGTCAGGGAGCAGATCCAGCACACGCTGTACAAGTTGCTGGTGCAGCGGCGGTCGGTGTTCTTCTGATCGGCGTACTCGTGGTCGGTGTACTCGTGGTCGGTGTTCTTCCGATACGACGTTCTTCCGATACGTCGACGGGGGCGCCCCCTCGTGAGAGGGGGCGCCCCCGTCGACGTATGACCTGGCTCTACGGCTGCTAGTTCGCGTCCTCGCTGTCGATGCCCAGGCCGGGCAGGAGGCCCGGGAGGAGGGGCGGGAGGGTGACGGCGGGCTCGGTGCTCGGGGTGGACGTGGATGGTGAGGCGCTGCCGGTGTCCTTCGGCGGGTCGAGCAGGCCGCCGGTGTTTCCGCCGAGCAGACCTTCGCCCTCGCCGGTGGAGCCCTCGGCCGACTTGCTGGGGCTGCTCGACCGGTTGCCGTCGGACGAGCCGCTGCCGCCCGCGCTGGGGCGGGCCGACCGGTCGGATCCGGACGTACCTGTGGATGCCGATCCGGAACCGCCCTGCCGCTTTCCGTCGCCGCCCTGCGCCGGGGTCGGCGGGAGGAGGGACTGCAGCGGGGCGACCTCTTCGTCTATGGCGTCGAAGACCGAGGACACCTGGTCACTGACGTCCCCGAGCTGGAGGGGAAGCCGCTCGCGCAGGACGCCCCACGCCGCTCGGTGCGAGCGTGAGAAGGCGGAGAGGGCCTGGATGGGCCCCAGGGAGCCCGGGTCGCGCTTGTACGCCTCACGGAGCAGGCGGTGCCCCTCCGAGGCGTCGTGGCGCATGCCGGACAGGGCACGGCGGACCTCGCCGACCGACTCATGGTCGAGCTGTCCGCCGCGGCCACGCTCCATCAGCCTGCGGGCCTCGCTCAGCCGGGTGGAGGCCTGATCGAGATATGTTCGCCCGCGCTCGTCGTCGCCATCGGCCAGGACGTTGAGCTTGAAGTCCTCGATGCCGCGCTTGAGGCCGTAGAGATTGTCACCGGGCAGGGCCTCGGAACTCGCGGCGGCGACTCCGCCGAAGGCCCCCGCGGCGACTCCTACGCTGAGCCCGCCCGCGGTCAGGCCCTTGGCCAGCCGGGAACGCGGCCGGAACTTGCCCAGCGGGGACGCCCGGTGAGCGCCCCGGGCCCGATGCGAACGCTGCTCGGGCAGGGCGGGACTCGCCTCGCCCGCCGCGGTGCCCTCCTGCATCATGGCCTCCATCGCGGCCACGAGCTGGGCCCGCTGGACGACCTTGACCTCCGGGTCGAGCACGGGCTTGGGCAGCTCGTCCAGACTCGTGGTGAGGGCCAACAGGCGCCCCTGCTCGGTCTGTTCCGCAGCAGCCGGTGCCGGTGCCGATACATCGCACTGCTCGGCCTGCTCGGCCGCCGAGACCCGGTCGGTCAGCTCCTCCAGGGCCTGGGCGAAGGCGTTCGCCCGCCGGTGCGCCGATACGTTCGCGATCACTGGCGGCACCTCCTCTCGTCATCACGGTCGACTCCCCAGGGGGTCCTGAGGGTTGCACGCCCTGACCGAATCCACGCGATCGAGTGATCAGAGTCGGCCAGAGAGTGACCACAGGGAGCCTGCATCCCGCACAACGAGTGGCTTGGCACTTGGGTTACGGACGGAGGATGAACGGGTCGCGAAGTCAACGGACTTTCACCGAGGGTGAGTTGAAGTAGCGGAGTGTGCTGGTTCGGTAGGGGCCGCTCAGCGGGCGTCTTCCGGGAGCAGCCGGGCGAGGGTGCGCACGGCGCGGTACTGGAGGGTCTTGATGGCGCCCTCGTTCTTGCCCATGACACGGGCGGTCTCGGCGACGGAGAGGCCCTGGAGGAATCGGAGGGTGACGCACTCCTGCTGCTGCGGGTTGAGGCGTCGTACGGCCTCGAGGAGGGCGGCGTTGGAGAGGGACTCGAGGACGGAGTCCTCCGGGGAGCGCTCGACCTCGTTGGCGTCGAGCATCTCGCCGGTGGTCACCTCCAGCCGGAAGCGGCTGGACTTGAAGTGGTCGGCGACGAGGTTGCGGGCGATGGTGACGAGCCAGGCGCCGAAGTCCCGGCCCTGCCAGGTGAAGGTGCCGATCCGGCGGAGTGCGCGCAGAAAGGTCTCGCTCGTGAGGTCCTCGGCGGTGGCCTTACCTCCCACCCGGTAATAGATGTAGCGGTAGACGGTGTCGCTGTACTGGTCGTAGAGCCGGCCGAACGCGTCGGCCTCGCCGGCCTGCGCGCGTTCCACGAGATCCATCATTCGAGCGCTGTCGCTGTCGGCGGCCGGCCGGCGGGTGGTTGTTGCGCCGGTCGAGCGTCCGCGTCTGCCGACGGCGGCGCTGCCGTCGGCGAGCGCGTAGCACGGGCCTACGGGCGCGGTGGTTACGGCGAGGGCGGGGACGGCGTACGCGGTGGGGACGAAGCCGCGCAACAGGTTGTGGACCGTTGCGCGCAGCGTAGCCAGGCCCGAGGCGTCAACCCCGACGTGTGGGTACACGGGACTCCCAGAGGCAGAGCTTCCATCACGTGCAGTGCGGGACCGTTCACCCGTCGTAGCGACGGAGGGGTACCGGATTGCGTCTGAGGAGAATAACGCTTCGTGCAGGCACTGCTACGCCCAGTTGCTCAAATCATCGATTGCGTCTCTTCTGTAACCGATTGACGTCCTATCAAGTGCCGGAGCGTGACCGGTTGTTGATCGAAGTCGTCCGTGTTCCGGCTTACTCCAGGGCGTGTTGTGGCCGTGTGCAGCCAAGGGGACTGGACAGGGGGTTGTGGGGGTAGGAGGTGCGGATTGGCCGGCCGCCCGGGCGTGGTCAACTTGCTGCTCCCGGGCGTTCCTCGCCCCCGCCGCCCCTACCCTTCCCGTCCTTGAAGGGGCGCTGCCCCTTCGACCCCGGTCCCCTGGGGACTGCCGCCCCCAGACCCCCGCTTCGGCCTGAACGGCCTCGTCCTCAAACGCCGGACGGGCTGAAAACCCGGGCCGGCGCCGAGAAGTGCCGTCCGCGCTCGTGCACCGCCCCCTGCGGGTGGGTGGGGGTTGGGGATGGCACAGCCCTCGTCCTCAGATGCCGGACGGGCCGAAGTGCCTGGACCGGCGCCGAGGGGGGACCGTCCGCGCTCGTGCACCGCCCCCTGCGGGTGGCTGGGGGTTGGGGATGGCGCGCAGCCCTCGTCCCCAGATGCCGGACGGGCCGAAGTGCCTGGACCGGCGCCGAGGGGGGACCGTCTGCGCTCGTGCACCGCCCCCTGCGGGTGGCTGGGGGTTGGGGATGGCGCGCAGCCCTCGTCCTCGGATGCCGGACGGGCCGAAGTGCCTGGACCGGCACTGGAACGTGACCTGCGGAGTGGCCGTGGCGGCGCGCCCTTCGGTACGTCCCCGACCCGCGACGAAACCGTTGGCGCTACGCGAACCCCCATCTGGCGGCACGGGCCGCCGAAGGCATCGGCCCGTAGCCGAAGAGCGCTATCGCCGCCGTCTGTGCAATGCGATTGCCGCTGCCGTGCCCCCGGCGACCGCGCCCACGCCCGCCGCCGCCGGGATGCCGACCTTCGCGGCCTTTCGGCCGGTGCGGTAGTCGCGTAGGCGCCAGTCCAGCTTTCGGGCGTGTTTGCGGAGCTTGGTGTCGGGGTTGATGGCGTAGGGGTGGCCGACGAGGGAGAGCATCGGGATGTCGTTGTGGGAGTCGCTGTAGGCCGCGCAGCGGGAGAGGTCCAGGCCCTCCGCGGAAGCCAGGGCGCGGACGGCCTCCGCCTTCGCCGGGCCGTGCAGCGGTTCGCCGACCAGCTTGCCGGTGTAGACGCCGTCCACTGATTCGGCCACCGTGCCGAGGGCGCCCGTCAGGCCGAGGCGGCGGGAGATCACCTGGGCGATCTCGACCGGGGCGGCCGTGACCAGCCACACCTTCTGGCCCGCGTCCAGGTGCGCCTGGGCAAGGGCGCGCGTACCCGGCCAGATGCGCTCGGCCATGTACTCGTCGTAGATCTCCTCGCCGATCGAGGTCAGCTCGGCGACGCGGTGGCCCTTCACGATCGACAGGGCCGAGTCGCGGGCGTCCTGCATGTGCTCCGGGTCCTCGACCCCCGCCAGCCGGAACCACGCCTGCTGCCAGGCGAACTTGGCGAGGTCGCGTGTCTCGAAGAACTTCCGCTTGTACAGGCCCCGGCCGAAGTGGAAGAGGGCAGCACCTTGCATCACGGTGTTGTCCAGGTCGAAGAAGGCGGCGGCTTGCTCGTCGCCGAGCACCGGGAACTCCGGCTCGACGGCGGAGACCTCCGTCGCTTCCTGCGACGACTTGCGCGCTGCCTCCGCCGAAGCCTCGCCAGCCAACACGCTCCGCGCCGTGGCGGAACGCCTACGGGGAGTGAGCCATCCAAGAGCGGCCATGACCGTGAGCATAGCCAGTTTGTTCGGTGCTTCCGGAGTCGAGAGGTTTGGAGGTTGTGAACTCTCCGCGACCGCGTAGTTAAACAGCGTGGTGATGCGTCGCATCAGCACCCGTTCGGCGTCCGCCCCGCATTCGCGCGCCGGCGCGCGAGAATGGCTGACATGAGCCCCCTCTTTCGTCGCGCCGCAGCCAAATCCCCCCAGGACCGGCTCGTCACCCTCATCGGCAAGCCCGATTGTCATCTGTGTGATGAGGCACAGATCGTCGTCCGGAAGGTGTGTGCCGAGCTGGGGGTTCCGTGGGAGCTGAAGGACATCAACCAGGACCCCCAACTCCACGGCCAGTACTGGGAACAGATCCCCGTCGTCCTCGTCGACGGCGCCCAGCACACGTTCTGGCGCGTGAACGAGGATCGCCTCCGCAAAGCACTGACCGGGTAGTCCAACTACTCCGAAAACGGCTTAGGATCGACGGCGACTTGGTCTCGGGGGCGGGGATCGTTGAGGAGAGTGTGCGGTTTTGCCCTCAAGAGTTGAGGAACGGTGGTGCGTATGCGCCGGTTCCACACCAGTGCGCCGGGCGTGCGTGAGCCCGGTCACGTTGGGCGGGCAAATCGGACACCATCTTTGTGCACGCGTTCACAAAGACATAGCCTGCATTCGACGGGGCGGTCTAGGTACGTGTGACCGCCTGCCCCCACGCTCTACCCGCAGGAGCACCGTGGCAACTGGCCGAACTCACCGACCGGCGACCCGCAGCCGAGGGATTCCCGAGGCCACCGTCGCCAGGCTTCCGCTGTACCTCCGCGCCCTGACCGCACTGTCGGAGCGCTCGGTACCCACGGTCTCCTCCGAGGAGCTCGCGGCCGCGGCGGGGGTCAACTCCGCCAAGCTGCGCAAGGACTTCTCGTACCTCGGGTCGTACGGAACGCGCGGTGTCGGCTACGACGTCGAGTATCTCGTCTACCAGATCTCCCGCGAACTGGGCCTGACCCAGGACTGGCCGGTTGTGATCGTCGGTATCGGTAACCTCGGCGCCGCGCTCGCCAACTACGGCGGCTTCGCCTCCCGTGGCTTCCGGGTCGCCGCGCTCATCGACGCCGACCCGGCCATGGCCGGCAAGCCCGTCGCCGGGATCCCCGTGCAGCACTCCGACGACCTGGAAAAGATCATCCAGGACAACGGCGTGTCGATCGGTGTCATCGCCACCCCCGCCGGTGCCGCCCAGCCGGTCTGCGACCGGCTCGTGGCCGCCGGGGTCACCTCCATCCTGAACTTCGCGCCGACCGTGCTGACCGTCCCGGACGGCGTCGACGTGCGCAAGGTCGACCTTTCCATCGAGCTGCAGATCCTCGCCTTCCACGAGCAGCGCAAGGCAGGCGAGGAAGCCCACGCCCACGCCGACGGCGCCGGACCGGCCGCCGTCACCCGCGAGTCCGACCGATCCACCGACCAGGGGCCGGACGGGGAAGTACCCGCCGTGATGCCGGCATGAGTCTCCTCGTCGTAGGGCTGAGCCACCGCAGCGCCCCGGTCAGCGTCCTGGAGCGCGCTGCGCTGAGCGCGGACGCCCAGATCAAGCTGCTGCAGGACACCGTCGCCGCCGAACCGGCCACCGAGGCCGCCGTGCTGGCCACCTGCAACCGCATCGAGCTGTACGCCGACGTGGACAAGTTCCACGCCGGTGTCGCCGAGTTGTCCACGCTGCTCGCCCAGCACAGCGGGGTGGGGCTGGAAGAGCTCACGCCCTACTTGTACGTCCACTACGAGGACCGGGCCGTCCACCATCTGTTCTCGGTGGCCTGCGGCCTCGACTCCATGGTCGTCGGGGAGGGGCAGATCCTCGGGCAGATCAAGGACTCCCTCGCCAAGGCGCAGGAGCTGCACAGCGCCGGACGGCTGCTGAACGACCTGTTCCAGCAGGCCCTGCGGGTCGGCAAGCGCGCCCACTCCGAGACCGGCATCGACCGCGCCGGCCAGTCCCTGGTCACCTTCGGCCTGGAGCAGCTCGCGGGCGGCATGGACGTCGCGGCGTGGGCCCGCGGCAGGAAAGCCCTGGTCATCGGGGCCGGCTCGATGTCCTCGCTGGCCGCCGCCACGCTCGCGCGTGCCGGTGTCGCCGAGATCGTCGTCGCCAACCGCACCTACGACCGCGCCGAGCGCCTCGCAGCCCTGCTCGGAGAGCAATACGCCCAGGGCCTTGGTGAGACCGACGGTACGGACGTGCCGGCCCGCGCGGTACCGATGGAGTCGGTGCCGGTCGAGCTGACACGTGCAGATGTCGTCGTCTCCTGCACCGGAGCGACCGGACTCGTCCTCACGGCCGAGGAGATCGCCGCAGGCGTGGAGGGCCGTACCGGTCAGCCGGTCGCCTTCGAGGAAGCCGGCGACAGCGGTCGTACGGCTGCCAAGGCGCCGGCCGCCAGGAGCGGCGCCGACGCCGCCGACGTACGGCAGACTCCGCTGCCGCCCACCAGCGTCGGCACCGACGAGGACTGCCCGCTGGATCTCGGCTCCGTGCAGGGAGGTTTCTCTGTCATGGGGGAGGCCGCCGTCGCCGGTATGGACGCGGCCACCCTGGAGCAGCACGCGGCCTGGGCCGCGGGCAGCGCCGTCGACCGTCGTGAGGCCGCCCGGCGCAGCCCCGAGGCCGACGCCGAGCTGATCACCGCGCTCGCCGCGACCGTGGCCACCGTCGGCCGGATCCCCGAGCGCCGCAAGCCCGAGCCGGTCGTCGAGGCGTCCCGCCCCGCTCCGGTGCTCGCCCTGCTCGACCTCGCCATGCCCCGCGACATCGACGCCGCCGTGCACCGGCTGACCGGGGTGCGGCTGGTCGACATCGAGTCGCTGGCGGAAGCCTCCGCCGACGCTCCGATGGCGGCCGACGTCGACCAGGTCCGCCGTATCGTCTCCGACGAGGTCGCGGCCTTCGGGGCGGCTCAGCGGGCCGCGCACATCACGCCCACCGTCGTCGCGCTGCGCACGATGGCCGCCGATGTCGTGGCGAGCGAGATCGCCCGGCTGGAGGGGCGGCTGCCCGGGCTCGACGACAAGCACCGCGGCGAGATCACGCAGACCGTCAAGCGCGTGGTCGACAAGCTGCTGCACGCGCCGACCGTGCGGGTCAAGCAGCTCGCGGCGGAGCCGGGCGGCGCGGGGTACGCGGATGCCCTGAGGACCCTGTTCGACCTCGACCAGGAGACGGTGGCCTCCGTCTCGCGCGCCGAGGACAGCACCGAGAAAGACCGAGGCCCACGATGACTCAGCAGGCACTACGGCTCGGCACCAGGCGCAGCAGGCTCGCCATGGCCCAGTCCGGGCAGGTCGCGGACGCCGTCAGCCAGGTGACCGGACGGCCCGTCGAGCTGGTCGAGATCACCACGTACGGCGATGTCTCGCGCGAGGCGCTCGCGCAGATCGGCGGCACCGGCGTCTTCGTCACCGCCCTGCGCGACGCGCTCCTCAAGGGCGAGGTCGACTTCGCGGTCCACTCCTTGAAGGACCTGCCGACCACGCAGCCCGAGGAACTGGTCCTCGCGGCCGTTCCCGAGCGGGAGGACCCGCGCGATGTGATCGTCGCGCAGGACGCACTGAAGCTCACCGACCTGCCGCGCGGGGCGCGCATCGGTACGGGTTCGCCGCGCCGGATGGCGCAGCTCAACGCGTATGCGCGCAGCCACGGGCTGGACATCGAGACGGTCGCGATCCGCGGGAACGTGGATACGCGGATCGGGTACGTGCGCGATGGTGAGCTGGATGCGGTGGTGCTGGCCGCGGCCGGCCTGAGCCGTATCGGCCGCATCGACGAAGTGACCGACTTCCTGTCGGTCGACACTGTTTTGCCCGCCCCCGGCCAGGGGGCACTGGCGATCGAGTGCACCGCGGACAACGCGGACCTGATCGCCGCGCTCGGGGAACTCGACGACCCGTTCACACGGGTCGCAGTGACCGCCGAGCGCTCACTGCTCGCCGCCCTGGAGGCCGGTTGCAGTGCACCTGTGGGTGCGCTGGCCGACCTTCTGGCCGACGGGCAGATTGTCAAGGAAATGCGCCTGCGGGGCGTCGTCGGCACGACCGACGGCACTCGTATGGTGCAGCTGTCCACCACCGGTCCCGTGCCCGAGACGCACGACCAAGCGCTTGCGCTCGGTCGCGAACTCGCCTCCGAGATGCTTGCCCAGGGCGCGGCCGGTCTGATGGGGGAGCGAGCACAGTGAGCCCCACCACCCTTCCCGCCGGCCTTGAACACGGGCACGTCACCTTCCTCGGTGCCGGACCCGGGGATCCGGGGCTGCTGACTCTGCGCGCCGTCGAAGCGCTGGCGAACGCGGACGTACTGGTCGCCGAGCACGAGGTGCTCGACGTCGTACGTCAGCACGCCAGGCAAGGCGTCGCCGAAGTGCACACGGACACGGGTCCCGATACGGACGCCGCTGTGGGCACAGGCGCGCCTCAGCTGGCGGTTGTTGACGGCGCGTCAACAACCGCTGGGCTACCCGCAGTGCGGGATGCCGCACATCTTGTCATGGAGGCCGCACGGGGCGGCAGGCGGGTCGTGCGTGCGGTGTCCGGTGATCCCGGGCTCGACACGTACGCCGCCGAGGAGATGCTGGCGTGTGCCGCGGCGGGCGTGCCGTTCGAGGTCGTGCCGGGTGTCGCCGCTGCCGTGGGCGTGCCCGCGTATGCCGGCGTGCCGCTGCGGGACGCGCAGGGCGCGGACGTGCGGTTCGTGGACGCGCGGACGGCTTCGGACCGCTGCTGGACGGAGGTCGGGGCGTCGGACGGGACGGTCGTCGTCTCGACGACGCTGGATTCCGTGGGCGCGGCCGCCGGTGAGCTGGTGTCGGCGGGGCGCAAGCCCGATACGCCGATGACGGTGACCGTCGCCGGTACGACCACCCGGCAGCGGACCTGGACCGCGACCCTCGGGACCATCGCCCAGACGCTCAAGCAGGCCAAGGTGCTGCCCTCGCCCGAAGGCGGGCGGCCGGTGATAGCCGTGGTCGGTGAGCGTTCCGCCGCCGCCCAGCGCGACCAGCTGTCGTGGTTCGAGTCCAAGCCGCTCTTCGGGTGGCGGGTGCTCGTGCCGCGTACGAAGGAGCAGGCGGCTTCGCTCTCCGACCAGCTGCGGTCGTACGGGGCCGTGCCGCACGAGGTGCCGACGATCGCCGTCGAGCCGCCGCGGACGCCTCAGCAGATGGAGCGGGCGGTCAAGGGGCTCGTCACCGGGCGGTACGAGTGGATCGCCTTCACCTCGGTGAACGCGGTCAAGGCCGTGCGGGAGAAGTTCGAGGAGTACGGGCTCGATGCCCGGGCGTTTGCCGGGATCAAGGTCGCCGCGGTGGGGGAGCAGACCGCGAAGGCGCTGATCGCGTTCGGTGTGAAGCCGGATCTTGTGCCGAGTGGGGAGCAGTCGGCTGCGGGGCTGCTGGAGGACTGGCCGCCGTATGACCCGGTCTTCGACCCTATTGACCGGGTGTTCCTGCCTCGGGCCGATATCGCTACGGAGACCTTGGTCGCCGGGCTCATCGAGCTGGGCTGGGAGGTCGATGACGTCACGGCCTATCGGACCGTGCGGGCTTCGCCGCCGCCGGCCGAGACCCGGGAGGCGATCAAGGGGGGTGGCTTTGATGCCGTTCTCTTCACGTCGTCTTCCACCGTGCGGAACCTGGTGGGGATTGCCGGTAAGCCGCACAACGTGACGGTGATCGCCTGTATCGGGCCGGCCACCGCGAAGACTGCCGAGGAGCATGGGCTTCGGGTGGATGTGATGGCTCCGGAGCCGTCCGTGCACAAGTTGGCCGAGGCGTTGGCCGAGTTCGGGTTGCGGCGGCGGGCCGCGGCGGTTGAGGCGGGGGATCCTGTTACTCGGCCGAGTGAGCGGCGGCCGGGGGCTCGGCGGCGGCGGTCCACGACGTAGGTGTGGGCGGGGTGTTTTTCGCCCCCGCCGCCCCTACCCGTCCCGTCCTTGAAGGGGCAGCGCCCCTTCAAGGACGGGACGGGCTGAAGTGCCCGGACGGGCTACATCGGCACCGTGTGGCCGAAGCGGAGCAGGTTGGATGGGTCGTAGGTGGACTTGTCCTGGCCCAGGCGGGTGTAGGTCTCGGGGGTCCAGGCTCGGGCCCGGTCGGTGGTGTCTCCCGGGGTGCCGTGGATGTTGATCATTGTGTGGCCCGTGCCGTAGGGGGTCATCGCTGTGTACAGGGACCTTGTGGCCATCTCTATGGCCTCGGCTGCCGGTGGGGCTGCCAGGACGCCCACCGATTCCAGGAGGTAGTCCGCGTCCCGGGAGCAGATCGCGTCCTCCAGGCGGGCGGGGCGGGCGAGGGCGCCGCCCATGTGACGGATTTCGACCACGAGTAGGGGGCAGTCGGGGACGTCGGGGCCCACCTGGGAGAGGAATGTGTCGATCGCGTCCGCGGGCAGGTCGCGTAGCAGGGCGCATGCCTCGCGGGCCGGCAGGGGGTCCTGCGGTTCCATGTGGATGCGGTCCAGGGCTGCGTACGGCATCTCCTCCACCATGTCCACCGCCACCGGGGCCGCCGCGCGGATCGGGGCCAGCAGGCGCTCCCCCTCGGCCGGGTCGCCGGGCCAGGCGATCGCGACGCGGGCCCAGAAGCCGCCGCGCAGGGGTTCGGGGATCTCCGGGATGGGCGGGAGCCGGAGGAGGGAGAAGGTGCTGCACATCTCGTCCGGGACGGTCTTTGTCCAGTCGGTCCAGGCGTGCAGTAGTGCCTCCGTGTGCTCGCCCGAGGAGTAGATCCCGCCGCCGAGGATCGTGGACAAGGGCAGCAATTCGCAGACCATCGAGGTCACCACGCCCACATTGCCCTTGCCGCCGCGCAGTGCCCAGAACAGTTCCGGCTCGTGGTCGGGGTCGGACTCGTACAGGGTGCCGTCGGGTGTGGCCACCTGGAATGAGCGGACCAGGTCGGCCGCGTAGCCGTAGGCCCGGCCGAGGACCGGCAGGCCGCCGCCCAGGGTGTAGCCGACCGCGCCCGCGTCCGTGGACGTGCCGGAGAGGGCGGCCAGGCCGTGCGGCGCGGTCGCGTCCATGACGTGCCGCCACTTCGCTCCGGCCGCGATGGTGGCGAGGCGTTGGTCCGTGTCGATGCGTACGTCTGTCATGCGGGCCGTGCTGATCAGCAGGCCGTGGTCGATCGGGAAGTTCGCGCCGTGGCCCGTCGCCTGCACGGCGACCGGAGTGCCGGTGGCCGACGCCCAGCGCAGCGCCATCACGATGTCGTCGACGCCCGTCGCGCCCACCACCACGTCGGGCGTGTGCAGCGCGGCCAGGTTGAAGCCGGTGACCTCGTCGGCGTAGCCGTCGTCGCCGGGGCGCAGGACCGGGCCGTGGATCTCGGAGAGGGCAAAGAGGTCGGGGGTGTTGTGGTGGGTGGCGGTCATCGCGTCCTCCGTGGTGTGTGTGCGTGCGTACGGAGGGACGGCGGCGGCGAGGCGGGTGGGGCGGGGCCGTCGGGGTCCATGTGTGTGGGGGCCAGCGGGGCCCGGGAGGTCTCTCCTTCAGGATGGACCCGGTGAGTGGGGGGCCGCATGCGGGCCGCAGGGGCCGTGTTCCGTCCGACGCCTCGTCGGCAAAGGCACCCGCGACGCGGGCGTAGCGTAGGTGGCATGACGACGTACGGATCCTTCCCCGGTACGCGGCCGCGGCGTCTGCGGACCACCCCCGCCATGCGGCGGATGGTCGCCGAGACCAGGCTGCACCCCGCCGACTTCATCCTCCCGGCCTTCGTACGCGAGGGCGTCAGCGAGCCGGTGCCGATCGCGGCCATGCCGGGGGTCGTCCAGCACACGCGGGACAGCCTGAAGAAGGCCGCTGCCGAAGCGGTGGAGGCCGGCATCTCCGGGATCATGCTCTTCGGGGTCCCCGAGGAGGAGAAGAAGGACGCCCTCGGGACCCCTGGAACCGATCCTGACGGGATTCTCCAGGTCGCCATCCGCGATGTGCGGGCTGAAGTGGGGGACGAGCTTCTCGTCATGTCCGATCTGTGTCTCGACGAGACCACCGATCACGGGCACTGCGGGGTACTGGACGCGGACGGGCGTGTCGACAACGACGCGACCCTGGAGCGGTACGCCGAGATGGCGCAAGTGCAGGCCGACGCCGGAGCCCACGTGGTCGGACCCAGCGGAATGATGGACGGGCAGATCGGCGTCGTCCGGGACGCGCTCGACCAGATCGGGCGGGAGGACGTCGCCGTCCTCGCCTACACCGCCAAGTACGCCTCCGCCTTCTACGGGCCCTTCCGGGAGGCCGTCGCCTCGTCGCTGCAGGGTGACCGGAAGACGTATCAACAGGACCCGGCGAACGCGCGGGAGTCGCTGCGGGAGCTCGCCCTCGACCTGGAGGAGGGTGCCGACATGGTGATGGTCAAGCCGGCCGGACCCTACCTCGACATCCTGGCGCGGGTCGCCGACGCGGTGGACGTACCGGTCGCCGCCTATCAGATCTCCGGCGAGTACTCGATGATCGAGGCCGCCGCCGAGAAGGGCTGGATCGACCGGGACCGGGCCATCCTCGAGACGCTGACCGGCATCAAGAGGGCGGGCGCGCGCAACATTCTGACCTACTGGGCCGTCGAGGCGGCACGGGGACTTCGCTGACGAAACGGCCGACGGCCCGGCAACGGTTCCGGATCGGTCCGGCATCAGAACGCATTCGTTTCGGCCACGGCCAGAACTCGGCCAGGGGTAGTTCCGGTTGCGGCGCCGGATCCGCGCGGGATTACTCGGTGATCTTCGAAGGATCTGTCCTGAATTCGGGCGGTCGCAAAGCGGGCGGGGGCAGGCGGGTGGTCGGGGTTCGGTGCAATGAGCTGCGCAGACAACCGAATTGACGAGGCCCCGTCAGTGTTCGTAGCTTCTGCGCCTGGCCTGATCCGTTCCGGAGGGTCTGTCATGCGTCGATCCCTGGGGGGATGCAGTGAGCTGGTTCGTCGAGGTGCTCAAGAAGTACGCGGTGTTCAGCGGTCGTGCGCGCCGCAAGGAATACTGGATGTTCACGCTGTTCTACCTGATCTTCGAGATCGTGCTGATGGCCGTCGGCTACGCGATCGACTTCCCGGCCCTCGTGGGCATCTTCGTGGTCGCGCTCCTGCTGCCCACCCTGGCCGTCACGGTGCGCCGACTGCACGACACCGATCGCTCGGGCTGGTGGATCCTCATCGGGATCGTCCCGCTCGTCGGCTTCATCGTCATGCTGGTCTTCCTGTGCTCGGACACCCAGCCGGGCGCGAACAAGTTCGGCCCGAGCCCCAAGGAGGTCCCGGCGCACGCGTGATGCCGTGAGCCGGTGATGTGGGCCTCAAGGCCTGGAGGCCGCCCGGACGTTGTCCGGGCGGCCTTTCGCCGTCCCCGGGTCGTGGAGGGCGGCCGGGCCCTCGTCGCGCAGTCCCTCGCCGTCCTCGCACGCGGTCAGCGTGAGCGCGGCGATCGTCACCAGCGTGGCGGCGAGGAGCCGGGCCTGCGGGCGGCGGGCGGGGGGTGCGGACGCGGACATGCGGTGGGCCCTCTCCGTGGGTGGGGTTGGGGTCGGACCCCAGCCTGCGTGATCATCCCTCCCGGCCGCCAGCGTCCGTCGTCAATTCGGGACGCCCGAGCGGCGGGATGCAGGTTGACCTGCGGGGACGTCATGTCCCAACGGCTCGGTGTGGGACGTCCGGAGCGGTGAAACGCCCTGCCGCGCGGCTGCGGAGTCCGTATACCGAAAAGCTGCCTGTAGGCGACACGTAGTTCTCTACGCTGCGGCACGAGCCGTCACGCTCGTCGTCGAGCCGAAGGAGCCTGTCATGACCGTCACCGAGCCAGCGCCTCCCGTGCCCCACCACGCCCCGGCCGCCGTGCCGCCGCTCGCGGCGCGGGCCGGGGCGGTCGGTGGCTCGCCCGTGCGGGACATTCTCGCCGTCACCGCCCGGCCCGAGGTCATCAACTTCGCGGGCGGGCTGCCGGCACCGGAGCTGTTCGACCGGGAGGGCATCGCGGCCGCCTTCCGTGATGTGCTCGCCGAGACGCCGGAGCGGGCGTTGCAGTACTCCACGACGGAGGGCGAACCGAGCCTGCGCACCGGGCTCGCCGCGCGCATGTCGGCGGGGGGCCTCGCGACCGACGCCGACGACCTCCTCATCACCACCGGCTCCCAGCAGGGTCTGTCGCTCCTGGCGACGGCGCTGCTGGATCCCGGTGACACGGTTCTCGTCGAAGACCCCTGTTATCTGGCGGCCCTTCAGGCCTTCGCCCTCGCGGGAGCGCGGGTCGTGGCCGTGCCGGGGGACGCGGACGGGGTGGACGCCCAGGCGCTGGAGGAGCTTGTCGCGCGGGAGCGGCCGAAGCTCTTCTACACCGTGCCCACCTTCCAGAACCCGACCGGCAGGACCCTGCCCGCCGAGCGCAGGGCGGCCGTCGCCGAGGTCGCCGCCCGGGGCGGGGTGTGGATCGTCGAGGACGACCCGTACGGCGAACTCCGCTACGAGGGCGAGCGCGTGCCCTGGATCGCCTCCTATCCGGGGGCCCAGGACCGCACGGTGCTGCTCGGCTCCTTCTCCAAGGTGATGGCGCCGGGTCTGCGACTGGGCTGGCTGCGCGCGCCGGCCGCCCTGCGGCGGGCCTGCGTGGTCGCCAAGCAGGCGGCCGACCTGCACACGCCGACCCTGAACCAGCTCGCCGCCGCCCGCTACCTGACCGGCCTCGACGGACATGTCGCCGGCGTCAGGGACGTCTACCGCGAACGCCGTGACGCCATGGTCGCCGGCCTGCCCGGGGCCCTCCCGGAGGGATCGACCTGGGTCCGTCCCGAGGGCGGCATGTTCCTGTGGGCCCGCCTGCCGGAGTCGTACGACACGACGGCTCTGCTGCCGAAGGTGGTCCGGCAGGACGTGGCGTACGTCCCCGGCGAGCCCTTCTTCGCCGGTGAGCCCGACCGGTCGACCCTGCGGCTGTGCTTCGTGACGCAGACGCCCGAGGAGATCGGGGAGGGCCTGAGGCGGCTCGGGGAGGGTTTGCGTCAGGCTTAGGGCATGGCCGACACAGCGCAGACGGTTCAGGCGGCGGGGTTCGACCTCGACGCGTACCTCCGGCGGATCGGTTGGGAGGGCGAACGGCGGGCCGGCGTGGCGACGCTTCGGGGTGTGCACCTGGCGCACATGAGGGGCATCCCCTTCGAGAACCTGGACGCCCTGCGGCGTACGGCGCCCTCCCTCGACCCGGCCGATCTGATGGCCAAGCTGGTCCACAGCCGGCGCGGCGGGTACTGCTACGAGCACAACACGCTGCTCGCGTGCGCGCTGGAGGCGCTGGGCTTCGGCGTGACCCGGCTGGCCGCGCGCGTCGTCGTGGGAGCGGACCGCGTCGAGAGCCGCCCGCGCACCCACATGGCGCTGCTCGTCGAGGAGCCCGGCGACCCGCAGCCGTATCTCGCGGACGTCGGCTTCGGCGCCATCGGCGCGCTGCTGGAGCCGGTGCCGCTGACGGCCGGTGTCGAGTTCCGGGACGCGGAACGCCGGCACCGGCTCGTCCACGCGCCCCACCACGGGCCGCTGGAGCTGTGGGTGCTCCAGGCCCACGACCGTGCGAAGGGCGACTGGGCGGATCAGTACGCGTTCACTCTGGAGCCGTTCGAGAAGCCCGACTTCGAGGTCATCAACTGGCACATCGGCACCAATCCGCGCTCGCCGTTCACCCAGCGCGTCTACGTCCAGAGCGTCACCGCCGAGCGTCACCTCCTGCTCAACGGCACGCTGCTCACGCGGACGCGGGCGGACGGGGCGGTCGTCGAGCAGGAGGTGACGCAGGAGGAGCAGGCGCGGCGGTTGCTGGCCGAGGAGTTCGGCATCGAGGTGCCGGACGGGATGCGGGTGTTGCCGCAGTGACCGGGGATGGCGGGGCCGTCAGTCCCACCAGAAGTGCCAGGCCGGCTGGTTGAGGAGCCGCTTCTCGGCGTACGCGCGCACGGTGCTGTCACCGCTCTGCAGGATGTTGTCAGGGCAGAACGCGAAGTGCTCGGCGGCCACGGCCTCCGCCTCCGCCGGGGTGGTCGGCGGCAACGCGACGGAGACGAGAAGGTGGTCGAAGCCGAGCGCCACGACCCGTATGCCGAAGCGGTCCTCCCAGGAACGGAGCACCGCGCAGAGGCGGGCGGTGTCGCCCTCGTGGTTCACCGGGCCCGTCCAGCCGATCGCCGCCGGAACGTCCGCGCTGCGACGGGCCGGAACGAGGGCGAGGCGGGGGCCCTCCAGCAGGCCGCCGCTGTCCAGCAGGGAGTCCGCGATGTCGGTGGCCACCGCGTCGGGGTCGTCGGCGGGGACGGTGCCGGAGGCGGCGGGCGCGTCGGCCAGGCCGGGCCACTCCTCCTCCGTCTCCCCGGCCGCGTACTCGTCCCAGAGGTCCGCGAGCACCTCATCGGCGTCGTGATCTCCCGGGTACGACATCGCGTCGGGCGTCAGCTCCCACATCTGCGGGCCGCCATGGCGGCCGCCCGCGTCCAGGACGACCGGCAGCAGGCCGGCGATCCGCCGGGCCGGGGCCAGCGCGGCCCAGGATCCCGGCACCGCCTGCTGGTCGGCGAGCCACAGCAGCGGCTCGTGCGATTCGCCCTCGTGGGTCGCGTCGAGAAGCCTCCCGGGCGGGAGTTGGAGACCGAGCGAGGCGCCCGTCGGGTCGGTCGCGAGCTTCGGCAGCGGGTTCGGAAGAGTCGCCATGCCGGTGACTGTAGAGGTCGGCACTGACAACTCATCCGGCCACTCGGCTGTCGAAACACTCCTTCCCGCCGCCCGCTGCCGGCCAGAAACAGGCACGGACTGCGGTTCCGGGCCGAGCCGCGGTCATCGGGGTGTGTACGTACGCGTCCGTGTCGATGCCGCTCTCGGCCTCGGCGCTGCGGACGTCACCGTCACCGACGTCGGCGCAGCCGCGGTCGGTCGCCGACATTTCCAGCCGGTCACCCACGTGCGTCCCCCACATCCGGGCCCAACTCGTCCCGCATTCCTCGCTGTAGCGCAGTTCCAGCCAGGCGCCGGTGGCGGTGCGGTGCCTGGCGAGGGTGACCGGAGCCGCGGCGCACTTCATGTGCATCGGGCTCCTGCCCTCGCACGCCGCCCCCTGGCAGCGGGGCCCGGCCGCGGACGGCGGCGGGGCCAGGGCCGACCCCGGCTCCCCCTCCGGGTGCGGCAACAGCAGGACCACCGCCGCGACGCCCCCGAGGAGCACGGCACAGATCGACGCGAGCACCGCCAGGGCTGTCGCACCGCGGTGGGCGGCACGGCCGTCGGCGGGAGTTCCGGCACCCGTGCCCTGCTGAAGAGACGGAGATGGAGGGGTAGGCGGAGGGGGAGTTGCAGGGGGAGGCAGGGGGGCCTCAGCGGACGGCGCCGAGGGCGGAGACGGAGGCCGGGGGCCCTCCCGCGCCCGCCCGCTGCTCTCCGACTCCGCGATCTCCCACAGGGCCAGACAGCGCCCCTCCGGCTCGCCCGCGAGACGGCACAGCTCCTGTACCGCGTCGCGCGGGGGCAGGGTGCGGCCGTTGAGGTAGCGGTCCCAGGAGGACTTGCTGAACGCCGTCTTCGCCGCGAGGCCGACCAGGCTCAGGCCGGTGCGCACCTTCAACTCCCGCAGTGCGCAGGCCAGTCGTGCCCGTTCCGGGGACGGTGTCGTCATCGCCGGAGGGCCTTCCAGGTGTGCGGGCCGATGATGCCGTCCACTGCAAGCCCCGCCCGCTGCTGTGCGCGTCTGACCGCTGCCTCCGTCAGCGGACCGAAGATCCCGTCGATGGCGCCCGGCGAGATGCCCGCCCGGCGCAGCAGACACTGCGCCTCGGCCACGTCCGGCCCCGCGTGGCCGTTCGCCAGGACGGCGCCCCCGGTGGGGCTGATGCCCGCGTACCAGCGGCCGTCGACCCGCTCGACACGGCAGGCGTAGGCGGGCGCCGGCTGCGAGGGCGATGCCGGTGCCGACGCGGCGGACACGGCGAACGGAGCTGCTGTCTCTCCCGCGCCGCCGAGGAGCCGTACGGCGATGAGGACCGTCGACGAGACGGCCAGCACCAGTGCCACGGCGCCCGCGAGCAGGGCGACCCGCAGCGAACGCGTCGGAGAACGTGCGCCGTCGGCCGGAGCTTCGGCGTCGGCTTCGACCGCGGTCCCGGCCCAGGTCGTCAGGATCTCCGACGCTGTCGTGGTTGCTTCCGGCATCGCCGCGTCCGGGGCGGGCGGGCCCGCCGCGGGCGCTTCCCCGCGCCTGTTCCCCCACGCCTCCGCCGCGACCTCGCGCAGGGCGAGCCACCGGGTCGGATCCTCACCCCCGAGCCGGGCCATCGCCTCGACTGCCTGCGGTGGCGGCAGCGAACGGCCGCCCAGATACCGTTCCCATGACTTCGGGCTGTACCCCGTCCTCGCGGCCAGCTGCCGCAGGCTCAGCCCGCTGTGGTCCTTCAGCCGGCGCAACCGCACCACCAACTGCCGTATCCGCGGATCGAGTTCCGCGGGCAGCACTGCCCAACGCGACATGTTCCCCCCACTCGCGTTCACGGTCCGGCACGCGGTCCGTGGTCAGCGGCCCCCATGCCCCGTCGCATTCTGCATCAGCATCCACGGCCCGCACCGGGAGCGGGTTTGCGTACCGGTACGAAATCGGCCAACCGCTCGCCTCGGGCGTCCCGCCGTGCCGTCACACCGCGTCAGGTTTCCGCAGGTCAGCGGGTGGGACGTCCCGCGGTGACGTCACTTCCGCGGCAACTGTGGCAAGCCTCGCCGCCCGCCCCGCACTCTCGTTTCGCCAGCCCGGCGGCAGGGGCCGCCACCCGAGACAGAGCGAGAGGGAAACGCATGCGACCGAATGTCTGGACGAGGACCCTCGTCAGCGTCAGTGCCGTCATCGGCCTTGCCGCCGGAAGCCTCGCCACCGCGGGCACCAGCTTCGCGGCACCGGACACACAGCCGGCCGTGAGCTCCGAGGTCTCCGTCCTCGCGGTGAACAACCTCGGCCTGACCGCCGCCGAGGCCAAGAAGGTCCAGGGCTGGCTGAAGCAGTACTGGGGCTACACCGGCGCGATCGACGGGCAACTCGGCACCAACAGCTGGAAGGCGTTCCAGCGCTGCTTCAAGGAGTACTGGGGCTACACCGGCGCGATCGACGGCATCGTCGGATCGGGCACCATCAAGGCGCTGCAGCGGCTGCTCCAGCACTACGGCTACACCGGCGCGATCGACGGGATCGCCGGCTCGGGCACCAGGGCCGCGTTCAAGAACTTCGCCAACAGCCGTTAGCCGCACAGCCGTTCCGCACCACGACAGCGGCCCGTCCTCTCCTTGGGGGGAGAGAACGGGCCGCGCGTGTGTCCTCGGACGCTCAGAGCCGCTCGGGCGTCCGGATGCCCAGCAGGGCCATGCCCTGGTGCAGCGTCCGGGCCGTCACGTCGCACAGGAGCAGACGGTTCTCCACCTGCTCGGGCGACTCCGCCTTCAGCACCGGGCACTTGTCGTAGAACGACGTGTACAGCGACGCCAGCTGGTACAGGTACGCGGCCAGCTTGTGCGGGGCGTACTCCGCGGCCGCCTCGAAGACCGTGTCGCCGAACGCGTCCAGGTGCAGGCCGAGCGCCCGCTCCGCGGCGTGCAGTTCCAGCTCCGGGTGCGCGGCCGGCCGGGCCTCGCCCGCCTTGCGCAGGATCGACTGGATCCGGGCGTAGGCGTACTGGAGGTAGACGGACGTGTCGCCGTTCAGCGAGACCATCTGGTCCAGGTCGAACTTGTAGTCCCGGTTCGGCGACGTCGACAGGTCCGCGTACTTCACCGCGCCGATGCCGACCTGCGCGGCCCGCTCCTGGATCTCGTCCTCGGTGAGGTCCTGCGCCTTCTCCCGGACGACCTCCGCGGCCCGCTGCACCGCCTCGTCGAGCAGGTCCTCCAGCCGTACGGTCTCGCCCTCACGCGTCTTGAACGGCTTGCCGTCCGCGCCCAGCACCGTGCCGTAGCCCATGTTGTGCGCGGTGACGCCGTCGTTCAGCCAGCCTGCCCGGCGAGCCGTCTCGAAGACCATCTTGAAGTGCAGCGACTGACGTACGTCCACGACGTAGAGCAGCGACGTCGCGTGCAGGTCGGTGACGCGGTTGCGGATCGCGGTGAGGTCGGAGGCCGCGTAGCCGAAGCCGCCGTCGGCCTTCTGCACGATCAGCGGGACCGGCTGGTCGTCCTTGCCGCGGATCTCGTCGAAGAACACCACGAGCGCGCCCTCGGAGCGGACCGCGACACCCATCTCCTCCAGGAGGCGGGCGGTCTCGGGCATGCCCTCGTTGTACGCGGACTCGCCGACGATCTCCTCGTCGCGGATCTCCATGTCCAGCTTCTCGAAGACCGAGTAGAAGTAGACCTTCGACTCGTCCACGAACTGCTGCCACAGCTCGAGCGTCTCCTTGTCACCGGACTGCAGGGCGACGACCCGCTTGCGGGCCCGCTCCTTGAACTCCTCGTCCGAGTCGAAGACCGCGCGGGACGACTTGTACACCCGGTTCAGGTTGCTCATCGCCTGCTCGCCGTCGACGTCGGCCGCGGGGGCAAGCTCGCCGGGGTTCTCGAACAGGTACTGGATGAGCATGCCGAACTGGGTGCCCCAGTCGCCGATGTGGTGCCGGCCGATCGTCTTCTCGCCGGTGAAGTCGAGCATGCCGCGGAGGGCGTCGCCGATGACCGCCGACCGCAGGTGGCCGACGTGCATCTCCTTCGCCACGTTCGGCTGGGCGTAGTCGACGACGGTGATGCCGGGGGTGTCCTTGCGGGGGACGCCGAGGCGTTCGGTGTCCGCGTAGCGCGCCGCGAGGTTCTCCGTGATCGCCTGGTCGGAGACCGTGATGTTCAGGAAGCCGGGGCCGGAGACCTCGACGTCCTTGATCACACCGCCGGTGACGATGTTGCCGACGACCTGCGTCGCCAGCTCCCGGGGGTTCGACTTGGCCTTCTTGGCGAGGGCCAGGATGCCGTTGGCCTGGAAGTCGGCCCGGTCGCTACGTCGCAGCAGGGCGTCCCCGACGGTTCCCGGGAGGGTGGCCGTGAGGGCGTCGGAGAGCTGTGCGTCGACGTTGGCGGTGATGGACGTGACCGGGGCCATGGGTATGGGCTGCCGTTCTGGTCGGGGCTGGGTTGACAGTCCCGGTCAGTATCCCACGGGGGTGCAAAGGGGTTTTCCGGGTTCATGGCCGGGTGCGGGGCGGTGGGGGCCGGTCGCGCAGTTCCCCGCGCCCCCGACAGGCGGCTGCGCCGCCTGTCGGGGGCTGCTGTGAAAAGGCGTTTTCGTCGTTGCCGCCGGAGCTGGGAGAATGTTGGAGCCAGCCGTTGACCGTACGGCTGCCCTGGAGAAAGAAGGACGTGCCGATCGTGGCTCAGAGCACCGAGACCACCGACTGGGTCTCCCGTTTCGCGGATGAGGTCATCGAGGAGTCGGAGCGTCGGGCCCCGGGCAAACCGGTCGTCGTCGCGTCGGGACTCTCCCCCTCCGGACCCATCCACCTCGGCAACCTGCGCGAGGTCATGACCCCGCACCTCGTCGCCGACGAGGTCCGGCGGCGCGGGCACGAGGTCCGGCATCTGATCTCCTGGGACGACTACGACCGCTACCGCAAGGTGCCGGCCGGTGTCGCCGGGGTCGACGAGACGTGGGCCGCGCACATCGGCAAGCCGCTGACCTCCGTCCCGGCGCCGAGGGGGTCGGCCCACCCGAACTGGGCCGAGCACTTCAAGGCGGCGATGGTCGAGGCGCTCGCCGAGCTGGGCGTGGAGTTCGACGGGATCAGCCAGACCGCGCAGTACACCTCCGGGGTGTACCGCGAGCAGATCCTGCACGCCATGAAGCACCGCGGCGACATCGACGCCGTGCTCGCGCAGTACCGCACCAAGCCCAAGGGGCAGGGCAAGAAGTCGCAGAAGCCGGTCGACGAGGCCGAGCTGGAGGCCGCCGAGGGCTCCGGCGCGGCCGGCGAGGACGACGGCAGCTCCGGCTCCGCCGGGTACTTCCCGTACAAGCCCTACTGCGGCAACTGCGAGAAGGACCTCACCACCGTCACCTCGTACGTCGACGACACCACCGAGCTGACGTACACCTGCAACGAGTGCGGCTTCTCCGAGACCGTCCGGCTCAACGAGTTCAACCGCGGCAAGCTCGTCTGGAAGGTCGACTGGCCCATGCGGTGGGCGTACGAGGGTGTCGTGTTCGAGCCGAGCGGTGTGGACCACTCCTCGCCGGGGTCGAGCTTCCAGGTGGGCGGCCAGATCGTCGGGATCTTCGGCGGCAAGCAGCCGATCGGGCCGATGTACGCCTTCGTCGGCATCAGCGGCATGGCGAAGATGTCCTCCTCGCGCGGTGGGGTGCCCACCCCGTCCGACGCGCTGAAGATCATGGAGCCGCAGCTGCTGCGCTGGCTGTACGCCCGCCGCAGGCCCAACCAGTCCTTCAAGATCGCGTTCGACCAGGAGATCCAGCGGCTCTACGACGAGTGGGACAAGCTCGACGGGAAGGTCGCCGACGGGTCCGCTCTGCCCGCCGACGTCGCCGCGCACTCGCGTGCCGTGCGCACGGCCGCGGGTGAGCTGCCGCGTACGCAGCGCCCGCTGCCGTACCGGACGCTCGCGTCCGTCGCCGACATCACCGCCGGGCACCAGGACCAGGCGCTGCGGATCCTCTCCGAGCTGGACCCGGAGAACCCGCTGGGCTCGCTCGACGAGGCGCGTCCCCGGTACGACAAGGCCGAGGCCTGGATCAACACGCAGGTGCCCGCCGACCAGCGGACCATCGTGCGCGACGAGCCCGACGTCGAGCTGCTGAAGTCCCTCGACGAGGCGTCCCAGCAGTCCCTGCGGCTGCTCCTCGACGGTCTGGAGTCGCACTGGTCGCTGGACGGGCTGACCCACCTCGTCTACGGCGTGCCCAAGGTGCAGGCCGGGTTCTCCGCGGACGCCACGCCCAAGGAACTGCCGGCCGAGATCAAGACGGCCCAGCGGACGTTCTTCGCGCTGCTGTACCACCTGCTGGTCGGGCGGGACACCGGGCCGCGGCTGCCCACGCTGCTGCTCGCGGTGGGGCAGGAGCGGGTGCGGACCCTGCTCGGGGAGTAGGCGGTACGGGAAAGGGGCCCTCTGCGGAGGGCCCCTTTTTCGTGCTCAAGGCCTGTGCTCAAGTCCCGTGCTCGAGTCTCCGGCTCGGCGTCAGGCGATGTGGTCCTCTTCCAGCTCCGCCGAATGGCGCTTCTGGAAGCGTTCCGTGAGGGTCTTCAGAGCGCTGGGGCTCAGCGACGTGCCGTACGTCGCCTGGATGTTGTCGCCCAGGACACGGGGCGTGGGGTAGCTGCCGTCGATCGACTGACGGAAGACCTGGTAGTAGTCGTCCTCGTTCGGCTCCGGGGGCTCCGGAGGGCCGCCGCCCTCGCCGAGCTGGCGGGTGCGGTTGCCGGTCACGGGGATCGGGAAGGTGCCGGTGTCCTCGGGGGAGGGTTCCTGGACGGGCGGTTCCTGCTGGTACTGGTCCTGGTACTGCTCGGCCTGGAGCTGCTCCTCGTACCACTGCTCGTAGTGGCCCTGGGGGTCGTACTGGGCGTTGTAGCCGCCCTGGTACTCGACGTTCCGGGGGGTGTTGAACCAGTCCTGCACGTACTCCGGCTGCTCGACGTCGGGCGGGCCGACCGGCTCGGGACCGACCAGCTCGGGGCGCTGCTCGCCGGCGGGTGCCGCCTGCCGGGGGACCGGCGCCGCGGCGGCGCGAGGGCCGGCCGCGTTGCCCGGCGTCATGCCGGCCACGTCGGCCGGCGGAACGGCGTCCAGGGCCTGCTTGGGCGCCGGCGGCAGCAGGGCGGGTTCGATGCCCGCCGCCGCGAGCCCCGCCGGAGCCGTCTGCGCCAGCGGAACCCCGTACCGCGCCAGACGCAGCGGCATCAACGACTCCACCGGCGCCTTGCGCCGCCACGCCCGGCCGAAGCGGGAGCGCAGGCGGGCCTGGTACACCAGCCGCTCCTGCTCCAGCTTGATGACCTGCTCGTAGGAGCGCAGCTCCCAGAGCTTCATGCGGCGCCACAGAAGGAAGGTCGGGAGGGGGGAGAGGAGCCAGCGGGTGAGGCGGACACCCTCCATGTGCTTGTCGGCCGTGATGTCCGCTATGCGGCCGATCGCGTGGCGGGCCGCCTCCACCGAGACGACGAACAGGATCGGGATCACGCCGTGCATGCCGACGCCCAGCGGGTCCGGCCAGGCCGCCGCGCCGTTGAAGGCGATCGTCGCCGCCGTCAGCAGCCACGCCGTCTGGCGCAGGAGCGGGAACGGGATGCGGATCCACGTCAGGAGCAGGTCGAGGGCGAGCAGGACGCAGATACCTGCGTCGATGCCTATCGGGAAGACATAACTGAAGTTCCCGAAGCCCTTCTGGATGGCCAGCTCGCGGACGGCCGCGTACGAACCGGCGAAGCCGATGCCGGCGATGATGACGGCGCCGAACACGACCACACCGATGAGAATGCGGTGCGTCCGAGTCAGCTGCGGTGGCCCGGCCACTCGTACTCCCCTCCCAGTGCATGTTGTTGCGCGCAACAGGGTGGCACATCTGTGCGGCGCGCGGATTGCGGGTACGGCACGAGCCCGGTCCCTTCAGAGGGCCGGGCTCGTGCAACAGGCGTGTCTGAGCTGCGTGTTGTGACGCAGCGGTGGGGCAGGTGTGACGGTCAGCTCTTCTTCGACGCTGACTTGGACGGGGAGCCGGACGCCTTCGAGGAGCTCCCGGAGGGCGACTTCGAGGGAGACTTCGAAGCCGACTTCGACGGGGCGCTGCTCGGCGTGCCCGCGCTGCCGCTGCCGTTCGCGTTCTTCACCGCGGCCACCGCCTCCTTGGCGGCCTTGCGCGCGAGCTTGTCCAGGGACTCCGCACTGGGGGTCTTCTCACCGGCCAGACCGGCGCCGTTGTAGTCGAGCGTCACGACGACGTTCTCGACCCGGGCCACGATGGTCTCCTGCCGGAAGGAGCCCTCCTTCTTCTTCAGGTCGTAGCGCACCGCCGTCGCCTCGTCGCCCACCCCGGCGACCGGCTCCGACTTGGTGTTCTTCGCGCCCGACACCGACTTCGCGTCCTGGGCCTGCGTCTCGTAGAACTCCTGCGCCCGCTTGTCGCCCGACCCGCGCGAGGCGTCCGACTCGAAGCGCAGCAGGGAGACGTTGAGCCAGCGGAACTGCGAGCCCTTCACGCCGTTGTTGTCGAGGCTGCTCCAGGAGCAGGAGCCACGCGTCGACGCGTCGTCCGACGAGCCCTTCTTGCCGGACTTGGCCTCGGGGGCGAGCTCCTCCAGCGTCTTCTTCGACAGCGTCTTGCACGCCTCCGGAAGCGCCTCGTACGCCGCCGCCTGCACCGTTGGCGACGGGCTCGCGGACTCGGACGCCGAAGCAGAGGCCTTCGTGTCCCCGGCGGTCTTGTCGTCCGAACCGGAGTCCGAGGAACAGCCCGCGGAGATCAGCACCGCGGGGACGACGGCCGCGCAGACAAGGGCACGCTGCAGGCCGTGAAGGCCCTTCCCCCGCTGCTCGTGCTGCTTACGCCCGTCACGCTGTTCTCGCTCTGCTGCTCGCTGCATGGTTCCTTCACTCATGACTGACACTCGTGGTCCCTGCGGTCGGATCGGGTCCGAGGGGCCACGGTACGCGGTGAAGAAGGTGTGCGGTCTCGTTTCGGTTACGTCGCACTTGGGCGTACGAGGGTGCGCGAGGGGCGCTACTCGGCCAGTTCGTCGGCCAGTTGTGCCGCCAGTTTCTGGGCCCTGTCCTGCATTTCCTCGCTGTCCGGGACCGTGCCGACGGTGGCCGGCTGCTCCTCGTACTCGATCGTCACGATCACGTTGGACGTGCGGAACGCCACAGTCACCTTGCGCTGCTGGGCCGTCGAACCGGAGCTGCTGAGCTTGTCGTCGAGGAAGGCCTCGTCGCCGAGGTCGTCGAGCACGCGGGGCTGGAGGTCGGCGGAGGTCGAGGCCGAGGCCGACGGGGAGGTGGAGGCGGAGGGCGAGGAGGACGCGGACGGTGAGGCCGGGGACGAGGAGGAGGGCGAGCCGCTCGGGTCGGCGGAGGGGGTGCCCTCGTCGGTCGCGGTGGCGGACTCGGTGCTCGTCGGCTCGGGGAGGTCGGCCGCCTCCTGCAGGGCCGCGAAGAGCTGCTCCGCCTCGCTGTCGTCGCTGACCGAGGTGTCGTACGACACCACACGCTCGAAGTCGACGAAGAGATGGTCGGTGGCGTCGGTCGACTCGACCTTCCAACGGCACCCGACCTTGCGGTCGGTGTCGTAGGTGAGGGTCGGGGCGCCCTCGTACGCCTTCTCGCGCTGGTCCTCGTCCGTGATCTGCTTGATGCCCGGCAGGAGCGAGTCGAGCGTGTCCTCGCCGACCACGCCGCACGGTTCGGGCAGCGTGTCGTACCGGCCGGGCTCGGCCGCCGCGGTCGCCGTGCCGGAGTCGCCGGGGTTGGAGCCGTCGGTCGTGCCGCCGTCGTCGGAGCTGCCGGTGCAGCCGGCCAGCAGCGCCGCGAGGAGTGCGGCGACGCCGGATACGTAGGCCTTCCGCTGCACGGTCAGGCTCCTCTCGACGGTGGCTCTGTGGTCGGTCCGTTGCCGGTCATTCAGTGTCCCCGCTGGTTATTCGCTTGCCGCGCGGGGGCGCCCACTGGAGACAATGTGTATCGCACGCACTGCCGTGGGCGCCGGTCCGCTGTCCCTTTCGTCGACCTTGGCGCCGGTTTTGCGATTTCAGGCTTGTATTTGTTTTCCGGGGGATTGAGGACGTTATGTCGTACGTGGAGATGCCGGGCGCGAAGGTTCCCATCCGTATGTGGACCGACCCGGCGACGGTCGAGGACGGGGCGCTCCAGCAGCTGCGGAACGTCGCGACCCTGCCGTGGATCAAGGGCCTCGCCGTGATGCCGGACGTGCATTACGGGAAGGGGGCGACGGTCGGGTCCGTCATCGCGATGCGCGGGGCCGTGTGTCCCGCGGCGGTGGGCGTGGACATCGGGTGCGGAATGTCGGCGGTGAAGACGTCGCTGACGGCCAATGACCTGCCGGGGGACCTGTCGCGGCTGCGGTCGAAGATCGAGCAGGCCATTCCGGTGGGGCGCGGGATGCACGACGACCCCGTCGACCCCGGGCGGCTGCACGGCTTCGGTACGGGCGGGTGGGACGACTTCTGGGGCCGGTTCGACGGGATCGCGGATGCGGTCAAGTTCCGTCAGGAGCGGGCCGGCAAGCAGATGGGAACGCTGGGAGGCGGCAACCACTTTGTTGAGGTCTGCACTGATACGGACGGTTCTGTCTGGCTGATGCTGCACTCCGGTTCCCGGAACATCGGCAAGGAACTGGCCGAGTTCCACATCGGCGTGGCCCAGAAGCTCCCGCACAACCAGGGGCTGGTCGACCGCGACCTCGCCGTCTTCGTCGCGGACACCCCGCAGATGGCGGCGTACCGCAACGACCTGTTCTGGGCGCAGGAGTACGCCAAGTACAACCGCACGATCATGATGGCGCTCCTCAAGGACGTGGTCCGCAAGGAGTTCAAGAAGGCCAAGCCGACCTTCGAGGCCGAGATCAGCGCGCACCACAACTACGTGGCCGAGGAGCGCTACGACGGCATGGACCTGCTCGTGACCCGCAAGGGCGCGATCCGGGCCGGCTCCGGCGAGTTCGGGATCATCCCGGGCTCGATGGGCACGGGTTCGTACATCGTGAAGGGCCTCGGGAACCCGATGTCCTTCAACTCGGCCTCGCACGGCGCGGGTCGGCGCATGAGCCGGAACGCGGCGAAGCGGCGCTTCTCCACGAAGGACCTGGAGGAGCAGACACGGGGCGTGGAGTGCCGTAAGGACTCCGGTGTCGTGGACGAGATCCCGGGCGCGTACAAGCCGATCGAGCAGGTCATCGATCAGCAGCGGGACCTGGTGGAGGTCGTGGCGAAGCTGAAGCAGGTCGTCTGTGTGAAGGGCTGAACGCGGCAGGCCCCCGGTGCGGACCGGGGGCCTCGCTCATGCCCGCCGGCGCGTCACCGCTCCAGCAGCGCGGCCCGGAGCGCCTGGCTCAACGGCTGTGGGTCCAGGGACAGCGCCTCGAAGACGTAGCCCTCGATCGAGCCGTAACGCCCCGCCAGGTCGGCCAGGAACAGGCGCATGACCGCTTCGGGGGCGCGGCCGAAACCCGGCCAGCTCGGGGCGCGGCCGTCGTTGCGGGCCTTCCAGTCGGCCAGCAGGGCGGGGGCGGCCAGTTCCGTGAGGGTGAAGTCCTCGATGATCGTGCGCTCCGGCACTCCGAGCAGGCCCAGGATCAGCGCCGCCAGCAGGCCCGTGCGGTCCTTGCCCGAGGCGCAGTGGAAGGCCAGGGGCGTGTCCGACTCCGCTGCCTTCGCCACGAGTTCCAGCGCGCCGCGGATTTCCTTCGTGCCGTCCTGTGCCACCTCCCGGTAGCGCTCGGCCAGATACGCGCCCGGGTCCACGTCGGGAGTCAAGGCCGCCTGGTTGTACGGGCGGTGCTCGATGCTGAGGTTGTGGTAAGTGAACGACGGGTGGTCCGGGATACGGCCGCTGTTCTCGATCTCCCGCGGGTGGCGCAGGTCGATGACCGTGCCGATGCCCAGGGCGCGGAAGCGGGCCCAGTCCGCGGTGCCCTCGCTCAACTTGCCAAGGGAGTCCGCGCGGTAGAGACGGCCGGCGCGGACGCGATGGCCGTCGGTCGTCGGGTAGCCGCCCAGGTCGCGGAAGTTGTGCAGCGCTTCGAAACGTATGTGTCCGTCCACGCTGCGTGACCCTACTTCTCCCGGTGGACCTTCGTGTTGGACGCCTGGGCGCGGGGCCGGACGACCAGGAGGTCGATGTTGACGTGGCTGGGGCGGGTGATGGCCCAGGTGATGGTGTCGGCGACGTCGTCGGCGGTCAGCGGGGCGGCCACGCCTTCGTAGACCTTCGACGCCTTGTCGGTGTCGCCGGAGAAGCGGGTCAGGGCGAACTCGTCCGTCTTGACCATGCCGGGCGCGACCTCGATGACGCGGACCGGGCGGCCGACGATCTCCAGGCGCAGGGTCTCGGCGAGGACGTGGGCGCCGTGCTTGGCGGCGACATAGCCACCGCCGCCCTCGTAGGTGCCGTGGCCGGCGGTGGAGGAGACGACGACCACCGTGCCGTCGCCGCTCGCCTCCAGCTTGGGCAGCAGGGCCTGGGTGAGGTTCAGGGTGCCGAGGACGTTCGTCTCGTACATGGTGCGCCAGTCGGCCGGGTCGCCGGTGGCCACCGGGTCGGCGCCCAGGGCGCCGCCCGCGTTGTTGACCAGGACGCCGATCGTCTTGAAGGCCAGCGCGAACTCGTCGACCGCCGCGCGGTCGGTCACGTCCAGTTGGTAGGCCGCCGCGGAGTGGCCGGCTGCGTTGATCTCCTCGGCCAGTGCCTCGATGCGGTCCTTGCGGCGGGCGGTGAGGACCACGCGGTAGCCGGCCGCGGCGAGCTGCCGTGCCGTGGCGGCGCCGATACCGCTGCTCGCACCGGTGACGACGGCGATGCGGGAGGCGGTGGACGGGGCTGCGGCGGGCATGGCTGCTCCTCTTGCGTGGTCGAGTCCAGGCACTGTCCGGCCAGGATAGGCGCGCGATGCGGTGGGACAATGAGACGGGTGGTCCCCGAGCAGGAGGTGGATCATGGGACAGGCACGTGAAGTCATGGACCGGCTCACCGCGGCGATCACCACCGCGGACCCCAAGGGCATCGCCGAGCTGTACGCACAGGACGCGGTCGCCGTCACCCCGGACGGCGGGGAGCTCCACGGGCGCGACGACATCGCCGCGTACTGGCGCCAGATGACGGAGATGGTTCCCGACGGCCGGTACGAGTCGGTGCACTCCTACGAGGTCGGCAACACGGCCATCGACGAGGGCGTCTTCAGCGGCCGGAACACGGGACCGATCCAGTTGCCCACCGGCGAGACGCTGCCCGCCACGCAGAAGGAGATCAAAATCCGCGGGGTCGACTTCGCCACCGTCGACGACAGCGGACACATCGTCGACTACCGGCTCTACTTCGACGAGATGGAGTTCCTCGGGCAGTTGGGGCTGCTGCCGCCGACCTGAGCCCGGAGTTCAGTCGCCTCGCGGTGCGTACATGATCACCGCCATGCCCGCGAGGCAGATCAGCGCGCCCATGACGTCCCAGCGGTCCGGGCGGTAGCCGTCGGCGATCATGCCCCAGGCCAGTGAACCGGCGACGAAGACACCGCCGTAGGCGGCGAGGATGCGGCCGAACTGTGCGTCGGGCTGGAGCGTGGCGATGAAGCCGTAGGCGCCGAGGGCCATCACGCCCGCGCCGATCCACAGCCATCCGCGGTGTTCGCGCACGCCCTGCCAGACCAGCCAGGCGCCGCCGATCTCGAACAGGGCGGCGACGGCGAAGAGGGCGGCGGAGCGCAGGACGAGCATGCGGGCAGCTTGCCATGGGGCCGCGTCGTGTCCGTTCACCGGTTCGGGGCCGCGGCACCTCACCTGTTGGACGGCGCCTGCCGCTCGCTCCGCGTGGGATACATCCGTACGACCACGCAGGAGTGAGGAGTCGGCGGATGCGGCGGATGAGGGTTGCTGCGATGTGCGGTGCGGCCGTGATGGCGGTGGCCGGTGGGGTGACCGTGGCCCCGACGGCCGGGGCGGTGAGCGCGCCGGAGGCGGTCCTCGCCTATCACGGTTCCGCCGCCATGTCCGGTGGCCGGGTCGCCGTACGGTTCACGCCGTACCGGCTCGGCACGGGTGCCGTGCCGGACCCGGCGGTGGCGGTACGGCTGCGCTGGTCCGAGCCGCTGGCGGACCGGCAGGCGCTGCCCGACAGGTGTGCGCGGGCGGGCGAGCGGATCGTGATGTGCCGGGTCGGGGCGCTGGACGCGGACGGGGTGGGGGAGCCGGTCGGTCTGCGGGTACGGCTGCGGGGCGCGCCGTCGGAGGTGCTGGTGGAGTTCGACACCGTGCGCAGCGGTGGCGCGGCGGGCGTGGACCGCGGGAACGATCAGCAGCGGGTGCTGGTGCTGGACACGGGGGACTCGTACCACTTCTGACGCCGGCCTCCGCCTCGGAGCCAGGGTCTAGTCGGCCGGGGTCTCGCTGTCGTAGCGCTCGCGTGCCTGTCGGACCTCGTCGAAGTGGGTCTCCGCCCAGTCCTTCACCGCGGTCAGCAGCAGGGCCAGGCCGTGCCCGAGCGGCGTGAGCTCGTAGTCGACGCGGACGGGGACGGACGGGGTGACCTTGCGGGTGAGGAGGCCGTCCCGCTCCAGTGAGCGCAGGGTCTGGGTCAGCATCTTGGGGCTGACCCCGGCGATCTTGCGGCCGAGGTCGCTGTAGCGCATGGGGCCCGCGGAGAGCGCGGCGACGACGAGGCTGACCCACTTGTCGCTGAGGCGGTCCAGGAGCTGGTTGGTGGGACAGCTCTTGAGGAAGGCGTCGTAGGCGATGCGGGCCTCTTCGCGCCGCTGGGCCGCTGTCATGGTCGGCATGGCTCACCTCGCGGGTAGGTACGCACTCCCAGGTAACTACTTACGAATAGATAGTAACTCTTCCTAGGGTTGTTGCAACAGCGGGGAAACCCACCCCGACATGCACTGATTGCACAAACCAGGAGAGTTGCCATGCGCGCTGCTGTGGTGAGGACGTTCGGCGGACCGGACGCCGTGGAGATCGTGGAGCGGGAGGTGCCCGAGCCGGGTGCGGGGCAGGTGCGGATCAAGGTCGCGGCGGCGGGGCTGAACCCGGTCGACGCGGGGTTGGCGGCCGGTGTCTTCGGGGGTGCCGGCACTGATATCGGGCTCGGCTGGGACGTGGCCGGGACGGTGGACGCGGTGGGGTCGGCCGCTTCCTGGGGTGTCGGGGGCGAGGTGGTGGCGCTGCACTACGGCATGCTCAAGCCGCTGGGCACGCACGCCGAGTACGTCGTCGTCCCCGCGGACGCCGTCGCCAAGGCCCCGGTGACGGGCGACTCCGTCCACGCGGCCACGCTGCCGCTGAACGCCCTGACCGCCGCGCAGGCCCTGGACCGGCTGGAGTTGGGGCCGGATCAGTCGCTGCTGGTGACGGGCGCGGCGGGTGCGGTCGGCGGGTACGCCGTCCAACTCGCCGCTCACCGGGGGATATCCGTCACCGCACTGGCCCGCGAGGCCGACGAGGAACTCGTGCGGTCCCTGGGGGCCACCCGTTTCACGGCGGGCGCCGTCGAGGCGGGGAGCTTCGACGCCGTGCTGGACGCCGCGATCCTGGGTGAGACGGCCCTGGGGTGGGCGCGGGACGGGGGCTCCTACATCGGCGTCATTCCGGGCATCCAGCCCGGGTCCGTGCGCGGGGTGCGGACCGGTGCGGTAGAGGTGAGTGCCGACGGGGCGCAGCTCGCCGAACTGGTCCGGCTGGTGGACGACGGGGTGCTGGCCCTCCGGGTGGCCGAGACCTTCGCGCTGGACGACGCGGCCAAGGCACACGCCCGGCTGGCGGAGGGCGGGGTGCGGGGCCGGTTGGTCCTGGTTCCCTAACCGTCGGTGCGGCTGGACCGGCCGTCCGCCGCGTATGCCGTCGGCGGCACCCCCACCGTCGCCGTGAAGTCCCGTACGAGGTGGGCCTGGTCGGCGTAGCCGAGTTCGCCTGCGAGGGTGGCCCAGTCGACCTCGGCGCGGGTGCCGGCGAGGTCCAGGGCCTCGTGGATGCGGTAGCGCAGGAGGACCCACTTCGGGCTGACGCCGACGTACGTCGAGAACAGGCGCTGCAGTGCCCGCACCGACAGGCCCTGCTCCCGGGCGAAGTCGCCGACACGGCGCACCGTGCGGTCGGCGCGGATGCGCCGGACGAGGTCGATGGCGAGGTCGGCCTGCGGGTCCGGGGCGCAGGGCAGGGCGAGCAGGAAGGCGTCGAGGGCGGCCACGCGGGCGGCGTCGTCGGCGGGGGTCACGCTCGCGCGGGCGGCGTCGCCCGTGGCGTGCGCGAACACCTCCTCGGCGGGCAGCGCGCGGCCCGTCCACCGGGACACCGGCGCCTCGGGGGCGTAGGGCCGGAAACCGCCGGGCCGGAACTTCACCCCGCAGACCCGGCCCCGGCCGGTCAGCTTCCGGGTGTACAGACCGAGCGCCACGCCGGTGACCTCGGCATACGGCGGCCCCTCGTCCTCGTCCCACTGGAAGGTGAGGTTCACGGCCGGGTGCGGGACGACGTGGGAGGCGTAGGGCGCGGGCAGGTCCCAGTCGATGAGCCAGTACCACTCGACGTACCGGCGCAGCGGCTCGGCGGGCTCGTGCCGGCGGAACCGGACGCGGTTCAGCAGCGCGGACGGGTCGACGATCCCGCGGGTGTCGTGGCGGGGTGCCTCCATGGCCGGATCGTACGTCGCGATTTCGCAGGCGTCGCGTTTCTTCAAGAAGGGCGGGGGGCGGCTTCCCTACGGTCGGGGCATGGACACGAACAGTGTGAGGACGTACGGCATCGGTGAGCTGCTGGCCATGGCGCGCGAGCGGGCGGTTCCGGTGCTGCGGGGCATTCCCGACACCGCGCTCGCCGCTCCCACGCCCTGCGCCGAGTACGACGTGAAGGCGCTGGTCAACCACCTCTTCCAGGTGATCGTGCAGTTCCAGAAGCTCGCCGTGAAGGAGGCGTCGGACTTCGCCGAGACCCCCGACCGGGTCGCCGGGAGCCCCGAGTGGCGGGAGCGGCTCACGGACGAGGCGGACCGGCTGGTGGCGGCCTGGTCCGCGCCCGGTGCCGAGGAAGGCAGGACCGGCGGGATGAACATGCCCGCGCGGCTGGTCGGCTCTATGGCGCTGCTCGATCTCACCGTGCATGTGTGGGACCTGGCGCGGGCGACGGGCCAGGACTACCCGGCCGCCGACGAGGCGGTCGTGGCGGAGCTGGCCGGCGCGGTGGACGAGCTGGCACCGACGGCCAGGAGGATGGGGGTGTTCGGGGAGCCGGTGCCGGTGGCCGAGGGCGCGTCGGTGTTCGAGCGGCTGCTGGCGCGGACCGGCAGGGATCCGCACTGGCGCTAGTGGTCGGGAATAGTGCCTGGCCGCTCGCCGTTCTCCGGGTATAGTTGAACCGTCAACAACCTGGAGGGTGAGCGACCATGCAGTTCGGGATCTTCAGCGTCGGCGATGTCACGCCGGACCCCACCACGGGCCGTACGCCGACCGAGCGCGACCGCATCAAGGCCATGGTCGCCATCGCGCTGAAGGCCGAGGAGGTCGGGCTCGACGTCTTCGCGACCGGCGAGCACCACAACCCGCCGTTCGTGCCGTCGTCGCCGACGACGATGCTCGGCTACATCGCGGCACAGACGGAGCGGCTGGTGCTGTCCACCTCCACCACCCTCATCACCACCAACGACCCGGTGAAGATCGCCGAGGACTTCGCGATGCTCCAGCACCTGGCCGACGGCCGGGTGGACCTGATGATGGGCCGCGGCAACACGGGCCCGGTCTACCCCTGGTTCGGCCAGGACATCCGGCAGGGCATCAACCTCGCCATCGAGAACTACGCCCTGCTGCACCGGCTGTGGCGCGAGGACGTCGTGAACTGGGAGGGCAAGTTCCGTACGCCCCTCCAGGGCTTCACCTCCACGCCCCGGCCGCTGGACGGCGTGGCGCCGTTCGTCTGGCACGGCTCGATCCGCTCGCCGGAGATCGCGGAGCAGGCCGCGTACTACGGCGACGGCTTCTTCCACAACAACATCTTCTGGCCGGCCGACCACACCAAGCAGATGGTCGAGCTGTACCGGACCCGGTACGCCCACTACGGGCACGGCACCCCCGAGCAGGCGATCGTCGGGCTGGGCGGGCAGGTCTTCATGCGGAGGAACTCGCAGGACGCGATCCGGGAGTTCCGCCCGTACTTCGACGTCGCGCCGGTCTACGGGCACGGCCCGTCACTGGAGGACTTCATGGACCAGACGCCGCTTACGGTCGGCTCCCCGCGGCAGGTGATCGAGAAGACGCTCTCCTTCCGCGAGTACGCCGGTGACTACCAGCGCCAGCTGTTCCTGATGGACCACGCCGGGCTGCCGCTGAAGACCGTCCTGGAGCAGCTCGACATGCTCGGCGAGGAGGTCGTGCCGGTGCTGCGCAAGGAGTTCGCGGCCGGGCGTCCGGCCGAGGTGCCGGAGGCGCCCACGCACGCCTCCCTGCTGGCGAAGAAGGGTTCGGAAGAGGTGACCGTCGCATGAAGCTCGTCGTCGTGTCCGCGGGGCTGAGCGTCCCGTCCTCCACGCGGCTGCTGGGCGACCGGCTGGCGGCGGCGATGGTCCGACAGGCCTCCGACCCGGTGGACGTGGAGGTCGTCGAGCTGCGCGACCTCGCCGTGGAGATCGCGCACAACTTCACCAACGGCTTCCCGGGCCGCAAGCTGGCCGCCGCGATCGACGCGGTGACCTCGGCGGACGGGCTGATCGTCGTCACGCCGGTGTTCTCGGCCTCGTACAGCGGGCTGTTCAAGTCCTTCTTCGACGTGATCGACAAGGACGCGCTGGCCGGCATCCCGGTGCTGATCGCCGCCACCGGCGGCACCGCCCGGCACTCCCTGGTCCTCGAGCACGCCCTGCGTCCGCTCTTCGCCCACCTGCGGGCCGTGGTCGTGCCGACCGGCGTCTACGCCGCCTCGGAGGACTGGGGCGCCGAGGGGCTGAACGGCCGGATCGAGCGGGCGGCGGGCGAGCTGGCGGGGTTGACGCAGGGCCTGTCGGGAGTCAGGACGGCCGCCGCGGACGACCTCACGGTTGTGCCCTTCGCCGAGCAGCTGGCGGCCATTTCCAGCCCGTCCGGCGCTTGAGGACGAGGCAGTTGAGGCCGAAAGGGGGTCTGGGGGCGGAGCCCCCAGGGGCGGCCGTGTGAGGGTGTGAGCCCAGTAAGAAGGGTGATCGTAAGCTCGCTCACACGGCCGAACCGCCGGAGGCCTTGGCACACTGAACCCGTGTCCCAGACTGTTCTCCTCGCCGAAGACGACCGCGCCATCCGCCACGCCCTGGAGCGCGCGCTGACCCTGGAGGGCTACCAGGTCACCGCGGTCGCCGACGGCGTCGAGGCGCTGGCGCAGGCCCACCGCACGCCGCCGGACGTGCTCGTGCTGGACGTGATGATGCCCGGTATCGACGGCCTCCAGGTCTGCCGGGTGCTGCGCGCCGAGGGCGACCGCACCCCGATCCTGATGCTGACGGCGCTCGTGGAGACCCAGGACCGCATCGCCGGCCTGGACGCGGGCGCCGACGACTACGTGGTGAAGCCCTTCGACGTCGAGGAGGTCTTCGCCCGCCTGCGCGCCCTGCTGCGCCGCACCAGCGAGGCGAACGGCGCCCCCGTCGACCTACCGAAGCAGCCGCAGACCCCCGCCCCCGAGCCCTCCGGCCGGCTGATCGAGGCGGCCGGGCTGCGGATGGACCCGCAGGCGCGGCGGGCGTGGCGGGGCACGCGGGAGCTGGAGTTGACGCGGACCGAGTTCGAGCTGCTCGAGCTGCTGGTCCGCAACGCCGGCATCGTCCTCGACCACTCCACCATCTACGACCGCATCTGGGGCTACGACTTCGGCCCCGGCTCCAAGAACCTCGCCGTCTACGTCGGCTATCTGCGCCGCAAGCTCGACGAGCCGGGCGCGCCGCAGCTGATCCACACGGTGCGCGGGGTGGGTTACGTGCTGCGGGAGGACTGAGTGGGCGCGGCCCGGCGTCGGCTCGGGAGGCTGCTGACGGCACGACGCAGCACGGGACTGGGCACCACCTTCGCCCTGTCCTTCGCCGCCGTGACCGCCGTGGTCACCGTCCTGGTCGGTCTGCTGTCGTACACCGCCGCCGCCCGGCTGGTGCGGGTCGACCAGGAGTCCGTGTTCGACGAGGTCGTGCAGGACCTGCGGGGCGAGGTCCGGCAGCGACCGATGACCCCGGACGACTTCTCCTCCTCCGCGCCGGGCCACGATCTCGTACGGCCCGCCCGTACCGATGTGCAGGTGCTGGGCCCGGACGGGACCGTCGTCGACCCGGGGCGGCCGGGACTGCCGGTCACCTCCGCCGACCGGCGGATCGCGGTCGACGGGACGGCCGGGCGGATGATCCAGCACAAGGACGTCGACGTCGGCAGCGACGTCTACCGCGTCGCGACGGTCGCGCTCGGCGGCGGGCGGGGCGCGGTGCAGATCGCCCAGGAGTTCAGCGACACCGAGGACCTGCTGCGGGCACTCCAGCAGCGGACCCTGCTGCTGATGGCGGCCGTGGTGACGCTCGCGGGGCTCTTCGGCTGGTGGCTGGCCCGGCGCATCACGCGTCGCCTGGTCGTCCTCACCTCCGCCGCCGAGGACGTCGCCCGCACCCGGCGGCTCGGCATCCAGGTGCCGGTCACCGGATACGACGAGGTCGGCCGGCTGGGCCGCGCCTTCGACCGCATGCTCGGGCGCCTCGCCCAGTCGGAGGAGGACCAGCGGCGGCTCGTTCAGGACGCGGGCCACGAGCTGCGCACCCCGCTCACCTCACTCCGTACGAACATCTCCCTGCTGCGCCGCATCGACGAACTGCCTCCCGACACCCGTGACGAGCTGGTCGCGGACCTGGGTCAGGAGGCGCGCGAACTGACCGATCTGGTCAATGAGTTGGTCGACCTGGCGGCCGGGCAGTCCGACGCCGAGCCGGCCCAGCGGGTGGACCTCGCCGACATCGCGGAGGACGTCGCCGGGCTCGCCCGGCGGCGTACGGGACGGCGGATCGTGGTCCGCGCATGCGGGGAGACGACGACGCAGGGGCGGCCGGCGATGCTTCAGCGCGCGGTGACCAACCTCGTCGAGAACGCGGCGAAGTTCGACCGCGAGGGGACCGCGCCGATCGAGATCAACGTCGCCGGGCCCGCCCGGCCCGGGACGGTGCGCGTGGAGGTCCTCGACCGGGGGCCCGGTATCGCCGAGGACGATCTGATCCGGGTCTTCGACCGCTTCTACCGGGCCGCCGACGCGCGATCGCTGCCGGGGTCCGGGCTGGGGCTGTCGATCGTGCGGGAGGTGGCGCTGGCGCACGGGGGAGCGCCGTTCGCCTTCCGGCGGGACGGGGGCGGGACGGCGATCGGGTTCACGGTGGGCGGTTCCGGCTGAGGGCGGGCCGCACTCTCTCGGATCTCCATGGATCGGATCTCCATGGATCGGATCACCGTGAATGGGCCACCATCTGTTCGGGCGGGGCGTGCGTCGTGCCCGGTGGTCGAGGGGAGGAGCGTCATCGTGCTGAGCGACGTGGAGAGCGCCGTACTGGCGGAGATCGACGAGACCGGGATCGGGCGGACGCTGCTGGAGCTGATCTCCGTGCCCAGCGTGACCGGGAGCGCGGCCGAGTCGGAGCTGCAGCATCTGCTGGCGGGGCGGCTTGAGCGGCTCGGGCTGGACGTCGACCTGTGGTCCATGGACCTGGACGCGCTGCGCGCGGACCCCGGCTTTCCGGGGGCGGAGGCCGAACGCGAGGAGGCCTGGGGGCTTGTCGGGGTGACGGAGGACGGCGGCGACGGTCCGGCCTTCGTCCTCCAGGGCCACGTGGATGTCGTACCGCCGGGCGACCTGGACGCCTGGGAGGGCGATCCGTTCGTGCCGAGGGTGGTCGGGGACGTCGTCCACGGCCGGGGCGCCTGCGACATGAAGGCCGGCCTGGTGGCCCACCTCGCCGTCCTCGCGGCGATACGGGCCGCCGGGGTGCGGCTGCGCGGGCGGGTCGGCGCGCACTTCGTCGTGGGCGAGGAGGACGGCGGCCTCGGCGCCTTCGGCACGCTGCGGCGCGGCCACCGGGGCGACGTCTGCGTCATCGCCGAGCCGACGGGCGGTGCCCTCGTGACCGCCAACGCCGGCGCCCTGACCTTCCGTATCGCCGTGCCCGGCAAGGCGGCCCATGGCAGCGCTCGGGACCAGGGCGTGAGCGCGGTCGACGCGTATCTGCCGCTGCACCGGGCGCTGGCCCGGCTGGAGACCGAGCGCAACCGGGACGCGCATCCCCTGATGGCCGAGCACCCGATCCCCTACGCCCTGTCGGTGGGGACCCTGCGCGCCGGGGACTGGGCGAGCAGCGTGCCCGATCTGCTGGTCGCGGAGGGGAGGTTGGGCGTACGGCTGGGGGAGGACCCGGCGCAGGCGCGGGCGGCGTTCGAGCGGTGCGTGGCGCAGGCGTGCGCCGATGACCCCTGGCTGCGCGCGCACCCGGCGACCGTGACCTGGCCGGGCGGGCAGTTCGCCGCCGGGCGGCTGCCGGAGGGGCATCCGCTGCCGGAGGTGATCCGGGGCGCCCATGCTGACGCCGGGGGAGCCGCGGGGCTGCGGGAGTGCGGGGCGCCGTACGGGAGCGATCTGCGGCTGTACGACGGGGCGGGGATCCCGACGTTGCAGTTCGGGCCGGGGGACATCCGGGTGGCGCACAGTGAGCGGGAGCGGGTGTCGCTCGCCGAAGTGGTGCAGGCGGCGCGGACGTTGGCGGTGACGGTGCTGCGGACGGTCGGCACGAAGTGAGCCGAGCCGGGGGGCGACGCCTGGGCCCTGTCGTTGGATCAGGTCGGCGTCGCGGGCCCCTGGCACGCACATCTGCTCGGGTCCGCCAGGTGGAACCGATCCGCACAGCCGAGCGGATCCAAACGACAGGGCCTAGAGGGGTCGGAGCCGGGCGGGGCGCCCTGACGCCCTCACTCCTTTGAGGAACGTCCGACCCCGAGGACAGCGAGCAGCGCCCGGGTTGCAGGGCTGGGATTGAAGCGGCTCCACGCCAGGTACTCCATGCGATGCGGTCCGTCGAGCACCCGGACCAGGGCCAGTTCGGGGTCGTCGGCGGCCAGCGGGCCGATGTACGCCGACGGCAGCAGCGCGATGCCGAGTCCGCGGGCGACCAGCCGGGAGATCAGCTCGACGACGCCGGCCTCATACGCGACGTCGCGGACCAGACCGGCCGCGGCGAAGGCCCGGTCGGACTGGGCGCGGGCCGGCGTCCCGGCCGCGAAGTCCACGAACGTCTCGTCGGCGATCTCCGCCAGCGTGACCCGGGAAACGCCGGCGAGCCGGTGCCGGGCCGGCACGACGAGGGCGTGCTCGTCGTGATCGAGGACGACGGACTCGACGCCGGACGGCGCCTCGCCCTCGGGCAGGCCCAGGAAGGCGATGTCCAGGTCGCCGTCGCGGATGGCCGTCGCCAGTTCGTCGCTGCGTCCGGAGCGCAGGACGACGTGGACGTCCGGGTACCGGGCGCGGTACCGCTGCAGCAGCTCCGGTACGTCCACGGCTGCGGTCGTCACGATCACACCGACGGCGAGCCGGCCCCGTACGACTCCGGTCGCCGCGGCGGCGTCGGCGACCGCGCGGTCGGCCGCGGCCAGGCACTCGCGCGCGGCGGCGACGAACGCCTCCCCGGCACTGGTCAGTTCGACACGGCGGCTGGAGCGGGCGAACAGCCGGACGCCGAGCTCCCGTTCCAGTCCGGCGATCCGGTGACTGAGTGACGACTGCACCACGTCGCAGCGCTCTGCGGCGCGGGTGAAGTTGCGGGTTTCGGCGACGGCGACGACGTAGCGCATCTGCTGGAGGTCCACGTTTCCATCGTTGTGGTTCATGGCTGTGATGACAACCATGCTTTGGAGTCATGAGGTGCGGCTGCGGAGACTGCGTGACATGCCTTCCTTGACCGAGCGGTCACCGGGCCCGGTACGGCCTTCGTACGCGCTGCCGGTGACAACCGCCGCGACCGCCGCAACCGTCGCCCTCACCGCGATCGCCCCCGTGACCTGGGGCACCACATACGCCGTGACCACGGAACTCCTGCCACCCGGGCACCCGATGTTCGCGGCGCTGATGCGCGCCCTGCCCGCCGGACTGATCGGGCTGGCGATCACGCGCGTGCTGCCGCGCGGGGACTGGTGGTGGCGGGCCGCCGTCCTCGGCGGTCTCAACATCGGCGTCCTGTTCCCCCTGTTGTTCCTCGCCGCCGAACGCCTCCCCGGCGGCGTCGCCGCCACCCTCGGCGCCACCCAGCCACTGCTCGTCGCCGGGCTGGCCATCGCGGTGCTTCACGACCGGCCGACACTCTGGCGATGGACGTGGGGCGTGATCGGCGTCGCCGGCGTCGGACTCGTCGTGCTCGGGCCGGACGCCCGACTGGACGCCGTCGGCGTGCTCGCCGGCCTCGGCGGTACGGCCGCCATGGCCGGCGGGGTCGTCCTCACCAAGCGCTGGGGCCGTCCCGCGGGCGTCGGCGCCCTGACCCTGGCCGGCTGGCAACTCACCGCCGGCGGGCTGCTGTTGCTCCCCCTCACCCTCGCGATCGAGGGCGTGCCGCAGCGGATCGACGCCGGGGCGGCCGGCGGCTACCTGTGGCTCGGCAGCATGGGCGGGCTGATCGCCTACACGCTGTGGTTCCGCGGCATCGGCAGGCTGCCGGTCGGCGCGTCCGCACCGCTGGTGCTGCTGTCCCCGCTGGTCGCGACCGTCGTCGGCCTCGCCCTGGGCGAATCGCTGAGCCTGCCGCAGAGCGCCGGCTTCGCGCTCGCCCTGGCCGCGCTGCTCGCGGCACAGCTCAATTCCCCGAAGGCGCTGATGAGAGGAGTGCGGGTTCGATGACGACGGGTTCGATGAAGACGAGCTTGATGAGGGCAGGGCCGATGAAGGCAGGCAGGACGATCGCCGTGCTCGGTGCCACCGGGATGGTCGGCAGCCGGGTGATCGGCGAGGCGGGCGCGCGCGGACACCAGGTGCTCGCCCTGTCCCGGAAGCCCCCGGACCAGGGTCCGAACGTCACGCCGGTCGCGGTCGACGCGAACGATCCCTCCGCCTTGCGCGAGGTGCTCACGCAGTCCGCGGCGGACGCCGTCGTGCTCACCGTACGGACCCTTCCGGTCGACCAGGAGTTCCTCGTCGGAGCCACCCGCACGGTGCTGGACGTCGCCGCCCGACTCGGCATCCGCGTCCTCGTCGTCGGCGGCGCCGGCGCGTTGCGCAGCCCCGACGACCCCGACCTGCTGGTGGCCGACAACCCCGCGTACGTGCCGGCCGAGTGGCGGGCCGTGGCGGCAGCCGGAACGGCTCAGTTGCGGGCCTGCGAAGCCCACCCCGATGCCGACTGGGTCTATCTGAGCCCACCGGCCCTGCTGGAGCCCGGTGACCGGACCGGCCGCTACCGGCGGGGCACCGACACCTTGCTCACCGGCGCGGACGGCCGTTCGTGGATCAGCGCGGAGGACCTGGCGGTCGCGGTGGTCGACGAACTGGAGACCTCCGGCCCCGAGCGCCACGGCCACCACGTCCGCCACTTCACGATCGTCCACTGCGACGAGAACCCGGCGACGTCACCTCGGCACGCGGTCACACGAGGTTGCGCTCCAGGGCGGTGACATAGCCGGCCATGAAGTGGTCGCGGATGCCGTCGCCGGCGATGGCATACACGCCGCTTGCGGCGCCACCCGTGGTGGAGCGGTCGATGGGGGCCCATCCGAAGCACTTCGGACTCGTCTTCGGGGCGTTCGACTTCGCTCGACCGACCGCGGTGAGTGGATCTTCATCGAGTGCAGTCCTTCCGGGCAGTGGGCATGGATGGAGCCGCCGACCGGTCTGCCGATGACTGCCGCACTCGCCGATCTCCTGGAAGGAGGACTCCGTGGCCGGTGAAACCGACATCGAGACGGCCGCAGCCGATCTCCGGCGCCGGCTCGCCCGACACTGGAGAAGGATGGCTGGCTGCGCTTGCCGCAGTGGCGGGCCGCCGTGGAGGCCGTGCCCCGCCACAGGTTCATCCCGCGCTTCCACTGGGAGAACCACGCCCCGGGCGTCACCACCTGGGATCCGGTCACACAGGAGACGGTCGGTGAGGAGGAGTGGCTCCGGCTCGTCTGCACCGACGAGACATGGATGACCCAGTTCGACGGCCGGGACATCGACTGGGCCGACCCGAAGCCGATCAGCAACGCGACCCCGGTCTCGTCGTCGGCGTTGCCGAGCCTCGTGGTCCGGATGCTCGAAGACCTGGATGTGCGGGACGGCGTGAATGTGCTGGAGATCGGCACCGGAACCGGTTACTCGACAGCACTGATGTGCCACCGGCTTGGCAGCGAGAGCGTGACCTCGATCGAGACGGACGAGGGCGTGGCCCGACGAGCCGGCCACGCCCTCACCGGATCCGTCCCACAGGCGGCGGGGGCGCCCTGGCGCAAAGATCGGCCGACTTCGCGCCGTGCCTGTCGTGCCCGGCGACGGGCCCAGGGCATCGCATCTGAGCCCGGATGCGCCCCGTGCCATCGAGCGCTGGAACGGGCACACCTGGGAGCTGTACGGGTTCGCCGACAGCCCGGCCGAGGCGGAAGACGACGGCGACCCGCCCGCTGCCCAGGGCACATCACCGCCCCCGGCGAAACCAATGTGCCCTCAATGTGCCCTGGCCACCTGACGGCCCCTCCCCGGCACCAAAAAGGGCGAGGCCCGAAGACCCCGCCCGATCTGCAAGAAACCGCAGGTCACGGCCACACGAGGCAGTACGGCTGATGCCCCGCCTCATGCAACCTGTGACTGAAGTCCTGCCACTCGTGCAGCAGCTGATACACGTTGAACGCATCCCGGGGCCCACCCCGGTCCGGCACGGTCGACCAGATGAACGCCGCCGCGCCCACCGCTTCCTCTCCTATGCCGCGCAGGGGGTCCACGACCGTCATCGGCAGCTTGACCACGGCGTAGTCGGGGTGGAGGACGACCAGCTCCAGGGGTGGCACCTTGTGCAGGGGGACGCCCTCGATGCCGGTGAGGACCATCGCGGCCATGGTCTCCGGCTTGATCTTGGTGAACATGCCGTTCATGCCAAGCTCGTCGCCGCCGAGTTCCTCGGGGCGCATCGAGATCGGGACGCGGGCCGCGGTCGCGCCGTCAGGCGCGCCGAAGTACTTGTACGTCACCCCCACCCGACCACCATTCCCGCTCACCCTCAGCCGATCACTGCGTCGGTCGGCCCGCTCTGATTCGTTAGGTACACCCGGCATATCCGGTACTACGTGTCCCTGACGTGCTTCGTTCGAATCCTCCGCCTCGCGCCGGTGTTTTCCCCGCCGGGCACGTCGAGGACCGAGGTCATCAGTCCCCTCGCCCAGTCCGCCACCGCGATGCATATCTCCACCCGACTGCTTTTCTAGGACGCGTGGCCCCGGCCGCGCAACCCGATCATCGTGTCAGTGACCTCCCCCACGGCCGCCCGCCGAAACGTGCGTTGAAACACCTGTCCGCGGGATGCCTTCAGTCCCCGACCATCACGCCCCGCATGAGCTGTGTGTATCACGCCCAGTCTCGCAGATCGCGGGCGAGCGGAGACCGGTTGCCCGGTCAGCGGTGGCCCCGCTGCCGTCACCTCCCGCTGGCCTACCCTGAGGAGGTCACTGGCAATCGGAGCCCGAGAAGGTCGGAGAAGTCGCAGGCCATGAGCGAATCGCCCTACCCATACGAAGCACCGGCCTCGCAGGCCCTGTTCGACCGTGCGGCCGCCGTCACACCCGGCGGCGTGAACTCCCCGGTCCGTGCCTTCCGCGCCGTGGGCGGAACGCCCCGGTTCATGGTGTCCGGCAGCGGCCCGTATCTCACCGACGCCGACGGACGTGAGTACGTCGACCTCGTCTGCTCCTGGGGTCCCATGATCCTCGGGCACTCCCACCCGGACGTGATCGCCGCCGTCCAGGACGCAGTCTCCCGCGGTACCTCCTTCGGTACGCCCGGCGAGGGCGAGGTCGCGCTTGCCGAGGAGATGGTCGACCGGATCGAGCCGCTGGAGCAGGTGCGGCTCGTGTCCAGCGGCACCGAGGCCACGATGTCCGCCATCCGGCTGGCCCGCGGGTTCACCCAGCGGTCCAAGGTGATCAAGTTCGCCGGGTGCTATCACGGGCACGTCGACTCGCTGCTCGCCGCCGCCGGGTCAGGGGTCGCGACCTTCGCTCTTCCCGACACCCCCGGCGTCACCGGCGCCCAGGCCGGCGACACGATCGTCCTGCCCTACAACGACCTCGAGTCCGTCCACGAGGCCTTCCACCGCTTCCCCGGTGAGATCGCCTGTGTGATCACCGAGGCCTCGCCCGGCAACATGGGCGTCGTCCCACCGCTGCCCGGCTTCAACCAGGGGCTGAAGGACGCCTGCGGGAAGAACGGCGCCCTCTACATCTCCGACGAGGTCATGACCGGCTTCCGCACCAGCCGCGCCGGGTGGTACGGCGTCGACGGGGTCAAGCCCGACCTCATGACCTTCGGCAAGGTCATGGGCGGCGGCTTCCCGGCCGCCGCCTTCGGTGGCCGTGCCGATGTGATGGCCCACCTCGCGCCCGCCGGGCCCGTCTACCAGGCCGGCACCCTCTCCGGTAACCCCGTCGCCACCGCCGCCGGGCTCGCCCAGCTGCGGCTCCTCGACGAGGCGGCGTACGACAAGGTCAACGCAGTGTCGGAGACCATCCAGTCCCTCGTCACCGAGGCCCTCACCAAGGAAGGCGTCACGCACCGGCTGCAGACCGCCTCCAACATGTTCTCCGTGTTCTTCACGGACCGGGAAGTGCGCAACTACGAGGACGCCAAGCGGCAGGAATCCTTCCGCTTCACCGCCTTCTTCCAGTCGATGCTGGCGCAGGGCGTCTATCTGCCGCCCTCGTCCTTCGAGTCCTGGTTCGTTTCCACCGCCCACGACGAGCAGGCCGTCCAGCGGATCGCCGACGCCCTCCCGGCGGCGGCCCGAGCGGCGGCGGAGGCCACGGCGGCATGAGCGACACCCCCATGACCAACGACAGCCCCACCAGCGACAGCGACATCACCGTCGTACACCTCATGCGGCACGGCGAGGTGGCCAACCCGGACGGGATCCTCTACGGCCGGCTCGCGGGGTATCACCTGTCCGACCTCGGGCGGCAGATGGCCGACCGGGTCGCAGAGCATCTCTCCTCCCGGGACGTCACGTACGTCTGCGCCTCCCCGCTGGAGCGGGCGCAGGAGACCGCGACGCCGATCGCCAAGGCGCACGGCCTGGACCTCACGACCGACGCGCGGCTCATCGAGGCCGGCAACGTCTTCCAGGGCAAGACCTTCGGAGTGGGGGACGGGGCCCTGAAGAGGCCGGAGAACTGGAAGCACCTCGTCAACCCCTTCAAGCCGTCCTGGGGCGAGCCGTACGTCGAGCAGGTCATCCGCATGATGGGCGCGCTGGACGCCGCCAAGGACGCCGCGCGTGGGCACGAGGCCGTGCTGGTCAGTCATCAGCTGCCGATCTGGATCGTGCGCAGCTACGTCGAGAAGCGGCGGCTGTGGCACGACCCGCGCAAGCGGCAGTGCACGCTGGCGTCCCTCACGAGCTTCACGTACCAGGGAGACAAGATCGTGTCCGTCGGCTACAGCGAGCCGGCCATCGACCTCGTCCCCGCCCATCTCCGCGCCGGCGCCAAGCCGGTGAAGGGGAAGGACAAGGCCTTCGGCGCCTAAGACACCTTTGTGACATTTGTTGCGAATCCTCCGTGATCTGGAGGAACCTCCCCGTTCGTCGCGCCCTCTGACTGGGTGACCACCAGAGGATGCGACGGACGGGAATGCAATGGGCGACTTCAACCGAAGGGGAGTTCTCGGGCTCGGCGCCGGAGCCGCTGCCGCACTCGGACTCGCGGGGTGCGGCACCTTCACGCAGTCAGACGGATCGAACCAGGGTGGCGGTTCCGGCGACGGCGGGGACAACCGGCCCGGCACCCAGACCCAGCGCGCCAAGCCCATAGGCGACGGCTCCACCTCGTACACCGGCAAGCAGCCGAACCAGCCCGGCAAGCCCGAGCCGCTGGAGCCCGGTCAGGAGCCGCCGCAGTTCGTCGTCTTCTCCTGGGACGGTGCCGGTGAGGTCGGCAACGGTCTCTTCCCGCGCTTTCTCGACCTCGCCAAGCAGCACGAGGCGCACATGACCTTCTTCCTCTCGGGGCTCTATCTGCTGCCCGAGTCGAAGAAGCGGCTCTACGACCCGCCGAACAACCCGCGCGGCGCCTCGGACATCGGCTACCTCACCGACGACCACATCAAGGCCACGCTGAAGAACGTCCGCCAGGCCTGGCTCGACGGCCACGAGATAGGCACCCACTTCAACGGCCACTTCTGCGGCGGCAACGGCACCGTCGGCAACTGGACCGCGCAGCAGTGGCGCAGTGAGATCGACCAGGCCAAGTCCTTCGTCAAGGAGTGGCGTACGAACTCCGGGTGGACCGACCTGCCCTCCCTGCCCTTCGACTACGAAAAGGAACTCGTCGGCGGCCGCACGCCCTGTCTCCTCGGTCAGGACAACCTGCTGCCCACCGCCCGTGAGCTCGGCTGGCGCTACGACGCCTCCTCGCCCGGCGGCCGTCAGGTGTGGCCGACGAAGAAGCAGGGGCTGTGGGATCTGCCGTTGCAGCAGATACCTTTCCCCGGCCGTTCGTTCGAGGTCCTCTCCATGGACTACAACATGCTCGCCAACCAGTCGATCAACTCCACGAACGCGCCCAGCCACAACTACCCGGCCTGGCGAGAGCAGTCCGCGCAGGCGTACATCCAGGGATTCAAGCGGGCATACGAGACAAACCGCGCCCCCTTCTTCGTGGGCAACCACTTCGAGCAGTGGAACGGCGGCATCTACATGGACGCCGTCGAGGAGGCCCTCAAGCACATCGCGCGGGAGAAGGAGAAGGGCGGCGATGTCCGGCTCGTCTCCTTCCGGCAGTTCGTGGACTGGATGGACGTACAGAAGCCGGACGTTCTGGACAAGTTGCGCACGCTGGAGGTTGGGCAGGAGCCGGCCGGGGGCTGGAGCGCGTTCACGAAGGGCGGCGCGGGCAGCTCCGCGAGCCCCCAAAACGCTGCCTGAAATGCGGTTTTCCACCCGCAAGGGGGGTGCGCAAGATCCCCGGAACGGGCATGCGAAACTTTTCACATGAGTGCCGCAAGCGCCCCCCTGCGCTCGAACCGCCGACGTCTCGTCCTGCTCACCGCGACAGCCGCGGCCACCGCGCTGACCCTGTCCGCGTGCAGTTCCGGCGGCACGTCGGGCGGCGGCGGTGACACCAACTTCGTCACCGGCAAGAACGGCATCGACACGGTCGCGCAGGGCGAGCGCACCACGGCGCCCGTCCTGGACGGCAAGACCGTCGACGACAAGAAGCTGACCACCGCCGACTACAAGGGCAAGGTCCTCGTCGTCAACGTGTGGGGATCGTGGTGCCCGCCCTGCCGGCTCGAGGCGAAGAACTTCGAGAAGGTGTCCACCGACCTCAAGGACCAGGGCGTTCAGTTCGTCGGCATCAACACCCGCGACACCAGCACCACCCCCGCGCTCGCCTTCGAGAAGGAGCAGGGGATCACCTACCCGAGCCTGTACGACCCGACGGGCAAGCTGATGCTCCGCTTTGAGAAGGGCACGCTCAACCCGCAGCTCATCCCCTCCACCCTCGTCATCGACCGGGACGGCAAGGTCGCGGCGCGTGCGCTGCAGCCCCTCAGCGAGGAGTCGCTGCGGGGCATGATCGAGCCGGTCCTCGCGGAGAAGTGACGTGGCCGGAGCGCTCACCCTCGCCGCGGAGTACAACGGCACCGTGCTGCACGGTGCCCTGCTGCTGGCGCTGCCGATCGCGATGCTCGGCGGGCTCGTCTCCTTCTTCTCCCCGTGCGTCCTGCCTCTCGTCCCCGGCTATCTGTCGTACGTCACCGGAGTCAGCGGCACCGACCTGGCCGAGGCCCGCCGCGGACGGATGGTCGCCGGCGCCTCCCTGTTCGTGCTCGGCTTCACCGTCGTGTTCGTCTCCGGCGGGGCGCTGTTCGGCTACTGGGGCTCGACCCTTCAGGAACACAAGGACGACCTGTCGAAGATTCTCGGCGTCCTGATGATCCTCATGGGCGTCTTCTTCATGGGGATGATGCCCTGGCTCACCCAGCGCGAGTTCCGCTTCCACACCAGGCCGACCACCGGACTCGCCGGTGCGCCCCTGCTGGGCGCACTGTTCGGTATCGGCTGGACGCCGTGCATCGGCCCGACCCTGTCCTCCGTGCAGACGCTCGCCATCAACGAGGCCAGTGCCGCCCGCGGCGCCATACTGACCGTCGCCTACTGCCTCGGCCTCGGCATCCCCTTCGTGCTCGCTGCCGTAGCCTTCCGCAAGGCCCTCGGCGCCTTCGCCTGGGTCAAGCGCCACTATGTCTGGGTAATGCGCATCGGCGGCACCATGATGATCGTGACCGGTGTGCTGCTGCTGACCGGCGCGTGGGACCGCATCGTGCAGGAGATGCAGGTCTGGTCCAACGGCTTCACTGTGGGGATCTGATCCATGAGCAAGACGACAACCGACGCGACCCCGGCCGACGACCAGGACCTGGGCACCGCCGGCTCTCAGCTCTCCACCGCCCCCGCCGAGGAGATCTCCCACCTGCCCTCCCTCGGCGTCATCGGCTGGGCCCGCTGGTTCTGGCGGCAGCTCACCTCGATGCGGGTCGCGCTTCTGCTGCTTCTGCTGCTGTCGCTCGGCGCGATCCCCGGCTCGCTCATCCCGCAGACCGGCATCGACGAGACGAAGGTCGCCGAGTTCCGCAAGACACACGAGACGCTCGCGCCGATCTACGACAAGCTGGGCCTCTTCAACGTCTACAGCTCGGTGTGGTTCTCCGCGATCTACATCCTGCTGTTCGTCTCCCTCATCGGCTGCATCGTCCCGCGCACCTGGCAGTTCGTCGGCCAGCTCCGCGGCCGTCCGCCGGGCGCCCCGAGGCGCTTGACCCGGCTGCCCGCCTACACCACCTGGCGCACCGAGGCCGAGCCCGAGCAGGTCCGCGAGGCGGCACTTGCGCTGCTGAAGAAGCGCCGCTTCCGCGCCCATCTTGCCGGTGACGCCGTCGCCGCGGAGAAGGGCTATCTGCGCGAGGTCGGCAACCTCGCCTTCCACATCGCGCTGATCGTGATGCTGATCGCCTTCGCCTGGGGCCAGTTGTACAAGTCCGAGGGCAACAAGCTGATCGTCGAGGGCGACGGCTTCTCCAACACCCTCACCCAGTACGACGACTTCAAGTCCGGCAGCCTCTTCAGCCAGGACGACCTGGATCCGTTCAGCTTCAACCTGAAGAACTTCGTCGGCAGCTACGAGCCGTCCGGCCCCAACCGCGGCACCCCGCGTGTCTACAAGGCGGACGTCACCTACAGCGTGGGCGCCTTCGGCAAGGAGGAGAAGACCACCATCGAGGTCAACGAGCCGCTGGAGATCGGCGACTCGAAGGTCTACCTCGTCAGCCACGGCTACGCCCCCGTCGTCACGGTCCGCGACGGCAAGGGCAAGGTCGTCTACAGCGACGCGGTACCGCTGCTGCCGCTCGACGGCAACGTCACCTCCACCGGTGCGATCAAGGTCATGGACGGCTACCGCGATGCCAAGGGCAAGTGGGACCAGCTCGGCTTCCAGGCCTTCTTCCTCCCCTCCTACGTCAAGGGCAACGAGATCGCCTCGCAGTTCCCGGCGCTGCTGAACCCGGTGCTGAACCTGGAGGCCTACCACGGTGACCTCGGTGTCAACGCGGGCCTCCCGCAGAGCGTGTACCAGCTGAACAAGAAGAACCTGAAGGGGTTCAAGGACTCCAAGGGCGCACAGCTCAGGGAGAACCTGAAGCCCGGCGAGACCATGAAGCTCCCGGACGGCGCCGGCTCGATCACCTTCGAGAAGGAGATCAAGGAGTGGGCCGGCTTCCAGGTCGCCCGCCAGCCCGGCAGCGGCTGGGCGCTCGCCGGTTCCCTCGCTGCGATCTTCGGCCTGGCCGGCTCCCTGTTCATCCAGCGCCGCCGCGTCTGGGTGCGGGCAGCCCCCGGTCCCGACGGCGTCACGGTCGTCGAGATGGCCGGCCTCGGCCGCAGCGAGTCCGCCAAGGTGCCCGAGGAACTCGGCGACCTCGCCGGGATCCTGTACGAGCAGGCGCCGGGCGCACCCGACGCCGCCGACGACCCCGCAGATTCCGAAGCTTCCCCCGACCCCCAAGTCGCACCCGCCGAAGGGGCTGACACCAAGTGACTCTCGCCGCCGCGACCGAGCTGGCCGCCGCCACCAACGAAAACCTGGCGAACATCAGCAACACGCTGATCTACTCGTCGATGGCCGTCTACACGCTGGCCTTCTTCGCGTACATCGCCGAATGGCTCCTCGGCAGCCGCAGCAAGGTGGGCCGCACAGCCGCCGCGCTCACCCCGGCGAAGACCGCCAAGGCCGCCGCGCCCGCCGTCACCGTGAACAAGGGCGGCTCCACCGCCGTACTGGAGCGGCCGAAGGTCGTCGTGCGGGCCACCGCCGGTCAGCGGGACGTGCCGGACGGGCCCGGGGCGCACGGTGGGGACGCGCAGGGCGACCTCTACGGGCGTATCGCCATCTCCCTCACCGTGCTCGCCTTCCTGATCGAGTTCGGTGGTGTGCTCACCCGGGCTCTGTCGGTGGAGCGGGCGCCGTGGGGCAACATGTACGAGTTCAACATCACCTTCTCCACGGTCGCCGTCGGGGTGTACCTGTCGCTGCTCGCGCTGAAGAAGAACGTGCGCTGGCTCGGGCTGTTCCTGATCACCACGGTCCTCCTCGATCTCGGCCTCGCCGTCACTGTCTTGTACACCGCCAGCGACCAGTTGGTTCCCGCCCTTCACTCGTACTGGCTGTACATCCACGTCTCCACGGCGATCTTCTGCGGCGCGGTCTTCTACGTCGGCGCGATGTCCACGCTGCTCTACCTCTTCAAGGACAGCTACGAGAACAAGCTCGCCAACGGCGGCACACCCGGCCGCTTCGCGAACTCCGTCCTCGACCGGCTGCCCGCCTCGGCGTCCCTCGACAAGTTCTCCTACCGCGTCAACGCCGCCGTCTTCCCCCTGTGGACCTTCACGATCATCGCGGGCGCCATCTGGGCGGGCGACGCCTGGGGCCGTTACTGGGGCTGGGACCCCAAGGAGACCTGGTCCTTCATCACCTGGGTCGCCTACGCCTGCTACCTGCACGCCCGCGCCACGGCCGGCTGGAAGGGCCGCAAGGCCGCCTACCTGGCCCTGATCGCCTTCGGCTGCTGGCTGTTCAACTACTACGGCGTGAACATCTTCGTCTCCGGCAAGCACTCCTACGCCGGGGTGTAAATCCGTTGCGGCCAAGGCCGGTTCCTGTGACCTGGGTCACGGGAACCGGCCTTTGTCGTACGGACAGGTAGAGGGCGTGGATACGAATCTGCGGAAACGGATCCGCGCGGGGGACCACGACGCTTTCGGTGAGCTCTTCGACGCGTACGCACGCTCCGTCTACAACCACGCCTTCCGGCTCACCGGTGAGTGGCCGGTGGCCGAGGATGTCGTCTCGCTGACCTTCCTGGAGGCCTGGCGGCTGCGCGAGAGGCTCGATGAGGAAGGCGGTTCGCCACGCCCCTGGCTGCTCGGCATCGCCACCAACGTCACGCGCAACCTCCGCCGGGCGACCCGCAGGCACACGGCAGCCGTCGCCCGTATGCCGCGCGACGAGACCGTACGGGACTTCGCCGACGAGGTCGCCGGGCGTGTCGACGACGCCGTGCAACTGGCCCTCGTACGGACCGCGTTGACCAGGCTGCGGCGGGCCGAGCGTGAGGTGCTGGCGCTGTGCGTGTGGTCGGGGCTGGACTACCGGGCGGCCGCCGAGGCGCTGGGGGTGCCGGTCGGGACCGTACGATCGCGGCTCTCGCGGGCTCGAACAAAACTCGCGAAATATATGGAACCGCCTTACCCGGACGGACAGATGAGAGGTGACCGCACCACCGCGGTCGGGCCCACGAGGGAGGGAAACAGATGAGCCGGCTTCCCGAGCACGACCTTCCGCCGGGCCGTCACCGACTCCTCAAGGAGCATCTGATGACCGAGATCCGGCGTGCGGACGCGACCGACAGGCGTGCACTCTCCAGGAGGTGGCTGCACCCCGCGCTCGCCGCTGCCGCCGTCGCGACCGCGGCCGCCGTCACGTTCGTGGTCCTGCCGTCGTCCGATGGCGGCGCGAGCGTGCGGCCGACCGGCAAGGCCGCCGCGGTGCTGGAGGACATCGCGCTGGCGGCCGGGGACGCGGGCGGCGGCTACGGCGAGATCCGCGACGACCAGTTCGTGTACGTCGACAGCAAGGTGTCGTACGCGGGGTACGAGGAGGGGAAGGGGACCACGATCCAGCCGCTGCACAGGTCCGAGGAGTGGACATCAGTGGACGGCACCCGCAAGGGGCTGGTCCGGGAGGACGGGCGCGGTCAGTGGTCCACGGACCCCGACCCCGCCCCGGGCAAGCCCGGCTACGACATCACGACCAATTACCGGCACCTGTCGACGCTCCCCACCGACCCGGAGAAGATGTACGACTGGCTGGCCGAGGTCGGCCCGGCGCACAGCGGCCAGAAGACCCATCAGGCGATGTTCGTGCTGGTCGGCGACTTGATCCGGGACGCGATCATGCCCCCGGAGCAAGGCGCGGCGCTCTTCCGCGCGGTCGCCCGGATCCCCGGCGTGAAGGTCGTCGAGAACGTGGTGGACGCCGCCGGACGGCGCGGTGTCGCGATCACCCGGGACGACCCCGACAACCCGACCCGGGACGAGTGGATCTTCGACGCGAAGACCTTCGAGTTCCTCGGCGAGCGCTCCGTGGCCACCGAGGACTACTCGAACATCAAGAAGGGCCGGGTCACGAGCAACACGGCGATCCTGGGCCGGGCCGTCGTCGACCGTGCAGGTCAGCGCCCGTAAGGGGTGCGCATCGCCCTCGGCGGGGTCAGGCTGGTGTCATGAGCGGTTCCGTAGAACAGGGCATCAGCCAGACCCACGGGAACACGCACATCCTGCACTTCCTGGTGCGGCTTCCCCGGCCCGTGGAGACGGTCTGGCCGGCGCTCGGCACCCCCCAAGGGCTTGCCGCCTGGTTCACGCCCGCCGACGTACTGGAACCTCGGCTCGGCGGCGCGATCTCACTGCGTGACGTCGGATCCGGGCAGGTCACGGCATGGGACGTCGAGCGGGTCGCCGAGTACACGGTGGAGGGCGGCGGACGCCTGCGGTTCCACCTCGAACGGGACGGCGAGACGGGGACCGCCCTGCGCTTCACGTACGAGTTCCAGGGCGAGACGGGGTCGGAGCAGCACTGGCGGGCCCGCTTCGAGGCGCTGATCGAGGTGCTGGAGGGCGGCTCCTGAGCGCCACCGCGTCACCCCGGACTACGAGACGGTCGAGGCGATGACGTCCCGCAGCCGCTCCACGTACAGCCGCATGTTCTTCTGCGCGACGTCGGTGTCCGGGTAGCGGCTCGCGAACCACAGGCCCTCGTGCAGCCGGGTGACCCACGCGCACACCTGGTCGCCGTACGACACCCTGATCAGCCCGTACGCCTTGTGCTCGGTCCAGTGGCCGGAGCCGGGGATGCCGCGGGCGTCGACGAAGGAGACGATCGAGTACAGGTCCGGTGACGTGGGGCGGAAGTCCGCGCCGAGCAGGCGGAGCACCCGGGCCAGCGGCATGCGGGCCAGATGCCGGCCTGCATGCAGCGCGGCGCGTACCGTGCGCAGGGCGCTGGGCAGGTCGTGGGCCTGCTCCATGGGGATCTCGATGGGCGCGCCGCCGACGTACCAGCCGACGGAGTCGGACCACCGGGACTTCACTCGGGTGTGGAACGGCACGACGGTGCGGTAGACGGGCTCGCCGCCGATCTCGTGGACGATGAGGGCGGTCGCGGCCAGGATGCCGACCGAACTGCCGCCGTAGGGACGGCAGTACGCCTCGAACGCGGCGGCGGTGTCCGCGTCGGTGAGCGGCTCGCGCAGCAGTTCCTGGGTGGGCAGCCCGCCCTCGGGGTCCAGGCCCAGATCGACGGGGAAGTTGGGCAGCCTGCCGTCGCAGCGCCGGATGAACTCGCGCCAGCGGCCGACGATGTCGTGGCTGTCGTCGATCCGGTCGGCGTCCGTCCGCTCGATCTCGCAGAAGTCGACGTAGCTGCCGGCGGGCGTCCCTTCCACGGTCCCGCCCGCAAGGCACACGCCGTAGAGCTCGTGGATCTCGGCGGGGATGCGATGGATGGAGTGGGCGTCGACGTTGCTGTGGTCGAAGGCCATGTACACGCTGGTGGAGTCGTCGCGGACGACGGCCGTGTAGATGAGGTTGGGCCAGCGCAGCGCGTCCGCGGTGACGTCGAAGCGGTCCTGGAGATGCTGGACCAACGCCCTGGGGTCGGTGAAGTCGCCGACCTCGGTGCGGTGCAGGGACACGGCGTCGGCGTCGAGCGTGAACCGGCGTACGTCGTCGCCGGGCCTGCCGGACCAGCGGAAGCCGCTGCGCAGCGTCTCGTGCCGCAGCGTCCACCTGCGCAGCGCCTCTCCCAGCGCGTCGAGGTCGGCCCGGCCCGGGAGGTCGAACGCGGTACCGAGCCAGGTCGGCACGAACAGGCCGTCCTCGCGCACGGATTGGGCGGTCCTGAGGTGCGACTCCTGGATGTACGCCGGTGGGCGGGAGTCCTCCGGGAGGTCTGCCGCCGTCGCCACGGTCGCCGGACTGAACGTCCATTCGACGAGTCGTCCGGGTCGGACCTCGCAGCGCTGGATGTCAGTCATTCGCACGGGCGGCTCCATTCGCGGCGGGGGACACACCCGAAAGGGTGGTATCCCGCCCAACGAGGCAACCCTTTCTCAGAAACGGCTCGTCGCGATCACTCGACCATGATCATCGACGGTCATCAACGGGCGGCGGTCGGTTGACGGCGGGCAGGCGGCGGCGGTCAGTTGACGGTGATCGAGTTCAGCTTCTCCCGCAGGTACACATGCGAGTCCACCGGCGCGTACGCCACCCGTCCCACCGGAGCGGGCACCGACTCCACGCGGGTGCCGGGCGTGCACTCCCCGAAGTAGACGAGGGACATCAGCTCCTCGGAGGGGGCGTCGGCGGGCGGCGGCAGGACGCGATGTCGCCCGGACCGCCACCGGTCGCCGGTCCAACGGGCCATCAGATCCCCGATGTTGATGGTGAACGCGGCCGGATCGAACGGCGCGTCCTCCCAGCCGCCGTCGTCCGTGTAGACCTGCAAACCGCCCTTGCCCGCCTGCCGGTCGAGGATCGTCACGGTCCCGAAGTCGGTGTGCGGTCCGATCCGGAACTGACCGGGCTCCGGCTCACCGATCACCTCCGCTCCCGGGTACCAGTTGATGTTGAAGCCGTACGTCGGGTGGGCCATGTGGCGGGTGAAGAAGTCCGGTTCGAGGCCGAGGGCCTCACCGAGCAGGGAGAGGAGCCGGTTCTCCAGTTCGCCCATCCGCGCGAGGTACTCCTCGCACAGCGCCCGGAGGTCGGGGACCTCGGCCGGCCAGACGTTCGGCGCGTACCACTCGGCGTTGACGACCGGGTCCTCGAAGGGCTCGTGCGTCGCGAAGGTCAGCGACTCCTTCAGGTCCGGCGGGGTCTCGGTGCCCTCCGCGTAGCCGTTCGCCTCGGCCCCGGGGCCGAGCCAGCCGCAGCCGCCGACCTTGGCCTCGTAGGCCTGCTTGGCCTCCACGGGGAGCACGAAGAAGGCGCGGGCCGCCTCCCGGATCCGTCCGCGCAGCGCAGGGTCCACGCCGTGGCCGGTGACCAGTAGGAAGCCGGCGGTCTGCAGGGCCCGGTCGACGGTACGGGCGATCGCGCCGCGCGCCTGGGTGTCGCCCTCGAGCCAGGGCCCGAGGTCGATCGTGGGAATTCGTGGCTCACTCACCGATGTCCTCGTTCCACAGTGCCGGATTGCTCCTGATGAAGTCGCGCATCATCGCGACGCAATCGGGGTCGTCGAGCAGCACGATCTCCACGCCGTGCTCGGCCAGCCAGTCGTGCCCGCCGTGAAAGGTGACCGCCTCGCCGATGACGACGCGGGAGATCCCGAACTGCCGTACCAGTCCGGAGCAGTACCAGCAGGGCGAGAGCGTGGTCACCATGGTCGTTCCGCGATACGACCGCTGCCGTCCCGCCGCCCGGAACGCGGCCGTCTCCGCGTGCATCGACGGGTCACCGTCCTGCACGCGCCGGTTGTGTCCGCGGCCGAGGACGACCCCGTCCGGGCCGTGGAGCGCGGCACCGATCGGGATACCGCCCGCGGCGAGCCCGGCGCGCGCCTCCGCGACGGCAGTGGCCAGCCAGGCGCTGGCCGTAGCGTGATCCAAGAGCTCCATGTCTCTCACTTTCCTGCGGGGGAGACGCGGGGGCGACCTGGGATGCCTACCCACGCGCCGCAAAGACGGAGCGTCACCCGCTCTCCCCGTTGAAGGGCGCGAAGCACGTCACCGTGTCCGGCGTACGCAGGGTGCCGTCCGCGGTGAACGACTGCCGCGCCCCCTCGGAGGGAACGTCGTCCCCGGTGACGCGGGCGGCACGGTCGTACTGCTCACGCGTGGCGTCCGGCAGGGGCTGCTTCAGGAGCGTGGACGCGCGACTCGGGCTGCGGGATGCGGACTTCGCTGCCCTGGACGCGTTCGCGCGTGAGGTCGCCGGCTTGCGCTGACGCGGTAATTCGGTGGCGGGGCGGTGGGCGCCGGGTGTTGTGTGGCCTGGCCCGGTGATCACGAGGAATGCCGGGGTGGGGAGGCTTTGTGGCGGGTCGGGAGTGGGCTTGGCAGGTTGCCGAGCTGCGTCAGAGGGGTGGTGCGCTGGCCGCCTTCGTGGCCGCGTGCGGTGACGACGAGGAACGGGGCCGGGAGGCCCGGGAGTTGGCGGGGCGGTTGCTCGCGTCGGATCCCGGCGACCTCGATGCGGCCCACGAGATCGTGCGGACGCTGGCCGATTGGGCGGACGATCTCGCGGATCACCCGTACCACCCCGGCGTCCCCCGCCCCGACGCGGCCGACCGTCTGACGCGCGACCACGTCAAGGACGTCCTGCGCGACCGCCTCACGGCGCCGGCCCGCGACTGGCTGTCGGGGACGAAGCTCTCCTTCGACGTCTGCTTCTTCGCCCTGCGCAGGCTGCGGAGACTCGATCCGCAGACGCGCGAGGACGTCTTCTATGCCTACGGCCGCGGCACGATGGCCCTCGACCTCGGCAATCGCGCGGCCGCGGCACGGGAACTGGCACGACTGAGGGAGCTGCGCGAGCTGTACGAGGCGTAGGCGGAGCCCGAGCTCCGTGTCAGGGCTCGTCCCGCTTCCGCTTGTCGTCCTTCGTCCCGTCGTCGTCCTCGTCCAGGGACTTCAGGAACTCCGGATTGTCGTCGGGCGCGACCCACTGCCGGCGCCGGTTGTCCCGGACGCCGGACCAGCCTTCGGCCGCCAGGCTGCGCTTCTTGCCCGCGATGAGCCAGGAGATTGAGCCGACCAGCGGGAAGACCAGGACGAGGATGGCCCACAGCGGCTTGGGCATGTGGCGGATCTCGTCCTCCTTCGTGCTGATGCAGTCGATGAAGGCGTACACGCTGAGCGCCAGTGGCACGAGGAACATCAGCACGCGGAGCATGGGCCCCTCTCCAGCGAAACGGTCGTCGGACCGGGGGCACCGCCCCCGGGTTAAGGGCCAGGGTAGCCGCTCGGGGATACTTGACCCCATGGCTTACGACGATCTTCGTTCCCTGCTCAGGGCGCTGGAGCGCGAAGGCGACCTCAAGCGCATCAAGGCTGAGGTCGATCCGTATCTCGAGGTCGGGGAGATCGTCGACCGCGTACAGAAGTCCGGTGGTCCCGCGCTGCTCTTCGAGAACGTGAAGGGCTCCTCGATGCCCCTCGCGATGAACGTCTTCGGGACCGACCGGCGGCTGCTCAAGGCCCTGGGCCTGAAGTCGTACGGCGAGATCTCCGACAAGATCGGCGGGCTGCTCAAGCCCGAGCTGCCGCACGGCTTCGTCGGGGTCCGCGAGGCCTTCGGGAAGCTCGGCGCCATGACGCACGTGCCGCCGAAGAAGGTGAAGTCGTCGGGCGCGCCCGTGCAGGAGGTCGTGCTGCAGGGCGACGAGGTCGACCTCGACCGGCTGCCGGCGCTGTTCACCTGGCCCAAGGACGGCGGCTCCTTCTTCAACCTCGGGCTCACGCACACCAAGGACCCGGAGTCGGGCGTACGGAACCTGGGGCTGTACCGCCTCCAGCGCCACGACAAGCGCACGATCGGCATGCACTGGCAGATCCACAAGGACAGCCGGAACCACTACCAGGTCGCGGCGAGGCGGGGCGAGCGGCTGCCGGTCGCCATCGCCTTCGGGTGCCCGCCCGCCGTGACGTACGCATCCACCGCCCCGCTTCCCGGTGACATCGACGAGTACCTGTTCGCCGGGTTCGTCTCCGGCAAGCGGATCGAGATGGTGGACTGCAAGACGGTGCCGTTGCAGGTGCCGGCGCAGGCCGAGGTCGTGCTGGAAGGGTGGCTGGAGCCCGGCGAGATGCTGCCGGAGGGGCCGTTCGGCGACCACACCGGCTTCTACACGCCGCAGGAGCCGTTCCCGGCGCTGAAGATCGACTGCGTGACGATGCGGAAGCGGCCGTTGCTGCAGTCGATCGTCGTAGGCCGCCCTCCGACGGAGGACGGACCCCTGGGCCGTGCGACGGAACGCTTCTTCCTCCCCCTGCTGAAGATCATCATCCCGGACATCGTGGACTACCACCTGCCCGAAGCCGGCGGTTTCCACAACTGCGCGATCGTCTCGATCGACAAGAAGTACCCGAAGCACGCCCAGAAGACGATGCACGCGATCTGGGGCGCGCACATGATGTCCCTGACCAAGCTGATCGTGGTCGTCGACTCCGACTGCGACGTCCACGACCTGCACGAGGTCGCCTGGCGGGCGCTCGGCAACACCGACTACGCCCGTGACCTCACGGTCGTCGAAGGCCCCGTCGACCATCTCGACCATGCCTCCTACCAGCAGTTCTGGGGCGGCAAGGCGGGCATCGACGCGACGAAGAAGTGGCCCGAGGAGGGCTACACGCGCGACGGCGGCTGGCCCGACATGGTGGAGTCCGACCCCGAGACGGCGGCGAAGGTCGACCGCCGCTGGAAGGAGTACGGACTGTGAGCAGCGCCTCCGCCGCGATTCCGCAGCCAGGACGCACGAAGGCGTTCCTCCGCCTCGTCATGATCGAGCACTCGGTGTTCGCGCTGCCGTTCGCGTACATCGCCGCGCTCACCGCGATGTTCCAGTGGGACAGGAACATCCACTGGGGGCGGCTGCTCCTGGTGACGATCTGCATGGTGGGTCTGCGGACCTTCGCCATGGCCGTGAACCGGATCATCGACCGCGAGATCGACGCCCGTAATCCGCGCACCGCCCACCGCGAGCTGGTGACGGGCGCGATGTCGGTCCGTCACGCCTGGACCGGCGCCCTGATCGCCCTGGTGATCTTCCTGGGTTCGGCGGCCCTGCTGAACCCGCTGTGCCTGGCGCTCGCCCCCATCGCGGTGATCCCGATGGTGGTCTACCCCTACGGCAAACGCTTCACGAACTTCCCCCAGGCCATCCTGGGTCTCGCCCAGGCGATGGGCCCGGTCGGCGGCTGGCTGGCGGTCACCGGCACCTGGTCCTGGGACGCGGTGATCCTGGGCCTCGCGGTGGGCATCTGGATCGGCGGCTTCGACCTGATCTACGCCTGCCAGGACATCGACGCCGACCGCGAGATCGGCGTCATGTCGGTCCCGGCCCGCTTCGGCATCCCGGCGGCGATCTGGAGCGCCCGGGCCTGCCACGCGGTCACGACGGCCCTGTTCGTCTGGTACGCCCTCGCCACGGACGCGGGCACCTTCTTCTGGCTGGGCCTGCTGATCGTCGCCGGCGCGTTCGTCTACGAGCACTCGATCGTTCGCCCGCATGACCTGTCCCGCCTGAACAGGGCGTTCTTCAGCGTCAACGGGTTCATCGGGATTGCCCTGTTCGTGTGTGCGCTGATGGATCTTGTGGTTCGGGGTCTGACCGTGTAGCTACCGTGCGGCCTAGCATCGAGGGCAGGACCCCCAGGGAGGCCACCGTGACCGTCTCGGGCATCGACCGCCTGCACTCGCAGCTCAGCAAGCTGGAGGACATGTTCCCCGGCTATCTGACGGAGATTGTCGAAGGCAGCATCGTGATGAATCCGGTCAGGCCGTTCCACGGGAAGACGATCCTGAGGGTGTCGGCGAACCTTGAGGGGCAGCTTCCGCCGGAGTGGGGACTGGTGAGCGATGTGGCGTTCCCCTTCGACGACGCCAACGAGTTCTGCCCGGACATCGCGGTCATCCCCGCCGAGGCGGAGGACGAGAACCGCAGCTCCTACCCCGCCGATCTGATCGAGCTCGTAGCCGAAGTGGTGTCGCCGGAGATTGTCCGCCGTGACTACGAGGTCAAGCCCCGCTGGTACGCCTCACGTGGCATTGCCAACTACTTGATCTTCGACCCGCTGCAGGGCCACTGCGTCACGATGTGGAACCCCGGCCCGGACGGCTACCGAGGCCGCGACACCATCGCCTACGGCCCCGACCTGACCATCGACTCCCCGCTCGGCAGGCTGAAGATCCCCACCGCGAGCCTCCCTGTCGACCCTAAAGCGCGCCCCCGCCCCTGAGCCCAGGCCCGTCCGCCCGGCGCCGCAGCACGAACGCCGCCGCGACCCCCGCCACCAGCCCCACCAGATGCCCCTGCCAGCTGACGCCGGACTGGGTCGGGGCGAGGCCCGCCAGTATCGAGGTGCCCCAGATCGCGGCCACCAGCAGGCCGGCCAGGATGCCGAGCGGGCGGCGCTCCACGAAGCCACTGACCACGAGGTAGCCGAAGAGGCCGAAGATCAGGCCGGAGGCGCCCGCGGTGTTGGTCCCGGACGGGGATATCAGCCAGACGCCGAGCCCGTCGGCGACGATGATCAGGGCGCAGACGGCGGCGAAACGGCGTATGCCGCCGAGGGCGGCCAGGAAGCCGAGGACCAGCAACGGCACGCTGTTCGCGGCGACATGGGCGAAGCCGAAGTGGATGAAGGCGGCCGGGACGACGTCCACCAGCTCGGACGGGGTGCGCGGGACGATGCCGAAGCCGTCCAGCGCGTGCCCGCTGAGCACGTCGGCCACTTCCAGGAGCCACAGCAGCGCCACCCAGACCAGCATCAGCTTGGCCGCGGTCCGGGCGCGGTCGCCCCGCGACCACTCGCGGCGCTGCGCACCCCACGTGCCTGCCGTCCCCGACGTACCCGCCATGGCCACCCCACCGCCCAACTCGTCCCCCTGGGGAACGCCCGGCCCCCCTTGGTCGGTTCCCACCCCGTAAGGCCGGATAGGCTCGGTGTCGTGAACCCAGTCAAGCCAGGAGAGACGCCGCGTACGCCTTGGATCGTAGGGGTGTCCGGCGCTTCCGGCACCCCATACGCCGCCGCGGTGCTGCGCGCGCTCCTCGCCGCGGGGGAGAGCGTCGACCTGGTCGTCAGCAGGGCGTCCCGGCTCACGCTCCTCGACGAGACCGGGATCTCCTTCCGCGACGCCCACTGGCAGGACGACCTGCGCGAGTGGCTCGCGCGGGGCGCCGACGGCAAGCCCGGGACCTTCGAGCCGGACATCGCGGGTGTCCGGTACTGGAACGCCGGGGACCTCGCCGCGGGCCCGTCCTCGGGGTCGTACCCCACGAAGGGCATGCTGATCGTGCCCGCCTCCACCGCCTGCGTCGCCGGCGTCGCGCTGAGCCTGTCGAAGGACCTGCTCCAACGCGCGGCGGGTGTGGCCCTCAAGGAGGGGCGCAAGCTGGTCGTGGCCGTCAGGGAGACCCCGCTGAACGGCCAGACGCTGAGGCACCTGGTGACCCTCGACGACGCGGGCGCCACCGTCGTACCCGCCTCGCCCGCCTTCTACGCGGGGGCCACCCACATCCAGGACCTGGTGGACTTCGTCGCCGGACGCGTGCTCGACGCGGCGGGCGTCGAGCACCGGCTCTACCGCCGCTGGAAGGGCGAACTGGGCGGCGGAACCCGCACGACATGAACGCCATCTGAGCAAGTCGCAGTAACTCTCATCACTTCGGGAACTCTTCACCGGAAGGCTTCGATCGCATGGACGCGGTGGACAGGCAGCTCATCCAGGCCCTGAGGGAGAACGGCCGGGCCTCCTACGCGGAGCTGGGACGCCTCGTCGGCCTGTCGGGACCCAGCGTCACCGACCGCATCAACCGGCTGGAGGCGGCCGGCGTCATCACCGGCTACCGCGCCACCGTCGACGCCGCCTCGCTCGGCCTCGGCGTCACCGCGCTGATCGGCATCTCGCTGTCCGACGCCACCGACCACGAGGATGTCGCGAGCCGCCTGCGGGACCTGGGCGAGATCGAGGACTGCTGGTTCATCGCGGGCGACGACTCGTACATGCTCAAGGTCCGCGCGGCCGACGTGGACGGGCTGGAGAAGATCATCCGCCGGCTCAGCGGCACCAAGGGCGTCTCCCGGACCCGTACGACGATCGTGCTCTCCACCAAGTGGGAGAACCGGGTCGGACAGCTGCCCGAGGAAGAGGGCGCGTAGCGCCTGATGGGGGTCCCCCCGCCCGAAGGGGCGGGGAGTACGGTTTACGGAGTCTTTCCGAGAGAGGTGCACGCATGGACGTCGGGCTCAAGCGCGAGCTGGAGGAGAAGGTCCGCTCCGGCGAGCGGCTGTCCCGCGAGGACGGCATCGCGCTGTACGAGTCGGACGACCTGGCGTGGCTCGGCGGCCTCGCGCACGAGGTGCGCACGCGCAAGAACGGCGACGTCGTCCACTTCAACGTCAACCGCCACCTCAACATGACCAACGTCTGTACGGCCTCCTGCGCGTACTGCTCCTTCCAGCGCAAGCCGGGGGAGAAGGACGCGTACACGATGCGCATCGAGGAGGCCGTCAAGCTCGCCAAGGCGATGGAGTCGGACAACCTCACCGAGCTGCACATCGTCAACGGCCTGCACCCGAACCTCCCGTGGCGCTACTACCCGCGCTCCCTGCGCGAGCTGAAGGCCGCCCTCCCGAACGTCTCCCTGAAGGCCTTCACGGCCACCGAGATCCACCACTTCGAGACGATCAGCGGTCTGTCGGCGTCGGAGATCCTCGACGAGCTCATCGACGCCGGGCTGGAATCCCTCACCGGCGGCGGCGCGGAGATCTTCGACTGGGAGGTCCGGCAGCACATCGTGGACCACCGCACCCACTGGGAGGACTGGTCCCGGATCCACCGCCTGGCGCACGAGAAGGGTCTGAAGACCCCGAGCACCATGCTGTACGGCCACATCGAGGAGCCCCGGCACCGGGTGGACCACGTCCTGCGCCTGCGTGAGCTGCAGGACGAGACGGGCGGCTTCCAAGTCTTCATCCCCCTGCGCTACCAGCACGACTTCGTCGACATGAAGGACGGCAAGGTACGCAACCGCCTCCAGGCCAGGACCCAGATGGCGACCGGCGCGGAGGCCCTGAAGACCTTCGCGGTGTCCCGTCTGCTGTTCGACAACGTCCCGCACGTCAAGGTCTTCTGGGTCATGCACGGCGTCCAGACCGCCCAGCTGGCTCTCCAGCACGGCGCCGACGACATGGACGGCTCGGTCGTCGAGTACAAGATCACCCACGACGCGGACAACTTCGGCACGCCGAACAAGCTGACCCGCGAGGACCTGCTGGACCTCATCCGGGACGCGGGCTTCCGCCCGGTGGAGCGGAACACGCGCTACGAGATCATCCGCGAGTACGACGGCCCGGACCCGCTGCGACGCGAGTCCCCGCAGCCGATGCGGGTGTGATTCCGACGGGCGGGGCCGTGGTACCCGTCCGCCATGGTGAGCACCAAGGCGCCCGAGGACGCCTACACCGCTGAACCCTTCCTCCCCGACCGTGGCGGTCTTCCCGCCCTGCGTCGCGCCGCCGCCGAATGCCGGGGCTGTCCCCTCCACCGGGACGCCACCCAAACCGTCTTCGGCGTCGGCGGCCGGAACGCCCGCGTCATGCTCGTCGGCGAACAGCCCGGCGACCAGGAGGACCGGCAGGGCAGGCCCTTCGTCGGTCCCGCCGGGCGTCTCCTCGACAGGGCGCTGGAGGAGGCCGGCCTGGACCCGGCGGACGCTTACGTCACCAACGCCGTGAAGCACTTCAAGTTCACCCGGGCCGAACCCCGCAAGCGCCGGATCCACAAGGCACCGACCCTGCGCGAGATGACCGCGTGCGGTCCCTGGCTGGCCGCCGAACTGGCCGTTGTGAAGCCGGAGTTGATCGTGCTGCTGGGCGCGAGCGCGGGCAAGGCGCTGCTGGGGTCGTCGTTCCGGGTCGGAGAGGTGCGCGGAATGCTGCTGGAGCGGGAGATCCACGGCCGGCCCGAGAAGCTGGTGGCGACGGTGCATCCGTCGTCGGTGCTGCGGGCCCAGGACGACGCGGACCGGGAGACGGCGTACACGGGGCTGGTCTCGGACCTGAAGGCGGCGGCGCGAGCGTTGTCGTAATGGCTTTCGCCGCGCTCCCTGTAATGGCTACGATTGCGCCGTGTCCCTTACCTTCACGCTCGACCCGGCCGTCACTCCCGACCTCCGCGACGGCATCCTCGACCTGTGGACCGACGTCTCCAACGCGGGCGGAGCCGTGGGCTTCGTGCCGCCGGTGACACGGGAGGAGATCCGGCCGGAGCTGGTGCGGCAGTTCGCCGGGATGGCCGACCGAAGCAGGCGGCTGCTGGTCGGGCACGATGACGACGGGCGGGTCGCCGCGACCGCGTTCCTCACCTTCAACTCGCACCGGCTGATGATCCACTGGATCTGGCTCTACACGGTGATGGTGCACCCCCGCCACCAGGGCAAGGGCTACGGCCGCGACCTGCTGACCGCCGCCGAGCAGGCCGCCCGCACCTTCGACGGCATCGAGGCGATCCGCCTCACCTGCCGCGGCGGGCTCGGCCTCGAGAACTTCTACGGCTCCTGCGGCTACAAGGAGGTCGGGCGGATCCCCGACGCCATCCGGGTCGCGCCCGGCGACGACCGCGAAGACGTGATCATGCTGCTGCCGCTCGATTGACCCACCCCGCCGACCCCCCTGCAAGATCGGCCGCCCCGCGTGCTTCACTGGACAGTGGCCCTTTTTGGAATCGGAAGAGTGGATTGAGATGCTCCGCTACACACTGATGCGCCTCGGGATCTTCGTGGGCTGCCTCGTGGTCGTCTGGGGCCTCGTCTACTCCGGCCTAGCCCCGCGTGGCCTCGGCGACTCCAACGGCATGTGGATCGTCCTGCTCGCGCTGCTGCTCTCGGCACCCATCAGTTTCGTCGTGCTGCGCAAGGAGCGCGACCGCGCCTCCGTGCAGATCGTGCAGAAGGTCGACCGAGTGAAGGCCAACCTGGAGGCGAACCGCAGCCAGGAGGACGACGCGGTCGACGAGACGGCTCGGGCGCAGCGCCAGACCTCCTGACTTGCCGCGTCCCGGCAGCGATACCACTCGGTAACCGCACGGGCCCCGCCCTTACGCTTGTCCGGATCCATGGTGTGGGATGGCCGGATCCACGTCGGTGGAACGGCTGTTCGCACCGGCATTCGTGAACGTAAGGGGGAACCGTGGCACGAGCGCGCGCGCAGGCAAAGAAGAGCGCACGACGCGTTGCCGACGCCGTCGTCTCCGGAACCGATCCGCGGACGGCCGCGCAGGACGAACTGCGGCGGCAGATCGGCGGTCGGGGGACACGGGGAGACGGTGGCGAGGAGTACGACGCCCAGGGCCAGGGCATCGACCCGGCCGACTTCCCGGCCGCCCGGGAACAGGGCGGCTCCACCGCCACCGTGATGCGGCAGAAGACGGTGCCGCTGGACGAGGCCGGGGAGGCGCTCGGCCGCAGCGAGCAGGTGCGCGAGGGCGCCGAGATGGTGCACGCCATCTGCCCGATGGTGATCCCCAAGGGCCGCTCACTGATCTCCATGCTGCCCGTGCTGACGCTGCTCGTGCTGGGTGCGGTGGGTGCGGGAATCGTGGGCGCGTCCGGCGCCGACGTCCTGACCAACCCGCTGTTCGGCGTGCACTACTGGGTCATCTCGCTGTGCGCCGTCGCCTTCGTGTGGTGGCGCCAGGGCATGGTCATGGTGCCGGACGGCTGCCAGGCGATGATCACCCGGTTCGGCAAGCTGGAGAGGGTCGTCGGCCCGGGCCGGATCGTGCTGCTGAGCCCGTGGAAGCGGGTGTCGTACATCGTCAACACCACGATCGAGTACCCCTTCAACGCTCCGGTGCGCGAGGCACCGACCAAGGGCGGCGTGAAGGCGTCGATCGACCTGTTCATCCAGTTCCGGATCAGCGATCCGACCGAGTTCGTCTACACGCTGGGCGCGGTACGCGGCTTCGAGGAGAAGCTGAGCAACGCGGTGAGCGAGACGATCCGCACCCTCGTCTACGAACAGGAAGCCGCCGGCATCTACGACATGGTCGGCGAGGACACCGGCCGGCTGCTGGACCTGCTCAACCAGCAGTTCCGCCCGGCCGTCGAGCTGACCAACGCCAACATCACCCACGCCGAACCGTCCGACCAGCGTTACCGCATGGACCTGGCGGCGCCCGAGATGGTGCGGGTGGCCAAGGAGGCGTACACGCACGAGTACGCGCTCCAGCTCCGCAAGGAGCAGGACGAGGGCGACCTCACCCGCGAACTCGCCTCCAGCCACGAGACGCTCTCCGCGATCCAGGCCGACATCGCCCAGTACCAGGCGCAGATGGACACCGCCGTGGAGCGCGAGACCAACCGCGCCGAGGCGCTCGCCCGCCAGCGCTACGTCCAGGCCGAGTCCGAGGCGAAGGCCAACGCGGCCCTGCTGGAGGCACAGGCCCTCGACATCCGCGCGGTGACCGCCGCGGAGGCGCCCGAGATCCTGGAGTACCGCTACCAGCAGCAGGTGCTGGACACGCTGGAACAGGTCGCCGACCACCTGCCCCGGCTGGTGCGCATCGGCGGCGCGACGGACGGCGTCGCCGGCATCGACTTCCTGGAGCTGGCCCGCGAGTTGGTCGGCGAGCGCGGCACGGAACTGTTCACCGACGAGGACATGGCAGCCGTACGGTCGCGTCTCGCCGAGGTGTCCGAGCGGATCGCCGCGCGCGAGACGGAGATCGGCGCGCTGCTGGCGGCCGAGCGGCCCACGGTGCCGCAGGTGCCCGAGCAGCGCGAATCGACCGACAGTTCCGAGAGCTCGATCAGCTCTGACGTGTCCGAGGGGGCCGACCAGTGAGCACCGCCCGTTCCTCCCACCGCCGGTCGGTCATCTCCGAGAAGGTCGCCCCCTGGAGCGACATCGCGCGGCTGCTGCGCGGCGGCGAGGCCGACACCCTGATCCCGGTCATCATCCCCCGCCACCGGCGCCGACTGTGGTGGATGCTGCCGCTGTGGCTCGGCGTCTACGCCCTGTTCATGGGCGTGATGCTGTCCCTGCAGGAGGCGGACTCCGAGTCGGTCGCCGGGGACCTCGCCTACGGCACCCTCGCCACCCTCTCCTACGTCGGCGGAGTCGTCCTGCTGCTGATCGGCGTGCTGTGGTGGTGGCGCTCCTCGATCGTCGAGATCGAGCAGGGCACCAACGGCGTGCTGACCCGCTACGGCGCCGTCATCCGCACCCTGGACGCCGGCCGCCACTACCTGTGGCACCCGTGGTCCCGGGTCGACTTCGTCGTCGACACCGCCACCGAGATCCCGTACTCCGCGCCGGTCATGGCCTGCCCGACGCAGGAGAACGTGCCGCTGCGCTCCATCGAGTTCTTCCTGAAGTTCCGCATCACCGACGCCGTGCTGTTCGTCCGCACCATCGGCGCGGGCAACTTCGACCTCGTGCTCTCCAGCGCCGTGCAGGACGCGATCCGGCAGCGGGCGCGCAAGATGCGCACCGAGCGGGCGTACGACCTGCGCGGCTCGGACGTGGCCGACATGCAGGAGCTGCTCAACCGCCAGCTGTCCGGCTACGGCGTGCGCATCACCGGCTCCAACATCCCGGACGTGCAGCTGCCGGCGCAGTACCAGCAGCACCTGGCCACCCGGGAGCGGGTCGCCAAGGAGCGCACGGCGTACGACCAGGAGTGGGGGCTGATCCGCAAGCGCCGCATCGACCAGCTGGGCATGGACATCGAGCGGGCCAAGAAGGTGCGCGACGCCCGGATCGTCGAGGTCAAGGCCGCGCTGAACCGGGCCCGTGAAGAGGTCGCCCAGCTGCTGGAGGAGCAGGAGACCAACGCCCAGCGCGTGCGGTTCGAGATCGAGACGCGGGGCCGCAGCGGTCTGATCGCCGCCGAGAACGAGGCACGCGCCCAGCGCGCTCTGGCCAAGGCCTACCGCGACAACCGCGCTGTCCTGCAGTACGAACTGGCCCGGCGCCGCCTGGAGGTGGGCGCGAAGCTCGCCGGCCGGGCCCCGCAGCCGGTGGTCGTACGGACCGATGGCACGAGCGCCGACACCTCCGCTCTGTCCACCCTGCTCGCCGCGCAGTTGCTGCCGCGGCTGACGGCCCTGCCGTCGGTCGACGGGCAGTTGCTGACGGACCGGGTGGCACGGTTCGCCGACGAGCTGAGCGACGACAAGTAGGGCAGGCGTTCATGGCGGGCCGGGTGGGATCTCCCTCCCGGCCCGTACGCTAACGGCCATGGGTGCCGTGAAGACCAAACGGATGCCGCGGGCCGTCCGTGAGCAGCAGATGCTGGACGCCGCCGTGCGGACCTTCGGCAGGCGCGGGTACATGGCCGCGTCGATGGACGAGATAGCCGAACTGGCGGGTGTCTCGAAGCCGTTGGTGTATCTGTATCTGAACTCGAAGGAAGACCTCTTCACCGCCTGCATCCGGCGCGAGGCCGCCGCGCTCGTCGTGGCAGTGCGCTCCGGCGTACGGACCGAACTGCCCGCCGACCGCCAGCTCTGGGACGGGCTGCGGGCGTTCTTCACCCACACCTCGCACTACCCGGACGCCTGGTCCGTCCTGCACCTCCAGGCCCGCACCCATGGCGAGCCGTTCGCCTCCGAGGTCGCCGCGATGCGTGCGGAGATCGTCGAGTTCGTGACGCAGCTGATCCTCGCGGCCGCACGCGAGGCCCACCGCGACCCCGACCTCCCCGAGAGCGAGGTCGCCGGTCTCGCCGAGGCCCTGGTCGGCGCCGCCGAGTCCCTCGCCGACTGGGCCAACACCACGCCGAACGTGACGGCACGGGAGGCGGCGGCCACGCTGATGAACTTCGCGTGGGCCGGCCTGGGCAACCTCATGGACGGCCGGCCCTGGTCACCGCCGGACGCCCCTCACGGGGCGAGCGGGTAGACCTCCCCGGCAAGGTGGACGCGGTCCTCGCCGCCCCGCAGCTCGAACCGCCCGCCCTCCGCGGCGTACGTCACCTTCCCCGGCAGCAGCACCGGCGCCCGGAAGCCGGCCCGCACCCGCACCGCTTCCGGTGTGCCGTGCGCGGCGAGACAGCGGGCCACCGTCCACATGCCGTGCGCGATGGCCCGGGGGAAGCCGAACAGGCGGGCGGTGAGCGGGGGGAGGTGGATGGGGTTGCGGTCGCCGGAGGCGGCCCCGTAGCGGCGTCCGACGTCGGCGGCGAGCCGCCAGTCGGCGACTGCGGGCAGCGGCTTGTGCTCCGGCACGTCCTCCACGGTCGGTGCCGCCGCCGGGGTGTCGGTGCGGTGCCTGGCCAGATAGGTGCTCCGCGACTCCCACACGACCTCGTCGCCGGCCCGCATCTCGGTGATCACGGCGGCCTCCGTACCGCGTCGGTGGGGCATCAGCCCGTCGATGTGCACGGAGAGTTCGTACGCACGCGTGGCGGTGAGGGCCCGGCGCCGGGTGACGGCGATCGACGTGTGGACGAGACCGAGCAGCGGCAGCGGGAAGTCCCGGCCGCTCATCAACCGCATCGCCAGCGGGAAGCCCAGCACATGCGGATACGTCACCGGCAGGGCGTCGTCCCCGGTGGGGAACCCGCACACCCGCTCGTACGCGGCCAGCCGGGCGAGGTCGACGCGGAGGTCCGGCAGAACGAGCCTGGTGCGCGGGAACTCCGCCTGCGGGCCCGGGCGTTTGAAGGGTGACAGCAGGGCGCCCCGGGCGAGCAGGGGCGGAAGCGAAGGAGGAGCCGTGAGGACGAGGGACATCACGCCCCCAGCAGGCTCTGGCCGCATACCCGGACGACCTGGCCGTTGACGCCTGAGGATCCCGGATCCGCCAGCCAGGCCGTCGTCTCGGCGACGTCGATCGGCAGTCCGCCCTGCGCGAGGGAGTTCATCCGGCGCCCCGCCTCCCGGATGAACAGGGGAATCGCGGCGGTCATCCTCGTCTCGACGAACCCGGGCGCGACCGCGTTGACCGTCACCCCGTGCTCGGCCAGCGCACGCGGCGCGAGGGCTCTGACCAGCCCGACGATGCCCGCCTTGCTCGCGCCGTAGTTGGTCTGCCCGGCGTTCCCCGCCAGCCCCGCGATCGACGCCGTCGCCACGATCCGTCCGCCCCGTTTCAGCGTTCCGCTCTCCAGCAACGCGTCCGTGGTGCGCAGCACGCTCGTGAGATTGACGTCGAGCACCGAACTCCAGCGCTCGGCAGGCATGTTGACCAGTCGCCGGTCGCGTGTGATGCCGGCGTTGTGCACCAGGACGTCCAGACCGTCCGGCAGCGCGGCGGCGATGCGCGCGCCCGCGTCGGGGGCGGTGATGTCGAGTGCGAGCGCGGTGCCGCCGAGCCGGTCGGCCACGCGCCGGGCGTCCTGTTCGGCCTGCGGCACGTCGAGTACGACGACCCGGGCGCCGTCCCGGGCCAGCGTCTCGGCGACCGCCTCGCCGATGCCGCGCGCGGCGCCGGTGACCAGCGCGGTGCGGCCGGTGAGGGGGCGGTCGGGGTCGTGGGGTGCGTCGCGGGGTGCGGTGACGTCCGCCGGTGCGGAACCCACCTCGATGACCTGGCCGCTGAGGTACGCCGACTTGGGGGAGAGGAGGAAGCGCAGGGTCGACTCGGCGGCGTGCGCGTCCGTCAGCCGCAGGAGATTCACCGTCCTGCCCCGCCCGATCTCCTTGCCGAGCGAGCGCGTGAAGCCCTCCAGGGCCTGCTGGGCGGCGGCCTGGTGGTGGTCGGCCGGGTCGAGGGGCGCGCCGAGGACGACGACCCGGCCGCTCTCGGCGACCGACCGCACGACGGGGTGCAGGGCCGCGTGCACCTCGGCGAGCGTCTCCACGTCCCGCACGCCCGTGGCGTCCAGGACGGCGGCGGCGGGCTTCCCGGAGGGGGCGGTCGTCAGGTCGAGGCCCAGAGCGGTGCGGGCATCGGCATCGGTGAGGCCGAGGTCCGACTTGCCGGCCGTCAGGAGCAGCCGGTCGCCCTTGAGCGAGGGCCGCTCCGGTGACCAGCGGTGCAGCGCGGCGGGCTGCGGCAGTCCGAGTCGGCGGGTGAGGAAGCGGCCGGGGGCCGTGCCGGTAAAGCTCAGATAGCGGTCGGCCATGTCCCACTCCCAGTGCGCTCCGGTGCTGACTCCGGAGTAAGGTTACCCGAGGTAAGTCCATGGTGGACATGAGGAGTGGTGGAGATGAGCTCCCTGTTGGCGCCGGCGGTCCGGCGTGTAGCGATCATCGGCGGCACCCGTATCCCGTTCGCCCGCTCCGACGGCCCGTACGCCACCGCGTCCAACCAGGACATGCTCACGGCCGTGGTCGACGGCCTGGTCGAGCGGTACGGGCTGGGCGATCCGGGCGCGGTCGGCGAGCTCGTGGCGGGGGCCGTCCTCAAGCACAGCCGGGACTTCAACCTCGCCCGCGAGACCGTCCTCGGCTCGAAGCTGGACGCGCACACACCCGCCTACGACATCCAGCAGGCCTGCGGAACCGGTCTCCAGGCCGTCATCGCCGCCGCCAACAAGATCGCGCTCGGCCAGACCGAGTCGGCGATCGCCGGTGGCGCGGACACGGCGAGCGACGCGCCCCTCGGCGTCAACGACGAGCTGCGCCGCATCCTGCTTCAGGCCCGGCGGGCCAAGTCGCTCGGCGGCCGGCTCAGGGCACTGTCGGGCGTACGGCCGTCCCACCTCGTCCCCGACATCCCCCGCAACGCCGAGCCCCGCACGAAGCTGTCCATGGGTGAGCATGCCGCCGTCACGGCACGGGCCTGGGGTGTTTCCCGCGAGGCGCAGGACGAGTTGGCGGCGGCCAGTCACCAGCGGCTGGCGGCGGCGTACGAGCGGGGCTTCTTCGAGGGTCTGGTCGTGCCGTTCCGGGGCCTGGACCGGGACCAGAACCTGCGCCCCGGTTCGACGCCGGAGAAACTGGCCGCGCTCAAGCCGGTGTTCGGCCTCGACCGGCCCGACCCGACGATGACGGCGGGCAATTCGACGCCGCTGACGGACGGGGCGGCGGTGGTGCTGCTGGCGAGCGAGGAGTGGGCCGAGCGCAGGGGGCTGGAGCCGCTGGCGTACCTCACCGCTTACGAGACGGCGGCCGTGGACTTCGTACGGGGCGATGTCGCGGGTGGCGAGGACGGACTGCTGATGGCACCGGCGTACGCCGTCCCGCGGATGCTGGAGCGGGCCGGACTGGCCCTCCCCGACTTCGACCTCGTCGAGATTCACGAGGCCTTCGCGTCCCAGGTGCTGGCCACGCTGGCGGCGTGGGAGAAGCGGGGGCTCGCCCCCGTGGACCGGGCCCGGCTGAACGTGACCGGGTCCTCCCTGGCCACCGGCCACCCCTTCGCGGCCACCGGAGCGCGGATCGTGGCGACGCTGGCCAAGTCGCTGGCGCAAAAGGGCGGTTCGGGCCGCGGGCTGATCTCCGTGTGTGCGGCGGGCGGGCAGGGGGTGACGGCTGTCCTGGAGCGAAGGTAAGGGGACGGTGAGGCGAAGCTGAGTGTCCCTCACATAACCCGCGACGTTGCACATACCCGACTCCGGACCACCCCCGAACCCGCACAACCCCCACACGCCCGCGCCGTACGATCACCTGCCTAACCAGCGGTAACCCGTTTCCGCAGGCCTCGGCAGGTGAACGCCACGGTGCGCGAGGCACGTACGTCATGCAGCAAGCAGTTTCTTCGCTGCACGCCCGCCGCAGGAGCCGCCCGTGTCCACCCCGCTTCCCTCCTTCGCCGCCTCGGCCGCCTTCGACGACGCTCCGGGCCCGAGCCTGGTGCAGCCCGAGACGCGACGACTGGACGGTGCCGTGCGGGAGGCGTACGTACCGCCGTTCGCGCCGCCGGTGACCCATGGGTCGCTCGGGGACCTGCCTTTCGACAACGCGGCCGCGGCGCCGGACGCGGTCGTCCTCAGCCGCAGGGGCGAGGACGGGCGGTGGTCGGACGTGACGGCCGCGCAGTTCGCCGAGCAGGTGCAGGCGGTGGCGAAGGGGCTGATCGCCGAGGGACTGGAGCCGGGCGACCGGATCGCGATCATGGCGCGGACGAGGTACGAGTGGACGCTCCTCGACTTCGGCGCATGGGCGGCCGGCCTTGTCACGGTCCCCGTCTACCCCACCTCGTCCGTCTTCCAGACCCGCTGGATCCTCCAGGACTCCGGTGCGGTGGCCCTGGTCACGGAGACCGCCGCGCAGGCGGCCGCCCTCGGCCCCGAACTGGACCGGGTGCCCGACCTGCACCGCATGTGGGTGATGGAGAAAGGTCATGTGGAGCGGCTGGCGGAGCTGGGCGCGCAGCAGCCGGACGGCGAAGTGGGCGTACGGCGGGGCATGCTGGTGCCGGACACGCTGGCGACGCTCATCTACACCTCGGGCACGACGGGCCGCCCCAAGGGCTGCGCGCTGACGCACGGCAACTTCTTCGCCGAGGTGGACAACGCGATCGAGCTGCTCTACCCGATCTTCAAGGCGCGCACCAGCGAAGAGGCGTCGGTGCTGCTCTTCCTCCCCATGTCGCACGTCTTCGGCCGTATGGTCGCGGTGGCCTGCATCCGGGCCAGGGTGCGCCTCGGCCACGCGCCGAGCCTGAAGGCGGAGGACCTGCTGCCGGACCTGGCCGCCTTCCGCCCCACGTGCCTGCTGACCATCCCCTACATGCTGGAGAAGATCTTCAACTCCGCCCGCGCCAAGGCCGAGACGGGCGGCCGGGCGTCCTCCTTCGACCGCGCGGCGTCGGTGGCCGAGCGCTACGGCGAGGCGATGGAGGCCAGGGCCTCGGGGACGGGCGGTGGCCCGGGCACGACGCTCAAGACGGCCCGCGCCTTCTACGACCCCCTGGTCTACCGCCGTATCCGCAACGCGATGGGCGGCCGGGTGCGGTACGCGATCTGCGGTGGCTCACCGCTCGGCCGCCGTCTGGCCGCCTTCTACTCCGGCGCCGGCATCGAGATCTACGAGGGCTACGGCCTGACGGAGGTGACGGGCGCCGCGACCGTGACCCCGCCCTCCAAGCCCCGTCTGGGAACGGTGGGCTGGCCCCTGCCCGGCACCCGCATCCGTATCGCCGCGGACGGCGAGATCCTCATCTCCGGCGACCAGGTGCTGCGCGGCTACTGGGACCCTTCCGCGGGCGGCGTCGTCCCGGCCGCCGCCGACGGCTGGCTGCCGACCGGGGACATCGGCGCCCTGGACGACGAGGGCTATCTGACGATCACCGGCCGCAAGAAGGAACTCCTGATCACGGCGGGCGGCAAGAGTGTGGCCCCGGCGCCCCTGGAGAACTGGCTGCGCTCGCACCCCCTGATCTCCCAGTGCATGGTCGTGGGCGACCGCCGGCCTTTCGTGTCCGCCCTGATCACCCTGGACATGGACGGCGTGAGCCACTGGCGCCGCATGAACGGCAAGCACGCCGTCCCCGCGGAACTCCTGGTCGACGACGCCGAGCTGAGGGCGATTCTGCAACGCGCGATCGACGAGGCCAACAAGCTGGTCTCGCGCCCGGAGTCCATCCGCCGCTTCACGATCCTGCCGACGGACTTCACGGAGCTGGACGGCCACCTCACACCGTCGATGAAGCTGCGACGGGAGGCTGTCATGCGGGACTTCGCGGCGGAGGTCGAGGAGCTGTACACGAAATAGCGGCGGTTCCGGGCAACCCGCCAGGATCCGACATCACGACAAACGGTTGCCGTCTCGTTACGACATTTGCTTGACGTGACATGCCATGGCCACGTTGGCTACCGCCACCGGGTAGCAAAGCCGCTCATCCGCTCGGAAGGCACCAGTAGTGAATGCTCGTACCCCCCACATGCCCGCTGCACGCCGCTTCTCCATAGCCCTCGCCGCGTCCGCCTCGGCGCTCTCGCTCGCCGCGTGCGGTGTGGTCGACGGCATCGGAGGCGGTGACAGCTCGGAGTCGCCCAACAAGGGCGACGACGTCACGGTGGGGCTCCTGCTGCCCGACAAGGACACGGCGCGCTTCGAGAAGTTCGACCACCCGCTGATCAAGAAGGAAGTCGCCTCCCTCACCCACGACAAGGGCAAGGTCGTCTACGCCAACGCCGAGTCGAGCACGGACAAGCAGAGTCAGCAGTTCCAGCAGATGATCGCCGACGCGGTGGACGTCATCCTCGTGGACGCGCTGGACTCCAAGGCCATCGCGCCGGACGTGCAGAAGGCGAAGGACGCGGGCATTCCCGTCATCGCCTACGACCGGCTCGCCGAGGGGCCGATCGACGCGTACGTCTCCCACGACAACGAGCTCGTCGGCGAGGTGCAGGGCCGCGCCCTCGTCGAGGAACTCGGCGCGAAGGCCGCGACCAGCAAGGTCGTCATGATGAACGGCGACCCCGCCGACCCGAACACCGACCGGTTCAAGAAGGGCGCGCTCGACGAGCTCGAGGGCGAGGTGAACATCGTCAAGCGGTACGACACCGACAAGTGGGCGCCCGAGACGGCCAAGGCGAACATGAAGAAGGCGATCTCCGCCGTCGGGCTGGACAACATCGCCGCCGTCTACTCGGCGAACGACGGCATGGCCGGCGCCGTCATCGACGCGCTGAAGGAGTCCGGCGCGAGCAAGATCCCGCCGGTGACCGGGCAGGACGCCAACCTGGACGCGGTGCAGCGGATCGTCGCGGGCGAGCAGTTCATGTCGGTGTACAAGTCGTTCCTGCTGGAGGCGACCAACGCCGCGAAGATGGCCGTGTACAAGGCCCAGGGGCGCGCGATCCAGTTCGACGCCCTGACCCAGGACTCGGTCGACAGCCCGACCCAGGACGGCATCCCGGCCCAGCTGGTCTCGGTGGTCCCCCTGACGAAGAGCAACATCAAGCAGACGGTGATCCAGGACGGCGTCTACACCGTCAAGGAGATCTGCACCGCCGAGTACAAGGCGGACTGCGCGGCCATCGGCCTGGAGTAGACGCCGAGGCGCCCTCTTCAGTGCCCGTCAGACCCGGGTGGCTCGGCGGTGGGACTCCACCAGGTCCGCGAACGCCCGGGCCGGCGGGCTGAGCGAGTCCCAGCGGCGCACGGCCCAGCCCACGGGCAGGGGGCGCAGCTCGGGGAGGGGAATCAGGCGCAGCCGACCCTCCTCGGGGACCGGCAGCCCCGGCAGCGCGGGCAGGACCGCCCGTCCCACCCCCAGCTCGGCCAGCAGCAGCGCGGTGTCCCAGTCGGCGACGCTCGTGTCGTGCGCGAACCGGACGCCCAGCTCGGCGCAGGCGGCGTCCAGATGGGCCGCCGAGGCGGAGTTCGGCGGCAGCCGGATCAGCCGCACGTCACGCAGGTCGGCGCCGACATCGACGTACGGCCGCGCCGCGAGCGGATCGTCGGACCGCACCGCCAGCACCCACGGCAGCTCCACCACCGGCCGCTGCTCGATACCGCGCACCTGCGGCCCGAGGGTGATCCAGGCCAGGTCGAGCGTGCCGTCGGCCAGCGCGTCGAAGCTGCCCCGGCCCGAACTGACCGTGCGGAACTCCAGGTTGACCCGAGGATGCCGTCGCCGGTACGCGACAACCGCCTCGGCCATGAAGTGCCGTACGGTCGTCGCGCCTGTCGCCACCCGCACGTAGCCGCTCTCCCCGTCGACGAGATCCCGCAGCTGCCGTACGGCGAGGTCCAGCCCCGATATCCCCTCTGCGGCGGCCGCCTCCAGCACCCGGCCGGCCTGCGTCGGCACGACCCCCCGGGGCTGCCGCTCCAGCAACGCGACCCCGGTCTCGCGCTCCAGCCGCTTCACGTGCTGGCTCACCGCCGACTGGGTGCACCCCAGCTCCCGGGCGACCGAGCTGAGACTCCCGGCACGGCATACGGCCACGAACACACGCAGGTCATCGAGGGTCATGACCTCTAAGTTAATGCTTGGGTACAGCCACAAATCCCAAGGATTGACTGGGCCTTGGCCGATGGACGACGATCCTCGAAGGGCCCGGGCGGCAACCCGCTCCACACCCTCGCCGGAGTCCGGACCATGGCGTGGGGGGAGCGGGTGCCGACCCAAAAGCGCGACCGGACGGCGGTTTCAACGCTCCTGCAGCGCCCTTGACTTCACGAGGCATCCGCGTCACATTCGCATTTCTGACACACCCTCAGAAACGCGGCGTCCAGGGCGGGAGCGGCCTCCATGACCAGCAGCGTGCACCCTTCGCGAAGACACGTACTGGCCGCCGGTGCCGCCGGAGCCGCAGGCACGGCCCTCGGGTCCGGCGCCGTGGCCCAACCCGCCGCTCACGCCGCCGACCTGCCCCTCCTGGGCACCTACGACGTCGTCGTCATCGGCTCCGGAGCTGCCGGCATGACCGCCGCGCTGACTGCCGCCAAGCAGGGGCTGAGTTGTGTGGTGGTGGAGAAGGCGTCCACCTTCGGAGGGTCCGCCGCGCGGTCCGGGGCCGGGATCTGGATTCCGAACAACTCGGTGATTCTCGCGGCCGGTGTGCCGGACACGCCGGCGAAGGCGGCCGAGTACCTGGCCGCCGTCGTCGGGCCGGATGTTCCCGTCGAGCGGCAGCGGGCCTTTCTGGCGCACGGCCCGGCGATGCTGTCCTTCGTCATGGCCAACAGCCCGCTGCGATTCCGCTGGATGGAGGGGTACGCCGACTACTACCCCGAGCTGCCCGGCGGCCTCGCGAACGGCCGCTCCATCGAGCCCGACCAGCTCGACGGCAACCTCCTGGGCGCCGAGCTGGCGCGGCTGAACCCGCCGTACATGGACGTCCCTCCAGGCATGGTCGTCTTCAGTGCCGACTACAAGTGGCTGGCCCTGGCTGCGGTGAACGTCAAGGGCGCAGCCGTGGCCGCGGCCTGTCTCGCGCGCGGTACGGCCGCGGCGCTGCGGGGTGAGAAGCCGCTGACCATGGGACAGTCGCTGGCGGCCGGCCTGCGCCTGGGGCTGCGGTCGGCCGGGGTCCCGGTCTGGCTCGGTACTCCCCTCACCGACCTGTACGTCGAGAACAGTGCCGTGAGCGGCGCGGTCGTCACCCGGGACGGCGTCCCCGGCCTGGTGCGGGCCCGCCGTGGCGTGATCGTCGGCTCGGGCGGCTTCGAGCACAACGCGGCGATGCGCGAGCGCTACCAGCGGCAGCCCATCGGCACGGACTGGACGGTGGGCGCGAAGGAGAACACCGGCGACGGCATCCGGGCCGGGCACCGGCTCGGCGCCGCCCTGGGCCTCATGGACGACGCCTGGTGGGGCCCGGCGATCCCGCTCCCCGGCCAGCCGTACTTCTGCCTCGCCGAACGCACCCTCCCCGGCGGTCTGTTGATCAACGCCGCCGGCGCCCGCTTCGTCAACGAGGCCGCCCCCTACAGCGACGTCGTCCACACGATGTACGACGTCAACGACACGAGCCCGGCCATCCCGTCCTGGCTGATCGTCGACCAGAACTACCGGAACCGGTACCTCTTCAAGGACGTCCTCCCGGCCCTGCCCCTCCCGGCCGACTGGTACAGCTCGGGCGCCGCGCACAAGGCCTGGACCCTGGACGCGCTCGCGCGATCGATCGGTGTCCCGGCGCCGGCCCTGCGGACCACGGTCGACCGCTTCAACTCGCAGGCCCGGCAAGGCAGGGACCCCGACTTCAAGCGGGGCGACAGCGCCTACGACCACTACTACACGGACCCCTCCGTGCTGCCCAACTCGTGCCTCGCGCCCCTCTGGCTGCCCCCGTTCCACGCCTTCCGCATCGTCCCCGGCGACCTCGGCACCAAGGGCGGCCTCCTCACCGACGCCCGCGCCCGCGTGCTGCGGGATGACGGCTCGGTGATCCGGGGACTGTACGCCGCCGGCAACGCGAGCTCGGCCGTCATGGGGCACAGCTACGCGGGCGCGGGCTCGACGATCGGCCCGGCGATGACGTTCGGGTACATCGCGGCGCGGGACATCGCCGGGAGCCTCTAGAAATCCGCTCCCGCAGTGTCCCGCGCGGGATCAGGCGGTCACCCGGGCTTGCGGGCGATGAGGAACGCCTGCGGGGACGTCTCGTCCAGCGCCGGGTCTGCTTCGCGCACCGTCCGGGAGACGAGGGTGAAGCCGGCCGCCGTCAGCAGGTCGGCCATGTCTTCCGGGCGGCGGCGCTGGAAGGTGAGCGAGACAGGGTGCCCGAAGGGCCGGTCGTGGTGCCGGTGTTCGTCACCGGCCTGGAACGCGACGAGCAGGGGCGCGCCGGGCGCCAGCACCCGGTGGAACTCGGCGAAGAGCTCCGGGAGCCGGTCCACAGGCGTGTGGATGGAGGAGTAGAAGGACAGCGCACCGGCCAGAGCGCCGTCCGGCAGCTCCAGCTCCAGCATCGAACCCTGCTCGAAGCGCAGCCCAGGGTTCTCGCGGCGCGCGATCGCCAGCATGGACTGCGACAGATCGAGCCCGAACACGGACAGCCCGAGCGAGGCGAGGCGGGCGGTGGTCCGGCCCGGTCCGCATCCCAGGTCGGCGACCGGCCCGTCCCCCTCGACGAGTTCGGCGAACACCCCCAGCAGTGCCCGCTCCAAGGGTCTGCCCGCGAGTTCGTCCCGGAAGAGGTCCGCGTAGTCCTCGGCGATGGCGTCGTAGAAGGTACGGGTGGTGGTCAGGAAGTCGGAGTCGGTCATGGGCGGGGACCCTAGCGAACGCGACCGCTACTCGGACCCGTCCTGCGCCCGACCCGTTCCCATCCGGCCACCGCCGATCGCGGCGCCGACGGCGATGCCCAACCCCATCCCCAGGGCCAGCCCGAGCCCGAGGTTGTCGAAGGCGGTCAGGCCGAGCACGATGCCGATGCCCGTGCCGAAGGAGAGGCCGAGCGAAAGGCCCATGGCCGGTTTGCTGTTGGCGGCACCGCCGCCGCCTTCCCCGTGGTTGTTCCCGTCCCCGTTGTTCACCTGGCGATTCTCCCACGGGGCCGGCTCATGGCACCCCAGCCGCCCGCAGCACCGCGGTGGCCACCGCCGCCCCCAGCACCACCACCGGGAACGGCGCCCGCCGCCACGCCAGCACGCCGCCCACCAGCACCCCGGCCGGCCGCGCCCACCCCGCGAAGCCGTCGCCCTCCGTCCAAGTCCCCGTCGCCAGCAGCGCCACGAGCAGCACCACCGCACCCGCAGCCAGCAGCTCCTGGACCCGTGCGGGGAGCACCACCCGCCCGTGCAGCGCCGGGCCGACCAGACGGAAGGCGTACGTCCCCACTGCCAGCGCCAGGATCATGGCGACCGTTCCCGTCGTGCCGGTCATGACGCGCCTTCCTTCCTGCCGGACGAGCGGTACGCGACGAGTCCCGCCAGCGCCAGCAGCACCGGCACCCCCGCCGGGACGACCGGTACCGCGGCCAGGGCGAGGGCGGCGCCGAGGAGCGCGGCACGGCGTACGGCGGAGTCCTTGCGCAGAGTGGGTAGGACCAGTGCGACCAGCACGGCGGGGAAGGCGGCGTCCAGGCCGTACGTCGCCGTGTCGCCCAGTGCGGTTCCGGCGAGCGCGCCGGCGAGGACACCGATGTTCCAGGCGACGAACAGTCCGAGGCCGTTCACCCAGAACGCCGCCCGGCGCCGTACCAAGTCCGGCTGGGCGAGGGCGAAAGCCACCGTCTCGTCGGAGACGAGGTGGGCGCCGAGGAGGCGGGCGAGGCGGCCGCGGCCGAGGACGTCCGCCACGGCCAGGCTGAAGGCGGCCGTGCGGGTGTTGAGCAGCAGCCCGGTGGCCGCCGCGGCGAACGGCCCGCCCCCGGCCAGCAGCACGCCGACCGCGCTGAACTGGGCCGAGCCCGCGTAGACGACCAGTGACATCACCACCGGCACCCACACCGGCAGCCCGCCGGCCACCGCGATCGCGCCGAAGGAGACGCCCACGACCCCGCCGGCCAGCCAGATGAGGGCGCTGTCGCGCACCAGGGCCGTCATCGCGGGCGCCGGAAGAGGTGACATCATCGGTGTTCGGAGTAGCGAACGCATGTTTTCCAGAATGAACAGTCGGCACCCGTTCGTCAAGGCGAACGATTGGACCGACGAAGCGAACGACGGGAAGTGAACCGATGAGCGAGCCCCTGACCTGGATCGCCGCCTCGCTGCGACGCGAGCGCACCCGGGCCGGGCTGTCCCTGTCCGAGCTGGCCAAGCGGGCCGGCATCGCGAAGTCCACGCTCTCCCAGCTGGAGGCCGGCGGGGGGAATCCCAGCGTGGAGACGCTGTGGGCGCTGGGGGTCGCGCTCGGTGTTCCGTTCAGCGTGCTGGTGGAGCCGCCGTCGCCGGCGGTCCAGGTGATCCGGGCGGGGGAGGGGCCCACGGTCGCCTCCGAGCGGGCGGACTACGTGGCCACGCTGCTCTCCGCCAGTCCGCCCGGCGCTCGCCGGGACATCTATCACCTGCGCGCGGAACCCGGCCCGGCCCGGGAGTCGGAGCCGCACATTCCGGGGTCGGTGGAGCACCTGATCGTGAGCACGGGGCGAGTGAAGGCGGGGCCGCGGGGGGACGAGGCCGAGCTGGAGCCCGGCGACTACATGTCGTATCGGGGGGATGTGCCCCACTCGTACGAGGCGCTCGCTCCCGGGACGACGTTCGTGCTGGTCATGCAGCACATCTAGGCGTCGACGGGGAGGGGAAAGGCAGGAGCCCCGCTGCCTTGCGGCACGGGGCTCCTTGGGTACTGCTATCTGTTCCGGATCAAAGCACCAGGCTCCGAGACCGAATGATCAGACTGATCGGGACTGATCAGACGGGGGTGACGTTCTCCGCCTGCGGGCCCTTCGGGCCCTGGGTCACGTCGAAGGAGACCTGCTGGTTCTCCTCCAGCGAACGGAAGCCGCTCGCATTGATCGCGGAGTAGTGAACGAAGACGTCGGGGCCGCCGCCTTCCTGGGCGATGAAGCCAAAGCCCTTTTCGGCGTTGAACCACTTCACGGTTCCGGTAGCCATAAGCCCTCCTTGGGCCCAAAGGGTTGCCCTGCTCCAGAACCCTGCAAGTGTGAAAACAAAATGCCGCACAACTGCATACGTCTGAAAACGACGAGAGCCCGCGGTCACATGCTCCGCAGGCTCTGTACTGCAAGGGAAACCAAACTGCAACTTGCGGCGAGCCTAGCACGCGGGCAGCCGAAAGCAATAGAGGTCAAGATCACGTCACCCGGACGTTTGAATGCACGTGTCGGGGTTGACGGGAGCGCTGGTGATCTGAGCGTCACCGGGGAGTCGCCACCCTGAAGGGTGCACGCTACCCCATGGGGTCTAGTCTCGCGATGTGGACAATTCTCGCACCAGGCCGCGCGTAGGCCACATCCAGTTCCTGAACTGCCTGCCCCTGTACTGGGGGCTCGCGAGAACGGGCACACTCCTCGACTTCGAGCTGACCAAGGACACTCCCGAGAAGCTCAGCGAGCAGCTGGTGCGGGGCGACCTCGACATCGGGCCGATCACCCTCGTGGAGTTCCTGCGCAACGCCGACGACCTGGTCGCCTTCCCCGACATCGCGGTCGGCTGCGACGGCCCGGTGATGTCCTGCGTGATCGTCTCGCAGGTCCCGCTGGACCGGCTGGACGGCGCCCGGGTCGCCCTCGGCTCGACCTCGCGGACCTCGGTCCGGCTGGCCCAGCTGCTGCTCGCCGAGCGCTACGGCGTACAGCCCTCCTACTACACCTGCCCGCCCGACCTCAGCCTGATGATGCAGGAGGCGGAGGCGGCCGTACTCATCGGAGACGCGGCGCTGCGGGCCAACCTCCTCGACGGCCCGCGTTACGGCCTCGAGGTGCACGACCTCGGCTCGCTCTGGAAGGAGTGGACCGGCCTGCCCTTCGTCTTCGCGGTCTGGGCGGCGCGCCGGGACTACCTGGAGCGCGAGCCGGCCATCACCCGCCAGGTCCACGAGGCCTTCCTGTCCTCCCGCAACCTCTCCCTGGACGAGGTCGGCAAGGTCGCCGAGCAGGCGGCCCGCTGGGAGGCCTTCGACGAGCAGGTCCTGGAGCGGTACTTCACGACCCTGGACTTCCGTTTCGGCGGCCCGCAGCTGGAGGCGGTCGCGGAGTTCGCGCGGCGGGTGGGACCGACGACGGGCTTTGCAGCGGATGTGAAGGTGGATCTGCTTCAGCCGTGAGGGTGGGGTCCGCGCGCACTAATCTGCTGGAAGTTCCACGGCCGCACTAGGCCGTACGGGGGAGGGGTGGACGCCGATGCAGCCGCTCGGAGTTGACGAGCCCACGGTCGTCGGACCGTACCGGCTGCTCGGCCGGCTCGGCTCCGGCGGCATGGGGCGGGTGTATCTCGGCCGCAGCACGGGCGGCCGTACGGTCGCCGTCAAGATCGTGCATCCGCACTTCGCGCTGGACGAGGAGTTCCGCGCCCGCTTCCGCCGGGAGGTGGACGCGGCGCGGCGGGTGGGCGGTGCGTGGACGGCGCCCGTGCTGGACGCGGACCCGCAGGCGGCGGTGCCGTGGGTGGCCACGGCCTATGCGGCGGGTCCCTCGCTGTCGGCCGCGGTCGCGGACTCGGGCGCGCTGCCCGCGCATTCGGTACGAGCGCTGGGGGCCGGGCTGGCCGAGGCGCTGGCGGCCGTGCACGAACTGGGGCTGGTGCACCGGGACGTGAAGCCGTCGAACGTCCTGCTGACACTGGACGGCCCCCTGCTGATCGACTTCGGCATCGCGAGGGCCATGGACGGCACGGCGTCGCTGACATCCACCGGCGTCTCGATCGGCTCCCCCGGATACATGTCGCCCGAACAGATCGTGGGCAAGGGCGCCACGGGGGCGGCGGACGTCTTCTCGCTGGGCGCGGTACTGGCGTACGCGGCGACCGGGGCGCCCCCGTTCTCCGGGGACTCGTCGGCGGCGCTGCTCTACAAGGTCGTGCACGAGGAGCCCGAACTCGGCCCGCTGGACGGCGAGGTGCGGGAGCTGGTGGAGGCCTGCCTGGCCAAGGAGCCGGGTGCCCGGCCCACGCCGGGTGAGGTGGCCCGGCGACTGGCTCCGGACGGGGCGGCCCGGCTGGTGACGGGCGGATGGCTGCCGGGCGGGCTGGTCGAGCAGGTCAGCCGGAGTGCCGTGCGGCTGCTGAACCTGGAGGCGGGGGAGCCGGGAGAGAGCGGCCCGCCGGCATGCGACGTCCCGTCGGGGCCGGTGGGCTTCAGCCGGCAGGCGACGGTGGGGGAGTTCGGGCCGCCACCGGTCATGCCGGGGCCGGGAGGTGCGGGCGCGACCACGCCGCCCGTCGCCGTCCCCGAGCCCCGCGACGCCCCGCCGCAGGAGGCGACCCCCGCATCCGACAGCCGCCCCGGCAAGCTCTCCCTCTCCGTCGCGGCGGCCTCGGCGCCGGGGGAGGGCGGCCGTGGCCGGAGGCTGAGCTGCACCGTCGCGCTCGCGGTGGCGGGGGCGTTGGCCGCGGTGACGGTGGGTTCCGTGGTCGTGTTCGACCTGTTGCCGGGCGGGGACCAGGACCGCAACGCGGGTTCCGACGCCGCCTCGTCCGCATCGCCGGGCAAGAGCAGCCCCACCGTCGAGGGTTCCGTGCCCGCCCGGTATCTCGGCACCTGGGAGGGCCAGGCCACCGCCCTGGACGGCGCCCTGCCGTCGGGCACCTACCGGCTCACCGTGCACAAGGCCGACGTGGGCGAGGAGTTGGGCACACTCCGGCAGACGGACGTGCTCGGACTCGTCTGCAACGACGTACTGACCCTGAAGAAGGTGACGGCCAAGGAGCTCGTCGTCACGTCCGTGGGCAGGAAGACCAACCACGGCGGCTGCAACCCGGCACCGCACACCGTCCGGATCTCCCCGGCGGGCGACGACCTGGTGTTCCGCTCGGAGAGCGACGCGGAGGGCAAGCCCGAGGCGCGGCTGTCGAAGGTCGGGCAGGGCTGAGCACGTGGGGGTGAGCACGCCCGTCCTGGTCGTCCTGGCCGCACTCTGGGGTGCCGCGGCGGGCACGCTGCTGCCCCGGCCCGCCCATCGGTTCTCCGTCACGGAGGAGGAGGGGTGGCGGGAGCGGTGTCCGGGCGGGCACCCGATCGGGGGCTGGATCGGGTGGGCTCGGTGTCGGGAGTGCGCCGACGCGCCGTCGTACGGGCCCAGTACGGCCCTCATGGTCACCGTCACCGCCCTCGTCTGCGCCGCTCTCGCCGCCGCCACCGACACCCGGCCCGAGCTGGGCGTCTGGCTGCTGCTGGCGCCGGTCGGCGTGCTGCTCGCGGTCGTCGACCTGCGGGTGCGGCGGCTGCCCGACGTCCTGACCCTGCCGCTCGCGGCCGCCGCGCTGCTGCTGCTCGGCCTGGCCGCCGTCGTCCCCGAGCACGCCGGTGACTGGCCGACCGCCCTGTGGGCCGCCCTCGCGCTCGGCGCCGGCTACTTCGTGCTGTGGCTCATCAACCCCGGCGGCATGGGCTTCGGCGATGTGAAGCTCGCGCTCGGGGTGGGGGCGGCGCTGGGGTGGTACGGCTGGCCGACGGTCATGCTCGGCACCTTCGCCGGGTTCCTGTTCGGGGCTCTGTACGGCGGTGCGCTGGTCGTTCTGCGGCGGGGCGGGCGCAGGACAGCGATCCCGTTCGGGCCGTTCCTGCTCGGCGGTGCGCTCGTGGGGCTGCTGATCGGGGCGTACGCGGCGTGACGTGGGCGCCGTCGGCCCGGGAGCGGCCTGACGTCCCTGGCCCGAAAGGCCTGGCGTAGGCTGGTTCGGTCTGTCCAACTGCTTGACGAAAGGGACGCCCCGGTGACCGAGAAGGCCGACCTCCAGTCTGTGCTCGACCGTGCCGCAGCGGGTGGGCGGATCACCCCAGAGGAAGCGCTCGACCTCTACCGCGACGCCCCGCTGCACGCGCTGGGCGCCGCCGCCGACGCCGTACGCCGCCGCAGGTACGCCGGCACCGAGCACATCGCGACGTACATCATCGAGCGCAACATCAACTACACGAACGTGTGCGTCACGGCGTGCAAGTTCTGCGCCTTCTACGCCGCCCCCAAGGACACGGCCAAGGGCTGGACCCGCGACCTCGACGACATCCTGCGGCGCTGCGCCGAGACCGTCGAACTCGGCGGCACCCAGATCATGTTCCAGGGCGGTCACCACCCGGACTACGGCGTGGAGTACTACGAGAAGCACTTCGCGGCCATCAAGAAGGAGTTCCCGCAGCTCGTCATCCACAGCCTGGGGGCGAGCGAGGTCGAGCACATGGCCCGGATCTCCAAGGTGAGCATCGAAGAGGCCATCACCCGGATCCACGAGGCCGGGCTCGACTCCTTCGCCGGCGCCGGCGCCGAGCTGCTGCCCGCGCGGCCGCGCAAGGCCATCGCCCCGCTGAAGGAGAGCGGTGAGCGCTGGCTGGAGATCATGGAGGCCGCGCACCGGCTGGGCGTCGAGTCCACGTCGACCATGCTGATGGGCACGGGCGAGACGAACGCCGAGCGCATCGAGCACCTGCGGATGATCCGTGACGTCCAGGACCGCACGGGCGGCTTCCGGGCCTTCATCCCGTACACCTACCAGCCCGAGAACAACCACCTGAAGGGCCGTACGCAGGCCACGATCTTCGAGTACCTGCGGATGATCGCCATCGGGCGGCTGTTCATGGACAACATCGCCCACATCCAGGGGTCCTGGCTGACCACCGGCAAGGAGATCGGCCAGCTGTCGCTGCACTACGGCGCCGACGACCTCGGCTCGATCATGCTGGAGGAGAACGTCGTCTCCTCCGCCGGCGCCAAGCACCGCTCCAACCGGATGGAGATCATCGATCTGATCCGCAAGGCGGGGCGGGTTCCGGCCCAGCGGGCGACCACGTACGAGCACCTCGTCGTGCACGACGACCCGGCGAACGACCCCGTCGACGAGCGGGTTGCGTCGCACATCTCGTCCACGGCGATCGAGGGCGGCACGGCGCATCCCGAGCTGAAGATCCTCGCGTCGAACTAGGCCTGGCCGGGGCTTTCGTGCTGACGATTCACGCCGACTCCAGAGGTCATGCACTCGTCGTCCAGGGCGAGTTGATCGCTGACGTCGGGCAGCTGGCGGACCTGGCCGCGGCCCATCCGCGGGCGCGGGTGCGGGAGTGGCCGGGCATCCTCACGCCCGGGCTGATCAATTTGCACGGCAACGAGCTGCTGGAACAGGCGTACCACCCGGATCCGCGCGAGGCGGACCTGCTGGGCACCGCACCGTTGACCGGGAAGGCGCTCGACGCGCTGGACATGGACGACGCCCGCTGGGGTGCGAGCGCCCGGCGTGGCCTGCAGCGCATGCTGGCCCACGGCACGGTCCGGGTGGCCTGCGAGGAACTGCGCAACCCGGCGGTGCGGGACGCCCTGCACCGCTCCCGTCTGGCCATGGGCCGGCTCGGGCGCCCCGGTGGAACCCCGGCGCTCGACCCCTACGCCTCCGGGCTGCCGGTGGAGTTCGCGGAACCGAGGGAGCAGCACTCCGCCGCCCGGTTCGCCTTCTTCGACGTGCGGGACGAGGCCGAGCTCGCGGCGCGCGGCGCGGGGACGTGTGTGGCCACGGTCGTGGACGGGCGGCTGGTGTACCGGCGGCGGTAGCCGCCCCAACGTACCGGATCAGCCCGCGAACGCCTCCGCGAACGCACCGTCCTCCTGGCCGACCCCGCTGCAGTTCGTCAGCGGGTCGTCCGAGGAGGAGCCGTCGGCACACTGCCGGTCCCGGAACGTCGCCCACATCGACACCCACCCGATTCCCTTCTCCTCGGCGAACTCCCGCACCTGCGCCGCGTCGTCGAGCGTGAACGTCTCGTTGTCGACGTCGTTGACGCCGAGCATCGAGGTGAGCGCCATGGCCCGCCAGGCGGTCGCGTCGGACGTGCCGAAGAGCTCCTTGAGTTGTGTGTGGGCGGCATTGGCGGAGGTGAGGGCGTAGTCGCCCATGTCGCCGGTGTAGGACTCGCCGTAGTTCATCGTCATGAGGTTGACGGTGGAGACCTGTACGTCGTGCTGGTTGGCGGACTCCAGCAGCGCCACACTGTCGTCGTCGAGGCCGGAAGGCATCACCGGCAGCGTGAAGGACACGCGGAGGTCGCCGCGCTCCTGCTGCAGCAGGGCGATCGCCTCCGAACGCAGGTCCACCGAGTCGGAGTCGGTCAGCTCGTCGCCCTCGATGTCGAAGTCGGCCTGGCTGGAACCCGCCGCGTCCAGCGCCTTCCCGTACGCCGCCGCCAGCTCGGACGCGCTGTCGCAACTCGCCGCCATTTCCTTGCCGGAGGCGCCGCCGAAGGAGACCCGGACGGTGGCGCCGTTCTGTTTGAGTTTCGAGATACGGGACTTGACGGCCGAGTCGGAAATGGCGGTGGTGCCGTTCCATTTCGGGGTGCAGTTGCTGCCGTCCGAGATGACGAAAGCCAGGTTGTACGTCGTCGGGGAGCCGACGGAGTCGTTTTCGGAGGCTTCGGTGGCGCTGACGTAGGGGGCGTACGACGTGCTCGCGGCAGCCGTTCCGGAGGCCGAGGGGGAGGCCGTCGCGGAGGACGAGGTGCTGGGCCGCTGGGGGGTCGGCGGCGCCGCGTCCGCCGTACCACCGGAGCCCGCGGAGCACCCCGTGGTCAACGCGAGCAGGCAGGTGAGTCCGGCCGCCGTTGGCAGAAACTGAAGCGAACCGGCGAGGTCGGAACGCCGGCGGGGGTGAGCTGAGGTGGGGGCGCACAGGAGAGGGGCGCTTGCCGCGCCGCTTGCCGCTGCGACGGACGCCAGGGATCCCGGCCCGGATCCGCGGCCCGAGCCCCCCGCCAGGGACCGCTACTTCGACACCCTCCGAGCCGTCGCCCTCATGCGCGTCGTCACGTACCACACGTTCGGCTGGGCCTGGGCGGGCATGGTCTTCCCCTCGATGGGAGTCATGTTCGCCCTGGCCGGCACCCTGATGGCGAAGTCCCTGGAGCGCCCGGCGCTCAAGGTGGTCCGCAGCCGGATGCGGCGGCTCCTGCCGCCCTTCTGGTTCTGGGGCGTCTTCGTGGTCGTGGCGATGCTGATCCACGACTGGATGCCGGGCCGGCAGATCGTCTACTGGATCGTCCCGCTCGGTGACCCGCCGGGCAACGCGTGGGCCGAGCAGGCCTGGGAGATCCTCTGGTACCTGCGGACGTACCTCTGGTTCGTCCTGCTCTCGCCGCTCCTGCTGCGCGCCTTCCGCCTGGCCCCGGTGCCCGTCCTGATCCTGTCCCTGGCACCGGTCCTCGTCGTCCACTTCCTGTGGGAGCCCCCGGACAACCGGTTCGGCAGCGCGCTCACCGACCTCGCCACGTTCCTCTTCTGCTGGATCCTCGGCTTCGCGCACCGCGACGGCGTCCTGCGCCGCCTCAAGCCCTTCGCCGTCGCCGTCCTCTCGCTCGCGGCGATCGGGTACGGCGGCTGGTACGCCTTCACACACCAGGCCGAGACGGGCTCGTACGACCTGGACGACATCCCGCTCGCGCAGGCGTTCTGGTCGGCGGGCTATGTGACGCTGCTGATGTACGCGAAGGAGTACTTCCGCATCGACTTCGCCTGGCTGACCCGTGTCCGCCCCCTCGACCGCCTCGTCACGGTCTTCAACGCCCGTGCCGTGACGTTCTATCTCTGGCACGAGATCGCCCTGATCCTCGCCGTCCCGCTGATCGACCGGTTCTGGAACGTGCCCGCGTTCGAGAAGTACCTGCCGTTGGAGAGCCAGTGGTTCATGTTCGGCATCGGCTGGATCCTGATCGCGGTGTTCGTGCTGCTGTGCGGCTGGGTGGAGGACGTGGCCGGGAAGAAGAAGCCGAAGCTGCTCCCCTGAGGCCGTACTGCCACGAAGTGCGAGCGGCCGTACTGCCACAATGGGCCCGTGACCCGCGCATCCCTGGACAAGCAGCCGCACGAAGTCGCTTCGATGTTCGACAACGTGGCGGAACGGTACGACCTGACCAACGACGTGCTGTCGCTCGGCCAGGACCGCAGATGGCGCAAGGAGGTCGCCAAGGCCGTCGACGCCCGCCCGGCGCAGAAGATCCTGGACCTGGCCGCCGGTACGGCCACCTCCTCGCTGCCGTTCGCGCAGACCGGCGCGTACGTCGTCCCCTGCGACTTCTCCCTCGGGATGCTGCAGGTCGGCAAGCGCAAGCACACCTGGCTGCCGTTCACGGCGGGCGACGCGACGAAGCTGCCGTTCAAGGACGACACCTTCGACGCCGTGACGATCTCCTTCGGGCTGCGCAACGTCCAGGACTTCGACGCCGCCCTGCGCGAGATGTACCGGGTGACGCGGCCCGGCGGCCGGGTCGTGATCTGCGAGTTCTCGCACCCGACCTGGGCGCCCTTCCGCACCGTCTACACCGAGTACCTGATGCGCGCCCTGCCCCCGGTCGCGCGCGCGGTGTCCTCGAACCCAGACGCCTACGTCTACCTCGCCGAGTCCATCCGCGCCTGGCCCGACCAGCCCGCCCTGGCCGAGCGGCTGCGCAAGGCCGGCTGGTCGAAGGTCGCCTGGCGGAACCTGACGGGCGGGATCGTGACCCTGCACCGGGGCTTCAAGCAGAGCTGACGACGGGGTACGGATCCCCGGGCTCGTCCAGTTCGCGCTGCAGTCCGCCACCGGGCGGCCGTGGGATGCGTGGTTCGCGTACGCCTCCGCCGCCCTCCCCCTCGCCGAAGTCGAACCAGACGTAGACCATCGACTCCCGCGGCACCTCGGCGCCGGGCTGGGGGTACTGGCGTACGACGTAGTCGACGACGACCAGGTGGAAGTCCGGCCGGTCCGGTGCGTTGAGGAGAAGGCCGTGCGACTTCGCTTCCTCGCGCGCGTCCAAGGCCATCAGTCCGACGAGTTTCGGTACTCGCACCTCGGGCGTTTTGGGTGTTATGCGCACAGATGTCACCCCCAGCGGTACTGGCAGGGTAACCGCCCGGGGTACCGTCCGGAAGCGTCAAGTACCTTTCTGTAACAGTCGATTACTCAGGGTGAAATATCCGGAATCGAGCTGTGCAGTTCTGGTGTCACAGATCGAGCCGGTAGCAGTGCCCCTTCTGCCGTGCGTCCGGCGTGGCGAACACCTCGGCGAGCCGCATCCCCAGCCGCCGCGTCACCGCGATCGACCGCTCGTTGCGGGCGTCGACCATCGCCACCACGCCCGGCACCCCGGCCGCCCGCACCCGGTCCAGCGTCAGCTGCGCGGCCGCGCTGACGTATCCCTTGCCCCAGTGCTCCCGCCCGAGCCGCCAGCCGATCTCGATCTCGCCCCTGGGACCCCACTCCCGCTCCCACGGCTGGGCGCCGGTGAAGCCGATGACCTGATCGTTCTCGTCGAGGACGGTCCACAGGCAGTACCCGCGCTCGGCGTCGTGCCGGCGCTGGCGGGCGGTGAGCTCCTCGTAGACGGACAGCTCCGCGGCCCGTCCGCCGTGGAACTCCATGACATCCGGGTGGGCGAAGATCCGGTGCCAGGCGACGGCGTCCTCGTCGGTGGGGACACGGAGCCGTACGACAGGGAGAGCTCGGTTCACGGAGGCAGCCCTTCAGCCGGGTGATCAATACTGCTGAATAGACTGCCCATGTCCAGTGCCGGTCGGCACACAGATTTCGAACTTGGGGAGATCCCGCCGTGACCGTCGTGCCCGAGCCCCACTCCTCGCCCTTCTCCGAGAACACCGCCGATGTGATCGTCGTGGGCGCGGGGCCGGCCGGCTCTGCGACGGCGTACCACCTGGCCAAGTCCGGCCTCGACGTCCTGCTGCTGGAGAAAACCGAGTTCCCCAGGGAGAAGGTCTGCGGTGACGGCCTGACCCCGCGCGCGACCAAACAGCTCGTGGCCATGGGCATCGACATCTCCGAGGAAGCGGGCTGGCTGCGCAACAAGGGCCTGAGGATCATCGGCGGCGGCGTGCGGCTCCAGCTGGACTGGCCCGATCTCGCCTCCTTCCCCGACTACGGCCTCGTCCGCAAGCGCGACGACTTCGACGAGCAACTCGCCCGCCAAGCCCAGAAGGCCGGCGCCCGCCTCTACGAGCGCTGCAACGTCGGTGCCCCGATCATCGACGACCGCACCGGCCGCATCACGGGCGTCCACGCCAAGCTCGGCGAGGAGAAGCGCGAGGTCACCTTCCACGCGCCGCTGGTCGTCGCCGCCGACGGCAACTCCACGCGCCTGTCGCTGGCGATGGGCCTGCACCGCCGCGAGGACCGCCCGATGGGCGTGGCCGTACGGACGTATTTCGAAAGCCCCCGCCACGAGGACGACTACCTGGAGTCCTGGCTGGAGCTGTGGGACCGCCGCGGCCCCGGCGAGGACCGCCTCCTGCCCGGCTACGGCTGGATCTTCGGCATGGGCGACGGCACGTCGAACGTCGGCCTGGGCGTGCTCAACACCTCGGACTCCTTCAAGGAACTGGACTGGCGCGAGGTCCTGAAGGCCTGGTGCGCCTCCATGCCGGAGGACTGGGGCTACACCCCGGACAACATGACCGGCCCGATCCGCGGCGCGGCCCTCCCGATGGCCTTCAACCGCCAACCCCACTACACCAAGGGCCTGCTCCTCGTCGGCGACGCCGGCGGCCTGGTGAACCCCTTCAACGGCGAGGGCATCGCCTACGCCATGGAGTCCGGCCAGATCGCCGCCGAGGTCATCGTCCAGGCCCACGCCCGCTCGACTCCCGCGGGGCGTGAAATGGCCCTCCAGCGCTACCCGCGCGTCCTGAAGGACACCTACGGCGGCTACTACACGCTGGGCCGCGCCTTCGTGAAGCTCATCGGCAACCCGAAGGTCATGAAGATCGCGGCCCAGCGCGGCCTGACGCACCCCATGCTGATGAAGTTCACGCTGAAGCTGCTCGCGAACCTCACGGACCCGACCGGCGGCGACGCGATGGACCGCATCATCAACGGCCTCAGCAAGGTGGCACCGAAGGCCTGAGGCAAGGCCCTAGGCCTAGGCCCTGCTGAGGGCCTCGATGTTGGCGGCCCGGCGCGCGAACACCTCGTCCCGCCGGTCCGCCACCTGCCGCAGCGCCTCCTTCCGCTCCCGCTTGGAGAGCCGGTCCACATAGACCTGCCCGTTGCAGTGATCGGTCTCGTGCGCGAGGCAACGGGCGAAGTACCCCGTGCCGTCGATCACGATCGGCTCGCCGTCCCTGTCGAGCCCGCGCACCACGGCGCGGTCCGGTCGCGGTACGTCCATCACCGCACCCGGCACCGACAGACACCCCTCGCTGTCGTCGAGGAGCCTCCTGTGCGCCGCGTCGAGCGGTTCCAGCACCGGGTTGACGATGTGCCCGACGTGTCGGACGCCGTCGTCGTCCGGGCAGTCGTACACGAACAGCCGAAGATCGACACCGACTTGGTTCGCCGCCAGTCCGGCCCCGTCGGCGATGTACATGGTCAGGAACATGTCGTCGATGAGCGCGGCGAGATCCGGCCCGAACTCGGTCACGTCCCGGCACGGCTTGTGCAACACCTCCTCACCCATCTCGGTGATCCTGCGCACCGCCCCACGCCGGGCCTCGGGCGCGAGCGGCGGATACGAGTCGACGGGCCTGCCTTGCACAAAAACGCTGGGCATCGCTTCTCTCCCTTTCCGGGCTTCTGTCCTTCTGCTGTTGCGGGTTGTGAGAATGCTGTGGTCGGCCGGGAATCAGGCTTCCGACCTCCGCGGACCCTCCCTACCCTCCGGGATTCATGACAACAGAACACACGCAGGAGCCCCAGGAGCAGACAGGTCACACACGATCCGGCCACACCCGCAGACGCTTTCTGGCCGGTGCCGGGGGAGTGGCCGGCGCCCTCGCCTTATGGCCCGCGGGAACCGCGAAGGCTGCTTCCGCAAGACGCGTCGCCGTCCTGGGCGGCGGAGTCTCCGGCCTGAGCGCCGCCCACGAACTCGCCGAACGCGGCTACGCCGTCACCGTCTACGAGTACTACGACACCCTCGGCGGCAAGGCCCGCTCGATGCCCGTCCCGGGCACGGCGAGCGGCGGCCGCGCGGACCTCCCCGCCGAGCACGGCTTCCGGTTCTTCCCCGGCTTCTACCGGAACCTGCCGGACACCATGCGCCGCATCCCCGTCCCCGGCAACGCGCACGGCGTCCACGACAACCTCGTCAGCGGCACCGAGGCCCTGTTCGCCCGCGCCGACGGCCGCCCCGACCTGCACTTCCCGCTCCGCCGCGGCACCACCCCGCCCCGCCCCGGCGACCTCACCCTCGGCTGGATCCGCGACCAGCTCCTGTCGGTCCTGGACCTCGGCACCCGCCTCCCCGCCCACGAGGTGGCCTACTTCGCCGACCGCCTCCTGGTCCACCTCACCAGCTGCGACGCCCGCCGGGAGGAGGTGTGGGAGAAGGTCGCGTGGTGGGACTTCATCCGCGCCGAGGAGATGAGCGAGGAGTACCGGACGCTCCTCGGCATCGGCCAGACCCGCAATCTCGTCGCCACGCGCGCGGAGGTGGCGTCCACCCGAACCGTCGGGCGCGTCATCATCGAGGCCCTGCTCCTGTGGGGCCTGCTCGGCCGCGGCATGGACGGCGACGCCGACATCGACCGCGTCCTCAACGCACCCACCAGCGAGGCCTGGATCGACCCCTGGGAGGCGCACCTGCGCTCCCTGGGCGTCGACTTCGCCCTCGGCACCCAGGTCCGCGAGGTCCACTACGACGGCGGCCGGGTGACCGGCGTCCGCGTCACGGCCCGCGACGGCGGCGACGAACGCACCGTCACCGCCGACCACTACCTCTCCGCCCTGCCCGTCGAGCACGCCCGCGGGACGTGGGGCCCGGCCCTGCGCGCGGCCGACCCTCAGCTCGCCCGGTGCGATGCGCTGCAGACGGACTGGATGACCGGCGTGATGTTCTACCTGCGCACGCCCACTCCCGTCGTGCACGGCCACATCAACTGCCTGGACTCACCGTGGGCGGTGACCGGCGTCGGCCAGGCGCAGTTCTGGGCCGGCCGGGACTTCTCCCGCGACTACGGCGACGGGCGCGCCCACGACTGTCTCTCCGCGATCATCTCGGAGTGGGACAAGCCGGGCATCCTGTACGGCAAGACGGCCAAGGAGTGCACCAAGGAGGAGGTCGTCGCCGAACTCTGGGCTCAGCTCAAGGACGGCCTCAACGACGCCGGCAAGACCACGCTCCGGGACGAGGACCGCCTCGGCTGGTTCATGGACCCGGCGGTGACGGGCCTGGGCGGCCCGAACCCGCGGAACCGCGAACAGCTCCTCATCCACCCCACGGGAACTCTCTACAACCGCCCCACGGCCCGCACATGGGTCCCGAACTTCTTCCTCGCGGGCGACTACGTCCGCACCGACGTGGACCTGGCGTCGATGGAGGGCGCCAACGAATCGGCCCGCCTGGCCGTCAACGCCCTCCTGAAAGCGGACGATTCGGCCGCCGAACGCTGCCGGACCTGGGGGCTCTACCGGCCCCCGGAGCTGGAGCCGCTGAAGCGGGTCGACGAAGTGCGCTACAGGCTGGGTCTGCCCAACACCTTCGACCTCGGATGAGGCGTAAGGGCCGCTGCCCCCGAGCGGCTGCGGCCCTTACGTTGATCTCTGGGAGTCGGATGCGACTCAGCGGCGACTCAGAGGACGCGCACCGCACCCGACGCCGGGTACCCGGACAGGTCCTGGATGACCACGCCCTTGGACGGGTTGGCCGCGTCCAGGTACTGGCCGTCTCCGATGTAAACGCCCACGTGGTACGCGGAGCCCTTGCCGCCCCAGTACAGGATGTCGCCGACCTGAAGGTTGGACAGCGACACGTCGGTGCCGACCATCGACTGGTCCTGCGAGACCCGCGGCAGGTCGACGCCGACCTGCTTGAACGCGGCCTGGACCAGGCTGGAGCAGTCCCACGCGCTGGGGCCGGTGGCGCCCATGACGTACGCGTCTCCCAGCTGGGCCTTGAGGAAGGAGATGACGGTCCCGACGCTGCCACTGGCAGGAGCGGACACGTCCGTGCTCGTGGAAGCGGAAGCGGACAGGGTGGTCCGCTCGGCGCTGCGCGAGGCGGCGGCCTCTGCGGCGGCCCGGCGGGCCTCCTCGGCCTTCTTCTTCGCCTCAGCCTTCTTCTTGGCCTCCGCGAGGTCCTTCTTGGCTTCCTTGGCCGCCGCGGCGGCGGCCGCGTCACGCTCGGCGTCGAGCTCGTAGTTCGCCGCCGCCAGCTGAGTGGCGTCCGCGGACTGGGCGAGCTGGTTCGCCAGGTCGCCCGTGAGGGCGGGCAGTTCGATGGTCTGCGTCACCGGCTCGGCGGCGTTCGCCGTAGCCGCAGCGCCAGCCGCTGCCATGCTGAGGACGCCACCGGTAACTCCGGCGCGCATCGCGATGGTCGTCGTCGCGCTGCGGCGGGGCTTCCGGTGGCTGCGTATGTGAGCGGTGTGGGACATGAGAACAACCGGTATCAGGGGCTCCTCCATACCTACAAGAAACGTGTGCTGCGCCACAGTTGCTCAATGGCGGCCCCAAATTCCCGGCGCGACGCCCTTTATTGACGCCGTAACGGACATTGCGGACGCGTATCACTCGGCCCGTGATCACGGTCTTTCATCATTAAGTCCGAATTGCCCATCACCTACCACTTGTTGAGACCGGTGGCCAAGCCCGGTTCTCAGGGCCCTCTCATCATGTGGCAGAGGTCACGCAACGGTCACAGCCTCGTGCGCGTCCTGTGCCCGGATCGCGCCCACCGACGCTCGTGAACGCGTGCACGCGTCCACACCCCCCTCCGCGGCTCCCTCTGAAGTGTGAACGCGCTCCTCTATCAAGACGGCCCGTCCATCACCAATTTGCATGCAAGAGAAGTCTCTTGATATTGAGACGACCCCTCCGAGCTGGGACGACGAGCGAAAATGTCACCTCTGGTGATCACTCGGACGCTTCTCGTGCGAAGATCACCGCTCATCCGGCTTCATGATCCTTCGTCAGGTGGTGGAGATCACAAAGCTTGTGTAATACCCCGTGTCGCAGATCACAGAGCGGCAGGCATAAGATGCGAGGCAGTTGGGCTTGTGACCTGCTTCACATGTTCTCGATCTTCGCCGGGACGAGCGGGGCTTGTGGGACCGGTGAGGCGGATGTGAGCCCAGTGCAACCGCCAGCAGTCAGTGCCGACTGAGAGGAGCGAGGAGCGGTGAACGCCTATGCGCCCATCCTCGTACTGGGAGCCCTCGGGGCAGGCTTTGCGATCTTCTCCGTGGTCATGGCCACGCTGATCGGTCCGAAGCGGTACAACCGGGCCAAGCTCGAAGCCTACGAGTGCGGCATCGAGCCGACCCCCACGCCGGCCGGCGGCGGGCGCTTCCCGATCAAGTACTACCTGACGGCGATGCTCTTCATCATCTTCGATATCGAGATCGTCTTCCTCTACCCCTGGGCCGTCACCTTCGACTCCCTGGGGATCTTCGGGCTCGTGGAGATGCTGCTCTTCGTGCTCACCGTCTTCGTCGCGTACGCGTACGTATGGCGGCGCGGCGGCCTGGAATGGGACTGAGGGGCCTTTAACGACATGGGACTCGAAGAAAAGCTGCCGAGCGGATTCCTGCTGACCACCGTCGAGCAGGCCGCGGGCTGGGTGCGTAAATCGTCCGTCTTCCCGGCCACCTTCGGCCTCGCCTGCTGTGCCATCGAGATGATGACCACCGGCGCCGGCCGCTACGACCTGGCCCGCTTCGGTATGGAGGTCTTCCGCGGCTCGCCGCGCCAGGCCGACCTGATGATCGTCGCCGGCCGGGTCAGCCAGAAGATGGCGCCGGTGCTCAGGCAGGTCTATGACCAGATGCCGAACCCCAAGTGGGTGATCTCCATGGGGGTCTGCGCCTCCTCGGGCGGCATGTTCAACAACTACGCGATCGTCCAGGGTGTCGACCACATCGTCCCGGTCGACATCTATCTCCCCGGCTGCCCGCCGCGGCCCGAGATGCTGATGGACGCCATCCTCAAGCTCCACCAGAAGATCCAGACCTCCAAGCTCGGCGTGAACGCCGAGGAGGCGGCCCGGGAGGCGGAGGAAGCGGCGCTCAAGGCCCTGCCCACGATCGAGATGAAGGGGCTGCTGCGGTGAGCGACGCGAACGGCACCAATGGCGCGAACGGGTCGAACGGGGTCAACCCCGAGAAGGACCTCTCCGCCTCCAACCTCCCGGGCCAGCGCGGCCAGGGCGGCGAGGAGATCCGCGTCCAGCGCGGCATGTTCGGCGCCAGCAACGGCGGCGACACCTCCGGCTACGGCGGCCTCGTCCGCTCGGTCCGGCTCCCGGGACCGGCGAGCCGCCCCTACGGAGGCTGGTTCGACGAGGTCGCCGACGAACTCGAGGGCGCGCTGGAGGAACAGGGGCTCCTCCCCGACAACGCCATCGAGAAGACGATCGTCGACCGCGGCGAACTCACCTTCCACATCGAACGCGAGCACCTGGTCCGCGTCGCCCGCACCCTGCGCGACGACCCGGCCCTGCGCTTCGAACTGTGCACCGGCGTCAGCGGCGTCCACTACCTCGGCGACACGGGCCGCGAGCTGCACGCCGTCTACCACCTGCGCTCGATCACCCACAACCGGCTGATCCGCCTGGAAGTCAGCGCCCCCGACAGCGACCCGCACATCCCGTCGCTCGTCTCCGTGTATCCGACGAACGACTGGCACGAGCGCGAGACGTACGACTTCTTCGGAATCGTCTTCGACGGTCACCCCGCCCTGACGCGGATCATGATGCCGGACGACTGGCAGGGCCACCCGCAGCGCAAGGACTACCCCCTCGGCGGCATCCCCGTCGAGTACAAGGGCGCCCAGATCCCGGCTCCGGACCAGCGGAGGTCGTACTCGTGAGCACGCAGTCAGCATCGGCCCGTGAGACCACCGAGGGCACCGTATATACGGTCACCGGCGGCGACTGGGACGAGGTCGTCCAGGCCGCGGCCCGCGCCGACGACGAGCGCATCGTCCTCAACATGGGCCCGCAGCACCCCTCCACCCACGGGGTGCTCCGCCTGATCCTGGAGATCGACGGCGAGACGGTCACCGAGGCCCGCTGCGGCATCGGCTATCTCCACACCGGCATCGAGAAGAACCTCGAGTACCGGACCTGGACGCAGGGCACCACGTTCGTGACGCGCATGGACTACCTGACGTCCTTCTTCAACGAGACCGCCTACTGTCTCGCCGTGGAGAAGCTCCTCGGCATCGAAGACCAGATCACCGAGCGCGCCAAGATCATCAGGGTGCTCCTGATGGAGCTGAACCGGCTCTCCTCCCACCTGGTGTGCATCGCCACCGGCGGCATGGAGCTCGGCGCCACCACGATCATGATCTACGGATTCCGTGATCGTGAAATGATTCTCGACATCTACGAGCTCATCACGGGCCTGCGGATGAACCACGCATACATCCGCCCCGGCGGACTCGCCCAGGACCTGCCGCCCGGCGCGGTGGACCACATCCGCGAGTTCGTGAAGAAGATGAAGAAGAACCTCCCGGAGTACGACAAGCTCGCCACCGGGAACCCCATCTTCAAGGCCCGCATGCAGGACATCGGCTATCTCGACCTGGCCGGCTGCATGGCCCTCGGCGCCACCGGCCCGATCCTGCGCTCCACCGGCCTGCCGCACGACCTGCGCAAGTCGCAGCCGTACTGCGACTACGAGACCTACGACTTCGAGATCCCGACCGCGGACACCTGCGACTCCTACGGTCGCTTCCTGATCCGCCTGGAGGAGATGCGCCAGTCGCTCGGGATCGTCGAGCAGTGCCTGGACCGGCTCCAGCCGGGCCCGGTCATGGTCGCCGACAAGAAGATCGCCTGGCCCGCCCAGCTCGCCCTGGGACCCGACGGGCTCGGCAACTCCCTCGACCACATCAAGAAGATCATGGGCACCTCCATGGAGGCCCTGATCCACCACTTCAAGCTGGTCACCGAGGGCTTCCGCGTCCCGCCGGGACAGGCGTACGCGGCCGTCGAGTCGCCCAAGGGCGAGCTCGGGGTGCATGCCGTCTCAGACGGCGGCACCCGCCCCTTCCGGGTCCACTTCCGTGACCCGTCCTTCACCAACCTGCAGGCCATGGCGGCGATGTGCGAGGGCGGCCAGGTCGCCGACGTCATCGTCGCCGTCGCGTCCATCGACCCCGTGATGGGAGGCGTCGACCGGTGACCACCTCTTCTTCCGAGCGGGGCGTCAGCCTGGGCATGCCCCAACTGCCCGCGCCCGGCTACCCGGACGACGTTCGAGCCCGGCTGGAGGCCGACGCGCGCGAGATCATCGCCCGCTACCCGGACTCCCGGTCCGCCCTCCTGCCGTTGCTGCACCTCGTGCAGTCGGAGGAGGGCCACGTCACGCGCACCGGGATGCAGTTCTGCGCGGACGTGCTCGGTCTGACCACGGCCGAGGTCACCGCCGTCGCCACCTTCTACACGATGTACCGCCGCAAGCCCTCCGGCGACTATCAGGTGGGCGTCTGCACCAACACCCTGTGTGCGGTGATGGGCGGTGACGCGATCTTCGAGGAGCTCCAGGAACACCTGGGCGTCGGCAACGGCGAGACCACCGACGACGGCAAGGTCACCCTGGAGCACATCGAGTGCAACGCGGCCTGCGACTTCGCGCCGGTCGTGATGGTCAACTGGGAGTTCTTCGACAACCAGAACCCCGCCAGCGCCAAGCGCCTGGTCGACGACCTCCGGGCGGGACGTCCCGTCGAGCCGACGCGCGGCGCTCGGTTGTGCACCTTCAAGGAGACCGCGCGGATCCTGGCCGGCTTCCCCGACGAGCGGCCCGGGGCCGTCGAGGAGAGCGGCAGTGCGGGACCTGCGTCGCTGGTGGGCCTCCGCCTGGCCAGGGGAGAGGCCGCACCCGCGCGCGTGGTCCATCCGCGGGACGGCGGCCCGCACGAGGGGCCGCAGGACAGGGCAGTGCACGAACCGTCGCCGGCTGAACACCTCAGCTCGCACGACGCGCCGCAGGATTCGTCCGCGTCCGACCCAGCCCACCCGGCAGGGCCTGTCGCCGAGGAGGGGGAGTGATGACGTTGGCACCCGAGCTGAAGGAAAACAGCCCCGAGAAGCTGCTCGCACCCGTGCTGTCGGCCTTCTGGGACGAGGACAGGTCCTGGACGCTGGACGTCTACCGAAGGCACGAAGGGTACGAGGGTCTTCGCAAGGCGCTCGCCATGACGCCGGACGACCTGATCGCGTACGTCAAGGACTCCGGTCTGCGCGGGCGCGGCGGCGCGGGATTCCCGACGGGGATGAAATGGCAGTTCATTCCCCAGGGCGATGGAAAACCGCACTATCTAGTTGTCAACGCCGACGAATCGGAGCCCGGAACCTGCAAGGACATTCCGCTCCTCTTCGCGAACCCGCACAGCCTCATCGAGGGCATGATCATCGCGTGTTATGCCATCAGGTCGTCGCATGCCTTCATCTATCTGCGCGGTGAAGTCGTCCCTGTGCTGCGGCGGTTGCACTCGGCCGTGAGCGAGGCCTACGCGGCCGGCTACCTCGGCCAGAACATCCTCGGCAGCGGCCTCGATCTCGAACTCACCGTGCACGCGGGCGCGGGCGCGTACATCTGCGGTGAGGAGACCGCACTGCTCGACTCGCTCGAAGGCCGCCGTGGTCAACCGCGGCTCCGTCCCCCCTTCCCTGCGGTGGCAGGTCTCTACGCCTGCCCGACTGTTGTGAATAACGTCGAGTCGATCGCGTCGGTTCCCGCGATCGTGAATCGGGGCAAGGACTGGTTCAGGTCGATGGGCAGCGAGAAGTCCCCGGGCTTCACGCTCTACTCGCTCAGCGGCCATGTCGCCAACCCCGGCCAGTACGAGGCCCCGCTCGGCATCACGCTCCGCCAGCTGCTGGAGATGAGCGGCGGGATGCGGCCCGGGCATCGCCTGAAGTTCTGGACCCCGGGCGGCTCCTCGACGCCGATGTTCACCGACGAGCACCTCGACGTCCCTCTTGACTACGAAGGAGTGGGTGCCGCGGGTTCCATGCTCGGTACGAAGGCTCTCCAGTGCTTCGACGAGACGACCTGCGTGGTGCGCGCCGTCACCCGCTGGACCGAGTTCTACGCCCACGAGTCCTGCGGCAAGTGCACGCCGTGCCGCGAAGGCACGTACTGGCTCGTGCAGTTGCTGCGTGACATCGAGGCCGGCAAGGGAGTCATGTCCGACCTCGACAAGCTGAACGACATCGCCGACAACATCAACGGCAAGTCCTTCTGCGCCCTCGGCGACGGTGCCGCCTCGCCGATCTTCTCCTCGCTGAAGTACTTCCGTGAGGAGTACGAGCAGCACATCACGGGCCGCGGCTGCCCCTTCGACCCGGCCAAGTCGACGGCCTGGGCCGACCACCGCACGGAGGTGAACGCATGACTGTGACCACCAGCGCTCCCTCCGGAGGGGGAGAGGCGGCGGTCCCGCCGGTAGATCTCGTGTCGCTGACGATCGACGGCGTCGAGATCAGTGTGCCGAAGGGCACCCTGGTCATCCGGGCCGCCGAGCAACTCGGCATCGAGATCCCCCGCTTCTGCGACCATCCCCTGCTCGACCCGGCCGGCGCCTGCCGCCAGTGCATCGTCGAGGTCGAGGGCCAGCGCAAGCCGATGGCGTCCTGCACGATCACGTGCACGGACGGCATGGTCGTGAAGACACACCTGACCTCGCAGGCCGCCGAGAAGGCCCAGAAGGGTGTGATGGAGCTCCTGCTCATCAACCACCCGCTGGACTGCCCGGTCTGCGACAAGGGCGGCGAGTGCCCGCTGCAGAACCAGGCCATGTCGCACGGGCACTCCGAGTCCCGCTTCGAAGGCAGGAAGCGGACGTACGAGAAGCCCGTGCCGATCTCCACGCAGGTGCTGCTCGACCGCGAGCGGTGCGTGCTGTGCGCCCGCTGCACCCGGTTCTCCAACCAGGTCGCGGGCGACCCGATGATCGAGCTGATCGAGCGCGGCGCGCTCCAGCAGGTCGGCACCGGCGAGGGCGACCCCTTCGAGTCGTACTTCTCCGGCAACACCATCCAGATCTGCCCGGTCGGCGCGTTGACCTCGGCGGCGTACCGATTCCGCTCCCGCCCCTTCGACCTGGTGTCCTCGCCGAGCGTGTGCGAGCACTGCTCCGGTGGCTGCGCCACGCGCACCGACCACCGGCGTGGCAAGGTCATGCGGCGGCTCGCCGCCAACGACCCCGAGGTCAACGAGGAGTGGATCTGCGACAAGGGGCGGTTCGGGTTCCGGTACGCACAGCAGCGCGACCGGCTCCAGACGCCTCTGGTGCGCAACGCCGAGGGTGACCTCGAGCCGGCTTCCTGGCCGGAGGCGCTGCAGATCGCGGCCCAGGGGCTGCTCGCCTCACGCGGCCGGACCGGCGTGCTGACCGGCGGCCGTCTCACCGTCGAGGACGCCTACGCGTACAGCAAGTTCGCGCGCGTGGCGCTCGACACCAACGACATCGACTTCCGCGCGCGCAGGCACAGCAGCGAGGAGGCCGACTTCCTCGCCGCGCGGGTCGCAGGTCACGGCCGCGACCTCGACGGTACGGGCGTCACGTACACGGCCGTGGAGAAGGCACCGGCCGTCCTGCTGGCCGGGTTCGAGGCCGAGGAGGAGGCGCCCGGCATCTTCCTGCGGCTGCGCAAGGCCTGGCGCAAGCACGGCCAGAAGGTCTTCTCGCTCGCCACGCACGCCACGCGCGGCTTGGAGAAGGCCGGCGGCACCCTGCTGCCCGCCGCCCCCGGCACCGAGACAGAGTGGCTGGACGCGCTCGCCGGCGGTGTCGGCCTGGACGAGGCCGGATCGAAGGCGTCCGAGGCGCTGCGCACCGAGGGCGCGGTGATCGTCGTCGGCGAGCGGCTGGCCTGCGTGGCGGGCGGGCTCACCGCCGCCGTACGGGCCGCGTCCGCGACCGGTGCCCAGCTGGTGTGGATCCCGCGCCGGGCGGGGGAGCGCGCTGCCGTGGAGGTGGGCGCGCTGCCGTCGCTGCTGCCGGGCGGACGTCCCGCGACCGACCCGCGCGCGCGTGAGGAGGTCGCCGCCGTCTGGGGAGTCGCCGAACTCCCGCACCGCTACGGCCGCGACACCGGTCAGATCGTCGAGGCCGCCGCGACCGGCGAACTCCAGGCCCTGCTGGTCGCGGGCGTCGAGGTCGCCGACCTGCCCGACCCGGCACGCGCGCGTGAGGCGCTCGGCGAGGTCGGCTTCGTGGTGTCGCTGGAGCTGCGGCCCGGCGAGGTCACCGAGCTCGCCGACGTGGTCCTGCCGGTCGCGGCGGTCGCCGAGAAGGCCGGCACCTTCCTCAACTGGGAGGGCCGGGTGCGCTTCTTCGAGGCCGCGCTCAAGCCCGACCAGATGACCCGCCGCCTGGCTCCGACCGACGCGCGCGTGCTGCAGATGCTGGCCGACGCCATGGACGTACATCTGGGCCTGCCGGATCTGCGCACCACGCGCGCGGAGATCGACCGGCTCGGCGCCTGGGACGGACCGCGGGCCACCGAACCCCTGACGATCGCCGCCCAGTTGCCGCGGCCGGCCGCCGGTGAGGCGGTCCTCGCCGGGCACCGGCTGCTGCTCGACCAGGGGCTCCTCCAGCAGGGCGACGAGGCGCTCGCCGGCACCCGGCACGCCGCCCGCGCGCGGGTGTCGGCCGCCACGGCCGCCGAGGCCGGGGTGAAGGAAGGCGACGTCCTCGCCGTGACCGGCCCCGCCGGAGTCGCCGAACTGCCCCTGCAGATCACGGAGATGCCCGACCGGGTCGTGTGGCTCCCGCTGAATTCCGTGGGCGCCGGCGTCGCCTCCGACACCGGGGCGCTGCCCGGCTCACTCGTCCGCATCGGCCCGGCGACCCTCGCGTCCGAGGCCCCCGAGGAGGTGGAGGCATGAGCCCTTTCCTCGCCGCTGAAGACCTCTCGATGTTCGGCCGCGACCCCTGGTGGCTGGTCGTCATCAAGGCGGTGTTCTGCTTCGCCTTCCTGATGGTGACCGTGCTGTTCTCCATCGTCTGGGAGCGCAAGGTCGTCGCCTGGATGCAGTTGCGCATCGGTCCCAACCGGCACGGCCCCTGGGGCATGCTCCAGTCGCTCGCCGACGGCATCAAGCTGATGCTCAAGGAAGATGTCATCGTCAAACGCGCGGACAAGGTCGTCTACGTCCTGGCGCCGATCGTCGCGGCCATCCCGGCCTTCATGGCGATCGCGGTGATCCCCTTCGGTCCGGCCGGCAACGAGATCTCGATCTTCGGCCAGCGCACCACGATGCAGCTCACCGACCTGCCGATCGCGATGCTCTACATCCTCGCGGTCGCCTCGGTCGGCATCTACGGCATCGTCCTTGCGGGCTGGAGTTCCGGATCCACCTACCCGCTGCTCGGTGGCCTGCGTTCCTGTGCGCAGATGATCTCGTACGAGATCGCCATGGGCGCGGCCTTCGCCTCGGTGTTCCTCTACTCCGGGTCGATGTCGACCTCGGCGATCGTCGAGGCGCAGCAGGACCGCTGGTACATCGTGCTACTGCCGGTCTCCTTCCTGATCTACATCGTGACGATGGTCGGCGAGACCAACCGCGCCCCCTTCGACATGCCGGAGTCCGAGGGCGACCTGGTCGGCGGCTTCAACACCGAGTACTCGTCGATCAAGTTCGCGATGTTCATGCTCGCCGAGTACGTGAACATGGTGACGGTCTCGGCGGTGTCCGTGACGCTCTTCCTGGGCGGCTGGCGGGCCCCATATCCGGTCAGCACCTTCTGGGAGGGCGCGAACCACGGTTGGTGGCCGCTGCTCTGGTTCGTGATCAAGGTCCAGTTGCTGCTGTTCTTCTTCATCTGGCTGCGCGGCACGCTGCCCCGCGTCCGCTACGACCAGCTGATGAAGCTCGGCTGGAAGGTCCTCATCCCGGTCTCCGTGGTCTGGCTGATGCTTGTCGCGACCGTGCGGACCCTGCGGAACGAGAACTACGACTTCGCCGACATCGCCCTCTACGTCGGCGGCGGCGTCCTCGCGCTGCTCCTGCTCTCCTTCGTCGCGGACATGTTCCGTGACCGGGCGAAGACGGCCGAGCAAACCGTGGAGGAACCCGCCGGCTTCGACGCGATGGCGGGCGGATTCCCCGTACCGCCACTGCCCGGGCAGGAACTTCCGCCGGTGCCTCGACGTCGCCCGCGCCGTGAGCGGGAGCTGATTGTCAGTGGTGGGCCCGATACTCAGAGTGACGGATCTCTGGATGGAAAGGAGGCGTCCGATGGCTGAGGAGCCCAAGGAGACCAAGCCCGGTTTCCAGAACCCCGTGGCCGGCTTCGGCGTGACCTTCAAGGCCATGTTCAAGAAGCGGCTGACCGAGCAGTACCCGGAGCAGCAGAAGACCACCGCTCCGCGCTTCCACGGACGGCACCAGCTCAACCGCCATCCGGACGGCCTGGAGAAGTGCGTCGGCTGCGAGCTGTGCGCCTGGGCCTGCCCCGCCGACGCCATCTATGTGGAGGGCGCCGACAACACCGACGAGGAGCGCTACTCGCCGGGCGAGCGGTACGGCCGCGTCTACCAGATCAACTACGCCCGCTGCATCCTGTGCGGCCTGTGCATCGAGGCGTGCCCCACGCGCGCGCTCACGATGACCAACGAGTTCGAGCTCGCGGACTCCAGCCGCGCCAACCTCATCTACACCAAGGAGCAGCTGCTCGCCGGTCTTGAGGACGGCATGGTCGACAGCCCCCATGCCATCTACCCGGGCACTGACGAGCAGGACTACTACCGGGGTCTGGTGACGGAGGCCGCGCCGGGCACGACCCAGCAGGTCGCGCTCTCCCAGGGCGAGGTCCCGCAGGAGGCGGACTCGACCTTCGGTGAGGACGAACCGGCGTCCGAGAAGGTGATCGGCCGATGACCGAGCAACTCGCCGCCTACTCCACCTCCACCGGAGAGGCCTTCCAGTTCTGGGTCCTCGGCACCGTCGCGGTGATCGGCGCCCTGTGCACCGTCTTCATGAAGAAGGCAGTGCACAGCGCGCTCTGTCTCGCCGGGACCATGATCATCCTGGCGGTCTTCTACCTCGCCAACGGCGCCTACTTCCTGGGCATCGTGCAGATCGTCGTCTACACCGGCGCGATCATGATGCTGTTCCTGTTCGTGGTGATGCTCGTCGGCGTCACGGCTGCGGACTCCCTGAAGGAGACCATCAAGGGCCAGCGCTGGCTGGCCCTTCTGTGTGGCCTGGGCTTCGGCATCCTGCTGATCGGTGGTATCGGCAACGCCTCGATCACGGAGTTCAACGGTCTCGCCCAGGCGAACGCGAACGGCAACGTGGAAGGCCTCGCCGCCCTCATCTTCACCAAGTACGTCTTCGCCTTCGAGATCACCGGCGCCCTGCTGATCACGGCCGCCATCGGCGCCATGGTGCTCACGCACCGCGAGCGCACCGAGCGGGCCAAGACCCAGCGCGAGATGTCCGAAGAGCGCGTCCGCGAAGGCAAGCACGTCCCGCCGCTGCCGGCCCCCGGCGTGTACGCCCGCCACAACGCGGTCGACATCGCGGGTCTCCTGCCCGACGGCACCCCGTCCGACCTCACGGTCAGCAAGACGCTGCGCGAGCGCGGCCAGATCCGTGACGTGTCCACCGAGGCGCTCAACGACCTGCGGGCCCTGGAACAGCGCGCGGAGGAACGGCTGGAGCGGACCGCGATCGAGCCGTCGACCTTCAAGCGGCCCGAGGAGGCGTCGAAGTGAACCCGGTCAACTACCTCTACCTCGCCGCCCTGTTGTTCACGATCGGCGCCACCGGCGTGCTGATCAGGCGCAACGCGATCGTCGTCTTCATGTGCATCGAGCTCATGCTCAACGCGTGCAACCTCACGCTCGTGGCCTTCTCGCGGATGCACGGCAATCTCGACGGCCAGATCATCGCCTTCTTCACGATGGTCGTCGCCGCCGCGGAGGTCGTCGTCGGGCTCGCGATCATCGTGTCGCTGTTCCGTTCCCGCCACTCGGCCTCGGTCGACGACGCCAGCCTGATGAAGCTCTAAGGGGTCGGAAGAATCGTGGAGAACCTGATTGCGCTGCTGATCGCGGCGCCATTGCTCGGAGCGGCCCTCCTGTTGTGCGGCGGCAGGCGTCTCGACGCCGTCGGCCAGTGGATCGGCACGCTCCTGTCGTTCGTCTCCTTCGTCTTCGGCGTGATCCTCTTCGCCGATCTGCTGGGCAAGGACGCCGAGAGCCGGACCCTCACCCAGCACCTGTACAGCTGGATCCCGGTCGAGGGTTTCCAGGCGGACGTCGCCTTCCGCCTCGATCAGCTGTCGATCACGTTCGTGCTGCTGATCACCGGCGTCGGCTCGCTGATCCACCTGTACTCGGTCGGGTACATGGAGCACGACGAGCGGCGCCGCCGCTTCTTCGGCTATCTGAACCTGTTCCTCGCGGCGATGCTGCTGCTCGTCCTCGCGGACAACTACCTGCTGCTGTACGTCGGCTGGGAGGGCGTCGGTCTCGCCTCCTACCTGCTGATCGGCTTCTGGCAGCACAAGCCCAGCGCCGCCACGGCCGCGAAGAAGGCCTTCCTGGTCAACCGCGTCGGCGACATGGGCCTGTCGATCGCGATCATGCTGATGTTCCTCTGGTTCGGCTCCTTCGCCTTCGGGCCGGTGCTCGGCTCCCACGAGGAGGCCGGACTCGTCGCCGACACGAGCGAGGGCAGGCTCACCGCCATCGGCCTGATGCTGCTGCTCGCCGCGTGCGGCAAGTCCGCCCAGGTGCCGCTGCAGTCCTGGCTCGGGGACGCGATGGAGGGCCCGACCCCGGTCTCGGCCCTCATCCACGCCGCGACGATGGTGACCGCGGGCGTCTACCTGATCGTCCGCTCCGGAGCGATCTTCAACGCGGCGCCGGACGCGCAGCTGGTCGTCACCATCGTCGGTGCCGTCACGCTCCTCTTCGGTGCGATCGTCGGTTGCGCCAAGGACGACATCAAGAAGGCGCTGGCCGGCTCGACCATGTCCCAGATCGGGTACATGGTCCTCGCCGCCGGCCTCGGCCCCATCGGCTACGTCTTCGCGATCATGCACCTGGTGACGCACGGCTTCTTCAAGGCCGGGCTGTTCCTCGGCGCCGGTTCGGTCATGCACGGCATGAACGACGAGGTGGACATGCGCAAGTACGGCGCCCTGCGCAAGTACATGCCGGTCACGTTCGTCACCTTCGGCCTCGGATACCTCGCCATCATCGGTTTCCCGGGCCTGTCCGGCTTCTTCTCCAAGGACAAGATCATCGAGGCGGCGTTCGCCAAGGGCGGCACCGAGGGCTGGATCCTCGGCGGCTGCGCGCTGCTGGGCGCGGCCATCACGGCGTACTACATGACGCGCGTGATGCTGATGACGTTCTTCGGCGAGAAGCGCTGGCAGCCCGACGAGAAGGGCAACGAGCCGCACCCGCACGAGTCGCCCAAGGTCATGACGATCCCCATGATCGTGCTGGCCGTCGGGTCGGTGGCCGCCGGTGGGTTCTTCAGCATCGGCGAACGCTTCGTGCACTGGCTGGAGCCCATCACCGGGTTCGAACACGGCCACCCGCCGATCAGCGCGGGAGTCGTCACCGGCGCGACCGTCGCGTGCATGGTCATCGGCGTCGCCATCGCCTACGGCCAGTACGGCCGCCGGCCGGTCCCGGTCGTCGCCCCGCGCGGGTCGCTGCTCACCCGGGCCGCCCGGCGCGACCTGCTCCAGGACGACTTCAACCACGTCGTCCTCGTGCGCGGCGGCGAACACCTCACGCGCTCCCTGGTGTACGTCGACCACACCCTGGTCGACGGCGTCGTCAACGGCACGGCGGCGTCGGTCGGCGGTCTGTCCGGACGGATGCGCAAGCTCCAGAACGGCTTCGCACGGTCGTACGCGGTCTCGATGTTCGGCGGTGCGGCGGTCCTCATCGCCGCGACCCTGCTGATGAGGGCGGTCTGATACCGATGTCCTTTCCTCTGCTGACAGCTACGGCGGCGCTCCCGGCGATCGGGGCGATCGCCACGGCCGCCGTACCGGCCGCCCGGCGCACCGCCGCCAAGTGGCTGGCGCTGCTCTTCTCGCTCGCCACGCTCGCCCTCGCGATCACCGTCCTGGTCCGCTTCGACCCGAATGGCGACCGTTACCAGCTCACTGAATCCCACGCCTGGATCGCGGAGTTCGGGGTGCGGTACGAACTCGGCGTCGACGGCATCGCGGTGGCGTTGATCGCGCTGACGGCGCTGCTGATGCCGTTCATCATCCTCGCGGGCTGGCACGACGCCGACCCGCTGGAGACCGGCAGCAGGCGCTGGCGGCCGACGCAGGGCTTCTTCGCCCTGATCCTGGCCGTCGAGGCGATGGTGATCCTCTCCTTCGAGGCCACCGACGTCTTCCTCTTCTACATCTTCTTCGAGGCCATGCTCATCCCGATGTACTTCCTCATCGGCGGCTTCGGGGACCGTGCACACGAGCACGGCGAGAAGGTGGCGTCCACGCAACGGTCGTACGCCGCCGTGAAGTTCCTGCTCTACAACCTGGTCGGCGGTCTGATCATGCTGGCCGCGGTGATCGGCCTGTATGTGGTCGCCGGGAACTTCAGCCTCCAGGAGATCGCCGAGGCCCGCGCCAACGGCACGCTCGACATGGCGACGAACACCGAACGCTGGTTGTTCCTCGGCTTCTTCTTCGCCTTCGCGGTGAAGGCGCCGCTGTGGCCGCTGCACACCTGGCTGCCCAACGCGATGGGGGAGGCCACCGCACCGGTCGCCGTCCTCATCACCGCGGTCGTCGACAAGGTGGGCACGTTCGCGATGCTCCGCTTCTGCCTCCAGCTGTTCCCGGAGGCGAGCAAGTGGGCGACGCCCGCGATCCTCGTACTGGCGCTGATCAGCATCATCTACGGCGCCCTGCTCGCGGTCGGGCAGCGGGACATCAAGCGACTGGTGGCGTACGCGTCGATCTCCCACTTCGGCTTCATCATCATGGGCATCTTCGCGATGACCAGCCAGGGCCAGTCCGGCGCGACGCTCTACATGGTCAACCACGGCATCTCGACGGCCGCGTTGATGCTGGTGGCCGGATTCCTGATCTCCCGGCGCGGTTCGCGGCTCATCGCCGACTACGGCGGTGTGCAGAAGGTCGCCCCGGTGCTCGCCGGCACCTTCCTGATCGGCAGCCTGGCGACCCTGTCGCTGCCGGGCCTGGCGCCCTTCGTCAGTGAATTCCTGGTCCTGGTCGGCACGTTCACGCGCTACCCGGTGATCGGCATCATCGCCACCTTCGGCATCGTGCTCGCCGCGCTCTACACACTCGTCCTCTACCAGCGGACGATGACGGGCCCGGTGAAGGCGGAGGTCTCCGCGATGCCCGACCTCCGGGTGCGTGAACTCGTGGTCGTCGCCCCGCTGGTCGCACTGTTGATCTTCCTGGGCGTCTACCCGAAGCCCCTCACGGACATCGTCAACCCGGCGGTCAAGCAGACCATGTCCGACGTACAGAAGAAGGACCCCCAGCCCGAGGTGGAGGCGGCCAAGTGAGCGCATCAGCCGTCCACAGCCTGTGGACAACCGCGGCCGATCCGATCTCGAAGATCGACGCGCCGAAGATCGAGTACGGACAATTGTCGCCCACCCTGATCATCGTCGGAGCGGCGATCGTCGGGGTGCTGATCGAAGCGGTGGTCCCGCGCAAGTCCCGCTACTACGCGCAGGTGTTCGTCTGCGTCGTGGCGCTCGTCGCCGCCTTCGCCGCGGTCGTGGCGCTGGCGGCCGGCGGATACGCCACGACCAAGGCGGGCATCGCCGCGATGGGCGCGATCGCCGTCGACGGACCGGCCCTCTTCCTGCAGGGCACGATCCTGCTGGCGGGCCTGGTCGGCCTGTTCACCTTCGCCGAGCGGCGACTCGACCCGGAGGCACACGGCAACCGGGTCGACTCCTTCGCCGCACAGGCCGCGTCCGTGCCGGGCAGCGACAGTGAGAAGGCCGCGGTGAAGGCCGGGTTCACCACCACCGAGGTGTTCCCGCTGCTGATGTTCGCGGTCGCGGGCATGCTGATCTTCCCGGCGGCCAACGACCTGCTGACGCTGTTCATCGCGCTGGAGGTCTTCTCGCTCCCGCTGTATCTGATGTGCGCGCTGGCCCGCCGCAAGCGGCTCATGTCGCAGGAAGCCGCGGTCAAGTACTTCCTGCTGGGTGCCTTCGCGTCCGCGTTCACGCTGTTCGGCATCGCGCTGCTGTACGGGTACGCGGGTTCCGTGTCGTACGCCACGATCGCGCAGGTCGTCGACGGTACGGTCCCGGACGTCACCCCGGCGCTCGCGGACACTATGGGCAACGACGCGCTGCTGCTCGTCGGCGCCGCGATGATCGTCATGGGCCTGCTGTTCAAGGTGGGCGCGGTGCCGTTCCACATGTGGACGCCGGACGTCTACCAGGGCGCGCCGACGCCGGTGACCGGGTTCATGGCGGCGGCGACGAAGGTGGCGGCGTTCGGTGCGCTGCTCCGCATCCTCTATGTCGTGCTGCCCGGCCTGCGCTGGGACTGGCGGCCGGTCATGTGGGGCGTCGCGATCGTCACCATGCTGGGCGGTGCGATCGTCGCGATCACGCAGACGGACATCAAACGGCTGCTGGCGTACTCGTCGATCGCGCACGCGGGCTTCATCCTCGCGGGTGTCATCGCGACCACGCCGGACGGGGTGTCGTCCGTCCTCTTCTACCTGGGCGCCTACTCGTTCGTGACGATCGGGGCGTTCGCGGTGGTGACGCTGGTGCGCGACGCCGGCGGCGAGGCGACACACCTGTCCAAGTGGGCCGGTCTGGGCCGTCGTTCACCCATGGTCGCGGCCGTGTTCGCGGTGTTCCTGCTGGCTTTCGCCGGCATCCCGCTGACCTCGGGCTTCGCCGGGAAGTTCGCCGTGTTCAAGGCGGCGGCCGAGGGCGGGGCGGGCCCGCTGGTCGTGGTCGGTGTGATCTCGTCCGCGATCGCGGCGTTCTTCTACATCCGCGTCATCGTCCTGATGTTCTTCAGCGAGCCGAACCCGGAGGGGCCGACGGTGGCCGTGCCGTCGCCGCTGACGATGACGGCGATCGGGGTGGGCGTGGCGGTCACGCTGGTACTGGGTGTGGCGCCGCAGTACTTCCTGGATCTGGCCTCCAATGCGGGGGTGTTCGTGCGCTGACCAGGCGCATGCTTGCACGGCGGTGGCCCGGCTTCCCTCGAGGGGATGCCGGGCCATTGTGATGTGGTGAGGCCCGCGAGGTGACGGCGACCACGAGGTGACGGGGACCGCGAGGGGGTGCAGCCCACTCTTGCCGATAGCTCAGAGCTATCCCTCGATCACGGACGGGTGAACGGTGGGCCTGTGGATAACTCCGGCGCTGTCGGTGGCGGCCCCTATCGTGGAGGCAGTGGTCGAGGGTCGACGTACGGGGGACATGGCGATGGGTGCGACGGGCGGGATCAGCGAGATGCCAGGGTTGAGCGAGGTGGCACAGGCCGGTGACGGCGAGGTGCTGGCCGCACTGCAGCGGGTCTTCGGGTACGAGGCCTTCCGCGGCGAGCAGGAAGCCGTCATCGAGCACGTGGTGGCCGGCGGCGACGCCGTGGTGCTCATGCCGACCGGCGGCGGTAAGTCGCTGTGCTACCAGATCCCGTCCCTGGTCAGACCAGGTACCGGCATCGTCGTCTCGCCGCTCATCGCTCTGATGCAGGACCAGGTGGACGCGCTGCGGGCGCTCGGCGTGCGCGCCGGGTTCATCAACTCCACGCAGGACTTCGACGAGCGGCGCGTGGTGGAGGCGGAGTTCCTCGCGGGCGAGCTGGACCTGCTCTACCTGGCGCCGGAGCGGCTGCGGGTCGAGTCGACGCTGGACCTGCTGTCGCGCGGCAAGATCGCCGTGTTCGCGATCGACGAGGCGCACTGCGTGTCCCAGTGGGGGCATGACTTCCGCCCGGACTATCTGGCCTTGTCGCTGCTGGGCGAGCGCTGGCCGGACGTCCCGCGCATCGCACTCACGGCGACGGCCACGCACGCGACGCACCAGGAGATCACCCAGCGGCTGGACATGCCGAACGCCCGGCACTTCGTGGCGAGCTTCGACCGGCCCAACATCCAGTACCGGATCGTGCCGAAGGCGGACCCGAAGAAGCAGCTGCTGAACTTCCTGCGCGAGGAACACGCAGGCGACGCCGGCATCGTGTACTGCCTGTCGCGGAAGTCCGTGGAGGCGACGGCCGAGTTCCTGAGCCGCAACGGCATCGAGGCGGTGCCGTACCACGCCGGCCTGGACGCGGGCACGCGCGCGGCGCACCAGTCCCGGTTCCTGCGGGAGGAGGGGCTGGTCGTGGTGGCGACCATCGCCTTCGGGATGGGCATCGACAAGCCGGACGTGCGGTTCGTCGCCCACCTCGACCTGCCCAAGTCGGTCGAGGGCTACTACCAGGAGACGGGCCGCGCCGGCCGCGACGGACTCCCCTCCACGGCCTGGATGGCCTACGGCCTCAACGACGTCATCCAACAGCGCAAGCTGATCCAGTCGGGCGAGGGCGACGAGGCGTTCCGGCGCCGGGCGGCCTCCCACCTGGACGCGATGCTGGCGCTGTGCGAGACCGCGCAGTGCCGGCGTGGTCAGCTGCTCGCCTACTTCGGCCAGGACCCCGATCCGACGGGCTGCGGCAACTGCGACACCTGCCTGACACCACCGGAGACCTGGGACGGCACCATCGCGGCGCAGAAGGTGCTGTCGACGGTCGTGCGGCTGCAGCGTGAGCGGGGGCAGAAGTTCGGGGCGCTGCAGATCGTCGACATCCTGCTGGGGCGGCGCACCGGCAAGGTGATCCAGTTCGATCACGACCAGCTGTCCGTCTTCGGCATCGGCGAGGAGCTGGGCGAGGGCGAATGGCGGGGCGTCATCCGGCAGTTGCTGGCACAGGGGCTGCTCGCGGTGGAGGGCGAGTACGGGACGCTCGTGCTGACCGAGGCAAGCGGGACGGTGCTGCGGCGGGAGCAGGAGGTGCCGCTGCGGAAGGAGCCGAAGAAGCCGGAGACTTCGCGGTCGGCGTCGGGGTCCGCCGGGGCCGGGCGCGGAGAGCGTAAGGCGAAGGCTGCGGTGGCCGAGCTGCCGGAGGCTCTGGTGCCGGCCTTCGAGGCGCTGCGGGCCTGGCGTGCCGAGCAGGCGCGGGAGCAGGGGGTTCCGGCGTATGTGATCTTCCATGACGCGACGTTGCGGGAGATCGTGACGGTGTGGCCCGCGTCCGTGCGTGAGCTCGGGAGCGTCGGCGGTGTCGGTGAGAAGAAGCTGGCCACGTATGGGGAAGGCGTGCTCGAGGTGCTGACCTCGGTGCGTGGCGAGTCCGGTGCGGGGGCGGGGGCCGAGACGAACCCCGGGGCTGGCACCCATGACGCGGCGGACGACTGGCCCGAGATGGAGCCGGAGCCGGAGCCGGAGGACTGGGCCTAGGAAGAGCCACCCGCGAGTGCGAGGGCTCGTCGGCGACGACGGTCAGCTCAACGCCGTCAGCCCCGGAGCGAACGTGATCAGGAGCGGCAGCAGCGGTACCAGCGCTGCCAGCGTCGTGGTGAGGGCACGGTTGCGACGGCCCAGGCGTGGGGGCGGCTGGAGGAGGCGGTTGACGCGTTCGCCCAGGAGGCGGTTGGTGGACGCGCAGGACAGGACGCCTCGGTGCTGGTTGAGCTCGATCAGGGCCAGCGCCGTCGTCAGGTGCCCGCAGCGGCGGGAGGCCGTGTCGTCGGCGGCCAGTTCGACCAGGCGGTGGGTCTGGTCGCAGAAGTGGGCGAACAACGGGATGTGGGGGAATCCGGTGGCAAGCGCGGTCGAGAGGTGCAGCAGCCAGTCGTGGTGGGCCCGGGCGTGGCCACGCTCATGGGTGAGGACGGCGTCGAGTTGGTGGTCGGTCAGGCGGTGCAGGGCGCCCGTGGTGACGATCAGCTGGGGCGGGCTGCCGGGCATCCACCAGGCGTCGGGGTACTCGTCCTCCAGCACCAGCAGCGGGCCCCGCGCCGAGCCCAGGCCGGCCGGGAGGTCGGGGGCGCGTTCGAGCAGGTGGGCCCTGGCCCGGCCGCGCCGCCGACGCGCCTCGACGAGCTCGCGGGCCAGCATCGCGGTCGTCCAGGCGGCACCGCCGGCCAGCAGCAGGGTGAGGGCCACCGCCCAGGCGGACGCGGCCGAGAGGTCGTACGCCTCGGTCACCGACGGTGGCGCCGGAGCGAAGAGCTGTGCGCGTACCGTGCCGAAGACGGCGGCGGTGCCCAGGGCCAGGGCCGTCAGGCAGCACAGCAGGACCGTGGCGACCAGGCACTGCCACACCCAGAGCGCGACCACCGGTTCCCGTTCGGGCCAGGAGGCCCGGGTCAGCGCCTGGGGGACGGGTACGGCGGCCGTCAGGGCGACGATGCTCAACAGGAGCAGGCAGACGGTCATGCCAAGGGCTCCGGATCCTGGTCAGGGAAGGTGCGGGGGCGGCAGTACGGGGCGGTGGGTCATGAACACCGGTTGCGGCTCGGTTCCCACCGCCAGTCAGTATGACGGTGACCATCCCAGGAGTCAGGGGGAAAGACTCGCCGAATGCCCGGCACCCCTGTGACAGCTGACGGTTGGGCCGGTCGCCCGGCGTCACTGCGCCCCGTCCCATCACGACGCCACGACCCGTCCCGTCACCTCCCCGAGTCCGACCCGAACCCCACCGGGGCCCGGGGCCCAGGCGGACAGGGTCACCACGTCGCCGTCCTCCAGGAACGCCCGCTTGCCGTCCGGGAGTTCGAGAGGGTCCCGGCCGTTCCAGGTCAGCTCCAGCAGTGAGCCGCGCTCGCCTTCCGTCGGGCCGCTCACCGTGCCCGAGCCGTACAGGTCGCCGGTGCGCAGGGAGGCGCCGTTCACGGTCATGTGGGCGAGCTGCTGTGCGGCCGTCCAGTACATGGTGGAGAAGGGGGGCTCGGAGACGACATGGCCATTGATGGCCACGGAGATACGCAGGTCGTAACCGCCGGGCTCGACATCGGGGCCGGAGTCGTCCAGGTACGGCAGCAGGGGGTGCGTCCGCTCCGGCGGCGCCACCCGCGCGTCCTCCAGGGCGTCCAGCGGGGTGATCCACGCCGACACCGACGTGGCGAAGGACTTGCCGAGGAACGGGCCGAGGGGGACGTACTCCCAGGCCTGGACGTCACGTGCCGACCAGTCGTTGAGCAGGCACAGGCCGAAGACGTGCTCACGGAAGTCGCCCAGCGCCACCGGCCTGCCCATCTCCGAGGGCGTGCCGACCACGAAGCCGACCTCGGCCTCGATGTCGAGGCGGACCGACGGGCCGAAGACCGGCTCCGCATCGGCGGGGGCCTTGCGCTGGCCGGACGGTCGTACGACGTCCGTGCCGGAGACCACGACTGTGCCGGAGCGGCCGTGGTAACCGATCGGCAGGTGCTTCCAGTTGGGGGTGAGGGAGTCCTCGGCGTCGGGACGGAAGATCTGGCCGACGTTCCGGGCGTGGTTCTCGGAGGCGTAGAAGTCGACGTAGTCCGCGACCTCGAAGGGGAGGTGGAGCGTGACCGAGGAGAGCGGGTGGAGGAGGTCCGCGATGGCCTCCTGGTGCGCCGGCACCGTCACCCACGCCGTCAGTGCGCGCCGTACGTCCGACCACGTGGTGTGGCCCGCGGCGAGCAGTGGGTTCAGGGAGTCCTGGGCGAGTAGCGGGGCGTACGGCGAGCCGAGTGCGTAGGCCGCCTTGCCCGCGTCGAGGACGTGGTCGCCGAGCCGGACGCCGACCCGTCGCGCGGAGTCCGAGCCGGGAAGGGAGAAGACGCCGTACGGAAGGTTGTGCGTGCCGAAGGGGTCGCCCTCGGGGAGATCGAAGGGGGGCATGGGGTGCTGCCTCACTCTCATACGCTCCGTGCCATGTGGTCGGGCCACACGTTACGGGTGAGACGAGGGTCTTGGGCAGTGCGGAACTCGCGTCGCGGGGGCCGCCGAATCAGCAGGTCGCCGTGCGCGGTCACATCGACCAGACGGGGGTCGGTGCCGTCCGGGAGCCCGTGGGCACCACGTGGGGGTGAAATCGCCACAAGCAAAAGGAAGTTGCCCGCGCGGAATCAGAACTGGAACCGGAACAGGTGTCAACGCATGTGAACACAGCAGCCGTCCGGTTCGAGTCGAGTCGATGGGGCCTCCTGTCCGTATTCTCTGATCATGGCCCGACCCATCGCATATTCACTCATCGCCACTGACCTGGACGGGACGCTGCTCCGAGGCGACGACACGCTCTCCGACCGTTCCCTCGACGCACTCGCTCAGGCGGCGGCGGCCGGTGCGCAGCACCTCGTCGTGACGGGGCGGCCGGCGCCCAGAGTGCGCCCGCTCCTCGACGTCCTGGGCAGCCGGGGGCTCGCGGTGTGCGGACAGGGTGCGCAGTTGTACGACGCCGGAGCGGACTGTCTGCTGTGGTCCATCACCCTGGACCGGGAGTTGGCGGAGACCGCGCTCGGCAAGATCGAGGCCGAAGTGGGGCAGGTGTACGCGGCCGTCGACCAGGACGGCGTGGACGGGCTCACGCTCATCGAGCCCGGGTACCTGATGCCGCACCCCACCCTGCCCGCCGTACGTGTCCGGCACCGCGACGACCTGTGGTGCGAGCCGATCAGCAAGGTCCTGCTGCGCCACCCCACCCTGTCCGACGACGAGTTGGCGGCGACGGCGCGGTCGGTGGTCGGCTCCCTCGCGACGGTCACCATGTCGGGGCCCGGGACCGTCGAACTCCAGCCATGCGGCATCACGAAGGCGACCGGTCTCGCGCTCGCCGCCGAGCATCTCGGTCTCGGCGCGCGCGAGACGATCGCCTTCGGGGACATGCCCAATGACATCCCCATGTTCGACTGGGCCGCCCGCGGGGTGGCGATGGCCAACGCGCATCCCGAACTCAAGGCGGTCGCCGACGAGATCACCCTCTCGAACGAGGACGACGGCATCGCCGTCGTCCTCGAGAGGCTGTTCGCGGGGAGCCTGGCCGACTTCGCCCGGTAGGGCATGTCGTCGGCGGCCAGGCCCCGCGCCCGGGCCTAGTAGGGACCGTTCACGTTGTCGATCGAGCCGTAACGCGCGGCCGCGTAGTTGCACGCGGCCGTGATGTTCGCGACCGGGTCGAAGGGGTCGTACACCGTCCCCGGCACGTGGTACGACGCGAAGGTCGGGTCGATGACCTGCAGGAGGCCCTTGGACGGGGTGCCCGCGACGGCGTTGGAGTCCCAGTTGTTGATGGCCTGGGGGTTGCCGGACGACTCGCGCATGATGTTGCGGTGAATGCCCTCGTACGAACCCGGAATTCCGTTTTGCGCCATGATGTCCAGCGCGTTGCGGATCCAGCCGTCCAGGTTGTTCGGGTACGTCTTCACGGAGGACTGGGTGGCCTTGGCGACGCCCGACTTCTTGGCGGGTGCGGACGCCTTGTCGGCCGACTTGCCCGGCGAGCTCGCCTTCTTCGTCGCCCGGACCTCCAGGTCGAGGCCCGGGTGGATCAGACGGGGGTCGTCGCCGACGGCCTTGCGGTTGTCCTTGTAGAGCTGCTTCCAGCCGCCCTGCACGTCGTACCGGTCGGCGATGCCGTAGAGCGTGTCGCCCTTCTTCGTGGTGTACGCGACGGTCTTGGCCTTCACGGCGGCCTGGGGAGCGGCCTGCGCGACGGTGGGGGACTGGGCCGGCTGTGCGGCGCTCGCGGTGGTCGCGCTCAGGAGCGGGATGGCGAGGGCGGCGGTCCCGGTGCCGGCTGCGATGACGTGCCGGGTGAGCGGGTTGGTGCGGGGGCGGCGGTGCTTGCCTCGGGGCATGGCGCTGTTCCTCTCCGGCGCCTGCGAGGTGAGCTGTCGGGTTCGGGCGGGAGATGCCCGGCCGCGCCGCCGTGCGGCGGCGCGACTTCACCCCGAGCCGGTCCGGGGCGCCATCAAGACGTCCGGTCCGGCGACTTACCTGGGTCCCCCGCTCCTGCCGTGCGTGTATGAGTTGCGTGGGTGGGTGGCTCGGGCGGCGGCAGGATTAGGCGTCCGCCCGACTGAGCGGGAACGTATGCGAGAGCACATGCCTGGAACAAGTGCCGTGGTCACCTGTCGGCCGGTTGACCATGGTCTGGTGCGAATGGGGCGCTTGATCCTTTGCGGTTGCCAAGCCTCAACTTGCTGTGGAGCAAGGGGAGACGTGGGTGCGCCGAGACGGTTCCATGAATGGGCGTGAGTGACCCAATTCACTGGCATCCACAAGAGCGGCAAATCGGGCAATGAATCCAACTCGCCTTTAACCGGCTGTCCGTGGAGTCCGTTTCTCCCATGTCCGGTGGAAAAGTACCTCTTCGCCCTCCATGCAGATCACCTCGTTGGAGGCGATGAAGTCCTGCCGGTCGCAGCTGATCTCCGAGCGTGTGCGCACGGTTGCGTCCCACCCCAGCTCCGGGCGGTGCAGGCGGATCGACCAGTCCGAGCGGGTGCGGGCCGACAGGGGGTCCCACTCGTTGATCGTGTACGTCTCCAGCGCTTCCTCGGTGAACTCCAGGCCGTCGGAGTACACGCGCGTGCCGCCGTACCGGGGGGCGACCTCCAGGCGCCACTCGCCCTTGGCCACGTCTCGCACGACGAGGCGCTCGGGGCGGGGCTCGTCCAGCGTGATGGGGGAGTTCACGCCGAGCGGTTCCGCCTGCTCCGGTTCCTCGAAGGTGATCGCTGTGTCGTCTGCTGACTCGTCCAACGCACGCGCGCGTACCGGAAGTTCCAGCGAGCTTCCCGACGGTTCCAGGCCGAAGCCCGCTGCCGAGTCCGGCTGGGGCCAGATCCACGCCAGTACGCGGAGGAGACGGCGAGGCGGATGCGGTGGCCGGGCGGGAAGGCATGGCCGATGCCGTTCAGCTCGAAGGTCACGTCCTCGGTGGCGCCCGGCTCCCACGGCACCGCGCGGTCCCGGCCGCGGCGCGCCGACAGGTTCAGCACGCCCCGCGTGACCAGCGCCGAGGAGCCGTCCGGTGCGACGTCGCAGAGTCGGGCGACGACCTGCCCGCGCGGCACCTCCGACGTCAGCCGCAGCCGCACCTTCGGCCGCCCCAACACCCAGGTTTCCTCGCCCACTTCGAACTCGAAGCAGGCAGAGCGCGCGTCCTCCTCCCGCTGGTCGGGCGGCAGGTCGGCGTCGTTGCCGAAGGGGAAGAAGCGACCGGCGTCGATGCCGGTGTGCATGGGGGAGCGGACCAGGACGGGGGCGCCCTGGAAGGCGTACGTCACCGCGCGCACGTGGGGAGAGGGCCAGGCCGGCTCGCCGACCCAGCGGCCGGGCAGCGTGGGGTACACCGTGGCCGGGCGGTGCGAGTCACTGACGTACGAGCGCAGCAGGGGCTCGGCCATGACACCCGTGTCCTCGCCCTTCAGCCAGTGGTCCCACCAGCGCAGCGTCTCCTGGAGGAAGCCGATCGCCGGGCCGGGCGGCAGGCCGCGGTCGGGGTACTGGTGCGACCAGGGGCCGATCAGGCCGCGCACGCGGTCCGCCGGCAGGTGCTCGACGAGACGCAGGACGGTGTCGCGGTACGGGTCGTGCCAGCCGCCCACCGCCAGGACGGCGGCGTCGATCGCGCCGTAGTCCTCGCAGACGCTGCCGTGGCGCCAGTACCCGTCGCGCGTCTGGTGGCCGAGCCAGGTGTGCAGGAACGGTTCGACGGCCTCCAGCCGCTTGAGCCACATCTCCCGCCAGGCGTCCCCGAGATACTGCGGATCCGGCGGGCGGGCGACGAAGGCGAGCATCGTCGAAGCCCAGGCGTGCATGTCGACGGCGAGGACGGAACCTCCCATGTAGTGCACGTCGTTGTCATAGCGATCGTCCGCGGAGCAGACCGTGACGATCGCCTTGAGCGGTTCGGGCGCGAGGGCCGCGATCTGGAGGGAGTTGAAGCCGCCCCAGGAGATGCCGAACATGCCGACCCGGCCATTGCACCAGGGCTGGGCCGCCAGCCAGTTGACGACCTCGACCCCGTCCGCGAGCTCCGTCGCCGAGTACTCGTCGGTCGGCATGCCCTCGCTGTTGCCGTGCCCGCGGATGTCGACGCGCACGGAGGCGTAGCCGTGGCCGGCGTACCAGGGGTGGCGCTGGTGGTCGCGGGGTGCGGTCCAGTCGGTCAGGCGGTACGGCAGGTACTCGAGGAGCGCCGGTACGGGCTCCTCCGTCAGGGGGCGCCACACGCGCGCGTACAGCAGGGTCCCGTCCGGGAACGGGATGCGGAGGTCGTGGTGAGTCGTCTCGTAGGGGAAGGACGTACGGATGTGCATGAGCGGTATCCCCGTCAGGTCAGTGCACCGGGTGCATCGTGCGGCGAAGCCAGGGTGCCGCGGCCATCACGGCGAGCCCCGCGGCCACCGCGATCGCGCCGTTGACGCCGAAGCAGGCGGGCTGGGAGACGTCGTCGTAGAGCTTCACCGTCTGGGCCTGGATGCCGTTGGCCAGGGCGAGGGACAGGAACCACAGGGACATGGTCTGGCCGGTGAACGCGGCCGGGGCGAGCTTGGTCGTGGCCGACATGCCGGAGGTCTCCAGGAGGACGTCGCCGAGGCCGAGGAGCAGGTACGAACCCACGATCCACCAGACGGGCATGAGGTAGTCGTCGGAGGAGTGCCCGGAGGTCGGCAGCACCATCAGCAGGAAGGACAGGCCGCCGAGGACGACCCCGATCGCGATCTTGCTGGACGCGTGCGGCTGGCGGCGCCCCATCCTGACCCACAGCGCGGCCACGACAGGGGCGAGGGCCACCTCGAAGGCGCCGAGGGCGGAGGCGTACCAGCCGGCGAGGAAGCCGAAGCCGAGGACGGTCGTCTCGGCGTTCGTCGAGGCCAGCAGGATCATCGTCGAGTACGCCTGGAAGAGGATGAAGTTGAAGACCGTCGAGGCGAGGAACAGGACGATGTACGGGCGGAGGCGACCGCGTTCCTCGGGGGTCGCGCGCGGGCTGGAGAACATCACCGCGAAGTAGACGGCCGGGGCGATCACCGAGGCGAGCGTGAGCAGGTCGACGAAGCGGTCCATGGTGAGCCAGCCGGCGGCGAGCACGAAGGCGACCGCCGCGGTGAAGGCGAGGCCCGTGACGATCAGGCGGATCGCCCGGCGCATCGCGTCCGGAGACAGCGCGAATTCGGCGGAGTGCTTCCGCCCGGCCAGGTGACGGCGGCCGGCGACGTACTGGACCAGGCCGAGCGTCATGCCGATCGCGGCAGCCGAGAAGCCCCCGTGCCAGCCCTTGTGGTCGCCGAGCCAGCCGGTGACGAGGGGGCCCGCGAAGGCGCCGATGTTGATCGCCGTGTAGTAGAGCGCGAAGCCGGCGTCACGGCGGTCGTCGTCGGTGCGGTAGAGCTTGCCGACCATGGTGGCGACGTTGGGCTTGAGGAGCCCCGTGTCGGCGCTGATCAGGCCGAGGCCGACCCAGGTCATGCCGGTGGTCGGCACCGCCATGGCGTAATGGCCGCAGGCGATGAGGATGCCGCCCCACAGCACCGCCCGGTACGAGCCGAGGGTACGGTCGGCGAGCCAGCCGCCGGCGACCGAGACCAGATAGACGAGGGTGCCGTACGCGGCGGAGACGGAGGCCGCGGTTCCGGCCGACATGCCCATACCGCCGTGGGTGACCGTGTCGGCGAAATACAGGACGAGGATGGCCTGCATGCCGAGGAACGAGAAGCGTTCCCAGACCTCCAGACCGGAGAGGGTGAGGAGGCCTTTCGGCTGGCCGAGAAAGGCATGGTCGTCGCGGGGCGGGGGCCCGCTCTCCGGCTCGATCTCGACGTCGGTTCGGGATACGGGCCGCTACTTCCCTATAAGTGGATGGATATCCCGCCTTATCAGGTGATCAAAAACATACCGGTCGTGATCCGATACCGCCCGTGGTGGACGGGTGGGCGGCATCGGTGATCGAAACGTGACCGGATACGCTGACTTGAGTGATGGCAGCGACCTATCGACAAACCGTGTAACCGCCAGTAGACACCAGCAGACAGGAGACCCCTCGTGACCGTCGTCGGGCCGTTCGGGCTGAGCGTGCGGGACCAGGCTCTGGAAGCCGATGTCCAGGCCGGATTGGCGGCTGTCGAGGAGGGATTGCTCGAAGCCACCAAGAGTGAGGTCCCCTTCATCACGGAGGCCGCCCAGCATCTGGTGCGGGCGGGCGGGAAGCGGTTCCGGCCGTTGCTCGTGATGCTCGCTGCCCAGTTCGGCGACCCGTATGCGCCGGGGGTCGTGCCGTCGGCGGTGGTGGTGGAGCTGACCCATCTGGCGACGCTGTACCACGACGACGTGATGGACGAGGCCGCGGTGCGGCGGGGTGTCGACAGTGCGAACACCCGCTGGGGGAACTCGGTTGCCGTACTGACCGGGGACTTCCTGTTCGCGCGCGCCTCACACACTCTCGCCGACCTCGGGCCCGAGGCGGTGCGGGTGCAGGCCGAGGCGTTCGAGCGGCTGGTCACCGGACAGATCCTGGAGACCGCGGGGCCGCAGGACGGGCGCGATCCGGTGGAGCACTACCTGGACGTCCTGAGCGGCAAGACCGGGTCGCTGGTCGCGGTGTCGTGCCGGTTCGGGGCGATGATGTCGGGCGCCGACGAGACGGTGGTCGATGTGCTCACCCAGTACGGGGAGCGGCTGGGGGTCGCCTTCCAGCTCGCGGACGACGTTCTGGACATCGCCAGTGACTCCCACGAGTCCGGGAAGACGCCGGGGACGGATCTCCGGGAAGGGATTCCCACGCTGCCCGTGCTGCGGTTGCGGGAGCGGGCCGAGCGGTTGGGGCTGGCGGAGGATGTCGCCCTGTGCGAGCTGCTGGACTCCGATCTGACGGACGATGCGCGGCATGCGGAGGCGTTGGCCGCGCTGCGGGAGCATCCTGCGTTGGAGCAGGCTCGGCGGGACACGGTGCGGTATGCGGAGGACGCGCGGGCTGCGTTGGCGCCGTTGGCGGACATCGGGGCCAAGGCTGCGTTGATGGAGTTGTGCGATGCGGTGGTGCATCGGGCCGGATAGGGGTCTTCGCCCCCGCCGCCCCTGCCCTTCCCGTCCTCCAGAGGCTGCCGTCCCTTCGACCCTGCTCCTGGGGGCTGCCGCCCCCAGACCCCCGCTTCGGCCTGAACGGCCTCGTCCTCGAACGCCGGACGGGCTGAAATGCCCGGACCGGCCTCACGCCGCTGACGGCCCTCGTGCGGCTGTGACGCACGTCACTTATCTGGACTGAGTCCAAAGTGAGATCGCCTCCGTATCAATGCCCAGAAGCTGACGCAGGGGGCGTCAGCTGCATTACGGGGAGAAAACAGAATCATGGGCATGAACGCGACGTTCTCGAAGCGCCGTAAGAGCCTGATCGTCACCGCTGTCGCGGTGGCTGCCGCCGGTGGGGTCGCCGCCGCGGTGATTCCCGCCTTCGCCGCCGGAGGTGACCGCGCCGACCACGCGGGTCACGCCGGAGGCGACGCGCAGGGGATCGTGAGTCAGAGTGGGACCGCCGGCGGCGGCACCGGGGGTACGGTCCTCGCCGCCAGTCTTCGGGGGGCGAACGAGGTGCCCGTGGCGGGTGGGCCCGCCGTCGGGGACAAGGACGGTGCCGCCGTGCAGTTCGTGAAGGTCAAGGGCGACAAGGTGTCCGTCGCCCTCGCCTGGCGCGGCACCGGCAAGCCGACCGCCCTCCACATCCACCAAGGCGCCAAGGGCACCAACGGCGGCATCAAGGTCGACTTCGGTGGCCTGCTCGGCAAGGGCAAGGGCGGGGGCGACGGCAGGGGCAACGGCCACAGCCTCACCGGCACCGTCACCGTGAAGGACCACGCCCTTCTCAACGCCCTCAAGACCGACCCGAGTTCCTTCTACGCCAACCTCCACACCGCCGAGTTCCCGGGCGGCGCCGTCCGGGGCCAGCTCCACAAGGTCACCGTCGCCAAGTTCGACTTCCGCGACGCGCTCGACAACTTCCAGGCGTCCGTCATCAAGGGCAAGCAGATCTACGAGTGCAAGCCGGCCGAGGGCGGCGGGTACGCCTTCGCGCAGCGAGACGTCAGTGCCGTACTCGGCGGCCGTATCGCGCACTCCTTCGTCGCCCCCAACTCCGGTACGCCGCAGTGGATCGCGCGGGACGGCAGTGCGGTGACGGGGGCCGTCATCTCCAAGACACCCAACGGCGAACGGAACATCCCCGAGCTCGACCTGAAGGCCACCCAGTCCGGCAAGCATCGTGGCCTCCTCGCCGACACCGCCGAGATCCTGCGGCTGAACACGGTCGGCGGCGTCGCCCCGGCCGGGTCCTGCACACCCGGCGCGATCGTCGGGGTGCCGTACCAGGCGGACTACGTGTTCATCAACGGCTGATCCTGCGCGCGCAGCGCCCACACACGGCGGCGTCTTCCACACCGACCCCTACGGGTCGGGGGAGGCGCCGCCTTCGTGCGTCATACCGGAGGTGTACACGGAGTTGGCTCCGAAGGTTGACGTATCTCCGCGGCCGATTTGGTCAGATGGAAACCACGGACAACACCACTCCTCACCGATTCGGGTGAGAATGGCGGCTCAGGGGTGGAGCAGTGCGGGGTCGAAAGACTCGCGGGCGACGCACGAGAAGGACAGCCGCCGCCGACGACGGAGGTAAGGCAGACATGGCACCGTACGAATCCGACGACAGTACGACCGCAGCGGAGGTCGACGACCACCGCGCGGGGCGGCGCAAGGCCGCGCGGTACGTCGTCCCGGTCGCGGTCGTGGGCGTCGCGGCGGCGACCATCGGGCTCGTCCCGGCGCTCGCCGACTCCGGCGACCCGGACCTGCCGAAGATCACCGCAGAGCAACTCATCCAGAAGATCGCCCAGTCGGACGTACAGCAGCTGTCCGGCACCGTGAAGATCAGCACCGACCTGGGGCTGCCGGATCTCGGCGGGCTGGAGTCCAGCTTCGCCTCCGGCGCCATGGCGTCGGGCTCGGACGGCGGATCGTCCGCCGACCCGACCGCCAAGCTCACCGAGCTGGCGTCCGGCACGCACACCCTGCGCGTCGCCCTCGACGGCGAGGACAGGCAGAAGCTCTCCCTCCTGGAGAACGCCTCCGAGTACAGCCTCATCCACAACGGCAAGGACGTCTGGGGCTACGACAGCAAGTCGAACGAGGTCTTCCACGGCACCGCCGAGGAGGCGAAGGACGGACACGCGAAGGAAGACGTTCCGGCCACGCCCAAGGACTTCGCCGAGGAGGCGCTCAAGTCGGTCGACGACACCACGTCCGTCACCGTCGACGGAACCGCGCATGTCGCGGGCCGGGACGCGTACCGGTTGCTGATCAAGCCGAAGCAGTCCGGGACCACGGTCGGCGCGATCACCGTGGCCGTGGACGCCAGGACGGGCATGCCGCTGAAGTTCACGCTGACCCCGGCGAGCGGCGGCGCGGCAGTGATCGACGCCGGCTTCACCCAGGTCAGCTTCGCCAAGCCGGCCGCCTCCACCTTCGACTTCACCCCGCCCAAGGGTGCGAAGGTCACCGAGGAGGGCGAGCTGGAGGGCAAGGCCCGGGAGCACGGCGGCCCCAAGTCCGAGGACGAGCTGCGCAAGGAGCTCGACAAGGAACTCGGCGGCCTGAAGTCCGAGGACAAGCTCGGCAAGGCCTCCGACGAGGGTCCCGAGGTCATCGGCGAGGGCTGGAACTCCGTGGCCGTCTTCGACAACGGCGGCGAGGGCGTCCCCTCCGGCGCCGAGGTCGGCGGCGACATGGGCGGCTTCCTCGACTCCCTGGGCGACAAGGTCACCGGCAAGTTCGGCTCGGGCACGGTGTTCAAGACCCGCCTGATCAACGCCCTGATCACGGACGACGGCAAGGTCTACGTGGGCGCGGTCGACAAGGACGCGCTCGTGAAGGCGGCCGACTCGGGCAAGTAGGCCCCAGCAGGAGCGCGTCGGCGGCGTACCCGCGCCACCGCGCGTCACGCAACGAGGTGCCAGAGGAGCCGAGGGAGCCCATGGAGGAACTGCCCGCCGCGGAGGGCGACGAGGTCGACAAGGCAGGCCAGGTGGATCGGGCTGTCCGGACGGATCGAGTCGGCCAGGCCGATCACGTCGGCCCGGTCGGTCCGAGCGGCCAGGCCGGCCAGACCGACCTCTCGGCCCCGGTCGACAACGTCGACAACGTCGACACGGTGATCGCCACCCACGCGCTCACCAAGCGCTACCGCGGCGGGCAGCTCGCCGTGGACGGTCTCGATCTGACCGTCCCGGCAGGCAGCGTCTTCGGCTTCCTCGGCCCGAACGGCTCGGGCAAGACCACCACCATCCGCATGCTGATGGGCCTCATCCAGCCGACCTCAGGTACCGCGCGCGTGCTCGGGCAACCCATGCCCCAATCCGCGCGGGTGGTGCTGCCGCACGTCGGGGCCCTCATCGAGGGCCCCGCCCTGTACGGCTTTCTCTCCGGCCGCGACAACCTCATCCGGTACGACGCCGCCGACCCGACCGCCGATCCGCGCACCCGGCGCACGCGTGTCGCGGCCGCGCTGGACCGGGTGGGCCTTGGGGGCGCGTCCGGCAAGAAGGCCAAGGCGTACTCGCTCGGCATGAAGCAGCGGCTGGGACTCGCGGCCGCGCTGCTCCAGCCGCGCAGACTCCTCGTCCTCGACGAACCGACCAACGGCCTCGATCCGCAGGGCATGCGTGAAATCCGGGCCCTGATCCGGGAGTTGGCGTCCGACGGCACGACCGTCTTCCTCTCCTCCCACCTCCTCGACGAGATCGAGCAGGTCTGCACGCACGCGGCGGTGATGGCCCAGGGCAGGCTGATCACCCAGGGCGCGGTCGCGGAGCTGGCGGCCGGGACGCGCGGCCGGCTCGTCGTGACCACTCCCGACGCCGGGGACGCCGCCCGGGTGCTGAAAGAGCAGGGCGCCGGTGACGTCGTCATCACCGACGACCGGGTGACCGCAGAACCTCCCGAGCGTGATCTCGCCGACGTCAACGCGGCGTTGGTGTCGGCCGGAGTCCGCGTCCGGGGCTTCGGCGTCGAACGGGCCTCCCTGGAGGACGCGTTCGTGGCGCTCACGGGGGAGGGGTTCGATGTCGCAGGCTGAAGTGATCCGGCAGGGCGGGGAGAGCATGTGGCCGGGCGGCGAGATCGCAGGCTCCCGCAAGGTCAGTCCGCTGTGGACCTTCGGTCTCCTCCGCAGCGAACTGCTCACCACGTTCCGGCGCTGGCGCACCCTCGCGCTGCTCGCCGTCCTGGCGGCCGTGCCGATCCTGGTCGGGATCGCCGTGAAGATCGAGACGAGCGGCGATGGGTCGACGGGCGGTGGCCCGCAGGGCGGCGGCCCGGCGTTCATCTCGCAGATCACCAACAACGGCCTGTTCCTGGTCTTCACCGCGCTGGCCGCGACGCTTCCGTTCTTCCTGCCCATGGCGATCGGCGTCATCGCGGGCGACGCGATAGCCGGCGAGGCGAACGCCGGCACCCTCCGCTACCTCCTGGTCGCCCCCGCCGGCCGCACCCGCCTGCTCCTGACCAAGTACGCCACCACGATGGCCTTCTGCCTGGTGGCCACCCTCGTGGTCGCCGTCTCGGCGCTCACGGTCGGAGCGTTGCTCTTCCCGCTGGGTGACCTGACGACGATCTCAGGCACACGGATCAGCTTCGCGGAGGGGCTGGGCCGCGCCCTGCTGATCGCCCTGGTCGTCGCCGCGTCACTGATAGGCGTGGCCGCGCTCGGGCTGTTCGTCTCGACGCTGACCAACAGCGGCATCGCGGCGATGGCCACGACCGTAGGCCTGCTGATCACCGTCCAGATCCTCGACCAGATCCCCCAGCTCCACGCGATCCAGCCGTACTTCTTCTCCCACTACTGGCTGTCCTTCGCCGACCTCATGCGCGAACCCGTCTACTGGGACGACCTGGTCAAGAACCTGGGGATCCAGGCGCTGTACGCGGCGGTGTTCGGCTCGGCGGCGTGGGCAAGGTTCACGGCGAAGGACGTCACGGCGTAGACGTCACCGCGTAAGGCGCCACCGCGTAGGTGTCACGCCGCTTCGGTGGCAGTCACTCCGCTTCGTACGGGAAGCGTGCGAGCGGCGCCTCCTGCGCGAAGAAGGTCTTCGCGCGGGCAAGGGCCTCGGCGTCGTTCAGCACGTCACCGGGCTTGCTGCCGTTGCCGAGCAGCACCCCGCCGAAGCGCATCCGCATGTACGCGGCGGAGTTGCTCAGCGTCCCGACCAGCGGGTCGGCAACCTCCTGCTCCTCGTGCGCGAGCGCGGTGACGCCCCACAGGGTGCGCCCGCCCATGGTCGCCTTGAAGTCGACCCCGGGGGTGCGCAGCCAGCCCGACCAGTAGTCGAGGTAGCGCTTGACGTGGGCGGACACCGAGTACCAGTACAGGGGTGAGGCGATCACGATGTCGGTGGCCGCGAGGGTGGCGTCGAGCAGCAGTGCCACGTTCCCCTGTGTGGGGCGGACATGGTCGCTGTCGTGCCGCAGATCCTCGAAATCGGGCAGCGGGTGTGCGGCCAGGTCGATCCACTGCTGTTCGACACCCTCGGGCAACTGCTCGGCGGCCCGGCGGGCCAGCAGTTCGGTGTTGCCGTCCTGGCGGCTGCTGCCGAGGACGAACAGGAAACGGCGGGTCATGGGTCCCCCAAACGGTCGGCCCCTGATCAGGCCATGGTCGGCGTACGGCATCTAATCGCATGTGCATTATATGCACACGCATTCAGATGTCGTTGGCGGTCGGCCAGGGTCCGATATGTCTCTCGGCCACCCCTGCCACGGTGAGCAGCAGCGACTCCTCGCCATGCGCCGCCACCAACTGGAGCCCGACCGGACTCCCGTCCGGCCCGAACCCCGCCGGGATGCTGATCGCCGGATGCCCGCTCAAGTTGAACGCCCAGGTGAGCGCGGTGGAGTACCGGTCGCCGGGACCGTCGTGGCCGTGCGGCGGGGTGGGCGCGGTCGGGGTCAGCAGCAGCCGCGCCTCGGCGAAGAGGTCAGCCAGACGGTTGTCGTTGGCGGCACGGACGCGGTGGGTGGCGGGGTCGGCGGGGGCGAGGGCGGCAGCCGGGGAGCGTAGGGCGAGCCATGCCGGTGCGGGGTCATCGAGGCGGAGTGGAGTGCTCGGGCGTATGAGCCGTATCGCGCCGGCTTCGGCCAGTCGTACGGCCGCGGTGTGGGCCACGGCGACGACGTCCGGGTCGGGGGAGTCGAAGCCGAGGTCGGGGGACCATACGGCGGTCGGAACCCCGGGCCGGTCGGCGTGCCTGTCGTACGGGGCGGTATCGGGTGGTCCGGCCAGGCGGTCGTACGGGGCGGGGGCGGCTGGTCCGGCGAGGCTGCCGTACCCACCGGAACCGGGTGGCCCGTCCGCGTCCGCCTCTTCCCCCGACACCAAACTCCAGTACGCCGCCGCATCCGCCGCACACCGCGCGAGCACTCCCGGCGCCATCAGCCCCGTGCGATCGGTCGACGGCAGTCGCCCGTTGCCGGCCTTGAGCCCGACGACTCCGCACCACGCCGCCGGAATCCGCACCGATCCGGCCCCGTCGCTCCCGGTCGCGAGCGGCACCAGCCCCGCCGCCACCGCCGCCGCGGACCCGGCCGAGGAGCCGCCCGGCGTACGGTCGTGGCGCCAGGGGTTGGCGGTACGGCCGTACCGGCCAAGTCCCCAGGTCTGCCAGGGGGTTCCGGGCCCCGGAACGGACGTCGCCCCGACCGGCACACACCCTGCCGCGAGCAGGGGCCCCGCTGTCCGCAGCCCTCGCCGCCCTTTCACCCCGATCGGCACCCCGGGCAACGGCAGCCGCTCACCCGCCCCGACCCGCGCGTCCACCTCACCGGCCCGTCGGAGCGCCTCGTCGCCCCACACTTCGATGAAGGCGGACAGGACGGGGTCGGCCCGCTCGATCCGTTCGAGGGCCTCCGCGACCACGTCGACGGCGCGGAGGGTGCGCGCCCGTACGGCCGCGGCGATCTCTACGGCTGACAGAGCGGCAGGGGCGGGGGCGCAGCCGGGGTCGGGGCCGAGGGCGGGTGCGGGTGCGGGTGCGGGTGCGGGTGCGGGACCAGGGTCTGGGCCGGGTGCGCGCGTCATGGGGTGATTCTCCGCGAGGCTCTCGCAAGGCTCATACGTTCAGCCGACCTGAGCCACCGACCCCTTACGCCCGGCCGACCTGTACCCCGCCGATCTGAACCGCCGACCCGAACAGTCGCCTCAGCGAGAGTGCCCCGTCAACCGAGCCAACGCCGCCGCCTCCCGCGGTGCCTGCCCGCTGAGTTCCCCGAGTCGCCAGGCAGCCACCCACGGAACCCGGTACACGTCGATGACCGACTCGATCACCTTGACGCGCTCCGCGAGCGGTCGCGGCAGTCGGCCCGGCGCGTCCGCGACCAGGACGACGGCATCCAGATCGAGCCCGTGCGGAGCCTCCCCGCGTCGAAAGACCTCGAGGGCGCCCAGGGCTGCGGCCAGCCCGGCCGCATGCGTACGGGCCACGAGCAGCACCGACGGGGGATCGGCCGGCCCGGGCCAGTCACGTCCGCAGTCATGGCCGCCGTAGACCGCGGCGAGCGTGGAGGCACCCGCTCCGCCGTGTACGCCGACCCAGGAGAAGCGTCGGGGTGTGACGGCGGCTGGGGAGGCGAGGGGCTCCTCGGGCAGGGCCACCGGCCCGCGGATCCAGATCTCCGGCCCCGGCTCGGGCCGCCCCCGCTGTACGTGCATGTCAGTCCGCATGCCCGTACTCCTCCCTCCCACGCGATTGATCTTGGCGCCAGGCATGAGAACGCTGTGACGTGGCACAAGCTCCTGGAACGAGTCTGTGACGACCCGGTGACGCCCGCGCCGGGCGCTACCGGAGAGACTCGACAGTACGGGTACGACGTGTCCGAAGTACGTGTACGACGTGTCCGACCTGTACGACCGGATGTTGATGCCGGGGAAGCGGTACCCGACGGCGGGAGGGAGCACCATGAGCCCGAACGTGCTGTCGGCGAAACCCCCGACACATGCGAGTGAGGGAAGCGATGTCTCGACTGAGCCGCGCGATGAAGCGGGAACAGAAACGCGCCGCGGCGGCCCCCGTGGTCGCGCCGATCGACGTACGCGTCCCCGCCGGCGGTCCGGGCGGGGGCGGTGCGTCGATCGGCGGCGTACCCGTCACCGCGGTTCCCGGTGAGGAGATCCAGCACACCGTTCTGACCCACCTCCAGCGCATCGCCGTCGCCGCCGGTCATTCCGTGCACGCCACGATCCACGACGAGCGGATCGGGTACGTCGTGCCGCTGCGGGTGGAGGCGGACGGATCCAGCCACTTCACCGACGAGCCCGTGCGGACGCCTCCGGGGGCACCGATGCAGTCCCCGGCGCCGGCAGAAGCCGTACGGCCTCCCACGGACCCGCCCGCCCCACCCGCGCCCCCGGCAGCACAGCCCGCGTCGCCCGCCCCGCAGCCCCTGCCACTCCCCACGGATCAGGCTCCTTATCGGGACAGGCCCACGCATGTCCTACGACCGCTGCCGGGCCCGGAGCCGGAGGCCTCGCACACGTTCCGGCTGCGCGCGCTGCCCGAGTCGGTGGAGGACGCCGCACCCGGCACGGTCCCACCGCCGCTGGGGGAGTTCGGCCCGCCGCCGTCCATGGACGCGTGGCCGGAGCCGACGAATCTGCCCGCCCCGCGGTTTCGACGCGGTGGCCGAAGCCGTCCTGGGGGACGCGCCCCCGGCCACAACCGCCGACGCCGCGCCCTTCGCGCAGCAGATGGCGCAGGTCAACGAGGCCGTGAAGGCGGGGCGGACGACGGAGGCGACGGCGCTCGCGGAGCGGACCGTGGCCCAGGCGTCGGCGGTGCTGGGGCTGGAGCACCCCGAGGTGCTCGGGATGCGTGAACTCGCCGCGTACATCGCCTACCTGGCCGGCGACCCGGAGCGTGCTTTCGCCCTCGCCCTCGACGTGGCCCGGACGCATCACCGCACCCGCGACGCGGAGGCGGCGTACGGCAGCCTCCACGGCGCGGCCACGGCCTGGCGGGCGGTACGGGACCCGGCGCTGGGCCTGGCCCTCGGCAGGGACCTGCTCGCACTGTGGGACGAGCTCATGGCCGAGGGCGGCCCGGCCGCCGAGGATGCCGAGGAACTGGAGGCGGCCCACGCCCGCATGGACCGCCTCACCGCCCGAGCCGCCAAGTCGGCCGAACCGCCCACCGGTTGAAGGCCCGAGGCTGAAGGTCCGGAGCGGTGACTCCGAGGCCGAAGCCCCGGAGTCACCGCTCCGGGCTCGCATCGACCCGGTGCCCTACTCCGACAGCTCCCATACGGCGTACGCGACGGCGTCGCTGTTGCGGTTGAGGGCGGTGTCGTTGATGTTGGACGTGTTGTCGCAGGACGAGTGGTAGCAGCGGTCGAAGGACTGCCCCGCCGTACCGCCCCACTTGGCCGCCTGCGCCGCGGTCTTCGCACGGCTGGCCCCCGTGAACAGTCCGCCCACCGGCACGCCCGCGCTCTTGAACGGCGCGTGGTCGGAGCGGCCGTCGCCCTCGGTCTCGATCTCGGTCGCGACGCCGAGGCCGGCGTAGTAGTCCTTGAAGGTCTTCTCGATCGCGGGGTCGTCGTCGTAGACGAAGTAGCCGGGGTTGGGCGAGCCGATCATGTCGAAGTTCAGATAGCCGCTGATCTTGGCGCGGTTGGCGGAGGAGAGGTTGTTGACGTAGTAGCGGGAGCCGACGAGCCCCAGCTCCTCCGCGCCCCACCAGGCGAACCGCAGGTGCTTGGTGGGCTGGTAGCCGGCCCGCGACACGGCGAGCGCGGTCTCCAGGACGGCCGCGGAGCCGGAGCCGTTGTCGTTGATGCCGGGGCCGGAGGAGACGCTGTCGAGGTGCGAGCCGGCCATGACGACCTGGTTGGTGTCGCCGCCGGGCCAGTCGGCGATCAGGTTGTAGCCGGTACGGCCGCCGGAGGTGAACTGCTGGATGGCCGTGGTGTACCCGGCGGCGTCCAGCTTGGCCTTCACATAGTCGAGGGAGGCCTTGTAGCCGGGGCGGCCGTGGGCGCGGTTGCCGCCGTTGGCGGTGGCTATGGACTGGAGCTGGGTGAGGTGGGCCTTCACGCTCGCCACGGGTATGTCGGGCGCGGCGGCGACGGAGGGCGCGGGTGCCGCGCCGGCTATGGATCCGCCGGTCAGCAGCAGGACGGCCGCGACGGTACCGGCCGTCATCGCGCGCCCGGAGACGGAGAGCTTCATGTGGGGGGCTCCGAATTCCAGGGGGCTCCCTGTGGGGTGGCCACAGGGGAGCCACAGTGAATGGGGTGCCTGGATCGTGGAGCTAAGCCTGACTCTCCGTCAAGAGGGCTGCCGACGCAGGAAGTTCGGGGCACGGCGCGGGTTTGAGGGCCCGGCGTGCCTCACTGCACGCAGAACTCGTTCCCCTCCGGATCCGCCATCACCGCCCACTCCCCGCCCGGCTCCTTCACATGCCGCAGCACACTCGCCCCCAGCCCCTGCAGCCGCTGGACCTCGCTCTCGCGCTCCCCGGCCGCCGCGTGCAGATCGAGATGGAGCCGGTTCTTGACGGACTTCGCCTCCGGCACGCGCTGGAACAGCACCCGCCGCCCCAGCCCGGTGCCGCTGTCCTTGTCGTACGGGTCGTCCGGATGCCGTACGGCCACCAGGTCCCGGAAGGCGAGACGCGCGTGGAACTCGACGACGGCCTCCCGCGGCAGCACGCCGAGCTCCAGCAGCCGCTCGATGAACGCGCCGTTGTCCTCGACCTCGTAGTGCAGCGCGGCGGCCCAGAAGTCGGCCTGGGACTGGGGGTTGGCGCTGTCGACGACGAGCTTCCAGTGGAGCGGGGTGGGGGCGGAGGTGGATTTCGGTGCCTGTGTCATGCGACCACTCATAGGGGGTGGGGGAGGGGGCCGCAATGAGAATCGCCGGGGCGGGGCAGTCTCAGCCCGCCCGGTGTCCCTCGGGGCGGGGCAAGCTCAGCCCGCCCGGTGTTTCAGGCGTCCACCGCGGCTGACGCCGGCTTCTCCACCCGCGGCACGCTGAGCCGGGCCATCCTGCCCCGGTGCGCGGAGCGCCACGCGTCGGCCGTCAGCAAGGTCAACGCCAGCCACACCAGCGCGAACCCGGCCCACCGCTCGGCGGGCATCGCCTCATGGAAGTACAGGATGCCGAGCAGGAACTGGAAGACCGGCGCCAGGTACTGCAGCAGCCCCAGCGTCGAGAGCGGTACGCGTATCGCGGCCGCGCCGAAGCAGACGAGCGGCAGGGCGGTCACGACGCCGGTGGCCGCGAGCAGGGCCACATGCCCGGGCCCCTCAGAGGTGAACGTCGACTCCCCGCGAGCCGCCAGCCAAGCGAGATACCCCACGGCGGGCAGGAACTGGATCGCGGTCTCCGCGGCCAGCGACTCGACGCCGCCGAGGTTGACCTTCTTCTTCACCAGCCCGTACGTGGCGAACGAGAAGGCGAGGACGAGGGAGATCCACGGCGGCCGTCCGTACCCGACCGTCAGCACGACCACGGCCGCGAGGCCGACCCCGACCGCGGCCCACTGCACGGGCCGCAGCCGCTCCTTCAGCAGCAGCACGCCCATCGCGATGGTGACGAGCGGATTGATGAAGTACCCGAGGGACGCCTCGACCACGTGCCCCGAGTTCACGGACCAGATGTAGACGCCCCAGTTGACGGTGATCACGGCCGCGGCAACGGTGACGAGCGCCAGCCGCCGCGGCTGCCGTATCAGCTCACCCGCCCAGGCCCAGCGCCGTACGAAGACCAGCGCGACCGCCACGAAGACGAGGGACCAGGCCATCCGGTGCGCGAGGATCTCGACTGCGCCGGCGGGCTTCAGCAGAGGCCAGAAGAGGGGAACGAGCCCCCACATCCCATATGCGGCGAAGCCGTTCAGCAGTCCTATACGCCGCTCTCCCTGCGACTTCCCGCTCACGGCCCCTCCTTCGCGCACACACCGGACCGCGCCCATACGGCGGTCTGCACGAAGGTAACGCCGAATACCCCTACCTGTCATGCCCGTATCGCCATACGGTCATGACAGGCGGGGTGAAGCGCCCGAGATGAACTGGGGGGAGTCAGTTCATGGGAGCTCAGGCCTTGAGGCCGGCCGCGATCGCCTCGGCCAGCGGCGTGGTCGGGCGGCCGGCCAGGCGGGACAGGTCCCCGCTGTCGACGACCAGCTCGCCCTTCTCGATGGAGGCGTCCACGCCCGCCAGGATCACGGCGAACGGCTCGGGCACTCCGGCGCCGGTCAGGATGCCGATGAGGGCGTCGGCGGAGACGGCGTTGTCGGCGATCTCCTTGCCGGTCTGCCGGCTCAGCTCGGCGGCGTACTCGGCCAGGCTCCAGGCGACGTCGCCGCCCAGTTCGTACGTCTGGTTCTCGTGCCCCTCGCCGGTCAGTACGGCGACGGCGGCGGCCGCGTAGTCGGCGCGGGAGGCGGAGGAGACGCGGCCCTCGCCGGCGGCGTGGGTGACGGCGTTGTACTGCAGCACCGGGGCGAGGTTCTCGGTGTAGTTCTCGTGGTACCAGCCGTTGCGCAGCAGCGCGTACGGCAGTCCGGACTCCAGGAGCACCTTCTCGGTGCCGCGGTGGTCGTCGGCGAGGGCGGCCGTGAGGCTGCCGGGGGCGCTGGTGTAGGCGAGCAGGGCGACGCCGGCAGCCTGTGCGGCGTCGATGACGACCTTGTGCTGGCCGACGCGGTCGCTGCCCACCTCGCTGCCGGATATGAGCAGCACCTTGTCGCCGGACGCGAACAGTCCGTCGAAGGTCTCGGGCGCGTTGTAGTCGGCGACGGCGATCCTCACGCCGCGCTCGGCGAAGTCGGCGACCTTCTCGGGGCTGCGGACGACGGCGGTGACCTGGTCGGCCGGAACCTTCTCCAGCAACTGCTCCACGACGTGGCGGCCGAGGTGTCCGGTGGCTCCGGTGACGACGATGCTCATGATCAGAACTCCTTGTGGGGTGCGGTGGCACTAACCCTAGGAGGTGCGCTAACTCAGCGAAAGTACCCACTTTGAAGTAAGGTACTGGCATGGCCGTAAGTGACGTGGTGAGCGCGACGACAAGCGCGACGACAAACAAGTACGACATCGGCGAGCAGATGTGCCCCTACCGCCTGGTCCTGGAGCACGTCACCAGCCGCTGGGGCGTCCTCGTCCTGATCGAACTGCTGGAGCGCCCCTACCGCTTCAGCGAACTGCGCCGGGCGATCGGCCGGGTCAGCGAGAAGATGCTGACCCAGACCCTCCAGACCCTGGAACGGGACGGTCTGATCCACCGCGACGCCCAGCCGGTGATCCCTCCGCGGGTCGACTACTCCCTGACCGACCTGGGCCGTGAGGCGGCGGAACAGGTGCGCGGACTGGCGCTGTGGACCAAGGACCGGATGGGCGACGTGCAGAAGGCGCGGGACGCGTACGACGCGCGCAAGAGCGGCGCCCAGCGCGGCTCCTGAACGACAGGACCAGGAGTCAGCGGAGCTGGAGTCAGCGGACCAGGAGTCAGCAGGCCCCAAGCCCCGGCAGCCTGGCCCCGGAGCGGCCGAGGGCCCGGATGCCTTACGACACCCAGGCCCTCGCCTCTCTTCGAACGTGCCGGTCAGCCAACCACCGTCCAGGTGTCCCCACCCGCCAGCAGCGCAGCCAGATCCCCCTTGCCGTTCTGCTCGATCGCCGTGTCCAGTTGGTCGGCCATCTGCGTGTCGTACACCGGACGCTCCACCGAGCGCAGCACGCCGATCGGGGTGTGGTGCAGGGTGTCCGGGTCGGCCAGGCGGGACAGGGCGAAGGCCGTGGTCGGGGATGCGCAGTGGGCGTCGTGGATGAGGATCTGCGACTCGTTCTCCGGGGTCACGGTGACGACCTTCAGGTCGCCCGTCTGCGGGTCCCGTACGACGCCGCGCGCGCCATCGGTGCCGAAGCGGATCGGCTGCCCGTGCTCCAGCCGGATCACCGCCTCCTCGGCCTGCTGCTTGTCCTTGAGGACCTCGAAGGCGCCGTCGTTGAAGATGTTGCAGTTCTGGTAGATCTCGATCAGCGCCGTACCCCGGTGGGCGGCCGCCTCGCGCAGCACCTGGGTGAGGTGCTTGCGGTCGGAGTCGACCGTGCGTGCCACGAAGGAAGCCTCCGCGCCGATGGCCAGGGACACCGGGTTGAAGGGCGCGTCCAGCGAGCCCATCGGCGTCGACTTGGTGACCTTGCCGACCTCGGAGGTCGGGGAGTACTGGCCCTTCGTCAGGCCGTAGATCCGGTTGTTGAACAGAAGGATCTTGAGGTTGACGTTGCGGCGCAGGGCGTGGATCAGATGGTTGCCGCCGATCGACAGTGCGTCACCGTCGCCCGTCACCACCCACACGCTCAGGTCCCGGCGCGACGTCGCCAGCCCGGTCGCGATCGCGGGCGCGCGGCCGTGGATGGAGTGCATGCCGTACGTGTTCATGTAGTACGGGAAGCGGGACGAACAGCCGATGCCCGAGACGAAGACGATGTTCTCCTTGGCCAGGCCCAGCTCCGGCATGAAGCCCTGGACCGCGGCGAGGATCGCGTAGTCACCGCAGCCGGGGCACCAGCGCACTTCCTGATCGGACTTGAAGTCCTTCATGGACTGGCGGGCCTCGGCCTTGGGGATGAGCGAGAGTGCCTCGATCGTGCCCGTGCCTTCCGTGGACGTCTCAGGCATCGATGGCCTCCTTGAGAGCCTTGGCGAGCTGTTCCGCCTTGAACGGCATGCCGTTGACCTGGTTGTACGAGCGGGCATCCACCAGGTACCTCGCCCGGACCAGAGTGGCGAGCTGGCCGAGGTTCATCTCGGGGATCACCACCTTCTCGTAGCGTCCGAGTACCACGCCCAGGTTGCGCGGGAACGGGTTCAGATGGCGCAGATGCGCCTGTGCGATCGACTCGCCGGCGGTGCGCAGCCGGCGGACGGCCGCCGTGATCGGCCCGTACGTCGACCCCCAGCCCAGCACCAGCGTCTTCGCCTCGTGCGGGTCGTCGACCTCCAGGTCGGGCACCTCGATGCCGTCGATCTTGGCCTGGCGGATGCGGACCATGAAGTCGTGGTTGGCCGGGGCGTAGGAGATGTTGCCCGTGCCGTCCTCCTTCTCGATGCCGCCGATCCGGTGCTCCAGGCCCGGAGTACCCGGGATCGCCCACGGCCGGGCGAGGGTCTGCGGGTCGCGCTTGTACGGCCAGAAGACCTCGCTGCCGTCCTCCAGCGTGTGGTTCGGGCCCTGCGCGAACTGCACCGTCAGATCCGGCAGCTCCTCCAGCTCCGGGATCCGCCACGGCTCCGAGCCGTTGGCCAGATAACCGTCCGACAGCAGCATCACCGGAGTGCGGTACGTCAACGCGATCCGCGCCGCCTCCAGGGCCGCGTCGAAGCAGTCGGCCGGGGTGCACGGGGCGACGATCGGGATCGGCGCCTCGCCGTTGCGGCCGAACATCGCCTGCAGCAGGTCCGCCTGCTCCGTCTTGGTCGGCAGCCCCGTCGAGGGCCCGCCGCGCTGGATGTCGATCACCAGCAGCGGCAGCTCCAGCGACACCGCCAGGCCGATCGTCTCCGACTTCAGCGCCACACCGGGGCCGGAGGTCGTGGTCACCGCCAGCGAGCCGCCGAAGGCCGCACCCAGGGCCGCGCCGATGCCCGCGATCTCGTCCTCGGCCTGGAAGGTCCGCACGCCGAAGTTCTTGTGCCGGCTCAGCTCGTGCAGGATGTCCGAGGCCGGGGTGATCGGATACGAGCCAAGGTAGAGCGGAAGGTCCGCCTGGCGGGACGCGGCGATCAGTCCGTAGGACAGGGCGAGGTTCCCGGAGATGTTGCGGTAGGTGCCGACCGGGAAGGCCGTTGTGGCCGGGGCGATCTCGTAGGAGACGGCGAAGTCCTCGGTCGTCTCCCCGAAGTTCCAGCCCGCGTGGAAGGCCGCGATGTTCGCCGCCGCGATGTCCGGCTTCTTGGCGAACTTCGACGCCAGGAACTTCTCGGTGCCCTCCGTCGGCCGGTGGTACATCCAGCTCAGCAGGCCCAACGCGAACATGTTCTTGCTGCGCTCGGCCTCTTTGCGGGTGAGGTCGAACTCCTTGAGCGCCTCGACCGTCAGCGTGGTCAGCGGCACCGGGTGGAGGCTGTAACCGTCGAGCGAGCCGTCCTCCAGGGGGCTGCTGTCATAGCCCACCTTCTGCATCGCCCGTTTGGTGAACTCGTCCGTGTTGACGATGATCTCCGCGCCGCGCGGAAGATCGCCGATGTTGGCCTTCAGAGCGGCCGGGTTCATCGCGACCAGCACGTTCGGCGCGTCGCCCGGGGTCAGGATGTCGTGGTCGGCGAAGTGCAGCTGAAAGGAGGACACGCCCGGCAGAGTGCCTGCGGGAGCGCGGATCTCGGCCGGGAAGTTCGGCAACGTCGACAGGTCGTTGCCGAAGGACGCCGTTTCCGAGGTGAAACGGTCGCCGGTGAGCTGCATACCGTCGCCCGAGTCCCCCGCGAAACGAATGATCACCCGGTCCAGCCGGCGGACGTCCTTCGTCCCTGCCGGTTTGCGCTGCTCTCCCACGACGGCTTCGTCGGCCTGCTCCGCTGGGCTACTGACCTGGCTGGTCACTGAACTGGACCTCCTTCGAGGCGGCTGTCTGCGCTGGCCTTCCCGCAAGCCTTCCCAGGATCAACCCTACGTCCGCAAAGGTCGCCCTCCCTGGGCCATTCGCATGACGGACGTGGATTTGAGCTGGTTCGCCACCCTGACTTGTCATGATTTACGCGCCCCCCGACGCTTCCTTTGAAGACGCTCCCTGTTCTTTGTTCGGTTGCCGCGTTCGTGCTGCGTTCGTGCTTGTCGGTCGGTCTGCTCGGTGGGTGCCGCGCGAGCGGTTGCCCATTTGACTGACACGGTGTCAGTCCGTCAGGAGTTCAGATAGGTGAGGACCGCGAGAACGCGTCGGTGATCCCCGTCACTCTGGTTCAGTCCGAGCTTGAGGAAGATGTTGCTGACGTGTTTCTCGACGGCACCGTCGCTCACCACCAGCTGCCGGGCGATCGCGGAGTTGGTCCGCCCCTCCGCCATCAGCCCCAGGACCTCCCGCTCCCGCGGGGTGAGCCCCGCCAGCACGTCCTGCTTACGGCTGCGGCCCAGCAGCTGGGCGACGACCTCCGGGTCGAGGGCCGTACCCCCTTGGGCCACCCGCACGACGGCGTCCACGAACTCCCGAACCTCCGCCACGCGGTCCTTGAGCAGATAGCCGACTCCACGGCTGGAACCGGCCAGCAGTTCCGTGGCGTACCGCTCCTCCACGTACTGCGACAGCACGAGTACCCCGAGTCCAGGGTGCGTCCTGCGCAGCTGCACGGCCGCCCGCACGCCTTCGTCGGTGTGCGTCGGGGGCATTCTGACGTCCGCCACCACCACGTCCGGCAGCTCGCCCTGCCCGTCGAGCTCCGTGATGGTCTTGATCAACGCTTCGCCGTCCCCGACGCCGGCCACGACCTCGTGCCCACGGTCGGTCAACAGCCGGGTCAGCCCCTCCCTGAGCAGCACCGAATCCTCGGCGATGACCACCCGCACCCTGTCCTCCACGATCCCCGGCCCCCCGCGCCTCGGCGTTCGGCCGAGCGTGCCCCGGCCCTGTCGTCCTCGCGACCTCAGTATCCCGCGATCTGCTCTCCGTCACCGGGCCTGTGGATAACCTGCCCGAGCCGGTTGGGATCGCTTGTGGACAAAGGAGGCGTCCTTGGGGGCGCGTGCTCGGGGAGCACTCGCCTGCAAGAGACCGAAGGAGGGCTGGGGGCCGAAGAGCCGGGGCCCAACAACCGGGGCCGAAGAAGGGCCGTGGGGGGCGTGACGATGGCCTGGAGGCGGACGAGGTCCGCTCCAGGCCAATGACATTTGTCGAACTACACAGTGGGCTTACACCCATGCGGCTACACGGTCCGCCAAGGAAGCTCCGCCGTGACCCGAGTAGGCCCGCCGACCGGCGAGTCCACCACCAGAATCCCGTCCACCGCGTCCAGCCGCTCCGCCAGCCCGGACAGCCCCGACCCTCCGGATGTGTCGGCGCCACCGATCCCGTTGTCCACGACCTGCAGCATCAACCGGTTCTCCACCCGCCACACATCCACCGCCGCCCATGTGGCCCGTGCATGCTTGCTGATGTTCTGCAGCAGCTCCGACACCGTGAAGTAGGCGATCCCCTCGATCGCCGGCACCGGCCGCTCCTCCAGATCCACCTGGACCTCCACCGGCACCGTGCACCGCGAGGCCACCGCCGACAGGGCCGCGTCCAGCCCTCGGTCCGTCAGGACCGCCGGATGGATCCCGCGGGCCAGATCCCGCAGCTCCTGAAGCGCCGTCTTCACCTCGCCGTGCGCCTCGTCGACCATTCGCGCCGCCGCCTGCGGGTCCTCCGTCAGCTTCTCCTTCGCCAGACCCAGATCCATGGCCAGAGCCACCAGTCGGGCCTGGGCGCCATCGTGCAGGTCGCGCTCGATGCGCCGCAGGTCCGCAGCGGCCGTATCGACGACGACACCGCGGTCCGACTCCAGCTCCACCACGCGCGTGGCCAGCCGCGACGGCCCGAGCAGGCCGTGCACCAGCAGCCGGTCCACCTGCGTCAGCGCCCGCACGATCCACGGCGTGGCCAGCGTGAACAGCAGGCCCACCAGCGCGGTGACCGTGATTTCGAAGGGGTTGTCGAGGTAGAACTGGTGCGTCTCGTCGCCGTAGACCTGAATGCCGTCCTGGCCGACCCACATCGGGAACACCCAGAACCACAGCGGATACGTCAGCATCGCCCAGCCGTACGCCCAGACGTTCACGGCGACGACGAAGGAGAACACCGCCCACGGGAAGTGCAGCACCGCGTACAGCACGCTGCGCCACGACGTCCCGCTCTTCAGTACAGCGCCTATCCACGCCATGAACCCGCGCCGGCGCATCCGCAGCGGCTCCGGGTCGGCCACCTCCAGGTGCAGCAGCGCACGCGCGCGTGCCCGCTCCAGCGCCCCGAAGGCCCGGCAGCCGGCGAGCCCCGCGGCCAGCACCGGGATGCCGAGGAACGTCACCAGCAGGCCCGCGCCCAGCGACACCATCGTGATGGCGTAGACGAACAGCATGATGCTGATCGGCAGGCTGAGCAGCACATAACCGAACTCGCGCCAGCTGCGTGCCTCGAACGGCGCCCGCAGCCCGGCCGGCAGCCGGTGCCGTCGCTCACCGCCGTGCTCGGGAAGGCCGTGCTCGGGGTAACCGAGCCCGTGCCCGTAGCCCTGTCCGTACTCCGTGGCCATCGGCGTCGTCCGTTCTCCTCGTCCCGTCAGCCCCGCCTCGGGGCTGTGCCGTCGTATCTCCAACCCTGCTGCGTCGCAGGTCCACGGACCATGGAGGCCGTCGGCGTCTTGAACGGGGGGTTTTCCCTACCCCTGCGCTATCCCTGCCCGGGGACGCGGTCGCGCCAGGGCAGCTCCGCCGTCACGGTCGTAGGGCCGCCGCGGGGTGATTCGATGACGAACAGGCCGTCCACGGCGTCCAGCCGGTCGGCGAGACCGCGCATGCCCGTGCCGCCGTCTAGGCGCGCGCCCCCGCGGCCGTCGTCCCACACCTGGATGAGCAGCCGCTCGTCCGAACGCCACACGTCGACCGACGCCGACTTCGCCCCGCTGTGCTTGCTGACGTTCTGCAGCAGCTCGGAGACGGTGAAGTAGGCGATGCCCTCGATGGCCGCGGCCGGTCTGGAGAGCAGGTCGACGGTCACCTTCACCGGCACCGTGCAGCGTGAGGCGACCGCCGACAGGGCGGCATCCAGGCCGCGGTCGGTGAGGACGGCCGGGTGGATGCCGCGGGCGAGGTCCCGTAGCTCCTGGAGTGCCAGTTTCACCTCGCCGTGCGCCTCCGCGACCATCGACGCCGCCACGTCGGGATCCTCCAGCAGCTTCTCCTTGGCCAGGCCCAGCCCCATGGCCAGGTTGACCAGACGGGCCTGAGCGCCGTCGTGCAGGTCGCGCTCGATGCGCCGCAGATCGGCCGCGGCCGTGTCCACCACCACCCCCCGGTCCGACTCCAGTTCCGCGATACGGCGCTCCAGCTCGTCGGAGGGCGACAGCAGGCCGCGCACCATCGCCCGGTCCGCGTTCGCCAGGCCCCGCGCGATGAACGGCAGCACCGGCCACAGCACGAACAGCGACGTCAGCGTGATGGTGAAGGTGAGGACGCCCCAGGGCAGGCGGATGAAGTCGTACAGGATCGTGCGCCAGCCGACGGGGTCCTTCAGCGCCAGCCACAGCTGGGGGAAGAAGCCGTCCTTGCCGCCGCGCAACGGCAGCCGACTCGGCTCGTCCACCTGCATCCCGAGCAACGCACGCGCGCGTGAGCGCTCCAGCTTGCCCAACTGCCGCGCGCCCAGCAGGCCGGCGGCGAGCAGCGGGAACCCGATCACCGTCAGCGTCAGCAAGGCACCGGTGAACAGCACTGTCACGACGTAGACGAAGCCGAGCAGCGACATCGGAAGGTTCGCCAGAAGGTGCGCGATCTCTTTCCAGGTGTGCCGGTCGTAGGCGAAACGGGCGGGCGGCAGCGGCGGCTGGTCACCCTCGGAACCCCGGGAGGGGTCCCACGAAGGGCTGGGGCTTTCGGTCATATGGGCTAGCGTGCCGCGCGGTGCGCCGCCGCGCCATGAGGCGGACCGCCGTGGTCTTGCGGGGGAAATCCCCACCCCCGCGCCGAACCTCGCGACCGGCCGGGGGTCGGCTGCCGTGTCCCGAGGACAGACGTGCGGCGTCCTGAGGCGAGTCTCGACGAGATCTCAACGTGTGACGGGCTGCTTACGCTGTCTTTAGCAGGGCCTAGACTCCCGTGCGTACAGATCGTCGAACAGCGGTGTTCACGAGACCACAGGTCGCAGGACACTGGTAGGACAACGAGGTCAGGGAGCGAGGGGCGGACGTGTCGGAACAGACCGTCGTCGTCGCGGCGGATGTGCACTACGTCGTCGTCTCGGCGGACTACTTCCAGTCCTACTCGGTCGTCGGACTGCTGGCCGTCATCGGCGTGCTGTTCGTCGCCGTCGCCTTCGGGGCGGGCCGACTGCTGCGCCCCGTGGTCCCTACGCCCGAGAAGCTCCTGACGTACGAGTGCGGAGTCGATCCCGTCGGCGAGGGCTGGGCCCACACCCAGGTCCGCTACTACGTCTACGCCTTCCTCTACGTGATCTTCGCCATCGACTCGATCTTCCTGTTCCCCTGGGCGACGGTGTTCGCCGACCCGGGCTACGGCGCGACCACCCTCGTCGAGATGTTCATCTTCCTCGGCTTCCTGGCCGTGGGCCTGCTCTACGCATACAAGAAGGGCGTCCTGGCATGGACGTGACGCCAGAAGTGAACTCGCCGGAGCGCGCGGAAGTGGATTCGCCGGAGCCCGTTCTGCTCCCGGAGCCGAAGCGGCTGGGCGCCTTGGCCCGCCTCGCCCCGGAGCCGATGAAGGTGATCCTGAACTGGGGCCGCCGCTACTCGCTCTGGGTCTTCAACTTCGGGCTCGCCTGCTGCGCCATCGAGTTCATCGCCGCGTCGATGGCCCGCCACGACTTCATCCGCCTCGGCGTGATCCCGTTCGCGCCCGGCCCCCGGCAGGCCGACCTCATGGTCGTCTCGGGCACGGTCACGGACAAGATGGCCCCGGCCGTGAAGCGCCTGTACGAACAGATGCCCGAGCCGAAGTACGTCATCTCCTTCGGCGCCTGCTCGAACTGCGGCGGCCCGTACTGGGACTCCTACTCCGTCACCAAGGGCGTCGACCAGATCATCCCGGTGGACGTCTACGTCCCCGGGTGCCCGCCACGCCCCGAGGCACTGCTCCAGGGCATCCTGAAGCTCCAGGAGAAGATCGCGCGGGAGTCGCTGGTGGAGCGGTACGGCGCCGGAGCGGCCCGGCCGTCCACGGCGGCGTTGCAGAGTGGGTTGGTGCGCGGGCCGCAGGCGCCCGGCGCCGGCGGAACGGGTGCCGGCGGCGCGGGTGCCGGCGGCGTGGGGGAGGCCGACCGATGACGACGATCGGCTGGCTGCCCGCCCCCGTCGGGGACCTCTTCGGCCCGGAGGCCACGGCCGAGGAGTCCTATGAGGTCCTGACGGTCGATGTCCCCCCGACGTCCTGGATCCCGGCACTTGAAGCAGCCCGCGACGAGCTGGGCTGCACCTACTTCGACTGGCTGAGCGCGGTCGATGAACCCGGCACGGGCTTCCGTGTCGCGGCCCACGTCGCCGCCCTGTCTCCGGTACGGCGCCTGTTGGTCCGCACGACGGTCCCGCACGAGGCACCGACACTGCCCTCCGCGATCGGCGTCTACGCGGGCGCGGCCTGGCACGAACGCGAGACGCACGAAATGTTCGGCGTGGCCTTCACCGACCACCCCGCCCTCGACCACCTGCTCCTCCCGGAGAACTTCGAGGGCCACCCCCTCCGCAAGGACTTCGTCCTGGCAGCCCGCGTCGCCAAGGCCTGGCCCGGCGCCAAGGAACCCGGCGAGTCCGAACACGGCGGCCCCAAGCGCCGCCAAATGCTGCCCCCCGGCGTCCCCGACCCGAACGAATGGGGCCCCCTGAAGGGCCAACTCCCCCCTGCCCCCGCCCGCCCGGCCCGCGGCGCGGCACGCACGGCCGGGGAACGGCCGACCCGCGCAGCGGGGGAGCGACCGGTCCGACGCGCGCGTACGGCGGCGGAGGGTTCGGCGAGCCAGGCGGAGACACCGGCTGCGGGTGAGACTCCGACGGGCGCTCCTGCTGCGGGCGTGGCGAGGCGGTCGCGTACGGCGGCGGAGGGGTCGGCCAGTCAGGCGGAGGCCCCTGCTGCGGGTGGGGCTCCTGTTGCGGGAGCGGCGCGGCGTTCCCGTACGGCCGCGGAGGGTTCGGCCGGCCAGACGGAAGCCTCGGCTGGTGCAGCGCCCGCGACGGGTGCGGCCCGGCGTGCGCGTACGGCAGCCGAAGGGTCGGTCAGCCAGCAGGAGACGGCATCGGCAGTCGAGACGCCGGCCGGCGAGACGGCTGCTACGGACTCCGAGACCTCGCCGGAGGCGGGCGGGCCCCCGGGTGCCACCGGCACACCGGCAACCACGGCCGGCACGTCGACCACGCCGCGCCGCACCCGGAGCGCAGGCGAGGGCTCGGCAAGCCAGCGGACCCCTTCCGATACGGAGGCATCCCGCGAGGCGGCTGCGGGCACGGCTGCTTCCGGCGCGGCTGCGTCCAGGGCGGCTGCAACGGATGGGACGTCGGCTGACGCGGCCGACGACGCCACCACCCCCTCCACCCCTTCGGCCACTCCCGAGCCCCCCTCGACCCCCCGCAGCTCGGACGCCCCCTGGCACCACGCCCGCCCGGCCTTCGACGAACCGGCACTCAAGCAACGACCCGAGGCCGAGCAGCAGCAGTCCGAGCCCGAGCCGCGGACCGAAGCCGAGGCTCAAACCGAGGCCGAGGCCCAGACCGAGGCCGAGTCACCGTCGGAGACCCCGGCGAAGCACGGCTCGTCCGACCCCGCAGCCACGTCCGACGACGCCGCAGACTCCACCGACGAGAACCCGAACCACCCGGACCACAAAGACCCCTCAGGAGGCCCGCAGTGAACGACGCGCTCGACGTCACCCTGCGACTCCTGATCGTCTTCGTCGTCTTCCTCACCTTTCCCCTGCTCATCGGTCAGACCGAGCACAAGGTGATGGCCCACATGCAGGGCCGCCTCGGCCCGATGTACGCCGGCGGCTTCCACGGCTGGGCCCAACTCGTCGCCGACGGCGTGAAGTTCGCGCAGAAGGAGGACGTCGTCCCGGCGGGCGCGGACCGCCGTATCTTCCAGCTCGCCCCCGCTGTGGCCCTCCTGCCGTACCTGCTCGTACTCCTCGCCATCCCCATCGGCCCCAGCGAGGGCGCGGTCGGTGAGGTCATCGACGCGGGCATCTTCTTCGTCCTGGCGGTCATGGGCGTAGGCGTCCTCGGCTCACTCATGGCCGGCTGGGCCTCCGCCAACAAGTTCTCCCTCCTCGGCGGCCTCCGCACCGCCGCTCAGCTCCTCGCCTACGAACTCCCGATGCTGCTCACCGCCGCCTCCGTGGCGATGGCTGCCGGAACCGTCTCCCTCCCCGGCATCCTCGACGCCTTCGAGTGGTGGTGGCTGCCCTGGCAGATCGTCGGCGCGATCGTCTTCTTCGTCGCCGGACTGGCTGAGCTGCAGCGTCCCCCCTTCGACATGCCCGTCGCCGACTCGGAGATCATCTTCGGCGCCTACACCGAGTACACCGGTCTCCGTTTCGCTCTCTTCCTCCTCGCCGAGTACGCCGGAATCGTCGTCCTGTGCGGCCTGACCACCGTCCTCTTCCTGGGCGGTTGGCACGGCCCCTGGGGCGCCGACGGCCTCGGCTGGGTCTGGACCCTCCTGAAGACGGCCGTCCTCGCCTTCATCGTGATCTGGCTCCGCGTCACCTATCCCCGCCTGCGCGAGGACCAGCTCCAGAAGCTCTCCTGGACTCTCCTCGTCCCCCTCTCCCTCGCCCAGATCGCCCTCACCGGCATCGTCAAGGTGGTGATCCAGTAACCATGTCCCGCCCGTCACCCGACCACCACCCCTCAACGACCCCCTCCGGGCGGCCCCGCCGATCGATTCCCGGCAGTGGCCTGGCCAAGGGGCTGGCCGTCACCCTCCGCACGATGACGAGGAAGTCCGTCACCGCGCAGTACCCGGACACCCAGCCCGACCTCCCGCCCCGCACCCGTGGCGTGATCGGCCTGTTCGAGGAGAACTGCACGGTCTGCATGCTCTGCGCCCGCGAGTGCCCGGACTGGTGCATCTACATCGACTCCCACAAGGAGACGGTCCCGGCTGCGGCCCCCGGCGGCCGCGAACGCAGCCGCAACGTCCTCGACCGCTTCGCCATCGACTTCTCCCTGTGCATGTACTGCGGTATCTGCATCGAGGTCTGTCCTTTCGACGCCCTGTTCTGGTCCCCGGAGTTCGAGTACGCCGAGACCGACATCCGCGAGCTCACCCACGAGCGCGACAAGCTCCGCGAGTGGATGTGGACCGTGCCGGCCCCGCCCGCCCTCGACCCCGGCGCGGAGGAGCCCAAGGAGATCGCCGCCGCCCGCAAGACCGCCGAGAAGCTGGCGGCCACGCAGGCTGCGGAGGCCGCGCCGACCGAGGCGACCGAGCCGCAGGAGGGTGAGTCGTGACCCTCACTTCCACCGCGCTGACCCTGGCCGCCGACACCCACGGCTTCCTTTCCCCGACCGGCGTGGAGATCGTTTTCCTCCTGGTGGGTCTGGTCACCTTCGGCGCCGCGCTGGTCACCGTCACCACACGGCAGCTGGTGCACGCTGCCCTGTGGCTGGTGGTCACGCTCGGCGGCCTCGCCGTCGAGTACCTCCTGCTCACCGCCGAGTTCATCGCGTGGGTGCAGGTCCTCATCTACGTCGGTTCCGTCGTCGTCCTCCTCCTGTTCGGTCTGATGCTCACCCGAGCCCCCATCGGCCGCTCCCCGGACGCCGACTCCGGCAACCGCTGGGCCGCGCTCACCGTGGCCGTCGCCTCCGCGGCCACCCTGATCTGGGTGGTCGTGGACGCCTTCCGCACTACCTGGATCGACCTTGACGGCCCCGCTGCCGGCTCCACCAAGGCCACCGGCGAGAGCCTCTTCCAGAACTGGGTCCTCCCCTTCGAGGCCCTCTCCGTCCTCCTCCTCGCCGCCCTGGTCGGCGCGATCGTCCTGTCCCGCAAGGCGAAGACCGAGTCGGGCTCTCCCTCTGTGAACTCCCGTGCCGTGACCGGTGGTTCCCCATCCGTCCCGGATTCCCGTAATCACCCGACCGGGCGAAACAAGCCGGTCGAGGGAACCGATCCGGCCGAGCAGGAAGGCGCCCGCTGATGCACCTCGCCTATCCCGCCGTACTGTCCGTCCTTCTCTTCTGCACCGGCCTGTACGGCGTGCTCGCCCGCCGCAACGCGATCCTGGTCCTGATGTCGGTCGAGCTGATGCTCAACGCCGTCAACCTCAACCTGGTCGCCTTCGACGTCTGGCTCAGCAAGACCGCCGAGGAGACCCTGCACTCCGGCCAGGCGCTGACCCTGTTCACCATCACCATCGCCGCCGCCGAGATCGGCATCGGCCTGGCGATCGTCCTCGCCGTCCACCGCAACCGTGGCACCGCGGACATCGACAAGCTCCGCGACACCGCCGAGAGCCACGACACCGACGGCCCCGACCGCGACGCCTCCACGGCCCAGCAGGCCGAGAAGGCTGAGGCCACCGCGTGACCACGACCACCCTCGCCGTCCTCGTCCCCCTCCTTCCCTTCCTCGGCGCCGCGGCCGGCCTGCTCCTGGGCCGCACCGCGCCCGGCTTCGTCCGCCCGCTCGCCGTCCTGCCGACGCTGACGTCCCTCGTCCTCGCCGCGGTGGTCGCCGTGCGCCAGGGCGGAGACCAGGCGATCAACGCCGCCACCGAGCTCACACCCACCGGCTCGGTCCCGATCGAGCTCGCCCTGTACATCGACGGCTTCGCCGCTCTCGTCGCCGTACTCGTCGGTGTCGTCGCCACCTGCGTGCAGATCTACTCCACGGGCTACCTGCGCGAGGACCCGCGCTACCCCTCGTACGCCGCTCTCGTCTCCCTGTTCACCTCGGCAATGCTGCTCGTCGTCTACTCCGGCGACCTGATGGTGCTGCTGGTCGGCTGGGAGATCATGGGCATCTGCTCGTACTTCCTGGTCGGCCACTACTGGGAGACCCCGGAGGCCCGCGCCGCCTCCATCAAGGCGTTCCTGGTGACCAAGCTCGGTGACGTCCCCTTCCTCATCGGCCTGTTCGCGCTGGCCACCGACGCCGGGTCCTTCCGCATCACGAAGATCCTCGGCACCGTCGCGAGCGGCGGACTCGACCACCCGACGCTGATCGCCCTGCTGCTCCTCGCGGGCGTGGCGGGCAAGTCGGCGCAGTTCCCGCTGCACACCTGGCTCCCCGACGCGATGGCGGGTCCGACGCCCGTCTCCGCGCTGATCCACGCCGCGACGATGGTCGCCGCCGGCGTCTACTTCGTCGCGCGTCTCCTCCCGGTCTTCGAAGCCTCCCAGGCCGCGATGATCGTCCTCGCCGTCATGGCCGCCGTCACGATGGTCGGCTCGGGTATCGCCGCGCTCGCCCAGGACGACATCAAGCGCGTCCTCGCCTACTCGACGATCGGTCAGCTCGGCTACATGACCGGCGCCCTCGCCGTCGCCGACCGCGGTGCCGCCGTCTTCCACCTCCTGTCCCACGGCGCCTTCAAGGCGCTGCTGTTCCTCGCGGCCGGCGTGATCATCCACGCCGCCGGCACCAACTCGCTGGCCGCCATGTCCCGCATGACCCACCTGCGCAACCGCGTCCCGGACGCCTTCTGGACGATGACCGTGGCGCTCCTCGCGCTCGCCGCGATCCCGCCGTTCAGCGGGTTCTTCTCCAAGGAGTCCGTCCTCGGTGCCGCCGAGCACGTCGCCACCGGCCACACCGAACACGCCCCAGGGGCCGCGGGCTGGATCGTCCTCGTCACCGGCCTGCTCACGGCCCTGCTCACCGCCGCCTACGCGATGCGCCTGTGGCTGCTGGCCTTCCGCGGCCACGGCGCCGAGGCCCCCGACCACGGCAGACAGCCCCTGACGATGACCGTGGTGCTGTGGGTGCTCGCCGCCCCGTCCCTCGCCGTCGGCGCTTTCGCCTACCGCGTGCTCCCCGACTGGTTCGACGGCGGTGACCTCGCCCCGACCCTCACCACCTCGGTCCTCGGCACGGGCGTGGCCCTGGTCGGCGGCATCGTCACCTACGCGGCCTGGCACCACCTCGCGGCCGTGGCGGCACGCGTCCCGCTGGGTGCTGTCGCGGCCCACCCCGAGGGTGACGCCGCCCAGGTCGAGGCCGAGGCCATTGCCAGCCACGCGCCCGTGTACGGAGGAGTGGCCTACGCGCCCGACCCGGCGGACCCTGGCCGGCTGCTGCTCGGCCCACTGCACCGGCATGCCGCCGTCGGCTTCCACCTCGACGCGCTGTACCGGGCCCTGTTCGTCCGCCCGGTCCAGGCCGGCGCGAGTCTCGTCCGGTTCCTCGACCGCGAGGTCGTCGACACCTATGTGCGCGGCGCGGGTGCGCTACCCCGCTGGCTCGGCATCGCCGTACGGCGCGCCCAGACGGGCAATGTGCAGACCTATGTGAGCGCGCTGCTCGCCGGCACCGTCGTCCTGGCGGTCGCCGCCGTCCTCGTCGCCACGGGAGCGTGAGCAGGCGTGATCGATATCAACGAGTCCGTGATGCAGGTCCTTCTGGCATTCGTCGTCGTCGGCCCGCTCCTCGGCGCCGCCGCGGCTCTTCTGCCCGCCCCGCCCGGGCTGAAAGGGAAGTCACCCGAGCAGGCCGTGCTCCGGCACGGCGTCACCGTTACCGGCGCGGTCCTCATCGCCGCGATCGTCCTGGTGCTCGGCTTCGACCACGACCAGCCGTCGAAGATGCAGGCCAGCACCGACATCAGCTGGATCCCAGCACTTGACGTGCGCATCCACCTCGGCATCGACGGCATCTCCCTGCCCCTTCTGGTACTGACCGCGCTGCTGACCTTCCTTTGCGCGCTCTACTCGTACTTCAAGATGCCTGCGGGCCCGACCCCGAAGGCCTTCGTCGCACTGGTGCTCGTCCTGGAGTCCGGCACCCTCGCCACCTTCGCCGTCCTCGACCTGCTGCTCTTCTTCCTCGCCTTCGAGATGGTCCTGATCCCGATGTACTTCCTCATCGCCCGCTGGGGCGGCGAGGGCAAGGCCACGGCCGCCTGGAAGTTCATCCTCTACACGCTGCTCGGCTCCGTGGTCATGCTGCTCGGCCTGCTCCTGATCGGAGTCAAGGCGGGCACATTCGACATGGTGGCACTCGCCACTGACAACGGCCGGTCCCTGACTGCATCCGTGCAGGTCATCGCCGTTTTGTCGATCGGTATCGGGCTCGCGGTCAAGACGCCGATGTGGCCCCTGCACAGCTGGCTGCCCGACGCCCACACCGCCGCCCCGACCGTCGGCTCGGTCCTGCTGGCCGGCGTCCTGCTGAAGATGGGAACGTACGGGTTCGTCCGGATTCTCCTGCCGATCGCTCCCGACGGCTTCGCCGACTTCGCGCCCTACCTCGCCGCCTTCGCCGTCGTCGGGATCATCTACGGATCCCTGGCCTGCCTCGCCCTCGCCAAGCGGGGCGCGAAGGGCGACCTCAAGCGCCTGATCGCCTACTCCTCCGTCGGCCACATGGGCTTCGTCCTGCTCGGCATCGCCACGATGACCCCGACCGGTGTGAACGGCGCCCTGTTCGCCAACATCGCCCACGGCCTCATCACCGGCCTCCTCTTCTTCCTGGTCGGCGCGCTGAAGGACCGTACGGGGACCACTGACCTCGACACCCTCGCCGACAAGACCGGCGCGGCCCTCTACGCCAAGACGCCCCGCCTCGGCGGCCTCCTCGCGTTCGCCGCGGTCGCCTCGCTCGGGCTGCCGGGCCTCGCCGGGTTCTGGGGCGAGATGCTCGCGCTGTTCGGGGCGTTCGAGCCCGCGGCCCAGCTCAATCGGCCGGCCTTCCTGACCTTCATGGCGATCGGCGCCTTCGGCACCCTGCTCACCGCCGCGTACCTGCTCGTCGTGGTCCGCCGCGTCTGCATGGGCGCCGCGCCGCAGGAAGCCCCGAAGCTCGCCGACATCCAGAGTTACGAGTTCGCGGCCTGGACCCCGCTCGTCGCCCTCACCGTCGTCGCCGGACTGTGGCCGAAGACCCTCCTCGGCCTGACCGACCCGGCCGTGCAGCAGCTCCTCGCAGGAGGCACCCGATGAGCTCCCTGGCCCAGCCACTGGCCGAGTCGGTGGTTCAGTCAGTCGACTGGCTCGCCATCGCGCCGCCCACCATTGCGGCGGTCGTGGGACTCGTGGTCCTCGTCGCCGACCTGTTCGTCGCGGAGAACAAGAAGGCCCTGCTCGGCTGGACGTCCGTGGTCGGCCTGGCTGCCTCCATCGTCCTGCTGCTGCCCCTTCTGGACGGCGACCGCTCCACCTTCTGCCTGACCGGCGACGCCGCGGTCTGCAGCTATACGGCCGACCGCTTCACCCTCGTGATCCAGTTCCTGGTTCTCGGCGGCGCCCTCCTCGCGGCGCTCCTATCGGTCACCGCTCTCAAGGACGCCGACAAGGAACTCCCCGAGGGGGAGTACTGGTTCCTGCTGCTCTCCTCCGCCGCCGGTGCCGCCCTGCTGCCCGCCTCCCGGGACCTGGCGACCCTCATCGTCGCGCTCGAAGTCGCCTCGCTTCCGGCCTTCGCGCTGGTCGGCCTCCGTTTCGGTGACCGCAAGTCCTCCGAAGCGGCCCTGAAGTTCTTCCTGTCCTCGGTCACGGCGACCGCGGTCAGCCTCATGGGCATCAGCTTCGTTTACGCCTCAACCGGCACCCTCTACCTCACGCAGATCGCCGACCGGATCCAGAACGTCGACGGACAGCTCCAGACCCTCGCCCAGACGGGAGTCGTCCTCACTCTGGTCGGCTTCGCCTTCAAGACGGCCGCCGTCCCCTTCCACTTCTGGGTGCCGGACACGTACGTAGGGGCGCCCCTACCGGTCGCCGCCTACCTCTCGGTCGTCGGCAAGGCGGTCGGCTTCACCGGGCTGATCCTCGTCACGGTCATCGCCCTGCCGTCGTACGCCGACGTCTGGGGCCCGGCCCTCGCGGCGCTGGCCGCCCTCACCATGACCGTCGGCAACGTCGGGGCCCTGCGCCAGCAGGCCACGCGCGCGTACAGCGCGGTACGCCTGCTCGCCTGGTCCTCCGTCGGCCAGGCCGGCTACCTCCTGGTGCCGATTGCCGCCGCCGCGTACTCCGACGACGGCGAGCGTGCCATCGGCTCCACCGTCGCCTACGCCCTCATGTACGCCGCCGTGAACCTGGGCGCCTTCGCAGTGGCCGCCCTGGTGGGCCGTACGAAGTCCCTGAACCGCATCAGCGACTACCGCGGCCTGTACGCGCACAACCCCCTGACCGCCCTGATCCTGGCCTTCTTCCTGCTCTGCCTGGCCGGACTTCCGCCGGGCATCATCGGTCTCTTCGCCAAGGTCACCGTCTTCTCCGCCGCCGTAGACGCGGGCCTGGGCTGGCTGGCCGTGGTCATGGCCGTCAACGTGGTGATCGCGCTGTTCTACTACCTCCAGTGGACGGCCCTGCTGTTCCGTGCGCCCGAGGGGGAGGCCGGGGTGCACCTCCTCCCTGCGCCACTCACCGCCGCGATGGCCCTCACCGGCGTTGTCGGCATCGCCTTGTCCGGAGCCCCTCAGCTGATCCTGCGCTTCGCCGACACCGGGCTCTTCTGAGCCTCTGACCCACTTCCTGTACGCGCGCGTGGATCACTCGGCCCTCACGCGCGCGTAGCCGTGCGCCGGCGCCTTCACCCGGACGGCCCACGCCTGCCGCCCTGCCCACCAGGGAACCCGTGGCCCTCGCCTGGCGTTGACCAGTACAGAAGGGTCCACTGGACGTGAGACCACGGCATAAGTGGCATCGGAGATCGACCAGCAAAGGGTTCCCCTGCCGCACCACTTGGAGGGCGTACCGTGCACCGCCGGCACAACGGGCTCAGGACCGCAGTCCTCCTCGGGGGACTGTCCGCAGTCATCATCGTCATCGGCAGTTTCTTCGGCCGGATGGGGCTCGTCATCGCGGTTCTGATTGCGCTGGCCACGAACGCGTACGCGTACTGGAACAGCGACAAGTTGGCGCTGCGCGCGATGCGCGCCCGCCCGGTCAGCGAGTTCGAGGCCCCGGCCCTGTACCGCATGGTCCGCGAGCTCTCCACTCAGGCACGCCAGCCCATGCCCCGCCTCTACATCTCCCCGACAGAGGCGCCGAACGCGTTCGCGACGGGCCGCAACCCGCGCAACGCGGCCGTGTGCTGCACCGAGGGAATCCTACGCCTCCTCGACGAGCGCGAGCTGCGTGGCGTCATCGGCCACGAGCTCAGCCACGTCTACAACCGGGACATCCTGATCTCGTCGGTCGCCGGCGCCCTAGCCTCGGTGATCATGTTCCTGGTCAACTTCGCCTGGCTGATCCCGATCGGCCGCTCCGATGACGACGACGGCCCCGGCATCCTCGGCATCCTGCTGATCATGATCCTCGGCCCGCTCGCCGCCACGCTCATCCAACTGGCCATCAGCCGCTCCAGGGAGTACGAGGCCGACGCGTCCGGCGCCCAGCTCACCGGCGACCCGCTCGCCCTCGCCAGCGCCCTGCACAAGCTCGAACTCGGCACCAAACAGCTCCCGCTGCCCCCCGAGCCCCGCATCGAGACGGCCAGCCACATGATGATCGCGAACCCCTTCCGCCCAGGTCAGGGGTTCTCCAAGATGTTCTCCACCCACCCGCCCATGGCGGACCGAATCGCCCGACTCCAAAAGATGGCAGGTCCCCGATGAAGACCATCCTGAACGTCATCTGGCTCGTCCTGAGCGGCTTCTGGCTGTTTATCGCCTACCTGGCCGCGGGCCTGCTGCTGTGCATCACCATCATCGGTATCCCGTTCGGCATCGCGGCCTTCCGCATCGGCGTCTACGCGCTGTGGCCCTTCGGGTACACGACGATCGAACGCCGCGACGCCGGAGCCCCCTCGTGCGTCGGCAACGTCCTGTGGCTGGTCCTCGCGGGTTGGTGGCTGGCCCTCGGCCACATCGCCACCGGCCTCGTGCTGTGCATCACGATCATCGGCATCCCGTTCGGCATCGCCAACTTCAAGCTGATCCCGGTGTCGCTGTTCCCGCTGGGCCGCGAAATCGTGCCGTCGGACCAGCCGTTCGCTCAGGGCTGGTAGCGGGTCGCAGCGGGGAGCGGAGAGCCGGGGGGCGAACCGAGCCAGCGGGCGAACTGCGCCGGGGGGGGGGCGAACCGCCGAGCGACAGCCGCGGGTTTTTCCACAACCTCTGAGTTATCCACAGGCCCGCTTGATTGTCAGTGGCAGCTTGCATCATGAACGCATGACCGAGAACGAGCAGTTGCTGACGAGGGTGGCGGACAAGGCCCGCAACACCCGACCGTGGGGCTGGACTTTGCTCCCTGAGCCCTTGGACGCGGCCACCGTGGCCCGCGCCGAGGCCGCCCTCGGCTTCCGCCTGCCCCCGCTGCTCGCCGACCTCTACCTGCGTATAGGAGACGGCGGATTCGGTCCGGAGTACGGCCTGTTGCCCCTGCTCGACAGCTCTCCGGCCGGCGAACCCGCCGCCGTCACTCAATACCGCGCCAACCGCGAGAGCGGCCGCAAGGACCCCGACTGGCCATGGCCCGAGGGCGTCCTGCCGATATCCCACTGGGGCTGCGCGATGTACGCGTGCGTGGACTGCCGCAGCCCAAAGGCCACCGTCCTCCTCTTCGAACCGAACGCCGACGACGCCGACCGGGCCTGGTACGTGGACGCCCCGAGCCTCACGGCCTGGCTGCGCGCCTGGGTCGACGGCACGGGCTGGTACGAGGAGATGAACGAGGAGCTGGAGCTGGCCCCTTGGACCGATTTCCGCATACGTACGGCTACGGCCGGCGCGTCCTGAGGAGACGTGGATCGTCGGTCACCTGGTGGATCGGCGGCGGAACGAGGCATTGGCCACCATCCCCGAGTCGCTCGCGCCCGTACACATACGTGCCGCCCGAGGCCGGATACAGGGCGGCCAGTCGCGCCGACGACGTGGCGTTGCAGTAGGCGACCACGGCCGCGACCGCGAGCCCGAGCAGCAGTCCGGACCTGGCCGCGCTTGCCGCCGTGGGCGCGAGGGCGGCGAAGATCCCGGCTCCGACCATCGAGCCGAGTCCGATGACCACGGCGTCGCCGACACCGGGGGTGTGCCGCAGCCCGGGGGACAGGGAGCCGGACCGTGACGCGGCCCGAACCCTACTGATCGCTGCAACCGAGGGGCGCCACCGTGACGTCCTGCTCATCAACGAGCACGAACAAGGGCGCCCGAAATCACAGTGCCCGGAAAGTGCAGGCACAGCGCGGAAGGGCAGGTTCACGGCATGACGATCATCAGCTGGATCATTCTGGGGCTGTTGGCCGGAGCCATCGCCAAGGTTCTGCTGCCGGGCCGTGACCCGGGTGGCTTCATCGGCACGACGCTCATCGGTGTCGCGGGCGCATTCATCGGTGGCTGGATCTCAGCCCGCTGGCTGGACCACCCGATCAGCAAGGACTTCTACGACGGCGCGACCTGGGCCTCCGCGATCGGCGGCTCCCTGGTGCTCTTGGTCGCCTACCGCATCCTGTTTGGCCACTCTCGCAACTGAGCGAGGCGAGCACACCCCGGACCGCGGCCAGCAGGCGAGAAGGGTGGGCACCTCAGGTGCCCACCCTTCCTCGTACGGCGTCGAAGTCCTAGCCGTAGCCGGTGCCGAAGCCGAGCCGATGTCGGCATCGGATCAGTTGCTCACCGGTAGTTCACGAACTGCAGCGCGAAGTCGAAGTCCTTGCCCTTCAGGAGGGCGATCACGGCCTGCAGGTCGTCTCGGCTCTTGGAGCTGACCCGCAGCTCGTCGCCCTGGACCTGGGCCTTCACACCCTTCGGGCCTTCATCGCGAATGATCTTTGCCACCTTCTTCGCGTTCTCCTGGGAGATGCCCTCCTCGATCGACGCGAAGATCTTGTACTCCTTGCCCGAGAGCTGGGGCTCGCCCGCGTCCAAGGCCTTCAGCGAGATCCCGCGCTTGATCAGCTTGGACTGGAAGACGTCGAGGACAGCCTTCACCCGGTCCTCTGAGTTCGCCTCCATCAGGATCTTTTCACCGGACCACGAGATCGAGGCACCGACGCCCTTGAAGTCGTAGCGCTGCGAGATCTCCTTGGCGGCCTGGTTGAGGGCGTTGTCGACCTCCTGCCGCTCGACCTTCGAGACGATGTCGAAACTGGAGTCGGCCATGTCCTGTGGCTCCTTGTATCGAGGTGCGTATGGAGTGCGTATCGGCGGGCGTGGGGGTGGCCGCCGAGCCCGGGGCAACCCGGGACCGCATCCGGACCAGCCTAGCCACCCCGTCTCCCCCGGGAGGCGATCAATCGGGTGGCGAAGCACCCCTCCGCATCGGGTATTGTTTACGTCGTTGCCAGCGAGCACCGCCGAAAAGCGGTTCGAAAGGCAGCAACCCCGGCGGTGTGCCCGAGCGGCCAAAGGGAGCAGACTGTAAATCTGCCGGCTCAGCCTTCCCAGGTTCGAATCCTGGCGCCGCCACACTGGGGAAGACCCCCTCCGAACTGCGGGAACGCAGATCGGAGGGGGTCTCTTCGTATAGGGCAAGCCTCTTCGAAGTAAGAGTGCAATGCCTGGATGGTCCGGCTTGTCTCAGGTGATGTCCGGGTCTGATCAGCGTGTGTCCCCAGGCTTCCCCCAGAGGAAGCCCTGCGCTGTCCGACCTAGCGCAGGCCAGCCTCGCTTTGACGGTTGGCACGCTCCGAGCTTGCGCCGCCATACCCCTCGCGTAGACGCGGAGTGGCACGGCCGCGGAGTGTCCGGCTCGGCGCGCGACCTTCATGGATCCATAGCGGAGAAGAGCGCGGTCATCAGCTCCTAACAGCGGCCGTCGGCTTGGGCTTTGACGGTGTAGTTCCTGGAAGCGTCTGCGTGCCGACGAGCTAGCGTGCCTGGTAGGAAGCAATCGGAAGGCGCCCGCCCCGGGGTCGGGAACCGGTGCGGATGCGTAGCCTGGTGGGCCGACGGCGGGCCGCCGCGCTCGCGGCGAGCGCGGCGATGCTCAGCTCACGGATCCGGCCGAACCGGCACCAACATCTTCAGCTTCGGGGCAGAAGGGTTCCGAGCGGGCCGAGGTCGAGATTGAGGTCCTCTGGACGCACTCCGTGTTGCTCGCAGAGTTCAGTCATCCGCTGGTCGAGCAGCATCAGGGTGGTCCCGATCTCGTCAACCTGTTCATCGCTGAGGTCGCCCTGCTCGATCCGGCGAATCGCCTGGCGCTCCATCAGCTGCCTGAGGAGTTCGACCACGGTGAGCACCAGGGCGACGAGGTCGCGTCCCATCTGGTCGGACTCCAGGTCGAATCGGGAGCTGGTCATAGGGGGCCGCCGTCCGCCCATGGAGCGGGGACCCGTTCGTTGACGGACGAGAGCAGGGCATGAAGAGACAGGCGTACCAGCGGAACGTCAGCGATGGCGATGACCAGGTCGCCACTGATCACTACGCCGGTTGCCAGGACGCGGTCCAACAGGTCGACGAGCGGTACGCCGATGGGGCCATTGAGCTGCCCGGGGTTGTCCCAGGGCACGACTTCGTGCGTCACGGTCTACACCTCGCCGACGAATGAATAGGGCACCCACGGCCCTGACAGCTCGATGTGCGCCCCGGTGCGTTCCCGCAGCGTCCGTGTCAGGAGGGCGAGCTCCTCGGCGCGGTGTTCTGCCACGAGATACGTCGCGTTGAGGACCTGGACCCGTCGATCTTCGGAGGGCTGGAGTTGCGGCCGCAGTCTGCGGGACGCGGTGGCGAGGCTACGGACCTGGGCATCCACCGTTTCCGCGGTCCGCAGGGCCTCGTTCTGGCTCCGCTCGCGGCGCTCCTGCGCTCCTCGCTTGCTGTTCAGGTAGGCGAGGCCGGCGCCGGGCGCCGGGCGGGATCGGTCAAGCGGCGTGACCCGCCGGATCGGCGTCTGGTTTGCGGCGTCGGGTGGGCTCGGCGGCGCGTAGACCTTGACGCCCCATTCGGCATGGTGCGCGATGCGCTTGAGCGCAGCGTGGAACCGCTCCGCCTCTTTCGCCAGCGCGTCTCGTGCCCTCTCGACACCGTGGTAGACAGTGGCCATCGGCAGGGGAACAGTCGGGCAGCAGGCCGCGACCGCAGTGACGACGTCGTGGTGGGCCCGTGCGTATCGTTCCAGTTCCCGTTGGTCGGACAGGCGCACCTGCCAGGCTTCATCCGTGAAGTCGCCGGCTCGGACGGTCTGGACGATCGCTGTCAGTGTCCCCAGTGACAGCGTGCCCACAGGCGCCTCGTCGGTTACTCCCGACAGCCCGGCGACGGCCGCCAGGTTCGGGTTCCAGCAGACAGCGAACACGTAGGTGGCGTTGTCGTCCGAATGCTCAGGGTCGCGCTCTGTCATGTACCTAGGTTCTCCTTGGTGCATTGCTGGCTTCGGGCGTTGCGGAGCGCTGAGGCTATTTGTCCGATGTCTCGGCCTCGAGCGCTTTCAGCCGCTCGCGCAATTCCTGGTTCTCTTCCTGCAAGGCATTGTGAGAAGCACGTGAGCTGAGTGCCGGATCGTTTTCCCACCAGTCGATCCCGGCCTTCCTCGCGGTATCCACGGATGCCACGAACAGGCGAAGTCGAATGGTGAGCAGTTCAATGTCAAGGAGATCGATCTTGATGTCGCCTGCGATCACGATTCCTTTGTCCAGAACGCGTTCGAGAATGTCGGCGAGATTGGTGGTCTGAGGGCCTGAGGCGAGGTAGGGATCCTGCCGGAAGTCGACGTCAGACACGGCGTCGCCTCCGTCCTCGCCTCTTCCTGGAAGCATCTGCTTCCTCGTCCTCCGCCTGGTCCTCTTCCTCGTCCTCGTCCTCCGCCTGGTCCCCGTATGAGTCTTCGGCTTCGCCCTCTGCCGCCTCTTCGTCCTCGCCCTCGTCGCCCTCCGGTTCCTCCTGTTCGGCCTCTTCCTCTTCCACGGCGTCCTCGTGCGTTACGACGACTTCTCCGTCACGGATTTCACCGCGCCAGCCTTCGGGCTCTTCTTCAGTGAGGGTGACGTACCGCTGGAAGTTCTTGAAGTCCAGTCGCATGCGGCGCCCTTGCGCTCGCCAGAGGTTGCCCGTCTTCTCGAAGAACCCGGACGGGTAGTACTCCACGACCAGGACGATTCGAGTCAGGGTGGGTGTCAGTTCATGGAAGCTGACTGCGCCGCGGGTGGTGCCCTTGGCTCCTTCGGAGGTCCAGACGATGCGGTCGTCGGGAATCTGTTCCTGAACACTCGCTTTGAAGCTGCGTGATGAAGGGCCGACTTTGACCTTCCAGTCGCTCTCGACATCATCACCCTTCGAAACGCTCTGAACGCCTTTCGTGAAGCTGCTGAATTTGTCGTACTGCGTCCAGTGATCGTAGGCGTTCCGCAGAGGCACCCCCACATCGAGAACCTCGATGATGTTCATGACCTTGCCGCCGCCGGACTTGCGTTTCCCTTTCCCTCCGCCGAAGGCTCCCTTGGCCTTTTCTACGACACTGTCCTTGACACCCTTGGCCTTCTCTGAAACGAATGCTTTCAGTGGTGAGTCGCCTTGGAGGATGCGGGAGCCGATCGCGGGAAGCGAGCCACCGCTCTGGGCTGCATCAGTGAGCTTCGTGGTGACGTCGGTCAGTTTGTCGCCGGCCTTCTCGGCAAGATTTTCCACCTGCGCGGACAGGAACTTGGACAGCTCTTCGCGAAGCTGGTCAGCGCCCGACTTTGCCTCTGCCGGGTGGTCTTCTTCCGTCTTGGTCATTCCTGACTACCTCCGACGATCGGCGCGCTTGGATGCTGCTCGCTTCGATGACGTCGTCTTCCCGGCCGCGGTCTTCTTGGCGGGAGTGGTCTTCTTTGCCGTGGTCTCCTTGGTGCGGGCGGTCTTCTTCGCCGTGGTCTTCTTGGCGGGAGTGGTCTTCTTCGCCGCGGCCTTCTTGGCAGGAGTAGTCTTCTTCGCCGGTGCAGTCTTGCGCGCCGCGGTCTTCTTCGCCGCCCCAGGTTTCTCTTCGCGCGCGGGAGCAGTCTTCTTGCGTGCCGCTGGTGCTGATGCCTTACGGGACCGGTCCGATTTCGGACTACGGCGCCGCTGCGGCCTCGCTTCCGCCTCTTCTCCCTCCTCTTCCTCTTCCTCTTCCTCTTCCTCCTCCTCGTACTCCGCATCCTCCTCTTCCGGCGCATACTCCTCGTCGCCGTCCTCCCGTTCGTCCGTCTTCTCTCCGAGCAGGGCCGTACGCTCCCTGATGGCGCCGGCGAGCGTGCTCATGCCCCGGTCGGCGGCGGCAGTCATTGCCTTGCGGCCCGCGTCGAGGAATTCCCCTCTCAATTGCTCCTGCAGTTCGGCGACCTGCGGAATCTCTCCCAGCCTGCGCATCCCTTCGGCGGCGAGCTGTCGAGGTTCGAGGCCGAATCGCCGGCCCGCCAGATAGGTCGCAATGGAGAGAGCCATCCGGCCCTTCTTGGTGCGGCCCAGGACATAGCCGCCCACCACTGCAGCCGCGATAGCCACCTTGTCCTTGGCATCCACGAGTGCATCACCTCCGATCGTTCGACGCGGAACAGGACTGTGCGGCATGCAGCCGGTCGAGCAGCCGTTCCTCTTCTCGTTCGAATTCCTCCAGGCTGATGCTTCCGTCCTCAAGGTCCTGGTTCAGCAGAGCCAGCTGGGCACGGAGTACTCCTGGGTCGTGCAACTCGCGTTCGGCGGCGTCTTGGAGCTTCTCCGTCACCCAGACAACGCCACGGACCGGCGCAATGGGGAGGGTGAGAAGTCCGGTGATCAGTCCCATCTCAGACTCCGGCGGTCAGGACGGGAGCGCCTTCGCGGGATACGAAGCTGTAACAGGGAAGTGGACCCGAAAGGCGCAGCTCAACACGGTCGCGGTTTGTGCTGGCGAATTGCTCTGCGGCCCTTCGGAAGGCATCACTGTCGCTGCGATTGACGAGGAACGACGTGTTGAGCACGCATCCCTGGACTTCAGGCCCCGAGGTCACCGCACGGGCCTTGGGGGTGAGCTCGCTCAGAATGCGCCGACCGGCTTCGGCGGCCCTGGTCTGCAGAGCTGCCGCGACAGCCTCGCCCAGCCGGAGGCTGGCTTCGTAGCCGGGCCGTCGACGCAATTCGTCCCGCAGCCGGCGGACCTTTTTGTCCTGCGCGACAAGGCTTGCCAGTGCGTCCTGTGCCGGGAGTGCCTTGATATTGACCTCGACCGCGCCCGAGAGATGTTCGAGTGCTGCCATGTGGTCCGCCTCATGTGCCGCCAGCTGGCCGCGCACCGTCTCCTCGTCAGGCGCGACCATGCCGAACCGCATGGGCAGTACCGAGCCCTGTTCCGAAAGGCGCAGCAACAGATCCTGGTGAGCAAGCAGGTCGCGGCGTCTGGCGCGGAGATTCGGGGGAGCCTCACTGACGACAGCGGCGACGCGCCCCTGCCGGACCGGCCGGAGCTGGGCAGCCGGGCTGCCCACACCGCGTGCGTCTGCCGGCAGCGGCATTCCCGCCCGGATCACCGCGTAGACGTAGACACCATTGGCTGTCACGACTCACCCCTCCGCGGTTCGGCGACGACTCGTACTGCCCCGGGCCGGAGCACGCCGCTTCCTCGGCTGTTCCTGCTGCTCCTCCTCGTCCTCATCAGGCTCGTCGGAGTCGTCGTCGCGGCCCCCGATTACCTTGCGAACGGTGTCTCCCATGCTCGCCGCGGCCTTGTGGACCTTGCGTTTGCCGATGGATCTGGCAGCACTGCCGCCCAGCAGTTCGGGAACGGTGGTACTGCCGGAGTCCCGCTCGAGGTCGAGCCGGTTGCACGCTTCTGCGAATCGCAGGTAGGTGTCCACGCTTGCCACAACGATGCGCGCGTCTATCTTGAGGATCTCGATGCCGACCAGGGAGACCCGGACGAACACATCGATCACCATGCCTCGATCGAGGATGAGTTCGAGCGTGTCGTACAACGTGCCGGCCCGCGGTGGGCACGCCACTACCTCGTCGGAGTAGGTGGTCGCCGGCATGTGGGGTCCTTCCGGTTGTCGGGCAAACCTGAGTCACTGGTCATGCGTCGGCGGACCCCCGCTGATACCGGCGGACCCTCCGGTATTCCGTGAGTTCGCCGTCCTGATCGAGCCGAACCTCGTAAGACGCGAGGAGGCTGGTGGTGTCCGGAATTCGGGGCAGCTCAAGGACATCCACGACGACACACCACCCGTCGTCCTCACGCCCCACTGCTGATACGCCCTCCATGGGATGGCCGGTCAGCCGTTCCAGGCTCTGGCAGGCAGCACGCGCGGCATGATCTGCTCCCCGCACGGTTGGTGTGCGGCGAGCAGTGGACGTCGATGTTTTTTTGGCGCGCGGCCGATGCTCTTCTGCCATGAAATCGAGTCTGGTAAATATCCGGCACTGCGCACTTTGAGTGGAGCATTCGGGCGCACGCGCCGGGCTGCTGTCGACACGGTCGACTTCTCGACGACGGAGCGGCATCCGGCTCCAGGTCGGCGTGCAACGAGCTTGCAGCCGGCGGGTCATGAAGAGCTAAAGCCCTGGCCGCCGTCGGCGGCTTGATCTGCCTGAGGTACGCCGGTCGATCATGCGGAAAATCTGCCGACTCAGCCTTCCCAGGTTCGAATCCTGGCGCCGCGACACTGGGGAAACCCATCCGATCTGCGGAAACGTAGAGCGGAGGGGTTTCGCGTTCCTGAGTCACGGCCGGGGCACACTGACCCCATGGTCACGCCACGCAGAAGCTGCCCCGAGTGCCGTCGTGAGATCGCCGTCGTCGCCGGCCGTTTCGCGCGGCATGATCCGCCCGGCGCGCGGCAGAACGGGGAGCTCGTGTCGTGCCCCGGATCACGGCGACCGACGCAACTCGGGGCCGCGCAGCCCGCATTGGACGGGTATGCCGTGCCCGACTTCCCCGGGCAGCTTCCGCTGTTCTGAATACTCCGCCGATGGCCACCCAGGATCCCATCGCCGGCCCCATCACGCGCTGCTCCGAGCCTCGCATGGCCCCATCGCACCGGCCCCGAGCGTCATTCCGCCGGCGGATGCCGAGGCCTGCCCGCGTATCCGTACTACCGCCTCGCGGCCGTGCAGCCGGGCTCCGTCCAGGACGTGCCGGGTGCACGACGGGAGCCCGCTTCGGCCCCCTCCGGGCCCATCTTCAGTTCCCTGCCACCGACTTCACCGCCACCGACACCGGTGCCGAACCGCTGATGAGTTCGAGCGTCAGGCCGGCCGTGGCCGGGGTGTCGAGCAACTCCGCGAGTACGGCGGCCACGTCGTCGCGCGGGATCGGGCCGCGGCCGGTGTGGGCCTCCAGGCGGACCAGGCCGGTTCCGGCGTCGTTCGTCAGGGCGCCGGGGCGCAGGATCGTCCAGTCCAGGGCGTCCAGACCGCGGACGTACTCGTCGGCCGCGCCCTTGGCGCGCAGGTAGACGTCGAAGATCTCGTCCCCCTCGTGCGCGGGGTCCGCGCCCATGGACGACACGACCACGAAGCGCCGTACGCCCGCCTGGACCGCCGCGTCCGCGAACAGGACCGCCGCGCCCTTGTCCACCGTGTCCTTGCGGCTCGTCCCGCTGCCCGGCCCCGCGCCGGCGGCGAACACCGCCGCGTCCGCGCCTCGCAGGTGTGCCGCGACCTCCTCGACCGAGGCCGACTCCAGGTCCAGCACGACGGGTTCGGCGCCGGCCTCCCGCAGATCGTCGCTCTGTTCGGCCTTGCGGATGATCCCCGCGACCTCGTTCCCGCGCGCGGCGAGCAGTCGCTCAAGCCGCAGCGCGATCTGACCATGACCACCAGCGATGACAATGCGCATGTCTTCGACCGTACGCCCGGACAGGCGCGTTCGCCGCACGACTTCAGCCACGCCTCACGTCATCACGGACACACGGCTCACGTCCCCACGCCGGGCGCACGCCTCACGCGCGGGCGCCGGTGCACCAGCCACCCGTGCACCCCCGGGCGTGCACCCACGCACCCTCACGACACCTCGCCCCGCCCCTGCCGCGGCAACCCCAACTCCGCGGCCACGGCCGAGTTGCAGTACTCCCGCACCGCGCTCGTCCGCGCCACCACGCGCCCCCGGTGCACCACGATGCGGCTGTACGCCAGCGACAACGCCCCCGCCAGCCGGCCCCCGCGCACCGCCAGCAACTCGGCCGGGAAGCCCGCCTCCACCCGCACCTCGGGCAGACCCAGCACCGAACGCGCCGACGCACTCACGGCGTCGTACGCGTCCTCGGGGCGCAGCCCGTGACGTGAGGACAGCAGGTAGGCGGCCTCGAGTGGGTCCCCGCGTCCCACCGGGTTCGACAGGTCCCTCAGGGCGCCGCTCCCCGCGGCGACGCGTACGCCGGCGGCGCGCAGCAGTCGTACGGGCGCCGTGCTCCGCCGTTCGGCGCCCCCGCAGCCGCCCTGCGGCAGGCACACCACCGTCACCCCGGCCGCCGCGAGCTGGTCCGCGGTGCGGGAAGCCACCTGGGCGGGCAGGCGCCCCAGGCCGCCGCACGGGCCGAGGGTCACGCCGGGGCGCAGTCCTCCGGCCATCGCGGCGAGCCGTGCCAGGCGTGCCGGGTCGGTGGCGTCGGTGTGCAGATCGACGGGGCAGCCGTGCTCGGAGGCGACCTCGAGGACCGCCTCCACGTAGCCCGTCGGATCCGGGTCCAGGTCGGGGCAGCCGCCGACCACGGACGCGCCCATCTTCAGCGCGTCCCGCAGCATCGCCAGCCCCTCGGCGCCGGCCACTCCGGTCAGCAGCCGCGGCATCGCCACCGTCGTCAACTCGGTGAGCCCGCGCAGGGAACGCCGTGCTTGCAGGACCGCCTCCAGCGCGCCCAGCCCTGGAACGTCGCCCACGCGCACGTGTGCCCGCAGCGCGGTCGCCCCGTGCCCGAGTTGGAGCAGGGCGGCCTCGGTGGCCCGGCGCTGGACGTCCTGGGGCTCGTACGAGACGGGTCCGCCCTCGTCGGCCGAGAGTGCGGTGTCGCCGTGGGCATGCGCTTCGGCCGGAGCCGGCAGAAGCAGATAGCCGCCGAGGTCCACACGCGCGCCGCAGGCCTGCGTGCCGTCCCCCGCCAGGCTCCCGGCCGTGCCGACCGCCTCGATGCGCCCGCCGCCCAGCCGTACGTCCACGGTCCGGCCGTCGGTGAGCCGCGCCCCGCACAGCAGCAGAGCACCCGGGTCGGCCGGTCCGGACGAGCCCGACGAGGACGACGAGTGCGGCGGCTGGGGATGACTGTCGGGCATCGCGCTCCAGAGGCTCGGGCTGCGCATCGGGCCGCGGGCACGGTGCCGGGGGCTGCGCCCGGGCCCGCAAGATCACGCAGAGTGAGTCGAGCCTAGGGTGGCGATACGGCCCGGGCGCGCAGGAGCGCAATAGTCGTACCGGTGTGGTCGGCCGAACGGAGCCGTCCCACGCGGTGCCGCAGTGGCCCGCGAGACGCCTGCTTGGTGCTCCGTTCGGCCCCCGGCAGGTGCCGCGAAACGGATTTGGGTGAACGGCCGCTGAGCGTGTAATGTCTTCATCGCTCGCCCCAATAGCTCAGTCGGCAGAGCGTCTCCATGGTAAGGAGAAGGTCAACGGTTCGATTCCGTTTTGGGGCTCTGGTGTGTGAGGTTCCCGTCGCAAGGCGGGGCCCGATCGCATCACAGCGGTGTAGCTCAGTCGGTAGAGCAAGCGGCTCATAATCGCTGTGTCACCGGTTCAAGTCCGGTCACCGCTACTGACAGTAGCCGATTGCGGGGTCGGTCCTTCGATCGGCTACTCTTCTATGCGTTAAACCGTCCCATCCGTTCGTCAAGGAGCACTCACGTGGCTGCCACCGACGTCCGCCCGAAGATCACGCTGGCCTGCGTGGAGTGCAAGGAGCGGAACTACATCACCAAGAAGAACCGGCGTAACAACCCGGACCGTCTTGAGATGAAGAAGCACTGCCCGCGTTGCAATGCGCACACCGCGCACCGCGAGACGCGATAAATCAGGCTCGTACGCGAGGCCGTCCCCGATCGTGGGGGCGGCCTCGCGTCGTTTCCGCCCCGGTTACCGGTCGGTTCGACCGATCCCGGTGAACCAGCAGGTCAACGGCAGCAGACAGCAGGAGGTACCGAGCCATGGCGCTCGACCAGTCCTTCGTGGGGCGGAGTTACCCGCCCACCGAGCCCTACGAGGTGGGCCGGGAGAAGATCCGTGAGTTCGCGGAGGCGGTGGGGGACGCCAACCCGGCGTACACGGACCCGGAGGCCGCCGAGGCGCTCGGCCACCCCGATGTGATCGCCCCGCCGACCTTCGTGTTCTCCATCACCTTCAAGGCCGCGGGACAGGTCCTCAAGGACCCGCAGCTGGGCCTGGACTACAGCCGCGTCGTGCACGGCGACCAGAAGTTCTCCTACGCGCGCCCGGTGCGCGCCGGTGACCGGCTGGCCGTCACGTCGACCATCGAGGCAATCAAGTCCATGGCGGGCAACGAGATCCTGGACATCCGCGGCGAGGTCCACGACGAGGCCGGGGAGCACGTCGTGACCGCCTGGACCAAACTCGTGGCTCGTGGCGCGGACGCCGAAGAAGGGGAGGGCTGAGACCCATGACGGCGAAGATCGCGTACGGCGATGTCGAGGTCGGCACCGAACTGCCGCCCCAGAGCTTCCCCGTGACCCGCGCCACGCTCGTCCAGTACGCGGGCGCCTCGGGTGACTTCAACCCGATCCACTGGAACGAGAAGTTCGCCAAGGAGGTCGGGCTGCCGGACGTCATCGCGCACGGCATGTTCACGATGGCCGAGGCGATCCGCGTCGTGACCGACTGGACCGGCGACCCCGCCGCGGTCGTCGAGTACGGCGTCCGCTTCACCAAGCCCGTCGTCGTGCCGAACGACGACCAGGGCGCCACGATCGAGGTCAGCGGCAAGGTCGCGGTCAAGCTCGACGACAACAAGGTCCGCGTGGACCTGACCGTGAAGAGCGCCGAGCAGAAGGTGCTCGGGATGTCCCGGGCGGTCGTACAGCTGGCGTGAACGGCACGCGTGTGCCGTGATGTAAGGGGCGTCCTCCCTGGTGGGCGCCCCTTACGCATTCTCCGGTCATCACCGTTGCCTAGTTAGTGATTGAGTACTAACTTAGGTGCATGGCCAGGATGAGCGCAGAAGAGAGGCGTGAGAGTGTCGTCCGCGCGGCGATGACCGAGTTCGCCCGCGGTGGCTACTACGGCACGTCGACCGAGGCGATCGCCAAGCGGGTCGGCGTCTCGCAGCCGTATCTCTTTCGGCTCTTCCCGGGCAAGAAGGCGATCTTCCTCGCGGCGGCCGAGCGCTGTGTGGAGGACACCATCCGGATGTTTTCGGAGGCCTCCGACGGGCTGGAGGGCGAAGAGGCTCAGCGCGCCATGGGTGCCGCGTACCGCAAGGTCGTCTCCGACCAGCCCGAGCGGCTGATGATGCAGATGCAGATGTACCTCGCCGTAGCGGCAGCCGAGCAGGGGGGCGACCACGAGTTCGGCGAGGCGGTACGCGCCGGCTGGATGCGGCTGTGGGACACCGTCCATCTGCCGCTGGGGGCGGACGCTCACGAGACGACGACCTTCATGGCGTACGGGATGCTCATCAACTGCCTCGTCACCATGGGCTTCCCTCCCGACCACCGGGTCTGGGCGGGGATGGAACTGCCGAAGCGGGCCGGGGGGCAGCGCACGTAGAAGAAGGGTGAGGTGGCTCACCTGGATTTTTCACGATGTCAAAAGTTAGTGACCGATAACTACCCGAGCAGGCTTACGCAGGAACCGGAACGCGTCACCTCTGGGGGAGCGATGTCACACCAAACCGAGCAGAACACGCGGACCGCGCGCCGTGGCGGGGCCGCCTGGGCCCTGGTCATCACCAGCGTCGCCGGGTTCATGGCGGCGCTCGACAACCTCGTCGTCACGACCGCACTGCCCTCCATCCGCGAGGACCTGGGCGGAGGGCTGCACGACCTGGAGTGGACGGTGAGTGCCTACACCCTCACCTTTGCCGTCCTTCTGATGTTCGGCGCGGCGCTCGGGGACCGCTTCGGCCGTCGCCGGCTCTTCCTCGTCGGCATCTCGATCTTCACCGCCGCGTCCGCAGCCGCGGCCCTCGCACCCGGCATCGACTCCCTGATCGCCGCCCGCGCGGTGCAGGGCGCCGGCGCGGCGATCATGATGCCGCTGACGCTGACCCTGCTGACGGCGGCCGTGCCCGCGGCCAAGCGGGGGATGGCGTACGGCATCTGGGGCGCCGTCAACGGGCTCGCGATCGCGTCCGGGCCGCTGATCGGCGGCAGCCTCACCGAGCACATCTCCTGGCAGTGGATCTTCTGGCTGAACGTTCCGCTGGGCATCGCCCTGCTGCCGCTCGCCCGTCTGCGTCTCGCCGAGTCGTACGGCGTCGGCGCCCGGCTCGACATCCCCGGCACCTTGCTCGCCAGCGGTGGTCTCTTCGGGATCGTGTACGGCCTGGTGCGCGGCCCCGCCGACGGCTGGACCGGACGCCTGGTTCTGACCGGCCTGTTCGCCGGAGGCGCGCTGCTGGTCGGGTTCGTCCTCTACAGCACGCGCGCCAAGAGCCCGATGCTGCCGATGCGGCTGTTCCGCTCCCGGGCGTTCTCCGGGATCAACGCCGCGAGCATGCTGATGTTCCTCGGCATGTTCGGGTCGATCTTCCTGCTCAGCCAGTACATGCAGATCGTGCTCGGCTACTCGCCGACGGAGGCGGGGCTGCGGATGCTGCCGTGGACCGGCATGCCGATGCTCGTCGCGCCGATCGCCGGCATCCTCGCCGACCGCATCGGTGGCCGACCTGTCGTGGCCACCGGACTGTTCCTCCAGGCCGCCGGCCTCGCCTACATGGCGTCCGTGGTCACCGTCGACGTCTCCTACGCCGCCCAACTGCCCGGCCTGATCATCAGCGGCGTCGGCATGGCCCTGTTCTTCGCACCGGCCGCCCACCTGGTCATGTCCAGCGTCCGCGTCTCGGAGCAGGGCATCGCGTCCGGCGCGAACAACGCCCTGCGCGAGGTCGGAGGGGCGCTCGGCATCGCGGTCATGGCGTCGATCTTCTCCGCGCAGGGTGGGTACGAGACGGGGCAGACCTTCGTCGACGGGCTGCGGCCCGCGCTGGTCACTGGTGCGGGGGTGGTGGCTCTCGCGGGGGTGGCTGCGGTGCTGATCCCGGGGCGGGGGCGGAGTCGGGGCGACGGGGGTGTGCGGGTGGCGGAGCAGGCGCCGACGCTGGAGACGGTCGCCGGCTGACCGCGCCTGAACGCGGCGGGGGCGTGGCCGGCAGTAGTTCTCGCCCCCGCCGCCCCTGTCCTTCCCGTCCTTGAAGGGGCTGCGCCCCTTCGACCCCGGCCAGGGGGCTGCCGCCCCCCAGACCCCCGCTTCGGCGGCCTCGTCCTCGAACGCCGGACGGGCTGAGATGCCTGGAGCGGCACTGGAGAATGGCCGTGGTGGTGACGTACCCCCCGGCGCGGCCCCGGCCCATCCACCGTCTCGTACTCTTGAGCCCGTGCAGGAACTCCACGACGCCCCCCTCGCCCCCCTCACCACCTTCCGCCTTGGCGGCCCCGCCACCCGGCTGGTCACCGCCACCACCGACGCCGAAGTGATCGACGTCGTGCGCGAGGCCGACGCCGACGGCACCCCGCTGTTGATCATCGGCGGTGGATCGAACCTGGTCATCGGGGACAAGGGCTTCGACGGCACCGCGCTCGTCATCGCCACGAAGGGCTTCGAGCTGGACGGCGCCGCGCTCGAGCTGGCCGCCGGCGAGGTCTGGACCGACGCCGTCGCCCGCACCGTGGAAGCCGGCCTCGCCGGCATCGAGTGCCTCGCCGGAATCCCCGGCTCCGCAGGCGCCACGCCGATCCAGAACGTCGGTGCGTACGGCCAGGAGGTCTCCTCGACGATCACCGAGGTGATCGCGTACGACCGGCAGGCAGGCCGGACCGTCGTCATCCCGAACGCCGACTGCGCCTTCTCCTACCGCCACAGCCGCTTCAAGGCCGACCCCGACCGTTACGTCGTCCTGCGCGTCCGCTTCCAGCTGGAGAACGCCGAAGGTCTCTCCGCCCCCATCAAGTACGCCGAGACCGCCCGCGCCCTCGGCGTCGAACCCGGCGACCGCGTACCTCTCGCCGCCGCCCGCGAGACCGTGCTGAAGCTGCGTAGCGGGAAGGGCATGGTCCTGGACGCCGAGGACCACGACACCTGGTCGGCCGGCTCCTTCTTCACCAACCCGATCCTCACCGACGAGCAGTTCACGGCCTTCCACGCGCGCGTGCGCGAGCACCTCGGCGCCGACGTGGAGCCGCCCGCGTACCCGGCGGGGGAGGGGCACACCAAGACCTCCGCGGCCTGGCTCATCGACAAGGCCGGCTTCACCAAGGGCTACGGCACGGGTCCCGCCCGCATCTCCACCAAGCACACCCTCGCCCTCACCAACCGTGGCGCGGCGACCACCGAGGACCTCCTCGCGCTCGCCCGCGAGGTCGTAGCCGGAGTACGCGAGGTCTTCGGCATCACGCTGGTCAACGAGCCGGTGACGGTCGGAGTCAGCCTCTAGCTCCCGGCCGCTCCCGTAGCCGGGGCCCTCAGTAGGCCACCCCCACCCCCTGCTTCACCGTCGCCGGATCCCCCACCATCCCCAGCATCGCGTGCGCCACATCCCCCCGCCCGATGAAGCGCCCCTTGCGAGGAAACCCGCCAACCACCGTCCGGTACCTGCCGGTGAGCGGCTTGTCCTGCAGTCGCGGCGGCCGTACGACCGTCCAGTCCGTGCCGCTGCCGGCCACCTCGGCCTCCATCTCCCGCAGGTCGGCGTATATGTCCTTGAGGACCGCCGACACGACGCCGAGAACGGCACGGTCCAGGAACCCGTCCCCCTCCGGCGCGGGTCCGACCGGCGCGGCGCTGACCACGAGCAGCCGCCGCACCTCCTCGGCCTCCAGGGCCGCCAGCACCGTCCGGGTCAGCCGTGCCGCGATGCCCGCATCCTTGCGCCCGCGGGCACCGAGGCCGGACAGCACGGCGTCCCGTCCGCCGACGGCGGGCCGCAGCGCACCGGGATCGGTCAGATCCGCTCGGAACACCTCCAGACGGTCACCGGTGACGGGGAGACGCGCGGGATCCCGTACGACGGCCGTGACCTCGTGACCGGCGTCCAGGGCCTGGCGGACGATCTCCTTGCCGATACCGCCGGTGGCACCGAGAACGGTGAGTTTCATGAGAGCTCCCGTACACATGAGACAGGTCGTTGAATTGGGTGGGTGAGTATTCACTCACCCACCTCCACCACTAGAGTGAGTAAGTACTCACCCACCCGTCAAGGGCGATTGGACAACCCATGGAGAACAAGCCGACCCGGGTCCGGCTCCTCGACGCCGCCCACGAGCTGATGCTCACGGTCGGGCTGGCTCGGGCGACGACGAAGGAGATCGCGCGGGCGGCGGGATGCTCCGAGGCGGCGCTCTACAAGCACTTCGACAGCAAGGAAGAGCTGTTCATCCGGGTCCTCACCGAGCGCCTGCCCCCACTGCGCCCCCTGCTCAGCAGCCTCGCCGCCGAGCCGGGCCGGCGCTCCCTGGAGGAGAACCTCACCGAGATCGCCCGCCAGGCGGCGCTGTTCTACGAACAGAGCTTCCCGATCGCCGCGTCGCTGTACGCGCAGACCGAGCTCAAGCGGCGACACGACGACGCCATACGGCAGATGGGTTCGGGCCCGCACGTGCCGATCCAGGAACTCGACACCTACCTGCGGGCCGAGCAGGAACTGGGCCGGGTCAGCACGGACACGGACACGTTCGCGGCGGCGTCGCTGCTGATGGGAGCCTGCGCGCAACGCGCGTTCGCCTATGACGCGACGAAGCAGGCCGTACGGCCGCCGGTGGACGAGTTCGCCGCCCGGCTGGCCCGCACGCTGCTGGCCGGTATCGCCGACTGATGCCGGCCATGGAACGAGCGGCCTAGGCGAGCCAGTCGTCCACCCCGGCCAACAGCTTCGCCTTCACCTCGTCCGGCGCCGCCGATCCCCGCACCGACTGCCGCGCCAGTTCCGCCAGTTCCTCGTCCGTGAAGGCGTGGTGGTGGCGGGCGATGTCGTACTGGGCGGCCAGACGCGAGCCGAAGAGCAGGGGGTCGTCGGCGCCCAGTGCCATCGGAACGCCGGCTTCGTACAGCGTCCGCAGCGGGACGTCCTCCGGCTTCTCGTAGACGCCCAGAGCGACGTTCGACGCGGGGCAGACCTCGCACGTCACGCCCCTGTCGGCGAGGCGCTTCAGCAGCCGCGGGTCCTCGGCGGCGCGCACCCCGTGGCCGATCCGGTTCGCGTCCAGGTCGTCCAGGCAGTCACGGACCGAGGACGGGCCGGTCAGCTCGCCGCCGTGCGGTGCCGACAGCAGGCCGCCCTCACGGGCGATGTGGAAGGCACGGTCGAAGTCCCGCGCCATGCCCCGGCGCTCGTCGTTCGACAACCCGAAGCCGACGACGCCCCGGTCGGCGTACCGCACAGCGAGCCGCGCCAGCGTGCGGGCATCCAGGGGATGCTTCATCCGGTTCGCGGCGACCAGGACACGCATCCCGATCCCCGTGTCGCGCGTCGCCGTCTCGACCGCGTCCAGGATGATCTCCAGCGCTGAGATCAGACCGCCCAGCCGGGGTGCGTACGACGTCGGGTCGACCTGGATCTCCAGCCAGCCGGAACCGTCCCTGACGTCCTCCTCCGCAGCTTCTCTGACCAGCCGCTGGATGTCCTCCGGCTGTCGCAGGCACGAGCGCGCGGCGTCGTACAGGCGCTGGAAGCGGAACCAGCCCCGCTCGTCCGTCGCGCGCAGTTTCGGCGACTCCCCGCGGGTCAGCGCGTCGCTCAGCGCCTCGGGCAGGCGCACGCCGTACTTGTCGGCCAGTTCCAGCAGGGTCGCCGGCCGCATCGAGCCGGTGAAGTGCAGGTGCAGATGGGCTTTCGGCAGTTCAGAGACATCACGTACACGCTCCATTCCAGGATCCTGCCGTACGTGTCCGCCGTCCCGGTAGCGGTTTCCCCGTTCGTGGTCTTGCTCGCACAAACAAATGGGTCACCCACGGAAAATGGGTCACCTCCGGAAATCCGGAGGTGACCCATGGGAACGGAAGGCGGACGTCAGTCCCTGGCCTCCGCGAGCAGCTTCTGGATGCGGCTCACGCCCTCGACGAGGTCCTCGTCCCCGAGGGCGTACGACAGTCGCAGATAGCCCGGCGTGCCGAACGCCTCGCCCGGCACCACCGCGACCTCGGCCTCCTCCAGGATCAGCGCGGCCAGCTCGACCGTGTCCTGCGGGCGCTTGCCGCGGATCTCCTTGCCGAGCAGGGCCTTGACCGACGGGTACGCGTAGAAGGCGCCCTCGGGCTCCGGGCAGAGCACGCCGTCGATCTCGTTGAGCATCCGCACGATCGTCTTGCGGCGGCGGTCGAAGGCCTCCCGCATCTTCGCGACCGCGTCCAGGTCACCGGAGACCGCGGCCAGCGCGGCGACCTGGGCGACGTTCGAGACGTTCGACGTGGCGTGCGACTGCAGGTTGGTCGCGGCCTTCACCACGTCCTTCGGGCCGATGATCCAGCCGACCCGCCAGCCCGTCATGGCGTACGTCTTGGCGACACCGTTGACCACGATGCACTTGTCGCGCAGCTCCGGCAGAATCGCGGGCAGCGACACGGACACCGCGTCGCCGTAGACCAGGTGCTCGTAGATCTCGTCCGTCAGCACCCACAGGCCGTGCTCGACGGCCCAGCGGCCGATGGCCTCGGTCTCGGCCTCGCTGTAGACCGCACCCGTCGGGTTGGACGGCGACACGAAGAGGACGACCTTCGTCTTCTCCGTACGGGCCGCCTCCAGCTGCTCCACGGAGACGCGGTAGCCGGTCGTCTCGTCGGCCACGACCTCGACCGGGACCCCGCCAGCGAGACGGATCGACTCCGGGTACGTCGTCCAGTACGGGGCCGGGACGATGACCTCGTCGCCCGGGTCGAGGATCGCGGCGAAGGCCTCGTAGATGGCCTGCTTGCCGCCGTTGGTGATCAGGATCTGCGACACGTCGGGCTCGTAGCCGGAGTCGCGCAGCGTCTTCGCGGCGATCGCGGCCTTCAGCTCGGGCAGACCACCGGCGGGGGTGTAGCGGTGGTACTTCGGGTTCTTGCAGGCCTCGATGGCGGCCTCGACGATGTAGTCCGGGGTCGGGAAGTCGGGCTCACCGGCGCCGAAGCCGATCACCGGACGCCCGGCGGCCTTGAGGGCCTTGGCCTTGGCGTCCACGGCGAGGGTGGCGGACTCGGAGATCGCGCCGACTCGGGCGGAGACCCGGCGCTCGGTCGGATGGGTTGCAGCGCTCATGGGGCCCATCGTTTCAGACAGGAAACGCGCCCGGCACGGGGGTTTCACGGACTGAACATCAGTTGAACAACCGTGCGGATCGCGGCCTCGGCCAGCGGATCTTGTGTTCGGCAACCGGTGATCTTCGGCCGATCTTTCGCCGACCAAGCCCTCCACGGGCACTTTCTGTTCGACGGCGCGCCCAGGACCACGTACACTCTCACCTCGTTGGCCTTCAGCGGTCCGCAGTCGCGGGTGCACACCGAGCACCCGTCCGGATGCGGTACGTTGGGGGACAGACACAAAGGGTCGTAGCTCAATTGGTAGAGCACTGGTCTCCAAAACCAGCGGTTGGGGGTTCAAGTCCCTCCGGCCCTGCTACACACACCTTCGCCAGGATGTGTGCGCATGTACGTACAGCAATGCACCGCCGTGCGGCTCAGACCGGGCGCGGCACGGCCACGACCCGGAATCAGGTGAGGACGAGTGACGGACGCCGTGGGCTCCATCGACATGCCTGATGCCCAGGACGAGGCGCCTGAGTCCAAGAAGACCCGTAAGGGTGGCAAGCGCGCCAAGAAGGGCCCGCTGAAGCGACTCGCGCTCTTCTACCGCCAGATTGTCGCGGAACTCCGCAAGGTTGTCTGGCCGACGCGTAACCAGCTGACGACGTACACCACAGTGGTGATCATCTTCGTCGTCATCATGATCGGTCTCGTGACCGTGATTGACTATGGGCTCGACAACGCCGCCAAGTACGTCTTCGGCTGAGCCAAGAGCGAAGGGCGCCGTGGTTACCGGCGCCCCTTTCGCATGTTCCACCCCTATGTATCCAGGAAGAAGCAGCCACCGTGTCTGACCAGAACCTGAACGACGCCGTCGAGCCGGACGAGTCCGTGGAAGACGAGCTCGACATCGTCGAGGGCGCGGACGAGGACCTGGACGAGGTCGAGGCTGCCGATGCCGAGGCGGGCGAGCCCGCCGAGGAAGCCGCGCTGCACGTCGAGGACGAGGAAGAGGCCCCCGAGGAGGAGGCCGAGCCCGTCGACCCCGTCGCCGCCCTGCGCGAGGAGCTCCGCACGCTGCCCGGCGAGTGGTACGTGATCCACACCTACGCCGGCTACGAGAACCGCGTGAAGACCAACCTGGAGCAGCGCGCCGTCTCGCTGAACGTCGAGGACTACATCTTCCAGGCCGAGGTGCCGCAGGAAGAGGTCGTCCAGATCAAGAACGGCGACCGCAAGACGATCAAGCAGAACAAGCTGCCGGGTTACGTGCTGGTCCGCATGGACCTGACCAACGAGTCCTGGGGCGTCGTCCGCAACACCCCCGGCGTCACCGGCTTCGTGGGCAACGCCTACGACCCGTACCCGCTGACCCTGGACGAGATCGTCAAGATGCTCGCCCCGGAGGCCGAGGAGAAGGCCGCCCGCGAGGCCGCCGAGGCCGAGGGCAAGCCCGCTCCGCAGCGCAAGGTCGAGGTCCAGGTGCTGGACTTCGAGGTCGGCGACTCGGTCACCGTCACCGACGGCCCGTTCGCCACGCTGCAGGCCACGATCAACGAGATCAACGCCGACTCGAAGAAGGTCAAGGGCCTCGTCGAGATCTTCGGCCGCGAGACCCCGGTCGAGCTCAGCTTCGACCAGATCCAGAAGAACTAGCCCCTTCCGGGCTGCTTCGGTTCCTTCAGGACACACCGCTTCCGAGCAGGTCAGATCGGCTCTCGTAGCTGCTCTGACCTGCTCGGTTTTTAGCCGCGCATGGATACCCGTTATCGTTGTGCGGTATGCCTCCATCCGGATGATCCGGACTGGATGGCTGAACACTCTCACTAAGACCCGGAGAGAGAGCACATGCCTCCCAAGAAGAAGAAGGTCACGGGGCTCATCAAGCTCCAGATCCAGGCCGGTGCCGCCAACCCGGCCCCGCCGGTCGGCCCCGCGCTGGGCCAGCACGGCGTCAACATCATGGAGTTCTGCAAGGCCTACAACGCCGCGACCGAGTCGCAGCGCGGTTGGGTCATCCCGGTGGAGATCACGGTCTACGAGGACCGTTCCTTCACCTTCATCACCAAGACTCCGCCGGCCGCCAAGATGATCCTCAAGGCTGCGGGTGTTGAGAAGGGCTCCGGCGAGCCGCACAAGACCAAGGTCGCCAAGATCACCGAGGCGCAGGTCCGCGAGATCGCCACCACCAAGATGCCCGACCTCAACGCCAACGACCTGGACGCCGCCGCGAAGATCATCGCCGGCACCGCCCGTTCCATGGGCATCACGGTCGAGGGCTGACCCCAACCTTCCCAGCAGAAGTGAGTGGCAGGGCCTGCTCGGCCCGGACCACAACTCCTAAGAAACCCAGGAGCAGTAGTGAGCAAGCGCAGCAAGACTCTCCGCGCTGCGGACGCCAAGATCGACCGGGACAAGCTCTACGCCCCGCTCGAGGCCGTCCGTCTCGCCAAGGAGACGTCCGCGACCAAGTTCGACGGCACCGTCGAGGTCGCCTTCCGTCTGGGTGTCGACCCGCGCAAGGCCGACCAGATGGTCCGTGGCACCGTGAACCTTCCGCACGGCACCGGTAAGACCGCCCGGGTCCTGGTCTTCGCGACCGGTGACCGTGCCGAGGCCGCGCGTGCCGCGGGCGCCGACATCGTCGGTGCCGACGAACTGATCGACGAGGTCTCGAAGGGCCGCCTGGACTTCGACGCCGTCGTCGCCACCCCGGACCTCATGGGCAAGGTCGGCCGCCTCGGCCGCGTGCTCGGTCCGCGTGGTCTGATGCCGAACCCGAAGACCGGCACCGTCACCCCCGACGTGGCCAAGGCCGTCACCGAGATCAAGGGCGGCAAGATCGAGTTCCGCGTCGACAAGCACTCGAACCTGCACTTCATCATCGGCAAGGCGTCCTTCGACGACACCAAGCTGGTGGAGAACTACGGCGCCGCGCTGGAGGAGATCCTCCGTCTGAAGCCGTCCGCCGCCAAGGGTCGCTACATCAAGAAGGCCGCCATCACCACCACGATGGGCCCCGGCGTTCCTGTCGACCCGAACCGCACCCGCAACCTCCTCGTCGAGGAGGACCCGGCCGCGGTCTGAGCCATCGGCTCACCAGGCTCGAAACGGGCCCCGCACCCTTCCCGGGTGCGGGGCCCGTCCCTGTCTTCCCGTTTGTCTCGCCTGTTTGTCAGTGCCCTGGGTTAACGTGCATTCACGGGATTCGCGCAGGGGGGACGAATGACGAGCACGAGGGCGCGCCGGTCGGCGTTGGGGGTCACGCTGCTGACCGCGCTGACGGCCCTGCCCGCCTGTACGTCCTCGGACGGCCCCGGCGAGGCGGACCGCACCGCGCCCACCCGCGCCGTGACGGCAGCGCTGCGCACCGTCGAGCGGTCCACCGGCCAGGCCGAGTCCGCCCGCGTCAGGTCCACGACCACCATGGGCTCGGCGCTGTCCATGAAGGCCGACGGCACCCTTGCCTGGAGCGACGGCCTCACCGGGACCCTGACGATCACCTACACCGGCGGCACGGCGGCAGAGGCGATGCGCCGCCTCGGCACCACGTCGATGGAGGCCCGCTACCTCCCCGACGCCTACTACGCGCGCATGGGCGACAAGTTCGCCGAGAAGACCGACGGCAAGCACTGGATCAAGTACGCCTACGACGACCTGGACGACCTCGCCGGCAGCTCCGGTGCCGCTCTCGCGGACCAGATGCGGGCGACCGCGCCGCATACGTCGGTGAAGCTGCTGCTGTCCTCCACCGACGCACGCAAGGTCGGCGAGGAGACGGTGAGCGGCGAGCACACCAGGCACTACTCCGGCACCGTGCAGGGGCAAGGCGTCGCCGAGCAGACCGTCGACATATGGGTCGACGACCGGGACCTGCTGGTCAAGAAGGTCGAGAGGGGCCGGACGGCCACGGGAGCGCTGACCCAGACCGCGTATTACAGCGACTACGGAGTGAAGACCGAGGTCGAGAGACCTGCGGCGGGGGACACGGCGGACCTCAAGGAGCTGCTGAAGGGCTCCGAGCGCCGCTGACTGTTGGCCACTGAGCCCTGACTCACGAGTCGTGAGTCCTGAATTCGAAGACCGTTCCTTGGGGGGGAACCAATGCGGGAATCCACGCGGCTCGGTGTGCGCGCCCTCGTGCCGGGTCGGGTCGTGGGCGTCGGCCTTGCCGCGGTGCTGCTTGCCGGCTGTGGGGCAGGGGTCGGCGCCGAGCCGTCCGCGGGCTCATCGGCCGCCGACGCCGTCGCGCGGGCCGTGGAGAAGACCGAGGGCGTCACATCCCTCAGCTATCGGATCACCGGCCAGTTTCCCGAGCGAGGGCGAATAGCGGACGAGGCGACCGTCCGTACGGCGCAGCCGGTGGCGGCGCGCCTCAGGACGGCCAATCTGAGCGGCGATCAGCAGGGTGAGTCCGAGCTGAGGTTGGTCGACGGGGTGCTGTACGGCAGCGCGACCGGCGACATGGTCCAGGAGATGGGCGGCCGGCACTGGGTCAGCTACGGCCCGAAGGCCAAGTTCACCACGCACGGCGGCCTGCGCATGGATGTCGGCGGTCTGCGCGACCAGGTCAGCCGCAACCCGGCCCGGGAAGCCACCTTCCTGGCAGCCGCCGAGGACGTGAAGCGGATCGGTTCCGAGAAGGTCGGCGGCGCGGGCACCACGCACTACGCGGGGACGGCGACCGTCGACGAGCTCCGCGCCTCCCTGGACGAGGTGAAGGAAGAGACCGCCCGGGAGGGGCGCGAGAACAGCCTCGACCAGTACGAGAAGCTGGGCGTGGACGAGCTCACCCTGGATGTGTGGGTCGACGGCGACGACCACATCAAGCGGCTCCGCACCCAGGGCTTCGGGCGCCACGGCACGCTCGACCTCACCTTCGCCTTCCTCGACCACGGCAAGGCGGTGACGGTCCGCGCGCCACGCGCCGACGACACCGCGGACCTGCGCAAGCCCCTGGAGAAGAACGGGAGCTGAGCACCGTAGGGGCCGATTTGCCTGACGGCGATTGCGTCCCGTACTCTCCTACAGAAGCCAAAGACCGCTGGTCGTTGCCGTGCGCTCGCGAGAGGGTGCGGTGGCCGAAGGATCCGCTGAAAATTGCGGGCGACCCGCGCAGGTGACTGTGGAAGAGCTCCCGGAGTGCGTACGTCCCGTATGTGCCGCCGGTCGAGTCCGCCCCGTGCGCCTGCGCCGGGGCGTTTCGTTTTCCCCAGTCCTCCTTCGGGTCCGCGCGGTCCGAATCACCCGGAAGGAGGCCGAGGCTCATGGCGAGGCCAGACAAGGTCGATGCCGTCGAGGAGATGCGGGACAAGTTCCGCAACTCCAACGGCGCCGTCGTTACCGCGTACACCGGTCTCACCGTGGCGCAGCTCCAGCAGCTGCGTCGTTCACTCGGTGAGAACGCTCAGTACCGTGTGGCGAAGAACACGCTGACCAAGATTGCGGCCAACGAGGCCGGGATCACCACGATCGACGACCTCTTCACGGGTTCGTCGGCCGTCGCCTTCGTGACCGGTGACCCGGTCGAGGCGGCGAAGGGTCTCCGTGACTTCGCCAAGGACAACCCCAACCTCGTCATCAAGGGCGGCGTCCTTGACGGCAAGGCGTTGTCCGCCGATGAGATCAAGAAGCTTGCGGACCTCGAGTCCCGCGAGGTTCTGCTCTCCAAGCTGGCCGGTGCCTTCAAGGCGAAGCAGTCCCAGGCTGCCTCCGTCTTCCAGGCGCTGCCGTCGAAGCTCGTCCGCACCGTGGACGCGCTCCGTGCCAAGCAGGACGAGCAGGGCGGTGCCGAGTAACTCGGCTCGCACACTGGCCCCCGCTGCCTGAACGCGGAGGCCACAGCGGGCCGACGTACGCCCGCCACACCCAGTACACCCGGCACCTGCCGATTTAGTGGAAGGACCGCCATCATGGCGAAGCTCAGCCAGGAAGACCTGCTCGCGCAGTTCGAGGAGATGACCCTCATCGAGCTCTCCGAGTTCGTGAAGGCGTTCGAGGAGAAGTTCGACGTCACCGCCGCCGCTGCCGCGCCGGTCGTCGTCGCCGGTGGTGCCGCTGGTGGCGCCGCCGCCGAGGCCGTCGAGGAGAAGGACGAGTTCGACGTCATCCTCACCGGCGCCGGCGACAAGAAGATCCAGGTCATCAAGGTCGTGCGTGAGCTGACCTCCCTGGGTCTGAAGGAGGCCAAGGACCTCGTGGACGGCGCCCCGAAGCCCGTTCTCGAGAAGGTCGCCAAGGACGCCGCCGAGAAGGCCGCCGAGTCCCTCAAGGGCGCCGGCGCCTCCGTCGAGGTCAAGTAAGACCTTCCCGGTCCTACTGGTCGACCACGACCTTTGCGCCTGCTGAAAGACAGTCCTCCGGGGCTGTAACGCAGTCGCACCGAAGAGCGATCATCCATTCGGGTGGTCGCTCTTCGGCGTTCCTGGGGGCGCGGCCACGGTTGCCTTGCGCCCGCTACGGCGAGGGGTATGGTGATCTTCGTCGTGTCCCTGGGCGCCTCCGCGTGGGGCATGGGGGCCTTGACGAACCGCACGCAGCGCGCAATTCTCAGGACGCGTCGTCACAAGGATCCGAATCCGAGGCATGGATCGGCGGCGAAGAGGGCAGTATCAACGTGCATTGAGGGCGAGCATGCCGAGGGCGTTGAGAACGAGGGCGTTGAGAACAACGAGGGTCGCGAAAAACCCGCACTGGACATCAGTGTGCCAAGTGGCTACACTGACCCTTTGCGCTGCCTGTTAGCTGTCCCCTGCCCGTCACCAGGGGCATGCCCTCGCTTGAGCACCGATGACCGGACCTCCCTGACCTGGCCATTCTTTGGTCGGAGAAGGAAACGCCTGTCTCTGTGTCCCTGTGAGGGGCCGGTACGCGCGTAGTGAGTCCGAGCCCTCGGAAGGACCCCCTCTTGGCCGCCTCGCGCACTGCCTCGACCGCGAATACGAACAACGGCGCAAGCACCGCCCCGCTGCGCATCTCCTTTGCAAAGATCAAGGAGCCCCTCGAGGTTCCCAACCTGCTCGCGCTGCAGACCGAGAGCTTCGACTGGCTGCTCGGCAACACCGCCTGGCAGAGTCGGGTCGAGGCGGCTCTGGAGTCCGGTCAGGACGTCCCCACCAAGTCCGGTCTGGAGGAGATCTTCGAGGAGATCTCCCCGATTGAGGACTTCTCCGGGTCGATGTCGCTGACGTTCCGCGACCACCGTTTCGAGCCGCCGAAGAACAGCATCGACGAGTGCAAGGAGCGCGACTTCACGTACGCGGCTCCGCTCTTCGTCACGGCCGAGTTCACGAACAACGAGACCGGCGAGATCAAGTCCCAGACCGTCTTCATGGGTGACTTCCCGCTCATGACGAACAAGGGCACCTTCGTCATCAACGGCACCGAGCGTGTCGTGGTGTCCCAGCTGGTCCGTTCGCCGGGTGTCTACTTCGACTCCTCCATCGACAAGACGTCCGACAAGGACATCTTCTCCGCCAAGATCATCCCGTCCCGGGGTGCCTGGCTGGAGATGGAGATCGACAAGCGCGACATGGTCGGTGTGCGCATCGACCGCAAGCGCAAGCAGTCCGTGACCGTTCTGCTCAAGGCTCTCGGTTGGACGACCGAGCAGATCCTCGAGGAGTTCGGCGAGTACGAGTCCATGCGCGCCACTCTGGAGAAGGACCACACCCAGGGCCAGGACGACGCGCTGCTCGACATCTACCGCAAGCTGCGTCCGGGCGAGCCCCCCACGCGTGAGGCCGCGCAGACGCTTCTGGAGAACCTGTACTTCAACCCGAAGCGCTACGACCTCGCCAAGGTCGGCCGCTACAAGGTCAACAAGAAGCTGGGTGCGGACGCTCCGCTGGACGCGGGCATCCTGACCGTCGAGGACATCATCTCGACGATCAAGTACCTGGTGAAGCTGCACGCCGGCGAGACCGAGACCACCGGGGACAGCGGCGGCACGATCGTCGTCGAGACCGACGACATCGACCACTTCGGCAACCGTCGTCTGCGCAGCGTCGGCGAGCTCATCCAGAACCAGGTCCGCACGGGTCTGGCGCGTATGGAGCGAGTCGTCCGCGAGCGCATGACGACCCAGGACGTCGAGGCGATCACGCCGCAGACCCTGATCAACATCCGGCCGGTCGTCGCCTCCATCAAGGAGTTCTTCGGCACCAGCCAGCTGTCGCAGTTCATGGACCAGAACAACCCGCTGTCGGGTCTCACCCACAAGCGCCGTCTGTCGGCTCTTGGCCCGGGTGGTCTCTCCCGTGAGCGGGCCGGCTTCGAGGTCCGTGACGTGCACCCGTCTCACTACGGCCGTATGTGCCCGATCGAGACTCCCGAAGGCCCGAACATCGGTCTGATCGGTTCGCTCGCCTCGTACGGCCGCGTCAACGCGTTCGGTTTCGTCGAGACGCCGTACCGCCGGGTCACCGACGGTGTCGTCACCGACGAGGTCGACTACCTGACGGCCGACGAAGAGGACCGCTTCGTCATCGCGCAGGCCAACGCCACGCTCTCGGACGACATGCGGTTCGCCGAGAACCGCGTCCTCGTCCGTCGCCGTGGCGGTGAGGTCGACTACGTCGCCGGTGACGACGTGGACTACATGGACGTCTCGCCGCGCCAGATGGTGTCGGTCGCGACCGCCATGATCCCGTTCCTCGAGCACGACGACGCCAACCGTGCCCTCATGGGCGCGAACATGATGCGTCAGGCCGTGCCGCTGATTAAGTCCGAGTCCCCGCTCGTCGGCACCGGCATGGAGTACCGCTCCGCGGTCGACGCCGGCGACGTGGTCAAGGCCGAGAAGGACGGTGTGGTCCAGGAGGTCTCCGCGGACTACATCACCACCGCCAACGACGACGGCACGTACATCACGTACCGCCTGGCCAAGTTCTCCCGGTCCAACCAGGGCACCTCGGTCAACCAGAAGGTCATCGTCAACGAGGGCGACCGGATCATCACGGGCCAGGTGCTCGCCGACGGTCCCGCCACCCAGAACGGCGAGATGGCGCTGGGCAAGAACCTGCTCGTGGCGTTCATGCCGTGGGAGGGTCACAACTACGAGGACGCGATCATCCTGTCGCAGCGCCTCGTGCAGGACGACGTCCTCTCCTCGATCCACATCGAGGAGCACGAGGTCGACGCCCGTGACACCAAGCTCGGCCCCGAGGAGATCACCCGGGACATCCCGAACGTCTCCGAGGAGGTCCTCGCCGACCTCGACGAGCGCGGCATCATCCGTATCGGCGCCGAGGTCATCGCCGGTGACATCCTCGTCGGCAAGGTCACGCCCAAGGGTGAGACCGAGCTGACGCCGGAGGAGCGCCTGCTGCGCGCGATCTTCGGTGAGAAGGCCCGTGAGGTGCGTGACACCTCGCTGAAGGTGCCGCACGGCGAGACCGGCAAGGTCATCGGCGTCCGCGTCTTCGACCGCGAGGAGGGCGACGAGCTTCCCCCCGGTGTGAACCAGCTGGTGCGCGTGTACGTGGCGCAGAAGCGCAAGATCACCGACGGTGACAAGCTCGCCGGCCGACACGGCAACAAGGGTGTCATCTCCAAGATCCTGCCCATCGAGGACATGCCGTTCCTCGAGGACGGGACCCCGGTCGACATCATCCTCAACCCGCTGGGTGTGCCGTCCCGAATGAACCCGGGGCAGGTCCTGGAGATTCACCTCGGCTGGCTCGCCAGCCGCGGCTGGGACGTCTCCGGCCTCGCGGAGGAGTGGGCACAGCGCCTCCAGGTGATCGGCGCCGACGCGGTCCAGCCGGGCACGAACGTCGCGACCCCCGTCTTCGACGGTGCGCGCGAGGACGAGCTCGCCGGTCTGCTGCAGCACACCATCCCGAACCGCGACGGCGAGCGCATGGTGCTCCCGACCGGTAAGGCGCGGCTGTTCGACGGCCGTAGCGGTGAGCCGTTCCCGGACCCGATCTCGGTCGGCTACATGTACATCCTGAAGCTGCACCACCTGGTCGACGACAAGCTCCACGCCCGTTCGACCGGCCCGTACAGCATGATCACCCAGCAGCCGCTGGGTGGTAAGGCCCAGTTCGGTGGCCAGCGCTTCGGTGAGATGGAGGTGTGGGCGCTGGAGGCATACGGCGCCGCGTACGCCCTCCAGGAGCTGCTGACCATCAAGTCCGACGACGTCACCGGCCGCGTGAAGGTCTACGAGGCCATCGTCAAGGGCGAGAACATCCCCGAGCCCGGCATCCCCGAGTCCTTCAAGGTGCTCATCAAGGAGATGCAGTCGCTCTGCCTGAACGTGGAGGTGCTGTCCAGCGACGGTATGTCCATCGAGATGCGTGACACCGACGAGGACGTCTTCCGCGCTGCGGAGGAGCTCGGCATCGACCTGTCCCGGCGCGAGCCGAGCAGCGTCGAAGAGGTCTGACGGGAGTCCGGCGGGGCCCTTACCCACAGGGCCCCGCCGACCCCCAGGCCCCCGTTTCAGACCCCAAGACTTACAACCCTGAGAGGGATTGACGCATAGTGCTCGACGTCAACTTCTTCGATGAGCTCCGGATCGGTCTGGCCACCGCTGACGACATCCGTCAGTGGAGCCACGGCGAGGTCAAGAAGCCCGAGACCATCAACTACCGCACCCTCAAGCCCGAAAAGGACGGACTCTTCTGCGAGAAGATCTTCGGTCCGACCCGGGACTGGGAGTGCTACTGCGGCAAGTACAAGCGTGTCCGCTTCAAGGGCATCATCTGTGAGCGCTGCGGCGTCGAGGTGACTCGCGCCAAGGTGCGTCGTGAGCGGATGGGCCACATCGAGCTGGCCGCGCCTGTTACGCACATCTGGTACTTCAAGGGTGTCCCGAGCCGGCTGGGCTACCTGCTCGACCTGGCTCCCAAGGACCTCGAGAAGGTCATCTACTTCGCGGCGTACATGATCACGTACGTCGACGAGGAGCGCCGCACGCGTGACCTGCCCTCCCTGGAGGCGCACGTCTCCGTGGAGCGTCAGCAGGTCGAGAACCGTCGCGACGCCGACCTGGAGGCCCGCGCCAAGAAGCTCGAGACCGACCTGGCCGAGCTGGAGGCCGAGGGCGCCAAGGCCGACGTGCGCCGCAAGGTGCGCGAGGGTGCCGAGCGCGAGATGAAGCAGCTGCGTGACCGTGCGCAGCGCGAGATCGACCGTCTCGACGAGGTGTGGACCCGGTTCAAGAACCTCAAGGTCCAGGACCTCGAGGGCGACGAGCTGCTCTACCGCGAGCTGCGTGACCGCTTCGGCACGTACTTCGACGGCTCGATGGGTGCCGCGGCGCTGCAGAAGCGCCTGGAGTCCTTCGACCTCGACGAGGAAGCCGAGAAGCTCCGCGAGATCATCCGTACCGGCAAGGGCCAGAAGAAGACCCGTGCGCTCAAGCGCCTGAAGGTCGTCTCCGCGTTCCTGCAGACCAGCAACAGCCCCAAGGGCATGGTGCTCGACTGCGTGCCGGTCATCCCGCCGGACCTTCGCCCGATGGTGCAGCTGGACGGTGGCCGCTTCGCGACCTCCGACCTGAACGACCTGTACCGCCGTGTGATCAACCGGAACAACCGACTGAAGCGCCTTCTCGACCTCGGTGCGCCCGAGATCATCGTGAACAACGAGAAGCGCATGCTCCAGGAGGCCGTCGACGCGCTGTTCGACAACGGTCGTCGTGGTCGCCCGGTCACCGGTCCCGGTAACCGTCCGCTGAAGTCCCTCAGCGACATGCTGAAGGGTAAGCAGGGTCGATTCCGTCAGAACCTGCTCGGCAAGCGTGTGGACTACTCCGCGCGTTCCGTGATCGTCGTCGGTCCGCAGCTGAAGCTGCACCAGTGCGGTCTGCCCAAGGCGATGGCGCTGGAGCTCTTCAAGCCGTTCGTGATGAAGCGCCTGGTCGACCTGAACCACGCGCAGAACATCAAGAGCGCCAAGCGCATGGTGGAGCGCGGCCGCACGGTCGTGTACGACGTCCTCGAAGAGGTCATCGCCGAGCACCCGGTTCTGCTGAACCGTGCTCCCACCCTGCACCGCCTCGGCATCCAGGCCTTCGAGCCGCAGCTGGTCGAGGGCAAGGCCATCCAGATCCACCCGCTCGTCTGCACCGCGTTCAACGCGGACTTCGACGGTGACCAGATGGCCGTGCACCTGCCGCTGTCCGCGGAGGCGCAGGCCGAGGCCCGCATCCTGATGCTGTCCTCGAACAACATCCTCAAGCCCGCCGACGGCCGTCCGGTGACGATGCCGACCCAGGACATGGTCCTCGGTCTGTTCTTCCTCACCACCGACAGCGAGATGCGGAACGTGAAGGGCGCGGACCGCGGCTTCTCGTCCGTGGCCGAGGCGATCATGGCCTTCGACGCCGGCGAGCTCTCGCTCCAGTCGAAGATCGACATCCGCTTCCCGGTGGGCACCATCCCGCCGCGTGGCTGGACGCCGCCCGCCCAGGAAGAGGGCGAGCCGGAGTGGCAGCAGGGTGACAGCTTCCGTCTGAAGACCACGCTCGGCCGTGCGCTCTTCAACGAACTGCTGCCCGAGGACTACCCGTTCGTCGACTACGAGGTCGGCAAGAAGCAGCTCTCCGAGATCGTCAACGACCTCGCCGAGCGCTACCCGAAGGTCATCGTGGCGGCGACGCTCGACAACCTGAAGGCGTCCGGCTTCTACTGGGCCACCCGTTCCGGCGTCACCGTCGCCATCTCCGACGTCGTCGTTCCCGAGGCGAAGAAGGAGATCGTCAAGGGCTACGAGGCGCAGGACGAGAAGGTCCAGAAGCAGTACGAGCGCGGTCTGATCACCAAGGACGAGCGCACGCAGGAGCTCATCGCGATCTGGACCAAGGCGACCAACGAGGTTGCCGAGGCCATGAACGAGAACTTCCCGAAGACCAACCCGATCTTCATGATGGTGAACTCGGGTGCACGAGGCAACATGATGCAGATGCGTCAGATTGCCGGTATGCGTGGTCTGGTGTCGAACGCGAAGAACGAGACGATCCCGCGTCCGATCAAGGCCTCGTTCCGTGAGGGTCTGTCCGTGCTGGAGTACTTCATCTCCACGCACGGTGCCCGTAAGGGTCTGGCGGACACCGCCCTTCGTACCGCCGACTCGGGTTACCTCACCCGTCGTCTGGTCGACGTCTCCCAGGACGTCATCATTCGCGAGGAGGACTGCGGTACCGAGCGCGGCCTCAAGCTGGCCATCGCGGAGCGCGGCGCGGACGGCGTGCTGCGCAAGGCGGACAACGCCGAGACCAGCGTGTACGCGCGCTGCCTCGCCGAGGACATCGTCGTCGACGGCAAGGTGCTCGCCCCGGCGGGCGTCGACCTCGGTGACGTCCTCATCGACCAGCTGGTCAAGGCCGGCATCGAGGAGGTCAAGACCCGCTCGGTCCTGACCTGTGAGTCCGCCGTCGGCACCTGCGCCATGTGCTACGGCCGCTCGCTCGCCACCGGCAAGCTGGTCGACATCGGTGAGGCGGTCGGCATCATCGCCGCCCAGTCCATCGGTGAGCCCGGTACCCAGCTGACGATGCGTACCTTCCACACCGGTGGTGTGGCCGGTGACGACATCACCCAGGGTCTGCCGCGTGTCGTCGAGCTCTTCGAGGCCCGTACCCCGAAGGGTGTCGCGCCGATCTCCGAGGCCACCGGCCGCGTCCGGATCGAGGAGACCGAGAAGACCAAGAAGCTCGTCGTCACCCCGGACGACGGCAGCGACGAGACGGCGTTCCCGATCTCGAAGCGTGCCCGACTCCTGGTCAGCGAGGGCGAGCACGTCGAGGTGGGCCAGAAGCTCACCGTGGGTGCCACCAACCCGCACGACGTGCTGCGCATCCTGGGTCAGCGTGCCGTCCAGGTCCACCTGGTCGGCGAGGTCCAGAAGGTCTACAACTCGCAGGGTGTGTCGATCCACGACAAGCACATCGAGATCATCATCCGGCAGATGCTGCGCCGCGTGACGATCATCGAGTCGGGCGACGCCGAGCTGCTGCCCGGCGAGCTGGTCGAGCGCTCGAAGTTCGAGACCGAGAACCGTCGTGTGGTCCAGGAGGGCGGTCACCCGGCCTCCGGTCGTCCGCAGCTGATGGGTATCACCAAGGCCTCGCTGGCGACGGAATCCTGGCTGTCGGCCGCCTCCTTCCAGGAGACGACCCGAGTTCTGACGGACGCGGCGATCAACGCCAAGTCCGACAGCCTCATCGGCCTCAAGGAGAACGTCATCATCGGTAAGCTCATCCCGGCCGGTACGGGTCTGTCCCGCTACCGCAACATCCGGGTCGAGCCGACCGAGGAGGCCAAGGCCGCGATGTACTCGGCCGTCGGCTACGACGACATCGACTACTCGCCGTTCGGCACCGGCTCCGGCCAGGCCGTTCCGCTGGAGGACTACGACTACGGTCCGTACAACCAGTAAGCGGGCAGCCTGAGTCAGGCACAGTCGAGGGCGGTCACCTTTCGGGGTGGCCGCCCTTCGGCGTGCGTGGCTTGTTTCCGGGTCGTCGCGGGCGTCTCCGGGTTTTCTCCGGGCAGACCCCGATGCCCTCGAAGCCGGTTCGGCGCATCATGGAGGGACTCCGACCACAACGGGGGAGGTGCTCCATGACGCATCCGTCGTGGCAGCCGGGGCAGCCGTGGCAGCCATGGAAGGGCAGCAGCGCGCCGCAGCCGTGGTCCGGCGCCGGCGCCCCGCAGCCGTGGACGGGCCCGAGCGCGCCGTCGATGCTCGCCTCGCACGCCGACCGTGAGCGCGCCGTGGACGTGCTCAGAGCCGGCTACGGCGAGGGGCGGCTGGAGCAGCCCGAGTTCGAGCAGCGGGTCTCGCGGGCCTACACGGCCCGTACGGTGGGGGAGCTGGCCCTGCTCGTCGCCGACCTGCCCCAGGGCCCCATGCCGCATCCGGCGCCCGTGATGCCCGTACCACCGACGTTCCTGGCGACGCCGCGGCCGCAGACGAACGGCAAGGCCGTCGGTTCGGCGGTCTGCGGGGTGCTGTGCCTCGTGAGCCTCGGCCTGACCGGCATTCCGGCCGTCGCCCTGGGGCACGCCGCGCGTGCCGAGATCCGCCGAACCGGCGAGGGCGGGGACGCCCTCGCCCTCACCGGCCTCGTGCTGGGGTGGCTGTCGACCGCGGCCTGGGCGGCCATGCTGACGCTGATGATCGTCGCTGCCGCCCTGTCCGCATGACGGGGCGGTGGGCGGTCGTTTCGTCGCTCGTGCGATGTGGCGCTGACATGCCAGGATCGCCGATTCGAAGATCAAACACGGCGTACGGTCTTGACATCGACCGTATGGCGATGCGGGCGAGGCCCATTTGTTTTGACCGCAGCGAATGAGGTAGGTACGCTCAGACCTTGTGCCTGGGGTGTGCCCTGGCTCTCGTGCGTGCCTTCAACCGCATCGCGAGCTGTGAGCGGCCACCGTAATCTGTGCTGTTTTCGCCTTGCGGCGGGAGTCCGCCGGATTCGACACACCCGACCGCGTGGGTCGGCGACGTTCCAGGTTAGCTTCACCATTCGGCACACAGAAACCGGAGAAGTAGTGCCTACGATCCAGCAGCTGGTCCGTAAGGGCCGGCAGGACAAGGTCGAGAAGAACAAGACGCCCGCACTTGAGGGTTCCCCTCAGCGTCGTGGCGTCTGCACGCGTGTGTTCACGACCACCCCGAAGAAGCCGAACTCGGCCCTGCGTAAGGTCGCGCGTGTGCGTCTGACCAGCGGGATCGAGGTCACCGCTTACATTCCGGGTGAGGGACACAACCTGCAGGAGCACTCCATCGTGCTCGTGCGCGGCGGCCGTGTGAAGGACCTGCCGGGTGTTCGCTACAAGATCATCCGTGGCTCCCTCGACACCCAGGGTGTCAAGAACCGCAAGCAGGCCCGTTCCCGCTACGGCGCCAAGAAGGAGAAGTAGAAATGCCTCGTAAGGGCCCCGCCCCGAAGCGCCCGGTCATCATCGACCCGGTCTACGGTTCTCCTCTGGTGACGTCGCTCATCAACAAGGTGCTGCTGAACGGCAAGCGCTCCACCGCCGAGCGCATCGTCTACGGCGCCATGGAGGGTCTGCGTGAGAAGACGGGCAACGACCCGATCATCACGCTGAAGCGCGCGCTGGAGAACATCAAGCCGACCCTCGAGGTCAAGTCCCGCCGTGTCGGTGGTGCGACGTACCAGGTTCCGATCGAGGTCAAGCCCGGTCGTGCCAACACGCTCGCGCTGCGCTGGCTCGTCGGCTACTCCCGCGCCCGTCGCGAGAAGACCATGACCGAGCGTCTGCTCAACGAGCTTCTCGACGCTTCGAACGGCCTCGGTGCGGCCGTCAAGAAGCGCGAGGACACGCACAAGATGGCCGAGTCCAACAAGGCCTTCGCGCACTACCGCTGGTAGTCGCTACCCACATCGAGACCGAGAGAAGACTGAAGCCTTATGGCTACCACTTCACTTGACCTGGCCAAGGTCCGCAATATCGGGATCATGGCCCACATCGACGCGGGCAAGACGACCACCACCGAGCGGATCCTGTTCTACACCGGTGTGTCTTACAAGATCGGTGAGGTCCACGACGGCGCTGCCACCATGGACTGGATGGAGCAGGAGCAGGAGCGTGGCATCACGATCACGTCTGCTGCGACCACCTGTCACTGGCCGCTCGAGGACAACGACTACACCATCAACATCATCGACACCCCGGGGCACGTCGACTTCACCGTTGAGGTGGAGCGCTCCCTGCGTGTGCTCGACGGTGCCGTGACGGTGTTCGACGGTGTCGCCGGTGTCGAGCCGCAGTCCGAGACGGTGTGGCGTCAGGCCGACCGTTACGGCGTGCCGCGTATCTGCTTCGTCAACAAGCTGGACCGTACCGGCGCCGAGTTCCACCGCTGCGTGGACATGATCTCGGACCGCCTGGGCGCCCAGCCGCTCGTCATGCAGCTTCCGATCGGCGCCGAGGCCGACTTCAAGGGCGTTGTGGACCTGGTCCGCATGAAGGCGCTCGTGTGGTCCGCCGAGGCCGCCAAGGGCGAGATGTACGACGTCGTCGACATCCCGGCCACGCACACCGAGGCTGCCGAGGAGTACCGCGGCAAGCTGATCGAGGGCGTCGCCGAGAACGACGAAGAGATCATGGAGCTGTACCTGGAGGGCCAGGAGCCCACCGAGGAGCAGCTGTACGCCGCGATCCGTCGCATCACCATCGCGTCCGGCAAGTCCAGCGACACCACGGTCACCCCGGTGTTCTGTGGCACCGCGTTCAAGAACAAGGGCGTCCAGCCCCTGCTCGACGCGGTCGTGCGCTACCTGCCGACCCCGCTCGACGTCGAGGCCATCGAGGGCCACGACGTGAAGGACCCCGAGCTGGTCGTCAAGCGCAAGCCGTCCGACGACGAGCCGCTGTCCGCGCTGGCGTTCAAGATCATGAGCGACCCGCACCTCGGCAAGCTCACCTTCGTCCGGGTTTACTCGGGCCGCCTGGAGTCCGGCACCGCCGTGCTGAACTCCGTCAAGGGCAAGAAGGAGCGCATCGGCAAGATCTACCGCATGCACGCGAACAAGCGTGAGGAGATCGACTCGGTGGGCGCCGGCGACATCATCGCCGTCATGGGCCTGAAGCAGACCACCACCGGTGAGACGCTGTCCGACGACAAGAACCCGGTCATCCTGGAGTCCATGGACTTCCCGGCGCCGGTCATCCAGGTCGCCATCGAGCCCAAGTCGAAGGGCGACCAGGAGAAGCTGGGCGTCGCGATCCAGCGCCTGGCCGAGGAGGACCCGTCCTTCCAGGTCCACTCGGACGAGGAGACCGGCCAGACCATCATCGGTGGTATGGGCGAGCTGCACCTCGAGGTGCTGGTCGACCGTATGCGCCGTGAGTTCAAGGTCGAGGCCAACGTCGGCAAGCCGCAGGTCGCCTACCGCGAGACGATCCGCAAGGCCGTCGAGCGCGTCGACTACACGCACAAGAAGCAGACTGGTGGTACCGGCCAGTTCGCCAAGGTGCAGATCGCGATCGAGCCGATCGAGGGCGGCGACGCCTCGTACGAGTTCGTGAACAAGGTGACCGGTGGTCGTATCCCGAAGGAGTACATCCCTTCGGTCGACGCCGGTGCGCAGGAGGCCATGCAGTTCGGCATCCTCGCCGGTTACGAGATGACCGGCGTGCGCGTCACCCTCATCGACGGTGGCTACCACGAGGTCGACTCCTCGGAGCTCGCCTTCAAGATCGCCGGTTCGCAGGCCTTCAAGGAGGCCGCGCGCAAGGCCAGCCCCGTGCTCCTTGAGCCGATGATGGCCGTCGAGGTCACCACGCCCGAGGACTACATGGGCGAGGTCATCGGCGACATCAACTCCCGCCGTGGCCAGATCCAGGCCATGGAGGAGCGGGCGGGTGCTCGCGTCGTGAAGGGCCTCGTGCCCCTCTCGGAGATGTTCGGTTACGTCGGCGACCTGCGCAGCAAGACGTCCGGCCGTGCCAGCTACTCCATGCAGTTCGACTCCTACGCCGAGGTTCCGCGGAACGTCGCCGAGGAGATCATCGCGAAGGCCAAGGGCGAGTAACGCACCGCGTTCACACGCTTTAGGCTTGACTCCGGAGCCTTGAGGGGCAAACACCCGCAAACACGGATGTTTGCCCCTGGGCCCGGGCTTTCCAGCAAAGATCACCTGGCGCCGATGAAGCAAGGCGTTCAGAACCACTCCACAGGAGGACCCCGTGGCGAAGGCGAAGTTCGAGCGGACTAAGCCCCACGTCAACATCGGCACCATCGGTCACATCGACCACGGTAAGACGACCCTTACGGCCGCCATTACCAAGGTGCTGCACGACGCGTACCCGGACCTGAACGAGGCCTCGGCCTTCGACCAGATCGACAAGGCTCCCGAGGAGCGCCAGCGCGGTATCACCATCTCCATCGCGCACGTCGAGTACCAGACCGAGACGCGTCACTACGCCCACGTCGACTGCCCCGGTCACGCGGACTACATCAAGAACATGATCACCGGTGCTGCCCAGATGGACGGCGCCATCCTCGTGGTCGCCGCCACCGACGGCCCGATGCCGCAGACCAAGGAGCACGTGCTCCTGGCCCGCCAGGTCGGCGTTCCGTACATCGTCGTCGCCCTGAACAAGGCCGACATGGTGGACGACGAGGAGATCCTGGAGCTCGTCGAGCTCGAGGTTCGTGAGCTGCTCTCCGAGTACGAGTTCCCGGGCGACGACCTGCCGGTCGTCAAGGTCTCGGCGCTCAAGGCCCTTGAGGGCGACAAGGAGTGGGGCAACACCGTCCTCGAGCTCATGAAGGCCGTGGACGAGAACATCCCGCAGCCCGAGCGCGACGTCGACAAGCCGTTCCTGATGCCGATCGAGGACGTCTTCACGATCACCGGTCGCGGTACGGTCGTCACCGGCCGTATCGAGCGTGGTGTCCTGAAGGTCAACGAGACCGTTGACATCGTGGGCATCAAGCAGGAGAAGACCACCACCACGGTCACCGGCATCGAGATGTTCCGCAAGCTGCTCGATGAGGGCCAGGCCGGTGAGAACGTCGGTCTGCTGCTCCGCGGCATCAAGCGCGAGGACGTCGAGCGCGGCCAGGTCATCATCAAGCCCGGTTCGGTCACGCCGCACACCGAGTTCGAGGCCCAGGCCTACATCCTGTCCAAGGACGAGGGTGGCCGCCACACGCCGTTCTTCAACAACTACCGTCCGCAGTTCTACTTCCGTACGACGGACGTGACCGGCGTTGTGACCCTCCCCGAGGGCACCGAGATGGTCATGCCGGGTGACAACACCGAGATGAAGGTGGAGCTCATCCAGCCCGTCGCCATGGAAGAGGGCCTGAAGTTCGCCATCCGTGAGGGTGGCCGGACGGTCGGCGCCGGCCAGGTCACCAAGATCAACAAGTAGTCTTGTTGGTTTGACCTGGTAGCTCCAGCGCGAGCTCCTGAAGGGGCCCGTACGACTTTGGTCGTACGGGCCTCTTTGCTGTGTGCCTCTAGGGCGTCAGGTGTTGTCGCCGTCCGGGACGATGCAGAACGCCACGTGGCTGATGGCGTAGAAGTCGTTGGGAGGCGCCGATGACGTGTTGAGCGGCGAGTGGAGCGTCTCGTCGGCCTCGATCTGGCCGGCCATCGTGGTCCGGTAGTCGTAGACGTTGGCGTTGGGGCCGCCCTTGACGATGACCGCGGCAGCGGCGAACGGGCCGGAGATGTCGAAGTCGAGCAGGTCCGGCTCCCCCTCGCTGTTGTCCGTGACGGAGAGGAGGATCGAGCCGTTGGACCCGTTGAACGTGAAGTTGAGCGTCTCACCGTCCACAGGCGCGTTGTCCGTGTCCTGCTCGGTGAAGCCGGTCAGGGGCGGCTGGATGTCCACACAGTCCGGATTCCCGGCCAGTTCTGTGGGCGCCACCTCGGCCTGCAGCTGGGGCCCCGGCTGTGCCGACGCGGGGCCGGCCCCGAGGGTGACCGCCAGGGCCGTGGTCAGGCCGAGGCCGACGCAGCGCGCTCCCCATCTCGCTCGTGCCGGCCGCGTGGCCGCTCGACTGGTTACTCGCACGATGTGTGCTCCTTTTGCTCTGGATCTGCCTGATTGCACCCTTTGTGGGCAGTCTGATTAATTGCACAATCGGATCGGCGTCAGTCCCCGAGGGTTCCTTTTCGTGGGCCGTCCGAGGCCCAGGGCACCGGAAAGGGCGAGTGCCGGTCCCGGCGGATGCGCCGGGCAGTCGAGGGCGTGGGCAACACGCCTGTATGTGCTGGTGCTTGCGATGCGGTCATAGTAAATACACGTAAATACAGATTCTTCGCATTTCGGGAAGGGCGCCGCCATGTCAGAGACCGCTGCGCCGCCTGGTGGGGCCGCCCGTGCTGGCCAGGCCCATCACAGGGCCGTAGTCGAGCGTTCCCTGCGGGGTTTCACAGGGGCGGGCTACGACAAGGGGCGGCCCTGGCTGGTCCAGGCTGCGTGGTTCGCCGTCATGCATCTCGTGTTCCGCAAGTGGTGGTTCCCGGCCCGCTGGCGGCCTGCGGTGCTTCGGGCGTTCGGTGCGCGGATCGGGCGGCGGGTGTTGATCCGGCACGGTGTCCGGGTGCACTGGCCCTGGCGGCTGTCCGTCGGCGACGACGTGTGGATCGGTGAGGGTGCCTGGCTGCTGAACCTGCAGCCGATCACCATCGGCAGCGATGTGTGTGTCTCACAGGACGCGTTCCTGTGCACCGGAAGTCATCAACACCGCAGTCCCACCATGGAGTTCGACAACGGGCCCATCCGTCTGGAGCCCGGGTCGTGGGTCGCGGCCCGGGCCGTCGTACTGCGCGGCGTGACCGTCGGCCGCAGTGCGGTGGTCGGTGCCTCGGCGGTCGCCCACCGGGACGTCGCTGCCGGTGAGGTCATCACCCGTGGGACAGCGGCATGAGGGTTGTCCACGTGGTGACGCTCGTGAGCGACGACGGAGCGTACGGCGGTCCGACAAGCGTGGCCGCCGGGCATCTTGAGGAGTGCGCCGCTCGAGGGCATGAGGTCACGTTGGTGTCGCTCTGGCGAGGCAGGTCCGCGGCGCCCAAACGCCTGGGCTCGGTGCCGCTGCGGACGCGTCCGGCTCGCTCGCTGCTCCCGGGGCGTTTCACCGGGCTCATGCATCCGCTGCTGGTCAGGGACCTGTGGGTGTCGATGGGCAGGGCCGACGTGGTCCATGTGCACGCGGGGCGCGACCTCGTCTCCCTCGCGGCGCTCGCCGTCGCCGCGCTGCGCCGCAAGAAGTTCTTCGCGCAGACGCATGGCATGGTGCAGCCCCGGCACGCGGCCGTCGCCAGGCTCTTCGACCGTGTGTACGTGCCGCTGCTGCGGCGGGCGCATGGCTGTCTGGTTCTCACCGAGCACGAGCGCCGGGCCGTGGCCGAGGTCATCGGTGCCGACGGTCCGCCGCTGATGACCCTGCCCAACGGGGTGCGACCCGAGACCGGGGGAGGGGCGGAGTCCCCGCGGCGCCACCGCGAGGTGCTCTTCCTCGCCAGACTGCACCCGCGCAAACGCCCGGAGGCCTTCGTCGAGATGGCCGCGCTGGTGCACCGGCGGATGCCCGACGCCCGGTTCACGATCCACGGGGCGGACGAGGGGATGCTGCCCACGGTGCGCCGGCTGATCGCCGCCCATGGGCTGCAGGGCATCGTCTCCTACGGCGGGGCGCTGCGGCACCCGGAGGCGGTACGGGCGTATGCGAGGGCGGCGGTCTATGTGCTGCCCAGCGTCGACGAGCCGTTCCCGATGACCGTGATGGAGGCCCTCTCGGCCGGCACCCCCGTGGTGTGCACGGACAGCAGCGGCATCGCGGACGAGCTGGCTCGCCGGGGCGCGGCGATGGTCACCGACGGCAGTCCGGAAGAGCTGGCCGACGCGGTGTGCCGTGTGCTGGCCGACGACGCAAAGCGGGACGCCCTCGTGGATGCGGGGCATCGCGCCGTCCGGGAGGCGTTCTCGATTCATGCGGTGACGGATCGGCTGGAGGCGATCTATCGGGGTGTGTGTCACGCCCCCTCTCGGGATTAGCACGCGCGCGGACGACTCCGAGAACTCGGTACGCGGTTGATCCTCCCGCCCGTTCACGCACGAGGTCGAGGTAATGGAATTCTCCAGCACGCTGCAGCAGCTCTCGAAGGTGCAGAAACCCGCCCATGGGGTCTCCTTCTACTCCCGGTTCGTCAACCGGCCGGCCGGGAGACTGCTTGCGGCAGCGGCGTACCGCGTCGGGCTCTCGCCCAACCATGTGACGGCCGTCAGCGCGCTGATCACCTTCGCGGCCGTTTTCGCGATTGCTCTCCGCCCGCCTTCCTATGCGTTGGGGCAGTGCGTCTCACTGGCTCTGCTTCTGGGGTTCGCGCTCGATTCCGCTGACGGTCAACTGGCCAGGCTGCATCGGTCGTCCAGCCTTTCCGGGGAGTGGTTGGACCATGTGGTGGACTGCGCGAAAATCCTGGGCATTCACGCGGCGGTGCTGATTTCCTTCTACCGCTTCTTCGATCTGACGGAGCCCGCGCTGCTGCTCCCGATCATCTTCCAGTTCGCCGCTGTCCTGCTGTACTTCGGAGGGATTCTCACGGAACAGCTGAGAAGGCGAAGGGTGAAACCGCCCACCGGACCGCCGGCACCGGCTTCCAGTGTTCGTGGCATGGCCCTGTTGCCCGTGGATTACGGGCTGTTCTGCCTGATTTTCCTGTTCCTGGGGAGTCAGCGGCTGTTCCTGGCGCTGTACGTCGCCCTGCTCGTGGCCCATGTCGTGCTGCTTCCGGCGTTTTTCGCCAAGTGGCTCCGGGAGCTCTCCTGACGCGAACTCGGACGGAGGTATCGGGCACCTTGTGATGCGGAAACGCGCGGCATATCACATGAAAAGGTGTAAACAGTGATTAATCTGCCAGTCGGATTCCGGCTTTCCAGAAGGAGCTGCCATGAGCAAGCAGGTGGATGTCGTTGTCGCGGGTGGCGGGGGATTCATCGGTGGGCATCTCGCGGCCGACCTTTTGTCCCAGGGCCTGACCGTTCGGTGTGTCGACATCAAGCCGATTCACGAGTGGCAGCAGGTGCACGCCGGCGTCGAGAACGTCGTCGCCGATCTGTCCCTCCTCGAAAGCGCCCGCGCCGCAGTCCGGAACGCCCGTCAGGTGTACATGCTGGCCGCCGACATGGGCGGCATGGGATTCATCGAGAACCACAAGGCCGCCTGCATGATGTCGGTGCTGACCAGCACCCACATGCTGAAGGCCGCGCACGAGGCCGGCGTGGAGCGCTATTTCTACTCCTCGTCCGCCTGCGTGTACGCCGCCGGCAAACAGAACGACCCGAAAGTCACCGCCCTCAAGGAGGAGGACGCCTACCCGGCGCAGCCCGAGGACGGCTACGGCTGGGAGAAGCTCTTCTCGGAGCGCATGTGCCGCCACTTCGAGGAGGACTACGGGTTCACCTGCCGTGTCGCGCGCTACCACAATGTGTACGGCCCGGCGGGCACCTGGAACGGAGGTCGCGAGAAGGCCCCGGCGGCAGTGTGCCGCAAGATCGCCGAGGCGGTCATCTCCGGTGAGCACCGGATCGACATCTGGGGTGACGGCCGGCAGACCCGTTCCTTCATGTACATCGACGACTGCCTGCACGGCACGCGGATGCTCATGAACGGCACCAGCAGCGTCCCGGTCAACCTCGGCTCCTCCGAGCTGGTCACCATCAACCAACTGGTCGACATCGTCGAGGAGATCGCGGGCATCCGCTGCGAGCGCGCCTACCGGCTGGACGCGCCGCAGGGCGTGCGCGGCCGTAACTCCGACAACGGCCTGATCCGCGAACTGTACGGCTGGGAGCCGTCGATCCCGCTGGCAGACGGGCTCGAGAAGACCTACGCCTGGGTCTTCGACCAGGTCAAGCGCGCTCGATCCTGATCCCTCGAACCGGCCGGGAGAGCAGTACATGAGGATCCTCGTCCACGACTACAGCGGGCACCCCTTCCAGGCCCAGCTCAGCCGTGAACTGGCGTACCGCGGCCATGAGGTCGTCCACTCGACCTGCTCGGCCTATGTCTCCGGGAAGGGCAACCTCGCCGAGGACACAATCGTCGGCCTCCGCTTCGTCACCATCGGCGACCGCGTCGTACTGGACAAGGGTGCCTACTTCCGACGCCTCTTCAAGGAAACGCGGCTGGGTCTGGAGCTGGCACTGCAGGTACGGCGCGAGAAGCCGGACGTGGCGATGCTGGCGAACCTGCCGATCCCGACCCTGGTCGTGGCCGCGTCGGCACTGAAGGCACTGCGTATCCCGTGGGTGCTGTGGCACCAGGACATCACCGCCGTCGCACTGAAGAGCTTCGCCGCCGCCGGGGTGTCGAGGCTGATGGGTGTCGCCGCCCGGGTCTTCGAGCGGGGCGAGAAGTGGTCGGCGCGACGAGCCTCGGCGATCGTCGTGATCGCCGACTCCTTCGTGCGGGTCCACCGGGAGTGGGGCACCGCGGACAAGGTCACCGTCATTCCCAACTGGGCGCCGCTGGACGAGATCCTCCCCGTGGCCCGAGCCAACGCGTGGTCGCAGGAGCACGGCCTCACCGGCGTCAGGACGGTGCTGTACTCGGGCACGATCGGCCTCAAGCACAACCCCGTCCTGCTGGTGCGGCTGGCCGAGACATTGCGCGAGCAGGGCGAACGGGTCCGCCTCGTCGTCGTCAACGACGGACCGGCCGTCCCGGTCATCAAGGAGGCCGCCGCCGCCCGTGGTGTCGACCTGACCCTGTTGCCCTTCCAGCCCTACGAGCGGCTGCCCGAGGTGCTGGGCGCGGGCGATGTGCTGGTCGTGCTGCTGACGGCGGACGCGGGAGAGTTCTCGGTCCCCTCCAAGACGCTGTCCTATCTGTGTGCCGGACGCCCCGTGCTGGGCCTGATGCCGACGGACAACCTGGCGGCGAAACTGCTCCGGCGGGCCGGCTCGCCGGTGTTCGCCCCCGAGGAGGCCTCGCTGTCCGAAGCGGCCACATGGGTCCGGGAGGTACTGAACGACCCGGCGCGGGCGGAGTCGCTGGGCAAGGAGAGCAGGGCGCTGGCCGAGCGGGAGTTCGCCCTGGAGGGGTGTGCTTCGCAATTCGAGGAAATTCTGCGGGCGGCAGGCCGCGCCGTCCCGTGACTATTGTGACTTCATATTAATTCACGTCATGTGAAACGCCCTGTGAAATGCGGGGGATCGGCCTGGCCTTTGGGCTATAAATCTACCGGTGTCGATCCATTCCGTTTGCTCGCTCAATCGGGGGTGCAGGTGCGAGGCGGTGAACAGCGTTCCGTGGCAGCGGTGTGCTGCTGGGCCTTCTTTTTCGTCGCCTTCCTGCCCGCGCTGATTCTCCAGGCCATCGACACGCGATTCGGGATGGCGCTCGCCGTGCAGTGCGTCGTCGTGGTGCATACCGGAGTGGGGCTGGCCCGGGTACTCACCGATACGTCGGTGCGCCTGATCGCGTTCGGATTCTGGCTCTTCTCCTACGTATGGCTCGGTCTGGCGCCGCTCGCCATGCTCGCCACCGACACCTATCCGCTCGGACACCGCAGCGGTGAGGCGACCGCTTTCGCGGCCGCCCTGCTGACAGAACTCGGTCTCCTCGCCTACACCGCGGGGGCGGCCCTGGCCTCCGGAGGCAAGCGCGGCAGGTCGGCCGTTCTGGAACCGCTGCTGTCCCGCAGGCTCTCGCCGCTTCCCGTGCTCCTGCTGTGCGGCCTGTCGCTGCTGCTCGCGGTCGTGCTGATCCCCGGGCAGGAAGGCGGCCTGCGGGCCTACTTCACCAGCAGACAGGCTCTGTGGCAGTCGGACACCCAGTCGAACACCGCGCACGCGCTGCGCGTCTGGTGTCTCGTCGTCCCCGCCTTCTGGTCCATGGTGGCCCTGGTCCACCTGCCCCGCCGGGCCACCGGCGACCGATTGCTGCGCGCGGTCCGTTGGATGCTGCTCCCGGCCCTGCTCGCGCTCAACGTGATCGTCAACAACCCCATCAGCAGGCCGCGTTTCTGGGCCGGAACCGTCCTGCTGGTACTGCTTTTCTCATGGCACCGGTTCAACACCCCGCGGGCCTTTCGCGGAATCGCCGTGGCCATCACGGCCGTGGTGCTGTTCGCCTTCCCGTACAGCGACTACTTCCGTTACGACGAACGGGAAGTGCTGCAAGTCGTGGGACTCGCCGAGCAGTTCAGCACTTCCATGGATTACGACGCATTTCAGCAAATGCAGACCGGCATCGACTATGTGCAGGAAAACGGCTTCTCGCCGTCGGCCCTGCTCGGTGTCGTCCTGGTCGTGATCCCTCGCACCGTGTGGCCCGGAAAGCCGCAGGCCACCGGTATCGAATTCGCCGAGTACGCGGGCTACGACTTCCACAACCTCTCCGCGCCGCTGTGGATCGAGAGTTACCTGTGGGGCGGTCCGCTGTGTGTCGTCGCGGTCTTCTGCCTGCTGGGCGCGGCCGGACGGCGGGTGGACGACATCAGGGCACGGTTGCGGGACCGGCAGAGCACCCTGGCGGTTCTGCTGGTCCCCGCCTTCGCCTTCTACCAGTTGATCTTCCTGCGCGGCAGCCTCATGGCGATCATCGCACCCCTCGCGCTGCTCCTGATCGTTCCGTTCTTCCTCACCCGCGCCGCCGGGCCGTCCCGGCTCCCGGCCCCGGTGCGGCCACCCGCCACCGCGGGCCACGCACTCATCCCCGGCCACAGGAGGCACCCGTGACCAGCCCCGCCGGTTTCGACGATCGGTACGACGACCCCGACGAGCTTCGCGACCAGGTGCGCCTGCTGCTGAGGTACCGCGCGACCATCGTGCTGGGCGTGGTCCTGGGGCTGCTCGGCGGACTGCTCCTGGTCCTGCTGGGCGCGGGCAGTTACACCTCCACCGCTGAGGTCCTCGTGCGCCCCAGGTCCGACCCGTTCAGCACGATCGGCGTGGGCGCGGACAGCCAGGTGAGCATGGGCACGGAGCGGCAGATCGCGCTCAGCGCGACCGTCGCGGCCCGGGCGGCGAAGGAATTGCGGCACAAGCCAGGCGCCGACGCGCTGCCGGCGGACCTGCGCGTGACGAACCTCCCGGACACCCAGGTCCTCCGGTTCGAGTACACGGCGGGCACCGCGCAGCGTGCCGCTCGGGTCACCAACGCGTTCGCCCGGGCCTACCTCGCCGATCGCCAGGACCGCTCCGAGGCCATGGCCGCCCGGATGGCCGCCGGACTGGAGCGGCAGATCGCCGAGCTGACCAAGCGGCTCGACACGAAGAAGGGCGCCCCGCCCGTCGTCGGCGCCGCGGGGCTGCGGGAGCAGGTCGGCATCCTGCGCAAGAAGATCTCGGACGTCAGGACCTACGACCCCTTCGCCGGCGACATCGTCCGCAGAGCCGAGCCGGCCGCGCGGCCCGCGGGCCCCGGTCCCGGCTGGCTCATGGGGGCCGGCCTGCTCGGCGGTCTCATCCTGGGTGTCGTGCTCGCCTGGCTGCGATCCGCCCTTGAACCGCGGGCACGTTCGGTCGGCGAGGTCCAGGAGGCGCTGCACGCTCCCGTGCTGGGCATCCTCCCGGCCCCCGGCGCGGAGGGCGAACTGCTGGAGGTCGGCCTGGCGGACGGCAGCCGCGCGCAGGCGTACCGCGCCCTGGCCCTGCGTCTGCGGGGCGGCGACGGCCGTACGTCCCTGGGCAGGCTCATGATCGTGGCGCCGAGGCAGCAACGAGGTGCCGAGGCCGTCGCCGTGAACCTCGCGGCCGCCCTCACCGAGTCCGGTGACGAGGTCCGACTGGTGGACGCCGCCGTGCACACCCCCGGCCTGTGGGCACGACTACCGCTGTCGTCCGGCGCCCCCGAGACGGATGACGTACCAGAGGGCGCAGTGGTCGTCGACGCGGGCACGGCCGGGCGGTTCACGCTCTGCCCCCACGGTCGCGGCACCAGCGGCGACGACGGGCCGGCGGCCCCGGCGGCGCGTGCCGTGCCGGATGCCGATTCCGGCGGGTCGACGCTCTTCCTTAGTCCGCCCCTGCTGGAACACGGCGACGGTCTGGTGCTCGCCCCGTGCGTGGACGGCGTTCTCGTGGTGGGCGCGCTGCACGACATCAGGCGCGACGACCTCAAGCGTGTTCACGAGCTCGTCAGCTGCTTGGGCGGTCACCTCGTGGGCGCGGTGCTCCACGACAGGTCCCGGTCCGGCTTGCTCGGCCGGGTCATGGACAGCGACCCGCCGCGCCGCCGGCGGGGGCGGAACGCGTCCACGACACCGTCCGCCCCGGCCGACGACGCCACGGCGAAGCCGACCGCGCCCATGAGGGACGACACGCTCACCACCTCCCGGTGAGCACCTCCGGTACGACGGCTCCGGCCACCGGCGGATCGACCGTCCGGTCCGGGGTCGCCGCCACCGCACGCGGTGGGTGGTGGGGTTTCCTGGGCTCGACGGTCAACGCGGTCTTCGGCTATGTCCTGGTCACCCTGGTCACCCGCGGGCTCGGGGCGTACGGAGCGGGCGCGGTGTTCACCTGCGTCGCGGCCTTCACCATCCTGTGCAACGCCTGCAAGCTCGGCGCCGACACCGGGCTGGTGCGCTTCGTCCCCGGTGACCTGGCCATCACCGGCGGCCGCAAGGTGGGCACACTGCTGCGCAGCGCGGTCGTGCCAGGAGCCCTGGCGAGCACCACGGCCGCCGCACTGCTGTTCCTGTCGCCCAGGACGGCCACCGCGCTGCTGCCGAGTCTCCCTCCGGGCGACGCGATGACCCTGGTCCGGCTGTTCGCCGTGTTCCTCCCCCTGGCCACGGTCACCCTGATCCTGCTGGGCGCCACCCAGGGGCACGGCACCGTGATCCCCTACGTCGGTGTCGAACAGATCGGGAAGCCGGTACTGCGCGTACTGATCGCCGTACCGGTCCTGCTGCTGGCCCCGGGCGTGCTGAGCCTGGCCGCGGCCTGGCTCGTGCCCTCGCTGGCCGGTTTCCTCATCGCCGCGCTCGCACTGCGCAGGTGCCGCCGCAGGAGTACGGGACATGTCTCCGTACGGCAGACCGTCGTACAGGAGACCGCCACCCGGCGCGGGTTCTGGGCGTTCGCCGCGCCCCGGGCCGTCTCGTCCGTCTTCGACATCAGCGCGGTCTGGCTGGGTGTCGTCCTGCTGTCCTCCCTGGCGACGAGCGAAGAGGCGGGCATCTACACCGCCGTCGGCCGCGTGGTCATCGCGGCAACGCTGCTCCAGCTGGCCATCCGGCTGGCCGTCGCTCCCGAGATCAGCCGTCTCCTCGCCCTGGGGGACCTCGCGGAGGCCTCCCATCTGCACCGCGTCTCGACGCGCTGGATCGTGCTGTTCTCCTGGCCACTACTGGCCCTGCTCACGAGTTTCCCGGGCACCGTTCTGTCGCTGTTCGGACCGGAGTTCGAGCAGGGGGCCGGTGCGCTGGTGCTGCTCTGTCTCGCCTCGGCGGTCAATGTCGGGGTGGGAAACGCCCAGACGGTGCTGCTCATGGCGGGCAAGAGCACCTGGCATCTGGCGGTCACCGGCGTCGCGTTCGCGGTGCAGTTGACGGTGGGGTTCCTCGCCATTCCCCGCTTCGGTGTCCTCGGTGCCGCCCTGTCCTGGGGGGCGGCGACCGTCGTGGAGAACGTCGTCGCAGCCGTGTTGGTGCGGCGGCACCCCGGCTTCGCCTTCATCGACGGGGGATACCTCCTGGCGGCTGCAGTCGCCCTGTGTCTCACCGTGCCGCCGGTCGTCACCGTGAGGCTGTTGGCAGGTGACACGACCGTAGGACTTGCCGTCGCAATCACCATGGGATTGTGCGCATTTGGTATAGGTTTGTGGCGATTTCGTACACCTTTGGGAGTGCGCGAACTCGTCGGTGTGCTGCGCGAACGCACCCCATGAGGCCGTCTCGGAACCGGGACCGCCGCTCCATCTCCCCTTCCTCCACCCGTCCTTGCTGCAACCCGGGATGTTCCATGCGCCTGAGAAAAAGCACCAAGCGGGGGGCCACCGCGGCTTCGGTCGCGGCCCTCCTCGCGGCTGCCTCGCTCATCACCGCTTCGGCCTCGGTGGCCGACAGCGACGAAAAGACCCTGACCGCCGATCCCTTGGCGACCTGGCAGACCGACGGCATCGTCTGGTCGATCGAGTACGCACGCGGTGTCGTGTACGTCGGCGGGACCTTCAGCAAGGTCCGTCCGCCGGGCGCCAAGCCCGGCCAAAGGGAGGTCGCGCGCAGGAACTTCGCGGCCTTCGACGCCGTCACCGGCAAACTGCTGTCGTGCGCCCACCGCTTCACCGGCGCCGGAAACACCGTACGGGCGCTCAAGGCGACGGCGGACGGCAAGATGCTCTACGTCGGCGGCTCGTTCGCCAACGCGGGCCAGGCCAGGGCGGCCAATGCGGTCGCGCTCAACACGGCAGGCTGCTCGCTGCGCAAGGACTTCCGCCCGAAGATCTCGTCGACCGTGCGGGCCATCGACGTCACGAAGAGCGCGGTCTACCTGGGAGGCGACTTCACGGCCGTCAACGGCCGGGAGAGGGAGCGGATCGCGGCGTTCACCCGCCGAGGTGCGCTGCTGCCGTTCAAGGCGGAGATCGAGGCTCCGGTACGCGCCATCAGCGCCGCGCCCGAGTACGGCAAGATCATCGTCGGCGGTGACTTCCAATTGGTCAACGAAGACCTGGAAGCCTCGCTGGTCGCCCTGCACCCCCGCACGGGGAAGACGGTGGCCCAGTACACGGACTGGCTGCCGGCCCGATCGGTCGTGAAGGCGCTGGTCCGCGACAAGACGAAGTTCTACGTGGCGGCCGAGGGCACTGGGACGGGCATCTTCGACGGCCGTATCGCCGCCAGCCTCCGCACCGGCAAGCTGGTGTGGCGTGACACCTGCCTGGGTGCCACCCAGGCGCTCGCCCTGCACAACGGTGTTCTCTACAGCGGATCCCACGCCCACAACTGCAGGGACACGCCGGGCGGTTTCCCCGAGCACCACAACCGCCAGCACTTCCTGGCTCAGTCGACCCGCAACCGCCACATCCTGCACTGGTTCCCCGACACGAACGAAGGGATCGGCGAGCAGAACGGTCCCCGGGCCATGGCGATGGCCGGTGGCATCCTGTGGGCGGGCGGAGAGTTCACCACCGTCAACAACCGTCCGCAGCAGAGCCTGACGCGCTTCGGGGCCGGCCCCGACCGGGGGGCTCCGGAGAACCCGCCCAGGCTCACGGCCTCGGTCCGCAGCGCCGGTCGGGTCACGCTCACCTGGCGTGCCGCATGGGACCGGGACGACGCGGAGCTGAAGTACCTCATCTACCGGGACGGCCGGCTCGTGGCCACGCGGTCGGGCCGGTCCCAGGAGTGGAACCGCCCCACGATGAAGTACACCGACACCGTCACGCCCGGCTCGCGCCATCGGTACACGATCGCCGTCACCGACGGCCGGAACACGGCGCTCGGGTCGCAGGCGCTCACAGTCACCGCGGTCGCCGACAAGGCTACGAAGGCTTCGAAGTCGTCCAAGGCCTCGAAGGCTTCGACGGAAAGGCGCCGATGAGGGAGCGTCTCGGCTACGCGCCAGGGGTCTTCGACCTCTTCCACGTGGGCCATCTGAATGTCCTGCGCCGGGCCCGTGGGCACTGCGACCGGCTCGTCGCCGGCGTGTGCTCGGACGATCTCGTGGTACGCCTGAAAGGCAGGCCGCCCGTCGTGCCGCTCGCCGAGCGACTGCAGATCGTCCGCAGTGTGCGCTACGTGGACGAGACCTTTGTCGCGACCGTGGACGACAAGATGGAGATCTGGAAGGAAGTCGGTTTCGACGTCATCTTCAAGGGCGACGACTGGCTCGGCACGGACGTCTGGACGAGGCTCGAGACCGAATTCGCGAGGGTGGGGGTGGAGGTCGTCTACTTCCCCTACACCGAGCACACCTCAAGCACGCTGCTCCGGGACGCGCTCCACCTTCTCGCCCCCCAGAAGCCTTCCGAGCCGCTCACGGGGCAGCTCGCCGGACCCCGTCCGGGAGGAGCGGAGAGCTGACGCGGCCCCGGGTGGACTGATGCTGGTGTGACTGACGGGTCCGTTGAGGTTGCGGACCCGTCAGCCCGTCTCTCCGCCCCACATCAGCCGCCGCGCACCCCGCGGGTCCCGGGCCCCGGCGGCCCGGGTTTGACCTACGTCACCCTCGGGGTATTCTCTCCGGCTCGATTGGCCAGCCCCCTGCCCCATATGGCAGACTGTCCGAGTTGCTCGGTCGAGTGTTGATGCTGCGCGCCTCCCGCCGGGAGGACCGGAAGCGAGTCCCACAGTACTCGTCGCCCTAACTGCCGTAAGGCAGCGCTGGGGCGGACGTACGGGAATCTTTCGGGAAGTGACAGTGCGACGCCGACCAGGCACCCGGTGGGCCTCCTAGCTCCCGGCTTGCGGTTCCGGAAGGGCCGTGTTCCCACGCAGGGATGTTCGATCAAGGGGCATCTGTGTCAGCGGGAGCGCGACACGCCCGACCGCGTGGGTCGGAGGAGGTCAAGGGAACACCGGGTTCCAGAGCGTAAGAGAGACAGGACTACTGAGTAGCCATGGCGGGACAGAAGATCCGCATCCGGCTCAAGGCCTACGACCACGAGGTCATCGACTCCTCGGCGAAGAAGATCGTCGAGACGGTGACCCGCACTGGTGCGTCGGTCGCGGGCCCGGTGCCGCTGCCCACTGAGAAGAACGTGTACTGCGTCATCAAGTCGCCGCACAAGTACAAGGACTCGCGCGAGCACTTCGAGATGCGCACGCACAAGCGCCTGATCGACATCCTCGACCCGACTCCCAAGACCGTTGACTCTCTGATGCGACTCGACCTCCCGGCCGGTGTCGACATCGAGATCAAGCTCTGAGGGCCGGTGATCTGAGAATGGCTAAGCAGATCAAGGGCATCCTGGGCGAGAAGCTCGGCATGACGCAGGTGTGGGACGCGAACAACCGTGTTGTTCCGGTCACCGTCGTCAAGGCCGGCCCCAACGTCGTGACCCAGGTTCGTACGAACGACGTCGACGGCTACGAGTCGGTCCAGATCGCCTTCGGCGAGATCGACCCTCGCAAGGTGAACAAGCCCCTCAAGGGCCACTTCGCCAAGGCCGACGTCACCCCCCGTCGTCACCTCGTCGAGATCCGCACCGCTGACGCCTCCGAGTACACGCTCGGCCAGGAAGTCACGGCCGAGGTCTTCGAGGCCGGCGTGAAGGTCGACGTCACCGGCAAGAGCAAGGGCAAGGGCTTCGCCGGTGTCATGAAGCGTCACAACTTCAAGGGCCTCGGCGCCGGACACGGCACCCAGCGCAAGCACCGCTCTCCCGGTTCCATCGGTGGCTGCGCCACCCCGGGCCGTGTGTTCAAGGGCCTCCGCATGGCGGGTCGTATGGGCAACGAGCGGGTCACCACCCAGAACCTGACCGTCCACGCCGTTGACGCGGAGAAGGGTCTGCTGCTCATCAAGGGCGCGGTTCCCGGTCCGAACGGCGGCCTCGTCCTGGTCCGCACTGCGGCCAAGGGGGCCTGAGGTAACCGATGAGCACTGTTGACATCCTTTCGCCGGCGGGCGACAAGGCCGGTTCCGTCGAGCTCCCCGCGGAGATCTTCGACGTAGAGAAGATCAGCGTTCCGCTGCTCCACCAGGTCGTCGTCGCACAGCTGGCCGCTGCCCGCCAGGGCACGCACAAGACCAAGACCCGCGGTGAAGTCCGTGGTGGTGGCAAGAAGCCTTACCGCCAGAAGGGCACCGGTCGCGCCCGTCAGGGTTCGACCCGCGCGCCGCAGTTCGCCGGTGGTGGCGTCGTGCACGGTCCCGTGCCGCGTGACTACTCGCAGCGGACCCCGAAGAAGATGAAGGCCGCGGCCCTGCGCCACGCCCTCACCGACCGGGCCCGCAACAACCGCATCCACGTCGTCTCCGGCGTGATCGAGGGCGACAACCCGTCCACGAAGGCCGCCAAGAGCCTGTTCGGCAAGATCTCGGAGCGTAAGAACCTGCTCCTGGTCGTCGAGCGCGCCGACGAGGCCGCGTGGCTGTCCGCCCGCAACCTGCCCCAGGTCCACATCCTGGAGCCGGGCCAGCTGAACACGTACGACGTTCTCGTCTCGGACGACGTGGTCTTCACCCAGGCCGCGTTCGAGTCCTTCGTGTCGGGCCCGAAGGCCAATGACACCGAAGGGAGCGAGGTCTGATGGCCATCCGTCACCCCGCCATTGCCTCGAAGGCCGCGAAGAAGGCCAAGGAGGCGCGCGTCAAGAAGGCGCGTCGCCACGCCGCCGAGGGCAAGAACACCGTCGTCACGCCGGCCAGCAAGGCGTTCACGGACCTCCGTGACATCCTGATCAAGCCGGTCGTGTCCGAGAAGAGCTACGCGCTCCTCGACGACAACAAGTACACGTTCGTCGTCGCCCCGGGCAGCAACAAGACCCAGATCAAGCAGGCCGTCGAGACGGTCTTCGAGGTCAAGGTCACCGGAGTCAACACGATCAACCGCCAGGGCAAGCGCAAGCGGACCCGCACGGGCTTCGGCCAGCGCGCGTCCACCAAGCGCGCGATCGTGACCCTCGCTGAGGGCGACCGTATCGACATCTTCGGCGGTCCGACCGCCTGAGGGCGGTCCGGATCGTCCGATATCGGACGAGGACTGAGAAATGGGAATCCGCAAGTACAAGCCGACTACGCCGGGCCGTCGTGGCTCCAGCGTCGCCGACTTCGTCGAGGTCACGCGGTCCACGCCGGAGAAGTCGTTGGTCCGCCCCCTGCACAGCAAGGGTGGCCGTAACAACTCCGGTCGTGTGACCGTCCGCCACCAGGGTGGTGGCCACAAGCGCGCCTACCGTGTGATCGACTTCCGTCGTCACGACAAGGACGGCGTGCCGGCGAAGGTCGCGCACATCGAGTACGACCCCAACCGCACCGCGCGCATCGCGCTGCTGCACTACGCCGACGGCGAGAAGCGCTACATCCTCGCCCCGCGCAACCTGCAGCAGGGTGACCGCGTGGAGAACGGTCCCGGGGCCGACATCAAGCCGGGCAACAACCTGGCGCTCCGCAACATCCCGGTCGGTACCACGATCCACGCGATCGAGCTCCGTCCCGGTGGCGGCGCCAAGTTCGCCCGCTCCGCCGGTGCCTCCGTGCAGCTGCTCGCGAAGGAGGGCTCGATGGCCCACCTCCGCATGCCCTCCGGTGAGATCCGCCTGGTCGACGTGCGCTGCCGCGCCACCGTCGGCGAGGTCGGCAACGCCGAGCAGAGCAACATCAACTGGGGCAAGGCCGGCCGTAAGCGCTGGCTGGGCGTTCGCCCGACCGTTCGCGGTGTGGCGATGAACCCGGTTGACCACCCCCACGGTGGTGGTGAGGGCAAGACCTCCGGTGGTCGCCACCCGGTTAGCCCCTGGGGTCAGAAGGAGGGTCGTACTCGTGCTCCCAAGAAGGCGAGCAACAAGTACATCGTCCGCCGCCGCAAGACGAACAAGAAGCGCTAGGAGCGGGTTTAGATGCCGCGCAGTCTCAAGAAGGGGCCCTTCGTCGACGACCACCTGATCAAGAAGGTGGAAACGCAGAACGAAGCAGGCACCAAGAACGTCATCAAGACCTGGTCCCGTCGCTCCATGATCGTGCCGGCCATGCTCGGCCACACGCTCGCGGTGCACAACGGCAAGACCCACATCCCGGTGTTCGTCACCGAGTCGATGGTCGGCCACAAGCTCGGCGAGTTCTCGCCGACGCGCACCTTCCGGGGTCACGTCAAGGACGACCGGAAGTCGAAGCGCCGCTAGTAGCGGATCGCATTCAGACACGTAAGTAACTGAGAGGGACAACCATGGAAGCCAGGGCCCAGGCGCGGTACATCCGCGTTACGCCCATGAAGGCCCGCCGCGTGGTGGACCTTATCCGTGGCATGGATGCCACGGAGGCTCAGGCTGTTCTGCGATTCGCTCCGCAGGCAGCCTCCGTGCCGGTCGGCAAGGTGCTCGACAGCGCCATTGCCAACGCCGCGCACAACTACGACCACCCGGACGCCACCTCGCTGTTCATCAGCGAGGCGTACGTCGACGAGGGCCCGACCCTGAAGCGGTTCCGTCCGCGTGCCCAGGGCCGTGCCTACCGGATCCGCAAGCGGACCAGCCACATCACCGTGGTCGTCGCCAGCAAGGAAGGAACCCGGTAATGGGCCAGAAGGTAAACCCGCACGGGTTCCGGCTCGGTGTCACCACGGACTTCAAGTCCCGGTGGTACGCCGACAAGCTGTACAAGGACTACGTCAAGGAAGACGTCGCCATCCGTCGGATGATGACGTCCGGCATGGAGCGCGCCGGTATCTCGAAGGTTGAGATCGAGCGCACCCGTGACCGCGTGCGTGTGGACATCCACACCGCTCGTCCGGGCATCGTCATCGGCCGCCGTGGCGCCGAGGCCGACCGCATCCGCGGTGACCTCGAGAAGCTCACGGGCAAGCAGGTCCAGCTGAACATCCTCGAGGTCAAGAACCCCGAGACCGACGCTCAGCTGGTTGCCCAGGCCGTTGCCGAGCAGCTCTCCTCCCGCGTCTCCTTCCGCCGCGCCATGCGTAAGAGCATGCAGTCGGCGATGAAGGCGGGCGCCAAGGGCATCAAGATCCAGTGCGGTGGCCGCCTCGGTGGCGCCGAGATGTCCCGCTCGGAGTTCTACCGCGAGGGCCGTGTGCCCCTGCACACGCTCCGTGCGAACGTGGACTACGGCTTCTTCGAGGCCAAGACGACCTTCGGCCGCATCGGTGTGAAGGTCTGGATCTACAAGGGCGACGTCAAGAACATCGCCGAGGTCCGCGCCGAGAACGCTGCCGCCCGTGCGGGTAACCGCCCGGCTCGCGGTGGCGGCTCCGACCGCCCGGCCCGTGGTGGCCGCGGTGGCGAGCGGCGCGGTCGTAAGCCGCAGCAGGCTGCCGGCGCCGAGGCCCCCAAGGCCGAGGCCCAGGCGTCCGCTCCGGCTGAGAGCACCGGAACGGAGGCCTGACCGAAATGCTGATCCCCCGTAGGGTCAAGCACCGCAAGCAGCACCACCCGAAGCGCAACGGTATGTCCAAGGGTGGAACGCAGGTTGCGTTCGGCGAGTACGGCATCCAGGCGCTCACCCCGGCCTACGTGACGAACCGTCAGATCGAGGCCGCTCGTATCGCCATGACGCGTCACATCAAGCGTGGTGGCAAGGTCTGGATCAACATCTACCCGGACCGTCCGCTCACCAAGAAGCCTGCCGAGACCCGCATGGGTTCCGGTAAGGGTTCTCCGGAGTGGTGGATCGCCAACGTCAAGCCCGGACGCGTGATGTTCGAGCTGTCGTACCCCAACGAGAAGATCGCCCGTGAGGCCCTGACTCGCGCCGCCCACAAGCTGCCGATGAAGTGCCGGATCGTCAAGCGCGAGGCAGGTGAAGCGTGATGTCGGCCGGTACCAAGGCGTCCGAGCTGCGCGAACTGGGTGACGAGGAGCTTCTCGCGAAGCTCCGCGAAGCCAAGGAAGAGCTGTTCAACCTCCGCTTCCAGGCGGCGACGGGTCAGCTCGAGAACCACGGTCGGCTGAAGGCCGTCCGTAAGGACATCGCGCGGATCTACACCCTGATGCGTGAGCGCGAGCTGGGCATCGAGACGGTGGAGAGCGCCTGATGAGTGAGAGCAACGTGACTGAGCAGACTGCAGAGGCCCGCGGCTTCCGCAAGACCCGTGAGGGTCTCGTCGTCAGCGACAAGATGGACAAGACCGTCGTCGTCGCCGTCGAGGACCGCGTCAAGCACGCGCTGTACGGCAAGGTCATCCGCCGTACCAACAAGCTCAAGGCGCACGACGAGCAGAACGCCGCGGGTGTCGGCGACCGTGTCCTCCTCATGGAGACCCGGCCGCTGTCCGCGACGAAGCGCTGGCGCGTCGTCGAGATCCTCGAGAAGGCCAAGTAATTTCCTGCGGGCAAACCCGCAGGTCAGTTCCGCCAGGCTCGGCAGGGGCTCGCCTCGTAACGAAGCGGCCCCTGCCGGGAACCGGCAGACAAACAGGAGATAGACGTGATCCAGCAGGAGTCGCGACTGCGTGTCGCCGACAACACTGGTGCGAAGGAGATCCTTTGCATCCGTGTGCTCGGTGGCTCCGGTCGCCGCTACGCGGGCATCGGTGACGTCATCGTCGCCACCGTCAAGGACGCGATCCCCGGTGGCAACGTGAAGAAGGGTGACGTCGTCAAGGCGGTCATCGTTCGCACCGTCAAGGAGCGCCGCCGTCCGGACGGCTCGTACATCCGCTTCGACGAGAATGCCGCCGTCATTCTGAAGAACGACGGCGACCCTCGCGGCACCCGTATCTTCGGCCCCGTCGGCCGTGAGCTGCGCGAGAAGAAGTTCATGAAGATCATCTCGCTCGCGCCGGAGGTGCTGTAAGCATGAAGATCAAGAAGGGCGACCTGGTCCAGGTCATCACCGGCAAGGACAAGGGCAAGCAGGGCAAGGTCATTGCCGCTTACCCGCGCGACGAGCGTGTCCTGGTCGAGGGTGTCAACCGGGTCAAGAAGCACACCAAGGCCGGCCCGACCGCCAAGGGTTCGCAGGCCGGTGGCATCGTCACGACCGAGGCGCCGATCCACGTCTCCAACGTCCAGCTGGTCGTTGAGAAGGACGGCAACAAGGTCGTCACGCGTGTCGGTTTCCGCTTCGACGACGAAGGCAACAAGATCCGCGTTGCCAAGCGGACGGGTGAGGACATCTGATGGCTACCACCACCACTCCGCGTCTGAAGACGAAGTACCGCGAGGAGATCGCGGGCAAGCTGCGTGACGAGTTCAAGTACGAGAACGTCATGCAGATCCCCGGCCTCGTCAAGATCGTGGTCAACATGGGTGTGGGCGACGCCGCCCGCGACTCCAAGCTGATCGAGGGCGCCATCCGCGACCTCACCACGATCACCGGTCAGAAGCCGGCCGTCACCAAGGCCCGCAAGTCCATCGCGCAGTTCAAGCTGCGTGAGGGCCAGCCGATCGGTGCCCACGTCACGCTCCGTGGCGACCGCATGTGGGAGTTCCTGGACCGCACCCTGTCGCTCGCGCTGCCGCGCATCCGCGACTTCCGTGGTCTGTCCCCCAAGCAGTTCGACGGCCGTGGCAACTACACCTTCGGTCTCACCGAGCAGGTCATGTTCCACGAGATCGACCAGGACAAGATCGACCGCACCCGGGGTATGGACATCACCGTGGTGACCACGGCGACCAACGACGCTGAGGGCCGTGCGCTCCTTCGTCACCTCGGCTTCCCCTTCAAGGAGGCGTGAGCGAGATGGCGAAGAAGGCTCTGATCGCGAAGGCTGCTCGCAAGCCCAAGTTCGGCGTGCGTGGCTACACGCGCTGCCAGCGTTGTGGCCGTCCCCACTCCGTGTACCGCAAGTTCGGCCTGTGCCGCGTGTGCCTTCGTGAGATGGCTCACCGTGGCGAGCTGCCGGGCGTGACCAAGAGCTCCTGGTAGTCCCGCTTTTAGGGATTCCAGAGGCTCTCGGTAAGCACTGGGCGTGTCAGGCGCCCTCCCTTCCATGGCTTAGGCTTGGAGGGTTGGGCGCCTGACGGTCGCCCGTACGACTTACTACGCCGTAGGTCCACCGCGCCGCACCCGTCCCGTCTCGGATCGGGGAGAGGGATGGCGCACCAGGAAACCCCGGCGAGAGAGGCCGAAGGCCAATTCATGACCATGACTGATCCGATCGCAGACATGCTTACGCGTCTGCGGAACGCGAACTCGGCATACCACGACTCCGTGACGATGCCGGCATCGAAGATCAAGTCGCACATCGCGGAGATCCTCCAGCAGGAGGGCTTCATCACGGGCTGGAAGGTCGAGGACGCCGAGGTCGGCAAGAACCTCGTTCTCGAGCTGAAGTTCGGCCCGAACCGTGAGCGCTCCATCGCGGGCATCAAGCGGATCTCCAAGCCCGGTCTCCGGGTGTACGCGAAGTCCACCAACCTGCCGAAGGTGCTCGGCGGCCTGGGCGTGGCGATCATCTCCACGTCCCACGGGCTCCTCACCGACAAGCAGGCCGGCAAGAAGGGCGTGGGTGGGGAAGTCCTCGCCTACGTCTGGTAGCGGAAGGGAACGGAGGAAACAGCTATGTCGCGTATTGGCAAGCTCCCCATCACGGTTCCCGCCGGCGTGGACGTCACCATCGACGGCCGTACGGTTTCGGTCAAGGGCCCCAAGGGCGAACTGACCCACACCGTTGCCGCGCCGATCGACATCGTCAGGGATGAGGACGGCGTTCTGAACGTCACCCGCCCGAACGACGAGCGTCAGAACAAGGCCCTCCACGGCCTGTCCCGCACGCTGGTGGCGAACATGATCACCGGCGTGACCCAGGGTTACGTGAAGAAGCTCGAGATCAGCGGTGTCGGTTACCGCGTGACGGCCAAGGGTTCGAACCTGGAGTTCGCTCTGGGCTACAGCCACCCGATCACCGTCGAGGCCCCCGAGGGCATCACCTTCAAGGTGGAGGCCCCCACCCGGTTCTCGGTCGAGGGCATCGACAAGCAGAAGGTCGGCGAGGTTGCGGCCAACATCCGCAAGCTGCGCAAGCCCGACCCGTACAAGGCCAAGGGCGTCAAGTACGAGGGCGAAGTCATCCGCCGCAAGGTCGGAAAGGCGGGTAAGTAAGCCATGGCATACGGACAGAAGATCCTTAAGGGCGACGCCTACAAGCGCGCCGCGATCAAGCGCCGCCACATCCGGATCCGTAAGCACATCAACGGAACGGCGGAGCGTCCGCGTCTGGTCGTTACCCGCTCGAACCGCCACATCGTGGCCCAGGTGATCGACGACATCAAGGGTCACACCCTTGCGTCGGCGTCCACCCTGGACACCACGATTCGCGGTGGCGAGGGCGACAAGTCCGCGCAGGCCAAGCAGGTCGGCGCCCTGGTCGCCGAGCGCGCCAAGGCCGCCGGTGTCGAGGCTGTCGTATTCGACCGTGGTGGCAACCAGTACGCCGGGCGCATTGCTGCCCTGGCGGACGCCGCCCGCGAAGCCGGGCTCAAGTTCTGAGCCGCTTCCGTAGCTAGCGGAAACAGAGAGAGGTAATTCCAATGGCTGGACCCCAGCGCCGCGGTGGCGGTGCCGGTGGCGGCGAGCGGCGGGACCGGAAGGGCCGTGACGGCGGCGCAGCTGCCGCCGAGAAGACCGCTTACGTTGAGCGCGTTGTCGCGATCAACCGTGTCGCCAAGGTTGTGAAGGGTGGTCGTCGCTTCAGCTTCACCGCGCTGGTCGTGGTGGGCGACGGTGACGGCACCGTAGGTGTCGGTTACGGCAAGGCCAAGGAGGTGCCGGCCGCCATCGCCAAGGGTGTTGAGGAGGCCAAGAAGCACTTCTTCAAGGTCCCCCGTATCCAGGGCACCATCCCGCACCCGATCCAGGGTGAGAAGGCTGCCGGCGTCGTACTGCTCAAGCCCGCGTCGCCCGGTACCGGTGTTATCGCCGGTGGTCCGGTGCGTGCCGTGCTCGAGTGCGCCGGTATCCACGACATCCTGTCGAAGTCGCTCGGCTCCGACAACGCGATCAACATCGTGCACGCGACCGTGGAGGCCCTGAAGGGCCTGCAGCGTCCCGAGGAGGTCGCGGCCCGCCGCGGTCTGCCGCTCGAGGACGTCGCCCCCGCGGCTCTCCTTCGTGCGCGTGCCGGGGCGGGTGCGTAATCATGGCGCAGCTCAAGATTACGCAGGTCAAGTCCTACATCGGCAGCAAGCAGAACCACCGTGACACCCTGCGCTCCCTTGGTCTCAAGGGGATCAACACGCAGGTCGTCAAGGAGGACCGCCCCGAGTTCCGCGGCATGGTGCACACCGTCCGCCACCTCGTGACGGTCGAGGAGGTCGACTGATCATGGCGGAGAACAACCCGCTCAAGATCCACAACCTCCGTCCCGCCCCGGGCGCCAAGACCGCCAAGACCCGTGTGGGTCGTGGTGAGGCGTCGAAGGGTAAGACGGCCGGTCGTGGTACCAAGGGTACGAAGGCTCGTTACCAGGTTCCGGAGCGCTTCGAGGGTGGGCAGATGCCCCTCCACATGCGCCTTCCGAAGCTGAAGGGCTTCAAGAACCCGTTCAAGACCGAGTTCCAGGTCGTGAACCTCGACAAGCTGGCCGCGCTCTACCCCGAGGGTGGCGAGGTCACGGTCGAAGGCCTGGTGGCAAAGGGTGCCGTTCGCAAGAACAGCCTCGTCAAGGTCCTCGGCCAGGGTGAGATCTCCGTGGCGCTGCAGGTGACGGTCGACGCCGTCTCCGGCTCCGCCAAGGAGAAGATCACCGCCGCCGGCGGCAGCGTCACCGAGCTCGTCTGAATCCATCAGGCGTCTCGATGACTTGAGCGATCCCGACCGGGGATACCCCACAAATGGGGTATCCCCGGTTGGTCGTTCCAAGGGGGGCGGTCCCGCGGGTAAGGTGGCCTGCACTGCCCACTTTTACGGAGTGCTTCTTGTGGGGCACTCTGAGCGGCAGTTGACCGTTAGCTAAGTCGTTCCTATTAGTCGAACCTCAAGACCGTCACCCTTGACGCAGTAGCGCGGGGGTCGCAGGAGGCACCGTGCTCACCGCGTTCGCCCGGGCGTTCAAGACGCCCGACCTGCGCAAGAAGCTGCTCTTCACGCTCGGCATCATTGTGATCTTCCGGGTCGGTACCCACATTCCGATTCCCGGCGTCGATTACCGGGCCGTACAGGTCTGTATCGACCAGGCGGACGCCAACCAGGGCCTTTTCGGTCTGGTCAACATGTTCAGTGGCGGCGCGCTGCTTCAGATCACGATCTTCGCGCTCGGCATCATGCCGTACATCACGGCGAGCATCATCCTGCAGCTGCTGACCGTCGTGATTCCGCGCCTGGAAGCCTTGAAGAAGGAAGGCCAGGCCGGTACGGCGAAGATCACGCAGTACACCCGGTACCTGACGGTGGCGCTCGCCGTGCTGCAGGGCACCGGCCTGGTGGCCACCGCCCGCAGTGGTGCGCTCTTCCAGAACTGCCAGGTCGCCAACCAGATCGTGCCGGACCGCTCGATCTTCACCACCATCGTGATGGTCATCACCATGACCGCCGGTACGGCCATGGTCATGTGGCTCGGTGAGCTGATCACCGACCGCGGTATCGGCAACGGCATGTCGATCCTGATGTTCATCTCGATCGCCGCGACCTTCCCGTCCGCGCTGTGGGCCATCAAGAAGCAGGGCTCCCTGGCCGACGGCTGGATCGAGTTCGGCACCGTGGTTGCCGTGGGTCTCGTCATGATCGGCCTGGTGGTCTTCGTCGAGCAGGCTCAGCGCCGAATCCCCGTCCAGTACGCGAAGCGCATGATCGGCCGCCGGTCCTACGGCGGCACTTCGACGTACATTCCGCTGAAGGTCAACCAGGCGGGCATCATCCCTGTGATCTTTGCCTCGTCCCTGCTCTACATCCCGGCACTGATCGCGCAGTTCGCCGGTGGGAACGCCGGCTGGAAGACCTGGATCGAGCAGAACCTCGCGCTCACGGACGCTCCGCTGCACGTCACGCTGTACTTCTTCCTGATTATCTTCTTCGCGTTCTTCTACGTGGCCATCTCGTTCAACCCCGAGGAAGTCGCGGACAACATGAAGAAGTATGGTGGCTTCATCCCGGGCATCCGGGCTGGCCGACCGACCGCTGAGTACCTTTCGTACGTACTCAACCGGATCACTTGGCCGGGCTCGCTGTACTTGGGTCTGATCGCTCTCGTGCCGACGATGGCGTTGGCTGGTTTCGGGGCAAACCAGAACTTCCCGTTCGGCGGGACCAGCATCCTGATCATCGTGGGTGTCGGTCTCGAAACGGTGAAGCAGATCGAGAGCCAGCTCCAGCAGCGCAATTACGAAGGGTTCCTCCGCTGATGCGTATCGTCCTCGTCGGGCCGCCGGGCGCCGGTAAGGGAACGCAGGCTGCGTTCCTCGCCAAGAACCTGTCGATCCCGCACATCTCCACGGGCGACCTGTTCCGCGCCAACATCAGCCAGCAGACGGAGCTCGGGAAGCTCGCGAAGTCCTACATGGACGCGGGCAACCTGGTGCCGGACGAGGTCACCATCGGGATGGCCAAGGACCGCATGGAGAAGCCGGACGCCGAGGGTGGCTTCCTGCTGGACGGCTTCCCGCGCAATGTGTCCCAGGCCGAGGCGCTCGACGAGATGCTCCAGTCCGAGAGCATGAAGCTGGACGCCGTCCTGGACCTCGAGGTCCCCGAGGAAGAGGTCGTCAAGCGGATCGCCGGGCGGCGGATCTGCCGCAAGGACTCCAGCCACGTCTTCCACGTGACGTACAGCAAGCCGAAGAAGGAGGGCGTCTGCGACGCCTGCGGCGGCGAGCTGTACCAGCGGGACGACGACTCGGAGGAGACGGTCCGCAAGCGCCTCGAGGTCTACCACACGCAGACCGAGCCGATCATCGACTACTACAAGACGCAGGGACTGGTCGTCACCATCTCCGCTCTTGGCAAGGTCGAAGAGGTCACGGCGCGCGCCATGGAGGCGCTCCAGCGTGACGGGGACGGCAAGTAGCAGGCGTTCCTGGCTCGTGTACGTAGCTCAGGCCGCGGCTCCCTGTGAGGGGGCCGCGGCTGCTGCGTGGGGTGGGGTGCGCAGGCTCCGCCCGTATGGTTGAAGAAGTCCCCTCTATTCAGTCCAGGAAGGCCCCCGTCCCCATGGTGCAGATCAAGAGCCCCGAGCAGATCGCCAAGATGCGTGAGGCGGGGCTGGTCGTTGCCGCCATTCACGCGGCCACGCGCGAGGCCGCGGTACCGGGGGCCAGTACCAAGGATCTGGACGAGGTCGCCCGCAAGGTGCTCGCGGAGCACGGTGCCAAGTCGAACTTCCTCGGCTACGGCGGCTTCCCGGCGACCATCTGCACCTCCGTGAACGACGTCGTCGTCCACGGCATCCCGTCCGAGGACGTCGTCCTCAAGGACGGCGACATCATCTCCATCGACTGCGGCGCGATCATCGACGGCTGGCACGGCGACGCCGCCTACACCGCCTTCGTGGGCTCCGGTCACGCTCCGGAGCTGATCGAGCTTTCCCGGGTGACCGAGGAGTCGATGTGGGCCGGCATCGCGGCCATGAAGCAGGGGAACCGTCTCGTCGACGTCTCCCGTGCCATCGAGACGTACATCCGCCGGCAGCCGAAGCCGGGCGGCGGGCGCTACGGGATCATCGAGGACTACGGCGGCCACGGCATCGGCACCGAGATGCACATGGACCCGCACCTGCTGAACTACGTCGAGCGCCGGCGGGGGAAGGGTCCGAAGCTGGTCCCGGGCTTCTGCCTCGCGATCGAGCCGATGGTCTCGCTGGGCACCGCGAAGACGGAGGTCCTGTCCGACGACTGGACCGTGATCACCACCGACGGCACCTGGTCGTCCCACTGGGAGCACTCGGTTGCGCTGACCGAAGCGGGGCCGCTGGTGCTCACGTCTCCCGACGGCGGCAAGGCGAAGCTCGCCGAGTACGGCATCGTCGCTGCGCCGGATCCGTCGGCCTGAGTCTTCGCCGTAACTTCCCGGCGCTTAATGATCTGCCCGCCGGGGCAGACTTCCCCGATTCGTCTTTCCGGGTGCGCTGACGTAGACTGACTCGTCGGCTCTTGTGCACCCGCATGTCTGCATGCACCCGTAAGGGAAAGCGCAGGGGTCGATCAAGGTAGTCGATTCCGAAGGGCGAAGCGTGGCCAAGAAGCAAGGTGCCATCGAGATCGAGGGCACTGTCGTCGAGTCTCTGCCGAACGCCATGTTCAAGGTCGAGCTCCAGAACGGCCACCAGGTCCTGGCACACATCAGCGGCAAGATGCGCATGCACTACATCCGCATCCTCCCTGACGACCGGGTCGTGGTGGAGTTGTCTCCGTACGACCTGACCCGTGGCCGGATCGTCTACCGCTACAAGTAGATCTTGCCCGCGCCCCGGGCTTCCCGAGGCGATGGCACTGACCCGGAGAACCTCACCAATGAAGGTCAAGCCGAGCGTCAAGAAGATCTGCGACAAGTGCAGGGTGATCCGCCGTCACGGTCGGGTCATGGTCATCTGCGAGAACCCGCGCCACAAGCAGCGCCAGGGCTGACGCACGATCGTCCACTCCCTCTGCAACGACATCGCAGAGATTCGCGCGACGCGAGCTGAATATGTTCATACGCAGGACCCAGGCGAAACTTCGCCTGACACCCCCGGTTCGGAGGCCGGGGACCCAGTTCGTACCTGGTACGGCGGCTGGGATTCGGTTCTGTGGAAGACCTCCGAAGATCACCAGGAGCCATTGAATGGCACGCGTTTCCGGTGTTGACATCCCGCGCGAAAAGCGCGTGGAGGTCGCCCTCACCTACGTGTTCGGCATCGGCCGGACCCTTTCGCAGCTGACGCTGGCGGAGACGGGCATCGACCCGAACACCCGTGTTCGTGACCTGAGCGAAGAGCAGCTCGTCGCGATCCGCGAGTACGTCGACAACAACATCAAGACCGAGGGTGACCTCCGTCGCGAGATCCAGGCCGACATCCGCCGCAAGGTCGAGATCGGCTGCTACCAGGGTCTGCGTCACCGCCGTGGCCTGCCCGTCCGCGGTCAGCGCACCAGCACCAACGCCCGCACCCGCAAGGGCCCGCGTCGCGCCATCGCCGGCAAGAAGAAGCCGGGCAAGAAGTAGTCCTCAGCGGACAACGCTTCATCAGCGGTCTTCGCTGTAGGACCGACCACCTCCCCGTAGGAGTTAACAGATGCCCCCCAAGGGACGTCAGGGCGCCGTCAAGAAGGTGCGCCGCAAGGAAAAGAAGAACGTCGCTCACGGCCACGCGCACATCAAGAGCACGTTCAACAACACCATCGTTTCGATCACGGACCCGTCCGGCAACGTGATCTCCTGGGCCTCCGCCGGCCACGTCGGCTTCAAGGGCTCCCGGAAGTCCACGCCGTTCGCCGCGCAGATGGCCGCCGAGTCGGCTGCCCGCCGCGCCCAGGAGCACGGCATGCGCAAGGTCGACGTGTTCGTCAAGGGCCCGGGCTCCGGTCGTGAGACCGCGATCCGCTCCCTGCAGGCCACGGGTCTCGAGGTCGGCTCCATCCAGGACGTCACCCCGACCCCGCACAACGGCTGCCGCCCGCCGAAGCGCCGCCGCGTCTGAGGCACGGTTCGCTTGAGGTTTCGGGCGGTACGACTCCGTAAGGGGTTGTATCGCCCGTACCCTTGCACTACCCGCACTCTTCACGGGTGCGGTTTCCGTCGGACGTCAAATAGCGGGCGTCCACGAAAGAAGGATCTGATCCACACATGCTGATTGCTCAGCGTCCCTCGTTGACCGAAGAGGTCGTCGACGAATTCCGCTCCCGGTTCGTGATCGAGCCGCTGGAGCCGGGCTTCGGTTACACCCTCGGCAACTCCCTGCGCCGGACCCTCCTGTCCTCGATCCCGGGTGCGGCGGTCACGTCCATCCGCATCGACGGCGTGCTGCACGAGTTCACCACCGTGCCGGGCGTCAAGGAGGACGTCACCGACCTGATCCTCAACATCAAGCAGCTGGTCGTCTCCTCGGAGCACGACGAGCCGGTCGTGATGTACCTGCGCAAGCAGGGTCCGGGTCTGGTCACCGCCGCCGACATCGCGCCCCCGGCCGGTGTCGAGGTGCACAACCCCGATCTCGTCCTCGCCACGCTCAACGGCAAGGGCAAGCTGGAGATGGAGCTCACGGTCGAGCGTGGCCGCGGTTACGTCTCCGCCGTGCAGAACAAGCAGGTGGGCCAGGAGATCGGCCGTATCCCGGTCGACTCCATCTACTCGCCGGTTCTGAAGGTCACGTACAAGGTCGAGGCCACGCGTGTCGAGCAGCGCACCGACTTCGACAAGCTGATCGTCGACGTCGAGACCAAGCAGGCGATGCGTCCGCGTGACGCCATGGCCTCCGCCGGTAAGACCCTGGTCGAGCTGTTCGGTCTCGCCCGCGAGCTGAACATCGACGCCGAGGGCATCGACATGGGTCCGTCCCCGACGGACGCCGCGCTCGCCGCTGATCTGGCGCTGCCGATCGAGGAGCTGGAGCTCACCGTTCGGTCGTACAACTGCCTCAAGCGCGAGGGCATCCACTCGGTGGGTGAGCTCGTGGCTCGTTCCGAGGCCGACCTGCTCGACATCCGCAACTTCGGTGCGAAGTCGATCGACGAGGTCAAGGCGAAGCTGGCCGGCATGGGCCTGGCGCTCAAGGACAGCCCGCCCGGATTCGACCCGACCGCTGCCGCGGACGCCTTCGGCGCGGACGACGACGCAGACGCCGGGTTCGTCGAGACCGAGCAGTACTAAGAGCTCGGGCCCGACGGTCCGTTTTCGGGTGCGGGTGCGCTGTGCTTGATCGCGCAGTTCCCCGCGCCCCTTCCGGAAGCGTCCCTTCGGGGCTGCTTCCGGATCTCCGACAGGCGACCGCCTGCTCGGATACTGACCTCGGTACCTGACACGGCCGGGGCAGACACACAGGAGAGACAAATGCCGAAGCCCACCAAGGGTGCCCGTCTGGGCGGCAGTGCCGCGCACGAGAAGCTGCTCCTCGCGAACCTCGCGAAGGCGCTCTTCGAGCACGGCCGTATCACCACCACCGAGGCGAAGGCCCGCCGTCTGCGGCCGTACGCCGAGCGTCTGGTCACCAAGGCCAAGAAGGGCGACCTTCACAACCGCCGCCAGGTGCTGCAGGTCATCACGGACAAGAGCATCGTGCACACGCTCTTCACCGAGATCGGCCCGCGCTACGAGAACCGTCCGGGTGGCTACACCCGTATCACCAAGATCGGTAACCGCCGTGGCGACAACGCGCCCATGGCCGTCATCGAGCTGGTCGAGGCGCTGACGGTTGCTCAGGAGGCCACGGGCGAGGCCGAGGCGGCGACGAAGCGCGCTGCCAAGGACGCCGAGGTCAAGGTCGACACGACCAAGGCCGACGAGGCTGCCGCCGAGGAGTCGAAGGACGCCTAAGCGTCTGCCGGGGGCTGTTCGGTTTGCGGCCGCGGCGCCGTCGTGGCCGGTCGCGCAGTTCCCCGCGCCCCTTTAGGCGATTGCGGGCCCGTTCCTTTCGAGGAGCGGGCCCGCTCTTGTGTTCCTGAGAGGATCTCCGTGTGAGTGATGAAGTAGCGCCCGGGTACGTCCGTGTACGCCTCGACCTGTCCTATGACGGCACCGAGTTCTCCGGCTGGGCCAAGCAGGCCGGTGGGCGGCGGACCGTGCAGGGGGAGATCGAGGATGCCCTGCGGACCGTCACGCGGTCGGGCGGGACGACGTACGAACTGACCGTGGCGGGGCGTACCGACGCCGGGGTGCACGCTCGGGGGCAGGTGGCGCATGTCGATCTGCCGGAGGCGGTCTGGCGGGAGCACCACGAGAAGCTGCTCAAGCGGCTTGCCGGGCGGCTGTCCAAGGACGTGCGGGTGTGGGCGCTGCGGGAGGCGCCCAGTGGGTTCAACGCGCGGTTCTCGGCGGTCTGGCGGCGCTATGCGTATCGCGTCACCGACAATCCCGGGGGTGTCGACCCGCTGCTGCGCAGCCACGTCCTCTGGCACGACTGGCCTCTCGACGTCGACGCCATGAACGAGGCCGCCGGGCGGCTCCTCGGCGAGCACGACTTCGCCGCCTACTGCAAGAAGCGGGAGGGGGCGACCACCATTCGGACGCTCCAGGAACTGAGCCTCGTGCGGGGGAACGACGGGATCGTCACCGCGACCGTTCGGGCCGACGCCTTCTGCCACAACATGGTGCGGTCGCTGATCGGGGCGCTGCTGTTCGTGGGGGACGGGCACCGGCCCGCCGACTGGCCCGGCAAGGTGCTTGCCGCCGGTGTCAGGGACTCCGCCGTGCATGTCGTACGGCCGCACGGGCTCACCCTCGAAGAGGTGGGGTATCCGGCGGACGAGTTGCTGGCGGCGCGGAGCAAGGAGGCGCGGAACCGGCGATTCCTGCCCGGGACGTCCGGATGCGAAACCTGTTAGTTACCTGACATTTGAGGTCAGATAGCGCTCATGTCAGGACTTACCGGGCGTAAGCCCTCTTGGTGCCCCTTACAACCCCCTTACCTCTCGTATATCTTTTCATCGCTCAACTAGTTGTTCGAGCTGCTCGGCCGTTGTTCGAGAAATCGACATGGGGAAGGCCGAGTAGGGGTGGGGGTCATACGGGCCGTATCCGGGCCCGGGGGTGGGTTTCTTCATGAGTTCAGTTGGTCCTGCGCGGACCGGGGGGCGGCGCAGCACGCGCCAGAACGGCAACGGTGGCGGACGGCGGAAGGCCGGGCGGGGTGACGGTGCCCCGCTGGGGCTGCTGCCGCTGCCGCCGACGGACAAGGAGAAGTACTCCTACACACGCCGGCGCCTGTGGATCCTGACGATCAGCTCGCTGATCAGCTTCTGCTGCCTGGTGGTGAGCCAGTTCAAGCTGGCCGCCTCCACGCCGCTGCTGTGGATCTACACGCCGCTGCTGGTCTTCACGGTCCTGTACTACCTGGTGTCGTTGCGGGTGAACGGTTTCACCCGGGACTTCGACATCGCGTACCACAAGCGGCTGGTGCACAACTGGCGGCCCGAGGTGTACCCGAGCGTCGACGTGTTCCTGCCGGTGTGCGGTGAGCCCATCGAGGTGCTGCACAACACCTGGCGGCATGTGCGGGACATGGCCGACCGGTATCCCGGCGTCTGCGTCCCGTTCGTGCTCGACGACGGTGCCAGTCCTGAGCTGGCCGCCATGGCCCGGGATTTCGGGTTCCGCTACGGCACCCGGGAGAACCGGGGCTGGTTCAAGAAGGCCGGCAACCTGCACTTCGGGTTCGGGCAGTCCGACGGCCAGTACATCCTGATCCTGGACGCCGACTTCACGCCACGCGCCGACCTGCTCCAGGAGCTGCTGCCGTACATGGAGGCGGACCCGCGCATCGGGATCGTCCAGTCGCCGCAGTACTTCCGGGTGTTGGACTCGCAGAACTGGATCGAGCGCGGCGCGGGCGCGGTGCAGGAGCTGTTCTACCGGTCCGTGCAGGTCTCCCGGCAGGGCAGCGACGGCGCCATCTGCGTGGGCAGCTGTGCGGTGTACCGGCGGGCCGCGCTGGAGACCAACGGCGGTACGACGCTGATCGAGCACTCCGAGGACGTGCACACCGGCTTCGACCTGCGGGGCCTGGGCTGGGATCTGCGCTATGTGCCGATCGCCGTGTCCACGGGCGTGTGCCCGGACACCGCGGGCGCCTTCTTCAACCAGCAGTACCGCTGGTGCTCGGGTTCGATGAGCCTGCTCGGCAGCCGGAAGTTCTGGCAGGCGAAGATCAGGTTCTCCAGCCGCCTGTGTTACATGTCCGGCTTCTTCTACTACATCCACACGGCGCTGTTCACCTTTGCCGCCCCCGTCATCCCGATCGTGCTGCTGATCGTGATGCCGGAGAAACTCATGGTCGAGCACCTGGTTCTGGTGCTGCCCAGCATCATCTACACCACGGTCATCTTCCCGATGTGGCACACGGCCCCCTACCGCCTGGAGGCCTGGGCGGCCCGCCTGATGTACGGCTGGGCCCACGTGTTCGCCATCTGGGACATCCTCCGCAAGAACCGCATGGGCTGGCAGCCCACCGGCTCCTCCGGCGCCAAGAAGAACAAGACGCGGCGCTTCTGGATCGGCATGTGGGTCTGGAGCGGCGGCACCGCGCTGATCTGGGTCGTGGGGGCGGTCTACCGGTCGTTCACCATGGACGCCCCGGACTTCGCCCTGATCCTGTCCTCCGGCCTCTTCTACGCCCTCGTCGTGGGCCGTGTCCTGGTCCAGCCCCGCGAGAAGGCGGTGGCCTGATGCAGCTGTTCACCCGCACGCGTACGACCCTGGCGGCCGCGCTGCTCAGCGGTGTGCTCGCCCTCAGCGGCTGCTCGGTGCTCGGCGAGGAGTCGGGCGGTTCCTCGCAGAGCAGCGAGCAGGGCAAGGCCGGTGCCGACTCGGCGGCGAGCCCCGAGACCGACGTGCCCTACGACGTCGTACCGCTGCTGAAGCCGGACAAGAAGTATTTCGGCGCCGCTGTGGACGGCGCGCCGACCTCCATGAAGGGCGTCGACACGTACACGGAGATGGTCGGCAAGCAGCCGAACCTCATCGAGTACTACGCCGCCTGGGGCGACGGCTTCGACGCCACCGGTGTGCGCAACGCCTGGCGTGAGGGCGCCATGACGCTGATGTCGTGGGAACCCTTCGACACGCCGATCGCCGACATCGCGGCCGGCGAGTCGGACGCGTACATCAAGGAGTACGCGACCGCCGTCCGCAAGCTGAACCTGCCCGTCGTGATCTCCTTCGCCGACGAGTTCAACGGCCACTGGGAGAAGTGGGGCACGAAGGACGTGACCCCGAAGGACTACGTGGCCGCCTGGCGGCAGATCCACGAGACCTTCATCGACGTCGGCGCCTCGAACGTCATCTGGGCCTGGTCGCCCAACATCGTCAACCCGGTCAAGAGCGTGAAGCTCAAGCCGTACTACCCGGGCGACGCCTACGTCGACTGGGTCGGCCTCATCGGCTACTGGACGATCGAGGAGGACAACGCCTTCGACAGCGTCTTCGGGGCGACCCGGGACCAGGTCCGCACCTTCACCAAGAAGCCGATGATCCTGCTGGAGACCGCCGCGATGGCGGGTGAGCGGCGGCGTGCCGACATCCGCAACCTGTTCGCGGGCGTGACGGCGGACGACGACATGATCGGTTTCATCTGGTTCAACCACAAAAAGCGTGCCGACTGGCGACTGGAGGCGAGCCCGCTGGCGCTGACGGAGTTCAAGCGCCTGGCCGCCGACGACAGCTTCGGCTTCGACGTACGGAAGCCGTGATGACCTCCCGAAACGATCATTACACGCCTCAGCCCTACGATCCGTACGCCGAGGACGAGTCGGCCTCCAACTGGTTCAACTCGAACGGGCAGCACTCCGCTCAGCAGGGCTACGGGTTCGCCGCCGACCAGTACGGGCACCAGCAGTACCAGGAGCCGTACCAGGAGCCGTACCCGGCACAGATCCCGCAGCAGCCGCACGGACAGCACGAGGACCAGCCGACGTACGCGCTGCGCACGGTCCAGTACCAGCAGGTGCCGGACGACGAGCCGGGGTACCACATCCCCGCGACGCCGGAGGCCGGCTGGGACATGGCGGGCAGCCGTCGGCGGGCTTGGGTGAGCCGGACCGTGCTGCTGTGCATCCTCCTCATCCAGGCGGCGCTGTCGCTGCGGCTGTCCAACACGGCGTTCCAGGACGAGGCCCTGTACATAGCGGCCGGGCACGCCGAGCTCGACCATCTGCTGAACGGCGCGCCGCTGCCCATCAACTACGCCGCCTACTTCTCCGGTTCGCCGCAGCTGTACCCGGTGCTCGTCGCGCTGGTCGACGGGCAGTTCGGGCTCACGGGGGCACGGTGTCTCAGCCTGCTGTTCATGCTGGCCACCACCGGGCTGCTGTACTCCTTCACCCGGCGGCTGTTCAACGAGCGTGCGGCGCTGGCCGCGGCGGCGCTGTTCGCGGTGCTCCAGTCGACCGTCGTCATGGGGTACTTCGCGACGTACGACGCGATGGCGGTGTTCCTGCTCGCGCTGGCGACCTGGATCGTGGTGCGCACCGACCGCGCGCCGATGATCGCCGTCCTGCTCGCCGCGCCCGTGGCGGTGCTCGCGGTCGGCGTGAAGTACGCGTCCGCGCTGTACCTGCCCACCATCTGTGTGCTCGCACTGCTCACCGCTTGGCCGCACAAGGGAGCAAAATCGTTCCTGCGGATGGTGCTGCTCGGCCTCGGCATCGGCGGTCTGCTGCTCGCGGGGATGTACACCACGGACCTGCTCGCCGGTGTCCAGCAGACCACCACCGACCGTGACCACGGCTCCGACAGCGCCGAGTTCCTGCTCCAGCGCTCGGCGGAGTGGGGCGGCCTGATGTTCCTGACCGCGGTCGGCGGCGCCGTCTCCTACGTACGGCGCAGCCGTATGAACGAGTCGCCCATCGCGCTGCGGCTGGGCAACCCGGGCTGGCGCTGGCGTGCCCTGCTCGGCCTGACGTTGTGCGGCACAGCCCTGCTCGCGCCCGCGTACCAGATCCAACTGGCCACCGTGGTCTCGCTGTTCAAGCACGTCGGCTTCGGTCTGCTGTTCGCCGCGCCGATGGCGGGCGTGGGCGTGACCCGTCTGGTGGGCGCTCACTTCCGCTACCCCCAGCTCGGGATCATGCTCTGGACGGCGGTGCTGTGCCTCGGCATCTCGCAGGCGGACTGGCGCTTCGGCGTCTGGCCCGACTCCTCGAAGATGATCAGGACCATCGACTCCCATGTGAACTCCAAGGGCCACTACCTCGCCTCGACGCCCGAAGTGCCCGTCTACTACCTGCGGGAGAAGACGACCCATCGCCAGTGGCAGGGCGTGTTCGCGCTGGAGTACACGGACGAGAAGGGCAAGTACCACACGGGCGACGACGCCTACCGCGCGGCGCTGCGCGAGGGCGAGTTCGACCTGATCGTCCTGGACGGGCTCACCAACCCGCGGGTCGACGACGTCGTCGCGGCCGCGGTCAAGGGGAACTCGCACTACCGGCTCCTCGGCAAGGTGCCCTTCAGCAACTCCAGCGGCACGGGCACGTACCGCATCTGGATCAAGACCTCCTGAGCTGTCGCCGCTCCACGGCAGAACGCTCCATGCCAAGAAAGGGGCCGTACCCATGCGGCTCACCGTCATCGGCACCGGCTACCTCGGTGCCACCCACGCCGCCTGCATGGCGGAGCTCGGACACGACGTGCTCGGGGTCGACGTCGACCCCGACAAGGTCGCCGCGCTGCAGGCGGGCCGGGTGCCGTTCCACGAGCCCGGGCTGCCGGAGCTGATCGCCAGGCACACGGCGAGCGGGCGGCTGCGGTTCACGACCGACTACGCGCAGGCCGCGGCCTTCGGCGACGTGCACTTCGTGTGCGTCGGTACGCCGCAGCGCGGCTCCGGGGGCGCCGACCTGACATACGTCGACTCCGCCTTCGCGGCGATCGCCGCGCACGCCGGCCCCGACGCGCTGCTGGTCGGCAAGTCGACCGTGCCGGTGGGGACAGCGGGGCGGCTCGCGGACACGCATGCCGGCGTCGAGGTCGCCTGGAACCCGGAGTTCCTGCGGGAGGGCTTCGCCGTCGAGGACACACTGCGGCCGGACCGGCTGGTGTTCGGGGTGCGCTCGGAGCGTGCCGAAACGATTCTGCGGAAGGTGTACGCGCCCGTCCTCGCCGCCGGGACCCCGCTCGTCACCGCCGACTTTCCGACCGCCGAACTGGTCAAGACGGCCGCCAACGCCTTCCTGGCCACCAAGATCTCCTTCATCAACGCGATGGCGGAGGTCTGCGAGGCCGCGGGCGGCGACGTCGGAGTGCTCGCCGAGGCGATCGGGTACGACGACCGGATCGGCAAGAAGTTCCTGCGGGCCGGTGTCGGCTTCGGCGGGGGCTGTCTGCCCAAGGACATCCGCGCCTTCGCGCACCGCGCCGACGAGCTGGGCGTCTCGCTGGCGTTCCTGCGCGAGGTGGACGCGATCAACATGCGGCGCCGCGACAAGGTTGTCGAGCTGGCCCGCCGGCTGTGCGGGGGAGCGGTCCTGGGCGCCCGTATCGCCGTACTCGGGGCGGCATTCAAGCCCGACTCCGACGACATCCGTGACTCGCCGGCGCTCAACGTCGCCGCGCGGCTGCGGCTCGACGGCGCCGACGTCACCGTCTACGACCCCGAGGCGATGGACAACGCCCGCAAGGCGTTCCCGCTCCTCGGATACGCGCTGTCGGCCGAGGAGGCGCTGCGTGGCGCCGATCTCGTGCTGCATCTGACCGAGTGGCCGCAGTTCCGGGAGATCGACCCGGAGCGGGCCCGGTCGCTGGTTTCCCGTCCGCGGATCGTGGACGGGCGGGGGGTGCTCGACGCGGACCGCTGGACCGCGGCGGGCTGGCGGTTCCGGGCGCTGGGAAGGCCCGCGCCCGTTGGGGAGGGGCCCCGGTAGGGCTCCTAGGGGAGGGAAAGAGAAAGCCATGACGGGACGTGACAACCACGACAGATACCCGGGCGTACCGGTCACCGTGGTCATGCCGACGTACAACGAGGCCGCGAACGTGGCGCGGATGGCCGAGCTGGTGCTCGGGCTGCCGATCGACGGGCTGCACCTGAAGATCGTCGACGACTCCAGCCCGGACGGCACCGGGCGGATCGCCGAGGAACTCGCCGAGAAGTACAACTGGGACGGCCGGCACCGGATGAGCGTGCTGCACCGCACCGAGAAGGACGGTCTGGGGCGGGCGTACGTCGCGGGTATGAGCGCCGCGCTCCAGGAGGGTGCCGCGTACGTGGTCCAGATGGACGCCGACGGCAGTCACCCGGCGGAGGCGGTGCCGCGGATGCTGGGCACGGCGGTGGCCTCCGGGGTGGGCCTGGTCGTCGGCAGCCGGTACGTCGAGGGCGGTTCGCTGGACGAGGACTGGGGCGTGCACCGGGTGCTGCTGTCCCGGTTCGCCAACCGCTACGCCCGCGCCGTGCTCGGCACGAAGATCCGGGACATCACGGCCGGCTTCAACCTGTGGTCGGCCGCGACCCTGCGGGACATCGACCTGGCCACCCTGGACAGCGCGGGCTACAGCTTCCAGGTCGAGCTGAAGTACAAGGCCGTAAGGGCCGGGCACAGCGCTGTCGAGATCCCGATCCGCTTCGAGGAGCGGACGGAGGGTGTGTCGAAGATGACGCTTCGGACGCAGCTGGAGTCGGCGGTCGTACCGATCCGGCTGCGCCTGAAGCACAGGTGAGCCCGTGGGCGGCGGTCGACCGTGCGTCGGCCGCCGCTCGCCGCTACTCGCCCGCCGCCGCCGAAGCCTGGGCCTCGCCGCGCCGGCGGATCTGGCGGAACGTGAACTCCTCCAGGTTGTCGCCGGTCTGGAAGCCCGCCGTGTCCTTGTCCGTCATGTCCTTGCCGTTGGTGAAGCCCGTGATGGTGAAGTAGGCGTAACGGCCGTAGGAGTTGGACTTGGAGTAGCAGACGGCGGAGGCGCAGAAGTCCTTGATGCCCTTGCCGGAGAGCGGCCGGACGATGTCCTTCTTGGTGTTCACCTGCCCCTTGACCTTCGCGGCCTTCGCCTCGGTGTCGAAGACGGCCACGCCCACCGTCACCGCGATGCCGTCCTTGACGTAGGAGACGCGCATGAAGCGGGTACAGCCGTTGGCGGTGAGGATCTTGGGGAGCCCGCCCTCGGTGACCGCGGAGCAGTTCTTCGTGTCGTCCGTCGCGCCCTTCTTGTAGACCGTCTCACCCATGGTCAGCTGTGTGCCGGGGAAGAGGATCTGCGCGCCGAGCGGAGCGGTGTCCTTGGCCTTGCTGGAGATGAAGTCCTTCGGATCCAGCGGCGGCGGGGCGCTCGTCGGCTCGAACGACGGGGCGGTGGACTGGTTCGGCAGGTCCGCGGTCGCCGGGAGCTCGGAAGACGGCTTGTTCGAAGCCGAGTTGCCGTCGTTCGACGACACCACGGCCACGGCGACGGCGGCACCGATCGCGACGGTGGCCAGCGCGCCGCCGCCGATGAACAGCAGCCGGCGCCGTTTGTTACGGGTCTCGGAGGCCTCGGCGAGTGCGGCCCAGTCCGGGGTCTGGTCGTCGGCGCCGCTGTTCCACGGCTGCTGGGATTGCGGTGTCCAGGGATCCCACTGGGACTGGGGTCCCCCCTGCTGCCCGTAGCTCATGGGGCGCATCTTAGACGGACCGAGGGTGTGCCGGTCCGCCCCAAGCGGCGCACAGGCCCCTAGCGTTCAGCCGGTGAGCGAGCATAAAAGCGACATCTCCGGGTGGTTGGTGCGACGGGCGACGTGGCATCTGTGGGCGGTGCTCGGGGTCTTGCTGGGGGCCCTCGTGGTGCGTACGGCGCGGGTGACCTCGGACGGAGGGATGGACAACGCGATCGTCGTGCGGGCGGCGCGGGTCTGGCTGGGTGGGGGTTCGCCGTATGACGACCCCCACTTTCTCTATTTGCCGAGTGCGGTGCTGGCGGCGGCTCCGCAGGCGCTGATTCCGCCGGGTGCGCTGGGTGTGCTCGTGCCGGTGGTCGTGACCGGGTGCCTGGTGGGGGGCTGGGTCTGTGCGCTGCGGGTGCACGGGGTGCCGCTGCGCAGCCGGTTCGCCGCCCTCGGGCTGATCGGGCTCGCGGTCGGGTTCGCGCCGTTCGCGCACCTCGTCCTGCTGGGGAACTGGACCGCTACGGCCGTGCTCGCGCTGCCGCTGGGGTTGTTGCTGGCGGCGCGGGGGCGGTGGGTGGCGGCGGGGGCGGTGATCGGGGCGGCGATCGCGCTGAAGCCGTTGCTGGCGCCGGTGGGGCTGCTGTTCGTCTTCGCGGGGCGGTGGCGGGGGCTGGGGGTGATGGTCGGGGTGCCGGTGATCGCGTCCGTGGGGGCGGCGTTGCTGCTGCCGGACCCTGCGGGGTTCTTCACTCGGACTCTGCCGTTCCTTCTGGGCGGGGACGACGGCTTTGTACGGCTGTACGAGGCGTCGCTGGTTGCCGTGCTGCCGAGGGTGGGGGTGCCGGAGGTGTGGGCCGGGGGGATCGGGGTGGTCGCGGCGGGGCTGGGGGTGGGGTGTGCGTATTGGCGCTGGCGGGGTGCGGATGAGGGGGCGCGGCGGCTTGTCGAGACCGCGGTGGGGCTGATGCTCTCGGCGTTCCTCGTGTCCCGGCCGTCGTACGACCACTATCTGCTGGTCGTTGTGCCGCTGCTGGTGGCGGGGGTGCTGGGGGAGGGGGCGGTTGCTCGGGGAGTGTGGTTCTGGGTGGCGCTCGTGCCGCAGCTTCCCGGGGTGACCTGGCCTTATCTGGAGGCGGTGCAGCGGCGGGCTTTTCGGGACGCGGTGACGTTGTGTGGTTTGGCGGTGACTGTGGCTGTCCGCGGCATTCGGTGCGGGCGGGAGGTCTCGCCCCAGCCGCCCCTACCCGTCCCGTCCTCCAGGGGCTCCGCCCCTTCGACCCCGCCGGGGGCTCCGCCCCTGGACCCCATGGAGGACTCCGCCTCCGGGGCTGCGGCTTCGCCCGTTGAGGAGCGGACTCGGTGGGGGGAGGGATGAGCCCTTCCTTGAGCGCCTCGGTGGGGGAGTCCCTAAGGTGCCCGGGGCGCGGGAAGCGGGTGTCCGGCGTGGGTGGGTGTGGGGCGGGGGCCGGGGATGCCGTGGCCGGGAGGGTGCTCGGGTGGCGCTGTGGGCTTGTCTCGGCGTGTTGATGGTCACGTCCTGGGGGGCGTGGGCCGCGGTGGGCCCCGTGTTCGGGGCGAAGGCCGGGCAGGGGCGGCGTTGGGGATGGGGCGGCGGATCCTGGTGGGCGCTTACTCTGGTTAATGGACAGCAGGAGCCAGGCGTCGGCCACCCGTTTTGACCCGGCCGTGGCGCCGCAGGTATCCTGCATGTTCGTTGTGTATTGGCTTGCTCATTCTCACGGGACGGGCCCTTACACCGGTCCACCGGGCCGATGACCAGCGACCCCACGTACGCGGTATGCGTCGCCGCCGTGCGGTCCAGGCTGTCGTGATCGTTTCGGTGACCTGTTCAGGACCATTCACTCGAAGCGAAGGCTACGAACCGTGCGTACGTACAGCCCCAAGCCCGGCGATGTGACGCGCCAGTGGCACGTCATCGACGCTCAGGACGTTGTCCTGGGTCGTCTCGCCACTACTGCCGCGACGCTCCTCCGGGGCAAGCACAAGCCGATCTACGCGCCGCACGTCGACGCTGGTGACTTCGTCATCATCATCAACGCCGACAAGGTGCACCTGTCCGGTAACAAGCGGACCCAGAAGATGGCGTACCGCCACTCCGGCTACCCGGGTGGTCTGCGCTCCGTCCGTTACGACGAGCTCCTCGACAAGAACCCCGAGAAGGCCATCGAGAAGGCCGTCAAGGGCATGCTCCCCAAGAACACTCTGGGCCGTCAGATGCTCTCGAAGCTGAAGGTCTACAAGGGTGACCAGCACCCGCACGGCGCGCAGCAGCCGCAGCCGTACGAGATCACCCAGGTCGCGCAGTAAGTCCGGCCACCCCCTAAGACTGAAGAGAATCTGAGGAGAATCGTGGCCGAGACCACTGCCGAGCAGCCGCTCGAAGAGCTTGACATCGACAGCTACACCACCGAGTCCGAGGTTCCGGTGGAGGGTGAGTACACCTCCGAGTCCCTCGCCTCGCGCTTCGGTGAGCCCCAGCCGGCCGCCGGCCTGGGTCGTCGTAAGAACGCCATCGCTCGCGTCCGGATCGTTCCGGGCACCGGCAAGTGGAAGATCAACGGGCGGACGCTCGAGGACTACTTCCCGAACAAGGTGCACCAGCAGGAAGTCAACGAGCCCTTCAAGGTGCTCGAGCTCGAGGGTCGCTACGACGTCATCGCCCGCATCGCCGGTGGCGGTGTCTCCGGCCAGGCCGGTGCGCTGCGTCTGGGTGTCGCCCGCGCGCTGAACGAGGCCGACGTCGACAACAACCGCGGCCCGCTGAAGAAGGCCGGCTTCCTCAAGCGCGACGACCGTGCGGTCGAGCGCAAGAAGGCCGGTCTGAAGAAGGCCCGCAAGGCCCCGCAGTACAGCAAGCGCTAAGCGCAAGCTGCCTCTGCTCGTACTCCGGTACTCCGAACGCCCCGGCGGCACGCCACAGTGCCGCCGGGGCGTTCGTCTTATCACCGGGCGCGGGCGTATAACGGCACAAGACGTTCAAAGGCTTGTGTGATCCGATGCCCCGGGCATGGAATGCCTGGAAGCGGGAGCCCCCGGTGGCCCGGTGGCGTATCGAGCGCCGGCTCCGCTTTCGGAACTGATGTTTCCTCAGGAGGACAAGTGGGACGACTCTTCGGCACGGACGGCGTGCGTGGTGTCGCCAACGCGGATCTGACGGCCGAGATGGCCCTCGGTCTGTCCGTGGCGGCAGCGCACGTACTCGCCGAGGCGGGCACCTTCGAGGGCCACCGGCCGACAGCGGTGGTCGGGCGGGACCCGCGCGCGTCCGGGGAGTTCCTGGAGGCCGCCGTCGTCGCGGGCCTCGCGAGTGCGGGTGTCGACGTGATGCGGGTCGGCGTGCTGCCCACGCCCGCGGTCGCGCACCTCACCGGCTCGCTCGGCGCGGACCTCGGTGTCATGCTCTCGGCCAGCCACAACGCCATGCCGGACAACGGCATCAAGTTCTTCGCCCGCGGCGGCCACAAGCTCGCCGACGAGCTGGAGGACCGTATCGAGTCCGTCTACGACGAGCACCGGCACGGTGAGCCGTGGCAGCGTCCGACGGGTGCGGCAGTCGGGCGGGTGCGGTCGTACGGCCAGGGGTTCGACGAGTACGTCGCTCACCTCCTCGGCGTGCTGCCCAACCGGCTGGACGGGCTGAAGATCGTCCTCGACGAGGCGCACGGCGCCGCGGCGGGCGTCTCTCCGGAGGCGTTCCGGCAGGCCGGGGCCGACGTCGTCACCATCGGTGCCGAGCCGGACGGGCTCAACATCAACGACGGCTGCGGGTCCACGCATCTGGACAAGCTGAAGGCCGCCGTCCTCGACCACGGGGCCGCGCTGGGGATCGCGCACGACGGGGACGCCGACCGGTGCCTCGCCGTGGACCACACCGGCGAGGAGGTGGACGGCGACCAGATCCTCGCCGTGCTCGCGCTGGCGATGAGGGAGCGGTCCGAGCTGCGGTCCGAGACCGTCGTTGCGACCGTGATGTCCAACCTCGGGTTCAAGCTCGCCATGGAGCGGGAGGGCATTGCGCTGGTGCAGACCGCGGTCGGCGACCGGTATGTGCTGGAGGAGATGAAGGAGCGCGGATTCGCCCTGGGCGGCGAGCAGTCCGGGCACGTCATCATCCTCGATCACGCCACCACCGGCGACGGCACGCTGACCGGGCTTCTGCTGGCGGCGCGGGTCGCGCAGACCGGTCGTACGCTCAAGGACCTCGCGTCCGTCATGGAGCGGCTGCCGCAGGTGCTGATCAATGTGCCGGACGTGGACAAGTCGCGGGTGAAGACCTCGGCGGAGCTGGCGTCGGCGGTCACGGAGGCCGAGCGGGAACTCGGGTCCACCGGGCGGGTGTTGCTCCGGCCTTCGGGGACCGAGCCGCTGGTGCGGGTGATGGTCGAGGCCGCGGACATCGATCAGGCTCGGTCTGTGGCGGGGCGGCTGGCTGATGCGGTGAAATCCGCGCTGGGGTAGTCGCTCGTGCCGGGGCGGGGGGTTTCTGTTCGTCGCGGGCTGACCGTTGTGTGGTTGCTCGCGCGGTTCCCCGCGCCCCTTACGGGGCGCTGCCCTACGCGGCGATTTTGCGTCGGCGTTGTTTCGACCACAGCCACTTCTGGGTCAGCAAGGTGATCGTGCCGGCCACGACGATGCCCAGCAGGTTCAGCAGGAGTTGCTGCGTGGAGCCCCAGGTCTGCTCCGTGTCGCCGTAGCTGAGGGCGACGGCCGCGTTGGCGGCGGCCGGGACCGTGGTGACCGAGATGGCCACGCCGACCAGGGCGCCGGACTTGGCGGAGGTCAGGGAGAGGGTGCCCGCGATACCGGCCAGCACCGCCACGATGAACGAGAAGGCGTCGGGGGCGTAGACGAAGGCGGTGTTGGGGCGCTCGCCCTCCAGTTGGTCCTTGGAGAACAGGTCCAGGGCGTCCATGAACCAGCTGAAGCCGACCGTCACGGCCATGGCGATGGCGAAGCCGGCCACGAGCGCGATCAGCGAGCGCAGGGCAAGACGCGGATGCTGCTGGACGATGGCCGTGCTGAGGCCGGCCAGGGGGCCGAACTCCGGGCCCACCGCCATCGCGCCCACGATCAGCACGGCGTTGTCGAGCACGACACCGCAGGCCGCGATCATCGTCGCCAGCGTGATGAAGGCGACGTAGGTGACGGAGAGCGTCGACTCCTCGTGCGTGGCGTCCGCGAGGTGCTCCCACAGCACCGCGTCCGCGCCCTCGCCCGGCGCCTCCTCCTCGGCCTCGTCGGCACGCTTGGACAGCGACAGGTCGATGTTCTCGACGGCGATGGACCCCGACTCCTCGATGCCCAACTGCTGCAGATCGGTGAGGAGTCCGTCGCCCGCCTCGCGCGCCACGTCACACATGACCAGGTCCCCGGAGGGGTTGCGGGCGGCGCCCGGCAGGACGGCGAGGTGGGTCGTCCCCACCGTCCTCTCGATCAGACGGACCACGTCGTCGGTCCGGTCGGCCGGCGTGATCAGGCGCAGATGCAGCATGACGCCTTTCTAACAGGCCCGTGTGACAGCCTCACAGCTTGCGCAGGCTCAGCCGCTGCACCTTGTGGTCCGGGCCCTTGCGGACGACCAGAGTGGCCCGGCCGCGCGTGGGGGCGATGTTCTCGACGAGGTTGGGCTTGTTGATGGTGCGCCACATCGTGCCGGCGTAGTCGAGGGCCTCCTCCTCGGACACCTGGGTGTACTTGCGGAAGTACGAGGAGGGGTTCTGGAAGGCGGTCTCGCGCAGCCGCTTGAAGCGGTTGAGGTACCAGCGCTCGATGTCCTCGGTGCGGGCGTCGACGTACACGCTGAAGTCGAAGTAGTCGGCGAGACCGACCCGGGTGCGGCCGTCCTTGCCGGGGAGGGCGGGCTGGAGGACGTTCAGGCCCTCGACGATCAGGATGTCGGGGCGGCGGACCGTGAGCTTCTGGTCCGGGACGATGTCGTAGATCAGGTGGGAGTAGACGGGGGCCGTGACCTCGTCCTTGCCCGCCTTGATGTCGGCGACGAAGCGGGTCAGGGCGCGGCGGTCGAAGGACTCGGGGAAGCCCTTGCGCGACATCAGGCCGCGGGCCTGGAGCTCCTTGGTGGGCAGCAGGAAGCCGTCCGTGGTGACCAGCTCCACGCGCGGGTGCTCGGGCCAGCGGGAGAGCAGGGCCTGCAGGAGGCGGGCCACAGTGGACTTTCCCACGGCGACCGAGCCGGCGACCCCTATGACGAACGGGGTGCCGGACTGGGAGCCCTGTTCGCCCAGGAAGGTGTTCAGCGCTCCTCTGAGGCCGTCCGTGGCGCCGACGTAGAGGTTGAGGAGGCGGGAGAGCGGGAGGTAGATGTCGCGGACCTCGTCGAGGTCGATGACATCGCCCAGACCGCGCAGCTTCTCGACCTCCTCCGCCGTGAGCGGCAGCGGGGTCTTGTCGCGCAGCGCGCTCCACTCCGAGCGGGTGAGGTCGACGTAGGGAGTCGCCTCCGGCCTGGGCCGGTGGGCGCTCCGGGGCATCGAGGAGACCGGAGAGATCACAGTCCATTGTTACGGGAGTACGAACGGACGGTGAGGTGGGATCCGTCACGCCGCCGCGTTCTCCGGAGAAAACGGCTGCCTCCGGCCGGTACCCGGGCAAAGTGGGGAATGTCAGTGGCGTGCGTCACAGTTGTGGGAGAGGTGGGCCCAGCCCGGGGTCCACCGACCCCGAGGGGGTGACCCATGACGTATGCGATCGAGGCGGAAGGCCTGGTCAAGCGGTTCAAGGACACCGAGGCGCTGGCCGGGGTCGACCTGGGGGCCCGCCGAGGCACGGTGCTCGGACTGCTGGGTCCCAACGGCGCGGGGAAGACCACTGCGGTGCGGATCTTCGCGACGCTGCTCCGGCCGGACGGTGGCCGGGCGCAGGTGGCCGGGCACGACGTGGTCCGGGAGGCCGGGGTCGTACGCGCCATGGTCGGGCTGACCGGGCAGTACGCGGCGGTGGACGAGAATCTGACCGGTACGGAGAACCTGCTGATGATCGGCAGACTGCTCGGTCTGCCACGCCGGGAGGCGAAGGCGCGGGCGGCCGAGCTGCTGGAGCGCTTTCAGCTGTCGGACGCGGCCGGGCGGGCCACGAAGACCTACTCCGGCGGCATGCGCAGGCGTCTGGACCTCGCGGCCAGTCTCGTCGGGCGGCCCAGCATCCTGTTTCTCGACGAGCCGACGACCGGTCTTGACCCGCACAGCCGCGGTGAGCTGTGGGATCTGCTGCGGGGCCTGGTCGCGGACGGGGCGACGGCCCTGCTGACCACGCAGTATCTGAACGAGGCCGATGTGCTCGCCGACGACATCGTGGTGATCGACAAGGGCCGGGTGATCGCCGAGGGCACGCCCGACCAGCTGAAGTCGCAGGTCGGGGGGCAGGTGCTGCAGCTGCGGCCGGTGGCGGCCGAGCATCTCGTACGGGCGCACCTGCTGGTCGCCGAGGCGGCCGGCCCGCAGACGCAGATCGAGGGCGAGACGATCACCGCGCCGGTGAAGGATCCCGAGCTGATGCCCGCTGTCGTGCGCACGCTGGACCGGGAGGGGATCGCGGTGGGCGAGCTGGCGCTGCGGCGCTCGTCGCTGGACGAGGTGTTCCTGGCACTGACCGGACACCGTGCCGAGCCGGGGGAGCCGGAGGGGAACGGCGGGGCGGCCGTACGGGACGACGACGAGAGCGAGCTGGAGAAGGCGGTGAGCCGGTCATGACCGCCGCCACCACGACCATCACGGCCCCGATCACCAAGTCGGGCCGGGTGCGACCGCTCGACGGGATGCGGCAGACCTTCACGATGGCCTGGCGGAGCCTGGTCGCGGTGAAGCACAACCCCCTCGAACTGGTCGACTACAGCATCACGCCGATCATGTTCGTGTTCCTCTTCACGTATGTGCTGGGCGGGCAGATGGCCGGGTCGCCCGAGGCCTATCTGAAGTACGCGCTGCCGGGGATCATCGTCCAGAACACCCTGTTCATGACCATGTACACGGCCATGGCGCTCAACACCGACCTCACCAAGGGCGTCTTCGACCGGCTGCGCAGCCTGCCGATCGCCCGCTCGGCCCCGCTCATCGGGCGCATCACCGCCGACCTCGCCAAGCATGTCTGGGCGCTGCTGCTGATGATCGGCCTCGGCCTGCTGCTCGGCTTCCGGATCACCGGGGGAGTGGACGGGTTCCTGCTCGGGACACTGCTGGTGGTCGTGTTCGCGGCGGCGGTGTCGTGGAGCGCGGTGCTGATCGGGATGCTGGCGGGGGACGCCGAGAAGGTGCAGGCCTTCGCGTTCACGATCATTTTCCCGATCACGTTCACGAGCAGCGCGTTCGTCATGGTGGACACCATGCCGGGGTGGCTGCAGGCGTGGAGCGACGTGAATCCGGTGACGCATCTGTCGGACGCGTTCCGGGGGCTGCTGCTGGGTGGGCCGGTGGCGGAGCCGGTGCTGTGGTCGCTGGTGTGGGCGGCCGGGATCGCGCTGGTGTTCTATCCGTTGGCCATGCGGTCCTATCGGGCGAAGGCCTGACGGAGGTCTGCGATACGTGGCGGAGGCCGCCCGCGGTTCCGGCTTCGTACCCCCGTGGGAATTTCCGAATTCGGGCAGGCGGCGCGGAGTTCGGGGGCGATTTTCCTGACGATCGGACCGTAGGCTGCCGCGCATGTGCGGAATCGTGGGATACGTGGGGTCGCAGTCGGCGCTCGAGATCGTGATGGCCGGACTGAAGCGGCTGGAGTACCGGGGGTACGACTCGGCCGGGGTCGCGGTGTTGGCGGACGGGGGGCTGGCCGGGGCCAAGAAGGCCGGGAAGCTGGGGAATCTGGAGAAGGAGCTGGCCGAGCGGCCGTTGCCGACCGGGAGCACGGGGCTCGGGCACACGCGGTGGGCCACGCACGGTGGGCCCACGGACGCGAATGCGCATCCGCATCTCGACAACGCGGGGCGCGTCGCGGTCGTGCACAACGGGATCATCGAGAACTTCGCCGGGCTGCGGGCCGAGTTGGAGGAGCGGGGGCACGAGCTGGCCTCCGAGACCGACACCGAGGTGGTCGCGCATCTGCTCGCCGAGGAGTTCTCGGTCTGCGCCGACCTCGCCGAGGCCATGCGGCTGGTGTGCCGGCGGTTGGAGGGGGCGTTCACGCTGGTCGCCGTGCATGCCGATGAGCCCGATGTGGTGGTCGGTGCGCGGCGGAACTCGCCGCTGGTGGTGGGCGTTGGGGAGGGTGAGGCCTTTCTCGCCTCGGATGTCGCCGCGTTCATCGCCCACACGCGGTCGGCGATCGAGCTGGGTCAGGACCAGGTGGTGGAGCTGCGGCGGGACGGGGTGACCGTCACCGGGTTCGACGGGCGGCCGGCCGAGGTGCGGTCGTACCACGTCGACTGGGACGCCTCGGCCGCCGAAAAGGGGGGCTATGACTACTTCATGCTCAAGGAGATCGCCGAGCAGCCCAAGGCGGTCGCCGACACGTTGCTGGGGCGCATCGACGCGTCCGGTTCGCTGACGCTGGACGAGGTGCGCATCAGCGCCTCCGAGCTGCGGGAAGTCGACAAGGTGGTCATCGTCGCCTGCGGAACGGCCTTTCACGCCGGGATGATCGCCAAGTACGCCATCGAGCACTGGACGCGGGTGCCGTGCGAGGTCGAACTGGCCAGTGAGTTCCGGTACCGGGATCCGATCCTCGACCAGCAGACCCTCGTCATCGCCATCTCGCAGTCCGGCGAGACCATGGACACCCTCATGGCGCTGCGCCATGCCCGCGAGCAGGGGGCCAGGGTGCTGGCGATCTGCAACACCAACGGGTCGACGATTCCGCGTGAGTCGGATGCGGTGCTGTACACGCATGCCGGGCCGGAGGTCGCGGTCGCGTCGACGAAGGCGTTCCTGACGCAGCTGGTGGCGTGTTACCTCGTCGCGCTGTATCTGGGGCAGGTGCGGGGCACCAAGTGGGGCGACGAGATCGGGGCGGTCATCCGGGACCTCTCCCACATCTCCGGTGAGGTCGAGCGGGTGCTGGAGACCATGGAGCCGGTGCGGGAGCTGGCGCGGTCGCTGGCCGCGAAGAGGACGGTGCTGTTCCTGGGACGGCATGTCGGATATCCCGTGGCCCTTGAGGGGGCGCTGAAGCTGAAGGAACTCGCCTATATGCACGCCGAAGGCTTTGCGGCGGGGGAGTTGAAGCACGGGCCGATCGCTCTGATCGAGGACGACCTGCCGGTGGTCGTGGTCGTTCCTTCGCCCCGGGGCCGTTCGGTTCTGCACGACAAGATCGTGTCCAACATCCAGGAGATCCGGGCCCGGGGTGCGCGCACGATCGTCATCGCGGAGGAAGGGGACGAGGCGGTGGTGCCGTACGCGGACCACTTGATCTGGATCCCGGCCACGCCGACCTTGCTTCAGCCGCTGGTGGCGACGGTTCCCTTGCAGGTGTTCGCCTGTGAGCTGGCGACGGCTCGGGGCAACGAGGTGGATCAGCCTCGGAATCTGGCGAAGTCGGTGACGGTGGAGTGAGAGGGAGGGGGCTTCGGGCCGGGCCGTTCAGCTGTCCGGCTCGTCGTCCCATCCGTCCGCCCGCCACGCCGCCGCCTGCGGCATGAACCTGTTCTCGGCCGCGTGTGCCGCCATGCGGGCGCTTCTCGCCTCGGCCTCCGGTCCGTCCGGCAAGTGGAAGTCCCTGCCCGCCCGGGTCGAGCCGGCCTGTGTGGTGGTGGCGGTCGGGAGGCGGCGGGCGGCGTAGCGGTCGAGCGCGGAGGGGACTTCGGCGGGCGTCGTGTCCGCGAGGGCGTCGCCCAGTGCGGCCGCGTCCAGGAGCGCCTGGGCCGCGCCCTGCGCCTGGAACGGGGCCATCGCGTGGGCGCTGTCGCCGAGGAGGGTCACCCGGCCGACGTTCCAGCGGGTGAGCGGGGTGCGGGTGTAGATGCCGTAGCGCAGCACTTGGCCTGCGCGTTCGAGGATGCTCAGCACCCGGGAGTCCCAGCCCGCGAACTCGCGTGACGGCTCTCCCGGTTCCGCCTGAGCGGTCCAGGACTCCTGCGCCGCCGCGTGCGTGGCGAACACGGCCACGACGTTCAGAAGTTCCCCGCGGCGCACCCAGTAGTGGACGAAGTGGCGGTCCGGGCCGAGCCAGACGGCGAGTGGAGGGAGGCCCAGGTCGGCCACCTCGGCGGCGGGAAGCAGCGCCCGGTAGGCGGCGGTTCCCGAGAACACCGCCTCGTCCTTGCCGAAGAGCCACTGGCGGGCGGCGGAGCGGATGCCGTCCGCGGCCACCACCAGGTCCGCGCCCAGACGTTCGCCGGCCGCCGTCGTGACGCAGGCGGAGTCGTCGTCCTGGGTGATGTCCACGACGGTCGTGTTCAGGCGCACCGACTCCGGTGGCACCGCGGCCACCAGCGCCTGGTGCAGATCGGCGCGGTGCAGCAGCAGGTACGGCGCCCCGAACTCGTCCTCGGCGTCACGGCCCGTCGCGTAGCGGCAGATCTCCGACCCGTCGGACCAGGTGCGGAAGCTCAGGTGGGAGGGGCGGGCGGCCGGTGCGGCGACCGCGCCGAGGACGTCCAGCCGGCGCAGCACCCGCGTGGCGTTGGGCGCGAGCTGGATTCCGGCCCCGACCTCCGTGAAGCGGGCTGCCTGCTCGACGAGCGTGACGTCCCAACCCGCCCGGCGCAGGCTCAGTGTCGCGGCCAGTCCTCCGATGCCCGCCCCGACGACGATCGCCCTCATGCGACGGCCCCACCGGGACGGCGGCACCCCGACACCGGTCGCCGCCGTCCTGAAGCGTTCCCCTCAACTCCGCACGTCCCGCCAGGCATCCGGAATCCCCTCAGCCACGTCGTGCGCCCCGACCGGCGCCCCGTCCGCCGCGAATCTCGCCGACAGGCCGTGGAGATACGCCGCCGCGCTCGCAGCGTCCAACGCCGGGAGCCCCGTCGCCAGCAGTGATCCCGCCAACCCGGACAGCACGTCCCCGCTGCCGGCCGTGGCCAGCCATGGCGTACCCGTCGGGTTCACCCGGACCGGGCCGGTGCCCCCGGCGTCCGCCACCAGCGTCGTAGACCCCTTCAACAGCACCGTCGCCGCATACCGCCGCGCCAACTCCCGTACCGAAGCCAGCCGAGCCCCCTCGACCTCCTCCCGGGAGACGCCCAGCAGCGCCGCCGCCTCCCCGGCGTGCGGGGTCATCAGGGTCGGTGCCCTACGTCCCCGTACCGCATCCGCGTCCGCCAGCCGCAGCCCGTCCGCGTCGATGAGCACCGGCACGTCCGTCGCCAGGACCTCCGCGACCGTCGCCGCGTCGTCCCCGGCGCCGGGGCCGACGACCCAGGACTGCACACGCCCGGCCTTCTTCGGTCCCCGGTCCGACACCAGCGTCTCGGGGAACCGGGCGATCACCGCGTCCCCGGCCGGACCGACGTACCGTACGGCCCCCGCCCCGCCCCGCAACGCCCCCGCCACCGCCAGGACGGCCGCACCCGGATAGTGCGCCGAGCCGGCCGCGATGCCCACGACACCTCGCCGGTACTTGTCCGTCTCCGCCGTGGGCGCCGGCAACAGCAGGTCCACGTCCGCGTGTTGCAGCGCCTCCAGCTCCACCGCGTCGTTCGGCAGTGCCAGGCCGATGTCGACCAGGCGCACCACACCGGCGTAGTCCCGCGCCGGATCGATCAGCAGGCCCGGCTTGTGCGTGCCGAAGGTGACGGTGAGGTCGGCCCGCAGTGCCGTGCCGCGTACCTCGCCCGTGTCCACGTCCACGCCGCTCGGCAGGTCCACGGCGACCACCGCGGCCCGGGAGCGCTGGGCCGCGGCGGCCAGCGGGGCCGCCTCCGGACGCAGCCCGCCCTTGCCGCCGATCCCGACGATGCCGTCCACGACGAGATCCGCGCGCTCGATCAACTCCTCGGCGCCATCGACCCCGGTCGCCCGGCCGCCGGCCCGCCGCAGCGCCGCGAGGCCCCCGGCGTGCACCCGCTCGGGACTCAGCAGCACCGCCGCAACTCCCGCCCCGCGCCTGGCCAGTCGGGCCCCGGCATACAGGGCGTCGCCGCCGTTGTCGCCGCTGCCGACCAGCAGCACGACCCGGCTGCCGTACACCCGGCCCAGCAGATCCGCGCAGGCCACGGCGAGTCCGGCCGCCGCCCGCTGCATCAGCGCACCGTCCGGAAGCCGTGCCATCAGCTCCCGTTCGGCCGCCCTTACCGTCTCCACGCTGTACGCAGTCCGCATGCGACCGAGTCTTCCGTACGCGGCGCGGCTCGTCGCATCCATGGACGCATTGGCGTGCCTTTGGTCGGCCCGGGGGCGTGAGGGCCGGGGGCTCAGCCCTCCGCCACCACCACCGCCGACGCCACCCCGGCGTCATGGCTCAGCGACACGTGCCAGGACCGTACGCCCAGTTCGGCCGCCCGTGCCGCGACCGTCCCCGTCACCCGCAGCCGGGGCCGGCCGCTGTCCTCGACATAGACCTCGGCATCCGTCCAGAGCAGCCCCGCCGGTGCGCCCAGCGCCTTCGCGAGGGCCTCTTTCGCCGCGAAACGGGCCGCGAGCGAGGCGATGCCCCGGCGTTCGCCGCTCGGCAGCAGCAACTCGCTCTCCTGGAAAAGTCGTTCGGCCAGCCCGGGTGTGCGTTCCAGTGCCGCGCCGAACCTGTCGATCTCGGCCACGTCGATGCCGACCCCGATGATGCTCATGCCGAGCACCCTACGGTCGGTCGTCCGTTCCCCGGTCCGGTCTCCCGCGCCTCGTTAGGGTGACCCCGCCGCGCGGCGCCTCCCGCCGGGCAGGCCCTCACGCTTCCCTGTGCGCATGATCAGCGGACGTATCGCAAGCCGGAGCATCGCTGTGTTGCTCGCCGGCGCCACCCTGCTGCCCGTCGGCAGCGCCTCGGCCGACCCCGTACCCCCGGCTTCCGGGCCGGAGGCCGAACTCGTGCCCGGCGTACCCGACCTGCTCCAGCTCCGGCCGACCGACACGCCCGACCAGACGCTGCCCCCGGAGGTGTACACGCCGAGTCCGGAGGAGGACGCCGTCGAGCCGAAGGACGCGCCGGACGAGACGAACGACCTCGTGGAGTACATCCCTCCGATGGACGCCCTCGAGGGCGTGAAGTGCAGCCACGAGACGGGACCGCATCAGCGGCAGGTCGAGCGGTGGCTGAAGCGGCGCGTGGACGGGGAGCAGTCGCCCGCCGACTGCCGGGCCATCCGCGCCTTCCAGATCAAGCACAAGATCAAGCCCGCCATCGGCTTCGCCGGACCTGTGACTTGGGCCACCATGCAGCTGGTCTCCGCCCGCAAGAACCCCAATGCCGCCAAGAAGTGCCCGGTACGGACGTACCGGATCGCCTGTGTCGACCTCGACCGGCAGCTGGCCTGGGTGCAGAAGGGCAAGAAGGTGGTGTTCGGGCCCGTGCCCGTCAGGAGCGGGCGCAAGGGGTACGAGACGCGGGTCGGGTCGCACCGCATCTACTGGCGCCACAAGAATCACGTGTCGAGCCTCTACAACAGCCCCATGCCCTACTCCCAGTTCTTCAGCGGCGGCCAGGCCTTCCACGGTGTCTACGGCAACATCTTCACCGCTGTCGGCTCCATGGGCTGCGTCAATCTGCGCCTGGACGAGGCCAAGAAGCTGTGGGGCGTGCTGAGGAACAACGACCAGGTGTACGTGTGGGGGCACCGGCCGGAGGCGTAGCCCGCGGGCGCGGGACAAGTGGCCAGGGGCGCGGGTCCCGGCTCGGCGGCGTTGTCGTACCCCTCTGAGACACTGGGGGCGCCATGACAGAAACAGCAGCCCTGCGGACCGCCCCCCTGCGCGCCCGCGCCGAAATCGATCTGGCCGCCCTGCGGGCCAATGTGCGGACCCTGCGCGCCCACGCGCCGGGCGCGGCCCTGATGGCCGTCGTGAAGTCGGACGCGTACGGCCACGGGGCCGTCCGGTGCGCCCGCGAGGCCATAGCGGCGGGCGCCGGCTGGCTGGGCACGGCCACGCCCGAGGAGGCCCTCGTGCTGCGGGCCGCCGGGGTGGACGGCGTACGGATCATGTGCTGGCTGTGGACACCGGGCGGGCCCTGGCGCGAGGCCATCGAGGCCGACCTGGACGTCTCCGTCAGCGGGATGTGGGCCCTGCGCGAGGTCACCGAGGCCGCCCGCCAGGCCGGCGCTCCCGCGCGTGTGCAGCTCAAGGCCGACACCGGACTCGGCCGGGGCGGCTGCCAGCCCGGTGACGACTGGACCGAGCTGGTGCGGGAGGCCCTGCGGGCCGAGGCCGACGGGCTGATCCGGATCACCGGGCTCTGGTCGCACTTCGCCTGCGCCGATGAGCCCGGGCATCCGTCCATCGCCGCCCAGCTCTCCCTGTTCCGCGAGATGGTGGCGTACGCCGAGGCGCAGGGCGCGCGGCCCGAGGTGCGGCACATCGCCAACTCGCCCGCCACGCTCACCCTCCCCGACAGCCACTTCGACCTGGTGCGCACCGGGATCGCCACCTACGGCATCGCGCCCAGCCCCGAGCTGGGCAGCCCCGCCGACTTCGGGCTGCGGCCCGTGATGACGCTCTCGGCGTCCCTCGCACTGGTGAAACACGTCCCGGGCGGTCACGGCGTCAGCTACGGCCATCACTACGTCACCCCGGGCGAGACCACCCTCGGCCTCGTCCCCCTCGGCTACGCCGACGGCATCCCTCGGCACGCCTCCGGCGCCGGGCCCGTCCTGGTCGGCGGCAAGTGGCGGACGGTCGCGGGGCGGATCGCGATGGACCAGTTCGTCGTCGACCTGGGCGGGGACGAGCCGGCGGCGGGCGCGGAAGCCGTGCTGTTCGGGCCCGGTGACCGCGGTGAGCCCACCGCCGAGGACTGGGCGCAGGCCGCGGGGACCATCGCGTACGAAATCGTCACGCGGATCGGAACGCGCGTTCCACGCGTCTATAGGAATGCGTCCATGTGATGCGTCTTCGTGATGCGGCTATGTGACGCGGGCAATGTGATGCGTCCATCCGAATGCGGTTATGTGAATGAGGAACGAGGCGGGTAACCCGTAGCGGGACGCCCGCACCACTCGGCACCCACCTCACACCGAGACACCGGGCACGACCCAGCGAAGAGGAGCGGTACGTGAGCGAGAGCAGCGCGGAGGTCGTCGCGGCCGTCGCCTCCGCCACGGGGGCGGCCGCGAACTGGCGCCGGGCGACCGGGTTCGCCGGCGCCGCGATAGGCGTGATCGCGGCCGGCGCGGCCGCCGGTGTCGCCATAGAGCGGATGACCGTGGGCCGCGGCATGCGGCAGAAGGCCCGGCTCGCCCTCGACTCGGCGGGACCGTACGGCTCGCTGCGCGGCATGCCCGGCAAGGCGTACGCCGACGACGGCACCGAGCTGTACTACGAGGTCGACGACGTCGACCCCGAGGCCGCACCCGCCCTCACCCCGCGCCGGCGACGGCTCTTCGGCCGCAAGGCACCCGCCCCCGTCACCGTCGTCTTCAGCCACGGCTACTGCCTCAGCCAGGACTCCTGGCACTTCCAGCGCGCCGCGCTCAGGGGCGTCGTGCGCACCGTGCACTGGGACCAGCGCAGCCACGGCCGGTCAGCACGCGGCGTCGCCCAGATGGAGGAGGGCAAGCACGTCGACATCGAGCAGCTGGGGCGCGACCTGAAGGCCGTCATCGACGCGGCCGCGCCCGAGGGGCCGCTCGTGCTGGTCGGACACTCCATGGGCGGGATGACGGTCATGGCGCTGGCCGACCAGTTCCCGGAGCTGATCCGGGACCGGGTCGTGGCCACCGCCTTCGTCGGTACCTCGTCCGGGCGGCTCGGCGAGGTCAACTTCGGGCTGCCCGTGGCGGGAGTGAACGCGGTACGGCGCATCCTGCCGGGCGTGCTCAAGGCGCTGGGGCAGCGCGCCGAGCTGGTGGAGAAGGGGCGCCGGGCCACCGCCGACCTGTTCGCCGGGATCATCAAGCGGTACTCGTTCTCGTCCCGGGACGTCGACCCGGCCGTCGCCCGGTTCGCCGAACGGATGATCGAGGGGACGCCGATCGACGTGGTCGCGGAGTTCTACCCGGCCTTCGCCGACCACGACAAGACCGAGGCGCTCGGGCTCTTCACGGAGATGCCGGTGCTCGTCCTGGCCGGTGTGGGCGACCTCGTCACGCCCAGCGAGCACAGCGAGGCGATCGCCGACCTGCTGCCGGACGCCGAGCTGGTCCTGGTGCCGGACGCCGGGCACCTGGTGATGCTGGAGCACCCGGAAGTGGTCACCGACCGTATGGCCGACCTGCTCACCCGCGCGGGTGCCGTGCCCGCAGGGGCTACCGTAAGTGGCTATGGAAGCACCAGCAGCACCGCACAACGCGGGTGACCTCGACCTGACCGTCACTTCTCCCGAGCAGATGCGGGAGCTGGGCCGGCGGCTCGCCAAACTGCTGCGCGCCGGTGATCTCGTGATGCTCAGCGGAGAGCTCGGCGCGGGCAAGACGACGCTGACCCGGGGGCTCGGCGAAGGGCTGGGGGTCAGGGGCGCGGTCACGTCGCCGACCTTCGTGATCGCCCGTGTGCACCCCTCCCTCGGCGAGGGTCCGCCGCTCGTCCACGTCGACGCCTACCGGCTGTCCGGCGGCCTGGACGACATGGAGGACCTGGACCTCGACGTCTCGCTGCCCGAGTCGGTGATCGTCGTGGAGTGGGGCGAGGGCAAGGTCGAGGAGCTGACGGAGGAACGGCTGCAGCTCGTGATCCACCGGGCCGTCGGCGACACGACGGACGAGGTACGGCACGTCACGGTGACGGGGCTGGGCGAGCGCTGGGCCGCGGTGGATCTGAGCGTGCTGTCGGCCTGAGCGTGCCCTGCCTGAGCGTGCTGTCGGCCTGAGCGGGGCCCGGGCCGGTCGGGCCTGATGAACATTCCGACAAGACGTCGGCAAGATATTGCGTTTGCGGTCTTGTGCGTGGTCACATGGTATCCAGTCCGTGGTTAGGTCTACCTAACTACGTCCGCCCCCGGCCCCAGGAGGCGTCCATGTCGGCATCCGAGAGCAAGGCGCAGAGCGAGGCGCGGCCGTGGCCGTACGCGCCGGTCGCCGGGGTGTCCATGCGCGATCTGCTGGCGGCCGGTGCCGCTGCGAACGTGATCTCCACCCCGCCGCGTCTCCCCGACCCGGAGGCGACCCGCGAACCCGCCGACCACGGGCACCGCAACGCCGCTTAGCGGATCACGACAACCGTGCGGCCGATCGTCGCGAAGTCCCACATCGCGTTGCCGTCGGCCCGCGATTCGCGGATGCCGCCCGTCTTCACGGTCGGGGCGGGCTGGGGTGCCGGGCCGTCGACGGCCGTGCTGAAGCCGATCGTGACGTTGTCCACGCTGGCGAAGCGGACGACGTGCTCCACGGGGAGGCCGTCGGTGCCGGTGACCGCGTTGGAGCGGGAGCTGACGGTGTAGGCGCCCGGAGCCGGGTCGACCGATCCGGGGGTCACGCGGAACGTGCGCTTGACCTTCTCGCCCGCCTCGACCAGCCACACCCGGTCGTCGTCCAATGAGTAGACGACCCGCTTCCCCGCACCGGACCCGGCGGGCAGCGCGCTTGGGTCCTTCCCGTCGCGGGGCGCCTTGGAGGTGCTCACCCTGGGAACGCTGTCGGCGACCGGCCTGCCCAGGTCGGCCGGGATGTTCGAGTAGGCCTGGAAGGCGAGGAAGCCGACGGTCGCAAGGGCAGCCGCGGTCAGCCCCGCCACGAGTCCGGAGCTGCTGCCTGCCACTCGACACCTCAGCGTTCGCGTCGTACCTGGTGATCGATCCCGACCGTAGCAGTCGTCAAGCGGCCGACCGGGACGGCGCTTCCCGGGGCGCGGGCGCCGTAGGCTGTTTGCGTGCTCTTGCTCGCTCTGGATACCGCCACCCCCGCCGTCACCGTCGCGCTGCACGACGGTACGGACGTCATCGCCTCGTCGAGCCAGGTGGACGCGCGCCGGCACGGCGAGCTGCTGCTGCCGGCCGTCGACCGGGTCCTCGCCGAGGCCGGTCTGAAGCTCGACGCCGTCACCGGCGTCGTCGTGGGCATCGGACCCGGCCCGTACACCGGGCTGCGCGTCGGCCTGATGACCGCCGACACCTTCGGGCTCGTCCTCGGCGTCCCCGTGCACGGTGTGTGCACGCTGGACGGCCTCGCGTACGCCGCCGACATCGAGAAGGGCCCGTTCGTCGTCGCGACGGACGCCCGGCGCAAGGAGGTCTACTGGGCGCGGTACGCCGACTCCCGCACGCGGCTGACCGACCCCGCCGTGGACCGGCCCGCCGACATCACCGACCAGGTCGCCGGGCTGCCGGCCGTCGGTGCGGGCGCGCTGCTGTACCCCGACACCTTCCCCAGCGCACACGAGCCCGAGCACGTGTCGGCGGCGGCCCTCGCGGCGCTGGCCGCCGAGAGGCTGGCGGCGGGCGAGGAACTGCCCGCGCCCCGGCCGCTGTACCTGCGCCGACCCGACGCCCAGGTCCCCAAGAACTACAAGGTGGTCACCCCCAAGTGACCGAACCCGTGACGCCGACTCCCGCCGCTGGCGCCGGTTCCGTGCTGCGCGAGATGCGCTGGTGGGACATCGACGCGGTGCTGGGCCTGGAGAAGGAGCTGTTCCCCGAGGACGCCTGGTCCCGGGGCATGTTCTGGTCCGAGCTGGCCCACTCGCGCGGGCCCGGGGCGACACGGCGCTACGTCGTCGCCGAGAACGGCGAACGGCTCGTCGGATACGCCGGCCTCGCGTCCGCCGGAGAACTGGCCGACGTCCAGACCATCGCCGTCGCCCGTGACCACTGGGGGACGGGGCTCGGCGGCCGTCTCCTCACCGAACTGCTGCGGGCCGCGACCGACTTCGAGTGCGCCGAAGTGATGCTGGAGTGCCGCGTGGACAACGTCCGTGCGCAGAAGCTCTACGAGCGCTACGGCTTCGAGGCCATCGGCTTCCGGCGCGGCTACTACCAGCCGGGGAACGTGGACGCCCTGGTGATGAGACTGACCGACCCTGCAAACTCCGTACAAGGAACCGAGATCAATGGCTGACTCGCGGGACGAACCCCTAGTCCTCGGCATCGAGACCTCCTGCGACGAGACCGGCGTCGGCATCGTCCGCGGTACCACCCTGCTCGCCGACGCCGTCGCCTCCAGCGTCGACGAGCACGCCCGCTTCGGCGGCGTCGTGCCGGAGGTCGCCTCCCGGGCGCACCTGGAGGCGATGGTCCCGACCATCGACCGCGCGCTGAAGGAGGCGGGCGTGAGCGCCCGCGACCTGGACGGCATCGCGGTGACGGCCGGCCCGGGTCTGGCGGGCGCGCTGCTGGTCGGCGTATCGGCGGCGAAGGCGTACGCCTACGCGCTGGGCAAGCCGCTCTACGGCGTCAACCACCTCGCCTCGCACATCTGCGTGGACCAGCTGGAGCACGGGGCGCTGCCGGAGCCGACGATGGCACTGCTGGTGAGCGGCGGCCACTCGTCGCTCCTGCTGTCGTCGGACATCACCTCCGACGTCCGCCCGATGGGCGCCACGATCGACGACGCGGCGGGCGAGGCCTTCGACAAGATCGCCCGGGTGCTGAACCTGGGCTTCCCGGGCGGTCCGGTCATCGACCGGTACGCGCGCGAGGGCGACCCGCAGGCGATCGCGTTCCCGCGCGGACTGACCGGGCCGCGCGATCCGGCGTACGACTTCTCCTTCTCCGGCCTCAAGACGGCGGTGGCCCGCTGGATCGAGGCCAAGCGGGCGGCGGGCGAGGAGGTGCCGGTGCGCGATGTCGCGGCCTCTTTCCAGGAGGCGGTCGTCGACGTGCTGACCCGCAAGGCCGTCCGCGCCTGCAAGGACGAGGGCGTCGACCACCTGATGATCGGCGGCGGCGTCGCGGCCAACTCCCGCCTGCGGGCCCTCGCCCAGGAACGCTGCGAGCGGGCCGGCCTCCGGCTGCGGGTACCCCGGCCGAAGCTGTGCACGGACAACGGGGCGATGGTGGCGGCCCTCGGCGCGGAGATGGTGGCCCGGAACCGGCCGGCGTCCAGCTGGGACCTGTCGGCGGACTCCTCGCTGCCGGTGACGGACCCTCATGTGCCGGGTACGCCTCCTGCGCACGACCACAGCCATGACCATGTGCACGAGGTCAGCAAGGAGAACCTCTACTCGTGACGGTCGCGCTGATGTGGGAGGCGCGGGCGGTTCCCGGCCGGGGCGAGGCCCTGCTCGACTGGGCCCGGGCGCAGGAGTTGGCCGCACGGCCCCTGCGCCAAGAGACCTTCCGCGCACCGCAGGACCGGGTGCTCGTCATCACGTGGTGGGATGCGGAGTACGACGCAGAGCTACCCGAACTCCCCGAGCCGGACGGGGAGTTGGTGATTCGGGCCGTGCACCGGTGGCGGTTCGAGTCGGTGGACACCTGGCCGGGGCGGGACTCCGAGGGGGCGTGAAGCAGTGGAGGACCGGGATGAGGACGACCTGTCGGAGATCGCCCGCATCCTGACACAAGTCACCCAGGCCCCGACACCTCCGCCTCGCACCGGAGCCGCCGACCCGCCCCCACCTCCCGTACAGCGCCGGTGAGGTGGAGCCGTGCCGTATGCCGTACGTCCGAGCTCGACGCCGCCAGCCGCAGTTCCAGAACCCCCGGTTCGACGATCCGGCGCCCCGAACGGTCCGTGAAGGACGACAGGTCCGCGTGGAAGCGGAAGGTCACCCGGCTCGCTTCACCCACCCCCAGTTCGACCCGCTGGTAACCGATCAGCCGCACATCCGGCCGCGTCACCGACGCCACTGGATCGTGCAGGTACAGCTGGACCACCTCCGCGCCCGCCCGGTCGCCGGCGTTGCGGACCGTCACCGACACCTCGTGGGAACCGTCCGTGCCGATCTCCGCCGGGTCGTCCCCGCCCGTGAAGTCCCCCCATGTGAACGACGTGTACGACCCTCCGTGCCCGAACGCGTACAGCGGCGTCGGGTCGAGATTGCTCACCTCTCCCGCCAGCCCCAACGGCGGCTGGAGGTACGTCCACGGCTGCCCGCCCGGCTCCCGCGGCACGCTCACCGGTAGCCGTCCCGACGGGTTGACCCGGCCCGACAGCACTCCGGCCACCGCCGACCCGCCCTCCTCCCCGGGGAAGAACGCCTGGACGACCGCCGCGAGCCGCCCCTGCCAGCGGCCCAGGGCGTACGGCCGACCGGTCAGCAGCACCAGCACCACCGGGACGCCGGTGGCGATCAGCGCGTCCAGCAAGTCACCCTGAGCACCCGGCAGCCGCAGGTCCGTCACATCGCAGCCCTCGCCCGACGTGCCCCGCCCGAACAGGCCGGCCCTGTCGCCCAGCACCGCCAGGCACACGTCCGCCTCCGACGCCCGTGCCACCGCCTCCTCGAAGCCTGCCGTGTCCGGGTCGGAGACCGCGCAGCCCTCGGCGAACGTCACCTTGGCGTCAGGGAGTTCGGTGCGCAACGCCTCCAGGAGCGTCGGGATCTCGATGCCCATCGGCACCTCGGGGTGGTGCGTGAGGACGTGGGACGGGAATGAGTAGCAGCCCAGCATCGCCAACGCGTCCGCGGCACGCGGGCCCACGACCGCGATACGGGCGTCGGGGGAGAGGGGCAGGGCGCCGTCCGGGTTGTCCAGGAGCACCACCGACTCCTCGGCCACGCGCCGAGCCAAAGCGCGGTTCGCAGCCGAGTCCAGGTCGAGGTCAGCCGTCCTCGGCTCCGGCGTCCAGTCCTCGTCCAGGAGACCCAACTCGCACTTCTGGAGCAGGACTCGGCGGGCCGCCCGGTCCACCAGTTCCTCCGCGACCTCGCCCGACCGGACGGCCTCCAGAAGGGGTTTCCCGTAGCACTTCAGGGTGGGGAGTTCCACGTCGATGCCCGCCGCCAGCGCCGCGTGCGCCGCCTCCCCCGCACTGCCCGCCACTCGGTGCAGCGTCTCCAGGAAGCCGATGCCGAAATAGTCGGCTACCACCGTGCCCGTGAAACCCCATTCCGCGCGGAGGAGTTCGGTCAGCAGTGCCGGGTCCGCCGACGCTGGCACCCCGTCCGTCTCGTTGTACGCCGCCATCACCGACCGGGCCCCGCCCTCGCGCAGTGCCATCTCGAAGGGAGGCAGTGTCACGTCCGCGAACTCGCGGATGCCCGCCCGCACGGGTGCGAGGTTGCGGGCGCCCGCGGAGGACGCGTACCCGGCGAAGTGCTTGAGCGTGGCGATCACGCCGGCCGACTCCAGCCCCCGGACATAGGCCGTGCCGATCGTGCCGGTCAGGTACGGGTCCTCGCCGATGGTCTCTTCGACGCGGCCCCAGCGCGGATCGCGTACGACGTCCAGGACGGGGGCGAGACCCTGGTGGACGCCGGCCGAGCGCAGGTCCTGGCCGATGCGGGCGGCCATCTCCTCGATGAGCGGGGGGTCGAAGGTGGCTCCCCAGGCGAGCGGTACCGGGTAGGCCGTGGCCTGCCATGCCGTGAAGCCCGCCAGGCACTCCTCGTGGGCCACCGCCGGGATGCCGAAGCGGCCCGCCCCGGCGATCCGGCGCTGGGCACGGGCCAGTGCCTGCGCGGCCGGCGCCGGGTCGACGGGAGCGGTGCCGAAGGAGCGGGTGAGCTGGCCGAGGCCGTGGGCGATCAGCTCGGCCCAGTCGTAGTCGGCGGTCATGTCGTGCTGGTGCGGGGCGACTCCCTCGGCCCGAGCCGCGCCGTCCGTGGCGGCGCCCACCCATACGCCGTACAGCTGGGCGGTCTTCTCCCGCAGGGTCATCCGGGAGAGGAGGTCGTCGACGCGGGCGGCGGCGGGCAGGGCGGGGTCGCGCCAGGGGGCGGTGGTCATGAAACTCCTGTCCGGGCGGTGGTCATGAAACTCCTGGCCGGGCGGCGGCTGGGAGGCCCTCTCATGAGCCTCGCGCGAATGTTTCGTTGTTCACCTCGAATGTTCCGGGAACCTAGGTGCGGTGAGAAGGGTTCGTCAAGAGGTCGCGCAGGGATACGATCGCCGCCATGACACCCTCGGAGCCCGCCGAAACCCGGACCACAACGCGTGAAACCCGGACGACACCACCGTCGACCGGCCGGTCCACCCAGACCGCGACGCTCGCCGAGATCGCCCGCGAGGCCGGCGTGTCCGCGCCGACAGTTTCGAAGGTCCTCAACGGACGCGCCGACGTCGCCCCGGCCACCCGCACCCGCGTCGAGGAACTGCTGCGCGCCCACGGCTACCGCCGACGGCGGGCCGAGGCGAGCCGCTCACCCCTGATCGACCTGGTCTTCCACGAGTTGGAGAGCGCGTGGGCGATGGAGGTCATCCGGGGCGTGGAGAACGTCGCCCGCGACGCGGGGCTGAGTGTCGTGCTGAGCGAGAGCGCCGGGCGGCTGACGCCGGGCAGGACATGGGCCGACCAGGTCGCCGCACGGCGCCCGCACGGCGTGATCCTGGTGCTGTCCGGGCTCGACGAGTCCCAGCGTGCCCTGCTGACCAGCCGTTCGATCCCGTTCGTGGTGATGGACCCGGCGGGCGACCCGGGCGCCGACGTACCGTCCATCGGGGCGACCAACTGGCAGGGAGGGCTTGCCGCCACCCGGCATCTGGTGGAGCTCGGGCACCGCAGGATCGGCGCGATCACCGGGCCGTCCCGCATGATGTGCAGCCGCGCGCGCGTCGACGGCTACCGCGCCGCTCTGGAGACGGCCGGGCTCCCGGTCGAGGCGGACCTGATCCGGCCCGGCGACTTCCACCACGAGACCGGCTACCGGCAGGGCCTGGAGCTGCTGCGCCGCCCGGACCGGCCGACCGCCGTCTTCGCCGGCAACGACCTTCAGGCGCTCGGGCTGTACGAGGCCGCGCGCGAGCTGGGGCTGCGCATTCCGGAGGACCTGAGCGTGGTCGGCTTCGACGATCTGCCGATCGCGCGCTGGGTGGGACCGCCGCTGACGACCGTACGGCAGCCGCTGACGGAGATGGCGGAGGCGGCGGCGAAGCTGGTCCTCGACCTTGCGCGGGAGGAGGGGGTGCCGGTGGCGACGCGGGTGGAGCTGGCGACGAGCCTGGTGGTGCGGAGCAGTACGGGGGAGCCGCCGGCGGCTTAGCCCCACGCTGCGTCGAAGCAAGTCGGTTGGTCGGCCGAAACTTTCGGGTGTGCCGTGACCGGGGTCTCCTGGAAGTCTGAGAATTTCCGAAGAAAAGGCGTCCTGCCGCTCCTGCCCGTAATAATTCGGACGTACGTTCCTGCCTGTGACGGGACTTGGGGCGAACGGGCGGGAAGCGGACGGGGTCTTCGGTGGGCGGGCGAGTCGGCGGTCGACGGCGCTGAAGGCGGCCGGACTTGTCCTCGGGGGCGCCCTGGTGCTGGGCGCGGCTGCCGTGAGCTGGGCCTACTGGCACCTGAACCACAACATCAAGAGCGTCGACATCGACAGCGCCCTCGGCGACGACCGCCCCCTGAGCGGCCGGACGACACCGGTCCCGTCGGCTTCGGCCTCCGCGCTGCCCACCGGCTCCCTGAACATCCTCGTCCTGGGCTCTGACTCGCGCACCGGCGAGGAGAACCGGAAGCTGGGCGGGGGCAGCAGCACCGGCGCCCGCTCGGACACGGCGATGGTGGTGCACATCGACGCCGGCCGTACCGGGGCGACCGTCGTCAGCATCCCGCGCGACACCCTGGTCACCCGCCCGTCCTGCCCGCTGCCGTCGGGCGGTTCGACGGAGGTGGCGTACAGCACGATGTTCAACAGCGCGTACGCGCTCGGTGGCCCCGTCTGTGCGGTCAAGACGGTCGAGTCGCTCACGGACGTCCGCATGGACCACTACATCGAGATCGACTTCTCGGGCTTCGCGAAGCTGGTGGACGCGCTGGGCGGCGTCACCGTCACGACGGACGAGGACATCGACGACGAGGACAGCCACCTGACCCTCGAAGCGGGCACGCATCACCTGGACGGCACCCAGGCGTTGGCCCTCGCCCGCACCCGGCACGGCGTAGGCGACGGCAGCGACCTCGGCCGTATAGGCCTGCAACAGCAGCTGGTGACGGCACTGCTGGACCAGATCTCCGCCACCGACCTCCTCACCGACCCGGCCCGCCTCTACCGTGTCGCCGACGCGGTGACGGGCAGCCTGACGACCGACACGGGTCTGGACTCACTGGGCGAGCTGACGGAGCTGGGGCGGAGCCTGCAGGGGCTGTCGTCGGACACCGTTCGAACGGTGACGATGCCGGTGGTGCCGGCGCCGTCGGACCGCAACCGGGTGGTGGCTCAGGAGCCGGAGGCGGGGGAGTTGTGGGAGTCGTTGCGGTGACGGCAAAAGATCTTCGAAAGAATCCGGGGAGCGTGTCGATCCGGCGGCCGCCCGTTCGACGCAGGGGTGAGAGCCGGGAAGGACCCGGTCACCGCCCCTGAGGAGTCACCATGCCGCGCTACCTGTCGCTCGTCCGGATCGACGAGTCCACCGCCCCCGCCGAGGGCCCGAGCCCCGAGATGATGCAGCGCATGGGGGAGCTGCTGGAGGAGATCACCAAGGCCGGCGTCATGCTCGACACCGCCGGTCTCACCCCGTCGGCGCAGGGCACCCGCGTGCACTGGGACGGCGCGAACGTCTCCGTCACCGACGGGCCCTTCACCGAGTCCAAGGAGGTCATCGGCGGCTACGCGATCACGCAGTGCAAGGACAAGGCCGAGGCGCTGGAGTGGGCCTCGCGGTTCGTGAAGGTCCACGGGGAGGGCTGGCAGGTCACCTGCGAGGTGCGGGAGATCGCCGAGGGCTGATCCGGCTTCCTTGGATACCCGGCCGTACGGGTGTTGCATGGTGGGCTGTGACCCCGCAGCCCACCGCAGACCCGCACGGCACCATCGAGACCGTCTTCCGCATCGAGTCTCCTCGTGTGATCGCCGCCGTCGCCCGGATGGTCCGCGACGTCGGGATCGCCGAGGAACTCGCGCAGGACGCGCTGGTCGCCGCGCTGGAGCAGTGGCCCCGCGACGGCGTCCCCGACAACCCCGGCGCCTGGCTCATGGCCGCCGCCCGGCACCGCGCCGTGGACCTGATCCGCCGCCGCGAGAACTACGCCCGCAAGCTCGCGCAGATCGGCCGCGACCTGGAGACGACGGCACCGCCCGAGGAGCCGTCCGCCCTCCATGACCCCGACGACATCGACGACGACCTGCTGCGGCTGGTGTTCACCACGTGCCATCCGGTGCTGGCGCCGCAGGCCCGCATCGCCCTCACCCTGCGACTCCTCGGCGGCCTGACGACGCCGGAGATCGCCCGGGCGTTCCTGGTGCCGGAGGCCACGGTCGCCCAGCGGATCGTCCGCGCCAAGCGCACCCTGGCGACCAGGAACGTCGCCTTCGAGGTGCCGTACGGCCCCGACCGCGCGGCACGCCTCGGCTCGGTCCTGGACGTCATCTACCTGATCTTCAATGAGGGGTACGCCGCCACGGCCGGCGACGACTGGCTGCGCCCGTCGCTGTGCGAGGACGCGCTGCGGCTGGCCCGCGTGCTGTCGGGACTGATGCCCAAGGAGCCCGAGGTCCACGGCCTGACCTCCCTTCTCGAGTTCCAGGCGTCCCGCGCGGCGGCCCGCACCGGCCCGTCCGGCGAGCCGATCCTCCTCAAGGACCAGAACCGCAGCCGCTGGAACCGCATGCTCATCGCCCGCGGCATCGCGGCGCTGGACCGCGCGGGCGCCACCGCCACGGGAGCGCCCGGGCCGTACGCCCTCCAGGCCGCGATCGCCGCCTGCCACGCGCACGCGTACACCTACGAGGAGACCGACTGGACGACCATCGCCACCCTGTACGCGCTGCTGTCCGCCCGCTCCCCGTCCCCCGTGGTCGAGTTGAACCGCGCGGTGGCCGTCTCGATGGCGCAGGGGCCGGAGCCCGCGCTGGAGATCGTCGACGCGATCGCTTCCGAACCGGCGCTGCGGGACTACCACTTGCTGCCGAGCGTGCGCGGCGATCTGCTGCTGCGTCTCGGCCGTACGGCGCAGGCGCGGGCGGAGTTCGAGCGGGCGGCGCGGCTGACGCGCAACGAGCGGGAGCGGGAGATGCTGCAGAAGCGAGCGGCCGGCGAGGAGGCCTGACTACGCGGGCCGCCCGACCAGCATCGTCGGCGCCCCCGCCACCCGGGTCAGGAACACGGTCGCCGCGTTGGGCCCCTGAGGCTTGACCTTCTTGCGCAGTTCCTCCGGCTCGACCGCCGATCCGCGCTTCTTCACGGTCAGGATGCCGACCTCGCGCTCCCGCAGCAGTGCCTTCAACTTCTTCACGTTGAAGGGGAGTCGATCGGTGATCTCGTAGGCGGCGGCGTACGGCGTCGGCCGCAGCTCGTCCGCCGTGACGTACGCGATGGTCGCGTCGATCAGGCCGCCGTCCAGCTGCTGGGCGACCTCGGCGACCAGATGGGCGCGGATGGCGGCGCCGTCCGGCTCGTACAAGTACCGTCCGACCGAGCGGACTTCGGGGTCGGGGAGGCCTCGGGAGAGCAGTGAGCGCGGTCCCGGCAGCAGGGTGGCGCGAACGGCCCCGGGATCGGTCCCGAACCACAGCACGGCTTCCTTCACGTCCCCGCCGTCCGAGATCCACTCGGCCTCGGCGTCCGCCGGGATCGCCTCGTGCGGGATCCCGGGCGCGATCTTCAGCGCGGCTCGGGGTGCCTTGCGGGCCGTCTCGACGGCCCAGGACAGCGGCGGCGAGTACGCCTCCGGATCGAAGATCCTCCCGCGGCCGCCCCGTCGGGCGGGATCGACGAACACGGCGCCGTAGCCCGAGACGTCCACCTCGGTGACGTCCGCCTCCCGCACCTCGACCAGGCGGGTGAGCCCGAGGACCTCCGCATTCGCCCGCGCCACGGCCGCCGTCACCGGATCGCGGTCCACCGCCAGCACCCGTATCCCGGCCCGCGCCAACGCGATCGCGTCGCCCCCGATCCCGCAGCACAGGTCGGCGACCGAGCTCACCCCCAGCTCCTTCATCCGGTCGGCCCGGTACGCCGCGACACTCGCCCGCGTCGACTGCTCGACGCCGTTCGGGGTGAAGAACATCCGCCCCGCGTCCGCGGCCCCGAACTTCGCCACCGCCCGCTGCCGCAGCCGCGCCTGCCCGAGCGCCGCCGACACCAGTCCGGCGGGGTGCTCGCGGCGCAGCCGGGTGGCGACGGCGAGTTCGTCGGCTGGGTCGGTGTCGCGTACGGCGTCGAGGAGGGCGCGGCCCTCGGGGGTGAGGAGGGAGAAGAAGGCGGCGAGGTCGTTCACCGGGTCATTGTCCGCCAGCCGGCGGACCGGCCGCTCACTGTGGGCCAGTCGGTGGATGGTGCGTCCCTCGACGGCGGTGTCGGCCCGGCTTCGGGTCGGGCGCCTGCGAAGATCCCGCACCATGCGACTAGTAGTACAAAATGACAAAAGTAGCTCCAATGGGGCATCCGCAGGGCGGTGTGGCCGGGCGGCGGCAGGTTCACGGGCCCGCGGAGCCGTCGCCGTGCTCGCCGTCGCCGCCATCGCCGCGGGCTGCGCGCCGGCGGGCACAGGCGCATCCGGGCCCGCACACCCCACCCCGAGCCGGCAGCCCCTCAAGGCGCCGCCCCCGGCCACCAGCCCGGGCCCGCACGCCGTGAACACCCCCGGCGCGCACTCGAAGAAGTTCAACTCGGCGCAGTCCGTCGCCGCCCGGGCCGCCGCCGCGAAACGCTGGGGCCTGTCGAGAATCCCGCTCACGCCCCCGCCCCCACCCGCCACCAAGCCGAAGATCACCACCCGCGAGGGCTTCGAGGTCGACGGGCACGAGGAGCTCGGTCTCCCGCCGGTCTTCACGACCATCCCCACCAAGCAGCGGGTCGTCTTCCTCACCATCGACGACGGCGCCGAGAAGGATCCTGTCTTCCTGCGGATGATGGACGACCTGAAGGTGCCGTACACCGCCTTCCTCAGCGACTACGTGATCAAGGACGACTACGGCTACTTCAAGCGGATGCAGCGCAGCGGCGTGGCCCTGAACAACCACACCCTCCACCACCCCTACCTCCCCGCCCTCTCCTACCGCCGTCAGCAGTACGAGATCTGCGGCATGCAGGAGGTCATCGAGGAGCGCTACGGCAAGGCGCCGCTGCTCTTCCGCCCGCCCTTCGGGAACTACGACAAGGACAGCCTGCGCGCCGCGAAGTCCTGCGGCATCGAGTACGTCCCGCTGTGGAACGAGGAGGTCTTCGTCGACCACTGGGAGTACCGCGAGTGGGACCGGAAGATCCGATCGGGTGACATCGTCCTCACTCACTTCCGGGGCCGGGAGGACTGGAAGGGCACAATGCCCGACATGATCCGCCGGTTCCTGAACAAGGTGACGGCCGAGGGGTACGCGGTGGCCCGGCTCGAGGACTACCTGTGAGGCGAACGCCCGGCCTGTGGGCCGTGGCGCTCGTGGTGCTGGGTTCACTGCTGCTCGCCGGGTGCGCGCAGCCGGCCGGTCCGATCGCCCCCGGCGGTGCGAAGCCGGGCGACAGGGCGGCCCACAGCACACGGCCGGCGGACAGCCCGACGCACACGACACAGCCGTACCGCCGCTGGGGCCTGGCCGCCCCACTCGCCGCGCCACCGCCCCCGCCCGGCCGCCGGCTGCGGCTCGGGCCGCCCGGCGGCCACCCCCTGCCCGTCGTGCACCGCGCGCCCACCCGCGACAAGGTCGTCTTCCTCACCTACGACGACGGCGCCGAGAAGGACCCCCGCTTCGTCGACATGGTCCGTGAACTACGGCTGCCCGTCAGCATGTTCCTCACGGACAGCGTGGTGGGCCCGGGCTACGGCCACTTCGCGCGCCTGCGCTCGGTGGGCGCGTCGATCCAGAACCACACCCTCGACCACGCCGCCCTGCGCGGCCTGCCGTACGCCGGCCAGCGCGCCGAGATCTGCGGCCAGCAGAACAAGCTCCGCGCCCGCTTCGGCATCCGCCCCCGCCTCTTCCGCCCGCCCTACGGCACGTACGACACGACCACGCTCCGTGCCGCGGCCCACTGCGGGGTGACGGCGGTCGTGCTGTGGCGGGCGGCGATGGAGGGCGACGGCGAACTGACGTACGCGCACGGCCCCCGCCGCCTGCGCGCCGGGGACATCGTGTCCGTCCCCTCGGGCGAGCCGGCCGGGCTCACGCTGAGAGAGCGGACGACGAGGCTGCTCCGGGAGATCCAGGGGCGGGGGCTGACGGTGGGCCGGTTGGAGGACTACATCTGAGGGCCAGGCGTCTGAGGGATCCTTTTCGGCGCCGGTCCAGGCAAATTCAGCCCGTCCGGCTTTGAGGACGAGGCCGTTCAGGCCGATGGCGGGGTCTGGGGGCGGCAGCCCCCAGGCGCCACGGCAACACCGGTCACCGGCAGCGCCGCTCACCGCCGGCGCCAGTCACCCGAACGCGGCTCGGCCAGCGCAGCGAATTAGCAGTCCGCTTGACCGAGTGCTAATCGCGGTCATAGTCTCGGGTCTGGCACTCCCCACTGGAGAGTGCCAACTACGCGACGGGCAGGTCCGGCACCCGCGACGACGGATCCACCTGGTCGCCACCTCAGACAGTTAACCCCGTGAGATCTCCGAAGGGGGAGGTCGGATCGTGACGACCACCAGCTCCAAGGTTGCCATCAAGCCGCTCGAGGACCGCATTGTGGTCCAGCCGCTCGACGCCGAGCAGACCACCGCCTCTGGCCTGGTCATCCCGGACACCGCCAAGGAGAAGCCCCAGGAGGGCGTCGTCCTGGCCGTGGGCCCGGGCCGCTTCGAGAACGGCGAGCGCCTGCCGCTCGACGTCAAGACCGGCGACATCGTGCTGTACAGCAAGTACGGCGGCACCGAGGTGAAGTACAACGGCGAGGAGTACCTCGTCCTCTCGGCTCGCGACGTGCTCGCGATCATCGAGAAGTAATTCACTTCAAGCACTTTTGCTTGTGAGCTGCGCCCCGGGCCCCCGCGACCTTATGAAGCCGGGCGTCCGGGGCGCAGTTCGTTTCACCCACGTTTTCCGAGAGGGCTGAACCGCTCCCATGGCGAAGATCCTGAAGTTCGACGAGGACGCCCGTCGCGCCCTTGAGCGCGGCGTCAACAAGCTGGCCGACACGGTCAAGGTGACGATCGGCCCCAAGGGCCGCAACGTCGTCATCGACAAGAAGTTCGGCGCGCCCACCATCACCAACGACGGCGTCACCATCGCCCGTGAGGTCGAGGTCGAGGACCCGTACGAGAACCTCGGCGCCCAGCTGGTGAAGGAGGTGGCGACCAAGACCAACGACATCGCGGGTGACGGTACGACCACCGCCACCGTGCTCGCCCAGGCGCTGGTGCGCGAGGGCCTGAAGAACGTCGCCGCGGGTGCTTCCCCGGCGCTGCTGAAGAAGGGCATCGACGCGGCCGTGGCCGCGGTCTCCGAGGAGCTCCTCGCGACCGCCCGCCCGATCGACGAGAAGTCCGACATCGCCGCCGTCGCCGGTCTGTCGGCCCAGGACACGCAGGTCGGCGAGCTCATCGCCGAGGCGATGGACAAGGTCGGCAAGGACGGTGTCATCACCGTCGAGGAGTCCAACACCTTCGGTCTGGAGCTGGACTTCACCGAGGGCATGGCCTTCGACAAGGGCTACCTGTCGCCGTACTTCGTGACGGACCAGGAGCGCATGGAGGCCGTCCTGGAGGACCCGTACGTCCTCATCAACCAGGGCAAGATCTCCTCCATCGCGGACCTGCTGCCGCTGCTGGAGAAGGTCATCCAGGCCGGTGCCTCGAAGCCGCTGCTGATCATCGCCGAGGACGTCGACGGCGAGGCTCTGTCGACCCTGGTCGTGAACAAGATCCGCGGCACCTTCAACGCGGTCGCGGTCAAGGCCCCCGGCTTCGGTGACCGCCGCAAGGCGATGCTGCAGGACATGGCGACCCTCACCGGCGCCACGGTCATCTCCGAGGAGGTCGGCCTCAAGCTCGACCAGGTCGGCCTGGAGGTGCTCGGTTCCGCTCGCCGGATCACCGTCACCAAGGACGACACCACGATCGTCGACGGCGCCGGCAAGTCCGAGGACGTGCAGGGCCGCGTCGCCCAGATCAAGGCCGAGATCGAGAACACCGACTCCGACTGGGACCGCGAGAAGCTCCAGGAGCGCCTCGCGAAGCTGGCCGGCGGCGTGTGCGTGATCAAGGTCGGCGCCGCCACCGAGGTGGAGCTGAAGGAGAAGAAGCACCGTCTGGAGGACGCCATCTCCGCGACCCGCGCCGCGGTCGAGGAGGGCATCGTCTCCGGTGGTGGCTCCGCTCTGGTCCACGCCGTGAAGGTCCTCGAGGGCAACCTCGACAAGACCGGCGACGAGGCCACCGGTGTCGCGGTCGTCCGCAAGGCCGCCGTCGAGCCGCTGCGCTGGATCGCCGAGAACGCCGGCCTGGAGGGCTACGTCATCACCTCCAAGGTCGCCGAGCTCGACAAGGGCCAGGGCTTCAACGCCGCGACCGGCGAGTACGGCGACCTGGTCAAGGCCGGCGTCATCGACCCGGTCAAGGTCACCCGCTCCGCCCTGGAGAACGCCGCCTCCATCGCCTCCCTCCTCCTGACGACCGAGACCCTGGTCGTCGAGAAGAAGGAAGAGGAGGAGCCGGCGGCCGGTGGCCACGGCCACGGGCACGCCCACTGAGCCCAGCAGCTCACGCGCGCTGAGCCCAGCAGCTCACGCGCGCTGAGCCCAGCAGCTCACGCGCGCTGAGCCCAGCGGCTCATCCGCACGCAGAAGGCCCCGGTCCCGCACTCTCGCGCGGGACCGGGGCCTTCCCCTTCGCGGGCTTCACTCGCCGAGTACCCCCAGTTGCTCCAGCAGACCCGCCCGGTCGTAGAGCCAGCGGCTCTCGCAGATCCTGCCGTCCCTGAACCGCTGCCAGGTCATGCCCTGCATGGCAACGTCCTGCCCGGTCGGCAGGATCCCCAGGAACTCGCCCTTGTGCCGCGCGACCCACATCCACCGCGTGCACACCTGGTCGTCCTGGGCCATCTGGTCGTCGATCCGGAAGGTGAAGTCGAAGGCGCCCCGCCACCCCGCATACACCTCGCGCATGCCGTCGACGCCCTGCACCGGCCGCGGATACGACGGATCGTGATCCACATAGTCGTCCGTGAGGTGCTCACCGATCCGCTCCGGCGCCATCCTGCCCATGGCCTCGAAGAAGGTCCGCGCGGCCAGGACGTTCAGCTGCTCGTCGCGCACCACGTCCAGATCGGTGAAGACGGGCGGCTCGTCGCAGAGCGCCACCATCTCCTGGAAGATCCTGTCGGTCTCGGGCAGCTCGGAGTTCCGCATGGCCTCGTCGTACGACGGAAACTCCACGATCTCGATGAAGTGCGACGCGTCGGACCGGTCCTTCCCGATGACGTCGTGCGTCGCCGTCCGCTTCCCCTTGGTCTGCTCGACCCACCTGTCCATCAGCCGGTTCATCTCGTCGAAACGGCTGGTCCTGCAGTCGATGAGCTGTACGAAGGTCATGGCGTCGTGGCCTCCCGGTCATGCTGGGTGCGGCTGGACACCACCATTTTCCCACCGCGACGGCCCGGGCGCCCAGCCCTCGCCAACGCGCCTACTGCGGCCCGTACTTCCGCCCCGTCCGCGAGCTGATCCCCCCGAGCACCCCTCGCGGCACCAGCTTCGCCGCGCCCAGCAGGACCTTGTAGCGGGGGTCGGGAATCGACACCGTCTTGCCCTTCGCCAGATCGTGGAGCGCAGCCGCCACCAGCTTGTCGGCGTCCAGCCACATCCACCCCGGGATGTTGTCCGTGCCCATCCCGGCCCGCTCATGGAACTCGGTCCGCACGAACCCGGGGCACAGCGCCATCAGCCGCACCCCGCTCCCGGCCAGATCCCGCGCCGCGCCCTGCGTGAACTGCACGACCCACGCCTTGGACGCGCCGTAGGTGCCGCGCGGTACGAAGGCCGCCACGGAGGCGACGTTCACGACACCCCCCCGCCCCCGCTCCCGCATCGCCTCCGACGCCGCCGACGTCAGGCGCAGTACCGCCTCGCAGTGCACCTTGAGCATCTTCAGCTCGTCGGCCATGGAGACGTCGAGGTAGCGGCCCTTGTTGCCGAAGCCGGCGTTGTTGATCAGCAGGTCGACCGGGTTCCTGCGGTCGCCGAGGCGGGCGGCGACCGTCTCGATGCCGGTGTCCTCGGCGAGGTCGGCCGTCAGGACCTCCGCCTCGATGCCGTGCCGGTCGTGCAGTTCGGTCGCCTGCTCCCGCAGCCGCTTGGTGTCCCGGGCCACGAGCACCAGGTTGTGTCCGTCGGCGGCCAGCCGCCGTGCGAAGGCCGCGCCGATGCCCGCGGTCGATCCCGTGATGAGAGCCGTTGTCATGGCGCAAGGTTAATGACCCGGAGTCTGCGCGTCCGCTCTCTGCACAGGGCCTCCCAGTCGGTGAAGCCCTGGCGAATACCCGGCAGGTGAGCCGCGGTCAGACCCCGTGCTGGGACACATACTTCCGGGCCGCCGCCAACGACTCCGGATGCAGCGCCGCACCGGCCGCCAGCAGCCGCGGCAGCAGCTTCCGCTCCGTCGTGACCGCCCGGAACTGCAGGGCCACCGTCACGTCGTGATCCGGGCGGTGGATGATCTCCATCGCGTCGCCCGCCCGTATCTCACCCGGCTCGATCACCCGCAGGTAAGCGCCCGGCGCGGCCTTCGCCGTGAAACGCTTCACCCACTGCGTCTCACCCAGATGGCCCTGAAAGGTACGACAGGGAATCCGGCCGCACGTCACCTCCAGCACCACCTCGGGCCCGATCCGCCAGCGCTCTCCGATCAGGGCACCGGACACGTCCAGGCCGGACGTCGTGAGGTTCTCGCCGAACACGCCGTTCGCCAGCGACCGCCCGAGCTCGCGCTCCCAGTCGTCGAGGTCCTCGCGCGCGACCGCGTACACGGCCTGGTCGTCGCCGCCGTGGTGCCGCTTCTCGCACACCGTGTCCCCGGCCAGCCCGCTCCCCCCGACGCCCTTCGGCCCGGGGGCCGCCACCAGGACCGGCCCCGCCGCAGGCTGCTTGTCGATGCCGGTCACGCCGTCGGCGTGATCCGTGTACGGCACCGCCTTCGCGCGGCCCAGATTCACAGACAGAAGCTTCATGACGGCACGGTAGGCGACGTACGTCCAAAGTGTCGTCGCATTATTCGGCGCGTACCCCAAGGTTCGCTTATGCTCGATTCCGTGCTCGAAGCCCGTCACCTCCGCGTCCTGCGCGCCGTCGCCACCACCGGTTCCTTCTCCGCGGCGGGGCGCGAACTGGGCTGCACCCAGCCCGCCGTCAGCCAGCAGATGAAGGCCCTGGAGGCATCCGTCGGCACACCCCTGCTGATCCGCAGCGGACGCGAGATGCGGCTCACCCAGGCCGGCGAGGCGCTGGTGCGGCACGCCGCCGGGATCCTGGCGGGACTCACCGCCGCCGAGGAGGAGGTCGCCGCCATCGCCGGGCTGCGGGCCGGGCGCGTGCGGCTCGTCTCCTTCCCCAGCGGCAGCTCCACCCTCGTCCCGACCGCCCTCGCCGCCCTGCGCGCCGCACACCCCGGGACCCGGGTCTCCCTGGAGGAGGCCGAGCCGCCGAAGTCCGTCGAGCTGCTGCGCGAGGGCGACTGCGACGTGGCCCTCGCCTTCCGCTACGAGGGCGCGGCCCAGGAAGGGGAGTGGGACGACCTCGTCGTACGCCCGCTGCTGACGGACCGTCTCGTCGGCCTCGTACCCGAACGGCACCGGCTCGCGCGCACCGCGTCCTCCGGATCGGTCGCCATCGGGGAGCTCGCGTCCGAGCCCTGGATCGCCGGATGCCCGCGCTGCCGAGGGCAGTTGATCGAGGTGTGCGAGAGCGCCGGCTTCACTCCCCGTATCGACTTCGCCACCGACGACTATCCGGCAGTCGTCGGCCTGGTCGGCGCCGGCCTGGGCGTGGCCGTCCTGCCCCAGCTCGCCGTCGAGTCCGTACGGCCGCGGGGAGCGCGCATGGTGACGCTGGAACCGGCGGTCCGGCGGGAGATCGTCGCGCTCACCTTGCCCGACCTGGCGCAGGTGCCGGCCGTCGCGGCGACGCTGGAACAGCTGGCGCGGGCCGCCGCCCGCTAGGGCCGGAAAAAGGGCACGCCTGTGCGTGCCCTTAGATGCAGAAACGTTCCTTCAGGTGTGTGAGCCGGATTCGCTGCCGGCCGTCGAGGCCGACACCAGCCGGTTGCGTGCCCGCCCCATGAGTTCCTCGCGCTCGTCCTCGGTCAAGCCGCCCCAGACGCCATACGGTTCGCGCACCGCCAGCGCATGTGCCGCGCACTGCGCGCGCACGGGGCACCTCATGCAGACCTCCTTGGCCGAGTTCTCTCGAGCACTCCGAGCCGCACCGCGCTCGCCCTCCGGATGAAAGAAGAGCGAGCTGTCCACCCCGCGGCATGCAGCCAGCAGCTGCCAGTCCCACAGGTCCGCGTTCGGTCCGGGAAGGCGGGAGAAATCTGCCATTGCGTGACCCCTTGTAGCCGTTCTGGGCGGATACGGTGTCTACGACCGTACATCTACGATCTAAGAAGATGAAAATATGACTCATTGCGAATCTAGCCCCAAACGCCATGAAACGGGAAGAAAAAGGGCTGAATGGGGCATGGGTTGTGATGAAACATTGAGGGTCCGTCGTGCATGTCTGCCTCGTGTCCGCCCCCTCACGTAGAGTGCCGAAGACGGCACATGCCCCCGTAACTCTTTCGAGTGACCGTCGTTGAGAGGGCGGAGGCGGTTGAAGGAACAAGCGCTCGGGCACGCGTCCGAGGCGGTCGACCGCACAGGTGACGATTTCGTACCAGCCTGGAGGCTCAAGGTGACGTGCATCAGCTGCGGAGGGCGGCCATGACATCCGTCCTCGTCTGCGACGACTCCCCGCTTGCCCGAGAGGCGCTCCGCCGCGCGGTCGCGACCGTGCCCGGTGTCGAGCGCGTGACGACGGCGGCCAACGGCGAGGAAGTCCTCCGCCGCTGGGGCGCCGACCGCTCGGACCTGATCCTGATGGACGTACGCATGCCCGGTCTGGGCGGCGTCGAGACGGTGCGGCGGCTGCTGTCCGCCGACCCCGGTGCGCGCATCATCATGCTCACCGTCGCCGAGGACCTGGACGGCGTGGCCCTCGCGGTCGCCGCCGGTGCCCGCGGCTATCTGCACAAGGACGCCTCGCGTGCGGAGTTGCGCGCCACGGTGACGCAGGCGCTGGCCGACCCCACGTGGCGGCTCGCCCCGCGGCGGCTGCGGTCCGCCGAGATGGGTGCGGCGCCGACGCTCACGGCGCGTGAGATCCAGGTGCTCGAGGGTATGAGCCATGGTCGTTCCAACGCGGAGATCGGTCGGGAGCTGTTCCTGTCCGAGGACACCGTGAAGACGCACGCCCGGCGGCTGTTCAAGAAGCTCGGCGCGTCGGACCGGGCGCACGCCGTGGCGCTCGGGTTCCGGTGGGGTCTGGTTCGCTGAGAGCTCGGTCCTGCGGACCGTTGCTGTGTGCGGGTCGTTTTGTGGCTGGCCGCGCAGTTTCCCCGCGCCCCTTTGGGGGCGCGGTTGCGAGGCCGGTCAAGGGGCCCTGTCGGCGCCCGGTGCTCGTTTCGCCGCGGATGCCGCATCCTTGAGAATGTGGAGTCTCTCGGGGACGAGTCGGTCGAGCGGAAGGGGAGGGCGCAGGGGATGAGTTCTGCCGCACCTGCTCATAACGCTTCGGTGCACAACGTCGGACACGATGCCACGGACCAAACGGCCGCAAGGCACCATGGACCGATGCGCGAGGACGAGGCGGCTCATGCCCACGGGGCGATCGGAGCGCTCGTCCATCGCGCCGTGGACGGGGACGAGCAGGCCACGCACGATCTGCTCGCGCACGTCCACCCCCTGGCCCTGCGCTACTGCCGCACCAGGCTGTCCCGTCTTCCGGGCGACGCCCGTCACTTCGTCGAGGACCTCGCCCAGGAGGTCTGCGTCGCCGTCCTCCTCGCGCTGCCGCGCTACAAGGACACCGGCCGTCCCTTCGAGGCGTTCGTCTTCGCCATCGCCGCGCACAAGGTCGCGGACCTGCAGCGGGCGGCGATGCGGCATCCGGGTTCCACCGCGGTCCCGTCCGACGAGATGCCGGAACGCCCGGACGACTCCCTCGGCCCCGAGGAGCGGGCGCTGCTCAGCAGCGACGCCGAGTGGGCCAAGAAACTGCTGGCCAACCTGCCCGAGAACCAGCGGGAGCTGTTGCTGCTGAGGATCGCGGTGGGGTTGACCGCGGAAGAGACGGGTCAGATGTTGGGAATGTCACCCGGCGCCGTCCGGGTCGCCCAGCACAGGGCGCTGAGCAGGCTGCGCGCGCTGGCCGAGCAGTAGCGCTCCGTCAGTGCTCCCTTGAGTGCGTCCCAAAATGAACAAGGCTCACTCCGGTTCCGTACGAACATACGAAGCCCAAGGTCGGCCGCAGCCGTGGAATTTGCGCCCCATGCTTCCCGTTAGCATGGACATCCGCACCGATCAAGGCCATTTGGGGAAGGTGTCATGACTGCCAACGTCGACGGAGTGCCCGGTAAATTCGCAACCCTCGGGCTGACCTACGACGACGTGCTGCTGCTGCCGGGCGCATCCGAGGTGCTCCCCAACGCGGTCGACACCTCGTCCCGCATCTCCCGCAACGTCCGTGTGAACATCCCGCTGCTCTCGGCGGCCATGGACAAGGTGACCGAGTCCCGCATGGCGATCGCCATGGCCCGCCTGGGCGGCGTCGGCGTGCTGCACCGCAACCTGTCCGTCGAGGACCAGGTCAACCAGGTCGACCTGGTGAAACGGTCCGAGTCCGGCATGGTCACCGACCCCATCACGGTGCACCCCGAGGCGACCCTCGCCGAGGCCGACGCCCTGTGCGCCAAGTTCCGCATCAGCGGTGTCCCGGTCACCGACCCGGCCGGCAAGCTGCTCGGCATCGTCACCAACCGCGACATGGCCTTCGAGACGGACCGCGACCGTCAGGTGCGCGAGGTCATGACGCCGATGCCGCTGGTCACGGGCCATGTCGGCATCTCCGGCAGCGAGGCGATGGAGCTGCTGCGCCGCCACAAGATCGAGAAGCTTCCCCTGATCGACGAGGCCGGCGTCCTCAAGGGCCTCATCACGGTCAAGGACTTCGTCAAGGCCGAGAAGTACCCCAATGCCGCCAAGGACGGCGAGGGCCGGCTCCTCGTCGGTGCCGCCGTCGGCGCCAGCCCCGAGGCCCTGGAGCGGGCCCAGGCACTCGCCGGGGCCGGTGTGGACTTCCTGGTCGTCGATACCTCGCACGGTCACAGCAGCAACGCCCTCAGCTGGATGTCGAAGATCAAGTCGAGCGTGGACGTCGACGTGATCGGCGGCAACGTCGCCACCCGCGACGGCGCCCAAGCGCTGATCGACGCCGGTGTCGACGGCATCAAGGTCGGTGTCGGACCGGGTTCCATCTGCACCACCCGCGTCGTCGCCGGCATCGGCGTCCCGCAGGTCACCGCCATCTACGAGGCCTCCCTGGCCGCGCGCGCCGCGGGTATCCCGCTGATCGGCGACGGCGGCCTGCAGTACTCCGGTGACATCGGCAAGGCGCTCGCCGCCGGCGCCGACACCGTGATGCTGGGCTCGCTGCTGGCGGGCTGCGAGGAGTCTCCGGGCGAGCTGCTGTTCATCAACGGCAAGCAGTTCAAGTCGTACCGCGGCATGGGCTCGCTCGGGGCCATGCAGTCCCGCGGCCAGGGCCGGTCGTACTCCAAGGACCGCTACTTCCAGGCCGAGGTGTCCTCCGACGACAAGCTCGTGCCCGAGGGCATCGAGGGCCAGGTGCCCTACCGCGGCCCGCTGGCCAACGTGCTGCACCAGCTCGTCGGCGGGCTGCGCCAGACCATGGGCTATGTGGGCGCCGCCACCATCGAGGAGATGGAGTCCAAGGGCCGCTTCGTGCGGATCACCTCCGCCGGCCTCAAGGAGAGCCACCCGCACGACATCCAGATGACGGTCGAGGCGCCGAACTACAGCCGTAAGTAGTCGGCAGCTTCCTTCGAGGGCGGTCCCGGGTGCACCGGGGCCGCCCTTGTCGTACCCGTCGGCGATACTGGAAGACGCTGAACGCATCAGGGAAAGGCCACAGACGTGACTGAGATCGAGATCGGGCGCGGCAAGCGCGGGCGCAGGGCGTACGCCTTCGACGACATCGCCGTCGTCCCCAGCCGCCGTACGCGGGACCCGAAGGAGGTCTCGATCGCCTGGCAGATCGACGCCTACCGCTTCGAGCTGCCCTTCCTGGCCGCCCCCATGGACTCGGTCGTCTCCCCGGCCACCGCGATCCGCATCGGCGAGCTCGGCGGCCTCGGCGTGCTGAACCTCGAGGGCCTGTGGACGCGGTACGAGGACCCGCAGCCGCTGCTCGACGAGATCGCCGAGCTGCCCACCGAGGCCGCCACGCGCCGGCTCCAGGAGGTCTACGCCGCTCCCATCAAGGAGGAGCTGATCGGGCAGCGCATCAAGGAGGTGCGCGACGCGGGCGTGGTCACGGCCGCGGCGCTCTCCCCGCAGCGCACGGCCCAGTTCTCCAAGGCGGTCGTCGACGCGGGCGTGGACATCTTCGTCATCCGCGGTACGACGGTCTCTGCGGAGCACGTCTCCGGTTCGCACGAGCCGCTGAACCTGAAGCAGTTCATCTACGAGCTCGACGTCCCGGTGATCGTCGGCGGCTGTGCCACGTACACCGCGGCCCTGCACCTGATGCGCACCGGCGCGGCGGGCGTCCTGGTCGGCTTCGGCGGCGGCGCCGCGCACACCACGCGCAACGTCCTGGGCATCCGGGTGCCGATGGCGACGGCGGTCGCGGACGTGGCGGCGGCCCGCCGTGACTACATGGACGAGTCCGGCGGCCGGTATGTGCACGTGATCGCCGACGGCGGCGTCGGCTGGTCCGGCGACCTGCCCAAGGCGGTCGCCTGCGGCGCGGACGCCGTGATGATGGGCTCCCCGCTCGCCCGCGCGACCGACGCGCCGGGCCGGGGCCACCACTGGGGCATGGAGGCGGTGAACGAGGAGCTGCCGCGCGGCAAGAAGGTCGACCTCGGCACGGTCGGCACGATCGAGGAGGTCCTGACGGGGCCGTCCCACACTCCGGACGGCTCGATGAACTTCTTCGGTGCGCTGCGGCGGGCGATGGCCACGACCGGGTACAGCGAGCTGAAGGAGTTCCAGCGGGTCGAGGTCACGGTCGCGGACTCGCAGCACCAGCGCTAGCCGCCACGCGGTTACGTCCACGTCAGGGAAGGGCCGATCACTCCGAGTGGGGTGACCGGCCCTTTTGCATGTCCCGTCACAGCCGATGCGCCGCCCCCGTGGGCGCCGCGCCCCGCGTGTCCAGCAGCAGCTGTGCCTTCACGGACAGGCCCTGCAGGTCGTACGTCCGATGCTGCTGGAGCAAGATCGTCAGGTCGGCGTCCGCGACAGCCTCGTACAGGGCGTCCGCGCGCGGGACCGGGCGGTCCAGGACGTTCCAGGACGGGATGTGCGGGTCGTGGTAGCTGACGCAGGCGCCCAGCTCCATCAGGCGGATCGCGACCTCCTGGGCGGGCGTGGACTGCTGGTCGGCCAGGTCGGGCTTGTAGGTGACGCCGAGCAGGAGGATGCGGGCGCCGCGCGCGGACTTGCCGTGCTCGTTGAGCAGGGTGGCGGCGCGCTGGACGACGTAGCGGGGCATCTGGCTGTTCACCTGCTGAGCCAGTTCGACCATGCGCAGGGTGCGGCCGGCGGGGCCGGTGAGGTCCTGGGGAACGGCGTGGCCGCCGACGCCCGGGCCGGGGCGGAAGGCATGGAAGCCGAACGGCTTGGTCTCCGCGCAACGGATGACGTCCCACAGGTCGACGCCCAAGTCGTGGCAGAGGACGGCCATTTCGTTGACCAGGGCGATGTTGACATGCCGGAAGTTGGTCTCCAGCACTTGCACCGTCTCCGCCTCGCGCAGTCCACGCGCGCGTACCACCTTGTCGGTGAGACGGCCGTAGAAGGCCGCGGCCGACTCGGTGCACGCGGGTGTGAGGCCGCCGATCACCTTGGGGGTGTTTGCGGGCGTGAAATCGCGGTTGCCGGGGTCGACGCGGCTGGGGGAGTAAGCCAGGTGGAAGTCGCGGCCGGCGCGCAGTCCGGAGACTTCTTCCAGCAGTGGGCGCAGGACGTTCTCGGTGGTGCCCGGGGGCACGGGCGACTCCAGGATGACGGTGGTGTGCGGGCGCAGCCGCGCGGCCAGGGTGCGGGCTGCCCCCTCCACCTGGCTCAGGTCCAGCCCGCCGTCCGCGCCGCGCGGGGTCTGCGCGCAGATGACGGCGGTGCGCACGCGGCCGAGCTCGGCGGGGCTGGTGGCGTGCCGGAAGCCCCCCGAGAGCATCCGGCGAAGTTCGGCGGGGCTGAGGGAGCCGGCCTCGGGCCCGGTCCGGTAACCGAGCGTGGGGATGCCGGCCGCGACGGCGGCCTTCGCCAGGGGCAGGCCGTGCAGGCCAAGTCCGATGACGGCGAGATCTGAGGGCATGGCGTGGGCCGTCCTTCCCAGTAACCGAAGCGGGGCAGGTGCGCAAGCCCTGTGGACAGATCGAGGGAGCGCAATGTCAGACTAGGAGTAAATATGACCGATTTGCGGCATTGAATGATCGCGTTTCCGTGAGTGTTGTCCACAGGCTGGGGGCGAGTGGTGGCTGAGGCCGGGCAACCCGGTCAGAATTTGGGCATGAGGGGGTATGAACCGGGCTTCGCCCGACGGGTGCGGCCTACGCGATGATGAGCGGGAGGCAGCGGTGAGGACAGCGACACTGGGGCCGGCGGAGCGCGCCGAGTCACTCGCATCAATGGCCGAGCGGGAGCTGGACCTCCTGGTCGTGGGCGCCGGCGTGGTGGGCGCAGGCACCGCTCTCGACGCGGCGACCCGCGGACTGTCCACCGGCCTGGTCGAGGCACGTGACTGGGCGTCCGGCACCTCCAGCCGGTCCAGCAAGCTGATCCACGGCGGCCTGCGCTATCTGGAGATGCTCGACTTCGCGCTCGTGCGCGAGGCCCTGAAGGAGCGCGGCCTGCTGCTGGAGCGGCTGGCGCCGCACCTGGTCAAGCCGGTGCCGTTCCTGTACCCGCTGCAGTACAAGGGCTGGGAGCGCCTGTACGCCGGCTGCGGCGTCCTGCTCTACGACGTGATGTCGATGGCCCGCACACATGGCCGGGGCCTGCCCATGCACCGCCACCTGAGCCGCGGCAACGCCCTGCGCGTCGCCCCCGCCCTGAAGAAGGACGCGCTGGTGGGCGCGCTGCAGTACTACGACGCGCAGATGGACGACGCCCGCTATGTCGCCACCCTCGTGCGTACGGCGGCGTCCTACGGCGCGAAAGTCGCCAACCGCGCGCGCGTGGCCGGCTTTCTGCGCGAGGGTGAACGCGTCGTCGGGGCCCGCGTGCAGGACGTCGAGGGGGGCGGCGAGTACGAGATCCGCGCCAAGCAGATCGTCAACGCGACCGGTGTGTGGACCGACGACACCCAGTCGATGGTGGGGGAGCGCGGACAGTTCCACGTACGCGCCTCCAAGGGCATCCACCTCGTCGTGCCCAAGGACCGCATCCACTCCTCGACGGGCCTGATCCTGCGCACCGAGAAGTCCGTGCTGTTCGTCATCCCGTGGGGCCGGCACTGGATCGTCGGCACCACCGACACCGACTGGGACCTCGACAAGGCCCACCCGGCCGCGTCCAGCGCGGACATCGACTACCTGCTGGAACACGTGAACTCGGTGCTGGCGGTGCCGCTGACGCGGGACGACGTGGAGGGCGTGTACGCGGGACTGCGGCCCCTGCTCGCCGGAGAGTCGGACGCCACCAGCAAGCTCTCGCGCGAGCACACCGTGGCCCACCCCGTGCCCGGGCTGGTCGTCGTGGCCGGCGGTAAGTACACGACGTACCGGGTGATGGCCAAGGACGCGGTGGACGCGGCCGTGCACGGGCTCGACATGCGGGTCGCCGAGTGCGTCACCGAGGACATTCCGCTGCTGGGCGCGGAGGGATACCGGGCGATGTGGAACGCACGTGCCCGGATCGCGGCGCACACGGGGATCCATGTGGTGCGGGTGGAGCACCTGTTGAACCGGTACGGGTCGCTGGCCGAGGAGGTGCTCGAGCTCATCGCCGCGGATCCCGCGCTGGGCGAGCCGCTGCAGTCCGCCGACGACTATCTGCGCGCCGAGATCGTGTACGCCGCCTCGCACGAGGGGGCCAGGCATCTGGACGACGTGCTGACGCGGCGCACGCGCATCTCGATCGAGACGTTCGACCGGGGGACGCGGTGCGCGCGCGACGCGGCCGAGCTGATGGCGTCGGTGCTGGGCTGGGACAAGGAACACATCGAGCGCGAGGTCCAGCACTACGAGAAGCGGGTGGAGGCCGAGCGGGAGTCGCAGCGGCAGCCGGACGACCTGACGGCGGACGCGGCGCGGTTGGGGGCGCCGGACATCGTGCCGCAGTAGCAGCACTCCGGCGTAGGGGCCGGCGGCGGTCGAGGGGAGCCGGCGCCGCGAACGGTGCCGACGGGTCGGCGGGCCGCTCCTCGGGCGCGGCCCCACGCAGCCGGATCGTCGGTGAGGGCGCAGGACGTCACCCGAACGGGCTACAGGGGTCGGGATCTCTGCTCGAACCTCGACCGTTCTGTCAGGTGCGAGGGCAGAACTCGGCGGTGAGCAGCCGGCGTTCGAGACCGGGATCTGCGATCGCCGTCGTGTTCACCCGGAAGGTCAGGACGCGATGCCCGCCGACGGTGGCCGCGGAGCGCACGTAGCTGCCGGATATGCGCCCGTTGTGCCCCCATACGACGGTGCCGCACGGCAGCTTCACAGGGAAGAGTCCCATGCCGTACGAGCCATGCGCGGCACGGGTGTCGAGCATCTCGCGCAGTCGGCGCGGGGGCAGCAGGCGGCCGTCGAGCAGCGCGGCGTAGAAGCGGTCGAGGTCGGCGAGCGTGGTCACCAGCTCGCCGGCCGCGCCTGCCACGCGCGGGTCGAGTGCGGTGACATCGGTCCCGTCGGCTGCGTAGGCGCGGCCGTGCGGGGAGGGGAGCGAGGTGCGGGAGCCGGGGAAGGAGGTGCCGGTCAGACCCAGCGGAGCGATGACGCGGCGTTCGGTCTCGGCGGCGTAGGAGCGGCCGGTGACCTGCTTGATGACCAGGCCGAGCAGGACGTAGTTGGTGTTCGAGTAGGCGTAACCGCCGGAGTGGGCAGGGGGGTGGGTGAGGGCGATGCGGACGGCCTGAAGGGGAGTGACGGGGACGGTGCCCCCGGAGGCGGCGGCGAAGTCGTACAGGCCGCTGGTGTGGGTCAGCAGGGCACGAAGGGTCAGCGCGCGCCCGTCGTTGCCCGCCCCGCGCACCAGGCCCGGCAGGTGCTGCTCCACCGTGTCGGACAGGGACAGGCGCCGCTCGGCGGCCAGTTGGAGGACGACCGTCGCGATGAAGGTCTTCGTGATGCTGCCGGCGCGAAAGTGGTCGGTGCGGGCGATGCCCTGCCCGGCCCGGGCATAGCGGGTGCCGCCGTCCTCGCGGGCCAGCAGGGCCGCGGCGGGGGCCTTGCCCCGGGTGACCAGCAGGGACAGCAGGGCGTTTGTCGCCGGTGCCGTGGAGGTCGACGAGGCGGTGCGTGCCGACGAGGAGGTCGAGGAGGTCGGGGACAGGCCGAGAAGGGCCGGGGACACGAGGCAGAGGACGGTGAGGGACACAGGTATGGCCAGTAGTGTCCGAAGCAGTGGCATCGCCGTTCGCGCCATGCGGGGTCCTTCCCTTGTCGCGGGTCATCATGCCGGGCAAGCGGAACCCGTTATTCACCGGGCCTCGGGTGTGCGGTGCCCGGGCGGCTCGGGCCGTGCGGTCGGGTGGCGACGCGTGAGGCACCCTGGGCGTCGGGCACTTGTCGGGTGAGAGACAATGGAGGCTCTGTCAGGGCGGGTTGTATGAGGGGACGCATGTCGGAGGCGGAGCGGGCGGGGACATCTCGTCAGGACACTCGTCAGGACGACCGTGAGCGTCTCCTCGCGGGGCGGTACCGGCTGGGAGGAGTGCTCGGCCGGGGCGGCATGGGCACGGTGTGGCGTGCCGTGGACGAGACTTTGGGGCGGACCGTCGCCGTCAAGGAGTTGCGGTTCCCGTCGAACATCGACGAGGAGGAGAAGCGGCGGCTGATCACGCGCACCCTGCGTGAGGCAAAAGCGATCGCCCGGATCCGCAACAACAGCGCGGTCACGGTGTTCGACGTGGTCGACGAGGACGACCGGCCGTGGATCGTGATGGAGCTCGTCGAGGGCAAGTCGCTCGCCGAGGTCATCCGCGAGGACGGCCTCCTGGAGCCCAAGCGGGCCGCCGAGGTGGGCCTGGCCGTCCTCGACGTGCTGCGCTCCGCGCACCGCGAGGGCATTCTGCACCGCGACGTGAAGCCGTCGAACGTCCTGCTGGAGTCCGACACCGAGCGGGTCGTGCTCACCGACTTCGGCATCGCCCAGGTCGAGGGCGACCCCTCCATCACCTCGACCGGCATGCTCGTCGGCGCGCCGTCCTACATCTCCCCGGAGCGGGCCCGCGGCCACAAGCCGGGCCCCGCGGCCGACCTGTGGTCGCTGGGCGGGCTGCTGTACGCGTCGGTCGAGGGTGTGCCGCCGTACGACAAGGGCTCCGCGATCGCGACGCTCACGGCGGTGATGACGGAGCCGCTGGAGGAGCCGAAGAACGCGGGACCGCTGAAGGACGTCATCTACGGTTTGCTCACCAAGGACCCCGCCAAGCGGCTCGACGACGCCGGTGCGCGGGCGATGCTCAACGCCGTCATCCATGCGCCGGCGCCCAAGTCCGAGCCTGCGGACGCGACGAAGGTCGTGCCACTGCCGCCGCAGCCCGACGCGCCGGAGAGCAAGGGCCGTTCGGGTGCCGGGGCCGGTAAGCGGGGCGAGGAGGCCGGGGAGCGGTTGCGCGGGGCGCTGCGTTCCGTGCGCAAGGCCGCGGTGAGTGCGGGGGCGGCCGGGGCGGCTGCCGCCCGTAGCAAGTCCGGGAGTGAGACGGCCGCTTCGGGGTCCGACGGGGCGGCGGCCGGTGGGTCGTCCACGGGAGTGGGCGGGGCCGGGGCGTCGTCGAAGGCCGGGGATTCCGGCCGGGCTTCCGGTGCCGGGGCCTCCGGTGCCGGGGCTGCCGGCGTGGGTGCCGGGTCGACTGGCGGTGACCGTGCCGGTGCTGATGCCCGTGACCGATCCGGTGCCGGTGACCGTGCCGGTGAGCGGGACGGACAGGCGGCGAACAGGCAGGGTGCGGGCGGCAGTTCGGGGTGGCCCAAGATGGCGCCGCCGGATCTGCCGGCGCGGCCCGCGCCGAGGGCGCCGCTCACCGATGTGGTGCCGAAGCGGACCTTGGCGATCATCGCGGTGGCCGTGGTGGTTGCCGTGATCGGTGTGGTGCTTGCCCTCACGCTCGGCGACGACGACTCGAACGGTGCGGCGAGCGGTGGCGGTGCCAAGGCATCCGCCAAGGCGAGCGCGAGTTCCGACACCAAGAAGGACGACAGCGACAAGACCCGTACGGACCGGGAGAAGTCGGCGTCGGCCGGGTCGGGTTCCGGGGCGGAGAGCGGGACCACGCCCGGTGCCGGGGCGAGCGCGACCGGCGGGAGCGGTGACGGGGCGGGATCCGGGGGCGGGAGCAAGGCCGCGTCGACGCACAACGGGAGCCAGGGGTACGCGCTCGGGCTGCCCGAGGGATGGAAGTTCCAGTCCACGGGGTCGGCGGGCGACCGGTTCACCGGGCCCGACGGGCAGAAGCTGCTCGTTGCCTGGACGTCCACGCCGAAGGGCGACCCGGTGGCGGACTGGAAGGACCAGGAGCAGTACATGCAGCGCTCCGAGTACAAGAAGATCCGGATAGAGGAGGTGGACTACCGCGGTTGGAACACGGCCGACTGGGAGTTCACCTATGCCGAGGGCGGGACGGAGTACCGGACGATCGACCGAGGGTTCGTGGTGAACGAGCAACTCGGATACGCGCTGATGTACACCGCGAAAGCCGCCAACTGGGACAGTGACCTGCGTAAGGACACGTGGCAGACGCTGACGGACTCGTTCAAGCCGAAGTCGTGAAGTGAGCGAATTTCGGTTTGGGCTCGCCAAGGGCGCGATTGGGCCGTGAGATCCGGCAACCCCTCTTTGCGAGTTGCCTCCGGCACGTATCGTGAGTGCTTGCGGACCGTACGCATCCAGTCGTGCGTCCGGAACGGGACGCAAGGCGAGCGAAATTGACCAACCGGACGGCCGGGGGAGGCAACGTGGACGACTATGCGGGTCGGGTACTGGCCGACCGCTACCGCCTGCCGCTGCCGCCGTCCGACGAGTACGAACTCACCGAGACGCGCGCCTTCGACACCTACAGCGGGCAGGAAGTCCTGGTCCGGCAGGTGCCGTTGCCGGAGGTCGTCGAGGCAGAGGTGCTCGACGCCGAGGGGTTGCCCGACGGTTTCACGGCGCGTGACGCGCGCGAGCGCGGGCCCGGGCGACGGCCCTCGGCGCGTTCGAGCCCGCGGCGGCCCAGCGATCCCGCCGTGCGGCGGGCGGTCGAGGCGGCACAGGCCGCGGCGCGGATCCCCGACCATCCGCGGCTGGACCAGGTCTTCGACGTGTTCGCCGAGGGCGGTTCGCTGTGGATAGTGAGTGAGTTGGTGGGTGCGCGCCCGCTGGCCGCGCTGCTCGCCGAGAAGCCGCTGACGCCGTACCGGGCGGCCGAGGTCGCCTCCGACGTCCTCATGGCGCTGCGGGTGCTGCACGCGCACGGCTGGGTCCACCGGAACATCACCGCCCGCACGGTGCTCGTCTGCGACGACGGCCGGGTGATGCTGACCGGGCTCGCGGTCGGGGCCGCGGAGGAGGCGCTGTGCGGGTATGACCCCGTGCCGGTCGAGGACGGTGCCGGGGACGGCGCCGTCGGGACCTTCGGCGGCGGGGCGGCTTCGGGCGGAGAGTTCGGCGGCCCGGGCGGTCTCGGGTCACCCGGCCAGCACGCCGGGGGAACCGGGGCCGGCGTGGACCCCGAGGCTGCCCGGCGTGCCGCCATAGAGGCACGCGCCACCGAGGGGTTGCCGCTGCCGGCGGCCGAGACGGGCCCCGGGGCGGAAGCCTCGGGCGCCGCACCGGGTGGCGCCCTCGAAACCGGTGGGGACATCAGGGCCGCGCGGGCCGGAGCCATCGCCGCGTATCGGGCGGGCGCCCGTGCGGCGGCCCGGGTGCAGGAGGCGCAGAACGGACGGGCGGCGTTGCCCGCAGGGTTCCCGGCAGCCGAAGGCGACCGCGCCGCCCAGGCCAACGGCTCGGCGCAGCAGCCGTACCACTCCGGCAACGGCATCACCACGCCTCAGGGCCAGATCGCCGACCCGTACGGCACGCGGGCCACGCCCTGGCACGGCGCCGCGCCGCGGAGCGGGGCCGGTGGGGCCGCGCCGGACGAGGGCCGGGACCGTACCGCACTTCCGCAGGCGGGGCCGGGCGCGCAGCCCGGGGCCCCCGGCGCCCCGTATGACACAGGTGTGCCCGCGCCCGGCGTCGGTGGGTACGCGGCGGGCGGCAGGTCCGCTCCGGGGCGTGAGCCGTCCCCTGCTGCGGGTGCCCCCGCTCCCGCTCGCGGCGGCAGCGGCTATCCCGCGCGGGGCCTGCCCGCGCCCGGTGTCGGCGGTTTTCCCGCGCAGGGCACTCCTGCCCCCGGTAGCCCGGGCTCGGCCGCCGCCCGGGGCGTGCCCGTCACTCCTGGCGCGCCCACCCCGCCGCCCGTCGGCGACTCCGCCCACCCCGCGACCCGCTGGGGCGACCTGGTGGCCGGTACTCCGGCCCATCGAGGGCCCACCACCGCGCTCGCCGCGGAGCGGGCACGGCAGGCGCGGATGGCTGTGGTCGGGCCCGTGACCGAGCGGTGGGCGCCGGAACAGGCCGGGCCGGTGCACGAGAACTGGCAGCTGGCGGCGCCGATCGGGCCCGCGACCGACCTGTGGGCGCTGGGGGCGCTGCTCTTCCGGGCCGTACAGGGGCATGCGCCGTATCCGGAGGAGTCGACGGCCGAGTTGGTGCAGATGGTGTGCGCGGAGCCGCCCGCCTTCGCCGAGGAGTGCGGACCGCTCAGGCCGGTCGTGGAGTCGTTGCTGCGTCAGGACCCCACCGAGCGCCTCGACTTCGAGGAAGTGCGCGGCTGGCTGCGTTCGCTCGTGCGGTCCGCGCCCGAGCCGGAGGCCGGTGCGCATGTCGTCGCCGCCCCGCCGGTCGACCCGAACCGGCTGCCGATCGTGCGGCGCCGGGGCGAGCTGGTGCGCAGGCGGCGGGCCGGGCTGCCCGCGCATCACGGGCGGCACAAGCGGGCCAAGCAGGAGGCGGCGCACTCGCCGCGCAGGCTCGGGCGTACGTTGCTGGTGCTCGTGCTGCTCGGCATGGCCGCGGCGATCGCGTACGCCATGCTGTTCATGCCGAAGGCCGACCAGGGCGACGGCGCCACTGCGGACGCCGATCGCACCGGCGCGGCGGGACAGACGAGCGAGGCGCCCGACCAGTCCGCCGACGCGAGCAGCGAGCCGCGTCCCGACCAGACCTCCCCGCCGTCCGACAACAGCCCCTCGGAGTCTGCCGGTTCGACCGAGACGCAGACCAACGGCCCCGAGGTCCCCGACGGCTTCACCCTGCGCAAGGACACGGCCGGGTTCCAGCTCGCCGTGGCCAACGGCTGGGACCGCACGCCGCAGAACGGGCGCGGGCAGGTGGTGTACGCGCACGGTGACTTCGACCTCATCGTCGTACCGGGCCGGGACACCACGGCGCAGTACGGCAGCGACCCCATGGTCTACCAGCGGGAGCACGAGCGGGAGTTGCAGCCCTACCGCGACTCCAGCTGGGCCTCCTCCAGTGGGCTGAAGACCATTCAGGTGGGGGAGCGGACCATGGCCGAGGGGCAGTTCACCTGGACCGACGACCAGGGGCGCGAGATTTTCGTGCGCAATGTCGCGATCCTGATCGACGGGAAGTACCACGTCGTGCAGGTGCGCGGCCCGGAGGCCGAGCGGGACGAGGTGACGCGGTTGTTCGAGCAGGCGTCGGCGACCTATCAGGTCACCGGCTGATTTCTGGTGCAAACCCTGTGTGACAAAGGGTTGATGGTTGCTTCGCCGCGGCGAAAGCGACAACCATCACAGTGGGGTCTCCTTGGCACCCCCGTGGTTCCCGTCGAGTCGACCGGTCCTTAACCTGACCCTGTCAAGAGCATTGCGGGGCAACGTGAATCAGATGCAGGGCCAGCTCATTTCGGGCCGCTACCGGCTCGCCGACGCGATCGGCAGCGGCGGCATGGGCCGGGTGTGGCGTGCGCATGACGAGGTGCTGCATCGGGCCGTCGCGATCAAGGAACTGACCGCCGCACTCTACGTTTCCGAGAGCGACCAGGAGCGGCTGCTCGCCCGCACCCGTGCCGAGGCGCGTGCCGCCGCGCGCATCAACCACTCCGCCGTCGTCACCGTGCACGACGTGCTGGAGCACGACGGCCGTCCGTGGATCGTGATGGAGCTGGTCGAGGGGCACTCCCTGGCCGACGCGGTCAAGGAGAACGGACGCGTCGAGCCGACCGAGGCCGCCCGGATCGGCCTGTGGGTGCTGCGGGCGCTGCGCGCCGCGCACTCCGCCGGTGTCCTGCATCGCGACGTCAAGCCCGGCAACGTCCTGCTCTCCGAGGACGGCCGCGTCCTGCTGACCGACTTCGGCATCGCCCAGATCGAGGGCGACTCCACCATCACGCGCACCGGAGAGGTCGTCGGCTCCGTCGACTACCTCGCCCCCGAGCGCGTCCGCGGCCACGACCCGGGCCCCTCCTCCGACCTGTGGGCGCTCGCCGCGACGCTCTACACGGCCGTGGAGGGCCGCTCGCCCTTCCGCCGGACCTCGCCGCTGGGCACCATGCAGGCGGTGGTCGAGGAGGAGGCCGCCGATCCGCAGCACGCCGGCGCGCTGGCGCCTGTGATCAGCGCCCTGCTGCGCAAGGATCCGGCCACCCGGCCCGGCGCCGCCGAGGCCGAGCAGATGCTGGCCGAGGCGGCGGAGGGACGGCGGCCCAGCGCGGCGCAGGTGTACGTCCCCACGCAGCACACGCGGTACGAGCCGGAGGCGCGCACGGGGTCCGGGCACGCCGGGGCGCCCGTGCCCACCGGGGCGCAGACTTCGGTGACCGGTACGCCGTACCCGCCGATGAACGGGCCCACGACGATCGGCCCGCGGTACGCCACCGCAGGCACCGGCACGGGTGCCGCCCCCACCCGGCCGTCGCGCAGACGCCGTCGGCTGCGCACGGTCGCCCTCGTCGTCGCGATCGCCGCGATCATCGGCGGGGGCACCGCCGTGGTGCTGCACAGGTGGGGTCCGGGGAGCGGTGGCACGCCCGCTGCTTCCTCGCCCGGCTCCACGTCGAGCGAGACGGCGCGCCCGGAGGCCGGCGTTCCGTCGTCCTGGAAGCGCTACGAGGACCCCCTCGGATTCAGCCTCTATCTGCCCGAGGGCTGGGAGCGGGAGGTGGTCGGCAAGGAGGTCGACGGCCTCCAGCAGGTCGACTACACCCCCGACGGCGGCGAGCACTTCGTCCGCATCGCCGTCGACACCTCGCCCGACTTCGCGAACGCCTACGACCACCTGGCCGACCTGGAGCAGCAGGTGGGGGAGCGGCTGGTGTCGTACGAGACGGTGTCCCTGAAGCGGAACCTCTATCGCGACCGCGACGGCTCCCTGTGGGAGTACACGTGGGACGCACAGGCCAAGGACACGCCCTTCCCCGGCCCGCGCCGCGCCATCGACCAGGCGTACATCGACCGGGACGGCACGGAGTACGCGATCTACATGTCCTCGCCCGAGCCGGACTGGGCAACGGCACGCAAGCAGTTCACGGCAGTGCTGCAGGGGTGGCAGGCGAGCGGCGCGGGTAGCTCCTGAGCGGCCCGGGGCCTTGCGGCCGGGAGCTCCGGCGGGCTTGCGGTGCTGCTCGTTGTGGGCGGCCCAGTGGTTCTTGAGGTGCGGGGTGCTCGATGCTTTCGCGGCGTGCCTCCGGTGCCTCGCTGAGTGCGTGGCTGGGGGCGCCTGGGGGCGGGGCCCGAGGCCTCGGGGCACCCTGCTCCCGAGGTTCCTCGCGGCGCGCGGCTCCCGAACTCTGCCGCCGCCGGGGCCCCGAGGGCCCGACACGGCACCCGGCCCCGAGGCCCTCCCGGCACCGGGTACCGAGCCCGTCAAAGCACCCCGCGCCGACCCCACCCGTCAGCCCGGCCCCCAAGCCTCCCGCCCTCCCCGCGAGCATCCCGCGGCTTTTGGAACCCTTTGCTGCTTTGCATAGTTGGCCGATCGGCGCCCCGGAGTCGATCCGTCCGGTGCTGCATGATGGGGCGCATGGGGACCGAGGGAGCCAACTTCCGTGTGATCGCGGGGCGTTATCGCCTCGAGGCGAGGCTCGGTCGCGGCGGCATGGGTGTCGTATGGCAGGCGACCGATCAGTTGCTCGGACGAAGGGTGGCCGTAAAGGAGCTCCCCCTCGACGAGACGCTCTCCGCGGCCGAGGCCCGGCGAGCCCGTGAGCGCACGTTGCGCGAGGCGCAGGCGGTGGCGCAGCTGAGCCACCCGCACGTCATCGTCGTCCACGACATCCTGGAGGACGACGAACGCCCCTACATCGTGATGGAGTTGGTGGACGGCGACTCCCTCGCCGACCGGATGGCGGCGCACGGCCCCGTCGACGCGCCGGAGGCCGCCCGGATCGGCGCCGACCTGCTGAGCGCGTTGCAGACGGCCCACGCGGCCGGCGTCCTGCATCGCGACATCACCCCGGCCAACGTGCTCATCGAGAACGGCACCGACCGCGTCGTCCTCACCGACTTCGGCATCGCCCAGGTGGCCGGCTCGACCACGCTCACCGAGTCCGGGTCCTTCGTCGGCTCGCCCGAGTACACCGCGCCGGAGCGGATGTCCGACTCCAGGACCGGGCCCGCATCCGACCTGTGGTCGGTGGGCGCGCTGCTGTGCGCGGCCCTGAGCGGTGAATCTCCCTTCCGGCGCGACTCGTTGAGCGGCATCGTGCTCGCCGTCGTGTCCGACGAGATCTGTCCGCCCGCGCAGGCGGCGCCGATCCTGCCCGTCGTTCAGGGGCTGCTGGAGCGGGACCCGGCGCTGCGGCTGGACGCGGAGGCAGCCGAGCGGATGCTGCGGGAGTTCCTGGACACGGGGCGCGTGCCTGCGGAGAAACGGTTCGGCAGGTCTGTCGTGCGCCCGGTCGGCGGTGGGGAGAGCTCGTACTCGACGCGCAGCAAACTGGCCACCGTCGTGCTGGTCGCCGCGATGGCGGTCGCGGGGGTGTCGGCCGCGGCCCTGCTGGTGAGCCGGGGCGGGGACGGGGGCGTGGTGCCGCCCAGCTCAACACCGGGGACGTCGGCCGGACCGACCGGACCGACCGGGACACCGAGCGCTTCCAGTCGACCCGGTACGCCGAGTGCCTCCGGCGGACCCGGTACGGCAAGCCCCTCCGGCAGACCGGACACGGCGAGCCCCTCCACCAAGCCCGGCACGGTCACCCCCTCCGGCGCACCGCGCCCCCGCCCCTCCAGTGCTCCCAGCACCCCCACCGCCCCCCTCTCACCCCTCGCGCCGACCAACCTCGGATAAAGCGGAGATAAGTTGCGAGCTGAGTCACGGCTCTGTGACCGGAAAGCATTCCCGCTGGATACCGAGGCGCTTACCGCGATATGGATGGACGTATGAGCAGCAACGGGGGAGCCCCTTACAGGTCCGACGAGCCGACGAGTTTCGAACTGCAACCACCGCAGCCGAACCCGCCCGGCCCCGTTCCTCACCCGGGCAACCCCTACGCGTCGCCCACTCAGGCCGTACCGCAGCAAGCCGTACCGCAGCAGGGTGCGCCCCACCAGCCCGGGCCCCACCAGCCCGCACCCACCGGGCCCGCCCCCTCCGCCCACTCCACCACGCCGCCCACCCCGGACCCCGGCACCGGACGCTTGATAGCCGGCCGTTACCGGCTGCTCGCCAAGCTCGGGCACGGCGGGATGGGTACCGTCTGGCGGGCCAAGGACGAGACGGTGGACCGCGAAGTCGCCGTCAAGGAGCCCCGCGTACCGGATCACCTTCCCGATCGCGAACGCGCCAATGCCTTCGAGCGGATGCGCCGCGAGGCCCGTGCCGCGGCCCGGCTCGACCACCCGGCGGTCGTGAACGTGCATGACGTCGCCGTCGTGGACGGCCAGCCGTGGATCGTGATGGAGCTGGTGCAGGGCCGCACGCTGGGCGACGCCCTGCAGGAAGGCACCCTCGGCGCCCGGGACGCGGCGAGAATCGGCCTCGAAGTGCTCGGCGCGCTGGAGGCCGCGCACGCGGCGGGCATCCTGCACCGCGACGTGAAGCCGGACAACGTCCTCCTCGGCCGCCACGACCGCGTCGTCCTCACCGACTTCGGCATCGCCCAGATCGAGGGCGAGACCAACCTGACCGACACCGGCGGCTTCGTCGGCTCGCCCGAGTACATCGCGCCGGAGCGGGTGCTGGGCCAGCGGCCGGGACCGGCGAGCGACCTGTGGTCCCTGGGCGTCGTCCTGTACGCGGCGACGGAGGGCGTCTCGCCGTTCCGCCGCAGCAACACCCCGGCGACCCTCCAGTCGGTTCTCAACGCCACGCCCGCGCCGCCCGCCTCCGCGCAGGGCCCGCTCGCCGAGGCCATCAACGGCCTGCTCCAGAAGGACCCGGCCCGCCGCCCGAACGCCGCGCAGACGCGTGCGCTGCTGGAGCAGACGGCCAACCCGCCGGCGCCGGCTCCGACGACGCCGATCGTGCGGGTCGCGGAAGGGGCCAAGGGGGGCATCCTCCTGGGGCGCAAGGCGCTGCTCGGCATCGGGGCGGCCATCGTCGCGGGCGCGGTGGCGGCGTACCTGGTGATCGCGGATCCGTTCGCGGGGTCCACGCCGGACGGCTGGACGCAGCGGGCGCACCCGAAGCTGGGTGTGACCCTGAAGGTGCCCGCGACCTACCAGGTCGCCAGACCGGACGCCGACGACACGGACAAGAACTGGGTCACCTACTCCGACTGGAGCGGCAGTATCTGGATCGGTGTGAAACTCGCCCGCAAGTCCGAGGACACCTCGAACCAGATCAAGAACTCCGCGGCGGCCGAGATGTACGCCGACAATGAGGAGTTCAAGGAGCAGGGCAGCTACGACCTCGACATGCCCGAAGGCCCCGAGACCGACACGCAGCAGACCACGTACCAGGGCAAGCAGTCCGCCGAGAACACGGTCGAGTACACCACCGACGACACCGAGAACCCCCGCCCCCGCGAGCTGAAGATCTTCTACTACAAGACCACGGCGGGCGACATGTACAAGGTGACGATCAGCTACCCGGGCAAGGGCGACTTCACGGACCGCGGACGCGAGGTGGCGCGGACGACCATCGCGAACCTGGAGATCGGCAAGCTCTGAACTGGCGAAGTGCCCACCCCGCAAGGTAGGCATGGGACATGAGCGAAGACGGTGGCCGCACCGGACCCAACGGGCGTGTGATCGGCGGGCGTTACCGCCTGGTCCAACGCATCGGCTCCGGCGGGATGGGCACCGTCTGGCGGGCACTCGACGAGCTGGTGGACCGTGAAGTCGCCGTCAAGCAGCCGAGGTTGCCCGGGCACCCGGAGGACGCGGGCCATCAGCGGGCGGCCCACCGCCTCTACCGCGAGGCCCGCGCCGCGGCTCGCGTCGACCATCCGGCCGCCGTCTCGATCCATGACGTCGTCGTGGAGGACGGACTGCCCTGGATCGTCATGGAGCTGGTGCGCGGCGAGTCCCTGCACGAGGTCCTCCAGCGCGGCCCGGTGGAGGCCGCCGAGGCCGCCCGTATCGGCGTCGCCGTCCTCGGTGCCCTGCGTGCCGCGCACGCCGTCGGCATCGTCCACCGCGACGTCAAGCCCGCCAACGTGCTGCTCGGCGCCCACCGCCGCGTCGTCCTCACCGACTTCGGCATCGCCCACATCCAGGGCGAGGAATCCCTCACCGTCAGCGGCGAGTTCGTCGGCTCCCTGGAGTTCATCGCCCCCGAGCGGATGTCCGGCCGCGGCGCCGGCCCCGCCTCCGACCTGTGGTCGCTGGGCGTGCTCCTGTACGCCGCCGTGGAGGGCTGGTCGCCCTTCCGCCGTACGACCCTGGAGTCGACGCTCGCCGCGATCCTCGCCGCCGACCCGCCCGAGCCGAAACAGGCGGGGCCGCTGGGGTCGCTGATCGTGCGGCTGCTGGGGAAGGATCCCGAGCTGCGCCCCGACGCGGAGGATGTCGGCGCCGTGCTGGAGGCGGTCGCGCAGGGGTGGCCGGTGCCGGAGCCCGTCGGGAGTTCGGCGGGGGAGGGGCCGCAGGATGCTTCGGGGCTGCGGGAGTTCACGGAGGATGCGGGGACGATACGGCTCTCAGGCGCGGCGGCTTCCGAACGGGCGGGCTCCGAACGGGCGGGCTCCGAACGGGCGGGCTCCGAACCGGCGGGCTCCGAACCGGCGGGCTCCGAACCGGCACCTTCCGAACCGGCGGCGTCCGAATCGGCGGGCGAGCAGGGGCTGCCGGACTCTGAAGCGGCGCCCGGAGCAACCCCGGACGCGCCCCCGGAAGCAGCACCTGAACCGGCAACCGCCTCCATGACCCCCTCCAGGCCCAAGGGCCGCCCCTGGCTGCGCCCCCTTCCGGTCGCCCTCCTGGGCGTCCTCCTCGTGGCCGGCACCTGGTTCACCACCTCCTCCTTCCTCGTCGACAAGGGCGACGACCCCAAGGAGATGAACCCCGTCCACTCCTCGGCCCCCCTGGCGCCGAGCACCTCGAGCCCCCGCCCCAGCTCCACCCCCACCGCCGGCGCCTGGATCGCGCACCGGGAGAAGGAGATGGACGCCGTGCTGTCCCTCCCGGCCGAGTACAAGGAGATGGCGCGGGAAGGCAGCACCGCCGACCAGCCCCGCCTCGTCGTCTACGACATCGGCCTCGTCCAGGTCCGCCTCACCCTGTGGGACAGGTCGCCCCGCCCATTGCTGGACCAGGCGCAGAACGCGCTCGACACCTGGGACAGCTACAACCACGACGCCAGTGGCCAGTCCACCCGCACCACCTTCAAGGGCTTCGACGCCGTCCAGTCCGACATCACCTACAACAAGGAGGAATCGCCGACCCGCGTCATGCAGCTGTTCGTGGTCACAGGCGACGACCGCATGTACGAGCTGCGCGTCGACATGCCCAAGGGCACGCCCACGGAGAAGAAGGGCACCGCGGTCTTCAAGGGCGCCCGTGACCGACTTGAGATCGGACCGGACCGAGCGCCACCTCCTCGTCCTCGCGCAACGTCCTGATCAGCGCGTTTACTGCCAGTGGACACTGGCAGCATGTGAGCACTCGGTGAATCCCCGTTACCGACGGGTACACAAAGCCTCCGTCGCGGCATACTCTGCGGCTCATGACGGACGCGCAGGCCCCGGCCAAGACCGGCACGAACCCCCTCGCCCCCGCCCCGGAGGGCGCCCGTACCGCCGCCGACGTGGTGACCCCCGAGCTGGTGGCCCAGCTCACCAAGGGCGTGGCCGGCTCCGGCCGTACCGCGAACCACACGCCGTTCACCGGCGAGAAGCTGGCCGACCTGCCCGAATCCACGCCCGAGGACGTGCAGAAGGCCTTCGAATCGGCCCGTAAGGCCCAGGCTGTGTGGGCTCAGGTCCCCGTACGGCAGCGTGCCGCGGTCCTGCTCCGCTTCCACGACCTGGTGCTCGAACGCCAGGCCGAGGTCCTCGACCTCATCCAGCTGGAGACCGGCAAGGCCCGCCTGCACGCCCATGAGGAGGTGCAGGCCGTAGCCGTCGCGGCCCGCCACTACGGCCGCAAGGCACCCTCCTATCTGAAGCCGAAGCGGCACGCGGGCGCCATGCCCACGCTGACCAAGGTCACCGAACTGCGCCACCCGCGCGGTGTCGTCGGCCAGATCGCGCCCTGGAACTACCCGCTGGAGCTGTCCGTCGGCGACGCGCTCCCGGCGTTCGTCGCGGGCAACGCGGTCGTGATGAAGCCCGACACCGAGACCTGCCTGACGGCCCTGTGGGCCCGTGACCTGCTCATAGAGGCGGGACTGCCCGCCGACGTCTTCCAGGTCGTGCTCGGCGAGGGCCCGGTCATCGGCCCCGAGGTCGTCAAGCACGCCGACTACGTCTCCTTCACCGGCTCCACCCGAACCGGCCGCGAGGTCGCCCAGGGCGCCGCCGCCCGTCTGGTCGGCGTCTCGCTCGAACTCGGCGGCAAGAACGCGATGCTGGTCCTTCAGGACGCCGACGTGGAGAAGGCCGCCGCCGGCGCCGTCCGCGCCTGCTTCTCCTCCGCCGGCCAACTGTGCATCTCCATCGAGCGCCTGTACGTCCACGAGTCCGTCGCGGACGCCTTCGTGGAGCGCTTCGCCGCCCGCACCAAGGCGATGCGGCTCGGCAAGTCCCTCGCGTACGGCGCCGACATGGGCTCCCTGGTCGGAGAGCGCCAGCTGGAGACGGTCACCCGGCACGTGGAGGAGGCCGTCGCCAAGGGCGCCAAGCTCGTCGCCGGCGGCACCGCGCGCCCCGACATCGGCCCGTACTTCTTCGAGCCGACGATCCTCGACGGCGTCGAGGCGCCGATGGCCGTCTGCTCCGAGGAGACCTTCGGCCCGGTCGTCTCCATCTACCGTTTCAAGACCGAGGAGGAGGCGATCTACCTCGCCAACTCCACGCCGTACGGCCTCAACTCGTCGGTCTGGACGAAGGACGGCAGCCGCGGCCGTGCGGTGGCCGCCCGCCTGCGCACCGGCACGGTCAACGTCAACGAGGGCTACGCCCCCGCATACGGCAGCGTCCAGTCGCCCATGGGCGGCATGAAGGACTCCGGCCTCGGCCGCCGCCACGGCTCCGAGGGCATCCTCAAGTACACGGAGGCCCAGACGGTCGCCCAGCAGCGGCTGCTGCCGATGGCGCCGTCGCTGGGGATGGACGACGAGAAGTACGCGCAGTTCATGAGCCGGAGCCTGCGGCTGATGAAGGCGTTCCGCTTCCGCTAGATCCCGCTCGACCGCACCGCCGCTGCACCGCTTCACCGCTTTCAATGAGGAGAGCCAGTGCCACAGGAGAACTCTGCCCAGAAACAGGACGACGGCTCCGGATACGACTATGACGTCATCGTCGTCGGGTCGGGGTTCGGCGGGTCCGTAACGGCGCTGCGCCTGACGGAGAAGGGCTACCGCGTCGGTGTCCTCGAAGCCGGCCGCCGCTGGACCCGCGAGACCCTTCCCAAGAACTCCTGGGACCTGAAGAACTACCTGTGGGCCCCCAAGCTCGGCATGTACGGCATCCAGCGCATCCACCTGCTGGGCAACGTCATGGTGCTGGCGGGAGCGGGCGTCGGCGGCGGCTCACTGAACTACGCCAACACCCTCTACGTACCGCCGAAGGCCTTCTTCGACGACCCCCAGTGGCGTGACATCACCGACTGGCAGGAGGAGTTGAAGCCCTACTACGACCAGGCACAGCGCATGCTCGGCGTACGGATCAACCCGACGATGACCCCGTCGGACGTCCACCTGAAGGCGGCTGCCGAGCGGATGGGCGTCGGCGACAGCTTCCACATGGCGCCGGTCGGCGTGTTCTTCGGCGACGGCAAGGACGCCGCGGGGGAGTCGCAGGCCGAGCCCGGTCAAGAGGTGTCCGACCCGTACTTCGGCGGGGCGGGCCCGGCGCGCAAGGCGTGCACCGAGTGCGGTGAGTGCATGACCGGCTGCCGGCACGGCGCGAAGAACACCCTCAACGAGAACTACCTCTACCTGGCCGAGAAGGCGGGCGCGGTGGTCCACCCCCTGACGACGGTCGTCTCGGTCACGGACGACTCGCAGGGCGGCTTCGCGGTGGCGACCCTGCCGACCGACCGTGGGAAGAAGGGCGAGGGCAGGCTGTTCAAGGCCCGCAAGGTGGTTCTCGCCGCGGGTACCTACGGCACCCAGACCCTGCTGCACCGGATGAAGGCCGGCGGTCAACTGCCGCACCTCTCGGCGAAGCTGGGCGAGCTGACCCGCACCAACTCGGAGGCCCTGGTCGGCGCGCAGACCGACAACCGGCGCTACCGCAGGGCGACGGGGCAGCCGAAGGTCGACTTCACTCGCGGAGTCGCCATCACGTCCTCGATCCACCCCGACGAGAACACCCACATCGAGCCGGTCCGCTACGGCAGGGGCTCCAACTCGATGGGCGGCCTGTCGATCCTGCAAGTGCCCTACGTGGACGGCCGTTCACGGGTCGGCGCCTGGCTGGCGAACGCGGCCCGTCATCCCCTCCTCGTCCTGCGCTCCCTGTCCAACCGCCGCTGGTCGGAGCGGACCATCATCGGTCTGGTGATGCAGTCGCTGGACAACTCGCTGACGACGTATCTGAAGCCGGACGGCGTGGGCAAGGGCCTGCTGACCGCCCGCCAGGGCCACGGCGCCCCCAACCCCAAGCAGATCAGGGCCGCCTCGGAGGCCGCCTCGGTGATCGCGGCCGACATCAACGGCTTCGCCGGTTCCAACGTCGGCGAGTTGATGGGCACCCCGCTCACCGCCCACTTCCTCGGCGGCTGCCCGATCGGCGACTCGCCCGAGACCGGCGTACTCGACCCGTATCACCGTCTGTACGGCCACCCCGGCATCTCGGTCGTCGACGGAGCGGCGGTGTCCGCCAACCTCGGCGTCAACCCCTCCCTGACGATCACCGCGCAGGCCGAGCGGGCGATGTCGTACTGGCCCAACAACGGCGAGGCGGATCAGCGCCCGGCGCAGGGAGCGGCGTACGAACGCCTCAAGCCCGTCGAGCCGAAGTCCCCGGTGGTCCCGGCGGAGGCCTTCGGGGCCCTGAAGCTGCCGTTCCTCGGGATGCCGGCGGTGCCGCCGAAGAAGTAGCGGCCGGCGACGCGACAACCGACAACAGAGAAGGACCTGCGCCCCCCTCCGAGCGCAGGTCCTTCTCCGTCTTGCGTAGAGCTTCGGTGAGGCTTAGGCCTCCGCACCGACCTTGCGGCGCTTCATGGCGAACACGACGCCCGCACCGGCGAGGATGGCGACGCCACCGATGGTGCCGATGACCGGGAGGTTGGAGTCGGCGCCGGTCTCGGCGAGGTTGCCGGTGACCTCCTGGACCTCGCCCTGCGGCTTCTTGCCGTCGACGCCCGAGGGCTTCTCACCGTTCGGCTTGGCCGGGTCGACGTCACCCGGGTTGCTGCCCGCGGCGAGCACGGTGAACTCGTAGAACTCACCGTTGCCGTAGCACGCGGCGTCGTCACCCGCGTAGATCGCCTGGCTCAGCGCGAAGGACGAACCGGCCGGGGCGGACGACTTCACGCGCACGCGCAGGTCGAGCGTGGAGGAGGAGTTCGCCTCCAGCTTGTCCAGGGAGGCGACGAAGCTGCCGGTGAAGACGACCTCGCCGTCCTCGTCCTTGTAGAAGTCCTGGTAGCTGCTGGTCCACTTGCCGTCCTGCTTGACCTGGATCTCGGCCATGTCCAGGTACAGCGACTCGTCGACGTTCTCCTCCGCGTACTCGGTGAACGCCTCGATCCAGACGTTCTCCAGGTCCTTGTCGGAGTTGTTCGTGGCGACGAACTCGAAGTTGTGCCAGCCCGAACCCGCGACGATCTTGCTCGGCAGGCCGGAGATCTCGGCCTTGAGGTTGTCGTCGAGGTCGAAGGTCTCGCAGTCCTCGTACGGGTTCCAGGACGGGTCGTCCTCGGGGGTGCTCTCCTCCGGGGCCGGCGTGCTCTCCTCGGCGGCCGGCGTCGACTCCTCCGCGGCCGGCGTGCTCTCCTCGGCCGCGGGGGTGCTCTCCTCCGCGGCGGGCGTGCTCTCCTCGGCGGCCGGCGTCGACTCCTCCGCGGCGGGGGTGCTCTCCTCGGCCGCGGGGGTGCTCTCCTCGGCGGCGGGCGTGCTCTCCGACGCCGTCGGCGTCGCAGTGTCGTCCGTGGCAAACGCAGCCGGCGCGGACAGCAGTGCGATCGGCGATATGACTGCCGTCGCGGCCGCAGCGGCCAGGGCACGGCGAAGCTTCATGAAGACCTCGAAAGTCCGGAGTGCTGCGATGTCGCAGCACGCGCATACAGGGAGGCCTCCGCGTGTGGGGCGCGGGAGTGGCCCTTGGTACGCACGGTTTGATCAGTGACGGCTGTGAATGGTTGCACTGTCACTAACAAGTTTCTTATGTGGCCTGCATCACATGGCCTGCGTCACATTGGGGGCCTCTGCTCGGTGATCCACAGCTGACGTACGCTCAGCCGGCCCACAGCCCGCTGAGAGGAAGAGCGCACCACCGTGACCGACAAGCCGTCCGAGGGACCGAGACCCGCCACCGCCCCGAACAAGCTGTGGAAGACCCTCGGTGCGGCCGTCGCCGTCGCCGTGGTCGCGGTGGGAGTGTGGCCGTCGCTGCTGCCGGGCGACCCTTTGGCCATGGGTGGCCCCGGGACCGCCCCGACGTCGCCGCTCCCGGCGGAGTCCACCGCCCCGAGCGCCGCACCAGCCGGCACCCCCGGCACCCCCACACGCTCCCGGCCCTTCGCGGGCTCCCCGGCCGGGAAGTGGGCCGCCGGCGCGGCCGCCATCGAGGTGCCGAAGGCCAAGGCCGTCGGCGGGGTCTCCGCGGCGCGGATCGAGACGGCGCTGCGGCTGACGAAGGAGTTCCTGGTCGCCTCGAACCTCGATCGCGAGGTGCTGTACGGCGCCGAGCCCAAGAAGGCGCTGGCGCTCATCGACCCCTTGCAGAACGACTACCTCGCCCAGTTGCGGTCCGAGTTGCGCCGTCCCACGGCCGACGCCGATCCCAAGTGGACCTTCACCCGCTTCGACCCGAAGGAGGTAGAGCTCGTGGGCGGAGACGTGCGGCTCCGCGGCCGCATGACGGTCGCACCCGGGGACGGCGCCGGCAAGGCGCTCATCCGGGCCGATTACACCTTTGTGTATGCGGCGGTCAGGGTCGGTGGCGGTGACGAGGTGGCCCGCACGATCGTGCGCCGGGTCGTCACGGTGGACGTATCCGATCCCGTCAAGTACCAGGGAACCGAGGGCCGCATCTGGGTGTTCGACCTCGACGGCGAGATAGCCAACGACGACTGCGAGCGAAGCGATGGGCTGATCCACCCCATGTTCCTGGCCGATCTGTACGACGGACCCACGCCGTCCGGAGCGGCCCGTGATCCGTACGACCGCAGCTTGGGGCTGGAGGAGGGCGAACCCGAGACGGAGTGCGGCACCGTGACCCGCACCTGACAGGGCCCCGGGGGCGCCCGGCGGACATGAGAAGGGCCCCGCGGGACGGAGCCGCGGGGCCCTTCTTTCGTCAGCACCGACGTCAGGGCAGCGTCGGTGCCTGGGGAGCGGCGCCGGGGGGGGGGGTGCGCCGCTGGTCCTGTGGGTCTCGACCTCTGGCAGTGCGTCAGCGCACGGCCGGGCCGAGGAGTTGCTGGTGTCCATGGAGGGACTTGGAGCTTTCTACGCATCGTGCTGGACGGGCTCGGCCGCCGCAACCGCTCGATCCCGGCGTTACTCCTTCTTGCCCTTTCCGCCGGCCGGCCCCGGGCGTCCCCGGAGCCGACCGTTCTCTTGGGTGACCGGGCTGCTGTCCCCTGCCGTCCGGTCACTTTCCTGGAGCGAGGTCCCACGACGCACGGGACGATCCGTACGCCACATCGCTCCAGCGAGCCACGCGTGGTTCTTTCGGGCCCGCCCCTGGCTGGCACGGACACCGGTACCAACGAAGGGGTCCGGGCGGCGTCACGCTCCGACCGGGTGAGAGGGGGCCCGAACTCAGATGCGACCCCGGCACAGTTCGAGCAGCGTCATGGCGAGGGCCGTGCCCGGCTTGCCCAGCGCGTCCCTGTAGTGGCCGAGGACCTCCATCTCCCGGGAGAGGTTCACGCGCCGGCCGCCTGAGGTGATCCGCGCCTCCTGGATCACCGCGGACACGGCCATCCGTTCCTGGATCAGACCGATGATCCGGTCGTCCAGTGCGTCGATGCGCTCTCGGGCGCCGGTGATCACATCGGCCGCCTCGGGGGTGCGGGCGCCGGTCACGTCGATCGCGGTCATTGGGGGCTCCTCGTCTGTTTCAGCCGTCTCAGCCCGTGTCGGTCCGATTCGGCGGGAGGTGCCCCGGAGCGGCATGATCCGCAAACGCCAGGCGCCCCGGACCTTGTCGGCCCGGGGCGCCTGGGAAGTCGCTTGTCAGTTGCTCAAGCAGCACGACCATGGCAGCCGGTGGGCCGGTTGCCATAGGTAAAGAGGAAGGTCGGGTGCGTGAGCATGGGGTCAGTATGCCGTGCCGCTCGGGGGAGTCCAAGGCGGTTCGCATCCTGAGACGGGGCTTGCCCCGGGAGTGGCCCCGCGGACCCCGGTAGACTCGGCTCCACACACACCTCGCTCACCGCCGGAAGGCAACCCGTGTCATCAGCGAACCCCGCAGCCGCCCCCGACACCGTCCTGGTCGTCGACTTCGGTGCGCAGTACGCCCAGCTCATCGCCCGTCGCGTCCGCGAGGCCCGGGTCTACAGCGAGATCGTGCCGAGCACCATGCCGGTCGCCGAGATGCTCGCCAGGAACCCGGCGGCGATCATCCTCTCCGGCGGCCCCTCGTCCGTGTACGAGGAGGGCGCCCCCCGCCTCGACCGCGCGCTCTTCGAGGCAGGCGTCCCCGTCTTCGGCATGTGCTACGGCTTCCAGCTGATGGCGCAGAGCCTGGGCGGGACGGTCGACAACACCGGCTCCCGCGAGTACGGCCGTACCGATCTCCATGTCTCGAAGTCGTCCTCCACCCTCTTCGAGGGCACCCCGGCCGAGCAGCACGTGTGGATGTCGCACGGCGACGCCTGCTCCGCCGCCCCCGAGGGCTTCACGGTGACGGCCTCCACGGACGTCGTCCCGGTCGCCGCCTTCGAGAACGACGGGCTGAAGCTTTACGGCGTCCAGTACCACCCCGAGGTCATGCACTCCACGCACGGCCAGCAGGTGCTGGAGCACTTCCTGTACCGCGGCGCGGGCCTGAAGCCGGACTGGACCACCGGCAACGTCATCGAGGAGCAGGTCGCGGCCATCCGCGAGCAGGTCGGCGACCGGCGCGCCATCTGCGGGCTGTCCGGCGGCGTGGACTCCGCGGTCGCGGCGGCGCTGGTCCAGAAGGCCATCGGCTCCCAGCTGACCTGCGTGTATGTCGACCACGGCCTGATGCGCAAGGGTGAGACCGAGCAGGTCGAGAAGGACTTCGTGGCCGCGACCGGCGTACAGCTGAAGGTCGTGGACGCGGAGGAGCGGTTCCTCAAGGCGCTCGCCGGGGTCTCGGACCCCGAGGAGAAGCGGAAGATCATCGGCCGCGAGTTCATCCGGGTCTTCGAGCAGGCACAGGCCGAGATCATCGCGGACGAGGGCCCGGCGGTGGAGTTCCTCGTCCAGGGCACGCTCTACCCGGATGTGGTCGAGTCCGGCGGCGGCACCGGCACCGCCAACATCAAGTCCCACCACAACGTCGGCGGCCTCCCCGAGGACCTCGAGTTCCAGCTGATCGAGCCGCTGCGCAAGCTGTTCAAGGACGAGGTCCGGATGGTCGGCCGGGAGCTCGGCCTGCCGGACGAGATCGTCCAGCGCCAGCCGTTCCCGGGCCCGGGCCTGGGTATCCGCATCGTCGGCGAGGTGACCAAGGAGCGTCTCGACCTGCTGCGCGAGGCCGACGCCATCGCCCGCGAGGAGCTCACGGCCGCCGGCCTCGACCGTGACATCTGGCAGTGCCCGGTGGTCCTGCTCGCGGACGTCCGCAGCGTGGGCGTGCAGGGTGACGGCCGGACCTACGGCCACCCGATCGTCCTGCGGCCGGTGTCGAGCGAGGACGCCATGACCGCCGACTGGTCGAGGCTGCCGTACGACGTGCTGGCGAAGATCTCGACGCGGATCACCAACGAGGTGCGGGACGTCAACCGCGTGGTCCTCGACGTGACCTCGAAGCCGCCGGGCACCATCGAGTGGGAGTAGACGAGTAGGCCCTAGGTGCGCTTGATCGTGCGCAGGGGCCGGCCGGGCTGCCAGATCTGGACGACGAGGTACTTGTCGTCCTCGATGTAGGTCCTCACGACCTCGGTGAGTTCGGTACGGAAGAGGTGGAACGGCTCCGGCGGTTCCACCTCTTCGCCGTATGCGGCCTTCGTCCCGGGGTCCTCGACCTCGATCGCCCGCCCGGCGATCCGTACGTCACCTCCGCCCATGGACTGCCCCTCCCCGGGGTTCGCCTGGAGCGCGAAGCGCGGGTCGCGGCGCAGGTCGAGGGCCTTGAGCGAGTCCGGCATCATGCCGAGCCACAGCTCACCGTTCAGGAAGCGGACCTCCAGGCCGGTGGTGCGCGGCGAGCCGTCCTTGCGGAGGGTGGCGAGGACGTGGTGCGTGAAGGCGCCGAAGCGCTCCTCCGCGATGCGGGCGAGGTCCGGCTCGGCCGCGGTGAAGGTTGCCCAGTTCGCTGTCATACGGTGAGTGTGGCGCTGATACCTGACATCTGCTGTCGGGTATGCGTCCAACCGGCTCCCGCGGGCGTTGCGTGCGTCATCTTTACAGAACAACTCTGTTTTCCTGCGCTGACCGACGGTAACTTCCGCCTCGTAAGCAACCCAGTGCTGGAGGACAGATGCACGGGACGCCCCTCGGGCCCACCCCGCCCTCGCCCCTGCCGACCGACCGCCTGCAGTTCGCGATGCCGCCCATGCACGAGTCGGTCGAGGACGAGCGCCGGCACCGCAAGGAGCGGCTCGCGGGCGCGCTGCGGATCTTCGGGCGGCTCGGGTTCGAGGACGGAGTCTCCGGGCACATCACCGCGCGCGATCCGGAGTTCAGCGACTGCTTCTGGGTCAACCCGTTCGGGATGCCGTTCAGGCACGTCACCGTCAGCGACCTGGTCCTCGCCAACTCCGAGGGGCAGGTGATCGAGGGCCGCTACCACGTCAACCAGGCCGCGTTCACCGTGCACTCCCAGGTCCACGCCGCCCGCCCGGACGTCGTCGCGGTCGCCCACTGCCACTCGGTGCACGGGCGGGCCCTCGCGGCGCTCGGCGAGCTCCTCGACCCGATCACACAGGAGAGCTGCGCCTTCTACGAGGACCACGCCCTCTACGACGCCTACTCGGGCGTGGCAGTCGACGCCCTGGAGGGCCGGCGCATCGCGACCGCGCTGGGCACGCGCAAGGCCCTCGTGCTGCGCAACCACGGGCTGCTGACCGTCGGCGACTCGGTGGACGCGGCGGCCTGGTGGTTCCTGTCGATGGAACGCTCCAGCCAGGTGCAGCTGACGGCCAGGGCGGCGGGCCGTCCGGTCCTCATCGAGCATCGGCAGGCGGTGGCCACGCGGGAGCAACTGGGCGGGGACCTGGTGGCGTGGATCAACTATCAGCCGCTGTGGCAGGACGTCAGCCGGAGTGAGCCGGACCTGTTGAGCTGACGGTTCGGGAAGTCGTTGAGCTGAGGGTTCAGGGGGGACAGGGGCCTTCCGCGGTCAGCGGTGCCGTGGTCGGTGGGCCGTGATCAGAAGCTCCGGAGGACGACCGCCTTCGTCATCGCGAACTCCTCGTCCGTGAGCACCCCGTCCCGGTGCAGCTCGCCCAACTCCCGCAGCCTGCGCAGGAGTACGTCGTGATGGTCGGCCCGGGGCGGGACGGACGCCGCAAGCTGCGGGCGGTCGGTGGGGTCCGCGACGCCGGGGCGGGTGGACGGGTGCGGCAGACGGGCGGTGACCGCGGTGGCGACCAGGGCGGTGAGCAGGTCGCGGCGTGCGCTGCCCCACAGGTCGAGGGCGTACGGATCCTTCTCCGGCGGCAGCTTGGAGAACACCGTCTCCCGCGTCACGAAGCGCAGGAAGCCGTCCTCGTAGCCGGAGTTGGGCAGCCATTCGACCTGGACCAGGTCGCCTACGTTGATGATGCGCGGGCCGGTCGCCCGCTTGACCCGCTCGGAGGTGTCGGACCAGTCGATCCGCACCTGGACGCCGTCGAAGGACACCGTGCCGTCGGAGGAACGCACGGAGACCGGGACCGGTGGGCCGGGGAGGAGATAGGCCTTGGTCGGTTCCTTGGGGATCTGGTCCAGCAGCAGCGCGCGGCGGATCTCCTCGGCGACGTACTCGGCGACCCCGGCACGGTCGATGTCCACCGTCAGCCGATAGGGGTCGGCGGGCTCGGGGAGCCGGCCGCCGGTCGCCTGGAGGAGCGGGTCGGCGCCCTCGCGCAGCCGCATGCGCAGCCGTCCGCGCTTGCGCTCGGGCTCGAAGCCGATGCTTGCGACGGCTTCCAGGGGTACGGCGATCTCCCCGTACGTCTGCCGGAACAGCGGCACGGAGCGGTGGAGTCCCGGCGTGATCCGGACCGTTGTGCCGTCGAAGGCCCAGGTCCCGTCGCGCTGGATGATCTCGGCCATGGAGAAATTCTCGCAGCCGGGTCAACACGGTGGCCTTGTCTTCACTCGCGCCGACCGGACCTGCCGGGTGGGGCGCGGGCCGGGTGCGGGACAATTCGCTGTCGCGGCGCGGGAGTTGTCGGTCGTTCGGCGGTGGTGCGGCGGTGGTAGGGCGGTGTGCGGATATGGCCGAGGACAGCGATGTCCGAAAACGGTGATGGCCGGTATCTGAGATCGGGCTGCCGATCGGTGGGCCATGCGGCTATAAGGCCATGAGGGTTGTCGGGCCTGTGAAGGGCGTAGCGCCCTGAGGGTCGTGAGTTCGTGAATTCGTGAGTTCGTAAGGGTTGTCGGGAAGGCGGGCGTCGGGCGTGGCGGTGCAGGAGGCTGGGCATGGGGGCGCGGTGGTGGGCGCGCATGGGGGCGGCTGCACCTGTGGGGACTGTCCGCACGGGGCGCGGGCGGGGCATCGGCGTGCGGTCGCCGAGTTCCTGCTGAAGCGGGACGAGTTCGCGGCCGGGCAGGGACTGCCGGCGGCCGTGGCCCACTCGGCCTCCGCCTCCCGGCAGTGGGTCTCCGAGGAGTTGACGCAGTCCGCAGAACTCGTCGCCCAGCGGGGGCGTGCCGAGGGGGAGGCTTGGCTGGCGCGGCTGTGGTCGCGTACGGCGTGCGTGGTCTGGGCACTGGTCGTGGCGTTGCTCCTGGGGCAGGCGTTCACGGCGATCGGCGCGGGCTGGACGGCCGCGCGTACGGCCGGACTGCTGGCCGCGCTGGTGACCGCCGGGGCGCTGACCGCGGCGTCCTGGTTCCACCGGGCGCGGGGTGGGGCGCTGGCGCCGGTCATCGGTGAGGACAACCGGCTGTCCACGTCGCGTGCGGTGGCCGGGGCGTGGGTGCTGTTCGTCGCCTACGCCGTGCTCGTGCTGGTGGGGCAGCTGGCGATGGCGTCCGGCCACGCGGAGCGCGACGCGCTGATCGCCGGCCTTGAGCTGGAGCGTGGCGCGGGTGTCGTGACCGTGCTCGCCGTGGTGTGCGCGATCGCGGTGCTCGTGCGGCGGGTCGTCGGGGTGCGGGTGCTGGGGCAGCGGCTCCAGAAGCTGCGGGCGGATCGGCCTAGGGCGGCGGATCTGCTGACGGATGACGCGGGGCGGGGGACGTTCGCCGACATCCAGTACGTCGTGATCGGTGGGGTTGCGCTGCTGTTCGCGGCGGTGCGGTTGGGGCGGCGGCCGGATCAGTTGCCGGATCTGCCGTGGGGGCTGGCGGTGGTGGTGCTGATCTCGGCGGCCACCTACCTGGCCGGGAAGTATGCGGAAGGGGGGCGGCCGGTGATCCTTTCCGTCGTGCGGGCGCGGGAGGCGGGGGACCTGGACGCGCCTATCCGTACGGGCGACGACATCGAGATTCGGGGGGTCGGGTTCGTGCCGCCGGGCGCGCAGGGAGCGGAACGGTTGTCGCGGATGGTGGTGCGGGTCGGGGCGGTGCATGTGCATGTGCCGTTGGTGCCGGTGAGCGGGGGGTTCAGCAATCCGACGGATGCGGTGCTGACTGTGCCTGTGCCGGTGGAGGTGGAGCCTGGGCGGGTGGAGGTGCAGGTGGTTACTGCGGCGGGGGTGGAGACCAACCGGTATGCGATTGATGTCACTGACTGACGGGGCCTGGGCCTCCGGCGGTTGGGCGGGGGTGCCTGCGGCGGCCTGTGCGGGTTGCGTGGGGGTTCGCGTAGCGCCTGCCGGTGCGTTGTGTGTCGGGGCCGTGCTGGGGGGCGTCCTCGGACCGGCGGTCGGGGGCGGGCAGGGAAGTGTCGTTTCTTGACGCCGGCCACTGCGGGCGAACATCCCCGGCACGTCCCCTTCGCGCCGTACGCCGGTGCGGCGCCGCGAGGGTACGCCACCAGCCACTCCGCGGGGTCGGCGAAAGCGGTGTCTGGGGGGCGACGCAGGGTTTCCTTCGGGCGGGGCAGGTCCCAGAATTCGGGTTGAGCGGCGCAGCCACTGCGTACGTATCGTTTTTTGAGGGGTCACGGCACGGCGGGCGAGAGGCGGCTACGGGCGATGACTCACGGTATGCATACGGACACGCACCCCCCTTACCTCGACGGCGACCGGAACTGGCGGGATACCGCCACCCGCTACGCACTGCTCCCGCTCCGCGTCTTCCTCGGCGTCACCTTCATCTACGCCGGCCTGGACAAACTCACCGACAGCGCCTTCATGAAGGACTCCGGCGCGGGCTCGGTCGGCGACATGATGCGGGCCGTTCGGGACTCCTCGGCGATTCCGGCCATGGTCGACATGGCCCTGGAGAGTCCCGTCGGGTTCGGCTATGCCATTGCCTTCGGTGAGCTGGCCGTCGGGATCGGCACGCTGATCGGGCTGTTCGCCCGTTTGGCGGCGCTCGGTGGGGCGCTCATCTCGCTGAGTCTGTGGTTGACGGTGAGCTGGGCATCCGATCCTTACTACTACGGCAATGACCTGGCCTATCTGATGGCCTGGCTGCCTCTCGTACTGGCGGGCGCCCCCATGTTCTCGGTGGATGCCGGACTTCACAGGCGGCGACGGCAGCGGGACGGGGGCTATCGGTAGCTCGCGCAGTCCTCAGTGGGGTGCTTCCCGGCTCGAGTTCGGGGCCGGGTCCGGGGGCGCGGGGTGGGCTTTGGTCGGAGTGGCGGTGCTGCGGCGTCTGCGTATTCCTCGGGTCATGAGCGCCACCGCGGCTGCCAGGCAGAGGCCGCCGATCACTATGGGGATCACCACGAACCACGGCGTCTCCCATGCGTCGCCCGCGTCTCCGACGTAGATGATGCCCGCGAGGGTCAGGAAGGTGCCGGCGACCAGTCTTCCCGGCTGGAACTCATGACGTAGCACGGGTCACCTCCGCCTGTCCCACGCCGACGCTCAGGTCGAGGTCCAGCGTGCCCGCCTCCTTGGTGCCCTTTGCCGGTGTCAGGGTCAGCTCCTTGTGCTTGCCCGGTGCCACGTCCACGTCCTGCTTGTCGTCACCCGGCAGCTGGATGTCGCCCACCCCCACGTCGATGCTCAACTCCACGGTCACGTCCTTGGGGACGATCACCTTGAGTTGGCCCACGCCCACGTCCGCTCTCGTCGTCACCGTCTGGTTGTCGGTGAGGTTCAGGCGGGTCAGGTCGAGCGTGCCGACGCCGGTGCCCAGGTCGTACTGCTGCCGGACGTCGGTCACGGCCGCCGGGCGCCAGCTTCTCTCTATCCAGTGGGTGCTGATGTCCTTGGGCAGCGCTGCCGAGGCGGCCAGCAGACCCGCGGTGATGATTGCCAGGAAGATGGAGCCCGCTCCCGTGCGACCCAGGAACGCGCTCACCGCTATGCCCAGGCCGAGGACGAGCAGTGCGCAGGCCAGGCCGGTCTGGAGGCTGGTGCCGAGCGCTCGGTCCGCCCAGGTCGCGCTGGTGCCGAGGGCGCCCGCGAGCAGGGCCAGCAGGAACACCCAGCCGCCGATCCAGCGGGGGCCGCGTTGCTTCGGCTGCTGAGGAAGCCGGGCGCGTATGTCCTGGCGGCTGCTCCAGGTCGTGCCGAGGCTGATGTTGACCGCCGCCGCGATGTCGCGGTCGCGGGAGTCGCGGGGGCCCCAGAGATAGCCGGTGCCGCCCTCGTGCGTGCCGTCCTTCACGATGGGCTCGCGCCACCAGGAGGACAAGGCGGCGGGGGCCGGTGGGGCCTGGGCCTCCGGCGGGGCGTCGGCGACGGCCTGGGCGGCGAGCGGGTCGGGGTCGGGGGTGCTGCGGTGCCGCGACCAGTAGCCGGCGCCAGCGAGAAGGAGGGACAGGACCACGGCGAAGGCCAGCACACCGCCGTTCCTCAGCAGGGTCAGCAGGACGCCGCAGCCGACCAGTGCGAACAGCACGGCCGTCAGCGCCTGGCCGTCGACGCGGCCGGTCAGCAGCTTGCGCACCTCGTTCTCGTCCTCGTCGTCGTACGGGACGAAGAGCCAGGCGAAGCCGTAGAAGATGAGGCCGATGCCGCCGGTCGCGGAGAGGACGGCGAGGGTGATCCGGAAGATCACCGGGTCCATGTCGCACTGCCGTCCGAGCCCGGCGCAGACACCGGCCAGCATCTTGTGCCGGCGGTCGCGCCGGAACCTGTGCGGCGGGTCGAGTGCGCCCGCCTCCCCGGACGGGGCTGCTTCTCCGCCTACTCCGCCCGTGCGCTCGCGAGCTTCCTCACCCGCGGCGCTCGCGGGTGCCGCGTCGGACGTGGTGCCCGCGGTGGGCACGGCGTCCGGCTCGGGCACGGAGTCCGCGGCGTCCTGGTGATCTGTCATGTGTCCATGGTGACGGGCGGGTCGGCGTCGCGGGAGTCGGAATGACCCTGGTCGGACCCTGATATCGGCCCTGAGGCAACCGCGGGGAAGCGTTCGAGGCCGTGATTGCCGAAGATCAGGGGAGTATCGGGGGTCGACCCTGATGCTCCGGTGCTCCGACCGTGTGAACATCGATGGCATGCCGGAAGCCGCAGCAGCGCCACTCGTCGAACCGCGGCCGCCGCGCAAGCTCTACCGCAGCAGCGACGGACGCTGGCTCGGGGGCGTGGCGCGGGGGCTCGCCGGGCATCTCGGCCTGCCGGTCATCTGGGTGCGACTCGTCTTCGTCGGCCTGTTCATGGCGGACGGCCTGGGTGCATTGCTGTATGCCGCGTTCTGGTTCTTCGTGCCGCTCGGCGTCGGCGGCGTCGACGCGCAGAAGCCGTCCACCTTCACCACCGAGACCGCGACCGACGGCCGCCGCAGACTCGTCGCCCGCAAGCCGGACAAGGGGCAGATCGTCGCCCTGCTCCTCATGGTCGTGGTGGCGATGGTCTTCGTCGGCAGCGTGGACCTGGGAAGCGGCGCCAAGGCCTACCTTCTTCCCGCCGTGCTCGTCGGCGCGGGCGTCGCCCTGGTCTGGCGCCAAGCGGACAACGCCCGCCGGGCCCGCTGGATGGAGGTCGGGCGGCGTCGGCGCACCCTGACCCTGCTGCGCGCCGCGGGCGGCGTCGTGCTGGTCACGGCCGGCGTCTCCGGCATCTTCGTCCTGCAGGGCTCCGCCGCCCACCTCGGCTCGGTCCTGCAAGCGGCGCTGGCGGTCCTCGTCGGCATAACACTCCTCGCGGGCCCGTACCTGGTCCGGATGACCCAGGACCTCTCCGAGGAGCGCCTGATGCGCATCCGCGCCCAGGAGCGCGCCGAGGTCGCCGCGCACGTCCACGACTCGGTGCTGCACACCCTGACCCTGATCCAGCGCAACGCGGAGAACGCGAACGAGGTCCGCCGCCTCGCCCGCGCCCAGGAGCGCGACCTGCGCACCTGGCTCTACAAACCCGAGGGCACCGGCAAGGACGAGGCCGACGAACCCACCAACCTCGCCGACGCGGTCCGGCGCAACGCCGCCGAGATCGAGGACAAGCACGGCGTCCCCATAGAGGTCGTGGTCGTCGGAGACTGCCCGCTCGACGAGAAAATCGCCGCACAGATGCAGGCCGCGCGCGAGGCTATGGTGAACGCCGCGAAGTACGGTGGCGAGGGCGGCGCCGTGCAGGTCTACGCCGAGGTGGAGGGCAAGACCGTCTTCGTGTCCGTCCGGGACCGCGGTCCGGGTTTCGACCTCGACGCGATACCCGCCGACCGCATGGGCGTCAGAGAATCGATCATCGGCCGCATGGAGCGCAACGGCGGTACGGCCCGGCTGCGGGCGGTGCCCGGCGGTGGCACGGAGGTCGAGCTGGAGATGGAGAGGGCGGAGAAGACGTCATGAGCGACCCGACCGAGGCGAACGAGCCAGTGGAGTCGACCGGCGGGAGCGCGGGCGAGCGACGCGTGCGCGTGGTCCTCGTCGACGACCACCGCATGTTCCGTACGGGAGTCCAGGCCGAGATCGGCAGGACCGAGCAGACCGGCGTCGAAGTCGTCGGAGAGGCCGCGGACGTCGACCAGGCGGTCACGGTCATCACCGCGACCCGTCCCGAGGTCGTCCTCCTCGATGTGCACCTCCCGGGCGGGGGCGGGGTCGAAGTCCTGCGCCGCTGCGCCCCGTTGATGGGCGACGCCGAGCAGCCCGTCCGCTTCCTCGCACTGTCCGTCTCGGACGCGGCGGAGGATGTGATCGGGGTGATCCGGGGCGGTGCGCGCGGGTACGTGACGAAGACGATCACCGGCACCGACCTGGTCGACTCCATCTTCCGGGTGCAGGACGGCGACGCGGTGTTCTCGCCGCGCCTTGCCGGGTTCGTACTGGACGCCTTCGCGTCGACGGACGCGCCGCCGGTCGACGAGGACCTCGACCGGCTCACTCAGCGCGAGCGGGAGGTGCTGCGGCTGATTGCTCGGGGGTACGCGTACAAGGAGATCGCCAAGCAGCTGTTCATCTCTGTCAAGACGGTCGAGTCCCATGTGTCGGCGGTCCTGAGGAAGCTTCAGCTGTCCAATCGGCACGAGCTGACGCGGTGGGCCACGGCGCGGCGTCTGGTGTGACGCCGGGCTCCGGTTCGGCGAGCCGGTTCACACCACGCGCGTGGCCCCTGCGAACGGCATCTCGTCGAGGGGGGCCACCCGGACCGGGGCCGAGGGGTTCGGGGCGTGGATCATCCGGCCGTTGCCGATGTAGAGGCCGACGTGGCTGATGCCGGAGTAGAAGAACACCAGGTCGCCCGGGAGCAGTTCGGAGCGCGAGACGCGGCGGCCGGCGTCGATCTGGGCGTAGGTCGTGCGCGGGAGGGAGAGGCCCGCCGAGCGGTACGCGGCCTGGGTGAGGCCGGAGCAGTCGAAGGCGTTCGGGCCGGTCGCGCCCCAGACGTAGGGGCTGCCGAGTTTGGAGTACGCGTACGAAATGGCCGACGCCGCACGGGCGTTGGGCGCCTGCGCCGTGGCTGAGCCGGGGGCCGTCAGCGCGTCGCGGGTGTCTGTCGAGGAGCGGGCCGCGCGGTTGGTGCCGCCGTTTGCGCTCTGCAGACGGGCGCGCTCCTCGGCGGTCAGTTGGGAGAGCAGGGTGCGGGCGGCGTCCAGCTTGCCGTTGATCGTTTTTCTGTGCCGTTGCAGTTCTGCCTGGCGGGACTGCAACGAGGTCAGTTCGATGCGCGCTGCCCCGCGCAGCTGCTCGATCTCGCGTAGTTGTCTGCGGACGCTCGCGACGGATGCCGCCTGACGGTTGCCGGCACGTTCGGCGAACTCCGCGCCGTCGAGATAGCGGTCGGGGTCGTTGGAGAGCGCGAGCTGGAGGGCCGGGTCGACGCCGCCGTCGCGGTACTGCGCCGCGGCCATCGAACCGAGCGCCTCGCGGGCCGAGTTGAGCTTCTCCGTCTTGCGGGCGGCTTCGTCCTGCAGCGTCCTGATCCGCCGCTCGGCAGCGTCCGCCTTCTCCTTCGCGCCGTTGTACTTCTCGGTCGCGACCTCCGCCTCGTGGTACAGCTTGTCCACCTTCGCCTTCACCTGAGCCGGTGTCAGCTGCGGTTCGGCGTGTCCGGTCCCGTCGAAGCCCGTCGCCGTCGCCGCGCCCGCCAGGGCGATCGTCCATGCCGTGCGGGCCGCACTGCCGCCGACCGAGCGCTGACGGGGCTTTCGGTGCGCTGCCACGTGGACTGCACGTCCTTTCGTACGACCGCCTCGCCCCGCACGTCCGCCCCGACAGCCTGGGGAGCGGACGTATGCCCGCGGGCGGGATACGCGTCCGGCGACGGCCCACACAGGGGGAGCGGGCCGCCGCCGGACCTTTCTCGGCGGTGGTGTCCGACTGCCGCCCCTGGCCCGGGCGGCGGTGGGGAGCCGGTCACCTGGTGGAGGACGCTAAACCTGTGTGTGTCGCGGTGGTAACGCGTTGTGCGGAAGTGCCGGGAGCGGATCGTGCGTGACCGTAAGTGAGCGTGATCGCGGGATAGGGGCGTCTTGTTCACGCTGTGTGCTGACCGAAGTGGTGGAATGAGGGGTGGGTGCGGGCGGCGGGGTGCTATGGGGCGCATATATGCAAGATCGGGGTGGGGGAGGGGGCGGGAGTGGGTGCCTTGATGGGGGCTGATTAGGCTCCGGCCTCATGGACGTACTCATCCACCTCTTCGTCGGTCTGCACATCATCGGTATCGCCGCGTTGCTCGGTGGCTTCTTCACCCAGATGAAGGCGATGGGTCAGGGCACCGCCCGGTTCGTGCCCGCGATGCTGCACGGCGCGCTGACCATGCTGGTCACCGGTGTGATCCTCGTCGGCCTCAACCAGGCGGACGATCAGTCCGTCAACAACATCAAGATCGGTGTGAAGCTGGCGCTGCTGATCGTGATCCTCGGGCTGGTGTATGTGAAGCGGGACGAGGAGACGGTGGACAAGCGGCTCTTCGGGTTGGTGGGGCTGCTGACCATGGTGAACGTCTTCATCGCCGTTCTGTGGACGTGACCTCGGTGTAGCTCAGTACTGCGCCTGCGGTGACCGCCAGCCATGCCGCGACGGCGATCCACAGCAGTGCCTCGCCGGGGGCCTTGAGCCAAGGGACGTCCAATGAGGTGGCGACGGCGAGGGTCGCTGCGGCGGTCATGCCCATGGGGAACACGGTTGCCCAGCGGCGTACGTCGTAGCGCAGCCGTGGCCGGCCGATCTCGGCGAGGAGCAGCACGGCGTACCAGGCCAGGTCCAGGACCAGCAGGGCGATGGTGACTGTGCGCAGGACGTGGGTGTCGTCCTCGTTCCAGAGGTACAGGCTCGGGCTGTCGGCGGACAGGAGCTTCGAGCCGGCGAGGGCGGAGATGGCGAGAGCGCCGCCCGCGACCCAGTGGTCGCCTGCGCCCTCGGTCACCTGCCACAGGTCGAAGCGGGTCAGGGCGATGACGTAGAGCACCAGACCGAGCCAGAACAGCACGAGCGCCGTGTGGGCGAGCCATGCCTCGGACTCGGTCGCGGCGAGGGCTGCGGCCAGGACCGCGAGGCCCTGGGTGGCCACGCAGCCGAGGAAGACCGCGCCGGGCATGCGCGGGTGCCAGCGGCGTGCTGCGGCGATGAGGAGACCCGGCCAGAGCAGGGCCGCCAGGGCCAGGAGGGCCTTGGCGAGGGGTTGCCAGCCGAGGGTGGCGAAGCGGGTGCCGAGAACCGTGGTGGCGGCGACGGCGGTGAGGGCGGCGGGGGTGGCGGCCTCCTTGAGCCACCTGGCGCGGTCCTGGAGGAGCCTTGCGGTGAAGTCGCCGGCCAGGGCCAGCCAGGCTGCGCAGGCGAGGGCGAGGGCGATTCGGGACAGGGTTTCGTAGCCGGCCTGGTGGAGGGCGACCGACAGGATGCCGGTTGCCATGACGGCTGCGCCGGCTGCGGGGGGACGTTGCGACCACCAGGTGTGAAGGGGGGATGCGGAGGTGGTCGTGGGGGCGGGCATGGGGTCGATGCTAGGGAGTGGGTGGGTGCGGGGTGGGTGGGGGGCACGCGCATGGGTGGGGTGAAATGCGCATGTGTGGAGTGGTTGAGCGCCGGGTGCCTCCGGCGGTTGGGTGGGGATGCCTGGGTGGCGGCCCGTTGCTCACCGGTGGGGGTGCGGGTAGCGCCTGCGGTTCGTAGTGGGTCGGGGCCGTGCCGGGGGGCGTCCTCGGTCGGGCGGTTGGCGTGCCTCGAGAGGGGCCGTTTCTTGACGCACGCCGCTGCGGGCGGACCCCCGCGGGCACGTCCCCTTGTCGCCGTACGCGGGTGCGGGTGCGGGTGCGTTCATCCGTGCCACCACGCGCGCGTGACGGTGCGCCACGCGCGCGTGTGTGCTCGTCAGGCCGGGCGGACCACGCTGTGGATCGACGACTCTCCGTCGTAGAAGATCGACTCCTCGCGGACGTACGCGCCGGGCTTCGGGGCGTGGATCATCATGCCGTTGCCTATGTAGAGGCCCACGTGCGTGATGTCGTCGTAGAAGAAGACGAGGTCGCCGGGCTGGGCGCTGGAGACGGAGACCGTGGTGCCGGCGTTGACCTGGTCGTAGGTGACGCGCGGGATGTCGACGCCTGCGGCCTTCCAGGCGGCCTGGGTGAGGCCGGAGCAGTCGTAGGAGTCGGGGCCGGTGGCGCCCCAGACGTACGGCTTGCCCACCTGGGAGCGGGCGAAGGCCAGGGCCTTCTCGGCCTTGGTCGCGTACGAGGAGTCCGACGCGGATGAGTCGGAGGAGGACGAGTCGGACGAGGAGTCCTGGCTCTCCTGCTGCTGGGCCGCCTCCTGGCGCCGGCGCTCGGCCGCCTCTTGCTGGCGGGCCAGTTCCGCCGCCTTGCGGGCGGCCTCCTCCTCCTTGCGCTTCTCGATCGCGGCGAGGCGCGCCTTCTCCTCCGCCGTCAGCTTCGAGAGCAGTTCGCGTGCGTCGGCGAGCTTCTTCTGGACGGTGGACTTGGCCGTCCGCAGGTCGTTCTGCGACTTGGTGAGCGTTTCGAGGCTCTGGGCGGCCTCCTGGCGCTTCTTCATGGTCGCGGACTGCTGGGTGAAGTAGTCGTCGACCGATTCCTTCTGGCGGCCCGTCATGCGGTCCATCAGCTGGGTCTGGTCGAAGTAGTCCTGCGGGGTGTCCGCCAGGAGGAAGGTCGCCGTGTCGGGGGCCGAGGCTCCCGTGCGGTACTGGGCGGCTGCGTTGCGGCCGAGTTCCTCACGTGCGTCGTTGAGCTTCTGGGTGCGCTGGGCGACGTCGTCGAGGAGGGTGTCGACGCGCTTGCGCTGCTTCGCGGTCTTCTCCTTGGCCGCGTTGTACTTCTCGGTCGCCGACTCCGCCTGGCGGTAGAGGTCGTCGACCTTCTTCTCGACCTCCTCGAGGCTCGGCTTGTCGTCCGTCGAGGGGCTCGCGTTGGCCGTCTGGGACAGCAGGGCGACGGAGGTGAGGGCCGCCGTGGCGAGGGCGGGGGTCCGTATGCCTGCTACGCGCGTACCAGCGGGACGCGACTTGCGGTGCGACGCCAAGGGAGGCGACTCCTTCCATGCTCCGCCTACCGAGTTAGCTGTCGGGTTCGGGCGGGTGGTTCGGAAGGGTTGCCCTACGGCCGTTCCCCGGGCGGGAGTCGGGCCGATTCACCCCAAGTTCGGTGGGTCCCCGGCTCCGGGTGCACGGCGGCGCTCCGGACTCGGCGGAGGCCGTGCGGCCCGGCGTCGTTCGCCGGTGGGGGTCGTACGGCCTGTCCGGCACGGTAGCCAACTCGTGTGGCCCCTGTGAAGGTTGATGTTCGATATGCCCGATACATTTTCGTGACCTTGGCGATGTGTGCCGTGGATCGTGGTCGATGTGGGGCTGTTGGTGGTGGGTTGCGGGACTTTCGGGGATTGGGGTACGTGTCGGTGGAATTGGGTCGGTTGGGTTCAGGGGGTTGCGGATCGTAATGGGATGGTTCTGGAGGGTGAGGGGGGTGTTTGGGTGTGCGGGGTTTGAAGATCGGTGGCCCCTGAAACAGGTGATGTTCTCAGGGCGGCGGCGGGCTGTCAGTGGGGAGCCCTAGACTCGGAGAGCGATGAGCAGCCTCTTTGACGACAGCTTCCTGGCGGACCTCCAGGCCCCGCGGGCCCATGCGGAGGAACCCCCGCCGCCGCCCGAGGACGATCACGCTCCGGAGCCGGTTCCGGACGATCTGTTCGGCGGGAAGTTCGACGTGCCGCCGGACCGGGACGACTACTACCGCGACGGTGCCCCGCGCCCGGCCCTCGACGCGGCGGCGCTGCTGGAGGGGCTGAACGAGAACCAGCGTGCGGCCGTCGTCCACTCCGGTGGCCCGCTGCTCATCGTGGCCGGTGCCGGGTCCGGCAAGACGCGTGTGCTCACCCATCGCATCGCGCACCTGCTGGCCGAGCGGAATGTGCATCCGGGTCAGATCCTCGCGATCACCTTCACCAACAAGGCCGCGGGCGAGATGAAGGAGCGTGTCGAGCAGCTCGTCGGCCCGCGCGCGAACGCGATGTGGGTGATGACCTTCCACAGCGCGTGCGTGCGCATCCTGCGCAGAGAGAGCAAGAAGCTCGGGTTCACCTCGTCGTTCTCGATCTACGACGCTGCCGACAGCAAGCGGCTGATGGCGCTGGTATGTCGTGATCTGGATCTCGACCCCAAGCGGTTTCCGCCCAAGTCCTTCAGCGCCAAGATCAGCAATCTGAAGAACGAGCTGATCGACGAGGAGGACTTCGCCGCCCAGGCGACGGACGGCTTCGAGAAGACCCTCGCGCAGGCGTACGCCTTGTACCAGTCGCGGTTGCGGGAGGCCAACGCCCTCGACTTCGACGACCTGATCATGACGACGGTCAATCTGCTGCGCGCCTTCCCCGACGTCGCGGAGCACTACCGTCGGCGGTTCCGGCATGTGCTGGTGGATGAGTATCAGGACACCAACCATGCGCAGTACGCCCTGGTGCGCGAGCTCGTCGGTACCAGTGAGCACCCCGTCGACGTGCCGCCGAGCGACTACGACATCCCGCCCGCCGAGCTGTGCGTGGTGGGTGACGCCGACCAGTCGATCTACGCCTTCCGGGGCGCCACCATCCGCAACATCCTCCAGTTCGAGGAGGACTACCCGGACGCGACGACGATCCTGTTGGAGCAGAACTACCGCTCCAGCCAGACGATCCTGACCGCCGCCAACGCGGTCATCGAGCGCAACGAGTCCCGGCGCCCCAAGAACCTGTGGACCAACGCGGGCGCGGGCGCGCGCATCACCGGCTATGTCGCGGACACCGAGCACGACGAGGCGCAGTTCGTCGCCGACGAGATAGACCGACTGACGGACGCGGGCGACGCGAAGGCCGGTGACGTCGCCGTCTTCTACCGGACGAACGCCCAGTCCCGTGTCTTCGAAGAAGTCTTCATCCGCGTCGGCCTGCCCTACAAGGTCGTCGGCGGGGTTCGGTTCTACGAGCGCAAGGAAGTCCGGGACGTCCTGGCCTACCTGCGCGTGCTGGCCAACCCCGAGGACTCCGTACCGCTGCGGCGGATCCTGAACGTCCCCAAGCGGGGCATCGGCGATCGCGCCGAGGCGATGATCGACGCGCTCGCACAGCGGGAGAAGATCAGCTTCCCGCAGGCACTGCGACGGGTCGACGAGGCGTACGGCATGGCCGCGCGGTCGACGAACGCCGTCAGGCGGTTCAACACGCTGATGGAGGACCTCCGTACGATCGTCGAGTCCGGCGTGGGGCCGGCGACCGTCCTGGAAGCGATCCTCGAACGGACCGGCTACCTGGCCGAGTTGCAGGCTTCCACCGACCCTCAGGACGAGACCCGTATCGAGAACCTTCAGGAACTCGCGGCCGTGGCCCTGGAGTTCGAGCAGGAGTCGGCTGAGGATGAGGCCTCCGGTGGGCTCGCGGCCTTCCTGGAGCGGGTCGCGCTCGTCGCCGACTCCGACCAGATCCCGGACGAGGACGAGGACGGCTCCGGCGTCATCACCCTGATGACCCTGCACACGGCCAAGGGCCTAGAGTTCCCGGTCGTCTTCCTCACCGGCATGGAGGACGGCGTCTTCCCGCACATGCGCGCCCTCGGCCAGACCAAGGAGCTGGAGGAGGAGCGGCGGCTCGCGTACGTCGGTATCACGCGTGCGCGTGAGCGGCTGTATCTGACGCGGTCGTCGATGCGGAGTGCGTGGGGGCAGCCTTCGTACAACCCGCCGTCCCGCTTCCTGGAGGAGATTCCGGCGGCGCACGTGGACTGGAAGCGGACGGGGGCGACCTCGCCCGTGTCGTCCGGACCGGCGGCCGGCGTGGCGGCCTCGCTGTCCTCGTCCCGCTCGCGCTCCTCGGCCTCGGGGGCGTCCGGATTCGCCACCCGGCGAACCTCGGAGAAGCCGGTCGTCCAGCTGGCGGTCGGGGACCGGGTCACGCACGACCAGTTCGGGCTCGGCACCGTGACGGCGGTCAAGGGCACGGGCGGGAACGCCGAGGCGACGATCGACTTCGGGGACACCAAGCCGAAGCGGTTGCTGCTGCGGTATGCGCCGGTGGAGAAGCTGTAGCGCTGACAAGTGTGCGCCCCCGCTGAGGTGTTGAGGAGCGGGGGCGCTGAGCGCACAAGGCGGTTGGCGGTAGCCGAAGGTGTTGGTCGGGCTGCTTACGACGGGTCGAGGCCGTGGCTGCGCAGCCAGGACAGTGGGTCTATCGCCGAGCCGCCGCCCGGTCGCACCTCGAAGTGCAGGTGCGGGCCGGTCGAGTTGCCGGAGTTGCCGGAGTATGCGATCGGGTCGCCGGCCTTCACCGTCGTACCGGAGGCGACGCGGTAGCTGGAGAGGTGGCAGTACCAGGTCTCCGTGCCGTCCATGGCGGTCACGATCATCATGTTGCCGTAGGCGCTGTTCCACTGCGTGCGGACCGTGCCGTCGGTCGCGGCCATCACCGTCGTGCCGTACGAGACGGGGAAGTCGATGCCGCTGTGGATGGACATCCAGTTGATGCCGGACTGGCCGAAATAGGCACTGAGGCCGTGCTGTGCGACCGGAACCGCGAACTTCGGGCGCAGCCGCTCCTTGCGGGCCGCCTCCTCGGCGGCCTTCTTCTTCTCGGCCGCCTGCTGGGCCTTGAGGTCGATGCGCTCCTGCGTACGGCTGGCCCGGTCGGCGAAGTCGTCAGCGCCGGCGGAGAGGCTCTCGAGCTGGGTGTCCAGCTTGTTGTTCGCCGTGGACGGCTTCACGGCCTCGGCGTCCGAGGCCAGCGTGGAGGATGCTTCCTTGTCGTCGGTGAGGCTGCCGACGGAGGCGGCGGCGATTCCCGCGACACCCATCACGCACGCCGAGGGCACAGCGACCGTCAGCAGCGCGGAGCGCTTGGGGGGCGTGCGGCGGCGGGAGCGAGCCCCGCTGCGGGAGGCGGCGCGCGGGGAGGGGGCCGGAGCGGTCTCCTCCTGGTCGTCCAGGAGGGGCGTCACGGCGGGGAGTTCGCCGGTGGCGGTCAACTCGGCGTCGCCCTCGGCGGAGGCGTCGTACGCCGTCGGGTCCAGATGTTCGAAGTGCGCGGTCGCCTGCTGATCGAAGGATTCTGCTGAGTGCTCGTACTCGTCGATCGCCTGCGAGCTGGTGTCGATGCCGCCGTCGGAGTTCCACTGCGTGGCGTCGTACGCGCCCGTGTCGTAGGCCTGGGTGCCCCATTCCCAGTGCTGGGTCTGGTCGGCCGGGGCGCCGGACTGGTCGGGCTGGAGCCAGGCGTTCGCGTCCCACTGCCCCGAGGCGTCGTGGCCGTTGGCCTGCTGGGGGACGAAGGCGAGCCGCTCGTGTTCGGTCGTCCAGGCGGTGGTGTCGTACGCGCCGGTGTCGTAGGCGGCGTGGTGCTGGGCCGCGTAGGCGTCGTAGTTCACGGTGTGGTGGCTGCCCGTGGCCCACTGCGTGGTGTCGTACGCGCCCGTGCTCTCGCCGGGAAGGCTGCCGAACAGGGGGTCCGCGTCGAAGGTCGTGGTGGCGTGTCCGGTGGCGCCGAATCCGGTGGCGTCGTAGGTGCCGTACGTGGTGGAGTCACCGTAATGGGCTTCCTGGGCGCCGTACGACGCGTAGTGCGCCGAGGCGGCATCGGAAGCCGAAGTCGGGGAGGTCATGGTCCCCGACGGGTGACGATCGTTCACCAACTTCTCTCTCGCCTCGACAACAGGGGCTGCCAGAGCAGTGCGGCGACTGTACCCGGCGGTATGCGGGCACGACAATCTTCGGCAGGTTTCGCGCGCGCAGGAAACGGGCATTCGGCCGTGTTTTGGCGGACTGCGGGCGGGAGTTTGGCCTTGTGTTCGAAGATTGTTCGACGTTTGGTCAGCTGTCCTGAAGTCGTGTGGCGAGTGCGATCAGGTCGTCGGGTGGCTGTCGGGCGGGGGCGGCGGGATGGTGCGGGATGGTTACGCCACTGTCAGGCCGCCGGTCTGGGCGGTGGCCTCGGCTCCGGTTCGTGCGGTGTCGAGGGCCTGCCGGATCCCGATCGCCACGGCGGGGTGCACGGGCAGGGCGAGGTGTCCGATGCCGGTGACGCGGACGTTCTGCGCCATCAGGTCCGGATGGTCGATACAGGCCGTCTCCAGCGGGTCCATCAAGTGATCGAGGTCGCTCCAGAAACTCACGAAGTGGGTACGGCAGCCGGGCGCGGGCCGGGCCAGCTCATCGAGGACCGGTGAGCCGGGGCGCATCTGACGCACGATCGGGTGCGCGTTCGCCAGCGGAACGACACGGGTGCCGGAGTGCGGCGTGCCGAGTGTGACGAGGGTGCGGACCCTGAGGTCGCCGCCGAGGCACTGCACGTAGTAGCGCGCTATCAGCCCGCCGAGGCTGTGCCCGACGACGTCCACCTGCCTGCTGCCGGTGCGCTCGCAGATCTGCTCTATGTGCCGGCCGAGCAGCTCGGCGGCGGTGCGGATGTCGCAGGTCAGCGGGGAGTAGTTGAGCGACTCGACCTGGTGCCTGCCGTGCTGGGCCAGGCTGCGGCGCAGCAGGACGAAGACGGAGCGGTTGTCGATGAAGCCGTGCAGCAGGACGACGGGGGGATTGGTCTCCGTCGGCAGCTGGGCGGTGTCCTGCGCGGGGAGCTGCGGCGTGGGGCGGCGCTCCTGTGCGATGCCGGACGGGTACAGCAGCACGTGTCCGGCGAGGATCGCGAGCTCGAGGGCGGTCGCCTTCAGCAGGGCCAGGGAGAGGCCGGCGAGTCTGCTCGGGAGCAGGCGTCGGCAGAGCGGGAGAAAGGGGAGTACTGCCCCGGTGACCTTCATGGCCGACCTCCTTGCGGCACGCGGGAGGACGGCTCCGGCCCCCGTGTGCCCTCATGGGGAGTCGCGGTGGAGGTGGCCGGCGAGGCATGAGGAAGGCGCGTGGGGTGAGCGAGGCGCGAGAAGTGGGTCGGTCGGGTCGGCCATGGTGCACCGATGACCTGACGGGGCTCCCTGCCGGTGTGGCGACGAGGCTCCCCGCTGTCGTGCCTTACCTGCCCTACGTGCCCTTCGTGCCAGCGTCGATGCGCCGCACCGCCACGTCGCGCGGCCTGCGGCGCGGTGGTGCGGCGACCTCGTTGCGGCTCCCGTTGCGCTTGGTCCCGCTGCGACGCGTGTACCGCAGACCGCTGCGGCGCGTGTGCCGCAGAGATATGGAACGGTGCGCGGCGAACGTGTCCCACCGTGTGATTTCCCCCTCGCTCTGCTCCGCGAAACTGCCGGTTGCGGGATGCTGGAGATAACGTTCGTTTACTTGCTCGGGCAGTGTGGCCCGGGACGTCCGTGCCGCGAGGGTGCGTCCGGCGCTGTGAGCGGCGGAAAAGTGCGATACGCGCACCATGTATGACATGTGCGGCGAGTGCGGCATAACTCATACATGAGCGGTGCTTGTCGGTACGGATGGATGTAGTCGCTTCATGGAGGCAGTGATGGGTGTGGCAGCCGGTCCGATCCGCGTGGTGGTGGCCAAGCCTGGGCTCGACGGCCATGATCGAGGGGCCAAGGTGATCGCGCGGGCGCTGCGCGACGCCGGTATGGAGGTCATCTACACCGGGCTCCACCAGACTCCCGAGCAGATCGTCGACACCGCGATCCAGGAGGACGCCGACGCGATCGGTCTGTCCATCCTCTCCGGCGCCCACAACACCCTGTTCGCCGCCGTGATCGAACTCCTCAAGGAGCGCGATGCGGACGACATCCTGATCTTCGGCGGCGGGATCATCCCCGAGGCGGACATCGCCCCGCTGAAGGAGAAGGGTGTCGCGGAGATCTTCACGCCGGGGGCGACGACTCAGGCGATCGTGGACTGGGTGCGGGCGAACGTAAGGCAGCCGGCTGGAGCGTAGGGCGCTGCTCTGCGCGGGTTCGCCGGGTTGGCCGTTGGCTGGGGGCTCCGCCCCCAGACCACCCGTCGGCCTGAACGGCCTCGTCCTCAAGCGCCGGACGGGCTGGATCCGGACGGGCCGGACGGCATCAGCTCCTCGATCATGGCCGCCCGCAACCGCAACGTCGTGACCAGCCGCTGGAACGCCTCCGCCCAGTAACTTCCCGCCCCCGGTGACGCGTCCTCCGGCTCGTCCGGCACCGCCAGCAGGCCGTCGAGGCGGCCCGCCTCGGTCGGGTCGAGGCAGCGCTCGGCCAGGCCCATCACTCCGCTGAAGCTCCATGGATAACTCCCCGCGTCCCGCGCGATGTTGAGCGCGTCGACCACCGCCCGCCCGAGCGGCTCGGCCCAGGGCACGGCGCAGACTCCCAGCAGCTGAAACGCCTCGGACAGGCCGTGCGTCGCAATGAACCCGCCGACCCATTCGGCCCGTTCGGCGGAACCCAGCGTGCCGAGCAGCTTCGCGCGCTCTGCGAGGGACACCGCACCCGGACCGCCGGCTTCGGGGGCCGAGGGCGACCCGAGGAGTGCCCTTGCCCACTCGCCGTCCCGCTGGCGCACCGCCGCCCGGCACCACGCCGCGTGCAGCTCGCCCTGCCAGTCGTCCGCCACCGGCAACGCCACGATCTCCCGAGGCGTACGTCCGCCGAGCCGCCCAGGCCACGTGCCGAGCGGCGTCGCCTCCACCAACTGGCCGAACCACCACGACCGTTCACCCCGGCCCGCCGGAGCCTTGGCCACGACACCGTCGCGTTCCATACCCGCGTCGCACTCGTGCGGCGCCTCCACGGTGATCGTCGGGGTCTCGCCGGTGTGATCGAGGGCCACACACGTCCCGGCCCGAACCGCCATCCGCGCCGCGAGTGCCGAACCCGGCAGCGCCGACAGCAACTCCGCCGCCGTCGCCCTGACATTGCGGCTCCGGTCGGCCAGCGCCTGCTCCAGGAACGGCTCGTCCTGCGGGCCCAGACCACTGCGCAGCGAGTCCAGGAACATCAGCCGGTCCTCGGCTCGCTCCGTCGCCCACGTCGTGGCCAGCAGCTCGCGGGCGGCAGCGGGCTCACCCGACCGTATCGCGGAGAGCAGGGCCACCCGTTCGGCGAACAGTCCTTCCTGCCAGAGCTGCTGGACTTCGGCGGGGTTGTCCAGGTGCGGGAGCGCCGCGCCGCCGCCCGGGGTCGCGCGCAGGGCGAACCGCCAGTCCGGGTTAAGCCGGGCGAGCCACACCGCCCGCGGGCCGGCGAACGTCAGCGCCGCCGGGCGCAGGTCCGTCCGGCCCCGCGCCGCGTCCAGCAGCGCGGGCAGCAACTGCGGGGGCGGCGCGAAACCGCGGTCGTTCGCCGTCGCGAGCCACTGGGGCAGCAGCTCCATGAGGTCCGGCGCCGTGCCTCTGCGGCCGCCGCCGACGCCGGGACGGTCGGTCAGCAGCATCCCCAGCCTGCGGGCGGCCGCCGAGGGCAGTGCGGGGCGAGGGTCCTCGGGAGCCGGCCGCGGCCGCTGCGCTGCCAGGGTCGGCCGCATCCCCGCACGCCGTCGTACGGTCTCCACGGCCGCCGTGTCGAGCAGTGCCAGCGGTGCTTCCTGGCCCGGTGCGCAGCCGGGAGGCGTACGCCGGTCCGTGCCGAGGAGCGCCGCGGTGACCAGTTCCTCCCAGGCGCTCGGCGGCGAGTCCACGGGAACCGAGGGGCTGTTCATCAGGGTCGTACCTCTCTGCCTTCGTGCTGAGTGCCGTGGAGTGATGACAGGGGCCTTGGGGCCGGGAGCCCTTGGGGCAGGGGGGTGGGGCGGATCCGGTGCCGCTCAGCACAGCTGCACCGCCTCTCCCTGCCCCTCCGACCAAGCCGTCAGCGGGGTGAAGCCGCGGTGGCCGCACTCGCCGAACACCTTGACCGGCGCGCCGCCCGACAGCGCGACCAGGCGCCAAAAGCCCGGACGGGCACGGGCGGCCGGCGTCAGTGGCAGGGCCGAGTCCGTGTCGGCATCGGCCAGTTGCCACGCATCGCCGTCCGGGGTCGGTACGACCCGGTCCAAGGTCACCGGGACGGCGTCCAGCCACGGGTCGTCACGGAGCGCCTCGCCGTAACGGGCGGTCGCCTCGGTCGTCGTCACACCCGGCGGCCGTAGCGTCGCGGGAGCGGGCGGTGCGAACTGCTCGCCCAGGGCCGCCCGCAGCTGCCCGGCACCCGGGTACGCCGACACCTCCGCCTCCAGGGCCAGCCCCACCGGCAGCGCCAGCTCCGGGGCGCGGCCGGCGGCGCCATAGGAGAGGAGCAGTGCGGTGCGGCCCGACTCGGAGCCGTGCAGCCATATCCGGCGCGTCGTCAGCTTCGTGTCCGCCGTGTCGTACTGGGCGAGGACCAGCCAGCGGTCACGGATGGGCGGGCCGTCCGCCGAGGCGGGCAGGCCGATGCGGGAGCGGACCGTGTCCCCCAGGGCGCCGGGCAGTCGCTCTCGGCGCAGCCAGCCCTGATCGAGGAGGTGGAGCAGCGCGCAGTCCTCCAGCAGACGCACCGGCCAGCCGGGGCCTGACGCCGGGATCGCACCCAGTTCCCTTACCCGCGCGGCCAGTCCGGGAGCCTGCGCGTCGACCATGCGGGCAGCTGTCTCCTCCCACATCCCGTACCCCGCCTGTTCCGCGCCGGCCAGGCCGCCGCGCAGCAGGTCCGCCAGGCGCTGCTCCAGCTCCGTGGCCCCCGCCGTGACGCGCATGGCCCGGCGCTCCGCGCGACGCCGCGCCGCCTCCGGATCAGCCGACGCCGTCGAGGAACCGGAGGCGCCCGCCGTCCGCTTCTCGTCCGCGCGCTGCCTTCTCCCCTTTATCCATTCCTCCGCCCAGTCCGGCGGCCGTTGCGCCGGCGGCACCGCGCCTGCTCCGCCCGCCCAGAGCAGCAGCAGCCCGAGCGCGTGCTTGCACGGGAACTTCCGGCTCGGACAACTGCACTTGTACGCGGGCCCGGATGCGTCCGCGATGTCGATGACCGTCTGATACGGCTTGCTGCCACTGCCCTTGCACAGCCCCCACACCGTCCCCTCGTCGGAACTCCCCGCCTCGGACCACGGCCCTGCCGCGCCGAGTTTGCTTCCCGCTTTGCGTGATGCGGCGTCAGGTGCCAGTGCCAGCACCTGGTCCGCGGTCCAGCGCACCCCCTGCTGAGTCATGCCATCGAAGGTAGATCCCACCACTGACAATCGGCCGGGGCGGACGATCCGCGAGTGCCGCTGCGGGCGCGTTTGTGCAGGTCGGAACGCGTTGTCAGTGGCGTGGTGCAACGTGGATGCCAGATCCGAAACGGCTGAACCGGCCGAGCTGGAGGGGGACTTTGCCATGTCTGTTTCCGTAGAACCGAAATCCGTGGAGGCGGCGGAGACGGAAGCGGCCGAGGTGTTGCGACCGCACGCCGAGAACGCCTTCGCCCATGAACTCGCCGCGCTGGCCGAGCAGGACGATCGCCCGCGCCCGACCCGCTGGAAACTGTCGCCGTGGGCGGTTGCCACCTATCTGCTCGGCGGCACGCTGCCGGACGGCACGGTGATCACGCCGAAGTACGTGGGTCCGCGCCGCATCGTCGAGGTCGCCGTCACCACGCTCGCCACGGACCGCGCCCTGCTCCTGCTCGGCGTGCCCGGCACCGCGAAGACGTGGGTTTCCGAGCACCTCGCCGCGGCTGTCAGCGGCGACTCGACGCTGCTGGTGCAGGGCACGGCGGGCACGCCGGAGGAGGCGATCCGCTACGGCTGGAACTACGCGCAGCTGCTCGCCCACGGACCGAGCCGTGACGCCCTCGTGCCCAGCCCCGTCATGCGGGCGATGGCGGAGGGTATGACCGCGCGCGTCGAGGAGCTGACCCGTATTCCGGCGGACGTGCAGGACACACTGATCACGATCCTGTCGGAGAAGACACTGCCGATACCGGAGTTGGGGCAGGAGGTGCAGGCGGTCCGCGGATTCAACCTGATCGCCACGGCCAACGACCGCGACCGCGGGGTCAACGACCTGTCCAGCGCTCTGCGCCGCCGCTTCAACACGGTCGTGCTGCCGCTGCCGGAGAGCGTCGAGGCCGAGGTGGACATCGTCTCCCGCCGCGTCGACCAGATCGGCCGCTCGCTCGACCTGCCGGCCGCGCCCGACGGCATCGACGAGATCCGCCGTGTCGTGACCGTTTTCCGCGAGCTGCGCGACGGGGTGACCGCCGACGGCCGCACGAAGCTGAAGTCGCCGAGCGGCACGCTGTCCACGGCCGAGGCGATCTCCGTCGTCACCAACGGTCTCGCCCTGGCCGCCCACTTCGGTGACGGAGTGCTGCGCTCCGGCGATGTCGCCGCGGGCATCCTCGGCGCCGTGGTCCGCGACCCGGCGGCCGACCGGGTGGTCTGGCAGGAGTACCTGGAGGCGGTCGTGCGAGAGCGGGACGGCTGGACGGACTTCTACCGGGCGTGCCGGGAGGTGAGCGTGTGAACGAGGACGACCTTGGGTGGGGTCGACCGAGCGGCGGGTCGAAGTCCGGCGGGTCCGTGGCGGCGGATTAGGGGGACGGGGATGGTCGGGGTGGCGCCAGGCGGTGGTCCGACGGGTGGGGCGGGGAGGGTGCGGTCGTCGGCGTCGTCCGGCGGCTGTGCAGGAGACGGGGATGGTGCTGTGAGAGATGACGGGATGCGTCGGGAGCTGAGCGCGGACGGGCGGTCGGCGGGCGCGGCGGTGCGGGCGGCGGTGTCGGACAGTTGGGGACCGAGGGGGACGGTGTGACTGGCGTGGACAGGTCCGGTGGCGAGGGGCGGGCTGTCGGGCCGCTGCTGCTCGGCGTGCGGCACCACGGGCCCGGGTCGGCGCGGACGGTGCGGGCGGCGTTGGACGCGGCGCAGCCTCGGGTCGTGCTGATCGAGGGGCCGCCGGAGGCCGATGCCCTGATCGCGCTCGCCGGTGACGAGGACATGCGACCGCCGGTCGCCCTCCTCGCCCACGCCGTGGACGAGCCCGGCCGCTCGGCCTTCTGGCCGATGGCCGAGTTCTCCCCGGAGTGGGTCGCGATCCGCTGGGCCTTGGAGCACGAGGTGCCGGCCCGCTTCATCGATTTGCCGGCTGCGCACACGTTGGCGTGGGGGAGAGATGAGGAGTCGGCACGTCTCGATGAGGACGGGGGGCCGACGCACGCCGGCAAGGACGGTGGGCCGGTGTCGGCCGACGAGGACGCGGGGCCGGCGCCGGCCGGCAACGGGGCCGATGAGCCCGACGAGGAGCAGGCCGACGGGAGCGGCGCCGCTCCGGCCGTCGACCCTGCCTCCCGCGCCGACGGACCTGGCCCTGGCTCCGGCCCCGGTGCCGATGTCCGGGTCGACCCCCTCGCCGTGCTGGCCGATGCCGCTGGTTACGACGATCCCGAGCGCTGGTGGGAGGACGTCGTCGAGCACCGGGGGGTGGGAGACGGGGATGCGTTCGCGCCGTTTCTCGGGCTCGAGGAGGCCATGGGGGCGTTGCGCGAGGCGTACGGGAGCGGGGGCCATGAGCGGGATCTCGTGCGGGAGGCGTATATGCGGCTCCAAGTGCGCGCCGCGCAGCGGGAGTTCGGGGACGATGTCGCCGTGGTGTGCGGGGCGTGGCACGTGCCCGCGTTGCGGCGGAAGAGCACCGTGGCCGCCGACAAGGCGCTGCTGAAGGGGCTGCCCAAGGTCAAGGCCGATATGACCTGGGTGCCGTGGACGAACCGGCGGTTGGCCAGGGCCAGTGGGTACGGGGCGGGGATCGACTCGCCGGGGTGGTACGGGCACCTTTTCGGCGCGCCGGACCGGCCGGTCGAGCGGTGGATGACCAAGGTGGCCGGGCTGCTGCGGGACGAGGACCAAATCGTGTCCTCGGCGCACGTCATCGAGGCCGTGCGGCTGGCGGAGACGCTGGCGGCGATGCGCGGACGCCCGTTGCCGGGGCTGGGCGAGATGACCGACGCGGTGCGGGCCGTGATGTGCGAGGGCTCGGACGTGCCGCTCGCGTTGGTGCGTGATCGGCTGATCGTGGGGGATGTGCTGGGGGAGGTGCCGCGGTCGGCGCCGACGGTGCCGTTGCAGCGGGACCTCGACCGGATCCAGCGGCGACTGCGGCTCAAACCGGAGGCGTTGGAGCGGGAGTTGGAGCTCGACCTGCGCAAGGAGAACGACGCCGAGCGCAGCAGGCTGCTCCACCGGCTGCGGCTGCTCGGCGTGGAGTGGGGTGAGCCGGTCGCGTCGCGGGGGAGCACGGGGACATTCCGGGAGACGTGGCGGCTGCGATGGGAGCCCGAGCTGTCCGTGCGGATCGCCGAGGCCGGGGTGTGGGGGACCACGGTGTTCGCCGCGGCCACGGCCAAGGCGGAGGCGGACGCAGTCGCCGCGCAGGGGCTCGCCGACGTCACCGCACTCGCCGAGCGCTGCCTGCTGGCCGAACTGCCGGACGCGCTGCCTGTGGTGATGCGGATCCTGGCCGACCGGGCGGCTCTCGACGCCGACGTGGGCCATCTCGCCCAGGCGTTGCCGGCGCTGGTGCGGTCGTTGCGGTACGGCGATGTGCGGGGCACGGACACCAGGGCGCTCGCAGAGGTCGCCGCGGGGCTCGCCGAGCGCATTTTCGTCGGCCTGCCCCCGGCGTGTGCCGCGCTGGACGCGGATGCCGCCGAGGAGATGCGGCGCCATGTTGACGCGGTGCATGGAGCGGTGGGGTTGCTGGGCGATGCGGTGGCGTCGGCGCGGGGCGAGGGCGTCGCGGAGGGGCCCGGCACTGCTCCGGGCGACTCGGGCGCGCTCGGACACGGCGATCTGCGCAACCGTTGGCACGGCGTGCTTCGGGTGCTGTCGGTGCGGGACACCGTGCCCGGCGTCATCAGGGGGCGTGCCGTGCGGCTGCTCCTGGATGACGGGGAGTTGGCACAGGAGGAAGCGGCGCGGCTGATGGGCCTCGCGTTGTCGCCGGGGACACCGCCGGGGGACGCGGCTGCGTGGATCGAGGGGTTCGTGGGCGGTGGGTCCGGCGGCGGGATGTTGCTGGTCCACGACGAGCGGCTGCTCGGGCTGGTCGATACGTGGCTGACGGGGGTGTCGGCGGAGGCGTTCACGGACGTACTGCCGCTGCTGAGGCGGACGTTCTCGGCGTATGAGGCCGGCGTGCGGCGGACCTTGGGTGAGCTGGTCCGGCGAGGGCCGGGGGAGCGGGGCAGCAGGGAGGCCGGCGGCTCCGGCATACCCGGCTTCGGCGCCGAGCTCGATGTCGAGCGAGCGGATGCCGTGGTGCCGGTGGTGCGGTTGCTGCTGGGACTGGACCGGGCGGAAGAGGACGCCGAGGGCAACGTCGGAGCGAACAAGCTGGTGGGGGCCACGGGATGACGACTGGCGGAGTGACGGAACCGAGGGAGCGTGCCGGAGCGGTGGGCGCTGTCGGGCCATCGCACGGGTTCGCGGCGCAGGGGCGGCGAACGACCACGACCGTGCCGGTGATGCCGCTGTGGGAGCGGCCTCGTGAGGGAGCGTGCCGATGATGACCGAGGCGATGGATCCGGCCGGCGAGCGGCTGCGGCGGTGGCGGATGGTGCTGGGCGGGGACAACGCCGACGGCACCGGGTGCGCGCTCTCCGGTAAGGACGCCGCGATGGACGGGGCGCTCACCGCTCTCTACGGCAAGGGGGACAAGTCGTCGGCGGGGAGGGACCGTTCGGCGGGGCTGGGGGCGTCGGCGCCGTCCGTGGCGCGGTGGCTCGGGGACATCCGGACGTACTTCCCGTCCTCCGTCGTGCAGGTCATGCAGCGGGACGCCATCGACCGGCTCGGGCTGTCCACGCTGCTGCTGGAGCCGGAGATGCTGGAGGCGGTGGAGGCGGACGTGCACCTCGTGGGCACGCTGCTCTCGCTCAACAGGGCGATGCCGGAGACCACGAAGGAGACGGCACGGGCCGTCGTGCGCAAGGTCGTCGAGGACCTGGAGAAGCGGCTCGCCACCCGCACGCGGGCCACCCTCACCGGCGCTCTGGACCGCAGTGCCCGTATCAACCGGCCGCGCCACCACGACATCGACTGGAACCGCACGATCGCGGCCAACCTCAAGCACTACCTCCCGGAGTACCGGACGATCGTGCCGGAGCGGCTCATCGGGTACGGGCGGGCGTCGCAGTCCGTGAAGAAGGAGGTCGTTCTCTGCATCGACCAGTCGGGGTCGATGGCGGCGTCGGTGGTGTACGCGTCAGTGTTCGGGGCCGTGCTGGCGTCCATGCGGTCCATCAACACGCGGCTCGTCGTCTTCGACACCTCCGTCGTCGACCTCACCGACCAGCTCGACGACCCCGTTGACGTCCTGTTCGGAACGCAGCTCGGCGGCGGCACGGACATCAATCGGGCGCTCGCGTACTGCCAGTCGCAGATCACCCGGCCCGCGGAGACGGTGGTCGTGCTGATCAGCGACCTCTACGAGGGCGGTATCCGGGACGAGATGCTCAAGCGGGTCGCCGCGATGAAGGCTTCGGGGGTGCAGTTCGTGGCGCTGCTGGCGCTGTCGGACGAGGGGGCGCCGGCCTACGACCGGGAACACGCGGCGGCGCTCGCCGCGCTGGGCGCACCGGCCTTCGCCTGCACGCCCGACCTGTTCCCGGAGGTGATGGCGGCGGCCATCGAGAAGCGACCGATACCGGTGCCGGACATGGTGTGAGGGGGACGGGAAGAGAGGGCGAGGGGAGAGGCTGAGAGAAGGGGCGCGAGGACTGCACGAGGAGGGGGCCGAGGAGGGGGCTGAGAAGGTCGAATCGCCCGGAATGGCTGGCGATTTGTCGACCTGGTGACGTCTGACTTGAGCCAGCAAAAGGGACATGAGGTGCATCGGTAGCGGAGGGCTTGCGCAACATCGGGAGGACCGTGCGAGTATCGGACGCCTGTTCAGCGGTGCGCCGCGCTCCGCTCGTCCGTACCGCGTCGCATCGACTCGCTGCTCATCACGCGTACTTCGTTCCGCCGCACGGGAGGACTCCCCGTCTTGACTTGGCCGGCCACGTTGCCCGGTGCCGCTCTGCGTGTCCTGCGCACTGCGGCCGGGTGGCGTGCGCTGCAGCTGGTTCTGCTGGTGGGCGGCGTGCTCGCGATCGGGCTCCTCTGCGGAGAGCGGGCGTATGCGGCCGACGGGGTTCCGGCGGGGACGGCCGCCACCTCGTCGTCCTCGGGCTCGGCACCCTCCGCCGTCGTCGGGGCCACAGCTTCGGCGCTGGAGGGTGAGGGAATCGGGACGTCGGCAGGGGGCGCGGTCGAGCGGTTGGTGAGCGGCCTGGCGGACGCGGGAGCGCGTGCTGCGGCCGGCCCGGCATCGTCGACGGCTCCGGCAAGTCCGCAGCCCTCGGTGAGTCCGCGGCCTCCGGCAACTTCGCCGTTCTCCCCAGCTGCGCGGCCCCCGGCTGTCAGCGATCCGGCGCCCCATGCTCCGGCTGCCGGAGCCTCCGCTCCTGGTGTCCCGGCGCCCCATGCTCCGACTCCCTCCGCACCGGCTCCCGATGACCTGGCCCCGGGCGCCCGGGCTCCCGGCGCCCTGCCGCCCTCCGGCCACGCCCCCCGCGGACAGGGGGGTGACGGCAACGCCACCCCCGCGATCCCGCACCCCGCCGAGGACCAGGCCCTCCGCCCAGTGACCGAGCGTGTCATCCAGGGCGTGGGTCATCGCGCCGTCGCGCCGGTCGGGGACGTGGTCGAGTCGGTGACCGGCGCGTTGGCCGAGGTGCAGGCGCAGGTGCCGCCGCTGGCAGCGCTCCCGGCGTTCCCGGCGCTGCCCGCGGCGCCCGAGTCGCCGGCGTGGCCGAGTTGGCCCAGCTGGCCGGGGCTGGAGTTCCCCGGATTCCCGGTCCCGGACCTTCCCGGCGCCGGCCTTCCCAGCCTCCCCGACGTCCCGGGCCTCCCCGGTCTCCCTGCCCAGCCCGGCCAGACATTGCCCGCGCCCGGAGCTGAGACGCCCCACCCGGTCGCCGACGTGCCCGAGGCCGTTGACGGACAGTGGGACGAGGGGCGTACCGGCAGGGAAGTGGGCGTCGAGTACGGCCCCCGGTTCGTCGCTGATGTCGCCGCGTCCCATGCCTCGACGTCCGGTGGTGCGCGCACGACCGCGCCTTCGCGTTACGCCCCCGTTCCTCAGGCGCCGGTCGATCACCCGGGTGGTGTGCCGGGGAACCGCTCGGTGGGGGACAACAACCCGTCACGGCACGGGGACGCGCACGTCGTCTCGTTGAACGGGCGGGCGCCGCTGCGGTTGGTGCCCGGCGCTGCCGCCCGCGTCGAGGCGGACGAGATCCAGGACAGGCACCGGGACATTCCGGTTTCCCCCGCTTAGGCCAGTAGGCCGGCCTTCCCCACCGTTGGCGGAAGCCGCCGGAGCCGGAGCCGTGCCCGGTACCGCTGGTCCTCAACTCCCCGGATCGGCGACCGGAGCCGGTGCCGCACTGTCCCCAAACCGTCCGAAGTCCCGGAGTTCCTCGACTCTCCGATCCTCCAGGGCCTTCGGAGCCCAAGATCTAGGGATCCGACGCACGTATGAACAAGAACATTCGCCGTTCGATCGTCATAGCCGCCGGTGTCACCGGCGCGTGGGCGCTCGGTTCGGCCGCCGCCAGCGCGGACGAGCTGCACGCCCCCACTCTCTCCGTACCGGACGCGACCACCGACGCGACTGAGGCCGCCGACAGCGCCGGCGCCCCCGGGCTGCTCGGCGCGGTCACCGACACCGTCGACGGCGTCGTCTCCGACGTGACGAACACCGCCACCGGCTTCACCAACGTCACCGACGGCGCCACCAGCGCGGTCACCGAGACCGCCAGGACCGCACCCGCGAACACGGGCGGCGCCGAGCAGGCGCGCCGCTACGTCGACGCCAACGTGTCGGTCCCGGCGGCCACCAAGGCCACCCGGGCCACCACCGCCACGAAGGCAAAGGCAAGGAGCGCCGCCGAGGTCATTCAGGGCGCCAAGGCCGCCCGCGCGGACAAGACGGCGGCCCAGGCTGCCGTGCAGGCCGAGGCCCACGTCTCCGCGGCTGCCGCCGCTGCCGTCACTGACCTCAGGAGCGCACCCCAGCACACCCCACAGCTCCCGGGCACGCCCGACGCCCCCGGCACCATCGACTACCTCTTCGGCCCCCTGGCTGCCTTCGCCCCCGAGCTGGAGCAGGCGCTCGCCGCCACCCAGACGAAGCTGAGGGGCACGCAGGAGGAGGCGCAGGGCGTCGAGGACGTCGTACGGACGAGGGCGCAGTACGCAGTGGCCGGTGCGGGCCGCACGGGGGCGGGCGCCCAGGCCGCCGCAGCCGAAGTCCAGGGCAGGGCCACGGGGACGACGGCGGCCGCACAGGCCACCGCCACCGGCAAGGCCACCGCCGCCAAGAGGGCCGCCGAGGCCTCCGTCGCCGGCGTTCCGAGCCACGTCACCGGCACGGTCGGCGGTGTCGAGCAGCGGGTCGTCGGCACGGTCAGCGCCGTCCCCGGCACGGTCACCCCGGTCGTCGCGCAGACCGCTGACGCGGTCGTCCCGCCGATCGCGACCCAGGCCGTGAACGGCGTACTGCCCGTCGCCGGCCAGGCGGTCGAGGGCGTCGTCCCGACCGCCGAGCACGCCGTCTCCGGTGTCGTCCCCACCGCCACCCACACCGTGGCCGGGGTGACGCCGGTCGCCACGAACGCGGTGGACAGCGTCCAGTCGGTGGCCGGCGGTGCGGTGACCGGCGTGCGGCCGGTCGTCGGGCAGGCGGTGGACGGCGTCGTCCCGGTCGCCCACGGCGCCGTGGCCGGTGTCGACCGGACCGCCGGGCACACCGTCGACGCCGCGACCGCGCTGGCGTACGGCGTCGTCGCCGACGTGCAGCCCGTGGCCGGGCAGGCCGTCGCGGGCGTCCAGCCGGTCGCCGCCGATGCCGTGCAGGGGGGCCGGCCGGTCGTCGGCGGGGTCGTCCAGGGCGTGCAGCCGACGGCCCATGGCGTGGTCGGCGACGTCCAGCACCTCGCCCATGGCACGGTCGGCGACGTCCGGCCCATCGCCTCCGGCGTCGGCGCCGACGTGCAGCCGGTCGTGCGGGGTGCCGTCACGGACGTACCCCCGTACGCCACCGGTCTCGTCGGCCAGGTCACCGCGGACGTCACCGGTGCGGTCCTGCCGCCCGTCGCCGACACCGCCGTGCAGGGTGTCGTGCCGATCGCCGGGCAGGCCGTCGCGGATGCGGGCGGGCTGGCGTACGGCGTGGTCGGCGACGTCCACCCCTTCGCGGGCGGTGTCGTCGGCGACGTCGACCCGCTCGTGCACGGAGTCGCCGGGCAGGCCGTGCCCCTCGCCGAGGGCGTCACCCAGGAGGTGCCGCCGTTCGCGTACGGCGTCACCGGTGCCGTGCAGCCCGTCGTCGACACGCTCGTGGACACCGTCCAGCCGGTCGTGCGGGGCGTCGGCGGCAGCGCCACGACGCTGGCGTACGGCGTGGTCGGCGACGTCCACCCCTTCGCGGGCGGTGTCGTCGGGGAGGTCGACCCCTTCGTGCACGGAGTCGCCGGGCAGGCAGCGCCCTTCGCCGAGGACCTGACCGGCACGGTCCGCGACTCGGCGGGCCCGCTGGCGGGCAACGCCGCCGCCGGTGTGCAGCAGGTCGGCCGGTCGGTCACACCGGATTACGCGCAGGACCTCCAGCGCGATCTCCGGAACGAGGTCCGGCACGACCTCCCCCAGAGCGGCGCGTACCGCATCTGACGCACCGCTCCCCAGCGACTCCGCGGGGCAGACGGCCCGGGCGGCCGAAAGCCGTCGGCCGTGCCGACCGGAACCCCGCGGACGGGCCTGGTGATCCCCATTGGGGTGGGGATCACCGGCCCGGAGCCCACAGGGGCGGGCCATTCGTGCCCCTACGGGCGGCTCCAGGGACCTCACCGGGTCAACCCCAACCCGGTGAGGTCCTTCCGTCTCGCGTTCCGCGTTCCTCACAGTCGGCACGCCGTGCCAGTGATCCCCGCTGATCACGGCATCATGTGACAGGTATCACCGCTCAGGTGTGACCCTCGATTTAGGGGGCTCCTTCAAGCAGCGATAACCTGCGAGACGGACATGCCGCGCGCTCGGACACCGTGTGCGCCTCCCTTGTGACAGCGGACGTCACGTTGCCCTTCGCGGCACGCCCACGCATCCAACGAACCGCGAGATCACTGATAGGGACGGAAGCGCGTGGACCTGTTCGAGTACCAGGCGAGGGACCTCTTCGCCAAGCACGATGTACCGGTGCTGGCCGGTGAAGTCATCGACACGCCTGAGGCGGCCCGCGCAGCCACCGAGCGTCTCGGTGGCAAGTCCGTCGTCAAGGCCCAGGTGAAGGTCGGCGGCCGTGGCAAGGCCGGTGGCGTGAAGCTCGCCGCCACCGCGGACGAGGCCGTCGCCCGCGCGACGGACATCCTCGGCATGGACATCAAGGGCCACACGGTCCACAAGGTGATGATCGCCGAGACGGCCCCGGAGATCCTGGAGGAGTACTACGTCTCCTTCCTCCTCGACCGTGCCAACCGCACCTTCCTCTCCATCGCCTCCGTCGAGGGCGGCATGGAGATCGAGGAGGTGGCGGCCACCCGCCCGGAGGCCGTCGCCAAGATCGCCATCGACGCCATCGACGGCGTGGACGAGGCCAAGGCCCGCGAGATCGTCGAGGCCGCCAAGTTCCCGGCCGAGGTCGCGGACAAGGTCGTCAACGTCCTGATCACGCTGTGGGACACCTTCATCAAGTCGGACGCCCTCCTCGTCGAGGTCAACCCGCTCGCGAAGGTCGCCTCCGGTGAGGTCATCGCCCTCGACGGCAAGGTGTCGCTCGACGAGAACGCCGAGTTCCGCCACCCCGAGTACGAGGAGCTCCACGACAAGGACGCGGCCAACCCGCTCGAGGCCGCCGCCAAGGAGAAGAACCTCAACTACGTCAAGCTCGACGGTGAGGTCGGCATCATCGGCAACGGCGCGGGTCTCGTCATGAGCACCCTGGACGTCGTCGCGTACGCCGGTGAGAACCACGGCAACGTCAAGCCGGCCAACTTCCTGGACATCGGCGGTGGCGCCTCCGCCCAGGTCATGGCCAACGGTCTTGAGATCATCCTCGGCGACCCGGACGTCAAGTCCGTCTTCGTCAACGTCTTCGGTGGCATCACCGCCTGTGACGAGGTCGCCAACGGCATCGTCCAGGCCCTGAAGCTCCTCGAGGACCGCGGCGAGAACGTCTCGAAGCCGCTCGTCGTCCGTCTCGACGGCAACAACGCCGAGCTCGGCCGACAGATCCTCACCGACGCCAACCACCCGCTGGTCCAGCGCGTCGACACCATGGACGGCGCGGCCGACAAGGCCGCCGAACTGGCCAACGCCGCCAAGTAAGCACTCAGGACGAGGACACAACACACCATGGCTATCTGGCTCAACAAGGACAGCAAGGTCATCGTCCAGGGCATGACCGGCGCCACCGGCATGAAGCACACCAAGCTCATGCTCGGTGACGGCACCGAGGTCGTGGGCGGCGTGAACCCGCGCAAGGCGGGCACCTCCGTGGACTTCGACGGCACCGAGGTACCGGTCTTCGGTACCGTCAAGGAGGCCATCGAGAAGACCGGCGCCAATGTCTCCGTCATCTTCGTGCCGGAGAAGTTCACCAAGGACGCGGTCGTCGAGGCCATCGACGCCGAGATCCCCCTGGCCGTCGTGATCACCGAGGGCATCGCGGTGCACGACTCCGCGAACTTCTGGGCGTACGCGGGCAAGAAGGGCAACAAGACCCGCATCATCGGCCCGAACTGCCCCGGCATCATCACCCCGGGTCAGTCGAACGTCGGCATCATCCCGGGTGACATCACCAAGCCGGGCCGTATCGGCCTGGTCTCGAAGTCCGGCACGCTGACGTACCAGATGATGTACGAGCTGCGTGACATCGGCTTCTCGACCGCCGTCGGCATCGGTGGCGACCCGATCATCGGCACCACGCACATCGACGCGCTCGCCGCGTTCGAGGCCGACGCCGACACCGACCTGATCGTCATGATCGGCGAGATCGGCGGCGACGCCGAGGAGCGGGCCGCGGACTTCATCGCGAAGAACGTGACCAAGCCGGTCGTCGGCTACGTCGCGGGCTTCACCGCGCCCGAGGGCAAGACCATGGGCCACGCCGGCGCCATCGTCTCCGGTTCGTCCGGCACCGCCCAGGCGAAGAAGGAGGCCCTGGAGGCCGCCGGCGTCAAGGTCGGCAAGACGCCGACCGAGACGGCGAAGCTGGCTCGCGAGATCCTCGGCGGCTGACCTTCACCGGCGCCGAAGCGCACCATCCGGTGGGCCCGTTCCCTGCGTGGGGGCGGGCCCACCGGCGTTTCGCAGCTCACTGTGGTTGCGGTGCGAGTCTCTCCGGGCCGTGCTGCATCTGTGCCCGCAGTTTCGCGCGCAGCCTCTGCTCCCTCTCCGACAGCGGACCCGGCGCCACCCTCGGCGGTACGCCGAGCACTGTCTCCCCGGGCGGCACCGGTGGCTCGTACTGGGTCGGGGCCGTGCGCAGCGTCAGGGCCGTCGTGCCGATGAGGGCCACGGTGAAGGCGATCGCCGCGCGGGTCCAGAAGCGTGCCCGGCGCTCACTTCCGTCGCGTACCACCGCCGGTTTGGCCGCCCGCAGGCGCTCCGTGGAGGCCAGGTCCTCCAGGCGGTAGTGGAGTTCGGTGGGGTCGGACAGGTCCGGGAGGCGGGCGGCGACCGCGGCGCGGGCGTTGAGGAGACGGTTCGCGGTCGCCGGTGTGGTCGCCTCCGTCTCCGCCGCCGTCTCGGGCAGGTCGAGGCCGACACCGTCGTACAGGAGCAGCGTGCGGCGCTGGGGCGGGGTGAGTTCGAGGAGTACGTTCAGCAGGGCGCGGTCGGACGCGTTCGAGGGTGGGGGTTCGGGGTGCCGGTAGCGCGGGCGGAACCGGTGCCAGGGGGAGAGGGCGAAGTCGTACGCCGTCGCCCGCACCCAGCCCGCCGGATCCGGGTCGCGGGCCACCTCGGGCCAGCGCTGCCAGGCGAGTTCGAAGGCCCGCTCGACCGATTCGCGCGCGAGTTCGCGGCGCCCGGTGAGCAGGTAGGTCTGCCGAACCAGGGCCGGGGCGCAGAAGGCGTAGAGCGCGTCGAACGCCTGGGCGGGGGAGAGGGGGCGTTCGGCCCGGGCTTCGGGGGGCGGTGCGGCCTCGGCGGGGTCGGCTGCCGGTACGGCAGTCCGCACGGCTGTGTCCGCGCGCTCGAGGGCACCCTGACCTACCGTCATGTCGCGCCCTCCCATGGCGTTCTGAGCCTCTGTCTCTTCCGGTGACTTCTTCGCCGACTTCTCCGCCGTCTCCTCCGCGAGCGAGCCGAGCAGGTGCGCGTACGCCTCCCTCCGCTGGCCGCGTGGTGTCGTACGGCCGCTCTCCCAAGCGCGTACTGTCTCGCGGCTGACGCCCACCCGTGCCGCGACCTGAGCCTGCGTCAATGAAGCGGCCTCGCGCAGGCGTCGGCGTTCCTTGGGCGGGGGCAGCGGGGATGCGGGGGTCTGCGTCACAGTACGCCCCTTCGTGCGAAAAAGTACATAAACGTATATTGAGCGACACTTCGGAGGTTCGCCTGTTACGACGGGAAAGCGCGTGTCGTTGGCAGCATTGCGGGCGTGATCGAGATGACCGCTCGTCGAACGCCCCTGTCGTCCCTGCTCACTCGGCTTCGGCACCGCACGCCCGGACTCGGCGCGAGTCTCCTGGGCGGCGCGGTCGCTGCGGGGCTGGGGCTCGGTGTGATCGCCGTGGTGGTGATGGTGCTGTGGGTCAGTTCGCCGTACCCGGACAAGGGGCCGGGAGGCGCATTGCAGGTCGCCGCCGTGCTGTGGCTGCTGGCGCACGGTGCCGAACTGGTCCGCACCGACACCCTCTCCGGGCTCCCCGCGCCGGTGGGCGTCACGCCGTTGCTGATGCTCATGCTGCCGGTGTGGCTGGTGTACCGGGCGGCGCGGGACGCGGCGGCGGACGGCGGTGACGGGGCGCCGCTCGTGTCGGGCCCTACGGCGTGGGCGGGCGTCGTGCTCGGGTACCTCGGGGTCGGGGTGGGGGCCGCGGTGTACGCGGCGGGCGGTGAGCTGCGGCCCTCGTGGTGGTGGACCGGGTTGTGTGTGCCCCTTCTCGCGATGGCGGCGGCGGGGGTCGGCGTGTGGACGGCGTGCGAACGGCGGCCCGAGGCGGCCCACGGTGTGCTGGGCGTGATGCCGACACGGGTACGGCGGCTGGTTCCCGAGGCGGAGGCGCCCGCCCGCCTTGGTGCGGCGGCCCGGGCGGCCGGGGCCGGTGCGGCGGCGCTCGTCGCGGGTGGGGGGTTGCTGGTGGCCGGGTCGCTGGTGTGGCACGGCGCGGCGGCGCGGGGGTCGTTTCTGCAGCTGACGGAGGGGTGGTCGGGGCGGTTCGCGGTGCTGTTGCTGTGCGTGGCGCTCGTGCCGAACGCGGCGGTGTGGGCGGCGGCGTATGCCCTCGGGCCGGGGTTCGTGCTCGGGGCGGGGCATGCGGTGGGGCCGCTGTCCTCGGCGCCGGCGCCGTTGCTGCCGCCGCTTCCGCTGCTGGCGGGGGGGCCGGACCCGGGGGTCGGGGGGCCGGATCCGGTGCGGTGTGGGGGGTCGGGGGGTGGTTCGGTGGGCGCGGTCGGGGTGGTCGGGGGTGGTTCGCGGCGGGGGTCGGGGGGCGGCCCCGGCTCGGGGCTCGATCCGGGTGGGGGGCGGCCGGGCTGTGGCCTGGGCGCCCGGGCGGACCGGGCCGGGGTTGCCCGGCTGGCGCGGTGGTCTGCGGTGGGGCGCGCAGCTGGGTGGTTCGCGGCGGGGTGGGGCGGCGGGCTCGGGGCTCGATCCGAGGGTGGGCGGGCGCCGGCCGTGGCCTGGGCGCCCGGGCGGACCGCCGGGGTTGCCCTGCTGGCGGCCGTGTTCTGCGCGGTCGTGGTCGCCGAGCTGGCCGCGCTGTCGGGTGGGCCGCTGGGGAGAGGGGCGCTTGCGGAGTTCGGGCCGGTGTGGTGGCAGGTGGGGGCGGCGACGTTCGGGTGGGTTTCGGTGGTGGCGGTTCCGGTGGCTGTGGTGGTGCGGGGGTGGCGTTGCCACTTGGGGCGGCGGGCGGGGCGTCTTGGTGAGACCGAGGGGGCTCGGATCGGTCGGCCTCGAGTGGAGGTGGCGGCGGGCGAGGCGGCCGGGCGGCCGGTCTTCGTGCAGGACGGGCCGTTCACGGCGTTGGTGCAGGACCAGGACGGTCAGGGGGGTGTGGCTGACGAGGACGGGGCCTACGGGGGTGAGGGGCAGGGGGTTCCGTACGGGGCGTATGACCATGACACGACGTTCGAGCCGGACGACTTTTCGCCTGCGGGGGTGGCGGATGCGGGGGTGGCGGAGCCTGAGCCTTCGTCTGAGCTGGAGTCGGCGTCGACGTCGGCGCCCTCGCCGTGGAGCGACGATGACTCGCGTGAGGCGCGTTGGGCGGCGATGAAGGATGCGGCGGACCCGCCGGAGGCCCCCGAGGAACGGGCGTCGCCGTGACGTAGGGGGGTCTCGCCCCCGCCGCCCCCTACCCTTCCCGTCCTTGAAGGGACCCCGCCCCTTCGACCCCGGACCTGGGGGCTGCCGCCCCCGGACCCCCGCCATCGGCCTGAACGGCCTCGTCCTCAAACGCCGGACGGGCTGAAATACCCGGACCGGCCGCCGAGAGGCATGCCCCTCAGGCTCGCAGCCCCCAGCGGGTGGGTGGGGGTTGGGGATGGTGCAGGTCTCGTCCTCGAACGCCGGACGGGCTGAAATACCCGGACCGGCCGCCGAGAGGCATGCCCCTCAGGCTCGTAGCCGCCAGCGGGTGGGTGGGGGTTGGGGATGGTGCAGGCCTCGTCCTCGAACGCCGGATGGGCTGAAGTGCCTGGGTCGGCGTCGAGAGGTACCGTCCGTGGGCTCGCAGCCCCCAGCGGGTGGGTGGGGGTTGGGGATGGTGCAGGCCTCGTCCTCGAACGCCGGACGGGCTGAAGTGCCTGGGTCGGCGTCGAGAGGTACCGTCCGTGGGCTCGCAGCCCCCAGCGGGTGGGTGGGGGTTAGGGATGGTGCAGGCCTCGTCCTCGAACGCCGGGCGGGCTGAAGTGCCTGCACCGGCGTCGAGGAGTGCCGTCAGTGGAGGGGCGGCCGGCGTTCCTCACTCCCCCGTCCCCAGAACCCCCCGCAGCTCCTCCGGCAAATGCTCGTTGCACGCCTGCTTCGCCGCGGTCGTCAGGGCGTCGTTCGTGCAGGTGTAGTAGTCGCTGTAGACCATCTGGGCCGTGAAGCCGGCGGCGACCACTGCGATGGCGAGGGAGGCTGTGACCAGGCCGCTTACTGCTGCTGTGGTCTGGGGGCGGCCGGTGGGGCGCGGGGGTGCCGGGGTGTTCGGGTCGGGGGTGCGGGGCTTGGCCCGGAGGCTGCTGATGCCCCAGTAGAGGGCCAGGGCGCCCAGGAGCAGGGCCACGTACGGCCAGCTGAAGAGGGCGAAGAAGAAGGCCCACATGCCGGACAGCAGCGCGTAGCGAGCGCGGCGCTGGACGGGGTCGGTCGGGTCCCAGCGCGGGCCGGAGCCGGGGCCGGGACCGCCGGGGCCGTCCTGGCCGCGTCGGGAGTTGTCGCCGAAACCGTCGGGGGAGCGGCCCGGCTGGCGGTCGCTCCACTGGTTGCCCCAGGGTGAGCGGCCGCTGCCCTCGTCGGAGTCCTGCGAGCCGTCCTCACCCGACGGGCGGCGGCGTGGCTGCCACGGGCGGTCCGGGGTGCCCTCCGGCGGCGGTGCGAAGGGGTTGTCGTCCTGCCCCTGGCCGCTGCCCCGCTCGTCGCCGTTCTGTCCGCCCGAGGGCGCGTCGGGCGGTGAGGTGGGGCGCTCCCGCAGCAGCACGCCGCTGTGCTCCCCTCCCTGCACCGGGTGCGGGGGGAGCGTGAGGAGTCGCAGACTGCGGTCCGGCATCAAGTGAGCGTCTTCCCCTAGGTGATAAGGCTGGCTGTTCTGAGCTGTCACACAAAGAACGCACCGCACGACGACCGCGTTCCCGAGCCCGCTCGCCCCAGACGCTACCTTCCGGCCACGCCCCCGTCCCGTGGGGGCCTTCCGGTGTGCCGGTATCGTTGCTGACGGTCGGCTGCTTCGTAGACTTCCCCGTATCCCGGGGCGCGATGCATTCGTATGAACGTACAGATGTGAGACGTACGGACGCGAACCTACATGCCGTCGGCCGTATGAAGAACGCACCCCCGAGAAAGGGCCCCACCGTGGCCGCCAAGCCCGTGGCCAAGCGCCTCGTCGTGCTGGTCTCCGGATCCGGCACCAATCTGCAGGCGCTGCTCGACGAGATCGCCGCCGTCGGTTCCGAGGCGTACGGCGCCGAGATCGTGGCCGTCGGCGCCGACCGCGAGAACATCGAGGGGCTCGCTCGGGCCGAGCGCGCGGGACTGCCCACCTTCGTGCGGAAGGTCAAGGACCACGGCAGCCGGGAGGAGTGGGACGCGGCGCTCGCCGAGGCCGTATCCGCCTACGAGCCTGATCTCGTCGTCTCCGCCGGGTTCATGAAGATCGTGGGGAAGGAGTTCCTCGCGCGCTTCGGCGGGCGGTTCGTCAACACCCACCCCGCGCTCCTGCCCAGTTTTCCCGGCGCCCACGGCGTCCGCGACGCGCTCGCGTACGGCGCCAGGGTCACCGGCTGCACCGTCCACTTCGTCGACGACGGCGTCGACACCGGGCCGATCATCGCTCAGGGGGTGGTCGAGGTCCGGGACGAGGACGACGAGAGCGCTCTGCACGAGCGCATCAAGGAAGTCGAGCGAAGGCTGCTCGTCGAGGTCGTGGGGCGGCTCGCCCGCAACGGCTATCGCATTGAGGGACGAAAGGTAGTTATCCAGTGACCGCCGAGAGCAACAAGCGGGCCATTCGACGGGCGCTCGTCAGCGTCTACGACAAGACCGGTCTGGAAGACCTCGCGCGCGGCCTGCACGAGGCGGGCGTCGAGCTCGTCTCCACCGGCTCCACGGCCGCGAAGATCGCCGCGGCCGGTGTCCCGGTCACCAAGGTCGAGGAGCTCACCGGCTTCCCCGAGTGCCTGGACGGCCGCGTCAAGACGCTGCACCCGCGCGTGCACGCGGGCATCCTCGCCGACCTGCGCCTGGAGGACCACCAGCGGCAGCTCGCCGAGCTGGGTGTCGAGCCGTTCGACCTCGTCGTCGTCAACCTCTACCCGTTCCGCGAGACCGTCGCCTCCGGCGCCACCCCCGACGAGTGCGTCGAGCAGATCGACATCGGCGGTCCGTCGATGGTGCGCGCCGCCGCCAAGAACCACCCGTCGGTCGCGGTCGTCACCAGCCCGTCCCGTTACGCCGACGTCCTCGCGGCCGTCCGCGACGGCGGCTTCGACCTCACCACCCGCAAGCGGCTCGCGGCCGAGGCCTTCCAGCACACTGCGGCGTACGACGTTGCCGTCGCGAGCTGGTTCGCCTCCTCCTACGCTCCCGTCGACGAGTCGCAGTTCCCCGACTTCCTCGGCGCCACCTGGGAGCGCGAGAACACCCTGCGCTACGGCGAGAACCCGCACCAGCCGGCCGCCCTCTACGTGGATGGCGACGGCGGCGGTCTGGCCAAGGCCGAGCAGCTCCACGGCAAGGAGATGTCGTACAACAACTACACGGACACGGACGCCGCCCGCCGTGCCGCGTACGACCACGCCGAGCCCTGCGTCGCGATCATCAAGCACGCCAACCCCTGCGGCATCGCGGTCGGCGCGGACGTCGCCGAGGCGCACCGCAAGGCCCACGCGTGTGACCCGCTGTCGGCGTTCGGCGGCGTGATCGCCGTCAACCGTCCGGTCAGCAAGGAGATGGCGGAGCAGGTCGCCGAGATCTTCACCGAGGTCATCGTCGCGCCCGACTACGAGGACGGCGCCCTAGAGGCCCTCGCCAAGAAGAAGAACATCCGCGTGCTGCGCTGCCCCGAGGGCCCCGGCAACCCCGTCGAGATCAAGCCCATCGACGGCGGCGCCCTCCTCCAGGTCACCGACCGCCTCCAGGCCGACGGCGACGACCCGGCCAACTGGACGCTGGCGACGGGCGAGGCGCTGTCCGCCGAGGAGCTGGCCGAGCTCGCCTTCGCCTGGAAGGCCTGCCGGGCCGTGAAGTCCAACGCGATCCTTCTCGCCAAGGACGGCGCCTCGGTCGGCGTCGGCATGGGCCAGGTCAACCGCGTCGACTCCGCGAAGCTGGCCGTCGAGCGGGCCGGTGCCGAGCGCGCGCAGGGGGCGTACGCCGCGTCCGACGCGTTCTTCCCGTTCCCCGACGGCCTGGAGATCCTGACCGAGGCCGGCGTGAAGGCCGTGGTCCAGCCCGGCGGTTCCGTCCGTGACGAGCTGGTCGTCGAGGCCGCTCAGAAGGCCGGCGTCACGATGTACTTCACGGGGACGCGGCACTTCTTCCACTGAGCCGACATGGGTGAGGGGCGGGCCGTACCTGCGGCCCGCCCCTCACCCGCGTCTGCCGCTCTTACGTCGAACCGCGCAGCGCCGCCCAGGTGTTGGGCCCCACCTCGCCGTCGACCTCCAGCCCCTTGTCGCTCTGGAAGAGCCTGACCGCGGACTCCGTGTCCGCGCCGAACTCTCCGTCCACGCCCGAGCCGCCGACGCTGTAGCCGCGCTTGCTGAGCATGCACTGCACCTGGACGACGCGCTGCCCCTTGTCGCCCCGGTCGGTGAGTTCGGTGCCGGAGTAGTGGGTGCAGTCCGAGATCCAGGGCGGGACGGTGGGCGTCGTGGCGGTCTTGGTGGGGGTGGCGGTCGGGGTGCCCCCGCCGTTGCCGCTGCCGCCCGCGTCGCCGCCGGAGGGGGTGGCGGCCTGGTCGCCGGGCGTGGCCTGCGTTCCGGCCGCGCCGCCGCCGTCGGAGGCGCTCGGGTCGGCCGACTCGGCGGTGGCCGACGCCTTCGCGCCGGTGTCCTTCCCTTTCCCCTCCCCTTTCTCCTTGTCGCGGGAGGGAGCCGAGGAGGAGCCGGGGAGGGAAGCGCCCCGAGCGCCGTCGGGGGCGGTGCTGCCGGCCGGCGTGGCCGCAGCCGAAGCCGTTTCGTCGACGGACGGGCCGGTGAGGAAGAAGGCACCCGCGGCGACCGCGCACACGGCGAGACCCGCGGCGCCGGCGAGGTATGCCCTCCGCTTGCGCCGCTTGCCGTCGTCCTCGGGGGCGGGGACAGCCGTACGCTCCCCCGGCAGCCGCAACTGGACCGTCTCCTGGGAGGTCCGCGAGGTCTGCGAACTCAGGGGTGCCCGGGCGGTCTCCTGGACGGAGACACCTTCCAGTACCTCGCATGCCTGCCGTCGGTCCAGCAGCCGGGCGCTCAGCGGCTCGTGCCAGACGGCTGCGCCGCCGTGACCGGCTGCCGTGGCGGCGGCGGTGAGCTGCCGCGGAGTGGGGCGCCCGGCGGGATCCTTGGCGAGACAGGCGCTCAGAAGGGCGGCCAACGCGGGTTCCACGGCGGAGAGTTCGGCCATGATGTCCTGCTTGGGCTCCTCGAACGCGACCCGGTGCATCACGTCGACGCCCGTGCCGTCCCCGAACGGGGCGTGCCCGGTGGCGGCGTAGGTCAGGCTTCCTGCCAGCGAGAAGACGTCGGAGGCGGTGTCGCAGCGTCCCTCGCGCAGATACTCGGGCGACATGAAGGCAGGCGTGCCGACCCGGCTCCCGGTCGACGTGATCGCGCTGCTGTCGGCGGCCTGCGCGATGCCGAAGTCGATGACGTGGGCGCCCGCCAGGGACAGGATCACGTTGGACGGCTTGAGATCCCTGTGTACGACGTCCGCGGCGGCCAGCGCCGACAGGGCCTGCCCCATGTCCCCGACCAGCCGCCACACCCCGGCGCGCTCCAGCTTGCCGCACTCACGCACCGCTTCGGCGAGGTTCAGGCCGGGCAGGTACTGCGTCGCCATCCACAGCAGCGAGTCGTCGAACCCGGTGCCGAGCAGCTGCGGCGTGCGCGGCGTGTGGACCCGACCGTGCACGGCGGCCTCCCGCTCGAAACGGCGCCGGAAGCGGGGGTCTTCGGCGTACTCGGGGCGGATCACCTTGACGGCGGCGAGGCCGGGGGTGTTGGCGGCGGGGCGGGCCAGGTAGACGTGGCCCATACCGCCGCTGCCGAGCAGTCCCAGCGGGACGTAGGGGCCGATGCGGGCGGGGGCGCTCGGCTTCAGCGGGGTGGCGCCCGCCTGTGTCAGGGCAGCGTCGACTGCCGCCGGGGTGGGTGATGGCATGGGCTGCCGCTGGTCGGTCATGGATCCCCCGAGTGCTGCTCTTCCCCAACGGCCACTCGTGTCCCGTCAGTTGGTGTGAGGCTACCGCGTGAGGCGGCAGGGGGATGGGCGCTCGCGGCCTTCGGGTCGTGCTCCAGGACGGCGCCCGAGGGAGCCCGCCCTCGGCCCGTTCCAGGACGATGACGGTGGGCCCGTCCAGCTCCGGGTGATCCGGGTGGTCCGGGTCGTCCACGGTCAGCGTTTCGTACATATGGACCGCGGACCTGGTGACCGCCTGCCGCACCGACCGCAGGGGCTCCACCAGCTGCTCGACCGCCGGCAGCGGGGCGTGTGGTTCGCCACGCAGCCGGGGTTCGCACAGGGCGGTCAGGACCGCGAAGTGCCGCTTGGTGCGATCGAGGGCGAAGGCCGGGGTCGTGACGGAGCCGGAGAGTCCGGTGCGCGCCACGCCGCGAATCGCGTGGCACGGTGCCCGGACGTCGAAGGCGAGCAGATCGCCCGCCGCGGGCAGGACAGACCACGAAGGTTGCCCGCGGTGTGGCGCGTCCGCGAGTCGGGAGCCTAGCCGTCCACTTCGTACTGTCCGACCTCAAGGAAGTACCGCAGTTCCTCCGGCGTACCGTCGATGACGTCTTCCGCCGCCGCGCGCAGGGCGTCGCTGATGGTCGGGTCGGCCAGGATGCGGGCGACGCGGACGCGGTCGTCCTCGGCGCGGGCGAGGCGGTAGCCGGTCTCCAGGAAGGCGCGCAGGGCCTCCGGAGTGTTGGCGTCGAGGGCCTCGTTGGCCTCCCTGATGACCGCCTTGTCGGTCTTCGGATCGGCGGTGCCGAGGATGCGGGCGATGGCCACGCGGTCGTCCTCGGCCTGGGCGATCCAGCGGCCCGTCTCTAGGAAGTACCGCTGGTCCTCGATGGTGCCGTCCATCGCCTGCTGCGCGGCGGCGTACACGGCCCGGCCGGTGTCGGGGTCGGCGATGATGCGCATGATGGCGACGCGGACGTCGTCGTCGGACATGTCGTCGACGTTCGGGCCGTCGACGGCGGAGGCGGTTGCCACGGTGGCGGCGGTCGACGGAGCCGCATCGGCTGCGAAGGCAGGGGCGGCCAGCAGGAGTGCCGGGGTCAGGGCGGTTGCCACGAGGGTCAGGGCGATACGGCTCGGTCTCACGCGTGAACCTTCCTTGCAGGATCGGGCTTGCAGATTCAGGGACCCGGGGCTTCGCGGCTCCGGTACTTGGCGCAGAGCCATCTTCCTTGGGTTCGCACGTGAGTTCACTGCAATAACCGAGCAGCCTTCAGGTACTGGTCGCTGCCTGACAAACGCGGGCACGCGCAGCGGCCTCCGGCCCTCCCCCGAGGGAGCCGGAGGCCGCTGCGCGTGCCGGCAGCAGGCGCTCAGCAGGTGCGCAGACCCGGGATCGCCCCGTAGTTCACGCCGCCGGACACCTTGTTGGCGGGGAACCAGCCCCAGCCGCCGTTGCTGACGTTGGTGTCGGCCTGGGTCCACAGCCACCAGTCGTTGCGGGCGTCGCCGACCGGCGGGTTCTCCTGGCCCGGGAACTTCTTCTGGCAGACGAACCAGTTGTCGCCCGCGTTCAGCCAGCCCGCGACGTTCCCGTTGAACATCACGTTGCCGCCCTGGTAGTTGTGGCAGTAGCGGGAGTTGTTCGGCCCGCTGCCCCAGCAGCCGTTCGGTGCCGCGAAAGCCCCCGCCGGCGTCAGGGCCACGGCGCCCGTGGCGAGTACGGCAACGGCTCCCAGCGAGGCGAGCATGCGCTTCATGGTCGGTGTCCCTCCGGAATTGCCACCCCCGTTGGTGGACAGGAACACCGTGGCGCCGACCGGCCCCGAGCGGTACCTGAGAACTCTCAGGGTCCCTTCTTCGCGGGCGGCGTGTACTCCTTGAGGTAGTGGGCGACGCGGGTGGCGTAGTCGCGGTACTTCGGGGGAACTCCGCCCGCGTCGTTCACGACCTTGGTCGAGGTGCGGTAGGCGGCGGCCAGCAGCACCTTGCGGTCGCCGGAGAGGCCCCTCCGGTTCAGGAGCGGCTCCATGTAGCAGAGGTAGCGGCCCACGGCGGGGATGGACTGGGCCGGCGTGAGGGGAGGCTCGGGGGTCTCAGTCGCCGGGACACCGTCCGCGCGGATCCACCAGCGCAGCAGACTCGGCGTCCAGCGGGCGATGCCGTACTCGCCCTCCTTGCCCACGGACGGGTCGGAGAGGTCCGGGTCGAAGTCGCTCTCCGCCTTCAGCAGGGCGGCGATCAGCGCGGGGGTGACCTCGGGCCGGACGCAGTCGTGGGCGGAGTCGACGATGAGGCGGCGGTAGGCCACCGGGACGCCCTTGTCGGTACGGAGTTCGGAGGCGCCGTAGGTGGCGGCCGTGACCCTCGTGGTCTCGCGCCCCGGCCCGCCGGCCCCGCTTCCGCCGCCGTCGGCGCCGGTGTCCACCCAGCTGCTGACGCCGTAGCCGAGGGTCGCCATCGCGACCACGGCGGTCGCGGCCGTCAGCATCGTCGTACGGCGGGAGCGCCGGCGGGGGAGGAGCGTCCGCGGCAGGCGCGGCGAGCTGCCCGTGCCCGCCGCGGCGCCCACCCGCCGCAGCAGCGCCTGGGTGTCGATCCGGTCGCCGTGCGTACGGGTCAGACAGTCCCGCACGATCTCCCGCCAGACGTCCGGGAGTTCGGGCGACAGGCGCAGTTCATCGGTGCCGCGCGCGTAGGCGGCGGCAGCGTCGCGGCGGGTCGACGGGGTGGCGCCGGGCAGTGGGAAGGAGCCGGTGAGGACCAGATGCGCCAGCACGCCGAACGCCCAGACGTCCGCCGACGGGCGGATACGGCGGCCGCGCTCGCCGATCTCCGACCAGAGCAGCTCCGGCGGCGTGTAGTCGGGCGTCGAGAACGCGGGCGTGTACGCGTGCGTGCCCTCCAGTTCCGCCGCCATGTTGAAGTCGGCGAGCCGGGCCGAACCGTCCCTCATCAGCAGCACGTTGGCCGGCTTCAGGTCCCCGTGCACCCAGCCCGCGTGATGCAGCTGCGCCAGCCCCTCGCAGATCTGCGCGAGCAGGACGGGCCCGGCGGCGGGGCGCGGCTCCGCCGTGAGCAGCGCGGACAGGGAGCCCTGCGCCTTCTCCAGTACGAGGATCGTGGCGCCGTCGAGGGCGGGACGGGCCGGGTCGTCGACGGTGAGGGTGTCGTACATCCGGATCAGCCGTGGCTGCTTCAGCCGGCGGTGCAACTCGACCTCGCGCTCGATGAGTTCGCGCAGGTGAGTGAGCTGGCGGGGGGTGCCGGTGCCGGTGGGCAGGAACTTCAGGGCGACCGTCTTCGGCAGGGCATCGTCGTCTCCGACGCGCCTGCCCTCGTACACACTCCCGAACGCCCCCGTGGCGATCGGCTCCCGCACCTCCCACACGCCCACCCGGTACCCCTTCGGCACCGGCACGGCGTACGGCTCGGTCACCGGGCCACCCGGCCGGACGCCGACGCCGACGCCGACGCCGACGCGGACGAAGCCAAGAGCGAGGGAGCTGGCGGCGACGACTCGCGCAGGACGACGAGATCGTCCTCCCGCACCAGGTCGAACCGGAGCGCCAGCGAGACCAGCGACTCCTTCTTGCCGTTGAGCCGCGGACCCGTGTCCGCCGTCTCCGGGCCGGGCTTGAGCCGCAGCTTCACGGCGAGGTAGTCGATGTTCCACTGGACCGAAGTGCGGGACGCGGCGGGCCAGTTGGGGCGCAGCCGGTCCACGACCTGGTCGACCGTGGGCAGCGGGGCGTGCGGTTCGCCGCGCAGCCGGGGCTCGCACAGGGCGGCCAGGACCGCGAAGTAGCGCTTGGTGCGGTCGACCGAGAAAGCGGGGGCGGTGGTCGCGCCGTCCAGTCCGCCCTCGGAGCTGAGGTAGTCGTGGCGCGGCGCCCACACCTCGATCGGCAGCAGATCGCCCGCCGCCGGGAGCACGATCCGCGAGAACTCGAAGGGGATCGGCGCGTCGAGGCGCCCCGGCCCGACCTTGATGTGCTCGCCCGCGCCCTCCGGGTTCTCCACGACGTACGTCTGCTCACGGCTGAGGTTGCTCAGTATCCAGAAGGCGCCCTGCGCGGTGATCTCACCGGCTCTGCGGGACACCCCGTCGTGCGCGATCGTGAGGTCGTTGTCGGAGGCGGAACGGCCGAAGCCGAGCCGCTCACCGGGCGCCAGCCGGAGCTGGGTGCGCTCGGTCTCGTCCTCCGTGGTCGGCGGAGGTACCACGATGATGCTGTACAAGGTGCGTCTCCCCGTGCCTGACGGCTACCCACGTCAGAGTAGGGCGACACAGCGAGGCCGTGCCCCCCTCGTACGAGTGAGACACGGCCATCGGCTGTGTTTGGCGTGAAGTGATTCCCGCCCAACGGAACCTCGGGTGAGGTCAGTTCTGTACGACCATGGTGCTCGCGGCCTTGTCGTGCCAGCCCTGCTGGCGGCCCGACTTGTCCCAGAACGGGGACAGGTAGACGAGGAGCTGGCCGATGCCGCAGGCCAGGCTGCCGACGATCGGGATGATCCAGCGGATGAACGAGGAGCCCAGGCCGGGCTTCTGGCCGGTGTCGGCCTTCACGACCCGCAGGCCGACGGCCATCTTGCCGAGGGTGGCACCCACCAGACCGACCATCAGCCACTCGTACAGCAGGCCGATCACCGCGAAGACACCGAACACGGCGCCGACGGAGGCCACGATGTCGGAGCTGGCGTCGTTCACGCAGGAGCTGTAGTCGACGGCGTTGGGGTCACATTCGTTGGCCGCGCTGAAGGAGCCCGCGACACCGACGGCGGCGAGGACGATGTAGATGACGGTGAACGCCACACCGTCGATCAGCCGGGCACCGAAGCGGCGGCCCATGGACGCCACACGGGGAGGCATGCCCGAACCGCCGGGGTAACCCGGCTGCTGCGGATAGCCGTAACCGCCCTGCGGGGGCACGCCCTGCGGCGACTGCGGGTAGCCGTAACCGGCCCCACCCTGCGGGTAGGGGGGCTGACCCGGCTGGGGGTAACCGGGCTGCTGTCCTTGCTGGGGGTACCCATAGCCCTGATTCGGGTCCTGCGGCTGACCGTAAGGTGGGTTGGGCGAGCCGAAACTCATGGCCGGATTCCTCCGTTGCGAATGCGGGGACGATGCGGCATTGCGCGGAGGAACTTCACGATTTGAGCGGTTTTGCCCCCCGAACACGTTCCGCGAAACTGCGCCGTTCATCGTTCTAGGTACCGTGCGATTTTGTCCAGTCTGAGGCGGAACCTGTTGTGCAGATGCAATCTTCGGGATCTTGCAAGGGCGATGTGCGTCACGGGTCAGGCGTCCGATTGGAACACCGAGGGCGTCATCCGGGAGGATGGGGGTCATGACCGCCCAGATTCTCGATGGCAAGGCCACCGCAGCCGCGATCAAGTCCGATCTGACCGCCCGCGTGGCGGCGCTGAAGGAGAAGGGCATCACGCCCGGCCTCGGCACGATCCTGGTCGGGGAGGACCCCGGCAGCCAGAAGTACGTCGCCGGCAAGCACCGCGACTGCGCCCAGGTCGGCATCGCCTCCATCCAGCGCGAACTGCCCGCCACGGCGACGCAGGAGGAGATCGAGGCGGTCGTCCGCGAGCTGAACGAGGACCCGGCCTGCACCGGCTACATCGTCCAGCTGCCCCTGCCCAAGGGCATCGACGAGAACCGGATCCTGGAGCTCATGGACCCGGACAAGGACGCCGACGGCCTCCACCCGATGAACCTCGGGCGCCTCGTCCTGAATGAGCCGGCCCCGCTGCCCTGCACCCCCAACGGCGTCCTCACCCTGCTGCGCCGGTACGGCGTCGAGATCAAGGGCGCCGAGGTCGTGGTCGTCGGCCGCGGCGTGACCATCGGCCGGCCGATGCCGCTGCTGCTGACCCGGCGCAGCGAGAACGCGACGGTGACCCAGTGCCACACCGGCACGCGGGACCTGTCCGCACACCTGAAGCGTGCGGACATCATCATCGCCGCCGCGGGCTCCGCCCACCTGGTCCGCCCCGAGGACGTGAAGCCCGGCGCCGCCGTCCTCGACGTCGGGGTCTCGCGCAGCGCCGAGGGCAAGATCGTGGGCGACGTCCACCCCGGCGTCGCCGAGGTGGCCGGCTGGATCTCCCCCAACCCCGGTGGCGTGGGCCCGATGACGCGGGCGCAGCTGCTGGTCAACGTGGTCGAGGCGGCGGAGCGCAGTGTCGGCTGAGGGCGGCGTCGGCAAGGCGCAGCAGATCGAGGACGTCGAGGAGATCGAGGTCCGGGATCCGGTGAGCGCACCGGACGCGGAGGGTACGCCACGGCGCACCACCCGCCGCTTCCCGCTGTTCACCAAGGACACGGCACGTCCCGAGGGCGGCGGCCGCGCCGCTCCCAGTGACGCCCCGGCGCCCGCCCGGCAGTGGCCGGTCCTGCTGGTGCTGGGCATGGTCGCGGTGGGTCTGCTGATCACCGCGCTCGACGTGTTCCGGGTCGGCACCCTGGTGATCGGCAGCGCCCTGCTGGTCGGCGCGGTGCTGCGGTGGCTCCTGCCGAGCGTCGGCATGCTCGCCGTACGTTCCCGCTTCACCGACATAGTGACGTACGGCGTGCTGGGCCTCGTGATCGTGCTGCTGGCGTTGATGGCGCAGCCGGACCCGTGGCTGAAGATCCCGTTCCTGAAGGACGCCCTGCATTTCACGGTGGACAGCTGAGGCCTCCCGGCCTCGAAGGCCACTCGGCGCGACGGCGGCCCGTCCTCTCCCCCGAGGAAGGACGGGCCGCCGTCTGCGTCAACCCTCGGGCACGGCGAAGGGGCTGTTCAACGCCTGTCAGTGCGCTGTGGCACGGAAGTGACCGTTCCGCTACGTCGGGAACCAATGCGCCGCCCGGTGTCGTCACCCGATCGGATCTCGTTCGGAGGTGAGCGATGGGTGCGTGGCAGCCGCTGCCCGGCGATCTGCCGCCGGAGGTGCGGCACTTCGTGGAGCAGTTGCGGCAGCTCAAGGACCGCACGGGCCTGAGCCTGGTCGCGCTGGGCGCGCGTACCGCGTACAGCAAGTCCTCCTGGCAGCGCTACCTCAACGCCACCCAGCCCCCGCCCAGGCAGGCGGTCGTCGCGCTGTGCCGCGTGGCGGGGACCGGCAGGGACGAGGCGGAGCGCTTCGGGGTGCGGTGGGAACTGGCCGTACAGGCATGGCCGAAGCCTGCGGTGATGCCGACGAAGGTGGAGCCCGGGGCGCACGGGATGCACGGGCCGCGTGAGGCGGGCGAGGAGCGCGAGGACTACGAGGACGACCTCAGCGAGGACTACGAGGACGACCCCACCCTGCCGTGGTGGGACGCGCCGCCGAAGGAACCGGAGCCGTCGTCGAGTTGGCTGCTGGTGGCCGCCGTCGTGCTCGCCGTGGTTCTGGTCCTGACGGCGCTGATCGGGGCCCTTGCGCTGGGGTGAGCCCGGTGGGACTGTCGCGTCCGGCTTGCCTGAATGCGGCGCCTGTGACGGGGGTGATCGTTTATGTGCTTTCTATGTGTCGATGTGTTGACAAGTTCGCGCATTTGCGAGGAAGTCGTTCAACGGGCGGGCTAGCGTGGTCGTCCGGGACGCATCGGGGTCGTCCCACGTGTTGGCAAGGGCTTACTACCAGGGTTGCGTCGGCCGAGGAGGGTCGCCGGTGGAACACTGGATGCCATTCGATGGGCGTGCAACGGTGCATGCCCACGGTCCCAATGCTCCCGTGCGCCCCCACCCCGGGAACTGAGATCCTTACTGGGCGCATCCCTGTGGGTAGCCACATCGGGGACTCGGCAGAGGGCACCACGCGCGGGGGAACGCGAGAAACACCAGCACGAACCGGGGGGAAGAGGGGGAAGCAATGCCTCGTTGGAGGGCCTTGCCGGATGAACTCGATCCGCAGGTCAGGGAGTTCGCGAGCCAGCTGCGCCGGCTTGTGGACCGCAGCGGTCTGAGCATCGCGGCGTTGGCCGACCGCACGGGATACAGCAAGACGTCCTGGGAGCGGTACCTGAACGGGCGGCTGCTCGCGCCCAAGGGCGCGATCGTGGCGCTTGCCGAGGTCACGGGTACGAATCCGGTTCACGTGACGACGATGTGGGAGCTCGCCGAACGGGCCTGGAGCCGCTCGGAGATGCGCCACGACATGACCATGGAGGCCATCCGGATCTCCCAGGCCCGCGCGGCGCTGAGCGAGTTCGGGGCGCCCCCGGCGAGCGCCAAGGAGGGCGCGAAGGCGGGCCGGACGGCGCGCAAGAGCGGGAGCGCGACGGCGACGCCCGGCATCGCGGGTCCGGCAGGCGTGGCACCGACGGTGCCGCCGGTGCCTGCACAGCCGACGGCGCCCGAGGTGCGGGATTCGGCGGTGCGGGACTCCGCGGTTCGCGATACACCGGCGCGGGATTCCTCCGTACGGGACTCGGTCCGGGATTCCCAGGTCCGCGATTCCTCGGTACGGGACGCGCCGGTACGGGACTCCGGCGGAGGTGGCGTCCGGGAGGGCGACGCCGACTCCGGGGGCAACTCGTGGGGGTTGGCGGGGTATCGAGGTCCGGCGACGGGTGGCCGTACGTCGGGGGCGGTGCCGTCGGGAGCGTCCGGGGCGGCTGCGACGTCCGGGGCGTCCGCCGCGTCGGGGTGGGCGCAGGGGGCGCCCCAGCCGTACGGCGAGCCCCCGCAGGGCCCCCGTCCCGGAGGCGGGTCCTTTGGTGGTGGCGGTGGCAAGCGGCGGCTGACGATGTTCCTCGCGGGGGTCGTCGGCGTGCTGGTCGTGATCGCGGCGGTGTTCTTCTTCACCGATGCCGGCCGCGGGCAGAAGGGCGACGAGGCCGCCAACTCGCCCTCTCCGTCCGCGACGACCGACCCCGACCTGCCGGCCGGCGTCAAGTGCAGCGGTGACTCCTGCACCGGCAAGGACGCGGAGAGCATGGGGTGCAGCGGTGACCTCGTGACGACCGCCAAGACCGCGACCGTCGGCACGGCCGTGGTCGAGGTGCGCTACAGCAAGACGTGCGGTGCGGCGTGGGGGCGTGTCACGCAGGCCACGCAGGGGGACGAGGTGGTGGTGAAGGTCGGCAAGACGAAGGAGACCGGCACGATCACCGCCGTCGGCGACACCATCGCGTACACGCCGATGGTGGCCGTGAAGGACGCGGGCGAGGCCACTGCCTGCGCGACGCTGGCCGCCGGTCAGGAGGGGTGCACGCAGTAGCGGGGCACTCGAAAGATTCGCGGAGCGGCATCTCGACGCGGGTCAGGCCATGGCGGCCTGGCCGGCGTCGGGCGTTCGCGACGGGCCGACGGATCGGGGCGACCGGGGCGCCAGCACCCCTCGTAGGCTCCGGTCGACGAGCTCACCGCGTTCCGGCCGGTCCGGCGGAGACCGTAGGCTCTGGGCATGGTGGGTATGCAGCGGGACGGGGCCGTACGAGGGCCGGGGCGCCCACGCGAGGAGCGGGTCACCGGAGCCGTCCTGACCGCGGTCGTGGACCTGATCACCGAGCAGGGGATCGGGGCGGTCACGATGGACGCCGTCGCGTCCCGCGCCGGGGTGAGCAAGCCCGCCATGTATCGGCGGTGGCCCACCAAGCAGGATCTGATCATCGCGGCCGCGGAGACCCGTCTCGGTGTCCTGTCGGTGCCTGATCTGGGTGACTTCCGGGCCGAGCTGCGTTTCGTGCTCACTGCTCGCCTGGAGGCCTACCGGCTGCCGGGCACGGACCGGCTGATCGCGGGCTTCATCGGTGCGGCGGCCGAGGCGGGCGCGGTACGAGGTCAGTACGCGGAGTACACCGAGCGGATCACGAGTGAGACAAGGCGCATTCTCGAACGCGGGATCGACCGAGGTGACGTGGGCCCGGACACCGATGTCCGGGCGGCGGCCACGTTGGTGGCCGCACCGCTGATCTTCCGGCTGATCGGTGAGCAGGAGATGCCCGACGCCCGCTTCGTGGACACCCTGGTCGATCTCGTCGCACGCGCTGTCGGCCCGGGCGACTGACGGCCTTCGGTCGCGGTTTCGGGCTCCACATTTCATTCCGTCAGGTCCCTTGCCTCCCCATGCCCTAATAGCGATACTGCCGGTAACGATTTTAGGGCCACGCCAGCACCTCGTTCCGGAGGAATCTCATGGACAGCGCCGTCACCACCCCCGCCCCCGCCCTCGACAAGCCGCTGATGCACTACGGCAAGCGCACGCTCGACCGCCTCGCGCCGGACGCGTCCCAGCCCGACTACCGGCTCCTGGACATCTGCCCGCTCACCCCGCACATCGGCGCCGAGATCCAAGGCGTCGACCTTTCTCTCCCGATCGGCGAGGACGTCGCGGAGGAGATCAGGCAGGCCCTGCTGGAGTGGAAGGTGCTTTTCTTCCGCGACCAGCACGGCTTCGACCCGCAGTCCCAGCTCACGTTTTCCGGCCTGTGGGGCAGGCCGGAGGCCAACCCGTTCTTCCCCAAGGGCAACACCGCCGGAGTCTCCCGTCTGGCCAAGGACGCCATGGCCATGGGCACCGAAAACATCTGGCACAGCGATCACTCGTTCATGGCCGCGCCGGCACTCGGCTCCGTCCTGCGCGCCGTTGAGGTCCCGTCCGCCGGCGGCGACACGATGTGGGCGGACATGGCGGCCGCCTACGACAACCTCACCGAGACCATGAAGGACCGCATCGAAGGCCTCACCGCGGTGCACGACTGGGTGCCCAGCTGGGGATCGCTGATGACCGAGGCCCAGCTCGCCGCGCATCGCGAGAACCTGCCGGCCGTCGAGCACCCGGTGGTCGTCTGCCACCCGCGCACCGGCCGCAAGCTGCTCTACGTCAACGAGCCCTTCACCACCCGGATTGTCGGCCTGTCGGACGTGGAGAGCCGCGAACTGCTGGGCGAGCTCGTCCTGCAGGCCCGTATCCCCGAGTACCAGGTGCGCTTCCGCTGGCAGCCGGGCTCCGTCGCGATCTGGGACAACATCGCCACCCAGCACTACGCGATCAACGACTACTTCCCGCAGCGCCGTGTCATGGAGCGCATCGCCATCGCCGGTGTCCCGCTCTCCTGATCGAGCTCCCGGCCCCTCCTCCTCTCCCCATCAAGTCTCCGCGGAGCCCTTGTGACCGACACCGACGTCGCACCCGCTGTGCCCGCCGGCCCCCCGAAGGCGCCGAGCAGAACGCGACGCCGCGCGTGGATCGTCACGGCGCTGCTCGTCGTCTTCATGATGATCAATTTCGCCGACAAGTCCGTGCTCGGTCTGGCCGCGGAGGAGATCCGTCAGGACCTCGGCCTGTCCGCATCGGCCTTCGGACTCGCCAGCAGCGCGTTCTTCCTGCTGTTCTCGATCTCCGGTGCCGCGGTGGGGCTGCTCGCCGACCGCGTACGGCCGAAATGGCTGCTGCTGATCATGGCCGTTCTGTGGTCCGTCTCCCAGGCGCCACTGGCCGTCGGCGGAGGGCTCGCGGTGCTCATCGCCTCACGTGTTCTCCTCGGCGCCGCCGAAGGGCCTGCCTACCCGGTCGCCCAGCAGACGACCCTGTCCTGGTTCCCCAACCACCGGCGCAACCTGCCCGGGGCGCTGATCGTCCTGGGGATCACGCTGGGGGTCCTGGTCGCCGCTCCCGTGCTGACGTGGTTGATCAACCATCACGGCTGGCGCTCGGCCGTTGCCGCGGTGGCGCTGGTCGGCGTGGTGTGGACGCTGCTGTGGATTCCCTTCGGCGGAGAGGGACCGTACGCGACCACGTCGGACAACGACTCCCCGGCCGAGGCGGCCTGCGACGACGGGCCGGGGGCGACCAAGGGGACCGGGGCCGGGGCCTCGGGCCAGGCACAGCCCAAGATGCCGTACCGCCGGATCCTTGCGACCCGCACCTGGATCGGAGTCACGATCGGCTACTTCAGCACTTACTGGGTGATCGCCTTCGCTCTGGTGTGGCTCCCCTCCTACCTCCGTGACGGGCTGGGCTACTCCTCGGCCGTGTCGACACAGCTGCTGATGCTGTTCTGGGGTCTGAGCGGAATCCTGGTGCTCGGACAGGCGGGCCTGACCGGATGGATGCTGCGCCGCGGAATCGCGAGCCGGTGGGCCCGCGGTGGGGTCGGCGGCGCCCTTCTGCTCGTCTCCGGTGTTTCCTGTCTGGCCCTGCCCGTGGCCCCGGCCGGTGCTGTGACCGTCGTGCTGCTGGTCGGCGCCGTCGGCCTCGCCGGGGCGATGGGCAGCATCGCCGCCACCACCATCATGGAGCTGGCTCCTGCCAATCGTCGCGGCGGCGCCCTGGGCATCATGAACGCCGTGGTGACCACCGCCGGTCTGATCGCCCCGACGCTGATCGGCAGCCTCGTGGACACCCATGGAGCGGTGGGCTACCAGTACGCGGTCCTGATCACCGGTGCCTTGCTCCTGGTGGGCGGAACCGCCGCCGTCACGCTGATCAACCCCGACCGCGACGCCCGCCTGCTCTCTGTGTGACGACACATACGGGCCCTGTTTCTTGCTGAACGCACGGGGCAGGCCCCGCCCCGCCCTTCCCACTCCCGACCTTCCGCAAGGGACGACGTTGAACTCCAGCGCCCTCGACACCTCCTTCCTGGACCGCACCGTGGCCGACGTACGCGGCAACGCCAAGTCCTGGTCCACCACCCCGCTCACCGAACGCATGGCTCTCCTGGAGCGGTTGCAGCCGCGCGTCATCGCGCGTGCGGCCGAGATGGCCGCTGCGGGCTCCCGGGCGAAGGGGTACGGACCGGACTCCCCCTGGGCGGCGGAGGACTGGATGGGTGGCCCCTGGGCCCTGGTCCAGAACACCGCGGCGCTGCTGCACGTCCTGCGCCGGATCGCAGCGGGCAGGGATCCGCTGGACGCCAAGGCTGTCCACGAGGAGAACAGCCGCACCCACGTGGACGTATTCCCCGCCACCGGCTGGGACACCCTGCTGCTCAACGGGTTCCGGGCGCAGGTGTGGATGCGCCCCGGCGTCACGGCGGAGCAGGCGCGGGAGCGCGCCGCGGGAGAGTACCGGGGCAGGCAGGGAGACCCGGCCGTGGCCCTGGTGCTGGGCGCTGGCAACGTCGCCGCCATCACCGCGCTCGACATCCTGCACAAGCTCTACGCCGAGGGCCAGGTCGTCATCGCCAAGATGAACCCGGTCAACGCCTATCTGCGCCCCCACTTCGAGTACGTCTTCGCCGAGTTCGTCGAACGGTGCTGGGTGCGCTTCGTCGACGGCGGCGCGGCCGAGGGCGCCTATCTCACCCGCCACGACGGCATTGACACCATCCACGTCACCGGCAGCGACCGCACCCACGACGCCATCGTCTGGGGCACAGACGAGGACGCGGAACAACGCCGCCGTGACGACCTCCCCCTGATCGCCAAGCCCTTCAGCAGCGAACTGGGCGGCGTCAGCCCGTGCATCGTGACGCCGGGCCCGTGGAGCGACGCCGACTTCCGCTTCCAGGCCGAGCACACCGTCACCAGCAAGATGAACAACTCCGGCCACAACTGCATCGCCAGCCAGCTCCTGGTCCTGCCGCGCGACTGGGACGGCACCGAGCGGCTGCTCGACGAGATCCGGCGGGTACTGCGCGATCTACCCCCGCGCACCGACTACTACCCCGGCGCCGCAGGCCGTCTCGCCGCGGTACGCGAGGCCCACCCGCAGGCGGAGACGCACGGCGACAATTGCCGGCTGCTCGTCCCCGACATCACCGACCACCACGACGACGTCCTCATCACCGACGAGGTCTTCGGCAGCGCCCTGGGCGTCGTACGCCTGCCCGGCGCGACCCCGGCCGAATTCCTGCGCCAGGCAGTCGACTTCGCCAACGACACCCTGCCCGGCACCCTCGGAGCCACCCTGATCGTCCACCCGAGGACCGAGAAGGCCCACCGGGAGACGGTGCGCACCGCCATTGCCGATCTGCGCTACGGCACCCTGGGCGTCAACTGCTGGTCGGGCGTCGGCTTCCTCCTCGGCTTCACCCCCTGGGGCGCGTTCCCCGGCCACAACCGCCAGGACATCGGCAGCGGCATCGGCTTCGTGCACAACGCGTTCATGCTCGAAGACATCGAGAAGACCGTGCTGCGCGCCCCGTTCACCCCCGCGCCGCGAGGTCTGTTCACGGGCGACCCCTCGCTGTCCCCGCGCCCGCCGTACTTCGTCACCCACCGCACCGCCTTGTCGACGGTGGAGCGCCTCACCCGCTTCACGGCGGCGCCGAGCCTGACGAAACTGCCCGCGCTCTTCGCCGCCGCGCTGCGGGGCTGACCCCGACCGCCCTCGGTCCTGCCGACCCCCGTATCCGCCACGCCTTTGGCGCCCGCCGAAGCATCCCCAACGGAGACCTCATGCTCAATCTCGCCGCCGTCCTGGAGGACAGCGCCCGCACCGTGCCCGACCGCACCGCAGTCGTGCTGGGCACCCAGCGGCTGACCTACGCCGAGCTGGACACGGCCGCCCGCCGCGTGGCCAACCTGCTGCGCTCGCGCGGCATCCAGCCCGGTGACAAGGTCGCACTGTCCTGCCCGAACCTCCCCTGGTTCCCGATCGCCTACTACGGCATCCTCAAGGCCGGAGCGGTGGTCGTCCCGCTCAACGTGCTGCTCAAGAGCCGGGAGATCGCGTACCACCTCGCCGACTCCGAAGCGAAGGCGTACTTCTGCTTCGAGGGCACCGCGGACCTCCCGATGGGGCAGGAGGGCTGGTCCGGCTTCGGTGAGACCCCCGGCTGCGAGGACTTCTTCCTGATGACCGCCGCCCCCACCGCGGACTCCCCGATCGCGGGCGCCGAGACCCTGACCGCGGCCCTGGCCGACCGGAGCGCGGACTTCGAGACGGCGGCGACCGACTCCTCCGACACCGCGCTCATCCTCTACACCTCCGGCACCACCGGCCGCCCCAAGGGCGCCGAGCTCACCCACTCCAACCTGATGCTCAACGTCCTCACCTGCCACAAGCTGTTCGGCGAGATCGAGCACGACGTCCACCTGATCACCCTGCCGCTCTTCCACTCCTTCGGCCAGGTCGTCCAGATGAACGCCGGCATCGCCTCCCGGGCGACGCTCGTGCTGCTGCCACGCTTCGACGCCCGCTCCGCCCTGGCCCTGATGCAGCGTCATGCCGTCACGTTCTTCGCGGGAGTTCCCACGATGTACTGGGCCCTGCTCGAAGAGGAGGCGCGCGATGTCGACCTGTCGCTGATCGCCAAGAACCTGCGGATGGCTGGGTCGGGAGCCTCGGCGCTGCCGGTCGAGATCCACCGCCAGTTCCGTGAGCGTTTCGGGGTCACCATCATGGAGGGGTACGGCCTCTCGGAGACCAGCCCGGCGGCCACCTTCGTGCCGCCCGGCGAGGAGGTGCGTCCGGGCTCCATCGGGCGCCCCGTCTGGGGTGTCGAGGTGGACCTGGTCGACAAGGACTGGACACCGGTCCAGGGCGCAGACGCGATCGGCGAGATCGTCATCCGCGGCCACAACATCATGAAGGGGTACTACAACCGACCCGAGGCGACGGCCGAGGTGATGCGCAACGGCTGGTTCCGCACCGGTGACCTGGCCCGCCGAGACGCCGACGGATGGTTCTACATCGTCGACCGTGCCAAGGACATGATCATCCGCGGTGGCTTCAACGTGTACCCGCGGGAGATCGAAGAGGTACTGCTCACTCATCCCGCCGTGAGCATGGCGGCCGTCATCGGCGTGCCGCACGACCGCCACGGCGAGGAGATCAAGGCGTGCGTGGTCCGCACCCCGGGATCGACGCTCACCGAGGAGGAGCTGATCGACTGGTGCAGGGACGAGATGGCGGGCCACAAGTACCCTCGCCTCGTGGAGTTCCGCAACGTCCTGCCCACCAATGCCACCGGCAAGATCCTCAAGCGCGAGCTGAGGGACCCGCAGGACCACGCGACCGGCGCGGCTCGATAAGCACCCAGGCATTCGTTCCCCCGTTTGGTGTCCCGCAGCCAGCTCGGCCGACGGTGAGTGTCTGTACGCGGCCGCGAATGACAGTCAGGGCGTCCTGGGCCCTCCGTCTCGCGACGCAGATGGCTGTTGTCCCATGGTGGAGGGCATGGGCAACTCCAGGGCGTATCCCATCCTCAGAAACAGCAGGCCGGCGGATACGTACGCACTGGCTCAGTTGATGCCCTGGCAGAAGCCAACCGTCCTTCTGGCTGCCGAACTGCAGACGGCCGAGGACGTGTTGCGGATGGCGGACGTACGGCCGAACGCTCATTACGAAGCCGAGGGCGCCGCGTTTGATCCGGAGCGGTGGAGCCACGAATACCGGGCGGGATACGTTGCCGACGGGTACGCGCGAGTTGTTGCTTCCGTTCTTCCCGGACGTCGACATGCCGGTGGATGAGCGGGGCATGAGCGGCGCGACCATTCGAGTGCGGACCTGGCAGGGGCGAAGTTGTACGGATGTCCCTCATGTGCCGGCACCCGGCTGCCGTACGGGGTCCGCCGCGGTCGGGGTCTGGCCGGCGTCGCAACGCGGGGGGTGGCTCCAGGGACCGATAGGGGGCGTCGGCGGCGGTCGCGAGGTACCGGTCGGCTTGCCCCCGACAGCGCTTCTGTTGCGTGAGTTGGACGGACCGGTGACATCCGGCCGGGCAGTGGTCGGGCGAGCCGGTAGAGGCTGCTTGGGCGCTCGGCCGGTCACGGCAGTTCTTGCTCAGTCCAGATGGTCTTGCCTCGGCGGCCAGGACGGGTGCCCCAGCGCTGGGTCATCTGTGCGATCAGGTAGAGCCCGCGGCCGCCTTCGTCGGTGTCCTCGGCGTGCCGCAGTTGCGGGGAGGTGCTGCTGGTGTCGGAGACCTCGCAGATGAGGGACCGGTCGCGGATCAGGCGCAGCCCGATCGGGCCGTGGGAGTAGCGGATGGCGTTGGTGACCAGCTCGCTGACGACCAGTGAGGTGGCGTATTCGAGGTCGTCCAGGTCCCAGGTGTTGAGTTGGTCGACGGCGAGTTTGCGTGCCTGTGCCACGACCTCGGGTGCTGGGGGCAATGTCCAGGAGGAGACCTGGCCGGGGCCGAGGGCGCGGGTTCTGGCGAGGAGGAGGACCGCGTCGTCCTGGCGGTTTTCCGGGGTCAAGAGGTCGAGTAGGGCATCGCAGATCTGCTGCAGGGAGCCGGCGTCAGATGCCAGGGCGGTGCGGATGCGGTCCAGTCGTTCCCCCCTTTGGCGGGGGGTGGGGTCCAGGGCTGCGTTGTTGAGGACTATGAGGGTGCCTTCGGGCAATTCCCGCTGGACGGTTCGGTAGGTGGGGAGGCCCTGTCCGAGGGCTGGTCCTTGGGGAATGTCGGCGAGTTGCACGGCGCCGTCGGGGAAGGCGAGGGCCGGAGGCGGATGGCCCGCCCCAGCCATGCTGCACTGCCGGGTCGCAGGGTCGTAGACCACGTACAGGCAGGTAGTGCCGACGGTTCGGCCGTCGGCGCCGTCATGCCGGGGCTGTTGGCCTCCGAGCCGGGTGACGAGTTCGTGCAGGCGCTCTAGGAGCTCGTCGGGCTCCAGGTCCAGTGCGGCAAGAGCTCCGATGGCGGCCCGGATTTCGCCCATGGCTGCCGCGGCGCGGATTCCGCGGCCCGGGGTGTCGCCGGCCGTCAAGGCGATTCGAGCGCCGGACAGGGGGATCACGTCGAACCAGTCGCCGCTGGGGCCGGAAGGGAGGTAACTGTGCGCGGTCTCCACGGCGGTGTGCGCAGGTACCTCGGGCGGCCGCAGGCTGAACTGGAGGAGCTGGCCGGCGGAGTGTTCGCGGCTGTAGAGCCGGGCGTTGTCCAGACAGACCGCGGTACGTGCGGCCAGCTGCACAGCTTGTGCCAGGTCGTCGTCCTCGTACGCGTCCGGGCACTGCGCCCGGTAGAAGCAGACCAGGCCCAGCACCACGCCCCGCGCGGACAGGGGAACCACCATCATCGAGTGCACCCCGGCATCACGCAGCGCGTGGGCCCGGACAGGGTCCAGGGCGAGCCACCCGGTGTCCTGGTTCAGCCGTCTCATCAGCCGGGGCTGAAGAGCGGCCATGCTTCTGCGGTACGGCGTGCCCGCGGGAAACACATTCGCTTCTCCCACCGGGGGTGTACTCGGCTCTTCGGCGTCATCGAGCGCACGCCAGGCCGCCCTTCGCAGAGGGAGATTCTCGATGAGCCGTCCGGGTCTGGGCGCCTCGCCGCGCAGAACCAGGTCGAGAAGGTCCACCGTCACGGTGTCGGCCAGCTCCGGGACAGCGACGTCCGCCAGGTCCTGCGCCGTGCGGAAGAGATCCAGGGTATGGCCGATACGGGCCGCGGCCCGATCCAGCAGGGCGAGTCGAGCCTGAGCCCGGTAACGGTCTGTGACATCGACGATCGCGCCCGCCACCCCCAGGGGCCGCCCCTGCGGGCCCTCCAGCCGGAACCACGACACCGATGCTGTGACCAGGGTGAACGGCTCATGCCTGGAACGTACCGTCAACAGGACATCGCGAATCGGTCTGCCTGTGTCCAACACCCCGCGGACCATGTTCTCAATGGCGTCCGCCCGCGCGACGCCGAGACCCCGGAGAACGTCGATGAGCCTGCGTCCGAGGAACGCCTCAAGTGGGAAGGCGCGAATGTGCCGGGCTGCGGAGTTGTACCGGACCAACCGCAGCTCGGTATCCAGGACATGCAGGCCCACCTGGGGTTCGGAGAACAGAGCCGCGAGGACCGCATCATCCAAGTCGCGGCCGGTCGTGTCCTGCGGAGTGTTCACGGTGCCCCATCCAACCCGCTCGCGGACAGCACCTTGATCGGGATGGTGGCCAGGCCGAACGAGATGGCGCCGGCCCAGACAGGGCGGGGCATGACGAACCTCCATTAGGAGCCTCGAACGTCAGCCTACCGAGGGCGGCGGAACGTGGCACGTGGGCCTGTGTGTCCGGCACCGTTCGACGAGGGAGCCCGACGGACTACGCATCGGATGGGAAGTCCAGCTGTCCTCCGCTGGCACGCAAGGCCCCGCAGCGTCCGCGCCCGCGAGCATCGAGGGCTCGGGAACCCTGCCGACCGGAGGAAGCCGGGGTCCGCGTACGGGCCGGCGAAGGCGCACGACCCCAACGTCGACCGCCTGGTCGCGGTCAAGGTTCCCACCGGCGACGCGGGCAGCAGTCGGCAGATGGCCCGGTTCGCCCGTGAGGCCGCGGTCGCCGGCGGCCTCGCTCAGCCGAACATCGTCACCCTCCGCGACTCCGGCTTTGCCGCGCACAACGGGCAGCGACGGCCGGCACGACGTCACCGCAACCGGCGTCCTGCGGCGCCTGGCCTCCCTTCCCGGAATCACGGTCCTTGCTCTGGACCTGGCTGCCGCCCTTGCTGTCGCGCGCCCAAAGACGTGGGCTGCGGCGCATAGTCACTACACGGCGCAGCCCACCCCGGACCGTCCCGACGGCGCGATCATCGCCACCACCGCCCCGCACCGGTGGGCAGGAGCGCCGGTCCGCGTACTGGACCTCACTCCCTGACCACAACAGAAGACGTATGAGGCCCCGCCGGATTCCGGCGGGGCCGCAGTGCTTCACCGGGTATCGCGCAGGTGATCGCGCCGGGCGGTGACGAGCCTCGCGCCACCGCGCGCGGTCGGCCAGCCCGTGAGGATCGGCATGACCCGTGGCGAGGACGCGGCGATGTTCGCGAGTTCCGCGAGCGCGTCCCCGCCGGCTCACCGCCCGGTTTGCCAAGGTGATGCTCTCAGAGATCCGCGACCCGGCCGGTGGCTGCTCGGGGTGGCCCTGCCGCGCTGGGGTTGCGGCTACCAGGACTGCGAGGCGGGTGTCCTGTGGTCGAAGCCACCGGGCTGAGGGGTGCGTCCGCTGCGGCTGAGCTCCAGGAACCGAGCAACGGACAGATCCAGGTACAGCGGCAGGCCGTGCGAGCGGTCGGCGACGACCTGCCGGATGTTCTCGCCGATGAGGGGCCGGCCGTCGCGGGTGAGGCGACGGAAAGGGGGCGTGAAAAGATTTCGGGTCGGACAGGAATGGCCGTCGGCAAAGTGGGCACGCGCACCGTACCCCCACGGGAGTCCGGCAAACCGGTACCCCCACCCGGCGGCCGCCCGCGTCCCCTCTCCCGGACAGGGCGGCCGCCGCTTTGTGCGCCGGTGGTGGCTTTCTGTGGGCCGGGCCACACGGACCCGGCCGTGCGAGATCCCGGAGGCGCGATAGCCTGACCGGTGGATCTCTCGACGCCAAGAGATCGATCATCTCTACGTCCCGCACCCCGGGGCAGGGATGCCCTCACCGCCAGCTGTCATACGGAGAACGCCATGACCCGCACTCCCGTGAACGTCACCGTCACCGGCGCGGCCGGCCAGATCGGTTACGCCCTGCTCTTCCGCATCGCCTCCGGCCAGCTGCTCGGCGCGGACGTGCCGGTCAAGCTGCGCCTCCTTGAGATCACCCCCGCGCTCAAGGCCGCCGAGGGCACCGCCATGGAGCTCGACGACTGCGCGTTCCCGCTCCTTCAGGGCATCGACATCTCGGACGACCCGAACGTCGCCTTCGACGGCGCCAACGTCGCGCTGCTCGTGGGTGCCCGCCCCCGCACCAAGGGCATGGAGCGCGGTGACCTCCTGGAGGCCAACGGCGGCATCTTCAAGCCGCAGGGCCAGGCCATCAACGCCCACGCCGCGGACGACATCAAGGTCCTGGTCGTCGGCAACCCGGCCAACACCAACGCCCTCATCGCGCAGGCCGCCGCCCCGGACGTACCGGCCGAGCGCTTCACCGCGATGACCCGCCTCGACCACAACCGCGCGCTGACCCAGCTCGCGAAGAAGACGGGCTCGACGGTCGCCGACATCAAGCGTCTGACGATCTGGGGCAACCACTCCGCGACCCAGTACCCGGACATCTTCCACGCCACGGTCGCCGGCAAGAACGCCGCCGAGGTCGTCAACGACGAGAAGTGGCTGGCCGACGACTTCATCCCGACCGTCGCCAAGCGCGGTGCGGCGATCATCGAGGCCCGCGGCGCCTCCTCCGCGGCCTCCGCCGCCAACGCCGCCATCGACCACGTCCACACCTGGGTCAACGGCACCGCCGATGGCGACTGGGTCTCCATGGGCATCCCGTCCGACGGCTCGTACGGCGTCCCGGAGGGCCTGATCTCCTCCTTCCCGGTCACCACCAAGGACGGCAAGTACGAGATCGTCCAGGGCCTGGACATCAACGAGTTCTCCCGCGCCCGCATCGACGCCTCCGTCAAGGAGCTCGAGGAGGAGCGCGAGGCGGTCCGCTCCCTCGGCCTCATCTGACGGGCGCGATCCGACACTCACACCGATCCCCGGGCGGCACGGCTGCCCGGGGATCGGTGCGTCCGCGCCCCGGCCCCCTCGCAGTCGGCCGGTTCAGCGCCCTACGACCAACTCGGCCAGGTCCAGAAACGCGTTCAGCGTCGGCGTACGCAACTGCTCCAGTTCCCGGAAGCCCGGGGAGTGCAGGGCCTTGTCGAACGGGACGGCGACCACCTGGTCGGCACCGATGTCGAAGCGGCCGGGAAGGTCGGCCGGTACCGGTCGGCTGGAGACCCCCTCCACCTGCGTCACCACGACGATCGCCTCGTCCGCCAGCTGACGGCGCCCGCTGCCACGCAGCTGGTCGAGCACCCGCCAGGCGGCGTCGAGGAACCAGCCTGCGCTGCCGCAGCACAGGACCAGTCGGTCGGTCAGATCGAGGACGGTGTCGGCCGATCGGTCGAGCCGCAGGGGGGCCCAGTCGGTGAGGACGAAGGAGTAGTACGGCGCGGTCCGCGCCAAGGCATGCGTGTACGCCTGGGTGTGGGCGAGGTTCGGGGGGACGTGGCCCGGCGGGTGCGCGGCGACTTCCAGGCCCGACGACAGGTGCGTGGTGCGGGCGCGGACCTCCTCGTACGAGGCCTCGGCGGGAAGGTCGGCCAAGTCGCGCACGGTGGCGGGGTTCCGGCGGGTGAGGAAGGAGCCGAGCGCGCCCTCGTCGGCCGCTCCGTCGAGGGCCAGTACGGGTTCGCCCCGGACGGCGGCGAGGAGGGAGCCGAGCGCCATGGTCGTGGTGGCCCGGCCGCTGTAGTGATAGGCGCCGACCAGCGTGAGCCGCCTGGCTCGGTGCAGAGGCGTCCGCAGCCGGGCCAGCCGGGCCTCCCGCTCGCGGCGGGCGGAGCCGAACCGGGGTGGGCGGATCGGCGGAACTCCGGTGGGGGGCACGGTGGTCCGCGGCAGCGCGAGTGGTGCGTCCACCGCCGGCCTGGCTGCGGAGGGTGACCGGGGCGTGGGAGCGCGTTCGGCGCGGGACTGGGCGATGTAGTTGGCCAGGACGTCCGCGACCTCGCCCGCGGAGGGCCGTTCGGCCGGATCCGGGTCGAGGCAGCGCAGCACGACCTGCCGCAGCCGCGCCCAGGTGTCGCCCTGCCACAGGTGCATGCCCTCCGGACCGGGAACATGCCGGTGCAGCTCCCGGCCCGCCTTGCTGCTGACCAGCTGGAGCAGATCGCCCAGCGCTCGCACGTTGTCCTCGGGCGTGGGTGCGGGGCCGGCACCCGCGTAGCGGCCGGCGACGGCGCAGTCGGACAGGTCGCCGAGTAGCACGGTGCGCCGTAGCACGAAGATGTTCTCGGCGCTGAGGTCCGCGGGGACGATCTCGTGGAGGTGGCAGAGGGCCACGGCGCTCGCCAGATGCCAGCCGACCAGGAGCGCGGTGAGCTTGTCGAAGGGGGCGGTTCTCGTCGCGTGGGCCTGGTTGAAGATCTCCGCGAGCCGCGGCGGCGGCTGGGTCCCGGAGTCGTCGTGGATCGGGGCCGTCGCCAGCCAGAGCCGGCCGCTGCTGTTGTCGCGCCCCTGCGCGAGCACGGCGGGGGCGTACTGCCGGTTCAGCCGGAGCAGTGCCTCGGCCTCCAGCGAGATCAACTCATGTGCGCCGACGGGCAGATCGAGCCGGGCGGTGCGAACCATGGCGCGGGTGCCCTGCCGATGGATGCCGTCGTACTCCACCGTCCGCCGCAGCCGTCGTCGGCCGTGGAGCCGGTAGGGGCCCAGCTGCCGGGGATCGTCGTCGGTCAGCGGCTGCCAGCCGTCCGCCGTGGGGCCACTGCGGCCCGGCTCTCGCTCCAGCCCGTGCACGTCCCGGTCGAACGACACCCCGAACCGGGTCAGCAGTCTGCGCTCGACATTCGTGAACGGCCGGTGTGAGCCCGGAAGTTGGGCGGAGCCGTCAGGATGGGCGAGCCAGGCGGGGAAGTCGGGGGAGACGCCGGCGAGTTGTTCGAGGCGCCGCCCGATGCTGCGGCTGGTCCTCAGGAGCTCGGACTGAGGGACCGCGTCGAGGAGCGCCGACCGTGATGTGTCGGAGAAGTCGAACACCTGGTGCTTGGCGGGCAGCGGCCCGGATACCGGTGCGGGATGCGGCCGCATGAGGCCGCCGAGGAAGACCTCCGCGAGATGTGAGGTTCGCGCCTGCCACGGGACCGCCGTCTGGACCAGCCGCATGACCGGCACGGTGAGCGGCGACACGGCCGCCAGATGGGCGGCGAGCCGGTAGGCCTCCGGCGTGGCCGCGTCCCGGAAGTGTTGCAGGTCCCCTTGGCCGGCGGATGCGGCGACGGTGCCCGACCGGTGCGGCCGGGCCAGCATCGGCAGCTCGACCGTGGCGCCGGGCGAGGCGAGGAGGTGGGCCCAGTCCCGCAGGGAGGCGGCCGTCGGCTCCAGGACCGGCACCGGCACGCCGTCGAAGCGGGCGAGGTCGGGCGGCAGTACAGGATCGGTGATCTCCCAGGAGGTGTTGGCACCGCCGATCCGCCGAGTCGTGGCCTGCCACCGCTCCGCGTGGATGCCGGACCCTTCCCACAGGCCGGGCGGCAGGGTGTGCAGCACGGCGGCCGGACCGCGGGAGGCCCAGAAGGACAGCAGGTCGTGCAGGGCACCGCTGCGCCAGGAGCCGCCCATGCCATCGCTGATGACGAGGACGAGGGTGCGGCCCGACGGGTCGCCGACCGAGCTCAGCGGCACCGGAGTGCTGTCGGGCCGGAACGGACGGGCGTGCAGGCGCGGCTCGGAGACGCTGCGGGCGTCGAGGCCGAGGACGCGGGTGGTGGCGAAGGCGCCCAGGCGTTCGAGCAGGGTGCGCAGTTCGGCGCCCAGCCGGTGCCACAGCAGCATCGACAGACCGTCGTCGACGAGCAGTGCCAGATGCAGCCAGCGCTCCTGTACGGGCCGCAGCACCACGTCGGGCAGCAGGGTTTCGGCGAGCTCGGCGGCGGTGCGTTCCTCGTCGATCTCCCGCCGGTGCGGGCTGGCCTGCCTGCGCCGCAACGGTCGCAGCGCTCGCCCCAGTTCGAGCTCGCGGGTCAGTGCCTTGTCCTCCGGCACCCGGACGGGCAGCGCCTTGCCCGGTTCGGGGTCCTGGCGCAGTCGTATCCCGGGAAGGGGCGGCGGGGTCTGCCGGGCGGCCGCGTAGAGGGACGGGGCGGTGAGGTCGGGCAGGTCGGGGTCGTCGGGGTCGGGGTCCGGTGTGGACCGGGGCGGCGTGGCTCCCTCCGGTTCGACGGTGGGCGGTGGTTGCGGCGCCGGCTGCTCGACGCGGGCGAGCCGGTTGAGCGGCGCGTCGTCCCCACCGGGCATTCGCCCGGCCAGCCACAGCACGTCGAGCACCTGGTCGGCGTCCAGTTCCTGTCCGGAGGCCGCCAGCACCCGCAGAGCCGCGACGAGCCGCGACCCACCCCCACCCACGCTCACGACGCGCCCGTCCACACCGCCGTCACAGCGCCCCGGTCAGCTGGTGCAGCACGGCGTCCAGCAGTCCCTCCGCGTCCAGGTCGACACCACCGGTACGCAGGAACACCGCGTTCAGGAGCTGGTCGGTGGCCAGTTCGCCTGGGGCGCGGCGGCGCAGGAAGGCCTCGATGAGTTCGTCCGCGTCGTGCAGGGCCTCCTCGCCGAGGTGGGCCGTGACGATCGCGCGCAGCCGCGCCTCGTCGGGGACCGGCAGGGCGAGGCGGACGCATCGGCGCAGGAAGGCCGGCGGGAACTCGCGCTCGCCGTTGCTCGTGATGACCACGACCGGGAACTCGGCGCACTGCATCCGGCCCTGGTGAACCGTCACCGAGCCTCGGTGGTCCGAGGTCTGCACCTCGACATCCGCCATGTCCTCGGGGAGCCGGGTCAGTTCGGGGATGTCGAAATAGCCTTCCTCGAAGACGGTGAGCAGGTCGTTGGGCAGGTCCACGTCGCCCTTGTCCATCTCGTCGATCAGCAGCGCCCGCGGTGTGGCCGAGGGCACCAGGGCCGTACCCAGCGGGCCGAGCCGGATGAACGTTCCGATCGACGGCTCGCTCTCGCCCCGGTCGCGGCTGAGCGTGGTTTCGCGCAGGCGGCCGATCGCGTCGTACTGGTAGAGCGCCTCGCGTACGGTCGACCGGCTGTTGATGGACCAGCGCAGCAGTTCGCCGAGCCGCAGCTCGTGCGCGACCGCCCGGGCCAGCGACGACTTGCCGGTGCCGGCCGGCCCGGTGACCAGCAGCGGGCGGCGCAGATGCAGGGCGGCGTTGACGACGTCGGCGTGTTCCGGCTGGATCAGGTACGGCAGTTCGGGGCGCAGGGCCGGAGCCGGGCTGAACCGGCGCCACGGCGGCGCCGAGGGCAGGGTGATGGCGCGAGGGACGCCGTCGCCGCGGAAGAGGCGCCAGTCGGCCTCGGAAGCGGAGGTCATGCGCTCTCCTGTGGTTCGCTCAGGTGCAGTCGGGGCACCGTACGGTCGGCGTCCGCCCAGGCCAGAACCGGGCGGCCGGGGAAGTCGGGGGCGCGGGTGCCCCGGGCGTTGGCCCGGTAGACCCGCACTCCGTCGGGCAGTTGACGGGTGGCGACGTCCGCCATGTGCTTGGTGACGTGCGAGGGGGTGTCCCGGCCGCGGTCCCACACCACCACCGGTATGCCCACGGCGAGACAGATCTGAACGATGGCGTCGCGCGGCCCCGGGGGCACATCGACGGACACCCGGACCGTGTCGAGCCGGCCCATCAGCTCGTAGTAGACCTGATGCGGGTCCTGCGACGCGTCCGAGACGACCAGGGTCTCTCCGGAGTCGAGCCGGCTCCACCGCTCACGCCAGTCGGGTAGGAAACGCTCGTGCCGGCGCAGGAGTTCCGGACAGTGCACGACCAGCGGGAACTCCACGCCGAGCATGCCCGGGACGACTTCGCCGGGTACCTGGGCCGCCCATTCGTCGATCGGCAGGTTCAGGTCGGCACGGTCCACGAGCACCTCCACCAGCGGCCGTCCGACGTCACGGTCCGAGGGGATGAGGGACTCCATGACACGCAGCAGTTCACGCGCCGCCTCGGGCGCCGAGTACGAGGCGGCGCTGTCGACCGACACCTGCCGGGGCCCGGTGCCCTCGTCGCACCAGATGCGCAGCCGGTGCCGCCCCCGACCGGCCCGCGCCACCTGGACCAGGACCCGCTTGCGCCGGACACTGCCGCGCAGCATGCGGGCCCAGTCCTGGGCGTCCGAGCGCCGCTCCCTGACGGCGGCGCCCGGGATACCGAGCCGGCCCGCCACGCCGTCCGACCACAGGCGCAACTCCGCCTGCCGGGGCGCCGGGCACAGCGCGGCGACGTACTCGACGACCCGCAGCATGGCCGGCACCCGTGTCTCGCCGTCGTCCGAGTGCCCGTCTCCGGGCAGCTTCTCCAGTTCGTCCAGCAGGACGTCCAGGGTGGCGCCGTCGGTCAGGGCGGCGACCCGCTTGGTGGCTTCGCGCACCGCCTCGGGCAGCCGGTCGAGCACCGCCCGGTCGACGTTGCGCAGGAGTTGGTGGAGCCGACGGTGCTCGCGCGGTGAGAGCAGCAGCGGAGTCTCCGACAGCCGGCCGGCGACCAGCACGCGGTTGGTCGCCATCGGGTCCCTGGGGCGCAGGATCTCGGTGAAGGCCGCCAGGGCGCGGCGATCGCGGAGCAAGAACGCCGCGAACTCCTCGATGGGGGGCGGGCTCACCGGGCTGCCCTGGGCGACGCCGCATGCTAGGGCCAGCTGGCGGGCGGTGTCACCGAGCGAGTACGGCGACGGCAGGGCGTTCCCGATCGCCGTCACGAGCATGCCGAAGGCGGGGTCGTCCGGATCGGCGGGCTCGGTGCCCTCCTCGACGAGGACGCCGAGGGGCCGCAGCTCGGCCTCGACGTGCTGCCAGGGAATCGCCCAGCTGCGTCGGACCATGTGCTGCGGGCTGTGCGGAAGCGGGGCCCCGCCGGGATCGCACGGCGGCATGAAATGAGCCGCGAGGAGTCCGACCACGGCTCCGTCCTCCTCGCACCACAGCGGGCCGCCGCTGTAGCCGGGGCCGACCGCCATGCCCGTGGCCTTGCCGTCGAGGTAGCCGACGGAGCCGTCGAGGGCGGCGACGCGTAGATCGGCGAAGGTCGCGCTGTGCCCGCTGCCGTGCCAGGCCCGCACCTGCTGACCGGGAACCATGGCCGTACGCCGGTCGGCTGCGGGCATGCCGACGGGCGGCGCGTCGATCCGCAGCACCGCAAGATCGCCGAGCCACTCCCCGTCGCCGTCCCGCACGGCCGTGCCCTCGCGCGTGCGTGGGGCGATCCAGTGCGCCACGCGTGCGGGGTATCGCTCCGTCTTTCGCGCCCCCTGCACCTCGACGAACAGCGGCTCGAGCCCGGGCGGCCGGGTCTCGAACAGCGCTCTGCCCATTGCGTCGTTGACGACATGCGCGCAGGTCAGCATCGCGTCACCACCGAGTACGACTGCCGCACCGGCCGTCTTTCCGTCAGACGTGCGGCGCACCGACGCGACGCGGGATCTCCCCTCGGTGTCCGGCGCCGTCCCGACCGGCCTGAACCAGTCCACCATCACTCCGCGCCGGGTGACGGCTTCCAACTGGCGGTGACGGTGAGGTGCGCCTGCCCGTTGCCACCGACGATCCCGAGCTTGAGGTCCTGGCCGACCTGGACGCCGAACGTCACGCTGAGCTCGCTCGGTGGATCCGGCACCGACGAGGCCACGTCGTGCACCTCCTGCAGCAGCGGCCCGAGCGGCCTGAGCGCCCCGCGCAAGGTCGCCGCGGCGAGGTTGGCGACGGCGGCCCGCCCTCCCGTGGCGACGGGGACGGCCCGTCCCATGCCCTCGGGCAGGTCGTCGTCCTGCGCGGGGGGTGGTCCGGTCACCGCTGCTGGAGTGAGGAGAAACCTCACGGCCGTTCCGTCGTCGAACTCTGATTCCAAGAAGGTGGACACCGCAACATTATGTCCTGAACTCCCGTGACAGGAGGCCAAGTTCGTCACTCACCGCGGACCGGGTCCCTGGGCGCAAGGCCGGTGCAGGCGCTGCGCAGGAAACGTGAGCGGAAGGGGGTGAGACCGCGACTTCGGGTGTCTCGCGTCACACGTGTGTCCTATGCTGGTCGATCCTGACGAGACCAACTCCTGTGCAGGATGGGGCAGTTGGTCGCGCCATGACAGGGCAACCTGCCATGACGGGTTCCTGAATCGGGGGACGATCCATGACCCAGCCGAAGCTCCCGCCCCAGCGGGAGCAAGTGCCGAGATCCGGGCCGCGCCGTCCGGTCGACCCGGCGCGGAGTGAGGCGTGCCGGCTGCTCTGCGCGGGGACGTATCTGCACGTCGGTTACCGGGACGCGGTGATCGACGAACTGTACGTGCACCGCGAGCGGTTCGCCGCGCCCTCCTACGGCTTCGACGCGGCCCGCGTCCTCGCCCACGCCCTGCGTTCCCGCCGCCAGGAAGTGGCGTGGTCGGCGGCGATGATCGCCCTGTGGGTGGTCGTGGCGGCGCTCACCAAGTTCCACATCTCCGTGGTGATCTGGCCGATTCTCCTGATCGCGCTGGGCCGCCGACTGGGCGGCAGCCGCGACATCGACGGGAAGTTCCCGCAGTTCGCCATGTTCCGGCGGCTCCTCGCCTTCGTACTGCGCTGGTACGGGCGTATCACCCTGGTCTTCGTGTACGTCACCCTGCTCCGGCTGCTCATCGCCGGTCCGGACGAGTACGCGTCCGACTCCTACGGCGATTCCGGTGGCCCCTTCCTCGACTCGTCGGACGGCGCCGACCTCGGCAACCCCTTCGACCTGCTGAACGCTGCCCTCGCGGAACCCAACCGCTTCACCGCCGCATGCCTGCTCGCGCTGCCGCTGCTGCTGGCCCTGCTCAGCGTGGGGCAGCGGGGCCAGTTCGCCCGCACGATCGCGGGCGAGCTGTCCAAGCAGCGTTTCCCGAACGTCACCGACGACCCGGCCGAGGCGGCATCCGCACCCCGGTTCGGCGAACTGAGCCGGCGTATCCGCCAGGAGCAGCACGCACCGCTCATCCTCTACGCGAAGGCCGACCCGTTCCGTGGCGCGGGACTGCCCTTCGAACCGTGGTCCCTCTCGATCGAACTGCGCCCCCGCACGAACGGCGACGGGGACTCCCCCCTCCACGCTCTCAGGAAGACCGACGCGACGCCCGCTGAGCCGCTCGACAACGCCACGGTCCTGGAGAAGATCAAGCCGCTGGTGGAGCAGTTGCGCGAGCCCTCGGCGCGCACCTCCCCGCAGGCCTCCGACGCCGTGCTGGACCGGCTGCGCGAACTCGTCGTGGACGAGTGCGTGTTCCTGCCCGCGGAAGGGCTGCCGGGGCGGATGGCCTTTCCGTACACCGAGGACACGTATCTGATGCACCGCGCCGACGCGGTGGAGGAAGGCGGCGAGCAGCGTCGGCACTTCCTGCGGGTGCGTGTCGGCGGGTGGGACGAGGAGATCGTCGTCACCGTCTTCGTCCGCGTCCACACCCAGGGCGGGATGCTGATGCTCGAAGTCGCCCCGCATGTACTGCCGCCGGTCAACGGACTGTTCGCGACCGCCGACAGGAAGGCGCACGAGCATCTGCACCGCGGCGGCTTCGGCCGTTACGTCTTCGCGTTGCTGCGCATCCCGGCCGCGACCGGCGACGCCCTGCGGGTCCTCGCCCGCGCCGTCGCCCAGACGTGGCGGCAGCTCACCGACGTCCACGCGGACACGCTGCCGGACGGGCCCGGTGCCTCCGTGCGGGAACTGGGCGCCGACGACCGGGCGACCCTCTTCCAGGAGATGGACATCGCCCGCTACCTCAAGTCCATCCAGGACCGGATCGCGAGCGGGGTGGGCGAGGCGCTGTGGAACGCGGGGTACGAGGTCGCCGAGTTCGAGCAGAAGGTCACCAACGTGTTCAACAACAGCGGGACCTTCGTCGGCGGCAACGTGCAGGGCAACGGGATCGCGATCGGCAAGGACAGCAAGGCCAACTCGCCGGCCGGCAAGCCGCCCCCGGCCGCGTCGGCCGGTGCCGGTGGCGCGTCGAAGTAGCGGGTCGAAACAGCGCGTCGAACAGCAGCAGACAACGGAGGGACCACATGAACCAGCCGCCAGCGGCCGAAGGACCCGGCTCCGGTACGTACGTCGGGGGATCCGTCACCGGCAACGGCATCGCGGTCGGTGCCGGTGCCAGTGCCGCGTACACCTCGATGTCGGCCCCGGCCGACGAGTCGCATCAGGCCTTGCTGAAGGCCGTCCGTGACCTCAGCGAGGACCTGAAGAGGTACCCCGCCACCTCCGAGACGCAGGAGCTCTCCGCCAGTCTGGAGGAGACCGAGCGGCAGGTGACCGCCACCGGTCGCGCCCAGCCCGGCGTCCTGGACCGGCTCCGCACCGCACTGGAGGCGGCGAGCGGCGTCCTCGGCGCGATCACGTCCGCCACCGCCCTCGGCACGGCCGTGGCCGGCCTCATCGGGGGCTGAGCGATGCGCGGCGGGGGCGCCGGCGAGGTCCGGTGGAACAAGGACACACAGTCGTGGGAGCGGGTGGGCGCGCGCGGTCACTCGGCTCCGCCTCCGCCGCCCGACAGGCCACCGACGGCCGGGGGGCCGGGGGAGTGGCCCGCCGGGGAACCGGTGGGCGGGGCGTCGGCGCCCGCCCCGGGCTCCGACTGGCCGCAGGCGCCGGTCGCACCGCCCGGGGCCCCGCGTGGCCGCCGGAACAGGGTCATCGCCGGCGCGGTCGGCGCGGCGGTCGCGGTCACCTCACTGGCGACCTGGCTGGCGGTCGACCAGGCAGGGGACGACGACAAGGCGGGCGGCGCCTCGTCGAGCACGGCGACGTCCGACGGACAGGCCGAATCGCCCTCGGACACCTGGTCCGACCCGGCTCCCACCTCCGAGGACCCGTTCACCGCAGCCTCCGAGTCGCCCGAGGTACCCGACGGGTTCCGGGCGGTCGAGGACCCCTCGGGCTTCTCCGCCGTCGTCCCCGAGGACTGGACCCGCAGCGAGCAGAAGGGCGGAGCCGTCGTCTTCTACACCTCACCCGACGAGCTCGGCCTGCTGCAGATCTTCGAGGTGGTCGAGCCGGGCTACACCCCCGACGACGCCCTCGACGTCGCCGTCGACAGCCTCTCCGGGCAGCCCGGCTTCACCCAGATCAGCCGGGGAGCCGTTCCGGACGAGACGTATGCGAGCGAGCTCGTCTACGAGTACGACAGCGAAGAACTCGGCGAGCGGGTCAAGGCCGTCGACCGGGTCTTCCAGACCGACGACGGACGCCTGTACGCGATGGTCGTGCGGGGCACGACGCAGGACTGGTCCGCGACGCAGGAGACGCTGGAGAAGGTCAGGGCGGCGTTCACTCCGAGCTGAGGCGCCGTCAGCCGCGGTCAGGGGGAGGGCAGCCGCTTCTCGAACCAGTGGCTGGCATAGACGTTGTCGTCATACGCCGGGATGTCCGTGTATCCGCAGGCCCGGTACATCGCCTGCGCCTCGGTGAGCGCGGCGTGCGTGTCCAGGCGTACGGCGGTCAGGTGCCGTGCGGCGGCCTCCTGTTCCAGGGCGCCGAGCAGACGGCGGGCGAGGCCCAGACGGCGGGCGTCGGGGTGCACCCAGACATGGCGGATCTCGCCGACGCCGGGTTCGAGGCGCCGTAGCGCTCCACAGCCCACGGGGCGGCGCTCCTCGTAGGCGACGAAGAACGCGCCGGCCTCGCCGGACACCTCCTCGGGCCGTACGAGGTCGTCCTTGTCGAACCCCTCGGGGAACCGCTCGTCGAGGTCGGCCGCGTAGGCGTCCAGACAGGCCCGGGCGTCCGGTGCGGCGCCGTCGACGAGGTCGACGGTGATGCCCGCGAGGCGCAGCAGCCGCTGGGTGGTGGCCATCGCCCCGGTCAGTTCGGTGCGCTGCGGTGCGCTCAGGCCTGCCAGCAGCCCGGCCGCGGCCACGCCCGCCCGCCGGTCCTGCTCCGCCACCTCCACCCGGCCGGCCGGGGTCAGCTCGATCATGCGTGACCGGTTGTCCCGCGGGTGCGCGCTCAGCCTGACCATGCCCTGGGCTTCCAGCGCCTTGGCCATCCGGCTGAGATACCCGGCGTCCAGACCGAGCCGGCTCCTGAGCTCCCGCAGGGACGCGCCGTCCCCGATCTCGAACAGCAGCCGGGCCTCGCCGAGCGGGCGGTCCTGGCCGAGGTAGTGGTCGTCCAGTACGCCGATGCGGCGCGTGAAGTAACGGTTGAAGCGGCGGAAGGCCGTCACATGGTCCGTCGACACTGGCTCCATATTTATTTGACTTTAGTCAAAGACCTCCCCGGCGTCCATACCTCGGCCGGGCCGCGAACCTGCCGCTGCGCAGCGCCGGGCCGAGGTGCATCCTGAGAAGTGGTCCTTCAGCGGTCTTCTCGAACGAAGGAGCAGGTCATGCCATCCCTGCATTTCCACGTGAACTCCTCGATGAGCCCATCCGAGGTCATGGGGGTACTGACCAACTTCAGCCCCACCCGCGTCGAGGAGTGGCCCTCCATCGACGCCGAGCACTTCCAGGTCCACGAGCGCGGAGACACCTGGGCCGAGGTCACCGAGGGGAACGAGAAGTCGTGGGAGCGCGCACGCTACGAATGGGACCCGTCAACGAACCACGTCACCGTCACCACGCGCGACTCGGTGCCCTTCGGCTCGGGCGGATGGGAGTTCCAGATGACTCCCACGGATGAGGGCACGCGCATCGACGTCGATCTCGAACGGCATCCCACCTCGTTCAAGGCGAAGATGATGTCTCCGATCATTCCCTTCGCCGGGCCGGTGTTCCGCAAGTCCTTCAAGGAGCCCCTGCACACCATGTAGCCACCTCGCCAAGGGCAGAAGCTGCGGCACCCGCGCCGCTCACGGTTCCTGGAGGACCAGGCGGTGCAGCCCCTTGCGGTCGTAGTAGCGGGTCATGGCGAAGCCGAAGAGCAGAGCGACGACGAGGCCGATGGCGATCATGGTCCAACCGCGGGTCAGGCCGGCCTCGGCGCGGGCGTCGAAGTAGAGGATGGCGCGCACGCCGTCGGTCACCTGGCGGAACGGTTCGAACAGGGCGAGGAAGCGGTAGAAGTCGGGGACCGCCTGGAGGGGGATCGTCGCGCCCGAGGACGGCAGGGCCAGGGCGATGAACACGAACATGGACACCACCTGGCCGATTCCGCCGAAGGCCGCGTTGATGGCCTGCACGCCGAGGCCCACGGCCAGGCTGGCGCAGTACGAGAAGACCCACAGCAACGGCAGATGCGACGCGTCCATGCCCAGGATCGCGACCGTGGCGAGCATCGTCAGGCTGGTGGTGATCACAGCGATGCCGGCAGCCATGATCATTTTCAGCAGCAGCGTCTGCGTACGGCTGATCGGGACCGTCGGGCGTCGCGAGTGCCAGGGCCCGATCTCGTTGTCGGTGTAGCCCAGGCCGGCGTCGACACCGTTGTTGATGATGTTCCCGCCCACGAACGCGGTGAGCACCAGGAGCAGCGTGTAGTAGAAGGCGGTCAGTCCCAGGCCGCTGTGGCGGCCGATCGGGTGGCCCACCCGGGTGGTGACGGTGACCGGGTCGGCCAGGAGAGCGCGCAGCGTCGCGTCGGCGCCGCCAGCCCTTGCCCGGTCGGTCAGCTGACGACCGATCGTCAGGGAGCTCTGGTGAGCGGCGCGTTGGGAGATCTGGTTGGCCAGGGACGAACCGAGGCTTCCCAGACCGGGGTTGGTGAGGATGGTGAGGGTGGGGCGCGCCGTGGCGCGGGAGGTCGTCAGAGCCGCCACCGACGAGGTGAAGTCGGCCGGGATGACGAGGGCGCCGTAGATCTTGCCCGCCGCCAACTGCTCCTGCATCTGGGCCTGGTTCAGTCTGCGCCACTGCACCGCCTTCGCCGGAGTCGCCGCGATGACCTCCCGGCTCAACTGCGCCCCCACCGGCTGCCGCTGTCCCGGCAGAGGTGGGCCCTCGTCCGAATCGACCAAGGCGATCGGCAGATCACGCAGGCTGTCGTTCGGATTGACGATGCCGCCCATGTAGAGCAGCGACAGGAACAGCGCCACCAGCGCGGACAGGACGGTCGGTACAAGCCAGAGCTTTCCGTGCCGCGCGACGACGACTGCGCGTGCCTGCGCCGGCTGCTGCCCGGACCCCGCTGATGTCATGGCACTCCGTCCGGCTCCGATCCCACGTCGCGCCGGCCTCGCCGTGATGTCGACGGTCGGACCGCGGCCGCGCGCCAGGGTCGCAGCTCATCCCGGGAACGGCGCCGGCACCGGGGCGCTGCCGGCGACGATAGCTCCGCCGCTGCGGCCTTCCGCCACGACACGCTGCGTCGGAAAGGGGGAGGAGTCGGCCACCTTTTGTCGTATTTGTTCGCATCTTCCGTGACGCAGCGCACTTTCGACCGCGGATCGCGCATGCATTCGGAGGTCGGGGGCAGGCGCACTCGGTCCCGTGAGTGACACGTGTGTGACACAGGGGCTCTGAACAGGAACGGAAGGCAACACCGATCATGGCGGACAGTACGGAACTCCAGGCGCGCGGCACCCTCCACGTGGGAGGAGAGTGGCGGGCGGCTGTCTCCGGCGCGACGCGCGAGATCCTCGACCCCGCGGACGCCACGCCGTTCGCCGTGGTCGCCGAGGGCGACGAGAAGGACACCGATCTGGCGGTGGCGGCAGCCCACCGCGCCTTCGACGGCGGTCAGGGGGAGTGGCCGCGCACGCCCGTCGCCGAGCGCTCCGCCCTGCTGCGCCGCGTCGCCGACCTGCTGACGCGCGACCGCGAGAAGCTCGGCCTGCTGGAGAGCCGCGACGCCGGCAAGACCGTCGAGGAGGGCCGGGTCGACATCGACTGCGTCGCCGACGCCTTCCGCTACTTCGCCGACCTCGTCGCCGCCGAGGCCCCGGGCCGGGTCGTCGACGCGGGCTCGCCCGACCTGCACAGCGTCGTCGTCCATGAGCCGGTCGGTGTCTGTGCGCTGATCACCCCCTGGAACTACCCTCTCCTCCAGGCTAGTTGGAAGATCGCCCCGGCCCTCGCCGCCGGGAACACCTTCGTCGTCAAGCCCAGCGAGATCACCCCGCTGACGACCATCGCCCTGATCGAGCTGCTCGTCGAGGCGGGCCTGCCGGCCGGGGTCGCCAACATCGTGACCGGACCCGGCCACTCCGTCGGCGCCCGGCTCGCCGAGCACCCCGACGTCGACCTCGTCTCCTTCACCGGTGGCCTGGTCAGCGGCACGAAGGTGGCCCAGGCCGCGGCGCCCTCCGTCAAGAAGGTCGCCCTCGAACTCGGCGGCAAGAACCCCAACGTCGTCTTCGCCGACGCCTGCGCCACCGACGAGGCCTTCGACACCGCCGTCGACCAGGCCCTCAACGCCGCCTTCATCCACAGCGGCCAGGTCTGCTCGGCCGGCGGCCGCCTCATCATCGAGGAGTCCGTCAGGGACCGCTTCGTCGCCGAACTCGCCCGCAGGGCAGGCCGGATCCGGCTCGGCCGCGGCACCGCCGACGGCGTCGAGTGCGGACCGCTCGTCTCCGAGCAGCAGCGCGCCAAGGTCGAGGCGTACGTCGACTCCGCACTCAAGGAGGGCGCGGTGCTGCGCTCCGGCGGCAGGCGGCCCGAACCGTCCCCGGAGCGCCCGGCGAACGGCTACTTCTACGAGCCGACCGTCCTCGACCACTGCCACCGCGAGATGCGCGTAGTGCGCGAGGAGGTCTTCGGCCCGGTCCTCACCGTCGAGACCTTCCGCACGGAGGACGAGGCGATCGCCCTCGCCAACGACACCGAGTACGGCCTCGCCGGCGCCGTCTGGACCGCCGACGCGGGCCGCGCCCGTCGGGTCGCCGGCCGGCTGCGGCACGGCACCGTCTGGATCAACGACTTCCACCCCTACCTCCCGCAGGCGGAGTGGGGCGGCTTCGGCAAGAGCGGTGTGGGCCGCGAACTCGGCCCCGCCGGACTCGCCGAGTACCGCGAGAGCAAGCACGTCTACCAGAACCTCGCGCCGAAGCCGGTCCGCTGGTTCGCCGGCTGACCGGTCCGGTCCCGTCCCCTCAACCCCGTAAGACCTCGCACGCCCCTGGAGCCACCCCCACCATGTCCCAGAGCACCCATGTCTACGACTACGTCGTGATCGGCGGCGGCACGGCCGGCTCGGTCATCGCCTCCCGCCTCACCGAGAACCCCGACGTCACGGTCGCCGTGATCGAGGGCGGACCCAGCGACGTCGGCCGCGACGACGTCCTCACGCTGCGCCGCTGGATGGGCCTGCTCGGCGGCGAGCTGGACTACGACTACCCGACCACCGAGCAGCCACGCGGCAACTCGCACATCCGGCACAGCCGGGCCCGCGTCCTCGGCGGGTGTTCGAGCCACAACACCCTCATAGCCTTCAAGCCGCTGCCGTCCGACTGGGACGAGTGGGAGGAGGCCGGCGCCACGGGCTGGGGCGCGGTGCCGATGGAGGCGTACTACGCCCGGCTGAAGAACAACGTCGTCCCGGTCGACGAGAAGGACCGCAACGCCATCGCCCGCGACTTCGTCGACGCCGCCCAGGGCGCACTCGGCGTCCCACGCGTCGAGGGCTTCAACAAGCAGCCCTTCACCGAGGGCGTCGGCTTCTTCGACCTCGCCTACCACCCCGAGAACAACAAGCGTTCGTCGGCGTCGGTGGCGTATCTGCACCCGGTGATGGACGAGCGCGAGAACCTGACGATCCTGCTGGAGACCTGGGCGTACAAGCTGGAGCTCGACGGCACCCGCGCCGAGGGCGTCCACGTGCGCACCAAGGACGGCGAGGAACTCCTCGTCCGCGCCCGGCGCGAGGTCGTCCTGTGCGCCGGCGCCGTCGACTCGCCGCGGCTGCTGATGCATTCCGGCATCGGTCCCAAGGAGGACCTCACCGAGCTGGGCATCCCGGTGGTCCACGACCTGCCGGGCGTCGGCGAGAACCTGCTCGACCACCCCGAGTCGGTGATCGTCTGGGAGACCGAGGGCCCGATCCCGGACAACTCCGCGATGGACTCCGACGCGGGCCTGTTCGTCCGCCGCGACCCCGAACACCAGGGTCCGGACCTGATGTTCCACTTCTACCAGATCCCGTTCACGGACAACCCGGAGCGACTGGGCTACAAGCGGCCGGAGTTCGGGGTGTCCATGACGCCGAACATCCCCAAGCCGAAGAGCCGCGGCCGGCTCTACCTCACCAGCGCCGACCCGGCCGTGAAGCCCGCGCTCGACTTCCGCTACTTCACCGACGAGGACGACTACGACGGCCGCACCCTCGTCGACGGCATCCGCATCGCCCGCGAGATCGCCAAGACCGAACCGCTGGCGAACTGGCTCAAGCGCGAGGTGTGCCCCGGCCCGGACGTCACGGGCGACGAGGAGCTGAGCGAGTACGCCCGCAAGGTCGCGCACACCGTGTACCACCCGGCCGGTACCTGCCGTATGGGCGCCGCCGACGACGAACTGGCCGTGGTGGACCCGCAGTTGCGGATCCGCGGCCTGGACGGAATTCGTATCGCCGACGCCTCCGTCTTCCCGACCATGACCGCCGTGAACCCGATGATCGGAGTGCTCATGGTCGGGGAGAAGGCCGTCGACCTGATGGGAAGTGAGGCGTGATGAGTACTGCGACGCCCGAGAACGTGACGAGTACGACGACTGCTACGACTGCGGCGACGGCCGAGGACACGCCGGTCTTCTCCGTCGAGGGCCTGTGGAAGGTCTTCGGCTCGAAGGCGCACCGCGTCCCCGCCGACCCGGAGCTGGCCTCGCTCGCGCCCGCCGAGCTGCGCGAGCGAACCGGCTGCACGGCGGCGGTGCGGGACGTGTCCTTCGACGTGCGCAAGGGCGAGGTCTTCGTCGTCATGGGCCTGTCCGGCTCCGGCAAGTCCACGCTGGTGCGCTGTCTGACCCGGCTCATCGAGCCGACGGCGGGCTCCATAGCCATCGACGGCGAGGACGTCCGCGCCATGGACAAGACCCGGCTGCGCGAACTGCGCCGCCACCGCGCCGCGATGGTCTTCCAGCACTTCGGCCTGCTGCCGCACCGCACGGTCCTGGACAACGTGGCGTACGGCCTGGAGATCCAGGGCGTCGGCAAGGCGGAGCGCCGTGAGCGGGCCGCCGAGGTGGTGGCCAAGGTCGGCCTGGAGGGCATGGAGCACCGCAGGCCGGGCCAGCTGTCCGGGGGGCAGCGTCAGCGCGTGGGCCTGGCGCGGGCGCTGGCGGTGGACCCGGAGGTGCTGCTCTTCGACGAGCCGTTCAGTGCGCTGGACCCGCTGATCCGTCGGGACATGCAGGAGGAGGTCGTGCGCCTGCACCGCGAGGAGGGCCGCACGATGGTCTTCATCACCCATGACCTCAGCGAGGCCCTGAAGCTCGGCGACCGCATCGCCCTGATGCGCGACGGGAGCGTCGTCCAGCTGGGCACGCCGGAGGAGATCGTGGGCTCCCCGGCCGACGACTACGTCCGCGAGTTCGTCCGGGACGTCCCGCGCGAGCAGGTCATGACCGTACGTTCGGCCATGCGGGCCGCGTCGGCGGACGAGACCGGAAACGGCCCGGCGATCGCGCCGGACGCGACGGTGTCCGAGGCGATCGAGGCCGTGGCGCGCACCGGTTCCCCGGCCCGCGTCATGGAAGGCGGACGATGCCTGGGCGTCGTCGACCACGAGCGGCTTCTCGGTGTCGTGGCGGGGACGCAGCAGGGTGCGGGCGTGGAGAAGAGTAAGGAGGTGGCTTGATGGCCGCCGTCACAGCCGCCGCCCCCAGGGCCACCGCGCCCGGCTTCCTCAAACGCCCGGTCGTCCGCAAGCTCCTGCTGCTGGCGCTCGTCGCCGCGATCCTCGTCCCGCTGGCGAACGCCCGCTGGGCGAGCGGCACCTGGCCCTCCGCGCTCACCGTCGACTTCTCCGAGCCGCTCACCAGGACCAGCGACTGGATCATCGACAACCGGGACAGCCACCCGCTGTTCCTCTACTTCTTCGGCCACATCAGCAACGCGGTCGTGATCTGCGTACGCGCCGTGTACCTGGTGCTGCTCGCCGCCGGCTGGGCCGGCGTCACGGCCGCCGCGTCCCTGATCGCCTGGCGCGTCGCGGGCCTGCGGCTCGCCACCGGCACGGCTGCCGCGTTCCTGGCCTGCGGGTTCCTCGGCATGTGGATCCCGACCATGCAGACCCTCGCGCTGATGATCGTGGCGGTCCTCGCCTCGGTCGTCGTGGGCATGCTGCTGGGTCTCGCCGCCGGGCTGTCCGACCGTATGGACCGGGTCCTGCGTCCCGTCCTGGACACCATGCAGGTGCTCCCGGCCTTCGCCTACCTGCTCCCCGTCGTCCTGGTCTTCGGCATCGGTGTGCCCGCGGCCGTCCTGGCCACCGTCGTCTACGCCGCCCCGCCGATGGCCCGCCTCACCGCCCTCGGCCTGCGCGGCGCCGACAAGGAGGTGCTGGAAGCCGTCGAGTCGCTGGGCGCCACCGCACGGCAGCGCCTGCTGACCGCCCGCATCCCGCTGGCCCGCAAGGAACTCCTGCTCGGTCTCAACCAGACGATCATGATGGCGCTGTCGATGGCGGTCATCGCCTCCGTCATCGGCGCCGGCGGCCTCGGTGACCGCGTCTACCAGGCGCTGGCCTCGGTCGACGTCGGCGCGGCGCTCGCGGCCGGCATCCCGATCGTGCTCCTCGCCGTCGTACTGGACCGGGTGACCTGCGCGGCCGGGGAGAGCCTCGGTGACGAGCCCCAGCCGAACGGCCGGGCGCGCTGGCTGTACGCCCTGGTCGCCGCCGTCGCCGTAGCCGTCGCCGGACGTCTCCTGGGCCGCCTCGACTGGCCCGACGCCTGGACCCTGAACATCGCCGAGCCGGTCAACCGCGCCGTCGACTGGATGACCGCCCACCTCTACTCCGGCGTCCCCGTGATCGGCGGCACCGCCGACTGGGCGGCCCACTTCACCACCTGGGTCCTCGACCCCGTTCGCGACGGCCTGCAGTGGCTGCCCTGGTGGTCGGTCCTGCTGATCGTCGCCACCCTCGCCTGGCTGATCGGCACCTGGCGCACCGCGCTGACCGCCGTGCTCGCCATGGCCGCGATCGGCGTACTGGGCGTGTGGGGGCCGTCGCTCGACACCCTCTCCCAGGTCCTCGCGGCCGTCGCCGTCACGCTGGTCCTGGGCTTCGCGACCGGCATCGCGGCGGCCCGCAGTGACCGCTTCGAACGCCTGCTGCGGCCTGTCCTGGACGTCTTCCAGACGATGCCGCAGTTCGTGTACCTGATCCCGGTGGTCGCGCTGTTCGGCGTCGGCCGCGCACCCGCGGTCGCCGCAGCCGTCGTCTACGCCCTGCCCGCCGTGGTCCGCATCACCACCCAGGGCCTGCGCCAGGTCGACCCGGCCGCCCTGGAGTCGTCCCGCTCACTCGGCGCGACCCCGGCCCAGCAGCTGCGGCAGGTCCAGCTCCCGCTCGCCCGCCCGGCGTTGCTGCTCGCCGTCAACCAGGGCGTGGTCCTGGTCCTCGCCGTCGTCATCATCGGCGGTCTGGTCGGCGGTGGCGCGCTCGGCTACGACGTCGTCTTCGGCCTCGCACAGGGCGACCTCGCGACCGGTCTGGTGGCCGGCGCGGCGATCGTCTGCCTGGGCCTGATGCTGGACCGCGTGACCCAGCCGACTGGACGCCGCGCGAAGAAGGGAGCGTGACATGCGACTTCGTACGCGTAGTACCCGTGCGTTTCGTACGACTGCCGTGGTGGCCGGCATGTCCTCGCTGGCCCTGCTGACCCTGACCGGCTGCGGCGCCGCCGACATGACCAAGCAGGCCTCGCCGTTCGCCAACGCGCAGGGCGCCAGGACCGTGACGCTGTCCGTCCAGTCCTGGGTCGGCGCGCAGGCCAACGTGGCCGTCGTGCAGTACCTGCTGGAGAAGAAGCTCGACTATCGCGTCGACACCGTCCAGATCGACGAGGTGCCCGCCTGGGACGCCCTCAGCCAGGGCCGGGTCGACGCGCTCCTGGAGGACTGGGGCCACCCGGAGGAGGAGCAGCGGTACGTCAAGGACAAGAAGACGATCGTGCCCGGCGGCGACCTCGGGGTCACGGGGCACATCGGCTGGTACGTCCCGACGTACTTCGCCAAGCAGCACCCGGACGTCACCGACTGGAAGAACCTCAACAAGTACGCCGAGCAGATGCGCACCGCCGAGAGCGGCGGCAAGGGCCAGCTGATGGACGGCTCGCCCTCCTACGTCACCAACGACAAGGCGCTGGTGAAGAATCTCGACCTGGACTACCAGGTCGTGTTCGCCGGTTCGGAGGCCGCGCAGATCACGCAGATCAACCAGTTCGCCAAGGAGAAGAAGCCCTTCCTGACGTACTGGTACTCGCCGCAGTGGCTGTTCAAGAAGGTCCCGATGACCGAGGTGAAGCTGCCGGCGTACAAGGAGGGCTGCGACGCGGACCCGGAGAAGGTCGCCTGCGCCTATCCGCACACCCCGCTGCAGAAGTACCTCAACGCCGACTTCTCCAAGAACGGCGGCGAGGCGGCGGCCCTGCTGAAGAAGTTCAAGTGGACGACCGAGGACCAGAACGAGGTCTCCCTGATGATCGCCGACCAGAAGCTGTCGCCCGAGGAGGCGGCGAAGAAGTGGGTGGACAGCCACGAGTCCACATGGAAGGCGTGGCTGTCCTGACGTTCACGTGGTGAGGTCGGCGGCGATGCCGCGCAGCGCCTGAGTGGCGGTGCGGTGGAGTCCCGGCCCGAACGTGATGCGGGTGGCCCCGAGTTCGCCGAGTTCGGCGGGCGAGGGGCCGCCGGTCACGGTGCCGTGCACGTTGATCGGCCCCTGGATGCCGGACCGCAGCAGTGGCAGTACGTTCACGGGGGCGCCGATCGGATAGACGCAGTCGGCGCCGGCGGCGACGTACCGGGCGGCGCGCTCGATGGCCTGTTCGGCGGCCTGCTTGGGGTCGGCGTCCTGGCCCGCCCGGATGAACGTGTCGATCCTGGCGTTGACGAAGAGCCGGTCGGCGGCGGCGTGCCGCACCTCGGCGAGCCACTCGGCGTGCCGGCGCGGATCCTTCAGGACCCCGCCCTCGGAGTCCTCCAAGTTGCACCCCACGGCCCCGGTCTCCAGCAGCCTTTCCACCAGCTCCTTCGGCGCGATCCCGTACCCGCCCTCGATGTCCGCCGACACCGGCACGCCGACCGCCCGCACGATCCGCGCGACCGCCGCGAACATCTCGTCGGCCGGGGTCCGCCCGTCCTCGTGACCGAGGGAGGCGGCGATCCCCGCACTCGGCGTGGCGAGCGCTGGGAAACCCGCCTCGACGAAGACGCGGGCGCTGGCGGCGTCCCAGGGACCGGGCAGGACCAGCGGGTCGCCGGGGGAGCGGCGCCGGTGCAGTGCGCGTAAGGCGTCGACCTTGCTCACGGTTTCCGTCCGTCGTTCGGTCACGTCGGGTATCCCCCTGGTGGAATGCGGCGGGCGACCATCACCCGGTTCCAGTTGTTGATGGCGACGACCAGCCCGATGAGATGGGCGAGTTCGGAGTCGTCGAAGTGCGCGGCGGCCCGCTCGTACACATCGTCGGGCACGAAGCCGTCCGTGAGGACCGTGACCGCCTCGGTCAGCGCGAGCGCGGCCCGCTCCCGCTCGTCGTAGACGTCCTCGGCCTCCTCCCAGGCGGCCAGCAGATCGAGCTGCCGCTCGCTCACGCCGCACTTGCGGGCGATCGTGAGATGCATGTCCAGGCAGAAGGCGCAGTGGTTGAGCTGCGAGGCCCGGATCACGACGAGCTCGGCGAGCGCGGGGTCGCCGAGCCCTTTCTTCGCGGTGGCGCTGAGGGAGGACATGGCCTGCCCGACCGCTGGGTCGAGAAACCGGGTCCGGATCGTTCGGGCCGTTCGGGCCGTTCGGGCCGTCACTTGTGCCCGCCCGCGTGCTGTGCGGGATGGTGGTGGCCGGGCGCCATGCGGAAGGTCACGCCGAACCGGTTCCAGGCGTTGATCACTGCGATCGCCGAGATCAACTGAGCCAGCTCGGCCGCCTCGAAGTGCTTGGCGGCCCGCTCGTACACCTCGTCCGGCACGAAGCCGTCCGTCAGGACCGTCACCGCCTCGGTCAGCTCCAGGGCGGCGACCTCCTTCTCGGTGTAGAAGTGCCGCGACTCGTCCCAGGCACTGAGCTGGATGATCCGCTCGACGCTCTCACCCGCCGCGAGCGCGTCCTTGCTGTGCATGTCGACGCAGAACGCGCAGTGGTTGATCTGCGACGCACGGATCTTCACCAGCTCGTACAGCCTGTGGTCGAGGCCCTGCTTGGCGGCGGTGTCGAGCCGGATCATCGCCTTGTAGACGTCGGGGGCGAGCAGGGCCCACTGCAGGCGGGCGGGGCGTTCGGGGGCGTACTCGATCGTCGAGGCTGAGGTCGAGGTGCTGGTAGCGGTCGAGGTCGTGGTCGTGTCTGTCGTCGTCATGATCTCGACCCTAGGAGCGAAGCAGCCCAGGAGTATGGTCCACTTCCATGCCGAAACCTTGGGCCACTCTGGGCGTCGACCTCCACCTGGAACCGGCGGGAGGGGGCCTGCGCCGGGGCCTGACAGCCGCCCTGCGCGAAGCGGTCCGCACCGGCCGCCTCGCCCCGGGCACCCGCCTGCCCTCCTCCCGCTCCCTCGCCGCCGACCTGGGCATCGCCCGCAACACGGTCGCCGAGGCCTACGCCGAACTGGTCGCGGAGGGCTGGCTCACCGCCCGCCAGGGGTCGGGCACGAGGGTGGCCGACCGGGAGGTGATCCCGCCGGGGGACGGGGTGACGGCATCCGGCGCCACGACCGCGGCCGGCGCCAGGTCGGCATCCGGCGGGGCCACCGCGCCCGGCGCCGGCACCGCACCCCGCGCCATCGCCCCACCTCACGCCCCCGCCCGACCCTCCACGGGTCCCCGTCCGGAGCGCCCCCGCCCCGCCTACGACCTGGTCCCAGGCACCCCCGACCTCTCCGCGTTCCCCCGCACGGAGTGGCTCAAGGCGGCCCGCCGCGCGTTCCTCGCCGCCCCGAACCATGCCCTCGGCTACGGCGACCCGCGCGGCCGTGTCGAGCTGCGTACCGCCCTCGCCGGCTACCTCTCCCGAGCCCGCGGGGTACGCGCCGACCCCGATCACATCATCGTGTGCGCCGGGTTCGCACACGGCCTGCACCTGCTCGCCACCGTGCTACGGGCGCGCGGGCTGAAGACGGTGGCCGTGGAGTCGTACGGCCTGCCACCGCACTGGAGGCAGCTGACGAGAGCGGGTCTGTCCACGACCCCGCTGCCCTTCGACGAACTGGGCACGAACCCGGGCCGGTTGAGCGATGAGGGGGCGGTCCTCCTCACCCCCGCCCACCAGTTCCCGATGGGCGTGCCCCTGCACCGCGACCGCCGGGCGACGGTGGTCGACTGGGCGCGCCGCACCGGCGGTGTGGTCCTGGAGGACGACTACGACGGCGAGTTCCGCTACGACCGCCAGCCCGTCGGCGCACTTCAGGGCCTGGATCCCGACCGCGTCGTCTACCTCGGCACGGCCAGCAAGTCCCTCGCCCCCGGCCTGCGCCTGGGCTGGATGGTGTTGCCGCCGACCTTGCTGGAGGAGGTGACGGAGGCGAAGGGAGGCGTGGACACCTGCGGCACCCCGGACCAGCTGACCCTGGCGGAGTTCCTCACCTCCGGCGCCTACGACCGCCACGTCCGCGCCGCCCGCCTGCGCTACCGCCGCCGCAGAGACGCCCTGGTCCGCACCCTCGCCACCTACGCCCCCCACCTAGAGGTCACCGGCATCGCCGCCGGCCTCCACGCCGTCCTCCGCCTCCCACCCGGCACGGAACAGTCCGTCACCCAGGCGGCAACCTGGCAGGGCCTGGCCCTCCACGGCCTGACGGCCTACCGCCACGAGTCGGCCACGGTTCCGCCGCTGGACGCCTTGGTCGTGGGATACGGGACACCGCCGGACCATGCGTGGGCGGGGGCGTTGGAGGCGTTGGGGAGGGTGTTGCCGTGAGGGGGTGCGGGCGTGGCGCCTGTTCTGCGGGGCCGGGGCTTGCACGGCCCCTTCTCGGCGCCGGTCCAGGCACTTCAGCCCGTCCGGCGTTTGAGGACGAGGCCGTTCAGGCCGATGGCGGGGGTCTGGGGGCGGCAGCCCCCAGGTCTGGGGTCGAAGGGCCGGGAGCCCCTTCAAGGACGGGAAGGGTAGGGGCGGCGGGGGCGCAGCCAACGGCCCCTCAGTCGGCCACCCGAGCCTCCCCCTCCTCGCCGGAGGCAACCGGCGCCTCTCCGAACCGCGCCAACGCCAACGCCCCCACCACCGACACCACAAACCCCAGCACCGCCAGCCAGGCCAACCCCTCCCGCGTACGATCCCCCAACCACACCACCCCCACCAGCGCCGGCCCAACCGTCTCCCCGATCACCATCGCCGCCGTCGCAGTCGTCACAGACCCCCGCTGCAACGCCGACGTCAATGCCAGAAACGCAGCCCCGCCCCCCAACAACAGCGCATACGTCGCCGGGTTGGCCAACAGCTCCGGCACAGCCACCGAGTCGATCAACCGCACCGCCACCTCGACCACCCCGAACCCGAACCCCGCGGCCAACCCCAGCACCAACCCCCGCCCCCGCTCCGGCAACCGCCCACCCGCCAGCCCGATCCCAGCACACCCCCAGAGCCACCCCGAGCATCGCGAACCTGAGCGCGTCCGACCCCTCCCGATCCCCCTCCGCCCCCGAAGCGAGCCCGAGCATCGCGAGCCCGGCACACACCACCACCACCGCGGCCCACTCGCTGCGCCGCAACCGCACCCGCAGCAACCGCGCCGCGACGACCGCCGTCACCGCGAGACTGGACGCCAGCGCCGCCCCGACGGCGTAGATGGGAAGCGACCGCAGGGCGACGACCTGCAAGCCGAACCCCAGCCCGTCCAGGGCCAGCCCGGCCAGATAGCGCCACTGCCGAAGCGCCCGCAGCAGCACCCCCGCCTCGCCGCCCCGGCCGCCCTGCGCACTCGCCGCCCGCGCGGCCATCGCCTGCAGGACGGTGGCCGTACCGAAACAGACCGCCGCACCCAGCGCACACACCATCCCAAACAGCACAAAGCGACTGTAGGTGAGCAACGAATGGGCAGCCCCCCGACAGCTCCATACGAAACGATCTCTAGGCTGTCCGCCGGACGAGGAACAACCGGACCATCAGATTCAGTCGGTCGGTCAGCTTCATCGGAACCATCGCGGACCATCGGGCACATCGGGGGAGACACACATGGCGGAAACACGACGCAGGCTGCGCTCCAGCACCGTCGTCCTCGGCGGCATGGGCGTCATAGCCGCGGCCCTCACCTCCTGCGGCTCGGATCCGGACCGCCGCTGCGTCGACCGCGACAGCTACACCTACGAGGGCTACAAGGTCGTCGCGGACAAGAACTGCAAGTCCGGTACGGGTTCGAGCACCTCGTACGGCAAGAGCGGCACGGGCGGCAAGAAGAAGACCGGCAGCGCGGACGCCGCCTGGTACTACGACGCCGACGTCTCCGGCGGCCGCGCCGACTACGGCACCTTCAGCCGCAGCGAGGCCGTCGACCGCGGCGGATTCGGCTGCTCGGGCTCAGGCAGCAGCGGCGGCTGAGCAGGACCCGTAGACGATGGAGCGCCGCACGACCACCCCCCGCCCCGGCTGGCAGCAGACCGTCGAGGAGCAGGGGCTCGTCTATCCCCTCACCCGCCACCCCGACAACTCCCTGCGCCCGTACTGGGACGAGAGCGCCTACTACGTCTTCTCCCTGGCGGAGGTCGAGGCGCTGGAGGAGGTCGTCGAAGAACTGCACCACATGTGCCTGACGGCGGCCGAGCACATCGTCGCGGAGAACCGCTTCGCCGACCTCGGCATGACCGACCCGCGCATCGTGCACGCGGTCACCGACGCCTGGCACCGACGCGCCGAACTCCCCTCCGTCTACGGCCGCTTCGACCTGCGCTACGACGGCACCGGCCCGGCGAAACTCCTGGAGTACAACGCCGACACCCCCACGTCCCTCGTCGAGGCGGCCTCGCCCCAGTGGTTCTGGATGGAGGAACGCTTCCCCGGTGCCGACCAGTGGAACTCCCTCCACGAACGCCTCGTCGCCGCCTGGAAGAAGCAGTCCGCCCTGCTCCCGCCCGGCAGCCCCCTGTACTTCGCGTACTCCTCCGCCGACGAACTCGGCGAGGACATGATGACCGTCGCCTATCTGAAGGAGACCGCGGAGCAGGCGGGGCTGGACACCGGCTGGATCTCCATGGAGGAGATCGGCTGGGACCGCCTGTCCGGCCGCTTCGTCGACACCCGACTGCGCTTCATCCGCAGCTGCTTCAAGCTCTACCCCTGGGAGTGGCTCACCACCGACCGCTTCGCCGACCACGTCCTCGGCACCCTGGACAACGGCGGCGGCACCGGCTCGACCCTGTGGATCGAGCCCGCCTGGAAGATGCTCCTCAGCAACAAGGCCCTCCTCGCCATCCTCTGGGAGCTCTACCCGGACCACCCGAACCTGCTCGCCGCCCATCTCGACGGGCCACGGGAGCTGGCGAGGACGACGGGCTACGTCGCCAAGCCCCTGCTGGGCCGGGAAGGCGCCGGGGTGACCGTGCACGAGCCGACGTCCTCGAACACCACCGGAGCCGACCCCGTCGTCCGCGAAGCACCTTGCTGCTACCAGCAGTTGGCCCCCCTCCCCGCCTTCGACGGCAATCACGTCGTCCTCGGCGCGTGGGTCGTCGAGGGCGAGTCGGCGGGCCTGGGCATCCGCGAGTCGTCCGGCCTGATCACGGACGAGTACGCGCGCTTCCTTCCGCACGTGATCCTCTGAAAGCGCCGGCCGGCGCACCAAGCCCAGGAGCCTGAGGACGGCATGACCGACCGGGAGCGGCAGCGGCGGTGATGCGATACGATACGTATCGTCTCGCACTCCAAGGGGGCCACATGGAACATGTCATCGACGCAGAACCCGGCATCCACCTCTGGGCAGAAGACCGCGGCGCCCCCGACGCGCCCCCGCTCCTGCTGATCATGGGCGCACAGGCCTCCGGCCTCGGCTGGCCGGACGAGCTGGTCGACCTCCTCGCCGCACAGCACCGCGTCATCCGCTACGACCATCGCGACACCGGCCGCTCCACCTGGGCATTCGACAGCCACCCCTACCCCCTCACAACCCTCGCCGACGACGCCCTCGCGGTCCTGGACGGACTTGGCGTCGCACGTGCCCATGTCGTCGGCATGTCACTGGGCGGCATGCTCACCCAGCTCCTGATCGCCGATCACCCCGACCGCCTGTTCAGTGCGACCCTGATCGGCACGGGGGCCCTCAGCGACGTCCCGTACCTCCACCCGGACGGCACCCGCACCCCGCCGCAGGAACTCCCCGGCGTCGACCCCCGCATCATCGAACTGTGGTCCCAGCCGTGGACGGACCAGGGCCAGGAGGCAGAGCTGGACCGGCGGGTCGAACACTGGCGGGCCCTGTCCGGCGACCAACTCCCCTTCGACACGGACTACTTCCGCACCCTGGAACGCAAGGTCATCGCCCACACCGGCCACCACAGGCCAGGCGACGCCCATGCCCGCGCCGACACCTCCGGCATGCTCCGCACCGAGCAGCTCGCCCGGACCACCGTCCCCACCCTCGTCATCTCAGCCCCCGCCGAACCCGTCTACCCCCTCCCGCACGCCCACCACCTGACCCAGACGATCCACGGTGCCGACCTCGTGGAGCTCCCCGGCATGGCCCACTCCCTTCCGCCGGAGATCCACAAGCCCCTCGCCCGCGCGATCCTCGACCACACCGCACACAGCTGAAGCCGGACGGCCGCCGACGCCGGTTCACATCCCGAGCACACCCCGCAACTGGCCGAGCCCCCAGTCCAGATCCTCCTTCCCGATCACCAGCGGCGGCGCGATGCGGATCGTCGCGCCATGGGTGTCCTTCACCAGCACACCCCGTTCCATCAGCTTCTCCGACACCTCCCGCCCCGTGCCGTACATCCGGGCGATGTCGACCCCCGCCCACAGCCCGCGTCCCCGCACCGCCGTCACCCGCCCCGTCCCGGCCAACAGGCCCAGCTCCCGGAGCAGATGCGCGCCGAGCTGCGTCGCCCGCTCCTGGAACTCGCCCGTCCGCAGCATCGCGATCACCTCCAGCGCCACCGCACAGGCCAGCGGATTCCCGCCGAACGTCGACCCGTGCTCCCCGGGCCGGAAAACGCCGAGCACATCGGCCGACGACACCACCGCCGACACCGGCACGACCCCGCCCCCGAGCGCCTTCCCGAGCACATACACATCCGGCACCACCCCCTCGTGCTCGCACGCGAACGTCCGCCCCGTGCGCCCCAGCCCCGACTGGATCTCGTCCGCCATGAACAGCACGTTCCGCTCCCGCGTCAGCTCCCGCACCGCCGGCAGATAGCCGGCCGGCGGCACGAGCACCCCCGCCTCGCCCTGGATCGGCTCCAGCAACACCGCCACCGTGTTCTCCGTCAACGCCTCCCGCATCGCCGTCAGATCCCCGTACGGCACGATCTCGAAGCCCGGCGTGTACGGCCCGAAGTCCGCCCGCGCCTCCGGGTCGGTGGAGAAGCTGATGATCGTCGTCGTACGGCCGTGGAAGTTGTTGCCCGCGACGACGACCTTCGCCATCTCCGCCGGCACCCCCTTGACCCGGTAACCCCACTTCCGGGCGGTCTTCACCGCCGTCTCCACCGCCTCCGCCCCGGTGTTCATCGGCAGCACCATCTCCATCCCGCACAGCTCGGCGAGCTGCTCGCAGAACGCGGCGAACCGGTCGTGATGAAACGCCCGCGACGTCAGCGTCACCCGCTCCAGCTGCGCCTTCGCAGCGTCCAGGATCCGCCGGTTGCCGTGCCCGAAGTTGAGCGCCGAATACCCGGCCAGCAGATCCAGATACCGCCGCCCCTCCACATCCGTCATCCACGCCCCGTCCGCCGTCGCCACCACGACCGGCAGCGGGTGGTAGTTGTGGGCGCTGTGCGCGTCGACCGCGGCGATCAGGGATTCGGTGGTGCTCGACGTACTCACGGGGCTCTCCGTTTCCGCCGCCACGAGGGCTCGCGCTCCGCCAGTCACGAGGCTCGTGGCCACTGTCCATTTCTGGCCGTTCGAGTGCTTTGCGGCCCCTTCCTATCGTTGCTCGCATGGCGGACGCGGGACCATGCCGCGTCGGCGCGCCCGGTAGGCTGATCGACGGGCCGTGACTGGCGCGCTGGGATGGGACCGACCATCGGGGAGCGGCCCACTGGACCTCGTCGTCCAGTACCGAGTGCCGTGCGCCTGGGCCGAACCGTGAACGCTGCACACGACGTCCGGAGGTCCCCATGCCAGCCGAGCCCCTTTCCACCGAGTCCACCGCCTTCCGCTCCGCCCTCGACGTGATCCGCGCCGTTGAGCCGCGCGTGGCCGACGCCATCGGCCAGGAGGTCGCCGACCAGCGCGAGATGCTCAAGCTGATCGCCTCCGAGAACTACGCCTCCCCGGCCACCCTCCTGGCGATGGGCAACTGGTTCAGCGACAAGTACGCCGAGGGCACAGTCGGCCGCCGCTTCTACGCCGGCTGCCGCAACGTCGACACCGTCGAGTCCCTCGCCGCCGAGCACGCCCGCGAGCTCTTCGGCGCCCGCCACGCCTACGTCCAGCCCCACTCCGGCATCGACGCCAACCTCGTCGCCTTCTGGGCCGTCCTCGCCGCCCGCGTCGAGGCCCCCGCCCTGGAGAAGGCCGGTGTCCGCCAGGTCAACGACCTCACCGAGGCCGACTGGGCCGAGCTCCGCCAGGCCTTCGGCAACCAGCGCATGCTCGGCATGTCCCTGGACGCCGGCGGCCACCTCACCCACGGCTTCCGCCCGAACATCTCCGGCAAGATGTTCAACCAGCGCTCCTACGGCACCGACCCCGCCACGGGCCTGATCGACTACGAGGCCCTGCGTGCCTCCGCCCGCGAGTTCAAGCCGCTGATCATCGTCGCCGGCTACTCCGCCTACCCCCGTCTCGTGAACTTCCGGATCATGCGCGAAATCGCCGACGAGGTCGGCGCCACGCTCATGGTCGACATGGCCCACTTCGCGGGTCTCGTCGCCGGCAAGGTCCTCACCGGCGACTTCGACCCGATCCCGCACGCCCAGATCGTCACCACCACCACCCACAAGTCGCTGCGCGGCCCGCGCGGCGGCATGGTCCTGTGCGACGACTCACTCAAGGACCAGGTCGACCGCGGCTGCCCGATGGTTCTCGGCGGCCCGCTCCCGCATGTCATGGCCGCCAAGGCCGTCGCCCTGGCCGAGGCCCGCCAGGAGTCCTTCCGCGACTACGCCCAGCGCATCGTGGACAACTCCCGGGCGCTGGCCGAAGGCCTGATGCGCCGCGGCGCGACCCTCGTGACCGGCGGCACCGACAACCACCTCAACCTGATCGACGTCGCGTCCTCCTACGGCCTCACCGGCCGCCAGGCCGAGGCCGCGCTCCTCGAGTCCGGCATCGTCACCAACCGCAACGCCATCCCGGCCGACCCCAACGGCGCCTGGTACACCTCCGGCATCCGCATCGGCACCCCCGCGCTCACCACCCGTGGCCTGGGCACCGCGGAGATGGACGAGGTCGCCGCCCTCATCGACCGCGTCCTCACCACCACCGAGCCCGGCACCACCAGCAAGGGCGCTCCCTCAAAGGCGCAGCACATCCTGGACCCGAAGGTCGCCGACGAGATCTCCCACCGCGCCACCGACCTCGTGGCGGGCTTCCCGCTGTACCCGGAGGTCGACCTGGGCTGACGCCTCTGGGGCATCTTCCTGGCGTTCTCAGAGATCCAGGTCGATCAACTCATGGCGTGGCTCCTCCCGCGGCGGTCCGGCTCCCGGCCGGGCCGCCGCGCGGCGTATCAGCAGCGTGCCGCCCACTCCGGTCGCGAACCCGAGGGCCAGCCCGGCCACCGCCCACCCGGCATCACCCTTCGCCAGGCCGGGCCGCTCCCCGGCGTCGGAGGCCTCGACGAGCCGGTCCTCCGTCTCGCCGAGGAGCCCTGCCAGGTCCAGCCGCTCGAAGACGGAGCGGGGCGCCCGGTGCCAGCGGATGTCGTCGTCCTCCACGTCGGGAGCGAGATCCGAGCGCACCCAGGGCGTGCCGTCCCCGGCCACGAACAGCTGGTCCTGCCGCTGGATGGCCACGTCTCCGTCCGGTGGCCGGTTCGTGCGAGGCCAGCCATCGACCCCGGTCAGTCCCCAGATCACCGTGATGCGCATCGACGGATGCCGCCCCTCGGCCCACGCCTCGGACACCCGCTCCGTCCCGACGTATGTCGGCTGCATCAGCTGCCAGAGGCGGGCGAAAGCCGATTCGCCGGAGCGCAGGGTCGTCGTCCGTCCCGTGCCACCCCCGACGACCACCGCCACATCGGGGACGTCCCGCCCCTGCGCCGGCACCGCCGCGGCGGTCGTCGCTGCTCCGCACAGGACCAGAGCAGCCGACACCGGGACGAGCAGCGCGAGCCATGCCCGTTCATACCCAGCTGCTCTCCACGCTGCTCTCCACCCTTTCCGCCCTCTCCGCCTTCCGCCATGTGCCCCCACTGCTCCCCCTCGTGTCTCATCAGCCCCACCAGTTCGCCCGCTGACCGTGTCGGTCCTTGCCGGCATGACCTCCAGTCCCGCCCGGTACGTTGTTCGCTTCTCAGGCCGTCATCACACGTCGCGCAGCTCCTGCCTGGGCCCCGGTTCACCGCGCAAGCGCTTCAGAGGCAGCCGAGTGGCAAAGGGCCGCAGTACCAGCGCAAGCACCGCTCCGGCTGCCGCGCCCGCCATTGCCCACCACCAGTCGGTGCCATCACCCGAACCGGTTGATTGGGCCAGCGGCGCCTCGGTCGCCGTGTCCGTGATGTCGGTCGCAATGCCGGACGCGTCCTGCGCGCCCTCGCCGTCTCCGGGGGCCTCCGACGCCGGTGGGACGGCTGCCGCGCTCCCCCCGGCCGAGGTCTTGCTCATCAGGCCCAGGTCTTTGAACAGGGTGCGCAGCTGGGCCGGCTGCTCGGCGCGATGCCAGGTGCCGTTCGTCGGCTGGTTGCGGCCCACAGCGGTGTGTATCCAGACGTTCCGTCCGTCGTCCATCTCATAGACCCGGTCGAGGCGCCACGGCGTCACGTCATGGGCCATCCATGTGACGCTGATCTGGTGGGACGCCATCAGGTCGGCCTCGGGCGGCTTGTCCCGCGTGCCCCTGGCCCCCGGGCCGAGCAACCGGTCCAGCTCGCCGTACTCCTCGTCCGAGTAGTACAGCGAAGCCGTTTCCTGGCTCTCCGGTGAGGCCAGGAAGACGCTTGTCGATCCTCCGGCCGAGGCGGGAGCCGCACCCCACAGCAGTAGGGCGATCGTGGCACCCAACGCCCCGGTCATGGCCGTGAGTTCACGACACCTGCTCCTCCAGCCGCCCCCGCCCCCAGGCGGCCGAGCTCCCGAGCGGCCGGCCTCCCGCCCCGGCAACCGGCCTTCGAAGCGGCCGATCTCATGTCCCCACATCCGAACCCCCAAGTCGAGCGATCCCCGTGTGGCCCGTCCCCGAGCCGCATGTCACTTCTGGTACACCGCCCGACCCGCCGGGGTTCCCACCCCAGGTCCACTATTTCCGGACCGGCTCCTTCAAGGGGTCGTCCCGATCAGGGGTCTGGTCCCGATCATGGACTCGTCCCGGCCATGGGTTGGCCCCGGCCACGGGTTGGTCCCGACCGTGGTTGGTCCCGACCGTGGTTGGTCCGGCCAAGGGTTGGCTCCGGCCATGGGTTGGCCCCGGCCACGGGTTGGTCCCGACCGTGGTTGGTCCCGACCGTGGTTGGTCCGGCCAAGGGTTGGTGCCTAGTTCGAGGACACCTCGGCCGGCCTCTCGAGCGACCGTGCGATCTCCACCGCTCGGTCCTTCGACGCCACGCCCTCCAGCCGCAGGGTCACGATCTCGCCCCCGGCCTTGTGGGTCCACAGCAAGGTCGGCCCGGCCGTGCGCTCCTCTTGGGCATAGCGCCGGCCGCTCGCGTCGACGAGCCAGAAGTTCAGCAGGTGCGGTCGGGCGAACCACAGGGCCGGGTCGGTCGTGCCGCTGGTCGAGGTGTCGGTGCCCAGGGAGATCCATTCCGGCGACTCGCGCACCGTCTTGGCGAAGCCGGCGTCCAGGCTCGCCCGCCGCTCGTCCAGCCGTATCGTGCGCCCGTCCTCGCGCCAGCACAGGCTCACCACGATCCGTCCCTGCGGCTCACCCGTCACCGCGACCGCGTCCGGCATGCCCAGTTCCTCCGGCACCGGTGGCTCGAACCCGGCCCGGCGCTCCGCTTCGGCGAGCGACACCGATCGGCCGCAGCCGGGGACCTCGGCTCCGGGCGTGGGGACCGCCGACGGGTCGTACCTCACCTCCACCCCGGCGAAGTCGAACCAGTCGAACACCGCAGCCCGCACCGGGGGCGTGAGCACGAGCACCGCCAGCAGGCCGCACAGCGCCGCGGTCAGCGAACGCCACCGCACCCGCGTCCAGCGCCGCAGCGCCCGCAGCCGCTCGGTGGCGCCCGGTGGCTCGGCCACCGGAACCGGTACCCGCTCGGCGAGTATCTGCCCCAGCACCCGCTCGACCATCGTCTCGGCGCCGTCCGCCGCGCCCGGCGTGTCCAGCGAACGCCCGAGGGCCCGCAGCTCCTCGGGCAGCCCTGCGGCGGCGTCGCGCCGGCCGCGATCACCGGCGCCCGTGCTGCCGGATCCTCCACCGCGCCGACCGGCGCCGTCACGCCCGTACGCACGCCGTCCGTCGCCCTCACCCTCGTAGGCCCCCTGACCGTCGCCCCGGTAGGGCTTGCGTCCGTCACTCATGCTCATCACCCCCTTCCCGAGGCTGAAAATCGGGCAGCAACCGCCCCAGCTTCCGCAGCGCGCGGTTCAGCCGGGATTTCACCGTGCCCCTGGGCCAGCCCAGCGCCTGGGCCGTCTCGGACTCGTCCATCTCCAGGAGATAGCGGTAGGTCACGACCAGGCGATGCTCCTCGCTCAGCTTCTCCAGGGCGGACTGCAGCGCGGCACGACGCTCTATCTCCAGCGCGGCCACCGCCGGGTCCGCCGACTCCGGTATCAGGGGCTCCGCCTCCACGAACGCCGCCTCGCGCCCGGCGAGCGAGCGCTGTCGGGCCGCCGTGCGCACTGTGTTCCTCGTCTCATTGGCCACGATCGCGAGAAGCCACGGCTTGAACGCCGAGCCGTCCTTGAACCGTCCCAGCGAGCAGTACGCCTTGACGAAGGCCTGCTGCACCACGTCCTCCGCGTCCGCACCCGCCCCCAGCGCGGCGGCCGCCCTGAGCGCGATGCCCGTATGGGCCCGCACCAGCTGCGCATACGCCTCCGGCTCTCCGGCGCGTACGCGTGCGATCACCGCGGCCTCATCGACGATGCGGCCCCCCTCCCGCGTTCTCACATTCTTGGTACACCGCCCGGACCGGATCGGTTCCCACCCGTGTCGGATCTGTTCCCGTGCCGTTCCGGATCGGCCCCCGACACCTGAGAGAATGGTGAGCATGGCCTCTGATCGACCCCGCGTGCTCTCCGGAATCCAGCCCACCGCAGGCTCGTTCCACCTCGGCAACTACCTCGGCGCCGTCCGCCAGTGGGTGGCCCTGCAGGAGACCCACGACGCGTTCTACATGGTCGTCGACCTGCACGCGATCACGCTCCCGCAGGACCCCGCGGACCTGCGCGCCAACACCCGGCTCGCCGCCGCTCAGCTCCTCGCCGCCGGCCTCGACCCCGAGCGCTGCACGCTCTTCGTCCAGAGCCACGTCCCCGAGCACGCCCAGCTCGCCTGGGTCATGAACTGCCTCACCGGCTTCGGCGAGGCCTCCCGCATGACCCAGTTCAAGGACAAGTCCGCCAAGCAGGGCGCGGACCGGGCGTCGGTCGGCCTGTTCACGTACCCGATCCTGCAGGTCGCGGACATCCTGCTGTACCAGGCCAACGAGGTCCCGGTCGGTGAGGACCAGCGCCAGCACATCGAGCTCACCCGCGACCTCGCAGAGCGCTTCAACGGCCGCTTCGGCCAGACCTTCACCGTCCCGAAGCCGTACATCCTCAAGGAGACGGCGAAGATCTACGACCTTCAGGACCCGTCGATCAAGATGAGCAAGTCGGCGTCCACGCCGAAGGGCCTCATCAACCTGCTCGACGAGCCCAAGGCCACCGCCAAGAAGGTCAAGAGCGCGGTCACCGACACCGACACCGTCATCCGCTACGACGTCGCGAACAAGCCGGGCGTCAGCAACCTGCTCACGATCTACTCGACCCTCACCGGGACGGGAATCGCGGAACTGGAGCAGAAGTACGACGGCAAGGGCTACGGTGCGCTCAAGACGGACCTAGCCGAGGTCATGGTCGAGTTCGTGACGCCGTTCCGGGAGCGCACCCAGCAGTACCTGGACGACCCGGAGACGCTGGACTCGATCCTGGCCAAGGGCGCGGAGAAGGCGCGTGCCGTCGCCGCGGAGACGCTCTCCCAGGCGTACGACAAGGTGGGCTTCCTGCCCGCCAAGCACTGAGCCCGCACCACGGCAGGCGGCCGGAATACGGCCGTACCACCGCACAGCGCTGCACATCACTACGGTTGCGCCTGCCCGCAGCACTGCCGTGGCCGTACAGTCGATAGCCGGGTGGCCGCATCGGCGGCCGCTCACGCTCACCAACAGGGCACGAGCTCACAACAGGACGAGCCTCGCGATGCGAGCTCACCGACAGACGACAGGAGACGACGTGGGGACCGTAACGATCGGCGTGTCGATCGCGGTCCCGGAGCCTCACGGCAGCCTGCTCCAGGAGCGGCGCGCGGGCTTCGGCGACGCCGCGGCTCACGGCATCCCCACGCACGTCACGCTGCTGCCGCCGACAGAGGTCGACGCCTCGCTGCTGCCCGCGATCGAGGTGCATCTCGTCGAGGTCGCGGCCGCCGGCCGCCCCTTCCCGATGAGGCTGTCCGGCACCGGCACCTTCCGGCCCCTCTCGCCGGTCGTCTTCGTCCAGGTCGTCGAGGGCGCCGCGGCCTGCACCTGGCTGCAGAAGCAGGTCCGCCACGCCTCCGGGCCGGTCGCCCGCGAACTGCAGTTCCCGTACCACCCGCATGTCACCGTCGCGCACGGCATCGACGAGGCCTCGATGGACCGCGCCTTCGAGGAGCTGGCCGACTACCAGGCCGCGTGGTCATGCAACGGCTTCGCCCTCTACGAGCAGGGCGCCGACGGCGTGTGGCGCAGGCTGAGGGACTTCGCCTTCGGCGGCTCGGTGGTGCCGCCGCAGGCGGGCTCGGTGGAACGTGGGTCGATCCCGGCGGGGTAGCTCCGCTGGTGGGTCGGGGGCGGTCGTTGGTCGGCTGCGGGTTCGTGGTGGATGATCGCGCAGTTCCCCGCGCCCCTGGGGGTGTCGGGGCGCGGCGTTGATGCGGCAGCTCATTCTTGGCTTCGCTGGTGGTGCCGGGATCGGTCGTGGGCCGGCTGGGGGTGCGTTGTGGCTGGGCGCGCAGCGTCCCGCGCCCCTGACGGGTTGTCGGGGCGCGGCGTTGATGCGACACCCCGTGCCCGCGCCACAGGGGGGCGGCACCATGGCGACGAGTTCGTCGCGCGGGGCGTTGCGGCGTTGATGTGGCGCCTGTGCAGCGGGATCTAGATCGGCAGGCGGCGGAACATCGCTCGCGGCATGTGCCGCAGCGCTGACATCACCAGCCTGAGTGCGCCCGGGACCCACACCGTCTCCGAGCGGCGCCGTAGGCCTGCTTCGATGGCCGTGGCGACGGCCTCCGGGGTGGTCGCGAGCGGGGTTTCCTCCAGGTCGGCGGTCATCTTGGACCGTACGAACCCGGGGCGGACGATCATGACGTGGACGCCGGTGCCGTGCAGGGCGTCGCCCAGGCCCTGGGTGAAGGTGTCGAGGCCGGCCTTGCTGGAGCCGTAGATGAAGTTGGCGCGCCGGGCACGCTCGCCGGCGACCGAGGACAGGACGACCAGGGAGCCGTGCCCCTGGTTCTGGAGGGCGCTCGCGGTGACCAGGGTCGCCGACACGGCGCCCGTGTAGTTGGTCTGGGCGACCCGCACCGCGCTCAGCGGCTCGCGCTCGTCGTGGGCCTGGTCGCCGAGGATTCCGAAGGCGAGCAGCACCATGTCGATGTCGCCCTCCGCGAAGACCTTGCCGAGCACCGTCTCGTGGGATTCGGGGTCGAGCGCGTCGAACGCCACCGTGTGCACGTCGGCTCCCAGAGCGCGCAGATCGGCCGCGGACTGCTCCAGGGCGGGTGACGGGCGGCCCGCCAGCCAGACCGTGCGGGTACGGCGCGCGATCAGGCGGCGTGCGGTGGCCAGCGCGATCTCGGACGTACCGCCGAGGACGAGCAGGGACTGGGGGAGGCCGAAGGCGTCCTTCACGACAGCTCCTAGGGATCTGAGGGTCGAGAGATGGTCGAGAGATGAGGGGTTGACGGTGCGAGAGGTCCGCCGGCCGGTGCTACAGGCCCAGGCGGCGGGCCAGGTCCGAGACGAACACCCCGCGCGGGTCCGCCTCCGCGCGCAGCGCGCGGAAGGCGTCCAGCCGGGGGTACATCGCGGCGAGCAACTCGGGCCGCAGCCGGGAGTCCTTGGCGAGGTACACGCGCCCGCCCGCCGCGGCCACCTCCTCGTCCAGCGTGTCGAGGAGGGTGGCCAGGCCGGGCAGGCCGGCCGGGATGTCCAGGGCCAGGGTCCAGCCGGGCGCGGGGAAGGAGAGCCAGCCCGGGCCGGCTTCCCCGAAGCGTTTGAGGACGGCCAGGAAGGACGGGCAGCGGCGCTCGGAGATGCGCCGCACGATCCGGCGCAGCGTCTCCTCCTGGCCGTGTCCGACGACGAACTGGTACTGCACGAAGCCGCCCCGGCCGTAGATCCGGTTCCAGTGCGGGACGCCGTCCAGCGGGTGGAAGAAGGCGGAGAGCCGCTGCAGTTCGCCGTTACGCGCGCGTGGAGCCTTGCGATACCACAGCTCGTTGAACCAGCCCACCGTGCGGCGGTTCAGCAGTCCTTCCGGCAGGAACGCGGGCGCGGCCGGCAGGCGGGCGGGGCGGAAGGCGAGCGGCTCTGTCCACGCGCGTGTGCCTGCGCGCAGCGCCTCCAGGGGCGCGTGGTCGCCGCGGGTCAGCACCGCGCGCCCCGTGGCCGCGCCGCGTGCCAACAGGTCGATCCACGCCACCGAGTAGCGGTAGTGGTCGTCGGTGGCCGCCATGCGTGACATGAGGTCGTCGAGGTCCCGCGCGCGTTCCGTGTCGACCGACATCAGCGAGGTCTGCACCGGCTGGAGTTGGAGCGTGGCCGTCAGGATCACGCCGGTCAGGCCCATGCCGCCGGTGGTCGCGTCGAACAGGGGCGTGCCTCGGCGGACGGTACGGATCTCGCCGTCGGCGGTGAGGAGTTCCAGCGACAGGACGTGACGGGAGAACGCGCCCGACACGTGGTGGTTCTTGCCGTGGATGTCGGCCCCGATGGCGCCGCCGACCGTCACATAGCGGGTGCCCGGCGTCACCGGCACGAACCAGCCGAGCGGGAGCAGCACCTCCATCAGCCGGTGCAGGGAGACACCCGCGTCGCAGGCCACCGTGCCGCCGTCGGCGTCGATCGCGTGGATGCGGTCCAGGCCGGTCATGTCGAACACCGCACCCCCGGCGTTCTGCGCCGCGTCCCCGTACGCCCGCCCCAGGCCCCTCGGGATGCCTCCGCGAGCCCCGCAGCCCCGGACGGCGGACGCCGCCTCCTCGTACGTCCTGGGGCGGATCAGAAGGGCTGTGGTGGGGGCGGTGCGGCCCCATCCCGTGACGGAGACGGTGTCGGCAGGCATGTCGGCGACCGTAGCGCCCGTATCTGAGGGATTACTTCTGAAACATCCAGCTTCTCCCCGAAATGGGTGATTAATGGGATGTCGCTCAATATTGCCGTAATTCTGGCTCTGTGGGCGTGAAAAGTGAGTCCACATGGACCACCTCGACGACATCGATCAGCGGAGCCTTCGGGGCGCGGACCGCCGAATCCTTTCCGCACTCCATGCCCGCGGCCGTGACCCACGGGTCGCCGCCGCCGCTCGTGTCCTCTCCCGGGCGGGCGAGCACGGCGCGCTGTGGCTGGCGGCCGGCGTCGCGGGGGCCGCCGTGGACGGTGGGCGACGCGGCGCATGGTTGCGCGGTACAGCGCTCACCGCGGGTGCGCACCTCGTCAGCATGGGTGTGAAGAGGGTGGTGCGCCGCCCGCGCCCGGCGCATGTCGAGCCCCTGGTGCGCACCCTCGGCCGGCACTCCTTCCCCAGCTCCCACGCGGCCTCCGCGGCGGCTGCCGCCGTCGCCTACGGCGCGCTCGGCGCGCACACGATCGTGCCGCTCGCCGCCGCGATGTGCGTGTCGCGCCTGGTCGTCGGTGTGCACTACCCCTCGGACGTGGTGGCGGGCGTGGCGCTCGGGGCGCTCACGGCGCGCGCCGGGTCGCGGTGGATGAGCGCAGGGGGCGCCCGTGCCTGAGACCGCGCACCTGACAAGCGCCGCGCGCATCAGACAGGCAGCGCTCCACGAGCAGCGCACGCCCCCGCGACGAGCCACGCCACCGCCCCGCGAAGGCGGCCCTCTCGCGCTGCTGAAAGGCCTGCTCAAGACCGCGCGTCCCAAGCAGTGGATCAAGAACATCCTGGTCATCGCCGCTCCGGCGGCCGCCGGTCGGCTCTTCTCTGCCCATGCCCTGACCCAACTCGCGCTCGTCTTCGTCCTCTTCACCGCCAGTGCCGCCGCCGTCTACCTGATCAACGACGCCCGCGACGCCGAGGCGGACCGCGCGCACCCCACCAAGCGCCACCGGCCGGTCGCCGCCGGTCAGGTCCCCGTGCCGGTCGCCTACGCCGTCGGAGGCGCCCTGGCCGCCCTCACGCCGGCCGCCGCGGCCTGGCTGACCTCACCGGTCGTCGCGGCCCTGCTCGCGGCGTACATCGGCATGCAACTGGCGTACTGCGTCAGCCTCAAGCACGTCCTGGTCGTCGACCTCGCCGTCGTCACGACCGGGTTCCTGATGCGGGCGATGATCGGCGGGCTCGCGCTCGGCATCCCGCTGTCGCGCTGGTTCCTGATCACGACCGGGTTCGGTGCGCTGTTCATGGTGTCGGCCAAGCGCTACTCCGAGGCCGTGCAGATGGCCGGGAAAGCGGGCGCCACGCGCGCGTTGCTCACCGAGTACACCACCGGCTACCTGCGCTTCGTCTGGCAGCTGGCGGCCGGGGTCGCCGTCCTCGCCTACTGCTTGTGGGCCCTGGAGGAGGGCGGCGTCCCGGACACGAGCGTGCTGCCCTGGCGCCAGCTGTCCGTGGTCGCCTTCATCCTCGCCATCCTGCGCTACGCCGTCTTCGCCGACCGCGGCACCGCGGGCGAACCCGAGGACGTCGTCCTGCGCGACCGGGCGCTCGCCCTCATCGGCATGGTGTGGCTGGCCATGTACGGGTTGGCGGTGGCCAATTGGTAGGCACGCGCGCGTGGCGGGGCCGAAGTGAAGTGGTGGGCACGCGTGCCTGGCGCGGCGGGGGTGGGGTGCGGCACGCCTGTGGGGGAGGGCGGAGTTGACGGGGACGGCTCGCGTGCGTGGGAGGCGGAGGCGAGGGGGATGGCTCGCGTGTGCGGGAGCAGGGGCGAGGGGGTGTCACGCGTGTGTGGACGCGTGACGGGCGAGGCGGGGGGTGCGCGCGTGTGGGGTGACCGGCGTGAACTCCTCGGCTTCGCCACCGTCGGCCTGCTCGCCTACGCCGTCGACCTCGCCCTCTTCACCTGGCTGCGAGGCCCGGCTGCACACGGCCCCCTCACCGCCAAGGCTCTCTCCTTCGTCGCCGCCTGCACGGTCGCGTACGCGGGGAACGCTCTCGGCACCTACCGCCACACCCAGCCGACGGGTCTGCGCCCCTACGCGGTCTTCCTCGTGGTGAACATCGCCGGAGCGGCCGTACAGCTGCTGTGCCTCACCGTGAGCCACTACGGGCTCGGCTTCACCTCCCAGCGCGCGGACACGGTCTCCGGAGCCGGAATCGGGATGGTGCTGGCTACGGTCCTGCGGTTTTGGGGCACTCGCACATTGGTCTTCCGGAGGGAGGGCAGAGTCGGATCATGGACTGGCTGAAGAAGCTCCCCGTCGTCGGGTCCGCGGTGACCCGGCTGATGACCACGCACGCGTGGCGGTCGTACGAGCGCATGGACCGGGTGCATTGGACACGGCTGGCCGCCGCGATGACGTTCACCAGCTTCGTGGCGCTGTTCCCGCTGCTCACCGTGGCCGCCGCGATCGCTGCCGCGACGCTGAGCACGGAGCAGCAGAACAAGCTCGAGGACAAGATCGCCGATCAGGTGCCCGGCATCTCCGACCAGCTCAACATCGAAGCGCTGGTGCAGAACGCCGGCACCATCGGCCTCATCGCCGGTGCCGCCCTGCTGTTCACCGGCATCGGCTGGGTCACCGCCACGCGCGAGTGCCTGCGCGCGGTGTGGGAGCTGCCCGACGAGGAGGAGAACCCCGTCCTGCACAGGGCGAAGGACGCGGGCGTCCTCCTCGGCTTCGGCGGCGCCTTGCTCGTGACGATCGCGGCCTCCACGGTCGCCTCCGCCCTGGTCGGCTGGATCACCCGGCAGCTGGGCATCGACGAGGGCGGCTGGGGCGGGATCCTGCTGCAGATCGCCGCGATCCTGGTCGCCGTACTCGCCAACTTCCTGCTGCTGCTGTACGTGCTGACCCTGCTGCCCGGCGTCGAACCGCCGCGCCGCCGGCTGATGGTGGCCGCACTGATCGGCGCGATCGGATTCGAACTGCTGAAGCTCCTGCTCAGCGGCTATATGCAGGGCGTGGCCACGAAGAGCATGTACGGAGCGTTCGGCGTGCCCGTCGCCCTGCTGCTGTGGATCAACTTCACCTCGAAGCTGGTGGTGTTCTGCGCCGCCTGGACGGCGACGCAGAGCAAGGAGGTCGAGCTCGCCGACGAGTCCGAAAACCCCAGTGAGGCCGACACAAGTGAGCCCGGGAAGTCCGAGGTCAGGAACGACCCCGACGCCGCACCAGGTCGGGCAGCGGCCACCGGCGGTTGATCAGGAACGCGCCCGCCGCGAGCAGCACCAGCGCCCCGCCGGTGATCCCGAGCGCGACGCCGACGCCGCTCGAGCCGTCCGCGGCCGAGGCACCCACCGCCGGCTTCGAGGACTTCTCGGAGTCCCCGGTACCGCCGGCCTCTCCGGCGTCGTTCGCACCCGGCTGGGCGGTGGCCTGCGCCGCGCTCTTCGGCGGCACCAGCTCACCCACCGGCTGCACCTTGCCGACCGCCTGGAAGCCCCAGTCGAAGAGCCTCGCGGTCTCCTTGTAGACCTCGTTGTGCTCGCTCTTCTCCGGGTTCATGACGGTGACGAGCAGCACCTTGCCGTTGCGCTCGGCGACGCCCGTGAAGGTGGAGCCGGCGTTCGTGGTGTTGCCGTTCTTGACGCCCGCGATGCCCTGGTAGACGGAGATGTCGGAGTCGCCGCTGAGCAGCCGGTTGGTGTTCTGGATCTCGAAGGTCCCCCGGACGGACTTGCCCTTCTTGTTCTTCTTCGTCTCGCCCGGGAACTTGGCGCTGACGGTCGAGCAGTACTCCCGGAAGTCCTTCTTCTGCAGCCCGGAGCGGGCGATCAGCGTCAGGTCGTACGCCGACGAGACCTGGCCCGGAGCGTCGTAGCCGTCGGGGGACACCGCGTGCGTGTCGAGGGCCTGCAGCTCCTCGGCGTGCTCGTTCATCTCCTTGACGGTCTTGTCGATTCCGTCGTTCATCTTCGACAGCACGTGCACGGCGTCGTTGCCGGAGCGCAGGAAGACCCCCAGCCACAGGTCGTGGACGCTGTACGTCTCGCCCTCCTTTATCCCGACCATGCTGGAGCCGGACCCGACGTCCGCCAGGTCGGACGGGACGACCTCGTGCTCCATGGTCTTCGGGAACTTCGGCAGCAGCGTGTCGGCGAACAGCATCTTCATGGTGCTCGCGGGCGCCAGCCGCCAGTGCGCGTTGTGCGCGGCGAGCACATCGCCGGACTCGGCGTCGGCGACGACCCAGGAGCGGGCGGTCAGGTCCTTGGGCAGGACGGGGACGCCGCCCGCGAGGTTCACCTGGGTGCCGGCCTGCCCCAGCCGCTCGCCGCCCACGGTCGACATGTTCGCCGGGGGAGTGGCCGAGGGGCTCGTACTCGGCGACGGCTTCGGAGCCGCGTAGGAGACGGGCGCGGTCAGCGCGAGGGAGGACACGACGGCTGAAGTGACCAGCAGGGCTCGCCCGGTGGTCTTCTTGGGTGCGGACACGAGCGAGAACGTACATGCCGTTCCCATGGAAGTCCCGCTTCTGTCCCCACCCCGCTCGGACGGCCGGACACGCGACGGCGATACTGAACGCATGAAGCTCAGCCGCCCCGTCTCCTGGTTCCTGCTCGCCTTCGGGGTGTGGAGCTGGGTCATCTGGGTCACTTTCGTCAAAAACCTGATCAAGGACAGCAGCGGGCTCGCGTTCGACGACGGTCACCCCACGGCGTACTTCTGGGTGCATCTGCTGCTCGCCGTCGTCTCCTTCGTATTGGGGACGGTCGTCGGAGTCATCGGGTTGCGTGGAGTGCGCGCACTGCGCCGGACGTCATAGGAACTCGGCCATCGCGTCGGGCGTTCACTCAGCACGCAACGGAAAGGGAACGTCGGCGTGGTCATCGTCTTCGCGCTTGTCGCACTGCTGGTGCTGTCCGTCCTGGTGGCGGGCAACTGGTGGCTGTGGCGCCGTCTGTTCCGCGACACGACCCGCGGCCCCGGCTTCGTGCGCCGCGCGGGCGTGGTGGTCATCGCCGGTGGCTGGGCGCTGACGATCGGGGCCCTCGTCGCCGAGCGCTCGGGCGCGCCCTTCTGGCTCCAGCAGGTCCTGGCCTGGCCGGGCTTCCTGTGGCTGGCCCTGTCGATGCACCTGATGCTGGGTGTGCTGGCGGGTGAGGTCGTACGACCACTGCTGCGACGGTGGCTCGAACGGCGGGCGCGCGCGGGCGAGCCGGAGCCGGTGCCGGTGGGTGTGACCCCGGCCACGTCACCCGACGCGGGGGCAGCCGACCGCCAGACCCTCACCCACGCGTCCGGCCCGGCGCCGACGCGTACGGCCCTCCGGGACTCTGCGCCCACGACCGTCCCGACCGGGGCGCCCACGGCGGGCTCCACCGCGGCGCCCACGGCCGGCTCGGCGACGGCCCCTGCGGCAGGCTCGGCCGCGGCGCCCTCGACGGGCGTCACCGCGGCGACCAGGGCCGGTTCGGCCTCGGCCCTCACGACCGACCCGTCCCCAGCGTCCGCGCCCGCCCCGGCCCTGGCCCCCGACCCCGACCCCGCAGCCCCCTCCCGCCCCCTGGCCACCCCCACCCGCCGCCTCTTCGTCTCCAGAGTCGTCGCCGGTGCCGCCGCCGCGGCTGCCGTGGGGACCGTCGGTTACGGCTCGTACGGCGTGCTGCGCGGCCCCAAGGTGAAGCGGGTCACCGTCCCGCTGGCCAAGCTCCCGCGCGCGGCGCACGGTTACCGGATCGCCGTCGTCAGCGACGTCCACCTGGGCCCGGTCCTGGGCCGCGGTTTCGCGCAGAAGGTCGTCGACACGATCAACGGCACGCAGCCCGACATGATCGCGGTGGTCGGCGACCTGGTGGACGGCAGCGTGAAGGACCTCGGCCCGGCCGCGGCCCCGCTCGCCGGGCTCCGGGCGAGACATGGCGCGTTCTTCGTCACCGGCAACCACGAGTACTTCTCGGGCGCCGAGCAGTGGGTCGAGGAGGTACGCCGCCTGGGCCTGCGCCCCCTGGAGAACGCCCGCACCGAACTGCCCCACTTCGACCTGGCCGGCGTCAACGACGTCGCGGGCGAGAGCGAGGGCCAGGGCCCCGACTTCGCCAAGGCCCTCGGCGACCGGGACACGGCACGCGCGTGCGTGCTCCTCGCCCACCAGCCGATCCAGATCCACGACGCCGTCGACCACGGCGTCGACCTCCAGCTCTCCGGTCACACCCACGGCGGCCAGCTCTGGCCGGGCAATCTCGTCGCGGAGCTGGCGAACCCGACCCTGGCCGGCCTGGAGCGGTACGGCGACACCCAGCTGTACGTCAGCCGGGGCGCGGGCGCCTGGGGCCCTCCGACGCGCGTGGGTGCCCCGTCGGACATCACGGTGATCGAGCTGGCGTCCCGTCAGGCCTGACGAGGGCCGCCCGGTCGGCGCGAGGCCCGCCCAACTCGCCGCACCCTGCCTGTGAATGAACTACGGACCACCTGTGAAACACGGCCGAAACGCCCGTAGGTAAGTTCTTTCCCATGTCACCAGAATCCTCTTCCCCCTGCTGAAACACGTGTGATTAGGTGTGCGCGCCGCCAAGGGGAGGCGGCGCAATTCACTGCTCATGCGGGGCCCGTCGAGGGCCGGGGAGAGGGCACACCCATGCGTTCGGTTCGCATGCGGATTCTCGCGACGCTGCTCGTGCTGGCGGCCGTGGGAGTGGGCGGCTGGCAGCTTTTGCCGTCGCAGCGGGACGAGAACAGGACCATCACGGTCGGCACGACGGACGCCGTCACGTCGCTCGACCCGGCCGGCGCCTATGACGCCGGCTCGTGGGCGCTGTTCAACAACGTCTTCCAGTCATTGCTGACCTTCGAGCCGGGCGGCGTCACACCCGTGCCGGACGCGGCCCAGAGCTGCGAGTTCGTCGGCAGCGACCTGAGTACGTACCGCTGCGAGCTGCGCGAGGGGCTCACCTTCCCGAGCGGGCGCGCCATGACCGCGCAGGACGTCAAGTACTCCTTCGACCGGGTCAAGCGGATCAAGTCGGACGTCGGCCCGTCCTCCCTGTTTGACACCCTCGGCTCGGTGAGCGCCGGCGGCCGTACCGTCACCTTCCAACTGTCTTCGCCCGATGCCACGTTCCCGCTCAAGGTGGCCACCGGGGCGGGCGCCATCGTCGACCGCGAGAAGTATCCGGCCGACGCGCTGCGCACCGACAACGGTGTCGACGGCACCGGCCCGTACACCCTGACCGCGTATACGAAGGACAGCAAGGCCGTCCTCGCGCCCAACTCCCTCTACAAGGGCGCCCTGAAGGAAACCGGCCGCCCGGTCGAACTGCGCTACTACTCCGACGCGGACGCCCTCGACAGCGCGTGGAAGGCGAAGCGGATCGACGTCGCCACCCGCACGCTGCCGCCCGAGGTCCTCGCCGGTCTGAACTCCGCCGACCCGGACCAGCGCGTCTCCGAGGCCGACAGCTCCGAGATCCGCAATCTGTACTTCAACACCCGCACGGGCTCGCCCCTGCACGACGTCCGGGTCCGGCAGGCCCTGGCCTGGCTGATCGACCGCGAGCGGCTGGCGGCCACGGTCTACAAGGGGACCGTGGACCCGCTGTTCTCGCTGATCCCGACGGGCATCACCGGCCACACCACCTCGTTCTTCGACAGCTATCCCAACCTGAGCCCCGCCAAGGCACGCGCCCTGCTCGACGACGCCGGCGTCAGCCTGCCCGTCCGCTTCACCTACGGCTACGCCACCGGCCGGGGCGCCGCGACCGCCGAGGAGGCCGCGGAGATCAAGCGGCAGCTGGAGGCGAGCGGACTGTTCAAGGTGACGGTCAAGGGCTACGAGTGGACCGACTTCCAGAAGCGCTGGGCGAGCGGAAGACTCGACTCGTACGCCGTCGGCTGGGTCGCCGACTTCCCCGACCCGGACACCTACGGTGGCCCGCTCGTGGGCACCAAGAGCACCATGAACACCGGCTACAGCGACAAGGCCGTCGACCGGCTGATCACGGCCAGCCAGCAGTACGCCGACCGCAGCGAGGCCACGAAGGACTTCCGCTCGCTCCAGGAGGCCGTCGCCCGCGACGTCCCGGTGATCCCGCTGTGGCAGGCCAAGGAGTACGTGGTCACCAGCGAGGACGTCGGCGGTGGTCAGTATCTGTCGGACGGCACCGGCCTCTTCCGGCTCTGGAGCCTCACCTGGATCTGACGTCTCGCCCGAACCCTGACGTCCCATCCCAGCACTGACGTCTCACCCGGATCTGACGCGATCTCGCGGCCTTGACATTCGCCCGGTGATGCCAAGGGACCGCTCCGCGCTGCACCATGTGTCGAAGGTGTGCGCGGGGTGAGGAGCAAACGTGCTGAGACGCAACGCCTTCCGGCTGCCCCGGCATCCGGCGTCGGTAGGTCTCGCCCGGCACCGCGTCCGGGACCACCTGGCCGACTGGGGGCACGGGCCGCGGGACCCGGCGCTGGAGGACGCGGTGCTGCTCGTCTCCGAGCTGGCCACCAACGTCGTACGGCACGGCCCGCTGCTGGAGCGCGAGTTCGAGGTCGCCGTGACCGCACTCGCCGACGGCTCCTGTCTGATCGAGGTTTCGGACGAGGGCCAACTCACGCTACGCCTGCGGTCGGTGGGGGAGTCGGAGGAGACCGGCCGCGGCCTGCATCTCGTGGAGAACCTGGCCGCGGCGTGGGGCGTGTGGAGCCGGGGGCGGCACGGGAAGACGGTGTGGGCACTCGTCCTCGCCCCCGCCAACCCATGAGACCCGGCAAGCTCTACGAGCGTCAAGGCGCGCCCGAAGGGTAGCGGCGCGCCCTGTCACCTCGACGGCAGCGTCACCGTCACCGCCAGCCCGTCGCCCGGCGCGGTCCGCACCGCCACCTCCCCGCAGTGCGCCTCCACCACCCCCTGCACGATCGCCATCCCCAGTCCGCTGCGCGCGCCCCCGCCGGTCCGGAAGAACCGGTCGAAGACGCGTGCCGCGTCCTCCTCGCACAGCCCCGGCCCCTTGTCCGCGACACACAGCCGTACGACCCCGTCCGCCCGCTCCACACCCAGCCGCACCGGCACGTCGGCGGGCGTGTGCGTGCGGACGTTGCTCAGCAGATTGCCCAGCACCTGCCGCAGCCCCGACTCGTCGGCGTGCACGAGCAGTGTGCCGTCGGCGTCGACGGCGATGGGCCGCTCGGGCTGCTGCACCCGCAGATCCTCCGCGGCCTCGCGCACGAGGCGGCTCAAGTCGACGTTGCGGAACCGCAGTTCGGGCCGCTGGTCGAGGCGGGCCAGGGTGAGCAGCTCGTCGACGAGACGCCCCATGCGGTCGACCTCGCCGTTCATCCGGTCCCAGGCCCGTCTGCGTTCGGCCGGGCCGGTGAGCATCCCCTTGTCGTACAGCTGGAGGTAGCCGCGTATCGCGGACAGCGGGGTGCGCAGTTCGTGCGAGGCGTCGCCGACGAACTGGCGCAACTGGGCCGCGCTGCGCTCGCGCGTGCGGTAGGCCGACTCGACCTGGTGGAGCATGGAGTTGAGGGCGACCCGGAGCTGTTCCACCTCCAGGGTCGAGTCGCGGCTGGAGGGGATCCGCCGGGTCAGATCGCCGTCGGCGATGGCCGACGAGGTCTCCACCATGCTCTCCAGCGGCCGCATCCAGCGCAGCACGCTGATCATGGTCAGGCAGGCGAGCAGCGCCAGCAGCAGGGCGCCGACGGCGAGGTCCATCCGCAGTGCCTTGCCCATGCCCTCGTGCAGGCCCTCGGTCGGCATGGCGATCAGCACGACGGTGCCGTCCGACAGCCGTGCGCCGACCATCCGGTGGCGGTCACCCTCGACCCGTACGTCCCGGGGCTCCTCGTCGACGGCGAAGACGACCGGGTCCTTCGCGGCGGCGGCGAGGGCGTGCTGCCGGGGTGTCGGCTGCAAGGGGCCCAGGGCCACCGGCTTACCGCCGGAGTCGACCGCGACGTACACCATGCTCGGGCTCGGCAGCGGGTCGGTGTCCGTGGCTCCGCCGCCGTTGAACCTGTCCAGCGCGATGCCCAGTTCGCTCAGCGACTCGATCTGCCGCAGGGTGAACCCGGCGCTCTGCAGTGCGGTCCGCGCCCCCTGGAGTTCGGTGTCCACCTTGTCGAGCAGGTAGAACCGCGCGGTCATGAGGCTGACCGCGGTCGCCACGACGATGCCGACGGCCAGCAGCGCGACGTTCGCCAGCGTCAGCTTGCCGCGCAGCGAGTGGATGCCGCGCCGGCGGCAGACGTCGAGGATCCCGGCGAGCCTCATGCCAGCCCGTATCCGACGCCCCGCCGGGTGGTGATCACCGGCGGTCCCAGGGTGTCCAGCTTGCGCCGCAGATAGCTGATGTAGGTCTCCACGACGGTCGACTCGGGCGGCGTGTGCTCGTACTGCCAGACGTGGCGCAGGAGTTGCTCCTTGGGCACGATCCGGCCGCCGTTGCGCACCAGGAAGCGCAGCAGGGCGTACTCGGTCGGGGTGAGTTCGACGGTGCGGCCCGCGCGGTGGACCGAGTACGTCGTCTCGTCCAGCTCCAGGTCGCCGTACCGCAGGGGCGGTCGCTGCGGCAGGACGTCGGCCGGGCGGGTGCGGCGCAGGACCGCCGTGACGCGGGCTATGACCTCGTCGATGTTGAACGGCTTGGTGATGTAGTCGTCGCCGAAGCCGAGGGCGCCGACGATCTCGGCGGGGGAGTCGCGCGCGGTGAGGAAGACGAGCGCCAGGTCGGGCCGCCGCTCGCGCAGTTCCCGCCCGAGCGCCCGGCCGTCCCCGTCCGGGAGCATGACGTCGAGCAGCGCCGCGTCGATGGGGGTCCCCCCGCGCGAGCCTGTTCGAGCGTGGGGGAGGGTGCGCTCTACCAGCGTGAGCGCCTCGCGGACCGTGCCCGCGGTCATGACCTCGAAGCGGTGGTAGCGCAGGGCGATCGCGAGGACGTCCGCGATGCTCTCCTCGTCCTCCACGATCAGCACGGTGCCTGAAGCCGTCGTCATGCCCCCAGTATCGGCTGCGCCACTGACAGTCGGGTGGGCCGGCCGCTTTGGAGTTCCTTGAGAGTCATGGCCATCGCCTGCCACGCGCGCGCGGCGCCGCCAATCCTGTTGCCCAGGACCTGGGGGACCGACCGAACCGAATAAGGAGCGTTGAGCGTGGCGGCATTGGCACGGTGGTGCTATCGGCACTGGCTGGTGGTCCTGTTGCTGTGGTTGGGGGCACTGTTCGGCCTGGGGGCGGCGAGTTCGGCCGCGGGCACGAACTACGCGAACGTTTTCTCCCTCCCGAACACGGACTCCACGACCGCGTACGACCTGATGGAGAAGGCCTTCCCGGAGCGCGCGGGCGACACCGACACGGTGGTGTGGAAGGTGGACGGGGACGGCGGGACGTCCGTCCGGGACGAGTCCGTACGGTCCCGGATCGAGCCCGCGCTCGAGGAGATCGGGCGGATGAAGGGCGTCGGTGAGGTCACCGACCCGTACGCGGCGCAGGGAGCCGCGCAGATCAGCCGGGACGGGCGGATCGCGTACGCCCAGATCACCTTCACCGAGCAGGCGAACGCCATCCCGAAGGAGCTGATCGAGGACGTCGTCGACACGGCGCAGGCCGCCGAACGCGACGGACTCCAGGTCGAGCTGGGCGGCCAGGCGATCGCCCGCACCCAGGAGCCGCCGCAGGGCACGGCGGAGGCGGTCGGCATCCTCGCCGCCGCGGTCGTGCTGTTCCTGGCGTTCGGCTCGCTCTTCGCGATGCTGCTGCCGATCGTCGTGGCGATCGCGGGCGTCGGCACCGGCCTGATCGGGACGATGCTGCTCAGCCATGTCACGGACGTGCCCGAAGTGGCCCCGCTGCTCGGCTCGTTGATCGGCCTCGGCGTCGGCATCGACTACGCCCTGTTCATCGTCACCCGGCACCGCCGCGGCATCCTGCGCGGGATGAAGCCGGAGGAGTCGGCGGCGACGGCCCTCAACACCTCCGGGCGCGCCGTGCTGTTCGCGGGCGGCACCGTGTGCATCGCGCTCGCCGGCATGCTGGTGATGAACATGCGGTTCCTGGACGGCGTGGTCGTCGCGACCTCCCTGACGGTCGTCCTGAGCGTGCTGGCCGCGATCACCCTGCTGCCCGCCCTTCTCGGCCTGCTCGGCATGCGCGTCCTCAGCCGCCGGCAGCGGCGCCGGCTCGCCGCCGCGGGACCGGAGCCGGAGGACGCGAGCGGCCTCGCGGCGCGCTGGTCGGCGTACGTCCAAAGGCGCCCGCGTCGGCTCGCGGCGCTGGCCGTCGTGGTCATGGCGGTTCTCGCGATCCCGGTGCTGTCGCTCCGCCTCGGCGCCACCGACCAGGGCAACCACCAGGAGTCGACCACGACCCGGCAGGCCTACGACCTGCTCGCCGAGGGCTTCGGGCCCGGCGTCAACGGCCCGCTCCAGGTGGTCGTCGAGGGCGACGCCCCCGCCGGGCTGGTCGACGGCATCCGGTCGACCGAGGGCGTCGCCCAGGTGGCCGCCGCCCCGCCCGCGAACGGCGTCACGGTCATCCAGGTCGTACCGACCACATCACCCCAGTCCGAGCAGACGGACCAACTGATCGACCGGCTGCGCGACGACGTGATCCCGAAGTCCGGGGCCGAGGCCCATGTCGGCGGAGTGACGGCGGTCTTCAAGGACTTCGCCGCGGTGACCGGCGATCGGCTGCCGTACTTCGTCGCCACCATCATCGCGCTCGGCTTCCTGTTGCTGATGGTGGCCTTCCGCTCGCTGGTGGTGCCGCTGACGGCCGCCCTGATGAACCTGATCGCGGCGGCGGCGTCCTTCGGCGTCCTGGTGGCGATCTTCCAGTGGGGCTGGGGAACCGAACTGATCGGCGTCGGCAAGGAGGGGCCGATCACGTCCTTCCTGCCGGTCATCATGCTGTCCCTGCTGTTCGGCCTCTCCATGGACTACCAGGTGTTCCTGGTGAGCCGGATGCACGAGGAGTGGGTGCACACGAGGGACAACGCGCGCGCGGTGCGCGTCGGCCTCGCGGAGACCAGCCGGGTCATCAACTCGGCCGCCCTGATCATGATCTGTGTGTTCAGCGCGTTCGTGCTGAGCGGCGACATGGAGGGCGCCATGGCGGGCATCGGCCTCGCGGCCGCCGTCGCCCTGGACGCGTTCATCCTGCGTACGGCCCTGGTGCCGGCCGCGATGCACCTGCTCGGCAAGTCCAACTGGTGGCTGCCGGACTGGATGGAGAAGCGGCTGCCGCACCTGGCGGTCGAGCCGAAGGAGGAGGCGGTCGCGCCGGCGGCCGAGGAGGAGCCGGCCGGGGCGGGCCGGGCCTCGGTCGTGCACGGGTACGTCCGCGCCGCCGACGGTGAGCCGGTCGACGGCGCGGCGGTGACACTGCTGACGAAGGGCGGGCGCCAGGTGGACCGGGTGACGTCGCTGGCGGACGGCTCGTACATCGTGTCCGTGCCGGCGCCCGGGACGTATCTGCTGGCGACGACCGCCCCGTCGTACGGGTCGCGGGCGGGGCAGGTCGTCGTGACGGACGGGCCGCTCGTGCACGACGTCGAGCTGACCGAGGGCGAGGTGGACGCCGCGCCGCGCGGGGGCGGCGTCAACTGACGGGCGCGGACGGAGGCTTCAGGGGCGCTCGTCCTCGACGGGCGCCTCCTTGCCCTTCGTACTGTCCTTCGCCCTGCCCTTCGCCGGGTCCGGCAGTGCGTTCGTCATCCCGGGCAGGAAGTCCGTGAACAGCTCGTGCACGTCACGCACCAGCGGCCGCAGCACCCGGAACCGCGCCAGCGCCACACCCCGGGCGGTCAGCCGGGCGGACCGCTCGGCCAGCCGATAGCTGCGCTCGCGCCCCTCGGTCCGGTCGAAGATCCAGTACAGGACGAGCCCCATCTGGCCGAGCCACATCATCTCGGGCAGTACGTCCCTGAGGTCCTCGGGCACCTTGGTCTTCGCCGAGCCCGCAAGCACCTGCCGGTGGATGTCGATGGCCTCCTCGCGCGCGTGCTCCGACTCGGCGGAGAAGGGGCTGAGCGGGCTGTCGGGATCGGCGGCGTTCTTGAAGAACTGCACCGCGAACTCGTGGTACGGCGTGGCGATGTCCAACCACACCTTCAGCACGCCCGCGAGCCGCGCCTCCAGGTCGGTCTCGCGGGCCAGGACGTCCCGGATCGCCGCTCGGTGCTCGGCGGCGATCCGGTCGTAGAAGCCCTGGATCAGATGTTCCTTGCCCGCGAAGTAGTAGTACGCGTTGCCGACGGAGACCCCGGCCTCCTGGGCGATCGCCCGCATCGTCGTCTTGTCGTAGCCGCGCTCCTGGAACAGCCGCATGGCCGTCTCCAGGATGAGCGCACGGGTCTGCTCGGACTTGCTGGGCGCATCGCCCTGTTCAGGGCTGTCGTTCTTCGAGGACACGGAAGGAGCCTAACGAGTGGCGTTTCGGCCGCCGGTCAGGAGGCCTGCGCCGCCTGGTAGAGGTTCTGGGCGTCGGCGCCGAAGTACGGGCCGTACATCCGGTTCGGCAGGAAGTTGTACTTGAAGCTGTTCACCGAGGACAGCAGGCCGGTGCCCGTGGCCTCGTTGAACTGCGTGAACCAGGGGCCGCCACTGGAGCCGCCGGTCATGTTGCAGTTCATGCCGTGGTCGTCGGACAGCAGGAAGTCCCGGTTGGTGTTGCCGCTGCAGTAGATGAACTTCTCGCCGTCGTACGGGGCCGCGGCCGGGAAGCCGAACGCGTACATGCGCAGGTTGTAGCCGGTGTTGAAGGCCAGCCCCTGTCCGCCGACGGCGTCGGTGAGCAGCTTGCCGTCCAGCGGGGCGACGACCGCCGCGCCGACGTCGTAGTTGATGTCCTCGCTCGCCGTCCACTGCGGGGTGGACAGGGTCTTCGACGCGGTCCAGCGGCCATGGGGAGCCTGTCCGTCGTGGTAGCCGGGCACGAAGACCCAGTTGGTGTGCCAGGCGCCCTCCAGCTTCACGCAGTGGCCCGCCGTGATCACGGTGCTCTTGTTGGCGCTGGTGACGGCGTTGCCGGAGCAGGACGCCGTACGGCCCTGGTACGTGAAGAACACGCGGCCCGCGGTGGACACGACCGCTCCGCCGCCGGTCCACTGGCCGCCGCTGTTCGGGAAGGCCAGGAGGCCGATGTCGGAGGCGGTGCGGCCGGCCGGCGCGCTGGGCGCGACGGTGGTCGCCGTGCCCTTGCGGGGCGCCGAGCCGCCGTCGATGTGCCCGTTCACGGTCACCAGGTCGAGCGGGGTGGCCGCGCGCATCCGTTCCGATGTCCAGAACTCACGGGCCTGCTGCTGTGCGCCGGCCGAGACCGGGCTGACGCCGGTCGGGGTGTCGGACCTCGGCGCGGCGCCCGCGGGTGTGGCGAGGGCGCCGGCGGTGAGCAGCGCGGTGAAGCCGACCAGAGCGCCGAGGAGGGGGCGGGGTATGCGGGTGACGCGGGGTATGCCTCTCACGCGTACTCCTTCTGCGATGGGGGGACCGGGCGACCGGGTGGGGCGCCGCCCGGCGGACGACAGACAGTCGGTGCGAGTGCGCAGTGGTGAACCGGGGGCAGCGTGCCAACCCCAGCACGGTTTTGGAAGGGTGCATGCCAAACCGGTGTCCCAAAACGTGCCGTTCAGGACGAGTTGGGCCCGCTCGGCACCCGCGTCAGCGCGTGGCGCAGGTGCCGCTCTCGCAGCCCGGCGGCTCGTACGTCCAGCCCCGGCTCGTGTCGTACGACCACCCGTCCGCACGCCGGTAGGTCCGCCCGCCCCGGCGTGTCCCGTCCCACTGCCCCCCTCGCCACTTGGCGGCGGCGAGCACGGCCCCCTTGGCGAGCCGTGCCCCCGACGGGGTGCTGAGGCGATGCGCGAGCGGCCGGTGCTCGCGCAGGGCCCACAGGGTGACGATCCAGGCGGCGCCGCCCCGGTAGACCTGCCCCGCGTCGCCGACGACGGTGATCTCGGCGAGAGTGGCGCTGTGGTCGAGCCCGGGGTAGCGCCGCCGCGCCTCGTCGGACCCGGCGGCCACGAAGTCCAGCGGCACCAGCTGGGGCTGCCGTACGAGCCAGTCGTGCAGGAAGGTGCACAGGGAGCACTGGGCGTCGTAGAGGACGGTCAGACGGCGGACCTGAGCCCCGGGCGTGTCGGTCGCGACGCGGTCCGCCACGGCGTCCGTCCTGCCGGTCGCCTCGCCGGGCATCCGCTCACGCCCCGGCCGTCGGAGCTACCCAGTCCTGCGGCGCGACCGGCGGCGTCTGCTCCCGCTCCATGACACTGCGCCGCCGGATCTTGTTGAGCACGTAGACGTTGCCCAGGTGCATCACGCCGAGCACCAGGAGCACCACGCCGAGCTTGGTCGACAGGGCCTCGAAGACCCCGCGAGTGTCCACGACGGTGTCGTCGTCGCTCAGGTACAGGGCGACGAAGCCGAGGTTGACGAGGTAGAAGCCGACCACCAGCAGGTGGTTCACGGCGTCGGCGAGCTTCTCGTTCCCGCGCAGCACGTCGGCGAGGAAGATCCGTCCGTTGCGGCTGAGAGTGCGGGCCACCCAGATGGTCAGGGCGATGCTGACGACCAGGTAGATGACGTAGGCGATGACCGTGCGGTCCATGACGCCTCCCCCTCCTTGAACACGTTCAAAATGCTGACAGTGAAGACTCTAGAGCTGTCTTTGAACGTGTTCAACTCGATTGCGTGAGGCCTGCGTCACGTACCTCTCCAGTGCGCGGTCCGCCGTGCTTCGGTCAGGGCCTGCGCCCGAGCATCGGCCGTTTGGAGTAGTCCGTGAACCCGACGACGTTCCCCCAGGGATCGGCGATCTCGACCGTCCAGCCGGTGGCCACGGAGGCGGGCTCGTCGAGCAGCACGATGCCCGCCTCGGTCAACGCCCGCCCCGCCGCACGCGCGTCCGGCACCTCCAGCCATACGCGCGTGGTGGGCCAGGGGGGCGGCCGGTACCCCAGCCCTTCCTCGGTGCGCAGCAGGATCCCCGGCGTCTCGCCGCCGACCTTCAGCCCCGCGATCCCGGCCTCGTCGAGCCGGAACCCGACCGCGAACCCGGCGCGCTCGTAGAACGCGAGGGCCTCGCCGAGGTCGCCGACGGGCAGCAGCACGTTGTCGAACCCGAGCAGTTCGTACGACTCGTCATCTGACATACCGTCAGGGTAAGGCGATGATCGGCGGGAACCGGTGATTGTCAGTGGTGGCTCGTACTGTCGTCGTCATGGGAATCGTGACGTTCGTCGACGAGACGACAAGCGGGGGCCGTAGCGACGGCTGGGGGCTCGAGATCGCCGAGGAGCGTCTCACCGTGCGCGAGTTGATCCGGCGTCGGGTCTTCCAGGAGGTCGCCGAGTACAACGCGCGCACACCGGAGGTCTTCCAGGGGCTGGTGCAGCCAACGGACGCGGAGCGCGCGCTGAACGGCCGGGCGGTGCGCACCCGCCGCCGGACGGACCCCGAGGCCCAGACCGAGCAGGCGCTCAAGGCCTTCGCCGGCAACGGATTCCTCGTGCTCGTCGGCGACCGTCAGGTCACCGACCTCGACGACGAGATCGAGCTCGGGCGCGACACCGAGATCACGTTCCTGAAGCTCGTACCGCTGGTGGGTGGCTGATGACCGAGTCGCTCACGTTCGCCGAGATGGCCGACGGCCACTGGGGTCACGAGCTGTAAAAGGGCGCACGCGCGCGACGCAGCGTGTTCTGCCGTGCGTACCTGAACACCACAGGGCCCCGTTCCCGAAGTGACGGAAACGGGGCCCTGATGTGGACCTGGGAGGGTCAGAACCGCCGAGTGATCAGCGCCTTCTTGACCTCCGCGATCGCCTTCGTGACCTCAATGCCGCGCGGGCAGGCGTCCGTGCAGTTGAACGTCGTGCGGCAGCGCCACACGCCGTCCTTGTCGTTGAGGATCTCCAGGCGCTGCTCGCCGGCCTCGTCGCGCGAGTCGAAGATGAAGCGGTGCGCGTTGACGATGGCGGCCGGCCCGAAGTACTGGCCGTCGTTCCAGAAGACCGGGCACGAGGAGGTGCAGGCGGCGCACAGGATGCACTTCGTCGTGTCGTCGAAGCGCTCACGGTCCTCGGCCGTCTGGAAGCGCTCGCGCGTCGGCTCGTTCGTGTCCTTCGTGATGAGGAAGGGCATGACGTCGCGGTACGCCTGGAAGAACGGCTCCATGTCGACCACGAGGTCCTTCAGGACCGTCAGGCCCTTGATGGGCTCGACCGTGATCGGCTTCTCGGGGTTGATGTCCTTGATCAGCGTCTTGCACGCGAGGCGGTTCTTGCCGTTGATCCGCATCGCGTCCGAACCGCAGATGCCGTGGGCGCACGAGCGGCGGAAGGTCAGCGTGCCGTCGATGTCCCACTTGATCTTGTGGAGACCGTCGAGGACGCGCTCCTTGGGGTCGATCTCCAGCTCGAAGTCTTCCCACACAGCCTCTGCGGAGACTTCCGGGTTGAAGCGGCGGACCCGGAACGTGACCGTGATGTACGGGGAGGCCGTGGACTCCGCCTCGACCTTGTCCATAACGGGGGTTGCCATCAGTACTTACGCTCCATCGGCTGGTAGCGGGTCTGGACGACCGGCTTGTAGTCGAGACGAATGGACTCCGTGCCGTCGTCGCCGACCTCGCGGTACGCCATGGTGTGGCGCATGAAGTTGACGTCGTCGCGGTTCGGGTAGTCCTCGCGGTAGTGACCGCCGCGGGACTCCTTGCGGGCCAGGGCCGAAACCGCCATGACCTCGGCGAGGTCCAGGAGGTTGCCGAGCTCGATGGCCTCCAGCAGGTCCGTGTTGAACCGCTTGCCCTTGTCCTGGATCGAGACGTTCTTGTAGCGCTCGCGCAGCTCCGCGATCTTCTCGACCGCCGTCTTGATCGTCTGCTCGGTACGGAACACCATGACGTTGGCGTCCATGGTCTCCTGCAGCTCCTTGCGGAGCGTGGCCACCCGCTCGGTGCCGGTGGACGTGCGCAGGCGCTCCACCTGGCTGACCACCAGCTCCGCCGGGTTCTCCGGCAGCTCGACGAAGTCCGCCTTCTGGCTGTACTCAGCCGCCGCGATGCCGGCCCGGCGGCCGAACACGTTGATGTCCAGGAGGCTGTTCGTGCCCAGCCGGTTCGCGCCGTGGACGGACACGCAGGCGACCTCGCCGGCCGCGTACAGCCCCGGGACGACGGTCGTGTTGTCGCTGAGGACCTCACCCTCGACGTTCGTCGGGATGCCGCCCATGGCGTAGTGCGCGGTGGGCTGGATCGGGATCGGGTCCGTGTACGGCTCGATACCGAGGTAGGTGCGCGCGAACTCCGTGATGTCGGGCAGCTTCGCGTCCAGCTGCTCCGGCGGGAGGTGCGTGAGGTCCAGGAAGACGTGGTCGCCCTCGGGACCGCAGCCACGGCCCTCGCGGATCTCCGTGTAGATGGAGCGGGACACGACGTCTCGGGACGCGAGGTCCTTCATGACCGGCGCGTACTTCTCCATGAAGCGCTCGCCGTCCTTGTTGCGGAGGATGCCGCCCTCACCACGGGCGCCCTCCGTCAGCAGGATGCCCATGCGCCAGATGCCGGTCGGGTGGAACTGGAAGAACTCCATGTCCTCCAGCGGCAGACCCCGGCGGTACACGGCCGCCTGGCCGTCACCGGTCAGCGTGTGCGCGTTCGACGTCACCTTGAAGAACTTGCCGGTGCCGCCGGACGCGTAGATCACGGCCTTCGCCTGGAAGACGTGGATCTCGCCGGTCGCCAGTTCGTAGGCGACCACACCGGCGGACCTCTTGACGCCGTCCACCTCGGTGATCAGCTGGTCGAGGACGTAGAACTCGTTGAAGAACTCCACGCCGTGCTTGACGCAGTTCTGGTACAGCGTCTGGAGGATCATGTGGCCGGTGCGGTCGGCCGCGTAGCAGGACCGGCGGACCGGGGCCTCGCCGTGGTTACGGCTGTGACCGCCGAAGCGGCGCTGGTCGATGGTGCCGTTCGGGGTGCGGTTGAACGGCAGGCCCATCTTCTCCAGGTCGAGGACCGAGTCGATGGCCTCCTTCGCCAGGATCTCGGCGGCGTCCTGGTCGACCAGGTAGTCACCGCCCTTGACCGTGTCGAAGGTGTGCCACTCCCAGTTGTCCTCCTCCACGTTGGCCAGCGCGGCGGCCATGCCGCCCTGCGCGGCGCCCGTGTGGGAGCGGGTGGGGTACAGCTTGGTCAGCACGGCGGTGCGGCTGCGCTTCGTGGACTCGATGGCCGCGCGCATGCCCGCGCCACCGGCGCCGACGATGACGGTGTCGTACTTGTGGATCTTCATGGTGGTTGCCTCAGCCCCGTGCCTAGCGGATGTTCGGGTCGAAGGTGAAGATCACCAGCGTGCCCAGCAGGATGGTGAACACCGTGGCGGTGTAGAGCAGGCCCTTCAGCCACAGCCGGGTGTTCGCGCGCTCCGCGTAGTCGTTGATGACCGTGCGCAGGCCGTTGGCGCCGTGCAGCATCGCGAGCCACAGCATCAGCAGGTCCCAGACCTGCCAGAACGGGGACGCCCAGCGGCCCGCGACGAACGCGAACCCGATCTTGGACACGCCGCCGTCCAGCACGAGCTGGATCAGCAGGTGGCCGATGACCAGGACGACCAGCACGACGCCGGACAGGCGCATGAACAGCCAGGCGGCCATCTCGAAGTTGCCCCGCGTGGACTTCGGGGTCTTCTTGGTGCGCTGGCGCGGTGCCTCGATGTAGGGGGCCGGGTTGTCGACGTTGTAGAGGGACTCGCCCTCGACCGGGCCGATACCGGTGGCGGTCTTCTCAGTGGTGGACATGCGCGTCAGCTCCCGAACAGTTCACGAGCGGCGTGGCCGAGGACGGGGTAGATCGCCCCGAGCATCAGCACGACCCACAGGCCGACGACGGACCAGAGCATCTGCTTCTGGTAGCGCGGGCCCTTCGACCAGAAGTCGACAGCGATGACACGCAGGCCGTTGAGCGCGTGGAACAGGATGGCGGCGACGAGGCCGTACTCCAGCAGCGCGACGATCGGCGTCTTGTACGTGGCTACGACCTTGTCGTAGTCCTCGGGGGAGACACGCACGAGAGCGGTGTCCAGCACGTGAACGAACAGGAAGAAGAAAATGAGGACGCCGGTGACTCGATGAGCCACCCAGGACCACATTCCTTCCCGGCCGCGGTACAGCGTTCCAGCCGGCACGGAAGTTCCTCCGGGAGCGGGGATTGGGGCCGCGCCGGCTTGTGCTGTCGGTCGGGCCCGGCCGGGTACGGTCCACCGGCCCTCAGCATCGTATCCACGTGGCGCCGCGCAGCTGAGCGGGGGGCTGCGTATGTGATCAAAGTGGCACGCGGATGGGGTATTGGCGGCCAATGGGATGGAATGTTCGGTTATCCATCGGGTGTGGCGCCATTGACGCTGGTCGCGCGCCCGCGCGGCCGTGGCCGCGCATCGATTACAGCCCCGCGCCCCTGAGGGAATCCAGCAACCGCCCCTTCGCCAGGCGGCGCAGTTCCTCCGCCGCGACGACCCGTTCCTCCTCAGGATCGTTCGTCAAACGTGACCGGATTCCCGCCAGTGCCTGGTCCAGGGCCTCGTTCGGCGACAGGTTGTCCACGCAGATCACGAACGCGTGGCCGAATTTCGCCTCGTATGCGGCATGCGCGGCGCTGAGTGCCGTATGGGCCGCCCCGTACACACCCTCCGGCAGCACCGGCAACGTTTCTCCAGCCAGGGCCTGCGCCAGATCGCCCGGAGCCAGGTCGTAGGCCGCCTCGTCGGACGCGGCCAGCAGGGACTCGACGTCGGGATACGGGCGGTGGTCGGCGAGGCGGTCGGCCCAGCGGGGGCTGTGCAGGCAGGCCAGAAGGGCGCGCCGGACCGTGTCGGCAGGGGCGGCGTTGAACGCCTCCAGCGCGTCCGGGGACGGTGGAGTGCGGGTCTGCTCGGGCAGCGACGGTATGGCGACTCGGCCAGGAAGGTGTGTGGGCGTCACGTGGTTTCGACTGGAGATTTTGGGGGAGGAGTGGCGCCACGTTACCGAGTGTGGACGTGAGGTGTCCGACGGATGCCCGAATTTCAGTCGAACGGGAGAGTTTCGGAACGCTCGCTGGACGGCCCGTCGGACGGCGGGCCGAGCCCGAAGGGCCTAGGTTGGCGATGTGAGCCAGCACAAGCACAGGCGCCGGGCACCGGCCAGGAGGGCACTGAAGCAGACGTGGGTGCTGATCGTCGCGGTGGTCCTCGTGACGGTCGGGGCCGGGGTGGGCATCGGGCTCCTGGCCACCGGCGACGACGGATCGTCGGCCCGGTCGGAGCAGCGGCGGTCGGGGCCGGGCACCGGCGAGGCCGTCTCACCCACCGCCCCGAGACAGGCGGCTCCGACTCCTGCGCCAACCCGGTCCTATCCGCTCTCGAAGGCTCCCAGCACCATCCCGTCCGTGACCTCCCACACCGCCGCCCGTGGGCCCGGCTGGCGTCCCGCGCAGGGCGAGCGGGTCGTCGTCAGCGACGCGGGCCTGGCCGACGAGGGCCGGCTCATCGCCGGTGAGCTGGGGCTCAAGTACGCCGGCGAGAAGGACGACGTGCGGGCCGGGGACGTGCGGCTGGCCCTGAACGACGACGAGGGCGCGGACCCGGAGTCGTACGCCATGACCGTGCGCGGCGGGCGGGTGACCATCAGCGGGCCCGGTGAGGCGGGGGTCTTCTACGGGACCCGGACGCTCAAGCAGGAGGTCCACGACGGGGGTACGGCGCCGGAGGGCGTCGTGCGGGACGAGCCCGCCAAGCCGGTGCGCGGATTCATGCTCGACATGGCCCGCAAGTACTTCACCGCGGACTGGATCGAGGACCGGGTGCGGGAGCTCGGCGACCTGAAGTACAACCAGCTGGGGCTGCATTTCTCCGACGACCAGGGATTCCGCATCGAGTCCGAGTCGCATCCCGAGATCGTGTCCCAGCAGCATCTGACCAAGGCGCAGGTCCAGAAGATCGTCAAACTGGCCCAGAGCCGGCACATCCAGATCGTGCCCGAGATCGACTCGCCGGGGCATCTGGGCGCCGTCATCGCCGCGCACCCCGATCTTCAGCTGCGCAACGTCAACGGGGTGGCGACCCGGGGCGCCATCGACATCTCCAAGCCCGAGTCCGCCCAGATCGTCGACGACCTGCTCAACGAGTACGCCGGCCTCTTCCCCGGCAACCAGTGGCACCTCGGCGGTGACGAGTACCAGGCGCTGGTCGTCTCGAATCCCGAGGCGTCCTACCCGCAGCTCGCCGCCGCCGCCCGCAAGGCCTACGGCTCCGGCGCCACCGTCGCCGACCTCGCCACGGGGTGGCTCAACGGCCGCGCAGCCACCGTCCGCGCCGACGACCGCACGCCGCGGGCGTGGAACGACGGGTTCTTCCGGGACACCTCCGTCCAGCCGGACAAGGACATCCAGGTGGCGTACTGGACGGGCAAGGAGATCGGCGCCCGGCTGCCCGTGGAGTACCTGAGTACGGGTCGAAAGGTCATCAACTACAACGACGAGTTCCTCTACTACGTGCTCGGGGAGCCGCAGACCTTCGTCTATCCGACGGGGCAGCGGATCTACGAGCAGTGGACGCCGCGGGTCCTGCGCGGCACGACGCCCGTGCCGGCCAAGTACGACGACCAGATCCTCGGCGGGTCCTTCGCCGTGTGGTGCGACCTCGCGAACTCGCAGACACAGGAGCAGGTCGCGGCCGGGATCCGGATGCCGCTGCGGGCGACGGTGCAGAAGCTGTGGGACGCGGGTGAGCCGGAACTGTCCTGGGCCGAGTTCAGGGCGCTCGCCGACCGGCTGAACTGAGCCCCGGATTTGGCCGATACGGCTGCGAACCCCCGTGCGACTGTGGTGTATTCGGCCCGAGCCGTACCGAACAGCCAGGGGGAACCGGAATGGGGTACTGGGGGTACTTCGTCGTGGGCCGCGGGGAGCGGCCGCTGGCGGAGCTGGACGCGCTGGCGGGCGCCGAGGGGATGACCCTGCGGGCGGAGGCGCCCGGCGGGTGGCAGGTGTGGGAGTACCCGAGCAGCGGCGCTGACGTCGGGAGCATGAACGCCTTGGCCCTGGAGACAGGGGCGCCCGCGCTCTTCGGATACGTCATGGACAGCGACTGCGTGGTGGTGGAGGCGGCTGCGCCGGAGAGCGGGGCCTGGACGACGTGTCTCGCGCGCGGCGCGATGGCCGGGTACCTCGGCGCCGGAACCGAGGGGCTCACGCTCGAGGACTACTTCCTCGAACCCCCCGAGGCCGCCGAGCGGGCCGTCGCCTGGGCCGCCGAAGCCGGGCACGAAGTGAACACCGAGTCGCTTGTCGCCGTACTCACCGCTGATGCGGACCCTTTGGCCGAAAACCTCTTCTTCCGGCTGCTCGACCGGCTGGGCGTCGTGCCCCTGTGACACTCCCGGGCCGTCGCACGCAGTAAGGGGAAGTGCGGGCTCCGTAAAGGACGGCGCTCGCCAGGGTTCTGTGCGGGGACCCAGACCCTCAGGAATGACCCGCTTAGGGAGGCGTGGATGAGCCTGGTGGAACTGATCGCTCAGGCCGACGAACGCGGACTGGCCGCCAGCGGGTTGGCTTGTTTGGATCGGTGCGTGCCGCTGCTCGGCGGTGACGACGAGGTGCTGCGGCCGCTGTGGGCGAACCTCGCGGACGGCGGGGACTCCGCCGCGTGGGGTGAACTGCTGGAGCAGGTGCGCGCGAAGCTGGGCGTCGCCGACGTCATGGACGACGCGGACGTCGAGGACGAGGCCGCCCTGCTCGCCCGACGGATGCTGGCCGCCGCCCCGGCCGTGCGGTCCGCCGCCGAGGCACGGATCTGGGCCGACGCCTGTTCCGTCGCCTCGCTGCAGATCCACCGGCTCCTCGACCCCGCGGAGGACGACGCGTCCTCGGCCGCCGCCCTCCCCGAGGCGCTCAGCTCGGCCCGCACGGAGGGGGCCTCGGCCTCCGCCGAGGGCCGGACGCAGGGCATGTCGCCGCTCGTCGCCGCCGAACTGCGCCGCCAGATCAGCGTCCTGGAGATTCTGGCCGGGCATGGCGCGAGCGGGTTGCGCCGGGCGCTGGAGGTGTCGACGGAGGGGCGGCGGGTGCTGCGGGCGGTGGTTTCCCGGCGTGCGCGGACGCTTCGCGGGTAGTGCCGGGTGCGAGGCGCTCCGCGAGTAGTGCCGGGTGTGCCAAAGGGGGCGCCGTGGGGAGTTCTCGGGCGGGTGCGGGTGCGGGTGCGGGTGCGGGTGCGCTGGGGCTTGTCGCGGAGTTCCCCGCGCCCCTTCTTGCGGCGTTGGAGGAAGGGGACCTCTATTGCAGGAGGCACTTCACCACCGCGTCGCCGCACTCCGCGGTTCGGGTGTAGAAGGCCGTCAGGTCGCGGTGGGCCGCCGCGAGGATGGTGTGCACTTCCGGTTCGGGAGGGGCTGTGGCCCGCAGCGGGCGCCACAGTGCCTCGAAGTCGGTCGAGCCGAGGTAGTCGGCCACGCGGGTGACCTGTGCCGCGGTGAGGATCAGGAACGGCGGGTGTTCCGGCACCGGGTGGTACACCGGCCGGCCGCCCAGGACCACGTCGGCCCGCGGGCCGTCCTGCGCCTGCCCCGCGTAGAGGGCGTGCTGGTCGGCGTACCGCTGGTCCAGCATCTCCTCGCGGTGCCGGTCGAGCCGTAGGCGCACAGTGTCCCAGTCGTCCTCGAACAGGCGCTGGAACCAGGTCGCGCTGTTGCGCAGTGCCGAGGGCGGCACCGCTCGGAGATGGAAGTACAGGCTCATCAGTGACTGGAGCGCACGGGAGCGGCGAAGTGTCACTCCCGGGTAAACCTGGTTCGTGGGGGAGTCGTGTGACTGTCGTGGGAGCGAGGTGGGGCGGTCCTGCGCCGGTCCCGGGAAGTCGCCGGATCCGGGTGACGAATCCCAGTTCGGACACGCTTTCCAGGGTGTGACGACTCAGCAGGAAACCAGGCCCGCAGCCGCTACCAAGCCGGTGCGGTGGGCGGCGGACGCGGTGGCGACGATGCGCGAGGGGGCGCGGTTGCGACTCGACTACTCGGCGCAGAGCCTGTGGCGGGTCGACCGGATGATCGAGGAGCTGCGCCGGGAACGGACGCCGTATGCCGCCGTGGAGAACACGCTGCGAGGTCTCGGCGCGTACGCCGGTGAGGTGATCGCCCGTCAGACCGGCGCCGAGTGGTGGGCGACGGGCGGCGACCACTGGATCCGTACGCCCGATGGGCGGCTGTGGGACCCCATCGACGAGGCGCGGCGGTGTTTCGCGGGCGACGGGTCGCTGCGGTTGCTGTGCCGGGACGCCGTACAGCGGTAGGCGACGGACGGAGATGGCCCGGCCGGGGCGCCCTGAAAGGGCGGGGTTCCGGCCGGGCCCGAGGGAGCGTCAGCTCGCCCAGACCTCCGCCTCGTCGGCCGGGACGGTGGTGGCCAGGCCCAGTTCCTTGCGGGCGGCGACCGTCTTGTTCGGGTCGATACCGGTGAACGCCGGGTCGTAGGCGATGTAGAACGCGTCCGTGTCGGCGGCGTTCGCGGCCTTCCTCCAGTGCGCGGCCGTCTTCGTCAGGTCCGCGCGGAGCTTGCCGACCTCCGTGCCGTCGATGTCCTTCAGGCCCTTCACGTGCGCGTCGAGGGCGGCCGCCACGGCCTTGGCCTGCGCCTTGTAGCCGGCGAAGTCCGCCTCGACGGTGTCCTTTTCGGACTGGTTGGCCCACAGCGCCTCGTAGACGGCGTTCGAACCGTTCAGGTACGCGCTCTGCTCGGGCTTCAGGGACTTCGCGTTCAGCGCGCCGGTGAACGTGCCCGAGTCCTTGGTGTAGCTGCAGCTCACGGCGCGGTCGCCGGTCGCCCAGCTCTCCTGGGTCGGGGTGTAGTGGGTCAGTCCGACACCCTTGGGGAGCGCCCAGGTGTCCGGGGCGAACTTCCCGGCCTCGACCGGGCACCGCTCGTCGGCGACGGCGGCGACCGCGTCGGTGCCGGGGTACTTCGAGCCTTCCTCGATCTTGAAGTCGCCGACGACCTGACCCGTGTGCGCCTCGGCACAGGGCACGATCTCGACGAGGATCTCCGTGCCGTCGCCCTTGTTGTTCGGGTTGTAGCAGTCCCCGACGTTCAGCGAGAACACCGATCTCTGGCGGGCCGCCTTCTTCGCCCCGTCCTTGGCGCTGTCGACGGCATCCGAGATGTCCGAGCATCCCACTGCGCCGACCGCGAGCAGGGCAACGACGGAGGATATGCCGCGAAGGGAGCGAAAGGGACTGCGAACTGACATGACGTTACATCCTCTTATGCGAACTTTATGTGGATCACGCCGCATCGTATGCCATCCCTGTGATGGGGCTGTGTGCAGGTCGCGGCGTATCTGACTCCCGATGAGCGGCAATGGTTGTAGCGACCGGCCGCAGGCGCTGCCCCTGTGACACTTCTGTGAGGCCGGGCGCTGTTGACCGTGGAGGGGCGTGGGAAAGGGTGGCCGCACCGCGGGGTGCGAATCCGCCGCGAACCGGTACGGACGAGGACAGTTCTTGGGCCAGGGAGGGGAACCCCGCCGCGGGCACGCGCACGACGGGGAGTTGAGCGCGGCCGTCGCGCGGGCTCAGGAAGGTGACGAGGCCGCCTTCGCGGTCGCGTACCGGCTGGTGCACCCGGGACTGCTCGGGTACCTGCGGGGGCTGGTCGGGGACGACGCGGAGGACGTGGCGTCCGACGCCTGGCTGGAGATAGCCCGGGACCTCGGCCGGTTCAAGGGCGACGGCGCCGGATTCCGGGGCTGGACCGCGACCATCGGCCGGCACCGGGCGCTGGACCATCTGCGTCGGCAGAAGGTACGGCCCCGGTCGTCGGCGCTGGAGCACGACGTACTGGACCTGCCCGGTCTGCAGAACACGCACGACCAGGCCCTGGAGTCGATCTCCACCGAGCGCGCCCTGCAGCTGGTCCGCGGGCTGCCGAAGGACCAGGCCGAGGCCGTGCTGCTCCGGGTCGTCGTAGGCCTGGACGCCCCCGCCGCCGCACGCGTCCTCGGCAAGCGCCCGGGCGCGGTCCGCACGGCTGCCTACCGGGGGCTGAAGCGCCTGGCGGAGCAGCTGGGCGTCGCAGGTGTGACGGATGACGGCCCCCAGACGCTGGGGGAATCGAAATGAACAGTGAGGGTGTCGGCGGCTGACGGGCGGTGCATCGACGCATCGCGCACGGTGCCACGGCGCTTCGATGAAGCGAGGCGACGTGCGCGGTGAGTCGTACGGGGCGCGACGGACGTACAGGCTCTAGAAGCTGGTGAGTCACAGCAGCAACGACAGCCACAGCAGCTACATGGGCCACGCAGGTCGCAGCGGTTGCGCAGCCAAAGGGTGGCGAAAGCCAACCAAGCAGGTCGGACAGGGACGGGAAAACGGACATGGGTGAACGGCAGAGCCACGGCGGAGAACCCGGCCGTCGGCATGCGCACCCTGAGGACGGGTCCGCGGGTTGCGCCTCCGGCCCGTCCGTGGCCCTCGACGACGCCGAACTGGAGGCGCTGCTCTCCGCCGCCGTACTGCGCGGGCATCCCGTGGACACCGAGGGCGAGCAGCGTGCCGTGGCGGCCTTCCGGGCCGCCCGTGCCGCGGGGGCGCACCAGGCACGCACCCGGCGCCGGGACGACTGGCGGCCGCGCGAGCCGCGCCGACTGCCGCTGTCGGTGAAGACCACGCTCTCCCTGTTCCTCGCGAGCCTCACGCTGGGCGGCGTGGCAGTCGCCGCGATCGGCTCGTCCGGCCCCTCGGAGGCCACGGGCGAGGACAGGGCCAGGCCCACCTCGTCGGCCGGATCCCCCGACCGGCCGACCGCCGTGCACCCCTCCGCGGCGTCCGGTGCCGCCTCCGCCAGGCCCGGCCACCCGACCACCGCCCAGGACACCGAGGCCAAGTGCAGGGCGTACGCCCAGGTCGAGGATCGCGGCAACGCCATGGACTCGACGGCCTGGCAGCGGCTCGTCGCGGCGGCGGGCGGTGCGGACAAGGTGGCCGCGTACTGTGCCGAGCAGTTGGACCGGACGGGGAGTGGGCCGACGAACGCCCCCTCGAACAAGGCTGACGGGGGCGGCGTCACCGGCAACGGCCGGAGCCAGGGCCCGGGCGACAAGGGTGGGTCCGGCAAGAGCGCCGAGAAGAAGGACTGACTCCGCGCCGACGCAACACGGGCCTTGCGCGAGACGACCGGGGCCGCCACCCCCCACAGGAGAGGCCCCGGCCGTCGCGCGGCACGGGCCGCGCGGCGGCCCGTACTTTCTACAGCGCCATGACTGCGTTTTCTGTCACACCTGGGCGGACACATCGCGGAATCCGGGGTAGTTGCACGTTGTACGGACATGGACGAGCAGCGCTTTCAGGCCGTAACGTGCCTTTCGCGCCGGACGCGGAAGGTGTATGACCACCGCAACGACCTGCGGTTCCAGAACCGCAACCATCAACTGAGGAACCACGACGGCGAGAACCGGTCCGCGACAGCGGCACCGGCTTAGGCGCAAAAGGGGCGCAGTGCTGGGGGACGACGCGGAGCTGACCGCCGCGGTGCTTGCGGCACAGGACGGGGACGAGAGCGCGTTCCGGACTGTGTACCGCGCTGTGCACCCGCGGCTGCTCGGGTACGTACGGACGCTGGTCGGTGACCCGGACGCGGAGGACGTCGCGTCGGAGGCGTGGCTGCAGATAGCGCGTGACCTGGAGCGGTTCAGCGGGGACGCGGACCGCTTCCGTGGCTGGGCCGCCCGGATAGCCCGAAACCGCGCCCTGGACCACATACGCATGCGCGGCCGCCGCCCCGCGATCGGCGGCGACGAGACGGAGCTGACCGGGAAGGCCGCCGAGTCCGACACGGCGGGGGAGGCCATGGAGGCCCTGGCCACCGACGGCACCCTCTCCCTCATCGCCCGGCTGCCGCAGGACCAGGCCGAGGCCGTCGTCCTGCGCGTGGTCGTGGGGCTCGACGCCAAGACGGCCGCCCAGACGCTGGGCAAACGCCCGGGTGCCGTACGAACCGCCGCGCACCGGGGTCTGAAGCGGCTCGCCGAGCTGCTCGGCGACGATCCGGAATCGACCGGGGTGCTCGACGCCCTGCCTCCTCAGCGAGGAACCCGCGACCGCGCGGTGACGTCTGCGAGTGTGACGCATATGCGTTCGCGGACGCAGAAGGATGTGTGATGGCCGACGAGCAGTACAGGTGGCTGGACCGCGAAACGGCGGAGCGTTTGCTGCGCGGAGAGTCACTCGAAGCTGTCGATCCGGCCGACCGTGACCAGGCCGAACGTCTCGCCAAGACGCTTGAGGCGCTGACCGCCGAACCCCCGCTGAGCAGCACGGAACTCCCCGGAGAGGCCGCAGCGCTGGCGGCGTTCCGCGCGGCGCGAGCGGGCCGGGGCACCGAGTCCGCGACCGTCGGCCACGGCTCCGCGTCCGGTGCCTGCGAGGCCGGCGAAGCCCTCGACGCCGGGCCCGTCGACGTCGGGCTGGTCCGTATCGGTCGCGCCGACAACGGTGTCCGCCGAGCCCCCTGGGCCCGTCCCGTACGGCTCGGTCTTGCCGCCGCGCTGGCCGTCGGCATGGTCGGCGGGGTTGCGGTCGCGGCTGGAACCGGAGTCCTGACATCGCCGTTCGTCGAAGACGAAGGGAGCCGCCCGGCCGCCACGGTCTCGACACCGGCACCACCGGAACGCCCGCTCTTCTCGCCCTCGCCGGACGGCGGCGTGTGGGGCGGACCCACGCCCGACGACGATTCGCGGGCACCCACCGATCCGGGCACGACCGAGGGCGCCGAACCGGGCGGTTCTGCCCCGGACCGCGGATCGGCCCGCGACCGGGACGAGGCCGGGGGCGGCTGGTGGAAGGTCGTCACCGCGTACTGCCGCGACCTGCGCGACGGCAAGGAGCTGTCCAACGACCGCCGCCGAGCCCTGGAGCGCGCGGCGGGGGACTCCGAACGCGTGCGGAAGTACTGCGACGGCGTCCTCAAGGCCGTCGCCGACGGCACCTGGGGCAAGTCGGGCAGCGGCACGGACCGGGACCGCGACCGGGACCGGGAGCGGGAACGGGAACGGGACAGGAACCGAGACCGGGACGACGACGAGGGCGACCGTGCCGATTCGCGAGGCGACGGCCGGGGCGGCCGGCACGGCGACGACGACCGCGACCACCACGGTGACCGCGGCCGTGACCGTGACGGCGGCCGTGACGGCCACCGCACGCAAAGCGCCGTAGCAGCTCCGTCCACCGTGGTGGCGCGCGCGGAGGCCCTCCTGCCGGACCGCGTCGTCACTTCCGTAACAGGCCGCTGACCTGCGATTTTGTAATTGGTTGAAAATTCTTCGCCGCAGGAGTGACACTTTCGGCCGCCATGGCGCTGATGTGAGTGAGCCGACTGGTCATCGGCCGTCGCACAGAGCCGGGGTTCCCCCCGTACCTACGGCTCGTGCATCGGCGCGGGCGGGACACGTTCCCCCGGTCCCGCCCGCGCCCCACACCCACCCTCCCGCGCCTCACCAGTGGACGACGACCTTGTCGCCGGTCCTCACCTGCGCGAACATCTCCGCGATCGCCCGCTCGTCCCGTACGTTGACGCAGCCGTGCGAGGCGCCCGCGTAACCCGTGGCCGCGAAGTCCGACGAGTAGTGCACCGCCTGGCCGCCGCTGAAGAACATCGCGTACGGCATCGGCGAGTCATACAGCGTCGACACATGGTGCCGTGACTTCCAGTAGACGCTGAACACACCTTCCCGGGTCGGTGTGTACTGCGACCCGAACCGCACCGGCACCGTCAGGACCGACCGCCCGTCGATCATCCAGCGCAGCGTCCGGCTCGACTTGCTGATGCACAGCACCCTGCCGGTCAGGCACCGGGCGTCCGGCGCGTCGGCCGGCTGGCCGCCCATCAGATACAGGTCCCACTTGCCGGGCTCGCGTGTCATCCTCAGCAGCCGTTGCCAGGTGACCTCGTCGGTCTTTCCCGTTTTCGGCAGCCCCCGCTTGCCCTGGAAGCCCCTGACCGCCTGCTCCGTCAGATCGTCGTACGTCCCGGTCGGCCCGTCGAAGAGCCAGGCGATCTGACGCAGACGGGCCTGGAGCTCCCGTATGTCACGGCCCTCGTCACCCCGCGACCACAGCACGGCGGGTGGTGCCGCGGGCGTGGGCTTCGCGCTCGGCTTGTCGTCGGGCGGTGCCGACTTCGGGGACGGTGTGCCACTCGGGAGCTCTATGCGCACGGGCGAGCGCCGCTCCTCCTCGCCGGAGGCCTGCACGGTGCAACCGCACAGCACGGTCAGCGCGGCACCGCAGGCCAGTACGGCGGTCCCACTCCCCAAGCCCCTGCCCCGTGTCCGCCCCATACCCCTGGTACGCATCCCGGCCCCCGTCGTCTCACCGCGGCCACTCCCGACCGCCCGACCGCCCTGGTGTCACCTGAGATGCTCCCCGCACGTGACCGGTTGCGAACTACGCGGCATGGTTGGACACAGAGGTGAAGGAGACCGTCCGCATCCGCGGGCGGCAACCACCACGGCGACCTCGGAGGCACACACCATGACGCGCGAGTCCGAGTCCGGAGTGCCCATCGAGCCGGTCTACGGGCCGGACGTGCTCAGTGGGTGGGACCCGGCCGAGAAGCTGGGGGAGCCGGGCTCATACCCCTTCACCCGCGGTGTCTACCCCACGATGTACACCGGCCGCCCCTGGACGATGCGCCAGTACGCCGGCTTCGGCACGGCGACGGAGTCCAACGCCCGCTACCGGCAGCTGATCGCCCACGGCACGACCGGCCTGTCGGTCGCCTTCGACCTGCCCACCCAGATGGGCCACGACTCCGACGCGCCGATCGCGCACGGCGAGGTCGGCAAGGTGGGCGTGGCCATCGACTCGATCGACGACATGCGGGTGCTGTTCGGCGGGATCCCGCTGGACAAGGTGTCGACGTCGATGACGATCAACGCGCCGGCCGCGCTGCTGCTTCTGCTGTACCAACTGGTGGCGGAGGAGCAGGGGGTCCCCGCGGACCGGCTCACCGGCACGATCCAGAACGACGTGCTGAAGGAGTACATCGCTCGCGGGACGTACATCTTCCCGCCGAAGCCCTCGCTCCGGCTGATCGCCGACATCTTCCGGTACTGCCAGGCCGAGATCCCGCGCTGGAACACGATCTCGATCTCCGGCTACCACATGGCCGAGGCGGGCGCGTCCCCCGCGCAGGAGATCGCCTTCACGCTCGCCGACGGCATCGAGTACGTCCGCACGGCGGTGGCGGCGGGCATGGACGTGGACGACTTCGCGCCCCGCCTGTCCTTCTTCTTCGTGGCCCGTACGACGATCCTGGAGGAGGTCGCCAAGTTCCGCGCGGCCCGCCGGATCTGGGCCCGGGTGATGCGGGACGAGTTCGGCGCGCGGAACCCCAAGTCCCTGATGCTGCGCTTCCACACGCAGACGGCCGGCGTCCAGCTGACGGCCCAGCAGCCCGAGGTGAACCTGGTGCGCGTGGCGGTGCAGGGCCTCGCGGCCGTCCTCGGCGGCACCCAGTCCCTGCACACGAACTCGTTCGACGAGGCGATCGCGCTGCCCACGGACAAGAGCGCCCGCCTCGCCCTGCGCACCCAGCAGGTGCTGGCGTACGAGACGGACGTGACGGCGACGGTGGACCCCTTCGCGGGCTCGTACGCCATCGAGCGGATGACCGACGACGTCGAGGCGGCCGCGGTCGAGCTGATGCAGCGCGTCGAGGACCTCGGCGGCGCGGTGGCGGCCATCGAGCACGGTTTCCAGAAGGGCGAGATCGAGCGCAGTGCCTACCGGATCGCCCAGGAGACGGACTCCGGCGAACGGGTCGTCGTCGGCGTCAACCGCTTCAAGCTCGACGCGGAGGAGCCGTACGAGCCGCTCCGCGTCGACCCCGCCATCGAGGCCCGCCAGGCGGAGCGCCTCGCGGAGCTGCGCGCCGGGCGCGACCGGTCCGCGGTGGACTCGGCCCTGGCCGCGCTGAGGAAGGCCGCCGCGGGGGAGGACAACGTCCTGTACCCGATGAAGGACGCGCTGCGGGCCCGGGCGACGGTGGGGGAGGTGTGCAACGCGCTGCGGGAGGTCTGGGGGACGTACGTCCCGAGCGACGCCTTCTGATCCGCGCCGTCTCGCCCGCTGAAATCCGGGATCGGATTGTCGTACCTGCGTGCCACACTCCTTTTCATGTTCGGTGTCATCGACCTCCCCACCTACCTCGCGGGCCTGATCCTGATCGTCCTGCTGCCCGGTCCCAACTCGCTGTACGTACTGTCCGTCGCCGCGCGCCGGGGCGTCCGTCCCGGGTACACCGCCGCGGCCGGTGTCTGGTGCGGGGACACCGTGTTGATGACACTGTCCGCCGCCGGAGTGGCGTCCCTGCTGCAGACGAACGCCGTGCTGTTCGGGATCGTGAAGTACGCGGGAGCCGGGTATCTGACCTGGCTGGCGATCGGGATGATGCGGGCGGCCTGGGGGATGTGGCGGGCCCGGCGCGAGGCGGTCGTCGAGGACAGCCTGGCCCCGGCCGCCGAGGAGCGGCCCTTCCGGCGGGCCTTCGTCGTCAGCCTCCTCAACCCCAAGGCGATCCTCTTCTTCGTCGCCTTCTTCGTGCAGTTCGTCGATCCGGCGTACGCCTACCCCGCGCTGTCGTTCGTCGTGCTCGGCGCCTTCGCGCAGCTCGCGAGCTTCCTGTACCTCAGCGCCCTGATATTCGGCGGCACAAAGCTGGCGGCAGCCTTCCGCAGGCGCAAGCGGCTGTCGGCCGGGGCCACTTCGGCGGCGGGGGCGTTGTTCCTCGGGTTCGCGGTGAAGCTCTCGCTCGCCGGCACCTGATCAGAGGCCGACGCGCGCGAGGTAGGCGGGCAGGCCGTCGGCCGTCTCGCCCGCCCACCCCACATACCCGTCAGGCCGGACCAGGAGCAGGCCCTTGCCGTACGACGCCTGCACCTGCCCGCCGACCACCCGTACCGCCTCCGGCAGTTCCGGTGCCTGCGCGCCCACCGCGACCAGCGTCCAGTGCGGCCCCCGGAACGCGTCGAACAGCCGCACTCCACCCAGCGCCCCGTCCGGCGCGCGGTCACCCGCCCGCACCGGGCCCGGCGTCGGCCGTGTCTCCCGGGTGAGCGACGACTCCCGGTACCCCAGGCCGAGCTGGCGGGTCGCCTCGCCGCGGCGCACCTGGCCGCGGTGCACGCTCGTCGACAGGCCGAGCATGTCCGCGGCGATGGGACGCCGTTCCTCCTCGTAGCTGTCGAGGAGCGCCGCGTCGGCCCCGTCCCGCAGCACCGCACCCAGCTTCCAACCCAGGTTGTAGGCGTCCTGGACGCTGGTGTTGAGGCCCTGCCCGCCCGCCGGCGAGTGGACGTGCGCGGCGTCCCCCGCGAGGAACACCCGCCCGTCCCGGAACCGGTCCGCCAGGGCCGCGCGCGGCCGGAAGTCCGAGGCCCAGCGGACCTCCGTCACGTCGTCCGGCGCGAGGTGGGAACGCGCGGCGACCGCCTTGCGCACACCATCCGGTGAGACGTCCACCGACGTCCCCTCGGGGAACCGGGCCGCGACCTGGAAGTCCTCCGTGCCCGCGAGCGGGCAGATCGCGAGGAAGTCCTGGCCGTCCCCACGCGGCGGGAAGATGTGCCAGTTGTCCCGGTCCAGGCCCGTGATCCTGACGTCCGCCACCAGCGTCGGGCTCGGGTCGACGGTCTCCCCGCTCATGCCGATGCCGAGGGCCCGCCGTACGGCCGAACGGCCGCCGTCGGCGGCGACGACGTACCGCGCGCGGACGCTCTCGCCGGCCGCGAAGCGAGCCGTCACGCCGTCCTCGTCCTGCGTGATCCCGACGACCTCCCGGCCGAAGGCGACCCCGCCGCCCAGCTCCGCCAGCCGCGCGAAGAGAATCTCCTGCGTGCGCCACTGCGGAACCATCCACGGCTCGGTGTACGGCGAGTCCTCCGTGACCTCCGCCGGGTCGAACATCTGGTGCTCGCCGACCCGCCGGCCGTCCTGCCAGATCATCCCGACGGGATAGCTGCCGCCCGCCGCGCGGATCGCGTCGAGGACGCCCAGGTCGTCGAAGACCTCCATCGTGCGGGGCTGGATCCCCTTGCCGCGCGACCCGGGAAAGAGCCGCTCCGCCCGCTCGACGACCAGCGCGTCCACGCCGCGCCGGGCGAGGTCGATGCCGAGGGCGAGGCCGGTGGGGCCCGCGCCGACGATCAGTACGTCCGTGTCCACCGGTACATCCGCATGTGTGTTCATGAGCGCCGTCTCCTTAACGCTGTTAAGTAGCTTCGCTCACGAGCGTGCCCTTAACGGCGTTAAGCTGTCAAGCGTGAATACGGAACGCCGAGCGCCCCTCGATCGCACACGCGTGGCGGACACCGCCCTCAAGCTCCTGAACGAGGTCGGTCTCGACGGCCTGACCCTGCGTGCCATCGCCAAGGAGCTGGACGTCAAGGCGCCGGCCCTGTACTGGCACTTCAAGGACAAACAGGCGCTGCTCGACGAGATGGCGACCGAGATGTACCGGCGGATGGTCGCCGCGACGCCCCTCGACCCGGACGAGGGCTGGCGGGAGCGGCTCCTGAGGTCCAACCGCGGGCTGCGCGCGGCGCTGCTCGGCTACCGCGACGGGGCCAAGGTCTTCAGCGGCTCACGCTTCACCGGCATCGAGCACGCCGAGCAGATGGAGGACAACCTGCGCCTGTTCACGGCCGCCGGCTTCGCCCTCGCCGACGCGGTCCGGGCGACCTCGACGACGTACTTCTACACTCTCGGCTTCGTCACCGAGGAACAGGGCGTCGAGCCGCTCGCGGGTGAGCGCCGCGAGGGGTACGACATAGAGCAGCGCGCCCGCCTGATGGCCGACTTTCCCTTGTCGGCTCAGGCGGGCGCGGAGATCTTCACCGACTACGACCGGCACTTCGAGGAGGGTCTGGCGGTGGTGATCGCCGGGATCGAGGCGCGGTACGGGGTCGGCTGAGCGGTGCGGCGGATCAACTCGCCCGGCGGCGGGCGTTGCGGATCGCGCGGGTGACGACCGGCGGGAGCACATCCGCGGCGAGCCTGCGGGCGCGGCTGCGGGGCGCCTTCGGGCGCGCGGGACGAGCGGCGGAGGCGGCGGGCGCGGCGGGTGCGGCGGGCTCAGCGGGGATGCTGTCCGCGTGCCGGGACGGCGGGAACGGCGGAGCCTGCGTGCCCTTGGCCTTGAGGCGGATGATGCGGTGCCCGGCCGCCTGCTGGACGCTGAGGTGGCAGTCCTTGCGCGCCCGCACCATCGCCAGCAGCTCCTCCTGGACCGGCTCGGGGTCGCCCCAGGTGGCGTACAGCTTCTGGGTGCTCAGACAGATCGGGCGCAGGCCACGGTTGATCACGGCCTCCCAGGTGGCTATCGCCACTCCCGGGGTGTGCTCGGAGCGGAAGTCGTCCAGGACGACCACCCCGTCGGGCAGCAGCAGGTCGTGGGCCGCGCCGATGTCCGCGTACACGTGCTCGTACAGGTGCGACCCGTCGACGTGGACGAACCGGCAGGAGCCCGCCGGGACCTCGTCGGGCACGATCGAGCTGGGGCCCTGCAGGACGCGCGGCAGCTCGTCGTGGAAGGAGAGGTAGTTCTCCTCGAAGGCCTGCCGGGTCAGCGCGCTGTACGACTTCGCCGACTCCGCCTTGTTGGCGTCGTCCGGCGCGTCGCCCTCGAAGAGGTCGCACACCGTGTAGCGCTCACCCGGCTGGAGGCGTTGGCCGGTGAAGATCGCGCTCTTGCCCATGAACACCCCGATCTCCAGCAGGTCGCCGCGCATCCCCGCGGACTGCTGCCGGTCGAGGAGCCAGTCGAAGAGCACCTGGTCGAGCGGGGGAAACCAGCCGGGGACGTCGTCAAGGGTGCGAGGGCGTCGGACGGCGGGCGTGGACTGTGTGGCTGCCATAGGCGCGAGCACTCCGTTGTGATCCTGCGAGTCGGACGGGGTACTCCGGTGTCTGCCCCGTGCGAATACGCCAAACCAGCTGTGCGATGAACGGCAGGACAACATCGCATGGTCAACGGGGGGCTCATCGGTTTCCTGGTGGTGTACCGGATCGCCGAGGGTGGCAGGCCGCCCCGGACGGGGTGCCGGACCAGCGGTTTTCAGTCCGGATACCCCCACGCCCGCGCCACTTCTGCCAGCCGCTCCGGAAGCTCTACGTCCGGGTGTGCGGAGCGGGCGGGCTGGATCCGGCCGGACTTGAGGGTGCTGGACCAGTCGCCGAGCTGAGGGCGGAGGGTGCCGTGGTCGTGTGCGCCGTAGTCGAGCATGGCGGGCTCCCACGGAAGGTCGAGATAGGCGCAGATGCCGCGGGTGATCCGTTCCGGCTCCGCGGTCAGCTCCTCGTACCGGATCACATGGGCGTCGAGGTGGCGGCGTGCCTCCTCCAGCTTCTCGCTGTAGGCGAGGACCTCGGCGCGGATGGCCTCGTGGTCGGGGTCCGCCCGGCGGCTGGTCAGGGACGCGATCACGGCGGCCGGGTGCCGCAGCAGCAGGATGTGGCGGGCCTGCGGCCAACATCGGTGCAGCCGGGGCCAGATGAGGGTGTTCGGCGGGGTCTTGTCGACGATGACGTCCTTGCCGCTGCGGGTGAGCTCCAGGTGCAGCACCCGGTCCCACAGCAGGTGTTCCAGCTCGTCCTTGTCGAGCTCCAGCTCCCTCATGGCAGCCGCGGTGAACTCGCGGGACAGGTGCACGTGCAAGGTGCGCAGATGCATCTCGTGCGGGGCCCGGATCCGGCTGTGGCTGTTCAGCAGTACCCGGAGCAGCGTCGAGCCGGAACGCACCGAGGACAGGACGAAGACCGGCGACTCCACGAGACGCGGCGCGGGCGGGGCGGTGTAGCCGGCGTCGCCGTCATCGGGGCTGCGGGGCGAGGGGACGGCGTTGAGGTTCCCGCGCGGTGGGCTCACGGCCTGCATCATCAGCCTGCCCCGACGCTTCAGTCCCTTGCCGATCGCCGTCATCCGAGGGTCTCGCACGGTGACACCTTTCTCTCGCGCTGTGCCCTCCGCATCCCAGGAGCGGCAGTTGAACGGCAGATGACGCGCGGGAGAAGCCAAGCGGGGACGTGCGTGCGCACATCCCCGCTGACCAGGTGTCTTACCGCTTCCTTAATTCTTCCTGGGAATCGAGGCCAGCTTGCGACGAATCAGCGGAGTGGCCCAGTCCTCCACGTACCGGTTGAGCAGCCGGGCGAGCAGCAGCATCGCGCCGACGGTCAGCAGGACGGTGGCGTACGACGGGATGTTCAGCCCCTGGTGGAGTGCCTTGATGACGACCCAGCCCAGGTGCTCGTGCACGAGGTAGAAGGGGTACGTCAGGGCGCCCGCGACCGTCAGCCAGCGCCAGTTGGCCCAGTGCAGCCAGCCCAGCGCGATCGCCGCCACGGCGACGTAGCCCAGGGTGACCACCAGCATGATGCCGAAGGAGCTGCGGTAGGAGAAGGCGTCCACGTCGGGGGCGTGCCACAGCCGCGACACCGCGTAGTGCTGGCCGATCAGCCAGCTCACGATCACGATGCCCCAGGCGTACGCGTCCTTGCGGTCGCGGTGCACCAGGTACAGGCCGACGCCGCCGATGAAGTACGGGGCGTACTCGGGCATCAGGACGATGTCGAGGAGCGGCTCCTGCGCGCCCTCCGTGATGACCGCGGCGAGGGTCCAGACGGCGCAGAACAGGATCACGCGGCGCCGGGTCGCACCGGGCAGCACGACGCACAGCGCGAACAGGGCGTAGAAGCGGATCTCCGCCCACAGGGTCCAGCACACGCCGAGCACCCGGTCGACGCCCAGCGGCTGCTGAAGCATCGTCAGGTTCACCAGGGCGTCGCTGGGGGACACCGCCTTGTAGGTGACGACCGGCAGCGCGAAGACGAGCGTCACGATGATGATGGCCGCCCAGTAGGCCGGCAGCAGCCGGGCGGCGCGGGACGCGAAGAACGACTTCAGCGGTCTGCCCCAACCGCTCATGCAGATCACGAACCCACTGATCACGAAGAACACCTGGACGCCCAGGCAGCCGTACGCGAAGTAGCCGTGCAGCGTGGGGAACTGCTGTTGGGGCGAGCTCCCCCAGGCGTCGGTGACCTCGCCGCCGCGGCCGCCGTAGTGGTACGCCGCCACCATCAGCGCCGCGACCAGGCGCAGTCCGTCCAGTGCGCGCAGCCGGGGCTCGCGGGGCTTGTCCGGCTTGGGCGGGCGGGACGAGGCGGCCGATGGGAGGACGGTGCGTACCACGGTGCCCGTGGAGGTCACTTTGGTGTCCTCGGGCGTGTCGATCACAGGATTCCCCTCGCTGGGATTCAGCCGGACCACAGCACACTAGTCCGAATCCCGACGCCCAAATCGGCGAGCGGCGCAAGATTCGCCCCGCCGTCCGCGCGAGTTCACCTATGCGTCGCTTCCAACTCCGGCCCCACCGGCACCACCCCCGTGACGCCTCGCGGTTGTGAAAACGCCGCATAGACGGAGTGTCGTTTCGGCGACGTTGGGGTGCCGTGCTGGGGGGCCGGTTGGGCGGACCCATGTGGGTGAGGGGAGTTGAACAACTGCTCGACTGGGAGGGGCGGGCGGGGCGCCCTACGGTCGTATGAGCGTTACGTCGAGTCGCCGCCGGAGGACGGGTGGCTGAGACCGGAGCCGCTCTGCTGAACAGCGGCAGGCTGGCGGGGAAGGAAGGGAAGCAGCACGCTCCGCCCGGGCGCCGAGCCCCCCGCCTTACCGCTCGGCGCGCAACCCGCACCGACCGCCGAGGGCGCCCCCGCGCGGGAGCGCCCATCGCGCCACCGAGCTCTTACGGCCGGGGCTCCGCCTGCCTCGACCGGCAGCCGAACGCACCCGGTGGTCGAAAGCCTCGCGCGGGCGCCCCGCAGCACCGCCGCCCTTTCCCATCTACGGTCGGCGACCGGCTGTCCCCACGCTCAGTCGGCAGTCGGCTGGCCCCTGTTCTCGCAGGCCTAGTGCGTCGCGACCCGGCGTCCCACCCCGGCCGACAGCCGAAGGGTCGCCACCCTCGACCGGCAGTCGGACACCGCCCGGCCCGCACGGCCTCACGCCGGGTGCCTCAGCGGCGCTGCCCCCTGCCGCGGCCGGCGGCTGGAGGCTTCCCGCGCTCGAACAGCCTCGCCGCAGCGCCGCCACTCTTCCGCGGCGGCCGGCCGGAGGCTCCTCCTGCTCGAAGAGTCCTGCGCGAAGGCGCCCTAACAGGGCCCCCGGCGGACGCATTCCGGGCTCGCGTCAGCCCCCGCGCGCGGGGTACCCACAGCGTGGCCTCTTTTCCGCCGCCGGCCACCGGAGACTCCCCGTGCCGAAGAGAGGAGTCTGGGGCGCCCCCCGGCGACAAACCCCCGTCAGTTTCCGTCCGAGTGGTCCGCCGGCGAGGCGTCAGCGGCGTACCGCCCGCCGCAGGTTGCGGGCCTTGCGGGCCATGCGGCGGACCGTGGCGTTGCGGGGGATGAAGGACAGCTGGGCCGGGACGCCGCCCGGCAGGGCCAGGGACGTCAGGCGCTTGCGCTTGAAGTAGCGGAGCGTCCGTTCGCTCAGGTTCTTCGCCAGGTACCGCTCGGTCTCCTCGCGCAGCCCCGGCAGGATCTTCGGCTGCATCGCGAAGCCCACCGCACGTACCAGCGCCCCCAGTGCATCGACGTCCATGCTCCGGCGCTGCTCGGTGACCGCGGTACGGTCGCCCAGCTCCGGAAGCAGCGCGTGCACGATCGTGACCGGCACCCGGTTGCTGTTCTCGTACGGTGTCAGCCGCTCCAGCAGCAGCTCGGTGCCCACCTGCGCGACCGGAAGGCCGTACAGCGCGGACGCGGTGAGCAGGGCGGTCGAGAAGCAGCCCACCACCAGCGCGGGCCGCATCCGCTGGTACAGCACCTCGGCGAGGACCGGCGTGTCGAGCACGGTGAGCTCGACGCCGAGCTTCTCCGCCTCCTTCTCCAGGCTGCGGGTGAAGCGGGCCGGAGCCGAGGGGTGCGGCTTGAACACCACCTTGTCGTGGCCCAGTCCGGCCGCGCCCTTCAGCATCCGCACATGCAGGGCCTCCTCCTCGTCGTCGCTGAGGATGCCGAGCGCGGAGAGGTACTGGCCCAGCAGCAGCGCGGGCTCCTCGATCTCCGGCAGCGCGTCACCGGAGGAGACGAGTTCGGCCAGCACCTTGGTGATGGCCGGAGTCGGCACGATCTCCGCCGGCACACCGAACTCGGTGAGCAGCAGCGGCTTCAGACCGGGCACCAGGTCGAGGTGCAGCACCCGGTCCACGCGGGTGCCGACCAGCGGGTCGATCTTGTTGCGGGTGGGGCCGTAGCTCATCAGGCCGTCGGCGTAGACGGTGACCGGCGCGCCGGTGAAGATCTGCGCGATGCCCAGCGACGGGTTGACCTGGATCGACTCGACCGCCAACTCGACGTCGTCGTCTCCGAGTTGCCACTCGTGGCGCAGGAACCTCTCCCAGAGCGGCAGATCGTCCTGCCGCGGCGACCAGCCACCGGGGTGGAAGGGGAAGATCGTCTCGTTGTACGACAGCACGTCGTCGAAGCGCTCACGCAGCCGCTCGAAACCCGGCATCTCGTCGAGGCCGGGCGTCGTCTCGGGCGTGGCGGCGTTGTTGCAGACCAGCAGGATGCGCCGGTCGGCGGGGCGGAAGCAGCCGGAGTCCAGGGCGGTGGCGAGGGTGGCCACGCCGTACAGGGTGGACGCCTGGAAGATCTGGGTGGTCACGCGGCGACCCCCGCAGGGGCGGGACGGCGACGCAGCCGGCGCAGCCGCGTGGCGCGCTGGATGTCCATGGAGTCCAGCGCCTCGTCCAGAACGTTCTGCGGCATGCGCCGCAGGGCCGCGGCACTCATGGATTTCAGCTTTTTCGCCACCGCGGGCTCGAACCTTTCGATGGATCCCAGATGATGGGAAATGATGGCGCAATAAGTACGCACGGCCTTCGGCAGGAGTTTGTCCGCCTCAGCGTCCTGCGCGGTTTCCTCGATGACCTGGTCGAACGCGCGAATGAAATCGAGTTGGCGCACATCACCGATCTGGGTGAGCGACGAGGCGACGCCACGCCGGTAGAAGACGCCGAGCAGGCTCACCGCGGCGAAGGAATCCGCCTCCCGGTGCAGCTTCCAGATCCACGGCCGGTCCTCGGCCGTGCGGAGCCCGTCGGTGAAGTGCAGCACCCCCTTGTCGACCAGCCGGCGGTGGTAGATCCCCGCCCAGGCGTACGCGTAGTCGACGGAGGTGGAACGGTCGGCGGGCAGGATCGCCTCACGCGGATTCATCACGACGTTCCGGCGCCCGTGCGGCACCCGGTGCACAGCGCGCGCCCGCGCCGTGCACTGGACGTGGTCGGTGCGCAGGAAGTCGCAGCCCAACTCCTCGATCGCGGCGACCAGTCGGGGGTAGTAGCCGGGGGCGAGCCAGTCGTCGCCGTCCAGGAACGTCAGGTACTCGCCGCGCGCGCGGTCGATGCCGGTGTTGCGCGCGGTCGCCAGTCCCCCGTTCTTCTCGTGTCTGACATGTACGGCGCCTGGCAACTCGCGTTCCGCGCGCGCGAGGATCTCTGGCGTCCCGTCGCGCGAGCAGTCGTCGACGAGAATGAATTCGAAGTCCTCACGTGCGTTCGCACGCAGGCTCCTCAGGGTGTCGGGCGCGTATTGCTGCACGTTGTAGAACGGCACGATGACGGAGAGCTTGACCACGCAATGGACGTTAGGACGAAGCCCGTCATTCGTCTTGACGATCGCCTTGAATCGAGGTGAACGACGTGTGGCGAAGCCGTGAACCGGGCTTTTTTACAGCCCGTTCCCGGCTCGATTCGCCGTTCGTCGATGTGCTGTTAACCGTCTGTTGCATTCTGGTTGGGCAGAACCTCGAAAAGGCTTCCTAGCGTCTTCGATGTGCCAGCAAGTGCGACGAAGACCCGACGAGTTGCCGTCCTCGCGGATTCCGATACCCGGTGGAAATGGGGCGCGCTCACCGCGAACCGTATCTCCCCGGAGGATTCGGACATCCGTCTGGACGGATTCCTCCTGCGTGGCCGGGCCACCCCCACCGCCCGCCAGCTCCAGGAGGTGGGCGTCCACGCCGACTCCCTCCGTGAGGTGAGCGCCGTGGAGTTCCTGCGCACCATGGCGCAGGAGTCGTACGACGTCCTGGTCCTCGCCCTCGTCGGCGGGGGCGTGCAGGCCATGCTGCACGGCCTCAAGCGGGTCTGGGAAGGGCAGCCCCAGCGGCCCGTGGTCGTCACCGGCTACGTCGGTGTCGTCTACGAGAAGCTCGCCGACGGCCTGCTGCTGCGGCACGGCGCGGACCTCGTCCTCGCCAACTCCCGCCAGGACGCCGAGCGGTTCCGCGCGGTGTACGACGGGGTCGGCGCCGACTCCTCGGCGGTGACCGAGGTCGCCCTGCCGTTCCTCGGCGGCGCGCCCTACCCCGGCGAGCACGACCCGTACACCGTCGTCTTCGCCGCCCAGCCCTCCGTGCCGGACAGCCGCAAGGACCGCACGTACCTGCTGAACCGGCTCATCCAGCACGCCCGCAGGCACCCCGAGCGCGAGGTGCTGCTCAAGCTGCGCTCCAAGCCGGGCGAACACACCACGCACATCGAGGAGTTGCCGTACCAGAAGCTGATCCAGCGGCTCGACCCGCCGGCCAACTTCAAACTGGTGTACGGGAACATGGGCGAGGTCCTCGACCGCACCGACCTGCTGGTCACGATCAGCTCCACGGCAGCGCTGGAGTCGCTGCACCGCCGTATCCCCACCGTCGTCCTCAGCGACCTCGGCGTGCGCGAGGTGCTCGGCAACCACCACTTCGTGGGCTCCGGCTGCCTCGCCTCCTGGGACCAGCTGGACGACGGGCACAGCCCGACGCCCGACGAGGAGTGGGTGTCCCGGCAGGGCGTGTGCGCCGACGGCTCGTACGCCACCGCCTTCGACGCGGCCCGCGAGCGCATCGACAAGCTGCTGGAGCGTCCGGGCGGACTGCCCGCCCTCACGCCGTACTACACGCCGGCCACCGCGCCCGGCTATCTGCCCGGCATCCTCGCCCGCCACCACCTCGGCCCGGACGGCAGCCCGCTGCCCGGCGCCCCCGCCCACGACAGGGAGCCCGGCCCCGTCCGGCAGATCGTGCGCCGGGCGGCGCGCGGCGCCTACCGGCACGGCGTGCAGCGCGTGGCCCCCGTCATCCGGCGGATGGGGGAGCTGTGAGCGACCCGACCGGGGCGCCGGGACGCGCCCCGAAGCCTTTGCAAGGAGCCCAAGGAGTGGAGCCCATGTCCAACCCGGAAGCAGGTCAAGGCACCTCGGTGCCCAGGGTGCTCGCCGTGATCCCCGCGCGCGGCGGCTCCAAGGGCGTGCCCGCGAAGAACCTCATGCCCGTCGGCGGCGTACCGCTGGTGTCGCGTGCCGTACGTGAGTGCCGGGCCTCGCGGCTCGTCACGGACGTCGTCGTCTCCACCGACGACCAGGGCATCGCGGCCGCCGCCCGCCAGGCCGGCGCCGAGGTCGTGCTGCGCCCCGCCGCCATCGCCGGCGACACCGCCAGCTCCGAGGCCGCCGTCCTGCACGCCATGGACGCCCACGAGACGCTGCACGGCTCGCCGGTGGACGTGGTCCTGCTCGTGCAGTGCACCAGCCCGTTCATCATCCGCGAGGACCTCGACGGCGTCGTCAAGGCGATCGTCGCCAACGGCGCCGACACGGCCCTGACCGTCGCGCCCTTCCACGGCTTCGTGTGGCGCCACGGCGACGACGAGCCGACCGCCCTGCGCGCCGAGCGCGAGGCCGCCGAGGGCGGCACCGACACGGTCACCACCCGCACCACCAGCGGCGGCGGCTACGGCGTCAACCACGACAAGTCCTTCCGCCCGCGCCGCCAGGACCGCCCCCAGGACTTCCTGGAGACCGGCGCCGCCTACGCGATGGACGCCGCGGGCTTCCGCGAGCACAAGCACCGCTTCTTCGGCCGCACGGAACTCGTGCGCACCGACCCCGCCCGGGTCCTGGAGATCGACGATCCCCACGACCTGGCCCGCGCCCGCGCGCTGGCCCCGCTGTTCGACGCGGACCGGCCCGGCGCCCTCCCGACCGCCGACGACATCGACGCGGTCGTACTGGACTTCGACGGCACCCAGACCGATGACCGGGTGCTGATCGATGCCGATGGAAAGGAGTTCGTCTCCGTGCACCGCGGAGACGGCCTCGGCATCGGAGCCCTGCGCAAGAGCGGGCTCAGGATGCTCATCCTCTCCACGGAGCAGAACCCGGTCGTCGCCGCCCGCGCACGGAAGCTGCAGATTCCCGTGCTGCACGGCATCGACCGGAAGGACCTCGCACTCAAGCAGTGGTGCGAGGAGCAGGGCATCGCGCCTGAGCGCGTGCTCTACGTCGGCAACGACGTCAACGACCTCCCGTGCTTCGCCCTCGTGGGCTGGCCCGTGGCGGTCGCGAGCGCCCACGACGTCGTGCGCGGCGCCGCACGCGCGGTCACCACCACCCCCGGTGGCGACGGCGCAATCCGAGAGATCGCCAGCTGGATCCTCGGCCCCTCTCTCGACTCCCTCACCAAGTAAGGACATCTCTGCCATGAGCACCTACTCCCGCCTGCGCAACTTCGGTTCGCGTGAAGTCGGCCCGGGTAAGCCCGTCTACATCTGCGGCGAGATCGGCATCAACCACAACGGTGAGCTGGAGAACGCCTTCAAGCTCATCGACGTGGCCGCCGAGGCCGGCTGTGACGCCGTGAAGTTCCAGAAGCGCACGCCGGAGATCTGCACCCCGCGCGACCAGTGGGACATCGAGCGCGACACCCCCTGGGGCCGGATGACCTACATCGACTACCGCCACCGGGTGGAGTTCGGTGAGGACGAGTACCGCCAGATCGACGAGTACTGCAAGTCCAAGAACATCGACTGGTTCGCCTCCCCGTGGGACACCGAGGCCGTCGCCTTCCTGGAGAAGTTCGACATCCCGGCCCACAAGGTCGCGTCCGCGTCCCTCACGGACGACGAGCTGCTGAAGGCGCTGCGCGCCACCGGCCGCGCCGTCATCCTCTCCACCGGCATGTCGACGCCGAAGCAGATCCGCCACGCGGTCGAGGTCCTCGGCTCCGACAACATCGTCATGTGCCACGCCACCTCGACGTACCCGGCGAAGGCCGAGGAGCTCAACCTCCGTGTGATCAACACGCTGGAGAAGGAGTTCCCGAACGTCCCGATCGGCTACTCCGGCCACGAGACGGGCCTGCAGACCACGCTGGCCGCGGTCGCCCTCGGCGCCGTCTTCGTCGAGCGTCACATCACCCTGGACCGCGCGATGTGGGGTTCGGACCAGGCAGCCTCGGTCGAGCCGCAGGGCCTGACGCGCCTCGTCCGCGACATCCGCACCATCGAGGCCTCCCTCGGTGACGGCGTCAAGAAGGTCTACGACTCCGAGCTCGGCCCGATGAAGAAGCTGCGCCGCGTCGCCGGTGTGGTCGCCGAGGCGGAGATCGCCGCGGCGGCGGGCGAGCCGGTTTCGGTCTGACCCGAAACGCCCAGAGTTCGAACGTGCGCCGATGTCCGAGTGCCCCGAGCAGGGGGCGCTCGGGCTCGGCGCCCTTCGAGCTCCCCGAACACGAGCAGCGCGAGCTGCACGAGCTGAATACGAGCGCCGCATGAGCGCCTTACGACGGGACGGTCGTACGTCGATGAGCCCCCGCGCCGGGAACACCGGCCCCCACACTCTCGCCTTCGTCGAGAGCCCGGTACAGCTCCTAAATGTGCTGGAGTGGGCGCACGCCCGCCGGCACGCCGTCGGCACGGGACTCACCCTCGTCGTCCTGTCCCCGATCGACCCCATGACCCGCGGCCAGCTGCGCCGGATGGCCGAACTGGCACGCGAGGACGGGCACGCCGTCCGCTGGGAGGAGGCGCGCGGCGGCCCCGCGGCCCCCTTCCAGACGATCGGCGGCCTGGCGGGCCTGCTCCGCCGCGCCGACCGGATCGTCCTGGGCGACCCCTTCTCCCGTTACGTACAACTCCTGCTGACCATCACCAAGGCCCGTGACATCGTCGTCGTCGACGACGGCACGGCGACCATGGAGTTCGTCGTCCAACTCGCCCGCGGCGAGCGCCTGGTCCGCTGGCACCGCAAGGGCGGCCGCCCCGGCCCCCGCGACCTGGTCTTCGCGCCGGTGTCCTCCGCGGCCCGCAAGCGTCTGACGCCGAGCGAGCGCCGGACTGTCGAGATCTTCTCGTCGATGCCGATGGAGGAGACACCGGCCGGCGTGACGGTCACCGCCAACACCTTCGCGTGGACCCGCGACCGCTTCGGCCCGCCGCGCATCACCAAGGGCGCGGACATGGTGGGCACGTCGCTGGTCGAAACGGGCGTGGTCGACGGCGACCGCTACCTCGAAGCCGTCCGCTCCCTGGCCAAGGCGCACGGCGCCACGCGTTACTTCGCCCACCGCCGCGAGAGCGCGGAGAAGCTGCACCGGCTGGCGGTGGAGACGGGGTTGGAGGTCGTGCGGCCCGATTTGCCGCTGGAGCTGATCGCTCGGCGCGGGCCAATCGGCCGTACGATCCTGAGCTTCCCGTCGACGGTCGTCCACACCCTGCCGCTGGCGCTGTCGGGGACCGAGGTCCGGGTGGCGGTGTGCGACATCGACCCGGCCTGGCTGACGGAGAACGCGTCGCCGCGGGCGCAGGGGTTTTTGTCGGGGGTTACGGGGACGGCGCGGGATGTGCACCGGTTGTCGGCGGTTACGGCTGTGTGATCAGGGGGTTGAAGGGGCCTTCAGGGCTTCGATGAAGGGGGTGAAGGCTTCGGCCGGGACCGTGAGGATTCCGTACGCCGGGGCCTTTGAGTCGCGGATGGCTATGTGGGTGGGGGAGGCGGCGATCTCCACACAGTTGTTGCCGTCGCCGCCGCCGGAGTAGGACGACTTGCGCCAGGTGTCAGGGGTGGTCACGGTGTGCCTCACAGTTCCTTGGCCAGGTCGTGGATGAAGTCGCGCGACCTCATGGGGTCGAGCGATACCGCTTCTACCCTACGGAAGACTGTTCGAAAGACGCTGAGCTGAGCTTCGGAGTCGATGAACGCCGTGCCGTGCGGTGCGTCTCGCACGGCCGTGTCCAGCCTGGGGACTGTGCCGCCGGCCAGCATCATGGTGCCCCATGCCCCGCCGAAGCCATCGAGGTCGAAGGGGACGACACGTACTGTGATGTGACCGGCTTCCGAGAGTTCCAGGACGCGGCTCAGCTGGTCTCGGGCGATGGCGCGGTCGCCGACCCGGACGCGCAGTGCTGCCTCATGGATGATTGCCTTGTACGGGATCGGGGCGGGACCTTCGAGGACCACCCTGCGTTGCATCCGGTGCCGGACGCGCAGTTCCAGGTCCTCGCCCGAGAGTTCGGGGACTCGGGAGGAGAAGGCGGCGTGTGCGTAAGCCTCGGTCTGAAGCAAGCCGGGGATGAGCAAGAACTCCACGTCGTCGCGGTGGGTGGCGTGGTGCTCCAACTCTGAGATGTCCAAGAAGGGCGTGGGCAGAAGGCCTCGGTATTCCTCCCACCAGCCGCGCGTCCGATCCGTTGCCATCGCTGCGAGGGCATCGATCAACTCCGCATCTGTGCAGGAGTAGTTGGAGGCCAGTCGACGCAGGCGCTTCTCGCTCACGCCGCTGAGAGCCGACTCGATCTGATTGATCTGCGTGGAGCTCACCCCGAGCAGGGCAGCCGCCTCGCGGCCCGTGAGGCCTGCCGCGTCACGAAGCCTGCGCAGTTCGACGCCCAAGCGCACCTGACGTGCTGTCTGCTCGCGCCTCAACCCCGCCATTTTCAGCTCACCCCGGTGTAACACGCCTGCATACACGACTCGTTCGGGGGCCAGGTTACGCGATTGGCTTGCTGGACCTGTAAATCCAGGTCTACCGTCGGTGACGCGACGCACACCCTGCGGAACCCCGGGACCCCCGGAAGCGCACCACTCCGTCCTGCCAAGACGGCTGCGGCACTGCCACCGCCCGCCGACCGCACCCCCGCACCACCGAACCGGAGCTGCCGCATGCCCGAAACCGAGCCCGAGTCCGAGCCCTGGGAGTACTCCCTCTACATCCCGAACGACGTCCGAGCCGTCACGGTGTCCCGCCGCACCCTCCGCCTGATCCTCACCATGCACGGCCTGATCAACCTCGTCGACGTCGCCGAACTGCTCGCCACGGAGCTGGTCTCCAACGCCGTACGCCACACGAAGGGCCCCGCCGCCCTGCGGGTGCGCGGGCAGCGGGTGTGCTGCGGATCGGGGCCCGGGACGCCGATCCCGAGCCGCCCGAACCGCCAGGGCCGTTGGATGACCCGGCCGAGCTGGAGGACGGGCGCGGCCTCGCCCTCGTCCGGGCCTGCTCCGACCTGTGGGGATGTCAGCCGCTGTCCCGGCACGGCAACCGGGGCAAATACGTGTGGTGCGAACTGGCCAGGTAGGTCACGACTGCTTGCGGGCCAGGACGAACGCGCGGGGGCGCGTCTCCTGGTCGACCGGCTCGCGCAGCACGCGGGCCTGGGTCGGCAGGTGCGCCTTGGCCAGGTGGGCGGCGACCGCCTCCGGGGTGCGCCAGTAGTAGTCGAGCGAGATCTCGTGGCCGAAGCGCTCCGCGAGGTGGAGGTGCTCCTCGTCCCCGTCGGGGCCGCCGGACTGGAACCCGAGGAGCACGTGCCCGCCGGGGACCAGAACGCGGTGGAACTCGGCGAACGTGGCTGCGAGATGCTCGGTCGGGATGTGGATGACCGAGTACAGCGCGATGATCCCGCCCAGCGTCTCGTCCGGGAGGTCGAGGGAGGTCATCGAGCCCACATGGAACCGTAGTTCGGGGTGCGCGCGGCGGGCCAGGGCGACCATGCGGGGCGAGATGTCGACGCCGAAGACCGGGAGGCCGAGGGCGTTGAGGTGGGCGGTGACGGAGCCGGGGCCGCTGCCGAGGTCGGCGACGGGGGCCGGGATGCGCTCGCGGGCCAGTTCGGCGAAGGCGGTGATCAGGGAGCGGTCGAGTGGGTGGCTGTCGGCCGGCCAGTCGGGGAAGCGGTCCGTGTAGGCGAGGGCTATCGCGTCGTACGAGGCCCGGGTGGCCTCGATGAAGTCGGCGTACTGGGAGTTCTCGGGGGACTGGGGGCTCACCGGGATCTGCGGTATCTGGGGCTCGTCGGCGCTCACGGCGCACACCCTAGCCCCGGCTTTCCCGTTCCCTCTTTGATCTCATTTCGTTCATCTGCATCGCGTGCACTGACCACGACACGCGTGCACCAACCACGCTGGGGGCGCAATGAGACACATGACGGCCGATGCCCGCGACATCATGGTCACAGCGCAGGAGGTCGCCAGGCTTCGGGATGCGGTGCAGCTCGAAGTCAGGGATGTCGCGTTGGCCGCGCTGTTCCACCACTTCCTTCGCGCGTCGGCGGAAGTGGTGGGCCCAGCGGATCTGTCGTTCTCACCGGAGCAACTGCCGATGGCCGATGAGGTGCGGGAAATCATGACTGCCGGAGAGGGCGCCCTCCGGAATCTTGACCTTGTCGAACTGGCGCGCCGGGACGAGTCCGGACTCTCCGATTATTTGGCGCCTGTGTGGCGCGCGATGACGGACCGCTGACGCTCCTCGCCCTGCTCTGCCAAGGTGTGGCTGGCGTACGACGTCATGGTGGCCGACATCCGGTCCCGCATGACCGAGGCGCGCCTCACCGGGGTCGAACATGGCGATCGCCGGCTTCCTCGCCGCGTTCGGCATGCCCGCCAGGGCCCGGCGCGCCCACCCGCGTCCGGAACATCAGGCCCAAATCGCCTCCGGTCCGCGACGGCGACACCGCCCCGGAGCCGGCACATCTCAGGACGCGGGCTCCGACAGATGAACAGAACCGACGGGACGCGGCTGAACGTGGTATCCGTGGAGGAGGGTGAGATCCTCACTCTCCGTCGATTTCATGATCGACTCGACGGAGTTGGGCGAGTTTACCCACCCAATCCGATCCCTACGCGTCGGGCGGCCAGATTTTCTTCCCCAAACGGGTTGAACTTTTGTTGATCGAGGGTCAGTTGGCCACCTCGGCGTCCTACCCTTCAGAGGGTGAACCAACAGATGTCCCCAGAGTCCGAGGCCGATCACCCAGGGGAAGCCGTTCTCCCCGGCACCTTGCCGGAGGCGCTCCGTGCCGAACTCATCGAGTTCCGGCGCGACTTGCACATGCACCCGGAGCTCGGCAACCAGGAGTTCCGTACGACCGCCGCGATCAAGGGCCGCCTGGAGAAGGCCGGCCTGAGGCCCCGCGTACTCGACTCCGGAACCGGGCTCGTCTGTGACATCGGGGAGTGGGACGGCGAGCGCCCCATGCTCGCCCTGCGCGCCGACATCGACGGCCTGCCCATCCCGGACACGAAGAGTGAGTGCTCGTATCGCTCGACCGTGCCGGACCGGGCGCACGCCTGCGGGCACGACGTGCACACCACCGTGGTGCTTGGCACCGGCCTGGTCCTGGCCGAGCTGCACCGGCGCGGGCAGCTGCCCCGCCCCGTCCGCCTCCTCTTCCAGCCCGCCGAGGAGGTCCTCCCCGGCGGCGCCCTCGACGCCATCAAGTACGGGGTGCTCGAAGGGGTCGGCCGGTTCCTCGCCCTGCACTGCGACCCCAAGGTGGACGCCGGGAAGCTCGGCCTGCGGGTGGGCCCCATCACCTCCGCCTGCGACCGGCTGGAAATCGCCCTGGACGGGCCCGGCGGGCACACGGCCCGCCCCCATCTGACGACCGACCTCGTCACCGCCGCCGCCCGGGTGGTCACCGACGTGCCCGCTGTCGTCTCCCGGCGCACCGACGCCCGCAGCGGCCTGTCCGTGACCTGGGGCCGGATCGAGTCCGGCCATGCGCCCAACGTCATCCCGCAGCATGCCGAGCTCTCCGGCACCGTGCGCTGCCTGGATCTCGACACTTGGCGGCAGGCGCCCGATCTCGTCGTCGCCGCCATCGACGAGGTCGCCAATCTGCACCGCGCCAAGTCGGAGATCAACTACGTCCGCGGCGTCCCGCCCGTCGTCAACGACGAGGACTCGACCGAGCTGCTGCGCGCCGCCATGACCGCCCGCCGTGGCGCCGACTCCGTCGAGAGCACCGAGCAGAGCCTCGGCGGGGAGGACTTCTCCTGGTACCTGGAGCACGTGCCCGGCGCCATGGCCCGACTGGGAGTCCGTGTGCCCGGTGACCGGATCGGGCGCGACCTGCACCAAGGCGACTTCGACGTGGACGAGTCCGCCATCAAGGTGGGCGTGGAGCTGTTCACGGCGGCAGCACTGCTCGACGCCGCGGGTTAGGCGTGACCCAGTCGCCGTAACCCTTCGCGGGGTGGCGTGCACGGCGTTGGTCACGACCCGCTGCGTTCGACGCCGTCGGTCAAGCGGGGGCCAGTCGTCGTAGGGGCTTGCAGCTGGATGGCGGCTGCGGGGGCTGTCGTGGCTGGTCGCGCCCGCGTGGCGGATCCGCACGTCGAACACAGCCCCGTGCCCCTTTGCGGCATGGCCGTGCTCGGCGCTTTGCCCGACCCGCCGCGCTCGACGCAGTGGGTCGAGCGGGGGTCGGTCGCCGTAGGGGCTTGCAGCCCGATGGCGGCTGCGGGCCCGTCGTGGCTGATGGCCCCGCGTGTCGGACCCGCATGTCGAACACCGTCCCGCGCCCCGTTGTGGCGCGGCCGTGCACGGCGTTGCACCCTACGCTCCGCTCCGCTTGCGGGCCGCGCCGAGCGGGGGGAGTCTTGCCCCATGGCGGGCGGTCCTGAGCGCCATCGTGGCTAAGGCACCACCGGTGCTGTCGCCCCATACGTGCCTTTCGATCAGGTGGTTCACAAGGACGTAACCGGCCATCGGCACGAATGGATAACGGCCGGGCGAAACCCCGTTCCCAGGAGTGTCTACGCGCGTTAATGTGCGCCGAACTCAGCACCCACTGCGGGGCTTGGAGAATGGGGACTTCACGATGCGTCGGACATCCAAACTGACCCGTGTCGCGGTGGGGGTCGCGTCGATCGCGCTCGCTGCCACGGCGTGCGGTGGTACCAGCAGCGACAGCGGCAGCGACGGCGGCGGCGAGACCAAGGGCCTCGCCATCGCGTACGACATCGGCGGCAAGGGCGACCAGTCCTTCAACGACGCCGCGTACGCCGGTCTGCAGAAGGCTCAGAAGGAGTTCAAGTACAAGACGGCCGACATCGAGCCCACCGAGGGTGAGACGAATGCCGACAAGGAGCAGCGGCTGGCGTCCCTCGCCAAGCAGGGCTACAACCCGGTGATCGGCGTCGGCTTCGCCTACGGCCCCGCGATGGAGGCCGTGGCCAAGAAGTACCCGGACACCACCTTCGGCATCGTCGACTCGGTGGTCGAGGGCGACAATGTCGCCTCACTCGTGTTCGCCGAGGAGCAGGCCTCCTACCTGGCGGGCGTCGCTGCCGCCAAGGCCACCAAGAGCAACACGGTCGGCTTCATCGGCGGTGTGGACATCCCGCTGATCCACAAGTTCGAGGCCGGCTACAAGCAGGGCGTCCAGGACGCCAGCGGCGGCAAGGTCAAGGTCCTGTCGCAGTACCTGACGCAGACCGCGGAGGAGGGCGGCTTCTCCAGCCCCGACAAGGGCAAGGCAGCCGCCGAGGGCCAGATCGAGAAGAACGCCGACGTCCTCTACCAGGCGGCGGGTCTGTCCGGTCAGGGCGTCATCGAGGCCGCCGCGAAGGCCAAGGTCTGGGCGATCGGCGTCGACTCCGACCAGTACGAGCAGGCCGCTCTGTCGGCGTACAAGGGCTACATCCTGACCTCCGCCCTCAAGGACGTCGGTGGCGCGGTCTACGCCCTGGCCAAGTCCGTCGAGGACGGCAAGCCGCTGACTGGCACCCAGACCTTCGACCTGAAGGTCAACGGTGTCGGCCTGTCCGAGTCCAACCCGGAGTTCGCGAAGATCCCGGGCCTCACGGACGCCGTGGCGAAGGCCAAGGAAGGCATCATCGACGGCTCGATCAAGGTCAAGACCGAGTAGTCACAGTCGTCGTACGAGGTCGTACCAGGCCGTAGTGGGCCACACCAGGTGGTACGGCTGGAAGCGGGCGGGCATCCGAGGATGTCCGCCCGCTTCGCTGTTCCCGGCCTCCTCCACCTCCGCTCCCGCTTTGCGATCGGCAAGCCCCGGGTCAAGGTCGCGCGTGGACTTGGCCACGGGCGCATAACAAGGTGGACAGAAGGGGTTTTCAGGTTGGTCTACGCGCGTTAATCTGCGGCGAAAGCCAGCGCCGTTGCTGTGACTGCTGTACCGAGCTGTACCGTCCGGCGCTTGTACTAAGGAGCACCCACACATGCGCCGGATTTCCCGGATCACGGTCGCAGGCGCAGCGACCGCCTCCCTGGCCCTCGCGCTCTCCGCCTGCGGCGGCACCTCCACCGAGGCCTCGTCGGAGTCGAAGGGCGGCGACAAGGGCCTCGCCATCGCGTACGACGTCGGCGGCAAGGGCGACCAGTCCTTCAACGACGCCGCGTACGCGGGCCTGGAGCAGGCGAAGAAGGAATTCGGCTATGACACGGCCGACATCGAGCCCACCGAGGGTGAGACGAACGCCGACAAGGAGCAGCGACTGGCGTCGCTGGCCAGGCAGGGCTACAACCCGGTCATCGGTGTCGGCTACGCCTACGCGGCCGCCGTCAAGGGCGCCGCGGAGAAGTTCCCCGACACCACCTTCGGCATCGTGGACGACTCCACCGTCGAGTCGAAGAACGTCGCCGACCTGGTCTTCTCCGAGGAGGAGGCTTCGTACCTGGCGGGCGTCGCCGCGGCCAAGAGCACCAAGACGAACACGGTCGGCTTCGTGGGCGGTGTGGACATCCCGCTCATCCACAAGTTCCAGGCCGGCTTCGAGCAGGGCGTCAAGGACACCAACCCGCAGGCCAAGGTCCTGACCCAGTACCTCACGCAGACCGCGGAGGAGGGTGGCTTCTCCAGCCCCGACAAGGGCAAGTCGGCCGCCGAGGGCCAGATCGAGAAGAAGGCCGACGTCGTCTACGCGGCCGCCGGTCTGTCCGGTCAGGGCGTCATCGAGGCCGCCGCCGCCAACAAGGTGTGGGCGATCGGTGTCGACTCCGACCAGTACAAGCAGGAAGCCCTCGCCAAGTACAAGGACTCGATCCTGACCTCGGCGATGAAGGACGTCGCCAAGGCGGTGCACAACCTGGCGAAGTCGGTCGAGGACGGCAAGCCCGAGACCGGTATCGTTCGTGGCGATCTGAAGACCGGCGAGGTGAGCCTGTCGAACTCCAACCCGAAGTTCGCGGACAACACCGAGCTGCAGGACGCCATCAAGACGGCCAAGGAGAAGATCATCAGCGGCGAGATCAAGGTCAAGTCCAGCTGATTGCAGCAACACCCTGAGCAGCGGTAACCCCGGGGTTACGTCCGCTCAACGGGGTACGGGGAGGCTTTCCAAGGGCTTTCCCCGTACCCCGTTGTTCGCGGTGCGTCGGCCCCTTTCAGGCCATAGGGGCGCTACGCGCGTAGACGACCCCCGTCCCCAGGAGAGTGCGCCATCAACGCGTCCAGCAGCCCTCCGGCCGGAGCGGCGGTCAACGGTCAGGTGACCGCCGTCGAGCTCGCCGGGATCACCAAGCGTTTCCCGGGCGTCGTGGCCAACCACGACATCCACCTCACCGTCCGCAAGGGCACCGTCCACGCCCTCGTCGGCGAGAACGGCGCCGGCAAGTCGACGCTGATGAAGATCCTGTACGGCATGCAGAAGCCGGACGAGGGCACCATCGCCATCGACGGCCGGCAGGTCACCTTCTCGTCGCCGGCCGACGCCATCGTCCGCGGCATCGGCATGGTGCACCAGCACTTCATGCTCGCCGACAACCTCACCGTCCTCGAGAACGTCGTGCTGGGCAGCGAGAAGCTCCACGGCATCGGCGCCAAGGCCCGCCGCAAGATCAAGGAGATCTCCGAGCGCTACGGCCTCGGCGTGGAGCCCGACCGCCTCGTCGAGGAGCTCGGTGTCGCCGCCCGCCAGCGCGTGGAGATCCTCAAGGTCCTCTACCGCGGCGCCACCACGCTGATCCTCGACGAGCCCACGGCCGTCCTGGTGCCGCAGGAGGTCGACGCGCTCTTCGACAACCTGCGCGAGCTGAAGTCCGAGGGCCTGTCGGTCATCTTCATCTCCCACAAGCTCGGCGAGGTCCTCTCCGTCGCCGACGAGATCACCGTCATCCGCCGCGGCACGACGGTCGGTACTGCCGTGCCCGCCGAGACCACTCCGAAGCAGCTGGCCGAGATGATGGTCGGCAGCGAGCTGCCGACGCCGGAGACCGCCGAGTCCACGGTCACCGACCGCCCGGTCATCACCGTCGACAAGCTGCGCCTGGAGACGGCGGGCGGCAAGGCCCTGCTGGACGACATCACCTTCACCATCCACGCGGGCGAGGTCCTGGGCATCGCCGGCGTCGAGGGCAACGGCCAGACCGAGCTGGTCGACGCGCTCATCGGCCTCAAGGGCGCCGACTCCGGCACGATCACCCTCATCGACGAGGAGATCACCGGCTGGGCCACCCGCAAGCGCCGCGAGCAGGGCATCGGGTACATCCCCGAGGACCGCCACCGCCATGGTCTGCTCCTGGAGGCCCCCCTCTGGGAGAACCGCATCCTCGGCCACGTCACCGAGAAGCCCCTCGCCAAGGGCGTCTGGCTGGACCCGAAGGCGGCCCAGGAGGACACCAGGCGGATCGTGACGGAGTACGACGTCCGTACCCCCGGCATCGACGTCACCGCCGCGTCCCTGTCCGGCGGCAACCAGCAGAAGCTGATCGTCGGCCGCGAGATGAGCCACAAGCCGCGCTTCCTGATCGCCGCGCACCCCACCCGTGGTGTGGACGTCGGTGCGCAGGCCGCGATCTGGGACCACATCCGCGAGGCCCGCCGCGAGGGCCTGGCCGTACTGCTGATCTCCGCCGACCTGGACGAGCTCATCGGCCTGTCCGACACCCTCCGCGTGATCTACAACGGCAAGCTGGTCGCCGACGCCGACCCGGCCACCATCACCCCGGAGGAGCTCGGTTCGGCGATGACCGGCGCCGCGACCGGTCACCTGGAACACGACGAGACCCCCGAGACCCCGGCAGACACCCCCGAGATCCGCAAGTCTCCCGAGTCCGGCGAAGACGAGGCCCGCTGATGAAGAAGTTCGACAAGGAGCGCGTGCTCCTCGCGGTGGCCGGCCCGGTCATCGCGCTCGCCGTGGCCTTCGTGCTCAGCGCGATCGTGCTGGTCGCCTCAGGCAAGAGCCCGGTCGAGCCGTACACCCTGATGTTCGAGCAGCTCGGCTTCTCGGACATCCAGGTCCTGATCATCAACCAGGCCTCGATGTACTACATCGCGGCCCTCGCGGTGGCCATCGGCTTCCGCATGAACCTGTTCAACATCGGCGTCGACGGCCAGTACCAGCTCGCCGCCATGATGGCCGCGGTCGTAGGCGCCCACGCGAACCTGCCGGCCGCCCTGCAGATCCCGCTGCTGCTCCTCACCGCCGTCTGCACCGGCGCCTTCTGGTCCGGAATCGCCGGTGTCCTCAAGGTCACCCGCGGTGTCAGCGAGGTCGTCGCGACGATCATGCTCAACGCGATCGCCACGTCGGTCATCGCCTACCTGTGGCTGCCGAACGTCTTCGGCGTGAAGGTGGGCAACAACAACACCACCGGCGAGATGCACGAGTCCGGCTGGGTCCCCGGCATCAACATGGGCGACGCCGGCGAGATCTACGGCCTGGTCTTCCTCGCCATCCTGCTCGGCATCGCCTACTGGGTCGTCCTCAACCGCACCCGCTTCGGTTTCGACCTGCGCGCCTCCGGCGCCTCGCAGACCGCCGCCGCGGCCAGTGGTGTCGACCCCAAGCGCATGGTGCTCACCGCCATGCTGCTCTCCGGCGGTCTCGCGGGCCTCGCCGGCCTGCCGATCCTGCTCGGCGACAGCCACACCTACAGCCTGAACTTCCCCACCGGCATCGGCTTCCTCGGCATCGGCATCGCCCTGCTCGGCCGTAACAGCCCCGTCGGCATCGCGTTCGCCGCCCTGCTGTGGGCCTGGCTCGACAAGGCGTCGCCAGAACTCGACTTCCACGGCTACGACAAGGAGATCGCGGTCATCATGCAGGGCCTGATCGTGCTCTCGGTCGTCGTCTCCTACGAGGCCGTCCGTGAGTGGGGCCTGCGCCGCCAGCAGCGCCAGGTCGGCGCCGAACTCGCCGCCGGTCACGTCCTCGGCGCCGACAACAACACCACGAAGGAGGTGGCTGGCCGATGACCGCCCCGACCTCGGCGACCGACGTCAACCAGCCCACGCTGCAGCCCGCGGCACCGACCGGCCGCCGCCTCTCGTGGCCCGTCCTGCTCCTGGCCATCGCCGGAGCCCTTGCGCTGACCTCGATCGTCCGCCTCATCACCGGCGCCGACGGCATCACCAACGTCAGCCAGATGTCCACCGCGCTCCAGCTCGCCGTGCCGATCGGCCTCGCCGGTCTGGGTGGTCTGTGGGCCGAGCGGGCGGGCGTCGTCAACATCGGCCTCGAGGGCATGATGATCCTCGGCACCTGGTTCGGCGCCTGGGCCGGCTTCCAGTGGGGCCCGTGGACCGGTGTCGTCGTCGGCATCATCGGCGGCTGCATCGGCGGCATCCTGCACGCCATCGCCACCGTCACCTTCCGGGTCAACCACATCGTCTCCGGTGTGGCGATCAACATCCTCGCCCTCGGCATCACCCGCTACCTCGCGCCCCTCGCCTTCGAGGGCCACGCGGGCGGCTCCGCCAAGCAGTCCCCGGCGGTCGACTCCCTCGGCCACTTCACGGTGCCCGGCCTGTCCGACGGGCTGCGGGACCTGAACAACCAGGGCTGGTTCTTCATCTCCGACATCGCCGGCCTGCTCGGCGGTCTGGTCACCAACGTCTCCTGGCTGACCCTGATCGCCATCGCTCTGATCCCCGGCACCTGGTGGATCCTGTGGCGCACCGCCTTCGGTCTTCGCCTGCGTTCCTGCGGTGAGAACCCGGTCGCGGCCGAGTCCCTCGGCGTGAACGTCTACAAGTACAAGTACATCGCCGTGATCATCTCCGGCGGCCTGGCCGGCCTCGGTGGCGTCTTCCTCTCCATCGTCGCCAACCCCTTCTATCTGGAGGGCCAGGTCAGCGGCCGCGGTTACATCGGCCTCGCCGCGATGATCTTCGGTAACTGGATGCCGGGCGGCCTCGCCCTCGGCGCCGGCCTGTTCGGCTACACCGACAGCCTCAACCTGCGCGGCGGCTCCACGAACGTGCACGCCCTGCTGCTGCTCGGCGCGCTCCTGCTGATCATCGGTGCCATCTGGCTGGTGATCCGCAAGAAGTACGCCCCGTCGATGATCACCGCGGTGGTCGGCGCCCTGGTCTACACCTGGTACGCCACCACCAACGAGGTCCCGAACCAGGTCGTCTCCGCCACGCCGTACGTCGTCACGCTCGTCGTCCTCACGCTGTCCGCGCAACGCCTGCGGATGCCGAAGGCGGACGGCCTGCCGTACAAGAAGGGCCAGGGCAAGTGACCCCGGCCGCCTCCCACGACGTCGACTGGGACAAGCTCCGCGCGGCGGCCCGGGACGCCATGTCCCGCGCCTACGCCCCGTACTCCGGCTACCCGGTCGGCGTCGCGGCTCTCGTCGACGACGGCCGTACGGTCACCGGCTGCAACGTCGAGAACGCGTCGTACGGCGTCGGCCTGTGCGCCGAGTGCGGACTGGTATCGGAGCTGCAGAACACCGGTGGCGGCCGCCTGACGCACTTCACCTGCGTCGACGGCGAGGGCGACATCCTCGTCCCCTGCGGCCGCTGCCGCCAGCTGCTCCACGAGTTCGGCGGCCCGGAGCTCCTGCTGGAGACCCCGGCGGGCATCCTGCCGCTGTCGGAGATGCTGCCGCAGGCCTTCGGGCCGGGTCACCTCAGAAAGTAACTCCCGTGCGGCCCTTCCGAGTTGCTCCCATGAGCCGCTCGGAGGGGCCGTACCGTTTCCGAAAGTTCGGCCGGAAGGAAAGTCATGGCCATGGACGCAATCTCTGTCATCCGCACCAAGCGGGACCGCGGTGAGCTCAGCGACGAGCAGATCGACTGGGTCATCGACGCGTACACCCGCGGGGAGGTCGCCGACGAGCAGATGTCCGCGCTCGCCATGGCGATCCTGATCAACGGCATGAACCGCCGCGAGATCGCCCGCTGGACGGCGGCGATGATCGCCTCCGGCGAGCGCATGGACTTCTCGTCGCTGTCGCGCCCGACGGCCGACAAGCACTCGACGGGCGGCGTGGGCGACAAGATCACGCTGCCGCTGGCTCCCCTGGTCGCGGCCTGCGGCGCGGCCGTCCCCCAGCTCTCCGGCCGGGGCCTCGGCCACACGGGCGGCACGCTGGACAAGCTGGAGTCGATCCCGGGCTGGCGCGCCCTCCTCTCGAACGAGGAGATGCTGTCGGTGCTGGACGGCACCGGCGCGGTGATCTGCGCGGCGGGCGACGGCCTGGCCCCCGCGGACAAGAAGCTGTACGCGCTGCGCGACGTCACCGGCACCGTCGAGGCGATCCCCCTGATCGCCTCGTCGATCATGTCGAAGAAGATCGCGGAGGGCACGGGCTCCCTGGTCCTGGACGTGAAGGTCGGCACGGGTGCCTTCATGAAGACGATCGAGGACGCGCGCGAGCTGGCGTCCACGATGGTGGGCCTGGGCACGGACCACGGCGTCAAGACGGTCGCGCTCCTCACGGACATGTCCACGCCCCTCGGCCTCACGGCGGGCAACGCCCTTGAGGTCCGCGAGTCGGTCGAGGTCCTGGCGGGCGGCGGCCCGGCGGACGTCGTGGAACTGACCATCGCCCTGGCCCGCGAGATGCTGGACGCCGCCGGGGTGAAGGACGCAGACCCGGCCAAGGCCCTGGCCGACGGCTCGGCGATGGACGTCTGGCGCCGCATGATCGCGGCCCAGGGCGGCGACCCGGACGCGAAGCTGCCGGTGGCGCGCGAGCAGCACGTCATCAAGGCCCCGTCCTCCGGCGTACTGACCCGCCTCGACGCCTACGACATCGGCGTGGCCGCCTGGCGCCTGGGCGCCGGACGCGCCCGCAAGGAGGACCCCGTGCAGGCGGGCGCGGGCATCGAGCTCCATGCCAAGCCCGGCGACACGGTCACCGAGGGCCAGCCCCTGCTGACGCTGCACACCGACACCCCGGAGCGCTTCGAGTACGCGCTCCAGTCGGTGGAGGGCTCGTACGACATCGCGGGGGCGGGGACGGACTTCACGGCTTCGCCGGTGGTGCTGGAGCGGATTGCCTGAGGCGCATGAGCGGGCGGCGGGCCGGGGCCTTCGGGTCCCGGCCCGTCGTGCTTCGTCCTCCTTCGGGCCCCCGCCCGGGTCAGCCGAGAAGTGCGGCTACGACCACCAGCACCGGCACCGAGATCACCGTCGACAGCAGAATCGAGTCCCGCGCCAACCGCTCGCCCACCCCGTAACTCGACGCATACGTATAGAGGTTCTGCGCGGCGGGCAGCGCCGACGTCACCACCACGTCCAGCAGTGGCGCGCCCCGCAGGCCGAAGACGCCCGCCGCGAGTGCCCAGGCTGCCGCGGGCTGGCCCAGGGACTTCAGGGCGACCGAGAGCAGGACCGGATGCCGGTCGGGCCCCCGACCGGGCATCGTGCTGCCGCACAGGGAGATGCCGAAGGCCAGCAGGACCGCCGGGACCGACATGCCGCCGATCAGGGTCAGGGGGTCCAGGACGGGGGCCGGGATGCGCAGCCCCGTCGCCGACACCGCCACACCCGCCAGAGAGCCGACCGCGATCGGGTTGCGCAGTGGGGTCAGCAGGCGGCGCCACAGCGGGCCCTTCCCGCCCCCGCCGGACAGGTCGAGGATCGTCAGGGCGATCGGGGTGACCCCGACCAGCTGGAACAGCAGCACCGGAGCCACCAGCGAGGCGTCGCCCAGGACGTACACCGCGATCGGGATGCCGAGGTTGCCGGAGTTGACGTAACTGGAGCACAGCGCGCCGATCGTCGTACGGCCCACTCCCCAGCGCCGTACGACACCCACCGCGACGAAGACGCCGGCCGCCGCGGCCGTGCTCAGGGCGGTCACCAGGAGGCGGCTGGAGAAGATCACCGACAGGTCGGTCTGCGCGAGCGTGGTGAACAGCAGTGCCGGGGACGCCACGTGGAAGGCCAGCTTGGTGAGGACCTCGCGGCCGTGGTCGCCGAGGTAGCCGCGCCGGCCGATCGCATAGCCCACCCCGATGACGACCGCGATCACCGCGAACCCCGTCAACACCCCCTGCACGGCACCTCCTTGGCGGAAAGGAAACCGCAGGGTATTCGGGGAGGTGCTGATACGTGGGGCATACAGGCAACCCTCCGGGGAAGGAGGGCACCGGGTCAATGTGATCCCGGCAGGCGGACACCCCACGGCGCACGGACACCGGGCGGCGGGCGACGGACGGGGGCCTCCGGCCGCGATGAGTTATCCGTCGCCGCCCGGTCTACCGATCGTGGATGCCATGACACCCGCTGTACTCGTGCTGGCCGGCCCCGTCACCCGGGATGAGGTGGCAGGGCTGTGCGACGACGTGCGGGCCCGGCTGGAGGCCGGCAGAGCGGGCGTCGTGGTGTGCGATGTCGGCGGGCTCGGACCCCCGGGACTGGGCACCGTCGACCTGCTGGCGCGGCTCCAGCTGGCCGCCCGGCGCGCCGGGGGCCGGATACGGCTGCGCGACCCCGACCCCGCGCTACACGCCCTCCTCGACCTGGTGGGCCTCCGCTTCGAGATGGAGGGGGAGCCCGAACAGCGGGAACCAGCGCTTGGTGTCGAGGAAACAGTGGAACCCGGTGATCCGGCCGTCTGAGACCTCCAGCACCTGCACCGCCCACGGGGTGAAGCCGCCCGCCTCCGGGTCCGGCTTGTACTGGGCGAAGCCCGGCAGCCCGTTGACCTGGACCGGCAGCAGGCGCGAGCCCGCGCAGGGGGCGCCGAGCGTCGTCATGAAGCCCGTGATGTCCTTGACGCCGGTCAGCCACAGGTCGAACGGCGGCATCGTCATGATGGCGTCCTCGTGCAGCAGCGCCGTGAGCGCCGTCATGTCGTAGCCCTCGAAGGCCGCGACATACCGCTCCAGGAGCTTTTGCTGCTCCTCGTCCAGCGGATCGGAGACGGCGGCCTCGCCGCCCGGCTGCTGCTGCTCGGCGAGCGTGGCGCGCGCCCGCTGCAACGCGCTGTTGACCGAAGCGACCGTCGTGTCGAGCAGCTCGGCGACCTCGCTCGCCTTCCAGGCCAGCACCTCGCGCAGGATCAGCACCGCGCGCTGCTTGGCCGGCAGCTGCTGCAGTGCGGCCATGAAGGCGAGCCGCACCGTCTCCTTGGCGACCGCGGCCTCCGCCGGGTCCTCGGTGCTGGGCAGCACCCGGTTGTCCGGCATCGGCTCCAGCCAGGTGTTGTCCGGGCGGGGCGAGAGCGCCGCCTGCGCGAGCGGGGTCGACTCCGTGAGGTCCATGGGCCTGGCCCGCTTGTTGCCCGCCGTCAGCATGTCCAGGCACACGTTCGTCGCGATGCGGTACAGCCACGACCTGAGACTGGAGCGCCCCTCGAACTTGTCGTAACTCCGCCAGGCGCGCACCATCGTGTCCTGCACCGCGTCCTCGGCCTCGAAGGAGGAGCCGAGCATGCGGTAGCAGTACCCGGTCAGTTCGACGCGGTGTTTCTCCAGCCTGACGTCGAGGTCCGTTGTCGTAGTCGCCGTGCCGTCGCTCATCGTCCACCCACCCCTGTGGCCGTATCCCGAAGTGCGCCTCATCGCGCCCAACACTTCGGAAGCTACCGCAGCCCACTGACAATGGCCCCCGGAGCGAACAAAGCAGCAGTTCAAAAGGGGTGGACAGGACGCCGCTGGGGCGCACCCGGTTTCCATGGGTGCGCCCCAGCGGCGTGATGCCGGGATGCGGCTCAGGCGAGCGGCAGACCGTTCAGGGGCAGGCCCTGGGCGGGCAGGGTCTGCGCCACCGGCAGACCGCCGAGCAGCCCGGTCGGGCCCGCAGCCAGCGCCTGCTCGGCCGCCGGCTGGGCGGCGGCCAGTCCGGCGCCGAGCGCCTCCTGACCCTGGGCGAGACCCGCACTGCCCTGGGCGAGACCCGCACCGGCGGCGGGCGCCGCCTGGGAGAGGTTCTCGGCCGGGAGCGTCCGGGTGACGGTGTCCAGCGCCGAACCGGCGGCGTCCGGGGCGACCGGCGCGGCGTTCGCGGCACCCGCACCGGCGGCGGCGAAGGCGGCACCGAGAGCGGCGACACCGAGGGTCTTGGCAGCAGACTGCTTCATGAAGGTAAGTCCTCGAAATTCGTTACGGGGTTGTGAGCGGTTCTCGACCGTAAACACGCCCCGCACGCCACCGCAAACATCGAAATGCGGACGGATTGTGAATGGCGTCCGCATTCCGTGTGCGCGGAGAACTCCCGGTCAGGCCTCCTCGCCCTCAGAACCGCTGGTAGGGCTGGTCTGACGGAACAACCATTCGGACTTGAGTTCGGCATATCCGGGCTTGATCACGTCATTGATCATCGCGAGTCGTTCATCGAAAGGAATGAACGATGATTTCATCGCATTGACGGAGAACCACTGCATGTCATCGAGCGTGTAACCGAATGCCTCGACAAGATGCTCGAATTCCCGGCTCATGCTGGTGTGGGACATCAGGCGGTTGTCGGTGTTCACGGTGGCGCGGAAGTGCAGCCGCCGCAGCAGGCCGATGGGGTGCGCGGTGTAGGAGTCGGCCGCGCCCGTCTGGAGGTTGGAGCTGGGGCACAGCTCCAGCGGGATGCGCTTGTCCCGGACGTACGAGGCGAGCCGGCCGAGCTTCACGGAGCCGTCGGACTGCACCTGGATGTCGTCGATGATGCGCACCCCGTGCCCCAGCCGGTCGGCGCCGCACCACTGCAGGGCCTGCCAGATGGACGGCAGGCCGAAGGCCTCGCCCGCGTGGATGGTGAAGTGGTTGTTCTCGCGCTTGAGGTACTCGAAGGCGTCGAGATGCCGGGTGGGCGGATGGCCGGCCTCGGCGCCCGCGATGTCGAAGCCGACGACACCGAGATCGCGGTAGCGGTTGGCGAGTTCGGCGATCTCCAGCGCACGGGCGGCGTGCCGCATGGCGGTGAGCAGCGCGCCCACGCGGATGCGGTGGCCGTTCTCCCGGGCGATCCGCTCGCCCTCCCGGAAGCCCTCGTTGACGGCCTCGACGACCTCTTCGAGGCTGAGTCCGCCCTCGAGGTGCTGTTCGGGCGCGTACCGCACCTCGGCGTAGACGACCCCGTCCTCGGCGAGGTCCTCCGCGCACTCGCGCGCGACCCGGACGAGGGCTTCGCGGGTCTGCATCACCGCGACGGTGTGGGAGAAGGTCTCCAGGTACCGCTCCAGGGAACCGGAGTCGGCCGCCTCGTGGAACCACACGCCGAGCTTGTCGGGGTCGGTCTCGGGGAGCTGGGTGTAGCCCGTCTCGCGGGCGAGCTCGACGATCGTGCCGGGACGGAGCCCGCCGTCGAGGTGGTCGTGCAGCAGAACCTTCGGCGCCCGGCGGATCTGGTCCGAGCTCGGGGTGTTCGCCTTCGGGGCAGTCTCGCTCGTCATTTTCGCACTCTAACGCCTACGCGCGTAGATCGCTCCGTCATCACTGATTTCCCTGCCGCCGTCGCGCATTTCTCCCCTGGTGTACGAATCCGTCGGGTGTACGAATCCGTCGATACGTAACGGTGACCCCAAGGACGGGTGGCGTACACCCGTGCTTCTGACACTGTTCTGTCATGGCACAGCAAGTGACGCCGGTGCGCAGGGTCCGGCTGGGCAAGGCGATCGGGCCGGAGCTGACGGCCGTGAGCGGAGTGGTGCTGCTGCTTCCCGGAGGTGACGAGGTCTCACATCGCAAGCCGGCGACGTTGTTGGCGACGTCCTACGTGCGCACCCTCGGGCGTCGGCTGGCGCGGGCGGGGCGTGAGGAGGGCCTGGCCGCGCATGTCGTCCGCTACCGCTTTCGCGGGTGGAACGGCAGCGACGCGAACCTCGTGAGCGACGCGTTGTGGGCCGCCGACGAGGTCGTACGGCGCTACGGCGACGTCCCCGTGTGCCTCGCCGGGATCGACATGGGCGCGCGGGCTGCGGTGCGGGCGGGGGGCCACGAGGCCGTCAACTCCGTGCTGGCCATGGCTCCTTGGCTGCCGGAGGAGGACGTGGCGGCGTCACCCGAACCGGTGAAACAGCTCGGGGGGCGGCGGGTGATGTTCGTCCACGGCACCAACGACGAGCGGACCGATCCCGAGCTGTCGTTCCGGCTGGCGGAGCGGGCGAAGAAGGCGAACCGGGATGTGTGCCGGTTCGAAGTGCACTCCGATCGGCACGGGTTGCAGCAGCATCGGGATGAAGTCCTCGCGTTGGCCGAGGACTTTGTCATGGGGGTGCTGTTCGGGAGGTCGTTCTCCCGGCCTGTCGCCGATGCGTTTGCGGCTCCGCCTCCTTTGGGGTTGCGGATGCCGTTGGCTGCGGGGTTCGGTAAGTCGTTGCGGCGGTAGCGCCGTTGGGGTTCGGGCCTGGTCGGCGGCTGCCGGCTGTGTGTGGTTGCTCGCGCAGTTCCCCGTGCCCCTTCAGGTTGGCAGCAGATTGCCTCTTCTTGAGAGCAGGAACTTCTTGAAAGCGGCCACCGGGGGCGTGTCCGGGCGGTCGGCCATCCAGGCGACGCCGATCTCGCGTGCTGCCCGCGGTGCTGTGACCGTCAGTTCCATGACCCCTGGGCGAGGTACCGCGGGTGGCGGCAGGAGTGCGACTCCGAGGCCCGCCGCCACCAGACCCCTCAGTGTCTCCGCCTCCTCGCCCTCGAAGGCGATGCGGGGCCTGAAGCCTGCCTCCTTGCACAGGTCGTCGGTGATGCGGCGCAGGCCGTAGCCCGGTTCCAGGGTTACGAAGATCTCGTCGGCCGCCTCCGCCAGACGGATGCGCTTGCGGGCGGCCAGGCGGTGGTCGGCGGGGACGACGAGGCGGAGTTTCTGTTCGTCCAGGCGACGGGCGACCAGGTCGGGGGCGTCCGGGACGGGAGAGGTGAGGCAGAGGTCGAGCTCGCCGGTCCGGAGTCGTTCGAGCATGGCCTCGCCGTAGTTCTGGACCAGGCTGAAGCGGACGCCGGGATGGTCGGCGCGGAAGGCGTGGATGAGGCCGGGGACCGTTTCGGCACCCATGGTGTGCAGGAAGCCGAACGCGACCTTGCCGGTGGCTGGGTCGGCGTCGGCGCGGACCTCGTCGGCGGCGCGCCGGATCTCGGCGAGGGCGCGTTCGGCCGAGGCGAGGAAGGTGCGGCCGGCGGGGGTGAGGGAGACCGTACGGCCGTGCCGGGCGAACAGGTCGACGCCCAGGTCCTGTTCCAGGCGGACCATGGCACGCGAGAGCGTGGACTGCGGTACCTGCATCTCCTGGGCGGCCCGCGTGACGTGCTCGGTGCGGGCCACGCCGGCGAAGTACGCGAGGCGGGGCGCGAGCAACATCGTCATGTCTTCTGTGTCACTGGATGGTGACAGTCGAGGCTGTGAACTGTACTGATGCGCCATGGGAACGATTATGGCGAATCCATGCATTGGACGGATGAGTGGGGCGTACGTAGCTTCGAAGCATGTCTCCCGCCAGTACCGGGGCGTCCACCACCGTGGGCGCCGCACCTGCAGTCCCTGTCGTCGACTCCCGAATGGCCCCGGGCGGCCCCGGCTACCGCCGGATGAGCTTCGCCCTCTTCCTCGCCGGGGTCGCGACCTTCGCACTCCTCTACTCCACGCAGGCCCTGCTGCCGCTGATCTCCGGAGAGTTCGGGGTGGCGGCGAGCGAGGCGAGCTGGACGGTGGCGGCCGCGACGGGCGGTCTGGCGCTGTTCGTGCTGCCCATGAGCGCGCTGTCGGAGCGGTTCGGACGCCGTACGGTCATGACGGCGTCGCTGGCGGTCGCGGTGGCGGTCGGGGTGCTGGTCCCCTTCGCGCCCAACCTGACCTCGCTGGTCGTGCTGCGGGCGGTCCAGGGAGCGGCGCTGGCGGGTCTGCCCGCGTCGGCGACGGCGTATCTGGCCGAGGAGGTCCGGCCGAAGGCTCTGGTCACGGCCATCGGGCTGTTCGTCGCGGGCAACAGCGTCGGAGGGATGAGCGGCCGGGTGATCACCGGCTGGGTCGCGCAGGAGTGGGGCTGGCGGATCGCGGTCGGCGTGATCGGTGTGCTCGCGGTGGCGTGCGCGGTGGCCTTCCGGCTGCTGCTCCCGGCGCCGCGCCACTTCAAGCCGGGCTCGCTGCGCCCTCGCGTCCTCGCCCGAGCGGTCCGCGGCCACCTCTCCAACCCGCTGCTGTGCCGTCTGTACGCGATCGGCGCCCTGTTCATGACCGTCTTCGGCGGCGTGTACACCGTCATCGGCTACCGCCTCACGGAGGCGCCGTTCTCGCTGCCCCAGGGCATCATCGGCTCGATCTTCCTCGTGTACCTGGTCGGCACGGTGTCCGCGTCCACGGCTGGACGGCTGGTGAGCCGCCTGGGCCGCCGAGGCGCGCTGTACGCGGCCGGCGCCACGACGGCAGCGGGCCTGCTGCTGTCCCTGGCGGGCTCGCTCCCGCTGGTCCTCCTCGGCCTGGTCCTCATCACGGGCGGCTTCTTCGCGGGCCACGCGGCCGCCTCCTCGGCGGTCAGCAAGACGGCCACCCACGGCCGCGCCCAGGCCTCGGCGCTCTACCAGTCCGCCTACTACATCGGCTCCAGCGCGGGCAGCACGGTCGGCGCGGTGGCCTTCCACGCGGGCGGCTGGGCCGGCACGGTCGGGGTCGGCCTGCTGGCGGTGCTCGGCGTCGTGACGATCACGGTGTTCGGAACCCGCGCGGCACGGCTGGAACAGCGGCGACTGGCCACGGCGGCCTGAGGCGGGGCGCGGCTTGTAGGTCGTACCTCGTACCTCGTAAGTTCCGCCCTCTGTGGCAGAAAAGCAGGTGCGCCCCGCCGTACATCGGCGGGGCGCACCTGTTTCTGCGGTTTCTGCGGTTACCAGGCTTCGCGCGTCTTGTTCGCCTTGTCCTCGGAGGGGAGCAGGATCCAGAGGGCTATGTAGAGGAGGAACTGCGGGCCGGGGAGCAGGCAGGAGATCAGGAAGATCACGCGCATCGTCGTCGCGGAGGTGCCGAAGCGCCGTGCCAGCGCGGCGCACACTCCGCCGATCATGCGGCCGTTGGTGGGTCGGGCGAGCGCGGTCATGGTGCGGCTCCTTCGCGAGCGTCGGTCGGAGGCCCCCTTGTGGGGCCTCCCGAGGGCTTCCCTCATCTGACATCCACGCTACGGCGACGAACCGGGCAAAGCGTCGCTCTATGGAGCTATCCCGACCCTGGGAATCGTCGGGGTCCGACCCTGAGAGAGCTCCTCCTGGGGGACGGCTGCCCGGTCTGTGCGCTCGGACCTGCGGCGGAGCCAGGCGCGGGCCGCGGGGACGACCGCAGCGTGCGCCAGGGCCACACCCACGGTGTTCAGCAGCAGGGAGTCGACGTCGACGATCTGGCCGGGTACGCCGGTCTGCAACAGCTCGATGCCCAGCGAGATCAGGGCGCCGGCGGCGACCGCCCGGACCAGGGAGCCCAACGGGGATGCGTTGATCCTGCCGTGTGCCGTCGGGATCAGCACACCCAGCGGTGCTAGCAGGGCGAGTCCCTCGGCGATGTGCCGGGCGCCTTCCTGCCAGCCCAGCGCCAGATCGGCTCTGATCCCGGCGAACGGCCGCAGGTTGGGCGGCATCACCCAGGGGACGTCCAGGGGGCGCAGCGTGAGCCAGGCGACGAACGCGAGGTGCGCGACCAGGAGAACACCCCCCGTCGCACGGATGCGGATCGCGGCGCTGCCGCCGATGGAGCCTTGACGCTGCACGCCCCCCTAGACGCGCCCCCCGGCGGGATCGGTTCCGGGAGAGGGCTTACTGGGGTGAGGCGTCCGCCACACGGGGCCTCCGGTGGTGGGGCCGCGCCGGGGGGCTTCCCCCGTCAGTTGTCCGTGATCTCCGTCGACGGGGGCTCGTTGCTGCCGGGGCGGGTGCGGACCTCGTCCGTGCATTCGTAGCGGCGCAATGGCTCGGCGCCCGGGCCGCCCAGGATCACCGAGCCGTCGCCCTCGGCCGCCGTCGAGTCCGAGAACGTGCAGACGATCTGGGCGAGGGCGTACGAGGTGAGGTCGTCGGGTGGTGTGCTCAGGCGCAGGGTCTCGTCGGGGTCGCCGGCGTGCGGGCCGCTCACGGCCATGGCGCCGCGTACGTCGGTGGTGTAGCCGGCCTCCTTCTCGGCGGCCGACGGCGTTGCCTCCAACTCGTCGAGCAGCCCCTGCGCCACCAGCACGCGCCGCGCCGAGTCCGCCGTACCGTCCGTCACCCGCACGGTTCGGTCCACGGCCACCAGCTGTGACCCGCACAGCAGGAAGACCTGCACCGAAAGCCCGCGCGTGGCCTGCGTCGACACGTTCGGCTCGGAGAGCGAGCAGTGCACGCGCGAGGGTGCGGGGCCGAAGTTGGTCGGTACCTCCGTGGAACGGATACCGCACCCGGTCAGCAGCGCGGCGGTCGCTGCGGAGAGGGCCAGGAGGCTGCCTACGCGCCTGCGGCGTACGTCCGCCCTGCCTCCGGCGCCAACGCCCGCCGGGCCGCGTACCTTCATCAGGCGTCCCCCTTCTTCGGCCCGTCGGAGCCCTTGCCGTCGGTCTCGTTGGCGTCCTGCTCTGCCAGTTTCGATGCGTCCCGGGGGAGGCGCAGGGTGAATACCGCGCCGCCGTCGGGGGAGTTGGCGGCGGTGATCTCGCCGCCGTGGATGTGAGCGTTCTCCAGGGCGATGGACAGCCCGAGGCCACTGCCCTCGGAACGGGGGCGGGAGGCGCTGGCCTTGTAGAAGCGGTCGAAGACGTGCGGGAGGACGTCCTCGGGGATGCCGGGGCCGTGGTCCCGTACGGCGATCACGATCGAGTCGTCCGCCTCCCGGACCGCGACCCGGACCGGCGAGCCGCCGTGCTTGAGCGCGTTGCCGATGAGGTTGGCCAGGATGACGTCCAGGCGGCGCGGGTCCAGGCGGGCCATGATGCCGCGCTCGGCGTCCAGGTCGACCGCGTCCAGCCAGGCGCGGGCGTCGATGCAGGCCGTGATCTGGTCGGCGAGGTCGACCTGGTCGAGGACCAGGCGGGCCGTGCCCGCGTCGAAGCGGGTGACCTCCATGAGGTTCTCGACGAGGTCGTTCAGGCGGCGGGTCTCGCTGACGACCAGGCGTACGGCCGGTTCGATCATCGGGTCCATGGAGCCGGTCTCCATCTCCAGCTCCTCCTCCAGCACCTCCGTAACGGCGGTGATCGCGGTGAGGGGGGTGCGCAGTTCGTGGGACATGTCGGCCACGAAGCGGCGGGACGCATCGTCCCGTCCGGCCATGTCGGCGACCCGTTTCTCCAGCGCCTCGGCGGCCTTGTTGAACGTCCGGGAGAGATCGGCCAGTTCGTCCGTGCCGGAGACGCGCAGGCGGGTGTCCAGCTTGCCCTCGCCGAGCCGGCGGGCGGCGGCACCGAGGCGTTGGACCGGCTTCAGTACGGTCGTGGCGGCGGCCTGCGCGAGCAGCGCGGAGCCGATCAGCGCGAGGCCGGTGGCGATGCCCAGCGACCAGGCGAGGGAGTTGAGGTCCTTGGCCTCCGGCTCCAGGGACTTGAGCATGTAACCGGTGGGGCCGCCGCCGATCACCTTCGTGCCGGCGACCAGGTAGGGGGTGTCGTCGGCGACTATCCGCTGCCAGTACAGGTGGTACTCGGCCTTGTTGGAGGAGTCGACCTGCTGCTTCTCGTTCACCGCCGTGCGCAGCGACCGGGGCACGTCCGCGAGCGTGAAGCCGTCCAGGCCGCCGGAGTTGCCGTACGCGGGCTTGCCGTCCGCGCCCTGGGCGACGAGCAGCACGCTGAAGCGCTGACTGCTGTTGGCCATCTGCCCGGCGGTGTGCTGCAGTTCGTCCTGCGTCGGCTCCTCGGGCAGCAGCCCCGCGCGGTTCTGCATCTCCTGCTCGAAGTCGCGCAGCACCGCGTCCTGGGTGCGGGTGAGCACCGCCTCGCGGTTGAGCCAGTACGCGATCCCGGACGCGGACACGGCGGCCGTGAGCGCCACGAGGCCGAAGACGACCACCAGTCGCAGGCGCAGGCTGGTGAAACGCAGCCTCGACCACACTCCCTTGCGAGCCGCGACCCAGCCGCGGAATCCCCCCTGCACGTCTGTCACTGAGGCGCGTCCAGGCGGTAGCCGACTCCGCGGACGGTACGGATGAGCGTGGGGGAGGACGGGACGTCCTCGACCTTGGCGCGCAGGCGCTGGACGCAGGCGTCCACCAGGCGGGAGTCGCCCAGGTAGTCGTGCTCCCAGACCAGGCGCAGCAGCTGCTGGCGGGACAGGGCCTGGCCCGGCCGGCGGCTCAGTTCGAGCAGCAGGCGCAGCTCGGTCGGGGTGAGCTGGAGGTCCTCGCCGTTCTTCGTCACGGTCATCGCCGCGCGGTCGATGACGAGGCTGCCGTAGGTCGCCGCGTCGTTCGACTCGCGCTCCCCGCGCCGCAGCACGGCACGGATCCGGGCGTCGAGGACCCGCCCCTGGACGGGTTTGACCACGTAGTCGTCGGCGCCGGACTCCAGTCCGACCACGACGTCGATGTCGTCGCTGCGCGCGGTCAGCAGAATGATCGGCAGCTGGTCCGTGCGCCGGATGCGCCGGCACACCTCGAACCCGTCGATGCCGGGCAGCATCACGTCCAGCACGATCAGGTCCGGCCGCTGCTCACGCAGCAGTTTCAGACCGTCCTCGCCGGTGGCAGCGGTGGCCACCCGGTGCCCCTGGCGCGTCAGTGAGAGCTCCAGGGCCGTACGGATGGCGTCGTCGTCCTCGATCAGCAACAGGGAAGGCACGGGGCTCATTCTGGCCCATGCGGGGGTGGTGTTTCGACACCTGTACGAGCTGTACGGCTACGGGCACGTAGCGCTCATGACTGGGTCCGCGCTGTCGCCCGCCTGGGGGCGACCTACGACACAGGCCCCTGTGACACGTCTGTGACAGTCGGCGGACACGGCCATGAAGGTGCCCCGGCAAGCTTTTCGGCACAGGCAGAACAGCAGGACGCAACACAGCAAGCAGCACCGAGCAGAACACCGGAAGTCCACGACGGGGGGCGCGAGATGAACACGCTGCACGGCACCAGCACCAGCGCAGTGATCACGCGTCTGCACGACGTGAACGGGGGCCGGGGTTCCGAGAAGTCCGGTGCCGTGAGCGGGCGGGGGTGCGCTCGCGGCACCGGGCGTCAGCACACCGCGTTCATGACGGTGGTTGACGGTTTCACGGGGGAAACGCACGGGGGAGCCGCGTACAGGGAGGACTCGGGGGAGCGTCGTCGCTCGCTGTCGGAGGCGGAGTTCACCGCCTACGTCCAGGAGCGCCGCGCCTCCCTGTACGCAACCGCCTACCACCTGACCGGTGACCGCTTCGAGGCCGAGGACCTGCTCCAGAGCGCGCTGTTCTCGACGTACAAGGCGTGGGACCGGATCAGTGACAAGGCCGCGGTCGGCGGATACCTCCGCCGCACCATGACGAACCTGCACATCAGCGCGTGGCGCCGCCGCAAGCTGAACGAGTACCCGACCGAGGAACTGCCGGAGACGCCCGGCGACACGGACGCGATGCGCGGCACCGAACTGCGCGCCGTCCTGTGGCAGGCGCTGGCCCGGCTGCCCGAACTCCAGCGGACGATGCTGGTCCTTCGTTACTACGAGGGCCGCACCGACCCGGAGATCGCGGACATCCTCGACATCAGTGTCGGCACGGTGAAGTCCAGCATCTGGCGGTCGCTCCGCCGGCTGCGCGAGGACGAGGTCCTCAGCTTCGGCCGTGACGAGGAAGACGCCTTCGGGGAGCTTGTCGCCTGAAGGTCCGGGGGGACCGTACCGGGGGGAATGCAACGGGGGAACGGTAGGTAGGGGGGACCCACGGGGGTCGGGGGGCCCACGGGGGACCAACGGGGGAAACACGGGGGAGTGCTCCCACGGGGGATACGGGGGAGCACGACGAGAGCGGGGCTGGAGGGCCGGGGGGTCCGTCCAGTCCCGTTCTTCGTGTGCGCTCAGCGGGCCTTCATGAGGATCGCTCCGGTGGGAGTGCCACCGACGGCGATGGCGACGGCCGGGTCCATTCCCTCGACCGCGTACGCGGTGATCCGCTGCTCGCCGACGGCGTCCGGGGGATCGTTCGGGGTGTCGTCGCACGCCGGGATCGTGGCGGTGCCCAGCTTCTTCCCGACGGTGAAGTCGGTGTTCGCGACGTCCGGGTAGGAGCGGTTCGCGTACGTCACCACGTACGCGCAGGACGCCTCGGCCGCACCGCCCGCCTCCGTACAGCCCACGGCCGCGGTGACGAGCAGGGCAGCCATGAGCAGGCGTCGGCCGGGCTGGAGGGCAGCGGGCATCGGCATTCCTCTCCGCGGGGACCGTTTTCGGGTCCTACGACGGAGAGGGCGCCGTGTTCGTTCAGGTGGCCGGCGTCGCCGGAGCGGCCGCCGGGCAGCGGCCCGCTGCGGCTGCGGTGAGGCGGCCCAGGGCCTCGTCCCTGTCGCAGGCGTGGGCGCCCAGGGACGTCTGGTGGGCGACGATCGAGCGTTCCAGGCGCATCAGGCGCCAGCCGCGGCGCAGCAGGAACGGGACCGACTTGCGACCCTCTCGCAGGTCGCGGACGAAGCGGCGGCGGAACGTCTTCACGGGCCCGCGGCTCAGGCACAGCGCGTCCGCGAGGAGGCCGAGCTCCCGGCAACGGGTCACGATCTCGGCCGCGAAGATGCCCTCGGCGATGAAGAGGGGGGTACGGCCGATGTCGACGGTCTCCTCGCCGGTGCGGGCGCTGAGGGAGATGTCGTAGAGGGGCACGTTCGTACGGCCCGTGCGGCACAGTTCCGCTATCGCCGCGACGGCCGTGTCGGCGTCCCACGAGTCGGGGTGGTCCCAGTCGATGTCGGAGCTCCCGAGGACCTGCGGCAGGGTCGGGTCGTCAGCCTCTTTGTAGAAGTCGTCGAGCCGCAGCACCGGAAGACCGGAGTGGGCGGCGAGAAGGGACTTGCCGGAGCCGGAAGGGCCGCAGAGCAGCACGACTCGCGTCGGTATGGGCGGATGGGAACTCACGGGACACCAGTGTGAGGCATCGCGGGGCCCGAGTACGACCCGGCGTACCGCAATTGAAGCGCGCGTCACACCTCACAGCCCTCTCGCGTTCACCTGACAACTCCTCGTCGCGACCGCACAGCAGAGAGCCGTGCCTCCCCCGGACGGAGGGGAGGCACGGCTCTCCGGTCTTCAGGGAGGCCCGGTACGTCAGTACGACGAGCCGGACGCCCCCAGCGAACCCGTCGGGTGCCAGACCGTCTTGGTCTCCAGGAACGCTGTCATGCGGTCGATGCCGGGGGCGGCGGCCCAGTCGTCCACAGGCTGTGGACGCAGGACGCGCTTGAGGTTGTCGGCCGCCGCGATCTCCAGTTCCTTCGCCAAGACGTCGTCGGCGCCGGCCAGGTCGATCGCGTTGACGTCCTGGTGCGCGGCCAGCGGCGTCGCGATCTCCGCCGTACGGCCGGACAGGACGTTGACGACGCCGCCCGGCAGGTCGGACGTGGCCAGGACCTCGCCCAGGGAGAGGGCGGGGAGCGGGGACTTCTCGGACGCCACCACGATCGCCGTGTTGCCCGTCGCGATCACCGGCGCCAGCACCGAGACCAGGCCCAGGAAGGACGACTCCTGCGGGGCGAGGACGGCCACGACGCCCGTCGGCTCGGGGGACGACAGGTTGAAGAACGGGCCCGCGACCGGGTTTCCGCCGCCGACCACCTGGGCGATCTTGTCCGTCCAGCCCGCGTACCAGACCCACCGGTCGATCGCCGCGTCGACCTGAGCCGCCGCCTTCGACTTCGACAGGCCCTCGGCGTCGGCGACTTCACGGACGTACTGCTCGCGGCGGCCCTCCAGCATCTCCGCGATGCGGTAGAGGATCTGGCCGCGGTTGTACGCCGTCGCGCCGGACCAGCCGCCGAACGCCTTGCGCGCGGCGACCACCGCGTCACGGGCGTCCTTGCGGGATGACAGCGGAACGTTCGCCAGCCAGTTGCCCTTCGAGTCCGTCACCTCGTACACCCGGCCGCTCTCGGAACGCGGGAACTTCCCGCCGACGTACAGCTTGTAGGTCTTGAAGACGGAGAGCCGCTCGGCGCGCTCGGTCTTGTCGTTCTTGTCAACCGTGCTCATTTATCGCTCGCCCTCCGGGCTCGACGGGGCGAGGTACGCCTCCAGGCCGTGGCGGCCGCCCTCGCGGCCGAAGCCCGACTCCTTGTAGCCGCCGAACGGCGAGGTCGGGTCGAACTTGTTGAACGTGTTGGACCAGATGACGCCCGCGCGGAGCTTGTTCGCGACGGCGAGGATCCGCGACCCCTTCTCCGTCCAGATGCCCGCCGACAGGCCGTACGCGCTGTTGTTGGCCTTGGCGACGGCCTCGTCCGGCGTGCGGAAGGTCAGGACCGACAGGACCGGGCCGAAGATCTCGTCGCGGGCGATCCGGTGCGCCTGGGTGACGTTCGTGAAGAGTGTCGGCGCGAACCAGTAACCGCTCTCGGGGAGTTCGCAGGCCGGCGACCAGCGCTCGGCACCTTCCGCCTCGCCCTGCTCGACGAGCGAGGTGATGCGGGTGAGCTGCTCCTCGGAGTTGATCGCGCCGATGTCGGTGTTCTTGTCGAGAGGGTCGCCGAGGCGGAGCGTGGAGAGGCGACGCTTCAGCGACTCCAGCAGCTCGTCCTGGATCGACTCCTGGACCAGCAGCCGGCTGCCGGCGCAGCAGACCTGGCCCTGGTTGAAGAAGATGCCGTTGACGATCCCCTCGACCGCCTGGTCGATCGGGGCGTCGTCGAAGACGATGTTGGCGCCCTTGCCGCCCAGCTCCAGGGTGATCTTCTTGCGGGTACCGGCGACGGTCCGCGCGATCTCCTTGCCGACCGCCGTCGATCCCGTGAAGGCGACCTTGTTGACGTCCGGGTGCGCGACGAGCGCGGCGCCGCTGTCGCCGTAGCCGGGAAGGATGTTGACGACGCCCTTGGGCAGGCCCGCCTGGCGGCAGATGTCCGCGAAGAACAGGGCGGAGAGCGGGGTGGTCTCGGCCGGCTTCAGCACGACGGTGTTGCCGGTCGCCAGCGCCGGGGCGATCTTCCACGCCAGCATCAGCAGCGGGAAGTTCCAGGGGATGACCTGGCCGGCCACACCGAGGGGCCGCGGGCTCGCGCCGAAACCGGCGTGCTCCAGCTTGTCGGCCCAGCCCGCGTAGTAGAAGAAGTGCGCGGCGACCAGGGGGAGGTCGGCGTCGCGGGTCTCCTTGATCGGCTTGCCGTTGTCCAGCGTCTCCAGGACGGCCAGCTCACGGCTGCGCTCCTGGATGATCCGGGCGATACGGAACAGGTACTTCGCGCGCTCGGAGCCGGGCAGCGCGGACCACTTCACGAAGGCCTTGCGGGCGGCCTTCACGGCGCGGTCCACGTCCGCCTCGCCGGCCTGGGCGATCTCGGCGAGGACCTCCTCGGTGGACGGGGAGACGGTCTTGAAGACCTTGCCGTCCGCCGCCTCCACGAACTCGCCGTCGATGAACAGGCCGTACGACGGCGCGATGTCGACGATCGAGCGGGACTCGGGGGCCGGTGCGTATTCGAATACCGATGCCATGGTGATCAGTCCACCGTCACGTAGTCGGGGCCGGAGTAGCGGCCGGTGGCCAGCTTCTGACGCTGCATCAGCAGGTCGTTCAGGAGCGAGGAGGCGCCGAAGCGGAACCAGTGGTTGTCCAGCCAGTCCTCGCCGGCGGTCTCGTTGACCAGGACGAGGAACTTGACGGCGTCCTTGGTCGTCCTGATTCCGCCGGCCGGCTTCACACCCACCTGGATGCCGGTCCGGGCGCGGAAGTCACGCACCGCTTCCAGCATAAGCAGGGTGTTCGCGGGAGTGGCGTTGACGGCGACCTTGCCGGTGGACGTCTTGATGAAGTCGGCGCCCGCCAGCATGCCGAGCCAGCTCGCGCGCCGGATGTTGTCGTACGTCGACAGCTCGCCGGTCTCGAAGATGACCTTGAGGCGGGCGGACGCCCCGCAGGCCTCCTTCACGGCGACGATCTCGTCGTACACCTTCATGTAGTTCCCCGCGAGGAACGCCCCGCGGTCGATGACCATGTCGATCTCGTCCGCACCGGCGGCGACGGCGTCCCGGACGTCCGCCAGCTTCACACCGAGGGCGGCCCGCCCGGCCGGGAAGGCGGTGGCGACCGAGGCGACCTTGACCGAGGAGCCGGCGACGGCCTCCTTGGCGGTGGCCACCATGTCGGGATAGACGCAGACGGCCGCGGTCGCCGGGGTCGTCCGGTCACTCGGGTCGGGGTGGACCGCCTTGGCGCCGAGCGCCCGGACCTTGCCCGGGGTGTCCGCGCCTTCCAGCGTCGTCAGGTCGACCATCGAGATGGCGAGGTCGATGGCGTACGCCTTGGCGGTCGTCTTGATGGAACGGGTACCGAGGGACGCGGCGCGCGCCTCCAGGCCGACCGCGTCGACGCCGGGCAGCCCGTGAAGGAAGCCGCGCAGCGTGCTGTCGGACGCGGTGACGTCCGTGAGGGCGTGAGCTGCGGTAGATGCATTGGTGGGCATGGTCACCAGACGAGCATATCTACGCGCGTAGCGGCTGTACACCCCGAGGGCAAGGGAACTGTTCTGCGGTGCGGGAACGGTCCGCACATCGCACAACGCAGGGCAGCCGCCCAACCCAGGGGGCGCGGGGAACTGCGCGGCCAGCCACCGACCACCCGGACCCGCCCGCAAACCCATCCCCCACGGCGATGAGGCACCCCGCCGAGCCGCCGGCAGGCATACGGCAGAATCGGCCCCATGACGACCCCGGAACCCCAGCCCCCCACCCCGGCCCCCGTGTCGAAGGACCGCGTCTACCGCTCGCCCATGGGCATGATCGGCGGCGTCGCGCTGCTCGGAATCGCCCTCTGGCTGGGCATCGACGCACTGATCCGGGGCGAGGGCCGCACCCAGTGGGTGGCGCTCGCGGCGCTGATCCTGATCGTGCCGCTGGTGTCCGCGTTCACGCTGAGGCCCGCCGTCTACGCCAACGAGGACCGGCTGCGTATCCGCAACCCGCTGCGCGTGATCGTGCTCCCGTGGGGACAGGTCGCCGCACTGCGGTCCAGCTACTCGAACGAGGTCGTCGACAAGTCCGGCACCAAGTTCCAGCTCTGGGCGGTGCCGGTCTCGCTGCGGGCCCGCAAGAAGGCGGCACGGCGTTCGGCCCGGGCCGCGGCGGAGCGGAGCGCTGCCGCGCGGGGTGAGCGGGGCGGCCGCGCCGGCGGGGGGATGGGGTTCGGCGGGCTCGGGTTCGGGGCGCCGCGAGGGGATGTCGACCTGGACGGCCCGGCGCGGGCCGAGACCGACAAGGTCATGGACGACCTGCGGGAACTGCTGGAGCAGCGGGAAAAGCTGGAGTCCTCGCAGGGTGAGGTCACCGTGCGGTGGGCCTACGAGGTGGCGGGGCCGGTCATCGCCGGGGCTGTGCTGCTGGTGATTCTGCTGGCGACGGGCTGACGCGTCGGGTCCGAGCAGCTGGTGCGGGGCGCCTGCGCGGGGGCGGTGAGCCGGACCGGGCTTCGCCGTCGCGGGTGGTGGTCGCTCGGGGAGTCGGCCGGACGGTCGTGGACACGGCGGCGGCTCCGGACAACTCGGTGACGTGCTTGCCCGTCCACCGCTACCCGTCCACCGCTGCCCGTCCACCGCTGTCCGTCCACCGTTGCCTGTGCGCCGGGGCCGGGTGTGGAGCCCGGGTCAACCACCGCGAGGAAATCGCCCGAAGGGGTGCCTCCGAATGGAGGCACCCCTTCGCGAACGACCAGAACTCTTCCTGTTCGTACGGCTCAGATGCCCGCCGCCGCCGACAGATCCCGCTTGATCGTCGCGAGCCGCTCGGCCGCCTCGGCGCGGGCGGCCGGGAGGTCGGCATGGGCCGCGACCGGGACGACGACCTCCAGGTAGCACTTCAGCTTGGGCTCAGTGCCGCTGGGACGGACGATCACGCGGGCGCCCTCGAGCGTGTAGCGCAGGCCGTCGGTGGGCGGGAGGGTGTCCGTGCCCTGGGTGAGGTCCTCGGCGCGGGTGATGGCCAGCCCGGCGAGCTCGGTCGGCGGCTGCTCGCGCAGCTGCCGCATGGCGTCGGCGATGACCGACAGGTCCTGGACGCGCACCGAGAGCTGGTCGGTGGCGTGCAGGCCGTGGGTCACGGCGAGGTCGTCGAGCAGGTCGAGGAGCGTGCGGCCCTCGGACTTCAGGACGGACGCGAGCTCGGTGATCAGCAGCGCGGCGGTGATGCCGTCCTTGTCGCGTACGCCCTCGGGGTCGACGCAGTAGCCGAGGGCCTCCTCGTAGCCGTAGCGCAGACCCTCGACGCGGGCGATCCACTTGAAGCCGGTGAGGGTCTCCTCGTACGGCAGCCCCGCCTTCTCCGCGATACGGCCGAGGAGGGACGAGGAGACGATGGACTCCGCGAAGGTCCCGCGTGCTCCACGGCTGACCAGGTGGGCGGCGAGCAGGGCGCCCACTTCATCGCCGCGGAGCATCCGCCACTCGTCCCCGCTCTCCCCGTCCCGCACGGCCACGGCGCAGCGGTCGGCGTCGGGGTCGTTGGCGATGACGAGGTCGGGGGCCGTCTCGCGGGCCTTGGCGAAGGCCAGGTCCATCGCGCCGGGCTCTTCCGGGTTGGGGAAGGCGACGGTGGGGAAGTCCGGGTCGGGCTCGGCCTGCTCGGCGACGAGGGCGGGGGCGGGGAAGCCGGCGCGCTCGAAGGCGGCGAGGAGGACGTCCTTGCCGACACCGTGCATCGCCGTGTAGACGGTGCGGGCGGTGCGCGGGGAGTCGGGGGACAGGACCGCGTCCGTGCGGGCGAGGTAGGCGTCCAGGACGCTCTCGTCCAGGGTCTCCCAGCCCTCCGTGGGGCGGGGCACGACGGTGAGGGACGGCACCGCGGCGATCTCCCGCGCGATGTCGATGTCCGCGGGCGGGACGATCTGGGAGCCGTCGCCGAGATAGACCTTGTAGCCGTTGTCGCGCGGCGGGTTGTGGCTCGCGGTGACCTCGACTCCGGCGACCGCGCCGAGGTGCCTTATCGCGTACGCGAGGACCGGTGTGGGGAGCGGGCGGGGCAGCACGGCGGCGCGCAGGCCCGCGCCCGTCATCACGGCGGCCGTGTCCCGGGCGAAGTCCTCCGACTTGTGGCGGGCGTCGTAGCCGATGACGACGAGTCCGTCCTCGTGGCCCTGCTTCTTCAGGTACGCGGCGAGGCCGGCCGCGGCGCGGATGACGACCGTGCGGTTCATGCGCATCGGGCCGGCGCCGAGCTCGCCTCGCAGGCCTGCGGTGCCGAACTGGAGGGTGCCGCTGAAGCGGGCGGCGAGTTCCTCGACGTCCGCGGCGTCGATGAGCTTGGCGAGCTCGTCGCGGGTCTCCGGGTCCGGATCCTCGGCGAGCCACGCCTGGGCCAGGGCGATGAGATCGTCGTGCACGTCGGTCAACCTCTCGTTCTTGTGGTGGGGAGGGGGGCTGAGGGTGGCATGGTTCTCGCCCCCGCCGCCCCTACCCGTCCCGTACCTGGGGGCTGCCGCCCCCAGACCCCTGCTTCGGCCTGAACGGCCTCGTCCTCAAACGCCGGACGGGCCGAAAAACCAGCCCCTCCGGCGTTTGAGGAGCGGGGTCGAAGGGGCGGTGCCCCATCAAGGACGGGAAGGGTAGGGGCGGCGGGGGCGAAGAGAACGCCCTACAGACGCCCCAGCACCTGCGCCAGCAGCGACCCCATCTGCGTGGCCGAGTCGCGCCCGGCCTGCAGAACCTCCTCGTGGTTCAGCGGCTCACCCGTCATCCCCGCAGCAAGGTTCGTCACCAGCGAGATCCCCAGCACCTCGGCCCCCGCCTCACGCGCAGCGATCGCTTCCAGCACCGTCGACATGCCCACCAGGTCCGCCCCGATGACCCGAGCCATCCGGATCTCGGCCGGCGTCTCGTAGTGCGGCCCGGGGAACTGGGCGTAGACGCCCTCCTCCAGCGAGGGGTCGATCTCCTTGCACAGGGCCCGCAGCCGCGGCGAGTACAGGTCCGTGAGGTCGACGAAGTTCGCGCCGATGATCGGGGACGTCGCCGTCAGGTTGATGTGGTCGCTGATCAGGACCGGCTGCCCGGGACGCATGCCCTCACGCAGACCGCCACAGCCGTTGGTGAGCACGACCGTCTTGCAGCCGGCGGTCACCGCGGTACGCACCCCGTGCGCGACGGCGGCCACCCCGCGGCCCTCGTAGTAGTGGGTACGGCCCAGGAAGACCAGTGCACGCTTGTTGCCGATCCGGTAGGAGCGGATCTTGCCGCCGTGCCCTTCCACCGCCGGCGGGGGGAACCCCGGCAGCTCGGTGACCTGGAACTCGGCCTCGGGTTCGCCGAGGGCGTCCACGGCCGGAGCCCAGCCGGAGCCCATCACGAGGGCGACGTCGTGGGTCTCGGCGCCCGTGAGTTCGCGCAGGCGTGCGGCGGCGGCGTCGGCGGCGGCGTGCGGGTCGCCCTGGATGTCGTCCGGAAGAAGAGATGCGTTCACGCGACTGAGGGTAGCCGGTTTGGGCCTACGCGCGTAGATGACAGAGCTCACGGGATGGCGATCGTTGTCTTGTCGTTTCCAACGAAGACCGCGCCCGAAAGCGGCACGCTCACTCCTCGGGAATGAGGACGTCCTTGTCGTTGAAGACCTCGACGATGAAGATCAACAGCCGGCCGCGGCTGACCGTGTACTCCACGAGGACGTTCTGCGTGAGCCGGATCGTACGATCGTCGCCCGTGGAGCTTATGGGCCGTGACACCGAGAGGAACGGGTCGCGGGCCAGTAGCGCGATGCCCTTGTCGAACGCGTTGCGCTGCCTGTCGTCGAGCCGGTCACGGGCCTCGGCGGCCTGCACCGTGTAGTAGACGTCATACGTGGTGGGGGCCATGAGTTCTCCCGATGATGGGCCGATTCGCCCAGTCTAGGAGTCGCCCTCCGTCAGCAGGGGCGCTTCCGCAGCTCCATCACGTAATCGTGTGGCGCGCCGGCCGACTCCGCCGCGTCCGCGACCTCGCCGAGGTACCGCGCGGACGGCAGCCCGCCCTCGTACGCGTTCAGCACGTACACCCACGCCGACTCCTCGCCCTCCAGCGTGTGCACGCGCACCCGGAGCCGGCGGTATATGCCGAGACCGACGCCCTCCCAGCGGTCCAGGGAGTCCTCGTCCATCGGGGCGACGTCGTACAGCGCGACGAAGACCTGCTCGCCGGGTTCCTCGACGAGCGTCGCCAGCGCGCCGTCCCAGCCGAGCTGCTCGCCCCCGAACGTCAGTCGCCACCCGTTCAGCCAGCCGGTGGCGCGCAGCGGCGAGTGCGGGGCGCGGCGCGTCATCAGCCGCGCGTCGAGATTGCCGGCGTACGCGGCGTAGAGCGACATGGGGAGAGGGTACGGCAGGTGAATCGTGTGCCCCTCCCGTAACGGTGGTGTCTCGGGCGGGCCCCCAGGCGGTACCACGGTGATGCGTGCGGGACAATGGAGTACGTGACTCGGATCGTGATCATCGGTGGCGGACCCGGCGGATACGAGGCGGCCCTGGTGGCCGCCCAGCTCGGCGCGGAGGTGACCGTCGTCGACTGCGACGGTCTGGGCGGGGCGTCGGTGCTCACCGACTGCGTGCCGTCGAAGACTCTTATCGCCACGGCCGAGGTGATGACCACCTTCGATTCCTCGTACGAGGAGCTGGGGATCATCGTCGCCGACGACACCCCGCACATCGACACGCCCGCGCGCGTCGTCGGCGTGGACCTGGGCAAGGTCAACCGGCGTGTCAAGCGGCTCGCGCTCGCGCAGTCCCACGACATCACCGCCTCCGTCACGCGCGCCGGTGCCCGGGTCCTGCGCGGCCGCGGCCGGCTGGAGGGCATGCAGGGCCTCGACGGCTCGCGCAAGGTCGTCGTCCGTGCCGCCGACGGCACCGAGGAGACCCTCACCGCGGACGCCGTCCTCATCGCCACCGGCGGTCACCCGCGCGAGCTGCCCGACGCCCAGCCCGACGGCGAGCGCATCCTCAACTGGACCCAGGTCTACGACCTCACCGAGCTGCCCGAGGAACTCATCGTGGTCGGCTCCGGTGTCACCGGCGCCGAGTTCGCCGGCGCCTACCAGGCGCTCGGATCGCGGGTCACCCTCGTGTCGTCCCGGGACCGCGTGCTGCCGGGTGAGGACCCGGACGCCGCCGCCGTCCTGGAGGACGTCTTCCGGCGCCGCGGCATGAACGTCATGGCGCGCTCACGCGCGGCCGCCGCCAAGCGGGTCGGCGACCGCGTCGAGGTCACCCTCGCCGACGGCCGCGTCATCAGCGGCAGCCACTGCCTCATGGCCGTCGGTGCCATCCCGAACTCCGAGGGCATGGGCCTGGAGGAGGCCGGCGTCAAGCTGCGCGAGTCCGGGCACATCTGGACCGACAAGGTGTCCAGGACGACGGCCCCCGGCGTGTACGCGGCCGGTGACGTCACCGGAGTCTTCGCTCTCGCGTCGGTCGCGGCGATGCAGGGACGTATCGCCATGTACCACTTCCTCGGCGACGCGGTGGCCCCGCTGAACCTGAAGACGGTCTCGTCCAACGTCTTCACCGACCCCGAGATCGCCACCGTCGGCTACACACAGGCGGACGTCGACGGGGGCAAGATCGACGCCCGGGTCGTCAAGCTCCCCCTCCTGCGCAACCCGCGCGCGAAGATGCAGGGCATCCGGGACGGCTTCGTCAAGATCTTCTGCCGCCCGGGCACCGGCATCGTGGTCGGCGGCGTGGTCGTCTCCCCGCGCGCCTCGGAACTGATCCACCCGATCTCGATCGCGGTCGACAACAATCTGACGGTCGAACAGATCGCGAACGCCTTCACCGTGTACCCCTCCCTTTCGGGGTCGATCGCCGAGGTTGCACGGCAGCTGCACACGCGGAAGTCCGGCGGCGAACTCTAGGCACCCCGGCGGCCGGAAGTGACTCCCCGCTGGTCACGGGGAGTTGTCGAGCATGCGTACGGCATAGGCGGCGGGACTAGGCCCTATACCACTCCTTGCCCTGGCGTGCGAACAACTTCTGTTATTCGGCGCAAACTGCTGAAACCAGACGGTCGTTGGGGTTACTGTCAGTTTCGTGTTCGCTGCAGAACGTCGCCAATTGATCCTCGAAATGGTGCGAGCGAACGGGGCCGTGTCGCTCCGTGAGCTCGCCCGCGTCGTCCAGACCTCCGAAGTGACCGTACGGCGGGACGTGCGCGCACTGGAGGCAGAAGGACTCCTCGACCGCCGGCACGGCGGTGCGGTATTGCCGGGCGGGTTCACGCGGGAGTCCGGCTTTCCGCAGAAGTCACATCTCGCGACCGCCGAGAAGACGGCCATCGCCGACCTCGCCGCGAATTTCGTGGAAGAGGGCGAGGCAATCGTCGTCGGGGCGGGGACCACCACCCAGGAGCTGGCCCGCCGGCTCGCCCGGGTGCCCGGACTGACCGTCGTCACCAACTCCCTGCTGGTGGCGCAGGCGTTGGCCCACGCCAACCGGGTCGAGGTCGTGATGACCGGCGGGACGCTCCGCGGGTCGAACTACGCGCTGGTGGGCAGTGGCGCCGAGCAGTCCCTGCAGGGGCTGCGGGTGTCGCGGGCCTTCCTCTCCGGGAGCGGCCTGACCGCCGAGCGCGGTCTGTCCACGTCCAACATGCTCTCGGCCTCCGTCGACCGGGCCCTCGTCCAGGCGGCCGCGGAGGTCGTCGTCCTCGCCGACCACACCAAGCTCGGTACGGACACGATGTTCCAGACGGTGCCCACGGATGTCATCACCCGGCTGGTCACCGACGAGCCGCCGGCCCATGACGACCGCGCCCACACCGAACTCCAGGCCCTGGCCGATCAGGGGGTGCAGATCGCCGTGGCCGGGGCGACCGGGAACCCGGGGGGTGACGAGGTCCCGGCGCGGCGGCGCGCCTTGCCGGGGCCGCGGCGGGGTCAGGTGCCGGGCGGTGCGCCGGGGTTGCGGTCGGCCGCGGCGGTGCTGGGGGAACAGGGCGCGGAGCGGGAACGTGAGAGGGCGCGCGTCGCGGATCTGCGCAGGCGTTAGTTTCGCCTGTTCGCCGTAGGGGTTCGTGTAGTTGCGCGAGTGCCGGTTGTGTGTGGCTGGTCGCGCAGTTCCCCGCGCCCCTTGGGTTGGCTGCCCTCAGGCGGCTTTCAAGCCGCGCAGCGTCAGACGTAGCAATCTGTCCGCCAACTCCGGGTCTCCCGGTGCCTCCTCCGCCGCAAGTGCGATTGCGTGCGTGAGCTGGAGCAGGTCGTCGATCGCCACGTCCGGGCGAACGGAGCCGGCCTGCTGGGCCCGCACCAGCAGCGCGCCCCCCGCCTCCCTGATCGGGCCGCTGCATCGGGCCAGGGCCGAGGTGTTGTCGTACGAGACGGACATCAGGGACCTGGCCAGGCCGCGGTACTCGCCCGCATGGGTGACCATCTCGCGCAGCCAGGTCACCAGGGCCGCGCAGGGCTCCGGGGCGTGCAGGAGTTCGCGGGAGCGGGTCAGCAGGTCGCCGACGGCGTCCTCGAAGACCGCGCTCAACAGGGCGTCGCGGTTGGGGAAGTGGCGGTACAGCGTGCCGATCCCGACGCCCGCGCGGCGGGCCACGTCCTCCAAGGACGCGTCCGTGCCGTGGGCGGCGAAGGCGGACCGGGCCTCGGCCAGCAGGCGCTCATGGTTGCGGCGGGCATCAGCGCGCATGGCACGCGGCTGGGCCGTCGGCGTCGCCGCCGCGCCTGAGTTCCCCGCACTCTCGCGCGAGGTCGCGCCCACCATGACTCTCACCTGCCCTCTCACGCGCCCTCGGCGTGCCTCCAGGATGCCATCGCGTCCGGTTGCAACGAGGCGCCCGGCGGACTGTCCGTTCCAGTCCGCCGGGCGCCTCGGATGCCGTAAGGCGTGTGCCGTGCGCGTCAGTCCTTGATCTCGCAGATGGCCGCGCCGGACGTGAGCGACGCGCCGACCTCGGCGGACAGGCCCTTGATGGTGCCCGACCTGTGGGCGTTGAGGGGCTGTTCCATCTTCATCGCTTCGAGTACGACGATGAGGTCGCCTTCCTTGACCTCCTGGCCCTCCTCGACGGCGACCTTGACGATCGTGCCCTGCATCGGGGAGGCGAGGGTGTCGCCGGAGGCAGCGGGGCCGGACTTCTTGGCCGCGCGGCGCTTCGGCTTGGCGCCGGCGGCCAGGCCGGTGCGGGCCAGGCTCATGCCGAGCGAGGACGGGAGGGAGACCTCCAGGCGCTTGCCGCCGACCTCCACCACGACCGTCTCGCGGCCGGCTTCCTCGTCCGCCTCCGTGTCGGCGGGGGCGGCGAAGGGCTTGATCTCGTTGACGAACTCGGTCTCGATCCAGCGGGTGTGGACCGTGAACGGGCCGTCCTGACCATGGACTTCGGGCGCGAAGGCCGGGTCGTTGACGACCGCGCGGTGGAACGGGATGGCGGTGGCCATGCCCTCGACCTGGAACTCGGCGAGGGCGCGGGCGGCGCGTTGGAGGGCCTGCTGGCGGGTGGCGCCGGTGACGATCAGCTTGGCCAGCAGGGAGTCCCACGCCGGGCCGATCACGCTGCCGGACTCCACGCCCGCGTCCAGGCGGACGCCCGGGCCGGTCGGCGGGGCGAACGTGGTGACCGTGCCGGGGGCGGGCAGGAAGTTGCGGCCCGGGTCCTCGCCGTTGATGCGGAACTCGAAGGAGTGGCCGCGCAGCTGCGGGTCGTCGTAGCCGAGTTCCTCGCCGTCGGCGATGCGGAACATCTCGCGCACGAGGTCGATGCCGGCGACCTCCTCGGTGACCGGGTGCTCGACCTGGAGGCGGGTGTTGACCTCCAGGAAGGAGATCGTGCCGTCCATGCCGACGAGGAACTCCACCGTGCCGGCGCCGACGTAGCCGGCTTCCTTGAGGATGGCCTTGGAAGAGGAGTACAGCTCAGCGACCTGGGCGTCGGACAGGAACGGGGCCGGCGCCTCCTCGACGAGCTTCTGGTGGCGGCGCTGCAGCGAGCAGTCACGGGTGGACACGACCACGACGTTGCCGTGCTGGTCGGCCAGGCACTGCGTCTCGACGTGGCGGGGCTTGTCGAGGTAGCGCTCGACGAAGCACTCGCCGCGCCCGAACGCGGCGACGGCCTCACGGACCGCCGACTCGTACAGCTCGGGCACCTCTTCGAGGGTCCGCGCGACCTTCAGACCGCGTCCGCCGCCACCGAAGGCGGCCTTGATCGCGATCGGCAGGCCGTGCTCCTCGGCGAAGGCGACGACCTCGTCGGCGCCGGAGACCGGGTCGGGCGTGCCCGCGACGAGCGGGGCACCCGCCCGCTGGGCGATGTGGCGGGCGGCGACCTTGTCGCCGAGGTCGCGGATGGCCTGCGGGGGCGGGCCGATCCAGATCAGACCGGCGTCCAGGACGGCCTGGGCGAAGTCGGCGTTCTCCGACAGGAATCCGTAGCCGGGGTGGATGGCGTCCGCGCCGGACTCGCGTGCCGCGTTCAGGACCTTGTCGATGTCCAGATAGCTGCTTGCCGGGGTGTCACCGCCCAGGGCGAACGCCTCATCCGCGGCGCGGACATGCAGAGCGTCACGGTCCGGATCCGCGTAGACGGCCACGCTCGCGATCCCGGCGTCCCGGCAGGCCCGGGCCACGCGGACAGCGATTTCGCCACGGTTGGCGATGAGCACCTTGCGCACGATTGAGGCTCCCTCCTTGAAACAAGCCGAGTTTAGGGACTGCCGACACGCCACATCGACCCGTCCCCAGTGGTGAGCTTGCCCACACGGAGCGTGATTCCAGGCTCGCTCGACCTGCGAAATCCCATGTCGCGCCTCGGCACGCAGGTCTCTCCCGGAAAACCCTAGCCCTCCTCTGTGGTCAAGGTCTCTGTCATCACGTGCTGCGGGCCACTCGGTTTCTTTGTGGAATCCCTACGAATGGCCCAATGATTCTTTGCCCTCGACCGAACCCTTGTCCCGGGGTTTACCCGTTAGTAGCGTTCGCGATGTAGTTGAACGTACTTGGGGTAACAGCGCGGAGCTCGGAAGTGGGTGGGGGCCGGTGGTGCGCAGGCCGGTGGCGTGGGTGGTGGCGGTCGTGCTCTTCGCGGAGGCGCTCGGCATCGCCGCGGTGAACTGGTTCCTCGGGGTCGTCGTCGACCGTCAGGACATGTCCTTGGCGGGGCTCGACCCGAACGTGATGTCGGTGTCCTCGAAGGTCGGCGGCCTGGTCTTCGGCGCGTACTTCGCGCTGTGCGGCCTCGTCGCCCTGCTCGTGGCCGTGCGCGACCGCGCCCCGGCCGGCTTGGGCCGCATCCTGCTGATCAGCGCGGCCGTGGTGCACGCACTGCTGGGCGCGCTTGCCTGGGGTCTGGTGGGCTGGACGGCGTTCCTGTTCATGGTCGTCGTGCTCGGTCTGATAGTGCTGCTGCTCATGACGTACGACGCCCAGGCCACGCCCGCGGAGCCCGCCGACGCCGCTCCCGACGGGGGCAAGGGCGCCGACGGCTCCCCGGCAGGAGGCTCCGCGGCCGGAGGCTCTCCTGTCACGCCTCCGCCGGCGCCCACAACTCCGTGATGCCGATGCCCAGTTGCGCCAGCAGCCGGCGCACCAGCGGCAGGCTGATGCCGATCACATTGCCGTGGTCGCCGTCGATGCCGTCGATGAACGGGGCCGAGCGGCCGTCGAGGGTGAACGCCCCGGCGACGTAGAGGGGTTCGCCGGAGGCGACGTACGCGGCGATCTCCTCGTCGGTCGGCTCGCCGAAGCGGACGACGGTGGAGGCGGTGGCCGAGGTGTACCGGCCGGTCGCGGTGTCGTAGACGCAGTGGCCGGTCTGCAGCGTGCCCGCCCGGCCGCGCATCGACTTCCAGCGCGCCGTGGCCTCCTCGGCGTCGGCCGGCTTGCCCAGGGCCTGGCCGTCCAGGTCCAGGACCGAGTCGCAGCCGATCACGATCGCGCCCATGACCTCGGGTTTCGCCGCCACGACGGAGGCCTTCGCCTCGGCCAGGGCCAGGGCCAGCTCGGCGGGGGTGGGCGCGGTGACGGCGTCCTCGTCGACGCCGCTGACGATGACCTCCGGGGCCAGGCCTGCCTGGCGGAGGAGATTCAGCCGGGCGGGGGACTGGGAGGCCAGGACGAGCCGGCGGCGGGGCTGATCAGTCATGCGGTCAGCGTATCGGCGCGCCCGGCCGGACTCACCTCAGACCGAGCACGATCATCGTGAGCACCATGGCCAGCGCCATGAGAACGCCCAGCCGCCGCAACATCTCCTGCGTCTCGCGCAGTTCCTCGGGCGGCTCGTTCTCGGGGTCGGACCACAGCATGCCTTCCATCGTCGGGCGGCGGTTCGCGGCGGCGCCTGAGTACGCATACTCAAATTTCCCCTAAACGGTGCTACTGTTCCATTAGCTAAAGGGATTCCAGTCCCGTTTGGAGGGTCGTGCCATGTTCACCACTTCCTGGACCGCATCACCTCAGCTGCCCAGCGAGGGCTTCACACCCAACTGGTCCCGCGAGGGCTTCTGGCGCCAGTCACTGCGGCAGGTCGTACGGCTCTCGGCGGGAGGTGGGAGGGTGCGGGTACGGCTCTCCCACGCATACGGCACCTCGCCCGTCCGAGTCGCGGGGGCGAGCGTGGGCCGTACGGCCGCGGGGGCAGCCGTGGAGCCGGGGTCGCTCACGCGGCTCACCTTCGGGGGTGCCGCACAGGGGGCGATACCGGCGCGCGGGGAGCTGGTCAGCGACGACGTCCCCCTCGCCGTCGCCGCCGGTGAGTCGGTGACCGTCACGCTCCACTTCGACACCACGACCGGTCCCGCGACCTTCCACGCCCAGGCCTTCACGACCGGTTACCGGGGCGAGGGCGACCGGTCGGCGGACCCCGGCGCCGAGGGCTTCGACGCGGCGACCGAGTCCTGGTACTTCCTGTCCGCCGTGGAGGTCGACGCCGGCCGCACGGACGCCGTCGCCCTGTTCGGCGACTCGATCACGGACGGATTCGGGTCGACGCCGGGTGCGAACCGGCGTTGGTCGGACGTGCTCGCCGAGCGCACGGGGCGGCCGGTCCTGAACGCGGGGATCGGCGGGAACCTGCTGCTCAACGACTCGGCGTGGTACGGCGAAAAGGGCGTCCACCGATTGCGCCGGGACGTCCTCGACCGGTCCGGCGTGGACACGCTCGTCGTCCTGCTCGGTCTGAACGACATCGGCTTCAGCGAGACGGACGAGCAGCCGACCTACAAGCCGGCGCCGGTGGTGGATGCGGGGGAACTCATCGCCGGGCACCGGGAGTTGATACGGCAGGGCAGGGAGGCGGGACTGCGGGTGATCGGAGCGACGCTGCTGCCGTTCGGGGGCTCGGACCACTGGGGCGAGCGGGCGGCGAAGGTGAGTCACGAGCTGAACGAGTGGATCCGCAGCTCGGGGGAGTACGACGCGGTGGTGGATCTGAACCGGGCGCTGGCCGATCCGGCGGACCCGGACCGGCTGCGTCCGCCGTACGACTTCGGCGATCACCTGCACCCGAACGACGCCGGGTACGAGGTGATGGCCGAAGCCGTACGGGCGGCCCTCTAACCGGGCCAGTACGTGCGCGCCCACGTCGACGGACCCGGCTGCGGCAGCCGGTGCGCGGCGATGCGGGACGGGTCCGACCACCCGTCCCGCGGCTTGGGTGCGCCGGACGGCGTGGCTGCTGCCGCCGCGGCGCGGGCGCGGACCACCGCCAGTGCGGCGGCCAGCTCCTCGGGTGTCGGGTTGCCCCGGAGGACCTTGATGTTCATGACGGCTCCCAGCAGGCCTAGAGGGGGATGTTGCCGTGCTTCTTCGGGGGCAGGGATGCCCGCTTGGTGCGCAGCTGACGCAGGCCCCGCACCACATGGCGGCGGGTTTCGGACGGCATGATCACCGCGTCGATGTAGCCGCGCTCGGCCGCGACGTAGGGGTTGAGGAGCGCGTCCTCGTACTCCTGGATCAGCCGGGCGCGCACCGCCTCGACGTCCTCACCGCTCGACTCCGCCTCGGCGATGGTGCGCCGGTGCAGGATGTTGACCGCGCCCTGCGCGCCCATGACGGCGATCTGGGCGGTGGGCCAGGCCAGGTTGATGTCGGCGCCGAGGTGCTTGGAGCCCATGACGTCGTAGGCGCCGCCGAAGGCCTTGCGGGTGATGATCGTGATCAGCGGGACCGTCGCCTCGGCGTAGGCGTAGATCAGCTTGGCGCCGCGGCGGATGATGCCGTCGTGCTCCTGGTCGACGCCCGGGAGGAAGCCGGGCACGTCGACGAAGGTGATCACCGGGACGTTGAAGGCGTCGCAGGTGCGCACGAAGCGCGCGGCCTTCTCGGAGGCGGCGATGTCGAGACAGCCGGCGAACTGCATCGGCTGGTTGGCGACGATGCCGACCGGGCGGCCCTCGACCCGTCCGTACCCGGTGACGATGTTCGGCGCGAACAGCGGCTGCGTCTCGAAGAACTCGGCGTCGTCCAGGATGTGTTCGATCACCGTGTGCATGTCGTACGGCTGGTTCGCGCTGTCCGGGACCAGCGTGTCCAGCTCCAGGTCCTCGGCCGTGACCGTGAGGTCGGCCTCCTCCGGGAAGGCCGGGGGCTCGGAGAGGTTGTTGGACGGCAGGTACGACAGCAGCTGCTTGACGTACTCGATGGCGTCCTTCTCGTCGCCGGCCATGTGATGCGCCACGCCCGAGGCGGAGTTGTGGGTGCGCGCGCCGCCCAGCTCCTCGAAGCCGACGTCCTCGCCGGTGACCGTCTTGATGACGTCCGGGCCGGTGATGAACATGTGCGAGGTCTGGTCGACCATGATCGTGAAGTCGGTGATGGCGGGGGAGTAGACCGCACCGCCCGCGCAGGGCCCGACGACGAGGGAGATCTGCGGGATCACACCGCTGGCGTGGGTGTTGCGGCGGAAGATCTCGCCGTACGCGCCCAGCGAGGCCACGCCCTCCTGGATGCGGGCGCCGCCGGAGTCGTTGATGCCGATGACCGGGCAGCCGGTCTTCAGCGCGAAGTCCATGACCTTGACGATCTTCTGGCCGTAGACCTCGCCCAGCGCGCCGCCGAAGACGGTGAAGTCCTGCGAGAACACGGCGACGGGGCGGCCGTCGACGGTCCCGTACCCGGTGACGACACCGTCGCCGTACGGGCGGTTGGCCTCCAGGCCGAAGTTGGTCGAGCGGTGCCGGGCGAACTCGTCGAGCTCGACGAAGGACCCCTCGTCGAGGAGGAGGTCGATGCGCTCACGGGCCGTCAACTTGCCCTTGGCGTGCTGCTTTTCGACGGCGCGTGCGGAGCCGGCGTGCGTCGCTTCCTCGATACGGCGCTGGAGATCCGCGAGCTTGCCCGCGGTGGTGTGGATGTCGATCCCTTGGGTCTCTTGGATCTCGTGACGCTCTTCCGGCTCGGACATCGGGATGGCGCTCCCTGCCTGCTCAAAAGGGGGGACGGTTACTCATCCGTAGAGTAGTGGGGGGCCTACGAATCAGCAGTGCGGCGTTTCACACACCTAGGGTGGCTTGCATGACGCCGCGAGATGCATCAGACGACAGCCGTTGGTCCGACCTGGACCGCCCGCCGCTGAACGCCGCCGCCCTGCGGCGCGGGCTCGTCCGCGAGGGTGGGCTGTGGCGCGAGGTGGAGGTGGTGCAGCGCACCGGTTCCACCAACACCGACCTGGTGGGCCTGGCGACCTCCGGCAAGGCGGTCGAGGGCTCCGTGCTGGTCGCCGAGGAGCAGACGGCCGGCAAAGGCCGCCTGGACCGCACCTGGACGGCACCGCCCCGCTCAGGGCTGTTCTTCTCCGTGCTGCTGAACCCGGCCGAGGTGCCGGCGGCCCGCTGGGGCTGGCTGCCGCTGCTCACGGGCGTCGCCGTGGCGACGGGCCTGTCGCGCGCGGCAGGCGTCGACACGGCACTCAAGTGGCCGAACGACCTGCTGGTGACCGTCGGCGGCGAGGAACGCAAGGCCGGCGGCATCCTGGCGGAGCGGGCCGGGGACGAAGGCGTGGTCATCGGCGTCGGCATCAACGTCACGCTGCGTGCGGACGAGCTGCCGGTGCCGCAGGCGGGCTCCCTGGCCCTCGCCGGAGCCGTGAGCACGGACCGGGACCCGCTGCTGCGGGGCATCCTGCGCTCGCTGGAGGAGTGGTACGGGCGGTGGCGGGCCGCGACGGGCGACCCGGTGGTGAGCGAGCTCCAGGAGACGTATGCGGCGGGGTGCGCGACGCTGGGGAGAGTGGTGCGGGCCGAGCTCCCGGGGCATCGGTCGATCATGGGGGAGGCGGTCGCGATCGACGGGGACGGGCGGCTGGTGCTGGCCACGGCGGAGGGCGTGCAGGAGCCGGTGGGAGCAGGCGACATCGTGCACTTGAGGTTGGCGTGACTTCGCCTACCGGGCTTCCGGAGTGAGGTGGCCCACACCTGCCGTAAAGTGAAGGCCGGTCGATTACTGACCGCGGCAGATCGGAAGGGCAGCAGGCGTGACCGTCGACGACACGGGCTCCGGCGCGGGCGAGGACGGCCGGGTGGATCCCCCCGACGCCGACCCCGGCGAGGATCCGCTCGCGCTGCGCCTCGAACAGCTCATTCTCGGTGCCGAGCGGCGCTACACCCCGTTTCAGGCGGCCCGTAGCGCCGGTGTCTCCATGGAGCTGGCGTCCCGGTTCTGGCGGGCCATGGGCTTCGCCGACATCGGGCAGGCCAAGGCGCTGACCGAGGCCGACGTACTGGCGCTCAGGCGCCTCGCCGGTCTCGTCGAGGCGGGGCTGCTCAGCGAGGCCATGGCCGTGCAGGTGGCCAGATCCACCGGGCAGACCACCGCGCGTCTGGCCGACTGGCAGATCGACTCGTTCCTGGAGGGACTCACCGAGCCGCCGGAGCCGGGGATGACGCGGACCGAGGTGACGTACCCCCTGGTCGAGCTGCTCCTGCCCGAACTGGAGGAGTTCCTCGTCTACGTCTGGCGCCGCCAGCTCGCCGCCGCGACCGGCCGGGTCGTGCAGGCCGCCGACGACGAGGAGATGGTCGACCGGCGGCTGTGCGTCGGCTTCGCGGACCTCGTCGGGTTCACGCGGTTGACCCGCCGGATGGAGGAGGAGGAACTCGGCGAACTCGTCGAGGCCTTCGAGACCACCGCGGCCGACCTGGTGGCCGCGCGCGGCGGGCGCCTGGTCAAGACGCTCGGCGACGAGGTGCTCTTCTCGGCCGACGACGCGGCGGTCGCCGCGGAGATCGCCCTGCGGCTCATCGAGACGATGGCCAACGACGAGACGATGCCCGAGCTGCGCGTCGGCATCGCCTTCGGCACCGTGACCACCCGAATGGGCGATGTCTTCGGTACGACCGTGAACCTCGCCTCCCGGCTGACTTCGATAGCTCCGCGTGACGCGGTCCTCGTCGACAGTGCGTTCGCCGAGGAGCTCATCCGATCGGGTGAGGCGCCGGCCTCCGAGGCGGAGGCGGCGGAGGCCGCGGTCGCGGCGGAGAAGGAAGGCGAGGAGCCGCCGGTGTACCGGTTCGCGCTGCAGCCGATGTGGCAGCGGCCGGTGCGAGGGCTTGGGGTCGTCGAGCCGTGGCTGTTGACGCGCAGGGCGTTGCCGGCGGACTGAGCGCCGTTCAGCTGCGGCCGGTCAGGCGGTCCACGCAGAGGCCGATGATCGGGATGCACACGCTCCCGTCGTCGGAGTGGTCCGGCGGCGGGGCCGGGGGGTTCGAGGTGGTCCGGCTCGGTGTCGCGGTCTTGGTAGGCGCCGGGGCCGGTTGCTGTGCGTGACCGGTCGTCGCCGGTGGGCGCGGTGCGCGGGTGAGCGCCGCGGCGGCGTCCGCCGGGCGGCCCCGGTCACCGGGTGGCGTGGTGGCGGCGCTGTTCGTGGTCGGTACGACGATCGTGCCCGTCGTCGGTGTTGTGCCCAGGCCGCCCATGGCGGAGGTCGCTGACGGGCTCGGCTTCGGGGTGGACGTCGGGATCGTGGCGGCGGCGTTGGTCGCGCTGTCCGTGTCCGTGCCGGGGACCGGCGTGGGGTCGGCTTCCGCCGTGCCGAGGCCGGTGACGTTCGAGTCCGGGGTCAGGCGTACGAGGCTGAGCGCGCCGGCGGCCAGGGCGAGGCCTCCCGCCGCGAGGAGGACCTTGCGGGGGCGGGGCCGGCGATGGCGGCCGCGGGGGCCGAAGAGGCGGCCGGCCGCCTCGGTGTCCGCCGGTGCCTCGCTCGCTTCGGTACTCCGCGCAGCCGCCCCTCTCGCCTGCGGTCCTTCCGCCGTCACACCCATCACGACCCCTCCCAACGAGCTCCCGCCCCCACTGCGCGTGGCTCGCGCACGTTATGCGCTGTCGTTGGCGGTAGGGCGGGAGTTGGGCGGGATGTCACTCGAACGGGGTGTCGGGACTCGACTCGGGAACCGCTCGCGGCGGGCCTTTCCCCGGAGGGGTCCGGCTGCGATGATCGGGGCGAGTGTTGTTAACCCGCGTTAACCGGAGGGTGTCATGAGTGAGGAGCGGTACGGGGAGTTCGTGCTGGTGCGCAGGCACGGGCATGTCGCGGAGCTCGTACTCGACCGGCCCAAGGCCATGAACGCCGTGTCGACCGAGATGGCCCGTTCGATCGCGGGGGCGTGCGCGGCGCTGGGCGCGGACAACGGCGTACGGGCGGTCGTCCTGACCTCGACGCATGAGCGGGCCTTCTGTGTCGGTGCGGATCTGAAGGAGCGGAACTCCTTCAGCGACGCGGACCTGGTGCGGCAGCGGCCGGTGGCGCGGGGGGCGTACACGGGGGTGCTGGAGTTGCCGGTCCCGACGATCGCGGCCGTGCACGGCTTCGCGCTCGGGGGCGGCTTCGAACTGGCGCTGTCGTGCGACGTGATCGTGGCAGACCATACGGCCGTGGTGGGGCTGCCCGAGGTGTCGGTCGGGGTGATTCCGGGAGGTGGAGGCACGCAGTTGCTGCCGCGGCGGGTGGGCGCGGCCAGGGCTGCGGAGCTGATCTTCACCGCGCGCCGGGTCGAGGCCGCCGAGGCCAGGGAGCTCGGGTTGGTGGATGTGCTGGTGGAGGAGGGGCAGGACCGGGAGGAGGCGCTGGCCCTCGGGGCGCGGATCGCCGTGAACTCGCCGGTCGGGCTGCGGTCCGCCAAGCGGGCGCTGCGGGTGGGGCACGGGATGGACCTGCGGGCCGGGCTGGAGGTCGAGGACGCGGCCTGGCGGGCCACGGCGTTCTCGGGAGACCGGGCGGAGGGCGTGGCCGCGTTCAATGAGAAGCGGAAGCCTGAGTGGCCGGGGGAGTGACGGTGCCTTCGGCTCGTAGGCCGCGCTGAGCTCCCCGTTCGCCACACCAAAGTCTCAAATCATGGCAAACCTCCCTAACCTGGAGTGATGGGCGAGGACACACGGCTCGCGGCCGTAGTGGCGTTGGCGCAGGGGATGGCGGCGGTGCACACCCCGCGTGAGTCCTGGCGAGCGGCGGCGTCCGGGGCGTGTCGGGCGCTGGCCGGGAGTTTTGCCGCGCTGTCGGTGTGGGAGCGGGAGCTCGGGCGGTTGCGGGTGCTGGTGAACGTCGGGGACCGCACCCAGGGGGAGGAGGAGTTCCCCACTGATGAGGCCTATCCCGTGCATCAGTTCCCGGAGATCGCCGAGTTCCTGCACGAGCGGTGGGCCTCCGGTGGGGAGCCCAACGCCTGGGTGGAGACGGCCGACGGTCCGGCCGCCGGGCAGCCCGGGTACTGCCATCAGCGCGTCGCCGCCCTGCGACGTCGGGGGCGGGGGTGCTGTGTCGTCGCGCCGATCGTGCTGAACGGGCGGGCGTGGGGGGAGCTCTACGTCGCCCGGTCCGCCGGGGCTCCCGTCTTCGACCGTGGGGATGCCGACTTCGCCACCGTGCTCGCCTCCGTCGTGGCCGCCGGTCTCGCGCAGAGCGAGCGGCTGGAGGAGGCGCGGCGCCTGGCGTTCACCGACGCGCTCACGGGGCTCGCCAACCGGCGTGCCGTCGATGTGCGGTTGGAGGAGGCCATCGAGCGGCATCGCAGGGACGGCATCGTGGTCAGCCTCGTCGTCTGTGACCTCAATGGGCTCAAGCGGGTCAATGACACCCAGGGGCATGCGGTGGGCGACCGTCTGCTGGAGCGGTTCGGGTCGGTCCTTTCGTTGTGCGGCGCCATGCTGCCCGGAGCTCTCGCGGCGCGGCTCGGCGGTGACGAGTTCTGCCTGCTGGCCGTCGGGCCGGCCGCCGACGACGTGGTGAAGGCCGCGGACGAACTGTGCCGTCGGGCCGCCGAGTTGGAGCTCGGGGAGGGAGTGGCGTGCGGGGTCGCGTCCACGGAGGATCCGATCGGGGCCGTGCGTTCCGCGCGGCGCTTGTTCCGGCTGGCCGATGCCGCGCAGTACCAGGCCAAGGCCGTGCTGGCCGACAAGCCGGTCGTCGCCGGGCGGGAGGGGCCGGACGACCCGGTCGTACGCCTCGCAGACGCCGAGCCCTCCGGGGAGGGAGCGGTGGAGCGGCGGCGGTTCCGGGGGCGGCTGCCGTGAGCGGCCGGCGCCGACCGGCGTGTAAGGGGTGTACCCCGCACCCACTAGTGACATCTCCGTCTTCACTGCGTACGCTCCTGAATATGGATATGCACACTGTGGTGGTGGGGACGTCCGGGGTCACCGCGTCCGACGTTCTTGCCGTGGCGCGGGGCGGGGCCCGCGTCGAGCTGTCGGAGGAGGCGGTTGCGGCGCTGGCCGCGGCTCGCGGGATCGTGGACGCGCTGGCGGCCAAGCCCGAGCCCGTCTACGGCGTCTCCACCGGCTTCGGCGCCCTGGCGACCCGGCACATCAGCCAGGAGCTGCGGGCGCAGCTGCAGCGCAACATCGTTCGTTCGCACGCCGCGGGGATGGGACCGCGGGTGGAGCGGGAGGTCGTACGGGCCCTGATGTTCCTGCGGCTCAAGACCGTCTGCTCGGGGCGCACGGGAGTGCGGCCGGAGGTCGCCCAGACCATGGCCGACGTGCTCAACGCCGGGATCACGCCCGTCGTCCACGAGTACGGCTCCCTCGGCTGCTCCGGTGACCTCGCTCCCCTTTCGCACTGCGCCCTCACGCTGATGGGGGAGGGCGAGGCGGAAGGTCCTGACGGGAGCGTGCGGCCCGCCGGTGAGCTGCTTGCCGCGCACGGCATCGCACCCGTCGAGCTGCGTGAGAAGGAGGGCCTCGCCCTCCTCAACGGCACCGACGGCATGCTCGGGATGCTCGTCATGGCCCTCGCCGACCTGGACGCGCTCTACAAGTCCGCCGACGTCACCGCCGCGCTCAGCCTCGAGGCGCTGCTCGGGACCGACAAGGTGCTCGCGCCCGAGCTGCACGCCATCCGGCCGCACCCGGGGCAGGGCGCCTCCGCCGCCAACATGCTCGCCGTGCTGAAGGGTTCGGAGCTGACCGGGCATCACCAGGACGACGCGCCCCGCGTCCAGGACGCGTACTCGGTGCGCTGCGCCCCGCAGGTCGCCGGCGCCGGGCGGGACACCCTGGCGCACGCACGGCTCGTCGCCGAGCGGGAACTCGCGTCCGCCGTCGACAACCCGGTCGTGCTGCCCGACGGACGTGTCGAGTCCAACGGCAACTTCCACGGCGCGCCCGTCGCCTACGTGCTCGACTTCCTGGCCATCGCCGTCGCCGACCTCGCCTCCATCGCCGAGCGCCGTACCGACCGGCTGCTGGACAAGAACCGCAGCCACGGGCTGCCGCCGTTCCTGGCCGACGACGCGGGTGTCGACTCGGGGCTGATGATCGCCCAGTACACACAGGCGGCGCTGGTGAGCGAGCTGAAGAGGCTGGCCGTTCCGGCGTCCGCCGACTCGATTCCCTCCTCCGCCATGCAGGAGGACCACGTCTCCATGGGCTGGTCGGCCGCACGCAAGCTCCGTACCGCCGTCGACAACCTCACGCGCGTCCTGGCCATCGAGCTCTACGCCGCCACCCGCGCCATAGAACTGAGGGAGGGGCTCGCCCCGGCGCCGGCCTCGCAGGCGGTCATCGACGCCGTACGGGACGCCGGGGTCCAGGGCGCCGGGCCCGACCGGTTCCTGGCACCCGACCTCGCCGCGGCCGACGCGTTCGTGCGGGCCGGAGAGCTCGTCGCCGCAGTGGAGAAGGTCGCCGGGCCGCTCCAGTGACATGCAAGGGGCCCTGTCGTACGACCGACAGGGCCCCGATGCGTCCTGAGCGGGCTGGTTGTTGAGCGGGTTACTTCAGCTTGGCGCTCTGCGCGTCGATCAGGGCGGCCGGGACGTCGTACGGCTTGTCCGAGAACATCAGGCCGATGTTGATCGTGTAGTACGTGGCGATGGTGCTGCCGTGCCGCACCACCTCGATGTGCGTGGTGCCCTCGTCGCCGTCCTCCTCGTTCACCGCGGTGAACGCCACCGACTCGTCACCGGCGCCGGACGCCTTCTCCGCGGTGATCTTGGTGACCTTCTGGTCCGTGCCCTGCATGGTGAGGGGGAAGCCTCCGGAGCAGCTCTTCACCGCGTCCGACACGGACTTGAAGGTGTCGGCGGCACCGTCACCGTCGTACGAGGACAGGCCGACGACCGTCATGTTGAGGCTCATCGCGTCGGTGAGCGAGTCCTCGATCTCGCCCTCGCTCAGGTCCTCCAGGGACTTGGAGGCGTTGTCGGTGGGCTTCTTCTTCTTTTCGCGGGTCATGACGGCCGCGTCCGACGCCGAGTCGCCCGGCGGCAGACCGCCCATGGCGTAGGCGAGCGGCTGGCACTGCGCCTCGCTGCTCTTGATCTGGTCCTTGGACTTCGGCAGCTGCTTGCCGGAGTCGTCCACCTCGTAACCCTCGACATCGCCCTGCGCGATGATCGCCTTCTTCAACTCCGCGGCGCTGAGCGCCTTCGCGGCCTGCCGGTCCGACCCGTTCGAGTCGTCCGACCCCCCACCGCAACCCGTGACAAGGGCGAGCGACAGTGCGCTCACGGCAACCGTGGCGGCTGCGCGCACGCCCGATGATCTCTTCATGAGCGGACTATGAAGCCGATGTGAAGGAATCGTCAAGCGAGTTCAGAAGCCGAGCTGTTCCCGGCGCACCGAGTAGGCGACGAAACCCGCGCCCACGGCGAGGAAGACGGTCCCGCCGACGATGTACGGCGTGGTGTCGAAGCTTCCGGTGTCGGCCAGCCGGGTGCCGTCCCCGGTGCTGTCGTCGGCGCTCTCGGACGCGGCCCGCGCCTGCTGGGTGACCTGGGTCGTGGGTGTCGCCGAAGGCTCGGTTCTCGCCGGCCCGTCGCCCGTCGCGTTGGCGGAGGGTACGAACCACAGGGCGCCCAGCAGGGCTCCCGCGGCGGTGGCGGTCAGCAGCGATCGGCGTGCGGTGGACGTCGATCGATGAGCGGCGGACACGGAATATCGATCCCCTTGTGGCGCTGGCGAATTGGCCGTGTGGGCAGATGTTAGTGAAAGTCGCGGGTCACGGGAAAGTCACGGGGGAAAAGGGCCGTACGCTCCGGGCATGAGTACTCCAGAAACATCACGGTTTGTACGGCTTCGGGTCGAGCTAGTTCTCGAAGTGGACGACCGCGACGCCGTGACCGAGGCCGCCCTGCGGCGGATCGCCGACGACGTCACCATGCCGGTCGACGAACGGGCCCACGCCGAGAGCGCTGTGACGGAAGACACTGCCGAGGCCCTCGCCTATCTCGTTGATCCATTCGACCTGGTCAGCGAGGTGCCGGGAGTCGAGCTCGCGCAGGCCTCCTGGTCCAGCGAGCGCATCGACTACGACCCGGATTCGCCGGAGTGGGATCTCGGCGAGGATGATGGTGAGGAGGACTTCGACCGCGAAGTGGCCGAGCGGGCCGGCTGAGGCGTCTTGGGGAAATCGTGACCCCGGACGGCAACCGCCGCCCGGGGTTTCGTCGTCTCATGGGGCGCACTGACCGAAACCCGCACCACCTGCCCCGGCAGACGTGGTGTGCCCCACACATGCGTGGGATGTGGAACGGGACGAACCGGTCGTAGCGTTGAAGATTCTTGACGGGGACTCTCGGGGTTCTGGGGATTCGGGAAGATGGAGAAGCGTGTGATGACGAACAGTAGGCGGCGCAAGGGCCTGACGGTCGCGTCCGCTCTGCTCGGCGGTGTCCTGGTGCTCTCGGCCTGCTCCGGCGGCGACGACGACGCCGGCAGCGACGGCGGCGACTCCTCGCAGGCCAAGGTCGACGAGGCGGCCGCCAAGAAGACCTCCGAGGCCCAGATCAAGATCAAGCCCGAGGACGGCACCGACAACGCCTCCATCAACAACTCCGCCGCCGTCACCGTGAGCAAAGGCACGCTCACCGAGGTGACGATGAAGACCGCCGAGGGCGCCGCGGTCGAGGGCGAGATATCCGCCGACAAGACCAGCTGGAAGCCCAGCGCCCAGCTGGAGCGCTCGACCACCTACAAGATCGCGGTGACCGCGAAGGACGCGAAGGGCCTGGACGCCCACGAGAACGCCTCCTTCACGACGGTCTCCCCGGACAACAGCTTCCTCGGCTACTTCACGCCGGAGGACGGCTCGACCGTCGGCGTCGGCATGCCCGTGTCGATCAACTTCGACAAGTCGATCAGCAACAAGGCGGCCGTCCAGAAGGGCGTCACCGTCTCCACCACCAGCGGCCAGGAAGTCGTCTGCCACTGGTTCAACGACACCCGCATGGACTGCCGGCCCGACGAGTACTGGCAGGAGGGCTCGACCGTCACCCTGAAGATGGCCCTGGACGGGGTCGAGGGCGCCGACGGTGTCTACGGCGTCCAGGAGAAGACGGTCACCTTCAAGATCGGCCGCAACCAGGTCTCCTACGTCGACGCGAAGACCAAGCAGATGAAGGTCACGCAGGACGGCAAGACCATCAAGACCATCCCGATCTCGGCCGGTTCGCCGGAGAACAAGACCTATCAGGGCGTCATGGTGATGTCGGAGAAGTTCAAGGAGACGCGCATGAACGGCGCGACCGTGGGCTTCACGGACGACGACGGCAAGGGCGAGTACGACATCAAGGACGTGCCGCACGCCATTCGCCTCAGCAGCTCCGGCACCTTCATCCACGGCAACTACTGGGGTGCCAAGTCCATCTTCGGCAGCGTGAACACCAGCCACGGCTGCGTGGGCCTGTCCGACACCAAGGGCGCCAACGACAAGGGCACCGCGGGCTACTGGTTCTACAACAACTCGATCGTCGGTGACGTCGTGGTCGTCCAGAACACCGGCGACAAGACGATCGCGCCGGACAACGGCCTCAACGGCTGGAACATGGACTGGGCGCAGTGGAAGGCCGGTTCGGCCGTCTGATCCGTCCCGCGCGCGTAGCCGCCGCACAGTCCCCTCACAAGTAACCGATGCCGCCCCCAGGGGCGGCATCGGTGTTTCCGGGGACGCTCCCAGCGTTCTCATCCATCTCTTATTTCGGCCTTATCCCTTCATCACGCGCCGTACCTACTTTGCGGCCCATGTTCTTCACCTACCTGAGGCGCGAGCTGCGCCGCCGCAGAAAGGCGGCCCTCGTCGTCGCCTCCGGACTCGCGCTGGGCATCGCGCTGGTCATCGTGGTCAACTCCGTGTCCTCCGGCATGAGCCAGGCCCAGGACAAGGTCCTGCAGTCCCTGTACGGCCTGGGCACGGACATGACCGTCACCAAGGCCGCCGAGCCGGCCGCGAACAGCTCCGAGCGGCCGCGCTTCCAGTTCGACGCCCAGGAAGACGGCTCCGACGAGGAGCAGTCCACCGACCGCGTCATGGTCCAGGGCTTCCAGACGCTCGCGAGCTCGACCGTGACCAAGGTCGGTACGCAGAGCGGTGTCTCGGACGCCGTCGGCGGGCTGAGCCTCCAGGTCATCAAGGTCAGCGGGCAGTTCACGCGGGGGCAGTTCCAGCAGGACCAGAGCGGCAGCGGGGGCCAGCAGGGCGGCGGGCCCGGGCAGGGCGGGGGCGGCAGCAGCCAGCCGCAGGGCGAAGTGCGCGGCGGCGGCGCCGACTTCGACGTCAACAACTACTCCGTCTACGGCGCCGACGTCACCAAGCCGGCGCTCGGCCCGCTGACCTCCTCGAAGATCACCAGCGGCCGTACGTTCAAGTCGACGGAGACGAACTCCAAGGTCGTCGTCGCCGACACGTCCTACGCCAAGGAGAAGAAGCTCAAGGTCGGCTCGACCGTCACCGTCAAGGGCACCAAGTTCAAGGTGATCGGCATCGCCACGCCCGACAGCGGGGACGCGGCCGCCAACCTCTACATCCCGCTGAAGCAGGCGCAGACGCTCGCCGACGCCAAGGACAAGGTCACCACCATCTACGTCAAGGCGTCCGACTCCCAGCAGATCGACACCGTCAAGTCGGCCATCCAGAAGAACATCTCCGGTACGACGGTGACGACCTCCGCGGACCTCGCGGACACGGTGTCCGGCTCCCTGTCCACGGCGTCCTCCCTGGCGACCAGCGTCGGCAAGTGGCTGTCCATCGCGGTGCTGATCGCCGCGTTCCTGGTGGCCGGACTGCTGACCTCCTCGGCGGTGTCGCGCAGGGTCCGGGAGTTCGGCACGCTGAAAGCACTGGGCTGGAAGTCGGGCCGGGTGACCCGGCAGGTGGTCGGCGAGGCGATCGTGAACGGGCTGCTTGGCGGGGCGCTGGGCATCGCGATCGGCCTTGCGGGGGCGTACGTCGTGACGGCCATCAGCCCGACACTGCAGGCCCAGTTGGGCGGCGGTGGCGGGGGCGGTGGCGGCATGGGCGGCGGCCCGGGTGGCGGCGGCTTCGGGGGCGGCGGCCCTGGACGGCAGACGGTCGGCACGACACTCGACGTCGCCCTGACGGCACCGGTGAGCCTTACGACGGTTGCCCTGGCGGTCGGCCTCGCGGTGACGGGTGGGCTGATCGCGGGCGCGTTCGGCGGCTGGCGGGCGTCTCGGCTCCGTCCGGCGGACGCGCTGCGGCGCGTCGAGTAGCTGACGTCGGCGGGGCTGGGCAGGGGCGGTCGCTCAACCCGGCGCTCGCCGGGTGCCGCTTCTGTGGGACAGGCGCCGCCCCGGGCGGCACGAATGCCCGCGGTTTGAGCGAGGCATGTGCCCCGCGGGTGCGTGGGCTGCGGCGGCCTCGCCGGCGGCCTGGCCTGACCGCCGCCCGGAGCTGCGCAGGCTAGAGGGCCGACGGGCCCGCAACCCCCCAAGGGGCGCGGGGAACCGCGCGACCAGCCCCCACTCACCCGCAGACGAAACCCGCAGCTGCACAGGCCACCAAGCCGACGGGACTGCAACCCCCCAAGGGGGGCGGGGAACCGCGCGACCAGCCCCCACCCACCCGCAGACGAAACGACGTGAACCACCCCCGAACCTCACCCCACCCAGGAGCACCCCATGTACGAACTCAGAAGCGTCACCAAGCGCTACACCCGAGGCAAGGACACCGTCCACGCCCTCGACGGAGTCGACCTCACCATCGCCGACGGTGACCGGCTCGTCATCCAGGGCCCCACCGGCGGCGGCAAGTCCACCCTCCTTCAGATGATCGGCGCCCTGGACCGGCCGACCTCCGGCGAGGTCGTGCTCGACGGCACCGACCTGGCCAAGCTCTCCGAGACCCGGCTGACCAGGGTCCGCAGCGAGAACATCGGCTTCGTCTTCCAGTCCTTCAACCTCATCCCCACCCTCACCGCACAGGAGAACGTGGAGACCGCTCTCGTCCCCCTCGGGGTCAGGACGAAGGCGCGGCGCGAACGGGCCGCCGAGGCCCTGAACTCCGTAGGCCTGGGCGAGCGGCTCGGACACCTCCCGTCCGAGATGTCCGGCGGCCAGCAGCAGCGCGTCGCGATAGCCAGAGCACTCGTCAAGCAGCCCAAGGTGCTGCTCGCCGACGAACCCACCGGAAATCTCGACGAGTCGATGCGCGACGAGATCATGGACGTACTCGAACGCATGTGGAAGGAGCTCGGGTTGACCTTCATCATGGTCACCCACGACTCGGCGATCGCGAGAAAGGCCCCGCGGCTGGCGACCATCCGCAAGGGACGGATCACTGTCAAGGAGAACGCGGGGGCGTAACCCGGCGACTGCGTAACGGAGTTCGCGCCGTCGCGTAACAGTCGGCCGGCGTGCTTCTTACCTTCTTCTCATCTCTTGAGGTGTCTGATCGCCCCTCGGCATACTCCGTATTCCGGGGGGCGGCGCGCATGCGTACGGGACCTCCCCCGGCCGGGTGAACGGGCACATTCGCCCGGACCTTCTGCAAGGGGGAAACTTGCGCAGACAATTCAAGAGAGTTTGCACGGCCTCTGTCGCCACGGCCGCCGCCGTCGCCCTCGCCGCGGGAATGACCAGCCCGGCGTCGGCCGAACCGGAGCAGCGCCCGTCCGGCGCCGCTGCCTCGCTCACGTCCCCCCACCGCATCACCCTGATCACGGGTGACCGGGTCTCCGTCGACTCCAAGGGCCGCGTGGTCGGCCTGGAGCGGGCGAAGGGACGCGAGCACATACCCGTACAGATCCGCAAGGTCGACGGACGCACGCTGGTGATACCGGCCGACGCGGCCCGGCTGGTCGCCACCGGCCGGCTCGACCAGCGGCTGTTCGACATCTCCGAGCTCAACAAGTCCGCGAGCCGCGCCTCCCAGGCCAAGGGCCTGAAGGTCATCGTCGGCTACCAGGGCGCCGCAGCCGGCGCCAAGGCGGACGTCCGGGACGCGGGCAAGGTCCGCCGGACCCTGAAGTCCCTCAACGCCGACGCGGTGCAGACCCCGCACCAGGACACGCCCGAACTGTGGGACGCGCTCACCAACGGCGACAAGGCGGCCTCCGGCATCGCGCACGTCTGGCTCGACGGCGTCCGCAAGGCCAGCCTCGACAAGTCCGTGGCGCAGATCGGCGCCCCCAAGGCATGGGCGGCCGGCTACGACGGCAAGGGCGTCAAGATCGCCGTCCTGGACACCGGCGTCGACGCGACCCACCCGGACCTCAAGGACCAGGTCGTCGCGGCCAAGAACTTCACCCCCGCCGCCACCGCCGAGGACAAGGTCGGCCACGGCACGCACGTCGCGTCCATCGCGGCGGGCACCGGCGCCAAGTCCGGCGGCAAGTACAAGGGCGTTGCGCCCGGCGCCGACATCCTCAACGGCAAGGTCCTCGACGACAACGGCTTCGGCGACGACTCCGGCATCCTCGCCGGCATGGAGTGGGCGGCCGAACAGGGCGCCCAGGTCGTCAACATGAGCCTCGGCGGCGGCGACACCCCGGAGATCGACCCGCTGGAGGCGACGGTCAACAAGCTGTCCGCCGAGAAGGGCATCCTCTTCGCGATCGCGGCGGGCAACTCCGGGCCGGAGACGGTCGGTTCGCCCGGCAGCGCGGACGCCGCGCTCACCGTCGGCGCAGTCGACGACAAGGACGTCCTGGCGCCCTGGTCCAGCACCGGCCCCCGGCTCGGCGACGGCGCGATCAAGCCGGACGTGACCGCGCCGGGCGTGGCCATCACGGCGGCGTCCGCCAAGGGCAGCCTCATCGAGCAGGAGGTCGGCGAGAACCCGCCCGGCTACCTGACCATCGAGGGCACCTCCATGGCGACCCCGCATGTCGCGGGCGCGGCGGCGATCCTCAAGCAGCAGCACCCGGACTGGACGTACACCGAGCTCAAGGGTGCGCTCACCGGTTCCACCAAGGGCGGCAAGTACACGCCGTTCCAGCAGGGTTCGGGCCGTATCCAGGTCGACAAGGCCATCCAGCAGACCCTGATCGCCGACCCGGTGTCGGTGAGTTTCGGGACGCAGCAGTGGCCGCACACCGACGACAAGCCCGTCACCAAGGAGCTGACGTACCGCAACCTCGGTACCAAGGACGTCACGCTCCAGCTCGCCGCGACGGCCACCAACCCCAAGGGCCAGGCGGCTCCGGCCGGCTTCTTCAAGCTCGGCGCGACGAAGGTGACGGTCCCGGCGGGCGGCAAGGCCTCCGTCGGCTTCACCGTCGACACCAAGCTGGGCGGCACGGTCGACGGCGCCTACTCCGCGTACGTGACGGCGACGGGCGGCGGGCAGAGTGTCCGTACGGCCGCCGCGGTGCAGCGTGAGATCGAGTCGTACGACGTCACCGTCAAGCACATCGGCAAGGACGGCAAGCCGGCCCCGGAGTACAACACCGCCTTCCTCGGCTACTCGGGCCTGGCCACGGACCGCGGATTCCAGGTGCCCGTCACCGAGTCCGGCGTCACCAAGATGCGGCTGCCCAAGGGCACGTATCTGATGGACGCCTGGATCGCCAAGGACTGGGTGAACCTGGAGGGCGGCCTCGACTGGGTGGTCCAGCCGAAGCTGAACGTCACCAAGAACACCTCCGTGACGATCGACGCCCGCACCACCAAGTCGGCCGACATCACCGTGCCGGACGCGCAGGCCAAGCAGGTGCTCGCAAGCACCAACTACTTCTACGCCGCGGCGGGCATCGGGATCGGCGTCGGTCTCGACTCCTTCGCCAACCTGCGCCTGGCGCACCTCGGCCCGGAGATCCCGAGCGGCCTGACCCAGACCTGGAACGGGCAGTGGACCAAGGGGGACACCGCCGAGTACGACGTCGCCACCACCGCCAAGGTCAAGAAGATCCAGGGTGACAAGGTCCGCCACTTCAAGGCGGGCGAGCTCGCCAAGGTGAAGAACGACCTGGGTGCCTCGGCTCCGGGCAAGAGCGGCTCGCTGATGCCTCTGGGGGTCTTCCCCGAGGACGTCGTGTTCGGCACGCCGGTCGAGCAGAAGCTGCCGAGCTCGCGCACGCTGTACCTGTCGACGTCGGACAAGGTCCAGTGGACGTGGGACTTCCAGCAGTACGCCGGCAAGGACGCGGACGGCTTCCCGGTCATCGACGCGTTCTACACGCTGGGCACGCCGCAGACCTTCAAGGCGGGCCAGAGCTACACGAAGACCTTCAACACGGCCGTCTTCGGCCCGCACATCAACAAGGACTTCGGCCTGTTCCGCGAGGGCAACGACCTGTACGGCTTCCTGCCGCTGTTCGCGGACGCGAGCAAGCACGCCGGCTCGTCGGACTTCACGGCGGTGACCACGAACCTGTACCGCAACGGCACCAAGCTCGCCTCCAACGACGACCCGCTGTTCGGTGAGCAGGCCTTCAAGGTTCCGGCCGCCGACGCCGAGTACAAGCTGACCACCTCGGTCAAGCGGAGCGTCAAGGTCGCGGCCGCCTCCACGCGGATCGACGCGAGCTGGACCTTCCGCTCCAAGAAGTCGACCGCCGACCGGGTCACGCTCCCCGCCTCCACGGTCCGCTTCGGCGCCAAGACGGGCCTGGACAGCCGGGTCGAGGCCGACAAGAAGGTGACGTTCCCGGTCACCGTCGTGGGCGCGGCCTCGGGCAGCAACCTCAAGTCGCTGCACGTGTACGTGTCGTACGACTACGGCCAGACCTGGAAGAAGCTCGACGTCAAGAACGGCAAGATCACCGTGAAGAACCCGGCGAAGGGCAAGGCCGTCTCCTTCCACGCCAAGGTCGCCGACAAGAAGGGCAACAAGTCGACGATCTCGATCTACAACGCGTACTACGCCAAGTGAGCATCGAATAGTCGGCTGAGCCGATAGCGAACCGCCCGCCGGAAGTGCAGCTTCCGGCGGGCGGTTCGTGTTTCCGTGAGGCCATGACGGCTCACACGGTGGAATACATCCGGTACCGCATCCCCGAGCAGAAGTCGGCCGAGTTCCTGGCCGCCTACACCCGCGCCGCGACCCGGCTCGCCGCGTCCCCGCACTGCGTCGACTACGAACTCGCCCGCTGCGAGGACGACTTCGAGCACTTCATCCTGCGCATCACCTGGACGTCGAGCCAGGACCACATGGAGGGCTTCCGCGAGTCGGAGCTGTTCCGCGACTTCCTCGCCGAGATCCGCCCTTACATCCCGCACATTCAGGAGATGCGCCACTACAAGCCGACGACGGTACGGGGCGCGGGCTCCTCGGTGCCGACGCTGTACGCCTGGGCGGGCGGTGCCGAGGCATTCGCCCGGCTGACCTCGGCGTTCTACGACAAGGTCCTCAAGGACGACCTCCTGGCCCCGCTGTTCGCCGACCTCGACCCGGCCCACGCGGAGCACGTGGCCCTGTGGCTCGGCGAGGTCTTCGGCGGCCCGCCCGCCTACTCCGAGACCCAGGGCGGCCACGGCCACATGGTCGCCAAACACATGGGCCGTGGCATCACCGAGCCCCAGCGCCGCCGCTGGGTCAACCTCATCCAGGACGCCGCCGACGAGGCCGGCCTGCCGACGGACGCGGAGTTCCGCTCGGCGTTCCTGGCGTACGTGGAGTGGGGGACCCGACTGGCGGTGTACTTCTCGGGCCCGGACGCGGTGCCGCCGGCGGAACAGCCGGTGCCGAGGTGGCACTGGGGGGTCATGCCGCCGTATCAGGGGTGATGCTCCGCGCGGAGCATCAGCCGCCGCTGCCGTACGGCCTCGTCAGGATCTCCAGGTTGTGGCCGTTCGGGTCCTCGAAGTACGTGCCCCGGCCGCCGTCGTTGTGGTTGATCTCGCCGGGGCGGCGGTGGTGGGGGTCCGCCCAGAACGGCAGGCCGGCCTCCCGTATCCGGCCGAAGATGGTGTCGAAGTCGTCCTCCGACACCAGGAACGCGTAGTGCTGCGTCGTGATGGCGCCGGGCGAGTCCAGGTAGTCCAGGGTCACACCGTTGGGGATCTCGACCGGGATGAAGGGGCCGTACTGAGGGCTCACCTCCAGGCCCAGGATGTCGGCGAGAAACCGGGCCGAGGCCTTCTTGTCATGCGCGGCGACGATGGTGTGGTTGAGCTGGACGGTCATCGGGGGCTGCCTCCTCGTGTGCACGGTTCGGACGGGCTCCTGGTTTCACGCTAGGCAGGGCTGCCGCACGGCACATCGGTCCTGAGGAGGGGGCCGTTCTACTCCTTCGGTACTCGGCCTCCCGTTCTCCAATGGTCGGGTTGCGGGAGGGGCCCTCGGCCGCCGCACGGCGACGCGCTGAGGGCCCCGGAGCAGTGCGGCTCCGGGGCCCTCGGTCTGCGTCGGCGCGGCCGTGTCAGATCGTCGCCGTGTCGATCACGAAGCGGTACCGCACGTCGCTGTTCAGCACCCGCTCGTACGCCTCGTTGATCTCGGAGGCGGCGATCAGCTCGATCTCGGCGCCCAGGCCGTGCTCGGCGCAGAAGTCCAGCATCTCCTGGGTCTCCTGGATGCCGCCGATGCCGGAGCCGGCGAGGGTCTTGCGGCCGCCGATCACCGAGAAGAGGTTGAGGGCGACGGGCTCCTCGGGCGCGCCGACGTTCACGAACGCGCCGTCCGTCCTGAGGAGGGACAGGAACTGGTCCAGGTTCAGCGGAGCCGAGACCGTGGACAGGATCAGGTCGAAGGAGCCGCGCAGCTCCTCGAAGGTCTTCGGGTCGCTGGTGGCGTAGTAGTGGTCCGCGCCCAGCTTCAGCCCGTCGTCCTTCTTGCGCAGGGACTGCGAGAGGACCGTCACCTCGGCGCCGAGCGCGTGCGCGATCTTCACGCCCATGTGGCCGAGGCCGCCCATGCCGAGGATCGCGACCTTCTTGCCGGGGCCGGCGTTCCAGTGCCTGAGCGGGGAGTACGTGGTGATGCCGGCGCACAGGAGCGGCGCGGCGACGTCGAGGGAGAGGCCGTCGGGGATGCGGACGACGAAGTTCTCGTCGACGACGACCTTCTGCGAGTAGCCGCCGTAGGTGGGCTCGCCGTCCTTGCCGACCGCGTTGTACGTGCCGACGTTGCCGCCGGTGCAGTACTGCTCCAGGCCGGCCTTGCAGTTCTCGCACTCACGGCAGGAGTCGACCAGGCAGCCGACGCCCACACGGTCGCCGACCTGGTACTTGGTGACCCCGGAGCCGACCTCGGAGACGATGCCCGCGATCTCGTGACCGGGCACCATCGGGAAGATCGCCTCGCCCCAGCCCTCACGGGCCTGGTGGATGTCGGAGTGGCAGATACCGGCGAACTTGATGTCGATCAGGACGTCGAACTCGCCGACCTCACGGCGCTCGATGGTGGTGCGCTCCAGCGGAGCCTTGGCGGCGGGTGCTGCGTATGCGGCAACGGTGGTCATGCCGGGGTTCTCCTAGCGGGGTTCTGCGCCCGGCTGCCTTCTGGTCTGGTTCTGCTTCCGTCCGGGCACGTCATTCAGCCTGGTGGAGGGCGCAGAAAGTACCCAGCCCCCGGTTGTTCGTACGTCCGCCGGTCCTACCACTGACGGGGACAGGCTGGTGTGCGTACGACCGGGAATACTTGAGGCATGGACGAACAGCCCGAATCGATGAAGGGAGCCGCCGACACCGGCGCAGGCCTGGACCGGCGCGCCGAGCTCAGCGAGTTTCTGCGCACCCGGCGCGCCCGGCTGAAGCCGGAGGACGTCGGGCTTCCGGACTTCGGGCGGCACCGCAGGGTGCCGGGGCTGCGGCGCGAGGAGCTGGCCCAGCTGGCCGGGGTGTCAGTGGCGTACTACACGCGCCTGGAGCAGGGCAACGGGCGCAACGTCTCTGCGGAGGTCCTGGACGCGATCGCCCGCGCGCTGCGCCTGAGCGACGCCGAGCACTCCCACCTCACGCATCTCGCGAAGCCGAAGCAGCACAAGAAGAAGCCGGCCGCGCGGACGGAGCAGGTGCGGCCGGCGCTGCGGCAACTGCTGGACTCGATCGACGGCGTCCCCGCGTACATCTCGGGCCGGCGCTCGGACATCCTCGCCTGGAACCGGATGGCGGCGGCGGTCTTCGGCGACTGGTCGGAGCTGCCGGCGCAGGAGCGGAACTGGGCGCGGCTGGTGTTCCTGAAGCCGGAGTACCGCGACCTGTTCGTGGAGTGGGACCAGAAGGCGTCCGACATGGTCGCCTTCCTGCGCATGGACGCCGGCTGCCACTCCGACGACCCGCGGCTGTCCGCCCTGGTCGGCGAGCTCTCCCTCAAGAGCGAGGAGTTCCGGCGGCTGTGGGCCAACCACGACGTCAAGGAGAAGAGCTACGGCGTCAAGCGCCTGCGGCACCCCCTGGTGGGCGAACTGACCCTGAACTTCGAGTCGTTCCGCCTGGCCGACGGCTCGGAACAGGTCCTGATCACGTACCACGCGGAGCCGGGGTCACCGTCGGCGGAGGCGCTGCGGTTGCTGGCGAGCTGGGGCGCGGATGCGACGAAGGCGGGGGCCGCGGGGGCTGCGGGTACGGGTCCGTCGGCGCCGTAGGGGAGGGAGGACGGGAGGGGCGGACCGGCCGGACGACGCCCAGCCCCGACGTCTACGACCACGTCTACGGCTTTCGGCCCTCGACTGCCGACGCGACGTCGTCCAGGTCCTTCGCGATGGCCTTGCGTACCGCCCGCGCACCCACGCCGCCGAGAATCTTCGCGAGCAGCCCCGCGAAGCCACCGGAGCCCGCGACGGGCTCGCCCGAGAACGTCATGCGGACGGTCGTCGCCGACGGCCCGTCCGCGAGGAGCATCCACTCCGAGACGTAGTGGGTCCCGTGCGACTCGGCCTCCACGACATACCGCTCGGGCGGCTCACAGGCGGTCACCCACATCTCCTCGGTGGCCTCCTTCCCGAACATCTTCCGGGTCTCGCGCCACCGCGTCCCGACGCCGAAGGCGCCGTCCGTGAGCACCTCGACCTTCGACACCCCACTGAGCATGCGCTCCATACCCCGAAGGTCGGTCACGGCCTCCCACACAGGACCCTGACCTGCGGCGATATGCCGCTCCACGACGACGCTTCTGTTGGCCATGCCCCCATGAAAGCAGCAGGGTCCGACAATCGCGCGGAAGACCGGTTGCCGCCCTACGCTCGTGGACGGGGGACGGTCACGGAGGTGACGGCCATGCGTGCCTCGCTGATACGGCTCTCCGTGGACGCGTCGGATTCCGCCGACGAGCGCCGCCGGAGGGCAGCTGCGCTGGTCCGCGAGCGCAGGGGCGACGATCTGGTGGTTCTGCCTGGACTGTGGACGGCCGGCGCGTGGTCGTACGACGGTTGGGGGCGGGATGCCGAAGCGGCCGACGGCCCCACCGCCGAGGCCATGTCCGCCGCCGCACGCCAGGCCGGCACGTGGCTCCATGCCGGATCGATCGTCGAGCGGGACGGGGACGGGACGCTGTACAACTCCGCTCTTCTCTTCGACCGGTCCGGCGACCTGCGCGGCCGCTGTCGCAAGATCCATCGGTACGGCTTCGACACCGGCGAGGCCACCCTCACGGGCGGTGGCGACGACATCGGCACCGTCCCCACCGACTTCGGCGCGATCGGCCTCGCCTCTGCTTCGGCCTGCTCTTGCCCGGACTCTTCCGAGGTCTGCTCGACGCGGGCGCGGAGTTGATCGTGGTGCCCGCCGCCTGGCCCGCGGCTCGTCTCAGCCATGGGCATCTCCTCACTCGCACGAGAGCCCTGGAGGAGCAGGTCTTCCTCCTGGCCTGCTGCGCGACCGGTGAGCACGGCGGCAGGCGGCAGGGCGGACACAGCATGGCCGTCGACCCGTGGGGAACCGTGCTGGGCGAGCCGGCACCGCACAGGAGACGCTGACGGTGGACTGCGACATGACCCAGGTCGCCCGAATCCGCTCCGAACTGCCCGTACTGAGTGACCGCGTCCTGGCCATTGCAGCCCCTGGAGGGCGGTGACCTCAGCGGTCGCCGCCCTCTGGTGAAGCGAGTTGCGGGGGTGGCCCGCGTTGTCATGGCAGTTACTTCGGGTCGTCGTTGAACTTCGAGGTCGACCAGAGGCACCCGAGCACCGCGAGGCCCAGGCACCAGGCCACGGCCAGCCACCCGTTGTGGCCGATCTCGCTGCCGAGGAGCAGTCCGCGCAAGGTCTCGATGGCCGGAGTGAAGGGCTGGTACTCGGCGATCGGCTGGAACCAGCCCGGCATGGCGTTGATCGGCACGAAGGCGCTGGACAGGAGGGGCAGCAGGATCAGGGGCATCGCCTGGTTGCTGGCGGCCTCGGCGTTCGGGCTGGACAGGCCCATGCCGACCGCGATCCAGGTGAGTGCCGTGGCGAAGAGCACGAGCAGTCCGAACGCGGCGAGCCATTCCAGGAGGGTGGCGTCGGTGGAGCGGAAGCCGATGGCCACGCCGACGGCGCCGACGAGGACCACGCTGGTGATCGACTGCAGCACGCTGCCGATGACGTGTCCGATGAGGACCGATCCGCGGTGGATGGCCATGGTGCGGAAGCGGGCGATGATGCCCTCGGTCATGTCGGTGGCGACGGACACGGCGGTGCCGATGGTGGTGCTGCCGATGGTCATCAGCAGCAGGCCGGGGACGATGTAGGCGATGTACTTCGAGCGGTCCGCGCCGCCGCCGCCGATGCCTGCGCTCATGGTGTCGCCGAAGATGTAGACGAAGAGCAGCAGGAGCATGATCGGCGTGAGCAGCAGGTTCAGGGTGAGGGAGGGGTAGCGCCGGGCGTGCAGGAGGTTGCGGCGCAGCATCGTCGACGAGTCGCGTACGGCGAGGGAGAGGGAGCTCATCGGACGTTCTCCTTGGACTGGTTCGGCTGGTTCGGCTGGTTGGGGATGGCGGTGCCGCTGGTCAGGGCGAAGAAGACGTCGTCGAGGTCGGGGGTGTGGACGGTGAGTTCGTCGGCTTCGATGCCGGCGGCGTCGAGCCAGTCGAGGATGGAGCGCAGCTCGCGCTGGCTGCCGTCGCTGGGGATCTGCAGGGCGAGGGCCTCGTCGTTTCGGGTGGCTTCCCGCAGTGCGGTGGCGGCGTTCCGGTAGGTGGCCGGGTCGGTGAAGCGGAGCCGGATGTGTCCGCCGGGGATGAGCCGCTTGAGCTCTTCGGCGGTGCCCTCGGCGGCGATCTTCCCGTCGTTGAGCACGGCGATCCGGTCGGCGAGTTCGTCGGCCTCCTCCAGGTACTGCGTGGTGAGGAAGACGGTGACGCCGCCGGAGACGAGCTCGCGGATGATCTGCCACATGTTGTGCCGGGAGCGCGGGTCGAGGCCGGTGGTCGGCTCGTCGAGGAAGATGATCTGCGGGTTGCCGACCAGGGTCATGGCGATGTCCAGGCGCCGCTTCATGCCGCCGGAGTAGGTGGAGGCGGGCTTCTTCGCGGCCTCGGTGAGGTCGAAGCGCTCCAGCAACTCGGCGGCGGCGCGCCGCCCCTCGCGCTTGGACAGGTGGTGCAGGTCCGCCATGAGGAGCATGTTCTCCTCGCCGGTGATCAGCCCGTCGACGGCGGAGAACTGCCCGGTGACCCCGATCGCGGCACGCACGGCCTGCGGGTCGGCGGCGAGGTCGTGACCCGCGACCTGGGCCTGCCCGCCGTCCGCGGTGATGAGGGTGGACAGGATCTTCACGGCCGTGGTCTTGCCGGCACCGTTCGGACCGAGCAGGGAGAAGACCGTTCCTTCCGGCACGGCCACGTCGATGCCGTCGAGGACCAGCTTGTCGCCGTACGACTTGCGCAGACCGTTCGCCGCGATGGCCACGTTGGTCATGAGGTGTGCTCCTTCTACAGGCTGCGGACGGTTCAGAGGCTTCGGGCGGTGATGTCGCCGTAGGCGGTGGTCGCGTGGATGCTCAGGCCGGCGGCGGCGCCGTCGGCGTTCCTGAGCGTGTTGTGGATCCGGCCGTACGCGGTGCCGGCGTCCAGGGAGGCGGAGACCCCGCGGGCGGCGCCGACCGAGATCTCGCCGTGCTCGGTGCGCAGCGCGACGGTGCCGCGCACGGCTTCGGTGATGTGGAGGTCGCCCTTCAGGGTGCTGATCTCCGCCGGTCCGGTGAGGCGGCCGACCGTGATGTCACCGGCCTGCAGGGTGAGGCGGCCGCCGGCGGTCTCGTCGAGCTTGACCGTGCCCTGCGCGCCTTCGAAGGCGACGTCGCCGAGCCGTCCGACGCCGCGGAGTTCGGCGGCTGCCGCCGTCGCCTCGACGCGGGAGCCGACGGGCAGTTGGACCGTCACCTCGATCGACCCGGAGGCGCCGAGGACCCGGTTCTTCGCCGCCGGGACCTCGATGCGCAGGACGCCGTCGCCGTAGGCGACCTCGGTCTGCTCCGCCGCCTGCACGTCGCGGCTCTTGGAGGGGTCCGCGGGCAGGACCTCGACGGTGGTGTCGGCCCGGTCGGCGGCGATGAAGCGGATGCGTCCGGCGGGGATGTCGAGGACGGCGGAGACGGGGGCGGGGGTGTCGAACTTCTGCATCGTGCTCTCCTTGACTCGCTGTTTCCGATGAAGGAAAAGCTACGTTGCATTCAAGGATCGCGCAATGAAGTCGTTGCGTATTGGTGGCATCAGTGCAGCTCAAGCATTGGATATCGTTGCAACGGCCCTGAGCTTAATGCAACAAAATCAGCCTGCTCGTTGCAATGGAATGAAAGTGAACGCTATGCTGGGCGACACCAGGAAAGTGCGAAGGAGATCGTGGTGCCCGGAGGCAGACTCACCCAGCAGGAACGCCAGCAGATCGCGCTGGGACTGGCCGACGGCCTCGCCTACGCGGAGATCGCCAGACGCCTCGACCGTCCGACCTCGACGGTCACGCGCGAGGTGATGCGCAACGGCGGCCCGACGGCCTACCGCTCCGACCTCGCCCACCGCGCCACCGAACGCCGCGCCCACCGGCGCAGGCAGGCCGCCCCCCGGGGATCGGAGGCACCCCCGCAGGCTCACGGACGTGACGCCGAGGCCGTACGCGAGTACGAGGAGCTGCTCACGACCGTCTTCATGCAGTCGGGCATGCCCAAGATGATGTCCAGGGTGATGGCCTGCCTCACCATCACCGACGCGGGCAGCCTCACCGCGTCCGAACTCGTCCAGCGCCTTCAGGTCAGCCCGGCGTCCATCTCCAAGGCGATCACGTTCCTCGACAGCCAGGGCTTCGTCCGCCGGGAACGCGACGAGCGCCGCCGCGAGCGCTACGTCGTCGACGACGACGTCTGGTACGAGTCGCTGATGGCCAGCGCACGCGCCATCGCGCAGGTCGTCGTGACCGCACGACAGGGCGTCGGCGTCCTCGGCCCCGGCACGCCGGCCGCAACCCGCCTCGACAACATCGCCCGCTTCCTCGACTTCGTCTCCGAAAGCACGGCCCGCGCCGCGGAGCAGGCGCGGGAGGTGCTCTATACGAAGCCCGACTCGGAATCGCCCGGCCCCCTCATGCGTTGAGGAAGGTGGGCATGGGATGCCGGTGTGTGCGAGCAGAGCAGCCCGAGTGACCGAGCTGACAGATATTGGAGGGCCACGATGGCTGCGCAGACGCAGAGGGCCGTGCTGGCGGGCGGATGCTTCTGGGGGATGGAGGAGCTGATCCGCCGACTTCCCGGCGTGACGGCGACCCGGGTGGGCTACACCGGGGGTGACGTGCCGAACGCGACGTACCGCAACCACGGCACGCACGCGGAGGCGATCGAGATCCTTTACGACCCTTCGCAGACGGATTACCGCGCGCTCCTGGAGTTCTTCTTCCAGATCCACGACCCGAGCACGAAGAACCGCCAGGGCAACGACATAGGCCTCAGCTACCGCTCGGCGATCTACTACGTGGACGACGAGCAGAAGCGGATCGCCGAGGACACGATCGCGGACGTGGACGCCTCCGGCCTGTGGCCGGGCAAGGTGGTCACCGAGGTCGAGCCGGTGGGCCCCTTCTGGGAGGCCGAGCCCGAGCATCAGGACTACCTGCAGCGTTACCCGGACGGCTACACCTGCCACTTCCCGCGCCCGGGATGGCGGCTGCCCGCCCGCGCCGAGGGCTGACCGGGAGGCGGCCCGGCGGACGGCGGAGGCTGACTGACACAGGCTCCGCCGTTTCCGCGGCACCCCAGGATGAATCCGTCCGTCACCGTGCGTCGCGCAGCCGGAGAAGGTACGTCGCGGTCAGCGCAACGGCACGGTCCCCGTCCTGCGCCAGCTCCACGAGGGCATCGGAGGCCGTGCTCCCCGGGATGTCCGCCAGCGCCTGGGTCAGTCGTACGCGTGCGGGCGCTTCGGTGCTGTCGTGGGCGAGGCGGTCGACGAGCCCGGTGGCGATCTGATTCGCGGCGATTCGATCCACGGGGATCTGATTCGCGGTGATTCGATCTACGGCGATTCGATCCACGGCGATCTGATCCACGGCGATCTGATCCACCGTCGCTGTGTCGCTCGCCAGCATGCTCAGTGCATCGGCGGCATCGGTGTCGTTCCTTCCCGCCACGATCATGTCGATGAGCACCGGGATCGCCTCGGCCACTCCACGCGTCCCGAGCGCCAGAGCCGCATGGCCGCGGACCACGGCGTCGGGGTTCGCAAGGGCGTCCCGCAGCCGGGCGGTGGCCTCATCACCGGGCATCTCGGCGAGGGACTGAACAGCTCGTTCCCGCACGGCGGCCACCGGTGACGCGAGGCCATCAGCCAGCAGTGCCGTGCCGTCGTCGCCCGAACGCGCCAGCGCCCATCGAAGAGCTCCGGCGACGTTCGGCTCCGACTCCCGCAGTACCGCCTCCACCAGGGCTTCCACCGGCACCGGAACCTCGCCGGCCGAGGAGAGGGCCGCGCGCTGGCGGGCGGCAGCGCTCTTCGACCCCAGCGCCTGGAGGAACGCGACGACCTGGAGGACGTCCTCCCAGCCGGCGGGTTCCGCGGCATCGATCCGGCGGAGCCGTGTGAGCAGCTCGGTCTCGGCCGCGATGCGTTCGTGTGTCTGACGGATGAGATCGTCGACGAGCGCCGAGGGCGTGAAGCCGGGATCGTCGAGCGCGCGTCCGATCTCACGCAGCGACAGCCCCAGCGACCTCAGGCTCTCGATGTGGAAGATCCGCCGGATGTCGTCACCGGAGTACTCCCGATAGCCGGAGCCCGTACGACCCGAGGGCCGCAACAGGCCGAGCGACTCGTAGTGCCTGAGCATGCGGGCACTGACCCCGGACCGTCGCGCCACCTCACCGATCAACACTTCCTATCGTCCCTCCTGGCCGGATCCGCCGAGGGCCACGATGCGCTTCGCCTCCTCGATCGCGAACTCGAACCCGGCATCGGGGTCGTTCAGCAGCCGTTCCGTGGCGAGGGCGTGCGTGCGCACATGCCGGTCACCAGCTGTCGTCGCGGCGCGCAGTGCCGGCACAGCGGCGTCACCCAGGGCGACCAGCGCTCGGCTGAGGCTCAGCTGCGTCTCCCGCTCACCGCGCCCGAGCTGTGTCGCCAGTACGGCGGCCAGCCCGGACTCCTCGCCGTCCGGCACGAGCACGACAGCGGCCCGCCAGGCGCTCCGCGCCACCTCCTCGTCGGAGTCGGACAGGAGCGCCCGCGTGATCGCCGGCCACGCCTGCCGGTCCCCGATCTTGGACAGCGTGTGCAGCGCCTGGCTCCGTGCCTGCGCCCGCTCCGAGCGGACTTCGCCAAGCAGCCGGGGGAGCGTCAGGGACACCGGGTGGCGGGTGAGCGCCCAGGTCAGCGTGTCGCGGACGAAGAACTCGGGCTCGATCGCGCATCGCTCGACGAGCTTGTCGACGAATCGCGGATCCGGCGTCGTGCCGACCGCCAGAGCCGCCCGCAGCCGCACGGACGAACGGCCGTCGTCCAGCGCTTGGAGCGCTCGTGTCGCCTCCGTGTCCTGCCCCGTCATGGTCATGGGGACCACCTCCTCGGCACACAGTCAAGGCCTTGTCACCGTGTCAAGGTCAAAGCCTCACGGGCGACTTCGCACCTGTGCCGGTCCTGAGGGCAGGTCCTGGAAGTCCGGCGGTCGTACTGTCTCCTTCGTCAGCGACTGGATCCGGGAGGCCGAACGTCGCGTCCTCGGCGACGGCCGCGTTCACGTCCGAGGTCAGGACGATCTCGTCCGGCACGCGGGTCCCGGTCTCCTCGGCCAGGGTGCGTACGGCCGCCCAGAGCGCCGGCTCCTGCTGCTCGGTCACGGGCAGGCCGGGCAGCGGCTCGTCCTTGGGCGTGCGCAGCGCGAACATGCCCTGCACGATGGGGATCGCCAGCAGGCGCGCTGACGATCCACACCTTGGTGGTGACGCTCCCGACCCCGCCCGCCGCGACGGCCCAGTCGACGGCGACGAGCGCGCCGAGCATGGCGAAGCCGAGCAGATGGAAGCCGGCGAGCAGGATGAGCGCGCGCACCGCACGCAGAGTTGCCCCCGAGCTGGGCGATTCCCCCCACAAGAAATGGACATGACGAAGTGTTGTGGGGGGAAGCGGAGTATGCCCTACCGCAGGTCAGTGCGGCAATGCGGATTCTTGGGGGTGGGTGCGCGGCTCAGTGCGGCAGGGTCGCCGGGCTGCCGCCGTTGGCCTCGTAACCCGCCACGGCCAGTGCCCGGTAGACCGCGAACTCGGCGGCCGGGTCGGGCGACAGGGTCCAGGGGAGGGCGCCGATGTGGCCGTCGACGTGTATCAACTGGTCCATGGCCTCGGCCCAGCGCTCGCCGCGGACCAGGAAGAACACCAGCAGATGGCGTACGTGCGCCAGCATCGGGTCGTCGGGGCGGGCCGCGTGCACCGCGTACAGCGCGCCGTGGATCGCCTTCGTCACGACCTCGCTCTGGTAGAAACCGCTGACCAGGTTCACCTCGGGCAGGTGCTCGAAGACCGCGAACAGCGGCATGGCGGCGAGGAGGGAGCCCTGGGGTGCGCGAGCCGCCGCCGCTTCGGCGAACTCGTACGCCAGCTGGCGCGAGCCGTGCCACTTCTCGCACCAGTAGTGCAGGGCCGCCAGGTGCGCGCCCATGTGGGACGGGGCACGGTCCAGGATCTTCAGCCAGAGCTGCTCGAACTCCGGCCGCGAGTAGGCGAGTCCTCGCGCGACCGACAGCTCGACGATGTACGGAATCGGGTCACCGGGGGCGAGCAGCGCCGCCTCGCCGCACGCCGACTTCGCCTCCTCCATGATGATCCGGAACTCGTCCGTGCCCGGCGTCGCCGTGCGCCACGCCTGCTGCACCAGGAACTCCGCGTGCACCGCCGCCCCGCCGGCGTCCTTGGGCTGCTCGGTGCGCCACACCCGCAGCCACTGCCCGCCCGGCGACTCACTCACGCCGCCGGGCCGCTGCTGCAGCTCCAGCGACGCGGCGCCCGCGAAGGCCTGCACGCGCTGCCAGCGCTGCTCGCCCTCCGCCTCGGTGCCAGCGAGGAGCTGGGACGCCGCCTTGTAGTCCTGCGTGCGCTGCACCAGGTCCAGGACGTCCAGCAGGTCCTGGTCGGGGCCGGGCATGCGGACGTCCAGCTCCTCCTGCCGTACGAAGCCGTAATTCGCCGGGTCCGCGGCGTCCGGGTGGCCGGGGTGGACCTGCTCGATCATGCCCCGCCTGCGCCTCATGAACGGCACGACCACAAAGCCGATCATGACCAGCGCGATCAGGACCCAGAGAATTTCCATGCCTCCAGCGTTCCAGACGCCGCCGACAATTGGCGAACGAGGTCGGGCAGCCTGTGGAAAACGAGTTCCGTGGAGTGCGTGCCTGTGGAAAACGGGTCCGTGGTGAGCGGGCCGAGCGGGCCGAGCCGGGCCGGAATCCCCGTCGTACGGCATCCGCCCCGTTCGCGCATTACGCTCGGTGCCCATGAGCGACAGGCACATCAGTCAGCACTTCGAGACCCTCGCGATCCATGCGGGGAACACCGCCGATCCCCTCACCGGCGCGGTCGTCCCGCCGATCTACCAGGTCTCGACCTACAAGCAGGACGGCGTCGGCGGCCTGCGCGGCGGCTACGAGTACAGCCGTAGCGCCAATCCGACGAGGACCGCCCTGGAGGAGAACCTCGCGGCCCTGGAGGGCGGCCGCCGCGGCCTCGCGTTCGCGTCCGGACTGGCGGCCGAGGACTGCCTGTTGCGTACGCTGCTCAGCCCCGGCGACCACGTGGTCATCCCCAATGACGCGTACGGCGGCACGTTCCGGCTGTTCGCGAAGGTCGTCGCGCGGTGGGGCGTGGAGTGGTCGGTCGCCGACACCAGCGATCCGTCCGCCGTCCGGGCCGCCATCACCCCGAAGACCAAGATCGTGTGGGTGGAGACCCCCTCCAACCCGCTGCTCGGCATCACCGACATCGCGGCCGTCGCCCAGATCGCCCGGGACGCCGGCGCGAAGCTCGTCGTCGACAACACCTTTGCCACGCCGTATCTGCAGCAGCCGCTGTCCCTCGGCGCGGACGTCGTGGTGCACTCCCTCACCAAGTACATGGGCGGCCACTCCGACGTCGTCGGCGGTGCGCTGATCGTCAGCGACGCGGGCCTGGGCGACGAACTGGCCTTCCACCAGAACGCGATGGGTGCGGTCGCCGGGCCCTTCGACTCCTGGCTGGTGCTGCGCGGCACCAAGACGCTGTCGGTGCGCATGGACCGGCACAGCGAGAACGCCACGAAGATCACCGACATGCTGACCCGGCACGCGCGCGTGACGAGCGTGCTGTACCCGGGCCTGCCCGAGCACCCCGGACACGAGGTCGCCGCCAAGCAGATGAAGGCGTTCGGCGGCATGGTCTCCTTCCGGGTCACCGGCGGTGAGGAGGCGGCCGTCGAGGTCTGCAACCGCGCCAAGGTGTTCACGCTCGGCGAGTCCCTGGGCGGCGTCGAGTCCCTCATCGAGCACCCCGGCCGCATGACCCACGCGTCCGTGGCAGGCTCCGCCCTCGAGGTCCCCGCCGACCTCGTCCGCCTCTCCGTGGGCATCGAGAACGTCGAGGACCTGCTGGAGGACCTCCAGCAGGCGCTCGGCTAGGCCAGGGCCGAAGGAAGGGCAGGGGACCGGAGGTAGGGGTCACCAGCCCGTCAGCGGTGGAGTCGTCTCCGACGGCGGCTCCACCCAGGGGCGGGCCGTCAGCGCCCACACCACGAACGCCATCGTCGCGGCGAACAGCACCAGCCACATCAGCAGCACGGCGGCCTTCCTACGGCGCAGCATGCGGCCGCCGCGCCGCACGGCCTCCGCGTGCAGCTCCGGCGGCACCGGCGGCGGCGTGCGCTCCATGATCCGCCGTGCGGCCGCTTCCCGTTCGGCGCGATTCACGGCGACACCACCTTCGGACCCAGCACCGTGGGCGCGGGCTCTCGCGGAGGATGCAGCAGGGTCGCCGTCGCCCGGTCGCAGATCGCGTGGACGCGCTCCCTGGGCAGCCCGAGCAGGGCCGCCGCCTGCTCCTCGGCGACCCCCTCGTACAGCCGCAGGACCAGGATCAGGCGTTCTCGCGGGGAGAGCCGGGCGAGCGGGCTGTCGGGATCCGGGCGGGACCGGCCGAGGGCGCCGAGAGGGCCGTACTGGTGCCATACGGCCCGGGAGAAGCGGGTGGCCAGGTACTGGCGGGTGCGGTCGTACGGGTCCTCGCCACGCAGTCGGTCCCAGCACGCGTACGTGTGCGCGAGGGCCAGCGTCAGCAGGCGCCGCGCGCGCGGGTTGTCGCCCGGCGGCTCAGCGGTGAGCAGCGTGGCGGCATGCAGCAGCCGCCCTGCCGCGCCCGCGACGAACGCCGCGAACTCGCGGTCCCGGCGGGCGTCCTGGACCACGCGCCGTCGTCCCACCGCCCCTCCCGCCTGACCGACCCTGACCAACCGGACCCCGGCCCCCGCGCGTGACGCGTTTCGGCCGCGCACGAGGAGGACCCGGTTTCATATGAGGCCAGTGACGGCCCGGGGTCAAGGGCCGGGAGCGGATCACACGAGTACGCGCGTGTGCGGGCGGCGGATTCCGCACGGCGACGGGCCTTCCCGCCGCGCCGAATCGGCGCTCAGGAGGCCGTGGGCGTGTCCGTGCCCGAGATGCCCTGCGCCGCCATCCGCGAGGAGAGCGCGGTGTTGAAGCGAGTGAGGAGCGTGCAGAACGCCTCACGCTCCTCCGGGGCCCAGTCCTGTGTCAGTTCGGCCATCAACTGACGCCGGGACGAACGCACTTCCTCCAGCCGCGACTGCCCGCGCGGGGAGAGCTGCAGCACGACGGCCCGCCCGTCCTCGGGGTGCGAGGTGCGCTTGACGAGCCCGGTGTCGACGAGCGGCGCCACCTGCCGGGTCACCGTCGACGAGTCGATCCCCATGCTCGCGGCGAGCGCCTTGACGCCCATAGGGCCTTCCTTGTCGAGGCGGTTGAGCAGCAGGTATGCGGCGCGGTCCATGGAGTTGCGCACCTGTCCGACCCCACCGAGCCGGGTCTGTTCGGCACGACGGGCGAACACCGCCACCTCGTGCTGCAGCGTGTCGAGGAGACCGCTGTCAGCGACGGTCGTCATGTCCATCGACATTTCAGGTGTTGTGGGCATGGCCGGAGGCTCACTTCATGAAGGGGGTGCTGGGTTGGGGGACAGGGTACGCGGCCGGGACGCGGGGTGTACCGGCGCTGCGTAAACCCATCTCGGTGCTTGGTCACACCGGGGCCTCGCGCCTGTGAACTGCGAGACTTGGGTCATGAGCTACAGCACGGCTGACTCCTTGCCTCCCGTCACCCTCGACGACGTGCGCGGGGCCCAGAAGATGCTGTCCGGCGTGGCGCGCGTGACGGCGATGGAGGGCAGCAGGCACCTGTCCCAGCTGGTGGGCGCGCCGGTGCACCTCAAATGCGAGAACCTCCAGCGGACGGGATCGTTCAAGCTGCGCGGCGGCTACGTCCGGATCGCCGGGCTGCTCCCGGAGGAGCGGGCGGCGGGGGTCGTGGCCGCGAGCGCCGGCAACCACGCGCAGGGCGTCGCCCTCGCGTCGTCGCTGCTCGGCGTGCGCTCGACGGTGTTCATGCCGAAGGGCGCCCCGCTGCCCAAGATCAGCGCCACCCAGGACTACGGGGCCGAGGTGCGCCTGCACGGCCAGGTGGTCGACGAGACGCTCGCCGCGGCGCAGGAGTACGCCGCCGAGACGGGCGCGGTGTTCATCCATCCCTTCGACCACCCCGACATCATCGCGGGCCAGGGCACGGTCGGCCTGGAGATCCTCGAGCAGTGCCCGGAGGTGCGGACGATCGTCGTCGGCATCGGCGGGGGCGGGCTCGCGGCGGGTATCGCGATGGCGGTGAAGTCGCTGCGGCCCGATGTGCGGATCGTGGGCGTCCAGGCGGCCGGCGCGGCGGCGTACCCGCCCTCGCTGGCGGCCGGGCACCCCGTCGCCGTCGACAACCCTGTGACCATGGCGGACGGGATCAAGGTCGGCAGGCCCGGTGACGTGCCGTTCCGGATCATCGGCGACCTGGTGGACGAGGTCCGCACGGTCAGCGAGGACGAGCTGGCCGCTGCCCTGTTGCTGTGCCTGGAGCGGGCCAAGCTGGTCGTCGAGCCGGCCGGCGCGAGCCCCGTCGCGGCGCTGCTGAGCGACCCCGGCGCCTTCGAGGGCCCGGTCGTCGCGGTGCTGTCCGGCGGCAATGTCGACCCGGTGCTGTTGCAGCGCGTCCTGCGGCACGGCATGGCCGCACAGGGCCGCTACCTCGCCGTACGGCTGCGGCTGACGGACCGGCCGGGCGCGCTCGCCACGCTTTTGGGTGTGTTGTCAGTGGTGGACGCTAACGTCCTCGATGTGAGTCACGTACGGACCGACCCGCGGCTCGGGCTCACGGAGGCGGAGGTCGAGCTGCACCTGGAGACGAAGGGCCGCACGCACTGCGTCGAGGTCGGCCAAGCCCTGCGCGAGGCGGGCTACACGGTCATCGGCTGAGACGCGAGCAGTCGTCGGTCGAGGCCCCGGCGGGCGAAAGCGCAGGTCGGAGTCACTTTGTCACTCGTTCGGGAAATCCCGTTGAGAGACGCGATACATCGCGTTATGGTGTGTCTCGTAATTACGCCACAGCGCCGAGTCATGGCGCGGAACGAACAGTGCCAAAACCTAGGCTTTCCGAAGTTTCCCCGAAGACGTGGAGATTCATATGCCAGGCGCCATCTATGCCGAAGGCCTGGTGAAGACCTTCGGTGACGTAAGGGCTCTGGACGGCGTCGACCTCGATGTTCCCGAGGGCACGGTCCTGGGCCTGCTGGGGCCGAACGGCGCGGGCAAGACGACGGCCGTCCGCTGTCTGACGACTCTGCTGCGCCCCGACAGCGGCTCGGCGGTCGTCGCGGGCATCGACGTCCTCAAGAACCCCGACGCCGTGCGCCGTTCCATCGGTCTGTCCGGACAGTTCGCGGCGGTGGACGAGTACCTCACCGGCCGCGAGAACCTGCAGATGGTCGGCCAGCTCTACCAGATGAGGGCCAAGGCGGCGAAAGCCCGCGCGGGCGAGCTGCTGGAGCAGTTCGACCTCGCCGACGCCGCCGACCGTCCCACGAAGACCTACTCCGGCGGCATGCGGCGCCGCCTCGACCTGGCGGCCGCCCTGGTGGTCTCGCCGCCCGTGATGTTCATGGACGAGCCGACGACCGGCCTCGACCCACGCAACCGCCAGATGCTGTGGGAGGTCATAAAGCGCCTGGTCTCGGGCGGTACGACACTGCTGCTGACCACCCAGTACCTCGAAGAGGCCGACCACCTCGCGCACGAGATCGCGGTCGTCGACCACGGCCATGTCATCGCCACCGGCACCTCCGACCAGCTCAAGGCCCGCACCGGCGGCGAGCGCGTCGAGCTCGTGGTGCACGAGCGCGACGAGATCCAGGCAGCCTCCGAGGTGCTGCGCGGCTTCGGCAAGGGCGACACGACGGTCGAGGAGCACATGCGCAAGCTCACCGTCCCCGTGACCGGAGGCGCCAAGCTCCTCGCCGAGGTCATCCGCGAACTCGACACCCGGGGCATCGAGATCGACGACATCGGACTGCGTCGCCCGACCCTCGACGACGTCTTCCTGTCCCTGACAGGACACGTGGCCGAGGTGAAGGACGTGGAGAACGGCAAGGAGGCCGCCAAATGAGTGCTCTCGACGCCGTGCGGGTCGCGCCGGCCACGAACCCGGTCAGCCAGTCCGTGCGGGACTCGGTCGTCGTTGCGAAACGCAATCTGATCCGGATGTCCCGGATCCCCGAGATGATCATCTACGGCCTGATCCAGCCGATCATGTTCGTGGTGCTGTTCACCTACGTCTTCGGCGGATCCATGCAGATCGGCAGCAGCACCAGCGCCGTCGACTACAAGAACTTCCTGATGGCGGGCATCTTCGCGCAGACCGTCACCTTCGCCACCGCCAGCTCCGGCGCGGGCATCGCCGACGACATGCACAAGGGGCTCATCGACCGCTTCCGCTCCCTGCCCATGGCGAGAGGCGCGGTGCTCACCGGGCGTACCTTCGCCGACCTCGTCCAGACCGCCCTGACCCTGGTCGTCCTGGCGGTGGTCGCCCTGCTGGTCGGCTGGCGTGTCGGGTCGGACGGCAGCACCAACGCCGGCCGGGTGCTGGGGGCCTTCGGACTGCTGCTCCTGCTCGGGTACGCGTTCACCTGGATCGGCGCCCTGATCGGCATGTCCGTCCGTACGCCCGAGGCGGCCACGTCCAGCGGACTGATCTGGCTCTTCCCGGTCACGTTCATCTCGAACGCGTTCGTGGACACCAGCCACATGACCCCGTGGCTGCGGCACGTCGCCGACTGGAACCCCTTCAGTGCCACGGTGCAGGCCTGCCGCGAGCTCTTCGCCAACCCGGGCGTCTCACCGTCGGACGCCTGGCCCATGCAACACCCGGTGTGGGCCTCGCTGATCTACTCGGTCCTGATCATCGTCGTCTTCCGCACCCTGGCGGTTCGGAAGTACCGCTCGGCGACGGCATGACGAAGCCCCCGGCGCTGGTGGGCGCCGGGGGCTCGTAAATAGGGATGCCGGCCGCGGCAAGCGCCGCACGGCCCGGGTCAGCCGCTGTAGGGCTCGGCCTTAAGGATCTTCACCGAGGCGGTCTTGCCGTTCGGCAGTTCGTACTCCGCGTCCTCGCCGACCTTGTGGCCGATCACGCCGGAACCCAGCGGGGACTGCGGGGAGTACGTCTCGATGTCCGAGCTTGCGTACTCGCGCGAGGCGAGCAGGAAGGTCATCGTGTCGTCCTCGTCACCGTCGAAGGCGATCGTCACGACCATGCCGGGCGCCACCGCACCGTCCGCCGACGCCGGCGCCTCGCCGACCTTGGCGTTCTCCAGGAGCTGGGTCAGCTGGCGCACACGGAGCTCCTGCTTGCCCTGCTCCTCCTTGGCAGCGTGGTACCCGCCGTTCTCGCGCAGGTCGCCCTCCTCGCGCGCGGCCGCGATCTTGGCGGCGATCTCCGTGCGCGCAGGACCAGACAGGTGCTCCAGCTCGGCCTTGAGCTGGTTGTACGCCTCCTGGGTCAGCCAGGTGACGTTCTCGCTGGTCTGGGTCACAGGTGCTCCTCGTAGGTACTGGGAATACAAAGCATCGCCCTACCCAGAAGGATGTTCCTTCATGGATGGGCGAAACCACGAGCCTAACAATTCAACGGCCGAAGGGGGAGGACATAAGCCATCAGAATCACGTCAACGCAGGTCAGTGCACACGTATTCCGGACAAAGGCTGTCGGTGTCGGCCAAGGTCGGCCAGTTCCGGACTGTCCGGTCAGTCGGCGTGGCAGCCGAGCAGCTCGGCCGTCGTTCCCGGGGACGTCGTACGGAGCGTGACGACCTTGTCGATCCGGGTCGCGTCGCCGTCGAAGCGGAAGTCGGCCCGCCCCACCTCGGCGCCGCTCTCCGCCTGGGAGCGCAGCGTGCAGTAGCCGGAGGCGCCGGCGTCCTTGCGGACCTCCAGATGCACCTTCACCGCGTTCTTCCCGGCGTCGAACTCGATCACCTCGGCGCTGATCTTGTTCTGGCCGACGTAGTGATAGCCGAAGTAGCCGATCACCGCCAGCAGTACCGCCCCGAGGGCGGCGCCGACGACCTTGAGCGTGCGGTCGGCGCGCTCGTCCGAGGAGCGGCCGTAGCGGCTCTCGGGCCGCCGCGTGCTCGCCGTACTCATGATCGTCCTCTCGGCCGGGGCGGGACGGATGTCCCGAAAGGGGTTCTCAGGGCCGTACCCCGGAATTATCCGCCCCCCGATTCGGTCACTATAGAAGCCGCCGATCGCACCGGTTCACACCGGGCGCCGACTTATGAGGATTGAGTCTTGACTGACCAGCTGCGACTGATGGCCGTCCACGCCCACCCCGACGACGAGTCGAGCAAGGGCGCGGCCACCATGGCGAAGTACGTGTCCGAGGGGGTGGACGTGCTGGTCGTGACCTGCACGGGCGGGGAGCGCGGCTCCATCCTCAATCCGAAGCTCCAGGGCGACAAGTACATCGAGGAGCACATCCACGAGGTACGCAAGAAGGAGATGGACGAGGCCCGCGAGATCCTCGGGATCAAGCAGGAATGGCTCGGCTTCGTCGACTCCGGCCTGCCCGAGGGCGACCCGCTGCCCCCGCTCCCCGAGGGTTGCTTCGCCCTGGAGGACGTCGACAAGGCGGCCGGGGAGCTGGTGAAGCAGATCCGCTCCTTCCGTCCCCAGGTGATCACCACCTACGACGAGAACGGCGGCTACCCGCACCCCGACCACATCATGACCCACAAGATCTCGATGGTGGCCTTCGAGGGCGCGGCGGACACCGAGAAGTACCCGGAGGGCGAGTACGGCCCGGCGTACCAGCCGCAGAAGCTCTACTACAACCAGGGCTTCAACCGTCCCCGCACCGAGGCGCTGCACCAGGCCATGCTCGACCGCGGCCTGGAGTCCCCCTACGGCGACTGGCTCAAGCGCTGGGACGAGTTCGGCATGAAGCAGCGCACGCTGACCACCCACGTCCCGTGCGGCGACTTCTATGAGATCCGCGACAAGGCCCTGATCGCTCACGCCACCCAGATCGACCCCGACGGCGGCTGGTTCCGGATCCCGCTGGAGCTCCAGAGGGAGGTCTGGCCGACCGAGGAGTACGAGCTGGCGAAGTCCCTCGTCGATACCTCCCTCCCCGAGGACGACCTCTTTGCGGGCATCCGCGACAATGCCTGACATGAGCGCAAGCGCAAGCCTGGCAATGACACAGCTCGCCACCCTCGCCAAGGAGGTGGACGAGGACAAGGTGACCCCCGGCGTCCTCGGCTTCATCGTCTTCGCGGTGATGGCACTGGCGGTGTGGGCCCTGATGAAGTCGATGAACCGCCACATGAGCAAGGTCGACTTCGCGGAGTCCCCGGCCCCGAAGACCGAGGGCTCCGCCGCGGACGCCGAGGCCACCGGCCCGGCCAAGCCACGGCAGGGCTGACGCCTCTCCGGGCCGGCGGACCGGGCTCCTGAGGGTCGTACCGCCGGGCCGGCGGACCCGCGGCACCCGACTCACTGCCGGGCTGCGACCGCCACCCCCATGACCTCCCGGGCATGGCGGTTCGGCACCATGCCGAGCCGCCATGCCTGCCATCCCGCCTCCAGGTCCACGCCGCGCTCCAGCAGGAGCCGGTACGCCTCCAGGTAGCCGCCCAGCTTCGCGTCCCGGAGGGGATGGCCGGTGCGGGTCAGCTGGGCCAGCTCCTCCTGCGCCACCGCGGCGCCGACCTCCACGCCGCCGGGAGCCGCATACGGCAGGAGCGTGCAGCGCAGGAAGCGGGCCCAGTCCTCGCCCCGCCGGTCGCCGTACGAGGCGAACAAGCCCACCGCGTCGTCGCACAGGGACAGCGCCTGCTGCGTACGGGTGTTCCCGGCATCCACCACCGCCAGCTCCAGGCATGTCCACGCTTCCCCGTGGGCGACCCCGATGCGCTGGAAGTTGGCGCGGGCGTCCACCAGGAGCTGGCGGGCGAAGCCGGAGTTCTTCAGCGAGCCGGTCTGGGCGGCCCGCTGGTCCCGGGTCACCCGGGCCGAATGGTGCCGGGCGCAGGCGAGACCGTAGACGTCCTGCATGCGCGAGAACATCGTGCGGGAGCGTTCCAGCTCGCGTACCGCGACGTCCAGGTTGCCCGTCTCCTCCAGGGCCTGGCCCAGGTAGTAGACGGACCACGCCTCACCGCGCGCGTCCTCGTTGTCGCGATGCCGGGACGCCGCCTGGCGCAGTCCGTCCACAGCCTGGGAGGGATCACCGGCGACCAGGCGGGCGCGGGCCAGCTGGGTCAGCGCCCAGGCCTCCCCGCGGGCGTCGCGGGTACGGCCGTACAGGTCGAGGGCCTGGCGCAGCTCGGACTCCGCGCGCGGTACGTCGCCCATGCGCAGGCCCAGCTGGCCGAGCTGGAAGTGGGCCCACGCCTCGCCGTGCACCGACTCGCCGGCGCGGTGCAGGACCAGGGAATCGGTGAGCAGGTCCAGGGCCTCCGACACGCGCCCCCGGTCCCGTTCGACCGCCGCCAGCGCGTGCATCGTCCAGGCGCGGTCGGTTGCCAGCTGGGGCGCCGACTGCAGGTCCAGGGCCTCGCGGAGTTTGGCCGCCGCCTCGGTGAGGTGGCCCTGGTGGTGCAGGGTGATGCCGAGGGAGCACAGGGCGCGGGCCGCGCCCGCGTCGTGGTGGGCCTGCATATAGAGGTCGACCACCGAGGTCAGCGTCGTGCGGGCCTTGTCCAGCTCACCGAGCTGACGGGCCGCGATACCCGTACGCCACTGCACCGAGCGGACCAGCAGGCCCTGGTCCACCGCCTGGGCCAGCTCGCTGATCTCGCCGAGGCGGTAGAGGTCGCCCCGCAGCAGGCAGTAGTCGCACAGGGCGCCCAGCAGATTGAGCACGGCCGCCTGGTTCGCGTCCTCCGCGTGCCTGAGAGCCGCCGTGATGAAGCTCGACTCGTCGTCCAGCCAGCGCAGCGCGTCGTCCAGAGATGTGAAGCCGTGCGGGCTGAAGCGGTCCGAGCGGGTCGACATGTTGCCGTCGACCAGGCGCAGAACGGATTCGGCGAGGTCGGCGTAGTTCACGATCAGCCGCTCCTGCGCCGCCGTACGCTCCGACGGCTCCTCCTCGTCGAGAAGGCGGGCGTGGGCGAAGTCGCGGACCAGGTCGTGCAGGCGGTAGCGGTTGCCGCGGACGTGGTCGATCAGGCCCGACCCGGACAGGGCAACCAAGTGGCGTGTCGCCTCCGCCTCGTCCGTGGCCAGGAGCGATGCCGCCGCTGCCGCGCCCAGCGATGCCCGGCCCGCCAGCGCCAGCCTGCGCAGCAGCCGCCTCGCCGGCTCCGACTGGTCGGTGTAGCGCAGCCACAGCACCCGCTCGACCGGCTCCACCGGGCCGTACGCGCCCAGGTCGGTCGCCAGCGTGCGCGGTGAGCGCGGCCCCAGCGACGAGCCGGCGATGCGCAGCGCGAGCGGCAGCCCGCCGCACAACTGCCGGATCAGGTCGGCGGATTCGGCGTCGTAGGGGCCCGAGGAATCCTGCGCCGCCGCGGACAGCAGCTCCTCCGCGCCCGCCGCGTCCAGCGACTCCACCGGCAGCTGGTGCACCCACGCCGCGAGATCCGCGGGCAGGTCGAGAGCCTCCCGCGTGGTGACCAGGACCAGGCTGTCGGAGCGCTCGGGGACGAGGGTGCGGACCTGCTCCGGGTCCGAGGCGTCGTCCAGGACGACGGTGACCGGGAGGCCGGTCAGATGCTGGTGGTAGAGCTCGCTCAGCCGCTTGACCTGCTGGTCCGCCGAGGATCGCTCCCGGAAGAGAAGCTGCTCGCGCGGGGCGCCCAAACGGTTCAGCAGATGCAGCAGCGCGTCTCGCGTCGACAGCGGCGGTTCCTCCGTCGTGTCACCGCGCAGATCCACCACGCACGCCCCGCGGAACTGGTCCTTCAGATCGTGGGCCGCGCGGATCGCCAGTGCCGTACGGCCGCTGCCGGGCGTCCCGTGCAGGACGACCACCGTCGGCTTCGTCTCCGTACTCGCCCGCGCCGCCTGCACCCACTGCCGGACACGGGCCATCTCCTGCCGGCGGCCCGCGAACGGACCCATCGGCTCGGGGAGTTGACCGAACGACTGCTCCAGTACGTTCCGGCCGCGGGCCGCCGCGCTCTTGTCCGTGCCCTTCAGACGCGGCACCGACTTCTTCGGGCCGGTGGACGCGCTCAGCACCCGCTGCTGGTCGAGGAACGGGCGGATGCCCCGTACCTCCAGCGCCGTCAGCCACTGCAGCCGCAGCTGTTCCGGGCCGCCGGGCTGGCCGACGGCGCCCGCGCGCTGGTGTGCGGCGGGCAGATGCGTGCCGGCCACCTTCACGACCGTCGCCGCGGCGCCGACGACGCCCACGGTCACGCCCGCGCCGACGGCCGTCACCGTGCCGGTGCCCAGGGCCAGGTCGGACACCACGGCCGCGACCGCGGCGACGCCGGCCACCATCAGCGGCGTGCTGCCGCCCTCCCGCGCGAACCGCTGCCCGAACGTCAGCCGACCGGCCTCCGCCTCGTCCAGCGCGCGCGTATACGCCTCGTACTCCTCGGCCGCCACCTGCGCCATGGCGTCCAGCGACCCGCGCGCCCGCGACAGCAGCACCTGCCCCTCGACGCGCCCGCCCGAGCGCCGCACCTCCTCCTCCACGGCCCGAGCCAACAGCCGCTCGGCCTCGGTGCGATGGGCGTCCCGCATGTCACGTCCCCCTCCGGCGGCAACTCCTATGCCTACGAGTGTCCTTCGGGGGAGGCCTGAGCGCGAGAGGGGCGGCGATCATCGAACTGCCTTCCGTGACCTCGAGATGGATCGCTCGTTCGTTTGCCTGGGGAGCTGACCATCGAATCGGGGGCTTGTGGACCACCATGCCGTGCCAGGCCCGAGTGGACTGATTCCGGTTGTGTCTTATGCGCGTACGTCGCAGGACGTAAGGGAGCGTGACGGGCACGGTGTGCGCAATCAGCTGCGGATCAACGAGCGGACGGCGCGTGAACACGGCTGCATCCTCGTTGCCACATACAGCGACAACGGTCGCAGCGCGTCCAAGGAGCGAGTGGTACGGCCTGGATTCGACCGGTTGGTCGCGGACCTGGCGCGTGGTCACATCGACAGCGGACAGCAGGTGGAAGGGGGTCGTCTGCGTCGCGGACGACCGGCTGTATCGCCGCGCGGAGGATCTTTCGTGGTTTGCACGATCTGCCGAGGAGCGCTTGCGCTCGGAAAGGGAGGAGCAAGAAGAGCCCGTACGTCCACTCCCGCCGAAGCTGTGGTCGATGCCGCATCAGCGGGCCGCTGGCGGACGAGGCGCTGGAACGGCTGGTCTTCTCCGATGATCGAGGAGCGGCGAAGCCGCCGCGGCTTCTGCGGGACCACTGGCGGTCCGGGGAGATGGGGCTCGAGGAGAAGAGGAAGATCGTCGCGTCCGTCGTCACGCGCTGCATCGTCCGCCCCGGGGTGAAGGGAGCCGCTTCCTGGGACCACTCGCGGGTGGAACCCCTGCTGGAGCGCCCCCGTCAGGCAGGATGGAGGTATGCCGAACCGACTGGCCCATGAGACATCCCCGTATCTCCTTCAACACGCCGACAATCCCGTCGACTGGTGGCCTTGGTCGGAAGCGGCCTTCGCGGAGGCGCGTCGGCGAGATGTCGCCGTACACCTGAGTGTCGGGTATTCGAGCTGCCACTGGTGCCATGTCCTCGCCAAGGAAAGCTTCGAGGACGAGGCCGTGGCCGCATACATGAACGAGCACTTCGTCAACATCAAGGTCGACCGCGAAGAACGCCCCGACGTGGACGCCGTCTACATGGAGGCCGTCCAGGCCGCCACCGGCCACGGCGGCTGGCCCATGACGGTCTTTCTCACCCCCGACGCCGAGCCCTTCTACTTCGGCACCTACTTCCCGCCGGCCCCCCGGCAGGGGATGCCGTCCTTCCGGCAGGTCCTGGAGGGTGTGCGCAGCGCCTGGGCGGACCGGCGGGACGAGGTCGCCGACGTCGCGGGGAAGATCACCCGGGATCTCGCCGAGCGGGAGATCTCCTACGGCGGGACCGAGGCGCCCGGCGAGCAGGAGCTGGCGCAGGCGCTGCTCGGGCTCACTCGGGAGTACGACCCGCAGCGCGGCGGATTCGGGGGCGCGCCCAAGTTCCCGCCGTCCATGGTGGTCGAGTTCCTGCTGCGGCACCACGCGCGGACGGGGGCCGACGGCGCGCTGCAGATGGCCCAGGACACGTGTGAGCGGATGGCCCGGGGCGGGATCTACGACCAGCTCGGCGGCGGCTTCGCGCGGTACTCCGTCGACCGGGAGTGGGTCGTGCCGCACTTCGAGAAGATGCTGTACGACAACGCGCTGCTGTGCCGCGTCTACGCCCATGTCTGGCGTGCCACCGGCTCCGAGCTCGCCCGCCGGGTCGCCTTGGAGACCGCCGACTTCATGGTGCGTGAACTGCGCACCAACGAGGGCGGGTTCGCCTCCGCGCTCGACGCCGACAGCGACGACGGGACCGGCAAGCACGTCGAGGGTGTCTACTACGTCTGGACCCCGGAGCAACTGCGTGCGGCCCTCGGCGACGAGGACGCCGAACTCGCCGCCCGGTACTTCGGTGTGACGGAGGAGGGCACCTTCGAGCACGGTTCCTCCGTCCTCCAGCTTCCGCAGCAGGACGGGGTGTTCGACGCCGAGAAGGTCGCCTCCGTGAAGGAGCGGCTGCTCGCCGCGCGGGCCGAGCGCCCCGCCCCGGGCCGGGACGACAAGATCGTCGCCGCCTGGAACGGCCTCGCCGTCGCGGCCCTCGCCGAGACCGGCGCCTACTTCGACCGCCCCGACCTCGTGGAGGCCGCCGTCGGGGCCGCCGACCTTCTCGTGCGGCTGCACCTCGACGACCACGCCCGCCTCTCCCGCACCAGCAAGGACGGCAAGGCCGGCGCGAACGCGGGTGTGCTGGAGGACTACGGCGATGTCGCCGAGGGCTTCCTCGCGCTCGCCTCGGTCACCGGCGAGGGCGTCTGGCTGGAGTTCGCCGGGTTCCTGCTCGACCACGTGCTCGCGCGCTTCACCGACGCGGAGTCCGGCGCCCTCTACGACACCGCCGCCGACGCCGAGCAGCTGATCCGCCGCCCCCAGGACCCCACCGACAACGCCGCCCCGTCCGGCTGGAGCGCGGCGGCCGGTGCCCTGCTGAGCTACGCCGCGCAGACCGGCGCGGAGCCCCATCGCGCCGCGGCCGTGAAGGCGCTGGGTGTCGTCAAGGCCCTCGGCCCGCGCGTCCCCCGCTTCATCGGCTGGGGGCTCGCCGTCGCCGAGGCCAACCTCGACGGACCGCGTGAAGTCGCGGTGGTCGGCCCGTCCCTGGCCGACGAGGGCACAAGGACGCTGCACCGTACGGCGCTCCTGGGCACCGCCCCGGGCGCGGTCGTGGCCGTGGGCACTCCGGAGAGTGACGAGTTTCCGCTCCTTGTTGACCGGCCGCTGCAGCAGGGCGAACCCGCCGCGTACGTTTGCCGCAACTTCACGTGCGATGCCCCGACCACCGATCCCGACCGCTTGCGTACCGCGCTGAGCAGTTGAAACGGCAGCCAAACCGGGGCACTTACGTAGCCTGTGTTCGAATTACTCACTCTCGGGGCTCGTTGTGAGGAAACGCGCTCTTCATCAAAACAGCCTGCGGACTTCACAGATCCCCCTTAATGTCTCCACAGTGACGCGACGGCTGTAACTCACCGTTGCGACAGGGGGCATTGGGGATCTGGGGGGATCTGTTGCTGACGTCTGTCTTCATAGCCGTCGTCTCGCTGGCCTTGTTCTGGATGGCGGCTTTCACCTTGTGGTGGCAGATGCACGCGTGGCGTACGCCCGAAGTGCTCGCCTCCACCCGGTTCAGCAGACCGGACGGCGGCGAGCACGTGTCGTTCTCGCTGCTGTTGCCGGCCCGGCACGAACAAGCCGTGCTGGACCACACCATCCAGCGGCTGCTGGAGTCCACACACACCGACTTCGAGATCATCGTCATCGTCGGGCACGACGACCCGGAGACCACCGAGGTGGCCGAGCGGGCCGCGGCACGTGATCCGCGCGTCCGGGTCGTCGTCGACACCCACGAGAAGAAGAACAAACCGAAGGCCATGAACACGGCGCTGCCGCACTGCCGCGGCGATGTCGTCGGGGTCTTCGACGCCGAGGACCAGGTCCATCCGGAGCTCCTCGCGCACGTGGACCACGCGTTCCGCACGACCGGTGCGGATGTCGTCCAGGGCGGGGTCCAGCTCATCAACTTCCACTCCAGCTGGTACAGCCTGCGCAACTGCCTGGAGTACTTCTTCTGGTTCCGCTCGCGGCTGCACCTGCACGCGCAGAAGGGGTTCATCCCGCTCGGCGGCAACACCGTCTTCGTACGGACGGACGTGCTCAGGGAAGCCGACGGCTGGGACTCCAACTGCCTCGCCGAGGACTGCGATCTGGGCGTGCGGCTGTCCAGCGTCGGCAAGAAGGTCGTCGTCGCCTACGACTCCGACATGGTGACCAAGGAGGAGACGCCCGGCAGCCTCATGTCGCTGCTCAAGCAGCGCACCCGCTGGAACCAGGGCTTCCTTCAGGTCTACCGGAAGAAGGACTGGAAGCAACTGCCCACGTTCGGGCAGCGGTTGCTGGCCCGCTACACGCTCACCACGCCGTTCCTGCAGGCCTTCACCGGGCTGATCATCCCGCTCAACGTGGCGATCGCGCTCTTCCTCGACGTGCCGGTGAGCGTCGCGTTCATCACCTTCCTGCCGGCCGTGACCGCGCTCGTCACGTTCGTCTTCGAGGTCGTAGGACTGCACGACTTCGGCAAGCAATACGGGCTTCGGGTCCGCTTCGTCCACTACCTGAAGCTCATCGTGGGCGGCCCCTTCTACCAGGTGCTCCTCGCCGGCGCCGCGATCCGCGCCGTATGGCGTGAGCAACGCGGCCGTAACGACTGGGAGTTGACCAGCCACGTCGGCGCACATCTCGCGCACGTGAACCGAGAGGACGTTCCTGCGTGACCTCCACCCTTCCCGCGGTGACCACTGTCAAGGTCCCCGCGCAGCGGCAGCCTGCGCCCACGACGCGTTCGACCAGCCGAACAACCCCGCCGACGCGACTGCGTTCGTCCCGGCCCGACCTGATCCTGTGCGGCGTGCTCCTCGTCGCGATCCTCGTCGTGCAGGGCTGGAACATCGCCGACTACCCGACCCTCAGCGACGACGAGGGCACCTACCTCGCCCAGGCCTGGGCCGTCCAGGAGGGCCGGGGCCTCGCCCACTACACGTACTGGTACGACCACCCGCCGCTCGGCTGGATCCAGCTGGCCCTGCTGACCTGGATACCGGCGGCGCTCAGCCCCGAGTCGATGACCGTCGGCACCATGCGGGCCGCGATGCTCGTCATCAGCGCGGTCAGCGCGGTCCTCGTCTACGTCCTCGGGCGGCGGCTGTCCCTGCCGCGCTGGGCGGCCGGGCTCGGCATGGTCCTGTTCGGGCTCTCGCCGCTGTCGGTCGTCCTCCAGCGGGAGATCTTCCTCGACAACCTCGCGGTGATGTGGACGCTCCTCGCGTTCGCCCTCGCCGCCTCCCCGAGCCGTCATCTCTGGCACCACTTCGGCGCCGGGATCGCGGCGGCCACGGCCGTGCTGACCAAGGAGACGATGCTCTTCGTCCTCCCCGCGGTCTTCGTCACCATGTGGCGGCACAGCCACCGCGACACCCGCAAGTTCGCCCTGACCGGCGCGATCACCGCATGCACACTGATCGGCCTGTCGTACCCGCTGTTCGCCCTGCTGAAGGGCGAGTTGCTGCCGGGCAGCGGGCATGTCTCGCTGTGGGACGGCATCAAGTACCAGATGACCAGGCCCGGTTCGGGCTTCATCCTCGACCAGGGCTCCGGTTCCTGGGGCGTCCTGCAGTCGTGGCTCTACTACGACCGCGTTCTCATCGTCGGCGGCCTCGCGGGCGGCCTGCTGCTCCTGGTCACCTGGCGCTGGTCGGTCACGGCACGCGCGCTGGCCGGTCCCTCCTTCGCGGTGGTGATCCTCGCCCTGGTGGCCATGCGCCCCACCGGCTACCTGCCCGCGATGTATGTCATCCAGGCGCTGCCGTTCCTCGCCCTCGTCCTCGCAGGCGGCACGGCCTCGGTCGCCCACGCAGTACTGCGGCGACGGCGTTCCGAGGCCGAGCACCGGTACGTCACCGGCGGGCGGTACGCCCTCGCGGCCGTCCTCGCGATCGCGGCCGGCGCCTATGTCGTACCCCGCTGGTACGACGGCGCCCACACCGCCGTCACCGCCGACGCCAACGCGCCCTACCAGGCCGCCTCGAAGTGGCTGGCCACTGAGGTGGAGGACCCGAAGGACACCCGGGTGCTCGTCGACGACGCGCTGTGGCTGGACCTGGTGCACGCCGGGTACGAGCCCGGGCTCGGCGCCATCTGGTTCTACAAGGCCGACCTCGACCCGGCCGTGACGAAGACGATGCCGCGCGGCTGGAAGGACCTCGACTACGTCGTCGCCTCGCCGACGGTGCGGCGGGACGCGGTCGACCTGCCCAACGTCAAGGCGGCCATGGAGCACTCGAAGCCGGTCGCCGTGTTCGGCACCGGTGCGGACCGGATCGAGATCCGGCAGATCCAGACAGCATCCGGAGGGGTTCGATGACGCACGAGTACACCGCCCCCGGAGAGCTGGGCGAACCGTCGGTCGATGCCGCCGAGGTGCCCGAGCCGGGCGCCGTCACCATCGTCGTACCGACCTACAACGAGTCGGCGAACGTACGGCAGTTGCTGCACCAGATCACCGAGTCGGTGCCGTCCCGGCTGCCCTGCGAGGTCGTCTTCGTGGACGACTCCAGCGACGACACCCCGCAGGTCATCAAGGAGGCGGCGCAGGACTGCCCGTTCCCCGTCACCGTCATCCACCGGGACGAACCCGTCGGCGGGCTCGGCGGAGCGGTCGTCGAGGGGATGAAGGCGGCAGGGTCGGACTGGATCGTCGTCATGGACGGCGACTGCCAGCACCCGCCGTCCCTGGTCCCGGACCTGGTCGCCACCGGCGAGCGCGCGAACGCCGGGCTCGTCGTCGCCTCCCGGTACATCAAGGGCGGCAGCCGGGCCGGGCTCGCCGGCAGCTACCGCGTGGCCGTGTCGCGCGGCGCGACCTGGCTGACCAAGTCCCTCTTCCCGCGCCGGCTGCACGGCATCAGCGACCCGATGAGCGGCTTCTTCGCGATCCGGCGCAGCGACATCACCGCGGAGGCGCTCAAGCCGCTCGGTTACAAGATCCTGCTGGAGCTGGCGGTCCGCAGCCGCCCGCGCACGGTCACCGAGGTGCCGTTCGTGTTCCAGGACCGGTTCGCGGGGGAGTCCAAGTCAACGGCGGCGGAGGGCCGGCGCTTCCTGCGCCACCTGGCCGGGCTGCGTACGGCCGACCCGCTGTCCCGGATGGTGGTGTTCGGGCTGATCGGGCTGACGGGCTTCGTGCCGAACCTGGCCGCGCTGTGGGCGCTGACCCAGGCGGGGCTGCACTATCTCCCGGCGGAGATAGTCGCCAACCAGTTCGGCGTGGCCTGGAACTTCCTGCTCATCGAGAAGCTGCTGTTCCGCGACCGCCGCATCCACCGCCACTGGGCCGACCGCACCGTACGGTTCGCGCTGCTCGCCAACGCCGACCTGGTGCTGCGCATCCCGCTGATCGCGCTGCTCGTCGCGCAGTTCGGGCTGGCCGTGCTGCCGGCCACCGCGCTGGCCCTGGTCATCACCTTCGTCCTGCGTTTCGTCGGTACCGAAGCGCTGGTCTATCTGCCGCACCGGAGCGGGAAGGGCACCGGGCGCGGGAGCCGCACAGCAAGGAGTTCCGCATGAGAACCAGCCGCAAGAGATCCGGGAGGAGAACGGCCCTGCTGGCCGTCATGGGCCTCACCGGAGGCCTCCTTCTCACCTCGCCGGAGTCCGCCTCCGCCGCCAACCTCATCAAGAACCCCGGCTTCGAGACCGCCGGCACCGACGACATGCCCTACTGCTGGAAGAAGTCCGGCTGGGGCGACAACGACTTCACCTTCGAGACGACCACGGACGCCCACAGCGGCTCCAAGGCGATGAAGGTGTCGCTGACCCGCCGTGTCGAGGGCGACCGCAAGGCGCTGATCACCGAGTCCGCCGAGTGCGCGCCCGTCGTCACGCCGGGCAAGCAGTACGACCTGGGGCTCTGGTACAAGTCGACCACCCCCGACACCTCGGTCACTCTCTTCCGGCACGACGCGACGGCGGGCTGGCAGTACTGGACCGACCTCAAGACGCTGGAGATGGCGGCCGGCTGGACCGAGGCGACGGTCCGTACGCCCGAGGTGCCCGCCGGTACCGACCGGATCGCCTGGGGTGTCTCCGTCTACGGCACCGGCTCCGTCACCACTGACGACTACACGATGGACCAGGTCGCCGAACCGGTCCCGGACCCGGTGTGCACGGGGACGGCTGAGGAATGCGCGAACGGCCGCTGGGACGTGCTGCCCACCAAGAACCCCGTCCGCTCCATGCACTCCGTCGTCCTGAACAACGGCAAGGTGCTGCTGATCGCGGGCTCCGGCAACGACCCGACGATGTTCCAGGCGGGCACGTTCACCAGCGCGGTCTACGACCCGCAGAACGGCACGTACAAGCAGATCCCGACGCCGAAGGACATGTTCTGCGCCGGTCACGTCCAGCTCGACGACGGGCGTGTGCTCGTGATGAGCGGCAACAAGGGCTATCCGTCGGCGGACGGCACGATCGGCTACCAGGGCTACAAGGACTCGTACATCTTCGACCCGGTCAGCGAGACGTACAGCAAGACCAACGACATGAACGACGGCCACTGGTACCCGTCGGCCACCATCCTCGGCAACGGTGACGTGATCTCCTTCGGCGGGCTGAAGGAGGACTCGACCGGTTCGGTGACGGCCGAGCTGTGGTCGGACGCCGAGCAGAAGTGGCTGGAGCTCTGGAAGGTCAACCAGACCTGGTCGTACTGGGGTCTGTACCCGTCGATGATCCTGATGCAGGACGGCCGCCTCTTCTACTCCGGCAGCCATGTCTTCGGCAACAACATCCCGGGCACCGGATCGGCGATCTACGACTACGCCGCCAACACGGTCACCCAGGTCCCCGGCCTGCAGCGCAAGGACGAGCGCGACCAGTCCGCGAGCGTGCTGCTGCCCCCGGCACAGGACCAGAAGGTCCTCACCATCGGCGGCGGCAACATCGACTCCAACCCGGACGCCAACCGCCTCACCGACGTCATCGACCTCAAGCAGCCCAACCCGTCCTACGTCGCCGGCCCGCCGCTCCCGCAGGGCACCGTCGACCTCGGAGCCGGCAAGGTCCCGCAGACCGGCAATCAGGGCAAGATGTACGTCTCGGCCGTACTGCTGCCCGACGGCAAGGTCCTGGAGACCGGCGGCGCGCTGCACAACCGGGCCGACCCGGTGTACGAGTCCTCGCTCTACGACCCGGCGACCAACACCTTCGACCCGGTGGCGGCGGACCCGGAGGAGCGCGGCTACCACTCCTCGGCTTTCCTGCTGCCCGACGGCCGCGTGATGGCCACCGGCGACAACCCGGGCAACGGCAGCTGGAACCACGACGTGTCGATCTACACCCCGCCCTACCTCCTCAAGGGCGAACGTCCGACGATCACTTCGCTCATCGACACCGAGTGGACGTACGGCGACACCCAGCGGATCACCGTCGACCGGCCCATCGCCAAGGCCGAGCTGATCCGCCCGGCAGCCGTGACGCACTCCTCGGACCCGAACCAGCGCTTCGTGGATCTCCCCCTGTCGGTCGACGGCAACAACGTCGACCTGAACGTGACGAGCAACCCCAACCTGGCCCCGCCCGGCTGGTACATGCTCTTCGCGGTCGACGCCAACGGGGTGCCGTCGGTGGCCAAGTGGGTGCACCTCCAGGGCCCGCAGGCGCTGAGCGCCAAGGACGCCTCGGCGCACGTCCACGACTTCGCCGACAACCTCAAGGGCAAGGTCACGGGCCCCGTCAAGAAGCGCACCTCGCAGAAGGTCAGCCCGACCGTCTCCGGCTGCGACCGGCACTACGGCTCCGCCAACGTCTGCGTGCCGACCGACTTCCCGCCGACCGTGAAGGCGACGACGAAAGCCCGCTGCGACTGGCTGAAGAAGAACGACTACGGCCGCCTCAAGGTCAACGGCAAGGACGACCCGCTGCGGCTGGACACGAACAGGGACGGAATCGCCTGCGGAAAGGGTGATGTGACCCGGCGTTAGCCGGCGTAGTCGGCGAGGGCGCGCTCCACGATGGCCACCAGCTGCTCGTGGTGCGCGCCCTTCCAGTACGCGCGCCCGCACTCGGTGCACTGCGCGAACACGTCGTACGACCGCTGCGTGCCGCCCTCCAGCTGGTCCGCGACCTCCTCCTTGGTGGCCTCCTTGAGCAGGCCGTTGCAGGCGGTGCAGCGGGTCCAGGGCCGCAGCTCGGGGCGGAACCGGTCCAGGATGTCGCGGAGTTGGTCCTCGGGGCGGGTGCTGTAGACGTACGCGCCGGCCCACAGTTCGCGGCGCCGCAGCAGGCCCCGGTCGCGGCTCAGCATGACCCGCTGCTGGGCGGCCGAGCGGGCGGCGAGCGCCGGGTCGCCGATGTCCGTCGACTCGTAGGCGGTGTCCACGCCGAGCAGACGCATCCGCCGGGCGAGGGTGCCGAGGTGGACGTCGAGCAGGAAGCGCAGGGGGGCGCCGGGCACCCGCTGAGGGCGCTCGACGGGCAGTACCGAGACGGACTCGGCCGCCGCCGGGATGTGCGACACCCGTACCGCTTGGCCGTCCACGACCAGCGAGCCGACCTCTGTCAGCGGGACGCCGAGGGACTCGACGACATGGCCGAGGGTCGAGACACCGTCGGTGGTGACCTGGGCGGTACCGGCCTCGCGCCGGCCGTTGGGCAGGAACAGGCGGAGTTCGGGGGCGAACTCCACGTGGATCTCGGGACCGTTCACCTGGTCAGCATGTCACGGCCCAGGGCCCGCGCTTCAGGTGTTTTTCGCGGGGAGGCCGTGCTCGATGACGTCCAGGGCGCGATCGAGAAGGCCGTGGAGGTCGTCCTCGAAGTCGTTCTCGGCCCAGTACAGGGTGATCTCCACGAGGCCGCCGATGAGGGACATCGTGAAGACCCGCACCTCGAAGCTGTCCCGCGCCCGGCCGGTGCGCTCGGCGATGGCCTCGCCGAGCATCCGGCCGGTGGCCGACATGCTCTCCAGCATCCGCGACCGCACCGCGGGGACCTGGACCAACAGGTGCGAGCGCAGCCGCACGGCCTCGGGATCCTCTTCCGTCGCGGCGCCGATGGCCAGCTTCATGACGTACCGCAGGGACTCCATCCACGGCTCGTCCGCCGGCCGCTTGCGCAGCTCCTGAAGCAGGATCGGGTCGTACTCGTCCGTGAGGACGATGTCCTCCTTCGTCGGGAAGTAGCGGAAGACCGTGGACGGCGACACCTCGGCACGCTCGGCGATCTGCTCGATCGTGGTGGCGTCGTAGCCCTGCTCCTTGATCAGCGCGTACGTCGCGTCGCGGATCGCCGTCCGGGTCTTGATCTTCTTCCTCTCGCGAAGTCCCAGCTGGGGACGGTCGGTCAGGGGAGAGGAGCGCGCGGGGGTCATGGGTCTCATTGTCGGGCATCGGCCCCCGCGGCGGCCATGTCCGGGCTCTCGGGCTCACCCGCATCGGGCGTGCCCGGCAGGAACGCCGCCGCCAGCAGCGCGGAGACGAGGGCCGCGATCCCGCACACCAGGAGCACGACGCCCATGCCGTGGACGTACGCGCTGTTCGCGGAGGCCGCCAGTTCCACCGAGTCCGCCCGCTCGGCGACGAGGTGCGCCGCGACCACGGACTCCCCGGCGGTGTCGGCGGCCCGCGCGGGCAGCCCGGTGACGTCGAGCCGGTCCCGGAAGGTGGCGGCGAGCAGGCTGCCGAGCAGCGCGATGCCGATCGCACCGCCCACCTGACGCAGGGTCATCAGCAGCCCGGATCCGCTGCCGGCGCGGTCGCGGGGCAGGGCGCTCAGGCCGCCGTTCATGGCGGGGATGAGCGAGAGACCGAAGCCGAGGCCGGTGACGGTGAGCCACAGTGCGACATCCGTAGCCGGAGTCCACCGTCGTACGGCTGCCGAGGAGCCCTGCGAAGGCCAGTACCACCAGGCCCGCGCTCACCGCGGCGCGCGCGCCGAAGCGGGCGACGACCTTCGGCGCGAGGCGGGAGGCGACCAGCAGTCCGCCCATCATCGGCAGCAGGCGCACGCCGGTGCCCAGGGCGTCGTGGCCGAGGACGGCCCGGAGGTAGGGCGGCAGGACGAACAGCAGGCCGGTGAGGATGAAGGTCACCAGGGTGGCGGCGACGGTGTTGAACAGGAAGCCGCGGTGGGCGAGCAGGGTCATGTCGAGCACGGGGTGCTCGACCCGGCGTTCGCGCAGCACCAGCGCGGCGATCAGGAGCACGGCCGCCCCGACCACGCCCAGCACCAGCGGGTCGCCCCAGCCCCGGGTGGGCGCCTCGATGATGCCGTAGACGAGGGCGCCGAGGCCGGACGCGGCGAGCGCTGTCGAGACGGTGTCGACCTTGGGGGAGGCGGGATCCTTCGTCTCGGGGAGCAGGAAGAGGCAGGCGGCTATGCCGATCGCGGCCATCGGGACGTTGATCAGGAAGACCGGAGCCCCACCAGAAGTGGTTCAGCAGCCAGCCGCCGATGATCGGGCCGAGCGGCAGGCCGAGCGCGGAGGCGGCGGAGGTGATGCCGACGGCCTTGGTGCGCTCCTCGGGGCCGAAGAGCGTGCGCAGCACGGACAGCGAGAGCGGGGTGACCAGGGCCGCGCCGACGCCCATCACCGCTTGTGCGGCGATCACCGCGGTCACGTCGGCGGCGAGGGCGCCGACCAGTGATCCGGCGAGGAAGATGCCGAGTTTGGTGATCAGCATGCGTCGCCGCCCGAACCGGTCGCCGAGCAGGCCCGCGGGCAGCATCAGCGCGGCGAACACCACGACGTACGCGTCCGCCATCCTCCCCCAGTGCTAAGCGCCTGGGGGGACCCCCAGCTGCCGGCCGGTGGTGGCGCCGAGATCGGCGGCCATCGTCGGCAGCGCCACATTGAGGATCGTCATGTCGAAGCCGAGCGAGAGCATGCTCGCGACGAGAGCGCCGAGCGCCCACCAGCGGCGAGCATCTGTAGTGACAGTAGCAATGAAATGAAAGCAGCACTCAAAAGAGTGAGACTGTCAATATTTTTGGGCGCGAAAAGGGCCACGACCGGGAAGCCGTGGCCCTCGAAGAGGCTGTGCGGTGGGCTATGCGTGCTGGTACGCGACCAGCGAGATCCCCACGTAGTGCACGACGAACGCCGCCAGCGTGAAGGAGTGGAAGACCTCGTGGAAGCCGAACCAGCGCGGTGACGGGTTCGGGCGCTTGATGCCGTAGATCACGCCGCCCGCGCTGTAGAGGAGGCCGCCGACGATCACCAGGACCAGTACCGCGATGCCGCCGGTGCGCATGAAGTCCGGCAGGAAGAAGACGGCCGCCCAGCCCATCGCGATGTAGCAGGGGGTGTAGAGCCAGCGCGGGGCGCCGACCCAGAACACCCGGAAGACGATGCCCGCCGCGGCCGCGCCCCAGATGCCCCAGAGCAGCCACTGCCCCTTGGCCCCCGGCAGCAGCAGCATCGTCAATGGCGTGTATGTGCCCGCGATGATCAGGAAGATGTTGGCGTGATCGAGGCGGCGCAGGATGCCGTCCATGCGCGGGCTCCAGTTGCCCCGGTGGTACAGCGCGCTCACGCCGAACAGCAGACAGGCCGTGAGGGCGTAGATCCCGCAGGCGAGACGGCCTCTGGGCGAGTCCGCGAGGGCGGTGAGCGCCAGGCCCGCGACGAGCGCGGCCGGGAACATTCCGAGGTGCAGCCAGCCGCGGAGCCTGGGCTTGATCTCGTCCGAGAGCTGCTGGGCGTGGTGCGCGATCTGGTGCTGCAAGGAGGGCGCGCCGGAGTCGCGGCCGGCGGCCGGCGTGTCCGAGGGTGTGTCGGGGACGGGCGCAGTCATGCCCTGCATCGTACCTACGGAACCGTAAGTTACGTATCAGGGTGGCGAGATGGGCGCCCGGAAGTGGCCATCGTCTCATGGGGTGCCTGCCTGGGGCGCACCCGGGGTGAAGTCGCGGTGACGCATCGAAAACATCTGGATGAGTGGCGATGCTCACGCCGCTCACCTGTGACGCCCTCTGGACATATGCGCGGACGCGTCGGATGATCAAATGAGTGCGGTCGGCACCGGATGAGCGCGGAAGATCCACAGCAGATCCAGCCCGCGCAGCATCCGGGTCGCGGCCCCCACGGGGCATACAAGGGCATAATCAGGACAAAAACCCCTCATTTAGGAGCAACCGTGGCGCGCGACATCGCGGCTCCCCCCGTCGTCCCCACCAACCACCGGGAGCTGGTCTCGTGGGTGAACGAGATCGCTGAACTGACGCAGCCGGACAGCGTGGTCTGGTGTGACGGATCCGAGGCCGAGTACGAGCGTCTGTCCGAGGAGCTCGTCGCGAAGGGCACCTTCAAGAAGCTCGACCCGATCAAGCGCCCCAACTCCTACTACGCGGCCTCCGACCCGACCGACGTCGCCCGCGTCGAGGACCGGACCTTCATCTGCTCCGAGAAGGAGGAGGACGCAGGCCCGACCAACCACTGGAAGGACCCCGCCGAGATGCGGGAGATCTTCGCCGGTGAGAAGGGCGTCTTCCGCGGCTCGATGCGCGGCCGGACGATGTACGTCGTCCCGTTCTGCATGGGCCCCCTCGGCTCCGACCTCTCCGCGATCGGCGTCGAGATCACCGACTCCGCCTACGTCGCGGTCTCCATGCGCACCATGACCCGCATGGGTCAGCCCGTCCTCGACGAGCTCGGTGAGGACGGCTTCTTCGTGAAGGCCGTGCACACGCTCGGAGCGCCGCTGGAGGCGGGCGAGCAGGACGTGCCCTGGCCGTGCAACAGCACCAAGTACATCTCCCACTTCCCCGAGAGCCGCGAGATCTGGTCCTACGGCTCCGGCTACGGCGGCAACGCCCTGCTCGGCAAGAAGTGCTACGCCCTGCGCATCGCCTCCGTGATGGCCCGCGACGAGGGCTGGCTGGCCGAGCACATGCTGGTCCTCAAGCTCACCCCGCCGCAGGGTGAGGCCAAGTACGTCGCCGCCGCCTTCCCGAGCGCCTGCGGCAAGACAAACCTCGCCATGCTGGAGCCCACCATCTCCGGCTGGACCGTCGAGACGATCGGCGACGACATCGCCTGGATGCGCTTCGGCGAGGACGGCCGGCTGTACGCCATCAACCCCGAGGCCGGCTTCTTCGGCGTGGCGCCCGGCACCGGTGAGCACACCAACGCCAACGCGATGAAGACGCTGTGGGGCAACTCGGTCTTCACCAACGTCGCCCTCACCGACGACAACGACATCTGGTGGGAGGGCATGACGGAGGAGACTCCGGCCCACCTGACGGACTGGAAGGGCAACGACTGGACGCCGTCCTCCGGGACGCCGGCCGCCCACCCCAACGCCCGCTTCACCGTCCCCGCCGCCCAGTGCCCGATCATCGCGCCCGAGTGGGAGGACCCCAAGGGCGTGCCGATCTCGGCGATCCTGTTCGGTGGCCGCCGTGCGACGGCCGTCCCCCTGGTCACGGAGTCCTTCGACTGGAACCACGGCGTCTTCCTCGGCGCCAACGTGGCCAGCGAGAAGACCGCCGCCGCCGAGGGCAAGGTCGGCGAGCTGCGCCGCGATCCGTTCGCGATGCTGCCGTTCTGCGGCTACAACATGGGCGACTACATGGGTCACTGGGTCGACGTCGCCAAGGGCAAGGACCAGGCGAAGCTCCCGAAGATCTACTACGTCAACTGGTTCCGCAAGAACGACGAGGGCAAGTTCGTCTGGCCCGGCTTCGGCGAGAACAGCCGCGTCCTGAAGTGGATCGTCGAGCGGCTCGACGGCAAGGCCGAGGGCGTCGAGACCCCCATCGGCATCCTGCCTGCCAAGGGCGCGCTGGACACGAACGGCCTGGAACTGGCCGACTCCGACCTGGACTTCCTCCTCACCGTCGACAAGGAGGTCTGGCGCGAGGAGGCCGCGCTCGTCCCCGACCACCTGAACACCTTCGGCGACCACACGCCGAAGGAGCTGTGGGACGAGTACCGCGCTCTGGTGCAGCGCCTGGGCTGAACCAGCCCCCAAAGACGCCGCGGCCGGCTCCGATTGTGCCCTGACCAGCAATATCGTCACGGCCGGCCGCGGTGACAGCACCACAGACCGGCGAGGTTCCGTACAACGGCGTGCGGGGCTGTGGGCCTGTCGTCGCACACTCCGGTCCGCCCCGACGGGAGGGACGCGACGACAGGCCCTCGCCTGTTCCCGGGACCGTTTTGCGGTCGTGCCGCCTTGAACGCACGATCTTCACGGCTGTTTCATATGCCTCACAGGAGCGTCACTGATCCCAGTGGGCGCTCAACTCAGCCTGTGGGGGGCACAGTTGAATACTGCACACCGTCCCAGACGCCTCGCGGCCACGCTGCTCGCCGCCGCACTCGCCGGCGCCGGCCTGACCGTCGCCGCGGCACCGGCCGCGCACGCGGCTCCGTCGGACGCCGTGGTCAAGCTGCCGTTCTCGTCGTACTCCGCGCTGGCCGTCGACAACGTCCACCAGCGTGTCTTCGTCGCGGACAGCAATGTCGGCTACTACCTCAACTCCGGCACCATCGCCGTCTACAACTTCGACGGCGAGCGGCTCACGACGATCATCACCAACCAGGCCCATGTCTCCGGCCTGGCGGTCAGCGCCGACGGCAGCAAGCTGTACGCCGGTCTGCGCGACCGGATCGAGGCCTACGACACCACCACCTACCAGCGCACCACCGTGGCCTCCGCCGGCACCGACTACTGCGGCCGTGAACTGGCCCAGTCCAGCGGCCAGATCTACTTCACGACCCCGAACTCGTCGAGCCTCTCCCAGTGCGCCACCGCCGAGACCCGCCTGGAGGGCGTGGTGAACGGCGTGCCCACGACCACCGGCTGGCTCGACTACGGCGACCTGCTGCTGGAGGCCGGTGCCGGCGACCGGATGCTCATGGGCCAGCCGCTCAACGCGAAGGCCGCCAACCCGTTCGTCACCGTGTACGACACCGGCAACGGCGCCCTGGTCCGAGGCGCCGCCCGGCGCTTCGCCGACGCCGACGGCAAGGGCGCCCTGGACCTCAAGGACCTGGCGTTCTCCGCCGACGGCAGCAAGGTCGCCGTGGCCGACGCCACCGCCGGCACCCGGCTGCTCAACGCCGACGACCTGTCGGACGCGGCCACCGGCTACCCGGCGCTCCCGTCCGGCGCCACCGCCAGCTCGGTCGCGTTCAGCGGCGACGGCAAGTACATCGCGCGCGGTGCCTCGGCCACCGGGTCGACCCCCGACCTGCTGGTGCAGCCCGCCGACCCGGCGGACTCGACGGCCCCGCTGGAGTTCGCCTTCGAGGGCAGCCTCGACGGGGACAAGGTCGTCCCACGCGGGATGGAGTGGTCGGCGGACGGCTCCCGGCTGTTCGCGGTCACCACGAACACGGTCGGCAACCAGTACTGGCTGCACATCATCCAGCCCCCGGCCGTCCAGTACGACGCCCGCTTCACCGGCGGCCTCAACCACAGCCCTGCCCAGGCAGTCGCCGGTGAGGCGCTCGCCGTGCGCGGCAAGCTGGAGCAGGACGGCCCGGCACCCGCCGAGCCCCTGAAGGTCAAGGCGACCCGGACCGACGCGAACGGCACGCACGAACTCGGCACCTTCACCGTCAAGGCGGACGGCAGCTTCACCGTCCTCGACGAACCCGACCTCGTCGGCGACGCCACCTACCGGGTCTCCTACCTCGGCGACCTGACCCACCGCCCCGCCGAGGACATCACCACCACCGTGCCCGTCGGCAAGGCGCCCACCTCGATCGCGCTCACCGCGCCCGAGGAGGCGTCGATGAGCTCGGGCATCGAGATCACCGGCGCCTTCACCGCACAGGGCAAGGCGCTGCCGGACCGGGCCGTCCTCAAGGTCGTGCGGACCGACCGGCTCGGCACCGGCACGCTGTCGTCGGTGACCGTCGCCGCCGACGGCACCTTCACGATCAACGACATCCCGCGCGCCCGGCGCAACGTGACCTACACGGTCAGCTGGCCGGGCGACGATCTGCACAGCGCGTCCACCGCCTCGGCGACGGTGTTCGTCACGCGGTAGCCGGCCGACTCACCCGGTTCACAGCGTCCCGCCCCGGTCCTCCAGATACCGGGTGTGGGTCTCCTGGCGGCGGGCCTCCACCTCGCGCAGACTCGCCGCCAGGCGCTCGGCGTCCTTCTTCAGCAGGCCGAGCTGGCGCTCCAGGTGCAGTTCGGGGGACTCGGTTCCGGGTGTCATCCGCGTCCACCAGCGTGTCCGTACGAAGCTGTCGACGGCCTCGGGAAGGTCGCGCCGCACGATCCGGGAGAGCATGTGCACGCCCTCCGGGTCGTGTGTGAGCAGCTCGGCGACCCAGCCGCGGTCGAGCAACGCGGACAGCAGCTCGGTGAGTTCACGCAGCCGGGCGGCTGCGGTGACCGACAGGTCGATGTCCGTCAGATAGCCGCGCAGCTTGTCGAAGTCGCCCCGCACCTCGTCGAGCTGGGCCGACGGGTCCGGGAAGTCGGGCAGTGCGGGCCGCTCCGGCGGGGCGATCAGCGCGCCCGCGCCGTAGAGACCGGCGACGACGACGGGCCAGTACGGGCCCGCGATCCCCGTGAAGGTCAGCACGAGGCCGACCAGCCCGCACGCGCTTGCGGCGATGTTCTTGCGGGACTCCAGGTACGCGAACGCCTTACTGGTAGCCACGGATCTCCTCGAAGGCGCCGTCCAGCGAGCCCTCCTGGGCGTCGAAGAGGCGGCCGCCGGTCAGCTCGGCGATGTGCTCCAGCTCGGAGCGGTCGGAGTCGCCGAAGAGGATGGGGAAGACGGGCGTCTCCCGCCGGTCCCGGTCGAGCCCGGCGTAGAAGGCGTCGAAGTCGGCCGCCTCGGCGCCGGTGGTGTTCTCGCCGTCCGTCATCAGCACGATCGACGTGAAGGTGTCCTGGGAACGGCCGGCGCCCAGACGCTCGTACGCCTTCTCCAGCGAGGTGTAGATCGCCGTGTCGCCCTCGGCGGTCAGCGCGTCGGTCTCCTCGCGGATCCCGGCGAGCCCGGCCTTCGGGTCGGCCGGATCCACGACATGCGTCGCCACGCTCTTCACGTCCGACCCGAAGGGCATCAGCGTGACCTCCTCGCGCTCGCGGAAGTCGCCGGTGAGGTCGCCGAGCGCCTGCTTCAGCTGCTCCAGGCGGTCGCCCTCCATCGAGCCCGAGGTGTCGAGGACGTAGACCGTCCTGGACGGGCGGCGCAGCTCGTTCTCGTACGAGTCGAGCAGGCCGTCGGCCACGGAACGGCTGCCCGGGAAAGGCAGTTCACGCCGCCTGCTGGTCTCCAGGCCGGGCCCGGGCCGGACGGAGGCGACGACCGGGCGGCGGTGGGTGCGCTCGGTGATCAGCCGCTGGATGCCGTCGGTGCGCAGGGCCTCGGTGACGCGGCGGACGTCCTCGCGGGTCGCGGCGTCGGTGGACGCGAGCGAGGAGAGAGGGTAGTCGGCCGTGACGACGCCGTCCTTGGGGCGGATCACGGTCAGGCCCGGGATGCCCTTGAGGACGGACTCGTAGTTGAGCAGCGCGTCGACGTTCCCGCGCCGCTCGTACGCCGCCGCCAGCCAGCCCGACGACCCCGACGTCAGCTTCTGCCCCTTGAAGAACTCCTTCAGGCGGGGCGTGGCCTTGGTGACGTCGGCGTCCGTGAGCGCGGACTGGGCGCCGGAGAGGGCCGAGGCGACCGAGACGAGCGTGGCGAAGCCGGAGTTGGAGCGGGCCGGGTCGGTCATGCCGTACGTCAGCCCGCCGTCCTGGACGGCCTGCTCGATCTGCGACCAGGTGACGTCATCCGGCTTCCAGCCGAGCCGGCCGAGGGCCGTGCTCTTGACCCCGAGGGCGACCGGGCTCGACATCACCGGCGTCTCCGACACGACCTTCCTCGCCGCGTCGGGGCGCAGCCGCAGATAGTCGTTGGAGGACAGCCACAGCGCGTCGTACTGCCCGTCCGTCTTGCCCTTCGCCAGCATCTCGACGGCGTCGAGGGTGCCCATGTAGGTGGGCCGGATCTTGACGCCGGTGTCGTCGGCGATCCGGTCGAGGACCGGGGTCATGTCACTGAGCTCGCTGGAGGCGAGGACGCGCAGGGTGCCGGGCTGCGGGGCGTTCGGGTCGTCGGTGCCCTTCTGCGAGGTGCACGCCGTCAGCAGCGCCACCGCCGCGAGGGCGACGGCGAGCAGGCGGCGGGGGCGTCGGGTGTGTCTCATCCGAGGCCACCCTCCAGCGCGCCCTGCGCACGGCTGCGCTCCAAGTAGGCGCTCGCGTGCTGCAGTTCGGCGGTCAGGTTCTCCACCGTCGTCGCCATCGCCTCGGTCGCCTGGACCTTGTAGGTGTCGATGGCGTCGAGCGTGCGGTAGATCTGCTGGAAGGCCGAGCGCAGGGTCTCGGCGCCGACGGCCGGGTCGGCGGCGATGCGCTGGATCTCGCCGCTCTGCGTGGCGAGCATCTCGGCGTTGCCCCGGATGAGGTCCTCGGTCGTTCCGCGCAGCGCGTTGACCTGCTCGATGACCTTCTTCTGGTTGTCGAGGGCGGAGGCCAGCATCACGGAGATGCGCAGCGCCGAGACGGTCGTGGTCGCGGCCCGCTCGACGCCCTTGATCAGCTCCTCGTTGTTGCGCCGTACGACGTCCATGGCGAGGTATCCCTGCGCACACACCGCGAGCTGGGTGAGCAGGTCCTGGTGCTTCTGCCGGACGGGGAAGAGGATGTCGGCCCGGAGGTTGTCCGCCTGCGCGGGGTCCTGTGTCTCCACACCGGTGATGTGCTGCCCGACGGCCGTGTCCAGGGCTTCGGTCAGGACGACGTACTCCTGGAGCTTGCCCATGGTCTCCCACAGCCGCACCCGCTCGGTCTGCAGGGCGGCGTTGTCACGGCGGAGCTCGTCCTGCCCGCCCCGCAGCGACCCCACGATCTTGTTGAGGGTCCCCTGGGCGGAGGCGTACTTGGCGACGTGGTCGCGCAGCTTGCTGCCGCCGGGAAGCCTGGAGAGGAACTTGCGCCCCTTGGAGGCGGGCAGGTCCCGCGGGTCCAGGTCCTCCACGACCCGCCGCAGCTCCACGAGCGAGCCCGCGACCTGCGACTGGGCGTCCCCGCCCTTGTCCGGCAGGCTGCGGATGGTCCGCTCCAGCATGCGGTTGGACTGCGCGGCGGCGGTCCGCATCTCGCCGGCGCCGAGACCGGTGATCTCACCGACCTTGCCGGCGAACTCGGGGGAGCGGGCGTCGAGCGCCGCGAGCCCCTCCACATACGCGGAGGCCTTCTGGGCCATGTCCGTACGGACGCCCTCGTCGACCGGGACGAGTCCGCCGGCCTTCTCGCGCGGCACGGTGGCCACGGGCTCGGGCGGAGTGAGGACGAACGTGTCGTCGCTGTTGTTCATGAGGTGCTGCCCCCCTTATCCGCGCGCCCGTCGCGCCAGCTCGTGCAGCACCTTGGCGGTGGGCACGGGCGCCTGGCGGACGCCGGTCAGTTCCTGCTTGAGATACGTCGTGCCCGAGGCGAACTCGGTGACCTCGCCCTGCGGGCGGAACCCGTGCCTGACCTCCAGCGCCCGCAACTTCGGGTCCGTGGCGAGGAGTTCGGCGACCGCCTTGCCGTTCTCGGTGAGCGGTACGACGGTGTGGTCGCTGTTGACCGTGGTGTCGGGGTAGAGGACGACCAGGTCGTCGGGCTGCTGTCCGTCCGTCAGCATCGAGGCCACCTGGGATTCGTAGACCACGACGAGCGGATTGCCGGCGCCGCTGACGAAGTCCCGGAAAGCGGCGTCGCTGCTGGACTGCTGGGCGCCCTGCACACTGACCAGCTTGTGCAGCAGCGGCGAGGCGCGGTCCACCTCCGTGCCGGAGGCGACGACCTTGCCGCCGTTTGCGACGTAGGAGGCCGCGGCGAGGTAGAGGGCGCCGGAGTTGGAGGTCTCGGGGTCGGTGCTGGACAGGTAGAGCGTGCCCGTCAACTCCCCGTACTTCCCGGCTCCCTTGAGCTGCTGCCAGGTGCGGTCGGCGCGGGCGGCGTCCAGATAGGCGGCCATGTCGAAGGTGCCGCGGTGTTCGGTGTCCAGGGTGGCGAGCTTGTTCGCCGCGAGCACCTCGGCGGCGCTCTTGTGCGCCACGACGACGAGGGGCGAGTAGAAGGGGCGGGGGAGGGTCCCCGTCACCTTGTACTTCGCGGCGAGTTCGGCGGCCGGCGCCTGGCTCGACGGCAGCGCGAGGTCGTACCCCGCGAGGTCGAGTCCCTCCATGGCCCAGGACCCGGAGGTCTCGGCCTTCACGGTGTAGCCCTTGGCGGCGAGGGCCCGCACCACGTCGGGATCGGCGAAGAACTCCGCCTTCTCCGATCCGATCACCGCGCGCACGGTCTTCGTTGCCGTGCTCGTGTCCCCATCACTGCGGCCCGCGACGACGGCAGCCACCACGCCACCGATCAGCAACACCGCGAGGACGATTCCTGCAATTCGTCTCACGCCGGGGAGAATGCTCGCGGAATCCAACGTTCCCCGCCGCTCGGGGTGAACGGGGGGTGTCATGTCGGTCCCGTTCCGACACGGGCAACGGCAACGCCCTGCTTTCAGGGGCGCGGGGAAATGCGCGACGAGCCACCACGAGCCGGTGGCCGCGACCCGACATCAAGCACTACGGCGAAGGCGAACCCCGCCGAAGCCAACGCAGTGCTGTGGCACCCGGTCCGCGCGTCGCTGCGGGTGCACGCGGGCCGGGGCCGTTCGAGGGGCTGTCAGCCGACGCCGGTCAGTTCCTGCGACTCGGGCTGCGCAGCGGCGTGGGCGTCCATCCGCTCGGCGGCGAGGATCGCTGCTGAGGTGTCCGCGCGGGATGCCGCGACGACCAGCGCCCGCCCCGCCAGGGCATGCGCCCGGTGATGCAGTGCCGCGATCCTCGCGTCACCGCCGGAGACAGCCGCGCGGGCCGGCGCACGTCCGCTCCGCAGCCGGGCCACCTGCTCGGCGAGCCGTTCCGCGGCCTCGTCGAGGTCAGGGGACGGGGCCTGCGCACGCAGCTCGTCGGTGACGGCGAGCAGCGCCGCGAGATGGCCCGCGAGCTGGGTGTCCAGCTCCTCCTCGCGCGACCGGTGGGGGAAGTCGGAGGTGCTGCCGGCCATCGTGCTGTGGACCGACTTGGTGCGGATCGGTTCGTACATGGGATGGCCTCCTGTGCTCTGACAGGAAGCCATCCTAGCTTAGATTTCGTCTAAAGTTGAGCGCGTCACAAAATCGGATCGCACGCACACGGAGTGTGAGCGCCGTCCGCGGCCGTCAGGGCTGGCCGTACCCGTCGAGGAAGCGCCCGATCCGCCCCATCGCGTCCCGCAGGTCCGCGACCGTCGGCAGGGTGACCACACGGAAGTGATCAGACTCGGGCCAGTTGAAGCCCGTGCCCTGGACGACCATGATCTTCTCGCGCCGCAGCAGGTCCAGGACCATCTGCCGGTCGTCCTTGATCTTGAAGACCTTGGGGTCGAGGCGCGGGAAGAGATACAGCGCCCCCTTCGGCCGTACGCATGTCACGCCGGGGATCTGCGTCAGCAACTCGTACGCGACGTCCATCTGCTCCTTCAGCCGCCCCCCGGGCAGCACCAGGTCATTGATGGTCTGCCGCCCGCTGAGCGCGGCCACCACCCCGTGCTGACCGGGCATGTTCGCGCACAGCCGCATGTTCGCGAGGATGGTGAGGCCCTCGATGTAGGAGTCGGCGTGGGCGCGCGGGCCCGAGATCGACATCCAGCCCACCCGGTATCCGGCGACGCGGTACGCCTTCGACATGCCGTTGAAGGTGAGCGTGAGCAGGTCGGGGGCGACGGCGGCGGTCGGGGTGTGCGTGGCGTCGTCGTACAGGATCTTGTCGTAGATCTCGTCCGAGCAGACGAGCAGGTTGTGCCGCCGCGCGATGTCCGTCAGCCCCCGCAGCATGGCCTCGTCGTACACGGCCCCCGTCGGATTGTTGGGGTTGATGATGACGATGGCCTTGGTGCGGTCGGTGACCCTGCGCTCGACGTCCGCGAGGTCCGGCATCCAGTCGGACTGCTCGTCGCACCGGTAGTGCACGGCGGTACCGCCGGACAGCGATACGGCGGCGGTCCACAGGGGATAGTCGGGAGCCGGGACGAGCACCTCGTCCCCGTCGTCGAGGAGCCCCTGCATCGCCATGACGATCAGCTCGGAGACGCCGTTGCCGATGAAGACGTGCTCGACGTCGGTCTCGATGCCGAGGGTCTGGTTGTGCATGACGACGGCCCGGCGTGCCGCGAGCAGCCCCTTCGCGTCGCCGTATCCATGGGCCGACGACACGTTGCGGAGGATGTCCTCCAGGATCTCGGGCGGACACTCGAAGCCGAACGCCGCCGGGTTCCCGGTGTTCAGCTTGAGGATCCGATGCCCCGCCGACTCGAGCCGCATCGCCTCCTCGAGCACCGGGCCCCGGATCTCGTAACAGACGTTGGCGAGCTTGGTCGACTGGATCACCTGCATGGCAAGGAGCTTACGGCCCGGTAACGGCCCCCGGGTCGTGTTTTCCGACACGTGAGACGCGGGGGTTTGGGCTGTTATCGGCGGTAGCTGTCCCAGGGGCCCCTCACGTCCCTAGAATTCGCGGTCATGTCCAGGCCGCCGGAGAACGAGAACGGGACGCCGTCGACGCCGCCGAACGTGTACCACCCGCGGCCGACGACGCCTCCCCCCGCGTATGACGAGTTCGCGGACCCCGCGGCCGCGCACGGCTGGCAGAACGCGTACGACGCGACGGCCGAGCTGCCCTCGGTGACCGAGGAGCCCGTCACGGGCGGGGGAGAGCCACGCGGCCCCCGGGCTCCGGGCGCCGGCCGCGGCTCGCGGCGCAAGGCGCGCGTCCGGGGCTCGCGGCGGATCCTGGTCGCGGCCGGCGCGGTCTCGGTGGTGTCGGCGGCGGCGCTGATGGCCGGCCTCTCCCTGTCCGGCTCGTCGTCGGGCGACTCGCAGGGCAAGCAGGACCGTACGAGCCCGACCTCGGGGGAGCCGGCGGAGCCGGCCGACTCCGTCGCACCCGGCGCACCGAAGACCGCCGAGCCCTCGCGCACGGACACCCCCGACCTCGTGGCGAGCCCGTCCGCGTCCGACGGTGCCGACGACGCCGAGGAGACGCCCACGGCGGCGCCCTCCGCCACGACCGGCGCCACCCCGACCGCCACGGCGGGCAGCACCGCTCCGGGCAACTCGGGCGAGAACCGGGGCCGCGGACAGGGCAACACCAAGGACCCGAAGTAGGCGACGGGCGACCGGACGCCGTCGCATGTGGCGATCTCATCACCCTCCCGTGAACGTCCTGCGCCGCCCTCTCCGCCCGCCCATTCACCGTGATAGGGAATCCCCTACGGCTTGAACTCACGGGTAACCAACTCCTTGTCCGCACCCCCCTCGTGCGTGACAATGCGCATGACAAACACGTGGGTGACCGGAGATTTTCCGGTCACCTTCTCCGTATGAGGGGACCCCCACATGAGAAAACCTCTCGGCGCCGCCCTCCTCGCCCTGGCGATAGCCGGGGCCGGCGCCGTACCCGCGGCTGCGGCTCCCGTGAACTCGGCCGAGTCCTTCGGTAAGAGCGCGGACACCGACTCGGTCACCTCCCTGGTCCGGGACACCGTCACGTCCACCACGGAGAGCCTCAACCAGGTCCTGAACCCAAAGGTCCAGGCCGTCAACTTCGCGGGCACCGTCTCGCTCAGCAACTGCTCCGGCTCCGTCGTGCGCTTCTCCGACTCGGAGGACAACGACCCGGCGCTGGTGATGTCCAACGGCCACTGTCTGGAGACCGGCATGCCGGGACCCGGCGAGGTCGTCGTCGACCGGGCCTCCAGCCGGACGTTCGGTCTGCTCAACGCCTCCGGGAACCGGGTCGCCAACCTGCGCGCCAGCAAGATTGCGTACGGGGCGATGACCGACACGGACGTGGCGATCTATCAGCTCACCACCACCTACGGGCAGATCAAGAGCTCGTACGGCATCGACGCGCTCACCATGGCCGACACCCACCCCGTCGCCGGTACCGCCATCACCGTGGCCTCCGGTTACTGGAAGCGGCTTTACAACTGCAACATCGACGGGTTCGCGTACCGCCTCAAGGAAGGCGACTGGACCTTCAAGGACTCGGTTCGCTACACCTCCGCCTGCAACACCATCGGCGGCACGTCCGGCTCTCCCGTCATCGACCAGGCCACCAACAAGGTCGTCGCCGTCAACAACACCGGCAACGAGGACGGCCAGCGCTGCACGGTCAACAACCCGTGCGAGGTCGACGAGAGCGGCAACGTCACGGTCCGCCAGGGCATCAACTACGCCCAGCAGACCTACCAGATCCCCGCCTGCTTCGGCGTCGACAACAAGCTCGACCTGAACGCGAGCGGGTGCGTGCTGCCCAAGCCGTAGCCACGGCCCGCGCGGCGGGCGGTCCCCAGGCCACTGAGACGGTTCACGGTGTCCTGCGGACCGCCCGCCCCGCCAGGACGTCCGTCCTGCGCCCGTCCTCGATCACGAAGCGGCCGTCGACGAGGACGTACGGAATGCCCGTCGGGAGCTTTCTCGGCTCCTCGAACGTCGAACCCGCCGCCACCGTCCGCGGGTCGAACAGCACCAGGTCCGCCCGATGGCCCTCGCGGACCAGCCCCCGGTCCGGCAGCCGCAGCCGCGCCGCCGGGCGCGCGGTCAGATGGGCCACGCACTCCTCCAGGGACAGCACCCCCAACTCCCGTACGTAGCGGCCGAGATAGTGCGGGAACGTGCCGTACGCCCGCGGATGCGGCTTCGTGCCCTGCAGGATGCCGTCCGAGCCGCCGGTGTGGACCCGGTGGCGCATGATCGCCCGGACGTTCTCCTCATGGCCGACGTGCTGGAGGATCGTCGAGCCCAGCCGGTCCTGAAGGAGCAGTCCGCGCGCGGTCACCCAAGGGGCCTCGCCCCTTGCGTCGGCGGACTGCTGGATCGTACGGCCGACGAAGTCCCCGAGCGCCGGGTCGGTCACGCCCGAGATCTCGATCGTGTCCCACTCGATGGGCACGCCGTGGCAGCCGTCCGCGCCGATGACCTCCATGTGATGGCGGATGCGCCCGGCCGTCTCCTCGTCCGACAGGCGGGCCAGGATCGCCTCGGGGCCGCCCTCGCTCGCCCAGCTCGGCAGCATCGCGACGAGGGTCGTGCAGCCGGGGGTGTAGGGGTAGGTGTCGAGGGTGATGTCGGCACCGGTCGACAGCGCTTCGTCCAGGAGCTTCAGCAACTCCGGGGCCCGGCCCTTGTTCACGCCGAAGTTCATCGTGGCGTGGGCGAGATGGAGCGCGCAGCCCGCCTCCCGCGTCAGCGCCACCATCTCCTCGTACGCCTCCAGGGCCCCGGCCCCGTAGGAGCGGTGGTGCGGGCAGTAGTAGCCGCCGTACGACGCCACCACCCGGCACAGCTCCGTCAGTTCCGCGTCCTTGGCGTACATGCCGGGCGTGTACGTCAGCCCGGACGACATGCCGACCGCGCCCTGCTCCATGCCCTGCGCGACCAGCTGCCGCATCCGGTCCAGCTCGTCCTGCGTCGCCTCGCGGTCCTCCCAGCCGACGGCGAGCGCGCGGACCGTCCCCTGCGGGATCAGGTACGCCGCGTTCACGGCGATGCCTTGGCCTTCGAAACCGGCGTCGAGGCGGTCCAGGTACTCGCCGACCGTGCGCCAGTCGAAGTCGATGTCGTCGCCGGAGCCGTTCCAGCCGGTGATCGCGCGGCGTACCTCGGCGAGGGTGCGGTCGTCGACGGGGGCGTACGACAGCCCGTCCTGGCCGATGACCTCCAGGGTGACCCCCTGCGCCGCCTTCGCGCTGTGGTCGGGGTCCCGCAGCAGCGCCAGGTCGCTGTGGGCGTGCATGTCGATGAAGCCGGGGGAGAGGACCAGGCCCTCCGCGTCCAGCTCCCGGCGGGCCCTGGGCCGTTGGCAGCCGGCCGCTGCCGCCTCCTGGACGATCGACACGATCCTGCCGCCGTCCACGACCACATCGGCCCGGTAGGACGGGCCGCCGCTGCCGTCGACGACGTCCGCGTCCCGGATCACCAGCTCTTCCATGGCTGACGCCTCCCCTGTCTCCTAGAAGAACGTGCGGATGTAGTCGACGACCGTCCCGTCCGCCTCGGCGACCGGGATCAGCTGCCACTTGTCGAACGACGTGCACGGGTGGGACAGCCCCATGCCGAGCCAGTCCCCGACCTCCAGATCCGCCTCCTCGGTCGTCCGCAGCCACGCGTGCTGGTCGGACAGGGCGGTCACACAGATGCCGGTGGCCGGGCGCTCCGGTCCGTCGCGGCGGACCACCTGGGCGAAGGGCAGGTCGAGGTCGTACGCCGCGTCGCGCTTGCCCGCGTTGACGAAGGCCTGGTCGGGGGTGGGGCGGGAGACGACCTGGGCCCACAGGCGGAAGGCGGGTTCGAGGGCGCCCTCCTGCGGGACCCGGTTGAACGGGGTGAGCTTGCGGTAGTGGCCGTCGTCGTGCGAGACGTACGCGCCCGAGCGCAGCAACTTCAGTACGGGCAGCGACAGTTCGGGGATGTCGGCGAAGACGTCCGCCACCGCGTCGAACCAGGCGCTGCCGCCCGCGCTGACGACGATCTCGTCGAGGCCGGCGAACCGGCCGGCCTTGTCGAACTCGGCCGCGAGGGAGACGAGCCGCCGCAGCCACGCGTGCACCCGCTCGGGGCTCGCGTCCGGCACCTCGCCCTCGTACCCGGCGACGCCGACCAGCCGCAGCGTCGACACGGCGGCCACCGCGTCCGCGACGGCCGCGCACTCCGCCTCCGTACGGACACCGGTACGGGCGCCGTCACCGGCCGCCAGCTCCACGACGACGTCCAGCGGACGGGTGGCCCCGGCGCCGCTCAGCGCCGCGTCCATCTGCTCCACGCCGCGCACGGAGTCGACGTAACAGACGAGACGGAAGTCCGGGTCGGCGGTCAGCTCACCGGCGATCCAGCGCAGGGCGGCGGCGTCCACCAGCTCGTTCGCGAGGAAGATCCGCTCGGTGCCGTACGCCCGCGCCACCCGCACCTGGTGCGGTACGGCGAGGGTGATGCCCCACGCCCCGTGCTCGATCTGCCGCTGGAACAGCTGCGGGGCCATGGAGGTCTTGCCGTGCGGGGCGAAGGCGAGGCCGTGCCGGGTGGCGTACGTCTCCATGAGGTCGAGGTTGTGCTCCAGGCGCTCGGCGGAGAGAGCCAGCACGGGGGTGGCGAAACCGTCGGTGAAGAGGTTGCGGCGCTGGGCGGCCAGTTCGGCGACGGTGAGGCCGTCGGCGTCCGGCGGGAGGCCCTTGAAGCGGTGGTCGACGCGTTCCTCGGCCAGGCGGGCGAGTGCCTCGTTGCTCATGGAACCTCCCTGATCTGGGGAGTTGCATTCTCTGCAACATCCATTGCGTATATCGCTTACCGCTGTCTAACATCTCGGCGAACCGCGGGTCAACGAAGTCCGCGTCCCACGCAACCGCCGAGGAGCTACGACGATCGTGACTGTCACCGGACCCTGCAATGCCCTCGACGTCGTGGACGTTGTCGCGCTCGGCGAGTCCATGGTCACGTTCCTGCCGACGCGGCCGGGGCGCCTCGCCGACGTGCCGTCGTTCGAGCGGGCGATCGGGGGCGCGGAGTCGAACGTCGCATGCGGGCTCGCCGCCGCGGGGCATGCCGTGCGGTGGGTCAGCCGGGTCGGCGCCGACGGGTTCGGCGACCATCTCGTCGAGGCGATCCGGGAGTACGGCGTCGACGTCTCGGCCGTGCGCCGGGACCCGGTGCGTCCGACGGGCGTGTACTTCCGCACGGCGGGCGACCGGGCCACGGACGCGCACGAGGTGGCGTACTACCGGGCGGGCTCCGCGGCATCCGCGATGTCCACGGCGAACGTGGACCTCGCGGCGGTGCGGGCGGGACGGGTGCTGCACCTGTCGGGAATCACGGCGGCACTGTCAGACGCCTGCCTGGAGCTGATGGGTGACCTCGTCGCCCGCCGGCCGGACGACGGCCCGCTCGTCTCCTTCGACGTCAACCACCGCCCGGGCCTCTGGCGCAACGCGGACGGCCCCGGCGTACTCCTGGACCTGGCCCGCGCCTGCGACCTGGTGTTCGTGGGCACCGACGAGGCAGAGGCGGCCTGGGGCATCACCGGCGGCCCGGAGGCGATCCGCGCACTGCTGCCGGAGCCGAGCGTGCTGGTCGTGAAGGACGGGGCACGGGGGGCCACGGCGTTCGAGCGCACGGCGGTGACCGCCGGGCAGTCCGGCCGCCGGCCCGAGGCGGCCTCCGTCCGGCAGCCGGCCCGTCAGCCCGACTCGCCGGCCGGCGGCCAGTCCGGCCACGATCCCGCGGATGCGGCCACACGCGACGCCCAGCCCTTCGACAGCGCCACGGCCGCCCCCGGCCCGGAGCAGGACGGCGTCTCGTCTGCGCCGGCCGGCGCGACCCTCAACCGACCGGCCACCTCGGAGTCGACGACCACCTTCGTGCCCGCTCTCCACGTCGACGTCGTCGCGGCGGTCGGTGCCGGTGATGCCTTTGCCGCCGGGTTCCTCTCCGGGACGCTGCGAGGGCTCGGCGTTCGGGAGCGGTTGCGGCACGGGCATCTGATGGCCGCCGCCGCGCTCACCGTCTCCGGGGACCTCGCCGCGCCGCCCGCACGGGGCCACGCCGACCGGCTGGTCGCCCTGGACGACCTCGGGTGGGAGAAACTTCGACTCGGCCCCGGCTGGACGCAAGCCACCGAGCGGGCCGTCGAGGAGGTACGTACGTCATGAGCCAGACCGTCGACCGTGCGCTCAGCATTCTGCCGCTGCTCGCCGAGGGGCCCGCCGACCTCGGTCAGGTCGCCGACCGGCTGGGGGTGCACAAGTCCACCGCGCTGCGGCTGCTGCGCACCCTGCACGAGCACGGCCTCGTCTACCGCCAGTCCGACCAGCGCTACCGCCTCGGCGCCCGCCTCATCGCCCTCGCGCAGGAGGCGATGGAGAACCTCGACATCCGCGAGATCGCCCACCCCCACCTCGCCCGCCTCAACGAGCAGTGCGGGCACACCGTCCACCTCGCCGTGTACGAGGAGGACGAGGTGCTGTACATCGACAAGGTCGAGAGCCGGTACCCGGTGCGGATGTACTCGCGGATCGGCAAGCCCGTGGCCATCACCGTCGCCGCCGTGGCGAAGCTGCTGCTCGCCGACCGGCCCGAGCACGAGCGCCGCGCTCTCGCGGAGAAGCTCGACTACCCCATGTACACGGCCCGTTCCACCCCCAACGCGCCCGCGTTCCTGCGGGAGTTGGAGAAGGTGCGCGAACAGGGCTGGGCCACCGACCTCGGTGGCCACGAGGAGTCCATCAACTGCGTCGCCGCACCGATCCGGGGCGCCGACGGCCGCGTCGTCGCCGCGATGTCGGTCTCCGCGCCGAATGTCGTCGTCACCGCCGACGAACTCCTCACCCTCCTCCCGCTGGTGCGCCGCACGGCGGACGGCATCAGCGGTGAGTACTCCGGCAGAAACCCCGTGAACCCGGCATCCCCCCGACAAGGACCGTAAGGACTCCGCATGACCGAGAAGATCGCACTCACCCCGAAGACCCACACCACCCCGCCCGCGAAGTTCTCGCACGGCGTGAAGAAGGGGAACATCCTTCAGGTCGCCGGCCAGGTCGGATTCCTTCCCGCGGTCGAGGGCCAGGCCCCCACGCCCGCCGGCCCCACCCTGCGCGAGCAGACCCTCCAGACCCTCGCCAACGTCAAGGCGATCCTGGAGGAGGGCGGCGCCTCCTGGGACGACGTGATGATGATCCGCGTCTATCTGACGGACGTGGGCCACTTCGCCGAGATGAACGAGATCTACAACACCTACTTCGAGGAGCAGGGCCTGACCCAGCCGCCCGCCGCCCGCACGACGGTGTACGTCGGCCTGCCGGCGGGGCTTCTCATCGAGATCGACGCGCTGGCCGTACTCGGCTGACGCCTCCGCAACCCCCGCACGCCGCACACGGCATGGTGTCCGTCACCCCCTGGGACGCCATGCCGCGATCCCCCCTGCCCGAAAGCAGAATGTTCTTACCCAGAGGACCCCCAATTGTCCCCGATATCCTTCCCTCTCGCCGCATCGGCCCCCGCCGAGACCCCACCCCACACCGGCGGCCTGCTCCTTCTCATCGACGGTACGGCCGGACTGCTCACGGTCGCCGCCATCGGCATCGCGCTCCTGCTCTTCCTGATCATCAAGGTGCGCCTGCAGCCCTTCGTGGCGCTCCTCGCCGTCTCCATAGCCGTCGGCCTGATGGCGGGTCTGTCGGTCACCGAACTCTTCGGCACCGTCCAGCGGTCGGACGCCGTGTCCACCATCGAGTCCGGCATGGGCGGCATCCTCGGCCATGTCGCGATCATCATCGGCCTGGGCACCATGCTCGGCGCGATCCTCGAAGTCAGCGGCGGCGCTGAAGTGTTGGCGTCCCGTCTGCTCAACCTCTTCGGCGAGAAACGAGCCCCCCTCGCCATGGGCCTGACCGGCCTGATCTTCGGCATCCCGGTCTTCTTCGACGTCGGCATCTTCGTGCTCGCACCGATCGTGTACGCCGCCGCCAAGCGCTCGGGGAAGTCGATCCTCCTCTACTGCCTGCCGCTGCTGGCGGGCCTGTCGATGACCCACGCGTTCCTGCCCCCGCACCCCGGCCCGGTCGCGGCGGCCGGTCTGCTCCACGTCCAGTTGGGCTGGGTCATCCTCATGGGCATCGTCTGCGGCATCCCGGCGGTGCTGGCCGCGTGGGTGTTCTCGGCGTGGATCGGCAAGCGCATCTTCGTCGCCGTACCGCAGGACATGGTCGAGGCGGCGGCCGAGGCGAAGCAGGCGGTCATCGACGAGCAGCGTGCGTCCGGGGTCGAGCCCCGGGAGACGCCCGTCCCGCTCGGCACGGTCCTCGGCATCATCGGTACGCCGCTGGTGCTGATCCTGGCGGCCACGTTTTCCTCGATCGCCCTGGACCCCTCCACCACCCGCTCGGTGATCGAGTTCTTCGGCAACCCGTTCGTGGCCCTGACGATCGCCCTGCTCCTGGCCTACTACCTGCTGGGCATCCGCCGCGGCTGGTCGCGCAAGTCCCTGGAGACGGTGTCGACTTCCTCGCTCAAGCCGGTCGGCAACATCCTCCTGGTCGTCGGCGCGGGCGGTGTCTTCGGCGCCATCCTCAAGGCCAGCGGCGTGGCCCAGGCCCTCTCAGACACCTTCAACGACGTCGGCCTGCCCGTGCTCGTCCTGGCCTACCTGATCTCGCTGGTCCTGCGGGTGGCCCAGGGCTCGGCAACCGTCGCGATCGTCACGACGGCCGGCATCGTCGCCCCCCTGCTCACCGAGGGCGACCACTCCCAGCCCTTCGTCGCCCTCGTCATCATGGCCATCTCGGCCGGCTCGATCTTCGCCTCCCACGTCAACGACGGAGGCTTCTGGATCGTCGCCAAGTACTTCGGCATCAGCGAGCGGGACACGTTGAAGACGTGGACGGTGCTGGAGAGCGTGCTGTCGGTCGCCGGGTTCGTGGTGGCGGCGGTGCTGAGTCTGTTCGTTTAGCGGGGCGTTCGCCCGGCGGTGCGGAAAAGTCGGCGGCCCCTGCTGCGCCGGTGGGGGCCGCTCGCATGTGAATCTTCCGGTAACGATGCGGGGGCTGGTTGCGCGGGACACAGGGTTGTCGACCATACTGCTCCGCTGTGGAGCAGCGCATAGGTTCAGGCAGCCAGCCCCTGGAAGGCGCCGGGTTCGACCCGGCCTTCATCCCCGGGCTCACGTCACCCGCGTCCGCCAAGCCGGAAGGCGTGAAGGAGAAGGACGCCGCCGAGGAGGCCGCTTCCGGCGTGACGGACGCCGAGGAGACGGACGCCGAGGTGAGGGACTCCGAGGAGACGGATCCCGAAGCCACCGACGAGGACGAGGCGGACGTCGTCGACGAGGACGGGGACGCGGACCAGGCCGACGAGGACGCCCCTGTCGACGGACCCGTCTTCGAGGCCGCCGACCGCCGGGCTCGTATCGTCGTCGACCACAAGGGCGTACGGCTCGCCCTGGACGACCAGAAGTGCGAGTTCCGCTGGGACGAGATCGGCGCGATCGAGACGGAGTCCCCGCGCTTCGGGAAGCGTTACACCGTCACGGTGCACACTCCTGACCGCCGCTGGTACCCGATCGAGATCGAGGCGACGGCCAGGAGCCGCTTCAAGGAGTGGGACGAGCAACTCGACGCGGTCCTCGACGCCTACTTCGAAGACGGGGACGCCAAGGAGGCGGACGCCGTCGAGGATGCTGACGTCAAGGATGCGGACGTCGAGGCAGCCGACGCCAAGTAGCTAGCTGCAGTACTGGGCTTCCTTCCCGATCGACCGGTACATGCAGTCGGAGTTCTCCAGCAGCTGCAGCACCGCATCCCTGTTCCGGGACGTCTCCCGCTCGATCACCTCGTCGGGCGGGTAGAAGCCGCCGCCACCGGAGCGCGGGTACATCTCGAAGGTGTACGCGAAGATCTTCTGGTTGCCCCACAGCCAGTCGTCGATCGACCCGTCGGTGATGTACAGGTCACTGGCCTGCTCGGCCGTATAGCCGTTGCTGGCCGCCATCTTCTGGCCGACGGCCGCGAACGCGTTCCGGTCGTCGGCCGTCATTCCGGTCGTGGTGTCGGAGTACGTGTACCCGAACGGCCACAGCACCAGCTCGCTGTAGGTGTGGAAGTCGACCCCGGCCTTGATCTGCTGCACGCCGCCGACGACCCGGCTGCGCACGAAGTTGGCGACGACCTTGACCTCCGGCGCCGACTCGGCGGACGCGCCCCGGTAGGTGTCCGAGGACGCCGACCCCGAGGAGCCGCCGCAGCAGCCCCACCGATAGGCCCAGTTCCGGTTGAGGTCGGTCCCGACCGCCGACGAACCCGAGTTGGGCTGCCGGTTCTTGCGCCACGACCGGTACGAGCCGGTGGCGATGTCGTACTCGCCGCCGTCCGGGTTGAGGTCGGGCACGATCCAGATCTCGCGGTTGTTCACCATGCTGGTGACCCGGGAGTCGCTGCCGTAGTCGGAGGTCAGCTCGCGCAGCAGATAGAGCGCCATCTCGACGGTGAGGTGCTCACGGGCGTGCTGATGGTGCGTGAAGAGCACCTCGGGCTCGGCCTCGTCGTTCGCCACGTTGTCGCTGATCTTGATGGCGACGATGTTCCGGCCCTGGTACGACGTGCCGATGACACGCTGGCTCGCGATGGATGAGTTGGCCGAGACGATCGAGTTGATCTCGCTCGTCATCTCCGCGTAGTTGTGATAGCGCGAGTCGCCGGACGGGAAGTCGTACAGGCGGACGTCGTCCTCGCCGGCGGACCGGTCGGGGACCGCGCCGAGCGGGGTGACCTCGTAGCCGAGGGCCTTCAGCTTCCTGATCTGGTCCGCCCGGCCGGAGACGACGACGCCGTGGGAGTCGGCCTCGTCCACGGTCACGCCGGCCTGCTGAAGCGCCGTGCGGTCCTTGGCGGTCGAGTGGATGTGGACCTCGTACTGCCGGACGTCGTCGGCCGTAGGGGCCGGCTTGGCAGCGCTGTCGGCGTTGGCGGACACGTTCGCGGAAAGGGGCGCGGCGAGCGCGAGGGCGAGCAGTGCGGCGAGAGCGGCGGTACGTCTGCCGCTGCGGCCGCCTGAGCCGCGGATGCGAAGTCGCATGAATTCTCCTTGTGGGAGTGGGGGGTGGGGTTCAGTGCGACGTACGGACGTGTTGCGGGTGGGGCGTCGTTCATCGTCCGGCGGTGGCATGCACAGGTCAAGGGCGACACTCTGGTTTGTCGTCGTGAACCACCCGAAAATCAGCCGCGCAGTGTACGCGGGGCGGTTCCGTGGAGAGCGGTCCCACGCGAAGTCCACCCGGGGGTGTGATCCGGGTGTGCGTGCCGGCGCGGGGCCGGGGGAGGGTGAGGTTCCGCGCAAGGGGGGACCGGTGGGGGCGGCGGCATGGCGGGGACCGGCGCACCCTCCGGCTCCCCGACTCCCTTGCCGTCGGCTCCCGGACTCCCCGGCTCCGTTCGGCACCACCCCCACAGGAACGGCTGATCATGGGCGGATCAGCGCCACGACGGGATCACCATCTGCCGGTCGAGACGACCAGCTTCGTCGACCGGCGCGGCGAACTCGCGGCCGGTCGCGAGCTGCTGGCCAGGACCCGGCTGGTCACGCTGACCGGGCCCGGCGGCGTCGGCAAGACCCGCCTCGCCGCACGGATCGCGGCCGGGGTACGCCGCACCTTCCCGGACGGCGTGCGTTTCGTGCACCTCTCCGGCTTGGACGACCCGGCGCTCGTCCCGCTCGCCGCCGCCGACGCGCTCGGCCTGCACGACCACTCCGCGCAGCCGCCGCTGCGAGCGCTGGTGGAACAGCTGAGGGACCGTCGGCTGCTCCTGCTGGTCGACAACTGCGAGCACCTGCTCCCGGCCTGCGCCGAACTCGCCGCGGCACTGCTGCACGGCACGACCGGCGTACGGATCCTCGCCACCAGCCGTCACCGCCTGGGCCTCACCGAGGAACATCTCCTGGAGGTACGCCCCCTGCCGGTCCCCGATCCGGACGGCGACCTGTCCTCGTCCGAGGGCTGCCCGGCCCTGGCCCTCTTCGCCGACCGGGCTGCCGCGGTGGCCCCCGGCTTCCGCCTGACCGCCGCCAACCGCGCGGCCGTCGCCCGCCTGTGCCGCCGCCTCGACGGCCTCCCCCTCGCCATCGAACTCGCCGCCGTCCGCATGCGCGTCCTCGACATCGATCGCCTCCTGGACCGCCTCGACGACCGCTACCGCCTCCTCACCGGCGGCAGCCCCGCGGCCCTGCCCCGCCACCAGACCCTGCGGGCAGCGGTCGACTGGAGCCACGAACTGTGCACCGGGCAGGAGCAGTTGGTGTGGGCGCGACTGTCGGTCCTGGCGGGGAGTTTCGACCTGGAGACGGCGGAGGTGGTGTGCGCGGAGGGGAAAGCGGAGGAGCCGAGCGGGGGCAGCGGCGGCCCGACCCCGAGCCACGAGCCCGCACCCCGCCCGGAGTCGGCGCAGGGGGTTGCCTCGGGCGAGGAGGCAGGGGTGGTGCGTGGCGACGCGGTGGGCCCGGCGGCGGGCGGCGTTGGGAGTGCCGTTGGGGAGGGGCCGGCCGCGCTGGATGCCGAGGGGGTGGGCACGGCGGCGTGGGGCGACGGGGGAGGAGCGGTGGCCCCGGGCGTCGGCGCCGTGGACCGGGACGGGGGTGGTGCACGGTGGAGTGGGCCTGCGGGCGGCGTGGGGCGCGCTTCCTGGGCGGGCGGGGTGAGAGGCGACGTGAGCCTCCTGGGCGAGCCCGTCGGGCGGCGGGTGGGCGCGGCCGGGGGGGGGGGCGGAGCCCTCGGCGGGGTACGGGGGCGGAGCCCACGGCGGGGGTGAGGCGGCGGAGCCCTTGGAGGACGGGAGGGGTGGGGGCGGCGGGGGCGAGAAACCGCGGCGTGCCACCACCCCCCGCCTGTACCCTTACGACGTCCTCGACGCCATCACCGGCCTCGTCGACAAGTCCGTACTGTCCCGCGAGTCCGGCCCGACCGGCACCCGCTACCGCCTCCTCGACACCCTCCGCCACTACGGCCTGGACCGCCTGCGCCGACTCCCCGGCGAGGAGCCCGCGGCCCGCCGCCGCCAGCGGGACTGGATGCTGCGGCGCGCCACCGCCTACGAACGGGCCTGGTTCGGCCCGGGCCAGCGCGAGATCGTCGCCCGCCTCCGCGCCGACCAGGACAACCTCCGCGCCGCCCTCGACTTCAGCCTCACCACCCCCGGCGAACGCCTCACGGGCCTGCGCCTCGCCGGCACCCTGTGGTTCTACTGGCACGCCTGCGGCGCCCCGCGCGAAGGCCGCCACTGGCTCGACCGCGCCCTCGCCGCCAACCCGGAACCGACCCGGGAACGCGCACGCGGACTGTGGATCGCCGGCCTCCTCGCCGCCGCCACCCACAACCTCACCGCAGGCCTCGCCCTCGCCCGGGACGCCCACACCCTGGCCCGAGACCTCGACGACGAGGCGGAGGCGGCGCACGCCGAGTACGTCATCGGGGTCATCACCCTGTTCATGGACGACCTGCCGACCGCGCTGAAGCACTTCGAGGCGAGCGTCGTCCGCGGCCCCGTCCCCGGCCAGCACCGCAGCCTGTACGGCCTCGACCAGGTCGAACTCGCCTGCGTGCTGGGCTTCCTGGGAGAGGCGGACCGCGCCGTCGAGGTCTGCGAGCGGGCCCGGCAGATGTGCGAACTGCACGGCGAGGAGTGGGTGCACTCGTACGTCCTGCGGATGCTCGCCCTGGCCCACACCGTGCGGGGCGACTGGCACCGGGCCGAGCACCACGCCCGCCACGCCCTGCGCCTCAAACTCGCCGTCCACGACGTCATCGGCATCGCCCTCACCCTCGACCTGCTGGCCCGTGTCGCCGCCGAGACGGGCGCCCATGAGCGGGCCGCCGTCCTGCTGGGCGCCGCCGACCACACCTGGGCCGGCATCGACCGCGACCGCTGGGGCTCGGCGGCCCTGAAGTCCACCCGCCGCGACAGCGAGACCCGGGCCCGCGAAACCCTGGGCCAACCCGGCTTCCGACGGGCGTACGAACGCGGCCTCGGCCTCGACCTCGCGGAGACCGTCGACTACGCCGTGCACGACCGCAGACAGCCGCACCGGCCCACCCACCCGCGCAAACCGAACGCCGGCCGCCCCGGATCCCCCCACGCCACGACCGGCATCCGCCTCACCCGCCGCGAGACCGAGGTCGCCGAACTCGTCGCCCAGGGACTCGCCAACCAGCAGATCGCCGACCGTCTGGTCATCGCCCGCCGTACCGCCGAGGGCCATGTGGAACGCATCCTCGGCAAGCTCGGCTTCAGCAACCGCAGCCAGATCGCGGCCTGGGTGGCGGCCCAACGCTGAGACGCCCGGCCATCGGGCCCTCGGCACCTTCGCCCCGACAACCACCCCCGAGGAGAGCGCACCCCTCATGACCTCCCAACCGGCCCTACCCCACGGCAACTTCGACCACCGCATGGCCGTCTTCGCGGCCGACGACGAGTTCCTCGCCGCGGCCCTGCCCTTCCTCACCGAAGCCCTCGCCGCCCCCGGCGAACCTCCGCCCGTCGCCATCGCCGCCCCCGGCAACCTGGACCTCCTGCGCGACGCCCTCGGCAGCGACGCCAAGAGCGTCGGCCTCGTCCCGCACACCGAGTGGTACACCGGCTCCGCCGCCAACGCGCTCGCCCAGGGCGCCGGTTACCTCGCGGTGAACGCCGGCCCCGGCGGCCGTATCCATCTGCTCATGGAGCCCGTCTGGGGCGGCCGCGCGGGCCGTTCCCCGCGGGAGACCGCCGAGTGGATCCGCTACGAGGCCCTCGCCAACCTGCTCTTCGCCCCGCTCGCGACGACGGCCCTGTGCGCCTACGACGCCCGCGTCGCGGGCCCCGCCATCGTCGCCGCCGCCCGCCGCGCCCACCCCGACACCGACGTGTACGAGGACCCGGTCCGGCTCGCCGCCGAACTCGACGCCGTACCGCTGCCACCGCTTCCCGCCGACGCCGAGCGGCCTCCCGGCCCGGTGCCCACGGCCGGCGCGGTCCGCGGCTGGGCGTCGGCACACGGGCTGACCGCCGCGGACGCGGAGCTGTTCGCGCTGGCCGTCACCGAGGCGGCCGCCGCGCTCGGCCCGCTCGACGGCGCCCTGCTGTGGGGCGAGGCCCCGGCATGCGTGTGCGAACTGCGCATGGCCCGCCGCCTGGACGACCCGCTGGCCGGCTTCGTACCGCCGCCGAGCACGGAACTGGAACCCGGGCAGGGACTGTGGTTCGCCCGGCAGGTGTGCGCGTACGTGGATGTGCGCGACGAGGGGGAGGGGACGAGCGTGCGGCTGCAGTACGGGTAGCGGAGCCTGCGTGGCCCCCGGGCGGCGAACGGGTGCAGGTATGGAATCGGGTATTCCTCCCCGTGCGCGCCACCCGCTCGCGAGCCACTGTGGACCCATGCTGCACCTCCACGGGGCGCGCTTCCCTGATCCCGGTCACCCGTACGGCTCGTTCGGTTCCTATCCCCAACCGCCCCTGGGGGCAGGACACCTGAGCGTCGAGTACGACCCCCGCCCCTGCGCTGTCCGTGCGGCCCGTGCGGAGGTCCGCCGGCAGCTGGAGGGGTGGGGGCTCGCGGACCGCGACGAGCTGGTGGACGTGGCCGAACTGCTGGTGAGCGAGCTGGCCACGAACGCCGTACGGCACTCGGCGAGCCGCTTCCGGCTCTCCCTGTTCGCCGCGCACGGGATCCTGCGCTGCGAGGTCAGCGACGGCGGCTGCCGCGTTCCGGTCGTGCTGGACGCGGGGGCCTCGGAGAGCGGCCGGGGCATGTTCCTGGTGGACGCGCTCTCCCGGCGCTGGGGCTGTCATCGGGACGGGCCGGGCAAGACGGTGTGGTTCGAGCTCGGCACATGCGGGTCGGACGACTGCGGCTTCAAACCCTGGTGAGCACATTGGGTGGAGATCGCGCACGCCCTCTTGTCCCCCCGGCGCCTTTGAGATTTCTTGACCCTCATGGCGGACACCACGGGAAACACAGCGGCATCACAGGTCGGCGAGGCGGAATCCCGGCCACGTAAGTCCAGTTGGCGGTACATCGGCCCCGGCATCGTCGTCGCGGCGACCGGCGTCGGGGCCGGCGACCTGGTCGCCACCCTCATCGCGGGCAGCAACTTCGGCTACACCCTGCTCTGGGCCGCGATCATCGGCTGCCTGGTCAAGATCTCCCTCGCCGAGGCGGCGGGCCGCTGGCACCTGTCCACCGGCCGCACCCTCTTCGACGGCTGGGCGAGCCTGGGCCGCTGGACCACCTGGTTCTTCGCGGTCTACGCCGTGATCTGGGGCTTCGTCTACGGCGCGGCGGCGATGTCGTCGAGTGCGCTGCCGCTGCAGGCGCTGTTCCCGAACGTGATGGACCTCGAATGGTGGGGCGTGGCCTGCGGGCTGGTCGGCCTGGTCTTCGTCTGGTTCAACAAGTACGCCGTCTTCGAGAAGGTCATGACGGTCCTGGTCGGCGTCATGTTCGTGGTGACGGTGTACCTGGCGATCCGCGTGACGCCCAACCTCGGCGACGCCTTCGCGGGCCTGTTGCCCGTCCTGCCCGACGAGAAGGACTCGATCCTCAACACCCTCGGCCTCATCGGCGGCGTCGGCGGCACCATCACCCTCGCCGCGTACGGCTACTGGGTCAACGCCAAGGGCTGGACGAACACCGGCTGGATGAAGGTCATGCGGCTGGACAACCGCGTCGCCTACGCCACCACCGGCATCTTCGTCATCGCGATGCTGTTCGTCGGCGCCGAGCTGCTGCACTCCGCGAACGTCGCCATCGCCAGCGGCGACAAGGGCCTGATCCAGCTCGGCGACATCCTGGAGGACGAATACGGTTCGGCGACGGCCAAGTTCTTCCTGATCGGCTTCTTCGCCACCTCCTTCACGTCCCTCATCGGCGTCTGGCACGGCGTGAGCCTGATGTTCGCGGACTTCGTGGCCCGCTACCGCACCCGCGAGGCGCTGAAGGGCGAGGAGGTCGCCTCGGGCGAGCGGGAGCGCTCCTGGCCCTTCCGCGCCTACCTGCTCTGGCTGACCTTCCCGCCCATCGTCCTGCTGTTCCAGGGCGAGCCCTTCCGCCTGATCATCATCTACGGCGTGCTGGGCGCGGCCTTCCTGCCCTTCCTCGCCGGCACGCTGATCTGGCTCCTCAACTCCTCCCGCACACCTGCCCAGTGGCGCAACGGGCCGATCAGCAACGTCATGCTGGCCGTCGCGGGCCTGCTGTTCCTGGTGCTGTGCGTGAAGCAGATCTGGGACCAGCCGTGGGCGGACTTCTTCTAGCGGAACGCGTCCCACGCCGGGCTGAGGGCGATCTCCCGTAGTTGCCTCTCGGTCAGGGCGGGGTTCTCGCGGCTGGGGGCGTCGTGCTGGGTCCCGGCGTTGAAGGCGCTGACGGCGACGCGGAAGCCGTCCGTGCGCAGCGTGTCGACGGTCCACATCACGGCGCCTTCGACGCCCTTGTCGCCGCCGCTCGGCCGGAAGGAGACCAAGGTGCCGTCGGGCAGCTCCTCGGCGTCGTCGCCGAAGAGTTCCCCGGCCACGTCTCCCATGCCGTGCTGGACGTCGATCTGGACGTAGCTCCTGCCCTTGCCGTCGTCGACCACGACGTACGAGTAGTCGCTGCCCTTCTCGACGACCTTGGCGTCCTTGGGCAGCAGCGGCACGAGCGTGCCCAGGACCGCCTCGACCGTCGGCTCGGCGGGGGCGCTCGGCGTGGCCGTCGGCTTCCTGGAATCCTCGGGAATCGAGTCGACGTATCCGCGCCAGACCTCGGCCGTCACCAGGGCCTTCAACCGGTCCGTGGACAGGGGCGGTTCGCTCCTGCTGATCGGCGCGTCCTTCTCGGCGGCCGCATTCCACTCGCTGACCGAGATGTGCTGTCCGGTCGGGGTGAGCAGGTCGGCCGACCACAGCTTGGTGTCGACGCGCCGGTCGGGATATTCGTAGCCCTGGAACAGCTTGAGCAGGGAGCCGTCGGGCAGCCGGGTGGAGACGCAACTGTCGTGCGGGACCAGCGCCTTGTCCGGGCAGTCGGTGGTCTGCCGGGCCTGGCCGCTGCCGGGCTCGATCCGGTTGAGGCTGACACCGATGGCCGCGGGGCCCTTGCCGTCGTCGTGGACGAGACGGATGTACGGCGGCAGCAACCCGTCCGCGGCGCCCCGCGCCTCCTGCGCGCTGACCTTGCCCTCGGGGAGCAGCTCTTCGAGGGTCGCGATGAGGTCGCGGGCCGTCACGGGAGCGGGGGCCGGTGTGCCGGACGGCTGCTCGGCCACGCCGGCGCTCGACGGCTGGGGGGCGGGAGCGCCGCCCCACGGCACCAGCAGCGCCCCGCCCACCCCCACGAGGGCGATCCCGGCCACGCCGCCCGCCACCGCGGCCCGCCGCCTCAGCCGCAGCCGGCGGCCCCGCGTCAGACCGGCGGCGACGAGCGCGGTCCGGTCGGCGTCGAAGCGGCCACCCGCGTCGTGCAGGGCGTGACCGAGCCGCCCCTCGAACTGCTCCTCGTCGTGTTCCACAGGCATGGCGAAACCACCGTTCTCAGGGTTGGGGTCGGGAAAGGGGGCCGTGGGTCAGGGAGCCGCGTACTCGCCGAGGTCCTCGCCCAACAGCTCCCGCAGCCGGCCGAGCGCCCTGGTGCACCGCGTCCGCACCGCCGCGGAACTGGCGTTCAGCGCGTCGGCGGTCTCCTGCACGGACCGGTCCTCCCAGTACCGCAGGACGACCACGGCCCGGTCCTTGGCGGGCAGCCGGGCGAGCGCCTGCAGCAGGGTCAGCCGCAGCGACAGGTCACCGTGGCCGCCGCCTTCGTCCGCCGGCCGGTCGGGGAACGTGTCCGTGGCGCGCTCGGTGCTGCTGCGCCGGCGCTGGTGGGCGAGGAAGGTGCGGGTGAGGACCGTCTGCGCGTACCCGGCCGGGTTGTCGACCCGGGAGACCCGCCCCCAGCGGACGTAGATCCGGCCGAGGGTCTCCTGGACGAGGTCCTCGGCGAGATGGGTGTCCCCGGCGGTCAGCAGACAGGCGGATCGGTACAGATGCCCGGCCCTGGCCACCGCGAACTCCGCGTAGTCGTCGGCGCGGGCCTGTCTCATGCCGTCCCCCTGCTGCTGTGCCGGCCGTCGGTGAGGCCCTCACTTCACTGATGCGGTGGGGCAGGGAGAATGTTTCACCGCAACGCCGAGAAGTTCACAGCCAGGGCAAGGACAGGACCGAGGACGCCACGGATGACAGAGCAGCCACCCCCACCGCCCGTGCCGGGCTTCGGTCCGCCCCCACCGCAGTACGCGCCGCAGTACCCGCCGGCGCAGCCCCCGTACGCCCCGGTCCCGGGCCAGCCGGTGCCGCCTCAGCCGGTGCCGCCCCAGCCGGCCCAGGCCGGCCCGGAGTTCCTGGCCGTGGACAAGCGCAACGCGGTCGTCGTCGACGCCTCCGGGGTCGTCTTCGAGATGTCCGGCCTCACGATCGAGTTCCGCTGGCCCGAGATCCGCGGCGTCCACTACAAGGCGAGCCCCGACGGCAAGGCCCTGATGGTCGCCGTGGTCCACATGGACGGCCGGTTCTACGAGTGCGTGGTGGAGGCCAAGCCCAGGACGCGGCTGCAGGAGTGGTTCCCGCAGCTGGCCTGGGTACTTGGCCATTACCGACTGATGGGGTGACGGCGTCCGGCGCTGCTACGGCAGCCCGTGGACGTGCGGCCCGACCGCGTTGGACCAGGCGTTGCCCGCCGTGGCGTCCCAGTTCGTCGACCAGGTCATCGCGCCGCGCAGGTCGGGATAGGTCCTGGACGGCTTGAAGGAGCCGCAGGCCGTGCCCTTGGTCAGGCAGTCCAGGGCGTTGTTCACTACGGACGGCGCCACGTACCCGCTGCCCGCGCCCCGCGTCGACGCCGGCAGGCCCAGACCCACCTGGGACGGGGCGAGGCCGCCCTCCAACTGGATGCAGGCCAGGGCGGTCAGGAAGTCCACCGAGCCCTGGCTGTAGACCTTGCCGTCGCAGCCCAGCATCGAACCGCTGTTGTAGTACTGCATGTTGACGACCGTGAGGATGTCCTTGATGTTCAGGGCCGTCTGGAAGTACGAGTTCGACGTCGACTGCATGTCGATGGTCTGCGGGGCCATCGTGATGATCAGCGATGAGCCCGCCTTGGACGACAGCGACCGCAGGGCCTGGGTCATGTAGGTGGCGTTGAGGCCGTTCTCCAGGTCGATGTCGACGCCGTCGAAGCCGTACGTCTGCATCAGGGAGTACACGGAGTTCGCGAAGTTCGTCGCCGACGCGGAGTCGTTCACCGCGACCGTGCCGCGCTCGCCGCCCACCGAGACGATGACCTTCTTCCCGGCCGCCTGCTTCGCCCGGATGTCCGCCTTGAACTGGTCGACGGTGTAACCGCCCAGTCCGGCCGAGTCCAGGTTGAACGTCACCGCGCCCGGCGTCGAGGTCGCGTCCGCGAAGGCGACGGCGATGATGTCGTACTGGGACTGCACGTCGGCGAGCTTCTGGACGGTGGCGCCGTTGTTGAAGTTCTGCCAGTAGCCGGTCACCGCGTGCTTGGGCAGGGCGGGGCCCGGTCCGGTCGGGTTGTTCGTCGTGCCCGTCACCGCCGCCGACTTCGGCGACTCACCGGCCGCGTTGGTCGCCGTGACCTGGAAGGAGTACGACGTCGAGGCCGCGAGCCCGGTCACGGTCGCGGAGGTGCCGGTGACCGCGGTGACCTTGGTGCCGCTGCGGTAGACGTTGTAGCCGGTCGCGCCCGAGACGGTGTTCCAGGCGAGCGAGACGGACGAGGAGGTCGTGCCCGACACCGTCAGCCCGCTCGGCGCGCCGGGGATCGTGGGGGAGGGGTCGGTGCCCCCGCCGCCGTCGGGGCCGTACACCGACACGTCGTCCGCGTAGTACGCGGCCTGCCCGTACCAGCCGTGCGTGTACAGGGTCACGGAGGTCGTCGAGGCGCCGGTGCCGAAGGTGGTCGACAGTTGCTTCCACGAGGCCGAGTCCGGCGTCCAGGTCGAGACGTCCGTCGTGCCCGTGCCGGTGACGCCGAGGTAGGTGTAGCCCCCCTGGACCCAGGCGCTCAGCGTGTAGGTCGAGTTGGGCTTCACGGCCACCGTCTGGCTGCACCGGGCGTTGTCCTGCCCGGCCGGTGTCGCCTTCAGCGCGGTCGAACCGCCGTGCACCGGTGAGGAGACGGTCGTCCCGCTGTTCGCGGAACACGTCCAGTTGCTCAGGCCGGACTCGAAGCCGGCGTTCTTGGCGTTGTTGACGTCCGCGGCGGACGCGTGGCCCGCGCCGAAGAGGGTGAGGGAGAGGGCGGAGGCGACGGCTGCCGCCCACAGGCGGGCCGGTCCGCCGGTGCGGGATGCCGCTCGTCCGCGACGCCCGTGTGCTCTGTGTATGAACATGTCAACCAAGTTGGTCCAGACCAATCCAGCTGTCAAGGGATTCCGGTCATGGAGGATTGGTGTGCGCAACCTGCCCCGTTTTGGCGTGAGTTGTGCGAGGTGAGTTCCCTCCCGGCTACAGAAACGCTGTTCTCCGGTCCTCAAGCCGTGGATACAGTGCTGAGATAGTCACGCAATGAAGTCATCTCGGTGCACCGGAGTAACACCCGTGCACCGGACCGGGCGGGAAGCGGGGAGCTGCGTGTGCCAACTGCCATTGCCGTGACCAGCGCCGACATGGCGCTACCGGCGCAGGACGAGCGAACCGTGCCCGCCGTCGTGCTCCAGGACCTCGACCGGGAGCCCCTGGAGCGGTCGTTGGCGGGCATGCAGACGCTGATCGAGCAGCACGGACATGTCGTGGTCGTCTGCTCGCAGGCCGTTCCCCGTGGTGTCCAGCAGCGACTGCACACCGTACGGTCCCTGCTGGAGAGCGACCGTATCGCCGTTTTCCGCCCCGAACTGCCCCCGCTCGGACTGGCCGTCCTGGCCCGCCAGTTGCGGCAGCTGGCCTCCTGCGATCTCAGCCCAGGCGTCCTCGCCTCGGCCGGCCGGCTGCTCACCCACTACATCCACGCCGGAGCGCTCCTCGGCTCCGTCGCCAAGCTGGACCGCGTCCCCGTGGACCTCAAGTCGCACGCCAAGTCCTGGATGCCCGGCAGCCAGTTCGGCGTCCTCGCCCACCCGGCCCCGCAACTCGTCCGCATCGCCCCCGGAGTCACCCTCCCCGGCCCGGAGTTCGGCACCTCGATGCTGGTCGCCCAGGGCCAGCTCCAGTCCGACTGGGTCACCGCCACCCTGGCCAAGTCGTGGAACGCGCAGGGCCTGCGCGAGGTGGTCCTGCCCGCCGAGTCGGCGACCTGGTGGGGGACGCCCCGGCTGATCGAGTTCTGCGCCTACCTGCCCGACCTCTCGGTGCTTTACCAACTCGTCACCTCGGTACGGCAGAACTCCTGTCACTGGTGCGGCATCGACGTCATCGGCGATCGCTGCGTCTTCTGCTCCGCCACCCCGCCCACCCACGAGCAGCCGGCCCGTGCGGGCTGACCGGGACCCGGCCGTTCACGGCAGCCCCGACCCCGACCGACCCCACTCCGACCGCACCCGACCGATTCCCCCAATGAGGTTGCACGGTTCATGAACTCCCGTCAGCGCCGCGGCGTGATACTCCTGCTCCTGTCGGTCGTCTGCGCCCTCGGCGCCTTCGCCGGTGTCCTGTCCGTCATCAACGACGTGAAGTCCAAGGTCGGGCCAGAGGTCACCGCGTACCGGCTCAAGCGGAACGTGGATCCCTACACCCCGCTCAGCGCGGCCCAGTTCGAGAAGATCGAGATGCCCGAGCGGTGGCTGTCCGAGAACGCGGTCACCAACCTCCGTGAGATCCAGGGCAAGATCGCCGTCACGCGACTGCTCGAGGGTTCCCTGCTGCAGAGCGACATGATCGTCGACCAGCCCGCCCTCCAGCAGGGCGAGCAGGAACTCGCCATCATGATCGACGCGGCGACCGGCGTGGCCGGCAAGATCACCCCGGGTTCCACGGTCAACGTCTACGCGACCTTCGAGGGGCAGCGCGACGGCGACCCCGACCAGTCCAAGCTCATCGTCGAGAACGCCCGCGTCATCGACGTGGGCAAGCTGACCTCCCTGCGACCCGACGCGGACGACCGGGACCGGCAGCCCACCGAGGCCGTCCCGATCACCTTCGCCCTGGCCACCGTCGACGCCCAGCGCATCACGTACGCCGAGTCCTTCGCCGACGAGGTCCGGCTCGCCCTGGTGGCACCCGGCGCCGACTCCGACATCTCCGCGACGGACCGCACCTACGAACTCGCCAAGGACAAGTGAGAGGCCCCCATGCCCACGAGGATCCTCCCGGCCGTCGGCGACGCGGACGCGGTCCGGTCCCTCACGACGCTGCTCAGCCAGCTTCCCGACGCCGAGCCGGTGGCCCCGGTCACCGACTCCACCCAACTCGTCGACACCCTGGCGCGCCTGGCCGCCGAGTCCATCGACGAACTGCCCGAGGTCGTCGTCGTCCACGAGCGCATCGGCCCCGTCCCGGCCCTGGAGCTCATCCGCGAGGTCGCCCTGCGCTTCCCGGCGGTGGGCGTCATCCTCGTGACGTCCGACGCCAGCCCCGGCCTCTTCCAGGCCGCCATGGACTACGGCGCCCGAGGCCTGGTCGCCCTGCCGCTGCACTACGAGGAACTGGCCAGCCGCGTCAACGCGGTCGCCCAGTGGTCCGTGGGCGTACGGCGTCATCTGGGCGCCGGCGGCGATGTGTTCAGCGGCGTCGGCGGCACCGTCGTGACGGTGAGCGGCGCGAAGGGCGGCGTGGGCGCCACCCTCACGGCCATCCAACTCGCCCTCGCGGCGCAGGCGTCGGGCCGCAGCACAGCCCTGCTCGACATGGACCTCCAGACCGGCGACATCGCCTCCTACCTGGACATCCAGTTCCGCCGCTCGGTCGTCGACCTCGCCGCCATCAGCGACATCACGCCGCGCGTGCTGGCGGACGCGGTGTTCCGGCACGACACGGGGGTGGCGCTGCTCCTCGCCCCCGGCGACGGCGAGCGCGGCGAGGAGGTCACCGACCGCGCCGCCCGCCACGTCGTCACCGCCCTGCGCTCCCGCTACGAGGTCGTCGTCGTCGACTGCGGCGCCCAACTGAGCGGCGCGAGCGCGGCCGCCGTGGAGATGGCCGACACGGCCCTCCTCGTCACCACCCCGGACGTGGTCGCGGTGCGCGGCGCCAAGCGCACGGTCCGGATGTGGGACCGCCTGCAGATCCGCAAGGCGGAGGAGACCATGATCGTCGTCAACCGCCACTCGCGCGGTACGGAGATCCAGCCCGCCCTGATCCAGCGGATCACCGGCACGTCGGTCGCGGCCACCGCGATCCCCGCCAACTTCAAGGAACTCCAGGGCGCGGTCGACGCCGGCCGGGTGCACGAGCTGGACAACAGGGGGACGGTCAAGCAGGCCCTGTGGGCGCTCGCGGGGGAACTGGGCCTGGTCAAGGGCACCGAGGGAGCCGTGCAGCGCCGCAACGGGCGGGCGCGGGGCGGGGACCGGGCCGCGCTGACCTTCCGGCGCCGGAAGGAGATCGGGAGGTGAGGCGGCGGGGGGACAAGGGCCGGCTCAGGAACGACCGGGGCCAGGTGACCATCGAGTTCCTCGGCATGACGCCGCTGATCATCCTGACGCTGGTGCTGCTGTGGCAGTGCGTGCTGCTGGGGTACACGTTCACGCTCGCGGGGAATGCTGCGGACGAGGCGGTGCGGGCGGCGACGGCGTCGGAGGGGCAGTCGGCCTGTGCGGAAGCAGGGCTGCAACACCTTCCGGATTCCTGGCAGGGGGGCGCCACCGTGGAGTGCAGCGCGAGCGGCGGCTATGTCACAGCCGACGTCACCCTCCAGGTGCCCGTCCTCTTCCCCGGCTCCATCGGCTTCCCGTTCCCGGTGGAGGGCCATGCGGGGGCCGTGCAGGAGGAGAAGGACTGAGATGTCGTACCGGCTTTTCCCCCGCCGCGCGGGCCGCGACCGCGGTCAGGTCGCCATCGAGTACCTCGGGTTCATCCCGATCCTGATCCTCGTCGCCATGGCCGGCATCCAAATCGGGCTCATCGCCTACACCGCCCAGCAGGCCGGTACGGCGGCCAGGGCGGGGGCGCGGGCCGCCTCGCTCGAACCCGGTGCCGCTCAGGAAGGGTGCCAGAACGCGGTCAGCGGCTGGCTCGCCGACGGGACCGCCTGCTCGGAGGCGGCCGGCGGCGACGAGGTCACCGTCACGGCCACCGTCGAGATCCCGTCGATCGTCCCCGGCTGGAACTTCGACCCCGCCCAGAAGACCGCGACCATGCCGCTCGACCACTGAACGAGGATCCACATGAGCCTGAGGTCACGCATCAACGCCCCGGAGGAGAACGCCGGCCGGGGCGAGGACGGCCACCTGGTCGCCTCGTACCGGGCCAAGCTCCTGGAGGAGATCGACCTCGCGGAGATGAGCTCGCTGGCCGCGGCCGAGCGCAGGGCCCGCCTGGAGCGGGTCCTCGGGCACATCATCAGCCGTGAGGGCCCGGTGCTGTCGACGGTCGAGCGCTCGCAGCTGATCCGCAGGGTCGTCGACGAGGCACTCGGCCTGGGCATCCTGGAGCCGCTGCTCGAAGACGCGTCGATCACCGAGATCATGGTGAACGGCCCGGACGCGATCTTCGTCGAACGAGGTGGCCGCGTCGAGCAGTTGCCGCTCCGCTTCCCCTCCCACGACCAGCTGATGCAGACCATCGAGCGGATCGTCTCGACGGTGAACCGGCGCGTCGACGAGTCGAACCCGATGGTGGACGCGCGCCTGCCGTCCGGCGAGCGCGTGAACGTCATCATCCCGCCCCTGTCGCTCACCGGGGCGACCCTGACGATCCGCCGCTTCCCGCGCTCCTTCACCCTGCACGAGATGATCGGCCTGGGCTCGCTCGACGAGCCGATGGTGTATCTGCTGGCCGGACTGGTGCAGGCAAAGTTCAACATCATCGTCTCGGGAGCGACGGGCACCGGCAAGACGACGCTGCTCAACGCGCTGTCGGGCCTGATCCCCGAGGCCGAACGCATCATCACCATCGAGGACTCGGCCGAACTCCAGCTGCAACAGGCCCACGTCATCCGGCTGGAGTCCCGCCCGCCGAACGTCGAGGGCAAGGGTCAGGTCAGCATCCGGGACCTGGTCCGCAACTCCCTGCGGATGCGCCCCGACCGCATCGTCGTCGGTGAGGTCCGCGGCGGTGAGTCCCTCGACATGCTCCAGGCGATGTCCACCGGCCACGACGGCTCCCTCGCCACCGTGCACGCCAACAGCGCGGAGGACGCCCTGATGCGGCTGAAGACCCTCGCGTCCATGTCCGACGCGTCGGTCCCCTTCGAGGCGCTGCACGACCAGATCAACAGCGCCGTGGACGCGATCATCCAGCTGACGCGGTTCCCCGACGGCGCCCGCAGGATCACCGAGATCGCGATCCTGGACAGTCACGGGGCGGAGCCGTACCGGCTGGCGACGGTGGCCCGCTTCCACGCCCAGCCCATGACGCCGGACGGCCGCGTCCACGGCGCCTTCGCGTACTTCCCCCTCCCGCGCCGCACCGCCGACCGCCTCTACATGGCGAGCCAGCCGATACCCCAGGCATTCGGCGTCGCCCAGTCCCCACTCGAGCTCGCCACCCGAGAAGCCAGGTAGGACCCCACTGATGGACCTCCAGACCCGCATCACGCTCACGACCGGCGTCGCCCTGCTGACCTGCGCCCTGGCCGTGGCGGGCGTACACGTCCACGCCGCCGGCCGGGCCCAGCGCCAGGCCCTGGTCGAGCGTCTGACCTCCGCCGGCCAGATCACCGGAGCCGGCCGCCGGCGCCGCTTCGCCGACCTGGACCGCCGCCTGCGCCGTACGAAACTGGGCAAGCGGCTGGAGTTGCGGCTGGTGGCGACGGGCCTGGACGTCACGCCGGGCGAGTTCTTCGTCTACATGCTGGCGACGGTGGCGGGCCTGTGGCTGGTCGGCCAGGCGGCCCTGGCCCCCTTCTTCGGCCCGATCGCCGGCCTGCTGGGCGTCTGGGCGGCGATGCAGTTCCTGAACTGGCAACGCCAGAAGCGCATCGAGCGGTTCATCAACCAACTCCCCGAACTGGCCCGCATCCTGGCGAACGCCGCCCACGCGGGCCTCGCCCTGCGCACCGCCATCGGCCTGGCGGCGGAGGAGCTGGAGGCCCCGGCGGGCGAGGAACTGGCCAAGGTCTCCAACCAGTTGGCGCTGGGCGCCTCGATGGACGACGCCCTCGGCGAGCTCGCGGAACGCCTGCCGTCGCGCGAACTGGTCGTCCTGGTGACCACGCTGGTGCTGTCCAACCGGGCCGGCGGCCAGGTGGTGAGCGCCCTGCGGAACCTGACGGAGACCCTGGAGGAGCGCAAGGAGACACGACGCGAGGTCCGTACACAGCTGTCCCAGGTCAGCATGACGTCGTACGCCGTCCCGGCGCTGGGAGTGGGGTCGCTGTTCCTGATGAACGGGGTGAAGGACGGCGCCCTGGACCGCATGACGGCCTCCCCGGTCGGCCAGGTGGCGGTGCTGATCGCGTTCGGACTGTACGCCGTGGGCTTCGTCCTGATCCGCCGCCTCTCGCGGATCGACGTCTGAGGCGCCGAGGCGCAGGAAGGGAGGACGACGACCATGGGACTCGGACAACTGGGCCTTGTGCTGGCGCTGGTGATGGCCCTCAGCGTGTGGGGGATCTTCGCCGGGATCCGCATGTACCGCGCGGATGCCAAACTGCCCAGCGACCTAGCGCTGGCTCTGGAGATCGGCGCGACCCGCACCGGCGCCGTGGACTCGCTCATCGACCGCATGGGCATGCGCTACGCCCCCGCAGTTCTGCGCCTGATGGGCCCGAAGCTGGTCGCCAGGTACCGCCGCAAGATCGACCTCGCGGGCAACCCCGGCGGCCTCACCATCGACCGCTACGCGGCCAGGCGCGCGGTGTACGGCTTCCTGGGCGCGCTGGGCTTCCTGGTGTTCCTGCTCCGGGGCCAGGTGCTGGTGGCCTTGCTGCTGCTGGCCTTCGGCGCCTTCTGGACGGAGGTCGGCATCTGGTCGGCGATCCGGATCAGGAAGGACGAGATCGAACGCACCCTGCCCGACTTCCTGGACGTCCTGGCGGTGGTGGTCAGCGCGGGCCTGGGCTTCCGCCAGGCACTCGACCGGGTCGCGTCCAGGTACGAGGGCCCCTGGGCGGACGAACTGCGCATCACCCTGCGCCAGATGGACCTCGGCATGAGCCGCCGCCAGGCCTTCGCGGAACTCCGCCGCCGCAACGACTCCGAACAGGTGGCGATGTTCGTGACGGCGCTCCAGCAGGGCGAGGAACTGGGCGCGCCGATCGTCGACACGCTGGTCGCCCTCGCCAAGGACATGCGCCGCACCGACGCCCAGAACGCCCGCCGGAAGGCGGCCAGGGCGGTGCCGCGCGCCACGCTGATGATCACGACGTTCATGGTGCCGGCCACGATGATCCTGCTGGGAGCGGGACTGCTGCTGGGCTCCGGGACGGACTTCGGGTCGTTGACGGGGGAGTAGGGGGGAGGACCGCATGGCAGGCATGCCGGTGAGGATGCGCGCGGGTACGGGCGCCGGCACGGGCACAAGGGGGACCTCGGCGTCGGGTGCGATGGCAGGCATCGCGCTCCTGCTGGGGCGCCTTCGGCTGTCCCGGGCAGCCGGGGGAACCGAACAAACCGACGCGATACCGCTCCAGATAAACGCCCTCCAGGCGATGTGCCGGCAGGTCTTCGGCTTCCGCCTCGCCATGATCGCCCTGGCCGCGCCCGCGGCCCTGCTCAACGCGACGCCCGGCCTGGGAACCCGCCTGATGGGCGCGGCGGTCGTGGTCACGTTCATGGGCTCCTACGCCCTGTTCCGCGACTGGGAACGCTTCGGCCCGCTCCTCCTGCGCCACCCCACCCTCCTGGCGCTGGACACCCTCCTCACCGCCCTCCTCCTCATCTCAGCGGGCCCCGACACCACGCTGGCCTACGTCAGCGTCTGCACGCCCCTGCTCGCCGGCATCGTCTACGGCTACCGGGGCGCGGCGGTGTTCGCGAGTGTGCAGTCCCTGATCCTGCTGCTGGCCTACGCCATCAACAAGGAGGCGCAGGCGGGCAGTGGCCTGGCGGAGAAACTGCTGCTCCCGGGCCTGTGCGTCATCACGGGCGCGCTCGGCTCGTCCCTGCGCAACCTGATGCTCCGCTTCGGTACGGCCACGCAGGCACTGACGACGATCCAGGCACGGCTGGCGGTGACCGAGGCGGTGAGCGCGGAACGGGCCCGCCTGGCCCGCGAGATGCACGACTCGGTGGCGAAGACGCTGCACGGCGTGGCGCTGGCGGCGGACGGCCTGGCGCTCTCCGCGGCGTCGGCGTCGATGGACCCGGCCCGCGTCAGCCAGCAGGCCGAACTGGTGGCCCGTGCGGCCCGCCGAGCCGCCGCCGAGTCCCGGGAACTCCTGGCGGACCTGCGCCGCGAGTCAGACCCGGACCACGCGACGGACATCACGCCGGAACTGGCCGCCCGTACCGAGGCCTTCACCAAGCGCACGGGCATGGCAGCCACGTACGGCACTCTGGGCGAGGCCGCCCACGCCCTCCCGCTCCCACCGGCGGTCGCCCGCCAACTCCTCACCATCACCGAGGAGGCCATGGAGAACGCCCACCGCCACGCGGCCGCGACCCGGGTCGACGTACGAGCGGGTGTGCGGGCGGGTGCGCGGGGCGAGGTGCTGTGCCTGACGGTCCAGGACGACGGCCGGGGCATGCCCCCCGACACGACCCTCGAACACCTGCGCCGGTCTGGCCACTTCGGCGTGATCGGCATGGCCGAACGAGCCGCCTCGATAGGCGCAGGCATCCACATCGGCAAGGGCACCCACGCTCGCGGCACGGAGGTCCGTCTCGAACTCCCGCTGGCGGCCCTGACGACGACGAAGGCGACCCCATGAACACCCCCCTCCGGCTAGTGGTGGCAGACGACAACCCGGTGGTCCGAGCCGGCCTGACGGCCCTCCTCTCCACCCACGTGGACATAACGGTGGTGGCCGAAGCGGCGAACGGCCAGGAGGCCCAGGAAGCGGCCCGCCGCCACCGCCCCGACGTGATCCTCCTGGACGTCCGCATGCCGGGCACGGACGGCCTCACGGCCCTCCCGCACCTGGTCGGCATCGCCCCGGTGATGATGCTCACCTACAGCGGGGAGTCGGAGACGGTCCGCGAAGCCTTGCGTCTCGGCGCCGCCGGCTATCTGGTGCACGGTGAGTTCACGACGGACGAACTGGTGGCGGCGGTGCGGGACATCGAGCGAGGCAGAGGGTCGACTGAGCCCCGACTCACCCCCACGGCAGCAGCATCACTCGCTCAAGCAAACATCGAACTCCCAACTGCGACAGGGAATTCTGCAGAACTGCTTTCGCAAGTGCAACCAACTGTGGGACAGTCGTCGTCGTATCGGTCACGGTTCCGGCTGAGCAGGAGGGAGGCGGAGATCATGGACCTCATCGCATCCGGCATGAACAACCAGCAGATCGCCGCCGCCTGCTTCATCAGCGAGAAGACGGTCAAGAACCACATCAACCGCATCTTCGCCAAACTCCACAGCACCAGCCGCGGGGAGGCCGCGGCCAAGTGGCTGGGGACGGCGCCGGGTTCCCACCCAGGACGGGGATGAGCGGCGATGGTGCGACGGCGGTTTTCGGCCGAGGCCTGGAATTGGGTCCTGGGACCCTCTGGTGTTTGGGGTGTTCGCGCTTACTTTTCTCCTGAGACTTCTCACAGGACTTGCGTGCCCAGAGGGGAACACCATGAGCAACTGGATCAACACCACCGTCGAGTACTTGCGCTCCCGTGCCGCGCGCGACGACAAGGGGCAGACGGCGGTGGAGTATCTGGGGATCATCGCGGTGGTGGTGGCGATTGTGTTGGCCATTACGGGGACCGATATCGGGCAGACGATCTACGACGCGATTGTGGAGCAGATCGACGAACTCACCGGATGATCAGGCGCCGTACTTTCGGCGACGCTGGGCAGGCCTTCCCCATCTACATCACGGTGGTGGGGGGCCTGCTCTTTCTCGCGTTCGCCTACCTTGCGGTCGGCCAGGCCGCGGCGAATCGGAACGGTGCCCAAACTGCCGCCGATGCGGCGGCGCTGGCGGCAGCGCAGGAGTCCCGGGACCAACTCGCGGGGGACTGGTTGGAGGTCGTGGGCGACCCGACAAAGTGGCAGGACATCCTTGACGGCAACACTGAACTGGTCGACGGATGCTGGCGGGCCTACGAACTGGCGGCCCAGAACGACGCCGACGTCCAAGGCTGTGGGCCGGCAGAACCCTTGGGCTACACGGTGGATGTCGAAACCAACAAGTCCGTGGGCGACTCCATCGTCCCCGGCACGGGGAACTTCAAGTCGACGGCATCAGCCACCGCCGTGATCGAGCCTCGCTGCACGTTCGATCTCCCCGGAGAGGGCGGCGACGACGGTGACGGGAACGACACACTGCCTCTGCCGCAACTCAAGTGCGACGACGACACGGACTGGGACCTGGACCCGGAGGACCCGACCACTCTTCCGGCCCCCGAGAACCTCTTCGACGTCCATCTGGCCGACTCACAAGCGAACGACGAGTGACGAAGGAAGCAGAGGCATGAGCATTCGGTTCACGACGAAGGCCCGCAGGGGGATGGTCGCGTTGACCGCCGTGGCCGGACTGGCCCTCGGAGTGGCCGGCTGCGGAGGAGGAGGCGACGACGACAAGAAGCCGGAGAGCTCCGCGTCAGCCTCCAAGGGCGGCGGGTCCAAACCGAGTGCTCAAGAGGGAACCGATGACCTCCTCGCCGAGCTCAAGGGCGAGGACGGTCTGATCCTCAGGATCACCTCTGCTCAGCGCGACTCCGGTGGGTTTGTCACCGTGAGCGGCGAAATGAAGAACGACGGTGACGAGGCGGCCCGCGTATCGGCGCGTACTTCGGGTGACGAGACCGAGATCGTCAGGCACGGAACATCGCTGGGCGGAGCGACCCTCGTCGATTCGGCGAGCAAGAAGCGGTACTACGTGCTGCGCGACACGGACGGTCGTCCCCTGACGACGACCAGCATGCCGCGTATCAAGCCCGGCGACTCCATTCCTGTGTTCATGCAGTTCCCCGCCCCGCCGACAAGCACTAACGAGGTCAGCTTCCAGCTGCCGACGTTCGCCTCCGCCACCCTCCAGATCTCCGGGTGAGGCCAAAATGACCCGCACCCCCCGCCTCCCCCTCACCCTCACCGCAGCCACCCTCATGGTCGCCACCAACCTCCTGGGCGCCACAACAGCCGACGCCGCCGACGACCCCAGCGTCCCCCCGGGCACCGAAGCCACCGCCACCGCCCCCGTGGAGGTGGACGCCAACGACCCCGACCTCAAGCTCCCCGAAGGGGCGACGCTCGCCGAGGCCAAGGTTCTGGACATCAAGCAGGTGGTCGAGGACCAGGCCGGCGAGGAACGCCGGGAGGACACGAATTCGGACGTGAAGTTCGCGCTGCAGGCCGAGGTCCTCTTCCCCAAGGACAGCGCGAAGCTGACCGGCGAGGCGAAGGCCCGTATCTCGGAAATCGCCGAGGAGATCAAGACCCAGAACGCCACGCGCATCCGCGTCTTCGGCTTCACCGACAACCTGGGCTCCTCCGCCCACGGCGACGTCCTGTCCAGGAAGCGCGCGAACGCCGTACAGGGCGTCCTGGAGTCGGAGCTGACCGACTCCTCGGTCACCTACGAGGTACGCGGCTACGGCGAGCAGTACCCGATCTCCTCGAACGCGACGGAGTCGGGCCGCAAGAAGAACCGACGAGTGGAGGTCTCCTTCCCGCGCACGGACAACTGACCCGGCGCTGGGGAGTCACCCCACCCACGCCTACACCTCGACAGTCACCCGCACCCCGGCCCGCACCCCCCACCCGGCCATTGCCCCGGCCTCCGCCTCCAGCACATGGCGTGAACGAAGTCGGGGCAGGCCCAGCCGCCCCGGTGGCATGGTGCGTACGGCGATGACGTTCAGCCGTCGGTCGAGGTAGGCCACGTCGATGGGCATCCGCATGCGGAAGGTGTGCACGCTGCCGGCCGGCGTGAGCAGCATCGCTCCGGCGACGGAGTCCCGCCCCAGCAGCCCCTTCGTACGGGCCCGGTAGGACGCGGCGATCTCCAGGGGCACCGAGACGTCCCCCCGCTCCCCGTGAACGACCAGCGTCCCCCGACCGTCCCGCCACCGCCGCCCCATCCTCAGCCACCTCCTGGATTTCCTGTTGTCCGGCGAGTGCTACCCGGGTAGGAAAGGCCCCATGACCGGACTCGGCGCAATCTTCCGCCCCCAACTCGCCCCCGAGCGACTCCGTTCCGTCGCCCGTATCGCGGACGAGGCAGGCCTCGAGGAGCTCTGGCTCTGGGAGGACTGCTTCCGGGAGGGAGGGATCTCCACCGCAGCGGCGGCCCTCGCCTGGACCGAGCGTGTCAAGGTCGGCGTCGGGCTGCTGCCCGTGCCGTTGCGGAACGTCGCCATCACCGCCATGGAAGCCGCGACGCTGCACCGGATGTTCCCCGGACGGCCGATCCTCGCCCTCGGGCACGGTGTGCAGGACTGGATGGGTCAGGTCGGGGCTCGGGTCGAGTCGCCGGTGACGCTGCTGCGCGAGCATCTCGTCGCCCTGCGCGCCCTGCTCGGCGGGGAGACGGTCACCACCGAGGGGCGGTACGTCAAGCTCGACGACGTCGCCCTCGACTGGCCGCCCGCCGGGCCGGTGCCCGTCATCGCCGGCGTCACCGGCCCCCGCTCGCTGCGGCTCGCCGGTGAGGCGGCCGACGGGACCCTGCTCACCGCCTCGACCTCGCCCGATGGGGTGAGGAAGGCGAGGCAACTCATCGAGGAGGGGAGGGACGCGGCGGGACGTGCCGGAGGCGAACCGCACGAAGTCGTCGTCTACCTCCTGACCGCCACCGGCCCCGACGGGCCCGCCCGGCTCAAGGCAGAGCTCGAAGCCGAGGGGCCCGGTGACGTCAGCGGTCTCGGCGTCGCCGGAGACGCCGGCGCCGTCGCGAAGGCCGTTCAGCGGCTCGCGGAGGCCGGTGCGGACACCGTGGTCCTGCAGCCGACGGGTGACGAGCCCGACCCGGAGGGCTTCGTGCGGTTCGCGGCGGAGGAAGTGCGGCCGTTGGTGCCGTGAGGGACGAGGTGAGGGACGGCGCGACGGGGGATCATCCCGGCTGGTGAGCCCCCGTCGTGCCGTCGATCAGCTCCCGCACGATGTCCATGTGGCCCGCGTGCCGTGCCGTCTCCTCGATCATGTGGACCAGCACCCACCGCAGCGACACCGCCTCGCCCCGCCACGCCGGCTGCCCCAGGTCCGTCAGCGGCCGCTCGGCGATCACGCGGTCGGCGGCGGCGCGGGCACGGCCGTAGAACTCGACGATCTGCTGTGTCGTCTCGCCCTGGTCGGCCGCCATGTCCTCGGCGCTGTAGGGGTCGAACCACAGGGGTTCCACTTCGCCGCCGAAGGTCGAGACGAACCAGCCGTACTCCACCGAGCCGAGGTGTTTGACCAGGCCCAGCAGGCTCGTGCCGGTCGGGGTCATCGGGCGGCGCAACTGCTCGTCGTCCAGGCCCTCCAGCTTCCACAGCACCGCGTCCCGGTGCTGGTCGAGGCTCGCCCGGAGTGTTTCCTTCTCGCCTGCCGTGTACGTCGAGTTCGTCATGGCGCCGAAAACTAGCAGCGGACACTGACAGCGCCCTGCGATCATCACGGCATGGGAAAGGACAGCAGGTCGTTCGAGGAGCTCGTCGCCGAAGGCGCGGCCGTGCCCACCGAGGGCTGGGACTTCTCCTGGTTCGAGGGGCGGGCCACCGAGGCGCGGCCCAGCTGGGGGTATGCCGTCTCCCTGGCCGACCGCCTGGCCGGCGCGACCGCCGCGCTCGACCTCCAGACCGGGGGAGGGGAGGTGCTGGACTTCGCCCTCGGCCGGGCACCGAAGGCCCCGCCGCTCACCGTCGCCACCGAGGGCTGGCCGCCGAACGTCGCCAAGGCCACCGCCCTGCTCGCCGCCCGCGGCGTCGCGGTCGTCGCCTCGCCCGAGGACGCCCCGCTCCCGTTCGCCGACGGGGCCTTCGACCTGGTCACGAGCCGGCACCCGGTGCGGGCCCACTGGCCGGAGATCTCCCGCGTGCTCAGGCCCGGCGGCACGTACTTCGCCCAGCACGTCGGACCCCGCAGCGTCTTCGAGCTCGTCGAGTACTTCCTGGGGCCCCAGCCGGACGAGGTCCGCAACGGCCGCCACCCCGACGGGGAACGCGCCGACGCCGAGGCAGCCGGCCTGGAGATCGTCGACCTGCGGGCCGAGGAACTGCGCATGGAGTTCCACGACATCGCAGCCGTCGTGCACTTTCTGCGCAAGGTCGTCTGGATGGTCCCCGGCTTCACCGTCGAGGCGTACCGGCCGCAACTGCGTGCCCTGCACGAACAGATCGCGTCCGAGGGTCCCTTCGTCGCGCACAGCACCCGCCACCTCTTCGAGGCCCGCAAGCCCAGCGCCTGACCCGCCCGGCGGGACACTCACGCATGCGGTCCGACGGTCACCTTCCCGACCACCAACTCCGCCTTCGCCTCCAGCACTTCCCCCACCCGCTCCACCTGCTCGCCCAGCTCCCGTTCCTGCCGCGCCGTCAGGCGCCGCCCGACCAGCTCCACCGTCACCGTCGTACGACGGCCCTGGCGCCGCTGATGCCAGACCCCCGCCACCACCCCGTCCACCAGCAGCACCGGAAAGTTCCCCGCCTGCCCACCCGCCAGCGCCCGCTGGTACGCCTCCCCGGGGAAGAGCGTCTGCCGCGGCTGCGCGGCGATGGCGTACGCGTCGAAGTAAGGCAGCAACCGCACGCCCCGTACCTTCCCCGCCGGGAACTCCGTGTCGCCCGCCGCCACCCAGGCCGCGGCCCCCTCGAACGACACCTCCTCGACCTCCCCGGCCCCCGCCAGCTCCCCGAACAGCGCCACCGCCCAACCGGCGGGCGCCGCCAGCCACTTGGCGAAGTGCTGGGGAGCCGCCGGGCCGTACGCGCGCAGATACCGCCGTACGAGCTCCCGCAGCGCCCCCTCGCCCGCAGGCCCCGACCCTGGCCCCGGTACGGAATCGACCCCCCGCGGTCGGGTGTACGTCACTTTCCGCCCCCGGTTCGGGCCGAAGCACAGGGCGCCCGACTGGCCGGCCCGGTGCATCACCTGCCGCCAGCGCGGCCACAGATCCTGGAAGGCGGGCATCACCCGGTCGCCCGCCCACGGGCCGGTGCGCGCCACGACCTCCTCGCCCAGTTCCTCCACGGTCAGGCAGACCCCGTCGAGGGCGTCCCCGATCGCCGCCACGATCTGCTCCGCCTGCTCCTCGGTGACGGCGACGTCCGGCGGAAACGGGCTCGGGCCCTTCGGAATCGCCGTCAGCGCGCCGCACCACAGCGGCAACTCGGCGGCGGGAAGCAGATGCACGGTCCCGCGCGGGCCGAACGTCTTCACCAGTGAGCGGTCCTCCCAGAGCGCGGCCCGTACGTCCGCCCGAGTCACCCCGGCGGCCCGTACCCCGACCGACACCTCGGCCGCGGACAGCACCTGCGCATGCGCGCCCAGCATCGCCCCCACCACATCGGCGACCGGCGTGCCGTGCGCGGCGGGACGGGACAGGAACTGCCGCTCCGTACGCCGTGCGCTCGCCTCGTCCCACGTGATCGCCCTGCTCGCGTTCGCAGTCATAGCGCGACGTTAGGCCGGATGTAGGCCGGGGACTGTCCGCTGGAACACCCGATGTCATCCGAGGGCCCTTGAGGCCCGTGTGGTGCAAACCACGCATCCGTGCGCGAAGGGGCGCCGCCCCCTGCGCATCCAAGGAACCCACACCTTTTCCACATTGTTATGGCGGCCGACTCGATTTCCTCACACCTCTCACGTAAGTTCAGACCAAGGTAATTCGCGTAAGCAAAGCTGCGCGGCGGCACCGCGCAGCGGAGGGGGCTGCGCGGTGCCGTGCCCTCGCAAGCGCCCCTGCTGGACGCGTGTCGCGTCGAAGCCGGGCTCCTTTTCTGCAGCCATGGGCGCCGTCAAGCCGACGTTCGCGGCCGGGTCACCCGGGCGGGGGAAGCGGGGACAAGTCGCGCGCCGAGGCTCAAGATGTGGCAAACCCTATGGATCCGGCCACATCCCACCCGTTTCCCCTGGGAATCCACTCCCACCAGGCCATGAACCGGCCACGAAGAGGCCCTCTCGCGGCCACCGGGCCGTCGCCGAGCGATTTCGGAGAGTAGTTGTGGCACGCCGATGCACGCAGCATCACTTACGAAGGGTTATGGTGGAAACCCCCCCTCGGGCCGGTCCGTCTCCCCCCCACGGACCGGCCCGTTTTTTGTTCGCGCAGGGGGTCCCTCCACACGCCGGCGACTGCATCCACCCACAGCGGCGCGGGGAACTGCGCGACCAGCCCCCACCGTCCCGCAGCCGCCCACGCGCACAGGACACCCCCCCACCCAAGGCACCCCCCGCGCACCCGCACCCGTAAGCACGGCCCAAGCCCCCGCAGGGGTACGCTTCGCCGGTAGGGGACCGCCATACGGACAGGAACCGCCCTCGCCTGCGCCGCGCGCAGCGCCCGCGCGCCTGTCCGATCCGTACGGAGGGGCTGACAATCACGTGAACCTGCGCGACAAGCTGCGCGGCCTGCTGGTCAGGCTGTACGCACGCCGGGTGGAGGGCCACCTGGACCACGCTCAGGTGCCCAAGCACATCGGCGTGATCATGGACGGCAATCGTCGCTGGGCGAAGGCGGCGGGCTCCTCCACCGTGCACGGGCACCGGGCCGGTGCCGAGAAGATCGAGGAGTTCCTCGGCTGGTGCAGTGAGACGGACGTCGAGGTCGTCACCCTCTGGCTGCTGTCGACGGACAACTTCGACCGGCCCCAGGACGAGCTCGGCCCGCTCCTCGGGATCATCGAGGACGTCGTCCGCACCCTCGCCGCCGACGGGCGCTGGCGCGTGCACCACGTGGGCACGCCCGACCTGCTGCCGTCCGGGATGCAGACCAGCCTCAAGGAGGCCGAGGAGGCCACCGCGGACATCGACGGGATACTGGTCAACGTCGCCATCGGCTACGGCGGTCGCCAGGAGATCGCCGACGCCGTGCGCTCGATGATCGTCGACGCCCACGACAAGGGCACCTCGATGGAGAGCCTCGCCGAGTCCGTCAGCGTCGATCTGATCGGCAGCCACCTCTACACCGGCGACCAGCCGGACCCCGACCTCGTGATCCGCACCAGCGGCGAGCAGCGGTTGTCCGGTTTCATGCTGTGGCAGACGGCCCATTCCGAGTACTACTTCTGTGAAGTCTTCTGGCCGGCCTTCCGCAAGGTGGACTTCCTGCGCGCTCTGCGCGACTACGCGGCCCGGCACCGGCGCTACGGCGGCTGAGCGAACTCATCCCCCGCGGGACAGAAGTAACAAGGAGTTCACCAGCGCGCCGTCATACGCGTCGGCATGGCATCGCACGTTCGAGGGCATAAGGCAAGCAGGTCGACACCCGAACCACGGGTGTCGTATCTCAGCGGACGGCACGGGGCCGTCCGCCCGGGAGGCCCTTTGCACCAGCCCCACCGTGCGGTCACGGCACGGAAGAAGACGCGGGGGGCCGGTTTTCGGCCCGTGCAGAGCGGCCGACGACCGGTCCAGCTCCACTCCGTCGCTCCCCGACCTCATCCGAGGGGGTACGTCCTTCCGTGGTGACCAGCACAAAGCGCCACAAGCCCGACCGGCGCACCTACGTTCTCGACACCAGCGTCCTGCTGGCCGACCCGAACGCCCTGAACCGCTTCGACGAGCACGAGGTCGTGCTCCCCATCGTCGTGGTGACGGAACTGGAGGCCAAGAGGCACCATCCCGAACTCGGCTACTTCGCCCGGCAGGCCCTGCGCCTGCTCGACGAGTTCCGGGTGAAGCATGGCCGTCTCGACGCCCCCATCCCGATCGGGGACCTCGGCGGGACCGTCCGTGTCGAGCTCAATCACTCGGACCCCAGCGTTCTGCCGACCGGCTACCGCCTGGGGGACAACGACTCCCGCATCCTCGCGGTCGCCCGCAATCTGCAGGCCGAGGGGTTCGACGTCACCGTCGTGTCGAAGGACCTGCCGCTCAGGATCAAGGCCTCGTCCGTCGGTCTCCTCGCCGAGGAGTACCGCGCCGAACTCGCCATCACGGACTCCTCCGGCTGGACCGGAATGTCCGAACTGACCCTGCCGGGCGAACAGGTGGACATCCTCTTCGAGGAGGGGCACGTCTTCGTCCCCGAGGCCGCCGACATGCCCGTGCACACCGGTCTGACGATCCACTCCGAGCGCGGCAACGCGCTGGGCCGGATCACGCCCGAGGGCAACGTCAGGCTGGTGCGCGGCGACCGGGAGGCCTTCGGTATCAAGGGCCGCAGCGCCGAGCAGCGGATCGCGCTGGACCTGCTGCTCGACCCGGACGTCGGGATCGTGTCCATGGGCGGCCGGGCCGGCACCGGAAAGTCGGCGCTGGCGCTGTGCGCGGGTCTGGAGGCGGTGCTGGAGCGCCGTCAGCACCAGAAGGTGATGGTCTTCCGGCCGCTGTACGCGGTGGGCGGGCAGGAGCTCGGCTATCTGCCCGGCAGCGAGGCCGAGAAGATGAGCCCCTGGGCACAGGCGGTCTTCGACACGCTGTCGGCGGTCACCAGCCGCGAGGTCATCGAAGAGGTCACGGCGCGGGGCATGCTGGAGGTGCTGCCCCTCACGCACATCCGCGGGCGTTCGCTGCATGACGCCTTCGTGATCGTGGACGAGGCGCAGTCGCTGGAAAGGAACGTCCTGCTGACGGTTCTGTCCCGAATTGGGGCTAATTCGAGGGTGGTTCTGACCCACGACGTGGCCCAGCGGGACAATCTCAGGGTCGGGCGCTACGACGGTGTGGTCGCCGTCGTGGAGAAGCTGAAGGGGCATCCGCTCTTCGCCCACGTCACGCTGACGCGGTCCGAGAGGTCCCAGATCGCCGCCCTTGTGACCGAAATGCTGGAGGACGGGCAGATCTGACCCAAGTGCTCAACTTGCGGTAGCTACTCGTTGGTTGGCGCCGTTCGGAAAGGCAGTGAGCCTATCCGGGCGGCGCCTCGGCGTGTGCGGCTTTCCGTAAAACCCCTGGGACAAACGAGGTGTGAGCTTTCACACGCAACACAGAATTGCCTTGCGGCGTCGGGGTACGGCAGAGTCTCACTCCTGTCAGGCCCCGCATACGACACACCTGTACCCCCAGCGGTACGGCACCACAGCAACACCACAGCCAACTCCATAGCGTCGTCGTATGCCGCCCGAGTCTTCACGCGGCGCTCCTCGCAAGGGAGTTGCCCACCGGGTCCGAGCCTCCCGTGACCCCGCAGTTGGGAGGCCAGAGCCAGGGGCACGATTGCGTCCGCCAGGGTCACCGAAGCGGGCGATGCTGGAAGGAAACCGTGTGAGTCCGATTTCGGTCAGGGGATTCGCAGTGGCGTCGGCCACCGCGGTCACCGCTGTCGGAAGCGTCGTCGGCGTTGCCTCGGGCAGCACCGCGCAGAACAACGACGCCGAAGCGACGGCTGCCGATTCGACGCTCCTCGCGGACATACCCGCGGGCCAGCAGGCCCAGGTGCAGATCGAGTCCATGTCGGCGCAGGCCGACGTCCAGGCCATCGCCGCGGACGCGAGCGCCAAGAAGGGTGCTGAGGAAGCCGCCCGCAAGGCTGCCGCCCAGACCGCGATCGAGAAGAAGGAAGCCGCCGAGAAGGCAGAGAAGGCGGCGCAGGAAGCCAAGGAGCGCGAAGAGGCCGAGGCGAAGGCCTCCCGATCCTCCTCCGACTTCCCCGTCCAGGGCTCGTACAGCATCGCGCAGATCCAGTCGATGGCGCGACAGATGGTGCCGAGCGGCCAGTTCCAGTGCTTCAGCAACATCGTGGACCACGAGTCCGACTGGAACTACAAGGCCGTCAACCCCTCCTCGGGTGCCTACGGCCTCTTCCAGGCCCTGCCCGGTTCGAAGATGTCGTCCGTCGGCTCGGACTGGCAGACGAACCCGGCCACCCAGATCAAGTGGGGCCTCAACTACATGAACGACCGCTACGGCAGCCCCTGTGACGCCTGGTCCTTCTGGCAGGCCAACAACTGGTACTGAGCCGGCACCGCCGCCGCTCAACCTTCGCGCAGCCCCTCACCGTCTCTTGGTGAGGGGCTTTCGCGCTCCCCCGTGACTAGCCATGTACGGTCGGACGCAACGACTCCAGGGGGAGTGGTGAGGAGAGACGGGGGAAGAGGACGGTCATGTCGCGAGTGCCAGGGTGGCTCGGTCGGCTCGGCACCGGGCTGACCGAAATGAGTGAGCGGTTGAACGAGCGCCGTGCCGCGGTGGAACGGGAGGACACCGAGCCCAGGCCCGAGCGGCGGTCCGCCACGGCCGTGGCGTCCGATCCGGCCGTCGAGGACGCGCCGCCGCGCTCCGACCACGTCCCGCGGCCCCCCGACTACGCGCCCGCCGCACCGCCGCCCCGGCCCGACCCGGCGCAGGTCGTGCCGTGGGGCGTACGGGTCGCCGCGGAGGCCGGCTGGCGGCTGCTGGTGCTCGCCGGCACGGTCTGGGTGCTGATGCGGGTCATCAGCGCCGTACAACTCGTCGTGCTGGCCTTCGTCATCGCCCTGCTCCTCACCGCGCTGATGCAGCCCTCGGTGGTGTGGCTGACCCGGCGTGGCGTGCCGCGCGGGCTCGCCACCGCCCTGACCGCGGTCCTCGGGTTCGTCGTCATCGGGCTGATGGGCTGGTTCGTGACCTGGCAGGTCATGGAGAACATCGACAACCTCTCCGACCAGATCCAGGACGGCATCGACGAGCTGCGCAACTGGCTGCTCAACAGCCCCTTCCACGTCACCGACAAGCAGATCAACGAGATCGCCGAGAACCTCCGGGACGCGGTCGGCGCCAACACCGAAGAGATCACCTCGGCCGGGCTCGAAGGCGTCACGGTCGTCGTCGAGGCCCTCACCGGCATTCTGCTGGCCGCCTTCTCGACGCTCTTCCTGCTCTACGACGGCAAGCGCATCTGGCAGTGGACGCTGAAGCTGGTGCCCGCCGCGGCCCGTCCGGCTGTCGCCGGCGCCGGCCCGCGCGCGTGGGCGACGCTCACCGCGTATGTGCGCGGCACCGTCCTCGTCGCCTTGATCGACGCCGTCTTCATCGGCATCGGCATCTACTTCCTCGACGTCCCGATGGCCGTGCCGCTGGCCGTCTTCATCTTCCTGTTCTCCTTCATCCCGCTCGTCGGCGCGGTGGCCTCCGGCGCCCTGGCCGTGGTCGTGGCGCTGGTGACGCAGGGCGTCTTCACGGCGGTGATGACCCTCGCCGTCGTCCTGGCCGTCCAGCAGATCGAGGGCCACATCCTGCAGCCGTTCATCCTCGGACGCGCCGTCCGCGTCCACCCGCTGGCGGTCGTGCTGTCGGTGGCGGCAGGCGGCATGGTCGCGGGGATCGGCGGCGCGGTGGTGGCCGTACCGCTGGTGGCCGTGTCGAACACGATCGTGGGGTATCTGCGGCGGTATTCGCAGGAGGCGATGCTGACGAGCACCGGTCGCCAGGAACCAGCCCCTCCGGCGCCTGCGGACGAGGCCGTTCAGGCCGAAGGCGGGTCTGAGGGCGCAGCCCCCGGGGACAGCGACGAAAACGCCGAGGGCCCCGCCCACCAGCGGTGAGCGAGGCCCTCAACACAGCTCGGCCTACTCGGAGAGGACGGCCTCGGCTTCCAGCGTGACGCCGATCGCCTGGATGACGGAAGCGATCTTGAACGCTTCCTGAACCGTCTCGCGGTCCACGCCCGCCTTGCGCAGCACCTGCTCGTGCGAGTCGAGGCACATGCCGCAGCCGTTGATGGCGGACACCGCGAACGACCACAGCTCGAAGTCGACCTTGTCGACGCCGGGGTTGCCGATGACGTTCATCCGCAGGCCCGCGCGCAGGTTGCCGTACTCGTGGTCGGACAGCAGATGCCGGGTGCGGTAGAAGACGTTGTTCATCGCCATCACCGCGGCGGCGGACTTGGCCGCGTTGTAGGCCTCCGGCGAGAGGTTCGCCTTGGCCTCCGGCTCCAGCTCGCGCAGCACGATCGGAGAGCGCGAGGCGATCGCGGTGGCGAGCACCGTGCCCCACAGCTGCTGCGCCGGGAGGTCCGAATTGCCGATGACCGAGCCCAGGTTGAGCTTCAGGTCCTTGGCGTAGTCCGGTATGCGGGACTTGAGGGAGTCGAGGGCCATGTGGGTCACTCTCCCGCGAGCAGCTTGACCGGGTCCAGGGTGTCCTCGCCCTTGCTCCAGTTGCACGGGCACAGCTCGTCGGTCTGGAGGGCGTCCAGGACCCGCAGGACCTCCTTGGGGTTACGGCCGACGGAGCCGGCGGTCACCATGGAGAACTGGATCTCGTTGTTCTGGTCGACGATGAAGACGGCGCGCTTGGCGAAGCCGTCCTCGCCCTCGATGCCGAGGTCGCGCATCAGCTCGTGCTTGGAGTCGGCCATCATCGGGAACGGCAGGTCGCGCAGGTCGTCGTGGTCCTTGCGCCAGGCGTGGTGGACGAACTCCGAGTCACCGGAGAAGCCCAGGACCTGGGCGTCGCGGTCGGCGAACTCCTCGTTCAGCTTGCCGAAAGCCGCGATCTCGGTCGGGCAGACGAAGGTGAAGTCCTTCGGCCACGCGAAGACGATCTTCCACTTGCCCTCGTAGGTCTTGTGGTTGATCGTCTCGAACTCAGCGCCCTTCTCCAGCGAGACGCAGGCGGTCAGTTCGAACTCGGGGAACTTGTCACCGACAGTGAGCACACGCTCTCCTTGCAGCGAGGAGACACCCGTTCGGTACAGGGGTCTCCCATGGGGTTGGACCTTACCGATCCTGGCACAACGTGCATTGATACGGGAAATAGCTACACTCGGTCGGGTTGATCGGAGGTGCCTATTGATGGCCGTGGGTAAGGCATGACGGGGGGCAGGACATGACCGTGGGCAAGAGGCGGCAGCCCAGCCTCGCCCAGCTGCGGGCGTTCGCCGCCGTTGCCGAGCACCTCCACTTCCGGGACGCCGCGGCCGCGATCGGTATGAGCCAGCCCGCGCTCTCGGGTGCCGTGTCCGCGCTGGAGGAGACCCTCGGGGTCACGCTCCTGGAGCGTACGACCCGCAAGGTGCTGCTCTCGCCGGCCGGCGAGCGGCTCGCCGTACGGGCGAAGGCGGTGCTGGTGGAGGTCGGGGCGCTGATGGAGGAGGCGGAGGCGGTCCGGGCGCCGTTCACCGGTGCACTCCGTCTCGGCGTGATCCCCACCGTGGCGCCGTACCTGCTGCCGACGGTGCTGCGGCTCGTCCACGACCGGTATCCGCACCTCGACCTCCAGGTGCACGAGGAGCAGACCGCGAGCCTGGTCGACGGCCTCACCACGGGCCGCCTGGACCTGCTCCTGCTCGCCGTACCGCTCGGGGTGCCCGGTGTCGCCGAACTCCCGCTCTTCGACGAGGACTTCGTGCTGGTCACCCCGCTCGACCACTGGCTCGGCGGCCGGGAGGGGATTCCGCGGGAGGTGCTGCGCGAGCTGAACCTGCTGCTGCTCGACGAGGGCCACTGCCTGCGCGACCAGGCTCTCGACATCTGCCGGGAGGCGGGCCGCGAGGACGCGCCGGTGACCACGACCGCTGCCGGGCTGTCCACGCTCGTGCAACTCGTCGCGGGCGGAATGGGGGTGACCCTGCTGCCGCGCACCGCCCTCAAGCTGGAGACGACCCGCAGCAGCCAACTCCTCACCGGCTCCTTCGCCGACCCGGCCCCCACCCGCCGCGTCGCCCTCGCCATGCGAACGGGGGCGGCACGCGCGGCGGAGTACGAGGAACTGGCGTCGGCTCTGCGCGATGCGTTGCGGCCGTTGCCGGTACGGGTGTTGGGGGCCGGGATCTGAGCCCCGGCCCCCTTGATCACCCAACCCCGTTGATCACTCCGTGCGCAGGCCGTCCGGGCGCATCAGGCGCAGTAGCGGAGGCAGGCTGAGGAGGGTCACCGCGAGGACGACCCCGGCTCCGATGCCCGTCATCGCCAGTACGCTCGCCCAGTCCACGGTCACCGAGGCGCCGGCCATCTTCAGCAGGACGGCGCCCAGTGTGAGCCCGACGGTCGACGCCAGCACCAGGCCCAGCGCGATGGGGATCGCCGTCTGCCAGAGCACCGACAGGCTGAGCGTGCGGCGCCGGGTGCCGAAGGCGACCAGGGACGACAGCAGCTTCTTGCGCTCGCGCAGCTGCTCCAGCTGGGAGACCAGCAGGCTCGCGCCGATCAGCAGCAGGACGCAGGTGGCGCCGACGAACAGGCCGTTGCGGATGGAGCGGAACTCCAGGGACTCCCGGTTGGCGGCCAGCGTGAACACGTCCGCCAGCGGGTCCATCCGCGCGGCGGTGTTGCGCGCGAAGTCCGCGGCGTCCGGCACCGACGAGTCCAGGGAGAGGAACACCCGCTGGACGAGGCCGGCCTCGGCCCCCTCGGGCAGCGCGCCCGGGGTCAACAGCAGGCCGCCGCGCTCGTAGCCGGTCGGGTCCTCGCGCGTCGCCGCCGTCTTGATGCCGCCCGGCACCTTCCACGCCACCGTGTGGCTCGTCATCCCGCTGTAGCCGGGGTCGAAGTACAGGGTGCCGCCCGCCTTGGTGAGCTCCTTCGACCCGTCGTCGTACTCGCCGCCTACGATCCGGAAGGTGTCCCCGTCCCGGCAGGACTTCAGACGCGCCACCTCGCGCAGCTCGGCGCAGCTGCCGACGGCCACCTCCAGCGAGTTGTCGGGTTCCTTCGCCTTCTCGCCGAGTGCGCCCAGCGAGAGGGCCGACGCCCGGCGCACCCCCTCGGTCTCTCCCAACTGCCGGGCGACGTCGTTCAGCGGGACGTCGCCGTGCACGGAGATCGTCATCTGGGCGCGGTTCAGGTCGTTGCCGGTCTGCTTGGTGTAGTCGCCCTCGACCCCGGCGAACAGCATCTGCAACGCGATCGCCCCGGCCACCGCGACCGCGATGCCGTTGACCATGCGGGCAGCCGAACCACTGCTCAACTGCAGCCTGCGGATCGCCAGTTGCCAGGAGACCGACCCGGAGTTCAGCCGGGCCACCACGGCCTCGACCAGCCAGGGCAGCAGTGTGGTGACGCCGACCAGCAGCAGCACGGTGCCGCCGATGACCATCCACTCGTTGAAGTTCCCGTTGTCGTTGCCCTGCCCCACCATCGGGTACAGCAGCGCGAGACCGCCCACCGGCAGCAGCAGCCGCCACCACAGCCGACGGCGCGGGGGCTTCGTCGTACGGACCACACCGAGCGGCTCGATGACGACCCCGCGCAGCGCGAACAGCGTCACCAGGACCGCCGCGGCCGGTACGGCGACGGCGACCAGCAGCGCGAGCGCGATCGACGGGTTGAGGTCGCTCGGGAACACGCTGATGTCCCGCACCTGCAGCAGAGTCGCCAGGTGACGCCCCGCCAGGAAGAAGCCGGTGCCGAGAACGAGCCCGAGCAGCGCCCCGGCGAGCGCCTCGCCGCCCGCGACCCGGCGCGCCATCCGTCCGTCCGCGCCGACCAGCCTGAGCGCCGCGAGCCGACGGTCGCGGCGCTCGCCGCCGAAGCGCACGGCCGCCGCGATGAACACGCCGACCGGCAGCAGCAGTACCACGAAGATGATCATGATCAGCAGGATCAGGATCGGATCCAGCGGGTCGTCCGCCATCCCGGCGGAGGGGCCGAAGTAGTCGATCCGCTCGACGGTGCCTCCGGCGATCTGGTCCTCGAGCCCCGACCCGCCCGCGTAGTAGGCGAGTTCGGTGGGCCCGATCAGCCCGGGCTGCTCGATGGTGCCGGTGACCCGGTAGGGGATGCGTTCGCGCAGCAGCTTGCCGGAGTCGGACTTCAGCAGCTTCTGCAGCGCGGGCGAGGCGATCATCTCGCCCTTCGCGGGGAACTCGTCCACGCCCGGCGGCAGCGGCGCCAGCGGCCCCTCGGGCTCCAGGAGCCGGCCCCGTACGTCGTCACCGCGGTACTCGGTGTCGACACTGGCGACGATCAGCGTGTCGTCCGCCTTGGGCATCACCGTGCCGCTGTACGTGAAGTCGTCCCGGGCGCTACCGCGTCGGTCACGCTCGGACAGCGCGCTCGGGATCGCGGTCGTCAGCAGCAGCAGCGCCACCCCGAGCCCCACCCCGACGGCCGTCAGCAGGGCCCGGACCCACCCCTCGCGTCCGCCGGCGAAGGCGAACCGCACGCCCATGCCCAGATCCTTGGCCCACTGGGACGCGGCACTCATACGACGCGCTCCATGTCCCGGGACTTGCCGTCCCGTACGACGATCTCGCGGTCGGAGTAGGCGGCGACGCGCGCCTCGTGCGTGACGAGGACGACGGCGGCGTTGGTCGAGCGGGCGGCGTCCGTCAGCAGCTCCATCACGCGCTCGCCGTTGAGGGAGTCGAGCGCGCCGGTCGGCTCGTCGGCGAACAGCACGCGGGGGTTGGTGACCAGGGCCCGGGCGACGGCGACGCGCTGCCCCTGACCGCCGGAGACCTCACCGGGCCGCTTCTTGCGCAGGTCGTCGACCTCCAGCCGCTCCATCCAGGTGAGGGCCGCCTTCTCGGCCTCCTTGCGGGAGGTTCCGTTCAGCCGCAGCGGAAGGGCGACGTTCTCGACGCAGGTCAGCTCCGGCACCAACTGCCCGAACTGGAAGACGAACCCGAACTCCGAGCGTCGCAGGGCACTGCGCTGGGCGTCGCCCATGGTGGCCAGTTCGCGGCCGTTGTAGGTGATGGACCCCGAGTCCGGCGGCACGATCCCGGCGAGACAGTGCAGCAACGTCGACTTGCCGGAGCCGGACGGCCCCATGACGGCGACGACCTCGCCGGGGTGGATGGAGAACTCGGCCCCGTCGAGCGCGAGGGTCGGGCCGTAGGCCTTGCGCAGCTCCTGGGCCGCGAGCAGGGAACCGGGAGGAGGAGTCACTTGGTCACCACCTCGGCCAGCTTGTCGAGACGCGCGGCGGTGAGTTCCAGCCAGCGCAGGTCGGCCTCGAGGTGGAACAGGGCGTGGTCGCAGATCAGCTGATCGGCGAGGTCCCCCTTGCGCTTCCGGTCGGTGAGGATGCGCATCATCCGCAGGTGCTCGGAGCGCTGGGTGTCGAGGATGTCGGCCGCGTTGCGCCGGGTGAGCAGAGCGAGGACGACCTTCGTGTAGAGGGTCGACTGGAGGTACGGCTCCGGCTTCTCGGGCGTCGCGAGCCACTGCTGGACGTCGGTGATCCCGGCGTCGGTGATGGCGTAGCGCTTGCGCTCGGGCCCGCCGCCGGGCTCGATCCCGTCGACCTCGACGAGCCCGTTCTTCAGCAGCCGGGACATCGTCGAGTAGACCTGGCCGTAGTGCAGCGGCCGGTCGTGACCGAACTTCTCGTCGAAGGCCCGCTTCAGGTCGTAGCCGTGACGCGGGCCGGACTCCAGGAGCCCCAGGAGGGTGTGACCGATGGACATGACCAGGACACTACACGGGGTGTATACGCGTCGTGTATACGCGGAGTGTGTAGATCATGGCGGGCGGTGTGAAGGCGCAGGTGGGGTGCGATTGTCACGGTTCTGCCACATGGCGATGGTGAGGGTGGGCGACCCAGTGGATCCGCGCCCTTCCGGCGTGCACGGACGAGGCCGGCCGAGCCGCATCCGGCCGGCACGGACGAGGTCGCCTCAGCCGCATCCAGCCCGTCCGGCGCTTGAGGGCGAGGCCGTTCAGGCCGGCGGGGGTCCGGGGGCGGAGCCCCCAGGTGGCCGGCCCCGACGGGGAAGAGGCCCCGTGTCCCGCGGAAGCCGACCGGCGTCGGCCAAAGCCTTCCGCAGCAGAAACTCGATCTGCGCGTTGGCCGAGCGCAGCTCGTCCCCCGCCCACCGCGCCAGCGCCTCGTACACGGACGGGTCCAACCGCAGCAGCACCTGCTTGCGCTGCTGCGGCCGGCGCTGAGGGGTTGAACCCTCGGAGGGAACCGTCACTGGTAGAGCGTCCCGGTGTTGAGGACCGGCTGCGGGGACCTGTCACCGCACAGCACCACCATCAGGTTGGACACCATCGCCGCCTTCCGCTCGTCGTCCAGCTCCACGATGTCCCGCTCGGAGATCCGCGCGAGCGCCGCCTCGACCATGCCGACCGCCCCGTCGACGATCTGCCGCCGGGCCGCGACGACCGCCCCGGCCTGCTGCCGCTGGAGCATCGCGGAGGCGATCTCGGGAGCGTACGCGAGGTGCGTGAAGCGCGACTCGATGATCTGCACTCCGGCCGCCTCCACGCGCGCGTGCAGTTCGACGGCGAGCTTCTCGGTGATCTCCTCGGCGTTGCCGCGCAGCGAGAGGCCGCCCTCGTCATGGGCGTCGTACGGGTACTCGATGGCGATGTGCCGCACCGCCGCTTCGGTCTGGGTGGAGACGAACTCCAGGAAGTCGTCGACCTCGAAGGTGGCCTGTGCGGTGTCCGCGACCTTCCACACCACGACCGCGGCGAGCTCGATCGGGTTGCCGTAGGCGTCGTTGACCTTGAGGACGGCCGTCTCGTGGTTGCGCACCCGGGTCGAGATCTTCGTACGGGAGGTGAAGGGGTTCACCCAGCGCAGCCCGTCCTCCCGGATCGTCCCGCGGTACCGCCCGAAGAGCTGGACGACCCGCGCCTCGCCCGGCGCGACCATGTTGAGCCCGCACATCGCGAGGACCGCGGCGATCGCGACCAGGATTCCGGCGATGATCAGCACCGCCTTGCCGCCGGCCCCGGCGACCGCCGTGGTGCTGACGATCAGGCCCGCGCCGGCCAGCAGCCCGACGAGGCCCAGCAGCAGGGCGAGCCCGCCGCCGATGCTGTGCGCCGTGAACTCGCGTACGCGTGGGGCGGGCATCTCCGGTACGTCGGCGGTGACGGATGTGGTGTCGGTAGGCATGGGTGATTCCCCCGTTTCGTTCGCATTCATCCACGAAGCCGTGGCGGCTTCGTCTAGCTTCGAACTATCTAAGTGATATCACTTTACCCCGCGCGGGCAACCCTATGCATCCCTGAGCCGTCGGTTCCGGTGGGACAGGTGCTGATTGTCACGTCCGCAAAAGACCGGATCGACAGCTCTTTGTCACAACTTCCGGTGTTAGCTTTCTGAGCTGACTGAGCGGCGAACCTGTGTGGCAGGAGTGCACACAAGAGCGAAGCGGAGCGGAACACACCCATGGGACGAGCGGAAGACAGACGAGCGCGTCAGCAAAGCGGGCGCCGCGGCGCGCCCCGGCGCCCGTCCGGGACGCCGTCGGCCCCTGCGGGTGGCGAGTCGGCCACCGTGGTGGGCCCGCCGGCCGCTCAGGGTGGCCGGGCCGCGGCCCGCCGGGCGGCCAAGAGCGCCGGCAAGGGGGGTGGCAAGGGCCGAATACGCCGGCTCTTCACCTGGAAGAAGATCCTCGGCACCTTCCTCGGCGTGTGCCTGCTCGGCATCGGCGCCTTCATCGCGCTCTATCTGGCCGTCGACATCCCGAAGGACAACGCGGCCGCCCAGGCCGCCCAGCGCCAGAGCAACGTCTACAAGTACAGCGACGGCAGCACCCTGGCCCGCGACGGCGAGGTCAACCGCGAGATCGTGGACCTGGCCAAGGTGCCGAAGAAGGTCCAGCGCGCCTTCGTCGCGGCGGAGAACAAGTCCTTCTACAAGGACAACGGCATCGACCTCAAGGGCACGGCCCGCGGTCTGCTGAACACCGCGATGGGCAAGGGCGCGCAGGGTGGTTCGACGATCACCCAGCAGTACGTGAAGAACTACTACCTCAGCCAGGAACAGACGGTCAGCCGCAAGCTCAAGGAGATGGTCATCTCCCTGAAGGTCGACCGCCAGCTGACCAAGGACGAGATCCTCGCCGGCTACATCAACACCAGCTACTACGGCCGCGGCGCCTACGGCATCCAGGCCGCCGCCCAGGCCTATTACCGCGTCGACGCCGACAAGCTCAAGGTCGAACAGGGCGCGTACCTGGCCGCGTTGCTCCAGGCGCCGAGTCAGTACGACTGGTCGGCCGCGTCCGAGACCGGCAGGAAGCTGGTCACGGCCCGCTGGAACTACGTCCTGGACAACATGGTCGAGGAGGGCTGGCTGGACCAGTCCGAGCGGCAGGGCATGACGAAACTCCCGGTGCCGAAGGAGCCGAAGCCCGCCGCGGGCCTGGAGGGACAGAAGGGTTACCTGGTCGAGCTCGCCAACCAGCAGCTGACCAACCAGCTGATGAAGCAGGAGGGCATCACCCGCTCCCAGGCCGAGGCTGAGGTCGTGAACCAGGGCTGGACCATCACCCTGAACATCGACAGGAAGAAGCAGGCCGAGCTGGAGAAGGCCGCCAAGGCGCAGCTGACGAGCAAGCTGGACCCGAAGAAGCGCAAGGTCGACGGGAACGTCCAGGCCGGCGCGGTCTCCGTCGACCCCAAGACGGGGAAGGTCGTCGCCCTGTACGGCGGCGTCGACTACTTCAAGCACTACACCAGCAACGCGACCCGCACCGACTACCAGCCCGCCTCGACGTTCAAGCCGGTGATCCTCGCGGCCGCCCTGGAGGAGGGCGCCGAGACCCAGGACGGCAACCCGATCACCGCGAACACGATCTACGACGGCACCAGCAAGCGGCCGGTCGTGGAGGGCGGCAGCAAGGCCGGCTTCGCGCCCGAGAACGAGGACGACCGGGACTACGGCGACATCACCGTCCAGACGGCGATGAACAAGTCCGTCAACTCCGTCTTCGCGCAGATGGGCGTCGACGTCGGCATGAAGAACGTCATGGACGTGGCCGGCAAGCTCGGCATGGACACCACCAACGAGCAGGCCGTGCCCGCCCAGACCCTGGGCACCATGGGCGCGAGCCCGCTGCAGATGGCCGGGGTCTACGCCACCCTCGACAACCACGGCAAGAAGGTCACGCCGAGCATCCTCAAGTCGGCCGAGCACAACAGCCGCGCGGTCGAGCTCCCGGACCCGATCGGCGAGCAGGTCATCAGCCCGCAGGCCGCCGACACGGTGACGTCGGTGCTGACGGGCGTGGTCGACGACGGTACGGCCCGCAGGTCCGTGGCGGACAACCCCAAGCGCGACGGCCAGAAGGTCGCCGGCAAGACGGGTACGTCCGACGACAACAAGTCGGCCTGGTTCACGGGTTACACGCCCGACCTGGTCACCTCGGTGGGCCTGTTCGGCGAGGATGCCAAGACCCACGCCCAGACGAAGATGTACGGCGCGGGCGGCGAGGACCGCGTCAACGGCGGTGGGTTCCCCGCGCAGGTCTGGGCGGCGTACATGTTCGGCGTGACGGACCCGGACGCCAGGTTCGACCTCGACACCGACCAGGGCGCGGCCGTCCAGCCGACCTGGACCCCGACTCCGACCGAGGAGCCGACGACCGAGGAGCCGACGGACGAGCCGACGACTCAGGAGCCGACGGACGAGCCGACGACTCAGGAGCCGACGGACGAGCCGACGACTGAGGAGCCGACGGAGACGCCTACGACGGACGAGCCCACGGACGAGCCGACCGACGAGCCGACGGACGACATCACGCTGGACCCGGTCAGACCCAACAACGACGACTAGGAAAGCGCCCCGGAAGGGGCGCGGGGCTGTGTGTGACATGCGGCTCCGCCGCGCGGGCGCGATCAGCCACGATGCACCCGCACTCGGCGGTCCGCAGTTCCCCCTACGGCGGTCAGCCGCGATTCAACTCGAACCACACAACCTTGCCGGTGCTCAACCGCGTGGCCCCCCACCGCCGGGCCAGCCGGTTGACCAGGTACAGGCCCCGGCCGCCTTCGTCCGTGGCCCGGGCCTGCCGCAGCCGCGGCAGTTGCGGCACGTCGTCCCCGACCTCGCAGCGCAGCACATCGGTCCGCAGCAGGCGCAACGTCACCGGCCGCGAGGCATAGCGCACCGCGTTGGTCACGACCTCGCTCACCAACAGCTCGACCGAGTCGGTGAGTTCCTCCATGCCCCAGCGGGCGAGGGCGCGGCGGGCCAGACGCCGGGCGCGTCCCGGGGCGGCGTCCTCCGGCTCCAGGAACCAGTACGCCACGTCGCTGGGAGCGATCCCGTCGAAGCGGGCGGCGAGCAGCGCGATGTCGTCGTCGCGGTCGCCGGGACCGAGCATGTCGAGGACCTCGTCGCACAGGGCCTCGAGGGGCGGCGGATGGTCGGGCCCGGTGAGCTGCGCGGTCGCGGCGAGCTTCTCGCGCAGCTGCTCTATGCCCGTCCAGACGTCACGCAGGCGGGACTCGACCAGACCGTCGGTGTAGAGAAGCAGGGTCGCTCCGGCCGGTGCGTCCAGTTCCACGGCCTCGAAGTCGACACCGCCGACGCCGATCGGGGCGCCCGCCGGCACCCGCAGTACCTCCGCGCGGCCGCCCAGGTGCAGCAGAACGGGCGGCGGATGGCCCGCGTTGGCGATGGTGATGCGGTGCGATACCGGGTCGTAGACGGCATACAGGCAGGTCGCCATGCGGTCGGTGCCCAGCCGCTGGGCCTGTTCGTCGAGGTGGTGCAGGACCTCCTGCGGGGGCAGGTCGAGACCGGCGAGGGTCTGGGCCGTGGTCCGCAGCTGGCCCATGATCGCGGCCGAGGTCATGGAGTGGCCCATGACGTCACCGACCACGAGGGCGACGCGGCTGCCGGGCAGCGGGATCGCGTCGTACCAGTCGCCGCCCACCCGGGCCGTCTCGGCCGCCGGGAGGTAGCGGGACGCCAGCCGCACGCCGGTGGGGCGGGGCAGCGTCTCGGGCAGCATGGTGCGCTGGAGCTCGTCGGCGATGTACGCCTCACGGCCGTACAGCACCGCCTTGTCGATGCCGAGCGCGCTGTGCGTGGCGAGCTGGGCGGCGACGAGGAGGTCGTCGGGCTCGAAGGCGAGGCGCTCCGGGCGGCGCAGGAACACCGCGGCGCCGATGACACGGCGTCGGCCGCGCAGCGGGGCGAGGATCGCGCGCTGACCGTCGGGGATGATCAACTCACCGTCGTCGCCGAGCAGTTCCGGCAGGGCGGCGCGGGCGGCGGGCGCGTCGGCGAAGACGGGACGTACGCCGCGCAGCACCTCGGCGAGCGCCCCGCCGGGCCGCACCTCGCACAGTTCGGCGGTGAGGGCGGACAGTTCCGACAGCTCGGTCGGCTCCGGCTGCTGTGCCCCCGAGGACAGGAAGCTGCCTTCGGTGTCCCGCTCCTCCGGGATCCGGTCGGTGCGGCGCAACCGCAGAACGACGGGTCCCGTGGGCCGCTCGTCGCCGACCGGCAGCGGGTCGCGCAGATACACCAGGATCGCGTCGGAGAAGGTCGGCACGGTCGCCCGGCACAGCCCCATCACGATCTCGTCCAGGTCGATGCCGCGGGCGATCCGCCGGGTGGCGGCGCCCACGAAGCGCAGCCGGTCACCGTCCCGCCGCATGGGCGTCGGGCGGCCGGGCACGACGCCCTGTCCGGTGCGCCGCTCGGCGGACGACTGCGGCGGTTCGGCGCCGGGCTGCGGCGGAATGGCCTCCGGAACGGGCCGCGGCCGGTGCGTGTCGGGCTCGGCGGCGGCGGAGGGCTGCGAGTGCTCGGGGCCGTTGCCGGCGATGTCTGAGGGCTCCTTGCTCGGGCCGGACGGTGCGGTGGTGCCCGGCGTGGAGGGGGTCTCTCCGGTGCGCGCCTGCGCGGGTAAGGGGGTGCCTGCGCCGCCGCAAGGGGCGTGCGACGGCGTGGAGTGCGGCGTCGACTGTGTCGAGGTACGCACGAGCGCCCCGCGGGGCTCCGCGGGGTCGACGCCCGTCTCGGGGCGTTCGAAGGAGGTCGGCTGCTCCGTCACGCCTTTCGAATCCATCCGTCCGGGGCTGCGCGCCGCGCGTGCAGTTCGTCCCGCCGAAACTCCGATACCCGCAATACGTGCCCCAGGAACGGAATTCCCGCGTGGCCAGGGGCGGTTCCTGTGCCGCCGGTGGGGCGTCTGCGCCCAGGACCGGCGTCGAAAGCCCCGCCGGCCCTGGCGGCGTTGCCCTGGTAACCCTCGCTCACGTCCTGCCGCCCCTCGGTGACGATCGGTCAAGCCCGGCGCGCACTCCGGTAGTTGCCGCCCAAGTGCGCCCTTGCGGAGGACGATCCTACGTTTGTTGCCCGGGGGCGCATCAAGGGTCTCATGAGGACATGTGCGCGGGCGTGCGATCCCAGTCCTCAGGCAAAGAAGGTACAGCCCAGGCGGGATCCGGGCGCCAGTGTTGCCAGTCGTCCGAGAACGGCGGCCCCCAGGCGCGGATCACCTCGACCGCGCCGCGCCCCGCTTCGCGCACCCGCGCGGCGAGCCGGTCGTCCACCAGCCCGTCCCGCTGGGCCTGCGCGAACTCGTCCTCGTCCCGCCAGTGCCAACTGCGGTCCGGGTGCACGGAGATGTCGAGGAAGTGGTCCTCGGAGTCCACCCCGCCCGCCCAACGGGCCAGCGGCTCCTCAAGATTCACGTACCAGTTCTTGAACAGCCATCCCGGCTCCCAGAACAGCCACACCGACCACGGCTCACCGGGCCGCGCGAGCTTCAGCACCCCGGTCCCGAACCACCGGTCGCGCTGGACGGCGCGCGGCTTGGTGTACCGCGTCTCCAGGGGTTCCAGGTGCACGGCCGTCCCGTCGGCGAGCACGGGCTTCACACACTCCGTGCCCGGAGCCAGCCATACGGCGAGGATCTCGGCGTCGTCCCGTACGACGGTGACGGGACGCGCGATGTGGAAGCGTCGGCCCGCGTTCTCCCGGTACCGCCACAGGATCCGTGTCCCGGGCGCCCAGAAGCGGGTCGACCCACCTGCTTCCACTTCCGTCGTCGTCACCGCTCCACCGTCTTCCATGGACAGATATTAGGTGCCATAGGCATACGACGCTGCGGTGTCCGTCACGGTTCACGCCGTCGTGCTCAACGGTTACGGCCGTGTCATCCGCAGGACATCGAGGGCCTCGTCCAGTTGCTCGACGGTGAGGTCACCGCGCTCCACGTACCCGCTCTCCAGGACGACTTGGCGGATGGTCTTCCGCTCCGCGAGGGCCTTCTTGGCGACCTTCGCCGCCTCCTCGTACCCGATGTACTTGTTGAGCGGCGTGACGACGGAGGGCGACGACTCGGCGTATTCCAGGGCCCGTTCCCGGTGGGCGACGATGCCGTCGACGGTGCGGTCGGCCAGCAGCCGGGACGCGTTTGCCAGCAAACGGATGGATTCCAGGACGTTCTTCGCGATGACCGGAAGCATTACATTCAGCTCGAAATTGCCCGCGGCGCCGGCCGTGGCCACGGTGGCGTCGTTGCCGACGACCTGCGCGGCGACCATCAGGACGGCCTCCGGAATGACCGGGTTGACCTTGCCGGGCATGATCGAGGACCCCGGCTGGAGGTCGGGGAGGCTGATCTCCGCGAGGCCGGTACGCGGTCCGGAGGACATCCACCGCAGATCATTGGCGATCTTGGTCAGCCCGACGGCGATGGTCCGCAGCTGCCCGCTGGTCTCGACGATCCCGTCGCGGGCCCCCTGTGCCTCGAAGTGGTCGCGCGCCTCTGTGAGCGGCAGCCCGGTGGCGCGGGCCACCTCCTCGATGACAGCGGCGGAGAACCCGGGGGGCGTGTTGATGCCGGTGCCCACGGCCGTGCCGCCGAGGGGGAGTTCGGCGAGCCGGGGGAGGGAGGCCTGCAGCCGCTCGACGCCGTACCGCACCTGGGCGGCGTAACCGCCGAACTCCTGCCCCATCGTCACGGGCGTGGCGTCCATGAGATGGGTCCGGCCCGACTTCACGACATCGGCGAACTCCTCGGCCTTGCGCTCCAGCGACCCGGCGAGGTGCTCCAGCGCCGGGATCAGGTCGCGGGTGACGGCGGCGGTGGCGGCGATGTGGATGGACGAGGGGAAGACGTCGTTGGAGGACTGCGAGGCGTTGACGTGGTCGTTGGGGTGCACGTCACGCCCGAGCCGCTCGGTGGCGAGGGTGGCGACGACCTCGTTGGTGTTCATGTTGGACGAGGTCCCGGATCCGGTCTGGAACACGTCGACCGGGAAGTGCTCGTCCCACCGCCCCTCGGCGACCTCCGCGGCGGCGTCCTGGATGGCCTCGGCGATGTCCTTGTCGAGCACTCCCAGGTCGGCGTTCACCTTCGCGGCGGCGCCCTTGATCCTGGCCAGGGCCTCGATATGGGCCCGCTCGATGCGCTGCCCGGAGACGGGAAAGTTCTCGACGGCACGCTGGGTCTGGGCACGCCACTTGGCGTCGGCGGGCACCCGGACCTCACCCATGGAGTCGTGCTCGATGCGGTAGTCGCTCATACCTGAGTAAGCGTGGTGGGCGGCGGGGTTGTTCCTGTGCTTGGCCCATCCGTGTGCCATCGATGGGTTTCGCCCCCGCCGCCCCTACCTTTCCCGTCCTTGAAGGGGCTCCGCCCCTTCGACCCCGCTCCTCAAACGCCGGAGGGGCCGGCTTTTTCAGCCCGTCCGGCGTTTGAGGACGAGGCCGTTCAGGCCGAAGCGGGGGTCCGGGGGCGGCAGCCCCCAGGTACGGGAAGGGTAGGGGCGGCGGGGGCGAACACGATTGCGTGCCGCCCCGCAGGAGTTACGCCAGCCCCGGCCCCCGCACCGGAATCGACGTGAACGTCGGCGCGGGCGCCGGGTCCTGGAAGAAGTCGTTGCCCTTGTCGTCGACGACGATGAACGCCGGGAAGTCCTCGACCTCGATCTTCCAGACGGCCTCCATGCCGAGCTCCTCGTACTCGACGACCTCGACCTTCTTGATGCAGTCCTGGGCGAGGCGGGCGGCGGGACCGCCGATGGAGCCGAGGTAGAAGCCGCCGTGCGTGCCGCACGCGTCCGTGACCTGCTTGCTCCGGTTGCCCTTCGCGAGCATCACCTTGGAGCCGCCGGCCGCCTGGAACTGCTCGACGTAGGAGTCCATGCGCCCGGCGGTCGTGGGACCGAAGGAACCCGACGCGTAGCCCTCCGGCGTCTTGGCCGGGCCGGCGTAGTACACCGGGTGGTCCTTGAGGTACTGCGGCATCTCCTCGCCCGCGTCCAGCCGCTCCTTGATCTTGGCGTGCGCGATGTCGCGGGCCACGACCAGCGGACCGGTGAGCGAGAGCCGGGTCTTGACCGGGTACTTGGTCAGCTCGGCGAGAATCTCGTCCATCGGCTGGTTCAGGTCGATCTTCACCACGTCCGAGGACTCGTCGAGGTGCTCGTCCGTGGTCTCCGGCAGGAACCGCGCCGGGTCGGTCTCCAGCTGCTCCAGGAAGACACCCTCGGCGGTGATCTTCGCGACGGCCTGCCGGTCGGCCGAGCAGGACACGGCGATGGCGACGGGGCACGAGGCGCCGTGCCGCGGCAGCCGGACCACCCGCACGTCATGGCAGAAGTACTTGCCGCCGAACTGCGCGCCGATCCCGATCTTCTGCGTCAGCTCGAAGACCTTCTCCTCCAGCTCCTTGTCCCGGAACCCGTGCCCGAGCGGCGAGCCCTCGGCCGGGATCTCGTCCAGGTAGTGCGCGGAGGCGTACTTGGCGGTCTTCAGCGCGTACTCGGCGGACGTGCCGCCGACGACGATCGCCAGGTGGTACGGCGGGCAGGCGGCCGTACCGAGCGAGCGGATCTTCTCCTCCAGGAACTTCATCATGGAGGCCTCGTTCAGGACGGCCTTCGTCTCCTGGTACAGGAAGGACTTGTTGGCGGAGCCGCCGCCCTTCGCCATGAAGAGGAACTTGTAGGCGCCGCCGTCGGTGGCGTACAGCTCGATCTGCGCGGGCAGGTTCGACCCGGTGTTCTTCTCCTCCCACATGGTGAGGGGAGCCATCTGCGAGTAACGCAGGTTGAGGTTCAGGTACGCGTCGTAGATGCCCCGGCTGAGGGCCTCCTCGTCGCCGCCCTCGGTGAGCACGTTCTGCCCGCGTTTGCCCATCACGATCGCGGTGCCGGTGTCCTGGCACATGGGCAGCACGCCGGCGGCCGCGATGTTGGCGTTCTTCAGCAGGTCCAGCGCCACGAACTTGTCGTTGCTCGACGCCTCGGGGTCGTCGATGATCCGCCGCAGCTGCGCGAGGTGCGCGGGCCGCAGGTAGTGCTGGATGTCGTGGATGGCCTCCTCGGCCAGCTTGCGCAGCGCCTCGGGCTCCACCTTGAGGAACGTCCGCCCGTCGGCCTCGAAGGTGCTGACACCCTCGGCGGTCACCAGCCGGTAGGGGGTGGTGTCCTCTCCCATGGGGAGCAGATCGGTGTACGCGAACTCAGGCATGTCGCCCATTCCTCACTCGACAGACAGCGCGGCTGACCTCCATTGGCAGCGTCCACCAGCGTAGAACCTGCCTCCGACAGCGAGCTTGTGAGGTAAGGCTCAGTTCGATGTCCGGTGATCGACCTGAACGGGGTCTATCGCGATCTATCGTGTTTGGGTACGCTGCTGCCGTGGACCTTCAGAAGCAGACCGCACCCGCTGCCGCCACCGAGCTCCGTGCCTCCGACGCGGACCGCGACCGGATCGCCGACATCCTGCGCGACGCCCTGGCCGAGGGCCGCCTCACCGCCGACGAGCACGCCGAGCGCGTCGAGGGCGTACTGGCCGCCAAGACGGTCGGCGAACTGGACGTCTTCATCCGGGACCTGCCCGCCGCCCACCAGCGCCGCGCACCCCATGTGCCCGCCCCCGGCCGCCCCGCCCCGGGCGCGATCCCGGCCGAGCCCGACGACAACGTGGTCGCGGTGTTCAGCAGCGCCGTCCGCAAGGGCCGCTGGCGCGCGGGCCGCCGTATCCACGCGTACGCGATCTTCGGCAGCGTGGAGATAGACCTCAGCGAGGCCCTCTTCGAGTACCAGCAGGTGATGATCCGGGCGTTCTCGATCTTCGGCAACGTCGAGGTCCGCGTCCCGGAGAACGTCTCGCTGCGCGGCACCGGCGGCGGCGTCCTCGGCAACTTCGAGGTGGATCACCTCGACTCGGAGGACCCGCATGCGCCGGTCGTCCATGTCGACGGCTGGGCCGTGCTCGGCAACATCGAGGGCCGGGCGAAGCGGGGGAAGCTCGTCGCGGACATACTCGACCGCGTTCAGCGCAAGGTCGACAAGGGTTTGCGCAAGCATCTGGATCGTTGACGGTTGTGAAGCGGAGCGGCTCCTTCCTGGCTCTGGGGTCCTTCCGGGGGCCGCACAGCGGCGCGCAGGACCCCCCGAAATCCAGCGGTTCGGAACTGACTGCATAGGCGCGCGTACAGCGGGTAGACCTTGCTGCATCGTCTCTCGCTCGCGAAGCCGTCGTCAGGAGTAGACCGTGCTGCAACCGCCGCATTCGTCCCTGCAGGTAGCTGCCGTTCCGGCCCAGCGGGTGCCAGCGCGAGACAGGGATCAAGACGCCCCATGGCATACGGAGGCCGTGTGCCGGCGTGACGAGGCCGGCCTCTTCTTCGCCCCCTCCAAGGAGCCCACCGCGGCTCGCCTCTCCCGTGAAGAGGCCGCCAAGCGGGTCTGCGCCCGCTGTCCGGTCATGGTCGAGTGCCGCGAGCACGCCCTGCTCCAGCCCGAGCCGTACGGCGTCTGGGGCGGCCTCACCGCAGCCGAACGCCGAGTGGTCCTGGCCAGGCGCCGGCGCCGCGAAATGGAACTGAAGAAGACGGCGAGGACGACCAACCGCATAGCGCAGGCAGGCTGAGAGCAAGAAACAGGGCGCCCCCTCCGCACCGGGGGCGCCCTGTTCGGCTGTGAGCTGTGGTCAGGGGGCGTGGCGCAGCCGCCTTCGTTCTGCGGTCCCGAGCCCCTGGGCGCTACTTCGCGCGGTCGAAATCGATCGCGCTGTACGCCCGCAGCTTGCTGAGCCGGTGCTCGGAATCGATCCGCCGCACCGTCCCCGACTTCGACCGCATCACGATCGAGTCGGTCGTCGCGTTCTCCGACCGGTACCGCACACCCCGCAGCAGCTCACCGTCGGTGATCCCGGTGGCGACGAAGAACACGTTGTCCCCGGCGACCAGGTCATCGGTCATCAGCACCCGGTCCAGGTCGTGCCCGGCGTCGATCGCCCGCTGCCGCTCCTCGTCGTCCTTCGGCCACAGCTTGCCCTGGATGGTCCCGCCGAGACACTTCACGGCACAGGCCGAGATGATCCCCTCCGGCGTACCGCCGACGCCGAGCAGCATGTCGACGCCGGTGCCCTCGCGCAGCGCGTAGATCGACCCGGCGACATCGCCGTCGGAGATCAGCTTGATCCGCGCACCGGCGTCCCGGATCTCCTTGATGATGCCCTCGTGCCGGGGCCGGTCCAGGATGACGACGGTGACGTCCTCGGGCGTGGACCGCTTCGCCTTCGCGACCCGCCGGATGTTCACGGCCACGGGCGCGTCGATGTCGACGAAGTCGGCGGCCTCGGGGCCGGTGACCAGCTTGTCCATGTAGAAGACGGCGGACGGGTCGAACATGGACCCTCGGTCCGCCGCTGCCAGCACGGAGATCGCGTTGGGCATGCCCTTCGCGGTCAGCGTGGTCCCGTCGATCGGGTCGACGGCGATGTCGACCTCGGCTCCGGTTCCGTCGCCGACCCGCTCGCCGTTGAAGAGCATCGGCGCTTCGTCCTTCTCGCCCTCACCGATGACGACGACGCCGTTCATCGACACGGTGTGGACGAGGGTCCGCATGGCGCGCACCGCGGCGCCGTCGGCGCCGTTCTTGTCGCCCCGGCCGACCCAACGGCCCGCGGCCATCGCCGCTGCCTCGGTCACACGGACCAGTTCCAGGGCGAGGTTGCGGTCGGGGGCTTCACTGGGTACTTCGAGCTCGGACGGCAGATGATGATGATTCTCGGTCATCGAGGCGCACCTTTCTGATACGACGACGGCCGGATGAGGGTGACCTCCCTGACTCTATCCTCGGGCGCGCAGAATGAGCAGGGGGCCCCACGGATGAGCAGCCGGGGCACCTGCGACGATAGGGGGCGTGGCAGGTTCGAACGGCAAGCAGAAGTCGGTCCGCAACATGGTCCTCTCGCTCGGGGTGACCGTGCTCGCGGCGGGAGTCATCTATCTCTTCGTCCCGCATGACGACGGTGATCCCGACCTCCCTCGGGTCGACTACCGCGTCGAGCTGCTCACCGCCCGCCGCGCGGCGTCGTACCCGGTGGTCGCGCCCCAGGGTCTGCCCGACACCTGGAAGGCGACGTCCGTCCGCTTCAAGGGCGACGACTTCGACGCCTGGCATCTCGGCTTCCACCTCTCCGGCGGCCAGTACGTACAGGTCGAGCAGTCGACCGAGAAGCCGGCGACGTTCCTGGAGGAGGCCACCCAGGGCGGGCAGGCGACGAAGGACACCGAGGAGATCGGCGACCGGACGTGGACGCGGTACACGGGCGGTCGGTACGAGGCACTGGTGCACCAGGACAAGGGCGCGACGACCGTGGTGGCGGGCACGGGCTCGTTCGAGCAGCTGACGCAGATGGCGAAGGCCCTGAAGGCGGAGTGACCGCGCAGGCGGAGTGACCACCTGAGCATGACGAAGGCCCCCGGCGTTGCAGCCGGGGGCCTTCGTCATGTGCGCGTGCTTTCAGGCAGCGGCATGTGCGCTTGGTTCAAGCAGCGCCAGGTCCGAGTCAGACCGTCGTGATGACCTGGTCGTACTCCAGACGCGGGGAGCGCGGGTACCAGGCGTCGGCGCCCGGCTTGCCGATGTTCACGACCATCAGCGGGGTGTGGTCGTCGTCCAGGAACTCCTTGCGGACGCCCTCGAAGTCGAAGCCGGTCATCGGTCCGGCGGCCAGCCCGGCGGCGCGGACGCCGACGATGAAGTACGCGGCCTGCAGGGCGGCGTTCAGCCCGGCGGCGTTCTCGCGGGCCGGGCGCTCGCTGAAGAAGACGTCCTTGGCCTGCGGGAAGGCCGGGAAGAGGGCCGGCAGCTCCTCGTGGAACTCGTTGTCCGCGGACAGGATCGCGACCAGCGGGGCGGCGGCGGTCTTGGCCTGGTTGCCCTCGGCCATGTGCTGCACCAGGCGCTCACGGGCCTCGGCGGAGCGGACCAGGGTGATGCGCAGCGGGGTCTGGTTGAAGGCGGTGGGGCCGTACTTGACCAGGTCGTAGATGGCCTGGACCTGCTCCTCGGTCACCGGCTCGTCGGTGAAGGTGTTCGCGGTGCGGGCCTCGCGGAACAGCAGGTCCTGGGCGGCGGGGTCAAGAACGAGAGACATGCGTGAACCTTCTCGGGTAGTGCGTGCGTCGAGCGTCATGCGTCGTGCGGGTAAACGGACCGGGGACCGTTTGATGCTTCGACGGTACGCGAGATAAGTTCAAGCTTCAACAAAAAGCGGGGCGTGGTGATCCGCTTCACAACCCCGCTCATGCGTTACCGGTCGTCCGAGCCGTCCGCGCCGCTCTTCTCCTCGGCCTCGGCCTCCTCGGCGAGGGCCGCGTCCAGCCGCGCCCGCGCCCCGTCCAGCCAGCGCCGGCACACCTTGGCCAGCTCCTCGCCCCGCTCCCAGAGCGCGAGGGACTCCTCCAGCGTCGTACCGCCCGCCTCCAGCCGCCGTACGACCTCGATCAGCTCGTCCCGGGCCTGCTCGTACCCGAGTGCCTCTTCCACCTTGCTGGTCATTCGCCCACCCTATGCATCGGTTCGTGCGTCGCTTCCTGCGTCGACTCGTACGGAGAACTCGCCCTCGGCGACCCGCGCCCGCAGCGGCTCGTCCGCCGTCACCTCGTCCGGGTCCCGGACCACATGCCCGTCGGCCTTCTGCAGCACCGCGTACCCGCGCTTCAGGGTCGCCGCGGGGGAGAGGGCCACCACGCGCGCGTGGGTGTGTGTCAGCTCGGAGGCGGCGCGGTCGAGGAGGTGGCCGAGGCAGCGGCGGCTCCGGTCGAGGAGCGAGGCCACGTGGTCGGCGCGCTCGTCGATCATTCGGTGCGGATCCTCTATCGAGGGCCGCGCGAGCGCATGGGCGAGCCCCCGCTCCTCGCGCTCCACGAGCGCCTCGACGCAACGCCGGGCCCGGTCGCGCAGCATCCGCACCCGCTCGTACTCCTCACCCACGTCCGGTACGACCTTCTTGGCCGCGTCGGTGGGGGTGGAGGCGCGCAGGTCGGCGACGTAGTCGAGGAGGGGGTTGTCGGGCTCGTGCCCGATGGCGGACACGACCGGCGTCCGGCACGAGGCGACCGCCCGCACCAACTGCTCGTCGGAGAAGGGCAGCAGATCCTCGACGCTGCCACCGCCCCGGGCGACGACGATCACATCCACGTCGTCGATCGCGTCGAGCTCCTTGACCGCCTGCACGACCTGCGGCACGGCGTGCACGCCCTGCACGGGGACGTTGCGCACCTCGAAGCGGACCGCGGGCCAGCGGTGCCGCGCGTTCTCCAACACGTCCCGCTCGGCCGCGGAGGCCCGGCCGCAGACCAGGCCGATCAGCTGAGGGAGGAAGGGCAGCGGCTTCTTGCGCTCCGGCGCGAAGAGTCCCTCGGCGGCGAGGGACTTCTTCAGCATCTCCAGCCGGGCGAGGAGCTCGCCGACGCCGACGGGCCTTATCTCCGAGGCACGCAGGGAGAGCTGGCCGCGGGGCGCGTACCACTCCGGCTTGGCGAGTACGACGACGCGGGCGCCCTCGCTCACCACGTCGGCGACATTGTCGAACACCTGCCGATACGCCGTCACGCTCACGGAGATGTCGTACGACGGGTCCCGCAACGTCAGGAACACGACGCCGGCGCCGGGGCGCCGCGACAGCTGGGTGATCTGGCCCTCGACCCAGATCGCCCCGAGCCGGTCGATCCAGCCCCCGATGAGCCGGGACACCTCGCCGACGGGCAGGGGGGACTCGGCGGTTGTGTTCGCAGCCATGCGGCGAGCGTATCGGCCGGTACCGACAAAACGGTTTCCCCGGCCGACAACAGCCGTGCCAGAGTGCGCGCATGTCCGACGACGTTGGCTTTCCCGTCCTGCGCACCACCGACCCGGCATGTGCGCTGCGCATGGCCCGACGTCTGGTGGCCGTGGGTGACACGCGGCACGCGCAGGTGCTGGCCGACATCGATCTGCCCGACGTCGAGGACGTGCTGCGCGCCCGGTCCCTGTGGCCCCAGGCGTGGTTCAGCTGGGACGGGCCCATCGTGTGGGAGCGGGGCGATCTCGTCGACCCGACCGGACTGATCGGCGGTGTGCGAGGCGCCGACCTGCCCTCCGACCGCGGGAGCCTGTCGGAGCATCTTCCGTTGCGGATGGAACTGTGGGAGCAACCCCTCGGCAGTGTCGAGGACGACTTCGTCGCCCTGGCCGCACCGCACGTGGCCCAGCTCCACTGGTGGAACCTGGGCTGGCCCGAGGCGCCCGAACTCGGACTGCACCCGGAACGCAAGCACGCCGAGGTCACCGTGCTGTTCAACACCCCGACGCCCGCACTGGAGGAGCGCGTCGACGGCCACACCGTGCTCGTCCATGTGCGGGACACGAGCAACGAGGAGTCCATGCTCCGCCGGGCTTCCTGGGTGGCCGAGCAGGCGGGGGTGACGGTGATCGGCGGTCCGGTGCGGGGGTGACGGTCATCGGCGGTCCGGTGCGGGGCCGGTGAACCGCGACCGCGCCACGAGTACGGCCACCCCGGCCAGGAACCACACCGTCCCCACCACCTGCGCGACCCCCGAGGCCTCCACGATCACCGCGATCGTGAACGCAGCCCCCTGCCGCTCCGGCTCGGCCGCCGGCTGGGCGGACGACACCGGCTCCAGCAGCGCCACCAGGTAGGTCTGCGCGATGAACAGCACCCCGGCCAGCGCAAGGCAGAAGAGCACCGCCCGAGCCACCTTCTCCGACCCCCCCGGTCACCTCCTCGGCGAAGGAGACGATCGCCTCGAAGCCCAGATACGACAGCACGGGCGATCGACACCGCGCCGATCACCGCCGCCACCTCGAACGAACCCCGCGTACCGTCCCCCTACAGCGGCGACAGCCACCCCCCGCTCGGCCCCGTCCCGCGTGACCACGACCACCGCCGTCACCACGAAGACCAGCAGGACCACGATCTCCATCGCGAGCACCAGGAAACCCAGCCGAGCCGCCACCCGCACGACCCACAGGTTCAGCAGCGTCGTGATCACCACCGCCGGCGCTGTCCACACCCACCGCGACACGTCCGGCACCAGCGTGTTCATCGCGATGCCGGAGAAGAGACAGGCGACGGCGGGGATCAGGAGGTAGTCCAGCATCGCCATCCAGCCGGCGATGAATCCGGCCCGCTCACCGAGCCCCACGCGCGCGTACGCGAACACCGACCCCGCCCGGGGGACCACCCAGCACCTTCTGCGCATAGCTGAATGCGGTGAACGCCATAGCGACCGTCGCGACGAGGTACACCAGCGCGACCGCCCCGTGCGAGCGCGCGTCCAGCGTGCCGAACACGCCGACGGGCGCCATGGGCGCGATGAACAGCAGCCCGTAGACGACCAGGTCACGGAAGCCGAGGCTCCGGCGTAGCTCGTGTCCTTCGTCGGGCGTACATTCCGCCGCGCCGGTCCCGGGCACCACGCCTCCGCCAGTGCCTCGCCCGTCGCTCGGTCTCCCACCCCTCACAGCCCACGGTCAGTCTCCCCACCGACCTGTCACCCACGCGATCTTCGACCCGCCGAACGCACCCTTACGATGGGACGCATGACTGCTTCGCCTGGCCGCCGTGTCCTGCTCGCCGCCCCCCGTGGCTACTGCGCGGGTGTGGACCGCGCCGTGATCGCCGTCGAGAAAGCCCTGGAGCAGTACGGCGCTCCGGTGTATGTCCGGCACGAGATCGTCCACAACAAGTACGTCGTGCAGACCCTGGAGAAGAAGGGCGCCATCTTCGTCGAGCGCACGGAGGAGGTGCCGCCGGGGAACATCGTGATGTTCTCCGCGCACGGCGTCGCCCCCGTCGTCCACGAAGAGGCCAAGCGCGGCCAACTCGCCACCATCGACGCCACCTGCCCCCTGGTAACCAAGGTCCACAAGGAAGCCGTCCGCTTCGCGAACGATGACTACGACATCCTCCTGATCGGACACGAGGGCCACGAAGAGGTCATCGGTACGTCCGGTGAGGCCCCCGACCACATCCAGCTCGTCGACGGCCCGGACGATGTCGCCAAGGTCGAGGTCCGCGATCCGTCGAAGATCGTGTGGCTGTCCCAGACCACCCTCTCCGTCGACGAGACCATGGAGACCGTCGACGCGCTGAAGGAGAAGTTCCCGCAGCTCATCTCCCCGCCCAGCGACGACATCTGCTACGCCACGCAGAACCGTCAGCTCGCCGTGAAGCAGATGGGCGCCGAGGCCGAGCTGGTCATCGTGGTCGGCTCCCGCAATTCCTCCAACTCCAAGCGGCTGGTCGAGGTCGCCAAGCTGGCCGGCTCCCGCGAGGCCTACCTCGTGGACTTCGCCAGCGAGATCGACGAGGCCTGGCTGGAGGGTGTCACCACGGTGGGCGTCACCTCCGGCGCGTCCGTCCCGGAGGTGCTGGTCGAGGAGGTCCTGGAGTGGCTGGCACAGCGTGGCTACGGCGACGTCGAGCTGGTCAGGGCGGCCGAGGAGTCGATCACCTTCTCGCTGCCGAAGGAACTGCGCCGCGACCTGCGCGAGGAGGCGGCGGCGCTGATCGCCGAGCGCACGGGGGCCGGCGGTTCCGGCGACTCCGGGGAGTGACTGTCAGTCCTTCGTCGTAACGTAGGGCCATGCAGATCTTCGGCTTGGACATCGGCGGGTCCGGGATCAAGGGTGCCCCGGTGGACCTGGACAGGGGCGACCTGGCGGAGGAGCGCTTCAAGGTGCTCACTCCGCACCCGGCCACGCCGGACGGGGTGGCGGACGGTGTGAAGCAGGTCGTCGAGCACTACGGCTGGACAGGGCCGGTCGGGCTCACCTTTCCCGGCGTGGTCACCGGCGGCTCCACGATCCGTACGGCGGCGAACGTCGACAAGAGCTGGGTCGACACGGACGCGCGCGCGTTGTTCAGCGAGCGCCTCGGCGGCCACCCGGTGACGGTGGTCAACGACGCGGACGCGGCCGGCGTCGCCGAGATGCGTTTCGGGGCGGGCCGCGACCGCCGGGGCACCGTGATCCTCCTCACCTTCGGCACGGGCATCGGCAGCGCGCTGTTCACCGACGGCGCCCTGGTCCCCAACACCGAGCTGGGCCACCTCGAACTCCACGGCCACGACGCCGAGAAGCGCGCCTCCAGCAAGGCCAAGGAGGACGAGGACCTGTCCTGGGAGCACTGGGCCCACCGCGTCCAGAAGTACCTCGCCCATGTCGAGATGCTGTTCTCCCCGGAACTGTTCATCATCGGCGGCGGGGTGAGCAGGAAGGCCCACAAGTTCCTGCCGCACATCGAGGGCATCAAGGCGGAGATCGTCCCGGCGCAGCTGCAGAACAACGCGGGGATCGTGGGTGCGGCGATGCACGCGGCGGAGCAGCACCGCTAGCCGACGGTCCGACCGTTGGTCGGCGGTCACGCCTGCCGGCGTCGGGCCGCCTCCCTGCGCGCCACCAGGCGCACTCTGCGTACGAGCACGATGAGACCGGCGATCAGCGTCCCCCCGTACAGCCACCCGGCCTGTGTGGCGAGGCCGGTGAAGAGGCCCATCAGGTGCCCGCTGATCCCTCCACCGTGGTCGGACACCGGAAGCAGCCCCACGGCGAACGCGATCGGCAGGACCACCGGCGCGGTCATCAGGTCGCCCCTGCGCACCCAGACGGCCGTTAGCACACACACCGGCACGAACAGCACGCCGTACAGCGTGAGCGACGACCCGAACAGCAGCGAGTCGAGGTACCCGAGCACGACCATCACGGCACCGCAGAACAGACCGCTGCCCAGCCCGGTGAGCCGGGGGTTGGGGAACCGGCGCAGAGCCTGCGGCGCCGGGGGCGGCACGGGTTGCCGTACCGCCGCTGCCGCCTGGACCGAACTCGGGCGGCGCTGGGAGGCGGGCCGGGTGGCGCGCGGGGGTGAGGCGGGTTGAGCGGACCGGGCAGACCGAGCAGGCCAGGTGGACCGTGTGGGCCAGGCCGACCGAGCCGCACCGCTCCCACCTCGCGAGAATCCGCCCTCGCCCCGCCTCATACGACCCTCACCCCGCACCACTCGGTCTTCACCCCGCGCCAGTCCACTCGCGCCGTCCTCACTTCGCTGCCGCCCCGCACTGTTTCGCCCGCGCCCCGCACTGCGCCGTTCGCGCCGCGCTCCAAGCTGTCCTCTCCCCGCACTGATCCGCTCACACCTCGCGCCAACCCCTGCACACCGCGCTTCACGGTGTTCGCACCCCGCGCCACACCGCCCGCGCCCCGCATTGATCGGCCCCCGGCCGCCCGCGCCGTTCCGGTCGCGCCGCGCTCCACTCGGGCCACGTCCCGCACGACGGCGCCTGAGCGCCTTGTCGGCGCGACGGCGCCCGTCCTGCCCGCGTCGCCGCCCTGCGCTTCCTCACCCGCGCCCCGGCCCGCGCCCCGAGCCGGTCCGCCCGCGCCGCGCTCCACTCGGTCCAGGTCCTCGTCCCCCAGCGCTTCGCTCACGGCCCGCGTCGGCCCGTCCCTTCCCCGTACTGCGCCGCCTTCACCCCGCGTCGGTCCGCCACAGCCCCTCGCCGACCCGCCCCCGCTTCCCACTGACCTGCCCCCTCCCCGCACCGTCTCGTCCTTCCCTGGTGGGACGCGTCCCCCGCCCCGTCCCGCCGCCGCCCCTTCACCCCGTGTCGCCCGCTGCGGCAACGGTGGTGGCGTGCCGCGTGGCGGTCCGTGCCCGGCAGGTCGCGCCCTGTATTGCTCCACTGGTCCAACCTAGGTCGGTTTATGTGGGGAATCGGGGATCGGACACGCCCGGGGGCGGACCTTGGCCAGGTGTTCGACAGGGCGCAGGGGCCCGGGCCGGTACGCCGTAGACTGGTGGATCGGCCCGTGCATCTGCATCGAAGATCGATCTGCATCGAAGATCGAAGAAGGACCGGGCCCCAGCCAAGCCCCTGAAGTCCTCTCACGTACGGGAAGTCGCAACGTGTCGCTCACGATCGGAATCGTCGGTCTGCCGAATGTCGGCAAGTCGACCCTGTTCAACGCCCTGACCAAGAACGACGTGCTGGCGGCCAACTACCCGTTCGCCACGATCGAGCCGAACGTCGGCGTGGTCGGCGTCCCGGACCCGCGCCTCACCAAGCTGGCCGAGATCTTCTCCTCCCAGCGCGTCCTGCCGGCCACCGTCGACTTCGTCGACATCGCGGGCATCGTGCGCGGCGCCTCCGAGGGTGAGGGCCTGGGAAACAAGTTCCTCGCCAACATTCGTGAGTCCGACGCGATCTGCCAGGTCATCCGTGCCTTCAAGGACGAGAACGTCGTCCACGTCGACGGCAAGGTCTCGCCCAAGGACGACATCGAGACGATCAACACCGAGCTGATCCTCGCCGACCTCCAGACCATCGAGAAGGTCCTGCCCCGGCTCCAGAAGGAGTCGCGGATCAAGAAGGACATCGCGCCGAAGGTGAAGGCCGTCGAGGAGGCCCAGGAGATCCTGGAGAAGGGCGACACGCTCTTCGCGCACGGCATCGTCCAGGGCACCGAGCGCAACGAGCTCCTGCACGACCTGCACCTGCTGACCACGAAGCCCTTCCTGTACGTCTTCAACGTCGACGAGGACGAACTGACCGACGAGGACTTCAAGAACGAGCAGCGCGCCCTCGTCGCCCCCGCCGAGGCGATCTTCCTCAACGCCAAGCTGGAGGCGGACCTCGCCGAGCTCGACGAGGACGAGGCCCTCGAACTCCTGCAGTCCGTCGGCCAGGAGGAGCCCGGCCTCGCCACCCTCGCCCACGTCGGTTTCAACACCCTCGGCCTGCAGACCTACCTGACGGCCGGCCCCAAGGAATCCCGCGCCTGGACCATCAAGAAGGGCGCCACCGCCCCCGAGGCCGCCGGCGTCATCCACACCGACTTCCAGAAGGGCTTCATCAAGGCCGAGGTCATCTCCTTCGCCGACCTGGTGGAAACCGGCTCGGTCGCCGAGGCCCGCGCCAAGGGCAAGGCGCGCATGGAGGGCAAGGACTATGTGATGCAGGACGGGGATGTCGTGGAGTTCCGCTTCAACGTCTGAGCGGGCGGGCGAAGCACACCAAGTCGCCGCCCTGACAAATCTCTGGTTCGGATGGGGCCCGGCTCTTCGGAGTCGGGCCCCTGGCCTTTGTCCTGTCGGGCCGCACGGCTGAAGTGGCTCAGTCTCAGGGGGTACCGGAGTCCGGCGTCCCGCCCGCGCCGCTGCCGCTGCCGTTGCCGTTCCAGCGGAGCGTCACGTCCAGGTGGGCGCCGGCCGTGGCGCTCGACAGGACTGCGCCCAGCTTGGCGTCCAGGACGACGCCGAAGGTGATCTCCACCTCGTCGGGCCGCTCGGCGAGGGACCGGAAGCCGCCGATCACGTCGGACGCGGCGGCGGTGACCGGTGCCAGGGCCTCCCGCAGGGAGGTCGCCGCGCTCTCCAGACGTGTCCCGAGTCCCACCGCGCCGGTGCCCGCGCGGGCGGGCGGGGCGACGAGGACGACGGTGCCGTCGGAGAGGGTGAACTGGACTGCGTCCGGCATGGGGGCTCCTGGGGGAGGGGGGAGTCGGGGCGCGTCAGGCGTGGTTCGGGGTGCCGCAGAGGGGAGTGGGCGGCGGGGAGTCCCGCATCGCCCGCTGGACCCTGTTGAGCGCCTCCAGCAGTGCGGGCAGTTCCTTGCCGTTCGCGTACTCCAGGACCGCTCGGTAGAAGGCGGCGGACACATCGGGGTCCATCGCGTCGGCGGCGCTGAAGCAGAGCGTGTAACCGGAACGGAGCATCCCGGCGATCCGCTCCTGGGTGCCGTTGCCGTACGCCGTCACCTTCCTGTTGGCCGAGAGCGCGAACCCGGGTGCGTCCACCCAGGCCTGCTGGGCCTGTTCGCTCGCCAGGTAGGAGATGAGCTTGTCGGCGCTGTCGTTGTTCCCGGTGAACTTGCCGACGAAGTCCGCCGAGACCTCCAGCACGCGATCCGGGGACGGCGTCACGTACGTGTACGTGCCGGGCGCCACCCGGTCCGGCTCGAAGCCCATCGCGGACAGTGCGCCGCGGCCCAGGGAGCAGGAGTTGTCGGTCATGCCGTCGGTGGCCTCGCTGAACCCGCGCGTGGCCGCGCCGGCGGGGGCGGTCTCGATCAGCTCCCCCCACGCCCGCCACGCCTCCTCGACCGGCGTCGAGTCCCACTTCAGATCGCCCGACACCCAGGCCTCGTAGGTGTCCACGCCCGCCTCGGCGAGCAGCAGGTCCGCGATCCAGTCGGCACCGGGCCAGCCGGACGTCGGGCCCGACTCCAGCCCCAGGCACCAGCTCTCGGGCCGGGCCCGCAGTGCGGCCCAGGTGCGGGGAGGGGGCGGGGCGACCTTCGTCGCGTCGTACCAGACGAGGCTCTTGACGTCGGCCTTGACGGGGACCGCGTAGACGTCGCCGTCCTCCATGGCCAGCTCGCGGAGCGGCTGGACGTACGCAGCCGTGTCGACGGCGAGTGGCTTGAGCGCCCTGTCCTTGCGGTACTTGGAGATCGCGCCCACGCTCGGCAGCACCGCCAGGTCGGGCGCCGCCTCCGCGGCCACCGCGGCGTCGAGTTGCTGGGTGAGGGCTCGGGTCACCTGCGGTTCGACGTCGATGCCGGGGTTGCGGTCCTCGAACGCCTCGATGACCGAGTAGAACGCCTTGAACTCGGTGCCGGACCAGGGAACCATGATCGTCACCCGCTCCTTCTCCGGCCCGCCGCAGCCGACCGCCGCCAGGAGCAGACCGAGGGCCAGGGCGCAGCGCACGAGTGGTGCCGTCGGCCCTGTCATGGGTGCGGGAACCGGTACTCGTCGATACGGGGGCGGTAGGCGACGTATCCGAGCCCGCCTGCGGCGACGAGCAGGGGCAGCGCGATCGCCATGACCCATCCCTTGCCGGGGAGCAGCGGATCGCTGCACGCGGTGACGGCGACGGACGCGGTCGCCAGCAGTGCCAGGCCGAGCGCCGGGCTGGGGTACTGCCGGAAGTGGCGGGCGACGACACAGCCGGTCGCGCAGGCCAGCAGCAGCATGACGGCCACCGGCGTGATGAACAGGGGCCACAGCAGGTAGGGATTCAGCCAGCGCGACCGCAGCTGCTCGTCCAGGGCCAAGGTCTCGATCTCCCGGAGATCCTCGAGCGATTCGATGAGCCCGCCCGTGAACCGGACGTCACGGCCCTCCTCGTCCTGTTCCGGCCCGTCCTCCACGGCCGGGATGGCCGCCGTCGCACCCTGCGGGCCGGTGGCCAGCTGGAGACAGGTCGTCAACTGGCCCTGGACGAACTGGATGTGGTGCAGTCCCTGCTCCCCGGCCGCGTTGCCCTGCGCCGCCGAGGTGAGGAGGGCGGTCACACTGCTGGTGGCGTTGGCGAAGCCGGTGCCGGTGCCGATCAGGTCGACCTCGCCGGTGGCCGCCGCCGCTTTCTTGAGCTCGTCCTTCGCCCGTACGGCCTCCTCGCGCGCCTCCGTGAGGTTGTCGATGGCCTGCCGTGTGCGGTCCGCGGCGGCCATCTGCTCCCCGGCCCGGTTGGCCACCAGCAGATACAGCAGCGCGGTCAGCGCCACCATGCTCAGCACGCCCACCCGGAGCCGACGCAGCACGACGACGGGATGGGCCCGCCGCCCCGAACGATTCCGTCCCCAAGGCAGGCGCGCCAAGAGGCCCCGCCCACGCACCGCCCTCACGACGCGTCCACCGGCTCCCCGCCCACCGCGCCGTCCCCGAACCGATGCCCGCACTCCTCGCAGAACTTGGCCGAGGCCGATGTCGACGCCGTACCGCACCGCGGGCACTCACGCGGCGGCAACGGGACGTCGAGCACCGGGAGTTCGACCGGGTCCACCCGGGGCGCCACGGTCTTCGTCGAGTCGACCCCGATCCTCTGGATCTCCGCCCGGGAGACATCGCGCCGCACCCGCAGCCGCCCGTCGGGACCGGTGGTCGCCAGCGACCGCAGCAGCCGTAGCCGCACGGTGTCCCGGAGGTCCTGCGCGAGGCCGGTCGCCAGGCGCAGCTCGTGGTCGGCGCGTTCGAGGTCTCCGCGCAGGTGGGCGTCGGCGCAGGCACGCATCGCCATGCCGAGTTCGCGTTCGTTCTCGACCCGGGTGAGATTGGCCGACCTGGGGATCCCGAAGCCGGGTGTCGAGCGGCGGCGTACCACCAGGGCCGCCGTGTCGGAACAGGGCCGCCGCGTGCCGTCGGGGCGCTCGGCATGCAGGGTGATGCGGGCGGCACGCAGGTCCTCATCCACGGTGAGGGCGCGCGGGTCGAAGCGCAGGGAGACGTGGTACTGGCGGGATTCCGGGGGCCAGGAGCCCAGCGGGACATGCGTCTCGCCGTCCTGGTACTGGCGTGCCGTCAGTTCGGCCTCGACGGGACGGGTCTGGCGTACGAAGGCGAGCTGGAACCGGTCGTTGAGGCGCAGGCCCAGGTAGACGCGGGGCACGACGATGCGTTGCGCCTGGCGCATGAGCCGGGTGAAGTCCGCTGTGAGGTCGGAGACGGCCACGACGGCCGCGGCGGTGCCGTGCAGGGCCTCGGTGATGCGCAGCAGCTCGGCGTAGTGCCAGTCGCCGCCCACGCCCCGGGCGTCGCACACGAACTGGTCGGTGCACGCGGTGAGTACGTTGCCGAGCTGCTCGGCCGTCTCGTGCTCGTCCTTGCCGTCCGTGTAGAGCACGGCGTGGCGCACGGTGCCGGGGGCGGCCACCGACGCGAACAGGCGCTGGGCGCAGGCCAGCCACTGCCCGATCGCCGTACCGCCCTCGGCGAACTGGGCGACGACCCGCAGCTTGGCGTCCTCCCGTGTCAAGGCGTCGACCCGGGCCAGGCCGCCGGTCGCCGGGAAGATCACCTCGGCCTTGTGGTGGCCCGCGACGATCCCCAGGTAGGTGCCGTCCCGCAGGGTGTCGATGGCCGCGCACATCGCACGTTTCGCCTCGTCCAGCTTCCGGCCGGACATGGACAACGACCGGTCCATGATGAGGATTTCGGCGCCCGGACGCTCCGGGACCGCGTTCGCTTCCCCGTCCGCGCCGGAGCGTGCCGTGACGGTGACGAGGGCGTCGGCGCGCTGCTCGTCGTGGGCCAGATCCGAGGGCGCGTCCACTTCCAGGGCAAAGCTGAGCCCCAAGGGCGACCTGTCCCCCACCGGCACCACCCGATCGCGTCGCTGCGTGTCCCTTACGGAGCGTGTAACCGTCCCTTACCCGGCGTATCAGGAGCTTAGCGTTCTGGGTGCTCCTCCGAAACGGGAATGACCGGTTCTGCCACGCCGTTCGGCCCTTCGCCACCGCAGCGGGGGACGCAGCCGGTTCGCCAGGTCCACGAGTGCGACGTACTCGCGCTCGGTGGGCGCGTGCGGGCCGAGTTCGCGGATCGCGTCGGACAGTTGCTCGCGGTCGCGATGGTGCAGGAAGTGCGCGTACCGGATCTCCGCGCGCAGTCCCGCGGCCGCCGCCGCGTCCACATCGAGGCCGTCCAGGCCCGCCCCGGCCCGTTCCAGGTCGTCCCCGGTGGGCTCCCGGTGGGCGGACTCGTCGAGGACCATGACGCTGAGGCGTACGGCCGCCACGCGCGCCTCGCGTTCGTAGCGGAACTCCTGCGCCAGCCGTACGGCCGTGCCCACCGCCTCGGTCCGCTCGCCGGACAGCAGATGGACGCGGGCCAGGCCGAAGCCGGCCGCGCCGAGTGCGGGGGTGGTGTCGAAGACCGCGCCGTAGTGCGACCGGGCGGCGGCGAGGTCGTCCCGGAGTTCGGCGCACAGGCCGAGGGCGAGCTGCGGTATCAACTCGCCGGGGACCGCCTCCCGTACGGTGCCGAACGCCCGGGCGGCCGACTGCGCGTCCTCGCGGGACAGCGCGATCAGGCCGGAGTACCAGGCGTGCAGCCAGTGCCAGTCGGGCAGGCCCGCCGCCGCGAGTGTCCGCTCCGCCAGCTCCGGGTCCCTTCGGCGCAGGGCGAGCCGGCTCTCCGCCAGGGCGCGTCCGGCCGAACCCGCCATGTCCGGGGCGTCGGGATCGGACAGCGGGGCCGGGAGCGCGGCCGCGATGTCGCCGGGCTCGGGGGAGGCGAACGGCGCGCGCATCGTCAGCGTCGCGTCCTCGCCGGGCCGCGCCTCGACCCAGTGGGCGAGCGGCCGGGCCGCCCCGAGGCCACCGTGCAGGGGCTCGGGCATCGAGCCGAACAGGGCCGACGGGCGGGCCACTTGACGATGGGCCGGCGCCGCCGCGACGACCTGCCGGATGACACCGCTGAGCTGTTCCGCGAACTGCCGCGCCGACACGAACCGTCGCCAGGGCTGCTCGGTGTCCGTGGCGCGGTCCAGCAGCAGCCGGAGCGAGTCGACGCCCGGCACCGAGCGGTCGGTCCAGCGGGAGTGGCACATCTCGCGCAGAGTCATGCCGAGGGAGTACAGATCGAAGCCCGGCGTGGGACGCCGGTGCTCCGGATCGCCCTTTGGGGGTGCGTACGGCGGGGTGTACGCCACGACCGGTCCCGCGTCCTTCTGGCTGCGCACCGCGCCGAAGTCGATGAGCCGCACCCGGTCCAGCGCGCCCGCCGGGCTCTGCTCCCGGAACCGGATGATGTTCAGGGGTTTGACGTCGCAGTGCAGCAGGCCCCGGGCGTGCAGATAGTCGAGCGCCTGGAGGATGCGGATGCCGTGCGCGAGGAGGGTCTCGAGACGGTCGCCGTCACCCGCCGAGAGCGGTACGCCCGGGACGTACTCCAGGACGAGATGCGGGCCCTCGTGCTCGTAGCCCAGGATGCGGACGATGCTGTCGTGCCGGAGCCCGACCAGGACGTCCCGTTCGTGCAGTGCGGTCCGTGCGACCGACTTGTTCAGGGCCTTGAGGACGACGTGCGTGGCGAGGTTGCGGTCACGGACGAGGTAGGCCGCGCCGTACGCGCCCGAGCCGAGGACACGTTCGACGTCGTAGCGGCCGGCGATGGTGAGGCCGCTGGGCTGGGCGAAGTCGAAGCGGGTGCCGCAGCGGGGGCAGAAGCCCTTCGTCCGGCCCGGTTCGCCGACAGCGCCCCTGCCGACCGGCTCCCGGCAGGAAGGGTTCGCGCAGAAACGATGCTCCTCGGCAACGGGGTCCGCCGACCGGAGGGGTAGATCCGGGACCTCGGGACCCCGGTCGGAGTCGACCAGCCCGAGCCCGTACCAGGGGTCCGGCCGCACCTGTGCCACGCCGACGCCCGCTCCCCGCACCGGCTCGGGAACACGGACCGGCGGCGCGGCGTGGTCCCGCGGCAGCGGGCGCCGGTCGCATGCTTCGCAGAAGCCCTGCTCGTCGACCTCGCCACGCTCGCAGTCGGGGCGATTGCACATCGGCACGGCGTCACCCTTCCTCGATACGGCGGTTGACCTCGTCCACGTACCGGCCGACCGACCGGCGGGCGGCCGCGAGGTCGATCGGCACGGTCTGCAGTGCGCGGGCGGCGGGGGCGTGCAGTTCGGCGAGACGGCGGTCCTCGTCGCCGAAGTACCGGGCCGCTCGCAGGCGGTGCAGTTCCAGGGTCGAGGAGAGGTCCTGGTGGGCCCCGGCCAGCCGGCGCACCTCGCGGTCGTAGCGGCCCACGGCGGCGCGCGCGGCGACGGCCCGGTCGTGGACCGCGGTGAGTTCGGGGCTGGGCTCCGTCACCCGGGCGACGGCCAGCCGGACCCGCAGCTGCGGCGCCGCGCGGGGCGGCAGCCGGGGCGGGGCGAAGAACCGCACGCCCCACTCCTGTTCCAGCGCGGCCGCGGCGTCCTCCTCGGCGGCGAGCAGTCCGACGACCCCCTGGGCGTTCGCTGCGGTCACGGCCCCGACGGCGGGTCCGCGGATCGGGTCCGGGTCCAGGGACACGTCATGGGCGAGGCCGTCCGGCGGAGTGCCCTCGAAGCCGAGGACGAGACGGAGGCCCCGCGACCGGGCCCGTCCGGCCAACTGCCCCAGCAGATCCCGTACGAGCGCCTCCGGGTCCTGCGCCCGGTCCACGCCGCCCACCACCAGACAGGCGGGCGGCCGGCGCCGCAGCAGCTGCCGCGTCACCGCGCGGGCGTCCCCGCCGGGGAGCCCGAACCGGCGCGCGAGATAGCCGCACACGTCGGCGACCGACCTGCCGCGGGCGTCGTAGGCCGCGTCGATGACGCCCAGCCCGAGAACCGTGTCGCCGGGCGCGCCCGTGAGTTCGTCGTCGGAGACGGTGGCCCGGGTCGCCGGGTCGGCCGTGCGCACGAGGCGTACCAGCCAGGAGTCGCCGACCGCGGTCGTGCCGCCGGTGCCGACGACGACGGTGCCGGACCAGGCGCTGTCGAGCAGCCGGGTGAGCTCCTGCGTCAGGGCGAGCCGCAGCGGGTCGACCAGCACGTCGTCGGCCAACTCGCCGCGTGTGCGGCCGAGTTCGTCGGTGGGGTCCCCGTCGAAGAACCCCAGCTCACCGATGCGGGGCAGATACGACAGCACCGTCTCGGTGGGCAGCATCCAGGCCGCCTTCGCATCGCCGTCGACGTAGTCGGCCACCACGATGCCGATGACGCGCCCGTCGAACTCGCCGCCCAGCGCCATCACTCCCGCGCCCGAATACCCGGGCTCGATCCACGGATCGCCCTCGCGCACCCGCTTCAGCAGCCCCCACTCGCCCTGCCGGCCGCCGGACCCCGCGAGCCGCGCGTCCGTTCCCATGCCGATCGGGTCGGCATGGGGAAAGCCGTACACGCGCACCGAGCCGCCGGAAATGGGTGCCTTCCACAGGGTGGTGCGGGTGCCGCACCCGGCCGGTTCGTCGAGTTCGAGCAGGGCCACGTCGCCGCGCTGCGTGTCGTCCCTGTGCACCCAGGTGCCCGGCGCGACATGCGCGATGCGGCTCCACTCCGGGCGGCACGCGACGCTGCTGATCCGCACGTGAGCCGTGGTGCCCCCGGGGCCCGCTCCGGCGTCCCGGACCACATGCGCGCAGGTCAGCACATGCCGGTCGTCGAGCAGTACTCCGGCGCCGCACGGCGTGCCGTCCTCGTCGTCCACCCTCACGCGCCATGGACCGTCACTGTGGTGATGCAGCGCCATATGCCCACGGTATGGCAACGGACGCCGCATCGACCCGAGTTGTCAGGCCAGGTGAGCCCTGTCCCTCAGCCATCCGGGTTCCCCGCGGTGTCGGCTCCCTCCGCGTGCAGTTCCAGGCTCACCGCCAGTTGGATCTGGGCGTCGACCCAGGCCGGGACGGCCGCCGTCGCGCCGTCGCGGTGGAGGGTCGTGTCCAGGTCGCGTACCAGGCGGGCGGCCGTGTGCAGACCGGCGCGCTGGAGTGCCGCCGCGCTGTCGGTCAGGCGGGTGCGGGCGGGCGTCGTCAGTCGGCGCAGACCGTGGTGGGCCGCCTGGGCCAGGGCGGTGAGGGCCGATTCGAGTGCCGTGGTGATCGGGTCCGTGGGACGGGCCCGGGCCATGGCGAGGGTGGTGTCGCCTTCCCCAGGGGCGAGGTCGGGGATGATCACGCCCTTGGAGGTCAGTACGGCCAACGGGTCCAGCACGATCCTGCCGTGTGCGCGGTTCAGCATGCCGCTGACGCCGTGGACCTCCTCGTCGCCGAGCGCGGCGGCGAGCGCGTCCAGGCCGCCCGGGCAGAGGGGGTTGTATGCGGCGCGGACCAGGATCTCGTTGCCCGCCGGGTCGCGTACGACCGCTTCCAGCCGCTGCGCGGCGGGGTCGTAGCCGACGGACTCCACGGCGGCCACTTCCACCACCCGTACCGACTCCGCCTCGACCCGCGGGCGGATCAGACGGGGCGGCCGTTCGCCGGCGGCCCGCAGGTGCCCGGCGGTGTCCCGGAGCAACAGGCTGCCGGGCAGTTCCCGCCAGGCCGAGCCGAGCGGGGTGACGCTCGTGGCGGCGATGCGGCCCCGGGAGATGGAGACGGTCCGGTCGGCGGCGCGTGAAGTGTGCTCGCTGACCACGTTCGCGGCGGCGAGAGTGCGCAGGGGCGAGCCGAGCAGGCGGCGGCCGGCCAACTCGTGCCCCGTCAGGGACTGGTCCTCCGTCAGCTCCCAGCGCTTGCGCAGCACCAGCGCGATTCCGGCTTCGGCGTGGGCGAAGTACGTCTCGGCGGTACGGTCGCGCGCCGTGCCGCCGATCCGGCAGCCGAGCGCCATCAGCCGCACCCGGCGCAGCGGTGTCTCCGGTGCCTCCGTGGTGCCCAGCACTCCTACCGGGTCATGGCCGGCGGCGCGGTGCCTGGCGTGCAGCTCGGCCAGCAGCAGGGCGAAGCGCTCCGCCTCGTAGTGCGTGCCGCGTGTGGCGTACGCGTCGATCTGCTCCCGCAGTTCGGCCACGGCGCCCGCGGGCCAGTGCAGGGAGGCGGCGGTCAGCGACTCCCGGGCACGGGCGAGGGAGCCCGCGAAGACCGGGCCCGCCTGCTGGACGCCGTCCAGGAGGAGGTCGTCGGCGAGGGCCAGGGCGGTGCGGAGGGGTCCTTCGGTGAGTTGTGCGGTGGCGGTGGGGGTGTGGGCGCCGACGCTCACCTCGGTGGGTTGGGGGTTGGTGGGGGTGGCTGTGGTGGCTGCGGCTTTGGTAGCCGGCGTGAGGGGACCCGCTGCGGACTTTGCGGTGGCCGTGGCCTCTGCCGGCTTCGCGCCGTCCGTGCCGTCCGCGGCCCGGAACGCCCAGACCGCCAGGGTCACCACCTCGCCGCGCAGTGCGGCGGACGCGTCGGTGAGGGCGTAGCCCAGCTCGTGGGGGACCGGGAAACGGACGGTGCAGGTGGGCAGTTCGACGCGGGGTTCCGGGTCGGCGGCGGTAGGACGGTGCAGTCTGGCGACGTAGCCGCGGTCCTTGACGCGCTGAGCGGCGGAGAGCGCCGCCCGGCCCAGCGCGGCGGTCAGGGCGGCGTCGTCGAACTCGGCCGGCGTCCAGTCGACGAACTCGGCCTTGGCTGCGGGCGAGTCGGCCTCCGGGGCGGACGCGGCCGTGCGCTGATACGCGAGCACCAGTCCGATGCGGTGGCGGCACACCCCCGTCGCCGCGCAGCCGCAGTCCGCCGCGTCCAGGCCGAGGCCCGGCGGGAGAGCCGTGTCCGTCCCGTCCGGGAAGCGTCCGCGTACGGTGCCGTCGTCGGTGACGGTCACCTCCGGGCCGGAGCCCGCCGCCAGGTCCTTCTCGGCACGCTTGACGAGGCCGCGGTTGGCGAGGGAGGCGAGCGTCTGGGGCGTCAGGGCCAGCAGATCGGTGCGGATGGTCGTTGGCTGTGTCATCCCAGTCGTCCCGGTCATCCGAGACCTCCCGGTCCGCCCTGTCCGCCGGGCCCGCCCTGGCCTCCCCGGCCGACCTTCTCCGCCACGAACTCGGCCAGCCGGCCCGGCGTCATCGCGCCCACCGGGGCGCCGACCTGCGCCAGCCGCCCGGCCAGGTCGCGGTCGTAGACGGGGTCGGCGGCCTCGTCGAGGGCGGCCAGGCACAGCACGGTCGTGCCCTGCTCGACCAGTCGGCGCACGGTGCGGACCAGGCGATACGGGTCGCCACCCTCGTAGAAGTCGGAGACCAGGGCGACGATCGTGCGCCGGGGGTTCTCGACCAGTGAGGCGCCGTAGTCGACGGCCCGGGCGATGTCCGTGCCGCCGCCCAGCTGCACCCCCATCAGCAGTTCTACGGGGTCGGTCACCTCCGAGGTCAGGTCGACCACCTCGGTGTCGAAGGCGACCAGGTGGGTCTTCAGGCCCGGCAGGCTCCACAGACAGGCGGCGGTGACGGCGGAGTGGATCACCGAGCCGGCCATGGACCCCGACTGGTCCACCAGCAGCACGAGTTGCCACTGTTCCAGGTGGCGGCGGGTGCGCGAGTGGAAGTGCGGGCGCTGGATGAGGATGCGGCGTTCCTCGGGCTGGTAGTGGGCGAGGTTGGCGCGGATGGTGGTCCGGAAGTCGAAGTCGCGGGCCAGGGGCAGCCGGCTGGGGCGGCGCGAGCGGGAGCCGGTGAACGCGCGGCGGACCTCCGGGCGCAGGCGCTCCATCAGCTGCCGTACGACGGTCTCGACGATCCGGCGTGCCGCGGCCAGCACTTGGGGGTTCATCAGGTGCTTGGTGCGCAGGACGGCGCGCAGCAGGGTCTGGCTGGGCTCGACTCGGGCGAGGACGTCCGGATCGGTGACGATCTCGTGGATTCCGTACTGCTCCACGGCGTCCCGTTCGAGTCGCTCCACCGTCTCCTTCGGGAACAGCCGGTGGATGTCGTCGAGCCAGTCGACGGCGGTGAGTTGGGACGGCCCGTTGCCGCCCTCGCGGGAGTCGGACCCCGACCCGCCTCGGCGCACCCCTCGGCGGCGCAGGTCCTCGTCACGGCCGTAGAGCCAGTCGAGCGCGGCGTCACGGGCGACGGCGGAACCGCGCAGCGGACCGGTGCAGCGCTCGGCGGGGGAGCCGAGGATCAGTCGCCAGCGTTCGAGGGTGGGGTCCGGGGAGGTGAGGTCCGGGGCTGTGGGGTCCGGAGTGCCGCCGGACCCGCTCGGCGTCTCACCGGGAACCGGGGAGTTCATCGCACCGCCCCCAACCCGTGCCGGTCCAGCAGTCGGGCCGCGTTCTCCTCCAGGGCTCGGGCGCGGGCGAGTTGCAGCGGGTCGGCGGTCGTCCGCAGCAGGGAGCGGGCCGAGCCGTGCGCACCGCGCCGCTGAAGCAGGCGTTCCGCGATGCGCTCGCGTTCACGGGGCGGGAAGAAGGCGAAGGCCTGGCGGAGGGCGGGCAGGCCGGTGAGGAAGTCGTCCTCGGCCATTGCGGCGACGATGCCGTCCAGGACGTCGATCAGGGGCACGCCGTCGGCATCCGCGCCGTCGGCATCCGCGCCGTCGGCATCTGCACCGCCGGTATCCGCGTCCCGGGGGACATCGGCCGTCCCGCCCACGGCGACCTCCTCGCGTGCCAACGCGAACAGACCGGCCAGCCAGTCGCCGAGAGTGTCGGCGGCGTCGGCCGAGAGAGCCTGCACGGCCGTCGCGGGGTCGTCGGGGACGCCCAACGCCCAGCGCATTCCGAACGCGGCGCCCCGCAGGTCGGCCGGGGCACGCCGGTCGCGGCCGATGCGGGAGGCGGCCTCGGCGGCGGCCTCGCGGGTGACCGACAGCAACTCCGGGGCGTGCAGCAGCGCGTCCCGGGCGGCGGCCATCGCGCGCAGCCGCGCGAAGTCCACACCGGGGCCGCCGTGCAGCCCCTCCGCCAGCCAGAAAACGCGGTCGGCGGCGCCCGCGACGACGCTGCCCAGCAGTCGACCGCGGGCCACGCCGAACACCCGGTCGTGCCGCCACAGCCCCAGCGCGGCGGTCAACACCTCGCCGAGCGGGCCGAGTTCCGGGACCCGGCCGACCTGCTTCGCGAGCGCGTCCAGCAGTTCGTCGCAGAGCGGGCCGACGCCGCACAGCACCGCGTCGAACAGCAGCCCGGCCAGCGGCCCTGCCGCCGTGCCCGCGGCGCGCGCCCGCTCACCGAGCGTCACGGAGGCCGCCTCGTCCAGCCGCGCTCCGTACGCACCCGCCTCGATGAGCGCAGCCTCCCGTCCGCTCGCCGGGCCGGGCTCCCAGCGCTCGGTGAAGACCGGATCGGCGCCGTCGGATGGGCCCGAGACCCGGGTGAAGCCGGGAACGCCCAGTACGCGCAGACGATGCAGGACCCGGCTGCGCGCCAGGCCGTCCGGGCCGGTGAGGTCGAAGGTGACCGGTGCGTCCGCGTCGGCCAGGCCCAGGCGGGCGAGCTGCTCGGCGACGTCGTGCACGAGCGGGGGCAGGGGTGTGTCGGGGTGCAGCCGGCCCTCGGTCTCACCGGCGCAGGCGGCGACCATCTCCACCACGACCGGATGGGTGCCGGCGCCGAGCGAGCCCCTGCCGGTCCACGGCAGCGGCTGCTCCAGATCGTCGCTGATCAGCGCACCGGCGAGACCGTCGAGCACATCCACCCGGGTCTCATACGGATGCCCCCGCATCAGGGCCAGCCCCTGGGCCAGACCGCGCGCGGCGATCAGGCCGGCCGTGGACACCGGGATCCTGCGGGCACGCAGCCGCTCGGCGACGGAGCGCAACAGGCCCTGTGCCGCGGCGCCCGGACCGCTGTCCCACAGCTGCTGGTAGTAGCCGGGCGAGGGCATGCCGGACTGGTAGCCGGAGAAGGCGTCCAACTGCCGGAAGGAGTACGGCACCAGGAAGCTGCCGCCGAGCGCACCGTCGGGCGGGGCGGGGACCTCCGGCCAGTCGTCGGCCCCGTCGGCCCCGCCGTCGCCGTGGCCGCCACCCGGGTACGACAGCGCGCGCAGCGCCGGCTGGTGGAAGCCGCCGGTCACCACGAGCACGGGCCGCTCCCCGGCGCGGGCCACGGCGGCCCGTACCCAGGACGCCATGTACTCCTCGCGCGCCCGGTCGCCGGGGTCGGCCTCGGCGTCGCCGCGGACCAGCTCGAAGTAGGCGTCGAGGCGGGCCCCCAGGCCGTCCGGGTCGTGCGGCTCGGCCCCGTCGCCCGGTCCGGCGACCTCGAACAGCCCGTCCCACAGAGCGTCCACCGAGTCCACGGCGAAGTGCGCGCACAGCCGTCGCGTCGCCTCCGTGTACCTCGCCTCGGCGTCGGCGTAGCGGTTGGTCTGCCGGTCGGCGCGTTCCGCGAACGCCGGATGCCAGGACGGCAGGTCGATGAACCGCACGTCCGCACCGGCGGCGCGACCGTCCCGCAGCGCGACCCACTCCGGGGAGTAGTCGCACAGCGGGGCCCACGAGGTCGCGACGCGTGTCTCGTCGCGGTAGTGGCTGAAGACGGCGACGGGCAGCCGGTGGCCGAGCAGCAACTCCTCCAGCCGGTCGTTCATGTCCGCCGGGCCCTCCACCAGGACATACGCCGGCCGCAGTGCCTCGATCGCGCGGCCGACCAGGCGGGCACACGCCGGCGAGTGGTGCCGTACGCCGAGGAAGACGGGGGAGCCGGAGTCGACGGTGTTCGTCATCAGTCCGCCAGGAGATGCCGTGCGTCGTGCAGCGCCTGCCATTGCGCCCCCTTGCGCCGGGGCACGTCCTGCTCCAGGAACCGCCGGAGCCGGGCGAGGTCCTCGGGGCTGTCCTTCGCCGCCGTGCCCGCCAGGCTCGTCACCACATCGGCCGCGCTGCCGGGCTCGCCCCGCAGGAACCAGGCCCGCACCCCCACCGCGTGCGCGACCGACACGGCCTCAGCGGTGCTCATCACCGTGGACATCCGCTCGCCGCGCTCCGCCGGGCCGCGCAGTTCCCGGAACGTGCCCACCAGGACCTCCAGCACGTCCCGGCGCGGCGCCGCCGCAACGCCCGACTGCCGCAGCAACGCCGTGGCCTCGGCCTCGACCAGCGCCAGCTCGGTTTCGAAGTCGGGAATGGGGAAGACCGTCTCGAAGTTGAAGCGGCGCTTGAGCGCGGCACTCATCTCGTTGACGCCCCGGTCGCGGGTGTTGGCGGTGGCGATGACGTTGAAGCCCTGCCGGGCGAAGATCATGCCCTGCGGCCCGTCCAGCTCGGGGATCGCGATGACCCGGTCGGACAGCAGCGACAGCAGGCAGTCCTGCACCTCCAGCGGGCAGCGGGTGATCTCCTCGAACCGCACGATCCGGCCCTCGGCCATGCCGCTCAGCATGGGCGCGGGGACGAGGGAGCGGGGCGAGGGGCCCTCGGAGACCAACAGGGCGTAGTTCCAGGAGTACTTGATCTGGTCCTCGGTGGTGGCCGCGCCGCCCTGCACGGTGAGCGCGGAACTGCCGCTGACGGCCGCCGCGATCAGCTCGGACAGCAGCGACTTCGCCGTGCCCGGCTCTCCCACCAGCATCAGGCCGCGGTTGGTCGCCAGGGTGACCAGAGCCCGCTCCACCAGGGAGACGTTGCCGACGAACTTGCGGCTGATGCCGGCCCGTTCGTCGCCCACGATGAAGCGGCGGGCGGCCCGCAGGCTGAGCTGCCAGCCCGGCGGCCGCGGGTCGCCGTCGCCGGCGCGCAGGGCGGCGAGTTCCTCGGCATGGCGGACCTCGGCAGGTGGGCGCTGGAGCTGCTCGTCGGCGTCCTCGACAGCCACGGTCGCGGTCACTTCGCGGTCACCTCCGTGAGGTCGGCCAGGATTTCGGAGGCGATGACGGGGCTGAGGTCGCCGAAGCGCAGCGGGTACGGGCGGCTGCTCCAGTAGTCGCCGGGGCTGTTGTCGAGCCAGACCTTCTCGAAGGTCTGGTCGGGGAACGTGTCGACCATGCCGACGGCGATCCCCTCGTCCAGACCGATGACCACGTAGTGGTCGTCGTCGATACGGCGGTGGAACCAGCGCTCCACGCCGTTGTCCTCCGGACTGCCCCGCTCCCAGCCCCGCTTGGCGAGGCCGAGCAGCTTGCCCACCGGTACCGTCGCGCCCTCGAACCGGGTCAGCCGGTGGCCGGCGGACTCCTCCTCGGTCAGGGCGTGCACGGCCCGGCCGAGCTGCGCGAAGGGCTGCAGGATCTCGTAGTCGGCGAACAGCTCCGACCAGGCGCCGAGATCCTCACCCAGGTGCAGCGGATGCGCCAGCCGGACGCTCGCCTCCTCGGGCAACGTCAGCTCGTCGTCCTCGACGTCGGCGAACGTACGGTCCTCCGCCACCCGGAACGCCGTCACCTCGCCGTCGGCCTCGCTGAGCCAGACCAGGCGCCGCACCAGATGCCACAGCAGGGGATGCGCCACGAACAGGTCCCGGAACTCCGCGGCCTGCCAGGAACGCTGGGTGACCATGGCCGCCTCCAGCCGCCGCACCTGGTCACCGGCGACCGTGCGGACGTCCTTCCTCAGTGCGGCGAACCGCTTGCGCTCGGCCGGCGCGAGCTCCGGGTCGTCCTTGGCGGCGGGCGCGGGCAGGGCCTTGCGCGGCTTGCCGTCGGCGTCGCGGACGTACGGCCGCAGCTGCTCGTCGAAGCCGACGGTGAACTGCCGGGTGCCGTAGTCGATGACCGTGCTGCCGTCGGCGTCGAGACCGAAGTCGGGAACGAGCCGGTCGCCCAGCTGCTCGGCGGTCAGGCCCAGCCCCTCCGCGACCTCGGCGATCTTCTCCTGGGCGCGGACCTTCAGGGCCTTGAACGGCACCCGCTGGGCGATGCCGTGCAGGTGCAGCAGCGCGACGTCGGTGCCGATCGTCGCGAGGACGGCCAGCCCCTCCACCGCGCGGTGGTGCGCTCCCTCGCCGGGCCACGCGCGCAGCACGGGAGTCAGGCGCCGGACGGTCTCGTCGTCCCCGAGCCAGCCCAGGGCGTGCAGCGCCCAGCTCTCCTTCGGCGGCATCCCGGCGAGCCGCCACTGCTCGAACAGGCCCCAGGCGAAGACGGCGAGGGAGTCGGCGGCGCAGTGCTCGGTCAGCACGTCGAGGCCGGGGTAGACCTCGCCGGGCTTGGACACCGCCAGCACGGTCAGGGCGTGCCGTACCGAGTCGGCGGGCAGCGCGCCACCCTCCTTCAGCAGGATCTGCGGCAACAGCGCGGGGTCGGCCCAGGCGCCCACGGCCGGCATACGTGCCGGAAGCGAGCTCTCCAGCGGATCGGCGGCCAGCAGCTCCTCGACGATGTCCGCGGCCTCCTGCCCGCACTCGGCGACGGCCTTCAGCACCGCTTCCCCGCCCTGGGCGTCCGCCACCAGCCGCAGTGCCTGCTCCGCGCCCCGGCGCACCATGCCGGGCTTGCCCACCGCGTGGGGGACCAGGAACGGGACGGCGGCCAGACCGTGCCGCACCAGCCACGCGCGGGCCGTCGCGTCGGCCGACTTCAGCCGGGCCAGCCAGTCGCACACCAGCGCGGCGACCTCGACACTCAGATACGGCAGGACCGGCGTTCCCAGGGTGGAGGGATGCCGGGCGGCGGCATGCAGCAGCAACGGCAGGGCGTGCACCTCGTGCTTGGCCGCGACCGGCTTGAGGGAGGACTCGCCGTCCCAGTAGTCCTTGGGGGCACAGACGGCCAGCAGCGGTCGTACGACGTCCTCGGGCCCGTCGACGAACAGCCGGACGTCGCGGACGTCCTGCAACTGCTCGCCCCGCTGGAGGGTTTCGATCTGCCTGCTCCAGGCGTACTTACCGCGCCACTCGCCGTACCAGGACTTGGTGCCGGCCCACTTCTCCCGCTCACCCGGCAGCCAGGCCACCCGTGTCTCCGGGACGACCGGCGTCTCGTCCGCCACGCGCGCCTTGCGGGCCGTACGCTTCTTGGCCCACGGCGGGCTGACCAGCAGTGCGGGCAGCGCCTGCGGCGGGGCGTCGGCCACTCGGTCGCTGCTGGTGAGCATCGGTTCGACGAGGTCGGCGACGGCGGCGGGCAGGTCGGGCAGCACGGCGGCCGTCAGCTTCCGGTGCGTATGGACGTGCGCGGCCAGCAACTGCCGAGCCATCGACGCGTACTTGGCGGAGCCGAGAGCCGCATTGCCCAGCAGGCGCAGCGCGCGGACCGGGTAGCGCCGCATCGCCTCCAGCACATGCGGGCGGACGTGCTTGTCCTCGACGCGGGCGAGAAGGATGCCGAAGGCGTCGTCCGAGGGCAGCTCGACCAGGGCGCCGGCGAGGATCTTGGTCCGGTCGGAGCCGTACGCGACGTCCAGCCCCTCCTCCAGCATGGGCGCGAACGCGGTGCCGGTGCCCTCGGCGAGCGTGGCGACGAACGCCATCGACCAGCCGCCCCAGTGCAGATGCAGCCTGCTGCCGAAATGGCCGAGCTGCTCAGGGGAGCCGATCGAGCACAGCAGCATCTCCCGGAGCAGCGGGTCGTCCACGACCTCGCCCGTGCAGCACTCGGCGACCCACTCCCGCTCGCCGGGCACCAGATAGGACACGACGATGCGACCACGCTCCGCGTCCCGGCACGGCGCGAGCGCGGCGACAGCCTCCCTGTAGGAGTCCTCGTCGGCCGCGGCGAGCAGGGCCCGCATCCGGTCCGCGAAGTGGGGGCGCGCCCACTGGGCCTCGACATAGCCGCCGACGGGCCGGAAGCGCAGCCGGGGATCCTGCCGGTTCATGCCGTACTGCTGCCAGTAGGCCTCGATGTCGAAGTACTCCACGACCGCGCGCGCGGCGAAGGCCAGGCCGTGGTCGTGGACCCAGGTGTCCACGAAGACCCCGCTGGGGAGCCGGTACTGCATGGTCAGCGCGGCCAGCGCGGCCGCGCCGAGCGGACTGGGACTCCCGCTGAGATGCGCGCGGGTCGCCTCGACGATCCGGGCGTCGCTCAGCGGGGAGGAGAGCATCTGCTCGATCCAGGACGCCGCCTCCTTCAGCCGGTCGGCCACCCGCTCCTCGGCGTCCTCGTGCGGAGCGACGGCGCCTTGCCTGATCCCGCCCCGCCTCGGGTGAACCAACCGCCGCCAGGCGGCCGGTACTTCGAAGGTCTCCTCGTCGGGCAGGACGATCTCGTCGAGCTCATCGGACAGGGCGGCCTCGTCGGCGCGGACGACCTGGTCCGGCGAACTCGGTGCCGGCTCCACAGCCTGCGCCGCATCCGCCGCATCGCCGACAGCGACCTCGGCCGAGACCTCCCGATACCCCTTGCGCTCCTTCTCCGCGATCGCCTTCGCCAGATGAAGCTGAGCCGCCTCGGCCGAGTCCAGCTCCTTCACCTGCGTACGGCCCTCCGCGCCAACTCGCCCGTAGCGCACGGTGACAGCGGCGCCCTCGGCCTCCGCCTCCCAGAACTTCGCCGAACCGTCCCCGACAAACTCCCAGCGCCGCACGGCCCCTCCCCTTCGCCGACCCCCCGGTCGGTGATCGTTCGATCAAGTGGCCGTCACAGTAACGGGGGCCACTGACAACGGGATGACCGTGTGAGCGCGGGGCAGCATCGGCCCGGAGGCGATGTCAGTGCCGGCTGCCATGATCCCCACATGGACTACGAGAGGGACGCGCCGCACCCCGACCTGTCGCAGATCTCCGCCGAGGAACTCGGCGGCATGCTCGTGGAGACGTACCAGGTGGACGTCTCGGAACGGCATGCGACGACGAGATTTCGCGGAGCGATCGAGGAGGCGGCCAGGGAACGGCAGCCGCGCTACACGCCGGACGTGTGCCGCCGGCTGTTCGAGATGCTCGTCGAGACGGCCGAGCAGCGCGGCTGGGCGGACCTCACCTTCGGCCTGACCACGCTGGAGTGCTGCACCGGTCCGCTGCCCGACGTGTCCGAACCGGCCCGCCGACTGGTCGAGTTGCTGCTGGCGAAGGACGCCGTGCGACAGCCGTACGCGCTGCTCGCGGTCGCGGGGCTCGCGGACGAGGCGACACTGCGGGCGGCAAAGGAGCGGCTCTCCCAGGACGTCGGCCCTGTCGTCGCCGACGAGATCGCCGTCATCACCGCCCTCGGCCCGGCCGAGCGGGCGCGGCTGTCCGAGATCGACCGGAGCGACAGGTTCAGCTCGCCGCCGCCGTCGCTCACCGGCGCCTGGCGCAGCGCGGCCGACACCCCCGCGTACGTCGCGTTCGCCCGTCGTGCCCTGGAAACGGCGGCCGACCGCACCGACGCGATCCGGGCGGGCGAGATCCCCTACCGGGCGGACAAGGCGTTCACGGACCGTGAGGTCGTCTCGCTCGGGCAGGCGGCCAGGGTGGCGCTGCTGCGCGACGAGCCATGGCTGCCCGAGCTGTTCGACCGGCTGCTGCCCGGCGTCGCCATCGCCCCGGCGCCGGCCAGGACGGTGCCGTCACAGGCTCTCCTGTACGAACTGGTCCGTGCCGCACAGGACTTCCCCACACCCGAGCTGGTGACAGCGATACGCACCGTGCGCGGGAACGTCCGGCACGCCGGAGTCCCCAAGCAGCTCGACAAGATGCTCAAGAAGGTCGAGGCGGCCCTCGCCGAGCGCACCGAGGTGGCGCTGCGGCTGCCGAGGCTGGGGTTCGGTGACGACGGTGCGCTGCGCAGGAAGGCCGGCGACTACGAGGCCGTCGTCACCGTCGCCGAGAACGCCACGCTGAGCTGGGAGAAGGACGGCCGTCCGCTGCGCAGCCTCCCCGCGCCGGTCCGCCGTGACCACGCCGCCCTCGTCAAGGAGCTGCGCGAGCTGGTGAAGCGGGTGAACGCCCAGCTCGTGACCCTCGCCCGCGCGCTGGAGGGCGGCTTCACGGTCGACGCCGCGCACCCGTACGGCTGGTGGCGCACCGAGCTGGCCGGACATCCGCAGGCCCGGACCCTCGTACGCCGCCTGATCTGGGAGATCGAGGTCGCGCCGGGGGAGTGGCAGGCGGTGCTGCCCGAGGCGGGCGAGCTGCCCGACGCACCCGACGACGCCTCCGTACGCCTCTGGCACCCCCTGCGCTCGGCCCCGGACACCGTGCGGGCCTGGCGGGACCTGCTCACCGAGCGGCGGATCCGGCAGCCGTTCAAGCAGGCCTTTCGGGAGATCTACCTCCTCACCCCGGCCGAGGAGGAGACCCGCGTCCACTCCAACCGCTTCGCCGCGCACCTGGTCCACTACCGCAGGATGTTCGCGCTGTTCCGCGCCCGGGGCTGGACGAGCGGCCGGCTCGGCCCCTGGGACGACGGGGACGGCGACGCGGCCGAGCGCACCCTGGCGGCGGGGGAGTGGCAGGTGCGCTTCTTCCACACCTGGTACGACTGGGCCGACGGCGACGAACTGGCCTCGACCGACCAGGTCCGCTTCGCCCGCCGGGCCGAGGGTGCCTGGCGTGAGGCGCCGCTCGCCGACGTGCCCCCGCTGGTGTTCAGCGAGGCGATGCGGGACGTCGACCTGTTCGTCGGCGTGACCTCGATCGCCGCCGATCCCGACTGGACCGACGCCTGCCCCGGGCGCACCTACTGGGAACGGGCCGGCTTCGCCGAACTGACCGAGAGCGCCGCATCCCGGCGCGACGCCCTGGAGCGGATCCTGCCCCGGCTGAGGATCGCCGACCGGTGCTCGCTCGACGGCCGCTTCCTGGTTGTCCGCGGCGACCTGCGCACGTACCGGATCCATCTCGGTTCGGCCAACATCCTCATGGAACCGGACGACAGCTACCTGTGCGTCGTCCCGGCGCGGGACAAGCGGGACAAGGACGGCGGCGGAGTGTTCCTGCCGTTCGAGGACGACCGGCTCTCGCTGATCCTCAGCAAGGCGTTCCTGCTGGCCGCCGACACACAGATCACGGACGGATCGATCCTCGAGCAGATCACCCGAAGCTAAGTCGTGGCCACCGCCGCACAGGGCGAAGCCCCGAGAGCACGCACCGGACGCCGCGGGGCGCGCCCTCCGGGCGGACGACGGGACTTCGCGGACACGACCTGGCGCGCCGCGGATGGCAGGATGCCAACGACGCGACGAGAGGGGCGGGAAGGGGCCGGGCGGGATGGGGCGGAGTGAGCGGGAGGCGGTGGCCCGGGGCGGGCGGCTGAACGAGGCGGCGCAGGCGGTGGCCGATGACCACGCGCGGGCCGTCGCGGCCGTACGGCAGGCCCTGGAGCCGATCCATGACGACCTGGCGCGGCGCGAGCTGGACGTCATCCCGGTCGCCCGGCTCAAGGACGTCACCGAGGGCAGGCTGCGGCTGGGCGAGGTGGAGAAGGGCGGGTTCCGGACGGTCGGGCAGGTCCTCGACGCCGGGCCGTACCGGTTGCGCCAACTCCCCGGGGTCGGACAGCAGACCGCCGACCAGACCGTGGCCGCCGCCCGGCGGATCGCCGACGCCGTACGGGACACCATCGCCGTACACATCGACGTCGACCGGCCCGAACCCCGCACCACCGCACTGGTGATGGCGCTCGGTGTGCTGGTGGAGGCGGGCGACGAGGCGCGCCGGGCGGTCGACGCGGCCAAGGCGCTGACCGAGCGGCTCGGCCCGCTGCTGGCCGAGGCCGGTCCGGCGGCCGGGCGGCTGCGCATGCTGTTCGCCGGGCAGGCCAAACGGGACCGGGCGCTGACGGCCGTCGCCGAGATCCGCGCCCTGACCGAGCAGGCAGAGCAGGACGGTGTGCCCGAACTGCTCGCCCAGGCCTCGGTCGACCTGCTGCGCCGCCCGGAGTCCGAGGTGGCCGCCCTGGTCGACTTCGAGCTGCGCTCCGCCGACTACTACGGCCTGCTCGCCGAGCTCTCCGGCCGCGCCCCCGACCCCGCGGCGGCCGAGGGGTTCCTGCCGGACGAGGTGGCCGAGCGGGTCAGGAACCAGACGCTCGACGACACGCACCGCCGGGTCTCGCTGCGCGGCTACCAGGCCTTCGGTACCCGCTTCGCCCTCGCCCAGCGCCGGACGATCCTCGGCGACGAGATGGGGCTCGGCAAGACGATCCAGGCCATCGCCGCGCTGGCCCATCTCGCCGCCGCGGGGCAGAGTCACTTCATGGTGGTCTGCCCGGCCAGCGTGCTCATCAACTGGACCCGGGAGATCGAGAAGCGCAGCGCGCTGCGCGTGACACCGCTGCACGGCCCCGAACGGCAGGAGGCGTTCGCGGACTGGAAGGGCCGGGGCGGCGTCGCGGTCACCACCTTCGACGCCCTGCGCGGCTTTCCGGTGCCGGGCGGTGGCGAGCTGGGCATGCTCGTCGTCGACGAGGCGCACTACGTCAAGAACCCCGCGACCCGCCGCTCCAGAACCGTCTCCGAGTGGGCCGAGCACTGCGACCGCGTGCTGTTCATGACCGGTACGCCCATGGAGAACCGTGTCGAGGAGTTCCGCAGCCTCGTCCGGATCCTGCAGCCGGGCCTGGCCGAGACCGTCGACGAGCATGACGGAGTTGCAGGTTCCAAGGCGTTCCGGAAGGCGGTCGCACCGGTCTACCTGCGCCGTAACCAGCAGGACGTCCTCACCGAACTCCCCGCGCTCCAGCACACGGACGAGTGGGAGGAGCCCAGCGCGGCGGACGGGGAGGCCTACCGCGAGGCCGTGCGGGCTGGCAACTTCATGGCGATGCGCAGGGCGGCGTACGCGCGCCCGAAGCACTCGGCGAAGCTGGACCGGCTGCGCGAGATCGCCGCGGAGGCCGCCGAGAACGGGCTGAAGCTCGTCGTGTTCTCCGCGTTCCGGGACGTGCTGGCGGTCGTGCAGGAGGCGTTGGTGCTCGCGGACGCCACGGGAGCGACGGGGCCGTCGGATCCGGCGGAAGGCCGGCCGGGCAGCGGACGCCTCGACGGGCGGGTCTTCGGACCGATTTCGGGCAGCGTGCCGCCCGCCCGCAGGCAGCAGCTCGTCGACGACTTCGCCGCCGCGCCCGGCCATGCCGTCCTGCTGTCGCAGATCGAGGCGGGCGGAGTGGGCCTCAACATGCAGGCCGCGTCCGTCGTCATCCTCTGCGAGCCGCAGCTCAAGCCGACGGTCGAGCACCAGGCGGTCGCCCGCGCCCACCGCATGGGCCAGGTCCGTTCGGTGCGCGTGCACCGCCTGCTGTGCACGGGCGGGGTGGACGAGCGGCTGGTGCGGATGCTGGAGAACAAGACCCGCCTGTTCGACGCGTACGCCCGCCGCAGCGCGGTCGCCGAGTCGACACCGGACGCCGTCGACATCTCGGACATCGCCATGGCCCGCCGCATCGTCGAGGAGGAGCAGGCCCGGCTGGGCACGACCCCGGCGGAGCCCGCCACGGAAGGGGCGTGAGCGCCGGGCGGCGAGGGGTCATGACTGCCCCGTCATGACCGCCCCGTCGCCCGGCGACAAGCCTCCGCGTACGCCCGTACGAGTGGCCGCCCGGCATCCTCGCGCCGCCAGGCCAGCGCATAGCGGCTCGCCGCCAGCCCCCGCACCGGACGCGTCACCACTGAGCCCAGAGAGACCAGCGGGGTGTTGCCCGCGGCCACCAGGCACACCCCGAGCCCCGCGACCAGCGCCTCGTAGGTCTCCTCGGTGCTCGCGACCTCCGCTCCGATGCGCGGCGGGCGCCCGCCTCGCTCCTCCAGCGCCAGCCAGTGGTCACGCAACGGCCCCGCGCTCGCCGGCAGGGCGAGGAACGGCTCCTCGACCAGGTCCGTGAAGTCGACCTCCGCGCGAGCGGCCAGCGGATGGGCCTCGGGCAGGGCGACCAGTCGGGGCTCCTCGGCGACCACGGTCCAGCCGTAACGTCCGGCGTCCGGCAGCGGCAGCCACACGAACGCCACGTCGGCCTCCCCGTCCGCGAGGCCCGCCGTCGGGTCCGCCCAGCTCACCTGCCGCAGCCGCAGCACGGTCTCCGGATGCGCGGCGGTGAAACGGGAGCGGATCGCGGGCAGCAGCCCCCCGCGCCCCGGACTGGTGCTCATGCCCACCACCAGCGTGCCGCGTGCCGCCGCCCGCGCGGCCTCCAGCGCCGCCGCCCCCTCCGACCAGGCGTCCAGCACCCGCCGGGCGTGCGGCAGCAGTGCCGTGCCGGCATCGGTGAGCGTCACGCCCTGCGGCTCGCGGCGGAACAGCGCCGTGCCCAGCTGCCGCTCCAGCGCCCGGACCTGCTTGCTGAGCGCGGGCTGGGAGACGTACAGCCGCTCGGCCGCGCGCGTGAAGTGCAGTTCCTCGGCCACCGCCACGAAGTAGCGCAGGTCCCGCACATGAACGTCCATAGCCATAACCATCGGTTATCAGCGTGGGTCTTGGACGGGCAACCCCATGGCGCAGCACGCTGGTCCACATCACGGCGATACGAGGAGCTGTCATGAACAAGGTGTGGCTGATCACCGGTGCGACCAGCGGCTTCGGGCGGGCCATCGCGGACGCGGCGCTCGCCGAGGGCGATGTGGTGGTGGGTGCGGTACGGCGCCCCGAGGGCCTGGACGACCTCGTGGCCGCGCACCCCGACCAGGTGGAGGCGCTGCGACTGGACGTGGCCGAGACGGGTGCCGCGGAGGCAGCCGTACGGGATGTGATCGACCGGCACGGCCGGATCGACGTCCTGGTCAACAACGCGGGCCGCACCCACGTCGGCGCCTTCGAGGAGACGACCGAGCAGGAGCTGCGCGAGCTCTTCGACGTGCATGTCTTCGGGCCGGTCGCCCTCACCCGGGCCGTGCTCCCGCAGATGCGCGAGCGGCGCTCCGGGGCGATCGTGCAGATGAGCAGCATGGGCGGGCAGATGTCCTTCGCGGGCTTCTCGGCGTACAGCGGAACGAAGTTCGCGCTGGAGGGGCTGTCCGAGGGTCTCGCGGACGAGGTCGCCGAGTTCGGCATCAAGGTCCTGATCGTCGAGCCGGGCTCCTTCCGCACCGCGCTGTTCCAGTCGGGCCGGGCCGGGGTCAGCGCGGACAGCGGTCTGTACGCCAAGGTGAGCCAGACCCGCGGCATGGTCTCCGGCGGCGACGGCACCCAGCAGGGCGACCCGGCAAAGGCGGCGGCGCTGATTCTGGCGGCGCTGGAGGCCGAGGACACCCCGCTGCGGCTGCCGTTGGGCGACGACGGGGTCAGTGCCGTGCTCGGCCACCTCGACCAGGTCCGCGACGACGTCCTGACCTGGGAGAAGCGCACGCGCGCCACGGCGTTCGACAACTGACCGGGCTCGCCGGGGAGCAGGATTCGAGGACGGCCGGTCCGTTGGCCGGCCGTCCTCGCCTGCCGCGGCGCGCCCGGCCGAGTTGGCCGTGCACGGCCCTTGTGTAATTCCTGTGGAGCCCTCAATCTTTCGGCTGACGCACAGGTGCGGCAACACGCGGAATTGACATGTCCCTGCCTCTCTCTCGTCACTTCCATGCACCCGTGCACCCCCCACCAGCGCACCACCGATCGAGGAGGACCCCTCAGATGGCAGTGATGCGTAACTCCCGCAGAGACACCCGGCGAAGACTGTCCGCGCTCAGCATGGCGGCCACCGCGGCCCTCGCCGCGAGCCTCGTCTCCGCACTCCCCGCCGCGGCCGCTCCCGAGGGCCGTATCCAGTACGCGGGCGCGGCCAACGCCGTCGCCGACAGCTACATCGTGACCCTCAAGGCGGACCACGCCCGCTCAGGCTCCAAGGCGGGGCGGACCCTCGTCGAGGGGTACGGCGCCGGTATCGAGCGGACGTACAAGAAGGCCCTCAACGGCTACGCCATCGAGGCCTCGGAGGCGGAGGCCAAGGCACTCGCCGCCGACCCGGCGGTCGCCTCGGTCGTCCAGAACCGCACGTTCAGCATCGACGCCACCCAGACCAACCCGCCCTCCTGGGGCCTGGACCGCATCGACCAGAAGAACCTGCCGCTCAACAGCTCGTACACCTACCCGGACTCGGCCGGCCAGGGCGTGACCGCGTACGTCATCGACACCGGCGTCCGCATCACCCACGGCGACTTCGGCGGCCGTGCCTCCTACGGCTACGACGCCATCGACAACGACAACACCGCCCAGGACGGCCACGGCCACGGCACGCACGTCGCCGGCACCGTCGCGGGCAACGCCTACGGTGTCGCCAAGAAGGCCAAGGTCGTCGGCGTCCGCGTGCTGAACAACTCCGGTTCCGGTACGACCGCCCAGGTCGTCGCCGGCATCGACTGGGTCGCCCAGAACGCCGTCAAGCCGGCGGTCGCCAACATGTCCCTCGGCGGCGGCGCCGACACCGCACTCGACACGGCCGTACGCAACGCCATCGCCTCCGGCATCACCTTCGCCGTCGCGGCCGGCAACGAGTCGACCAACGCCTCCACCAGGTCGCCCGCACGCGTCACCGAGGCCATCACGGTCGGTGCGACGACCTCGACGGACGCCAAGGCGAGCTACTCCAACTACGGTTCGGTCCTGGACCTGTTCGCGCCCGGCTCGTCCATCACCTCGGCCTGGAACTCCAGCGACTCGGCGACCAACACCATCTCCGGTACGTCGATGGCGACCCCGCACGTGGCGGGCGCGGTCGCGCTCCACCTCGCCGACAACCCCTCGGCCACCCCGGCCCAGGTCGCCTCGGCGCTGACGTCCGCCGCCACGACCGGCGTCGTCACCAGCCCGGGCACGGGCTCGCCCAACCGGCTCCTGTACGTCGGCGGCGGTACGACCACCCCGCCCGGCCCGCGCTTCGAGAACACCGGTGACTACGCCATCGCCGACAACGCCACGGTCGAGTCCCCGGTGACCGTCTCCGGCGTCTCGGGCAACGCGCCCGCGGCCCTGCCCGTCGAGGTGCACATCGTCCACACGTACATCGGCGACCTCCAGGTCCAGCTGATCGCCCCCGACGGCACGGCGTACACGCTGAAGTCGTACGGCACGGGCGGCAGTTCGGACAACATCAACACCACGTACTCGGTGAACGCCTCCTCGGAAGCAGCGGCCGGCACGTGGAAGCTGCGCGTGAGCGACAACGCGAACTACGACACCGGGCGGATCGACGCCTGGGCGCTGCAGTTCTGATTGCGGATCAGTAGTCCTCCTCGTCCTCGCGGTACGGCTCCGGGTCCGTGACCCAGCCGGCCGCGAGGACGAGCCGTGAGTGACGGTGCAGGGCGAGGAAGCCGAAGGGGCGGTCGTAGACGGCCTTGACGGTGGTGGTCACCCAGCGGACAGGGGGCGGGGCGCCGCCTGCGACGCCGGCGAAGGCCGTCACCGCGGCCGCGCGGAAGCCCAGCTCGCCGAACCTCGCCATCGTGGACTGCCGGGCCGACCCGATGGCCAGGGGAAAGTCGCTGATGCCGGGAAAGTGACCACTGTTCGTGTCCATGGCCATCGCCAGGCCGAACACCCGGTGCAGCTCGAACAGATCGTGGTACGCGTCCATGTCGAACGCCACCGTCTCCACCTCCAGCGTCGGCGGTACGGGTCGGGTGTTCCGCTGCTTCACGACCGACAGTCCCGGCCCCACTTGCCCGTAGGGCAGTCGGGACCCCGGCACCACCGCGTACCTGCGCTGCAGGATGTCCACCCCTGCCCCCAGCACCTCCCCGGCCGTCATCCCCTCCTCGCCGAGCAGCAGATGGACGTCGATCGCGTTGTCGCCCAGGACCTTCAGTTCGGTGACATGGCCCGCCGGCGTGTCGGCGACCCCGACCCGGTCCAGCAGTGTGCTCCTGCGGTGCAGGCCCAGCAGTGTGCGGTCGCTCCAGGGGCCGGCCTCCGGCGCCGTCGGCCAGTCCCTGAAGCGCCGCAGCCACTCCGTACGCAACGCCAGCGCACTCGCCAACACCATTTCGGTGTCCCGGTCCAGCAGCACCGGCATCCCGTCGATCAACCCACCCGTCCGCTTCACCGCCCACGCGTCCAGCGCCGCCCTGTCGGCCTCCGCATTCCCCGTAAGCACCCCGTGCGCCTGCGCGGGAAGCCCCGCCTCCCACCGCTCCCGCAGCTCCAGCGTCCGCTTGGTCCACAACCCGAGCGCCGAGTCCAGCCCCCGCATCGCGCCCATCGCGTCCAGCAACTCCCGCGCCGCGCCCGCGGCTTCGTCCGCCGGCAACCCCACCGCGTCGGCCAGCTCCTCCCGCGCCGGGCCGCCCGCCCCGTCCGCCAGGAAGGCGAGGAGCGGCCACACACCCGCAGCCGAGAACACCGTGCCGCCCTCGGAAGCCGACGCCCACCGAGCCGTCAGCCCGTTGACCGCCCGAACCGTCGCATTCGTGACCCGCACCACGTCCCCCATCGCCGCACCCCACGCTTACGATTCGCCCAGTCGTACGCCAGTTCCCACCACCCGGCACCGCCGCCCGAACGCAGGAGCACGGTACTCGTGTCCACACCTCCGCCTCCCGGACCCCACCAGCCACAGGGGTCCCCCGGGCAGCCCCAAGGGCCGTACGCGCAGGGCCAGTACCCGCCGCCGTACCCCTACGGACCACCCGCTGCCCAGGGGCCGTACCCGTACCACCCCTACGGCACGTACGGCCGCTCCGTGCCTGTCAACGGCGTGGCCATCGGTGCCCTCGTCCTCGGCATCCTCTGCTTCCTGCCGGCTGTGGGACTGGTGCTGGGGCTGATCGCGCTGGTGCAGATCAGGCAGAGCGGCGAGCGCGGCAAGGGCATGGCGGTCGCCGGTTCCGTGCTGTCCTGCGTCGGGCTCGTGCTGTGGTCGCTGCTGGTGTCCACGGGCGCCGCCTCCAACTTCTGGGACGGCTTCAAGGGCGCCGCGAGCGGCGAGGGCACCGCTTTCGCGCTCGCCAGGGGTGACTGCTTCAACTCCTCGACCGGCAGCCTGGAGGGCGAGACCTACGACGTCGACGAAGTGCCCTGCGACGATCAGCACGACGCCGAGGTCGTGGCCGTCGTGAAGGTGCCGGACGGCTCCTTCCCCGGCGACGACGAGCTCGCGGATATCGCGGACGACAAGTGCTACGAGCACGCGGGCCTCTACGCCTTGGACGCCTGGGCCGTCCCGGACGGCGTGGACGTGTACTACCTCGTGCCGACCCGGCAGAGCTGGCGCTTCGGAGACCGTGCCATCACCTGCATGTTCGGCAGCACGGACGGCAAGCCCCTCGCCGAGTCGCTGCGCCGCGACTACATGACCCTCGACGGGTACCAGGTGAGGTTCCTGTCGGCGTCCAACATCATCGACAACGTCCTGTACGAGGAGCCCGAGGCCTACCCCGAGGAGGACCTGGCGGCGAACCGGGCATGGGCGAAGGACGTCCACCGCGTCCTCGGCGAGCAGATCGAGAAGCTGCGCACGCAACCCTGGCCGGAGGACGCCAAGGCGCCCGTCACCGAGTTCCTCGCGGAGATGGGGGACTCCCGCAAGGAATGGGGCAAGGCGGCGGCGGCCGACGACGCGGACACGTTCTACGCCCACTACGAAAAGGCGTACGGCTTTGTCGACGGCGCCACGACCGTCACCGCGCGCAAGGCTCTGGGCCTGGACACGACCGTGCCGACGTACGAGGACGACTCCGACAGCGGCGGCGAGGGCGGGAGTGGGGGCCGCCTCGATGTGTGAGAGCGCCCTATACGGAAAGAAACTGCCTGGGTAAAGCCCACCCCGGGCACAAGTCATCACATCGAGTGATTCTCTGGCCTTTGCTTGCACGGGACAACCCACGGTTGCCACGCTGTTGCTGTCTGTACAACCTGATGGGAGCGGCCAGTGACTTTCGGTGAGCAGCCGGCGTACCTGCGCGTCGCGGGTGATCTCCGCAAGAAGATCGTCGACGGTTCGCTGCCACCGCACACCCGGCTTCCGTCCCAGGCCCGGATCCGTGAGGAGTACGGGGTCTCGGACACCGTCGCCCTCGAGGCGCGCAAGGTGCTGATGGCCGAGGGGCTGGTCGAGGGCCGCTCCGGTTCCGGGACGTACGTCCGCGAGCGTCCCGTGCCCCGCCGGATCTCCCGCTCCGGCTTCCGTCCGCCGACCGGCGCCACGCCCTTCCGCCAGGAGCAGGCCGACGGCGAGACGCGCGGCACCTGGGAGTCCAGCAGCGCCCAGGCCGAGGCCAGCGTCGCCGTCGCCGAGCGCCTCGGCATCCGCCCCGGCGACCGTGTGATGTGCACGAGGTATCTCTTCCGGGACGCCGGTGAGGCGATGATGCTCTCCACCTCCTGGGAGCCGCTCGCCGTCACCGGCCGTACGCCCGTGATGCTGCCCGAGGAGGGCCCGCTCGGCGGCATGGGCGTCGTCGAGCGCATGGCGGCCATCGACGTCGTCGTGGACAACGTGACGGAGGAGGTGGGCGCCCGCCCCGGCCTCGCGGAGGAGCTGCTGACGCTGGGCGGCGTCCCCGGTCATGTCGTCGTGGTCATCCAGCGCACCTACTACGCGTCCGGCCGTCCGGTGGAAACGGCGGACGTGGTCATTCCGGCGGACCGCTACCGCGTCGCTTATCACCTACCGGTGAAGTAGCGCACATGTTCGTGAAGTAGCGCACACCTCCACGGCAGTTGCCCCCGGCAAAGCCTCAACTCCCACCCCATCACCCGCCGTTGCAATCTGGCCGTTTACGCAGGTCGTCGCGGGCGTGTGCAGCATGCCCGCGACCGGATGCATCGACGTCTCCGCACGGCGCATTCGATGCCGTGCGCCCCCTGCGACTTGGCTGGTTGCGTACCTCTTTGTGAAAAGGCGTATTCGCTGCGTAAAGGTTAGGCGTAGGCTCGGGCATATGCGGATTGCGGTTTCCTTAGCGGGCGGGGCACGGCACAGGCCGCGAGCGGGACTCGGGCGGTCGTGGGCGGGAAGGAGCAGTGGAGCGCGATGAACGACAGCACGATCACTCTTCCTTGGCTCGTGGTTCGGCAGGACGACAACGGCAATCGCTACCGCGTGGGCCGGTACGCAACGCGGGCGGAAGCCCAGAAGATCGCGGACAGCCTCGACAGTCGGGGGCACAAACAGCTGTATTGGGTCGAGCGCATCGCTCAGAACGGCGACAGCGGGGACCACTGAACTGCTTCTGCGCTCCCGTAGGCTCCGGCGCATGACGGAACGGATCGTGGTCGGCGCCGCATTGCTGGAGGCGGGACGTCTGCTCGCCGCGCGCCGCAGTGCGCCCGAGGAACTGGCCGGGCGCTGGGAGTTGCCCGGCGGCAAGGTCGAGCCCGGCGAAGCGCCCGAGGCGGCGCTCGTGCGCGAGCTGCGGGAGGAACTCGGCGTGGCCGCCGAGGTGCTCGAGCGGGTGCCGGGGGCATGGCCCCTGAAACCCCCCTACGTCCTGCATGTGTGGACCGCCCGCCTGCTCCCCGGCTCCGGGGACCCCGAGCCCCTCGAGGATCATGACGCGCTGCGCTGGCTGGGCGCGGCGGAACTCTGGGACGTGGACTGGCTGGACCAGGACGTGCCGGCGGTCCGGGAGGTCGCGGGACGGCTGGACGACGGGGCGTGCGAGCCGCAGGTCTGAGTCACCGGCCGAGCGGCCGACCCGAGGTCCCGAAACGGACCTGACAGGCTGACAGGCCGGATCACGAACGCCGTTGAGCGGCGTTGGGAACTCCCCGACGGCCTACCCGCTCGCACGGTACTGCCCTGTGAATATCGGGTATGTGCCAATCAAACCTATGAAACCGGACATGGGTGAGCTCGCTGGCCCGGGATGTGATCGGCGTGATCGACTCCGATGGCGACTGCGCCGAGTGGACCTTCCCCGCGGAGGCGGGTGCCGTCCGCGCGGCCCGCGCCGCCGTACGCGGCCGACTGCGCGAGTGGCGCCTGGACAGCCTCGCCGACGTCACGTCGCTGCTGGTCAGCGAGCTGGTCACCAATTCCCTGCGGCACGCCACCGGCCCCATCGGCGTACGCCTGGTGCGCCCCTCCGGCCTCGACGGGGTCCTCAGGGTCGAGGTCTCCGACCCTCTTCCGGACCCGCCCCGCGAACGGGTCGCCGACCTCGAGGACGAGAGCGGCCGCGGACTTCAGCTCGTGGCGCACTCCTCGCGCCGATGGGGAACCCGACCCGGCCGGAACACGGGCAAGACGGTGTGGTTCGAGCTCGCGGTACCGAAGTGACCCCCCGGCTCCCTCGGGTATGCGCACCCCTGCCTTTCGAACGAATGGTTCAGGCCAGTGGCAGTTGTCGCGATGCGTGATTCGACTGCGTGTCCGCTGGTTAGAAGACTGGAAGTGTTTCCGCTGCCGGGACCGAAAACCATCGGGAACGTGCTGTGATCGTGAACACCGTGTTGTGCGGGGCCGTAGTGCTGGATACTGCGGGCAGCCGCCACCCGGTGACCGGTGCCGGGCGCGGTGAGCTGGAGGGGACGGTTCGCGTGAGCGAGATACCAGCGAGGGCCTCGGGGTCCGACGACCCGTCGGACGGCGCGAGGGCTAAGGCCGCGGGAGAGGGGGCCCACGACACACGGGCCTCCCACAGGACAGGCGTCTCCCGCGACACACAGGGCTCGCAAGCCTCGCCGGACACACAGGCATCTCGCGACACGTTCGCCTCCGACGAGGCCCGCCCCGGTGACCCCGTCTGGCAGAGCAGCCCGCCCGGCTCGATCTACGACTACATCAAGGTCGCGTCCTTCTCCATCGGCCCCGACGGCCTGGTCGACCAGTGGAGCCTGCGCGCCGAGCAGCTCTTCGGCATACCGGCCGAGCGGGCCGTCGGCATGGATCCCATCGAGGCGTTCATCGACCCCGACCTGCGCGAGCAGGGCCAGCGCAAGATGGCCGAGATCCTGGACGGACGGGAGTGGACCGGCGTGGTCCCCTTCCGGATGCCGCAGGACGCCGAGGACCGGCCCGGTCAGGACGGCCTCGCCGAGGTGTACGTCATGCCGACGCGGACCGAGGACGGTGAGAAGGCCGCCGTCTGCATCGTCGTCGATGTCCGCACCCTGCGTCGGATGGAGACCGACCTCGCCGCCTCGCAGGCGATATTCGGTCAATCTCCGTTCGGCTTCCTGCTGATCGACCCCGACCTGCGGGTGCGCCGCGCCAACCAGCGGTTCGCCTCCCTGTTCGGCGGCACGCCCGACGACCATCGCGGCAACGGCGTCCACGACTATCTGCCGCGGCCGGAGGCCGAACGTGTCTCGGCGACCCTGCGCCGAGTCCTGGAGAGCGGCGACTCCATCACGGACATGCACGTCACCGGCTTTCTGCCCGGTTCGGACGAGCGCCGCCACTGGTCCGTCAATCTCTACCGTGTGCGCAGCGGCAGCGGGCGCCCCATCGGCATCGCCTGGCTCGGAACCGACATCACCGCCCGCCGCGCCGCCGCCCGCGAGGCCGCCGCCGCCCGGCGGAACCTGGCCCTTCTGAACGAGGCCGGTGCCCGCATAGGCAACTCCCTCGACCTGGAGACGACGGCCCGCGAACTCCTCGACGTCGTGGTCCCCGGCTTCTGCGACCTGGCCACCGTCGACCTCTACCAGGGCCTGCTGGCCGGCGACGAGACCCCGCCCGGCCTCGCCGACGGCAGCGCTGAGCTGCGCCGGGTCGCCTTCGCCAGCGCGGTCTCCGACGCGCCCTTCGTCGGTGGCGGCACCCCCGTCGCGGTCGGCGCCGTCCACCACTACCCCTTCAACTCGCCCTGCGCGGACGCCCTGCGCACCGCCCGGCCGCAGTACGTGCCCGGTGAGGAGGGCGGCCTCGTGCAGTCCACGCTCGCGGTGCCGATGGTCGCCCACGACACGGTCGTAGGACTGGCGCAGTTCGCCCGTACGAAGGGCAGTGAGCCGTTCGGCGACCGGGACCGCGATCTGGCGGTCGAGCTGGCGGCGCGTGCCGCCGTGTGCATCGACAACGCACGCCTGTACCGGCGCGAGCACGAGCGGGCGCTGATACTGCAACGGTCCCTGCTCCCGCCGGGCGACCCGGTCGCCTCCGGCCTGGACATCGCGTGCCGCTACCTGCCGGGCAACTCGTCCGCCGACCGGCCCAGCGAGGTGGGCGGCGACTGGTTCGACGTCATCGAACTCCCCGGGCACCGCACGGCGTTGGTGGTGGGCGACGTGATGGGCCGCGGGCTGCGTGCCGCCGTCGCGATGGGTGAACTGCGCTCCGCCGTACGGACGCTGGCGTTGCTGGACCTCGAACCGGCCGAGGTGCTCTCGGCGCTGGACGAGATCGCGCGCGGCCTCGGAGCGCCCGGCGGCGTCCAGCAGGCCACCCGAGCGGCCCGCCGCCCCCGGGAGGCGGACCTGTCCGAGGTGTACCTGGCGACCTGCGTCTACGCGGTCTACGACTCCGTCACGCGCCGCTGCACCTTCGCCAACGCCGGGCATCTGCCGCCGGTCCTCGTCGAGCCGGGCGAGGACGCGCTGATGCTGGACGTGCCGCCGGGGATGCCGCTCGGTGTGGGCGGGGAGCCGTTCGAGGAGGTGGAGGTCGAGCTGCCGGAGGGCGCGCTGCTGGCGCTCTACACGGATGGACTCGTGGAGTCCCGCGACCACCCCCTGGACGAGGGCCTCCAGGCCTTCGTCGGCGCACTCACCGACCCCTCGCGCCCCCTGGAGGACGTCTGCGACCACGTCCTCAACACCCTCGACACCCACCACGGCGAGGACGACATCGCGTTGCTGATGGCACGTGTCCAGGGGCTGCCGGCCGACTCGGTCGGCGACTGGACCCTGCCACGCGAGCCGCGCAGCGTGGGCCGCGCCCGCGAGTACGCCCGCGGCCGGCTCCTGTCCTGGGACCTGGAACCCCTGGTCGACACGACGGAACTCCTGGTCAGCGAACTGGTCACCAACGCCCTGCGCTACGGCGAGGGCGAGATCCGACTCCGCCTCCTCCTCGACCGCACCCTGGTCTGCGAGGTCTGGGACTCCGGCCTGGTCCAGCCCCGACGCCGCCGCGCCCGCGACACCGACGAGGGCGGCCGGGGCCTCCAGCTGGTCGGCCTCCTCAGCGCCGCCTGGGGCTCCCGCCGCACACCGCGCGGCAAGACGGTCTGGTTCGAACTGCCCCTGCCGGACGGCGAGAACGGCCTCACGGATCCGGCGGAGGCGTTGCTGAGCCTGTTCTGAGGGGTGCGGGGGCGAGGGGCCTGGCCGAGCGAGCTCACGCCCGGTCCGTGTCGCCCCGGCGCCCTCGGGTGCGTGGACCGCCGAAGGCTGCCGGTGGGGCGGTGCCCGGGTCCCCGCCGAGGAGGACGCCGCCCAGGAGTGCGCCGGCCAGGCCGGTGATGTCGTCGGTGGGGCCCGCGATGGGATTGCCGTGGAGGCGGATGTCCTGTTCGGCGAGGGCTTGGGCCTGTTGGGCCAGGGTGTCGGACGTAAGGAGGTCGGCCGGGGATGGCGGCGGTGTCCGGCCGGTAGGGGTGGACAGCGGGGGAGTGAGCAGTCGCCGGGCCTCCGCCAGGTGGGTGCGGGCCTCGCTGCCGACCGCTGCGCGATGCGTCGCGACGACGTCGTCCGCGTCGGCGACGGCACTGCGTGCGCAGAGCAGGGCGGCGGCCGCGATCACCCCGGCCCGCCCCGCGGCGACGGGCACGACGGCCTGCACGATCCGGCGCAGCACGTCGAGGGGGTCGTACGGCCCGGAGGTCAGCTGTTCTCGTACGAGGGCCAGGACGACGTCGGCGTGCATGACGCGGGCGCGCAGCTCGCCGGGAGGGACGTCCAGATACGGGTCTCGCGGCCCCGTCAGCGACTCCCGCGCCCCGGCGATCTCCACCTCGCCGCCGGTCAGCGCGGCCGGCACCGTGGCCGCGGCCGTGGCGAGGTCCTCGGCGAGCCGTTCCACGCCGTCGATGAAGACGGCGGCCTGGGCGATGGCGCCCTCGGCGGCCCGCAGCCGGCTCGCGGCCCGCTCGTTGTCGCCCGAGTCGGCGGCCTGGCGGGCGTGGTTGAGACGCGTGGTCGCGAACACCAGCCGGTCCTTGGCCTGCTCGACATGCCCCGCGACGGCGTCCGTGGCGGACGGAGCGTACCGCTCGCCCAGCTCGCGCAGGGCCGCGTCGGCACCCCCGGTACGCCCGGTCAGCTCCCGGAACCGGCCCTCGGCGACGACCAGGGCATGCCCCAGCCCTCCGCCCAGGCCCTGCTCCAACCCCCGTTCCTGATCGAGCGCGGCGGCCTGCGCGTCCAGCAACCGCCCCGCCTCCTCACACCGCCCGACGATCCCCGCGAGCGCGTGCCGCCGAGCCGCGGCCTCCCGCGGAACCCCGCCCTCGTACTGCCACCGCATGCGAAAGGCGACCGCCAGCTCGGCCTCGGCGTCCCGGAGGGCCCGAGCGAAGGGTTCGCCCCGTCCGACCTCGTCGACGTCCTCGACGCGCCCGGCGTGCGCGAGATCCTCCAGCTCGAACCGCCCCTCGACGAACCCCAGCTCCTCCCAGCCGACGCGCACCCAGTCGTCGGCCGCCACGAGCAGCGCCCGAGCCCGTTCATCGAGCTCCCCGACCGGCTGCTCGGCCTCGCCCCGACCCGCCGCCCCACCGGGTGTCGTACGCTCCCGCGCCCGCCGTCTGCGCCGCAGGAACCCGTACCCCGCGAGCACCGTCGCGGTGACGACGGCCAGCATCGGCACCACCAGATCCGTGCCCGACGTCCCCTCGTCCTCCCCTTGAGCCACCGCACCGGCGACCGGCCGGTCCGTCCCGCCCGCAACCGGGCCCCCGGCACCGACCGTCATCCCGGGCAGCACCAGCCACACCACCCCGACCAGCCCGCCCACCAGCGCATGCGCGACCCGCACCGATATGTGCGAACCACCGCGCCGCGCCCGGCCCCGGATCGAAGATGACGTCACATTTCGGAGCGTATGAGCAGGAATGCAGGGGCGCGACCGGGGTGCGTCAGGGGTGGGGTGGAGTGACGTGCGAGTTTCCCGGCGGAGCCGAGGGCGGGCACCCTACGAGGACCGCCTCCCGATCTTCGACCCCAGCCACACCAACGGGTCGTACTTGCGGTCGACAGCCCGCTCCTTCAGCGGGATCAGCGCATTGTCCGTGATCTTGATGCCCTCGGGGCAGACCTCCGTGCAGCACTTGGTGATGTTGCAGTAGCCGAGGCCGTGCTCGTCCTGGGCCGTGGCCTTGCGGTCCAGGCCCGTCTCCGCGGCCGCGTCGAGCGGGTGCATGTCGAGTTCCGCGACCCGCATCAGGAACCGCGGGCCCGCGAACACCGGCTTGTTCTCCTCGTGATCGCGGACGACATGGCAGGTGTCCTGGCACAGGAAGCACTCGATGCACTTGCGGAACTCCTGCGAGCGGTCCACGTCCTCCTGCATCATCCGGTACTCGCCGGGGCCCACACCCTCGGGCGGAACGAAGGACGGAACCTCGCGCGCCTTGGTGTAGTTGAAGCCGACGTCCGTGACGAGGTCCCGCACCACCGGGAACGCCCGCAGCGGCGTCACCGTGATCGTTTCCTCCCGGGTGAACACCGACATCCGCGTCATGCACATCAGCCGCGGCCGACCGTTGATCTCCGCGGAGCACGAACCGCACTTGCCGGCCTTGCAGTTCCAGCGGACGGCGAGATCGGGGGCCTGGGTGGCCTGGAGGCGGTGGATGATGTCCAGGACCACCTCGCCGTCGTTCACCTCGACCTCGAAGTCCTCCAGGCCGCCGCCCTGCACATCGCCGCGCCACACCTTGAAGCGGGCCTCGTAGCTGCTCACTGGTAGAGCTCCTCCTCGGCGAGGTACTTGACCAGCTCTTCCTTGTCGAAGAGAGCCAGCAGGTCCGATCGGACGGGGTCGGTGGTCTCCCGCAGCAGGTTGATCTGGCCGCGTTCCGGGTCGGTGGCGGCCAAGCCGCCCGTCGGATCGGCCAGTTGGCACAGCAGGTTGATGTTGCGCCACTTGCGGTCCATCGTCGGATGGTCCTCGCGGGTGTGCCCGCCGCGCGACTCCGTGCGCTCCAGTGCCGCCCGCGCCACGCACTCGCTGACCAGCAGCATGTTGCGCAGGTCCAGGGCGAGGTGCCAGCCGGGGTTGAACTGGCGGTGACCCTCGACACCGGCCCGGCGGGCCCGTACGCGCAGGTCCGCCAGCTTCTCCAGCGCCTGCTCCATCTCGGCCTCGCGGCGGATGATCCCGACGAGGTCGTTCATGGTCTGCTGGAGTTCCTGGTGGAGGGTGTACGGGTTCTCCGGCGGGCGCCCGTCGTCCGCGCCCCCGGTCGGTCCCTCCGCCGAGAACGGCCGCAGCGCCTCCGCGGCCGCCGTGTCCACCTGGAGGTCGCTGACCTCGGGGCGTTCGAAGGCCTGCGCCGCCGCGTACTCGGCGGCGTGCCAGCCGGCCCGGCGGCCGAACACCAGCAGGTCGGACAGCGAGTTGCCGCCGAGCCGGTTCGAACCGTGCATGCCGCCGGCCACCTCACCCGCCGCGAACAGCCCCGGTACCCCGCGCGCCGCCGCCGTGTCCGACTCGACCGCGATACCGCCCATGACGTAGTGGCAGGTCGGCCCGACCTCCATCGCCTCCGCGGTGATGTCCACGTCCGCCAGCTCCTTGAACTGGTGGTACATGGAGGGAAGGCGACGGCGGATGACCTCCGCCGGCATACGGGTGGACACGTCCAGGAAGACCCCGCCGTGCGGGGAGCCCCGCCCCGCCTTCACCTCGGAGTTGATCGCCCGCGCCACCTCGTCGCGAGGCAGCAGCTCAGGAGGTCGCCGGTTGTTGTCCGGGTCCTCGTACCAGCGGTCGCCCTCCTCCTCCGACTGGGCGTACTTCTCCTTGAAGACGTCGGGGATGTAGTCGAACATGAACCGCTTGCCCTCGGAGTTGCGCAGCACCCCTCCGTCGCCGCGCACCGACTCCGTGACCAGGATGCCCTTCACCGACGGCGGCCAGACCATGCCCGTCGGGTGGAACTGCACGAACTCCATGTTGAGCAGCGGCGCGCCCGCCAGCAGCGCCAGCGCGTGGCCGTCGCCGGTGTACTCCCAGGAGTTCGACGTCACCTTGAAGGACTTGCCGATGCCGCCCGTCGCGACGACGACGGCGGGGGCGTCCAGGACGAAGAAGCGGCCCGTCTCGCGGTCGTAGGCGAAGACCCCGGAGACCCGGGAGCCGTCCTTCAGGATCCGGGTGACCGTGCACTCCTGGTAGACCTTGAGCCGGGACTCGTAGTCCCCGGTCTCCTTCTTGTCCTCCTGCTGCAACGACACGATCTTCTGTTGCAGCGTGCGGATCAGTTCCAGTCCGGTGCGGTCGCCGACGTGCGCGAGGCGCGGGTACTCATGGCCGCCGAAGTTGCGCTGGGAGATACGGCCGTCCTTCGTACGGTCGAAGAGCGCGCCCCAGGTCTCCAGCTCCCACACCCGCTCCGGCGCCTCCTGCGCGTGCAGCTCGGCCATCCGCCACTGGTTGAGGAACTTGCCGCCGCGCATGGTGTCGCGGAAGTGGACCTGCCAGTTGTCGTGCTCGTTGGCGTTGGCCATGGCCGCCGCGATGCCGCCCTCGGCCATCACGGTGTGCGCCTTGCCGAACAGCGACTTGCAGATCACGGCGGTACGGGCGCCTCGCTCACGTGCCTCGATCGCCGCACGCAGGCCCGCGCCCCCGGCACCGACCACGACGACGTCCCACTCCTGCCGTTCGACCACGGACATCTGTTCAGTCCCCACTCAATCTAGAAGAAGCGCGGATCGTCGAAGACCCCGGACGCGACGAGATAGACGTAGAAGTCGGCGAGCGCCACGCTCAGCAGCGACGCCCACGCCAGCTGCATGTGCCGGGCGTTGAGCTTCCCGATCCACTGCCACATGCGGTAGCGCACGGGGTGTTTGGAGAAGTGCTTGAGCTTGCCGCCGACGATGTGCCGGCAGGAGTGACAGGACAGGGTGTACGCCCAGATGAGCACGATGTTGGCGAGGAAGACGAGGGTGCCGAGGCCCATGTGGCCCCACTCGTAGTTCTCGTCGCGGAAGGCGAGCACCGTGTCGTACGTCAGGATCCCGGCGACCAGGAGCGCGGCGTAGAAGAAGTACCGGTGGATGTTCTGCAGGATCAGCGGGAAGCGGGTCTCACCGGAGTACTTCTTGTGCGGCTCCGCCACCGCGCAGGCCGGGGGCGACATCCAGAAGCCGCGGTAGTAGGCCTTGCGGTAGTAGTAGCAGGTCAGGCGGAAGCCGAGCGGGAAGATCAGGATGATGATCGCGGGGGAGATGCCCCACCAGCTCCCGAAGAGGTCCCAGTTCGGCCCGGCGCGCATGGGCTCGCAGTTCTCCGCCAGACAGGGCGAGTAGAACGGGGAGACGTAGGGCGCGGCGTAGTAGTCCGCGTTCGCGAAGGCCCGCCAGGTCGAGTACACGATGAACGCCAGCAGACCGGCCGCGGTGGCGGCCGGGGCCAGCCACCAGCGGTCGGTCCGCAGGTGCGGGGCGGTGATCGCGGCGCGCGTACCGGTTCGTACGCCGCCGCTGTTCAGATGGGGTTCCGTACCAGTGGCCAATGCATGACTCCGGTCGGGTCAGGGGGTGGGATCAGGGGGCGCGGCGGTCCCGGGCGCCGAGACCCTCGTCATCCGTGTCGATCCACAGAGAGTCGTCGTACGGCGTGTCGGGGATGGTGACGAGCTCCGGTTTGCGCTGCGTGGCGGGCGTCGCGGCCGCGTCCCGCAGCAGCGCGACGCTCTCGCGCAGATGGTTGGCGTCGGCGCGGACGCGACGCATCTCCAGCCCGCCGGTGCCCAGCTGTTTCTCCAGCCTGCCCACGGACCGGGACAGGTCGTCGAGGCAGCGCTGGACCGCTGTCAGTTCGTCTTGCACGGACATGACGTGACCTCACTTCCGTGGGCTCTTCGGCCCTGGGTGGTGACGTTCATGCGCCTGCGAGTGTTGCGCGTCACACCTATCGCTGTGAAGGGATGTGCAGCGATTGGCGGATTGCGCGCCTCCATTGCACGCCCGCACGCGCTCTGTGCACGCCGGAGAGCCGAAAAAGCGCGGGGAGCGTGATTGCGCCGTACGGAAGTGCATTACTCCGCACGGGTGGCCTTGCACGCCCTGGCCGCCGTGTCGTCTCCGCCTGGCGAACCCTTTCCTCTTCAGTGGGGTGCCTTAGATCTGATCAGCTCCAAAATACCGCCAAACGTGATCAGAACGCACTTAATGTCACCGGCGGGAGCGGCTCCCCGGAGGTACCTCAGATGTCCCACGACGGCTTCGGACCCAGGCCTGGCCGCAACGCGGTCTTGCGCTCGGTGGCCTTCCTGACCGCCGGTGTGCTCGGCCTGCCCGCGCTCGCCGGTTGCAGCGACCCGGACCCCGCCGGCAAGCCGTTGGCCGGGCAGGACATCGCCCCGGCCGCCCGGGACCGGATCGCCGACGGCGGCACACTGCGGTGGGCCGTGGACGCCGTACCCGAGACGCTGAACACCTTCCAGTCGGACGCCGACGCCACCACGACGCGGATCGCGCAGGCCACCCTGCCGTCGATGTTCCGGCTCGACCGGAACGGGCGGCCGGAGCGCAATCCGGACTATCTGGAGTCCGCCAAGGTCGTCGAGACCGAGCCCAAGCAGGTCGTCCTGTACAAGCTCAACCAGCAGGCCGTCTGGAGCGACGGCCGGGAGATCGGCGCCGCCGACTTCGCCGCCCAGTGGCGGGCCCTGTCCGGCAAGGACAGTGCCTACTGGACCGCCCGCAACGCCGGCTACGACCGCATCGAGAGGATCGAGCGCGGCGCCAACGACCTGGAGGTGCGGGTCACCTTCGAGCGGCCGTACGCGGACTGGCAGTCGTTGTTCTCGCCGCTGTACCCGAAGGAGGTCATGGGCACGCCGGACGCGTTCAACGACGGGGCCCGGCGCAAGCTCAAGGTCACCGCGGGGCCGTTCACGGTGAAGAAGATCGACCGCAAGGGCGACGAGGTCGAGCTCACCCGCAATCCCCGCTGGTGGGGGCAGCGCGCCAAGCTGAACGAGATCGTCCTGCGCGCCGTGCCGCGCGACCAGCGGGCCGCCGCGCTGGCCGCGGGACAGCTGGACCTGGCCGAGATCGACACCGCTGCGGCCCGGCGCATCGCGCTCGCCGCGCCGCCTCGGTCCGCGACCGCCAGTGCCTCCGCCCATGGCTCCGCCGGTGCTTCCGGTACGCCGCTGATGGGCCCGGAGCCGGGCGCCAGGCTGACCCTCGAGCAGCGCCGGGACCAGGCGACGTTCCGGGGCTTCGAGGTACGCAAGTCCCTGGAGCCGGCGTACACGCAGCTCGCGCTCAACGGCGGCGACAGTCTGCTCGCCGACGAGCGGGTGCGGCGTGCCGTGGCCCGCGCCATCGACCGCAAGGAACTGGCGAAGCTGGTCCTGGCCCCGCTCGGCCTGCCCACCGAGCCGGTCGGCAGCCACCTTGCCCTGTCCGGCCAGGCCGCGTACGCCGACAACAGCGGGGCGATCGGCGACCAGGACACAGCGGAGGCGCAGGCGCTGCTCGCGGACGCGGGGTGGGTGCCGGGAGGGCCGGTCAAGGAGAAGAAGAAGGGGGACGGGGAGGGCGCTGCGGGGAGCGAAGGGAAGAAGGCGGACAAGAGCGAGAAGGGCGACAAGAGCGAGAAGGGCGAGAAGGGCGAGAAGGAGGCGGGCTCCGGGGACAAGTCCAAGTCCGACTCCGGGGAGAAGTCCAAGGCCAAGTCCGACTCCGACTCCGGCGACGAGTCCAAGTCCAAGGCGAAGTCGGATTCGGAGTCCGAGGACGACGGGACGTACATCGTCGGGGAGGACAACAAGGCGGGCGGGGACGAGCGACACACCGGGAAGGGCGACGGCGAGGAAGGCTCGCGGCATCTCGCCCAGGACGGCAAGCAGTACGGCAACAAGCAGCTGCAGCAGGGCGGTGCGCCCGGCGCGTACGCCCCGCGCGGCACCGCCGCACCGGCGGGCGCCGCGGCCCGGCCGCTGGCCAAGGACGGCGAGCCGCTGGCGCTGCGGTTCGTGGTGCCCTCGGGGGAGGGGTCGCAGACGCTGCGTACGGTGGCGGACCGGATCGGGGTGATGCTGGAGCGGGTAGGCATTCGCACCGACATCGTCAAGGTCTCGGACGAGAGCTACTTCAAGGACCACATCGCGTCCGGCCAGTTCGATCTCGCCCTCTACTCCTGGCCCGCCTCCGCCTACCCGGCGACCGACGCCCGGCCGATCTACGCCAAGCCGGTACCGGCGGCCGACGGCTCGCTGAACGTCGAGCAGAACTACACGCGGGTGGGGACCGACCAGGTCGACCAGCTCTTCGACCAGGCGATCGCCACGCTCGACGAGTCCGAGGCGCGGGCGCTGATCCGCAAGGCCGACTCGCGGATCTGGGCGGCGGCGGGGTCGCTGCCGCTCTTCCAGCGGCCTCAGCTGACGGCGGCGCGGACGAGTGTCGTCAACGCGGGCGCCTTCGGCTTCGGGACGCCGGTGTACCAGGACATGGGCTTCCTGAAGAAGGGCGCCCACCCGGGGCCGAGCGGGTCGTCCAACTGAGGTTTCTCGCCCCCGCCGCCCCTACCCGTCCCGTCCCCGGGGCTGCCGCCCCCGGACCCCCGCTGCCGGCCCTGAACGGGCCTCGTCCTCAAACGCCGGACGGGCTGAGTGCCCGGGCCGGCGTTTGGCGTTTCAGCGGGGTCCAAACAGCCCCCCACCTGCACCGACGTATCCCGGCGAGCCTCAGCGGCAGCGGCCCCGTACCATGGGGTGAGGCCGTGGCGTGTCCAGCCCGGCAGGGCCCGCGTAACACAGACGTACGCGAGAGCCGTCCTCACCACTCCGGGAGTACGCCGCAATATGGCCACGCGCCACGACATCCGCAACGTCGCCATCGTCGCCCACGTCGACCACGGCAAGACCACCATCGTCGACGGCATGCTGAAGCAGGCCGGCGCCTTCGCCGCGCACCAGCTCGAAGGCGTCGACGACCGCATGATGGACTCGAACGACCTGGAGCGTGAGAAGGGCATCACGATCCTGGCCAAGAACACGGCGGTGAAGTACCACCCGAAGGACGGGGGGGACGTCATCACCATCAACATCATCGACACCCCCGGCCACGCCGACTTCGGTGGCGAGGTCGAGCGCGGTCTGTCGATGGTCGACGGTGTCGTCCTGCTCGTCGACGCCTCCGAGGGCCCGCTGCCGCAGACCCGCTTCGTGCTGCGCAAGGCGCTGCAGCAGCGCCTGCCCGTCATCCTGTGCATCAACAAGACGGACCGCCCGGACTCCCGGATCGACGAGGTCGTCAACGAGACGTACGACCTCTTCCTCGACCTGGACGCCGACGAGGAGCAGATCGAGTTCCCGATCGTCTACGCCTGCGGTCGTGACGGCATCGCCTCGCTGACCAAGCCGGAGAACGGCACGGTCCCGGCCGACTCCACCAGCCTGGAGCCGTTCTTCTCCACCATCCTGCAGCACATCCCGGCCCCGACCTACGACGAGGAAGCCCCGCTCCAGGCGCACGTCACCAACCTGGACGCGGACAACTTCCTCGGCCGTATCGCGCTCCTCCGCGTCGAGCAGGGCGAGCTGCGCAAGGGCCAGACCGTCACGTGGATCAAGCGCGACGGCAGCATGTCCAACGTCCGCATCACCGAGCTGCTGATGACCGAGGCGCTCACCCGCAAGCCCGCCGAGGTGGCGGGCCCCGGTGACATCTGCGCCGTCGCCGGTATCGCGGACATCATGATCGGCGAGACCCTCGCCGACCCCGAGAACCCGATCCCGCTCCCGCTGATCACGGTCGACGAGCCCGCGATCTCCATGACCATCGGGACCAACACCTCGCCGCTGGTCGGCCGTGGCGGCACCGGCAAGGGCGCCGACAACAAGGCGGCCGTCAAGGACCGCAAGGTCACCGCCCGTCAGGTCAAGGACCGCCTGGACCGCGAGCTGATCGGTAACGTCTCGCTCCGTGTCATCGACACCGAGCGCCCGGATGCCTGGGAGGTCCAGGGCCGTGGTGAGCTCGCGCTCGCCATCCTGGTCGAGCAGATGCGCCGCGAGGGCTTCGAGCTGACCATCGGCAAGCCGCAGGTCGTGACCAAGGACGTCGACGGCAAGGTCTACGAGCCCGTCGAGCGCATGACGATCGACGTCCCCGAGGAGCACATGGGCGCGGTCACGCAGCTCATGGGCGTCCGCAAGGGCCGTATGGACAACATGTCCAACCACGGCTCGGGCTGGGTGCGCATGGAGTTCGTGGTGCCCTCGCGCGGTCTCATCGGGTTCCGGACCGAGTTCCTGACCCAGACCCGTGGCACCGGCATCGGACACTCCATCCACGAGGGCTTCGAGCCCTGGTTCGGCGCCCTGCAGACCCGCAACAACGGCTCGCTGGTCGCCGACCGCGCCGGTGCCGTCACCGCGTTCGCGATGACGAACCTCCAGGAGCGCGGCGTGCTGTTCACCGACCCCGGCACCGAGGTGTACGAGGGCATGATCGTCGGCGAGAACTCGCGCTCCGACGACATGGACGTGAACATCACCAAGGAGAAGAAGCTCACGAACATGCGGTCCTCCTCGGCCGACTCGTTCGAGGCGATCGTGCCGCCCCGCAAGCTCTCCCTGGAGCAGTCCCTGGAGTTCTGCCGCGACGACGAGTGCGTCGAGGTGACGCCGGAGGCCGTTCGTATCCGCAAGGTGAACCTGGACGCCCGCGAGCGTGCCCGCGCCGCGAGCCGCGCCAAGCACGGCTGAGTACCGGACGCCTGAGCCCCGGCTCCCCCGTCATGGGGGAGCCGGGGCTTTTTGCAACTCGTTTTCCGATGGCCGAGAATCGCCCTCCTGTCCGAAATGCGGAGATCCTCGCCCGATACCCATGTAACACGTCCGTTTCGCGACGTTCTTCGACCCAGCACTTTGTCCGGATTTTGGAAGGTCTTCACGTCAGCTGTGACTGAATTGAGATTTAAAGACGGTGGTCGGTAGTTGGCTCATGGCAGATAGTTAGCCGCAGCGCTCGGGTCAATGGGTCTCGCACTGTGGGGACAGTGCCGACTCACGAGCTACAGGGGGTTGCCTGATCCTCCGTCAGGGGTGTCGGAGGAAGAGGCGCACACCTCCTACGCGCGTCCGGCTGCGGAGTTCCGCACGCCTCGCTTTGGCATACCCATACCAGCGAAACGGGCGAAACGTGACAAGTGGTATCGGCATTGAGGGTGGCGGGACCTCGGTCATCGCGGACGGTGCACCACAACCGGACGTGAAGACCGAGGACGAGCAGCTGATCGGGCGTTCCCCCGGCCAGCTGATGTGGATCCGTTTCAAGCGGGACCGCACCGGGGTGATCTCGGCGTACGTCGTCATCTTCTTCTTCCTGATCGGCCTGCTCGCCCCGGTGATCTCGTGGTTGTACGGCAAGGACCCGTACACCGTGTACGCCGACGAGCGCCCCGAGCTGTTCGACAGCGCGGGCGTGCCGGTGCAGCCCAACGGCGGGATCAGCGGCGAGTTCTGGTTCGGCCTCGAACCCGGCAACGGGTACGACGTCTTCACCAAACTCCTCTACGGCATCCGGACTTCGCTCGGGATCTCGGTCGCGGTCACGATCGCGACCGTGCTCACCGGCATCCTGCTCGGTGTCACGGCCGGCTACCTCGGCGGTCGGACGGACTACTGGATCAGCCGGGTCATCGACTTCCTGCTGGCCTTCCCGTCGCAGCTGTTCTTCATCGCCAGCATGCCGGTCGTGGTCTCACTGTTCGTCAGCCCGCGCGACGAGACCCCGGTCTACGTCCGGGTGGTCGCCCTCATCCTCGTGATGTGGTTCCTCGGCTGGATGAGTCTCGGGCGGATCCTCAGAGGCACCACACTCGCCCTGCGAGAACGGGAGTTCATCGAGGCGGCCAAGGTCAGCGGGGCCCCACCGTGGCGGATCATCCGCAAGGAGATCCTGCCGAACGTGGTCACGCCGATCCTCGTGCAGGGCACGTACATGCTCCCCAACTTCGTGACCGCCGAGGCCGGTCTGTCCTTCCTCGGCGTGGGCATCGTCGAACCGACGCCGGACTGGGGACAGATGTTCTCCAAGGCGTCCACCGAACTAGTGATGCAGAACGACATCACCTACATGTTCTTCCCCGGCATCTCGATGATCATCTTCATCGTGGCGTTCAACCTGCTCGGGGACTCGGTCAGGGACGCCTTCGACCCCAAGACGGCGCGCTGAACCACTGGTTGGCACTTCCTTCGCACTGGTGACACACAGATGGGTGGAAACTGAGTGATGAGTAGGGGCGGACGCCACGTATACGCGGCAATCTCGGTGCTCGCGGCCGGCGCACTCGTGCTGACCGGGTGCAGCGAGGGCGGCAGCAAGGGCAGCGGCAACGACAAGGAACAGAAGGAGAACGCCGAGCGGCAGCAGGCGGCGATCGAGTTCGGGGACGCCGAGGCGTCCAAGGGCCCCGCCGCCGAGGTCCCCGGCGCGAAGCCCGGCGGCACCATCTCGGTGCTGGCCCGCGACAGTTACGCCCACCTCGACCCCGGACAGGTCTACGTCCAGGACGAGATGGCGGTCTCCCAGCTGCTGCACAGAGGGCTGACCGGCTACAAGGCGACCAGCAACGACGGCAGCAAGCACGAGGTCGTCGGCGACCTCGCCACCGACTCCGGTACCACCACGGACGGCGGCAAGACCTGGAAGTTCACGCTCAAGGACGGCATCAAGTTCGAGGACGGCTCCGCGATCACCTCCGCGGACGTCCGGCACACCTTCGAGCGGCAGTTCGCGTCCTTCATCAACCAGGGCCCGCCGTACGTCCAGCAGTGGCTGGCCGACACCCCGGGTGCCGACTACCGCAAGCTGCTGCCGGACGGCCCCTTCAAGGGCAAGCACCTGCCGGACAGCGTGCTGGAGACGCCGGACGACAAGACGGTCGTCTTCAAGTTCAAGAACCCGCACCCCGACCTGCCGTACGCCCTGGCCATGACGGGTTACGCCATCGTGTCCGAGAAGGGCGACACCAAGGAGAAGTACGACAAGGACCCGGTGGTGACCGGGCCGTACAAGATCCAGGAGTTCAAGTCCGGCAAGTCGATGGTGCTCGTCAAGAACGAGAACTGGGACCCGGACACGGACCCGCTGCGGCACCAGTACGTCGACCGGTTCAACATCACCTTCAACCAGCAGTACGAGGACTCCACCAAGGCGCTCCTCGCCGACAGCGGCAGTGACCAGACGGGCGTCAGCTTCAGCAACCAGGTCGACGCGGGCAACCTCACCAAGATCCTCAACGACCCGAAGATGAAGTCCCGCACGGTCTCCGGCTTCCAGCCCTACGTCGGCCAGGTCAACATCAACCTGGCCCACTCGGAGATGAAGGACATCAAGGTCCGCCAGGCCATCGCCTACGCCCTCCCGGTCACGCCGTTCGTGCGTGCCTACGGCGGCACCGACGCGATGGAGGTCGCGGGCGGCATCATCAGCCCGACCGTCACCGGCTACGACCCCGGCTTCGACCCGTGGGGCAAGAAGAAGAAGCCCGCCGGTGACCCGGCCAAGGCCAAGGCGCTCCTGGAGGAGGCCGGCAAGACCGGTCTGAAGCTGACCTTCGGCTACATCAACACGCCCGAGGGCCAGCAGTACTCCACCGCCATGGCGGCGGGCCTGGAGAAGGCCGGCTTCGACGTCCAGCGCCAGGAGATCCCGGCCGAGACCTACTACGACCAGGTCAGCAAGCTGGACAACAACTACGACATCTTCCACACCGCGTGGGGTGCCGACTGGCCGTCCGCCTCGACCGTGATCCCGCCGCTGTACGACGGACGCGCGATCGCCGAGGGCGCCCAGAACTACTCGCAGGTCAACGACTCCAAGGTCAACAGCGAGATCGACCGGATCAACAAGATCACCGACCCGGTCAAGGCCGCTACCGAGTGGAACAAGCTCAACGAGTACCTGGTGAAGGAAGTCGTCAACGTCGTCCCGACCGCGTACTACAAGCAGACCCAGATCGCCGGATCCAAGGTCGGCGGCCTCGTCTACGACGACATCATCGCCGGCGTTGACCCGCGCCGCCTGTACGTCAAGTAACCCCGCCCGCCCGGCACCTGGTGCGTCCGCCCTCCTTCCCCCAGGGGACGGCGCACCGGGTGCCACCCGGCCCGCCGACGTCTGAGAGCTGCTTGCCATGCTGCGCTTCCTGGTCCGCCGGTCCCTCGGCGCCGTCGTCATCCTCTTCCTGCTGAGCATCGTCGCGTTCCTGCTGTTCTTCGGGATGCCGCGCGACCCGGCTCTCCTGATGTGCGGCAAGACGTGCACCCCGGCCAACCTGGAGAACCTGCACCGGGTGCTGGGCCTCGACAAGCCGATCCCCGAGCAGTACTGGATCTTCCTGACCAACCTCGTCATGGGCAGCGACGACTTCGCCCAAGGCCCGTGCCCCGCCCCCTGCTTCGGCTACTCGTACCACTCCAACGAGCAGGTGTGGGGCACCCTCATGGACCGCCTGCCCACCACCCTCTCGCTCACCATGGGCGGGGCGGTCTGCTTCCTGATCGTCGGGCTCGGCACCGGCCTGATCGCCGCGTGGAAGCGCGGCACGCTCATCGACAAGACCTTCACGGCCGGCGCGATGGTGATCAGCTCGATGCAGATCTACTTCCTCGGTCCGCTGGCCCTGGCGATCCTCGTCTACCAGACCCATGTCTTCGACAAGCCCGCCTACAACGAGTTCACCCAGAACCCGGGCGCCTGGTTCACGGGCCTGATCATCCCCTGGGTCGTCCTCTCCACGATCTTCGCCTCGCAGTACACCCGTATGTCCCGCTCGTCGATGATCGAGCAACTCCAGGAGGAACACGTCCGCACCGCCCGGGCCAAGGGCATGTCACGGCGGTACGTCTTCTTCCGCTACGCCTGGCGCGGCTCGCTGATCCCCATCGTCACCATTTTCGGCATCGACCTCGGCTCGCTGCTCGGCGGTGCCATCATCACGGAGTACACCTTCGGTCTTCCGGGGCTCGGCCGGCTGGCGGTGGAGTCGGTGTTCTTCAGTGATCTGCCGCTGCTGCTGGGCGTGATGTTGTTCTCCGCCACCATGATCCTGCTCTGCAACATCGTCGTCGACGCGACGTACGCCTTCATCGACCCGCGCGTGCGGTTGTCCTAGGTAGGAGCACTGACGTGACCACTCTGACCAAGGAGGCCGGCGCCCCGGTCCCGGCCGACGCGGACGCGTTCCTGTCGGTGCGGGACCTGCACGTCAGCTTCAAGACCGAGGACGGCGTCGTACGGGCCGTGGACGGGCTCTCCTTCGACCTGGAGCGCGGCAGCACGCTGGGGATCGTCGGCGAGTCCGGCTCGGGGAAGTCGGTGACGAACCTGACGATCCTCGGTCTGCACAACCCCATGTTCACCACCGTCGAGGGCGAGATCCTCCTGGAGGGCCAGGAGCTCACCACGGCCCGGGAGTCCGAGCTGGAGAAGCTGCGCGGCAACAAGGTCGCCATGATCTTCCAGGACCCGCTCACCGCGCTGTCGCCGTACTACACGGTGGGTCGGCAGATCGCCGAGCCGTACATGAAGCACATGCGCGTCTCCAAGAAGGCCGCCTGGGAGCGGGCGGTGGAGATGCTGGGGAAGGTCGGCATCCCCAACCCGAAGCAGCGGGCGAAGGACTATCCGCACCAGTTCTCCGGCGGTATGCGCCAGCGCGCGATGATCGCGATGTCGCTGGTCTGCGACCCGGACCTGCTGATCGCCGACGAGCCGACCACCGCGCTGGACGTCACGGTCCAGGCGCAGATCCTGGATCTGCTGAAGGACCTGCAGCGGGAGTTCGGCTCGGCGATCATCTTCATCACCCACGACCTCGGGGTGATCGCCGACATGGCCGACGACATCATGGTGATGTACGCGGGCCGGGCGGCGGAGCGCGGCACGGTCAACCAGGTACTGAGGGCGCCGCAACACCCGTACACCTGGGGCCTGCTGAACTCGATGCCGCGCCTGGACTCGGACCCGCACACCCCGCTGGCCCCGATCCCCGGCACTCCGCCGTCCCTGTTGCGCCCGCCCTCCGGCTGCCGCTTCCACCCCCGATGCACCTTCCAGGACCGGGTCGGCGGCACGCGCTGTGTCACCGAGGTTCCGTTGCTGGGCCCGGACCGCTCCTCGGCCTGCCACTTGACGGCGGACCAGAAGCGGACCATTTTCACCGAAGAGATCAAGCCCCGACTGCACTAGGCACTGTCGTTTGGATCAGCTCGGCTGTGAGGATCGGTTCCTCTCGGCGGACCCGAGCCCCGCGACGCCGGGATGATCCAAAAGACAGGGTCCAGGGCCCCCGATCAGCCCCGTCTGAGGAGGACTACGGCTATGACAGAGGACCTCGTCCTCCCCGCACCCCGCGGGGCCGCCACCGACGCGTCCGGCGAACCGCTGCTGGAAGTGGAAGGGCTCGTGAAGCACTTCCCCGTCAAGGGCGGCTTCCCGATCCGGCGGACCGTCGGCCAGGTGCAGGCGGTCGACGGCATCGATCTGACGGTGCATGTCGGCGAGAGCTTCGGGCTGGTGGGGGAGTCGGGCTGCGGCAAGTCGACGACCGGACGGCTGATCACCAAGCTCATGGAGCCGACGAGCGGCCGGATCGCGTACCGGGGCAAGGACATCACCCGGGCCACGCGCAGGCAGCTGGCGCCGATCCGCTCCGAGATCCAGATGATCTTCCAGGACCCGTACTCCTCGCTGAACCCGCGCCAGACGGTCGGCAAGATCATCTCCGGCCCCATGGAGATCAACGGGATCGAGCCGGACGGCGGGCGGGAGAAACGGGTCAGGGAGCTGCTGGAGATCGTCGGTCTGAACCCGGAGCACTACAACCGCTTCCCGCACGAGTTCTCCGGCGGTCAGCGCCAGCGCATCGGCGTGGCACGGGCGTTGGCCCTCGAACCGAAGCTGATCGTGGCCGACGAGCCGGTCTCCGCGCTGGACGTCTCCATCCAGGCACAGGTCGTGAACCTGCTGCAGAAGGTCCAGCAGGAACTGGGCATCGCGTTCCTGTTCATCGCGCACGACCTGGCCGTCGTACGGCACTTCTCGCAACGCGTCGCGGTCATGTACCTCGGCAAGGTCATCGAGGTCGGCGACCGCGACTCCATCTACACCCGCCCCCGGCACCCCTACACCCACGCCCTGCTGTCCGCGGTGCCCGAGGTGAGCGTGGCCGACGAGGACGCTCCTGCGCGCGAACGGATCCGCCTGGCCGGCGACGTACCCTCCCCGATCTCCCCGCCCTCCGGCTGCCGTTTCCGCACCCGCTGCTGGAAAGCCCAGGACAAGTGCGCGGCCGAGGAGCCCCCGCTGATCCAGATCGCGGGCAACCACGACGGTCACCTGACGGCCTGCCACTTCCCGGAGGAGCCGACGATCGAGGCGCGGGACGAGGACATCGTGCTGGATCCGGCGCTGGCGGCGCTGGAGAAGGCGGACGACTAGGGCCTGTCCGGCCGATCACGGACGGGCATTCGAGTCACTCTCCATCGGCAACTTCGATCCCGAAGGGGCTGTGGTCGCACCAGACGGACCCGGACCACGGGTTCGTCGGACATGACACCTTCCGCAAGGCTCGGCCGGAGATCGGGCTGCGGAACGACCTCGCATCAGGGCCCGCCGGGAAACCGACGGGCCCTCGTGCGGCGTCGAACTGAAGGCGATGGTCCTCCCTCTGCGCCGGGATCAGGTACCGCTTCCGGTCAGGTGAGCCAGCTGCCCGCCGCGCACTCGGAGGCGGTGACCCATCGGTGGGACCCGATGCGGTCGTTCACGACCTGCCCGGGCCTGTTGTGGAAGTAGTTGTCCGTGAGGTTGTCGGCCCACTTCTCTCCCGGGGCGAGGCAGACATAGCCGTTCTGGTACTGGTAGTCCTTGTCGTAGTAGAAGGCGACGACGTCCCTACCCCCGACGAACCCGCTGTTCATCACGGAGGACGCCACTATGTTGGCGGGCCTCTGGAACGCGCCGGCGTCATCGCCCCAGCTGCGATCGTCTCCCGGCGTCACGCCGAGAGGCCGATCCCCGTTGCAGCCCCAGTCCACCCAAGCCCGCACATTGCCGTCACGGCCCGGCCATCTCGCCGCGCAGAGGTTGTCGTCCGCCGCCGCGGCGGAGGTGGTCGGTGCCATGAGCCCGAGGGATGCCAGGGCGATGACGATGGCGGCTGCGCCTGATCTGTGCATGACGTACTCCTTGGTGTCTCCGCCTCTGGGTGAGGCATGCGGTTCCACGAACCGTCGTGGAGGTGATGGGTGGTCAGGCCCGGGGGCCGACGATCTTCTTGGCACGGTCGAGCGCTTGGTGCTGCAACCGGAGGTAGGTGTCCAGGGCGTCCCCGTAGCGGTCGCGCAGCTGAGCGACGTAGTGACTCTCGCGCTCCTCGCCGATGGCGCGAAGGCCGGTGTCCCTGGCGCAGGTGGCATCGGTCACGGCGAGCTTCCGCTCGGCCTCGAAGACCTCGGGCTCGGCCGCCCGGTCGGACTGTGCGACCGCCGCCTGACGGGAGGCACCCGGGTCCTTGTAGTCGTAGCCGGACCGCTTCATACACCGCGACCAGGCGTTCTGCGCTGCCGTGAACCGCTGGTCGGCCAGCACCCGGGGCACGTAGAGCGCGCGGAGATGCCCGGCGGTCTTCTCCGTGCGGAACCACTCCCGGGGATCCCCGTACAGCTTCTTCTCGGATTCGGCCACGCAGCCGCCCATCTGTTTGCGCACGCTCCCGCCACCGGGGATCTCGACGGCCATGACGGGCACGTCGACCCCGCCGTCCAGAGCCTCGTCGTAGGCCTGGCGCCGCTTCTCGGAGAGCCGCTTGCGGTAGGCGAGGTTGGGGTTGGCGGCCCGGGCGGCGGCATCCTTGGCCTGGAGGCGGCTGCCGTACCCGTACTTGCGGGCCCAGGCGACATCGTCCAGCACATAGCCGAGCGTGCGGCTTTCCTCCAGGCTGAGCCGCGCGGCCTCCCAGAACTCGAAACCCTGGCGTCTCATGCACGCGCCGATCAGCCGTTGCTGAGCGTCCGAGATGCGCAACTGCTCGGCATCGGTCAGGTGCCGGCCTCCTCCGGCTGACGGAGGTCCCACTTTCGCCGGAGGGTGCTTGGCGCTGTCACAGCCGGTGATGACGGCCGACACAAGGAGCAGGCTGATCACGGCCTTGCGCATGACGTCCTCTCGCGTTGGGTGTGAACGAGGAAGCGGGGAGGGGGAGAGACAGGGGCAGCGGGGAGCGCGTGCGGAGGGATCCTCTGCGAGATCGGGCTGTTCCGGGCTGACAGAGGTGGTGCGCACAGCAACCTAGAGGGCCGCCTGACCCAACGGTCCCTGACAGATGTCAGGGGCCCGCACCGAGACCGATCACCTTCGTGGCCACGACGGGCGGTACGTTGCCGGTGCGTCTCGTTGCAGTGCGTCTCACCGAGTGGCCCGCTGCCCGGGCCTGGGCGAAGCTGCACCGCCTCGTCCTCGACGAACCGGCTTGCGCGCAGACCTGGACTGGTCGTGCTCGGCGATCGCGGTTACCCGCGGCTGGGTGCTCCCCATGAACGGCCCAGGCCCTCACCTCGTGCACCACCTCCACCGACGGAGGAGTCCACCGAGATGTCCCAGCCGATCTCGGCTACGGAATCGGCCGCACCTGGACCTGCTGCAGCAGGCGCTCCCACGTGCCGTCGGCCGACCAGGTCCGATGGCGTTCATCGACGGTCCTCCAGGGGCCGAACCGCTCGGGCAGATCCCGCCACTGCCCGCTGGTCCGCACCCGGTGCAGGATCCCTCGATCACCTGCCGATGATCCCGCCGACGGCCACAACGCCCATTGCTGGGTTTGTCAGTGGCCGAAGGTACGTTGGGCGCATGTCGATATCTGTTGGCCTCAGCCTCGACGTCTCCGGTCTGGGGCAGGGGGCGGAGACGGCGCGGGTCGTCGAGGCACTGACCGCGTTCCTCACCGAGCACGATCTCGAGAGGGACGTGACGGTCGGAGAGGGCGCGTCGTCGGGGCAGGTCTCCGCGTGGAGCGAGTACCCCATCATCGTGACCCGATTCGGCAGTTGGGCCGACAAGATCGAGCAGGCGGCTCACGACACCGTGCGCGCGGTTGCTCCCGCCGCGCAGGTTGACCTCCGGTGGAGTTTCGAGGACGAGGACGACTAGGGCCAGGGCTCTACGAGGCCCGCCGGGCCACGGTGATGATCTCGGGGGCGGCGGGTGTGACCGGCGTCCGTGTCCAGTCGCCGTACTGGTCGGCGACGGTGAGGCCGGCTTCGTGGAGGAAGGCGGACAGGGCGTCGGGGGCGAGGAAGCGGAGGGTGGTGCGGCTGACGGCAGGTGCCGGCCAGCTGTCGCAGGCGTACGTCTCCGTGAAGGTCACCCGGTCTCCGACGCCAGGTCCTTCGACGTCGTGCCATACGCGTACGGCGTCCCCGTCCGCGCCGGTGACCGTGCGGGCCCTTTCGGGCGTCCACGTCTCCCAGGTCCGCGCGGCGGGATTCCGCGTCTCGAACACGAACCGCCCGCCGGGGCGCAGGGCCCGGTGCACGGCGAGCAGCGAGGCCCGCAACTCCTCGTCACACACCAGCACCTGGAACGCATGCCCGGTCATCACGACCAGATCGAACTCCGCGCACCAGTCCCGCGTCCGCAGATCCCCGAGCACCCATTCCACGTCGGTGTCATGCTGCCGCGCCTCCACCAGCATGGCGGCGGCCGGATCGAGCCCCACGAGCCGCCCGTGGTGACCATCGGCACTGGCGCGCCGGAGCAACCGGCCCGTACCGCAGCCGACATCGAGCACCGCGCCGGCGGCACTCACGAGCCCGAGGTAGAAGTCGTCCCCCGGGCCCCAGGGGTTCAGGGTGTCGTACAACGCGGCGAGCACAGGATCCGCGAACGACCGATCGACCACGCGCGGAAGTCTGCCACAACGAACTCGAACACGAGGGAAGGGTGCGGGAGTTGCTGCATCACGTCGAGCTGTGGGTGCCGGACCTCGGGCGTGCGATCACGTCGTGGGGGTGGTTGCTGGAACGGCTGGGCCACGAGCCCCACCAGGACTGGCCGGCCGGCCGCAGTTGGCGCGCGGGGGAGACGTACCTCGTGGTCGAGGAGTCACCGGCACTGCGGGGCGACCGGCACGACCGGCTGCGCCCCGGCCTGAATCACCTGGCCTTCCACGCGCCGGGCGGCCGGGCGGGCCTCGACGCACTGGTCGAGGAGGCGCCGCGGCACGGCTGGAGCCTGCTCTTCCCGGATCGGCATCCCTATGCGGGCGGGCCCGAGCACTACGCCGCCTATCTGGAGAACGGCGACGGCTTCGAGGTGGAGTTGGTGGCGCGCGAGCCCTGACCCCTGACCCCCGAGCCCTGTCGCCGTCGCCCGCTCAGCGGACGACCCGCCCGCGCAGCACGATCCTCCGCGGATGCCGCAGCACACCCGGCTCCACGCGCGGATCCGCGTCGTACACCGTCACGTCGGCAAGCCCGCCCTCCACCAGCCCCGGCAGACCCAGGAAGTCCCGCGCCGTCCAGCTCGCCGCACCCACCGCCACGTCGGTCGGCAGGCCGGCGGCGATGAGGTGTTCGACCTCGGTGGCCACGTTGCCGAAGGGGGCGGAGTCGGTGCCGGCGAGGACACGGACGCCGGCGTCGTGGGCCTCGCGGACCCGGCGGATCATGACGCGGTGGCCTTCGTGCCAGAGGCGCCCGCGGGGGTTGTCCTTGATGTCCGGCACGCGGCGCGCGAACGTCGTGAGGGTGGGGACGTAGACGGTCCCGTGCGTGGCCATCAGCTCGACGCACTCCTCCGGCATGCCCATCCCGTGCTCGATGGAGTCGACGCCGGCCCGCGAGGCGTTCAGCACGCCGCGCGCCGACTGGCAGTGCGCGGCGACCCGCCCCCCGACCGCGTGCACCGCGTCGGTGACGGCACGCAGGATGTCGTACGGCACCGGATCCGACTCGTAGTCCCAGTCGCCCATCAGCTTGCACCAGCCGTCGTGGGTCTTGGTCTGCGCGACGGCGGCGGTGACGAGGTCGTCGGTGACGGTGTGGAAGTCGGCGCTTTTCGACAGTCCCGCCCACGCCAGCCATCGCCCCGCCGTGATCATGCGCGGGGTGTCCGGGGCCTCGCGCACACCCGCGGGGATCTCGCCGAGCAGTCCCGGGAACCGCAACGCCGTCGTCCCCGCGTCCCGGTGCGCGGTGATCTGCTCGGCGAACGCCTCGGGGTCGAAGACGGGTTCGTCCTCGGACGGGGACCCGGGGTGCGTGTGGACGTCGACCAGTCCCGGCAGCAGATAGCCGCCGTCGGCCACAGTCTGCGCCTCGCCGGACGGGCGGTCGAAGGTGATGCGGTCGCCGAGGAGCCAGAGGTCGCGGTGGATGCCGTCCGGGAGGGTGGTGCCGCGCAGGTGGAGAGCCATCTGCCTCAACCTAGGGCATCGGCACGGGAGTTGCCGAGCCCGCCGTACCGTTCTCAGCCTTCGCGACCGTCCCTGCGCGCGAAGGCCGCGAAGGCCTCCGCCTCGGTGGCCCGGGCGTTGAGGAAGTAGTCGGCCCATTCGGCGGCCTGCTCGAAGGCGGAGTCCGCGACGACACGGGCGGCCGAGGCCTCCACGTCCAGCAGCGTGCGCCGCAGCGAGACCCCCGGTCCGAGCAGCGCCCAGTGTGCCCCGAGCCTGCCGTACGGCATCCCGACGCTGCCCGGGTTCACCACGAGCCGGCCGGCGGCGAGGCGGGTGAACGGCATATGGGTGTGGCCGCACACGACGGTGGTGACGGCGGAGTCGACGTCCGCGAAGACCTCCGTCCACCGCTTGGCTCGGGAGTCGACGAGCACGACCTCCTCGTCGTCGCGCGGCGTCGCATGGCAGAAGAGCACCTCGCCGAGGCCGTCCACCGGGAGCGTGAGGGACGTCGGCAACCGCTCGAGGAAGGTGACTTGATCCTCGCGGAGGCTCTCGGCGGCCCACGGCCCGATGGGGTCGGGGATCGAGGTACGCAGTCCGCGCCGGTACTCGACGAGTTCGCGGTCGGCGTTGCCCCGGATCCAGGCCGCCCGCTCTCCCAGGCCCGTCAGGCGGTCCATGACCTGGGCGGGCTGCGGCCCGCAGGCGATGTCTCCGGTGAGCACGATCAGGTCCGCCGCCGCGACCTCCGGTTCCGCCAGCACGGCTTCGAGGGCGGGCAGCACGGCGTGGATGTCGGAGAGCACGGCCACCCGTTTCACCATGGGCTCCAGTATCCGGGGCCCACGGCCGAGAGATGAGGGCCCGTGCGCACCCAAGGGGTGTGCACGGGCCCTCCTTCCCCTGGAACCGGACGCTCATGGGCTCGGGTCAATGGGCCGGTGAAAGTCCGTTCCGGGCACGGCGACTGACGAAAGGGGTGTGTCAGACCGCCGGCTGGGGGTCCTTGGCGAGACGCGGCGCGGGGACCGTGTCGTCCGTCTCCGGGTAGTGGCACGCGGTCAGGTGGCCGGGCTTGTTGCCCTCGACCTGGACCAGCGGCGGGGCCTCGGTCGAGCACTTCTCCGTCGCCTTCCAGCAGCGGGTGCGGAAGCGGCAGCCGGAGGGCGGGTTGATGGGAGAGGGGACATCGCCCTGGAGGCGGATGCGCTCGCGGGGGGTCTCCTCCACCGTCGCCTCGGGCACGGCGGACAGCAGCGCCCGGGTGTACGGGTGGCGCGGGTTGCCGTACAGGTCGTCGCGGTCGGCGATCTCGACGATCTTGCCGAGGTACATGACCGCGACGCGCTGCGAGAAGTGCCGTACGACGGCCAGGTCGTGGGCGATGAAGACGAACGCGATGCCCAGTTCCTGCTGGACCTTCTGCAGCAGGTTCACGACCTGTGCCTGGATGGAGACGTCCAGCGCGGAGACCGGCTCGTCGGCCACGATCAGCTTCGGTTCGAGGGCCAACGCCCGTGCCACGCCGATGCGCTGGCGCTGACCGCCGGAGAACTCGTGCGGGAAGCGGTTGTAGTGCTCCGGGTTCAGGCCGACGATCTCCAGCAGTTCGCGCACGCGCTTCTCGCGGCCGCCCGCCGGGTTGATGTCGTTGATCTCCATCGGGCCGGAGATGATCTTGCCGACCGTCTGGCGCGGGTTCAGGGACGCGTACGGGTCCTGGAAGATCATCTGGATCTCGGAACGGACCGGCGCGAGCTTCTTGCGGCCCGCGTGCGTGATGTCCTGGCCGCGGTACGAGATCTTGCCGCCCGTCGGCTCCAGAAGCCGCGTGATCAGCCGGCCCGTCGTCGACTTGCCGCAGCCCGACTCGCCGACCAGACCGAGGGCCTCGCCCTCGCCCACCTGGAAGTCGAGGCCGTCCACGGCCTTGACGGCTCCGACCGTGCGTTTGATCGGGAAGCCGCCCTTGATCGGGAAGTGCTTGGTCAGACCGCTGACGTCCAGGAGCGGTTGCGCGTTGCTCATGATGGTGAAGTCCCGTCTCGTGTACGTCAGTCAGTGCCGGGATCCGGCGAATTCGGCGAACAGATCCTTGCGCTCCCCCGGCGCCAGGTGGCAGGCGGAGCCCCGGCCGTCCACCACGTCGAGGAGCGGCCGCTCGCTGGAGCACAGCCCGCCCGGGACCTTGTCGGTGAAGGCGCACCGCGGGTGGAAGCGGCAGCCGGTGGGCGGGTTCAGCAGCGATGGAGGCGCGCCCGGGATCGGCGACAGCGGCACGTCGACCGGCCCGTCCAGGCTCGGCATGGAGCTCAGCAGGCCCACGGTGTAGGGGTGCTGCGGGTCGCGCAGCACCTCCTCCTTGGTGCCCCGCTCCACGCACCGGCCGCCGTACATCACCAGCACGTCGTCCGCGATGTCGGCGATGACACCGAGGTCGTGCGTGATGAAGATGATCGCCGTGCCGAACTCCTGCTGCAGGTCCTTGAGCAGGTCCATGATCTGCGCCTGGACGGTCACGTCGAGCGCGGTGGTCGGCTCGTCCGCGATCAGCAGCTCGGGGTCGCAGACCAGCGCCATCGCGATCATCGCGCGCTGGCGCATACCGCCGGAGAACTGGTGCGGGTAGTCGTCCACCCGCATGTCCGGCTGCGGGATCCCGACCCGCCGCAGCATCTCGATCGCCCGCGCCCGGGCCTCCTTCTTGGAGGCACCGGTGTGCTTGCGGTACGTCTCGCCGATCTGCTTACCGATGGTGTGGTACGGCGACAGCGAGGCCAGCGCGTCCTGGAAGATCATGGACATCTTGTTGCCGCGCAGCCGCTCCAGCTCCCGCTCCGAGGCGGTGAGCAGCTCCCTGCCGTCCAGCAGGATCTCGCCGTCGATCTTGGTGCGGAACGGGTCGTGCAGGCCCAGGATCGTCAGGTTGGTGACGGACTTGCCGGATCCCGACTCACCCACGATGCCGAGCGTCTGGCCCTTGGCAAGGTCGAAGGAGAGCCCGTCGACGGCCTTGACGATGCCGTCCTCGGTGGAGAAGTGGACCTGAAGGTCCTTGACGGAGAGGAAGGGCTGCTGATCGGTGCTCGTCACGGGGACGCTCCTGAGGGGGGTGATGCGAGGGGTCGGGAGTGGGGGGCGGAGGTCAGGCGAGCCGGATCCGCGGGTCGATGAGGGCGTAGACGGCGTCCACGATGATGTTGGCGAAGACGATCGCGCCGGCCGCCAGCAGGGTCACACCCAGCAGCATCGGCAGGTCGCTCTGGTCCACGGACTTCACCGCGAGCCGGCCGACGCCCGGGAGGCTGAAGGTCGACTCGGTGATGATGGCACCGCCGATCAGCGTGCCCAGGTCGATGCCGAACACCGTGACGATGGGGCCCATCGCGCCGCGCCAGGCAAACCGGAAGAACACGTTCGACCGGGACAGACCCTTGGCCCGTGCCGTGCGGACGTAGTCCTCGCTGAGTTGCTCCACGAGCTGGGAGCGGGTCATACGCGTGTAGTTGGCCGTGAAGATGATCGCGAGGACCAGCCAGGGCAACAGCAACCCGCCGAACCAGGCGGCCGGGTTCTCGGAGAGCGGGGTCCACTGCGGCTGGTCGAGCCACCCCAGCTGCGCGACGAAGAAGAACATCGCGATGTAGCCGACGAAGTAGATCTGGAGCGAGGAGCCGAGCAGCGAGGCGGAGCTGGCGAACTTGTCCAGGAACTTGCCCTGCTTGAGCGCCGCGAGCATGCCCGCGCCGATACCGAGGATCAGGAAGACGACGGCCGCGCCGAAGGCGAGCGAGAGGGTCGTCGGCAGACGGTCCATGATCGTGTCGAAGACGGGCTCGCGGTTGGCGAAGGAGTACCCGAGGCAGGGTGCGTTGCAGAAGTCGTAGTTGGCGTAGTCGCGCCCGACGAAGACGCCGACCAGCCACAGCCAGTACTGCACCGGGATCGGCTTGTCGATGCCCAGGTTCTGCCGGATCTGCGCCAGGTTCTCGGGCGTGCAGTTCTTGCCGCAGGACATCATCGCGGGGTCACGCGGCACGGCGTAGAAGAGCCAGAATGTGATGGCGCTGATGATCAGCAGAATGACCAGCGCGCCGATGACTCGGCGGACAAGGAAGCGGAACATGAGGCGTGACTTTCCGGACGGGGCGCCGTCGCCGGGGGGAAGTAGAGGGGGGTGGGCCGCAGGGGCGGCCACGTGGAGTGGCCGCCCCCAAGGGGTCGAGCTCGCTTACTTCTTGGCGTAGAGCTTGGTGAGCGCGACGCAGGTGTTGCCGCCGTCCCAGATGACGTTGCCGACCTTGGAGCCGTACAGGTAGTTCCGGATCTTGTGGTAGTCCGGGACGACCGCGGCCAGCTCCATGATCATCTTGTCGACGTTGCCCCAGGCCTTGTTGGCCTCATCCACGTCCGCGATCTTGCCCGCGGCGTCGATGGCCTTGTTGACGCTCGGGTCGTTCAGCTGGGCGTAGTTGCTGCGGCCGTCACCGATGTTCTTGCCGCTCCAGCACGGGTAGAACTGCGAGTAACCGCCCGGCCAGTCCGGGCTCCAGCCGGCGGCGAACAGGTCGAAGTCGTTGTCGATCTTGCCGATCTGGGTGTAGAACGTCGACTTGTCGACCTGCTTGTTGACGACCTGGAAGCCGGCCGCCTCCAGCGCGTTCTTGATGGCGACGGCGGTCTTCACCGCGGTGTCCGACTGCTGGTAGGCGATGACCAGCTTGTAGCCGAGCTTGCCGGCTTCCTTCAGGAGGGCCTTGGCCTTCTCGGGGTCGCCGCCCGGCTTCTTGTCGACGCCGTACAGGTCGAACTTGGTGTAACCGGGCGTCACCGGGGCGAAGATCGTGGTGGCGATCTCCTGGGACGCGGCACCGCCGCCGATGGTCTGGAGCTGCTGGTGCGGCCAGGCGTGGTTGATGGCCTGACGGACCTTGAGGTCCTTGACCCGGGTCATGTTGATCGGCCAGTAGTAGGTGACCGTGTCGACCGCGGTGAGGACGCGCTTCTTCAGCTCGGGCTTGGTGAGGGCCTGGGCGAGGCGCTCGGGAGCGACCTCGTTGAAGATCGGCACCGCGTACTGGTCGTTGCCCTGGTCCGCGATCCAGCGGTCGGTCGACGCCACCAGCTCGTAGCCCATCTGGAAGACGAACTTGTCCGGGTAGGCGTTGCGGATCGGGTCCGTCTTCGGGTCCCAGTGCTCGTTGCGCACGAAGGTCATCGACTTGCCGATGCTACGGCTCTCGATCTTGTACGGGCCGCAGGAGACCGGCTTCTTGTCGTACTTCTCCTTGGTGTCGCCCTTCTTGGGCACCAGGGAGTAACCACGCATCGCGAGCGTGTAGTTGAAGTCGACGCGGGCTTCCTTGAGACGGAAGGTGATGGTCTTGCCGTCGATCTCGATGGAGTCGAGGCTCTTGCCGTCGTACGGGCCGTCGTACTTGTCGCCGCCCTCCAGGAACTCCTGGACGTAGATCGGGCCCTCGGTGATGAAGCTCGCGAAGAGGCGCTCGAAGGTGTGGCGGACGTCGTCCATGGAGAGGTCGGCGCCGTCCTCCCACTTGATGCCGTCCTTGATGGTGAAGGACCAGGTCTTGCCGCCGTCCTTCATCGTGCCGGCGTCGGTCGCGGCGTCGCCGACCAGGGTGGCCCCGCCCTTGTCGTCCAGCTTGTAGCCGGTCAGACCGCGCATGATCGGGACGGTGATGGCGCCCTCGGTCGAGACGTAGATCTGCGCCGGGTCCATGTGGTCCATGTCGAACTGCTGGAGCGAGTAGATCGTCCCGCCCGTCACCGCGCCCTTGACCTCGGGGGCCGGGCCGGTCGAGTCGGCCTTGGTCCCCACGGGGATCTCGGTGGTCTTGGAGCCGGTGACTTTGGGGGCCTGGTCCTGCGAGCCGCCCTCGCTGCCGCTGCTGCAGGCGCTCAGCACCGAGGTCGACGCCGCGGCCACGCCGGTGGCGATCAGGAAGTTTCTACGCGAGAAGGACATCGCATCCTGCCTTGAAGTGGGTTGATGAGAGAGATCCGGCACCCGGCGACTTCGCCGTGGTCCTGAAATGAGCCGGAGTCAGCGCTTGGACTTCGGGTCGAGTGCGTCACGCACCGAGTCACCGAGGAGGTTGAACGCGAGCACGAAGATCACCATGGACATGCCCGGGAAGAGCATGAAGGTGAGGTCCTCCGTGTAGAACTGGGCGCCTCGCTGGATCATGACGCCCCAGTCCGGTGTCGGGTCGATCATGCCGACACCCAGGAAGGCGAGACCCGCCTCAGCGGTGACGAAGGCCGGGAGCATCAGCGTGGACTGAATGATGATCGGAGTCCACAGGTTGGGCAGCAGCTCCTTGAAGACGATACGCCGCGGTGACGCGCCCGTGACCTTGGCCGCTTCGACGAACTCTCGCTCGCGCAGGCCGAGTACCTGGCCGCGCAGCAGTCGGGCGATGGAGGCCCAGCCGAAGGCGGAGAGCACGATGATCAGGCCGGCGGCGCGCAGCCACGTCGGGATGTTCTCGTCGGGGGCGACGAAGAGCCCGTACACGACCGGCATGAAGGCGATGAAGAAGAGGGTGGACGGGAACGACAGCAGGATGTCGATGACCCGGCCCACGAAGTAGTCCGTCCTGCCGCCGAGATAGCCCGCGGTGACGCCGATGACCACGCCGAGGACGACGGTGAGCAAGGTGGCCGCGACGGCGATGCCCAGTGAGGTGCGGATCGCGTAGAGCAGGAAGGTGAAGACGTCACGCCCGAGCTGCGGCTCCACACCGAACCAGAACTCCGAGCTGATGCCGCCGTTCGGACCCGCCGGGTACGCGAAGGCGTTCAGCAGCTCAGGCTGCTGGCTCGCGTACGTCGTGTACGGATCCTTCCCGTACAGCTTCGCAATGAGCGGAGCGGCGAGCGCGATCACGAAGAAGAAGATCACGATGTACGCCGATATGACGCCCGTGTGGTCCCGCTTGAAGCGGGTCCACGCCAGCCGTCCCGGCGAGCGGCTTTCGTTGCCCTTAGGGGTGGAGGGCGAAGGCGACTTGTCGATGCTTTCGTCAGTCGCCTCAAGCGGGGCAGCCGCGGATGGAGTTGGGGGGGTCATGGTGCTCCTGGCCCAAGGGAGGGTCTGATGACTCCGCAGGGCACGCTCCCCTACGGGCTACGCCGGACTTTTTCAACGCAATTCATTCAAGGTCAATAAATTCTCGGCCGACTTGGTTGTCTCTTTACGTTCTTTACCCTGTCTTGACCATTCCGTAGCTACGCGGGTAGCGCAACGTGATTGAGTTGTGCCTTGACTCGGACTAACTGGACCAATCGGGCAACGAGTTCGATATGCGGACGCTCCTGTGTCGAAATGTGTACATCCAGCGGTCGTAATCCAACGGTTCGGCATCGGATGGTGGAGATCCATTGCGTCATAAATCGAAGATCCATTGGGCCGGATGAAAGAAGTCCGTTTCGTCGCCCGCGTGGACGTCGCACGGGCGTCGTACGGACCCCCGCGGATGCCCCGTGGGTGTGGCCCGAGCTCCGGCATCCGGACGGTCTGTTGCTCCATTGGCCGGAGTCCGTGTGCGATATGTGCCTTTTCGCTCGATATTGGCCCGTAACGGATCAGTACCAGAGGAGGCACTCCATGCGTGGAGCCACGTTCGCCGGACGGGCCGCATGTGCGATGGCGGTCGCGCTCGTGGCGACGGCCTGTGGAGGCGGGGGTGACAGCGGAGCCGGCGGCGAGGTGCTGAGCTCGTCGTGGACCGACCCGCAGAACCCGCTTGAGCCCGCCAACACCAATGAGGTGCAGGGCGGCAAGGTGCTCTCCATGATCTTCCGGGGCCTGAAGCAGTACAACCCGAAGACCGGCGAGGCCGAGGACATGCTCGCCGAGCGGATCGAGACCACCGACTCGCGCACCTACACGATCACCGTCAAGGACGGCTGGACCTTCAGCGACGGCGAGAAGGTCACGGCCAAGTCCTTCGTGGACGCCTGGAACTACGGGGCGAGCCTGAAGAACAACCAGAAGAACGCCTACTTCTTCAGCTACATCGACGGCTACGACAAGGTCCATCCCGCCAAGGGCGAGCAGAGCGCCGACACCATGTCCGGGCTGAAGGTGCTCGACGACAGGACGTTCACCGTCCGGCTCAGCCAGAAGTTCTCCAGCTTCCCCGACACCCTCGGCTACAACGCCTTCGTCCCGCTGCCGCGCGCCTTCTACGACGACCACGCCGGCTGGCTCGCCAAGCCCGTCGGCAACGGCCCGTACACCGTGGCGTCGTACACCAAGGGCTCCGAGATGAGCCTCACGAGGTGGGACGCGTACCCGGGTCCGGACGCGGCCCTGAACGGTGGCGTCACCCTCAAGGTCTACACGGACAACAACACGGCCTACACCGACCTGATGGCCGGCAACCTCGACCTCGTCGACGACGTACCGGCCCAGCAGCTGAAGAACGTCCGCAGCGACCTCGGCGACCGCTACCTCAACACCCCGGCCGGCATCATCCAGACCCTGGCGTTCCCTCACTACGACAAGGCCTGGAACAAGCCCGGCTCGGTCAAGGTCCGCCAGGGGCTGTCCCGGGCGATCGACCGCGAGCAGATCACCAAGACCATCTTCCAGGGGACCCGTACGCCCGCGACCGACTGGACCTCACCCGTCCTGGGCGCGGAGGGCGGTTACAAGGAGGGGCTGTGCGGTGAGTGGTGCCAGTACGACGCGGCCGCCGCGAAGAAGCTGATCGAGGAAGGCGGCGGGCTGCCCGGCGGGCAGGTGAAGATCACGTACAACGCGGACACCGGTTCCCACAAGCTGTGGGTGGACGCCGTCTGCAACTCCATCAACAACGCCCTGGGCAACGACCGGGCCTGCGTCGGCAACCCGATCGGCACCTTCGCCGACTTCCGCAGCAAGAGCACGACCCAGAAGCTCTCCGGGCCCTTCCGGGCGGGCTGGCAGATGGACTATCCCCTCACCCAGAACTTCCTCCAGCCGCTCTACTACACCAACGCCTCCTCCAACGACGGCAAGTGGTCGAGCAAGGAGTTCGACAAGCTCGTCGACGAGGCGAACGCCGAGACGGACCCCGCGAAGGCCGTGGAGATGTTCCAGAAGGCCGAGGAGGTCGTCCGGGACAACATGGCGGCCATCCCGCTCTGGTACCAGAACGGCAGCGCCGGCTGGTCGCAGCGGCTGTCGAACGTGGCCCTCAACCCGTTCAGCGTCCCCGTCTACAACGAGATCAAGGTCGGCTGAGCCCGTCATGGGGCGGTACGTCGTCCGGCGCCTGGTGCAGATGGTCCCGGTGTTCATCGGGGCCACCCTGCTGATCTTCCTCATGGTCAACGTGATGGGCGACCCCGTCGCGGGCCTGTGCGGCGACCGGCAGTGCGACGCGGCGACGGCGGCTCAGCTGAGGAAGGAGTTCGGCCTCGACAAGCCCGTGTGGCAGCAGTACCTGACCTACATGGGGAACGTCTTCACCGGAGACTTCGGTACGGCGTTCAACGGCCAGGAAGTCACCGAGCTGATGTCGACGGCCTTCCCGGTCACCATCCGGCTCACGATCGTCGCGATCCTCTTCGAGGTCCTCATCGGCGTCACGCTGGGCGTCGTCACCGGCCTGCGGCGGGGCCGCCCCGTCGACTCCGGCGTCCTGCTCCTGACCCTCGTCGTGATCTCCGTCCCCACCTTCGTCACCGGCCTGCTGCTCCAACTGCTGCTCGGTGTGGAGTGGGGCTGGATCCGCCCGTCGGTCTCCTCCCAGGCCCCCTTCGGCGAGCTGCTGATCCCGGGCCTCGTCCTCGCCTCGGTCTCCCTGGCGTACGTCACCCGGCTGACCCGCACCTCGATCGCGGAGAACCGGCGCTCCGACTACGTCCGTACAGCGATCGCCAAGGGCTTGCCGAGGCACCGAGTGGTCACCCGGCATCTGCTCCGCAACTCCCTCATCCCCGTCGTCACCTTCATCGGCGCCGACATCGGCTTCCTCATGGGCGGCGCGATCGTCACCGAGCGGATCTTCAACATCCACGGCGTCGGCTACCAGCTCTACCAGGGCATCCTGCGCCAGAACACGCAGACCGTCGTCGGCTTCGTGACGGTCCTCGTCCTCGTCTTCCTCGTCTGCAACCTGGTCGTCGACCTGCTGTACGCCGTACTCGACCCGAGGATCCGCTATGCCTGAGCAGCCGTTCCAGTCCGAGGGGGCGATCGCCGGCAGCGGCGCGGGCGGTGCGATGGAGCTGGCCGCGGGCGAGGCGCAGACGCTGGAGCCGCGGCCGCCGGTCGGGCCGGCACCGCGAGGTCCGCAGGGCACGGGACCGCCGGGGCCGGATCCATCAACGGCCCCGGCGGCCTCGGCGGACGACCGTCCGCGCAGCCTCTGGTCCGACGCCCGGCAGGACCTGTGCCGCAACCCCGTCTTCATCGTCTCCGGCCTGATCATCCTGTTCCTGCTCTTCATCTCCCTGTGGCCCTCGGCGATCGCCTCCGGCAGCCCCCTCACCTGCGACCTCGCCAAGGCCCAGCAGGGTTCCGCGCCCGGCCATCCCTTCGGCTACGACGGCCAGGGCTGCGACGTCTACACACGCACGGTCTACGGCGCCCGCACGTCCGTCGCGGTCGGCGTCTGCGCCACGCTCGGGGTCGCGGTCCTCGGCTCGGTGCTCGGGGCGCTGGCCGGCTTCTTCGGTGGCCTGTGGGACTCGTTCCTCTCCCGCATCACCGACGTCTTCTTCGCCATCCCGGTGATCCTCGGGGGCCTGGTCCTGCTGTCCGTGGTCACCAGCAACTCCATCTGGCCGGTCATCGGCTTCATCGTGCTGCTCGGCTGGCCGCAGATCTCCCGCATCGCGCGCGGCGCCGTCATCACCGCCAAACAGCACGACTACGTCCAGGCCGCCCGTGCCCTCGGCGCCTCCAACTCCCGCATCCTGCTGCGCCACATCGCGCCCAACGCCATCGCTCCGGTGATCGTGGTCGCGACCATCGCCCTGGGCACGTACATCGCCCTGGAGGCGACCCTGTCCTACCTGGGCGTCGGGCTGAAACCCCCGAGCGTCTCCTGGGGCATCGACATCTCGGCCGCCTCCCCCTACATCCGCAACGCCCCCCACGCCCTCCTGTGGCCCTCCGGCGCCCTCGCCATCACGGTCCTGGCCTTCATCATGCTGGGCGACGCAGTCCGCGACGCCCTAGACCCGAAGCTGCGGTGAGGGCGCGGTGGCGGTTGCGACGAGGGAGGCGGCCCTGCGAGGCGCCCGCGGTCGCAGGACGCCCGCCGGGGCGGCACCTCCTCCGACCCCCAGCCCTCTCGGCGAAGCCACCCGCAACGTCCCAACCGAAAGTGAGGTGAACCGACGGCATGCTGCTCGAAGTGCGTGATCTGCACGTGGAGTTCCGGACGCGGGACGGAGTCGCCAAGGCGGTCAACGGGGTGAGTTACGGCGTGGACGCGGGGGAGACGCTTGCCGTGCTCGGGGAGTCCGGGTCCGGGAAGTCGGTGACCGCGCAGGCGGTGATGGGGATTCTCGACATGCCGCCCGGGAGGATCACCGGGGGCGAGATCCTCTTCCAGGGGCGGGACCTGCTGAAGCTGAAGGAAGAGCAGCGGCGCAAGGTCCGCGGCGCCGAGATGGCGATGATCTTCCAGGACGCCCTGTCGTCGCTGAACCCCGTACTGACCGTCGGCGACCAGCTCGGCGAGATGTTCGTGGTGCACCGCGGCATGTCGAGGAAGGACGCGCGGGTGAAGGCTGTGGAGCTCATGGACCGGGTGCGCATCCCGGCCGCGCGCGAGCGCGTCAAGCAGTACCCGCACCAGTTCTCCGGCGGCATGCGCCAGCGCATCATGATCGCGATGGCCCTCGCCCTCGAACCCGCGCTCATCATCGCCGACGAGCCCACCACTGCCCTCGACGTCACCGTCCAGGCCCAGGTCATGGACCTGCTGGCGGAGCTCCAGCGCGAGTACCGCATGGGCCTGATCCTCATCACCCACGACCTCGGCGTCGTCGCGGACGTCGCGGACCGGATCGCCGTGATGTACGCGGGCCGCATCGTGGAGTCGGCACCCGTGCACGACATCTACAAGGCGCCCGGCCACCCGTACACGAGGGGCCTGCTGGAGTCGATCCCGCGCCTGGACCAGAAGGGCCAGGAGCTCTACGCCATCAAGGGCCTGCCCCCCAACCTCATGAACATCCCGCAGGGCTGCGCCTTCAACCCCCGCTGCCCGATGGCCCGCGACATGTGCCGCACCGACGTGCCCGAGCTGTACGAGGTCTCCGACGTACGGGGCAGCGCCTGCCACTTCTGGAGGGAGTGCCTGGATGGCTAGTTCCGCGCCGGCCGAGCCGATTCTGGAGGTGAGCGGCCTTGTCAAGCACTACCCGCTCACCCAGGGCATCCTCTTCAGGAAACAGGTCGGCGCGGTCAAGGCCGTCGACGGCGTCGACTTCACCCTCCACCGCGGCGAAACCCTCGGCATCGTCGGCGAGTCCGGCTGCGGCAAGTCGACGGTCGCCAGGATGCTGGTCAACCTGGAACGGCCGACGGCCGGTTCGATCAAGTACAAGGGCGAGGACATCACGGGACTGTCCGGCCGCGCCCTCAAGGCCGTACGCCGCAACATCCAGATGGTCTTCCAGGACCCGTACACCTCCCTCAACCCCCGCATGACGGTGGGCGACATCATCGGGGAGCCGTACGACATCCACCCCGAGGTGGCCCCGAAGGGCGACCGCCGCGGCCGGGTGCGGGACCTGCTGGAGGTGGTCGGCCTCAACCCCGAGCACATCAACCGCTACCCGCACCAGTTCTCCGGCGGCCAGCGCCAACGCATCGGCATCGCACGGGGGCTGGCGCTGCGCCCCGAGGTGATCGTCGCCGACGAACCCGTCTCCGCGCTGGACGTCTCGGTCCAGGCCCAGGTCATCAACCTGATGGACCGCCTGCAGAACGAGTTCGACCTCTCCTACGTCTTCATCGCCCACGACCTGTCGATCGTGCGGCACATCTCGGACCGGGTCGGGGTGATGTACCTCGGACGGATCGTGGAGATCGGCAGGGACGCCGAGATCTACGATCACCCCACGCACCCCTACACCCAGGCGCTGCTCTCCGCGGTCCCCGTACCCGACCCGGAGGCCCGTGAACACCGGGCGCGCATCATCCTCGCGGGCGACGTCCCGTCCCCGACGAACGTCCCGTCCGGCTGCCGCTTCCGCACCCGCTGCTGGAAGGCGGAGGAACGCTGCGCCGAGCAGGTGCCGGCGCTCGCGGTGCCGTCCCGGCTGCGGGACCCGAGCGGGCCCGAGGCGCACGACTCGGCGTGCCATTTCGCGGCGGCGCAAGGCAACGGGCCGGGGTGACATGGCGCACCCCGGCCCGTTTACGGCACCCGCACGGCCGTACGCTGTACAGCCTCCACCGTCCGTATATCGGTACCGCTTCGGTGAAGTTGCCTCGGTGTTAACGCAGTTCGGGCGCCTTTGAGCCGCTATGCCAGGGACCGCTGCAGGAAGTCCAGCTGAAGCAGCAGCAGGTTCTCCGCGACCGCTTCCTGCGGGGTCATGTGCGTGACGCCGGACAGCGGCAGCACCTCGTGCGGACGGCCCGCGGCGAGCAGGGCCGAGGACAGGCGCAGGGAGTGGGCGACGACCACGTTGTCGTCCGCGAGGCCGTGGACGATCATCATCGGGCGGTGTGGTTCGGCCGGGTCCACCAGGCCCGCGTCGTCGATCAGGGAGTTGCGGCGGTAGACCTCCGGCTGCTCGTCGGGGTGTCCGACGTACCGCTCCTGGTAGTGGGTGTCGTACAGGCGCAGATCGGTGACCGGTGCGCCGACCACCGCCGCGTGGAAGACGTCCGGGCGCCGCAGCGCCGCGAGCCCCGCCAGGTAGCCGCCGAAGGACCAGCCCCGGATGGCCACGCGGGTCAGATCGAGCGGGAACCGCTCGGCGAGCGCGTGCAGCGCGTCGACCTGGTCCTGCACCACGATCGCCGCGATGTCGTCCTTGATGGCCTTCTCCCACGCGGGCGAGCGCCCCGGCGTACCGCGCCCGTCCGCGACGATCACCGCGAACCCCTGGTCGGCGAACCACTGCGAGGTGAGGTACGCGTTGTGCGCGGCGACCACCCGGGAGGCGTGCGGACCACCGTAGGGATCCAGCAAAACCGGCAGCGGGGTGTCACCGGCGTAGTCCCGAGGCATAAGCACGGCGCACGGGATGCGGCGTGCGCCCCCTTCGGTGAGGGTCACGCGCGGGGTCAAACCGGGATCTTCGGCATGCGACCCGACCGTCGCCGCGGGCTTCCCGTACCGCAGCACCTGGACCCGAGCCCCGGGCCGGCCAAGGGTGTGCGAGGCCAACACCGTCACGCCCCCGGCGCGCACCGCCGAGTGCACGCCCGGCTCCTGTGAAACGCGCTCCACCCCGAGCTCGTTCACCCGGTACACATGCACTTCGCCGATCTCGGGAACGGCCGCGGCCTCGCCCGCCGACGCCGAGATCAGCACGTCGTCGGACGTGACGTCCAGCACCGCGCGGACGTGCAACTGCGGTCCGGTCAACGGGCGTTCGCCCACCGTGAGGACGCGTGCGCCGCCCTCGTCGGCGATGCGCACGAGATGCCCGGCAGGGCTCCAGCAGGGGACCCCAGGGAAAAGATCCAGCCATTGTGGATCTTCGTCCGCGTGCACCATCCGGGTCGCCCCCGTCGCCGGGTCCACGGCCAGGAACAGCTGGCTGCGCTGGTCGCGCGCCTGTACGAGCAGCAGCGGTGCACCCGCCGCTGACCAGTGCACTCGCGCCAGATACGGGTACCGCGTCCGGTCCCAGGAGACCTCCGTACGCACCCCGTCCAGGCCGATCACGAACAGCCGCACGTCCGCGTTCGGCGTTCCCGCCGCCGGATACGCCACCCGCTGCGGCTCGCGCTCCGGACGCGCCGGATCGGAGATCCACCACCGGCGCACCGGCGTGTCGTCCGCCCGCGCCACCAGCAGCAGGTCCGACTCCGGGCCCCACCAAAAGCCCCGGTGGCGCCCCATCTCCTCGGCGGCGATGAACTCCGCGAGGCCGTAGGTCACACCGTCCGACTCCGGCTCGGCGAGCGCGCGGTCGCCCTCGCCCTCGGCGCCCACCACCCGCAGGGCGCCCTGCGCGACGTACGCGATGTGCCGCCCGTCGGGGGAGGGGCGCGGGTCGATCACCGGCCCGGGGACCGGGAGTTCACGTGCCGTACCGGCTCGCAGTTCGGCCGTGAAAAGCCGTCCTGACAAGGCGAAAGACGCCAACTCGACGGCCGCGTCGGTGGCGTGGGAGACGATGCCGGCGCCGCCCTCCCGGCTGCGCTCACGGCGTGCCCGTTCCTCGGGCGAGAGGTCCTCCGAGGCGCCGCCCAGGAGGGCGCGCGGGTCGGCCGCCACGCGCTCCCCGCCGTCCGTCGTGTCGAGCACCCACAGCGAACTCGCCGGATCCGTACCGGAGGTGGAGCGCAGGAACACGACACGGGAACCGTCGGGCGCCACCGTGAATGCGCGCGGTGCGCCGAACGTGAACCTCTGGGTGCGGGCGTGCCGTCGGGGGAAGGACACAGGCTCGGTCGTCATGCCCTGACCATATTGGCCAGTGCGCCCCCTTGTGCGGCTGTGCGCCGATCGATGCGCACGGACGGATAGTTATGATCACAAGCGCATAGTGGGTATGAACCTGCTGGCTGCTGCATGGATTTATCTGCCCCCATAGTCCGACCCCCGCGCCTGGGATTCTTGGAGGTGAGCCGCCGTGGCACTCTCGATTTCGGCGGTGGTGCTGCTGGCGATCGTCGTCTTCCTGCTGGTCAAGAAATCAGGGCTGAAGGCGGGCCATGCCGTGGTCTGCATGCTGCTCGGCTTCTACCTGGCGTCCTCGACCGTCGCTCCCACCATCAGTGAGCTGACGACGAACATCGCGGGCATGATCGGCAGCATCAAGTTCTGAGCCGTGCCGGGCAGCGCTGTCGGTGTCGCCTCGTAGGGTGGGCCCATGACGGAACTGCCCGACCGGCGTCTGCTCCTGGTGCACGCGCACCCGGACGACGAGTCGATCAACAACGGCGCGACCATGGCCAGGTACGCGGCCGAGGGTGCCCGGGTGACCCTGGTCACCTGCACACTCGGCGAACACGGCGAGGTCATTCCCCCCGAGCTGCGCCACCTGACCGGAGCCGAGCTCGGCGAACACCGCCTGGCCGAGCTCACGGCCGCGATGCGCGAGCTCGGCGTCGAGGACTTCCGTCTCCTCGGCGGCAAGGGCCGCTTCGAGGACTCGGGGATGATGGGCATCGCCGACAACGACGACCCCGCGAGCCTGTGGCAGGCGGACGTCGACGAGGCGGCCCGGCAGCTCGTCGAGGTGATCCTGGAGGTACGCCCCCAGGTCCTCGTCACCTACGACCCCGACGGCGGCTACGGCCACCCCGACCACATCCAGGCCCACCGCGTCGCCATGCGCGGGGCCGAGCTGGCCGCGGACGCCGGGTGGCGGATCCCCAAGATCTACTGGAACCGCGTCCCGCGCACGGTCGCCGAGGAGGCCTTCGCCCGACTTCAGTCGGACCTGCCCGGATTGCCCTTCGCCAAGGCCGCCACCGTGGGCGACGTGCCGGGTGTAGTGGACGACGAGCGGATCACCACCGTGATCGACGGCACCGCCCACGCCCCCGCCAAGGCCGCCGCGATGCGGGCGCACGCCACGCAGATCGACGTGGCCGAGCCGTACTTCGCGCTCTCCAACGAACTCGCACAGCCCCTCTTTACGACCGAGTACTACGAGTTGGTGCGCGGGGAGCGGCCGGCGCGGACGGAGTCCGATCTGTTCGCCGGTGTCGCCGGTGTGGCCGTCGAGGAGGCGTCATGAGTTCGATGCTCGCCCAGCCGCTGAAGCGGCCCTCCGCCCCGCGGGTCCTCGCCCACCTCGGGCTCTTCGTGCTCGGCGCGGTCGTCGGCGTGGCCGGGGCGCTGGTGCAGCCCGCGTGGTTCCCGGGCGGCCTGCTGCTCGCACTCGCGGGCGAGGCCGGGCTCTGCCTGGGCGCCGCCCGCGCGATGGGCACCCGGGCCGCGGCTGTAGCGCCCGCCGGCGGCTGGACGATCACCGTCATCCTGCTCACCGCCAGCCGCCCCGAAGGCGACTTCGTCTTCGGCACAGGCGCCGCCTCCTACCTCTTCCTGCTCGGCGGCATGGCCGTGGCTGTGATCTGCGCCACCCTCGCGCCTGTGCGGCAACCGGGTGGCGACGCCGTCCGACTTGGCAATTGACGTACCACTTCGCCATGCCGCTCTCGTGCGAGTCCCGTGTGGGTTTCCAAGGCGGTCGTGGGATACGCGCCAGAAGTGGCCAGTATGGTGGTGCGCGCCGCCGAGCCGCCCGAAGCAGTGAGGTATGGGCGGCGGAGCCAACCGGGAGAACCTGCCTTGAGTCGTGAAACTGACACTCCGTCCTCCGGGCCCAACGGGCGCGGTGGAGCCGCATACCCCTCGGGCACGCCGCCGTACGGGACCCCCATGGCTTCCGACAGCGGTGCGGACGCGGGCCGTTCGGCCGCGCAGCCGGAGGAACGCAAGACCGAGACCACGCTGACGACGCGGATCCGGATCAATATCCCCGGATCCCGGCCCATTCCGCCGGTCGTCGTGCGCAAGCCCGTCGCGGACGCCGAGAGCTCCGGCACCGTCGATGGTGCGGACGCCGAGACGTCGAAGCCGGCCGCCGCCACCGCCATGTCCACGGGCACCGTCGAGCCCCCGGCCCAGCCCGCGGGGCAGGCGGAGGAGAAGACCAGCGACTGGTTCGCGCCCCGCAAGTCCTCGGGGGGCAAGGGCGGTCAGGGCGGCGCGTCCACCAACGGTGCAGGCCTGCCCGGCGGTTCGGGCCCCGGCACGAGCGGTCCCGCCGGCCCGGGCGCCGGTGCCGGGCGGCCCGGCGGGGTCGTCGGCTCGATGAGCGTGCCGGGCGGCTCGCGCCCCGGCGGTGCGAGCGGCTCCGGGCTCCCCGGTGCGACCGGCGGTCCCGTGGCTCCGGGGCACGGCGGCGGCACCGGTTCCTTCGACGTGACCGAGGCGCTGGCGGCGGGCCCGCTGGGAGGCGGCAACGGCGCGCGCCCCGGCGGCGAGGCGCGCCGCGACGACCTGCCCTACTTCGCGGAGAACGGCAGCGGCGGCCAGGACGGTCAGGGCCCCCCGAACGGCTATGGCGGCCAGGGCGGCCCGAACGGCCCGGGCGGATACGGCGCCCAGGGCGGGCCGGGCGGCTTCGACCCGTCCGCCGACTTCAACGCCCCGAACAGCTTCGACGGCTCCGGCGACTTCGGCGGCCCGAGCGACTTCAACGGCTCGAACGGCCGCGGCGGCCAGGGTGGCCCGCACGGCCCCGCGGGCCCGACGACCGGTCCGGTCACCGGCGACGGCCCTGCGGTGCCGCCGGTCACGGGCGGCGGCCCCGGCGGCCCCGGTGCTGCCGGTCTTCCCGGCGATCCGGGCGGTTCCGGTATTTCCGCCGGCCCGGGCGGCCCGGCTGGTGCCGGTATCTCCGCGGGCCCGGGTCGGCCCGGCGGGCCAAGTGGCCCCGGCAGTGGCCGTGGCGGCCCCTCCGGTCCCGGTGGTCCTCCCGGACCTGGGGGCCCGGGTGGTCCGAACGGCCCCGGCATCTCCGCCGGACCCGGTGGCCCCGGCGCCTCCCCGCACGCCCCGGGCCGCGGCCCCGGCGCCGGGATGAGCGACGACACCGCGATCCTCACCCCGCAGAAGCCGGCCCCCGAGCCCGGCCACCCGAACTACGGCGTCGCCGACAACGTCTCCGGCCACACCGTCACCAGCGGCATCCCGGTCGTCCCCGCCGGCGCCAAGAGCGGGCCGTTCGGGCCGGGCGGCGCCGACGCGCCCGGGCCGCACACGCCCCCGAAGCTGCCGGAACCCGCCGCTTCGCAGACTCAGGCGTCCCGCGCGCCCAAGAAGAAGGGCCGCAGCAAGCTGGCCCTGATCGGCGGCGGCGTGATCGTCCTCGCCGGTGGCGTCTACGGCGCCGGCCTGCTGATGGCCCACTCCGACGTGCCCAAGGGCACCACCGTGCTCGGCGTCGACATCGGCGGCGGCACGCGCGACGAGGCGCTGAAGAAGCTCAACGACGCCTTCGACAAGCAGGTCAACAAGCCGCTGAAGCTGTCGGTGGGCGGCAAGACCGTCACCCTGGAGCCGGACAAGGCCGGGCTGCAGTTCGACATGCAGCAGACGGTCAGCTCGGCCGCGACCAGTGACTACAACCCTGTCTCGGTCATCGGCTCCCTGTTCGGGAACCACCGGGTCGTCGACCCGGTCATGCCCACCGACGAGGAGAAGCTGCAGGCGGCCCTGCAGGACGTCTCCGGCGGTTCCGGCTCGGTGACCGAGGGCACGATCAAGTTCGAGTCCGGCAAGGCCGTCGCCGTCTACGGCAAGGCGGGCAAGGGCATCGACGTCGCCAAGTCCACCGCGGCGGTCCAGGAGGCCTACCGCACCCAGGTGGAGACGGGCGCGTCGTCCGCGGTGCAGGTCGCCACGACCACCCAGCAGCCGACGGTCACGAACGCCGAGGTCGACCGGTTCATGAAGGAGTTCGCCGAACCGGCGATGGCCAACAAGGTCACGATCCAGACGGACGCCGCGCACAGCATCCAGTTCGGCTCCCTTTCACTGCCGAAGATCCTCGGAGCCAAGGCCGTCGACGGCAAGCTCGTGGACACGTACGACCTCAAGGCGCTCAAGGCGGCGTACGGCGCCACCTTCGACGGCGTGCAGATCAACGGCGCGAGCGGCAAGCGCGACGTGCTTCCGGAGGATGTCGCCTCCGCCCTGCGCAAGGCGCTGCGCGCCAAGACGGCGGCGGAGCGCACCGTCACCATCGACACCAACCCGAGCTAGGCGCTCCGCTGTCAGGGCGGGCGTCATGTCGTCTTTCGGCTGCGGCGGCGTCGTGGCTGATCGCGCAGTTCCCAGCGCCCCTTGGGGCGTTGCCGAGCCGTCGTCCGACCCGCTCCCTGGCTGTCGTATGACATCTGTCATCCGGCAGCCAGGACGGCCGGCACTGCCGGGCTCCGGGGCCGCGCGGCCACTCTGGAGTGCATGACAACGACAGCGCTGAACACGGCGACCGCCGTGGTCGGATTCGACCAGGTGAGCAAGAGCTACGGGGACGTACGGGCCGTCGACGGCCTCACGCTCACGCTGCACCCGGGGGAGACCGTGGCCCTGCTGGGCCCGAACGGGGCCGGCAAGTCCACCACGCTCGATCTGCTGCTCGGCCTCAAGCGCCCCGACAGCGGCAGGGTCGGCGTCTTCGGCACCGACCCGCGCGAGGCGATCGTCGCCGGACGGGTGGGGGCCATGCTGCAGAGCGGCGGGCTGATGGGCGAGGTCACGGTCGCCGAGATGGTGCGGCTGGCCTGCGATCTGCATCCGCGGCCGTACCCCGTCTCCGACGTGCTCGCCCGCGCGGGCATCACACAGATCGCCGACCGCAAGGTCGACAAGCTCTCCGGCGGCCAGTCCCAGCGCGTCCGCTTCGCCCTCGCGACCGCGGGCGACAGCGACCTGATCGTCCTCGACGAGCCCACCACCGGCATGGACGTCACCACCCGCCAGGCCTTCTGGGCCACCATGCGCGAACAGGCCGACCAGGGCCGTACGGTCCTGTTCGCCACGCACTACCTGGAAGAGGCGGACGCGATCGCCGACCGGGTGCTGGTCCTGCACCGCGGCCGGCTGCTGGCCGACGGCACGGCGGCCGAGATCAAGGCGAAGGCCGGGGCGCGGCGGATCTCCTTCGACCTGACCGACAGTCCGGTCGACGAGGCCGCCCTGCGCGACCTGCCCTTCCTCACCACGCTCACGGTGTCCAACAGCGGCTCCGCCGCGGGGCCCGGCCGGACCGTCCGCATCCAGTCCTCCGACGCCGACGCGACCGTCCACGCCCTCTACGGACTCGGCCTCTACCCCCGCAACCTCGAAGTCGCCGGGCTCGGACTCGAGCAGGCGTTCGTCGCCATCACCACCGCCGAGGAGGCACGTACGTCATGAAGGCCCTGATCCGGCTGGAACTCACCCGCGCCCTGCGCAACCGCAAGTTCCTGTTCTTCTCGGTGCTCTACCCGTCGATGCTGTTCCTGCTGATCGCGGGCAGCGCCGACAGCACGACCGAGGTCGACGGCACCGGCCTGACCCTGCCGACGTACATGATGGTCTCGATGGCCTCCTTCGGCGCGCTGACGGCCGTCCTGATGGGCAACAGCGAGCGCATCGCCAAGGAGCGCGAGAGCGGCTGGGTGCGGCAGCTGCGGCTGACCACCCTGCCGGGCCGCGGGTATGTGCTGGCCAAGACCGCGAGCGCCGCCGTGGTGAGTCTGCCGTCGATCGTCGTCATCTTCGTCGTCGCCGCCGTCGTGAAGGACGTACGGCTGGACGCCTGGCAGTGGCTCGCGCTCACCGGTGCGATCTGGGCCGGGAGCCTGGTCTTCGCCGCGCTCGGTGTGGCGATCGGGTACTCCGCGACCGGTGACGCGGTACGCCCGATCACGATGATCATCTACTTCGGATTGTCCCTGCTCGGCGGCCTGTGGATGCCCACGACGACCTTCCCGCAGTGGCTCCAGGACATCGCCGCCTGGGTGCCCACGCACGCGTACGCTGCGCTGGGGCAGGCCATCGAGCAGAGCCAGGCCCCGCACGCGAAGGACCTCGTCGTCCTCGTCGTCTCCTTCGCCCTGTTCACGGGCGGCGCGGCCTGGCTGTACCGGAAGGACACGTTGAAGGCGTGAGCGGCACAGGCGTCGGGATCGGGCAGCGCCCCGAGAATCGCAGGCAACGGTTCATCAAGCTCCTGTGGACCGGCATCTGGCTGGTGTACCTGAGCGCGCCGGCCAACGACCTGCTGCACGGCGGTCACAGCACGGGCGTGCGGATCCTCGGCTGGATCGGTCTCGCCGCGTTCGTGACCTGGTACATGCTGCTGCTCTTCCGCACCGGCCGGGGCGAGCGCAACAGCGTCGTGCTCGCCTCGCTCGGCGTCCTCGCCGCCCAGTCCACGGTCCTCGCACTGACCCTGGGGCGGGAGTGGCTGGTGATGTTCGTGTACGTCTCCATCGCGTCCGGCGCGGCCCTGCCGCTGCGCATGGCGCGCTGGACGATCCCGGCCGCGTCCGCGCTGATGACCGTGATCGCCTTCGCGACACCAGGTGGCAAGGCCTTCCTGGCCGGGCTGCTGATCCCGGCCCTGCTGGGCGGCTTCGCCATGACCGGCGTACGCGAACTGATCCGCACGACCGTCGCGCTGCGCGAGGCCCGCGCCACCGTCGCCCAACTGGCCGCCAACGAGGAGAGACTGCGTCTGGCCCGGGACCTGCACGACCTGCTGGGCCACTCCCTCTCCCTGATCACCATCAAGAGCGAACTCGCGGGCCGTATGCTCCCCGGCCACCCCGACAAGGCCGCCCGGCAGGTCGCCGACATCGAGCAGGTCAGCCGTCAGGCCCTGGTCGACGTGCGCGAGGCGGTCTCGGGCTACCGCCGCCCACGCCTCGCGGCGGAACTGGCGGGCGCCAGGGTCGCCCTGACGGCAGCCGGGGTGACGGCCGAACTCCCGGCCGAGCCCGACCTCGCGGGCGTCCCCGAGGACAGCGAGACGGCCCTCGCCTGGGCCCTGCGCGAGGCGGTCACCAACGTCGTACGGCACAGCGGCGCCCAGCGCTGCACGGTCGAGATCCTGCGCCGCCAGACCCTCGACGGCCCCGTCCTCGAACTCTCCGTCGAGGACGACGGCTCCGGCGACCAGGGCAACGGCCCCGGCCACGGCCTGACCGGCCTGACGGAACGCCTGGAGAAGGCGGGCGGCACCCTGGAGGCGGGCGGTACCCGGCAGGGCTTCCGCCTGATCGCCCGCGTCCCGGCCGCCGCGATCTCGGCGGACGTAGGATCCGGTTCATGAGCCGCACGATCAAGGTCCTCCTCGCCGAGGACCAGTCGATGGTCCGCGAGGCCCTGGCCGCCCTGCTCGGCCTGGAGGAGGACATCGAGGTCGTCGCCCAGGTGGCCCGCGGTGACGAGGTCCTGGCGGCGGCCCGCGACCACGACGCGGACGTGGCGCTCCTGGACATCGAGATGCCGGGCGCGACGGGCATCGAGGCGGCGGCACTGCTGCACAAGGAGCTGCCGGCCGTGAAGCTGGTCGTCCTCACGACCTTCGGCCGCCCCGGCTACCTCCGCAGCGCGATGGAGTCCGGCGCCGACGCCTTCCTGGTCAAGGACGCCCCCGCGGCCCAACTGGCCGAGGCGATACGCAAGGTCCTGGCAGGCGAACGGGTCATCGACCCAACCCTGGCGGCGGCGGCCCTGGCGGAGGGCGCCAACCCCTTGACCGACCGCGAGCGAGAGGTCCTCCGAGCAGCGGAGGACGGCTCCACGAACGCCGAACTGGCGGCGTCCCTGCACTTGTCCCAGGGCACGGTCCGCAACTACCTCTCGACGGCCATCCAGAAACTGGCGGTACGCAACAGGGCGGAGGCGGTACGGATCGCGAGGGAGAAGGGCTGGCTGTAGATCGCCGAGCAGGGCAGCGCCTCAAAGGGCGCGGCTCAGTTGAGCAACGCCCGAGCCGCCCGAGCCTGCCCCCGCACCTGCTCCGCCGCCCCCTCGTCCACCGCACCGATCAACTCCGCGTACTCCTCCAACTCCACGGCCCCCTCGACGAAGTCCCCCCGCTGCACCAGCAACTGCGCCCGCTCGAACCGCAGCCGGGCCGGGTGCGACGGCAGCAGCAGCGACAGCTCCACCGCCCACAGCGCCACATCCGACCGCTCGGGTCGAGTCGCCGCCCAGGCCCGAACGTTGTTCAGTATCCGCAGCACCACATCCAGCGGATCGGCCGGCGACAGCATCGACGGATCCAGCGGCGCCCCCGTGGCCCCCGCCACCAGCAGCTCCGCATCGCCCCCCGTCAACACCCGCCCCCCGTCGAACGGATCGGCGAGCACCTGCTCATCGGTCGGCCCGAACCCCACGACGAAGTGCCCGGGCAGCGCGACCCCGTAGACCGGGGCCCCCGCCCGTCGGGCCACCTCCATCCACACCACCGACAACAGGATGGGCAGCCCACGCCGCCGCCGAAGCACCTCGTGCAGCAACGACGACTCCAGCCGCTGATAGTCCGCGGCCGAGCCACGAAGCCCGTACCGCTCCCCGAGCAGCTCCCGCAGGGCCGCGGCCCACGCCGTCGGCCCGCCCGGCCGGAACGGCAGCTGTCCGGCCAGAGCGTCCAGCTCCACCTGCACGGAATCCATCCCGGCCTCGTCCAGCGCCCCGTCCGCCTCGGCTCCCACCAGCAGACACAGCATGGACAGATCGGGCCGCTCGGACCGCGCCTCTTCGGCGAAACGCCGCCGCAGCTCGGCGGAGCGTTCGGGCGGTGGAGGGTAGGGGGGACGCATAGCTGGCTCGTGCCCTTTCGCGGCGATCGGTACCACTGCTCACGGAGATCGATAGTGGTGGTAGGCATGATGCGCGGCGAACCCCATCCCGGCGTACATTTCCTGGGCGCCCACGTTCTCCGCCTCGACCTGCAGCCACGCCGCCGACGCCCCCTCGGCGAGGGCCTGCCGGGCCAGCGCGGCCATCACCCGGGTGGCCAGCCCCTGCCGGCGCAGCGCCGGATCGACCTCCACGGCGGCGAACCCGGCCCACCGCCCGTCCACGACACAGCGCCCGATCGCGGCAGGCGCACCACCCTCCGCACTCGGGACCGTCGCGAACCACACCGACGGGCCGCTCCCCAGCACCTTCAGCGCCACCTCGCTCACCCCCTTGCGCTGATACCGCGCAAGCCAAGCCTCGTCCGCCTGCCGGGCCACCACCACTCCGGCGCCCTCGTCCCGGTCGGCGACAGGCGCGAGCGCCCCGATCCACATCTCGGCAGACACCTCCCGCGCCCACCCGAGCCGCTCCAGCTCCGCGCACAGCAGCTCCTGCGTGCCCTCGGCCCCGGTCGCGGTCTGGACGTAGGCGGGGAGCCCACGGTCGCCGTACCAGCGCCGTACGACGTCCAGCGCGGCCGGCAGCGGTATGCCGGGGTCGCCGAGCGGCAGCACCGAGTTGGCCCGCCGGGTGAACCCGGACGCGGCGCGCAGCTCCCACTCGCCGAGCCGCTCGCTCTCGACGGGCCGCCACGCGCGCGAGGCGACCTGCGCGAGTTCCTCGTACGAGGCGGCGGGCCCCCGGCGCCGCGCGGGAGCGGCGGGCACCACCTTCCCCGCGACCAGCGACGATTCCGCGATGCGGACGGTCTCGCCACTCTTCCGTGTGATCAGCAGCACACCGTCGTCCCATGATGCGAGAACACCCACCGTGTCGGTGAACTTCTCACCCCCGGCCGCAGGATCGTTCAGGCGGCGTACCGAGACCCGTTTGCCCACGTCAGCAGCGGTGATACGGACCTCAAGGCGTCCCGTCGCTGAGATTTCCACAGGTCAGTTCACCCCTCCTGTTCGGATCATGCCCAAGAACGGAGATACTAGGGGCGGGCATCGACGACGCCGCGCTCCCGCGCGCCAGGCGGCGGAGCCTGAGGAGGCCCGCCAGCGCCCTATCGAGGAGGAACGACAGCGTGACCTACGTCATCGCGCAGCCTTGTGTCGACGTCAAGGACAAGGCGTGCATCGAGGAGTGCCCGGTCGACTGCATCTACGAGGGCCAGCGGTCCTTGTACATCCACCCGGACGAATGCGTCGACTGTGGTGCCTGTGAGCCGGTATGCCCGGTCGAGGCGATCTTCTACGAGGACGACACTCCGGAGGAGTGGAAGGACTACTACAAGGCGAACGTCGAGTTCTTCGACGAGCTCGGCTCCCCCGGCGGCGCCAGCAAGCTGGGTCTGATCGAGCGCGACCACCCGTTCGTCGCCGCGCTCCCGCCGCAGGCCGAGTAATCCTCACCGGCGACCCGCACAGCGTGCCGCCTCGGTCCCGCACGGCCTGATCGCCCCGATCGCCGTACGGGACCGAGGCGTTGCCGTATCCGCTGTACCAGAAAGTGAGCGAGATCCCGTGTCCGCAGTCTCCGACCGCCTTCCGGCCTTCCCCTGGGACAAGCTGGAGCCGTACAAGAAGACGGCCGCCGCGCACCCGGACGGCATCGTCGACCTGTCCGTCGGCACGCCGGTCGACCCGGTCCCCGAGCTGATCCAGAAGGCTCTGATCGACGCGGCGGACTCCCCGGGCTATCCGACGGTCTGGGGCACCCCGGCACTGCGTGACGCGATCACGGGCTGGGTGGAGCGCCGCCTGGGCGCCCGTGAGGTCACCCACCGGCACGTCCTGCCGATCGTCGGCTCCAAGGAACTGGTCGCCTGGCTCCCCACCCAGCTGGGCCTCGGCCCCGGCGACAGGGTCGCCTACCCGCGCCTCGCCTACCCGACGTACGAGGTCGGCGCCCGCCTAGCCCGCGCCGACCACGAGGTCTACGACGACCCGACCGAGCTGGACCCGGCCGGTCTGAAGCTCCTGTGGCTGAACTCCCCGTCGAACCCCACGGGCAAGGTCCTGTCCAAGGACGAGCTCACCCGGATCGTGGCGTGGGCCCGCTCGCACGGCATCCTGATCTTCTCCGACGAGTGCTACCTGGAGCTGGGCTGGGAGGCCGACCCGGTCTCGGTCCTGCACCCGGACGTGAACGGCGGCTCGTACGACGGCATCGTCGCGGTCCACAGTCTCTCCAAGCGCTCGAACCTGGCCGGCTACCGCGCCGCGTTCCTGGCCGGCGACCCCGCGGTCCTGTCTCCCCTCCTGCAGATCCGCAAGCACGGCGGCATGATGACGTCGGCCCCGACCCAGGCGGCGGCCGTCGCGGCTCTCGGCGACGACGAACACGTCCGTCTCCAGCGCGACCGCTACGCCGCCCGCCGCACGGCCCTGCGCGAGGCCCTGCTCCGCCACGGCTTCCGCATCGAGCACAGCGAGGCCAGCCTCTACCTCTGGGCCACCAAGGACGAGTCCTGCTGGACGACCGTCTCCACTCTGGCCGACCTGGGCATCCTCGTGGCCCCGGGCGACTTCTACGGCGAGGCGGGCGCCCACCACGTCCGAGTTGCCTTCACGGCAACGGACGAACGCGTGAGGGCAGCGGTCCAGCGCCTGACGTAACCACGGCTGCCGCACCGCTGCTACCACTGTGCCGGGTGCCGTGCGATCACGCCCCGGCCCGGGCGGCCGTATCGACATACCGTCGCGGGCACGCAAAAGCCGACGGGGCCCAGGGAAGCTCCCTGAACCCCGTCGGCTCAAGCCGGACGCAAGCCGACCGTCAGCCGAGCGGAAGCCCCTGCACCGGCAGCGAACCGGTCGCCGGCACGCCACTCCCAGCCGCGTCACCGAGGACGGTCCCGACCGACCCGGCGACACCACCCGCGGTCTCCTGCGCCGCGGGCGTCGCCTTCTTCGTGACCTTGCTGCCGGCCTTGGTGGCCGTCGGCACCGCCTTCTTCGCGGTCTTGCCGCCGGTCTTGGTCACCTTGCCACTGGCCTTCGTCGCGGTCGGCAGCGCGTTGTCGACCGCGTTGTCGACCGCGCCACCCGCGAGCCCGGTGGCGTTCGCGGCCGCGCCGTCGACGACGCTCGCGCCGTCCAGGGCGGTCAGCCCGCCGACCTTGGAGGCGTCGGGCAGTTCGGGGGCCGCGCTGGCGGAGCCGGCCGCACCGACCCCGGCAGCCGCTCCCGCAGCGACGAGCAGCGCGGCACGGGCGATCCGGCGGGTCAGGGGGAGGGACATGATGCTCCTTCGACGGTTATGTCGGATGAGAACGATGAAGTGTCCGACCACGCCCGGCAGTTGACCGACTGGCTGTTGATCTCCGGGCTCGGACGCAGTGACTACCGCTCGAAGCCCGCGAAGGTTGCGGCGGCGCAACGTAAAGAGTTGGCAATGCGTCGCATTATCGCCTGCGGATAAATCGGGGCAAAACTTATGCTGCCCGAAACCCTGCCGAATCCTTACAGCCCTTGATTCTCAAGGCCTTTGACGGATGCGAGGGTGTCCGCGCGGAAACCTGCCCACACCACCGCCGACCGACACCTCGGGTGACCCTCGGGAGTGATCGGCCGAACGCCTGCGCGTAGCAGTCGGCGTGTACTGGTCGGCGGCCGGCTACGGCATGGTCGTGATCCGGACCGAGTCCAGCCCGCTTTGCTGCGCCCCCGACGCGTCCTGCCCCGTGAGCGGACGCCACCGGCTGTCGGTGTTCCCGGCGGTCCACTCCCGCCCGGCGTACGACACCTGCTTGATGTGCAGTTCGGAGGCGTTGGCCACGGCCCAGTGGGCCAACTGCCAGCCGCGCTCGCGGACCCCGCGTCCGGCGCCGGAACCCCCGTCGGCGGTCACGGGCAGCACGACGGTCTGCCCGTCGCTTCCGGACGCGGTCGCGGCGGGCGTGGGTGTGGCGTCCTTGGCGCCGACCTCGGCCGAGGCCGGCTGGAGGGCGTCCCGCCCGAAGTCCCGTACGAGCGCGGCCCGCACGGCGTCCGGGCCCGTGGCTCGCGCGACGCCTGGGCGCCCCTCGCAGGTCAGCGTGGCCGCCGAACGCCCGGTGAGGGCGGCCGCGAGCAGCGTCGCGTCCGGCTCGTGCTTGGCGTACGCGTCCGGGAAGCCGCTGCGCTGGACGTGCTGCGCGGCCACGGTGAGCGGCATCTCCATGTACCCGCGGACCTTGACCAGGTGCTGGTAGAACATGCCCGACGAGTAGATCGGGTCCATGATCTCCTCCTCGGTGCCCCAGCCCATCGAGGGCCGCTGCTGGAACAGGCCCAGCGAGTCGCGGTCGCCGTGGGTGATGTTGCGCAGGGCCGACTCCTGCAGGGCGGTCGCGAGGGCGATCGTCACGGCCCGCTCGGGCAGCCCGCGGCCGGTGCCGACGGCGGCGATCGTCGCCGCGTTCACCGCCTGCTCCGGCGTGAACTCGTACCTCGCCCCGTCACCGTCGCCGGAGGCGACCGCGCAGCCCGGTTCACCCGTGCCGCCGGTGACGTACTGCACCGCGAGATAGCCCGCGACGGCGAGCAGGACCAGGAAGGCCGCCCCGCGACGCAGGAGGCGGCCACGACGTGTGGAGGAGGGGGACGGCTCTGGCACGCCCTACAAGGTAGCTGAGGTTACCGAGGGGTATGGGGCGAGTGAGGAAAGTGGGCGGACGGCCCGACGGTCCGGCGCGTTAGGGTCGGCACCATGGCCGACACCTCCCTTGACCTCACGCAGGACGCCGCGAAGCTCACCGCGCAGCTCGTCGACTTCCCTTCCGTCAGCGGCACGGAACAGCCCCTCGCGGACGCGATCGAGGCCGCCCTGCGCGCGCTGCCGCATCTGACGGTCGACCGGTACGGCAACAACGTCGTGGCGCGGACCAACCTGGGTCGGCCGGAGCGCGTGATCCTCGCCGGCCACATCGACACGGTGCCGATCGCGGACAACGTCCCCTCGCGGCTCGACGAGGACGGCGTCCTGTGGGGCTGCGGCACCTGCGACATGAAGTCGGGCGTCGCCGTCCAGCTCCGCATCGCCGAGACGGTCCTGGCCCCCAACCGCGACCTGACCTTCGTCTTCTACGACAACGAAGAGGTCACCGCGGACCTCAACGGCCTCAAGCACGTGTCCGAGGCCCGCCCGGAGTGGCTGGAGGGCGACTTCGCGGTCCTGCTGGAGCCGTCGGACGGCGAGGTCGAGGGCGGCTGCCAGGGCACGCTCAGGGTGCTCCTCAAGACGAAGGGCGAGCGCGCCCACTCCGCGCGCAGCTGGATGGGCTCGAACGCGATCCACGCGGCGGCCCCGATCCTGGCGCGCCTGGCGTCGTACGAACCCCGTTACCCCCTGATCGACGGCCTGGAGTACCGAGAGGGCCTGAACGCGGTCGGCATCTCGGGCGGTGTGGCGGGCAATGTCATCCCGGACGAATGCGTCGTGACCGTCAACTTCCGCTACGCCCCCGACCGCACCGAGGAGGAGGCCATCGCGCACGTCCGCGAGGTCTTCGCCGACTGCGGGGTCGAGGAGTTCGTTGTGGACGACCACAGCGGCGGCGCGCTCCCCGGCCTCTCCCACCCCGCGGCAGCGGCGTTCATGGCCGCGGTCGGCGGCACCGCGCGCCCCAAGTACGGCTGGACGGACGTCTCCCGTTTCTCCTCCCTCGGCATCCCGGCGGTCAACTACGGCCCCGGCAACCCGCACTTGGCGCACAAGCGGGACGAACGGGTGGAGACGGCGAAGATCCTGGCGGGGGAGGAGCGGCTGAGGGCGTGGCTCACGGCGTAGGAGCCGGGGTGGACGAGGGGTGAGCGCGCGCCTGGGGATCGCCGGAACGGCGCTTCATGGCGGACACGCACACGTCCCCCGTCCGTAACCCGCGTGGATCTACGCTGAGTGGAAAGACCTGCAACATCTGCACGACCTGCAAGTCCGCAGGCCCCGCAGCGGAGGGAGCGTACATGGCTACAGGCAACCCCGAGGGGAAGAAGCAGCCACCGTCGGAGCAGCGTCTGGGACCGGTGATCCGCAGGCGGGATCAGGTGACGGCGAGCACGACCGACCAGCGCCTGCTGGATGCGGGCGGGCCCTCCGACTGGGTCCACACGGACCCCTGGCGAGTCCTGCGCATCCAGTCGGAGTTCATCGAGGGCTTCGGCACCCTCGCCGAACTCCCGCCCGCCATCAGCGTGTTCGGCTCCGCCCGCACACCGGTCGACTCTCCCGAGTACGACGCCGGAGTCCGCCTCGGCCGGGGCCTGGTCGAAGCCGGCTTCGCGGTGATCACCGGCGGTGGACCCGGTGCCATGGAAGCGGCGAACAAGGGTGCCTGCGAGGCGAAGGGCGTCTCGGTCGGCCTCGGCATCGAGCTCCCCTTCGAGCAGGGGCTCAACCCCTACGTCGACATCGGCCTGAACTTCCGGTACTTCTTCGTCCGCAAGATGATGTTCGTCAAGTACGCCCAGGGCTTCGTGGTCCTCCCCGGCGGCCTCGGGACCCTCGACGAACTCTTCGAGGCCCTCACCCTCGTCCAGACCCAGAAGGTCACCCGCTTCCCGATCGTCCTCTTCGGCACCGAGTACTGGGGCGGCCTGGTCGACTGGCTGAAGAACACCCTGGTGGCCCAGGGCAAGGCCTCGGAAAAGGACCTGCTTCTGTTCCACGTCACGGACGACGTGGACGAGGCGGTGGCCCTGGTCTCGAAGGAGGCGGGGCGCTAGCGCCGGGCTTGAGCCGTTGTCCCGGGCGCGTGCGAGTGGGTGGGCAAGGGGCCTTTGCCCACCCACCACCTGTCTCGGTCTCTCGATAGGCGGGACTTGAGGGGTAGGGGGCGGGGCGAAAAACGCTACGCCAGCCCCCGCCGCGCCACCGCCGGAGCCCGCCACCCCGCGATCGACGCCACCATCTCCAACACCTGCCGAGTCTCCGCCACCTCATGCACGCGATACACCTGCGCCCCCAACCACGCCGACACCGCAGTGGTGGCCAACGTCCCCACCACCCGCTCCTTCACCGGCCTGTCCAGCGTCTCCCCGACAAAGTCCTTGTTGGACAGCGACACCAGCACGGGCCACCCCGTCTCCACCATCTCCCCGAGCCGCCGAGTCGCCTCAAGACTGTGCCGCGTGCTCTTCCCGAAGTCGTGCCCCGGATCGATCAGGATCGACTCCCGCGGAACCCCCAGCGCCAACGCCCGCTCGGCCAGCCCCACGGTCACCCGCAGGATGTCGGCCATGACGTCGTCGTACGTCACCCGATGCGGCCGAGTACGAGGCTCCGCACCCCCGGCATGCGTACACACCAGCCCCACCCCGTACCGAGCGGCGACCTCTGCCAGCCCGGGATCCACGCCACCCCACGCGTCGTTCAGCAGGTCCGCCCCCGCCTCGCACGCCGCCGCCCCGACGGAGGCCCGCCAGGTGTCCACGCTGATCACGACATCCGGAAAGCGCCGCCGCACCTCGGCCACGAACCCGACCGTCCGCCGCGCCTCCTCCTCGGCCGTCACCTCTTCGCCGGGCCCGGCCTTGACCCCACCGATGTCGATGATGGCCGCCCCCTCCGCCACGGCCTGCTCCACGCGCGCGAGGGCCGGCTCGTCGCGGAACGTCGCCCCTTGGTCGTAGAAGGAGTCCGGGGTCCGGTTCACGATCGCCATGATCACCGGCTCGTGCGTGTCGAACTCACGCCTGCCCAGCCTGAGCATCCCCTGTGACCTCTCCTTGTGTGTCCTGGTACGTACCGCCCTTTGGGCCGCCTGCGACCCTAACTGTCAGAGTCGCATGGCACGATCGGACACTGACACACTCGACCGCTCGCATAAACCGACCGTGGGGGCCGCAGCGATGGTTATGTTCTTGTTCCTGGTCGTCGCGCTGGCCGTCGTGGTCGCCGCGGTGACACTCGCCGTGGTGGGCGGCGGCGAGAGCGACGGCCCGCTGCCCGAGGCGGCGCCCGAGCGCCTGCAGGATCTGCTGCCGCTGGACCGCCCGGTCGACCGCGCGGACATCGAGACCCTCCGCTTCCCGCTCGCCGCACGCGGCTACCGCATGGCCGATGTCGACGACGCCCTCAGCCGCCTCGGTGCCGAGCTGGCCGAGCGCGACGCCCGCATCGCCGACCTGGAGTCCGCGCTGTCCGGCGCGCGGGCCTCGGCCGGTCAGGTGTCGATGGACAAGCCCGCCCAGGAGGATCAGCAGTGAGCGACGGCACGGCCCTCGCCGGCCCGGACGGCGCCCTGCGCTGCCCCTGGGCCCTGTCCACCCCGGACTACGTGACCTATCACGACGAGGAGTGGGGCCGCCCGGTCCACGGCGACGACGCCCTCTACGAACGCCTCAGCCTGGAGGCCTTCCAGTCGGGTCTGTCCTGGATCACGATCCTGCGCCGCCGCGAGGGTTTCCGAGCCGCCTTCGCGGGCTTCGAGATCGCCAAGGTCGCCACCTTCACGGACATCGACAAGGACCGCCTCCTCACCGACGCGGGCATCATCCGCAACCGGGCGAAGATCGACGCGACCGTCGCCAACGCCCGCGTCCTGGCCGACTGGGCCCCCGGCGACCTGGACGCCCTGATCTGGTCCCACGCCCCGGACCCGACCACGCGCCCGGCCCCGAAGACCCTCGCGGACGTCCCAGCGGTCACCCCGGAGTCGACGGCCCTGTCCAAGGCCCTCAAGAAACAGGGCTTGCGCTTCGTGGGCCCGACGACGGCATACGCCTTGATGCAGGCATGCGGCCTGGTCGACGACCACCTGGAAGCATGCGTCGCCAGGAGCGCCCCCTGAAGGGGGCCCACGGTCACCGGCCCAAGTACTTGGGCTTCTCCTTGTTCACAAAGGCCTGCACCGCAATCGCGTGATCCTCCGAAGACCCCGCCCGCGTCTGCAGCTCGTCCTCCTTCTCCAGGGTCTCCTCAAGCGAGTGCGACAGCCCGAACGCCACCGCCTCCTTGATCGCCCCATAAGCAACCGTCGGCCCCTCGGCGAGCGCCCGCGCAACCTTCTCGGCCTCGGCCCGCAGCTCAGCAGCGGGCACCAGCCGGTTCGCGATCCCCAGCTCGTACGCCTCCTGAGCCTTGATGTTGCGCGGGAAGAGCAGCAGGTCGGCCGCGCGGCCCGGTCCGACGACCCGCGGCAGCGTCCACGAGATCCCGGAGTCCGCGGTCAGCGCGACCCCGGCGAAGGACGTGTTGAAGGCCGCCGTGTCCGCCACCACCCGATAGTCCGCAGCGAGCGCGAAGCCGAAGCCGGCCCCGGCAGCGACGCCGTTCACCCCGGCCACCACCGGCTTCGACATCCCGGCCAGCGCCCGCACGACCGGGTTGTAGTGCTCCCGCACGGTGCTCATCGTCTGCCCCGATCCGGTCTCCCGGTCCGCCACCAGCAGCCCGATGTGCTCCTTGAGGTCCTGCCCCACGCAGAACGCCCGGTCCCCGGCCGCGGTCAGCAGCACGGCGCGTACGGCGTCGTCGCCCGCGGCAGCCTGGACCGCGTCCCGCAGGGCGACCTTGGTCGCGATGTTCAGCGCGTTCATCGCCTCGGGGCGGTTCAGCGTGATCGTCGCGAGCCCGTCGCTCACCTCGTAGAGCACGGTGTCGGCCATGGCGTATCCCCTCCGGTGTGGCGGCTCGGGCGTACTCGTCGGTACGCACCTGTCTGAAGGACAGCATGGCGGAGATCACCGACAACGGCCCCGACCGGACGTGTGACCTGCGTCAAAGAATTCGTGTCCGGTTCCGTTCGGCCGAAGCGCGTGCGGCGGAGCAGTATCGCAGTCACATCGCCGAATTGAGTGGTTTTGCTCGCGCGCGTTGCCCAAGCGATGCCGACTGATGTTGGTCATCGGGTCCTGAGATGCGGGATAATGGCTTGGAAGCAATGTGTTCGATGCCGGTGTCGCGTGTCCCATACCTGACGCGCGTGCCCTCCATGGGGCCGTCGGCTTTGACGATGAGCTGGTTTCAGGAAGGGGAACGAGCATGGCGGCCATGAAGCCGCGGACGGGCGATGGCCCGCTCGAGGTGACCAAGGAGGGGCGGGGCATCGTCATGCGCGTTCCGCTCGAAGGCGGCGGTCGGCTCGTCGTCGAGCTGACCCCGGACGAGGCCGACGCGCTCGGCGATGCCCTCAAGAAGGTCGTCGGCTGACGCGGCAGCGGACCCTACCCTTTCGGCGACCCCGGCATCGCACATGGTGCCGGGGTCGCTGCTTTCCCCGGTACGTCTTGCGATTGTCTGCGGCTCGTCTGCCAGTCTTCCCGGTAGGTCCGTGGCTATTCCCAGCAGGAACATGGCCTGCGTGGCGGGCGCTCAGACGGTCAGCGCTTGACCGCGCACAGCAGCCCGTCGCCCACCGGCAGCAGTGACGGCACCAGCTCCTGGCTCTCGCGCACAGCGCGCAGCAGTTCCCGGATCCGTATGACCTCGGTGGGCTGCGGGCCCGAGTCGACCGTGCGGCCGTTGGCGAACACGCCCTCGAACACGACGAGGCCGCCCGAACGCAGCAGGCGCAACGATTCAGCGAGATAGTCGAGGAACTCCAGCCGGTCGCCGTCACAGAAGACGAGGTCGTAACCGGCGTCGGCGAGGCGGGGCAGGACGTCCAGGGCGCGGCCCGGGATGAAGCGGGCGCGGTTGCTGGCGAAGCCCGCGGCCCGGAAGGCCTGGCGGGCGAACTGCTGGTGCTCGGGCTCGGGGTCGACCGTGGTCAGCACGCCGTCCGGGCGCATACCGTGCAGGAGGTGGATTCCGGAGACGCCGGTACCGGTGCCGATCTCCGCGACCGCCTTGGCGTCCACGGTGGCGGCGAGCATCCGCAGCGCGGCACCCGTGCCGGGCGACACCGAGCGCAGCCCCGCCTCACGGGCCCGGTCACGGGCCCAGCGCAGGAAGTCGTCCTCGGCGACGTAGGCGTCGGCGAACGCCCAGCTCGTCTGCCGGTTGCCGGTAATGACCCTCTCCTGTCCCCGTGGTTGCCTGGGCGTGACTGTATCCGTTGCGGCCGGGAACCCGCAGATGGGACCGCGCGTTTAGAGGGGTGGGAAGACGAGCGGGGGGACACAGTTGGATCACGACGACGAGCAGGGCCGAGAGCAAGTGCTGACGCAGGCGCACCAGCCGTGTCAGCCCAGATCAAATTCTCGTAAAACCGCTTATCCGGAGCTAACGGGCGAGGTGGCTATGGTAGGGGCTCCACTGGACACCACCAGAGCCGATAGGGGAGGTGCGGCTGCGCCTGTGGATCGGGGAGGAGTGCTCCGGCGCTTTCTCGGATCGGCGGGTAGGCCGAAATCCGTGAACGACACCGCTGACCACAGCCACGCCGACGACTACGCCCAGACCGCGACCTTTTCCACCGACGCGGACGGGCAGGCGTGGACTCCGCCCACCTGGGAGGAGATCGTCAGCACGCACAGCGGCCGCGTCTACCGTCTGGCGTACCGCCTCACCGGCAACCAGCACGACGCCGAGGACCTGACGCAGGAGGTCTTCGTCCGCGTCTTCCGCTCCCTGTCGACGTACACGCCGGGCACCTTCGAGGGCTGGCTGCACCGCATCACCACCAACCTCTTCCTTGACATGGTCCGTCGCAAGCAGCGCATCCGCTTCGACGCGCTGGGCGACGACGCCGCCGAGCGGCTGCCCAGCAAGGAGCCCACGCCCCAGCAGGTCTTCAACGACGCGCACTTCGACGCCGACGTCCAGCAGGCCCTCGACACGCTCGCGCCCGAGTTCCGCGCCGCGGTCGTCCTGTGCGACATCGAAGGACTGTCGTACGAGGAGATCGCCGCGACCCTCGGCGTCAAGCTCGGCACCGTCCGCTCCCGTATCCACCGCGGCCGTTCCCAGCTGCGCAAGGCCCTCGCGCACCGTTCGCCGGAGGCGCGCGCCGAGCGCCGCTCCTTCGTGCCGCGCGTGCCTGCACTGGGGGGAGGGGGCGCGACCGCGTGAGTGGCACCCGACCCAACCCCGCCGAACGGCTCCTCGCCGAGCAGCACCTTGGCGACCGACTCTCCGCGCTCGTCGACGGAGAGCTCGGTCATGAGACGCGCGAGCGCGTCCTGGCCCACCTGGCGACCTGCGCCAGGTGCAAGTCGGAGGCCGACGCCCAGCGCCGACTGAAGAACGTCTTCGCGGAAGCGGCCCCGCCGCCTCCCTCCGAGAGTTTCCTGGCCCGTCTTCAGGGCCTCCCCGGGGGAGGTGACCTGGACGGCGGCGGCTCGCCGCTGGGCGGGGGAGGATTCGGCGGACTGTCCGGACGCCCGGGCGCCGGGGCCTTCGGAGTGAAGCGGGAGGACCGCTTCGAGTTCGGATACGTCCCGTCGCGTTCGCACGCCGTCCCGGCGCTCCCCGCCTCCGACCGCGGCTTCCGCACCCACCCCGTGGGCCGTCATGACGCCGATCGTGCGTCCTCCCGTATGCGGTTCGCGTTGGTCGCGGCGGGCGCGGTGTCGCTGGCGGCCATCTCGCTGGGCGGCGTCACGACCAGCGCGCCGACCGACGCGGAAGCGCGCGGCGGCTCGGGGACCGGCAGCAATGTCACGCCGACGCGGACCCAGGGCGCGGGCGCCACGACGGCACCGGAGAACCAGCGTCGCCGTGCCGTGGGCCCCCTCCTCGCGCAGGGTCAGGGTGCACAGATGCCCGACACCCCGGTGGCCCCGACCGAGGTGGCGGCCCCCCTTCTGCCCGGCATGCCGGCCCGGCCCGCCGACGTGGACATACACACCCTCGCCGCGCCCGTGGTGGCCGGCGCGGCCGCCATGTCCCCGCTGATACGCCCGCTCAGTGCGACCCCGCCGCTCGCCCTGGCCTCGTGGGCCACGACCGCAGCGATCACGGCGGCCCCCGACCTGCTCACCGCACCCCTCCCCGACGCGACTTCATCCCCCTCCGCCCCTCCGGCCACCGGCCGCTGACCCGGCCTCTGCGCAGCGGCCCACGAACCTGGTTGAATCCAGGGTGGGCCGCGCGCCGTGCCTTTGGGCCGGGCGCGGAGTGGATGGACTGCGGCCGCCGTTGACGCCGCGTGCCGGATGGGGGGTAGCACGAGGTCGCCGGTTTCCTGGGGGGAACCTGAGTGCGACAGCGCAGAGTCGAGTAGGCATTCGGGCGCCGGGACGTCCCGGTGGCGGCCTGCCGGGAAGCCAGGGATCGCATGCAGCCGCTGCCGTTGGCGCGGCACCGTTCGGGCGGGGTTCCTTGGAAAGCCGGCATTCGGGCTGCGGGGTGGCGACCGATCGGCTGAGGCTGCCCAGCCGGACGCCGGCCGTGTCCGTTCGGATGCGGCCAGGAGCGGAGCGGCCTACTCGAGCATCGGGTCAGCAGTGAGCAGGAAGCAGAGCATGAACGAGGGGAAGCCCGCGAAGGCGAAGTGGTGGAACCGACCTCGACCGCAGGGGCCTTCGGCCGAGCCGGCGGGGGCGGCTCCGACGCCGGACGACTCGGGCGAGCCGACGACACCGGCCGGGGCTGCTGGAGACGCCGGTGCGCGGGGCCACGGTGCCGAGACCGACGGGGACTTCGAGCTGGCGCGGCCTGCGATGAGCGACGGTCGTGGTGGGACTTCGGCCGAGGGCGACTTCGAGCTGGCGCGGCCGGTGGTGGGAGCAGCCGGCGACGGGGCCTCGACCGAGGGGGACTTCGAGCTTCCGCCTGCGGTGAGCGACAGTGGCGATGACGGGACTTCCGCCGACACGGACTTCGTACTGGCCCGGCCGGTTGCGCGCGCGCACGGCGACGGTGACGGCGACGCGGCCTCGGGCGAGGGGGACTTCGAGCTGGCACGGCCGACTGGTGCACCCGTGTCGGTCCCGGAGGCAGACGTGACAGTCACGGCAGTCGGAGCCGCTGACGACGCCGAGCGCCCCAAGCCCCTGCACGACCCCGACCCCTACAGCACCCCGCCCTACGGCGAGCCCGGCCCCTGGGCGCCCGCTCCGCCGGTCCAGCACCCGGCGACCACGCCGGCGCACGGGACGGCCGTACCGACCCCGCCGGCGCACGGCGTGCCGACGCCCGCGCCCGGTGCACCCGCCCCGACGGTCGGCACCGAGGCCGCAGTGCACACCGCGCCCGCGCCACCGGTACCCTCGCCCCCGTCCGCCGCCGACCCCACCCCCGCTCCGCCCCCGGCCCGCAGTGCCACCGTCACGGCGCCGCCCCTTGGGATCCCCACCCAGACACCACCTCCGGCGCCCGGCACAGCCCCTCAGGCCACCCCCCCCCCGGCGGCCCCGGCGGCGGACGCCCCACCCCCCGCCAACCCCTGGCAGAACTACGACCCCTGGTCCCGCACCACCCCCCACGCCACCGCCCCCCTCCAGCAGAACGGCACCGCAGGCGTCACCGGTGAACCGGGCCGCAGGCGCGGAAGGAAGGCGCTCCTCGTCGGTGCCCTGTTGCTCGCGCTCGTGTCCGGTGGGGTCGGTGGTGCCGTGGGGGCGTATCTGGAGCGCAACGGGGGTGTGGGGGACGTGGAGCTGCCGCAGGCCGGCAGCGAGTCCGCCGGGCGGGCGCCGGACAGTGTCGCCGGGATCGCCGCGCGTGCCCTGCCGAGTGTCGTGACGCTGCATGTGAGCGGCAGCGAGGAGCAGGGCACCGGCACCGGGTTCGTGCTCGACGACCGCGGTCACATCCTCACCAACAACCATGTCGTCGAACCCGCGGGCGACGACGGCGAGATATCCGTGACCTTCCACAGCGGGGACATCGCCAAGGCCACCGTCGTCGGCCGCGACGGCGGCTACGACCTCGCCGTCGTCAAGGTCACCGGCGTCAGCGGCCTCGCACCCCTGCCGCTCGGCAACTCCGACAACGTCGAGGTCGGCGACCCGGTCGTCGCCATCGGCGCCCCGTTCGACCTGGCGGGCACGGTCACCTCCGGCATCGTCAGCGCCAAGGAGCGGCCGATCACGGCCGGCGGTGAGAGCGGCGACGGGAGCGACGTGTCGTACGTCGACGCGTTGCAGACCGACGCGCCCATCAACCCCGGCAACTCCGGCGGCCCTCTCCTCGACGCCCAGGGCCGTGTCGTCGGCATCAACTCCGCGATCCGTTCCGCCGACAGCGGCTCCGACCTCGACGGCGGCCAGGCCGGCTCCATCGGCCTCGGCTTCGCCATCCCGGTCAACCAGGCAAAGCGCGTCGCCGAGGAGCTGATCAACACGGGCCGGGCGACCCACCCCGTCATCGGGGTCACCCTCGACATGGACTACACCGGCGACGGAGCCCGCGTCGGCGCCAAGGGCAGCGACGGAGGTCCCGCGGTCACCGGCGGCGGCCCCGGCGCCAAGGCCGGCATCAAGTCGGGCGACGTCATCACCGAGGTCAACGGCCAGCGTGTCCACTCCGGTGAGGAACTCATCGTCAGGACCCGCGCCCACCGCCCCGGCGACCGGCTGGAACTGACCTTGGAGCGTGGCGGAAAAGAGATCTCGATCTCGCTGACGCTGGGCTCGTCGAGCGGAGGCTGAGCGGGGCCGAGACTCACAGAAACCTCACAGCGTGACCCGTGTCACCACCCACACGGGTCCTGATAAGGCAAACAACCCGGAAAACCGCACGCCCACCCGCATTCGGAGGCCTCGGGACAGTACCGGTCGTAGCGGATCGCCGGGTACCGTGGAGCCGACCGAGGACATCGCAAGGAGCTTCAGGTGTTCAATGACATAGGACCGCTCGAGCTGGTGACGCTCATTGTCCTCGCCGTGCTCGTCTTCGGTCCGGACAAGCTCCCGAAGCTCATCCAGGACGCCACGCGGACGATTCGCAAGATCCGCGAGTTCTCGGAGAGCGCCAAGCAGGACATCCGGCAGGAACTGGGCCCGGAGTTCAAGGACTTCGAATTCGAGGACCTCAACCCCAAGACGTTCATCCGCAAGCAGCTGGACAACGACGAGCTGGGGTTGAAGGAGATCCGCAACGGCTTCGACCTGAAGAAGGAAATGGCCGAGGTCACCGACGCCGTCCACGGCCGTGACGCGGAATCGTCCTCGTCGTCGTCCGCCTCGGGGACCTCGGGTTCCGCGGGTGGCGCGATCGACATGACGAAGAAGCCCGAGAACCCCCGCGACGAGCGCCCGCCCTACGACGCGGACGCCACCTGACCCGTACGGACACGCGGGCGGGACACCGCTCGTACGTGATGCTTCTCATACTCCGCTCGGGTCGTGCACGGCCTGAACCCGCCCTCTGTGCGCCCCACGCGCCGGGCGGTTTCACTGCTGTTCGGAGCGGTGTGGCTATGCTGCCGAGTTGTTGTGCGGACCGGACGAGTACGCCCGAAGGGGGGCGGGCCGGGCTGGTCCGGCGAGAACGAGGAGGCGTCCGGGCACATGGAGACGACGAGTCAGACGACGAGTCGGGCAGTCGCGCAGGCGGCCGCGGAGAGCGGACAGCAGGTCCCCTCCACCCGGCGCACGGTCGACGGCTACCTGTTGGCGCCCTTCCCGTGGTACGGCCTCGATGAGGCCTTCACAGGACCGCGCTGGCTGATGCAGGTCGGCATGGCGGCCGACGGGTCCGTGGAACACGGATCGATCGGACACGGCGAAGAGCCCTCCGTACGGAACGAGGCGACGGAGGACCGGGAGAAGTTCGCGGTGGTTGTGACCGTCGCGGCGAACCCGTCCCGGCGCAGCGCCGACGGTACGGGGCTGCTGGAGGCCACGTCGGTGTCCTCGGCGGCGTGGCTCGCGGGGGTGGGGCTGCTGTCCTTCACCTGGCCGGGCCAGATGGACCACTCGCTGCGCGACAACTGGCTGGAGCAGCAGACGGAGACGGCATGGGCCCTCGCGGACGACCTCGAGGGTTCGGACTGGTCGACGCTGTCCCTGCCGGTGGACGGGGTGCCCACGCCCTTCCACTACCGGGAGTCCGAGTTCGGCTGGGTGCTGGCCGGCTCCACTCAGGAGGGCGTGCACGTGGGGGCGTACGGGCGCGGCATGAGCGCGTACGGGTTGGGCTTCGCCATGATCAAGGACATCTCGGCGTACGCCTAGGCCTCGGCCTGCCGTGAGACACGGTTACGACGATGGGGGCGCCGTCCGGTGAGACGGCGCCCCCATCCTCGTACAGGACTCAGAACTTGTTGCGCGGCGTGATCCCCAGCGACATGCCCGAAAGGCCCCGCTGGCGGCCTCCCAGCTTCCCCGCGATCGCGCGCAGGGCCGAGCCCGCCGGGGAGTCCGGGTCCGTCAGGACGACCGGCTTGCCCTCGTCGCCGCCTTCGCGCAGGCGGACGTCGATGGGGATGCTGCCGAGGACCGGGACGTTGGTGCCCGTCGTGCGGGTGAGGCCCTCGGCGACCATCTGGCCGCCGCCCGTGCCGAAGACGTCGACCATCTCGTCGCAGTGCGGGCAGGGCAGGCCGGACATGTTCTCGACCACGCCGACGATCTTCTGGTGGGTCTGGACGGCGATGGAGCCGGCCCGCTCGGCGACCTCGGCGGCCGCCTGCTGAGGCGTGGTGACGACGAGGATCTCCGCGTTCGGGACCAGCTGGGCCACCGAGATCGCGATGTCGCCCGTGCCCGGGGGAAGGTCCAGGAGCAGGACGTCCAGGTCGCCCCAGTACACGTCCGCCAGGAACTGCTGGAGCGCGCGGTGCAGCATCGGGCCGCGCCAGACCACCGGGGCGTTGCCCGGCGTGAACATGCCGATGGAGATGACCTTCACGCCGTTCGCGGACGGCGGCATGATCATGTTCTCGACCTGGGTCGGACGCCCGTCGGCGCCCAGCATGCGCGGGACGCTGTGGCCGTAGATGTCGGCGTCCACGACGCCCACCTTGAGGCCGTCGGCCGCCATCGCCGCCGCCAGATTGACCGTCACGGACGACTTGCCGACGCCGCCCTTGCCGGAGGCGACCGCGTACACGCGGGTCAGCGAGCCCGGCTTGGCGAAGGGGACCTCGCGCTCGGCGGTGCCGCCACGCAGGGCGTTCGCCAGTTCCTTGCGCTGTTCGTCGCTCATGACGTCGAGCGTGACGTCGACGCGGGTGACGCCGTCGACGCGGGAGACGGCGTCCGTCACGCGCTGCGTGATCGTCTCGCGCATCGGGCAGCCGGAGACCGTGAGGTACACCGTGACCGCGACCGCACCGTCCGCACCGATCTCCACCGACTTGACCATCCCCAGTTCGGTGATGGGGCGGTTGATCTCGGGGTCGTTCACCGTCGCCAGCGCTTCGCGCACCGCGTCTTCCGTAGCCATAAGGACGATGGTACGGCGCGGTAGCCATGCCCGGGTAAGCCCGTCAGCGGTCGTCTACGTCACGTCCAGGAGACCGATCTGCCGGGAATACCCCGTGCTCACGGTGACCGCCGTGCCGGTGACCGTTGCCCCGCTCGTCCAGGTCCTTCAGCAGGTCCTGCAGCTCCGAGCGCATCCAGTCGCGGGTGGCCACCTCGCCCAGGCCGATGCGCAGCGCGGCGATCTCGCGGGTCAGGTACTCGGTGTCGGCGATCGACCGCTCGTTCTGCTTGCGGTCCTGCTCCAGGTTGACCCGGTCGCGGTCGTCCTGCCGGTTCTGCGCGAGCAGGATCAGCGGGGCGGCGTAGGAGGCCTGCAGGGACAGGGCCAGCGTCAGGAAGATGAACGGGTACTCGTCGAAGCGCAGATCGCCGGGTGCGGCGATGTTCCACAGCACCCACACGATGATCACGATCGTCATCCAGACGAGGAACCGTCCGGTGCCGATGAAGCGGGCGACGCGCTCCGACAGCCGTCCGAAGGCCTCCGGATCCCACTCGGGCAGGATCCGGCGGCGCGGCGGGCGGGGTTGGTCGAGGCGGGTACGGGGCGCCCGGGTGGTCGCGGTGGCGCCCGACACGACGCGCTCGCGCGTGCCCTCGCGCTCAGGAGCCATGTGCCGTCACCCCCTCGTCCGCGCCCTCGTCCAGGTGGAACTCCGTCTCCCGCCAGTCGTCGGGCAGCATGTGGTCCAGTACGTCGTCCACGGTCACCACGCCCAGCAGCGACCCGGACTCGTCGACGACGGGCGCCGCGACCATGTCGTACGTCGCGAAGAACCCGGCGACGACCGGCAGCTCCGCGTCCGGGTCCAGGGCCTCCAGAGCCTCGTCGACCATCGAGCTGACCAGCGTGTACGGCGGGTCGCGCAGCAGCCGCTGGAAGTGGACCGTACCGAGGTACTTGCCGGTCGGGGTCTCGTCGGGCGGTCGGCACACGTAGACCTGGGCGGCCAGGGCGGGGGACAGGTCGGGGTTGCGGACCCGGGCCAGGGCGTCGGCGACGGTGGCGTCGGGGCGCAGGATGACCGGCTCGGTCGTCATCAGCCCGCCGGCCGTGTGCTCCTCGTACGCCATCAGACGGCGCATGTCGGCCGCGTCCGCGGGCTGCATCAGGCTCAGCAGCCGCTCCTGGTCGTCCTCGGGGAGCTCACCGAGCAGGTCGGCCGCGTCGTCCGGGTCCATGGCCTCCAGGACGTCGGCGGCGCGCTCCTCCTTCAGCTTGCCGAGGATCTCGATCTGGTCGTCCTCGGGGAGCTCTTCGAGGACGTCGGCGAGGCGGTCGTCGTCGAGGGCCGCGGCGACCTCGGCACGGCGCTTGGGGGAGAGGTGGTGCAGGACGTTGGCGAGGTCGGCGGGGCGCAGCTGCTCGAAGGTGGCCAGGAGGCTCTCGGCGCCCTGTCCCTTCTCCTCCAGGGTGAAGCCGGTGACGGCGGACCACTCGACGGTCAGCGACTCGCCCCTGGCCCGCCGGAAGGCGCCGCTGCGCCCGCCCTTGCGGACGAACACCTTGTCGATCTCCCAGTCCCGGCGAGCCGGCAGCTGCCCGACCGACAGATCGAGGACGGTGACCTCCTCGCCGGTCTCGACGAGGGTGACGCGCCGGTCGAGCAGCTCGCCGAAGACGAGGCGCTCGGTGGGGCGCTGCTCGAAGCGTCGGACGTTGAGCACGCCGGTGGTGATGACCTGGCCGGACTCGATGCTGGTGACGCGGGTCATGGGCAGGAAGATGCGGCGCCGGGTGGAGAGTTCGACGACCAGGCCGAGCACGCGTGGCGGGCGCCGGCCGACCCGCAGCATGACGACCAGATCGCGGACCCGGCCCACCTGGTCGCCGTTCGGGTCGAACGCGGCGACGTCGGCGAGGTGCGAGACGAAGATCCGGGGAGCGCCGGCTGCCATTGCTGAGGCTCCTTTGCCTGCTGTTGCGCTTGCCGTTCGTGGACTGTGCCGCTTACCCGAATTGCCCGCTCGGGTGGGCTTCAGGCTAGCCCGTCCGGATCCGATACGCCCTGGTGAGCAGTCCGGACGGACTGGCTCCGCCTGGGCCCTGACACCCCGGTACGCTGCGGTACGCCGCTCGGGTCCCACAACAGAAAGGCAGCCCCACCTGTGCCTGCGATTCCCCAGGGTCGTATTCGCCGGGCCGCGATGCTGAGCGCCGTGTGCGCGCTGGTCGTGTCGGGAGCCGGACTGACGGGATGCAGTAGTGAGGACCCGGACGAGGGCACCAACGGGGTCGGCAAGCTGACGGCCGCCGAGATCCAGCGCAAGACCCGCAAGGCTGCCGACTCCGCCGAAGCGGTCCGCCTCGCCGGGAGCGTGGTCACCAGCGGGCGCACCTACAAGCTCGACATGCAGTTGAAGTCCGACGGCGGGACGGGGTCGGTGACCGCCCAGGGGGCCACCTTCCAGCTGCTGCGGATCGGTGAGCAGCTGTATCTGAAGGCCGACGCCGGGTTCTGGAGCGATGCGGACGGCGCCAAGACCGATGCGGCGGCGGACAAGCTGAACGGCAAGTACGTCAGGGTGCCGGAGGGTGATCCGTCGTACAAGAAGTTCAGCGGCTTCACGGACAAGGGTGTCCTGCTCGACGGCCTGTTGACGCTCCACGGCGCTCTCGCCACCGCCGGGCACCACGAGCAGGAGGGCACCCGCGTCATCCGCATCACCGGCGACAAGGGCGCCGGCGGCACCCTCGACGTCTCCCTGGAGGGCACCCCGTACCCGCTCCGCCTCACCCGTGCGGGCGGCGGGGGCACGTTGACCTTCTCGGCCTGGGGCAATGACTTCGCGCTGGAGAAGCCGGCCAAGGACGAGACGGTGGACTACGGCAAGCAGCTGCCGACGTCCTGACGGCGCTGCTCGGTAACCGCCCTGCCCGGTAGACCCGCCCGGCGGGGTAGCAGCCGCCTAGCGGTGCCGCTTCTTCTTCAGCAGCAGCCGAGGCAGCCCCGCGGGGATCGGCTGACGTGTCGTCGCCGGGGAAGGCAAGGGGGCTTCGGCCAGTGAGCCGTCGGGCAGCGGGGCGGTGCCTCCCGTCGGCACCAGGCGCAGCACCCGGCACTCGCGGGCCCAGCGGGACGGCATGGCCTCACCGTCGGGCGCGTTGAGGCGCTTGCCCTTCAGCTCGGCGACCGTCGCCTCCCACTGCTCGGAGCCCGGCGCCAGTTCCACGACCTTCGCCGACCAGGAGACCAGCCGGCCGCCCTTGTCCTTGCTGCGGACCGTCACCTCGGCCTCGGCGCCGTCGGCCAGCCCCGGCAGCGGCTGCTCGCCCGGCCCGTCGCCGACCACACAAGCCGCACCCGCGTGCCACGCGTGCCACAGCGCCCGGGCCGGGACGCCGGGTCCCCTGACCCAGATGAGGCCGGACTTCTTCGTGGCCTCCTCGACGAGGGCCTGGTCGAGCAGCTCGCTTGTCATGGCCCAAGCCTATCCAGGCGCCTGCGGCCCGGCCGGAGCCGCCGGATGGGCCGCTCCGGCTCAGAGCCAGCCGTTCCGCTTCAGCGTGCGGTGGATGCCCAGGCAGATGGCCACGGTGATGCTCATGATCACCGGGTAGCCGTACTTCCAGTGCGTCTCCGGCATGTAGTCGAAGTTCATGCCGTAGACCCCGCACACCATCGTCGGTACGGCGATGATCGCGGCCCACGAGGTGATCTTCCGCATGTCCTCGTTCTGCGCCACGGACGCCTGCGCGAGGTTGGCCTGGAGGATCGAGTTGAGGAGCTCGTCGAAGCCGATGACCTGCTCGTGCACGCGCGCGACATGGTCGGCGACGTCCCGGAAGTACTTCTGGATGTCCGGGTCGATCAGCCGCATCGGCCGCTCGCTCAGCAACTGCATGGGCCGCAGCAGCGGCGCCACGGCGCGCTTGAACTCAAGGACCTCGCGCTTGAGTTGGTAGATCCGCCCCGCGTCCGTGCCGCGCGGCGTGCCCTTGCGTCCGGGCGAGAAGACCTCGGTCTCCACCTCGTCGATGTCGTCCTGCACCGCGTCGGCGACGGCGATGTACCCGTCGACGACGTGGTCGGCGATCGCGTGCAGCACGGCCGACGGGCCCTTGGCGAGCAGTTCGGGGTCGTCCTGCAGCCGGTGCCGCAGCGCCCGCAGCGAGCCCTGCCCGCCGTGCCGGACGGTGATGAAGAAGTCCCGGCCGGTGAAGCACATGACCTCGCCGGTCTCGACGACCTCGCTGTTGGCGGTGAGTTCGTCGTGCTCGACGTAGTGGATGGTCTTGAAGACGGTGAACAGGGAGTCGTCGTAGCGCTCCAGCTTGGGGCGCTGGTGCGCCTGCACCGCGTCCTCGACGGCCAGCGGGTGCAGCCCGAACTCACTGGCGATACCCGCGAATTCGGCCTCGGTCGGCTCGTGCAGCCCGATCCACACGAACCCTCCGTCCCGCCGCACCCGGCGCATCGCCTCGTGCGGGGTCAGCGGCTGCGGGGTCTCGACGCGGGCGCCGTTGCGGTAGACGGCGCAGTCGACGACGGCTGAGGGCGTCGCGGGGTCGCGGGTGGTGTCGTACGTGCCAGCGTCCTTGCGCAGCGAGACGCGGGACGGGCGGACCACGGCACGCAGGTCGCGGATCATCGACATGAGCAAGCTCCTTCGCAACGGGCAACGAAGCGTGGAGGACCGCGGCACGGTTGGAACTGCCCGGAATGGGGACGTCCTGACTTCAGGATGTTTGGCACGTCCACAAAGCGGGGAGCACCGCACCGTCGCGGTGATGGGCTTCGTTGCTGATTCAGATCGGACAGATCAGGCAAAGCGAAACGAAGTGCTCTTCCGCGTGAGGACGCGAGCGTGAAAGGCGGCGGTCAGCCGGAGGCGGAACAGCCGAATCAGCTACATCAGCGGCGGGAAGAGCGAGTGGTACTGCACGGTCGACTTCGATCCATGACAGCCCCACCTCCTCCGGCCGGTCCCTCGTGAGGGACGATCCATACCCCGTTCGGGGTTCCCCGTAGGGGAGTCTCTATTCGGTGTCAGGACTCGATCGCGAAGCTTCTGCATGCCGTCCCGAACACCGGGCAAGAGTATCAGCCGACTGAAGTGTCAAGGCGCTCCTTTGCCCGGTACTGACGAGTTCTATGCTCGGCGCATGGCTGATGTTCTCCCTCTGGTCGAGGCCCGGTTGCGCTCCGCGCTGGGCGAACCGGACGCACGCGCGGCGGTCACCTTCCTCGGTACGGACCGCATGGAGGTGCTCCGCTTCCAGGAGGGAGACCTCGTGCGCTACGCCACACTCGGCATGTCCGCGCATCCCATGAACGACCCCACCGCGATGGTCGCCGACCCGGTCAAGGGCCCCCGCGCCGAGCTGGTGCTCTCGGTCCGCTCCGGGCTCGCCGACACCGACAAGGTGCTCCGCCCGCTCGCCGTGCTCGCCGCGTCCCCGCAGGTGGAAGGCGTGATCGTGGCTCCGGGCGCCTCGCTGGACGTCGGTGAACCGCTGTGGCCCGGAGCCCCGTTCACCTCGGTCCTGGTAGCCGAGCCGGGTGGCCTGGTCGAGGACCTGGAACTCGACGAGCCGGCCGACCCGGTGCACTTCCTGCCGCTGCTCCCCATGACCCCGAACGAGGCCGCGTGGAAGCGGGTGCACGGCGCCCAGGCCCTCCAGGAGCGCTGGCTGACGAACGGGACGGACCTCCGGGATCCCGCCCGAACGTCAGTCCCGCTGGACTGACCGCCGGGTGAGCAACCTCACCAACCGGTGGCCGAAAAGCGTCAGTTGGCGAACATGGTCACGCTGTCCTCGGTGGCGTGCGCCGGCGCCGGCTCCTCGGCTTCGTGCGCCAGTGACTGCCGCCGCACGACGACCACGAGCGAGCCCAGTACGGCCGTGGCGGCCGCCACCACGAACGGGACGCGGAGGCTGCCGGTCCACTCCTCGATCCTGGGCGCGAAGTAGGGCGCGGCAGCCGCCGCGAACCACCGCACGAAGTTGTAGCCCGCGCTCGCCACGGGGCGGGGCGCGTCGGAGACGCCGAGCGCCAGCTCCGTGTAGACGGTGTTGTTCACGCCGATGAACGCGCCGGACAGGATCGTGCAGACGACGGCGGTGGTGTGGTCGCCGTAGCCGAGGACGAGCACGTCCACGGCCAGCAGTACCAGTGAGCCGCCGAGCACCTTCAGCGAGCCGAACCGCTTCTGCAGGCGCGGCGCCACGATCACCGAGAACACGGCGAGCAGCAGACCCCAGGTGAAGAACACCGCGCCCGACCGGTACGGGCTCATGTTCAGCACGAACGGGGTGAAGGCCAGCACGGTGAAGAACGTGTAGTTGTAGAAGAACGCCGAGACCGCCGCGGACGCGAGGCCGCCGTGGCCGAGGGCCCTGATCGGGTCCAGCAGCGAGGTCTTGCGGGCCGGCTTCGGCTGCTCCTTCAGGAACGCCGCGATGCACAGGAAGCCGACCGCCATCAGGGCGGCCGTACCGAAGAACGGGTAGCGCCAGCTGGCGTCCCCGAGCAGCGCCCCCAGCAGCGGCCCGCATGCCATGCCGAGGCCGAGAGCGGACTCGTACAGCAGGATCGCCGCCGCGCTGCCGCCGGCTGCCGCGCCGACGATGACGGCGAGGGCGGTCGAGACGAAGAGCGCGTTGCCGAGCCCCCAGCCCGCCCGGAACCCGACCAGCTCGCCGACCGATCCGGACGTGCCCGCGAGCCCGGCGAAGACGATCACGAACGCGAGGCCGAGCAGCAGGGTCTTGCGGCCGCCGATGCGGCTGGAGACGAATCCGGTGACCAGCATCGCCACGGCGGTGATGAGGAAGTACGAGGTGAACAGCAGGGAGACCTGGCCGGCGGTGGCGTGCAGGCCGCCGGCGATGGACGGCAGGATCGGGTCGACGAGCCCGATGCCCATGAAGGCCACGACGGAGGCGCCGGCAGTCGCCCACACGGCCCTCGGCTGCCGCAGGATGCTGCCCGCTCCCGCGTCGAAGGGGTCCATTGCGTTCTCCAATCCGGACTGAGGCAGGTGGCCGATACACAGAGTATGTTAGCTAGTCTAATTAATGCAAGCTACATCTATATTTGGTCGACGCGGGTTCCGTCCGGACGGGTGATCGTCCTTGACGTGACGCGGAAGGGGTAGGACCGTGGGGGCCTATGAGGGGCGAACCCAGTTGCCCGAAGTGTGGTGGCCGGGTCAGGGCTCCCGGACTCTTCGCCGACACCTGGCAGTGCGATGTGCACGGCACCGTGCACCCGGTGCAGCCCGTGATCCCGCCCAGCGTCGAGGCCCTCGGTGTGGTCGTGCATCGCACGCACGTGCCGGTGTGGATGCCGTGGCCGCTGCCGATCGGCTGGCTGTTCACCGGCGTCATCAGCGCGGGCGACGACCGCAGTGGCGGCCGTGCGACCGCCGTGGCCTGCTCCGGACCCGGTCCGCTGGGCGGCATGGGTGAGCTGATCCTGGTCGCCGAGGAACTCGGCGTCGGCCTCGGCGCGCGCTATGCGGGCATCGACGGTCCGGACCCGGGGCAGTACATGAACGTCGAGAAGCCACCCCAGGCCAAGGTCCTCGCCGCCGGCCGCCCGACCCCGCTGTGGCATGTCTCCGGCACCCCCGACGACCGCGCCGTCTTCGCCGGTGAGGCGCTCGGGATGTGGCTGTGGGCGGTCGTGTGGCCGGAGCAGTCGGGGTTGCTCATGTACGACGAGCTGGTGCTGACGGATCTGCGGGATGCGGGGGCCGAGGTGGAGCTGGTGCCCTGCGGGGCGTTGTCGCCGCGCTTGCTTGAGCCGTAGCGTCCACCGGGGGGCGGGTGGTGTTGAGCGGGGCCCCGGGTGGCTCATGGCTCGTCGCGCGGTTCCCCGTGCCCCTGAGGGGCGTGCGTGTAGGGGGTGCTTGCACTGTGCGGGTGTGACAGGGGTCGTTGAAAGTGCGGTTATCCTTGAGCGTCCCCTTCCGTGCCATCAGTGACTGGAGTTCGCGTCGTGCGTATCGATCTGCACACCCACTCCACCGCTTCCGACGGCACGGACACCCCCGCCGAGCTGGTGCGCAACGCCGCCGCGGCCGGGCTGGACGTCGTGGCGCTCACCGATCACGACAGCACCCGCGGATACGCCGAGGCCATCGCCGCGCTGGCGGAGGGGCTCACCCTCGTCACCGGCGCCGAGCTGTCCTGCCGTATCGACGGCATCAGCATGCACATGCTGGCCTACCTCTTCGACCCCGAGGAGCCGGCGCTGCTCGCCGAGCGGGAGCTGGTGCGCGACGACCGGGTGCCCCGGGCCCAGGGCATGGTCGCCAAGCTCAATGAGCTGGGCGTGCCCGTCACCTGGGAGCAGGTGCTGCGGATCGCCGGTGAGGGTTCGGTCGGGCGGCCGCACGTCGCCTCCGCGCTGGTCGAGCTCGGAGTCGTACCGACCGTGGGCGACGCCTTCACCGAGGACTGGCTGGCCGACGGCGGCCGGGCCTTCGTGGAGAAGCACGAGACCGACCCGTTCGAGGCGATCCGACTGATCAAGGCCGCGGGCGGCGTCGCCGTCTTCGCGCACCCCGCCGCGAGCAAGCGGGGCCGTACGGTGCCGGAGTCCGCGATCGCGGACCTGGCCGCGGCCGGGCTCGACGGCATCGAGGTCGACCACATGGACCACGACTCCGACACGCGGGCGCGGCTGCGCGGGCTCGCCAAGGAGCTCGGGCTGCTGACGACCGGGTCCAGCGACTACCACGGCAGCCGCAAGACGTGCGTGCTCGGCGAGTACACGACGGACCCCGAGGTGTACGGCGAGATCACGCGGCGGGCCACCGGGGCGTTTCCCGTGCCGGGGACCGGCGGGGTCTGAGGCTCACCCCGTCACCGCTTCACCCCGTCACACCCTCACTCCCGCGTCCCGTTCGCTCCGTTTCTCTGCAAGGCACCCATGTTCGACCTCGCCGTCTTCGGCTCCCTCTTCCTGACCCTCTTCGTCATCATGGATCCCCCCGGGATCACCCCGATCTTCCTCGCGCTCACCTCCGGCCGGCCGGCCAAGGTGCAGAGGCGGATGGCCTTCCAGGCCGTCTGTGTGGCGGGCGGTGTGATCACGGTCTTCGGGCTCCTCGGCCATCAGATCCTCAACTATCTGCACGTCTCCGTCCCCGCGCTGATGATCGCGGGCGGGCTGCTGCTCCTGCTGATCGCGCTCGACCTGCTCACCGGCAAGACGGACGAGCCCAAGCAGACCAAGGACGTGAACGTCGCCCTCGTCCCGCTGGGTATGCCGCTGCTCGCCGGACCGGGTGCGATCGTGTCGGTCATCCTCGCCGTGCAGAAGGCCGACAGCGTCGCCATGCAGGCGTCGGTGTGGACGGCGATCCTCGCCATCCATGTCGTGCTGTGGCTCGTGATGCGGTACTCGCTGCTGATCATCAGGGTCATCAAGGACGGCGGCGTGGTCCTGGTGACGCGGCTCGCGGGCATGATGCTGTCGGCGATCGCGGTGCAGCAGATCATCAACGGCGTCACCCAGGTGATCCAGGGCGCCTGAGCCCCTCGGAAGCGCTGCTCGAAGCGCTGCCGGATGCGCGAAGCCCCCGTACGGCGTCAGTGCCGTACGGGGGCTTCGAAGCTGCTGCGGTGATCCGCGTCTGTTATGAGGCCGTGGTCTCGGCCGGTCGGATCCACAGCCGCTGTCCGGTGGCGGCAGCCTGCTGAACGATCCGGTTGACGGAGGCGGCGTCCACGACGGTGCTGTCCACGGGCGTACCGTCGAACTCGTCGAGGCGCATGATTTCGAAGCGCAAGGGCTTCTCCCTTCGTCTGGTCATCCTCCTGAGGAGAACTGAGGAGAACTACTTGGTTACACACGTATGCAACGTGCTTCGTGTTACAAACATTCCCTACGCTAAAGAAATTTTTCGAACGTCTAACTACTGACCGGTAAACGGTCGTCCAGAGATCAAGGCGGGACTGACCGGGACCGGTTGTGTTCGCAGCGTGACCGCCGGGACAATGGTGGCGATGAACGACGACCTCGCGGCGCTCGGCGCCCGCATCGACCGCACCAACGAGCTGCTGCAACGCATGCTCGCCGAGGTGGCGAAGACGCCCTCGACCCATGCGATCTTCGTCGACGCGGGCTATCTCTACGCGGCCGCGGGACGGCTGGTCGCCGGGACGGAGGACCGCAGGGCCTTCGATGTGGACGCCGAGGGGCTGATCGAGGCGCTCATCGACCGGGCACGCACGATCTTCGCGGACAGCAGGCTGCTGCGGGTCTACTGGTACGACGGCGCCCGGCGCCGCATCCATACCGCGGAACAGCAGTCGATCGCCGAGCTCCCCGACGTGAAGGTGCGGCTGGGGAACCTCAACGCCAACAACCAGCAAAAGGGCGTCGACTCACTGATCAGGACCGACCTGGAGTCCCTGGCCAGGCACCGCGCCATCAGCGACGCGGCCCTGCTCGGCGGTGACGAGGACCTGGTGTCGGCGGTCGAGGCCGCGCAGGGGTACGGGGCGCGGGTGCACCTGTGGGGCATCGAGGCGCCGGAAGGCCGTAACCAGGCCGAGCCCCTGCTCTGGGAGGTCGACAGCCAGCGCACTCTCGACCTCGATTTCTTCAAGCCCTACGTCTCCCGGCGCACGGCCGCCGCATACGAGGCGGCGGGAGCCCGGCCGACGCGGGAGGACGTCCGGTTCGTCGGCGCCCAGATCGCGGCGAAGTGGCTCGCGGCGCGGGGGCGGGAGTCGCTCGTGGAACTGCTGCCCGGGCATCCGTATCTGCCCGGGTCCGTCGACCAGGACCTGCTGGTGGAGGCCGAAGGGCTGTTGCAGTACTCCCTGCGCGGCCAGGCGGATCTGCGGCGGGCGCTGCGGGACGGGTTCTGGGAGCACCTTCAGGCGCAGTACTAGACCAGGGCGGTACCAGGCCAGGCGCGGTACCAGGCCGGGCGCATGCCGGACCAGGCGCCGTACTAGACCCGAGGGCCGGCCCCGTCGACGGTGTCCCAGAAGTCGGCGACGGCCTCGGAGGTGCGCAGGGGCTGGTCGGCGTTGGGGGAGTGCTCGGCGCCGGGGATGACGGTGCGGCGGGCGTTCAGCCGTGCGGCCATGTCGTCGAGGAGCGGGACCGGCCAGGTGTCGTCGCTCGCGCCCGACAGGACATGGAACGGAAGCGGGAGGGCCGCGAGTTCGTCCACGCGGTCCGGCTCCGTGGTCAACTGGCGTCCAGTGGCGAGGAGTTGAGCGGGCTTCGTGCCGAGCCAGCGGCGCCGCAGCAGGTCCGGTCCGCCGATGCCGCGCGCCGGCCCACCGACCTCCTCGGGCGGCCCCATCGCGAGGATCGCCTCCCAGGTCTCGGCCATGGTCATCACCGCGAGCGCGTCCCGCAGCAGCTTCACGCGCTGCTGCTGGGAGTCGGAGATCTGGGCGGGGCCCGACGCCATGAGGGTGAGCGAGCTGAACGGGGTGTGGTCGAGCAGGACGGCCGCGCGGGCGATCTGACCGCCGAGGGAGTGGCCGAAGAGGTGGAGAGGGGCGTCGAGAGTGCCGAGGGCCGCCACCTGGGCGAGGACGTCCCGGGCCAACTCGCCTCGCGCGTACGGCGCTTCGTCGCGCTCCGGACCGTCCGACTCGTGCTGGCCCCGCCCGTCGACGGCGATCGTCCGGTAGCCGCGCGCCGCGAGCGGCTCGTGCATCAGCGTGAAGTCCTCCTTGCTGCCCGTGAACCCGGGAAGCAGCAGGGCGACACCTCGGACCTCGACGCCGGGAGCGGCGGGGGAGTCGACGGCGGCGAAGGTGCCGCGGGAGGTGTGGAGGGGGTAGGCGCGGGCGTTCGGGGGCGGCGTGAAGGCGGGTTGGGTGGTCACGGGGGGAGGGTAGCGGGTGGGCCGTAGGACCCCCACGGGTCGGTCCGGGAAAGCCGACGGCCCGGCCCCGCGCGAGGCGGGACCGGGCCCTCGTACGGGAGATCAGCTCTCCGCGGGCTCCGCGGCGGCCGTGGCCTTGCGGGCACGGCGCACCTTGGGCTTGGCCTCGGCCGCGCCGTCGGCGGCCTCCACGGTGGCCGTGGCCTTGCGGGTACGGCGACGCGGCGCGGGCGCCTCGGTGGCCTTCGGCTCAGCAGTGGCCTTCGGCTCCTGCGTGGCCTGGGCCGGGATCTCGGCGGCCGGGGCGGCCGACGCCGCGGTCTTGCGGGTGCGGCGCGCCTTGGGCTTGGCCTCGGCGGCCTCGGCCGTGTCGACGGCAGCCTCCGCAGCGGCAGTCGCCTTGCGGGTCCGGCGGGGCTTGGCCTCGGCGGCTTCCGGCTCGGTGACGGCCGCGGCAGCCTTGCGCGTACGACGCGGCTTCGCCTCCGTGCCCTCGGCCGTGTCCACGGCGGCCTCGGCGGTGGCGGTGGCCTTGCGGGTGCGACGCGCCTTGGGCTTGGCCTCGACGGCCTCCGCCGTGTCGACGGCGGCCTCCGCAGCGGCGGCGGCTGTCTTGCGGGTGCGGCGCGGCTTGGCCTCGGCGGCCTCCGGCTCCTGGGCGGTCTGGGCCGGGATCTCGGCGGCCGACGCCGCGGTCTTGCGGGTGCGGCGCGCCTTCGGCTTGTCCTCGACGGCCTCGGCCGTGTCGACGACGGCTTCGGCCGCAGCCGTTGCCTTACGGGTCCGGCGGCGCGGCTGGGTCTCCGCTGCCTCCGGGGTCTCCGGCGCAGCCTCGGCCGTGTCCACGGCGGTCTCCGCCGTTGCCTTACGGGTGCGGCGGCGCGGCTTGGTGGCGGGGGCCTCGTCGGCCACCGCGACCTGGTCGGCGGCAGGAGCGGCAGCGGGCTCGGACGCCTGCACGGCCTCCGCGATCTGCGTGGTCTCCGGCTCCGGCGTCACCGCGGCCTGAGCCGAAGTCGCCTTCGGCTCCGCCGACTTGCGGGTCCGACGGCGGCGCGGCTTCGCCGGCGTCTCCTCGGCGGAGTCCAGGGACGGGCCCTGAGCCGTCGTGACGGCCGCCTCTGCGGCGTCCGCGGGCTCGGAGGCCGAGGACGTGGCCGCCACGGCCTGCTCCGGCGTCGCCCCACTGCGGGTGCGGCGACGGCGGCGCGGGGTGCGAGGCTCGGTGACGGACTCCGCCGTGGTGGCCCCGGCGGTCTCCTCCGGAGCACCGGAACCGACGGCGGGCGCCGACGTCTCGTCCAGCGTTGCTCCGCCGCGCGTGCGACGGCGACGACGCGGCGTCCGCGCCGGGCGCTCGCGCTCCGACGAGGACGAGGACGAGCGGGACTCGTCCCGGCCGCCTCGGCCACCGCGACCGCGCGCACCGCGCCCGCCGGTCTCGCCGAGGTCCTCCAGCTCCTCCGCCCCGAGCCCGGCGCGCGTACGCTCCGAGCGCGGCAAAACACCCTTGGTGCCTGCGGGGATGCTCAGTTCCTCGAAGAGGTGCGGGGACGTGGAGTACGTCTCCGGCGGGTCGTTGAAGTTCAGCTCCAGCGCCTTGTTGATCAGCTGCCAGCGCGGGATGTCGTCCCAGTCGACGAGGGTGATCGCGATGCCCTTCGCACCCGCGCGGCCCGTACGGCCGATGCGGTGCAGGTACGTCTTCTCCTCTTCCGGCGACTGGTAGTTGATGACGTGGGTCACGCCCTCGACATCGATACCGCGCGCGGCGACGTCGGTGCAGACGAGGACATCCACCTTGCCGTTGCGGAAGGCGCGCAGTGCCTGCTCGCGGGCGCCCTGGCCGAGGTCGCCGTGGACCGCGCCGGCGGCGAAGCCGCGCTGCTGGAGCTGGTCGGCGAGATCGGCCGCCGTGCGCTTCGTACGGCAGAAGACCATGGCCAGTCCCCGGCCGTCGGCCTGCAGTATGCGCGCGACCATCTCGGGCTTGTCCATGTTGTGCGCGCGGTAGACGAACTGCGCGGTGTTCGCGACCGTCGCGCCCTCGTCGTCCGGCGCGGTGGCGCGGATGTGGGTGGGCTGCGACATGTAGCGGCGCGCGAGGCCGATGACCGCGCCCGGCATGGTCGCCGAGAACAGCATGGTCTGGCGGCGGGCCGGCAGCATGTTGATGATCTTCTCGACGTCGGGCAGGAAGCCCAGGTCGAGCATCTCGTCGGCCTCGTCGAGGACGAGCGCCTTGATGTGCTTGAGGTTGAGTTTCTTCTGGCCCGCGAGGTCCAGCAGTCGGCCCGGGGTGCCGACGATCACGTCGACGCCCTTCTTCAGGGCCTCGACCTGGGGCTCGTAGGCCCGGCCGCCGTAGATCGCGAGGACGCGGACGTTACGCACCTTGCCCGCGGTGAGCAGGTCGTTGGTGACCTGCGTGCACAGCTCGCGGGTGGGGACGACGACGAGCGCCTGCGGGGCGTCGGTGAGGGCCTCGGGCTTGGCGCGCCCGGCCTCCACGTCGGCGGGGACGGTGACGCGCTCGAGGAGCGGGAGACCGAAGCCCAGCGTCTTGCCGGTGCCGGTCTTGGCCTGGCCGATGACGTCCGTGCCGGAGAGGGCGACGGGGAGGGTCATCTCCTGGATGGGGAAGGGGTTGATGATGCCGACGGCCTCAAGGGCCTCGGCGGTCTCGGGAAGGATTCCGAGCTCTCGGAAAGTCGTAGTCAGGGTGCTGCCTCTTCTGTGTACGCGGTGCGAGGCGAGCGCGGGGGTCTTGACGGACCGTGCCGGGACGTCGGCTGCCATACGGCTTGGCCGTAGGACACGGGACCACTGCCGACGCTCTAGCGCTCGTACCGCTGAGGGTGTCCCTCCGGTCGTCGTACGCATCTGTGCCGTACGAGCGGGGAGGGCTGTCGGGTCGGAGCCGATCGGGCCACCGACCGGGCATCCTCATAACGTGCGGCCCGTCGAATACATCAGAGTACTCAGCGGGCGCATTACCACCATACCCTGGAAACGCGCACATGCGATGGCCGAATTGGTCACGTAGTCGGCGTCACAGTGATTGACCAGGGACTTCCGTGGCGTGGAGAGCGGGCTATTGTGCGCTTCATGACGACGCCTGACAACACGCCCGACGCCTCCGACACCGCTGCCTCCGCCGTCGAGACCGGCGGCACCGTCGCACACACCGGGGTCGCCGCCCAGGACTGGGCGCAGGCCTCCGCCGATCCGCAGTACCGGGCCGCCGTCGTGGACCTGCTCGGCGCGCTTGCCTACGGGGAGCTGGCGGCGTTCGAGCGGCTCGCGGAGGACGCCAAGCTGGCGCCGACGCTGGCGGACAAGGCGGAGCTGGCCAAGATGGCGTCGGCCGAGTTCCACCACTACGAGAAGCTGCGGGACCGGCTCACCGAGATCGGCGCCGAGCCCACGCAGGCGATGGAGCCCTTCGTCGCCGCGCTGGACGGCTTCCACAAGCAGACGGCGCCCTCGGACTGGCTGGAGGGGCTGGTCAAGGCGTACGTCGGTGACTCGATCGCCAGTGACTTCTACCGGGAGGTCGCCGCGCGGCTCGACTCGGACTCGCGGGGGCTCGTGCTGGCCGTGCTCGACGACACCGGGCACGCGTCGTTCGCCGTGGAGAAGGTGCGCGCCGCCATCGACGCGGATCCGCGTGTGGGCGGACGGCTCGCGTTGTGGGCCCGGCGTCTGATGGGGGAGGCGCTGTCGCAGTCCCAGCGGGTCGTCGCCGACCGGGACGCGCTGTCCACGATGCTCGTGGGTGGGGTCGCGGACGGGTTCGATCTTGCCGAGGTCGGGAAGATGTTCTCGCGGATCACCGAGGCGCACACCAAGCGGATGGCTGCGCTGGGGTTGGCGGCGTAGGCGCCGCGCCCCGCGTGTTGGGGGCCTGCGGCCCCCAGACACCCGCTTCGGCCCTCGACCGCTTCGGCCCTCGACGGGCCTTGCCTTCATGCGCCGAACGGGCGAACTCTTCCGGCCGGCGCCTGCAAGCGTCCGTCGGCCTTCGGAGGGCGTCAGGAAGTCGGCGGCCGGTCGTCCTCGGAATCTACGCGGTCGCCGAGTGCCGGCTCAGTCTTCCCGCGGGGCGTACCAGCAGGGAGAGAGAGGCGGCGGAGACGACTGCCGCGCCGATGAGGATCACGAAGAGATTGCCGAAGTCCAGCGCGGTGTGCGTGATGAACGCGCCGAAGAGGGCGCCGGCGACGCCCGTCGGCAGGACCAGGGAACTCGTCGGCAGACGGTGCGGCAGGCGGCGGGTGGCAGCCCACGCCAGGGCCAGGCCTAGGATCGCGGCGCTGAGCGCTTCCAAGAGCATGCTGGGGTCCCTCCCACATGGCCGACCTGCTCGAACCCGGTCGTAGCCCGTCATACCCCTGACCTGCGGAATGCAATCCTCCTGTGTGATCGAACTGTGCTCCGAACGTGGAGAGACGGGAGGGGCCCGGCGACCGTGGTCGCCGGGCCCCTCCCGTCACGCCTGTTCTGTCGGCGCCTTCGCTTACAGCGCGCCGAAGCCCACCTTGCGCGGGGCCGGCTCGCCGAGCTCCACGTACGCGAGGCGATCTGCCGGGACCAGGACCTTGCGGCCGTGCTCGTCCACGAGGGTCAGCAGCTGTGACTTTCCGGCCAGCGCCTCGGACACCGCCCGCTCGACCTCCTCGGCACTCTGACCGCTCTCCAGAACGATCTCGCGGGGCGCGTGCTGCACGCCGATCTTGACCTCCACGGCTATGTCCCTCCGACGGTCAGTGAAGTGCGCGTCCTTCCGCGCCGTACCCAGCACACATTAGCCCGGTGAGGGGACCTGCACGCTCCGCCCAAGAACGCCAGGAGCGAACAGGGGGCGGGAACAAATGCCCGACACGCTCAGTGGTGCTCGGTGCCGTGCAGCGGGAAGCCGGCGATGCCGCGCCAGGCGAGGGACGTCAGCAGCTGCACCGCCTGGTCGCGCGGCACGCTGCGGTCGCTGTGCAGCCAGGAGCGGGCCACGACCTGGGCGAGACCGCCGAGGCCGGAGGCGAGCAGCATCGACTCCGCGCGCGAGAGGCCGGTGTCCTCGGCGATGACCTCGCAGATCGCCTCGGCGCACTCGTTCGTGACCTTGTCGACGCGCTCGCGCACGGCCGGCTCGTTGGTCAGGTCCGACTCGAAGACCAGGCGGAACGCGCCGCCGTCGTCCTCGACGTACGCGAAGTACGCGTCCATCGTCGCCCGTACACGCTGCTTGTTGTCGGTCGTCGACGCGAGCGCGTGCCGTACGGACTGGATCAGGGACTCACAGTGCTGGTCCAGCAGCGCGAGGTACAGGTCGAGTTTGCCCGGGAAGTGCTGGTAGAGCACCGGCTTGCTGACGCCGGCGCGCTCGGCGATGTCGTCCATCGCTGCAGCGTGGTAGCCCTGCGCGACGAACACCTCCTGGGCGGCGCCCAGCAGCTGGTTCCGTCGGGCACGGCGCGGCAGGCGAGTGCCCCGCGGGCGTGCCGCCTCTGTCTGCTCGATGGCTGTCACGCCGCCTCCCAATGTCGTCCACATGCGGTGTGCGCCGCGCCGCCATCGTACTTTTCGGTAACCCTGGTGTGCGCGGTGCGAGCGCAGAATTTCACGGACCGGACGGTGACGAAAGTCGCACAGAAGGTTTGAAACCGGGCCGGAACGGGCAGCAAATGGTCTCTTTGCTGTTCACAGCGTTCTCTTCCGTGCCCACCTGTACCTTCGTTCACCTTCGTTCGTGCAGAGGGGCGCCCTGAGCCGGTCCGTGTCACCGGCAGCCGTCGTCGCCGCTGGTCGGCCTCACCGATAGTCGTCCTCGTCGATGGAGACGACGCGTGCCTGTTCGATGAGATCGGCCTCGCTGGCCCGGTCCTGGTCCGCGTCGGTCAGCCGGTCGTCACGGTCGCGGCGGACGTCGGTGTGCTGCTCGGCCGCGTCGGCGGCGGGAGCCTCGACGTCGTACTCCTCGTCCTGCTCGGTGTCGTCGTCCACGAAGGTCTCGGGGTCGGTGGGATCGACGGCCATGGCGGGCTCCCTTCCTAGAACGTCCCCGTGGGGCACAACGTCCCTGGGTGAAGCAGGGGTCCACTTCCGGGTGCCCTGCGTACGAGCCTAGGAGACACCGGATCCGGACGCTATGCGATCGGCGGGGGATCTGCGGGCAATTCGGGCGTGCTCCGAATGGCTTCCGTGAGCACGATGCGTCTGGCGGGTTTCCCGGCCGGGAAGCTGCCATGTACGTGTCGACTTGTGACGGCGAACACATGAACCAGTGCGTGATCGTCTCGTAACATTGCCGCATGTCTTCGACCGAGCTCCCGTCAGCGCCGGCCGCAAATGTGCTCCCCAAGGTGGCGACCGTCAGGGTCGCCGAGGGGGAGCGGCTGCGATCGGTCGGGCTGCCCGGGATCACGCTGACGGTGCGGTCGAGGCCGCCCGCGCGCGAGGGACTGCCGCCCGCGCTGTACGTCCATGGGCTCGGAGGTTCCTCGCAGAACTGGTCGGCGCTGATGGAACTGCTGGAGGGCGAGGTCGACTGCGAGGCCGTCGACCTGCCGGGCTTCGGCGATTCGCCACCGCCGGACGACGGCAACTACTCGATCACCGCGCACGCACGCGCGGTGATCCGCTATCTCGACGCCTCCGACCGCGGCCCGGTACACCTCTTCGGCAACTCGCTCGGCGGCGCGGTCACCACGCGCGTCGCCGCCGTACGTCCGGACCTCGTCCGTACGCTCACCCTCGTGTCGCCCGCCCTGCCCGAGCTCCGCGTCCAGCGCAGCGCCGTGCCCACCGCGCTGCTCTCGGTGCCCGGAGTGACCTCGCTGTTCACCCGGGTCACCAAGCAGTGGTCGGCGGAGCAGCGGGTCCGCGGCGTGATGCACCTCTGTTACGGCGACCCCGACCGGGTGACGCCGGAAGGATTCAGCAACGCCGTCCAGGAGATGGAACGACGGCTGCAACTGCCCTACTTCTGGGACGCGATGACGCGTTCCGCGCGCGGGCTGGTCAACGCCTACACGCTGGGCGGCCAGCACGCGCTGTGGCGCCAGGCCGAGCGTGTACTGGCTCCGACGCTGCTCATCTACGGCGGCCGGGACCAGCTCGTGGGCTACCGCATGCGCAGCAGGGCCTTGCGCGCCTTCCGCGACTCCCGCCTGCTGAGCCTGCCGGATGCCGGGCACGTGGCGATGATGGAGTACCCGGAGGTGGTCGCCCGGGCGTTCGGTGAACTCCTCGCGGAGACGGGGGAGTCGCAGGACGCGGGTGACGCCCTGCGCCGAACGGCGGGCGAGCCCGGGGCCGCGAGACGGCGTGCGGGTGGGGCCGGGGCCGCTGCGAGCGGCGACGGCACCGTGACCGAGAACGCCGGGAGCTGAGGCGCGACGTGGGACGCCACAGCAGGCGCGGGCCCGCCGCCAAGCCCAAGCGCGACAGCGCTGACACAACCGCACGACAGGACTCCCGGGGAGCACAGCCGGAGCCGGGCACGGGCCAGCGGGGGACCCCCGTTCCGGGCGCGGGGCCCGGTAGGGCTCCGGGTGCCCGACCGCCTGGTCCGGCCCCGGCCCCGGGCGCGGGCCCGGGCGGTTGGCCTCAGTCCGGCGGACCTGGCGGCGGTCGCCGCGTGCCGGGGCCGCCGCCCACCAGGCAGGGGATGCCCCCGGGTGGAGCTCCGGCGTACGCAGGACGCGGCTTCCCTGACGGCACACCCGCGCAGGGGGTCCCGAGGCTGCCCGACGGTACGCCCGCACATGGCTTTCCGAGGTTCCCCGACGGCACCCCCGCTCACGGCGTGCCCCGGTTCGCCGACGGCACGCCCGCCCACGGCACCCCCCAGGCCCGTGCCGACCACCCCGAGCAGCGTGAATCCGGCGGTGGCTGGGGCGAGTTGAGGGGTCGCACCGGCGTTGCGCATGGCCCGCCCGCGGCGGCCGGTGCCCCGCCCGCGACCGGCGTTCAGGTCCCGCGGCCCCGGCGGGCGGCGCCGTCCGAAGGGCCCCGGCAGGACTACCTCGAGGCCTTCGAAGGCGACGCAGACGTCGACGTCTTCGCGCCCCGTACGACCGAGACCGCGCACGCCTCCGACCCGTACGCCTCCGTCACCGACTGGGACACCAGGACCGGCGCCGGTGGCGCGGACGGCACCGGAACACGAGTCGGCACCGACGTCGATGACGACGACGCCCCGCCGACCGGCGAGCCCGTGGCGGCAAAGGGCTCCAAGGGCCGCACCTTCTCCGGCATCGCCGCTGCCGCGGTCGTCACCGTGCTGGCCGTCGTCGTCGCCGGCCAGGTGGCGAAGGGGCAGGAGGAAGGCGACGTGCAGTCGCAGTCCGCCACCGACCAGGGGCGGGACGCCCGGGACTCGGCCTCGCGCGGTGACGGGCGGCCGACGCCGGACAGTTCGCCGAGTGTGCCGGCGCCGCTGACGTACGAGCAGAAGATGGGCGAGACGTACGCGCTCGGCGCCAAGCTCAAGGGGGCGGGCAGGTTCGACGCGGTACCGGGGATTGCCAAGGCGCCCGGCAAGGGGCAGAAGTACACCTATCGCGTGGACGTGGAGCAAGGGCTCGGCCTCGACGGCGAGCTGTTCGCCGAGGCCGTGCAGAAGACGCTCAACGACGACCGGAGCTGGGCGCACAACGGCGCCCGCACCTTCGAGCGCATCTACTCCGGCAAGCCGGACTTCGTGATCACGCTGGCCAGCCCGGGTACGACGGCCGACTGGTGTGCCAAGTCCGGTCTCGACACCACCGTCGACAATGTGTCGTGCGACTCCGCCGCCACCGAGCGCGTCATGATCAATGCGTACAGATGGGCGCAGGGGTCGGAGACGTACGGTGACCGCATCCACGAGTACCGGCAGATGCTGATCAACCACGAGGTGGGTCACCGGCTCGGCTACTCCCATGTGACCTGCGACAAGGACGGCGAGCTCGCCCCGGTCATGCAGCAGCAGACCAAGTTCCTCGACCACGACGGGATCCGCTGCCGGGCCAACCCCTGGATGTATCCCGGCAGTTGACGGGTGACTCAGACGTCACATTGACATGTGCAGCGAGTTCATACATATTTCTGCACATGTCGACCCGTCACGCCTCCACTCGCGCCGCCATCGAGCTGGCGCTGATCGGTGTGACCGCCCTGTGCGTGGCCGACATCGACTGTCGCTGACGCCCGCCCCCTGGCGTTCGCGTCGCGATCTTCTTCCTTCACTCCTGTGAGTCGCTGACGGGTTTCGGACCCGTGGCGGGTTCATGGGCTGCCGACGACCCGACGCCGGGGCAGACGTCTGTGCACTCCTGTCTCACTCCGCGTCATTTCGTCTCGATATCCGAGACTCATCATTCCGAGAGGTCGTCTCCGATGCGTCAATCGTCCGTCATAGCGCGCCGCGTGGCCGCGGCATCCGTCAGCCTGGTCGTGGCAGCGGGCGCCGCCGCCTGCGGGCCTGAGGACAACGATGCCAAGAGTGCCGGCGGCGACTCCACGCCCCGCAAGGGCGGCACGCTCACGGTCCTGAACTCCAATCCGCAGCAGGACTTCGACCCGGCCCGCCTGTACACCTCGGGCGGCGGAAACGTCCCTTCCCTCGTCTTCCGAACGCTCACCACCCGCAACCGCGAGAACGGCGAGGCCGGCGCCGAGGTCGTCCCCGACCTCGCCACCGACACCGGGCGCCCGAACAAGGACGCGACCGTGTGGACGTACACCCTCAAGGAGGGCCTCAAGTACGAGGACGGCACCTCGATCACCTCGGCCGACATCAAGTACGGCATCGAGCGCTCCTTCGCCCCCGAACTGTCCGGCGGCGCGCCGTACTTGAGGGACTGGCTGGTCGGCGCGGCCGACTACCAGGGGCCGTACAAGGACAAGAAGGGCCTCCCGGCGATCGAGACGCCGGACGAGCGGACCATCGTCTTCCGTCTGAACAAGCCCGAGGGCGAGTTCCCCTACCTGGCGACGCAGACGCAGTTCACGCCGGTGCCCAAGGACAAGGACACCGGCACGAAGTACGAGGAGCACCCGGTCTCGTCCGGCCCGTACAAGGTCGTGAAGAACGAGAACGACGGTGAGCGGCTCACCCTGGAGCGCAACACCCACTGGTCCGCCTCGACGGACGAGGAGCGCAAGGCCTACCCCGACAAGATCGACGTACGGTCCGGGCTCGACTCCTCGGTGATCAACCAGCGGCTGTCCGCGTCCCAGGGTGCGGACGCGGCCGCGGTCACCACGGACACCAACCTCGGCCCGGCCGAGCTGGCCAAGGTGACCGGGGACAAGGAACTGGCCGCGCGCGTCGGTACCGGGCACTTCGGCTACACCAACTACATCGCGTTCAATCCGAAGATCAAGCCGTTCGACAACGTCAAGGTGCGCCAGGCCGTCTCGTACGCCATCGACCGGTCGTCCGTGGTGAACGCGGCGGGCGGGTCCGCGCTCGCCGAGCCTGCGACCACCTTCCTGCCGAACCAGAAGTCCTTCGGCTACACGGCGTACGACCACTTCCCGGCGGGTGCGGCCGGCGACTCGGCCAAGGCCAAGGAGCTGCTGAAGGAGGCCGGTTACGCGAACGGGCTGACCGTCACCCTGACCCACTCCAACGCCAAGGACTTCGAGACCAGCCCCGAGATCGCGACCGCGATCCAGGACGCGCTCAAGAAGGCCGGCATCACGGTCAAGCTGCAGGGTCTGGAGGAGAACGACTACTCCGACAAGATCCACAACGTGAAGACCGAGCCCGGCTTCTTCCTCGCGCACTGGGGTGCCGACTGGCCGTCCGGCGGTCCCTTCCTCGCCCCGATCTTCGACGGCCGGCAGATCGTCAAGGACGGCGCGAACTTCAACACGGGCCTGCTCAATGACAAGTCGGTCAATACCGAGATCGACGCGATCAACAAGCTGACCGACCTCGACGCCGCCGCCGCGCGGTGGGGCGCGCTGGACAAGAAGATCGGCGAACAGGCGCTGACCGTGCCGTTGTTCCACCCTGTCTACAAGCGGCTGTACGGCGAGGACGTCAAGAACGTCGTGATCAGCGACTGGACCGGCGTGCTGGACATCTCCCAGGTCGCGGTGAAGTAGCGCCGTGAGTGAGGCAGTTCTCGTAACCGAGGCTGCCGAGGCCCCCGGAGCGCCCGCTCCGGGGGCCTCGGCAGCCCGTCAGTTCTGGCGGCGGCTGCGGACGCAGCGCGCTGCCCTCGTCGCGGCGGCCGTCGTCGCGCTCCTCGTCCTGGTCGCGCTCGCCGCGCCACTGCTCACCGCGATCGAGGGCCAGGACCCGACCACCTACCACCCGTCCCTCGTGGACTCCGCGCGCGGGGGCGTGCCCATCGGGTCCTTCGGGGGAGTGAGCGCCGACCACTGGCTCGGCGTCGAACCGCAGACCGGGCGGGACCTTTTCGCGCGGCTCGTCCACGGCGCTCGGGTCTCCCTCGGAGTCGCGCTGGCCGCGACCGTCGTCCAGGTCGCCATCGGCGTCGTGGTGGGCGTCGCGGCCGCGCTCGGCAGCCGTTGGGTCGATCAGCTGCTGAGCCGCTTCACCGACGTCATCGTGGCCATGCCGCTGATGATCATGGCCTTGGCGCTGCTCGCGATCGTGCCGTCGAGCTTCCCTCGGCCGGTCCTGGTCGCCCTCGTCATCGGCCTGATCGCCTGGGGCAACATCGCGAAGATCGTGCGCGCCCAGACGCTCACCCTGAAGGGGCTCGACTACGTCGCCGCCGCCCGGCTCAGCGGTTGGGGCACCTGGCGGATCGCACGCCGGGAACTGCTGCCCGGCATCGCCGCACCGGTCATCACGTACGCGGCCCTGCTGGTCCCGGCCAACATCTCCGTGGAGGCGGCCCTGTCCTTCCTGGGCGTCGGTGTGAAGCCGCCGACGCCGTCCTGGGGACAGATGCTCACCGCTGCCGACGTCTGGTACCAGGCCGCCCCGCAGTACCTGCTGCTGCCCGCCGGCGCGCTCTTCGTGACCGTCCTCGCCCTGACCGTCCTCGGTGACGGCGTGCGCACGGCGCTCGACCCGCGCGCGGCGTCCCGGCTGCGCGTGGGCACGGGCCGCAAGAGGGAGGCCAAGGCATGAGCGGCTTCACCGGTCTCACCAAGCTCAACGGTCTCACCGGCCTCAGCGGTCTCACCGGCTTCGTTCTGCGCCGGACCGTCGGTGTCGTCGTCACCCTGTTCGCCATCTCGGTGATCGTCTACGTCGTCTTCTACGTCACCCCCGGCAACGTCGCCCAGATCACCTGCGGCCCGCGCTGCTCGCCCGTCCAGGTCCAGCAGGTCGCCGAGCAACTGCACCTGAACGACCCGCTGTATACGCGCTACTGGCATTTCCTTCAGGGCCTCGTCGCCGGCCAGGACTACTCGACGGGCGCGTCCGTCCAGCACTGCTCGGCGCCCTGCCTCGGGCTGTCGTACCAGAGCGACCAGCAGGTCACCGAGCTGATCCTGGCGAAGCTGCCGGTCAGTCTTTCGCTTGTGCTCGGCGCGATGGTGCTGTGGCTGATCCTCGGCGTCGGCACGGGCGTCCTGTCCGCATGGCGACGCGGCCGTCTCACCGAGCGGCTGCTGACCGGCGTCACGCTGGCCGGCGTGGCCACGCCGGTCTTCGTCATCGGCCTGGTCCTGATGATCGTCGTCTGCGGACAGCTCCAACTGCTGCCGTTCCCGCAGTACGTCGCCTTCACCGACGATCCCGAACAGTGGGCGTGGAACCTGCTGCTGCCGTGGCTCTCCCTGGCCCTCATCGAGGCGGCGGCGTTCGCCCGTCTCACGCGCGCGTCCATGCTGGAGACACTGGCCGAGGACCACATCCGCACCTTCCGGGCGTACGGCGTCGGCGAGCGGTCGGTCATCGGACGGCACGCGCTGCGCGGGGCCCTCGCGCCGGTCATCGCGCTCAACGCCAACAATTTCGGCGGCGCGGTCGGCGGCGCGGTGCTCACCGAGACGCTCTTCGGCCTGCCCGGCATCGGACAGGAACTGGTCCACGCGGTCAACGTCGTCGACCTCCCGGTCGTCGTCGGCATGGTCCTGGTCATCGGCTTCTTCGTGGTCGTCGCCAACGCCGTCGCGGACGTGCTGTACGCGGTGGCCGACCGACGGGTGGTGCTGGCATGAGCCTCGTGGACGTCACCGACCTGACGGTCGAGTTCGGGTCCCTGCGGGCCGTCGACGGCCTCTCCTTCCGGCTGGAGCAGGGCGCCGCGCTCGCTCTCGTCGGTGAATCCGGCTCGGGGAAGTCCACGGTCGCCTCGGCGTTGCTGGGGCTGCACCGCGGCACGGGCGCACGGGTCGGCGGGTCGGTCGAGGTCGCCGGCGTCGACGTACGGCAGGCGTCGGACGACGAAGTGCGGCGACTGCGCGGCGGGAAGGCGGCCATGGTCTTCCAGGACCCGCTGTCCTCGCTCGACCCGTACTACGCGATCGGCGACCAGATCGCCGAGGTGTACCGCACACACACGCGTGCCTCGCTACGAGCGGCACGCGCGCGTGCGGTCGAGGTGCTGGACCGGGTTGGAATTCCGGACGCACTACGGCGATCCCGTTCCCGCCCGCACGAGTTCAGCGGCGGCATGCGTCAGCGCGCCCTCATCGCCATGGCGTTGGCCTGCGAGCCCGACCTGCTGATCGCCGATGAGCCGACGACCGCGCTCGACGTGACGGTCCAGGCCCAGATCCTCGACCTGCTGCACACACTCCGCGAGGAGACCGGCATGGGCCTCCTCCTGGTCACCCACGACGTCGGCGTCGCCGCCGAGAGCGTCGACGAGGTGCTGGTGATGCGCCACGGGCGGTCGGTGGAACGCGGCCCGGTCGCCGACGTCCTGGGAACCCCCGAGCAGCCGTACACGCGCGAACTGCTGCACGCGGTCCCGCGCGTGGACGCGCCGCGCGCCATCCATGAGGGCGTCAAGGAGCCGGAGGGAGCGACGAACGCCCCGACGGACGTTGTCCCGGCGGACGTTGTCCCGGCGGACGTCGTCATGGAGGCGACAGGCCTGCGGCGTGAATTCGGCCGCGGAAAGCGGGCGTTCACCGCCGTGGACGATGTGACGCTGACGATCCGCCGCGGCGAGACCCTCGGCGTCGTGGGGGAGAGCGGCAGCGGCAAGACGACCCTCGGGCGGATGCTGGTCGGCCTCCTGGAGCCGACGGCGGGCGAGGTGCGTTACGGCGGCCACGCGCGCGTGGGCGTGAACCCCGCGGTGCAGATGGTCTTCCAGGACCCTGTCTCCTCCCTCAACCCCCGCCGCACCGTGGGCGAGTCGATCGCCGACCCGCTCCGCGCGCGGGGCGAGGGCGACGACGGGCGCATCCGGGGGCGTGTACGGGAACTGCTGGAGCGCGTGGGGCTCGAAGCGGCGCACTACGACCGCTATCCCCACGAGTTCAGCGGCGGTCAGCGCCAGCGCGTGGGCATCGCGCGGGCGCTCGCCGCCGACCCGCGCGTCATCGTCTGCGACGAGCCCGTCTCCGCGCTCGACGTCACCACGCAGGCCCAGGTCGTGGCCCTGCTGGGCGAGTTGCAGCGCGAACTGGGGCTCGCGCTCGTCTTCGTCGCGCACGACCTCGCCGTCGTACGCCGGGTAAGCGACCGGGTCGCGGTGATGCGGGGCGGACGGATCGTCGAGGAGGGCCCCGCCGACGAGGTGTACGACAACCCGCAGGACCCGTACACCAAGCAGCTCCTTGCCGCCGTACCCGCGCTCGACCCGCGGATCGCGGCCCAGCGGCGGTCCGCGCGCCGGGAGTTGGCCGCGGTCTGACCGTCCGAGCCGTTCAGGTGTGACGATGCGTGCGCGTTTACTCTCTTAGCGCGACGGAACGCGACCCGCACGGGAAAGTTACGACCGTTCACCCCTTTTGGTGGCGCGATGGACAACCGTCCGTCGCGCCACCGCCTTGTCCGCATACGTTCGTCCCGCTGTGAGCCGCCGGGGGAACGGCGGCTCCCCTAAGGGAGATCGGGGGTGTACTCGTGCGCATCGGACTGATTGCGGAGGGTGGCTATCCGTATGTGAGCGGTGACGCCAGGCTCTGGTGCGACCGGCTCGTGCGCGGGCTCGGACAGCACGAGTTCGACATCTACGCGCTCAGCCGCAGCGAGCGCCAGGAGGACGAGGGCTGGATCCCGCTGCCACCGCAGGTCAGCCGGGTGCGCGCGGCGCCGCTGTGGGCGGCCGAGGACGACGGGGTGGTGTACGGGCGCCGTGCGCGCCGGCGGTTCGCCGACTGCTACGGCGAGTTGGTGGCCGTGCTCTGCGCGGGGGCCACCAAAGACGCCTCCGGAACCCCCGAGGACGCGTCGGCCACCGAGGCGGACCGTTTCGGCAACGCGCTGTACGGCCTTGCCGAACTCGCCCGCGACGAGGGCGGGCTGGTGGGAGCGCTCCGCTCCGAGTCCGCCGTACGCACCCTGGAGCGCGCCTGCCGAGCACGTGGCGCCCTGCGCACGGCGCGCGAGGCGCGCGTCCCCGATCTGCTGGCCGCCGCCGCGCATCTCGAACGCGCCCTGCGCCCCCTCTCGCTCGACTGGTACGAGGACGACGGCCTGGGCTCGGTCGACCTGTGCCACGCCGCGTCCGGCGGCGCCGCGGCCCTGCCCGCCCTGCTCGCCCGCCACTTCCACGGCGTACCGATGCTGCTGACCGAGTACGGCGTCCGGCTGCGCACGCACTACCTGGCCGAAACCGACTCCTCGCCCGCCGTGCGCTCCCTGCTCGCCGCCCTCCACGGCAGGCTCGCCGCCGAGTCCTATGCCCGGGCCGCCCTCATCACACCCGGCAACGGCCACGCCCGCCGCTGGCAGGAACGCTGCGGCGCCGACCGCGCCAAGCTCCGCACGGTCTACCCCGGCATGGACGCCGACCGCTTCGCCGAGGTCGGCGAGGGCCCTGAGCGCTCGGACCCGGACACACTCGTCTGGGTCGGCCGCGTCGAACCGGCCAAGGACCTGGTGTCGTTGCTGCACGCCTTCGCCGAGGTCCGCAAGGAGGAGCCGAAGACCCGCCTGCGGATCGTCGGCACCCCCTCGGGTACCGAGGGTGCCGCCTACCTCGGCCACTGCAAGGTGCTGGCCGCACAGCTCTTCCCCGACGAGGCCGAGGGCCCGCACACGGTCGGCGACAACCCGGTCTCCTTCGAGGAGATCGGCGGCCCGGAGGTCCCGGACCTCGCCGACGCGTACGCCTCAGGCGCCGTGGCCGTCCTGTCCAGCGTCGTGGAGGGCTTCCCGATCGGCCTGGTCGAGGCCATGTTCTGCGGCCGTGCGACGGTGTCCACCGACGTCGGCGCGGTGGTGGAGGTCATCGGCGGCACCGGTCTAGTCGTCCCGCCGCGCAATCCCCGGGCGCTCGCCGAGGTTTGTGTGGCGCTGTTGCGCGACCCCGAGCGCCGCGAGCGCCTGGGCGCGGCGGCACGCGCGCGTGCGCTCGAACTGTTCACCGTCGAGCAGAACGTCACAGCATTTCACGGCATTTACCTGGAGATCGTCTCGCGTACTCCGGTCCGCCGCGTCGTCCTCGACGACTCCGGTGCCCCTCTGCCCTTCGCCGTCCCCGCCGAGGCCCACGTCCCCGGCCGCTGGACCGACCGAACCGCACGCCTGGTCGCCCGCGGCGGCCCCTCCCGGCCGCCAGGAGCCCCCCTACGCGCCACCGCACTGCCCGCGACGGAGGGAGCGCGATGAACGGCCTGGGAGGCCTGGACCGCCCCGGCGCCCCCACCAGCCCCGGAGCATGGGACGGGCGCTCGGAGGAGTGGCTCACGCCGGACGCATACGCGCGGGACGACGCGGCGGGAGTGTCGGATGTCGGGACGGACGCGGCGGCCGAGATGGGCGTAGCCACGGACGCGGCGGCCGAGATGGACGTAGCCACGGACGCGGCGGCCGAGATGGACGTGCGGACAGGCTCGGTGGCAGGCAGGGACGTAGGGGACGGCGCATCGGCAGCGACGGGCGCATGGGGAGCCACACCGGCAGCGACAGACGCATGGGGAGGCACACCGGCAGCGATCGACGCATGGAAAGGCACACCGGCAACGACGGACGCAGGGGAAGGCGCAGCCGACGTGCCGCCCACCACCACCGCCGACGCACGAATCCCCGCCCCCACCCCCGCTCCCACGCGCACCACCGGCACCCGACCAGCGCCCACCGACCCCCTCCCCGCCTCCACCCCCAGCCGTCGCACGGGGGCGGATCCCGTGAAGGCGCTGATGCACCGTCACAGAAACCTGTGCGAACGCGCGGTGGACCCCCTGGACATCGCAGCCGGCCTGGAAGCCCACGGCATCACCGACCGCACCGCCTCCCGCTTCCTGCACCGGGACGTCTTCTCCCTCGCGGAGGAGATGTACGCCCGAGTGCCCCGCGATGCAGAGTCACGCCCGGGCGCCCCGGCCCTCAACACCCCCCGCGCCCGAGCCGACTGGATTCTCCTCACCCTCCTCCCCGGAGCCCTCTGCGCGGCGACGGTGACCGCCCTGCACCTCACCCACGGTCAGTCCCGCGTGATCGCGGCCGCCGCAGGAACCCTGGCCGTGGCCCTCGCCGTACGCGCCGCCCTGGCCCGAGGCCCCCTCGCCGGCAAGGACCGAGCGCATCCCACCACCCCCCGGATCAGTTGGCTCGTCGCCTACGCCCTCCTCGGCGACGGCCTCCTCCAGGCAGCCGCCACCGGTGGCCCGGACGCCCTCCCCACCGGCACCGCCGAAGGCCCTTGGCCCCTCACCACAGCCCCCGTACTGGCCCTCGCGCTCTCCTGCGCCCCGGCGGCCTGGTGCGCCCACCTCTTTGACGTTCGAGCCCGCCGCAAACTCTCGGCGAGCCGAGCCCTGGAGGAGTTCGCCACCTCGGCAAAACCCTTGCTCCTGGGCACGTTCGCCCTCTACCTCTGTGCCCTGGCGGCCCTACTGGCCCTCACGACGACCACCCTCAACGAGCCCCTCGCCTACCCCCAGACCCTCACCCTGGGCGCCCTCCTGCTCCTCTCCCGCCTCCTCACCACCCACGGCTTCACCCACGCCCCCGCACTCGTCCTCACCGCCGCAGGCTCGGCCGAGGCAACGGCCCTGGCCACCCTCTTCGCCGCCCGCCTCCCCGGCTGCGCCTTCCTGGCGACCCCCGTTCAGACGCTCATCGACACATGGGGCCCGGCTGCGATCCCCACCATCGCCTGCGGCGCGGGCGCTCTGACCCTCCTGCTACACGCAATGCGCACGGTGACGAGGGCATCGGCACACGCGAAGGCGGACGACACATGCTGACGCGACAGCCACCACGTCGTGCCCGCACCCGCGCACGGCGGCAAGGGGACGTGCCGGGGGCTGTCCGCCCGCACCGGCGGGCGTCAACGAGCAGCCCTTCTTGTCCCACGGCAACCGCCCGACCGAGGACGGACACCCCCGGGGGCGGCCCCGACCCCCAACGCACCCGCAGGCGCGACGCGAGCCCCCACCCAGCGCCCCAGGCCGCCGCAGGCATACGCCCCCACAGCCACGCCGAACGCCCTCTGCCCCGAAGCCCCCTCCCGCCCGAAGCCCCTCCTGCCCAGAGCCCTCTCCGGCCCGAAAGCCCCTCTGCCTGAAGTCCGCCCCCGAAGGAGAACCCCAAATGATCACCTCCCGACCCGACCACCCCTCGGCCCCGGGAGCCGCCCGATGAGAGTCCTGCTGATCGGAGCCAACGGCTACCTCGGCCGCTTCGTGGCCGACCGCCTCCTCGCCGACCCCGCCGTCCAACTCACCGCGCTGGGCCGCGGCGACGACGCCGACGTCCGCTTCGACCTCGCCTCAGGCAGCCCCGGCGCCCTCACCCGCTTCCTCGACGCGGTCCACCCTGGCGTGGTCATCAACTGCGCCGGCGCCACCAGAGGCGGCGCCCGCGAACTCACCCGCCACAACACCGTCGCCGTCGCCACCGTCTGCGAGGCCCTGCGCCGCAGCGGCTGCGGCGCCCGCCTCGTCCAGATCGGCTGCGGCGCCGAGTACGGCCCGAGCCAGCCCGGCTCCTCCACGGCCGAGGACGCCGTCCCCCGCCCCGGCGGCCCGTACGGCGTCAGCAAACTCGCCGCCACCGAACTGGTCCTGGGCTCCGGCCTGGACGCCGTGGTCCTCCGGGTCTTCTCGCCCGCAGGCCCGGGCACCCCCGCCGGCTCCCCCCTCGGCCGCCTCGCCGAGGCCATGCGCCGCGCCATGCAGTCGGGCGACGGCGAGCTCAAACTCACCGGCCTCGGCGCCCAACGCGACTTCATCGACGTCCGCGACGTGGCCCGCGCGGTCCACGCCGCCTCGCTGTCCGCCGCGCAGGGCGTCATCAACATCGGCTCGGGCCGCGCCGTCCGCCTCCGCGACGCCGCAGCCGTGCTCGCCCGCGTGGCCGGCTATGGCGGCGCGCTCCACGAACTCGACGGCCCGCCCGGCCCGTTGCGGGCATCCATCGGTCACCCGCGCCCGGACTCGGACCACTTGTCCCACGCCGGCCACACCGCCCACGCGACGCACGTGGCCCATGCGGCCCACGCCGCCCAAGCGGGCCAGGTCTCCCCGGCCGCGTACCCGTACCCGGACGGCTGCGGCAGCTGGCAGCAGGCCGACGTACGCACCGCCCGCGACCGCCTCGGCTGGCGCCCACGGATCAACCTCGAAGAGTCCCTGGGCGATATCTGGATGGAGGCGGCATGCCGTATCTGACCGGCGCCACGCCGACCACAGCGAACACCGACTTCCGCACCGGCCTCGGCATCCCCGGGTATGCGCACCCCCTGCTCGCCCCGACCGAGTGGGGCGAACTCACCCGCCCCGGCACCCCCCTGGACTGGGTCGTCCTCAACGTCGCCGACGGCCCCGGCGCCCGCCCCGACCCCCACTGCCTGGAGGCCGCAGGCAGACTCCGCAACGCCGGAGTCCGCGTCCTCGGCCACCTCGACGCGGCACGCCTCGACACAGCCCACATCGGCACGACCCGTCTCGAAAGGGCGCACCTCGACAGAGCTCACCTCGGCACGACCCACGCCGGCAGGCCCCACCGCAGCGCGGCCCGCTCCGACAGCAGCCACCGCGGCACCCACGGCGTCCGCCCCTTCGACGAGCTGATCGCCGAGGCCCACCGCTACCTCGACTGGTACCTCGTCGACGGCTTCTTCCTCGACCGCTGCCCGACCGAACGCGCCGCCCTGCCCGAGGTCCGCCGCACGGTCGGCACGCTCCGCGCCCTGCGTGACGAGGCCCACATCGTCCTCGGCCACGGCACCCACCCGCACCCGGGCTACGCCGAGTGCGCCGACCAACTGGTCACCTTCCGGGGCTCGTGGAGCGACTACCGCTGGTCCCAGGTTGCCGAGTGGACGGCCGACTATCCGCCCGACCGCTTCTGCCACTTCGTCCACGGAGTGCCCCTCGGGCATCTCGACGAAGCACTGCGCATCGCCCGCTGGCAGGGCGCCGCGACCATCTGGTTCACCGACCGCACAGATCGCGGCGGGCGCACCGACCCCTGGGAGACCATGCCCGGCTACTGGGACGAAATCGTCTCGCGGATCGGAACAGGTGTCTCGGAATGAAAAAGGCCATGGCACTGTTACGGGGAGAACAACTGTAGTGATAGACCGACCAACGGAGTCCCCGTGTCGCTGCCACCCCTGGTCGAGCCCGCCCCCGAGCTCACCGTAGACGAGGTTCGCAGGTACTCCCGCCACCTGATCATCCCGGATGTCGGGATGGACGGGCAGAAGCGGCTGAAGAACGCCAAGGTGCTGTGTGTGGGCGCCGGCGGCCTCGGCTCGCCGGCGCTGATGTACCTGGCCGCCGCGGGCGTCGGCACGCTCGGCATCGTGGAGTTCGACGAGGTCGACGAGTCGAACCTGCAGCGCCAGATCATCCACAGCCAGTCCGACATCGGCCGCTCCAAGGCCGAGTCCGCGCGTGACAGCGTCAAGGGCATCAACCCGTACGTGAACGTGATCCTTCACGAGGAGCGGCTCGAGGCCGACAACGTGATGGACATCTTCAGCCAGTACGACCTGATCGTCGACGGCACGGACAACTTCGCGACCCGCTACCTGGTCAACGACGCCTGCGTGCTGCTGAACAAGCCGTACGTCTGGGGTTCGATCTACCGCTTCGACGGCCAGGCCTCCGTCTTCTGGTCCGAGCACGGTCCCTGCTACCGCTGCCTCTACCCGGAGCCCCCGCCCCCGGGCATGGTCCCCTCCTGCGCCGAGGGCGGCGTGCTGGGCGTGCTGTGCGCGTCCATCGGCTCCATCCAGGTCAACGAGGCCATCAAGCTGCTCGCGGGCATCGGTGAGCCGCTGGTCGGCCGCCTGATGATCTACGACGCCCTGGAGATGCAGTACCGCCAGGTCAAGGTCCGCAAGGACCCGAACTGCGCCGTCTGCGGCGAGAACCCGACCGTCACCGAGCTCATCGACTACGAGGCCTTCTGCGGCGTCGTCTCCGAGGAGGCCCAGGAGGCCGCCGCCGGCTCGACGATCACTCCGAAGCAGCTCAAGGAGTGGATCGACGACGGCGAGAACATCGACATCATCGACGTCCGCGAGATCAACGAGTACGAGATCGTCTCGATCCCCGGCGCCCGACTGATCCCGAAGAACGAGTTCCTCATGGGCACGGCCCTGGAGAGCCTCCCGCAGGACAAGAAGATCGTCTTGCACTGCAAGACGGGTGTCCGCAGTGCGGAAGTCCTCGCGGTCCTGAAGTCCGCGGGCTTCTCCGACGCCGTGCACGTCGGCGGCGGCGTGATCGGCTGGGTCAACCAGATCGAGCCGGACAAGCCGGTCTACTAAACAGCGCTCTCGCTGACCAGCGAGGCAAATGAAGCCCACGGCTCTGACCAGCTCAGATGCCGTGGGTTTCTGTCGTTGTCGGTCGGCGTCGGCTGGCCTTGGACGGCCCAGAGACGGCCCAGACACTGCGCCCGGCCGTCGTCAGTCTGGAAGAGGAGACCTCTTCGTCCCGAAGCTACTTCAGGGCAGCAAGGCCCCTCTGCAATTCGTCGAGGTTCATGACCGGCTCAAATGTGACTTCCGCGCCCATCTCTTGGAAGAACGGGTCGGCGATGGAGGGCAACTCTGAGCTGTCCTGCATGTCGAATACGAGAATCATGGAACGCCCGCCCTCGGGAGTGAAGTAGGCGGCCTCCGGCTTCAGCCGCTCGATGGCCGACTTCACGGAGTCAGGCATCGCTCCGCCCTTCGTCACCTGATTCGACATCTGGGTGTCCATGCGGGCCTTCATCATCATCCGCATCGCACGCTCTCCTCGCGCACCGCGACCTGCGCGGTTCCGTCCGCGCTCGCTGGGATCCGGTGCATCCAGCTCAGCTTCACCTCCGTTGATCACCGTCCGCAACAATTACTACGCTCCACGTGATGCCAAGGAGAGATGACGTGGCCACGCGCAGACATCCACGAGGTCGGTGGAGCGGCTTTGGGCGGGAGCTGCCATGGGGCGAGTGATCATGGCCCCGTAAGCTTCCGGCGAGTCGGGCAGTCTGTGGACCTGCCCGTTAAAGCACGACGTTGGGGCCATGATCTTCGAGGCTCGCCCCATGGTGGCTGCCTAAAGCCGTGGAGCCGACCGCCCCAGCCACAGAGGGTGTCTCCCACTTCATGCCCGCAGCCGCCGAGCGCGCCGCAGAGGCGGCGCGCCATGCCGTTCGTCGTCCGTGCGGGCACCGAAGCTCGATGCTCGCCGGGTCGTCCCATGGCCGCGTGAGCGCGTGCTCGCGGTTCGTTCGGCACTGCCGGAGCACCACCGGGTCATGGTGGATCTGGCAGGGGGATGCGGCCTGCGGCAGGGCGAGGTTCTGGGGCTCGCGGTCGAAGACTTGGACTTCATCGAGGGAGTGGTCCACGTGGTCCGCCAGGTCAAGCTGATCCGCAACCGCCCAGTGTTCGCGCCGCCCAAGGGAGCCAAGACACGCACGGTCCCGCTACCCGAGAGCGTTGCTCGCTCGGTCGAGGAGCACATCAGCCAGCACCCGCCCGCGGCTGTGACGCTGCCGTGGCGGGCGGTCGACGGGGCGCCGGTCACGGCATCCGTGCTCTTCCACAGAGATCAGGGGCGACCGGTGAACCGCAACGACTTCAACCGTTGGGCCTGGCATCCGGCTCTCGATGCGGCTGGCGTCTCTCGCGGCCGAGCCAGCGGAATGCACGCGCTGCGGCACTTCTACGCGTCCGTCCTGCTGGACGCGGGGGAGAGCATCAAAGCTCTGTCCGAGTACCTGGGGCACCACGATCCGGGCTTCACGCTGCGCACGTACACGCACCTGATGCCCAGCAGCGAGAAGCGGACCGGGAGGCGGTGAACCGTGCCTTCGCGGACGGCCCGGATACCGATGACGGCCCCACGACGGCCCAGGAGGGGTGAAGATGCAGGAAGTGCGCAGGCCAGCCCTTATGTGGCCTGACTTGCCGGTCTACTGAGCGAACGGCTTCGCCTCCAGGGCGGAACCGGCTCCGGTGGCGGGGGCTGCGCGCACCACGGGTGCTCGAAGCCCCCGCCACCGTCATGAGCAGACCTTGCCGTCCTTGGGCACCGTCCCTTGAAGCAGGTACGCGTTGATCGCCGAGTCGACGCAGTCGCTCCCCTTCCCGTAGGCGGCGTGGCCCTCGCCCTTCCACGTGAGCGTCACGCCCACGCCCTTGCCGAGTTCGTCGGCCATTTTCCGGGTGCCCTCGTAGGGTGTCGCCGGATCGCCGGTGTTGCCGACCAGCAGGATCGGTGCCGCACCCGGCGCGCTCACCTCGGGGGTTTCGTACTGTCCGGCCACCGGCCAGTCGTGACACCAGCCGGCCGTGTCCCAGCCCAGCATGGGTCCGAACACGGGTGAGACCTTCTCGAATCGCGGCAGCAGCTTCCTCGCCTCCGCGGCGGTGGGGCGCTGCTTGTCGTCCAGGCACGATATGACCCGTTGCGAGTGGGTCCCTGTGACGTAGTGCCCTGACGGGTCGCGGTCGTTGTACTCGTCGGCGAGCGCCAGGAGTTCCGAGCCGTCTCCCTGCTCGGCCGCATCGAGCGCACTGGTCAGGGTCGGCCAGCTCGCCTCGCTGTACAGCGGCCTGAGGAGGCCCGTGAGCGCGAGTGCTTCGGTGAGCTTTCGCTCGGATCCGGTCGGGAGCGGGCTCTCATCGATCCGCTTCAGCAGGTCCACGATCTCCTGCGTGCCCTTCTCGGCACCCCGACCGGTGGACTCGAGGTAGTTGTTCAGCGCGCGCTGGAAGCCCCTGGCCTGGTTCTCGACGTGCCCCGACGCGTCGGCGCTCGGGTCGGCGACCGCGTCCAGGATCAGCCGCCCCACGTTCTTCGGGAACAAGTGGGCGTAGACGCCGCCGAGTTCGGTGCCGTAGGAGATGCCGAAGTAGTGCATCCTCGGATCGCCGAGGACCTGGCGCATCAGATCCATGTCGCGGGCGGTGTCGGTGGTCGACACATGTGCCATCAGCTTCCCCGTGGACTTCAGGCAGCCCTTGCCAAAGGCGGCGGCATCCCGGAAGTACGCCGTCTCCTCGACCGGGGTGTCCGGCGTGATGTCCACCGACTCGGCGGCCTGGATCTCCTTGTCGCTGCGGCAGCGGACGCCCTCGCTGGCGCCGACTCCGCGCGGATCCCAGCTCACCAGGTCGTACCGCTCGCCCAGTTCGGACGCGTTGGAGGCGTACCACGGCAGGGTGGAAACTCCTGAGCTGCCGGGGCCGCCGAAGTTGAACAGGAGCGAGCCGATGCGGTCGTCGCCGCCGGCCTTGGCGCGGATCAGGGCGAGGTCGATCGTCCTGCCGTCCGGTTCAGCCCAGTCCAAGGGTGCCTTGAGCGTTGCGCACTGCCACTCGTCGCCCGGCGCGGGGGCGCCGCCGGCGGCCTTGCATCGCCCCCAGTCGAGTTTCTGCGAGGTCAGCGAGGTCGGCAGCGTGGTCGCCGAGCCCGTGGAGGTGCCTGGTGAACTCGCGCCACTCGTCTCCCCGCCGGCCTCCGCGCCGTCCGAAGACGAGCCCCCGCTGCAGCCCGTTGCCAACAGCGCGGCTGCGGCCGTCAGAGCCGTCCACCGTACGAAACGCGCCATGCCACTTCCCCCCTCGCGGGCCCTCCGCACTGTGCCGCGGATGGCGGTCAGGCCATAGTAGGCGGATCACGAAAACGCCGTCGGGGCCTGTGGATAACTCTCTGACCTGCTGTTTTCTGGACTCTCGGTGCGGTCTCAGGAGCAGACGGTCCCGGCCGCCGGCACCTTCCCGTCCAGCAGATATCCGTTCACCGAGTCCTGCACGCACTTGCTCTTGCTGTTGTACGCCCCATGCCCCTGCCCCTTGTACGTCAGCTCGACGCCCACCCCTTCGCCCAGTGCCTCCACCATCCGCCGTGCGCCTTCGTACGGCGTGGCCGGGTCGCCCGTGTTGCCCACGACGAGGATCGGCGCGGAGCCGGGTGCGCTCACGTCGGGATGGTCGGCAGCGCCCGGCACGGCCCAGTCGGTGCAGCTGAGCATGGACCAGGCGAAGGCGTCGCCGAACAGGGGCGAAGCGGCCCGGAACTCGGGCAGCTTTTGCTCCACGTCTGCCGGGGTGTATCGAGGCTTGTCGTCAGCGCAGTTGATCGAGATGTTGGCGGCGGTGATGTTGCTGTACTCGCCGTTCTCGCTGCGCCCGTTCAACGAGTCGGACAACAGCATCAGAATCCTGCCGTCACCGTCGTACGCCTGCTCCAGCCCCTCGGTGAGGTACTGCCAGAGGTCCTGCGAGTACAGCGCCTGCGCGATGCCGTTGGTCGCGGCGCTCTGGGTCAGCTCGCGCGGGAAGACGCCCTGGATCGGCTTGCTGTCGAGGTCCTTCAGCAGCTTCGCCATGCGGTTCTTGACGTCCTCCGGGGTGTCGCCGATCGGACAGTCCTCGGTCTTCGAGGTGCAGTCCTCCGCGAAGTTGTCTAGCGCGAGCTGAAAGCCCTTGACCTGCCCGAGTGAGCCCTGCTCGGAGTTCTGTGTCGGATCGACCACCGCGTCGAAGACCGCGCGGCCCACGTTCTTGGGGAACAAGTGGGCGTAGACACCGCCCAGTTCGGTGCCGTACGAGATGCCGAAGTAGTGCAGTTTGTCGTCGCCGAGCACCTGGCGCATCAGGTCCATGTCGCGCGCCGCGTCGGTGGTGCGCACATGCGGCAGCATCCCGTCGGAGTTCTCCTCGCAGGCGTCGTTGAACTCCTTGGTGCTGTCCACCAGTTCGGTCCGCTCGGCGGCGTCGTCCGGCGTCGTGTCCTGCTGGAAGTAGGCGTCGAGCTGCTGGTCGTTCTCGCACAGCACGGGCGCGCTGCGGCCGACCCCGCGCGGGTCGAAGCTCACCAGGTCGTAGCGAGTGCGCAGCTTCTCGTACCCGTCGCCGAAGGCGGGCAGCGTGGTGACGCCCGAGGCGCCGGGCCCGCCGAAGTTGAAGATCAGCGAGCCGATGCGCCGGTTCGGGTCGCCGCTGGACTGCGCCCGGATCAGCTCGATGTCGATCGTGTCGCCCTTGGGGTCGTCCCAGTCACGGGGCGCCTTCATGGTGGCGCACTGCCATGAGTCGCCGTCCGGCAGAGGCGACGGGCTGCCCGCGCCGCCCTGGGCCTGGGAGGGGGCCGGGCAATCCTTCCAGCTCAGCTCCTGTGCCGCGAGGTCCTCGTCCCCGGAGCCGTCGTCGCTGCAGCCGGCCAGCAAGGAGGACAGCAGCAGGGCGGCGGCGGTCAGGGCAGCGGCGCGCTTCCGGGGAGGGTTCGGCATGGTCCCATCCTGCGGTCGTACATGGTGGGGCGCTCGGGGCGCGGTCCGTACGAGGTACGGCTGCGCCTCACCCGCTTACGTGCCCTTACAACGTACGACTCCCTGGTCCTCGTAGGACAAGTCCGCTCGTGTCATAGCGCGCCCTTACGGGTCAGGTGGTTGAAGGCCAGCCAGCCCGGCAGCACCGGCAGCCACAGTGTCAGCAGCCGGAACAGCAGCACCGAGGGTGCGGCGACCTCGCTCGGCAGGCCCACGGCGATGAGACCGACGGTGAGGGTGGCCTCCACGGCGCCGACGCCGCCCGGCGTCGGGGCCGCGGAGCCGAGGGCGTTGCCCGCGAGGAAGACGACGGCCACGCTGGCGATGCTGATCGAGGTCCCGTCGCTGCCGAACGCCCTGATCGACGCGTCCAGGCACATCACGAAGCAGGCGGTCAGCAGCAGCATGCCGCCGATGCCGGTGACCAGCTTCTGCGGCCGCTGCAGCACATCGAGCATGCGCGGCACGACACCCGCGAACAGCGACCTCACGCGCGTGACGACGAATTTCCGCAGGAACGGCACAGACGTCACCACGAGCACCAGCACCGCCACCGTCAGCAGACCCGCGATGACGGTCCGGGACGGCGACAGCGACGGCGTCTTTTCGGTGCCGGTCAGATAGCCGAAGGCCAGCAGCATCAGGATGTGGCAGCCGAGCCCGAACAGCTGTGACGCGCCGACGCTCGCCACCGCAAGCCCCGGCCGCACTCCCGCGCGCTGCAGGAACCGCGTGTTGAGGGCGACCCCACCGACCGCGGCCGGTGCGACGATCTTCACGAAGGACCCGGCGACCTGCGCCGACACGGTCCGCCGGAACGGTACCCGCTCGGGCACGAACCCCAGCAGCGCCATCGCCGCCGCGAAGTAGCTGGCCGCCGAGAACAGCACCGCCGCGGCCACCCAGCCCCACTGGGCGTTGGCGATGAGCGGACCGAACTCGATGTGTGTGAGCTGCGTCAGCAGGAAGTACGCGCCGATGGCACCGGCGATGAAGCTGATCAGCGTGCGCGGCCGCACGCGCTCCAGTCGAGCCGGTTCGACGGGTGCCTGCGGCCTGATGAGCAGCACCTCATGGCGGATCTGCGTGAGCAGATCCTCCTCGCGCGCCTCGTCCAGTGCCTCGTCGATGGCCCGCTTCTCGGCCCGCGCCTGCGCCCGTACGGCCTTCTTGTCCGGCTTTTCCGGTTTGTCGATCTTCTTGTCGAGTTCCGTGTCCGGCTTGTCGAGTACCGGCCCGCCATCGTCCGCGGCCTCCTCGCTGCGCGCGTGCTTGGCGTGCCGCGACGCCTCCAGCACCGCCTCACGCTCGCGCTGGGCCCTGTCCCGGGCGAGTCTGCGCAGCGTCGCGCGCGTGGAGCGGCTCAGCGCGATGGGCTGCAGCATCGGCAGGCAGTCGGCCACGGCGTCCGGACCGAGCACGCCCACCGCCGAGGCCACCGCGCGCTCCGCGCCCACGCGCAGGCCGAGCGTCACCAGCAGCTGGGAGATGTCCATGCGCAGCAGCAGATTGTTCGCCGCGATCTCGCCGATCCGCAGGTCGGTGATGATCACCTTGCCGGAACGATCCACCAGAATCGCGTCACCCACCAGCCTGCGGTGGGCGATGCGGCGGGACTGCAGCGCCTTCACCTGGAGCCAGGTGTCGCGTAGCAGGTCGTCGGTGATTGCCTCGTCCGGCAGCGAGTCCAGGGTGTGCCCGCCGGTGTGCTCGTAGACCAACATCACGGCGTCCGGGCCGAGCTCGGAGGTGGCGATCAGCTTGGGCGCGTTGGCGCCGGCCGCGATCGCCGCGTAGGCGAGCAGCGCCTCCTGCTCCAGGGCCTGGCGCAGCGACTGGAGGCTGCTGCGGGTGGCGAAGCCGCGCAGCGTCAGATTGCGCCACGCGCGGTAGAAGAAGCCCTGGGCCTGCTGCTCCCGGTCGACCACCGTGACATCGAGCGGCGGACCCTCCTCGAGGGTGACGAAGTAGCGCCGGCCGCGGTCTCCGGACTCCTCGGCCACCTCCTCGCGGGCCGCGCTCACCGGGCGGAAGCCGACGTGCCTGAGGCCCGCCATCAGGGTCCGCCCCGTGGGCCGGACGTTGGGCGAGCCGACCGCGTACAGCGTGCCGTAGGCGACGGTCCAGCCGATCAGCAGCGTCAGGAGGATCGAGAACGGCGTGGTGTAGCCGGTGACCAGCATGGAGAAGGCGTACAGGACCAGGACCGCCCACAGGACCGCACGCCAGCGGGGTCTGCGGGACATGCCCACGGCCGTCATGTACGCGATGACCGGAGCGAGGTAACCGTGCACCGGGTCGGTGAGGGAGCCGACGTCGCCGGGCGACGGCTGGGTGAGCGCGTCCCGGATGGAGTCCGGGGCGGCACGCGCGACCCACAGGTCGGTGGCGAGCGTCACGCCGTGAGCGAGGACGGCGGCGAGAACGCCGTCGGCGATCCGCAGCCCGTCCCGCTTGATCAGGCGCTCGATGGCGAAGGCGACGGGCACCAGCAGGATCGCGATGCTGGACACGAGCCCGGCGATCTTGCTGAACAAGTCGGGCGCCTGCCCGGTGCCCTTGTTGATGTCCTGCTCGAGACCCGAGGTGGTGCCGTGCGCGAACGCGGCGATCGCGAGCAGCAGGGCGATGCCCAGCACACCCACGAGGAGCCGCATGAGGTCGGAGGGACGGTGCACGCGCGCGGGGAGCAGCGGTTCGTCGCCCTCGACCTCGTCGGCGTGCACCTCTTCGAGGTCGTACCCGGCCTTGCCCTCGACGGCCTTGCGGCCGGCGTCGCTCGTGCCGGGCTCGTCCTGCTTGCCGCCGTCGCTGTCGCCGGAGTCCTTCTTGTCGGCGTTCGCGGCGTTCGCGGCGTCCGGGCGCGACGAAGCGTCAGAGGTGCTTTCCGCGTCCTCCGGGTGCACACCCTGCTGCTTCATCGTCTCTTCTTGGTCTCGTATCACCAGTCACCGCCCGCACGATGGTGGCATGCCCCACCGACACACGGGGGCATCAGGGTGCAAATGCGGGGGCGCACAGTCTGCCCGAAGCTTCGCCTCCGGGCGAGGCACACGCACAGTGGCGAGCGCGTCACATTGTCGGTGGGGTGCGGCAGGATGGGCCGGATGAGCGAGGAGAGCCTTCCGGACGGTACCCGCCCGGAGTACGACCGGGCCCACCCGGAGCACGCGGACGCGCTGCCGGAGTACGCCGAGCGCGTCCTCGAGGTCGCCGACCTGATTCCGCCCGGACGTGTCATGACGTACGGGGACGTCGCGGAGTGGCTGGAGCAGGGTGGTCCGCGGCAGGTCGGCCGGGTGATGGCCCTCTACGGGGGCGCCGTTCCGTGGTGGCGGGTGGTCCGCGCGGACGGGGCCCTGCTGCCCGGACACGAGTTGCGGGCGCTGGAGCACTACCGCGCGGAAAGCACACCGCTGAAGGAGGCGAGCAGGGCCGCCGAGGGCCACCTGCCGCGCCTCGACATGAGACGGGCGCGCTGGGACGGCGGCGAACGCGCACAGGGTCACACCTGACAGCTTCCGCCATCGGACGGCCCGCTGTGTGACCTGTGATCCGTACGGGGGAAAGAGGGCACGCCCGTGGCATGACGTACGTTCGTGAGTCGAGGGACGCACGTGCCACGAGTGCCCGGAGGGATGAACCGGAAGCCCTGCTTCCACGCCACCCCGCGGCGTAGCGTCGGCTGCACGTGTCGCCCTCACCTCGCAGCCACCGCCCTCCACGCGGGAGAGGCGACCCACCAGCACACCCACCAGGACCGGCGAACCACGTGAGCTCCTCTTTCTCCACCAGGCGCCTGTCGCACCCCCAGGTGCGACAGGGAGCCCGTGGCGCTTACCGGCTGGTGCGTACCCCGCCGGTCCGAGTGGCTCCCCCTCGTCTTGACGCGGCACAGCGCTCCGTGGTTGACCATGCCGGCGGTCCGCTTCTCGTTCTCGCAGGTCCGGGCACCGGTAAGACCACCACGCTCGTCGAGTCGGTGGCGGAGCGCATCGCCCGCGGCTCGGACCCCGAGCGCATCCTGGTGCTGACCTTCAGCCGCAAGGCCGCCGTGGAGCTGCGCGACCGCATGGCGCTGCGCATAGGGGCGGCGCGGGCGCCCCAGGCGACCACGTTCCACTCGTTCTGCTACGCACTGGTCCGCGCCCACCAGGACAGCGATCTGTTCGTGGAGCCGCTGCGGCTGCTGTCCGGCCCGGAGCAGGACGTGGCCGTGCGGGAGCTGCTCGCGGGCCAGCCGGACCTGGAGCGGCTCGGCCTCGCACATGTGCGCTGGCCGGACGAGCTGCGCGCCTGCCTGACCACCCGTGGCTTCGCCGACGAGGTCCGCGCGGTCCTCGCCCGCAGCCGCGAACTGGGCCTCGGCCCAGACGCCCTGGACGCCTTCGCCCGCCGCATCGGCCGCCCCGACTGGCGCGCCGCGGCGTCCTTCCTCGCCGAGTACCTCGACGTGCTCGACATGCAGGGTGTGCTCGACTACGCCGAGCTCGTCCACCGCGCGGTGCTCCTCGCCCGCCGCCCCGAGGCCGCCGAGCGGCTCGCCGCGCAGTACGACGCCGTGTACGTCGACGAGTACCAGGACACCGATCCGGCCCAGGTGCGGCTGCTGCACGCCCTCGCCGGCGGCGGGCGGACCCTCGTGGCCTTCGGCGACCCCGACCAGTCGATCTACACCTTCCGGGGTGCCGACGTGAACGGCATCCTGGAGTTCCCGCACGCCTTCCCCCGCGCGGACGGCCACCCCGCGCGCGTGGAGGTCCTGCGCACCTCCCGCCGCTCCGGCGCCGCCCTGCTGGCCGCGACCCGGCTGCTGACCCAGCGCATGCCGCTGACCCGTCTGCCGGCGGAGAAGGTACGTGCCCACCGCGAGCTGGCGCCGGTCCGCGAGGGCGGCCGCGTGGAGGTCTTCACGTACCCGACTCCCGGCACCGAGCTGGACAACGTCGCCGACATCCTGCGCAGGGCGCATCTGGAGGACGGTGTTCCGTGGGGCGAGATGGCCGTGCTCGTGCGTGCCGGGGCGCGCACGATCCCGACCGTGCGCCGGGCGCTCACGGCGGCCGGAGTGCCCCTCGACATCGACGGCGACGACCTGCCGCTGAGGCATGAGCCGGCGGTGGCGCCACTGCTGACTGCACTCCGGGCGGTGGCCACGGCCGAGGCGGCCCAGGCGCCCGAGGGGGGCGTACGGCGGGGCGGCGACCCCGTCGGCGACGACTCCACGGACGAACCCGCCACCTCCTGGCTCGACACCGAGACCGCCCTGACCCTCCTCGCCTCGCCCCTCGCGGGCATGGACGCCGCCGACCTGCGCCGCCTCGGGCGGGCCCTGCGTGACGAGGAGCGGGCGGCTGGAAACCCCCTGCCGCCGCCCTCGGACGATCTGCTCGCGCGTGCGCTCGCCGAGCCGGAGCGCCTGGCGGTGCACGACCCCACGTACGCGCGTGGCGCCCAGCGCCTCGGCGCGCTGCTGCGCAAGGCCCGTGAGCGCCTCGCGGGCGGCGGTACGGCCGAGGAGGCGCTGTGGGATCTGTGGGAGGGCACACCGTGGCCCACGCGCCTGGAGCGGACCGCCCGCCGCGGCGGCGCGGCCGGCCGCAACGCCGACCGTGACCTCGACGCCGTATGCGCGCTGTTCGCGACAGCGACCCGCGCGGAGGAGCGCACCGGCGGCCGTGGCGCACTGAACTTCCTGGAGGAGATCGAGGCCGAGGACATCGCCGCAGACACCCTCACGCGGCGGGCCGTACGCCCCGACGCCGTGCGCCTGATGACCGCGCACCGCTCCAAGGGCCTCGAGTGGCGCCTGGTCGTCGTTGCGGGCGTCCAGGAGGGCCTGTGGCCGGACCTGCGCCGTCGCGGCTCCCTCCTGGAGGCCGACCGCATCGGCCGCGACGGACTAGCCGAACCCCTCACGCCGGGCGCGCTGTTGGCGGAGGAGCGCCGCCTGTTCTACGTCGCCGCCACACGCGCGCGTGAACGCCTTGTCGTCACCGCGGTGAAGGCCCCGGCGGACGACGGCGACCAGCCCTCCCGCTTCCTGACCGAACTCGGTGTGGAACCGAGGGACGTGACCGGCCGCCCACGCCGCCCGCTGTCCGTCGCCGCACTCGTCGCCGAACTCCGGGCGACAACGGTCGACCCGCGCGCGTCGGACACCCTCAGGGAGGCCGCCGCCCGCCGCCTGGCTCGGCTCGCCGCGCTCGCCGACGAGGACGGCCGCCCGCTGGTCCCCGCCGCGCACCCCTACCGCTGGTGGGGCATGTTCGACCCGACCGAGTCCAAGGTGCCGCTGCGCAACCGCGACCAGCCCGTCGTGCTCTCCGGAAGCGCCCTCGACCAGCTCGCCAACACCTGCGCCCTGCAGTGGTTCCTGGGCCGCGAGGTGAAGGCCGACGCGCCCGCGACGGTCGCCCAGGGCTTCGGCAACGTGGTGCATGTCCTCGCCGACGAGGTCGCCTCCGGACACACCCCGGCCGACCTCGCCGTCCTCATGGAGCGCCTCGACTCCGTGTGGAACGCGCTCGCGTTCGACGCGCCCTGGAAGTCGGCGCAGGAGAAGGACAACGCGCGCGTGGCGCTCGAACGCTTCCTCAAGTGGCACGTGATGGACCGCGCGGGGCGAACTCCGGTGGCGAGCGAGCACGACTTCGACGTCACCCTGGGCGCGGGTGACTTCGAGGTGCGCATCCGTGGTCAGATGGACCGCGTCGAGGCCGACGGCGAAGGGCGTGCCTACGTGGTCGACTTCAAGACCGGCAAGCAGGCCCCCAGCGCGGCCGAGGTGACCCGCCACCCGCAGCTCGCCGTCTATCAGCTCGCTGTCAGCGAGGGCGCCGTCGACGAGGCCTTCGACGGCGTACGCCCCGAGCCGGGCGGGGCCGAACTCGTCCAGCTGCGCCAGGGCGCCGCCAAGCGCGACGGCGGCGAGACGCTTCCCAAGGTGCAGGGCCAGGAGCCCCTGGAGGGCGCCGAGGGGGAGTGGGTCGGCGATCTGCTGGCCACGGCGGCCGGCAAGGTCCTGGACGAGCGGTTCACCCCCACAGCGGGTCAGCACTGCACCCACTGCGCGTTCCGGGCGTCGTGCAGCGCGCGGCCCGAGGGACGGCACGTGATCGAGTAACGCACCGTCAGTAACCGGAGTGACCGATCGCACCACCCGTGCTGACCTGCGCTTCTTCCGGCCCGCAAGGTGATCCGGCATCGACTGTCAGTGCCCGCCGCTAGCCTCTCTGAGGTGTCCGCCCGTATCACCGATCCCGAGCAGCTCAAAGAGCTCCTCGGCATCCCGTTCACTCCGGAGCAGACGGCGTGCATCACCGCGCCGCCCGCCCCGCAGGTCATCGTGGCCGGAGCCGGATCGGGCAAGACGACGGTGATGGCGGCACGCGTGGTGTGGCTGGTCGGCACCGGCCAGGTCGCCCCCGAACAGGTCCTCGGCCTGACCTTCACCAACAAGGCCGCCGGTGAACTCGCCGAGCGTGTCCGCAAGGCGCTCATCAAGGCCGGCGTCACCGACCCCGACGTCATCGACCCGGACAACCCGCCGGGCGAGCCCGTGATCTCGACGTACCACGCCTTCGCCGGCCGCCTGCTGACCGACCACGGCCTGCGCATCGGTCTCGAACCGACGTCCCGCCTGCTCGCCGACGCCACCCGCTACCAACTCGCCGCGCGCGTGCTGCGCGAGGCCCCGGGCCCGTACCCGGCACTCACCCGCTCCTTCGCCGACCTGGTCAGCGACCTCCTCACCCTCGACGCCGAACTCGCCGAGCACCTCGTACGGCCCGAGGCCCTGCGCGCGTACGACGCCGGGCTGCTGCTCACCCTGCAAGGCGCCAAGCTCACCAACGCCGATCTGCGCAAGGTCCCCGAGGCGGCCGCGGCCCGCCGGGAACTCGCCGACCTCGTGCGCCGCTACCGCGCGGCCAAGAGGGAGCGGGACCTGCTCGACTTCGGTGACCAGATCGCCCTGTCGGCGCAGCTGGCCGGGATCCCCGAGGTGGGCCCCATCCTGCGCGACGAGTTCCGTGTGGTCCTCCTGGACGAGTACCAGGACACGTCCGTCGCCCAACGCGTCCTCCTGGCGGGCCTGTTCGGGGGCGGCACCGGCCACCCGGTGACCGCCGTCGGCGACCCCTGCCAGGCGATCTACGGCTGGCGCGGCGCCTCCGTCGCCAACCTCGACGACTTCCCCGAGCACTTCGCGCACGCAGACGGCCGCCCCGCCGCCCGCCAGGCGCTCAGCGAGAACCGCCGCAGCGGCGGCCGCCTCCTCGACCTCGCCAACGGCCTCGCCGAGCCCCTGCGGGCCATGCACGCGGGCGTGGAGGCCCTCCGCCCGGCCCCGGGCGCCGAGCGTGACGGCACGGTCCGCTGCGCCCTCCTGCCGACCCATGCCGAGGAGATCGACTGGATCGCCGACTCCGTCGCGCATCTCGTGCGCACCGGCAAGGAACCCGGCGAGATCGCCGTCCTGTGCCGCACGGCGACCGACTTCGCCGAGATCCAGGCCGCGCTCGTCGCCCGGGACATCCCCGTCGAGGTGGTCGGTCTGTCCGGGCTGCTCCACCTGCCCGAAATCGCCGACCTGGTCGCCGTCTGCGAGGTCCTCCAGGACCCCGGCGCCAATGCCGCCCTGGTCCGCCTCCTCACCGGCCCGCGCTGGCGCATCGGCCCGCGCGACCTCGCCCTCCTGGGGCGCCGCGCACGGCGGTTGGTGTCCCACGCGCGCGTGGACGGCGACGACGACCCGGACCGCCGCCTCGCCGAGGCCGTCGAAGGGGTCGATCCCGCCGAGGTCATCTCGCTCGCGGACGCCCTCGACACGTTCCTCGAGACGCCGATGGACGGCGACGGTGACGGGCTGCCCTTCTCGCCGGACGCGCGCGTGCGGTTCGCGCGCCTGGCCACCGAACTGCGCGACCTGCGCCGCTCCCTGTCCGACCCGCTGATGGACGTCCTCCACCGCGTCCTCGCGGTCACCGGCCTGGAAGTGGAGCTGTCGGCGTCCCCGCACGCGCTGGCCGCCCGCCGCCGCGAGACCCTGTCCAACTTCCTCGACATCGCCGCCTCCTTCGCGGCCGGCGACAACGAGGCGTCCCTGCTCGCCTTCCTGGGCTTCCTGCGCACCGCAGCCCAGTACGAGAAGGGGCTCGACAACGCCCTCCCGGGCGGCGAGAACACCGTCAAGGTGCTCACCGCGCACAAGTCCAAGGGACTGGAGTGGGACGTCGTCGCCGTCCCCGGACTGGTCACGGGAACCTTCCCCAGCACCCAGGGCCGCGAGAAGTGGACCGCGCAGGGCAAGGTCCTCCCGCACGAGCTGCGCGGCGACACCGACACGCTCCCGGACGTCGCCTCCTGGGACTCCCGCGGCCTGAAGGCCTTCCACGAGGCCATGAAGGACCACCAGCACACCGAGGAACTCCGCCTCGGCTACGTCACCTTCACCCGCCCCCGCTCCCTGCTCCTCGGCTCCGGCCACTGGTGGGGCCCCACCCAGAAGAAGCCCCGCGGACCCTCCGACTTCCTGCAGGCCCTGTACGACCACTGCGCGGCCGGGTACGGCGAGATCGAGGCCTGGGCCGACGAGCCGGGCGACGGCGAGGAGAATCCGGCCCTGCACCGGGAGAACGCCGACCAGCTGTGGCCCCTGCCTCTCGACGAGACGGCCCTGGCCCGACGCCGGGCCGCGGCCGAGACGGTCCTGGCCCACCTGGAGACCCTCACCGCCCAAGAGGACGGCCACCCGGCTGTCATGCACGACCCGGACACGTACGACGATCCGGACTGGCCTCCGCCGCCGGACGACGACGCGTTCGCGGACCATTTGCCCGACGAGGACGATCCTTTCGCCGACGAGACCTTCGGGGACGAGTCCATCGAGGACGAGTCCTTCGCCGACGAGTCCTTTGTGGACGGATCCCGCCGAGACGGATCTCTCACGGACGGGCCCCCCGGTGACAAGCGCTTCGCGGACGACCACGACGAGTCCTTCGCCGGCGACCAGCCGTCCGAGGCGGACCCCGGCGACTGGGACTCCTGGCGCACCGGCCGCCCGACCATCCCGCACCAGGCGACCTCCCCGGAGCCCCCTGCCGGACCGCCCGCACCCCGCCACCGGACGGAACCGGAACCGCTCACCCCCGAGGAGACCCGCACCCTCGCTTCCTGGGACCGCGACCTCGACGCCCTCACCGGAGAGCTCCTGCGCGCCCGCGCGAGCGTCACCGACGTGCCTCTGCCCGCGTCGTTGACCGCGTCCCAGCTGATGCGGCTGGCCGCCGACCCGGAAGGGTTCGCGCAGGAGCTCGCGCGCCCGATGCCGCGTCCTCCACAACCTGCCGCGCGCCGCGGCACCCGATTCCACGCCTGGGTCGAGGCCCGCTTCGAAGAGCTCACACTGCCGATGCTGGAGCCGGACGACCTGCCCGGCAGCGAGGCCGAGATCGCCGACGAGCGCGACCTGGAGGCCCTCAAGGACGCCTTCGAGCGCACCGAGTACGCGCACCGGACGCCGTACCGGGTCGAGGCCCCTTTCCAGCTCGCGATCGCGGGCCGCGTCGTGAGGGGCCGTATCGACGCCGTCTACAAGGAGGGCGACGGCGACGGGGCGACGTACGAGATCGTCGACTGGAAGACCAACCGGACCCGCACCGCCGACCCGCTCCAGCTGGCCCTGTACCGGCTCGCCTGGGCCGAGCAGGAGGGCGTGCCGCTGGGATCGGTCAACGCCTCGTTCCTTTACGTCCGCAGCGGCGAGGTCGTACGACCGGACGACCTGCCGGACCGGACGGCACTGGAGCGGTTGCTGACCGAGGACCCGGTCACGGAGGCGGAGTGTGAGGAACCGCCCACCGAGGATGTCGGTGCGGGCCGATAGGCTCGTGACCATGAGCCAGACCCCGGACAGCGCTGTCCGCACGTACATCGAGCAGCACCGCGCCGCCTTCCTCGACGACCTCGCCGAGTGGCTGCGCATACCGTCCGTGTCGGCCCAGCCCGACCACGCGCCCGACGTACACCGCAGCGCCGACTGGCTCGCCGCCAAGTTCAAGGAGACCGGCTTCCCGACCGCCGAGGTCTGGCCGACGGCGGGCGCGCCGGCCGTCTTCGCCGAGTGGCCCTCCGACGATCCCAAGGCGCCCACGGTCCTCGTCTACGGCCACCATGACGTGCAGCCCGCCGCCCTCGAGGACGGCTGGGACAGCGAGCCCTTCGAGCCCGTCGTCCGCGAAAGGCGCCTCTACGCGCGCGGGGCCGCCGACGACAAGGGCCAGGTGTTCTTCCACACACTCGGCGTCCGCGCCCACCTCGCGACCACGGGCCGCACCACCCCGGCCGTGCACTTGAAGCTGCTGATCGAGGGCGAGGAGGAGTCCGGCTCCCCGCACTTCCGCGCTCTCGTCGAGGAGAACGCCCAGCGGCTCGCGGCCGACGCCGTGATCGTGTCCGACACCGGCATGTGGTCCGAGGACACCCCCACCGTGTGCACCGGCATGCGCGGCCTGGCCGAGTGCGAGATCCGGCTGTACGGCCCCGACCAGGACATCCACTCCGGCTCCTTCGGCGGCGCCGTCCCCAACCCGGCGACGGCGGCCGCCCGCCTGGTCGCCGCCCTGCACGACGAGCACGCACGCGTGGCGATCCCCGGCTTCTACGACGGCATCGTCGAACTGACCGACCGCGAGCGCGAACTCTTCGCCGAGCTGCCCTTCGACGAGCAGCAGTGGCTGCGCACCGCCAAGTCGTACGCCACCCAGGGCGAGGCCGAGCACACCACCCTGGAGCGTGTCTGGGCCCGCCCCACCGCCGAGGTCAACGGCATCGGCGGCGGCTACCAGGGTCCCGGCAGCAAGACGATCATCCCGTCCTCCGCCATGGTGAAGCTCTCCTTCCGGCTGGTCGCGGGACAGGAGCCCGACCACATCGAGAAGGCCGTCCGCGCGTGGGCCGACACTCAGGTGCCCGCCGGTATCCGCTGCGAGATCACGTTCAGCGGGGCCACGCGTCCGTGCCTGACGCCGCTGGGCCATCCCGCCCTGCAGTCCGTAGTACGCGCCATGAGCCGCGCCTTCGAGGGCCCGGTGCGCTTCACCCGCGAAGGCGGCTCGGGCCCCGCCGCCGACCTCCAGGACGTCCTCGGCGCACCCGTGCTCTTCCTGGGCATCTCCGTCCCCTCCGACGGCTGGCACGCCCCGAACGAGAAGGTCGAGCTCGACCTGCTGCTCAAAGGCGTCGAGACCACCGCCTACCTGTGGGGCGACCTGGCCGCGAACTGGCGTCATGCGCCCTGACCCGCCTTGGCCGTCCGGACGGGCATCGCGCGCGGGGCACACTGAAACAGCCGTCCCGCACCGCCGAGCCCCGATGGACCCGGTCGCCTCCCGTCGCACGTCCCGCCGATCCACCCGCCGAAGCACACCGTTCCACTGGGGGAGTTGGAAGCACCCGTGACCACTTCGACCGACCACACCGCCGACCGCCCCATCTCGCTCACCGCATCGAGCGGCATCGACCGCGCCGCCCACCACCGGCTCGACGAGGCCTGGCTCGCGGCGGCATGGAGCCACCCCACGACCCGCTGCTTCGTGGTCTCCGGTGGTCAGGTCCTCGTCGACGAGACGGCGGACGGGCGCACCGAACTCGTCATGACCCCCTCCTTCGAGGCCCCTCTCACCGAGGCGCACCGCTACTTCCTGGGCATCGACGAGGACGGCGTCAGCTACTTCGCCCTCCAGAAGGACGCGCTGCCCGGCCGTATCGACCAGTCCGCCCGTCCGGCCGGCCTGCGCGAGGCGGGCCTGCTGCTGTCGCCGCGCGACGCCGGCCTGATGGTGCACGCCGTCGGCCTGGAGAACTGGCAGCGCACCCACCGCTTCTGCTCCCGCTGCGGCGAGCGCACCGTGATCGCCGCGGCCGGCCACATCCGCCGCTGCCCCGCCTGCGGCGCCGAGCACTACCCGCGCACCGACCCCGCAGTGATCATGGCCGTCACCGACGAGGACGACCGCATCCTGCTCGGCCGCCAGGTCCACTGGCCCGAGGGCCGCTTCTCGACGCTCGCCGGATTCGTCGAGCCAGGCGAGTCCATCGAGCAGACGGTGCGCCGTGAGGTCTACGAGGAGGCAGGTGTCAGCGTCGGCCAGGTCGAGTACGTCGCCAGCCAGCCCTGGCCCTTCCCGTCCAGCCTCATGCTGGGCTTCATGGCCCGCGCCACCTCCACCGAGGTCAACGTCGACGGCGACGAGATCCACGAGGCCCGCTGGTTCTCACGCGAGGAACTGCGCGCAGCCTTCGAGTCCGGCGAGGTCATGCCGCCGTACGGCATCTCGATCGCGGCCCGTCTGATCGAGCTCTGGTACGGCAAGCCGCTGCCGACCCGCAGCGTCTGAGCGCAAAGAGAGGGTGGCCTCCCCCCGGGGCGGCCACCCTCTCTTTACGCTTCGATGCGCTCCGGTCACACGCCGATCTTCTGCTTCACCTGAGCCAGCGACGGGTTCGTCAGCGTCGAACCATCCCCGAACAGCACGGTAGGCACCGTCTGATTCCCGCCATTCGCCTTCTCGACGAACGCCGCGGACTCCGGGTCCTGCTCGATGTTGATCTCGGTGTACGCGATGCCCTCACGTTCCAGCTGCTTCTTCAGCCGCTGGCAGTAGCCGCACCACGTGGTGCTGTACATCGTCACAGTGCCCTGCATGTCTCGCGCGCTCCTCTGATGGCTCGGGGAAACAGGTCGTCCGATGAGGGAACGTACGCGACAGTGGCGCCATTCCCGCCCGGGGTATGCCCGGGCACGTGACGCCTGCCGCATTGGTACGACTAACAGTGCCTGCCTGTGGACAACCGGCACAGCCGTCTCCGGCGACCTGGCAGCATGGCCGTGTGACAGCAGCAACGCACTCCACCCTCTTCCCGCAGGTACCGGACTCTGCCGACGCGGTGCTCGAAGGGCTCGACCCCGAGCAGCGCGAGGTGGCCACCGCCCTGCACGGACCGGTGTGCGTGCTCGCGGGCGCCGGCACGGGCAAGACCCGGGCGATCACCCACCGCATCGCCTACGGGGTGCGTGCCGGAATCCTCCAGCCCTCCAGCGTGCTCGCCGTCACCTTCACCAACCGGGCCGCCGGAGAGATGCGCGGCCGACTGCGTCAGCTCGGCGCCGCCGGGGTGCAGGCGCGTACGTTCCACTCGGCCGCCCTGCGCCAGCTCCAGTACTTCTGGCCGAAAGCGGTCGGCGGCTCCATGCCGCGGCTCGTCGACCGCAAGATCCAGCTCGTCGCCGACGCGGCCGCCGCCTGTCGCATCCGCCTCGACCGCAACGAGCTGCGGGACGTCACCGCCGAGATCGAGTGGTCCAAGGTCACCCGGACCGTCCCCGCCGACTATCCGCCCGCCATCGCCAAGGCAGGCCGCGACGCCCCCCGAGACCCGGCCGAGATCGCCCAGATCTACAACGTCTACGAGGACCTCAAGCGGGATCGCTCGGTCATCGACTTCGAGGACGTCCTGCTGCTCACCGTCGGCATCCTCCAGGACCGGCACGACATCGCCGACCAGGTCCGCTCCCAGTACCAGCACTTCGTGGTCGACGAGTACCAGGACGTCAGCCCGCTCCAGCAGCGCCTGCTGGAGCTGTGGCTCGGCGACCGCGACAACCTGTGTGTGGTCGGCGATGCCAGCCAGACGATCTATTCGTTCACGGGAGCAACTCCCGACCATCTGCTCGACTTCCGTACCCGTCACCCCGGCGCCACCCTCGTCAAGCTGGTCCGCGACTACCGCTCCACCCCCCAGGTCGTCCACCTCGCCAACGGTGTGCTCGCCCAGGCCCGGGGCCGCGCCGCCGACCACCGCCTGGAACTGGTCTCCCAGCGCGACCCGGGTCCCGAGCCGGTGTACACGGAGTACACCGACGAGCCCGCCGAGGCCGAGGGCGCCGCCCGCCGCATCCGGGAACTCATGGACTCCGGAGTTGCGGCCGGCGAGATCGCCATCCTGTTCCGTACGAACTCTCAGTCCGAGACCTACGAGCAGGCCCTCGCCGACGCGGGCGTCCCCTACCAGCTGCGGGGTGCCGAGCGGTTCTTCGACCGTCCCGAGGTGCGCAAGGCGGGCATCGCCCTGCGCGGCGCGGCCCGCTTCGGCGGCAACGACTCGCTTCTCGACGACGCCGTCGACCTGCCCTCGCAGGTGCGGGCCGTGCTGTCGGGCGAGGGCTGGACGACCGAGCCACCCGCCGGTTCCGGCGCCGTCAGAGAGCGCTGGGAGTCGCTGGCCGCCTTGGTGAACCTCGCCCACGACTTCGCCGCCGCCAAACCCGGCGCCACCCTCGCCGACCTCGTCGCGGAGCTCGACGAGCGGGCGAACGCCCAGCACGCCCCGACCGTCCAGGGCGTCACCCTCGCCTCCCTCCACTCGGCCAAGGGTCTGGAGTGGGACGTCGTCTTCCTGGTCGGCGTCGCCGAGGGCATGATGCCGATCACCTACGCAAAGACGGACGAGCAGATCGAGGAGGAACGCCGGCTCCTCTATGTCGGTGTCACCCGCGCCAGGCTGCACCTCCATGTCTCCTGGGCGCTCACCCGCGCACCCGGCGGCCGCCCGAACCGCCGCCCCAGCCGCTTCCTCGACGGACTGCGCCCCGGCTCGGTCGCCACCGCAGGACGCACCGCCGCCGTCGGTTCCGGAGGCGTCGAGCGCGGCTTCACGAGCAGGCCGGACGCCGCCCCGAGACGCATCCAGCGCTCCCCGGCCCGCTGCCGTGTCTGCGGGCGCACCCTCACCGACGCCGGCGAGATGAAGCTGATGCGCTGCGAGGGCTGTCCCTCGGACATGGACGAGGGCCTCTACGAACGACTCCGTGAGTGGCGTGCGATCCAGGCCCGGCTCAGCGGGCAGCCGGACTTCTGCGTCTTCACGGACCGGACCCTGATGGCCATCGCAGAGGCGGAGCCGGCCAGTCCGGTTGAGCTGTCCCGTATCTCCGGCGTCCTCAAGCGGAAGCTGGAGCGCTACGGAGCCGATGTGCTGGCCATCTGTGCAGGCCAGGAGGTTGGGGAGGACTCCGACGGGGAATGACACGAACTCGTCGAAAAAATAGTTTGCGCATGCCCCAGCAATCCCCATAGGTTCTTAGCCACGGGAACGGAGGCCTTCTCGGAGGCCCCAATTCCGTGTTCTACTTGCATACCCGTCGGACTGGTTCACCCCAGTCCCCCTAGACGCCGAGAGGAGGCGAGTCCAGTGATCAGCATCAACACCAGCTCCATCAGCACCGTGAAAATGACCGATCGCTCGGTCGTCGCTTCCCTGTGCATGCTCGGCGTCTCGAACCAGGGCACCGGTCTGTCCGGCATCCGTGCCGCGCGTCCGGCGTCCGCCCTGTCTCTCGCGGGTCTCCCTGTCCGCGAGGGCAATGAGCGACCGACCAAGGCACTGGAAGCGGCAGTAGTGGCACAGGCCAAGGCCTATGCCTTTACGGCGACCGGTGCCGGATTCCGGAAGCAGACGAAGCACCACCACCTGATGTGGGCCTTCCGTGGGCCAGAACCCTGGAGTGATCCAGCCTGATCGTCGATCAGGCCGGCGCCTTCAGGGCCGCGGAACCCCATCCGGGATCCGCGGCCCTTCTGTTTGTCCCCCACCAGGGATGACGGAGCGAAGGGGCCTCGGGACAAGAAAGACCCGGTACCAGCCGCCACCCGGCCCAACAGGGCCGGAACGACCAGACGAGGAAGACGAACCGTGCAACTCGAAGCGCACGCCCCGTCCGTACCGCCTTCAGACGTGATCCCCAAGCCCGGCCTCACGGAGGACCCCACCTTGACCCCGCTCACTGCGCTCACCGCGCTCGACGACGCCATCGAGAACCTCGGCGTGCCCGTCCCCTGCCGTTCCTACGACCCGGAGGTCTTCTTCGCCGAGTCGCCGGCGGACGTCGAGTACGCCAAGTCCCTCTGCCGCACCTGCCCGCTGATGGAGGCCTGCCTCGCCGGCGCCAAGGAGCGGCGTGAGCCCTGGGGCGTCTGGGGTGGCGAGCTGTTCGTCCAGGGTGTTGTCGTCGCCCGGAAGCGGCCGCGTGGTCGCCCGCGCAAGAACCCGGTCACGGCATGAACACCGTAGGAACAATCGACCGTCCCTTCACGCACGACCCCCAGAAGCAGGCCCCGATGAAGCCGTCCACCCACGAGCTCGCAGGCTCCGCGCCTGAAGACTTCACCACCAGTGGCGCGAACGACTCGCGTCAGAACAGGAACCGAGAGATGCAACTCATCCAAGAAGCCCTGGCCCGTGCGCATATGCACGAGCGCCGGTACGTGGCCGAGCAGGAACGCCGGGCCGTGCGCCTGGCGACCGCTCGCCGCATGCAGCGCCGGGCCGAACGGGCCTCGCTGCGTGCCCGCCGCGCGCTCGCCATGGCGGTCATGCAGTAACCGACTCCACCGCCAGACGGTGGCCTCCCGACCCGGGAGGCGGTAGTCCCCGCGGGGGCCGGTTCCGTGTGAACGGGACCGGCCCCCGCAGTGCGTTGTGACCGCCGATCAGCGGGCGGCGGCGATATCGTCGCGGAGTGACGAGTCTTCCCGGAGGCAGTGACAACGGCGGTTCCGCCATGGAGCCCCAGCCCCTTGTGTGCGCCCGCTGCGGCACCCGGGCCGAGGCCTCGCAACCCACCTGGACGTGCTCCGTGGAGAACGGCACCCGCCGCTACTTCTGCGACACCTGCTCCCGGGAGAACCTCAGAGCGATCGAGGGACGGCTGGACTCGGCCTGGTGGTAGAGCCGCTCACGCCTCCGCCGCCGACTCCTCCTCGTCCGGTTCCTCCGGCACGAATCCGGGCAGCCAGTCCTCCAACTCCTCACGCAGTCGCACCGTCGCTCCCAATTGGCACAGCACGCCGATGGTGCTCAACGTCACCCGATGGATGAGGAGATACGCCGGGGGCAGGTTGAGCTGCTTGGCCAGCTGGTAGGCGGGCGAGCGGGGATCTGCCACACGACCGGCCTGACTGCGCATCCAGCCGCGGGTGAAGGTGAACTCCTCGACCTGAGCCGGTTCGATGATCGGCAGCAGATAGTCGAGGACGGCGTTCGGATCGAGGTCGATCGACTCCTTGACGAAGCCCTCGGCGCAGAGGAGTTCGTAGACCGCCTCCGCCTCGCCGTCCAGGGTCATGCGCAGGGAGTCGCCGATGGGGGTCGGCAGACCGCCCGGGAGCCGGTCGACCGTGCCGAAGTCCAGCACACCCAGCCGCCAGTCGTCCTCACCCTCCGGGCCGCCCGGCAGGAGGCGGAAGTTCCCCGGGTGCGGGTCGGCGTGCAGGAGCCCGGTGCGGGCCGGGCCGGAGAAGAGGAAGCGGGCCAGGAGCTGACCGGCGCGGTCGCGCTGCTCCTCGGTGCCGTCGGAGATCACCTCCGAGAGCGGGACACCGTCGATCCACTCCGTGACCAGGACCTGCTCGCACTGGTGCACCACCGCGGGGACGACGACATCCGGATCGTCGGCGAACTCCTCGGCGTGGGCCTGCTGGGCCTGCGCCTCCAAGCCGTAGTCCAGTTCCTCGGAGACCCGGTCCTTCAGCTCCGCGATCAGAGGCTTGATGTCCATGCCCGGAATCAGCGGGCCCAAGAGTCGGGCGAAACGGCTCAGTTGGTTCAGATCGGACAGCAGGGCCTCGCCGGCTCCCGGGTACTGCACCTTGACGGCCACCTCGCGGCCGTCGTGCCACACACCCCGGTGAACCTGGCCGATCGAGGCCGCGGCGGCGGGCTTGTCCTCGAACTCCAGGAACAGCTCCTGCCAGTCGTCACCGAGCCGCTCCGCCAGCACCGAGTGCACGGTGCGCGTCGGCATCGGGGGCGCGGCCTCCTGCAGCTTGGTGAGCGCGGCGCGGTATGGGCCGGCGATCTCCTCGGGCAGGGCCGACTCGAAGACGGACAGAGCCTGCCCGAACTTCATCGCGCCGCCCTTGAGCTCGCCGAGCACCTTGAACATCTGCTCGGCGGTGCGCTGCTGCAGCTCGCGGCCGACGATCTCCGCGGACTCGCCGACGATCCGCTTGCCCAGTCCCCAGGTCGCCCGTCCGGCGAAGCCGAGCGGGAGCGCGGCGAGCTTGGCGGTACGGGTGACCGCCTTGCGGGGAAGATCAGACATGCGCCCTCCAGGTACCAGCCGACCGCTCCGAGTCTGCCGCACGGCGTGACTCCTTCGGCGGCCGTTGCTCCGTCATTGTCTCGCGCTACTGCTCGTCCTCGGAGGGGTGTTCTCCCTCACCTTTCTCCGTGGCGCCGCACGCGCATGCGTGGTGCGCCCACACCGGCCGTGCGTGCCAGCTCAGAACGGGTAGGGACACCTCCCAGCGTGCACCGGCGCTCGACGGAATCCGTCCATCCAGAAAGGCTAGGGCGTGTGCGGCCGTCAGTCCGGCGACCGTGGTGGCCAGCGCGAGATCGCAAGCGCGTACGTCGCGTGTCCGTACCGTGCCGGAGCGCCACTGCGCGACCAGGCGGGGCCAGGCAGGGTCCCGCTCGGCGCGCCCCTCGTGGAGACAGCCGGCGCAGGCCGTCTCACCGGGCAGGACCAGCGGGCCGACCACGCCGGTGCCCTCCACCACGCCGGCGTACAGATGGGGCGTACCGGAAGCGATGAGGGGTTCGGCGGCGGACGGGGAGGGGGCGTGCACAGCTACGTCGTCCCGGGGCGCGATGATCACCAGGGAGTGGCCGGCGCTGTCCTGCCCCAGAGGTGACTCGGAGCTCCGGCGCGGTGGCCGGTCCGGTGCGCAGCGGCGTGCGGCCCGCCGGGCGGCCTCGTCCCTGCGGTCGCCGACCGCCTCCGCGGGCAGCCCGCCCGGTGCGACGTCCCATGGCTCGACCCGGCCCACGTCGCGCACGTCGACCTCGCCCACCCCCGCGCCCGAGAGCAGCGAGGCCACCATGGAGCCGACCCGCCCGGCGCCCCTCACCTGTACGCGCAGTGAGCGGCGGGCGGCCAGGCGGCCGATCGCCTCGCCCGGCTCGGACGTGGTCAGAGACAGGGAGGCCAGGTCGGGGCGCAGCCGGTCCAGGGCATCCTCCTTGCGCCGCAGGGCGTCGCCGGCCGGACCGCCTCCCTTCGCGTCGTCGAGGAGCCCCGCCCGTGCCAGCCGGCGCACCAGCCCGTCGACATGGCCGTCCGGCAGGTCCATGCGGCGGCCCTCTTCACGCAGCAGCTCCAGCCCGCGCGTGCCGTTGAGCAGATCGAGGAAACTGCCTGTCGCGGTGTCCATCGGACCCAGCGTCAGAGCGTGCGCCGGAGTCATCCCGAACTGCACCGTGTTGAGATCCCGCCAGCCACGCTTGAGCGCGGGCTTCAACAGCGGCGCCAGCAAAGCCGATGGAGCCGGCGGTGCCGGTGAAGTCGGCGTGGTCGATGTAATCGACGGAACCGTCGAATCTCCTGAAACAGCCGAAACCGTCGCTTGCATGAACAGGCCCCCGTAGCCGTCGTTGAACGTCCCCGTGTGCCGGTGGAGCTCGGTCGCAGCCCCGCCGGTGACAGCCAGCATGCCCCGACCGGGCACCCCGAGCCGAAAGTTGTCCACAGGCGGTGGATATTCGTCGTACAAATCAAACGCACGGTGGGGGATCGGCATGGAACCGTCCCGGAGTCGGGACTTACCCCATGCGCAGCGGGTAACGTCGGGGCGTGTCCGCCGACCCACTGCACCGCGCCGGAACGCCACAGCGCAGTACGACGAGTCCGCCGTCGAGCGGCTCGGGGGCGAGCGCGATCGAGGTCCGCAGAAGCGCCCGGCGCCGCCGGACGGTGTCGGCGTACCGCGAGGGCGATCGCACCGTCGTGCTCATCCCCGCCCGGATGTCCGAGGCCGAGGAGCAGCGCTGGGTGAACGTCATGCTCGACAAGCTGGCAGCCCAGGAGAGCAAGCGGGTCCTCGGTGACGCCGAACTGGCCGAGCGCGCGGAGCGGCTGTCGGCGCAGTACTTCGACGGCCGGGCGCGGCCCAACTCGGTCCGCTGGGTCACCAACCAGAACACACGCTGGGGCTCGTGCACCCCGGCCGAGGGCAGTATCCGGCTCTCGCACCGCCTGCAGGGCATGCCCGAGTACGTCGTCGACTACGTCCTCCTCCATGAACTCGCGCATCTTCTGGTGCCCGGACACGGGCCCCGCTTCTGGCGGCTGCTGGAGGGGTACCCCCGCACAGAGCGGGCGAAGGGTTACCTGGAAGGCGTGGTCGCCGCCGAACGGTTGCCTCATCTGCCCGGTGCGCGCGGCGAATGACCGCTCCCTGAGGGCCCCCGGAGACAGCGCTTCCGGTTCGCTTGGGCGAGGGTTGTGTACCGGGTCTGTACCGGCTTGGCTCGATGTCCGAGTTTGCCGTTAGCCTGGCGCGACGCAATCACATTCGGGATGGGGGACGGTCGTTACGCATGGCCAGGGAATTCCAACGCGGCCACAAGGCCAGGATCAGTGACCTCACCGCGGGCACGGATCTGTACGTAGGTGTACAGATCGCCGCTCCGGGGCTGTCGTTCGACATCAGCTGCTTCGGTCTCGACGCCGATGAACAGCTCTCGGACGACCGCTACTTCGTCTTCTTCAATCAGCCGAAGTCACCTGAGGAGTCCATCCAGCTCCTCGGCGCCCAGGCGGGCGACACGGAGTCCTTCCGCGTCACGCTCGACAAGATCCCCCCGCAGATCCAGAAGCTGTCCTTCACGGCGACGATCGACGGCACCGGACAGATGTCGCAGGTCAGCCCCGGGTACATCCGCATCGTCGCCGGCGGCGAGGAGGTGGCCCGGTACGCCTTCAGCGGCTCGGAGTTCTCCACCGAACGCGCCGTGATGCTGGGCGACTTCTACCTCAAGGACGTCTGGCGGTTCGCCGCCGTCGGACAGGGCTTCGACGGTGGCCTCGATGCGCTGCTGAGGAACTTCGGCGGCGAGGTCGCCGAGGAGGAGACGCCGGAAGCCCCGCAGCAGGCCCAGCAGCCGCAGGCCGGTGCGACCCCTGGCTTCGCGCCGCCCGCCCAGGCCACCGCGCCGCCCGCCTTCGGCGCCCCGGCGCCCGCTCCGGCTCCTGCGCCCGCACCGCAGCCCGCCGCGCAGGGCTTCGCACCCCCGCAGGGGGCCACGCCGCCACCGGCCCCGGCACCCTCCGTTCATGCCCAGCCCACGATCGTCGCGCCGATCACGCCGCCCGGTGGCGCCCCGCCGCCCCCCGCCCCGGCTCCCGCGCCCTACGGCCAGCCCGGGCAGCAGCCGCCGTACGGCCAGGCTCCCGCTCCGAGCGCCCCGCCGCCGCCCGGTTACGCCCAGCCTCAGGCCCCGCAGGCACCGGCCCCGCCTCCGGGCTACGGCCAGCCGACTCCGCCGCCCGGCTACGGTCAGGCGACCCCGCCTCCTGGCTATGGCCAGCAGCCCCCCTACGGGCAGGTCCCGGGCCAGCAGGCTCCCTACGGAGCCCCGCAGGGTGCACCTCAGGGTGCACCTCAGGGCCCCGGTGTGGCCGCGGCGCTCCAGCAGTTCAAGGAGACGCCCACCGGTCAGCGCTGGACGCAGCAGAACAAGAAGATGGTCCGGGTCGACCTCGGCATCGGCGGACAGCCCGTGCTGGCCCGGCAGGGCAGCATGGTGCTCTACCAGGGCAAGGTCGACTTCAGCTACAAGGGCGCCGGCTTCTCCGGCCGGATCGTGGGCAACGCGACCGGCCAGGAGATGCAGCTGATGCGCTGTACCGGCCAGGGGCAGGTGTTCCTCGCCGAGAACTCCACGATGCTGCACCCGATCGAGCTCCAGGGCGACGGCATCTGCGTCTCCGCCGAGAACGTCCTCGCTTTCGACGAGAGCCTCCAGTACGAGATCCGCCGTATCGAGGGCCACGGCATCCCCGGCGGCGCGCTGTTCACGATGCAGTTCACGGGCACCGGCACGATCGTCGTCAAGACGCACGGCACGCCCGTGGTGCTGCCGGTCACGCCCACGACGTTCGCCGACGCCAACGCGGTGGTCGCCTGGTCGTCCGCGGCCCAGGTGATCGTCTCCAGCCAGGTACGGATGCGCCGCAACGCCTACCCCGGCGACACCGGAGAGAGCGTCAACCTCCAGTTCCGGGCCGCTCCCGGCAACTTCATCGTCGTCCAGCCGTACGAGATCTGAGGGAGCCCGTCATGAACCAGCCACTCGCGGGCTTCGCCCCCGCACCCGTCACCGCCCGCATGGAGAACCACGGCAACCACATGGCGAAGATCGCCATGCAGACCGGGAACGACCTCTTCGCGCGCGTGGGATCGATGGTCGCCTACGAGGGCTTCGTCCAGTACGAGCCCAACCCGCCGGCCGTGCGCCAGATCGCCAAGGACTGGATGACCGGCGAGGGCGCACCCCTGATGAAGTGCTCCGGCGACGGACTGCTCTACCTCGCCGACTACGGCGCCAACGTGGTCATCATCAACCTCAACGGCGACGGCATCTCCGTCAACGCCACCAACCTGCTCGCCTTCGACGCGCATCTCACGTGGGGCGTCGAGCGGGTTAAGGGCCTGGCGAAGTTCGCCGGACAGGGCCTGTGGAACACCAAGATCTCCGGGCAGGGCTGGGTCGCGCTGACCTCCCGGGGCAAGCCGATCGTCGTCGACTGCGGCGGCGGCGAGGACGAGACGTACGTCGACCCGGACGCGCTCGTCGCCTGGTCCCCGAACCTCAAGGTGAAGGGCAAGCGCAGCTTCAAGGCGCAGTCGCTCATCGGCCGGGGCAGCGGTGAGGCCTACCAGATGGCCTTTTCCGGCCAGGGCATCGTCGTCGTCCAGCCCAGCGAGGACAGCACCGACCGTCTCCGGGTCCGGGGCTGAGGGGGAGCCAGAACGCCATGCAGAGTCCGCTTTTCGCCTACAACGACCAGCAGACCCAGGAACGCTGGAGTCTGCAGAACAAGCAGATGCTCCGCGTCGCCCTGGAGGGCCACGACGACATCCTCGCCCGCAAGGGGACCATGGTCGCCTACCAGGGCCTGGTCGAGTTCGACGCCGAGTTCCAGAGCAACCAGCAGGGACGCGCGCGTGCGCACACCGGTGAGGGACTCGACCTCATGCGCTGCCACGGGCAGGGCACGGTCTACCTCGCCAACCTCAAGCAGCACGTGCACATGGTGGAAGTGGAGCAGGACGGCCTGACCGTCGACAGCAGCTACGTGCTGGCGATGGACTCCTCGCTGCACCACGAGGTCATCGCCGTCGACAGCCTCTACGGCATCTCCGGCTCGGGGAAGTACCAGCTCAACATCACCGGCCGCGGCAAGGTCGCCCTGATGACCTCGGGCATGCCGCTGATGATGCAGGTGACGCCCGACAAGTACGTCAACTGCGACGCCGACGCGATCGTCGCGTGGTCCACCGGCCTGCGCGTCCAGATGCAGTCCCAGACGCACTCCTCCGGGGTGTGGCGGCGCCGCGGCAACACCGGTGAGGGCTGGGAGCTCAGCTTCATGGGCAGCGGTTACGCGATCGTCCAGCCCAGCGAGCTGCTGCCGCCGCAGAACGCCCAGATCGGCTCGGGCCTCGCCGCGCAGTACGGCATGGGCCAGCAGGGAGCGCGGGGGCAGAACCAGGGCAACGTCTGGAGCTGATCGCTCCGCGGGTCGGGCCGAGGGGGTGTGGGGGCTGCGGCGCGCTCTTGGCTGCCGGTCGTGTGTGGCTGGTCGCGCAGTTCCCCGCGCCCCTTACGGGCGCGATCGACCGCCCGTGTGAGGGGCGACCGTATCGGCGGTCGCCCCTCGCACGTTCACAGGCGGGCGCGGGTTGCTTCCAGCAGCCGTACGACCGACTCGTCCGCCACGTCCGCCACCTCGTCGTAGGCGAACCAGCGCAGGTCGAGGGACTCGTCGCTGATCGCCTCCACGGCTCCGGCCGGAGCCAGTGCCGCGTACTGGACGTCGAGGTGCCAGGCGCACGGGGTGTGGTGCCGGTCCAGGCGGACGGGACCGCCGGGCAGCAGGGTCAGCCCCGCGATGCCCGACTCCTCGGTGGCCTCGCGCAGGGCGGCCGCGGCCAGCGTGTCGTCGGATGGCTCGCAGTGACCGCCCATCTGCAGCCACATGCGCATCTTCTTGTGCAGCGTCAGCAGCACGCGCCCGCGCGACGGGTCGATCACCAGCGCGCTCGCCGTGATGTGCCCGTCCCCGCAGGCCTTCCACATTCCGTCCGGATGGGCCTCCAGATGCTCCAGGTAGGTCTGGCGCAGGTCCGGCTGGTCCTCGTAGCCCTTCAGCACGAGGACCGCGTCGTCGTACAGGCTCACTCGGTGTCGTCGTCCTTGGAGTCACCCTGGGCGTCGCCCTTGGTGTCGACGTCCTTGTTCAGGTTCGGCTTCCCGGTCGAGCCGTGCGCCGCCTCGCCGAGCATCTTGTCCAGCTCGGAGAAGTCGATCTGCTCGCGGTGCACGAAGCCGTCCGGGTCGTCCAGGTCGGAGGCCGTCGGCAGCATGTCCGGGTGGGCCCACAGGGCGTCACGGCCGTCGACGCCGCGCGCGTCCGTGACCGAGGCCCACAGGCGGGAGGCGTCGCGCAGACGGCGGGGGCGCAGTTCCAGGCCGATCAGCGTGGCGAACGTCTGCTCCGCCGGGCCGCCCGAGGCGCGCCGGCGCCGCAGCGTCTCACGCAGGGCGTCAGCGGACGACAGACGGGGCTTCGCGGCCGCGTGGACCACCGCGTCGACCCAGCCCTCGACGAGCGCCAGAGCCGTCTCCAGGCGGGCCAGAGCCGCCTTCTGCTCCGGCGTGTCCTCCGGCTGGAACATGCCCTGCTGCAGGGCGTCCTGCAGCTGCTCCGGATTCTGCGGGTCGAACTGGCCGACCACGTCCTCCAGCTTGGCCGTGTCGACCTTGATCCCGCGCGCGTAGCCGTCGACGGCGCCGAACAGGTGCGAGCGCAGCCACGGCACGTGCGCGAAGAGGCGCTGGTGGGCCGCCTCGCGCAGGGCGATGTACAGCCGCACCTCCTCCTTCGGTACGCCCAGGTCCTTGCCGAACGTCTCGATGTTGATCGGCAGCAGCGCGGCCTTGCCCACGGGGCCGAGCGGCAGACCGATGTCGGTGGAGCCGACGACCTCGCCCGCGAGCACGCCGACGGCCTGTCCGATCTGCGTGCCGAACATGGCGCCGCCCATCGAGCGCATCATGCCGATCAGCGGGCCGGCCATGGCCTGCATCTCCTCCGGCAGGACGTCGCCCATGGCGGTGCCGACGCGCTCGGCCACCGGGTCGACGAGCTCCTGCCACGCGGGCAGGGTCGCCTCGACCCACTCCGCGCGGGACCATGCCACGGCGGAGCCCGCGCCGGACGGCAGCGCCGTCGCGTCGTCGAGCCACAGGTCGGCCAGGCGGACGGCTTCCTGAACCGCGTTGCGCTCGGCGGGGCCGACGCTCGCGTCCTTCGTGCCGTCCGAGGTGCCCTGGGAGACCGTCTGGCGGGCGATCTGCTTGGCCATGTCCCAGTTCACCGGGCCGCCCTCGTAGGAGAGCATCTGGCCCAGCTGCTGGAACGCGGCGCCCAGGTCGGTGGGGTTCAGGGAACCGAACATGGCAGCGAACGGATTGTCGGCACCGGTGCCACCGAAGCCACCGGCCCCGGGCAGCCCGCCGAAACCGAACGGGTTGGCCGGGCCCTGACCACCACCGCTCTGCTGGTCCTTCTTCTTGCCCTCGTCGCCGTCGTCCGGCTCCTCCGGCGGAAGGCCGAATCCGAATGGGGTGTCACTCACGGGATTCCTCGGCTGGTAAGGCCACCGGTTTGGCACCGGCGGCGCGACTGCCCGATAACACCACCCAGCGTAGACACCGCGAGCCGTTCGGGCCTCGGTGCTTCGCCGACTCTTGGCCTGCGGCAGGATGGATGCCACCTGGTACGTACGCGTCACTCGCGTCCGTACTGAAGACAACCGCTGGAGACGCCCGGTGAGTTCCCCTGATCCGCAGGTTCGCGCAGCGCGAAACCAGTCAACCCCTCCCGCGCGCGGCGTGCGCGGCCCCGTCGTCGCGGTGACCGGTGCCGCGTCCGGCATCGGTGCCCTGCTCACCGAACGGTTGGTCGCGTCGGACGAGGTCAAGCAGGTCATCGCCATCGACGAGCGGCGCGGCGAGTGCGCGGCGGCGCAGTGGCACATCCTGGACGTACGGGACCCGGCCATCGCGGAGAAGCTGCGGGGCGCCGACGTGGTCGTACACCTGGCGCTCGACCTGGATCTGGAGACGGATTCCGCCGCCCGGACGGCGTACAACGTTCGGGGGACGCAGACCGTTCTGACGGCCGCCGCGGCGGCCGGGATCCACCGCGTCGTGCTGTGCACCTCCGCGATGGTCTACGGGGCACTGCCGGAGAACGAACTGCCGCTGTCCGAGGACGCCGAGCTACGGGCGACGGCGGAGGCCACCGGGGTCGGGGATCTGCTGGAGATCGAGCGCCTCGCACGAAGGGCACCCAGGGCCCACCCCGGACTCAATGTCACCGTTGTCCGGCCCGCGGTTCTCGTGGGCGGCACGGACACCGCGCTGACCAGGTACTTCGAGTCCCCGCGGCTGCTCGTCGTCGCCGGTTCCCGGCCCGCCTGGCAGTTCTGCCATGTCGAGGATCTGTGCAGCGCCCTGGAGTACGCCGTCCTGGAGAAAGTCGACGGGGAACTCGCCGTCGGATGTGACGGCTGGCTGGAGCAGGAAGAGGTCGAGGAGCTCAGCGGGATCCGCCGTATGGAGCTGCCGTCGGCGGTCGCGCTGGGCGCGGCGGCCCGGCTGCACCGGATCGGACTGACGCCATCCCCGGCCGGAGACCTGGCGTACACGATGTATCCCTGGGTCGTGAGCGGGAGCCGGCTCCATGACGCCGGGTGGCGGCCGCAGTGGACCAACGAGGAAGTGCTCGCGGAGCTGCTGGAGGAGGTCTCCGGCAGGCACACGGTCGCCGGGCGGCGGCTCGGACGCAAGGACGCCACGGCGGCCGGCGCCGCGGGAGCGACGGTGGCCCTGCTGGGCGCGGCGGCGGTGGTGCGCAGGGCACGCAAGGCCCGGCGGCGGATCTGAGGTCCGTACGACCCTCCAAACCTCCACGCGTGTGTGCCGGGCGAATCGGCAATTCCCCGGTGCCGGTGACCTGGGGCACGATGGGGGCATGGCACCCACCCATGACCACCCCGGTGAGCAGGCCGCGCAGGACCCCATCAAGCTGCTCGCCATCCGCGATACGCCGCTCTCCGTGGACGAGGTCTTCCGACTCGTCGGGGACGACGCCGCCGGCGGCCTCGCGCTCTTCGCCGGGACCGTGCGCAACCACGACGGGGGTGCCGACGTCGACGAGCTCGGATACTCCTGCCACCCGAGCGCCGAGGCCGAGATGCGGCGCGTCGCCGAGAAGGTCGTCGCCGAGTATCCGGTGCGGGCGCTCGCGGCCGTGCACCGGGTCGGAGACCTCAGGGTCGGGGACCTCGCCGTCGTCGTAGCCGTGTCCTGTCCGCACCGCGGAGAGGCCTTCGAGGCGTGCCGGAAGCTGATCGACGACCTCAAGCACGAGGTGCCGATCTGGAAGCACCAGAAGTTCTCCGACGGTACCGAGGAATGGGTCGGCGCCTGCTGAACCGTCCCCGAACCGCGCCTGCTGAACCGTCCCCGAACCGCGCCTGCTGAACCGTCCCCGAACCGCGCCTGCTGAACCGTCCCCGAACCGCGCCTGCTGAACCGTCCCCGAACCGGTCCGTCGGAACCCGTCCACCCCACTCCGGTTGCGTAACCGCACCCCTGACGTGAGCGTTGTCAGTGCCAGTGGTTAATCTGCTGATCAGTCAGTTGCGGTCGCTCATTGGGGATGGGAGGACGGCATGGCGGCACTCGCATGGTTGCTGATTCCGCTCGCGGCTGCGGTCGGCGCCGGCTTGTGGGGCAGTTGGGCCAACCGGACCCGCAAGGCACGGGGCGACGGGCCCGAGCTCGACGGGTATGCCCGGTTCCGCGAGGCCATGGAGAAGAGGTCCTCCTCCCGCACCTGATGGCGGGGGCGGGTTTGCCGCCCTGACGGGGCACTGACAGGCGTGTCACGTACTGTCTTGGCATGCCACGCCGCACCGCGACGATGCTCGCCTCCACCCTGATGCTGATCGCGCTCCTGTGCGCGGGAGTCTTCATCCCCGTGCCGTACGCGGAGATGTCGCCCGGGCCGACGGTGAACACCCTCAGCGATCATGACGGCGAGCCGGTGCTGCAGGTCAACGGCCGCAAGACCTACCCGACGACCGGACACCTCAACATGACCACCGTCCGGGTCACCAGCGCCGACTACAGGATGAACCTCGTGGAGGCCGTCTACGGATGGCTGGCGCATGACAACAAGATCGTGCCGCACGACACCCTCTACCCAGACGGCAAGACCGAGGAGCAGTCCACCCAGGAGAACGCCGAGGAGTTCAGCCAGTCCCAGGAGAGCGCCAAGGTCGCCGCCCTGGAGGCACTGGACATCCCGGTGCAGAGCTGGGTGATCGTCTCGACCGTGGTCAAGGGGACGCCTGCCGAGGGCAAGCTGCACGCCGGTGACGTCATCAAGTCCGTCGACGGCACGACGGTGAAGGAGCCCGCCGACGTCGCCAAGCTGGTGACCAAGCACAAGCCGGGCCAGGACGTCGTCTTCACGATCGTGCCGGCCAAGGAGCAGGCCGCCGCCGAGAAGGAGCGCCGGACGCCGACGAAGACCGAGAAGATCACGATCAGGACCGCCGAGTCCGACGACAGCGGCGACAAGCGCGCCGTCGTCGGGATCTCCGCCGGGACCGACCACACCTTCCCGTTCACCATCGACATCAAGCTCGCCGACGTCGGCGGCCCCAGCGCGGGTCTGATGTTCGCGCTCGGGCTCTACGACAAGCTCACCCCGGGCAGCCTGACCGGCGGCAAGTTCGTCGCCGGGACCGGCACCATCGACGACGCCGGCAAGGTCGGCCCCATCGGCGGCATCGAGATGAAGACCGTCGGCGCGCGCGACAAGGGCGCCCAGTACTTCCTCACGCCGGCCGACAACTGCGCGACGGCCGCCAGGGACGTCCCCAGCGGGCTCACCCTGGTCAAGGTCGGCACCATCGACGACGCTCTCGGCGCCCTGAAGGACATCCGCTCCGGCGACACGGCCGACCTGCCGAAGTGCACGACCAAGGACTGAGCGACGAACCTTGAGTACGGCAGTGGGGGCGCCCTTCCTTCCGGGGGCGCCCCCACTGCCGTACTGGACCGCCGTACCGGAGGACCTCAGTCCGCGAACGTCGCCGCCAGGGCCTCCGCGAGTCCCGGGACCAGGTCCGGGCCGGTGAGGACCTCCGTCGGGGTGTCCTTCTCGCGCAGGCGCAGGGCCGATTCGCGGGCGCCGTCGCGCAGCACCGCGACCGTCATGCGGACCTCCTGGCGCTCGGGGTGCTCCGCCACCCACTTTGCGAGCTTGGCCTCGCTCAGGCCCTGCGGGACCTGGGTCTCGGCGGACGGGGGCAACATGAGACGCTCGACCGTGAGCGCGCAGCCGGCCACCGCGTCGGGCCAGGCGATCGTGGCGAGGAACTCATCGAGCGCCTTGCCCGTTTCAATTTCGTCCTGCTCGATCGGGGTCAGGCCGGAGGACTCCTGCTCGTCCCCCAGGCCGAGCTGGGCAGCGAGGCCGGGTTCCTGGGCCCGCAGCCGTGCGGTGTCTACGAGGGCGAAGAGGCGGGCGGGCTGGTCCCAGCCGAGGCCGGAGGCGTACTCGTCGATCTCGAGAACGGCCCGGGTCAGCGGGCTCGCCGCCATGGGAGTGTTGGACATGGTCACAATCCTGCCTCGTTCCCGGCCGGAATCGGGAACTGAGTAAAGGGTGAGTAAGTTGCATAGGTGTGGGCCCGCGATCACGGGGGGCCACGGAGGGCCCACGAAGACGCGGGTCTGACGGATCAACAGCGAACCTCGGGGTGCGAACCTTGGCTTTCCAGATGCCGGACCGCGGCGGAGGCCCGACCGGGCCACGGATCAGAGTGGGCCGCCCGTCCCGGCGTGTCCGGACGCTGCTCATGACACTGGGCGTCCTCGCCGTCCTCGGCATGGCCTTCACCATGTTCGCGGGCTTCTGGACGGACTGGCTCTGGTACCGGTCGGTGAACTACTCCTCGGTGTTCACGACCACGCTGTGGACGAAGATCGGACTCTTCTTCGTCTTCGGTCTGTTGATGGCCCTCGCGGTCGGGTTCAACATCTGGCTGGCGCACTGGCTGCGTCCGCCGCTGAGCGCCATGTCGATGGAGCAGCAGAGCCTCGACCGCTACCGCATGGGCATCGCGCCCTACAAGAAGTGGCTGCTGCTGGCGATCACCGCGCTGGTCGGCCTGATCGCCGGTGCCTCCGCCTCCAGTCAGTGGCGGACCTGGCTGATGTGGGTCAACGGCGTGCCCTTCGGTGAGAAGGACCCGCAGTTCCACCTCGACGTCGGCTTCTACGCCTTCGATCTGCCCTGGTACCGGTTCCTGCTCGGCTTCGGCTTCGCCGCCGCGATCCTCTCCGTGATCGCCGCCGCGCTCACCCACTACCTGTACGGCGGGCTGCGCATCACCAGCCCGGGCGCGCGAGCCACGGCAGCGGCCACCGGCCATCTGTCGGTCCTCATCGGTATCTTCGTCGCCCTGAAGGCCGTTGCGTACTGGCTCGACCGGTACGGGCTCGCGGTGAAGTCCAGTGACTTCAAGGCGACCGACAACTGGACCGGCCTCAGGTACGTCGACGCCAACGCCTATCTGCCGGCCAAGACGATCCTGTTCTGCATCGCCGTCATCTGCGCGCTGCTGTTCTTCGCCACGCTGTGGCGGCGCACCTGGCAGCTGCCCGTCATCGGCTTCGGCCTGATGGTGCTCTCGGCGATCCTCATCGGCGGCCTGTACCCGGCGATCGTCCAGAAGTTCCAGGTCCAGCCCAACGAGCAGGCCAAGGAAGCGCCGTACGTCGAGAAGAACCTCAAGGCGACGCGCGACGCGTACGGCATCGACGGCACCAAGGTCACCGAGTACCCGGGCACGAGCAAGACCGAGGACAAGACCAAGCTGCGCGACGACGTGGACGCCACGGCGAGCATCCGGATCATGGACCCGAACATCGTGTCGCCGACGTTCCAGCAGCTCCAGCAGATCAGGAACTACTACGCGTTCCCGACCAACCTGGACGTCGACCGGTATGCCAAGGACGGCAAGGACCAGGACACGGTCATCGGTCTGCGCGAGATCAACCTCAACGGCATCCCGAAGCGCAACTGGATCAACGACCACTTCCGTTACACCCACGGCTACGGCGTGGTCGCCGCCGAGGGCACCAACGCCGACTCACAGGGCCGACCGGACTTCACCGAGTCCGACCTGCCGTCCAAGGGCGACCTCGGAACGTACGAGCAGCGGATCTACTACGGCGAGAAGACCACCATGTACTCGATCGTCGGCGGTCCCCAGAAGGAGATCGACTACTCCGACGACAGTGGTGAGAAGACCTACAGCTACAAGGCCGACAGCGGGGTCAGTCTCTCCAACCCGGTCAACCGGGCCGCTTACGCGGTGGCGTTCGGAGAGCCGCAGATCCTGTACTCCGGTGCGATCGGCGACGGTTCGCGCATCCTGTACAACCGCACGCCCAAGGAGCGCGTCGAGGCGGTCGCCCCGTGGCTGACCATCGACGGTGACGCCTATCCGGCGGTCGTGGACGGCCGTATCCAGTGGATCGTCGACGCGTACACGACGACGAACGGCTACCCGTACTCCTCGCGTACGACGCTCGGTGACACGACGGCAGATTCGCTGACGGCGAGCAACAACCAGCGCGCGGTGGTGGCCCAGCAGAACCAGGTCAACTACATCCGCAACTCGGTGAAGGCGACGGTCGACGCCTACACCGGCGAGGTCAAGCTCTTCCAGTGGGACACCAAGGACCCGGTCCTCAAGACCTGGATGAAGGCGTTCCCGGACACGGTGAAGCCGAAGAGCGAGATCTCGAAGTCGCTGATGGACCATCTGCGCTACCCGCAGGACCTGTTCAAGGTCCAGCGCGAGCTGCTCACCCGCTACCACGTGAAGGACGCCACGACGTTCCTCAGCGGCAGCGAGGTCTGGCAGGTGCCGGACGACCCGACCAACAAGTCGGGCAGCGCCGTGCCGCCGTACTACCTGAGCATGAAGATGCCCGACCAGAAGGCACAGGCGTTCTCGCTGACGACGACGTTGACGCCGAACGGCCGGGACAACCTCAGTGCCTTCATGGCGGTCGACGCCGAGGCGGGCACCAGTGACTACGGCAAGATCAGAATTCTGAAACTGCCGACCAACACCACGGTCAACGGCCCCAGTCAGGTCCAGAGCCAGTTCAACTCCGAGCAGAACATCGCCGAGACGATCAGGCTGCTGAGAGGCGGCGACTCGGAGGTCGAGTACGGCAACCTGCTCGCGGTCCCGCTCGATGGTGGGCTGCTCTATGTGGAGCCGGTCTATGTGCGCGGTGGCGGACTCAAGTACCCGCTGCTGCGGAAGGTGTTGGTGTCCTACGGCGGCACCACCGCCTTCGAGGACACGCTCGGTGAAGCCCTCAACAAGGTCTTCGGAGCGGAGGGCCCGACCACCCAGCCACCGGATGAGGGTGAAGACGAGGGCGGCGGTACGACACCTCCGCCGACGTCCACCAACCCGACGGTCCAAGAGGCGCTGAACGACGCCCAGGATGCCTTCGAGGCCGGCCAGGAAGCTCTCAAGAAGAACGACTGGGAGGCCTACGGCAGGGCGCAGAAGGATCTCGAGGACGCGCTGAAGCGGGCCGAGGACGCACAGGCGCAGGCCGACAGGACCGGCGGTGCCGGCGGTGGCGGCGGTGGCGGCGGTGCGAGCCCGAGTTCCAGTCCGAAGCCGAGCAGCAGTCCCAGCGGCACTTAGGGACGACGGCTGATCGAATAGCCCACCTCGCGCCGTGATACGGTTGCAGAACAACGGCGCGGGGTGGAGCAGCTCGGTAGCTCGCTGGGCTCATAACCCAGAGGTCGCAGGTTCAAATCCTGTCCCCGCTACTGAAGTCGGCGAATATTTCGTACGACAGCGAAGGCCCGGATCCTCTAGAGGATCCGGGCCTTCGTCGTGTGCGAACGCATGTGCCGCAAGGCTGGACGGCCGCGCCGCCTCGGGGAGTTGGGGGAACTGTGTTTGACTTGTCTCTCTGTGGGCATGTCGACAAAACGCTGAAGTGACCTCACTGGCTGCGGTATACCAGGTGTACCCAGGTTGCAGGTGGTGCGACGATGGACGTTATGGGGGACAAGGCAACTCTGTTGGAGACAGGGCGGTTTGTGCAGCCTGCCGACTTTGTGCAGCCGACGGGCGATTTCGTGCGGTCCACGGACGGTGCCTCGCAGCCGATGGGCGGCCTCTCGCAGCAGGTGAGTGACCTCACACAGTCGGACGGCGAGCTCGCGCTCGACCGGCCGACGGACCAGGACGAGACCGGGGACGCAGCCGAGGAGGCGCGGCAGCGGCTCGCCGCCGAGGGCGGGGACGTCGAGGCGATGAGCGTCCTCGGGGCGATGCTGCTGCGCCGCGGCGATCTCGACGGCGCCGAGGCTCATCTGCGTGCCGCCACCGCAGCCGGGGACCGGGCCGCGGCCAACAATCTGGGAGTTCTTCTTCACCAGCGCGGGTACGCCGACGAGGCCGCCGGGTGGTGGCGCATCGCCGCCGTCGCCGGGTCGGCCGCGGCCGCGCACGCGCTGGGGCGCCATCACCGCGAGCGGGGCGACGAGCCCGCCGCCGAGTACTGGCTGCGGCAGTCCGCCGAGCAGGGGCACGCGCTGGGCGCCTACGCGCTCGCCGATCTGCTGGAGCACCGCAACGACGGCGCGGCCGAGCAGTGGATGCGGGCCGCGGCGGAGCGCGGGCACCGGGAGGCGGCGTACCGGCTGGCGCGCGCGCTCGACCGGCAGGCGGTGCGGCCGGGGGAGGACGAACTCGACAACGGTGTCGCGCCGGACGAGTCGCTGCTGGCGGAGGCCGAGCAGTGGTACCGGCAGGCCGCCGCGCGCGGTCACCGCCGGGCCGCGCTGCACCTCGGGGCGATTCTCGAGAAGCGCGGGGAGCTCAAGGAGGCCGGGCGCTGGTATCTGACGTCCGCCAAGGACGGGGAGGCGCGGGCGGCCTGCGCGCTCGGGTTCCTGCTGCGGGACGCGGGGGACACCGAGAGCGCCGCCGTGTGGTGGCTGCGGGCCGCCCAGGACGGCGACGGCAACGCGGCGAACGCGCTGGGCGCATTGCACGCCGAGCGTGGTCAGACGCAGACCGCCGAGCGGTGGTACCGGGCCGCGATGGACGCCGGCGATGTGAACGGCGCGTACAACCTCGGGCTGCTCTGCGCCGAGCAGGGGCGTACCGCGCAGGCCGAGCAGTGGTACCGGCGTGCGGCGTACGCCGGGCACCGTGAGGCGGCCAACGCGTTGGCGATCCTGCTGCTGCAGGGCGGGGACGCGACGGGCGCCGAGCCGTGGTTCTCCAAGGCCGCCGAGGCCGGGAGCGTGGACGCCGCGTTCAACCTGGGGATCCTGCACGCCGGGCGGGGCGAGGAGCGGGCCGCGCTGCGGTGGTACGAGCGTGCCGCGGCGGCCGGTCACACCGAGGCGGCGCTGCAGGTCGGCATCGCGCGGCTGCGGGACGGGGACGAGCTCGCCGCCGAGCGGCATCTGCGCTGTGCGGCCGGGGGCGGCAGCGCGGAGGCCGCGTACCGACTGGCGACCGTGCTGGATGCTCGGCGCCCGCCGGAGCCTGCGCATGAGCTGGGGGAGCCGGCGCACGAGAAGACCGAGTGCGAGGAGTGGTACGAGCGGGCGGCCTCCCAGGGGCATCGGCGTGCCCAGGTGCGGGTGGGGATGCTCGCAGCGGCCCGGGGCGATGTGGTGGAGGCGGCCCGGTGGTACCGGGCCGCCGCGGAGGCCGGGTCCCGCAACGGTGCCTTCAATCTCGGGCTGCTGCTGGCCCGGGAGGGGAGTGAGCCGGAGGCAGCGGTGTGGTGGACGCGGGCGGCCGACGCCGGGCACGGGCGGTCGGCTTTGCGGCTGGCTCTGGTCTACGCGCGTCGTGGGGAGCTGGCGGAGGGGAAGCGGTGGGCTGACCGGGCCGTGGCGCTCGGGCCGCGGGAGGTTGCTGAGCGGGCGGGCCGGTTGCGGGATGCTCTGCGCGAGGAGCTTTCTGCGTGACGTTGCGCTGAGCGTGGGTTTCTCCGCGCTCAGCGTTGACGGGCTGAGCGCCCGGGTCGCGATTGGGGGCTTCGTCTTCCTCGCCGCAGCCCCCTCGACAAGCGATTTGCCTCTGTCCGCATGCTTGACGTAATGTTCAGTTCACCGACGCGGGGTGGAGCAGCTCGGTAGCTCGCTGGGCTCATAACCCAGAGGTCGCAGGTTCAAATCCTGTCCCCGCTACTGAAGGCCTAGGGCCGGGATCCGAAAGGGTCCCGGCCCTAGGTGTATTCCGGGGTGTGTCAGGGTGCGTGGCCCACCGCCTCCTCGTACAGGGCGCGGTTCACCGTCCGGGACTCCGGGACGGCGTCTCCCTCCGCGACTTCCTGCGCCTTGTACGCCGACTGCAGGCGCGTAGTCGTATCGGCGCGGATTTCCCAGTCCATGCGCAGCGGTGGGGTGGATCGCAGGATGGACTCGTCCGACTTCAGGATTTTGGCAAGGTATGTGACGAAGGCCGCATCCTGCTTGTAGTCCGACGCGAAGTAGGTGTTCACCGTGCGGATGTAGGCCCGGATCAGGGCGACGCCCGCGTCCACGTCGTCCTGCAGCAGCGTGCGGCCGTACAGCATGCCGCCCAGTGGTTCGCCCGGTGGCTGACCGCCCAGGAAGGCATAGCCCTGCTCGCCGTCCACCTTGCGCCAGACGGGGTCCAGGACAGGCAGAGTCGACGCCGCCGTTCTGCAGGGCCGTGAGGACGTCGGCCGAGCCCAGTTGCTGGTACTGGATGTCGGCGAGGCCGCCGCCGTGCTGCTCCAGGGCCTTCTCCATGGGGTACGCGATGACCGAGCCCTTGCCGATCATCGTGCCCAGCTTGCGGCCGGCCATGGCGACGCGGCTCGCGCTCTCGCCCTCCTTCAGGCGCACCCACAGGCCGCTCTTCGACTTCGGGTCGGGCGAGAAGTTCCCGGCGACCCACTTGATGTCGAAGCCGCCCTTGATGCCGTTCATGACCGCCGCTTCCGGGGCCGCCCACAGGGCGTCGATGTCCCCCTTGGCAAGCAGCGGGAGCGCGTCCGGGGTCGGCAGGACCTTCAGCGTGACGTCCAGGCCCTCCTTCTTGAACTCACCTTTGTCGAGAGCGACTTGCAGGGGAGCGACGTACTCGGCACTCAGCGTCCCGGTCGCGATCGTCAGTTTGCGGGGCTCGGGCACGGGCTGTGGGGGAGGGGCGCCCGGGAGGCAGCGGGCCGGGGTTCGGGTCGCGGAGAGGTCCTTCGGGTCCGTCCAGGACTTCTCGCCGCAGCCCTCCACCGGGCGGATGGTGCGTCGTCCGGCGCCCGCGGTCGAGGAGGAGTCCGACTCGTACGGGGACGAGCAGGCCGCCGACGCCAGCAGTGCCGCGGCGGCGATGACAGCGCCGTATGCGTGCGTAGTCCTCCGCTTCATGACTGGCCCCTTCCGCGGTCCCTCGGTGCCCAGGGAGTGAGCAGGCGGCCGGCGAAGCGGATCAGTTCGGAGAAGAGAACCCCGAGGATCGCGACGCAGACGATGCCGACGAACATCACGTCGTTCTGGAACAGGGCGCGTGCATCGAAGATCAGATGGCCCAGGCCGTTCGTCGCGGCGATCTGCTCCGACGCGACGATGACCAGGACCGCCACGCCCGCCGCGATGCGTGCGCCCACCAGCACGGCGGGGAGGGAGGCGGGCAGCAGGACGTGGTGGAACATCTGCCACCGTGAGGCGCCGAAGACCTGGCCCGCGTCGCGGTGGCCGGTGGGGATGGACATGACGGCGGACATGGTGGAGATCCAGACGAAGAAGAACACCGTGGCCGCGACCAGGGCCACCTGCGGGCCCTCGCCCAGGCCGAACATGTTCAGGAAGATGGGGAGCAGGGCCAGCTTCGGTACGACATACAGGGCGTCCAGGAGTGGTTCCAACGCCGCTCGTATCAGAGACAGCGAACCCATCAGCAGGCCCAGGGCGTAGCCCGCTGCCGTGCCCACGGCGTATCCCGCCAGGACGCGTTTCAGCGTCGCCCACACGTCCGGCCACAGGTCGCCGGCCGCCGCCCGGTCCCAGCCGTCGGCGAGGATCGTGGAGGGGGCCGGGTAGACGCGGTCGTCGATCCAGGCCTGGGACGCGGCCAGTTGCCACAGCAGGAGGAGGCAGAGGGGGACGGCGAGCGCCAGCGACAGCTCCAGTGCGCGCCTGCGTCGGTGGGTGCGGACGGGGTGCAGTTCCTGCGGGCCGGGGCGGCGGACCAGGACCGCCTCGGCGGGCGGCTTCGCGAGTGTCGTCATGCCGGCACCGCCTCCTTGCGCAGCAGGTCCCACAGCTCGCTCTTCAGCGCGGTGAACTCGGGGGTGTCGCGGATGTCGCCGGTGCGCGGGCGCGCGAACGGCGGGCGGTGCTCGGCGATGATCCGGCCCGGGCGGGCGGACATGACCAGTACCCGGTCGCCGAGGACGATTGCCTCCTCCAGGCTGTGGGTGATGAAGAGCGCGGTGGTCCGCAGCGACTGGGTGATGTCCAGGAGTTCGTCCTGGAGGATCGTGCGGAGCTGGGCGTCGAGCGCCGCGAACGGCTCGTCCATCAGCAGCAGTTCGGGCTCCACGGCCAGCGCCCGCGCGATCGCCACGCGCTGGCGCATGCCGCCGGAGAGGGTGGCAGGGTAGGCGGCCGCGAAGTCCGACAGGCCCATGCGGGCCAGCCAGTCGTCGGCACGGGCGTTCGCCTCGCGGCGCGGGACGCGTTGGACGTCCAGGCCGAAGCGGACGTTCGCGCGGACGGTCTTCCAGTCGTAGATGCCGTAGTCCTGGAAGATCATGGCGGCCGGGCGGCTGCTGGATGTACGGAGCTCCAGGGTGCCTGTGCTCGGGCGGAGCAGGCCGGCGGCGATGCGCAGCAGCGTCGACTTGCCACAGCCGGAGGGGCCGACGACACAGACGAACTCGCCGGGGGCGACGGTCAGATCGAGGGGGCCGAGAGCGTCGACCGTGTGGGGGGTTCGGCCGAAGGCGCGGGTGAGGTCACGTGCCTTGAGTTCGGTGCTCGGTGGATTCGGCTGATTCTGCGGATACGGCTCTCCCACTTCGGTCTCCTCGCGGAGTGCGGAACGGACGTGTGGGTGATGCATGGGGGATGCCGTTGACCATATGACGACCCGTCAGATTCGGAAACCCGTCAGATCCAGAAACCCCGTCCGCTTCGGAAAGCCCATGTGTGAGCGGGCAGCACAAAGCCCCGGCACTCACCGGTGCCGGGGCTCAGGGTGTGGCCGCTAGGCCTTGGCGCAGTTCGGGCAGAGGCCGCGGTACGTCACCTCGACGTCCGAGACCGTGAAGCCGAAGCGCTCGGAGTCGGGGAGGTCGGCCATCGGGTTGCCCGTCGGGTGGACGTCCCGGATGGAGCCGCACTGGGCGCAGACCAGGTGGTGGTGGGGCCGGTGGGCGTTCGGGTCGTACCGCTTCGCGCGCTTGTCGGTGGAGACCTCGAGCACCTCGCCGAGGGTGACCAGCTCGCCCAGCGTGTTGTAGACGGTCGCCCGGGAGATCTCGGGCAGCTTGGCGACGGCCCGGGCGTGCACCTCGTCGGCCGTCAGGTGGACGTGATCGCCGGCGAGCACCTCGGCCACGACGCGCCGCTGCGCGGTCATCCGCCATCCGCGTCCGCGCAGCCGTTCCAGAAGGTCACTCATGCAGAACACCTTAACAGCAGGAGGACCAGCTTCCGAATGGATGTGACTTTGGAGCTTGACTGGACTTGGACAAAATCCAACATGGGACGAGGCGACTTCGGCTCATGGGGCAGGGGCGGCCGCAGCGGGATCGCGGGCGCCGGCGGCCCGGCCCTCGTCTCCCCCCACGCCCTCCGAAGCGGTGGGGAGTGTGGTGCACGCACGCGGCGCCGGGGCCCACGGCACCGTCACGGTGACCGCCGAGTCACCTCGTACACGCGCGCCGCGTTCCTCTCCCACGGGCAACCATGAGTCGCCCGCGCACGCCGAGGACGACGACTTCGTGCAGGCGGCAACCTCGACCGCCTGATGTCGGAGGGCGATCGGGAGCAACTTCCGTCAGGCCGACGAGGGCTTCGGCAAGCGGCTGGAGGCCGCGGTCCAGGCCTGCGCGGCCTGTAACGACGACCAGTGCTGGATCGCTTGCCGTGGCCGGTGGGCCGGGCTCCTTCGAGGCCCGGCCCGTCCGGCCTTCTAGGCAGGCACGTGCTGCCGTACGGGTGCCCAGCAGCGGATGATGTCGCGGACCGAGACGATACCCACGGGCTCCTCGTGGTCCAGGACGATCAGATGCCGGAAGCCGCCGTGCGCCATGGCGCGGGCCGCCTCCTCCAGGGTCCATGACGGGGCCGCGAACACGACGTTGTTGGTGGTGTGGTCGTGGGCGCGCTCGGCGTCCGGGTTCTGTCCGAGGCCGACGGAGTTGAGGATGTCGCGTTCGGTGAGGATGCCGATACCGCCGGCATCGGGGTCGTGGACCACGGCCGCGCCGATCCGACGAGCGGACATCAGCGCGGCGGCCTGGCGAAGGGTGTGGGTGGGGCCGATGGTGAGGACCACGGTGCTCATGGCGTCACGTACGAGCATGGATGGAGCCACCTCCTGAAGTGCCCCCGCACCGTTTGTTCATGGTTTCACAAATTCACAAGTGGGGGGACTCTCAGAGTGACAGGTAAAGAGGGGGTCAACAAGGGGGCGCTCAGTAGCGCTCGTTGAGGTACCCGAGAAGCTCGTCGTGCAGCAGGCCGTTCGAGGCGGCCGCGTTGCCGCTGTGGGGGCCGGGGCGGCCGTCGAGGCCGGTGAAGGTGCCGCCCGCCTCGGTCACGACGATCGCGGTGGCGGCCATGTCCCACAGGGACAGCTCGGGTTCGGCGCACAGGTCCACCGAGCCCTCGGCGACCATCATGTACGGCCAGAAGTCGCCGTACGCGCGCGTGCGCCACACCTCGCGCGTGAGGTCGAGGAAGCCGTCGAGGCGCCCCTGCTCCTCCCAGCCGCTGAGTGAGGAGTACGCGAACGAGGCGTCCGTCAGTTTCGAGACGCGGGAGACGCGCAGGCGGGACGCGGAGGACAGGCTGCGGCCCGTGAAGGCGCCGTGCCCCTTGGCGGCCCACCAGCGGCGGCCGAGGGCGGGGGCGGAGACGACGCCCACGACCGGTTGGTAGCCGCCCTCCGAGGCCTCCGTCAGGGAGATGAGGGTGGCCCAGACCGGGACGCCGCGTACGTAGTTCTTGGTGCCGTCGATCGGGTCGATCACCCAGCGGCGGGGGCCGGTGCCCTCGACGCCGTACTCCTCTCCGAGGACCGCGTCTCTGGGGCGGGCGCGCTGGAGCTGCCCGCGGATGAGGTCCTCGGCGGCCTTGTCGGCCTCGCTCACCGGGGTCATGTCCGGCTTGGTCTCGACCTTGAGGTCGAGTGCCTTGAAGCGGTCCATGGTCGCGGCGTCGGCGGCGTCCGCGAGGACGTGGGCGAGGCGGAGATCGTCGAGGTAGTCCGGCATGGAACGAACGCTATCTGTCGTGGTCGGGATGGGGCTACAGGGCCCTGTGGATCAAGTTCCCGGGCCGAGAGCCCGCGCGCCGCGACCGGCTGGCGCCCCCGCGTGCCCTCGCGAACCCTTGACAGTGCCGTTGTGCGCGTCAAATCTGGGCGCAGAGCCGCTCGTCCCAGGGAGGCGATGATGCCTGCAGCGCGGGAATCCCTGCTGGACGCCGCTTACACGGCGCTGGCGCGCAGGCCCTGGTCTGCCGTGCGGATGGTGGACGTGGCCGCCGCGGCCGGCGTGTCCCGGCAGACGCTGTACAACGAGTTCGGGAGCAAGGAAGGCCTGGCCCGCGCACTCGTGAGGCGAGAGGCCGACGGGTACCTCGCCGGCGTCGAACGCGCCCTCGCCACCCCCAGCGACGCCCGCGACCGGCTCACCGCCACCGCGGAGTGGACCGCCGGACTCGCCCGCGACAACGCCCTCGTCCGCGCCATGCTCACCGGCTGCTGGAGCGAGCGGCTGCCCTCGCCGACCCTGTCAGCGGTCCCGTCCTCCTCCGCAGTTCCGGCACAGCGGCGGGCCGACGGGCCGCTCCCGTCACCCGGCGACTTCGTGGGCATGGTGCGCGACCGTGCCGTGGCGGTCCTCACCGGACCCGGCGCCGACAAGTCCGAAACCGCCGACCTCGCCCGCTCCTGCGAACTCGTCGTCAGGCTGGCCCTGTCCTGCGTCGCCGCGCCACCCGGCGAGGGCGGCGTCACCGACCTCGTACGCAGCGCGCTGCACCGGCAGTTGGCGGGCTGATGGCAGCAGGAGACCAGGCTCAGTGGGCCGAGCCCGACAGCTGCAGGCCGACGACGCCCACGATCACCAGGCTGATCGACACGATCTTCAGCGTCGACACGATGTCACCGAGGAAGATCATCCCGTAGATCGCCGTACCCGCCGCGCCGATCCCCGTCCACACCGCGTACGCCGGCCCGACGTCCAGCTTCCTCAGGGCCAGCGTCAGCAGCCCGAAACTGCCGAGGGCGAAGACGCAGAACGCGACCGTCGGCCACAGGCGGCTGAAGCCGTGCGACAGCTTCAGGCAGACGGCGAACCCGGTTTCGAGCAGCCCCGCCACGATGACCAGCAGCCACGCCATGTGCTGTCCTCCCGTATCCCCGCGTTCTGTGACCGCTTCGTCAGGTTCGTCAGGCTTTGGTCAGGCTTGGTTCCGGCTCGGTGCGATTATGCCCTTACCAGCCCTACAGGGAGACAAACAACGCGGAGGTCAGTCGCCTTCCTCCGTCGACCTCTCAGTCACCTTCCGTGGGTTCACGCGTCGCCAGCAGCCGCCGCAGCGAGTACAGCCGTGCCGGATCGGCGTGCCCCTGAGCCACCCATTCGTCCAGCGCGCAGTCCGGTTCATCATGACTGCACGCACGCGGGCAGCCCTCGGTTCCCGGTTCCAGGTCGGGGAACGCGTTGATCACCCGGGACGGGTCGACATGAGCCAGGCCGAAGGAGCGGACGCCGGGGGTGTCGATCACCCAGCCGTCCACCTCCGCCAGCGGCAGCGCCAGCGCGGACGTCGTCGTGTGCCGGCCCCGGCCCGTCACCGCGTTCACATGACCTGTGGAGCGCCGCCGTTCCTCCGGCACCAGCGCGTTCACCAGGGTCGTCTTGCCGACACCCGAGTGGCCGACGAACGCCGTGACCCTGCCGCCCAGTTGCTCCCGTACGCGGTCCGCCGCGCCGCCGTTCTCCAGCTCGTCGCGGCTGGTGACGACGTACGGGATGTCCAGGTCGCCGTACAGCTCAAGGAGTTTGGCCGGTGGGGCCAGGTCCGACTTCGTCATCACAAGCAGCGGCTCCAGGCCGCCGTCGAACGCCGCCACCAGACAGCGGTCGATCAGCCGCGGCCGCGGCTCGGGGTCGGCGAGGGCGGTGACGATGGCGAGTTGGTCGGCGTTGGCCACGACCACGCGCTCGAAGGGATCGTCGTCGTCGGCCGTCCGTCGCAGTACTGACGTCCGGCCCTCGATCCGAACGATTCGCGCGAGGGTGTCCTTCTTGCCGGTCAGATCGCCGACCAGCGCCACCCGGTCACCGACGACCGCGGCCTTGCGGCCCAGTTCGCGGGCCTTCATGGCCATCACGATCCGGTCGTCGACGAGGACGGTCAGCCGGCCCCGGTCGACGGTGAGGACCATGCCCTCGGCGGCGTCCTCGTGCTTGGGGCGGATGTTCGTACGGGGCCGGGTATTACGACGGCCGGGACGGGTGCGGATGTCGTCCTCGTCGGTGTGCTTGCCGTAGCGGCGCATAGCGGTGTCCCTACGCTCCGAGCATCCCGGTCCACAGTTCGGGGAAGTCCGGGAGGGTCTTCGCCGTCGTCGCCACGTTCTCGATCCGTACGCCCTCGACCGCGAGGCCGATGATCGCGCCGGCCGTCGCCATGCGGTGGTCCTCGTACGTGTGGAAGACCCCGCCGTGCAGGCGGCGCGGGCGGATGTGCAGACCGTCGGCGGTCTCGGTGACGTCGCCGCCGAGTTCGTTGATCTCCTTGGTCAGCGCGGCCAGGCGGTCGGTCTCGTGCAGCCGCAGATGCGCGACGCCGCGCAGCGTGGACGGGGAGTCGGCGAGGGCCGCGACCGCGGCGATGCCCGGGGTGAGCTCGCCGACCTCGCTCAGGTCCACGTCGATGCCGTGGATGGCACCCGAACCGGTGAACACGAGCCCGTACTCGTTGAGTTCGCAAGCACCGCCCATCTCGGTGAAGATCTCGCGCAGCCGGTCACCGGGCTGGGTGGTCCGGGTCGGCCAGTCCGGGACGAGGACCTTGCCGCCGGTCACCAGCGCCGCCGCCAGGAACGGCTGGGCGTTGGACAGATCCGGCTCGATGGTCAGGTCACGGCCGAGCAGGGCGCCCGGCGTGACCCGCCAGACGTTCGGCTCGCCGCCCGACTCCGGGGTGTCGACCTGGGCGCCGACCGCGCGCAGCATGTCGACGGTCATGCGGATGTGCGGCATGGAGGGGAGGGAGGAGCCGGTGTGCCGGACCTCCACGCCCTGGTTGAAGCGCGGGCCGGAGAGCAGCAGCGCCGAGACGAACTGGGACGACGACGAGGCGTCGATCTCCACCGGGCCGCCCTCCAGCGCGCCCCCGCCATGGACCGTGAGCGGCAGCGCGCCCCGCCCGTCGTCGTCGATCCGGACACCGAGGACGCGCAGGGCGTCGATCACTCCGTGCAGGGGACGCTCGTACGACCTGGGGTCGCCGTCGAAGCGGATGGGGCCGTCGGCCAGCGCGGCGACCGGCGGCAGGAAGCGCATCACCGTGCCGGCGTTGCCGACGTCGACCGTGGCCGGGCCCCGCAGGCCCGCGGGGAGCACCCGCCAGGCCTCGCCGGTGCCCTCGGGGCCCACGCCCTCCTCGATACCGACGCCCATCGCCCGCAGCGCCCCGGCCATCAGCAGGGTGTCGCGGGAACGCAGGGGGCGGCGCAGCCAGCCGGGCTCGCTCGCCAGCGCGGCGAGCACGAGGGCGCGGTTGGTGACCGACTTGGACCCCGGCACGTGGACCGTCGCGTCGACGGCTCCGCTCGCGTGCGGGGCGGGCCATAGGGCGGTGTGGGCGGCGGGGTTTTGGGCCATGGGTTCACTTTATAAGGAGGGGGTTGTACCGGCCGTTGTTCGGGTGCGGCGCCGTTGGGGCTGGTCGCGCCCGCGCGGCGGAGCGCACGGCGAGACGGTCCCGCGCCCCTTGAAGCCGGCCGTCACGCCTCGAGCAGCCAGCGACCGCCACCTATCAGCGAGCACAACGACACCGCGTGGAACAGGAACAACCACAACCCCGCCGGCACGTGCGTCAAGCGCGACAGCTGGTCCGCGTCCGAGTCCCCCGCCCCGCCCCGTGACCTCTTCGCCTGCAGCTCGAACGCCGGGCGTACGCCGCCCACCAGCAGGAACCACACCACCACGTACGCGAACGCCGCCTGTACCTGAGGTCCGGTCAGCCAGGACACCAGGACGAAGGTGCCGCCGGTCACGAACACCGTCAGCGCCCCGTACGCGTTCCGGATCATCACCAGCATCGCCACCAGCAGGGCCGTCGCCAGCCACAGCAGGAGCGTGATCCGGCCCGCGCCCAGCAGGGCGGCGCCGCCGAGGCCCAGCAGCGGGGGAGCCGTGTAGCCCGCGGCCGCGGTGAGGATCATGCCGATGCCGTGCGGCTTGCCGCGGCTGACGGTGAGGCCGCTGGTGTCGGAGTGCAGGCGTATGCCGGTCAGCGTCCGGCCGGTCAGCAGCGCGATCAGGCCGTGGCCGCCCTCGTGGGCGATGGTGATGGCGTTGCGTGAGAGACGCCACAGCGGGTGCGGGACGACGACGGCCAGCGCGACGACCAGGGCGGCGATCACCACCCACATGTCCGGGTCGGGCTGAGTACCGGAGACCTCGTCCCAGAGGGAGGCGAGCGAGGCGGATGCGGTGCTGTCCATGTAAGGCGGTGGCTCCCTGTGGGCGAGTTGAGGGGGGCCGGCGCGTAGCGCCGTCGTTGAGGGGTGGTGGTCGGGCGACGGGCGGGCCTGGCAGTGTTGCACGTATGTGCGGACGGTATGCGGCGAGTCGTGGGCCCGAGGATCTCGCAGGAATCTTTGAGATCGAGAAGTGGGAGCCCGAGGAGACCCTCGATGCGGACTACAACGTGGCTCCGACCAAAGAAGTTCACGTCGTCCTCGACCGTGCCTTGAAAGACGCGGACGACCCCCGGCCGGTTCGGCAGCTGCGCAAGCTCAAGTGGGGCCTGGTGCCCAGCTGGTCCAAGACCCCCGAGAGCGCCTTCAAGATGATCAACGCCCGCGCGGAGACGGTGCACGAGAAGCCGTCGTACCGGCGGGCCTTCAGCTCCCGGCGCTGCATCATCCCCGCCGACGGCTACTACGAGTGGGTCACCGGCACGCAGGAGCGGGACCTGGAGGTCGAGGGGAAGCGGAAACGGTCGCGCAAGCAGCCGTACTTCGTGCTGCCCGCCGACGGCTCGGTGTTCGCGATGGCCGGGCTGTACGAGTTCTGGCGGGACCGGACGCTGCCGGACGAGCACCCGCAGGCCTGGTGGGTGACCTGTTCCGTGATCACGACGGAGGCGGAGACGACGCCGCTGGCGGTGGCCCCCGCTGAGGGGCCGTCCGCGCTGGCCGACATCCACCCCCGGATGCCGCTCATGCTGACGCCGGACCGCTGGGACGCCTGGCTCGACCCGGCCCGCAAGGACCCGGAGGAGCTGCGGACGCTGCTCGCCCCGCCGCCCGCCGGGCTGATGCGCGCCTACCCCGTCTCCACGCTGGTCAGCAACGTCCGCAACAACGGCCCGGAGCTGCTGAAGGAGCTGGCGGGCCCCGAAGAGGGCACACTCTTTTGATGTGACGACCGAGTCCGACGTGACGACCGAGATCATTGGCACCGACGCCGGGGACGCCCGCATCACCTGGCACCCCGCGAAGAAGGCCCGGCTGGCGCTGGCCGTGAGCCACGGGGCCGGCGGCGGCATCGGGGCGCGGGACCTGCAGGCGCTCGCCCAGGTCCTCCCGGCCCACGGCGTGACCGTCGCCCTCGTGGAGCAGCCCTGGCGGGTGGCCGGCAAGAAGGTGGCGCCCGCGCCCAAGACCCTGGACGTCGGCTGGCGGGGCCTGTGGCCCGCGCTCGCCGCGCGCGGGCTGCCCGTGGTCTCCGGCGGGCGCAGCGCCGGCGCGCGCGTCGCCTGCCGTACCGCCACGGAGCTGGGCGCCCACGCCGTACTCGCGCTGAGCTTCCCCCTCCACCCGCCGGGCAAGCCCGAGAAGTCCCGCGCCGACGAGCTGCTCGGGGCCGGGGTGCCCACCCTGGTCGTCCAGGGCGGGAACGATCCGTTCGGAAAGCCGGATGAGTTCCCCGACGGTGACTTCGAGCTGGTCGAGGTGGCGTACGGCGATCACGGGTTCGCCGTGCCCAAGCGCGCGCCCCTCGATCAGGAAGAGGCAGTGGCGATCGTCACGGACGCGGTGGTGAAGTGGGCCGGGTCACTCGGGTAAAGACTCGGGAATGTCGGGGCCCCGGCCTCTGTTGTGGCGGACAGCGGTGCTGAACCAGCAGCGCTCACGTCGTAGGAGAGGAAGTCCGCCGCATGGGTTCGACCTTCTGCCCGACCGCCGGGAGCCGCGCCGACCTGGAGTGGACGGTGCTGCATGCGGCCAGGACCGCTCCTATTCGAGGGGCGGCAGGTACGGCAGGTCGTCTATCCTCCGATTCAGGTGGGTCCGGATTCGGCCCTGCCCGGAATCTTGAGGAGGTGGGTCCGGTTCCCGGTACCGACGCAGGGACCGACAACGGCCAGGCGGAGCAGCCCGAGGGCCAGGGCATGAGCGGGGACACGTCCGCGGAGTCGACCGCCGAGCGCAGCGCGCGCTTCGAGCGGGACGCGCTGGAATTCCTCGACCAGATGTACTCGGCCGCGCTGCGCATGACGCGCAACCCTGCCGACGCCGAGGACCTGGTGCAGGAGACGTACGCGAAGGCCTACGCGTCCTTCCACCAGTTCCGCGAGGGCACCAACCTCAAGGCGTGGCTGTACCGGATCCTCACCAACACCTTCATCAACTCGTACCGCAAGAAGCAGCGCGAACCCCAGCGCTCCGCGGCCGAGGAGATCGAGGACTGGCAGCTCGCCCGCGCCGAGTCGCACATGTCGACGGGCTTGCGCTCCGCGGAGTCGCAGGCGCTCGACCACCTGCCCGACTCGGACGTGAAGGAAGCGCTCCAGGCGATCCCCGAGGAATTCCGCATCGCCGTGTACCTCGCCGACGTAGAGGGCTTTGCGTACAAGGAGATCGCGGACATCATGGGGACACCCATCGGTACGGTGATGTCCCGGCTGCACCGGGGCCGCCGTCAACTGCGCGGCATGCTCGAGGACTACGCCCGTGAGCGCGGGCTCGTCCCGGCCGGCGCCGGAGAGTCGAACGAAGCGAAAGGCTCGGGCTCATGAGCTGCGGAGAGCCGCACGAGACGGACTGCAGTGAGGTACTCGATCATCTCTACGAGTTCCTCGACAGTGAGATGCCGGACGTCGATCGCGACAAGTTCAAGCAGCACTTCCGGGAGTGCTCGCCGTGCCTCGAGAAGTACGGCCTCGAAGAGGCCGTGAAGAAGCTCGTCAAGCGGTGCTGCGGGCATGACGACGTGCCGACGGACCTGCGCGCGAAGGTCATGGGGCGGATCGACCTGATCCGCTCGGGTCAGGCAGTGCCCGACCACGACGTGACGGCAGCGCCGCAGGAGTCCTGAACGCGCGGCCGTCACTCGAACGTGCTAATCCCGCTGTCATGGACTGCGGACCTCCCCTGCCCGCCCTAGGGTCCCGTGCTTGAAGCGCGTTGCCGGGGAGGGGCGTTATGGAGGCGACACCCACACGGGTACGTGGCTACGTCGTCTGTGTCGCCCTCGGCGCCCTGTTCTGTCTGCACACGCTGCCATCGACGCGTACCCCCTGGTGGGCGCCGGCCCTGCTCGCCGCGCTCTACGCCGGGGGCGCGCGGCTGTCCGGCTCGTTCTATCCCGTGCTCCTCGCCGGGGCCTTCCTGCTGCCACCGTCCGCCGCCGCGCTGGTCGCGGTGCCGGGGGCGCTGATCGCCCCGGTCGCCGGCCGACCGCACCTGCTGCGACGGGTGTGGCGGGGGGCGCAGCTCGTGATCGCGGTGTGGGTGGCCGCCCGCGTGCACTGGGCGCTCGGCGAGCACGACGCCGTACAGGCGTCCGACTTCCCGTACGCGCTCGCGCCCGCCGGAGCCGCGGTGCTGGCGTTCTGCCTGGTCCTGACGGCGCTCGACGGCGGGATCCTGACGCTCGCCGACCACGTGCCCGCACGGCGTGCCTGGCGCGGGCTGTTCCTGCGGTCGCTCGCGCCGATCGCCGTACACGGTCTGGCCGGGCTGATGATGGCCGTGCTGTGGCGCAGTCCGTACGGTCCCGTCGCCGCGTTGCTCGTGCTGCTGCCGATGTGCGTGTCGTGGTGGATGTTCGCCCAGTACCACCGGGAACGCGCGGCTCATCAGGCGACCATCCGGGCGCTCGTCCAGGCCGTCGACATCAAGGACGGCTACACCCGCGGCCACAGCGAGCGCGTCGGGCAGGCCTCGATGATGATCGCGCGCGAGCTGGGCATGACCGACGAGCGCGTCGAGGTGCTCCGCTTCGCCGGGATCCTGCACGACGTCGGCAAGCTCGGGGTGCCCACGCGGCTGCTGCGCAAGGACGGACCCCTCACGCCCGAGGAGCGGCGGGTCATCGAACTGCACCCCGAGTACGGACACGAGATGGTCCGCGGGATCTCCTTCCTCGGCGAGGCCCGGGCCGCCGTGCTGCATCACCATGAGCGGCTGGACGGGAGCGGGTACCCGTACGGGCTGATGGGCAGCCAGATCCCGGAGCCGGCACGGGTGGTGGCGGTTGCCGACGCCTTCGACGCGATGACGTCCAACCGGTCGTACTCGCGGGCCCGGCCGGTGCCCGTCGCCCTGCGCGAGCTGGAGAAGTGCGCGGGCTCGCAGTTCGACCCCCGTATGGTCACCGCCCTCGTCAGGGCCGTGGACCAGCACGGATGGCATCCCGCCGTGACCGCAGACGAAGCCTCCGGGCGCCCTCCCCGCCCACCGGTCGCCAGTGCGCCGGGGGCACACCGATGAGCGCCCCGAGACCACCCCTCCTGCTCGGTCTCGTCCACGCCTGCGCGGCCCTCCTCGCCACCGTGTGCCTGCTCACCACCCTGTGGAGCGGCCTGAACGAACGCGGTACGGCCCTCGCCTTCGGGGTTCTCGTCACGCTGGGCGAGCTCACCCGGTGGACGGCGGCGGAGGGCAGGGAGGCCGCACCGCTCGGGGCCGCCGCCGCGCTGTCGTACGCCCTGCTGGGGGCGAACGGCGGTCAGCCGTCCGAGCACGGCGTCGCGCAGGTCCTCAGCGTCGTCCTGGCCGCCTCGCTCCTCGGCAGCGTGCCGCACATCGCGCGCGGCCGGCCCGTGCTCGACCACCTGGCCCGGCGCGTGCTCACCGTCGGCTTCGCCGCCGTCTGCTTCCAACCCCTGTACAACCAGGGCACGTTCCACGGCTGGGGCACCGCCTACGCCCTTGTCCTGCTCGCGATCCTCACCCTCACCTTCCTGTGCGACGCCCTGCTCGCCGCCGCGCTGGCACGCTCCCGCACGAGATGGCCGTTCGGGCCTCTGCTGCGGGACGAGCTGCGGGCGACGCTCGGGATCGGGTCGGCCGTCTGCGCGACGGGCGCCGTGATGGCGCTCGCGGTCGCCGTGGCCGGGCTGTGGGCGCTGCCCGTCTTCTCGCTCCCGCTGCTGCTCACCCAGATGTCCCTGCGCCGGTACACCGCCGTCCGGGCCACCTACCGGCAGACCATCGCCTCCCTCGCCCGGGCCACGGAGATCGCCGGGTACACACCGGCCGGACACGCCCGTCGCGTCGCCGCGCTCAGCCGCGAGGTGGGGCGGGACCTGGGCCTGTCCGAGGCCGAGCTCACCGTGCTGGAGTACGCCGCCCTCATGCACGACATCGGACAGCTCAGCCTGGTCGACCCGGTGCCGGCCGGTGCCACCGCGGAGCTGCCCGCCGAGGAACAGCGGCGGATCGCGCTGCTCGGCGGGGCCGTCGTACGGCAGACGGGGGTGAACCCGCAGGTGGCGATGGTCGTGGAGCGGCTCGCCGACCCCTGCCCGGAGCAACCGGTCGCAGCGCGGATCGTGCGGGCGGTGAACGCCTATGAAGAGAAGGCGCGGGACGCCGGGCCCGGCGGGCCACTGAAGGCGCTGGAGGAACTCCGGCTGGGCACCGCCGGTGACTATGCGCCGGAGGTCGTGGGGTCGCTCACAAGGGTGCTGTCCAGAGACTGTCTGACACCCCCTGCGGCTGGGTAACCCATGGGTAATGAGCGCCCTTCCAGCCGTACGTGGTTGGATGCGAATGAGAGTGTGTCCGGGGGCGAGCACTAGCCAGCCCACTCCACGGAACTGGCAGGCGGGAATCGTGAGGATCTTCGGCAAGGGACGGCACCGGCCCTCCGCCTCCTGGCGGCAGGCCACCGACCGGGCGTTCACGCTCATCGGCGACGGCCGGTACGAGGATGCGGGCGCGCTGTTGACACGTGCCGCCGATCTGGAGCCCTGGCTTTCGGAATCCTGGTTCAACCTCGCGCTGCTGCACAAGTTCCGGCACGACTGGGAGCAGGCCCGGGCGGCCGGGCTGCGGGCCGTGGCGCTGCTGGACCGGGAGACCGGGGCGCCCGACTGGTGGAACGTCGGCATCGCGGCCACCGCCCTGCAGGACTGGCCGCTGGCCCGGCGGGCCTGGCAGGCCTACGGGCTGCGGGTGCCCGGCGGTGCGACCGACTCCGGCGAGCCGGTCGGGATGGACCTGGGCAGTGCGGCCGTACGGCTGTCCCCGGAGGGGGAGGCCGAGGTCGTGTGGGGGCGGCGGCTGGACCCCGCCCGGATCGAGGTGCTGTCGATTCCGCTGCCGTCCTCCGGGCGGCGCTGGGGCGAGGTCGTGCTGCACGACGGGGTGCCGCACGGCGAGCGGACCACGTCCGCCGGGCACGCCTACCCCGTCTTCGACGAGATCGAGCTGTGGGCGCCCTCGCCGGTCCCCACCTGGGTGGTCCTCCTGGAGGCCGCCACCGAGGCCGACCGGGACGCGCTGGAGCAGCTCGCCGCGGACGCCGGGTTCGCCGCGGAGGACTGGTCCTCCTCGGTGCGGCTGCTGTGCCGGATGTGCTCCGAGTCGCGGATGCCGTCGGACGAGGGCGACGGGGAGCATCTCGACCCGCACGATCACAGCGAGCCGGGTCACCCCGGTCCGCTGGGGCACCGGACCGACGGGCAGCTGTGGGTGCCGGAGCGGGAGTGCGGGGTGGCTGCGCCGGCTGCGCTGGTGCGGGGGTTGCTGGACGGGTGGGTCGCGGACAGCCCCGATTCCCGGGACTGGCGGGATCTCGAAGAGGTCTGCTGAGCGACCGCCGTACCCTGTATCAGCATCACACACCCTTTTCTTGTGCAGGAAGGCATACGTCGGTCATGGCCCAGCAGGACACCGAGCAGCAGCACGCGGGCGTGCTCCCCGTGGATGACGAGGGTTTCGTCGTCGACACCGAGGACACGGAGGAGCGCGAGAACGCCTGGCGTGAGCGCGGCACGTCGCGGCCCATCACCGTCGTGGGGAACCCGGTGCTCCACAAGGAGTGCAAGGACGTCACCGAGTTCGGCGCCGAGCTGGACCAGCTGATCGCGGACATGTTCGCCTCGCAGCGCACCGCCGAGGGTGTCGGGCTCGCCGCCAACCAGATCGGCGTCGACTCGAAGGTCTTCGTCTACGACTGCATGGACGACGAGGGCAAGCGGCACGTCGGTGTCGTGTGCAACCCGAAGCTCGTCGAGCTGCCCGCCGAGCAGCGCCGTTTGGACGACAGCAACGAGGGCTGCCTGTCGGTGCCGACCGCGTACGCGCCGCTCGCCCGGCCCGACTACGCCGAGGTCACCGGGCACGACGAGAAGGGCAACCCGATCAAGGTGCGCGGCACCGGCTACTTCGCTCGGTGTTTGCAGCACGAGACCGACCACCTGTACGGCTACCTCTACATCGACCGTCTCTCCAAGCGGGAGCGCAAGGACGCGCTCCGGCAGATGGCCGAGAACGAGCCCCGCTACCCCGTGGTCGCGAACGACTGAGGCCTCCCCGTAGGCCCCACAGGTCCCTTGTGCACGGCGCCTGGTCAGGTTCCCCTTCCTGACCAGGCGCCGTTCGCATGTCCGTCGCACATTCGATCCCATACATGCGAGCAGTGATCCAAATTCAGTCACATAGGGGGAGATTCTCGGCACCCCGGGGTAGTGAATGAAGCAAATCCGTTCCCAGATCGGTCAGTTGTGGTGCTGAATGGAAGTGCGGGGATACGCAACGGCGCACGCCCGGTACAGCGGGAGGGGGCGTGCACAACTACACAACTGGCGGCTGAGAGGGGTTTGTTCGTGCATGCTTTCTCACACAGCACCACAGCGACACCGACGGCGGTCCCGGTTCCACCAGCACTCTCTCTTCCGGTGATCGAATCAGCGTTTCCCAGGCAGCTCCATCCGTATTGGCCCAGGCTCCAGGAGAAGACCCGCACCTGGCTGCTGGAAAAGCGGCTGATGCCGGCCGACAAGGTCGAGGAATATGCCGACGGACTGTGCTACACCGACCTCATGGCGGGGTACTACATTGGCGCCCCCGAGGACGTACTCCAGGCGATAGCCGACTACAGCGCGTGGTTCTTCGTCTGGGACGACCGGCATGACCGCGACATCGTCCACCGCCGCCCGGCCGCCTGGCGACGGCTGCGGTTCCGCCTGCACGCGGCTCTCGACTCACCCGAGGACCATCTGCACCACGAGGACCCGCTGGTCGCGGGGTTCGCGGACAGCATGGTGCGGCTGTACTCGTTCCTGCCCGGCACCTGGAACGCCCGGTTCGCCCGGCACTTCCACACGGTGATCGAGGCGTACGACCGGGAATTCCGCAATCGCACCGAAGGAATCATCCCCTCGGTCGAGGAATATCTTGCGCTGCGTCGGCTCACTTTCGCGCACTGGATCTGGACCGATCTGCTGGAGCCGGCTGCGGGGCTGGAACTGCCGGATGCCGTACGGAAACACCCGGCATATCGACGGGCGGCGTTACTCAGCCAGGAATTTGCCGCCTGGTACAACGACCTGTGCTCCCTTCCCAAGGAAATCGCGGGCGACGAGGTCCACAATCTCGGAATCAGCCTCGTCAAACACGACGGGCTGACCCTGGAAGAAGCGGTTACGGAAGTCAGGCGACGGGTCGAGGAGTCCATATCCGAATTCCGGGTGGCCGAGCATGATGCTCTGGAATTCGCGGACTCCCTGGCCGACGGCACGGTGTCGGGAAAGGAACTCAGTGCCGCCGTGCGTGCCTGCGTCTGCAATATGCGCAACTGGTTCAGCTCGGTCTACTGGTTCCACCACGAGTCCGGCCGGTACATGGTCGACAGCTGGGACGACCGGTCCACGCCCCCGTACGTCAACAACGAAGCGGCAGGTGAGAAATGACCGTCGAGTCCGTCCGTCCCGAAGCCCAGCCCCGTGTGGCTTCGGAACTGCGTGAGCCGCCCCTCGCGGGCGGTGGAGTTCCACTTCTCGGCCATGGCTGGAAGCTGGCCCGAGATCCGCTGGCCTTCATGGCCGCGCTCCGGGGGCACGGCGACGTCGTGCGCCTAAGGCTCGGCCCGAAGACGGTGTACGCCGTCACGACGCCGGAGCTCACCGGCGCGCTGGCGCTGAGCACCGACTTCAAGATCGACGGGCCGCTGTGGGAGTCCCTGGAAGGCCTGCTCGGCAAAGAGGGCGTGGCCACCGCGAACGGCCCCCGGCACCGGCGTCAGCGGCGCACCATCCAGCCCGCCTTCCGGCTCGACGCGATCCCCGCGTACGGGCCGATCATGGAGGAGGAGGCGCACGGGCTGGCCGAGCGCTGGAAGCCCGGCGAGACCATCGACTGCACCTCCGAGTCGTTCCGGATCGCGGTGCGCATCGCCGCCCGCTGCCTGCTGCGCGGCGACTACATGGACGAGCGGGCCGAGCGGCTGTGCAACGCCCTCGCCACGGTCTTCCGGGGCATGTACCGGCGGATGGTGATCCCGCTCGGGCCGCTGTACAAGCTGCCTCTCCCGCCCAACCGCGAATTCAACCGTGCCCTGGCCGATTTGCATCTCCTGGTCGACGAGATCGTCGCCGAACGCCGGGCATCCGGTCAAAAGCCGGACGATTTGCTGACGGCATTGCTGGAGGCGAAGGACGAGAATGGCGACCCCATCGGGGAACAGGAGATCCACGACCAGGTCGTCGCGATTGTCACGCCCGGCAGCGAAACCGTGGCCTCCACGATCATGTGGCTCCTGCATGTGCTCGCGGAACATCCGGAACACGCCGACAAGGTGTGCGCGGAGGTCGAATCCGTCACCGGCGGGCGGCCCGTGGCATTCGGGGACGTCCGCAGCCTCAGGCACACGAACAATGTCGTCGTGGAGGCGATGCGTTTGCGCCCCGCGGTCTGGATTCTGACGCGACGGGCGGTGACCGATACGTCACTTGGTGGCTATCGCATTCCGGCCGGGGCCGACATCATCTACAGCCCCTACGCGATACAGCGCGACGCGAAGTCGTATGCGGACAACCTCGAGTTCGACCCGGACCGCTGGCTTCCGGACCGCGTCAAGGACGTGCCGAAGTACGCCATGAGCCCGTTCAGCGTGGGCAACCGCAAGTGCCCGAGCGATCACTTCTCGATGGCGCAGCTGACGCTGATCACGGCGGCGCTGGCCACCAAGTACCGCTTCGAGCAGGTGTCCGGTTCGAACGACGCGACCCGAGTGGGCATCACGCTCCGTCCGCACAAGCTGCTGCTGAGGCCGGTGCCGAGGGACTAGTGCCGCCGGGACCGGTGCCGCCTGGGACGGCTCACGCCGCGTTCGGCCCCTGGAACGTCCTTCGGTAGGCGTTCGGGGTCGTCCCCAGGGCGCGTACGAACTGGTGGCGCAGCGCGGCCGCAGTTCCGAACCCTGTTCGACTCGCGATCGCGTCCACCGTCTCGTCCGTCGCCTCCAGCAACTCCTGCGCCAGCAGCACGCGTTGGCGCAGGATCCAGCGGTAGGGGGTGGTGCCGGTCTCCTGCTGGAAGCGGCGGGCGAAGGTGCGCGGGGACATCAGCGCACGTTCGGCGAGCTGCTCGACGGTGACGTCCTCGTCGAGGTGCTGTTCCATCCAGGCCAGCACCTCGCCGACCGTGTCGCAGTGGGAGCGGGGCAGCGGGCGCTCGATGTACTGGGCCTGCCCGCCGTCCCGGTGCGGCGGCACCACCATGCGCCGGGCGATCTTGTTGGCGACCTCGGGCCCCTGCTCCTGGCGCACGATGTGCAGACAGGCGTCGATGCCGGCGGCGGTGCCGGCGCTGGTGACCACCGGCCCCTCGTCGACGTACAGCACGTCGGATTCGACGATCGCCCCCGGATGCCGTAGGGACAGCTCCCCGGCGTGCTTCCAGTGCGCACTGCACCGCCGCCCGTCGAGCAGTCCCGCGGCACCCAGCACGAAGACGCCGGAGCACACGCTGAGCACCCGGGCGCCCCGGTCGACGGCCCTGACCAGGGCGTCCAGCAGTGCGGGCGGATAGTCGCGGGTGACGTACTCGCTGCCGGCCGGCACCGCGATCAGGTCGGCCTCCTCCAGCCGCTCCAGGCCGTACGGCGTGGAGACGGTGAGTCCGCCGACGTGGGTGCCCAGCGTCGGCCCCTCCGCCGAGACGACCGCGAAATCGTAGGTCGGCAGCCCCTCGTCGCTGCGGTCGATGCCGAACACCTCGCAGACGACGCCCATTTCAAAGAGATGTACACCGTCGAGGAGGACGGCGGCGACGTTTTTCAGCATGCTGCAATTGTGCCTCGTTGCTGGCAGTAAATCGAGGTTCTACGGCAGTCCTGCCACTGTTCGTAAGGAGTGTACGGAGCGACAGTGGTGACATGACTGCAGAACAGACACAGACACTGCTCGCCATGATCGTCGTCCTCGGGATGTTCGTCCTCCTGGCCCTCCCGTCACTGATCGGCGCGGCGCGCGACCGGCGCATCGACCGTCAGATCAGGGAGGCCCAGGAACACGACAGGACCGAGGCTCAGAAGTCCTCGTCCAGGTCGACGGTGCCCTCCACCGCCACCTGGTACGCCGAGGGCCGCCGCTCGAAGAAGTTGGTCAACTCCTGAACGCCCTGCAGCTCCATGAAGGAGAAGGGGTTCTCGGAGCCGTACACCGGAGCGAAGCCGAGACGCGTCAGGCGCTGATCGGCGACACACTCCAGGTACTGCCGCATCGAGTCGGTGTTCATCCCCGGGAGGCCGTCACCACACAGGTCGCGCGCGAACTGCAGCTCGGCCTCGACGGCCTCCCTCAGCATGTCGGTGACCTCCTGCTCGAGCTGGTCGTCGAACAGCTCCGGTTCCTCCTTGCGGACGGTGTCGACGACGTCGAAGGCGAAGCTCATGTGCATCGTCTCGTCGCGGAACACCCAGTTGGTGCCGGTGGCGAGGCCGTGCAGCAGGCCCCGGCTGCGGAACCAGTAGACGTACGCGAAGGCGCCGTAGAAGAACAGGCCCTCGATGCACGCGGCGAAGCAGATCAGGTTGAGCAGGAAGCGACGCCGGTCGGCCTTGGTCTCCAGGCGGTCCAGCTTCTCGACCTCGTTGATCCACTTGAAGCAGAACTCGGCCTTCTCGCGGATGGACGGGATGTTCTCGACGGCGTCGAAGGCCGCCGCCCTGTCCTCAGGGTCGGGGAGATAGGTGTCGAGCAGCGTCAAGTAGAACTGGACGTGCACGGCCTCCTCGAAGAGCTGCCTGCTCAGGTACAGGCGCGCCTCGGGGGAGTTGATGTGCTTGTAGAGCGTGAGCACCAGGTTGTTCGCCACGATCGAGTCGCCCGTCGCGAAGAACGCGACCAGCCGGCCGATCATGTGCTGCTCGCCCTCGGACAGCTTCGCCAGGTCGGCGACGTCCGAGTGGAGGTCGACCTCCTCGACGGTCCAGGTGTTCTTGATCGCGTCCCGGTAGCGCTCGTAGAAGTCCGGGTAGCGCATGGGGCGCAGGGTCAGTTCGAAGCCCGGGTCGAGCAGGTTGGCGTTACGGGTAGTCATTACTGGCAGGCCTCGCAGGACTCGGGGTTTTCCAGGGAGCAGGCGACGGCGTCGGGCTCGGCGACCTGCTGGACGGGGATGGTCTTCTCGGGCTGGGCGGCCTGACCCTGGGCGGCGCGGGCGATGCGGGTCGCCGGGCGCGAGCGCAGGTAGTACGTCGTCTTCAGGCCCGATTTCCAGGCGTACGCGTACATCGAGGAGAGCTTGCCGATGGTCGGCGTCTCCAGGAACAGGTTCAGGGACTGGGCCTGGTCGAGGAACGGGGTCCGCGCCGCCGCCATGTCGATCAGGCCGCGCTGCGGGATCTCCCACGCCGTGCGGTAGAGCCGCCGTACGTCCTCGGGGATCCAGGCGAACTCCTGCACCGAGCCGTTCGCCTCGCGCAGCGCCTCACGGGTGCGGGCGTCCCAGACGCCGAGCTCCTTGAGCTCGTTGACCAGGTAGGAGTTGACCTGGAGGAACTCTCCGGAGAGCGTCTCGCGCTTGAACAGGTTGGAGACCTGCGGCTCGATGCACTCGTATACACCGGCGATCGACGCGATGGTCGCGGTGGGCGCGATGGCGAGGAGCAGGGAGTTGCGCATGCCGGTCGTGGCGATACGGCTGCGCAGGACCGCCCAGCGCTCCGGCCAGGTCAGCTCGACGCCGTAGTGATCGGGGTGCAGGACACCCCGGGCGGTACGGGTCTTCTCCCAGGCCGGCAGCGGGCCGTTGCGCTCGGCGAGGTCGGCGGAGGCCTCGTAGGCGGCGAGCATGATGCGCTCGGCGATCCGGGTCGACAGGGCTTTCGCCTCGGCCGAGTCGAAGGGCAGGCGCAGCTTGAAGAAGACGTCCTGCAGGCCCATCGCCCCGAGTCCGACCGGCCGCCATTTCGCGTTCGAACGGCCCGCCTGCTCGGTCGGGTAGAAGTTGATGTCGACGACCCGGTCGAGGAACGTGACGGCCGTGCGGACGGTGGCGTCGAGCCGCTCCCAGTCGATGTCGCCGGTCATCGTGTTCACGAAGGCGCCCAGGTTGACCGACCCCAGGTTGCAGACCGCCGTCTCCCCGTCGTCCGTGACCTCCAGGATCTCCGTGCAGAGGTTGGAGGAGTGGACGACATGGCCCGGCAGGGCCGTCTGGTTGGCGGTGCGGTTGGCGGCATCCTTGAAGGTCATCCAACCGTTGCCGGTCTGCGCGAGGGTGCGCATCATGCGGCCGTACAGGTCACGGGCGGGGATGGTCTTCTTCGCGAGCCCGGCCGCCTCCGCCTTGCGGTACGCGGCATCGAACTCCTCGCCCCACAGGTCGACGAGATCCGGCACGTCCGACGGTGAGAACAGCGACCACGGCTCGTCGGCGTTGACCCGGCGCATGAACTCGTCCGGGACCCAGTGCGCGAGGTTCAGGTTATGTGTACGGCGGGCGTCCTCACCGGTGTTGTCGCGCAGCTCCAGGAACTCCTCGATGTCGGAGTGCCAGGTCTCCAGGTACACCGCGGCGGCACCCTTGCGCCGGCCGCCCTGGTTCACCGCGGCGACCGAGGCGTCGAGGGTCTTCAGGAACGGGACGATGCCGTTGGAGTGGCCGTTGGTGCCGCGGATCAGCGAACCCCGGGAGCGGATACGGGAGTACGAAAGCCCGATGCCGCCGGCGTGCTTGGAGAGGCGGGCGACCTGGTGGTAGCGGTCGTAGATGGAGTCCAGCTCGTCCTTGGGGGAGTCGAGGAGGTAGCAGGACGACATCTGGGGGTGCCGGGTACCGGAGTTGAAGAGGGTGGGGGAGGAGGGGAGGTAGTCGAGGCGGCTCATGAGCCCGTAGAGCGCGGCGACTTCGTCCACCGACCGGGCGGTGTCGTCCTCGGCGAGACCCGCGGCGACGCGCAGCATGAAGTGCTGGGGCGTCTCGACGACCTTGCGGGTGATGGGGTGACGCAGGAGGTACCGGCTGTGCAGGGTGCGCAGGCCGAAGTAGCCGAAGCGGTCGTCGCCGTCCGTGTCGACCAGGGCGTCGAGGCGGGCCGCGTGCAGGCGCACGAACTCGGCGGTCCGGTCGGCGATGAGGCCCTCACGGTGCCCGGTCGCGACCGACCCGGTGAAGGACGTGACGCCCTGCGAGGCGGCCTCGGCGGCGATGGAGAGGGTCAGCAGCCGGGCGGCGAGCCTGCTGTAGGCGGGGTCCTCGGAGATCAGGCCGGCCGCCGCCTCGGTGGCCAGCTCGCGCAGCTCCGCCTCGTCCGCGAACGCGGACCGGCCGCGCAGCGCGGCGGCGGCGACCCGGCCGGGGTCGGCATCGGGGAGGTCGGCGGTCAGCTCGGTCAGGGTCCGCAGCAAGGCGGTTCCCGGAGCGTCCTCGTCCGTCGGGACGGTCGGAACGGCTGAGGCCGGGTCTGCTGGCGCGATGGTCACGTGGGGGCTCTCCCTCGCTCGGCACGGGGGCCTCGGCGAGGGCAGGGGGCAGCACACGAGCGCACACGGCGTCGCGTCCACCGGCCCATTCCACGAGGCCCGGACGTCGGGCGCACCGGCCGGGTGGCCGGGCGCGCTGTCGGCAGGTCCTCGGACTGACTCCTGCGCACGCCGATCCTGGGAACAGACATGCACAAGTACACCGTTGCGGGACAGTTCCGGATTCGCACCGGATTCCCCTGCGGCGACAGCGAGCATGAGCATACATCTTGTGCTCACCCGCCACGCCACCCCCAGATGTTGTGTCGTGCTGGTTTCAGAGCGTCAACTTGTAGGTGAGGAGAGTGATGTCGGCAAGGTGCTGGATCGGGCTCCAGTCCCGCTCGGGCATGCGGACGAAGCCCAGTCGTTCGTAGATCCGGTGGGCGCCGTGCATGGTGCGCTGGGTCGACAGGACGATGCGTACGCAGCCCTCCGTGGCGCGGGCGAGGTCGCCACAGGCGCGCACGAGCGCCTCGCCGACGCCGCTCCCGCGGGCCGTGTGGTCAACGGCGAGCATCCGGATCTCGGCCTCTCCCGGGCGGGCTATGTCGGCCATGGGGCCACCGGCCGGGACGAAGGTCACCCCGCCCAGCAGCAAGCCGTTCTCGACAGCCACCAGTACCTCGGCGGCGGCCGCGCGCTTGGCCACGTCCTTGAGTTCACCGAGGTATTCGTCACTCTCCCCGAAGTCGAGGAGGCCGTCCTGGAGGTAGGCCTGGGCGGTGATCTCGCCGAGGGCCGCGTACTCGTGGGGTTTCGCTTGCCGGATCAGGATGTCCATGCGGCCGAGTCTGCCGGGCCGACCCCTGGGGGCGGCTGGGGATTTTCGCCGAGGGCCGCCGGGTTGCGGGGAGTTCCGGGAGTGCTTCCATGGAGATAGGTGTCGGCGCCCCGCGGTCGCTCCGTTTCGAGAGTCCTTCTCGGAAGGAGACGAACGATGACGAGGGTCGTCCGTCGCCCGCCCGGCAAGAAGCGACCGCGCAACGCGCCGATGGCGACGCTGGCTCCGAGACGGGCGGGCACCTGGGTCTGGCAGGGGTTCGTGGCCCATTGGCACCGGCTGACGATCCGCCTTGAGGCTCGCGGCGGCACCACCCGCCCCAGGAAGTGGCGCCGGTGGTTCACCTACACCAACGTCACCCGGGCCATCTGGACGGTGGCCGCTCTCGCCTTGCTCGCGTGGGTGGTGGAGGGCCTGTACATCCTGATCTCGAGCAACACGACCAGCTTCGAGAAGTGGCGGCAGGGCAATCATGGATTCGAGACCGTCCTGCGCTTCCTCGGCCCGGTGCTCGCCGCGTCGCTCGCCGCCACCCTCTTTCTGTTCTGGTGGTACCGGTGGACCAAGCGGCGCTATCTCGCCAAGGCACGGGACGACCCCCACCGACTGGTGCTCACCGCCGGCCCGGACGCCACCGAGATCGTGGGCAGGGAGGAGATCGCCCAGGTCATCGCCGAACGGCTGCGCGAGCGCGACACGCGCCGTCCGTATCTGCTGGTCGGCGGTGTCGGCGTGGGCAAGACGGCCGTCCTGGTACGGCTCACCGAGCTGCTGGCGGAGCAGAACGCCGTACCGGTGCCGATCCGGCTGCGGGACGCGAACGGCGGCACCGACCTGAACTTCGAACGCATGGCCAAGCAGCGCTTCATCGACGAGGCACCCCGGGGCATCCTCGCGCGCACCAAGACCGAGCGGGTCTGGCAGCAACTGCTCGCCGACGACAAACCCGTCGTCATCGCCGACGGACTGGAGGAGGCTCTCCTCGGCGACGGCATCGGACAGAACCGGGACAACATCATCCGGCGAGCCATCGAGCGCGCCTACGAGGAGAAGCTGCCCCTCGTCATCGCCTCCCGTCCGCACAGCCCCCTGGAGAGCACCCCGGCCGCGATCGTGGAGCTGGAACCGCTCAGCGAGGAGGAGGCGTTGCGGTTCGTCCAGGCACGCGTCCCGGAGACGGACGAACGCCGTGTCGACTGGATCGTGGAGACCGCGGAGGTGACCGAGTCGCCCGTCTACCTCCAGATCGCCCGCGAACTGCACCGCCACGGCGCCCTGGAGCACGACCGGCCGGACAACGACCCGCAGCACATGAACACCCGCAGCCGCGACCGCGGCACGCTGCGGTTGTGGCTGCTGGAGACCTGGGACGAGGCGCTGTGCCAGGGCAGGCTGCGCCGGGACGTCGCGCTGAGCCGGCAGGAACGCCGCGACGCCCTGGAAGTGGTCTCCGCCCTGGCCTGCGTGGGGCTGCTCCAGGACAAGCTGGAGGTCGGCCTCGGGGAACTGCTCGACTCGGACGTCCACCCCGGTCCGATGCGGCGCGCGCAGGCCCGCGCCGAGCACCTGTGGACCGGCGGACGCGCCTTCGACCGGTACGGCAGGCGCGGGAACGTCTTCTCCGAGTGGCACCGGCAGCAGATCTGGGACGTGCTGTGCCGGCGGATCGGCCCGGACGAGAGGAGGCGGTTGCGCGGGGGCAACATGGACCAGTGCCGCGCCGCCCTCGCCCGGATCGCGCGCAACGCGGACAAGCTCGGACTGGTGGAGGGCTTCGAGCGCAAGGTCCGTTTCCCGCACAGCATCATCCAGGCCTACTTCGGCTACCGCGTGCTGCGGCAGCTGGGCGAGCGGGGCGCCGGCGAGCTCGTCGAGCAGGTGCTCCAGCCGCCCGGGCCCAGCCGCGAACTGCTCATGGCCCTGGTGCTGTTGTCGCGCCGCCGGGCGGCGCGGGTCAGGGCCCGCCGGGAGGGCGTACGGGCCGAGGTGACGAAGGAGGTCGAGGAGCGGCTCCGCAGGTCACGGGTGCGCGGGCACACGCTGGCCCACCGGCTCTGCAGGGCCGCGGAACGCCGCACGGACGATCCGAAGGCGCTCGATCTCTACGCGGCCGCCGTGGAGATCGAGAGCGTGGAGGACGATCCGCGGCTGCTGGGCGACATCCTGAGCGAAGTGCGCAGGACGTGGGCCGGTTTCAAGGGCGACCGGCGCAGCCTCGAAGACGCCAAACTGAGGTTGCTCAGGCAACTCGGAGCCGCCCTGCGGAGCGTGGCCGACCGGATCGACACCACCCCGCTCTACGAACACCTCGTCCAGATCGGTGTGAAGGAACCCACCTACTCGATACGCCTGGCCGTCGCCCAGGAGTTCGGCACCGGCGGCAACGCGGCGTTCGCCGTGATCCGGGGGCGGATCGGGCTGAACACCGACCCCGTGCAGGAGTACAACGAGCGGCTCGGCGAGCTGAAGGCCTGGAAACGCGGTGAGTACGAGCAGTGGGCCGAGCGCATGGCGCGGGCGCGGGCCGCGGGCGTGCCCTCACGGGCCAGGACCGAGCGCATCGGCCGGCTCCAGCAGGACCGGCGCACGCTCAACCAGGAGTACCGCAGGAAACGGGTCGATCTGTTCCGGGAGTTCGTGATGCGCGCCTGGATGATCCCCATGCTGCTGGGCTCCGTCGACGAGGCGCACCGTGACGAGGCCCTCGAACGCCTCACCAGGTGGCTGCGCCATTTGGACCCGAAGGCCACCGGCGGCGCCCCCGACCTGCCGCTCGCCCTGGAGGCCGCGCTGGCCCAGGGCTTCAAGTACGCGGCCAACCGCCGGATCCGGCACCCGCGGGCCTACCAGGGCGGTCGCGCCGACCTGATCCGGCAGGCGGAGACCGTGCTCCAGCAGTCCCGGTGCTGGTACGCGCAGGTCATGCTGCTCCAGGCGCTGTGCCTGTGGAAGCTTCCCGACAGTGTCGGCGTCCATGAGCGCGAGGCGCACGCGATGCCGGGGAAGGACGGGCACGACGGCGGGCGCGAGCCGCCCCGGGCGCTGGGCGGGGCGAGCGCCGTACAGACGGTGGAGCGCTGGCTGTCGATGGCCGGCACGGTGAACCGGGCACCCGGGCATCCCGAGGCGAACGGTGCCCCGCCCCGGCGGTCCCTGCATCCTTTCGTCGCCGAGGCGGGGGACCTGGTGGCCCTCGCGCTGGAGACCGGGCAACCCGAGCGGTTCCTCTGGATCGACGAGAAGGGCGTAGCCGACAACATCGGCGCGTGCATCGGCAACCCCGAGACGTACCGCAAGCACAACCTGTGGATCCCGCCCTCGGTCGGTTGGAGCACCCTGGACGCGCGCGCCCAGTGTCTGGTCGCCGACGTGCTGGTGATGCTGAACCTCATCGAACGGGACGGGCATCCGGACGAGGTCGAGGAGCGGATGATCCGCGCGGAGCAGCCGGGGACGTCGTCACTTCCGCCGTGCATCCGCAGCGATCGCCGCCCGCTGCGGCCCGACCTGCGGGCCGGCATGGCGGACCCGCCCACACCGGGTACGACCTGTCCGCCCGACTGCAAGTTCCAGCTCTGCCCCTACCCGCCCCGTGGCTGTGTGCCGCGCGGGGAGATCCGGGAGCCGTTCTGCCGCCAGCAGCAGGCCCTGCTGCCGGGCCGGGTACGCCGGCATCTGCCCCGGGGGCTGCGCAGGAAGACGCCGCGCTGGGTCAGCATGCGCGTGCGGGAACTCGACGGCTTCTGGCAGCAAATGGCCGGGCGTACCCGCAACTAGTGCGGTACGCCCGGCCATCGTGCGGGTGAATCCCGCGTCAGTGGCTCGTGCCCGCCGTCGCCGGGGGCAGTTCGACCTGGACTCCGGGGTCGCCGGCGTCGGCCGTGTAGTCCTCCGGCTTCGTCTCGTCGATGCCCTCCGGGGCCTTCGCGGCCTTCAGGACGAAGGTCAGGACGACCGTGACCACCACGTTCAGCACGAATGCGGTGAGGCCGATGTAGCCGATCTCACCGATGCCCGGGATCTCCTTCGCCGAGCCGCCGAAGTGCTTCTGGGTCGGGGAGGCGACGCCGTAGGCGGCGACCGTGCCGTAGATCATGCCGACCGCCCAGCCGGCCAGCAGGGCCCAGCGGTGGAACCAGCGCGTGAACAGGCCGCCGACCAGGGCCGGGAAGGTCTGCAGGATCCAGATGCCGCCCAGCAGCTGGAAGTTGATCGCGACCGTCTTGTCCATCGTCAGGACGAACACCAGCGCGCCCACCTTCACCAGCAGGGACACGATCTTGGAGACCTTGGTCTCCTGCGCGGGCGTCGCGTCCGGCTTGATGAAGTCCTTGTAGATGTTGCGGGTGAAGAGGTTCGCAGCCGCGATCGACATGATCGCCGCCGGCACCAGCGCGCCGATGCCGATCGCCGCGAAGGCCACGCCCGCGAACCAGGACGGGAACATGGTCTCGAACAGCTGCGGGATGGCCAGCTGGCCGTTCTGCACCTTGATGCCGGCCGCGATCGCCATGAAGCCCAGCAGCGCCAGGAGGCCCAGCATCAGGGAGTACAGCGGCAGGATCGTGGTGTTGCGGCGGATCACCTCACGGCTGCGCGAGGACAGCGTCGCGGTGATCGAGTGCGGGTACATGAACAGTGCGAGGGCGGAGCCCAGCGCCAGCGTGGCGTACGTCCACTGCCCCGCCTCGCCCGGGACCAGCGCACCGCGCGGCGCGCCCGTGGCCGGGTTGGTCTGGCTGTACGCCTCGCCCGCCTTGGCGAAGATCTCGTCGAAGCCGCCGAGCTTGATCGGGATGTAGATGATCGCCACCGCGATGACGATGTAGATCAGCGTGTCCTTCACGAACGCGATCAGCGCGGGCGCGCGCAGGCCCGAGGAGTAGGTGTACGCGGCCAGCACACCGAACGCGATGAGCAGCGGCAGGTCCTTGATGAACCAGTTCGTGTTCTCGCCGCCGCCGACGCCCATCACGTCCAGCACGGCCTGGATGCCGACGAGCTGGAGCGCGATGTACGGCATCGTCGCCAGGATGCCGGTGACGGCCACCGCCAGCGACAGGCTCTTCGAGCCGAAGCGGCCGCGCACGAAGTCCGAGGTCGTCACATAGCCGTGCTTGTGGGAGACCGACCACAGGCGGGGCAGGAACGTGAAGATCAGGGGGTAGACGAGGATCGTGTACGGCACGGCGAAGAAGCCGGCCGCGCCCGCCGCGTAGATCGCCGCGGGGACGGCGACGAAGGTGTATGCCGTGTACAGGTCGCCGCCGAGCAGGAACCAGGTGACCCAGGTGCCGAACGACCGGCCGCCCAGCCCCCATTCGTCGAGGCTGTTCTCGTTCTCGGCCTTGCGCCAGCGCGCGGCCAGGAAGCCCATGACCGTGACGGCCAGGAAGAAGAAGATGAAGACGCCGAGTGCGACGCCGTTCACGCCGTCGTTCATTCCGACGCACCGCCCTTCTGGGCGGCGCGGCCGCGCTGGTCACGCTGCCACAACTTGTACGCCACCATGGTCAGCAGCGTGGAGAGCAGGACCCACAGCATCTGGTACCAGTAGAAGAACGGGATGCCGGCGAACGCCGGATCGGTCTTTGCGTACGAACCGACCCACAGCATCGCCACGAAGGGCGCAACGAGGCAGAGTCCGATGACGACCCGTATGGGCGTCACCACCGGCTCTCTGTTCACCTCTGGGGCATCTGACATCTGACGGCTCCGTCCCCTCACTGATCACCTGAGAAACGCCCGGGCAATCTAGGTGACGGTGCAACGACAGCGGAAGACCCTGTCCGCATATCGGATGTGGAGGATTGGTGTGCACGCCAACCGGGCGCTCAGCAGCAGCGGAACCCCTGGCGTGGATCTGCTTCCTGACGGTCCGTCCGCATCCGCTCGAATTCGCGCCGGGAGGGTACCTCCGCGTCCGGGTGCTCATGCCGTACGTGGGTGACGTAACGGTCGTATGCCGACTCGTCGGTCAGCTCACGCACGTACCAGCGCACGCTACTGAATACCCGCCGAAGACTGACTGCTCGCCTCAGCGACCGCACGGCGTTCCTCCTCCTTCTCCTCCTTGGTCGGGAACAGCCCCGCCGGCGCCGTGATCTTCGACTCGACGTACGGCGCCTCGCTGAGCGTGGACAGCGCGGGGCGGCGGACGTGCCGGACGCAGACGCGGGTGGCGTCGACGATCACGATGACGATCAGGAGAGCCAGGACCGCTGTGAGGACACCGTCCACCGTGGAGTTGGTGACCACGGTGTGCATGTCGTCCATGCTCTTGGCGGGCGGCAGGACCTCCCCGCGGTCGATGGCGTCCTGGAACACCTGGCGCTGCTTGAAGAAGCCGACCTTCGGGTCACTGGAGAAGACCTTCTGCCAACTGGCGGTCAGCGTCACCGTGGCGTCCCAGGCGAGCGGAACCCCGGTGATCCAGGCCCACTTGAGGCGCCCCGACTTCACCAGCAGGGTCGTGCAGACGGCGAGGGCGACCGCCGCGAGCAGCTGGTTCGAGATGCCGAAGATCGGGAAGAGCTGGTTGATGCCGCCGAGGGGCTCGTGGACGCCCACCCACAGGAAGTAGCCCCACAGGCCGCACACCACCGCGCTGGTGATGACCAGACCGGGCTTCCAGCTGATGTTCCTGAAGGGCCGGTAGACGTTGCCCAGCATGTCCTGGAGCATGAAGCGGCCCACGCGGGTGCCGGCGTCCAGGGCGGTCAGGATGAACAGCGCCTCGAACATGATCGCGAAGTGATACCAGAAGGCCCGCAGGCCACCGCCCGTGACCTCGGAGAAGATCTCCGAGACGCCGATGGCAAGCGTGGGCGCGCCGCCCGTACGGGAGAGCAGGCTCGATTCCTCGACGTTCTCCGCCGCCCGGGCGAGCGCCTCCGGGGAGATCTGGTAGCCCCAACTCCCCACGACCTGCGAGGCGTTCTGCACCGTGTCGCCGATGACTCCCGCGGGCGCGTTCATCGCGAAGTACAGGCCCGGGTCGATGATGCTCGCCGCCACCAGCGCCATCACGGCGACCGACGACTCCATCAGCATGGAGCCGTACCCGATCATCCGGACCTGCGTCTCCTTCTGGATCATCTTCGGGGTCGTACCCGACGAGATGAGCGCGTGGAAGCCGGACAGTGCGCCGCAGGCGATGGTGATGAAGACGAAGGGGAAGAGCGACCCCGCGAAGACCGGGCCGTCCCCGCGCGAGGCGAAGTCCGTCACCGCGTCCATCTTCAGCGTCGGCAGGGCGATGACGACGCCGAGGGCGAGCAGGAAGATCGTGCCGATCTTCATGAAGGTCGACAGGTAGTCGCGCGGCGCCAGCAGCATCCACACCGGCAGGATCGAGGCGATGAAGCCGTACGCCACCATCCAGACGACCAGCGTCGAAGGCGCGAGCGTGAAGGTGTCGGCCCACGACGACTCGGCCACCCAGCGGCCCGCGATCAACGCGAACAGCAGCAATGCGACGCCGATCAGCGAGACCTCGGCGACCCGGCCGGGGCGTAGCACCCGCAGGTAGAAGCCCATCAACAGGGCGATCGGAATCGTCATCGCGATGGAGAAGGTGCCCCAAGGGGACTGCGCGAGGGCGTTGACGATCACCAGGGCCAGCACGCCGAGCAGGATGATCATGATGACGAAGGTCGCCAGCAGCGCGGCCGCGCCGCCGAACGGGCCGATCTCCTCGCGCGCCATCTGGCCGAGCGAACGCCCGTTGCGGCGGGTGGAGAAGAACAGCACCACCATGTCCTGGACCGCGCCCGCGAAGATGACGCCGACGATGATCCAGATGGTGCCGGGGAGATACCCCATCTGCGCGGCCAGGACCGGGCCGACGAGCGGCCCGGCGCCGGCGATCGCCGCGAAGTGGTGGCCGAGGAGGACTCGGCGGTCGGTGGGGTGGAAGTCGATGCCGTTGTTGAGGCGTTCGGCCGGGGTGGCCCTGGTCCGGTCGACCTTGAGGACCTTGTACGCGATGAACTTGGCGTAGAAGCGGTACGCGATGGCGTACGAGCCGAGGGCGGCGGCGACCATCCAGGCGGCAGAGACCTCCTCGCCGCGGGAGAGTGCGAGTACGGTCCACCCCGACGCACCGACCAGTGCAACGAGGCTCCAGACGACGATGGTTCGGACGTTCGCGGTACGCACCGGGTGGCCCTCCCGTCCATGCGGCGACGGGAGGAACGTAGAGCAGGTTGAGGAGACGCGCTACACCGCGTGCGGGAGTTGTTGTCCCTTCACGTGTTGTCCCTTCACCTTCCCGGGCGGGCTCAGTCCTGAGGCCGCTTGAGCCTCGCCACGAACTTGTAGCGGTCCCCGCGGTAAACGGACCGCACCCACTCCACCGGCTGCCCGTCCCGGTCCAGCGAGTGCCGGGACAGCATCAGCATCGGCAGGCCCACGTCCGTGCCGAGCAGGCCGGCCTCGCGCGGGGTGGCCAGGGAGGTCTCGATCGTCTCCTCGGCCTCGGCGAGATGGACGTCGTAGACCTCGGCGAGTGCGGTGTAGAGGGAGGTGTACTTGACCAGGGACCTGCGCAGGGCCGGGAAGCGCTTCGCGCTCAGGTGGGTCGTCTCGATGGCCATCGGCTCGCCGTTCGCCATGCGCAGCCGCTCGATGCGCAGCACCCGGCCGCCGGCCGTTATGTCGAGGAGGTCGGCGAGGCGGTCGTCGGCGGTGATGTAGCCGATGTCCAGCAGCTGGGAGGTCGGCTCCAGGCCCTGGGCGCGCATGTCCTCGGTGTACGAGGTGAGTTGCAGGGCCTGCGAGACCTTCGGCTTGGCGACGAACGTGCCCTTGCCCTGGATGCGCTCCAGGCGTCCCTCGACGACCAGCTCCTGCAGGGCCTGGCGCACGGTCGTGCGGGAGGTGTCGAACTCGGCGGCCAGCGTGCGCTCGGGCGGTACCGGGGTGCCGGGCGCCTGGGTCTCCGTCATGTCGAGAAGGTGCTTCTTCAGGCGGTAGTACTTGGGCACGCGGGCGGTACGGACGGTGGCGCCGTTCTCGTTCTCCGCACTGCTGACGTCGGTGCTCATGCTTCGCCTTCCCGGCTCCGGATGCGGGTCACATCGTGATCCCTTCTATATACCCGTCGCCGCCTCTTTTGGTCTAGTCCACAGTGCCAACTGGTCTAGCGGACGAGAGTACTCCGGCGGCGGTGTTTTCGCTGGCTTCTTACTTAAAGGTTCCTTCATATGTAGGTCGCATAACGGCTGGTCAGGCCCCTTTCCGTGCCCCTTGACACGCTTTCTGGTCTGGTCCAAGCTCCCCGTACTGGTCTACACCATTGGTCCAGGTCCCGGCCCAACGCTCGTGCGGGGAGGCAGGGGGGTTTGTGGCATCCCTGAGGAGGGTGGCGTGAAGCGCAAGCTGATATCCGCGATCGGTGTCGCGGGCATGATGATCTCCCTGGCGGCGTGCGGGGGCGACAACGGCGACGGCGGGGACAAGGCAGGGGCCGACGGCTACGCGGGCGAGACGCTCACGGTGTGGGTGATGGACGGCTCGTCCCCGGACCAGTGGCAGAAGGACGTCCAGGCCGCCTTCGAGAAGAAGACCAAGGCCAAGGTCAAGTTCGAGATCCAGCAGTGGAACGGCATCCAGCAGAAGCTGACCACCGCCCTGTCGGAGGAGAACCCGCCGGACGTCTTCGAGATCGGCAACACCCAGACCCCGGCCTACGCCAAGACCGGCGGCCTCGCCGACCTCGCCGACCTCAAGACAGAGATCGGCGCCGACTGGGCCGAGTCTCTCAACGAGTCGTCCATCTACGACGGCAAGCAGTACGCCGCCCCATGGTACTTCGCCAACCGCGTCGTCCTCTACAACAAGAAGGTCTGGGCGGACGCCGGCATCAAGGACATCCCCAAGACCCGCGACGAGTTCTACGCCGACCTCAAGCAGATCGGCGAGAAGACCGACGCCGAGCCCATCTACCTGCCGGGCCAGAACTGGTACCACTTCGTCGGCCTGACCATCGGTGAGGGCGCCGAGCTGGTGAAGAAGGACGGCGATAAGTACGTCTCCAACCTCGACGACCCCAAGGTCGCCGCCGCCATGGAGACGTACAAGAAGTTCCAGGCCCTGTCCAAGGCCCCCAAGGACAAGGACGAGGCGACCCCGCAGCAGGCCGAGGTCTTCGCCAAGGGCAACGTCGGCGCCTTCATCGGCATGGGCTGGGAGGCCGGTACGGCGATCGCGGCCAACAAGAAGATCGAGCAGGACATCGGCTACTTCACCATCCCCGGTGCCACGGCCGACAAGCCCGAGGGTGTCTTCCTGGGCGGCTCCAACCTCGCCGTCGCCGCGGGCAGCAAGAAGCAGGAGCTCGCCAAGGAGTTCCTGAAGATCGCGCTGTCCGACCAGTACGAGGGCGAGCTCGCCAAGCAGAACGGCGTCATCCCGAACAAGGAGGCGCTGCAGACCAACCTGAAGGGCAACGCCGTCGCCGAGGCCGCCGCGCCGGCCGCCGCGGGCGGTGGCACCACGCCGCTGATCCCGGAGTGGGCGGCCGTGGAGAACGCGCCCAACCCGGTCAAGACGTACATGACCGCCGTGCTGAACGGTAAGTCGCCGGCCGAGGCGGCCAAGCAGGTCGAGGACGAGTTCAACAAGCGTCTGGCGCAGAAGCAGTAAGGGCAAACGGTCGCGCCGGGGCGGGGGATGCGCGTGACGCCCCCCCCGCCCCGGCGACCGTACGCGGGTCCACGTACGCAGGTCGAGACACGCAGGCCGAGTTACGCAGGCCGAGACACGCAGGCCGAGAAGAGAGATCGCGAGCATGACCGTGCAGACCGAACGGCCGCCTTCCGGTCCGGTGGACGCAGTCGGGAAAGCCGAGAGCGGTTCCGCCGGGCCGCCGCCCCGAGCCGCGTCCCGCCTCGGCGCGCTCACCCCGTACCTCCTGCTGCTGCCGGCCTGCGCGGCCACCGTGCTGCTGCTCGGCTGGCCGCTGGTCAAGGACATCCTGCTGTCGTTCCAGAACCTCAACATGGCGCAGCTGATCCAGCACGTCACCGAGTGGAACGGCATCGACAACTACAAAGAGGTCCTCACCGGCGAGGACTTCTGGCGCGTCACCCTGCGCTCGATCCTGTTCACGGCGGTCAACGTCGCCCTGATCATGGTCATCGGCGCCCTGGTCGGCCTGCTGCTCGCCCGCCTCGGCAGGCGGATGCGGGTCACGCTGCTGGTCGGTCTTGTGCTGGCCTGGGCGATGCCAGTGGTCGCCGCGAGCACCGTTTACCAGTGGCTGTTCGCGCAGCGCTTCGGTGTCGTCAACTGGGTGCTGGACAAGCTGGGTTGGCACTCCATGGCCGACTACAGCTGGACCAGCAGTCAGATGTCGACGTTCTTCGTGGTCACCCTGCTGATCGTCTGGATGTCGATCCCGTTCGTCGCGATCAACCTCTACGCGGCCACGACCACCATCCCGGGCGAGCTCTACGAGGCCGCGGCGCTGGACGGCGCGGGCGCCTGGAAGAGCTTCACCACGGTGACGCTGCCGTTCCTGCGCCCCTTCCTCTACGCCACGACCTTCCTGGAGATCATCTGGGTCTTCAAGGCGTTCGTGCAGGTCTTCACCATCAACGGCGGCGGCCCCGACCGGCTGACCGAGATCCTGCCCGTCTACGCCTACATCGAGGGCGTCGGCAACCAGCACTACGGCATGGGCGCGGCGATCGCCGTCCTGACCATCCTGATCCTGCTCGGCCTGACCGCGTACTACCTCAGGATCGTGCTCAAGCAAGAGGAGGACGAGCTGTGAAGCGCTCGCTCTTCGGCCGCCTGTGGCCCAACGTCACGGCCGTCGTCCTGTTCATCGGCTTCGTCTTCCCCGTGTACTGGATGTTCTCCACGGCCTTCAAGCCGACCGGCGACATCATCTCGGAGAACCCGGTGTGGTTCCCGACCGACATCACCTTCGCGCACTTCAAGCGGGCGACCGGCGTCGACCACTTCTGGTCGTACGTCAGCAACTCGCTGATCGTCACGCTCTGCGCGGTCGGCCTCTCCCTGATCATCGCGCTGGCCGGCTCCTTCGCCCTCGCCCGGATGCGGTTCAAGGGGCGGCGGGGGTTCGTCATCGGCTTCATGATGGCCCAGATGGCCCCCTGGGAGGTCATGATCATCGCGATGTACATGATCGTGCGGGACGCGTCGATGCTGAACAGCCTGCTGCCGCTGACGGTCTTCTACATGATGATGATCCTGCCCTTCACCATCCTGACGCTGCGCGGCTTCGTCGCCGCGGTGCCCCGGGAGCTGGAGGAGGCCGCGATGGTCGACGGCTGCAGCCGCGCCCAGGCCTTCCGCAAGGTCATCCTGCCGCTCCTTGCGCCGGGGCTGATGTCCACGTCCCTGTTCGGCTTCATCACCGCATGGAATGAATTCCCCCTGGTCCTGGTGCTGAACAAGGAGGCGGAGGCGCAGACCCTGCCACTGTGGCTGTCCAGCTTCCAGACCGCCTTCGGCAACGACTGGGGCGCGACGATGGCGGCGTCCTCCCTCTTCGCCATCCCGATCCTGATCCTCTTCGTCTTCCTGCAGCGCAAGGCTGTCAGCGGCCTGACGGCCGGCGCCGTGAAGGGATAACGCCACCCGATGACGACATTCGCCAGCGGCACCGACACTCTGACGCGCGATGCCCTGACCGTCCTCCAGCCCGGGTTCACCGGCACCACCGCCCCCGACTGGCTGCTGCGCCGCCTCGGCGAGGGCCTCGCCTCCGTCGGCCTGTTCGGCCGCAACATCGCCTCGCCCGAGCAACTGGCCGCCCTGACGGCCCAGTTGCGCGCCGAGCGCGACGACGTGCTGGTCGCGATCGACGAGGAGGGGGGTGATGTGACGAGGCTGGAGGTGCGGACCGGTTCCAGCTTCCCCGGCAACCACGCCCTGGGCGCGGTGGACGACGTGGAGCTGACCAGGGAGGTGGCCTTCGAGATGGGCCGCCGCCTGGCAGCCTGCGGAGTGAACCTCAACTGGGCCCCGTCGGCCGACGTGAACTCCAACCCCTCGAACCCGGTCATCGGCGTACGTTCCTTCGGCGCCGACACCGCCCTGGTCGCCCGGCATACCGCGGCCTACGTCACCGGCCTCCAGTCGGCCGGCGTCGCGGCCTGCACCAAGCACTTCCCGGGCCACGGCGACACGGCGGTCGACTCCCACCACTCGATGCCCCGCATCGACGCGGCGGCCGCGGTCCTGGCCGACCGGGAACTCTCCCCGTTCCGCGCGGCGATCGCCGCCGGCACGAGGGCGATGATGAGCGCGCACATCCTGGTTCCGGCCCTGGACCCCGACCACCCGGCAACCCTGTCCCGCCCCGTCCTGACCGACCTGCTGCGCGGCGAACTGGGCTACACCGGCCTGATCGTCACCGACGGCATGGAGATGCAGGCCATCGCCGCCACCTACGGCATCGAACGCGGCAGCGTGCTGGCCATCGCGGCCGGCGCCGACGCGATCTGCGTGGGCGGCGGCCTCGCCGACGACGAGACGGTACGACGTCTGCGCGACGCCCTGGTCGCGGCGGTCCGCGCCGGCGAACTCCCCGAGGAACGGCTGGCGGACGCGGCGGAACGGGTCCGCGAGCTGGCCCACTGGACGGCGACCGTCCCCGGCGCCGAGGGCGAGGCGCGTTCGGACGTGGGCCTCGTCGCCGCCCGGCGCGCACTGAGGGCGACCGGCGCGGAGGGCTTCACCCCGCTCACCGAGGCACCGTACGTCGCCGCCTTCACTCCGGTCGCGAACATCGCCGTCGGCGACGAGACCCCCTGGGGCGTCGCCGCCGAACTGGCCCGGCTGCTCCCCGGCACCGAGACCGCCGGCTACACGGGGCAGGAGGCGGGGCTGGAGGCGCTGCAGGCAGCGGCCGGCCGCCGCATCGTGGCTGTCGTCCGCGACGAACACCGCCACCCCTGGATGGCAACGGCCCTCGACACCCTGCTGCGATCCCGCCCGGACACGGTCGTCGTCGAAATGGGCGTCCCCCAGGCCAAGCCCCGCGGCGCCCTGCACATCGCCACGTACGGCGCGGCCCGCGTGTGCGGACGTGCGGCGGCGGAGGTCATCGCCGGGGCATGAGGCCCCGAGGCTGAATCCTCTCCGCGACCCGCTCGATGCCCTGTGGTTGCAGCTCCACTCCCGAATGTAGTACTTCTTATACATGAGCGAGCAGGTGCACAACAGGTTGGCGATGGTGCGTGCCGAACGCAAGGTGTCGCGCCAGAGCCTGGCCGAGGCAGTGGGAGCCCACTACCAGACCATCGGCTACATCGAGCGGGGGCAGTACAACCCGAGCCTCGACCTGGCACTGAAGATCGCGAAGTTCTTCGGACTGCCGGTCGAGGCGCTGTTCTCCCTCGAACCGTTCCGGCCGCTCACGGACGAGGTCTACGGGAGGAAACGGTCATGACCACGACGCGGCTGACGCGCTACGACCGGAGCATGCTGCGGTTGATGAACGACCCCCGAGGGCGCCCGCTGTACGCCACGACCACGCGTCGCCGGCTGGTGGTCGCCGCGCATGTCGCACTCACCGTGGCCATCGGGGCCCTGACCACGTACTTCTCCCTCTCTTCGGCGGAGCCGATGTGGGCCGTCATCGCCACGGCGGTGCTGATGCTGCCCTGGATGGTGGCGACAGGCGTGATCAACGGCGCCACCCGGGGCCTGCTCGAACTGCGCGAACGCGCCCTCGACGAGCGGCAGTCGGCCGAGCGCCGGCGGGTACTCGCGCGTGCCCACCGCGCAATGACCAGCCTGCTGCTCGCGGCCGTGGCCGGCCTGCTGACGGCGGGCGCGGCCGACGGCGACGCCCTCCGCGTCTACGCGGCACCCGTCCTCGCCGCCGTCCTCGCGGCCCACTGGCTGATGCCGCTGTGGGTGGCCGGCCTGACGGCACAGGACGAACCGACCGAGGACGAGGCGGCCGGCCTCTAGACCGGGGAGGCAGTCGGCCTCCGGAACCGACGGGCGGCCGGCTTCTGGAACCTGCGTATGTCCGGCGAGCGCACGGCGGGCCCCTCATCACGGGCGCCCGCCGCACGCATGCCCGGCATGCAAGGCGCCCCTAAATCCCCTGCCACTCCGGCTTGTTGGCGTATGTGTGCCGGAAGTAGTCGGCCAGCTTGAGCTTGGACGCGGCGGCATCGTCGACGACGACCGTCGCGTGCGGGTGCAGTTGCAGTGCCGAGGCCGGGCAGACGGCCGCGATCGGCCCCTCGACGGTCGCGGCGACCGCGTCCGCCTTGCCCTCACCGGTGGCGAGCAGCACCAGGTGCCGCGCCTCCAGGATCGTCCCGATCCCCTGGGTGATGACGTGGTGCGGCACCTGCTCGATGTCCCCGTCGAAGAACCGCGCGTTGTCGACCCGGGTCTGCTCGGTCAGCGTCTTGATCCGGGTCCTCGACGCCAGCGAGGAGCACGGCTCGTTGAACCCGATGTGCCCATCGGTCCCGATCCCGAGCAACTGCAGGTCCACGCCCCCGGCTTCAGCCAGCGCCATGTCATACGCCTCGCACGCCCCGGTCACGTCCTCGGCCGTACCGTCCGGCCCCATGAACGCGTCCATCCCGATCCCGAGCGGCTCCAGCACCTCGCGGCGCAGCACCGACCGGTACGACTCCGGGTGCTCCGCGGGCAGCCCCACATACTCGTCGAGCTGCGCGATCCGCGCCCGCGAGGCGTCGACGGCGCCGGAGCGCACCTTGGCCGCGAGTGCCGCGTAGATGGGCAGTGGCGTCGAGCCGGTGGCCACGCCGAGCAGGGCGTCGGGCTTGCGCCGCAGTAGCTGGGCCATGGCCTCGGCTATCAGCTCGCCACCCGCCTTGGCGTCCGGAACGATGACAACTTCCACGCTGGGCCTGCCGATCTGAAGTAGGTCTCGAAGGGCACCCTGAAGGGGCATGTGGTTTAGACCAATCTAACAGAGCGAGGCTACGCGGCCCAGGTGAACGGAAGCCTCGCGGACATTTCGGCGGACCGTCGGGCAGGCGTCATTGCCCATGGGGGAGTGGAATGGAAACTGTCCGCCGGAAGCGGCAGGCGCCATGCCCGGCAGCGGGCGCTAGAGCAGGGAAGGTCCCATGACCACCACGACCCCGTACCCTCCCGACCCGCACGCCCCTCACAACGACCTCCCCGGCCGGATCATGGCCCGCGAGATGGCCGAACAGCCCGCCGTGCTGCGCAGGATCCTGTCCCAGGGCGCGCCCGCCATCCGCCGCGTCGCGCAGGAGATCGCCGCCCGCGCACCCCGCTTCGTCCTGCTCACCGCCCGCGGCACCTCCGACAACGCCGCGCTCTACGCCAAGTACCTCCTGGAGGTCCGCCTCGGCCTGCCCTGCGGCCTGACCTCCATGTCGACCACCACCGCCTACGGCGCCCGTCCCGACCTCACCGACGTCCTGGTCATCACCGTGAGCCAGTCCGGCGGCTCCCCGGACGTCGTCGCCTCGACCAGGGCCGCCCGTGAGGCCGGCGCGATCACGCTCGCGGTGACCAACAACCCCGACTCCCCGCTGGCCGCCGTCTCCGAGTACCACCTCGACATCATGGCCGGACCGGAGAGGGCCCTGCCCGCGACCAAGACCTATACGGCCTCCCTTCTCGCCCTGTACCTCTTCGTCGAGGGTCTGCGCGGCGGTGACGGCGCCCCTGCCCTGCCGCTCCCGGATCTCGCCGAGCAACTGCTCGCCCGGCAGGACGAGGTGCGCACCCTCGCCGCCCGCTACCGCTTCGCCGAACGCATGGTGATCACCTCCCGCGGCTACGGCTACCCCACGGCCAAGGAAGCCGCCCTCAAGCTGATGGAGACCAGCTACATCCCGGCCCTCGCCTACTCCGGCGCCGACCTGCTGCACGGCCCGCTCGCCATGGTCGACAACGTCTCCCCGGTCATCGCGGTCGTCACCGACGGCAAGGGTGGCGAGGTCCTCCAGCCAGTCCTCGACCGGCTCCGCGGCCGCGGAGCCGACCTCGTCGTCATCGGGGCCCGGCGCCAGGTCGAGCAGGCCTCGGCCGGTTTCGTCCTGCCCACCGAGGGCGTCGCCGAGGAGCTCCAGCCGATCCTGGAGATCCTCCCGCTCCAGCTCCTGGCCTACGAGGTCACCATCGCCCGAGGCCAGGACCCGGACGCGCCGCGGGCGCTGGCGAAGGTGACGGAGACGCGCTGACTAGTGCAGGCTCAGCAGCGAGCCCCCGGTCGCGTCGATGTGCTGCCCCGTGACCCAGCGGGAGTCGGACGACGCCAGGAAGGCCACCACGTCGGCCACGTCAGACGACGTACCGACGCGTTTGAAGACCGAGACGGCCTCGGCGTGCCCGCGTATGCCGGGGTCGGCGAGTGCGGCGCTCGTCAGGTCCGTGTCGATGAAGCCGGGCCCGACGGAGTTGGCGGTGATGCCGCGCGGCGCCAACTCGGCGGCGAGTGAGCGGGTCAGGGTGGTGACTGCGCCCTTGGCCATGTGGGTGGCGGCTATGGGGGCGATGGCGTAGTCCGTGGCGGCCGTCACATTGATGATCCGGCCGTGGTCGCGCAGGCGTCCGAGGCCGTGCTTGACGATGAAGAACGGTGCCTTCGCGTTGACCGCCTGCGTCCGGTCGTACGCCTCCTCGTCCGTCTCCCCGATGGTCGCGAAAATCGCCATGCCCGCGTTGTTCACCAGGATGTCCACGCCCTGCGCATGGCGGTCGAAGGCCTCCCATAGGGTCTCGGCGTCACCGGGCACGCCCAGTTCGGCGCGGATCGCGAATGCGCTGCCGCCCGCCGCCTCGATCGCGGTGACCGTCTCCTTCGCCGCCGCCTCGTTACTGCCGTAGTGCACGGCGACCCGCGCCCCGTCCCGTGCCAGCCGCGCGGCGATCGCCCGTCCGATCCCCCTGCTCGCCCCCGTGACCAGTGCCGTCCTGCCCGCAAGCACGCCCATGCCGACGCCCTCTCGCATTTCCCTAGCGGTCGCTACAGAAAGAACGTACAACAGCCCGCCGACGTTTCTCTAGTGCTCGCTATAAAATGCACTCCATGGTGAACGGCGAGGTGGCGACGGAGACGGGGGCGGGAGCCCGACCTGCGGCGAAGACGCGCGGTCGACCCCGTTCCTTCGACCGTGAAACCGCCCTGGAGAAGGCGATCCTGGCCTTCTGGGAGCGCGGCTACGAGGCGACGTCCGTCTCCGACCTCACCCGCGCCATGGACATCGGCGCCCCGAGTCTGTATGCGGCCTTCGGTGACAAGCGCTCGCTCTTCGAAGAGGTCGTCCGGGTCTACACCTCGCGCTACGCCTCGTTCGCGGACCGCGCGCTCGCCGAGGAGCCCACCTCCCGGGCGGCCGTCGAGCGGACCCTGCGAGAGGCGGCCGGCGTCTATACGGATCCCGTCCATCCGCAGGGCTGCCTCATCGCCCACGCGGCCATCAACTGCACGACCCCGGAGGTCGCCGACTCCCTGCGCGACCGGCGCAACGCCACCATCGCCGCCATCCGCAGCCGCATCGAAGCAGACATCACCACCGGCGCCCTCCCTGCCGACGCCAACGCCCCCGCCCTCGCCCGGCACGCCGGCGCGATGATCCAGGGCATGTCACAACAGGCGCGCGACGGGGCGAGCCGGGAGGAACTGGAGGCACTTGCGGAAATTGCCATGGCCAACTGGCCTCGCACATGAACCCACACGGGTTAGGCTGCGTGGTGGATGACAGGGCCGTCCCACTGCTTCTCCAGCCGGTTCGGAGCCCGCGAAGAAGCGCCAACAGCAAACACGCTCCAACGCATGGACACACCAGAGTGGTCTAGTCCACAATGCGAAGGAGTGCGTAGTACGAGAACGCACCGACTTCCGTCTTCCCCGCACAGGAAGGCGGACCGAGGAACCGGAGCTCTCTGCCCTGACTGCCCCGGCTCCTCATCCTTCGGCCGACCGGGACCGCACACCCCACGGCCGATATTGCTCCGGGCTGCGGTGCCGGGAGGGCTGAGGGTCCCTCTCAGGCGCCGCGGCCCGCGGGTGTTTCCGGGGCCGGATCGCCTCCCGTAGCGGCTGGTTTCCAGCCATGTCCGTACCGCCAGGTACGCTCGGCCACGTGCCCTCCATGAACGAACTCGTACGCCAGCACACGGCCCTCGACGACTCCGACCTCGAGTGGCTCCACCTGCTGGTCTCGGAGTGGCAGCTGCTCTCCGACCTCTCCTTCGCCGACCTCGTCCTGTGGGTCCCCACCCACGACGGCACCCGCTATGTCTCCGTGGCGCAGATGCGGCCCAACACCGGCCCTACCTCGTACCAGGACGACATGGTCGGCCACCTCGTCCCGCGCGGCCGCCGCCCGATGCTGGACGTTGCCCTCGACGAGGGCCGGATCGTGCGGGAGGGCGACCCCGAGTGGCGCGAGGAGGTCCCGGTCCGCGTCGAGTCGATTCCCGTACGACGGGAGGGGCGCGTCCTCGGTGTCATCGCGCGCAACACCAACCTGCTGACCGTCCGCACCCCGAGCCGCCTGGAGTTGACGTACCTCCAAAGCGCCTCGGATCTCGCGCAGATGATCGCGGCCGGATCGTTCCCGTTCGCCAACCAGCAGGTCGACATGGACGCCTCGCCCCGCGTCGGCGACGGCCTGATCCGCGTCGACGCGGACGGCATCGTCCAGTACGCCTCCCCGAACGCGCTGTCCGCCTACCACCGCCTCGGCCTCGCCGCCGACCTCGTCGGCCATCACCTGGGCAAGACCACCGCCGAACTCGCCCCGACGCAGGGACCGGTGGACGAGGCGCTCGCCAAGGTCGCCAGCGGCTGGGCACCCCGCGAGTTCGAGATCGAGTCCGGTGACGGTGTGATCCAGTTCCGATCGATCCCGCTCAAGCCCAAGGGCACGCGTATCGGTTCGCTGGTGCTCCTCCGGGACGTCACCGAACTGCGCCGCCGCGAGCGCGAGTTGATCACCAAGGACGCGACCATCCGGGAGATCCACCACCGCGTCAAGAACAACCTCCAGACGGTGGCCGCCCTGCTGCGCCTCCAGGCGCGCCGCATCGAGTCCGACCGCGGCCGTGAGGCCCTGGAAGAGGCGGTACGGCGGGTCGGGTCGATCGCGATCGTGCACGAGACGCTCTCCCAGAACCTCGACGAGCGCGTGGAGTTCGACGACATCGCCGACCGCGTGCTGGCGATGGTCGCCGAGATCTCGCCCGGCAAGGTCACCGGCCGGCGCACCGGCCGCTTCGGCATCCTGGACGCCGAGGTCGCCACCCCGCTGTCGATGGTCCTGACCGAGATCCTCCAGAACGCGCTGGAGCACGGCTTCCGCGAGGGCGACACCGGCACGGTCGAGGTCTCGGCCGTCCGCGGCGGTACGACGAAGCAGGTCCGCCTTCTGGTCACCGTCCAGGACGACGGCGTGGGCCTCCCCGAGGGCTTCGACCCGCACACCGCGGGCAACCTCGGCCTGCAGATCGTACGGACGCTGGTGGAAGGCGAGTTGGGCGGGACGTTCGACATGGTCCCGGCCCCGGAGCGGGGGACCAGGGTGATCCTGGACATCCCGGTGCGGGCGCACAAGTAGCCGCGGACGGTAACACCAGCGGGCGGGGACAGCAAAGAGCCCTGGACCATCTGGTCCAGGGCTAGTGCTCGTTGCTGCTCTGCAATCGCTAAGCAGGGGTACTGCGCGCTGCGGCTCGGGGGCGGGAGATGCGTACGCGCTGTACGCGCCGCCAAGCTGAGGCTGTTTGCGGGGCGGGTGTTGTCAGGCGGAGGCCTGACGGGCCCGGTTGCGGGCGGCGCGGCGCTTCATGGCGCGACGCTCGTCCTCGCTGAGACCACCCCAGACGCCGGAGTCCTGGCCGGACTCGAGCGCCCACTGCAGACACTGATCCATAACGGGGCAGCGACGGCAGACGGCCTTGGCTTCCTCGATCTGCAGCAGCGCAGGACCGGTGTTGCCGATGGGGAAGAAGAGCTCGGGGTCTTCCTCGCGGCAAACGGCGTTGTGACGCCAGTCCATGGCTGCTACCTCTCCTTGGTATTACGTGCTGGTTGCTTGTGAATGTGAACGCTTTCACGAATCCCTCAACAAGTGAAGGGCCGACCGCCAGGTTCCCTGGCGAGGTCCTGTGATTTGAAGAGGGGTTCCGGTGATCAGTGGAGGCCGGTCTTGCGGGCCGTCTCGATCGCCACGTAGAGACTCGCAAACCTCAGCGACGGATACAACCCCTTCCGGAAAGTTTTTTTTGATTCCTCGGTGTCGACTAGGTCACAGCCGTACTTCCATGGGGTGGATCCTGGCCTAAACGTTCGAGTGAAAGGACTTTAGCCCGTTCCGCTCACACAATCACACGCAGTGCACGGCGTACGCCTGTGAACGTCACGCTCGTGCGCAGCCCCAGGTGGTCGCCGTCCATCTGAAGGGGCAATGGGACCTTCGAATGCAAGGTGAACTGGTCCAGGTCGTGCAGCGTGACCGCATGCTTGCCATGGGCTCCACGCTCGGGGGACGAAGTAAGCAACTGGGTTGCATACCGGGCAACCGCGACCGTGGACATACGGCTGAGACCGAGTACGTCGAGGCCGGTATCGAACGACGCCTTAGGCGCCGCGTACACCGGGCGATTGCCCAAATAAGTCCACGGAGCGGTGTTGCAGACTATGGACAGCACCAAATCGGTCACCGGGTCCTGGCCCGGCCGCTCCAGCGTGATAGTGCCGTGCCGGCGGTTGGGCTCCTGCAGGAACTGGCGTACCACCTGGCGCAGATAAAGGGCGTGCGTCGATTTCCTGCCCCGCTCGCGCTGCTGCTCGACCCGGCCGACTACGCCGGCGTCGAAGCCGAGGCCCGCACAGAAGGTGAACCATCTGCCGGGTACGGCTTCGTCCTCCGTCCCCGGGGTGCCGCCCGCTATGCCCATTCCGACCGTACGTTCGCTGCCTTCACGCAGGGCGTCGAGCAGGGCGCCGGTCGCCTCCACGGCGTCGTTGGGCAGGCCGAGGGCGCGGGCGAAGACGTTGGTGGAGCCGCCGGGGACCACGGCGAGGCGGGGGAGGCGGTCCGGGTCGGGGCCGTTGTGCAACAGTCCGTTGACGACTTCGTTCACGGTGCCGTCGCCGCCGAGGGCGACCACCAGGTCGACGTCGTCACTCTCCGCCGCCTGCCGGCCCAGGTCACGCGCGTGGCCGCGGTACTCGGTGGTGACCGCTTCCAGCTTCATCTCGCTGGCGAGCGCGTGGATCAGGACATCGCGCGTACGTGCGCTTGTGGTGGTTGCTGCCGGATTGACCACGAGAAGTGCACGCATGACTGGCAGCGTACCTACTGGGGGGTACTGGGCACAGGTCGAGGTTGGGATCCGGTAAGAGATGAGGCGTGAGTCTCGACACGGGTGGACTCCCGTCGGCTTGGCCGTGGGTTTCTGTGCGGTCGGTTTCATGGGCGGTCGGCTCTGCTGCGGGCCCTGCTGGGGGCTGCCGCCCCCAGACTCCTGACTCGGCCCTTGAGGGGCCTTGTCCTCAAACACCGGCCGGGCTGGTTGCTGTCGGCCGTCGGGCAGGAGCCTCCGTCTCCGAGGGCGATATCGCGGCGGCTACCCTTCAAGGGTGACCAAGCAGCAGACCCCCACCACCCCGGAAACCGCCGGTCCGCGTCCGCGGCGGCTGACGTATGCGGCGGCACTGACCGCGCTGGAAGGGCTGGCGCTGGCCGTCGGGGGCGTCTGGGTGCTGGTGCTGGGGCTCGCCGGGGATCCGGACGATCGGCAGCAGGCCGTCACCCTGGGCGTGACACTGGTCGTGCTTGCCCTGCTGCCGCTGCTCGCCGCGCGAGGGCTGTTCGCTCAGCGCAGCTGGAGCCGGGGACCGTCCGTCATCACGCAGATCATGGCGCTGCCGGTGGCCTACAGCCTGCTGCAGGCCGACAGCATTGCGATCCCGGTCGGCATTGCGATCGCCGCGGTCGCGATCGCCACGCTGGTGCTCCTGATCAACCCGGAGACCACCCGGGCCCTGGGCATCCGCGGGCCGGGCAGCGCACCGGATCAGAAGTAGCCGGCGGCTCTCAGGGAGCCGTCACTCCTCCACCAGCAGCTTCTCCCGCAGCTGCGCCAGCGTGCGGGCCAGCAGGCGGGACACGTGCATCTGGGAGATGCCGACCTCCTGCGCGATCTGCGACTGGGTCATGTTGCCGAAGAAGCGCAGCAGCAGGATCCGCTTCTCGCGGGGCGGGAGATCCTCGAGCAGCGGCTTGAGCGACTCGCGGTACTCGACGCCTTCCAGCGCCTCGTCCTCCGCGCCGAGGGTGTCCGCGACCGCGGGGGACTCGTCGTCCGTGTCGGGGACGTCCAGCGACAGCGTGGAGTACGCGTTGGCGGACTCCAGGCCCTCCAGGACCTCCTCCTCCGAGATCGCCAGCTTCTCGGCGAGTTCGTGGACGGTCGGGGAGCGCCCGTGCTGCTGGGACAGCTCGGCTGTGGCCGTCGTCAGGGCGAGGCGCAGCTCCTGGAGGCGCCGCGGCACCCGCACCGCCCAGCCCTTGTCGCGGAAATGCCGCTTGATCTCGCCGACGACCGTCGGGGTCGCGTATGTCGAGAACTCGACGCCGCGCTCCGGGTCGAACCGATCGACCGACTTGATCAGACCGATGGTGGCGACCTGGGTGAGGTCGTCGAGCGGCTCGCCGCGGTTGCGGAAGCGGCGCGCGAGGTGCTCGACGAGCGGCAGGTGCATGCGAACGAGCTGGTTGCGCAGGTTCGCGTACTCCGGGCTGCCGTCCTGCAGCTTGCGCAGCTCGACGAACAAGGCGCGCGCCCCGCTGCGGTCCTGAGGGTCGTGCTGCGTGGCCTGCACGCTGTGCGCGCTCATCGCCTCGTCCTCGGCGTTTCGCTGGTGCTCGCTCATCGTCCCGCCCGTTGCCTTCTCCCGAGCCCTCGCCCCCGCTCGGACTGGGGAGACCCCGATCCGCCCGCCCGCGGGCGGGCCCTGCACGGCGCCTTCGTCATCCCGTCCGTCGGCCAGGAAGCCGGCCTCCGCGGAGTTGTCCTCCGGGTGCGGCCGGGCCTGTTCGGGGATGCCGTCGATGCCGTCCGCCATGCGCCGGGTACCGCTCGGACCGCTCGGGTCCGCTCCCAGGCTCTCGGCTCCGTCCGAGCAGGGGGCAGCGCCGTCCGGCAGCTCCCGTGTGCCGCGCTCTTCGTCCCGCACCGGCCCGTCCCCGTTCCTCACGCCGGCCCGGGTCCCGCGCCGCGCTGTTTGTAGAGGCTGATCGAAACGGTTTTGTCCTCGTCCACGGCGGAGGAGACCTTGCCCGCGAGGGCCGACAGCACGGTCCAGGCGAAGGTGTCCCTGGAGGGGGCGTGGCCGTCCGTGGTCGGGGCCGAGACGGTGACCTCGAGCGAGTCGTCGACTAGTCGGAAGACACAGCTGAGCACCGAGCCGGGCACGGCCTGCTGGAGCAGGATCGCGCAGGCCTCGTCCACCGCGATGCGCAGGTCCTCGATCTCGTCGAGGGTGAAGTCCAAACGGGCCGCGAGGCCGGCAGTCGCCGTACGCAGCACCGACAGGTAGGCACCCGCAGCCGGCAGCCGGACTTCCACGAAGTCCTGGGTCGCGGGCTCGCCTGCGATCTGGGACACCCTCACCTCCAAGGTGGTACAAGCTTCTCGGGGCCGAGGGTCGCCCCCCGGGGTAACGCGATCTGTGGTTCAGCGGTGACGCTATCGCGCTCTGAACTTTCCTGTCCCCAGGACCCCAACCCCTTGCTGTCACTCATAGTAAACACACGGATACGCTCCGTGGCTAGGGGGTCTGCGGGCCCAATTGGGAAGAGCGCGCGCCGGTTTGACGTACCCAGGCGTCAGACGGTCGAACCGTCCGGATCCTCGGTTGTCCAGCGTACGTCCCCGTCACACGAGTACGTGGTCGACAAAGCACCAGCGCCAGAGTTCGCCGGGCTCGAACGTCCGCATGATCGGGTGGCCGGACTCCTTGTGGTGTTCCGTGGCGTGGCGTCCCGGCGAGGAGTCGCAGCAGCCGACGTGACCGCAGGTGAGGCAGAGCCGCAGCTGTACCGGGTGCCAGCCCTCCGCCAGACACTCGGGACATGTCTCGTTGAGCGGATCGGGTTCCGGGTGCGGCAGCGCGTCGGCGTGCGTGCACTGTTTCATGATTGCCAGGTTACGACGGCCACGCGCACGACGGCGCGGAAAATCGAGGGCGGGCCGCGACGACGATGCACGAGGGCGAGGGTGGGCGAGGCGTATGGATGTGATGCCACTGCTGTTGCTGGTGGCCGGGAGTGCCGCTGTTGCCGCGGCCGCTCGGCGGGCGCCGGTGCCGGCGCCGCTGCTGCTGGTCGCCGTCGGCCTCCTCGTCTCGTACCTGCCGGGCGTGCCCGAGTACACCCTCGACCCGCACATCGTCCTGCCGCTGGTGCTGCCCCCGCTGCTGCACAGCGCTGCGACGGACAGCTCGTATCTCGATCTGCGGGCTCAGATGCGGCCCGTGATGCTGCTGTCGGTCGGGTACGTGCTGTTCGCGACCTTCGCCGTCGGCTGGATCGCGTATCTGGTCGTGCCGGGTCTTCCGCTGACCGCGGCGCTGGTGCTGGGCGCGGTGGTGGCGCCGCCGGACGCGGTCGCCGCGACGGCGGTCGCGCGCCGGGTGGGGCTGCCGTCCCGGATCACCACGATCCTGCAGGGCGAGTCCCTGGTGAACGACGCCACCGCGATCACCGCCTACCGCGTGGCGCTCGCGGCCGCCGTCGGTGAGGGCGCCACCTGGGCCGGCGGCATCGGCGAGTTCCTGCTCGCGGCGTTCGGCGGCATCGGCATGGGCCTGGTGCTGATGGTGCCGCTCCACTGGCTGCGCACGCACGTGAAGGAGGCGCTGCTGCAGAACACCCTCTCGCTGCTGATCCCGTTCGTCGCGTACGCGGCCGCCGAGCAGGTGCACGCTTCCGGAGTGCTGGCGGTCGTGGTCGTGGCGCTGTACCTGGGACACCGCGCGTGGGAGGTCGACTTCGCCACCCGCCTCCAGGAGGAGGCCGTGTGGAAGATGGTCGCGTTCGTACTGGAGTCGGCGGTGTTCGCCCTGATCGGACTGCAACTGCCGGTGGTGCTCAAGGGGCTTGGCGAGTACGAGGGGACCCGCGCCGCCTGGTACGCGTTCGCCGTCTTCGCGGTGGTCGTCGCCTCGCGCTTCGTGTGGGTCTACCCGGCGACGTTCCTGCCGCGCATGCTGTCGGCACGGATCCGCAAACGCGAGGCGAACCCGACCTGGAAGGGCGCGTTCGTCATCTCCTGGGCCGGCATGCGAGGCGTGGTGTCGCTGGCCATCGCCTTCTCGATCCCGCTCACGATGCACGGCGGCGAACCGTTTCCCGAGCGCAACCTCATCCTCTTCCTGACGTTCACAACGGTCATCGGCACGCTCGTCGTCCAGGGCGTGACCCTGCCGCCGCTGATCCGCCTGCTGAAACTCCCCGGCCGTGACACCCAGGCCGAGACCCTCGCCGAGGCCAACGCCCAGGCACAGGCCTCCCGCGCCGCCGAACGACGCCTGGAGGAACTCCTCTCCGACGACCGCAACGACCTCCCCGAGGCCCTCGCCGACCGCCTGCGAGCCGTCCTGGAGCGCCGCCGCAACTCCGTCTGGGAACGCCTCGGCCAGGCCAACCCCATCACCGGCGAGTCCGTCGACGACACCTACCGCCGTCTGTCCCGCGAGGTGATCGGCACCGAGCGAGCGGTGTTCGTGAAACTACGGGACGGCCGCTTCATCGACGACGAGATGCTGCGGACACTGCTGCGCAGGCTGGACCTGGAGGAGGCGGCGGCCTATCGCGAGGCGGGCTGAGCCTCGAACGGAGCGCCGGTGACAACGGCGGCGACCGTCGCGCCAGGCGCGAAGGCCCCTTCCTCCATCAACACAACGAGCCCATACAACAACTTGGCGACATAGAGACGCTCAACAGCCACCCCATGCCGCTCCTCGAAATCATCGGCGAAGGCTTCAAGCTCACCGGTCGTTCGGGCATACCCCCCAAAATGAAACCGCTCATCAAGCCACCAATCACCCCGCGGTCCTCCGAACGCCTCCGCCTGGAGCCCCCGTACCTCATCACCCAGGAAGCCACCCTTGAGAACGGGCACACCCAAGGCCCGCTGCCCGGGCCCCAGCCCGGCAGCCAGCCCCGCGAGCGTCCCGCCCGTCCCACAGGCAACGGCGACCACATCGGCCTGCCCCCGCAACTCCTCCCCGAGCGCCCGGCACCCCCGTACGGCAAGGGCATTGCTCCCGCCCTCCGGCACCACGTAGGCCCCCTCCGCACCCGCCGCCCGCAGAACGGCCGCCAATGTCTCCGGCTCGGCCTTGCGTCGATAAGTCGCCCTGTCGATGAAGTGCAGCCGCATACCGTCGGCCACGCATCGCTCCAACGACGGATTGAGGCGCCGCTCACCAAGCTCCTGGCCACGCACCACACCGACCGTGCTCAGCCCGAGCAGGCGCCCCGCGGCAGCGGTGGCACGCAAGTGGTTGGAGTAGGCGCCGCCGAAAGTGACAACCGTGCGCCCACTCGCGGCCACCAGATTCGGCACAAGCTTGCGCCACTTGTTGCCGACCAACTCCGGATGGATCAGATCGTCCCGCTTGAGAACCAACCGAACGCCACCCCGCCCGAACCGGGAGTCCACAACCTCATGCACCGGCGAGGGGAGCCGGGGCTGCAGACCGGTCAGGGCAAGGCGCTTCACCAGTCCATTGTCGCCCGCCGCCCGCCGCCCGCCGGCGCGCCCCACTCACCGGCACGGGCCGCCGCAGGCATCCCGCCCTAGGACAACCGATCCCGGATCCGCGAACGCATCGAAGCCATGGTGAACCCCCGAGGATCCACCTTCCCGGGCTGCCACTCCAGATGCCCGATCACCGACCGCTCCGTCCACCCGTGATGACGGCACACAGCCGCCGACACGCGCTCGATCGCCTCCAACTGAGCCGCCGGCCAGGGATCCTGTCCATCACCCAGGTTCTCGCACTCGAAGCCGTAGAAGTGCCGGTTGCCGTCGGTGTTGGCCTCGTTGTCGGCCGGCAGCGCGCTCTCGGCGATGACCGCGCGGAGAACGTCGTCGTCGCCCAGCCCGGCATGGTTGGCACGGCCGTAGCCGACCAGATGCACCCGCCCGTCCTTCGTGATGACGCCGTGGCACAGGGGCCCGGGCAGCCCCTCGTAGCCCTTGCGGCAGAGCTCCACCGTCTGCGCGCTGCCCTTGGTCACCGTGTGGTGGATCATCACGCCGTGGACGGGGCCCCACGGCCCCACGTGGTTGCGGTTGTGGTGCTCCCAGTCGCCGACCTCGACGACAGTCGCACCCTCCGCCCGGAGTCTCTCCAGGAATCTGCTCGCGGACATGGGTGAGGCCATGACCGCCCCCTTCGTGCCGTCCGCCGACCGCCCACCGCGGCCGACTCGTATCGGTGCTTTACCGAAAACGGCCTCACGGGACTCCTCGAATCGCACGGTGTACGAGTCGTTTTGGCCAACCACAGAGCCGGCACGGGTGGACAAGGTCCCTCTATTTGCCCAGCGGACCGTGATCCATTCCCGCTCTTTCGGGTAATAGCACCGGCACCCTCCGTAATGGAAGGCTCGGTCGCGGAGATCGCGATACGTGGCGCCAGACCGGCGCCGGTGCACGACCGGGAGGGCAATTCCTTATGTCGGTAGGCGAAGAGGTCCGCACTGAGCAGGGCAAGCCGCAGCAGAGCCTCGGCACGGCGGCCGCGCGGAACCTGGCCACCACGACCAAGTCCGCACCCCAGATGCAGGAGATCAGCTCCCGCTGGCTGCTGCGCATGCTGCCGTGGGTGAACGTGCAGGGCGGCACGTACCGGGTGAACCGCCGTCTGACCTACGCCGTCGGGGACGGCCGTGTCACGTTCGTGAAGACCGGGGACCGCGTCGAAGTCATCCCGGCCGAACTGCGCGAACTCCCGGCCCTGCGGTCGTACGAGGACGAGGACGTGCTCGCCGAGCTTGCCCAGCGCTGCCAGCAGCGGGAGTTCACGGCGGGGTCCGTGATCGCCTCGTTCGGCAGCCGGACCGACGAGGTCTTCCTGCTGGCGCACGGCAGGGTCGAGAAGCTCGGCACCGGTCCCTACGGGGAGGACGAGTCCCTCGGCGTCCTCGCCGACGGCGCCTACCTCGGCGACCAGGCGCTGCTCGACTCCGAGGCCATCTGGGAGTACACGGTCCGTGCCGCCACGGCGTGCACGGTGCTCGTCCTGCCCCGCCAGGACGTCGAGCAGGTCGCGGAGCGTGCGGAGACGCTCAGCCGGCACCTCGAGCAGCTGCGGGCGATCCCCGCGCAGCGCACCAACAAGTACGGCGAGAAGGAGGTCGACCTCGCGGCCGGCCACAGCGGTGAGCCGGACATCCCGCACACCTTCGTCGACTACGAGGCCCGGCCCCGCGAGTACGAACTGAGCATCGCCCAGACCGTGCTGCGCATCCACTCGCGCGTTGCCGACCTCTACAACCAGCCGATGAACCAGACGGAGCAGCAGCTGCGCCTGACGGTGGAGGCCCTGAAGGAGCGGCAGGAGCACGAGCTCATCAACAACCGCGAGTTCGGGCTGCTCAACAACTGCGAGTACGACCAGCGGCTCCAGCCGCACGACGGCGTGCCCAGCCCCGACGACATGGACGAGCTGCTGTGCCGGCGGCGCGGAACCAAGCTGTTCCTCGCCCACCCGCGCGCGATCGCCGCGTTCGGGCGTGAGCTGAACAAGCGCGGCCTGGTCCCGGAGACCATCGAGATGGCCGGCAACCGCATCCCCACCTGGCGAGGCGTGCCGATCTTCCCGTGCAACAAGATCCCGGTCACCGACGCCCGTACGACCTCGATCATCGCCATGCGTACCGGCGAGGGGGAGCAGGGTGTCATCGGCCTGCAGCAGGCGGGCATCCCGGACGAGATCGAGCCGAGCCTGTCCTGCCGGTTCATGGGCATCAACGAACAGGCCATCATCAAGTACCTGGTCACGGCCTACTACTCGGCCGCGGTCCTGGTCCCGGACGCCCTCGGCGTGCTGGAGAACGTCGAGATCGGGCGCTGGCGGTGACCTTTGCCGCCACTGCGCCGTGTCCCGCGCTCCCCGTGTGGGTAGACCCTCGGCGTAGGCGCCCAGCCGTAGCGGAAGGGCCACCGTCCGCCGACTCTCCGAGGCGATGCCATGGGTGAGTTCATGACGGAGACGCAGCAACGCCCCGCCGGGGCGGGGCCGTCCACCGAGACGCTCGAAAGGCAAGGGCCCATCGCGACCGAGACGGACGGCGGGCCGGGCCCGCTCGACGGGCCCGAGGCGGAGGTGATCCTGGAGCGCGTCCGGGCATCGGTCGACCCCGAACTGCGCGCCGCCGTCGAGTCGTTGCCGCCGTCACTCCGCCGGATCGCGCGCTACCACTTCGGCTGGGAGCACCCGGACGGCACGCCGGCGGCGGGCAACGCCGGCAAGGCGATCCGGCCCGCGCTCGTCCTCACCGCGGCCGCCGCACTCGGCGGACCGAGGGCGCGGGCGGCCGCCGTACGGGCGGCGGTGGCGGTGGAACTGGTCCACAACTTCACGTTGTTGCACGACGACGTGATGGACCGGGACACCACTCGCCGGCACCGGCCGACCGCCTGGACCGTGTTCGGCGACGCTGACGCGATCCTCGCGGGGGACGCCCTCCAGGCGCTGGCCCTGCGGCTGCTCGCCGAGGACCCGCACCCGGCGTCCGCGGCTGCCGCGGCCCGGCTCGCGGACTGCGTCGTCGAGCTGTGCGCCGGCCAGCAGGCGGACACGGCGATGGAGAAGCGGGGCCCTGGCGAGGTCGGCCTCGACGAGGTGCTCGCCATGGCCGAGGCCAAGACCGGCGCACTGCTGGGGTGCGCCTGTGCCCTCGGCGCGCTGTACGCGAGCGCTGCGGACGAGGACGTGGCGGCGCTGGACGCGTTCGGCCGTGAGGCCGGGCTCGCCTTCCAGCTCATCGACGATGTGATCGGTATATGGGGCGACCCGAGCCACACCGGCAAGCCGGCCGGCGCCGACCTCGCCGCCCGCAAGAAGTCCCTGCCGGTCGTCGCCGCGCTGACCTCGGGCGGTCCGGCGGCGGCGGAGCTGGCCACGCTGTACGAAATGCCCTACGACAAGGAGGACCTGGAGCGGACCGCGCTCGCTGTCGAGCGGGCCGGTGGCCGCGACTGGGCGCAGACCCAGGCTGCCGAGCGGATGGCCCGCGCCATGCAGGAACTGGCCCGCGCGGTGCCCGACCCGGAGGCGGCGGGCGGACTGCTGGCCCTTGCCGAGTTCGTGACGCGGCGCAGCACTTGAGGGCCGCGGCAGCCGGCGGCCGTACTGGTCGACGGCGCGTCGACCGACGGTCGTGAAGACCCCGGAGCCCCCGGGGCCCTACGGTTCCTGACCCCGTACGGCCGCCGAGCGGCTCCGGACCGGCGGGTCCCGCACATCCCCACGGTGTGCGGGGCCCGCCTCTGCGTACCGGGTCCCCGTGCAGCGGGTCATCGATCAACCGGGTCGCCGTGTACCGGCCGTATCTCGACAAAGTCGGCTCTCGGACCGCACGCAGGCTCGCATCGCCCTACGATCAAGGCCGGTTGACGCGAAGGGGCGGGTGGAGATGGGCGTGGCGATCCGGACGGCGGGCGAGGCGGACCGGGAGTCGGTGGTCCGGCTGCTGGACGCGGCTTTCCAGGACGATCCGGTCAGCGCCTGGGTGTTCCCGGGCGAGGAGTACCGCCGTGCGACCCACCGCAGGCTGATGGCCGCGTTCACCGACATCGTGCTGGCCCACGGCCGAATAGACGTCACCGAGGACGGCACGGCGTGCGCGCTGTGGATATCCGTGCCGGCCGTCGAGCACGACGAGGACGACGACGGGCCCGCGCTGCTGCGCCAGGACGTCGACCCGGACAACGAGCGCGTCGAGATGATCGGTCGCCTGACGGCCCGTATCCATCCCTCGGGCCGTGCCCACGAATACCTGTGGATGATCGCCGCGGCACCGGGGCGCCAGGGCGAGGGACTCGGCACCGCGCTCATGAACGCGGTGCTCGACCGCTGCGACCGGGACGGCCTGCCCGCCTACCTGGAGGCGAGCAGCGACCGCAGCCGGCAGCTGTACGAGCGTCTCGGCTTCGAGCTCAAGGGCCGTCCCCTCGACCTCCCGGACGGCCCCCGAATGTGGCCGATGTGGCGCGAACCGCGCGGTTGAAACGCCTCCGGCAGCCCTGACCTACTCCTCCGGAACGATCGTCGCCACGATCCGCTCGACCAGCCCGTCCGGCACGCCGACCCCGGGCAGAACGCCGTCCAGGACGTCGGGCAGCGTCAGGTGCTCCAGGAGCAGCCCGAGGACCGCGAGATAGAGCACGGTGACGACCTCGTCGCCGCCGGGCAGTCCGGCGTTGCGATGGAACTCCAGGGCCTCGTCCAGGTCGCCGCGCACCGACTTGGTGAAGGAGGAGCGCAGTTCGGGGCGCCGCTGGGCCTCCAGGCGCATCTCCAGCAGGGCCAGATAGCCCGTTCTGTCGCCGGTCGCGCGGGCCATCAGGTCGTGCATGAAGGCGGCGACGAGGGAGCGGTCCTTCGGCCGGGTCATCAGCGCGGCGATCACCTCCGGGTCGGGCGCGAGCCGCACGTGCAGCCGGGCGTCGATCTGACGGAGCAGGTCGTCGCGCCCGGTGAAGTAGTTGGAGGCGGTGCCGACCGGCACCCCGGCCTCGGCGTCCACCGCGCGGAACGTCAGCCCGCGTGCCCCCTCGCGGGCGAGCACCTCGACGCCCGCGTCGACGAGCGCGGCCCGGCGCTCCGGATTGCCCGCCATTCGGAATCCCCTCTCTCACTTTCAGCCGGTCCAGGAAATGCCCTTGCAACCACTACAAACGAAGTACTACAACTGAAGCACTACAACCGAAGTGGTTGTGCGCCACCCTACGAAAAGAGACCGGCTTGCGAAAGCTCACGTACTTCATCGCCTGCTCGATCGACGGCTTCATCGGAGACCCGAGCGGCGATGCGACCTCGATGTACACCTTCGTCGACGAGGAGTTCCTGGAGTTCCTCAAGACGGAACACCCGGAAACCGTGTCGACCCCCGCCCGTCGCGCCCTCGGGTTCGACGACCTGCCCAACCGGCGGTTCGACACGATCATCCAGGGCCGCAGCAGCTACGACCTGGCCCTGAAGGAGGGCCTCACCAGCCCGTACGCCCATCTGCGTCAGTACGTCGCCTCGCGCACGCTGACCGAGTCGCCCGACCCGCAGGTCGAGATCGTCTCGGACGACGTGGTCGGCAAGGTCCGCGAACTGAAGGCGGAGGACAGCGAGTTCGGAATCTATCTGTGCGGCGGCTCGCAGCTCGCCGGCGCGCTGATCGACGAGATCGACGAGCTCGTCATCAAGACGTACCCCATCGTGTACGGCACGGGCATGCCGATGTTCGGATCGAGCTTCGCCATCACCGAGTTCGGCCTCGGCGAGGTGCGCACGTTCGGCAACGGCGCCGTGGTTCGTACGTACAGCAGGAAGCGCTGAGCCCTCTCCCGTCCTACTCTGAGGACATGGGCAGCCAAGAGCACCACTGTCCCGACTGCGGACAGCCCGTAGAGACGGTCGTCCGGCGCCACAAGACGCTGGGCGCCTGGGTCCCCACGTGGGTGGCGGGCCCGTGCCACAACCCCGAGTGCGGGGCGTACGCCGAGGAAGGCGCCGCGCACGAGGAGAAGCACGAGCAGCCGGACACTCCCAGCACACCCACCGTGGACACCACCGTGAAACCCACCGCGAAAAATTCCTGAGCCCCGTGTCGAGAATCCCGGCCCGGCTCCGACGTCCCCTGTGAGAGCCGCCCGTCAAGGGCGGCCCGAGCCGACGGAAGCAGAAGGAGCGGACTGATGAAGTACCTGGTCATGGTGCAGGGCACGCAGGCGGACTACGAGGCGATGCAGGGCAAGGGGTCCGAGAACTCCGTCGCCTGGAGCCAGGAGGACATCCAGGCGATGTACTCCTTCATGCAGGCCCTCAACGACGACCTCGCCGAGAGCGGCGAGATGGTCGACGGACAGGGGCTGACCGAGCCCGCGAAGGGCCGGCATGTCACCCTGGGTGACGACGGCAAGGCAGTGATCACCGACGGCCCGTACAGCGAGACCAAGGAGCTGCTTGCCGGCTACTGGGTGCTGGACTGCGCGAGCCTGGAGCGGGTCACGGAGATCGCCGAGCGCGTCCTTCAGTGCCCCCAGCCCGCCGGTGCCCCCGTGTACCCGGTGGTGATCCGGCCCATCGACGACGGGTCCGGGGACGTCGGCTGAGACATCGGCCGAGCCGTAAGTGAGCGCCACACCCGAGACCGAGGACCTGCTGCGCCGACACGCGCCGCAGGTCCTCGGCGCGCTGGTACGGCGGTACGGCCACTTCGACAGCGCCGAGGACGCCGTACAGGAGGCTCTGCTCGCGGCGGCCGAGCAGTGGCCGCGGACCGGGGTTCCGGACAACCCCCGCGGCTGGCTGATCAAGGTCGCGGCGCGGCGGCTGACCGACGCGCTGCGCGCGGAGCAGTCGCGCCGGGCCCGGGAGGACAAGGTCGCGGCGCTGCTGCCGCGGGACGCCTTCACGGCCCCGCCGCCGGGCGCCGACCGGGCGCCCCGCGAGGACGACACCCTCACCCTGCTCTTCCTCTGCGTCCACCCGGACCTGGCGCCGCCCGCCCAGATCGCCCTCACCCTCCGTGCCGTCGGCGGTCTGACCACGGCGGAGATCGCCCGGGCGTACCTGGTCCCCGAGGCGACCATGGCGCAGCGCATCAGCCGGGCCAAGCAGAAGGTCCGCGGGGTGCGCTTCGGCCGGCCCGACAACTGGGAGAACCGCCTGCCCGCGGTTCTGCAGACCCTGTACCTGATCTTCAACGAGGGCTATACGGCGACCTCGGGCACGAGCCTGCTGCGGCGCGAACTCGCCGGCGAGGCGATCCGGCTCACCCGCGAGGTCCACCGCCTGCTCCCCGACCACGGCGAGGTGGCCGGCCTGCTCGCGCTGATGCTGCTCACCGACGCCCGTCGCGACGCGCGCACCGGCCCGCACGGCGAACTCGTCCCCCTCGACGAACAGGACCGCGACCGCTGGGACAAGGCCGCGATCGACGAGGGCGTCGCCCTGGTCACCCGCGCCCTGTCCCGGGGCCCCGCCGGCCCGTACCAGCTGCGTGCCGCCATCGCCGCCGTCCACGACGAGGCGTCCTCCGCGCCGGAGACCGACTGGCAGGAGATCCTCGGCCTCTACGACGTCCTCGTACGCCTCGTCCCCGGCCCCGTCGAGCGCCTCAACCGCGCGGTGGCCGTCGCCATGGCCCGGGGCCCGCGCGCGGGGCTGGCCGAACTGGCCGCGCTGGAGGACGAACTGGGTGCCGGGCACCGCCTTGACGCGGTCCGCGGCCACCTCCTGGAGCGGGCCGGCGCCCACGACGAGGCCCGCGCCGCCTACGAGGCCGCGGCAGCCAAGACGCTGAGCCTGCCGGAGCAGCGCTATCTGCACGCGCGGGCGGCACGGCTGAAGCCGTAACCTCGCCGCATGCCCGAACACACGTACATCCTCCACATCACCGAACGCTCCCTCTGGGACGAGGCCCGCGCGCGTGGTGCGTACGAGATGTCGACGCGCGGTCGCACGCTCCAGGACGAGGGCTTCATCCACTGCTCGACCCGCGCCCAACTCCCCGCTGTGGCCGCCTTCCTGTACGGCTCCTACGACGGCCCCGACGAACTGGTCGTCCTGGTCGTGGACCCGGCCCGGCTCGAAGTGCCGCTCAAGTACGAGGCGCCGGAGCCGGGCGGCGCGGAGTTCCCGCATGTGTACGGGCCCATTCCGGTGAACGCGGTGGTGGATGTGGAGCCGTGGGGGTGAGGGGACGCCGCACGTTATGGCGATGGGTCGTGGGGGCGTGGGTGATCCTCGTGGCCGTCGCGGGAGGGCTGACGCTGTGGCTGCGAGACTCGGCCGAGCCACCGGGGTCGTACGGCCGGGAGGAGGCCGGTCCCACGCCGACGCTCCCGGAAGGCCGGGAGAGGCCCTGCCCGACCCCCGAGCCCTACCAGGGCGGCTGGATACAACACCTCTGCGTCTTCACGACGCGGTAGAGCCGGCCAGTCCGCCCGTCTCCGGGTCCCGCCCCGTCAGGCAGTACGTGCCGCCCGCCGGATCGCGCATCACCGTCCAGTGGGCGCCCTCGGCGACGAAGCTCGCGCCCAGTTCCTCGTGCCGGGCACGGGTCGCCGCGATGTCGGCGCAGGCGAGGTCCAGGTGGGCGGAGGCCCGGGGCTCCTCACCGAGCCGCTCCTCACCGAGCCGCTCCTCGCCGAGCCGCTGGAGCAGGATGCGGACGGGCAGCCCGGACGGTGGCTTGAGCACATGGAACTCGGGGCGGGAGCCGGGCGCCGACTCCCAGCCGTCCAACAGGGCGCTCCAGAAGGCGACTTCGGACTCGTACAGCGACGGCGGTGCATCGACGCAGACCTGGTCGAGTCGGCTGCCGTGCACCACGGGCGGCCGCACCGACTCCCCGTGCCAGGGCACGGCACAGAACAACTGCCCGGCGGGCGAGCGCAGTACGGCCCACCCCTCGTGCTCGGCGGCGACACCCGCTCCCCGCGCGAGCGCCGACATCACGAATCCCGGTACGTCGTCCACGGCAAAGTCGAGATGCGCGCCACCGGCGCCCGACTCGACCCCCTGGGCCTTCAAGCAGGGGTCGGCCCCGCCGCCCGGCAGCAAGGTCACGAACTCCCCCTGCTCGCCCCGGAATTCGGACAACCGGGTGTTTGTCACCGCAGTCCAGAAGGTGTGCGCCCGGGTGAAGGACGCGAAGGGGCGGTCGACGAAGGCGTAGGTCCAGCGGATGCTCATGGGGGCGATCGTAGATCCGCCGGCGCGGCCGGGGCTCGCGGCGGCCGTACGGCGCACTCAAGCGCACTCAAGCTGCACCACGCGGGCTTTGCAGGACCCTTACCAACCGCGCGCCGGCTCCTGGGACACGCTTTGCCGTCGGTTCTCCGCGAATTGGCCCGCGCTTGTTTGCATTGGGGAATGGACCACATCACGTTCCTGGTGGCGGTCGTCATCGTGACGGCCCTCGCTTTCGACTTCACCAACGGATTCCACGACACGGCGAACGCGATGGCCACGTCCATCGCCACGGGGGCGCTCACACCAAGGACGGCCGTGCTCATCAGCGGTGTCCTGAACGTCGTAGGTGCCTTCCTGTCCACCGAGGTCGCCAAGACGATTTCCGGCGGCATCGTGGACGACAGCCTCGTCAGCCCGGGCATGATCTTCGCGGGCCTGGTCGGGGCGATTCTGTGGAATCTCCTCACTTGGCTGGTCGGGCTGCCGTCCAGTTCGTCGCATGCGCTGTTCGGCGGACTGATCGGGGCCGTCTGGGTGGGCGCGGGGTCGCACGGCGTGCACTTCGACAAGGTTGTCGAGAAGGTACTGATCCCCGCCGTCGCCTCGCCGCTCGTGGCGGGGATCGCGGCGCTGCTGGCCACGTACCTGGCGTACAAGCTCACTGCTCGCGCCCGCAAGCAGTCCGTCACCAAGGGCTTCCGCGTCGGCCAGATCGCCTCGGCGTCGCTCGTCTCCCTGGCCCATGGCACCAACGACGCGCAGAAGACGATGGGCGTCATCACGCTGACCCTGATCTCGGCGGGCGCCCTGGGCCATGACGCGGGCCCGCCGCTGTGGGTGATCGCGTCGGCCGGTCTGGCCATCGGCCTCGGCACCTACCTCGGCGGCTGGCGGATCATCCGCACGATGGGCAAGGGCCTGACGGAGATTCAGTCCCCGCAGGGCTTCGCCGCCGAGACGGCCTCCACGACGGTGATCCTCACCTCGGCCCACCTGGGCTTCGCCCTGTCCACCACGCAGGTCGCCTCGGGCAGCATCCTCGGCGCGGGTCTGGGCCGCCGGCTGGCGGAGGTCCGCTGGGGGGTGGCCGGGCGCATGGTCGTGGCCTGGCTGGTCACCCTGCCCGCCGCCGCGCTGGTCGGCGGCGTCTCGGCGGGCGTGGTCAAGCACGGCGGCAACATCGGTACGGCCGTGGTCGCGCTGGTGGGTGCGGCCGTGGCCGCCGGGATCGTGTTGATCTCCCGCCGCAACCCGGTGTCCGCACACAACGTCAACGACACCCACGAGGTCACGGTCCGCAGCACGGAGGCGCCCAAGGTCGGCGCGGCCGCCTGAGACAGCGATCGCGCGGTACAGCGATCGCCCGAGACAAGGGAGTTCACATCATGAGCCTCGACTGGACCGCACTCGGCCAGGTCGCCGCGGTGAGCCTCGCCGTCACCGTGGCCGTGGTCGGCGTCTTCGCCCTCGGCGTGCTGGGCCTGGCCCGCTACGAGGGGGCACGCGAGGAGGGCGGTGGCACGTCCACGCTGAGCCTCACGCAGGCGGGACTGTGCTTCGTCGCCTGCGCGGCGGTGGTGGTGTACGGGATCTATCTGATCGTGCCTCAGTTCCACTGACCGGGGCGCGGACGGACGGTTGGGGAGCCGGGCCCGGCGTTGCGCCGGCCGGCTTCTCAGCGTCGCTCGTACACCGTCACCCGTCGCCCGCGGACCTGCACGTCCGTCACCACCTTGAAGTGCTTCTTCAGCACAGCGGCCTTGGCGTGGTCACGCTTCCCCGCCAGTGGCCGCGCCACCTCGGGTGCGTCGGTGACCAGCAGCATCCGCCGCTGTGCCAGCATCGCGGCCCGTATCCGGTCCGGACCGGCCTCCTCGCCCTTCAACGTCCCCGACGCCACGGGGTCTTCCGCGAGCGCGACGTCCCGCAGCCCGGCGAAGTCGTCGGGGGAGACAAGCGCCGAGTCGCGCCGGGCCGCCGGTATGTAGACCACCGCGTCCCCGGTCTGCTTCAGCCTCCGTACGTCCGCCGCCACCGCCAGGACGTCGTCCACGCGGCTCTCCGGGGACCGCTTGGCCAGGGACTGCGGCAGCAGCGCGACGACCGCCACGGTGACCACGGCCGGGACGAGCCACGGCGCCGCTCTCGGGAACCGCGGCCGGGCCGCCCGTACGGCCGTGCCGAGTACCGAGCCGATCAGCAGGGCCAGTCCCAGCATGCTGAACAGCACGTAGCGGTCCAGGAAGAGCGGCTTGGCCAGGGAGAGCCCGATGAGGGCGACTTGCGGGACGGCCAGCAGGGGCAGCCCGACGGGCGCCACCGACAGGCGCCCCGCGCGCGGCCGGTCCAGCAGTGCCCCGAGCCCGCCGATCGCCAGCAGGACGGCGGGCCCGATCAGCATGTGCCAGGTCAGCGGCGGTATCCAGGAGACCTGGGCGGACTGGCGTCGGCTGAACAGGATCAGCGGCAGCACCGCGGCAACGGCGAACGCCGTGGCCGTCGCCCAGCGCATCCAGGTCCCGCGCCGGGCCCGCGTCCACAGCAGGGTCGCCAGGTGCGCGGGCAGGATCAGCAACGACAGCCAGTTCAGCACCCCGCACACCGCGACCGTGCCGCCGTACGCGATCCAGTGCACCGCTCGGCCGCGCCCTTCGAGGACGGTCACCAGCAGCAGGGTCGAGATCCCGGCGCCGGCCGCGATCAGCGCGTAGGGGCGGCCCTCCTGGAGATAGAACTGCACGGCCGGAAGAAGCCCGAACGCCAGCCCTCCCGCCAGGCCCGCCCAGGCCCCGGCCAGCCGATGGCCGATGGCCGTCACACAGGCCGCCGCCACCGCCGTGGCCAGCACGGAGGGAAGCCGCAGGGTCGTGGTGCCGGCCCCGAACCATTCGAAGAGCCCGTGCATCAGCAGGTAGTAGAGCCCGTGCACGGAGTCGACGTTGCCCAGCATGTGCCAGATGTCGCCGGCGGGCCGGCGGGCCACCTGCCAGGTCGCGGCCTCGTCCCGCCACACACTGTCCTGCCGGGACAGCCCCCACAGCCCCAGGGCGAGGGTCCACAGCAGGGGGATCGGCCAGAGATGCGGGCGGCGCAGGGGTATCTCCCAGGGGATCGACATCCGTCCGGCGGGAGACGGACCGCCGGATGATGTGATCTCCACTCGCCCGCTGTCGCAGAGCACCCCGGACAACGCCTCGGCCGCACGGGCCGAGACGGGAGCCGAGTGCCGCTGACCTTCCCCCGTGGGTCCATCGCCAGAGTGTTCGACCCCCGGGTGGACGTTCCAGAACCTACGGGACGTGAACGATGTCCGGCCACCGTTTACCGCGTGAACACAATCACCGCGAATTCACGGAACCTCGGGCCCCGATCGGCCAGGGCGGTCGGCCATGATCGGGGCATGGACGAGATCGTGCTGATGTCGGATCCCAGGATCGCGGCAATCCCCGTGATCGACTGCGGCGAACCACGTGGACGTCCGGCTCCACGAACTCCTTGCCGTCGACCCTCGCAAGGCTGATCGAGCAGGGGCGTTCGCAGCCGTGTCCCTGAGCTGCTGCGCACCCGGCCGTGACCGGTCAGTGATGCGCGGAGCGCCGGCCGACGGCCGACGAACCGAGTGAGGGCTGCCCCGGAGTGCCGGAGGCTGGCGGCTGATCAGTCGATTACGTGCGCCGTGACGTACCTGTCTCCTGGCGCAAGGCCTTGATTGCCGGGGCGCCGGGCTTGCGGATCCGGATCTCATGGCCCTGGGCTCGGGTACCCGGCGGGTGGGTCCGTGTGCGGACGGGGAGAGTGGGACGAGCACACCACCTGGATCACAACGACCGAGAAGACACGGCAATACGCAACCGACTGCACTTTCTCGATCGATCGAGTCTATGTCGAAACCAAGTAGCGCACGACGCCGTCTTCGAAATCGGCAAGCACGGCCGGTTTACCACACTCTAGGGCCGGATGGTGCGCGGTCATCCTTGCATGACCACCAGGGAACTGGGATACAGTACACGACGAGACGGATCCGCCCCGGTACACACATATCATGTCGGGTCCGTCTCTTTTTCTACACACACTTCCCCACCTAGGGACTCGGGCAGTGTGTCATCGTTAAGGTTTGCTACTCATGTTTACCATCGATTGGCGCGAATCGCTGCGGAGCATATCTGCACCGAGCTCCGACCGCCCGAATGACGCACACCCGATTGCCGTCATGGCATTGGTCAAGGTCATCGGGCTGGCGGTCCTGACTCTGTGGTCTTCGCTGAACGGTAAGAGCGCACACGTCCTGCTATCTGCTCGGTGGGATTCACTCTGGTACGTCAGAGTTGTGGAACATGGATACAGTTTCACCGTGCAGGCGCGGGATGGGCGAATCCTGTCCGACATGGCCTTCTTCCCGCTATTTCCAGCCCTTGAGAGAGTGCTCTCACACCTCCTGCTCATTTCTCCAGCAGATGCCGGGCTGGTGATCAGTGCGGTGTCATCATTGTTTGCTGCGGCCGGTATATACCGGCTCGTCGGGCTGTTCACCGACTACAGGACAGCTCTCCTTGTGGTCGCCCTCTGGGCAACTGTCCCGGTGAGCATCGTGCAGAGCATGGCCTACAGCGAGTCACTCTTCACAGCCGTATCTTCCTGGGCCCTGTACTGTGCACTCAAGGAAAAGTGGCTGTTTGCCGGCCTTCTTGCGTGCGCGGCAGGATTGACGCGTCCCGTAGGTGTTGCCGTGGCTCTGGGCTTGTGGAGCGCTGTAGCCGTCAGCGTACACAAAAAGGGGTGGAGCATACCAAAGGTCACCTCTCTTATTGTCTCGCCTGCCGGTTTCTCCTCGTATATTCTATGGGTGGGGGCCCAGAAGGGCTCTCTTTTCGGCTATCTCGACGTCCAGTCGGAATGGGGCAACGGATTCGACGGCGGAGTCACCTTCCTGAAGTTCGCAGGCACCCTCGTGGTCACCCCTCCGTACGTGGGGGGCGTCGCACTCATCGTCGCTGTAGGTCTAGCGATATGGTCCTACGTGCTGGGGTTCCTGGGCAGATATCCCCTTCCCGTTCAGGTCTATTCTGGAATCGTGGTCCTGCTCGCCTTGGGTTCGTCGGGGTTCTTTGGATCGAAACCGCGCCTCTTGATTCCAGCATTCAGTCTGCTCATCCCCCTTGCGATATTCCTGGGCCGGAAGGCAAGGGTGGTGCGGGCCTCGGTGATTGTTTCGATGTGCTTGGTTTCCGCCTCGTACGGGGCATTTTGGCTCAACGGTTCTGGCCCTCCGTAGCAGCGGCTGACGCAGAGAGCGGGGTTGTCCCCCCGGCAGGGTTCAGCAGCTTGGGGAAGGCCCCTTGGAGGGCACAGAACAGAACGCACGGTTGAGACAACAACCTCGAGTTGGCAGCCGCCTTCCGCCAAGGGGTCCTCGACACCATCTGCGTTGATCGTCAAGGCGCGCAGCACCGGTCCCGGCGCGGATCGTTCGCGGCCGTCAGACGCTGCAGCACCCATCGACGCAGCTCGCTGTCGCCGGGCCGGCCGGGCGTGCGCGCGCAGTCCGTGGCCAGAGCTGCGACGACTTGGTCGGACCGGGGCGACTGCGGGGGATTCCGGAAGCGAGGGCCGCCGTCGCATGGTCACGCGCGATCGCCACGACGTCCGGACGCGGCAGCCCGGCGCCGCCGTCGGACTGGTCGGCCGCGTGATCCTCGGCCCCGCGCCGCACACTGGTGCGGAAGTCCGGGTCCAGGGACAGTTCCGCCAACTCCACCCATGCCTCCAGCTGTTCCTCAGTCGGGTCATCGGGCAGGGGCGTCATGGAGCGCTGGGCCCCGGGCCGCCACCTGCCACCGACGGGATTCGTGAACACGGCGTCGAGGAAGTCGTCGATCAGCCGCTGACGTTCGTCCTCGGTGAGTCGGGCCGGCCGGTGCGTGCGTGCCGTCTCCTCAGGAGTGGGACTGCGCTTGGTCATGGCGGTCAGTACCGCTCGCCGCAGCCGCAGGATGCTGATCTGCGCCTCCAGCGCGGCGGCGTGCTGCTCGGCGACTTGGCCGAGCGTCAGTTCCCGGTCCACGACCTTCCGGATCGCGTCGAGGCCGAGTCCCAGTTCGCGCAGCGTCCGCACCAGAGCCAGCCGGGCAACGGCGTCCGGGCCATAGCGGCGATACCCGGCGAGGGTGCGCTCGGCCGGTACGACGATGCCGCGGTCGGAGTAGAACCTGATGGTCTTGACCGCCAGCCCGGTGCGACGGGCCAGTTCACCGATCGAGCAGAGGGCGCCACTGTCCATGCGCCCAGCTTCCACTCTGCCCCTGCGGGAGACTCAAGTCCGCCGAGCCGCCGCGGAATTGGATGGACACGGTCGGTAAGGTGACCGATGATCTCCAGCATGATCCGTCCCGCCACCGTGAACGACGTCGCGACGATCCGCGCGATGATCCGTGAACTCGCCGAGTACGAACGAGCTGTTGAGCACGTTCGGGCGACCGAGGAGCAACTTCGCGAGGCGCTGTTCGGAGAGCATCCCGCCGCCTTCGTACTGATCGCCGAGGACGACGAGACGGGCGAGGCCGTCGGCTTTGCCCTGTGGTTCCCGCGTTTTTCGACGTGGACCGGCACGCGCGGCATGCACCTGGAGGATCTCTACGTGCGTGAGTCCGCCCGTGGCGGTGGACACGGCAAGGCTCTGCTCGCCTCCCTCGCCGCGATCTGTGAAGAGAGGGGCTACGAGCGCTTCGAGTGGTGGGTCCTAGCCTGGAACGAGCCGACGATCGACTTCTACAAGTCCCTCGGCGTGGAGTTTCTGGACGAGTGGCGGATATGCCGGCTGAGCGGTGAGCCCCTCAGGGACCTCGCCGGCCGGGTCCCGGCTGTTCTCGACCGGACCTCGGCCTCGTAGGACGGGGCCATGCAACCTCCAGTCGCAGCAGTGATCGAAGCCCACGGTGTCCTGGAAAGGCTCGTGGCCGAATTGAACGACCAGCAGGTCACCGAGGCATCCGGACTTCAGGGCTGGTCACGCGGCCACGTCCTGGCGCATCTCACCGACAACGCGCGAATGTTCGGCCGGCTCGCGGAGCATGCACTGCGCGGAGAGCTCGTGGCGGGCTACGACGGCGGGACGGCCGAGCGGAACGCGATCATCGAGGCCACGGCGGGGCGCAGTGCCGCCGAGCATCGCGCGGAACTCGTCGCACAGACAGCCGCGCTGGAAGCAGTCTGGGCACGCGCCGACGACATGGACTGGCACCGTCCGGTCACGTTCCGCAACGCGGACCTCGCCGCCACGGTGTTCGCGCGCTGGCGCGAGGCATGGATCCACATGGTCGACCTCGACCTCGGTGTCCGGCCCGACGACTGGCCCGATGACCTGGCCGCACACGCCATCGACTTCCTCCTCGGCCGCCTTCCGGCAGGCACGCGCCTCCACACCGACGACGCGCGACGCCAGTGGTCGGTCGGCGACGGACCGCCGGACACCGTGGTCACCGGACACGTATGCGACCTGGCGGCCTGGCTGGCCGGACGCACGCCCGCCGTCTCACCGGTGGCGGCCGAGGGGCTGCCTGCTCTCGGGCCCTGGCCGCCTCACCCGCCACAACGAACGGACCGTGCGTGACTGCTCCCCGGAGAGGGATCCCGGAGAGAAGCCACCCATGCCGAAAGGGGCCCGACCGGCGAACCGGTCGGGCCCCTTCAGGTCGGGAGAGCGACGAAAGAGCCTTGAGTCAGGCCTTCTTGGTCTCCCAGAAGATCTTGTCGATCTGGGCGATGTAGTCCAGAGCCTTCTGGCCCGTCGCCGGGTCGGTCGAGCCCTTGGCGGCCGAGAGGGCCTTCAGGGCGTCGTTGACCAGCTGGTGCAGCTCCGGGTACTTCTCGAAGTGCGGGGGCTTGAAGTAGTCGCTCCAGAGCACCGAGACGTGGTGCTTGGCGAGCTCGGCGCGCTGCTCCTTGATGACGGTGGCGCGCGCCTGGAAGTGCGGGTCGTCGTTGGCGGCCATCTTCTCCTGCACGGCCTTCACCGACTCCGCCTCGATGCGGGCCTGGGCCGGGTCGTACACGCCACAGGGCAGGTCGCAGTGCGCACTGACCTTGACCTTGGGGGCAAACAGGCGGGAAAGCATGGAGCATTCCTTCCTCGTGATCGTCTTCTCAGGTGGGACATTACCCCCTGCAAGACGGGATTTCGCGAGTGCCCCCATGGGCTTAGGACAAAAGTCCAGGGTCAGACTGAGACTGGTGGAGGACCGTACCGGGGAGGTGCCGGGGATGCCGGAGTTGTCGCAGGAGACCGAGCGTGGACGGGCGGCCCAGCCCTTTGGGTGGGCCGAGGTGACCGGGCCGTCGATGGTGCCCACGCTGTACAACGGCGACCTGCTCGTCGTTTCGCACCGGGGCCGGATCAGGCCCGGTGACGTCGTCGTCCTGCGTCATCCCTTCCAGCAGGACCTGCTGGTCGTCAAGCGGGCCGCGGAGCGCCGCGAGGGCGGCTGGTGGGTGCTCGGGGACAACGCGTACGCCGGTGGCGACAGCACCGACTACGGAGTTGTGCCGGACGAGCTGATTCTGGGCAAGGTGCGCCTGCGGTACCGGCCGCGCAAGGCGGATCAGCGCTCGCCGTTCGCGCTGGCGCGCTGGGCGCTGTCGGCCGTACGGCCCGTACTCTCCGACCGGTCGGCCTCCAGGCGCTTGCGGGCGCGGTAGGCGGCCACGTTGGCGCGGGTCGCGCAGCGGTCCGAGCAGTAGCGCCGGGAGCGGTTGGTGGAGGTGTCCAGGTAGGCGTTGCGGCACGGGGCCGCCTCGCAGAGGCCCAGACGGTCCACGCCGTACTCCGTCAGGTGGAAGGCCAGGCCCATCGACGCGATGGCCGCGAAGCCCGCGGTCGCGTTCGACGGGTGGTCCGCGAGGTGCATGTGCCATAGGGGGCGGCCGTCGTCGTCGCGGAAGTCGTGGCCGGAGATCTGCGGGCTCACCGGGAACTCCAGGAGCAGGGAGTTCAGCAGGTCGACGGCCAGGGTCTCGTCGCCGGTGTCCGCCGCCGCGAAGACCGAGCGCAGCCGGGCCCGGACCGCGCGGAACCGCGTGACGTCGGCGTCGGTGGCGCGGCGGGCCGCCGACTGGTTGCCGCCGAACAGGTCGCGGACGGCCTCGACCGAGGTCAGTGAGTCCTTGCCCCGGGCCGGGTCCTCGCTGTTGACGAGTCGTACGGCATAGTCCGAGTAATAGGCCAGTTCCACTTGTAGTCCTTACGGAGGCGTTCTATCGTCGTGGTGCGGTCGGGGTAACAACTGATCGTGCTTCCAGGGTATTACGTGACATGCGCGATGGAGGGTTCGATGACGGACACGGACATCACCACGACCGGCACCGACTGGGCCGCCTGGCAGGAGAGCTGGGACCGGCAGCAGGAGTGGTACATGCCCGACCGTGAGGAGCGTTTCCGGCTCATGCTCGACATGGTCGAGGCCCTCGTCGGCCCTGCCCCGCGCGTGCTCGATCTCGCCTGCGGCACGGGGACCATCACGGCCCGGCTCCTTGCGCGGTTCCCGCAGGCCACCAGCACCGGCGTCGACCTCGACCCGGCGCTCCTCGCCATCGCCGAGGGCACCTTCGCGACCGACGAGCGGGTCTCCCTGGTCACTGCCGACCTCAAGGACCCGGACTGGCCGGCGAGGCTGCCGTACGACTCGTACGACGCCGTCCTGACCGCTACGGCCCTGCACTGGCTGCACCGTGAACCCCTCGCGGCCCTCTACGGTCAGGTCGCGGAGCTCGTCCGCGACGGCGGTGTCTTCATGAACGCGGACCACATGATCGACGACTCGACGCCCCGCATCAACGCCGCGGAGCGCGCGCAGCGCCACGCCCGTATGGATCAGGCCAAGGCGGACGGCGCCCTGGACTGGGCCGAGTGGTGGCAGCTGGCGGCGAAGGACCCGGTCCTCGCCGAACCCACGGCACGACGCTTCGAGATCTACGGCGAGCACGCCGAGGGCGACATGCCGTCCGTCGAGTGGCACGCGCGCGTACTGCGCGAGAAGGGCTTCGGGGAGGCCCGGCCGGTGTGGTGCTCGCCGTCGGACACGCTGCTGCTGGCTCTCAAGTAGCGCCGGGCCCGTGGCATGAGGGAGGGGCGGTACGGGAATCCCGTACCGCCCCTTCACCTACGGCCACCTGCGACCGACCGTCAGAGCACCTTGGACAGGAACGCCTGCGTCCGCTCGTGCTGCGGGTTGGTCAGGACCTCGCGCGGGTCGCCCGACTCGACGACCACGCCGCCGTCCATGAAGACCAGGCTGTCGCCGACCTCGCGGGCGAAGCCCATCTCGTGGGTGACGACGACCATCGTCATGCCGGACTCGGCGAGGTCGCGCATGACGTCGAGGACGTCGCCGACCAGCTCCGGGTCGAGGGCGGAGGTGGGCTCGTCGAAGAGCATCAGCTTCGGGTCCATCGCCAGCGCCCGGGCGATGGCGACGCGCTGCTGCTGGCCCCCGGAGAGCTGCGAGGGGTAGCTGCCGGCCTTGTCGGCCAGGCCGACGCGGTCCAGCAGCTCCCGGGCGCGCTCCTTGGCCTCGTTCCGGCCCACGCCCTTGACCTGGATGGGCGCCTCCATGACGTTCTCCTGCGCCGTCATGTGCGGGAACAGGTTGAACCGCTGGAACACCATGCCGATGTCCCGCCGCTGCTGTGCGACCTCGCTGTCCTTGAGCTCGTACAGCTTGTCGCCCTTCTGGCGGTAGCCGACCAGCTCACCCTCGACGTACAGCCGACCGGCGTTGATCTTCTCCAGGTGGTTGATGCACCGCAGGAACGTCGACTTGCCGGAGCCGGAGGGGCCGATGAGGCAGAACACCTCGCCGGTCTTCACCTCCAGGTCGATGCCCTTGAGGACCTGTACGGGACCGAAGGACTTGTGGACGCCCTCGGCCTTCACCATGGCGGTCATCTCACACGCCCCTCTCGCTGCTGAAGGCCATCAGGTTGACCTTGATCTTCTGCCACGGAGTCGGCGGCAGGTTCCGCAGCGAGCCACGGGCGTAACGGCGCTCCAGGTAGTACTGGAAGACGCTGAACACGCTGGTCATGACCAGGTACCAGATGCACGCCACGAACAGCATCTCCATCACGGCGTACGACGTGGAGCCGATGGTGGAGGTGGCGCGCAGCAGTTCGTTGTACGTCACCGCGTACACCAGCGACGAGGTCTTCAACATGTTGATGAACTCGTTGCCGGTCGGCGGCACGATCACCCGCATCGCCTGCGGGATCACGATGCGGCGCAGGGTCTTCGCGTGGCTCATGCCGAGCGCGTGCGACGCCTCGGTCTGGCCCTCGTCGACGGCCATCAGACCGGCGCGGCAGATCTCCGCCATGTACGCCGCCTCGTTCAGGCCCAGCCCCAGCAGGGCGGCCATGAACGGGGTCATGACGTCGACCATCTCGTCCTTGTAGATCGGACCGAGATCCAGCACGGGGAAGATCAGCGCCAGGTTGAACCACAGCAGCAGCTGGACGTAGACCGGCGTGCCGCGGAAGAACCAGATGTAGACCCAGGCCACCCAGCTCGTCACCGGGTTCTTGGACAGGCGCATCACGGCCAGGATCACGCCGAGGACCACGCCCATGACCATCGCGAGGACGCTGATCAGCAGGGTGCGGCCGGCGCCGGCGAGGACTGTGGAGTCGAAGACGTAGTCGCCGACGGCGCTCCACTGGATCTTCTCGGCGCTGGCGAACGCGTTGACGAGCAGGCCCACCAGGGCCAGCACGACGACGGCGCTGACCCAGCGGCCGTAGTGCCTGACCGGGATGGCCTTGATCGCCTCGGGCGGGAGGGCCCCGCCCTCCTTGGAGACGGCGGCCGACGGCTTCGCGTCGGCCGGCTCCTTGTCGAACTTGTCAGTCACTGTGACTGCCCTTCAGTCTTGCCCGGGACGGTCACTTGCCGCCGTTGATCGCGGCCTTGTCGATCGCGCCGGACTCGGCGCCCCACTTCTTGAGGATCTCCTCGTACGTGCCGTCCTCGATGATGGCGTTGACGGCCTCTTCGAGGGCAGCGGTGAGCTCCTTGTTGTCCTTGTTCACCGCGATGCCGAACGGACCGGCGTCGACCTGCTCGCCGACGACCTCGAAGTCGTTGCCGCCACCGGACTTGCGGGCCAGGTCCACGGCCACCGGGTAGTCGTTCACGCCGGCGACGGCGCCGCCCGACTTCACACGGGTCTGGGCCTCGGTGTCGTTCTCGAACGACTCGATGTTGATCTTCTTCTTGCCGTCGTCCGTGCAGGCCTTGGACTGGGTCTGCAGCGCCTTCTCGTACGTCGTACCGCGCTGCACGGCCGCCGTCTGACCGCAGAGGTCCTCGATCGAGTTGATCTTCTTCGGGTTGCCCTTCTGCACGTACACGGCGGTGCCGGCCGTGAAGTAGTCGACGAAGTCGACACCCGGGCCGAGCTTCTTGCCCTTGTCGTCCAGGCCCTCCTGGCGCTGCGGAGTGTCCGTGATGGAGGACATGGCGATGTCGTAGCGGCCGGAGTTCAGGGCGGTGATCAGGCCGTCGAAGGAGCCGGAGGTGAACTGGACCTTCACGCCCAGCTTCTCGCCCAGGGCCGCGGCGATGTCGGGGTCGACGCCGACGATCTTGCCGCCCTCCTGGAACTCCATCGGGGCGTACTCGGCGTTCGTGCCCGCCTTGATGACGCCGGCGTCCTGGATCTCCTTGGGCAGCTTGGAGAAGAGCGGGGCGCTGTTGGCGTTCCCCGTCTCGTTGGTGCCCTCGCTGCCGCCGTCACTCGTCTGGTCACCGCAACCGGTGAGAATCAGGGCGCCTGCGACCGCGATCGAGCCGACCGCTGCCAACCGGGAGCGCGTGGCGGTCGTACGACGGGTGGTACTTGCGGTCATGGTGGGTTCCTCCGGCGGATGGGTGGAGTTGCCGATGGGGCGGGCGCCCGCCGGGACTCGGCAGGTGCCTTGGTTTCATAGGCCGACGAGAGCACACGCCTTCGAGTGTCGCGACCTCGTGTGATTACGGCATCTTGCCATTCGGACTTAGGCATTCAGGGCGCTCGCGATGTCAAAATCGGATAACGGGTTACCCCCGAACCGCCTCAGGTCGGTACATCCTGACCGCACCTTCTGCGGGAATCTGCCGTTCCGGCCGGAAGATCTTCGGTGTATCCCGGGACATGGACCAGCTGTGCGCGGGCTTTATGGCCGCCGGTTGTTCTTCGCGTCTTTTGATGTCGATTGTCCACTTATTTGACCACGAATCACACTGGTGTCGCCGTCGGGTCGTGTCTGATTCGTGTCCCTGCGTGCGGGTGTTTCCGTGCCCGTCATGTGATCTTGCACGTATTGGACTCGTCGGCGGCGCGGTCCGTCCGGTAAGAAGGTTCTTTACACCCCTCATCCGGGGCTCGTGGCGCGTGTGCGGCGCGCCGTCGCGTATGGGTCCGTACGTCGTACGTCGTACGTATCAACGAGCAGGGCCATACGCGGTCCCGCCCACTTCTCACCAGGAGTGGTTCCACCCTCAAACCATGAACACTTAAGGGGTCAGACAAAGTGGCAGCGGAGATCGTCAATCCTCGCGGCGGAGGCAATACCGATCAGGACGGTGGGGTCGAACCCCTCGATTCCTTCGATCCGGCCTTCGCGCTGCATCGTGGCGGCAAGATGGCTGTGCAGGCCACCGTGCCGGTCCGCGACAAGGACGACCTGTCCCTGGCGTACACGCCCGGCGTCGCGAAGGTGTGCAGCGCGATTGCCGAGCAGCCGGAGCTCGTGCACGACTACACGTGGAAGTCGTCCGTCGTGGCCGTCGTGACCGACGGCACGGCTGTGCTGGGGCTCGGGGACATCGGGCCTGAGGCCTCCCTTCCGGTGATGGAGGGGAAGGCGATTCTTTTCAAGCAGTTCGGTGGTGTCGACGCGGTGCCGATCGCGCTCGACTGCACGGGCGTCGACGAGATCGTCGAGACCGTGGTCCGCCTCGCGCCGTCCTTCGGTGGTGTGAACCTGGAGGACATCTCGGCGCCTCGGTGCTTCGAGATCGAGCGGAAGCTGCAGGAGCGGCTGGACATTCCGATCTTCCACGACGACCAGCACGGTACGGCTGTCGTGACGCTGGCTGCGCTGCGGAACGCCGCGCGGCTGACCGGGAAGGGGCTCGGGGATCTGCGAGCCGTCATCTCGGGGGCGGGCGCGGCTGGTGTCGCCATCGCGAAGATGCTGGTCGAGGCCGGGATCGGGGACGTCGCCGTGGCGGACCGCAAGGGTGTGGTCTCCGCCGATCGGGACGACCTGACGTCGGTCAAGCGGGAGCTGGCCGGGTTCACGAACAAGGCCGGGATCACCGGGTCGCTGGAGGCGGCGCTGGAGGGCGCGGACGTGTTCATCGGGGTTTCCGGTGGCACGGTGCCGGAGGAGGCTGTCGCCTCCATGGCCGAGGGCGCGTTCGTTTTCGCCATGGCCAACCCGAATCCCGAGGTGCACCCCGATGTCGCGCACAAGTACGCGGCGGTCGTTGCCACCGGGCGGTCGGACTTCCCGAACCAGATCAACAACGTGCTCGCGTTCCCGGGGATCTTCGCCGGAGCGCTTCAGGTCCGGGCGTCCCGGATCACCGAGGGCATGAAGATCGCGGCGGCCGAGGCGCTGGCGTCGGTCGTCGGGGACGACCTGGCCGCGGACTACGTCATCCCCTCGCCGTTCGACGAGCGCGTCGCTCCGGCCGTTACGGCGGCCGTTGCCGCCGCGGCGCGGGCGGAAGGTGTTGCGCGGCGCTGATGTGCCGTTGAGTGAATGGCCCCGTCCGGCTGGGCGGGGCCATTTCCTTGCCCTGGGGTCGGGGCGGCCGTTCGGGTGGGCAGGGGTTCCGGTCCAGGCCTGCGCCGACCCGTGGGCCTTGGCAAGAGGGTGTGTCTCACAGGGCGTCGTGGTTCCGCCGGTCGGCGGCGGAGCCTATCGTCAAGGTCATGTTCGCTGTCTACGCCGCCCGAATCGACCGCGACCAGCCGCTCTCCGGATTGGAGTTGGGGGAGCGGCCGGCCCCCGAGGTCCGTCCCGGCTGGAGTGCCGTCAACGTCAAGGCCGCTTCCCTCAACCATCACGACCTCTGGTCACTGCGGGGGGTGGGGCTGCCCGAGGACCGGCTGCCGATGATCCTCGGCTGTGATGCCGCCGGGATCGACGAGGACGGCAACGAGGTCGTCCTGCACTCCGTGATCGGACAGAGCGGGCACGGGGTGGGTCCCAAGGAGCCTCGTTCCATTCTCACCGAGCGGTATCAGGGGACGTTTGCGGAGCAGGTCGCCGTGCCGACCTGGAACGTGCTGCCGAAGCCCAAGGAGCTCTCGTTCGCCGAGGCCGCCTGTCTGCCGACCGCCTGGTTGACCGCGTATCGGATGCTGTTCACCAACGCGGGGGTACGGCCCGGGGACTCCGTGCTGGTGCAGGGGGCCGGGGGTGGCGTCGCCACCGCCGCCATCGTGCTCGGGAAGGCCGCTGGGCTGCGTGTCTTCGCCACCAGCCGGGATGAGGCCAAGCGGAAGCGGGCCCTGGAGCTGGGGGCCGTGGAGGCCGTGGAGTCGGGGGCTCGGCTGCCGCAGCGGGTCGATGCCGTGATCGAGACCGTGGGTGCCGCCACGTGGTCGCACTCCGTCAAGTCGCTGAAGCCCGGGGGCACGCTTGTCATCTCGGGTGCGACCAGTGGTGATCGGCCCTCGCATGCCGAGCTCACCCGGATCTTCTTCCTGGAGTTGAAGATCGTCGGCTCCACGATGGGGACCAAGGACGAGCTCGAGGATCTGCTCTCCTTCTGTGCCGCCACCGGTGTGCGTCCCGTGATCGATGAGGTGCTTCCCATGGATCGGGCCCGTGAGGGCTTCGAGCGGATGCAGTCGGGGGAGCAGTTCGGGAAGATCGTGCTCACCAACGGATAGTTCGGAGTACGGCACCTGCGGCTTGCGGCGGGTTCGGGGCTTTGCCTCGGGCCCGCCGTTTTGTTGGCCGGTCTGTCAACGGGGGTTGACGGGTCGCGGTGTGTCAACTTACGTTGACGGTATGACCGAAGCAACAGATCTTGCCGCGCGTGCGGGCGATCGTGATCCTCGGGTCGGGCTACGGGCCGTTGCGGCACTGCGCCGGCTGCTGGAGCAACTGGAGGCCGTGCAGGTGCGAAGTGCGCGCAATCAGGGGTGGTCGTGGCAGGAGATCGCCGCGGAACTCGGGGTCAGCAGGCAGGCCGTGCACAAGAAGTACGGGAGGCGTTGATGTTCGAGCGGTTCACGAAGGATGCCCGTGCCGTGGTCACCGGGGCCGTTGAGCACGCCGAGAGGGCAGGCGCGCAGACCGTCGACGCCGAGCACATGCTGCTCGCCCTGCTCGATCGGGAGGGGAGCCGGGCCTCGTTCGCGCTTGCGGCGCTCGCCGGTGGGGAGTGGTTGGAGCCCGCGCGGCTGGCGTTGGGGGAGGCTCGGCGGCGGGGTGGGCTTTCGCAGGCCGAAGCAGACGCGCTGGCCGGGTTGGGGATCGATGTGGGGGAGATCGTCGCCCGGGTCGAGGAGGTCCATGGTGTCGGGGCGATGTCCGGGGACCGGAAGGACACGGGGTGGTGGTCGGGGCGCCGCTCCTTCAGCCGGGAGGCCAAGGACGTGCTGGAGCGGTCGCTGCGCATCGCCGTCGCGCGCCGGGACCGGCACATCGGCGACGAGCACATCCTCCTCGCCCTGACCAGCCGCCCCGGCGTGCCCGCCGAGGTCCTCGCCGATCACGGGGTGACGTATGAGGCCGTGATCCGGGTGCTGGGAGGAGGGGGAGTGGGAGAGGCCAGGGCCGGGTGAGGAGGGGGAGGGGGAAGGGCGGGGAAACCCGCCTGCTGTGCCGCTGGGCGGGGGTGCGGGGGCTCCTGGGCCGGCCTGCCTGGGCAGTGCGGTGCCGCTGAAGTGGGCGCCGTACTGCCCAGGGGCGTGGCGTCAGGGCTTCGGTGTGCGCAGTAGCGCTCCGATGTGTGCTGCCGCCGTCGACAAGTGGCGGCGGGTGTCGCGGAGTTGGTCCGGGGTCACGCCGTGATCCCTTGCCGCGTCTCGGATGTCGTCGCGGAAGCGGTCGAGCAGGCGGTCGAGGTCGCGGGCCGGGTCGTCGGTGGGGGACTCGTGGGCCCAGGCGGGTTCGTAGTCGGCGGGGAAGTCCTCGGGGGTGTCGGAGTAGTCGGGGGGCTGCTGTGCCGACTTGGGGGTGCCCGGGCGGCCGAAGCCGAAGTCCCTGCCGAATCCCTTGCCGTAGTCCTTGCCGAAGTCGCCGAACTCCTTGGCCAGTTCGGTCAGGCCCTCCCGTACGCCCGTCGGCCAGTCGCCGCGCGCGAAGTGGTCCTGTACGTGTTCCTGCACCCGGCGGGCGATGCGCTGGACCTCCTCCTGGGCCTGGGCGCGGGCGCGGTCCTGGGCCTCCTTGGCCTGGCGTCGGGCGCGCTGGGCCTCCTCGCGGGCCCGGCGGCTCTCGTCCTTGGCGCGCCGGGCCTGTTCCTTCCACTCCTGCTTGGCGCGGCGCATCTCGTCCTTGGCGGCGCGCCACGCCTCCTTGTCGGTGTAGTCGGAGAAGTCGCCGAAAGGGGTGTCCGTCTTGGCGGACGTGCCCGTGCGGGCCTCGGTTGCGGCTGCCCGCATCTCGCGGCGCAGGTCGCCCGCCGCGCCGCGCACATCGGCCCGGATCTCGGCGGCGAGTTCGGCGACCGACTCCCTGATCTCCAGCTCCAGGTCGACCAGCTCGCCGCTGCGGTCGGCCAGTTCGGCGCGGCCGGCGTCGGTGATGGCGTAGACCTTGCGGCCGCCCTCGGTGGTGTGGGTGACCAGGCCCTCGGCCTCAAGCTTGGCGAGGCGGGGGTAGACGGTGCCGGCCGACGGCGCGTACAGCCCCTGGAAGCGCTCTTCGAGGAGGCGGATCACCTCGTAGCCATGGCGCGGGGCCTCGTCCAGCAGCTTCAGCAGGTACAGGCGGAGGCGGCCGTGGGCGAAGACGGGGGGCATGTCAGAGCACCTTCTTGTCGGTCGTGCCGTCGGCCGGGGCGTGGGGCGGGGCGTCGGTCGGTTCATCGCCCTGGCCGGAGACGGAATTGTCCCCCGGGCTGTGGTGAGTGTCGCTCAGCGGGGCCGTCGTCGGCGCAGTGTCTGTCGGCGGGGCCTTCTCCGTCGTCCGGGGCTTGTCCGTCGTCGGGGTCCTGTCCGTCGTGGGCTCGGGGTCCTCCCAGGCCTCCGCCTCCCACGGCTCCTCCTCCCGCGGCGGGCGGCGCAGCAGTGCGATCGAGCCGGAGACCGTCGTCGCCCGGAGCTTGCCGGTGCCTGCGCCCAGGCGGCCGGTGATCTTGTGGGCGCCCCACTGGCCGTGGACCCGGAGGCCCTCGAAGGCGTTGGAGATCGTGCCGCTCGCGGTGTTGGCCTCCACGTCCGCGTCCGCCGGGGCCGGCAGGCGGATGGCGATCTCGCCGGAGACGCTGGTCAGCCGGACGTCGGTCGGGCCATCCGGGTCGAGGTCGACGATCATGGAGCCGCTGACCGAGTCGGCCTTCACGGAGGAACCCGAGCCCTCCACGACCGTGAGGTCGCCGGAGACGGAGTTGAAGCGGAGGTCGCCGGTGACGGCCTGGGCCTCCAGGTTCCCGGAGACCGTGTCGGCGCGGACCGGGCCGGACAGGGCGACGAGTGTGGTGTCCCCGGTGACGCCCTTGACCACCGACGGGCCCTGGATTCCGGAGACCACTGCCCCGGCGCCGACCACACCCACCTCGACGCGCGTGTCGGCCGGCACCGCGAGGGAGACCACCGCGCTGCGGCGCCAGCCCTTGCGGTCGAGCCACTTGAGGAAGCCCTTCCAGGGCAGGTCCTCGTACGCCACCGACAGGGTGCCGCCCTCCTGGGTCACCACCAAGGGCGGTCCTTCGATCTCGGAGACCTGCAGGCGGGCGGAACCTTCGTCCGTGCCCACGACGTTCACCGTTCCGTTGACGATGCGCACATGGAGCTCGCTCACCGGCTCGTCGAAGGTGAGCTTCCTGGGCTCTGCTACGGACCACTCGGACATGGTGCGGACCTCCTGGGCGACCGGACGCGGCCGCGCGGGCCGGGACGGACCTGAACAATGAGCAATGACACGCCATATCGCGTCTCCTGCTAAACACGATATATCGCGGGCGGGGAAAGTCAAGGCACTCGTTCTGGTGATCACAAGTCACGCGAGGTGGACAAATCGGCCTAGCGTGTTGGCATGCCGACGGAAGAGTCCAGCGTCGCTCGCCAGGCCCGTCCCGCCCCGGGCGCCCTGCTGCTCTGCCGCGCGGACCCCGAGTCCGTCGGCCCCGTCGCCCGGCTGCTGCGCGAGGACATGCTGCTCGCGCCGGCCGGCGGGGAGTGGAGCGTGCTCGTGCCCGAGGGGCGGCCCTGGCTGGAGGGCGACGAACCGATCGACCGCGTCCTCACCGGCTGGGCCACCGCCCTCGCCGTCGGCGCGCCCTGGCCCGTCCTCGCCCTGTGGTGGGACGCCGACCGCGCCGGATACACCCTCGCGTCCGGCTTCCGCCGCCCCGTCGGCTACGTCTGGCTCGCCAACGGCACCCCGGTCGGCGAGGACGAGGCCATGCGCACCTTCGCGGGCCGGCTCGGCCTCGATCCGGTCCTGGACATGCAGTCCCTCGACGAGCTGACGCGCCCCGACCCTGAGGTAGACGCGCGGGCACGCCTGCGCGGACTGGTCGCCGTCCTCACGCGCGCAGGCGTGTCCCTGCCGGACGGCCTCGCGCCCGGCGAAAGCGCCGACAGCCTCGACGCGGCCGCCCGCGCCCAGCCGCACATCCGCCTCATCGAGTGGTGGGGCCGGCGCGAAGCCTTCCGCGCGGAACTCGACGCCGTCGAGGGCGGCCGCCTCGGCCCCTGGCTCCCCTGGGCCGGCGGCCCCAAGGCCCGCGCCCTCGCCCTGACCCAGATCGCGACCGGCCTGCCCCTCGCGGCCTGGGGCCTACGGCACCACAGCGGCGGTTGGCTCGCGGCGGGCACGGTCCTGTTGGCCCACGGTGTGCTGGGGCTGGCGTACGAGGCGGTGCGGCCGCTGGACTGACGGGCTGGGGTGGTTGTGGGGCGGCTGGTTGAGCGGCTGGGGGCGAGCGAGGGGGGTGCGGCGGCTGGGCTGAGGGGCGAGCGGCGGTGGTGTGGCGCCTGCTGTGGGGTTTGCGGCGGTGGTGCGGGGTCCGTGCAGGGGTGCCCCGTCGGCGGCCGGACCGGTGAGGGTGACGCTGGCTAGGCGCGGGCGTGGGAGGGCAGCCGCTGCGGCGGTGGTGGGAGGTCCGGGGGGGGGGGGGGGGGGGGGGGGGGGGGGGGGGGGGGGGGGGGGGGGGGCGGCTCGGCTTCGTCGGTGGCTTGATCGAGGTGGGTGACGGTGGTCTGGTCGCGGGGCGGAGTGGGGGCTGCGGTGGTGGTGCGGGGCTCGCGCAGGGATGCCTCGTCGGCGGCTCGGTCGGGGAGGGCGACGCTGGGGTGGCCGGGGGCCGGAGGGGGCTGCGGCGGTCGTGCGAGGTTCGGGAGGCGGTGGTTCGGTCTGGCCTCGTCGGCTGCTGAGTCGAGGCGGGTGAGGTGACAGTGCTCTCACCGCAGGGAGGAGGCGCGTGCACGGCCATGGTGCGAGGTCCGCACGGCGGTGGTTCGGCGGCAGCGGGAGCGTGAGGAGAGTGGCGGCGGTGTACGTCGCTGGAGGAGGGCCCATGGCGATGGGTGCGACCACTGGGCTGAGGGCTCTCCGATGCCGTCGGTCGTCGCTGTCCGTCGGCCCTACTGCGGCGTGCCCTGGCTCCGGGGACCGGCGAACGCACGGGCGGCCGTACAACCGAAGGCTGCCCCGCGGCAAGGCGTCCACGCAGGAGGGCGTCCGACGGGACGGCCCGCGAGAACGGACCGCTCACACCCGGAGGGCCGGCCGCCCCCCTGGTCGTCGCCTAGACGTCGTCGTCCTCGTCGTCCAGCCGGGCCAGCCACGTCGCCAGCCGCTCCACCGGTACCTCGAAGTCGGGGTTCAGGTCGACGAAGGTGCGCAGCTGCTCGGCCAGCCACTCGAAGGTGATCTCCTCCTCGCCGCGCCGCTTCTCCAGTTCTTCGATGCCTCGGTCGGTGAAGTACATGCAGTGAGGATATGTCCTGCCAGGACAGCTCACGCGCCGGAGTCCTGCTTCTGCCAGCCGAGCTTCACGACGAGATGTCCCTCTACCCCTGCCTTGGTCAGCACCGCGCCCGCGCTCGCGTTCAGCTTCACGCCGAACTCCAGCTCCACCGTGGTGGGCTGGGCCGCTTGGAAGGTGCGCAGGGTGGTCTCGGCGGCCCGTCTGATGGGGGCCAGGGCCTCCTCCAGGGACACGGAGGCCTCGCGCATACGGTCGCCGACGCGGGAGGCGCGGACCATGCCGGGCTCGTCGTCCTCGACCTCCACGACCAGTTGCGCCGAGCCGTCCTCGTCGTCCATGGCGATCCGCAGCAGCTCGGCCATTCGTTCCCCCGTGGGTCACAACCCGCCTTGCGAACGGGTCGGTTCAGCGTGTCCGTCACTCAATCTAGTCGCACGGCAGGCCAGTTGACCGTAAACGCCGGAAGGCCCGGCTCCGAGTCGCGTGGACTCGGAGCCGGGCCTTCCGATCGGACCCGTGCAGAGGGTCGGGCCTCCGGGGCTCAGGCCTCGAACACCTCACGCACCAGCTGCTCCTGCTCCGCCTGGTGCCGCTTGGCGGAACCGACGGCCGGGGACGAGGAGTGCGGACGCGAGATGCGGCGCAGACGCTCGCCGTGCGGGACGTCGGCGCCGACCGCGAGGTCCAGGTGGTCGATCAGGTTGAGCGCGATGAACGGCCACGCACCCTGGTTCGCCGGCTCCTCCTGGGCCCACAGGTACTTCTCGGCGTTCGGGTACTTGGCGATCTCGGCCTGGAGCTCGGTACCCGGCAGCGGGTACAGGCGCTCGATGCGGATGATCGCCGTGTCCGTGACGCCGCGCTTCTTCCGCTCGGCCTCGATGTCGTAGTAGACCTTGCCGGCGCAGAAGACGACCTTCTTGACCGCGGCCGGGTCGACCGACGCGTCGCCGATGACCGGCTGGAACTGCCCGGTCGTGAACTCCTCCGCCTTGGAGGCGGCGGCCTTCAGGCGCAGCATCGACTTCGGGGTGAAGACGACCAGCGGCTTGTGGTGCGGGTTGTGCGACTGCCACCGCAGGAGGTGGAAGTAGTTCGACGGGGACGTCGGCATCGCGACCGTCATGTTGTTCTGCGCGCACAGCTGGAGGAAGCGCTCCGGGCGGGCGGACGAGTGGTCCGGGCCCTGGCCCTCGTAGCCGTGGGGGAGGAGCAGAACCACGCCGGACGTCTGCGCCCACTTCTGCTCCGCCGACGAGATGAACTCGTCCACGACCGTCTGGGCGCCGTTGACGAAGTCGCCGAACTGGGCCTCCCACATCACGAGCGCGTCCGGGCGGGCCAGCGAGTAGCCGTACTCGAAGCCCATGGCCGCGTACTCGGACAGCAGGGAGTTGTAGACGTTCAGCCGCGCCTGGTCCTCGGAGAGGTACTGCAGTGGCGTGTACTCCTCGCCCGTCTCGCGGTCGATGATCACCGCGTGACGCTGGCCGAACGTACCGCGCTGCGAGTCCTGGCCGGCCAGTCGGACCGGGACGCCGTCCAGAAGGAGGGAGCCGACCGCGAGGGTCTCGCCCATGCCCCAGTCGATGGTGCCGTCCTCGACCATCGACGCCCGGCGCTGCAGCTGCGGCAGCAGACGCGGGTGGACGGTGATGTGGTCGGGGATGTTGACCTGGGACTCGGCGATCCGCTTGACGGTCTCCGTGGTGATCGCCGTGTTGACGGCCACCGGGAACTCGGCCTGCGGGTCGGAGGGCTCCGCGACGGTCGGCTGCGAGGTGGCCTCGCGGACCTCCGTGAAGACCTTCTCCAGCTGGCCCTGGTAGTCCTGCAGGGCCTGCTCGGCCTCTTCCAGGGTGATGTCGCCGCGACCGATGAGGGACTCGGTGTAGAGCTTGCGCACCGAGCGCTTCTTGTCGATCAGGTCGTACATCAGAGGCTGGGTGAAGGCCGGGTTGTCCGACTCGTTGTGACCGCGGCGGCGGTAGCAGATGAGGTCGATCACGACGTCCTTGTTGAACGCCTGGCGGAACTCGAAGGCCAGGCGGGCAACGCGGACGACCGCCTCGGGGTCGTCGCCGTTGACGTGGAAGATCGGGGCCTCGATCATCCGGGCCACGTCGGTCGAGTACATGGAGGAGCGCGAGGACTCGGGCGCCGCAGTGAAGCCGACCTGGTTGTTGATGACGATGTGGACCGTGCCGCCGGTGCGGTAACCGCGCAGCTGCGACATGTTGAGGGTCTCGGCCACGACGCCCTGGCCCGCGAAGGCCGCGTCACCGTGCAGGGCGACGGGCAGGACCGTGAAGTCCGTGCCGCCCTTGTTGATGATGTCCTGCTTGGCGCGCGCGACGCCCTCCAGGACCGGGTCGACCGCCTCCAGATGGGAGGGGTTGGCGGTGAGCGAGACCTTGATCTGCTCGCCGTCCAGGCCCGTGAAGGTGCCCTCGGCGCCCAGGTGGTACTTCACGTCGCCGGAGCCGTGCATCGACTTCGGGTCGAGGTTGCCCTCGAACTCGCGGAAGATCTGCGCGTACGACTTGCCGACGATGTTCGCGAGCACGTTCAGCCGGCCGCGGTGGGCCATGCCGATGACGACCTCGTCCAGGCGCGACTCGGCGGCCGAGTCGAGGACCGCGTCCAGCAGCGGGATGACGGACTCGCCGCCCTCCAGGCTGAAGCGCTTCTGGCCGACGTACTTCGTCTGCAGGAAGGTCTCGAAGGCCTCCGCCGCGTTCAGCCGGCGCAGGATGCGCAGCTGCTCCTCGCGCTCCGGCTTGGTGTGCGGGCGCTCGATGCGGTCCTGGATCCACTTGCGCTGCTTGGGGTCCTGGATGTGCATGAACTCGATGCCGGTGGTGCGGCAGTACGAGTCGCGCAGCACGCCGAGGATGTCGCGCAGCTTCATCAGGGACTTGCCGGAGAAGCCGCCGACCGCGAACTCGCGCTCCAGGTCCCAGAGCGTGAGGCCGTGCTCGGTGATGTCCAGGTCGGGGTGCTTGCGCTGCTGGTACTCCAGCGGGTCGGTGTCGGCCATGACGTGGCCGCGGACCCGGTAGGAGTGGATCAGCTCGAAGACGCGGGCGGCCTTCGTGACGTCGTCGTCGTGGCTGGCGTCGATGTCCTTGAGCCAGCGGACCGGCTCGTAGGGGATGCGCAGCGACTCGAAGATCTCGTCGTAGAAGTTGTTCTCGCCGAGCAGGAGGTTCGCGACCTGACGGAGGAACTCGCCGGAGGCGGCGCCCTGGATGACCCGGTGGTCGTAGGTCGACGTGAGCGTCATGACCTTCGAGATGCCGAGCTTGTTCAGGGTGTCCTGGGAGGTGCCCTGGAACTCCGCCGGGTAGTCCATGGAGCCGACGCCCATGATCACGGACTGGCCGGGCATCAGACGCGGCACGGAGTGGACCGTGCCGAGGCCGCCCGGGTTGGTCAGGGAGACCGTGACGCCGGAGAAGTCGTCCATCGTCAGCTTGCCGTCGCGGGCGCGGCGGACGATGTCCTCGTAGGCCTGCCAGAACTCGAAGAAGTTCAGCGTCTCGGCCTTCTTGATCGCCGCGACGACCAGTTGGCGGTCGCCGTTCGGCTTGACCAGGTCGATGGCGAGACCGAGGTTGACGTGCGCCGGCTTGATCAGCGTCGGCTTGCCGTCCTTCTCGCCGAACGCGTAGTTCATCGACGGCATGGCCTTGATGGCCTGCACCATCGCGTAGCCGATCAGGTGCGTGAAGGAGATCTTCCCGCCCCGGGCGCGCTTCAGGTGGTTGTTGATGACGATGCGGTTGTCGAACAGCAGCTTCACCGGGACCGCGCGGACCGAGGTGGCGGTCGGCAGCTCCAGCGAGGCGTTCATGTTCTTCGCGACGGCGGCGGACGGGCCGCGCAGCGTCACGAACTCGGGACCGTCGGCGGCAGCGGCGGCGGGCTCGGCCTTCTTCGGCTGAGCGGGCTTCGCGGCCGGGGCCGGCGCGGCGGGCTTCGACGCAGCCGGAGCCGGGGCCGCAGCGGCGGGCGCGGCGGCAGCGGGCTTCGGGGCCGCAGGGGCCGGCGCGGGGACCGACGGAGCGGCCGGAGCAGCCGGGGCGGCGGGGGCCGCCGGAGCCGTGCTGGTGGTTCCCGCGGCCCCCGTGGCCGCGGTACCCGCCGGAGCCGAGGCGGCAGGCGCTCCCGGCTTGTAGTCGGCGAAGAAGTCCCACCAGGCACGGTCTACGGAATTCGGGTCCTGGAGGTACTGCTGATAGATCTCGTCGACGAGCCACTCGTTCGGCCCGAACGCGGCCGCGGGGTTCTTGCCCGCTTGGTCGGTGTCGGTCGAGATGCTCGAGTTACTGGGGGACTGTGGCGACACGGCGGCAACCGCCCTCTTCCGCTTCACAAGGTGATGGACAGCGGGAATAAAGGCTACGCCTCCATGGCCGAGAAGGTCAGGCTGAGCAAGGTCATCGTCGTGTAAGTCACATCGGAAAGCGTGTTTCGGGCCCGGAAATGGCGGGAAACAAGCGTGGTTCCGCTTCGGATGACCGCAGATGGGACCACGAGATCTCGACCTGGCGCGCCGAAAGCGCAGGTCCGTACCTGATCACACGTGTCCGTCAGGCAGGACGCACGTGGATCTTGATGCTCCGCTTCGAACTTTACGTCAACTTGGTTCGGAAGGCTGCCCGGGAAGTGTGACAAGAATCCGGCAACCCCGCTCGGATTCGGCCACCCCGATCCGGCCGCCGTGCAGATCGACGGCCCAGCGCGCGATCGCCAGACCCAGACCGGTGCCTCCGTCGCTGCCCGGCCCGTGCGGCCGGCGGACGGCGCCGCGGTTGAAGCGCTCGAAGACCTTGTGCCAGTCCGCCTTCGGAATTCCCGGCCCCTCGTCCAGGACCTCCAGCACCAGCGACTCCGGCGGCACCCCGCGCCGCGCCTTGACCGTCACGCGGCCGTGCGGCGGGCTGTGCTTGATCGCGTTGTCGATGAGGTTGGCGACGACCTGGTGGATGCGCTCGGGGTCGGCGTGCCCCGTCAGCTCCGGCGGGGAGACGTCGAGGTGCAGATGGACGTCCGTACGGGTGTGGCTGCCGGAGCCCGACGCCATGCCCCCGCGCGCCGAGGACACCATGTTGGCCTCCTTGAGCACGCCGGACAGGTACGGCCACACCTCGAAGCGCCGCATGCGCAGCGGTACGACGCCGTTGTCCAGGCGGGACAGGTCCAGGAGGGTCTCCACGAGCCGGCCGAGCCGCTCGGTCTGCTTCAGCGCGGTGCGCATGGTCTCGGGGTCGGCCTCGGCGATGCCGTCGACCACGTTCTCCAGGACGGCCCGCAGGCCCGCGATCGGGGTGCGCAGCTCGTGCGAGACGTTCGCCACCAGCTCCTTGCGCTGCTGGTCCTGGGCCTCCAGCTCGTCGGCCATGAGGTTGATCGTCCCGGCCAGGTCGCCCAGCTCGTCGCGGCGGTTCTCACGCACCCGGCGGGTGTAGTCGCCGTGCGAGATGGACCGGGCCACCGCGTTCATCTCGTCCAGCGGCGCGGTGAGCGAATGGGCCACGAACTGCGTAATGAGCAGTGTGGCGATCATCGAGAAGACCGTGATGAAGCGCAGCTCCGTCTGCGTGCGCACCGCGATCATCGACAGGCCGGTGGTGATCAGCACCGCGATGATGACCAGCGCGCCCAGCTTGGTCTTGATCGAGAACGGACGTACGCCGCCCCAGGGCTCCCCGGGGCCTCTCCGTGCGGCCGGTCCGTCGCTCATGGCGTCGGCGTCTCCAGGGCGTAGCCCACGCCGTGCACCGTACGGATCCGTTCGGCGCCGATCTTCCGGCGCAGCGCCTTGATGTGGCTGTCGACGGTGCGGGTGCCGGAGGCGTCCGCCCAGTCCCACACCTCGGCGAGCAGCTGCTCACGGGAGAGCACCGCGCGCGGGGTGTTCGCCAGGCACACCAGGAGGTCGAACTCGGTGGGCGTGAGGTGAACATCCTCACTGCGCACCCGCACCCGTCGCTGCGCGTGGTCGATCTCCAGCTCGCCGAGCCGCAGGATGCCCGACCGCGGAGTCGTCGCGGCCAGCGCCGCCCGCTCGACGCGGCGCAACAGCACATGCACGCGTGCCGCCAGCTCCCGCATCGAGAACGGCTTGGTCATGTAGTCGTCGGCGCCGACACCGAGCCCGACGAGCATGTCGGTCTCGTCGTCCCGCGCGGTCAGCATCAGCACCGGCACCGGCCGCTGGGCCTGCACCCGGCGGCATACCTCCAGGCCGTCGAAGCCCGGCAGCATGATGTCGAGGATCAGCAGGTCGGGCTGCCACGCCTCGGCCGTGTCGACCGCCGCCGGACCGTCGCCCGCGGTCTGCACGAGGAAACCCTCGGCGCGCAGGCGGGCCGCGATGGCATCCACGATGGTCGGATCGTCCTCGACCACGAGGACCCGGCGCTGAGCGCCCGGGGTCGCCGCCGTGCCGTTGTGGGAGGTGTGTGTCTGCTCCATCGCCCGCCCCAAAGTTGCTTTCCGGAATCCGTGGGGTGATCCCGCTAACTGGCTATGCCTGCTCATGCTTGCGATTGACGCTTGAATGATCCGCGTCAGGTGAGCAGAGTACGGGGAGTCACCGCGCCACGGCTATCCAGGTCGTACGGCGAGGTGTACGACGTCCGGAACGCCCCGGGCAACGGGGATCTCTTCGGTACGCACCTGTTGGAATCCGGCATTACGCAAGGTTTCTTCGAATTCCGGTGATGGCTGTGCGGACCATACGGCGAGCACCCCGCCGGGCCTCAACGCCCCTGCGCAGCCTGCCAGTCCGGCCGGTGAGTAGAGGCTGTCATTGCCCTCGGTGACAGTCCAGCCGGGTCCGTTGTCGATGTCGAGGCAGAGGGCGTCATACGTGGCGGAAGTCTCATGTACGTGCGCCACGAGATCCGTTTCCAAAATCTCGGTGCGCGGATCGGCCAGGGCGCGGGCGGAGAAGTGCGACAAGGGTCCGTCAAGATGCCAGCCGATAATCGCGCTCTCGCGCTCCACGACGGTGATCCGCCCCGGACGGGGATCGGCGGCGGCATGTGCGAGCGAGAACCCCACTCCGAGCCCGCCGATCAGCAGGTGAGGCTCCGGCCGTCCGTCCAGCGCTCCGAGTGCCGCGTCGACGAGCAGCCGTTCCGAGCGGCCGTCGGAGGTGTCCATCAGGAAGCAGCCGTTCGCGATGATCTGGAGCAGCTCACCGTGTCGCCGCAGCACGACCTCACCGTGCGGGCCTTCGCGACGGTCCAGGACTTCGGGGATGTCGTACGAAGTGGGCATCGGGCCATCCTGGCAGGCCCGCGTGGTGGGTGCTGAAAGTTTCTCCTCGGGGGTGAGTGGGCCGAGGGTCCCTCGATGGGGGGAACGGGGCTGGGGGCTTGTTGAGAGGTAGCTGAGAATCGGTCTTCTTGTGGCGCCGGTCACAGACATGGGTGGGTCGCGGACGAAGGGTGGGGGAAGCGGAAGGGGTGCCTCACCTTGGAACGGACTGCGGCTGGGGGCGTGCCGGGCCCGGCTCCCGTGCCCGGCGAGGCGGGTCTGCCCGAAGTGGCCGAGCTGCTGGACGGGATGCCGCGGCAGCGCGGGCGCCTGGGCGCGACGGCGACGACCGCGCCGAGCCCCGGTGATGCCTCCGCGCCCCTGTCCCGCCTCGGCCGCCCCTGGCGTCTGCTCCCCACCCCCACCGGCACGCCGTTCACCCTCGCCTACGCCGCCGTCCTGGCCGTCACCTCGCTCGTCGCCAGATACGCCGACCCCGCCCTCGTCCACTCCCTGCACCAGGGCTCCAGCACCGACGTGGCGCACCTCGTGGGCACGCCAGTGACGGTGCTGCTCGCCAGCGCGCTGTGGATCGCGGGCGGATTCGTGACGCCGTACACGCTTGCCTTCCTGGTGGTGCTCACCGCGCTGGAGCGACGGATCGGCGGCATGCGCTCGGCCGTCGTCTTCCTGACCGGGCATGTCCTGGCCACCCTCGCGACCGAGGTCCCGGTGGGGCTCGCCGTGCTGCTCGGCCACCTTCCCGACAGCTCGCTGCACCGCCTCGACTACGGGGTCAGCTTCGGCGTCGCCACGAGCATCGGCGCGCTGAGCGGGCTGCTTCGGCCGTGGCTGCGGTGGCCGGTGCCGGCGCTGTTCGGCGGGATGCTGATCCAGGACCTCGTCAATCTCACCGATCCGCTCACCAATTGGGGGCATCTGCTCGCCCTGGCCATCGGGATCGCGATGTGGCCCGTCGTGCGCGGGTGGCGCCAGGCGGACTCAGCCGGCCCCGGGCGGCCACACGCGCGGGTGGCGACCGGCGCGCGGTAGACATCCCGGCCCGCCACCAGGCTCGCGCACTCGGTACCGGTGCGGAAGGCCGGTCACGACCCACCAGTCCAAGTCGCGCTGCCGCGCGATGAGCCGGTCCGGCTCGGCGCCGTGCATGCCGACCGCGCGCAGGCCGCCGGGGGGTCGGAGACGGTGCGGGAAGGATCAGGACCCGGGCACCGTTGATTGACAGAAGTCGAGGTCATGGCTTGCGGCGCAAGTGATCGCTCACAGCGAACGGAGGCCGGGGAACATTCGAAGCGCCCCGTGCATTGAGTCGGCATAACTCAACTTGACTGCCGAAGGGGAGATCATGGCTTCGACGTCCACACCGCTCACCCTGCCCGTGCTGCCGCTCGACGACGAGGTGGTGCTGCCCGGAATGGTGGTCCCGCTGGACCTGAACGACGCCGACGTGCGCGCCGCGGTGGAGGCCGCTCAGGCCGCCGCGAGGTCGCAGCCAGGAAAGCCACGGGTGCTGCTGGTGCCACGCATCGACGGGACGTACGCGAGCACCGGTGTGCTCGGCACCGTCGAGCAGGTCGGCCGGCTGGCCGACGGCGACCCGGGCGCCCTGATCCGCGGCCGCGGCCGAGTGAAGATCGGCGCCGGGACGACCGGACCGGGTGCGGCATTGTGGGTCGAGGGGACCCGCCTCGACGAGAGCGTGCCCGAGCCGCTGCCCGGACAGGTCGCCGACCTGGTGAAGGAGTACAAGGCCCTCGCCACCGCCTGGCTGCGCAAGCGCGGCGCCTGGCAGGTCGTCGACCGCGTCCAGGCCATCGACGACGTCTCCGCCCTCGCCGACAACTCCGGTTACTCGCCCTTCCTGAGCACCGAGCAGAAGGTGGCGCTCCTGGAGATCGCCGACCCGGTCGCCCGCCTCAAGCTCGCCACCCAGCAGCTGCGCGACCACCTCGCCGAGCAGGACGTCGCCGAGACCATCGCCAAGGACGTCCAGGAGGGCGTCGACAAGCAGCAGCGCGAGTTCCTGCTGCGGCGTCAGCTGGAGGCCGTACGCAAGGAACTGCGTGAAATCAACGGCGAGCAGGACGGCGAGGAGTCCGACGACTACCGCGCCCGTGTCGAGGCCGCCGACCTCCCCGAGAACGTCCGCGAGGCCGCGCTCAAGGAGGTCGACAAGCTGGAGCGGTCCTCCGACCAGTCGCCCGAGGGGTCGTGGATCCGGACCTGGCTCGACACCGTGCTCGAACTGCCGTGGAACGAGCGGACCGAGGACGCGTACGACATCCAGGGGGCCAAGGCGATTCTCGACGCCGAGCACGCCGGTCTGGAGGACGTGAAGGAACGCATCACCGAGTACCTCGCGGTGCGCAAGCGCCGTACCGACCGCGGCCTCGGTGTCGTCGGCGGGCGGCGTGGCGGTGCCGTGCTGGCGCTGGTCGGCCCGCCCGGTGTCGGCAAGACCTCGCTCGGCGAGTCCGTAGCGCACGCCATGGGCCGCAAGTTCGTCCGCGTCGCCCTCGGTGGCGTACGGGACGAGGCGGAGATCCGCGGCCACCGGCGTACGTACGTCGGCGCGCTGCCCGGCCGGATCGTGCGGGCCGTCAAGGAGGCCGGGTCGATGAACCCGGTGGTGCTGCTGGACGAGATCGACAAGGTGGGGTCCGACTTCCGGGGCGACCCGGCGGCCGCCCTGCTCGAGGTCCTGGACCCGGCCCAGAACCACACCTTCCGCGACCACTACCTGGAAGTGGAACTGGACCTGTCGGACGTGGTCTTCCTCGCCACCGCCAACGTCCTGGAGGCCATCCCGGAGGCCCTGCTCGACCGTATGGAGCTGGTCCGCCTCGACGGCTACACCGAGGACGAGAAGATCGTCATCGCCCGTGACCACCTGCTCCCGCGCCAGCTGGAGCGGGCGGGTCTGAACAAGGACGAGGTCGCCATCGACGAGGGCGCCCTGCGCAAGCTCGCCGGCGAGTACACGCGCGAGGCGGGTGTCCGCAACCTGGAGCGGTCCATCGCGAGGCTGCTGCGCAAGGTGGCGGCACAGCACGAACTGGGCGAGCGTGAGCTGCCGTTCACCGTCGAGGACGGCGACCTGCGCGGCCTGATCGGCCGGCCGCACCACGTGCCCGAGTCCGCCCAGGACCCGGCGGAGCGCCGTACGGCCGTGCCGGGCGTGGCGACCGGGCTGGCGGTGACGGGCGCGGGCGGTGACGTCCTCTTCGTCGAGGCGTCGCTGGCCGACCCGGAGACGGGCGCGGCGGGTCTGACGCTGACCGGCCAGCTGGGTGACGTGATGAAGGAGAGCGCGCAGATCGCCCTGTCCTTCCTCCGCTCGCGCGGCGCGGAACTGGAGCTCCCGGTCGCCGACCTCAAGGACCGGGGGGTGCACATCCACTTCCCGGCGGGCGCGGTCCCCAAGGACGGCCCGAGCGCCGGCATCACGATGACGACGGCGCTGGCATCGCTCCTGTCCGGCCGGCTGGTCCGCACGGACGTGGCGATGACGGGTGAGGTCTCGCTGACGGGCCGGGTGCTGCCCGTCGGCGGCGTGAAGCAGAAGCTGCTGGCGGCACACCGCGCCGGGGTCACCACGGTGATCATCCCCAAGCGCAACGAGCCCGACCTGGACGACGTCCCGGCCGAGGTGCTGGACAAGCTCGACGTCCACGCCGTGACCGACGTCCGCCAGGTCCTGGAACTGGCGCTGTCGCCGGCCACCAACGGCGCGGCGCCGGAGGTTCCGATCGCGGCGTGACGGACGCGACCGGATGGGCAAGGCCCGGGTTCTCGTGAGGGAGGCCCGGGCCTTCGCCGTGGCCGGGTGCGGATGTGGGCGTGGGTTGGCTCAGCCGTTCGCCAGAGCCTGGAGGCGGTCCAACGCTCCGTTGAATCTGTTGTGGTCGCCGACGGTCGGCCCGGAGGACGTGTACTGCCACATCGTGTAGTAGCTCCAGCCGGCCGGGAGTTCGCCCACGGCGGCGGCGTACCGCGCGATCCACAGCGGATTGGCGGAGGCGAAGCCGCTGTGGTTGCCGGTGCACTGCTTCCACCAGCTGGTGGCCGTGTAGATGACTGGGTCACGGCCGGTGCGGGCCTTGTACTGGGTCACGAAGTCGCGGATCCAGGTGACGATCGCGGCCGGGGTCTTGCCGTAACAGGCGTCGCCGTACGGGTTCCACTCGATGTCGAGGGCGCCCGGCAGGGTCCTGCCGTCGCGGGACCAGCCGCCGCCGTGGTCGACGAAGTAGTTGGCCTGGGTTGCGCCATTGGTGGTGTCCGGGGTGGCGAAGTGGTAGGCGCCGCGGATCATGCCGACGTCGTAGGAGCCGTTGTACTGCTGGGCGAAGTAGGGGTTGGTGTAGTAGGTCCCCTCGGTGGCCTTCACGTAGGCCCACTTGACCCCGCTGTTCCACAGGGTCGGCCAGGCGACGTCGCCCTGGTGGCTGGAGACGTCCACGCCTTCCGTCTGGGCGGCCAGGACATCGGCGGGGAGGCTCTCCTCGCCGTCGTGGGCGAGGACGCCCATGCCCATGTATGCGGAGCCACGGGGCGGGGTGTCGTCGGCGGTGGCCGGAGAGGGATGGCCGGCGAGGAGTAGGGAGAGGACGGCGGCGAGCAGGAGCCCGGCGAGGTGCGGGCGCCGGCGGCGGAGCGGTTCGGGTCTGTGCACGGGCATTAGCGTGCCTCCGAAGGCTCGGTGACGCTCGGTGGGGAAACGCGCATGTCTGTGGCGTGCGCATGCCAGTCGGGGCCTGGGTCACGGCCCAGGCACAGACGCTAGGCGCGCAGAAGAGCAGGTGGAAGGGGGTCCGGAGGCTGCCGTTGGTCCACTCCTGCGAAATACTGGCGGAGCTGCGGCAATCACGGCGTTCGGCGGAAACTTTCAGGACCGGGAAACTCGAGGCAGGGGCTGACGTGCACGAAGACGGAAACGGCGACGGGCCGCGAGTCGAACCCGGGGGTGCCTCCGCCGGAGGAGTGTCCGGTGGTGGTCCGGGCCGGCCCGAGTTCCTCGATCTGGAACGCGAGTTGACGGTGCTGTTCCGGCGCGCCCGGGCCAAGCAGGGCGAGATGGCCCGCGAGGTCCACCCGGACCTGGAGTCGGCGGCGTACGGCCTGTTGGTCCGTCTGGATGAGTCCGGGCGGCTGCGGGCCACCGAACTCGCCGCGTACATCGGTGTCGGCAAGGCCACCATGTCCCGTCAGCTGCGCGCCCTGGAGGACCTCGGCCTGGTCGCCCGCGAGCCGGACCCCGCCGACGGACGGGCGTGGCTGGTGCACCTCACGGAGGAGGGGCGTGGCCGGGTCGCCAAGGTGCGCGAGGCGCGGCGGGAGCGTTACGTCGCGCAGCTCTCCCACTGGGACCGGCGTGAGGTCGCGGAGCTGGCGCGGCTGCTGAACCAGTTGAACCGGGGGATGGAGAAGTAGACCCGGCGGAGCGTTCTGCTGCGCGCTCACGCCCCGCGTGTCCGACGCTCACGCCCCCGCGTGTCCGCCACTCACGGCTCCCCGCATCCGATGCTCACGGCTCGACGTGTTCTCCGCTCACCACTGCACGTACACGACCGTCGCGTCGTCGTGCGTCTTGCTGCGCCCCAGAAACGTCCGCTCCTCCGCGTCGGCCCGCTCCAGCGCCCGTACCCGGTCCACCAGCCCCTGCGCCCCCTCCTTGCGTACGAAGGTGAAGCAGTCCCCCCAGTCACCTTCGCGGAACTTCTCCACCCACCGGGTCGCCCCGTCCGTCAGCGCGGCCAGCGCCTGCACCTCGCCGCGCGGCAGGAGCCCCGTCACCGCCCGCGCCGCCACCGACGGATCCGCGGCGGCCGTGAAGAAGCCGCCCTCCTTGTTGCGGATGTGCGCGTCGATCAGGGCGTCCGTGGCCAGGGAGGCGCGGGGGAGGCGGGTCAGGCGGTCGTCCAGGTACGGGGTGATCGCGCCGTCGGCCGACTCCACCAGGAGGGCCGAGTCGGACAGGATCAGGTACTCCAGCGCGTCCGCCGACCAGCGGGCCAGAACCACTGTGGCCTGTGGGGTGCGTGGGTGAGAAAGGTCACAGGTTTGCGCGTGAGCCTCGGCGGTACGTGCGATTGCACGGGCCAGGGCGTCGGTGAGCGGAACATCAGGGAGTGAAACGGTCAGTTCGGTCAGGGCTCCGCCGAGGCGTGCGGTGAACCAGGGGACGGAATGCAGACAGCCCGTCTCGCCCCTCGGTGGGGTCACTCCATCCAGGGCCACCAGTACGCCGCCCTGTCCCGAGGCGGGAAGGCCGACGCTCGCGAAGTCCTCGTTGGGGCGGGCCGGATCGCCGGGCTCCGAAACAAGCTCTGTTCGCATTCGGACAGTCTGCACGAGCCCTTCACAAGGGTCACGAAGGGGTCGCAGGAGATGCTGAATGGGCGCACACTCGCAGGTCAGGCGTCTGATTTGGGATGGAATGGAGCGCTCCGGGAAGGCGTGACGGCGAATATTGCCACCGCCTGCCCCAGACGTCCAACCGGCCCGCCGTACAAGGCGGGTGCAAGCGCCGGAGGAACTTGCCCGCCAACTCCCCTCCGGGGTTCACTCCTTCGGGTGGCGGGTCAGGTGATGCGCGGCCGTTGCCCACCGGCACTGGGAGGGTCGGGGACCGGTGAGGACACCCCCAGCTCGAGCAGTGTCGAGAGCTTGGGGAAGGGGTGCACGTGAGGTCGGCGGTAGTTGACGGAGCGTCATCCGGACCCATGGGTATCACGAGTCAGGAATGCGAGCACCGGTGCAGAAGATGCGGCCACGTCGCTCAGGCAAGAAGACGGCCTCCACGGGGGGCGCACAGCCCACTCCCGGCACCACCACCGACGCCACACCCGCCGGCAAGGGGCGCTCGACCCACGTACGGAATCGGCTGATCGTCGCCGTCGCCGTCGTGGCCGCCGCCATCGCCGGGGCCGGCGTCCCCTCGATCGTCGCCGCCTCCGGGCAACTGCACGACTCCCAGGAGCTGGTGACCCTCGCCGCGCGGACCGAGGACGCGCTCACCCTGGCGCACTCCCTGGCCGACGAGCGCGACGAGGTCACGTCGTACGTCGCCGCCGGCCGTCCCAAGTCCAAGGCACCCAGCGAGCAGCGCAGCGCCCGCGTCGACCGGCAGGTCGAGGAACTGCGCGCCGACACCGACGCGCCCGCCTCCCTGCACGACGACCTCGACGGCATCGCGGCCGTGCGCAGGGGCGCGCTCACCGGCAAGAGCACCGCGCTGGAAGCGCACAACGCCTACTCGGTCATCATCACCGAACTGCACCGGCTAGCCGAGCGGCTGGCCGAGCAGATGCCGCCCCGCGCGGGCTCCGGCGCCTACGCGCTGGCCGAGCTGGACTCCGCCGTGCAGCAGGCCGCCGCCACCCGGGGGCTGCTGCTCGCCGCGCTGAGCGTGCCGACCACCACCGAGACCGTCATCGACCCGGTCACCGGTGTCCCGGCCACCCGCGAGACCTCCTCGGAGGCCGACGCCGAGCAGCGCGCCGCCCTCAGCGCCGCCGCCCAGCAGGCCCGCCTGCGCTCCGACGCCGCCGTCGCCGACTTCCGCGACTCCGCCCCGAAGGCCGCGCGCACCTCGTACGACTCCACGGTCACCGGCCCCGAGATCGGCACCGCCCAGCGGTATCTCGCCGCCCTCACCGACCAGGCCACGCTGTCCGACCGCGACCTGGCCATCGACGCCGGGCGCGTCGAGGCCGCCCTGTCCGCCCGCGTCGACATGATGCGCGGCGTCGAGTCGGCCCTCTACGACCGCCGCACCAAGGCCCTGGAGCAGCTGCGCGACGACGACGTCACTGCGCTGGAGATCCGGATCGCGATCCTCGGCGCCCTGATGCTGCTCGCCGTGGGCGTCGCCACGGGCATGGCCCGCAGCCTCACCCGGCCCCTCGCCGTACTGCGCCTCGGCTCCGCACGGCTCGCGAAGGCCGAGGACCCGGCGGCTCAGGAGCCGGTCAGGTTCACCGGGCGCAAGGACGAGTTCGCCCAGGTCGTCGACTCCGTCAACGCCCTGCACGCGCACGCCCTGGCCCTCCACGAGCGCATCGGCACCCTGGAGTCCGACCGCAAGCACCTCGTCGGGCAGCGCCAGAAGATGGCCGACGCCCGCGAGGAGCTGCGCACCGAACTCGCCGAGTCCGCCGCCCAGCTGGAACGCCTGCGCGACAGCATCGGCAGCACCTTCGTCAACCTGGCCCTGCGCACCCTCGGCCTCGTCGAGCGGCAACTCGCCGTCATCGAGGGCCTGGAGGAGCGCGAGCAGGACCCCGAGCGCCTCGCCACCCTGTTCAAGCTCGACCACTTCGCCACGGTCATGCGCCGGCACAGCGAGAACCTCCTCGTCCTAGCCGGCACCGAGCACGTCCAGCAGCACGCCGGACCGGTGCCGCTGGTCGACGTCGTGCGCGCGGCGGTCAGCGAGATCGAGCGGTACGAGCGGGTCCGTATCGCCGCGTTGCCGCCGCACGCGCATGTGGCGGGCTTCGCGGCCGACGACCTCTCCCACCTGCTGGCCGAGCTGATGGAGAACGCCACGTCGTTCTCCCCGCCCGACCTGCCCGTCGAGATCTCCGGCTGGCTGCTGGAGAGCGGCGAGGTGATGCTCTCCGTCCAGGACGAGGGCATCGGCATGACGGGCGAGCGCATGTCCCGCCTCAACTCCCGTCTCGCCGACTTCGACCCCGAGAACTCCTACGACCAGGAGGGCGACGAAGGCCTGGGCCTCGGCCTGTACGTCGTCGCCCGCCTTGCCCACCGCCACGGCGTCCGTGTCCAGCTGCGCGAGCAGAAGCAGGGCGGCGTCGCGGCGGTCGCGGTCCTGCCCAAGGGCCTGCTGGCGGCGGCCCCGCCGGCCGCGGTCCCGTCGGACACGCCGCACCACACGGGCGCCCACACCTTCTCCCTCCCGGGCGCCGACGCGGAGGCCAACTCCAACGTCCTGCCCGGCCGTGGCAACGGCGGGGACCCGCTGGTGGCGCTGGCGGAGAGGGCGGTAAGGGGCGCCGAGGACGCCGACACGGCCGTACCGGAGGCCGGGGACGCCGAGGAGCCCGTACGCCGGGCGGCGGCACCCGAGGCCGAGCAGGAGCGGGAGCACCCCGCCGAGACGACGATGGAGCTGCTGATCCCGGCGCAGGCGACGGGGGAGGAACCGCCGGCAGCGGCCGAACCGGTCTCCGTCGAACCCGCGGCCACCGACCGCGAGGAAGCCCCCCAGGGGCCACCCGCACCCGAAGACGCCGGCGCCGAGGACGAAGCCGAGGCGGTGCACGAACGAGTCCCCGACGAGGCGGATGAACTCGTCACCGACAAGGGCCTTCCCAAGCGCACCCCGAAGATCACCGCCCCCGCCCAGGCCCCGCGCCAGCGGACCGGCACGGTCGACGCCGACGCCCTCCGCAGGAGGCTGGGGGGCTTCCGCCAGGGAGCGGCGGCCGGCTACCGCGACGTACAGGCGGAGATCGCCGAACACACGGGCCAGAACCCGGCACCGAGCACGGAAACCGAAGCAGCCACGGGGGGCACAGCCGAGGAGGCAAGCAGTTGACCGCGCCCAGTACCTTCGGACTGAGCAGTGAAGCCCGCAACCTGCACTGGTTGTTGACGAATCTGGTCGAGGAGGTGCCGGGCATCCAGTCAGTCGCGGTGGTCTCCTCCGACGGGTTGCTCCTGCTCTCCTCGGACCACGCCCGCAACGAGGCTGCCCGGGAGGCCAGGACCGGCCGGCCCACCGGCCCCCGGGGCTCCTCCGCCGACCTCGCCACCATCGTCTCCGGCATCGGCAGCCTCACCATCGGCGCCGCCAAGCTGATGCAGTTCGGCGGAGTGAAGCACACGATGGTCGCGATGGACGAGGGCAGCCTGTTCGTGATGTCCATCAGCGACGGCTCGCTGCTCGGCGTGCACGGCTCCGCGGACTGCGACATGAGCGTGGTGGCCTACCACATGGCGCTCTTCGTCGGCCGGGCCGGCCACGTCCTCACCCCCGAACTCCGCAGCGAGCTACGGAAATCCCTAGAGGCCGCGTCGGCAGGGAGTACCCGATGAGCAACGCCCCGAAGAACAGGCAGCAACTTCCCGTCCGCGGCGGCGATCGCAAGGCCGCCCGCGTACGCCCCTACTCGCTCACCGGGGGCCGTACCCGCTTCGGCCACGTCCTCCTCGTGGAGACGTTCGTGGCGGCGCTGGAGGCCCCGCAGGAGCGCAAGGAACTGACGAACGGTTCCCTCAACACCCGGGTGATGCCGGAGCTGCGGGCCATCGTCGAACTGTGCCGCCGGATGCGCACGGTGGCCGAGATCGCCGCGCTGCTGAAGATGCCGCTCGGCGTGGTCCGGGTGCTCCTCAGCGACCTCGCGGACCAGGGAAAGATCCGGGTGTACGGCACGGGAACCGGCCATGGCACGGGCCGGCCGGACCGAGCTCTGCTGGAAAGGGTGCTGAGTGGACTCCGTCGTCTCTGACGCCGCTCGCGGTGTCTCCCCGCTCCTCGGCCAAGAGGGGCCCGAACAGCCCTGGCAGACGGATCGCACCCGGGCCCCCATAGCCACGAAGATAGTCGTGGCCGGTGGCTTCGGTGTCGGCAAGACCACGCTGGTCACCGCCGTCTCGGAGATCACGCCCCTGCAGACCGAGGCGCTGATGACCGAGGCGAGCGAGGAGACCGACGACCTCACCTCGACGCCCGGCAAGCTGACCACCACCGTGGCCATGGACTTCGGCCGCATCACGCTCGACGACGACCTGGTGCTCTACCTGTTCGGCACGCCGGGCCAGCAGCGGTTCTGGTTCATGTGGGACGACCTGGTGCGCGGCGCGATCGGCGCGGTCGTACTCGCCGACACCCGGCGGCTGAAGGACTGCTTCCCGGCGCTGGACTACTTCGAGAGCTGCGGACTGCCGTACGTCGTCGCGGTCAACCACTTCGACGGCAGCGATCTGTTCGAGCCGGAGGACGTGCGTGAGGCATTGACGATCCCCGCGCACATACCTGTAATGATCATGGACGCGCGGCGGCGGATCTCGGTCATCGAGACCCTCCTGTCCCTCGTCGGCCACGCGCTGGACGTCACCCCCGAGTAGGAGAACAACCCCGGATGCGGAAGATACTCGTCGTCGGAGCCGGCCAGTCCGGACTCCAGATCGCCCTCGGACTCCAGTCGAACGGGTACGAGGTCACCCTGATGTCCAACCGGACGGCGGACGAGATCCGCTCCGGCCGGGTCATGTCCACGCAGTGCATGTTCCACACGGCACTCCAGCACGAGCGCGATCTCCAGCTGAACTTCTGGGAGTCCCAGGCCCCGAAGATCGAGGGACTCGGCGTCTCGGTGGCGGCCCCCGGCTCCTGGGACGAGGGCCCCGCGGCGCGGGCGATCGACTGGCTGGGTCGCCTCGACGGCTTCGCGCAGTCGGTCGACCAGCGGGTGAAGATGGCCGGCTGGATGGAGACGTTCGCGCAGCGCGGCGGCCAGCTCGTCATCCACGGCGCGGCGGTCGGCGACCTGGACTACTTCTCCCGTACGTACGACCTGGTGCTGGTGTCGGCCGGCAAGGGCGAGCTCGTCCAGATGTTCGGGCGGGACGCCGAGCGGTCCCCGTACAGCGAGCCGCAGCGCGCGCTTGCCGTGGCGTACGTCCACGGCCTGGGCCCGCGTCCGGAGCACCCGGACACCGAAGGCGTCCGCTGCAACCTCGTCCCCGGCGTCGGCGAGCTGTTCGTCATGCCCACCCTGACCACCTCCGGGCGGGCGGACATCCTGTTCTGGGAGGGCATACCCGGCGGGCCGCTCGACGTCTTCGACGGCGTGAAGGACCCGGCGGAGCACCTCTCCCTGACCCTGGAACTCATGGAGAAGTACGTGCCCTGGGAGTACGCCCGGGCGACCAAGGTCGAGCTCACGGACGCGGGCGGCACGCTGAGCGGGCGGTACGCGCCGACCGTGCGCAACCCCGTCGGGCAGCTTCCGGGCGGCGGGCTCGTGCTGGGTGTGGCCGACGTCGTGGTCGCCAACGACCCGATCACCGGGCAGGGCTCCAACTCCGCGTCCAAGTGCGCGGCCGCCTACCTGGCCTCGATCCTCGAGCACGGGGACAAGGAGTTCGACGAGGCGTGGATGCGCGCCACCTTCGATCGCTACTGGGCCACCGCGCAGCACGTCACCAAGTGGACGAACGCGATGCTGGCGCCGCCGCCGGAGCACATCCTCAACCTCATCGGGGCGGCCGGGCAGTTGCCGCCGGTCGCCGATCGGTTCGCCAACGGGTTCAATGATCCGGCCGACTTTGAGAACTTCTTTTACGAGCCGGCGAAGACCGGGGCTTATCTCGCGGAAGTTTCGGGGACCTGACCTCGGGGCGCACGGCCCCCAGGAGCGGGTTCGACGCGATCGGGGAGACCTTGATCTTCTCGCCGGGACGCGGGGCCTGGATCACCTTGCCCTTGCCGACGTACATGGCCACGTGCGTGGCGTCCGGGAAGTAGATGACCAGGTCGCCCGGTCGCAGTTCGGTCAGGGGGATGCGGTCGAGCTGTGCCCACTGCTCCTGGCTCGTGCGGGGGATACGGGTGCCGGCGTGCGCCCAGGCCTGCGACGTCAGGCCCGAGCAGTCGTATGACTTCGGGCCCTCCGCGCCCCACTTGTACGGCTTTCCGAGCTGCTTCCTGGCGTAGCGGATCGCGCGGTTGGCCTCGGAGGACGGCTTGTCGTCCTCCTTGGCCAGTTCGCCGGATGCCATGAGGTCCTTCTGGGCTTTGGTGATGCTCTTCTTCTCGAATGCGGCCAGGGCGGTGAGCTGGTCGGCGGTCAGGGACGCCAGGAGCTCTTCGACCTTCTTGAGACGCTTGTGGACGGCGTCCCTGTTCTTCTTCTGGCGTTCGGCCAGGGCGAGTTGGTCGTCCAGGGCCTTGCGGGCCTTGCGGGCCAGTTCGTCGGCCTTGCGTTCCGTGCCGGTCAGGCGGCCGACCGTGTCGGCGCGCTCGCGTGCCAGCAGGCCGATGACATGGCCCTGGTCCAGGGCGTGCTGGGGGTCGCGGGCCAGGAGCAGGCGCACGTACGGGGAGATGTCGGTGGTGTTCTGGTACTGCTGGCGGGCCAGGCGGCCGGCCGCGCCCCGGCTGTCGTGCAGGGAGAGACGGGCGCGGGACAGAGCGGTGTCCAGGCGGGTGACCTCGGCGCGCTGCTTCCTGAGCTTTTCCTCGGTGGCGTTGTAGGTCTCCGTCGCCTTCTCGGTCTCGCGGTACAGGCGCTGAAGGTCTGTCAGGAGACGTGCGGTGGATCGTTCCTGTGGGTCGGGGGCGGGCTCGGGCGCCGCAGTCGCGGGTGTGGATGCGGCTGCCGACGCGAGGATCGTCGCGGTCGCCGTAGCCGCCGACACCGCCGTCGCGCGTGCCCGACGCAGCAGCCTTCGCCTTCCTGACACGTCATCACCTCCGGTGCGGAGAGGCTTTCTGCTCCGTACCGTGAGCATCAGGTGGGGGAGGCCGGTTCGCGCGGTAGGTGTGCGCGGCTCGGCTCAGTCACTTCACTCGTTCGAGTCGTGTGGCTTGCTCTGCGGCGTGGTGTCTGGCTTGGACCAGGGCCAGTTCAGGCGGCGGCTGTGCTGGCCCTCGGGGTCGTACTCGTACTTCCAGCGCTGGGAGAGACCGACGCGGGCGCCCGGTGTGCGGGGTACGCGGCGGTAGACGAGGACCGTGGGCTCGCCGCCGTGCGGGTCGGGGACGGGGATGCGGTACGTCTTGGGCGGGTGGCCTGTGATGCCCAGCAGTACGGGCAGGACCCGGCCGTCCATGGGGCCGCCCTCGAAGGGGGTGTCTTCGCTCTTCACGGCACCAGTCTCAGCTATCCGCGGTCGGCTGCTCGGTCTGCTGCTCCGCCAGCTTCTCGGTCAGGGCGGCGGTCTGGGGGTCCCGGCCCGCGGTGACGGAGAGTGCGGCCACGAACTGCTCCACCAGCCAGTCCCGCAGTTCCTCCACGGGGGGCTGCTTGCCCTCGTCCAGCCAGATCAGGGAGGCCGCCTCGACCGCGGTGATCCACATCCGTACGGTCATGCGCAGGAGGCGGCCGGGGCCGGTGACGTCCAGGTGGCGGAGGATGTGCTCCGCCGCGGCGCGGCGTACGCCGTCGACGATGGCGGTCGTGCGGGACGTCTCCACGACGCTGCCGCCCTGGAGCAGGGCGCTGAAGCCGGCGTCGTGCTGGTCGACGAAGGTCAGGTAGCGGTCGAGGGCGCGGGACAGGCGGGGGACGAGGGGGCCTTCGAGGGGTTCGTCGAAGCAGTGCTGGAGTTCTTCGGCCGCCGAGCGCAGGGCGGCCTCGTAGAGCTGTTGCTTGCCGCCGGGGAAGTAGCGGTACACCAGGGGGCGGGAGACGCCGGCTGCCTCTGCCACGTCGTCCAGGGAGACGTCCTCGGGGGCTCGGTGTGCGAAGAGGGTGAGGGCGGCGTTGAGGAGTTGGGTGCGGCGTTCCTCGACGCTCAGACGACGGTAGGCGGGGGTGGGGGCCGAGGGCGTCATGACCAGCAGGGTAGTCGCCGGGGGTGGGGCGGGATGCCTGCGGCGGCCCGTCGCCGTCCGGTGGGGGGCGCGCGTAGTGCCGGCGCGGCCCCCGGGGCGCGCCCCCTTACCGCCGTGCGCGGGTGCGGCTACGCCAGTAGGCCCGATGACTTCCACAGGCGGCGGCCCGCTCCGCGCAGCACGCCTATGTCGTCCAGGAAGTCCGTCAGGCGTTTTGCGCCCGTCTGCATGACCTCGCGGCGGTGGGCGCTGGCCTTGACCTGGGCCATGGCCTCTCGCTTGTCCAGGCCTACGTTCGTGTAGACCTCGGGATTGACGAAGGCCACGGAGAAGACGCGGGCGAACTCGCCGGAGGTGATGCGGGTGAACTCCTGGGACCACCTCGGGGCCGTCACCATCTGGCGGCGCAGTTCCTCACGGGCGTAGCGGACGTGACGGGCCTCCTCGACCACGTGTATTCGGGTGACGCCTCGGACCAGGGGCTGGACGCGCTCGTCCGGGAAGGTCAGGCGCTGCATCCAGTCGAGGACCTCCTCGCCGAGGAGGGTGGCCGTGAAGGAGCCGGGGGTGGTGGAGATCGTCTTGAACAGGCGGCCCAGGTTCTGGTGTGCGCGGCTGACGGGGTACCAGGGTGTGTCGCCGTGGGAGATCAGGCGGGCGAACATCTTGGAGTGGCGGCACTCGTCCTCGATCTCGGTGAGTGCGTAGCGCACGTGTGCGCTCGTCGCCGCCTTGTCGTAGATGTGGCGGACCAGGAGCTGCATGAGGATGATCTCGAACCAGATGCCCAGGGAAGCGAGGGCCGCTGCCTCGTGCTGGGAGAGGAGGACGCGCTGTTCCTCGCTCATGCGCTTCCACAGCGGGGTGTCGTAGAGCGAGACCAGCTCGGGGGGCCAGAACCACTTGCCCTCCTCGTAGGGCGCGTCCCAGTCCAGTTCCTTGTCGGGGTCGAAGGAGTGCTTGGCGGAAGAGGCGAGCAGCCGCTCGGCCACCTGCTCGCGGTCCTTGAGCAGGCCGAGTGCGTCGCGCAGTCCGTCGATCGCGTCGGCTTCCGTCAGGGTCGTCATCGGTCTCTCACCTCTGTTACCCGGGGGTACGTCGTCCGACTGTTATGAGACTGCTTGTCAGCAAGCTCGTCAATCCCTTGCGCAGGACTTGTTGACCGCGCGTCTATCGCGTGTGAGCCTGCGAGGCATGCCGACATACGACCTGTACGCCAAGGATCCGGGGCAATCGATCTGGCAGGTGCCGGCGTCCGGCGCGGCCCGTTTCAGCTGGGAGTACGACGGCGGGCGGGACCGGCTTCTGGCCCTGTACCAGAAGGGCAAGGACAAGCAGTGGGACGGGCAGCTGCGGATCGACTGGGAGTTGGAGGTCGATCCGTACGACGCGCTCGGTACGCCGGACGAGTCGATGGCGCTCTACGGGACGCCGTACTGGGCCAAAATGAGCGAGCGGGAGAAGGGCGAGCTGCGCAAGCACTACGCCTCCTGGCAGTTCAGCCAGTTTCTCCACGGTGAGCAGGGCGCGATGATCTGCGCCGCGCGGATCGTGGAGTCGGTGCCGGACATGGACGCGAAGTTCTACTCGGCCACGCAGACCATGGACGAGGCGCGGCACGCCGAGATCTACGGGCGCTTTCTGCACGAGAAGATCGGCATGGTCTATCCGATCAACGACAACCTGCAGTCGCTGCTGGGTGACACGCTGCGGGACAGTCGCTGGGACATGCCCTACCTCGGTATGCAGGTACTGATCGAGGGGCTCGCGCTGGCCGCCTTCGGGATGATCCGCGACACCACCGACAAGCCCCTGCCCAAGCAGATCCTGGCCTATGTGATGCAGGACGAGGCGCGGCACGTGGCCTTCGGGCGCATGGCGCTTCGGGACTACTACAAGCAGCTGAGCGAGGCCGAGCTCCGGGAACGTGAGGAGTTCGTCATCGAGGGCTGCTATCTGATGCGGGACCGGCTGCGGGGCGTCGAGGTCCTGGAGAACTTCGGCATTCCGAAGGCCGAGGCCGAGCAGATCAGTGAGCGGTCCGAGTTTCTGCAGTTGTTCCGGCGGCTGCTCTTCTCGCGCATCGTCCCCTGCGTCAAGGACATCGGGCTGTGGGGCGAGCGCCTTCAGCAGGCCTATGTGGACATGGGGGTGTTCGAGATGGGGGACTCGAATCTGGACCTGCTGATGGCTCAGGACGAGGAGATCGCCGAGAAGCTCGACGCCGAGCGGTTCGCGGCGGAGGAGCGGGAGCGGGTCGCGGAGGTCGAGGGCGCGATCGAGGCGGGGGCCGGGGCCGAGCCGTCCTAGATCGCGCAGCCCAGGCCGTCCGGTACCTCGCCGAGCAGCGGCTTCGCCCCCTGCGGCGGGAACGACGTGCGCAGGGTGAAGGCGTAGGGGGTCGGGCCGTTCGTGCGCAGGTGCAGAAGCCGGGACTCGGCCTCCGCGACCGTCGGGCGGTGGCCCGCGGGGACCCACCACAGGGTCACCATCGCCTCCTGCACCTTTTCGAACCACTCGCGGCGGCGGGCCAGCATCTCGCGGTGGCGGCCCTGGTACATGTACGCGGTGAGGGCGTTCGTGTCCCGCCACACCGACATGTTGATGATCAGCCAGTCGTCACCGAAGACGCGCACGTCCGTCGCGTCGCCCGAGTCGCCCTCCAGCCGCCACACGAAGCCGTCGGCGGTGTCGGCATCGGCGTTCACCGGGTCGAGGTTGTCGACGAAGTCCTTCAACTGCGGGGAGTCCAGCGGGGCCTTGAGGCGGGCGATGTTGACCTGGGCGAGTTGGTGGGCGGCTTCCTGCGCGGCTGATGTAGTCATGGACCGAACGATAGGTCGGGGGGAGTCCGGGTTGCAGGGGGTGTCTCAGTACGTGGGCACGGTCGCCTGCGTCAACTGTCCTCGGGCGACGGGGACTTCAGTACCGCCTCCATCACCGCCCGCGCGATCGGCGCCGCGTCCCCGCCGCCGCTGATCTCGCCCCGGTCGGCGTCCGCGTCCTCCACCACCACGGCGACGGCGACCTTGGGCTCCAGGTCGGTGTCGCCCTGCGCCCAGGAGACGAACCAGGCGTACGGCGTGCCGGAGTTGCCCAGGCCGTGCTGGGCCGTGCCGGTCTTGCCGCCCACCGTCGCGCCGGGGATCCAGGCGTTCGTGCCGGTGCCCTCGCGTACCACGTCCACCATGAGTTCCTTGAGGAGGACCGCGGTCGACGGGCGCATGGCCTGCCGCATCGGGCGTGATCCGGCCGTCGAGACCGTGGAGCCGCCCGCCCTGGTCGTGCGTTCCACCAGGTACGGCGACCGTACCTGGCCGCCGTTCGCCACGGCCGCCGCGACCATCGCCATCTGCAGGGGCGTGGCGCGGGTGTTGTACTGGCCGATCGACGACAGGGCGAGCTGGGCCTTGTCCACCTTGGTGTCGAAGGTGCTCTCGGCGACCGAGTAGGGGATCTTGAGGTTCGGGTCGTTGAAGCCGAAGGCTCCCGCGGTCGCCGCCATCCGGTCCACCCCGACCTTGACGCCCAGCTTGGCGAACACCGTGTTGCACGACCACTCGAAGGCCTTGCGCAGCGGTGCGTTCCTGCAGCCCTTGGACTCGTTCGTGAGCGAGGTCCTGGTGCCCGGGAGGGTGTACGGCTCCGGGGAGTCCGTGCGGTCGTCCAGGTCCTCGACCACGCCCGAGTCCAGGGCCGCCGCCGCCGTCATCACCTTGAAGGTCGAACCCGGCGGATACGTCTTGCGCACCGCCCGGTTGAGCATCGGCTTGTCGGCGTCGCGGTTCAGGGTCGACCAGGACCTGGCCACCGCCGAGCGGTTCCCGGACAGGACGGACGGGTCGTACGACGGGGCGGACACCAGGGCCAGGATCCGGCCCGTCGACGGCTCGATGGCCGCCACCGCGCCCTTGCGGCCGGCGAGGCCCTCGTACGCCGCCTCCTGCGCCGCCTTGCGGAGCGTGGTGACGACGTTGCCGCCGGGGTTGCGGTCGCGGACGGCGACGCCGTTCCACAGCGGGAACGGCGTCAGCAGCGGGTTCGTGCCCGACAGGACGCCGTCCTCGGTGTGCTCCAGCAGGGTCGTGCCGTACACCTGCGAGGCGAAGCCGGTGACGGGGGCGTACATCGGGCCGTTCGTGTACGTCCGCTCGTAGCGGAGCTGTTCGCCGGTGTCCCGGGAGCCGGTGACCGGTGTGCCGTCGACCAGGATGTCGCCGCGCGGCTGCCCGTAACGGGCGATCGTGGTACGGCGGTTGGCGATGTTGTCGTCGTAGGACGGCGCCTCGAAGACCTGGATGCGGGCGGCGTTCACGAGCAGCGCGATCAGCAGCAGCGCGCAGAAGAAGGCGGCGTGCCGGATGTGCCGGGTCATCGGGCGGCCTCCGCGGTGGCACCGGGTTCCGTCGGCACGGCGGCCTCCTCGCTCTTGGGAACGCCGAGGCGACTGCGCGCCCGGTCGCTCACCCGGATCAGCAGCGCCACGATCGCCCAGTTGGTGACCACCGACGAGCCGCCCTGCGCAAGGAACGGCATCGCCATGCCGGTCAGCGGGATCAGGCCCGTCACCCCGCCGGCGATCACGAACACCTGGAGCGCCACGATCGAGGCGAGCCCCACCGCCAGGAGGCGGCCGAAGGGATCGCGCAGGGCGAGGCCCGCCCGGTAGCCGCGCTCCACCAGCAGGCCGTAGAGGAGGAAGATCGCGGACAGGCCCGCCAGGCCCAGCTCCTCCCCGGCCGTCGCCAGGATGAAGTCGGACTTGGCGGCGAAGCCGATCAGGATCGAGTGGCCGAGGCCCAGTCCGGTGCCGAACAGGCCGCCCGCTGCGAAGGCGAACAGCGACTGGGACAGCTGGTTCGGGCCCTCGCCCGCCTCGATCGACGCGAACGGATGCTGCCAGTCCTCGACCCTGCCGTGCACATGCGGCTCCAACTGCCCCACGGCCACCGCACCGAGCGCCGCGAGCAGCAGGCCGAGCGCGATCCAGCCGGTGCGGCCGGTGGCGACGTAGAGAAGGACCACGAACAGGCCGAAGAACAACAGCGAGGTGCCCAGATCGCGTTCGAGGACCAGTACGCCCACGCTCAGCAGCCAGATGGCGACGATCGGGCCGAGGACGCGCCCGGTGGGCAGTTGCAGCCGGTTGACGCCGAAGACGCGGCGGCCGGTGTACGCCAGTGCGCTGCGGTTGGCGGCCAGGTACGCCGCGAAGAACACGGCGAGCAGCACCTTCGCGAACTCGCCGGGCTGGATGGAGAATCCGGCGATCCTGATCCAGATGCGGGCGCCGTTCACGGCCGGGAAGAAGATCGGCAGGGTGAGGAGAATGAGCGCGGCCACGACACACACGTAGGAGTAACGCTGGAGCACGCGGTGGTCGCGCAGCAGGAGGACGACCACGATGAACAGGGCCACCCCCAGCGTGGACCACACGAGTTGGGCGGGCGCCGCCCGGTCGCCCGGTGTCTCCAGGTCGAGCCGGTAGATCAGGACCAGGCCGAGGCCGTTGAGCAGCACGCCGATCGGCAGCAGCAGCGGGTCGGCGCAGGCGGCGCGCAGGCGCACCGCCAGATGCGCGACCAGCGCGAGTACGCCGAGCCCGGCGCCGTAGCCGGCGGCGCCGGGCGGGACGGTGCCGGTCTTGGCGAGGCCGACCGCGCAGTAGCCGTACACGGAGAGCAGGACGGCCACGACGATGAGGGCCAGTTCGATGCCACGGCGCCGGGGGAGCGGTGCGGCGGCAGCGGGCGCGTCCGCTGCCACCAGGGTGGTTCCGGCCTTGGTCATGTCCGGAACTTACCCAATTAGTCCGTCTTGTGTGCCTTACGGCTCAGCACCAGCGTGGCTTGGGACCGATGGAACGAGGAGGGGCACCTTGTCCGCGTTCCCGTCTAGCGGAGCGTCAGCGTCGCAACGGCTCCGCCGTCCGCCGAATTGGTGAACGTCAGCCGCGCGCCGAGCACCTCCGCCTGCCCCAACGCGATGGTCAGCCCCAACCCGTGCCCCTTGGACCCGCCCTCCGTACGGAACCGCTGCGGCCCGTGCGCGACGAGGTACTCCGGATAGCCCACGCCGTGATCCCGCACGGTCACGACGGGCCCGTCCACCGTCAGAACGACCGGCCCACGCCCGTGCTTGTGCGCGTTCGCCACGAGATTCCCCAACACCCGCTCCAGCCGCCGCCGGTCGGTCTCCACCACGGCGTCCCGAACCACGACGACCTCGGTTTCCGTCCCGGACGCCCGCACCACCCGCTCGGCCAACGCCCCGAGCGGCTCGGTGTCCAGCTCCGACCGCTCACGTCCGCTGTCCAGCCGCGAGATCTCCAGCAGATCCTCGGTCAGCGTGCGCAGCGCCGCCACCCGGTCCTGCACCAACTCGGTCGGTCGCCCCGTCGGGAGCAGCTCGGCCGCCGCATGCAGCCCGGTCAACGGCGTACGCAGCTCGTGCGCCACGTCCGCCGTGAAGCGCTGCTCGGCGAGCAGCTTGCTCTGCAGCGAGGACGCCATGGAGTCGAGGGCGGCCGCAACGGAGGCCACCTCGTCCTGCGGCCGGGTCGGATCCTTCGTGCGGGGATCGTCGACCCGTGCGTCCAGGTCGCCCCCGCTGATCCGCCGGGCCACCCGGGCCGTGGCGTGCAGCCGCCGCGTCACCCGTGTCACCGCGAACGCGCCCACCAGCACCGTCGCCCCGATCGCCAGCGCCGACGACCACACGATCGCGCGGTCCAGCCCCTCGATGGTGCGGGCCTGCTGCGAGTAGTCGACCTCGACGGCGAGGGCCCGCTCGCCGTCGGCGGGGCCGGCCGCCCACATCGTGGGGCGCCCCCGGTGGTCGGCGACCATCGTGCCGCGCTCCCCGGCCACCGCCAGCTCCCGCAGGGACTCGGGCAGCTCCGGCGGATCCAGGCCGACGCCGGACGGGAGGGTGTCCCCCGCCTCGAACGCGGTCGTGGCGTCCTCCAGCCGGGACAGCGCGAGGTCACGGGCCTGGCCGACGGTCTGGTTCGTCACCGAGACGTGCACGAGGATGCCGAGCAGCGCGGCGAGCGCGCAGCACATCACCGTGATGAAGAGGGCGGCCTTCACGGCGAGCGGGCCGGCCCACTGGGGGAGCCCGAGTCTCATGGGGTGCTCGCCGACGGGGTGGCGGACGGGGAGAGGGAGGGCGAGGCGGAGCGTGAGGGAGAGGGGCGGGGCGTCTTCTTGTGCGGCCCGGTGCGCAGCATCTCGTCGTGCGTGAGCAGCATCGCCTTCTGGTCCGCGTCCCAGGTCCACTGCAACCGGTACTCGTACCCGGCGACCTCGGACGGCGAGCGCATGATCACCGACCGTCCGGCCAGCTCGACGCCGCTGACGGCGTCGTCCCAGGCCATCACCTGCACGAGCCGGTGCTTCTCCACGGTGTAGACGCGCACCGCGGTGGTCTTGCCCGGCATCAGCCGGAAGCCCAGCGTCAGCTCGGGCCGCCCGTCGCCGGTCAGGTCCCGGTAGTACGGCCGCAGCACCGGGCACTTGCCGCGTCCGGCGCCCTGGTCGCATTCGGCCATCAGGCTGCCGGTCTCGCGGTACGGCGCGTCCTTGCCGCTGTACTCCTTCCGGTGGCCGGCGATCTCCTTGCGTACGACCGCCACCGGCTGCACATCGCGGATGTCGCCCTTGGGCAGGTCGACGCCCTTCACGACCTCCCTGTTCACCTCGCCCACGAGATAGGCGGGGCTGGACGCCGGCGTCAGCTTCGGCCACAGCTTGTCCGGGCTCACCGCGACCTCGGTCGGGCCCGCGCCCTGGAGCTCCCCGGCGTCACCGCAGGCGGTCGTGGCCGCCAGCAGCAGGGCGACGAGCACGACGAGGCGCGCGGGGCGGCTGCGGGGCACGGTTCTCCTGGGGATCGGGTGGTTGTCGGCCCGTACACACTATTCGGACGGAAGTCCTTTTTGCGCACCCGGTGGGCGGACGGGCGAAACGGTTACTCGGCGAGCTCCTCGAGGAGCCGGGCGGTCGACAGTCCGGCGCGGAGGTAGTCGACGAACAGCTCGTTGTGCAGGGCCCACGGAGAGCGGCGGGAGCGTATCAGCCGGATCGCCTGCTCGGCCGAGTGGCTCCGGCGGACCAGGGCGTGGGCGATCACGAGCCCTGAGCGGTTGTAGCCGTGGTAGCAGCGCACGAGGACCCTTCGGCCCCCGTCCATTGCCTCGCACGCGGCCTCGGCCAGCCGTATCACCCCCGCGAGCTGGGTGCCGTCCAGCGGTCCGTCGGGGATCGGCCACACATGGTGCGCCACGCCGGGATCGGGCCCGTGGCCGGGCAGGCGCAGCAGAGTCTGTACGAGATCGAACTCGTCCCGTACGACGGCGAACTCCACCTGGCCCGACTGCCCCCGGAACTCGTGACCGCCCATCCACAGGCCGGGCACGATCTCGCTCCACGGGCTGTCCGGAGCCGGTACGTCGGGTTGCTTCCTGCGGGTACGCAACGGCGCCTCCCCAACCACCCCCAGGGCGGTCTGCCCAACTCCTCTCAAAGGTAACCGGGTTCTTGCCCGCGCAGCACCCCGCCTGTTCCCATGGTCAGTGGGGTGATGGTGCATGAATGGACTGCGCGTCATACCGACCTGGCGGCACGGCCAGGAGCGGCTCTACGTCTGCCTCACGGACGGGCGGAACATCGCCTGGTACGACCGTGAGGCGGCCCGGATCAACCTGCTCAGCGAGGACCGCAGAGAGGACGTGCTGGAGGCGCTCGGGCCCTTCGTCACCGGCCCGGTGACGGTGGGGCCGCCCCCCGTCCCCACGCCCGCCGAGCTGGCCCGGCTGACCCTGCATCCGGACGACGACCTGGCGCCCAACCGCCCCGGCGAGGCGCTCTTGGTCTCCCTCGACCGCGACCCGGGACCGGTCGGCCGACTCCGCCGTCCCGACCCGCGGCAGCGGGCGCTGACGGCGGAGCAGGCGGTCGGGGCGGCGCTGGACCGGCTCGACGGCGCGGGCTGGCACACGCTGCACTCCGTGCCGCTGCCCGGCGGCGACCGCATCCACCACCTCGTGATCGGCCCCGGCGGGCTGTTCGCGCTGCACACCCTGTACGCCCGTAAGCAGAAAGTGACCGTCGCCGACCCGATGGTCACCCTCGGCCGCCGTGACTCCCACCCCCTGCTCCGCCGCGTCCGCGCCGACGCCGACCGTGCCTCCTACGCCCTCACCGCCGAGGTCCACCCCGTCCTCGCCCTGGTCGCCCCGTCCGACGTGACCATCACCGGGCCGCTCCGGGAGGTCCGCGTCGTCAAGGACACGGAGGTGACGGGGCTGGCCCGGACGGGCGGGGTACTGAAGCCGGCGGACGTGGAGGCGCTGCATGCGATGGCTCGGGACCGGGGAGTGTGGCTTGCCGCCGGCTGAGTCGTGGGGTCGGCGCTGGGAATTCAGCCCGTCCGGCGTCTGAGGAGCGGGGGTCCAGGGGGCGGAGCCCCCTGGCCGGGGTCGAAGGGCGGAGCCCCTTCAAGGGCGGGAAGGGTAGGGACGGCGGGGGGCGAGGACAGTCACGGCAACGACCCCGCACCGTCCCCGTCGAGAAGTGGGGCCAAGAGGTCGCCGTACTCCTCCAGACGCGCAGCCAGATCAGGCGCGAGGATCGTCATCCCGCCGGGAGAGCGGCAGCCCTCCACCTCGTCCCACGTCACCGGCGCGGACACGGCAGGCTCACGCCGAGCGCGCAGCGTGTACGGCGTGGCCGTCGTCTTGCGGGCGGCATTCTGGCTCCAGTCCACGAACACCTTGCCGGCCCGCAGACTCTTCGTCATCCGGTGGAGCGCCAGCCGGGGCATGGCCTTCTCGGCCTCCACGGCGAGCTCCTTGGCGTACTCGGTGGCCCGCTCGGACGAGGCGGGACGGATGGCCGCGGCGAGATGCAGACCCTTGGAGCCGGACGTCTTGGGGTAGGCGTCGATGCCGTCCGCCGCCAGCCGTTCCCGCAGCCAGAGGGCCACCTCGCAGCACTCCACCACCCCGGCGGGCGAACCGGGGTCGAGGTCGAAGACCAGCCGGTCGGCCTCGCCGGGAGCGTCGATCACCCACTGGGGCGTATGGAACTCGGTGACGAGGTTGGCCGCCCACATCAGACTGGCGAGGTCCTGCACGAACACCATGCGGGCCGGCCCCTCGACACGGGGGACCTCGGCCGTGGTGACCCAGTCGGGAGTGCCCGGCGGCACGTTCTTGGTGAAGAACACCTGGCCGTCCGGACCGTCGGGGTACCGCAGGAAGGACACCGGCCGATCCCGCAGATGCGGCAGCAGGGCGTCGGCCGTGGTCGCGTAGTAGTGCAGCAGCTCGCCCTTGGTGAAGCCGGTCGCCGGATACAGCACCTTCTCCAGATTGCTGAGCGCCAGCCGTCGCCCCTCCACCTCTGTGATCGGCGTCATACGATGAGAATTCCAGAAAATATGGAGGATGTCCGGGTGATCCTGGCAAAACGATCGAAAGGGTGCTGCACGTGCGATCCATCTGGAACGGCGCCATCTCGTTCGGCCTGGTCAGCATCCCGATCAAGCTCGTGAACGCCACGGAGAACCGCTCGATCGCCTTCCGCCAGATCCACACCGAGGACGGCGGCCGTATCCGATACCGCAAGGTCTGCGAACTGGAGGACCGCGAGGTCACCCAGGCCGAGATCGGCAAGGGCTACGAGGACGCGGACGGCACGATCATCCCGATCACGGACGAGGACCTGTCCCACCTGCCGCTCCCGACCGCGAAGACGATCGAGATCGTGGCGTTCGTGCCGGCGGACCGCATCGACCCGCTCCAGATGGACAGCGCCTACTACCTCGCGGCGGGCGGCGCGCCCGCGGCCAAGCCGTACACCCTGCTGCGGGAGGCGCTGAAGCGGAGCCAGAAGGTGGCGATCGCCAAGTACGCCCTCCGCGGCCGCGAACGCCTGGGCATGCTGCGCGTGGTCGAGGACGCCATCGCCATGCACGGGCTGCTGTGGCCTGACGAGGTGCGGGCCCCGGAGGGCGTCGCGCCGGACGCGCACGTCACCGTGAACGACAAGGAGCTGGACCTCGCGGACGCCCTGATGGACACCCTCGGCGAGATCGAGCTCGATGAACTGCACGACGAGTACCGCGAGGCCCTGGAGGAGGTCGTCGCCGCGAAGGCCGCCGGCGAGGCCCCGCCGGAGTCACCCGAACCGGCGAAGTCCGGCAAGGTCCTCGACCTGATGGCGGCCCTGGAGAAGAGCGTGCGGGCGGCGAAGGAGTCGCGCGGCGAAGAGCCGGGGGAGGCGGAGGTCAGGTCCCTGCCCCAGCGCAAGACGGCCCGGGCGGCGCCCAAACAGGCGGCGGGCAAGAAGTCGACGGCGGCGACGAAGAAGGCGGCGGCCAAGAAGACCGCGTCGTCGGCCAAGAAGTCGACCGCGAAGACGGCCCAGGGCGCGAAGAAGACAGCGGCCAAGTCGACGGCCAAGAGCGCCACGAAGAAGACCACGGCCAAGAAGACGGCGTCACGCAAGCGCACCGCCTGAAGTCTCCGCCGCCGCCCCTACCTCCGCCGCAGCGCCAACACCGCGTTGTGCCCACCGAACCCGAACGAGTTGCTGAGCACCAGGTCCCCCTCCACCGGCAGCGCCCGCGGCTTCCCCCTCACCACATCCAGCCCGATCGCGTCGTCGACCTCCCTGCACCCCACGGTCGGCGGCACCACTCCGTGATGCAGCGTCAGTACGGCGGCGACGGCCTCGACCCCGCCCGCCGCCCCCTGGAGATGCCCCAGGTGCCCCTTGAGTGCCGTAACCGGTACAGGCCGTCGCCCGAGTACCGCCCGCAGTGCGCCCGCCTCCGCGAGGTCACCCTCGATCGTGGCCGTGGCGTGGGCGTTCACATGGACGACGTCCGCGACACCTCCCCCGGCATCCCGCAGGGCCCGGCGCAGGGCGAGTGCGACGCCGGTGCCGGACGGGTCGGGTGCGGCCATGTGGTGGGCGTCGGCCGACAGGCCCCAGCCCGCGGCCTCGCAGTAGATCCGCGCGCCCCGCGCCCGTGCGTGCTCCTCGGCCTCCAGCACGAGGATCCCGGCGCCCTCGCCGTTGACGAACCCGCCCCGGTCCTTGGCGAAGGGCCGGGAGGGTGAGCCGGTCGAGGGGTCCCCGTCGGCGAGGGCCCGCATCGCCGCGAAGGACGCCATGATCGCCGGGGTGACGACGGCTTCGGCGCCGCCCGCGAGAGCGACGTCGAGCTGCCCGTACCGTATGCGGTCGATCGCCTGCCCTATGGCCTCGGTCCCCGACGCGCAGGCGCTCGTCACGGTCCTCGCCTCGCCCGTGATGTGCAGGTCCAGCGAGACCTGGGAGGCCGCCTGCGAGGGCACTGTCATGGGGGTCGTGAGCGGCGAGACCGCGCGCGGCCCCTTCTCCCGCAACTTCCGGTCCCCGCCGACCAGTACGGACGCGTCACCCAGAATGGCCCCCAGGCTCACCCCGACCCGCTCCGGGTCGACCTCGCTCTCCCGCGTGCCGCCCTCGGTGAAGCCCGCGTCGACCCACGCCTCCCGGGCGGCCAGCACCCCGAACTGCGCGGCCCGGTTCATCCGCCGCGCCACCGGCCGGGGCAGCAGCCGGGAGGGGTCCACGGGCACGACCCCGGCGATCCGCACGGGCAGCCCGGCGAACTCCTCCCCCTCCAACTCCCTTATCCCGTGCCGCCCGTCGAGCAGCCCCCGCCACAGCTCGGCGACCCCGGCGCCCAGCGGTGTGATCGCCCCGAGGCCGGTCACGACGACCCTCCGGGGTGCCGGCGGCGGTGCGGCGGCCTCGTGTGCGGCGGCCTCGCTCATCGGGGCATGCCCCCTCAAGTCGTTGAAAGGGAAACATGCCCAGTTTTCTCAGCTCTTGCACGTCACCTCTTGCACGTCCGTTCGACGTGCTGCCTCACATCAGCAGCGAGGTGATCAGCGCGAGCAACTCCTTTCTGCGCGGGGTGAGATAGAAGTGGTTCCCCTCGAAGGCCCGGACGTCCAGCCCCTCGGTCGTGACGTCCGCCCATGCCGAGAGGTCCTCGATCGTGCAGGCGGGATCGCGGTCGCCGCCGCAGGCCGTGACCGGAACTCCCAGCCGGTGCAGACGGGTCGGGCGGTACTGCGCCAGCAGCCCGAAGTCCGCGCGCAGGGCCGGCATGATCACCGGCCGCAGCGCGGGGTGTTCGTAGACGGCGGCGCCCTCGGGGTCCAGTCGCCGGACGTGATCCAGGATCTCGGTGTCGGTCCGGAGCGGGTGCGGTGCCTGCTCCTGCGGGACGCGGGGCCGGGTGCGGCCCGACACGATCAGGCGGGTGAGGGTCCGGCCGGGGGCGTCCTCCAGACGGCGGGCCACCTCGTAGGCCACCGACGACCCCATGCTGTGGCCGAAGAAGGCCAACGGCAGGTCGTCGGTCACCTCGTGCAGCAGGGCCGTCGTGATCGCGTCCGCCAGCTCCTCCATCGTGGTCGCGCACGGGTCGGACAAGCGGTCCTGTCGGCCGGGGTACTGCACCGACACGACCTCGATCTCCGGTGGTGTCAGTGTGGCCCAGTCGTGGAAGAAGCCCGCCGCGCCGCCCGCATGGGGAAAGCACACCAGACGGATCTTCGCGCCGGGTGCGCTGACGCCCCTGAGCCATCGGGCCCGGCTGTCCGGGAGCGGGACGGTCATGACTCCGCCTCGAACTCGGACAGGAGGGCGTCGAGGGCGCCGTCGGCCTCACCGTTCTGCTTCATCTCGACGATGCGGTTCGTCATGTCCTTCAGTGTGATCGGTTCGAGGAACAGCTGGATCGGTACGTCGATGCCCAGCTCGTCGCGGAGCCTTCCGGCGAGGTGGACGGCCGTCAGCGAGTCGCCGCCCGCCTCGAAGTACGTCTGCCCCAGATCGGCGGTGCCGTTGAGATCCAGCGCCTCGATCACCAACTCGGCCACCGTGCTTTCGAGTTCGTCCTCCGGCGACGGCGACGGCGACGGCGCCGGCACCGCCAGGTCGGGCCCCGCCGCCGTCCCTTCGGCCGTCGCGGGCCGCCTCAGCGTCAGCGCGCCGTAGCTGTCACCCGCGAACGGATACGTCGGGAGCGACACCCGCCGTACGTCACCGTCGAGGGGCGGCCAGGTCACCTCCCCGCCGCCGAGCCATGCCTCGCCCCGGGGGTCGGTCGTGGTGTCGCGGCGGCCCCCGGCCAGCGCCGTGAGCTTGTCTGCGGCCTCCCGTGCCTCGGCGGCCACGACATAGCCGCGTACGGGCATCGCGACCCGGCCCGTGCGCAGGGTGTGGGCGACATCGGCGAGGGACGGGGCGTCCGCGTCGCGCAGTCGCCTCGCCAACCGGACCGCGAGAGCGGCGAGTTGGGGCTCGGTGCGGGCCGACAGCGGCAGGACCAGCGGGTGCGCGGCCGTATCCGGTCGGGTCGGTCGCTCCGGCGCCTCCTGCACCACCACGTGCACATTCGTGCCGCCGATCCCCACCGACGTCACTCCCGCCAGCCGCGGCAGGTCCGCCCTGACCGGCCACTCCTCCGCCTCGGTCACCAGCCGCAGCGGCGACTTCCGGAGGGCTGTGACCGGGCTGGTGACGTCCACCGTAGGGGCCAGCGTGGCGTTCTCCAGCATCAGGATCGTCTTGATCAGCGCCGCCGCCCCGGCCGCCGCGTCCGCGTGCCCGATGTTCGACTTCACCGAGCCGATGCCGATGCCGGCACCGAGACCCGTGCCGGAACCGTCACCGCCCGCGAAGGCCGCGCTCGCCGCCTCCAGTTCGATCCGGTCCCCCAGCTCCGTCCCGGTCCCGTGCGCCTCCACGTACTGTGCCGCCGGCGGCTCCAGCCCCGCCGCCGCCCACGCCTCCGTGATCGCGGCCGTCTGCTGGTCCACCCCGGGAGCGGTGAACCCGACCTTGCCGGAACCGTCGTTGGTGACCGCCGTACCCCGGATCACCGCGCGCACCGGGTCACCGTCGGCCAGCGCGTCCTCCAGCCGGCGCAGCACCAGCACGCCCACCCCGCTGCCCGGCACCGTGCCGGCCGCCTTCTCGTCGAAGGGGCGGCAGCGGCCGTCGGGGGAGAAGATCCCGCCCTGGTAGTGGACGTAGCCCTGCTTGCGCACACTGCCGATGGCCACGCCGCCCGCGAGCGCGGTGTCGCACTCGCCGAGGAGGAGGGCCTGCACGGCGAGATGGACCGCCGTGAGCGAGGTCGAACAGGCCGTCTGGACCGTCATGCTCGGGCCGTCCAGACCCAAGCGGTACGAGATCCACGGTGCTAGGAACTCGCGGTCGGTGAGGATACGGACCTGAAGGGCGCCGATCGACGCCGCGAGCGCCGGGTCCGTGCCGGCGGCCAGGGCGTGTTCGGTCGGGCTGCCGCCCACGTACACGCCGGTGCGGGAGGGGGCGTTCAGCGGGGCGTGGCCCGCGTCCTCCAGGGCGGACCAGGCGGCCTCCAGCAGCACCCGGTGCTGCGGATCCAGGGCCGCCGCCTCGGTGCGGCTGAAGCCGAAGAGGTCCGCCTCGAAGCGGTCGGCGTCCGCGAGCCGGCCCTGTGCGGCGACGTACGCGGGGTTGCGCAGCTCCGCCGCGTCCGCGCCGTCGGCGAGCAACTCCTTCTCGGTGAAGGTGGACAGCGAGCAGACACCGTCGCGCAGGTTGGCCCAGTACGACTCCAGGTCCGGTGCGCCGGGGAAGCGGCCGCTCATGCCGACGACGGCCACCGCGGATTCGAGATCCTGCATCGGGACTTCCTCGGTCGTCATCGCGTCGTGCCTTTCCTGGAACGGATCTTCTGCAGGGCCGCCCGGCGGTCGCTGCCGCGCCGGGCCGCCTCCTCGCGGGGTGCGGTGTCCACGGCCGTACTGTCGAGGTGGGCCGACACGGCGGCCACCGTCGGATGCCGGAAGAGGTCGACCAGGGTGAGGTCCCGGTGCTCCGGGTGCTCCTGGAGTGCCGCGAGGACCGCCAGCAGCCGTACCGAATTGCCGCCGAGGTCGAAGAAGTTGTCGTGCACGCCGACCCGGTCCAGGGTCAGTACCTGCTGCCAGACCTCGGCCACGCGCTGTTCGGTCGCGGTGCCCGGAGCGGTGTACGACTCGCTCAGGGCCGGCCGTGACGAGGAGGGTTCGGGAAGCCGGGACCGGTCGATCTTGCCGGAGCGGTTCAGGGGCAGTTCCGGCAGGCGTACGAACGCATCCGGGACCATGTAGCCGGGCAGCCGCTCCGCCAGGTGGGCACGCAGCACCGCGTCCGGCACCTCCGTGGTGGTGACCACGTACGCCACCAGCCGCTGCTCGGCACCCTCGCCGCGCACCGCGGCCGCGGCCACCGTGACGTCGGCATGCCCTGCCAGCAGGGCCTCGATCTCGCCCAGTTCGATCCGGTAGCCGCGCAGCTTCACCTGGGAGTCCCCGCGGCCGAGGTAGTGCAGCACGTCGTGCGCGTCGACACGGCACAGGTCCCCGGTGCGGTACATCCGGCTGCCGGGCGGACCGTACGGGTCGGCGACGAAGCGTTCGGCGGTCATCCCGGGCCGGCCGATGTAGCCGCGGGCCAGGGTGGCGCCGGCGACGTAGAGCTCGCCGGTCACGCCGACCGGGACCGGGCGCAGCCGGCGGTCCAGGACGTAGGCGCGGGAGCCGGGGACGGTGTGACCGATCACCACCGGCTCGCCCGGACGCAGCTCGGCCGTGGTGGAGTACACGGTGGCCTCGCTGGGGCCGTACGCGTTGACGATCCGGCGGCCCTGCTCGCCGAGCCGCTCCACCAGTTCGGCCGGGCACGCCTCGCCGCCGACCGCGAGCGTGCGCAGGTCGGGCAGGGCGCCCGGGGCGCGGGGCAGGGTCATCGCGGCGGACGGCGGCAGGAAGACGTACGTGATGCGGGAGTCCCTGAGCCGTTTCTGGAGCGCCTCGCCGAGCCGCTCGTCCTCCTGCGCGATGTGCAGTTCCGCGCCCGCGACCCAGGGGAAGAACAGGTCGGACACGGCCACGTCGAAGCCGAACGACACGAACTGCAGGACACGGTCCTCGGCGGTCACCGGGAACACGGGGCGCACGTTCGTCGCGAGGTTCAGCAGCGAGCGGTGCTCGACGGCGACGCCCTTCGGGACGCCGGTGGAGCCGGAGGTGAAGAGGACGTAGGCGAGGTCGCCGGGGGCGCACGACACCGGGGCCGGCGCGGGTGCCGTGTCCGCGTCCTCGTCGACCCGTAGTTCCGGTACGACCGTCCCGGCCAGGCCCGTTGTCTCCGCCGCCGTCAGCAGCAGGGACGTGGCGGAGTTGGTGATCATGTAGGCGAGGCGGGCCGCCGGATGTGCCGGGTCCAGGGGCACGTACGCGGCGCCGGCGCGGAGCACCGCGAGGGCGGCGATGCCCATGTCGGCGCCGCGAGGGAGGAGGAGGCCGATGCGGTCTCCTCGTTGCGCTCCGCGCGCCTGGAGCCGGGATGCGAGAGTGTCGGCGCGGTCCAGTAGTTCGCGGTACGTCAGCCGCAGGGCGCCGCAGACGAGGGCGGTGGCCTCCGGCTGCTTGGCGGCGCGGTCCGCTATGAGGTCGGGTACCAGCTGCGCCGCAGGGGGTGGCGCGTTGTGTCGTATGGCGACTGCGGGGCCGTCGTGGCCGGGCGCGCCCACGCGGCGGAGCCGCATATCGACACGGCCCGCGCCCCTGGAGGGGGTTGCTGTCCCCTGCGTCAGCAGGCGGGTGAGTTCGTCCGAAGGCAGCATGTCCACTGTCGACAAGGGCGCGTCCGGGCTGTCCAGCAAGCCCCCCAACAGCGTCTCGAAGCACCGCACCCACCGTCGTACCGTCTCCGCCTCGAACAGTGCGCTGCGGTGGATGAGATACGCGGCCAGGTCCTCGCCCCAGCGCTCCACCTGGAGGTGGAAGTCGAACTTCGCGGTGTCCAGGCCGACGTGGACGCGTTCGGTCTCGGCGCCGGCCAGGCGCAGCGTCAGTTCGGTGTCGTCGTCGTAGCCGAAGACCACCTGGACGACCGGGTCGTGGCTGATCTCGCGGGCGGGGGCGACCGCGTTCACGACGGCTTCGAAGGGAGCGTCCTGGTACGGCTGGGAGTCCAGCAGGGCCTTGCGCAGGCGGTCGATCAGGTCGTGGTACGACGGGTCGCCGGACAGGTCGATCCGCAGGGCCAGGGTGTTGGTCAGCATGCCGACCAGGTCCTGGAGTTCCGGTCGGTCCCGGCCCGAGACGGGGAAGCCGATCACCAGGTCCTCGGAGCCCGACAGACGGCTCACGAACGCGGCGTACGCGGCGAAGACCGCCATGAACGGCGTACCGCCGCGCGCCCGTGCCGTCTCGGCGATCCGCCCGCGGACCGCGGCCGGCAGCGTGAACCGTTCGGTGCCGCCCGCCGCCGAACGGACCGCGCCTCGCGGCCGGTCCAAGGGCAGCGGGACCGTCTCGGCGGCGCCCCGCAGCCACTCGGCCCAGTAAGCGACGGAGCCGGCGTACTCGCCGCCCGCCTGCCGCTCGCGCTGCCAGGACGCGAAGTCCGGGAACTGGAGGGCGAGTTCGGGCAGCGAGTGGGCCAGCCCCTTGGTCTCGTTCTCGTAGCCGGCCGACAGCTCCCGCAGCAGCACGCCCAGCGACCAGCCGTCGCACACCAGATGGTGGGCGACGAGCAGGATGCGGTGGCTGCCGTCGGCCACCGCGTACAGCGTGCAGCGCAGCAGCGGGCCGGTCGCCACATCGAACGGGCGGGCGGCCTCCGCGCGCATCCGGGTGTCCACCTCGGCCACGGGGACATCGCGCTCCACGCGCGGCTCGGCCCTCCCGGCCGCCGACACGATCTGCAGCGGCACTCCGTCGGTGCCGGTGCGGAACACCGTGCGCAGCGACTCGTGCCGGACGACGAGCGCGTCGAGGGCACGGCCGAAGGCCGCCATGTCGAAGGGCCCGTGCACGGCGAAGGCGGCGGGCACGTGGTAGGTCGCGCTGCCCGGGTCCATGTGGTGCAGGACGAGCAGCCGGGCCTGCGCGTCCGAGGTCGGGAACTCGTACTCCTCAGAGGTCCCCGTACCGATGTCGTCAGCGTCCATCTGCCTGTGCTCCGTCCCCCGTGCGGTCCCTTGCCAGTACGGTCTCCACGGCCGTGGCGATCTCGCCGACCGGCCCCGCCGTGAGCACATCGCTGTGCTCACAGTCCAGTTCGTGTACGTCCACCCCGGCCGAGCAGGCCTGCCACGCCGCGTACTTCTCCTCGGTCGTGGCCTCCGCCGTGCGGGTGGCCGAGAAGAGGGTCACGCGGCCGTCGTACGGCGACGGCCGCCACGCGCGGGCCAACTCGATGTACCGCTCCATGGCGGCGACCAGGGTGTCGAGGCGCTGTTCGTCCAGGTCGGCGAGCAGGGCGCTGTGCGCGTGGACGCGTGCGACGACCTCGGCCCGCTCCAGCGGTCCCGGCCCGGCCGCAACCCCGGGCAGCGCGTTGCGCAGCAGGCCGGCCAGCGCGGCCTGTTCCACGACCGCCGGGTCCAGCGGTACGCGTGCCACCTCGGGCGGCTTCGGCATCGCGTCCAGCACGGCGACGAGCTCGACCTGCTCGCCGGCCGCGCGCAGCCGCACCGCCAGCTCATGGGCGATGGGCCCGCCGAAGGACCGGCCGAGCAGCAGATACGGCCCGTGCGGCCGCACCGCCCGGATGCGTGACAGGTAGCTCCCGGCCAACTCGGCCACAGTTTCCGGCAGTTGCCCGCCGTGCAGCACCGGCGTCTGCAACGCGTACACCGGCCGCCCGGGCGCGAGGTGCGGCAGCAGCGCCGCGTACGCCCAGCCGAGCCCCAGCCCCGGGTGCAGACAGAACAGCGGGGGCAGGTCGCCCTCGCGGCGCAGGGTGAGCAGCGGGGCGTAGGCGTCCTCGTCCCGGTCCTCCGCCTGCCCTGTCGTCAGGCGCGCGGCGAGCGCGGCGGGTGTGGGCGCCTCGAACAGCACGGCCGGTGGCACCCGGGCCCCCAGCTCCGCCTGGATCCTCGCGGTCAGGCGCAGAGCGAGCAGCGAGTGACCGCCGTGCGCGAAGAAGTCGGCGTCGGGGCCGAGCCCGTCGACGCCCAGCACCTGCGCGAACAGCGTGCACAACCGCTGCTCGCGCCCCGGCCGGGCGATCCGCCTCCCACTGTCCCGGCGGCCGCCCGCCGGCTCGGGCTCGGGCAGCGCAGCCCGGTCGACCTTGCCGTGCGCGGTCAGGGGTACGGCGTCCAGGCGGGCCCACGCCGACGGCAGCAGATGCGCGGGCAGCACGCGCGCCGCGTGCTCCCGTACGAGGTCCAGGTCGCCGCCCACGACATACGCGACCAGCCTCTTGCCGCCGTCCGGCCCGGGGCGCGCGGCGACCACGGCCCGCTCCACGCCCGGGCAGGCGGTCAGCGCGGCCTCCACCTCGCCGGGCTCGATCCGGAAGCCGCGCACCTTGACCTGGTCGTCGCCGCGGCCCATGAATTCCAGGTCACCGCCCGGGAGGCGGCGCACCAGATCGCCCGTGTGGTACATCCGGGCGCCGGGCGGCCCGTACGGATCGGCGACGAAGCGCTCGGCGGTCCGGCCGGGGCGGTTCAGGTATCCGTGGGCGAGCCCGGCACCGGCGACGTACAGCTCGCCGACCGTGCCCGCCGGTACCGGGCGCAGGAGGTGGTCCAGGACGTGGGCGCGGGTGTTGTCGAGGGGCCGGCCGATCGGCACGGACGCGCCGACGTCACCGGTCACACCGTGGGCCGTGGCGAACACCGTGGTCTCGGTGGGGCCGTAGCCGTTGACGACCCGGGTGCCGGGACACAGTTCGCGCACCCGGCGCACCGCCTCGGGCGCGAGGACGTCCCCGCCCGCCCACACCTCACGCACACTGCCGAGCACCTCGGGCGCGATCTCCGCGACGGTGCGCAGGAGTTCGGCGGTGAGCCACACGGCCGTGACGCGAGCTTCGGGAAGCAGCCTCTTGAGTACGTCAGGGGTGACCGGGCCGGGCGGGGCGACCACCACGGTGCCGCCGTTCAGCAGGGGCACCCACGTCTCGTAGGTCGACGCGTCGAAGGTGTGCGGGCTGTGCAGGAGGACCCGCTCGTGAGCGCCTCCCGTGAAGCGGGAGTCGGCGGCGAGTTCGACGACGGCTCGGTGCGGGGTGACGATGCCCTTCGGTTCGCCCGTCGAGCCGGAGGTGTACATCACGTAGGCCGCAGATCCGGGGGGTACGGGGGGCGTCGGGGGGTGTGCGGTGGCGTCGGGTTCGCGAAGGTCCAACGTCCGGACGTCAGCCGGCAGGTTCACCTCCGTGGCCACCATCGCCACCCGCGCGTCAGCCGCCTCCACCAGCACCGCCGACCGTGCCGCCGGCGCCCCCGGATCCAGCGGCAGACAGCACGCGCCCGCCTTCAGCACGGCCAGCTGCGCGACGACCGTGGACAGGGACCGTGCCAGCGGCAGGGCCACCGTGTCGCCGGGTCGTACCCCCGCCTCCCGGAGCCGACCCGCGAGCGCGTGGGAGGCCGCGTCGAGACCGCCGTACGTCAGCACCTCGCCGTCGGACTCGACGGCGGGCGCGTTGGGCGTACGGGCCACCTGCTGGGCGAAGCGCCCGGGGATGCTCAACGTCTCGGGCACCGGACGCACCGGCCCGTCGGAGAGGGCGAGCAGCTGCCGCCGCTCCTGCGGCGGGAGGACGTCGAGCCGGTCGGCCGGTGTTCCGTGAGCGGAGGTCAGCGCCTCCAGGGCGTGCGCCAGGCGGGCGCCGATCGTGGCCGCCGAGATGCCCCGGCGGCAGCTGACCCGCAGCAGCATCCGTTCGCCGGCGACGACGGCGATGGTCACCGGGTAGTGCGTCGCGTCCCGTGTCTCGATCAGCTCGACGGCCGGCGCGGGCCCTTCGGTGCGCGGGAAGTTCTCGAACGCCAGGACCGTGTCGAAGAGTTCGCCCGCGCCGGTCGCCCGCTGCACCTGCGAGAGCCGTACGTGGTGATACGGCGCCAGCCGCAGCTGCTCGTCCTGGACGCGCGCCAGCAGCTCGTCGACGTTCTCGCCGGGACGCAGCCCGATCCGCACGGGCAGCGTGTTGATGAACAGCCCCACCATCCGCTCGACACCGGGCAGATCGTGCGGCCGCCCGGAGACGACCGCGCCGAACACCAGGTCCTCGGCGCCGGCCATCCGGGCCAGCACCAGGGCCCAGGCGGTCTGCGCGACGGTGTTGACGGTGACGCCGGCGTCCGCGGCACGTCGGGTGACGGCCGCCGTCAGCTCGGGTGTCAGCTCGATGTCGACCGTGTCCTCGGGGCCGTCGGGCCCCTGCGGCGACAGCAACGCGGGCCGCGTCAGACCGCCCAGCGCCTCGCGCCAGGCAGCCTCCGCGCGGACCTGGTCCTGAGCGTTCAGCCAGACCAGGTACTGCTTGAAGGGGGCGGCGGGTGAGAGCTCCCCATTACCCGCCGCCAGCGCCTCCAGATCCTGCGCGAGCAAGGGCAACGACCAACCGTCCAGCAGGATGTGGTGGAAGGTCAGCAACAGATCCGCACCCTCGTCGTGCCGCACCAGGGTGGCCCGTACCAACGGCGGCCGGGCCGGGTCGAAGCGGCGGTGCCGGTCCTCGGCCATGAGGCGGGCAAACTCCGCCTCCGTCCCGTCCGGTGTGCGCCCGGTGCGGTCGGTCTCCGTCCAGGGCAGCTTCACCGCACGCGGGATCACCTGTACCGGCCGGTCGACGTGCTCGTGCCTGAAGCACGCCCGCAGATTCGGATACCGCTCCAGCAGCCCGGCCACCCCGGCCCGCACCGCCTCGGCCGTGACACCGGGGGCGATCCGGAACCGCGCCTGCACCAGATACGGGTCGGGGCCCTCCGGATCACGCAGGGCGTGGAAGAGCAGCCCCTCCTGGGCGGGGGACAGCGGCAGTACGTCCGCGATACGGCCGCCCATCAGTAGTCCCCCTCGCTGTCCTCGTCGGCCGGCCCGAAGTCCAAGTCGTCCTCCAGTAGCGCGAGTTGATCGGAGGACAGGTCGACGAGCGGGAAGTCGGAGCTGGTGTGGCCGCCCGTGCCGTCCCGGCGGGTGTGCTCGACCAGCACCTCGATCGCCTCGCACCACAGCCGGGCCAGCTCCAGGACCTCGTCCTCGCCGAGCGCGCCGCGCGCGTACGAGAACCCGGCGCTGAGGCACAGCCGCCCGGAGCCCTGCTCCGTGACCAGCGCGTCGACTTCCACCGCGTGCCCGAGCGGCAGCGCCTCCGTGGCCATGCCGAGCAGCTCGCCGTCGGCCGTGTCGTCGCCGGAGAACCGGCCCAGGTAGTTGAAGCGCAGGTCGGGGACGGGCAGTGCGGCCAGCTTCGGGGCCGTGTCCGGGTTGAGGTGGCGCAGCAGACCCCAGCCGAGGCCGCCCGAGGGGACCGCCCGCAACTGCTCCTTGATCTGCTTGAGCGCCTCTCCGGCCGCGTTCTGCGCGGGCTGCCAGAAGTCCGGGCCGAGCGCGGTGCCCGCGTCCACCCGGACCGGGTACTGGGTGGTGAACCAGCCGACCGTACGAGAGATGTCGGCCGACGTGGAGAGCGCCTCGCGGCCGTGGCCCTCCAGGTGGACCAGCAGGCCGGAGCCCTCGCGCCGTCGCCGTACCGCGGCCGCGGCCAGCGCCGTCAGCAGCACGGCGTCCGGACCGCAGTGGAAGGCCGCGGTCACCTCGGACAGGGCCGCCTCGGTGACCTCGGGCGTCAGCTCGACGGTGAGCACGGCACGGCTTGCGCCGACACCCCGCCCGCCCGCGATCCGCGCGTCCGGGCCGCTCAGCATCCGCTCCCACCAGGCGGACTCCACATCGGCAAGCTCGGGCCGCACCGCCTCCTGCGCCAGCAGCCGCGCCCAGCGCGCGAAGGACGTGCCCGTGCTCTCCGGCAGCCGCTCCCCGGCCAGCCCGGCGGCCAGTTCGGGACCGAGCAGCCGCCAGGACACCCCGTCCACCGCCAGATGGTGCACCGTCAGCAGGAGCAACCCCGACCGCCCGGCAGGAGCGACCAGCCGCGTCGCCCGCAGCATCTCGCCCTTCCCCGGGTCGAGCCGCACCGCCGCAGCCAACTCCTCGGCCCGCTCCCGCAGATCGGCACCGACGGGCACCTCGACACGGTCGACGGCCACGCCGGGAACGTCCTCGGGAACCTCCAACTCCCCGTCCACGAGCCGCATCCGCAGCACACCGTGCCGCTCGACCAGCCGGCGCACCGCCGCCTCGACCCGCTCCGGGGTCACGTCCCGCGGCACCGGGAACACCATCGACTGCGTGAACGCCGCCGCGTCCCCGCCGCCCTGCTCACGCCACCAGCGCATGACCGGCGTGAGCGGGAAGCGCCCGGCGCCGGAGTCCGGGCCCGAATCCGCGCCGAGGCCCGTCACCTCCCGCGCCGTCAGCGCGAGTGCGGCCGGCGTGCGGGCGGTGAAGACGTCACGCGGGGTGATGCCGAGCCCCGCCCCCGAAGCGCGCCCCGCGAGCTGGATCGCCATGATGCTGTCGCCGCCGAGCCGGAAGAAGTCGTCGTCGGCACCGACCCGTTCGACGCCGAGCACCTCCTCGAACAGGGCGCACAGGGTGACTTCGCGGACGCCCTCCGGCGCCCGACCGGCACCGCCGGGACGGGTCCCAGGCGCGGGCAGCGCCCCCCGGTCCAGCTTGCCGTTGGGCGCCAGTGGCAGGGCCTGAAGCACCACCACGTCGGCCGGCACCATGGCGGCGGGCAACCGCCCGGCGGCGTACGCCAGCAGGGCGTCCGGCGCCGGTTCCGTGCCGGATGCGCCGACGACGTACGCGACGAGCCGCGGCCTGCCCGGCCGGTCCTCCCGTACGACGGCCACCGCCTGTTCCACCGAAGGGTGCCCGGCGAGGGCGGCCGCGATCTCGCCCGGCTCGATGCGCTGCCCCCGGATCTTCACCTGGTCGTCGGACCGGCCCAGGTACTCCAGCTGCCCGTCGTCACGGCGCCGGGCCAGGTCCCCGGTGCGGTACATGCGTGCGCCGGGCCCCCCGTACGGGTCGGCGACGAACCGCTCGGCGGTCGCCCCCGGCCGGCCCAGATAGCCGTACGCCACCCCCGGGCCCGCCAGATACAGCTCGCCGCTCACCCCGGGCGGCACCGGCCGCAGCCGCCCGTCGAGCACGTACGCCCGGGTGCCCGGCAGCGGGGCGCCGATGGGCGGGGCCGTGCCGTCACCGGTCAGCGGGCCCGAGACGGTGGCGGCGACGGTGAACTCGGTGGGCCCGTAGGCGTTGTGGAACCGGCGTCCGCCGACCGCCCAGCGGGCCACCAGCTCCGGCGGGCACGCCTCCGCACCCACGGCCAGCGACCGCAACTGCGGGTACTTCCCGGTGGGCAGGGTCGCCAGCACCGACGGCGGCAGCATCGCGGCGCTGATCCGCAGTCCGGTCAGCACATCGGCCAGCCCTTGCCCGGCTAGCGGCCCCTCGGGCGGCACGACCAGCGTTCCGCCCGAGCCGAACGCCATGCACATCTCGGCCACGGAGATGTCGAACGCGGGCGACCCGAGCTGCAGGACCCTGCTGCCGGGGCCCAACGCCATGGAGTCCACGAGCCCCTGAGCGAGCGCGGCCAGCCCGGTGTGCGGCACGAGAACGCCCTTGGGGCGCCCGGTGGACCCGGAGGTGTGTATGACGTAGGCCGGTTCGAACGCCCCGCAGGGGCGCGGGGCTGCCATTGACTTGCGGCTGCTGCCGCGTGGGCGCGACCAGCCACGACTGCGCGGCAGACGGTCAACAGCATGTCCTGGCAATTCCAGCGAATCGCCCAACGCCAAGGTCGGCACCTCCGTATCGACCGGCACCCCCCGCTCACCCACGACCAACAACACCGGCCCCGCATCCGCCAGCGCCAGCGAAACCCGCTCCGCCGGATAATCGGGATCGATCGGCAGATACGCCGCCCCGGCCCGCTGCACCGCCAGCAACGCAGGCACCATCGCCGAGGTGCGCCCCAGCGCGAGAGCCACGACCTCCCCCGGCCCCGCACCGCGCTCGGCGAACACCGCGGCCAACCGGTCAACCTCGTCGACGAGTTCGGCGTAGGTCAGCGCCAGCGATGCGGCCTCCAGCGCGGGCGCGTCGGGGGTGCGGGCCGCCTGCCGGGCCACCAGGTCGGGGAGAGCCAGCGGCTCGGGGGCCGGAGCGCCGGATGCCAATTCCGCGAGCCTGCGCCGGTCGGCCTCCGGCACCAGGCCGACCTCGGCGAGCGGCACCTCGGGGTCGGCGGTGAAGCGGCGCAGCAGCTCCAGGTAGGCGTCCGTCCAGTGCCGTACGGTGTCGGCGCCGAACAGGGCCGTACGGATCTCGAAGCTGCCGTCCATCGCGCCGTCGTCGGCGTCGCGGACGATGCCCACGAGGTCGTGCTCGCCGCCGGTGTGGATCCGCTCGGGCTCGCTGAACTCCCTGAGCGCGGCCACGCTGCGCTGCTGGGTGAGGTGCATGAACACCCACTGGAACAGCGGGGAGCGCCCGGCGCTGCGGTCGGGGGCGACCGTCGAGACGATCCGGCCCACGGGCACGTCGGCGTTGGCCATCAGCTCGGGGAAGTCCATGGCGAACCGGGACAGCACGTCGGCGAAGGAGTCCCCGGGCCGGATCCGCCAGCGGGTCGGGATGGCGTTCATGACGTACCCGATGACCCGCTCCAGGCCCTTGGCGGCCCGGTTGGCGGTCGGGGTTCCGAGCACCATGTCGTCGGCGCCGGTGAGGCGGTGCGCGAGGACCGCGAAGGCCGCCATCAGGACGACGTAGACGGAGGCGCCTCGCTCCCGGGCCAGGGCCCGAATCGCCTGGGCGGTCGGGGCCTCGACGCGGAAGGGGATCTGCGCGATCTCGTCGCCGGTGTCGTTGCGGCTGCCCGGCACCGTGAGCGGGCCCGGTGGCTCCGCCAGGTAGCGGCGCCAGAAGTCCAGCCGTGCCGCGAAGACGCCGGCCTCCTCCAACTCGCCCTGCCAGGAGGCGAAGTCGGCGTACTGGATGAGGGGACGGGACGTGGTCGTACCGCCGCCGTTGCCGGTGGCGTGGTGGGCTTCGGCGAACTCGGCCTGGAGCACGTCGAAGGACCACCAGTCGGCGATGACGTGGTGCAGGCCCAGCATCAGCGTGGTGCGCCGCTCGTCGACGGTGACGAGGCGGGCCCGCATCAGCGGTCCGCCGGCCAGGTCGAAGGAGCGGCGCCGGAAGGTCTCGAAGGCCTCCGCGATGGTGGTGCCGGTGCCGCGCAGGTCCTCCCGCTCCAGGACGAAACGGTCCTCGGGCGGGAAGGTGACGTACAGGGCGCCCGGCTCGCCGCCGATGCGCGCCCGCAGGATGTCGTGCTGGGACCGGACCAGGGTGAGCGCGGTCTCCAGCCGGTCCGGGTCGACCGGCTCGACCGTCTCGTCGAAGTGGTAGGCGCTGCACAGGTTCAGCGCCGGAGTGCCGGGATACAGCGACTCGTACACCCACAGGTCCTCCTGCGCGGGACTGAGCCGCACCGGCCCCTCCCCGTCCCGGCGCGGCACGACCGCCGGGATCAGACCCAGTTGCCCGGATTCCACGAGCCGGCGCATCAGCCGGACGCGCTGCTCACCGCTGAGCGCGCCGAACCGCTCGGCCATCGAGGCACCCGTCGCCCTGACCGCCCCCGTTGTCCCCGTCACGCCATTGCCTCCCGGAGTCTCGCGAAATCCCCTGTCACGCCACGTCCTCCCGGAGTTCGGCCAGCCGGTGCAGCCCGGCCAGCACCTCGTCGCGGCCGAGGCCGAAGTCCACGAAGCAGGCGACCTCGTCGCAGCCCAGCTCGCGCAGATCGGCGAGCATCTTCCGGCAGGTCCCGGCGGAGCCGAGCAGGCTGCCCCAGGTCAGATAGCGGTGGAAGGCGAACTCGGCGAGCAGCGCGGTCTGTTCCTCGGTGAGCTCCGCCGTCGCCTTGTCGGCCGAGCGGTTGGCGGTCGTCTGCCGGACGTACGACTGCAGATACCGCTTCAGCGGTACGCCGGCCAGCCGCCGCGCCTCCTCGTCGTCCGCGCCCACGAACGTGTGCGCCATCAGCGTCACCCGGCCGCGCGCGTCGGTGCCGCCCTGGTCGGGGGCGGCGGCGCAGGCCGCGCGATAGCGGGCGATCTTCTCGGCCAGCTCGTCCCGGCTCTGCCCGACGGTCGCCCCGAGCACCCCGGTGCGCAGGCTTCCGGCGGCCTCCCAGGTCGCGGGGTTGCCGGAGCTGGTCAGCCACAGGGGCAGGGTCTCCTGCACGGGGCGGGGCTGCGGCAGGACGGCGACCGAGGTGCCGGTGCCGTCGGTGAACTCGGCCGCCTCGCCGGCCCACAGCCGCCGCAGCAGCGAGATGTCCCGGAGGGTCTGCTCGCGTCGGCCCTCGTAGTTGTCCGGGGCCAGCACGAAATCGGTCGAGTGCCAGCCCGTGGCCGCCGACAGCCCGATCCGGCCGTGCGAGAGGTTGTCGACGACGGCCCAGTCCTCCGCGATCCGCAGCGGATGGTGCAGCGGCAGGATCACGCTGCCCGCCCGGATGTTGATCCGCTCGGTGGCCACCGCGAGCGCCGCGCTGAGCACCGGCGGGCTCGGGAACACCTGGCCCACCTGCTGGAAGTGCCGCTCGGGCGTCCAGATGGCGTGGAAGCCGAGCCGGTCCGCGGTGCGGGCCACCGTGAGGATGTCGTCGTAGGCCTCGCTGTGCCGCGGCGCGCCGCCGGCCGGGCTGTCGGCGGGTGTGTCGGCGCCGAAGAACATCACGCTCAGGTCCATGGCACCTCCTTCTGACTCGGGTCGTCGGTACGGCCTGTACCGGGGACGTCGGTACGGCTGCCGCGGCCCGGCTGCCGGGGAATGCGCGGCCGGCGCGGGATGGGCGCCGGGGCGGCGGGTGCCTCGGCCGGTGCCCGCTCCAGCTCGGCGGCGAGGGCGGCGACCGTGGGCGAGGTGAACAGCTGGGCGGCCGTCACCGTGCGACCGGCGCCCGTCAGGCGGGCCGCGACCCGTACCGCACGCAGGGAGTTGCCGCCGAGCCGGAAGAAGTCGTCATCCGGACCGATGTGCTCGACTCCGAGAACGTCGGACCAGACGGCGGCGATCTCCCGGTGCAGCGCGGAGTTTGCCGGGCCGCCCGCCAGGGGCGCGGGGGCGAGGACAGCGTCCCGCGCCGCGTCCGCCCGCCGGGGAGGCTCCGGCAGCCCGAGCCGGGACAGCGGTACGTCCGGCTCGGCGGCCCCCGCGCGCAGCGCCTCGACGACCGCGTCCGCCAGCCATTCGACGAACTCCCGCTCCAGACACGAGGTCCGGTACTCGAAGACCAGCGCCATGCCGTCCGGCGCGCCCGACGGACCGTGGTCGTCGGTGACGTCGACCAGCAGCTCGAACCGCGCGGTGCCGGTGCGCAGCGGCTCCACGCCGGACTCGGTGCCGGGCAGGCCCACCTCGGCCCGGGCGTTGTTCTGCAACGCCAGCACGACCTCGGTGAACGGCTGCCGCCCCGGGGGCCGTACGGGGTTGAGCGCTCCCACGACGTCCTCGAACGGCACGTCCTGGTGAGCGAAGGCGTCCAACGCCGTCTCCCGGGTACGCGCGAGCAGCTGCCGGGCCGTGGGGTCGCCGGAGGCGTCGTTGCGCAGCACCAGCATGTTGACGAAGAACCCGACGACGTCGTCAACCGTGCCGTCGTTCCCCCGCCCGGCGATCGGCGAGCCGACCGCCAGATCCTCGCCGGCCCCCGCACGCACCAGCACGGCGGCGAGAGCGGCGTGCAACGCCATGAAGAGCGTGGCGCCCTCCGCCCGGGCCCCGTCGACGATCAGCGCATGCGCCTGGGCGTCCAGCCGCCGTACGACCGTGGCGGCTTCCCGACCCGGCACGGCGGGCCTTCCGGGCCGCCGCGGGAGCAGGGGGCCACCGGTTCGAAGGCCGGCCAAGGCCTTGCGCCAGAAGGCGAGTTGGGTCGCGGCGAGCGATCCCGGATCGTCCGCCGAACCCAGCCGCCCCTGCTGCCGGCGGGCGAAGTCGGCATACGGCACCGGCAGCGGGGCGAGCTCCGGTGCGGCGCCGGAGACGCGGGCGGCGTAGGCCCGCGAAAGGTCCCGGAAGAGCGGGGGCAGCGACCAGCCGTCACCCGCGATGTGGTGCAGCACGAGCAGCAGCGCGTGCTCGCCCGGCCGGTCCCGGACGCCGAACAACACGGCGTGCAGGGGGAGTTCCGCGGCAAGGTCGAAGCGGTGCCGGGCGGCTGCGGTGACGGCCTTGTCCAACTCGCCGGACGGCACGTCGACTTGCCGAAGCCGAGGCAGGGCTTCGGCGCCGGCCCGTACCCGCTGCCACGGCTCGCCGTCGCGCTCCTCGAAGACCGTACGCAGCGCCGTCTGCCGGGCGGCCACGTCCCCGAGGGCGGCCCGAAGAGCCTCCGGGTCGACCTTGCCGCGCAGCCGCACCAGCACCGGAAGCGTGTAGGCGTTACCCGCGTCGACCTGGTCGAGGAACCACAGGCGGCGCTGGGCGTGCGACAGGGGCAGCGCATCCCCCTCCGGGGCGACTGCGGGCTCCTCGTCCCTCCCTGCCTCCGCCTTGCCGGCCTTCTCCACATAGGGCACCAGCGCCGCAGGCGTCCGGCCCTCGAACAGCGTCCGCACGCCGACCCGGGCGCCCAGCGTCAGCTGGATCCGCCCCAGCAGCCGCGCCACCGTCAGCGAGTTGCCGCCGAGTGCGAAGAAGTCGTCCTCGGGGCCCACCGACGCCACCCCCAGTACCTCGGAGAACAGCCCGCACAGCGCCTCCTCGACCGGGTCGGACGGCTGTCGTGCCAACGCCGACGCGAGGGAGCCGTTGACGGGGCCGGGCTCCGGCAGGGCGGCGCGGTCCAGCTTGCCGTTGGGGGTGAGGGGCAGGGCGTCGAGGAGCACGAAGGCGGCCGGGACGAGATAGTCGGCCAGTACGCGCGTCGCGTGGTCCCGCAGTTCCGCTGCCTGCAGCTGTTGCCGATGTCCTTCCCGAGGCACGACGTACGCGATCAGCCGCTGGTCACCCGTGGCGTCGGGACGAGCGACCACGGCGGCCCGGACGACGCCCTGATGGCCGGCCAGCACCGTCTCCACCTCGCCGGGCTCCACCCGGAACCCGCGGATCTTCACCTGCGCGTCGGCCCGCCCCAGGTACTCCAGCACCCCGTCCGCCCGGCGCCGCACCAGGTCACCGGTGCGGTACATCCGGCCACCGGCGGGCCCGTACGGGTCGGCCACGAACCGCTCGGCGGTCAGCTCGGAACGGCCGCAGTAGCCGAGGGCGACGCCCGCCCCGGCGGCGTAGAGCTCACCCGTCTCACCGTCCGCGACCGGCCGCAGCCGCTCGTCGAGCACCCGGAGCCGTTTGCCGGCCAGTGGGCGGCCGATCGGCACCGGGCTGCCGTCCCGTACCTCCTCGGCGGTGACCGGATGGACGGTCAGGAAGACCATGCCCTCGACCGGGCCGTAGCCGTTGCTCAGCCGCAGCGCGGGATGGCGCTCCAGGGCGCGGGCCGCGTGCGCGGGCGACAACGGCTCGCCTCCGACGATCAGTTCGCGTACGCCCGCGAGGGCTCGCGGGTACTCGTCGACGATCACGTGGAAGAGGGAGGCGGAGAGGTACAGGGAGGTGACGGCGTGCGTCTCGACCAGGCCGGCCATCACCACCGGGTCGGGACGCTGCCCCGGGTGCAGCACGCACAGGCCGCCGTTGAGCAGCGGACCCCACAGCTCCATCGCGAACGCGTCCCAGGACACGGGGGAGCACTGCAGCCACACCGCGCCGGGCCCGAACGACGCGAAGTCCTGCCCGGTCAGCGTCCCGGTGATGGCGGCGTGGGAGGCGACGATGCCCTTCGGGCGGCCGGTGGAGCCGGAGGTGAACATCACGCAGGCCGGGTCCTGCGGCCGTACCCCCACGGTGCCGCGCCGCAGTGGCTCGGCCCGTTCGGCGTCCTCCACGGTCACCGACTCGACCGCGGATATCGGCTGTTGGGAACCGCGCCGGGACACGACCAGCGTGACGCCCGCGTCGGCCGCCATCCCGCGCAGCCGTTCCGCCGGAAAGTCCGGGTCGAGCATCGCGTAGCCGGCACCGGCCTTGAGCGTGCCGAGCAGGGCCACCACCATCTCGGCGGACCGCTCCAGATATACGCCCACCAGGGCACCCGGCCGCACGCCGTGGCGCCGCAGCAGCCCGGCCAACCGGTCGGCCCGCGCGTCGAGTTCGCCGTAGCTCAGCCGCTCGTCGCCGTGCACCAGCGCGGTCGCCGCCGGTGTCCGCCGGGCCCGTTCCTCGAAAAGTTCATGCACGCCGTGCAACGCCCCCGTTGCCTCCGTCTCAGGCATCGGAGGCCGTGCGGGCGGGACTTATGTCGGTCCAGCGGTCCTCTACGTAGGCGAGGCAGTCCGCCCGGCTGCTCGCGGCCAGGGCCACGTCCCACCCGTCCGGCACGGTGATCCCGTCGGGCCAGAGCGAGAACTGGCCCTCGGCGTTGGTGAGTACGAGGTAGGTGCCGTTCTCGTCCTCGAACGGATTGGTGGTCATGATCAGCCCTCCACGAGTTCTTTGTTCCCGGGGTTGTCGGGGTGGTCGGGGTGGTCGGGGTTCTCCGGCCCCTCGGGGTCGCCGGGGCGTCCGGAGCTGTGGGCGGCGTTGCCGTCGGTGGCGTCGCTGTCGGCGGCGCCGGGGGAGTCGTCGGTGACATCGGGCAGCAGCGTGTCGATCTCCCGCACCGTGCGCCGCGTCATGCTCAGCACCCCGACGGCGATACCGCACAGACCCGCGATGAGCAGCATCGCGGCCATGCCGCTGCCCGGCCCGTCGCCCACGAGCGGCCCCAGCACCACGAAGATCCCGGTGCCTTCCGCGGCCTGCGGTTCGAAGACCTCGTCGGCGAGCGGCCCGGAGACGGCGGTCGCCAGCGGGACGGAGATCTGCGACAGGAACATCACGGCGCCGAAGACCCGGCCGTGCCACTCCTGAGGCACCTTGGTCTGCACGATCGCCTGCATCACGCCGTTGATCATCGGCATCAGCGCCGCGCCCACGAGAATGGCCGCGCACCAGCCGATCACGCCCCCCACGAGTGCCATCGCCACCTGGGCGGACAGACACATCCCGATGATCCCGAGCAGCATGCCCCGGGCCCGGTTCTTCGGCCCGCTCCACGCCGCCATCAGCAGCCCGCCCGCGACCCCGCCGACACCGATCGCGGTGTTGACGCTCGCCAGTGCCGCGGTCTCACCGCCGGACCGGGCCAGAACCATGGGCTGCACGGCGGCGAAGCCGAAGACCATGACCAGGTTGACCACGCAGAAGGCCAGCATCAGATCGCGCAGGCTCGGATACCGGAAGAGGAACCGCATCCCCTCCACGGCCTCTGCGGTGAGCTTCTTGCGCGGCCCGCCCGCCGGCTTGCTCGCGGGACCGGTGTCCCCCCGCATCCGCACGACCCGGATGGCGACCAGCGCGAGAGCGAAGCTCACCAGGTCGGCGACGAGGATGAAACCCAGCCCGGAGAACGCCACCAGCAGCCCGCCCAGAGCGGGACCGCCGACGTCCGCCGTGCTCTTGGCGCTGGCCAGCAGACTGTTGGCCCGCTGGAGCTGGGCCTTGTCCACGAGCAGCGGCACCGAGGCGCCCAATGCCGGGAACTGGAAGGCGGCGGCCGAGCCGAGCAGCATGACGGCCGCGTAGACCTCCCAGGTGTGCAGCCCGCCGGTGAAGTGCAGGACGCCGAGCAGCGCCACGATCAACAGCCCGCCGCCGTCGGCGACTTGCAGCGCCGTGCGTCGCTTGACCCGGTCGACGAAGGCTCCGGCGAGCGGGCTCAACAGCACCTGGGGGAGGAGGGCACACAGCGACAGCGTGGTCAGCGCCGTCGCGCGGCCGGTGGCCGACCAGGTCTCGAAGACGAAGGCGAAACGCAGGACGGAATTACCGACCAGCGATATCGCCTGCCCGCTCCAGACGAGCATGAAGGGGCCCATGCCGGTGAACCGGCCCGGCTTTCCCCCGTCCTGCGCGGTGTCGTCGAGCGAGCGCGCCGAATCGGCCACGTGCGTACCCCCGTCGAATGTGGCTTCCGACCGAGAACCCTAGTTCGAAGTGGCGCCCCGCACAGCCCCGATCATGAAAGGCGTCCGAGAAGCCCTCACGGATGCGGCTCCATGGCCGTGAGGGCGCGCTCTGACTGGCCTCGAACTGGAGTGCCTCGTATACATCTACGAACCTTTGACGACACAACGACATCCGGGACGACAGACGCTCTCTCCGGACAATTCCACTGCCTCGCGGCCGGGTTGAGTCGCCTTCCGCCCGCTGGTTCCGTCGGCGTCCGCTCGCCGTCCCCTCGCCGAAGGGGTCATTTCTCCGGCGGTTGACCGATGGACTGGCCCCACCAACTGCCCCCTCCCTAGGATGTGTTGCGGGCGAGGTGATCTCCTCGGCCGGCCCTGTGACTGGGGGAAACGATGGAGCCTGGAAAGCAGCTGTCCACGTCGATCGACGCCGCGATCCCGACAGCCGCGCGCATGTACGACTACTACCTCGGCGGCAAGGACAACTACGCCTCCGACCGAGCCGCCTGCGAGGAGCTGGACAAGGTCGTCCCCAGCACCCGCGCCCTCGCCCTGAACAACCGCCGCTTCCTGCAGCGCGTGGTCAGGACACTGGCCGAGGACCACGGAATCCGGCAGTTCCTCGACCACGGCTCAGGCCTGCCCACCCAGAACAACGTCCACCAGGTCGCGCAGTCCATCGACCCGTCCTCGCGCGTCGTCTACGTCGACAACGACCCGATGGTCCTGGTCCACGGCCGCGCCCTGCTGGACCAGAACGACAACACGGCCGTCATCCACGCCGACATGCGCGAGACCGACGCGATCTTCTCCCACCCCGACACCGAGCGCCTGATCGACTTCTCGCAGCCGGTGGCGGTGCTGTTCAACTCGGTCTTCCACTGCATCCCCGACAGCGACACCGACGGCCCCCTCGCCTTGGCCCGCCGGGTGCGCGAGCGTCTCGCGCCCGGCAGCTTCATGCTGATGTGCCAGCTGGTCAGCGAGGACCCCAAGGTCCGGGACTTCGTCACCGAGTTCATGGACCAGGCGACCCAGGGACACTGGGGCCGGGTGCGCCAGGAGAAGGACGTCGAGGAGTACTTCGAGGGTCTGGAGATCCTCGACCCCGGCCTGGTGGAGGTCTCGACCTGGCGCCCCGACACCGAGGTGGCGCCGCGTCAGCTCACCCAGGAATGGATCGAGTTCGGCGGCGTGGGCCGCCTGCCGTAACGAGGCTTCGCCCTACGGGGCGCAGTGCCCTGCGGGGTGCCGTGCCCTACGGAGTGCGGTGCCCTACGGGGCGGGAGAGTAGCGGGCCTTCGTCTCGCGCAGCCGCTCCAGCGACTCGCGCGGGTTGAGGGCCTCGTCGCCGAGGCGGTCCAGGGCGATCCGGTACTCCTCCGTCTCGTCCTGGTCCTCCAGGAACGCGGCGCTCTTGATGTGCTCCAGATAGACGATGTCGGCCAGATCGACGCCGCCGAAGCGCAGATAGGTGACGGGAATGGCCGGCGCGGACGCGTTGGTCACGTCCAGGGGCACGATCTGCAGAGTCACATGGGGGAGCCGCGTCATCTCCTCCAGGTACTCGAGCTGCTCGCGCATCACCTCGCGGCTGCCCAGCATCCGCAGCAGCACCGACTCGTCGACGATCGCCCACAGCTGAGGCGGGTCCGCGCGGTGCAAGAGCTGGCGCCGCCGCATCCGCAGCTCCACACGCCGCTCCACCTCACGGCCGGGCGCCGACGGCAGCCCCCGCTCCACCACGGCCCGGGTGTATGCCTCGGTCTGCAACAGGCCGGGCACGTACTGGATCTCGAAGGTACGGATGGCCGTCGCGGCCTCCTGCAGCCCGACCAGCCGGTCGAACCACTCGGGCATCAGCCGCTTGTCATAGCGCTGCCACCACCCCGGCTCACCGGCACGCTTCAGCAACTGCAACAGCACCGAGGCCTCGTACTCCGCGGACCCGTACTCCTTCAGCAGCAGGCGGACATCGGCCTCCGTCGGCGGCCGACGCCCCTTGCCCGCCTCGATGCGCGACAGCTTCGCCGGACTGAAACCCACGGCACGCGCGGCCTGGTCCTGGGAGAGGCCCGCGTCCTCGCGGATACCCGCCAGTTGGACACCGACCAGCATTTTCAGCAGGGTCGGCGCTGGTTCTGTCCGGCTCAGGTAGGGCTCGAGGCGGGAGATGCGAGGTGACTCGGCGGACATCCTGACTCCCCGTAGAATGGCACACGACAGACCGCATTATCGCACCCCGCCGCCTCCTGCCGCCGAAACCGCAGCAATTGGAAGGCTCAACTTCCGCTTCCTGGCGGCGTTTCGCCTCCCGCCCGGTCCTCCGTTCAGGTCATACGAGGTGGTCGAACTCTCCCTCCTTGGCGCCCGCCAGGAACGCGGTGATCTCGGCCGGTGTGTACACCAGGGCCGGCCCTTCGGGGTCGCGGGAGTTGCGCATCGCGATGCTGCCGTCGCCCAGGCTCGCCACCTCGACGCAGTTGCCCTCGGCATTGCTGTGCCGGCTCTTGATCCAGCGGACGCCCAACGAGCTGGCCCGTACGCCGTTCTGTGCTGTTGGCACTGCACTCTCCTTGCTCACGTTCGGCCACGCGCACGCCCCGGCGCCCCGCCGGGCCCGGACCGCACCACGTGCTCTGCGCAGACACCTTCCCGCAATTTCCCGTGAAATTGCACGGAGGCGCCGTCGGCGTGGATAATAGTCCGTGGCGTCAACGGCAGTGCGGACGCCCTGTCCTGACCGTGTATCAGGGAGACGTTGTGTCCTTACCTGCGTACGAAGGGCTCCAACTGCCCGGCAGCGCTGCGCCCCATGCGGGGCTGACGGTGACGCCGGAAGCGCATCGCGGCACCTCGGGCCCCCGTCGGCTCACCGGCCCCGAGTCCCCGCGCACCTCGCCCCGTTCCGCCGCCCTGCGTCTGGTCGGTGCCGAACAGGGCTGCGGTCGAGCCCGCGACTTCGTCCGCAGCACGCTCGACGACTGGGCACTGGACCACTGCAGCGCCGACGCCCTCACGGTGGTCACCGAACTGCTCGCCAACGCCGTGCTGCACGCCGTATCGCCCGCCTCGCCCTCCTCGGCCGACGCGACCCCGTCGCGCCCCGAGACCGAGATCTGGCTGAGGCTCAGCCTCCGGCGCCCGGCCCACCTCGTCTGCGCCGTCGCCGACCCGAGCGACAACCCCCCTGTCTACCCGCACACCAGCGACCCCTTCGACGAGCACGGCCGGGGGCTGCGCATCATCGACGCCCTGTCCGAACACTGGGGCTGGACGAGACGCCAGCCGGCGGGCAAGACGGTCTGGGCGATGCTCCCGACGGCCCGGCAGGCCTGACCCGCGCTCCGGGACCCAGCGTCGCCAGTGCATCCGCAAATGTGCGGTAAATGTACGGCCGCACGCGCCTTTTGAGGCAAGTTCCCGAATAGGCCGCCATATTGCCGCTGTTTGGGGACGAACAGGGCAGCGGTGTAACACGGTCGCGTCCGCATGACGCAGAACCAGGCAGAAGCAGGTCATCCTCGGCGTCCGATTCCGGTTTCGCGGGATGGCTTACACCCCTCCGCCCGGCAGCGCGTCAGAACGGATTCCTCGTGAACACCGACCCGATTCCCGGCTACCAGCCCTACGACCAGCCCCCACCCCCCGACCGCTCCCAGCGCAACCCGGACACCGCACGCAGAGCGGCCCTGGCAATCTGCACGATTGCCGACGTCGCCGCAGGTCTTCTAGGCCTGTGGATCGTGCTGTACCTGCTCGACGCGAACCAAGGGAACGCGTTCGTGGAATTCGTGCACGGATCGGCGGACTGGCTGTCCGGATGGGCACAGGACATTTTCACGGTGGACACAGAGGGCCTCCGAGTCCTCCTCAATTACGGCCTCCCGGCTGTCCTCTATCTGCTCCTCGGGCACGGAATTGCCGCCCGACTCAACCGGGCCTGACGGCATTACCCAGCGAAGGACCAGCTTTATGGCACCCACTCCCCGCACTCCCGACGGAAGCGATCACCTGCCGATCTATGAAGACCTGGTGCGCGAACGCGGAGACGCCGTGACGGAAGCACAAATAGCAGCCGCACACACCCAGCACCAGGCGGCAGAACTACTGCCCCCCGTGGAGCCTCCCCACCGGGACCACCCGACGGGACACCATCAGCAATCTCACTTCGGCTGAGCGGCGGCGGCAGGCCCGCCCCGATACGGCTGAACGGCCGGCAGCCATGCATCCCAGCAGGAACGCAAGTAGCGCCACTGGCACCGCTCTCAGAGGCGCCGACGACCGAGCGGGCGGACCAGCCGCACCGCGTGGCTCGCCACCGCCGACCTTGCCCCAGCGCGCCGAAGCGGGGCGCCGGCCACCCCTGCGGGAGCTGTGGGTGGCCTCCACCGCGCGACGATCGCCCGGGCAGGGCTGTCTGGCACCGGAGCGGGCCCTTGCCCCCACATAGGGCAGCTCCCCGCGGCGCAACGCCTGCAGATACGCGAAGACCCCGTCCTCAGCGTTCTCGCTGGTGGCGGGGTCTTTGGGCACCTCATACAGGGTGCCCCCGGCAGGATTCGAACCTGCGCACACGGCTCCGGAGGCCGTTGCTCTATCCCCTGAGCTACGGGGGCGTGTCGGGCGCCTTGCTTGGCGGCGACGGGTAGAACCCTACCAGCTTCGGTGGGGTGTTCATGAACGGGTTTCCGGGGTCGCGGCACGGGGTGTGACCTGGGGTGGCTCGCTCGCAGGGGGTGGAAGTGGGGAAAACCCGGACGCGGTGGCCGGTCCGGACCTACTCTCGAGTTGTGCCAGGCGCGACGGGCCGGGTGCTTGTTGTGGACGACAACAAGGTCATCCGGCAGCTGATCAGGGTCAATCTCGAGCTGGAGGGGCTTGAGGTGGTGACCGCGGCCGATGGTGCCGAGTGTCTGGAAGTCGTTCATCGGGTGCGGCCCGATGTGGTCACCCTGGATGTCGTCATGCCGCGGCTCGACGGGTTGCGCACCGCCGCTCGGCTGCGTGCCGATCCCCGTACCCGTGATCTTCCCCTCGCCATCATCAGCGCCTGTACGCAGTACGAGGTCGACACCGGCCTCGACGTCGGCGTCGACGCCTTCCTCGCCAAGCCCTTCGAGCCCGCCGAACTCGTCACCCTCGTAGGGAGGTTGATCGAGGTGAGGAGGAACGCGGAACGGACCCGGGAAAGGGGCGGGGAACGCGACGGAGGGGGTATGGACAGGAGCCCGGACACGGCCGCGTTCGGAGGCATCCTGGGGGCAGCCGGCGAGGCCGCCGGGCGCACCGGAAGCTGAGACCGCTGGGGGTCCGGATGGGCGTCTCGGGCCCTTCGGAAGCTGAAGCGGCCGGCCGTTCCGGGCCGACATCCCAGCCGTAGGGGAAGCCGAAGGACCGCCGGCCGTTCCGGGCCGACACCCCAGTCGTAGGGGAAGCCGAAGGACCGCCGGCCGTTCCGGGCCGACACCCCAGTCGTAGGGGAAGCCGAAGGACCGCCGGCCGTTCCGGGCCGACACCCCAGCCGTACGGGAAGTCGAAGGACCGCCAGGCGTTCCGGTCCGGCACAACAGGGCCCGACGCCCCGGCACCGCACCCAACCGCCACCGCACCCCCCACCCGTCCACATCCCGGACCCTCCCAAACCCATTCGCATACCCGCCCCCCTCCTCCCATACGCTTGTCCCGTGACCCCCGTCGAGCTCTCCCGTACCGTGCTGCGCGCGGTACGTCGTGCTGTCGACGACGGGGAGCTGCGGGTCGCCGTGCCGGAGCGAGTCGTGGTGAGCGCTCCCGGGCCCGGGGGCTGTGGGGACTACGCCACCAACATCGCGCTTCAACTCGCGCGCCCGGCCGGCAGGCCTCCGATGGAGATTGCCGAAATCCTGAAGGCCCTCCTGCTCAGCACCGACAGGCTCACGGACAGCCACACCGATGCCGGCGCCGACGGCACCACCGATGCCGGCACCGACGGCCTCACCACCGGCATCACCGACGTCGTCATCACCGGCCCCGGTTTCCTGAACATCAGCCTCGGCGCCACCGCCTCCGCCACCGTCGTCGAGGAGATCCTGCGGCGCGGCACGCGGTACGGGTACGCCAACGGCCCCTCGGCGGACTTCATCCCGTTGTACTGCCCCGACGAGGTACGGGCCGTCGTGGTGATGGACGCTCTCGCTCGGATTCTGCAGTCGCAGGGGGCCGCCGTCCGTACCGGCTGCGAGGCCTCCCTCGATCCGCGCTGGGTCGACATCCTCGGCGTACGGGTCGACGGGCGTCGCATGCAGGACTCGCCCGCCCTGCCCTACTACGCCGTGCGTCCGGTGCCCGCCCCCGTCGACCCCCTCCCGCTCGGTCGTGACGCCGCCCGCTGGGCCCTGCTTCACCCCGCCGGTCACGACCGGCCCCGTATCACCGACGAGCACCTCGTCCAGCGTGAGAGCAACCCTCTCTTCCGCGTCCGGTACGCCCACGCCCGCACCCGGGCTCTCCGCCGTAACGCCGCCGACCTGGGGTTCGACGCCGAACCCGGGGACGTACGGCACGACGTCGTCGTCCTGCTCGCGGATCACCCCCGCGTTCTGGCCCGGGCGGCAGCCCACCGTGCCCCCGACCGTCTCGCCCGGCACCTCGTCACCGTCGCCGATGCCGTCCTGCCCCTGCTGCCCGCCGTCCTTCCCCGCGGTGCGGAGAAACCCTCGGCCACCCACCGCGCCCGGCTCGCGCTCGCCGAAGCCGCCGGGACGGTGCTGGCCGGTGGCCTGTCCCTGCTCGGCATCGACGCACCCGACCATCTCTGAGAGAGCCCACGAAAGTCATGAGCCGTTCCGCACACCCCGCCGGGCCCCGCCACGCCGACGTTTTTCCCGAGGGCCACTACTCCGCCCCGCCCGCCGACCTCAACAGCCTCGACCCGAAGGTGTGGGCCCAGACCGTCGGCCGCAACGCGGACGGCGTCGTCACCGTCGGCGGTATCGACGTGAAGACCCTCGCCGAACAGCACGGCACCCCGGCCTACTTCATGGACGAGGCCGACTTCAGGGCCCGGGCCCGCGCCTGGCGCAGCGCCTTCGGGACCGACGCCGACGTCTTCTACGCCGGCAAGGCGTTCCTGTCCCGGGCCGTCGTGCGGTGGCTGCACGAGGAAGGGCTGAACCTGGATGTGTGCTCCGGGGGCGAGCTCGCCACCGCGCTCTCCGCCGGCATGCCCGCCGACCGCATCGCCTTCCACGGCAACAACAAGTCCGCGGAGGAGATCCGCCGCGCGATCACCGCAGGCGTCGGACGTATCGTCCTCGACTCCTTCCAGGAGATCGTGCGCGTCGCGCACATCGCGCAGGAGCTCGGCAAGCGGCAGCGCGTCCAGATCCGTATCACCGTGGGCGTGGAAGCACACACCCACGAGTTCATCGCGACCGCCCACGAGGACCAGAAGTTCGGGATTCCGCTGGCCGGTGGGCAGGCCGCCGAGGCCGTGCGGCGGGCGCTCCAGCTCGAGGGGCTGGAAGTCATCGGGATCCACTCGCACATCGGGTCGCAGATCTTCGACATGTCGGGCTTCGAAGTCGCCGCCCACCGGGTGGTCTCGCTCCTCAAGGACATCCGTGACGAGCACGGTGTCGAGCTGCCCGAGATCGACCTCGGGGGCGGGCTCGGGATCGCCTACACGAGTGACGACGACCCCCGTGAGCCGCACGAGATCGCCAAGGCGCTGACCGAGATCGTCACCCGTGAGTGCGAGGCCGCCCGCCTGCAGACTCCGCGTATCTCCGTCGAGCCGGGGCGCGCCATCGTCGGGCCGACCGCCTTCACGCTCTACGAGGTCGGCACCATCAAGCCGCTCGACGGGCTGCGGACCTACGTCTCCGTCGACGGCGGCATGTCGGACAACATCCGTACGGCGCTGTACGACGCCGAGTACAGCGTCGCCCTCGTGTCCCGCACGAGCGACGCCGAGCCGATGCTCGCCCGTGTCGTCGGCAAGCACTGCGAGAGCGGGGACATCGTGGTCAAGGACGCGTTCCTGCCGGCCGACCTGGCACCGGGTGACCTCATCGCCGTGCCGGCGACGGGTGCGTACTGCCGGTCCATGGCCAGCAACTACAACCATGTCCTGCGGCCGCCCGTCGTCGCCGTGAACGACGGCGAGTCCCGGGTGATCGTCCGCCGGGAGACGGAGGAGGACCTCCTGCGTCTCGACGTCGGGTAACCCCGCAAAGACACCGGGGTGGAAGATCTCCTGTCTTCCACCCCGGTAGAAATGAAATAGATATCTCACGATCCGGACGAAGGGCAGAAAGTCCCGTCCGGTGAGTGAGACTGGTGCAACCGTAGACGGTAAGAGGAAACGAGGTCGGATGATGCGTACGCGTCCGCTGAAGGTGGCGCTGCTGGGCTGTGGAGTGGTCGGCTCAGAGGTGGCGCGCATCATGACGACGCACGCCGACGACCTCGCCGCCCGGATCGGGGCGCCCGTGGAGCTCGCGGGCGTGGCCGTACGGCGGCCCTCCAAGGTGCGTGAGGGCATCGACCCCGCGCTCATCACCACCGACGCCACCGCGCTCGTCAAACGCGGCGACATCGATGTAGTGGTCGAGGTCATCGGAGGCATCGAGCCCGCCCGCACCCTCATCACCACCGCCTTCGAGCACGGCGCGTCCGTCGTCTCCGCCAACAAGGCGCTCCTCGCCCAGGACGGGGCCGCCCTGCACGCGGCGGCGGAAGCGAACAGCAAGGACCTCTACTACGAGGCCGCCGTCGCCGGCGCCATCCCGCTGATCCGCCCGCTGCGCGAGTCCCTCGCCGGCGACAAGGTCAACCGGGTGCTCGGCATCGTCAACGGCACCACGAACTTCATCCTCGACAAGATGGACTCGACCGGCGCCGGGTATCAGGAGGCCCTCGACGAGGCCACCGCCCTGGGGTACGCGGAGGCCGACCCCACCGCCGACGTCGAAGGATTCGACGCTGCCGCCAAGGCCGCGATCCTCGCCGGTATCGCCTTCCACACGCGCGTGCGCCTCGACGACGTCTACCGCGAAGGCATGACCGAGGTGACCGCGGCCGACTTCGCCTCCGCCAGGGAGATGGGCTGCACCATCAAGCTGCTCGCCATCTGCGAGCGGGCCGAGGACGGCGCGTCCGTCACCGCGCGCGTGCACCCCGCGATGATCCCGCTGAGCCACCCGCTGGCCTCCGTGCGTGGCGCGTACAACGCCGTGTTCGTCGAGTCCGACGCCTCCGGTCAGCTCATGTTCTACGGCCCTGGCGCGGGCGGTTCCCCGACCGCCTCGGCCGTGCTCGGCGACCTCGTCGCCGTCTGCCGCAACCGGCTCAGCGGGGCAACGGGGCCCGGCGAGTCGGCGTACGCCGCCCTGCCCGTGTCGGGGATGGGTGAGGTTGTCACCCGCTACCACATCAGCCTCGACGTGGCGGACAAACCGGGTGTTCTCGCCCAGGTGGCGACCGTGTTCGCCGAGCACGGTGTCTCGATCGATACGGTTCGCCAGCAGGGCAAGGACGGCGAGGCCTCCCTCGTCGTCGTCACCCACCGTGCGTCCGACGCGGCCCTCGTCGGGACCGTCGAGGCGCTGCGCAAGCTCGACACCGTGCGGGGTGTCGCCAGCATCATGCGGGTTGAAGGAGAGTAACCAGCAATGACCCACCAGTGGCGCGGAATCATCGAGGAGTACCGGGACCGGCTTCCCGTCTCCGACACCACGCCGGTCGTGACGCTCCGCGAGGGCGGCACGCCCCTCGTGCCCGCGCAGGTGCTCTCCGAGCGCACGGGCTGCGAGGTCCACCTCAAGGTGGAGGGTGCGAACCCGACCGGCTCCTTCAAGGACCGCGGCATGACCATGGCCATCACGCGGGCCAAGGAGGAGGGCGCGAAGGCCGTCATCTGCGCCTCCACCGGCAACACGTCGGCCTCGGCCGCCGCCTACGCCGTCCGCGCGGGTATGGTTTCGGCCGTTCTCGTCCCGCAGGGCAAGATCGCGCTCGGCAAGATGGGCCAGGCCCTCGTGCACGGCGCGAAGATCCTCCAGGTGGACGGCAACTTCGACGACTGCCTCACGCTCGCCCGGGCCCTGAGCGACAACTACCCCGTGGCGCTGGTCAATTCGGTCAACCCGGTGCGTATCGAAGGGCAGAAGACGGCCGCCTTCGAGATCGTGGACATGCTGGGCGACGCCCCCGACATCCACGTCCTGCCGGTCGGCAACGCGGGCAACATCACCGCGTACTGGAAGGGCTACAAGGAGTACGCCGCCGACGGTGTCTCGAAGCGGACCCCCCGCATGTGGGGTTTCCAGGCCTCCGGCTCCGCGCCCATCGTGCGCGGCGAGATCGTCAAGGATCCGTCGACCATCGCCACCGCCATCCGCATCGGCAACCCGGCGTCCTGGCAGTACGCGCTCGCCGCGCGGGACGAGTCCGGCGGGTTCATCGACGAGGTGACGGACCGTGAAATCCTGCGCGCCTACCGGCTGTTGGCCGCGCAGGAGGGCGTCTTCGTCGAGCCCGCGTCCGCCGCGTCCGTCGCCGGTCTGCTGAAGGCCGCCGAACTGGGCAAGGTCGACCCGGGCCAGCGCATCGTCTGCACCGTCACCGGCAACGGCCTCAAGGACCCCGACTGGGCCGTCGCCGGCGCCCCGCAGCCCGTCACCGTCCCGGTCGACGCGGCCACGGCGGCCGAGCGGCTCGGGCTGGCGTAAGCACAGGCGTAAGCGGGCCACACCCCGTCGTACGGGACTCGCGTCCGCGAGTACGAGGGCGCTTACCTGGGAACTTCCCTACAAGGGGGTGCACAGGGGGCATACGACACGCATCGTGCGCCTCCTGTGCGCCCTATGTCGCCACAGAACCTACCTTCGATAGGCTGTACCGAACCCGCCCGCCGCATATGCCTCCGCATGGGGTGCGGTGCCGCGCCGTCTCCGCGGCCCGGAAGCGGCCCAGGGGTTCTCGCACGTCATCGAGTGTCTTCGACAATCACGCAGCTCAAGGAGAGTCATCAAGCGATGGCCGGTCCAGCGTTCCGCGCCGCCGCCGTCCGGGTGCGCGTCCCCGCCACCAGCGCCAACCTCGGCCCGGGCTTCGACGCCCTGGGCCTGTCGCTGGGGCTCTACGACGACGTTGTCGTCCGGGTGGCCGACTCCGGGCTGCACATCGACATCGCGGGCGAGGGCAGCGAGACGCTGCCGCGTGACGAAAGCCACCTTCTCGTACGGTCCCTGCGCACCGCCTTCGATCTGCTCGGCGGCCAGCCGCGCGGGCTCGAGATCGTCTGCGCCAACCGCATCCCGCACGGCCGGGGTCTCGGCTCCTCCTCGGCCGCCATCTGCGCCGGCATCGTCGCCGCGCGCGCCGTGACCATAGGCGGCGAGGCCAAGCTCGACGACACGGCCCTGCTGGAGCTCGCCACCGAGATCGAGGGCCACCCCGACAACGTGGCGGCGTGTCTGCTCGGCGGGTTCACCCTCTCCTGGATGGAGGCGGGTGCCGCGCGGGCGATCAGGATGGAGCCGGCCGATTCCATCGTTCCGGTGGTTTTCGTGCCCGGAAAGCCGGTGCTCACCGAGACCGCGCGCGGCCTGCTGCCGCGCACCGTGCCGCATGTCGACGCCGCCACCAACGCGGGCCGTGCCGCGCTGCTCGTAGAGGCCCTGACCAGGCGCCCCGAGCTGCTGCTGCCGGCCACCGAGGACCGTCTCCACCAGGAGTACCGCGCGCCCGCCATGCCGGAGAGCGCGGCGCTGGTGGAGCGGCTGCGGGCCGACGGAGTGCCGGCGGTCATCTCCGGCGCGGGTCCCACCGTTCTGGCGCTGGCGGATCATGACAGCGCCGACAAGGTGGCTCATCTGGCAGGCGACGGCTGGGCCGCGAACCGGCTCGAGCTGGATGCCCAGGGAGCGAGCGTGCTGCCGCTTGCGACCTGACACTCGGTTGCCGGATTTCGAGAGGGGGAATGTTTGTTGGATCCGGTAGTGTTAACCTCAAGTCTGCACCCGACCCCACCATGGCGAGGTGCTTGTTGTCCCCGTCAGGGACAGACATTCTTCCGGGAGCCTCCCAAGCCGCACTGTGTTCCGTACGACGTACGCGGGCAGTACCTCGTACGCGGGCGCTGAGCGACTTGCCGGGCACGCTCCGGAACCGGCGCGACCGAGCCGAGTGACACAGACACTCCGTGCCACGGCTCTGGGAACCGTCGTCACCAGATATTTCCTCCGCCGCTTTGGCGGACCACCGCCCCGGCACGGTCCACACACCAGGGACCGAAGCCGGACAGCACAACCGGTCGCCGAGCCAGACAGGCCGACGTCCGCTCCAGGGAAGGACCCTTCGTGAGCGACACCACCGATCTGATGGGCGCACGTGTCGAGGAGACCGCTGCCGCGCCCGCCACGGACGCCTCCGCGCCTGCCAGCGGTGCCGGCTCCCGGCGGCGCCGCGGTACCGGCCTCGAGGGCATGGTGCTGGCCGAGCTTCAGCAGGTCGCATCCGGCCTCGGCATCAGGGGCACGGCGCGCATGCGCAAGAGCCAGCTGATCGAGGTCATCAAGGAGGCGCAGGCCGGAGGAGGTGCCGCGGCTCCCAAGACGGAGGCCGCCACCGAGACCAAGCCCAAGCGCCGCGCCACCTCCAAGGCTCGTACCGGCGAAGACGCCGAGAAGAAGGCGGAGAAGGCGGCTGAGGCCCCCGCCGAGAAGGCCGTGGCCCAGCAGCAGATCGAGATTCCCGGCCAGCCGGCCAGCGACGACGCCCCGGCCGAGCGCCGCCGTCGCCGCGCCACCGCCGATGCCGGTGCCCCCGCGGCCGCCCCCGAGACGGTCGCCGCCGAGGCGAAGAGCGAGCCGAAGGCCGAGACGCCCGCGCAGCCGCAGGGCGACGCCGGTGAGGGCGGCGAGGGCCGTCGTCGTGACCGCCGTGAGCGCGGCCGCGACCGTGACCGCGGTGACCGCGGCGACCGCGGTGACCGCCGCAAGGGCGACGACCAGCAGGGCGGCGGCCGTCAGGACCGCGGCCAGCAGCAGAACCAGCAGCAGGGCGGCGGTCGTCAGGACCGTGGCCAGCAGCAGGACGACGACGACTTCGAAGGTGGCCGCCGTGGCCGTCGCGGGCGTTACCGCGACCGTCGTGGCCGTCGTGGCCGTGACGAGATTGCTTCGGAGCCGCAGATCAACGAGGACGACGTCCTGATCCCGGTCGCGGGCATCCTGGACATCCTCGACAACTACGCCTTCATCCGTACGTCGGGCTACCTGCCGGGCCCCAACGACGTGTACGTCTCCCTCGCCCAGGTCCGCAAGAACGGCCTGCGCAAGGGCGACCACATCACCGGCGCGGTCCGTCAGCCCAAGGAAGGCGAGCGGCGCGAGAAGTTCAACGCGCTGGTCCGCCTCGACTCCGTCAACGGCATGGCGCCCGAACACGGCCGCGGCCGCCCGGAGTTCAACAAGCTCACCCCGCTGTACCCGCAGGACCGGCTCCGTCTGGAGACCGACCCGGGCGTGCTGACCACCCGCATCATCGACCTCGTGTCGCCGATCGGTAAGGGCCAGCGCGGTCTGATCGTGGCCCCGCCGAAGACCGGTAAGACCATGATCATGCAGGCGATCGCCAACGCGATCACGCACAACAACCCCGAGTGCCACCTGATGGTCGTCCTCGTCGACGAGCGTCCGGAAGAGGTCACCGACATGCAGCGGTCGGTGAAGGGCGAGGTCATCTCCTCGACCTTCGACCGTCCGGCCGAGGACCACACGACGGTCGCCGAGCTCGCCATCGAGCGTGCGAAGCGGCTGGTGGAGCTGGGTCACGACGTCGTCGTGCTGCTCGACTCCATCACGCGTCTGGGCCGTGCGTACAACCTCGCCGCGCCCGCCTCCGGCCGCATCCTGTCCGGTGGTGTCGACTCGACCGCGCTGTACCCGCCGAAGCGCTTCTTCGGTGCCGCGCGCAACATCGAGGACGGCGGCTCGCTGACCATCCTCGCCACCGCGCTGGTGGACACCGGGTCCCGCATGGACGAGGTCATCTTCGAGGAGTTCAAGGGCACCGGCAACGCCGAGCTCAAGCTCGACCGGAAGCTCGCCGACAAGCGCATCTTCCCGGCGGTGGACGTCGACGCGTCCGGTACCCGTAAGGAAGAGATCCTGCTGGCTCCCGACGAGCTTGCCATCGTCTGGAAGCTGCGCCGGGTGCTGCACGCCCTCGACCAGCAGCAGGCGGTCGAGCTGCTCCTCGACAAGATGAAGCAGACGAAGTCGAACGCCGAGTTCCTGATGCAGATTCAGAAGACGACGCCGACTCCCGGCAACGGCGACTGAGTACAGGCGACCCCGAAAAGGCCGCTTCCCGTCAATCAGTGACGGGAAGCGGCCTTTTGGCGCTGATAGGGACGGGCGTATCAGTACGCCCCTTCCTACTCTTGTGTCTCTGGGGGGACCTACTTGAGCACCACCATGTCCGGCAGTGGTCGTCACAGACGCCGGATACGTTTCGGGCTGCCCGTCGCCGCCGCCGGTGTCGCCGCGGCCGTTGCCGCCGCGCTGCTGACCTCGTCCGCCGGGGCCGCGACCGCGCTGCCCAAGCCCACCGTGAAGCCCGCCACCAGCTCCGCCTCGCTCGCCGAGCTGGAGCGGCGGGTCGCGGGTGCCGTAGTCGGTGACGACGTCGCAGGGGAGACCACCGGGAAGTCGTCGTTCGGCGCGAGCAGCAGCAGCTCCTCCGATGACTCCACCGTGAGTCCCATGGTCATCGGCGGCACCACGACCGGCATCACCTCGGCGCCCTGGATGGCGCAGCTCTGGTACTACGACGACCAGGGCACCGCCGACGAGGCCGACGACCTCGGGTTCTTCTGCGGCGGCGCCGTCGTCGCGCCGACGAAGATCCTCACCGCCGCGCACTGCGTCAAGGGCTACGACTGGCACAACTTCGGTGCCGTCATCACCGGCACCGCCCAGCTGCCGACCACCGACGACGCCGGCAACAGCGACCTGCACGGCGGCACCGTCACGCTGCCGCACCGGCAGTGGTACCACCCGTCGTACAACTCGACGACGATCGACAACGACATGGCCGTCATCACGCTGGCGAACGCGGTCAAGGCGACGCCGATCCGCATGACGACCTCCGGTGACACCGCCTCGTACGCCGCCGGGACCAGCGCCAAGGTCTACGGCTGGGGCCGTACCAGCTCCACCAGCTCGGACATCTCCCAGACGCTGAAGACGGCCACGCTGCCCATCCAGTCCGACACCACCTGCGCCGGCTATTACGGCGGCGAGTTCGTCAAGGGCCACATGGTCTGCGCGGGCAAGCCGGCGAGCGGCGGCGACAGCGGCACCACGTCCGCCTGCAACGGGGACTCCGGCGGGCCGCTCGTCGTGAACGGACGGATCGTCGGTGTCGTCTCCTGGGGTGTGCGGGACTGCGTCGCCACGGGCGCGTACAGCGTGTTCGCCAAGGTGACGAGCTATGTCGGCGCCGCCTACCCGCGCGTCGACGACACCAACCTCAGCGGGGACCACCGGGCCGACCTGTGGCTGCGCAACGCCTCCAGCAGGACGGGCTACTCGAAGGACTCGACCGGCACCTCGTTCGGGGCGCGCGAGTCCTGGGGCAACTGGGACGGCGTCAACGTCGTCCTGCAGACCGACCTCGACCGGGACGGCTACCAGGACCTGGTGTACCGGCGCAGCTCCGACGGCGACCTGTTCTGGTCGCACTTCGTGCCCTCCAGCGGCAGTTGGGCCACCAAGCAGCTCGCCGACAACTGGAAGACCCGCACCCGCATCGTCACCCCGGGCGACGTCACCGGCGACTACCTGCCCGACCTGCTGTCGGTCGACTCCGGCGGCTATCTGTGGATCTACCCGGGCAAGGGCAACGGCACCTTCGGGGCCCGAGTGAAGGTCGGCTCCGGCTGGAACCAGTACAACTCCCTGCGCGGCCACGGCGACTTCACCGGCGACGGCAAGACCGACCTGATCGCGCGCAGCAAGACCGGCGGCCACGTCTACCTGTTCAAGGGCACCGGCAAGGCCGGCACGGGCGCCTTCGCCGGCCGGGTCAAGGTGCGTACCTGGGAGAGCTACACGGCCTTCGACGCCGTCGGTGACGTGACCGGCGACGGCAAGGCGGACTTCCTGGCCCGCAACTCGTCCGGCACGCTCTATCTGTACCCGGGTTCCGGCAAGGCCACGAGCGAGATCTTTGCCACAGCAAGGTCCGTGGGGACCGATTACAAGCAGTACGACATCTTCGGCTGAAATCGCAGGTGAGACCGGTGTGCCCGGCCTCTCCGGCTACGGACCGTGCCCATCGCCTGCGGGTGGTGGGCACGGTCCGTTGTGCAACCCTTCTCCGAGTTTCCCCGTCTGACCGGACGGGGTGACGATGGTGTGGTAAGGGCCAAATGGCCACGCCTGACCCTGAAAGCAGGGGGTAACCGACCGGACGAGAACCGAGGAGCACAGTGTCTGCCGAGAGCACGCCGGAGCCTGCCATACCAGGCGAAACCGGCACCAAGGGTCCGCGTGGCCGCGCCAAGGGCCGCCGACGCAAGCCGCGCGACAAGCGCAAGGGCCTGCTGATCATGGCCTGGACGGCCGCCGGGATCGTGGTCCTGGGCGGCACCGGTGCGGGTTACCTGTACTTCAAGCTCAACGGCAACCTCAAGAGCGTCGACATCGACCAGGCCCTCGGAACCGACCGTCCCGAGAAGGTCGACGACGGCTCGGAGAACATCCTCGTCCTCGGCTCGGACACCCGCTCCGGCAACAACAAGCAGCTCGGCGGCGGCACCGACGACGGCAGCGCCCGCTCGGACACGGCGATGATCCTGCACGTCTACAAGGGCCACAAGAAGGCGAGCGTCGTCTCCATCCCGCGGGACACGCTCATCGACCGGCCCGACTGCACCGACACCGACGGCAAGACGTACCCGGCCGACTCCGACGTGATGTTCAACTCGGCGTACACGACGGGCGGTGCGGCCTGTGCGGTGAAGACGGTGGAGTCCGTCTCCGGTATCCGCATGGACCACTACCTGGAGGTCGACTTCTCCGGCTTCCAGAAGCTGGTCGACAAGCTCGGAGGCGTCGAGGTCACCACCACCAAGGCCATCAACGACCCCGACAGCCACCTCAACCTCGCGGCCGGCACCCACCAGCTCACCGGCAAGCAGGCCCTCGGCCTGGTCCGCACCCGGCACGGCGTCGGTGACGGCTCCGACCTCGGCCGCATCCAGCTCCAGCAGGCCTTCATCAAGGCACTGATCAACCAGGTCAAGGACATCAATCTCTTCGGCAACCCGAAGAAGCTCTACGACCTGGCCAACACCGCCACCAAGACGGTGACCACCGACTCCGACCTGGGCTCGGTCAATTCCCTGATGTCGTTCGCCAACGGCCTCAAGAGCATCGACTCCAAGAACATGACCATGGTCACGATGCCGGTCCGGTACGACCCGGCGGACCCGAACCGCGTGATCGTGGCCGAGTCGCAGGCCAAGCAGGTGTGGACGGCCCTGAAGCACGACAAGCCGATCCCGAAGTCGGCCACGAAGGGCACGGCGAAGGGCGACGCCAACAGTGTGGTGACGCCCTGAGGGGCGCGGGATCGCGGCGGGGTCAGCCGACCCAGTGGGCGCTGTGACGATGCCGGCCCAGCCCCACGGCCGAGAACTCGTCGCCACCGGCCCGTGCCACCGCACCCAGCCGACGAAGAGCCTGTGAGATCGGGCTGCCGGCCACCGGGAAGCCTTGGTCCTCCCCGATGCCCAGCGGCCCCAGCACCAGGGCACCGTCGTCCCACACGGCCGCGCGCTGCTCGCCCACGCCACCGAAGTACTCCGCCTCCACGAAGGCGACCGGCCCGCCGGCCGACCAAGCGGCGAGGCGGCCGTCGAACCCTTCGGGCAGCCCCCAGAACCCGAGGGCGCGGGTGGTGTCGCCGTTCGTGGCGGAGTCGAAGAGGTCGGACGTCATCGGCATCAGCGCCAGGCCCTGCTCAAGGGACGCCCGGGCGGCGGGTACATCCCTCGTGATCGTGCGCAGCAGTTCCTCGCCGGCGATCACTGCCCGCAACTCGTAACCCATCCCCGCACCCCTCGCTCCCGGCCCCCGGGAATAGATCGCACCGCCCCCCGGTTTTGGGGGATGGCCCCAGTCCTGGCAGACTGGTACGTCGGCTCCGGTTCACGCTCCCGTATCCCGCGGCAGCGACCCGGCGCCCTCCCGAAACTAGGAGACACCCTTGAAGCGCGACATCCACCCCGAGTACGTCGAGACGCAGGTCAGCTGCACCTGTGGCGCGTCGTTCACCACCCGCAGCACGATCTCCAGCGGCACCATCCGTGCCGAGGTCTGCTCCGAGTGCCACCCGTTCTACACGGGTAAGCAGAAGATCCTCGACACCGGTGGCCGTGTGGCCCGCTTCGAGGCCCGCTTCGGCAAGGCTTCTGCCGGCTCCAAGAAGTAGCGAGCTCCAATTCGCCGGTCCACGGCCGCGCCCTACTCAGGCGCGCCGGGACCGGCGTTTTTGGTCGCCCGCCCTTCACAGTCGTACCTACACAGGAGCCAATGATGTTCGAGGCCGTCGAGGAGCTCGTCGCAGAGCACGCCGACCTGGAGACGAAGCTCGCCGACCCGTCGGTCCACGCGGACCAGGCGAACGCGCGCAAGCTGAACAAGCGCTACGCCGAGCTCACCCCGATCGTCGCCACGTACCGCTCCTGGAAGCAGACCGGCGACGACATCGAGACGGCGAAGGAATTCGCCGCCGACGACCCCGACTTCGCGGCCGAGGTCAAGGAGCTCGACAAGCAGCGCGAGGAACTGACCGAGAAACTGCGCCTGCTGCTCGTGCCGCGTGACCCGAGTGACGACAAGGACGTCATTCTGGAGATCAAGGCCGGGGCGGGCGGGGACGAGTCCGCGCTGTTCGCGGGCGACCTGCTGCGCATGTACCTCCGGTACGCCGAGCGCGTCGGCTGGAAGACCGAGATCATCGACTCGACCGAGTCCGAGCTGGGCGGCTACAAGGACGTCCAGGTCGCCGTGAAGACCAAGGGCGGGAACGGCGCCACCGAGCCCGGGCAGGGCGTCTGGGCCCGGATGAAGTACGAGGGCGGCGTGCACCGCGTGCAGCGGGTGCCCGCGACCGAGTCGCAGGGCCGTATCCACACCTCGGCGGCCGGTGTGCTCGTGACGCCCGAGGCCGAGGAAGTCGACGTCGAGATCAACCCCAACGACCTCCGCATCGACGTCTACCGGTCCTCCGGACCCGGTGGCCAATCCGTCAACACCACCGACTCCGCCGTGCGCATCACGCACATTCCCACCGGAGTCGTCGCCTCCTGCCAGAACGAGAAGAGCCAGCTGCAGAACAAGGAGCAGGCACTGCGTATCCTGCGCTCCAGGCTGCTCGCGGCGGCGCAGGAGGAAGCGGAGAAGGAAGCAGCCGACGCCCGCCGCAGCCAGGTCCGCACCGTCGACCGCTCCGAGAAGATCCGCACCTACAACTTCCCGGAGAATCGCATCTCGGACCACCGCGTCGGCTTCAAGGCGTACAACCTGGACCAGGTCCTGGACGGCGACCTCGACGCGGTGATCCAGGCCTGCGTCGACGCGGACTCGGCAGCGAAGCTGGCGGCTGCGTAACGACGTAAGGGACGTACGCACGTACGAGTACGACACGGAGGACTTGCGTGCAGCAATTCATTGGGGGGCGACCCTCAAGCCCCCGCAGCGTGCTGCTCGCGGAGGTGGCACAGGCCACCCAGCGGTTGGCCGACGCCGGCGTGCCCTCGCCGCGCACCGACGCGGAGGAGCTCGCCGCGTTCGTGCACGGCGTGAAGCGGGGCGAGCTGCACTCCGTGAAGGACACGGACTTCGACGCCCGCTACTGGGAGGTCATCGCCCGCCGTGAGCAGCGCGAGCCGCTGCAGCACATCACCGGGCGGGCCTACTTCCGCTACCTCGAACTCCAAGTCGGGCCCGGGGTGTTCGTGCCCCGCCCCGAGACCGAGTCGGTGGTCGGGTGGGCCATAGACGCAGTGCGCGCGATGGACGTCGTCGAGCCCTGCATCGTCGACCTGTGCACCGGCTCCGGCGCCATCGCGCTCGCCCTCGCCCAGGAGGTCCCGCGCTCGCGCGTGCACGCCGTGGAGCTGTCCGAGGACGCCCTGCAGTGGACGCGCAAGAACGTCGAGGGGTCCAGGGTCGACCTGCGTCAGGGCAACGCCCTGGACGCCTTCCCCGACCTCGACGGCCAGGTCGACCTGGTCATCTCCAACCCGCCCTACATCCCGCTCACCGAATGGGAGTACGTCGCTCCCGAGGCGCGGGACTACGATCCCGAACTCGCCCTGTTCTCGGGCGAGGACGGCCTGGATCTCATCCGCGGCCTGGAACGCACCGCACACCGTCTCCTGCGTCCCGGCGGTGTCGTCGTCATCGAGCACGCCGACACCCAGGGCGGCCAGGTGCCGTGGATCTTCACCGAGGAGCGGGGCTGGGCCGACGCGGCCGACCACCCCGACCTCAACAACCGCCCGAGGTTCGCGACCGCCCGCAAGGCGCTGCCGTGACCGCCCCCGAGACTCTTTCCCCGCGTTACGTGTACTTCGTGTACGAGGAGGCCCGCTAGATATGGCACGGCGATACGACACCAACGACGCGACCGACCGCACGACCGGTCTGCGCGAAGCCGCGTCCGCCGTCCGCCGTGGCGAGCTCGTGGTCCTCCCGACCGACACGGTGTACGGCATCGGCGCGGACGCGTTCGCCAAGGAGGCCGTCGGCGATCTGCTGGAGGCCAAGGGCCGGGGCCGCAACATGCCCACCCCTGTCCTGATCGGCTCCCCGAACACGCTCCATGGTCTCGTCACGGACTTCTCCGAGCTGGCCTGGGAGCTGGTCGACGCCTTCTGGCCGGGCGCGCTGACGCTGGTCGCCAAGCACCAGCCGTCGCTGCAGTGGGACCTGGGCGACACCCGGGGCACGGTTGCCGTGCGCATGCCACTGCACCCGATCGCCATCGAACTGCTGACGGAGGTCGGCCCGATGGCGGTGTCCTCGGCGAACCTGACGGGCCACCCCGCCCCCGAGGACTGCGACGCGGCCCAGGAGATGCTCGGCGACTCGGTGTCCGTGTACCTGGACGGCGGCCCGACCCCCGGCAACGTCCCGTCGTCGATCGTCGACGTGACGCGCGAAGTGCCCCTCCTCCTGCGTGCGGGCGCGATCTCCGCGGACGAGCTGCGGAAGGTCGTACCCGACCTCGAGGTGGCCAATTGACAGCCCCTGAAGCGGGGCGTGGCATAGGCAACGGGGAAAGCGCGGCGGAGATCACGACGACGTTCGTCGGCCTCCCGCGTGACAGCTTCCGCATCCTCCACGTCAGCACCGGCAATGTGTGCCGCTCGCCGATCACCGAGCGGCTGACCCGTCATTTCGTGGCGCAGCGGCTCGGTGTGCTCGGCGGCGGGCTGATCGTGGAGAGCGCGGGCACCTGGGGCCACGAGGGCGCGCCCATGGAATCCAACGCGGAGACCGTCCTCGCCGACTTCGGCGCGGACGCCTCCGGCTTCGTCGGCCGCGAGCTCCTCGACGAGCACGTCATCCGGGCCGACCTGGTCCTGACGGCCACGCGTGACCACCGCGCCCAGGTCATCTCGATGGGCCATTCGGCGGGCCTGCGCACCTTCACCCTCAAGGAGTTCACCCGCCTGGTGAAGGCCATAGACCCGGCGACCCTCCCTCCGCTGGAGGAAGGCGTGGTCTTCCGCGCTCGTGCCCTGGTCCGTGCGGCGGCTGCTCTACGCGGGTGGCTGCTGGCGCCGACGGCGGAGGCGGATGAGGTGTATGACCCGTACGGGGCACCGTTGACGTTCTTCCGGTCGGTGGGGGACGAGATACACGAGGCGTTGGATCCGGTGGTGACGGCGTTGACGGGGGTTCGTGCGCGCGCGTGACAACACCGGGCGCGGCTGACGTCTCCGGCCTACATTGGACGTACGTCACCGTCGACGCACGCCCGGAGCCCACCATGTCGGTCACCCATACCCTCGAGGCCGATGTCCTGCGCCGACAGGACCCGCAGCTCGCCGACATCCTGCTCGGGGAGCTCGAGCGGCAGTCGACGACGCTTCAGCTCATCGCCGCCGAGAACTACACCTCGCCGGCCGTGCTGGCGGCGCTCGGGTCGCCGCTCGCCAACAAGTACGCGGAGGGGTATCCGGGCGCCCGCTACCACGGCGGGTGCGAGATGGTCGACGTCGCCGAGCGCCTCGCCGTCGAGCGTGCCAAGGCGCTGTTCGGCGCGGAACACGCCAACGTCCAGTCGCACTCGGGGTCTTCGGCCGTCCTCGCCGCCTACGCCGCCCTGCTGCGCCCCGGCGACACCGTCCTCGCCCTCGGACTGCCGTACGGCGGACACCTCACGCACGGCTCGCCCGCCAACTTCTCCGGCCGCTGGTTCGACTTCGTCGGCTACGGGGTGGACGCGGAGACCGGCCTCATCGACTACGACCAGGTGCGCACGCTGGCCCGCAACCACCGGCCCAAGGCCGTCGTGTGCGGGTCCATCGCCTACCCGCGCCACATCGACTACGCCCTCTTCCGTGACATCGCGGACGAGGTGGGTGCGTACCTCATCGCCGACGCCGCCCACCCGATGGGGCTCGTCGCCGGGGGAGCGGCGCCGAACCCGGTGCCGTACGCCGATGTGGTGTGCGCCACCACCCACAAGGTGCTGCGCGGTCCGCGCGGCGGCATGATCCTGTGCGGCTCGGACCTCGCCGAGCGGATCGACCGCGCTGTGTTTCCCTTCACACAGGGCGGCGCGCAGATGCACACCATCGCCGCCAAGGCCGTCGCGTTCGGCGAGGCGGCAACCCCGGCGTTCGCGGTGTACGCCCATCAGGTGGTCGCCAATGCCAGGACGCTGGCCGCCGGGCTGGCCGCGCAAGGGCTGGTCGTCACCACGGGCGGCACCGACACGCACCTCATCACCGCCGACCCGGCGCCCCTCGGCGTCGACGGCCGGGACGCGCGCGGACGGCTCGCGGCGGCCGGGATGGTGCTGGACTGCTGCGCCCTGCCGCACGGCGACGCCCGTGGCCTGCGCCTCGGCACGGCGGCCGTGACCACGCAGGGCATGGGGGAGGCGGAGATGGTGTGGCTCGCCGCACTGCTGGCGAGCGTGCTGCGAGGGGAGACCGAAAGTCACAAGGCGCGTGAAGAAGTGCGGGAGCTGGCCGGTAGATTTCTGCCGTATCCCGGCTGAGACGGGGTAGACGCACCCGCGCACACAGCCACACGTGCAACCATCGTCGCTACCCGGAAGTCCCCACACATATGCGTCGCGTATCTGTACGTCGCTAGGGTGTGGGGCTGAGATGGCCAGCGAGACTTGTGGGGAAGCCCGTGCGTGAATACCTGCTGACGCTCTGCATCACGGCCGCGGTGACGTATCTGCTGACAGGGCCGGTGCGTAAGTTCGCGATCGTGGCCGGAGCGATGCCGGAGATCCGGGCACGCGACGTGCACCGGGAACCCACTCCGCGGCTCGGCGGTATCGCGATGTTCTTCGGCCTGTGCGCGGGCCTGCTGGTCGCGGACCACCTGACCAACCTCAGTACGGTCTTCGAGAAGTCCAACGAACCGCGGGCGCTGCTCTCCGGAGCGGCGCTCATCTGGCTGATCGGCGTCCTGGACGACAAGTTCGAGATCGACGCCCTGATCAAGCTCGGCGGCCAGATGATCGCCGCCGGCGTCATGGTCATGCAGGGTCTGACGATCCTGTGGCTGCCGATCCCGACCGTCGGCAATGTCGCGCTGACCCAGTGGCAGGGCACCCTGCTCACCGTCGCACTCGTGGTCATCACCATCAACGCGGTCAACTTCGTCGACGGCCTCGACGGCCTGGCGGCAGGCATGGTCTGCATCGCGTCGGCCGCGTTCTTCCTCTACGCCTACCGCGTCTGGGTGTCGTACGGCATCGAGGCCGCCGCCCCCGCCACGCTGTTCTCGGCGATCCTGATGGGCATGTGCCTGGGCTTCCTGCCGCACAACATGCACCCGGCGCGCATCTTCATGGGTGACTCCGGCTCGATGCTGATCGGCCTCGTCCTCGCCGCGGGCGCGATCTCCATCACCGGCCAGGTCGACCCGGACGCGTTGAAGCTGTTCGCCGGCTCCGAGAAGGCGGCCGTGCACCAGACGGTGCCGGTCTACATCCCTCTCCTGCTGCCCCTGACGATCATCGCGATCCCGGCCGCCGACCTGGTGCTGGCGATCGTCCGCCGCACCTGGCGCGGCCAGTCGCCGTTCGCCGCGGACCGGGGCCACCTGCACCACCGCCTGCTGGAGATCGGTCACTCGCACAGCCGCGCGGTGATGATCATGTACTTCTGGTCCGCCCTGATCGCCTTCGGCGCGCTCGCCTACTCGGTGAACTCGGCGTCCATGTGGATCGTGCTGAGCGTGGTGTTCCTGAGCGCCATCGGCCTGGGCCTGCTGCTGCTCCCCCGCTTCACACCGCGCGCCCCGCGCTGGGCCGAGGCCTTCGTGCCGCCGCGCTACCGCCGCGGCAGCACCGTCGCGGAGCCGGGGGCCACCACACCGCAGTCCGGCGGCGCGGGGGAGCCGGCCGGGTCCGAGCAGGAGCCGCGCACTCCGGTCGCCGCCGGCGTCTCGCGCGTCAACGGGGCGACCGCGATCGGCGCCCGTTCGCGGCCCCTGGACCGGCGGAAGGCCGGAACGTCGCCCTGACGGTCCGACCGCTCAGGGCAAGGGCGGCGGGGCAAGGTAAGAATCTGACTAGAGCATTGCCAAGTCATGGGGGAGCGAAGCGCCCCAATACCAGACAAGTCGGCCAGGGTCCCGCACAGACGCGCACCGTCACTCTCATGTGTGACACTGAGCACGCCTCCAGGTAAAGACCTCATCAAATAGTTTGTGATACGGTTCACGAGAACCCCCGGATAGAGCCGAAGGGCCGTAGTGCGACGGTCCATTGGTGTGAGGTTCTCTCTCAGCCCGGGACTACGCTCGTCCATGACGACACCCTGCCCCCACCGTGAAAGCGGAGTTGCCGCCATGCCGTCCAATGACGCCCGGATCCTGCTCCAGGCCGCCGTACCCACAGCCGCCGCCGGTGCTGTTGCCACCGTCGTCAGTGGGGTGGTTGCCGGTGGCAAGGGGGCGATCGGAGCGGTTGTCGCGACACTTGTCGTGATCCTGTTCATGGGGCTCGGTCTCTACGTTCTCCAGCGCACTGCCAAATCGCTTCCGCATCTGTTCCAGGCAATGGGCCTGATGCTGTACGCGGCGCAGATCCTGCTGCTGTTCATCTTCATGGCCGCGTTCAAGAACACCACGCTCTTCAATCCCCGGGCCTTCGCGTTCACGCTGCTCGCGACCACGCTCGTGTGGATCGCCATGCAGACGCGTGCCCACATGAAGGCCAAGATCCTCTACGTCGAACCCGATTCGGGCGTCTCCTCGAAGGGTGACAAGCCCGAAAAGACGGGGCACTCGTCGTGAGGGGTAGGGCCGGGATAAAGCCGCTTGAGAAGTCCTGCTATCGTCCGGTGCCAACTGCGGCATCGCGGGCGCGGGCATCTGAGCTGACGCCTGCTCAATCGCGAGGCGAGATGCCCCACAGCCGCCCCCACATCCGTAACACCAGTCCCGTGCCGAACCGCGGCTGCGCGCCGCGCCGACACAACGAGGTTGCCGTACCTATGCGCCACGCTGAAGGAGCCCGCGGTGAGTGCTGACCCGACGCAGGTGCTCGCCTTCGACACCAACTGCCACCTCTTCGACGGGTGTGGCTTCGCCGATGTGTCCCCGGGCCTGCACTCGTTCATGTTCCAGCCCCTGTGGGGTGACGGCGCCAGCAACGTGTACTTCAACAAGACGATGCTGCTGGCGCTGCTCGGCTCGATCATCATCGTGGGCTTCTTCTGGGCCGCCTTCCGCAGGCCGCAGGTGGTCCCGGGCAAGCTCCAGATGGTCGCCGAGGCGGGCTACGACTTCATCCGGCGCGGTGTCGTCTACGAGACCATCGGCAAGAAGGAAGGCGAGAAGTACGTACCGCTCGTCGTCTCGCTCTTCTTCTTCGTCTGGATGCTGAACCTCTGGTCGATCATCCCGATCGCCCAGTTCCCGGTCACCTCGATCATCTCGTATCCGCTGGTCCTGGCCCTGATCGTCTACATCCTGTGGGTGTCCCTGACGTTCAAGCGACACGGCTTCGTCGGCTTCTGGAAGAACGTCACGGGCTACGACAAGTCGCTCGGTGCGGTGCTTCCGCTGGCCATGCTGATCGAGCTCTTCTCGAACCTGCTGATCCGGCCGTTCACCCACGCCGTGCGACTCTTCGCGAACATGTTCGCCGGTCACACCCTGCTGCTGCTCTTCACGATCGCCAGCTGGTACATGCTGAACGGCTTCGGTATCGCCTACGCGGGTGTCTCGTTCGTGATGGTCATCGTGATGACGGCCTTCGAGCTGTTCATCCAGGCCCTGCAGGCGTACGTGTTCGTCCTGCTGACGTGCACCTACATCCAGGGCGCTCTCGCCGAGCACCACTGAGCCACCGCCCTCCCACCTCCACAGATCGTCCGGTGGCCAACCCCCATCGGTCCGTAAAGAAAAGGAAGAACTGGCATGTCCCAGACCCTTGCTGCTGTCGAAGGCTCCCTCGGCTCCATCGGTTACGGCCTCGCCGCGATCGGCCCCGGCGTCGGCGTCGGCATCATCTTCGGTAACGGCACCCAGGCCCTGGCCCGTCAGCCCGAGGCTGCCGGCCTGATCCGTGCCAACCAGATCCTCGGCTTCGCCTTCTGTGAGGCGCTCGCCCTGATCGGTCTGGTCATGCCGTTCGTCTACGGCTACTGATCAGCGAATACAGTCCAGCCGACTAGACGAAAGGCACTCACATGAGCCAGCTGCTCATCGCGGCGAGCGAGGGGGAGAACCCTCTCATCCCGCCGATCCCTGAGCTTGTCATCGGCCTCCTCGCCTTCGTCATCGTCTTCGGCTTCCTCGCCAAGAAGCTCCTCCCGAACATCAACAAGGTTCTGGAAGAGCGCCGCGAGGCCATCGAGGGCGGTATCGAGAAGGCCGAGGCCGCCCAGACCGAGGCCCAGAGCGTTCTGGAGCAGTACAAGGCCCAGCTCGCCGAGGCCCGGCACGAGGCCGCGCGTCTGCGTCAGGAGGCGCAGGAGCAGGGCGCCACGCTCATCGCCGAGATGCGCGCGGAAGGCCAGCGGCAGCGTGAGGAGATCGTCGCCGCCGGTCACGCCCAGATCGAGGCCGACCGCAAGGCTGCGTCCTCCGCGCTGCGCCAGGACGTCGGCAAGCTCGCCACCGAACTGGCCGGCAAGCTCGTCGGCGAGTCCCTCGAGGACCACGCCCGGCAGAGCCGTGTCATCGACCGCTTCCTCGAGGACCTCGAGGAGAAGGCCGAGGCCGCGCGATGAACGGAGCGAGCCGCGAGGCCCTGGCAGCCGCACGTGAGCGTCTCGACGCGCTGACGGACAACACGTCCGTCGACGCGGCCAAGCTCGCCGACGAACTGGCCGCCGTCACCGCGCTGCTCGACCGCGAGGTGTCGCTGCGTCGGGTCCTCACCGACCCGGCGCAGGCCGGCGAGGCCAAGGCCGAGCTGGCTCAGCGCCTGCTCGGCGGCCAGGTCGGCGGCGAGACCGCTGACCTGCTGGCCGGCATGGTGCGTTCCCGCTGGTCGCAGTCCCGCGACCTGGTGGACGCGCTGGAGGAGCTGGCGAACACCGCCGACCTCACCGCCGCGCAGCGCACGGGCAGGCTCGACGACGTCGAGGACGAGCTGTTCCGGTTCGGCCGGATCGTCTTCTCGAGCACCGAGCTGCGCGCCGCGCTGACCAACCGCGCCGCAACGGCGTCGGCCAAGAGCGAGCTGCTGCGCAGCCTGCTCGGCGGCCGGGCCAAGGCGACCACCGAGCGTCTGGTGACGCGTCTTGTGACCGCGCCGCGTGGACGTAGCCTGGAGTCGGGACTGGAGTCCCTGTCCAAGCTCGCCGCCGAGCGCCGGGACCGCATGGTGGCCATCGTCACCTCGGCGGTGCCGCTGAGCGACCCGCAGAAGCAGCGCCTGGGCGCCGCCCTCGCGAAGCTCTACGGCCGCCAGATGCACCTCAACCTGGACGTGGACCCCGAGGTCGTCGGCGGAATCCGGGTGCGGGTCGGTGACGAGGTCATCAACGGCTCCCTCGCGGACCGCATCGAGGACGCCGGCCGCCGACTGGCGAGCTAGCAGCAACTTCATAGCAAGAGCAGTACGTACTTACGACGGCCCATGTTGGGCCGTGCAGAGGATTCACCTCTTTTATGGGGGGAGTCCCCATCCCCCCAAAGTGAAACTTCGGGCCCAACAAGGAGAGCAGGGAACCCAGATGGCGGAGCTCACGATCCGGCCGGAGGAGATCCGGGACGCGCTGGAGAACTTCGTCCAGTCGTACAAGCCGGACGCGGCCTCGCGCGAGGAGGTCGGTACGGTCACCCTTGCCGGCGACGGCATCGCGAAGGTCGAGGGCCTGCCCTCGGCCATGGCCAACGAACTGCTGAAGTTCGAGGACGGCACCCTCGGACTCGCGCTCAACCTGGAAGAGCGCGAGATCGGCGCTGTCGTCCTCGGTGAGTTCAGCGGCATCGAGGAGGGTCAGCCGGTCTCCCGTACCGGTGAGGTCCTCTCCGTGGCGGTCGGCGAGGGCTACCTCGGCCGCGTCGTCGACCCGCTCGGCAACCCGATCGACGGCCTCGGCGAGATCGAGACGTCCGGCCGCCGCGCCCTCGAGCTGCAGGCTCCGGGCGTCATGGCCCGTAAGTCGGTGCACGAGCCGATGGAGACCGGCTACAAGGCCGTCGACGCGATGACCCCGATCGGCCGTGGTCAGCGTCAGCTGATCATCGGTGACCGCCAGACCGGCAAGACCGCCCTGGCTGTCGACACGATCATCAACCAGCGCGACAACTGGCGCTCGGGCGACGTGAACAAGCAGGTCCGCTGCATCTACGTCGCCATCGGCCAGAAGGGCTCGACCATCGCGTCGGTCCGCCGCGCGCTGGAGGAGAACGGCGCGCTCGAGTACACGACCATCGTCGCCGCTCCGGCGTCCGACCCGGCGGGCTTCAAGTACCTGGCCCCCTACACCGGTTCGGCCATCGGCCAGCAGTGGATGTACGAGGGCAAGCACGTCCTCATCATCTTCGACGACCTCTCGAAGCAGGCCGACGCCTACCGCGCCGTGTCCCTGCTGCTGCGCCGCCCGCCGGGCCGTGAGGCCTACCCGGGTGACGTCTTCTACCTGCACTCCCGTCTGCTGGAGCGCTGCGCGAAGCTCTCCGACGACATGGGCGCCGGTTCGATGACGGGTCTGCCGATCGTCGAGACCAAGGCCAACGACGTCTCGGCGTTCATCCCGACCAACGTCATCTCCATCACCGACGGCCAGTGCTTCCTGGAGTCGGACCTGTTCAACGCCGGTCAGCGCCCCGCGCTGAACGTCGGTATCTCCGTCTCCCGAGTCGGTGGTTCCGCGCAGCACAAGGCGATGAAGCAGGTCTCCGGTCGTCTGCGTCTGGACCTGGCCCAGTACCGCGAGCTGGAGGCGTTCGCCGCCTTCGGTTCCGACCTGGACGCCGCGTCGAAGGCGCAGCTGGAGCGTGGTTCGCGTCTGGTCGAGCTGCTCAAGCAGGCTCAGTACCAGCCGATGGCCACCGAGGACCAGGTCGTCTCGGTCTGGGGTGCCACCACCGGCAAGATGGACGACGTTCCGGTCAACGACATCCGCCGCTTCGAGAAGGAGCTCTTGGAGTACCTGCACCGCAAGGAGCAGGGCCTCATGACCTCCATCAAGGAGGGCGGCAAGATGTCGGACGACACCCTCACCGCTGTTGCCGACGCGATCGCCGACTTCAAGAAGCAGTTCGAGACCTCGGACGGCAAGCTTCTCGGCGAGGACGCCCCGGCCTCCGGCAAGTGACGTAAGGAAGGGACCTGACTCATGGGAGCCCAGCTCCGGGTCTACAAGCGTCGCATCCGATCCGTCACCGCGACCAAGAAGATCACCAAGGCGATGGAGATGATCGCCGCCTCGCGCGTCGTCAAGGCGCAGCGCAAGGTGGCGGCCTCCACGCCGTACGCGACCGAGCTCACCCGCGCGGTCACGGCGGTCGGTACCGGCTCGAACACCAAGCACCCGCTGACCACGCAGGCCGAGACGGTCACGCGGTCCGCGGTGCTGCTCCTGACGAGCGACCGGGGTCTCGCCGGCGCCTTCAACTCGAACGCCATCAAGATCGCGGAGCAGCTGACCGCGCGTCTGGAGCGCGAGGGCCAGGAGGTCGAGATCTACATCGTCGGCCGCCGTGGTGTCGCCCACTACAACTTCCGTGAGCGCAAGATCGCGGAGTCGTGGAGCGGGTTCACGGACGAGCCGTCGTACGCGGACGCCAAGAAGGTCGCGGCGCCGCTGATCGAGGCGATCGAGAAGGACACGGCCGAGGGTGGCGTGGACGAACTCCACATCGTCTTCACCGAGTTCGTCTCGATGATGACGCAGACGGCCCTCGACGACCGTCTGCTGCCGCTCAGCCTCGAAGAGGTGGCCAAGGAGTCCGCGCCCTCGGGCGAGATCCGCCCGCTGTTCGACTTCGAGCCCTCGGCGGAGGACGTCCTCGACGCCCTGCTGCCGCGCTACGTGGAGAGCCGTATCTACAACGCGCTGCTCCAGTCGGCCGCCTCCAAGCACGCCGCCACGCGGCGCGCGATGAAGTCGGCCACCGACAACGCGGGAGAGCTCATCGAGACGCTCTCGCGGCTTGCCAACGCGGCCCGCCAGGCCGAAATCACCCAGGAAATCAGCGAGATCGTCGGTGGCTCCGCAGCCCTGGCCGACGCGACCGCGGGGAGTGACAGGTAATGACGACGACAGTTGAGACGGCCGTTGCCACGGGCCGCGTCGCCCGGGTCATCGGCCCGGTCGTCGACGTGGAATTCCCCGTCGACGCCATGCCGGAGATCTACAACGCCCTTCACGTCGAGGTGGCCGACCCGGCCAAGGACGGCGAGAAGAAGACGCTGACCCTGGAGGTCGCCCAGCACCTGGGTGACGGCCTGGTCCGCACGATCTCGATGCAGCCCACCGACGGTCTGGTCCGCCAGGCCCCGGTCACCGACACCGGTGCCTCCATCACGGTGCCCGTCGGCGACTTCACCAAGGGCAAGGTGTTCAACACCCTCGGTGAGGTGCTGAACGTCGACGAGACCTACGACGGCGAGCGCTGGGGCATCCACCGCAAGGCGCCGAACTTCGACGAGCTCGAGTCGAAGACCGAGATGTTCGAGACCGGCGTCAAGGTCATCGACCTTCTCACCCCGTACGTCAAGGGTGGAAAGATCGGTCTGTTCGGTGGTGCCGGTGTCGGCAAGACGGTGCTCATCCAGGAGATGATCTACCGCGTCGCCAACAACCACGACGGTGTCTCCGTGTTCGCCGGTGTCGGTGAGCGCACCCGTGAGGGCAACGACCTCATCGAGGAGATGGCCGAGTCGGGCGTCATCGACAAGACCGCCCTGGTCTTCGGTCAGATGGACGAGCCCCCGGGCACCCGTCTGCGCGTCGCGCTGGCCGGCCTCACCATGGCCGAGTACTTCCGTGACGTCCAGAAGCAGGACGTGCTGTTCTTCATCGACAACATCTTCCGCTTCACGCAGGCCGGTTCCGAGGTCTCGACCCTGCTCGGCCGGATGCCCTCCGCGGTGGGTTACCAGCCGAACCTGGCCGACGAGATGGGTCTCCTCCAGGAGCGCATCACCTCGACCCGTGGTCACTCGATCACCTCGATGCAGGCGATCTACGTCCCCGCGGACGACCTGACCGACCCGGCCCCGGCCACCACGTTCGCCCACCTCGACGCGACGACGGTGCTGTCCCGTCCGATCTCCGAGAAGGGCATCTACCCGGCCGTGGACCCGCTGGACTCCACGTCCCGGATCCTGGACCCGCGCTACATCGCGGCGGACCACTACAACACCGCCATGCGCGTCAAGGGGATCCTGCAGAAGTACAAGGACCTCCAGGACATCATCGCCATCCTCGGCATCGACGAGCTCGGCGAGGAGGACAAGCTGGTCGTCCAGCGTGCCCGCCGTGTCGAGCGCTTCCTGTCCCAGAACACTCACGTCGCCAAGCAGTTCACCGGCGTGGACGGCTCGGACGTGCCGCTGGACGAGTCGATCACCGCGTTCAACGCGATCATCGACGGTGACTTCGACCACTTCCCGGAGCAGGCATTCTTCCTCTGCGGTGGTATCGAGGACCTGAAGAAGAACGCGAAGGAGCTGGGCGTCTCCTGACGTACCGGTGCTTGTGAGCCTTGTGCTCTTTGGTGAGGGGGCGGGGCACGTCCCGCCCCCTCTTCCATGCCTATTAGACTTGTAACCAACACCCGGCAGAACCCGCCGGGTGGTGACCCGAGGAGCCACCTTGGCTGCTGAGCTGCACGTCGCGCTGGTCGCCGCCGACCGTGAGGTCTGGTCGGGCCAGGCCACCCTGGTCGTCGCGCGTACCACGTCCGGCGACATCGGCGTCATGCCCGGTCACCAGCCGCTGCTCGGTGTGCTGGAGTCGGGCCCGGTGACCATCCGTACGAGTGAAGGTGGAACCGTCATCGCCGCGGTGCACGGCGGTTTCGTCTCCTTCGCTGACGACAAGCTGTCGCTGCTGGCCGAGATCGCCGAGCTGTCGGACGAGATCGATGTCCAGCGCGCGGAGCGGGCGCTGGAGCGCGCGCAGTCCGACGACGACGCCTCCGCCGAGCGCCGCGCGGAGGTCCGTCTGCGGGCGGCGACGGCGCGCTGACCCCTGGAGATACCTCCCGGGCCCTTTAGGCTCTGGAGGGAGCGCACGCGATGACGTCACTCAGCCGCGGCTGGGACCGGAGCAATCCGGTGCCGGTCGCGGCTGAGGCAGATATGGAAGTTTTTTCCGTTCCGTTACCTAGGAGACGAGGAGGTCGGTGTCGATGGTCCTCGCTCTGACTGTGTGCGGAATCGTCGTCGCCCTCGTGGTGCTGGGGTTGTTCGTCTTCGGCCTGCGCCGAAGGCTCATCCAGCGCTCGGGCGGCACGTTCGACTGTTCCCTGCGCTGGGACGTGCCGGAGAAACCCGACACCAGCGGCAAGGGCTGGAGCTACGGCGTCGCCCGCTACAACGGCGACCGCATCGAGTGGTACCGCGTCTTCTCCTACGCCTATCGCCCGCGCCGCATCCTGGAGCGCTCCGCCATCGAGGTGGCCGGCCGCCGGGTACCCGACGGCGAGGAGGAACTGGCGCTGCTCTCCGACGCGGTGATCCTCACCTGTCTCCATCGGGGCACCCGCCTCGAACTCGCCATGAGCGAAGACGCGCTGACCGGATTTCTCGCGTGGCTGGAAGCAGCCCCGCCCGGTCAGCGCGTCAACGTTGCTTAACGGGCCTACTTCAGCCCGCTGTTGATGGCGGTCACCAGCTCACCGTTGCTGGTGTCCCCGCTGAACTCCCAGAAGAACGCGCCGCCGAGGCCCTGGTTCTTGGCCCAGGTCATCTTTCCGGCGATGGTCGACGGGGTGTCGTAGGACCACCAGTTGTTGCCGCAGTGCGCGTAGGCCGTGCCGGCGATGGTGCCGTTCGACGGGCAGGAGTTCTTGAGGACCTTGTAGTCCTCGATGCCCGCTTCGTAGGTGCCGGGGGCCGCGCCGGTCGCCGAGCCGCCGGGGGCGGACTGGGTGACGCCGGTCCAGCCGCGGCCGTAGAAGCCGATGCCGAGCAGCAGCTTGGCGGACGGGACGCCCTTCGACTTCAGCTTGGCGATCGCGTCGGCGGAGTTGAAGCCCGCCTGCGGGATGCCGGCGTACGAGGTCAGCGGCGAGTGCGGGGCGGTCGGACCGTCCGCGTCGAAGGCGCCGAAGTAGTCGTACGTCATCACGTTGTACCAGTCGAGGTACTGGGAGGCGCCGCCGTAGTCGGCCGCGTCGATCTTGCCGCCGTTGGAGCCGTCGGCGGTGATGGCCGCGGTGACCAGGTAGTTGGAGCCGAACTCGGTGCGCAGCGCGGACATCAGGTTCTTGAACGCGGCAGGTCCTGAGGTGTCGCAGGTCAGGCCGCAGGCGTTCGGGTACTCCCAGTCGATGTCGATGCCGTCGAAGACGTCGGCCCAGCGCGGGTCCTCCACGACGGCCTTGCAGGACTTGGCGAACGCCGACGCGTTGGCAGCCGCCTGGCCGAAGCCGCCGGAGTAGGTCCAGCCGCCGAACGAGTACAGCACCTTGATGTGCGGGTACTTGGCCTTCAGCTGGCGCAGCTGGTTGAAGTTGCCGCGCAGCGGCTGGTCCCAGGTGTCGGCGGTGCCGCTGACGGACTGGTCTGCGGTGTAGGCCTTGTCGTAGGCGGCGTAGGTGTCGTCGACGGTGCACTGACCGTTCTTGACGTTGCCGAACGCGTAGTTGATGTGGGTGATCTTCGAGGCGGAGCCCGAGGTCACCAGGTTCTTGACGTGGTAGTTGCGGCCGTAGACGCCCCACTCGGTGAAGTAGCCGAGGTTGATCTTCGCGCCCGGGTTCGGGTCGGTGCCGCCGCCGGTGGTGCGCACCGCGCGGGCACCGCTCGCCGGACCGGTCTGGTCGGCGGTGTCGCGGGCCTGGACGGTGTAGGAGTAGTCGGTGCCGGCCGTCAGACCGCTGTCGGTGTACGACGTGGCCGTCACCGTCGCGACCTTGGCGCCGTCGCGCAGGACGTCGTAATTCTTGATGCCCTTGTCGTCGGTGGCGGCCGACCAGGTCAGCTTCACCGAGGTGTTGGTGATGTCGGAAGCGCTGGGCGTCCCGGGAGCGGACGGCGGGTTGTCGCCGGGGACGCTGCCGCCGTCACAACTGCCGCCGTTGAGCTTGCAGTTGGCGGGGGAGCCGGTGCCGGTGCCGTTGAAGCCGAAGGTGACGGAGGCGCCGGGGGCGAGGGAGCCGTTCCAGGACTTGTTCTTGGCGGTCCAGTGGGTGCCGGAGGAGGTGACGTCGGCGTCCCAGGCGGAGGTGACGGACGTGCCGGAGGGGAAGTCCCACTCGACGGTCCAGGAGCTGAGGGCGGTCGTGCCGGTGTTCTTCACCGTCCACTTGCCCTCGAAGCCGGAGCCCCAGTCCTGGGTCTTGGCGTAGGTGGCGGTGGCGGACGTGGCGGCTTCGGCCGGGCTCGCGAGGCCGACCAGACCGGCCAGCGGGAGCAGCAGAGTCGCGAACCCTGCCAAGGCTCTGTGTCTGAAGCGCATGCTGCGCCTCCTTGATGGGGAGTCACGGGGCGCGACTGAGCCTCACGCCCACTCATGGTGCGGTGAGAATAGAAAGGTCTGGACCACCGGTCAATAGGTCTGGACCAGTTCCGAGATGTAAACCTCAGATCCCCAACTCCTGGGCCAATACCGCCGCTTGGACCCGGCTGCGCAGTTCCAGTTTCCCCAGCAATCGGCTGACATGTGTCTTTACGGTCGCCTCGGCCATGTCGAGCCGGGACGCGATGTCGGCGTTGGACAGGCCCTCGCCCAGGCAGGACAGCACCTCGCGCTCGCGCCGGGTGAGGCTGTCCAGGACGGACAGGTCGGCCGTCGGCTCCCGCACGGGCTTCGCGGCGAACTCGGCGATCAGGCGCCGGGTGACGGCCGGGGCGATGAGGCCCTCGCCGCGCGCCACCGTGCGTACCGCCTCCAGCAGGTCCTTGGCGTCGGTGTTCTTCAGCAGGAACCCGGAGGCGCCAGCCCGCAGCGCCCCGAACACGTACTCGTCGAGGTCGAAGGTGGTCAGCACGAGCACGTCGGCCAGCCGCTCGGCGACGACCTGCCGGGTCGCGGACACCCCGTCCAGGCGCGGCATCTGTACGTCCATCAGCACCAGGTCGGGTCGCAGTTCGCGGGCCAGGGACACCGCCTGCTCACCGTCCGCCGCCTCCCCGACCACCTCGATGTCGGGCGCGCTGCGCAGGATGAGGACCAGTCCGGCGCGGACGGCGGACTGGTCCTCGGCGACGAGCACGCGGATCATGCGGGGTCTCCTTCGACCGTGTCGGTGACGGGGAGGGCGGCGCGTACGGCCCAGACCTTGCCGTCGGGCGAGTCCTCGGGGCCGGCCTCGAAGGTGCCGCCCAGCAGCGCGACGCGTTCCCGCATGCCGACCAGACCGGCGCCGGAGCCGGGGGCGCGCGGGCCGTCACGGTCGCCGTACGGGCTGGTCACCGTGACGGTGAGCGAGCCGTCCCGCCGGGCGAGGGACACGGTGACCCGGCCAGGGCCGGCGTGCTTGAGGGCGTTGGTCAGCGACTCCTGCACGATGCGGTAGGCGGCGAGTTCGACGGGGGTGGGGACGGTGCCGGGGTCCGCGTCGAGGTGGGCGTCGAGGCCGTTGGCGCGGGCGCCCTCGACCAGTGCGTCCAGGCCGTCGAGCGTGGGGGCGGCGACCGGCTCGGTGTCGCCACTGGAGTCGCGCAGGATGCCGATGAGTCGACGCATCTCGGCGAGGCCCTCGACGCTGTTCTCGCGGATGACCGTCAGGGCGTCCCGGGAGGTCTTCGGATCGTCGAGGGAGAGCGCGGCGGTGGAGTGGATGGCGATGGCGGACAGGTGGTTGGCGACCATGTCGTGCAACTCGCGTGCCATGCGCGAGCGTTCCGACGTCACGGCCTGGGCGCGGTCCATCTCGGCGAGCAGCGCGGTCTGTTCGGCGCGCAGCCGGGCGGCCTCGGCGGCGTCACGGTGGTTGCGCACGATCCAGCCCGTGGCAGCGGGCCCGTACGCCACGACTCCGACGACCACGCCGATCAGCAGCGCCTCCGGTTTGCGCCACACCGCGAACGGCACCAGTGTCGCGGCCACCGTGAGCAGGCCGGTGATCCACTGGATCCGGCGGGCCGAGGCGAGCGGGCCGTACAGCACGGCCGCGTAGACGATGTCGGTGAACATCAGGACCGTGGCCAGATTGCCCTGCGTCACGACGTCCGCGCAGATCGCGACCGAGCCGGTCAGCAGCGCTGTGCGCGGGGCCGCCCGGCGCAGCAGCTCGCAGCAGGCCATGACGGCGAGCGGCACCAGGATGGGCCAGGGGCCGTCGAAGAGCGTGATCGGGTCGTCGGCGGGCCGGGTGCCCAGGCCGATGCCCACCAGCAGCAGGCCGCCGAGCAGCCCGCCGACAGCGATGTACACGTCGAAGCGGCGCGGGCGGGGCAGGAGCATGGCTCCATCCAACACGGTGGGCGTGGTCCGCGCCTGATTCCCGGGAAGGGTCCTGGACTGCATCTTTCGATGTACCGCGAGTTCGTCAGTGGCGACGACGAAAGCGCCCTGTCCCGACGGGAGCCTGGAAAAGTGACCGAAGGGAGCAAGTTGTGATCGTCGCCCTCATCATCGCCTGCGAGGTCGGCTTCTGGGTGCTGCTGGCCCTGGGCCTCGCCGTCCGCTACCTGCTGAAGTGGCGCCGTACGAGCGTGGTGCTGCTGCTGTGCGAGCCGGCGCTGGAGCTGGTCCTGTTCGTCGCCACGGCGATCGACCTGAAGAACGGCGCCGAGCCGGGCTGGGAGCACGGCCTGGCCGCGATCTACATCGGCTACACCGTGGCGTACGGCCACTACACGATCCGCTGGCTGGACGGCCACGCCGCCCACCGCCTGGCAGGCGCCCCGCGCCCGCCCAAGCCTCCGCGCTACGGCATGGCGAGGGCCCGGCACGAGGGACGCCTGTGGCTGCGGACGTTGCTCGCGGCGGCGGTCGCCTGTGCGCTCCTCCAGGGTGCGGTCTGGTACGTCGGGGACGGCGACACCTCGTCCCTGCGGTCCTTCCAGTGGGTGGCACTGCGCGCCGCCGGCATCCACGGCCTGGTCGCGCTGGCCTACCTGATCTGGCCCAAGCAGCCCAAGGACGTGCCCGCGAACGCCGAGCAGCTGGTCGCGGCGAAGGAGAAGGCCCGCCGATGAGCGCCCGAGCGGATCGGGTGAAGTCGGCTGCGGTTCGGCAGCGCCCTGAAGAGCGCGGGGCCGCATCGATGTGCGGCTCCGCCGCGTGGGCGCGACCAGCCACGACGGCGCCGCAGCGGAACGACGGCAGATCGCGGCACTTCCAGCGGAGGGCCTAGCGCTCCCCGCCCGGCACCCACAGCACGTCCCCGACCTCCTTGTTCGCGATCCTCGCCAGGATGAACAGGAGGTCGGACAGGCGGTTCAGATAGGTCGCCGTCAGCGGGTTCATCACCTCACCGTGGACCTCCAGCGCCGCCCACGTCGAGCGCTCGGCCCGGCGTACGACCGTGCAGGCCTGGTGCAGCAGGGCTGCGCCCGGTGTGCCGCCCGGCAGGATGAAGGACCGCAGCTTCTCCAGCTGTTCGTTGAAGTGGTCGCAGTCGGCTTCCAGCTTGTCGATGTAGAACTGCTCGACCCGCAGGGGCGGGAACTCGGGGTTCTCGACCACCGGCGTCGACAGGTCCGCGCCCACGTCGAACAGGTCGTTCTGCACGCGGGTGAGGACCTTGACGACCTCCTCGTCGAGCCCGCCCAGCGCGATGGCGGTGCCGAGCACCGCATTGGCCTCGTTGGCGTCGGCGTACGCCGAGATCCGCAGATCGGTCTTGGCGACCCGGCTCATGTCGCCGAGGGCGGTGGTGCCCTGGTCGCCGGTCCTGGTGTAGATGCGCGTCAGATTGACCATGTGGCCAGCGTAGTTACGCTCCGGCGGTTCGGAACACGCGTGTGCCGACCGTCACGGCCAGTCCGGCGAAGGCGACGGCCACCAGGACGCCGTACAGCATGGGCGTTGTCGCGTACGAGCCGATGTACGCGTCGCGCACGGCGTCCACCAGATAGCGGAACGGCACGAAGTGCGACAACACGTCCAGCCACCTCGGCCCCAGCGTCATCGGCAGCATCAGACCCGACAGCAGCATCATCGGCATCGTCATGGCGTTGATCGCCGGGCCGAACTCCTGCGGGGTGCGGACCTTCATGGCGAGCGCGTACGACAGCGAGGCGAGCGACACCGTCAGCAGTCCCACGAACGCGAAGCCGATCAGCACGCCGGGCAGGGGCGCCCGCAGGCCCATCACCAGTGCCGCGAGCACCAGCAGCACCGCCTGGAAGACGAACACCGTGGCATCGCGCAGCACCCGGCCGAGCAGCAGCGCGAGTCGGCTGACGGGCGTCACCCGCATCCGCTCCACCACCCCCTGGCCTTTCTCGATGATGATCGAGAAACCGGCGAACGACGCCCCGAACAGGCCGAGTTGGAGCAACAGCCCCGGGACGAGGACCTGCCACGAACTGCCCTCCCCGCCCAGCGGCAGATCCGTCAGCAGCGGACCGAAGAACAGCAGGTACAGCAGCGGCATCAGCACGCCGAAGAGCAGGGCGAAGCGGGAGCGCAGGGACTGACGGAGATAGCGGCCGTAGATCAGGGCCGTGTCGTTCAGCAGCATCAGAGGGGTCCTATACGGCTACGGGGGCGGCGTCGGCCGGGGCGGGACCGCGGCCGGTGATGGCGAGGAACGTGTCCTGGAGGCTTGCGTCGATCGAGCCGCCGTACTCCAGCTTCAGCGCGGTCGGCGTGCCCTCGGCCACGACCACGCCCCGGTCGACGACGACCAGGCGGTCGGAGAGGGCGTCGGCCTCGTCGAGGTAGTGGGTGGTCAGGAACACCGTCGTGCCGTGCTCGTCGCGCAGGCGCCGGATCAGGTCCCACAGGTCGGCGCGGCTGCCGGGGTCGAAGCCGGTCGTCGGCTCGTCGAGGAACAGGACCTTCGGGCGGTGCGTGAGCGCCATCGCGATGTCGAGGCGTCGGCGCTGGCCGCCGGAGAGGGCACCCGCCTTGCGGTCGAGGAGGTCGGTCAGGTCCAGGTCGCGCGCCAACTCCTCGGCGCGCTCGGTCGCTTGCGGCTTCGTCAGGCGGTACAGCCGGCCCTGGGTGACCAGCTCCTCCCGCACGCTGATCTGCGGATCGACTCCGCCCGACTGGGCGACGTAACCGCACGCCCGCCGTACTCCGGCGGGGTCGGTCGCGAGATCGCAGCCCGCCACGGTGGCCGCGCCCCCGGTGGGCGCCAGCAGGGTCGTCAGCATCCGCAGGGTCGTCGTCTTGCCGGCCCCGTTCGGCCCCAGGAAGCCGAGGATCTCGCCCTCGCGCACTGCCAGGTCGATGCCGCGCACGGCCTCCACCGGGCCGAGCTTGGTCTGGAAGGTACGGGCCAGTCCGGCCGTACTGATGATTGGCATGACGCCAGAAAAACAGAGTCTCTTAAATTTTGCAATGACCCCAAAGTTTCAGAAAGCCCAGCGAAGCTAGGATGTGGGTCATGGCTGAAGGGCTCAGGGAGCGGAAGAAGCGCGAGACGAGGCAGCGGCTCTCGGACATCGCCACCGGGCTGTTCCTGGAGCACGGGTTCCTGACGGTGACCATCGCGGACGTGGCGGAGGCCGCCGATGTCTCCGTCAACACCGTCTACAACTACTTCCCGGCGAAGGAGGACCTCTTCTTCGACCGCTCCGCCGGTGTCGTCGAGCAGCTCTCCCGCTGGGTGCGCGGCCGGGACGAAGGGGAGTCGGCGGCCCGGGCCGTGCTGCGTGAGATGCGCGCCGAGGTCGAGGCGGTCTCGCCGCGGATCGGCCTCCTGGAGGGCTACGACCGCTTCATGCGCGTCATCCACGAGGCGCCGCCGCTGCGCTCCCGGCTGTGGAGCCTCCAGCAGGAGATCCTCGACCACCTCGAAGCCACCCTGCGTGAGGAGGCGGGTGCGGCTGACGGTGACCCGCTCCCCGGGCTGATCGCGGGTCAGATCTCCTGGATCCACGGCACCGTCTTCGTCGCCGTCGGCCGCGAGATGCTCAAGGGGCGCAATCCGGACGAAGTGTCACGAGAGATGCTGGTCCTTCTCGACGACATAGAGGAGCTGTTGAGCGAGAAGGTGCTCAACTACGCCGTCCGTGGCGCGTAATGGCCCGTGCCGGTGTGATGTCCGTCAAGTGAGACGTGACTCGCGTTACTAACCGGTCACACAGTCCCTCACGAGCGCTAAGGTCCGCCGAAGAGCAACCTAAACAGGGTGTAAGGCGTTTCAAAGGGGAGTCGCAACAGTGGCACGGAAGCTTGCCGTCATCGGCGCCGGCTTGATGGGTTCCGGGATCGCTCAGGTCTCCGCTCAGGCGGGCTGGGACGTGGTCCTGCGTGACGTCACCGACGAGGCGTTGAAGCGCGGCACCGACGGCATCAAGGCGTCGTACGACAAGTTCGTCAGCAAGGGCAAGCTGGAGGCGCACGACGCCGACGCCGCCCTGGCCCGTATCACCGCGACCACCGACCTGGACGCCGCCGCCGACGCGGACGTCGTCGTCGAGGCCGTCTTCGAGAAGCTCGAAGTCAAGCACGAGATCTTCCGCGCCCTCGACAAGATCGTGCGCGAGGACACCGTGCTCGCCTCCAACACCTCCGCCATCCCGATCACCAAGATCGCGGCCGCCACCGAGCGCCCCGAGCGGGTCGTGGGTGTGCACTTCTTCTCGCCGGTCCCGATGATGCAGCTGTGCGAGCTGGTCCGCGGCTACAAGACGAGCGACGAAACCCTCGCCACCGCGCGTGAGTTCGCCGAGTCCGTCGGCAAGACCTGCATCGTCGTCAACCGGGATGTCGCCGGTTTCGTGACGACCCGCCTCATTTCGGCGCTCGTCGTCGAGGCCGCCAAGCTCTACGAGTCGGGCGTCGCCACCGCCGAGGACATCGACCTCGCCTGCAAGCTGGGCTTCGGTCACGCCATGGGGCCCCTCGCCACGGCCGACCTCACCGGCGTCGACATCCTGCTGCACGCCACCAGCAACATCTACACCGAGTCCCAGGACGAGAAGTTCGCCCCGCCGGAGCTGATGCGCCGGATGGTGGACGCGGGTGACATCGGCCGCAAGAGCGGGCAAGGCTTCTACAGCTACTGAGCTTTCGTAAAGCACCGCACAGCCCCTGCGCGCATCACGCGATGGGGTGAATTCGGTATCGGTTCGCTTACAGACGGCAACCTCTGGCCGCTCAACGCAGTCAGAGGTTGCATCACCTGTCACCGCGAAGACTCACAACACACACAGGCACAGATACAGGCACAGTCAACAGGCAACGCATCGCGGAGCACGACGCACGCTTGGGGAGCGCATATGCACATCAGGGGCGACCACGCCGAACTGGTCGTCGGGGGCGTCCTCGACGTCCGCAGCGCGGCGGACGCCCGTACGGTCCTGCACTCGGCCGTCGACGACGGCGTCGGCGATCTGGTGCTCGACCTGTCCGAGCTGGTCTCCTGGGACGCCACCGGACTCGGGGTGATCATGGGGGCCCACCGGCGGGCCGGCCGCTGCGGCCGCCGCCTGGTGCTGCGCGGAGTACCGCCGCAGATGCAGCGCCTGCTGGTGGCCACCCGGCTGCACCGGATCCTGGCGATCGAGGGCGGCATCGGGGTGGAGTCCCTGCCTCGGGTGTGACACCCGGCACGGGTGGGGCGGGACAGTCGGACGTTCCGGTTGCGAATCGTACGTCGCGCACAATTCTCACGAGACTGTGATGTCTCGGGCGGCGCGGTACCCCGAGCTGTCGTAGATACTGTGCGAAGGTTTAGGGTTCGGCTGCCCGCTGCCTAGACAAACCCCTTCGAGCGGGCCCGGACCAGAAGCGACAGCGCGGTGTGCAAAGGCCGGGAGGGGCCGCAAACGCACACAAGACGCTTTTGGGGGGCTTGAACCGATGGACCCGAACACCCGGGGACCCGAGGAGTACGGCCATGACGGCGACGGCCAGTCGTCCCGCCAGCGCCCGCCCAGGGATCCCCTCACACCCGACTTCGGACAGCACACGCCCGCACTGGCCCGCACTGTGCAGCTGGTCTCGGGCGACTTCCTGCTCACCGTCAACCCCGTCGACGGCAGCGAGATCGAGGTCTGCCCGCCGGCGGAGCGTCCCTCGCGGCCCGAGAAGCTGACCCCGGCCGAACGCGCCGAGGTCGACCGCGCCGCCAGACCGCCCGTCCCGCCCGGACCGACCCGTCCCGCCCAGCCGCTCCTGGCCCGGCAGGACGAGCGCGAACAGCTGGTACGGATGCTGGCCCGCGGCCGCTCCGTACGTCTGGTGGGCTCGCCGGGCGCCGGCCGCACCAGCCTCCTCGACCTCGTCGCCGAGGACTGCGCGGACCTCGCCCCCGACGGCGTGGTCCGCCTCACCGGCCACCGCCGCACGCCCGCCGATCTGCTGTACGAGCTCTTCTACTCCGTCTACGGCGCGCCCCTGCACCGTCCGGATCAGGACGAACTGCTCGGCTTCGTGCGTGAGATCGGCGCGGTCGTCGTCCTGGACGACATCGAGTTCGGCGGCACCGCGCTCGACGAGCTGCTGGACGCGACCCCCGAGTGCGCGTTCCTGATCAGTGCCACGCCCGGCGTCCCCGCACCCTCCACCGAGTCCGGCATCGAGGAGGTCGCCCTCGGCGGTCTCGAGCGTGCCGACAGCGTGGAGCTGCTGGAGCGCCAGGTCGGCCGGGTCCTCACCGAGGACGAGGCGAACTGGGCGGGCGACCTGTGGTTCGAGTCGGAGGGCCTGCCGCTGCGGTTCGTCCAGGCCGGAGCCCTGCTGCGGCAGCGGGACCGGCTGCGCGCCGGCGCGGACGCCGTCGACGAGTACGGCGTCTTCGAGGACGCACCGCCGGTCGACGCCCCGTTCGACACACCTGTCGACGGGCCGTTCGGCACCGAGAGCGGCGGCGTGGAGACTCCTCTGCCGTCGCTCGGCGAGGCGGCAGGACCCGCTCCGCTGCTCGCCTCACGGCTCAGCGCCTCGGCCCGCGCCACCCTGAAGTTCGCCGTCGCGCTCGGCGGCGAGGTGCCGCACCAGGCACATCTGCCGGCCCTGGTCGGCGACACCCACGCGGACGCCGCCCTCGGCGAGCTGACCGACTGCGGGCTGGTCACGCCGGTCGGCTCCCGCTACCGCCTCGCCGCCGGTGTGCAGGCCCAGCTGGAGGCCGCCGGATACACCGAGGACGTCCAGGAAGGCGCCCTCGCCGCCGCGCAGCACTACGCCTGGTGGGCAGGGCACCCCTCGGTCACACCGGAGCGTGTCGCCGCCGAGGCGGACGCCGTGCTCGCCGCCCTCACCGTGCTCGTGCCGGGCACCACGCCGCCCGCCGAGGGCGAGGAGAGCCCGACCGTGCAGCTGGCCCGCACGGCGGCGCCCGCCTTCGCGGCGGGGCTGTACTGGAGTGCCTGGGAGCGGGCCCTGCGGGCCGGCGCCGAGGCCGCGCGCCTGGCCGGTGACGTGACCGAACAGGCCTATTTCCACCACGAGCTGGGCATCCTCGCGCTCTGCGGCGGCCAGCTGGACCGGGCGCGTGCCGAACTGGAGACCTCCATCGGCCTGCGCGGCGCCCTCGCCGACAAGCGTGGCACGGTCGCGGGCCGTCGCGCCCTCGCCCTGGTCTCGGACCGCTCCGGTACGACGCCGGGAGTGGCCGCGTTCGGCGCCACGGCGGGGGAGGAGGTGCCGGACGCGCGCTACGAGGAGTCGCAGTCGCCGCCGGGAGGCGTACCGGCCGCTTTCTTGCCCGCCGGTGACGCCACGACGCTGGTCACGCACCGGGCCTCGTCGGTGTCTCCGTCGTCCCCGGCCTCGCACAAGGGCCGCGGCGGCGTCCGGGGGTTCGCGCGTCGCAACCTCGTCGCGGCCGGCGCGGGCGCGCTGCTCGTGGCCGTGCTCGGCACGGTGGTGACGCTCGGCGCCACGTCCGACAACGACCCCGACGGCCCGGCCACCCAGGTCGGCCCCAACCCGTCCGCCAGCCAGGGCCTCGGCGACGACAGCCTCGGCGCCGACAAGGCGGAGGGCGACGACGGGGAGGGTTCCGGCGACACGGGCACGGCCACCGGCCGCCCGACCGACCCGGGCCCCGACGGGACGTACGGCACCTCGGACGACCCGACCCCGACCGACGGTGAGACGGACCCGTCGGACGACCCGAGCGGGACGCAGGGGCCGGGCGGCGGTCCGTCGAACTCGCCGACCAAGCCGCCGTCGTCGACGTCGAAGCCGCCGACCTCGCCCAAGCCGCCCACCGAGACGGAGACCGAGGACCCGACGGACCCGCCGACCGAGGAGCCCACCGACCCGCCGACCGAGACGCCGACGGACCCGCCGACCTCGCCGACGGACACCCCGACCAGCTCGACGTCGGCCAGCGGCCCGGCCTCCTCCAGCCCGGCGGAGACCACCAGCTCGGCATCCGCTCCCCAGAGCACGGACGAGGGCTCGCCCAGCAGCGGCTCCGACTCCCTGATCTGACGCCCGCTTCAGGACAAGAGGGCCGGGTCCAACCTCAGGACCCGGCCCTCTTCGTCGTACAACTGCCAAGAACGGCGCGTCAGAACAGCCGCAGCTTGTCGTCCTCGATGCCCCGCATCGCGTCGTAGTCCAGCACCTGGCAGCCGATGCCGCGGTCCGTCGCCAGGACCCGGGCCTGCGGCTTGATCTCCTGGGCCGCGAAGATGCCGCGGACCGGTGCGAGATGGGGATCGCGGTTCAACAGCTCCAGATAGCGCGTGAGTTGCTCCACGCCGTCGATCTCGCCGCGCCGCTTGATCTCCACCGCGACCGTCCGGCCCTCGGCGTCCCGGCACAGGATGTCGACCGGGCCGATGGCGGTCATGTACTCGCGGCGGATGAGCGTGTAGCCCTCGCCGAGGGTCTCGATGCGGTCGGCGAGGAGCTCCTGGAGGTGCGCTTCCACGCCGTCCTTGATCAGGCCCGGGTCCACGCCGAGTTCGTGCGAGGAGTCGTGGAGGACTTCCTCCATCGTGATGATCAGCTTCTCGCCCGCTTTGTTGATGACCGTCCAGACGTCCTTCTGCTCGCCGTCACCCTCCTTCAGGGTGCAGGGCGGCGACATCCAGTTCAGGGGCTTGTAGGCCCGGTCGTCCGCGTGGATCGAGACGCTGCCGTCCGCCTTGACCAGGATCAGACGGGGCGCCGAGGGCAGGTGGGCGGTGAGCCGGCCCGCGTAGTCGACGGAGCATCGGGCAATGACGAGACGCATGGTCCGCAACGCTACTCGACGGGCCGGTGTCGACGCGATTCGCCCTGGGAGAGTCCGTAAGACCCCGGACTGCCCCTGTTCATTTCTGGCCGATTGTGCGCCTAACGAGGACCGCCCATGTACGCATTCTCCTGGTGCCGTCACCGTCCGTTGCCTACCGTATTAAACGGGAGGTCGCGAGGCGTGTACACAGAGTGTTCGGTATCGCGAACTCCCCTATCTGTCCGGCAACCCCCGCTGCTGCGGGGGTGCGAGAGGAGAACCCATGTCGCTCGACGTCTCACCGGCCCTACTCGAACAGGCCGAGCGAGGCGAGGTCGACGAAGCCGCCTTCGTCGACTGCGTCCGGACCTCCCTGCCCTATGCGTGGGAGATGATCAGCTCCCTGGTGGCCCAGCTGAAGGTCGACGGCGGTCAGTTCGCCGACAACCAGACGCCCCCGCCGGACGAGCAGGCACGTGGCCAGCTGCTGCGTGCGCTTGCGAGTGACGCGATACGCGGCGCGCTGCAGCGGCACTTCGGGGTGCGACTGGCCTTCCAGAACTGCCACCGGGTGGCGGTGTTCCCGCTTGACTCCTCGGTCGACGAGACGCTGACCCGCTTCACCTCGGTCCGCAGTCAGGTGATGAACCAGTCGCCGGAATTCAGGGACTGCTGACGCAGTAGCCGCTTGCTTGCCGCTCCGTACGCGGGAGGTGCAATCAGTACTGGGGCGGCAAGCCCCCTGACGGACCGGGACGTTGACCCGCGACCGGGCGATTCAGCCGAGGTGGGGGAGGACTTCGGCGCCCAGTCGCCGTACGTTCTCCTCGGTCGCCGCCAGGTCGCCCGAACCCTCGACGAGCAGGGCGAAGCGGGAGATCCCGGTCCGTTCGCTGGTCGCCGCCAGGCGGTCGGCGCACAGGCGCGGGGTGCCCACCGGGTGCAGTCCGCAGAGCAGTTCGGTGTACGCCAGCGGGTCGCGCATCGTGCGATGGCGGCCGTCCACCGTCACATGGGCCTCCAGGCCCTGCCGCAGCCAGCCCGGCATCGCCTTCGTCAGCGTCTCGACCGCGTCCGTGCGCCGGTCCGCGATCTGGCAGACGCCGGCCGACACATGGGCCGCCCCGCGGATCTCGTCGGCGGGCCGCCCGGCCGCACGCGCACACTCCCGCCACAGGGCGACCATCTCGGCCTTCTCCTCGTCGCCCACATGCATCCCGAGCAGCATCGGCAGCCCGCGCTCGGCCGCGAGACGCACACTGTGCGGTGACGTGCACGCGACGACGACCTCGGGCCCCGCGGCGGCGTCCGTGAGGCACTCCGACGGCCTGGGTACGACGGGGACCTCGCGGAAGCTGAACTGCTCGCCGGCGGCCGCGACCGACGGTTCGCGCAGCCAGCGCAGCAGCAGGTCGAGTGATTCGGGGAACCCCTCCTCGTACGCCTGCAGACCCGACCCGAACACCTCCAGGTCGACCCAGGGGCCGCCGCGCCCCACGCCCAGCGAGAACCGCCCGCCGGAGGCGATGTGCAGCAGCGCGGCCTGTTCGCCGAGGGTCACCGGGTGCGCGGTGGGCAGTACGCTGACCGCCGTGCCGACCCGCAACCGCCGGGTCCGGCCGAGCAGTAAAGCGGCCAGCGTGATCGCGGACGGACAGGTGCCGTACGGCACGAAGTGGTGCTCGGCCAGCCAGACCGTGTCGAGCCCCGCTTCCTCGGCGACCTCGGCGGAGCGGACCGCGCGGTGCAGCGCCTCCCCGTCGCCCTGTCCCGGGAACCGGGCCGCCAACACGAAACTACCTACGTGCATTGCCTTTTCCTGCTTCCTTGGCTCCGACGCGGAGCTCCCCCACCCGGCATAACCGTCTGACACGTGCCGAGGACACGGCTTGACGAAGAGATTTGCGGATTGTCTGCAGAATGCTTGGTCGGAGCGAGGGACTTGTGGGGGTTGATGCCGTACGACTACCCCTGACCGCGCCGCGTAGGCTGGACACGATCCCCGCATCCTGTATAGCCCCGTGAGGTGTTCCGTGTCCCCGCGTCGCAATCGGCCCAAGGGAGTCGGCTCGTCCGGAAGCAGCGCCGAGGACGACCGTTCCGGCCGTTACGGCGGCTGGCAGTCCACGGAGAGCTGGCGGGGCGAGGAGTGGAACGTGCGGCATGTGGCGGGCGCGAGCGCTCAGGGCAAGGCGTACCGCTGCCCGGGCTGCGACCAGCTGATCCCGGACGGCGTCCCGCATGTCGTCGCCTGGCCGGACCACGTCGGCATCGACGATCGCCGGCACTGGCACAAGGCGTGCTGGAACGCGAAGGACCGCCGCACCACGCGGGTGCAGCGGTCCCGAAACGCGCCGAAGTTCTGAGCCGGAACTACACGTCCCGCTTCTCCAGCAGCGCGTAGGCGCCGGCGAACGCGGCCGCCGTCACGCCGAGCATGATCCACAGCGGGTCCCAGCCGGACGGGCCGGTGTCGGTGAGGGACTGGGCGTAGAAGACGCTGAGCTGGTTCGGGATGGAGTACTCGAACAGGGCCTGCTGAAGGTCCTGCAGGGACTCCGAGAACATGAACAGCGCGAGCACCAGCGGCGCCAGCACGACACCGATCATGATCGTGATCGCGCCCGCGGAGTGCCGGATGATCGAGCCGACGACCAGCGAGAGCAGGCCGAGCAGCGCGATGTAGAGCGAGATGCCGACCGTGCCCTTCAGCCACTCCTGGGTGCTGGGCTCGCGCCCGTCCAGCATGGCCACGTCGGCGAGGGCGACGAGGACGGCCGACGTCAGCGTCACCGCGAACGCGACGACGAAGAACACGATCGACTTCGCCAGCAGCACCCGGCCGCGGGTCGGGCAGGCGGTCATCGTGGTCCGGATCATGCCGGTGCCGTACTCCGAGGCGGTGGTCAGCACGCCGAGCGTGATGATGCAGATACTGCCGAGCAGCAGCCCGAAGAAGCCGAAGGCCAGCGGGTTCTCGCCGCCCAGGCTGCCGTCGGAGGAGTTGGCGGCGACCAGCGCGGCGGCGGCCAGGCCGATGCCGACGACGAGCACCACGAAAACGCCGAGCGTCCACATCGTGGAGCGCACCGACCGGATCTTCGTCCACTCGGAGGCGAGCGCGTGCCCCAGGTGCGTGCGCACGACGGGGATCGGCGAGGTGTAGGTGGGGTACGACGAGCCGGGCGCCGCCTGCCAGTTCGGTGCGGCGGTCTGCGGCATCGGGGGCTGGGGCGTGCTCATCGGGCGTCCTCGGGCGTGGTCGGGGCGGCGGGTGCAGGGGCGGAGGGGGCGACAGGCGGCGCGGGCGGCTGAGCGGGCGCCTGCTGGGGCGCGGGCGCGGCCACGGCCTGCGGGGCGGTCGGCTGGGCCGGAGGCGGGCCCTGGGGCGCCTGAGGCGTCTGGGGTGCCTGCTGGGCGTACGGGTTGGCCGTATCCGCACCCGGGGCGGCGCCGGGCGCCGCGGGAGCGCCGTAGGGACCGGCGGGCGCATGGCCCGGCGCGCCCGGCATCGGCTGACCCTGCGGCGCGGCGAACGGCTGCCCGCCCTGCTCGGGCGGCGGCGGGGCGTACCAGCCGGGCTGGCCCTGGCCCGGCACCGGCATCGGCGGCTGCGCGCCGGGCGGCAGCGGCTGCTGGAGCCCGGTCTTCTGGTCGACGGTCGAGCGGTAGTCGACGGCGCCCTGCGTCATCCGCATGTACGCCTCCTCCAGCGAGGCCTGGTGCGGCGACAGCTCCCACAGCCGTACGTCGGTGCCGTGCGCGATGTCGCTGATGCGGGGCAGCGGCAGCCCGGTCACCCTGAGCGCGCCGTCCTGCTCGGGCAGTACGTGCCCGCCCGCCTCGGTGAGCGCGCCGGCCAGCTTCTCGCGCAGCTGCGGCTCGGTGTCGGGCGTACGGACCCGGGCGAAGCCGGCGGAGTTCGCCGCGATGAAGTCCTTGACGCTCATGTCGGCCAGCAGCTGTCCGCGCCCGATGACGATCAGGTGGTCGGCGGTCAGCGCCATCTCGCTCATCAGGTGCGAGGAGACGAAGACGGTCCGGCCCTCGGCCGCCAGCGACTTCATCAGGTTCCGCACCCAGAGGATGCCCTCGGGGTCGAGGCCGTTGACCGGCTCGTCGAACAGCAGCACCTGAGGGTCGCCGAGCAGCGCGGCGGCGATGCCGAGGCGCTGGCCCATGCCGAGCGAGAAGCCCTTGGAGCGTCGCCTGGCCACGTCCTGGAGGCCGACCACGCCCAGTACCTCGTCCACGCGCCGGGGCGGGATGCCGGACAGCTGGGCGAGCGACAGCAGATGGTTGCGGGCGGCCCGGCCGCCGTGCACCGCCTTGGCATCCAGCAGCGCGCCGACCTGGCGGGGGGCGTTGGGCAGCCTGCGGTACGGGTAGCCGCCGATCGTGACGTGCCCCGCCGTCGGATTGTCCAGGCCGAGGATCATCCGCATCGTCGTCGACTTGCCCGAGCCGTTGGGGCCCAGGAAGCCGGTGACGGCTCCGGGCCGCACCTGGAAGGACAGGTTGTACACAGCGGTCTTGTCGCCGTAGCGCTTGGTCAGGCCGACTGCCTCGATCATGCTCCGCACCCATCGAAAGGTTCAGGACAGCGGGGCACACGCCCCCCGTAAGGGTTAGGAGGATACCGAGGCGCTGACGGTTCCATCCAAGAGCAAGTAAAACCTCATGCCAACCGTGACCCTACGCGTCCCGTTTCTTCAGCGTGATGTAACCGCCCACGAGCGCCGCGATCACCCACAGCACCATGATCCCGAGCCCTCCCCAGGGGCCGTACGGCTTGTCGTCGTCGATCGGGGTGACCACCTGCATGATCCTGCTCCCGGCCTGGTCCGGCAGGTACTGGCCGATCTTTTCGGTGGCCGAGACGTTTCCGAGGATGTTGGAGACCAGGAAGAAGAACGGCATCAGGATGCCCAGCGACAGCATCGGCGAGCGCAGCATCGCGGCGACGCCCATCGAGAACATCGCGATGAGAGTCATGTAGAGCCCGCCGCCGATCACCGCGCGCAGCACGCCCGGGTCGCCGATCTCCGCCCGGTGGTCGCCGAGCATCGCCTGCCCCAGGAAGAAGGTGACGAAGCTGGTGGCCAGGCCGACGATCAGCGCGAGGCCGGTCGCCACGGCGATCTTGCTGGCCAGAAAGGTCCCGCGCCGTGGCACCGCGGCCAGCGAGGTGCGGATCATGCCGGTGCTGTACTCGTTCGAGACGACGAGCACGCCGAACACGATCAGCGCGAGCTGACCGAGTGTCATCCCGGCGAAGCTGATGAAGGTCGGATCGAAGGAGAGCCTGTCCCGCTCGCTCATGTTGTCGAACTCGCTGTTCGACAGGCCCGAGATCAGCATCCCGAGGGCGATGGTGACGACCACGGCGAGGGACAGCGTCCACATGGTGGAGGCCACGGACCGGATCTTGGTCCATTCGGAGCGGACGACCTGCGTGGCTGCCATGCTCAGCTCCTCCTCCAGTCGTCGCCCCACTGCGGTTGCGGCTCGGGGGGCAGCGGCGCGCCGGTGTGCGCGTGGTACTCCACCGACTCCGCGGTGAGTTGCATGAACGCCTCTTCCAGGGAGGCTTGCTGCGGGCTCAGCTCGTGCAGCACGATCCCGTGCCGCGCCGCCAGCTCGCCGATCTGCTCGGCCTTGCTGCCATCCACTTCGAGCGAGCCGTCACCCGTCTGCACGGCCGTGATCCCGGCCGTGGGCAGGACGTCGAGCAGCCGCTCCCGCTGCGGGGTGCGGATCCGGACGTACGACCGTGAGTTGCGCTCGATGAAGTCGGCCATGGACGTGTCGGCCAGCAGCCGTCCCTGACCGATGACGACGAGGTGGTCGGCGGTCAGGGCCATCTCGCTCATCAGGTGACTGGAGACGAACACCGTCCGTCCCTGGGCGGCCAGGGACTTCATCAGGTTCCGGATCCAGTGGATGCCCTCGGGATCGAGCCCGTTGACCGGCTCGTCGAACATCAAAATCCGCGGATCGCCGAGCAGCGCGCCCGCGATACCGAGCCGCTGCCCCATGCCCATGGAGAAGCCCTTGGTCTTCTTGCGCGCGACCGCCGTCAGCCCGACCGTGTCCAGCACCTCGCGCACCCGGCTCCTCGGGATGCCGTTGCTCTGGGCGAGGCACAGCAGGTGGTTGTAGGCGCTGCGCCCGCCGTGCCAGGCCTTGGCCTCAAGAAGGGCGCCGATGTACGTCAGCGGGTCCTTGAGCTGGTCGTAGCGCTTGCCGTCGATACGGACGCCGCCGGCGGTGGGGTAGTCGAGGCCCAGGATCATCCGCATGGTCGTGGACTTCCCGGCGCCGTTGGGGCCGAGGAACCCGGTGACGATGCCGGGTCTGACGGTGAAGGTGAGGTTGTTGACCGCCACCTTCTCGCCGTACCGCTTCGTCAGCCCCTCGAGCTCGATCATGCCGACCACGCTAAAACGCCGCAAAGCCCCCTGCCACCCGAGTGGCAAGGGGCTTCACAGATGTTCAGACGACGTACGCCGAACGGTTACCGGGTCTGCTGCGCCGGAACACCGCGGGAGATCGGCTCGTCCTCGGCCGGGGTGCCGGCGGCGGCCACCGCGGCGCCCGTGAGGGTCGCCAGCATCTCGCGGACGTTCGTCAGCTGAGCGTTGATGCTGTCGCGGCGGTTGGTGAGGGCCGCGAGCTCGCGCTCGGATTCCGAACGGATGCGGTCGGCCTTGGCGTTGGCGTCGGCCACGATGTCCTCGGCCTGACGCTGAGCCGTCTCCACCGTCTGGCGGGCCCGGCGCTCGGCGTCCGTGCGCAGCTTCTCGGCCTCCAGACGCAGCTGCTCCGCGCGGTGCTCGATCTCCGCGAGGCGCTTCTCCGCCTTCTGCTGGCGGGACGCCAGGTCGCGCTCGGACTGCTCGCGGCGCTTGGCGAGGTTCGTCTCGAAGTCGGCGGCGGCCTGCGCGGCCTTGGCGCGGGTCTCCTCGAAGAGGGCGTCGGCCTCCTCGCGCTTGGACTGCGCGTCCTTCTGGGCCTCGGCACGCAGCTGCGAGGCGTCACTCTTGGCCTTCTCGACGATGCGGACGCCCTCGTCCTCCGCCTTGGACTTGCGCTCAGCAGCGAACGATTCTGCGTCGTTGCGGACCTGCTGGGCCGCCGACTCGGCGAGCTCGCGGTGCTGCTCGGCGGCGCGGCGCGCCTCCTCGCGCAGATCCTTGGCCTCTTCCTCGGCGAGGCGGAGGATCTTCTCGACACGCGCGCCGAGACCGGCGTACGACGGCTCGGCGTCGCTTACCTGGGCCTGGGCGTTCTGCGTCTCGAGGTGGAGCTCCTCGATGCGCTTTTCCAGAGCGGTGATGCGGGCCAGAGCGCTGTCGCGGTCGGAGACGAGCTTCGAGATGCGTTCGTCCACCTGCGCGCGGTCGTACCCACGCCGCACAAGCTCGAAGCCGTAGGGGGAAGTGTCGCTCATGGGGTTCCTGTCGAATGAGACCGGTGAGGTGATAAGTGGAATCCTAGGGGCCGAAGCGGTGTGTCATCGAGCGGATACGTGTTTGATCTGGAGAATGAGACCCCTTTTGAGTGGCTAACCGCCGGACGGCTTGCCAAAAACTTGGTCAAAGGCCCCAGGAGACACCGGAACCCGCTCGCCCCGCTAGCTGTCTGACGACTTGCCACCCGATCGAGGGGCGCCGACCGTCGCACCGGCCTTGACCCCGTTGTCCTTGCCGCCGCCCGGTGTCTCGAAGGACTCCAACGCCTCCAGGACGTCCTGGACGCGGGAGATTTCGGCGTTGATGTCCTCCCGGCGCCGGACGAGGACCTCCAGCTCGCGCTTGCCCTCCTCGACCGTGCGCTTGGCCTCGCGGATCGCCTCGGCCTTGAGCTCCTCGGCCTCCTTGATCAGCGACGACCGCTTCTGCTCGGCCTCCTTCAGCAGGCCCTCGGCCTTCTTCACGGCGGCGATGCGGACCTTGCCCGCCTCGGAGTTGGCCTCCGAGACCAGTTCCTTGGCCTTCGCCTGCGCCTTGGACAGCTGCTCCTCGGCGGCCTTGATGAGGGCGTCGCACCGGTCGCCGGTCGACTTCATCGTCTCGGAGGCCTCGCGGCGGGCCCGCTCGTGCAGCTCCTCGATCTCGTTCGTGATGCGGTCGCGCAGCTCCTCGGCGCGCTCCCTTATCGAGGTGGCGTCCCGGCGCGCGCCGACGAGCAGCTCGTCCGCGTCCGTACGGGACTTCTCCACCCGCGAGTTGCCCTCCACCGTCGCCTCGGAGACCAGCCGCTCGGCCTCCTTGCGGGCGGCGCCCACCATCGTGTCGGCCTGCGCCTCGGCGTCCGCGGTCGTCTTGTGCGCCTGCTGCTGCGCCTCGGTGAGCAGCTTGTCCGCCTCGGCGGTGGTCTCCGTGATGAGCTTGTCGACCTGCTCGGCCGCGTCCTGGCGCCGCTTGCCCGCGTCCTTGCGGGCCTCGTCGAGGGTGCGCTCGGCCTCCTCGCGGGCGGCGGACACGAGCCGCTCGGCCTCCGCGGCCGCCTCGGCCTTGACGCGCTCGGACTCGCTGCGGGTCCGCTCCGCGTGCTGCTGGGCCGACCCCACCGTCTCGGCGGCCTCGGCGCGCAGCCGCTCCGCGTCCGACGTGGCGTCGCCGACCAGCTTCTCGGCCTTGGCGAGCGCCTCGGTGCGCACCCGGTCGGCCTCCGCGACGGTTTCCGACTGGAGCCGCTCCGCCTCGGAACGCGCCTCCGTGATGAGGGTGTCCGCCTGCGTCGCCGCGTCCGAACGGATCCGGTTGGCGTCGTCGCGGGCGTCCGCCCGGGTGCGGGACGCGGCCTGCTCGGCCTCGGCGATCTTGTCGGAGGCCTCGGTGCGGATCCGCTGCGCGTGCTCGGCCGCGTCCGACCGCAGCCGCTCCGCCTCGGCGATGGCCTCCCCGACGGTTCGCTCGGCGAGGGACTTGGCGGCGGCCGCCTCCTCGTTCGCCTCGCGCCGGACGCGGCTCGCGTCCTCGCTGGCCCGTTCCCGCTCGGCGTAGGCGTCGGCGCGGACCCGGTCCGCCTCCTCCTCGGCCTCCCGGCGGGTACGGTCCGCCGCGTGCTCGGCGGCGCTGCGCAGGCCGCTGATCTCCTCCTGCGCCTGCTCGTGCAGCCCGGACACGGCGTCGCGGACCTGCTGGGCGTGCTGCTCGGCCGCGGAGACCATCTCGGTGGCGCGCCGGTCGGCCTCCTCGACCAGCCGCACCGCCTCGGTCTGTGCCTCCTCCACCCGGCCCCGCGCTACAGCCAGCAGCTCCTCGCTCTGCTCGCGGGCCCGCTCGCGCTCCTGGTCGGCCTCCTGGCGGGCGGAACCGAGGAGTTCCTCGGCCTCGCGGCGGCGCCGGGTCGCCTCCTCCTGGGCGGCGGCCAGCGTCTCGGACGCCTCGGTGCCGAGCCGCTCGGCGGCGGCCTGCGCCTCCGCACGGACCCGGTCGGCGGTGTCCTGCGCCTCCGACTTCAGCCGCTCGGCCTCGGCCGCGGCCTCCGACCTGAGGCGTACGGCGACGGCCTCGCCCTCGGCCCGGGACGCGGACGCGTCCGACGCGGCCTCGTTGCGCAGCCGGTCGGCCTCCTCTTCGGCCTGCTGCTGGAGCGTGCGGATCCGCTCCGCCGCCTCGGTGCGCAGCCGGTCGGTCTCCTCGCCGGCCTCGCGCCGGATGCGCGCGGCCTCCTCACGGGCGTCGGTGAGCGCCTCCTCGGCCGCCGCGAGCCGCTGCTCGGCGTCGGCGTGAAGGCGCGTCAGCTCCTCGGCGGCCTCGGCCCGGCGGGCCTCGACGCGGCGCTCGGTCTCCTCGCGCAGCTCACGGGCGGCCTGCTCGGCGTCGGCCTTGATTCCCTCGGCCTGCTCGACGACCTCGTCACGGTGCCGTTCGGCCTCCTGGCGGGTGCGCTGGAGGGTCTCCTCGGCCTGCCGGCGCAGCGTCGTCGCCCGCTCGATGGCCTCCGTGCGGACCTTCTCGCTGTCCGTGGTGGCCTTCTGGCGCAGCTCGTCCGCGTCCTGCCTGGCCTTGGACAGCAGCTCCTCGGCGGTCTTGGCCGCCTCCTCGATCTGCTGGACGGCCTCCTTGCGGGCCTCCGCGCGGATCTTCTCGCCCTCGGCGACCGCCTCGGAGCGCAGCTGCTCGGCCTCGCCGCGCAGCCGTCGGGCCTCCTCCTGGAGCTCGACGGTCTTGGCGCGGTACTCCTTGGTGTCGTCCTTCGCCGAGCCCTTGAGCTGCTCGGCGATGTCGTGCGCCTCGGCCCGCAGCCGGTCCGCCTCGGCCTCGGCCTCCGTGCGGATCCGCTCGGCCTCCTCGGCCGCGGCCTTGGTGGTGTTCTGAGCGTCCTCCTGCGCCTTGTTGAGGACGTCCTCGGCGGTCTTGGCCGCCTTCGACAGCTGGGTCGCACTCTCCTCGGCGGTGATCGTGCGGGCCTTCTCGACGGCCTCGGCGACGATCTTCTCGGCCTCGGCGCGGGCGTCGGCGACGACCTGCTCTGCGTCCGACTTGGTGCTCTCGGCCTCCTTGGTGGCCTCGCTGACCAGCCGGGCGACCTGCTCCTTGGCCGTACGCATGCGCTGTTCGTTGGCCGATTCGGCGCTCGACAGGGCCTTCTCGGCGGCCGTGGTGGCCTCGGCGACCAGCTTCTCGGCCTCGGACTGCGCCTTGCGCAGCGCCTCCTCGGCCTCCGCCATACGCTGCTCGGCGGCCCGGCTGAGCTCGATCGCCTGGCGGCGGGCACTGTCCGACTCGGACGCCGTGGAACTGCGCAGCTGCTCGGCGTGGTCGGTGGCCTCCTGAGCCTGAGTGGACGCGGCGTTCAGCAGCCGCTCGGCGTCCGTACGGGCCCGGAGCAGGATCTGCTCGGCCTCGGCGCGGGCTTCCTCGGCCGCGCCCGTGAGGCGCTGGCGGGCCTCGCTGGTGAGCCGCTCGGCCTCGGCACGCGCGGCCGACATGGCCTGCTCGGCCTCGGCACGCGACTCGTCCAGGAGCCGGCGGGCCTGGGACTCGCTGCGGGCGCGCAGCTGCTCCGCCCACGCCACGTTCTCGTTGACGTGCGACTCGACGGTCTGCCTGCGCTCGGCCAGCTCCTGGTCCAGCTGCTGGCGGCGCGTGACCGCCTCCTGGTGCAGCTCGGCCTGCAACCGTGCCGCGTTCTCCGCGTGCTCCTGGAGGATGCGCTGAGTCTGTGCCCGGGCCTGGCTGAGCTCCCGCTCGGCCTCCTGGCGCAGCTGGTCCGCCTGGACCTGGGCGTTGCGCAGCAACTGCTCGGCCTGATAGCCGATGTCCCCGCCGTCGAAGGCGGGCCGGGACATGATGGTCCGCCGCGCCTCGTGCAGCTTGGCGCGCAGCACCTCGACCTGGTAGCCGAGGTCCTCGGCGTGCTGGATCGCCTTTTCCCGCTCGGTCTTCAGCCGATCCATCTCGGCCTCGAACCGAGAGAGGTGGTCGACGTCAGCCGCCGGCTCTCGCTCCTGGCGTTCGTAGCCCCGCACTGCGCGGTCCCATCCGTCCCCTGGTCGCAAGTCTCTCCATACGAGCACCGTCCATCCGCCGAACGGGGCCCCCGGGGAATGGTGTCAGATCAACGGCGGAGCACGGGCTGTTGCCCCACCCTCGCCCCCCGAAACCCGGACCCCGGCTCGGTCCCGCCGTCAAAAGGCAGGGCCGGGTCGCCCTGGACTGAGCGGCGACCGCCCCCAACCCTACCGGCCCATATGTACGAGGGTCAGTGCTCAGGTGACTCAACAGGCGCCGAAGTGACCAGTTCTGTCAGTACGCCGTGGCAATCCTTCGGGTGCAGGAAGGTGATTCGTGACCCCATGGAGCCGCGCCGGGGCTCTTCGTACAGAACGCGTACGCCCTTGCCCTTGATGTCGGCGGCGTCGCCGTCCACATCCGCCGTACCGAAAGCGATGTGGTGGACACCCTCGCCGTTCTTGTCGAGCCACTTGGCGACGGTGGAGTCCGGGCGGGTGGGTTCGAGAAGCTGCAGGTAGGAGGCGCCGCCGTCGGAGGTGTCGTTGATCTTGAGCATGGCCTCGCGGACGCCCTGCTCCTCGTTGACCTCGGAGTGGAACACCTCGAAGCCGTAGGTGGCCCGGTAGAACTCCACGGTCTTGTCCAGGTCGAAACAGGCGATCCCGATGTGGTCGATTCGCGTCAGCATGGAATTCAGTGCAGCGCGACGGCGATGGTTACGCAACGTGCCAGCGATCACACCGACGGCCCGGTGACGGCACGGAGTGCCATCAGTACATTCGAAGTAAACCCTCGTTCACTCCTCGGCAGTGCAGCCGGAAGGGGATCGCACCTCATGTCTGGAACGAACAGCAGTACCTCGGTGATCGTCGCGGGCGCCCGTACGCCCATGGGGCGGTTGCTGGGCTCGCTGAAGTCCTTCTCGGGAGCCGACCTCGGTGGCTTCGCGATCAAGGCCGCCCTCGACCGTGCGGGGATCGGCGGCGACCAGGTGCAGTACGTGATCATGGGCCAGGTCCTGCAGGCCGGGGCGGGGCAGATCCCGGCGCGCCAGGCCGCGGTCAAGGCCGGCATCCCGATGAACGTCCCGGCTCTCACCATCAACAAGGTGTGCCTGTCGGGCCTCGACGCGATCGCGCTCGCGGACCAGCTGATCCGCGCCGGCGAGTTCGACGTGATCGTCGCGGGCGGTCAGGAGTCCATGACCAACGCCCCCCACCTGCTGCCGAAGTCCCGCGAGGGCTTCAAGTACGGCGCGATCGAGATGCTCGACTCGATGGCGTACGACGGTCTGACCGACTCCTTCGAGGGCATCGCCATGGGCGAGTCCACGGAGAAGCACAACACCCGCCTCGGCATCCAGCGCCCCGCGCAGGACGAGATCGCCGCCCAGTCCCACCAGCGCGCCGCCGCCGCGCAGAAGAACGGCCTGTTCGAGGCCGAGATCACCCCGGTCGAGATCCCGCAGCGCAAGGGCGACCCGGTCCTCTTCAGCAAGGACGAGGGCATCCGCGGCGACACCACGGCGGAGTCCCTGGGCAAACTGCGCCCCGCCTTCTCCAAGGACGGCACGATCACGGCGGGCTCGGCCTCGCAGATCTCCGACGGCGCCGCCGCGGTCGTCGTCATGAGCAAGGCCAAGGCACTGGAGCTCGGCCTGGACTGGATCGCCGAGATCGGCGCCCACGGCAATGTGGCGGGCCCGGACAACTCGCTCCAGTCCCAGCCCTCGAACGCCATCCAGCACGCCCTGAAGAAGGAGGGCCTGGAGGTCGCCGACCTCGACCTGATCGAGATCAACGAGGCCTTCGCCGCCGTTGCGGTGCAGTCAATGAAGGACCTCGGGGTGTCATCGGAAAGGGTGAACGTCAACGGCGGAGCCATCGCCCTGGGTCACCCGATCGGTATGTCGGGTGCGCGGCTCGTCCTGCACCTGGCCCTGGAGCTCAAGCGGCGGGGCGGCGGCGTCGGCGCGGCGGCCCTGTGCGGCGGTGGCGGCCAGGGTGACGCGCTGATCGTGCGGGTACCAAAGGCCTGAGACCTCGTACGTTTCCTTTCTGAACGGAGCAGTGATGCAGGACGTCTCCACACTCGTCGCCCAGGCGAGGGAGGGCCGGCCGCGGGCCGTGGCCCGGCTGATCTCCTTGGTGGAGGGGGCGTCCCCGCAACTCAGGGAGGTCATGGAGGCGCTGGCGCCGCTCACGGGCAACGCGTATGTCGTCGGTCTCACGGGTTCGCCCGGAGTCGGCAAGTCGACATCCACGTCGGCGCTCGTGACGGCGTACCGCAAGCAGGGCAAGCGGGTCGGCGTCCTGGCCGTCGACCCGTCCTCGCCCTTCTCGGGCGGCGCGCTGCTCGGCGACCGGGTCCGGATGTCGGACCACGCCTCCGACCCCGGCGTCTACATCCGCTCGATGGCGACGCGCGGCCACCTGGGCGGCCTCGCCTGGGCCGCCCCGCAGGCGATCCGCGTCCTGGACGCCGCGGGCTGCGACGTGGTGCTCGTCGAGACGGTCGGGGTCGGCCAGTCGGAGGTGGAGATCGCCTCCCAGGCGGACACGAGCGTCGTCCTGCTGGCCCCGGGCATGGGTGACGGCATCCAGGCGGCCAAGGCGGGCATCCTGGAGATCGGCGACGTGTACGTCGTCAACAAGGCCGACCGTGACGGCGCCGACGCCACCGCCCGCGAGCTCAACCACATGCTCGGCCTCGGCGAGTCCCGCGGCCCCGGCGACTGGCGCCCGCCGATCGTCAAGACGGTCGCCGCCCGCGCCGAGGGCATCGACGAGGTCGTGGAGGCCCTGGAGAAGCACCGCGCCTGGATGGAGGAGCGCGGGGTCCTCACCGAACGCCGCCGTGCTCGCGCGGCCCGCGAGGTCGAGACCATCGCCGTCACCGCCCTGCGCGAACGCATCGCGGACCTGCACGGCGACCGCAGGCTCGGGGCACTGGCGGAGAAGATCGTCGCCGGCGAGCTGGACCCGTACCGGGCGGCGGACGAACTGGTGGAGGGGCTGACGGGGGCCTGACCTCCGAAGCGCCCGAGAGCTTTCCCCGTGGTCAACTCCCGCCCCCCGCTGCTAGGTTGATGCGCATGTACCTCCTCTTGGCATAGGGCACGCCTGCCCGCGCACGGTGAACGACCGCTCGGTCGTGACCGGCGCGGCGATAAGGCGTCCCCTTTTCCGCCTCGAGTCGAGGAACTCCCGTGTCTTCCACGCACGTCGTGCGGCCTTCGTATGCCGCCGTTCTCCGGATCCCCCACGCCCGCCGTACCTTCGCCGCAGCCCTGATCGGCCGGCTGTCGTACGGCATCGCCCCGCTGTCCGTGATGCTCGCCGTGACCCGGGCCTCCGGGTCGTACGCGGTGGCGGGCGTGGTGATGGCGCTGTTCTCCGCGACCAGCGTCTTCCTGTCGCCCGCGAGGGCGGCACTCATCGACCGGTACGGGCCGCGCGGGGCGCTCGTGCCGATGGCCGCGGCCCACGCCGGGCTGCTCGGGCTGCTGGCGGCGCTCCTGTGGCGTCCCGGTGCCGCCTCGCCGTTCGTCCTCGCTGCCGGCGCCGCCCTCGCCGGTGCCTGCACTCCGCCGCTCGGGCCCACCATGCGGGCCGTGTGGGGGCGGCTGGCCCCGGACCGGGCGCTGATGCAGCGGGCGTACAGTCTCGATGCCGTCGCGGAGGAACTGCTCTTCGTCTCGGGGCCGTTGCTGGTGGGCCTGCTCGTCGGGTTCGCTCCGCCGGCGGCCGGCATCGTCGTGGGCGCGGCGCTGATGGTGGTGGGAACCGCCGGGTTCGTGTCGTCGCCCGCGGTGCGTGCCGTGCCGGCGGGCGGGCGCGCGCCGGGGCCGGACGCGGCCGGGCGGCGGGTGTTGCGCGGACTGGGCCGGCCGGTGATCGCCGCGGCGGCGGTCGGCCTGGCACTGGGCGTGGTCGACCTGCTGGTCGTGGCCTTCGCGGAGGGGAACGGCCACGGTGCCGGCAGCGCGGCCTGGGTGCTCGCCGCCCTGTCCGCCGGAAGCGCCGTCGGCGGGCTGCTCAACGGGGCCGTCGAGTGGCGGGCGGCCGCCGGGACACGGCTGTCCGTGCAGGCGGCCGGACTGGGGCTGGCGCTGTGCGGTGCCGGGCTGGCGCAGGGGCTCGGCACCCTGGCCGTGGCGGTCGCCGTCGCCGGTGTCTTCGTGTCCCCGCTGATCACCACCGCGTACCTCATCGCCGACGAGTCCGCCGCGCCCGAGGCTCGCGTCCAGGCCGGGGCCTGGGTCAACACGGCTGTCAACGCGGGCATCACGGGCGGTGCCGCGGCGGCCGGCGTGCTCGTCGGGTGGCTGCCGGCGGGGGTGTGCTTCGCGGCCACCGGTGCGGTGATGCTGGTGACGGCGGTGGCCGTGGCCCGGGGCTCGGCACGCGAAAAGGGGCACGGGACACCCCGTACCCCTCGTATGACGCGCTGACGTCCCGACGTCAGTCGTCGTCGCCGTCGCGGTCGTCCTGACCGTTGCCCTGGGCGGTGTCGTCGTCGTGGTCCTGGGTGACCTTGCCCGTCTTGAGGTCGACCTTCCACTCGCCCCTGGTGGTCTCCACGCTCCAGGCCGCGGGGCCGTCGTCGTCCAGGTCGACGTCGGTGACGGTGCCCTTCGCCGCGCCGGCCTCGGCGGCCTCGCGGGCGTCCACGCTCGCGCCCTTCAGCGCGGCGAGGTCCTCGCGGCCGTCGTTGTCATCGTCGTCGTCGCGCTGGGCGCCGACGACCTTGGCGGTGTCGGGGGAGACCTGGACGCTGTACTCGGTGCCGTCGCCCTTGACGACGTTCACGTCCCAGGCGCCGGCGCCGTCGTCGTCCCGGTCGGCGGAGACGGCCGTGCCCGGCGTGTTCTTCAGCGCGGAGGCGATCGCGTCGGCGGACGTGATCTTGGAGGCGCGGGCCTCGGTGGCATCGTCGCTCCGGTCGTCCGCGTCGTCGTTACGGTCGTCGGCCGCGTCGTCCCGGTCGTCCGCGGCGTCGTTCCGGTCGTCGGCCGCTTCATTGCGGTCATCGGCGGCGTCGTCCCGGTCGTCGGCGACCCGGACGTTCGTCTGACGCTGGGTGGGCGCGTTGCCGTCGTCAGCCGACGCGTAGGCCGCGACGGTGCCGCCGCCGATCAGAGCCGCGGCGGTGACGGTGGCGATGACGATGTTGCGCTTCATGGGGTTTCCCTCCCAGAGTGTTGCGTTTCATGACGATTCACGACGCTTGGTGTCGTTTCATGTCGCTTGGTTTCGACGGGAACCAATCTGCCGAACCGACGCTGAGGGGAACCTGAAGCCCCCTGAAGAGATCTTCAGCTTCGCTTTGCCAGGCTGTACGCATGCGCCCGCCCGTCACCCACCACCCTGCTCGAGACGCTTCGCGTCACCCCTTTCGATTCTTGATCGTGGAGGACGAAAAGCGGCTGGCCCTGTCGCTCGCCAAGGGCCTGACAGCCGAGGGATACGCCGTGGACGTCGTCCACGACGGCCGGGAAGGGCTGTACCGGGCCTCGGAGGGGTCGTACGACCTCGTGATCCTCGACATCATGCTGCCCGGCATGAACGGCTACCGCGTCTGCGCCGCCCTGCGCGGCGCCGGTCACGACGTGCCGATCCTGATGCTCACCGCCAAGGACGGCGAGTACGACGAGGCCGAGGGGCTGGACACCGGCGCCGACGACTACCTCACCAAGCCGTTCTCGTACGTCGTCCTCGTCGCCCGCGTCAAGGCGCTGCTGCGGCGCGGCGGACAGGGCGCCGGGGCCTCGCCCGTGCACGTCCACGGCGACCTCAAGGTCGACACCGCCGCCCGCCGGGTCTTCCTCGGCGACGACGAAGTGTCCCTCACCACCAAGGAGTTCTCGGTCCTGGAGCAGCTCGTGCTGCGGGCCGGGGAGGTGGTGTCCAAGGCCGAGATCCTGGAGCACGTCTGGGACTTCGCCTACGAGGGCGATCCGAACATCGTCGAGGTGTACGTCAGCACCCTGCGGCGCAAGCTGCGCCCGGGGCTCATCAAGACGGTCCGCGGCGCCGGGTACCGGCTGGAGGCGCAACGATGAGACGGCTCTTCGGCTCGGTTCGGTCACGGGCCACACTCGCCGCCACCCTCGTGGTGGCCGTGGCGCTGGTCGCGGCCGGCGCGGCGGTGCTGCTGTCGCTGCGGTCCAACCTGATCGACCAGGCGGGCAACGACGCGGAGCGCACGGCGCAGAACGTCGTCGCCCAGCTCACCGCCGGGAAGCCGTACGACCGGCTGGACATCGACGACGACAGCCCGGTCCAGGTCGTCGACGCGAAGGGCACGCTCGTCGCGGCCACCGAGGACCTGGAGCGGATCAGCGGCACGGGCACCGACGCCGTGAAGCCGCAGGCGCGCCAGGGCGCCACGGGGGGCACGGGCGACACCGCCGGTTCGGGCGGCGAGGACGCCGACGACGACACGGACGACGGCAAGGGTGACGATTCGGGCGACGACACCGCCCAGGACGCCGGGGAGATCGGCGAGGTGAGCGAGCTCACCGACGGCTCCGCGACGATCGACGGCGACACCGCCGACTACCGCTTTGCCGCCGTCCCGGTGGACACCGACGACCGGGGCACGCTCACCGTCTACTCAGGCGGCTCGCTGGAGGCCGAGCAGAGCGCCGTGAACACCGCGCTCACCGTCATGATGATCGGCTTCCCGCTGCTGCTCGGCGTCGTCGCGGCCGTGACCTGGCTGGTCACCCGGCGCGCACTGCGCCCGGTCGAGGGCATCCGGCGCGAGATGGCCGCGATCACCGCGTCCGAGGACCTCGCCCGGCGCGTGCCGGAGCCGGACACGCACGACGAGGTCGCCAGGCTCGCCCGCACCACCAACGAGACACTGGCCGCGCTGGAGACATCCGTGGAGCGCCAGCGCCGGTTCGTCGCCGACGCCTCGCACGAGCTGCGCAGCCCGATCGCGTCCCTGCGCACCCAGCTCGAAGTGGGCGTCGCCCATCCGGAGTTGCTGGACGTGCCGGGCGCGGTGGAGGACACCGTACGACTGCAGCGCCTCGCCGCCGACCTGTTGCTGCTCGCCCGCCTGGACGCGGGGGAGGGGCCCGGCGACAAACGGGTCGACCTGGGTGAGGTGGCGCGGCGGGAGGCGCGGGGCCGGGAGAACGTGACCGTCGAGGCGGACGTCGTGGAAGTGGCCGGGTCGCGAGGGCAGTTGGAGCGGGTCCTGGGCAACCTGCTGGACAACGCTCAGCGGCACGCCCGAGAGGCGGTCACCGTGTCCGTCGGGCGGGACGGGGGTTGGGCGGTGGCGGCTGTGGCCGATGACGGGGACGGGGTGGCCGAGGCCGACCGGGAGCGGATCTTCGAGCGGTTCGTACGGCTGGACGAGGCCCGCACCCGCGACGACGGCGGCGCCGGGCTCGGACTCGCCATCGCCCGGGACGTGGCCGCACGCCACGGCGGCACACTCACGGTCCGCGACGCCCCGGCAGGCGGCGCCCTGTTCGAACTCCGCCTGCCGCTCGCCTAGGCCCTGTCGTTTGGATCATCTCGGCGTCGCGGGCCCCGGCACGCACATCTGCCGCGTTGTCGTCGGTCGCCGACTCCCCCACTCCCGACATCGCTCTAGCGGGGGTACCCCCATCGCGTCGACTCCCTCCGCCGCCTTGCACCTGCACGCACCAGACCCCGCTCGGGTCCGCCAAGAGGAACCGACCCTCACAGCCGAGCTGATCCAAACGACAGGGCCTAGGTCCGTCAGTCCGGACCTACCCGGGTGTCACGGACGTCCGCGCTGCCCGCGCAGGTGCTCCGCGATCGGCTTCAGGCCCTTGTCGAGCTCCGCCAGGGCGTCGGTGGACAGCAGGTCGATGAAGTGCCTCCGCACGGACGCCACATGGTGCGGCGCGACCTTCTTCATCGTCTCCATGCCGTGTTCGGTGAGAACCGCGTAGAGCCCGCGGCGGTCGGACTCGCAGTTCTCACGGCGGACCAGGTTCGCGTTCTCCATGCGGGTGATCTGGTGGGAGAGGCGGCTCTTGGACTGGAGGGTGGCCGACGCGAGGTCGCTCATCCGCATCCGTACGTCCTCCGACTCGGACAGGTTCACCAGGATCTCGTAGTCGTTCATTGTCAGGCCGAACGGCTGCAGGTCTCTCTCGAGCTGGTACGTCAACAGCCTGTTGACCTCCAGGTGGGTGCGCCAGGCGCACTGCTCCGCATCGGTCAGCCAGCGGGTGGCCGTCTCGGTCTCCATGAATGAAGTCTACCTAAAAAGTTGAAAGGCGAACTAGTGAGGGTTTTCTGTGACACGACCGTGTGCGCACACGTTCGATGTCACACTCCGCAGACTACCGCTCACAGCCCGAAGCGACGCTGGAGGTCTCCCAGCTGTCCGGGAAGGCGCGGTGCCCCGGCCTGTTGTGAAGGGCCTGTGTGCGTCCCCCCGGAACCAGGCACTCCGGGCTCCGGAGGAACCGCCCCCGTGGCCTGCTCGGCCATGAGGGTCTCGCTCGACTGGAGCAGGACCGTACCGGCTCCGACGAACTCGAACTGATGCTCCTCTCCGGAGGCCCCGCCGAGGCCTGTCAGTGCACGTAGACCGCCCATCACGCCGGTCATGTAGCCATGGTCGTAGTGGTGGCACGGGGAGGGGCAGTCGGCCCAGCCGACGAGCGCCTGTGGGTCCACCCGGATCGGGGGTTCCATGAACACCACCGGACCGTTAGATGCGGCCACGAACTTTCCGGTTCCGATGAGTGTCAGAAAACCCGGCACGATCGATTGCTTGAGAGCAAGAGTTGGCTGAAAAGCGAGCAGGTTGCCGGAGCGAATGGTCAGATTGCCGTCTTCGAGGTCGTACGAGTTGACGTCGAAGGCCCGGTCGGCCAGCAGCATCTTGCCGTTGCCCTCCGCCACGACCCAGTCGCTCGCGTGCAGTGGCGAATGGAAGGACGTACGGACAAGTCGGTCGAGTCGGCCGTGCCCGACCCCGTTGAAGTCCATCGAGCCGTAGTAGGCGATCATCTTCCCCTTCTGCAGGAACCACTGGCTCCCCTTGAGCTCCACGCAGAAGGTGTAGGCGTTGACGTTGTCGTCGGACGGCAGCGTCATCGGGTCGAGGACCGCGGGGCCGCCGGGGGTTCCGTAGGGGGCACTCACAGTTTCTCCTCAGACGCCTGGACGTACACCGCACCATTGCCGCTGAGCTCCAGCTGGAAGGCCTCGCCGGAGCCGCGGCCCACCATGTCGCGCCAGCCCAGGGCCGTGGACAGCTTGTTGCGTACGTCGCCGTGGTGGGCGACGTAGGCCTGGGGGTCGACGTGGACGGGCCGCTGCGGGGTGATCGGGATCTCGAAGACGCCCCCGTGCGCCATGACGGCCACGGCCCCGTGCCCCTTGAGGGTGGTCGTGAACAGCCCCTGCCCGCTGATCTGCCCGCGGACCATGCCCATGACCCCGCCCTGCGAGCCCAGGAACATCGTGCCCTGCTGAAGGGTGCCCTCGAAGGCGAGGAGGCGGTCCGCCTCGACGCACAGGGTGTCGCCGGCGAGGTTGATCACCTGGACATGGTGGCCGCCGTGCCCGAAGAGCACCGTGCCGTTGCCCTCGACGGTCATCAGCGGAGTGTCCTCGTTCGCCACCCGGCGCCCGATCATCGACATGATCCCGCCCTGGCCGCCGGCCGTGTTGGGGGTGAAGGACACCTCGCCCTTGTAGGCGAGCATCGCCCCGCGCTGACTGAACAGCCGCTGCCCCGACATGACGGTCGCCTCGACCATCTTGGAGTTGATCTCACGGAAGGTCATCTCAGACATCCCCCGCGATCGTGTTCCGCTCGCTCGGCTGTACGTACACCAGCCCGTCCCCCTCGAACCGGATCTGGAAGGCCTCGCCACCGCCCTCGCCCATGAGGGTGCGGAAGGTCACACCGGACTGGAAGGACTGCCGCAGATTCCCCTGGTGGGCCACATAGGCCCCCGGATCGACGGTCAGCGGGTACTGCGAGCTGACCCGCAGCACGACGGCCGGCCCGTCCGACATGATCGCCGCCTGCCCGTGCCCCTCGACAGTGGTCGTGAAGAGCCCGTTGCCCTGCGAGGCGCCGCGCATCCCGGTGAAGGACGTGCCGGTCCGCAGCCCTCCGTCGGTCGCGAGCAGATTGCTCGACTCCACGTACAGCTTGTCTCCCTGGAGGTTCACGAGATTGATCTCGGAGGCCCGGTCCGCGAACCAGCACGTCCCATGCCCCTTCACCTCCATCACCGTCATCTGCTCACCGGTGAGCCGCCGGGTCACCATGCCCCGGATGCCCTCACCGCCGCCGCTCATCTTCTTGAAGGCCATCTGCCCGTCGTACGCGACCATCGAGCCGTTCTTCGCCTTCACGGCATCGCCGGTCATGTCGACGGCGAGCACCTTGCTGCCTTGCAGTCGGAACATCGCCACGCAGCGAAGGTAGCCGCCGGGGCCTGCCGCCAACAGATCCCAGAGACGGACTTCACCCCTGATGGCTCCCTGAGCGGTCAGCGGTCCCGCCGCAGCCGTATGGCCGCCGTCCCTCTCCCCGGATCGACGGTCGACCTCGGCGGCGCCCCGTCCTCCTCGTCGTCCCGCATCACCAGCGCGCTGCGCCGCTCCTCCAACTCGCTCTGCTTCCCCGGCGATAAGGACGCGTGCAACTGCTCGAAGCCGGTCGCGGAGATCTGCCCCTGCCGCGCGACGTTCCGCCAGGGCAGCCACCCGGCCCGCCCCGCCCGCAGCGCCAGCTGATCGAGGAAGGCGAGCACGGTGAGCACCAGCACGAGGCCCGGCAGAGTCATGAAGAAGAGAAACCGCACGCGAACCCCCTCGCCCGTCGACAGGGACCAGCCTCCCCGGCGGCGCAGACGTTGTCACCCACCCGATGCCGACCCGGTGGCCGGCGTTTGCCACAATGGGTGAAGTTTGTGCTTGTGTTCACAAGCTGATCCGAGCCGACCGACGTCTCTCCCACCGAACCCACCGAAGGTGACCCGTGGACATCAAGACCGCCACCGCCCTCCGCCGCCTCCGCCTCGTCTCGGCCCCCGAGGCGGTGTCGTTCCTGCTCCTGCTCGTCTGCTCGGTGCTGAAGCGGACCACGGACTTCAACGCGGTGCCCGTGATGGGCATGATCCACGGCGTTCTCTTCATCCTGTACGTGATCTTCTGGGCGGACGCCTGGAACCGCGCCAAGTGGTCGCTGAAGACCGCCGCGCTCTACTTCGTCCTCTCCGTCCTGCCGACCGGCGGCTTCTTCGCCGAGCGCAAGCTCAAGCGCGAGGCCGAGAGCGCGGTGATCGCCACCCGCGCCCGCAAGGAAGGAATCGTCAACGCATGATCGTCGCGTTTTCCGTGACGCCGCTCGGCGTCGGCGAGGACGTGGGGGAGTACGTCGCCGACGCCGTCCGCGTGGTCCGCGAGTCGGGCCTGCCCAATCGCACCGACGCGATGTTCACCTCGATCGAGGGCGACTGGGACGAGGTCATGGACGTCGTCAAGCGCGCCGTGGCGGCCGTGGAGGCACGGGCCCCGCGCGTATCGCTGGTCCTCAAGGCCGACATCAGGCCCACCGTGACGGACGGCCTCACCTCCAAGGTGGAAACGGTGGAACGCCACTTGGCCGACTAGCCGCGGGGGAAGCCCCCGCGGCGCCGCACCCGCGTACGGCGGCAAGGGGACGTGCCGGGGGGTTCCGCCCGCAGTGGCCGGCGTCAAGAAACGGCACCTCTCTGCCCGACCCCCAGCCGCCGGTCCGAGGACGGACACCCCCCGGCGCGGCCCCGACCCACCACACACCGCAGGCGACACGCGAACCCCCACTCAGCGCCACGGGCCGCCGCAGGCACCCCGGCCCAACCGCCACGGGTCGCGCAGGCACCCTGGCCCAACCGCCACGGGTCGCCGCAGGCACCCCGGCCCAACCGCCGGAGGCGAGCCGCGCCTCCACGAACTGCGCCCCCACACCCCCTTCTTGGCCCCCACCCCTGCCCCCGCCTGACGCAGCGTCGGCCGGCGGACACGCGCGCGCGGCCAGTTCCCCCCTTTGGCCCGCATGGCTCGCGGACCCCAGAGCCCTGACCCACGATGAAGGCTCAGGGCCGAAACCCGCGTTCGCGCTGGTGGACACGGACGGCCGCCGCTTGCTCCCGCGAAGGAAGGGTCTGCCGGATGACCACTTCGCCCTTTACATCCCAGTCGGCGTTCGACGGCTCCAGGATGCGAGTCCTCCTTCTCGTCGACCTCCACGAAGGTGCCGAGCAACAGTTCCTGGACGCCTACGAGCACATGCGCGACCGAGTCGCGTCGGTCCCCGGTCACCTCGGTGACCAGCTGTGCCAGTCCCTGGAGAACCCGTCCCAGTGGGTCATCACGAGCGAATGGGCCACCGCCCCGCCGTACCTCGCCTGGGTGAACAGCGATGAGCATCTCGAGACGGTCCGGCCCCTGCAGAGCTGCGTCCGTGAGCTCCGCTCGATGCGGTACGGCATCGTCCGCGAGACCGGCGGCGCCCGCCCGGAAAAGGCCGGCGGGCTCCAGACGGCCGTAAGGGTGGGCGACGGTGTGATCCGCCACGCTCTGACCTTCACCGTCAAGCCCGGCTCCGAGTCCAAGGTCGCGGAGATCCTCGCGGGATACGCACCGCCCGAGGCCCGCGTCGACGACACCACGCGGCTGCGCCGCACCACCCTCTTCATGCACGGCAACCGGGTCGTCCGCACAGTCGAGGTGGAGGGCGACCTGATGGCGGCCCTGCGTCACGTCTCGCGCCAGCCCGAGGTGCGGGCCGTCGAGGAGGCCCTCAACCCGCATCTGGAGCAGCACCGGGACCTGTCCGACCCCGAGTCGGCCCGGACGTTCTTCATCCGCGCCGCCATGCCGCCCGTCCACCACGTGGCCCGCGGCGGCCCGGAGCCGGACGACATCAAGCGGCACGCCCTGTACTACCCGGCACGCAAGGGCTGCGGAATGGCGCTGGCCCGGTTGCTCTCGAAGCAGGACGAGACCGCGGCGGCCGACCCGGCCGGCCCCGTGCACCGCAGCACCGTCTTCCAGCGCGAGGACATCGTCGTCCGTCTCATCGACGTACGGGGTGATCCCGAGACCGACCCGGTCATGGCGCTCGGCATCCATGGCCCGAGGAAGGCCGCCGTGCTGGCCCGGCTGCTCGACACCGACGCGCTCGGCGTGGCCGGTCCGTTCACCGGCCAACGCGAGGCGACCCGCCTCCTGACGCACGCCGACATGGCGCTGATCACCGACCGCAGGGCTGCGCAGTCCTGACCGCGCAGGGACCATCACCCCACCGAACGACCTGGAGACAGACCATGGACAAGATGCGCCCGCGCGTCGTGGACCTGAAAGAGATCGAGCCCAACCGCAAGCGCGGCGGCGACCTGCGCACCCTGCTCACCCCGGTCACGGTGGGTGCCACGAGCGGCTTCATGGGCCTGGCCATCATGCGGCCCGGCGAACGCATCAGCGAGCACTACCACCCGTATTCCGAGGAGTTCATCTACGTGGTAGAGGGGAGGCTGGAGGTCGACCTCGATGGAGAAACGTTTTCCCTCCGTTCCGACCAGGGCCTGATGATCCCCATCGACATGCGGCACCGCTTCCGCAACGTCGGTGACGAGGAGGCCCGCATGGTCTTCCATCTGGGCCCGCTCGCGCCGAACCCCAAGCTCGGCCACGTCGACACCGAGGCGCCGGAGATCAGCGACGACCTCAAGCCGTACCCGCTCGTCCAGGAGGAGGGCGGGCAGCCCGAGCGACCCGGAGTGCTCTCGTGACCCGGCGCGTGGCGGTCACCGGCATAGGTGTGGTCGCCCCCGGCGGGATCGGCGTCCCGGCGTTCTGGGACCTCCTCTCCAACGGCCGTACGGCGACCCGCGGCATCACCCTGTTCGACCCCGAGGGCCTGCGGTCCCGGATAGCCGCCGAGTGCGACTTCGAGCCCCTCGCGCACGGCCTCGAACCCGGTATCGCCGAACGCGCCGACCGGTACATACAGTTCGCCCTGGTCGCCGCACAGGAGGCCGTCACCGACAGCGGTGTCGACTTCGCCGCCGAGAACCCCTGGCGCGTGGCCGTGTCCCTGGGCAGCGCGGTGGGCGGCACGACCCGGCTGGAGCACGACTACGTCCTGGTCAGCGAGCACGGGCAGCGCTGGGACGTCGACCACCGCAACGCCGAGCCGCAGCTGCACCGGGCGTTCTCGCCCAGCACACTCGCGGCCGACGTCGCCGAACGGTTCGGCGCCCAGGGCCCGGTGCAGACCGTGTCCACCGGCTGCACCTCCGGACTCGACGCGGTGGGTTACGCCTTCCACACCGTCGAGGAGGGCCGCGCCGACATCTGCATAGCCGGGGCCTCGGATTCGCCGATCTCCCCGATCACCATGGCCTGCTTCGACGCCATCAAGGCCACGTCGCCCAACAACGACGACCCCGAGCACGCCTCCCGCCCCTTCGACGCCCACCGCGACGGATTCGTCATGGGCGAGGGCGCCGCCGTACTCGTCCTGGAGGAGCTGGAGCACGCCCGGGCGCGCGGCGCGCACATCTACTGCGAGATCGGCGGCTACGCCACCTTCGGCAACGCGTACCACATGACCGGACTCACCAGTGAGGGACTGGAGATGGCCCGCGCCATCGACGACACGCTCGACCACGCGCGCGTGAACCCCACCGAGATCGACTATGTCAACGCGCACGGCTCGGGCACCCGCCAGAACGACCGGCACGAGACCGCCGCGGTCAAGAAGTCGCTGGGCTCCCACGCCTACGACACCCCGATGAGCTCGATCAAGTCCATGGTGGGCCACTCGCTCGGCGCGATCGGCGCGATCGAGGTCGTCGCCTGTGTGCTCGCGCTGGCCCGGCAGGTGGTACCGCCGACGGCGAACTACGAGACCCCGGACCCCGAGTGCGACCTGGACTACGTCCCGCGCACCGCTCGCCCCCGCAGGCTCGACAACGTGCTCTCCGTGGGCAGCGGCTTCGGCGGGTTCCAGTCCGCGGTGCTCCTGACGGGGCCGACTGGGAGGAGACGACGATGAGTGGTCAACGCACCCGGCGCACAGCGGTCACCGGAGTCGGTGTGGTCGCGCCCAACGGCCTGAACGCGGACACCTACTGGAAGTCCGTCAAGGAGGGCGCGAGCGTTCTGGACCGGGTCACCCGGGAGGGCTGCGAGCACCTTCCGCTCCGCGTCGCCGGAGAGGTCCGCGGATTCGACCCGTCGGCGCTGATCGAGGAGACCTTCCTCGTCCAGACCGACAAGTTCACCCACTTCGCACTGGCCGCCGCCGACGCCGCCCTGCAGGACGCGGGGCTCAGCAGCAGCGCCGCCGACTCGCCGTACTCGGTCGGTGTGGTCACCGCGGCCGGGTCCGGCGGCGGCGAGTTCGGCCAGCGGGAACTGCAGAAACTGTGGGGCAAGGGCTCCCGGTTCGTCGGGCCCTACCAGTCCATCGCCTGGTTCTACGCCGCCAGCACGGGCCAGATCTCCATCCGCAAGGGCTTCAAGGGCCCCTGCGGGGTGGTGGCCAGCGACGAGGCGGGCGGCCTGGACGCCGTCGCGCACGCCGCGCGGGCGGTGCACCGGGGCACGGACGTGGTCGTGGTCGGCGCCGCCGAGGCGCCGCTCGCCCCGTACTCGGGGGTCTGCCAGCTCGGCTACCCCGAGCTCAGCACCGTCGAGGACCCGGCCCGCGCCTACCGTCCCTTCACCTCGGCGGCCTGCGGTTTCGTGCCCGCCGAGGGCGGTGCCGTACTCATCGTGGAGGACCTGGACCGGGCGCAGCGCCGGGAGGCGGCCGTCCGGGCCACCGTGGCGGGGCACGCGGCCACGTTCACAGGCGCCTCGCGCTGGAACCGGTCGCGGGAGGGCCTCGCGCAGGCCATCCGCGGCGCACTGGACGAGGCCGGCTGCGCGCCGGAGGAGATCGACGTGGTCTTCGCCGACGCGATGGGCGTGCCCGACGCGGACCGTGCGGAGGCGCTCGCCCTCGCCGACGCCCTCGGCCGGCACGGCACCCGAGTGCCGGTCACCGCCCCCAAGACCGGCATCGGGCGGTCGTACTGCGGCGCGCCCCTGCTGGACATCGTGGCCGCGGTGCAGGCCATGGAGCACGGGCAGATACCGCCGACGCCGGGCGTCTTCGACATCTGCCACGACATCGACCTGGTGACCGGCACGGCACGCCCGGCCGAGCTCCGCACGGCCCTGGTCCTCAGCCGGGGACTGATGGGCTCCAACGCGGCGCTGGTCCTTCGCCGGGGCCCCGAATCCTCCGCATAGAACGACAAGGAGAACCCTCATGACCACCGGAGTGACCCAAGTGACCGTCGCCGAGCTGGCCGCGCTGATGAAGCAGGCCGCCGGCGTGTCCGTCGAACCGCAGGACCTCGAAGCGCGGGCGGAGACGCCCTTCTCCGAGTTCGGGCTCGACTCGCTCGGCCTCCTCGGCATCGTGGGCGAGCTGGAGAACCGGCACGGCCAGGCGCTGCCCACCGACGCGGAGCGCTGCAAGAGCCCCCGCGCCTTCCTCGACCTCGTCAACGGCAGCCTCACGACAGGAGCCTGAAGTGGCCGGACACACCGAGAACGAAATCACCATCGCCGCTCCCGTCGACCTCGTCTGGGACATGACGAACGACCTGGAGCGATGGCCCCAGCTGTTCAGCGAGTACGCGTCCTGCGACGTGCTGTCCCGCGAGGGCGACACGGTGACCTTCCGCCTGACCATGCACCCCGACGAGAACGGCAAGGTGTGGAGCTGGGTGTCGGAGCGGGTCGCCGACCGCGAGAAGCTCGTCGTGCGCGCCCGCAGGGTCGAGACCGGCCCCTTCGAGTACATGAACATCGTGTGGGAGTACGAGGAGACCCCGGCCGGCACCCGGATGCACTGGACGCAGGACTTCGCCATGAAGCCCGACGCGCCGGTGGACGACGCCGGGATGACGGACATCATCAACCGCAACTCGCCCATCCAGATGGCGCTCATCCGCGACCGTGTGGAGGCCGCATGCACCACGCACTGATCGTCGCCAGGATGGCCCCGCAGTCCGCCTCGGACATCGCGGGCGTCTTCGCGGCCTCCGACCGCGGCGAACTCCCGCACCTCGTCGGGGTGACCCAGCGTTCGCTGTTCCAGTTCGGCGATGTGTACATGCACTTCATCGAGGCCGAGCAGGATCCCGGCCCCGCCATCGCGAAGGTGGCCGGGCACCCCGAGTTCGTCGACATCAGCAGGAAGCTCGAGGCGTTCGTCAGCCCGTACGACCCGCAGACCTGGCGGAGTCCGAAGGACGCGATGGCGCAGCGCTTCTACCACTGGTCGAAGGACTGAACGCCGAGGGACCGCACCTCGCGGACCTGAACGGGGAAAGCCGCCGCCCGCGCCGAACAGGCGCGGGCGGCGGCTTTGTGGTGCGGCCGGTCACCGACGGGCGAGCCCCGGCATCAGCCGCAGCGCGTTCTCCCGGTTGATGCCCTGGAGCTGCTGCTCCGAGAGGAAGGGGTCGCCGTCCAGCGCGGGTGTCACGCTGTCGGTGATGACATGGGCGGGGGTGGGCGGCCAGTCCGTGCCGAAGAGGATGCGGTCGGGGTTCACCGTCGCCAGCAGGGTGGGCGTGGCGGACGGCGACATGGGGCCCGCCGTGTCGAAGTAGAACCGGTGCAGGTAGTCACGGACCCGGCCGGGCTCGATCGGGGGATTGATGCGTCCGCCGAACAGGTCGAGACGGGTGGCCATGTAGGGGAGGAAGCCACCGCCGTGCGGCAGGACGAAGCTGAGGTTGGGGTAGCGGTCCAGGGTGCCGTTGCGGATGAGGTTGATCGCCGCGCGGGTGGTGTCCAGCAGGAAGTCGCACACGAAGGGCGGCATCCCCGGCAGCCCCGCCTCGCCGTCCTTGCCGGCCTGCACCTCCATCGGGTGCGTGCTGATGACCGCCGAGCGTTCGTTCAGCTCCTGCAGGAGCCGGTCGTGCGACTCGTCGCCCAGGAAGACGCCGTTCACGCTCGTGCGTGTGCTCACCCCGATGGCACCGAGCTCGTCGAGACCGTGGCGCACGCTCCACGAGGAGAGCTCCAGGTCGTCGAGGAAGACGGGCGTGAAGAAGGCGAAGCGGGCGGGGTTGGACTCGACGACGTCTGCCGCCGCCCGCAGCGCGACGCGTGCGCTCTCCTGGCGCTCGGCGCGCTCACGGAACCGGCCCAGCATCGCGACGGTCATGACGGAGGTGCCGATGCCGTTCTTGTCCATGACCTCCAGCGCCGCGTTGAGGTCCCAGCGGGTCCACCAGGGCAGCTTCTCGCGGCTGACGACACCCCGTTCCTCGGCCCAGTCCAGCCAGGCCGGGGCGGTGAAGTGGTGGTGGACGTCGATGCGTCCGGCAAGGGTCATAACAACGTCCTCGGGGTGGGTTGCACAGGGGGATGGGGGTTCAGTCGCGGCAGAGCAGGGTCTGCAGCACGTTCGTCAGGACACGGTCGGCGTCCGGCATCGCGGCGTCCGCCCGCCAGGCGACGAAGCCGTCCGGGCGTACGAGGACGGCGCCGTCCTCGGCCGTGCCGTGCAGTTCCGCCCAGTCGGCGTCCCTGTCGGGGACGAGGTCGTGGTCGGGTCCCGTGCCCACGAGGTACGCCTCGACCGGGACGCCCAGGTTCAGGGAGGCCTTCTCCACCGCGGTCCGCCACTTCTGTCCGCCGGAGCCGGCGAGCAGCACGAAGGAGCGCTCGTACAGATCGAGCGTGGAGATCCTGGCGCCGCCTCGCATGACCCACATGTGCGGCGCACGGCTGCCCGGTTCGCCGCCCAGCTGGAAGGTGTCGGGGACGATCGGCTGCTCCGGGTGGGCACCCACCACGGCGTTCGACGCGTACCGGTAGCACAGGGCGACGGTCATCAGGTCCGCCGGATCGTTGTTGCGGCCCGCGGCGGGGCTGAATCCAGGGTGCTGTTCGTCGGCCGCCTGGACGCATGCTCGGGTGCCGGTCGCGAGGGCGACGGGCCGCCGTTCCTGCTCGTAGGAGTCGAGCAACGGCAGGCCGGCCCAGCCGCGCAGCACCGAGGCCAGCTTCCAGGCGAGGTTGTGAGCGTCCTGGATTCCGGTGTTGGAGCCGAACGCCCCGGTGGGCGGCATCTCGTGGGCCGAGTCGCCGGCCAGGAAGACCCGGCCCTCGCCGTAGCTGTCCGCGACCCGCTTCGACGCGTGCCACGGCGCCTTGCCGGTGATCTCGACGTCGATGTCCGACGCGCCGACGGCGGCGCGGATGTGGGCCGCGAGCCTCTCGTCGGTGAAGTCCTCCAGCTCCTCACCCCGGTCGGGATACCAGGGAACGTGGATCACCCAGCGCTCCTTGTTGTCCACCGGCAGCAGGGCACCCTCCCCGTCGGGGTCGGTGACATAGCAGACGACGAATCGTTTCTCTCCGACGTACTTCTTCAGCGCCCTGCTGCGGAACGTGACGCTGACGTTGTGGAACAGCTCGCCCGGCCCCGACTGGCCGATCCCCAGGTGGTTGCGGATGGGGCTTCTGGGGCCGTCGGCGGCCACCAGGAAGTCGGCGTTCACGGTGTAGGTCTCACCGGTCTCGCGGTGCCTGATCCGGGCCTGCACTCCGTCCGCGTTCTCCGTGAAGGAGAGCAGCTCCGAGCTGAAGCGGATGTCGGAGCCCTGCCCGCGGGCGTAGCTCAACAGCACCGGCTCCAGGTCGTTCTGACTGCACAGGCACCAGTCCGCGGAACTGACCCGGGAGACGTCCATGCCGCCGGAGATGTCCCCGATGATCCAGCGGCGCTCCGTCCCGGTGAGCTTGTCCACCTGGAGGATGCCGTCGTTCCCGGCGAGAACACTGGCTGCCTTCCGAATGCGGGACTCCAGGCCTGCGGTCCGGAAAATCTCCATGGTGCGGAGATTATTGCCGCGACCGCGCGGGTGCGTCGATGTCCCGGCATGCCGCTCCACGAGCATGTGCTCAATTCCGAGGCGTCCCAGGAAAACCGAAGTGGAAAGACCCACAAGGGATCCGCCGACGATGAGAACTGGTACAGATTCCGCTTCGTGTCCGCTCACGTCGACGATGTTTACCAGTTCGGGCTCCGGTCCACACGTCCTCCGGCGAGCCGACCCATTTGGCGCAGTGCTGTTTGCGGCGCGGTGTCGCCCGGGAAACGGTGGCACTGACCGACGGAATCCGACCGCCGGAATCCACGCCTACCCGGGGACAGTCATGACGCAAGCGTTCGCATCCGAGGAATCCGGGGCACTGTCGCCCGAAGAAGCCGCGGCCGCGGCCTCGGCGTGCAGCCGGGACTTCCGCGCCAACCCGCATCCCGTGTACGCCACGCTGCGGGAATCGGCACCCGTCTGCCCGCTGTCGCCGCCGCACGGCGTCGAGACGTACCTCATCACGCGGTACGACGACGGGCGCGCCGCGCTGGCCGACCCCCGGCTGAGCAAGGACATGTACGGCGCCATCGACGCCTACCACCGCATCTTCGGTGACTCGTCGATCGCGCTGGACGACAACATGCTGTTCTCGGACCCGCCGAAGCACACGAGGCTGCGCAGGATCGTCGGCAGTACGTTCACTCCGAAAAGGGTGGAATCGCTGCGGACCCGGATCCAGGAGATCACCGACGGGCTGCTGGATCAATGCCCGACGTCGGGTCCGTTCAATCTGCTCCCGGAGTTCTGCTTCCCGCTGCCGCTGCAGGTGATCTGTGAACTCCTGGGCGTCCCGGAAAACGAGCGCAAACAGGCTCAGGAATGGTCGGCGACCGTCGCCCAGACCGGTTTCGGACCGGAGGCGAGAAAGGCGCTGCAAATCGCGGAGGGAAATCTCCGCGAGTATCTGGTGGACCTGTGCGCGCGAAAGCGGAAGGCGCCGGACTCGGGCCTGCTGAGCGCGCTCGTGACGGCCAAGGACCAGGAAGGCGCGCTCACCGACAGCGAACTCGTGTCGACGGCGTGGGTGCTCCTCTTCGCGGGCCACAAGACGACGGCGTACCAGATCGGCAACACCGTCTACCACCTGCTCAGCCGCCCGGAGCAGAAGCGGCTGGCACTGCGGGACGACGCCTCCCTGGCCGCGGCGATCGAGGAGATCTTCCGGTTCGAGAGCTCCGTGGAGAACTCCACCTTCCGCTGGGCGAAGGAGGACATCGTCATCCGCGACCAGCTCATCCCCAAGGGTGCGCTCGTCCAGATCTCGATCACCGGCGCCAACCGTGACCCGGAGGTGTTCGCCGACCCGAACGAGCTGGACGTCCAGCGCCCGAACGCCCAGGCCGCGCATCTCGCCTTCGGCTACGGCCCGCACTACTGCGCCGGCGCACCGCTGGCCCGGCTGGAGATCCAGCTCGCCCTCGCCACCTTGTTCCGGCGGCACCCGCACATGGCCCTGGCCGTGGCACCGGAGGAAGCGCGCTGGATGACCGTGCCGTTCCCCGCTTTCCGCGGACTCGCGGAACTGCCGGTCGTCCTCGACCCGTCCTGACGGGAGCACCATGGAACGAGTGCGGGTCATTCGCCTGCTCCATGTGCGCGAGGGCCGGGAAGCGGACTTCGTGGACTCCTATCAGGGCGTGCTCGAACGTGCCGCGCGTGCGCCCGGGCACCTCGGCGAACAGTTGTGCCGCTCCCTCGACGATCCCGCTCGATGGCTGCTGACCAGCGAGTGGGAGAGCATGGACTGCGTCAAGCGGTGGCGGACCGACCCCGACCACCAGACGCTGGTCGAGCCGATGAACGCCTGTCTGCACGACGACCGGTGGACGGGGGTCTTCCAGGTCCGGGACCTGGTGGCCGAGTAGAGCGGCGGCAGGGCAGGGGACCGAAGGGCGAGACGGGGCTGACCAGCATGTGACCGGCCGGTAAGGTCGGTGCCGTGCCGAAGCCGCTCAGTCTTCCCTTCGACCCCATCGCCCGCGCCGACGAACTCTGGAAGCAGCGCTGGGGAAACGTGCCGTCCATGGCCGCCATCACCTCGATCATGCGCGCACAGCAGATCCTGCTCGCCGAGGTGGACGCGGTGGTCAAGCCGTACGGGCTGACGTTCGCGCGGTACGAGGCACTGGTGCTGCTCAACTTCTCCAAGGCCGGGGAACTGCCGATGTCCAAGATCGGCGAGCGGCTCATGGTGCATCCCACATCCGTGACGAACACCGTCGACCGGCTGGTCAAGTCGGGTCTGGTCGACAAGCGGCCCAACCCCAACGACGGACGCGGCACCCTCGCCTCCATCACCGACAAGGGCCGGGAGGTCGTCGAGGCGGCCACCCGCGACCTGATGGCCATGGACTTCGGCCTCGGGGCGTACGACGCCGAGGAGTGCGCGGAGATCTTCGCGATGCTGCGCCCGCTCAGGATCGCGGCGCACGACTTCGACGAGAGCTGACCCCCGGCAAGATCTCCCGGAACGCCTGGTTACGCTCTTACGCATGAAGAAGAGCGTCCTGACCCGCTACCGGGTGATGGCCTACGTCACCGCCGTGATGCTGCTCGTGCTGTGCACCTGCATGGTGTTCAAGTACGGCTTCGACATGGGCGAGGACGTCACCTTCGCCGTCTCCCAGGTCCACGGCTTCCTCTACATCATCTACCTGGTCTTCGCCTTCGACCTCGGCTCCAAGGCCAAGTGGTCGTTCGGCAAGCTGCTGTGGGTGCTGCTCTCCGGGACGATTCCCCTCGCCGCCTTCTTCGTCGAGCGCAAGGTCAGCCGAGAGGTCGAACCCCTGGTCAGCGACCCGGCCCCGGCTGTCGCCAAGGCCTGACGCCACCGCCGTACGCATGCGTACGGCGGTCTGCCATCGACATTTACTTGGACGTCCTAGTAAATTCGAAGCATGGACGCTGACGCCATCGATGAGGGCCGCCGTCGCTGGCAGGCCCGGTACGACTCCGCGCGCAAGCGCGACGGTGACTTCACCACGCTCTCCGGGGATCCCGTGGAGCCGGTGTACGGGCCCAGGCCTGGGGACAGGTACGAGGGCTTCGAGCGGATCGGGTGGCCCGGGGAGTACCCCTTCACGCGCGGGCTGTATCCGACCGGCTACCGAGGGCGGACGTGGACCATCCGGCAGTTCGCCGGGTTCGGGAACGCCGAGCAGACCAACGAGCGCTACAAGATGATCCTCGGCAACGGCGGAGGCGGTCTCTCGGTCGCCTTCGACATGCCGACGCTCATGGGCCGCGACTCCGACGACCCGCGCTCGCTGGGCGAGGTCGGGCACTGCGGGGTCGCCATCGACTCGGCCGCCGACATGGAGGTCCTGTTCAAGGACATCCCGCTCGGCGACGTGACGACCTCCATGACCATCAGCGGTCCGGCCGTTCCCGTCTTCTGCATGTACCTGGTGGCGGCCGAGCGCCAGGGCGTCGACCCGGCCGTGCTCAACGGCACGCTGCAGACCGACATCTTCAAGGAGTACATCGCGCAGAAGGAGTGGCTCTTCCAGCCCGAGCCGCACCTGCGCCTCATCGGCGACCTCATGGAGCACTGCGCGGCCGGCATCCCCGCCTACAAGCCGCTGTCCGTCTCCGGCTACCACATCCGCGAGGCCGGAGCGACGGCCGCGCAGGAGCTGGCGTACACGCTGGCGGACGGCTTCGGGTACGTCGAGCTGGGGCTCTCGCGCGGGCTGGACGTCGACGTGTTCGCGCCCGGGCTGTCCTTCTTCTTCGACGCGCACCTCGACTTCTTCGAGGAGATCGCCAAGTTCCGCGCCGCCCGCCGCATCTGGGCGCGCTGGATGCGCGACGTGTACGGCGCGAAGAGCGACAAGGCTCAGTGGCTGCGCTTCCACACGCAGACCGCCGGTGTCTCGCTGACCGCCCAGCAGCCGTACAACAACGTCGTACGTACGGCCGTGGAAGCGCTCGCCGCCGTGCTCGGCGGGACGAACTCGCTGCACACCAACGCCCTCGACGAGACCCTCGCGCTGCCCTCCGAGCAGGCCGCCGAGATCGCCCTGCGCACCCAGCAGGTGCTCATGGAGGAGACCGGGGTCGCCAACGTGGCCGACCCGCTGGGCGGTGCGTGGTACGTCGAGCAGCTGACCGACCGCATCGAGGCCGACGCCGAGAAGATCTTCGAGCAGATAAGGGAGCGCGGGCTGCGGGCGCACCCCGACGGCCGGCATCCCATCGGGCCGATCACGTCCGGGATCCTGCGGGGCATCGAGGACGGCTGGTTCACCGGGGAGATCGCCGAGTCGGCGTTCCGGTACCAGCAGTCGCTGGAGAAGGGCGACAAGAGGGTCGTCGGGGTCAACGCGCACACCGGCTCCGTCACCGGCGACCTGGAGATCCTGCGGGTCAGCCACGAGGTGGAGCGCGAGCAGGTACGGGTGCTGGGCGCCCGCCGGGACGCCCGGGACGACGCCGCCGTACGCACCGCGCTCGACGCGATGATCGCCGCCGCCCGCGACGGGTCCAACATGATCGAGCCGATGCTGGACGCGGTAAGGGCCGAGGCGACGCTGGGCGAGATCTGCGGCGTGCTGCGGGACGAGTGGGGGGTGTACACGGAGCCGCCGGGGTTCTGACCCCGCACAGCTCTACGCGGCGCCGGTGAGGCCGAGGAGCAGCACGCGCGTGAAGCCGTGCACCCACTCCTCGTCGGCCGGCTCGGCGCTGACCAGGGTGCGGTGCACCACCGCACCCGCCACCACGTCGAAGATCAGGTCCACGGTGCGCGCGGCTTCCTCCGGATCATCCGTCTCCGGAGGGAGCTCGCCGCGTTCCTGGGCCCGGTAGCGCCCCTGCAGGACCAGGCCCTTCTGGCGCTCGACGATGGACTGGCGGATGCGCTCGCGCAGGGCGTCGTCGCGCGTCGACTCGGCGACCACCGCCATCAGCCCGCTCTTGGCCTCCGGGCGGGCCAGAATCGCCGCGAACTGCAGGACCACGCCCTCGATGTCGGCGGCCAGGGAGCCGCGGTCGGGGAGCTCCAGCTCGTCGAAGAGCTCGGCCACCGCGTCGACCACCAGCTCGTTCTTGCCGGACCAGCGGCGATAAAGCGTCGTTTTTGCAACCCCCGCGCGTGTTGCCACGTCTCCCAAGGTGAGCTTGGACCAGCCCAGTTCGACCAGAGCCTCGCGCGTCGCGGCCAGGATCGCGGTGTCCGCGGCGGCGCTGCGCGGGCGGCCGGGACGGGGGGCGGCGGTGCGGCTCTGCATCCCATGACCATATCCGGGCAGTTCCTGTGTGGTCGTGAGGGAGATCACGGGTTGGTGGTGTTCCGGAACCCCGCACTGCCATTACGCTACGAGTCGTAGCGAAAGCGATGACCACTGACGCCAGGTGGGGACCCGGCGTCGAACAGCAGCGGGCGGACCGGCTTTCGGACCGTTTTCACATGCGCGGGCGGAACGGGGGAGGATAGACGCATGCAGCCACGGAACATGTCCATGAGCGGAGTCGTCGACCTCGCCGCGGTGAAGGCGGCCCAGGAGGCCAAGGCGAAGGCGGAGCAGGCGCGTGCCGAGGCCGCCCGGCAGGGCGGGGGAGGGGCCGTGTCGCCGGCCGACCTCGTCATCGATGTGGATGAGGCGGGGTTCGAGCGGGACGTCCTGCAGCGGTCCGCCGAGGTGCCCGTCGTCATCGACTTCTGGGCCGAGTGGTGCGAGCCCTGCAAGCAGCTCAGCCCACTGCTGGAGCGCCTCGCCGTCGAGTACGCCGGCCGGTTCATGCTCGCCAAGATCGACGTCGACGCCAACCAGATGCTGATGCAGCAGTTCGGCGTGCAGGGGATTCCGGCCGTGTTCGCCGTCGTCGCCGGACAGGCGCTGCCGCTCTTCCAGGGCGCGGCCGGTGAGGCGCAGATCCGCGAGACGCTGGACCAGCTCGTCGCCGTCGCCGAGCAGCGCTTCGGCCTGACCGGCCTCACCGTCGACCCCGACGCGCAGCCCGGGAGCGCCCAGGCCGCTCCCGCCGCGCCGGCCGGTCCGTACGACGCGTTGCTGGAGGCCGCCGTACAGGCCCTGGACGCGGGCGACTTCGGCGGTGCCGTGCAGGCGTACAAGAACGTGCTGAGCGAGGACCCGGCCAACATGGAGGCCAAACTGGGTCTCGCGCAGGCCGAGTTGCTGCAGCGCGTGCAGGGTGTCGACCCCCAGCAGGTGCGCAAGGACGCCGCCGAGAAGCCGGCCGATGTGCAGGCACAGATCGCCGCCGCCGACCTGGACCTGGTGGGCGGCCATGTCGAGGACGCTTTCGGACGGCTCATCGAGACCGTGCAGCGCACGGTGGGTGACGACCGGGACACCGTACGGATCCGGCTGCTGGAGCTCTTCGAGGTCGTGGGCGGCGAGGACCCGCGCGTGGCGGCGGCCCGCAGGGCACTGGCGCGCGCCCTCTTCTGACCGGGGCTTCGAGCGGGGCGGTGGCCCCGCTCTGACCAGTAACTAAACGCGAGGGCGCGTGTTGCCCGAGTGAAGGGTTTTGCCGAGAAGGCATCAGAGCGGCCGCGCTTTACCAAATCTTGGTAATCGCGGCCGCAGTTACTGCGGGTAAGTCAGGGCCGTCGTTCTGTCGGTTTCTGTCCGGTGATTAATGGACTTGTCCGGCCGTCCGGAACCACCCTGCGTCGCTGTCCGAGACCGGCAGGTCGTTGTTCGGTTATCCGCCCGTTACTACCGAGTAACGAAGCCCCTTGTGCGGGCGGCGAGAATGCACCACGATCGGCCACGCTCGGTCCATTCCCGCACCCCGACAGCCGGTTGGGTCACGGGAGTTCCTGGGTCCCCACCGAGCAGAGTCGGCGGCAGTGGCGCCGACTCTTGGACAGGGGGGTCTTCGCCCACCCGGCGAAGCCTGTCCAGCAAGGTTGTGCGTGATGCGTGTCAGGCGCGACCAGTGGTTGTCGCTCGGGGGTGATCGCCGGTGATTCGGGCGCGGTTCGCGCCACCGAGTGCAGGCGCTCTCCTTCCCGAGGACGTAGCACTTCTCCCATCCCTGCCCGGCTGAGCCGTCGAGCCGACAGTGGCAGCCAGGGCCAGGAGATGTACGTCCGAGAAGGAGGAAATATGGAGTCCCAGGTGCGTGGCGGGACCAGATGGAAGCGGTTCGCTGTGGTCATGGTGCCCAGCGTCGCCGCCACGGCTGCGATAGGTGTCGCCCTCGCGCAGGGCGCTCTCGCCGCGTCGTTCAGTGTTTCGGGGCAGTCGTTCAAGGTCACGACCGACAAGCTGGTCGGCACGGGCTTCTCGCAGTACGGCGCTCTTGACGAGGGCTACACGCTCTCCGGCAAGAAGACGGTTCACCCCGTCGCCGTCTCGGGCTTCAAGTCCGCGACGATCAACAGCCTGTGCCAGTCCGTGGTCACCCCCGACGTCCCGATCCTCGGGAGCGTCAGCCTGATCCTGCGGGCCGGCCAGGACCCGAACAAGCCGGTCGAGGCCAAGAACCTCTACATCGACGTCGCTGATCTCGAGGCTGACGCCACGTTCGAGAACATCGACATCGGTGTGGCCGCCAAGGACGCCAGCAAGGGTCCGGGCATGAAGGGCGGCGGCGAGCAGGCCAACCCCTTCGGCTTCGCCCAGCAGGCCGACAAGGCCACGCTGGTCGGCGTGAAGCAGACGGCGTGGGCGACCACCGCCGGAACCTTCAAGCTCAGCGGTCTGAAGATGTCGCTGTCGACGGGTGTCAAGGAGTGCTACTAAGCACTCTCTGACGGGCGGGGGAGCCGATGGCGCCCCCGCCCGTCCACTCTCCGCCCGCTTTCTTCACAAGCGGTCACACGCACCACAACTCACCACCACCGCACCACCATCACAGCAAGCCGTAGCAGGGAGCTGTTTTCCATGAGCGCCGAGACTCCTGCCGTATCCGGCCAGTTCACCCTCCGCAGGACGCAGTTCCGCGCCTGGCGGGGCGCGCGGCCGTTCTGGGCCGGTCTGTTCGTCATGCTCGGCGGACTCCCCATCGCCTACTTCCCATACGCGAACCTCCAGATCGGCCACCTGACGCTGGCGATGCAGACCGCGGGGGGTTCCAGCTCCCTGATCATCGGTGTGCTGCTCGTCGTCCTGGGCTTCACTCTCTGGTTCCAGAAGCACGTCCGCACCTTCGCGGGCGTCGCGGCGATCCTGCTGGCGCTGGTGTCCATCCCGCTGTCCAACCTCGGCGGCTTCCTGATCGGCTTCCTCTTCGCCCTCATCGGCGGGGCCATGGCCGTGTCGTGGGTGCCGGGTCAGTCGGCCGAATCGGAGCCGGCGGAGCTGCAGATGACGGGAGCGGGGGACGCGCCCGAAGCTGCGGACCCCGACACCACGACCCTCAAGCCCGTGGTGGGCGAGCCGAACGATCTGTCAGGAACGAGCCCGGCGAACGGGGCGAACGGGAGGCACAGTGCCGGCTGACGAGGTGACCCACGGGACTGAGGTGGACAAGTCCCGTGTGAGAACCGGGCCGCGTCACGCGGCGCCCAAGAAGCCGTTGTTCACCAGGTTTCAGATGCCGGCCGGCAAGGCGATAGCCCTGGCGGCGATGCCGACGGCGGTCCTCATGGGCATGGGCTTCACGCCCACGCTCGCGCAGGCCGACAGCGACAACGCCACGAAGCCGACGTCCAACAGCCTTACCGCGGACGAGTACAAGGAGTGTGTGGCGGCACTGGAGGACGACGCCTCGGCGTCCGCGTCCCCCAGCGCCAGTGAGTCCACGGAGAAGGACGAGACGGCCGAGCCGACGCCGTCGGCCTCCTCCGGCCAGGACTCCTCGGACTCCTCGGGCTCCTCGGACAACTCCTCGGACACGTCGGGTTCTTCGGACTCCGCGGGCGACTCCTCCTCGTCGGATTCAGGTTCCGACGACGCGGCCGAGCCCACGCCGACCCCGTCGCCGAGCAAGGCGGGCGAGGCCCAGTCCGGCGACTCGGCCACGGCGTCCCCCTCGCCGTCCGAGAGCGGCGGCAACGTGCTGGAGGAGATCGGCGATGCCATCGAGGGCATCTTCACGGGCGGTTCGAAGGACGAGGAGTCCGCGAGCCCGACGCCGACGCCCTCCGCGAGCGCGAGCGAGGAGGCGTCCTCCGGATCCGCCGATTCCGGCACGTCCGGCGAGGACACCTCCGAGTCGTCCGACCCCGTCAAGGAGACCGCCGACAAGGCCACCGACGCGGTGAAGGACACCGTCGAGGGCGCCACCGACAAGGCGTCCGAGGCGGCCGAGGACACCACCGAGGCGGTCCAGGAGGAGGCCGACGAGGCCACCGCCACGCCGAGCCCGTCCGCGAGCTCCACCACGGACCCGGAGAACTGCCCGGCCGCCACGGACGAGGAGGGCGGCGTCGACAACCCCGTGCCGCTGCCCGACGACCCGTGGTTCCTGAACGCCAGCTCGCTGCTGCTGAAGGGCGCCGACTACCAGGGCATCGTCAAGGTGAAGACGGCCAACGGCACCACCAAGAAGGTGCTGAAGTACGTCATCTCCGACGGCACCGACATCGGCGACCTGCACCAGACGGTCAAGGACAAGCAGTCCGGCAAGACCTACCACGTGCAGGCGGCCGAGGGCTCGACGTCCACGATCCGCAACGGCAAGACGGTGATGTACACCGAGAGCATCTCCGGCAACCTGCTGGGTCTGATCCCGGTCACGTTCGACCCGGAGCACCCGCCGCCGCTGAACATCCCGCTGATCTACTTCACGAAGGTGAAGGTCACCCAGGCCGGCCAGTTCGGCGGCACCCTGCACGTGCCCGGACTGCACAACTTCGTGACCGACTGAGCCGGGCGCCTGAAGCAGACGCCCCCACAGACCCGTTCGGGAGCCGCACAACCGGCCGTGGCCCGGTCCTCCAAGCGAGGACCGGGCCACGGCTGTGCACCCCGTCAGGTGGCGGCGATGTACGAGGCGCTGAGTCCGCGCGATCGGGACCGCGGTGACACGGAGCTGACCCTGTTGGTCGGCGCGGGCCCCTGAGCACACATGGACGAGGGCGCCCCCTGCTCGCAGGGGGCGCCCTCGGTGACGTAGCAGGGCCTCACAGTGGCCCGTGCGGTCAGTCCCGCGGGCGGCCGCCGAGGTGGTGGACGCGGACCATGTTGGTGGTGCCGGGGACACCGGGCGGGGAGCCGGCGGTGATGACCACGATGTCGCCCTCGTTGAACAGGCCGAGCTTGACGATCTCCTGGTCCACCAGGTCGACCATCTCGTCGGTGCTGTTGACGAACGGCACGACGTGCGGCTCGACGCCCCAGCTGAGGGTCATCTGGTTGCGGGTGGACTCGTCCGTGGTGAACGCGATGATCTGCTGGGCCGCGCGGTAGCGGCACAGGCGGCGGGCGGTGTCGCCGGACTGGGTGAAGGCGACCAGGCCCTTGCCGCCGAGGAAGTCGGCGATCTCGCAGGCGGCACGGGCCACCGAACCACCCTGCGTACGGGGCTTCTTGCCCGGCACCAGCGGCTGCAGGCCCTTGGCCAGCAGCTCCTGCTCGGCGGCGGTGACGATCTTCGACATCGTCTTGACGGTCTCGATCGGGTACGCGCCCACGCTCGACTCCGCGGACAGCATGACCGCGTCGGCGCCGTCCAGGATCGCGTTGGCCACGTCGGAGGCCTCGGCGCGGGTCGGACGGGAGTTGGTGATCATCGACTCCATCATCTGGGTCGCCACGATCACCGGCTTGGCGTTGCGGCGGCACAGCTCGATGAGCCGCTTCTGCACCATCGGGACCTTCTCGAGCGGGTACTCGACGGCCAGGTCGCCACGCGCGACCATCACGGCGTCGAACGCCAGCACGACGTCCTCCATGTTCGCCACCGCCTGCGGCTTCTCCACCTTGGCGATGACCGGGACGCGGCGGCCGACCTCGTCCATGACCTTGTGCACGTCCTGCACGTCGTTGGCGTCCCGGACGAAGGACAGCGCGACCATGTCGCAGCCCATGCGCAGCGCGAACCGCAGGTCCTCGACGTCCTTCTCGGACAGCGCAGGCACGTTCACGGCCGCGCCGGGCAGGTTGATGCCCTTGTGGTCGGAGACGACGCCGCCCTCGATGACGATCGTCCGCACCTGCGGGCCCTCGACGTCCAGGACCTTCAGCTCGACGTTGCCGTCGTTGATGAGGATCTGGTCGCCGCGCGAGACGTCGCCCGGCAGGCCCTTGTAGGTGGTCCCGCAGATGGACTTGTCACCCGGGACGTCCTCGGTCGTGATGACGAACTCGTCACCGCGCTCCAGCTCGACCGGGCCCTCGGCGAAGGTCTCCAGGCGGATCTTGGGGCCCTGCAGGTCGGCGAGCACACCGATGGCACGCCCGGTCTCCTGGGCGGCGGCCCGGAGACGCTCGTACCGCCCCTGGTGGTCTTCGTGCGTGCCGTGGCTGAAGTTGAAGCGGGCCACATTCATGCCCGCCTCGATCAACGCGACGAGCTGTTCATGGGAGTCGACCGCGGGGCCGAGAGTACAGACGATTTTCGAACGGCGCATGGGACGATCCTATCGGTTTGTTTCGCCGCGGAATATTCCGTCTGGCGGAAGATACAAATGAGCTGCGTAATGCTCAGCCGTGTTACTCGGCCGTTGCTTCAACGGTGTTCTCCCCGACCAGTGCGTAGGTCTGCGTCGCGATCTCCAGTTCTTCATCCGTCGGCACCACCGCGACCGCCACCCGAGCGCCCGTGGGCGAGATCAGCCGCGGTTCGTCACCGCGCACGGCGTTCAGCTCGGCGTCCACCGCGAGGCCCAGCTGTTCCAGGCCCGCCACGGCGGCTTCCCGCACCGGTGCCGCGTTCTCGCCGACGCCGGCCGTGAACGCGATCGCGTCCACCCTGCCGAGCACCGCGTAATAGGCGCCGATGTACTTCTTCAGTCGGTGAATGTAGATGTCGAAGGCCAATTGGGCCCGCTCGTCACCTTCGTCGATCCGCCGGCGGATCTCCCGCATGTCGTTGTCGCCGCACAGGCCGATCAATCCGCTCTTCTTGTTGAGAAGAGTGTCGATTTCCGCAATGGACATTTCGCCAACACGCGCCAAATGGAAGATGACGGCGGGATCGGTGTCACCGGATCGCGTACCCATCACGAGTCCCTCCAAAGGCGTCAGCCCCATGGAGGTGTCCACGCACTTGCCGCCCCGTACGGCGGACGCGGACGCGCCGTTGCCGAGGTGCAGCACGATGACGTTCACGTCCTCGGGCGCCCTGCCCAGCAGCTTCGCCGTGGCCCGGGAGACATACGCGTGCGAGGTGCCGTGGAAGCCGTACCGGCGTATCCGGTGCCGGTCGGCGGTCTCCACGTCGATCGCGTAGCGGGCGGCCGACTCCGGCATCGTGGTGTGGAACGCGGTGTCGAAGACGGCGACCTGGGGCAGGTCGGGGCGCAGACCCATGGCCGTACGGATGCCGGTGAGGTTGGCCGGGTTGTGCAGCGGGGCCACCGGGATGAGCCGCTCGATCTCGGCGAGTACGGCGTCGTCGATGACGGTCGGCTCGGTGAACCGCTTGCCGCCGTGCACCACCCGGTGGCCGATCGCGGCCAGCTCGGGCGAGTCGAGCCCGAGGCCGTCCTTGGCGAGCTCCGCCGAGACGGCCTTCAGGGCGGCGTCGTGGTCGGCGATGGGCCCGGTCCACTCGCGGGTCTCGCCGCCGCTCGCCAGCGGGGTGTGCTTGAGCCGGGACGTCTCCTCGCCGATGCGTTCGACGAGGCCCAGGGCGAGCCGGCTGCTGTCGCGCATGTCGAGCAGCTGGTACTTCACCGACGAGGAGCCGGAGTTGAGGACGAGGACGCGGGTTGCGGTCACTGGGCGGTGGCCTTCTCGTTGGAGGACAGGGCGGAGGACTGGGCCTGGATGGCGGTGATCGCCACGGTGTTCACGATGTCCTGGACCAAGGCGCCCCTGGACAGGTCGTTGACCGGCTTGCGCAGACCCTGCAGCACCGGGCCCACCGCGATCGCGCCGGCCGAGCGCTGCACGGCCTTGTAGGTGTTGTTGCCCGTGTTGAGGTCCGGGAAGATCAACACGCTTGCCTGACCGGCGACTTCGGACTCCGGCAGCTTGGTGGCCGCGACCGACGGCTCGACCGCGGCGTCGTACTGGATCGGCCCCTCGATCTTCAGGTCGGGCCGCCGCTCGCGCACCAGCTCCGTCGCCTCGCGCACCTTGTCGACGTCCGCGCCCGAGCCGGACGTACCCGTCGAGTACGACAGCATCGCGATTCGCGGCTCCACACCGAACCGCTGGGCGGTGGCCGCCGACTGGATGGCGATGTCGGCCAGCTGCTCGGCGTTCGGGTCGGGGTTCACTGCGCAGTCGCCGTAGACGAGGACCCGGTCGGCGAGGCACATGAAGAACACGGACGAGACGATGTCGGCGTCGGGATTGGTCTTGATGATCTCGAAGCCGGGCCGGATCGTCGCGGCGGTCGAGTGCACGGACCCCGACACCATGCCGTCCGCGAGGCCCTCCTGCACCATCAGCGTGCCGAAGTAGTTCACATCGGAGACGACGTCGTACGCCAGCTCCACCGTGACGCCCTTGTGGGCGCGCAGCTGGGCGTACTGCTCGGCGAAGGTGTCGCGCAGCTCGCTGGTGGCCGGGTCGATCAGCTGGGTGTCGCCCAGGTCGATGCCGAGGTCGGCGGCCTGCTTGCGGATCCGGTCGACCGGCCCCAGGAGCGTGAGGTCGCAGACGTTGCGGCGCAGCAGCACTTCGGCGGCGTGCAGGACGCGTGGCTCGGTGCCCTCGGGCAGCACGATGCGACGCATGTCCGAGCGGGCCTGCTCCAGCAGCTTGTGCTCGAACATCATCGGCGTGAGCCGGTCGCTGCTCGGCGCCGAGACCCGCTTCAGCAGGTCGCCGGTGTCGACGTACCGCTCGAAGAGGCCGAGGGCGGTCTCCGCCTTGCGCGGGGTGGCCGCGTTCAACTTCCCCTCCATGGAGAAGAGCTGCTCGGCGGTGGGGAAGCTGTAACCGGGCACCGAGAGCACCGGGGTGCCCGGGGCGAGGCGGGCGGCGAGGGTGAGGATCTCGTCGCCGGGGCGCTCGTCCAGGGTGAGCAGGAGGCCGGCGATCGGCGGGGTGCCGGCGCTGTGCGCGGCCAGCGAGCCGACGACCAGGTCGGCGCGGTCGCCCGGGGTGACGACCAGGCAGCCCGGGGTCAGGGCCTTGAGGAAGTTCGGCAGCATCGCGCCGCCGAACACGAAGTCCAGGGCGTCGCGAGCGAGCCCCGAGTCGTCGCCGAGCAGGACCTTCGCCTCCAGGGCCTGGGCGATCTGCCAGACCGTCGGCGCGGCGAGGGCGGGCTCGTCCGGGACGACGTAACAGGGCACCGGCAGCCGCGACCGCAGCGACTGGGCGATCTCGTCCCGGTCGTCCCGGGCGACCCGGTTGGCGACCATGGCGAGCACGTCGCAGCCGAGGCTTTCGTATGCCCGGAAGGCGTTGCGCGTCTCGGCGAGCACCGACTCGGCGGCCTGCTTGCGTCCGCCGACGACGGGTATCACGGACGCGCCGAACTCGTTGGCGAGCCGGGCGTTGAGGGAGAGCTCGTCCGGGAGCTGGGTGTCGGCGTAGTCGGTGCCGAGGACGAGGACCACGTCGTAGTCGCGGGCGACGGCGTGGAAGCGGTCGACGAGCGTGGAGACCAGCTCGTCCGTGCCGCGCTCGGCCTGCAGGGCGGACGCCTCGTGGTAATCCATGCCGTAGACCGTCGCCGGGTCCTGGGAGAGGCGGTAGCGGGCGCGCAACAACTCGAACAGGCGGTCGGGGACGTGGTGGACCAGCGGCCGGAACACCCCCACCCGGTCGACCTGCCGGGTCAGGAGCTCCATCACTCCCAGTTCGACGATCTGGCGGCCGTCGCCGCGGTCGATGCCGGTCACGTACACGCTGCGCGTCACGCGTGCTCTCCGTTTCGTCTTCGTCGTCGTCTTCGTGCTTGTCTGCGTCTGTCGAGCGTCCGTCGGCGGTCTGGCGGAGCCTGCACAAAATCGCCCACCGGGGTGAGCGAAACCCTCTTGACAATACCCTTGCCGGTAGATAAGGCGCCCGTCAGGTTCGTGGGCCCGACATCCCCCTCGGGACATGAAACAATCGGACTGGCTCACCGGTATCAACAGCGAGCAGGAGACACAGCACGATGCGTATCGGAGTTCTCACCGCAGGCGGCGACTGCCCCGGCCTGAACGCCGTGATCCGGTCGGTCGTGCACCGTGCCGTCGCACAGTACGGCGACGAGGTGATCGGCTTCGAGGACGGGTACGCGGGCCTGCTGGACGGCCACTACCGCAGCCTCGACCTGGAGGCGGTCAGCGGCATCCTGGCCCGCGGCGGCACGATCCTGGGCTCGTCCCGGCTGGAGCGCGACCGGCTGCGCGAGGCATGCGAGAGCGCCCCCGACATCGCCCGCGACTTCGGCATCGACGCGCTGATCCCGATCGGCGGCGAGGGCACGCTGACGGCGGCCCGCATGCTGTCGGACGCGGGCCTGCCCGTGGTCGGCGTACCGAAGACCATCGACAACGACATCTCGTCCACGGACCGGACGTTCGGCTTCGACACGGCGGTCGGCGTCGCCACGGAGGCCATGGACCGCCTGAAGACCACGGCGGAGTCCCACCAGCGCGTGATGGTCGTCGAGGTCATGGGCCGCCACGCGGGCTGGATCGCGCTGGAGTCCGGCATGGCCGCCGGCGCCCACGGCATCTGCCTGCCCGAGCGGCCCTTCGACCCCGCCCTCCTCGTCAAGATGGTCGAGGAGCGCTTCGCGCGCGGCAAGAAGTTCGCGGTGATCTGTGTCGCCGAGGGCGCCCACCCGGCCGACGGCAGCATGGATTACGGCAAGGGCGAGATCGACCAGTTCGGCCACGAGCGCTTCCAGGGCATCGGCACGGCGCTGGCCTTCGAACTGGAGCGCCGCCTCGGCAAGGAGGCCAAGCCGGTCATCCTCGGCCACGTCCAGCGTGGCGGTGTGCCGACGGCGTACGACCGTGTCCTCGCCACCCGCTTCGGCTGGCACGCGGTGGAGGCGGCCCACCAGGGCCACTTCGGCAGGATGACCGCGCTGCGCGGGACCGACATCGTGATGGTGCCGCTGGCGGAGGCGGTCACCGAGCTGAAGACGGTGCCGAAGGACCGCATGGACGAGGCGGAGTCGGTGTTCTAGCACCGGGCTGCTGCTCGCACCGGGGACGACCTGAAGGCCGTGGCAGGCCAGGACAACCCACAGCTCGCCCAGCTGTGCCTCGCCGCCTCCGGGTTCACCGAGGCACAGCGGTCGGCCCTGCTGGACCTGGTCGGGCCTTCTCCTACCGGGTCCACAGCCCGGCCGTACCGATCGAGTACGACCACTGAGACCTCAGGGGGCATCCCCTTGGATGGTCCTCCAGAAGTGCTCCACGATCCGGTCCAGGAACTCACGGCCGGCCGCGCTGGAGTCACTGCCGCCCCCGCCCCAGCTGAGCGTGGCGGTCATCTGCCCCTGGTAGTTCTGGTGCAGCTCCTGAAGGGCGTCCTCCAGGACGCGCCGGTCCAGGGGCACCATCTTCCCGACGGGGCGTACGTACGCCTGCCAGCGCGTCGTCACCGCACTGCGCAGCAGGGCGGCGAGTTTCGCGTCACGGCCGGTGACGGTGATGAAGTCCGGGACCGTCAGGCCGAGGACGTCGGCGAGGGCGGCGGACTGACGGTCGGTGCCCTGCCAGTCGTCGCTCTCCTCCATGCGGAGGTAGGTGCCGATGTCGTGCCCGACGGTACGGGCCACGTCCTCGGGGGCGAGGCCACGGGCGATGCGGTGTTCGCGCAATGTCCGGGGCTTGCCGAGCAGTTCACTGGGCGAGCACCACAGCACGCCCGCCAGAGCGGTCAGCTCGCTGTTGTCCGGGGACGCGATCTCGCGTTCCCAGGCGATGACGAGGTCCTCGGTGACGTAGGGGAGTCCGTACGAGGTTCGCATGCTGTAGGCGACGTGCTCGGGCCGCATGTTGAGGGCGGCGCGCAGTCTGCGGGCGGCGGGGGCGTTGAACGGGGGAGTGGGCGGGGTACGGCGGCTGGAGCGGTTGTGGGGCTGGTTCGGTTGGGCTTGGGGTCGGCGCACGGGGCACAACGTAGGGCGGGCGGAGTGGGGTGACTACGGTCTGTTCGGCCAGGATCACGGATTGTAGGAAGCTACGGCTACTGGCGGGTTCGACGCCGAGCCGGGCCCGCCCGGAGGTGGGCGGGCGAGGGGCGGGTGATGGCTCCGGCGGGTGGTGGCATTCCACGAATGGCAACCTCGGTGGGCATATTCGCAGGCGCCGTGCGGTGCAGACCTCCGGACGCCCGGTGGCGGTGCGGCGGGAGGGCGGGGTGTGGGCGTCGGCCGTACGGGCGGGCGTCGAAGGTGCGTACGCCCGCCGGTGTGGGGATCGGCCGCGTGGCGATGGACGGCAGGCGGCTGATTCCCGACGCTCACCGCGCGGGTCGCTCACCTACCCCTTGACCGCCCCGCCCAGGGCGAACCCTCCGCCCAGCCGCCTCGCCACCAGCACATAGAGCAGAATCACCGGCGTCGAGTAGATGATCGAGAATGCCGCCAGCTGCCCGTACACCACCGTCCCCCGATTCCCGAAGAACTCATTGATGCTCACCGCGGCCGGCATCTGGTCCGGCGTGAGCAGCAGCATGAACGGGACGAAGAAGTTCCCCCACATCATCACGAACGAGAACACCGTCACCACCGCCACCCCGGGCCCCATCAGCGGCAGCACCACCCGCAGCAACGACTGGAGCGACGACGCCCCGTCCGTCCAGGCCGCCTCCTCCAGCTCCTTCGGCACCCCGTCCATGAAGTTCTTCATCAGCCAGATGGCGAACGGCAGTTGAGAGGCGGCGAAGAAGAAGATCGTCCCTTCCATGGTGTCGATGAGGTTCACCTGCACGAACAGGGCGTACACCGGCACCATGATCGCCGTGATCGGCAGGCTCGTCGCGAACAGGATCGTGAGCAGGAACGGGCGGTTGAAGCGCGACCGGAACCGCGACAGCGGGTAGGCGGCGAGCGCCGCGCACGCGACGGTCAGTGCCGTGCCCCCGCCGCACAGCAGCAGGCTGTTGAGCAGCGGTGTGAAGGTGATGTCCGCGGTGAGGACCGCGTCGAAGTTGTCCAGCGTGACGCCGTCCGGGACCTTCACCTGGAGGTTGGCGTTCGTGTCCAGCGAGGAGAGGAGCACCCACGCCAGCGGGAGCACGAAGGCCGCGGCCACCACCAGGAGCCCGGCGTCGGCGGCCAGACGGTGAGAGGCGCGTCGGGACGAGAGAGTGCGAGGCATAGGGCATCACACCTCCGTTCGCAGCAGACGCAGGTAGACCACGGAGAACAACGAGCCCACCACCAGCAGCAGGAGGGCGACCGCCGTGCCGTAACCGATCATGCTCTTCTGGAACGCCTCCTCGTACATGAACAGCGGCAGCGTCTGGCTCTTGCCGCCCGGGCCGCCCCTCGTCATCACCCAGATCAGGCCGAAGACGGACAGGGTCTGGAGGGTGATCAGCATCAGGTTGGTGCCGATGGAGCGGCGGATCATCGGGAGGGTGATGTGCCACATGCGGCGCCAGCCGCCGGCGCCGTCGACCTCCGCCGCCTCGGTGATCTCCTTGGGTATCTCGTTCAGTGCCGCCGAGTAGACCAGCATCGAGAACGCGGTGCCGCGCCAGACGTTCGCGAACGACACCGCCAGGATCGGGAGGGTGAACAGCCAGTTCTGGGTGGGGAGATGGAGCCAGTCCAGGACGGCGTTCAGGGTGCCCTCGCGGCGGAAGAAGGCGTAGAGCAGGAAGCCCGCGACGACCTCCGGCAGGACCCACGCCGTGATGACGATGGCGCCCACCAGGGTGCGTACGGGCTTCGACGCGCGCTGCATCAGCGCGGCCAGGGCCAGGCCCAGGGTGTTCTGGCCGAGCAGGGCGGAGATGACGGTGAAGACGAGGGTCAGCCAGACCGCGTTGCGGAACGCCTCGTCGTCGAACGCCGCACGGAAGTTGTCGAAACCGACGAACGAGTCCTCGGCCTGGCCGGTGAGCTGGAGGTCGGTGAAGGCGATGTAGGCGCAGTAGGCGATGGGGCCGGCGAGGAAGAGGACCAGGAGGACGACGGCGGGCGTGAGTGGCAGCGCCCGTAGGAACGGGACGTGCCGAGGGCGGGCGCCCGGCGTGGCCGGTGCGGGGGCCCGGCCCGGCCTCTTCGCGAGGCCGGGGCCGGTGGCGGTCTTCATGAGCGGTGACTCACTTCTCGATCACCTGGCCGTCCGTCGCCGATTTCAGCTCCTCGTCGTACGACTCGGCCGCGTCCTCGACCGAGGCGTCACCCGTCGTCACGCCCTCCATCGCCTCCTGGATCGCGGTGGACACCTTCGGGTACGCCGGGTAGGCGGGCCGGTAGTGCGTCGATGCGACCAGGTCGGTGAAGAACTTGATGCCGGGCTGGGCGTCGACGTACGCGGGATCGGCCGCGACGTCCTTGCGCACCGCGATGCCCGAGTTGGCGATGTACCACTTCTGGGCGTTCGCCTTGGTCTGCATCGTCTTGACGAACTCGAAGGCCAGGTCGGGGTTGCCCGCCTTGGCCGGGATGGACCAGGTCCAGCCGCCGGACATGCTCACCTTGCCGGGGGCCTGGCCGTTCTGGGTGGGCATGTGGGCGAGGCCCAGCTTCTGCGACCACTCGGGCCATTCGTGGCCGCTGCCCTCCAGCCAGTCCTGCGGGAGCCAGGAGCCGTCGAGGTCGATGCCGAGCTTGCCCTCGGGGAGCAGTTCACCACGCACGCGGGTACCGAAGTTGGGGTCGAGGGCGTCCGAGACGTCCGGGCCCAGCTTCTCCTTGTACACCGTCTCCACGAACGCGAGGGCGTCCTTGAACCCCTGGCTGCCGGCGATCCACTTCTTGGACGCCTTGTCATAGAGCGGGTCCGCGGTGCCGTCGTTCGTGCCGTAGAGCAGCATCTCGAAGCCCTGCATGGTCGCCGCCTCGCCGGCGGGCTTGCCGGTGTAGACGTTGAGAGGGGTGACACCCGGGACCTTCTTCTTGATCGCCCGGGCGGCGTCGAGGACCTCGTCCCAGGTCTTCGGTTGCCAGTCGGCGGGCAGGCCGGCCTTCTTGAAGATGTCCTTGCTGAACCACAGGCCCCGGGTGTCCGTCCCGTCCGGGACGCCGTACGTCTTCCCGTCCTCCCCCTTGGCCGCCGCCTTCGCCGTGTCGATGAACTGGCCCCAGTCCTTCCACTTGGCGAGGTAGGGGTCGAGCGGCTTCAAGTACCCGCTGGTGATGTCCGAGTTGATGAGGAACGTGTCCTCGTAGACCAGGTCCGGGGCGGTCTTGGGGGACCGGAGCATCTGTTGGAGCTTGGTGTAGTACTCCGAGTCCGGGGCCTTGATCGGCACGAACTCGACTTTCTTGCCCGGGTTCGCCTTCTCGAACTGCTTCTTGATGTCCGCGAGGTAGGTGTCCATCACCTTGATGGAGTTGTCCGTGGACTGCTTGAAGGAGACCTTGAGGGTGTCGGGGTCGCTGCCGGATCCCCCGCCACAGGCGGTGAGCGTGCCTGCGGCGGCGAGGGTGAGGGCGAGGAGTGCGGGGAGGGCGGGGCGAGTTGGGCGGGGGGCTCGGACGGGGCGGGCGGGGCGGGCGGTGGGGCGCACGGGCATGACCTCCTGGGGCCTACGTCGTTGTGGCCTGGGGTTGTCTGCCCGGTGAACCTAAGAGGAGTGGTCTAGTCAGGTCAATGAGTGTGCGTGGGATTGGACGGTGCTTCGGGAAGCCGCTTGCGCCGCGGTCACGCCTCTACCGGCCGGACCCCGCCCCCGGAACCCATCGATACACCAACTCCGGCCTCCCCACCTGCCCGTAGACCGGCGCCCGCTCGGTCCGCCCCGCCTCCACCAAGTGCTCCAGATACCGCCGAGCCGTGATCCGGGAAATCCCGACGGCCTCGGCGACCCCCGCCGCGGTGAGCCCCTCCTCGGCCTCCCGCACAGCCCCGGTGACCCGCTCCAACGTCGGCCCGCTCAACCCCTTCGGCAACGCCGCCGGCCCCGGCGCCCGCAGCGTGGCCAGGGCCCGGTCCACCTCGTCCTGTCCGCTGGCCTCGCCGACCGCCGCATGGAACTCGGCGTAGCGCACGAGGCGGTCCCGGAGCGTGGCGAAGGTGAACGGCTTCAGTACGTACTGCACGACTCCCAGCGACACCCCCTCCCGCACCACGGCGAGATCCCGAGCCGACGTCACCGCGATCACGTCCGCGTGGTGCCCCGCTGCTCGCAGGGACCTCGCCAGTTGCAGCCCGTGCACATCCGGCAGGTGAAGGTCCAGCAGCAGCAGATCCACCGGCGTACGCTCCAGCGCGCGCCGTGCCTCCGCACCGGTGTGCGCCTTGCCGACCGCCACGAAGCCCGGCACCCGGCCGACGTACATCACGTGCGCGTCCGCCGCGACCGGATCGTCCTCCACGACCAGGACGCGAATCGCCTGCTCGGCCGCCGCCGTCATACGTCACCTCTCGAAACCACCGCACCATCGGAACCCGGCCGGGGCTCGGACTGCTGGGATTGCTGAGATCGTCGGGGCTGATGGGGCTGATGGGGCTGGTGCGCAGGCTCGGCGTCCAGCTGGGGCTCGGCGCCTGGCCGGTGCCCGCCGTTCGGTTGGGGCTCCGCCCCCGACCGGGGCTCGGCGTCCCCGGTTGGCTCCGTCCCCGGCTGGGGCATGCCGCCCGGGAGCGGTTCGGCGTCCCCGAGTGTCTCCACGCCCGGCTGGGGCCTGCCGTCCGGTGGGGGCTCGGCGTCCAGCAGTGGCTCCGTTGCCGGCTGGGACCTGTCTGCCGGCTGGGGCTCCGCGCCCGGCAAGGTCTCGCCGCCCGGGAGCGGTTCGGCGTCCCCGAGTGTCTCCACGCCCGGCTGGGGCCTGCCGTCCGGTGGGGGCTCGGCGTCCAGCAGTGGCTCCGTTGCCGGCTGGGACCTGTCTGCCGGCTGGGGCTCCGCGCCCGGCAAGGTCTCGCCGCCCGGGAGCGGTTCGGCGTCCCCGAGTGTCTCCACGCCCGGCTGGGGCCTGCCGTCCAGTAGGGGCTCGGCGCCCGGCAGCAGCTCGGCGCCCGGCACCGGCTCCGCCCCATCTCCCGGCGCCCCCTCCCGCACGGGCCCCTCGCCCAGCGGCAACCGTGCCTCGAACTCTGCCCCACCCCCGGCAGCCTCCGCCACCGACAGGTCGCCGTCGTGCCGCTGCACCGCCTGACGTACCAGGGCCAGTCCCAGGCCCCGGCCGCCCGGCCCCGCCGGCTTCGTCGAGAAGCCGCGCTCGAACACCGCCTCCGCGTGGGCGGGGTCCACCCCGGCCCCCGTGTCGGACACGCGCAGGACCAGCTCTCCGCCCTGCGTGTACGCCGTCACCGTCACTCGCGCCCCCACGCTGCCCTGTGCGGCGTCCACCGCGTTGTCGATCAGGTTGCCGAGGATCGTCACCAGATCCCGGGCCGGAAGGGACGGCGGCAGCAGGCGGTCGTCCAGGCGGCTGTCCTGCGAGACGACGAGTTCGACGCCCCGCTCGTTGGCCTGTGCCGTCTTGCCCAGCAGCAGAGCCGCCAGCACCGGTTCGCTGACCGCCGCGACGACCTGGTCCGTCAGCGCCTGCGCCAGCTCCAGCTCGGCCGTCGCGAACTCCACCGCCTCCTCGGCGCGTCCCAGTTCGATCAGCGAGACCACCGTGTGCAGGCGGTTCGCCGCCTCGTGCGCCTGTGACCGCAGCGCCTGGGTGAAACCCCGCTCGGAGTCCAACTCGCCCATCAGGGACTGGAGTTCGGTGACATCGCGCAAGGTCACCACCGTGCCGCGGCGCTCACCGCCCGACACCGGCGACGTGTTCACCACCAGCACCCGTTCCGCCGCGAGGTGCACCTCGTCCACCCGCGGCTCGGACGCCAGCAGCGCCCCGGTCAGCGGGGCCGGCAGGCCGAGCTCCGCGACCGACTGCCCCACCACATCGCCGGCCACGCCGAGCAGCTCGCGCCCGCCGTCATTGATCAGCGCCACCCGGTACTGCCCGTCCAGCATCAGCAGCCCCTCACGCACCGCGTGCAGGGCGGCCTGGTGGTAGTCGTGCATATGGCTCAGCTCGGACGCGTTCATGCCGTGGGTGTGCCGGCGCAGCCGGGCGTTGATCACGTACGTACCGATCGCCCCCAGCGCCAGCGCACCCCCGGCCACCCCGAGCAGGGCCGTCAGCTGGTCCTGCACCCGCTTGCTGATCTCCTCGACCCGGATGCCCGCGCTCACCAGCCCGACGATCTGTGCGGGCCGGTTCCCCCCGTCGTAGATCGGTACGACCGCCCGGACGGACGGACCGAGCGTGCCGGTGTACGTCTCCGTGAAGGGCTCCCCGTGCAGGGCGCGCTCCGTGTGGCCGCGGAAGTGCTGCCCGATCTGCTTCGCGTCGGGGTGCGTCCAGCGGATGCCCTCGGGGTTCATGATCGTGACGAAGTCGACCTCGGCATCGCGCTGGACACGGAGCGCGTACGGCTGGAGCTCGGCCGTCGGATCGGCCGTACGAATCGCCTCCGCCACGGACGGGGCGTCGGCTATCGACTGCGCCACCGCCATGGCCTGCCGCCCCGCCGCGTCCTCGGCCTGCCCGCGGTCGCTGACGTACGTGAACACCGCATACCCGGCGACGAGCACCGCTATCAGCACGGCCTGCATGGCGAAGAGCTGGCCGGCCAGGCTGCGGGGTCGCGGGACGGGGAAGCGCATGTCGTCAGTCTGCCCCATGGCCGATTTTGGCCGACCTGCCTGTGGACAAGTGGTTCCCGCGGCCCGAATGCCGTGAGTCGATGTGCGTCACGTCACTCCACGGCGCCGTCTTCGGGTCAGTGCTTCCGTCGGCGTCGGCCCTTGCCTCCGTCGGCGTCCGCCCTGCGCCCGACCCCCGTGCGGAACCTGGCCGCGCGTCACCGGGACCGGTCCCGGTGAACTAAATGAACGGAAGGGTGACCGCCCTCACACGACGGGAGATAGTCACCGCATCGCTGAGTACGACCCCGTCCCCCTGGGGCTCGCCAGCCGATCAGCGAACCCCCCACCCCGGACGTGAGCCGCACGCCGGTGATACCGACGAAGACGTCAAGGAGGGCAGCCGTGGCCGCCGCCAGTTCCCCCGACAAGGCACCTGCCGCACCCGTCGCCAAAACCAAACGGGACCGCACGCACTACCTCTACATCGCGGTGATCATCGCGGTTGCCCTCGGTATCGCCGTGGGTCTGGCCGCGCCCGACTTCGCGGTCGAGCTGAAGCCCATCGGTACCGGCTTCGTGAACCTGATCAAGATGATGATCTCGCCGATCATCTTCTGCACGATCGTCCTGGGCATCGGCTCGGTACGGAAGGCGGCCAAGGTCGGCGCCGTCGGCGGTATCGCGCTCGTCTACTTCCTGGCGATGTCGCTGGTCGCCCTCGCCATCGGTCTGGTCGTCGGCAACATCCTGGAGCCCGGCACCGGACTCGCGGTCACCGACGCCATCAAGGACGCCGGTCACGCGCAGGTCGACGCCGAGGCCAAGGACACCACCGAGTTCCTGCTCGGCATCATCCCGACCACGATGGTGTCCGCCTTCACCTCGGAGTCGGTCCTTCAGACGCTGCTCATCGCGCTGCTCGCCGGTTTCGCGCTCCAGGCCATGGGTTCGGCCGGGGAGCCGATCCTTCGCGGCGTGCAGCACATCCAGCGGCTCGTCTTCCGCATCCTCGCCATGGTGATGTGGGCCGCGCCGATCGGTGCCTTCGGCGCCATCGCCGCCGTCACCGGTTCCGCCGGTGTGGACGCACTGAAGAGCCTCGCCGTGCTGATGCTCGGCTTCTACGTCACCTGCTTCCTGTTCGTCTTCATCGTGCTCGGCGCGCTGCTGCGGGTCGTCGCCGGCCTCAACATCTTCACGCTCTTCAAGTACCTGGGCCGTGAGTTCCTGCTGATCCTGTCGACCTCCTCCTCCGAGTCGGCGCTGCCGCGCCTCATCGCGAAGATGGAGCACCTCGGCATCAGCAAGCCGGTGGTCGGCATCACCGTCCCGACCGGCTACTCCTTCAACCTCGACGGCACCATGATCTACATGACCATGGCGTCCCTGTTCATCGCCGACGCCATGGGTACGCCGATGTCGATCGGCGAGCAGATCCCGCTGCTGCTCTTCCTGCTGGTCGCCTCCAAGGGCGCCGCGGGTGTCACCGGAGCCGGCCTCGCGACCCTGGCCGGTGGCCTCCAGTCGCACAAGCCGGCTCTGGTGGACGGCATCGGCCTCATCGTCGGCATCGACCGCTTCATGAGCGAGGCCCGCGCCCTGACGAACTTCGCGGGCAACGCGGTGGCGACGGTGCTGATCGGGACGTGGACGAAGGAGATCGACCGCGGGCGCGTCGACGAGGTGCTCGCCGGTCACATTCCGTTCGACGAGAAGACGCTCCTGGACGACGGGCACGGGGGGCCGGCGGATGCCGGCGCCGATGCCGAGGCTGTGCCGGGGCAGGGCGGGGAGAAGGAGCTCGCCAAGGCGTAAGCGCTCCGCCGGGCGCTCCACTGGGCGGGCCGATGTGAGCTCGGGGGTGCTGTTCTCGGCGGGCTGCAGGTTGTCTGCGGCTGGTCGCGCAGTTCCCCGCGCCCCTTGGGGCCTTCGGCCCCCGGGGGCCGAAGGCCCCAAGGGGGCCCGGCCTCCCCTCCGTTCTCCGGACGTCCGGCCCCGCCTGAACCGGGGCCGGGCGTCCGGCATCGCCGGGCGGCTGAGATGATCCCCCGTCTCTCAGCCGCCCGGTCCTGCTGTTACGGGGTGCCGTTCAGCCGCGCCAGGTCCTGAATGCTCAGGGCCAGGTCCGCCGCTGCGGCCGAGTCCCGGATCGTTTCCGGGCGGCTCGCGCCCGGGATCGGGATCACGGCCGGGGACCGTGCCAGGAGCCAGGCCAGGGCCACCTGCTGTGGGCTGACCCCGCGTTCGGCGGCGATGGCGTGGAAGGCACCCAGGTGGGCCTTGCCCTCGACCCGTGACGGACCGTCGAGCGAGCTGCGGGAGATGCCGCCCAGCGGGCTCCACGGCAGGAACGCCAGCCCCAGTTCCGCGCACAGGCGAAGCTCGGCCTCGCTGTCCCGGACGGCGGGCGAGTACCGGTTCTGCACCGAGACCAGACGGTCACCGAGGATCCGGTGGGCCGCGCGGATCTGGTCGACGTCCGTGTTGGAGATGCCGGCCAGGCGGATCGTGCCCTCGTCGAGAAGGTCGCGCAGCGCGCCGACCGACTCCTCGAACGGCACCGCCGGATCGGGCTTGTGCAGCTGGTAGAGCCCGATCGCCTCGACGCCGAGCCGCCGCAGCGAGGCCTCGGCGGCCGCCTTGAGGTGGCGGGGGTCGCCGTTCACCGTCCAGCTGCCGTCGGCCGGCCTGCCGCGGCCGCCCTTGGTGGCCACCAGCACGGCGTCCGTGTCGCCGCCGTACGCGGCCAGCGCGCGGGCCGCGAGGAGTTCGTTGTGACCGGGCCCGTCGCCCGGCAGATGGTACGAGTCGGCCGTGTCCAGCAGCGTCACCCCCGAGTCCAGGGCGGCGTGCACGGTCGCCACGGCGCGCTTCTCGTCGGGGTGGCCCTCGATGGACAGGGGCATCAGGCCGAGGCCGATCGCGCTCACGAGGTGGGAGCCGAGAGGGCGGTGGAGCATCTCAGTCGACGTCCTTTCCGAGGGTCTCGGCGACGGCCTCGGGAAGCCACTGCCGGGCGTGTGTGAAGCGGAAACCGAGCCGGGTGGCACGGGAGTTGTCCATGCCGTAGGCGCGGGTGAAGGAGAACGGGGAGACCTCGCCGACCTCGACCCGCTGGAAGACGGCCTCGCCGTTCGGGAGGTGCGCGGCGATGGCGTCGCACACCTCCTCGGTGGTCAGCAGACCGTGGGAGGCGGCGTTGACCGGGCCCGTGAAGTCCTGGCCCACCGCCCAGAACAGGAAGTCGGCGATCTCCTCGACATGGATGTACGTCGCCGGGTGATTCACCACCGGCACGGCGATCGGCGTGCCGGTGCGGATACGGCTCGCGTAGTGGGTCATACGGCCCGTGAAGTCGTCGTCCCCGCCCAGCACATGGGCGACGCGCACCGCCGCGTGGGGGAAGGCCGGGTCGGCGGCGAACACCGCTTCCGCCTGCCGCTTGCCCTCGCCGTAGTGGGCGTCGAGGAACTCCGGGTCGTCCCAGGGAAGTTCGAGGTCAACGGCCACACTCAGCGCGTCCACGTCGGGCTCGCGCACGGGGGCGATCGAGTCCTCGTACTCGTACACCTCGACCGTCGACGTCAGCACGTAGCGCCGGGTACGGCCGGTGAGGACCCGGCGGGCGATCTCCGCCTGGCGCGGCGTGTAGCAGACCTGGTCGACCACGGCGTCGAACGTCCGCGAACCCAGCGCCGCCGTCAGGGACTTCTCGTCGTTCCGGTCGGCGACGAGGTGAACCGCGCCCGGGGGCGGCGCCGACGAGCCCCGATTGAGAACCGTCACCCGGTCCCCGGCGGCCAGCAGCCGCGCGATCAGCCGCTTGCCGAAATAGCGGTTGCCACCGATGACCAGTACCTCTCGTGCCTGTCGCATGACCATAATTCTCCTGGCCTTGCACCGCGTCCTGAAGGGGAAGACATGGGAGATCAGGCGGCCACGCCGAAAGAACCACGGCATCTGCGCCCAGCCGCCAACGAAACATCGGTGGCCTTCGACGCCCTGGACCGGCAGATCCTCGAACTGCTCCAGACCGACGGCCGGATCAAGCTGAGCGAGCTGGGCCGCCGGGTGCGCCTCAGCCCGGCAGCCGTCACCGAGCGCGTACGGCGGCTGGAGGCGGCGGGGGCCATCACCGGGTACGGCGCCCATGTCGCCGCCGCCCGGCTCGGCTACGGCATCCAGGCCTTCATCCGGGTCAACCCGCACGGCGGTTACACGCTCAGACACCCCCGCACCCTGGAACTGCTGGACCGCCCGGAGATCACCGAGGTCCACCACGTCGTCGGCGAGGACTGCTGGATCCTCAAGGTCGCCGTCGAGGACACCGCCCACCTGGAGGAGATCCTCGAACAGACCTCGGCGCTGGGCCGTACGACGACGTCGATCGTGCTGTCCTCCCCGGTGCGCAGAAAGCCACTCCTGCCACGGTTGCCCTGACGTCGGCGTCAAGGATTACGTTCGTACGCATGCGAATCGGCGAGCTGGCCGCGCGGGCCGGGACCACGACGCGCACCTTGCGCTACTACGAGTCGCGGGGGCTGCTGCCCGCGCGACGGGGCGGCAACGGGTATCGGACGTACGACGAGAACGACCTGAAGCTGCTGCGGCAGATCAGGACGTTGCAGGACTTCGGGTTCGACCTGGAGGAGACCCGGCCCTTCGTGGAGTGTCTGCGGGCCGGGCACCCGGAGGGCGACTCGTGTCCCGCCTCGCTCGCGGTCTACCGGCGCAAGCTGGACGACCTCGACGCGCTGATCGGCGAGTTGCAGGCCGTGCGGGCCAAGATCGGGCTGCGGCTGGCGATGGCCGAGGGGGAACCACCGTTGTGCGAACTGGGAGGGCAGGAGCTGTGATCAAGGCGGCGGGCGTGGCCGAGGTGACGGACGCGGACTTCGAGGCGGAGGTGATCGGGGCGGAGCTGCCGGTGCTGGTGGAGTTCACCGCGGACTGGTGCCCGCCGTGCCGGCAGATGGGGCCGGTGCTGACGGCCCTCGCCCGAGAGGAGGGCGAGCGGCTGAAGGTGGTCCAGCTGGACGTGGACACCAACCCCGAGACCACCAACGCGTACAAGGTGCTGTCGATGCCGACGTTCATGGTCTTCCGGGGCGGCGAGCCCGTGAAGGCGATGGTGGGTGCCCGGCCCAAGCGGCGGCTGCTGGAGGAGCTGTCCGACGTGTTCGACGCGGACTGACCTCACGCAATACGAAAGAAATCCCCCGAGCAATTGCGCTCGGGGGATTTCTTTCGTATATTTAATGGTTCGCGACTTCAGTGGAATTGAGTCGCGGAGAAGTTCAGTGAGCACAGTATATCCGGGCGGGAGCTGAATTGTCAAACACCGAATTTCAAGACGGTGAAATGCGGCGGGAGCAGGAATTCATCGACAGCCTGTACGCGCGCGTGGACCTGCTGCGCGGCGAGACCGAGGACTCCGTCACGGACGCGCTCGGCCAGGGCAACACGCCGATGCAGGCCCGCCTGGAGCGGGACATCCTCGTCGCCGAGCGCTCGGGGCTGCTGGACGCGCTGAACGCCGTGGACGGTTCGCTCTGCTTCGGCCGGATCGACCTGGCCTCGGGCACCGCCCATCACATCGGCCGGATCGGCCTGCGCACCGACGACGCCGAGCGCACGCCGATCCTCATCGACTGGCGGGCCGACGTCGCCCGCCCCTTCTACCTGGCCACCGGCCACACCCCGATGGGGCTCAGGCGCCGACGGCACATCACCACCAGCGGCCGTACGGTGTCCGCCCTGCACGACGAGATCCTCGACCTGGGGGACCAGGAGCGGACCGGCCACGAGGACCCGACGGGCGACGCCGTCCTGCTCGCTGCGCTCAACACCGCGCGCACCGGCCGCATGAACGACATCGTGCAGACCATCCAGGCCGAACAGGACGAGATCATCCGGGCGCCGCACCGCGGGGTGCTGGTGGTGGAGGGCGGTCCGGGCACCGGCAAGACGGCGGTCGCCCTGCACCGCGCCGCCTATCTCCTCTACGAGCACCGCGAGCTGCTCGCCAAGCGCGCGGTCCTGATCGTCGGCCCCAACCCCGCGTTCCTCGGCTACATCGGCGAGGTCCTGCCCTCGCTGGGCGAGACGGGCGTACTGCTGGCCACCGTCGGTGAACTGTTCCCCGGCGTGAAGGCGACGGCGACCGACACCCGGGAGGCGGCCGCGGTGAAGGGGAGCGCCGGCATGGCGGACGTGCTCGCCGAGGTCGTACGGGACTGGCAGGCGCTGCCCGACCCGGTGATCGCGATCGAGCACGACCGCGAGATCCTGATGCTCGACGACGGCCTGGTGAAGGTGGCGCGCGAGAAGGCCCGCGCGGCGCGGCTGCCGCACAACGCGGCGCGGGAGCACTTCGAGGGCCACATCCTCAACACCCTCACCGAGCTGTACGCCGAGCGGGTCGGGACGGACCCCTTCGACGGTACGAATCTGCTGGACCCGAGCGACATCACACAGATCCGTGACGACATCGCCGAGAACCCGGAAGTCTGGGCCGCCATCGACCAGCTGTGGCCGCGGCTGACCCCGCAGCGACTGGTCGCGGACTTCCTCGCCGACCCCGTCGGCTACCTCCCCGACGAGGACGCGGCCGCGATCCGCCGGCCCGTGACCCGGGCGTGGACGGTCGCGGACGTGCCGCTGCTGGACGAGGCCGCCGAACTGCTCGGCGAGGACGACCGGGTGAAGCGGGCGCTGGCCGAGCGGGAGCGGGAGACGCAGGTCGCCTACGCACAGGGCGTGCTGGACGTCTCGTACGCCTCGCGCACCTACGAGTTCGAGGACAAGGACGAGGAGGACTCCGAGGTCCTGTCCGCGCACGACATCATCGACGCCGAGCGGTTCGCCGAGCGCCACGAGGAGGACGACCACCGCAGCGCCGCCGAACGCGCGGCGGCCGACCGGACCTGGGCGTTCGGACACATCATCGTCGACGAGGCGCAGGAGCTGTCGCCGATGGCCTGGCGGCTGCTGATGCGGCGCAGCCCGACCCGCTCGATGACCCTGGTCGGCGACCCGGCCCAGACGGCCGAGGCGGCGGGCGTCGGCTCGTGGCAGAAGATCCTCCAGCCCTACGTCGAGGACCGCTGGGACCACACCCGCCTCGGCGTCAACTACCGCACGCCCGCCGAGATCATGGACCTCGCGGCGGCCGTGGTCCGTGCCGAGAACCCCGGCTTCCAGCCGCCGAGTTCGGTCCGCTCCACAGGGGTACGGCCCTGGGTGCGCGCGACCGACGACCTGCCGGACGCCGTCGCCAAGGCGGTCGGGGAACTGACGCCCACCGAGGGCCGGCTCGCGGTCATCGCCCCCCGCCATCTGCACCGCAGGCTGGCGGCCCGCCTGGAGGGCGTGACGGCCGGCGCGGAGCCCGACCTCACACAGACCGTCGTACTCCTCGACCCGCGTCAGTCCAAGGGCCTGGAGTTCGACTCGGTACTGGTGGTGGAGCCGGGGCAGTACGGCACGAGCGACCTGTACGTGGCGCTCACCCGGGCCACGCAGCGGCTGGGGGTGCTGCACACGGGTTCGCTGCCGCTGGGCCTGGCCGAGGGCTTGTCGGCGTCGGGGTGACGGCGCTCGCTCGCGCCGTGGCCGCCGGGGTGGACTGCGCGACCAACCGCCGCCGAGGGCCGGTCGCGCAGTTCCCCGCGCCCCTTCGAGGCGCTGCCGCCTAGGCCGGCCGCAGCCACACCGTCGCCAGTGGCGGCAGCGTCAGCCGGATGCTGGCCGACCGCCCGTGCCAACCCTGCGGCTCGGGCTTGACCGGATCAGGGTTGATGACATCGCCACCGCCGTATCGAGCCGCGTCCGTGTTCAGCGCCTCGTGCCACGCAGGCACGTCGTCCGGCACCCCCAGCCTGTACTCGTGCCGCACGACAGGCGACAGGTTGGACACCGCCAGCAGCGGAGCCCCCTCCGCGTCGTAGCGCAGGAACGCGAGCACGTTGTCGTCGGCGGCGTCACCCACCACCCACTGGAACCCGGCCGGGTCGGTGTCCCGCTGCCACAGGGCCGGCGTGTGCCGGTAGACCGTGTTCAGGTCGCGGACCAGATCCCGCACCCCGCGGTGGTCGGGCTCCGCCCCGTACGCCGGATCCAGCAGCCACCAGTCCGGCCCGTGCGCCTCCGACCACTCCGCCCCCTGGGCGAACTCCTGCCCCATGAAGAGCAGTTGCTTGCCGGGATGGGCCCACATGAAGCCCAGGTAGGCGCGCTGGTTGGCCCGCTGCTGCCACCAGTCGCCCGGCATCTTCGACACCAGCGACCGCTTGCCGTGCACGACCTCGTCGTGGGAGATGGGCAGCACGTAGTTCTCGCTGTAGGCGTACACCATCGAGAACGTCATCTCGTTGTGGTGGTACTTGCGGTGGACGGGCTCCTTCGCCATGTACTCCAGCGAGTCGTGCATCCAGCCCATGTTCCACTTCAGCCCGAAGCCGAGACCCCCGAACCCGCCCGGGCCCGCCACGTGCGTCGGTCGCGTCACGCCGTCCCAGGCCGTGGACTCCTCCGCGATCGTCACGACCCCCGGCACCCGCCGGTAGACCGTCGCGTTCATCTCCTGCAGGAACGCCACCGCGTCCAGGTTCTCCCGCCCGCCGTGCTCGTTCGGGACCCACTGCCCCGGCTCACGCGAGTAGTCGAGGTAGAGCATGGAGGCGACGGCGTCCACCCGCAGCCCGTCGATGTGGAACTCCTCGCACCAGTAAATGGCGTTGGCGACCAGGAAGTTGCGCACCTCGCGACGGCCGAAGTCGAACTCCAGGGTGCCCCAGTCGGGGTGCGCGGACCGCAGCGGATCCTCGTGCTCGTACAGCGGACGCCCGTCGAACTCGGCGAGCGCCCAGTCGTCGCGCGGGAAGTGCGCCGGCACCCAGTCCATCAGGACACCGATGCCCGCCTGGTGCAGGCGGTCCACCAGATACTTGAAGTCGTCGGGGGTGCCGAGCCGGGCCGTCGGCGCGTAGAAGCCGGTGACCTGGTAGCCCCAGGAGCCGCCGAAGGGGTGCTCGGCGACCGGCATCAGCTCGACATGGGTGAAGCCCAGGTCCTTGACGTACGCGGGCAGCTGCTCGGCGAGTTGCCGGTACGTCAGCCCAGGACGCCAGGACGCCAGGTGGACCTCGTAGACCGAGAACGGTGCCTCGTGCGTCGGCACCGACCCGCGCCGTGCGAGCCACTGTGCGTCGCCCCACTCGTGCTGCGAGGCGTGCACGATCGACGACGTGTTGGGCGGGGCCTCCGTCCGGCGGGCCATGGGGTCGGCGCGCAGCGTCTTCGAGCCGTCGGGCCGGGTGATCTCGAACTTGTACAGCTCGCCCTCGCCGATGCCGGGCACGAACAGCTCCCAGACCCCGGTGCCGCCGAGCGAGCGCAACGGATAGCCCGTGCCGTCCCAGAAGTTGAAGGTGCCGGCCAACGACACGCCCAGGGCGTTCGGCGCCCACACCGTGAACCGCGTGCCGGTCACGCCCTGGTGCGTCATCGGCTCGGCGCCGAGCGCCTTCCACAGCTCTTCGTGCCGGCCCTCGCCGATCAGATGCAGGTCGAGCTCGCCCAGCGCGGGCAGGAAACGGTACGCGTCCTCGGTCTCCTGCACCGAGCCCTCGTATCCCACCAGGAACTGGTAGCCCGCCGGCACCTCCAGCAGCGGCAGCAACCCCGAGAAGAACCCCTCCCCGTCGTCGTGCAGCTCGGCCCGCAGGCTGCCCACGACGACCGTCACGGACAGGGCGTACGGCCGGAAGGCCCGGAAGGCGACACCGCCGGGCACCGGATGCGCGCCGAGGACGGAGTGCGGGGCGTGGTGGGTGCCGTTGAGGAGGCGGTCGCGGTCGGCCGCGTCGAGAGCGGGGGACACGGCCACGTCCGCGGGGGCGGCCGGGAGTTCGACCGGGACCGCTTTTTGGGCCGGGATCTTCTTGGGCGCCGTCTTCTGGGCGGGAATCTTCTTGGCGGAGGCCTTCTTCGCGGCCGTCTTCTTCGAGGTGTCCGTGCCCTTCGCGGCGGTGGTCTTCGCGCCCGCCTTCTTGGCCACGGCCTTCTTGGCGGCGGCCTTCTCTGCCGGAGCCTTCTTCGCAGCCGCCTTCTTCGCCGGAGCCTTCTTCGCGGTGGCCTTCTTCGCCGCGTCCGCCTTGGTCGCGGCGGCCTTCTTCGTCGTCCCCTTCCTCATGGCGTCCGCGGCCTTCTCGGCGGCCTTGGCCGTCTTCGCGGTGGCCTTCTTCGCGACGCTCGTCTTCTCGGCGGGCTGCTCCTGGGCCTTCTCCACGGCCGGCTTCTCAGCCGTCTTCGGCGAATCCGAACCGCTGGAGGGAGTGGTGCGGGGGGTCACGGGCGGGGCCTCCTAGGCGCAGGTGGGGATGAGGGGATGGAGGGGGTGGAGGGCAGGGCGGGGGACGAGGTGGCGGCGCCCGCGGCCAGTCGGCTTATGGCGGACAGCGGTACCGGGAGCCAGTCGGGGCGGTGGCGGGCCTCGTAGACGACCTCGTAGATCGCCTTGTCGGTCTCGTACGCACGCAGCAGCACCGGATCGGTCCGCGGATCGGCTCCGCTGACCTGTGCGTATCCGGAGCAGTAGGCGGCCCGGCAGGTGTCGGCCCAGCCCGGTGGCGGCGGGTCGGCCGAGTGGGCCGCGTAGTCGAAGGAACGCAGCATGCCCGCGACGTCCCGCACCGGCGGCTGTGGCATCCGCCGTTCGGCCAGCGGCTTCGACGGCTCGCCCTCGAAGTCGATCAGCCACCACTGCCCGCCGGCTGAGCGCAGGCACTGCCCGAGGTGCAGGTCGCCGTGGATGCGCTGGGCGGTCCAGGTGCAGCCCTCGGCGGCGAGGCCGGCCAGCGCCTCGAAGGCGGAGCGCAGGCCGGGCGCGTACGGCCGCAGCGCCGGCACCGCCTGCGCGGCCGCGTCGAGCCGCTCGACCATGCCGTCGACCAGCTGCTGCACCTGTGTGTGCCCGAGGGTGACGGTCGGCAGCGTGCGGGCCAGTGCGGTGTGCACCTCGGCGGTCGCACGCCCGAGCGCCCGTGCCGCGGACGCGAAGTCCTCGCCCTTGGCCAGCTCGCGCAGCGCCAGCTCCCAGCCGTCCGCGGCGCCCTGCACGAAGGGCTGCAGCACACCCAGCACATACGCCTCGTCCGCCGCTGCCCCGGCGGGCGTCAGCTCCGCCCGGATCCACGCCGTCGGCGCGGGCACCCGGTCGCAGCCCTCGCGGGCCAGAGCCAAGGGAAGCTCCAGGTCGGGGTTGACGCCGGGCACCACCCGGCGCAGCAGCTTCAGGATGAACGTATCGCCGTATACGACCGACGAGTTCGACTGTTCGGAGTTGACCAGGCGCGGCACCAGACCGGACCGGATCTCCTGGCTGTCGTCCCGCTCGAAGCGCAGGCCGCCGATCCGGGCGCCGGTGCGCAGCGCCTCGAGGAGCAGTTCGGTGGGACGGGTGTCGTACAGGGCGTCGTACACCGTGCGTCCGGCGAGCGGGCCGTCGGCCACGTGTCCGATCAGCGCGGGCGCCAGCCGGGGCGGCAGGGCCTCGCGCTCGCCTATCAACAGCTGGTAGCAGTCGGCGGGCTGCTCGGGCGCGCCAGGTACCGGCGCGATGGCCTGATGAGCGCGCACGAGCAGGTGGTACAGGCCCAGCTTGCCGCCGGGCGGAAGCAGTTCGGTGGCCGCCACCAGCGAGAACCCGGTGACTGGACGGCCCTTGCCCGCGAACCAGCGCTGCCGTGGCAGCCACTCGCGCAGCAGGGGATCCAGCGAGGCGAGGAGACCTGGTGAGGTCGTGAGGGTGCGGGTGACGGCTTTCGACATGGCGTCACGTCCTTTCCCCGGGCCGGGCGGGGTGGTTACTGATGCGTGCCCCGGGCGGGGCGGGAGAAACCGCCCCGCCCGGGCTCTCAGGCGGCGTCCTTGCGCAACCGGAACCAGTAGAAGCCGTGGCCTCCGAGAGTCAGCAAGTACGGCAGTTCACCGATGGCCGGGAATCGCACCCCGCCGAACAGCTCGACCGGATGCCGCCCGTTGAACCTGCGCAGATCCAGCTCCGTCGGCTGCGCGAACCGCGAGAAGTTGTTCACGCACAGCACGAGATCGTCCTCGTATTCGCGCAGGAAGGCGATCACGGCCGGATTCGACGACTGGAGTTCCGTGTAGGAGCCGAGTCCGAAGGCCGGATTCTGCTTGCGGATCTCGATCATGCGACGGGTCCAGTGCAGGAGAGAGGACGGCGAGGACATGGACGCCTCGACATTCGTCACCTGGTAGCCGTGGACCGGGTCCATGATGGTCGGCAGATACAGCCGCCCCGGGTCGCACGAGGAGAAGCCGGCGTTGCGGTCCGGCGTCCACTGCATGGGAGTGCGGACGGCGTCGCGGTCGCCGAGCCAGATGTTGTCGCCCATGCCGATCTCGTCGCCGTAGTAGAGGATCGGCGAGCCGGGGAGCGACAGCAGCAGGGCGGTGAACAGCTCGATCTGGTTGCGGTCGTTGTCGAGGAGCGGGGCGAGCCGCCTGCGGATGCCGATGTTGGCGCGCATGCGGGGGTCCTTGGCGTATTCCGCCCACATGTAGTCGCGTTCTTCGTCGGTGACCATTTCCAGGGTCAGCTCGTCGTGGTTGCGCAGGAAGATGCCCCACTGGCAGCCGGACGGGATGGCTGGGGTCTTGGCGAGGATTTCCGAGACCGGGTACCTCGACTCCCTTCGCACCGCCATGAAGATCCGCGGCATCACCGGGAAATGGAAGGCCATGTGGCACTCGTCGCCACCGCCGGCGTAGTCGCCGAAGTAGTCGACCACGTCCTCCGGCCACTGGTTCGCCTCCGCGAGCAGCACCGTGTCCGGGTAGTGGGCGTCGATCTCCTTGCGCACCCGCTTGAGGAGCTCGTGCGTCGCGGGGAGGTTCTCGCAGTTCGTGCCCTCCTCCGCGTAGAGATACGGCACCGCGTCCAGCCGGAATCCGTCGATTCCCAGGTCCAGCCAGAATTTCAGCGCCGAGAGGATCTCCTCCTGCACGGCCGGGTTCTCGTAGTTCAGGTCCGGCTGGTGGGAGAAGAAGCGGTGGAAGAAGTACTGCTTGCGGACCGGGTCGAAGGTCCAGTTGGAGGCCTCGGTGTCGACGAAGATGATGCGGGCGTCGGCGTACTGCTTGTCGTCGTCGGCCCACATGTAGTAGTCGCCGTAGGGCCCGTCGGGGTCTTTTCTCGATTCCTGGAACCACGGGTGCTGGTCGCTGGTGTGGTTCATGACGAAGTCGATGATGACCCGCATGCCGCGCTGGTGGGCGGAGTCGACGAATTCGACGAAGTCGGCGAGGTCTCCGAATTCGGGCAGGACGGAGGTGTAGTCGGATACGTCGTATCCGCCGTCCCGCAGGGGTGATTTGAAGAAGGGCGGCAGCCACAGGCAGTCGACGCCGAGCCATTGCAGGTAGTCGAGTTTGGCGGTGAGGCCTTTGAGGTCGCCGACGCCGTCGCCGTTGCTGTCCTGGAAGGAACGGACCAGTACCTCGTAGAAGACGGCGCGCTTGAACCAATCCGGGTCACGATCCTTGGCAGGAGTGTCCTCGAAGGTGTCCTGAACGGGCTCGTTGACGATCATTTTGTGGGTGACCCTCCGATCTGCGGGGTGGACGGTCGCAGGACGGTGAGGATGTGCGCGGGACGAGTGCCCGGTTCGAGACGCACGTAATTCGCCCTGCCCCAGTGATAGGTCTCGCCGGTGAGCTCGTCGCGCACCGGCACCGACTCGTGCCAGTCCAGGCCGAGTTGCGGCATGTCCAACGAGACCGTGGCCTCCTGGGTGTGGTGCGGGTCGAGGTTGGCGACCACCAGAACCGTGTTCGATCCGCTGCGCTTCGAGTACGCGATCACCGCTTCCTGGTCCGCGTGGTGGAAGTGGAGGTCGCGCAACTGCCGCAGGGCCGGATTCGCCCGCCGGACGGCGTTGAGCTGAGTGATCAGGGGGGTGATGGTGCGGCCCGCGCGCTCGGCCGCTTCCCAGTCGCGGGGGCGGAGCTGGTACTTCTCCGAGTCGAGGTACTCCTCGCTGCCCTTGCGCAGGGGAGTGTTCTCGCAGAGCTCGTAGCCGCTGTAGATGCCCCAGGTGGGGGAGAGGGTGGCGGCCAGGACGGCGCGCACCTCGAACGCCGGCCGGCCCCCCTCCTGAAGGAACTCATGGAGGATGTCGGGGGTGTTGGCGAAGAAGTTGGGCCGCATGTAGGCGGCTGCCTCGCCGGACAGTTCGGTGAGGTAGTCGGTGAGTTCCTGTTTGCCGTTGCGCCAGGTGAAGTACGTGTAGGACTGCTGGAAGCCGATCTGGGCGAGGGTGTGCATCATCGCGGGGCGGGTGAAGGCCTCGGCGAGGAAGATGACGTCCGGGTCGGTGCGGCCGATGTCGGCGATGACCTTCTGCCAGAAGACGACCGGTTTGGTGTGCGGGTTGTCGACGCGGAAGATGCGCACGCCGTGGGCCATCCAGTGGCGCAGGATGCGCAGGGTTTCCTCGACCAGTCCGTCCATGTCGGCGTCGAAGGCGATGGGGTAGATGTCCTGGTACTTCTTCGGCGGGTTCTCGGCGTGGGCGATGGTGCCGTCGGGGCGGTGGTGGAACCACTCGGGGTGCTTGTCGACCCAGGGGTGGTCGGGGGAGCACTGCAGGGCGAAGTCGAGGGCGACTTCCAGGCCGAGTTCGCCGGCCCGGGCGACGAACCAGTCGAAGTCCTCCAGGGTGCCCAGGTCGGGGTGGACGGCGTCGTGGCCGCCCTCGGGGGAGCCGATGGCCCAGGGCACGCCGACGTCGTCGGTGCCCGCGGACAGGGTGTTGTTGGGGCCCTTGCGGAAGGTGGTGCCGATCGGGTGGATCGGCGGGAGGTAGACCACGTCGAAGCCCATCGCGGCGATCGCGGGCAGCCGGCGCGCGGCGGTGCGGAAGGTGCCGTGGGGCTGCTCGGGGGTGCCCTCGGAGCGGGGGAAGAACTCGTACCAGGAGCCGAACAGGGCCCGCTCCCGTTCCACCAGCAGGGGCAGCGGGTCCGAGGCGGTGACCAGGTCCCGCAGCGGATACCGACCCAACACCGCGTCCACCTCGGGCGTCAACGCGGCCGCCAGCCGCCAGGCGGCCGGACGGTTCTCGTCCCGCAGCGCCTCGACGGCCGCGAGGATCACCGACCGCCCCTCGCTCTCGGGGATCTCGGCGGCCGCACGTCCGTACAGCCGCGCGCCCTCCTCCAGAACCAGTTCCGTGTCCATCCCGGCCGGGATCTTGATCTGCGCGTGGTGCCGCCAGGTGGCCACCGGATCGCCCCAGGCCTCGACCCGGTAGGTCCAGTGGCCAGGCTCGCCGGCGGTGACGGTGGCGCCCCAGCGGTCGGTGCCCGGGGCGAGTTCGCGCATCGGCGTCCAGGGGCCGGGCCGGCCGTCCGGGTCGGTCAGTACGGCATTGGCGGCGACGGCGTCATGGCCCTCGCGGAACACGGTCGCCGAGATCTCGAAGGTCTCGCCGGTGACGGCCTTCGCGGGCCTGCGCCCGTGCTGGACGACCGGGCGGACGTCGAGAACGGGTATGCGTCCGACACCACTCGCCGGGTCGTTCGCGGAGGGTCGCTCCGGAGCCGGTGGTCCGGGGTCGGCGGTGACGGTGCGGGGGGCTGGGGGTGCTTCGGTGCGCGACGTCGGGGGTGAGGACGACTGGTGGTGCATGGCGGGCATGACCGCTCCTGTCCGCGTCATCTTGGGTGGGCGGATGGCTGTGGGGAGGTGGGTCCTGCGTGGTTCGTTCCGGCGCGCGCCCGGGGGCGCACGGGTGGGGTTACCGCTGGAGCCTTCCCACCCTATTCGGGTACGCAATCCGGCACTTTGTTAACTACTCACGCGTATGTCTACACACAAGACCGGCCCCGTTCCTCAAGAACGGGGCCGGTGCCGGTAATTCGGCGTGAAGGGGCCGCTATGAGCCCGGTACCTGCAGGAGTTTGTTCGGCGAGCCGAGCCCCCGCCCGGAGACCTTGCCGGAGGCGGCCTGCGCCACCAGCGCCTTGGACACCTGTGCGGGTTTCGCCTTGGGATGGTCGGCGAGATAGAGCGCGGCCACACCCGCCGTGTGCGGCGCCGCCATCGACGTACCGGAGTAGGTCGCCTTGCCGGTGTCATTTGCGTACGACGCGGAGGTGATGGAGACGCCCGGCGCGAATACGTCCAGAGCAGAACCGAAGTTGGAGAAGCTCGCCCGCGCGTCCTTTCTGTCGGTGGCGCCCACGGTGATCGCCTCCCGGACGGCCGCCGGGGAGTACAGGCCGGCCGGCCGGCCGTCGTTGCCGGCCGCGACCGTGTAGGTGACGCCGGACGCGATGGAGTTGCGTACGGCGGCGTCCAGTTGCGAGTTGCGGTAGCCGCCGAGGCTGACGTTGGCGACCGCCGGCTTCCTGGCGTGCCTGGTCACCCAGTCGATACCGGCGATGACGTCGGCCGTGCTGCCGCCGCCGGCGTTGTCGAGGACCCGCACGGCGACGACCTCGGCGTTCTTGGCGACGCCGTACTGCTTGCCCGCGATGGTGCCGGCGACGTGGGTGCCGTGACCGTTGCCGTCGCTCGCGGTCCTGTCGTCGCCGACGAAGTCCCACCCGTAGCTCGCGCGGCCGCCGAAGTCCTTGTGCGAGATGCGGATGCCGGTGTCGATCACGTACACCGTCACTTTGCCGCCCGCAGACTCCGGCCAGGTGTAGCTCCTGTCCAGCGGCAGGTTCCGCTGGTCTATGCGGTCCAGCCCCCAGGACGGCGGGTTCTTCCGCGTGTGGTCCAGGGTCACCCGGGTGTCCTGGACGACCGACGCGACCCGGGAGTCCGCCGCGAGCCGCCTGGCCTGTCTCTCGTCGGCCTGGACGGCGTAGCCGTTGAGGACCGTGCCGTAGGTATGGCTTATTTTCGCCCCGTACTTCTCGGCGAGGCTCTTTCCGGCAGCCGACGGTGCTTTCGTTCCCCCCTTGAGCGTCACCAGGTAGCTGCCAGTGACGGAGCCGGGGTCCCCGGCGCCGTGTATCTGTCCCTCAGGTGCGGCGTGCGCGGGCATGGTGGTGGCCGAAAGTGCGACGACACAGGTCACCGCGGTCAGACCACCGGCCCGGCGCAGACGCCGTGTGCGCGTCCGTGCCATGGTGTGAGTTCCCCTCCTCAACTCGGCGCACTACGGCCCTGGAACACGGGGTGCACCCCGCTCGGGCCGGTGCGCCACCAGTCAGCCTCTCGTGGTGTGAGAAGTCGCCACAAGGAGGCCTACGGGGGCGGAATCGGCCATACCGGGCATGAGGGGTCCGCAAAGGTTGCGGCGTTTTCCGGACGGACGTGCACTGGTCCTCGCGCTTGACACCCACAAAACGCACGGTGGTTGCGAACCCCCGCATACCGATACTGTCGGTGGCGATGACGGGACCCACACCGCCGTGTGTCCCCTGCCACGCGCTGCCCGAGGTGGAATGTGAAGGCGATCCGTCGATTCACCGTCCGTCCAGTGCTCCCCGAACCCCTCCGGCCCCTGAGCGATCTGGCGCGCAATCTGCGCTGGTCCTGGCATGCGGAGACCCGCGATCTCTTCCAGTCCGTCGACCCCGAGTGCTGGGCCGCCTCGGGCAACGACCCCGTACGGCTGCTGGGCAGCGTGTCGCCCGGGCGGCTCGCGGAACTGGCCGAGGACCGCCGCTTCCTGCGCCGGCTGGCCGCGGTCGCCGGTGACCTGAACGACTACGTCACGGGTGAGCGCTGGTACCAGGACCAGTCCGCCGAACGGCCCACCGCCGTCGCCTACTTCTCACCCGAGTTCGGCATCACGGCCGCCCTGCCCCAGTACTCCGGCGGCCTCGGCATCCTCGCCGGCGACCACCTCAAGGCGGCCAGCGACCTCGGCGTACCCCTCATCGGGGTCGGCCTGCTGTACCGGCACGGCTACTTCCGGCAGACCCTGTCCCGCGACGGCTGGCAGCAGGAGCACTACCCGGTCCTGGACCCCAACGAGCTGCCGGTCACGCTCCTGAAGGAACCCGACGGCACCCCCGCCCAGGTCTCCATCGCCCTGCCCGGCGGCAGGCAGCTGCACGCGCGCGTCTGGCTCGCCCAGGTCGGCCGCGTCCCGCTGCTGATGCTCGACTCGGACGTCGAGGAGAACGACCTCGGCGAACGCGGCGTGACCGACCGCCTCTACGGCGGCGGCAGCGAGCACCGGCTGCTGCAGGAGATGCTGCTGGGCATAGGAGGAGTGCGGGCGGTCCGGACGTACTGCCGCCTGACCGGCCACCCCGAACCCGAGGTCTTCCACACCAACGAGGGGCACGCCGGCTTCCTCGGCCTGGAACGCATCGCCGAACTCTGCGCCGCGGGCATGGACTTCGACCCGGCGCTGGAAGCCGTGCGCGCCGGCACGGTCTTCACCACCCACACGCCCGTCCCGGCCGGGATCGACCGCTTCGACCGTGAGCTGGTCGCCCACCACTTCGGCCCCGACGCCGAGCTCCCGGGCATCGATGTCGGGCGGATCCTCCAGCTCGGCATGGAGACCTACCCGGGCGGCGAGCCCAACCTGTTCAACATGGCGGTGATGGGCCTGCGCCTGGGCCAGCGCGCGAACGGCGTCTCGCTGCTCCACGGCAACGTCAGCCGCGAGATGTTCTCGGGCCTGTGGCCGGGGTTCGACCCCGACGAGGTGCCGATCACCTCCGTGACCAACGGAGTCCACGCCCCGACCTGGGTCGCCCCCGAGGTCTTCCGCCTCGGCGCCCGCCAGATCGGCGCCCAGCGCACCGAGGACGCCATGACCGTCGGCGGCTCGGACCGCTGGGACGCGGTCGCGGAGATCCCCGACCAGGACGTCTGGGAGCTGCGCCGCAACCTGCGCGAGCAGCTGGTGACGGAGGTACGGGACCGCCTGCGCACCTCCTGGCGGCAGCGCGGCGCCGGGACGGCCGAGTTGGGCTGGATCGACGGCGTCCTCGACCCCGACGTCCTGACGATCGGATTCGCGCGGCGGGTCCCGTCGTACAAGCGGCTGACGCTGATGCTGAGGGACCGCGACCGGCTGATGGAGCTGCTGCTGCACCCCGAGCGGCCCATCCAGATCGTGGTGGCGGGCAAGGCGCACCCGGCGGACGACGGCGGCAAGCGCCTGGTCCAGGAGCTGGTGAGGTTCGCCGACGACCCGCGGGTCAGGCATCGGATCGTCTTCCTCCCGGACTACGGCATGGCGATGGCCCAGAAGCTCTACCCGGGCTGCGACATCTGGCTCAACAACCCGCTGCGCCCCCTGGAGGCCTGCGGCACCTCCGGCATGAAGGCGGCGCTGAACGGCTGCCTCAACCTCTCCGTCCTGGACGGCTGGTGGGACGAATGGTTCCAGCCCGACTTCGGCTGGGCCATCCCCACGGCGGACGGCACCGGCACGGACCCGGACCACCGGGACGACATAGAGGCGGCGGCGCTGTACGACCTGCTCGAGCAGCGGGTGACCCCGCGCTTCTACGAGCAGGGCCAGGGCGGCCTGCCGGACCGCTGGATCGAGATGGTCCGCCAGACCCTGACCCTGCTCGGCCCGAAGGTCCTGGCGGGCAGGATGGTCCGCGAGTACGTGGAGCGTCTGTACACCCCGGCCGCCCACGCCCACCGCGCGATGACGCCGGACGCGGCGCGTGAGCTCGCGGGCTGGAAGGCGCGGGTGCGTGCGGCCTGGCACGGCGTCACGGTCGACCACGTCGAGACGTCGGCGGCGACACCCACCGCGGAACTCGGCTCGACGCTCAGCCTCCGGGTCCGCGTGGGCCTCGGCGACCTCGGGCCGGAGGACGTCGAGGTCCAGGCGGTCTCGGGCCGCGTCGACTCGCAGGACCGCATCGCGGACGCCTCGACGGTTCCACTGAAGCCGACGGGGAGCCCGGACCCGGAGGGCCGCTGGGTGTACGAGGGCCCGCTGTCCCTGGACCGGACGGGGCCGTACGGCTACACCGTCCGGATCCTGCCGGCGCATCGGCTACTGGCGTCGAGCGCGGAGCTGGGGTTGGTGGCGGTGCCTTCCGAGGACGTGGGGGAGGGGGCCGGGGTCCTGCTGCGGTGACGTCGTAGAGGGGGGCTGCGGTGTCCCTCAGTCCCCCTCGGACCCGCACAGCTGCCGCAGCACATTGCCGCACCGTCGCGCGTACGCGTGCTGCAACCCCCGCGTCGCAGGTCCCCCCGCCCGCGCGTACCACTTGGCCGCGCGGCTGAAGGCCTGCACGGTCAGCCACACCGTCCCGTCCCCCGTGCGGTCCACGAGGAAGGCCTCCTCGCCGCATTCAGGATGGCCGGAAAGCGTGCCGTAGGCCCAGCCCACCCGGCGGTACTCCTCCGCCGTCCAGACCACCCGGCACGGGGCCTTGATCAGCCCGGCGAGGGTGACCGTCACGTCGACCTCGGGGGCCGCGCGGTCGGCCGAGGCTTCGATGCCGACGCCCATCGAGCGGTGCATCTCCCAGGTCATGACCGCTTCGGAGGCTCTGCGGAAGACCTCCTCGCCCTCGCCTATGCGGGTGCGCACGTGCAGGGGGTGGAAGCCGGGCGGGCAGAAGCCGTTCTCCCGGGTCGCGCCGACGTCGTCGTACGTGAAGGACATGGGCCCAAGCGTAGGGCGGCACCCGGGGATGCCTTCCTCCCGGGTGCCGCCCCCTGCAACCACGTGTGCGTCAGCTGACGTTGATGGCCGACCAGGCGGCGGCCACCGTCTTGTACTCGGTGCTGGTGGAGCCGTACAGGGCGGACGCCGCGCTCAGGGTCGCCGTGCGGGCGGCCTTGTAGTTCGTCGTCGACGTCATGTACTCGGTCAGGGCCTTGTACCAGATCGCGGCGGCCTTGGAGCGGCCGATGCCCGTGACCGTCGAGCCGTTGGACGTCGGGGAGTCGTAGCTCACCCCGTTGATCGTCTTCGCGCCGCTGCCCTCCGACAGGAGGTAGAAGAAGTGGTTCGCGGGGCCCGACGAGTAGTGCACGTCCAGGCCGCCCAGCGAGGACGACCAGCTGTCCTTGGACGCGCCGTCCTTGCTCGGCTTGTCCATGTAGCGCAGCGGGGTGCCGTCGCCGTTGATGTCGATCTCCTCGCCGATGAGGTAGTCACCGACGTCGGCGGAGTTGTTGGCGAAGAACTCCACCGCCGTGCCGAAGATGTCGGAGGTGGCCTCGTTCAGGCCGCCCGACTCGCCGGAGTAGTTCAGGCCCGCGGTGTTGGAGGTGACACCGTGGGTCATCTCGTGGCCGGCCACGTCCAGCGACGTCAGCGGGTTGGTGTTGCCCTCGCCGTCGCCGTACGTCATGCAGAAGCAGCTGTCGTCCCAGAACGCGTTGACGTACGCGTTGCCGTAGTGGACGCGGGAGTAGGCGGCCTTGCCGTCGTTCTTGATGCCGCTGCGGCCGAAGGTCTCCTTGTAGAAGTCCCAGGTCTCCTGTGCGCCGTAGGCCGCGTCGACGGCGGCCGTCTGGTCGGTGGAGGAGCTGGAGGCCGTGCCGGTGCCCCATGTGTCGTCCGCGTCGGTGAACAGCGTTCCGGCGGAGGAACTGGTGCTGCGGGCCTTGTTGTACGTCTTGTGGCCGCCGCGCGTGGTGTCGTAGAGCTGGTACGTCGAGCCCGACTTGGTCGTGCCGAGCGTGACCGTGCCCGAGTACAGGCTCTTGCCGCTGCCGGTCTCGATGCCCTGGTACTCGAACAGCTTCTTGCCGGTGGCGGCGTCGGTGATGACGTGCAGCTCGTTCGGGGTGCCGTCGTCCTGGAGGCCGCCGACGACCGTCTCGTAGGCGAGCGTCGGCTTGCCGTTCGCGGCCCAGATCACCTTGCGGGGCGCCTGGTCGGCCTCGGTCTTCTCCGAGCCGGCCGCCTTGGCCAGCTTCACGGCCTGGCTCTCGGCCTTGTCCGCGGTGACCGCCGGCTTGAGCGAGGCGACCTTGATGGTGGCCTTCGTCGCCTTGGTCACGCCCTTTCTCGCGCCTGACGCCGACTCGTGGACGACCAGGTCGCCGCCGAGGACCGGCAGGCCCGCGTAGGTGCGCTCGTAGCGGGTGTGGACCGAGCCGTCGGCGTCCTTGACGACGTCCTTGACGACCAGCTTCTCCTGGGCGCCGAGGCCTATCTCGTCGGCGGTGTCGGCCGCCTTGGCCTGCTGGTCCTTGATGAGGGTGGTGCGGGCCGCGGGGGCGAGCGCGACCGGTACGGCGAGCGGGGCGGCCTTGGTGCCGGCTCCCGCGGGGGCCGCTGCGGCCGAACCACCGGTGGTCAGCGCGGTGGTGAGGAGGGCCCCGGCGGCCACGGTGGTGGCGATGGCCAGGGTCGTGCGCTTGCGACGCGCGTAGAGGGGGGTCACACGAGCTCCTTTTGTGGGGGAAGTGCATTGGTGCTGGTGCGGCGGGTGGGGGAAGCGTGACACCTGGGGCGCGTACATGTCAGGAGTGAACGGTGATGTTGGCCAAGATTTGACTGTTGGGTGAATGTTTCAGAAACGTGAACGGGCGCCGTCCCGGCGGGAGTTGAACCCACCGAGACGACGCCCTGTCCTGGGCAGGCCGTCAACGGGCCTACGGGAAGGTGAGCTTCCAGCTGTTGATGTAACCGGTGTCGATGGCCGCGTTGTCCTGGACGCGCAACTGCCAGACACCGTTGGCGACCTCGGAGGACGCGTTCACGGTGTACGTGGCGTTGAGGTTGTCCGCGCTGCCGCCGGTGCCGTAGCCCTTCAGCGTGTACGCCGTGCCGTCGGGGGCGACCAGATCCACCTTGAGGTCACCGATGTAGGTGTGGACGATGTCCACGGCGACCTGGAGGTTGGACGGCGCGTTGCCGGTCCGCCCGGAGACGGTGATCGGCGACGTGACCGCCGCGCCCCGGTCCGGGATCGCCACGTCGGTTCCGCTCTCGAAGGACGTGCCGCCGCCTCCGCCGCCGGGCCGGGGGCCGACGTTGATGCCCGCCCACGCGTCCTGGACCGCCTTGTACTCGGCGCCGTCGGTGCCGTAGAGCTCACCGGTGGCCGCGAGGGTGCCGGTGCGGGCGCCCGCGTAGTTGGTCGTGGACGTGAACTTCGTGGTGAGCGCGCGGAACCAGATCTTCTCCGCCTTGTCCCGGCCGATGCCGGTGACCGGAAGGCCGTCCGACGTGGCCGAGTTGTACGTGACACCGTTGATGGTCTTGGTGCCGCTGCCCTCGCTCAGCAGGTAGAAGAAGTGGTTCGCGGGGCCCGACGAGTAGTGCACGTCGATCGAGCCGATGCCCGAGTACCAGCTGTCCTTGGACGCGCCGTCCTTGCTCGGCTTGTCCATGTAGCGCAGCGGGGTGCCGTCGCCGTTGATGTCGATCTCCTCGCCGATGAGGTAGTCACCCACGTCGGAGGAGTTGTTGGCGAAGAACTCGACGGTCGAACCGAAGATGTCGGAGGTGGCCTCGTTCAGGCCGCCGGACTCGCCGCTGTAGATGAGGCCGGCCGTGTTCGAGGTGAGCCCGTGGGTCATCTCGTGCGCGGCCACGTCGATCGACGTCAGCGGGTTGGCGTTGCCCGAGCCGTCGCCGTACGTCATGCAGAAGCAGCTGTCGGACCAGAAGGCGTTGACGTAGTTGTTGCCGTAGTGGACCCGGGAGTACGCGCCCACGCCGTCGCCGCGGATGCCGCTGCGCCCGTGCACGTTCTTGTAGTAGTCCCAGGTCAGCGCGGCACCGTAGTGCGCGTCCGCGCCGGCCGACTCCAGGTTGGACGGGCTGCCGTTGCCCCAGACGTCGTCGGGGCCGGAGAAGAGGGTGCCGGTTCCGGAGGTGCCGCGGTTCAGGTTGTACGTCTTGTGTCCGCCGCGTGCGCCGTCCGTGAGGTTGTACGTCGACCCGGACTGGGTCGTCGTGAGGTCGACCGTACCGCTGTAGACCGTGTTGCCGGTGCCGGTCTCGATGGCCTCCCACTCGTACAGCTTCGCGCCGGTGGTGGCGTCGGTGACGACATGCAGTTCCTGCGGGGTGCCGTCGTGCTGGAAGCCGCCGACGACCGTCTCGTACGCCACGGTCGGCTTGCCGTTCGCGGCCCAGATCACCTTGCGGGGCGCCTTGTTGACGTCCGGGCTCTTGGCCTTCTCCGCCTTCGCCGCGGCCAGCGCCTGCTTCTCCGCCTTGGCGGCGGGGACGGCGGCGGTCGTGGTGGCCGGCTTGATGGCGGCCCGGGTCGCCTTGACGACGGCCTCGGTCGCGCCCGACTTCGCCGTCTCGACGACGAGGTCGCCGCCGAGGACGGGCAGGCCGTCGTACGTCCGCTCGTAGCGGGTGTGGACCGTGCCGTTGCCGTCCTTGAGGACGTCACGGACGACCAGCTTCTCCTTGGCGCCGAGGCCCAGGTCCTTCGCGGTGTCCGCCTTGCCCGCGTTGGCCTCGCGTATCAGCTCGGCGCGCTGGGCGGGGGACAGCTTGACCGACTCGGCGCCCGGTATGACCTTGCCCGCGGCCGACGGTGCCTTCTCCGGGGCGGCGGTGGCGGCGCCCGACTGGACGGCCGCCGCGATCAGGGCGGAGACGCCGACCAGGGCGACGGCGGCGGCGCGGCGGTGCGTGGTGTGACGCGTCGTGTGGGAGGTGCGTCTGTGGGAGGAACTGTCTCTCAACACTGACTCCTTCTGCGCGGCCGCGGATCACGCGGCCAGGGGAGACCGGTCGGCGGGTGGGCCGTCCGGGCAGAGCAAGTGGTACGCAGAACGACGTGCGCGTGCGGGAGCTCGGCCGCGGGCACCGCAGTGTGACGGTGCTGTGGGGTTGCTGTGTCGCGGCCGTGGGAAGAGTGGCAGGTGGTTGCGGTTTCTGTCAGGACCGCGTCAGAAAGTTGGCCGGAAATCGTTCGTTGTCCGGGAGTTCACGTTCGATAAACGGAGCAGACGCATCAATCGTCGAAGCGCGCGAGATCGCGCAGCCACGCGGCCGCGTTGCCGTCCGACGGCGCCCGCCAGTCGCCGCGCGGGGACAGCGAACCGCCGGCCGAGACCTTCGGCCCGTTCGGCATCGCCGAGCGCTTGAACTGTGCGAACGCGAAGAAGCGACGGCAGAAGACCTCCAGCCAGCGCCTGATCTCCGCCAGGTCGTACGCCACCCGCTTGGCCTCGGGGAAGCCGGGCGGCCACGCGCCGGCGTCCGGGTCGTGCCAGGCGTGCCAGGCCAGGAAGGCGATCTTCGACGGCCGGAAGCCGTACCGCAGTACCTGGAAGAGCGTGAAGTCGTGCAGCGCGTACGGGCCGATCTTCGACTCGGTGGACTGCATCTCCTCGCCCGGCACCAGCTCCGGGCTGATCTCCGTGTCCAGGATCGCGGCCAGCGTCCGGCCGGTCTCCTCGTCGAACTGGCCGCTGGTGATGACCCAGCGGATCAGATGCTGGATCAGCGTCTTCGGCACCCCGCCGTTGACGTTGTAGTGGCTCATCTGGTCGCCCACGCCGTACGTGGACCAGCCCAGCGCCAGCTCCGACAGATCACCCGTGCCGAGCACGATGCCGCCGCGCTGGTTGGCGAGGCGGAACAGGTAGTCGGTGCGCAGGCCGGCCTGCACGTTCTCGAAGGTGACGTCGTACATCGGCTCGCCGGACGCGAACGGGTGGCCCATCTCCTGAAGCATCAGCCGCGCCGTCGGCGTGATGTCCAACTCGGCCGCGGTGACGCCGAGCGAGTTCATCAGCTTGTGGGCGTTGCCCTTGGTGTGGTCGCTGGTCGCGAAGCCCGGCAGGGTGAACGCCAGGATGTCGCTGCGCGGGCGGCCCGCGCGGTCCATCGCCCGGGCGGCGACGATCAGCGCGTGCGTGGAGTCCAGCCCGCCGGACACCCCGATGACCACCTTCGGGCCGCCGATCGCGCCCAGCCGCTGCTGGAGGCCCGCGACCTGGATGTTGTACGCCTCGTAGCAGTCCAGGGCGAGGCGCTCGGCGTCGGCCGGCACGAACGGGAAACGCTCGACCCGGCGCTTGAGGCCCAGGTCCGCCGTCGGCGGGTCGAGCCGGAAGTCCACCCGCCGGAAGTCACCGGTGCGCCCGGCGTGGGTGCGCCGGTTGTCGTCGAACGTGCCCATCCGCTGCCGCTCCTGCCGCAGCAGGTCGAGGTCGACGTCGGCGACCGCGTACTGCTCGTCCTGCGAGAACCGGTCCGTCTCCGCCAGCAGGGCGCCGTTCTCGTAGATCATGGTCTGCCCGTCCCAGGACAGGTCGGTGGTCGACTCGCCCAGACCGGCCGCCGAGTACACGTACGCCGCGAGACAGCGCGAGGACGCCGAGCGGCACAGCAGCCGCCGGTCCTCCGCCCGCCCGACCGTGATCGGGCTGCCCGAGAGGTTGGCCAGTACGGTCGCACCGGCCAGGGCGGCCTCCGCGCTCGGCGGCACCGGCACCCACATGTCCTCGCAGATCTCCGCGTGCAGCACGAGACCGGGGACGTCCTGCGCCTCGAAGAGCAGGTCAACGCCGAACGGCACCTGAACGCCGCCGACCCGGATCGTCCCGCCGCGCTCGTCGCCGCCCGACGCGATCTGCCGCTGCTCGTAGAACTCCCGGTAGTTCGGCGGGTACGACTTGGGCGCGACGCCGAGGATCCGGCCGCGGTGCACGATCACCGCGCAGTTGTAGATCCGGTGGCGGTGGCGCAGCGGGGCGCCCACGACCAGCACCGGAAGCAGGTCCGCCGACCCGGCCACGACCGACTGGAGTGCCTGCTCCACCTCGTCGAGCACCGCGTCCTGGAGCAGCAGGTCCTCGATCGAGTACCCGGTCAGGCCCAGCTCGGGGAAGACGGCGACGGCGACGCCCTCCTGCGCGCACCGGCGGGCCTGCCGCAGAACCGCTTCCGCGTTGGCGTGCGGGTCGGCGATGACGGTGTGGCCGGTGCACGCGGCGACGCGCGCGAAGCCGTGCTGGTAGAGCGACCAGAAGTTCAACGGACTTCCCCAGGAGAAGCGGACAGTGCTGGCATCGAGCATAGATCGCCTGATCAGGCCTGCGCCGTTCCGGGCGAGGTGGGCCGCTCCCCGTGCCAGGACCGCCACAGCGCCGCGTACGCCCCGTCCGCCCCGACCAACTCGTCGTGGGTGCCGAGCTCGGAGAGGCGGCCGTTCTCCATCACGGCCACGCGGTCCGCGTCGTGCGCGGTGTGCAGGCGGTGGGCGATGGCGATGACGGTACGGCCCTGCAGTACGGCGGCCAGGGCGCGCTCGGTGTGCCGGGCGGTCGTCGGGTCGAGCAGGGCTGTCGCCTCGTCGAGGATCAGGGTGTGCGGGTCGGCCAGCACCACGCGGGCGAGGGCCAGCTGCTGGGCCTGTGAGCCGTCCGTGCCGTGGCCGCCGTCGCCCAGCGCCGTGTCGAGGCCGTCGGGCAGCCGCCGTACCCAGGCGTCCGCGCCGACCGCGGTGAGCGCGGCCCACACCTCCTCGTCCGTGGCGGACGGCTCGGCGATACGGAGGTTGTCGCGGACCGTGCCGAGGAAGACGTGGTGCTCCTGGGTGACCAGGACGACCTGACGGCGCAGCTGTTCCGGGCCGAGCGCGACGACGGGAACGCCGCCGACCGTCACCGAGCCGGCGGTCGGCGCGTCGACGCCGGCGAGCAGCCGGCTCAGCGTCGTCTTGCCCGCACCGGACGGGCCGACCACCGCCAGCCGTTCCCCCGGCCGTACGGTCAGGTCGACGTCGCTGAGGACCTCGCCGCCGCGGTCGTAGGCGTAGCGCACGCCGGTCACGTCGATGCAGTCGTCCGTGGGGGCGGGGGAGTCGGTGTCCGTGGCCTGGGGGGCGCGGGCCAGGCCCTCCACACGGGCGAACGAGGCGCCGCCGCTCTGGAGTTGCTCGACCCGCATCAAGATCTCGTCCAGCGGGCCGACCATCTGCTGCAGATACAGCGCCGCCGCGACCACCGTGCCCAGGCTGATCGTGCCCCGCGCGTGCAGTGCCCCGCCTACGAGCAGGACCGTCGCCACGGGGACGAGATAGGCGATCTCGACCGACGGGAAGAACACCGTGCGCAGGAACAGGGTGTGCAGGCGGGTCCGGCGGGACTCCTCCAGCGCGTCCCGGCTCGCCGTCACCCGCCGCTGCTCCAGGCGCAGCGCCTCCACCGTACGGGCGCCGGACGCGGTCGCCGCGAGGATCTCCGCGACGTCCGAGGTGGCCGCACCCTCGGCGAGGTAGCCGGTGCGGGCGCGGCGCAGATACCAGCGCAGCACCGGCCACAGGACGCCCAGGCCGAGCAGACCGCAGACGCCGAGCAGGGGATCCAGCGCGAACACCGCGCCCAGCAGGAACAGGACCTGCACGGAGTTGATGAGCAGCTCGGGCCCGGCGTCGCGCAGGGTGGTGCCGACGGCCGCCACGTCGGCGGTACCGCGCGCGGTCAGGTCGCCGCTGCCGGCCCGCTCCACGACCGACGCGGGCAGCGCGAGCGTGCGGTTCACGAACTCCTCGCGGACGCGGGCGAGGGTGCGTTCGCCGAAGCGGTGGCCTACGTAGCGGGCCCAGCGGGCCAGCAGCAGCTGGGCTGTTGCCGCTATCAGGATGGCCAGGGCGAGTTTGTCCACGGTCGTGACGCCTGCGCCGCGTCTGACTTCGTCGATGATGCGGCCCACCAGCCAGGGGGCGGCCAGGCCGGCGAGCGCTGCGAGGGAGTTCAGGGCGAGTACGGCTGTGAAGGAGCGGGCGTCGGCTCGGATCAGGCGGGTGGTGGCTTGGCGTACGTCTTGCCGTTCGGCGATGGGGAGGGCTGTGCGGCTACGAGTTCGGGACGTGGGGTTGTCAGCCGCGTGCGGGTGCTTTGTGGCTGGTCGCGCCCCGCGGCGGAGCCGCCTAAGGACACGGTCCCGCGCCCCTTGAGGGCGTTTGGCTTCCATCACCTGGCAAGCTCCTCGGCGTCCTCGTCCCGTGCCACCAGTGCTCGGTATCCCGGTTCGGTGTTCATGAGTTCTCGGTGGGTGCCTGTCGCCGCCACCTTGCCGTCGACCAGGTAGTGGACCGTGTCCGCTCGGTCCAGGACCAAGGGGGACGTCGTCGTCACCAGCGTCGTACGGCCCCGTCTCGTCGCGTGCAGGCGTTCGGCGACACGTGCCTCGGTGTGGGCGTCCAGTGCCGACGTCGGCTCGATCGCCAGCAGCACCTCCGGGTCCGCCAGCAGTGTGCGGACCAGGCGGACGCGCTGGCGTTGGCCGCCGGAGAGGTTGCGGCCCTGGGCGTCGATCGGGGTGTCGAGGCCGTCGGGGAGGCCGCGGACGATGTCCTCGGCGACCGCCGTGTGCACCGCTCGCGTGATCGCCCGCTCGTCCCGGTCCGCGGACCCGGCGGCCACCAGCTCGCGCAGCGTGCCCGCGAACAGGTCGGCCTCGTGGTCGGCGACCAGGATGCGCTCCCGGACCTGCGGTAACGCGATCTCGCCCAGGGGCACTTCGCCCCAGGTCGCCGCCGATGGCACGTAGCGGCCGAGGCGGTCGACGACGGCCGTGGCGTCGGCCGGCAGCTCGGCGGCCAGTGCGGTGAGCCGGCCGGGCGGCACCCGCACCCCGGACGCGGGGTCGTGCAGTGCCGCCGGCTCCGCGGGCGCGTCCCGCGTGCCGGTGTCCGCCATGGGCTCCAGCCGCAGGAACCGTACGACCCGCCGCGCCGCCACCACCCCACGGCTGACCTGGTAACCGCACTCGATGAAGAACGCCACCGGCCCCACCAGCACCGCGACATAGCCGTACACCGCCACCAACTCGCCCACGGTGATGCCGCCCTGGGCGGCCAGCCGCGCCGCGAGCCAGGTCACCACGGCAAGGAACAGCGTGGGCAGCCCCACGCCGAGCGCCTGCACCCAGCTGGTCACCGCCCCGACCCGGTAGCCCTGGGCCCGCAGCCGCTGGGAGTCGCGGTGGAAGGCGTCGGCGACCAGGCCCTTGCCGCCGAGGCCGTTGAGGACGCGCAGGCCGCCCGCGAGGTCGGCGATCCGTGCGGTCAGGACGCCCTGCCGCTCCCGGTACTCCGTCTCCGTGCCCTGCAACCGCCCCAGCAGCGGCCCGACGAGCACGCCGACCAGCGGCATCCCGAGCAGCACCACGACGGCGATCGGCACCGACACCGACACCAGCAGACCGGCGACCACCAGATAGGCGACGACAGCACCGACACCCGGGCCCACGACGGTCAGGGACTGGCTGATGGTCTGGACGTCGCCCACGCCGATCGTGACGACCTCCCCGGCCCCGATCCGGCGTGGCAGCGTGGCGCCCAGTCGTACCGCGTGGTCGATGAGCACCTTGACCGTGCGGAAGTTGCTGTCCATCCGCACCCGCGTCATCGTGCGGTGCCGCATGATGCTCAGCCAGGCGTTGAACGCCCCCACCGCGACCAGCGCGGCCGTCCACGCCGCCAACGCGCCCTGGTCACCGGCCGCCAGCCCGTCGTCGACGGCACGGGACATCAGGTACGGGGTCGCCGCCAGCAGCACCATCCACACGCTGGAGATCAGCGCTCCCATGGCCGAGCGCACCGGCTGGCGCATGACGAGCCACCACAGATAGCGCCATCCGCCACGACAGTCGGGTGTCCCCGGATCCTCGTACGCGTCGATCATCGTTCCCCGTGCCCCGTTCGTCGTCCCTCGTGCCGCCCGACTACGCCAGACTGTCCCGCCACGCCCGATGCAGATCCGCGAACCTGCCGGTCCCAGCGACGAGTTCGGCCGGTGTGCCGTCCTCGACGATCTGCCCGTGCTCCATGACCAGCACGCGGTCCGCGATCTCGACCGTGGACAGCCGGTGCGCGATGACGACTGCCGTGCGCCCGTGCAGCACCGTCGACATCGCGCGCTGCACGGCCCGTTCGCCGGGGATGTCGAGGGAGCTGGTCGCCTCGTCGAGGATCAGCACGGCCGGATCGGCGAGCAACGCCCGGGCGAACGCGACGAGTTGGCGCTGACCGGCGGAGATGCGGCCGCCCCGCTTGCGTACGTCGGTGTCGTATCCGTCGGGGAGCGAGCTGATGAAGTCGTGCGCGCCGATGGCCTTCGCCGCCTGCTCGATCTCCTCGCGGGTGGCGTCGGGGCGGCCGATGGCGATGTTCTCGGCGACCGTGCCGGAGAACAGGAACGCCTCCTGCGTCACCATCACCACCCCGCGCCGCAGTTCCGGCACGGCGAGCTCGCGCAGGTCGACGCCGTCGAGGAGGACCCGGCCGTCCGAGGGGTCGTAGAAGCGGGCGAGCAGCTTGGCCAGCGTCGACTTGCCGGCGCCCGTGGAGCCGACGACCGCGACCGTCTGGCCGGCCGGGAACGTGAGGTCGAAGCGGGGCAGCACCTCGCCGCCGGTGCGGTAGCCGAACCGGACGCCGTCGAAGACGACCTCGCGGCCTGGGTGCTCCGACTCGAGGGCCGGCAGCTGCCGGGGCGCCTGCGGCTCGGGCACGGACGGGGTCTGGGCGAGCAGTCCGGCGATCTTCTCCAGGGAGGCCGCCGCCGACTGGTACGAGTTGAGGAACATGCCGAGCCGGTCGATCGGGTCGTACAGCCGCCGCAGATACAGCACGGCCGCCGCCAGCACACCCAGGGCGAGCGTGCCGCCCGCGACCCGGTAGGCACCCCACAGCACGATCCCCGCGACCGCCGTGTTGGCGACGAGCCGGGAGCCGACGACGTAACGGGCCATCTCCAGCAGCGCGTCGCCGTTCGTCCGCTCGTGCCGGGTGTTGAGGACCCGGAAGTCGGCGTCGTTGACGGCCTCGCGGCGGAAGGCGCGCACCGGGCGGATGCCGTTCATCGTCTCGACGAACTTCACGATCACGGCCGCGATCGCGGTGGAGCGCACGGTGTACACGCGCGCCGCGCGCCGCCGGTAGCGCCGTACGAGGAGGTACAGCGGCGCGAAGGAGGCCACGGCGACCGCACCGAGACCGAGGTCGAGCCAGAGCAGCATCGCCGAGATGTAGACGAAGGAGAGGATGACGGTGACGAGCTCCTGCAGGCCCTCGTCGAGCAGCTCCCGAAGGGACTCCACGTCCGTCGTGGAGCGCGAGATGAGCCGCCCGGACGTGTAGCGCTCATGGAAGTCGAGGCTCAGGGCCTGGGCGTGGCGGAAGATACGGCCGCGCAGGTCGAGCAGCACGTCCTGGTTGACGCGGGCGGAGAGCAGGATGAACGCGTACTGCAGCACGCCCGACGCCACCGCGCACAGCAGATAGCCGGCCCCGACCGCGACCAGCGGCCCGAGATCGTCGCGGCGGAACGCCGGTACGGCCGTGTCGATCGCGTACGCCACCAGCAGCGGGCCCGCCTGCACCGCCGCCTGCTGGAGCAGCAGGAGCAGCGTGGTGACGGCGACCCGCGCCTTCATCGGGGCGAGCAGGGAGCGCAGCAGGGCGGCGGTGGCGCCCGGCGGAGTGGGCAGGACGTCGTGGTCGAAGGGGTCGTCGGGCCGGGGGGATCGGGCCCCTTTCTCGGCCGGCTCCTCCCTGTCCGGCTCTTCCCTGTCCGGTGCGGTGGCGGTCGTCGCCGTCATCGGTCGGCCTCCTCGGTCCCGGCCATGAGGTGGGCGTATTCGGCGTTCGTGCGCAGCAGTTCTTGATGGGTGCCGACGGCGGCGATACGGCCGCCGGAGAGCAGGGCGACGCGGTCCGCCAGGAGCACGGTGGACGGGCGGTGGGCGACGATCAGGGCGGTCGTCTCCGCGAGCACGTCCCGCAGGGCGGCCTCGACGGCGGCCTCGGTGTGCACGTCGAGGGCGGACAAGGGGTCGTCCAGCACCAGGAAGCGAGGCCTACCGACCACCGCCCGCGCGAGCGCCAGTCGCTGCCGCTGGCCGCCGGAGAGGCTGAGGCCCTGCTCGCCGACCTGGGTGCCGGTGCCGTGCGGCAGGGCGTGCGCGAAGTCGGCCTGCGCGACGGCGAGCGCCCGCTCCAACTCGGGTTCTCCCGCGCCGGCCGAGGTCCCCATCAGCACGTTCTCCGCGACGCTGGCCGAGAAGAGGGTGGGCTCCTCGAAGGCGACGGCGACGAGTTCGCGCAGCGTGTCTCTGGGTAGCTCGGCGATGTCCTTGCCGTCGAGGGTGATGTGGCCGGATGCCACCTCGTGGAGGCGGGGGACCAGGGCGGTGAGGGTGGTCTTGCCGCTGCCCGTCGCGCCGACCAGGGCCATCGACTCGCCCGGGTGGATGTGGAGGTCGATGTGGGCGAGGACGGGTGGGGAGTCGGTGGGGGCGTCGGGGTAGCGGAACGAGACGTCGTGGAAGCGGAGTCCCTTGTCCCCGAGCTCCGTTGAGCCGGTAGCGGTGACGGTCGGCGCAGCGGTACCAGCCGCGGTCGGCTTCTCCTGCTCGGCGTCCATCACCTCGAAGTACCGCTCCGTCGCCGTGGCCGCCTCCTGGCTCATCGCCAGCAGGAAGCCGATCGAGTCGACGGGCCAGCGGAGCGCGAGTGCCGTCGACAGGAACGCCACCAGCGTGCCCGCCGACAGCTGACCGTCCGCCACTTGGATCGTGCCCAGCACCAGTGCCGCCCCGATGGCCACCTCGGGCAGCGTCACGATGACGCCCCAGATCGTGGCGAGGAGCCGGGCCTTGCGCAGTTCCGTGCCACGCAGGGTCCGCGACAGTTCGCGGAACGCGCGGGCCTGGCTGCGGTGCCGGCCGAACCCCTTGATGATCCGGATGCCGAGCACGCTCTCCTCGACGACCGTCGTCAGATCGCCGACCTGGTCCTGCGCGCGGCGGGCCACCGTGGCGTACCGCTTCTCGAAGATCACGCAGGTGATCATCACGGGCACCGCCGGGATCAGGATCACCAAGCCCAGCGTCCAGTCCTGGAGCAGCATGATGATCACGCCGACGAGGATCGTCACGGCATTGACCAGCAGGAACGTCAGCGGGAACGCGAGGAACATCCGCAGCAGCATCAGGTCGGTCGTGCCCCGCGACAGCAACTGGCCCGACGCCCACCGGTCGTGGAAGGCCACCGGCAGCCGCTGCAGATGCCGGTACAGATCCGCCCGCATCCCCGCCTCGACCCCGGCCAGCGGTCGGGCCACCAGCCACCGCCGCAGCCCGAACAGCAACGCCTCCGCGACCCCGAGCAGCAGCAGATACAGCGCCCCGAGCCAGACCCCGGCCGGATCCCGGTCCGCGACGGGCCCGTCCACCATCCACTTCAGGACGAGCGGAATGACCAGCGACAGGCAGGAGGCGAGGATCGCCACGAACGCCGCGGTGAACAACCGCACCCGCACGGGCCGCACGTACGGCCACAGACGCAACAGCGTCCGCACGGCGGAACGGTCGGATCGGTCGGAACGGTCAGGGCTGTCCTCGGCGGTTGCACGTGTCGTCACCATCAGCAGCGAGCCTACGGATCGGCACTGACACTGCCCACCGAGTTTTGGCCGGTCCGCGATCGGTCGCTGGTCCTACGACCTGCGCGTTCGAGGGGTCGTACAGACCGAGGACGTGGGGTCGTACGGCGGCATCAACCGATCGGCCGATGCCGCTTCGAGCGCGACGGCCGATGTGGCGCACCCCGCCCCGCCGCGACCCTGATGCCATGTCCGTCATCGAAGTCACCGACCTGCGCAAGTCCTACGGCGGCCGAACCGTCGTCGACGGCGTCTCCTTCACCGTCGAGGAGGGCGAGATCTTCGGCATCCTCGGCCCGAACGGCGCCGGAAAGACCACCACCGTCGAGTGCGTCGAGGGCCTGCGCGTCCCCGACGCGGGCCGCGTCCGTGTCACCGGCCTCGACCCCGTCGCCGACCACGACCGCGTCACGCACGTTCTCGGCGCCCAGCTCCAGGAGGGCCGCCTCCAGGAGAAGCTCACCGTGCGCGAGGCGCTCCAGCTGTACGCGGCCTTCTACCCGAACCCCGCCGACTGGCGCCCGCTCGCCGAGCGTCTGGGCCTGACCGACCGGCTAGGCGCCCGGTTCGGCAAGCTGTCCGGCGGCCAGAAGCAGCGGCTGTTCATCGCGCTCGCCCTCGTCGGCAACCCCCGGATCGTGGTCCTCGACGAGCTGACCACCGGCCTCGATCCACGGGCCCGCCGGGACACCTGGCAGCTCATCGAGGAGGTGCGGGACAGCGGGGTGACCGTCCTGCTGGTCACCCACTTCATGGAGGAGGCGCAGCGGCTCTGCGACCGGATCGCCGTGATCGACAAAGGGCGGATCGCCGCCCTGGACAGCCCGGCCGGGCTGATCCGCCGCTCCGCCGGCGCCACGGTGATCACCTTCACGCCGTCCGTGCCGCTGGACGAACAGGAGCTGAGCGCCCTGCCCGCGCTGGCCTCCGTCGCGTACAAGGACGGCCGGGTCACCCTGGCCGGCAGCGACGACACGGTCAACGCCGTGATCACCCTGCTCGCCCGCCACCGGATCACCGCCCACCAGCTGCGCGTCAGCGACGCCACGCTGGACGACGCCTTCCTGGACCTGACGGAGACGGACCTGACGAAGACGGACGACCTCACGGAGACCACGCCATGAACACCGCCGTACTGCGCACCGAGGCCCGCCTGCTCGCCCGCGAACCGGGCAGCCTCTTCTGGATCCTCGTCTTCCCGCCCGCGCTGCTGGCCGTCCTGGGCGCCGTCCCCGCGTTCCGCGAGCCCCAGGACGGTCTCGACGGTCTGCGCATCGTCGACACGTATGTCCCCGTGACCGTGCTGGTCGGCATGATCGTCGCCGGTGTGCAGTCGATGCCGGCGGGCATCACCGGCTACCGGGAGCACGGCATCCTGCGCCGGATGTCCACCACTCCGGTCCGGCCGTCGGCGCTGCTGTCCGCGCAGATGCTGGTCCACGCCCTGGCCGCCGTCCTCTCGGCGCTGCTGGCGCTCGCGGTCGGGCGGCTCGCCTACGACGTACGACTGCCCGGACAGCCGTACGGCTATCTGCTCGCGCTCGTGCTGGCGGTCCTCGCCGCGCTGGCGCTGGGATCGGTGATCTCGGCGGTGTCCCGGACCGTGAAGATCGCGGGTGCCGTCGGGACTGCCGTGTTCTTCCCGATGCTGTTCTGCGCGGGGGTGTGGCTGCCGGTGCAGGCCATGCCCGACGTGATGGCCGACGTCGTCGGGCTGACGCCGTTCGGCGCCGCCGCGCAGGCCCTCAACGAGGCCACGGCAGGGGTCTGGCCCGGCTGGGGCCACCTCGGCGTCATGGCCGCCTGGACGGCCGTGCTGTCGCTGGCGGCCGCGCGCTGGTTCCGCTGGGAGTAGGGGAGCCCGTGCAGACTGGTGGCATGACCGCGGTGGACACCGACATCGAGCGGCGCTGGGAGCTGATCCGCAGCAAGGGTCCCTACGGGCTGCTCGCGTTCGCCACGCTGCTGGCGGTCGCCACCGCCGAGCTGACGCCGGGCGCGGCGGAACGGATCGCGGTCGCGGGGCTGGTCGCCGCGGGTTTCGCACTCCAGCTGTGGTGGGTCCGGGCGAGCCGCACCCGTCCCGGCCCCTCCACCGCCGGCGCCGTGTACTACACCGTGCGCTGGGCCCTCGGCTTCGCACTCACCTGGCTGAATCCGTTCTTCGCCTTCTACGCGGTCACCGGCTACTTCGACTCCGAGGAGCTGTTGCGCGGGCGGCGCCTGCCGTGGATCGGCCCGTTCGCCTGCTCCATCGCCGTCTCGGGCGCGCAGGCCGGGGGGCTGCCGTTCAAGGAGCCCGTGCAGTGGGTGGTGTTCGGCGCGCTCGTGGTGGTCAACAACGTCATCCTGAGCGTGGTCGGCCACCTCACCTCGCAGCAGGAGGAACGCTCCCGCGCCCGCGCCGAGACCATCGCCGAACTCGAACGCACCAATACGGCGTTGCAGCAGGCGCTGGACGAGAACGCCGCCCTGCACGCCCAACTCCTCGTCCAGGCCCGGGAGGCGGGCGTCGCCGACGAGCGCCGGCGTCTGGCCGCCGAGATCCACGACACCATCGCCCAAGGCCTGACCGGCATCATCGCCCAGCTCCAGGTCGTCGCGAACGCCCCCGACCTGCCCACCGCCCGCACCCACCTCGACCGCGCGTCCGCCCTCGCCCGCCACAGCCTCGGCGAGGCCCGCCGCTCGGTGCACAACCTCGCCCCCGTCGCCCTGGAGAACGACGGACTGCCCGAGGCCCTGAAGAGCACCGTTGCCGAATGGGCCGAACGGACCGGCGTACGCGCCGGGTTCACGGTCACCGGCACCACGGAACAACTCCACGACGAACTCTCGGCGACGCTGCTGAGGATCGCCCAGGAGGCCCTCTCCAACACCTCCCGGCACGCCCGCGCGACCCGGGTGGGCGTCACCCTGTCCTTCCTCGGGGACGAGGTGATCCTCGACATCCGCGACGACGGCCGGGGCTTCGACCCGCTCGCCCTGCCCGAGCGCAGCCACGCAGGCGGCTTCGGCCTCGCCGGCATGCGCGCCCGCGCCGAACGAATGGCCGGTTCCCTCACCGTCGAGTCCGAGCCGGGGCACGGCACGGCCGTGTCGGCTCGCGTACCGTTGGTGCGCCATGAGTAGTGACGAGGCGTCCATCTCCCTGCTGATCGTCGACGACCATCCCGTCGTACGGGACGGCCTGCGCGGCATGTTCGAGTCCGCGCCCGGCTTCCGCGTCCTCGGCGAGGCCGCCGACGGGGTGGCGGCGGTCGAGAAGGCCGCCGTCCTCGACCCCGACGTGATCCTGATGGACCTGCGCATGCCGGGCGGCGGTGGGGTCGACGCGATCGCCGAGCTGACCCGGCGCGGCGCCCGCGCCAAGGTCCTCGTACTGACCACGTACGACACGGACACCGACACCCTCCCGGCGATCGAGGCGGGCGCGACCGGCTACCTCCTCAAGGACGCCCCGCGCGACGACCTGTTCACGGCCGTACGCGCCGCAGCCGAAGGCCGCACCGTCCTCTCCCCGGCCGTCGCCTCCCGCCTCGTCTCCGCGGTCCGCGCCTCCGGCAACGAGCCGCTGTCCGCGCGCGAGCGCGAGGTACTGGCCCTGGTCGCCAAGGGCACGTCCAACCGCGACATCGCCCGCGAACTCTTCATCAGCGAGGCGACCGTGAAGACCCACCTCACCCACCTGTACGCCAAGCTGGGCGTCAAGGACCGGGCGGCGGCGGTGGCCACGGCGTACCAGCGCGGGATTCTGGGCTAGCCCGGGTAGGGGAGGAGACCGGAGGCGATCCGCTCCCAGGACGCCTTCAGCTCCGCCAGCAGTTCCGGCTCGTCGGGCGCCAGGTCGGCCTGCTCCCGCTGGTCGGCGCCGAGGTCGTAGAGGTGGTCGGCCCCCTTGTCGTCCCGGTAGTACTTCCAGTCGCCGCGCCGCAGGGCCCGGTTGGCCCGCACCCGCCAGAACAGGTCCCGCTCCGGCAGCTCCTCGCCGCGCAGCAGGTAGTCCGCGAGGCTGGTGCCGTCCAGCGGATACGCCGGGTCGGGCCGTGCACCGCCCAGCTCCAGCAGGGTCGCCGTCCAGTCGGGGGAGAAGACCGGCTCGTCGCTGACCTGCCGGCCGTCGATGCGGGCGGGCCAGCGCAGGATGGACGGAACCCGGATGCCGCCCTCCAGCAGCACGAACTTCTCCCCACTGAGCGGCCAGTTGTAGGAGTAGCGCTCACCGCCGTTGTCGCTGGCGAACAGCACGACGGTGTTCTGCTCCTGTCCCGACCGGCGCAGCGCGTCGAGCACCTCGCCGACGGCCGCGTCGAGGCTCTCCACCATCTGCGCGTACTTCTCGACCGAGCCGCCGTCGTAGTGGTTCAGCGCCCGGCTGACCTCCGCCTGGCTCTTCGCCGCGCGGATCTTCGCCTCGATCTCGGCACCGGTCTCCTCGTCGCCCTCCGCGAGCCAGGGCCAGTGCGGGGTGGTGAAGTTGAGATTGAGCAGCCACGGGGTGCCGTCGTGGTCCCGGCTCACGTACTCGACGGCCCGCTCGGTCAGCACGGTCGTGTAGTACCGCAGGTCCTTGTACTCCGCGTCGCCCTCGTAGAGGTCGTACGTACCCAGCTGGCCGAGCTTGGAGAAGTACTCCAGGACGCCCCCGAAGTTCCCGAAGAACTCGTCCCAGCCGGACTTGGTGGGGCTGTAGTCCGGCAGCCAGCCGCAGTGCCACTTGCCGATCAGCGCGGTGGCGTAGCCGGCCCTCTTCAGCAGCGAGGCCAGGGTGGGGTGGTTGGGGTCCAGCCCCTGCGCCCTGTTGGCGATCGGCTCGGCGAGCCCGCCCGGCGTACGGCCCGGATAGCGCCCGGTGTAGAGGCTGAACCGGGTCGGCGAGCAGGTCGCGGACCCGGAGTACGCGTTCGTGAACCGCACCCCCTGCCGGGCCAGCCGGTCCAGGTTCGGGGTCCTGATGTGCGGGGCACCGTACGAGGACAGGTCGGCCCAGCCGAGGTCGTCGCCGAGGATGACCAGGATGTTGGGGCGCCTGCCGGACGCGCTCTGGCGGCGGGCCCTGAACGGGCGCTCGGCGGGGGCGGCTTCGACGGCATCGGCTGCTGCGGCGGTGGTCGTGGCGGCGACGGCGGACACGGCGCCACCGCCGACGAGACCACCGAAGGCACGGCGGGAGATCTCGGGCATGCCGCTCAGTCGATCAGCGGGCCGAGCCCCGTGACCAGGCAACCGGCGCGTAGTTCACGCGACTGCAACGCCACCTCAGTAATGCGCTCTCAGTCGAGCACCCGCAGCAGCAGCACGGCCCGCGCCGGCACCGTGATCGCCGCTCCCGACCGGTGCTCCACGCCAGGCGCCTGACCCTGCTCCTCCCGTGAGGTGTCGACGACCACCTCGTACCGCTCCGCCCACGGCGGCCCCGGCAGCACGAAGGTCACCGGACGGTCGCCGGCGTGCAGGACGGCCAGAAAGCTGTCGTCGAGGATCGGCGCACCCCGCTCGTCGCGGCCCGGGATGTCCCGGCCGGAGAGGTACATGCCCAGCGTGGCAGCGGGGGCGTACCAGTCGCGTTCCGTCATCTCCGTCCCGCGCAGGGTGAACCAGGCCAGGTCCCGCAGACCGTCGGCCGAATGGGCCCGCCCGGAGAAGAAGGCCCGACGGCGCAGCACGGGATGCCGGTGGCGCAGCTCGATCAGCCGGGCCGTCAGGTCGAACAGGGCCTTCCAGTCCGGGTCCTCCAGCAGCCCCCAGTCCAGCCAGCTGATCTCGTTGTCCTGGCAGTAGGCGTTGTTGTTGCCCCGCTGCGTGCGCCCCAGCTCGTCGCCCGCGACCAGCATCGGCACACCCGTCGACAGCAACAGGGTCGTCAGCAGGTTCCGCAACTGCCGGCGCCGCAGCGCGCGTACGTTCTCGTCGTCGGTCTCGCCCTCGGCCCCGCAGTTCCAGGACCGGTTGTCGTTCGAGCCGTCCCGGTTGCCCTCGCCGTTCGCCTCGTTGTGCTTGCGCTCGTAGGACACCATGTCCCGCAGCGTGAAGCCGTCGTGCGCCGTCACGAAGTTGACCGAGGCGTACGGCCGCCGCCCGCCCCACGCGTACAGGTCACTCGACCCCGACAGGCGGTACCCCAGGTCCCGTACGTCCGGCAACGCTCCTCGCCAGAAGTCCCGTACGGCATTGCGGTAGCGGTCGTTCCACTCCGTCCACAGGGGTGGGAAGGCGCCCACCTGGTAGCCGCCCGAGCCCACGTCCCACGGCTCGGCGATCAGCTTCACCCGCCGCAGCACCGGATCCTGCGCGATCACGGCGAGGAACGGCGAGAGCATGTCGACGTCGTGCATGGAACGGGCCAGTGCCGCCGCCAGGTCGAAGCGGAAGCCGTCCACGCCCATCTCCGTCACCCAGTAGCGCAGGGAGTCGGTGATGAGGCGGAGTACGTGCGGCTGTACGACGTGCAGCGTGTTGCCGCAGCCCGTGTAGTCGGCGTACCTGCGGGCGTCCGACTGCAACCGGTAGTACCCGCGGTTGTCGATGCCCTTCAGCGACAGCATCGGGCCCAGCTCGCCCGCCTCCGCGGTGTGGTTGTAGACCACGTCGAGGATGACCTCGATCCCGGCCGCGTGCAAGGCGTGCACCATCCGCTTGAACTCTCCGACCTGCTGACCGGTCGTACCGGAGGCGGCGTAGGCGGCGTGCGGGGCGAAGTAGCCGATGGAGTTGTAGCCCCAGTAGTTGCGCAGGCCCTTGCGCAGCAGATGGTCCTCGTGCGCGAACTGGTGCACCGGCAGCAGCTCCACCGCCGTCACACCCAGCTTCACCAGGTGCTCGATCGCCGCCGGGTGCGCGAGACCGGCGTAGGTGCCCCGCAGCTCCCGCGGTATCCCCGGATGCAACTCGGTGAAGCCCCGGACATGCACCTCGTAGATCACCGAGTCCGCCCACGGCGTCTTCGGCCGCCGGTCGTCCATCCACTCGTCGTCGGGGGCGTCGTCGTGGACGACCACGCCCTTCGGGACGTACGGCGCCGAGTCCCGGTCGTCGCGCACGGTGTCGGCGACATGCTGCTGCGGCCAGTCGCGGACATGCCCGTACACCTCGGGCGGCAGACTGAAGTCGCCGTCCACCGCCCGGGCGTACGGGTCGAGAAGCAGCTTCGCCGGGTTCCAGCGGCCCCCGGTCCACGGGTCCCAGCGGCCGTGCACCCGGTAGCCGTAGCGCTGACCCGGCATGACACCCGGCACGAAGCCGTGCCAGATCTCGTGCGTCAGCTCGGTGAGCCGGGCCCGGGTCTCCTTGCCCTGCGCGTCGAACAGACACAGCTCGACGGCCTCCGCTCCCCCCGCCCACAGCGCGAAGTTGGTGCCCGCCACCCCGTCCGGGCCGACCCGGAAGCGGGCGCCGAGCGGCATCGGCGCGCCCGGCCACACCGGCACGGCCGGAGCCTTGCGCTGCGCCCCGTTCACGACGGCGGCCGGGCGCCCCTCCTCAGCGGCGACCGTCCCGGCCACCGCCTCCTGCTCGGCTGCGCTCGACACCTGTCGGCCTCCCACGGCTCATGGACCCCACGCACAGGGAAAGAGAGCCCACGGTGTCCCGGTCCGCGGCTCCCCATCGCGTCGTCCTCCCCACTGTTCTTCCCACCGCCGGGCTCGCACTCACGTTTCCCCAGGGCCACCCCGGTCGTTGGGGTCTTCGTGAGGCACGTACAAGGGCGCGCGCGGCGCGCGGGGGCCGTGTTGGCCGCCGTACTGACATGGGCAGGACTGCTGGCCGGTGCTGCCGGCTGCACTTCGGACGGCGATGGCATGGACCGGACGCTGGGCAAACCCCGGGCGCCCGAGGACGTCATCCGGGTGACACCCGACGACGAGACCAAGGGCGCACGCCCCGACGACCCGCTGCTGGTCCGCGTGCTCAGCGGGCGCCTGGAGTCGGTGAAGGTCGTCAAGTCCCAGGACGCCCAGGACACCCCGGTGCCCGGGCAGATCTCCGGGGACGGCCGGCGCTGGGAGCCCGAGGACCCCAGGCTCGCGCTGGCCGCCAAGTACACGATCGACGCGGTGGCCGTCGACGGCCACGGACGCCGCAGCGCACGGCACACGACCTTCACCACGTACGTCCCCGAGGAGCGGTTCATCGGATACGTCGCCCCGGAGAACCGCTCCACCGTCGGCACCGGAATGATCGTCTCGCTGGACTTCAACCGGGAGATCCAGAACCGCGCCGCCGTCGAACGCGCCGTCCAGGTCACCGCAGAGCCCCCCGTGGAGATCCGCCCGCACTGGTTCGGCAGCGGCCGCCTCGACTTCCGTCCCGAGCACTACTGGAAGCCCGGCACCCAGGTGACCGTCGCGCTGCGGCTGCGGGACGTCGAAGGGGCGCCCGGGGTGTACGGGCAGCAGTACAAGACCTTCTCCTTCACCGTCGGCCGCCACCAGGTCTCCGTCGTCGACGCGGCCAAGCACACCATGGAGGTCCGGCGCGACGGCGAGCTGCTGACGACCGTGCCGATCACGGCCGGCTCCCCGAAGACCACCACCTACAACGGCAAGATGGTGGTCACCGAGATGCTGGAGCTGACCCGGATGAACGGCGCCACGGTCGGCTTCAAGAAGGCCAACGGCAAGGGCGAGTACGACATCCCGGACGTCCCGCACGCCATGCGCCTGACCAACTCCGGCACCTTCCTGCACGGCAACTACTGGGCGGACGCCTCCATCTTCGGACGGAGCAATGTCAGCCACGGGTGCGTGGGCCTCAGGGACGTCAAGGGCGGCGGCTCGGAGACGCCGGCGGGCTGGTTCTTCGACCGCAGCCTGGTCGGGGACGTCGTCGAGGTCGTCCGCAGCAATGACAAAAAGGTCGCTCCTGACAATGGCCTCGGAGGATGGAATATGGGCTGGAAGGAGTGGAAGGCGGGGAGTGCGGTGAAGTAACAGGACAGGGGGGTTGGTGGCTCTACCGGCCGGCCGTCAGTCGATGTTGGAACGGAACGGTGACAAACGCGCGGCGTCGGCGCCCTGGCCTTGTGGTTAATATGCGCCGATGCGCGTGGCAAATGCGCGGGCGCGCGGGCCTGACCAGGCCCGGGGGAGGGGAGAAGGACTTGAACGTGCGGCCGATATCGGGGGCGTCGGTTGACGCGCGCGGGAGGCGTGGGCGCAAGGGGCTGGCGGCGATGGCCGGAGTGCTGCTGCTCGCCGTCACCGCGTGCGGTGGGAGCGGCGGATCGGACTCCGGGGCCGGTGACGGCAAGGGCGGCGACTCCTCCACGGCGGAGGCCAAGAAGTCGCAGGCCGTGGTGACCATAGCCCCGGGCGACGGCGCCAAGTCCGTCGAGACCAGCGGGGCACTGAAGGTGACCGCGGCCAAAGGCCGGCTGACGGACGTCGAGGTCAAGGACGCCAAGGGCAACGCGATAGCCGGGAAGATATCCGGCGACGGCGCCACCTGGACGCCGTCCACGCACCTCGCCGCCTCCACGAAGTACTCGGTGCACGCGGTCGCCAAGGACTCCGACGGCGTGGAGGCCGCCAAGGAGGCCGACTTCACCACCCTGACCCCGAAGAACACCTTCCTCGGCCGGTTCACCCCCGAGGACGGCTCCAAGGTCGGCGTCGGAATGCCGTTCTCGATCCGCTTCGACCGGGGCATCACCAGCCCCGAGGACGTCGAGAAGGCCATCACCATCAAGACCGAGCCGGCCGTCGAGGTCGAGGGCCACTGGTTCGGCAACGACCGCCTCGACTTCCGGCCCGAGAAGTACTGGAAGGAAGGCACGAAGGTCACGGTCGACCTCAACCTCGACGGCGTCGAGGGCCGCGACGGGGTCTACGGCGAGCAGGACAAGAAGGTCACCTTCACCATCGGCCGCAACCAGGTCTCGATCGTCGACGCCAAGGCCAAGAAGATGAAGGTCATGCAGGACGGCAAGGTCGTGAAGACCATCCCCGTCACCACCGGCGCGCCCGGGTACGAGACCTGGAACGGCCAGATGGTCATGACCGAGAAGTTCGTGCAGACCCGTATGAACGGCGACACGGTCGGCTACGAGGGCGAGTACGACATCAAGGACGTGCCGCACGCCATCCGCCTGACCGATTCCGGCACCTTCATCCACGGCAACTACTGGGCCGGCGGCGCCTTCGGCAACACCAACGCCAGCCACGGCTGCGTCGGCCTGCGCGACGTCAAGGGCGCGTGGAGCAAGGACACCCCGGCGGCGTGGTTCTACAACCACTCGATGATCGGCGACGTGGTGGTCGTGAAGAACTCCGCGGACGGGACGGTGGCTCCGGAGAACGGCCTCAACGGCTGGAACATGTCGTGGGAGAAGTGGAAGGCGTAACTCCCGCATGACGGCGCACGGCCCCGGTGCACGACCTCGATGTGAGGTACGGCACCGGGGCCGACGGCGTTAGTCCCCGTTAACCTGCCTCCATGACCGTGAATCTCGAAGTCGCCGAAGGTGTCGGTACGCTCCGTCTCGACCGACCGCCCATGAACGCGCTGGACGTCGCCACCCAGGACCGGCTCAAGGAACTCGCCGAGGAGGCGGGCCGTCGTGACGACGTGCGGGCCGTGGTGATCTACGGCGGGGAGAAGGTGTTCGCGGCGGGCGCGGACATCAAGGAGATGCAGGCCATGGACCACGCGGCGATGGTCCTGCGCGCCCGGGCCCTGCAGGAGTCGTTCACGGCGGTGGCCCGCATCCCGAAGCCGGTGGTGGCGGCCGTGACGGGCTACGCGCTCGGCGGCGGCTGCGAGTTGGCGCTGTGCGCGGACTACCGCATCGCCGGGGACAACGCCAAGCTGGGCCAGCCGGAGATCCTGCTCGGACTGATCCCGGGCGCCGGCGGCACCCAGCGGCTGGCCAGGCTGATCGGCCCTTCGAAGGCGAAGGACCTGATCTTCACGGGCCGTATGGTGAAGGCGGACGAGGCGCGGGAGTTGGGCCTCGTGGACCGCGTGGTGGCGCCGGACCAGGTCTACGCCGAGGCGCACGCCTGGGCGGCGAAGCTGGCGCAGGGTCCGGCGATCGCGCTGCGTGCGGCGAAGGAGTCGATCGACACCGGTCTGGAGACGGACATCGACACGGGCCTTGCGGTGGAACGGGGCTGGTTCGCGGGCCTGTTCGCCACGGAGGACCGGGAGCGGGGGATGCGGAGCTTCGTGGAGGAGGGGCCGGGCAAGGCCAAGTTCCTCTGAGCACCGGGAAAATCCCGGTCTGAAACTCCGTCGAACCACTTGCAATTGACGGGGTGTCTGATCCGGGTCCCTCGATGGGGCGGTTTATGGCAGCCTTAAGGCAGCCTTAAGCGTGCCTTGTCGAGGGAGCCTGCCGCTTGCCTTCGACAGGCCCTCCGTCGCAGCTCAGGTGGGTTGTGCACGGCTCCGAACTGCCCCCGTCATATGCCAATCGATCCCTGCGGAATGACCGCTTCCGGGGGATGTATTCCTGCGGAACGGCCCCGGCGGGTCCCGCGGGCGGCCATGATGGGGGCATGGCGGGGCTGGAGGGTATCGAACAGCCGCGGGGACACGGCCGTGCTACCGCGGCGCGCTGGTCGCCGGCGGTCGAGGACGAAGCTGCTGCGAAGGCGCTGGAGCTGTTCGGCAATCCCACGGAGGCGGAGGTTCCGCTCCCGTCCCGTCCGGAGTCCGCGGCCACGGCGCGGCGACTGGCGCAGGTCGTGGTCCTGCGCCAGTGGGGCCTGACTCCGAAAATGACGGAGGACGCGGTCCTGCTCGTCTCGGAACTGGTCGGCAACGCGGTCCGCCACACCGGCGCCCGCGTCTTCGGTCTCCGCATGCGCCGCCGCCGCGGCTGGATCCGCATCGAGGTCCGCGACCCGTCCCGGGGTCTGCCCTGCCTGATGCCGGTGCAGGAGATGGACATCAGCGGCCGGGGCCTGTTCCTGGTCGACAAACTCTCCGACCGCTGGGGCGTGGACCTGCTGCCGCGCGGCAAGACGACGTGGTTCGAGATGCGGGTGGCGGACCGCTGACGGTTGCCTCCGGCGGCTGAGCCGAGCACGGCGGCGCGCCCCCAATTCCCGGCGCCGGTCCAGGTGTTCCAGCCCGTCCGGCGTTTGAGGGTGAGGTCGTTGCCGTCCCTGGCCCCAACCGTCCGTTGGGGGCGGCGCGAGAGTGGCGATGGCACAGCCCGTCCGGCGTTTGAGGACGGGCTGTGCCATCCCTAGCCCCCACCCACCGCTGGGGGTTGTGCGCCTGCGGGTGGTGCTTCTCGACGCGGGCCCAGGTATGTCAGCCCGTCCGGCGTTTGAGGACGAGGTCCTTCAGGCCGACAGCGGGGGTCTGGGGGCGGCAGCCCCCAGGTACGGGACGGGTAGGGGCGGCGGGGCGAAACAACTGGTCGGTGGCGACCCGCGTAAACCTTCCATTGGGTAAATAACACGTTTTCCCACCCAATGCTCATTAAATAGTCGCAGTCGCCGCCCTCCCAGCCCCCCGGAAGACCTGCCGATGAACCTCACCCACCGCACCCTCCTCGCCGGCATAGGCCTCCTGGCCCTCGCCGCCTGCGGCACCGAGCCCCCCAAGGACAAGAGCCGCCACGCCACAGACCCCCACCACGGCACCCAGGCCGCCATCCCCGCCCCGGCGAAGAAGGACAGCGTCCAGGGTCTGCCCGGCATGCCCCCCGTCCTCGACCCGAAGGACGTCTACGCAGCCGACCGCCCCAACAAGCTCTCCCCCGTCGTCAAGGACTTCCCGTCCCGCGTCTACGTCCCGAACACCGAGTCCGACACCGTCTCCGTCATCGACCCCAAGACGTACGAGATCGTCGAGACCATCCCCGTCGGCCGCCAGCCCCAGCACGTCGTCCCGTCCTGGGACCTGAAGACCCTCTGGGTCAACAACAACCGCGGCCACACCCTCACCCCCATCGACCCGAAGACCGGAAAGGCGGGCAAGGAGGTCGAGGTCCACGACCCGTACAACCTCTACTTCACGCCCAACGGCAAGTACGCCATCGTCATGGCCTCCCTCGACCGCGAACTCGTCTTCCGTGACCCGCACACCATGAAGCGACTCAGGACCGAGCCGGTCACCTGCTACGGCGTCAACCACGCCGACTTCTCCCTGGACGGGAGGTACTTCATCGTGTCCTGCGAGTTCAGCGGTGAGCTGCTGAAGGTCGACACCGAGAAGATGAAGGTCGTCGGACAGCAGAAACTGCCCTTCGACGGGGCGATGCCGCAGGACGTCAAGGTCTCACCGGACGGCAAGCGGTTCTACATCGCCGACATGATGGCCCACGGCATGTGGGTCCTGGACGGCGACAAGTTCACCGAGCCCACGCTCCTGCCCACCGGCAAGGGCTGCCACGGCCTCTACGTCAGCCGCGACTCCCGCGAGATGTACGTCTCCAACCGCGGCGAGGGCACCGTCTCCGTCTTCGACTTCACCAGGAACGAGATCACCAAGAAGTGGCACCTCCCCGACGGCGGCAGCCCCGACATGGGCGGCGTCTCCGCGGACGGCAAGGTGCTGTGGCTGTCGGGGCGTTACGACTCCGAGGTGTACGCCATCGACACCCGCACCGGCGAACAGCTCGCCCGTATCTCCGTCGGAAGCGGCCCGCACGGCCTCGCCGTCTACCCGCAGCCGGGCCGCTACTCCCTCGGCCACACCGGCATCTTCCGCTAGCGGGCGGTCAGTTGACCGGCGGTCAGCGGACACGCCGCCGTACGGGTGACGATGCGCGGCGCGCCGTCACGGGCCCGGGATCGTGCTTCCCATGATCACAACTCGCCTGCGGCGGCGGGCCGCCGCCGCCGTCCTGTCCCTCTCGGCCATCCTCGCCACCACGGCCGCCACGGCTCCGCAGTCCCCCGCCCCCGCTCGCCCGGCCGCCGTCAGGGTCGCCGCGCCGGCCGCCTGCCCCGTCCAGTACGACGACAGGATCAAGGCCGCCGCCGACCGCCGGGTCGACGTCGACCGGATCACCCCCGACCCGGCCTGGCGCACCGGCTGCGGCACGCTCTACCGGGCCGACGGCCGCGGCCCGGACATCGTCTTCGAGGACGGCTTCCGGCCCAGGGACGCCGTCGACGGCCAGTACGACCTGGAGCAGTACGTCCTGGTCAACCAGCCCTCCCCGTACGTCTCCACGACCTATGACCACGACCTGTACAAGAAGTGGTGGAAGTCGGGCTGGAACTACTACATCGACGCCCCCGGCGGCATCGATGTCAACAAGACCATCGGCGACACCCACAAATGGGCCGACCAGGTGGAGGTCGCCTTCCCCGGTGGCATCGACCGGAAGTACGTCATCGGCGCCTGCCCGGTGGACAAGACCACCAAGGTCGAGATCATGAGCGACTGCCGGAGCAACCCGCACTTCGAGGCCTGGCACTGACGGCCTGGCATTAGTCGGCCTGCCCCTACCAGGCGTGCAGCAGCAGCTCCGCGCCGACCGGCCGGTAGCCGGCCGCCTGGAACGCCCGCGCGCTGCGGGCGTTCCCCGGCGCGACCTGCGCCCACAGCGGCTCCGCGACGAGATGCCGGGCCGCGCTCGCCAGCAGCCGCCCCAGCCCCCGGTGCCGTACGCCCTCGTTCACCTCGACCGAGACCTCCAGGCGGCCCGCGACCCCGCGTCCCGTCACCAGCACGCCGCCCTCCGTCGTCCACGCGCGTACGTCGTCCCGCCGGCGTCGGGCATAGACGACCCGGGGGTGCTCGGCGTCCTCGATCTCCTTCAGCGCGAGCGGCGGCCCACCCGGCAGCGGGGTGCCGACCAGGACCGCGTCGATGGTCTCCGACGCCCGCCCCGTCCGCTCCATGAGCGCCGCCAGGAAGCGCGGATTCATCGCCGCGGCCAGCGCGTCGCAGCCGACGTCGCGCAGGGCGGCGTACACCCAGTCCGGATCCTCGTCCGTGAAGACGACGGAGTGCGCCGTGAAGGCAAGGACGCCCGCGTTCCGGGCCGAGGGCTGGGGCACCACCGTCGTACTGCCGTCCTCGGGCGGGAAGACACCCCGCGCCACCGCCTCCAGAATCTCCCGCAAGGTCTCCGCCACGGCCGCCCCCCGTCCCGCTCCCTGAGTCGTCACCCACTGCAGGGCCCACACTCCCAGACATCACCGACGCCGGCACCGGGCACCGCCTGGAGTCCGGTGGGTGGTCGCCGGGCTGGAGGCGCGGACGGACGGTTAATCTGACCTGCGGCAGCAAGCCAGCACAACACGACGGACGCGAGCAAACGCGAGTAAAGGGGCGGACCGGTGACGCACATCGACATCGAGGAAGCACGCAAGCAGTTCGAGCGCATCGATGCGGACGGGGACGGCACCATCACCGCCGCCGAATTCAAGTCCGCCCTGGCTCAGGGCGGCGACTGGAACGTGACCGAGGCGGTCGCCGAGGCGATCATCAAGAGCCGTGACCTCAACGGCGACAAGCTGCTGTCGTTCGACGAGTTCTGGTCCTACCTGAACAAGTGACGTGTGGAAGGGGTGCCCTCCGCCCGAGCGGCGGAGGGCACCCCTTCGCCAATTCCGCGGCCGGAACTGTCGTCAGGCGTTCTCGGCCCACTCGCGCAGGGCCGCCTTGCTCGCGAAGTTCGCGACGTTCTTGTCCAGCGGGTCGTCGGTGTACTGGTGGAAGCGCCACTTCGCCTGGATGCGGGGCTTGCCTGCGGTCACGTAGTCGGCGATCCAGAGGCCGTCTCCGGCGTAGGAGGTGGTGTCCACATTGAGCCAGTAATTGCGGTTACAGTACAAAATGACAGGGTTGTTCGGTCGCTTCTCCTTCACCTTTCTGATGAACAGGTCCTTCTCCGCGTTGCTCGCATGTGTCCCCTCGCTCGTCGTCTCCCAGTCGACGGCGAGGATGTCGCCCGCTTTCTCGGGGGCCTTGCTGACGAAGTAGTCGGCCTGGGCGGAGAGGTTGCCGGGCCAGAGGAAGTGGTAGAAGCCGACGACCAGGCCGGCGTCGCGGGCGCGTTTGGTCTGGGCGGTGAGTTTGGGGTTGATGTAGGAGCGGCCCTCCGTCGCCTTGATGAAGACGAAAGAGAGGCCGTCCGTGTCGTAGGACGAGGACTGGTACGCGCTTACATCGATGCCGCGGAGCATGGGGGGAAGGCTCCTTCAAGTGTCAGTGGGGGGTAGGAGTTGGAATTGGTGTATGCCCCTGCTCCGTGGGGGCGGAACATCACCATTCGTGTCGCCGGCTCCGTGACCGTCCTGAGGAGGTCCGCGGGGGGTTGGGCCAGGTCGACGGTGTGGGTCGTGACCGTGAAGCCGGCTCGGCGGATGGTGTGGTGCGTGGGGGTGCTCGGGGCGCCTTGGGGCGCGGCCGCCGCTGCACGTCGAGTCACTCGTCCCGCAGTGCCCACGGGTCGTTCAGCAGTGCCTCCTGCTCCGGGAGGGGCCTCGCGGCGATCCGCTCCACCAGCAGGACCAGGATCTGGAACCGTGCCCACCGGTGGTTCAGGAAGCCCTGCCCGCCGTGCAGGAAGCCTGTCAGCGAGGTCTCCAGGTCGACGTCGATCGTCGCCGCATCCAGGCCGGCCCAGGACAGGACCTCGTCCAGGATCTGGAGCTTCTTCCTGATTCCGATCTGCTCGGGCACCAGCGGCGCCATGTTCACGAGGAGCAGCTCGGCCGCGAGGGCGATCGGGGCCGCCGGCGCGCCGTCGAGCTGGCGCCGCAGCTTGACGAGGAAGGTGTCCGACGATGAGTCCGGCTGGTCCACGAAACGGGCCCGTAGGTCGGAGGCGGTCGCCGCGGTCCACGACTCCAGCTCCTGGGCGATGGCCGAATGCCCGCTCGGCAGCCCGTTCCCGGAAGATCCGCTGCACCGCCGCCACAACCCCGGCGGCGCTCTCCGGCCGTCCTGCCATGCCGCTCACCCCTCGTGCTCGAAGTGCCCAGCCCAGGAGGGGCCTTGGGTGGGCGTCCCGGGATCGGTCGACTCACCGTCCGCTCACATCGCCCTCACCTCGCCACCAAGGCATCCGCGCCACAAACCCGAGTTTTCGCCAACTCCTCCTCGGTCGGCCGATTATCGGCCCCGAGGTTGGACGATCATTCGTGCGCCGGGTTTGACCTCAAGGTCGTTCCCAAAGGCGCAGACAGGGGGCGCACGCCTTGTGATGTGCGCCCCCTGAGCGTGGTGGGGCAGGGATGCCGAGGGCAGGGTGATCTACCTGGCATTCCTCAAGTACCGGTCAGTACCCCCGGTGTGGCGCAATTCACTCGAGCCGGAACATCGCTCTGCCAGCATCTACACCCATCGAAAATCCAGGCGTCCGGAATGCGGCGGGGGGCCGGCCATGGGACTGCTCGGCAATGAGCTGGCATTCGCTCAGGCTCTGACTGCTCAGGAGCGCGAGAGCGTCATGGCCCTCGGCAGCCGGAAGGGCTTCCCGGCCGACGCCCACCTCCTCACGGAGGGCGACCGGTCCAGTCATGTCGTGATCATCATTCGGGGGTGGGTGACGGTGTCCGTGGTGACGGACCGTGGGGCCACCCGGCTGATACTCGGCCTGCGCGGCCCGGGTGAACTCCTCGGGGAGATGGCCGCGTTGGACCCGCACCCCCGCAGCGCCACCGTGCGTGCGCTGGGCGCCATAGAGGCCCAGGTCATATCCGGGGATGCGTTTCGCCGTTTTCTCGCCCTGCACCCCAGGGTCAGCGGCCTGGTGATACGTCAGCTCACCTTCCGCCTCCGCAGCGCCGACCAGGAGCGGTCCGCGCTCGCCTCGCTCACCGTGCTCCAGCGCCTGGCCAGCCGGCTCATCGAACTCTCGGGAGCCGAACGCGCCGGCCCGTACACCCCCTCCGGAGCGGGTCCCTCGAGCGACCCCTCGGCCTCCGGCCCCGTCGTGCACCTGGCCCAGGACGAGCTGGCCGCCACCATAGGCGCCACCCGGGAAGCCGTCGCCAAGGCGCTACGCCTCCTGCGCACGCAGCACATCGTCCGTACCGGCAACCGCATGGTCGAGATCCTCGACCCCGCCCTGCTGGCCCTTCTCGCGGACGGTCATCAGGAGTAAACCCACGCCCCGCCGTGTGTAAACGGCTACAGACGCCACTCTTCCCCGGCCCGACGCTGAAGGGACGGAGCGTTTCTCCGGCAGGACGGACGACGCCTTCGCCGGGACGAACCACTTCCCGGCGGGACGAACGACCTCTTCGCCGGGGGGAACGACCTCCCTTCGGCACCACGAACCACTTCTTCGGCACCACGAACCACTCTTCGGCTAGGACGGAACATGCAGGGGGCACGGGTGAACCACGACGCTCTGGACATCACCGAAGCGCACTACGAGTTGGTGATCAGCGTCGACGCCAGACGGTCCGGCGCCTACGACGACGTCGACAAGGTGCGGATGCGCGAGCGCATCTACCGCGTGCTGGAGACGGCGTTCACCCACGCCAAGATGGCCCGGGACGCCGTACACCTGGAGGACCGCGGCGACGGCGTGCTGCTGTCGGTGCCGGGCCGGATCGCGGCGAGCCGGCTGCTGGGCCTGTGGCTGATCGAGGTGCACGAGAAGCTGCGGGACGAGAACCGTGGCCTGGCCGTGCCCCTCGGGCTGCGCATCGGCATGCATGTCGGTCCCGTCCGACACGACGGCCGGGGCATCAGCGGACGCGCCGTCGACCTCGCCTGCCGGCTGGCCGACTCCTCCGTCGCCCGCGGACTGCTCGACGCCGAGAAGGCCGACCTGGTGCTGGTGACGTCCCAGTCCCTGTACGACGACGTGGTCGGCGCCGGCGGCAAGTTCATCGAGCCCGCGCACTACTCGCCGGCCCGGCTGGAGCTGAAGGAGGGCGAGGTGACCGCCTGGTTCCATCTGCCCGGGCGGACCGCTCCGGTGATCCCGCAACCTGAGCCTGCACCGCCGGCGCCTGCGCCTTCATCGTCACCCACACCGTCGTCACCCGCCGCCGGCGGCCCCCTGCACGCCGTAGACGGTGGCGAGTTCGACGGCGAGGGCTTCGACGACAGCGACGAGTTCGAGGTCGTCGGCGACGGCATGTCCGGTCATCGGCCCGGTGGCGTCGGCATTCATTACAACGTCATCGGCGACATGTCCCATCACCACCACAACGACTACCAGGGCAACGTGCACATCGGCCGGAACACCGACCGCGACGCCGAGCAGGGGAGGGGCTGAGCCGGGTGAGCGACGACGAGCAGGCGGGCGGCGCGGCCGACGAAGCCTCCGAGAAGCCGGCCGGCGGCCGGTCGTCCGACGCCGACGACAAGAAGGCCGACGACAGGAAAGCGGGGGACAGGAAGGCCGGCGACGACAAGAAGCCGGCCAAGGACGGAAAGAAGCAGGCCCGGGACGACAAGGCCCGGGACGACGAGGGCGAGGACGACGACGAGAAGTCCGCCGAGGACGAGGCGGACGACGAGGAGGACGAGCGGGAGAAGGAACGGGAGCGCGCCGCAGGGCGGTTCAAGGCGTACACCCGCGATCCCCTCGCCGAGGACCAGGGCGAGGACGGACCCACCGACCTCGCCGCCGCCGCACGCACCCGCCGGGCCACCCGGCTGCTGTTCGACGTCGGCCGGGACCTGCACCGTTTCGACCGCTCGTACTTCAACAACGCCCACATCGGCGACATCAACCTGCGGCTCGGCGCCCGCCGGTTCGGCGCGGGCATGCGCAGCGGACCCGTGCCCGAGGACGAACTGCGCAGGCTCCGCCGGGCCCACGTCGAGCCCGAGGGGTACGTCCAGCTGCGCACCGCGCTCCGCGCCCAGCGGCTGCTGGTCCTCGGTGCCGCGCCCGGTACCGGACGTACCAGTACCGCGCTCTCGCTCCTCGACGAGGTCACCACCTCGGCGGCGAACGGCAACGGCACCGGCCCGGACGCGGAGCCAGCCGGCTCCCGGGTGCTCAGGGTCGATCCGGACGGCGGCGTACGGCAGTTGGCCGCGTCGCTGGACGAGTCGCGGGGCGGTGAGGGCGAGGAGGCGCGGCCCGGCGTCGGGTATCTGCTGGAGCTGTCCCTCACCCGGCCCGGAGCGCTGCCCCCGGACGAGATGGACCTCGACGAGCTCGCCGCCGCCCTGTCCCGCTGCGAGGCCTTCGCGGTGATCGTCGTGACGGTCGGGTCGGCGGCGAATCCGCTGCTGGCCGGGCGGTACGGCATGATCTGCCCGCCCGCGCCGACCGAGGAACTCCTGGCAACCCGGCTGCGCGAGCGGCTGGAGGAGCACGCCGCCGGAGCCGCGGAGGACGACACCCCGCCCGCCGACCTGCTGGCCCGCGCCGAGCGGCTCGCCGACCGGGAGGAGGTCAAGGACGCCGTCGGGCTGAAGGATCTGCGCCCCGCCGAAGCCGAGTTGCTCGCATCGCTGCTGGCCGGGCATGTGCTGGGGGACATCTCCCGCGACGCGTTGCTGGACGGGTGCCGGAGCCTGGCCGCCGTACAGGCCCAGGAGTGGTTCGCCGGCGTGGACCGGGCGCTGACGGCCCGGCCGGCCGAGGCGGAGCGCGGGGACCGGAACCCGGGACGGTCGGGCACGGCGACGCTGTTCCACCCGGTGGCGTTCCGGATCGCGCTCGCCGTCCTCGGCGGGGCCTCGCACAGCGCCGTGGCCGCCGCCGCGCACCTGCTGACCTGGGAACTGTCCGTGCAGTCGGACCCGGACAGCACGCCGGCCCGCCCGCTGTTCTGCGACGACCCGGAAGCCGACCGGGCGCTCTCGCGCGCCGAACTCACCGAAGGCAAGGTCGAGGTGGACGGGCACGAGGTGCCGGCCCGGCTGATCTGGTACCGGGGTTCCGCCCTGCCGTCCGCGGTGCTCACCGAGCTGTGGGACCGGCACTTCCCGGTCCGGGCGCCGGTGGTGCGCTGGCTGCGGCTGCTGGCGGACGATCCGCGCGACCAGGTGTGGATGCGCGCCGCGGTCGCCGCCGGAGAGCTGTGCGTACGGGACTTCGACCACGGCTACACGGAACTGATCCGCCCGCTCGCCGAGGCGACCACGAACCGCCGGCTGATCTTCGCGGCCACCACGCTGGACCAGGCGGCCGGCCACGCCTCGCACCGCAAGGCCGTGCACCGGCTGATCGGCGACTGGAGCAAGAAGGGCACCCCGTCGCAGCGCTGGAGCGCGGCCTGGGCGCTCGGCTACGGCAACGCCGCGGCCAGCACGGACGACATCCTGGACGCCCTGGCCCGCATCGGGGTCCGTGACGAGGGGGAACTGGTCACGGTCGCCTCCCACAACGTCGTACGACTGCTGGTGCTGCCGGACGCCGCCGAGGTGCTGGCGCGGATGGCCGAGTGGACCCACCACAAGCGCGAGCCGTACCAGGACCTGGGGCTCGCGGCCACCGTCCGGCTGGCGCTGACGACGGTGGACGAGCTGCTGATGGACCCCGACTCCCTGGGGGACGACAGCGATTCCCCCTGGGCGGACCGCGGGGACTGGCCGGTCGCGCTCGCCCTCGCCGCCATCCGGCCCGAACTCGTCGAGCCGATGGCCGACTTGATGTGGACCGCGCTGAACACGGCGCGGTCGAAGGACGTGGCGATGGACGCGCTGGAGGAACTGCTGCGGTCGGCCGTGCGCAAGGACGGCACCGAGTGGACCCGGCCCGGGCTGGCGGAGCTGCTGCCCGCGCTGGCGACCGAGGAGCACGACCGGCGGCGGCTGGACTGGCTGCTGCGCCGAATGATGAGCGACCCGGAGAAGCCGCTCCCCGACGCGGACGCACGCGACCTGTGGTGGCTCGCCGTCGCGCCGGAGGAGAGGGCGAGGCAGGACGGGCCGCGCCGGGACCGGCGGCGTCAGGAGTGGCCGGGTCCGCACCGGCCGGGCCCGGACCGGCCGAGCCCGGACAGGCCGCGTCAGGAGTGGCCGCGACAGGACCGGCTGCGCCGGGAGAGGACCCGCGAGGAGGAGCGGTATGGCTGAGAACGAGGACGAGGCGCGCGACGGGGACGAGGCGGTCGGCCCCGACCCCGCCGGGCCCGCGGGACCGTTCCTTCGGGACTTCAACACGCTGACGGACGGGTTCCCCAAGGTGAGCCCCAGGTCGGCGCTGGTGCAGTTCTACCGGAACGGCGGCTACACGGTGAAAAGGGCCTCCGGGGTCCAGCATGTCGACAGGCCGGTGCTGGCCCGGACGCACAGCATGTGCGAGATCGCGCTGGGCACCTATGTGACGCCGCTTCAGATGGAACTGCCGGCCGCCGGCGGCACCACCTTCTTCAAGGCCGAGGTGGACATCCAGTGGGCCGTGACCGACCCGCACCTGGCCGCCCTGGAAGTCGTCACCGACGTCGCCAACCGGCTCACCTCCCCGGTGCTGGAACGGCTGCGGGAGGTCACCACCACCTACCGGGTGACCGAGGCCGAGCAGGCCAACCGCGCCATCACACGCGAGTGCGCGGGCGGCCGCTGGGCCGACCTGGGCTCGGAACTCGGCCTGCGGGTACGGCTGTACGTCCGGCTGCGGGTGGACGACCGGACCATCGAGCACGCCGACGAGGAACGGGACGCGCACGCCCAGGCCAAGGTGATCCGGCTGCGGCAGGAGTCGTACCGGCGCATGTTGCAGGGCGGGGAGCTGGAGCAGCTCAGCTTCATGCTCGCGGCCGACCCCGAGGGGGCCAAGGACTTCCTGGAGAAGATCCGCCAGGAGGGCAGGCAGGACGAGAAGGACCGGGTCGCCCGGCTGTTCGCCATGGCCCAGCGGGGCGAACTCGCCACCGTGGACGTGGAGACGCAGGTCCTGAACCTTCTGAACCAGGGCGACGGACGGCCCATGGTGGGCCCCATCGGAACCGTGCCGGCCCGTCGGCCCCGGGAGCTGGAGACGTCATCCAGCCGCCCGTTCAACCCGGACTGGGCGTCGGACGAACCGCCCCGACGGCGCCCTCAGCGGGCCGAGCCCTCCCGGGGCGAGCCCGACCGGCGATCCGACGGCCGAGGCGCCGACCGACGGGGGCCCGACCGGCGAGGCCCCGACCGGACGGAGCCGTACCGGGGAGGCGTGGCCGACTACGACGCCGACTACGACACCGAGTACGAGCCACGGGGCACCCGCAGCGCGCGCGCGAGCCACCGGTCGGACCCCTACCCGGCCGACGATCGCGTTCACGACGACGGGCGCGACCCGGTCCAGCGCCGGACTCACCGGCCGGACCCCTACCCGGCCGACGACCGCGACCACGACGACCGGCGCGTCCCGGCGCGGCGTCCGTCGTACCAGCCCGAGCCGTACTCCCCGCGCGACGACGCCGACTACGACGACCCGCGCGTGCCGGCCCGGCAGCGGACCTACCGGCCCGAGCCGTACCCGGGAGCGGACCCCCAGGACGACGACCCGCGCTCCCGCACGCCCCGGCAGACCTACCGGCCGGAGCCCTACTACCCGCAGGACGAACCCGGATACGACGACCCGCGCACCCGGGCCGCCCGGCGCCAGATCCACCGGCCCGAGCTCTACCCGGTGGACGACGACCGGGAGCCGCCGCGCCGACGCCGACGTGCCGAGGACGACGGCTGGTCCTGGGCGGAAGAGGACCGATGAGCGCCGACGGGGCGGCACGCACCTCCCCCGACCCGGTCGTGCCCGTGCCGGACGGGGGTCGGCACTGCCACGACCGGGCGGGGGAGCACATCGCGGAACGGCTGCTGAACACCGTCCGGGAGGACGTCGGCCGGGCCGACTCCAAGGCGGCCGTGCTGCTCTCGGGGACGCTCGCGCTGCCCGCGTTCCTGCTCGGCTGGCACGGCACCCCCAGGTGGGACGGCTTCGCCGACGTGACGCTGATCCTCTCCGGGGTGCTCTGGGCTGTCGCGGTGTCCGCGCTGGTCGGGGCACTGATGCCGCGCACCGGCACGGTCCGCGGCCGGGACGAGGTGACGTACTTCGGCGATCTGGTGGCCGCCCGCGACCTCGCGGAGCTGTCCGCCCGGGTCGCCGAGGCCGGGCGCGACCCGGCCGCGTGGCTGCTCGTCCAGGCCGTGGACGTCAGCTCGATCCTCACCGCCAAGTACCGCGCCATCCGCTGGGGAGTGGGCTCGCTCGCCCCCTCGGCGGCACTGGCCGTGGTCTGGGGGCTGACCGCGCGCTGACGCGCGACCGGCCGGCACAAGGCAAGCAACGCAAGCAACGCAAGCACCCCAAGCAACCGACGCAACGCAGAGCAGAGACTCTCCGAGAATCAGGGGACGGCCGTGGAAAGAGTCACGGGAAGACGGCAATCACGAAGGGGCCGGGTGCGCCGCGCCGCGGTCTCGGTGCTGGGCGGCACCGCGGTGTTCGCGTCCCTGCTGGCACCGGCCGGTCAGGATCCGGTGCCCGCGGCGGGGGCCGAACCGGCGTTCCCGGCGGTCAACTACGCCGTGGCCGTGGACGAGTCGGCCAGCCTCGCGCCCGAGGACATGAAGGCCGAGAAGGCCGCCGCCGCGCGCATCGCGCTGGGCGACGTGTCCTCGTCCTCGCACGTCACGGTCTTCGGCTTCGCCGCCGCCGAGAACGCCGACCAGCGCGCGGTGGACCCGGTTTGCCCGCGCACCGCGCTGGACGCGGCGGGCCGCGAGACGATCGGCAGTTGCGTCGGCAAGCTGCGCAGCCGCAAGGAGAGCGAGGGCACCGGCACCGACCTCCCGAGCGCCATCCGGCAGGGTGTGCACGACCTGACCGACGGCTCCGACGCCTCGGAACCCCGGGTGCTGTTCCTGCTGACCGACGGGAAGATGGACGTCGAGGACAGCCCCAAGTACGGCGATCCCGCGCACCGCCAGGCCGAGGGCGAACGGCAGTTGAAGCAGGCGCTGAAGGACGCCGCCGCGCAGAACGTCCAGATCTGGCCGCTGGGCTTCGGCCCCGACCCGGACAAGGCGCAGCTCGACCAGATCGCCGCCGGCGGTTACCAGAAGGGCTGCGTCGAACTGCCCTCCGCCACCCCGAAGGCCCACAAGGTCAACGGGGCCAAGGACGTCGGCCCCACGCTGGAGCGGATCTTCGCCGCGGCCCACTGCCTGCGCCACGAGGAGGGCCCCAGCAAACGGCCCCCGGCCACCCTGGAGATCGGCATCTCCCCGCTGGCGACCGTGGGCAGCATCGTCGTCGACAAGGGCGACCCCGAGGTCAAGATCAGCTACATCGACCCCAGCGGCGACAAGGTCCCCACCTCAGGGACGTACAAGAAGTCCCGCTTCGAGCTGGCCGGCGGCACCGGACCCGTCGAGGCGCTGAAGATCGTCGACCCGCTGCCCGGCACCTGGAAGGTCAAGGCCGAGGCACCGGAGGGACATCGCTCGCTGCCCGTCGCCGTCAGCGTGCTGTGGCAGGGCGAGCTGCGCGGCGCCATCACCATGGACCCGCCCTCGCCGCAGGCCGGCGAGAAGGTCACCGTGACCATGCGGCTGCAGACGCGTGAGGGCTACGAGATCAAGGACCCGCGCGACTACGAAGGGCTGCGCGTACGCAGCGAGCTGACCGGGGACGGCTTCTCCCCGCTGGCACTCGACCTCGCCGACGGCGGCAAGGGAACTGACCCGAAGGCGAGCGACGGCTCCTTCACCGGCACCGTGACGATCCCGAAGGACGCCGACGGAGCGCTGAAGGTGAGCGCCACCCTGACGGCCTCCGGGCTCAGCGCCGACACCCGCAGCGAGGGCAGCACGGTCGCGCCCGGCGAGCTGCCCGTCACCGCCGCCCTCGAACTGCCCGCCGCCGACACCCACCCCGGCGCCACGGTCACCGGCACCCTCGCCGTCCACAACACCACCGACACCCCGCACACCCTGCGGCTGTCCGTGGCCGACCTCCGGTCCGGGCTGCTCACCGTCAAGCCCGCCGAGATCACGCTGAAGCCCGGCGAGTCCGGCACCCGCGAGGTGCAGGTCGAGGTCGCCCCCGCGGACGTTTTCGGCGACCGCCTCGGCGACGACGGGCTGAAGCTCGCCGGCACCGTCACCGCCGTCGACACCACCGACGGCGACCGCACCCTCGTACGGTCACCGCTGTCGGTGCGGGTCGTGCCGGAGCCGGGGATCTGGGAGAAGTACTGGTGGGCGTTCGTGTCGGCCGCCGTCCTGATCGCCCTCGCCGTCGCGGCCCTGGTCGCCTGGCGGCAGCTGCGCAACCGGCGCAAGGACCCCTACGGCCTGATGCTGCAACTGGTGTCGGAGGACGGCCGGGTCCTCAACGAGCACCCGGCGGGGCACGGCAACAGCAAGCACTGGTACGAGTTCGCCGTCGTCGAGGCCCATCGCAGCCCGCGCATCGAGCGGCGCCCGCACGGCCAGTACGCCGTGCAACGCAGCCGTGAGGGCGGAGCGGTGCTGCGCACCAAGGGCGCCGGCCGCACCGCGCTGACCACCGGCGGCCAGGTCCAGCTGACCGACACGCTGAGCCTCGCCCTGGGCGAGGACACCCGGCCGGGCCGCGGCAACCGCCGCAGGCCGACCACCGCGGGGGCCACCGTCGGCGCCGGCTCCTCGACCGGCCCCGGCGACGGCGGCAACGACAGCCCCTTCACCTCGTACCTGTGACCCGCACATCCACGGACGTACCCAGCACGAACCTGCGGCCGCGTCGGCCGTAGAGCGGGGAGGAAACCCATGAAGATCTTCCAGCCGATGCTCTTCGTCGGCCTGGGCGGCACCGGGGGCCTGGTCGGCGCCGAACTGGAACGTAGACTGCGCGCCGAGTTGTGCGGTCCCGACGGCATGGCGCTCAGCAGGCAGAGCGGCCATGCGCCGTTCCAACTGCCGGACTGCCTGCAGTTCGTGTACGCCGACTACAGCGAGAGCGACCTCCATCGGCTGCCGCAGTTCAATGTGGACCCGTCCCTGCGGGCGGCGTACGCCCGTACCTCCCGGGCCACCCACAACCTGCTGCCGAACTTCGACGCCTCACCCGAAGTCACCAAGATGCTCCGGGCCGTTCTGCGCGACGAGGTCGCCGACTGGCTGCCGCCGCGCATCGACGAACCGAAGGTCACCCCGCTGCACGCGGGTGCGGGCCAGCTGCCCACCGTGGGCCGCGCCGCCCTGTTCGCCACCTTGAGGCACAGCCTCGCACCGGTCCTGGAGCCGCTGCTACAGGCGATCGACTCGATGGCCAGGGCGGCGGGCGAGCTGAGCGAGCTCGGCGGCGGCAAGGTCAACGGCTGCGACGTCTTCGTCGCCTTCTCGGTGGCCGGCGGCACCGGCGCCGGGATCTTCCTGGACTATCTGCACCTGATCAACCACGCCTTCCAGCTGCGCCGCTTCGACGGCGTGAAGATCTACCCGCTGGTCGTGATGCCGTCGTCGTTCTCCGCCGCCACCGGTGGCGGAAGGGAGGCCGAGCTCAACGCGGCCCGGGCGCTGGTCGACCTGTTCCGGCTGGTCGACACGCAGAACGCGCCGTCGGAGGGCGCCGAGATCGGCGATCTCGACCACGAGGTCGGCCTCGGCATCCGCTACCCGGGCATGATGCCGATCCGGCTGCGCACCGGCATCCTGCCCACGGCGTTCCTGTTCAGCCCGACCGCCGGCATCCGCGCCGACGACCTGCGCCGCTCCATCGTCTCCCTGGTGATGTCGCTGATCGGCACCGAACTGGGCGACGGCCGCGTCCAGGGCCGCAAGCAGGCCTCCGACGACGACTTCACGACCTTCGCCGCGAGCTTCATCAACCGGGGCGTGCAGCGCAGCGCCGTGTCCCCGACCGGCATCGGCCGGCAGGGCGTCTCCACCAGTCTGGTGGCGTCCATGACCGCGCCGATGGACCAGCTCGCCGACCTGGTGGCCGGGCGGCTGCTGCGGCTCGCGGTCACCGATCTCGTGGCCCGGCCGCGGGCCGTGCTGCGGGACGGGGCGGTGCCGATGATCCGGGAGCTGTTCGCCGACTCCCACCTCGAAGAGCTGTGGGAACGCAGGCAGTTGCCGGTGCCCGAGCCCGATCCGCTGCCGCGCGGCGGCAGGAACATCGAGCAGGCGCTGGGCGAGCGCGTCGCGGACATGCAGCGGCTGCTGTCCGACCTGCGGGCCGAGGCCGACCGCGCGGCCACCGCCATGGCCGACCGGTTCGCGCCGCGCCCCGCCATCGACAAGCTGCTGCAGAGCGTGGACCCCTTCCTCGCCGAACGCGTCGTCAGGGGCGTCCCCGACAGCGACGAGCCGATCGCCCGGCTCGGCTTCCTCGGCATGCTGGACAACCGCGCCCGCACCCCGCAGCGCCCGCCCGGCGTGAAGGAGCAGCCGCCCAAGATCCCCCGGATCAAGGGCCAGTTGGGCGGCCTGGCGCCGGCCCGCTGGGGCGACGACGACGTCCAGGCGGCCATCCAGGAGCAGGACGCCTGGTACCAGTGGCGCTGCCGCACGGTGTGGCACGAGGCCTGGCGGGAGCAGCAACAGCACTGGCAGCCCCACGCGGACGCGGCGGGCGCCGACATCGTGCGCCTGGTGAACGCCTTCCGCACGCACAGCGACCAGGAGCGCAAGACCGCCGAGCAGAAGGGCCGCGAACTGTACGAGGACCGCACCGGGATCTCGTATCTGCTGCCGCCGCAGCGCACCCTGAACCACTTCTACGAGGACGTCGTCACCCGGCTCATCCGCCGGGAGGGGCTGCGGGAGAACGACGACGAGGCCGCGCTGCTGCTCAAGCTGGTCGACGGCGACACCTGGCGTCAGGTCCACACGCTCAGCCGGCGCGACCCGGAGGGCGCGGTGGCGCGGGTCAAGGGGCAGTTGGAGGCCCGGATCACCCGGCTGTTCGCCGAGAGCGGCGCGCACCTGGAGGAGCGGCCGCTGCTGCCGTCGATGGGCATGCTGCTGGCCGCCGCGGCGGGCGACGCGGACGCCACCGAGCAGGTCAGCAAGGAGGCCCTCGACCTGTTCGGCCGCAAGCTCGCCGGGCTGCTGCCGGTCGGGTTCACCCCGGAGGGCACCGGACTGCTGCGGGTGCTGGTGACCCATCCGCGGGTGCAGGCCGTGGAAGAGGTGCAGGAATACCTCGGCAAGACGCTGCGACTGCCCACGGACGCGAAGAACTCCGTGGAGTACCGGGGCGTGGAGAGCGACTCCGTGACCGTGGTCCTCTTCCGCAGCGAGATGAGCCTCACCCAGGTGCCCGAGGCCCGCAAGGTGCTGCGCCAGTGGGCCCGCGCGAAGGACTCCGAGCAGGCCCAGGACGTCCTGCGGTGGCGGCAGCGGCTCGGCTTCCGGGACAGCTGGATGGTGAGCAGCGAGGAGGACCGGCGCGTCATCATGCACCGGCTGCTGTGCTGCATGTGGAACGGCCAGGTCGACGTGGTGGACGGCGACCCCGCGTCCCCGGAGCGGGTGCGGCTGCGGCTGTTCCCCGACAAGGGCGCCCATGTCCCGGGCGTGCGGCTGCGGCTGGGGGACTACCCCGGCGGTGTGTCCAGCTGGGCCGAGCTGCTGCGCGCGTACGAACGCTGGACGGTCCTCGACGACGAGCGCACCGTCGAGGACTACTGCCGTGAGCTGATGGGGGCCCAGCCGTCGGGCCTGGCCCGGACCGGCAGCGAACCGCACCCCCTCTTCGTCGACCTCGTCGAGAAGATCGCCCCGCGCCAGCTTGAGCTGCTGGCGGACCGCCGGGAACAGGGCGGCGAGCGGGTCGAAGGCTGGGTGCGGCCGCTGTGGGAGTTCTGGGCGGAGACCCTCCCGGCCGCCCTGGACACCGAGTTCGGCGACCAGCGCGCTGTCCAGCCGACCCTGCGCACCCTGCTGGAACACGTCCGAGGCGGCACCCCGGCCCGTCCCCGCACTCCGGAGGGACTCGCGGAACCCCGCCGCCCCCACGACGACGACTTCGGCACCGCCCCGGTCGACTCCTTCGACTCCCTCGGCACCCACCGACGCGATCAGGGCGACCGGGACGGTACCGCCGACGAGCGGGGCTCGCGGGGTGAGGGGCGCTACGGCGACCACGACGGGCCGTACGGCGGCGAACGCGGCGACAGCCGTCACGAGGGCTACGACGACTACGACCGGCCCGGCAGCGGGCGCCGTCGTGAAGGACCGGGCGAGGAGCGGGACTTCTGGGGTGAGCCTCGTGACGGTGGCGGCGGGGGCCGTCGCGGCGCACGTGGCGACTACGACGAGACCGGCGACGACCGGCCGGACGACGAGGACCGCGACGGACCGGCTGCTCGGCGGCGGGAGCGTGCCGAGGAGTACGGCACCCGGACCACTGCCCGGGAGCGCGACGACCTGCCTCCGGCGCCGTGGGACGACGACCCCGCCAGGCGCGGCGGCTCCTGGGACGGTGACGTGCTGTGAGCGTGCAGGACTTCGGTGCCGTCATCCATCTCGACCTGCGGGCCGGGGCGGCCGCGCTGCACAGCCCGTCGGCGCTGCGGGCCAGGGTCGCCCAGGAGTTGGGCCGGGCCGGGCTGCCCGAACCCGACGATCCGCTGTTCCTGGTCGTGGACACCCCGGCCGGGCTGACCGATCACCGGCCGCAGTACGAACTCATCACCGGCTACCGGGCCGTGGGCGAGGTCCGGCTCCTGGTGCTGCTGGTCGGCAGCGCACCGGGCTCGTTCGCGGGCGAGGAAGGCGGCTTCCAGCCCGACCGCCGGCTGCTGCGCCCCTCGGTGCTGCGGGCGCCGGGCAGCGGGCTGCTGTGGGCCGGCGATCTGCGCTCCGCCCGCACCGCGCTGGAGCAGCCGACGGCCGACGACCCGGACGCGCTGGCGGTCCTGGTCGACGTGCTGTCGGTCCCGGACGTCTACCTCAGCGTGCTGCACGGCATCCAGTCGCTGCCCGAGGCCGTCGCCGCGCCCGGCGTACGGCTGCTGGAGCAGGACCTGCCGCCGGAGGTGCGCGACCGGGCCTGGCGCGACGCGCTCACCCGGTTCGCCGGTGAGGACACCGAACTCGCCCCGGACGTCCTGCTGACCGCCTCCTCCGGCGCCGATCTGCCGGAGCCGCTGCGCCGCCTGGTGGTGGGCCGGGGCGGCCAGGACCTGGGACACCGGGAGCCCGGCGGAGTGGCGGACGACGCCCACCGCGTCTGCGCGGACGCCCTCGACCATGCCGAGGACGCGCTGGCCGGGCTGCGGACCCTGCCCGGGCTGCTGCGTGCCTCGCGCCGGGAGGCCTTCGAGGCGGATGTCGACCAGGCACGCCAGGCGCTGGACAACTACCGGGATCTCGTCGCCACGGCCCTGCGCAGCGGCGGCGGCACGGCGGCGTCCGCCGCCGAGTCGGCGACCCGGCTGGCGGCCCTCGGACTGCGGGTGCCGTCGGCCGAGGGCATGGGCGAGCGGATCGGCGAGGGGCTCAAGGAGTTCGCCCAGAAACTGCTCGGCCAGGGGCTCGCCCTGCGGTCGGTGGCGCAGCGCTTCACCGGCCTGGCCGGGCGCGCCGAGCCACTGCCGGGTACGGCGCTGCTGCCGAGGCTCGCGCCGTACTCCGCCGAGGCGGTGGCCCGGCAGACGGGGACGGCGGACGCCGCGGCAGCCGGCCTCCCGGTGGCCGGGCCGTTGGCGGCGGCCTGGGCGGGCCTGCTCGGTGCGCTGTGGTGGGGGCCGTTGCTCGCGCTGGCGGTCGTCGTGCCGCTGCTGTTCGTCGGCATGGCGATCCTCGGGTCGGCCCGGCTGCGCGGTGCGGGACGCCCCGGCCGCTGGGCCGTCGCACCCAGGGTCGCGGCGGTCGGCGGCGCGGCTGTCGGAGCCGGGGTGTCGTACGCCGCCGAACCCCCGGTCTGGCTCGGCACGATCGGGCTGCTGCTCGGCCTCGGCGTCGCGCTGGAGACGGTACGCCGGCTCTGGCGGGCGGCGGCCGCCGACTGGGCGCCGGGCCACACGACCGCCGTACTGCGCCGGGCCCTTGACGGGCTCGACGCCCTGCTGGCCGAGGCGGTCCGGGAGCACTGGGCCGTCGAGGAGCGCCTGTACTGCGCCGACGCCGCCCGTTCCGTCGCCGGCATGCTGCGGGCGACGGCGGCAGCGGCGGAGGCCGAGGCGGTGCCCGAGCCGGCGCGGCTCGCGGCGGCCGGGGCGCCCGGCGGCTTCGACGTGCCCGGCGCCCGCACGCCTGCCGAGGACGACTGGCTCTCCGACGACCTGGACCTCGGGCCGGACGATGCCGGTGCCGGGGCCGACGACGGTGAGAGCGACTGGGCGAGCGTGTACGCCTGGGACGACGGTCCGTCCTGGGAGGAGCCCGCGGACGAGAAGGGGCCCGAGACGGGTCCGGAGCCGAGTTACGCCGCCCCGTCGCGGGACCGCTCCAAGGGGGTTCCGCGCTGGCTGGACCGGGAGAGCGGCGAGGGCGGGCCCGACCTGGTCGCCACCCTGTCGGCCGATCTGACGGACGCCGCCCTGGAGGCGATGAAGCCCTACTGGGGCGCCGTGGAACGCGGCCAGGCGGGCACCCTCGCCGTCCGGCGCACCGAGGAACGGGTCCGCGCGCTGCTGTCGACGGCCCGTCATCACCTGCAGCACAACGGCGTTCTGGCCCCACCCCCGTTCGCCGCTGCCCGCCGCGTCCGTGCCACCTCGGCCAACCTCCTCGGCACCGACCCGCACGGACCGGCCGACCTGGTCGGCGCCGAGGCCGACCGGCCGGCCGTCGTACAGCTGTCCTCGCCCGAACAGGGCGCACTGCTCAGCCGCGATCCGGCGGCCGCGGTGTGGCTCAGGTTCGCCCCCAGGGCCGTACGCGACGAGGTCGAGAAGGCCTGGCGGTCGAGCGGCTCGGTCCACCCGGACGAGGTCCTGTGGACGTCCTCGGGACGCTACGCCGGCCTGGTACGGCTCACCCCGCTACGCATCGGCGTGGTGCACACCGTCCGGCCCCGGCACGGAGCCGAGCCCGACGGCGACGCGGCACTGGACACGGACGACGCGCTGGAGTCGTACGGCACGACGAACGCGTACGACCGGGCCGAGCCGGCGAACCCGTATGACCGCCCCGACCGCCCCGACCGCCCCGACCGCCCTGACCGCCCCGACCGGGCCGAGCCGGTGAACCGCCACGAGCGCACCAACTCCCATGAGCGGGCGGCGCAGTCCTACGACTGGCCCGACAGGGACGGCTGGCCGGACGCCGGCGACCGAGGGGACGGCGACCCCTGGTGACCCGTCTCCCGCACCCCGCCCGGGTGCACCCGCACACCCCGGTGCTCACGTACGAACGAAAGGACCGCCGGTGAGCAGCATCCCGTATCCCCCGCAGGGGCCGGGCGGTCCGCCTCCGGACAAGCTCGCGTTCACCGTGCCCTCGGGGCGGCGCCGGGTCACCCCGGTCCGCGTGGGCCGGGAGGTCCGCCGCGACCGGCCGCTGCCCCAGCTGATCCGCAAGGCGAGGCTCGACGACGAGGGACAGCAGTGCGTGCAGGTGCGCCTGAGCGCCAAGGACGCGGCGAACCCGGCGGCGCGCGCCCTGCTGGACACGGAGGCGGGCACCGCCCTGCTCCTGCAACAACTGCTCGGGGACACGGAGTTCGCGGCGCTCTTCCCGAGGATCGTCGGCTACGAGCTGGACACGGCCGAGCCGTTCCTGCTGTACGACCCTCCGCGCGGCACCCCCGTCGCACGGATCCACGTGATGTCCGCGACCGACCAGGACGTCTTCACCAGGGATCTGATGCTGGCCCTGTGCCTGCTGGAGGGCCAGGGGCTGGTACCGCGCGACATCTCACCCAACTCCGTGCGCTGGGACGGCGCCAAGGTGCAGCTGTGGGGGCTGGAGTCGGTGACCCGGACCGGCCGACCCAGGCGCCCGTGGGGCCGGACACCGTTCTGCCCGCCGGAACAGCGACGGGGGGAGGGGCGCGCCGACTCCCGGGACGCGGTGTGGAGCGCGGCCCAGGTGCTCTACCAGCTGGTGACCGGACGGCCCGGACCGGCCGACCGGACACCCCCCGACCTCGCCGAACACCGCAGGCTCGACCGGACCTTGCGGGACGCCTTCGCGCCGCGAGCGGCCGACCGGCCGACGCCCGCCCAGGTGCTCGACCTGGTGAAGCCGGGCGCCGCCCGCCGCGTCCGCCTCGCCGTGCCGCCCGACGAGACCCGCCCGCACCACGAGGCCTTCGAGGAGGCGCTGCGCCTCAAGCGCGAGGCACCGGCCGGGCGGAGTGACGGCGCGGCGCGCGGGGACGGCGAAGTGCTGTGCCCGTACTGCCTGGAGACCATCCAGCTCGACCTCACCAAACTGTTCGTCACCGACAGCCGTATGCAGTACCAGCCACTGGACCTCTCGGGCATCACCAACCCCGTGCGGCGGGCCGACATCATGCGCGGCGCCGTCCAGAAGTGCACGGCGGACCCGGACTTCCCCGAGCACTTCATCCCGGTGCCCTATCTGACGTACGGCCGCCCGCTGACCGTCGCGATGGTCGGCCAGTCCTCCACCGGCAAGAGCCATCTGCTCACCCAGATGATCGCGGCCATCACCGACGGCGGGCTGGAGCCGTACGGCCTGAAGTGGCAGTCCGTCAACCCGGAGCAGCACGCCCGGTTCGTACGGGAACGGGTGCAGCCGCTGCGCAACGGCAAGGTCCTCGACCACACGGCCGCGCTCGGCCTGGACGACTTCGCCCGCTTCGTGGAGTCCCTGCTGATCACCGACGCCCGCGGGCAGGTGCGCCCGGTCGCCTTCTTCGACCTGGGCGGCGAGGACCTCGTACGCACCGACGCGGCGCTGCGGTTCCTGCTGGGCGTCGACGCCCTGGTCTTCGTCGTCGACCCGGCGCTGGCCCTGCCGCTGCCGCAACTGGACCACGCCAGGGAACGCTGGGGGGTCGAGGTGAACCGGGACGGCGACCTCGCCTTCGGCACCGTCCTTGACCGGCTGCCCAAGAACGGCCCGTACGTGGACGTGCCGGCTGCGATGGTGCTCGGCAAGGCCGACCTCCTCAGGTTCCAGCCGCCCGTCGACCGCTGGCTGACCCGCCCGCCGGCCGGCTCCCTCGACCCGGCACTGATGCGCGAGGAGAGCCGGGACGTCCACGGGCTGCTGCGCCGGCACGCCGGCCAGGCGTGGCTGCGTCCCTTCGACGCGATCCGCCGCTGCACCCTGCACATCGCGTCCGCCACCGGCGGCCAGGAGGACCAGGGCCGCTATCCGGCGGGCGCGGGGCCCCGGCGGGTGCTGGAGCCGCTCGTCGCGCTGCTGGCGATGCACGGACTGATCCAAGTGCCGGGCGGCGCCGAGGCGTTGGCCGTGGGCGAGGCGCCCGCGCTGGAGGCGGTGCCGTGGGACGAAGCCGGGGGACACGAGGCGGCGTCCGCAGGATTCGAGAGGTCTGAAGGGCCCGAGGAGCCCGAGGGATCCGACGGAGGGGAACATCGGTGAGCGACTTCCAGGACCGGGGCCCGGTCCACCAGGCCGTCTTCCGCTGGGACGGCAACCACGGCCGGCAGGGCACCGGCATGAACGCCGTCGCGCACTCCTGCGAGCCCGAGCGCGCCGAGGAACTCGGCCGGGAACTGGGCCCGTTGCTGTGGGTGTCCGGCGCGGCGGCGGCACGGCCGAGCGTCGTGCGCACCGTGTCCCGCGACGGTGACGTCCTGCTCGTCCAGCGCTGGCCCACCACCGACCGGGGCGGACGGCCCAGCACGGTCAGCCATGTCCTCATCGGCGACCGCGGCACCCTCGCGGTCCGGGAGAGCCTGGGGCTGGCGTACCGCGGCTGGCGCAAGCAGGAGAAGGCCGAGCAGGCGTCGGGCCGGCTTCCCGAAATCGACCCCGCGAGACTCGACGACCTCGCGCACAAGCGGCTGCCGGAGATGCTGGAGCGGCTGCCGAAGGTCGCGCACGCGCTGATCCTCACCACCGCGGAGTTGCTGCGCGATCCCACGCAGCGGGTGTCGCTGCTCCTGGAGGAGGAGACCCCGCGCGACTGGCCGGACCGGGAGGCCGTACCGCTGGTCTATCTCGGGCTCTTCCTGCTGTTCGGGCGCTGGCTGGGGCAGGAGTGGACGTTCGCCACCTGCGACTCCGTCGACACCCACGCCCTGCGCCTGATGGCCGTCCCGCGCTGGGAGCCGGACACGGGCGGCTCCGGCCCGCTCGCCAGGATCATGGGCCGCCCGCACGGCAAACCACGCTTCGAACACAAGGCGGCAAACCGGCTGGTCGACCACCTCCTCACGCACCGGGAGGCGGCCCCCGGCGTACCGCAGCTCGTCGAGGAACTCCCCGACGGCGCCGCCCTGGACTGGGAGCGACGCCGTGACCGGCTCTGGAGAATCCTGGGGGAGCAGCGGGAGCGGGACCAGGAGCGGGATCGGGACCGGGACCGGGACCGGGAAACGAGGCGAACGCGAGATCGGGATCGGGACTCTGAGAGGCCCTCGACACTCGCCGCCCAGGCCACCGTCGCCCCGGAGCCGTATGCAGCGCCTTACCCGGACCCGTACGCCGAGCACTACGCGGAGCTCTACGCGCAGCCCCGCCCGGAGGATTACACCGAGCCGTACCCGCAGCCCCGCCCGGAGCCGTACGCCGAGTCCCGCGCGGAGCCGTACGGAAAACCGTATGCGCCCCCCGCACTCGCGCCCTCTCCACCGTCACCACCCCCTGCCCCCGTGACACCCCCGCAGCCGCACCAGCCGCCGCTCACCCCCGGCCCGAACGGCCACGACACCCCCGCCCTCCCTGCCCTGCGCCGGGACCTGCGCGACTACCGGCGCGGGGACGGGAGCCGGCGCAGCATCCTGATGGCGGACCTGCGCACGCGGTCCGACGAGGTGCTCCTCGGCGAGCTGCGTTCCGGCGAACTGCCGCGGGACTCGGTGGAACTGCTGCTGAACGAGCTGGGCAGGCCGGACCGTGTCGAGGTGCGTCACCTGGAGGTGCGACACGAGCTGTGCGCCGAGGTGCTGCACAAGGACCTGTACTTCACTCCGCAGACGGCGAACGGGGAACACCCGTCGAGGAAGGCCATGATCGATCTCTCGGCCGACCTCTTCACCTGGGCCGTCGCCCCGCTGGCCCGCGACGAACGCTATCTGCGCGATCTGCAGGAACTGCTGTACCGCATGAGCCGGGACCCTCACCCCACCACGGGCAACTGGCTCCGGCAGAGCATCATCGAACCGGCGAACGGCAAGATCCCCGACCTGCCGCCGGTGCTGTGGAGGCAGCTCCTGCGCGATGCCATGTGCCGCAGCGAGGGGCCGCCGCCCGCACCAGCCCTGCCCCGCCCCACGACGGCGCCCACGGTGCCCCAGCCACCCCCGCAGCCGTCCGCCTTCACGCCGGAGCCGCTCACCGCCATGGCGCGGATCTCCGACCTGATGAACAACCCCGGCTGCTTCATCGGAAGCAGCCTCGTCGTGATCGCCGTCCTACTGGGGATCGCCCTGATGCTCTTCGTCTAGCACTCGGTCAGCACGGGATCAACACTCAGTCGGGTCGTTGTGTTCGTACAGGCATCCGATCCCTTCGTTGGGGAGCGTGAGGGGCGCGCATCCAGGGGCCTGGGGCTTCGGCCTTTGACCTGGGGTTTCTTGGGTCCTGATGCTGCGAGACCCGGGCGGTGCCGCGGTGGTCGGCCCATGCGGAGTGCGCCGAACCTCGTTGCCGACCGTGACCGCGATGCCGGCCAGTCAGGCCGGCGCGGTGTTCGCACCGGTCGGAGCGCGGCGGCCGTGCTTCCCGCGGAGGCGACGGGATCAGTGACCGGGAGGCGCTGACATGTGCAGCAGTCGTTCGGTGATCTCCCGGTACTGCCTCAGTGCGAGCCGCAGTTCCTCGGTCTGCGCCTCGGTGTCCTGGTCCTGCCAGCTCGCGCGCAGGACGTGCCGCCGTTCCGTGAGGGTGTCGGTGAACCGGGTGGCGACGTCGTCGAGGACGCTGCTGCTTCCCTTCGCGTGGCGTCGGGTCAGCGGCCATGGCGCGTGGCCTTGGCCGTCAGGGGCGCAGGGCCGGGGCGGCTCGGCTGTTCGGTGACCAGTGCTTCGAAGAGGCTTCGGGCTTCGACCATGGCCTCCCGCATTTCCTCGGTGTCGCTCTGGCCGCGGGCCGCCGCGTGCATGCTGCGGTAGCCCTGGACGTAGTGGGCGTGGTGGACGGAGAGGGCGGCGATCTGGTCCTCGAACCGCTCGCCGTCGGGGAAGCCGCGGTCCCTTGCCAGGCGCGCCAGCAGTGCGTCTGCCTCGGTGACGGACTGCTGCGGTGATTCCACGAACTGCTCCTGGACGGCGGCCCATCGCGTCACGTAGCGCTCACGGGCCGCGGGCGACAGCGGCTGCTCCGTGAGGGAGCCGTATTCCTTCACACGCGCGCCGAGTTCCTGCTCGGCGGCCTTGGTGTCGCCGTCCTGGCGGGCGACGGCGCGGGCGTACTCGGGGCCGAAACGCCGCTTCAGCCCGTGCGCGCCATGGCCTCGGACTCGTCCACGTCCGAGGTAGAGGAGGGTGGCCGAGCCGATGACGATCACGGCGATGATCACGAGGGTGAACATGGCTGCCTTCTTTGGCTCTCGGTTCGCACGTCGGGCTGCTGCATTGTCGTCAACTCCTGTCGGCTGATCGAGCGTTGGGCCCGCCGGGTGGTGTCCACACGACGTGGGCACCACCCGGGGCGTTTGCGGTCACGGCCTGAAGGCGTCCTTGGTCTTGTCGCCGGACTGCTTCAGGTTTCCGGCGACCCGGTCGGTCCTGCCTTCGCGCTGCAGTCGCCTGTTGCGAGTGGTCCGGCCGATGCGCTCGGTGACCCGGCCCTTGAACGCCTGTGTCTTGTGCTTGATCGTCCGTCCGACGCTCATGGCCGGCCTCCTGCTTGTCTGGTGAGTGGGGTCCCGCTTGTGATCGCCGTACAGGCCTTTGTTCCTGCGGGCAGGGTCGAGCTCCGGAATGGACTACCTGCGGCTGTACCGGCGGCCGCCGCCACGGCGCCCGCGCATCGCGAAGCCGACGATCCAGACGACCAGCAGTACGGCGGCGACCCACCACAGGATCTGCATGGTGAAGCCGAACCCGAACACCACCAGGATCAGCAGAAAGAGAAGAATCCACAGAATCATTGCCGGGCCTCCAGATCGCGGGGATTTCCTTGATTCCGCGGGGTCCGGGCGAAGCGGGAAGGTGGAATGCCGCCGAACAATCCGGAGTGGCACTGCCCTACGCCGTGCTGCCAGTCAACGCCCGGCAACCTTCCTTGTCAACGCGGTGTCGACACTGAGGAGTTCTGGGAGCTCTGCTGGGGCCGCCGGGGGGAACGGAGGCTCGGCGGGGGCTTCGGGCGGCTCGGTCGGCGGCGTCGGCAGGATGTGGTCCTCCCACCAGGACAGGGCCATCACGGTGGCGAGCAGGACGAAGGGGGTCGAAGCGGGAACGATCAGCGCGTACATGTGTACCGCCTGTCGGTGGATACGTGCGACACGGCGGACAGCGGATGGGCGGTGCCCGCATGGGCGCATCGAGGCCGCGCCGGGATCGCGTGGCGACGGCGGGTGCGGGAGCGGCCCGTTGGGGGCGGGGCAGGTTCCGGCACTGATGCACGAGGTGCGCCCTCGAAGGGGCGCGAGAGGTGTTCGACGCTGCCGGGGGCTCGGGCCGTACCGCACACGCTAGCCCTCGCCGCGCTCCCTGGACAGATGTCAAGTGGCCATCTGGTCCCGGCGGAGGGCGCTGACGTGGGTCGCTATCCGCAACCTCTGGGGAGGGCTACGCTGTTCGTACAGGCCCCAGCCCCCGGCAGTGATGCTTTGTTCCGCTCCCGGAGGCCCGCGGTGTTCGTTCTGCTTCTCATCCTGATCGTGGTCTTGTTCGGCCTCGGCTTCATCAACCCCATCTGGTGGGTGGCCGCGGCCGTGTTGGTCTTCGGCGCCACCCGGCACGGCCGCGATCGCGGGGGAGGGTGGATCCGTGACGACGGTTCCGATCTCGGGGACTACCGGGACTACGAGAACCGCCGGGATCGTCAGGACCGCTGGAACCGTCGTTACAGCCGTCGGCACCGGGCGCGCTGGAGGCGTGAGGACCGTCGGGACCATGAACACCGCGGGTGACCGATGAAGTTGCCCGACATCCAGAGATTCCGGGGCGGCTTCAGCCACACCGGACGTGTGGAATTCGTGGAGAGGTAGATGCCATGCATCGCACAACCTTGCTCCCAGAGAATTGGTGGGATGTGGCGGCTGAGGCCTGGGCGGAGAATGCGGCGGGCCATGGTGTCGTGGCGCTGCGCGCCGAGAATGATCAGCTGCGGCGGGCACTGGCCGGCCGTATGGTCATCGATCAGGCGTGCGGCATGGTGATGATCCTTGCCCCCTGCCGCCGTGGGCCGGCCAGGAACCTGCTGGTGGACATCTCGCGGCAGTGCAACAGCAGTCTTCCGGACGTGGCTGCGGCCGTGGTCGCTGCCTGGGAGGGTGATCCGCTCTCGCCGCTGATGCGGCGGGCGCTGCGGCGGGCGCTGCGGCGGCTTCACGCGGAAGACCGGGGGTGCGACTCGCCGCCGGCGGATGAGCCCTCCGGAAGGAGAAGGTCATGATTCACGCAGCCGACGTCCGAGAATGGCGCAACCGCGATGTCGTCGACACCGAGTCGCACAAGATCGGTGTTCTCGAGGCGGTCTATGTGGACACCACTACCGATGAGCCGGCCATGGCCACGGTACGGACCGGACTGCCCACCCGGCACCGTCTGGTCTTCGTCCCCCTTGAGGACGCGATCGCCGGGCCGGACTATCTCAGGGTCGGCCATGTCAGAACGCTGGTGAAGCAGGCCCCTTCGATCGGCACCGACGACGTGCTGCCCGCCGAACAAGAGGAAGCGATCTTCAAGCACTACGGACTGGCCTACCAGCCCGGTGCGGCCGGAGAACGGCAACTGGCGCGCCGCTGACCACCTATGGACGGGATGACTGCCCTGTGAGGTATGCACCATGCGCCGGCTGACCACACCCCGCGAAGAACAGCCGTTGTTGACGGCCGTGGCGTCGGCGGAGGAAACGGCTCTACGGACCGAAGTCGTCGAACTGCGCGCCACGAACGAGCAGTTGGGACGCGCGCTGGCGAGCCGCGCGGTGATCGACCAGGCGCGCGGCATGGTGATGGCCCTGGCCCCATGTCCCAGCGACAGGGCCTGGGACCTGTTGGTGGACGTGTCGCAGCACTGCAACATCAAGCTCCGGGACGTGGCCGCGGCCCTGGTCGCCACGACCAAGGACGAGGCACTCCCGGAACCGATACAGCGGGAGCTGCGCCGGGGGCTGCGGTGTCTCCACCTGGCAGACCGGCGGTGACGGCATGCGTGCCCAGCGGACGGCAGCGGCAGCTGTGAGCTCAACTCTCCGGTGCCTTCGTCCAGGACGGCCGTCGGACGCCTCGTGCAGCCCACCTCGCGGAACACAGACTCCGGCCGGCCCCTTCCCTGCCCTCGCCATGGCGCTACGCCCCCTGGGGGCCGTGGCGGAAGAGCGGACGAGAGATCGTCCACCCAGTAGTGCCGGTGTACTCCGGACTCGCCGCTACCTCATCTTCGGGGTAGACGCAACTCGTGGCGGTGGCGTGCCGGGCAGAACGGTTCTACCGTGAGGACAGGAAGCAGACCCCAGTAGCACGTCATGATCATCCTCGGACTCGCCATTCCCGTTGCCGCGGTGGTCATCGGTGTCGCCAGGGTTCTTTCCAACAGCGGCAGCGCCCTCGATTTCACCGGCGGATTCTCCGTCCTCGGAGTCGACGTCACCGGCTCCGCCGGCACCCTCTTCCTCTACGGCATCGTCGTCGGGGCGGCGGCTCTGTTCGGGCTGATCCTGATCCTGACCGGTACACGCCACGCCACTCGTCGCGGCCGCACCGCACGTGGCAGGCTCAAACACGAACACGGCTCCGCCCGCGCGCAGACGGCGCAGGCGGAGGGTGCTGACGAAGACCCTGCCGGACTGGTCGAAGGCCCCCGTCACGAGGACCACTGGTTCCGCCACCGGGCCGCCCACTGACGATCCAGGTCGGCCGCTCTCATACGTCGCGAGGCGGTGCGGGTCCTCCGCTGGATGCCTCTCTTCTGGGCCTTGGGTGTAAGGAGTAGGTGTTCCTCATGGAATGGCTGAGAAGGTTGCCTGTGATCGGAAAGCTGATGCGTACGCACGCTGGGCGGGCGTTCGAGCGGCTGGATGCCGTCCACTGGGCCCGGCTCGCCGCGGCCATCACCTTCACCAGTTTCGTCGCGCTCTTTCCGCTGATCACCGTGGGCGCGGCGATCGGCGCCAAGCTGCTGAGCGACGACCAGCTCCGGGACCTCCAGGACGAGATCGCCGACCAGGCGCCGGGCCTCTCCGACCTGCTGGACCTGGACGGTCTCGTCGCGCACGCCGGATCCGTCGGGCTGATCGCGGGCGCCCTGCTGCTCGTGATCGGCATCAACTGGGTCGGCGCCCTGCGCGGGAGCCTGCGCGCGGTGTGGGAGAAGGAGCAGGACCCGGGCAATCCCATCCTGCTCAGGGCCAAGGACGCCATGGTGCTGGTCGGTCTCGGCGCGGTCGGGCTGGTCGCGATCGGCAGTTCGGTATCCGCCAACATCGCCGTCGGCTGGGCCGCCGACAAGGCCGGCATCGAGGGCGGGGCGGGACGGGCTCTGCTGTTCTTCGCCGGCCTGGCCATCGCCCTGGTCGTCAACTTCCTGCTGCTGGTCTACGTACTCACCCGGCTGCCGCGGGTGCATCCCGGCCGGCATGCGGTCGTGGTCGCCGGGCTGATCGGTGCGGTGGGCTTCGAACTGCTCAAGTGGTTGCTGACCGGCTATCTGCAGGGCGTTGCGGGGAAGAGCATGTACGGCGCCTTCGCCGTGCCGGTCGCCGTCGTGCTGTGGATCAACCTCATGGCCAGGCTGCTGCTGTACTGCGCCGCTTGGACAGCGACAGCAACGGGGACGGCAGTGCGGTCCGACGAGTCAGCCGAGGGCGAGGGCGCAGAGCCAGCGGGGATCAGCCCCGCAGCCGCCGCCGCACCACAGCGGGCGTCAGCCGGCAGTAGCGCACCAGCAGCACCGCGCCTCCAGAAGCACGGCCGGTGATCCGAGCGTGGGCCTGGTGCTCAGGTAGCTGCGTGCGGGCACAGCCTCGGCGACGGTGTCAGGGCACCAGGCCGGGGAGAGGTTCGGAGTCGTCGATGAAGGCGCGGGCCAGATCGGACAGGCGCCGGTTGTGGGCGCGGGCGTAGCCGCGCAGCGCGGTGAAGGCCTGTTCCATGTCGATGCGGTGGCGTTCGGCGAGTTTGCCCTTGGCCTGTTCGATCAGGACGCGGCTGTTCAGCGCGTTCTGCAGCTGTTCGTTGAGGACGTTGCTGAGGTGTGCGGAGCGCTGTTGGAGCAGGCTGATGGTGGCGACGTCGGCCAGGGCCTGGGCGACAAGTGTGCCGACCGGGTCGAAGGGGCCGGCGGCGGCGTGGAAGAGGTTCAGGGCGCCGACGGTCTCGTCCCGCAGGCGCATGGGCAGGGCCTGGACTGCACCGAACCCGCTGCGGTGGGCCGCCGTGACGAAGCGCGGCCAGCGGTCGGCCTCCCGGGTCAGGTCGGGGACTGCCACGGGTGTGCCGGTGCGGAAGCATTCGAGGCAGGGGCCTTCGTCGTTCTGGAGCTGGAAGAGCTCAAGGAGGCGCACCTGTTCGTCGGAGGCGGCCATCACACGGAGTTTGCCGTCCCGGTCGGCGAGCAGCACCCCGGCGGCGCTCGCGTCGAGCATGCCGACGCAGCGGTCGGTGAGCAGGCGCAGGAAGTCGATGAGGTCGAAGTCGGCGACGAGGTTGTCGGCCAGCTCGACGAAGGTCTTGGCCAGGAGCTGCTCATTCATCGTGTCACCCTCGATTGAGACTGGTCCCGCCGGGAGGGGGCGGGAAGTACGGCATGTTCCTCGGATGGCGCCGGTGCGTCAGGCTTCGTCGTCGGCTTGGCCCGGCTCCGAGTCAGGGGAGAGACGGAGCCGGTGGGCCACCACGTCGGCGGCCACGTCGGCGAGCCGGCGTCTCTGCGCGTAGGCGTAGGCGCGCAACCGTACGAAGGCTTCGTCGATGCCGACGCCGAGCTGGACGGTGAGGATGCCGGTGGCCTGGTCTATCTCCGCCCGGTATCCGCCCAGGTCCTCGAATCCTCGGTCTGCCACTTCTGCACCGGCCGGCGCGCCCGTCTCGTCGATCCGCGCATCGAGCAGGATCAGCGTCGCGAGATCGGCGAACGCCAGCGCGTCGGCCAGTTCCTCGGCGTCCAGCACGGTCGGCACGTCGGCGTACAGGTCGAGGACTCCCGGGCTGATCGCCCCGATCTGCAGGGGGAGCGCGAAGACGGCGCGTGCCCCGGCTTCCAGGGCCGCATCGGCGAACACGGTCCAGCGGTCCTGCAGTTCACGGGTCAGCAGATCGGGTGTCAGGACGGCCGAGCCGTGCAGAAAGGCATCCACGCAGGGCCCCTCGCCCAGTGTGAGCTGGAGCTCTTCCAGTTGCTCGCTGATGTCATCGGTGCTGCAAAGCGGATGGCTCGCCGCGGACTTGGACATCGCCGACAGGCCGGCCCCGCCGACCGGCAGCGCGGCCACGGCCGCGGTGCACACATCCACCACGCCGACCCGGGCACCACGAAGGGCCGCCTGCTCGGCGACCAGCGCCTGGATCCTGGCCGACCGGCTCTCGGACCTCACCCGGGCCACCGGGTCCAGGCCTCGCGGGCAAGTCCCTCCAGCCTTGCGGCGGTTCGTTCCCCGAGGGGCAGAACCAGCGCACGGAACATGGTGGGGCCTGCCGGCCGCCAGAGCTCTCCGACGTCCAGCCATCCCCAGGAGCGGAGCGCGGCGAGGGCCGGGTGATCGTCCTGATCCACCAAGATGGCGCCGAGCGACGCCCGGTGGTCGCTCACCAGCCGCTCCTGCAACCGACGGGCCACCTCCGCGTCCCAGTCCTGGTCCGGCGGGTGCGAACGGACAAGGGTGTCGGCGATCGCGAAGACACCGCCGGACTCAGTGAGTTGCTCAACACTTTGCGGCAGTGCTCCGTCGAAGCCGAGCCACCAGCAGCCGTCGCTGCGCACCGGGAATCCGAAGGCGCATCCCACGAGACCATCCGTCTCCGCGATCACCATGGCGAACCCCGGCCTGCGGATGTCGCCGGTGAGACGGTTCAGGACGTCCTGGCGGCTGCGGTATGCCTCAGGGGCGGACGTCTCGCGGGAGTTCACGTACAGATCCGCCAGCGCCCCGGCCAGGCCCTGTGCCAGCCAGCGGCTCACCCGACGTAACCGCACCGCGTCCATGGTGGACGACTCGCCTGCATGGAGCTTGTGCGGCTGCCTCTGCCCTCGCCGGGCCGTCACCGCACATCACCCGAGAAGACGGGCGCAAGCGGAACAGTCCGGTACGGCGGAGCTTGGGCGGTCGGGGCCGGGACACCCTCGGGAGGAGGTGACAGGTGCCCGAGCGGAAGGCCTGGGAGCAGGAACCCGGAACCGGTGAGGTCGAGTATCAGACCGAGATGCGGTGGCGGGTGGTGCAGCCCCAGGGTCCCGCCGGCCTCCGCGGTCCGCTGTGAAGCGTAGAGGAAGGCGTTGAGGCCGCTGCAGTCGCAGAAGGTGACGGGGGCGAGGTCGACGTCGATGGTGTGGATGCCGTCGTGCAGGCACCGCTCGAGCGCGGTGCGCACCAGGGGGGCCGATTCCAGGTCGATCTCACCGACCAGGGTGATCAGCGTCCGGTTGCTTCGGTCATGGCGGTAGACGGTGAGCTGCGGAAGGGGCATGACGCCTCGGTTCAGAAGACCATCCGGCAGCGGACGCGGTGACGCCGGGAATCCCGGCCCCTTGGCGCTGCCGGCAGGGGCGTACGTTCGGCGGAGGTGGAGCGGCGGCCGGTCCGACAGCCTGTGTGTCAGGACAGAGGACCCACCCAGTTCTCTCCAGGGACGGGCCGGGTGACGGACGAAGGTCCACTCCCTGCGCCATCTGTGTCGAGCATCGACAAAGCCGCCAGGGTCTGGGGCGCCCGTGTAGCAGCATAGTCGCCGCCGGGTGCGAGGGGCGGCCCGAAGCCGCCCATCTCAGGATGCGGACGGCGCCAAAAGGTGGTGGCGCGCGTATATCGGGTGCCTGCACGGTACTTGGGCCTGCTGCGCGAACGCGGCGGCCGGCAGCCGTTCAGGTATGGCAGTCCGTCGACTGCCCGAGGAGGTGGCTTCGCATGACGGAGCCGAACAGTTCAACCCTGCGGAAGCCCGAGCCCGATGGGCCGAGCACGGGCGTGGGGCCGACGCTGCAGGCCGCACGGCCCGGGCCTCAGGAACCGCCGGGGACCCGTGGCAGGACGACCATCGCGGACGGGGTGGTGGAGGAAATCGCCGGGATCGCCGCACGGGAGGTCCCCGGATTCCACGCACTGGGTGGGGGATTCACCCGCACCATGGGCGCGGTGCGCGACCGGGTCCCGGGCGGGCACTCGAGTGTGCTTTTCGGCGATGACGGTGGCGAGTGGGTAGCCGAGGATCTGGAAGCTGTCCGTCGTGAGCTGCTGTGGGTAGTCGATGATCCGAGGGCCGGGGGTAACGGGGTCGCCGAAGCTGACATCCAGTCGGAGCTTGGGTCGGGCCGGGCAATGGAGGCGGCCATGGACAGGCGCAGGCCGTGGTACTCGTCCTCCTCGCGGATGGGGACGGTCTTGAGCGTCGTGGGATCGAAGAGGACTCCGTCGTCGATCTCGGTGGCTGCGATGCCGCCGATCCTGTGGACGATCTCGGTTTCGGTGCCCGGGAACGAGCGGCCGAGGATGTTACATCGAGATGGCGGGGCGTAGTTCCCGTCGTTGACTATGCGGCACGAACCCGCAGGTCAGACGCCCATACATGGGATTTACCAGGGACTTTTCAGGGACTTCCACGTCTGTCCCAGGGAGTTTCCAGGGACTTCCCGCCGCGTAAGCAGAGAAGGCCCCGACAGCGCCGAAAGACACGAACGCGCAGGTCAGGGCCCCTCCCCTCAGCACTCGATGATGTTGACCGCCAGCCCGCCCCGGGCCGTCTCCTTGTACTTCACGGACATGTCGGCGCCCGTGTCCTTCATGGTCTTGATGACCTTGTCCAGGGACACCTTGTGCGAGCCGTCCCCGCGCATGGCCATCCGCGCCGCCGTGACCGCCTTCACGGCGGCCATGCCGTTGCGCTCGATGCACGGGATCTGGACGAGGCCGCCGACCGGGTCGCAGGTCAGGCCGAGGTTGTGCTCCATGCCGATCTCGGCGGCGTTCTCGACCTGCTCCGGGGAGCCGCCTAGCACCTCCGCCAGCGCGCCCGCCGCCATCGAGCAGGCCGAGCCGACCTCGCCCTGGCAGCCGACCTCGGCGCCGGAGATGGACGCGTTCTCCTTGAAGAGCATGCCGATCGCGCCGGCGGCCAGCAGGAAGCGGACCACGCCTTCCTCGTCCGCGCCGGGCACGAAGTTGATGTAGTAGTGCAGGACCGCCGGGATGATGCCGGCCGCGCCGTTCGTCGGGGCGGTCACGACCCGGCCGCCCGCCGCGTTCTCCTCGTTCACGGCCATCGCGTAGAGCGTGATCCACTCCATGGCGAGCGCCTTGGGGTCGCCCTCGGAGCGCAGCTTGCGGGCCGTGTTCGCGGCGCGGCGGCGCACCTTCAGGCCGCCCGGCAGGATGCCCTCCCGCGACATCCCCCGCGACACGCACTCCCGCATCACCTGCCAGATCTCCAGCAGGCCCGCGCGGATCTCCTCCTCCGTGCGCCAGGCCCGCTCGTTCTCCAGCATCAGCGCGGAGATCGACAGACCCGTCTCCTGCGTCAGGCGCAGCAGCTCGTCGCCCGTGCGGAAGGGGTACTTCAGGACTGTGTCGTCCAGCTTGATGCGGTCCGCGCCGACCGCCTCCTCGTCGACGACGAAGCCGCCGCCCACCGAGTAGTACGTCTTGGAGAGCAGTTCCTCGCCGGACGCGTCGTACGCCCACAGCGTCATGCCGTTCGCGTGGTACGGCAGTGCCTTGCGGCGGTGCAGGATCAGGTCCTTGTCGAAGGAGAACGGGATGTCGCGCTCACCGAGCAGCCGCAGCCGGCCTTCACTCTTGATCGCCTCCACCCGCTCGTCGGCGCTCTCCACGTCCACCGTGCGCGGCGAGGCGTCCTCCAGGCCGAGCAGCACCGCCTTGGGGGTGCCGTGTCCGTGGCCGGTCGCGCCCAGGGATCCGTACAGCTCGGACCGTACGGACGCGACGGAGTCCACCAGACCCTCGTTGCGCAGACGGCGGGCGAACATGCGTGCCGCGCGCATCGGGCCGACCGTGTGGGAGCTGGACGGGCCGATGCCGATCGAGAACAGGTCGAAGACCGAGATGGCCACGGGGGACTCCTCAATACGGGGTGGAACAGGGGCGTGGGGCGTCCCGCTCACCTACGAGTGTGCGGGACACCCCACAAAAAGGAACTACTTGTTGAGACCGGGGTACAGCGGGTGCTTGTCCGCGAGCGCCTTGACCCGGGCCTTCAGCGCGTCCGCGTCGTACGTCGGCTTCAGCGCCGCGGCGATGACGTCCGCGACCTCGGCGAAGTCCTCGGCCGTGAAACCGCGGGTCGCCAGCGCCGGCGTACCGATCCGCAGACCCGAGGTCACCATCGGCGGGCGCGGGTCGTTCGGGACGGCGTTGCGGTTGACCGTGATGCCGACCTCGTGGAGGCGGTCCTCGGCCTGCTGCCCGTCCAGCTCCGACTCACGCAGATCCACGAGGATCAGGTGCACGTCGGTGCCGCCGGACAGCACGTTGACGCCGGCCTCGCGGGCGTCGGCGGCGGTCAGACGGTCGGCGAGGATCCGCGCGCCCTCGACCGTACGGCGCTGGCGCTCCTTGAAGTCCTCGCTCGCGGCGACCTTGAAGGAGACCGCCTTGGCCGCGATCACGTGCTCCAGGGGACCGCCCTGGAAGCCCGGGAAGACGGACGAGTTCAGCTTCTTGGCGAAGTCCTTCTTCGCCAGGATGATGCCGCCGCGCGGGCCGCCCAGCGTCTTGTGAGTCGTGGAGGTGACGACGTCCGCGTGCTCGACCGGGTTCGGGTGCAGGCCCGCCGCGACCAGGCCGGCGAAGTGCGCCATGTCGACCCACAGGTACGCCTCTACCTCGTCGGCGATCCGGCGGAACTCGGCGAAGTCCAGCTTCCGCGGGTACGCCGACCAGCCGGCGATGATCACCTTCGGGCGGTGCTCCTTGGCGAGCCGCTCGACCTCGGCCATGTCGACCAGGCCGGTCTCGGTGTCCACGTGGTACGGGACCACCTTGAACTGCTTGCCCGAGAAGTTCAGCCGCATCCCGTGCGTGAGGTGGCCGCCGTGGGCCAGGTCCAGACCCAGGATGGTGTCGCCGGGCTGGGCCAGCGCGAACAGGGCGGCCTGGTTGGCGGAGGCGCCCGAGTGCGGCTGGACGTTGGCGTACTCGGCGCCGAACAGTTCCTTGACCCGGTCGATGGCGATCTGCTCGGCGACGTCGACGTGCTCGCAGCCGCCGTAGTAGCGGCGGCCCGGGTAGCCCTCGGCGTACTTGTTCGTGGCGACCGATCCCTGCGCCTCCATGACCGCGACCGGCGCGAAGTTCTCGGAGGCGATCATCTCCAGGGTGGACTGCTGGCGCTCCAGCTCGGCGTCGAGCGCGGCGGCGATCGCCGGGTCGAGCTCGTGCAGGGGTGTGTTCAGAAGCGACTTGTCAGACATAAGGGGGTGTAACTCCTCAGCCGGCGGTGTGGGCGACGTACTCGTCGGCGGAGAGCAGGTCGGCGGGCTCCTCCGTGATGCGTACCTTGAACAGCCAGCCGCCCTCGAAGGGGGCCGAGTTCACGAGCGCCGGGTCGTTCACCACGTCCTCGTTGATCTCGGTGACCTCGCCGGTGACCGGGGAGTACAGGTCCGACACGGACTTGGTCGACTCCAGCTCGCCGCAGGTGTCACCCGCGGTCACGGTCGAGCCGACCTCGGGGAGCTGGGCGTAGACGACATCGCCGAGCGCGTTGGCCGCGAACTCGGTGATGCCGACCGTCGAGACGCCGTCCTCGGCGGTCGACAGCCACTCGTGCTCCTTGCTGTAGCGCAGCTGCTGGGGGTTGCTCATGGCCTGAATTCTCCTGTACGCGCGGGAGTGGTGATGAAGGGGGGACTGCTGGAAACGTGCGTGAGCAGCACAAATGTGCGCAGGCTCACGCAGGGGCCGCTGCCAGTCTCTACTTCTGGAGTTACTTCTGCCGCTTGTAGAAGGGCAGCGCCACGACCTCGTACGGCTCGTGGCTGCCGCGGATGTCCACGCCGACCCCGGCCGTGCCCGGCGCCGAGTGCGCCGCGTCGACGTACGCCATCGCGATGGGCTTGCCCAGCGTGGGGGAGGGCGCACCGGAGGTGACCTCACCGATCACCTGGCCGCCGGCGACGACCGGGTACCCGGCGCGCGGGACGCGACGCCCCTCGGCGATCAGGCCGACCAGGACGCGCGGCGGGTTCTGCGAGGCACGGTCGGCGGCCTCGGCGAGCGCCTCGCGCCCCACGAAGTCGCCCTCCTTCTCGAACTTCACCACCCGGCCGAGCCCGGCGTCGAAGGGGGTGAGAGAGGTCGACAGCTCGTGGCCGTACAGCGGCATGCCCGCCTCCAGCCGCAGCGTGTCCCGGCAGGACAGACCGCACGGGATCAGGCCGACGCCCTCGCCCGCCTTGGTCAGCGCCTGCCACAGCTCGACGGCGTGCTCCGGCTTCACGAACAGCTCGAAGCCGTCCTCGCCGGTGTAGCCCGTGCGCGCGACGAGGGCGGGGACGCCGGCGACGGTGCCGGGCAGGCCGGCGTAGTACTTCAGGCCGTCCAGGTCGGCGTCCGTGAGGGACTTGAGGATGCCGGGGGACTCCGGGCCCTGCACGGCGAGCAGGGCGTACGCGTCCCGGTCGTCACGGACCTCGGCGTCGAAGCCGGCGACCCGCTCGGTCAGCGCGTCCAGCACGACCTGGGCGTTGGAGGCGTTGGCGACGACCATGTACTCGGTCTCGGCGAGCCGGTAGACGATCAGATCGTCCAGGATGCCGCCGTCGGCCCGGCAGATCATGGTGTAGCGGGCGCGGCCGACGCCGACGGAGGCGATGTTGCCGACCAGGGCGTGGTTCAGGAAGGCCGCCGCGGCGGGGCCGGTCACGGTGATCTCGCCCATGTGGGAGAGGTCGAAGAGCCCGGCCTTGGTGCGCACGGCGTTGTGCTCGTCGCGCTCGGAGCCGTAGCGCAGGGGCATGTCCCAGCCGGCGAAGTCGGTCATCGTCGCACCGAGCGAGCGATGCAGGGCATCGAGCGCGGTGTGACGGAGTTCTTCTGTACTGCTCATCGGACGGTTTTCTCCCAAGGCATGACGGGCGAGGTCGTTCCTCCCCATCTGTCATCGGAACCTGAGAGGTTCGCCATGACCGGCGGAGGGCCAGGTCACGGCTTGCACCTTGGGTGGAGCCCACGCCTCTTCTCGGCGAAAAGGGGGACTCGCTTTTCAGATGTGCCTCGCCCGCGCGGTAACGGGGCCTGAGAGATTCAAGGGAGGGACTTGCTCCTTCGGCGCCCCAGCGATGCACTGCTGGGAACTCTCCCGCGCGGATTCAAACGGCCGGTATGCAGTTGGCGCGGACATCATTGCACGCCCGGCCCGTCTTGGGCAGGCCGCGGCTGTAACGGGGTTGTGGCAGGAAGTGAACGAAAATGCGGGAGATCATCCATTACCTTCTCTTTACGCTCAGTGGGGATGGGGAATCCTGAACCGGAGGAGGACGATGACGGTGAAGCGCACCACTGCGTACGCCACGACGTCGGGCATCGCGCTGCCCAAGCAGCCCGCGGCCCCGGCCGTCGAGGCCCCGGGCACGCGCGTCGCACCGGTGGTCCGTGACCTCCGCGATCGCTCCGGCCACAGCCCGCACGCTCTGCTCTTCGCCCCCGAGGACCTCGTCGTGATCACGGGGCTGCCCGGCAGCGGCAAGTCCACGCTGATGCGCCGGACGGTGAACGGCGCCCGCATCGACTCCCAGGACACCCGGGACCGCTGGGACGCCCGCATGCCCGGCTTCCTTCCCTACGCCGTATACCGCCCCCTGGTCCGCCTCGCGCACTACGCCGGCCTGCGCCGCGCCATGCGCTCCGGCGAGGGCGTCGTCGTGCACGACTGCGGCACGCAGGCCTGGGTGCGCGGCTGGCTGGCCCGTGAGGCCCGCCGCCGCGGCGGCACCGTGCACCTGCTGCTGCTCGACGTCGACCCGGACACGGCCCTGGAGGGCCAGCGCGAGCGCGGCCGGGGCGTCTCGCGGTACGCCTTCCTGCGCCACCGCAGGGCCGCGGCCCACCTGCTGCGCTCCGTGGAGAAGGGCCACCTGCCCCCGGGATGCGGCTCGGCGGTGCTGATCGACCGGGATGCGGCGGGCGTACTGCGCCGGATCGGGTTCACGGGCTGACCGGCCGAGGGCCTGTACGGGACGGCCACCCGCTAGCCTTTTGAGCCACAGCAGCGGTTCACAGCAGGCGGTTGAGAAGTAGATGGACTTCCCGGCGGAACTCCCCGCGGACTTCCCGGCAGGGGCACACCTCCACTCCCACGGCGGGTGGCCAGGCAACGAACTGGAGGAGGTGCTCTCGGCCTCCCTCGGCCTCCCCTCGGCCGGCGGCCGGATCATCGAGGTGCTGGGCCGCAGCTTCGTCTGGGTGCCCCTGCCCAGCGGCGGCGGCCCGGACAGCGGTCAGCTGGACCTGCCGACGGTGGAGATCGGGGGTCAGGCGTACGTGCCGGTCTTCAGCTCCGAAGAACAGTTCCGCCAGGTGGTCGGCTCCCACATGTCGTTCACCATCGCCCCCGCGGTGGAGTTCGCCCGCGGTCTGCCGCCGCAGGTGGGCATCGCCGTCAATCCCGACGGCGTGGTCGGCGTCCCGCTGCCCCCGGCGGCGGTGGCCGAGCTGTGCCGCGTGGGCCGCACCCCGCTGGACGGCCTCGCGTCCGGGGGCCGCGTCAAGCTCTACGAGCCCGACTGGCAGGACGACCCGATCGACTTCCTCGCGGTGGCGTCCGCCGAGTTCGCCGAGACCGGCGTGGTCACGACGGCCCGCCGCTGCCTCGCGTCGATCGAGACGGGCGCCCCGGTGATGTTCATCGGCGTGGAACTCTCCCTCTGGGAGGGCGACTTGCGCGCCGCCCCCATGGACGCCCTGGCCCGAGCCCTCGGCCGCGCCCCGGTCCAGTGGCCGGTCAACCTCGTCCTGCTGGACGTGGCCGAGGACCCGGTGATCGCCTGGATGCGCCAACAGGTCCGGCCCTTCTACCAGCGTGACTTGCAGCGCCCCTGAGGGGCAGCGCCCCTCCAGGGGCGCGGGGAACTGCGCGACAAGCCACATGTGACCCGCAGTCCGCAGACCACAATAGGTCCCGAGCTCTCCCCGGCTCTCCCAGCGGAGCGCCTAAGCTGGGGACAAAGCCATGTTTCCCGAAGGGGCGGTAAAAGGTGAGCGCGAGCGGCACCACCTCGACCGGACAGGTCGAGCACATGCTGCGCCAGGTTACGCCCGGGCGCTACGACGCCTACGAGGCCCTCCTGCGCGCGCTCGCGACCCCGTCCTCCGGCCAGGTCTGGATGCTGCTGTGGCACGGCCAGGGCGGCTCCCCGGACGCCCAGTACGGAAACATGGACGTCGAGGGCTACGGCTACGCCCCGTGCGTCACCTCCGCCCAGGAGCTGTCCGCCAGCGGCTGGAACCGCAGCTACGAAGTCGTCGACGGAGTCGACGTGGCCCGCACCCTCTACCCGGACCACTACGGCCTCTGGCTCAACCCGCACGCCCCCGGCGGCGGCGTCGGCATCCCGTGGCTCGATCTGCGCCGCATCGCCACCGGCCTGGACCGCCAGCCCGCCGGCCCGCTGAGCCTGTCGGAACCCGGCATCGAGGTCCCGCAGTTCTACGCCCTGCTCGCGCAGAACGCCCACCGCACCCCGGCGGTCCGCTCGCTGCGCCGCGCCTGGGTGCAGCCGGCGCTCGGCGCGCCGTATCTCGCCATCGGGCTCGACGTGTACGACACCAGCCCGCCCGCGGTCGACTCGGTGCGCTCGATGATGTCGCAGTCGATCGGCGCGGTCCCGGACGGGCTGCCGGTCTCGACCGTGGCGATGTCCGACGAGGACGACCCGGTCGCCATGTGGATGAGAGCGAGCGCCCGCCCGTTCTACGACCGCGAGGCACACGTCGCCGCCCCCGCGCAGGCACCGGCGGCCGGCTACGGCTACCCACCGGCACAGGGCCGTTACTGATCATGCATCGGCTAACCTGCTGATCAGTCGGCAACCCGACTGTCGTAGGTGCAAAGGGTCTTCGACTGCGGTTTCCCAGGTCGATCTCCGCGCGTAGATGCGATCGGAAGGTCCCGGTCCGCCCTCATACGCCCCAACTAGCCCCCGTCCGACGGCCGATACCCACTGTTCGGATAACGGAACCCCTCAGACAGCATCACGGTTGCGCATCCTTTCCCCGTCAGCTCTGGCAACAGATCGCCAAAGCGTTGAAGACTCCCGGCAAGACACGGGCCGGTCGGTCCTGTGTACGAGTGGAAGCAACCGCTACAGCGGCAGCCAGGGGGGTCGGCAACCGCCGGCCGAGAGGGGTCAATCTCACTGTGACCGCACCGATCGAGACAACCGGAGCGGAGGCCGGAGCGCAGCCCGAGGCCGTTCTCTCCGGCGTCGAGAAGAGCCAGATCGAGGGGCGTTCCCTCGGCCAGATCGCCTGGTCCCGGTTCAAGAAGGACAAGGTGGCTGTGGCCGGCGGGGTCATCGTGATCCTGCTGATCCTGCTCGCGATCCTCTCCCGCCCCATCCAGGCGATGTTCGGCCTGGACCCCAACGCGCTGAACCAGGATCTGATCGACCCCAACACGTCGCTGCCCAAGGGTGACTTCGGCGGCATGAGCTGGGAGCACCCGCTCGGTGTGGAGCCGAAGTTCGGCCGGGACATCGCCACCCGCATCCTGGAGGGCTCCTGGGTCTCGCTGGTCGTCGCCTTCGGCGCCACGATCCTGTCCAACACGATCGGCGCCGTCCTCGGCGTCGTGGCCGGTTACTACGGCGGACGCGTCGACACGATCATCAGCCGTCTGATGGACACCTTCCTGGCGTTCCCTCTCCTGCTGTTCGCGATCGCCATCTCCGCCACCCTGCAGGGCGGTGCCTTCGGCCTGGAAGGCCTGCCGCTGCACATCAGTGTGCTGATCTTCGTCATCGGCTTCTTCAACTGGCCCTATCTGGGCCGCATCGTCCGGGGCCAGACACTGGCCCTGCGCGAGCGGGAGTTCGTCGACGCCTCGCGGGGGATGGGGGCCAAGGGGCCGTACATCCTCTTCCGGGAGCTGCTGCCGAACCTCGTGGGTCCGATCATCGTCTACTCGACGCTGCTCATCCCGACCAACATCCTCTTCGAGGCGTCCCTGAGCTTCCTCGGCGTCGGCATCCAGCCCCCGCAGGCTTCGTGGGGCGGCATGATCAACCAGGCGGTCGACTACTACCAGGTCGACCCGCAGTTCATGATCGTGCCCGGTCTCGCCATCTTCGTGACCGTCCTGGCATTCAACCTGCTGGGCGACGGTCTCCGTGACGCTCTCGACCCGCGCAGCCGCTGATCTGCGGCCGCAGCGAGAGTCCCAAAATTCCAACAATGGAGGGGAAGCAGACCATCATGCGAAGGTCAGCGCTGGCCGCGGTAGCGGCCATCGGCAGTGCGAGCTTGCTGCTTTCGGCTTGCAGCAAGGCCGATGACAACTCGGACAACAACGGAAACAAGTCGGCTGGGGCCAACGCAGCGACCAAGGGTGTCGTCAACGCCTCCACCCAGAAGGGTGGGACGGTCACGTACGAGTACTCGGACGTCCCGGACTCCTTCGACCCCGGCAACACGTACTACGCGTACATGTACAACCTCAGCCGGCTCTACGCGCGCCCGCTGATGACGTTCAAGCCCGCCCCGGGCGAGGCCGGCAACGAGCTGGTCCCGGACCTCGCGGCCAGCCCGGGCGTGCCGAGCGACGGCGGCAAGACCTGGACGTACAAGCTGCGTTCGGGCCTGAAGTACGAGGACGGCACCGCCATCACCTCGAAGGACGTCAAGTACGCCGTCGAGCGCTCCAACTTCGCTCGTGACGTGCTCTCCCTCGGCCCGAACTACTTCCAGCAGTTCCTCGAGGGCGGCGACAAGTACAAGGGCCCGTACAAGGACAAGAGCGACAAGGGCCTCGCGTCCATCGAGACCCCGGACGACACCACGGTCGTCTTCAAGCTGAACCGCGCCTTCCAGGAGTTCGACTACCTGGTCGCGACGCCGCAGACGGCTCCGGTGCCCAAGGCCAAGGACAAGGGCATCGACTACGTCAAGAGCATCGTGTCCTCGGGCTCGTACAAGTTCGAGAGCTACGACGAGGGCAAGCAGGCCGTCCTCGTCCGCAACGAGAACTGGGACGCCAAGACGGACCCGCTGCGCAAGCAGTACCCGGACAAGATCGTCGTCAAGCTCAAGGTCAACGCCGAGACGATCGACCAGGACGTCCAGGCCGGTACGGCGATCGACCTCGGCGGCGGTGGCGTCCAGGCCGCGACGCAGGCCAAGGTCGTCAACAACGCGGACCTGAAGGCGAACACCGACAACACCTACGGTGGCCGTCTGGTCTACATGGCGATCAACACCCAGGTCGCGCCGTTCGACAAGGTCGAGTGCCGCAAGGCCGTCCAGTACGCCATCGACAAGGTCTCCGTGCAGACCGCCGAGGGCGGCCCGATCCGCGGTGACATCGCCACGACCGTCCTTCCGCCGGACATCCCTGGCTACCAGAAGGCGGACGTCTACGCCACCGAGGGCAACAAGGGCGACGTCGCCAAGGCCAAGGAGCAGCTGAAGGCCTGCGGCAAGTCGACCATCAGCACCAACATCTCGGCGCGCAGCGACCGTCCGCAGGAGATCGACGCGGCCACCGCGATCATCGCCTCGCTGAAGAAGGCCGGCATCAACGCCACCCTCAAGCAGTACCCGTCGGGCAAGTACTTCACCGACTACGCGGGTGTGCCGACCTTCGACAAGAAGCAGAACATCGGTCTGCACATGATGCAGTGGGGTGCCGACTGGCCGTCCGGCTACGGCTTCCTCCAGCAGATCCTGCACGGTGACGCGATCGGTGCGTCCGGCAACACCAACCTCTCCTACATCAATGACAAGCAGATCAACGAGATGCTGGAGAAGGCGATCGCGACCGAGAGCGACACCGAGCGCAACAGCCTGTACGCCGAGATCGACAAGCGTGCGATGGACCAGGCTGCTCTCGTCCCGCTGACCTACTTCAAGGTCCTGCTCTACCGCCCCGCCAACTTCACCAACCTGGTGTCCACGGCGGCCTTCAGCGGTCAGTACGACTACCTCAACATCGGCACGACCAAGAAGTAGCCCCGGAAGGCAGGTGAAGGCATTGGTGCCCGCGGGCTTCGCGGCCCGCGGGCACCAGCGCCGGTCCCCGTGATCTCGTACATCCTCCGTCGGACGCTCGCGGCAGTGATCCTGCTGCTGGTCGTCACCGCGGTCACCTTCGCGATCTTCTTCCTGCTGCCACGGATGGCCGGTCAGACCGCCGACCAGCTCGCGCAGCAGTACATCGGAAAGAGCCCGACGAAGGCCGACATCGCCGCGGTCAAGCAGAACCTCGGTCTGGACCAGCCCCTGTACGTCCAGTACTGGCACTTCATCAAGGGGATCGTGGCCGGCGCCACCTATGACCTGGGCCCCACCACGGCGCACTGCAACGCGCCGTGCTTCGGCTACTCCTTCAAGAACCACGTCGAGGTCTGGCCGCAGCTCACCTCGCGCCTTCCGGTGACCCTCTCGCTGGCTGCCGGTGCGGCCGTGCTGTGGCTGGTGTCCGGTGTGCTGATCGGCGTGATCTCCGCGCTCAAGCCCCGCAGCTTCTTCGACCGCACGTTCATGGGTGTCGCGCTCGCCGGCGTCTCGCTGCCCATGTTCTTCACGGGCAACCTGGCGCTGCTGCTCTTCACCTTCCAGTGGCCGATCTTCGGCCGCACCTACGTGCCGTTCACCGAGAATCCGGCGCAGTGGGCCAACACGCTCTTCCCGGCCTGGTGTTCGCTCGCCCTGCTGTACTCCGCCATTTACGCGCGGCTCACCCGCTCGGGCATGCTGGAGACGATGAACGAGGACTTCATCCGCACCGCCCGCGCCAAGGGCCTGCGTGAGCGCAAGGTCGTGGCCCGGCACGGGCTGCGGGCCGCACTGACCCCGATCATCACCGTCTTCGGCATGGACCTGGGCCTGCTGCTCGGCGGCGCCGTGATCACGGAGACCGTGTTCTCGCTGCCCGGCATCGGCCAGTACGCGGTGCAGGGCATCACCGACAACGACCTGCCCCCGATCCTCGGCGTCACCCTGCTGGCCGCCCTCTTCGTCGTGATCGCAAATCTCCTGGTGGACCTGCTCTACGCTGCCGCCGACCCGCGCGTGAGGCTCTCGTGACCGAACTCTCCAAGACCGGTGCCGCCGTGGGCGAGCCGACCAGCTCACCCTCGAACGGTTCCGACGCCTTCCTCTCGGTCCGCGACCTCAAGGTGCACTTCCCCACCGACGACGGCCTGGTCAAGTCCGTCGACGGGCTCACCTTCCAGGTGGAGAAGGGCAAGACCCTCTGCATCGTGGGCGAGTCGGGCTCCGGCAAGTCCGTCACCTCGCTGGCGATCATGGGCCTGCACCGGCTCGGGGCACGCGGCAAGAACGTCCAGATGTCGGGCGAGATCTGGCTCGGCGGCAAGGAGCTGATCTCCGCCGACCCGGACGAGGTGCGCCGGCTGCGCGGCCGCGAGATGGCGATGATCTTCCAGGACCCGCTGTCCGCGATGCACCCGTACTACACGATCGGCAACCAGATCGTGGAGGCCTACCGGGTCCACCACAACGTCAACAAGAAGACCGCGCGCAAGCGTGCCGTCGAGATGCTCGACCGGGTCGGCATCCCCGAGCCCGGCAAGCGCGTCGACAGCTACCCGCACGAGTTCTCCGGCGGTATGCGCCAGCGCGCGATGATCGCCATGGCGCTGGTCAACAACCCCGAACTGCTCATCGCGGACGAGCCGACGACCGCCCTCGACGTGACCGTCCAGGCGCAGATCCTCGACCTCATCCGGGACCTGCAGAAGGAGTTCGGCTCCGCGGTCGTCCTCATCACCCACGACCTCGGCGTGGTCGCCGAGATCGCCGACGACGTCCTCGTGATGTACGGCGGCCGGTGTGTGGAGCGCGGCAGCGTCGACGACGTCTTCGAGCGGCCGCAACACCCGTACACCTGGGGCCTGCTCGGCTCGATGCCGCGCATCGACCGCGAGACCTCCGAACGGCTCATCCCCGTCAAGGGCCAGCCGCCGAGCCTCATCAACGTCCCCTCGGGCTGCGCCTTCCATCCCCGCTGCCCGTACGCGGACATCCCCAAGGGCGATGTCACCCGTACCGTGCGCCCGGACCTCCAGCCGGTCGGCAGCGGACACTTCTCCGCGTGCCACCTCTCGGCGGAGGACCGTACGCGGATCTGGACCGAAGAGATTGCGCCGAAGCTGTGAGTGAGACGAAGAAATCGGACGCGGCCGTCCCGGCGCAGGCGTCGGCTCCCGCCGCGGAGCGCGAGGTGCTGCTCAAGGTCGAGGGCCTGCAGAAGCACTTCCCGATCCGCAAGGGCGTCCTCCAGCGTCAGGTCGGCGCGGTCAAGGCGGTCGACGGCATCGACTTCGAGGTGCGCAAGGGCGAGACCCTCGGCGTGGTCGGCGAGTCCGGCTGCGGCAAGTCGACCATGGGCCGGGTCATCACGCGGCTCCAGGACCCGACGGGCGGCTCGATCCACTTCGAGGGCCAGGACATCACGCGGCTGAGCACGGCCGGGATGCGTCCGCTGCGGCGGGACATCCAGATGATCTTCCAGGACCCGTACGGCTCCCTGAACCCCCGGCACACCATCGGCGGCATCGTCTCGGCGCCGTTCCGGCTCCAGGGCGTCGAGCCCGAGGGCGGGGTGAAGAAGGAGGTCCAGCGGCTCCTGGAGCTGGTGGGTCTGAGCCCCGAGCACTACAACCGCTACCCGCACGAGTTCTCCGGCGGTCAGCGCCAGCGCATCGGCATCGCCCGGGCGCTCGCCCTGAAGCCGAAGCTGGTAGTGGCGGACGAGCCGGTGTCCGCGCTGGACGTGTCGATCCAGGCCCAGGTCGTGAACCTGATGGACGACCTCCAGGAGGAGCTCGGCCTCACGTACGTGATCATCGCTCACGACCTGTCCGTCGTCCGGCACGTCTCGGACCGGATCGCGGTGATGTACCTCGGCAAGATCGTCGAGCTCGCCGACCGCACCTCGCTGTACGAGGCGCCGATGCACCCGTACACCAAGGCCCTGATGTCGGCCGTGCCGGTGCCGGACCCCAAGCGCCGGGGTGCCAAGAGCGAGCGCATCCTGCTGCGCGGCGACGTGCCCTCGCCGATCTCCCCGCCGAGCGGCTGCCGCTTCCACACGCGGTGCTGGAAGGCCACGGAGATCTGCCGGACCACGGAGCCGCCGCTGCTGGAGCTGAGGCCCGGCCAGCGGGTGGCCTGCCACCACCCGGAGAACTTCGAGGACCAGCAGCCGCAGGACACGGTGCTGCTGACCGTGGCCAAGGAGGCCGCGGAGCTGGTGCCGGCGGAGCAGACCGCCGACGCTCCGGTCGCCAAGGAGGCACCGGCGGCGGCTCCGGTCGCCAAGGAGGCACCGGCGGCGGCTCCGGTCGCCAAGGAGGCACCGGCGGCGCCTCCGGTTGCCAAGGGGGCACCGGCGGCTGCGGCTTCCGAGGAGGCACCGGCGGACGAGGCTTCCGACGAGGCCCCCGATGCCGAGGCTTCTGCGGAGTCCTCCGCGGAAACTCCGGACGAAAAGAAGTAACCCAGCCCGGGCCCCCGCCTTCCTTTGCAAGGCGGGGGCCTTGCGCTGAGCGAGAATGTGCGGGTGCTCCAGCAACTGTTCAGCCCGTCCGTCCAGCACACGCTCGACCTGATCGGCATCTTCGTCTTCGCCATCTCCGGCGCGCTGCTGGCGGTCCGCAAGAACTTCGACGTCTTCGGCATCGCCGTCCTCGCCGAGGTCACCGCCCTGGGCGGCGGGCTGTTCCGGGACGTGGTCATCGGCGCCGTACCGCCGGCCGCCTTCACGGACCTGGGGTACTTCCTCACCCCGCTGCTCGCCGCGCTGCTCGTCTTCTTCCTCCACCCGCACGTGGAGCGCATCCAGACCGGCGTGAACGTCTTCGACGCGGCGGGCCTCGGCCTGTTCTGCGTCGCCGGGACGACGAAAGCGTACGACTACGGCCTCAACCTCACCGCCTCCGTCGCCCTGGGCCTTGCGACCGCAGTGGGCGGCGGTGTGCTGCGTGACGTCCTCGCCAACGAGGTGCCGTCACTGCTGCGCTGGGACCGAGACCTGTACGCGGTCCCGGCGATCGTCGGCGCCACGATGACCGTCCTGTGCATCCACTACGACGCCCTGACCCCGCTCACCAGCACCCTCGCGGCCGTCACGGCCTTCGTGCTGCGGCTGCTCGCGATGCGGTTCCACTGGCGAGCTCCGCGGGCCTGGAACCGGCGGTCGACGGTGCGAGAGGAGTAGCCCCCGGCTCCGTACGGGCCTGCTGCCGGGGCCCCATCACCTCGCTCAGCCAGCGGAACGCCGGGACCACCTGCGGCTTCCACAACGCCATGGTGTGACCGCCCGCACTGCTCGGGATGAACACCACGTCCACGGTCGTCGGCGCCTTCGCGGCCCGCTCGACGGCCATGGCCGCCTCGTACCCGTCCTTCGGCTGACCGGAGAGGTAGAGCGCCACGCGCGGCGGGACACGGGACTTCTTGAGCAGGACGTACGGGTTGTTGGCGGCCCGCAGCGCGGGTGACTTGGCGGCGAGCGACTGGGGTACGGCGACGGGGTCGTTGTAGCCGGACAGGCTGACCGCGGCCCGGTAGCGGTCGGGGTGGGCGACGGCGAGCTTGGCCGCGCAGTGCCCGCCCGCCGAGTACCCGGCGACGGCCCAGCCGTCCGGCGCGGCCTGGGCGCGGAAGTTGTCCATGACCATCCTCGGCACGTCGACGCTGAGCCAGCTGTCGGCGTTCACCTTGCCCGGGATGTTCGCGCAGCCGGTGTCCACGCCGGGCAGCAGCGAGGTGCGCGGCGAGACGATGATGAACGGCTCGACCTGCCCGCTGCGCATCAGCGGCGCCAGCTGCTGGGGCGCGTCCATCGTCCCGTACCAGGCCTTCGACGAGCCCGGGAAGCCCGGCAGCACCTCGACGACCGGGAACCGGTGATTGCGGTACGCGGGCTCGTCGTACTGCGGCGGCAGCCAGACGTTGACCTCGGCGTGCACTCCGGAGACCCGGCCCTTGAGGTGCGTGACGAGCACCCCGCCCTCCGCGCGCATGCCCGGCCCCTTGGCCGGCTTGAACGTCTGCCGCACCTTGGGCAGCTTCTCCAGCGCGATCCCGCCGGTGCCGCTCGCCCCGAGGTCGGCGGCCTCGTGCACATGGTCGCTGGTGCCGAGGAGATCGCCCCAACTGTCGTACAGCTGGTTGGAGTTGTTGACCATGGTGAAGACCAGGGCGACCGCCGTGGCCTGGGCGAACAGCAGCATCAGCACCCGGGCGGCGCCCCGCACGACCTTGGGCCCGCGCACTCGCGACCACAGAACCAGCGGCAGCGCGACGGCGACGACGCACAGCGCGATCAGCGTGTAGAGGAACGGGGTCCCGGTGAGACTCATGTCCTCATAGAGGGGTGGAGCGGGCTTCGGGTTTCGGGCGAGCCGGGGCACTTGCCGAAAAGTTGCGCACATCTCGTCCGACAGGTGTGCGCCCTTGCGGGAACGGGTGTGAGCCCTCCCCAGGAGAAAAAGCTACCGCTTAGTAGTTAGCTGTTGTACCGTTCATCCATGCCAGAAGCAGCCTCTGCCCCGACGGCCCCGCGGGCCGTGATCGGCGACAGCGAGTTCGACCGCGACACCGCGCTGACCCTGCGCGAGCCCGGCGTCTACGACATCGACCTGTCCGCCGGCTGGACGATCATCAGCGCCGTCAACGGCGGCTATCTGCTGGCCGTCCTCGGCCGCGCCCTCGCGGACGCGCTCCCGCACGGCGACCCGTTCACCATCTCCGCGCACTACCTCACCGCGTCCCAGCCGGGCCCGGCGGTCGTCCGCACGGACGTGGTGCGCACCGGGCGGACCCTGTCGACCGGCCAGGCCTCGCTCTTCCAGTACGACGAGCAGGGCCGCGAGGTGGAACGCATCCGCGTCCTCGCCTCCTACGGCGACCTCGGCGCCCTCCCCGACGACGTCCGTACGACGGCCGAGCCGCCCGCGATCCCGCCGATGGACCACTGCTTCGGCCCCGAGGACGGTCCCGCCCCCGTCGACGGCAGCTCGGCCATCGCCGACCGCCTCATGCTCAAGCTCGACCCGTCCACCCTCGGCTGGGCACTCGGCCAGCCCTCGGGCAAGGGCGAGATGCGGGCCTGGTTCGGCCTCGCGGACGGCCGCGACGCCGACCCCCTCTCCCTGCTCCTGGCCGTCGACGCGCTGCCCCCGACGGCCTTCGAGATCGGCATCTCCGGCTGGGTCCCGACGGTCGAACTGACCGTCCACATCCGCTGCCGCCCGGCCCCGGGCCCCCTCCGCGTGTCCATCACCACCCGCAACCTCGCCGGCGGCTTCCTGGAGGAGGACGCGGAAGTGTGGGACAGCGCGGACCGGTTGGTGGCGCAGTCGAGGCAGCTGGCGAGGGTGCGGCTCGGCTGAAGCGGGCCTGGTGATGCGGGGCCGGGTGCGCGCGGCCGCGCCGTGATCCGGCTCCGCCGTGATCCGGCTCCGCCGTGTCACGGCCCTGTATCAGCGAGTTGGCTGAGTCTCCAAGGGAATTCGCAGGTCAGCGACGTGTGTTGAGGTGCGCTTTGCCCGGCGCACAGGCCCTCGACAGCCGGGCCTCAAGGGAGCCCTAAGCAGCGTGGGTTGAGTGCCCGCCCAGGACTTCCTCAGTTTCCTCATCTTCCTTGGAGCTGTCTCTCATGAAGCGTGCGCGTCTCCTCCCCGCCGCGGCCCTGCTGGCGCTCTCGCCCCTGGCCCTGGCGGCCTGCGGGTCAGGCGACTCGTCGTCGTCGACGTCGAACAGCGACAACTCCGGGCAGCTGCAGTCGTCGTGCCGGCAGCCGAGTGGGGCTGCGTCGGGTGCGCCTTCCGGTGCACCGTCGGGCGCCCCGGCCGCGCAGCCGCCGGGTGCGCCTTCCGGTGCACCGGCGGGCGCGCCGAGCGGGGCGCCCAGTGGCGGCCCCGGTGGCGGGCAGGGTGGCCCCGGCGGGGGTCAGGGTGGCTGTGGTGGTCCCGGCGGCGGGGTGGCTCCCAGCGGGGTGCCGAGTGTGGCGGCGACGGCGACCAAGAGTTGACGTAGGACGCCGTACGGACGCCGTACGGACGCCGTACGAGCCTTACGGCAGGGGCGGCACTCCCGGTGAACGGGGGTGCCGCCCCTGCCCCGTTGTGCCGATCCCCGGTCCTCAGTCCAGCCAGTGCTCCCGGCCGATGCTGATCAACCGCATCTGGCGGGTGGCGACCTGGGCGACGCGCCGCCGCTCGTCCTCCGGGGCCTCCAGGGCATCCAGGAACAGCGAGGCCGTCATCAGCATCTGGTCGACGTAGAGGTTGGCGAGCATGAGGAGGTCGTCGTCGTTCCAGCCCGCGGAGACCGGGTCCTTGGTGAGCGCGACCTTCACCTCCTCGGCGAAACGGGCCAGTTGGTCCTGGATCGCCTCCCGCACCGACTGCACGCCGCCGTGCCGCTCCCGGGCGATGAAGCGGACATGGGCAGGATGGGTGTCGACATGCCGGGCGATCAGGTCGACGGCGCGTTCTATGCGTTGGTCGCTGTCGCCGGCGGAGCTGACGATCGTGCGGATCATGGGGTGCAGACTGCCCAGCGCCTCCTCCACGAGGGCGACTCCGAGGTCGGCGGTGGAGCGGAAGTGCCGGTAGAAGGCGGTGGGGGCGACGCCGACGGCACGGGTGACCTCGCGCAGGCCCAGGCTGCTCAGGCTCTGCTCCTCGAGCAGGGCGAGCGCCGCGTCCAGGAGGGACTGGCGGGTCTTCTGCTTCTGGGCCTGCCGGATACCGAAGGTGTGACTCATACCATGCAGTTAACAACTGTTCTCTGGAATTGAAAAGCCGTGCGGCGCGCTAGACTTGGAGTCAGTGAACAACTGTTACTACAACTGTTCACCGAAACGTAACGAGAGAGATCTCCAGCGAGAGGGATCTCGAAGGGGGCTCCAACCATGCTGTTCCTCGTCGCCGCGCTCCTGCTGCTGGGCGTACTGCTGGGCACCGTGGCCCACGCACCGCTCGCCTTCACCGCCGTTGCCGCCGCCGTGATCGCCGTCTGGCTGGGCATCTTCGCCGCCCGCGAGCGTCACGCCCGCCGCAACTGACTGACCCCGTCGTCCGAATCGACTTCGTCATCCGAACCGACTTCTCGGGAGCTGACACCCCATGCACCTCACCGCACCGGCCACCACGCGCCACGGCAGCCGCACCCGCGACGCCGACGGCATGGCCGTGGCGTCCTTCATCCTCGGCCTCCTCGGCCTCCTCGTCTTCAACCTCTTCCTCGGCCCGACCGCGATCGTCCTGGCCGCGGTGTCCCTGTGGCGAGGCACCGAGCGCAGGGGCCGCGCCTACCTGGGCATGGGCCTGGGCGTCGCCGACCTGCTGGTCCTGCTGGCCTTCGTGCAGGTGGACAACACGCTGTCCTGGAGCTTCTAGGAGTTCCGGACGGTCGGCACCCGAATCCGACGGCAAAGCGGCTTGGGGCGAGCCGCAGCCGCGGACGGCCCGCCGGGCGCCTGCTGACTGCCGTCGGCTGACGGGCACGGCCCGCTGACCAAGCCGCCGGTGCTGCGGGAGCGGTTCGCGTGCTGCCTGCGGCCCGCCGTCGGTTGCCCGCCGCCCGCCGCCCGCCGCCCGCCGCCCGCCGCCCGCCGCGGCCGACCGGCAAGATCCGCCCGCTGACTGCCGTCCGCCGGCCCAGCCGCCGGTGCTGCGGGAGCGGTTCGCGTGCTGCCTGCGGCCCCCCGTCGGTTGCCCGCCGCCCGCCGCCCGCCGCGGCCGACCGGCAAGATCCGCCCGCTGACTGCCGTCCGCCGGCCCAGCTGCCGGGACTGCGTGAGTGTTTCGCGCGCTCCGCCGCCCGCCGTCGCCTACCACCGAGCGCTGCCTGCCCCCCCCATCGTCCGCGCGCCACCGCCGGCTGGCCGCCGCGCGCCGTGGGTCGACCGCTGACCGCGCCGCCGGAGCTCTGGGAGTGGTTCGCGCGCTGACCGCCGTCGGCCGAACCATCAACCCCGTGGGCAGTCGTTCCGCAGGGCGGAACGGGTGGGCACGGGCTGTGGCGCCGCGTGGGTGGCCGCCGAGGTCGACCGGAACGCGGGCAAGGCGCAACCCAGTCGCCGCGTGGGTGGCCGCCGAGGTCGACCGGAATGCGGGCAAGGCGCAATCCAGCCACACTCCGCGGCAACCTGGGCACGAGGCCGCGTGGCGGCGCCCGTAGAATCGGGCTCACCATGGCTTACCTCGACCACGCCGCGACGACCCCCATGCTCCCGGAGGCGGCAGAGGCCCTGACCGCCCACCTGAGCGTCACCGGCAACGCCTCTTCCCTCCACGCATCCGGCCGCCGCGCGAGGCGAACCGTCGAGGAGGCCCGCGAGACCCTCGCGGAAGCGCTCGGCGCCCGCCCCAGCGAGGTCGTCCTCACCTCCGGCGGCACCGAGGCCGACAACCTCGCGGTCAAGGGCCTGTACTGGTCCCGCCGCGACGCCGACCCGGCCGGTACCCGGACCCGCATCCTGGCCAGCCCCGTCGAGCACCACGCCGTCCTCGACGCGGTCCACTGGCTCGGCGAGCACGAGGGCGCCGAGGTCGAATACCTCCCGGTCGACTCCCACGGCCGGGTCCACCCGGACACCCTGCGCGAAGCCATCGCCCGCAACCCCCACGACGTCGCCCTCGCCACCGTGATGTGGGCCAACAACGAGATCGGCACCGTCATGCCGATCCGCGAACTGGCCGACGTGGCAAGGGAGTTCGACATCCCCCTGCACGCCGACGCCGTCCAGGCCTTCGGCCAGGTCCCCGTCGACTTCGCCGCCTCCGGCCTCGCCGCGATGACGGTCTCCGGCCACAAGATCGGCGGTCCGTACGGCATCGGCGCCCTGATCCTCGGCCGTGATCACACCCCCGTCCCGGTCCTGCACGGCGGCGGCCAGGAACGCCACGTCCGCTCCGGCACCCTCGACGTCCCCGCCATCGCCTCCTTCGCGGTCGCCGGCCGCCTCGCCGCCGAGCAGCGCGAGTGGTTCGACCGGGAGATCGGTGCCCTGCGCGACGCCCTGGTCGAAGCGGTCCGTACCGCCGTCCCGGACGCGATCCTCGGCGGCGACCCGGCGCCCGGCGGCCGCCTCCCGGCCAACGCGCACTTCACCTTCCCGGGCTGCGAGGGCGACTCCCTGCTCCTGCTGCTCGACGCCCAGGGCATCGAGTGCTCCACCGGCTCGGCCTGCACCGCGGGCGTCGCCCAGCCCAGCCACGTCCTCCTGGCCACCGGCACCGACCCCGCCCTGGCTCGCGGCACCCTCCGCTTCTCCCTCGGCCACACCTCCACGGAGGCCGACGTCGACGCGGTCGCCAAGGCGATCGGCCCGGCCGTTGAGCGGGCGCGGGCGGCAGGCCTGACGTAGACGCGAGACGCGAGACGCGAGACGTAAGAGGCGAGGCGCAACCGGGTTCGGCTACGCCTCCGCCTCTGCCTTCGCCGTACGCGCCGACCGCACAAGCTTCATGTACCGGTCCCAGTCCCAGTGCTTCCCGGGATCCGTGTGATCGGTCCCCGGCACCTCCACGTGCCCGATGATGTGCTCGCGGTCGACGGGGATGTCATAGCGCGCGCATATCCGGGCCGTCAGCCGCGCCGAGGCCTCGTACATCTCGTCCGTGAGGTCCTGCGGCCTCTCCACGAAGCCTTCGTGCTCGATGCCGACACTGCGCTCGTTGTAGTCGCGATTACCCGCGTGGTACGCCACGTCCAGCTCGCGGATCATCTGCGTGACGTGGCCGTCCTTGCGGACGATGTAGTGCGCGGCCGCACCGTGTTCCGGGTCCTGGAACACCTTCACCGCGCTGTCGAAGCTGCCCTGGGTGACATGGATGATCACCATGTCTATGCCGTAGTCGTCGGGCCGGTCCGCGCGCCGCCAGTTCGCGTCCGACGCCGCCACCCACCGGGCGCCGGTGTAGTCGACCTCGCCCTCCTTGCGCGGCTTCTCCACGCCCGGAACCCGCCACCACAACCGCGCGAGCTCGTCGCGGGCCAGCACGGCCGAGCCAGCCGCCGCCACTGCCCCACCGATCAGCAACGCGCGCCGGCCGACCTTCCGGTCGCCGTCCTTCGGAGCCTTCCGCTGTCCCATGTGATCGTCAACGGATACTCGCGGGTCCTGGTTCCCGCGCCCCCGTACCCTGGAAGGGTTATGACTGACACCGCGCAGCCCTCCCGCCCCCTCCGTGTCCTCGCCGCCATGTCCGGCGGGGTCGACTCCGCCGTCGCCGCCGCCCGCGCGGCCGAGGCGGGCCATGACGTCACCGGCGTCCATCTCGCGCTCTCCGCGAACCCCCAATCCTTCCGCACGGGCGCGCGGGGCTGTTGCACCATCGAGGACTCCCGCGACGCCCGCCGCGCCGCGGACGTGATCGGCATCCCGTTCTATGTGTGGGACCTCGCCGACCGCTTCCGCGAGGACGTGGTCGAGGACTTCATCGCCGAGTACGAGGCCGGCCGCACCCCGAACCCCTGCCTGCGCTGCAACGAGAAGATCAAGTTCGCGGCCCTGCTGGACAAGGCCCTGGCCCTCGGCTTCGACGCGGTCTGCACCGGCCACTACGCCACGGTCGTGCTGAACGAGGACGGCACCCGCGAGCTGCACCGCGCCTCCGACATGGCCAAGGACCAGTCGTACGTCCTCGGCGTCCTGGACGAGCAGCAGCTCGCGCACGCGATGTTCCCGCTCGGCGACACCCTGACGACGAAGGACGAGATCCGCGCGGAGGCCGAGCGCCGTGGTCTGGCGGTCGCGAAGAAGCCGGACTCGCACGACATCTGCTTCATCGCCGACGGCGACACCCAGGGCTTCCTCGCGAACCGCCTCGGCAAGGCGGAGGGCGACATCGTCGACGAGACGGGTGCGAAGCTCGGCACCCACGAGGGCGCGTACGGCTTCACCATCGGCCAGCGCAAGGGCCTGCGCATCGGCACCCCGGCCCCCGACGGCAAGCCGCGCTACGTCCTCGACATCTCGCCGGTCAACAACACGGTGACGGTCGGCCCGGCGGACTCCCTCGACGTCAGCGCCCTCACCGCCATCAAGCCCCGCTGGTGCGGCACCGCCCCGACCGGCCCCGGCACCTACACCGCCCAGCTCCGCGCCCACGGCGGCGAGACCGAGGTGAGCGCCGAACTGGTCGACGGCACCCTGGAGGTCACCTTCACGGAGCCGGTCCGCGGAGTGGCCCCCGGCCAGGCGATCGTCCTGTACGACGGCACGCGCGTGGTGGGCTCCGCGACGATCGCGTCGACGGTGCGGGCTACGACAGCGGCCGTCTGAGGCGAGGCACCCGGGCGGAGCCGAACTCCCGGCACACGCGTGTGCCCGTACCCGGCCCCGATCACGCCCCGAAGAACTCCGCGAGCACCGGCCCGAGAACGTCCGGCTCCACCATGTGGGTCTGCCCCTCCAGGCTCCGGTACGTCCCCTCGGGCACGGTCTCCGCGACGGCCCGCGTCGCCTCAAGCATCCACGCGGGGCTCACGCCGCCCGCGACGGCCAGCACCGGCACCCCGATCGAGGCCAGCCGGTCCCGGGGCAGCAGACCGTCGCCCATCACGGCGTCGTCGTACGCCAGACTCGGCGCGATGGTCTCCAGGCCGGGCCACATGGGCGACTGGCGGGCACCCTGGATCATCTGCTCGGCCATGCCCGTGAGCCGCAGGAAGAGCTCGACGGCGTCCCCGCGTCGGCCTTCCGCCAGCGCCTCGGTCAGCCGCTCGGTGTACTCCGCGCGCTCCTTGGCGCCGCCCTCGTAGACGGCGAACGGCACCTCGTACACGGCGACCTGACGCACCGGCAGCCCGCTCGCCGCCGCCTCGAGCGCCAGGGCGCCGCCCGACGAGACACCGTAGAGCGCCGCCTCGCCACCCACCGCCTCGATCAGCGCGGCAAGATCCTCGACCTCGCGCTCCACCGCGTACGGCTGAGTGTCACCGCTCTCGCCGCGCCCCCGACGGTCGTACGAGACGACTCTGAAGCGATCCGCGAGGGGTACGGCCAGCGGCGCGACAGTGGCCCCGGTGGACATCGCCCCACTGACCAGGATCACCGCCGGCCCCTGCCCGCTGCTCTGGTACGCGATGGAGGTGCCGTCGTGCGAAATGGTGTTCTTGTCCATGCCTGTGGAGATTGCCGTATGGGACGGCCCTAATCGTTTACGACACCTCGACTTCGTAGAAGCACAGGTGGTCCTTGATCTCGGCCACGTCCGGCTTGGGGTCCGGGTAGGCCCAGACGAGGTCCGCCGCGTCGGGCAGCGACCAGTAGGAGGCTGTTCCCTTGAACGGGCAGTAGGAGTGTGTCTCGGAGGGCGTCAGCAGGTCCAGGCGTACGTCCTCGGGCGGGATGTAGTAGCGCACGGGACAGCCCGTTTCCCGCAGGAGGAGAGGGCGGTCGGATTCAGCCAGGATCTGGTCGCCGTGGACGACCCGCACGCGTCGGGTGCCCTGCTCGATCGTGATCGTGTGTCCTTGAGCCATATCGGAAAAGCGCTCGCGGGCCCCCGGTTCTTCCCGCGTACGGTGACTGCATGCGTATCTGTGTCTTCCTCTCCGCCGCCGACCTCGACGACCGTTACACGCGACCCGCGCGCGAGTTCGCGAAACTGCTGGGCAAGGGCGGGCACACGCTCGTGTGGGGCGGCTCCGACGTCGGGCTGATGAAGGTGGTCGCCGACGGGGTGCAGGAGGCGGGCGGCCGGCTGGTCGGGGTCTCCGTGCAGTTCCTGGCCTCCAAGGTCCGCCCGGGCGTCGACGAGATGGTGATCGCGAAGGACCTGGCCGAGCGCAAGAAGCTGCTGCTGGAGAAGGCCGACGCGGTGGTGATCATGGTCGGCGGCACCGGGACCCTCGACGAGGCGACGGAGATCCTGGAGCTGAAGAAGCACGGCCACACGGACAAGCCGGTCGTCCTGCTCAACACCGCGGGCTTCTACGACGGCCTGAAAGAGCAGTTCCGCCGCATGGACGACGAGGGCTTCCTGCCCCGCCCCCTGACCGACCTGGTGTTCTTCGCGGAGGAGCCGGTGGGGGCGCTGGCGTACCTGGAGGAGAGCCAGGGAGTGGAGTGACCGGGCACTGATGCGAGCATGGCGGGCATGGCTACACATGTGATCACCGGAGCGGGCTCCGGCATCGGCGCGGCCGTCGCCCGCCGTCTGCACACGCGCGGGGACGATCTCGTCCTCCACGCGCGCGACGCGGGCCGCGCGAAGGAGCTGGCGGCGGAGTTCCCGGGCGCGAAGACGCTGGTCGGCGACCTGGCGGACCCGGACAAGCTGTCCTGGGCCTTCTCCCACCAGACGCTCCCGGGCCGGGTGGACTCCCTGCTCCACATCGCCGGGGTCGTGGACCTCGGCGCGGTGGGCGACCTGACCCCGAAGTCCTGGCGCCATCAGCTGAACGTCAACCTGATCGCCCCGGCGGAACTGACCCGCCACTTCCTTCCCCAACTCCGCACCGCCCGCGGCCATGTGATCTTCGTGAACTCGGGCGCGGGCCTGCGCGCGAGTGCCGAGTGGTCCGCGTACGCCGCGTCCAAGCACGGTCTGAAGGCCCTGGCCGACTCCCTGCGCAACGAGGAGCACGACAACGGCGTCCGGGTCACGTCCGTCTACCCGGGCCGCACCGCCAGCCCGATGCAGGCGAAGGTCCACCAGCAGGAGGGCAAGGAGTACGACGAGTCGCAGTGGATCGACCCCGAGTCGGTCGCCACGACGATCCTGATGGCCCTGGACCTCCCGAGGGACGCGGAGGTCAACGACCTGACGGTACGGCCGGGACGGTGACGCGGCTCGCCGGTGAAGCCGGCGGCGCGCGTTACATACGCTGTCCACGTGAGTGACAACAGCCAGTCCACCTTCGCCCCCGCCACCGGCGTGGGCTCCATGCCCGGTGGCGACGCCCGTGAGGCCGCCAAGACCGTCACCGGGTCCTTCGAGGACTTCCCGTTCCTCGCCGAGCTGCCCGCCCGCGGCCCCGGCGCTGACATGATCGGGCGGACCGCGGGGATGCTCGTCGAGCTGTACGCGCGGGTGGAGCCCAGCGGATGGCGGATCGGGGACCGGCCGGGGCGGGACACCAGGCGGGCGAGGTCGTGGCTGGGGGAGGACCTCGACGCGCTGGAGGAGTTCACCCAGGGACACGAGGGGCTGCTCAAGGTCCAGGCCGTCGGGCCCTGGACCCTGGCCGCGGCCCTGGAGCTGAGGAACGGCGAGGTCGCTCTCTCCGACGCCGGCGCCTGCCGCGACCTCGCCGCCTCGCTCGCCGAGGGGCTGCGGCAGCACCTGGAGGAGGTCCGGCGCCGTGTACCCGGCGCCCAGCTCGTCCTCCAGCTCGACGAGCCCTCGCTCGTCGCCGCGCTGCGCGGGCAGGTGAAGTCCGCCAGTGGCTACCGGACCCACCGTGCCGTGGACCGGCAGATCGTCGAGGCCACCCTCCGCGACGTCGTCGGGGTTCACGGCGACGGCCCCGTCGTGGTCCACTCATGCGCACCGGACGTCCCGTTCGCCCTGCTGCGCCGGGCGGGCGCGGCAGCGGTCTCCTTCGACTTCTCGCTCCTCACCGAACGTGACGACGATGCGATCGGCGAGGCCGTGGAAGGGGGCACCCGGCTCTTCGCAGGTGTCGTCCCGGGCACGGACGGCCCATTGTCAGACCCTGCCGGTAGCGTCATGGGTGTCAGGACGTTGTGGCGCAGGCTGGGGCTGTCACCGGGGCTTCTCGCGGAGGCGGTCACGGTCACGCCGTCGTGCGGACTCGCGGGGGCCTCCCCGGAGTACGCGCGCAAGGCACTCGCGCACTGCGCCCGGGCGGCGAGATCCCTCGCGGACAACCCAGAGTAACGGGAGGACCATACGGTGGCCGGCGACAAGCAAGCGGAGACGACGGTGCCCGCGGAGGCACGGGAGAAGCACGCGAAGCTCGCTGAGCAGATCGAGGAGCACCGCTTCCGGTACTACGTGAAGGACGCTCCGGTCATCAGCGACGCGGAGTTCGACGAGCTCCTGCGCTCGCTCGAAGCACTGGAGGACGAGTATCCGGAGCTGCGCACACCGGACTCGCCGACCCAGAAGGTCGCCGTCGAGTACGAGACCGACCTCGCCGAGGTCGAGCACCGCGAGCGCATGCTCTCCCTGGACAACGTCTTCGACGACGCGGGCCTCGCGGCCTGGGCGGAGAGAGTGGCCAGGGACGTCGGCGGTCCCGACTACCACCTGCTGTGCGAGCTCAAGGTCGACGGGCTCGCGGTGAACCTGACGTACGAGGACGGCCGGCTCACCCGGGCCGCCACCCGTGGCACCGGACGGATCGGCGAGGACATCACGCCCAACGTCATGACGATCGCAGAGATCCCGCATCGGCTGACGGGCGATCGTGTGCCGCGTCTCGTCGAGATCCGCGGCGAGGTCTACTTCCCGATGGAGGCCTTCGCGGACCTCAACGCCCGGCGTGTGAAGGCCGGTGAGAAGCCGTACGCCAACCCGCGCAACTCCGCCTCCGGTTCGCTGCGGCAGAAGGACCCGAAGGTCACGGCGACGCTTCCGCTGCACATGGTGGTCCACGGCATCGGCGCCCTGGAGGGGTACGAGGGCCTGACCCGCCTCTCCGAGGCCTATGACCTGCTCAAGAGCTGGGGTCTGCCCACCTCCACGCACGCCAGGGTGGTCGAGGGTCTCGACGGCGTCCGGGAGTTCATCGCGTACTACGGCGAGAACCGCCACTCCGTGGAGCACGAGATCGACGGCGTCGTCGTCAAGCTCGACGAGATCCCGCTCCAGGGCCGCCTCGGTTCGACCTCGCGCGCGCCGCGCTGGGCGATCGCGTACAAGTACGCGCCGGAGGAGGTCAACACCAAGCTCATCAACATCCGTGTGGGCGTGGGCCGTACGGGCCGGGTGACGCCGTACGCCCAGGTCGAGCCGGTCACGGTCGCGGGCTCGGAGGTCGAGTTCGCCACCCTGCACAACCAGGACGTCGTCAAGGCGAAGGGCGTCCTCATCGGTGACACGGTGGTGCTGCGCAAGGCCGGTGACGTGATCCCGGAGATCCTCGGGCCCGTGGTGGACCTGCGCGACGGCAGCGAGCGCGAGTTCGTGATGCCGTCCGAGTGCCCGGAGTGCGGTACGGCGCTCAGGCCGATGAAGGAGGGCGACGTCGACCTGCGCTGCCCGAACGCCCGCACCTGTCCGGCCCAGTTGCGTGAGCGCCTGTTCTATCTCGCGGGCCGCAAGGCGCTGGACATCGAGCATTTCGGCTATGTCGCCGCCGCCGCGCTCACCAAGCCGCTGGAGCCGTCCGAGCCGCCGCTGCTGGACGAGGGCGACCTGTTCGACCTGACCGTCGAGCAGTTGCTGCCCATCAAGGCGTACGTCCTGGACCAGGACAGCGGTCTGCCCAAGCGCGACCCGAAGACCGGCGAGGAGAAGATCGTCACGATCTTCGCCAACCAGCAGGGCGAGCCCAAGAAGAACGCGGTCGCGATGCTGGAGAACATCGCCGCCGCGAAGGCGCGTCCGCTCGCCCGCATCCTCACCGGCCTGTCGATCCGTCACGTCGGACCGGTCGCCGCCGAGGCGCTGGCCCGCGAGTTCCGCTCCATCGAACGTATCGAGCAGGCCGGCGAGGAGGAGTTGGCGAACACCGACGGCGTCGGCCCGATCATCGCCGCCTCGCTGAAGGAGTGGTTCGCCGAGGAGTGGCACCAGGAGATCCTGCGCAAGTGGAAGGCGGCCGGCGTACGCACCGAGGAGGAGGGCTCCGGGGAGGACGAGGGACCGCGTCCGCTGGAAGGGCTTACTGTCGTCGTCACCGGCACTCTGGAGCACTTCACGCGCGATGGCGCCAAGGAGGCGCTGCAAACTCGCGGAGCGAAGGTGACCGGTTCCGTTTCGAAGAAGACATCTTTTGTTGTCGTAGGTGACAACCCTGGGTCTAAGTACGACAAGGCAATGCAGGTCAAGGTGCCAGTTCTGAACGAGGACGGCTTCAACGTCCTCCTGGAACGGGGGCCCGACGCGGCGGCCGAAGTTGCGCTACCCGCAGAGGAGTAGCGGTTGAAGGCTCCCCGATCGGCGCATATCAGATGCATACGGGTGGCTGGGGCGCATTCGGGCAACCGTCGACGACCGCTGCCCGTGGAAGCCTTCTGCAGCCTACTGTTGAGGTGTGCGCCTGCCGTGCCCAGCTGCGGTCGGGGCATCCCCTTGGCTCTGCAGAGCCTTGAAGGGCGAGGGGAAGGGTTTTCCAACGCGGTGCCGTTGAAGGTTGTTGTCGGGCATCGGGCCGCGTGGCGTGGGCACCGCCGGCTGTGAGAGGGACGGGAATGGAACCGACCGAGAGCGCCGCCCCCGACTCACGGCTGCGCCGGATGGCCGGCGCGTGGCGGGGGTGGGCGGCACGGACCGCGGAGCGTTCGCGGGCGGAAAGAGCTGCGGGGAGCGCCGCCGGGCGGAAGGTCATGACGGAGGACCGCACCACCGTGCCGTTCGGCACCGAGCGCGCCGACGGGCTGCCCGGTTCCGATCACGAACGGCACCTGTCCTGGCCCGCGCTGCCCGCGGCGGTCGTCGCTGCGGCCGGGTTCGTTCTCGGCGCCGGGTTCTACCGGGCGTTCTCCGGCGACCACGCCCTCTTCCCGTCCGGCACCGTCGGCTGGTCCCTGGCCGTGCTGACCGGCATCATCGTCGGCCACCTGGTGGCCCTCGGTCGCGCCCGCTGGTGGGGCGGCACCGGATCCGGCGCCGCCCTCACCCTCGCCGTGCTGATGCTGTACGGCTGGGTGCCGGCCGGCATGGTCAGCCTCACCGTCGTCGTTCTGGTCGGCATCGCCCGGCGGGGGCGCTGGCTGCAGGGTGTGCTGCACGGCGCGGTGGACATCCTCGGCATCGCCGCCGGAGCCCTCGTGCTGGCCGCCTTCGGCCGGGTGCCGACCGTCGAGAACCCCTGGAACCCCGACACCTGGACGCTCTACACCGCCCCCGGCGTGGTGCTCGTCGCCGCCGCCTATCTCGCGGTCACCCGGGTCCTGCTCTGGTACCTGCACGCCCCGCGCGGCGGCCTGCCCACCGTCGCCCGCACCGCCCTGGTCAGACAGGGGCTGGTCGCGGTCGCGCTGCTCGGCATCGCCCCGCTGGTGTGCGTGGTCGCCACCGCCAAGCCCCTGCTGCTGCCGCTGTTCTCCATCCCGCTCGTCGCCCTCGACTCCACCCTGTGGATCGCTCGGGCCCGGGCGGAGGAGCAGCTGCGCGACCCGCTGACCGGGCTGCCCAACCGGCAGTGGCTGCTGGAGCGCATCTGGACCGCGCTCGACGACGCCGAGCGCATCGGTGCCCGGTCCGCCCTGATGCTGATCGACCTCGACCGTTTCCGGTCGGTCAACGACACGCTCGGTCATCTCGCCGGTGACCGGTTGCTGTTGCAGATAGCCGACCGGCTGCGGCTCGCCCTGCCGCGCGGAGCGGAGGCCGCGCGGCTCGGTGGTGACGAGTTCGCCGTCTTACTGCCGGTCGCCGACTCCACGACGTCCGCGACCCGGGTGGCCCGCAGCCTCGTCGCCGCCCTCAGCTCCCCGCTCGACCTCGACGGCCTCACCCTGGTCCTGGAGGCCAGCGCCGGTGTCGCGGTCTTCCCCGACCACGCGCTCGACGCCGAGGGTCTGCTGCGACGCGCGGACGTGGCGATGTACCAGGCGAAGCGGGACCGCACCGGCGTGGAGGTCTACGAGTCGAAGCGGGACTCCAACACCCCGGACCGGCTGGGCCTGCTGGGAGATCTGCGCCGGGCGCTCGACGCGCACGAGGTCGAGCTGCACTACCAGCCGAAGGTCCGCTTCGACGGACAGGTCGCCGGCCTGGAGGCCTTGGTCCGCTGGGTGCATCCCGAGCGCGGGAAGGTGCCGCCGGACGAGTTCATAGCGATCGCCGAGTCGTCCGGGCTGATGCCGCATCTGACGGAGTACGTGCTGGAGACGGCGCTCGGGCAGGTGGCCCGGTGGCGGTCCCAGGGGCTTTTCGTGCCCGTCGCCGTGAACGTCTCGCCGCGTGACGTCCACACCCCCGGATTCGCCGGCTCCGTCGCCGCGCGGCTCGCCCGGCACGGTGTCCCGGCGGGAGCGCTCCAACTGGAGATAACGGAACACGTCCTGCTGGAGGACCCGCAGCGGGCCGCGGACACGCTCGCCGGGCTGACCGGGCACGGCGTGAAGATGTCCCTGGACGACTTCGGCACCGGGTACTCGTCCCTCGTGCACCTCAGACGGCTGCCCGTGAGCGAACTGAAGATCGACCGCTCGTTCGTGGCCCGGCTCGCGGTGGACACCGAGGACGCGGAGATCGTGCGCTGCACCGTGGACCTCGCGCACTCGCTGGGCCTGCTCGTGGTCGCCGAGGGCGTCGAGGACGACGAGACCTGGGAACGCCTGCGGGATCTGGGCTGCGACGCCGTACAGGGATGGCTGGTCGCCGCGGCGATGCCACCCGAGGAGACCACGGCATGGCTGCTGGCGCGAGGGTCGCGCGGGTGGCAGCGGCCGCGTGCGGCGCTGCCGGCCGCCGAGTAGGTCTCCGGTGAGTGCCGCGAGGGGTGGTGCGGCGGCTGCGGCGCCGTCGTGGCCGGTCGCGCGGTTCCCCGCGCCCCTCAGGGCGTTGTCCAGCCGCAAGCTGCCACCGAATCGGTTCAGCGACTCGCTCCTGCCGTGAAGTGTCCGATCAGCAGCGCCAACCTCTGCTCATGATCCCTCTCCGGTAGCCGCCCGCTGCGCATCAGGGTCACCAGACCGTGCAGCCCCGCCCAGTACGTCTCCGTCAGCACCCCCAGGTCCTCGCCCGCCCCTGCGATCGGCTCCACCACCGCCGCGATCTCCCCGAAGGCCCGTTTAAGTGGCTCCGGCGCCTCGTCCGTGGCGAACGGCAGGTCCACCCGGTACGTGAACATGGCGTCGTAGAGCGCCGGTCGGCGTCGGCCGAAGGCCGTGTACGTCTCGCCCACCGCCGTCAGCGCCGCGCTGGTGCCCTTCGCCGCCGTACGGGCCGCGTGCAGTTCGTCCGCCAGGTCCGCGCAGCCCTGCACCGCGACCGCGGCCATGATCGCGTCCTTGCCCTTGAAGTGGCTGTAGAGGACCGGCTGGCTGTACTCGATCTCCGCCGCCAGTCGGCGGGTCGTCACCGCGTCCCAGCCCTCGGCCTCCGCGAGTTCCCGCGCGGCCGTGACGATCAACCGCTCGCGCTCCGCTCGTTCGCGCTCCCTGCGCGTCTGGATCGACATGCCAGGAATTCTAGCAGCGCTAGCGCAACTGTCGATGCTCTGCTAGCTTCGCTCTTGTCCCTAGCATCGCTAGCGAGGAGTGAAGACATGACCGTGACCGCCTACACCCTGGCCGTCGTGCTCAACCTGTTCTGCCTGTTCCTCGGGTACCGGTTCCTGTTCCAGCCCGCCTCCGCCGCCACCGGTTACGGCGTGCCCGCCCGGCCGGAAGGCGACGCCGGCGCCTATCTCTCGATCAAGGGCCTGAGGGACGGCACCTTCGGCCTGCTGGGCCTGGCGCTGCTGTTCTTCGTGGGCGCCCGCGCCGAGGCCTGGTTCATGCTCGCCGTGGCGATCGTGCCGCTCTGCGACACACTGATAGTGCTGCGGCACGGCGGAACGAAAGCCGTCGCGTTCGGGATCCACTTCGCCACGGCGGTCGTCGTCCTGATCACCGCCGCCCTGCTCTTCCTCGTCTGACCTCGTCCGAGCACGTCAAGACCGTCACCGGGGGTTCGACATGTCGCTGTTCGTTCCGAAGTTCGACGAGTCCGTGATCGTCCGCGAGGCCGAGGCGGAGGTCGTCGGCCGCGCGCCCACCACCGTGCGTCTGCTGGCCGACAGCAGCCGGACGGGCGGCGCGCTGTCCACCCAGCGCGTGACACTCCAGGGCGGCGCCGACGGCGCCGAACCGCACTGGCACGACAACTCCGCCGAGATGTTCTTCCTGCTCGACGGTGCCGCCGAGATCCTCTCCGGCGACGACGTCGTCACCGCCGGCCCCGGCGACCTCGTCGTCGTACCGCCCGGCAAGCCGCACGCCTTCGCCGCCGTGCCGGGCGCCGACGCCGACCTCCTGATCGTCATCACACCCGGCGTCGAGCGCTTCGAGTACTTCCGCCACCTCCAGCGCGTCGCCCTCGGTGAGGCCACCCCGGAGAGCCTGCTGGAGGTGCAGGAGCTGTACGACAACCACTTCATGAGGAGCGAGGCCTGGGACGGCCGCCGGCGCTGGCGGGCGAGGGCCGGGGAAACCGTTTCACAGGCACAGGTCCCCGACCCATAGGATTGGGCCAAACCACACACACTCACCCCAGAGGATCGCTGCATGCCTGGCATCACGCGCGAGGAGGTCGCCCACCTCGCCCGGCTGGCGCGTCTGGAGCTGAAGCCCGAAGAGCTCGAGCACTTCGCGGGACAGCTGGACGACATCATCGGCGCGGTCGCCCGCGTCAGTGAGGTCGCCGACCAAGACGTACCGCCGACCTCGCACCCGCTCCCGCTGACGAACGTCATGCGAGCGGACGAGGTCCGTCCGTCGCTCACCCCCGAGCAGGCGCTCTCCGGCGCCCCGGCCCAGGAGCAGCAGCGTTTCAAGGTGCCGCAGATCCTGGGGGAGGACTAATCGCCATGACGGACATCATCAAGCTCACGGCCGCCGAGACCGCCGCGAAGATCGCCTCCGGCGAACTCACCGCGGTCGAGGTCACCGAGGCCCACCTGGCCCGCATCGAGGCCGTCGACGAGAAGGTGCACGCCTTCCTGCACGTCGACCGCGAGGGCGCCCTCGCCCAGGCCCGTGCCGTCGACGAGAAGCGGGCCAAGGGCGAGAAGCTCGGCCCGCTGGCCGGCGTCCCGCTCGCGCTGAAGGACATCTTCACCACCGAGGGCATTCCGACGACCGTCGGTTCGAAGATCCTCGAGGGCTGGATCCCGCCGTACGACGCGACGCTCACCAAGCGGCTCAAGGCCGCCGACGTCGTCATCCTCGGCAAGACCAACATGGACGAGTTCGCCATGGGGTCCTCCACCGAGAACAGCGCCTACGGCCCGACCGGCAACCCCTGGGACCTCACCAAGATCCCCGGTGGATCGGGTGGCGGCTCGTCCGCCGCGCTCGCCTCCTTCCAGGCGCCGCTCGCCATCGGCACCGACACCGGCGGCTCCATCCGCCAGCCGGCCTCCGTCACCGGCACGGTCGGCGTGAAGCCGACGTACGGCGCGGTGTCCCGCTACGGCATGGTCGCCTTCTCCAGCTCCCTCGACCAGGGCGGCCCCTGCGCCCGTACGGTCCTGGACGCGGCCCTGCTGCACGAGGTCATCGCCGGGCACGACCCGATGGACTCCACCTCGATCGACGCGCCGGTCCCGCCGGTCGTCGAGGCCGCCCGCAACGGCAGTGTCGAGGGCATGCGCGTCGGCGTCGTCAAGCAGTTCCGCGGCGAGGGCTACCAGGCCGGCGTCATCCAGCGCTTCGACGAGTCCGTCGAGCTGCTCAAGGAGCTGGGCGCGCAGATCGTCGAGCTGGACTGCCCGTCCTTCGACCTGGCGCTCTCGGCGTACTACCTGATCGCGCCCTCCGAGTGCTCCTCCAACCTCGCCCGCTTCGACGGCCTGCGCTACGGCCTGCGGACCGGCGACGACGGTACGAACTCCGCCGAGGCGGTCACGTCGATCACCCGTGAGGCGGGCTTCGGCCCCGAGGTGAAGCGCCGCATCATGCTCGGCACGTACGCCCTGTCGAGCGGGTACTACGACGCGTACTACGGCAGCGCCCAGAAGGTCCGCACGCTCATCACCCGCGACTTCGAGAAGGCCTTCGAGCAGGTCGACGTGATCGTCTCCCCGACGACGCCGACCACCGCCTTCGCGATCGGCGAGCGTGCCGACGACCCGATGGCGATGTACCTCGCCGACCTGTGCACCATCCCGACCAACCTGGCGGGCAACGCGGCCATGTCGCTGCCCTGCGGTCTCGCTCCGGAGGACAACCTCCCGGTCGGCCTGCAGATCATCGCTCCGGCGATGAAGGACGACCGGCTCTACAAGGTCGGCGCTGCTGTCGAGGCCGCCTTCGTGGAAAGGTGGGGGCACCCGCTGATCGAGGAGGCTCCGTCGCTGTGAGTGCACTGACCAAGGCCAAGGGCTTCAAGAAGTCCAAGTCCGGTACGTACCTGTCCATGGCCGCCACCGCGTTCGGCGCGTTCGGCGTCGCAAAGCGGCTCAAGACGGCCCGCGCCGAGAAGGACACACTGGTCCTGATCGACGCCACCGTGTCCGCCGCCGCCATCGTCACCGGCCTCGCCATCCTCTACCGCGAGCTGAAGCGGCTGGGCGACGACGACGTCCTGCTGGGCTGAGAGGGAAGTTTCACCGTGACCACCACGACCGACCTGGTGTCGTACGAGGACGCGCTGGCGTCGTACGACCCCGTCATGGGCCTTGAGGTCCATGTCGAACTCGGCACCAAGACCAAGATGTTCTGCGGCTGTTCGACCGAACTCGGTCAGGACGCCAACACGCAGACCTGCCCCACCTGCCTCGGCATGCCCGGCGCGCTCCCGGTCGTCAACGCGATCGGCGTGGAGTCGGCGATCAAGATCGGTCTCGCGCTGAACTGCGAGATCGCCGAGTGGTGCCGCTTCGCCCGGAAGAACTACTTCTATCCGGACATGCCGAAGAACTTCCAGACCTCCCAGTACGACGAGCCGATCGCCTTCAACGGCTACCTCGACGTCCAACTGGAGGACGGCGAGACGTTCCGCGTGGACATCGAGCGCGCCCACATGGAGGAGGACACCGGCAAGTCGACGCACGTCGGCGGTGCCACGGGCCGAATCCACGGCGCCTCGCACTCGCTCCTCGACTACAACCGCGCCGGCATCCCGCTCATCGAGATCGTCACCAAGCCGATCGTCGGTGCGGGCGAGCGTGCCCCTGAGGTGGCGAAGGCGTACGTCCGTGAGCTGCGCGAGCTCATCAAGGCGCTCGGCGTCTCCGAGGCCCGTATGGAGATGGGCCAGATGCGCTGCGACGTGAACCTCTCGCTGCGCCCGAACGGCACCGAGAAGTTCGGCACGCGTTCCGAGACGAAGAACGTCAACTCGCTGCGGTCCGTGGAGCGCGCGGCCCGCTACGAGATCCAGCGGCACGCCGCCGTGCTGAGCGGTGGCGGGACGATCATCCAGGAGACCAGGCACTTCCACGAGGACACCGGGTCGACGACCTCGGGCCGCGTGAAGGAAGAGGCCGAGGACTACCGGTACTTCCCCGAGCCGGACCTGGTGCCGGTGGCCCCCTCGCGCGAGTGGGTCGAGGAGATCCGGGCGGGCCTCCCGGAGCTGCCGCTGGTCCGCCGCACCCGACTCCTCGCGGAGTGGGGCATCTCGGCCGTCGAGATGCAGGCGATCCTCAACGCGGGCGCGCTGGACCCGATCGTCGCCACGATCGACGCCGGCGCCGACGCGGCCTCCGCCCGCAAGTGGTGGATGGGCGAACTCGCCCGCAGCGCCAACGAGTCGGGCAAGTCGCTCGACGAGCTGGCCATCACGCCGGCGCAGGTGGCCCGCGTCACCGAGCTGGTCTCGAAGGGCGACCTGAACGACAAGCTGGCCCGCCAGGTCATCGAGGGCGTTCTCGCGGGCGAGGGCACCCCGGACGAGGTCGTTGACAAGCGCGGTCTGAAGGTCGTCTCGGACGAGGGCGCGCTCACCACCGCCGTCGAGGAGGCCATCGCCGGCAACCCGGCCATCGCGGACAAGATCCGCGGCGGCAAGGTGGCCGCGGCCGGCGCCCTGGTCGGTGCGGTCATGAAGGCCACCCGAGGCCAGGCCGACGCGGCCCGCGTCAAGGAGCTGATCCTTCAGCAGCTGGGCGTCAGCGAGGGCTGAGCCGAAGCGCGTACGGCCCCGGAGGCAAGTCCTCCGGGGCCGTCGCCTTGCTCGGGCTACGGCTTACGGCGTCCTACGAGCCGTACGAAGCCCAGCGCGCGGCCCTCGTCATGGCGCAGCATCTCGCCGACCCGGCGGGCCATGGTGCGATGCCACTCATCCGGGCTCTCCTCGGCGATCACGTCGCACCACAGCAGCCAGTCCCGCCAGCCGTCCGGCTGCCGGTCGGCGGCCTCGACCTCGACGGCGCCGCTGCGGGTCCACTGGCGTCGCCACCAGTCGGCGGAGTGGAAGCACCAGTAGCCCGGCTCCCACCACGGCTCGAGATGCTGCGGCGGCTCGAGCCCCTCCGGCTCCTCCCGCAGCGCGGGCACGACGACTCCGATCCGCCCGCCGGGCTTCAACAGCCGCGTCAGGGTGGGTAGATAGAGGTCGTCGGTGCCGAAGTACTGGTACGCGTCGACGCTCACGATCGCGTCGAAGCTGCCCTCGGCGAACGGCAGGTCGTGCGCCTCGGCGTGCACGGGCAGCACGCGGTCGGCGAAACCGGCCTCGGCGATGCGCTGGGCGTTGTCGTCGGGCTTGATCCACAGGTCGGCCGCGGTGACCTGGGCGTCGTACTCCCTGGCCAGGAAGACGGAGGTCATCGCCCGTCCGCAGCCCAGGTCGAGGACGCGCGCGCCGGGGCGCAGGGCGTCCAGGCCGAGGGCCGGGGCCAGCCACTCCAGCAGCCAGAGTGCGTTCGGGCCCATCTGGTTCTCCACGACCCAGTGGGGGTCGTAGCTGTTGCTGCGCGGGTAGCGGGGGTGGGTCAGCCGCTTGGTGAGGTCCTCATTCGAGGTCCTCGGGGTGATGTCCGGCATCGGTGAACGGGCTCCTTGAGTCCGGGAAGGCGGAAAGGGATACGGAGGAGCTCGGCCGGACGCTCAAACAATGCACCTGCTCAGGTCGGCGGCGGTGTGCCGCGGCATGGCTGACCTCCGGAAACTAGCAGTGGCAGGTACGGCCCGGCATCCGGTTTCCCAGCGCGACCCGCTACGCTCGCCCGCCATGAGTGGACGCGGTGATTCCGAGATATCCGAGACGGGGGAGGACCGGACCGAGAAGCCCGAGGGCCTGGACGACGGCAAGGACTTGGAGGACGTCGAAGACCTGGAGGACGTCGAAGAGTTCGAGGACGTCGAGGATCCGGCGCAGGTGGCGCGGCGGGCCCGCTGGACGGCGGCCGGGACCGGGGCGCTGCTCGCCCTTGCCGGCCTGGCCGCCTCGATGCTCCGCGCCACGAGCAGCGCCCCGGCCCTCGTCCCGGCCGCCTACGCCTTCGGCGCCGCCTTCTGCGCACTTGCCGCGTTCCTCGGTTCGCGGGGGCGCACCCGGCGGGCGCTGTGGCTGCTCGTCACCGGGGTAATGGTGATGGCCCTGGGGGATCAGTTCGACTGATGTGAAGGGCGCCACTCATGAGCGACGGAGTGACCGTTACTGTCCTGTGATCTTCCTCCCAATCGTGTGAATAAACGCACGAACGAGGCAAACGATCATTTTCGCCTGCGAGAGTTTGCTTCACATCGCTCACGCGTTCTTTGCGGGCTGTTCACTTCGTATGAACGACTGTTCCCGGTCAAAGATCCATAAAAGCCCCGGGAGCACGTTCGTGGCAGCCCTCGCACGCTGGTGTGTCCAGCGCCGCCTCGTCGCCGTACTGCTCTGGCTGCTTGCTTTCGGCGGGGTGAGTGCGGCCGCCGCCGTGACCGGCTCCGCGTACTCGAACGACTACCAGGTCCCCGGCACCGAATCGGGCCGCGCCACCCAGCTGCTGGAAGACGGCTTCCCCGGCCTCGGCGGCGACAGCGGCACCGTCGTCTGGCACACCACCGCCGGCACCGTGCGCGCCGCCGACGTCGAGCAGACCATGACGCGCACCCTTGACGAGATCGCGGAACTGCCCGGAGTGGCGGCCGTGAGCAGCCCGTACGACAAGCAGGGCGCCGCGCAGATCAGCGAGGACAGGCACACGGCGTACGCCACCGTCACCTTCGAAGCCGGAGCCGAGAGCCTCGACGAGGGCGACGCACAGGCCGTCGTGAGCGCGGCCAAGGACGCCGAGACCGAAGGGCTCCAGGTGGAGCTGGGCGGCAGCGCAGTCGGGCTCACCGAGTCGCCGGGCGGGCACATCGCCGAGGTCGTCGGGGTGGCCGTCGCGGCCGTCGTGCTCTTCCTCGCCTTCGGGTCGCTCGCCGCCTCGCTGCTGCCCATCGCCACCGCGCTGGTGAGCGTCGGCACCGCGTACGCCGGGATCGCGCTGCTCGGGCACGCCATGACCGTCGCCGACTTCGCGCCCATGCTGGGCATGCTGATCGGGCTCGGCGTCGGCATCGACTACGCGCTGTTCATCGTCACCCGGCACCGGCGCGGGCTGAAACGCGGGCTGCCCGTCGCCGAGTCGATCACGAGCGCCGTCGCGACCACCGGACGGGCCGTCGTGTTCGCGGGTGCCACCGTGTGCATCGCCCTGCTCGGCATGCTGATCCTGCAGCTGAGCTTCCTCAACGGCGTCGCGATAGCCGCCTCGCTGACCGTGGTCCTGACGGTCGCCGCCTCCGTGACCCTGCTGCCCGCCCTGCTGTCCTTCATCGGCATGCGCGCCCTGAGCCGTCGCGAGCGGCGCCGGCTGGCGGAGCACGGACCTCAGCCCGAGCTGCCGACCGGCTTCGCCGCTCGCTGGTCGGCGTTCGTGGAGCGCCACCCCAAGGCGCTCGGCGCGATCGCCCTGGCCCTCATCACGGTCCTCGCGCTGCCCACCCTGGGCCTGCGCCTGGGCACCTCCGACCAGGGCAACAACCCTCAGTCCGCCACCACCCGCCAGGCCTACGACCTCCTCGCCGACGGCTTCGGCCCCGGCGTGAACGGCCCGCTCACCCTCGTCACCCAGGTCGACGGCGGCGACGACAAGCTCGCCCTGGACAACCTCGACGCCACCCTGCGCACCACCGAGGGCATCGCGGCGGTGACCCCGGTGACGTACAACAGCGGCGGAAACACCGCCTACCTCACCGTCGTACCGGAGTCCGCCCCGCAGTCGCAGCAGACCAGCGACCTCGTCGACCGGCTGCGCTCCGAGGTCCTGCCACGCGCCGAGACGGGCACCTCGCTCGATGTGCACGTCGGCGGCATGACGGCGGGCTACGACGACTTCGCCGACGTGATCGTCGGCAAGCTGCCGCTGTTCGTCGGCGTCGTCATCGGCCTGGGCTGTCTGCTGCTCCTGCTCGCCTTCCGGTCGGTCGGCATCCCGCTGAAGGCCGCCGCGATGAACGTCGCCGCGGTCGCCGCCGCCTTCGGTGTCGTCGTCGCGATCTTCCAGTGGGGCTGGGGGAGCGAGCTGCTGGGGCTGGGCCGCGCCGGGCCGATCGAGCCCTTCCTCCCCGTGATCATGGTGTCGGTGCTGTTCGGCCTCTCCATGGACTACCAGGTCTTCCTGGTCAGCCGGATGTACGAGGAGTGGCTGGAGACCGGTGACAACCGGCGGGCCGTGCGGATCGGCCTGGCCGAGACCGGCCGGGTGATCAACTCCGCCGCGGTCATCATGATCTCGGTCTTCCTCGCCTTCGTCCTCAGCGGCGACCGCGTGATCGCCATGTTCGGCATCGCCCTCGCGGCCGCCGTCGCCCTCGACGCCTTCGTCCTGCGCACCCTCCTCGTCCCCGCCCTGATGCACATGCTCGGCGGCGCCAACTGGTGGCTGCCCCGCTGGCTCGACAAGCGCATGCCCCGCATCAGCATCGAACCGCCCGAGTCCCGCGCCGCCCATGAGAGGCTCACCGACGTCGTGGCGGAACTGGAGAAGGAGCAGCGGGGCGATGTACGCGATATCGCTGGGTGACGACGGAGCCGAGTTGCGGCCTCTGGAGCCGTGGCACGCCGAGGAGTTCCTGGCCCATCTGGAGCGCGGGCGGGAGTTCATCAACGAGTACGTCCCCTTCGGCTCGAAGGCCACGGACGTGGACGCCGCGCGCGCGGTGCTCCAGCGGTACGCCGACATGCGCGCCGCCGACACCGGATCCCTGCACGGCCTGTGGCTTGAGGGCAAGCTGGTCGGCGGGGTGCTCTTCCTCAACTTCGACGCAGAGAACGCCAACTGCGAGGTCGGCTGCTGGCTGGAGCCCGCCGGCACCGGGCGGGGGCTCGTCACGCGCGCGATGCGCGTACTCATCGACTTCGCCGTCGAGCAGCGCGGCATCCACCGCGTCGAGTGGATCGCCTCCGCCGGGAACACGCCCAGCCTGAACGTGGCGCGCCGCCTCGGCATGACCCGCGACGGCGTGCGCAGGGAGAGCTACCCCTATCGTGGGGTGCGGCACGACCTCGAGGTGTGGTCGATCCTGGCCCCCGAGTGGCGTGAGGCACGCACGCGTGCCGTCCGCAATGATCAGTAAGAGGCCTCGACGATCATTAAGAGACCTCTCATACAGCGTCCGTACGGTGCGAGGCATGGGAACGAAGACAGTGGACGAGACCGGCGCCGACCGAGGCACTGAGGCGAAGACCGACGAGGAGAAGGTGGACGTCGTCAAGACGAGCGATGCCACTGACGCCACCGTCTCCGACGAGGTCGAGGAGAACGACGACATCGAGGCCGAGGACGAGGTGACCGCTCAGGCCACGGAAGCGAGCCCCTCCGCTGTCGGCCAGGGCGCGGCCGCGGTCGTCTCCGCGGCGCTCGGCCTCGTCTCCCTGACCGGTGGCTGGATCGGTACGGTCGCCGCCGCGCGCGAGACCCTCGTGGGCCAGCTGGAGACCGCCTCGAACGCGAGCGTCTCCCAGCAGATCCAGGAGGTCTACGGCGACGCCTGGCAGACCTCCGCCCTGTGGGCCGGCGTGTTCGCACTGGCCGCGCTGATCGTCGGCGTCGTCGTGCTCGCCCGCCCCGCGTTCGGGGCGCCCGGCAAGCCGCAGGCCCCGTGGATCAAGTCGGTCGCCTGGGGCGGTGTCGCGCTCGGCGTCATCGGTCTGCTGCTGGCGGTGCTCAAGTACACCGACGCCCTGCTCGGCCTGCCCTCGGCAAGCTGAACCACCTGAATCACCGCAGGTCCCGAGGGGCCTCAGGACAGCCATAAGTACCTTAGACGGCGCCCTGAGGCCCCTCATGCGCGTCTAAGGCCCCTCGGCCGCCGAAGATGCGGAACTCTCCCGATGTGGCGGACCCGCCTGGCAGACGAAGGTTGACCCATCGCACAAAGCGATGTCGGAAATCGCGTCTCACCAGGGAAAACGAGGGTGCTGCCATGTTCGAGTACGAGCTCCACCACATCCGCTCCGCCGACATGATCCGCGAGGCCGAGCACGAGCGCATGGTCCGCGAGGTCATCCGCGGGCGCCGCGCCGCGAAGCGCTCCACCAAGGGTGCGGCGGAGGCGGAGTCGCATACGTCCCGCCTCCGTAGGCTCCGGCATCCGCGTGCCGCGTGAAAGCGGCGGTTCCGGGGGCCGAAGGTCGCCTCCCGGCGCCGGTCGCGGCCGTCTCAGCCCGTCCGGCACCTGAGGGCGAGGCCCATACCGGGCCGCAGGGGTTCTCCGGGGGCGCCGGTCCCCGGAAAACCGATGCCGGACTCGCAGCAGCGCGTGCGATGCTCGGACCCGTGGAGAGCCGGTCCGTCAGTCCCGTGTTCGTCGGTCGCGCAGCCGAGTTGGAGACTCTGAACGACGCCCTCGCCCGAGCCGCCGCGGGCGAACCGCAGGCGTTGGTGATCGGCGGCGAGGCAGGGGTCGGCAAGACCCGCCTCGTCGAGGAGTTCGCCGACGCCGCGGGCGAGGGCGCCGCCGTCGTCGCGCTCGGCGGCTGCGTCGAGATCGGGGCCGACGGGCTGCCCTTCGCCCCGTTCTCCACCGCGCTGCGCGCCCTGCGCCGCGAACTGCCCGGCGAGCTGGCCGCCGCGGCCGCCGGCCAGGAGGAGGAACTGGCCCGGCTGCTGCCCGAGTTGGGCGAGACAGCCCCGACCCGCGGCGCGGACCGTTCCGACGAGGAGGGCATGGCGCGGCTCTTCGAGCTCACCGCCCGCCTGCTGGAGCGCGTCGCCGCCGGCCGCACGGTCGTCGTCGCCCTGGAGGACCTGCACTGGGCCGACGCCTCCACCCGCCACCTCCTCGCCTATCTCTTCCGCACGCTGCGCACCGGCCGCCTCGTCGTCCTCGCCACCTACCGCTCCGACGACATCCACCGCCGCCACCCGCTGCGTCCGCTCCTCGCCGAACTCGACCGGCTGCGCACGGTCCGCCGCATCGAACTCGGCCGCTTCAATCGCGCCGAGGTCGGCCGCCAGATCGCCGGCATCCTCGCCACCGAACCCGACCCGGCCCAGGTCGACGAGATCTTCGAACGCTCCGACGGCAACGCCTTCTTCGTCGAGGAACTCGCCGTCGCCGCCCACGAGGGCAGCTGCGCCGGCCTCACCGACTCCCTGCGCGACCTGCTCCTCGTCCGGGTCGAGGGCCTGCCGGAAAGCGCCCAGCGGGTCGCCCGGATCGTCGCCGAAGGCGGCTCCACCGTCGAGTACCGGCTGCTCGCCGCCGTCGCCCAGCTCGCCGAGGACGACCTCATCGAGGCGCTGCGGGCCGCCGTCAACGCCAACATCCTCATCGCCGCGCCCGGCGGCGACGGCTACCGCTTCCGGCACTCCCTGGTCCGCGAAGCCGTCGGTGACGACCTGCTGCCCGGCGAGCGCTCCCGCCTCAACCGCCGCTACGCCGAAGCCCTGGAGACCGACCCGACGCTCGTCCCGGCCGGCGAGCGCGTGATGCGGCTGGCCAGCTACTGGTACCACGCCCACGACCCGGCCAAGGCCCTGCCCGCCGTCCTGGACGCCTCCGTCACCGCCCGCCGCCGGCACGCCCACTCCGAGCAACTGCGGCTGCTGGAACGCGCGATGGAGCTGTGGGACTCCGCCCCCGAGGCCATCCGGGCCACCCTGCGCCCCGTCGACTACACCGAGGTCTACCCGCCCTGCGGCTGCGACCCCGACACCACACCCCTGCGCTACCTCGACCTGATGGCCGAGGCCGCCGTCGCCGGACGGCTCTGCGGGGAGCGCGAACGCGCGCTGAAGATCACCAAGCGCGCCCTGCACCTGCTGGAGGACGAGGGCGATCCGCTGCGCGCCGCCTGGTTCTGGGTCCAGCGCTCCCGGCTGGTGCAGTCCCTGGCCCGCGGCGACGGCTGGAAGGAACTCGGCACCGCCCAGCAACTGGTGCGCGGCCTGCCCCCGTCCGAGGTGCACGCCGAGGTGCTGGCCGCCGCCGCCAACTGGTCGATGCTCCGCGCCCCCGGCCCCGACGCCATGTCGGCCGCCGAACGCGCCGTCGAGTACGCACGCATGGTCGGCGCCGAGGACATCGAACTGAACGCGCGACTCACACTCGGCAACCTCATGGTCGACGCAGGGCACATCGAGTCCGGACTGGCCCAGATGTACGAGGTCAGGGACGAGGTGCTGGCCCGCGGCCTGACCTCCGTGGTGGGCCGCAGCCATGTGAACCTGCCCTCCGTCCTGGAAGGCATCGGCCGCTCCGAGGACGCCGTCGGCATCCTGCGCGAGGGCTTGCGTCTCACCCAGCAGTGGGGCCTGCGCGACTCCGAGGCCTGGGTCTGGGCGAACCTCGCCAAGTCGCTGATTTCTTTGGGCCGTTGGGACGAGGCCGGCGCTGCCGCGGTGAACGCCCAGCGCACGGGACAGTCCGCCAAACCGCTCGGCGGTGGTTCCAACAGCCTCGCCCACCTCGCGCTCGCCCGCGGCGACACCGCCGCTGCCGCCCGCCATCTGGCCACCAGCCGCGCCTCCTACGGCACCCACGACCCCATGCCGCAGAACGACCTGCGCATGTCCTGCCTCGCCCTCGGCATAGCCGCCGCCGAGGGCCGCCTCCTCGACGCCCGCGCGGAAGCCGACCGGGTCCTGGACGCCGGCTTCCCGCCGGGCACCCAGCGCTACGTCTGGCCCCTGCTGCTGGCCGCCGCCATCGCCGAGTCGGACGCCCGCGCCCGGGCACTGCCCGCCGCACAGGAGGGCCGCACCGCCTTCCTGGAACGGCTCTGCGACGCCGTCCGCAAGCTCACCACGGGCGCACCCCTGTGGCTCGCCTACGAGAAGTGGACCCGGGCCGAACTCGACCGCGCCGAGAACCGGGCCACCCCCGACACCTGGTCGGACGTGGTCACCGCCTTCGAGGCCCTGGAACGCCCCTACGACCTCGCCCAGGTCCGCCACCGCCTGGCCGAGGCGCTGCTCGCGATCGGCGGCGACGACGAGCGCGCCCGCGCCACGGAACTGCTCCGCCTGACCCGCGCCGCCGCCATCCACCTGGAAGCGCGCCCGCTCGTCGACGCCACGACGCACCTGGCCCAGCGAGCCCGCCTCGCCCTCACCACGGCCCCGCCCCCGACCGACCCGGCCGACTCCCTCGGCCTCACCACCCGCGAACGAGACGTCCTGCGCCTGGTCTCCGCAGGCCGCACCAACCGCCAGATCGCGGAGGAACTCTTCATCTCCCCGAAGACGGCCAGCGTCCACGTGTCGAACATCCTGGGCAAGCTCGGCGTCTCCGGGCGGGGCGAGGCTGCGGCCGTGGCGCATCGGACGGGGATGTTCGCGGCCGAAACGCTCCCGTCCGGGACCTGAGCCCGAGGTTTACGCTGTAAGGGACGTCGGCCCAGGGAGGTTCCGTGTTCAACGCGTTCGAGGAACTTTTCGCGCCCGGCCGCAAGCACACCACCGACGAACAGAACCGCCTGGAACTGACCCGCGAGGACGTCGGGGACAACGACCCCGGCCGCGGACCGATAGATCTCGCGTCCGGGAAGGTCGTCGTACGGCCCCCCGAACCGTCGGCCGAGGAGGACGAGCACGGAGGTGACGGGAGGCGCGACGGGGAGGGGTGAAGGCGGCCGCTCAGGTCACCTGCACCTCCAGGATCCGGTCGTCCCCGTCCTTCGGGCTGCCCCGCCCGTCCGTGTTGCTCGTCGTCACCCACAGCTTGTCGCCGCCAGCCGATACAACCGTCCGCAGCCGGCCGTACTCACCCTCCAGGAAGGCTTGCGGGTCAGCCGATGCCTCGGTCCCGTCGAGGGGGACGCGCCACAGACGCTGGCCCTTCAGGCCGGCCATCCAGACGGAGCCCTCGGCGTAGGCGACGCCACTGGGGGAGGCGTCGTCGGTGCCCCACTGGGCGAGTGGGCTGCGGTACTTGGCGTTGTCGGACTTGCCCTCGACTTCTGGCCATCCGTAGTTGTCGCCCGGCTTGATCGCGTTGAGCTCGTCCCAGGTGTCCTGGCCGAACTCCGCGGCGAACAGGCGCTGTTTGGCGTCCCAGGCCAGGCCCTGGACATTGCGGTGGCCGTACGAGTACACGGGGGAGTCGGTGACGGGGTTGCCCGGAGCCGGTTCACCCTCCGGTGTCATGCGCAGGATCTTGCCGCCCAAGGACTCCTTGTCCTGGGACAGGCCCGTGTCACCGCTCTCGCCCGTGCCTGCGTACAGCATCTTGTCGGGGCCGAAGGCGATCCGGCCGCCGTTGTGGATGAAGCCCTTGGGGATGCCTCTGAAGATCGTGTCGGGTGCGCCGAGCTGCTCGCCGGTGGGCCGCTGCTCGTCGTACAGCACGCGGACGATGCGGTTGTCCGAGGCCGAGGTGAAGTACGCGTAGATCATGTGGTCCGAGGCGTAGTCCGGCGACAGCGCCAGGCCCATGAGGCCGCCCTCACCCGCCGGGGACACCCCCGGCACCTCGCCCAGCTCGGTCTTCTTGCCCGTCTTCGCGTCGACCCGCGTGATCGTGGCCTCGTCGCGGGAGGAGACGAGCAGGTCGCCGTCGGGGAGCGGGGCCAGACCCCAGGGGGTGTTCAGGCCCCCGGCGACCGTGCGCACCACCTTGACGGAGCCCTTCGCCGGCGGGGTCTCCTCGGCGGCCCGACCGGAGGGCGACGACCCCGCGGCCGTACTACTCGGTGCCGCGGCTCCGTCCTCGCCCGGAGATCCCCCGTCGTCGGAGGAACAACCGGCCGTCAGCAGGAGCGCGGCCGCGGCCATCACGGCCGTCACAACTCGACGTTGCACGATCAAGGTCCCTTCGACGCGGCGGCTTCTACTTTTCTTACACCGCTCGCGCCTCACAGGTTCCCGATCCATGAACCTCGAACCACCTCCGTGCGGGCGTCCCGTCCGTGTTTGGTCGGCAGTCGGCGCCTGTGACCTGCGGTGGAGCCCAAGCGCCGCGGTCGGCGGGGCAGGGCCCGGCGGCCGAGACTTCGCGACGGGACGGCGCCGCAGCAGGGCGCGCGGGCCGGCGGGAGGGCGCGGCGGCCCGCAAGTCCCCCGGCCCCCTGCCGATCTCGGTCTCCGGCCGATCCCGGCCCCGAGCCCGGCGATTTTCGGCTCAGGACCTTTGCACCGTCAGTCCCACGACCCCAACGCCCCCGGCAACTCCGCCACCTCCGCCAGATCCGTCTCCGTCAGCCGCAACTCCCCGGCCGCCGCGTTCTCGCTCACCCAGCGCTCCTGCTTCGCCCCCGGCACGGTGACCACGTGTCGCCCCTGAGCCAGTACCCACGCCAGTGCCACCTGCGCCGGGGTGACGCCCTCCCCGTGGCGGGACGCGATGCGGCGCAGGCCGGCGACTATCGGCTGGTTGGCCGCCATCATCTCCGCGGTGAAGCGCGGGTGGCGGGCGCGGACGTCGTCGGGTTCGAAGCCCTCGCCCGGGGTCAGTCTGCCGCTGAGGAAGCCGTTGCCCAGTGGCATCGCGGCCAGGAAGCCGATGCCGCGGGCCTCGCACCACGGCAGCAGCGTCTCCAGTGCCTCCGGTGACCAGACCGACAGCTCCGCCTGTACGGCGCTCACCGGGAAGACCTGCTGCACCCGCTGCAGCTGGCGGATCGTCGTGTCGTGCAGACGGGTTCCCGAGCGGCGGCCACCCCGCGCGCCCACCGCGCACAGTCCCAACGCCCGTACCTTTCCGGCCCGAACGAGCTCCGCCATCGCGCCCCAGGTCTCCTCGACCGGTATTTCGGGGTCCGCGCGATGCAGTTGGTAGAGGTCGATGACGTCCGTCTGCAGGCGGCGCAGAGAGGCGTCGCAGGCACGCTTCACATAGCCGGGACGGCCGTTGGCCACGATGTGCTGTTCGCCCACGAGCAGGCCGACCTTGGTCGACACGAACGCGTCCCGCCGGCGCTCCTTCAACACCCGCCCCAACAGCAGCTCATTGGTGAACGGGCCGTACATGTCGGCCGTGTCCAGCAGTGTCGAGCCCAGATCGAGCGCCCGGTGCACCGCCCTGAGCGACTCCTCGCCCCGCTGCCGCGACGAGCTGTAGGCCCAGCTCATCGGCATGCACCCGAGTCCGACGGCTCCCACCGCGAGCGCCGCCGCGCCGATCGTCCTGCGCTCCACCTGGCCGTAACCCTCCCTCTTTCGGCACCCCAACCTAACCTCTGCACTCCTGTTCGCCTGACATAGCCTCCAAGGCATGACTGCTGACGTGTGGCTCCCCATCCCGCCGGAAGAGATCGAGGGCCTCCCGCAGGGCCCGCACTACCGCTTCTGGAACGGCGAGGAGACCTTCCCCGCCGACCCGGCCGAGTGCGCCTTCTACGTCGTCCCCTACATGAAGCCGCCGGGAATCGGACAGCGTCCCCTGCCGGAGATGAGCTCCGTGGAGGTCGTGCAGACGCTCTCCGCCGGCATCGATCACGTGGAGTCGGGCCTGAAGCACCTGCGCCCGGGCGTGCGGCTGTGCAACGCGCGCGGGGTGCACGAGGCGAGCACCGCCGAGCTCACGCTCACGCTGGTCCTCGCCTCGCTGCGCGGCGTCCCCGACTTCGTGCGGGCCCAGGACAGAGGGGAGTGGCTCAGCGGTTTCCGGCCCGCGCTCGCGGACAAGAACGTCCTCATCGTGGGATACGGCTCGATCGGCGCCGCCATCGAGGACCGGCTCGCACCCTTTGAACTCGCGCGGGTGGCGCGCGTCGCGCGCTCTGAGCGCACCACGGCGCGCGGACCCGTGCTTCCGCTCACCGAACTGTCCGCCCTGCTTCCGGAAGCGGACGTCGTCATCCTCTCCACGCCCCTCACGGCGGCCACCCGGCACATGGTCGACGCCGACTTCCTCGCTCGCATGAAGGACGGCGCGCTGCTGGTCAACGTCGCACGTGGGGGCGTCGTGGACACGAAGGCGCTGCTGGCGGAGCTGGAGACCGGGCGCATCACCGCGGCCCTGGACGTCACCGACCCCGAGCCGCTGCCCCGGGAGCATCCCCTGTGGCGTGCGCCGGGCGTACTGATCAGCCCGCACGTGGGCGGACCGACGTCGGCGTTCCTGCCGCGCGCCAAGCGGTTGCTGGTCGACCAGCTCACTCGTTACGTGAACCGTGAGCCCCTTCGCAACGTGATCCTTACGACGGGCGCGGCACGCGCGTGACGCTCGCGGGCTGAGCTTCCCTCGGGTGCCGTGTGCGCCGCGCGCAACAGGCCGGAAACCCGCTTCGAGTACCGTCCGCAACCTTCCGGAAGCGGTGGGTACTCGCATATGCGCTGGTCGTTACGGAGCGTAGAGGTGCTATGTCCCTGAGTGACGAGACTGGTGTATCGTCCCGACAGGGGCTGCGCCGTGCACCTTTCGGCGCCGGGGATGGACATTTCAGATTTGTGAGGGGGGCGACGGGCGATGCACGGCCTATGGACGAGCAATCCGACGCGGCGGAGCCGTCGGCGGCGACCCTGGCGAACGGCCGCGCGCAGACGCGGCCACCACGCCACTCACGGCTGTCGTCACAGCCATCACCACCGCAGGCTCAGCAGCCGCAGGCGGCATGCGCACCCAGCGCACCGGGACCCTCGGGACCCGCGAGCGGTGCGGACCGGGAGGGTCCGGTGAGCTCGCCACCGCCCTCCACGACCACGCTGGACGCGGGGCTGCGGACTCAGTCCTCGTCGGCGGCGCTGCTGCCCCGTCCGTCGTCCTTCAAAAGCGGCTCGGGGCTGGTTCCGCAGCTCGTTCTGGCCCTGGTGTGCGCGGGATACGCCGTCGGTTCCGCGCTCGGCTGGGGTTCGGAGCAACTCGCGCTGATCATGGGCGACTTCGGACTGGCCGCCGCGGCGGGCGCCGCTGCCGTGTCCTGCTTCCGCTACGCCCGTAGCCGCCGTATCCGCTTTCGGCCCGCCTGGCTGCTGTTCGCCCTCTCCTCGGCGATGGCCGCCCTCGGCAACCTGGTCTGGGGATGGTACGAGGTCGTCCTGCAGCGACCCGTGCCCAGCCCCTCCTACGCCGACGGGTTCTTCCTGTGCTTCGCGCCGCCCGCCATCGTGGGACTCCTGGTGCTCGCCAAGCGGCCGGTGACGAGGGCCGGCTGGGTCTGCCTCGCGCTGGACGCGTGGCTGATCGGCGGCTCGCTGCTGACGCTGGCATGGAGCCTCGCCCTCGCCCAGGCGGCCAAGATCGACTCGAACGGCGGGGCCAGCGTGGCGCACACCGCGCTCTCGCTCGCCTACCCGCTGCTCGACATCGCCCTGGTCAGCATGGTGCTCGCGTTGCACTTCCGCCGCTCGTCGGCGAACCGCACCGCGGTCAACACCGCGATCGGCGCGCTCGCGCTGACCGTGATGTGCGATGCCCTGTTCACCTCGCCGCTGCTGCACAACAGCTACCGCTCCGGCCAGCTGCTCGACGCGGGCTGGTTCGCCGGCTCGCTGCTCCTGGCGTACGCCCCGTGGGCCGCGCCTCGGCACGGAGACGGTGAGCGGCAGGAAGGCACGGGGCACACGCGCGTGGTGCACGAGCACGTGCCCGGACAGCGCGGTGGAAGCCATCACCACACGCCCGCGCCGGGAGGTGATCACAGCCGGTACCCGGTCTCCCGGCCGATCGCCGGCTCCCTGGCCGCCCTCACGCCGTACCTCGCGGCCGCCGTCTGCACGCTGGGGATCCTGTACAACGTCCTCAACGGCCGCAGCGTCGACCGGGTCGTGCTCATCACCGGCGGCACCGTCGTGCTCGCCCTCGTGATGCGCCAGGGCATCATGCTGCTCGACAACATCACCCTCACCCAGGAACTGGCGCAGAAGGAGAACCACTTCCGCTCCCTGGTGCAGGGCTCCAGCGACGTCATCATGATCGCCGCACCCAACGGCATCCTCCGGTACGTCTCCCCGGCCGCCGCCGGGGTCTACGGCTGCTCCGCGGAGGAGCTGGTGGGCACGGAACTGGCCAATCTCATCCACCCGGAGGACCTGGGCTGCGTGGTGCACGAGGTGCGCCGCTTCCTCGCCGCCAGCCCACTTGAGGAACCCACTACGCGCATCGAGTGCCGCTTCCGGTCCGGAGACGACGGCTGGCTCAACGTCGAGTCGACCGTCAACCGTCACCACGGTGGCCTCATCTTCAACAGCCGGGACGTGACCGAAAGAGTGCGCCTGCAGGCGCAGCTCCAGCACAACGCCGAGCACGACCCGCTCACCGACCTGCCCAACCGCGCGCTGTTCACCAAGCGGGTCCAGCAGGCCCTGTCCGGCCGCCGCGCCTCCGACCGGGGCATCGCCCTGCGCAACACGGCCGTCCTTTTCATCGACCTCGACGGCTTCAAGGGGGTCAACGACACCATCGGACACCAGGCAGGGGACGAACTGCTCGTCCAGGCCGCCCGCAGACTCCAGGACGCGGTCCGGGGCGGGGACACGGCCTCCCGGTTGGGCGGCGACGAGTTCGCGGCCCTGATCGCCGGGGACAACACCCGTGACCGCACCGCCCGCGAACGACACATCCTGGAGCTCGCCGACCGCCTCAGGCTGACGCTGTCGCAGCCGTACCTCATCGACGGCAACGATGTCCGTGTCAACGCCTCCATCGGCGTCGCCTTCGCCGAGCCCGGCCTCGGCGCGGGGGAGCTGCTGCGCAATGCCGACCTGGCGATGTACCGCGCGAAGGCGGGCGGCAAGGGCCGGGTCGAGCTGTACAAGCCGCAGATGCAGCAGGACGTCGTACGGAAGGCGGAGCTGGCCACGCGTCTGCGGGCCGCGCTGCACGACGGGGAGTTCGCGCTGCTGCACCAGCCGGTGGTGTGCCTGGAGAGCGGCCGGATCGCATCGGTGGTCACCCAGGCGCGCTGGCGGTCCTCGCAAGGGGTGCTGTTCACGCCCGCCGAGTTCCTGCGGGTGGCCGAGGACAGCGACAAGACCGCCGAGCTGGGCCGCTGGATGCTGGAGGAGGCCGTGGAGCAGGCCGCCGAGCGCACCGCGACCGGGCTCGCCGTACCCGTCGCCGTGCGGGTGGGCGCGCGCCGGCTGCTGGACCGGTCGATGCCGCTCGGCTCGATCGAGGCGTTGCTGACCCGGCACGGGCTGCCGTCCGGGTCGCTGATCATCGAGCTGTCGGATCTGGACCACCGTGTCTCGCTGGACGAACTGGAGCGCCGCCTGAGCGGTCTGCACCGACTCGGCGTCCGGGTCGCCCTGGACGGCTTCGGCAGCGGATACGCGGCGATCACGGCCCTGCGCCGGCTCCCCGTCGACGTACTCAAACTCGACCGCGGTCTGGTCGAGGGTGTCGTCGAGTCCGCGCGGCTGCACAAGATCACCGGTGGGCTGCTGCGGATCGCCGGAGACCTGGGGCTGCAGTCCGTGGCCGACGGCGTGGACCTGCCGGAGCAGGTCGTCGCCCTGCGCGCGATGGGGTGCACGCACGGGCAGGGCATGGCGTTCTCCGGTCCGCTGGACGAGTACCGGCTGCGCCGGGCGCTGAGTTCCGGCCACTATCCGGTGCCGCACGGACCGGCCGAGCCCGCGTTCGCGGGTGGCGTGAGAGGTGAACGAGCCATGGAGAGGGGTGCGGGGGTGTACACCGGTGGTGTGCCCGCTGTTCTCGGAGGCGGAAGTGGCCTGCGCTCACATAATGAGACTCCCGTCCCACCCACTTGACAGTGGGTGCGTGCCGGGGGGAGGGTCTGTGCCATGCGCACCCGAATTCTCGTACTTGGAAAGCGCGTCGGCTGAAGCTGGTGACGTCCGGACAGATCCGGAACTCCCAGCGACCACACCCGGCGCGCTCCCCTCGCTTGCCTTATGGCACGAGGGGTTTTTTGTTGCACAGGCACCTGTCGTGCAGCACCGAAACTCCGCTCAAACTTCGCAAAAACCCTCAGCATCGAGAAGAGAATGCCGATGACCGAGCAGGCCACCGGGGCCCATCACCCGCAGCCCCGGCCCCGATCCGGAGGACACCAGTCCGCCCCCGAGCACGTCACGGGTGCGCAGTCCCTCATCCGTTCGCTCGAGGAGGTCGGCGCCGACACGGTATTCGGCATTCCGGGTGGTGCGATCCTTCCGGCGTACGACCCGCTGATGGACTCCACCAGGGTGCGCCACGTCCTGGTCCGCCATGAGCAGGGCGCAGGTCACGCCGCCACCGGCTACGCACAGGCCACCGGCAGGGTCGGCGTCTGCATGGCCACCTCGGGGCCGGGTGCCACCAACCTGGTCACGCCGATCGCCGACGCCCACATGGACTCGGTGCCGCTCGTGGCGATCACCGGGCAGGTGGCCTCCAAGGCGATCGGTACGGACGCCTTCCAGGAGGCGGACATCGTCGGCATCACGATGCCGATCACCAAGCACAACTTCCTGGTCACCAAGGCCGAGGACATCCCGCGGGTGATCGCGCAGGCGTTCCACATCGCCTCCACCGGCCGCCCGGGCCCGGTGCTGGTCGACATCGCCAAGGACGCCCTCCAGGCGAAGACCACGTTCTCCTGGCCGCCCGTGATGGACCTGCCCGGCTACCGGCCCGTCACCAAGCCGCACGCCAAGCAGATCCGCGAGGCCGCCAAGCTGATCACCGCCGCCAAGCGGCCCGTCCTCTACGTCGGTGGCGGCGTCCTCAAGGCCGGTGCCACCGCAGAGCTGAAGGTCCTCGCCGAACTCACCGGAGCGCCCGTCACCACCACCCTGATGGCGCTCGGCGCATTCCCCGACAGCCACCCGCTGCACGTGGGAATGCCGGGCATGCACGGTGCGGTCACCGCCGTCACCGCGCTGCAGAAGGCCGACCTGATCGTCGCCCTCGGAGCCCGCTTCGACGACCGTGTCACCGGCAAGCTGGACAGCTTCGCCCCGTACGCCAAGATCGTCCACGCCGACATCGACCCGGCCGAGATCGGCAAGAACCGCGACGCCGACGTGCCGATCGTCGGTGACGCCCGCGAGGTCATCGCCGACCTGGTCCAGGCCGTGCAGAAGGAGCACGCCGAGGGCCACCAGGGCGACTACAGCGCCTGGTGGAAGGACCTCAGCCGCTGGCGCGACACCTACCCGCTCGGCTACGACCAGCCCGACGACGGCTCGCTGTCCCCGCAGCAGGTCATCGAGCGGATCGGCCAACTCGCGCCGGAGGGCACGGTCTTCGCGGCCGGCGTCGGCCAGCACCAGATGTGGGCCGCGCACTTCATCCAGTACGAGAAGCCGGCCACCTGGCTGAACTCCGGCGGCGCCGGGACGATGGGCTACGCCGTTCCGGCCGCGATGGGTGCCAAGGCCGGAGCGCCGGAAAAGGCGGTCTGGGCGATCGACGGTGACGGTTGCTTCCAGATGACCAACCAGGAGCTCACCACCTGCGCCCTGAACAACATCCCGATCAAGGTCGCGATCATCAACAACGGCGCCCTCGGGATGGTCCGCCAGTGGCAGACCCTCTTCTACAACCAGCGCTACTCCAACACCGTGCTGCACAGCGGCCCGGAGGCGGACGGCAAGCAGCCGAGCGCCGGCACCCGGGTCCCCGACTTCGTGAAGCTGTCGGAGGCCATGGGCTGCTACGCGATCCGCTGCGAGTCGCCGGAGGACCTCGACAAGGTCATCGAAGAGGCGAACTCCATCAACGACCGCCCCGTCGTCGTCGACTTCATCGTCCACGAGGACGCGATGGTCTGGCCGATGGTCGCCGCCGGCACCTCCAACGACGAGATCATGGCCGCCCGGGACGTCCGCCCCGACTTCGGCGACAACGAAGACGACTGAGCGAGAGAGACGTAAAAGATCATGTCCAAGCACACGCTCTCCGTCCTGGTGGAGAACACGCCCGGCATCCTGGCCCGGATCGCCGCCCTGTTCTCCCGCCGCGGCTTCAACATCGACTCGCTCGCGGTCGGCGTCACCGAGCATCCCGACATCTCCCGCATCACCATCGTGGTGAGCGTCGCGGACCTGCCGCTGGAGCAGGTGACGAAGCAGCTCAACAAGCTCGTCAACGTGCTGAAGATCGTCGAGCTGGAGCCGGGTTCGGCCGTTCAGCGCGAACTCGTTCTGGTGAAGGTGCGCGCCGACAACGAGACCCGCTCCCAGATCATCGAGATCGTCCAGCTGTTCCGCGCCAAGACCGTCGACGTCTCCCCGGAGGCCGTCACCATCGAGGCCACCGGCTCCAGCGACAAGCTGGAGGCCATGCTGAAGATGCTGGAGCCGTTCGGCATCAAGGAGCTCGTCCAGTCAGGCACGATCGCGATCGGCCGCGGCGCCCGCTCCATCACGGACCGCTCGCTGCGCGCGCTCGACCGCTCGGCGTAGGACGCGTTCGGACGGCCGGGTGACACCGGCCGTCCGGACAGCGCCCGTATGGCGAGACCCCGAAACTTCCCTTCCGCCCCCCGTCATACGGTGGGACGCAACACCTGCACACAAGGAGAGAACCCAAAGTGGCCGAGCTGTTCTACGACGCCGACGCCGACCTGTCCATCATCCAGGGCCGCAAGGTCGCGGTCATCGGTTACGGCAGCCAGGGCCACGCCCACGCGCTGTCGCTCCGTGACTCGGGTGTCGACGTCCGCGTCGGTCTGCACGAGGGCTCCAAGTCCAAGGCGAAGGCCGAGGAGCAGGGCCTGCGCGTGGTGACGCCGTCGGAGGCCGCCGCCGAGGCCGACGTCATCATGATCCTCGTCCCGGACCCGATCCAGGCCCAGGTGTACGAGGACCACATCAAGGACAACCTGAACGACGGCGACGCGCTGTTCTTCGGCCACGGCCTGAACATCCGCTTCGGCTTCATCAAGCCCCCGGCCGGCGTGGACGTCTGCATGGTCGCCCCGAAGGGCCCGGGCCACCTGGTGCGCCGCCAGTACGAGGAGGGCCGTGGCGTTCCGTGCATCGCGGCCGTCGAGCAGGACGCCTCCGGCAACGCCTTCGCGCTGGCCCTGTCGTACGCCAAGGGCATCGGCGGCACCCGCGCCGGCGTCATCAAGACGACCTTCACCGAGGAGACCGAGACCGACCTGTTCGGTGAGCAGGCCGTCCTCTGCGGTGGTACGGCCGCCCTGGTCAAGGCCGGTTTCGAGACGCTGACCGAGGCCGGTTACCAGCCGGAGATCGCGTACTTCGAGTGCCTGCACGAGCTGAAGCTGATCGTGGACCTCATGTACGAGGGCGGCCTGGAGAAGATGCGCTGGTCGATCTCCGAGACCGCCGAGTGGGGCGACTACGTCACCGGCCCGCGCATCATCACGGACGCCACCAAGGCCGAGATGAAGAAGGTCCTCGCCGAGATCCAGGACGGCACCTTCGCCCAGGCCTGGATGGACGAGTACCACGGCGGTCTGAAGAAGTACAACGAGTACAAGCAGCAGGACTCCGAGCACCTGCTGGAGACCACCGGCAAGGAGCTGCGCAAGCTCATGAGCTGGGTGAACGAGGAGGCGTAAGCCTCAAGGCCACGGGGCCGGAGCAGCCGCTCCGGCCCCGTTGTCCACCTCGTCCAGCCACGGACGAGTGATCCTTCCGCGGAGGCGTAAGACGACCTCCATCGCGCCACTACACTGGCGCACAACATACGCGTCAGGCCCACAGCGTCGTGCGTCTTCCACGCGGCCAGTACCCTCCACCGCCTGCGGCCGTCGGGACGGCCGTCCGCATTGGACTTGTGAGGACTCACGTGAGCTCGAAACCCGTCGTACTCATCGCTGAAGAGCTGTCGCCCGCCACCGTTGACGCGCTTGGCCCCGACTTCGAGATCCGCCACTGCAACGGAGCGGACCGAGCCGCCCTGCTCCCTGCCATCGCCGACGTGGACGCGATCCTGATCCGCTCGGCCACCAAGGTCGACGCCGAGGCCGTCGCCGCCGCGCGCAAGCTCAAGGTCGTCGCACGAGCCGGCGTCGGCCTGGACAACGTCGACGTCTCCGCCGCCACCAAGGCGGGCGTGATGGTCGTCAACGCCCCCACCTCGAACATCGTGACCGCCGCCGAGCTCGCCTGCGGTCTCCTGCTCGCCACCGCCCGCAACATCCCGCAGGCCAACGCCGCGCTGAAGAACGGCGAGTGGAAGCGCAGCAAGTACACGGGCGTCGAGCTGGCCGAGAAGACCCTCGGCGTCGTGGGCCTGGGCCGCATCGGCGCCCTCGTCGCGCAGCGCATGTCGGCCTTCGGCATGAAGGTCGTCGCCTACGACCCCTATGTGCAGCCCGCGCGGGCCGCGCAGATGGGCGTCAAGGTGCTGTCGCTGGACGAGCTGCTCGAGGTCTCCGACTTCATCACCGTCCACCTGCCGAAGACCCCCGAGACGCTCGGCCTGATCGGCGACGAGGCGCTGCGCAAGGTCAAGCCGAGCGTGCGCATCGTCAACGCCGCGCGCGGTGGGATCGTCGACGAGGAGGCGCTGTACTCCGCCCTCAAGGAGGGCCGGGTCGCCGGCGCCGGCCTCGACGTGTACGCGAAGGAGCCCTGCACGGACTCCCCGCTGTTCGAGTTCGACCAGGTCGTCAGCACCCCGCACCTCGGCGCCTCCACCGACGAGGCGCAGGAGAAGGCCGGTATCGCCGTGGCCCGCTCGGTACGCCTCGCCCTCGCCGGTGAGCTCGTGCCCGACGCGGTGAACGTCCAGGGCGGCGTCATCGCCGAGGACGTCAAGCCGGGTCTGCCGCTCGCCGAGCGGCTCGGCCGTATCTTCACGGCGCTCGCCGGTGAGGTCGCGGTCCGCCTCGACGTCGAGGTGTACGGCGAGATCACCCAGCACGATGTGAAGGTGCTGGAGCTCAGCGCCCTCAAGGGTGTCTTCGAGGACGTCGTCGACGAGACGGTGTCGTACGTCAATGCCCCGCTGTTCGCCCAGGAGCGCGGCGTCGAGGTGCGGCTGACGACCAGCTCGGAGGCCACCGACCACCGCAACGTCGTCACCGTGCGCGGCACGCTCGCGGGCGGCGAGGAGGTATCGGTGTCCGGCACGCTGGCCGGCCCCAAGCACCTGCAGAAGATCGTCGCGGTCGGCGACTACGACGTGGACCTCGCGCTCGCCGACCACATGGTCGTCCTGCGGTACGAGGACCGTCCGGGTGTCGTCGGCACGGTCGGCCGGGTCTTCGGCGAGGCGGGCATCAACATCGCCGGCATGCAGGTCTCGCGTGCCGTCGCCGGTGGCGAGGCGCTGGCCGTCCTGACCGTCGACGACACGGTGCCCGCCGGGGTGCTCACCGAGGTCGCCGAGGAGATCGGGGCGACGTCGGCCCGTGCGGTGAACCTGGCCTGAGGCCCGTCGCACACCGAGGCCTATCGAACGCCGGACGCGCTGAGCTTGCTCGGCTCGTCCGGCGTTTCGCATGCCGGCTCCCTGAGCTCGACGCGGCGCAGCGCGAGCGCGGCCAGCACCGCCGCCCCCGCCAGCAGTACCGCGCCCGCGATCGCCGCCCCCTGCATTCCGCTGGTGAACGCCTCTCGGGCGAGCGTGGCCAGACCCGGCACCCGGTCGGCGACCGCCAGCGCTCCGCCCAGCGTCTCGTGGGCCACGTCCGGTACCGAGGCGGGGATCTCGTGGCGGTAGATCGCCGTACCGATCGAGCCGAGCACCGCCATGCCCATGGCGCCGCCGAACTCGCCGGCGGTCTCCATCAGGGAGGACGCCGAGCCTGCCCGCTCCACCGGCGCGGTGCCCATCGCGAGGTCCATGATCTGGGACATCACCACGACGCCCCCGACGGCGAGGACCGCGCACGAGGTCAGCACCAGCCACAGCGAGTCCGTACCGGCGAGGGCGAGCAGCGCGAACCCGGCCGCGGAGATCGCGAAGCCCGCCGTGACGACGTAGGCGCGATTGGCGCCCCGCTGCACCAGCTGGGTCGCGACCGGCCCGGCCACGCCGATCGGTACCGACGGGAGCAGGGCCCACAGGGCCGCCTCCAGCGCACCCTTGCCGAGCACGGACTGCAGGTACTGCGTGGTGAAGTAGGCCGACCCCATCACCCCGAACATGCAGACCAGGTTCAGCACGACCGACGGTGCGAAGCCCCGACCCCGGAACAGGTCCGGCGAGATCATCGGTGAGGCGGCCGTGCGCTGCCGGTGCACGAAGAGCGCCGCGAACAGCAGGCCGACGGTGATCGAGACGACGTAGCGGACGTTGAAGCCCTCGGAGGGGATCTCCTTCAGGCCGTGGATCACGGGCAGCACGGCCGCCATGGAGAGCGGGACACTCAGCCAGTCGAAGCGGCCGGGGGAAGGGCTCTTCGACTCGGGGAGCAGCAGCGGGCCGAGGACCAGCAGCAGCGCCATCGCGGGCAGGTTGACCAGGAAGACCGAGCCCCACCAGAAGTGCTCGACCAGCACGCCGCTCAGCACCGAGCCGAGCGCGATCCCCGCGGTCATCACGCCGGACCACACGCCGATCGCCTTCGCGCGCTGGGCGGGGTCGGTGAACATCGTGCGGAGCATGGCCATCGTCGACGGCATCAGGGTCGCGCCGCCGATGCCGAGGACCGCGCGGGCCGCGATCAGCATCTCGGCGCTGTTCGCGTACGCCGCCAGCAGCGAGGCGGTCCCGAAGGCGGCGGCGCCGATCAGCAGGAGGCGGCGGTGGCCGATGCGGTCGCCGAGCGAGCCCATCGTCATCAGCAGGCCGGCCAGCACGAAGGCGTAGATGTCGAAGATCCACAGCTGTTGGGTGCCGCTCGGCTCCAGATCGGCGCTGATCGACGGGACGGCGAAGTAGAGGACGGAGACGTCCATCGAGACCAGTAGCAGCGGAAGCATCAGGACGCCGAGAGCGGTCCATTCGCGTCGTCCCGCGCCGGGGGAAGGAGACGTGGTCGTGCTCGTCGGGTTCGTTGTCATGGCGGTGAATGTACGCGCGTATTAAACGCTTGTCTAGAACGATCGTATAGAACGGCTGTATAGGACGGTTGTATGGATCGGCGGTAGGGTGGGCGCATGGGACACCGTGAGGATCTGCTCGAGGGCGCCAAGCGCTGCCTGCTCGACAAGGGGTTCGCGCGCACGACGGCGCGGGACATCGTCAAGGAGTCGGGGACCAACCTGGCCTCGATCGGCTACCACTACGGCTCGAAGGACGCGCTGCTCGCGCAGGCGTATGTGTCGCTGGTCGAGGACATGGGCGACGCTTTCGAGGGCAACGGGACCACCGGGATCACCGCCGAGCCCGGCTCGATCGAACGGTTCCGTGAGGTGTGGTCGAACATCATCGGCACCATGAGCGGGCCCGGCTCCATGTGGCGGCTCAGCATGGAGATCGTCGTCATGGGCGACCAGCTGCCGGAAGTCCGCGACCATCTGGCCGTGGCCCAGCGCGAGGCCTGTCGCGGACTGATTCCGCTGCTCATGGGCGGCCGGGAGGAGGACGTCCCGGACGAGACCGTGGACACCCTCGGCAGGTTCTACGTGACCCTGATGACGGGTCTCATCGCGCAGTGGATGTTCGACCCGAGGACCGCGCCCGGCGCGGATCAGCTCACCGAGGGCCTGCGCCAGGTGCTGGAGGCCGCCACTCGGAAGTGACCCGCCCGTCCCGCATCTCGATCACCCGGTCCGCGAAGTGCCGTACGACCGCCCGGTCATGGCAGATGAGCAGGTACCCGAGGCCGAGATCGTCCTGCAGGTCGGCGAGCAGGTTCAGCACGCCGGCGCGCACCGACGGGTCGAGGGACGAGACCGGTTCGTCGAGAACCAGCAGGCGTGGCTCCGAGGCCAGTGCGCGGGCGATTCCGACGCGCTGGCACTGGCCACCGGAGAGTTCGTGCGGGCGGCGGTCGCCGTACGACGGGTCCAGGCCGACGCGGTCGAGGAGTTCGGCGACGCGCGCGGGACCGTCGGCGGCGTTCCAGCGGCCCTGCACCTTCAACGGTTCGGCCACCGCGTCGCGGATGCGGTGCCGGGGGCTGAGGGAGCCGTACGGGTCCTGGAAGACGGGCTGCATGCGCGGGCGGATCGGGCGCAGCCCGGCTTCGGTGAGGGCCGTCAACTCGCGCCCCTCGAAGCGGACTTCACCGGCGTCCGGGCGGCGTAGTTGCAGCGCTGCCAGGGCCGTCGACGACTTGCCGCAGCCGGAGGGGCCGTTCAGGGCGAGGGTCTCGCCCGCGGCCAGGGCGAACGAGACGTGGTCGACGGCGGTCGTGTCGCCGTAGCGGACCACGAGCTCGCGGACGTCCAGCAAAGCGTCACTCATGGAACAACTCCTTTGCCGGATAAGGGACTTCCGGCCAGCGGTGGCAGGCGACCAGGCGCCCCTCCACAGGGTGCGGTGCCGGTTCCGTCCGATGGCAGAGGTCCGACGCCAGCGGGCAGCGCGGGGTGAAGGCACAGCCCGGTGGGAGGTCGCCCGGGGCGGGTGGGGTGCCGCGCAGCGTGGGGAGGCGGCGACCGGGGGGTGCGTGCTGGGGGAGGGACGCCAGCAGGCCTGCCGTGTACGGGGCGCGGGGGCGACCGAGCACCTCGGCCGCCGGACCGAGTTCGGTGAGGCGTCCGGCGTACATGACCAGCACGCGGTCCGCGTGGTCCCGTACGACGTCCAGGTCGTGGGTGACCAGGACGAGCGCGGCCCCGACGGCCTCCCGTCGCTCGGCGAGCACCCGCAGCACCTGGCCGCGGTGCTCCTCGTCCAGGGCGGTGGTGGGTTCGTCGGCGACGACCATGTGGGGCTCGTTGATCGTCGCCATGGCGATGACCGCGCGCTGCCGCATGCCGCCGGAGTACTCGTGCGGATACGCCCGCGCCCTGCGAGCGGCTTCCGGGATGCCGACCCGGTCGAGTGCGGCGACCGCCCGGGCCCGGGCCTCCTTGCGGGAGACGCGGGCCACCGAGCGTACGGCGGCGGCGAGTTGGTCGCCGACCGGGTGCACGGGGGAGAGGGCGGACAGGGCGTCCTGAGGGACCAGCGAGATGCGCCGGCCGCGGTGGGCCGAGAGGTCCGGCGCGATCGTCCCGCCCGTCGTCGCGCCCCGCGGCAGCATGCCCAGCAGCGCCCGCGCCGTGAGGGACTTGCCCGCGCCCGACTCGCCGACGATCGCGAGGACCTCGCGTGGACGGACGTCGAAGGACAGGCCGCGCACGGCCCCGACGCCGTCGAAGGCGATACGGAGTTCTCGTACCGAGAGGAGCACCTCGGGGCTGTTCTCAGGCTTCAACGGGGGCCTCCTTCGGTACGGCACGTGCTCCCCGGCCCGGTACCGCCGTCGCTCCCGTCACCGCCAGCCCCGCCAGCAGGGCCAGAGCGACGGCCGGGGCGAGGGCCGCCCACGGGGCGCGTTCGACGTAGGCGCGGGACTCGTCCAGCAGCAGGCCCCACTCGGGCGCCGGCGGCTGCGCGCCCAGGCCCAGGAAACCGAGGGAGGCCAGGGCGAGGGCGATGCCGGGCAGGCGCAGCAGGGCGTGGCGGGCGACCGGGGCGGCGACGGACGGCAGGACGTGCCGGGTGAGGATCCAGAACGGGGTCGCGCCCATGGCCCGTTGGGCGGTGAGGAACGCCGACGCGCGCACCTCCTGCACCAGCGCCGCCGCGTGCGCGGACAGCGCGGGCCACGAGATCAGCGCGACGGCGAGGGCCGCGCCGCCGGCGCCGGGGCCGGTCGCCGCCGCGACCAGGATGCCGACGATCACCGGTGGCAGGGCGTTGGCGATGTCCGCGGCGCCCGCCGCGACGCCGGGCAGGAAGCCCAGCGCGAGCGCGAGGAGCAGGCTCAGCGCGCAGATGGCGGCGGCCGTGCCCACGGTCGAAGCGGCCCCGTGCCCGAGCCGGGCGAGCACGTCGCGGCCGAGGGCGTCGGTGCCGAGCGGGTGCGCCCAGGAGGGGGCGGCGAGGCGGGCGGCCGCATTGACCGTGTACGGGTCGCGCAGCAGGCCCCAGCCGATGGTCACGGCGAGGGCCGTGAGCAGCGCCGACGGGATCGCCGGGTGGGTGCGGACCGGGCGGGCCGGGGGCAGGGTCAGTCCGGCGTCCCGCAGGGCGGGGCCGAGCAGCCGGCGCCGGGTGAGCGCCGCCGCCGCGCCGGCGACCAGGCCGAGCAGCAGCAGTGCCAGCACCGAGCCCTGGAGCAGCGGCAGGTCCTGCGACTTGGCCGCGCCCAGAGCGGTACGGCCGATGCCGGGCACCGCGAACACCAGCTCCACGGCGACCGCGCCGCCGGTGAGGCCGACGGCGACCATGCCGAACTGCGGTACCAGCGGCGGCAGTACGCGCTTGAGGGCGGCCGCCGAGATCGCCGTACGGCTCACTCCCGCGCCCCGCCACAGCTCCACCCACCGTTCGTCGAGGACGGCGGGCAGCGCGTCCGCGACGAGCCGGCCGAGGAGGCCGCCCGCCGGGACGCCGAGGGCGAGCGCGGGCAGCACCAGGTACTCGGGGCCCGCCCAGCCGGCCGTCGGCAACCGGCCCAGCCAGACCCCGCAGACCAGCAGTGCGACGGTGGCCAGCAGGAACTCGGGCACGGCCGCGAGCATGGCGGCGAAGGCGCCGGCCGACCCGCGACCGCGCACCAGCACCGGTGCCACCAGCACGGCGGCCAGCGTGACCGCCACCCCGAGCGCCGCGCCCATCAGGCCCAGCGAGACCTGGACGCCGGCGACGACGGACGGCAGCACGTCGGTGCCCGACACCCAGGAGGTGCCGAAGTCGCCGTGCAGCAGGTCCGAGGCCCAACTCCCCAGCAGGGAAAGGGGGCCGGCGTCCAGGCCGAGGTCCTCGCGGATCGCGGACAGTGCCTCGTCGGTGGCCTCCCGCTCGGCCGACCGGGCCCGCAGCACGGTGAGCGCCGGGTCCGTGCGGGAGAGCCAGGGGAGCAGGCCGACGGTGGCCAGGACGGCGACCAGGCAGACCAGGCGGGTCAGGGCGGCGGGGCCGATCGACTTCCTTGCGGTGGACCCCACTTGTCGCAGGCGGCGCTTCACCTGACGTACGTGTCCGCCGTGACGAGCTCCCGCTCGCGCGGGTCGTGGGCGGCGTCCACGACACCGGCGGCGTCGCCCTGGATCACCCGCTCGTGGAGCATCGGCACGGCCGCGTCCGCGGCGAGCACTGCGGCCTCGGCCGCGATGATCGCCGCGCGGCGGGCGTCACCGACCCCGGTGTCGGAGGCCTTCTTCAGGGCCGCGTCCACGCCCTTGTCCGCGAACCGGGACAGGTTGAACGTGCCGTCGGACGCGAAGTCGCTGTAGAGGTAGGCGGCCGGGTCGCCGGAGTCGAGGACGGTGGCGCGGGAGAGTACGAAGGCGTCGAACCTGCCCGCGAGGGCGTCGGCCTCGATGTTGGTGTACTCGCGGACGTCGAGCTTCACCTTGAACCCGGCCTTCTGGAGCTGTTGTTGCAGTGTGGCGGCGACCTCGGGCATCTCGGCCCGGTCGGTGTACGTCCCGATGGTGATCGCCTCGCCGTCCGGCGCCCCGGCCCCGGCGTCCCGCGTCACCGGCCTGCGCAGCTCGGCGGCCCAGGGGAGTGCGGGCCCCAGCAGCCCCTCGGCGACGTCGGCGCGTCCCTCGTACACGCCCTTCACGAGCGCCTCGGCGTCGATCGCCTCGCGGGCCGTCGCGCGCAGCGAGGCGTCCTTGAAGGGGCCCTTCCCGGTGTTCAGGTACAGCGTGTTGGTGCGCGGCATCGGGACCTCGGTGATCAGGTCCTGGTCGAGGACCGCGGCCTGCGACACCGGTATCGCCTCGACGATGTCGGCCTCGCCGCTGCGGAGTGCCGCCGCGCGAGCCGTCCCGTCGGGGACGAAGGTCACGTCGATCCCGGGTGCCTCGGCCTTGTCGCCCCAGTAGGTGTCGTAGCGGTCGAGGGCGGCGGAGGCGGTGCCGTTGACCTTCGTGAGCTCGAAGGGGCCGGTGCCGGCGCCGACGGGGTCGACCGTCTTCCCCCGGTACGCCTTGGCGGCCAGGACCGACAGCTGCGGGGAGCTGAGGCGCTGCGGGACCAGGGGGTCCTCGGCGGCGGTCGTGACGCTGAGGGTGTCGGCGTCCGCGGCCCGGGCGGTCAGGTCGACGCCGTCGAGGATGCGGGGCTTGGGGGAGGCGGTGGCGGCCCTGGTGAGGGAGTTGGCGACCGCCTCGGCGGTGAGCTTCGTGCCGTCGTGGAAGGTGACGCCGTCGCGTATCTCGAAGGTCCAGGTACGGCCGGACTGCTCCCACTCGGTGGCGAGCGCGGGCTGCGCGTCGCCGTCCGCGTCGAGCTTCACCAAGGTCTCGGCCGTCGACCACCGCGACAGCTTGAACGCGTCGTCGGACAGCGGGGACAGCCCGGAGCGCGGGGGCTGCATCATCGCGACCCGGATGCGCTTGCCGCCGGACCCCGCCTCCTCGGCGGACTCCGCACCGGCGAAGCAGCCGGTGAGCAGCGCGGAGGCCGCGGTGAGGGCGGTGGCGGGGAGCAGATGGCGGGTGGGCAGGCGCACAGGGCCCTCCGGGTAAAAGGGTGGTCAAGAGAGCGGTTGCTGTGACCGTAGCATGATGACAATCATTTCCAATAGCCGGGGGTGGGGGCGTCAGCCCTGCGGGGCGATGACGCCGGTGGCGCCGGTGACGTGCTCGATCTACAGGCGTGCGCCCTTCAAAGCCATGTGCAGCAGCAGCCGGTCCTCCCCGTCGTCCAGGTCCAGGCCCGTGAGTTGTTCGACGCGGGAGAGGCGGTAGTACAAGGTCTGGCGGTGGATGCCGAGTTCGGCGGCGGTACGCCCGGCCTGGCCCGCGCGGTCGAGGTAGATCTCGGCGGTGCGGGCGAGTTCGTGGTGGGTGGGGGAGAGGAGCTGGGCGATGGCGGGGTCCCGCGCGGCCCCCGGCGGGAGAAACGTCAGCAGGCGGTACGGGCCGATGTGCGCCCACTCGGCGACCGGGCCGAGGCGGGGTTCGGCCAGGGCGGCGCGGGCCGCGGCCGATGCCTCCTGCCAGGTGGCGGCGAGGTCGGTGAGGCCGGAGCGGGGTGCGCCGATGCCGGCGGCTGCCTGTACCGCGCCGTCCTTGAGCAGCCGGGACGCCGCCGCGTGGGCCGGCGTCCGTACCTCCGGCGAGCGCAGCCGGACGAGGATGGCGAGGCTCTGGCCGCTCTCCCCTCCTGGCTTGAGGGCGTGGGAGGTGTCCCCACCCCACGGCACCGTGCACAGCGCCGTCGCGTGCGGCACCGTACGGACGGACGGCGCGTCGTCGGGGTCGGCGGACGGCCACGGGGCCACGCAGACCACGGTGTGCGTGCCCTCGCCCCGCGGGCCGAGCGCCGCGCGCAGGGCCGCCAGCGCCTGGTCCCCCTGCCAGCCGCGCTCCGCGGTCAGCGCGGCCCGCAGTTCCCGGCTCAGATCCGCTCCGTGCTGCGCCTCGTCGGCGAGCAGTGCGCCGATGCGGGCGGTCACCTCCATGGCGGCCGACAGCTGCTGGTCCGTGGGGCCCGGATCGTCGTCCAGGAGCCAGACGTAACCCAGGACCACCCCCCGATGGCGTACCGGGAGGCAGACACGTCCCCGGTAGACGCCCGCCTCCGGGGTGGGCGGGATGCGTACCGGGCCCGTAGCGCGGGTGATGCCGAAGCCCTCGAACCACGTCCGCACCGCCGTCGTGGAGCGCCGGGTCAGGATCGAGCGGGTGCGGACGGGATCCAGGGCGGACGCGTCGATATCGCCCTCGCTGTCGTACGCGCCGAAGGCGATCAGCTCGAAGTCGCGGTTCTCCAGCGTGGCGGGCGCACCCAGGAGCTCGGAGATCTCGTCGACCAGCTCCTGGTAGTCGTCCTTGTGGTCCTTGTGGTCCTTGAATTCCGGCGTCACCCGGGCATTCTCCCGCATTTTCGTGCAGCCTTCATACATCTGTCTGAGATCTGTGGCACGGATGCGTGACAGCTGTCGATGGCCGCCGTTCGGAGGGATCCTTAGGTTTCACGGTGGTTCTCCGTGCCGTACCCGGAACATCACTTATCGGGGTGTCGGCCGTCATTCGGCAGTGTTTGTGGAGGTGCCCCGTGCTGGGTCCCGTGATTCTCGCCGCGTCGCGCAGCGACCGGATGCGACGCCTGATCTCGGCGGCCCCGGTGACCAAACAGGTCGTCGACCGGTTCATCCCCGGCGAGACCGTCCACGAGATCGTGCCGATCATCGAGGAGCTCACGGGCAACGGCCTGGAGCTGACGATGGACGTCGTCGGCGAGGACATCACCCGCCCCGAGCAGGCCGAGGCCGCGCGGGACGCCTACCTGGCGCTCGTCGACCGGATCAAGGACCTGGAGCTCGGCGAGCGCGTCGAGATGTCCGTCAAGCTGTCCATGTTCGGCCAGGCGCTGGAGGGCGGACACGAGCTCGCCCTCGCCAACGTCCGCCCGGTCGTCGAGGCCGCCGCGGCCATCGGTACGACGGTCACGCTGGACGCGGAGGACCACACCACCCTCGACTCGATGTTCGCCATCCACGAGGAGCTGCGGAAGGACTTCCCGCAGACCGGCTGCGTCATCCAGGCCTACCTCTTCCGCACCGAGGCCGACGCCCGCCGGCTCGCTGCGAACGGCAGCCGCGTACGACTCGTCAAGGGCGCCTACAAGGAGCCCGCCGAGGTCGCCTACCAGCAGAAACAAGAGATCGACAAGGCGTACGTCCGGATCCTCAAGGTTCTGATGGAGGGCGCCGGGTACCCGATGATCGGGTCCCACGACCCGCGACTGATCTCCATCGCCCAGGAGCTCGCGCGGCGCGCCGGGCGCAAGCTGGACGAGTACGAGTTCCAGATGCTGTACGGGATCCGCAGCGACGAGCACCTGCGGCTGGCCGCGGAGGGCCACCGCATGCGCGTCTACACGGCCTACGGCACCGACTGGTACGGCTACTTCATGCGCCGGCTCGCGGAGAAGCCCGCCAACCTGCGGTTCTTCGTACGAAGCATGATCACCAAGGGCTGAACCACCACCGCTCAGTAAGGAGTTACGGAACCCATGGACGCTGTGACCCAGGTCCCCACCCCCGTCAACGAGCCGGTGCACGGCTACGCCCCCGGCTCGCCAGAGCGCGCCCGGCTGGAGGTCAAGCTCAAGGAGCTGGCCGAGAACCCGATCGACCTGCCGTGCACCATCGGCGGCGAGCGGCGGATGGGCGGCGGCGAGCGCTTCGACGTCGTGCAGCCGCACAACCACAAGGCCCGCCTCGGCACCTATGGCAACGCCACCCAGCAGGACGCCCAGGACGCCATCGACGCGGCCCTCGCCGCCGCGCCGGCCTGGCGTGCGATGTCCTTCGACGACCGCGCGGCGATCATCCTGCGCGCCGCCGAGCTGCTGTCCGGCCCGTGGCGCGAGACGCTGGCCGCCTCCACCATGCTCGGCCAGTCGAAGACCGCCCAGCAGGCCGAGATCGACACGCCCTGCGAGCTGATCGACTTCTGGCGCTTCAACGTCAAGTACGCCCGTGACCTGCTCGCCGAGCAGCCCCCGGCGAACTCCCCGGGCGTGTGGAACCGCCTCGACCACCGCCCGCTCGAGGGCTTCGTCTACGCGATCACGCCGTTCAACTTCACGGCCATCGCGGGCAACCTGCCCACCGCGCCCGCGCTGATGGGCAACGTCGTGGTCTGGAAGCCGTCCCCGACGCAGACCCACGCCGCCGTGCTGCTGCTTCAGCTGCTGGAGGAGGCCGGCCTGCCCAAGGGCGTCATCAACCTCGTCACCGGTGACGGCATCGAGGTCTCCAAGGTCGCCCTGGAGCACCGCGACCTCGCCGGCATCCACTTCACCGGCTCGACCAAGACCTTCCAGTACCTGTGGAAGACGGTCGGCAACAACATCGAGAAGTACCGCTCCTACCCGCGCATCGTCGGCGAGACCGGCGGCAAGGACTTCGTCGTCGCCCACCCGAGCGCCGACAAGGCCGTGCTGAAGACCGCCCTGACCCGCGGGGCCTTCGAGTACCAGGGCCAGAAGTGCTCGGCGACCTCCCGGGCGTACATCCCGGCGTCGATCTGGAACTCCGGCTTCAAGGAGGAGTTCGCGGCGGAGGTCGACTACATCACCATGGGCGATGTGACGGACCTGTCGAACTTCATCGGCGCCGTCATCGACGAGCGGGCGTTCGCCAAGAACAAGGCGGCGATCGACCGGGCGAAGCAGGACCCGACCTGCACGATCGTCGCGGGCGGCTCCTACGACGACTCGGTCGGCTACTTCGTCCGCCCGACCGTCGTCGAGTGCACCGACCCGGAGAACGAGGTCTTCACGACCGAGTACTTCGGCCCGTTCCTCGCCGTGCACGTCTACGAGGACGACAAGTACGACGAGATGCTGGAGCAGATGGAGTCGGTGTCCGCCTACGCGCTGACCGGCTCGGTCATCTCGGGCGACCGGGCGGCTGCGGCGTACACGATGGACAAGCTGCGCTACGCGGCCGGCAACTTCTACATCAACGACAAGTCGACCGGCGCCGTCGTCGGCCAGCAGCCCTTCGGCGGCGGCCGTGCCTCCGGCACCAACGACAAGGCCGGCGCCCCGCAGAACCTGATGCGCTGGACGCTGACCCGCGCCATCAAGGAGACGCTGGTCGCGCCGACCGACTACGCGTACCCGCACATGGGCTGACACGCCAACCCAACGCGAAGGGCCGGGTCTTGACGGACCCGGCCCTTCGCCGTGCGGGGAGTGGGTGCTACTCGGCGATCTCCGTCCGCTCCCACCACTCGTAGACCGGCAGCGCGCCCTCCGGGGTGTTCTCCCGGCGCGAGGTCGGCCTGAAGTGCTCGTATCCACCGCGGAGCTTGATCTTCACATCCGGACCGGGGGACGGGGACCCGACGATCCGCTCGGGCAGATCCTCGGGGCCGCCCTCGAGGAACACTTTCGACGTGTCGTTCATGACCTCACCGTTCCCCTCGACGTGACCTCGTCTCCCGGGCGGCGGGGAGGATCAGCCGAGTGGGCGATGCCGAATACTGGTGGGATGACCCCCGACGCACCGGCGGGCACGCCGCGCACCGCGCACACCGCCGACCTCACCCCCGCCGAACTGAGCGCGATCCGCGCCCTGTTGGACGATGCCTTCGAGGGGGACTTCTCCGACGCGGACTTCGAGCACGGGCTCGGCGGCATGCATGCCCTCGTCCAGGACGACGCCGGGCGGATCGCCGCGCACGGTTCGGTGATCATGCGGCGGGTGCGCTACCGGGACCGGTGGCTGCGGGTCGGGTACGTCGAGGCGGTCGCCGTGCGTGCCGACGCGCGGTGGACCGGGCTCGGGGGCCGGGTGATGGCGGAGCTGGAGCGGGTGATCGACCGGGCGTACGACGCGGGGATGCTGTCCGCGAGCGACGAGGGGGCCGCGCTGTACGCCGCTCGCGGCTGGGGGGTGTGGCGCGGGCGGGTCTGCGCGCTGGGGCCGGAGGGCGTCGTGCATCTGCCGGACGAGGAAGGCACGACCTTCGTGCGGCCCGCGCTCGCCGGCGCGCTCGACCCCGCGTTCGAGCTGGTCTTCGACTGGCGGGACGGGGACGTGCTCTGACGGGGCGACGACGGAAAGCCCAGGTCAGTGGGGTGTGACCCGGTCGACCGTCTCAGATAGTAGGAAGTCCGAGTAATTGTGGAGACAGACGCGCCGTCCTCCCTTAGCTTTGTAGAAGCCGAACGTCTCGCTCGATCAAGCGAATGGCGGTCGTGAGCCGGGCCCCTTGCAGGCAACCCCTGCGGCACCGCTCCCCGCCCCATCCGGCGTCTCGTATCCCCTGTCTGCACTCCCGGATTGTCGAAGGAGTCGATTTCCCATGGCCGAGACGACCGCCCGCCGCCGAGTCCGTCACCTCTCCCGCACGAGCGAGTCCGACCGCAAGAACGCCGCCGCGGCCCTCCAGCGTGCCCTCGACCGCAGGGACAACGGCGGAGCCACCGGCCACCAGGCCGCGTGACGCTCCGCTGGTAGTGCCGCGAAGTGTCGCTGTTCGAGTGCGGCGCCGTCGTGGCTGATCGCGCCCACGCGGCGGAGCCGCATATCGATGGAGCCCCGCGCCCCCGAACGGACGCTGGCCTCAGGCCGATCAGCCGCCGCGCCGCACCTCGAAGTGGTCGATGCGCTCCCCGTTCTGGGCCAGCGCCGACACCTTCAGCCGGGGCTTCGTGCCGCCCTCCGCCTCCACCGTGAGGAAGGAGAAGCCCCGGTAGCGCACCCGCGACCATTGCACGCTCTCCGCCTTGGTGTCGCGTGACTTGGTCCACTTGAAGGTGTCGACCGACTCCCGCTCGGTCACATGCCCCTCGTAGCTCTCCTCGACGCCGGCCGGGAAGCCGTACAGCTCCTTGCCGCCCCCGCCCGCCGTGACGTACACGATGCCGTCCCGCGTCGGGTCCGTCGAGGCACCGATGGGCACCTGCCTGCCGACCTCGCCGTTCTTGATGGCGTCCGTCCGCTCGTAGACGTGGTTGTGCCCGTTGATCACCAGGTCCACCTGATGCCGAGCGAACAGCGGAACCCATTCGGCCCGCACACCCCCGTCGGACGCGTGCGAGGACGTCGAGTAGGCGCAGTGGTGGAAGAAGACGACGATGAAGTCGACGTCCTTCGCCGCCCGCAGCTCACCGAGCCGCTCGTCCAGCCACTTGGTCTGACGACCGTCCGTGTGGCCCCGGTTGGCGGGAATCTCGTACGACACGTCGTTGGCGTCCAGCGCCACGAAGCCGGCGTTGCCGTAGGTGAAGGAGTACACGCCCGGGGCCGTACGGGCATCGAAGCCGCTGTCCGGCAGGGACCAGCGGGCCAGCTGGCCGCCGTAGCCGTCCGGCGAGTACCAGGCCTCCATGTCGTGGTTGCCGGTCGTCACCATCCAGGGCACCGACTTGGCCACCGACTCGGTCTGCTTGAGGTAGCCGTCCCAGAAGCCGGGGTCGTAGGCGTCCGACTCCTTGCCCAGGCCCTTGACGTTCGCGTAGCAGATGTCGCCGGCGTGGAGGTGGAAGGCCGGGTTCTGGCCCAGCAGGAGCTTGTCGTTGGTGGCGGCGGCCTCGCTGACGCCCTGGTCGCCGAAGGCTGTGAAGGTGAAGGCCTGCGGGCTCGCGGGAGCCGTGCGGAAGGAGGCGATCGTCGCGCGGTTCCTCGGGGCCGCCGGGTCGAAGCCGTCATGGCCCACGCCGTAGTAGTACGTCGTGCCGGGGCGCAGGGAGTCCAGTGCCGCGTGGACGTAGTACTGCTCCAACGCCGCGCGGATGCCCTGCAGTTCGGGGGTGTACAGATCGCGGATCTCGGCGTCGATCCGGCGGCTCAGGTCGTCGGGCCGCAGGCCGATCCGGATGTACGGCTTCTGCACCGCGGCCGGGACCTGCCAGGAGATCCGCATCTGCGACTTCGGGTCGGCGCCGAAGGCGAGATGGCGGCCGAACGGGGCGACGGCGGAGCCCGGCACCTTCGTGAGGGTGGACGCGGACGCCGATGCGGAGGGCTTCGCACCGGGCGTGCCCGACCCCGACCCCGAGCAGCCCGTCAGCAGACCGCCCGCCACCGCGCCGGCCGTCACCAGCGTGCGGCGCCGGGTCAGTTTCGTACGCAGGTACTCGTGCTGTTCCGCCATGCTCATGCGGCGGGCGAGCTGGGGCGGGATGCCGAAGTCCGGGATGTCCATGCTGGGAAAGTTCCCAGCACAGGCCAACGCCCGCCATACGTACGGGTGAACGCCGGTCGACACGCAAACGCCGTCCCCCATCGGGGTGTCCGTATCGCGGACATCGCGTGTCATCCCATGGGACGAGGAGTAGGGTGCCGACATGTCTCGCAGCCTCAATCTCGCAGTGATTCCCGGTGACGGCATCGGCCAGGAGGTCGTGGCCGAAGGCCTGAAGGTCCTCTCCGCCGTCCTTCCGCAGGATGTGAAGCTGGAGACCAAGGAGTACGACTTCGGCGCCAGGCGCTACCACGCCACGGGTGAGACCCTCACCGACGCCGACCTCGACGCGCTGAAGAAGCACGACGCGATCCTGCTCGGCGCCATCGGCGACCCGGGCGTGCCGTCGGGTGTCCTGGAGCGCGGCTTCCTGCTGAAGCTCCGCTTCGCCTTCGACCACCACGTCAACCTGCGTCCGTCGAAGCTCCTTCCGGGTGTCGCCACCCCGCTCGCCGGACAGCCCGAGATCGACTTCGTCGTGGTCCGCGAGGGCACCGAGGGCCCGTACACCGGCAACGGCGGCACCATCCGCAAGGGCACCGAGCACGAGGTCGCCACCGAGGTCTCCGTGAACACGGCCTTCGGCGTCGAGCGCGTGGTCCGCGACGCCTTCGCCCGCGCGCAGGCCCGCCCGCGCAAGAAGCTGGCGCTGATCCACAAGAACAACGTGCTGACCTTCGCGGGTCACCTGTGGACCGACGTCTTCAACAAGGTGGCCGAGGAGTTCCCCGAGGTCACCACCGAGTACATGCACGTCGACGCGGCGACCATCTACCTCGTCACCCAGCCCGAGCGGTTCGACGTCATCGTCACCGACAACCTCTTCGGCGACATCATCACCGACCTCGCCGCGGCCGTCTCCGGCGGCATCGGCGTCGCCGCGTCCGGGAACATCAACCCGTCCGGCGCGTTCCCGTCCATGTTCGAGCCGGTCCACGGCTCGGCCCCGGACATCGCCGGCCAGGGCAAGGCCGACCCCACCGCCACGGTCCTGTCCGTCGCCCTGCTCCTGCGCCACCTCGGCTACGACGCCGAGGCCGCCCGCATCGACGAGGCGGTCTCCGCCGACCTCGCGGAGCGCACCGGCAAGCCCGCCCGCAGCACGTCGGAGATCGGTGACGCGCTGGCCGTACGAGTAGCCGGCTGACGCCCGTCGCGCTACTCGAACAACTTTCGAAGCCGTCGGGTCACTTCGCACCCGGCGGCTTCCCCATGTCCGCCGCCGGGTGACACCATCAACCCCTGGATCGCGATTTCGCGCCGATCACGTCGAACAGGCCGATTTCTTCCACGGCAGCCGCTTGCGATAATCGAACGCGGAGCCGCGGTAAGAAGGAATGCTCGGACGTCCTAGCACTGGCCACAGGCAGTACTGGCGTGATCGCGGCCCGCCACAACGAAACCGGTGAAGGACATCTACTCATGACGACGCCCACGATCGAGCTCAAGCCGTCCGCCAGCCCGCTCGCCGCCGCGGACCGCGAGGCGATACTGGCCAACCCCGGGTTCGGCCGCCACTTCACCGACCACATGGTGACGATCAAGTGGACCGAGGGCCGTGGCTGGCACGACGGCCAGCTCGTGCCGTACGCGCCGCTCTCCCTCGACCCGGCCACGATGGTCCTGCACTACGCGCAGGAGATCTTCGAGGGCCTCAAGGCCTACCGTCAGCCCGACGGGTCCGTCGCCACGTTCCGTCCCGAGAAGAACGCCCAGCGCTTCCAGTCCTCCGCCCGCCGGCTCGGCATGCCCGAGCTGCCGGTCGAGACGTTCATCGAGGCGTGCGACGCGCTGGTGAGCCAGGACCAGGCGTGGGTGCCGACGCACGGTGGCGAGGAGTCCCTCTACCTGCGTCCGTTCATGTTCGCGACGGAGGTCGGCCTGGGCGTGAAGCCCGCGAGTGAGTACCTCTTCATCGTCATCGCCTCCCCGGCCGGCGCCTACTTCCCGGGCGGCGTCAAGCCGGTGTCCATCTGGGTCTCCGAGGACCACGTCCGCGCGGTGCCCGGCGGCATGGGCGACGCCAAGACGGGCGGCAACTACGCCGCCTCCCTGCTGGCCCAGGCCGAGGCCGCCGCCGAGGGCTGCGCCCAGGTCTGCTACCTGGACGCGGTCGAGCGCAAGTGGGTCGAGGAACTCGGCGGCATGAACCTGTACTTCGTGTACGGCGACAAGATCGTCACCCCGTCCCTCACCGGCTCCATCCTGGAGGGCGTCACCCGCGACTCCCTCCTGGCCGTCGCCCGTGACCTCGGCTACGACGCCGAGGAGGGCCGCATCTCCGTCGACCAGTGGCAGCGCGACTCGGAGAACGGCACCCTCACCGAGGTCTTCGCCTGCGGTACGGCCGCCGTCATCACCCCGGTCGGCACCGTGAAGCGCACCGGCGCCCAGTGGCACCAGGGCGACGGGGAGCCCGGCGAGGTCACGATGAAGCTGCGCCAGGCTCTGCTCGACGTCCAGCGGGGCAAGGTCGAGGACAAGCACGGCTGGATGCACAAGCTGGGTTAACTCTCGGCCTTGACCGTCAGGGCCGCCGCGGCCTCCGAGTCCGCGGCGGCCCTTTCGCGTACGACAGCGGTGTCGGCGATCGTCAGCAGCACGTACGACACGCCCCCCACCAGCCCCGACAGCAGGAAACTGCAGTCCACCCCGCCGGTCAGGGCCAGCAGCGGCCCCTCGTACGACGGGAGGGAGACGGCCAGCAGGCCGACCGTCGCGCCCAGTGCCCACGCCACCGTCGCCGGAATGTTCCAGCCGGCCCGGTACCAGTAGATCCCGCCGCGGGCCCGGCGGTTGAAGACCTGGAGGGCCTCCGCGTCGTACACGCCGCGGCACCGGGCGAAGCCGATCAGGGTGATCACCGCCCACGGGGTACCGATCGCCGTCAGCAGCAGGACGAAGGACGTCATCGCGTCCTGCGCGGACGAGTAGTAGTGGCCTACGAAGACGCAGGCGGTGGCGATCACCGCGACCGTGTACGTGGCCGTCGCCCGGGACGCGCGCGGCAGGATGGCGTCCAGGTCGAGGCCCATGGAGTAGAGCATCAGGCCCGCGTTGCCGACCGACCCGGCGGAGGCGGCCAGCAGGAGCGGGACCAGGTACCAGCCGGGGGAGGCGGAGACCAGCGGTCCGGCGTAGTCGAGGGCGGCCCCCGCCGCGTACGCCGTGAAGGTGCCGAAGAGCTGGGGGATCAGCAGGCCGAGGGAGAGCCCGAGCCAGGTGGCGTGCAGCACCCGGCGTGAGGAGTGGCGGGCCGGGGAGATGTAGCGGGTGTAGTCGCCGAGCAGCGTGATGAAGGCGATCGGCCCGGACAGGCCCGCGGCCACCGTCGCCAGCAACCAGGTGGGCCAGAAGCCGCCCAGCAGATAGCCGCCCGCCTCCGGCAGCGCGCCGGTCGTGAAATGCGGGGCGTAGGCGATCACGCCGAGGGCCAGCAGGGCCGTCATGCCGATCGCGAGGACGCGGGACATGGCGAGCAGCACCCGGTACCCGTACACCGCGCCCGCGACGGTCGCCGCGGCCAGCAGCCCGTAGACCACGCCGTACGAGATCCCGCTCGCTGGCAGTCCGACCAGCCGGCCCAGCACGCCGACCATCACATCGCCGCCGATCCACACGGTCAGGGCGGTGTAGCCGAGGGCAAGCAGCAGGCCGACCACCGAGCCGACCAGGCGGCCGCGTACGCCGAACTGGGCGCCCGACGACGTGGACAGGTTCGTCGCCGTGCGCAGCGAGATCAGGGCGAGCGGGGCGGTCAGGGCCGTGCCGGCCACCGTGCCCACCACGATCGAGCTCACCGACGCCCACCAGTCGAGGCCGAACGACGGCGGCAGCCAGCCGAAGACGATCACTCCGAGACAGAGGTTGGACCCCAGCAGGATCGAGACGAGATCCCGGGGCCCGCTCGTGCGTTCCCCGTCGGGGATGGTGTCGACTCCGCGCTGTTCCATCGGCATATTGGTCTCCCTCGGTTAGAACGACGTTCAATGTGAGGTGTCCTAACCTCTGCCGTCAAGGTTTCGGTTGCATCAATCCCGTGTTTAGAGTGATGCTCTAAAGCGAGGACGACAAGGAGGTGCCACGTCGTGAGACTGACCCCGACGGAACGTGACCGGCTGCTGCTCTTCGGAGCCGCCGAACTCGCCCGGGCCCGCCGGGCCAGAGGGCTCAGGCTGAACGTGCCCGAGGCGACCGCGCTCATCGCGGACACCGTCTGCGAGGCCGCCCGGGACGGGGCCCGGCTCGCCGAGGCGATCGAGCGTGCCCGGTCCGTGCTCGGGCCGGACGACGTGCTGCCGGGCGTGGCGGATGTCGTCACCGAGGTGCATGTCGAGGCCGTCTTCGACGACGGCTCGCGGCTGGCGGTCGTGTCCGACCCGATCGGTGGCGGCGGGCTCGCGGACCAGGGTCCGGGCGCGCTGCTGCCGGGGCCCGAGCACGCCGAGCCCGAGGCGGTCCTGCGGGTGATCGTGACGAACACCGCCACCGTGCCGGTCTCCGTCACCTCCCACTTCCACTTCTTCGAGGCCAACCCGCGCCTCGACTTCGACCGCGGCGCGTCCTACGGCATGCGCCTCGCCGTTCCGGCCGGGTCGTCCACGCGCTTCGGGCCGGGGGAGAGCGTCGAGGTCGGACTGGTCCCGATCGGCGGCGAGCGGATCGCGATCGGGTTCGCGGGGCTCGTCGACGGGGCGCTGGACGCGCCGGGAGCCCGCGCGGAGGCACTGCGCCGCGCCGCCGCCTGCGGCTATCTCGGCGTGACGGAAATACCTGATCAGGAGCAGGAGGTCGAGCGATGAGCCGTCCCGGAGGCCACCCGGCGGAGGCCCGCCGCCTCACCCCGTACGAGTACGCCGCCACCCACGGCCCCCGCGCCGGCGACCGCATCCGCCTCGGCGACTCCGGCCTGACCATCCGCGTCGAGTCGGACTCCCAGCGCTACGGCGACGAGTTCCTCGCCGGGTTCGGCAAGACCGCCCGGGACGGGCTGCACCTCAAGGCGGCCGCCGTCCGCGAGACCTGTGACGTCGTCATCAGCAACGTGGTGGTGATCGACGCGGCGCTGGGGATCCGGAAGGTCTCCATCGGCATCAGGGAGGGCCGGATCTGCTCGATCGGGCGAGCCGGGAACCCCGACACCCTCGACGGTGTCGACGTCGTGGTCGGCACGGGCACGTCGATCGTGTCCGGCGAGGGGCTCATCGCCACCGCCGGGGCCGTCGACACGCATGTGCACCTGCTGTCGCCGCGCGTCATGGAGGCCTCGCTGGCCTCCGGCGTGACCACGATCATCGGGCAGGAGTTCGGGCCGGTGTGGGGCGTCGGCGTCAACTCGCCCTGGGCGCTGCGGCACGCGTTCAACGCCTTCGACGCCTGGCCCGTCAACATCGGCTTCCTGGGGCGCGGTTCCTCGTCGGACCGGGCCCCGCTCGTCGAGGCCCTCGCCGAGGGCGGCGCCTCCGGCTTCAAGGTCCACGAGGACATGGGCGCCCACACCCGGGCGCTGGACACGGCCCTGCGCGTCGCCGAGGAACACGACGTCCAGGTCGCCCTGCACAGCGACGGCCTGAACGAGTGCCTCTCGGTCGAGGACACCCTGCGCGTGCTGGAGGGCCGCACCATCCACGCCTTCCACATCGAGGGCTGCGGCGGCGGACACGTCCCGAACGTGCTGAAGATGGCCGGCGTCCCGAACGTCATCGGCTCCTCCACCAACCCGACCCTGCCGTTCGGCCGGGACGCGGTCGCCGAGCACTACGGCATGATCGTCTCCGTCCACGACCTCAAGACCGACCTGCCCGGCGACGCCGCCATGGCCCGCGACCGCATCCGCGCCGGCACGATGGGCGCCGAGGACGTGCTGCACGACCTGGGCGCGATCGGCATCACCTCCTCGGACGCGCAGGGCATGGGGCGTGCGGGCGAGACCGTCCGCCGTACCTTCGCGATGGCCGGGAAGATGAAGGCCGAGTTCGGCGCCCCGGACGACGGCGACGACAACGAGCGCGTCCTGCGCTACATGGCCAAGCTGACCATCAACCCGGCCATCGCGCACGGCCTCTCGCACGAGGTGGGGTCGATCGAGGTCGGCAAGCTCGCCGACATCGTGCTGTGGCGGCCCGAGTACTTCGGAGCCAAGCCGCAGCTGGTGCTGAAGTCCGGCTTCCCTGCCTACGGCGTGGTCGGCGACCCCAACGCGGCCACCGACACCTGCGAACCCCTCGTCCTGGGACCGCAGTTCGGGGCGTACGGCGCCACGCCCGCCGACATCTCCGTCGCCTTCGTCGCGCAGGCCGCCGTCGACCAGGGCGACGACTCCATGCCGACCCGGCGCCGCAGGGTCGCCGTGCGCGGCACGCGCGGCATCGGGCCGGCCGACCTTCGCCTCAACTCCCGTACCGGAGCCGTCGACGTCGACCAGCGCACCGGCCTGGTCACCCTCGACGGCGAGCCGCTGCGCTCCGAGCCGGCCGACTCGGTCTCCCTCAACCGCCTCTATTTCCTGTGACGTTCAGACAAGGACCCGCCATGACGACCCCCGCCGCCGACGGCTTCCGCATGCCCGCCGAGTGGGCCCCGCACGAGCGCACCTGGATGGCCTGGCCGGGCCCCAACCCGACCTTCGAGGACCCGGACGACCTCGCGGCCTCGCGGATCGCCTGGGCGTCCGTCGCCCGTGCGGTCCGCCGCTTCGAGCCGGTGACGGTGGTGTGCGGCCCCGGCCAGTCGGCCGAGGCGCGCGCGCTGCTCGGCCCCGGCGTCGAGACGGTCGAGCGGGACCTCGACGACGCCTGGATGCGTGACATCGGCCCGACCTTCCTCACCGACGCCAAGGGCGAACTCGCCGCCGTCGACTGGGCGTTCAACGGCTGGGGCGCCCAGGACTGGGCCCGCTGGGAGCACGACGCGAAGATCGCCGCGTACGTCTCCGACCTGGCGGGGTCGGCCAGGACGTACGCCTCGAAACTCGTCAACGAAGGCGGCGCGATCCACGTCGACGGCGAGGGCACCGTCCTGCTCACGGAGACGGTCCAGCTCGGCCCGGAGCGCAACCCGCACTGGACGCGCGAGCAGGTGGAGGCCGAGATCCACGCCCACCTCGGCACCCGCAAGGCGATCTGGCTGCCGCGCGGACTGACCGGCGACTACCCCCCGTACGGCTTCGGCACCCTCGGCCATGTCGACATCGTCGCCGCGTTCGCCCGGCCCGGCGTGGTCGTCGCCCACGTGCAGCCGGACCCCGCCCACCCCGACCACGAGGTGACCAAGGAGATCGTCGACCTGCTGAAGTCGCAGACGGACGCGCGCGGCCGCCGCCTGGAGGTCGTCGAGGTGCCCGCGCCGACCGTCCTGGAGGCGGACGGCCACTGGGCCGACTACTCCTACATCAACCACTACCTCTGCAACGGCGGCGTGGTGCTCTGCGGCTTCGACGACCCGCGCGACGAGATCGCGGCCGGCATCTTCCGCCGGCTGTTCCCGGAGCGGACGGTGACGCTGGTGGACGCCCGGACGATCTTCGCCGGCGGCGGGGGCATCCACTGCATCACCCAGCAGCAGCCGAGGGCCGGGGTCAGGTAGAACGTACGGGTGAACGTACTGCTCTGCGCCACCTGCGGAACCCGGCTGACCGAGCCGGTCCGGCAGCTCGACGAGATGCCCGCGTGCCCCGGCTGGGACGGGTTCGCGGACCCGGACGAGCTGCGACCCGGACCGGCGAGCGTCCCGCGCGGGACGTACGCCGTCGACCCGAACCCCTTCGGCGCGCCGTACGTGCCGTACGAGGGGCCCGCAGGCGAGTACGACGGGGTCTCCCCGGGCGGTGGGTGGAAGTCCGACGCGCGGGGCCTGCTGGTCGCCGCGGGATCGCGCGGCACCTATGTCCTGCACCCGCTCGACGCCGTCGGCCTCGCACCCCATGCCGACGGCGCGCGCCTCATCGGATGCTGCGGCCCGGACGGCACACGGGGGGTCAACCACGTGTGCGCCTGCGGGGCCGAGGTCGCCATCGTGGCCACCGACTGCTACATCCGGTACGAGACCCGCCTCGTCCCGGACGCCGTCCGCATGGAGGCCGTAGCGTGACCCCCGTCCGGCGCCGTACCCCCGCCCCGCCCCGCGAGGACGTCCTCGCCGCCGCCATGGAGATGATCGCCGAACGCGGCCTGGAGAAGCTCACCATGGCCGCCCTCGGCCGTGAGGTCGGCATGAGCAGCGGCCATCTCCTTTACTACTTCCACTCCAAGGACGAGTTGCTGCTGCGGACCCTGGAGTGGAGCGAGGGCCGGCTCGGCGCCGAGCGCGGGCGGCTGCTCACCCGGACCGCCTCCGCCCGCGAACGCCTCGACGCATACGTCGACCTGTACGTCCCCGACGGCCACCGCGACCCCCACTGGACGCTGTGGCTGGAGGTCTGGAACCGTTCGCAGAACGCCGACGACGACGCCCGCGACCGTCAGGCCGCGATCGAGGGGGCCTGGCACCGGGACCTGGTGGCGCTGCTGGCGGAGGGGGTGTCGAGAGGCGAGTTCCGAGCGGTCGACCCGGACCGATTCGCCGCCCGCCTGCGGGCCCTGCTGGACGGCTTCTCCATCCATGTGGCCATCGGGCTGCGGGGCACGGACCGGGGGACGATTCTCGGCCACGTACGGGAGTTCCTGGACGAGGGCCTCCTCGCGGACGCCTGACCTCCCGCCCGGGTTGTACGCAATAAGACCGATTGACCCTGTGGCCGGTGATGCGTTTGCCTCGTTGCGAACTCCCGGCGGGGGCCGGGGGTGAAGCGTCGGCGGGGACCACAGGGGGGAACATGTCCGGAGTCGCACGTGTGTCCAGAGCCTCGTTAGGCGCGGCGCTGCTGCTCGCGCTCGCCGGGACGGCGGTCCCGAGCGCCGCCGCGGCGCCCCACCCACCGCGCGTCGAACGCGTCAGCACGGCAGCCGACGGCACCCAGGCCGACGGCCCCTCGAACGACGCCGCGCTCAGCGCCGACGGCCGCCATGCCGCGTTCGTCTCCACCGCGCCGAGCTTCAGCTGCGCGCACTTCACCCCGTGCCTGCTCGTGAAGGACCTGACCGGCGGCGGGGTCACCAGGATCGACCTCGGCAGCGGCTACACGTACGGCACGCCGATGCCGAGCGACGACGGGAGCCGCATCGCCTTCTCCGCGGGCACCCGGTTCCTCGCGCCCTACCTGTACGACCGCGCCACCGGGCGTTCGGAGCGGCTGTGGCCCGAGAACCCGCCCGGCTCCAACGAGTTGGGGCGCGTGCAGTCCATCAGCCCGGACGGCACGCACGTCGCGTACACCATCGGCAACCGCAACGGCTCCGAGAACTTCCGGCTGCTGTACGTCCGCGACACGGCCACCGGCACCGACGAGCTGATCTCACCGGCCGAGGAGGGCGACAAGCCCGGGGCCTCGGTCAGCGGCGACGGCGAACGGGTCGCCTACTCGGTCCGCAGCGGCTCCGAGGAGGATCCGGCCGACGTCTTCGTCAAGGACCGGGCCACGGGCGAGCGGACCCAGGTCGACACGGGCCTCGGCGCCGCCTTCCTGGTCCGCATCACGGCGGACGGCCGTAGCGTCCTCCTCGAAGCGGAGGGCGGCCTCTACGTCCACGACCTCCGCACGGGTACCTCGCGCCGGGTGGCCGAGGGGACGACGTCCTCCGCCACGGCGGACGGCCGGTACGCCGTCGTCTCAGGCGCGGACGGCACCCGTGTACGCGATCTGCGGACGGGGCTGCGCGGGGCCGCCCTCCCGTCGAGCGCCCAGGTGACGGAGGGAGCGCTGGCCGACAAGGGGCGTGCGGTGGCGTTCAGTTCGACGGCTTCCCACCTGGTGCCGCGCGACACCAACGCGGAGTCGGACGTGTTCGTCTTCTCGGGCGAGCTCCGGCAGAACCCTGCCCCGATGCCGTCCGTCACCGAGCGGATCAGCATGACGCGGGACGGACAGCAGCGGCCCGGGGCGTCGTACGACCCGGTGATGGGGGCGGACAAGGTCGTCGCCTTCACGTCGGACGACGACGTCTTCGTCAGCGCGGCGGGTGGCATCGGCCAGGTCAACTCCAGTTCACAGAAGCCGTCGTCCGAGGGCACGCCGTGCTCCAGCGGACGCATGGTCGGCTACGCGGCTCCTTACGACCCCGACGGCGGACCGGGCGTCCACGTCCGCAACCGCTCGGTCGGCAAGCTGACCAGTCTGGGCTCCTACCAGGGCGTCCGCTTCACCTGGATGGGACAGCCCGCGGTGGACCCCAGCTGCCAGTGGATCACCTACGCCGCCACGCTGCCCGCGACCGACGCCGACCCGCACCCGCAATCCCGCGTCTACCGCTTCCGCTTCAACGGCGGCACCACCGACGTCGTCAGCGCGCCCACGGGCGAGGCGGCGGGCAACCCGTCCATCAGCTACGACGGCCGGTACATCGCCTTCGAGCAGGGCGGCGCCATCCAGGTCCGCGACCTGGACACGGGCGCCCTGGAGCAGGCCGGAGACGAAGGCGCCTCAGCTCCTTCCCTGAGCGAGGACGGCCGCCGGGTCGCCTTCCAGCAGGGCGACGAGATCCACGTCCGTGACCTCGACGCGGGGACGACGACTCGGGTCAGGGGCGCCGAGCCCTCGCTCTCCGGAAGCGGTACACACCTTGCGTACACCTCGCGAGACGCCGTAATTCTGCTCGAACTCGCCACCGGGAAAAGGCAGTTGCTCAGCGTCGACCGCTGGGGCGGCCGCAACGACCTCCCGGCCCGGCACCCCTCCGTCAACGCCGACGGCACCGTCGTCGCATTCGAGTCGGCGTCACCCGATCTGGTGGAGGGGGACACCAACGGGGTGCCGGACGTCTTCCTGCGGACAGTTCAATGACAACGACCATCAACGGGGGAACAACCATGCACAGCACCAAGCGAGTTGTCGCGCTCGCCATCGCCCTGGCCGCCGCGACGGCGACGCTGTCGGGGACGTCGGCGGGCGCCGCGCCCAGGGCGCCGTACACCGAGAAGGCGAGCGTGGCCCCGGACGGCACGGACGGCAACCGTGGCTCCCACGGGCAGAGCCTGAGCGCCGACGGCCGCTATCTGGCCTTCGTCTCCGACGCCGACAACCTCGTCGCGGGCGACTCCAACGGCGTCGCCGACGCGTTCGTGCGCGACCTGAGGACCGGGGTCACCCGGCTGGCGAGCACTGCGGCGGACGGCATCCCGGGGGACGCCAACGTCCTGGACGTATCGCTGAGCGCCGACGGCCGGTACCTGGCGTTCACCTCCAACCCCACCTACAACACCGCCGACAACCACATCTTCGTCAAGGACCTGCGGACCGGCGCCCTCCAGCGGATCGACGACGCCGTCGACACGGGCTACAGCGCAGCCAGCATGCCCGCGCTCAGCGCCGACGGCCGCTACGTCGCCTTCGTCGCCCTGCACACCGGCGACGCGGGGCCGGAGGGCGACCGGTCGAACCGGGTCTACCGCGTCGACCGCGTCACCGGCGAGCGGGTCCGCATCAGCCAGGTCCCCGGCGAGGCGGCCTGGAAGTCCGCCGCGACCCAGCCGACCATCAGCGCGGACGGCAACAAGGTCGGCTACCAGTTCTTCGTGCCGTACCCCACCCGGGGCGACTGGAGCGACGCCTACGTCCGTGACGTGCGCGGCGGCGAACTGACCCAGGTCGACAAGGCGCCGGACGGCGCGGTGTCCGACGGGCACACCGAGTACCCGCAGGTCAGCGCCGACGGCCGGTACGCGGTGTTCAACTCGCTGGACTCGAAGCTGACGTCGGGCGACACCAACGGCACCCACAACGTCTTCGTCCGTGATCTGAAGACGGGGGACCTGCGCCGCATCGACGCCGCCGACCCGGCCGCCTACACCGGCTTCGCCCGGCTCAGCGCGGACAGCAGGTACCTCGCGTTCGGCTCGGCAGCCCCGAACACCGCACGTCAGGTGTACGTGCGCGACCTGCGCACCGGACGCACGGAACTCGTGAGCGCCGCGGCACAGGGCGGCCCGAGCGCCGACTACGCGGAGTACCCGGTGATCGACCGGCACGGCCGCACGGTCGCCTTCAGCAGCCGGGGCGCAGACCTGGTGCCGGACGACACCACCGACACCACGCACGTCTACGTCCGCCACCTGCGGTGATCAGCACAGTGCTCGCATCCTGAGACGGACGGTGAGCACGGGGGCGACTTGTGCCAGACTGCCCCCGTGCTCTCGTTCGCCATGATTATTGGCAGCAGGCGCGCCGGTCCGCAGTGACCACAACGTACGACCAGGTACGGGTGGACACCGTCGTCCTCGACCCGCGCGCAGACCTCTCGCACCCGCGAGAGGTTTTTCTGTTTCCCGGCCCACCCGCAGCCGGGCGGAGAGCGTGAGGGACCATAGGTGGGGACGGTGGAGCCGGTCATTCCGGTAGACCGAGATCCAATACAGGAGCCTTACGACCATGTCGGTAACCAGCGAGCTCGACGACTCGTTCCACGTCTTCGACACCACCCTGCGCGACGGCGCCCAGCGGGAGGGCATCAACCTCACCGTCGCCGACAAGCTGGCCATCGCCCGTCACCTGGACGACTTCGGCGTGGGCTTCATCGAGGGCGGCTGGCCCGGCGCCAACCCCCGCGACACCGAGTTCTTCGCGCGCGCCCAGCAGGAGATCGCCTTCAGGCACGCCCAGCTGGTCGCCTTCGGCGCCACCCGCCGCGCGGGCGGCAAGGCGTCCGAGGACCCGCAGGTCAACGCGCTCCTGGAGTCCGGCGCCCCGGTGATCACTCTCGTCGCCAAGTCCCACGACCGGCACGTCGAGCTCGCCCTGCGCACCACCCTGGACGAGAACCTGGAGATGGTCCGCGACACCGTGTCGTACCTGCGCGAGCAGGGCCGCCGCGTCTTCGTCGACTGCGAGCACTTCTTCGACGGCTACCGCGCCAACCCCGAGTACGCGAAATCCGTCGTCCGTACGGCCTCGGAGGCCGGCGCCGACGTCGTGATCCTCTGCGACACCAACGGCGGCATGCTCCCCGCCCAGGTCCAGGCGGTCGTCTCCACCGTCCTCGCCGACACCGGCGCCCGGCTCGGCATCCACGCCCAGGACGACACCGGCTGCGCGGTCGCCAACACCCTCGCGGCCGTCGACGCGGGCGCCACCCACGTCCAGTGCACGGCCAACGGCTACGGCGAGCGGGTCGGCAACGCCAACCTGTTCCCGGTGGTGGCGGCTCTGGAGCTGAAGTACGGCAAGAAGGTCCTGCCCGACGGCCACCTCCGCGAGATGACCCGCATCTCGCACGCGATCGCCGAGGTCGTGAACCTCACCCCCTCCACCCACCAGCCGTACGTCGGCGTCTCCGCCTTCGCGCACAAGGCCGGCCTGCACGCCTCCGCGATCAAGGTCGACCCGGACCTGTACCAGCACATCGACCCCGAGCAGGTCGGCAACACCATGCGGATGCTGGTCTCCGACATGGCCGGCCGCGCCTCGATCGAGCTCAAGGGCAAGGAACTCGGCATCGACCTCGGCGGCGACCGGGAGCTGGTCGGCCGGGTGGTCGAGCGGGTGAAGGAGCGCGAGCTCAAGGGCTACACGTACGAGGCCGCCGACGCCAGCTTCGAACTCCTGCTCCGCACCGAGGTCGAGGGCAAGCCGCTGAAGTACTTCCAGGTCGAGTCCTGGCGCGCGATCGTCGAGGACCGCCCCGACGGCAGCCACGCCAACGAGGCCACGGTCAAGCTCTTCGCCAAGGGCGAGCGCATCGTCGCCACGGCGGAGGGCAACGGCCCGGTCAACGCCCTCGACCGCGCCCTGCGGGTGGCCCTGGAGAAGATCTACCCCCAGCTCGCCAAGCTGGACCTCGTCGACTACAAGGTCCGCATCCTGGAAGGCGTGCACGGCACCCAGTCCACGACCCGCGTCCTGATCTCCACGTCCGACGGGGCGGGGGAGTGGTCCACGGTCGGCGTCGCCGAGAACGTGATCGCGGCGTCCTGGCAGGCGCTGGAGGACGCGTACACGTACGGGCTGCTGCGGGCCGGGGTGACCCCGGCCGAGTAGGCCGAACGGACCTCGCCGCCTCCCCCGGGCCTGCCGTCCACGGCACAGTGGAGCCATGGACGACAAGGACACCGACGCCCGGCACTTCCTCGCCCGGGGCCAGGTGGCGACCCGGCTGCCCGCCCAGGACCTGGAGCGGGCCCGGCGCTTCTACTCCGACAAGCTCGGTCTGGACCCGGTCGACGAACGGCCTGGCGGGCTGCTGTACCGGTGCGGCGGCACGGAGTTCGCCGTGTACCAGTCGACCGGAGCCTCCCCCGGCACGTTCACCCAGATGGGGTGGCAGGTCGAGGACGTCGAGGCGGTCGTCGCGGAACTCGGGCGGCGCGGCGTGGAGTTCGAGGACGTCGACGTGCCCGGGCTGCGCACGACGAACGGCATCGCCGAAGTCGAGGGCCACTACCCGAGCAAGGGCTTCCGCGGGGAGCGCGCCGCCTGGTTCCACGACAGCGAGGGCAACCTGCTGGGCATCGGCGAGCCGTTCGCCTGAGCCGGCCCCCTACTGCAGACGCCACTTCTGGTTCGCGGCGCCCGTGCAGCTCCAGATCTGCGCGCGGGCCCCGTTCGCCGAGGAGTTGTCCGTCACGTCGAGGCACTTGTCCGCGGCGCGGTTGACCAGGTCGCCCGTCGTCGCGTTGTACGACCACTGCTGCGCCCCCGACCCGTTGCAGCCGTACAGCTGGACCTTCGCGCCGTTCGCGGTCGCGCCGGACGTGACGTCCAGGCACTTGCCCAGCGCCCGCACCGACCCGTCCGCCTGCACGGTCCACCGCTGGGCGGTCGAGCCGTTGCAGTCGTAGAGCTGCACGGCCGTACCGTCGGCCGACGAACCCCCCGCCACATCAAGGCACTTGCCGGCGAGACCCACCAGCGCCCCCGACTGTGACGGGCCCTCGGTCTGGGTGCCCGACCAGGTGAACGTCGCCGACGTCTTGCCGGGCAGCGAGTACGTGGCGTGCTGCGAACCCCAGTTGATCGTCACGGTCTTCGCACTCGACGCATCGTTGTACGCGATCAGCGCCTTCGACCCGTCGGGGTTGCGCCACGCCACGTTCGGCACCGACGACGACGCCGTGGACGCGATGCGCTGGGCGCCCGGCTTCACGAACTTCGTCAGATGGCCCATCGTGTAGTACTCGACGGTGTAGTCGACCTGCCCGTGCCGGGAGTCCCCGTTGTGGACGGTGATCAGCCCGTCGCAGGTCCCGCAGCCGCCGTTGTGCGGTCCCCGGTTCTGGTCCAGCGCGAGCGACCACTTGGTCACCGACTTCGCCCAGTTCCGGGTGTAGTCGATGATGTTCATCATGTCCTCGCGCTGCTGGTTCGCGATCCAGGTGCCGCCCGAGTGCTCGGTGCCGAAGGCGTCCAGCTGCGGATACCGGTTGTGCACCTGCGTCTGCTTGGCCACGTCACCGCCGTAGCCGTGCCAGGCGATCCCGCCGAAGTTCGGGTGGTTGCGGACCGCCGCGTCGTCGACCGTCTGCGCGGCGTAGGCGTCGTAGGTGTCCCAGTTCCAGTCGTGCGCCAGGACCTTCGTCGACAGCCCGGCGTTCTGGAGCTTCGGCAGCAGCTCGTTCTTCGTGAAGTACGCCAGCCCGCTCGCGTTCCAGCTCATCGACGGATAGCCCGAGCAGCAGGTCGGCTCGTTCTGGGCGGTGACGTACGAGATCGGGATGCCCTGGGCCTGGTAGGCCTGCACGTACTTCACGAAGTAGGAGGCGTACGCCCCGTAGTGCTCCGCCTTCAGCCAGCCCCCGTTGAGCTGCCCGCCGTCCTTCATCCAGGCCGGCGCCGTCCACGGCGAGGCCATCACGGTGAGCCCCGGGTTGAGCTGACGTGCCTGCTTCGTCAGCGGCACGACGTCCTGGAGATCGTGGGCGATCGAGAACTCGGAGAGGTCCGGGTCGGTCTGCCCGGCCGGCATGTCGTCGTAGGTGTAGCCGAAGCGGGCGAGGTCCGAGCCGCCCATGGGATTGCGCAGGAACGACAGCCCGATGCCCTCCGTCGGGGAGAACAGCTTGCGCATCGTGTCGTCCTTCGTGGCCGGCGACAGCGCGCCGCTTCCGTCCATCAGCCAGGCCGCGGTGTCCGTGAAGGACGCGCCGCCGCCGGTGAAGGACTGGTAGCGGGTGTTCTCGTCGACGGTGATGTTCTCGCCGCTGCCGCCGGACCCGGCCTGGAAGGCGAACGGAGTCTGCGGCTGGAGACCGCGGGTCACATGGCGTCCGCCGCTGTCGTCCGTCGTGGTCAGCCAGGCGGTGACCTGTTCGCCGGCGGCCTGCGCGGGTGTGGCCGCCGTGAAGCCGGCCGTGGTGACGAGCCCGGCGAGAAGCAGCCCGAGCGTCCGGGTGGACCGAGAGGATCGCGCGGATCGAGTGGATCTCCTCATGGAGCGCCGCCCTTCTGGCGGTGGGGGATGGGGGCGTGCGAGGCGTGAGTAAATGACGGCTTCGTATGTGCGTCAAGGGGTCGCGCGTTCATGAGGTGAAGGGACAACGGCACTGCTCCGGCCAGGAGTTGAGTGCACACCGGCTCTGACGTGAAGTCTTGACGTCATTCGACTCCCCGGCTTAACTCAAGGCGTGAGGTAAGTCATAGAGGGACCCCGGCGGCGCGGGGATCACCGAGGCAGTGGCGAAGCCCGTCGCCGAGGCCGATCGTCTGCTGCCGACGGGCCGGTACGAGGCGGCGGTGGAGGGCCGAGCGCCACGTGCCGCGCGGCCTGAGCCGCCGTACGGCACGCGGCGGCTGCCGTGGGGCGCCGGTCCCGGTGGGAATCCGGCCACCTGGATCGGCGCCTTTGCCCGTCCCATCAGGTAGCGTCGAGGGTATGAGGACTCCGCTCTTCCGGGGACTCATGCGCTTGCTGATCGTGCCGGTCGCCGCGACCGCGGCGGTGCTCGTGACCGGCCCGCCCGGCGCACATGCGGCCACGGATGTTTCCCGGGTTGCCGAGGCGCTGCGCGATGATCCCGTCTACGTGGATCCCGCAGCCTCGGACCAGCTGTCGTCGGCCGACGCGGAAGCGCTCGCCGACAAAATCAAGGACGCCGACAAACCGGTCTTCATCGCCGTCCTGCCGGCCGATCAGCCGACCAGGAACCTGCTGCTGAACCTCCGCACGGAAACCGGTGTGACGGGCCTGTACGGCGTCCGTGTCGGTGACCGGTTCGACGCGGCGGCCGACTCCTCGGTGATGTCCAGGCAAGCGGTGGACAACCTGGTCTCCTCGGTGCAGAGCGCCGGCGATCCCAAGGCCCAGCTGAACGACTTCGTCGATTCGGCGCTGCGCAACGTGGACGGCACGGCACCGGCCAGTTGGGGCGACGGCGGGGGCGGCGACGGCGTGGACGCCGGTACTCTGATCGCCGTCGGCGCGGTGCTGGCGGCGGGCGGCGCGGGCGCGTACACGCTGGTCAAGCGCAAGCGACAGCGTCACGAGGCGGAGCAGCGGGCGGCGCTGGAGAAGCTGCGGGTGGTGGTCGACGAGGACATCACCGCCTTCGGTGAGGAACTGGACCGGCTGGACTTCCACCCGGGCGAACCCGGCGCCGACGACGCGATGCGCGCGGACTACGAGAGCGCCCTGGACGCCTACGAAAAGGCGAAACGGCTGATGGACTCCGCCCGCAAACCGGAGGACGTCAAGGCCGTCACCCAGGCCCTGGCGGACGGCCGCTTCTCCCTCACGCAGCTGGCCGCCCGCCGGGAGCACCGGCCCCTTCCGGAACGCCGGCCGCCGTGCTTCTTCGACCCGCGGCACGGCCCGGCGGTGGCCGACGAGACCTGGACCCCACCCGGCGGCACCGCCCGCGAGGTCCCGGTCTGCGCGGCCGACCGAACCCGCCTCTCCGAGGGCCGCGACCCCGTCATCCGCGAGGTCGACACCGAGCACGGCCGCCGCCCGTACTGGGACGCCGGCCCGGCCTACGGACCCTGGGCAGGCGGCTACTTCGGCGGCGGCATCCTCCCCGGCCTCCTCATCGGCACCCTGCTCGGCAGCATGATGGCCACGCCCGCCTACGCAGCCGACTACGGAGCGGGCTACGGCTACGGCGGTGGCGGCTACGAGGGCGGCGACGTCTCCGGCGCGGACTTCGACAGCGGGGACTTCGGGGGCGGATTCGGCGGCGGGGACTTCGGCGGGGGAGGAGGGTTCGACGGCGGCGGGTTCTGAGGATTCTCGCCTTCCGGGACCCTCGCCTTCCGCCGCTATCGAGGAGCCGGACGCGAGCCCGGTCGGCGCCGTGTCAGGCCAGCTCCCGTCCGGACGCGACGACGACGCCGTACGCGTCGGCGATGGCCGCCAGCGCACTTCGGTGCAGCTCGTCGGCGGAGACATCCACGATCGACCGGGTGGCGCACGCGTCCGCGGGCACGGTCGGCTTGTTGCCGCGCAGGGCCGCGGACGCCGTCGTGTACGCGATGCACATGTGGGTCATGAACCCGGCGACGATCACGGTCTCGTTCCCCGCCTCGTCCACGAGCTTGCCGAGGTCGGTCCCGTGGAAGGAGTCCGGGGCCCGCTTGACGACCACGGACTCGCCCTCGACGGGCGCGACGGCGGGGTGTATCCGGCCGATCTCCGTGCGGATGTCGTACAGCGAACCCTCGCCGTCGTCGTGCTGGACGTGGATGACCGCGGCTCCCGCCTCGCGGGCCCGGGACAGCAGATCCGACGCCACTTCGAGGGCCGGCTGCCAGCCGTCGAGTTCCATCGCACCGCGGGTGTAGGTGTTCTGGTAGTCGACGAGGATCAGCGTCGAGGACGCGAGGGCCGCAGGGGTGTCGTCGGCACCGCCGAGTTCGCGCAGCGTCTTGCTGGCCACAGGACTTCTCCAGGGGTTGGGGGACTTGAGGTTCCGAGGGCTCGTTGAACGAGTCGAACCGCTGCTCAACAGCCTGTTGAACACGTATGCGACGCTATGGCCCGCACCGGACTGTCGGCAATGACGCGCTGTTCGCAGAAACCGACACCCGCGTGCGCGCGCGAGACAGGGGGTACAGGGTGGGGGCCGTGAACCGGTTGATCGTGATCGTGTTGTTCGAGGGCGTCGACCTCCTCGACGTCACCGGCCCGCCGGAGGTGTTCTCCCTCGTCCCGCACGAAACCACCGGGGGTGCCGGCTACGAGGTCGTCCTGACCGCCGAGACGACCGCACCGGTGACGACGGCGGCGGGCGTGCGGATCCTGCCCGATGCCACCTTCCACGAAGTCGCCGAGCGGGCCATCGACACGCTCCTGGTCCCCGGCTCCGTGGAGGTGGACGGCGAACGCCGCGTCCACCCCGTCACCGACCCCGGCACGGTGGCCTGGGTGAAGGCGCTGGCGGGCCGTACCCGACGGGTCGCCTCGGTGTGCGTCGGCGCGCACATCCTCGCCGCGGCGGGGCTCCTCGACGGCAAGCGCGCCACCACGCACTGGTCGACAGCGCAGCGACTCGCCGCCGACCATCCGGCGGTGCGGGTCGACCCGGATCCGATCTTCATCCGCGAGGAGGGCGAGATCTGGACCGGCGCGGGGATCAGCGCCTGCCTGGACCTGTCCCTGGCCCTGGTCGCGGAGGACTTCGGCGAGCAGGTCGCGCTGCGCGTCGCCCGCCAACTCGTGATGTACCTCAAGCGGCCCGGCGGGCAGTCCCAGTTCAGTGTGCCGTTGGAGCCGGTGTCCACGACCCGGCGCGTCGAGGACCTCCGGCATCACATCCTGAGGAACATCGACCAGCGCCTCACGGTCCCGGACCTGGCTGCGTACGCGCATGTCAGTGACCGCCAGCTGACCCGCATCTTCAAGTCCGAACTCGGCATGACGCCGCACGCCTACATCGAGTCGGCGCGGGTCGAGTTGGCCGGCAACCTGCTGGAGACCACCGACGCGACGCTGGAGCGGGTGGCCACGGTCTGCGGCTTCGGCACGGTGGACACCCTCATCCGGGCGTTCCGCCGCCGGCACGCCACGACGCCGAGCGCGTACCGGGCGAGGTTCCGGGCCGCACCGGTCGGGGTGGCGGCCGAAACGGGGTGAGCGAGGCACGTGCGGCGTGGCAAGGGCCCGGCGTCGAAGACACCGGGCCCTTGGTGCGGCAAGCTCAGAAGTGCGGGGAGGTCACAGAGACGACGCCGCGGAGGCGATCGCCGACGCGAAGGTGGAGACCTCGGTGTAGACGCCGGGGGCGTTCGGGCGGGCGCAGCCTATGCCCCAGCTGACGATGCCGACCTGGATCCAGGCGTTGCTCGCGTCGCGGCGGAACATCGGGCCGCCGGAGTCGCCCTGGCAGGTGTCGACGCCACCGGACGGGAAGCCGGCGCAGATCTCCTCGTTGGCGATGAGGCCGCTGTAGCCGCTGTAGGAGCGGCACTGGGCGTCGCTGACGAACGGCACGTTGGCCTTGAGCATGTAGCGCTGCTGGGCACCGCCCTCACGGGCCGCGCCCCAGCCGGCCACGGTGAAGGTGCCGGTGTTGTACTGCGTGGTCGTGGCGATCTTCAGCGTCGGCAGGTTGATCGGCTGGGCGAGCTTGATGAGCGCCCAGTCCTTGCCGTCGCCGTTGTAGCCGGGGGCGCGGTACACGTACGTGGAGCGGACCTGGACGCGGCCGCTGGTGGACTGCAGGTCCACGACGCCGGCGGTGGCGGTGATGCTGGTGTTGGGGCCGGTCGCGCCCACACAGTGCGCGGCGGTGAGCACGATCTGCTGGGTGTAGAGCGCGCCGCCACAGCCCATGGAGAGCCGGACCATGAACGGGAACTCGCCCTGCGAGGCACGGGTTCCGCCGACGACGCGCGAGTCTGCGGCCTGCGCGGCCGAGACGGGCTGAAGGCTGACGATCGCGAGAGCGGCGGCACCGAGGACCGCGCATCTCTTGAGGGCGGTGAGGAGCTTCTTCAACGTGATGCCTTCCGTGGGGGGTTGGACATACGAACGTGGAGAGAGCACTGAAATGTAGGGGGCATGCCAAGCAAGGGGGAGTGACCATCTGCTGACATGCGCCGGTCAATTCCTTTGCTGGATTATGGGAATCCTGTGACCGCCCCCACAAGGGGCCAATTCCAGCCACGCCGGGTTCAGGGCCCGGCCTGTTCCGGCCACGCCTGCTCAGGCCCCGAGGCTCCCGCCCGAGCCCTCGTCGCACGTGCGTACCGCTCCCCGGCGGCATGCCACCAGCCGGGCGGGGACGGCCCGTTGACGACGGAGGTCGGCTGACCGGGATGCAGGCCGAGCCGCCACAGGGCACCGGCGGCGGCATGGACCGTGATCCACGCCCGCCAGTGCCCGTCGGCCCCCGGCGCGCACACGCGGTCCCAGCGGACCTCACCCGCCTCGAACGGCATCCAGTCGATGCCGCGCTCCCGCAGTCAGGCGCGCAGGGCGGCCAGGGGGTGCAGGAGCGGCTTCTCGACCTCGTACGAGGAGAGGGCAACCCATGCGAGCGCGGGGCGGGGCGAGTCGGTCATGCCGACGATGATGCCCGGGTACGGTTCCCGCCCGCGCCCGGGTTTCGCCACCGGGCGTGGCGGCCTGCCCCTCCGGGCGCTGACACGTCGCGGGCGGTTTTCCCGCTGATGCCTGCTTCACGCCCTTGGGCGCGAGCAGCGGCAGGCGCCTGGAGGTACCCCGTCTCGGCTTCGTGCACGGCGACGCGGACCGCCGGTCGGGGCGGGACGCCGTGGTGGTCTTGTCGGCGAGGGTCCCGGGTACGGCTCCCGTCCGCGCCCGGATTACAACGCCGGGCCTGGCAACCCGCCCCCCGGGTCCTCATCCGCCGCGAACGGCGACCCGCCGATGCCCGCTCACGCCATCGGACCTGAGCAGCGGCAGCTGCCCGGAGGCCCCCCGCTTCGGCCTCGTACCGGCGACGCCGACCTGTCGGTCAGGCCGGCGAGGATGCCCCGGTGCGACTGCCCTCCGCACCCCGTTCCCGCCGCAGGGCCGGGCCGTTCGCCGCCCCCGCCACCACCAGCGTCAGCGCGACCAGCCCGGCGCTGACCCACACCGGTGCCCGGTATCCGAGGCCGGCCCCGATGGCCGTACCGCCGAGCCAAGGGCCCAGCGCCGCGCCCACGTTGAACGCGGCCGTCGCGAAGCCGCCGGACAGGGTGGGAGCGCCGGGGGCGGCGTACAGGGCCTGGGAGACGAGTGTGGACCCGACCCCGAAGGACAGGGCGCCCTGCACGAGGACGAGCCCGAGCGCCACGGCCGGCGTCCCGGCGCCGAGGGCGAGGGCGCCCCACCCGAGGCACAGGACGCCGCCGCCCCCGACCAGCACCGCACGGGGCCACCGGTCGGCGAACCGCCCCCCGACGCCGACCCCCACGAACGACCCCGCGCCGAACAGCGCGAGCACGACGGGCACCCACCCGTCCGCCAGCCCCGTCACGTTGGTGACCAGGGGTGCGAGATAGGTGAAGGTGCAGAAGGTCGCCCCGTTCACGAGGGCGCCCAGGAGCAGCGTCAGCCGGAGCCGGGGGCTTCGCAGCGCACGCAGTTCACCCCGCAGCGCGGGACGTTCCGAGGCGCCCGCACCGCCGGGCACGGATCGCGCCACGGCCACCACAGCGGGCAGGGACACCAGGGCGACGGCCCAGAACGCCGCACGCCAGCCCCAGAGTTGACCGAGCAGCGCCCCCGCCGGAACCCCCACGACACAGGCCGACGTGACCCCGCCGAGCAGTGTCGACGTGGCCCGCCCCTTGGCCTCCGGCTCGACCAGCGCCACGGCCGTGACGAGGGCCACGGCCAAGAACCCGGCATTGGCGAGCGCCCCGACGACCCGGGTCACGACCAGCACCGCGAAGCTGTCGGTCACCGCGCCCACGACATGGACGGCGAGGAAGACCCCCAGAAACCCCAGCAGGGCCCCGCGCCGCGACCACCGTCGTGCGAGGGCGGCCATGAGCGGCGCCCCGACCACCATCCCCACGGCGAAGGCCGAGGTGAGCGCCCCGGCCGCGGGCACCGAGACCCCCAGGTCCCGGGCGATGTCCGGCACCAGCCCGGACAGCATGAACTCGGACGTCCCCTGCGCGAACACGGCGACGCCCAGCAGGAAAAGAGCGAACGGCATGAAGAAACTCCGCAACCCGAACTCGAAGGTGAAGACGAAAACGGCACGTCGAACGGCCGTCCGGTAGCGGAGTGAGCCCGGAAGCGGAAGCGAACGCTGATCAGAGGGACATCACGAGCAGCCACCGGAGAGCCGGTGGCCGGAGTCTGGAGGCTTCGGGGCTGGACACGCGGGCAGGGTATGCGGGACCTGCTGAGGAGAGCCACCGGTTTTCGGGCGCGGCCGGATGGCACGCGCACGGGAAGTGCCGCCCCCGCGGTGCACGATGACGACGGCGGCAAGGCCGACGACCAGGCCGATCGCGGTCTGCGCACCGAACGGCTCGCCGAACATGAACGCCCCCCACACCGCCGTGACCGGCGCCATGAGGAACATGAGGGTGTTGACCCTGGTGACTCCGGAGCGCCGCAGGATCATCCAGTACAGCCCGTACCCGCCGAACGTGGACAGCACCACGAGCCAGCCGATCGCGGCCCAGAAGCCGGCCTCGGCGGGCGGTACGGCCGCTCCGGTGCTCAGGGCGAACGCAGTGAACAGTACGGCGCTGGTGGCGCAGTGGACGGTGAGCGCCACCGCGGGCGGAACGGGCGTACGGGAGCGGCTTTCGAGGAACGTGGCCGCCACCAGCGAGAGCATGCCGAGGAACGGGACGAGATAGGCCCACGCGGCAACGCCGGTCGCCGCCGCGGCGTCGGCCGTCGTGACGATGAGGACGCCGCTCACCCCGAGGCACAGCCCGAGCCACTGCCGGCGTGAGACGTACTGCCGCAGCAGTGGCCCGGCCAGCGCACCGGCGACCAGGGGCTGGACGCCGTCGATCAGGGCCGTGGTGCCACTGGAGACGCCGAGCTGGATGGCGTAGTAGACGGTGAGCAGATAGCCGCTCTGCGACAGCGTGCCGATCACGGCCTGTCGCGTGATGTCCCGCCGGGTGAGCCCCCGCCACGACGCGCGGCCCAGTACCGCGGCCACGACGACCAGGATCACGGCGAGCGGCAGGAACCGCCACATCAGGATCGTCACCGCGGACGCGCTCCCGGCGCCGAGTTTGGCCCCGATGAACCCGGAGCTCCAGCTGAGGACGAAGGCGATGGACAGTAGGGCGTTCACGCCAACCACATCCAGTAGACAGATCGGTATACCTTGCTCGCATCAGAAACTATACAGATCGGTATACTCGGGTGCCATGGGCATTGCAGAGCAGCAGCCGCAGCGCGTCACGATGACGCGTGCCGCACGACGCATCCTGGAAGCCGCCGAGCGGCTGTTCTACGAGCGCGGCATCCACGCCGTGGGCGTGGATCTCATCGCGGCGGAGGCGGGGGTGACCAAGAAGACCCTCTACGACCGCTTCGGCTCCAAGGAGCGGATCGTCGTGGAGTACCTGACCGGCCGCGACGAGCGCTGGCGGGCCTTCCTCGCCCAGTACCTCGACGACCACCCCGACGCGACGCACGCGACACCGCAGGCGCGCGTCCTGGCGGTGTTCGACGCCTCGCGCGCGTGGTCGGCGGAATACGGCTCCAAGGGGTGCAGCATGGTCAACGCGCATGCCGAGATCAGCGACCCCGCCCACCCGGCCTACCCGGTCATCGCCGGGCAGAAGGAATGGATGCTGGCCCTGTTCACCCGTCTCGCCCGGGACGTCGCCCCGGACGACGCGGACCGCATGGGCCGGACACTGGTGCTGCTGCACGAGGGAGCGCTCGTCGCCCACGGTCTGCACACCTTCCCGGACCCGATCGCGCACGCCCGCGACCAGGCGGCTGCCCTCCTGAAGGCACCCGGAGGGCAGCCGTGAGCCCGTCGCCCCGGGAGCCGCGCGAAAGTGAGCGATCAAGGGCCCCGGCCTAGACTGGAGGGGGCACGGGGGGACGGGAGCCGACCCGGGAGGACGCGATGTTCCGGCACACCCGACTGCCAGGTGAATCCGCCGAGTACCTCGCCGCCCGCGAAGAACTGCGCCTCGCCGAAGTCGAGTTGATGCGTCAGGGCGAGGAGGTCGCCGCCCGGCGGCGCGCGCTCCCGCCGGGGCCGCCCGTCGACGACTACGTCTTCCTGGAGGGCCCCGCCGATCTCGACGCCGGCGACGAACCCGTCCGCGAGGTGAGGCTGAGCGAACTGTTCACCGCCCCCGAACGGCCGCTGCTCATGTACCAGTTCATGTACGGCAAGGCGGATACCGACCCCTGCCCGATGTGCACCATGTGGATCGACGGTTTCAGCAACATCGGCCACCACGTCACGCGCAATGCCGACTTCGTCATCGCGGCGGCCGCCGATCCGCCCGTCCTGCGGCAGCACGCCCGCGACCGCGGCTGGCACCGGCTGCGGCTGTTGAGCTGCGGCGACAGCACGTTCAAGTACGACACGGGCAGCGAGGACAAGGACGGCGCACAGGACTCCACCGTCTCCGTGTTCACCCGCGACGCCGACGGCACGCTCCGCCACTTCTACTCAGCGCACCCCCGCATGTCCGACGACATCGGCGAGCGGGGCATCGACCTGCTGGCCCCCGTATGGCCCCTCCTCGACCTGCTGCCGAAGGGACGCGGCGACTGGTACCCGAGCGTCGCCTACTGACCCTGGATCCGGTCCGGCCGATGGAGGACATTTCCTGACCTACTTCGCCCCTATGTTTGAGCCATGAGCCCGCACCGCGACCCGGAACCCCGCGCCTTCGCCTGCGCCGACGCCCTCGACACCTGGCTGGCGGAGCACCCGGCTCCGCACCCCGGCCTCTGGGTCAGGGTCGCCAAGAAGGACTCCGGCATCCCCTCCGTCACAGCCGCCGAGGTCAACGACGTGGCCCTGTGCCACGGCTGGATCACGGGGCAGCGCAAGGGACTCGACGCGTCGTACTACATACAGCGGATCACCCCGCGCCGGCCCGGCAGCCTCTGGTCGATGGTCAATGTCCGGCGGGTGGCGGAACTGACCGCCGAGGGGAGGATGCGCCCCTCGGGCCTCGCCGAAGTGGACGCCGCGAAGGCGGACGGGCGGTGGGAGGGGGCGTACGAGTCGCAGCGCAATGCCGAGGTCCCGGACGAGCTGGCCGCGGCTCTGGTGGACAACCCCCGGGCCGGGGCGGCCTTCGAGCAACTGGGCAGGACCGAGCGCTACCAGCTCATGCTCGGCCTCCTGCGCGCCCGGACCCCACGGAGCCGAGCGGCTCAGGTCGCCGCGATCCTGCGCCAACTGACACAGCGCCGGTGAGTGACGGACTCACCGGCGCCGTGCCATGGGGTTGCCTCAGAGAAGGCTCACGCGTTCTTGATCGCCGAAATGTCGAAGTTCAGCTTGATCTTGTCGGAGACCAGCACGCCCCCCGTCTCCAGCGCCGCGTTCCACGTGAGACCCCACTCCGAGCGCAGGATCTCCGCCTTGCCCTCGAAGCCGACGCGCTCGTTGCCGAACGGGTCCGTCGCGGCGCCGTTGAACTCCAGGTCGATGGTGATCGGTTTGGTCGTGCCGAGGATCTCCAGGTCACCGGTGATGCGGTAGTCGTCGCCGCCGAGGGACTCCGCCTTGGTGGAGCGGAAGGTCATCGTGGGGAACTCGTCGATCTTGAAGAAGTCCGCGCTCTTGAGGTGCCCGTCGCGGTCCGCGGACCCGGTGTCGATGCTGTCCATCTTGACGTCGATCGACGCCTTGGACGCGGCCGGGTCGGCGCCGTCGAGCTGCAGCGAGCCGCCGAAGTCGAGGAACTTGCCCTTGACGTTGGTGACCATGGCGTGCCGGACGGTGAAGCCGATGGTGGAGTGGGCCGCGTCGATCGTGTACTCGCCGGTCAGGGTGGTCAGGTCGGGGTTCGCCATGACGTGCTCCTTAGGAGTCGGGGGGCCTCGCGGCCCTAATGTTTAATCTTGAACTACATCAACGGGACCGACCGTAGACCTATTCCGTTCGAGATTCAACATCATCCGCGCGTGTTGGCGTGATTACTCTGAGGTGGTAGATGCCCATGACATGACCATTCAGCGCACCGGGCTCACCAGACCCACCCGCCGAGCCGTCCTGCTCGCGGCGGCGCTCCTGGCCACCGCCGCTCCCGCCGCCCGCGCCGCCTCGGCCGACTCCTACGACACCCTCCGCCTCCGCTGGCTCGACATCGCCCTCGGCACGGGATACGACCCCGCGGTCGAGCCGTACGCCGCGCGCCTGGCCGAGACCGGCACCCTCGCCCGCGGCTTCCGGGCCACCATGGCCCCCACCCCCACCTCCCTGTGGCCCGGCCACCCCTACGACCCGCCCGCCGGCATCACCCAGAGCTACAGCCGCCTGTGGACCATGACCCAGGCCTACGTCCAGCAGGGCACCGGCTCCACCGACGACCCCGCGCTCCTCGCCGACATCCTGCGCGGCCTCGACCACCTCTCCGCCACCGTCTACAACCCCTCCACCACCCGCTACGGCAACTGGTGGGAATGGCAGATCGGCAGCCCGCGCCTGCTGACAGACATCACGGCCGCCCTGTACGACCACCTCGGCGAGGCCCGGATCGGCGCCGCCTGCGCGGCCGTCGACCACTTCATCCCGGACGCGATGCTCACCGACTACTCCGGCACCTCCACCGGCGCCAACCGCGTCGACCTGTGCCGCAGCGTCGCCCTGCGCGGCATCCTCGGCCGGGCCCCGGCGAAGATCGCGCTCGCCCGTGACGCGCTCTCCCCGGTCTTCCCGTACGTCACGAAGGGCGACGGCCTCTACGCCGACGGCTCGTTCGTCCAGCACACCTGGGTCGCCTACTCCGGCACCTACGGCCAGGTCCTCCTCGACGGCCTCGGCCGCCTCTTCGCCCTGCTCGCCGGGTCCGAGTGGCAGGTGACCGACCCGAACAGGCAGATCGTCCTCGACAGCGTCGAGCACGCCTACGCCCCGCTGATCCATGACGGGTTGATGATGGACAGCGTCAACGGCCGCGCCATCAGCCGGGGTTACCTCAAGAGCGACGACCGGCACGTGATGCGCAGCGACCACTTTCACGGCCAGGGCATCATCGCCGCCATCGCCCTGCTCGCGGGCGGCGCGAGCGCGGCGGAGCGGGAGCGCTGGTACGGCCGTGTCAAGGGCTGGATCGAACGGGACGCGGTCACACCGATCCTGACAGCCCGTCAATTCGGGGTGGCCGACCTCGCCCGGCTGCACGCCGTCGCGAAGTCGCCGGTCGCCGCGGCCCCCGACCCGGTCGGCCACCACCTCTTCGCCGCCATGGACCGGGCCGTCCACCGCCGTCCTGGCTTCGTCGCGAACATCGCCATGGCCAGTGACCGCATCGCCCACTACGAGTGCGGCAACGGCGAGAACCCGCGCGGCTGGCACACCGGCGCCGGGATGCTCTCCTGGTGGGCGCCCGGCCTCGGCGACCAGTACACGGACTGGTACTGGCCGACCGTCGACTGGTACCGCCTGCCCGGTACGACGGTCTCCACCAAGCGCCTTCCCGACAAGGCCGGCGGCGAGTGGGGCGAGCCCCGGCCCGACGTGCGGTGGGTCGGCGGCGCGACGGACGGCGAGTACGCGGCGATCGGGCAGCATCTGAAGGGCCTCGGCTCGACCCTGGAGGCCCGCAAGTCGTGGTTCTGCGCCGCGGACGCCGTGATCTGCCTCGGAGCCGGGATCACCTGCGCCGACGCAGTCCCCGTCGAGACCGTCGTCGACAACCGCAACCTGGGAGAGGACGGCACCCAGACCTTCGTACGCGGCCCCGGCTGGGCACACCTGGAGGGCCACGGCGGCTGGGTGGTGCCGTACGGCGAACTGCGCACCCTGCGCGAGGACCGCACCGGCGCCTGGGCCGACATCAACACCACCAGCACGACGGAGCGCCGCACCCGCCGCTGGCAGACCCTCTGGCTGGACCACGGCACGGACCCGACGGACGCGACCTACGTCTACGTCCTCATGCCCGGCGCCGGCCGGCACCAGGTGGCGGCCCGGGCCGCCCTGGGCACCCGCTGGCTGTCGGTCCTCGCCAACGACAGCGCGTGCCAGGCCGTTCGCGTCGGCTCCCTGGGCCTCACCGCCGCCAACTTCTGGCAGCCGGGCACAGTAGGCCCGCTCACCGTCGGCGCCGGCGCGAGCGTGCTGCTCCGTCGCCGGGGCCGTACCGCTACGCTCTGCGTGAGTGAGCCGCCGCGCTCGGGCAAGCCGCTGGAGATCACCTGGGACCACCCGGTACGCCGGGTGCTGCGTAAGGACGACTCGGTCGAGATCCTCTCGACGGGACGCCGAATGAGCGTCCGTGTCACTCCGGGGATGGTATGCGCGACCCATCGATGTGAGGTGGCTCTCGCCTGACGGGTTTGTGCGACCCCAACAACCCGCACGCCCTCTGAGCAGTCAGAAGGGCTGCATGCCGCGATGGTTCTGTTCAGTGGTACCAGGAAATGGCTCCGGAGACTGTACGGAGTCAACGGCTCGCTTTCCTCGGTGTCCTTCGTAAGGTCGCTACATGACCGTTTTGGATGAGGCACCGGGTGAGCCGATCGACGCGCGCGGGCGCACCGCCGAGCTGCACGAGATCCGTGCGCAGGCGCTGGCCGGCCCCAGCGAGAAGGCGACCACGGCGCAGCACGCCAAGGGCAAGCTGACCGCCCGGGAGCGCATCGAGCTGCTCCTGGACCCGGGTTCCTTCCGGGAGGTCGAGCAACTGCGCCGGCACCGGGCCCAGGGCTTCGGCCTGGAGTCCAAGAAGCCGTACACCGACGGTGTCATCACCGGCTGGGGCACGGTGGAGGGCCGCACGGTCTTCGTCTACGCCCATGACTTCCGCATCTTCGGCGGCGCGCTGGGCGAGGCCCACGCCACCAAGATCCACAAAATCATGGACATGGCCATCGCCGCGGGTGCCCCGCTCGTCTCGTTGAACGACGGCGCGGGTGCCCGTATCCAGGAGGGCGTCTCGGCGCTCGCCGGCTACGGCGGCATCTTCCAGCGCAACACCAAGGCGTCCGGCGTCATCCCGCAGATCAGCGTGATGCTGGGCCCGTGCGCGGGCGGCGCGGCCTACTCGCCCGCCCTGACGGACTTCGTGTTCATGGTCCGCGAGACGTCCCAGATGTTCATCACCGGCCCGGACGTGGTCAAGGCGGTGACGGGCGAGGAGATCACCCAGAACGGCCTCGGCGGCGCGGACGTCCACGCCGAGACCTCCGGCGTGTGCCACTTCGCGTACGACGACGAGGAGACGTGCATCGCCGAGGTGCGCTACCTGCTCTCGCTGCTGCCCCAGAACAACCGTGAGAACCCGCCCCGGGCGGACTCCACGGACGCGCCGGACCGCCGCAGCGACGTGCTCCTCGACCTGGTCCCGGCCGACGGCAACCGGCCGTACGACATGGCCAAGGTCATCGAGGAGATCGTCGACGACGGCGAGTACCTGGAGGTCCACGAGCGCTGGGCGCGGAACATCATCTGCGCGCTGGCCCGCCTCGACGGCCAGGTGGTCGGCATCGTGGCCAACCAGCCGCAGTCCCTCGCCGGTGTGCTGGACATCGAGGCGTCGGAAAAAGCTGCGCGCTTTGTCCAGATGTGTGACGCTTTTAACATCCCGATCGTCACTTTCCTGGACGTTCCCGGGTTCCTTCCGGGTGTCGACCAGGAGCACGGCGGAATCATCCGGCACGGCGCGAAGCTCCTCTACGCCTACTGCAACGCGACCGTGCCGCGGATCTCGCTGATCCTGCGCAAGGCCTACGGAGGCGCGTACATCGTCATGGACAGCCAGTCCATCGGTGCCGACCTCACCTACGCCTGGCCGACGAACGAGATCGCCGTGATGGGCGCGGAGGGTGCGGCCAACGTCATCTTCCGCCGCCAGATCGCCGAGGCCGAGGACCCCGAGGTCATGCGGGCCCGCATGGTCAAGGAGTACAAGTCCGAGCTCATGCACCCCTACTACGCGGCCGAGCGTGGCCTGGTGGACGACGTGATCGACCCCGCGGAGACCCGCGAGGTGCTCGTCAAGTCCCTGGCGATGCTCCACACCAAGCACGCGGACCTGCCGTCCCGCAAGCACGGCAACCCCCCGCAGTAACCCACCGGTACCGCTGCGGAAACCTCTCTCACGGAGACTGACACCCATGAACCTCCCTGATATCCGCGTCGAGAAGGGCCACGCCGAGCCCGAGGAAGTCGCCGCCATCACGGCGATCCTGCTCGCGCGTGCCGCCGCCCAGCCGACCGACGCCGCCCCGGCCCACCGCGGCCGCGCCAAGGCCGGCTGGCGCCGCCTGGAGCGCGAGCCGGGCTTCCGCGCCCCGCACAGCTGGCGCTGACGGCCCGTACGACCTCGAAAGGGGGCCCACCCGCCCGGGTGGGCCCCCTTTCGTCTGCCGTCCCCGCAGAGGGGACGCGAGCGACAGCAGAAGGGGCCCTCTCCGACGCGGAGAGGGCCCCTTCTGCAACCGTGCGGCAGTGCTAGCGCAGCCGTGCCATCAGCGCGTGCTCGACCAGGGTGATCAGCGCCGACTTCGCGTCCGCCCGGTGCCGGGCGTCCGTCGTGATGATCGGGGTGTCGGGGCCGATCTGGAGGGCCTCACGGACCTCGTCCGGGTTGTACGGCTGGTTGCCGTCGAAGCCGTTGAGGGCGATCACGAAGGGCAGACCCGAGTTCTCGAAGTAGTCGACCGCGGGGAAGCAGTCGGCGAGACGGCGGGTGTCCACCAGGACGATCGCGCCGATGGCGCCGCGCACCAGGTCGTCCCACATGAACCAGAAGCGGTCCTGGCCGGGCGTACCGAAGAGGTACAGGATCAGGTCCTGGTCAAGGGTGATACGACCGAAGTCCATGGCGACCGTCGTGGTCGTCTTGTCTCCGGTGTGGGTGAGGTCGTCGATGCCGGCCGAAGCAGACGTCATCACGGCCTCGGTGCGCAGCGGGTTGATCTCCGAGACGGCGCCGACGAACGTGGTCTTGCCCACGCCGAAGCCGCCCGCCACCACGATCTTCGCGGAGGTGGTGGAGCGGGAAGGACCGCCGCTAGAGCTTGCGAAGTCCACTGAGCACCCTTTCGAGCAGTGTCACGTCTGGCTGGCCGCCGGCGTTCTCGTCGCCGCCGGGCTGATGGATGGCGACCAGGCCCGCCTCCGCCAAGTCGGCGACGAGGATCCTGGCCACGCCGAGAGGGATCGTCAGGAGGGCGGAGATTTCCGCCACCGACTTGATCTCGCGGCAGAGGTTGCAGATCCGCTGATGCTCGGGCAGCTGGCCCTGCATCTGGTGCGGCTGCGCGGTGGTGTGCACCAGTGCCTCGATGGCGAGCTGGTAGCGCGGGCGCGTCCGGCCGCCGGTCATGGCGTACGGACGCACCAGGGGGTTGTTCGACGCCCCTGCGGGCGCCGGCTCAGGGGCGCGCCGCTGCGGCTGCACCGGCTGGATGCGCGGCGTCGGCGGCTGGTCGTACGGCGAGGGCCCGGGGCCCTGCGGGGCGTACGGCTGCCGCTGGCTGGGCGTGGAGGGGAAGTTGTACCGGTTCCGGGAACCGTCGCCATGCCCCTGGCCAGGGCCGTACGACCAGTTGCCCGATGACGAACCGTCTGGGGGTGTTGCCACTTTCTCTCCTCCTCCGACTGTGCCTGGCACCCATCATGTGGAGCCGCGTCCCGAAACCTTACGGCCACGGGACGCCAAAACGCACCGACTGTCTGTTAGTTGAGCAGGCTGCCCTGGAGCTCCGCACGCAGATCCGGCGTGAGGACGGTACCGGCACGGTCGACCAGAAGCGCCATCTCGTACCCAATGAGGCCGATGTCCGCCTCGGGGTGTGCGAGAACCGCGAGCGACGATCCGTCGGAGATGGACATGATGAACAGGAATCCCCGCTCCATCTCCACAACCGTCTGGTTCACGCTGCCGCCCTCGAAGATGCGGGAGGCGCCTGCCGTCAGAGACGTCAGACCGGAGGCGACGGCCGCGAGCTGGTCGGCGCGGTCGCGCGGGAAGCCTTCGGACATCGCCAGAAGGAGTCCGTCGGCGGAGACCACCACCGTGTGCGACACCCCGGGGGTGTTGTCCACGAAGTTGGTGATCAACCAGTTCAGGTTCTGTGCCGCCTGGCTCATCGGGCTCACACTAACGCTCCTGGTTGTAGGTGCTGTCAGGACCACTGTGGTGATTCCTAGTGGCCTGGCCGTTCGTTTCGCTTCCCGCGCTGCGTCCCCGCTGGACACCGCGGCGCAGGTTGCTCAGCCTGCCCCGGACGTCCTCGGGAGCACGGGAGATCTGTGGACCTCCCTGGGGGGTGGTCTCAGCGGCTCCCTCGACCAGGTTGGCCTTGGGAACCCGCCTCGGCAGGCCGGAGGAGGTGACCCCGCCCGCCTTGGGCTTCCGGAGCTGCGAGGCCTGCTGCCAGCGGTCGTCGTTGGCCGAACGCCAGTTGCTGTCGCCGTTGCTCTCCGGCGCGGGGGCCGACGGTTCCTGCCGCACGGGCCGTCCGCCGTTGCTGCCGCTCGCGCCGGATCCGCGGCGGGGGAGCCCGGCGTCGGTCAGTGCGTGGGCGGCGGAGGAGGCCGGTCCCGGACGGTCGAAGCCTACGCTGTCGCGCTCGTTCGAGTCATCGGCCTGCGCAGATTCCGTTTCCGGAGCGTACTGGTCCTGGTAGCCGTTGCGGTAGCCGTTCTGCTGCGGCCAGTCGTCCTGGTGGCGCCGCTGCTCGAAGGCTGGGAAGGGCTCCGGGGCGGGGGCGCTCGGAGCTGCGGGCTCCTCGCGGACCGGCTCCGCATAGGAGGGCTCGGGGTAGCCGCCGCCGGACGAGAAGGTGTCGTTCTGCTGCAGGCCGGCGTTCGGCGCGTAGTACGTGTCGTCGTACGACGCCTGCTGGGGCTCCTCGTACGCAGACCGCTGCTGCTCCTCGTACGACGCCTGCCGCTGCTCCTCGTACGACGAATGCGGGTCGTACCCGCCCTGCTGCTCGGGGAAGCCGTTGTGGCCGTCGTAGGCCGGCTGACCGGTGAAGTCGTCGTACCCGGGCGCCTCGGGGTTCTCCGGGCCGTGGGACTGGGCCTCCAGGGCCGCGCGACGCTCCTCGCGCATCAGGGAGCGGCCCACCGGGTCCAGGTCGCGGATGTCGTCCGGGACCTCGGTGTAGCGGCTGTCGTCGAAGCCCAGCTCGGCGGCCGTGCGCATCGGCTGGCCGAAGCTCTCGCCACCCTGGAAGTTCTGCTCCGGGATGATCTGCGAGACGGTGAACTCGTCCTGGGACGGCTGCTGTTCGCCGCCACCGCCGTGCGTGATGGCGTCGGGCAGCATGACCAGCGAGGTCGTGCCGGCCTGCTCGCCGGAGGGGCGCAGCTGGACGCGGATGCCGTGCCGGTCGGACAGCCGGCCGACCACGAACAGGCCCATGCGCTGGGATATCGCGGCGTCGACGGTCGGCGGGTTGGCCAGCTTGTGGTTGATGTCCGCGAAGTCCTCGGCGGTGAGGCCGATGCCCTTGTCGTGGATCTCGATCATGACCCGACCGTCGGGGAGACGGGTGGCGGTCACGCGAACCTTGGTCTGCGGGGAGGAGAACGTCGTCGCGTTCTCCAGAAGCTCGGCGAGCAGGTGCACGAGGTCGGTCACGGCACGGCCGTGGATCTCGGCCTCCGGGACGCCCGAGAGCTCGATGCGCTCGTACTGCTCCACCTCGGAGGAGGCGGCGCGCAGCACGTCGACCAGCGGGACCGGCTGGTCCCAGCGGCGGCCCGGCTCCTCGCCGGCGAGGACCAGGAGGTTCTCGCCGTTGCGGCGCATACGGGTCGCGAGGTGGTCCAGGCGGAAGAGGTTCTCCAGCTGGTCCGGGTCGGCCTCGTTGTTCTCCAGGTCGGTGATCAGGGTCAGCTGGCCCTCGATCAGCGACTGGTTGCGGCGCGACAGGTTGGTGAAGATCGCGTTGATGTTGCCCCGCAGCAGGGCCTGCTCGGCGGCCAGCCGGACGGCCTCGCGGTGGACCTGGTCGAAGGCGCGGGCGACCTCGCCGATCTCGTCGCGGGTGTTGATCGGGATGGGCTGCACGCGGGTGTCCACGCGGCCCGGGTCGGTGCGCGAGAGCTGGTCGACCAGCATCGGCAGGCGCTGCTCGGCGATGCCGAAGGCGGCGTTGCGCAGCTGGCGCATCGCGCGGCTCATCTGGCGGGCGACCATCCCGGCCAGGATGAACGCGGCGAGCAGGGCGACCACGACCACGGCACCGGTGATCAGCGCGTCGCGCTTGGCGTCGTCCGAGATGGCGGAGGCCTCGTTCACCGCGGTGCCCGCGAGGTCGTTCTCGATGTCGCGGTACGCGTTGTACTTGAGGGTGTTCACCGCCCACCAGTTGTCCCTGGTGATGCCCTGCGCGGCGAGGGCCTGGCGGTCACTCGGGTCCGTGGAGGACAGCTGCGCGATGGCCGAGACCATCGCGTTGTCCTTGGTGGGCGGCGGGACGTAGTCCGGGTTCTTCTGCTTGGCCGCCGCAGCCAGGGCCGCGCCCTCGGCCTTGATGTCCTTCGAGGCCTGCACCAGCTTGGCGTTGTCCGCCTCGGTGCCACCGCTCTCGTACTCCTGGATGGCGATGCCCTCCAGGTAGGCGTACGACGACAGGGCGACGCGCTGCTTGGCCAGGTCCTCGGCCTTGGGACCCGGCTGGGTCAGCATGTGCATACCGATGGAGCGCTGCAGCGAGAGCGCGCCCTTGGTGAGCGAGATGGCGTAGACCGTACGGCCGTAGCTGGTGATGTTTCCGGTGCCGAGGCCCAGCTCGTTGGAGAACTCCAGCAGTCGGTGCTCGACCGCGACGTAGCCCTCTTCGGTTTCCACGCCCTTGAGCTTGCTCGTGTAGGCGGCCGCGCGAAGCTTGGTCAGGTCGGGCTCGACCTCACGGAAGCGGTCCAGACGCCGGACCAGGTTGGGCCGGTCCGGCATGTTCTGGGCGGCCTCGTCGAAGGCGTCGGCGGCCCTGTCGGTGGTGGCACGGGCCTTGACGACCGTCGGGTCGTCCTCGCCCTTGCCCGCCAGCAGGGGCGCGGCGGTCTGGTCGCGCTCCTCCAGGAGAGCGTCGCCGTAGGTCAGGGCGGCGGCGACCAGACGCGCGGTGTTCTCCGCGTCCTCGGCCTCCTGCCAGGTGTCGATCGAGCTCTTCACCTGGAAGCCGCCCATGACGAGGCCGACCATCACGGGTATGAGCAGGATCGCGTTCAGCCTGGTCGGCACGCGCCAGTTGCGCGGGGAGAGACGGCCGCCGCTCGGGGCCGGCGTGGCCGTTGTTTCCGATCCGGGCACATGGGCGGGCGCCGCTCCGCGCGGCGGCGGGGTGAAGTTGCCCCGGGCCGACGGCTCGGGACTGCTCTTGCTTCGCCTCACTCGACCAACAACCTTCCGGCGGGGTCGGCACCTACGTATGTGCCGCTGTGTCTCAGAGCCCAGTTCGCCATCGAGTACGTAGTACCGCTGAGTACGTCTTTGACTATTGGGCAGTTCTCGCATTCCAGCACGTCGGCCTGCGCTCTTCCAAACAGTGGAAGTCGAGGATTCCGCATGATGTAAGCCCTAGATAAAACGGTCATAAAGAGCGAGCCCCGTCAAAAGACGGGGCGTTTGTGCGCGCAGCGACACCGCTTGACCGCGACGAGTGGCCATACCACCCGATTCCTCTGCCGAAACGTTATGAACAACGAAGCCGACCGTGTCAAAGGCCACAGTCGGCTCCGGTACATCTACGACAACTGCCGTATGACGCTCCCGACTTGCGCTACCGCAGCCGGGCCATCAGGGCGTGCTCGACCAGCGTGATCAGCGCGCTCTTGGCATCGGCCCGGTGCCGGGCGTCTGTGGTGATGATCGGCGCGTCCGGGCCGATCTGCAGCGCCTCGCGCACCTCGTCGGGCGTGTACGGCTGGTGTCCGTCGAAGCCGTTGAGCGCTATGACGAACGGGAGCCCGCTGTTCTCGAAGTAGTCGACCGCGGGGAAGCAGTCGGCGAGACGGCGGGTGTCCACCAGGACGACGGCGCCGATGGCGCCGCGCACCAGGTCGTCCCACATGAACCAGAAGCGGTCCTGGCCGGGCGTACCGAAGAGGTACAGGATCAGGTCCTGGTCAAGGGTGATACGACCGAAGTCCATCGCCACCGTGGTGGTGGTCTTGTCCCCGGTGTGCGTGAGGTCGTCGATGCCCGCGCTCGCGGACGTCATGACGGCCTCGGTGCGCAGCGGGTTGATCTCCGAGACGGCGCCGACGAACGTGGTCTTGCCCACGCCGAAGCCACCCGCCACCACGATCTTGGCGGAGGTGGTCGCCCGACCCGGTTCAGAGCTTGCGAAGTCCACTGAGCACCCTTTCGAGCAGCGTCACGTCCGGAGCGCCACCGTTGTTCTCGTCGCCACCCGGCTGGTGAATGGCGACCAGGCCGGCCTCCGCGAGGTCCGCCACCAGGATCCTGGCCACACCCAGCGGCATGGAGAGGAGCGCCGACACCTCGGCGACCGACTTCACCTCACGGCACAGGTGGCAGATGCGCTGGTGCTCCGGAAGGAGTCCCATGAGCGCTGCCGGGTCGGCCGTGGTGCTGATCAGGGCCTCGATGGCCAGCTGGTAGCGCGGCCGGGTCCGGCCGCCGGTCATCGCGTACGGACGAACCAGCGGCTGGTCGCCCTCATCCTCGTACGGCTCCGCGTACGGATCATGAGAGGCGGTGGGCGGGGTCATGAATCCTCCGGGCTGGGACAGCAAGTCGGTCAGTCAAGCCGTCTGGTAAGGGGCCAGTGGGGGGATTGTGGCGGCCGGACGGTGATTTGGTGAGACGGGTGGATCCGGGGGCGATCAGTGGAGCAGACTGCCTTGGAGCTCGGCGCGCAGGTCCGGGGTGAGCACCGCGCCCGCGCGGTCGACCAGCAGCGCCATCTCGTAGCCGACGAGGCCGATGTCGCATTCGGGGTGCGCCAGGACGGCGAGGGACGAACCGTCCGAGACGGACATGAGGAAGAGGAATCCCCGTTCCATCTCCACGACGGTCTGGGCCACGCTGCCGCCGTCGAAGATCCGTGACGCCCCCGCCGTCAGTGAGGTCAGGCCCGACGCGACGGCCGCCAGCTGGTCGGCTCGGTCGCGCGGGAAACCCTCCGACATCGCCAGCAGCAGACCGTCCGCGGACACGACGACGGTGTGGGACACACCCGGGGTGTTGTCCACGAAGTTGGTGATCAACCAGTTGAGGTTCTGTGCCGCCTGGCTCATCTGGCTCAACTAACGCTCCTGCTGGTGAGTGGGGTTCGGGAAGCTACCGGTCTGGCCGTTACCGACCTGGCGACCTTGCGCGATACCCCGACGGAGATTGGTCAGCCGACCGCGTACGTCGTCAGGCGCACGCGAGATCTGCGGACCGGCTTGGTGCTGTTGCTGCTGAGCCGTGCCCGGGACGAGGTTCGCCCTGGGGACCCGGCGCGGCAGGCCGGAGGTGGTGACCCCGCCCGCGGCGGGCTGCCGGACGCGTTCCGCCTGCCGGACGAGGTCGTCGTTCGGCGAGCTGCGCCAGGCGGTCGATGCGCTCCGCTGGGGAGCGGAGGACGGCTGCGGAGGCGCCGCGGGAGCCTGGGCTTCCCGCGGAGCGGAGACCGGAGCCTGGCCGCCCGCCTCGGGCTGCTGCCCCTGCGGACCGCCGTGGAACCAGTTGGTCTCCAGCGTGTCGTACAGCGGGGTACGCCCGTCGCCGGGACCCGTCGCCGGCGGCAGCGCCTCGGGCTCCTGCCGCGCGGGCCGCTGCTGCGGACGCTGCGGGGCCGGGGGCTGCGGGGCGCCGTAGCCGGAACCGCCGCCGTACGTGCCGTTGACCTGCGGCCGCTCGTACTGTCCGGTGGAGTCCGGGTTCTGGCGGCCGGGCAGGGCGTGCTGGCCCGTGGAGCCGTTGTCGTAGGCCTGCGGAGCGGGGAACTGGCCCGTCTGCGACGCGTTGCTCTGCCCGCCCTGCGGGTTGCCCTGGGGCCGCTGGAACTGTCCGGTGGAGTCCGGGTTCTGGCGGCCGGGCAGGGCGTGCTGGCCGGTCGAGCTGTTGTCGTAGGCCTGCGGGGCGGGGTACTGGCCCGTCTGCGACGCGTTGTTCTGACCGGCACCACCCGCGGAGCCGAAGACGTCCGAGCGGACGAACTGACCGGTGCTCTGCGGGTTGTACGAACCCGGCGAGGTGGCGTCGAAGTCCGGGCCGGGGAACTCGGAGGCCGGGCCCGTGCCCTGACGCTCGTCGATCCGCGGCATCCGGGAGGTCTGTGCGGAGTCCTCGTCGTGCCCGCGCGGGGTGTCGAGCGAGGCGCGCGGCACCGGCGGCTGCGCGTTCTCGTCGCTCCAGCTGGGACGGGAGGGCTGGCTGCCGCCCGGCAGCTCGGCGCGCGGGCCACCGCGCGGCGGCAGCTGCGGCTGACGACCACGACGGCCCTTCTCGGCGGGCGGGTTCTGCTGCGACGAAGGACCGCCCGGACGGGACTGCTCCCGACCGGAGCCGCCGAAGGCGTCCTGGCCGGCACCGAACGGATCCTGACCCATGCCTGCGGCCTGCAGCCCCTGTGGAGCACCCGGAGCCTGGCCGCCGAACCCGGCACCCGCACCGGCGGGAGCCGGCCGGCCCTGCGACGGCGCGCCCGGACCCTGGGGTCCACGCGGTGCGCCGGGGCCACCCGGAAGTCCGCCACCGTCGCGCCCCGGCAGTGCGGCCCGCGGTCCCTGACCGGCACCGAGCCGGCCTCCGCCGGACGCACCGGCACCGAGCGCACCGCCACCCGGCGCACCCGCGCCGAGGGAGCCGCCGCCGGCCTGGGCCTGGCGACGGGCGGCAGCCGCACCGGCGGCGGCCTGCGCTGCGGCCGGGCCACCGGAGGCACCGGGACCGCCCGGGCCGGGCTTGCCCGGAGCGGGCTTCTTGCCGCCCTGGGCGACATCGACGGGGAGCATGACCAGCGCGGTCGTACCACCGGAGTCGGAGGGGCGCAGCTGGATGCGGATGCCGTGCCGCTGCGACAGCCGACCGACCACGAAGAGGCCCATGCGGCGGGAGACGGAGACGTCCACGGTGGGCGGCGAGGCGAGCCGCTCGTTGATCGCGGCGAGGTCCTCGGGGGAGAGGCCGATGCCGGTGTCGTGGATCTCGATCAGGACGCGGCCGTCAGGCAGCGCGTGACCGGTGACCTTGACCTTGGTCTGCGGGGAGGAGAACGACGTCGCGTTCTCCAGCAGCTCGGCGAGCAGGTGCACGAGGTCGTTGACGACCCGGCCGGCCACTTCGGTGGTCGGCACGGAGGACAGCTCGATGCGCTCGTACTGCTCCACCTCGGACGCGGCGGCGCGGAGCACGTCGACCAGCGGGACCGGGCGGGTCCAGCGGCGGCCGGGCTCCTCACCGGCGAGGACGAGGAGGTTCTCACCGTTACGGCGCATGCGCGTCGCGAGGTGGTCGAGCTTGAACAGGGAGGACAGCTGGTCCGGGTCGGCCTCGCGGGACTCCAGTTCGGAGATCAGCGAGAGCTGGCGCTGGATGAGGCCCTGGGAGCGGCGCGAGAGGTTGGTGAACATCGCGTTGACGTTGCCCCGCAGCAGGGCCTGCTCGGCGGCGAGGCGGACCGCCTCGCGGTGCACGTCGTCGAAGGCCGCGGCCACCTGGCCGATCTCGTCCCGGGAGTGCACACCGACCGATTCGACGGAGGTGTCGACGTCCTGCGGGTCCGACTCCGACAGCTGCTTGACCAGCTCGGGCAGCCGGTCCTGGGCGACCTTGGTGGCGGTCTCCTCCAGGCGGCGCAGCGAGCGGATCATGGAGCGGGCCACCACGAAGGCGCCGACCAGCGAGACACCGAGCACGAGCAGGATCAGCGCACCGGAGATGATCGCCTCGCGCTCCGACTCGTTGCGCAGCTCGCGGGCCTTTTGCTCCATGTCCTCCAGCAGCGTGGTCTCGATGGCCCGCATCTGCTGGATCTTGGTGGTGCTGTCGTCCACCCAGTCCTTGTAGGAGCGCTTCTCCAGGTCGTCGAGGGCGTTCGGGTTGCCGAGGGCACGGGTGGCGTACTTGTCGCTCGCCGTGATCGTCGGGTTGCCCTTCTCGATCGACTGCAGCAGGTCGGCGGCGCCCTGGATGCCGTAGATGCTCCGGAAGCTCTTCAGCTCGGAGCGCTGGCTCGTCAGGGCCGACTCGGCGTAGAGCCGGTCGTTCTCGGAGAGCTTGCCCGCGGTGTCGTTGTTCGCGGGCAGCGCGGCGGCGAGGGCCGCGCGCTGGATCGACGCGTACTCCTTGGCGGTGGAGAAGGCCGCCAGGGCGCGCGTGCTCTGGATCATCTCCGGGTTGCTGGTCGCCTCCGCCATGTCCTGCGAGAGACCGAGCAGGTTGGTGATCAGGCGGTGGTAGGCCTCCACGGTCTGCGTGGAGTTCTGCTTGGCCTGGTAGGCGGTGTTGCGGATCTTCGCGATGTCGCTCAGGTCGCCGACGAGCTGGACGAGGTTGTCACGGACACCCTTGAGGTTGCCGTCCTTGCTGCTGTCGTCGATCTCCTCGGACGCCTCGATGAAGCTGTCCCTGGCCCGGTCCGTCTTGTCCCGGTAGCCCTTGACCGTGTAGTCCGTCGCCTTCGCGCCGTGCGCGAGCGGGCCGGCGGACTGGTCGCGCTCCTCCTGGAGCGCCGCGGCGAGCTCGGTGGCCCGCTTGGTCATGTCCGTCAGCAGCTTCATGTTGTCGAGCTGCTGGATGTCGTCCATGTTGTCGCTGATACGCAGGGCGCCCAGCGAGGTGGCCGCGACCACCGGGAGCGTCAGCAGCGCCACCAGACGCGTGGAGATGCGCCAGTTGCGCAGGGCTATTCGCGCGCCCGGACCGGTGGCGGACTTGGGGGCCTTCTTCGGCGGCGGGGGCGTGGAAGCGCCGGCCGTCCCCGGAGAGGCCGACACGGCGGGGCGCCCGGAGCGCTCACCGCCGTCGACGGACACGGCCGGGCCCGGGTTCTGGGCGTGCTGGGGCGAGGGACCTCGGTCGGTCCCGCCGTGCTCCGGCTCCGCCGAAGCGCTGCCATCCCTCTTGAAACGTCCCTGCACTAGCGTCGCAACCTCTGGACCAGGCGCCCCTCCGCGTGAACGGACGGACACGGTGTCGGCGTATTGGGGAGCGTCCTGAACACGCTCCCTGATGGTCGTGAGTGACCGGCGCTGGCTCCCCCTTCTCGCCGCCGCACGGCGCTCGATGCGCCCCCTGTGCGCCGGCTCGATCCTGCGGCGGTCCGTGGAATTCCAGCACAGTGCCGGATCTCCAACAAGGCCCGTAGGTCGAGCCGTGACATACGTGACACCGCGTGATGGCGAGATTACCTGCCGTAGAAACTTATCCCGTCCATATCGGACTTTTACCCGCGAGCTGCTCGGGCGCGGGAGGTGTCCCAGTCGCCATGATCAGGAGCGGAATGATGGCTTCAGGGGGTCAATGTCCGTTTCATGGGGGTGAATTGCAGGTCCGAATTGCCTGATTCGTCCGCAGAGTCGTGAGCAAACTCACATGCGGAAGACAGGGTCTGCGCGGCCGTGGAGGGGAACACCAGGTTTAGCCCGCGCTTTACATGATGTAAGACTTTGACAAACCGCGCCCGCGCGAGGCCCCCTGCCTCCACCGGCGCCCGAACACGACAGGGTCACGCACAACCGTGAAGACGACGATGATGTTCCACAACATAGCCAACCCGCGGCGCACGACGCTGGCGCACCTCAAGGACGCCGACGCCCTGCAGACCCCGGAGCAGGAGCACTCCGTCGACCTCCCGGCGCAGACCGCGAACCCCAGGCGCACCGTCCTCATGGAGATCCCCGCCGCGGCCTCCGTCGCCCAGTAGTACGCGCGCCGGTCCCGGATCATTCAAGGCGCCCTCACCCGAGGTAATAGGCGAGGCACCTGCCCCTTGCCGCGTTAGCCTGGAGCGTCAGACTCCAGCCGGCTCAAGTGAGGGGCGCAGGGATCCCGTGCGCATCGCCAGATTCTCCATCGACGGGAACGTCGCCTTCGGCGCGGTCGAGGGCGACAAGCCTGACGAGCTCGTCCTCGACATCATCAAGGGCATCCCGTTCGCGGACTTCGAGCTCTCCGGTACGAAGGTGCCGCTGAGCAAGGTCAGGCTGCTGCCGCCGGTGCTCCCGAACAAGGTCGTGGCCTTCGGCCGCAACTACGCCGAGCACGCCCGCGAACTCGGCCACGAGGTGCCCGACGCCCCGTTCGCCTTCTTCAAGCCGTCCACCGCGGTGATCGGCCCCGGCGACGAGATCCAGTACCCGTCCTTCACCGAGGACCTCCACCACGAGGCCGAACTGGCCGTCGTCATCGGCCGCATGTGCCGTGAGGTCCCGCGCGAGCGCGTCAAGGACGTGATCTTCGGCTACACCTGCGCCAACGACATCACCGCCCGCGACGTCCAAAAGCGCGAGAAGCAGTGGGCGCGGGCCAAGGGCTTCGACACCTCCTGCCCGCTGGGCCCCTGGGTGGAGACGGACCTGGACCTCGAGAAGGCGTCCGACCTGACGATCCAGCTCACCGTCAACGGCGAGCAGCGCCAGCTCGGCCGTACCAGCGAGATGATCCACCGGATCGAGGATCTGATCGTCAACATCTCCGAGGCCATGACGCTGCTCCCCGGCGACGTGATCCTCACGGGCACCCCGGCAGGGGTCGGCCCCCTCAACGTCGGCGACGAGGTCGCCGTCACCATCGAAGGCATCGGCACTCTCACCAACAAGGTTGTCAAGCGTGGCTAGCGCACCCGTCCGCGTACGTTTCTGCCCCTCGCCCACCGGTAACCCCCACGTGGGCCTGGTCCGCACCGCCCTGTTCAACTGGGCGTTCGCCAAGCACCACCAGGGCACGCTCGTCTTCCGCATCGAGGACACCGACGCGGCCCGCGACTCCGAGGAGTCCTACAACCAGCTGCTCGACTCGATGCGCTGGCTGGGCTTCGACTGGGACGAGGGCCCCGAGGTCGGCGGCCCGCACGCGCCGTACCGCCAGTCGCAGCGCATGGACCTCTACAAGGAGGTCGGCCACAAGCTCCTGGACGGCGGTTACGCCTACCACTGCTACTGCTCCCAGGAGGAGCTGGACAGCCGCCGCGAGGCCGCCCGCGCCGCCGGCAAGCCGTCCGGCTACGACGGCCACTGCCGCGCGCTGACCGACGCGCAGGTCGAGGAGTACAAGGCCCAGGGCCGCGAGCCGATCGTCCGCTTCCGCATGCCCGACGAGACGATCACCTTCACGGACCTGGTCCGAGGTGAGCTGACCTTCACCCCGGAGAACGTCCCGGACTACGGCATCGTCCGCGCGAACGGCGCCCCGCTGTACACGCTGGTGAATCCGGTCGACGACGCCCTGATGGAGATCACCCACGTCCTGCGCGGCGAGGACCTGCTCTCCTCCACCCCCCGCCAGATCGCCCTGTACAAGGCGCTCACGGAGCTGGGCATCGCCAAGCAGATCCCGCAGTTCGGCCACCTGCCGTACGTGATGGGCGAGGGCAACAAGAAGCTGTCCAAGCGCGACCCCCAGTCGTCGCTGAACCTCTACCGCGAGCGCGGCTTCCTCCCCGAGGGCCTCCTCAACTACCTCTCCCTGCTCGGCTGGTCGCTCTCCGCCGACCAGGACATCTTCACGATGGACGAGATGGTCGCGGCCTTCGACATCGCCGACGTGCAGCCCAACCCGGCCCGCTTCGACCTCAAGAAGTGCGAGTCGATCAACGGCGACCACATCCGCCTGCTCGACGTGAAGGACTTCACGGAGCGCTGCGCCCCCTGGCTGAAGGCCCCGTTCGCCCCCTGGGCGCCGGAGGAGTTCGACGAGGCCAAGTGGCACGCGATCGCCCCGCACGCCCAGACGCGCCTGAAGGTCCTCTCCGAGATCACGGACAACGTCGACTTCCTCTTCCTCCCGGAGCCGGTGTTCGACGAGCCGAGCTGGACGAAGGCGATGAAGGAGGGCAGCGACGCGCTCCTGACGACCGCCCGCGAAAAGCTGGACGCGGCCGACTGGACCTCGCCCGAGTCCCTGAAGGAGGCCGTCCTGGCCGCCGGCGAGGCCCACGGCCTCAAGCTGGGCAAGGCCCAGGCCCCGGTCCGCGTCGCCGTCACCGGCCGCACGGTCGGCCTGCCCCTCTTCGAGTCCCTCGAGGTCCTGGGCAAGGAGCAGACGCTGGCCCGCATCGACGCGGCGCTGGCCAAGCTGGCCGCATAACGCGTTCACAACGGGGCGGCGTCCGGTTCGGACGCCGCCCGTCGCGTGTCCGCCCAGACGTCACCCGGAGTTCACCCATCCGGCCAACTGCTGCTTCCTGAGCGGACGTTGGATGCTCCCTGTGCACATGAGGTGCGTGTGCACCCAGTTACAGGGGGAGGGGAACGTGACTCGTTCACGAAGACTTGCCACAGTGGCGCTCAGCGGGGCGGTGGCGCTGACGTGCGCCCTGCCGATCACGCCCGCGCAGGCCGTGGAGTCGCCGGTGGGGACCGTCCGGCTCAGCACGGAGAAGCGCCAGGAGATCCGGTACGTCTGGGCCGGCGCGTCCGGGTTCCGGTACGGCACGGTCAGCGGTGGCACCACGACCTGGGTGGACTACCCGGACGTCGTCCCGCCCGCGCACGCGGGTCCGGACGACCTGGCCACCGGCACCGACGTCATCACCACGATGAGCGGTGCGACCGCCACGCAGAAGCACCGCTCCACCGGCGTGACCGCCACCCTCGCGCTCCCGTCCGGCCAGACCTATCAGGGCGCCGTGGGCTGGAGCGTGCTGACCCGGGACGGCTCCGGTGCCCTGCACGTCCTGCGCGCCGCTCCCGACGGCACCACAACGGACCTGCCGGTCTCCGGCCTCCCGGCGGGCGCCCAGCCCACCGCCTACCCGACGGCCGGCTCGGTCCGCCGGCTCGCCGTCGTCTACAAGGTCGACGGCACGACGTCCGTCGGTCTCATCGACCTCGCCGACGGCACCTTCCGCACCTACGTCACCGGTGTGATCGACGCCTCCGAGGTCGTCTACAACGACCGCTGGCTCGTCGCCGACTGGAAGTCGATACGGATCGACTCCGAGCCCGGCACCGAGCCCACCACGCACCCGCGGTGGGGGGCTCAGGCCGCGGCCGTGGTCGGCGATCAACTCCTCATCGGCAACCCGGACTTCGTCGAGGTCGGAACCCAGCCCGCGCTGATCGCCCGCTCCCTCGCGACCGGCACCGACACCACCGTGCTCAAACCGTCGTTCGGCGGGATCGGCCCGACCCCGGACGGCGGCGCACTCGCCACCGCGGGCCCCTCCAGCCTCGACTGGAACGTCCACCGGATCACCCCCACCGAGGACGGCACGGTCACCACCAAGAAGGTGGCCCCGATCCCGGCGTACGCGGTAGGGGTGCAGGGACTGGCCGTCGCGGGCGGCGAGTTGTTCCTGTACGGCTCGACACCGGGGGCATCCAACCGGTTCAGCAGCTTCCAGCTGGACTCCACCGGCAGGCCCACGGGCGAGCAGACCCCCCGCAGCCCGGGGCTGACCCAGGTCACCTGCCTTCCGGGCGACGCCGCCTGCCCCCAGCTGGAGGCCCTGGGCGACGGCCGGGTCGCCTACCTGTGGACCAACGCCGAGGGCCACGAATTCGTCCACAACGTCGGCCTCGACGCCACGACGGCCGGCCGCAACGAGCCCACGGGCGGCGACTCCGCCGGCCGCATCCCGAGCGGCTCCGGCCGCTACGTGATCTACAACGGCGGCTCCGGCACCCAGAAGGTCGTCGACTTCCCGAGCGGCGGGACCGCCGGCGAGACCACCCTCAGCCGCGCCCGCACGGCGGCCGCCGTCTGGGGCCAGACGATGTGGACCCCCGGCAGCACCCAGGGCTCGGTCGTCGGCAAGAGCCTCAAGACCGGCCAGACGGTCGCCACCCTGGCCACCGGCGCGCCCTGCACCCCGAGCGACATCCAGGCGGTCAACACCTGGCTGTACTGGTCCTGCGGCTCCACCGCGGGCGTCTACGACCGGGCGACGAACCGCAAGATCACGGTCCCCGCCGACCAGGGCCCGGCCCGCCTCGCCGACGGCTTCCTGCTCCGCGAGAACCGCACCACCCATGAACTCCTGCTCACCGACTTCCACACCGGTACGGCCGCCACCCGCACCCTGGTCAAGCTGCCCACCACGGACCAGAACACCGGAGGCAGCAACGGCCGCTGGGCGGTCGACCGATTCGGCGGCCACATCGCCTACCTCAACGGCACCTACGGCGAGGTGTCGATCGTCCGCAGCGGAGTCCCCGCCTCGACGCTCGCGCAGATGGAGGCACAGACGGACGCGGTGCCGAGCGGCCCGACGAAGTCCAGCCCCTGGCAGCCCGTGTGGCAGCTCAACAAGCCCGCCGACTGGACGCTCACCCTGACCGACAGCGGCGGCACGGTCGTGCGCAGCCTCATCGGCAGCACCGAGGGCGCCGCCGTCCGCGCCGCCTGGGACGGCTTCGGGACCGACGGCCGCCGCGTCACCGGCACGTACACCTGGAAGCTGACCGCCCAGCCGCACGACGAGGTGGGCCCCGCCCTCACCGTCACCGGCACGACCACGGTCAACTGACGGACAGCCTCCCGCCGTCCGAGTTACCGTCGGATCATGAGCATTCGGGCCGTGGTCTGGGACGTGGACGACACCCTCTTCGACTACACCGCGGCCGACCGCGCCGGAATGCGCGAGCACCTGCTGGCCGAGGGCCTGCTCGACGGGTACGAGACCGTCGAGCAGGCCCTCGTGCGCTGGAGGCAGGTCACCGATCAGCAGTGGGCACGGTTCTCGGCGGGGGAGGTGACCTTCGAGGGCCAGCGGCGCGATCGCGTACGGGTCTTCCTGGGCGAGGAGCTGCCGGACGCCGAGGCCGAGGCGTGGTTCCGGCGGTACATCACGCACTACGAGACCGCCTGGGCCCTGTTCCCGGACGTCCTGCCCGTCCTGGACGCCCTCGCGACCAGTCATCGGCACGCCGTCCTGTCCAACTCCAGCCTCGTCGTCCAGGACCGCAAGCTGCGGGTGCTCGGGGTCCACGACCGGTTCGAGGCGATCCTGTGCGCCGCCGAGCTCGGCATCTCGAAACCCGAGGCCGGCGCCTTCCACGCCGCCTGCACGGCACTGGATCTCGCCCCGCCCCAGGTGGCGTACGTCGGTGATCATCCGGAGATCGACGGGCGGGGTGCCGCCGAGGCCGGACTGCTGTCGGTGTGGATCAACCGTGACGGCGCGTACACCAGCGATGACGCCCCCGGCGGACCGCACCGGATCGCCTCCCTCGCCGAACTCCCCGCGCTCCTCGGCGCGGATACCCGTTTTGGAGCCCCGTCCACCTTCGGGTAATGTTCTTCCTGCGCCGCCGGAGAGCGGGCCGAAAGGCCGGAATCCGGGGGAGCAAACTAGAACGAGATCCCCCTCAGGGGCTTGCGTTCCAGTGGCCTATGGTGTAATTGGCAGCACGACTGATTCTGGTTCAGTTAGTCTTGGTTCGAGTCCAGGTAGGCCAGCTCGCAGAGCTCATCTGCGTCGCGGATCTCATCCGCAAAGCCCCCGTTGTGTAGCGGCCTAGCACGCTGCCCTCTCAAGGCAGTAGCGCCGGTTCGAATCCGGTCGGGGGTACAGATCCTTCCCGCGAGGACGGCTCGGGTAGCTCCCACCGATCTCGATGCAGGATCGCTAGGGCCCCCGTTGTGTAGCGGCCTAGCACGCCGCCCTCTCAAGGCGGTAGCGCCGGTTCGAATCCGGTCGGGGGTACTGACTGGTCTAAACCACATTGGTCTATGGTGTAATTGGCAGCACGACTGATTCTGGTTCAGTTAGTCTTGGTTCGAGTCCAGGTAGACCAGCTCGGACCTGCGGAAACGCAGTGTCCAGGCCCCCGTTGTGTAGCGGCCTAGCACGCCGCCCTCTCAAGGCGGTAGCGCCGGTTCGAATCCGGTCGGGGGTACAAAACGAAGGCCCTCCGCGCAGGCGGAGGGCCTTCGCCGCGTTCGGGGCTTCCCTCGGTGCCGCCTCAACCGGGCGTACACCAGCAGCAGTTGAGGGGCCGGCCGTGTCGGCGAGCCCGGGGCGTCGGCGTCCCGTCCGTCAAGAACCTGCCGCGGCGTTGAGGCTGGTCCTGTTCCGGCGGGGATACGACGCCCCGTGACTGATCAGCCCGAGCGGCGCAGGGCCTCGGAGAGACGGGCTGCCGCGTCGATGACCGCCTGGGCGTGCATGCGGCCGGGGTGGCGGGTGAGGCGCTCGATGGGGCCGGAGACCGACACGGCGGCCACGACGCGGTTCGACGGGCCGCGTACCGGCGCGGAGACGGATGCCACGCCCGGCTCGCGCTCGCCGATCGACTGGGCCCAGCCTCGGCGTCGTACGCCGGAGAGGGCCGTCGCCGTGAAGCGGGCGCCCTGCAGGCCCCGGTGCAGGCGCTCCGGCTCCTCCCAGGCCATGAGGATCTGTGCCGAGGAGCCCGCCTTCATCGTGAGCGTCGAGCCGACCGGGACCGTGTCCCGCAGGCCGGACAGACGCTCCGCCGCGGCGACGCAGATGCGCATGTCGCCCTGGCGGCGATAGAGCTGTGCGCTCTCGCCGGTCACGTCACGGAGGTGGGTGAGGACCGGGCCCGCCGTGGCGAGAAGGCGGTCCTCACCGGCCGCCGCGGCCAGTTCCGAGAGGCGAGGGCCGAGAATGAAACGGCCCTGCATGTCGCGCGCCACCATGCGGTGGTGTTCCAGAGCCACGGCCAGTCGATGGGCCGTGGGTCGTGCCAGTCCGGTGGCCGAGACGAGCCCTGCGAGGGTGGCCGGACCGGACTCCAGGGCGCTCAGGACAAGGGCTGCCTTGTCCAGAACGCCGACGCCGCTACTGTTGTCCATGAAACGATACTCGCGTCTCACTCTGTGAAACGCAAGTTCAATTTTCCGTGGAACACGCCACTCTGGAAGAACGAAGGCAGAGCGGCCCGTAAACCAGAGCGGGCCTGGCGGCGGACGCCCGGAAGCAGGGGCGCGGGCGCAGGTCGCCTTCTCAAGATCTCTAGTTGGGCCGGCGGACCGTAAGCCGGCCGGAGGGAAAGCGATGGGTAGGACACTCGCGGAGAAGGTCTGGGACGACCATGTCGTCCGGCGCGCCGAGGGCGAGCCCGACCTCCTCTTCATCGATCTGCACCTGCTGCACGAGGTGACCAGCCCGCAGGCCTTCGACGGCCTCCGCAAGAGCGGTCGCCAGGTGCGCCGGCTCGACCTGACCATCGCCACCGAGGACCACAACACCCCGACCCTCGACATCGACAAGCCCATCGCGGACCCGGTCTCCCGCGTCCAGCTGGAGACGTTGCGCAAGAACGCCGCCGACTTCGGTGTGCGCCTGCACCCGCTGGGCGACGTCGAGCAGGGCGTTGTGCACGTCGTCGGCCCCCAGCTGGGCCTGACCCAGCCCGGCATGACCGTCGTCTGCGGTGACTCGCACACCTCCACGCACGGCGCCTTCGGCGGTCTGGCGTTCGGCATCGGCACCTCCCAGGTCGAGCATGTGCTGGCCACCCAGACGCTGCCCATGGCCCGTCCGAAGACCATGGCCATCACGGTCAACGGCGAACTGCCCGAGGGCGTCACCGCCAAGGACCTGATCCTGGCGATCATCGCCAGGATCGGCACCGGCGGCGGCCAGGGCTACGTCCTGGAGTACCGCGGCTCCGCCATCGAGAAGCTCTCGATGGAGGCCCGGATGACCATCTGCAACATGTCGATCGAGGCCGGTGCCCGCGCGGGCATGATCGCCCCCGACCAGACCACCTTCGACTACCTCGAGGGCCGTCCGCACGCCCCGAAGGGCGAGGACTGGGACGCGGCCGTCGCGTACTGGAAGACGCTGAAGACGGACGAGGGCGCCGAGTTCGACGCCGAGGTCGTGATCGAGGCCGCCGAACTGTCGCCGTTCGTCACCTGGGGCACCAACCCCGGCCAGGGTGCGCCGCTTTCGGCGTCCGTCCCCGATCCGGCTTCGTACGAAGACGCTTCGGAGCGCTTCGCCGCCGAAAAGGCCCTGGAATACATGGGGTTGGAGGCCGGTCAGCCGCTGCGCTCCATCAAGGTGGACACCGTCTTCGTAGGCTCGTGCACCAACGGCCGCATCGAGGACCTGCGCGCCGCCGCGGAGCTCGTGAAGGGCCGCAAAGTCGCCGACGGCGTACGGATGCTGGTCGTCCCCGGCTCCGCGCGGGTGGGTCTGCAGGCCGTTTCCGAGGGCCTGGACGTCGTCTTCAAGGAGGCCGGCGCCGAGTGGCGGCACGCGGGCTGCTCGATGTGTCTGGGCATGAACCCCGACCAGCTGGCCCCGGGTGAGCGCTCCGCGTCCACCTCCAACCGCAACTTCGAGGGCCGGCAGGGCAAGGGCGGTCGTACGCACCTGGTGTCGCCGCAGGTCGCGGCGGCCACCGCGGTCCTGGGCCACCTGGCCTCCCCGGCCGACTTGTCCGACGCCGAGACCCGTACGCCCGCTGGAGTCTGATCAGCCATGGAAGCATTCACCACGCACACCGGCCGGGCCGTCCCGCTGCGCCGCTCCAACGTCGACACCGACCAGATCATCCCTGCTCACTGGCTCAAGAAGGTGACCCGGGACGGGTTCGAGGACGGGCTTTTCGAGGCCTGGCGCAAGGACCCGGAGTTCGTGCTCAACCGCCCCGAGCGCGAAGGCGCCACGGTGCTGGTCGCCGGTCCCGACTTCGGCACCGGTTCCTCCCGTGAGCACGCCGTGTGGGCGCTGCAGAACTACGGCTTCAAGGCCGTCATCTCCTCGCGCTTCGCGGACATCTTCCGCGGCAACTCGCTCAAGAACGGCCTGCTCACAGTGGTTCTGGAGCAGAAGATCGTGGACGCGCTGTGGGAGCTCACGGAGAAGGACCCGACAGCTGAGGTCACTGTGGACCTTGAGGCGCGTGAGGTGCGCGCCGAGGGCATCACCGCCTCCTTCGAGCTGGACGAGAACTCCCGCTGGCGGCTGCTGAACGGCCTCGACGACATCTCGATCACCTTGCAGAACGAGGCCGACATCGCCGCCTACGAGGCGAAGCGGCCGTCCTTCAAGCCGCGCACCCTTCAGTCCTGATCCGAAGGCCTGACCCCGAGTCGCGAGCCGAGACTTCGAAACAAGGCCACTTTCGGCCACCACAACACCCCCGCAGTACCCCCGATCAGCCCGATCGGGGGTACTGCCATGTCTGCACCCGAACGGCCCTGCGCCGCCCGCGGGCCGCGTTCAACTTCCCACGTTACGAAGGTTGTTGAAGGGGTACGCGAGTGTTGTAGTCGCGGCTTCCGCAAGTGCCCGGAAAGCCATTTGAGGCCGGAGTTGCACCCCTGGCAGGCGACAACTCGCCCCAGATGGCACAATCTGTGCATGGAACACGACGGCCAACTCGAGCTCTATGCGGCAGTCGCGGACCAACTCAAGGAAGCGCATGGAAGGGTGCGCGCACTGCAAGTCCCGGAGGGCGTACGGATGGCGCTGACCCGGAAGCTGCTGGTCATTACGGCCGCGGCCAAGCACGACGTCGCCGAAGCGACAAGGCGTCTGGAGTGGTTCATGGCGGACCTCGACGCGGGGCGATTCCCCGAAGAGGAACGCTGAACACCTTCGAGACTGTCGAGTCTGTTGCGGCACAAGGGTGATTAGCCCGTTTCGTGTTTGATTTGCGGTATATATCTGCCTAACGTGCGAAAAAGCTTGAACACTTTCGTTCTGGCGATGTCTCCGAAGGGGAAGACGTGAACAAGGCGCAGCTCGTAGAAGCGATTGCCGACAAGATGGGCGGCCGCCAGCAGGCCGCCGAGGCTGTCGACCACGTACTGGACGCCATCGTCCGCGCGGTCGTCTCGGGTGAGCGGGTCTCCGTCACCGGCTTCGGTTCGTTCGAGAAGGTCGACCGGCCTGCTCGTTACGCCCGTAACCCCCAGACGGGCGAGCGGGTTCGGGTCAAGAAGACCTCCGTTCCGCGCTTCCGTGCCGGTCAGGGCTTCAAGGACCTGGTGAGCGGCTCGAAGAAGCTCCCCCGGGGCGGCGAGGTGGCCGTCAAGAAGGCGCCCAAGGGCAGCCTGACCGGTGGTGCCTCGGCGACGGTCAAGAAGGCCGCCGCGAAGAAGACCACCAAGGCGGCCGCGAAGAAGACGACCGCGAAGAAGACGACGGCCAAGAAGACCACGGCTGCCGCCAAGAAGACCACCGCGAAGAAGGCTCCGGCGAAGAAGACCACGACCGCCGCCAAGAAGACCACCGCGGCGAAGAAGACCACGGCCAAGAAGGCGACGGCCAAGAAGGCCCCGGCGAAGAAGGCGACCGCCAAGAAGGCGCCCGCCAAGAAGTCGACGGCTCGCAAGACCACGGCCAAGAAGGCCACCGCCCGCAAGAGGTAGAACTGCGGGTCACAGGTAGAACCGCAGGGCACTCACGCGCCGGGCCGGACTCCGAGTGGAGTCCGGCCCGCGGCGTGTTCTAGAGCGTCTGCAGCGTCACCAGCGTGATCCGCAGGGCCTCGCCGTCGCCTTCCGTCTCGATGCGGACCCGCTGCCCGGGACGCAGCAGCCTCAGGCCGCCCGCGTCGAAGGCGGGGGCGTCGAAGGGGACGGGGGTGCCGTCGTCCAGGAGGACGCTGCCCGAGCGGGTGGCTTCGTCGTAGGTGTAAGCGGTGGCCTGCATGGCTGCAACCCTACGACGGGTGGTGGTTCGGGTGCGGTGCGATGAGCAGACGTGCCGCTGCCGCCGCCGTCCGCGGGCCCACGCCCAGGGTCAGTGCGGCCCGCAGATCCTCGCCGGTGTCCACGTCCTGGCGTACGGAATCCACCTCGTCGAGGCACAGTTCCACTGCCCCTGACGCACGGTGGCGGGCCCGGGAATCCTCGCCGAATGCCGGCCGCAATTCGTGGCCGGGGGCAGTGGCCAGCAGGGTGGTGCCGATTGCCGCGGCGTCCGGGAGAAAAGCGCGGGGGAATTCCGCCGCCGCGTCCAGGACGCGGGCCAATTCCAGCGGGCGCAGGGCGGGGAGATCGGCGTTCAGGGCCGCCACGGGGCTTTCGGGACGCGACGACCGTACGACTGCAGCCGCGTGCGCCAGAGCCGCGTTCAGGCCGCCGCCCGGCTCGTCAGGGACGATGTGCGCGCCAAGTGCGCCCAGCTCGCGGCCCGCCAGCTTGTCGCCCGTGACGACTGCCACATCCTTCACCGCCGGGCAGGCCAGCGCCGCCACCACGGTGTCCTGGGCGAATGCGAGGGCCAGGCCGGGGCGCAGCCCGTCCGAGGCGGTGTCCGAGAGCCTGCTCTTCGCCCGCGCCAAGGGTTTCAGGGGTATGACCAAGGTCCACTGCACGCGCGTTCCGTCCCTCTCTAGTCGCGGCCATTGTCACTCAGCCGTCACCAGGGCCATCCGGCAGCCGCGGCAATGGGAGGGGTGCGAAGCTCCATGCAAGGGTGGGGGCGGGAGACGGGCGGGCGTACGGTGTTCTCGACAGACTGGCGGCCTGGGGCGACACTTGTGCGGCTCCCGGGTCCGATGTCCTTGATTCCTAGAGGAAGGTGCTCCGCGTGCCCCGCCGCAGAATCGGCTTCTGGTACCGCTTCGCCGCGGTGATCTGCAAACCGCCGCTGGTGGTTCTGATCAAGCGGGACTGGCGTGGAATGGAGCACATTCCGGCCGAGGGCGGATTTATCACCGCGGTGAACCACAATTCGCACATCGATCCCTTCGCGTACGCGCACTTTCAGTACAACACCGGCCGGGTTCCGCGATTCCTGGCGAAGAGCGCGCTTTTCAAGAAGGGATTCGTCGGCGCCGCGATGCGCGGCACCGGACAGATCCCCGTCTACCGGGAGACCACGGACGCACTGAGCGCCTTCCGGGCCGCGATCGACGCCGTGGAGCGCGGTGAGTGCGTGGCGTTCTATCCCGAGGGCACCATCACCCGGGACCCGAACCAGTGGCCGATGACGGGCAAGACCGGTGCCGCCCGCGTGGCCCTGCAGACCAAGTGCCCGGTGATCCCCGTAGCGCAGTGGGGCGCCAACGAGTTGCTGCCGCCGTACGCAAAGAAGGCCGACGTCCTTCCGCGCAAGACCCACCGGGTGCTCGCGGGTCCGCCGGTCGACCTCGCGCGCTTCTACGACAAGGAGATGACCCCGGAGTTGCTGAAGGAGGCGACCGAGGTCATCATGGCCGCCGTCACCCGGCAGCTGGAGGAGATCCGCGGCGAGAAGGCGCCCGAGACGCCGTACGATCCGCGTCAGGAGCGCATCGAGCAGCGGCGCCGGACCGCCGCGCAGAACCGGCAGACGCCGGTGCAGCCCAAGGCCGAGCAGGAAGAGGGGCAGGGCACGTGAGCAAGCCCGTCAAGGCGGCCGTCATGGGCACCGGATCGTGGGGCACCGCCTTCGGCATGGTCCTCGCCGACGCGGGCTGCGAGGTGACCCTCTGGGCCCGCCGTCCCGAACTCGCGGAAGCGGTCAACTCCACCCGCACGAACCCCGACTACCTCCCCGGCGTCGAGCTCCCGGAGAACCTGCGGGCGACGTCCGACGCCGCCGAGGCCGCGCACGGCGCCGACTTCACCGTCCTCGCGATCCCCTCGCAGACGCTGCGCGGCAACCTCGCCGAGTGGACCCCGCTCCTTGCGCCCGGCACGGTCCTGGTCTCGCTGATGAAGGGTGTCGAACTCGGCTCCGCGATGCGGATGAGCGAGGTCATCGACGATGTCGCCAAGGTCGGTTCGGACCGGATCGCCGTGGTCACGGGACCGAACCTCGCCCGTGAGATCGCCGCGCGGATGCCCGCCGCGGCCGTCGTCGCCTGCACCGACGAGACCGTCGCCCAGCGCCTCCAGGCCGCCTGTCACACGCCGTACTTCAGGCCGTACACCGAGACCGACGTGGTGGGCTGCGAGCTGGGCGGTGCCGTGAAGAACGTCATCGGGCTCGCCGTCGGCATCGCGGACGGCATGGGGCTCGGCGACAACGCCAAGGGCTCGCTCATCACGCGCGGCCTCGCCGAGACCGCGCGGCTCGGTGTCAGACTGGGCGCCGACCCGCTGACGTTCGCCGGACTCGCCGGACTCGGCGACCTGGTGGCGACCTGCTCTTCGCCGCTGTCGCGCAACCACACCTTCGGTACCAACCTCGGCAAGGGCATGACCCTGCAGGAGACCATCGCGGTCACCAAGCAGACCGCCGAGGGCGTCAAGTCCTGTGAGTCCGTGCTGGATCTGGCCCGCCGGCACGGCGTCGACATGCCCATCACGGAGACCGTCGTCGGCATCGTGCACGAGGGCAAGCCGCCCGTGGTCGCCCTGAAGGAGCTCATGTCGCGCAGCGCGAAGCCTGAGCGACGCTGAGCGAACCCGACCCTCCGAACGCTGACTCGGACCCTACGGGCGGGTACGCTCAACGCGATATGAGCACCGAGAACCTCTCCCAGAGCCCTGACCAGCAGCCGCGCAAGCCGCGCGTGGCCGTCGTGTTCGGCGGCCGCAGCTCCGAGCACGGGATCTCCATGGTCACCGCCGGCGCCGTGCTGCGTGCGATCGACCGGACGAAGTACGACGTCCTGCCGATCGGCATCACGCAGAGCGGACGCTGGGTGCTCACCGCCGACGAACCGGAACGCATGGCGATCACCGAGCGCCGTACGCCCAACGTCGAGGAGCTGGCCGAGTCGAGCGAGGGCGGCGTGGTGCTCCCCGTCGACCCGGCGAACCGCGAAGTCGTCTACACCGAGCCCGGATCGGTCCCCAAGGCGCTGGGCGAGATCGACGTCGTCTTCCCGGTGCTGCACGGGCCCTACGGCGAGGACGGGACCCTCCAGGGCCTCCTGGAGCTCTCCGGCGTGCCGTACGTGGGTGCGGGAGTGCTCGCCTCGGCCGTCGGCCAGGACAAGGAGTACATGAAGCGGGTGTTCACCTCGTTCGGGCTCAAGGTGGGCCCGTATGTGGTGATCCGGCCCCGCGAGTGGGAGCGGGACGAGTCCGCCGCCCGCAAGAAGATCATCGACCTCGCCGGCGACCACGGCTGGCCGCTCTTCGTGAAGCCCGCGCGTGCGGGTTCGTCGATCGGCATCACCAAGGTCGAGGACCTGTCCGGCCTGGACGAGGCGATCGCCGAGGCCCAGCGGCACGACCCGAAGATCCTCGTCGAGGCGGCACTGCGCGGCCGTGAGATCGAGTGCGGGGTGCTGGAGTTCGAGGACGGCCCGCGCGCCTCCGTGCCCGCGGAGATCCCGCCACCGGACGCGCACGCGTACTACGACTTCGAGGCCAAGTACATCGACTCGACGCCGGGGATCGTGCCGGCGCCCCTGACGCCGCAGGAGACGGCGGAGGTCCAGCGCCTGGCGGTGGAGGCCTTCGAGGCCGCTTCGTGCGAGGGGCTGGTGCGGGCGGACTTCTTCCTGACCGAGGACGGGGAGTTCGTGATCAACGAGATCAACACGATGCCCGGTTTCACGCCGATCTCGATGTACCCGCAGATGTGGCAGGCGAGCGGGATCAGCTACCCGGACCTGGTGGACCGGCTGATCGAGGCGGCTCTGCGCAGGTCGACGGGTCTGCGGTAGGAGCCGGACGGTTCCGGTCCGTTCCCGCCAGGCCCGTACGGTTCAGTTGGCGATCCCCTCGGGGATCGCCTTCTTGATGGCCGGGGCCAGGTCGATCAGCACACCCGAGCTGTCCCGGCCCTCCGGCACGCTGACCTCGACATACGCGAGACGACTGGCGGTCGTGAACAGGTACCCGCCGCCGTCCTGCTTCTCCATCAGCCACTTGACGTCTTCCACGCCACCGGCCACCGCGTCCGGATCCCGTCCCTCGGCCACCTTCGGATCGACCATCTTCGGCGGCTGCCGTACACCGCACCGCAGTATGATCGCCGAGTCCCCCCAGCCCGCGGTCAGCGCGGACGCGGGCGAGGGGTCCTCACGGCTCTCACCGTCCACCTTGGCCGGCAGCACCTTGTCGAGGTTCCGGCACAGTTGCCCGGCCTTCGCGCCGGGGCTGGGAACCGCCGCCGACGCGCTGCCGTCTGCTGATGAGCAGCCCGCTGCGGTGATCAGCAGGACGAGCGCGGGCAGCCCGAGGACAGAAATGTGCCGGTGACGGAAAGAGTTCACCGGCCAAGGGTAGACGGGGGCTACAGATGTACGACCGGGCAGGTCAGGGTGCGGGTGATGCCGTCCACTTGCTGGATCTTGGCGACCACCAGGCGACCCAGCTCGTCGACGGTGTCGGCCTGGGCGCGCACGATGACGTCGTACGGTCCTGTGACGTCCTCGGCCTGGATGACTCCAGGGATCTTGCTGATCGTCTCGGCGACGGTCGACGCTTTGCCGACCTCCGTCTGGATCAGGATGTACGCCTGTACCACGGAACCTCCAGGGCGGCCACGAGGATCATGTGGGGAAAAGGAACGCCACGGTATCGCGTCGCCGCTCGCCGCGGGGAGACCTGCGGTGGCCGGGGCTTGCGCGCCGGGGTGCAGGCACGACAGAAGTTGACGTACACGTCGACCGTAGCGAGGACAGTAGTGACGCGCGACCGGGTGCGGACAGGGACAGAAGGGGCGTAAGGGCAATGAAGGGCACTGTTGGTGAGCTCGGCGAGTTCGGGCTCATCAGGGAGCTCACCTCCCGTCTCACCACCACCCCGGCGGTCCGGGTCGGCCCCGGCGACGACGCCGCGGTGGTGGCCGCGCCCGACCGCAGGGTGGTCGCCAGCACCGACATCCTGCTGGAGGGGCGGCACTTCCGCCGCGACTGGTCCACGGCATACGACGTGGGCCGCAAGGCCGCCGCGCAGAACCTCGCGGACATCGCCGCCATGGGCGCGGTGCCGACGGCGCTGCTGCTCGGCCTGGTGGTCCCCGCCGAACTCCCGGTGACCTGGCCGACCGAGCTGATGGACGGCCTGCGCGACGAGTGCCAGGTCGCGGGTGCCTCCGTGGTCGGCGGCGACGTCGTACGGGGCGACACGATCATGGTGTCGATCACCGCGCTCGGCGATCTGCGCAACCAGGAGCCCGTGACGCGGGCGGGCGCGCAGCCCGGCGACCTGGTCGCCGTGACGGGCTGGCTGGGCTGGTCCGCGGCCGGATACGCCGTGCTCGCCCGCGGTTTCCGCTCGCCCCGCGCCTTCGTCGAGGCACACCGGCGCCCCGAGCCGCCGTATCACGCGGGTCCGGCCGCCGCCGGGCTCGGCGCGACCGCGATGTGCGACGTGAGCGACGGGTTGATCGCCGACCTCGGGCACATCGCCGAGGCCAGCAAGGTCCGTATCGACATCCGCTCCGGCGCGATCGACATCCCCTCCCAGATGAACGACATCGGGCAGGCCGTCGGCGTCGATCCCATGCAGTGGGTGCTGACCGGGGGAGAGGACCACGCGATCGTGGCGACCTTCCCGCCGGACGTGAAGCTGCCGGCCCGCTGGAAGGTCATCGGCGAGGTCCTCAACCCCTCGGCGCTGCCCCAGGTGACGGTGGACGGGGCACCGTGGACCCGCAAGGGCGGCTGGGACCACTTCGGCGGGGACATCGAGTCATGATCGCCAACGTCCTTGCGGTCGCCGGCTCCGACTCCGGCGGCGGCGCGGGCATCCAGTCCGACCTGAAGACGATGCTCGCGCTCGGCGTGCACGGCATGAGCGTGATCACGGCAGTCACCGCCCAGAACTCCCTTGGTGTGCAGGGCGCTTGGGAGCTGCCGGTCGAGGCGGTACGGGCGCAGTACCGCAGCGTCGTCGATGACATCGGCGTACAGGCGATCAAGACGGGCATGCTGGCGTCGGCCGAACTCGTCGAGACGGTGGCCGAATTGATCGCCGGCACCGACGTGCCGGCCGTGATCGACCCGGTGGGCGTGTCCAAGCACGGCGACTCGCTGCTGGCGGCGTCCGCGCTGGATTCCGTACGCACGAAGCTGCTGCCGGTGGCGACCGTGGCGACCCCGAACCTCGACGAGGTGGCCCAACTCACCGGAGTGCACGTCGAGACGGAGGACGACCTCAGGCGGGCCGCGGCGGCCGTGCTGGCCTACGGGCCGCGGTGGGTCGTGGTGAAGGGCGGCCATCTCGCGGGCGACGCCGTGGACCTCCTCACCGACGGCTCCGAGGAGCACTGGCTGCGAGCCCCGCGCCACGACAACCGCCACACCCACGGCACGGGCTGCACCCTCGCCTCCGCGATCGCGTCGCATCTCGCGAAGGGACTGTCGGTGCCGGACGCGGTGGCGGCCGCCAAGGAGTACGTCACGGGCGCCATCGCCGCCGGTTTCGCACTCGGCGGGGGGATCGGGCCCGTGGATCACGGCTGGGCCCTGACGCGGGGCACCACGGCCCGTTGACGCCGCGAGGAACCTTGCCTCGCGCACGGCGAAAAGCCGGTCCCCGGGCATGGCAAAAAGCCGGCCCACCCTGAGGTGGACCGGCTTACTGCAGCGAACCAGCTGTGGCCGCGCGCTTTAGCTGAGCGTCAGCGCGAGACCTTGCCGGCCTTGATGCACGAGGTGCAGGCGTTCACGCGCTTCGGCGTCCCGCCGACCACGGTACGCACGCGCTGGATGTTCGGGTTCCAGCGACGGGACGTACGGCGGTGCGAGTGCGAGATGTTGTTGCCGAAGCCCGGCCCCTTGCCGCAGACGTCGCAGTTGGCAGCCACGGGTCACTCCAAAGACTTCAGATGCTCTTACGGATAATCCCGGCATGCCGGAATCGAGATCTACGATGAGAGATCTGAGTGGCGCTGCCAGGGGAACGGCCCGATTTTCATCGGGCAACCGGAGCAGCATACAACGACTGCGCCAGTCCAACGAAACTACCATGCCTGATCAGGGGCCCGCTCCCGGCCCGCTTCCGGCGCGGACCCACCCTGGGTCTACGCTGCGTGCCACGGCCGGCAGCTCAAGGAGGCGCAGGTGGCGCAGGTGCCGCAGACATTCTTCGATGCTCTCGCGGTGCGCACCTGGTGCGGCCTCGCGCTGGAGTCACTGGGCCGGGCGCGTGAGGAGATCGACGCGATCAACGTCTATCCCGTGGCCGACGGGGACACCGGGACGAACCTGTACTTGACGGTGGAGTCGGCGGTCGCGGCGGTGGAGGCCGTGTTCGCCGCGTACGACGTCGGCAAGCCCACCCTGGCGGACGCCGCCCGCGCGATGGCGCACGGAGCCCTGATCGGCGCCCGGGGGAACTCCGGGACGATCCTCGCCCAGCTGCTGCGCGGCATGGCTCAGGTGCTCGCCGTCGAGGGTGAGGCGGCTCACACCGATGGCACCGGCCTCCGTCTCGCCCTGCGGCAGGCCGCGGACGCCGCCCGCCAGGCCGTGGCCCACCCCGTCGAGGGAACCGTCCTCACCGTCGCCTCGGCAGCCGCCGACGCGGCCGACGGGGCCGCGCACGCCGACTGCGGGGCGGTCGCGCGGGCCGCCTACGAGGGCGCGCGCGTGGCGCTGGCCGAGACGCCCGGGCAACTGGCGGTCCTGGAGCGGGCGGGGGTCGTCGACGCCGGCGGACGGGGACTGCTGGCGGTGCTGGGCGCGCTGGTGGAGACGTTCACGGGGGAGGCGGCTGCCCCGGTGGCCCACCAGGCCTCCGGGGTGCACGCGCGCGTGCAGGGCGGTTCACCCGGTGGCGAGACCTCCCTCGCCTACGTCGAGGACTGCACCGACGCCGTTGCGGCGGGCGCGCCCGCGTTCGAGGTGATCTACCTTCTGGAGGCCGAGGACGCGGCCGTGGCGCGGCTGCGGGGGCGGCTCGACGACCTCGGGGACTCGCTTGTGATCGTCGGCGGTGACGGGCTGTGGAACGTGCACGTGCACGTCGACGACGCCGGGGCCGCTGTGGAGGCCGGCGTCGAGGCGGGGCGGCCGTACCGGATCCGGATCACCCACTTCGGTGCCGGGGACGTGCACACCACCGGTGCCGAGCGACCGCCCCGGGAGCGGGCCCAGCGTGCCGTCGTCGCCGTCGTGCCCGGCGAGGGCCTGGCCGGGCTGTACAGCGAGGCCGGCGCGACCACTGTCCTCGCGCGCCCGGGGGAGCCGCCCGCGAGCGGGGAGCTCGTGCAGGCCGTACGGCGTGCCCACGCGCGGGAGGTCGTGCTGCTGCCCAACGACGCCGAACTGCGCCACACCGCCGCCGCGGCGGCCGAGCAGGCCCGCACGGAGGGCATCCGCGTGGCGCTGATCCCCACCCGCTCCGCGGTCCAGGGCATCGCGGCGCTCGCCGTGCACGAGCCGGACCGCCGCTTCGACGAGGACGTCGTGTCGATGACCTCGGCGGCCGGTGCGACCCGCTATGCCGAGGTCGCCGTCGCCGAGCGCCAGTCCTGGACCATGGCCGGCATCTGTCAGGCCGGCGATGTCCTCGGCCTCATCGACGGGGACGTCGCCGTGATCGGGACGGACGTCACGGCCACCGCCGAGACGGTCCTCGACCGCATGCTCTCGGCCGGCGGTGAACTCGTCACCCTCGTCCTCGGCGACGAGGCGCCCGAGACGATCGCCGAGCACCTCGAAGCACGCGTGCGTGAGTCGTATCTCGCCGTCGACACCGTGGTGTACCGGGGCGGGCGGCAGGGAGCGCTGCTGCTCATCGGCGTGGAATAGCGCCACGCCGAAAGGCCCTGCCCCGGCCGGGGCTACGCCCTGTCCCGCTCCGCGTCGGCCTGCTCCCGCACCACCTGGAGCATCTGCCCGGCCTCCGCCCGCCGCTCCTGCGCCGCCTCGTCGTCCTCGTCGTGGCCGTCGTACGCCACCAGCACCGCACGCGCGCGTGCCGCGGCCTCGGCCGGGCGGCTCAGGTCGGCCTCCAGCCAGCCCGCGGCGAGTTCGGCGCCGGTGCGGCTGTGCAGGGCGTCCTCGCCGAGGGAGCCGAACACCGCGACGGCCCGCGTCACTTGGGACAGGGCCTCCTCCAGCGCGGTCCGGATCGACTCGTCCTCGGCGTCCTCCGTGGCCGAACGGGCGAGCAGGTCACCGAACTGCCGGTGAGTGTGGCCGAGTTCGGCGACCAGGCGTTCGCGCGCCTCGTCGTCGTCGACCGCCTCCAGCGCCGCCCTGCACTCCTCGATCGCGCTCGCCATCAGCTCGGACGCGGTGTCCGCCCCGCCCTCCACGTCCTCCACCCGCAGCGCCAGCCACGCACGGGCTCGCAGGGAGCGGACCAGGCCGTGCACATTGCCGAGGGTGCGCCACAGCGCACCCGCGCGGGCGTACGCCTGGTCCGCCTCGGCGTGCAGGCCCGCGTGGCCGAGGGACTCGGCGGCGAGGTGGGCCAGCGTGGCGTGGTCGTGCTGCTCGGGCCAGTGCCGGGCGGTCTCGGCCGCCTGCAACCGGCGTTCGGCCGCCTCGCGGTGGTCGCCGAGCTCGCTCAGGCAGTCGCCGAGCCACCACTGCGTCTGGACGACCGCGCCGTCGCCGTGCGTCTCCGCGCTCAGGTCGGGCAGCGCCGACTCCAGCACCTCGGCCGCCTCGGCGAACCGTCCCTGCCGCAGCAGGAACCCGCCCAGCTGCTGCCGCGCCCAGGCGCCCAGCGTCCGGCTCTCGCCCGCCTCGTCGGCCCAGTGCGCCGCCTGTAGGGCGTGTTCGGCAGCCTCCTCGGACAGCCCACGGCCGCCGAGCACCTCGGCCAGCTGCAGATGCAGCTGGGCCCGTCCGGTCGCCTCCAGGTGCGGCCCGCCGTGCTCCAGGGCCGCCCGCAGCGCCCGCTCGGCCTCCGCGGTGTCGCCGAGATGATGCGCGAGCCCGGCCAGCCGCGCCTCGTACTCCACCGCGAACCACGGCAGCCCGGCCCCGACGAACTCCGCCGAAGCCCGCGCGAACAGCTCCGCGGCCCCCTCCACGTCCCCGGTGAGCGCCGCCAGCTCCGCGAGCATCGCCTGCGCCTCCGCGGCCCGCGAAGCAAGCCGTACGTCGTCCCCGGCCCGCCCGTCGACGAGCGCCAGCACCTCACGGGCGGCGGTCTCCGCGTCGGCGAGAACAGCCTCCGGCACCGCGTCGTCCGTCTCGTGCACCCGCCGCATCAGAATCCGCGCCCGGCTCATCAGCACGGCCGCCGTCTGACGTACGCCCGTGCCGTCCTCGGCGTACAGCGCTAGAACCCGGTCATACAGGCCGGCGATCGCCGTGAGGGCCTGCGGCACCTCGCCCGTGAGAGCGCTTACGTACGCTCCACGCGCGCGTGCCGCCAGCGCCTCCCCGGGGTCGCCCGCCGCCGCGTACAGCTCGGCGGCCTCCTCGAAGAGGGGGATGCCCTCGGGGCCCAGGTCCATGGCCCGGTGGTCGGCGATCTCCGCGCGGTCGAGGGCGTGCAGTTCGACGCCCTCGGCGGCACGGGAGACGGCAGCCCAGGCCTCGATGGCGTTGGGCTGCAGGGTGTCCGACAGCCGCCGTGCCTCGGCGAGCAGCGCGGGCAGGTCGGCCTGCGCGTCGACCCCCTCGGAACCGCCGGGTGCGGCGGCCGCAGCCGGTGTGGGCATCGCCACCGCCTTCGGTCGGGCAGCCGTGCGCACCCCCAGCGGCAGCCGCTCCACCAGTGGCCGCTGTTCCATACGCGCGCGTGCCCGCTCACTGACGTGCTCCGTGCCGTTGCGCTCGTCGAAGCCCGCGGCCAGCGCGAGGGCCTGCGCACGCGCGTGTGCGGCCAGTTCACCGGCGGTCCAGTCGCGGCCCGCCGGTCCCGGAACCCGCTGCTCGAACAGCCCCAGCTCGGTGAGGCGGTCCATGAGCAGGGCCACGACCGCCATGAACTCCAGCTTGCTGCGCGGATGCCCGGTGTCCGTGAAGTAGGCCGGCCGCTCCGCGAGCAGCTCCAGGCCGCGCGCCTCGTTGCCGGTCAGCACGCAGAACTCGACGTGGTCCGCGTAGGCGCCGCGCATGCTCTCCATGGCCCGTACGAGCCTGAAGCCCCGCAGATGGTTGGCGCGGGCCTCGTCCACGCGGCCCAGGCGCAGCAGCGGCCCCAGGGAGGACGCGAGGACCGTGTGCGGCTCGTGGGCGCAGGCGAACTCGCCCTCCAGGACCGGCGCCCACAGCTCGAGCGCCTCCGTGTCCCGGCCCTGCTCGGCCTGCCACCAGCCCTGCCCGTGCAGCTCGCACGCGTGGCAGTCGGCCATGCCGTCCCGGTCGGCGGCCAGCCAGGCTCCGTAGGCCCGCTCGGCCCGCGCCACGTCCCCGACATGCGCGGCCACACTGAACTCGGCGCTGCGCACGGCCCGTTCGGAGTGCCCGGCGAGCCGGTAGCGGTGCTCCATCTCGCCGAGCCACTTCTCGATCGAGGCGAGCGGGATGTGCGGCTGGTCGAGCATGCCGGACGACATCCACTTGAAAACCCAGTGCAGCGAGTGCGTCTCGTACTCGTCGAAGTCCTCGGGCCGCTCGTCCCACATGCGCAGCAGACGCGCGAAGGGGACGAACATCTTGTCCTTCTCGGAGCTGTAGTTGTAGACCTTCAGCTGGTGCCCGAGCGCCTCGATCACGGCGAGCGGGATGCTCAGTTTCTCGGCCTCGACGAGCAGCTGCTCCGCGCGCGCGTTGCGGGCGGGACCCTCCGGCTCCTCGGCGTTCTCCGCCATCGCCCGGCGCAGCGAGTCGAAGTCCGTGACGTCGCTCATCGGTGGCCCTCCTCGCCGTTCGTGGCCCACTCCAGCAGGCCGATGAAGGCCCGGTTCAGCAGCGCGGAGTCCGCCGGCCTGAGCGGGCGCTGCGCCATCAGCAGGGCCTGCCCGTAGAGGGACTCGGTGGCGGTGCCGATCAGCTCCGGATCGCCCAGTGAACTGATCCGCCGGATCAGCGGGTTGAGGTGGTTGAGCACCAGACGCGCGCGTGGCGCGCTGCCGCGCAGCGAGCCGAGGATGCCCGCCCACAGGTCGTCGGCCTGCTCCTCGGCCTCCGCGCGCGCCTGCTCGTGCCGGGCCGCCCGGTCGTCGAGGTGCAGCGCGGGCACGGACAGCGGATGGAAGGCGCGCAGGACGACGTCACAGCCCAGCGGGTCGAGCTTTGCCCGCGCGGCCGCCAGGAAGCCCGCGAGAGCGAGCTCCTCGGCCGGGTCGACCGAGTCCAGATGGGCGGTCACGGTGTCCGCGTCCAGCTCGGCGACGACCGTACCCGGCCGCACCGACGGCAACGCCTCGACCAGCTCGCTGTCGTACGTGTAGCCGCCGTTGATGACCCCGACGCCCTGCGCGGACGCGATCGGAGCGACCTGCCGGTACTCCTCGACGGTCCGCGTGAAGTGCACCACCGGGTGCCGCTGCGCGAACTCCTCCAGGGACAGCGGCCCGTCGGTCGTCTCGAAGGGCAGCCACGGCAGCATCGTGCGCAGCATCTCCTTGTCGTGCCGCGCCAGCGACTTCACGCCCAGGTGGTGCACGGCCAGGAATGCCGACAGCCGTTCCGGATCACCGGCCGCCAGCCCCGTCAGCCAGGACCGAATCCTTTCGCCGAGCGCTTCCCGTACGCCCGCCAGCGTCTCGTCCTCGTACAGCGACTCCCGCGAGGCCGTCGGCCGCAGGCTGTCGGTGTCCAGGACGCAGCGCACGAAGAAGGCCCAGTCGGGCAGCAGCTGTTCGGCGCGCTCGGTCAGCAGCATGCCCTTGAGGTGGACGCGATGACCGGCCCGCTGGGCGGGGCTGACCGCCGACGGAAGGACGTACGCCACACCACGGATCCCCGCGAGCGGCACGTCCAGCCCGATCGAGTCCAGCGGCGTGAAGCCGAACAGGTCGTGACAGTGCCGGGCCAGGGCCACCCTGCGGTTGGCGGGGGAGGGGTACTGACGGTCCCAGGGCGCGGGCAGGTCGGTGACCGCCTCGTCGCCGACCCGGACGTCGTACGGCAGCAGCGAGCCGAAGTCCCGCGCCAGCGCCAGAACCCGGTCCTGCGCCAGCCACTCGCCGGTCCCTGCCCGCGCCACCAGGTGCACGGTGGTGCCCGGTTCGGAGCGGGCGTCGTCCGGCAGCGTCCGCACGGTGTACGAACCGTCGTCCGTCGCCGTCCACTCCACGGGTGCCGCGTCCGGCGTACGGGCGCTGCGGCTGACCACCCGGATGCGCTCGGCGACCACGAAACAGGCCAGCAGACCGATGCCGAACTGGCCGAGGAAGTCGGACCGGGCCTCCTGAAGCCCTTCGGCACGCTTGGAGCTACGGCCGATGGTGGCGAGGAGGTTGTGCACGTCCGCCTCGGTCAGCCCGACCCCGGAGTCCTCGACCCGCAGGGCGCCCGACTCGGCGTAGAGCCGGACCTTGGCGGGCGCGTCCGGCTCTTCGGCGCGTCTGGCGGTGATGGCGTCGACCGCGTTCTGCAGCAGCTCGCGAAGGTAGACCTTCGGGCTGGAGTACAGGTGGTGGGAGAGCAGGTCCACCAGACCGCGCAGGTCGACCTGGAACGTATGAGGTGACTGGGACGGCTGAGGTGCCTGGGATGACTGTGAGGTCTGGGAGTCCATCGTCGCTGCGCCGGTGGGGGGACTTCGCGACGGCGCGGGGTCGGGCGGTCCCGGTGAGGCGGTGACCGCGAAAGGATGGCCGGAGCGCGTCATCCTAGGGCCGAAACGAACCGTCTGACCAGGGGTTTCCGGGACGTTTACCCGGACCGCCGCCCTGACCTCTACGGCATTGTCAGTGCCGTGGTGTGGAATGGATCTCGTGCCCGCACTGGAAGAACCACTGAAAAAGGTGCTCGGCCCTCCCACCGCGAAGGTGATGGCCGAGCACCTCGGCCTGCACACCGTCGGCGACCTTCTGCACCATTACCCGCGCAGATACGAGGAGCGCGGCCAGCTCACCCACCTCGCCGACCTCCCCATGGACGAGCACGTCACGGTGGTCGCCATGGTCGCCGACGCGCGCCTGCACACCTTCGCCTCCAGCAAGGCCCCGCGCGGCAAGGGCCAGCGCCTGGAAGTCACGATCACCGACGGCAGCGGCCGGCTCCAACTGGTCTTCTTCGGCAACGGCGTTCACAAGCCCCACAAGGAGCTCCTGCCGGGCACCCGCGCGATGTTCGCGGGCAAGGTCTCCGTCTTCAACCGCCGCCTCCAACTGGCCCACCCGGCATACGAGTTGCTGCGCGGCGACTCGGAGGAAACGGTCGAGACATGGGCCGGCGCCCTCATCCCGATCTACCCCGCCACAGCCAAGCTGGAGTCCTGGAAGATCGGCAAGGCCATCCAGACGGTCCTGCCCAGCGCCCAGGAGGCGGTCGACCCCGTCCCGGCGACGCTCCGCGAGGGCCGCGGCCTGGTTCCCCTCCCCGAAGCCCTCCTCAAGATCCATCGCCCGCACACCAAGGCGGACATCGAGGACGCCCGCTCCCGCCTCAAGTGGGACGAGGCCTTCGTCCTCCAGGTGGCCCTGGCCCGCCGCCGTCACGCCGACGCCCAGCTCCCGGCGGTCGCCCGCAAACCCAAGCCCGACGGCCTCCTGGCCGCCTTCGACGACCGGCTCCCCTTCACCCTCACGGAGGGCCAGCAGAAGGTCTCGAAGGAGATCTTCGACGACCTGGCCACCGAGCATCCGATGCACCGGTTGCTCCAGGGAGAAGTCGGATCGGGGAAGACGATGGTGGCGCTGCGCGCCATGCTCGCCGTCGTCGACGCGGGCGGACAGGCCGCCATGCTCGCGCCCACCGAGGTCCTCGCCCAGCAGCATCACCGGTCGATCGTCGAGATGATGGGCGAGCTCGCCGAGGGCGGAATGCTGGGCGGGGCGGAGCAGGCCACGAAGGTGGTCGTGCTGACCGGGTCCATGGGCGCTGCCGCCCGCCGGCAGGCGCTGCTCGATCTCGTCACCGGCGAGGCCGGGATCGTGATCGGCACACACGCGCTGATCGAGGACAAGGTGCAGTTCCACGACCTCGGCCTGGTCGTCGTGGACGAACAGCACCGGTTCGGCGTGGAGCAGCGCGACGCCCTGCGCAGCAAGGGCAAGCAGCCGCCCCACCTCCTGGTCATGACGGCCACTCCCATCCCACGTACCGTCGCCATGACCGTCTTCGGCGACCTGGAGACCTCGGTACTCGACCAGCTCCCCGCCGGCCGCTCACCGATCGCCAGCCATGTCGTCCCGGCCGCCGACAAGCCCCACTTCCTGGCCCGCGCCTGGGAACGCGTGCGCGAGGAGGTGGGCAACGGCCATCAGGCGTACGTCGTCTGCCCCCGCATCGGCGACGAGGAGGACGACCCGAAGAAGGCCGGCAAGAAGAAGTCCCCGGAGGACGAGGCGGAGAAGCGCCCGCCGCTCGCCGTCCTGGACGTGGCGGACCAGCTCGGCAAGGGGCCTCTCCAGGGCCTCGGGGTCGAGGTCCTGCACGGTCGCATGCACCCCGACGACAAGGACGCCGTGATGCGCCGGTTCGCCGCCGGCGAGACAGACGTCCTGGTGGCCACGACGGTCATCGAGGTCGGCGTGAACGTCCCCAACGCCACCGCGATGGTGATCATGGACGCCGACCGCTTCGGCGTCTCCCAGCTCCACCAGCTGCGCGGCCGGGTCGGCCGAGGCTCGGCACCCGGCCTGTGCCTCCTGGTCACGGAGATGCCGGAGGCCAGCACGGCCCGCCAGCGCCTCAACTCCGTCGCCTCCACCCTCGACGGCTTCGAACTCTCCCGCATCGACCTGGAGCAGCGCCGCGAGGGCGATGTCCTGGGCCAGGCCCAGTCCGGGGCCCGCACCAGTCTGCGGATGCTAGCGGTCATCGAGGACGAGGAGATCATCGCGGAGGCGCGGGAGGAGGCGGCGACGCTGGTGGCGGCGGATCCGGAGCTGGAGCACCACCCGGGCCTGCGCACAGCCTTGGACGCCCTCTTGGACGAGGAAAGGGAACAGTACTTGGAAAAGGGGTGAGGGATGCCGACCCAGGGGCGCGGGGCTGTATGGACTATGCGGCTACCGCCTCGGGGGCGCGACCAGCCACACTGAACCCAAAGCCGCTCACACCCAAGGACCAAAGATGACCCGCGTGATCGCCGGCGTAGCCGGCGGACGTCGTCTAGCCGTGCCGCCAGGCACGGGAACCCGGCCAACATCAGACCGCGCACGCGAAGGTCTCTTCTCCACCTGGCAGTCCCTCCTCGGCGGCCCCCTGGAAGGCGAACGCGTCCTCGACCTCTACGCCGGTTCGGGCGCCGTCGGCCTGGAGGCACTCTCCCGCGGCGCCGGCCACACCCTCCTGGTCGAGGCCGACGCCCGAGCCGCCAGGGTCGTCCGCGAGAACGTGAAGAATCTCGGACTCCCCGGCGCCGAGGTCAGGTCGGGCAAAGCCGAACAGATCATCCAGACCCCGGCGCCGACCGAGCCGTACGACCTCGTCTTCCTCGATCCCCCGTACGCCGTCTCGGACGACGATCTTCGGGAGATTCTCCTCACACTCCGCTCGGGGGGCTGGCTCGCGGCCGAAGCGCTCGTCACCGTGGAGCGCAGCACCAGAGGCGGAGAGTTCCGGTGGCCGGACGGTTTCGAAGGGATCCGGGCCCGTCGTTACGGCGAGGGAACGTTTTGGTACGGTCGCGCCGCCTCCACGTGCGAAGACGCACGATGACCGGACCCGAGAGCGAGGGATCACAAGTGCGCCGAGCCGTATGTCCCGGGTCGTTCGACCCGATCACCAACGGACACCTCGACATCATTTCCCGCGCCTCGAGGCTGTACGACGAGGTCTACGTCGCCGTCATGATCAACAAGGCCAAGAAGGGCCTGCTTGAGGTGGACGAGCGGCTCGACCTGATCCGCCAGGTCACGGCCGAGTACGGCAACGTCCGCGTCGAGGCCTTCCACGGCCTTCTCGTCGACTTCTGCAAGCAGCGCGACATCCCGGCCATCGTCAAGGGCCTGCGTGCCGTCAGCGACTTCGACTACGAACTGCAGATGGCCCAGATGAACATCGGCCTGTCGGGCGTGGAGACGCTCTTCGTGCCGACCAACCCCACCTACAGCTTCCTGTCCTCCTCCCTGGTCAAGGAGGTGGCCACCTGGGGCGGCGACGTCTCCCACCTCGTGCCGCCGGTGGTTCTGGAGGCCCTCAACAAGCGCCTGCGCAAGGACTGATGGGGCTACAGTCGTCCCGTCCGTCTCCATCACAGCAGTAGAGAGTGGCGAGCACACGGTGGACGTGCAGAAGAAGCTCGACGAGATCGTCGCCTCGGTCTCAGGTGCCCGGTCGATGCCCATGTCGGCCTCGTGCGTGGTCAACCGCGCGGATCTGCTCTCGATGCTGGAAGAGGTCCGTGCGGCCCTGCCCGGCTCCCTCGCCCAGGCCCAGGAACTGATCGGCGGCCGTGAGCAGATGGTCGAGCAGGCCCGCCAGGAGGCCGACCGGATCATCCAGGGCGCGCACGCCGAGCGCGGGTCGCTGATCTCCGACACCGAGGTCGCCCGCCGCTCCCAGGCCGAGGCCGACCGCATCCTCGCCGAGGCCCGCAAGGAGGCCGAGGACATCCGAGCGGAGGCCGACGACTACGTCGACTCCAAGCTCGCCAACTTCGAGGTCGTCCTCACCAAGACCCTCGGCTCCGTCGGCCGGGGCCGCGAGAAGCTCCTCGGCACCGGACCCGGCACCGACGAGCACGGCTACGAGGACGAGGACGCCCCCGAGCGCAGCCACGACCCGGAGACCCTGCGCCGCAACGCCGACGACTACGTCGACATCAAGCTCGGCGCCTTCGAGGCGGTCCTGGCCAAGACGCTGGAGGCGGTCGGCCGCGGCCGGCAGAAGCTGCACGGCCGTATCGCCAGCGACGAACTCGGCGCCCTCGCCGACGACACCGGCACCGTCCAGCACTCCAGCGACGCCGACTACCTCGCCGACCTCGCCGCGCTCGCGGAGCAGGACGCCGCGGCAGCTCCGGCGGCACCGGCCGAGCAGCCCGCCGTACCGGCGCAGCAGCAGTACGACCAGCAGGCCGTACAGCCCGCGTACGGCTACCAGCAGCAGACCGCGGACCCGTACGCCGGATATCAGCAGCAGTACGCGGGCCAGCAGGATCCTTACGGCTACCAGCAGGCCGACCCCTACGCCTACCAGGGCTACGACCCTCAGCAGGCTGCCTACGACCAGCACCAGGCCCAGCACGCCCAGCACGCCCAGCACCAGGTCCCGCAGCAGGCCGCGCAGGACGGCCAGGGCTACGCCCTCGACGAGACCAGTCTCTTCGACACGAGCATGATCAGCGCGGAGCAGTTGCGGGCCTACGAGCAGGGGCGCGGCCAGTAACAGCCACCGGATTGGGCCATGAGCGAAAGGTCCAGTATCCTGGCTCTTCGGTCGCGTGTACGTCCGCGATCAACGCTGCCCGGGATCATCCAAGGGCAGTAAACCCCTGAGCTCAGCAGATCGAAAGCAGGAATGGCGTGACAGCCCGCCTCGACCACCGCAACCCTCTCGTGTTCGACACGCACGAGCTGGGTCGGCGGCCCGGTGCGTTGCAGCGCCTGACCCGCACGGTCGACGCCCCCAAGGATCTCGGTATCCAGAAGGTCATCGGAGTGCCGGAAGGCGCCCCGGTTGAGCTCGAACTCCGACTCGAGTCGGTCATGGAAGGGGTGCTTGTCACAGGCACCGGCCGTGCACAGGCCGAGGGGGAGTGCGTAAGGTGTCTGGAGCCGCTTCAGCTCGACGTCGAAGCGGAATTCCAGGAGATGTTCTCGTACCCTGACGCCGATGATCGGGGCCGTCACCACACGGAACCCGGCTCCGACGCCGAGGACGACGAGGACAGGCTCTTTCTCGAGGACGGCTTGTTCGACCTCGAACCAGTGCTGCGTGATGCGGTGGTGCTCGCACTGCCGATGCAGCCGGTGTGCCAGGAAGACTGCCCTGGACTGTGCGCCGAGTGCGGAGCACGTCTCGCGGACGACCCGGACCACCACCACGACGCCGTCGACATCCGTTGGGCGGCACTGCAGGGACTCGCCGAGACCATGACGGACGGCGAGAAGGACGAGATGAGCGGCGCCGAAGCGGGCGTCGACGAGAAGCAGGAGAAGTAGCCGTGGCTGTTCCGAAGCGGAAGATGTCGCGCAGCAACACGCGCCACCGCCGGTCGCAGTGGAAGGCTGCGGTCACCCCCCTGGTTGCGTGCGAGCGCTGCCACGAGCCCAAGCAGCAGCACATTGCGTGCCCGTCTTGCGGCACCTACAACAAGCGCCAGGTCCTCGAGGTCTGAGCGGCTGGTGAGAGGCACTGTGTCCACTGCCAAGAAGGCGGAAGACGCCAAGGCGGACCCACACGCCCGTAAGAAGGCGGACAACCAGGCCTCGTCCCACACGCTGTTGGAAGGGCGGCTCGGGTACAAGCTCGAGTCCGCCCTTCTGGTGCGTGCGCTGACCCACCGTTCGTACGCGTACGAGAACGGCGGCCTGCCCACCAACGAGCGCCTGGAGTTCCTCGGGGACTCCGTCCTCGGCCTCGTTGTCACGGACACGCTGTACCGCACCCACCCCGACCTGCCTGAAGGCCAACTGGCCAAGCTGCGGGCCGCGGTGGTCAACTCTCGTGCGCTGGCGGAGGTCAGCCGCGGGCTCGACCTGGGCTCCTTCATCCGGCTCGGCCGCGGTGAAGAGGGCACGGGCGGCCGGGACAAGGCGTCCATCCTTGCCGACACCCTGGAAGCGGTGATCGGCGCGGTCTATCTCGACCAGGGCCTGGACTCGGCGGCGGAGCTGGTGCACCGCCTGTTCGACCCCCTGATCGAGAAGTCCTCGAACCTCGGAGCCGGCCTGGACTGGAAGACCAGTCTCCAGGAGCTCACCGCGACCGAGGGGCTCGGCGTGCCCGAGTACCTGGTCACGGAGACCGGCCCCGACCACGAGAAGACCTTCACTGCTGCCGCCCGCGTCGGAGGCGTCTCGTACGGCACCGGCACCGGCCGCAGCAAGAAGGAGGCGGAGCAGCAGGCCGCGGAATCCGCATGGCGGGCCATCAAGGCCGCCGCGGAGGAGCGCGCCCGCAAGTCGGCGGCCGATGCCGCCGAGCCCGACGCCGATGCGTCGTCGGCCTCCGCCTGACCGACACAGCGCGATCCGAGCGCCCGTACCCCGCCGTGGGGCGGGCGCTCGGCCCATTGAGCGGCCCTGCCGGGCCGCGCAGGTATGACGGGGGATCCCCATGCCCGAGTTGCCCGAGGTCGAGGTCGTACGGCGCGGACTGGAGCGTTGGGTCGCCCACCGTACGGTCGCCGATGCCGAGGTGCTGCACCCGCGTGCCGTACGCAGGCACATCGCGGGTGGCGACGACTTCGCGCACCGCCTCAAGGGCCACCGCATCGGCACGCCGAGCCGCCGCGGTAAGTACCTGTGGCTGCCCCTGGAGGACACGCACCAGTCGATCCTGGCCCACCTCGGCATGAGCGGCCAGCTGCTGGTCCAGCCGAGCACCGCGCCCGACGAGAAGCACCTCAGGATCCGGGTGCGGTTCGCAGACGCCCTCGACACCGAACTGCGCTTCGTCGACCAACGCACCTTCGGCGGCCTGTCGTTGCACGACAACACCCCCGACGGCCTGCCCGACGTCATCGCGCACATCGCCCGCGACCCCCTCGACCCGCTCTTCGACGACGAGGCCTTCCACCAGGCCCTGCGCCGCAAGCGCTCGACCATCAAACGGGCCCTGCTCGACCAGTCGTTGATCAGCGGCGTCGGCAACATCTACGCGGACGAGGCCCTTTGGCGCGCCCGCCTCCACTACGACCGCCCGACCGCGACCTTCACACGCCCGCGCAGCCTCGAACTCCTCGGCCACGTAAGGGACGTCATGAACGCCGCCCTCGCGGTGGGCGGCACCAGCTTCGACAGCCTCTACGTCAACGTCAACGGCGAGTCGGGCTACTTCGACCGGTCGCTCGACGCGTACGGCCGTGAAGGGCTGCCGTGCAAGAGGTGCGGTACGCCGATGCGCAGGCGGGCCTGGATGAACCGGTCCAGCTACTTCTGCCCGAAGTGTCAGAGGGCGCCGCGCGTCTCGTCGTAGCGCACACGTGCTTCGAGGACGTCGTCCATCTGCCCCTCCACGAAGTGGATGAGGTTCAGCAGCCGCTGTGCCACCCCGCGCCCCAGGGGCGTCAGTTCGTAGTCGACGCGCGGCGGGTTCGTCGGTTGGGCATCGCGGTGAACCAGGCCGTCGCGCTCCAGGGCGTGCAGCGTCTGGGACAGCATCTTCTCGCTGACGCCGTCGACGCGGCGGCGCAGTTCGTTGAAGCGCAGCGAGCCCTCGTACAGAGCGCCGAGCGTGAGCCCGCCCCAGCGGCCCGTGACGTGCTCCAGCGTGCCGCGCGAGGGGCAGGCCTTGGCGAACACGTTGTACGGGAGGTCCTGCGCCTCCGTGCGCTCCTGCGTGGTGTCCATGCCTCAAGCGTACTCGAGTGCAGCGCTAACCGGCAGGTTGCACTAACTAATAGTTAGTGCTTTCCTTTCGTCATCGCCAGCGAGCTGCTTCTCGCTGGGCTGCCTACGTTCAGGAGTGTCCAAGTGACCACCCCCGTCGTTTCCATCGCCTACCACTCCGGCTACGGCCACACTGCCGTCATCGCCGAGGCCGTCCGCTCAGGTGCCGTCGAGGCCGGTGCCGAGGTGCACCTGATCAAGGTGGACGAGATCACCGAGGAGCAGTGGGCGATCCTCGACGCCTCGGACGCGATCGTGTTCGGTTCGCCCACCTACATGGGCACCGCCTCCGGCGCCTTCCACGTCTTCGCCGAGGCCACCTCGAAGCGCTGGGCCGAGCAGGCCTGGACGGACAAGCTGGCCGCCGGCTTCACCAACTCCGCCTCCAAGAGCGGCGACAAGCTGCACACCCTGCAGTTCTTCCAGATCCTGGCCGCGCAGCTCGGCATGCACTGGATCAACCTCGGCCTGCTCCCCGGCTGGAACAGCAGTGCCGGCTCCGAGAACGACCTCAACCGCCTGGGCGTCTTCACGGGCGCCGCCGCCCAGACCAACGCGGACCAGGGGCCGGAGGCCGTCCACAAGGCCGACGTGGCCACGGCCGAGCACCTGGGGCGCCGGGTGACGGAGACGGCGAAGACGTTCGCGCGGGGGCGCGTGGCCGCCTGAGCGACGCCATAAAGAACACGCACGAGGCGCCGTCCACTCAGTAGCCTGCCCACCGAGCCGGCCGCTGGGGGACGGCGCCTTGGGGGAAGCATGTGGGACGGCCCGTTCTACCGGGTGCGCAGGGAGGGGTACGAGATCTGCTTCGTGCCCGGCGCGGGGGAGGACCTCGACGAGGTGTGCAACGTCGACATGTGGGTGACGTTCGCCGATGGACAGCGCTGGTCCGGGACCGTCTTCACCCTCGACGAGGCGCGCCGCCTGATGGACCGCTGGAAGGACACCGGGGAGTGCCTCGACGGCCGGTACTTCAACTGCTGGGACAACCTGATGGTCCGGGACGCCGGCATCCCCGCGATGGTCGAGGTCATCGACCACCTCGTGGTCACCGGCGACTACACGTCGGCCCTGCGGCCCCTGGGGCTTGCCGAGGACTGAATCGGCAGCCGCGGCCGTCCAGGGGTCTTTGGAGGGTGCCCAACGACAACGCGGGCGGTGCCTCGGCGTCGGAATGCCGACGGAGTGCCGTCGGGCCACGCTGAGATCAGGGATCGAGTCAGTCCAGGAAGCTCGGCTGACCGGATGGCTCTGCGACCCAAGGAGGCCGACATGGCCCGTGGCGCCCCCTCAACCCGAATGGGCCAACGCCGGCCCGCGCCCGTGGCATGGGCCCACATCCGGCGCCACCGTCCTCGCGGCAGCACTGATGATCTTCGGCGGAGCAATGGCGATCTTCGAGGGAATCGCGGCCATTGCTGAGGATGACCTGTTCCTCGCGGCACGTCACTACGTGTTCGAGTTCGGCCTGACGGGCTGGGGCTGGGTCCACCTGATTGTGGGAATCGCCCCCGTCATTGCAGGCTGCGCCGTACTCAGCGGAGCACTGCGGGCACGCTTCTTCGGCGTCCTCGTGGCCGGGCTGGGCGCGCTCGCCAACTTCCTGTGGGTGCCGTACTACCCCCTATGGGCCCTGGCGCTGGTCGCCATCAACATCTTCATCGTCTGGGCCCTGTGCGCGGGTATGCACAGGGAGGCCAACGACGGCCGGACGGCCTGACCCAGGCGCGCCCACCGGGCGCGCCCTTCCCCGTGCTCAGTACCCGAAGTCCTGCGTCCACCAGGGGCCGCCGGCGCCGAGCTGCACGCCCACGCCGAGGGTCTTGAAGTCGCAGTTCAGGATGTTGGCCTTGTGGCCCGGGCTGTTCATCCAGGCGTCCATCACGGCGGCCGCGTCGGACTGGCCGCGGGCTATGTTCTCGCCGCCGAGGTCGGTGATGCCGGCCTTTGCGGCACGGTCCCACGGGGATGCGCCGTCGGGGTCGGTGTGGTCGAAGAAGCCCCGCTTGGCCATGTCCGCGCTGAAGTCCTGGGCCAGCTCGGTGAGCGAGCTGTTGGCGGCGACCGCGCTGCAGCCGACCTGGGCGCGCTCCTCGTTGACGAGCTTCAGCACCTCGGCCGCGGCGGCGGCCTGCGCGGAGACCGCCACGGGAGCGCTGGTCTGCTCCTTCTCGGGCTTCCTCTCAGGCTCCTTCTGCGGCGCCTTCGTGGCCGTGCGGGAAGGGGTGTCCTTCGGCTTCTGGCTGGGCGCGGCCGAGGGCTTCTTCGACGGGGTCTTCGTCGGTGCGGCCGACGAGGTCGACGGGGCCGGCGAGCTGGGGCGTTCGTTGTCGCGGCTCGTCGAGGAGCCGTTGTCGTGGCTGTCGGCGCTGCCGGACGTGCCGCCCTGCTCGTTGGGGGAATTGGTCGGGGTGTCGGCGGCCTGCACCTTGTCCGCGCCGCTGCCGCCGCCGAGCCTGTAGTTGTCGATACCGGGCACCACACCGGTGGCGACCGCGACCGTGCCCAGGGCGACCGCCGCAGAGACGCCGAGCAGACCGGTCTTCACCGGCGCCGCCGCCTTCTTCTTGCGGCGGCGGTGCGTGCCCCCGGGGCGACGGGAGCCGGAGCTGGGGGTGAAGCCGTCACTGCGGAAGACCGCGGTGTCCACGCCCGAGGCCGAGCCGCTCATGGAGCCGGCGTCGCCCGGGAAGGTCGCGGTGTTGGTGATCCGGTCGTAGTCGTCGTCCTCGGCGAAGAGGTAGGCGTCGCTCTTCGCGTAGGCCTCGGCGTACGCCTCAGGGTTCAGATAGGGCGCGATGCCCATCGTGGGCCGGTCGCCGTCGTACGAGTTGAGCGGGTCGTGGCCCTCCGTGTAGGAGCCGTCCGTATGTGTGACCCCCGTGGCGCGGCCCGTGGCGGCGCGTCCGGCGGCGGAGCGTCGGTGGCGTCCCATGTCCTGGCCTTCCTCGTCCTTGCGGTCTCAACGTCCTCACAGAACTCACTCGATCGTGTGAGTTTCATATGAGATTCATTGGGTGGGGACGGTACCGCATGGCGCCAGGGGAGGAAGTGCCCGGAGAGACATTGGCCCGTTAGGTTGCAGTCATGAGCGAGGATGTACGGCTGGTCGCCTGGGTGCGTGGACGCGTCCAAGGTGTGGGTTTTCGCTGGTTCACGCGGGCCAAGGCCCTCGAGATCGGCGGCCTGAGTGGTTTTGCTCTCAATTTGGCCGACGGCCGGGTCCAAGTGGTCGCGGAGGGTCCGCGCAAGGGTTGTGAAGGACTCCTCGACTGGCTCCGGGGCGACGACACGCCCGGGCGGGTGGACGGTGTCACCGAGATCTGGGACACACCTCGCGGGGGTTACGACGGCTTCGCCATCCGCTGAGCCGGTTCTGTAATGCGGCCCTGGCGCAAGCGGAGGGACCTGCCACCGGCAACTGCCTCAAGCAGAAATGGGCAGGTGGTTGCCAAGAACGGCTCGCGATGGCAGGCTCCGCACTTAAGGATGATCGCCACGCCCCGAAGGGCCCGCAGGAGTCGCCGCGCAGCCGTCTGAAGGCCGTGTGCCCCCGGGTTTGCCCGCCAATACGGGGCGTGATCGTGTTGACCGTCAAACTTTTTGGTGAGACGCTGAAAGCCCCGCGCACCTTAGCTGTTTGGCGTGGCTGAACGGCAGCACAACTCCAGGCCTGCCAAGCAACCGCGGGTGCGAATCCCTCACGACCCACACCGCTTCGGTCGGTCACTCATTGTGGAGGACCATCCATCATGGCAAAGGCGCTTCTCGGTTACGTCGGCGGCTCCGACCCTCGACTCCTCGCCGAGATGCGACGGCTCCAGCAGCGTGTCCAGGACCTGGAATCCGAGCTCGGACGGATCCAGGCGGAGAACGACGCGCTGACGGCTGCCGCTTCTCACGACAGGATCATGGAGAGCATCGACGCACACCAGGCGGAGCCTGCGCTCACCTGATCACTGCATCGCTCCACAACAGCACAAGCAGTGGTTCGGGCGGCTCGTATCCAACCGCTAGGTAATAGTCAGACGACTGGCCTGCCAGTCGTCAGAAGTTGCAAGGGACGCTTCGGCGTCCCTTCTTTCTTGCCCCCGGCTTACTGCCCCGCGCATCCTTTCACCCTCTTAACGTCTGGTGTGCCCTGCACGTTCATCCGTGAAACCGCGGGTTCATGGAGCGAGATACGGGCGGACGGTAGAGTCCAGCGGCGTGCACCTCAAGGCCCTGACCCTCCGTGGGTTCAAGTCGTTCGCCTCGGCGACCACGCTCCGGTTCGAGCCGGGCATCACGTGCGTCGTCGGACCGAACGGCTCGGGCAAGTCCAACGTGGTGGACGCGCTCAGCTGGGTCATGGGTGAGCAGGGCGCCAAGTCGCTGCGCGGCGGCAAGATGGAGGACGTCATCTTCGCCGGCACGACCGGCCGTCCGCCACTTGGCCGAGCCGAGGTTTCGCTGACGATCGACAACTCGGACGGCGCACTGCCCATCGAGTACGCCGAGGTCACCATCACGCGGATCATGTTCCGCAACGGCGGCAGCGAGTACCAGATCAACGGCGACACGTGTCGCCTCCTCGACATCCAGGAACTGCTCTCCGACTCCGGCATCGGCCGCGAGATGCACGTCATCGTCGGCCAGGGCCAGCTCGACTCCGTCCTGCACGCCGACCCCATGGGCCGCCGCGCCTTCATCGAAGAGGCCGCCGGCGTCCTCAAGCACCGCAAGCGCAAGGAGAAGGCGCTCCGCAAGCTGGACGCGATGCAGGCCAACCTCGCGCGGGTGCAGGACCTGACGGACGAGTTGCGCCGACAGCTCAAGCCCCTGGGCCGCCAGGCTGCGGTGGCGCGCCGGGCCGCCGTCATCCAGGCGGATCTGCGCGACGCCCGCCTCCGCCTCCTCGCCGACGATCTCGTTCGGCTTCGGCAGGCGCTCCAGACCGAGGTCGCCGACGAGGCCGCGCTGAAGGAGCGCAAGGAGGCCGCCGAGCAGGAGCTGAAGAAGGCGCTCCAGCGCGAAGGGCTCCTGGAGGACGAGGTACGGCAGCTCACGCCGCGCCTGCAGCGGGCCCAGCAGACGTGGTACGAACTGTCCCAGCTCGCCGAGCGGGTGCGCGGCACGATCTCGCTGGCCGACGCACGCGTGAAGAGCGCGACCTCCGCGCCGCCGGAGGAACGGCGGGGTCGTGACCCCGAGGACATGGAGCGCGAGGCCGCCCGCATCCGCGAGCAGGAGGCCGAGCTGGAAGCGGCCCTGGAGGCGGCCGAGCGGGCCCTGGAGGACACGGTCGCGCACCGCGCCGAGCTGGAGCGTGAACTCACGCAGGAAGAACGACGCCTGAAGGACGTCGCCCGCGCCATCGCCGACCGCCGCGAGGGCCTCGCCCGGCTGAACGGGCAGGTCAACGCGGCCCGTTCACGTGCGGCCTCCGCCCAGGCCGAGATCGACCGCCTGGCCGCCGCACGGGACGAGGCCCAGGAGCGGGCCTTCGCCGCCCAGGAGGAGTACGAGGCGCTCAAGGCCGAGGTCGACGGCCTGGACGCCGGCGACGCGGAACTCGCCGAGCAGCACGAGGCCGCCAAGCAGCAGCTCGCCGAGGCCGAGGCCGCCCTCACGGCAGCCCGCGAGGCGGCCACCGCGGCGGAGCGGGGCCGCGCTGCGACGCAGGCCCGCCACGAGGCGCTGTCCCTGGGACTGCGCCGCAAGGACGGCACCGGCGCCCTCCTCGGCGCCAAGGACCGCCTCACGGGACTGCTGGGCCCCGCAGCGGAACTGCTCACGGTGACGCCGGGTTACGAGGTACCGCTGGCGGCGGCCTTCGGAGCTGCGGCGGACGCCATCGCGGTGACGTCGCCGTCCGCGGCCGCCGAGGCGATCCGGTTGCTGCGCAAGCAGGACGGGGGGCGGGCGGCGCTGCTGCTGAGCGGAGCCCTGGACCACGTACCCAGTGAGCCGCGGCCGGACGGGCCGCAGTATGCGGCCGATCTGGTCGGTGGGCCCGATGACCTGCTGCCCGCCGTCCGCCGCCTCCTGCACCGCATCGTCGTCGTCGGCACCCTCGAGGACGCCGAGGACCTCGTCTACGCCCACCCCGACCTCACCGCCGTAACCGCCGAGGGCGACCTGCTCGGGGCGCACTTCGCGCACGGGGGGTCCGCCGGGGCGCCCAGTCTCCTCGAAGTGCAGGCCTCCGTGGACGAGGCCGCTGCCGAGCTGGAAGAGCTGGCCGTGCGGTGCGAGGAGCTGGCCGAGGCGCAGCATGCGGCGATCGAGCGGCGCAAGGAGTGTGCCGGGCTCGTCGAGGAGCTGGGGGAGCGGCGCAGGGCGGCCGACCGGGAGAAGTCGGCGGTCGCGCAGCAGCTGGGGCGGCTCGCCGGGCAGGCGCGCGGTGCCGCAGGCGAGGCCGAGCGGTCCGTCGCCGCCGCCGCGCGGGCGCAGGACTCGCTCGACAAGGCCCTTCAGGAGGCCGAGGAGCTGGCCGAGCGGCTCGCCGTCGCCGAGGAGATGCCGGTCGAGGAGGAGCCCGACACATCGGTACGGGACCGTCTCGCCGCCGACGGTGCCAACGCTCGGCAGACCGAGATGGAGGCCCGGCTCCAGGTCCGTACCCACGAGGAGCGCGTCAAGGGGCTCGCAGGACGGGCCGACTCCCTCGACCGTGCCGCCCGCGCCGAACGCGAGGCACGCGCGCGTGCCGAGCAGCGCAGGGCCCGGCTGCGCCACGAGGCGGCCGTCGCGGAAGCCGTCGCCTCCGGCGCCCGCCAGCTCCTCGCGCACGTCGAGGTCTCGCTCGCCCGCGCCGACGAGGAGCGCACCGCCGCCGAGGCCGCCAAGGCCCGCCGCGAGCAGGAGCTCACCGTCGCCCGCAACGAGGGCCGCGACCTCAAGGCCGAGCTCGACAAGCTGACCGATTCCGTCCACCGCGGCGAGGTCCTCGGCGCCGAGAAGCGGATGCGGATCGAGCAGCTGGAGACCAAGGCGCTGGAGGAGCTGGGCGTGGAGCCCGCCGGGCTCGTCTCCGAGTACGGGCCCCACCAGCTCGTACCGCCGTCCCTGGCCGCCGAGGGCGAACAGCTCCCCGAGGACCCCGAGCATCCCCGCAACCAGCCCAAGCCCTTCGTCCGGGGCGAACAGGAGAAGCGGCTCAAGTCCGCCGAGCGCGCCTACCAGCAGCTCGGCAAGGTCAATCCGCTCGCCCTGGAGGAGTTCGCGGCTCTGGAGGAACGGCACAAGTTCCTCAGTGAGCAACTGGAAGACCTGAAGAAGACCCGCGCCGACCTGCTGCAGGTCGTCAAGGAGGTCGACGAGCGCGTCGAGCAGGTCTTCACCGAGGCCTACCGGGACACGGCGCGGGAGTTCGAGGGCGTCTTCAGCCGACTGTTCCCCGGTGGCGAGGGGCGGTTGGTCCTGACCGATCCCGACAACATGCTCACCACGGGTGTCGATGTCGAGGCGCGTCCGCCCGGCAAGAAGGTCAAGCGGCTGTCACTGCTCTCGGGTGGTGAGCGTTCACTCACCGCCGTGGCGATGCTGGTGTCGATCTTCAAGGCCCGCCCGAGCCCGTTCTACGTCATGGACGAGGTCGAGGCCGCCCTCGACGACACCAACCTTCAGCGGCTGATCCGCATCATGCAGGAGCTGCAGGAGGCCTCGCAGCTGATCGTGATCACCCACCAGAAGCGCACGATGGAGGTCGCCGACGCGCTGTACGGCGTCTCCATGCAGGGTGACGGGGTGTCAAAGGTCATCAGCCAGCGACTGCGTTGACGCCGGTCGCCGGCGATCATCGGGCGCGATCACCTTCACCCGTCACCTTTGCCTTCACCTTCACTTCAAGAAGTGAACACAACTCACCCAGTCACGTCTCCAAGGTCACAGCTTCCTGGGTATTGACTTCGATACTTGAAGGCATAGTCTCTGCAACGTTGCTTTTAACTTCAGGTATCGCTACTTGGAGCGGCTGACCCCCCACCCGGCAGCGTTGCCGGCGCCCGAGGAGTACACGTGACCAGCACAGCGCAGGCATCCACGTCAGGAGCGAGGACGGCGCACCCCGAGCATCTCGGGCACGTCGTGTTCATCACCGCGGCGGCCGCCATGGGCGGCTTCCTGTTCGGCTACGACAGTTCCGTCATCAACGGAGCCAACGGCGGCATCCAGGCCCGGTTCGACCTCAGCTCCGGTGTCACCGGTACCGTCGCCGCCAGCGCCCTGCTCGGCAGCGCCCTCGGCGCCGCAATCGCCGGCCGCATAGCCGACCGCATCGGCCGCATCCGCGTCATGCAGATCGCGGCGGTGCTGTTCGCTGTGAGCGCCGTCGGCTCCGGCCTCCCGTTCGCCGCGTGGGACCTCGCCGCCTGGCGCGTCCTCGGCGGCATCGCCATCGGCATGGCCTCGGTCATCGGCCCGGCCTACATCGCCGAGGTCGCCCCGCCCGCGTACCGAGGCAGGCTCGCCTCCTTCCAGCAGGCCGCCATCGTCATCGGCATCGCCGTCTCGCAGCTCGTCAACTGGGCCATCCTCAACATGGCCGACGGCGAGGAGCGCGGGACGATCGCGGGCCTGGAAGCCTGGCAGTGGATGCTCGGCGTGATGCTCGTGCCCGCCATCGTCTACGGCCTGCTGTCGTTCGCCATCCCCGAGTCCCCGCGCTACCTGATCAGTGTCGGCCGCATCGAGGACGCGAAGAAGGTGCTCGCCGACGTCGAGGGCGGCGTGGACCTGGACGGCCGCGTCACCGAGATCGAGCAGGCCATGAAGAGCGACCACAAGTCGACGTTCAAGGACCTGCTGGGCGGCCGGTTCGGCCTGCTGCCGATCGTGTGGATCGGTATCGGCCTCTCCGTCTTCCAGCAGCTGGTCGGCATCAACGTCATCTTCTACTACTCGAACCTGCTGTGGCAGTCGGTGGGCGTCGACCCGTCGAGCTCGTTCTTCTACTCGTTCGAGACCTCGATCATCAACATCATCGGCACCGTGATCGCGATGATCTTCGTCGACCGCATCGGCCGCAAGCCGCTGGCCCTCATCGGCTCCGTCGGTATGGGCATCTCGCTCGCGGCGGCCGCCTGGGCCTTCTCCTTCCAGAACGGCAACGACCCCCTGCCCACCGCGCAGGGCTACGTGGCGCTGATCGCCGCCAACGCCTTCGTCCTCTTCTTCGCCATGTCCTGGGGCGTGGTCGTCTGGGTCATGCTCGGCGAGGTCTTCCCGAACAAGATCCGTGCCGCCGCCCTGGGTGTGGCCGCCTCGGCTCAGTGGATCGCCAACTGGGTCATCACGATCACCTTCCCGGACCTGTCGGACTGGAACCTGTCGCTCACCTACGTCATGTACGCGGTGTTCGCCTTCCTCTCCATCCCCTTCATCCTCAAGTTCGTGCCCGAGACCAAGGGCAAGAAGCTGGAGGAGATGGGCTGAGCCTTCCCGGGCTCCCCGAACTCGGGGGGAAGGGCCAAATCCCCGCTGCCCCTCTCCCCGTAACCCCGCCGCCGCCCCGGCTCGGCCACTGCCCGAGCCGGGGCGGCGGTGTCGTGTGCGAGGGGGGCAACGTCGTACGCCGGATCGGGGCCGCCGACGGCCTCGGATGCGACGCGATCAGTCGCCGAGCCCCGGCAGCACCCGCTCGCAGAACAACCGCAGGCTCCGCCACCCCTCCTCCACCGGCATCCCGCCGGACAAGGGGTGCAGTACGTAGTTGGCGTGGCCCAGCGCCACACACTCCTCGGGCGTCACGATCCGGTACACGCCCTCCGCGCGCAGTTCCTCCACCGTCGAGGCCCCCGACTTCACCGCGGAGCGGATGTCGCCGGACTGCCAGGAGGCATACGTCCGTGCCTCGTGCAGGAAGTGCCTCCCGTACTGCGCCCACGCCCGGTCGGGATCCTCGGCCACGTGCAGCAGCGGCGTCTCGGCGGCCGGCATCATGGTCCAGCCCTCGGTGCCGTACTCGACGAGCCGCTCCTTGTAGTACGCCTCCAGCTCCGGCAGATGCGCGCTGGGGAAGAACGGCAGGCCGAGCCGGGCGGCCCGGCGGGCGGCGGCCTTCGAGGAGCCGCCGACCAGCAGGAGCGGGTGCGGATCGGTGTACGGACGCGGAGTGATCCGTACCGTACGGCCCCGGTACTCGAAGGGCTCGCCGGTCCAGGCCTTCAGCAGCGCGTCCAGCAGTTCGTCCTGGAGCTTTCCGCGCCGCTTCCAGTCCACGTCGAACAGCGCGTACTCCTCGGGCCGGTATCCGATCCCGGCGACCGTCACCAGCCGCCCGCCGCTCAGCAGGTCCAGCACGGCGATCTCCTCGGCCAGCCGCAGCGGGTCGTGCAGCGGGCCGATGATCGCCGAGACGGTGACCGCGAGGCGCCGCGTCGCGCCGAACACCGCGGCCGCGAAGGCGAACGGAGACGGCAGCCAGTTGTTGTCGGCGCCGTGGTGCTCCTCGGTCTGCACGGTGGTGATGCCGTGCTCGTCGGCGTACGCGGCCATCTCCAGGGCCGCCCGGTAGCGGGCGGCGAGTGAGGCGGGGGTCGCGTCGGGCTCGACGAGGTTGAAGCGTACGACCGTGACGGGCATGGGGGTCCCCCTTCACCGGGCGGGTGTGAAGGCGGACGTTAGCTGACGGTGTGTCAGACATCCAGAGCGGTGTCGCCGGGCTCCATGGCCGATACTGGACGCGTTATGGACATCGTCATCCTTGCTGTAGTCATCGCCGTGGTCGTGCTCGGCGCGCTCGGCGGGCTCATCATCGGCAGCCGGCGCAAGAAGCAGCTGCCCCCGCCGCCGCCCGCCGCCCCCGACATCACCGCCCCTCCGGCCGAGCCGCACGTCGGCGACGAGGCCGAGACGCCGCGCGACGAACCGCGCCGGACCATAGAGGAGGTGGATCTTCCCGACGGCTCGACCGGAGTCGCCGTCGAGGAACCGCCCGTCGTCGAAGAGCCCCCGCCGATCGAGATCGAGGTACCGGAGCCCACCGCCGGCCGCCTGATCCGACTGCGCGCCCGGCTCTCCCGCTCCCAGACCGCCCTCGGCAAGGGGCTGCTCACGCTCCTGTCGCGCGAGCACCTCGACGAGGACACCTGGGAGGAGATCGAGGACACGCTGCTCACCGCCGACGTCGGCGTGCAGCCCACCCAGGAGCTGGTCGAGGGGCTGCGCGAGCGCGTGAAGGTCCTCGGCACCCGCACGCCGGTCGAGCTGCGCGGCCTGCTGCGCGAGGAGCTGCTGAAGCTGGTCGGCACCGACATGGACCGCGTGGTCAAGACCGAGCCGGAGACCAGCAAGCCCGGCATCGTGATGGTCGTCGGCGTCAACGGCACCGGCAAGACCACCACCACCGGCAAGCTCGCCCGCGTCCTCGTGGCCGACGGCCGCAGCGTCGTGCTGGGCGCCGCCGACACCTTCCGTGCCGCCGCCGCCGACCAGCTGCAGACCTGGGGCGAGCGGGTCGGCGCCTACACCGTGCGCGGGCCGGAGGGCGGCGACCCCGCCTCCGTCGCCTTCGACGCGGTGAAGGAGGGCAAGGAGATGGGGTCGGACGTCGTCCTCATCGACACCGCCGGGCGCCTGCACACCAAGACCGGCCTCATGGACGAGCTCGGCAAGGTCAAGCGGGTCGTCGAGAAGCACGCGCCGCTCGACGAGGTGTTGCTCGTGCTGGACGCGACGACTGGGCAGAACGGCCTGGTCCAGGCCCGTGTCTTCGCCGAGGTCGTGGACATCACCGGCATCGTGCTCACCAAGCTGGACGGCACGGCCAAGGGCGGCATCGTGATCGCGGTCCAGCGCGAGCTGGGCGTGCCGGTGAAGCTGATCGGACTCGGCGAGGGCGCCGACGACCTGGCGCCGTTCGAGCCGGAGGCGTTCGTGGATGCGCTTATCGGAGAGTGACCTACGAAATTCGTACCTGCTCGCAGCGAAGAAGCGCCCGCCTCCCAAGGTGCAGTTGGGGGACGGGCGCTTCGCTGTGTACGGCTGTGACGGCTGGGGCCGGTGGTACCCGCTACGCCCGCGACCGATGTGCCACGTAGGCCAGCGTCCCGAGCAGCAGTCGCGCGGCCGGTGGCTTCGTGGCCGTGTCCAGCTGCGGGGCCCGCAGCCAGCGCACCGGCCCCAGTCCGCGCCGGTCGGACGGCGGGGCCGTGATGGACGTGCCGGGGCCGAGGCCGCGCAGGTCGAGGTGGGTCGGGTCGTCCCAGCCCATGCGGTAGAGGAGCTCGGGGAGCTCGGCGGCGGCGCCGGGGGCGACGAGGAACTGCGCGCGGCCCTCGGGCGTGGCGGTGACCGGGCCGAGGGGGAGACCCATCCGCTCAAGCCGGGCCAGCGCTCGGCGTCCGGCCGACTCGGCCACCTCGATCACGTCGAACGCCCGGCCGACCGGCAGCATCACCGAGGCGCCCGGGAACTCCGACCACGCCTTGGCGACCTCGTCGAGCGTGGCCCCGGCCGGGATCTGCGGCGCGAAGTCGAGGGGGTGTGCGCCGGGCGCGCCGCAGTCGGAGCGGCCGCACGAGCAGGAGCCCGCGGCGGCTCGCGCGCCGGGCGCAACGTCCCAGCCCCACAGCCCGGTGAACTCGGCGACGGCGGTGCACTCCGAGGCGCGGCCGCGTCGACGCGTGCCGGACCGGATCTCCCGGATGCCGCCGATCGTGAAGCCCATGCCCCCTCCAACGGGTCCAGCGCGCCGGTGGTTACGGCGCGAAATCGGAACGTGACCCTGTGTGTTCCTGGGAAGCCGGTTACCCTCCGACGCCGTTCGGTTCACGCGGCGCTTGGAAGCGTCCAGGGTTGTGGACTCGGCGACGCGCGCCTCAGGGTGCTTCGCTCCGCCCACTTCCGGTCGTCCTATGTCAAGTGAATCGCGTGGCGGCGTCCGTTAGTTCATTCGAAGGGGTGGCGAATGGTGGCGTTTCCCGGATCGCCATGGCTGGAGGCGTGATCGTAGGATTACTGTGAGTGCACGGAACCTCGGGGCACATGCACTCGTGGGTATGCCGGGGGCAAGTCGGCTTTCCGTTCGAAGGGTGGCAACTGCCGGACGGGAGACCGTATTTACCGGCATTCTGATAGGGCTTGGCGCACTCGGTGACAAGTGGTCCAAGGGATGGGGGCGTTCCAGTGAGCGGCAACAGCGGAAGCGGTACGAGCGCCGGTGGCGCAGCGCACGCTGCCAAGAGCCCGAACGAGCTGCTCGCGTCCTGGTTCGTGCGCAGCGGCTGGTCGAAGGGTGAACTGGCCCGCCAAGTGAACCGCCGCGCGCGCCAGTTGGGTGCCAACCACATCTCGACCGACACCTCGCGCGTACGCCGCTGGCTCGACGGTGAGAACCCCCGCGAGCCGATCCCGCGGATCCTGTCCGAGCTGTTCTCGGAGCGGTTCGGCTGCGTCGTCTCCGTCGAGGACCTCGGCCTGCGCGCCGCCCGCCAGTCACCCTCCGTGTCCGGTGTCGACCTGCCCTGGACGGGTCCGCAGACGGTGGCCCTGCTCAGCGAGTTCTCGCGCAGCGACCTGATGCTGGCGCGGCGCGGCTTCCTCGGGACCTCGCTGGCCCTGGCTGCGGGCCCGGCCCTCATCGAGCCGATGCAGCGCTGGCTGGTCCCCGCGCCGTCCGCCCCGCGCCAGGAGTCCCGGCCCGTCCCGGCCTCCCGCGCGCGTGGCCGGCTCTCCAAGCCCGAGCTGGACCTGCTGGAGTCCACCACCGTGATGTTCCGGCAGTGGGACGCCCAGTGCGGCGGCGGCCTGCGCCGCAAGGCGGTCGTGGGGCAGCTGCACGAGGTGACCGACCTGCTCCAGGAGCCCCAGCCCGAGGCCACCACCAGGAAGCTGTTCAAGGTCGCCGCCGAGCTGGCGGAGCTGGCCGGCTGGATGTCGTACGACGTCGGGCTCCAGCCCACCGCCCAGAAGTACTTCGTCCTCGCGCTGCACGCCGCCAAGGAGGCCGGCGACCGGCCGCTCGGCTCGTACATCCTGTCCAGCATGAGCCGCCAGATGATCCATCTAGGCCGGCCCGACGACGCCCTGGAGCTGATCCACCTCGCGCAGTACGGCAGCCGGGACTGCGCGAGCCCGCGCACCCAGTCGATGCTGTATGCGATGGAGGCTCGCGCCTACGCCAACATGGGCCGGCCCGGCAAGTGCAAGCGGGCGGTCCGGATGGCCGAGGACACCTTCTCCGAGTCCGACGAGTGGGACGAGCCGGACCCCGACTGGATCCGCTTCTTCTCCGAGGCCGAGCTGTACGGCGAGAACTCCCACTCCTACCGCGACCTCGCCTATGTCGCCGGCCGCAGCCCGACGTACGCCTCCCTGGCCGAGCCTGTCATGCAGCAGGCCGTCGACCTGTTCGCGAAGGACGGCGAGCATCAGCGGTCGTATGCGCTGAACCTCATCGGCATGGCCACGGTGCATCTGCTGCGGCGCGAGCCCGAGCAGAGCACGGTCTACGCCGAGCACGCCATGCAGGTCGCCAAAAAGGTGCGCTCCGAGCGCGTCAACACTCGTATTCGAAAGACGGTCGACACAGCCGTACGCGACTTCGGGGATCTCGCCGAGGTCGTGGACCTGACGGACAAGCTCGCCGTGGAGCTGCCGGAGACCGCGGAGGCGGTCTGACGACCGCGGGTGAAGCCCGCGAAACCCCAGAACCCCGGCCGCGGCCGGCCCTCCCGAACTGCCCGACTCGGCTCCCCCATGCCAGGTCATCGGAAGGCCGCCCGCGGCCGGCCTTTTCTGCCTTCAGTGAAGGTTGCGCCACGATAACGATCCGGCAGCCGGAGATCCGGCAGTTCATCGACGCGTAACACGCAAGGCGCCTTCGTCACGGCGGCGAAACAACGAGGGGCTTCCACCGAAACGGCGCTGCGCCAATCTCATGGCGCATAACCGGCCCACCCCTCATTCCGCTCAGGCTTCGCCCGCACGGGGCCGTACCAATCGACGAGGAGACGCCGATGGCATCAGCCGCCATCACGCTTGCGGCGGACGCACCCACGCTGTCGTCCGCCAACACAGGCTTCATGCTCATCTGTTCCGCCCTGGTGATGCTCATGACCCCGGGCCTGGCCTTCTTCTACGGAGGCATGGTCCGCGTCAAGAGCACCCTGAACATGCTGATGATGAGCTTCATCAGCCTGGGGATCGTCACCATCCTGTGGGTGCTGTACGGCTTCTCCATGGCGTTCGGCACCGACTCCGGCAGCCTCATCGGCTGGAACTCGGACTGGGTGGGCCTCAGCAACATCGGTCTGACGGAGTTGTGGGACGGTTACACCATCCCGATCTTCGTCTTCCTGATCTTCCAGCTGATGTTCGCGATCATCACGCCGGCCTTGATCAGCGGTGCGCTGGCCGACCGCGTGAAGTTCACCGCGTGGGCGCTGTTCATCGCCCTGTGGGCCACGGTCGTCTACTTCCCGGTCGCGCACTGGGTATGGGGCGCCGGCGGCTGGGCCTTCGAACTGGGCGTGATCGACTTCGCCGGTGGTACGGCGGTCCACATCAACGCGGGTGCCGCGGCGCTCGGCGTGATCCTCGTCATCGGCAAGCGCGTCGGCTTCAAGAAGGACCCGATGCGCCCGCACAGCCTCCCGCTGGTCATGCTCGGCGCCGGTCTGCTGTGGTTCGGCTGGTTCGGCTTCAACGCGGGCTCGTGGCTCGGCAACGACGACGGCGTCGGCGCGCTGATGTTCGTCAACACGCAGGTCGCCACCGCCGCCGCCATGCTGGCCTGGCTCATCTACGAGAAGATCCGCCACGGCGCGTTCACCACGCTGGGCGCCGCCTCCGGCGCGGTCGCCGGTCTGGTCGCCATCACGCCCGCCGGTGGCGCGGTCAGCCCGCTCGGCGCGATCGCCGTCGGCGCCATCGCCGGTCTGCTGTGCGCCATGGCCGTGGGCCTGAAGTACAAGCTCGGCTACGACGACTCGCTCGACGTCGTCGGCGTCCACCTGGTCGGCGGTGTCGTCGGCTCCCTGCTGATCGGCTTCTTCGCCAGCGGCAAGGGCCAGTCCGACGTCGAGGGCCTCTTCTACGGCGGCGGCCTGACCCAGTTCTGGAAGCAGTGCGCCGGTGTCTTCGCGGTCCTGGCCTACTCGCTGATCGTCTCCGCGCTCCTGGCCTTCATCCTCGACAAGACCATCGGGATGCGGGTCTCCGAGGACGACGAGGTCGCCGGCATCGACCAGGCCGAGCACGCCGAGACCGCATACGACTTCAGTGGCGCCGGTGGCGGGGCCGCCCGTACCGCCGCCGGCCCGGCACCGGTCGCCGCGGCCGCGAGCAAGAAGGTGGACGCATGAAGCTCATCACCGCAGTCGTCAAGCCCCACCGGCTCGACGAGATCAAGGAAGCCCTCCAGGCGTTCGGAGTCCACGGCCTGACGGTCACCGAGGCCAGCGGCTACGGTCGTCAGCGGGGCCACACCGAGGTCTACCGCGGTGCCGAGTACACCGTTGACCTGGTCCCGAAGATCCGCATCGAGGTTCTGGCCGAGGACGACGACGCCGAGCAGCTGATCGACGTCATCGTCAAGGCCGCCCGCACCGGCAAGATCGGTGACGGCAAGGTCTGGTCCCTCCCGGTCGAGACGGCCGTACGGGTCCGCACCGGCGAGCGCGGCCCGGACGCGCTCTGAAGCAGGGAAACAGAACAGGAGTCGCTGGGTGACGGGTACGGACGTTCGTAAGGATGCAGAGGACTCGGGACCCAGCGGCTATGCGGCGGCCCGGCTGCGCCTCCTCACCGAGGGGGCGCGGTCCGGGCCGCCGCGCCGTACCGCCCTCGCGGAACTGACCGACGACTGGCTGACCGGCCTGTTCGCCGCCGGTGCCGAGGGGGTGCGCGGGGTCTCCCTGATCGCCGTCGGCGGTTACGGCCGCGGCGAGCTGTCCCCGCGCAGCGACCTGGACCTGCTCCTGCTGCACGACGGCGGCGACAGCAAGGCGGTGGCCACGCTGGCCGACCGCATCTGGTACCCGGTCTGGGACCTCGGCCTCGCCCTCGACCACTCCGTGCGCACCCCCGCCGAGGCCCGCAAGACGGCCGGCGAGGACCTCAAGGTCCAGCTGGGCCTGCTGGACGCCCGGCACATCGCGGGCGACCTGGGACTCACGGCCGGGCTGCGGACGGCGGTCCTGGCCGACTGGCGCAACCAGGCCCCCCGGCGGCTGCCCGAACTCCAGGAGCTGTCCGCGGAACGCGCCGAGCGGCAGGGCGAGTTGCAGTACCTCCTGGAACCCGACCTCAAGGAAGCCCGCGGTGGCCTGCGGGACGCCACCATCCTGCGCGCCGTCGCCGCGTCCTGGCTGGCCGACGCCCCGCGCGAGGGCCTCGCCGACGCCCGGCGCCGACTGCTCGACGTGCGGGACGCCCTGCACCTGACCACCGGGCGCGCGACCGACCGGCTCGCACTGCAGGAGCAGGACCAGGTCGCCGCCGAGCTGGGCCTGCTCGACGCCGACACGCTGCTGCGGCAGGTGTACGAGGCGGCGCGGGTCATCTCGTATGCGAGTGATGTCACTTGGCGTGAAGTGGGGCGCGTACTGCGTTCGCGCGCCGTTCGGCCGCGTCTGCGCGCCATGCTGGGTGGTGGGAAGCCGACCACCGAGCGTTCCCCGCTGGCCGAGGGGGTGGTCGAGCAGGACGGCGAGGTGGTGCTCGCCCGCGCCGCGCGCCCCGAACGCGACCCCGTGCTCCCGCTGCGCGCAGCGGCCGCTGCCGCGCAGGCCGGACTTCCGCTCTCCCTGCACGCCGTACGGCGCATGGCCGCCACCGTCCGCCCGCTGCCCACGCCCTGGCCCGCCGAGGCGCGCGAGCAGCTGGTCACCCTGCTCGGCTCCGGCAGCCCCACCGTCGACGTCTGGGAGGCGCTGGAGGCCGAGGGGCTGATCACCCGCCTGCTGCCCGACTGGGAGCGGGTCCGCTGCCGTCCGCAGCGCAACGCCGTGCACATCTGGACCGTCGACCGGCATCTGATCGAGACGGCCGTGCGCGCCTCCGAGTTCACCCGCCGCGTCCACCGCCCCGACCTCCTCCTGGTCGCCGCGCTGCTGCACGACATCGGCAAGGGCTGGCCCGGCGACCACTCGGTGGCCGGCGAGATCATCGCCAAGGACGTGGCCGGGCGCATCGGCTTCGACCGCGACGACGTGACCGTGCTCTCCACCCTCGTACGCCATCACCTGCTTCTCGTCGACACGGCCACCCGGCGCGACCTGGAGGACCCGGCCACCGTGCGCTCGGTCGCCGAGGCCGTCGGCTCGCAGGGCACGCTGGAGCTGCTGCATGCCCTGACCGAGGCGGATGCCCTGGCCACCGGTCCGGCGGCCTGGTCGTCGTGGCGCGGATCCCTGGTCGCCGACCTGGTGAAGCGGGTTGCGGCCGTACTCGCCGGGGACGACCCCGAGGAGCCCGAGGCCGCCGCGCCGACCGCCGAACAGGAGCGGCTCGCCCTGGAGGCGATCGCCACCGGCAGCCCGGTGCTGGCGCTGCGCGCCCAGACCGAGCCGCCGACCGAGGAGCAGCCCGCCGGCGATCCCGAGCCGCTCGGCGTGGAACTCCTCATCGCCGTACCGGACCAGCCGGGCGTGCTGCCGGCGGTGGCCGGCGTCCTGGCGATGCACCGCCTGACCGTCCGCACCGCGGAACTGCGCGCCCTGGATCTCCCGGACGGCGTCGAGGGCTCCGTCCTGCTGCTGAACTGGCGGGTCGCCGCCGAGTACGGCTCCCTGCCGCAGGCCGCCCGACTGCGCGCCGACCTCGTACGCGCCCTGGACGGCTCACTGGACATCGCGGGCCGTCTCGCCGAGCGGGACGCGGCGTACCCGCGCCGCCGGGGCGTGGTGGCGCCGCCACCGAGGGTGTCCGTACACCCGGCCGCCTCCCGGCTGGCCACGGTGATCGAGGTGCGGGCCCAGGACGCCCCAGGACTGCTGTTCCGGATCGGCCGGGCGCTGGAGGACGCGAGCGTGCGGGTGCGCAGTGCCCATGTCAGCACGCTGGGCGCCAACGCCGTCGACGCGTTCTACGTCACAGGTCCGGAGGGGGCGCCGCTGCCCAGGGAAGAGGCGGCCTCCGTGGCCCGCAAGCTGGAGGAGACATTGCGGGGCTGAACGGGGGATCCCGGCAACCTGTGCCGCCGGGATACCCTGGAGGGCGATTGCCAGCCGCCACCGACCCCGAGGACCGCGAGCGCCGTGTTCGATACTCTTTCCGATCGCCTCTCAGCGACTTTCAAGAACCTGCGCGGCAAGGGACGGCTCTCCGAGGCGGACATCGACGCGACCGCGCGCGAGATCCGCATCGCCCTCCTCGAAGCGGACGTGGCGCTGCCCGTCGTCCGTACGTTCATCAAGAACGTCAAGGAGCGTGCCCTCGGCGCCGAGGTCTCCAAGGCGCTGAACCCGGCCCAGCAGGTCCTGAAGATCGTCAACGACGAGCTCGTCACGATCCTCGGCGGGGAGACCCGCCGCCTGCGGTTCGCCAAGCAGCCGCCCACCGTGATCATGCTGGCCGGTCTGCAGGGTGCCGGTAAGACCACCCTCGCGGGCAAGCTCGCCCGCTGGCTGAAGGAGCAGGGCCACTCGCCGCTGCTGGTGGCCTGTGACCTCCAGCGCCCGAACGCGGTGAACCAGCTCAGCGTCGTCGCCGAGCGCGCCGGCGTCGCGGTCTACGCGCCCGAGCCGGGCAACGGCGTGGGTGACCCGGTCAAGGTCGCCAAGGACTCCATCGAGCACGCCAAGGCCAAGGTCCACGACATCGTGATCGTGGACACCGCCGGCCGCCTGGGCATCGACCAGGAGATGATGCAGCAGGCCGCCGACATCCGGGACGCGGTCTCGCCGGACGAGATCCTGTTCGTCGTCGATGCGATGATCGGTCAGGACGCGGTCAACACCGCCGAGGCCTTCCGCGACGGCGTCGGCTTCGACGGCGTGGTGCTCTCCAAGCTCGACGGTGACGCCCGCGGTGGTGCGGCCCTGTCGATCCGGCAGATCACCGGCAAGCCGATCATGTTCGCGTCGAACGGCGAGAAGCTCGACGAGTTCGACGCCTTCCACCCCGACCGGATGGCCTCCCGCATCCTCGACATGGGTGACCTGCTCACCCTGATCGAGCAGGCGGAGAAGACGTTCGACCAGGCCGAAGCCCAGAAGATGGCCGAGAAGCTGGCCTCCAAGAAGGGCCAGGACTTCACCCTCGACGACTTCCTGTCCCAGATGGAGCAGGTCAGGAAGATGGGCTCCATCTCCAAGCTGCTCGGCATGCTCCCCGGTATGGGCCAGATCAAGGACCAGATCAACAACCTGGACGAGCGGGACGTCGACCGCACGGCCGCGATCATCAAGTCGATGACCCCGGCCGAGCGCCAGGAGCCGACGATCATCAACGGCTCGCGGCGCGCCCGTATCGCCCGCGGTTCCGGTGTCGAGGTCGGCGCGGTCAAGAACCTCGTCGAGCGGTTCTTCGAGGCCCGCAAGATGATGTCCCGCATGGCGCAGGGCGGCGGCATGCCGGGTATGCCGGGGATGCCGGGCATGGGTGGCGGTCCCGGCCGGACGAAGAAGCAGCCGAAGAAGGCCAAGGGCAAGCAGCGCTCCGGCAACCCGATGAAGCGCAAGCAGCAGGAGCAGGAGGAGGCCGCTCGCCGGGCCGCCGCCGCTGAGGGTGGCGCCTTCGGGCTGCCGGGCCAGCAGGGCGGGCAGGACTTCGAGCTGCCGGACGAGTTCAAGAAGTTCATGGGCTGACGGTTCGTCTCGTACGGCTGAGTCGTCCCGTACGGCCATCCCGTCTCCTACGTCACTGGGGGCGCCCCTCGCTCTGGGGGGCGCCCCCAGCGCATGCCACGGCTCGGTATCTGCCGTAACGTCCAGATATGAGCAATGCCGCGCCGCCGCGCAAGGCTCCTGACCAGCCGTGGCGCACCGAGGGCACGCCGCACGAGCCGCCCGGGCGCCCCCGCGGTCGACGGATGCGCGGTCGCTGGTGGGGCCTGCTCCTCACCGCGGTGATCGTCTTCCTGCTCGCCTACGTGGGACTGACCTACCTCGACCGGGGCAACGAGCCGACGATCTCGTACACGGAGTTCAGCAGGCAGGTCGACGCCGGCAACGTCTCCAAGATCTACTCCAAGGGCGACGCGATCCAGGGCGAACTCAAGAGCGCCCGGGACAACCCCGACGGCGACGGCGACTACACCAAGTTCAAGACCCAGCGCCCCGCCTTCGCGGACGACGACCTCTGGCAGGACCTGAGCAGCCGCGATGTGACGGTGACCGCCGAGCCGGTCGTGCGGGAGCGCGGCGTCCTGTCCAACCTGCTCTTCTCCCTGATCCCGATCGCGCTTCTGCTCGCGGTCTGGATCTTCGTCGCCCGGCGGATGGGCGCCGGCCTCGGCGGCGCGGGCGGCATGCTCGGCCGCAAGGCGCCGCCGAAACCGGTGGAGCTCCAGCCCGGCAAGGAGCGCACGACCTTCGCAGATGTAGCCGGCATCGACGAGGTCAAGGGCGAGCTGGACGACGTCGTCGACTTCCTGGAGCACCCCGACGCCTACCGCAGGATGGGCGCGAAGATGCCGCGCGGCGTGCTGCTGGCGGGCCCGCCCGGCACCGGCAAGACCCTGCTCGCGCGCGCGGTGGCGGGCGAGGCCGGAGTGCCGTTCTTCTCCGCCTCCGCGTCCGAGTTCATCGAGATGATCGTGGGTGTCGGCGCCTCCCGCGTCCGGGAACTGTTCGCCGAGGCCCGCAAGGTGGCACCGTCGATCATCTTCATCGACGAGATCGACACCATCGGACGGATGCGGGGCGGCGGCGCGTCGGTGAGCGGCCACGACGAGCGCGAGCAGACGCTGAACCAGATCCTCACGGAGATGGACGGCTTCTCCGGCTCCGAGGGCGTGATCGTCATCGCGGCAACGAACCGCGCCGACATCCTGGACCCGGCGCTGACCCGGCCCGGCCGCTTCGACCGGGTGGTCAACGTCGCGCCGCCGGACCGCGGCGGGCGCGAGGCCATCCTGCGCATCCACACCCGCGAGATCCCGCTCGCCGAGGACGTGGACCTGACCCAGCTGGCCCGCACCACCCCGGGCATGACAGGCGCGGATCTGGCCAACCTCGCCAACGAGGCCGCACTCCTCGCCGTCAAGCGCAAGCAGGACCAGGTGACCCAGCCGGACCTGTCCGAGGCCCTGGAGAAGGTGCAACTGGGCGCCGAGCGCACCCTGGTGATGCCCGAGGAGGACCGCCGGCGCACCGCGTACCACGAGAGCGGACACGCCCTCCTCGGCATGCTCCAGCCGGGCGCCGACCCCGTACGCAAGATCACCATCGTGCCCCGCGGCCGGGCGCTCGGGGTGACGATGTCGACCCCCGAGGTGGAGCGGTACGCGCACTCGGAGGGCTACTTGCGCGGGCGGATCATCGGCGCCCTGGGCGGCATGGCGGCGGAACAGGTGGTCTACGGGGTCGTCACCACGGGCGCGGAGAACGACCTCGAACAGGTCAGCAACATCGCGCGCGCCATGGTCGCCCGCTGGGGCATGAGCGAGCGCGTGGGCCGGCTGTCCGCCCTGCCCAGCGACGCCCAGCAGGCGTACGGGCTCGCGGCAGCCCCGCAGACCCTCGACGTGATCGACGCCGAGATGCGCCGGATCGTCGACGAGTGCTACGAGGAGGCCTGCCGCAAACTCCGGGATCACCGCGGGCAGTTGAACGCCCTGGCCGAGGCGCTGCTGGAGAACGAGACGCTGGAGGAGACCGAGGCGTACCGGATCGCCGGGATCACGCGGCTGAAGAAGGACGACGCCCAGTAGGGCTCAGGGCACGCGGGCGATCAGGTACCGGAACACGTTCGGCATCCATACCGTGCCGTCCTGCCGCAGGTGCGGATGCAGCGCCTCCGTCACCTCCTTGTCCACCTGGGCCTGGTCGGTCGCCGCGATCGCCGCGTCGAACAGCCCCGTCGACAGCAGCCCCCGTACGGCACTGTCGACGTCCGCGTACCCGAACGGGCAGGCCACCCGCCCGGAACCGTCGGGCCTGAGGCCCGCGCGCTGGGCGACCTCCTCCAGGTCGTCGCGCCGGGCGGGGCGCCAACTGCCCGTACCGCGCAGGGGATCGGCCAGCTTGGTGGCCACCCGCAGCACGGACGACGTGGCGCAGCGCTCCGGCGGGCCCCAGCCGACGAGCACCACGGGCGCCACCCGCTCGGCGAGCGGCGTCACGGCCGCGAGCGCCTCACCGAGCCCTTCCGAGTCACCCGCCAGGCACCCGATGGGCTCGAACGCGGTCACCAGGGTGTACGCGGGCGTCTGCGCGTCGGCCGCGGCGGCCAGGTCGCCGGGCGAGCCGTCCACGAGCCGGGCCTCGCCACGCGCGCGCGTGCCCCACGCCTCGGGCAGCAGCCGCTGCCGCGCGAGGGCCAGCCGTTCGTGGGAGGAGGACTCGACACCGGTGACGGCCGCGCCTCTGGACGCGGCCATCAGCAGGGCGAGGCCGCTGCCGCAGCCGAGCCCCAGCACCCGGGTGCCGGCGCCCACTTCCACTCGCTCGTAGACGGCCTCGTAGAGCGGAACCAGCATCCGCTCCTGGATCTCGGACCAGTCACGCGCGCGTGCACTCGGGTTCACGCGGGGCGTCGAGCCCGCATGAGGTGGGTGCTGCCGCACGAGCGTAGGTGTCATCTAAAGCGCCCCAATCCGCCGAGAGTTGCCGCTGTACCTGATTCCGTGGCCCCCGTGACATGCGCTCACATCCCCCCGTATGCCAGGAAACTCCGCACCCGTCGCCGCGTCCAGGGGTCGCGGAGCCCGGCTTGTGAGATCCCTGCGTTCGTGGCCAAAATTCACATTCCGGCAACGTGGACCCGTACCATCGCGCCATGGCAAAGGCACCCGTACTCACGCCACGGGCGGACGACTTCCCGCGCTGGTACCAGGATCTGATCGCCAAGGCGGAGCTGGCCGACAACGGCCCGGTGCGCGGCACCATGGTCATCCGGCCGTACGGGTACGGGCTGTGGGAGCGGATGCAGGCCGAGATGGACTCCCGGATCAAGGAGACGGGCACGCAGAACGCGTACTTCCCCCTTCTCATCCCGCAGTCGTATCTCACGCGCGAGGCGGACCACGTCGAGGGCTTCGCGCCGGAGCTCGCGGTCGTCACGCACGGCGGCGGCAAGGAGCTCGAGGAGCCGGCGGTCGTCCGCCCCACCTCCGAGATGATCATCAACGACTACTTCTCGAAGTGGGTGCAGAGCTACCGAGACCTGCCCCTGCTGATCAACCAGTGGGCGAACGTGGTCCGTTGGGAACTCAGGCCGCGCCTCTTCCTGCGCACGACCGAGTTCCTGTGGCAGGAGGGCCACACCGCGCACGCCACCTACGAGGACGCCCGCGACTTCGCCGCGCACATCCACCGCGCGGTCTACGAGGACTTCATGGTGAACGTCCTCGCGATGGACGTCGTCCCCGGCCGCAAGACCGTCAAGGAGCGCTTCGCCGGCGCCGTCAACACCCTCACGCTGGAAGGCATGATGGGCGACGGCAAGGCCCTTCAGATGGCCACCAGCCATGAGCTGGGGCAGAACTTCGCCAAGGCCTTCAACACCTCGTACCTGTCGAAGGACGGCACCCAGGAGCTGGTCTGGCAGACCTCCTGGGGCTCGACCACCCGCATGATCGGCGCGCTGGTGATGATGCACGGCGACGACAACGGCCTGCGGGTCCCGCCACGCCTCGCGCAGATCCAGGCCGTCGTCCTCGCGATCAAGGGCGACGAGGCGGTTCTGGCCAAGGTCCGCGAGATCGGCGACCGGCTGAAGGCAGCCGGCGTCCGCGTCCACGTGGACGACCGCACCGACATCCCCTTCGGCCGCCGCGCGGTCGACTGGGAGCTCAAGGGCGTGCCCGTCCGCATCGAGGTCGGGCCCCGCGACCTGGAGAACGGCACCGCGATGCTGGCCCGCCGCATCCCCGGCGGCAAGACGCCGATCGCGATCGAGGATCTTGTACGACTGCTCCCCGTCGTCCTCGAGGAGGACCAGGCGCTGCTGCTGACCCAGGCCCGCGAGCGCCGCGAGTCACGCACCACCGACGTGACGACGATCGAGGAGGCCGTCGAGGCGGCCGTCGCCGGCGGCTGGGCGCGCGTCCCGTGGGCGACGCTCGGTGAAGAGGGCGAGGCCAGGCTGGCCGAGCACGCGGTGACCGTACGGTGTCTGGTGACCGAGGACGGGTCGGTCCCGGACGCCGATGACGCACCCGGTAACGTCGCCGTCGTGGCGCGCGCATACTGAGACGACGCCCGTGTGGAACGAGAGCGGCCGAAACGCCTCTTGCGCATTCGCGGACCACAGTCGCACCGGCGCGTGGACGGGGCGTACGCGCCGGGGCGTACGTCAGACTACGCACCGGCTTGGTATGAGCTGTGAGGCTTCTCCGCAGATCAGCGCACCCGCCCTCGTCCGGGCGCATCATTCGGAACTGACGGGTACGTGCAAATTATTTGGGATGCCCCGGAATCGGAACACAGCGGCACTCCGGCTCGTTGTCATTACGTGAGCACGACACAGACACCACCTGTACTCGCCGCAGAGCTGGCGCAGGCGTGGGCCGACATTCAGCGGTACCACCCCGAGCTGCCAGATCTCGCCGCGCCAGAGTCCCTGATCGGGGAGTCGTCGTCCGCGTGCGGTCACGAGCTCTCCTTCGAGCGACTGCTTCACGAGGCAGTCCATGGCATCGCCGCCGCGCGCGGCGTCCGCGACACCTCCCGGGCCGGCCGCTACCACAACCGCAGATTCCTCGCCGTCGCCGAGGAGCTGGGCCTGGACCACCCCGAGGAGCCGCACCCGAGCAGCGGTTTCTCCCTGGTCACGCTCAACCCCGAGGCCAAGCGCCGCTACCGCCCGACCATCGAACGCCTCCAGCGCGCCCTGAAGGCCCACACGGCGGCCACCTCCGCCGACACGAGCAGGACCTTCCGGGGCCCTGCCGCCCGTCACGGCTCCTCCGGGGGCGGCGTCCGCGTCAAGGCGGTCTGCGACTGCGGCCGTAACGTCCGGGTCGTCCCGTCGGTGCTGGCGCAGGCGCCGATCGTGTGCGGCGGCTGCGGGAAGCCGTTCCGGATTCCCGAGGTGGTCGGAGCGGCGTAGCGACGCCTCGTCGGACACCGGCAACTCGTGGCTGCCGGTCCAGTACGTGGCGTCGACGCCGGGGTGCCGTTGCGCAGCCGTATCGACGGCACCCCACCAGCGCCGGGCTGCGCGCCCGCCCGACGGCATCCCCGTCGCCGGGTGCCTCTCAGCCATGCCCGGGCGCCCTCCCCGCCCCTCGGCTCAAAAGCCCCCCGCAGGGTGTGGCACAATGGCTAGCTGTACTCGACAGCCGCACAGGAACCCTCTCGCCTCCGGCTGACGCGTCCATCGGGCACTCGGGTACCGCAACCCCACGCGGCCATCTCGCCGTGCCCAACCACGTCAAATCCAGGAGAACCCACTCCCGTGGCAGTCAAGATCAAGCTGAAGCGTCTGGGCAAGATCCGTTCGCCTCACTACCGCATCGTCGTCGCCGACTCCCGCACCCGCCGTGACGGCCGTGCGATCGAGGAGATCGGCAAGTACCACCCGACGTACAACCCGTCGGTGATGGAGGTCGACGCCGAGCGCGTGGCGTACTGGCTCGGCGTCGGCGCCCAGCCGACCGAGCCCGTCCTCGCCATCCTGAAGAAGACCGGCGACTGGCAGAAGTTCAAGGGCGAGCCCGCCCCGGCTCCGCTGCTCGTCGCCGAGCCGAAGAAGGCGCGCCCGACGTTCGAGGCCCTCAGCGGCGAGGACGAGGGCAAGGGTGAGGCGATCACCCAGAAGAAGAAGGCGGAGAAGAAGGACGAGGCTGCCGCCGAGTCCGCGTCGGCCGAGGCCTGAGCATGCTCGAGGAGGCTCTCGAGCACCTCGTGAAGGGCATCGTCGACAACCCGGACGATGTGCAGGTCGCCTCGCGCAACCTGCGTCGCGGGCGTGTGCTGGAGGTCCGGGTCCACCCCGACGACCTCGGTAAGGTGATCGGCCGCAACGGCCGTACCGCACGCGCTCTGCGCACCGTCGTGGGCGCCATCGGCGGCCGCGGTGTCCGTGTCGACCTCGTCGACGTGGACCACGTCCGCTGACGCCGAACGCAGCACCGGCTCGGGCCGGGGAGGGCCACTGGGCCGTCCCCGGCCCGTAGTCGTACGGGCGGTTCATGGCCGTCGTACGCGTCGTACGGCCAGTCGCATGACAGGAGAGCAAGCACAGTGCAGCTGGTAGTCGCACGGATCGGCCGCGCCCACGGCATCCAGGGCGAGGTCACCGTCGAGGTTCGCACCGACGAGCCGGAACTGCGGCTCGCCCCCGGCGCCGTCCTGGCCACCGACCCGGCCGCCACCGGGCCGCTCACCATCGAGACCGGCCGCGTCCACAGCGGCCGCCTCCTCCTGCGCTTCGAGGGGGTCAAGGACCGCACCGCCGCCGAGGCGCTGCGCAACACCCTCCTCATCGCCGAGGTCGACCCGGACGAGCTGCCCGAGGAGGAGGACGAGTACTACGACCACCAGCTCATGGACCTGGACGTGGTGACCGCGGACGGTATCGAGGTCGGTCGTATCACCGAGATCTCGCACCTGCCGTCCCAGGACCTCTTCATCGTGGAGCGGCCCGACGGGAGCGAGGTGATGATCCCCTTCGTCGAGGCGATCGTGACCGAGATCGACCTGGAGGAGCAGCGCGCCGTCATCACCCCGCCCCCGGGGCTGATCGACGACAACGCGGAGATCGCCTCGGCCCGCGATGCGGAGGCCGAGGGCTGATGCGGCTCGACGTCGTCACGATCTTCCCCGAGTACCTGGAGCCCCTGAACGTCTCCCTCGTCGGCAAGGCACGCGCGCGTGGGCAGCTGAACGTCCAGGTGCACGACCTGCGCACCTGGACGTACGACCGCCACAACACGGTCGACGACACCCCGTACGGCGGCGGCCCCGGCATGGTCATGAAGACCGACCCCTGGGGTGACGCACTGGACTCCGTCCTGGCCGACGGCTACGAGACGGGCTCCCGCGGGCCCTGCCTGATCGTCCCCACCCCCAGCGGCCGCCCCTTCACCCAGGAACTCGCCGTCGAACTCTCCGAGCGGCCCTGGCTGATCTTCACGCCGGCCCGCTACGAGGGCATCGACCGCCGGGTCATCGACGAGTACGCGACCCGTATGCCGGTGCACGAGGTGTCCATCGGCGACTACGTCCTCGCCGGCGGCGAGGCGGCCGTACTGGTCATCACCGAGGCCGTGGCACGCCTGCTGCCCGGTGTCCTGGGCAACGCCGAGTCCCACCGGGACGACTCCTTCGCGCCCGGCGCGATGGCGAGCCTCCTGGAGGGCCCCGTCTACACCAAGCCCCCCGAGTGGCGCGGCCGGGACATCCCCGACGTGCTCCTCAGCGGCCACCACGGCAAGATCGCCCGGTGGCGGCGTGACGAGGCTCTCAGGCGTACCACGGCCAATCGGCCCGACCTGATCGAGCGTTGCGACCCCAAGGCCTTCGACAAGAAGGACCGCGAGATGCTCTCCATCCTGGGCTGGATGCCCGACCCCGAGGGGGAGCGGTTCGGTCGATTTTGGCGCAGGACCGAGAGCGTGGAAGAATAGGCCGCTGTTGTGCGCCGTCCGGCATGCGCCCCTGCCACAGGGGGACACGACGCCCGCCCCGACGCGAACAGCATCCTCACGAAGAACCTATCTCCCGCCTATGACCTGTGGCATGGGCGAAGAAAGCAGACGAAATGTCTCACCTGCTCGACTCCGTCGACTCCGCGTCGCTGCGCAGCGACGTCCCGGCCTTCCGCCCGGGCGACACCGTCAACGTCCACGTCCGCGTCATCGAGGGCAACCGCTCCCGTGTGCAGCAGTTCAAGGGCGTTGTGATCCGCCGCCAGGGCGCCGGCGTTCGCGAGACCTTCACGGTCCGCAAGGTCTCCTTCTCCGTCGGCGTCGAGCGCACCTTCCCGGTGCACACCCCGATCGTCGAGAAGATCGAGCTCGTCACCCGCGGTGACGTGCGTCGCGCCAAGCTGTACTACCTGCGTGACCTGCGCGGCAAGGCGGCGAAGATCAAGGAGAAGCGCGAGAACTGAGCGCTTTCGGGGGCTCGCCCCCGCGGGGTCCCGAGCGGGGCCGGATAACATCTGGCCCCGATGGACACCGAAGCACAGCCGACGGAGCGCGACCGCTCCTCCCGCCCTTCCGACTCCGAGGCGATCTCGGACACCGAGGGACAGGAGGGCCGGTCGCGCTTCGCGTTGGTGTCGCGGATCACCGAGTGGGTCCCGGGCGGGCGGATCAGCCTGACCCTGCTGGTCTTCCTGGTCTTTCTGCTGCTGCTCAACACGTTCGTGCTACGGCCGTTCGAGATTCCCAGCGGATCCATGGAGTCCGGATTGAGGATCGGCGACCGCGTTCTCGTAAATAAGTTGGCGTACCGTTTCGGTGCCGAGCCGCGACGCGGCGATGTTGTCGTGTTCGACGGAACTGGGTACTTCGGGGACGCGGACTACGTCAAGCGCGTTGCGGGTGTGGGGGGAGACCGCGTGGTCTGCTGCGACAAGGAGGGGAGGATCCAGGTGAACGGCCGGTCGGTCGACGAGACGACGTACCTGTACCCCGGTGACAGCCCGTCCACGGTGCCCTTCGACGTCGTCGTGCCCGACGGCACCCTGTTCGTCCTCGGCGACCACCGCAGCGAGTCCAGCGACTCCCGCGACCATCTCGGCTCGCCCGGCGGCGGCATGATCCCGCTCGACGACGTCATCGGCCGCGTCGACTGGATCGTATGGCCGACCGCCCACTGGACCCGCCTGGACCGTCCGGACGCCTATGCGCGCGTGCCCGCAGCGGAGGGCGCGCATGGGTAACCGTGGCAAACCGCGTGGCGTCGCGAGCAGCCCCGCCGAGAATCTGCTGCCCACCGGTTCCCGGCGCGCCGCCAGCCCCGCCGGCGGTCGTACGCGCGCGGAGCGGCGCAAGCTCCAGCGCAAGGTCAAGCGCCGCCGCAGGCGCTCCGCGATCAAGGAGATACCCCTCCTCGTCGGCGTCGCGGTCCTCATAGCGCTGGTCCTGAAGACCTTCCTCGTCCAGGCCTTCGTGATCCCGTCCGGCTCGATGGAGCAGACGATCCAGATCGGCGACCGCGTCCTGGTCGACAAGCTCACCCCCTGGTTCGGCTCCGAGCCGCAGCGTGGGGACGTCGTCGTCTTCAAGGACCCCGGCGGCTGGCTCCAGGACGAGCAGACGACGGTGAAGAAGGAGGACCCCGTCGTCATCAAGCAGGTCAAGCAGGCGCTCACCTTCATCGGCCTGCTGCCGTCCGAGGACGAGAAGGACCTCATCAAGCGTGTCGTCGGCGTCGGCGGTGACCGCGTGAAGTGCTGTGACGCGCAAGGGCGGGTCACCGTCAACGGCGTTCCCCTGAACGAGGACTATCTGTATCCCGGCAACGCCCCCTCCAAAACGGAGTTCGACATCACAGTCCCGCAGGACCGGCTGTGGGTGATGGGCGACCACCGCGCCAACTCCGCGGACTCCCGTGTGCACCAGAACCAGGGCTACAGCGGCACGGTCTCCGAGACCGAGGTCGTGGGACGGGCCATGGTCATCGCCTGGCCCTTCGGTCACTGGAACTCACTCGAGGAACCCAAAACTTACGCATCGGTGTCCGACGCGGCGACCGGGTCGACCGCGGCCGCCCAGCAGTCGCATAGGGTTGCTTCCGACGAATCGATCGGAACGATTCAGCTCCCGAGCCCTGCGGAACTCCCGCTCGTTATGGGAGTGGTGGGCCTGCACCGTCTCTCGGTCAGGCAGCGGCACAGAGTGAGGAGTTGGCGTGGGGGATGTGGCTGTTGGCGCACGATCCGGGCACGACGGCGAGGAGCACCGCGGACGCCCCGTGGGAGCAGCCGACCCGGCCGCGGACGGCGCCGTGACCTCCGGGAATGACCCCGGAGCGGCCGGCGACGGCGATGGGTCCGGCGGGCGGCCGCCGACCGACGGTCAGGGGTCGGGCGGGGCTTCCCCCCAGTCGAAGAAGCAGCGCTCCTTCTGGAAGGAGCTGCCCATCCTGATCGGTATCGCGCTCGTCCTCGCGCTGCTGATCAAGACGTTCCTGGTGCAGGCGTTCTCGATCCCCTCCGACTCGATGCAGAACACCCTCCAGCAGGGTGACCGCGTCCTGGTCGACAAGCTCACCCCCTGGTTCGGCTCCGAGCCCGAGCGCGGCGAGGTCGTCGTGTTCCACGACCCCGGTAACTGGCTCAGGGGCGAGCCGACCCCGGATCCCAACGCATTGCAGACGTTCCTCAGCTGGATCGGCCTGATGCCATCGGTGGAGGAGAAGGACCTGATCAAACGCGTGATCGGGGTCGGTGGAGACACGGTTGAGTGCCAGGGGACCGGTCCGCTGAAGGTCAACGGCAAGGCACTGAACGAGCCGTACGTGTACCCCGGCAACACACCCTGCTCGAACGACGACTCGGGTGGTCAGTTCAAGGTCAAGATTCCTCAGGGCTACCTCTGGGTCATGGGCGACCACCGACAGAACTCGCGTGACTCGCGCTACAACCAGGGCGAGAAGTACCACGGCATGGTCCCGGTCGAGGAAGTCATTGGACGCGCCATCGTGAAGGCCTGGCCGATCGACCGCTGGGACACGCTGCCCGTGCCTGACACCTTCGACCAGCCGGGGCTCGACCAACAGGCCGCCGCCGCTGCGACGCCGTCCGACGCGGTGCATACGGTCGCTTTCGCGGGCGTTGTCCCCCTGGCGTTGTGGCGGCGCCGGCCCGCCCGGACTTCCGCCAGCGCTGCTGAATAGCCGGACAAAGACGGCTCGGTATCACAACGCCGACTCCCAGGGCCCTAGAGGTGGACGCGAGATCCCACCGCTGGGGCCCCTTCTTTTCTCCGAGCGCGACATCACGAGATGGTCACATTCGGATACTTGTTCCCCTCTCTGGGTGCCTGTTGCTAATCTTCGATCTTGTTCGAGCGGTAAAGATCAGTTGAACTGTGGGGGTCTAGTGAAGAAGTTTCAGCTTGCTGGGGCACTGGTCGGTGCGGTTGCGTTGGTGGGGCTTGCCAACTCGCCGGCCCTGGCGGCAACGGACGTGACGGTGTACGGACCGAGTTTCAAGGCGGGCTGCTCGTACGCTTCCGCCGGGCACTTCGCGTCCTACGGTGAGACGTTCACCGTGTACGACAAGTGTGCGGACGGCTGGGCCGCGGTGGTGAAGGTGGATGTCGCGCCCTACAAGTCCAACGGCGGGTACGACTTCCTCATCTGGAACCCCAACTCGGCCGACGGCTCCCCGGTGACCGTGAACAAGAGCTACGCCGAGGGAACCGGCGTCTGCATGCAGGCGGGATCGGGTGAGTACTCCAGCGGGCAAACGGGCTCGAACGCGTGGGGCTACTGGAGCTGCGGCGCGGCCTGATCTTCCACTGTGAGCTGGTCCCAGGGGGGTCTCGCCTCTCCTGGGACCAGCCGCATTCGGGCGCTGGTATCAGTTGAACTTTGGGGGTCTTGTGAAGAAGTTTCGGCTTGCTGGGGCACTGGTCGGTGGGGTTGCGTTGGTGGGGCTTGCCAACTCGCCGGCCCTGGCGGCAACGGACGTGACGGTGTATGGGGCGAGCGCCAAGACGGGCTGTCCGAACTCTTCCGCCGCGCACTTCGCGTCCTACGGTGAGGTGTTCACCGTGTACGACAAGTGCGCGGAGGGCCTGTCAGCGGTGGTGAAGGTGGATGTCGCGCCCTACCAGTCCAACGGTGGCTATGACTTCGCCATCTGGAACCCGAACGGTGCGGATGGTTCTCCGGTGACGGTCAACAAGAGCTATGCCGAGGGCACCGGGGTCTGCATGCAGGCGGGCGCGGGTGAGTACCGCAGCGGAGAGTGGGGCTACTGGGGCTACTGGAGCTGCGGTACGGCCTGATCTTCCTCTTTGACGCCTACCGTGACCGTGGTGGTCTTCGCGAGATTCAGGATCTCGCGAAGACCACCACGGTCCCTTTTTCGTGCCGCGATAGGGTGCGGGCGCGGACTGTGGGATGGGAGTGGATGTGGGCAGCACTGGACGTGACAAGGGGAAGTCGGGCGCCGATCCGGGCGGAATAGTGTCCGGACTGGCGGTGGCCCTCGGCCTTGTGCTGTTCCTGGCCGGGTTCGCCTGGGGAGCGGTGGTCTACCGGCCGTACACCGTGCCCACCAGTTCGATGGCGCCGACGATCGGCGCGGGGGACCGGGTGCTGGCCCAGCGCGTCGACGGCGGTGAGGTACGCCGTGGTGACGTCGTCGTCTTCACCGACAAGACCTGGGTGAGCAACGCACCCGTCGTCAAGCGCGTGGTCGCCGTCGGCGGCGACACGGTCGCCTGCTGCACCGACGGCAAGCTGACCGTCAACGGCAAGCAGATCGACGAGCCCTACCTGGCCGAGGACGGCCTGGCCGAGCTCCAGAACTTCCCGACGGTGACGGTGCCGAAGGACAGGCTCTTCCTGCTCGGCGACGAGCGCAGCGGCTCCCTGGACTCCACGGCCCACCTCACGGACGCCGCCAAGGGCACCGTGGCGCGCAGCGCCGTGTCGGCCCGCGTGGACGCCGTCGTCTGGCCCATGGACGGCATGCTGGAGCCCGCCGCGAGCTTCGAGCAGCTCGGCTCACTGTCGTCGCCGGGGCCGCTGCGGACGATGGTCGCGCTGATCGTCGGTGGAGGCGTGCTCGTCCTGGCCGGCGGCGCCTACGGCCCGATCGCGAAACGAATGAGCAAGCGCTCCCAGACCCGTACGGAGCCCGCGGGTGCCCGCTGAGGCGACGGGCGTGGGGAGCGGGCCGTACGGCGGGACAGGCCTCGGGAACGGGCCGTACGGCGACTCGTACGACGGCGGACTGCGCAAGGTCGCCCGCGTCGTCCTCCTCGACCCGCAGGACCGCATTCTGCTGCTGCACGGCCATGAGCCGGAGGATCCGGCCGACGACTGGTGGTTCACCCCGGGAGGCGGCGTCGAGGGCGACGAGAGCCGTGCTCAGGCCGCACTGCGGGAACTCGCCGAGGAGACCGGCATCACGGAGGTCGAGCTCGGCCCCGTGCTGTGGCACCGGATGTGCTCGTTCCCGTTCGCGGGCCGCCGCTGGGACCAGGACGAGTGGTACTACCTGGCCCGTACGACGCAGACGGCGACCCGGGCCATGGGCCTCACCGAACTGGAGCGGCGCAGCGTCGCCGGAGCACGCTGGTGGACGTGTCGGGAACTTGCCCAGGCACATGAGACGGTGTATCCGACCAGACTCGCCGAGCTACTGCGCACACTGCTCGACGAAGGTCCCCCCGCTGGGCCCGTGACCCTTGACCCCGAAATTGTCTAGGTGCGGACGGGACTGGCGCACAATGGTGGGATCGCACGGCTGAAGGGGAACATGCCATGAGCGCCGAGGACCTCGAAAAGTACGAGACCGAGATGGAGCTCAAGCTCTATCGGGAGTACCGCGATGTCGTCGGTCTGTTCAAGTACGTGATCGAGACCGAGCGGCGCTTCTACTTGACCAACGACTACGAGATGCAGGTGCACTCGGTCCAGGGTGAGGTGTTCTTCGAGGTGTCCATGGCGGACGCCTGGGTGTGGGACATGTACCGGCCGGCCCGGTTCGTGAAGCAGGTTCGGGTCCTCACATTCAAGGACGTGAACATCGAGGAGCTCAACAAGAGCGATCTCGAGCTCCCGAGCGGCTGAGGTTCACTCGCAGGGGTGAGGAAGTTGTCCACAGTCGCGGACTTGTCCACCAAGATCCAATAGCTCGCTGAGCTGCACTCATCGTTGGCGCCGGAGGTGGTGCCGACATGAGCACGAGCAAGGGAAGCGCACGCAGCGCACTGGGCAGGTACGGAGAGACGCTGGCCGCACGACGGCTGGTCGAGGCCGGGATGACGGTCCTGGAGCGCAACTGGCGCTGTGGCAGGACCGGAGAGATCGACATCGTCGCCCGGGACGGCGATGTGCTGGTCGTCTGCGAGGTGAAGACCCGCAGGACGGGTGCCTTCGAGCATCCGATGGCCGCGGTGACCCCGGAAAAGGCGGAACGCCTGCGCGGCCTCGCGGAACACTGGATCCACGCCCATGGCGGGGCTCCACCCGGAGGCGTCCGCATCGACCTCGTCGGCGTGGTCCTGCCCGGCCGCGGCGCGCCCGTGGTCGAGCACGCGCGAGGGGTGGCCTGAGATGGGGTTCGCGCGTACGTGCTCGGTTGCCCTGGTGGGCGTCGAGGGCGTTGTGGTGGAGGTCCAGGCGGATCTGGAGCCGGGAGTGGCGGCCTTCACCCTGGTGGGGCTGCCGGACAAGAGCCTGTCGGAGAGCCGTGACCGGGTACGGGCGGCCGTCGTGAACTCGGGCGGGGAGTGGCCGCAGAAGAAGCTCACCGTCGGGCTCAGCCCGGCATCCGTGCCCAAGGCGGGCAGCGGCTTCGACTTGGCCGTCGCGTGTGCCGTCCTCGGAGCCGCCGAGCGGATCGATCCACGGGTCCTGGCCGACATCGTGATGATCGGCGAGCTGGGCCTGGACGGGCGCGTGCGTCCCGTACGGGGCATCCTGCCCGCGGTGCTGGCCGCCGCGGACGCAGGGTACGAGCAGGTCGTCGTCCCCGAATGCGCCGCGGCCGAGGCCTCGCTGGTGCCGGGCGTGTCCGTACTCGGCGTGCGCAGTCTGCGCCAGCTGATCGCCGTCCTCGCGGACGAACCCGTGCCCGACGAGGAACCGGAGGAACAGGGCCGCCCGGACCCACTCCTCGCGGGCCTGCGGGTGCCGGGCACGGGCGCGGCCACGGGCATGCACAGCATGGGCGCCACCGAGCCCGACCACGGGCACGACCTCGCCGATGTGGTGGGCCAGATCTCGGCGCGTACGGCCGTGGAGGTCGCCGCGGCGGGCGGGCATCACCTGTTCCTCGAGGGGCCGCCCGGCGCGGGCAAGACGATGCTCGCGGAGCGGCTGCCGGCCATCCTGCCCCGGCTGCGCAGGGAGGAGTCGCTGGAGGTCACGGCAGTGCACTCGGTGGCGGGGCTGCTGCCCCCGGGCAAGCCCCTGATCGACGTGGCCCCCTACTGCGCACCGCATCACTCGGCGACCATGCAGGCGCTCGTCGGCGGCGGCGCGGGCATTGCCCGGCCCGGTGCGGTGTCACTCTCCCACCGGGGCGTCCTCTTCCTGGACGAGACACCGGAGTTCAAAAGCCACGCCCTCGACGCCCTGCGGCAGCCGCTGGAAGCCGGGCATGTAGTGATCGCACGCAGCGCCGGAGTGGTGCGCTTCCCGGCGAAGTTCCTGATGGTGCTCGCGGCCAACCCCTGCCCCTGCGGCCGTTTCTCCCAGACCGGCGACCTGTGCGAGTGCCCGCCCTCGGTGATCCGCCGCTATCAGGTGCGGCTGTCGGGACCGCTGCTCGACCGGGTCGACCTCCGCGTCGAGGTGGACCGTGTCACGCGCGCCCAGCTGACCGAGCGCGGGGCCCGGGGCGAATCCACGGCCACCGTCGCTGACCGGGTCCGCGCGGCTCGCGAGCGGGCGTCGGACCGGCTCGCCGGTACCCCCTGGCGGACCAACAGCGAGATCCCGGGACGGGAACTGCGCAGCCGTTGGTACGCGGCGATCGGCGCCATGGACGAGGCGGAACGGAACCTGGAACGCGGCGTACTGACCGCACGAGGACTCGACCGCGTACTGCGGGTCGCCTGGACCGTCGCCGACCTGGTCGGTCACGACCGGCCCGACGCGACGGACGTCGCACTGGCCCTGCAACTGCGCACCGGTGTGCCGCGCGGCGTGCCGATGGCCATCGGGGCGCTCACGTGACCGGCACCGAGCATCCGGACGACGAACTGCTCGGCCGGGTCTTCCTCAGCCGGGTCGTCGAGCCGGGGGACGAGGTCGCCGGGCGGTGGGTGCGGGAGTACGGCGTGGGGGAAGTCGTGCGGCGGTTACGGGAGGGGGCGCAGGCCCTGCCGGGGGTGAGTTACAAGCGGTGGGACGGGCTGCGGGCCCGGGGTCTGCGGGCCGAGCCCGACCGGGACCTTGCCGTCGCCCGGGAGGCCGGCGTGCGGTTTCTGTACCCCGGCGACATCGAGTGGCCGGGACAGCTCGACGACCTCGGGGACGCCCGGCCCCTCGGGCTGTGGGTGCGCGGGCGGGCCAGCCTGCGGATGTGGGCGTTGCGGTCCGTGGCCCTCGTCGGGGCCCGCGCCTGCACCGAGTACGGCGCACACATGGCGGCCACGCTCGCCGGCGGGCTCGCCGAGCGGGGATGGGTGGTCGTGTCCGGCGGGGCCTATGGGGTCGAAGGTGCCGCTCATCGCGGTGCCCTCGGCTCCGGTGGAGCCACCGTCGCCGTGCTCGCCTGCGGCGTCGACCGGCCCTACCCGCGCGGGCACACCCAGCTGATCAACAGGATCGCGGAACAGGGGCTCGTGATCGGGGAGCTGCCACCGGGGGACCATCCGACGCCCAGCAGGTTCATCGTCCGGAACCGGGTGATCGCGGCCCTGACGCGGGGCACGGTCGTCGTCGAGGCCGCCCACCGCAGTGGCTCACTGGTCACCGCCCGGGCCGCCCAGCGTTTGGGACGTCACACGATGGGGGTCCCCGGCCCGGCCACCAGCGGCCTCTCGGCGGGCGTGCACGAACTGCTGCGCGGGGACACCGTCCTGGTCACCGACGCCGCCGAGGTCGTCGAACTCGTCGGCGACATGGGAGAGCTCGCGCCCGAGCGGCGCGGGCCCGTCCTCCCGCGCGACTTGCTGGAGCCCCGGGCGCGCAGAGTCCTTGCGGCGCTACCCGGCCGGCGCGCGGCGAGAGCGGACGAGGTCGCGCGCGGGGCGCAGACCACCGAGGACGACGCGATCGCGAGACTGTACGAACTCCGCTCACTTGGTTACGTCGAACGACACGGCGACAGCTGGAAGTTGACACGCCAGGCGATGATGTCCGTTCACGCCGGTCGGAGTGGATGCTGACCGAGCGTGTTCGGCCGTACGGGGGAACACGGACGGCCTTGAGAATTCCCCCAGTTGGGGTGTTCGAGTGATCACGTAGAGCGACCGGTATGACCCTGCGGGGCGTCCAGCGGAACGTATCTGCGTACGGCGTGCGCTCCGTCCTTCGCGCACCGCGACACTTCAGTCACGCTACGCTCACGAGGATTCCGGCGCAGACCGGCACCTCGACCCCAGAACGGCAGCAGAACGACATCCGACCGGTTGCTCCCCCAGGCACCCCCACTTCACGGCAGAACGGCACAAGGCAACGAATGCCCCAGCACACCTCCGGGTCCGACCGGGCGGCGATCCCCCCAGCCGCCCGTGACGGTGGCAGCGTGCGGCCGCCCGCTCCCTCGACACTCGACGAGCTGTGGCGGTCGTACAAGTCGACGGGGGACGAGCGGCTGCGCGAGCAGCTGATCCTGCACTACTCGCCGCTCGTCAAGTACGTGGCGGGCCGCGTCAGCGTCGGCCTGCCGCCCAATGTGGAGCAGGCGGACTTCGTGTCGTCGGGGGTGTTCGGGCTGATCGACGCGATCGAGAAGTTCGACATCGACCGGGAGATCAAGTTCGAGACGTATGCGATCACGCGGATCCGGGGCGCGATGATCGACGAGCTCCGAGCGCTGGACTGGATTCCGCGGTCGGTGCGGCAGAAGGCACGCAACGTCGAGCGGGCCTACGCGACGCTGGAGGCGCGGCTGCGGCGCACGCCCACGGAGGCGGAGGTGGCCGTCGAGATGGGCATCGCGGTGGACGAACTCCACTCGGTGTTCAGCCAGTTGTCGCTGGCCAACGTGGTGGCGCTGGAGGAGTTGCTGCACGTCGGCGGCGAGGGCGGCGACGGGCTCAGCGTCATGGACACCCTGGAGGACACCGCCGCGGACAACCCGGTGGAGGTCGCCGAGGACCGGGAGCTGCGGCGGTTTCTGGCGCGGGCGATCAACACGTTGCCCGAGCGCGAGAAGACCGTGGTGACGCTGTACTACTACGAGGGGCTCACGCTGGCGGAGATCGGGAACGTGCTGGGCGTGACCGAGAGCCGGGTGAGTCAGATCCACACCAAGTCGGTGCTGCAGCTGCGGGCGAAACTGGCCGGCTTCGGTCGTTGACCTGGCGGGACGTGTGTCGGGTTGGCCGGAGAGACTCCCGTCGGCGCGGGTGCGTCCGTAAAGTGGTTGACGTGCCAAGGATTCGAGCGGCCTCCGTGGCCGAGCACCGGTCGATGCAGCGAGCCGCCCTGCTGGACGCGGCTCGATCCCTGTTGTCCGAGGGCGGGACGGACGCGCTGACATTCCCTGCCCTTGCCGAGCGGACGGGGCTCGCGCGGTCGTCCGTGTACGAGTACTTCCGGTCGCGGGCCGCCGTGGTCGAGGAGCTGTGCGAGGTCGACTTTCCCGTGTGGGCCGCGGAGGTCTCGGCGGCGATGGAGCGGGAGGTCACGGCCGAGGGCAAGGTCGAGGCGTATGTCCGGCGGCAGCTCGCGCTGGTCGGGGACCGGCGGCACCGCGCCGTGGTGGCGATCTCCGCGAGCGAGCTGGACGCGGGGGCCCGGGAGAAGATCCGGGCGGCGCACGGCGGCCTGGTCGCAATGATCGTCGAGGCGCTTGGGGAGATGGGGCACGCCGAGCCCCGGTTGGCGGCGATGCTGTTGCAGGGCGTCGTGGACGCGGCTGTACGGCGGATCGAGCTGGGAGCGGCGGAGGAGCCCCCCGCGATCACGGAGGCGGCTGTGTCGATGGCGCTGAGGGGTGTTCGGGGCTGAGTCCGGCGGGGGGCGGGGTCGATGTCCTGCCGGGTGCTGGGAGGCGCCTGCGTCGGGGCTGAGGTCGGGGTTGACGCCTGCCCGACGTGGGTGGTTGCCGCCTTTGCGGGCCGGGATGAGGTCGGGGTTGACCCCTGCCCGACGTGGGCGGTTGCCGCCTTTGCGGGCCGGGCTGAGGTCGGGGTTGACCCCTGCCCGACGTGGGTGGTTGCCGCCTTTGTGGGCCGGGATGAGGTCGGGGTTGACCCCTGCCCGACGTGGGCGGTTGCCGCCTTTGTGGGCCGGGCTGAGGTCGGGGTTGGGTGCGGCACGATGACGGTGGCGTGCCGGTTCTGTGGGCCGGGCTGAGGTCGGGGTTCGGCGTGGCCCGAGGTCTGCGGGCGCCGCCTCAGTGGGCCGGGACGAGGGCGGGTTGGGCGTGGCCCGATGCTGGTGGGGTGCAGCATCAGTGAGCTCGGAGCAGCCTCATCGGCACGACTCCGGCAGCTACGCGCTTCTGCCTGCTGGGCGCGTCTCGGCGCCGCTGTCCAGGACGAACGGGTCGGCTACGACGGCAGCGGCACCCCCAACACCGGCAGCAGCCTCGACGGCCCCCTGCGCAGCAGCGCCGGTGGCAGGAGTGACAGCGGGTCCAGGTAGGTGTCGCCTCTGCGTAGACCCCAGTGCACGCACGTTCCCGTGCAGTGCGAGCCCGTCGCCTCCACTGTCCCCACGACGTCCCCCGCCGCCACCTCGGCGCCCTTCTTCACTGCCGCCCGCACCGGCTCGTACGTCGTCCGCAGTGGCGGATCCCCCGTCCCCGCCAGCTCCACCGACAGGACCCCCTTGCCCGCCACCCGGCCCGCGAAGGAGACCCGCCCCGCCGCCACCGCCCGTACCGGACTCCCGGCCGGGGTGCCGAGGTCCACGCCCCGGTGGCCGCGCCCGTACCGTGTCGCCGGGGGCTCCCAGGTGCGGAGGATCGGCGGGGGTGACCCCACGGGCCATGCTCGGCCGACCGCCGGAACTGTGGGGTCCGGGGCCGACGCGGCGCCGGCGCTCGTGGCGGTCGGGGTCAGTCGTGGTGCCGGGGACAGCAGGACGGTCGCGGTCAGGAGCAACAGCACCACCAGCCGCCCGCATGTCCTCACCGTCCTGGCCGTCCGCGCCGTCATCGGGGCCCTCGTGGCCCTCGCCGCCCCCGCACATTGCTTCGCTCGCATGCGAGAACCGTCCCCCACTCCCGCAGATCATGGCCGGGATCTGTGGATAACTCCCGGGTTGTGGACAGCGGCGTCACCCGGTGCCTCGCGGGTCCCGTACACTTCTTCTGGCGATCCGGGTCACCGGGTCGACTTCGCACGCCCCGATACGACAACCGGAGACGGTCCGTATCAGCGCCTCTCGGTCCTTTGTGGCACGGCGCATGTGGGCGTCAGGCGCGGAAGCCGTCCGGCATCCGCGGCACAACCGAGAAATTCAAGGAGAACGGCCATGGCCGTCGTCACGATGCGGGAGCTGCTGGAGAGCGGCGTCCACTTCGGTCACCAGACCCGTCGTTGGAACCCGAAGATGAAGCGCTTCATCTTCACGGAGCGCAACGGCATCTACATCATCGACCTGCTCCAGTCGCTGTCGTACATCGACCGCGCCTACGAGTTCGTCAAGGAGACCGTCGCCCACGGCGGCACGGTCATGTTCGTCGGCACGAAGAAGCAGGCGCAGGAGGCCATCGCCGAGCAGGCCACCCGCGTCGGCATGCCCTACGTCAACCAGCGCTGGCTGGGCGGCATGCTCACCAACTTCTCGACCGTCTACAAGCGCCTGCAGCGCCTGAAGGAGCTCGAGCAGATCGACTTCGAGGACGTGGCCGCCTCCGGCCTCACCAAGAAGGAGCTGCTGGTCCTCTCCCGCGAGAAGGCCAAGCTGGAGAAGACCCTCGGTGGTATCCGCGAGATGCAGAAGGTGCCCAGCGCCGTCTGGATCGTGGACACCAAGAAGGAGCACATCGCCGTTGGTGAGGCCCGGAAGCTCAACATTCCGGTCGTCGCGATCCTCGACACCAACTGCGACCCCGACGAGGTCGACTACAAGATCCCGGGCAACGACGACGCGATCCGCTCCGTCACCCTGCTCACCCGCGTGATCGCCGACGCCGTCGCCGAGGGCCTCATCGCCCGCTCCGGCGTCGCCACCGGCGACAAGGGCGAGAAGGCCGCGGGCGAGCCGCTCGCCGAGTGGGAGCGCGACCTGCTCGAGGGCGAGAAGAAGGCCGACGAGGCTCCGGCCGCCGATGAGGCCCCCGCCGCCGAGGCGCCTGCTGCCGAGGCTCCGGCCGCTGAGGCCCCCGCCGCCGACGCCCCCGCCACCGAGGCTCCGGCCGCCGAGGGCGAGCAGGCCTGACACCGTCAGCGTCAGGGTTGACGGCGGGAGCGGTACTGCACCCAATAGCGCCTCCGGCGCGGTGAAGTCCGCTCCCGCCGTTCACCCGTAGGTCGACGAAAGGTCAGCGGCTTCCGTCTTCATGGGGCCGCAGACCCCGTAGATCTTCGATCTTCCAGACTTCGAGAAAGATTCACAGACTCATGGCGAACTACACCGCCGCTGACGTCAAGAAGCTCCGTGAGCTCACCGGCGCCGGCATGATGGACTGCAAGAAGGCGCTGGACGAGGCCGAGGGCAACGTCGAGAAGGCCGTCGAGGCGCTCCGGATCAAGGGCCAGAAGGGCGTCGCCAAGCGCGAGGGCCGCTCCGCCGAGAACGGCGCCGTGGTCTCGATCATCGCCGACGACAACTCCTCCGGTGTCCTCGTCGAGCTGAAGTGCGAGACGGACTTCGTCGCCAAGGGTGACAAGTTCCAGGCCGTCGCCACCGCGATCGCCGAGCACGTCGCGAAGACCTCCCCGGCCGACATCGAGGCCCTGCTCGCCTCCGAGATCGAGGCCGGCAAGACCGTCCAGGCGTTCGTGGACGAGGCCAACGCCAACCTGGGCGAGAAGATCGTCCTGGACCGCTTCGCGCAGTACGGCGACGGCTTCGTGCTCGCGTACATGCACCGCACGATGCCCGACCTGCCCCCGCAGATCGGTGTCCTCGTCGAGCTGGACAAGCCGAACGCCGAGGTCGCCAAGGGCATCGCCCAGCACATCGCCGCCTTCGCGCCGAAGTACCTCGCCAAGGAGGACGTGCCGGCCGAGGTCGTCGAGTCGGAGCGCCGTGTCGCCGAGGAGACCACCCGCGCCGAGGGCAAGCCCGAGGCCGCCCTGCCGAAGATCGTCGAGGGTCGCCTCAACGGCTTCTTCAAGGACGCCACGCTGCTCGGCCAGCCGTACGCGCTCGACAACAAGAAGTCCGTCCAGAAGGTTCTGGACGAGGCCGGTGTCACCCTGAAGCGCTTCACGCGCATCAAGGTCGGCATCTGAGTCCGTACCGCGATCGGCGCCCGACCCCGATAGGGTCGAGGGCAGTCGTCCGCGGACGCCGTCACCACGCACGCGCGCGTGACGGACGACAGCAGATCTGACGAGGAGGCCATTGCCGCGCATGGGATGCGAAACACACCCCAACCGGCAATGGCCTTCTTCGTATGTGCACCACGTAACAAAGGCGGGATCTCGATGACCACCAAGGCCCAGAAGAGCGACGACGGCAAAGTACGCGGCCGGTACCTGCTGAAGCTGTCCGGAGAGGCCTTCTCCGGCGGCGGGGGCCTCGGCGTCGACCCGGACGTGGTGCACAAGATCGCCCGCGAGATCGCGGCCGTCGTGCGCGACGGCGCGCAGGTCGCGGTCGTCATCGGCGGCGGCAACTTCTTCCGCGGCGCCGAACTCCAGCAGCGCGGCATGGACCGGGCCCGCTCCGACTACATGGGCATGCTCGGCACCGTGATGAACTGCCTCGCCCTCCAGGACTTCCTGGAGAAGGAGGGCATCGACAGCCGGGTCCAGACCGCCATCACCATGGGCCAGGTCGCCGAGCCGTACATCCCGCTGCGCGCCGTACGGCACCTGGAGAAGGGCCGTGTGGTCATCTTCGGCGCCGGTATGGGCATGCCGTACTTCTCCACCGACACCACCGCCGCGCAGCGCGCCCTGGAGATCGACGCCGAGGCGCTGCTGATGGGCAAGAACGGCGTGGACGGGGTCTACGACTCCGATCCGAAGACCAACCCGGACGCCGTCAAGTTCGACTCCCTCGGCTACGGCGAGGTCATCACCCGCGACCTCAAGGTCGCCGACGCGACCGCCGTCACGCTGTGCCGCGACAACAAGCTCCCGATCCTCGTGTTCGAGCTTCTGGCGGAGGGCAATATCGCGCGCGCCGTCAAGGGTGAGAAGATCGGCACGCTTGTGGGTGAGCAGGGCGGTCGGGGCTGACGCTCCGACAACAAGCCCGTCCGGGGGACGGACGGGACGGACCCTGACCGGGGGATGGACAATGTCCTGCCGGTCGGGAACCGTGCAGGAAGAAGACGCGACGCAGCCGGCCGCCGCCTCAGCGAGGAACCGCAGCCGGGCCTACTCAAGACACGCAGGAGCAAGTGGTGATCGAAGAGACCCTCCTCGAGGCCGAGGAGAAGATGGAGAAGGCCGTCGTGGTCGCCAAGGAGGACTTCGCCGCGATCCGCACCGGCCGTGCGCACCCGGCGATGTTCAACAAGATCGTGGCCGACTACTACGGTGCGCCGACGCCGATCAACCAGCTGGCTTCGTTCTCCGTGCCGGAGCCGCGCATGGCGGTCGTGACCCCGTTCGACAAGAGCGCGCTTCGCAACATCGAGCAGGCGATCCGCGACTCCGACCTCGGCGTCAACCCGAGCAACGACGGCAACATCATCCGAGTGGTGTTCCCCGAGCTCACCGAGGAGCGCCGCCGCGACTACATCAAGGTCGCCAAGGGCAAGGGCGAGGACGCCAAGGTGTCCATCCGCTCCGTCCGCCGCAAGGCCAAGGACGCCATCGACAAGCTGATCAAGGACGGCGAGATCGGCGAGGACGAGGGCCGCCGCGCGGAGAAGGAGCTCGACGACACCACGCACAAGTACGTCGCTCAGGTGGACGAGCTCCTCAAGCACAAGGAAGCCGAGCTGCTCGAGGTCTGATGAACGACTCTTCCTGGGGGGCGCCGCCACCAGCCGGGCAGGCCGGGCAGGCCGGGTACTGGGGGACCACCGCGCGTGGACCTGTCCAAGGGGCTGCCCCGGCGGGTCCCGCGTACGATGCGCCTGAGGCGCAGCAGACTCGCCCCATGCCCATCGTGCCCGACGTACCCGCGTATGGCGGAGACCAGGATGACGATCGGGGGGCCGCTCGGCTGAGCGGCCCCTTGTTCCGCGAACAGCCGCCCCGAGCGCGGCCGTACGACACGTCGCAGGCGCGGCCCTCCGAGGCGGCGCAGCAGAATCCGGAGCCCATGCACGACTCCCCGCAGCCGGCGCCCCCGCCGCAGAAGAAGAGCGCGGGGCGCGACCTGGGTGCGGCCATAGGGGTCGCTGTCGGGCTCGGCGTGGTGATCGTCGCGTCGCTGTTCGTCGTCAAGGCCGTGTTCGTCGGTGTGGTCGCGGTCGCCGTGGTCGTGGGTCTGTGGGAACTGACCAAGCGGCTCGAGGAGCGCAAGGGCATCAAGGCGCCCCTCGTCCCGCTCGCGCTCGGCGGTGCGGCCATGGTGGTCGCCGGGTACGCCCGGGGTGCCGAGGGCGCCTGGACGGCGATGGCGCTGACCTCGCTGGCCGTGCTGGTCTGGCGGATGACGGAGCCGCCGGAGGGCTATCTCAAGGACGTCACCGCGGGCGTCTTTGCGGCGTTCTACGTGCCGTTCCTGGCGACGTTCGTCGCGATGATGCTGACCGCCGACGACGGGCCCTGGCGGGTCCTGACGTTCCTGCTCCTGACGGTCGTCAGCGACACCGGCGCCTACGCCGTCGGCTGGCGCTTCGGCACACACAAGCTCGCCCCGCGCATCAGCCCCGGCAAGACCCGCGAGGGCCTGCTCGGCGCGGTGAGCTTCGCGATGGTGGCGGGCGCGCTGTGCATGCAGTTCCTCATCGACGACGGCACCTGGTGGCAGGGCCTGCTCCTGGGCCTCGCGGTCGCGGCCACCGCCACGCTCGGTGACCTCGGCGAGTCGATGATCAAGCGGGACCTGGGCATCAAGGACATGGGCACGCTGCTGCCGGGCCACGGCGGGATCATGGACCGACTGGACTCGCTGCTGCCCACGGCGCCGGTGGTGTGGCTGCTGATGGTGCTGTTCGTGGGCTCGGGCTGACGTCCGTACATGCACGTACCTGAGGGCCCCCGCTCTGACCGAGCGGGGGCCCTCCGCTTCGCCGGGCGGGCTTCCCGACTCCGCTCGGGGCGCCGCCTTCGGCCCACTCCGCCCCGGCTGCGCCGACGCCCGCCCACATGGATAGGGCCAGGGCCACAAGGCGAGCAGCAACCACCGGCGGCCCTTCAAGGAGGTGCCTCCGGTGGGGGGCGCTATGACTCCGGGACGGAGCAGGGGCCGCTTGCGAGTGCCGGCCGAATCGGGCAGACGGGATGGGAGCCGGGGCGAGTGGTGGGGCTGCGACACCGGGCGGGTGCCGGGCAGCGCCGGTGATCTAGGGTGTGTCGATGCAGCCCTTGCCGTCGCCGCAGATACCGGCGAACGAACTCCGGCCCGGCCGTCACTGGTATGCAACGGCGGCCGCGATCACCGTCGTGCTGATCGTGCTGGGTGTGGCCATCGGTGTGTACCGGTTCAAAAGCGCGATTGACGCGGTGGACACGGTCAACCAGTTCGCCAACGGCGACACCGTCACTCTGCGGCTCGATCCGGAAAACGAGAAGGCGATCTGGATCAAGGAGCGAGGCCCGTCATCTGACCAGGCGTGCGGCATCACCGGTCCGGGCGACCCCCGTCTCACCGATCCGGCAATCGACGTGTTCCTCACTCGCGACGAGACCTGGAACCCGCTCTACACCATCGCCGTGCCGCGGGCGGGCGACTACCAGGTCACCTGCACATCCCAAGGGCCGTCCCGGTACGCCATCGGGGACATCGGAGGCCTTGTCACATTTGGAGGCTGGCTCGTACTGGCCATCCTTCTCCCGATGCTCGGAATCAGCATCGGCGCCGCCATCGTCCTCGTCACCGCCTTCCGCCGCAGAGGCCATCGCAAGCGCCTGCTTGCCGAACGCTGCGGCTCCGGTGGTAGCCACGTGAGTGTGTCGAGCTCCCCTGCGCTCTGATCCCGAGTCGTTGACGTGAACATGGAGCGGACGAATCGGCACTCGGTTGATCTGCGACACTGGGAGAGTTATGCCTGCACCCGGAGAACTGATGTGCTCCGGGCACGAAGAAGCCCCCTACCAGCGATGTTGTCGCCAGTAGGGGGCCGCCTTATGCCCGCTGGGCCGTCTCCGGGCCGTCAGGGCTCCTGGGCCGTGTCGAAGACGCCATCCAGGGCCCGGCGGGCTCGCTCGCTGCTGCTGGGCATCAGGTGGGCGTACACCCGCAGCGTCATCGCCGGGTCAGAGTGTCCGAGGTACTCGCTCACGGCCTTGATGCTCTCGCCCGCGTCCAGGAGGACCGAGGCGTAGAAGTGGCGAAGCGCGTGCATCCCGTGTTGCCGGGCGGAGGCGTACGGCTCGCCGGATTCCGGCGTCGGGATGAGACCGGCTGCCGCGAGGGCGCGCTTCCACTCGTGGACGTTGAAGTTGCTCCGCCAGACGATCCCGTCGGCCGTGTTGGTGAAGATCAGATGCCGTTCGGTCAGCGGGCCGTCCGGCCTGATCCACGGCAGCTTGATCGCCACAGGCGGGTGAGTCTCGATGTGCCGGCGCAAGGCCGAGGCCACCGAGGACGGCAGCGGTACGTCCCGCTCCTTGTTGCCCTTGGGCGGAGCGAAGACCGCGACGCCCCGGACCAGCTTGACCTGAGTGGTGACCTGAAGAGTGTCACTGTCGAGCTGCGCGGTGTCCTCGGCCAGGCCGATGATCTCGCCCTGTCGGAGACCGCAACCGCTGCCTACGTCGACCATGGCTCGGTAGCGCTCAGGCAGGGCGTCACGGACTGCCCGCACCTGGGACGGGAGCCAGGGCACGACCCGGGAGGTCGAGGCGGCGGGTGGGCGGACGGACGCAGCCGAGCACGGGTTCCGGGCGAGGTGGCCGTCATCCACGGCGGCAGACAGCACCGCGCGGACGTTGGCGTAGATGTTGCGGGCGTAGGTGCCGCCTATGGAGTCGTTCTCCAGGTCGCGAACGAACTCACGGATGTGGACCGGACGGAAGGACCCGAGCGGACGCGCACCGATACGAGGGAAGGCGTGCAGCCGAAGACGGGTTTCCGCTCCGATGCGAGTGTTCAAGTCGGTCGTCTGCCCGGCGATCCAGCGTTCCGCGTACTGCTGGAAGGTGGTCCGGGCAGCCCTGGGATCGACGTACTGGCCACGGGCCATGTCGGCAGCTGTCTCGGCCAACCACTCTTCCGCCCGGCGCTTCTGACGGTCCGGGAAGGATCGGCTCTTCTCGGTGCCGTCCGGCCCGACGTACCGGGCCCGGTAGCGGAGCCCGTTGCCGAAGCGGTCGGTCTTGACCTTCACAGGCTTGCCGTCCGGACCTGACTCGGTCTTGTACCAGCGGTCTTGGATGTGTCCGGCCATCAGGCAGCCTCCCCGATCTGGGAGTCCACCCAGGCCCGTACGTCGTTGGGGTCGAAGCGCAGGTGCCGGCCGACGCGGAAGCCGCGGGGGCCGGTGCGCTTGCGGCGCCATTGGTAGACGGTTTCGACGCTGGGCAGTTCGAACATGTCCACCAGGTCGTCGGGGGTCAGGAAGCGGCATGGCAGCTCGGTGGTCATGTCACCACTCCCTTTCCTCGGCGGGCTGGTCGCGAAGGGCTTCGCGGGCGGTTTCGCGGTTGTGCTGGAGGTCGCGGGCGATGGTGGCGGCGAGGGCGGATTCGCCGGGGGTGTGGCCGTGCCCGGCGTACTGCCAGTCGGCCAGGACGAGGACGGTGTCCGGCTCGACTTCGTCCAGGCCGAGGGCTTGGCGTTCCTGCGCGGCGCGGAAGTCGGCGCGGGCCTGGCGGAGTTCGCCGAGGGTGGTGGAGTAGCGGCGGGACTTGGAGGAGAAGTGGCCCCGGAAGCCGAGCATGTGGGCCCAGGCCCAGAGGCGGCGATCCGGGTAGAGCGGATCGAGCAGCTTGCACGCCTCGATGAGGCGGCGGGTGTGGTCGGGGACTTGGTGGCGGTCGAGTTCGGAGAGTTCGCCGATGCGGCGGTCGAGGGTGCCGGTGTTCTCGGCGGCCTTGGTGGCGTACTTGGCGACGTAGGAAGCGACGGCCTGTTCGGTGATGTCTGAGCCGTCACCGAATGCCTTGACGGGGCGGACGTCGAGTTGTGTGCCCCAGCGGAAGGTGCGGGCGGGCTGGTCCTCGACGGCCGGGACCGAGACCGAGGTGTACGAGTGCACGGCGGCGGCGTGGATCGAGTCGGTGAGCAGTTCGACGGTTGCCCAGGCTGGGGGTGGGGTGTCCGGGCCGTCGGGGCCGTCGATCCGGATCACCGCATGGAAGTGCAGGGCGCCGCGCTTCTGGAACTCCGCCACCTTGCCGTATGACAGTCGTGCGGCTTCCTTCAGCTCCCGCTGGGACATGCCGGCGCGGGCGGCAAGCTCGCGGCGCAGGCGGTTGGTGAAGCGCTGCCAGAGCTGTCCGGCGTGGTTGTTGAAGAGGACGGCACCTGCGTAGTCGTAGGTGTCGGGGTTCAGGGCGGTGCCGAGTGCGGGGTCGTCGGCGGGGTGGTGGGTGCCGCAGCGGCAGGTGCCGGAGTCGGGCCGGTTGTGGACGGGGCCGAAGGAGGGGGCGGTGAGGGTGGCGAAGACGCGGGGGTGTTCGCGGACGGTGGCGGGGATGTCGCGGTGGTCGTCTCCGGCGAGGCCTGCGCGGATGAGGTGGTAGGTGTCTCCGGCGTAGGTGTAGGCGCAGGAGGGGCAGCGGGAGGCGCGGCGGTTGCCGCAGGCGAGGCGGAGGCGTCCGCCTGGCTCGCTGTCGGTGGAGTAGTGGTGCAGGGTCTCGCCGGTGGTCTTGTCCTTGGTGAGGGTCCAGCCGGTGAGGTGGATGGGGTCGGCGCAGCCTCCGGTGCGGCGGATCTGTTCGTGCCAGCGGTCGTAGTCGTCGGCCGAGGCCACCCTCAGCAGGTCGCCGAGGGTGGTCGGGTCGAGCAGCTGGTCAGGCACGGGCGCCCTCCCGCATGCGGAGAGGGCGGGTGCCGGTGCCGTGGCAGGCCGGGCAGTGTGCGGTGATGGTCCGCAGGTGGCCGTGCCGGTCGCGACCGCCGAGGGTGATGGCGGCGGAGGCGTGTCCGTCGCAGTCGGGGCAGATGCGAGGCGGCGGTGTGGTGCGGTGCGTCATGCTGGGGGTTCCTTCCGGTTCAGTGGATCGGACAGGGACGGCGCCCGGGCGGCGGAGACTTGGCGGTTGAGGCCGCCCGGGGGCCGGTCAGCGCTGTTTGGCCTCGGTGTTGATGAGCGAGCGGATGACCAGGGCGCAGATGGCGACCGAGACGCCGGTGACGGCGACCGCGAGGAGCATCGAGACCAGGACGGCGCCGACGACCAGGACCACGGCCGTGCCGCCACCGACCAGGGCGACGACAGCGCCGGGGGTGAGCTGGACGGTGGACCGGGCAGATGCCGGAGCCGGGGCGACCGGCGCGGCCACCGGGGCAGAGGGCGGCTGCTGGATGACGGCGGTGGGCTCGACGACAGCGGGCGGGGTGATCAGGCCGGTCGGCTGCGGCATGGTCGGGACCTTGGGGCGGATCATGGTGGGTCTCCTTTCACGGGCGGTTACTTGATGGCGGTGTCGATGACCGGGGCGAGGAGGCTGTCGGCGATGAGGTAGCCGCCGAGGAGGAGCACCAGGACCAGCCAGAGGGGCGGGCGGATGAGCTTGATGCCGAGGTAGCCGACGGCGGCAAGGGCGAACCAGAGGGGGACGTCCATGGCGGTGGCCTCCTAGCGGACGGTGCAGCGGTGGGTGCGGGCGGCGAGCTGGGCGGCGCTCTGGCTGGAGTAGTCGGCGGACCAGCCGCAGCGGTCGTTGGTGCACACGGCGGCGTGCTGGGTGCGGCCGTTGCGGTCGCGGTGGGTGCCGATCTGCACGGGGCCGATCCGCATGACGGAGTGGAAGTAGTCGCGGGCAGGCATCGAGGTCGTGTCCTTTCGGGTCAGGCGAGTTGGGCGGCGATGGTGTCGGCCAGCTGCGGCGGGACGCCGAGGCGGGCGCGCAGGGTGTCGGTGTCGATCGGGGAGCCGGTGCGGGCCTGGTGGTCGTCGGCGACCTTGCGGGCGTGGTCGACCAGAGCAGCCGGGACCGGCGGAGCCGGAGCAACGGGCACAGCCGGGGCGGGTTCGGCGGCCGGAAGCGCGGGGGCTTCCTCAGACTCGGTCACTCCGGCCGGGATGGTGTCCGGCTCAGCTGCGGCGGCCGGTTTGGGGTCGGGCGCAGCGGCCGGCACTTCCGGTGCCGGGTGGTCGGTGGGGGAGTGGGCAAGGAGGGTGCCGCCCATGAAGGCCAGAGCAGGCCAGGCGGCGACGAGGATCCGCAGCCAGGCCGGAACCTGCTGGAGGTCCAGGAGTCCGGCGGTGGCGACATTGGCGCCGAGGGAGGCCACCAGCGCGATCACGAACCAGCACCAGGCCAGCTGGGACGGACCATCGGAGCGCAGCCGCCGCCAGGAGGCGACCAGGAGCAGGTCAACCGAGACCGGGTAGGCCCAGGCCTTCCAACCGTCTTGTCCGGCAGCGGCGGCGAGGTCGTGCAGGTGGGCGAAGGACAGTGCCCCGGCGATGACGGCCTGGATGAGTACGGCGTCGACGCGGAGGGCGGTGCGGGCCATCACGGCTCCTTCCGGTGATGGGGCATGGCGGGGGTAGGGACCTGGCGCGAGGGGGTCGCGCCGACCGGTGGAGCGGGAGGGTCAGGCGGTGGCGGGGGCTGTCTTCGACAGCGGCGCCCAGGCCGGGAGCGGCGGGGTGACCGCGGGGCGGAAGGCTGCCAGGGCGGGCAGGTCCGGGACGCGGTGCGCGTGCTTGTTGCAGATGTTCACGGCCTCGCGCAGCGAGGTGTGCGGGGCGCGGATGCGGGCCCATCCTCCGGAGGAGTCCCCGGCGATGGCGACGCCGCGCATGTCGGTGGGGATCTGGACGGCCGCCAGGACGGCATCCGGTGAGATGTCGGCGAAGGCCATGTTGGCGGAGGTTTCGTCGTTGACGCGGTGGGCGGTGCGGCCGGTGAGCTGGGAGCGGAGCATGGTGATGCTTTTGCCGAGTTCGGCGCCGAAGCGTTGCCCGCAGATCTCCAGGTAGATGCCGGCGGCGCGGCCGAGCTGGGCGAGGCGGACCAGGGCGGTGATGATGCGGTCCCGTCGCTTCTCCTCGTCCTTGGTGGCGAACAGGGCGAGTTCGGCGACCTCGTCGACCAGGACCACGACTGGAACCGGGCGCAGTTCGGCGGGCAGGTCCCAGATGTCGGCGGCGATCTCCGCATCCGGTATCGCGACACTGATGCGCTGCTGGGCGCGGATGAGGTGGTAGACGTCCGCCATGTGGGAGACGAGGGCTTCCAGGAGGTCGAGGGCGGTGTCGGGGTTGTCGGCGAGCGCGGAGAACCGGCGTGCCAGCGGGAAGAGTTCCACTCCCTGCTTGCAGTCGATGCCCACCAGCGCGACGTCCATCGGGGCCAGGCCGGCGACCAGGTTGCGCTGGTAGACGGACTTGCCCGACTCCGTGGCGCCTAGAGTCAGCCCGTGCGGAACCGCCCGGTAGTCGCGGTAGTGGACAGCACCGTCCTCACGCAGGGCGACCGGGACCCGCATCAGACCGTTGTCGGTCCTGGCAGGCATCTGCACCCGCTTGAGGACGTCATAGCCCGTCATGCGCACCTCCACGACGCCTGAACGCAGTTCACGCGAGGTGACGCCATACAGGCTGAAGGAGTGGCGCAGCCGGTCCGAGGCCGCCGCGACGTCGAAAGCGTCCTGCCCGGGACGCAGGCCCAGCCGCAGAACCAGACCGGTGCGAGTCGGGCGGATGCGCAGGATGCGCGGCGGACGGGACTGCGGGACGGGCCGGTTGGTGAGCCGGGCTAAGGCCAGGCGCCAGCGGGAGGGCGGGACTGTAAGGCCGCAGGCATCCATGACGGAGGCGTAGCGGACCAGGACCCGCAGCGTGGCGAGGGTGACCCCGAAGGTCAGCCAGTACCAGGCGGGGCGCCGCCACCGCGGGATCACTGCGGCAGCGACGAGCAGCACCAGAGCGACCATCAACCACGTCATGATCAGGCAGCCTCAGCCTGCGAAGCAGCACCGGCCAGCGACGTCACGGCCACCGCGCGAAACGCGATCCCGTGCCGCTTCTGCCCGTTGAACTCGTTCTCCCACGCCGAGGCGACCAGGCCCGTCAGCGCGACCGGGGTACCCATGGTCAGCTCCTCCGAGACGCCCGGCTGCGGGACGGTGAGCTTGAGGATCTCCACCTCGTCGGGCGTCGAGAACATGACCTCCACTGTCATCAGCGTGACACCGTCCTTGTCGAGAGCGATCTCACCGGTACGGCGGTCCTTGACCTTGGGCTGCGGGGGCTTGGCGACCATCACGGTCGCGTTGGTGGTGTCGACGGGAATCTGACGCATCGTCTGTCGTCCTGTTCTTCAGGGAAGTTGCCCGGCGTCTGCCGGTAGAACAAGAAGACCCTGAGAGGTGCTGGACGTATCACGGCCCCCGTGGACGTTTAGGGACGTCTGAGCTATCGTCAAAACGTCCCTACGTCCCATTGGGAGGCCACTTCATGGCGAACGAGCGTCTGCGCGCAGCCATTTCGGCGAAGGGCGAGACCGTCCAGTCCGTTGCCGACCACGTCGGCGTGGACCCGAAGAGCGTGGAGCGGTGGATCACCACGAATCGCACGCCGCACCGTGGCCACCGTTGGAAGGCCGCGAGCTTCCTGGGCGTCGACGAGGTCTACGTCTGGCCGTCCGTGGAGAAGCAGGCCGAGAAGGCGAGCACATCCGAGCTGGTCACGTACTACCCGCACCGAGGCGCTGTGCCTGCTGCGCTGTGGTCCTCACTGATTGACCAGGCGACAGACCAGGTCGAAATCCTCGTCTACGCAGGACTCTTCCTCTTCGACAGTCACCCCGACCTCCCGCACCAACTCGCTGAGAAGGCAACGGCCGGCACACAGGTCCGGGTCCTCCTGGGAGACCCCGATTCGGAGATGATCCGCCAGCGAGGCGAAGAGGAGGGCATCGGCGACGACTTGGCCGCTCGCGCTCGCATAACCCGCCGCTACCTCGAACCGGCAGCCAAGACGCCCGGCGTCGAGATCAGGCTTCATGACACGATCCTGTACAACTCGATCTACCGGTTCGATGACGACGTGCTGGTCAATCCGCACGTCCTCGGAGCGCCCGCGGGGCAGAACCCCGTCCTGCACTTCCGGTACGTCCCGGGAGCCCGCACTTTCCGGCACTACATGCGGAGCTTTGACTACGCCTGGGAGCGGGGTCGGGCCTCCTAGCTCAACTGTCTGCCAGTCGTGCGAGGCTGGAGTCATGGCCCGCGTCGACTACATCAACGATCCGAACGCTCCGAAGGCGAACAGCATCGTCCCCTCGGTCACCGCCGTTGCACGGAACGAGGCCGGAGACGTCCTCCTCATCCACAAGACCGACAACGATCTGTGGGCTCTGCCCGGAGGCGGCGTCGACGTCGGCGAGTCCGTCGCGGATGCCGCAGTTCGCGAGACGAAGGAAGAGACCGGCTTCGACGTCGAAGTGACCGGGTTGGTCGGCCTCTACACGAATCCCGGCCACGTCATGGCCTACGACGACGGCGAAGTCCGCCAACAGTTCTCGATCTGCTTCACGGCGCGGATCACCGGTGGTGAGCTCCGGACGAGCAGCGAGAGCAAGGAAGTGGCCTTCGTCGACCCGAGCAGGTTGGACGACCTGAACATCCACCCGTCCATGAGGATGCGAATCGAGCACGGCTTGTCCGATCGGAGCAGGCCCTACATCGGCTGATCAGCCATCCGGGCACGCGTCCGCTCGACTGCCTCCTTGAGGTACGGCCGTGCCTTGCTGATCGCGTTGTGTACCTCGCTGCCAGGCTCGTAGCGCACGAGGATCTCATCGATCCGAACATCGAAGTCGAAGGACTGTCCGGCCGGGCCGGTCGTCATGTCCGCGAAAATCAGTGCGTCCAGAACCGGGGAGTCTTCCCGGTCGTAGACGGCAAGCTCTGCCGACAGCCCTCGCTGCTCAGCTTCGTACACCGCCCCGGAGTGATGGGCGACGAGCCGGACGAGACGTGCCGGCGCACTGAGCGATTCCAGGTGGCGGGCGCCATCGAGTGGGTGGAACCCTGTGTCCCGCAGTTCGGGGGCATAGCCGATGTCGTGAAGCCATGCGGCGGCGACAAGTAGATCTCGGTCAGCCTCGGACACGGCCGCGGAAGCTTCTTCCGCCCGAGCAGCCACAGCCTGAGTGTGCAGCCAGCGGTTCCCGAGTTGAGGAAGCAGGGACTCGGCGAGCTCCGCCGCACCCTGGGGCGTATCCAATGCAGAAGGCATGGCTTGAACGTTAGCCGAGTCCGGCAAGGAGCCGACAGGGGACGATCGAGCGGCGCAAGATCTGTCGAGTCTCAGTTGATGGAAATCGCTGGCCTGCGACGACGAAACCACCAGTGCTGCTTTCGTTCCGCTCGGCGGCCTGGGGTGCGGGCGGCATGATGATCGGAGTGAGCCTGCCGGGCGCCTCCTATGAATCGGTCATAGAGTTACAGAAGACGGCGAAACCAACACCTGGGAGGCCGTTATGGGGGCTCTCCGCTTCGTAGTCGAACCAGACGAGGGCAAGTCGATCTGGCTCGCGGGCATAGGAGTCGACTTCAAGATCTGGGGCGAGGAGACCGGCAACCAGTTTTCGATCGTCGAGCACCCCATCGAGCCGGGCCGTCTCATACCGCCACACGTTCACAGCCGCGAGGACGAGTTCTCGTACGTCCTGGAGGGCAGGGTCGGCGCACGAGTGGGCGACGAGGAGGCCACGGCAGGTCCAGGCTCGTACATCCTCAAACCGCGAGGGATCCTGCATACCTTCTGGAACGCTGGACCGGAACCGGCGAGGATCCTAGAAATCATCTCCCCCGCAGGCTTCGAGCGGTTCTTCGACGCGCTGGGCACGGTCAGCGAGACGGCCTCTGATCCTGCCGAGTTCCTCCAGCGCCGGGCCGAGCTAGGCGAGCAGTACGGTCTCGGGTTCTCCGACGAGTGGGTCGCCGAACTCACCAACAGGTACCAGCTCAAGCTTCTCGGTGAGTAACTACACCAGCTCTCACACGCACACTGATCAGACGCGCACAGCCAAACCGAGGCAAGCGGTGTCAAGCATCAGGTGAGGCCACTGCGTCAAGCATCAACCGAGACAAGACAGAGCGACGCAAGATCCGCGCGGTAGAACTTTCCCTACTTCATCAAGGCCCGCGCACGGCGCGGGCGCGCGCCGCCTGTACGGCGGGGCCGCCGCCCTGTCTTCGCCAGCGGCGGCCCCGCCCGGCGGCGCGCTGCGTGCAGCGAGCGAAGGCTGGGACGTCAACCGCGGCTACAAGATGATGCCTCCGGCGGGGATCGGCCGGCACCGGGATGGAGGGGGCACCGTCGCCGCCTGCGGGCCCGTAGGGGCGTGTCTGGGGTGGCTCCCATCCCGTCCACCGTCGACCCAGGCAGAGCCGAGCAGACGCGGCCCAGGGCGTCCAGGTCGTTCGTACAGTGGCGCGCTCCACCTGGACGCCCTGAACCACGCCCGCTCCACGGTGTGTGGGTCGACGGCGGACGGGATGGGAGCTGGGGCGAGTGGTGGGCACGGGATGCCTCTTTGCAGTTCGTCAAGGAATTCGGGCTGCGTTCGGGCGGCGAGGCGGGCAGCATGGCGAGATGCCGGATCTGCTGTGGGACGACGTCAGGAACTTCCTCGACCCTGACTTGATGGGTGCTCTGCCGGATGTTTCCGTGGCGGGCACCTCGGTGGAGGACTGGCAGGCGCTGTTCGATCTGGTCCAGTCGAGCGGTTGGGCGTGGGAGTACTCGGAGGGCGGCGTCGGGGCGCTGCCTCCTGCGGTGGAGGTGCTGACGCGGCCCGCCGATGCCGAGACGGTCGATCTGCGGGTCTGGCCGGTTCCGGGCGTGCTGGCGATCTTCTGGCCGATGGTTGCCGAGGAGATCGACTTCGATGTCGACCTTCGCGAGCTGCAGGGTCAGGAAGGAGTGGATGTCCTGTGTCGGTTCCTGACCGTGGTGGGCCGTCGACTGGGCAAGCCGGTGGTCATGACGGCCGAAGGCGACTACGGAAACCCGGTGCTCGGGTTCGATCCCACGGCCGACCGCGTGGTGCTAATGGCGGACCCGCAGCTCATCCAGCTCATCTGACCGCCGGGACCGGCCTGGCCTCGTACTGGCCGGAGCGCCGGAAGGCAGAGAACGGAGCAGAGAGCCACACGTGCTCCCTGCGTGCCCGTTGAGGGGGCACCACACGGGGAACAGCGGGGAGTCGCGGCCACCAGTTCGGAAACGCGCAGGTCAGTGTCTCGCCAGGTCACCGCACATCCGCATACGCGATCTTCCAAATTGGTGCTCTCGGAGCCGCGTAGCGGCGCTTGACGCGCTTGCAAGCTCAAACCCCAGAACGACTCAGCAATGCCTTGATGGGAATCTCGGAATAGGTGAAAACTACCCCGGCACCATATCTAGCCGACTCTCTTTCCATTTCCTCTTCCGCTCCCTTTTCGGTAAGGGCTTTATCGAATACAACCTGAGTCTTTTTCTTGGGGTTGAATGATGAAATAAAGTCATTATTGCCGAATTCTGGATTCCAGAAGGCCGTCACGTATCTTGGCCTGCGGGTCACATTTATCAGGTTGTTATTGTGTCGCACGCGGCCGCGATAAGCAACGTACTCCCCGTACTCTCTGCATTCGACCGGAGGGCAGTAGTAAGAACCCTCATATTTCTTCCATGACATTCGAGGGATAGAGAATTCTTCATTAATTTTCCCTCGATCCTTTCTCATTATGACGATCGTCAGGCGGGCTTCCAGTGTATCGAACGCAGAATCCTTAGGTATTCTTATTACAGTCTCCTCTGTGTATTCTTCTCCGACTTCAAACCAGCCGCCGGGTCCATAGAAGTGCCCTGAGCTTACTATTGTCTCCTCGTTATTGCGGATGTATCGCTCGGCTTCTGCGACGTAACCAGGACTCTCCTCTGTTTCGTTTTTCCATCGCTTCAGCCCTTCGCCGCTATCGGCGTATCTGACTGATGACCCCGCTACGGTGTAATCATCGTTGATGACGTAGACGGCAATCCCTCCGCTGTTTTTTACGTGTAGCCTTAAAGGAATATGTACGTACTTAGGGTCGGGGCTTTCTTGCGGCTTCCCAAATTCGGCCTTTAGTAGGAGGTGAACTGGCGCGGCGGTGGGTTGATACATGGTCGAATAGGCCAGGCTGACGGCCGTAAGAATCGCAGTGGCGACCACCCCAACCGCAATCCTATTCGGGTGTCGAACTCCCTCCCAAGGCTTTTCTCGGATAAGCAGACAAAGGGCCCAAAGGGACCAAACCCAAAGTGAAATAAATACTAGTAGATAGGCGATAAACTCCCTCTCCTCGAGCCACATGAACAGGAGAAGACTATTGGTCCCTAGTGCGATCAATGCTCCGATCAGGACGACCACTCCAGATAGCTTCGACTGACGCCTACCCCAATAGTCGAAGATTGCAAATATCGCCGCACCCTGCACCGCGCCTGCCAGGATGAACAGGGCGCCGACAATCCGTTGTGCGAAAGTCAGTCCTTCGAAGGCATCCGGCCAGCCGATAAATAGGTGCAAAATAACAGATCCGAGCATTCCCGCGATCATGAGAACAATTATTACGTGCCTTCTCCGTGGGTGGTCGGGCCACGTCTTGCTGTCACCTCCGTGCCAGTGTATTGATGACGAATCTTCCAAATCTATCGTTTCCGAGTAGCCGAGGCGGCTGAGGATCTTTCTCATTTCGCGAAGTGACCAAGCGCTGCCGACTGTCTCGCTGTCTACGATGATCTTGCGAAGGCCGCGGTAGTCAGGTGGTTCCACAGTGACCCATGGCTGAATGCCCATAAGACAAAACTGCAACCCGAGTAGGCAAGGTGCACGAGTAACTGCTCCGTTCAGGTTCCAGCCAATCCGTCGGGCTGACGGTTCTCAGTCGCGGCGTAACTCATTCGGACCTCCGTCGGCCCCTTCAGCCGCTTCGCCGACCTGCGCGGCCACTCTGACGACGATGCTCAGTGAGCGCTGCAACCTCAGCTTTCGGTAGCACGCCCTTAAGTTGCGCTGTTACTGGACATGGATCGCTCCCTGACATCCGCGGCTGAAACAACAACGCCGGACTGGGGAACACACCAGAGGCTCTTCCCGGCCATTGCCTCAGTCGACGGCGGCAGCCGGAGCGGGCGCGGACCGAACCCCTAAGGCGGTGGTCACACGTCAGCTCCGCCGACGCCAAAGACGGCAACGCTGACGGCAACAACGGCGGACGGCAGCGGCACTCAACAGCTCGGCGTGGTGCTGGTCTAGAACGATCGGACCGGCCCACCGGCGCGCGCCTGCAGCTCCTCAGCGCTGGGGCAGTGCTGGGCCGTCCCTGGGCCGTCCGAGGCCGACCAACGCTGACAGTCGGCACCCAAGGGTGACCACCCCCACCCCTCTCTGGCCTGGGCCCCCAGAGTTGATCTGCCACACTGGAAGGGTTATGCCTGCACCCGGAGAACTCACTTTCGTCGCCCCCCGCGGAGCCAAGAAGCCGCCGCGGCACCTTGCCGACCTCACGCCTGCTGAGCGCAAGGACGTCGTCGCTGCGATCGGCGAGAAGCCGTTTCGTGCCAAGCAGCTGTCGCAGCACTACTTCGCGCGGTACGCGCACGAGCCGGAGCAGTGGACCGACATCCCGGCCGGGTCGCGGGCCAAGCTGCGGGAGGAGCTTTTCCCGGAGCTGATGACGGTCGTACGGCATCTGTCGACCGACCAGGGCACCACGCGCAAGACGCTGTGGCGGCTGTTCGACGGGACGCTCGTCGAGTCGGTGCTGATGCGGTATCCGGACCGGGTGACCATGTGCATCAGCTCCCAGGCGGGGTGCGGGATGAACTGCCCGTTCTGTGCCACGGGGCAGGCGGGGCTGGACCGGAATCTGTCGACCGCCGAGATCGTGCATCAGATCGTGGACGGGATGCGGGCGCTCCGGGACGGGGACGTGCCCGGTGGGCCCGCTCGGCTGTCCAACATCGTCTTCATGGGGATGGGCGAGCCGCTCGCCAACTACAACCGGGTCGTGGGCTCCATTCGGCGGCTGACCGATCCGGAGCCGGACGGGCTCGGGCTGTCCCAGCGCGGGATCACCGTCTCGACCGTCGGTCTCGTCCCGGCCATCCACCGGTTCGCCGACGAGGGCTTCAAGTGCCGGCTCGCGATCTCGTTGCACGCGCCCGACGACGAGCTGCGCGACACCCTCGTCCCCGTGAACACGCGGTGGAAGGTGCGCGAGGTGCTCGACGCCGGATTCGAGTACTCCGCCAAGTCGGGCCGTCGGCTGTCCATCGAGTACGCGCTCATCCGGGACATCAACGACCAGGCCTGGCGAGGTGACCGGCTCGGGCGGCTGCTCAAGGGCAAGCCCGTGCATGTGAACCTGATTCCGCTGAACCCGACTCCCGGGTCGAAGTGGACCGCCTCGCGACCCGAGGACGAGAAGGCGTTCGTCGAAGCCATCGCCGCCCATGGTGTGCCCGTGACGATTCGGGACACCCGTGGTCAGGAGATCGACGGGGCGTGTGGGCAGCTCGCCGCGACCGAACGGTAGTCTGACCGCCGTAGGTACATTTTCCTATGGCGTAAATACATCTTCATATTCCGACAGGGGAGCGCCACAGCGCTGAGAGTGCGGCATCGGCCGCAGACCCTCCGAACCTGGCCCAGGTCATTCTGGGTAGGGAGATCGGTCACCACTCGAGCTGTTGCGCCCTGCCCGGAGCCTCCTCAAGGTTCCGGGCAGGGCCGCGTCTCTTCCTGGTCACCCCAGGAGGAATTTGTGAGCATCACCAAGAAGTCCACCGTGAGGTCCGCGGCCCTGGCCGTCGGGCTGGGCCTCGTCGCGCTGCCCGCGCTGTCCGCGTGCGGGTCGTCCGATGCCGACAGCGGCAGCGGCGGGTCCAAGACCGTCACGCTCGTCAGCCATGACTCGTGGGCCGTCTCCAAGAGCGTCCTCGCCGCCTTCGAGAAGCAGTCCGGCTACAAGGTCAGGGTCCTGGAGGACGGCGACGCCGGCCAGGCCGTCAACAAGGCCATCCTCACCAAGGACAACCCGCAGGGCGACGTCTTCTTCGGCGTCGACAACACCCTGCTCTCGCGGGCGCTCGACAACGGGCTGTTCCAGTCGTACGAGGCGAAGGGCTCCGACCTGGTCATGCCCGAGTACCGGGTCGACCAGGACCGGCACCGAGTCACCCCCGTCGACACCGGCGACATCTGCGTCAACTACGACAAGGCGTACTTCAGCAAGCACAAGCTGAACCCGCCCACCTCCTTCGACGACCTGATCAAGCCCGAGTACAAGAACCTCCTCGTCACCGAGAACGCCTCCGCCTCCTCGCCCGGCCTCGGCTTCCTCCTCGGCACCGCCGCCAAGTACGGCGACGACGGCTGGCAGGACTACTGGAAGAAGCTGAAGGCCAACGGCGTCAAGGTCGTCGACGGCTGGGAGCAGGCCTACAACGAGGAGTTCTCCGGCTCCGCCGGCGGCAAGAAGGCCAAGGCCGACCGTCCGCTCGTCGTGTCGTACGCCTCCTCGCCGCCCGCCGAGGTGATCTATGCCGATCCGAAGCCGACGACCGTGCCGACGGGTGTCGCGACCGGCACCTGCTTCCGGCAGGTCGAGTACGCGGGTCTGCTCAGCAATGCCGAGAACGCCGAGGGCGGCAAGGCGCTGCTCGACTTCATGCTGACCAAGACGTTCCAGGACGACATGCCGCTGAACATGTTCGTCTACCCGGTGAGCGAGGCTGCCCAGGTCCCGCCGGAGTTCGTGAAGTACGGACCGCAGGCCAAGGATCCCGAGACCCTGGACCCGGCGAAGATCGCCGACAACCGTGACGACTGGGTCAAGTCGTGGACCTCGCTCGTACTGAAGTAGCCCCCCGCAAGGGCGCCTTCCGCAGGGGACGCGCGCGGAGCGCGGCGGTGCGGTTCGGCCTCATCGCCGTGCCCGTCGCGTTCTTCGCGGTCTTCTTCGCCCTTCCCGTCGCCGCCATCGTCGCGCGCGGCCTGAAGGTCGACGGAGTCTGGCAGTTCGGGCGCCTCCTGGATGTGCTCGGGCAGTCCGACATCCGGCACGTCCTGTGGTTCACCACCTGGCAGGCGCTCGCATCCACCGCGCTGACACTGCTGATCGCGCTGCCGGGCGCCTACGCCTTCGCCCGCCTCGACTTCCCGGGCAAGCAGATCCTGCGAGCCGTGGTGACGGTCCCGTTCGTGCTGCCGACGGTCGTCGTCGGTACGGCGTTCCTCGCGCTGGTCGGCCGTGGCGGACTCCTCGACGAGCTGTGGGGCGTACGGTTCGACACCACCGTGTGGGCCATCCTGCTCGCGCATGTCTTCTTCAACTACGCCGTCGTCGTACGGACGGTCGGCGGGCTCTGGTCGCAGCTCGACCCGCGGCAGGAGGAGGCCGCGCGGATGCTGGGCGCGTCACGTCTCACCGCCTGGCGGACCGTCACCCTCCCGGCGCTCGGGCCCGCCGTGGCCGCCGCCGCGCTGATGGTCTTCCTGTTCACCTTCACCTCCTTCGGTGTGGTGCAGATCCTCGGCGGCCCGACCTTCTCGACGCTCGAAGTCGAGATCTACCGGCAGACGTCGGAGATCTTCGACCTGTCCACGGCGGCCGTCCTGACGATCGTCCAGTTCCTCGCCGTCGGCGCGATCCTCGCCGTGCACGCCTGGACGGTACGGCGGCGGGAGAGCGCCCTGCGCCTGGTGGACGCGTCGGTGACCGCGCGGCGGCCGCGCGGGGCGGGGCAGTGGTCGCTGCTGGCCGGTGTCCTGGTCGTCATCGCCGTACTCCTCGTGCTGCCCCTGGCCGTGCTCGTGCAGCGGTCCCTGGACGCGCCGGACTTCGGCTACTTCCGGGCGCTGACCAGTCCCGACGGCGGCGTCTTCCTCGTCCCGCCCATCGAGGCGATCGGCAATTCCCTGCAGTACGCCGTCGTCGCCACCGCCATCGCCGTGCTGATCGGCGGTCTGGCCGCCGCCGCGCTGACCCGACGGGACGCGGGCCGGTTCGTACGGGGCTTCGACGCGCTGCTGATGCTGCCGCTCGGGGTGTCCGCGGTGACGGTCGGCTTCGGGTTCCTGATCGCTCTGGACGAGCCACCGCTGGACCTCAGAAGTACGTGGATCCTCGTCCCGCTCGCACAGGCGCTGGTCGGCGTGCCCTTCGTCGTGCGGACCATGCTGCCCGTGCTGCGCGCCGTGGACCAGCGGCTGCGCGAGGCGGCTTCGGTGCTGGGAGCGTCGCCTTGGCGGGTCTGGCGTGAGGTGGATCTGCCGATGGTGCGGCGGGCGCTGCTGATCGCGGCCGGGTTCGCCTTCGCGGTGTCGCTGGGCGAGTTCGGGGCGACCGTGTTCATCGCGCGGCCCGACAACCCGACGCTGCCGGTGGCCGTGGCGAAGCTGCTTGGGCGGGCCGGTGATCTCAACTACGGGCAGGCGATGGCCCTTTCGACGATTCTGATGATCGTGTGCGCGGTGGCGCTGCTGGTGCTGGAGCGGCTGCGCACCGACCGGACCGGGGAGTTCTAGATGCTGCTGAGCCTTGCGGACGCGACGGTACGGTTCGACGGGCGTGTCGTGCTGGACGCGGTCGGCCTCGACGTCGCCGAGCACGAGATCGTGTGCGTGCTGGGGCCGAGCGGCAGCGGCAAGTCGACGTTGCTGCGGGTGGTGGCCGGGCTCCAGCCGCTGGACGAGGGCCGGGTGTTGCTCGACGGCCGGGACCAGGCGGGGGTGCCCGCGCACAAGCGGGAGGTCGGGCTGATGTTCCAGGACCATCAGCTGTTCCCGCAGCGGGACGTCGGCGGCAACGTGGCCTTCGGGGCGCGGATGCACGGCGCCTCGAAGGGCGAACAGGCCGAGCGGGTACGGGAGTTGCTCGACCTGGTCGGACTTCCGGACGCCGCCCGCCGCTCCGTCGCCTCCCTGTCCGGCGGCGAGCAGCAGCGGGTGGCGCTGGCACGTGCGCTCGCGCCGAGGCCGCGGTTGCTGATGCTGGACGAGCCGCTGGGTCAGCTCGACCGCTCGCTGCGGGAGCGGCTCGTGGTCGAACTCCGGGAGCTGTTCGGCCGGTTGGGCACGACCGTGCTGGCCGTGACGCACGACCAGGGCGAGGCCTTCGCGCTCGCCGACCGGGTCGTGGTGATGCGGGACGGGCGGATCGCCCAGACCGGTACGCCGCTCGAGGTGTGGCAGCGTCCGGTGGACGAGTTCGTGGCGCGTTTCCTCGGGTTCGACAACGTGGTCGAGGGCACGGTCGCGGGGGAGGCCGCGGACACCCCCTGGGGCAAGCTGCCCGTGGGCGAGGACGCCGCACAGGGCACCCGGAAGCTGCTCGTACGGCCGGCCGGGGTGCGGCTCGTGTCCCCGGACTCGGGGCTGCGCTGCACGGTCACGGCGCGCACGTTCAAGGGCACGCATGTCGCCGTGCACCTCCAGCCGGAAGAGGCGCCGCGCCTGGAGGCGGCGTGTGCGCTGCGGGAGGCGCCCGAGGTCGGGGACGCAGTCGGCGTGGAGTTCGACGCGGCGGAAATCGTGCTGCTTGGCTGATCACCCCGCACATAGGGTGCGGGGCATGACGTCACTCCCGCACAATCGTTACTGCGACGAAATCGCCCACCAGATCGGCCTGTTGAGGGCCGTCGTGACTTCGGGCGCCGACCTGTCGGCCACCGTGCCGACCTGCCCGGACTGGTCGCTGGAACAGCTCGTCCGGCACACCGGTGGCGCCCTGCGCTGGGTGGAGCTGACCGTGCGGACGCGGGCCGAGGAGGAGGTCCCGGAGGAGCAGGTGCCGGGGTTCACCGGCCCCGAGGGTGAGGGTGACGCCGCCGCGCTCGACGCCTGGCTCGCGGAGACCGGCGGGATGATCGTCGGCACGCTGCGGGAGGCCGGTCCCGACGCAAAGGTATGGGGCTGGGCCGGCGTACTGAACGCCGGATTCTGGGCCCGCCGTATGACCCACGAGATCACGATCCACCGCGCGGACGCGACACTCGCCGCCGGCCTGCCCTACGAGGTCTCGCCCGACATCGCCGCCGACGCGATCGACGAGTGGCTGGAGATCGTCGAGTGGGCGCAGCGGACACTCCCGGACGACCCGGCGCGGGAGCTGTGCCGGCCCGGGAGCAGCATCCATCTGCACGCCACGGACAGCACCCCCGAGCTGAATGCCGAATGGTCCATCGACCTCGACCAGGACGTCGTCGCCTGGCGGCGCGGCCACGAGAAGGCGACCGTCGCGCTCCGCGGCCCGCTCACCGCCGTACTGCTCGCCTTCTACCGCCGGCTGCCGCTGGACAGCCCGGAGTTGGAGGTCCTCGGCGAGCGGGAGCTGCTGGAGTTCTGGCTGGAGCGGGCGAGGTTCGGCTGACAGGCGTGGGGCGTGGCCCCGGGGAACAGGCGTATGGCCCGCCCCCGGGAAAGGGGACGGGCCACAGCGGTGTCGCTCTGCGGGCGCGTCAGCGGTCGTTGCTCGCCCCGCGGCGCCGCAGTCCGAAGAAGACCGCGCCGCCACCGATGGCGACCAGGCCGACCGCGATGCCGGCGATCAGGCCGGTGTTGGAGTTCGCACCGGTCTCGGCGAGGTTGGAGTCATCGGTCGCCGGGGACGGGGCGCTGCTCGCCGTGTCCGCGGGAGCGGTGCTCTCGCTCTCCGAGGGCGTCGGGGCCGGCGTCTCCTCGGCCGGGGTCGAGGCGGAGTCGGACGGGGTCGGGGTGTCCGACGGAGCCGGCGGCTCCTCCTCTTCCTTCTTGCAGGCCGTCGACGGGGTCGTCAGGTTCGGCTTGATGTCCTCGTCGACGTAGCCCGCGGCCTTGACGTGGACGCGGTACTCGGCGTCCGGCTTCCAGTTCTCGGCGAAGGTGATGGTGACACCCTCGCGGGAGCCCTTGACCACCTGCTCGCCGACCTTCTTCAGGTCGGCGCCGTTGTTCTGCAGGTAGACGCTGACAGTCGCGGGGATGCCGCTGGGGTCCACGTCGGTGACCGTGATGACGCCCTTGTCGCCGTCGCACTTGGCTTCGGCGGAGAATTCACTGATGTTGCAGGCGAGGGCGTTGCCGGCGAGGCCGAGCGCGAGGGCGGCGGAGGCGGACGCAACACCAAGAGCGCGCACGGAGCGCGTAACAGTACGGCGGTTTATGGACACGTTTGTCCTTACGAGTTGCACCACTGAGGGGGGTTGAACGAGGCGGCGATGCGACATCACCGTCCCCAGGAGTCTCACAGGTTTATAAGCGTGGCATAAGCAGTGTCAACGCGTACGCCCCCCGCGCACGTTGGCTTTGCCCTCTTATTGCTCGCTGAGGCGTTTCAACGCCTGCGGGGCCTGCTCGATCCGGTCGACCAGGGCGATACGGGACTCCATCGAGCGATCCCGGGCGAGGGCCTGCAACAGCGGCCAGGTCGGCAACTGCTCCGTCCAGTGGGCCCTGTTCACGAGCACCATCGGGGTGGGCTCGCCGCGCGACTCGTAGTAGTTCGGCGTCGCGTTGTCGAAGATCTCCTGCACGGTGCCGGCGGCGCCTGGCAGGAAGACGACGCCCGCGTTCGAGCGGGCCAGGAGGCCGTCCTCGCGGGTGGCGTTGGCGAAGTACTTCGCGATGTGGGAGGCGAAGGGGTTCGGCGGCTCGTGGCCGTAGAACCAGGTCGGGATGCCGACGGAGCGCCCGCCCTGCGGCCAGCGGGTGCGCACCTCGAAGGCGGCCGTCGCCCACTCGGTGATCGAGGGCGTGAACAGGGGCGCCTTTGCCAGGAGTCGCAGGGCGTCGCCGAGCATCTCGTCGTTGTGCGGGGCGGCGTACGCGCCGAGGTTCGCCGCTTCCATCGCGCCCGGGCCGCCGCCGGTGGCGACCGTGAAACCGGCGCGGGCCAGTTCGCGGCCGAGCCGCGCGGCCCCCTCGTACGCCTCCGTGCCGCGCCGCATCGCGTGGCCGCCCATGACGCCCACCACCCGGGCGCCGGACAGGAGTTCGTCGAGCGCGTCCGATATGGAGTCGTCGTGGATCGCGCGGAGCATGGAGGCGTGGATGTCGCGGTCCGCCTTGGTCCGCTGGAACCAGGCGTACGCGTGGGCGTCGGGCGTGTTCTCGTAGCCGTCCGCCAGCGACGCGAAGAGGTCGTCGGGCGAGTAGACCAGGCCCCGGTACGGGTCGAAGGGCAGGTCGGGGACCGGCGGGAAGACCAGGGCGCCGTCCGTGCGGATCTTCGCGGCCGCGTCCTCGCGCATCGGGCAGCCGAGGAAGACGGCGCCCGCCGTGTCCGTGGTGAGCAACTCGCGCGTACGGTCCGTCAGGTCGACGGCCTGGACACGGAATCCGGCCAGGGAGCCGCGCGCCGAGACGGTCGCGTCGAACTCCTCCAGCGTCTCGATCTCACGGTCGTTGTGGTGGGCCGCATGGGCGGGCATCGTCTGCACCCGCCCATGCTAGGCACCGGCCACGGGACGGCGGGGATCAGCCCTCGATGGCCGACGGGTCCATCCACACGACCTCCCAGGTGTGGCCGTCGAGGTCGTCGAAGGCGCGGCCGTACATGAAGCCGTGGTCCTGGGTCTCGCCGGTGACGGAGCCGCCCGCGGCGACCGCCTTCTCGACCAGCTCGTCGACCTTCTCGCGGCTCTCGGAGCTCAGCGCGATCAGCACCTCGCTGGTCTTCGTCGCGTCCGCGATCTGCTTCTTCGTGAACTGGGCGTACTTCTCGTGGGTGTGCACCATCGCGACGATGGTCTCGCTGATCACGACCGACGCGGTGGTGTCGTCGCTGAACTGCTCGTTGATCGCGAAGCCGAGCTCCGTGAAGAACTTCTTCGAGGCGTCGAGGTCGTTCACGGGCAGGTTCAGGAAGATCATCTGCTGGTAGGCGGGGGCGGTCATCGTGGTCTCTCCCTCGGGTGGCTGCTGCTCTCGCTGCTGTTCGGTGGGATAGACCGGGGGTCCGAGCGGAAGTCATCGCCGGGCGGAGAATTTTTGTTGCGAGTTTTTCGACCGGCTCGGCGGAGTCCGCCGAGCGGCTTCAGCGGGCCAGGGGCGCCGCGGCCAGCTCGGCCACGATCAGGGTGAGCGGGCAGAAGAAGACCAGCAGCGTGGCGGCGCGCAGGGCTGCCGCGCTGCGGAGCAACGCGGTGGGGGCGCCGAGGCGGAGCAGTGCGGCCGTGGTGTCGGCGCGGGCCTGCTTGGCCTCCACGGCGGCTGTGAGGAGGGTGGCCACGGCACAGCCGGTGACCACGGTGGCGCCGACGGCGGTGAGGGGGCCGATGGCGTCGGTGGTCGACAGGGGCGCGGTGGCGTACGCCGCGGAGGCCACGGCGCAGACGACGCCGAGGGGGCGGCCGATGCGGGTGGCCTCCGCCATCAGGACGCGGCCCGCGAGGAGGCGTACCGCGCCCGGGCGTACGGCCTGCAGGACGCGGCCGCACAGGTGGGTGAGGCCGGGGGCGGCGAGGGCCAGCCCGAGGGCGGTCAGGAGCCAGCCGACCAGGACCCCGGCTGGGCCGGTGGGGAGGGCGGCGGGGACGGTGAGCGGAGTGGGGGTGGCGGTGCGGCCGGCGTAGGCCTCCACGGCGATGCCTGCGGCGAGGACCGCGATACCCCACGGCAGGCCGACGGGGGGTTTGCCGGGGGCCGGGACATGGGTCGCGTGGGCCGGAGTTTGCTGGCTGTCGTCGACTGCCGCCGGGGGGTCGGTCGCGCGGTCCGGCGCCGGTGGGGTGCCGTCCTTCTCCGGGGCGGGCGCCGCCTCAGCGGCACGACTGTCCGCAGGCGGCGCGGTAGCACCCTCGCTGTCCTCCGCGGTGCCGGGCGCGGCCGTGCGGCCCCGCCTCACCTGGCCCCCGAACGACCGCCCCGCGCCCCGCGCCCCGGTGGGCCCGGGTTCCTTCGGGCGCAGGACCAGCGCCACCGTCGTCGACGCGGTGGCCGGGGTCAGGGTCAGCAGGGTCAGGGCGGCCGGCAGGGGGAGGGGGGCGTTCGCCGCCAGGAACTGCGATGCGGCGCCGTCGAAGGGCATGCCGGTCAGGTCGCCCCGGAGGTGGAGGAAGACGAGCAGGGCGAGCATCGAGCCGAGGGTGCAGGACAGGGCCGTGGTGGTGGCCGAGACCAGCATCAGGCGGGCCGGGCCCAGTCCGATCGCCGACAGGCCGGGGCGCGGCTTGGTGCCGGGGTCGGTGCGGGCCACCGCCACCGCGAAGTGGATCGTCGCGGCCAGCGGGGGCACGCACCAGGCGAGGCGGAGGACCGACGAGGCCGAGTCGGTGTGGGACATGGCGTAGCCCAGGGTGCACAGCAGCAGGAAGCCCGTGCCCGCCGACGCCGCGGCCAGGAGGAGGCGGCGCAGCTGTACAGCGGGCTGGGCGCCGCGGCTCAGACGGAGAGCGAGCACGCGGCCCGGCCTTCCGTCGCGGTGACCGGGGGCAGGTGCACCGTGTTCACGCGCCGTCCGTCGAGCAGGGCGAGGGTGCGGTCGGCGAAGGCCGCGTTCTCCGCGTCATGGGTGGCCAGGACGACGGTGATGCCGTGCGAGCGGGCTGCTGTCGTCAGGGTGCGCAGGACGTGTGCGCGGTCCGCGCGGTGCAGCGCTGCCGTCGGCTCGTCGGCGAACAGGACCGTGGGGGAGGGGGCCAGGGCGCGGGCGATGCACACCCGCTGGCGTTCGGCCTGCACCAGCTGGTGCGGGCGCTTGCGGGCCGCCTCGCCGACGTCCAGGCGGTTGAGCCACTCCAGCGCGGTCGTCTTGGCGCGGCGACGGCTGGTGCCGCGCAGCATCAGCGGGAGCGCGGCGTTCTCCCAGACGTTCAGCTCGGGGACGAGCGAGGGGGCCGGGTCGATCCAGGTGAAGCGGTCGCGGCGGAGCCGTTCGCGCGCCATCGGGGTCATGGTGTGCACCGGCACGCTGTTGAACCAGACCTCGCCGCTCCGGGCGGGGGCCAGGCCGGACAGACAGTGCAGGAGAGCCGTCTTGCCGCTGCCGCGGGGACCGGTGACGGCGAGGATCTCAGCCTCACGCACACCCAGCGAGACCCCGCCGAGCGCGGGAGAGCCGTCGCGGTGCGTGAAGTGCAGCGCGCGTGCCCAGAGCACGTCGTTGTCCGGCGGAGCCTCCATGCGCGTACACCTCGTCAGATCCGTAGTTCCCGGGCCGTTCCCCCGTGCGGGGGAACGAAGACAGGGCCGATCGGTTACAAGGCACGCTAAGGATCCGGGGGCGCAACGACGGACAGCACGCGGCGGGGGTGCACCCTTCTCACTCCTACGGGTGCACCCCCGCCGTCGCACGGACCTCGTGAGGCTAGAGCTTCGTCCACGCCTCCGTCAGCGTCGCCCGCAGGATCTGCTCGATCTCGTCGAACGTCTCCTGGTTGGAGATCAGCGGCGGCGCGAGCTGGACGACCGGGTCGCCGCGGTCGTCGGCACGGCAGTACAGGCCGTTGTCGAACAGGGCCTTGGAGAGGAAGCCGTACAGAACCCTCTCGGTCTCCTCGTCGTTGAACGACTCCTTGGTCGCCTTGTCCTTGACGAGCTCGATGCCGTAGAAGAAGCCGTTGCCGCGGACGTCGCCGACGATCGGAAGGTCGTGCAGCTTCTCCAGCGTCGTGCGGAACGCGGTCTCGTTGTCGAGGACGTGCTGGTTGAGCTTCTCGCGCTCGAAGAGGTCGAGGTTGGCGAGGCCCACCGCGGCCGACACCGGGTGGCCGCCGAAGGTGTAGCCGTGCAGGAAGGTGTTGTCGCCCTTGTAGAACGGCTCGGCCAGGCGGTCGGAGATGATGCAGGCGCCGATCGGGGAGTAGCCCGAGGTCATGCCCTTGGCGCAGGTGATCATGTCCGGGACGTAGCCGAACTTGTCGCAGGCGAACATCGTGCCCAGGCGGCCGAAGGCGCAGATGACCTCGTCCGACACCAGCAGGACGTCGTACTGGTCGCAGATCTCGCGCACCCGCTGGAAGTAGCCGGGCGGGGGCGGGAAGCAGCCGCCCGCGTTCTGGACCGGCTCCAGGAAGACCGCGGCGACGGTCTCCGGGCCCTCGAAGAGGATCTGCTGCTCGATCTGGTCGGCGGCCCAGCGGCCGAAGGCCTCCGGGTCGTCACCGAAGATCGGGGCGCGGTAGATGTTGGTGTTCGGCACCTTGTGCGCGCCGGGGACCAGCGGCTCGAAGGGGGCCTTGAGGGCCGGCAGGCCCGTGATGGACAGGGCGCCCTGCGGGGTGCCGTGGTAGGCGACCGCGCGCGAGATGACCTTGTGCTTGGTGGGCTTGCCGGTGAGCTTGAAGTACTGCTTGGCCAGCTTCCAGGCGGTCTCCACCGCCTCGCCGCCGCCGGTGGTGAAGAAGACCTTGTTGAGGTCGCCCGGCGCGTGGTCGGCCAGCCTTTCCGCAAGCTCCACGGCCTTCGGGTGGGCGTAGGACCAGATCGGGAAGAACGCCAGCTCCTGCGCCTGCTTGGAGGCGGTCTCGGCCAGTTCGACGCGGCCGTGCCCGGCCTGCACCACGAACAGGCCGGCGAGCCCGTCGAGGTAGCGCCTGCCCTTGTCGTCGTAGATGTAGGTGCCCTCGCCCCGGACGATCGTCGGGACGGGCGCCTTCTCGTACGAGGACATACGCGTGAAGTGCATCCACAAGTGGTCGTACGCGGTCCTGCTGAGGTCCTGAGGGCTGTTGGTGCTCACGGTTATCGGGTCCTCACGGTTATCGGGTTCCCCACATGTAGGTCTGCTTCTTGAGCTTGAGGTAGACGAAGCTCTCCGTCGAGCGCACTCCGGGGACAGCGCGGATGCGTCGGTTGATGACGTCCAGGAGGTGGTCGTCGTCCTCGCAGACGATTTCCACCATCAGGTCGAAGGACCCGGCCGTCATCACCACGTACTCGCATTCGGCCATGGCGGTCAGTGCGTCGGCCACGGACTCCACGTCGCCCTCGACGTGCACACCGACCATCGCCTGCCTGCGGAAGCCCACGGTGAGCGGGTCCGTGACGGCGACGATCTGCATGACGCCCTGGTCGAGCAGCTTCTGGACGCGCTGGCGCACGGCCGCCTCGGACAGGCCGACGGCCTTGCCGATGGCGGCGTACGGCCGGCGGCCGTCCTCTTGAAGTTGTTCGATGATGGCGAGGGAGACGGCGTCCAGCTGGGGACCGCCGTTCCTGGACTCGCGGGAGTCCCTGTGCTCTGCGCTTCGACTGGCCACGACGTCACTGTGCACGACGTCTCGATAGTTCCGCAAGGCCGAGGCGATGAAATTCGTTGTTTATGCGACCGAGACCTGCGGATTTCGCAGAAGGGGCGCCAGTGGGGGTGTTGAAAACGTGGGTCAGCCGATTAGGGTGGGTGTCTCAGAGAATGGACAGTTCGACCTGACAGGAGGCCGGCAGTGAGCACCGAGCTGCGTCGTCTGCGCAACTACATCGACGGTGAGTTCCGGGACGCCGCCGACGGACGGACCACCGAGGTGGTCAACCCCGCGACGGGCGAGGCGTACGCAACCGCACCGCTGTCCGGGCAGGCGGACGTCGACGCCGCGATGGAGGCCGCCGCGCGCGCCTTCCCCGCCTGGCGTGACGCGACCCCCGCCGAGCGACAGAAGGCCCTGCTGAAGATCGCCGACGCGTTCGAGGAGCGGGCCGAAGAGCTCATCGCGGCCGAGGTGGAGAACACGGGCAAGCCGATCGGACTCACGCGGTCCGAGGAGATCCCGCCGATGGTCGACCAGATCCGCTTCTTCGCGGGCGCGGCGCGGATGCTGGAGGGCCGCTCGGCGGGTGAGTACATGGAGGGCCTGACCTCCATCGTCCGCCGTGAGCCGATCGGCGTCTGCGCGCAGGTCGCGCCCTGGAACTACCCGATGATGATGGCCGTGTGGAAGTTCGCACCGGCCCTCGCGGCGGGCAACACGGTCGTCCTGAAGCCGTCGGACACCACTCCGGCGTCGACCGTCCTGATCGCCGAGATCATCGGAGGCATCCTGCCCAAGGGTGTCTTCAACGTCATCACCGGCGACCGTGACACCGGGCGGCTGATGGTCGAGCACCCGACTCCGGCGATGGCCTCCATCACCGGTTCGGTGCGGGCCGGTATGTCGGTCGCCGAGTCCGCCTCCAAGGACCTCAAGCGGGTCCACCTGGAGCTGGGCGGCAAGGCGCCGGTCGTGGTCTTCGCCGACACCGACATCGCCAAGGCCGTCGAGGACATCTCCGTCGCGGGCTTCTTCAACGCCGGGCAGGACTGTACGGCGGCCACGCGCGTCCTCGTCCACGAGGCCATCCACGACGAGTTCGTGCAGGCGCTCGCGAAGGCCGCCGCCGACACGAAGACCGGTCAGCCGGACGACGAGGACGTGCTGTTCGGCCCGCTCAACAACCCGAACCAGCTCAAGCAGGTCTCCGGGTTCATCGAGCGGCTGCCCGCCCACGCCAAGGTCGAGGCAGGCGGTCACCAGGTGGGTGACAAGGGGTACTTCTACGCGCCGACCGTCGTGTCGGGGCTGAAGCAGGACGACGAGATCGTCCAGAAGGAGGTCTTCGGCCCGGTCATCACCGTGCAGTCCTTCTCGGACGAGGCGCAGGCCGTCGAGTGGGCCAACGGCGTCGAGTACGCGCTCGCTTCGTCCGTGTGGACCAAGGACCACGGGCGTGCGATGCGGATGTCCAAGGCGCTGGACTTCGGGTGCGTGTGGATCAACACGCACATTCCGCTGGTTGCGGAGATGCCGCACGGCGGCTTCAAGAAGTCCGGGTACGGCAAGGATCTGTCGGCGTACGGGTTCGACGACTACACCCGGATCAAGCACGTGATGACGTCCCTGGACGCGTGACGCTGCGCTAGGCGCCGCGGGGGTCGTGGCCGTCTCACGGCTGCGGGTTCGATGTGGCCGGTCGCGCAGTTCCCCGCGCCCCTTCGCGGCGTCGCAGCCCCGGACGGAGTGAGTACCGTTCGGGGCTGCCGCTCGACATGGCGTCGATTGATCGGCCGCGGTCAGCAGCGGCATGCTGCGGCAATGGCCCTCCCCTCGATGAACTCCCCGCTGTCCCGCCGGGCTTTGCTGCGCACCCTCGGTGCGGGCGCTGCGCTCGGTGGGCTCGCCGGCTGCGGTGTGCGGCCCGCCTATGTGTCGCCCGGCGACCGGGCCGCCACCGATGTCTCCGCGACCGACAAGCGGCTCACCTGGGCGAACTGGCCGCTGTACATCGACACGGACGACGAGGACGCGCGGCGCAGGCCCACCCTGGAGGGGTTCGAGAAGAGCGCAGGGATCTCCGTCGACTACGTCGAGGAGATCAACGACAACGACGAGTTCTTCGGCAAGATCAGCCCGGCCCTGATGAACCATCAGCGCACAGGCCGCGACCTCGTCGTCATCAGCGACTGGATGTGCGCCCGGTTCGTACGGCTGGGCTGGGTGCAGGAGATGGACCGGGCACGCCAGCCGAACGTGGCGAAGTACCTGGACCCGCTGCTGCGTTCACCGGCCTTCGACCCCGGACGGAAGTACACCGTGCCGTGGCAGTCCGGCATCACGGGCATCGCGTACAACCGCCGCCGGCTGGGCCGCGACATACACAGCGTCGCCGAGCTGTGGGCTGGCGACCTGAAGGGCCGGGTGACCCTGCTCTCCGGTCTGGACGAGGCGTTCGCGCTGCTCATGCAGGGCAACGGCGTCGACATCACCCGCTGGACCGCGGACGACTTCCACACCGTCTGCGACCAGGTCGAGCAGCAGGTCCGCAAGGGCCAGATCCGCCGCTTCACCGGCAACGACTACATCAAGGACCTGTCGAGCGGCGACGTCCTGGCCTGCCAGGCCTACTCGGGCGACGTCATCCAGCTCCAGGCGGACGACCCCGACATCCGCTTCGTCGTCCCCGAGGAGGGGGCCGAGCTGTGGTCGGAGTCCCTGATGGTCCCGAACCTGGCCCGCCACAAGGCCAACGCGGAGCGGCTGATCGACTACTACTACGACCCCGAGGTCGCCGCCGAACTGGCCGCCTGGGTCAACTACGTCTGCCCGGTCCCGGCCGCCCAGGACGTCCTCGCCTCCGCCAAGGACGAGGAGACGGCCGCCCTGGCCGAGGATCCGCTGATCTTCCCGGACGCGGCGATGCGCCGGCGTCTCGCGATCGCTCGGGACATCACGTCGGAGGAGCGGGTGGAGTTCGCCAAGCGGTGGAACGCGATCGCGGGGTTGTAGGCGGCCCCCACGGCCCCGTGTGCCCCCTACCAGTGACCCTGCCGGTGCACCGCCGTGCGCCCCACCGTCGCCGCCAGTTTGCGCAGTCGGCGCCAGTCCAGGCGGGGGCCGCGCTGGGGGACGCCGGGGCGTTTGCGGGGGACACGGACGCGTAGGGCGCCCGAAGTGATGCGGCAGTGGACCGGGGCCTGCAGGACAAGGGCCTCGCCGTCCATGCCGGCCTCGATCTCCTCACGGTCGGCCTCGATGACCACCTCGGTTGCGGTGAGGATGCTGAGGCCGGGCGGCGCCGGGTCTAGGAGCAGTGCGGCGGCCTCGGCCGCGCTGTCCACCCTGATGCCGAGGACCCCGAGAACGGCGGCGTCGAGGCGGTCGCGGCGGCCGAGCCCGAAGGGATCGTCCGTGCGGTAGGGGTTGTTGCTGACCAGCACGGCATGCGGGGCGTGCAGCGTCGTGTCCGCCGCCCGGACGGTCAGCAGCGGGCCCTGCTGGCGGGTGAGCAGGTCGGGCAGCAGCTCCAGGCTGGTGCCGATCTTGTCGTCGCGGTAGCCGGGGCTCTGCACGATGGCCGCGTAGGCGCCGAAGGAGGCGTTGTTGACGAAGGGCCGGCCGTTCGCGAAGCCGAGGTCGACGCGCAGTTCCACGCCGTCGACGAGCGCGTCGAGGCAGGCGGCGGGATCCTCGCGGTCGAGGCCCAGGTCCATGGCGAAGTGGTTGCGGGTGCCGGCGCTGATCACCAGGAACGGGATGTCGTACGCGGCGGCGACGGCCGCGACCAGTGCCTGGGTGCCGTCCCCGCCCGCGACACCGAGCAGGTCCGCGCCGTCCGAAACGGCCTTGCGGGCCAGGGCGGTGACGTCCTGATGCTCGTCGGGGTCGAGGAGGACGACCTCGGCGCCGAGCCGTTCCGCCTTCTCCTTGAGCGCGAAGCGTTCCACCTTCCCGCCGCCCGAGCGGGGGTTCATGATCAGGATCGCCCGCCGCGGTGGCGCCGCCTTGCGACCCCGCATCACCCGCACCCGTGGGCTCCCCGTGCCCCGCAGCGCGTACCGGCCGCTCCACACGGCCACCGTCCACAGCGCCACGGACGCCAGCAGCGCCCAGAACAGGGTGGCAGCGAACAACGTGATCACGGCGGCCGGTACGGCCAGGGCCACGACGCCCGCCAACCAGCGCACCGGTCCGCGCAGCGTCAACGTCCACCACACCGCGACGGCGCCGATCCCCAGGCCCGCCACACCGGCCACCAGCAGCAGCACGCCGCCGATCCCGCCGTAGGCGAGCGGCACGAGCAGCGCGAGCCCCGCTGCGGTCAGCGAGGCCCGTGCCGCCCAACGTTGCCCCCGGTAAGCCCGTTCGCTCAGGTCCAGGCCCATGCGTCCTCCCTCGTCGGCGGACATCGTAGGGCCGGGCCGGTGCGGGCCGCATGGCGGCCATCGGTTCGGGCTCCGGGACGGAGACCCACTTTGAACGTGTTCAACTTCAAGCGTACGCTGCTGCCATGAGCGACAGAGCCGCCCTGCTCAAGGGCATCCGCGTCTGGCTGGCCCTCTTCGTCATCTGCCTGGTGCTCAGCGGCGCCACGGCCTTCCCTCTCGTCCACGAACTGCGCTGGACCGAGGACCTGTTGCGCGCCCTGTCCGTGCCGGAGCACCTGCCCGGCCTCATGGACTGGATCGAGCGCGTCCGGGGTGGTCTCGACACCGCCGACGCCGACTACCCCTTCCTGCTCTACGGCACGGACTGGCTCGCCTTCGCCCATCTCGTGATCGCCGTCGCCTTCTACGGCCCCTACCGCGACCCGGTGCGCAACATCTGGGTCGTCGAGTTCGGCATGATCGCCTGCGCGGGCATCATCCCGCTCGCCCTGATCTGCGGGCCGATCCGCGGCATCCCCTTGTGGTGGTCGGTGATCGACATGTCGTTCGGCGTCTTCGGGGTGATCCCGCTGTACGTCGTGCGGAAGAGGATCAAGCGGCTGGAGGCGCTGACGACGCCGTCAGCACCTCCGGCTGCCGCCGCCGCCGTCAGCGGTTGAACGCCGGGAAGGCGAAGCGCTGGGCGATGGACAGGCCGTCGCCCTTCGCGTCGGTCGAGTTGACGGAGTAGACGACCGTCCGGGACAGGTTGCGGGTGGCCGCGACGACGGTGTGATAGCCGGGTCGGGCACCCGTCTTGCCCCAGATCTCCTTGCCGTTCAGCTCGAAACGCTCCAGCGAGGCACCCATGGTGGCCCCCTCGATGTCCGGGACCGCGAACATCTCCTTCAGCTGCGGCTCGGGCACGACCCGACCGCGGAACAGGGCGAACAGCAGCCGTTCCAGGTCCGCCGTCGTCGAGATCATGTCGCCGGCCGCGAACCGGTCGGACATGTTCCACTCGGTCACGTCGACCAGCTTGCCGTCGATCCAGTCGTATCCGCGGTTGTGCGGGCCGTGAATGCGGGGGTCGGGGCCGGCCGGGAAGGAGGTGTGGCGCATGCCGAGCGGGCGGAAGATCCGTACGGCCGCCTGGTGGGCGTACGAGTCGCCCGTGACCTTCTCGATCAGCATGCCCAGCACGGTGTAGTGGATGTTGCCGTACCGCTGGTGCTCGCCGGGCGCGTGGTCGGGGTCGGGTCCCTTGGCGACCGACGCGGCCACCACCTCCTCGGGGGTCAGTGTCTCGAACCGGTGCTCGTAGCCGTCGTCGACGTCCTCACCGAGGGACGCCCCCGGCTGCAGACCGCTGGTGAAGTTCAGCAACTGCCGTACGGTGATGGGCGCGAAGTCCTCGGTGAGCAGGCCGGGCAGATATCGCTGCACCGTCCCGTCGAGGGAGATCCGCCCCTCGGCGGCGAGTTGCAGCACGATCGCCGAGGTCACGATCTTCGTCGTCGAACCGGCGCGGAAGCGGGCGTTCTCCAGCGCCGGCGCCCCGGTTCTCATGTCCCGCACGCCGGCCGCCCCGTGCCAGCTCCCCTTGCCGCCCACGCGGATCAGCGCGGCCGTGGCGTCCTTGTCGGGCAGCCCGGCGAGCGCGGCGCACAGGGCCTTGACGTCGGGGCCGCTCTTCGGGGCGGCCTCGATCGCGTGCGCGGAACAGGACGAGGACGACGCGGGCCGCGCGGAGGCCGTCCCGGCAAGCGGCACTGCGGCCAGGGTCAGAGCGAGGGCGGAGGTGAGGAGGGCGGGAAGCGGGCGTACGGGCATCTGCTGCTCCTGGAGTGGGGTCGGTGGGGTGTCCGTGATCATCGTCGGCCGTACGGTCCCGCGGCGGATCGTCGGTGAGGAGGGGCTGCAACCCTGGGGGAGCCCGGAGCAAGTGCCGCGCAGAACAAGGGCGTTGTGAGGGATCGCCCTTACGGGGCGCCGGTCGGCGAAAAAGTGTTATCGCCGACCCCCGCACCGCGTCTCCACTGGCGGAATGTGATCTCCGATATAGCCAACAGTGCTGGTCAGGCTGAGAAGGTGCGTACGGGCAGCGGATGAGCCGGGAGAGGACGTACGTGGACGAGGGAGCCGGCAGGCAGTGGCGCTCCACCATCGCTGCGGCGCAGGCCGGTGACCGGCAGGCGCTGGACGAACTGGTGGAGGGCTGGCTCCCGCTGGTCTACAACGTCGTCGGGCGCGCCCTGAACGGACACGCCGATGTCGACGACGTCGTCCAGGAGACCATGCTGCGTGCCGTCGACAACCTCGGCTCGCTGCGGGACCCGGACAGCTTCCGCTCCTGGCTCGTCGCGATCGCCATGCGGCAGATCCGGGACCGGGCGCGCCGCAAACAGCCCGCTCACCTCGACGAGTCGGCCGCGCACGAGGCCACCGACTTCGCCGAACTCACCGTCCTGCGGCTCCAGTTGCAGGGACAGCGGCGGGAGGTCGCGGAGGCGGTGCGCTGGCTGGACGACGAGGACCGGCAGTTGCTGTCGCTGTGGTGGCTGGAGGTCGCGGGCGAGCTGACCCGGCGTGAACTGGCCGCCGCGGCCGGGATCAGCCGACAGCACGCCGCGGTGCGCGTCCAGCGGGTGAAGGAACGGCTGGAGACCGCGCGCGGCATCGTCCGCGCACTCGACGGCGCCTGCCCCGGCCTGCGCGAACTGACCGCTCGCTGGAACGGACGCCCGGACTCCGTCTGGCGCAAGCGACTGGCCCGGCACATCAGGGGCTGCGGCTACTGCGGCGACACCCGCGAGGCCGTCGTCCCCGCGGAACGCCTCCTCGTCGGCATCGCGCTCGTCCCGATCCCGGTCGGCTTCACGCTGTCGCTGGCATGGGGCGGCAAGACGGCCGTCGCGGCGACGGCGGCCTCCGTCGGCTGGTCCGCGAAGGTGATGGCCGCGATCACCCAGCCCGCCGTGGCGGTGACGGCCGGGGCGACACTCGTCGCGGGCGGCGCGTACGTCGTCACCCAGACCCCACAGTCCCCGCCGCGCGCGGCCGCCCCCACCACGGCGAGCACGGCCCGCCCGCCGGCGCCGACCCCGCCCGTGTCGCCGACGGCCACGCTCTCACCGCCGTCCTCCCCCGCACCGTCTCCGTCACAGCCGCGGAAGACCGGGCTGTACGGCACAGTCGTCGATGCCGTCGACAAGGCCCCGGACCCGAACGCCGAGCCCGCCGCCCTGCCGCACCGCCGCGAGTCCGGTGTCACCAGCACCTGGGGCGCGAAGGCCGTCATGCAGCACCGCGGCGAGAAGGTGACGCTCAGCGGGCAGGGCTACGTCCTGGTGCGCTGGCAGATCTCCCCGCAATCACGGCCGGGCGCGCTGGTCATGCCGACCTGGACCGGCCTCAAGGGCAGGCTCTTCCACGTCGCCTCCGGCGGCGGCCGCCGCATGGACGACACCACCGGCCCCGACACCACCGGCATGGGCGGCCCCGACACCGGCTACACGGTCCTGCCCGACGGCACCCAGCAGATGTGGCAGAACGAGTACTTCTACGTCGACGGCTCGGTCACCCTCAACCAGAACGAACGGGGCGCCGACTACGGCGTCATCGTCTTCCCGTCGACCTGGGAGGCGGCCGAGAAGGACGTGCGGACCGGCCCCGACCAGGGCGCGATCCGCTACGGCCAGGTCCGCGACAACGGCAAGGACACCGCACCGGTCCCGCAGTACGTCACCCGCGGGACCCCGGCCGATCCGGCGACAGTGCCTCAACGCTCGCGCGTCTAGCGGCTTTCGGCGTCGGGCCGGGCGGTGAGCAGACCGAGGAGGACGTCGACGCGGTTGGTCGTGATCGAGTCGACGCCGAGGTCCAGCAGGCGGCGCATGGAGCGCCGGGTGTCCGGGGTCCAGACGGACAGCAGGTGACCGCCGCGGTGGACGCGCTCGGCGAGGGCGTGGTCGACCAGGCCGAAGCGGTAGTTGAGCCAGCGCGGCCGCACCGCGTCCAGCAGGGCGGGCCGCGGCGGAGCCAGCGTCGTCCAGGTCAGGGCGATCTCGGCGGCCGGGTCGGCGGCCCGCACGGCGAGCATGGCCGGGGCGCCCGCGCAGTAGTACACACCGTCCTGCGCCCCGCACTCGCGTACGACGTCCACGACCCGGCGCGCCGCCCGCACGTCGGGCGAGCCCGGCAGGTCGAGCATCACCCTGCTCCCGTCACACGCCGTCAGCGCCTCCCGCAGCGTCGGCACCCCGCCCGCCGTCAGCCCGCGCACCTCGGCCGCCGACAGCGCGAGCAGCGGACGGTCCTGCTCCCACAGCCGCTTCAGCGTGTCGTCGTGCAGCAGCACCGGCACGCCGTCCTTGGTGAGCCGTACGTCGATCTCCACCGCGTCCGCGCCCCGTTCGAGCGCGGAGCGCAGGGAGGCGAGCGTGTTCTCGCGGACGCGGTAGGGGTCGCCGCGGTGGGCCACGGCGGTCACGTTCTGCATGAGGGCATTCCGGTCGGGGGCGAGGGCCATCGTGGATGAGTCGAGGCGTGGCGGGCGCCGCCGGCTCAGGAGGCGAGCCAGTCGGTGGTGTACGTGTCGATCTCGGCCCTGATCCGGGCCTTGCCCGGCTCGTCGAGGAAGGACACGTCCACGGCGTTCTTGGCGAGCTCGGCCAGGCCCCGCTCGTCGAGCTCGAGGAGGCGCGCCGCGACCGCGTACTCGTTGTTGAGGTCGGTGCCGAACATGGGCGGGTCGTCGGAGTTGATGGTGACGATGACGCCGGCCTCGGTGAACTGCTTGATCGGGTGCTCGTCGATCGTGCGGACCGCGCGCGTGGCGATGTTGGAGGTCGGGCACACCTCCAGCGGGATCCGGTGCTCGGCGAGGTGCGCGAGCAGCTTCGGGTCCCGCGCCGAGCTGGTGCCGTGCCCGATGCGCTCGGCGCGCAGGTGCGTGAGCGCGTCCCAGACCGTCTCGGGGCCGGTGGTCTCGCCGGCGTGCGGCACGGAGTGCAGTCCGGCGGCGATGGCCTGGTCGAAGTACGGCTTGAACTGCGGCCTCGGTACGCCGATCTCGGGCCCGCCGAGCCCGAAGGAGACCAGGCCCTCCGGGCGCAGCCGGTCGTCGGTGGCGAGCCGCACGGTCTCCGCGGCGGACTCCAGGCCCGCCTCGCCGGGGATGTCGAAGCACCAACGCAGCACGGTCCCGAACTCGGCCTCGGCTGCCTTGCGGGCATCCTCGATCGCCGCCATGAAGCCGCCCTCGTCGATGCCGCGGCGGGTGGAGGAGAACGGGGTGATGGTCAGCTCGGCGTACCGCACCTGCTGGCGGGCCAGCTCGCGGGCCACCTCGTACGTCAGCAGCCGTACGTCCTCCGGGGTGCGGATCAGATCCACGACGGACAGGTACACGTCGATGAAGTGCGCGAAGTCCGTGAACGTGAAGTAGTCGACCAGGGCCTCGGGGTCGGTGGGGACCTTGGAGTCGGGGTGGCGGGCGGCGAGTTCCGCGACGATGCGGGGGGAGGCGGAGCCGACGTGGTGGACGTGCAGTTCGGCCTTGGGCAGTCCGGCGATGAAGGCGTGCAGATCGCGCGGGACGCGGGCGTCGACGAGGTTGTCGGTCAAGGTTCCTCCCCAGGAACGGCGTCTCCGGCCGGGCATGTGGTCGGCGGGACGCGGGTGATCGGCTGATCGGTGACTCGGGGTCATCGTATGCCGGGGCCGTGCCGGGGATGCCCGGGCCTTAGCATGACGGCACATACGACGGAGGGGGGCCGGGCATGTCCGACGACGCGCAGACGCCGGGGGCGGCGGAGGATGCGGCGGCTGGAGGGTTGGCTTCGCCGGGGGCGTCGGAGACGGGGGCGAGGACCTCGTTGGAGAAGGCGGGGAGCAACGCCTCCTCGACCGAGCCGGATCCGTGGGCGCCTCCGGTCGAGGGCGGGCAGGCTTCGGACTCCGCTCCCACCGCGCCCGGGGGAGCCGGTTACACCGTCGCCTCGAACGACCCGCTGACCTGGCCCGCACCCTCCGTGCACGATCAGCAGACGGTGACTTCCATGCCGTCCTCGGGCATGCCGACGCCGCCGTCGTGGGTGAACCCGTCGACCGGGCCGAACCCTGCGGTGCCGCCGGGCGGGTCGAGCCCCAACCCCTTCGCGGCGCCGGGTACCACGCCGCCCCACTCGGCGGCCGGGCCCTTCGCGCCCCCGACGGCATCCCTTCCCTACGCCGCCCACGGTGAGCCCGTTCCGCCGCCGCCCATCGCGCCCGGCGGTCCGGGGCAGGTTGCGTACGGCTATCCCGGGCCTGTCCACGCTTATCCGCCGCCGGGTGTGGGCCCCGGTGCCGGGGGTTATTACGGGTGGCCCGGGGTGCAGCCCATGCCGAGCAATGGGATGGGTACGGCGGGGCTCGTACTCGGGATCATCTCCGCGGCGATCTTCTGCCTGTGGCCAGTCGCCATCGTGATGGGTGCGCTGGCGTTGATCTTCGGGTCGATCGGGCGGGGGAAGGCGCGGCGGGGAGAAGCGACGAATCCTGGGCAGGCGCTGGCGGGGATGATCTGTGGTGCGGTGGGATTGGTGCTGGGGTTGGGGATGCTGGCGGTGTTGATCTCGACGGTGTAGTGAGCGGGGGGTTTCTTCGCCCCCGCCGCCCCTACCCTTCCCGTCCCTGGGGGCTGCCGCCCCCAGACCCCGCTGTCGGCCTGAACGGCCTCGTCCTCAAACGCCGGACGGGCTGGATTGCCTGGACCGGCGCTGGGAATTCAGAGCCCTGCCGGCCCCAACCCCCGCAACCGCTCCCGCGCCCCCATCAACGCGAACCCCAGCAAATTAGGCCCCCGCCACCGCTCAGGGTCTCCCGCCCCGTCATCCCCCGCCGCCAACCCGATCCCCCACACCCGATCCACCGGACTGGCCTCCACCAGCACCCGATCCCCGGTCCCCAGCAAAAACCCCCGCAGCTCCGCATCCGCCGAGAACTTGTGGACCGACCCCTCGACGACGATCCGGAACCGCTCCCGCTCCCACACGGCCTCGTCGAAGCCGCGCACGAGCCGCCCCGCCTTCTTCGCCAGCGAGGGATGCCCGGCCTCCAGCACCCGCCGCTCGGCCTCCGCGTCCCCGAAGAGCCGGGCCTTCTCGGCCATCATCCAGTGCTCGGCGGTCGCGTACGACACGCCGGCCACCGTGAACGGCGACGGCCACCACTGGCTCAGGCAACTCGCGCTCACCTGTCCGTCCGGTCGTGGCCGGTGGCCCCAGAAGTGCAGATACTTGACTCTCGTCCCGGCACGGACCTCCCTGATCAGGACGTCCCAGGAATCGATCTTCGCCATGTGGCCGAGTCTGGCACGCACCACCGACAATCCGTCCCGGGTTTTCAAGACCAACTCGACACCTGGTCGACAGATTCCGTTGCGTAACCAAAAGGCAACAACGGAATCACTTGTTGGAGCCTTCCTGCTCTGTCAGGATCGGCACTCAAATCGAGCCTGAGCCACGCCACCCCACGCCGACCCCACTGCGGTCCCTCCAGGGGGACACGGAGGAGAGCGACATGCACAACCCGGGCACCGCCACCCCGGAACGATTCCCGGCCCAAGACCGCTTCGCGGACGGCGCGCAGTTCATCGCGGGCCGCCTGGTGAAGGGAACCTCGGGTCGTACGCACGCCGTCGTCGACCCGGCGACCGGCGAGGAGGTCTACACGTACGACCTGGCCGGCACCGAGGACGTCGACGCCGCCGTGGCCGCCGCGCGCGAGGCGTTCCCCGCCTGGGCCGCAGCCACCCCGGGCGAGCGTTCGGACGCGCTGCACCGCTTCGCCGCCGTCCTCGCCGAGCGTGCCGAGGACTTCGCCCGCGCGGAGTCCCTGCAGTGCGGGAAGCCGCTGAAGCTGACCCGTGAATTCGACGTGCCGGGCACGATCGACAACACCTCCTTCTTCGCGGGCGCCGCCCGCCACCTCGCCGGCCAGTCCGCGGGGGAGTACTCCGGCGACCACACCTCCTACGTCCGCCGCGAACCCATCGGCGTCGTGGGCTCCATCGCCCCCTGGAACTATCCGCTCCAGATGGCCGCCTGGAAGATCCTCCCGGCGATCGCCGCGGGCAACACGATCGTGCTCAAGCCCGCCGAGCTCACCCCTCTCACCTCACTCCTGTTCGCCCAGGCCGCCACGGACGCCGGCATCCCCGACGGTGTCATCAACATCATCACCGGGACCGGCAAGGAGGCCGGCGAGCATCTCGTCGGTCACCCCGACGTGGCCATGACCTCCTTCACCGGCTCCACCGCCGTGGGCAAGCGCGTCGCCGAGATCGCCACGGCCACGGTGAAGCGGCTCCACCTGGAGCTGGGCGGCAAGGCGCCCTTCGTCGTCTTCGACGACGCCGACGTGGAGGCCGCCGCCAACGGCGCCGTCGCGGGCTCGCTCATCAACACCGGGCAGGACTGCACGGCCGCCACGCGCGTGTATGTGCAGAGGCCGCTCTACGAAGAGTTCGTCTCGCGCACCGCCGCCCTCATGGAGAGCGTCCGCCTCGGCGACCCCTTCAACCCCGGCACCGATCTGGGACCCCTCATCTCGCACGTCCAGCGCGACCGTGTCGCCGGGTTCGTCGACCGTGCGCGTGCCTACGCGCGCGTGGTCACCGGCGGTGAGGCCCCGCAGGGCGATCTCAAGGAGGGTGCGTACTATCGGCCCACCCTGGTCGCCGACGCCGCCCAGGACAGCGAGATCGTCCAGTCCGAGATCTTCGGGCCGGTCCTTGTCGTTCTGCCGTTCGACAGCGACGATGACGGGATCCGGCTCGCCAACGACACCCCGTACGGGCTCGCCGCCTCCGCCTGGAGCCGCGACGTCTACCGGGCGAACCGCGCCACCCGCGAGATCCAGGCGGGCTGTGTGTGGGTGAACGATCACATCCCGATCATCAGCGAGATGCCGCACGGCGGCTACAAGGCCTCCGGCTTCGGCAAGGACATGTCCGCGTACTCCTTCGAGGAGTACACGCAGATCAAGCACGTCATGTTCGACAACACGGCGGTCGCCAGGAAGGACTGGCATCGCACCGTCTTCGGGGACCGATAGCCGGACCGGACCGGCCCCGGCCTGAGCGGACTGAACCAGGCGGGATGTCGGACCGGACCAGACCGGCGCGGCCGCCTCGCCCCTCCCCGCGGCCGGCCTCCCCTCCCTCCCGATCTCCCGAAAGGGCACCACGCGCATGGAGCAGTACGAGCCCGACCGCCTGTCCCCGGCCCAAGTGGCCGCCATGCGGCGCAGCCTGCGCAACGGCCGGGCCGCCATGACCCGCCGTTCCCTGCTGCGCGCCTCCACCGGCGGCGCTCTCGCGGTGGGCGGACTTGGGGCGCTCAGTGCCTGCGGTATCCCCGCGGCCGGCAAGACCGAGGGCGGCACGTCCGCCGAGGACCACTCGGCGAAGGAGAAGCAGGTCAGCTTCTCCAACTGGACCGAGTACATGGACGTCGACGACAGCGGCAAGCACCACCCGACGCTGGAGCAGTTCGCGAAGCGGACCGGCATCAAGGTCAAGTACACCGAGGACATCAACGACAACAACGAGTTCTTCGGGAAGATCAAGCCGCAGCTGGCGGCGGGCCAGGAGACCGGGCGCGACATCATCGTCCTCACGGACTGGCTCGCCGGGCGTCTGATACGCCTCGGGTGGGTCCAGAAACTGGACCCGTCGAACCTGCCGCACGCCTTCGCCAACCTCTCCCAGCAGTTCCGCAACCCCGACTGGGACCCGGGACGGGCGTACTCGTACCCCTGGCAGGGCATCTCGACCGTCATCGCCTACAACAAGAAGGCGCTCGACGGCGTCGAGGTGAAGACGGTCTCCGACCTGCTCGACAACCCCAAGCTCAAGGGCCGCGTCGGCTTCCTGACCGAGATGCGCGACACCATCGGGATGACCCTGCTCGACATGGGCAAGGACCCCGCCAAGTTCACCGACGACGACTACGACGCGGCGATCGCCCGGCTCCAGAAGGCCGTCGACAACAAGCAGATCCGCCGGTTCACCGGCAACGACTACACCTCAGACCTCACCAGCGGAGACTTCGCGGCCTGCCTCGCCTGGGCCGGTGACGTCGTCCAGCTCAAGGCCGACAGCCCGGACATCGACTTCCTCATCCCGGACAGCGGCTACATGACGTCCAGCGACAACATGCTGATCCCCAACAAGGCCCGTCACAAGACGAACGCCGAGCGGCTCATCGACTTCTACTACGAGCCGAAGGCCGCGGCCGAGCTCGCCGCCTACATCAACTACGTCTGTCCCGTCGACGGCGTGAAGGAAGAGCTCGCGAAGATCGACGAGGACGCGGCGAACAACCCGCTGATCCTCCCCGACAAGGCCATGCAGGCCCAGTCCCGCGCCTTCCGCTCACTGAGCTCGAAGGAAGAGACGGCCTACGAAGAGAAGTTCGCGAAGCTCACAGGGGCGTGACCACCATGACGAACGACACCAGCGGCGACGTCCGCCTCTCCGGCATCAGCAAGACCTACGGCTCCTTCCATGCCGTCCATCCGCTCGACCTGACCGTGCCCCAGGGCTCCTTCTTCGCCCTGCTCGGCGCCTCCGGCTGCGGCAAGACCACCACCCTGCGCATGATCGCCGGCCTGGAGGAACCCTCCTCCGGCACCGTTCACCTCGGCGAACAGGACGTCACCGCGCTCCCGCCGTACAAGCGGCCGGTGAACACGGTCTTCCAGTCGTACGCTCTCTTCCCGCACCTCGACATCTTCGAGAACGTCGCCTTCGGCCTGCGCCGGCGCGGCATCAAGAGCGTGAAGAAGCAGGTCGAGGAGATGCTCGACCTCGTCCAGCTCGGCGAGCAGGCCCGCAAGAAGCCGCACCAGTTGTCGGGTGGCCAGCAGCAGCGTGTGGCCGTCGCCCGCGCGCTGATCAACCACCCCAAGGTGCTCCTCCTCGACGAGCCCCTCGGCGCCCTCGACCTCAAGCTGCGCCGCCAGATGCAGCTGGAGCTCAAGCGCATCCAGACCGAGGTCGGCATCACTTTCGTCCATGTCACGCACGACCAGGAGGAGGCCATGACGATGGCCGACACCGTCGCCGTGATGAACGCGGGCCGCGTCGAGCAGCTCGGCTCGCCGACCGACCTCTACGAGAACCCGCGCACGACGTTCGTCGCCAACTTCCTCGGCACCTCCAACTTCATCGAGGCCGAGGTCGACTCCAAGAGCGGCGGCGACATCGTGCTGAAGGCGGCCGGCGGCAAGCTGGTCCTGCCCGAGGCGCGGTGCAGCGCGGCCACGGCGACCGGCGGCAAGGTCCTGGTCGGCGTTCGTCCCGAGAAGATCTCCCTCACGCATGCCGACGAGGCGGGCGAGATACCCGAGGGCCGCAACCGCATCACCGGCAGGATCGCGGACTCCTCGTTCATCGGCGTCTCCACGCAGTACGTCGTCGACAGCCCCGTCTGCCCCGAGTTCGAGGTCTACGCCCAGAACATCGACCGGGACGACCGGCTCGTACCCGGCGCCGAGGTCGTCCTGCACTGGAACCCCGCGCACACCTTCGGGCTCGACGCCGCCCAGGACATCGACGCGGGCATCCAGGAAGAGGCGGCGGTCTGATGGCGACAGTCACCGAGGCGCCGCCGCCTCTCACCCCGACCGCCCCCGAGAAGAAGCCGCCCCGCAAACGCGGCCGCCTGGTGCCGTACTGGCTCCTGCTGCCCGGCATCCTGTGGCTGGTCGTCTTCTTCGCGCTGCCGATGATCTACCAGGCCTCCACGTCCGTGCAGACGGGCTCGCTGGAGGAGGGCTACAAGGTCACCTGGCACTTCGCGACCTACTGGGACGCCCTGTCCGACTACTACCCGCAGTTCCTGCGCTCGGTGCTCTACGCCGGCTCGGCGACGATCCTGTGCCTGGTCCTGGGCTACCCGCTCGCCTATCTCATCGCCTTCCGGGCGGGGCGCTGGCGGAACCTGATCATGATCCTGGTGATCGCGCCGTTCTTCACCAGCTTCCTGATCCGCACCCTCGCCTGGAAGACGATCCTCGCGGACGGCGGCCCGGTCGTCGGCGCCCTCAACACGCTGCACGTCCTGGACGTCACCAGCTGGCTCGGCATGACCGAGGGCGACCGCGTGCTGGCCACGCCGCTCGCGGTGGTGTGCGGTCTGACGTACAACTTCCTGCCGTTCATGATCCTGCCGCTCTACACCTCGCTGGAGCGCATCGACCCACGGCTGCACGAGGCGGCGAACGACCTGTACGCCAAGCCGATCACCACCTTCCGCAAGGTCACCTTCCCGCTGTCGATGCCCGGCGTCGTCTCCGGCACGCTGCTGACCTTCATCCCGGCGGCCGGTGACTACGTCAACGCCGACCTGCTCGGCTCGACCGACACCCGCATGGTCGGAAACGTCATCCAGACGCAGTTCCTGCGGATTCTGGACTATCCGACGGCCGCGGCTCTTTCCTTCATCCTCATGGCCGCCATCCTCGTCATGGTGACGGTCTACATCCGCAGGTCCGGCACGGAGGATCTGGTTTAAATGACCTTCGTCAACTGGCTCAAGCGCAATCTCGTCGTCATCGCGGGACTGCTGACGCTCGCTTACCTCCTCCTGCCCAATGTCATCGTGACGATCTTCTCCTTCAACAAACCGAAGGGGCGCTTCAACTACGAATGGCAGGAGTTCTCCACGGCCGCCTGGCAGGACCCGTGCGGTGTCTCCGACCTGTGCGGCTCGCTGTCGGTCAGCCTCCAGATCGCGTTCTGGGCGACCATCGGCGCCACGCTGCTGGGCACGATGATCGCCTTCGCACTGGTCCGGTACCGCTTCCGCGCGCGGGGCGCCATCAACTCGCTGATCTTCCTGCCGATGGCGATGCCCGAGGTCGTCATGGCCGCCTCGCTGCTCACCCTGTTCCTCAACATGGGCGCTCAGCTCGGCTTCTGGACGATCCTCATCGCGCACATCATGTTCTGCCTGAGCTTCGTCGTGACGGCGGTGAAGGCGCGCGTGATGTCGATGGACCCGCGGCTGGAACAGGCCGCGCAGGATCTGTACGCCGGCCCCTTCCAGACGTTCGTCCGGGTCACCCTGCCGATCGCCGCCCCGGGAATCGCGGCGGGTGCGATGCTCGCTTTCGCGCTCTCCTTCGACGATTTCATCATCACCAATTTCAACGCGGGCTCCACCGTCACCTTCCCGATGTTCGTCTGGGGCTCGGCCCAGCGCGGAACGCCCGTTCAGATCAATGTCATCGGTACGGCCATGTTCATCATCGCCGTACTGTTCGTCCTGGCCTCCATGGCCATCGGAAACCGCCGTAAGAAGCAGAAGGCATAAACCCCTGTAGGGAGTTGAAATCATGGCCCCAAGCGCCATGAGTTCTGGCAATCACTGGACGAAGGCACTCTCCGACGCCCAGCCGGTCCCGTACTGGCTGGACGACCCCGGCCGCCCGCACCCCGAACCCGCCCTCACCACCGCCGAGACCTGCGACCTGCTGGTCGTCGGCGGCGGGTACAGCGGACTGTGGAGCGCGCTGATCGCCAAGGAGCGCGACCCGCAGCGGGATGTCGTGCTGCTCGAAGGCCGCGAGGTGGGCTGGGCCGCCTCGGGCCGCAACGGCGGCTTCTGCGCCGCTTCCCTCACCCACGGTCTGCCCAACGGGCTCACCCGCTGGCCGGACGAGATCCACAAGCTGGAGGAGCTGGGCGCCCGCAACCTCGACGAGATCGAGAAGGCGGTCGCCCGGTACTCCCTGGACTGCGATTTCGAACGCACCGGCGAGATCGACGTCGCCACCGAGACCTACCAGGCGAGGGAACTGCGCGACTGGTACGAGGAGTTGAGGGACAAGGGACTCGCCGAAGGCGTCGAGTTCCTGGACACCGAGGCGGTGCGGGCACAGGTCGACTCACCGACCTTCCAGGCCGGCCTCTACGACCGCCGGGGTGTCGCCATGCTCAACCCGGCCAAGCTGGTGTGGGGCCTGAAGCAGGCCTGCCTGGACCTCGGCGTCCGCGTGTACGAGCACACCCCCGCCCTCACCCTGAAGCCGTACGGCGCGGGGATGGCCGTACGCACTCCGTACGGCTCGGTCCGCGCCCGCAAGGTCGCCCTCGGCACGAACATCTTCCCGAACCTGATCAAGCGTGTCCGCTCCTACACCGTCCCGGTCTACGACTACGCCCTGATGACCGAGCCTCTGACCGAGGATCAGCTCGCGTCGATCGGCTGGAAGAACCGCCAGGGCCTCGGCGACTCGGCCAACCAGTTCCACTACTTCCGCCTCTCCGCCGACAACCGCATCCTGTGGGGTGGCTACGACGCCATCTACCCGTACGGCGGCCGGGTACGGGCCGAGTACGACGACCGGCCGGAGACGTACGCCAAGCTCGCCGGGCACTTCTTCACCTGCTTCCCGCAGCTGGAGGGCGTCCGCTTCACGCACGCGTGGGGCGGCGCGATCGACACCTGCTCGCGCTTCTCGGCGTTCTTCGGTACCGCCCACCAGGGCAACGTGGCGTACGCGGCGGGCTTCACGGGCCTCGGCGTCGGCGCGACCCGGTTCGGCGCGGACGTGATGCTGGACCTGCTGGCGGGGGAGCGGACGGAGCGCACGCAGCTCGAGATGGTCCGCAGAAAGCCGCTGCCCTTCCCGCCGGAGCCCTTCGCCTGGACCGGCATCGCCCTCACCAAGTGGTCGCTGGCCCGGGCCGACGCGCAGGGCGGGCGGCGCAATCTGTGGCTCAAGGCGATGGACCGGCTGGGCCTCGGCTTCGACAGCTGAAGCCCGCTCGGCGGGTGTGACTCAGCTCACTCAAAACTGGCGGTGAGAACCCGCGTAATGCCTGCCGGTGGACCTCCCTCTTCCCCGTGACGCGATCAGCGTCCACAAGGAAAAGGGAGGTCACCGTCATGACAGGGGCGAAGACGGCCGTCGAGTGGCTGGCATCCGTTGCGCCGAATCCCGAAGCCTGCCGCTGGGAGTGGGAGCGCAACCCCCTCGGGGTCGCACTGCTGCCGGCCGGCAAGGCCTGGGACGTACTCATCCTGCCGGGCGAGCTCGGCTATCCGACCCTCGATGTGCTCACCCGCATCATCGACCAACCGGGCCCGGTCCTGGTCGACTTCGGCGACGCGCGCATGGGCTTCTTCGTGCCGCCCGGCACGGCCGCCCGCTGGCTCGGCACCGGCATCCGTACGGCCGGGGCCGGCACCTGGATCGTCGTTCCGTACCCGGGCCGCGCCACCGGCGGCACCCGCTGGCTGGTCCCACCCGACGGCACCGGCACCCTCACCGACCCGGCGCTGCTCGAACTGGCCATGCACGAGGCGGCGGCAGGGCTCGCCGACTCTTGACAGGAAGATTGGTCTGGACCAAGTTGTGTGCGGCTCCACCCTCCATTTCCCCCATGCCTGGAGGCACTTGTGGATCGCTTCAGACCTCTCGCCCTCCTGACCGCCGCGGCACTGACCCTGCCCGGCGTCACCGCGCTCTCGTCGGCCGCCCGTGCGGCCGACGCGGACCTGGCCCGCAACGGCGGCTTCGAAGCCGGCCTCGACGGCTGGACCTGCACGGCCGGCACGACCGTCAACACCCCCGTCCGCAGCGGCAGTCATGCCCTCCAGGCCACCCCGGCCGGCAGCGACAACGCCCGGTGCGCGCAGACCGTCACCGTGAAGCCGGACTCCCAGTACACCCTGTCCGGATACGTCCGCGGCTCGTACGTCTACCTCGGTGCGAGCGGCACCGGTACCACCGACGTCTCCGCCTGGACCCAGTCCGCCCCCGGCTGGCAGCAGCTCACGACGACCTTCCGGACGGGCCCCTCCACCACCCGTGTCACCCTCTACACCCACGGCTGGTACGGCACCGGGGCCTACTACGCCGACGACATCTCGCTCGTCGGACCCGGAGTGGACGCCGGTCAGCCGCCGGCCGCCCCGACCGGCCTGAAGACGGGAGCGGTCACCTCGTCCAGCGTCGCCCTGTCCTGGTCGGCGGTGCCGGGCGCGACTGGCTACGCCGTCTACCGCGACGGCGCCAAGGTCCAGACGGCGACCGGTACTTCCGCCACGATCGGCGGGCTCTCGCCCTCCACGGCGTACGGCTTCCAGGTCGCCGCGGTGAACGACGCCGGCGAGTCGGCGAAGTCGGCCACGGTGACGGCAACGACCCCCGCCCGACCGGGCGGCGGCACGGACCTCCCGGCCCACGCCCTGGTCGGCTACCTCCACGCGAGCTTCGCCAACGGCTCCGGCTACACCCGCATGGCCGACGTCCCCGACAGCTGGGACGTCATCGACCTGGCCTTCGGCGAACCGACCTCGGTCACCTCGGGCGACATCCGCTTCGACCGCTGCCCGGTCACGGAGTGCCCGAACGTGGAGAGCGACGCCGACTTCAAGGCGGCCATCAAGGCCAAGCAGGCGGCCGGCAAGAAGGTGCTCATCTCCATCGGCGGCCAGAACGGCCAGGTCCAGCTGACGACGACGGCCGCGCGGGACACCTTCGTGACGTCGGTGTCGAGGATCATCGACGAGTACGGCCTCGACGGCCTGGACATCGACTTCGAGGGCCACTCACTCTCCCTGAACGCCGACGACACGGACTTCAAGAACCCGAAGACTCCGGTGATCGTCAACCTCATCTCGGCCCTGAAGTCCCTGAAGGCCAAGTACGGCGACGACTTCGTGCTGACGATGGCCCCGGAGACGTTCTTCGTCCAGCTCGGCTACCAGTACTACGGCACCGGCCAGTGGGGCGGCCAGGACCCGAGGGCAGGGGCGTATCTGCCGGTCATCCACGCCCTGCGTGACGACCTGACGCTGCTGCACGTCCAGGACTACAACTCGGGCCCGATCATGGGCCTGGACAACCAGTACCACTCCATGGGTGGCGCCGACTTCCACATCGCCATGACCGACATGCTGCTGACCGGCTTCCCGGTCGCGGGCAACGCGAGCAACGTCTTCCCGCCGCTGCGCCCCGACCAGGTGGCGATCGGCATGCCCGCCTCGACCAACGCGGGCAACGGCCACGTCCCTCCGGCCGAGGTCACCAAGACCCTCGACTGCCTGACGAAGAGGACGAACTGCGGCTCGTACGCCACCCACGGCACCTGGCCGGCACTGCGCGGCCTGATGACGTGGTCGATCAACTGGGACCGGTACGGAAGCTGGGAGTTTCAGCGGACGTTCGACGGCTACTTCGGCTGAGGAGCAGCCACAGCAGCGTGAGAAGCACCGTGCACAGGCACCAACTGGCCACTACGTCCAGTGGCCAGTGGTAGCCGCGCCGGACCAGCCCGAAGCCGACCCCGAGATTGAGGACGGCGCACGTCACGAGGGCTGCGCGGCGGGCGGACACGGAGCTCAGCCACGGCAGCAGCAACAGGGTCGCGGCTCCGTAGGCGATGGCGGCCGTGGCCGTGTGGCCGGACGGGTAGTAGCCGGTGGCGGGCGGCACGACCGGGGTGCCGGGGCGGTCCGTCAGGATCTTGAGGGGGATCACCAGGGCCGGGACCAGCGCCATGAGCAGCGCCGCGGAGGCGACCGGCAACCACCAGTGGTGTGTACCAGTGCTGCGGGCCCGCCAGGCGACGTACATCAGACTCACGGCCAGCACGGGCACCGCGACGGGCACATTGCCCAGGTCGGCGAGGAGTTCGGAGAAGGGGTCCGGATGAGTCAGGGCCTGGCTGGTCGCCTCGTCGAGGTCGACCAGCGGGCCGTCGGCCACCACCTGCCAGGTGATGAGCGCGAAGAGAAGGGCGGGAAGCCCGAGGAGTCCGAGAAGGACGAAGAGGGAGGTCGGCCGCCCCGGAACAGGGGGGGTGGTTCCGGGGCGGCCGTCCGGATCGGATGGTCGCGCGCCCCGGGGGGTTTGGGGCGGGCGACTGTCCGATCGGTGAGGAGATCCGGAGCCAGAAGCTCCGGGTGTGTGCGCGAGGGCACGGCCAGGTCGAAGCTGGGGAGGCCTCGGCCCGAAGTCGCCCAGAGTCCCCTCTGGGCGGGGTGTATCTCTCATCTGCTTAGAACCTACGGCAGGGCGATGGTGTTAGACAGCCGGAATGGCGTCCTGACATCCACCTCGCACACCTTCTTCACACGCTCTGACGGTAGCCGCCCCGGCCCCGGAATCACGGAAGGCGCCGGGGCTGGGGCGGACGAGTCGCGTGGGACGAGGCCCCTGTCGCTCACCAGTGGTTTTGCTGTGACCTCAGATGCGGGCGAAGGCCTGTTCGATGATGTCGAGGCCCTCGTTGAGGAGGTCCTCGCCGATCACCAGCGGGGGCAGGAAGCGCAGCACGTTGCCGTAGGTGCCACAGGTCAGGACCAGCAGGCCCTCCTGGTGGCAGGCCTTGGCGAGCGCGGCGGTCGCCTCCGCGTTCGGCTCCTTGGTGGTGCGGTCCTTCACCAGCTCGATGGCGATCATGGCGCCGCGGCCGCGGATGTCGCCGATGATGTCGAACTTCTCGGCCATGGCGGTCAGGCGGGCCTTCATGGTCGCCTCGATGTTCTTCGCCTTGGCGTTGAGGTCGAGCTCCTTCATGGTCTCGATGGAGCCCAGCGCACCGGCGCACGCCACCGGGTTGCCGCCGTAGGTGCCGCCCAGGCCACCGGCGTGCGCGGCGTCCATGATCTCGGCGCGACCGGTCACGGCGGCGAGCGGCAGACCGCCCGCGATGCCCTTGGCGGTGGTGATCAGGTCCGGGACGATGCCCTCGTCCTCGCAGGCGAACCACTGGCCGGTGCGGCAGAAACCGGACTGGATCTCGTCGGCGACGAAGACGATGCCGTTGTCCGAGGCGAACTTGCTGATCGCCGGCAGGAAGCCCTTGGCGGGCTCGATGAAGCCGCCCTCGCCGAGCACCGGCTCGATGATGATCGCGGCCACGTTCTCCGGGCCGACCTGCTTGGAGATCTGGTCGATGGCCTGCGCGGCGGCCTCCGGTCCGGCGTTCTCCGCACCGGTCGGCCAGCGGTAGCCGTAGGCGACCGGCACGCGGTAGACCTCGGGCGCGAACGGGCCGAAGCCGTGCTTGTACGGCATGTTCTTCGCGGTCAGCGCCATCGTGAGGTTCGTACGGCCGTGGTAGCCGTGGTCGAAGACGACGACGGCCTGGCGCTTGGTGTACGCACGGGCGATCTTGACGGCGTTCTCGACGGCCTCGGCACCCGAGTTGAACAGCGCCGACTTCTTCGCGTGGTCACCCGGCGTCAGCTCGGCCAGCGCCTCGGCGACGGCGACGTAGCCCTCGTACGGCGTGACCATGAAACAGGTGTGGGTGAAGTCGGCGAGCTGCGCGCTCGCCCTGCGTACGACCGCTTCGGCGGACGCGCCGACGGACGTCACGGCGATGCCCGAACCGAAGTCGATGAGCCGGTTCCCGTCGACGTCCTCGATGATGCCGCCGCCCGCGCGCGCGGTGAACACCGGCAGCACCGAGCCCACGCCCTGCGCGACCGCGGCGGTACGGCGGGCCTGCAGCTCCTGCGACTTCGGGCCGGGGATGGCGGTGACGAGGCGGCGCTCCTGCGGAAGTGCGCTCATGAGGGGCTCCTGGGGGTTTTGCGGACGCTTGTCTTGTTCTTTTCTCGCAGGCTAGGGCGGGGAACGGGGGGTGGGCATGCTCCATGTGGGCGTTGTCAGCGGGTCCGGTTGTCCGTCGTGGACATAGCGACGCCGGGTGTCTGGAGCAGCTCGATCCGTTCGGTCGGCCGTGTAAGCGGTGAACTCCCCAGCAGAGGGCGTTAGATTGGCTCGCTGATGGTGGACGGAGCGGCTGGTCAGGGGGCAAGGGCGATGGACGGCGACGGGACGCAGGACGCGCGGGGTACGCACGCGACGCCTGTGCCGCGATCACGCTCCGCTGTGCCGCCGCGGCCCTCGGTGCCGCCGGTGCCGGATGGTTCGGCGTTCCTGACCTGGCTGCGGGCACCGCGACCGGAGGCGCCGGCCGGCGTGTGGCGGTTCGGGCATGTGCCCCGGCCGGACGAGGAGCCCGAGCGGATCCCGGGTCGGCAGCTGCTGAGCGGGGCGGTGATCGCCTTCCTGGTCGGGTGGCTGATCTGGTCGCTGCTCTGGAACGGCTATCTCGGTGGCTGGTGGGTGCTGCCCCTGGAGCTGTTCACCCCGGACTCCTGGCGCGAGAACAACGACCGCGTCGGCAACGCCGTCCTCTGGTACAGCTACTACACGCTCATCGCCCTCGCCATAATGCTCGCCGTCGGCCGACTGGGCCGTTGGGGCGAGGTCTGGCGTCGCTACGGTCCGCCCGCCTGGCGTCGCACGGCACCGGCGCCCGAGCGTGCGCCCGCCCCCGAGCAGGACCCCGCGTCGTGGCCCGCGCTGCGCACAGCCGGTGCCGCGGACGCCGCCGAGCGGCTGAGCGCCGACGCGCGGTCGGGGCTGATGCGTGACGTCGACTACGCCCGCATCGCCCGCGCCTGGCAGGGCGTGCGCAGCGGGCGGCACGACCTCGCCACCTTCAGTGGCGCCGTGCTCAAGGACGGCGCCGCCGCCTGTCTGCACCCGTCGGGTGAGCGCGACGTACCGGCGCGGGTCGCGCGGCACGACCTCGTCAGCGGTCAGGTGCGGCTCGGCACGACCGCCGACGATCCCCGCAATCCGTACGCCTATCGCGGGACGGGACTGGGCCTCGGACCCGATCTGCTCGGCACCTCCATGCTCGCCGTCGGGCCCGCAGGGTCCGGCAAGACGGGGACCGTGGTGCGGCCGCTCGCCGAGTCGCTGTGCCTGCACGCGCTCGCCGGACGGGCCGCCGTGGTCGTGGTCGGCGCGGCGGGCGCGGGGCTGGGACCGGAGGACTCGTACGACGTCGTCGTACGGATCGGAAACCCGGACTCGGTCTACGACCTGGACCTGTACGGCGGCACCGGCGACCCCGACGAGGCCGCGGCCGTGCTCGCCGAGGCGCTCGTCGGGGATCTCGCCGACCCGCATCCGGGCAGCGACAGCCGCCGCTCCACCACCGTGCTGGCTCAGCTGCTCGGGCCGTTCCGCGCGGTCCATCACCGCTTCCCGTCCGTGGCCGAGCTGCGGCAGCTGCTGGACGGCGCCCCCGGTGCGCTCGGTGCGCTGCGCACGGCGCTGGAGGGGTCCGGGCAGGAGTCGCTCATCCGTGAACTCGACGCGCGGGAGCGGCAGTCGGGGCACCCCGGGGATGTGGCGGCCGTGCTCGCGGACCGGGTGGCGCTGCTCGACCGCCCCGCCTTCGCCGGGTTCTTCGACACGTCCGGGCAGTCGCGGCCGTTCTCGCTGAAGGCCCTCGACCACCCCGTCCGGGTCCGCATCGACCTGCCCGCGCGCGGGCACGCGGAGGCGTCGCGGATGCTGGCGCGGCTGGTGCTGGCGCAGTTCACGGCGAGCATCGCGGTACGGGAGGACCGGTCGCTGTTCGCCTGCCTGGTGCTGGACGACGCGACCGGCGTCGTGACGCCCGAGGCCGTACGGGGCATCCAGCGGCTGCGGTCGGGCAACGCGGGCGCGGTGCTCACGCTGCGCAGCCTGGACGACGCACCGAGGCAGCTGCGCGGGCCGCTGCTCGGCGCCGCCGGGTGCCGGATGGCGCTGGCCGGGATCACGCCCTGGGACGGGCAGGACTTCGCCGAGGTGTGGGGCAAGGAGTGGACCGAGGCGCGGGACGTCACCGACCGGCAGATCATCGCGGAGACCCCGGCCGGCAAGGCGGTGCACGCGCTGCGGCGGGTGATCACCGGCAAGGCGCCGACCGCGCGGGCGGTGACCGTCCGCCAGGTCGAGCGGGAGCGCTGGTCGGCGTCCGAGCTGGCGCACGCGGTGCCGCCGGGGCATGCGGTGCTGTCGCTCACCAGCGTGCAGGGCGAGCACGCGCCGCCGTTGCTGGTGGATCTGCGGGGGTGACCTGGGGGTACGGGCGTCAGGCCGCGCGGTGACCTTCCGGTGAGGCAGAATCGGCACAGGCCGTTCATACACAGCGGCCAAATGATCACAGAGATCACCGAAGATCCAGCGGTCACAGAGCTCACACCGATTTGAAGGCCTCATGCCCCCCACGCTCGCCTCGCTCCTGCACCACTCCGCCCTCAAGCTGACCGTGCGGGCGGGCGAGGACCGCCTGGACGTGCCCGTGCGCTGGGTGCACGCCAGCGAGCTCGCCGACCCGGTCCCCTATATGGAGGGCGGGGAACTGCTGCTGATCACCGCGCTCAAGCTGGACGCGGAGAACCCCGAGTCGATGCAGCGCTATGTGCGGCGGCTGGCCGGCGCGGGCGTGGTCGGGCTCGGCTTCGCGGTCGGCGTCAACTACGAGGACATCCCCGAGGCACTCGTCGACGCGGCGGCACAGGAGGGCATGCCGCTTCTGGAGGTGCCGCGCCGCACTCCCTTCCTCGCCATCAGCAAGGCCGTGTCGGCGGCGATCGCGGCGGACCAGTACCGGGCGGTGACGGCGGGGTTCGCGGCGCAACGGGAGCTGACCAAGCAGGCGTTGACCGACGGGCCGGAAGGGCTGCTGGCCGCACTGGCCTCGCAGGTCGACGGCTGGGCGGCGCTGTACGACGCGTCCGGCGCCGTCGTCGCTACCGCGCCGGAGTGGGCCGGGCGGCGGGCGGCACGGCTCACGGCGGACGTGGAGCGGCTGCGGGAGCGGCCGGCGCCGGCGTCGTCCGTCGTGGGCGGGCCGGAGAACGAGGACCGGGTCGAGCTGCACACCCTGGGCACCGGCCGCCGGCCCCGCGCCGCCCTGGCCGTGGGCACGGCGGCGGCACTGGGCACGGCGGAGCGGTACGCCGTGCACTCGGCCATCGCGCTGCTGACCCTGACCACCGAGCGGTCGCGTTCGCTGCAGGCGGCCGAGGCTCGGGTGGGCGCGGCGGTGCTGCGCATGCTGCTCGCCGGGGAGCCGGATCATGCGCGGGCGGTGGCCGGGGACCTGTACGGAGGGCTCCTGGACGCGCCCTTCCGGGTGATCGTCGCCGAGGCAGCCTCGGTGTCGGCGGCGCGGGTCGTGGACTCCGGGAGCCGGGTGGCCCTCACCAAGGCGTCCGCCGCTGTGCTGGTCGCCGCCTCCGAGGCGAGCGGCGATCCGCTGGGTGGCCTCACCGAGATCGTGGAGTCGGCGGCGGCCCGGGCCGGGGAAGCGGTGCTGGTGGTGCCCGAGGGGGAGGGCGACACGGCGCGGCTGGTGGTGCTCGCGGCGGACGGGGGTGCGGCGGTGGACGCGTGCGCGGACTACGCGGCGGCGTTGGAGGCGGCGCGGACCGGGACCGTACCGGAGCAGGCGGGGAGCGCCGACGAGGACGAACTGGTCGTCGGGCTCTCGGCGCCGGCCGGACCCATCGCAGCGGCGGCGGCGTACAAGCAGGCCGAGCAGGCGCTGTCGGTGGCTCGGCGGCGGGGGCGGGTGTGCGTGGAGCACGAGCAGATGGCGGCGGGGTCGGTGCTGCCGTTGCTCGCGGACGACGCGGTGAAGGCGTTCGCGGACGGGTTGCTGCGGGCGCTGCACGAGCACGACGCCACGGGGCGGGGGGATCTCGTCGCCTCGCTGCGGGCCTGGCTGTCGCGGCACGGGCAGTGGGATGCGGCGGCCGCGGATCTCGGGGTGCACCGGCATACGTTGCGGTACCGGATGCGGCGGGTGGAGGAGATTCTGGGGCGTTCGCTGGACGACGCGGACGTGCGGATGGAGCTCTGGCTGGCGTTGAAGGCGACGTCGACCGAGTAGGACCGAAAGACCAGGGCCGGAAAATCCGGGTCGGCGTCGAGCCGAACCGCCGCTGTGCCAATCCGTCGAACCCCGGCCCTTCACCACTACACCCCGGACAAACGCCCCGCCGCCCCCGCGCCCCTACCGTGGACCACGACACACCAGGACACCCCCAATCGCGGAAGGGCCGGGAATCCATATGACTTCCACCCACGCCTTCTGGCTCGCCGGCCGCCAGGTCAGCGGCGAGGACAGCTTTGATGTGACCTCCCCGTGGGACGGGCGGGTCGTCGGCACGGTGAGCGTGCCGACGGACGCGCAGACCGAGGAGGCCGTGGCCGCCGCGTACGCCGTCCGCGAGGACTTCGCCGCGACGCCGGCCCACGTACGTGCCGCCGCCCTCGACCACGTCAGCAGGCGGCTCGTCGAGCGGACCGAGGAGATCGCCCGGCTGATCTCGGCCGAGAACGGCAAGCCCATGAAGTGGGCCCGCGGCGAGGTCGGCCGTGCCGTGTCCGTGTTCCGGTTCGCGGCCGAGGAGGCCCGGCGGTTCAACGGCGGCGAGGCCCAGCGGCTCGACACCGACCTCGGCGGTCAGGGGCGGCTCGCCTTCACCCGGCGCTTCCCCAAGGGTGTCGTCCTCGGCATCGCGCCCTTCAACTTCCCGCTCAACCTGTGCGCCCACAAGATCGCCCCGGCCATCGCCGCCGGCGCGCCGATCATCCTGAAGCCCGCCCCGGCCACCCCGCTGTCCGGGCTGATCATCGGCGAGCTGCTCGCCGAGACCGAGCTTCCGGCCGGCTCCTGGAGCATCCTCCCGGTGCCGAACGACCGTATGCCCGCCCTGGTCCAGGACGAGCGCCTGCCGGTCATCTCCTTCACCGGTTCCGAGAAGGTCGGCTACGCGATCATGGACTCGGTGCCGCGCAAGCACTGCACCCTGGAGCTGGGGGGCAACGGCGCGGCGATCGTGCTCGCCGACTTCGCCTCCGACGCGGACCTCGACTGGGCCGCGACCCGCATCGCCACGTTCTCCAACTACCAGGGCGGCCAGTCCTGCATCTCCGTGCAGCGGGTGATCGCGGACGCGTCCGTGTACGACCGGCTCGTGCCGCGCATCGTCGCCGCCGTCGAGGCCCAGGTCACCGGTGACCCGGGTGACGACGCCACCGACGTCGGCCCGCTGGTCAGCGAGGACGCCGCCAAGCGCGTCGAGACGTGGGTCGAGGAGGCCGTCGCCGCCGGGGCCAGCCTTCTCACCGGCGGCAAGCGCGACGGCGCCTCCTACGCGCCGACCGTCCTGACCGACGTACCGGCCGACGTGACCCTCGCGTGCGAGGAGGTCTTCGGGCCCGTCCTCACCGTGCAGAAGGTCGACGGGGAGGCCGCCGCCTTCGCCGCCGCCAACGACTCCAAGTACGGCCTGCAGGCAGGTGTGTTCACCCACGACCTGCAGACCGCCTTCCGCGCCCACCGCGCCCTCGAGGTCGGCGGCGTCGTCATCGGCGACGTGCCCTCCTACCGTGCGGACCAGATGCCGTACGGCGGCGCCAAGCAGTCCGGCGTGGGCCGTGAGGGCGTGAAGTTCGCGATGGACGACTACACCTACGAGCGCGTGATGGTCCTCACCGGCATCGCTCTCTGAGCCATGCACAAGGCTATCTAATGGGAACCATTTTCATATAGGCTCCCGAAGGGGCCCGGCGCCGATGCCTTCCGGTGCCGGGCCCCTTCCTGTGCCGACCTGTTCCGGACCCTCAACCGGAGAAGCCGACGTGCGCGAGCCGCAGTGGGCCGCGCAGTTCGAGGTGGACGTCGTGGACGCCGTCGGCGGTGATCCCGGCGCTCACCGTCGAGTAGTCGTACGGGTTCGCATCCGGCGCCCGGGACGTCAGTACGGCGAGCACCGGCCCCCCGTCCAGCGACACCTCGACCACACCGTCGCCGGAGACCGCCGCCGTCACCTGCGTGACGCCGGCCCCGAAGTCGCAGTGCCGGTAGAGCAGTTCGCCCGAGTCGCCCCGCGCCGGCGTCACCGCGTCGCCCGACGCCTTCGTACGGTCGACGATGGCGATGCCGATCTGCTCGTCGAAGTCGGCCGGGTTCATGCCGCGTCGGAGGACGGGGCGCGGGGCGGGTTTCTCGCCGTCCAGGATTACCGTCGTACGCAGGCGGATGTCCTCGCTGGAAGCGCCGGCCAGGATCTCGTACGGGCCCGGCTCGCGGCGCCACCCGCTCCGCGCGACGTCCCAGAAGTCGAAGGCGGACAGCGGGACTTCGAAGCTCAGCTCCTGCCGCTCGCCGGGAGCCAGCCGCACCCTGCTGTGCGCCACAAGCTCGCGGCGTGGGCGCGGCACCGTCGGTTCCACGGCCCGGGTGTAGAGCTGGGCGACCTCGTCGGCCGTCATGTCGCCGGTGTTGGTGACCGTGAAGGTGACCGTCACCGCGTCGCCGTCCACCGTCGTCCGCAGGTCGGCGTACGAGAAGCTCGCGTACGACAGGCCGTGGCCGAACGGGAACAGCGGAGCGCCTTCGAAGTACAGGTAGGTCTGGCGGCCACCGATCACGTCGTAGTCCAGGAGGCCGGGCAGGTCGGCGTCGTCGGCGTACCAGGTCTGCGGGAGGCGGCCCGCGGGGGAGACGTCGCCGGCCAGGACCCGGGCCAGGGCCGTGCCGGCCGCCTGGCCGCCGTGGGACGTCCAGAGCATCGCCGGGATCGCGGCCGGGTCGACCGCGTACGGGTACGCCGACACCAGTGCCAGCACCGTGTTCGGGTTGGCGGCGCGGGCGGCCCGCAGCAGGCGCTCCTGATGGGCGGGGAGGGCCAGTGTCGTGCGGTCCTCGGTCTCGCGGCCGTTGATGTGCGGGTCGTTGCCGACGACCACCAGGACCACGTCCGCCTGCGAGGTGGCACGCGCCACGGCGTCTTCGCCGGATTCGATGACGATGAGCTCGAAAGCCTCCGGATTCGCTTCGGCAACCCTGACGCCGTCGGCGGCGACTGAGACGTGGTGACCCGTGCCGAGATGCCGGAGGAGGTGCCCGTTCTCATGCGTTTCCAGACGGAACGTCTCCTGGACGACCCAGCCGCCGGGCTGGTCGGCGGAGGCGCGGAGGCAGCCGTCCTCGGCGACGGAGAGGTAGCGGCCGTCGGGGGCGCGCAGCGTCAGCACGCCCTCGCCCCAGTCGACGAGCGCGAGTTCGGTGCCGGTCGGGTCGCAGGTCAGCGGGGGCAGGTCGGTACGGCCGACGAGCAGGGCCGGGTCGAGGGCGCCCTCTGCGCCGCGCACCTCGTCGTCGGCGGCGGCCTCGGGGACGCGCAGGAAGGTTCCGGCCGAGGTCTTCAGCAGGACGCGGTCGACGCCCTCCGCGAACTCCACGCGCTCCGCGCCGAACCGCTCGTACAGGCCCTCCAGCGGGGTGGAGCGGTGGATGAGCGTGCCGCTGTACCAGTCGAGCTTGCACTCGTCGGCGAGCAGGCCGACCACCGCGAGCCGGGTGTCGGGCGCGAGCGGCAGCAGACCGTCGCTGTTCTTGAGCAGCACGACCGCCTGCTCCGCGGCCTCCTGGGCGAGCGCCCGGTGGGCCGGGGTGTCGAAGTCCTTGGTGAGCACGTGCGGGTCGTACTCCGGGTCGAACTCACCGAGGCGGAAGCGGACCGAGAGCTGGCGGCGGACCGCCGTGTCGAGGTCCGCCTCGGTCAGCAGGCCCTGGTCCAGGGCCCCGCGGACCCGCGCCGTGATCTTCGAACTGTCGGTGCCGTGGTCGGTGAAGCTGTCGACGCCGGCGAGGATCGCGGCCGCCGTGGCCTCCTCGTGGGTGTCGAAGTAGTGCTCGGAGTCGACCAGGTTGGAGGGCGCCCCGGCGTCCGAGCAGACCAGGAGGTCCTCGTCGGTCCAGGTGCGCAGGTGCTCGCGCAGATACGGCGAGACGTGGTTGGGGCGGCCGTTGACCAGGTTGTAGGCCGGCATCACCCCGGCTGTCGTGCCCGCCTGGACCGTCTCGCGGAAGGCACGCAGGTCGTACTCGTTGAGGACGCGCGGGCGCACCGACGAGGACGTGACGTCGCGGCCCGTCTCGTTGTTGTGGGCCAGCCAGTGCTTGAGGACGGGGGCGGTGCGCCAGTACGTCGGATGGTCGCCGCGCAGGCCGCGGGTGTACGCGGTGGCGATGGCCGAGGTGAGCTTCGGGTCCTCGGAGTAGCCCTCCTCGTTCCGGCCCCACAGAGGGTGGCGCAGGAGGTTCACCGTGGGGGACCAGACGTTCAGGCCCACGCGGTCGTCGCCGGCCCGCATCGCGCGGGTCTCCTTGGAGACGGCCTCGCCGACCCGGCGTACGAGATCGGTGTTCCAGGTCGCGCCGAGGCCGATCGCCTGGGGAAAGACGGTGGCCGGGCCCATCCACGCCACGCCGTGCAGGGCCTCCTGCCCGGTGCGGAACGCGTCGATGCCGAGCCGCTCGACGGCCGGCGCGAACTGGTGCAGAAATCCGATCTTCTCGTCGAGGGTGAGCCGCGACAGCAGGTCGTCGATGCGCTTCGCGAACGGCAGTCGCCGATCACGGAAAGGTGGCGTAGGCGGCGTTTGTGCGGTCACGTGGGGTTCCCCTTGCGATGGAGCGGCCAGACCCTTTCGAAGCGCTTCGATGCTCAGTCGACTCGGGGGTGAGTGTCAAGACATCAACGCCGCCAGTTCAAGCAATGCATAAGGAAAGGTCCCTTTCGGCACCTCGGAGGAATCTTGGAAGCGACCCTTGTGCACCCATGGGTGTTCACTTAACCTCGCAGCAACATCGAAGCGCTTCGACGGCGGATCTCATCGGATCTCTCGGATCTCGTCCCAGTGGTCGGAGGACCGCTTCAGCTCAGCCAGTTCCACTTACGACACCGCAGCCGACGGCCCACCGCCGGGTGTCCAGGTGCGCCATGAAGGGTTGACGCAATGACGCCGAACGCCGATTCAGCCTCCTCCGGACCCAGCCGGAGAAGCTTCCTCGCCTCCACGGCGGTCGCCACCGCAGCGGTGGCCGGCGGGATGCCGCTGCTCGCCGCCTGCGGCGGTTCGGACAGCGGTTCGCGCGAGGGGACCACGTCGGGCAAGGACGCCAAGAAGATCCTGCCGGCGTACGTGGCCGGCAACGTGGTGACGCCGGACATCCCCGCGAAGAACGGCTCCGCGGTCGGCTTCACCAGCAAGGTGGACCTCGCCACCCTGAAGACCTCGGTGCCGAAGAAGCTCGGCAAGGGCGGCAAGGTCACCATCATGTCGCCGTTCTGGGGCTCGCCGCCGAAGGGAGACAACGCCTACTACACGGCGATGAACGACCTGACCGGCGTCGACGTCCGCTGGCAGAACCAGGACGGCAACACCTACGACCAGAAGCTGGGCGCGGTGCTCGCCTCCAGTGACGTCCCCGACGTGGTGGTCATACCCGGCTGGAACATGGGCGGGAAGATACCCAGCGCCATCATCGGCAAGTTCGCCGACCTCGGGCCGCACCTGTCGGGCGACGCGGTCAAGGAGTACCCGAACCTCGCCGCGATCCCGACGGACGCGTGGCAGCGCTCCATCTTCGGCGGCAAGCTGCGCGGTCTGCCCATGCCGGCGTCGTACGTCCCCAACATCGTGCCCTTCTACCGCAAGGACATCTTCGACAAGGAGGGCTACGAGGTCCCCACCTCCGGCGACGAGTTCATGGCGCTGGCCAAGGACATCACCAACGCCAAGGCCAAGCGGTGGGCGTGCGGCGACATGAAGTGGACCGCCTTCAACGCCTTCGGGGTGCTGTCCGGCAGCGAGAAGGCGCTCGGCTGGAACCTCGTCGACGGCAAGCTGGTCTACCGCGCGGAGACCGAGGAGTACCTCGAGGCCCTGGAGTGGACCCGCAAGCTGTTCGCCGCCGGGGTCGTCCACCCCGACTTCAAGCTCGGCAAGAGTCAGGCCGTCGACCCAAGCACCAAGTTCGCCGCCGGCGAGTTCCTGATCTACAACAACGACATGTCCAGCTGGTGGGGGCAGCAGGCCGTCCAGGCCGCCCAGAACCCCGACTTCGAGATCTGGGGCATGGACGTCTTCGGCCACGCCGGCGGCGCCCCGACGCTCTTCGCCACGAACCCGGCCAACATCTTCGCCTTCGTCAGCAAGAACGCCTCCGAGGCCGTCATCCGCGATGTCCTCGCGGTCGCCAACGTGACCGCGGCGCCGTACGGCACGAAGGAGTACATGCTCACCAACTACGGGGTCGAGGGCACCCACTACACGGTGAAGGACGGCGTGCCGACCAAGAACGACAAGGGCAACATCGAGGTCGTCAACGCCTACGTCATGGTCGCCGGCCCCGCCCCCACCATCGCCCGCCCGGACTTCCCGGACATCGGCAAGGGCGCGGTCGAGTGGCAGCAGCGGATGGGCGCCGTCACCAGGAAGACGCCGTTCTACGGCATGCAGATCACCGAGCCGACCCGCTACACCAACCTCTCCAACGACTTCGAGCAGCTCGAGGACGACGTCGTGCGCGGCCGCAAGAAGATCAGTGACGTGCAGCAGGCCGTCTCCGACTGGAAGAGCAAGGGCGGCGACAAGCTGCGCGACTGGTACCGGAAGATCCTCGACGACAACGGCAGCGCGGCCAACTGATCCGGGGTTCGAGGCAAGGAGACGGCCGTGTCCCACAGCACGGTGCCTCGCGGCAGTGCCGAGGCGAAGAGGAAGACCCCGAGCGAGGAGACCCCGGCGGCGTCCGGCGCCGCCACCGGCCCCGCCCTGCGGACCGGGAAGACCCCCTCGGGGAAGCTGGGCTTCAGGGTCCGGTTCAGACGTGACCGCCTGCTGCTCCTGATGACGCTGCCGGCCGTCGTGCTGGTGCTGCTGTTCAACTACGTACCGATCCTCGGCAACGTCGTCGCGTTCCAGGAGTACGACCCCTACATCAGCGACAACGGCGTCGTCTCCATCCTGAACAGCCCCTTCGTGGGCCTGGAGAACTTCCAGCGGATCTTCGAGGACTCGGCCTTCTGGAACGCCGTCCAGAACACGCTGATCCTCTTCTTCCTCCAGCTCGTATTGTTCTTCCCGATCCCGATCCTGCTCGCCCTGCTCATCAACAGCGTGGTCAGGCCCCGGATCCGGGCGGTCTCGCAGGCGATCCTCTACCTGCCGCACTTCTTCTCCTGGGTGCTGGTCATCGCCGTCTTCCAGCAACTGTTCGGCGGCGCCGGGATCTTCTCCCAACTGCTCCGACAGCACGGCTACGACGGCCTCGACTTCATGACCGACCCGAACACCTTCCCGCTGCTGATCACCGCGCAGAGCGTATGGAAGGACGCCGGCTGGGGGATCATCGTCTTCCTCGCCGCGCTCGCCTCGGTCAGCCCGGACCTGTACGAGGCCGCCGCGATGGACGGCGCCGGGCGCTGGCGCCGTATGTGGCACGTCACCCTGCCCGCGCTGCGGCCCGTGATCGCCCTGCTGCTGGTGCTGCGCGTCGGTGACGCGCTGACCGTCGGGTTCGAACAGATCCTGCTGCAACGGGACATGGTGGGGCCGGGCGCCGCGGAGGTCCTGGACACCTTCGTGTGGTGGAACGGCGTGCGCAACCAGGACTTCAGCTACGCGGCCGCCGCAGGCCTCATCAAGGGCGTCGTCAGCCTCGGACTGGTCCTCGCCGCGAACAAGGTGGCCCATCTCATGGGCGAGCAGGGGGTGTACAAGAAGTGAGCGCCGTGATCGACGAGCCCGCGCGGCTCGGCAAGCAGCCCCGCGAGCCAGGCTGGTGGGAGGCGCCGCCTCGGCCCAGCTGGGAGGAGGAGCCCTCCAGGGCCGGCCTCGCGGGCAAGGGTCTCGCTCTGACGCTGGCCTGCCTCGGGATCCTCTTCCCGCTGTGGATCGTGGCCGTCACCAGTCTCTCCTCGCGCAGGACGATCGACGAGGCGGGCGGGCTGGTGATGGTGCCGAAGGACATCACCTTCATCGCCTACAAGGAACTGCTCAGCGGCGGACAGGTCACCCGCGCGGCGATCATCAGTGTCCTCGTCACCCTCGTCGGCACGCTGTTCTCGATGGCCGTGTCCGTGCTGTGTGCGTACGGGCTGTCCCGCAGCGGGTCGCTCGGGCATCGCTGGATCCTGATGACGCTGCTGGCGACGATGTTCTTCAGCGCCGGGCTCATCCCGACGTATCTGCTGGTGCAGACCCTCGGGCTGACGGACTCCTATCTGGCCCTGATCCTGCCGAGCGCGGTGAGTGTGTTCAACATCCTTGTGCTGCGCGGGTTCTTCACGGGGATCTCGCAGGAGCTCGTCGACAGTGCGCGCATCGACGGCGCCGGTGACTTCCGGATTCTGTGGCAGATCGTCATGCCGCTGTCGCGAGCGGTCATCGCGGTGATCACGTTGTTCTACGCGGTCGGCTACTGGAGCGCATGGTTCAACGCGTCGCTGTACCTCAACGACCAGGACATGATGCCGCTGCAGAACGTCATGATCCAGCTGGTCCAGAAGCAGGAGGCGCCGGTCGGACTCGGGCAGGCCATCAAGACGGGGCAACTGTCGGGGCTGGCCGTGCAGATGGCGGTCATGGTGATGGCTCTGCTGCCGGTTGCCGTGCTGTCTCCCTTCGTCCAGCGGCATTTCAAGAAGGGCATGCTCACGGGCGCGGTGAAGGGCTGACCGACGCGCGCACACACATGGAAGCAGTCCCGCGCCCCTTGATGTCTCTCCCGTCCCCCACGTTGCGAACGAGGTATGTCCATGCGCGCATCCCGCCCGTCCAGACGAACCGTCCTCGCCGGCACCGCGGCCGCCGCCGCGCTCACCGCCCTTCCGCCCCTCGCGGGGCAGGCGTCCGCCGCCGAGCCCGCTGCCGGCCAGGCGTACCGCTGGCGCAACGCCGTCATGGGCGGCACCGGCTTCGTCACCGGCGTTCTCTTCCACCCTGCCGTCCGCGGCCTGGCCTACGCCCGCACCGACATCGGCGGTGCCTACCGCTGGGACGACCGCGCCGCCCGCTGGACCCCGCTGACCGACCACCTCGGCTGGGACGACTGGAACCTGCTCGGCGTCGAGGCCGTCGCCGTCGACCCCGCCCACCCCGACCGCCTCTACCTCGCCCTCGGCACCTACGCCCAGTCCTGGGCCTCCAACGGCGCCGTCCTGCGCTCCGACGACCGCGGCGCCACCTGGACCCGCACCGACCTCACCGTGAAGCTCGGCGCGAACGAGGACGGGCGGGGCACGGGGGAGCGCCTCCTCGTCGACCCGCGGGACAGCGACACCCTGTGGCTGGGCACCCGGCACGACGGACTGCTCAAGTCCACCGACCGGGGCGCCACCTGGGAGGCCGTCACCGGATTCCCTGCTTCCCCGAGTGCCACCGGACAAGGCGTCACCCTCCTCGTCGCCGCCGGCCGCACCCTCTACGCCGGCTGGGGCGACGGCGACGGCACGGCTGCGACCAAGAACCTGTACCGGACCGGCGACGGCACCGAGTGGGAGGCCGTGCCGGGGCAGCCCACCGGCACCGCCGCCAAGGTCCCGATCCGCGCCGCGTACGACCGTCACCACCATGAGCTGTACGTGACGTACGCCGACGCGCCCGGCCCCAACGGCCAGTCCGACGGCAGCGTGCACAAACTGTGCACCCTCAACGGGAAGTGGACCGAGGTCACGCCCGTGCAGCCCGGCGGGACCACGAGCGACGGGTCGGCCGACACCTTCGGGTACGGCGGCGCCGCCGTCGACGCACGCCGCCCCGGCACGATCGCGGTCTCCACCAACAACCGGTGGGCAGACATCGACACCGTGTACCGGACCACCGACGGCGGTCGCACCTGGACGTCGTTGAAGGACACGGCCGTCATCGACGTCACCGAGACGCCGTACCTCAAGTGGGGTGCCGAGCAGCCCAAGTTCGGTTGGTGGATCCAGGCGGTCGCCCTGGACCCGTACGACTCCCGGCACCTCGTGTACGGCACCGGCGCGACCCTCTACGGCACGCGCGACCTGACGCACTGGGCCCCGCAGATCCGGGGCCTGGAGGAGACGTCCGTACGGCAGCTGATCTCGCCGCCGGCCGGGAGGGCGCACCTGATCAGCGGCAACGGGGACATCGGTGTGATGTACCACGAGTCGCTCACGGCCTCCCCGTCGCGCGGCATGGCCGCCAACCCCGTGTTCGGCACCTCCACCGGGCTCGCGCAGGCCACGGCCAGGCCGTCGTACGTCGTGCGTTCCGGCTGGGGCGACAACGGCAACGGCGCCCACTCGAACGACGGCGGGCAGACCTGGGAGCCCTTCGCGACACAGCCCGCCATCGCCGAGGAGGCGCCGGGACCGATCGCCACCAACGCCGACGGCAGCGTGCTGTTGTGGTCCTTCGTGCACTGGGACGGCACCCCCTACCCGGCCCGGCGCTCCGCCGACAACGGCGTCACCTGGGCCGAGGTCACCTCCTTCCCGAAGGGAGCCACCCCGGTCGCGGACCCCGTCGACCCGAGCACCTTCTACGCCTTCGACACCGCCACCGGCACGCTCCACGCCAGCACCGACGGCGGTCTGACCTTCACCGCGCGGGCCGGCGGACTGAACTCCGGTGACAAGGAGTTCCAGTTGGCCGTGGCGCCCGGCCGGTCCGGTGACCTGTGGCTGAGCCTCAAGTGGAACGGGTTGTACCGCTCCACCGACGGCGGCGCGACCTTCACCGAGGTCGGCAGCTGCTGGGCCTCGTACACCCTCGGCTTCGGCAAGGCCGCCCAGGGCGCCCCCTACCCGGCGGTCTACATGGTCGGCTCCACCGAGAGCACCACCGCCGTGTACCGCTCCGACGACGAGGCGAAGACCTGGGTGCGGATCAACGACGACCGGCACCAATGGGGCTGGACCGGCGCGGCCGTCACCGGCGACCCACGCGTCCACGGCCGGGTCTACCTCGCCACCAACGGCCGGGGCGTCCAGTACGGGGAGCCCGTCTGATGCCCGGCATGAGCGACGCCACCCGCGGCAGCATCCTCTTCGGCGGCGACTACAACCCCGAGCAGTGGCCCGAGGAGACCTGGCACGAGGACGTCCGCCTGATGAAGGAGGCCGGGGTCAACTCGGTCACCCTCGGCGTGTTCTCCTGGGCCGGACTCGAACCGCGCCCAGGGGTGCGGGAGTTCGGCCGGCTGGACCGGCTGATGGACCTGATGCACCACAACGGCATCGGCGTAGTCCTCGCCACCCCCACCTCCTCGCCTCCGCCCTGGATGGGCCGGCTGCACCCCGAGACCCTGCCGCGCGACGAGGACGGCCGCACCGAGTGGTGGGGCTCCCGCCAGCACTTCTCCCACTCCAGCGCGACGTACCGCCGCTACGCCGCCGCCATCACCGAGGACCTCGCCGCCCGCTACGCCGGTCACCCGGCCCTGCGGATGTGGCACATCAACAACGAGTACTGCACCTATGACTGGGGCGCCGAGGCCGAGGCCGCCTTCCGCCGCTGGCTCCAGGACAGGTACGGCACGCTCGACGCCCTCAACGAGGCCTGGGGCACCGCCTTCTGGAGTCAGGGATACGGCGACTGGTACGAGGTCCTGCCGCCGCGCCGCGCGCATTACATGAAGAACCCCACGCAGGTTCTCGACTTCAAGCGTTTCACGTCCGACGCGCTGCTGGAGTGCTACCTCGCCGAGCGCGACATCGTCGCCCGGCACAGCCCGGACATCCCGGTGACGACCAACTTCATGCCGTTCTGGGAGGGGCAGGACGCCTGGCAGTGGGTCGAGCGGGAGGACGTCGTCTCGGTCGACATCTACCCGGATCCGCGCGATCCGTTCGGCGGGCAGTACGGCGCGCTCATCCATGACATGACCCGCTCGCAGGCCCGCGGCGGCCCTTGGACGGTCATGGAGCAGGCGGCCGGGCCGGTCAACTGGCGCGGGGTCAACCACCCCAAGCCCGCCGGACTCAACCGCCTGTGGTCCCTCCAGGCCGTGGCCCGCGGCGCCGACGCCGTGTGCTATTTCCAGTGGCGGCAGTCCCGGCAGGGCTCGGAGAAGTTCCACTCGGGGATGGTCAGCCACGCGGGCGAGCACGGCCGTACGTACCAGGAGGTCAAGCGGATCGGCGCCGAACTGGCGCTGCTGGGCGAGAAGGTGGCCGACACCCGGGTCGAGGCCGCCGAGGTCGCCGTACTCCTCGACTGGAACGCCTGGTGGGCGAGTCGGCAGGACGGCCGGCTGTCCTGCGAGGTCGACTACCCGCAGGTCGTCCGTGCCTGGCACCGCGCCCTCTGGGAGGCGCACACCGTCGCGGACTTCGCCCACCCCGAGCACGACCTGTCCGCCTACAAGCTGGTCGTCGTCCCCCAGCTGTACCTGATGACGGACGCGGCCATCGACCACCTCGTGGCCTACGTCGACAACGGCGGCACCCTCGTCGCCGGCTTCCAGACCGGCGTCGCCGACGAGGACGACCGCGTCCGCCCCGGCGGCATGGACGTACGGCTGCGCGAGCTGTTCGGCATCCGCACGCTGCACGAATGGTGGCCGCTCGACGCGGGGGAGCAGGCCGACGTCGAGGGCTTCCACGGCACCCTGTGGTCCGAGGAGATCGAGGCGGCGGACGACGTGGACGCCGTGACGCCCTACAAGGGCGGCGAGCTGGACGGACTGCCCGCCGTCCTGCGCAAGGGGCGCGCCTGGTACGTCTCCACCCTCCCCGAGCCGCACGCGCTGCGCACACTGCTCGCCGGCATCGCGACGGGGGCGGGTGTACGACCGACACTCACCGGACTTCCGGCAGGAGTGGAGGCGGTACGACGGGGCGGGCTGCTGTTCCTTCTGAACCACGGGCGCGACGCGGCCACCGTGCCCGTGCCCGGCCGCCACCGCGACCTGCTGACCGGCACGGACGTCACCGACTCGGTGGAGCTGGGGCGGTACGGGGTCGCCGTACTGGAGGCCGCCTCATGAGCGGGCCGGTGCACGGCACCTGGGAGCCCGCTCCCGCCACCCGCTGGGAGGACGCCTTCCTGAGCGGGAACGGCCGACACGGCGTCATGGCGTTCGGCGATCCGAACGCCGACCGGGTCATCGTCAACCACCACACCCTGGTCCGCCCCAACGGGGCCGAACACGCCCGTCCGCCCGCCCTCGCCGCCGACCTTCCGCACCTCCAGGACCGGCTGCTCGCCGGGGACGTCACCGCAGCCGAGCACTTCACCGACGGGCGCGGGCTGCAGTGGGTACAGCCCTTCCACCCCGCCTTCCAGCTGCGACTGCGCCGCCCGGCCGTCGCGGAGCACGGCGACTACCGCCGCCGGGTCGACTTCACCACCGGCGTCTGCACGGCCGAGGGCGGCGGTTGGCGGAGCCAGGTCTTCGTCTCCCGCGCCGACGACGTCATCGTCCAGCACGTCACCGAACCCGGTCTCACGGTCGACGTCACCCTGGATCACCAACTTCCGGGCGCCCCACACGGCTTGGCGGTCGGGCACAGTGCCGTCCTCACCCCCGAGGGCGCGCTCCTCACCCTGCGCGCCCGTTACCCCGGCAGTGACCGCGCGTACACCGGAGTCACCCTCGCCGTGGTCACAGGCGGCGGCACCCGCACCTCACTGCCGGGCCTGCGCATCCAGAACGCCCGTTCGCTGCTGCTCCTCACCCGCGTCCGGCGCCACACCGGAGAGCTGGACGCCCTCGCCGAGGCACATGCGCTGCGCGCCCTGCTGCCCGACGGCGACGAGGACCCGTACGACCGCCTCCTCACCGGCCACACCGATCTGCACCGCCCCGCCTACCTCCGCGCCGGGCTCGACCTCGGCGCCCGCGCCGACGAACGGGCCCTTCCCGGCTCGGACCTGCTGAGCCGCCCGAAGAGCCCCGCCCTCCTGGAACGCCTCTTCGCGGCCGGCCGCTACCACCTCCTCTCCGCCTCCGGAGTGCTGCCGCCCCGGCTGACCGGCCTGTGGACCGGCGACTGGAACACGGCCTGGTCGGGCGCGTTCACCACCGACGCCAACCTCAACCTCCAGACCGCGTCGGCCGCCGCGGCGGCCCTCCCGGAGGTGACCGAGGCCCATGCCGCCCTCGTCCACGGCCAGTTGGACCACTGGCGGGACAACGCCCGAGCGATCTTCGGCAGCCGTGGCGTCGTAGCTCCCGCCCACACCGACGGCGAGTCCGGGCACATCTACCACTTCAGCCGCGAATACCCCCTGCACCTGTGGACAGCGGGCGCCGACTGGCTGCTCAAGCCGCTCGTCGACCACGACGAGACCCGCGGCGAGCGTGACCCGCGCACGGCCGCCGCCCTCACCGAAGTCGCCCGGTTCTACGAGGACTTCCTCACCCGCACCGACAGCGACGGCCGCCTGATCGTCGTCCCCTCATACTCACCCGAGAACCGCCCGGCGAACGCGAGCTGGGGCACTCTCAACGCCGCCATGGACCTGTCGGCCGCCCGCCACGCCCTGCTGACGGCGGCCGACCACCACTCCGGCACCCCGGACGCCGACCGCTGGCGCGCCCTCGCCGAGCGCCTCCCTCCGCACCGGATCAACGCCGACGGTGCCCTCGCCGAATGGGCCTGGCCCGGCCTGCAGGACACCTACGACCACCGCCACCTCAGCCACCTCTACGGTGTCTGGCCGCTCGACGAGATCACCCCGTACGACACGCCGGACCTCGCGACGGCCGCCCACCGCGCACTCGAACTGCGCGGCACCGAGAACGACTCCGCGCACGGCCATCTCCACCACGCCCTCGTCGCGGCCCGCCTCAGGGACGGTGAGCGGGTCGCCCAGGCCCTCGACCAGGTCCTGGGCGGCGACTTCTTCCACGCCTCCCTGATGAGCGCCCACTACCCGGACCGCGACGTCTACAACGCGGACGCCGCGCACACGCTGCCCGCCGTACTGATCGAGATGCTCGTGCAGTCGACCCCGCACCGGCTGGTCCTGCTGCCCGCGCTGCCGCCCACCCTCCCCGAGGGCCGGCTTCGGGGTGTGCGCACCCGGTTCGGCGCGGAGGTCGACCTGACCTGGACGCCCGAGGGAGCCATCGCGGTCCTGAAGCCGTCCCGCACCGTCCGTATCGAACTCCGGACTTCCTCCGGCAACGGCGACGCACGACCGCTCGACCTCGTCGCCGGAGAAGACCACGTCCTCGGCCTCGGGGCGTGGTAACCCCCGCAACTCCCCCCACCCATGGAAAGGGACACCATGGCAAAGACCGCACTGCGCAAGATCAGCATGGCCGTGCTGGCCCCGGCGATGGCCCTCGGCGCCACCGTCGGCCTCGCCTCCGCCCCCGCCTCGGCCGCCGTCTGGAACTCCTGCGACCAGTGGGGCAACACCAGCCTGAACGGCTACACGCTCTACAACAACATCTGGGGCTCAGGCGCCGGCAGCCAGTGCATCTGGGCCAACTCCGGTACCAACTGGGGCGTCTGGGCCAATCACCCGGGCACCGGCGGCATCAAGTCCTACCCCAACTCCAAGAAGGTGATCAACAAGACGATCGCCTCCCTCGGCTCGCTCACCAGCAGCTACAACGTCACCGTTCCGTCGTCCGGCGCGTACAACACGTCGTACGACATCTGGGACACCGACTACGACTACGAGATCATGCTCTGGGTCAACTACAACGGTGCCGTCGGCCCGCTCGGCACCTCGCAGGGCAACGTCACGCTCGGCGGTCACACCTGGACCGTCTACAAGGGCAGCAACGGCGCGAACGAGGTCTTCTCGTTCCTGCGGACGTCCGACTCCACCTCGGGCAGCGTGGACATCAAGCCGATCCTCAGCTGGATCGCCAACACCAAGGGCTGGATGTCCAGCAGCGAGACCATCGGTGACGTGCAGTTCGGCTACGAGATCACCTCGTCGTCCGGCGGGCTCGACTTCGCCACCAACAACCTGACCGTCAGCAGCAGCTGACCTGTCAGCAGGGCCGGGGCCGGTCCGCGTCCCGCCTCAGGCGCGGTCGACCTCGGCCCGCAGCACGTTGTAGTCCGCGAAGGCGTCCTCGACCTCGGCGCGGGTCAGGCCGTAGCGGGCCAGGTCGTAGCGGTGCGGCCGGGTGCCCTTCGGGCGGGCGACGGCACCGGCCAGCCGGGCGGCCTCGGCGTCGGTCCAGCGGGCGCCGACCGCGTCGTAGAGCTTCGGGGCACCCGTGGCGGGCTCGGCGCCGAGCCAGGAGTACGGGGCGTCCACCACCGCCTCGCGGGGGAGGGCGGCACGGGCAGCGAGGCCGCGTCGCATGGCACGGCTCAGCAGGCCGGACCAGGTGGCGCCGATGCCGTGCAGGTCGAGGGGGCGGGTGCTGACGGCCATGCCGTGCTCGATCAGGCTGCAGAAGGAGGCCACGGCGGTCACCGGATCGCGGTGGCACCACACGATCGTGGCGTCCGGGAACACCGCGTGCAGAGCGTCGAGGTTGCCCAGGTGCAGCGGGGACTTGAGGATCCAGCGACGCCTCGGACGGCCGTACTGCAGGACCTGGAACACCTGCTTGAGGTACCGGTAGTCGTCGGTGAAGTCCCGCGCGCGGTACCACTGCACGTACTCCGGTAGCAGCACCTGCGACAGCGGCATCAGGGCGTGCGGCAAGGCGAAGGTGCACTCCTCCGGTCCCTCGGCGGCCATCGCGTGGATGTCGCGGAAGCGCGGTGCGAACAGGTTGGTTCCCTGGACCATGCGGCGGCCCGCCGTGACCGCCTTCCGGCGCTCGCGGGGCGACGGCTCCAGGCCGGGGGTGAGGAGCTCCCACAGCAGGGGACCGCGGTGCTCGGGCGAGAGCGACAGCACGGAGTGCGTCACCGTGGTCGCGGTGCGGGGCAGGCCCACGACGAAGACCGGCTTCTCGATCGGTTCCCGCTCGATCTCCGGGTGCTCGGCGATCAGCCCACGCACCCGCGCTCGGTTGGCGAGATGCCGGCGCACGAAGACCTGCGCGGACTGCCAGCCGACCGGTGTGAGGTTCTCGGCCTTGGCCCACCAGCCCAGCAGCAACCGGAAGTCGTCGACGAACTGCCGGTCCCCCTTCGCCTCTCCCGTCTCCACGACGATCCGGTCGAAGACCCGGTCGGGACCGCGACGGGATCCGAAGCCCGGCCGCAGCAGCTGGTTGGCGAGAGTGAGGGCGAGCGGAGGCGAGGACACGCCGCGACTCTATCCCGATGAACTGACGTGCTGGAAAGGCCAGTTGGGCAAGAGGCCGAGGGGGTGACCGGTAGACCTCCACCGTCCGGCCACCCCCTCCGGCACGGCTACTCCGCTACGGGCAGCCGTGCCCCGTCCCGCAGAAACAGCGGGATGCGGTCCAGCGGGGCGTCGACCGTCACGGTCGCACCGCCCTCGTACGCCTCCCCGGTCCACGCGTCCGTCCAGCGCGCGCCCGCCGGGAGGTACGTCGTCCACGTCGTCGCGCCCGCCGTCAGCACCGGGGCGACCAGCAGGTCGCGGCCGAAGAGGTAGGCGTCGTCGACCGACCAGGCCGCCGGGTCGTCCGGGAACTCCAGGAACAGCGGCCGCATCACCGGCAGGCCCTCCTCGTGGGCCTCGCGCATGACCTCCAGGACGTACGGCTTGAGGCGCTCGCGCAGCCGCAGGTACTTCTCCAGGATCGGGGCGGCCTGCTCGCCGTACGACCACACCTCGTTCGGGCCGCCGGTCATCTCCGGGCCGAGCGGCGTGCCCGGGTCGCGGAAGCCGTGCAGCCGCATCAGCGGGGACAGCGCGCCGAACTGGAACCAGCGGACCATGACCTCGCGGTACGCCGGGTCGTCCGGATCGCCGCCGTGGAAGCCGCCGATGTCCGTGTTCCACCAGGGGATGCCGGACAGCGCGGTGTTGAGGCCGGCGGCGAGCTGGCGGCGCAGGGTCGCGAAGTCGGTGCCGATGTCGCCGGACCACAGGGCGGCTCCGTAGCGCTGACTGCCCGCCCACGCCGAGCGGTTGAGGGTGATGACCTCCTCGCCCTGCGCCCGCAGGCCCTCGTGGAAGGTGCGGGAGTTCTCGGCCGGATAGCTGTTGCCGACCTCCAGGCCCGGACCCGTCCAGTAGCGCAGGTTCTCCTGGAAGCCCGGCTTCAGCTCCGGCTCGCAGGCGTCCAGCCAGAAGGCCGTGATGCCGTACGGAACAAGGTAGTTGTCGCGCACCTTCGACCACACGAATTCACGCGCGTCCGGGTTCGTGGCGTCGTAGAAGGCCACCTGGACCGTGGAGGCCACCTCCTTGTCGGGCCAGTCGGCGTGTGCCATCGGGCCGTACTGGGTGCCGATGAAGTAGCCGCGCTGCTCCATCACGGCGTGGTTCTCGCTCAGCGGCGACACCGACGGCCAGACGCTGACCACCAACTTGACGCCCAGTTCCTCCAGTTCACGGACCATGGCCGCCGGGTCGGGCCACTCCGCCGGATCGAACTTCCAGTCGCCGAGGTGCGTCCAGTGGAAGAAGTCGCAGACGATCGCCGACAGGGGCAGGCCCCGGCGCTTGTACTCCCGCGCCACCGAGAGGAGTTCGTCCTGCGTGCGATAGCGCAGCTTGCACTGCCAGAAGCCCGCCGCCCACTCCGGCAGCATCGGCGTACGGCCCGTCACCGCGCTGTAGCGCCGCTGGCCGTCGGCCGGGCCGCCGGCGGTGATCCAGTAGTCGATCTGCCGGGCCGAGTCGGCGACCCACCGGGTGCCGTTGTGCGCGAGCTCCACGCGGCCGATCGCCGGGTTGTTCCACAGCAGGGTGTAGCCGCGGCTGGAGGACAGCACCGGGATGCCGACCTCGGCGTTGCGCTGGACGAGGTCGAGGACCAGGCCCTTCTGGTCGAACCGCCCGTGCTGGTGCTGGCCCAGGCCGTACAGCTTCTCGTCGTCGTACGCGGCGAAGCGCTGCTCCAGGCGATGGTGGCCGGTGCCGACAGCGGTGTAGAGACGCGGGCCGGGCCACCAGAAGTGGGCGCGTGCCTCTGCGAGGAGCTCGGTGGAGTCCTCGGTGCGCAGGAAGCGGATCAGGCCCTCGGCGTCGACCTCGACGGTCAGCCCGCCGACCGTCAGCCTGCCCAGCCCGTCCTCGATCTTGACTGCGGACTCGGTGGGCGGGGCGGCCTCCAGGAGCGCGCCCGGCAGTCCGTCGAGGACCGGGCCGCCCAGCCGGGCACGTACCCGGACCGCGTCCGGACCCCACGGCTCGACGCGTACGGTCTCCTGGCGGCCGCTCCACTCCAGCGCGCCGTCCCGTTCGCGGAACGTGCCGACGGTCGGGGACGACTGCGCGAGGCTGACCGTGCCTGGCTGGGGCTGGTTTTCGGCATGCTGATTCACGAGGTGTGCTCCTCAGGAGGGCAGCGAGTGCAGACATGGCGGTGCCCGGCGAGGGCACGGCGGTGAAGCGGTCGGTGGGGCGGCGGGGCCGCCTGTCAGCGGGCGGCGGACGGCGCCGGGCCCGTGCTCGCCCGGACCGTCAACTCGGGCGCGATCAGCAGGACTTCGTCGCTGCCGCGCCCGTCGAGCTTGGCGGCCAGCTGCTCCACGGCGTGCCGGCCCATCTCCTGCGCGGGAATGGAGACGGATGTCAGCCGCACCGAGGCCTGGGTGGCCACCTGGTCGGGGCAGATGCCGATGACCGACACGTCCTCGGGCACGGCACGGCCCTGCTGGCGCAGCAGGGCGAGCAGCGGCTCGACCGCCGACTCGTTCTGCACGACGAACCCGGTGGTGCCGGGGCGTTCGTCGAGAATGCGGGCGAGGGTGACGGCCATCGCGTCGTACCCGCCCTCGCACGGCCGGTGCAGCAGCCGGAGCCCCAACTCCTGGGAACGCAGCCGCAGTCCGTCGAGGGTGCGCTCCGCGAAACCGGTGTGCCGTTCATAGACGGCCGGCGCCTCGCCGATGACAGCGATGTCGCGATGCCCCAGCGTCGCCAGATGCTCCACGCACAGCGCGCCGGTCGCCTTGAAGTCGAGGTCGACGCAGGTCAGCCCGGAGGTGTCGGCGGGCAGCCCGATCAGTACGGACGGCTGGTCGGTGCCGCGCAGCAGCGGCAGCCGCTCGTCGTCCAGCTGGACGTCCATCAGGATCATCGCGTCGGCGAGCCCGCTGCCGGTGACGCGGCGCACCGCGTCGGGGCCCTCCTCGCCGGTCAGCAGCAGCACGTCGTAGCCGTGCGTGCGGGCCGTGGTGGCCACCGCGATGGCGATCTCCATCATCACCGGCACATACATGTCGGTGCGCAGCGGGATCATCAGCGCGATGATGTTCGACCTGCTGCTGGCAAGGGCACGGGCTCCCGCGTTCGGGTGGTAGCCGAGTTCGCGGATGCTCTGCTCGACCCGGTGCCGGGTGGTCGTGGAGATGGACCGCTTGCCACTGAGGACATAGCTCACCGTGCTCGCCGAGACTCCGGCGTGCTGGGCGACCTCGGCGAGGGTGACCATCCAGCTCTCCAAGCTCTTGTGAAGCGCTTCGACAGTGCGCCGATGCGTACGGGGGGCGGTGTGAGGGTGATTTGACACTAGCTCTGGCGAGGCCGGGTGTCCATAGGTTGTCGAAGCGCTTCGACAGCTTTTCTCTCCAGGGGCACCGTCCCCCGGACGGCCCTGTCGCCGCAACATCTCTGACCGCGCCCTTTCCCGGGGTGCCGACTGTCTGGACACCGAGGCGTACTCCGTCAACATCGGCTGAACGGACGCGCGCAGGGTGGTGGCCCCGCCCGTAATCGGGTACATACGATCGGGTAGCACCCGTCGGTAACCAAACGGCCCATGATCCCGATTCACGGCGAGGTGAGCCTCATGTCCGCAGCACCCACGAAGCCCACTGTCACTGAGCGTGAGGCACGTCAGGTGGCGGAGGAGGCCCGGCAGCAGGACTGGCGCAAGCCCAGCTTCGCCAAGGAACTGTTCCTGGGCCGCTTCCGCCTCGACCTCATCCACCCCCACCCGATGCCCACCGACGAGGCCGCCCAGCGCGGCGAGGAGTTCCTCGCCAAGCTCCGCGACTTCGTCGAGACGAAGGTCGACGGCGCCCTCATCGAGCGCGAGTCCCGCATCCCCGACGACGTGATCGACGGGCTGAAGGAAATCGGCGCCTTCGGCATGAAGATCGACACCAAGTACGGCGGGCTCGGCCTCGGCCAGGTCTACTACAACAAGGCCCTCACCCTGGCCGGCTCGGCGTCCCCCGCGATCGGCGTGCTGCTCTCCGCCCATCAGTCGATCGGCGTACCGCAGCCGCTCAAATTGTTCGGCACCCCGGAGCAGAAGGAACGGTTCCTGCCGCGCTGCGCCCGCACCGACATCAGCGCCTTCCTGCTGACCGAGCCCGACGTGGGCTCCGACCCGGCGCGCCTGGCCACCTCCGCCGTACCCGACGGGGACGACTACGTCCTCGACGGGGTCAAGCTGTGGACGACCAACGGCGTGGTCGCCGACCTCCTCGTCGTCATGGCCCGGGTGCCGAAGTCCGAGGGCCACAAGGGCGGCATCACCGCCTTCGTGGTGGAGACCAACTCGCCGGGCATCACCGTCGAGAACCGCAACGCCTTCATGGGCCTGCGCGGCATCGAGAACGGCGTCACCCGCTTCCACCAGGTCCGCGTCCCCGCCGCCAACCGCATCGGCCCCGAGGGCGCCGGCCTGAAGATCGCGCTCACCACGCTGAACACCGGACGGCTGTCCCTGCCCGCGTCCTGCGTCGCCGCCGGCAAGTGGTGCCTGAAGATCGCCCGCGAATGGTCCGCGGCCCGCGAGCAGTGGGGCAAGCCGCTCGCCCACCACGAGGCCGTCGGCTCGAAGATCTCCTTCATCGCGGCCACCACCTTCGCCCTGGAGGCCGTCACCGACCTCGCCTCGCAGATGGCCGACGAGGACCGCAACGACATCCGCATCGAAGGCGCCCTCGCCAAGCTCTACGCCTCCGAGATGGCCTGGACGATCGCCGACGAACTGATCCAGATCCGCGGCGGCCGCGGCTTCGAGACGGCCGAGTCGCTCAGGGCCCGCGGCGAGCGCCCGGTCGCCGCCGAGCAGGTCCTGCGCGACCTGCGCATCAACCGCATCTTCGAGGGCTCGACGGAGATCATGCACCTGCTGATCGCCCGCGAGGCCGTCGACGCCCACCTGTCGGTCGCCGGTGACCTCATCGACCCCGACAAGTCCCTCCAGGACAAGGCGAAGGCAGGCGCGAACGCCGGCGTCTTCTACGCCAAGTGGCTGCCGAAGCTGGTCGCCGGCCAGGGGCAACTGCCGTATTCGTACGGTGAGTTCAAACGCGGCGTCGACCTCTCCCCGCACCTTCGCTACGTCGAACGCACGTCCCGCAAACTCGCCCGCTCCACCTTCTACGGCATGTCCCGCTGGCAGGGCCGCATGGAGACCAAGCAGGGCTTCCTGGGCCGGGTCGTCGACATCGGCGCCGAGCTGTTCGCCATGAGCGCCGTCTGTGTCCGCGCCGAGCACCTGCGCGGCCAGGGCGAGCACGGCCGCGAGGCCTACCAACTCGCCGACGCCTTCTGCCAGCAGGCCCGCCTGCGGATCGAGGAACTCTTCGGCCGCCTGTGGTCCAACACCGACGACCTCGACCGCAAGGTCGTCAAGGGCGTGATGTCGGGCACGTACGAGTGGCTGGAGCAGGGCATCGTCGACCCGTCGGACGACGGCGCCCCCTGGATCGCCGACGCGACGCCGGGCCCGAGCGAGCGGGAGAACGTGCACCGGCCGATCAGGTGACGTCCTGGTGAGGGGTCACCGCCCGCAGTGACCCCTCACCATCCTGTTACCCGCCTGAGGGGGACGCCCTGTCCTCCCTGTCAGTCCGTCCGGCCACAATGGGGGAATGAGCGACAGTCCAGCCCCACTCGCCGACCCGCATCTGGTCTACGACCCCGTAGCGGGCGACGGCCCCAAGGACGTGGTGATCCTCGGCTCCACCGGCTCGATCGGCACCCAGGCCATCGACCTCGTGCTGCGCAACCCCGACCGGTTCCGGGTCACCGCCCTGTCCGCCAACGGCGGCCGGGTCGCCCTCCTCGCCGAGCAGGCGTACCGGCTGAAGGCGCGGACCGTCGCGGTCGCCCGCGAGGACGTCGTACCGGCGCTGCGCGAGGCCCTGAAGGCCCAGTACGGCACGGGGGAGCCGCTCCCCGAGATCCTCGCGGGACCGGAGGCGGCCACCCAGGTCGCCGCATCCGACTGCCACACCGTCCTGAACGGCATCACCGGCTCCATCGGCCTCGCCCCCACCCTCGCCGCCCTGGAGGCGGGCCGCACGCTCGCGCTCGCCAACAAGGAGTCCCTGATCGTCGGCGGCCCGCTGGTCAAGGCGCTCGCCAAACCCGGGCAGATCATCCCGGTCGACTCCGAGCACGCGGCCCTGTTCCAGGCGCTGGCGTCCGGGACGAGGGCAGACGTACGGAAGCTGGTCGTCACGGCGTCCGGGGGGCCGTTCCGGGGCCGTTCGAAGGCGGATCTGGCCCAAGTGACCGTGGAGGACGCCCTCGCCCACCCCACCTGGGCCATGGGCCCGGTCATCACGATCAACTCCGCGACCCTCGTCAACAAGGGCCTGGAGGTCATCGAGGCGCACCTCCTCTACGACATTTCCTTCGACCGCATTGAGGTGGTCGTGCATCCCCAGTCGTATGTTCACTCGATGGTTGAGTTCACCGACGGTTCCACGATCGCGCAGGCGACGCCCCCCGACATGCGCGGGCCGATCGCCATCGGCCTCGGCTGGCCGGAGCGCATCCCGGACGCCGCGCCGACGTTCGACTGGAGCAAGGCGTCGACGTGGGAGTTCTTCCCGCTCGACAACGACGCGTTCCCCTCGGTCAACCTGGCGCGTCACGTGGGCGAGCTCGCGGGCACGGCACCGGCGGTGTTCAATGCGGCAAACGAGGAGTGCGTGGAGGCCTTCCGGGCCGGCGCACTGCCGTTCAACGGGATCATGGAGACCGTGACCCGGGTGGTGGAGGAGCACGGCACCCCGCGCGGGGGAACTTCGCTCACCGTCGCGGACGTCCTCGAAGCGGAGACCTGGGCCCGCAGGCGGGCACAGGAACTGGCGGCACACACGGCGGAGGCCCGTGCATGACGACCCTGATGTTCATCCTCGGCATAGTGCTGTTCGCGGTCGGGCTGCTCGCCTCGATCGCCTGGCACGAGCTGGGCCACCTGTCCACGGCCAAGCTGTTCGGCATCCGCGTGCCGCAGTACATGGTCGGCTTCGGCCCCACCATCTGGTCGCGGAACAAGGGCGAAACCGAGTACGGCATCAAGGCGATCCCGTTCGGTGGCTACATCCGCATGATCGGCATGTTCCCGCCGGGACCGGACGGCCGCCTGGAGGCCCGCTCCACATCCCCCTGGCGCGGCATGATCGAGGACGCCCGCTCGGCCGCGTTCGAGGAGCTCAAGCCGGGTGACGAGACCCGCCTCTTCTACACGCGCAAGCCGTGGAAGCGGGTCATCGTGATGTTCGCGGGCCCCTTCATGAACCTCATCCTCGCGGTGGCGCTGTTCCTCACCGTGCTGATGGGCTTCGGCATCCAGCAGCAGACGACCACGGTCAGCTCGGTCTCCCAGTGCGTCATCGCGCAGACCGAGAAGCGCGAGGACTGCAAGGCGTCCGACGACAAGTCCCCGGCCGCGGCGGCCGGCATGAAGGCCGGCGACAAGATCGTCTCCTTCGGCGGGGTACGGACCGAGGACTGGAACGCCCTCTCCGACCTCATCCGCGAAAGCGCCGGCAAGGACGTCCCGATCGTCGTCGACCGCAAGGGCGAGGAACTGACACTGCACGCGAAGATCGCCACCAACTGGGTCGTGAAGAAGGACGCGAGCGGGGCCTACGTCAAGGACGACTACGTCCAAGCCGGCTTCCTCGGCTTCAGCGCCGCCACCGGCGTCGTCAAACAGGACTTCGGCGACTCGGTGACCTGGATGAGCGACCGGGTCGGCGAGGCCGTCGACTCCCTCATCGCCCTGCCCTCCAAGGTCCCCGCCCTGTGGGACGCCGCCTTCGGCGACGGCGAGCGCGAACCGGACTCCCCGATGGGCATCGTGGGCGCGGCGAGGGTGAGCGGTGAGATCGCGACGCTGGACATCCCGGCCTCGCAGCAGTTGGCCACGTTCGTCTTCCTCCTGGCCGGCTTCAACCTCTCCCTCTTCCTCTTCAACATGCTCCCGCTGCTGCCGCTCGACGGCGGCCATATCGCGGGCGCCCTGTGGGAGTCGCTGCGCCGCAACACGGCGAAGGTGCTGCGCCGCCCCGATCCCGGTCCGTTCGATGTGGCGAAGCTGATGCCGGTGGCCTACGTGGTGGCCGGGATCTTCGTCTGCTTCACGCTGCTCGTGCTGGTGGCGGACGTGGTTAACCCAGTCAGAATCTCCTAGTCACATGGAGTTCGAGGCGGCCCGGGATCGTATGTCCCGGGCCGCCTTCCATTGAGTGGGTTTACGGGCTGTGATGTGCTGGGTTGAGCCCTCGTGCCGTAATCTCGAAGCCTGGAGCCCGCTGCTGACGGGACCGGATCTTGATCCACGACTTGGGGTTGCACAGCAGATGACTGCGATTTCTCTCGGCATGCCGTCCGTTCCGACCAGGCTCGCCGAGCGCCGGCGGAGCCGCCAGATCCAGGTCGGCACCGTGGCGGTCGGCGGAGACGCGCCGGTCTCGGTCCAGTCGATGACGACGACGCGTACGTCCGACATCGGCGCCACTCTCCAGCAGATCGCGGAGCTCACGGCCTCCGGCTGCCAGATCGTGCGCGTGGCCTGCCCGACGCAGGACGACGCCGACGCCCTCGCGACGATCGCCCGCAAGTCCCAGATCCCGGTGATCGCGGACATCCACTTCCAGCCGAAGTACGTGTTCGCGGCGATCGAGGCCGGCTGTGCGGCGGTCCGTGTGAACCCGGGCAACATCAAGCAGTTCGACGACAAGGTCAAGGAGATCGCGCGGGCCGCGAAGGACCACGGCACCCCGATCCGCATCGGCGTCAACGCCGGCTCGCTGGACCGCCGTCTGCTCCAGAAGTACGGCAAGGCCACGCCCGAGGCGCTCGCCGAGTCGGCCCTGTGGGAGGCGTCCCTCTTCGAGGAGCACGACTTCCGCGACATCAAGATCTCGGTCAAGCACAACGACCCGGTCGTGATGGTCGAGGCCTACCGGCAGCTGGCCGCCCAGTGCGACTACCCCCTCCACCTCGGTGTGACGGAGGCGGGCCCGGCCTTCCAGGGCACGATCAAGTCGGCCGTGGCCTTCGGCGCCCTGCTCTCCCAGGGCATCGGCGACACCATCCGCGTGTCCCTCTCGGCCCCGCCGGTCGAGGAGGTCAAGGTCGGCAACCAGATCCTGGAGTCCCTGAACCTCAGGCAGCGCGGCCTGGAGATCGTCTCCTGCCCGTCCTGCGGCCGCGCCCAGGTCGACGTCTACAAGCTCGCCGAGGAGGTCACGGCAGGCCTCACGGGCATGGAGGTTCCGCTCCGCGTAGCCGTCATGGGCTGCGTCGTGAACGGCCCCGGCGAGGCCCGCGAGGCCGACCTCGGTGTCGCCTCCGGCAACGGCAAGGGCCAGATCTTCGTCAAGGGCGAGGTCATCAAGACCGTCCCCGAGTCCAAGATCGTCGAGACCCTCATCGAGGAGGCCATGAAGCTGGCCGAACAGATGGAGGCGGACGGCGTGGCCAGCGGCGAGCCGTCGGTGGCGGTGGCGGGCTGAGAGGTTTCTCGCCCCCGCCGCCCCTACGCGTCCCGTCCCTGAGGGCCTGCGGCCTCCAGACCCCCGCTTCGGCCCTGAACGGGCCTCGTCCTCAAACGCCGGACGGCTTTGGGGGGCCGCGGGCCCCAGGGGCGCGGGGAACTGCGCGGCCAGCCCCCACCCACCCGCAGTCGCCATTCTCCCCAGCGCCCCGAGCTCATAGGCGCCCGGCCCAGCGGCGCAGCCAAGCGGCGGCGCGTCAAAGCTTCCGCAGGTACAGTGCGGGGACCAGCAGAACCCCAGCGTGAGGCCCCGTACGTGTTGACCCAGACCACCTCACGGGTGCTCGAACCGAGCGACCTGGACGCCGCGCTCGCCGTACTCGACCGCGAGCCGGTCACGAACGCCTTCGTGACGTCCCGCGTCCAGATCGCCGGCCTCGACCCGTGGCGCCTCGGCGGCGAGATGTGGGGCTGGTACGAGGGCGGCATGCTCACCTCCCTGTGCTACGCGGGCGCCAACCTCGTCCCGATCTGCGCGGGTCCACGAGCGGTACGGGCGTTCGCCGACCGGGCCCGGCGGGCAGGCCGCCGCTGCTCCTCCATCGTCGGCCCCGCCGACTCCACCGCCCAGCTCTGGCGCCTGCTGGAACCCAGCTGGGGTCCGGCCCGTGACGTCCGCGCCCACCAGCCCCTGATGGTCACCGACCGCTTGCCGACCGACATCGCTCCGGATCCGTACGTCCGCCGCATCCGCAAGGACGAGATGGAGACGATCATGCCGGCGTGCGTGGCGATGTTCACCGAGGAGGTCGGCGTCTCCCCGCTGGCCGGCGACGGCGGCCTCCTCTACCAGGCCCGGGTCGCCGAACTCGTCGGCTCCGGCCGTTCCTTCGCCCGCCTCGACCACAACGGCAAGGTCGTCTTCAAGGCCGAGATCGGCGCCGCGACGAGCAGGGCCTGCCAGATCCAGGGCGTCTGGGTGGCCCCCGAGTACCGGGGCCAGGGCCTGGCGGCCCCCGGCATGGCGGCGGTACTGCGCTACGCCCTGGCGGACGTCGCCCCGGTGGTGAGCCTCTACGTGAACGACTTCAACACGGCGGCGCGACGGACGTACCACAGGGTGGGCTTCCAGGAGACCGGCGCGTTCATGAGCGTCCTGTTCTGAGGGCCTTTGCGTCCGAGCAACGGCGCGACAACGCCCTTGGGGGCGCGGGGCCCTATCGATGTGCGGCTCCGCCGCGTGGGCGCGAGCAACCACGGATGCCGCACCCGGAATTCAGCGCGAACCCCCCTGTAGGCTCCCCACATGCGCCTTCCCGGTCACGCACACCGCCGCCAACCAGACGACATCGTGATCGGCCCCCTGGACCTCGCCACCCACGTCGACGAGGCCCTCGCAGTCCAAGCCGTGGCGTTCGGCCTCGGTCCCGACGAGGTGGCCGTACGCCGCCAGATCGTCCTGCGCCACATGACCTACCCGGGCGCAAGGGCCCTCGGCGCCACCAGCGGCGGGCGCCTCATCGGATTCGTCTACGGCATGCCGAACGACCGCACCCACTGGTGGTCCACGATCGTGGAGCCCTACCTCCGGGCCCAGGGCTGCGACGACTGGCTCGACCACTCCTTCGTCATCACGGAACTCCACGTCCACCCGGGCTACCAGAACCGCGGCGTCGGCCGTTCCCTGATCACCAGGATCACGGACGGCGCCGCCGAACCCCGCTCGATCCTGTCGGCGATCGACGTGGAAAGCCCGGCCCGCGGCCTCTACCGCTCCCTCGGCTATCAGGACCTCGCCCGCCAGGTCCTCTTCCCGAGCGCCCCGAAGCCGTACGCCGTGATGGGCGCCCCGCTCCCGCTCCGCCACCGCTAACCGATTTCCACCGCCCCGTCCCGCCCGGCTAACCTCCTGCCATAACCCTTACGCAGCAGGAGTACGGAAACCATGGCGAACGCACCGGTCCAGCGCATGTCCCAGTTGATGGCGAAGACGCTGCGCGACGACCCGGCGGACGCCGAGGTCCTCAGTCACAAGCTGCTCGTCCGCGCCGGCTACGTCCGCCGCACCGCGGCCGGCATCTGGTCGTGGCTGCCCCTCGGCAAGCGGGTCCTCGCCAACGTGGAGCGCATCGTCCGCGAGGAGATGGACGCCATCGGCGCCCAGGAAGTGCTGCTCCCCGCGCTGCTGCCGCGTGAGCCGTACGACGCGACGGGCCGCTGGGACGAGTACGGCCAGGAGCTGTTCCGCCTCAAGGACCGCAAGGGCGGCGACTACCTGCTCGGTCCGACCCACGAGGAGATCTTCACCCTGCTGGTGAAGGACCAGGCGTCCTCCTACAAGGACCTGCCGGTCATCCTCTACCAGATCCAGCACAAGTACCGCGACGAGGCCCGCCCGCGGGCCGGCATCCTGCGCGGCCGTGAGTTCCTGATGAAGGACTCCTACTCCTTCGACACCGACGACGAGGGCCTCGGCCAGTCCTACGCCCTGCACCGCCAGGCCTACCAGCGCGTCTTCGAGCGTCTCGGCCTCGACTACCGCATCTGCGCCGCCACCGCGGGCGCCATGGGCGGCTCGAAGTCCGAGGAGTTCCTCGCCCCGGCCGAGGCCGGCGAGGACACCTTCGCCGACTGTCCGAACTGCGACTTCGCGGCGAACACCGAGGCGATCACGTACGAGCTGAAGTCGGTGGACGCCGGCGACGTGCCCGCCCTCGAAGAGATCCCGACCCCCGACACCCCCACCATCGAGACCCTCGCCGCCCACCTCGGCGTCCAGGCGTCGGCCACGCTCAAGAACCTCCTCGTCAAGGTCGACGGCGAGATCGTCGCGGTCGGCGTGCCCGGTCACCGCGAGGTCGACATGGACAAGGTCGAGGCGCACTTCGCCCCCGCGGTCGTCGAGATGGTCACCGAGGCGGACTTCGCGGGGCGCCCGGACCTGGTCCGCGGCTACGTCGGCCCGCAGGGCCTGGGCGAGAAGGTCAAGTACCTCGCCGACCCGCGCGTGGCCCCCGGCACCTCCTGGATCACCGGCGCCAACAAGGAGGGCACGCACGCGAAGAACGTCGTCGCGGGCCGTGACTTCGAGGTCGACGAGTACGTCGACGTCGTGGTCGTCCAGGAGGGCGACCCGTGCCCGAAGTGCGGCACCGGCCTCAAGCTGGACCGCGCCATCGAGATCGGCCACATCTTCCAGCTGGGCCGCAAGTACGCGGATGCGCTGAAGCTCGACGTCCTCGGCCAGAACGGCAAGCCGGTCCGCGTGACCATGGGCTCCTACGGCATCGGCGTATCCCGCGCCGTCGCGGCCCTCGCCGAGCAGACCGCCGACGACAAGGGCCTGTGCTGGCCCGCCGAGGTCGCCCCGGCCGACGTGCACGTGGTCGCCGCCGGCAAGGCCCTGCAGACCGAACTCGCCCTCGACGTCTCCGAGAAGCTGTCCGCGGCCGGCCTGCGCGTCCTGTGCGACGACCGTGCGGGTGTCTCGCCGGGCGTCAAGTTCACGGACTCGGAACTGATCGGTGTACCGCAGATCCTGGTCGCCGGGCGGCGCGCCGCCGAGGGCGTCGTCGAGCTCAAGGACCGCAGGACGGGTGAGCGCGAGGAGCTGACGGTGGACGAGGCGATCGCGCGCCTGACGGCGTAACGCGACCCGGCAGAACCCCCGACCGTCCTTCGTCGTGCGACACAGCGTCACACGGCGGGGGGCGGTCCTGCTTTTCAGGTCGCGAAGCCGGTTCAGCCGGCCTCGGCCGTGAGCACGCGGGGGAGGAGTTCATGCGGAAGATCGACGTGCATGCCGCAGAAGCAGCGCAGGGGCCCGACGCGTGAGCCGGGGGCACCCAGGTCGATCAGGAGGATGTCCGCGACTTCCCGGAGCACGTCTCGCGCCGGGGCACCTCTGGCGACGCGGATGCTGACCTCGTCCGGGTCCCAGACTGCGATGCTCGCCAGACCGTCCGTCACGGAAATGTGGACGCACACAACTGTCTCCCCAGGGATGCACTACGGCACGGAGTGATCCGCTCCGGGAGGTCAGCGGCTGTTTGATGGTACCGACGGCGGTCGGGTGCGTGCGGAGTTTCGTCATATTCTCCCGTCGCACCGGAAGCGCCCGCCCCACCCGGCACGCGCCCGCGGGCCGACCAGGTGGCCGAAAACGAGCCCCTGACCTCAGCCGATGCGGCTGACCTGAAGCATCGCCTCGGCGTCCTTCAGCAGCGCACGTTGACGTGCCTCCGGCAATTGCCGGTAAAGCTTGAGGAGTCGGGCCTCACGCTCGTCCCCGCTGGGTCCCGGCACAGGGCGGCCGACCGCCTCGAAGAACTCCCTCGGTGTCGTCCGTACGCCCCAGCGCCGGAACACCTCGACCATGGCCCGCAGCTTCTCCGGATCGATGCGTGAGGTGCCGCGGGTGCGGTTCATCCAGGCGTTCAGCGTCGGGTAGGAGATGCCGGCCTCGGCAGCCAGGTCCTTCTGTGTCCTGTCGGGCACCTGGGCCAGGAGACGTTCGAGCAGAGCCGCCAGGTCTTCGTCCTGGCGAGGGGGATCCTGGCCGGGATCCGGGTCTGGGTCTCCTTGACTGCTCTGCTGGATCGTCACGCATCGAGGATCCGGCATCAATATCTACAAGCGCAAGTAGATCGCAGATCGCTCCTGAGGGCGTCGGGAGCGCACGGGAGCATTGTGTGGGCGACCGCGCAACCGTACGCCCCCGGCCACCGCCGACCCCGCGCTTCTTTACGCTCCGTAGGTATCTTGACACTATCTGCATCTACATGAAGACTGTAGATGCCTCTGATGTGGATCGCGGCTCCTGGCGCGGACCGTCGCCGTGCGCCCGAAGAATCTACATCTACATGAATATTGAAGATTCGAGAGAAACGACTCGACGGGAGAACCGATCGTGTCCCTACCGGACAACGTCATCACCGCTCCGGGCGACCCGGAACCCGAGCTCGTCGCCCGGGCCCGCACGGGTGACCGGGAGGCGTTCGCGGCTCTGTACCACCAGCACTACCGGGTGGTGTACAGGTTCCTGCTGGTCCGCACGCACAACAGGCATCTGGCCGAGGACCTGACCCAGGAGGTGTTCACCCGCGCCTTACGGCGCATCGACGCCTTCACCTGGCAGGGCACGGCCTTCGCCGCCTGGCTGACCACCATCGCGAAGAACCTCTACCTCGACGAACTGGGCCGTGGCCGCACCCGGTTGGAGACCCCGGTCGCCGAGTTCGACGATCCCGGGGAGACCGGCCGGGACGCGGAGGCGCTCGCTCTTCGCGCGCTCGAGGCCGTCGAGGCCCACGAGGCGGTCCGTACCGCCCTGCACACCCTCAACGCCCAGCAGCGGCACTGCGTGCAGCTTCGTTTCCTCCACGAACTGACGCCGCAGGAGACGGCGTTGGCGATGGGCCGGAGCGTCGGTGCGGTCAAGACGCTGACCTACCGCGCCCTGCGCAAGCTGCGCCGGCCGCTCGGGGCGGTGTCCGTGTGAACAGCAACTTCCCGCACGCCGTGGGCGTGATCCGTGCGGCACTGGAGTCCCCCGGGGCCGACCGGGCGACCGCGGTCGCGCACGCGCTCGACACCGCCCGTCTCCTCGTCGATCCGGGGCGCTCCTTCGGCGTCGTACTGCATCGGACGTCGGACGGCGGCTGGTCGCCGGCGGCCCACCCGCTCACCGAGCTGGAGCGCAAGGCCCTGGCCTGGGACGCCTCCTGCGCGCGGGCACGCTCCGTCGCGCACGCCATCGAACGTCGGCTGGCCGGGCACGCAGGTCCCTCCGGCGTCCACGTGGACGGCGACCGGGTGCGGGTCGTGCTCCGCGTCGACGGCCCCCTCTCATGGGCCCGCTGGCGCGCTTACCTGGGCATTACGGCCGTCGGAGCGGGCGCCCGCCCGCACACGGTGGTCGGCGAGGGGGAGCGGGGCGGCGTCCGGGTGACTGCGGTGGCCCACGGCGCCACCTCGGTATCTCCGTCCACGGCTCCCGCGTCCGCCGCAGGCCCGTCCTCGGTGGCGTCCACTTCTGCGGCAGCCCCATCGGCGGCGCCGTCCGAGGCACCCCCGCCGGCGGCCCCCGCCTCCTCCGCGCCCGGACCGCACACGCGTCTCTTCCGGTTCGGCGGCCTCACCTACGACCTGGCGTTTCCGCAGCGCGACGCGCAGGGTGACGTCTGGTACTTCCAGGGCTGCCGGAGCCATGACGGGATGCCCCTGATGTCCCTGGACGGCCGGCCCGAGCGATGCTCCCTCGCCAACGTGGCGATTCATCTGGGGCCGTTGTCACCGGTCCGGTCCGGCTCACAGGACGCAGGCCGGGCGTTACCCCCGCCGGCTCCCTCGCCGGCAGTGCCGTCCGGATCGGTGTGCGGCCCGATCGGGCCGGTCGTATGACGCGCGGTGGGGCGGGTCCGTGGACCCGCGGCGAGGCGGGGGAGGACGGCGGCTCGCGGGTCTGGGAGGCGAGGGCAGCATGCGGGGAGCGGGACGCGGACCTGTGGTTCTCGCGCAGTTCCTGGCCGACGGCCGTCGCGATCTGCACGGTCTGTCCCGTGCTCGACCCGTGCCGGGCCGCCGTGCTGCAACGGGAGAGGGGCCTTCCCCGCTGCCGTCGCCAGGGCGTCGTGGCCGGGCTGACCGGCCCTCAACGCCATGACCTGGAGCGCACCGCGAACCTGCCGCGCCGTCAGGCACCGCCGACCGGTGAGCCGGCCGATCGCGCCGTACTTCTCGCCCCGGACGGGCCCCCGCGCACCCGGCGCGCCCCCTGCGGCACCCGCGCCGCCTACCAGCGGCACCTGCGCCGGGGCGAACCCGTCGACGAGGCGTGCCGCGCCGCCAACGCCCGGGAGGCCGGCCGCTATCGCCGTACCGGCTCCACTCGCGACCAGCGCGAGAGCGCCCGAGTCCGACACCGAGCCGGGTCGTCCGGCGACCCGAGCTGACACCCCCTCACCGCGACTGGAGTACTTCATGCCCTCGTCCCCGCCGGATCCCCTGCCCGACGAGCCCGGTACCGGCCACACCCGCGGCCCGGGACCACTCGGCCGCACGGCTGCCGCCCTGCTCCGAGTCCTGCGGTGCCACGGCAAGCCCCTCATGCGCAGGACCGGACCGCGCCACCGCCTCGGGCGCGACCTGGACGACTGCCGGCAGGAACGCGAGCGCTGGCAGCGGCACGCCGGCTCCTACGAGCGGGAGTTGGCCGATGCCCGGCGCGAATGCGCCCATCTCCTGGCCTGGCTGGCGGCGCTGCACCCAGCGACCGCCGTCCTCACGCCCGACGTCGGCTGCGGACCGGACGGCGCCCACCTGCTTCGTATCGAGGCCGGGGGGCGGCAGTTGTCCTGGCGGCTGTCACCGGCCGACGTGCCGCTGTTCGCACATGTCCCGTACGGGCATCCGGCCACCGGTGACGGTCCCGCGCCCCCGGACCGGACGGCCCACATCCGCCGGCACACCCGGCTGCTGGCGATGGAGGGGATCCTGTCGGGCGCCACGGCCGAGACATGGGCGGAGGTGATGCCTCTGCGGCCCGGCGAGCACTGAAGGCGCCCGGACGGCCGTCCCGGTGCCCCCGCGAAGACTCCGGTCGGCAGGCTCGGGAGGCAAGTCGATCGGATCCACCACGCCCCTCTGCTCCGACCATGGCAGGGGGGCGTGGCCCCGCCCATGGCACCCGGCGCCGCCGGGTACGGGGCCGCTACAGCCAGCCGGCGAACTCCAGCAACAGCTCCGCGTCCTGGGCCCGCCCGACCCGCCGCGCCCGCGCCCCCGACTCCACGGCCCGGAACAACGTCCAGCCCCGCAACCGCTCCTGGTCCACGTCCAGCGACTCCGCAAGCCGCTTGACCCGTCGCCGAGTCGTCGACGCACCCGACGGCGAGGCGATCAGATCCTCCACCCGGTCCCGCACCAACCGCGCCAGATCGAACGCGCACTCACCGACCACCGGATCCGGCCCCACCGCCAGCCACGGCATCCGCTCCCCGGCCAGCACCTTGCTCTGCCGGAACGTCCCGTGCAGCAACCGCCGCTCGGGCGGCGCGGCCAGCAACTCCTCGCGCGCGGCGAGCGCGGCGTCGACCAGCGGGGTCACCTCGGCATCCACCGCCGCGGTCGCCCGCATCGCGTCGGCCTGCCTGCCGGTCCGTTCGGCAACGGTCTCGAAGGGGTGGTCGCCGGGCGGCTCGACCCACAGCCGCCGCAGCGCCCCGGCTGCCTCCAGCAGCGCCTTCGCCTCGGGCAACGAGCGCACCGACACATCCGGATGCAGCCGCTCCAGCAACAGCACACCCTCGACAGGGGGCTCGTCGAGCAGCTGCACGGAGCCCACCCCGCCCCAGTGCGCCAGCGCCGCCCGCTCGCTCTGCGGACGTGCCCGCGGCGGGGCCAGCTTCAGCACAGCCGGGGTCCCGTCGGCGCGCCGCACCAGCACCACCAGGCTGCTGCGCCCACCCGGCATCTGCACCCGCTCAACGGTCAACTCGCGTAGCGCGACGGCCTGGTGGGCCGCCTCCGGCAGCTTCACCAACCAGTCGTCACCGTCCGGTGCCGTCTCACCGAGCGCCTTGACCAGACGCGGCGGCGGTTCGAAAGCCATGCGCGAGTAGTTCCCTTCAGATGCCGGTCATGCCGAGGGCGTCGGCGAGGGGGACGTCGTGGCCGCCCGCTCGGCGAGCCCAGGGAAGGCTACGCTCTCGCCCCGCCAGCGCACCGCCCGCACCGCCGCCTCCCGCAGCGCCTCGGCCGCAGTACCCCGCAGCTCACCCTCGGCCGCCCGCACCAGGTCGGAGTACACCCCGGCCATCCGGTCCTCCAGCCCGGCGGCGAAGCGGACGGCGGCGGGCGAGTCCGACACCGGGAACGGCAGCGCGTACGCGGGGCTCGCGGCGACCGGCTCGTCGCCGAGGTCGCGCACCTCGCGCGCCAGCGCGTCCCGCCGCGCCCGGTGCGCGTCGTAGGCCGCGCGCGCCTCCGAGCGCCGCTCCTGGCTGATCCGGCCGCCGACGACGCCGTACCCGTACACCGCCGCGTGCTCGGCGGCGAGCGCCGCCTGCAGGGCCTTCAGCTGCTCCTTCTTGCCGGAGTCGGTCACTTGGCCCCCTCGTTCAGCAGATACGCGTGTGCGGCCCCCGCCGCGGCCACCGAGGCCAGCAGCCGCGCCAGTTCGCCCGGCACGTCCAGCAACGCCTTGGCCCGCCGGTCCGCGAGCGCCCGCTCCGTGGCGGCGAGCTCGGCGAGGGCCGCCCTCTCGTCGAGGGGGACGGCGGCCGACGGCGACCCGGAAGGCGACGGTGATCCGGAAGATGCCGGAGACCCGGAGGGCGACGCGCTGTCCGACGCTTTTCGGCCACCCCCGAACGCCTCCGCATGCCGTACGGCCGCGGCCCGCAACGGCCCCAGCAGTTCCGCCAGCACGGGATGGGCGGCGAGGACCGCGTCGTAGCGCTCGACCAGCCCCTCGCTGTCCCCGGCCGCACGCGCGCGTGCCCGCTCGGCGACCGACGGGCTGCCGCTGGTGCCGCCGTCGGAGTCCTCGGAGCCGGACGAGCAGCCCACCAGCAGTGCGGCACCGGCGGCCGAGGCGAGCAGGGTTCTTCTGCGCGGTCCCGTCAGGGAGCGCGGCGGCGGGGGGTACGGCACGGCAGACGTCCTCGGGGAACTCGTACGGAAGGCGGCTGTGGAAGCGGTTACAGAAGTCAGCGGGCCGCAGGCCCGTGATCACCGTACCCGCGCAAGCGGACGGCACCACTCATCGGCACCGCTCGTGCGCAGGTGGACGGCAACAGTCCTCGCGACCCGATACCCTTTGACCAGACACGCGACCCATCCCACAACAGCACACGCGGCCGAGGAGTCACCCGGATGAGCACCACCCAGAGCGAGAGGCTGCGAGAACTACTGGAACCGCTCGTCAGCTCTCAGGGCCTGGACCTCGAAGAGATCGCAGTGGACTCCGTCGGACGCAAGCGTGTGCTGCGCGTGGTCGTGGACTCGGACACCGGTGCCGACCTGGACCGGATCGCCGATGTGAGCCGTGCGCTCTCGGCGAAGCTCGACGAGACGGACGCGATGGGCGAGGGGGAGTACACCCTCGAGGTCGGAACCCCCGGCGCGGAGCGCCCCCTCACGGAGCACCGGCACTACGTGCGCGCCGTCGACCGGCTGGTGAAGTTCCAACTGGCCGAGGGCGGCGAGCTGGTCGCCCGGATCCTGAAGGTCGACGACGAGGGCCTCGACCTCGAAGTGCCGGGAGTGAAGGGCCGCAAGGCCACCTCCCGCAGACTCGGCTTCGCGGACATCGACAAGGCGCGCGTGCAGGTCGAGTTCAATCGCAAGGACAGCAAGGACGAGAAGGAAGAGGAGGCGTAGCCGTGGACATCGACATGAGCGCCCTGCGGGGCTTGGTACGGGAGAAGGAGATCTCCTTCGACCTGCTGGTCGAGGCGATCGAGTCGGCCCTCCTCATCGCCTACCACCGCACCGAGGGAAGCCGCCGCCATGCGCGCGTGGAGCTGAACCGGGAGACCGGCCACGTGACCGTGTGGGCGAAGGAGGACCCCGAGGACCTCGAGGAGGGCCAGGAGGCCCGCGAGTTCGACGACACCCCGTCCGGCTTCGGCCGTATCGCCGCCACCACCGCCAAGCAGGTCATCCTGCAGCGGCTGCGCGACGCCGAGGACGACGCGACGCTCGGCGAGTACGCCGGCCGCGAGGGCGACATCGTCACCGGCGTGGTCCAGCAGGGCCGCGACCCCAAGAACGTCCTCGTGGACATCGGCAAGCTGGAGGCCATCCTGCCGGTGCAGGAGCAGGTCCCGGGCGAGACGTATCCGCACGGCATGCGCATCCGGTCGTACGTCGTACGAGTGGCGAAGGGCGTCCGCGGCCCGTCCGTGACCCTCTCGCGCACGCACCCGAACCTGGTGAAGAAGCTCTTCGCCCTGGAGGTGCCGGAGATCGCCGACGGATCCGTCGAGATCGCCGCCATCGCCCGCGAGGCCGGTCACCGCACGAAGATCGCCGTCCGGTCCACCCGCAGCGGTCTGAACGCCAAGGGTGCCTGCATCGGCCCCATGGGCGGCCGGGTGCGCAATGTCATGGGCGAGCTGAACGGCGAGAAGATCGACATCGTCGACTGGTCGGACGACCCGGCCGAGATGGTGGCGAACGCGCTGTCCCCGGCCCGGGTCTCCAAGGTGGAGGTCGTGGACATGGCGGCCCGCTCCGCGCGCGTGACGGTGCCCGACTACCAGCTGTCACTGGCGATCGGCAAGGAAGGGCAGAATGCCCGGCTCGCGGCCCGGCTGACCGGCTGGCGGATCGACATCCGGCCGGACACCGAGCAGGCCGGGGAATAGATCCAGGCCGCAGGTCGCTCAGATCACGTCACGTTATCGCGCGGCAACTGTTCGAATCCTGCCCCAAAGGGGTGAGGTCGCTACGGGGAGGTAGACTTAGGAGTGTCTGGCCGGACACGCGTCCGCGCATGCCCTGAACGCACCTGTGTGGGGTGCCGGGAGCGAGCGGCCAAGGCTGATCTGCTGCGGATCGTGGCGATCAAGGGCGAGTGCGTCCCTGATCCTCGCGGTACGCTGCCCGGCCGGGGTGCGTATGTACACCCCGCTCTGGTCTGTCTCGACCAGGCGGTGCGCCGCCGGGCGTTCACGCGGGCGTTGCGCGCCCCGGGAGCGCTCGACACAAAGGCGTTGCGCCAGTACGTCGAGCAGACAACAGTTGCTGAGCAGGCAACACCGTAAGAAGCGTCGCGCGGAACCCCCGCGCGGCCCTGGTACCCCGCGAGTTGGAAGTAGGTCGAGATTGCGATGAGCACTCGATGAGCACGCGATGAGTACGCCCATGAAGTAGCGACGGTCCGGACGCAACCCGGACCTAAAAGGAGCGAAGTGGCTAAGGTCCGGGTATACGAACTCGCCAAGGAGTTCGGGGTTGAGAGCAAGGTCGTCATGGCCAAGCTCCAAGAACTCGGTGAATTCGTCCGTTCGGCGTCTTCGACCATCGAAGCGCCCGTTGTCCGCAAACTGACGGACGCCCTCCAGCAGGGCAACGGAGGCGGCAAGCCCGCCCCCGCCCGCAAGGCTGCCCCGGCGAAGCCGGCAGCCCCCTCTCCCGCGCAGGCCGCCCGTCCGGCAGCCCCGCGCCCTCCGGCCCCCAAGCCGGCCGCCGCCGAGAAGCCCGCGGCTCCCGCCGCGCCGGCCGCTCCCGGCCCCCGTCCCACCCCGGGCCCGAAGCCCGCGCCGCGGCCTGCCCCGGCGTCCCCGGCTCCGACCACGCCCGAGTTCACGGCACCTCCGGCGGCTCCCGCCGCCCCCGCGGCCTCTCAGGGCCAGGGTCAGGGTCAGGGCTCCGCCCCGCGTCCGGGCGCCCAGCGTCCGGCCGGCCAGGCGCCGCGTCCCGGCGCTCCCCGTCCCGGTGGCCCCGGCCAGGGTGGCCAGGGCCGCGGTGACCGCGGCGACCGTCCAGGCGCTCCGCGTCCGGGTGGCGGCGCCCAGCGTCCCGGCGGTCGTCCGGCCGGTCCCCGTCCGGGCAACAACCCGTTCACCTCTGGTGGCTCCACTGGCATGGCGCGCCCGCAGGCGCCCCGGCCGGGCGGCGCCCCGCGTCCGGGCGGCCCGGGTGCCCCCGGCGGTGCCCCGCGTCCGCAGGGCCAGGGCCAGGGCGGTCCCCGTCCCCAGGCTCCGGGCGGCGCCCGTCCCTCGCCGGGCGGCATGCCCCGTCCGCAGGGCGGCGGCCCGCGTCCCGGCGGCTCCGGCGGCCCGCGTCCCGGTGGCGGCGGCCCCGGCGGCCCGCGTCCGAACCCCGGCATGATGCCGCAGCGTCCCGCTGCCGGCCCGCGTCCCGGCGGCGGTGGCCCCGGTGGCCGTGGTCCCGGTGGCGGCGGTCGTCCCGGTGGCGGCGGCGGTCGCCCGGGTGGCGGCGGCGGCTTCGCCGGTCGTCCCGGTGGCGGCGGTGGCGGCGGCTTCGCCGGTCGTCCCGGCGGTCCCGGTGGCGGCGGTGGCGGTTTCGCCGGTCGTCCCGGTGGTCCCGGCGGTGGCGGCGGTGGCCGTCCCGGCTTCGGTGGCCGTCCCGGCGGTCCCGGTGGCCGTGGTGGCACGCAGGGTGCCTTCGGCCGTCCCGGCGGTCCCGCCCGTCGTGGCCGTAAGTCGAAGCGGCAGAGGCGCCAGGAGTACGAGGCCATGCAGGCCCCGTCGGTCGGCGGCGTGATGCTGCCTCGCGGCAACGGACAGACCGTCCGCCTGTCGCGCGGTGCGTCCCTCACCGACTTCGCGGAGAAGATCAACGCCAACCCGGCGTCGCTCGTCGCCGTGATGATGAACCTCGGCGAGATGGTCACTGCCACGCAGTCCGTCTCCGACGAGACCCTCCAGCTGCTCGCCGGCGAGATGAACTACGTCGTCGAGATCGTCAGCCCGGAGGAGGAGGACCGCGAGCTGCTCGAGTCCTTCGACATCGAGTTCGGCGAGGACGAGGGCGGCGAGGAATTCCTCATGCCGCGTCCGCCGGTCGTGACCGTCATGGGTCACGTCGACCACGGTAAGACCCGACTGCTGGACACCATCCGCAAGACGAACGTCGTCGCGGGCGAGGCCGGCGGTATCACGCAGCACATCGGTGCGTACCAGGTCGCCACCCAGGTCAACGACGAAGAGCGCAGGATCACCTTCATCGACACCCCGGGTCACGAGGCGTTCACCGCCATGCGTGCCCGTGGTGCCAAGTCGACCGACATCGCGATCCTGGTCGTCGCGGCCAACGACGGCGTCATGCCGCAGACGGTCGAGGCGCTCAACCACGCCAAGGCGGCCGACGTCCCGATCGTCGTCGCGGTCAACAAGATCGACGTCGAGGGTGCGGACCCGACCAAGGTGCGCGGTCAGCTGACCGAGTACGGCCTGGTGGCCGAGGAGTACGGCGGCGACACGATGTTCGTCGACATCTCCGCCAAGCAGGGCCTCAACATCGAGAGCCTGCTGGAGGCCGTGGTCCTCACCGCGGACGCCTCGCTCGACCTGCGGGCCAACCCGGAGCAGGACGCGCAGGGTATTGCGATCGAGTCCCACCTCGACCGCGGTCGCGGTGCCGTCTCGACGGTCCTGGTCCAGCGCGGCACGCTGCGCATCGGCGACACGATGGTCGTCGGCGACGCGTACGGCCGTGTCCGGGCGATGCTCGACGACAACGGCAACAACGTCGAGGAAGCGGGTCCGTCGACCCCCGTCCTGGTCCTGGGTCTCACCAACGTCCCGGGTGCCGGCGACAACTTCCTGGTCGTCGACGAGGACCGCACGGCGCGTCAGATCGCCGAGAAGCGCGCGGCGCGCGAGCGCAACGCCAACTTCGCCCGCCGGGGTGTCCGGTTCTCCCTGGAGAACCTGGACGAGGCCCTCAAGGCCGGTCTGGTGCAGGAACTCAACCTCATCATCAAGGGCGACGCGTCCGGTTCGGTGGAGGCTCTCGAGTCCTCGCTGCTCCAGCTCGACGTCGGCGAAGAGGTCGACATCCGCGTCCTGCACCGCGGTGTGGGTGCGGTCACCGAGTCCGACATCGACCTGGCGACCGGCTCCGACGCCATCGTCATCGGCTTCAACGTCCGCGCTGCGGGCCGCGCGGCGCAGATGGCGGAGCGCGAGGGCGTCGACGTCCGGTACTACTCGGTGATCTACCAGGCCATCGAGGAGATCGAGGCGGCCCTCAAGGGCATGCTCAAGCCGGAGTACGAGGAGGTCGAGCTCGGCACGGCGGAGATCCGCGAGGTCTTCAAGTCGTCCAAGCTGGGCAACATCGCCGGTGTCCTGGTCCGCTCGGGCGAGGTCAAGCGCAACACCAAGGCGCGCCTCGTCCGCGACGGCAAGGTCATCGCGGAGAACCTCAACATCTCCGGTCTGCGTCGCTTCAAGGACGACGTCACCGAGATCCGCGAAGGGTTCGAGGGCGGTATCAACCTCGGCAACTTCAACGACATCAAGGTCGACGACGTCATCGCGACGTACGAGATGCGCGAGAAGCCGCGGGCGTAACAGCCGACGGTTTGTGCTGGCCGGCGGGACTTCGGTTCCGTCGGCCAGCGCGCCGTTTGCCGACCGGCACCCAAGCGCTTCGCTGGAAGTGCCGCGATATGCCGTCGTTCGTGTGCGGCACCATCGTGGCTGGTCGCGCAGTTCTCCGGGCCCCTTTCAGGCGCCGGCGAACCGCAGCGGAATGCGCCCGACCGGCTTGGGGGCGGCGCGACGGTCTACGGAGCGTAATATCCGTCGATCGTCCCGGCCCCTTCGTTGTACGGTTCTGATGTCCCTGCCCCACGGATGGCAGGGCCATCGATCCCGCACCGGCGGGTGAACCGGTTGCACATGTATGTGGGGACGCTGTCCTTCGACCTCCTCCTCGGCGACGTACGGTCGCTGAAGGAGAAGCGCTCCGTCGTCCGCCCGATCGTCGCCGAACTCCAGCGCAAGTACGCGGTGAGCGCGGCCGAGGTGGACCACATGGACCTCTACCGGCGGGCCGGGATCGGCCTCGCCGTGGTGTCCGGCGACGCCGGGCACCTCACCGACGTACTGGACCGGTGTGAACGGCTGGTCGCCGGCCGTCCGGAGGTGGAACTGCTGTCGGTACGGCGGCGGTTCCACGGCGACCACGACGACTGACGACCACAAGCCAAAGAACGCAGAAGAAAGAAAGAACGGGAGACGGACCAGTGGCCGACAACGCGCGGGCGAAAAAGCTGGCGGACCTCATCCGAGAGGTGGTGGCCCAGAAGCTGCAGCGCGGGATCAAGGACCCGCGGCTCGGCTCGCACGTCACCATCACGGACACCCGCGTCACGGGTGACCTGCGGGAGGCGACCGTCTTCTACACCGTGTACGGGGACGACGAGGAGCGCAAGGCCGCGGCTGCCGGACTGGAGAGCGCCAAGGGCGTGCTCCGCTCGGCCGTCGGGGCGGCTGCGGGCGTGAAGTTCACGCCGACCCTCACCTTCGTCGCCGACGCCCTTCCGGACACCGCCCGGACCATCGAGGACCTCCTCGACAAGGCCCGGCAGTCCGACGAGAAGGTGCGTGAGGTGTCCGCGGGCGCGAAGTACGCCGGTGAGGCGGACCCGTACCGCAAGCCGGGTGCCGAGGACGAGACGGACGGCGACACCGCGGAATGACGCAGAAGCACACCACGCCCGACGGCCTTGTCATCGTCGACAAGCCGTCGGGCTTCACTTCGCACGACGTGGTCGCCAAGATGCGCGGCATCGCCCGCACCCGCCGCGTCGGGCATGCCGGCACCCTCGACCCCATGGCGACGGGCGTCCTCGTCCTCGGCGTCGAGAAGGCGACCAAGCTGCTCGGTCATCTGGCCCTGACCGAGAAGGAGTACCTCGGCACCGTCCGTCTCGGCCAGACCACGATCACCGACGACGCCGAGGGCGAGATCACGGCGTCGGCCGACGCCTCGAAGGTCACCCGCGAGGCCATCGACGCCGGGATCGCCAAGCTGACCGGCGACATCATGCAGGTCCCCTCGAAGGTCAGCGCCATCAAGATCGACGGCGTGCGCTCCTACAAGCGGGCGCGTGACGGCGAGGACTTCGAGATCCCGGCGCGGCCGGTCACCGTCTCGTCCTTCTCGGTCCACGACGTGCGTGAAGCCGTCGCCGACGACGGCACCGCCGTCCTCGACCTGGTCGTGTCGGTGGTCTGCTCCTCCGGCACCTACATCCGCGCCCTGGCCCGCGACCTCGGCGCCGACCTGGGCGTCGGCGGCCACCTCACGGCGCTGCGCCGCACCCGCGTCGGCCCGTACAAGCTGGACTCCGCCAGGACGCTGGAGCAGCTGCAGCAGGAGCTGACGGTGATGCCGATCGCCGAGGCCGCCACGGCCGCCTTCCCGCGCTGGGACGTCGACGCCCACCGTGCCCGGCTGCTGACGAACGGGGTGCGCCTCGACATGCCCGACGAGTACGCGAGCGCCGGCCCCGTGGCCGTCTTCGCCCCCGAGGGCCGTTTCCTCGCGCTCGTGGAGCAGCACAAGGGCAAGGCCAAGAGCCTGGCCGTCTTCGGCTGAGGCACCGGGCCCACGGGCGCCGCTCGCCGCTGTCTGCCCGTGGAGCGGCGGTCACGGGGTAGTCCTCTGCCCGCCGCTCCACGGTCCCCCTCGGTTCCCCCACCCCTAGGGTGTATCCAACGACCCCCGCCTGTTCACCCGTCCGTGCAGGCGCTCGGAGTGAACCGAGGGAGCGGAAGGGGGCGCGTTCGCCGAGCGATCTTTCCCGCTGATCACTTCGCGCCTACCGTCGAAAAAACAGGGCGAGGGCGTATGGGCGTGTGGACGCACGGCGGGGAGGTTCGACGATGGCGGGACGAGGCCCGGGGGCGGGCGGCGACCGCCGGATGCCGGAGGGGACGCGGACGGCGGGAGACGCGTGGGGTACGCGCGATGCCATGCGGGGCGTTCGGGACCTGGGGGCGGCATCGGGTCCGTGGAGCACCACCGACGACCTGCCCGGCATCGGCCTGACCGAGACGGACGCCGGCACACAAGGCCCGGACGCGGGCGGGTCCTGCGCCGGCGAACGCCCGGATGGCGACGGGTTGGGCGCCCGTCCCCGTGACGAGGCCCTGGTCCGCATTCACGACCCGGCCGGTCGGCCCCGCGGCCTCGGCTTCGTGGCCGACCAACACGGCACGGTCGTCACCAGCCATGAGGTCGTCGACGGGCTGTCCGGACTGGTCCTGTACGCCGCCGCGTGCGGCCGAAGCTGTGTGGTGGACGCGACCGCGGTGACCCGGCTGCCGGCCCTGGGCCTGGCTCTCGTCCGCACCGAGGGCCTGGGCGTGGAGCCGTTGCCGGTGGCCGGGCGGGAGCGGATCGAGACCGGCGCGTACGTCCGCATCGCGGCCGGCGGATGGCGGGAGGCCCGGGTGCTGGGCGCGGCGGCAGTGACGTACCCGGCGACGGACCGCCTGCATCTCCTCGACGGCGCCCTGGAGTTGGCGATCGGCACGGCCGGCCGGGACGCGCTGCGGCTGGGTGGAGGGGCGGCCGGGGGACCCGTGCTCGACGCCGGCACCGGCGCCGTCGTGGGCGTCCTCGGCACGGCACTGCAGTCCGGCCACCGTGACGCCGTCTTCGCGGTGCCGCTGCTTCCACAGGCTCTCGGCCGCGCGCGGGCAGGGGAGACCGGACCCCCGTCCGACGGCCCGCTGGCCGAGCTGCTCGCCGAGAACGCGGCGACGGTGCCGGCGTACGGGGCCGACCTCAATCTGGCGGGCGTACTGGAACTGACGGCCACATCGGTCGGGCAGGACGGTCCGCCTGGGGCGCTGGCGGGCCATGTGGGCCGGGACGACGCCGGGGGAGCGGGAGCGGGGGCTCCGGTCGAACGGGCATCGGTGGCGGGGGAGTTCAGCGCCTTCGCCGCGAGCCGGGCCTCCGTACTGGGCCTGGTCGGGCGTCCCGGCACCGGCCGTACGACGGAACTCGCGGCCCTGGCCGCCCGCCGCAGCCGCGGTCCGCAACCGGCTCCCACGCTGTGGCTGCGCGGCGCCGACCTGAGGGACGACGACACCTCGGTGGCCGACGCGGCGCGGCGAGCACTGAACCGGGCGGCTCGCATCGTGGCGGCATCGGCATCGGCATCGGCATCGGCATCGGTATCGGTATCGGGATCGGTATCGGGATCGGTGTCGGGGCACGCCCCGGGCCAGTACTCCGCCGACCCCAGCACCCTGGGCGACACGAGCCCCGAACGGCTGGCCCACCTCGCCCGCGCCACCGGCCGGCCCCTCCTGCTCCTCCTGGACGGCCCGGAGGAGATGCCCCCCGTCCTGGCCCATGCCCTCACGGAGTGGACCGAGGGCACGGCGGAGTGGCTGCGGGAGACGGGGGCGCGGCTGGTGGTGGCGTGCAGGGCGGAGTACTGGGAGGGGGCGGGCGCCGAGTTCCCGGAGGAGCTGCTGTACGGCTTTGGTGAGCGGTCGGAGCGCGGGAGCTCCGGGCGGTTTCCGCCCTGCGTGCGGCTCGACGACCTCGACCCTGACGAGGCCCAGCTGGCCCGCGCCGGCTACGGCATCCCGGACGGCGTCCTCGCAGAACCCGATGCCCGACACCCCCTGACCCTCCGGCTCTTGTCCGAGGTGCGCGCCGCTCTGCCCGACGCCGCCACCGTCCCGGTCGACCGCGACGACGTCCTCTCCGCCCATCTCGACCTCATGTGCCTGCGCATCGCCGTCCGCCTCGCCGCCGGGAACGGCCTGCGCGGCACCGCCGTACGCCGCCTTGCCGCCAAGGTCTCCGGCCAGGTCCACGAGGCCGCCCGCCGCAGCCTCGGACCGGGCCAGGGGGAGCTGGACCGGGAGTCGTTCGAGGCGGTGTTCCCCTGGGGACCCGCCCCCGCGCGGCTCGGCGGCGCCACCGGCTGGGCCTCCGCCGTCCTCACCGAAGGCCTCCTCGTCCCGGCAGGCAACGGCTACCGCTTCGCCCACGAGGAGGTCGCCGACTGGATCCAGGGCATGCACCTCGATCTGGACGAGGCTCTGTACGCCCTGGTCCACCGAAGCCGGACCGACCCCGACGCCGCGCACCCCCTCCCCGTACCGCACCACCGCATCGGCCCCGTCGTCCAAGCCCTCCTGCTGCTCCCACGGCATCACGGGCACCGTCAACTCGCCCTCCGGCTGGAGGAGTTGACCGATGCGCTGGACGCCGACGGGCACTGCTGGTGGGCCGCCCGGCTCATCACCGAGACCCTGCTGCGCGTCCCGGACGCGACGCCGTACCAGGGCGTACTGCGCCTGATCACCGACCGGATCGTCGCCCGGCGCGGTCACGACAGCGGCGCACCGCCCGGGTTCGGACCCGACTTCTGGACGGCGCTGCCGCTCCCGGACGAGGAGCGCCTCGACCTGTTGCGCCGCCTCGTCCTCGCCGACGGCCCGCTGAGCGACGCCGAGGAGGCCCTGAACCCCGGGCAGGCCCGGCACCCCCGGTACCTGGACGCGGTGGCACGGCTCCTCGCCGCCGACCCCGCCGCCGTACAGCCTCACCTCACCCGCTGGTTCGACGACGACCGTCCGCTGCCCGCGACCCCGCATGCGACCGTCGCGCACGCCGCCCAGGCCCTGCTGCACACGCACCGCCACCGCGCCCTCGACGACCTCACCGAATCGCTCGTGGACAGCGCGCACCGCAAGGCCGACGAACTCCTCGCCGTCCTGTCCGAGGAGGAACCGTCCGCGATCTGCCGGGCCGTCGACCGCTGGGCGCACGACGAGCGGCCCGGGCGACGCGTCGCGGCGGCGGCGTACGGACTGCGCGTCGCGCCGCACGTGCGCACCGAGGCCGACCGCGAGTTGCTCCGCTACGCCGCCCTCGCCCTGCTCGCCCGGCCCGACGACTGCACTCTGCACGGCGGGGCGCTCGCCGTCCTCGTACTCGACCCCCGCACACGTGGCCTCCATCTCCCGCAGGCGCTGGCGCACTTCGTGGCATCCGACCCGCAGTTCCCGCCGGGCGCCCTCGTCGCCGCCCTCGGGACCCACCCCGACCAGGTCCTCGAAGCCTTCCGGGCGCGGCTGAGCCGGCCCGATGCCGGAGAGGCGCTGCGCACCCTGGCCGACGTCACCACGCCCGGCCTCGCGCGCCGGGTCGCCGCCCTCGTACGGGAGGCGGTACAGCGGTGCCCCGAGACCGCCGCGGACGTGGCCGCGTACGTCGACCGGCGCCTCGACCACGGCCCCAGTGCCCACGCCGTCCTCTTCCCGCTGGTCACCGGCCTGCTGGACGGCGGCACGGAACAGGTGCGGGTCGCCCTGGCCGCCGTACTCGCCACTCCCGGTACGCCCGACTCCGGGACAGCGCGGCGCGAGCTCCTGGATTTCCTCCTCGCCAACGAATACGCCCCGGCCGTACTCGACGCCCTCCTGCACGCCGCCGTCCGGTGCGGTGGCCACCGCCCGGGCGGCGGCCTGCGCGACCTCGTCCACCACATCGGCATGCTCCTGGTCCGCACCCAGGACGGCGCGGCCCGCTTCGACCGCGGCCTGGTCGACCTGGGCCGCCGCGTCCCCGGCTTCGCCGCCCAGGTCGCCGCCTGGCTGAGCGACACCCCACAGGACTGGGCGGCGGTGGTGGGCCCGAGCACCCGCCGGATGATCGAGAACCTGGCCGGCGTCCGAGTCCCCGCATGAATCCCGGGTTGTCACGTGCACCCGGTCACAGCACCCATGCCGATGCGGGCCAGAGGGGCCCGGCATGGCACCCTTAGACCTGCGTAAGACCGTATGAGCGAAGACGGACACCGGTTCGACGACTTTGCGACAAGGAGCAGGCACAGTGCAGCGCTGGCGTGGCTTGGAGGACATCCCCCAGGACTGGGGGCGCAGCGTCGTCACCATCGGCTCCTACGACGGAGTCCACCGCGGGCACCAGCTGATCATCCGGCATGCCGTGGACCGCGCGCGTGAGCTGGGCGTCCCCGCGGTCGTCGTCACCTTCGACCCGCACCCCAGTGAGGTCGTCCGCCCCGGCAGCCACCCGCCCCTGCTCGCCCCGCACCACCGGCGCGCCGACCTCATGGCCGAGCTGGGCGTGGACGCGGTGCTGATCCTCCCCTTCACGACCGAGTTCTCGAAGCTGTCGCCGGCCGACTTCGTCGTCAAGGTCCTGGTCGACAAGCTGCACGCCAAGGCGGTCGTCGAAGGCCCGAACTTCCGCTTCGGGCACCGCGCAGCGGGCAACGTCGAGTTCCTCGCCGAGCAGGGCAAGATCTACGACTACGAGGTCGAGGTCGTCGACCTGTACGTGACCGGCGAGGCCGGCGGCGGCGAGCCCTTCTCCTCCACCCTGACCCGGCGCCTGGTCGCCCAGGGCGACGTCGAGGGCGCCGCGGAGATCCTGGGCCGCCCGCACCGTGTCGAGGGCGTGGTCGTGCGCGGGGCGCAGCGGGGGCGGGAGCTGGGCTTCCCCACCGCCAACGTGGAGACCCTGCCGCACACCGCCATCCCCGCCGACGGCGTCTACGCCGGCTGGCTGCACGCCCAGGGCGAGGTGATGCCGGCGGCGATCTCCGTGGGCACGAACCCGCAGTTCGACGGCACCGAGCGCACGGTGGAGGCGTACGCGATCGACCGCGTGGGCCTGGACCTGTACGGCCTGCACGTCGCCGTCGACTTCCTCGCCTTCGTCCGCGGCCAGGCGAAGTTCGAGTCGCTGGAGGGCCTGCTGGAGCAGATGGCCCAGGACGTCAAGCGCTGCCGTGAGCTGGTGGCGGCCGCCGAGTAGCCACTCCTACGACGCCGAAGGGCGGCCGGTACCTCAGGGGTACCGGCCGCCCTTGGTTGTGCAGGGGCTACTGCTGCGTCCAGCCGGGCGGTACGGCGCCCTGCTGCGGATGCTGGCCCTGCTGCGGATCCTGCGGCGGCGGCGCCTGCTGTTGCCAGCCCTGGTCCGGCGCGGGCTGCTGCGGGGGCTGCCCCCAGCCCTGACCCGGCTGCGGGGCGCCGCCCTGCTGGGGGTACGGCTGCTGGGGCTGCTGCTGCGGGTGAGCGTAGCCGCCCTGCTGCGGGTGCTGCTGGTACTGCATGTTCGGGTTGCCGAAGCCCTGCTGCGTGCGCGCGATGTCCTCGGCGATGAGCGCGGCGAGGTCGAAGTAGGCCTCGCGGGTCTTGGGACGCATCATGTCGAGGTCCACCTCGGCGCCCGCCGAGAGGTGCTCGTCGAAGGGGATCACGACGACACCGCGGCAGCGGGTCTCGAAGTGCGCGACGATGTCCTCCACCTTGATCATCTTGCCCGTCTCGCGGACCCCGGAGATCACGGTGACCGAACGCTGGACGAGGTCGGCGAAGCCGTTCGCCGACAGCCAGTCGAGGGTCGTCGAGGCGCTGCTCGCTCCGTCCACCGACGGGGTGGAGATGATGATGAGCTGGTCGGCGAGGTCCAGCACACCGCGCATGGCGCTGTAGAGCAGACCGGTACCGGAGTCCGTGAGGATGATCGGGTACTGGCGGCCCAGCACGTCGAGCGCGCTGCGGTAGTCCTGGTCGTTGAAGGTGGTCGAGACCGCCGGGTCCACGTCATTGGCGATGATCTCGAGACCCGAGGGCGCCTGCGAGGTGAAGCGGCGGATGTCCATGTAGCTGTTGAGCTGCGGGATCGCCTGCACCAGGTCACGGATCGTCGCGCCCGTCTCGCGCCGCACCCGGCGGCCGAGGGTGCCGGCGTCCGGGTTGGCGTCGATCGCCAGGATCTTGTCCTGACGCTCGGTGGCGAGGGTCGCGCCCAGCGACATGGTCGTCGTGGTCTTGCCGACGCCGCCCTTGAGGCTGATGACCGCGATCCGGTAGCAGGACATCACCGGCGTACGGATCAGACCCAGCTTCCGCTCCCGCTCCGCCTGCTCCTTCTTGGCGCCGAGCTTGAAGCGGGACGGGCCCTGGTTGTTCTTGCGCGCCTTGGGCTGGTTGCGCAGCAGCCGGTCGGAGGACAGCTCCACGGCGGCGTTGTAGCCGAGCGGGGTGCCGGGCGCGGCTTGCTGCTGCTGGGGAGCGCCGGGGCCGGCCTGAGGTCCGGGCGGGGCGCTCCAGCCCTGGTTGCCCTGGTTGCCCGGCTGGCCGTAGGCGGCGGGGTTCTGCTGCGGCTGCGGTTGCGGCTGCTGCGGGGCCTGCTGCTGGGGCTGGGCAGGGGGCTGCTGCTGGGGTGCGGGCTGCTGGGGTGCGGGCTGCTGCGGCGCGGGCTGCTGGGGCTGGGCTGCCTGCGGGTAGCCGTAGCCGCCTTGCTGGGGCGGGTAGCCGTAGCCGGGCTGAGCGGGGTGCTGCGGGTAGCCGTATCCGTCGGCCTGGGGGTGCGTCGGCTGGGGCTGGGGCTGGGGCTGGGGCTGCGCGGGCTGCGGCTGGCCCGCCTGTGGCTGGCCGGCGTGCGGGGCCTGCTGCGGGTAGCCGTAACCGGCGGCCTGCGGGTGTCCGGGCTGAGGCTGTCCGGGCTGGTGCGCCTGCCGCGGGTCGGCGGGGACGGGCTGTCCGGCCTGCGCCGGGTATCCGGGCTGGACCTGGGGCTGAGCCGGGCCGAACGAGCCCTGGGCGGGGGGCTGGTGCGGAGGCTGACCCGGGTGGCCGGGCTGACCGGGGTGGCCAGGGTGGCCGGCCTGGTCCGGGAGCGGCTGGCCGGGGTGCGGGGCCTGCTGCGGGTAGCCGTAACCGGCGGCCTGGGCAGCGGCGGCGGCCTGCTGGTCGGGCTGTCCGGCCTGCGGCGGCATTCCCTGGGCCGGTTGCGCCGGCGTGAAGCCCTGGGGCAGCGGGGGGAGCGCCTGGTTGGGGTGGGGCTGGGCCTGCGGCTGCTCCGGGGCCTGGCCGGTGGGCTGGGCCTGCGGCGGCATGGGGGTCCGGCCGGCCGGCTGTGCCTGGGGCTGCGGTGCCTGGGCCGCGGGCGGCTGTGCGGGAGCAGTGGGCGCGGGCGCGGCGGGCGGGACCTCAACCTCTGCGTCCGGCTCCGCTTCCGGGGTGGCCGGGGACTCGTTCTGCGGCGCGGCCTGGGCGGGGGAGTCGGCGTCGGCCTGGACGTGGCGCTCCGGCTCGTCGCCCTCCGCTGCGGGCGCGGATCCGGCGGAGTCGGCCGACTCCACCTCGTCGCTCCGCTCCTCGTCCGCCTCTACGTCGTCGTCGGCATCGCCGAACAGGCGCGCGGCCTCGGCGTCGGCGGCGGCATGGTTGAGCTCGACCTCCGGCTCAGCCACGGGCTCCGCCACCGGCTGTGCGGGGGCAGGCTGCTCGGGTGCGGGCGCCGCCGGGACGCCTGCCGCCGGGGTGGCCGTCGAGGACGGTCCGCCCTGGGCGTCGGTGTCGATCGGGCGCAGCACAGGGAAGCCGGGGGCGCCGGGAGGTGGGGCGGGCGTGTGCTGTTGGGGCGCGACGGGAGGCTGGGCAGGCGTCTGGGGCTGAGGTGTGGCGGGGGGCTGGGCAGGCGTGTGCTGTTGGGGAACGCCGTAGCCGCCGGAGGTGTCCTGGCTCTGGCCCTGCTGGGGTACGCCGAATCCACCGGAGGTGTCTTGGCCCTGGCCCTGCTGGGGTACGCCGAACCCGCCGGACCTGTCCTGGCCTTGACCCTGCTGGGGGGCACCGGCGCCCGTCTGCTGGGGATAGCCGTATCCGCCGCCCGCGGGGCCACCCGGCGCGGACTGCTGCTGCGGAACGCCGAAGCCACCCGAGGTGTCCTGGCCCTGGCCCTGCTGGGGGGCACCGGCGCCCGTCTGCTGGGGATAGCCGTATCCGCCGCCCGCGGGGCCACCCGGCGCGGACTGCTGCTGCGGAAAGCCGTAGCCACCCGTGGCGGGGCCGCCCTGCTGGGGCGCGTTGGGCGTGCCCTGAGCCGGAGTCTGCTGGGCGGGCTGGGCCGGCTGCGCGGGCGGCTGAGGGATGCCCTGGGCCGGTGGCTGCGCCGGTCCGGGAGCGTAGGGAGCGGGACCGCCGGGCGGGCCGGTGGGCGACCCGACGGGCGCACCGGTCGGCGGTGGTGGCGATGGCGGACCGGAATCCTGCTGGCCACCCGCCGAGGAACCGCTTTGCGTACTTTGGGCGTACCAGGCGGGAGGTGTGTAGACGATTTCGAACTCGCCGGTGAGATCCACCTCGTGATCGTCCCCGTCCGAGGAAGGGCTCCCGCCGTTGTACTCGGACCGATCCCTGTTCACTGCTTGCCTCCTGGTCAGCCACTGCTGCTGAGCTGGTCGTCGTCGCGGCCGGGCGGACCGAGTGGCGAGTCCCACTCGACTGCGATCGTCACCGCACCACCAGAAGCCTAATCACTCGCATGGCGGGACGGAAAAGCCCCCATGGGCGCGGACGCTATAGCTCCGGGTGCGTGGGCGGAAGAGCCTCATGGGTGCGGACGGAAACCCCCCTGGGCTTGGCCTTGTTGGGCCCCGCCCAGGGGACGACGACCTGTCAGTCCATACGGCGGGCCACGCCGAGCAGGCCCGTCTCCGCGTCGGTGGGGTCGGTCATGACGAACTTCTGGTGCTTACGAGTGCACCACAGAGCGACGCCGTCGTGCAGGGTCGGCAGGTGCTGGAGCTGGTCCTCCGGGATGCCCAGGGTGTCCCGCACGGCCTCGGTCTCGTACGGCGAGATGCGCTGGATCCCGACCAGATGGGCCTGGGACAGCCAGCGCGGCGCGTGCTCGCTGACGAAGGGCAGTACCGTCACGACGGCCTGCCACGGCACGGACGTCACCCGACCGCGCGGCGGGCGGATACCGCAGTCCCGGAACAACACGACCGGACTGGACACGGACGGACCCTGCGCGGGCACCCGGCCCACCGGGTACACCGTCACGCATTGCTGGCCGCCGCCGGCCGCCTGGGCCAACTGCTGCCAGGCCTGCGGACGTCCGGTCTCGACGCCCACCCGCGCACCCGTCGCCGCGGCGCGCAGCGCCAGCACCTGGGCGAGCCACAGGCCACCCACTAGCACGACGTCGAAGGGGGTGGGGCGGGACAGCCCGAGCACGGCCGGCTGCGACTCCGGGTCGGTGCCGATGATCACGCCGTCGTCACCGAGCGGCATGCTGATCGCGGCGAGTTCGTCCGCGCTGACGACATGGCGGTTGCGGCGCGGCCCGCGCAGCCCGAAGCCGGGGCTGATGATGCGCCGTTGCTGCTGCTGCTGTGTCTCCGGCTGCCGGATGATCGGGATCATGCCGGTGTCGGTGGGGGAGGCCACGTGTGCCGGAGTGCGCCCGGGGGCCCGGCCCTGCTGCCCCGGGGGCATGGTCGCGGGGTGGGACATCAGTACGTACCTCCGAGCGGCAGAGTGGCGAGGGCTCCGGGAACCTGCTCCCGGTCGAGACGGACCAGACCGACCTTCGCGGTACTCGCGGCCCGCTCCAACTCCCGTCCCACCTGACCGAGTTCACTGTCACCACGGGCGGTGACACGGACGTGCCCGGTGAGGGAGACGCCGCGGTTGCCGGCCTTGCTCAGGGTCATGCTGAACGTCGTGGCGAGCAGGGGCAGCGAGGTGAGCCGCGTGACCAGCTCGGGCAGCGCCACGCCACCGTTGCCCAACTGCGGCCAGCGGGACACCCAGTACGTGGTGTGCCACCGGTCGTCGACCCGCCAGGTGCGGACCGCCTCGACCGTACGGCGCTGGGGAGCCCGGCCGTCCTGCCCGTGCTGCGCGTTGGCGCGCGGGTTCAGGCAGCTGGACGTCGCGAGCGCCTGCACCAGCTCGGTCTCGTCCAGGATCGTCGCCTTGAAGCCGGCCCCGGCCAGCCGGCTCGCCAGCTGGTCCGCCACGCGCAGCAGCGCGCGCTGCGCACCGGGGACACCGTCGCCGCGGGCCTGAACGGCCTCCGGGCACAGCTCCGGGTCGAGCTTGAGGGCGACCCAGGTGAGCCGGAGCGCGGGGGAGCCGGCCTGCGCCTGGAGCGGGCCGTAGGAGCGCGCGGCGAGCGACTGCTGCGGCAGGTGCGGCGCGGGCGCCGGCTGGGTGTGCTGCACGACCTGCACGGAGGCGAGCCGGATCCCGTCGACCTCCAGGGCGTCCTGGATCAGCCGCAGCGGCAACTGCCGTCCGGCGGCGGCGGGGCGCAGCGGCTCGTCGGCCGGCTGCACGAAGAGGACGGCGGTCAGGAAGGTCCCGTCGCCGATCATGCCGATCGAGCGGTCGTCACGGGACACGAACGAGTACGTCCGCAGGGCGGGGTCGCACTCCACGACCGGCGCCAGCATCGCGTCCGTGCCGGGCGGCACGGGCTGCTTGGCGTCGCGTCGACGCTGCCTGAGCGCGCGTGTCGTCTCGTACCACTCGGGCAGCGGACGGCGGCCCCGGCGCAGTACGGCCAGGAGCAGCAACAGCGCCGCCACGGCACCTGCCGGGGCCAGCAGCCAGGACGCGTCGGCGGCCCAGGCGGCCACCATGACCGCCGCCGCGAGCTCCACCAGGATGAGCTGCTGCAGCCGTACCGGACCGAGGCCGCCGGGGCGGGGCAGCGTGCGCGGCGATGCGGCGACGGGCGCGGCCGGAGCGGCGGACGTACGTCTGCCGCCCGGACCTCCCTGTTGCTGCGGTGCGCGGCGTCCGCGCCGAGTGCTCGTAGCGCTGCTCATCCCCCGGGACATCCCTTTCGCGAAGTAGTGGCCGTCGGTCGGGCGGGATCCGCTGTCCGGGATCCCCGCGACGGGCCAGGGGCACCGATGGCCCACAACATCCATGCGGGTGGCTCACGGTACCCGCTGCACAACACCAGGCGACACAGGGGACACCCAAACCCCAGGTGGTCACCCTGTCATGGACCGGCCCCGCATGGTGGAGCGCTGTGGTGAAGCTCTGTGAAGATGCGGGGGCGGCCGCGTACCTGATGGATCGTGGCCGCGTGGCGCAAGGCATAGTAGGTGCCTGCGCGGGTGCCTGCGTGGCTGAACGGGCCTTGCGAGGCGGCCGAATCGGCCTTGCAAGACGGCCGAACCGGCCTTGTGGGACCGGCCTTTCGAGCGCGATCGAGCATCACCAATGCTCGATCGGGCGTCACCAACGCGCTTGAGCACACAACCGCGATCGAGTCTCACATCACGATCGAGCATCACAAACGGGAGAAACGGGGACCATGGCAAAGCAGCGTCGGGATGAGCTCGCCGCCTACACGTTCGCTCGCAAGCGCACCGTCGCAGCGTTCCTGGCGCCGTCGCCGGGCGGATCCGAAGAGGGCGCGCCGCGTCCCGTTCGTACCGTGATGCCCAGTCTCGCGGTGGGCGTGGTGCTGGTCATCGGCTTCATCGCGTGGGGCGTGATCAAGCCCGCGGCACCCAAGGGCTGGGACACGCCGGGCGAGTACATCATCGTCGACAGCGACTCCACGACGCGCTACGTCATCCTCAACGACGAGGCGTCGAACGGCGACAAGACCAAGACGCTGCACCCGGTCCTCAACTACGCGTCCGCCAAGCTCCTGCTCGACAAGGGCAAGGGCAGCGTCATCGAGGTCCCCGGCAAGGAGATCGACAAGAGCGGCATCCCGCACGGCGCGACCCTGGGCATCCCGTACGCCCCCGACCGGCTGCCCGCCAAGGGCGACGCCGAGGAGGAGAAGACCTGGGCGGTGTGCGAGCGGCCGGCTCCGGGGTCGGCCAACGCCATCGACCGCGCAGTCTTCGTCCTCGACAAGGACGACGCCAAGTCGGTCAACAACGCGGGGAAGGTCGGCACGAGGAAGGCCCTGTACGTCGTCGACTCCAAGACCAAGCAGGAATACCTGATCGACGGCAAGGGAACCCGCTTCCTGCTGGGGCGCCCGGACCTCGACGTCACCACCATGGAGAAGCTGCGCGCCGCCGTCATCGGTGGTGAGGCCGAGCCGCAGTCGGTGAGCCAGGAGTGGCTGCGCACCTTCAACAACGGCGGTGTCCTCACCTTCCCGACGGTCCCTGAGGCCGGCTCGGACACCACGGTCCAGGGGCTTCCCGCGGAGGCGAGCACGGTGGGCAGCGTGCTCAAGGCGAACGACGCGGGAGGCGAGCGGTACTACGTCGTCCTCAAGGACGAGATCGCGGCCATCACGCCTCTCGTGGCCGACCTGCTCAAGCTGGCGACCGGGGCGGACGCCCGCGAGGACATCGTGGTCAGCACCTCGGACATCATCGACGCCAACGGCGGCCGGGCGGACACCTTCTACCAGGACAAGGGCTGGCCCCAGACCGTTCTGGCGCAGGCCAACTCCACCGACGCGGCGAGCGGCGAGGCCCGCACCACCTCGTGCAGCGTCTACAAGGGCGGCATCGGCGCGGACAAGAAGCCGCAACTCGCGGCCTGGGCCGGAACGGCGTACCCGAAGAAGGTCATCGCCGACTCGCTGGGTGCCTACGTCTCGTCCGGCTCAGGCCTGCTCTTCCGCGAGATCGCCGGTGCGGAGGGCGGTGGCGGCAGGGTGTACCTGCTGACGGACACCGGCCTTCGCTATTCCCTGCCGGCGAACAACGACAGCGGCGCGAAGGAAAGCGGCAGCGGTTCCGCCGCGTCGGCCGCGAGCGGGACGTCGCAGGGCGACGCGAGCGAGACGGACAAGGCGCGGACGCGGCTGGGCTACGAGGACGTCTCCGCCAACATGGCGATCGTGCCGCAGACGTGGGCGACGTTCATCCCGAAGGGGCCGATGCTGGACACGGGGAGTGCGGCGCAGCCGCAGAGTCAGTGACGTGATGGTGGTGGGGTCCCGGGGTCCGGGACCCCTTCCGTTCCGCCGGGTCGGGAGGCGGCTCGGGGGCGCCGTCTGCTGGGGCCCCGGGCGGCCTCGCTGCGGGCGACCCGAGCTGGCGGTCGGCCAACGGGCAAGCGGGCAACAGCACTTGACAGTAAGACGGCGTGACGGTCACGAGATGATCGCCCAAGTGTGTGAGCCGTGTAACTGATTGGTCTTGCCTGTGGTTGAGTGACAGGCTGACGATAGAGTGTTTGCAGCGCTCAAGCGTGCGAAGCTCCTCCGGGTACCCGTGCTGGTTTCCCGGATAACGACGACATGGGGGAAGGTTCATCATGGCCGGCCAGTTCCGGGTAACAGAGGACGAACTCACCAAGCTCTCCGGCGACATCAGCACCGCGAACGGTCAGCTGCAGGGCGAGATCCGCCGCCTCAACGGAGTGATCGACCAGATCGCCGGCGGCTGGAAGGGCCAGGCGGCCCAGTCCTACCGCCAGCTGCAGGATCGTTGGAACGCGGACGCGAAGAGGATGAGCGACATCCTCAACGACATCAAGGAAGCCGTGGACTCCACGCGGAGCAACTACTCCGCCTCGGAAGAGCAGCAGAACGCGGAGATCAGCAAGATCATGTCCGACTTCGGCTGATAGAGCCGTTTCAGTCGGTATATCTCTGCTGTTTCTGCTGTTCAAGACTCCACAGACTTCCTCCGATTCTTCCTGAAAGGGAATGACGATGTCGATCCTCGTCAATTACGCAACCATCACCAATGCGTCCACCGACGTGAAGTCCACCGCCGGTCGCATCAAGCAGCAGCTCGACGACCTCGAGGCCGCGGTCAAGCGTGTCGCCAGCACCTGGGAAGGTGAGGCGCAGGAGGGCTACCAGCGCAAGCAGCGCGAGTGGGACAAGACCGCCCAGGACCTGCACGCGACCCTGCTGAAGATCTCGACGGCCCTGCAGAGCGCCGCCGAGAGCTACCAGGCCACTGAGAAGAGCAACGCCAACACGTGGGGCTGAGCCCGGCGGCGGCCCAAGGGGCATGAGATGAAGAGAATCGGCCCAGCCGACGCCACGGCGTTCGCTGGGCCGACCTCTGCTTCGGGGTCGTACACAGCTTCTCCGGAACCGGACGGATCCGCTTCGGATGAGCACATGGCAAATCCCGCGAACATTCACACTCACCGCAACACCCGTGACACACACATGACCCAGCTTCGAAGGAAGCAAGGAAGCCCTGGGGGCCTGAACATGAGGGGCCTGAACGTGGCGGGCCGCACAGTCCGCACGCGTAGCCGCAACAGTGGAACCCGCGCACTGCAGCGGGTTCTCGGCGTGCTCGCGGTGACGGGGATCTGCGTGGCGTCGGCGCCGGCCGCCCTGCCGGCATCGACGGACACGACGACGCCCACCCTGCTCGCGGACTCGGGTGACTCCGCCTCGGGCGGCTCCGGCTCCTCCGACGCCCCCGAGTTCGGCCTGTCGGCCAGCACGGAATGCGTCTTCGGCGGCAACGTCATCAAGTCCACGCCCTGGTCACTCCAGCGGATCCTTTTGGACCAGCTGTGGGAACAGGCGACGGGCAAGGGCGTCAAGGTTGCGGTGATCGATACGGGCGTCGACAGCTCGAACAAGCAACTGAGCGGTGCCGTATCAGGCGGTAAGTCCTACGTCGGCGGTTCCGCCACCAAGGACATCGAGGGCCACGGCACCCGGGTCGCCGGCATCATCGGTGCCCGCCCGCTCAAAGGCACGGGCTTTGTGGGTATCGCGCCGGACGCCGAGATCCTCTCCTACCGCTACACGGGCGGAGAGGGGGAGAAGCAGGGCAACTCGGGGACGATGTCCCAGGCGATCGCTGCCGCGGTGGCTGCGGGCGCGAAGATCATCAACATCTCCTCGGACACCGCGAACAAGGAAGACAACGAGGGTCTGCGGCGAGCCGTGGCCAACGCGGTGAACGCCGGAGCCTTGATCGTCGCTGCCGCCGGCAATGACGGAGCCGACGGCAAGTTCGCGAACACCTACCCGGCCGCCTACCCGGGCGTCCTGGCGGTGGCAGCCTCCGACCGCAACGACGAACGCGCCTTCTTCTCACAGGCGGGCGACATGGTAGACGTCGCGGCACCTGGCGTCGGCATGGTCTCCACGGTTCCGGAGGGCGGCCAGTGCACGGCCGACGGCACGAGCTTCGCAGCCCCGTACGTCGCGGGCGTCGCGGCCCTCCTGAAGCAGAAGTACCCGGACTGGAACGCGGCCCAGATCGCCACCCGCATCGAGCAAACGGCTCAGCGTCCGGGGCGGGGTCCCAACCAGTTCATCGGCTGGGGAGTGGTCGATCCGGTAGCCGCGTTGTCGGAGACATCGACACCGGGTACGTCCCCGACCCCGGATCCGCCGGTGAAGGCAGGTTCGGGCGGAGTCATCCCCATGGCAGTGACCATGGGGGAGACCGAGGCGGAGCGGGAACGCCGGGTAGCCATCTATGTGTTGGGCACGGGGCTGGCTCTTGCGCTGGTGGTTGCGGGGAGCGGGGTTGCTGTGCGGGACTGGCGTAGTCGGAGGGTCGGCCGGGCCGATGCGTCCACCGGCCGACTTGGGCGATGACTGGGCACCGAGTGGGTGCTGACAACTTGAGGAACAGGGGAGAGGACAACGGGGTATGAGTAACGGGATGCGGGTTGACCTGAGCGCGATGGATGAGGTCATCCGGAAGCTCTGGACGTTGCTGGACGATATGGATAAGGCCGGGCAGACGTCGCGGTATAACACGGAGATCCCGATGGATGCGTTCGGGAACTCGTGCCTGTTCTTGGAGGCTGGCGACCTGCAGCAAGCGCACAAGACCATGAAGACCGATCTTGAGAACGTAATCAAGAGCCTGCATGGTCTAATCGACAGGTTCGGCACGAGCACCTCCAAGGTCAAGGACAAGTACACCGAGCAGGAGTACGCGAACAAGAACCAAATGGGTGGTGACACGGGGGGCTCGAACGGCTCGTATGCAAAGTAGTCCGATCGAGAATCACCTATTAGAGGGAGGAGTTCAAAATGGCCGGTGACAAAGATCTGCCGAAGCCTGAGATCGTGAATGACACGTGCGTTGCGGACCCTGGGCGTCCTCAGACCAAGACCCAGTTCATCGACTACTCGTTGAAGGAACTCAAGCAGATGCTTGAGGGCACCAACCCCGGGGCGATCGAGGAGGTCGGCCGCCACTGGGGCAAGGTCAACGAGCTTCTTTCCGGTGGCGAGGGTGGCGGTATCGCCGGGCTGCTCGACAAGGCAGTCGACAATGTCCTTGAGCATTGGGAAGGGGAAGCTGCCCGGAGTTTTGAGAAGAAGGCCCGGGAAATCTCCCAGAGCATCAGGAATGCAGCCTGGCATGCCGATCTGAACGGCTCCCAGATGACTGACGCGGGTTCGCAGCTGCGCAGGTTTAAGGCGCAGCTGGATGAAATCGAAGAGCCCAGCGGCTGGGCCAAGGTCGGTGACGCTCTCAGTGACTGGAAATGGGACAATGGTGAAGCAGTCGCCAGCGATCTCCAGGACCGGAAGCTGACCGCTAAAGAAGTAGCGGAAATCAACGAGGGCAAGATCGGGGCAAGCCGAGAAGCCCAGCTCAATGGTGTCGCTGTTATGGAGAACCTCGGTGCTCAGTACATGCGCATCTCGGGGAACCTACAGCGGAATCGGGTGGTCGAAAATCCCGATGGCACCGTCAAGGAGCCAACTCGCGATGTGGAATACCCGCCGCCGGTTGTCCCCTCCGGTGCCGGTGCGTCTCGACCCGGAGCCTCGGGTTCAGCTAGTAAGCCGTGGAGCGCAGGCCCGACCACGAGTGTCAAGCCAGCACCGAACGTGCCCCGTGATCAAGGCATCACCGGAGGCGCGCAACTCCCGACCTCCAAGACGAAGGTGGATAGCATCTCTCCCGGGCTGACCGGGCCCGGTGCTGGCACTGGGACTGGTAGCCCCAGTGTCGGTGGGGGCGGTGTCGGGACCGGCGGGCCTCAGGGCTCGGGCTTCGTGGCCCCTGGCGGAGGGGCTGGCGTCGGACGCGGTACGGCCGGGCGCGGCGGTATCGGCGTTGCAGGCGGCCGCGGAGGTGTGGCCGGTGGCGGTGCGGCAGCAGGCCGTGGTGCCGGAGGCCGCGCAGGCATGGGTGGCATGGGGGGCGGCGCAGGCGCGGGCGCCGGCCGAGGCGGAGCAGGCGCTGGCGGTCGTGGCGCCCTGGCGAGGTCCCGCGGCGGTGTGGTCGGCGCGGCCAAGGGGGTCACTGGCAAGGGTGCCGGTGGCGGTGCAGGCCTACATGGCAGCCGTGGTGGAACCCAGCGTGGCGCCATGGCGGGCGGAGCCGGCGGAATGGGCGGCCGTAATAGCCGACGATCCGAGGATGAGAACGGCAGGGGCGACCGTCCCGACTACCTGGTCGAGGACGAAGAGACCTGGATCTCGGAAGAGGACCGCAACCGGAACGTACCGCGGACCATCGAGTAAGCACGCGAGCGGGACGGACGGATAGTCGTCGTCTGCCCCACAGATGAAGGCTGGCGCACCCAGCCAACGCTGAGTGAGGAGCAAGGAATTGGGTTTCAATCGAGTCTGGTCCACGACAGGAGTCGTGGCGTTGACGGGAGCCTTGCTCCTCACTTCGGCGCCAGTGGCCTTCGCTGACTACGTCAGAGATCAGCAGTGGGCCTTGAACGCGTTCGCAGCAGAGGACGTTTGGGCTGAGTCCGAGGGGGCTGGCGTAACAGTTGCTGTTGTCGACTCTGGAGTGGATGGTGGCCATCCTGATCTGACCGGTCAGGTCCTTGAAGGTAAGGACTTTACCGATGGAGGGAACGCCCAAGAGGACATCCTTGGCCACGGAACAAAAATGGCAAGTCTTATCGCAGGCCATGGTCATGGTGCCGGAAATTCCTCTGGTGTGATCGGGCTCGCACCGAAGGCCAAGATTCTACCCTTGCGTACGCTTCAAACGAATTCTGATAGGAACCTTGATGAGACGTGGGGGGCCGCTGTTCGATACGCAGTGGATCATGGCGCAAAGGTAATCAACCTCTCCATTGCAAACGACGGCGGTAAGACTCTGAGTGCCGGTCGTGACGCGATCGCGTATGCGCAGGCTCATGACGTGGTAGTCGTGGCAGGCTCAGGCAATGATGGCTCTTCCACCGTGAGCGAGCCAGGTGCACTCCCTGGCATTATCTCTGTTGGTGCCATCGATGAAAAGGCCAACCTCTGGGAGGACTCGAATACCGGGAAGGGGCTAACGCTTACGGCTCCTGGTGCAGAAATCGTTGGTGCAAATCCGACGATGTCCAACGGCTATGGAGTGGGAAGCGGTACTTCAGATGCCACCGCCTACGTATCCGCTGCTGCCGCCCTGGTGCGCTCCAAGTACCCGGATCTCTCTGCCGGCCAAGTAGTCAACCGCCTGATCAAGACGGCCACCTTCGCACACCACAAGGGGTTGAAGGCGCCTGACGAGGAGTACGGCTACGGGATCGTTCGCCCCTACTCGGCGCTCACGATGGACATCCCCGCCGGCCCCAAGAAGAACCCTCTCGGCCAACTCACGTCCTCCACCTCGACCTCCAGCGAGGCGGCCAACGGGACCGACAAGTCGACGCAGGCCAAAAAGAAGAAGAAGTCCTCCTCCAGCAGCCTCCTCCTTGTCGCCGGTGGCGTCGCAGTCGTCGTGGTCATCGGCGCCATCGCCTTCGTGGTACTCCGCAACCGTCGCAACGGAGGCAACGGAGGCCCCGGTTCCGGTGGCGGAGGGTCGCAGTACCCCGGCTACCCGTCAGCCCAGCAGCCGTACCCGGGTCCCGCTTCGAACCAGGGATACCCTGCCTCCCCGGGGCAGGCCCCGCAGCATCCCGGCCCGTACACTCAGCAGCCCCCGCAGCAGGGGCGCTAAGGGGCAAGCCTTTCTCGTCCGTGGCAGTTAGAGGCGCATCCGGTTCACGCGAAAGGGTGCGCCTACCACAGAGGCGGAACCAAACGATCTGGCCTCATTCTCTCCGGATCGGACAGACGTGAAACCCGGAGTTTTCGGATACGAATTCTCGGTCCGTTGCCGACGCGAGGTGACGTCGAGAAATGCGATGTCGTCCGGTAATTCGCATGGCTCACGGCGCTGGTGCTCATCGGCACCCACGGGCCTTGTGAAGTTGCTGGGGTACCGTGACGACAACCGTGCTTTGAAAAAATTGGGGCGCGGTCACGCTGCCCGAACGCTGCTGCTGTGTCTCGCAGGAACGTCGATTCCGCAGTGACCTGGAAGTCAAGTAGGAGAAGGGGTTCCCATCGATGGGTGCCATCGTCGTCGTAGTCGGCGTTCTCGGCCTTGGAGCCGTAGTCGGCGCCATAGTCGTCTTCGTAGTGCTACGCAGTCGCCGCAACTCGGCTCCCGGCCAGGTGAATTACGGTGCCGGAGCTTCGCCCCAGCACATGGGATACCCGCCGCAGCAGCCGGCCTACCCGCCTGCTCAGCCGCCTTACCCCTCGGCTCCCCAGCAGGGACAGCCCACTCCTCCGGGACAGGCGCCTCAGTACCCCAACCCCTACACGCAACAACCCCCGTATCAGGGTCAGTAGACAGTAGACAGCGGAGCCCGTCCTCAATCGAGAAGGGCTGCGGGCGAGCTGACGCAGCAGTAGGCCGTGGCCCTGACGCGAGGACGCCGCCGTACTCAGCCGAGTGGCTTTTAGCCGTGCGCACCGTAATGTTCGGTTCGTTCTCCAAGGGCCCAACAATCCCCGCCTGTTTGGCAGCGGCCGGAGGCTGTGCGCAGGCCTGGGCGCGTATCGGGTCCCCTCTCCCTGAGTCCGCGGGGGTGCGCGAAGGGGTGGTCGCTCTCCTCGCCGCGATCATGACATCGACGAACGCGGGGGCGCTGGTGAACCACGCCCGCCGCGCGGAATTCGCCCGACCTGCACCAGCAGCAGCGGTACAGGTATGAGGCATTCGGCCACAAGGCCACCCCCCGCTCCCGGCCGCTCTGCACTCAGTTGCTTTGCCGCCAGCGGGGTCACTAGTCGGTGTTCCTCCCGTTTGGTCCAAGTGCGCCAATGGGCTTCAGGGTGAAGTGGTCGGTTAGCTCCGGATTTCTCTACGGCAGTAAGTCACGAGCTGCATCCGAGGTTCGAGTCGCCGGAGCGACGGCCCGGAGGCCGTGATCAAATAAAGCCAATCATGGTCGGCGGATCGCCGTCGCCATTCAAGTACGGGACAAACGAGGGGACTTATGAGCGGGGGATTCGATGTCGAGGGCGACGCCTTGCGCAAGTACGCGAAGGCTGTCGAGGCCGCAGCCGGCCGGGTCGACAGCATTCGGAGCCGTACACAGCAGCTGGAGCTCACCCAGGAGACCTTCGGGAAGCTGCCCCAGTCGGACGAGTTGAAGGCCGACTACGACACGCAGCGCAAGGAGTCCGGCAACGACCTCACCGACGCGGTCGACACGCTGTACGCGATAGCCGACGCGCTCAAGGACTCCGCGGCGGCCTACGACGGAACGGAGATGCATAACCGGGGCATGATGGGCGGGGGCAACTGATGGGCGCCGGACAGGTCGCCGGCGATGCCCTGAGCCGGATCAACTTCGTCCTGGACTGGAGCAACCCGCTCGCAGGTGTTCTCGACGAGATCATCCGGGGCATCCTCGAGCAGTTCAACCTGGACGAACTCCTCGAGCAGGTCAGCGGAGACAACGAGCTGCTCGCCGAGACCGCGATCCAGTGGCGCAAGTCCGCCAATGACCTACGAGGTGTGGTCGAGGACCTGGTCGCCGACCGCCGGGCGCTGGCCACCCAGTGGCAGGGAGAGGCGTTCGGGAAGTTCGACGGCATGATGACCGAGTTCGAGGAAGCCCTCATGGGCGAGGCCTCGGACATGGACACCATGGCCGAACTCCTTGAGATGGCGGCTCAGGAGTGCGCGGCTGCCGAACAGCTGATGCTCGACCTCATCGTGGAAATCGTGGAGGTCGCGCTCGCGGCCGCCGCTACCACGGCCATCCTCTCGCTCCTGACGGCAGGCGCCGCGGCCGCCATCGGTCCGCTCATCGCGGCTGCGGGCATCGCCCACAGGGCCGCGAGGGCCGTGAGGATCACCGCCAAACTGGCGGACGCCCTGGCCGACATCGCCAAGCGCATGCAACTGCTGCGTAAGATGATGAAGCTCCGGAATGCGCTGCGTAAGGGCCCCAAGCACTTCAAGGGCGGCCTCGGACGTTTCGTTCGCGGTACGAAGAAGCGCGACGAGTTGGGCAACGAAGTCACCGTGCGCAATCCCAACGACCTTGCCATGTATGTGGGCTACAAGGTCGTCAAGAAGGGTGTGAAGGGCGTCGTCAAGGACGTCATCGGCGCGGATCCGGCCGGAGCGGTCCAGGAGAGTCTTCTGGAGGACGGGCCGGGGGTTGCGGAGGAGCGCTACGAGTACCATCAGCGCCCCGATCCGCAGAGTCTCCGTGAGCGTACGGACGTAACTCCTTCGAGTGCGACAAGGACAGTAAGGGACGATTTCGGGTGAGCAGGACCGAGCGCGGCCGGGAGACGGTCGAGCGGGCAAGAGCGCTGGTGCCGGCGGGTGAGGTACTACGTGCGGATCACGGGGTCTCATTGGCCGAGAGAGCACCGATGCCCGGTTATTTCCGCCGCCCGCGCGCTCTGCGATCCGAGCGACGCACGCTCGGGAGCTGGGCCATGCTCCCCGTGTTCTGGTTCGCACGACTCTACGAGATCACCTGGAATCCGATCGAGGCGGTCGTCGAAGCGTTCACGGAGCGTGAGCCGAAGAAGCCGGGCAAACCGTTTAACGGCGGCTGGAACAGCATGGCCGGCCATCTGGCCCGCGCCGTGCTGCCTCGGACCAAGAACAACAGGGCTGTGATGCTGCAGGTCACCGACCGCCGGCTGCAGATTGTCTACGTGTCACAGGCCCGTTCCTTCACTGGCAATCCTGGTCCGGCCGAGGTGGGATGGGCCACGGATCTTCACAACGTGACCTGCATCCGTGACCGCAGCGATGTGGTGGGCGGCGACCATGAGATCGCTTTTGTCGACGGTTCGTGGTGCTCGATCCACTTCGGCGGCAAGGGCTGGAGCGGGATGTCGGACGCGTTCCCGCTCCGGTTGAGTCACCTTGACCCGCTTCCGTATCAGAGATGAGCGCACCGTCGTGAGCTCCGACGTGAAGTGAACCCGCCCGGGACCGGCTCGATCGGTCCCGGGCGGTGCTGTCCTTCGACGGGTGAGGGAGCGTCAGGAAGGCCGCCCCGCGATCCGGACTGCTATCCGAAGTCCGCCCTCACGTGATCGGCAGCGCTACGCCCCTGCTCGTCTCCGTCGCCCGGGGAGGGGGCGCCCCCGGCTCCGCTGGACACCGTCAGATCGTGTGCGGTCTTCGACAACAACGAGACGTAGAAGGGGAGATCGGGCAGGGAGGGTGTGGTGAGGCTCAGGACGAGGAGTCGTTGCATCCGGGGGAGCGGAAGGTACACGTCCGCCCTGGCCAGTGGCAGGGAGGGAGCCGTTGCATCGGAGGGGTCAGACTGCCACTCGATGCCGCACAGGACGAGAACACCTGGCCCTGCCGGGACGCGGAACTCCTCGACCGTGTTGTTGTCGTTCGCGGAGAGCGCCTCGAAGAGGCCGCGCACCGACAGTTCCGCGTCAGGTTCGTCCAGCGGGTCGAGGCGGGCCAGCAGTGACGCGGTGGTGAGGCGGCCGTCCGGGGTCTCGTCCAGGCAGAAGCCGGCGTAGAAGGAGTTCTCGGCGAGTGCGTGGTCGGCCATCTCGCGGTAGGAGTGGAAGGTGACCTCGCGCTGAAAATCGGTGCCGTGCGGCCAGACCTCCTCGGCGATGGACCAGAGTTGCTCCTGGCGCTCCTCGTCGTCCAGGTCGAGTCCCAGTGAGTGAAACCCACCGGGAACGTCCAAGTGCAGCTCGGTGGTCGCGGCGGACATCAAAGCGTCTTCCTGTGGGTTGGCCGCAGACTCACGCCGCGACGTAGATCTGTAGGTACGTCCAGGGCGAGGTGGTGCCTGTGCGCCAGGCGGGTCAGCGCACTGACCGGGGTCCCTCGGAACTCACGGGGATGCAGCGCGACGCCCTTCACGCGTGCGCCGTCAGGCATGGGGGCCAGGGTGACGAAGTGGTAGATCGTCGTGCGCCAGCCGAATTGCTGGCGCTCGATCTCTGCGGCGAGCCGGGCGAACTCCCTGTCCAGGTGTGCCTCGTGCTTGGCCGGGTTGCGAGAGAGGCGGAGTGCCAACTTGCTGGGCGAGAGGAACCGGGCGGGAGCGTTGAGGAGCCGCATCAGATCGTCCTCATGGCCATCTCCGAAGATGACCACGAGCAGCCAGACGAGTTTGGCGACGAACTCCACCGGGATGAGCACCCACTGCAGCACGAACCACAGCAGAAGTCCCAGTCTCGAAGGGAATGGAAGGACCGCGTCCGCGACCGACTCGGAGTGCGGAGTGGCTGCCATGGCTATTCCCCCGTCACGCTGTCGTAAATGCCGCTGACAGTGCCCGGCACCTGCATCGCGAGTTGCGGGCCCTTCGACCACCACGAGGTCGGGTCCACGGTTCCGTCGGCACGTATCGCTGCTTGCAGGGAATCAAGGTTCCTGAGCCCTGGAGTGTTCGCGACAATGGTGTTCAGCCCGGTCTCGCCCATCGAGGCACCCATGTTCTTGGCCACCGAATTCTCCCAGGCGAGCTTCACCTTGTTCGCGGCGCCTTGTGCCTCGAAGATCTGGCCCTCGGCGCCGCGGAGGATGCGGTTCCCCGCCCGGCCGAAGTCTTCCGCTGTTGCGACTCCGTCATCCACGAGCTTTCCCAGCCGAGCGGCCCTTGCCGCGCCGTCGACGGATGTCACCAGCTCTCCGGCCTTCTCCGCGCGCACCACGACCTTCGCCGTGCCGGTGATGGCTGTCTTGGCGAAACCCGCGCCCGGAACGACGCCGAGGGCGTCGCCCGCCAGGTCCATCAGCCCGATATCCGCACCACCGATCTTGGCTGCTCCATGAGCCAGGAGCGCGCCCGCCGAAAACCCCGCACTCGCCAGCGCGAGAGCCCCGGACAGCGGCGGACACCACAGGGTCAGCAGTGCCAGGACACCGAGGACGGCGGAGATGTTGCTCAGCCAGTCACCGATGCTCTTCAGGAGGTCCTTGTGCCGGGCACACCACTCCTGGATGGCGTGCCCGAGCTTCTGGAACTGGTCGCCAAGTCGCTCCCAGAACCCCGGATCGGGCGCGTTCTCGGTCGCCTTGCGTAGCTGACCCGCGACGCCCCGGGCCTGAGACTGGTGCTCCTCGAGCAGCCGCTCAGCCTTCTTGACGATTTCCTCGAGCTCGCGCTCGGCCTGGTCAAGCCGCACGGAGGCTGTCGACAGGTCGCCATCGGCCTGCTGCAGCCGGGCGCTCGCCGCGTCGATCCTTGCTTGTGCGTCCTGCAGAGCGGGGCCGGTGAAGTACTGGCCACTGAGACGGAACGCGGGATCGGAGGCTGCCTGGTTGTAGCGGCTCGTCGCCGTGTCCTTGGCCTTTTCCGCGGAGCCGACCTGCCCCTTGGCTTCCTTGGCCTGCGACTCGTACGTTCGGGCTGTGTTCTGGTAGTCGGCCAGCGCCGCGCGCCACTTCGTCAGCTCCGACGACGCCGTACTCATCGCCTCTTGGCTGTCCTTCAGGTAGCGGGGGAGTTCCCCGACCTTCTTCGAGAACGCCGAGGCGGCGTCTCCAGCCCAAGTGACGTTCCCAGTCAGGCGCTTGATGCTGTTCTGCGCGTTGTCGAGTGCGGCTGCTGCCTTCCTGGTGCGGGCGGCCAGCGAATCCACGTTGCCGGGGTTGCCCGGTGCCGGATCGAAGCCGAGGGCGGGGTACGAGTCGCTGCTCACTGCGTGCCACCCTTCCCGGCGAAGCCGTCACGCAGGGCCGTCTCGACGTCCCGGTAGGTGTCGCGGGTCTTCTTCAGTCCGTCCTCGATGGCCTGCGTACCCTCGGCGATCTTCGTGATCGCGTCGTCCCAGCTGTCGTGGAACTCGTCGCAGGCGTTGTCGAGTTCCTTGCTCCCCGTGGTCTTCGGACCGGTGTCACGCAGAGCGTTGAGCGCGGAACGCATCTCGTCCTGACTCCGGTGGAGTTCCCTGACCAACGTGTCCAGCTCGGATATGTCTACCTTGAAGCCCGCTCCCATGGCGCCGGCATCCCCCTGTCTTGCAAAGGCGCAGGTCAACTTGCTGTCGCCACACGCTACCCAATGGGTCTGTGAGAGCAGATCGAGGGTTTGCGCGTTCGCAGAACCTTCACGACTCCATGTCAGCGGGTACGGGAGTCGTGGCCGAAGCGGACAACTACCTTTGCAGCACTGGAACGTGGTACCTCGCCGCCGCAGGGCCCGCCCGGTGGTGCGCCTCTGCGTTAGCGAACGCCATAAGGTGTCTCGTGACTGAACGGGGATGATGCGCTTGAGGGGGCGGGAGTTGCTCCTGTGCTGAGCTCAGAGGCGTAACCCGGTTGCAGGGCAGCCGAGGGAGTGGACCTCCGTCGCACGTGATCGAGCCGCGCATCATGCCCCTCACCGGCAGACGTGTGAGGAAACCCATGTCCTATCCGCCGCCGCCCGCAAACCCGGGCAGCGCCAACCCGTATGGGCAGCCGCCCCAGCAAGTGGGGTGGCAGCAACAGCCACAGCAACAGGGGTGGCAGGGGCAGGTCCCAATGCCGCCCCCTTCTCCAGGAATGCCGCCGGCGGTTGCCCCTGCTCCCTCCGGCGGGGTGCGCGCACAGCTCGTATCGTGATTGGTTCGCTCCTTGGCCTGTTCGGTGTCCTCGCACTCGTGGGAGGCGGGGCACTCGCGGCGCATGCTTACAGCAACAGCCAGCAGACGCCGGCCAATCCCGAGTACGGAGAGGCGATCTGGTCGGACGAACCCGCCGACAGCATCTTTCCGGACACCCTTGGCGGCCGTGACGGGCGCCTTGGAGATCTCACCAACCCCAAGTACGCGTACTGGCGTCGGCTCGGCATCTCCCCTGAAACGTCCTGTGGCAAGGGACTGACGGCGAAGGCGCTTGCGAGCGCGGAGCAGTTGGGATGCAAGGCCGTGCTGCGCGCGACGTATGTCGACCCGACCGGGGACGTGGTGGCAAACGATCGCACTCGTGGTGTTGCCCGGAGACATCTCGAAGAAGGTGGAGCTCGCTCAGGCCTGCGAGGGCATGGAGAACGAGGGGGCGGTGGCTCCATTGGCAGTGCGGGGCACTCCGGCCGCCGAGTGGAAGAAGTTCGGGCGAAACGGGTCGGCGCTGGACGCAACTGCCGGCGAACACCTGCCCTACGCCGTCGCTGCCACCGTGGGTGCTGTCAACGGGCGACTTGCCGGCAATCTGCCGGGCGACTGGGCGGAAGACGAAGTTGAAGTGATGACCGACCGGGAGTCCTGGTACGCCGAGGCGGAAATCCTGGTCAGGATGTTCCGACTTCACTTGGATGATCTCCAGCTCGGGGGTGCGGAGTCGTGACCAACCGACGTATGAGGACGGCCGTCGTCGGCGCTGCACTGACCGGTCTCATCTGTGCACTGCCCATGGCCGCCGCACATGCCGCCACCACGCCCTTGGGGTGGGAAGGCGAGGCCCTCGGCCTTTCAGCAGCGCAGCAGCTCAGTCAGGGCGAAGGCGTCACCGTGGCTGTCCTGGACAGCGGAGTGGTGGCTGACCACCCTGCGGTCAAGGGGCGGGTGACCACCGGCCCCGACTACCGCAAGGACACGGGCAGATCGACGCCGGCTCCGCTGTGAAGGCTGCGGCCTCGCCGCCGGACGACAAGACGGTGCCGGTGAAATACGAGGGCAAGGAACACTTCGCCTCCCCTGTGGGTACGCCCCGGACGACCCATCCGGCGATGGAGCAGGAAGTGTGGCTCACCGGTTTGGGCGCCGCCGGTGTGGGGCTCCTGATGTTGATTGGTGGGCTGCTTCTGGTGTTGCTGGGGCGGCGCAGGACTGGCGGCGGTGCACCGGCCACCGTTCCTCCGTCGGGACCGTTCCAGGTCTGACTCTCATGGTGGGGCTCGTGGCAGTCCCTCTGTGCCGGCGAAGCTCCCTGAGGCGGTTGTTGCCGATTCGCATCGGGACCATCGCCTCGGGGAGCCACCTGGGTGCGACGTAAGGTCCAAGCTCGGGTCACACGAAGAACGTCACCAGCAAGCTGACGACAAACCCGACCACCCCCACCGCGATCATCACGAACACGGTGCCGAGCAGGCGCCGGCTCGCGGCCTCCCTCGCGCGGCGGAAGTCGGAGATGCCCCCGAAGGCGAAGCCGGTGGTGATGCCGAGGATCCCGATGCCGAGGGGGACGAGGGCGCCGAACCACCATGCGCAGCCGACGGCGATGGCGCCGACCCAGCCGTGGTCCTGCTGGTAGGAGGTGTCGCCGGTCTTGAAGGCGTCGAGGACGTCGCCGCGCTGGTACAGGGCGTCGCTTCTGAGTTCGGCGTTGAGGTCCTTGGTGCTGCCGTCGGCGGTGGTGAAAGTGCCGTAGCACCACTTGGTCTTGGTCCCCTTCCGCGAACTGCTGGAGGTGCTCGACGAGCTCGAGCGGTACTTGTAGTCGACGGTGCAGGTCTCCACGGTGAGCTTGCCCGGTTTGGCGGTGGCGTACGAGTACGGGCCGAGGTAGGCGCCGAGGGCCAGGAGGACGACGCTCACGAGGATGAGGCCCGCGCCGATGAGGCGGCCGAGGCCCGCGCGCCCTTCCGGGGTGGCGTTCGTCGGTGCGTTCCCGTGCAGCTGTGCCATTGGGGGTGACTCCTCAGAGTGCGGAAGAGTATGGATACGGGCATCACAGGGCGAATGCGCACACGAGTGCTGTCAGGACGCCCAGGGCGAACAGACCGCCCAGGAGGGGACCGGTGATGGTCCGGGCCGGCAAGGAGTTCCAGGAGGCCGCGAAGCCGGGGCCGTTGCGGGAGCCGAAGCCGGTGAGGAGGCAGTGGATGCCGAACGACAGCAAGGAGAGGCAGAGCGCGAGAATCGCGGCGTCGTCTCCGGGGTCACGGTCCTGCGGCCGCTCGAAAGTGCCGTCCACTTGTACGACCGGGATTTTCGCACCGGATTCGAAACGCGACGAAGTGTCCACTTCTACATTTTGGTAAGTGGTCCCGCCTTGTTGAGCCGTCCAGTTCCCGGTGCAACTGAAACGGAGTTCTGGCGAACGCCGATGCGTGCCGTAGTGGGTCTTCGTGTGCGTCTCACATGAAGAAATCGTGAGGGTCCCCGCGGTGCCGTCGCCGTCCAGTTCACTGCGCAGTTCCGGAATGGTCACCGCGGCGACGGCCACGGCCGCGAGGAGCAGTCCAAATCCGAGGCGTCTTCCCGCCCACCGGGCCCCTGTACTGCTGTAACGCGGCTGAGCTGTCACCACTTTGGGCGTCCCTTTGAATTCCTTGACGATCTCTTGACCGGCCGACTTTCGGGTCGTGCGCGAGGAGTCTAAGCTATCCGCCTGTCGTGCAATATGACGTACAGCAAGGGGAGTTCGGGGGAGCGTCATGACGTTCGAAACCTTTAACGTGGACACGGATGTGCTCCGGCAGCAAGGGCAGCGATTCGCCACTCTCGGGGGTGATTTCGCGACCGCGTCCAAGCGGCTTCAGGGTGCCCTTGAAGGCATCGGGGAGCCTTGGGCGGATGCGGATTTCGGAGAAATCTTCGGGCAGGTCTACACGCCGATTCGTGACGGGATCTTCACGTCGATGGACAGCCTCGCGGAGCGGCTTCATCAGATCGGGCAGAACCTGCAGGACAACGCACGTGACTACGACGCATCGGACGCGTCGAACAGTGGCCTGCTGGACAGGATCTCCGGTCAACTCTAGGCGCATTCGGGACTATTGACATGTCGCTCACACTTCCCGGCGAGCTCGTCTGGGTGCTCGACCTCCTCGGCTACAGCTGGCCCGAGGCCGATGAGGAAGCGCTGCATCAGGTCGCCGAGGCCTGGCGGGCTTTCGGCAAGGAGCTCGAAGAGATCCAGGCGCAGGGCGAGGGCTTCGCCCGCACCGTCGTCTCCAGCAGTTTCGGTACCGCGATCGAGGGGTTCAGCAAGGACTGGGGCGCGTACACGGGCGCGAACGGCGAGGATCGCTACATCCCTGACGCGAGAACCGCGTGCGACGTGATCGCCCTGGCCTTCGACGTGGCCGCGGTGGCGGTCCTCACGGCGAAGTTGGCCGTGATCGTGCAGCTCATCGCCCTCGCGATGGAGATCATCGCCGCGCAGGCGGCGGCCCCCTTCACCTTCGGGCTGTCCGAGGTCGGCGCACTGGGCGCCACGCAGGCCACGCGCTTGATCGTCCGGGAACTGCTGGACCGCCTCAAGAAGGAGGTCATGGAGGCGATCACCAAGGCCATGGAGCACGTCACCATGGACGCCCTCAAGAAGGTGGCCAAGAAGGTCGTCAAGGAGCAGGTCAAGCAGTTCGTCCAGGAGCGGGTGGTCGACGCCGCCAAGGACAAGGCCCGCGAGGCCGCCGTCGGAATGGCGCAGAACCTCGGTCAGCAGGGCATCGAGGCCTACTTCGACGCACGGTCCGGCATCGATCTCGGAGAGACGACGGACGTCGCCAAGACGGCAGTCGGCGACTATGTGGACGGCCTCAAGAACGAGGTCACCGGAGGAGAGGGGTCGGCACTCGCCGGCTACGCGGATCCGGCCACGTATGTGGGCCACGCGAAGGAGACCGTCAGCGGGGCGGTCGGGGATCGGGCGCAGCACGGGGTCGATGCGTTGGCCCGGCATGGGGCCGGTTCCGGGGACGCCAACACCACGTCGGTGTCCGAGGGGGCGGCGGCCAGTACCGCCGCGCCCAGTACTGCCGCAGCGGGTTCCGGTTCCACCGGTACTTCTGCTGACACCGGTACTTCAGGGTCCCCCAACCCGTCGGGGCGTGCGGATGACTGGGCTCGCAACGAGTTCGGATGACGTGTCGCGGACATCACCGCTCGTGGCGAGCGGCTCTCAAGCGCCGCGCCCCGGTGCGTTGCATTCGCGGGCGACGAGCAGGGCAATAACGGCGGCGGCCGGCGCGTTCCGGGTCCAGGACTGTGAGGGACGTTTCGGGTGAGTGCACGGGACGTAGCCGTGAGACGGTTCGTGGTGCTCGGTCCACTTCGGCGGTCAGGGCTGGAGCCGTATTGCCTCGGCGTTCCCGGGCCGGTTGAGGCACTTCGAATCGGTTCCGCGCCGAGAGTGAGCAAGGAAGTGATCATGAACAGGTGCCGCACCTGCCAAATCTGCGAAGCGGGCATTGCGTAGAGGCAGGATGAATTCGGCGAACTGGAGAATTCGGGGCATAGGTAATCCGGCCATGGTGAATGATCAAGTTCGCAAACCCAGTAGCCTCTCGAAGACCAACAAGCTCCCGCCCTCCTCGAGTTGAAACCGAACACCCGGTTGCTGCGGCGACCGTGTGTTGAAGCGTTCGCAGATGCGTTGGTAGGTTCACGCCGGTCGAGACACGCCGACCCTCCCCGATGAGGTATCTCTTGGACAGCGCCGCGAACAATTCCGACAAGCGCGTAGACGACTCCGAGTTTCTGGAGATGACCCAGCAGGACGCCGCGCAGGCCAAGATCCTGCGGCAGTCCCTGGAGCATCTCGCCTCGGGGCTGGGAGGCGCTGCGCTCAAGGAGATGGCTCAGGAGGTCCTCTCCGGACGTATGGGGCTGCGCGAGGCGGCCGATGTGTCGGCGTACGCCGAGGAGGCGGTGCAGCAGTCGGCGCCGCTGGCCGAGAAGTGGGCCTCCATGTCCGACAGCGAGCGTGAGGCGCTCGCCGCTGACGGGGAGCGCCGGCTCGAGGAGGAACGGCGGCAGCTCGATGACGAGCGGCGTACGGAGTCGGAGAACCGCTCGGGCACGAAATCGCGTCACGACGGGCACGGCTGGTCCTTGTACTGATGGTCCTTGTCCTGATGGTCCTTGTACCGATCCTTGTATGAGCTGATCCAGGCGATGGGGGAGATGTGAGCTTTCGAGTAGAACCCGGTGCGATCGACGGCTTCTCGAAGCTGGTGGGACGCGCCGCGGACGGCAGTGCGCAGGCTGTCTCGTACACCGGCACCCATGCACAGATCGAGAAGTCGGTCGGTGGTGAGGCCTGGGATCTGGTCGCGGGTGACCACGATCAGTATGTGAGCGAGGCCAAGAAGGCTCTGGAGAAGGTCAAGAGCCTGCTGGAGTCGTCCGAGAAGGAGCTGACCGGCACCGCCAAGTACTACCGGGAAACGGACAGCGGCGAGGCGGCCAAACTCGACGCCACCTACCCCGGTTCCAAGGTGTCGGACGGCAGTTCCGGGGGTGACGCGCACGACTTCTCCGACGCCAGCGACGCCACGGACACGCTGAAGCCGCCCGGTGATCCCAGTAACCCCATCGTCAAGTACGCGTCGGGCCACGCGGACGAGTACAAGATGAATCCCGTGCAGAAGACGCTCGGCAGCGTCCTCGACCTGGGCAGCCCCTCGGCGATGGCCGTGGAGGCGTCCAAGCTGCTCTTCGACTTCGACCCCTTCGGCGTCTGCACGAACTGGGTTTTCGGGGACTGGAACAAGTACAACGACTGCTCCGACGTATGGGGCAACCTCGCGTCGTTCTGCGACTCGGTGTCCGCGAATGTGCGCAAGGGCACCCAGAACGTGGGTGTGACCTGGGACGGCAATGCCGCGAACGCTGCCAGCGTGTATTTCGACGAGTTCACCAAGAAGCTCGACGAGATCAAGGAGACCTTCAAGTCCCTGCAGCAGTGTTATGCGCAGGCGGCGCAGATGGCGTTCCAGTTCGCGGAGTTTCTGAAGTCGTTCTTGGTGATGTTCTGCGATCTGCTCGTCATCTGGCTGGTCAACCTGCTCGCGGCGCAGGCAGTCAACGCCATTCCCGTCGGCGGGCAGGCCGCCTCGATTGCCATGTTCGCCCTGGCCGCGGCACAGGCCATCCGGCTCATGCAGATGTGGGCCGAAGCGGCCAAGACCTTCGACACCTTCGCGTCGGCGCTGGCCGCGCTCGGGGTGGTCATGTCGGCGGCCGTCAACGGGTTCTCGGCGGCGGACGGGTTTCCGCAGGTGGGTACCGGTGGGTACGACCATGCCGCGGTATGAGGGTGAGTAGGCCTGGCAGGGCATGAGCGGGCATGAGTGGCATGAGGGTGTGAGCGGTTTGGGCGCCAGGAGTCGCAGGAGTAGCGGGAAAAGCAGGAGTACGAGGAGAGAGCGGTCCGGGTCATGAGTTTCTTCGGTGGGGCCGGCGACCTTGAGCTCTTCCTTTCTCGGAGCCAGGTCCTGAGCGTCAGTTCGGTGCCCGTCTGCCTGGGCGCCATGGTCTTCTTCATCACGGAGGAGGGCTGGCACTTCAGCCTGCTCCTGTGTTGCGTCCTGCCGCTGATCGCCGCCTACCTGGGCGTCCGGGGCAAGCGGGAGATCCGTGCGGGCCTGGCCGCGGCGGGGCTTGCTCTCGCCGTCGCCACGCTGCCGTTGTCGTTCGTATTGGCGTCGCTTGAGGGGGCGTAGCGCGAACGAACTCCGCGGCGTCTGGGGCGGTTTGACGCCCTGTCGCGCCATCCGTTGGACCACTCCGGCGGGCCACCGGTCGTCACCGCTAAGCTGCACTGCCATGACTACGGGTAGCGGTGGAGCGGCCAACAGGCCTGAAGGGACGGGCGGGCAGCCGCTTTCCAGCGGTTCTTCCGGGGTGAGCGCGGACGACCTGCGGGCGCAGTTCGATGCCCAGGGCAGATCGGGGCTCGTGGAGGAGCGGCGGCGTGACGCGCGGCAGGCGCGAGGGAAGTACGCGGTGTTCGCCGGGTTGGTCGCCGTCGTATGCCTTGCCCTGATCGTCGTGCGCCTCGGTCAGGGTGACGCGTTGGGCGTCTGGGTCGCCACGTACGGCGTGGGGGTGGCCCTCGGTGGATGGGGCTTCGTGCTCGCGCGGGCCGGTCACACGCGCTGGGCGATGATGGTCGCGTGCATCGGAGCAGCGCTCGCGGGCCTCGGCGACAGCCCGGCGTTTCGCTGAGGCAGGCAGGCAGGCCGGCGTGAGTCGACATCGGCTCGCGCCAGACCGGACCAGGCTGCCGACCGGGGCCGGGGCATCAGGTGATGGCCAGGACCGGTACCTGATGCGATGTCACACCTGTCGGCGCCTGCTGCCGATGAGGTAGGCGAGGCCCCAGGCGGCGGCCGCGGCGAGCACCAGGCCGAGCGGGGAGAACCAGTCGACGGCGTCGGCCGATTCGTCGGTCCACCAGGCTTTGGCCGGCCAGAAGGGTTCGTACCTCACCATGTCCCAGACAGCACTGGGCGAATCCGCGTCGGCGAAGACGAGCGGGATGGCGTTGGTGTAGCCGAAGAACGCGCCGAGCGCGGCGATGATGGCGCCACTGATCCAAGCGCCGTTGTTGCGGTGAGCCACCGTGCCGATCAGAAAGCCGACTATCGCTCCGTTGATCAGCGCGTGCCCCAGGTAGAGGGTGTTGGCCGTCGTGAGCGACAGGTCCTTGTACGTGGCCAGGATGAGACCGCTGTAGAGCATCGACACGATGACCGACACGAAGAAGCCGAGGAAGACCGCGCCCACCGGGTGACCGCTTGCGTTCGGCCGCTGCCCGAAGGGGGGTGCTGCCTGGAACTGCGGTGCCTGGTGCATCGGATACGTGGATTGCATCGGTTGCATCGGCTGCATCGACGGCTGTCCCGGCGCCGGGGGCGCCCCGGGGTACATCGGGGGCTGGCCGGGGGCGGGCGGCGGGCCGAACCCCTGGGGCTGCTGCTGCGGGGGCGGCGGGGCGGGCTGAGCGTATGGGTTGTTGGGGTCCTGAGGGGGTTGCGGCGGTTGCGGTGGCGGTTGGAACGGTGGCTGGCTCATTGAAGTCCCACTGAGTGAATAGGCAAGAACAGCAAGTTATCAGTGTGATCAGGAGGGGGCCGTCGGGGTTGGGGCGGGCGGCGTGAAGGGCGCTCAGGGGACAGAGGGGAGAGCGGCGAGCAGCAACCGGAACTCTCCCCGAGGGTTTCACGCCGGCCCGTGCACACAGGGCGGGCGTCAGATGGGCAAGGCCCCCTTGAAGCGGGAGTTCGGTACGTCGGGGTGGGTGGTTGCGAGCCAGCCATGGCCGTGGGTGCTGGACGCCGGCATGCGGCCGGGCTCGACCGAGAGCATGTCGGCTGCCGTCAGGGCGTAAGGAACACCTTCTGCGTATTCCTCCGCCTCGTCCTCGTCCGCGTCTTCCCTGTACTCCACCTCGAAGGGCAGTGGTTCTCCCCGGAACCGCGGGAGGTCGTAGCTGCCGAAGCTTCGGACCCGGTGACCTTCGCGGGCGACGTACCAGTTCTCGGCGGAGTTGTAGGGGTCGATGACGTAGAAGTGAGCCTCACCGCATCGCTCGCTGAGTTTGTCGGCCAGTGTGAAGCCGTCGAGCTGATCGATGAACGAATTGCCCCACAGCATCCGCCAGTTCTGGATCGGCACTTCGGAGAGCCAGGTCTCGAACGCCGGCGTGATGAACACCCGGTACGCGGTCCGAGCCTTTCCCTGGGAACTCTGGAACTCGAGGGAGTCGGTGGCTTGGGTGGCGGCAGCCACGCCCATGATCGTGGTGGCCGGCCGAAGATCGTGCAGGCCGAGAGCGGCTACGGCGTCGTCGACTCGCTCCGCCGGGAAGGCGAGCCAGCGACCGGCCTCCGACGGGACCCTCACCGGGAGTTCGTTCTTGAGCTTGACCCGCACGAGCCGCTCCACGGCACTCCGGTCACCCTCGTCCAGGTACTCGGCGCCACCCAGGTCGACCAGTACCTTCAGGGCGTTGCTGCGCAGACCCCCGGGACCGTGGCTCCGGATCTCCCGCAGGCGTGGCAATGCCTCGTCGCCCAGCCTCTGCAGGACGGACTCGGCACTCCATTTCAGCCGGGATGAACCGTCCACTCCCACATGGGGCAGCAGACTGTCGACCGCCTGCATGCCGAGGGCGACCAGACCGTCCTCCGCGGCCTGCCGCACGCTCCGATCATCGTCGGAGAGGTCCCGTACAAGAGCGTTGATGGTGTCTGGCATGACGCACAGCCTAGTTGTGGTGCGTGGCGGGCTGGTAAGGGCGTTGGCGGACAGTCATTCCATGGGTGTGTTCAGCTGAGAATGTCGTCACGCAGCTTGCCCCAAGTTCCTTGGAGGGCGCCGATGTGCCGGTCGAATTCGGCGCTGATGGCGTCCTCCTTGTGAGTCGTGGTCCCCTTGCGTTGGCTGTCGAACTCGTTCTTGATGGCCTTCATGAGCTTGTCACCGGTCTTGTCCTCAAGCTTCTTGAGCGCCTTTTCGAGACCTTCCTGGTCGTCCTTGTAGTGTTCGCGCCACACCTTTTCTGCGTGCTGCTTGGATTCCTGATCGGACATGCCCTTCATCTGCTTGAGCGCGTCCTTCTTGTCATCTGCCATGTCTCCACGGGTGTCCACACCCACGGGGTCGTCACGGTAAGTCGTGCTGTAGTGGATCGGTATGCCATCCAGCCGCTTGTCCCGGAGAGTGTCGGAGCATTTAGCGTGGCCCTGGCCCTGCCCGCATGGTTCACGTTCGGTGTACAGGCCGATGGGTGTGTACGTTGATCCGTCCGGGTCCATACGCTTGAGCCAGTCAAGCAGGTGTCGCTCCGAATGTCGTGGCTGCACCCCCTTGAGGTTCTGGTTGGCCGGAACAGACGAGTCCACGATGTAATGGACATCGCTCTCCGGTGGAGGTCCCTGCACCTCCAGGACTGCGTAGTTCTTTCCGCTGAAGTCTGGTCCGTGCCGCCTGATTTCCTTGAGGTCGTCGGTTTCGAGGTTCTTGAATTCCGCCTTCTTGAACAAGGCGTTCATCGCCATGCGATGCAGCCGCACACCGAGCGACTCCTTGGAGATCTTCGCGCCGCGGTCCGGTGTGTCCTTGTCGGGTTCGCCCTCGCCCTCGTTCCGGTAGGGATTCGCGATCCGTTCCGGGCTGCGGCCCACCGCGTGCTCCTGGTGGAAGGAGAGGCTGAGCCTTGCGAGGGACGCCACAACGGCCTGCTGCTCTCCACGCGACAAGTCACGGAAGCCGGTGAGACTTTCGCTCAACTGCTCCCTGGTGAAGCTACGTGCTCCGCCAGGATTGGCATTCGGCCCGCTGCCGTTCGTCGCCCGCACAACGTTCCCGAGCTCGCCCGACTCCGCCCAGCGGTTGAGTCGGTCGTGGACCCGGTCGAGTTCGACCCTGTGGACGTCCCGCTCCTGTCGCAGCCTTTGCTGCAGCGCGTCGGGCTCAAGGCCGTACTCCTTGGACTTGTCACCCTCCGGTGTCTCATGGGTGCGCGAGACATCGCTGTCCGGCCCGTCCTCGGTCACCCGGCGGCTTTCGTCCGCGGTGTCACTGGTGCCTCGGTCGTGAGGGTCGGTGTAGGGGTGGTCGTCGGGATCCTTGGCGCTGTCCTTGTCGCCCGTCGAATCTGTGGGGTCGTCGTGCTGGTGAGGGTCCTGCCCAGCAGGGTTTCGGGGTCCTTGGCGGGGTGCCTCGTCGCGGGTGGTCTCCGCTCGGCCGTCGGGGCGCGTCGTGGTGTCGCGCTCGGAGTCCGGCCGTTCGTTTGTGTGCGGTTTCCGGTTGGACGGGTCCTGCCCGCGTGGGTCGGCCGACCGCGCGGTGGGGTTGTGCTGCTGCGAGGCGGCGTGGGAGCCCGTGACAGGAGGCTGCTGGCTGCTGGGCCGATCGGTTGCCGGGGTATCGGGTGCCTGGCGGGCGGGGGTGTCGGAGCGGTCGCTCGGCGAAGAGGCCTGCGTCCCAGGTGCCGGAGTGGTGGTCCTGTCGGGATCGAGCGTGTTGGCCACGTTGGTGCGAGTGCCGTTGTCCGACTGCGACGCGCCGTCCTGGCCAGGGGGTGTGCGCCGGTTGTCTCCGGCTTCGTTCTCACCTTCACCGCGTGCGGAGCCGGAGTCCGACCCCCGTGCGGCGTCGGGAAGTTCTCCTGTCGACGGCCGGTCCGACGGCCGGTCCGACGGCGGATCCGACGGTCGTGACTCGGGGCTGAGCGCGCCCTCTTCGCTATGTCCGTCCGCATCTCTGACGGACGGCCTGTCTACGGTGTTTGCGGGTTCTGAGTGCGGGACGTTCTCGCCGGGCGCATGGGCGGGTGTCTCACCAGAAGGGGCCGGGTCGTCGGTCTGCTTGTTCTCGGGACCGTCGGATGCGTCGGTCGTGTTCGGTTGGGCACTGTCACCGCCGTCTTGCGACGTGTCCGTACCCTGCTGGGCGTGCTCGGAGTTCTGGGTGTGGGGCTGGCTCGTGTCGATCGGATTCCGGTCGGCGTCCAGCGGGATGTGCCAGACGTGTTCCGCCTGGTCGATGTGGAGCGGCTGGTTGCTGACTTCCCCGCTCTGGGTGTCGATCCAGACGATGTTGCCGTCGTGGTTGACGACGTTGAAGGCGTGGCCGCCTCCGCCGGGCCAGTCGACCTGGACGATGGCCGCTGAGCCGGGTCCGGCCTGCTGGAGGGTGGAGGCGATGTTGTTGGCGGTGTTGGGGTCGCCGCCGGGTCCGGCGTAGGTGTGGGCGGCGCCGGTCCAGCGGATCTGGTTGTCGTTCGCGTTGTCCTCGGGGGTGAACGGGTTGTGGTTGCCGTTCTCGTCGAGGTCGACAGTTCGTGGGGCTGAGACCTGGGGGTTGCCGTACCAGGTCTCCAGGAACGAGCGGGAGCAGTCTGCGCAGTTGTTGCTGCGGCCCGGGACCGTGTTGCCGCCGTCGTTCTGGAGCTGTGTCCAGGGGCCGAAGGGGTCGGGGAAGCGTTCCGGGGTGCCGTCCTCGTTGTGCGGGACCGCGTCGGCCAGAGCCTGCTGATCGGCGGGATCGGGCTGGGACAGGCCACCCGGGTGGTGGTCCAGGTCGGCTCGGATGTCGTCCAGGCTGTCCTGCTGCGGGTGTTGGTTCTGGGAGTTGCCGGGGTTGGCCTGGGGCGAGCCCGGGGGCTGGGGTGTGGCGGAGTCCGCGTGCGACGGGGAGTCGGAGGCGGGCGGTGTCGTGACGACGGTGTGGATCGGGACCGCTGTCACGTCCTGATGGTGCTGTTTTTGCTGCTGCGAGTCGGGCGGTGTGTTCTCCGACTTGTGCGGTTGTGCGGCTGGCTGCTGCGGAGTGCTGGGGGTGTTCGGCGTGTTCCCCGCCGGCTGGTGAGGCGGCCTGGAGGGGGTGGCGGGCGAACCGGTACTCGGCTGGTTCTGGGTGCCGGGCGTGCCAGGAGTGGCGTGGCCCGGCTGCGTCGAGGAGTTCGGGTTGCTGTTGCTCGGCGTCGAGGACCCCGGACTGCCGCTGCTCGGTGTGGAGGTGTGCGGCGTACTGCTGCTCGGCGTCGACGAGCGCTCGGGCCCGCCGCCGGTTGAGGTGGACGGCGTCGTCGTGGGCGTGCCGGTGGACGGCGATGCGGCCCTGGGGGGCGTCGACTGGGCCGGGTTCTGGTTCGGCGTCGTCGTGCTCGGGTTGTGGCCCGGGGTTTGGGTACGGGTGCCGCTGTTCGAGTCGGCGTTGTTGCGAGGTGTGCTGCCGTCGCTCGGGTTGGTGTTCGCGGGGTTGTTGCGGGGAGGAGTGCGGTCGCCCGGAGTCGTGTTCGTGGGGTTGTTGCGGGACGTGTTGCCGTCGCTCGGAGTCGGGTTCCCAGAGTTGCTGCGAGGTGTGCTGCCGTCGCCCGGAGAGGTGTTCCCGGGGCCGCTGCGCGGTGGAGTACGGTCGCCCGGCGTCGTACCGGGAGTGTTCCGCGGCGTGCTGCCCTCGCCCGGGGTCGTACCCCCGGGCCGCTGGGCCGGTATTCGACCATCCGGCGTGCCCTGCGTACCCTGCGTACGGCCGTCCCCCGCCCCCGGAGCACGTCCGTCCGGCGTTGAGGCAGGCCTACTTCCCGGCGTTGAGGCAGACGTACTGCCCGGCGTTGAGGCAGGCGTACCGCCCGGCGTCGCAGCCGGCGTACTCCGAGGCGCCGCAGAAGGCGTGGCGCTCGGAGTGGAGGCCGGCCCCGTCCCCGTGGCCGACGGCGTGCCAGGTGTGCCGGCGGAAGGATTCCTCGCCGGGGCGGAGTTGGCGTTCGGGCTTGTGGCGGACGGCGTGCTGGAGCCGCCGGAGGCGCCCGGGCTGTGCTGCCCACCCGGTGTCGCACCCCCGGTGGAAGGCGCCGTGGGCGACGTCGGCATGGCCGAGCCGCCGTCCGAACGGCCGCCGGAACCGGAGGGAGACGAGTCGGCTGCCGGCGCCGGTGCGGCGTTGGACTGGGTGGGAGCGGTGGCGGCCAGGCCGTCGATCTGGGTGCCGATCGAGCCGCTCCCCGGCGAGGAGGACGTACCGCCGGACGACGTGGCCCCCGACGAGGGCGTGGACTGGGGGCTCGGGGACGACAGGCCGGATACGCCGGAACCACCGCCGGAGTGGGATGGACCGGACGAGCTCGGCGTGCCCGACGAACCGTTGGAACTGGGAGAGTTGGCCGATGGCCCACCGGACGAGGGGTCGTCGAAGTCCGAGAGGGACGACCCAGACGGGGCCACCGACGGCCTCGAGTACGGCGTGTCCGAGGAGGACGGATTCTGCCCGGAGCCGGAGTTGGAATCGGATCCCGAGCCGGAGTCGGGGCCCGGCCCCACATTCGGTCCGCCGATGTCGTTGCCGCCGGTGTCGGCCGATATCCCGCTGCCTATGTTCGTCCCCGGCCCGCTGCCGTTGCTCGAACGCGACGACGTCGAGGAGTCCGACGAGTCCGACGACCCGGACGACCCGGAGTCCGAGGAGGAGTTGGAGTTGGAGCTGGAACTCCCCGAGCCGGAGTCCCCGCTCCCGCCGCTGCCGTCACCACTCCCGTCGGCACCGGCACCGCTGTTGCTGCCCGGCGTCCCGGACGGCCCGTTGTACCCGTCGATACGGCTGTCGATCGCGTGGTGGAAGCGGTCGCCCGCTTTCTTGCCCATGCTGTCGCGCACGCCCTCGGCGAACGTCTGCGGGCTCTGCTTCAGGGCCTCAAGGCCCGCCGTGCCACCGGCCTTCATGGTGGCGCCGACGTCGTAGCCCTCCTGGGCACCGAAGCCGACGTTCACCGTCTGGCGGATGAGGTCGGTGATGATCGCCTCGATCGCCGAGATCGCAGGCTCTTTCATGGTCTCGATGAGTGCCTCGAGCAGCGCCTTTTTGAGCTCGTCGAGGATACGGCGCACGAGGAGGCGGGCCGCCTGGGTGGCGCCCATTCCCGCTACCGAGGACAGACCGAAGGTGAAAGGCGCGGCGGCGGCCGCGGCGGCGATCTGGATGGCCAGGGCGATCAGCTGGGCGATCACCGCCCACTTGGCGAACTCGACGAGGTAGGCGCAGGTCTCCATCACGTTCGCGATGAGGAAGGCGGCCTCGGCGGCGTTACGGAGGTAGCCGTCGCCGCCCCCGCCGTCGAACTTCTCGTACGTCTTCGTGAACTTGTCGATCGACTCGCCGGCGTTGTTGGCGGTCACCGTGCGGGCGCTGGTGTTGGCCTTGGTGTGCAGGTCGGTGACGTCCTCACCGAACTTGCGCCACAGGTCGGCCGAGTCTCTGAGCTTGTCCTCGTCCGCCGTAGGCCAGTTGTAGCCCAGCATCTGGAGAACCCACTCGAGTTCGTCCGGCAGCATCATCGACACAGCAGTAAGCACCCCCGTCAGACAACACAGCCGTACAACTCCCTCACCCGTGAGGGAAAATCACACAGGAGTACAGCCGTCCGCAAAGTTTACGGACTCACCGGCCGGCAACTTCAGGGGGTTGCTGTCACAAGTCCGTTTCAGGTCGCCGCTGTTGCCGGAAGCGAGCGGCAGGGCGGCCGACCGTTCACTGTGTACGGCCCTGGGTGCGCTGTCGGTGTCCCTTGACGTCGGGTCGGCCGACGTGGCCCTCGGCGCGTTCGGACTCGCCGAGCCAGATGTGCGGGACGTACTGCTGGACCGCCGAGACGAGTTCCTGTCGGCAGGGCGCGGGGAAGGGGAGGCGGTGGCGCAGGCGGGGCAGGTCGGGGTGCAACGGTTCCTCGTCGCGGACGAGGGTCCACAGGACGGGGTCGTCCCGGTCGATCGGGCCGGCGGGGAACAGTTCGAGGGAGTGGACCTTCTGGCTTCGGCCGAACTTGCTCCAGTACAGGCCGACTCCGGCGAGCCCCTGCCAGGGGATGACGTTGCGAAGCTTTCCGTTCTCGACCCACAGGCCGGTGGCGTCGACGAGGATCCGGCTGCGACGGTTCGCCCAGTTGGCGATGAACAGGAACACGCCGAGCGCACCGAGCAGCAGCATGAACACGAGGCCCACGTAACCCGCCGGGTTGGATTCCCCCTTCTGGTTCCCGGTAGCAACCACGACCGCGCCGACGACGCCGACCGCGCCCATCGCGATGAGCAGGACGGAGCAAGGGAGGCCGGTCATGGCGCCGCGACGGCCGGTCCGAATCACCATGGCGTCGGGCGCGGGGGAGGGCGTGTGCGAAGGCAACATGGTGCGTGAGCTTAGCGAATTGACCTACGCTGCCTCCCCATGACGACGCACGGCCGGGAACTCGGCGGGGAACACGTACAGACGCAGCTGCGAGGCGACGAGGGCGATCCGGTCCCGCCCGAGATGGACGAGTTGCGGGCGAGTTTCCCCATGCAGTCGGATCCGGGGTTCGCGAGCCGGCGGTCGCAGCAGGCGCGGAGCGCTCGCGGTGGGCTCATGGCCGCCGGGGCGCTGGTGGCGCTGGTCTGCCTCTTCGTGATCGTGGGACGCCTCAACAGCGGTACCCAGGCGAGCGTGGGGACCGCGATGTACTGCGTGAGCCTCGCTTCCGCCGGCCTCAGCGTGGAGTTGGCGCGGCGCGCCCGCACCCGCCTGGCCATGATGGCGATCATTCTGGCGGCGGCGGGCGCGTCGCTGGCGGACGCGATGCCCTGACTCGCCGGACATTCCGGTCAGCGAGCCGCGGGCCGACTCAGGCCGTACGGACCAGTCGGATCGGACCTTGGTGAATCACCATCAGACCTTGGTGAAACACAACGTGTAGTCGAACCCCCCGGCTGTTGCGGTACTGGATGCCGTAGTCGTACTTCGCCGAGCACTCCTGGTCCTGTCCGGGGAACAGGGCCCCTGTCTTGTACTCGGCCTCGGGCGAGCCGCAGTCGACGACTGTCGGCAGCGGTTCGCCCTGAGGGTCCGCGACCTTCACGCAGTCGCCGATCTCGGGGTCGTGCGTCTTGTCCTCCTCGGCGGCCGCGGACGCCGAAGCCTCCGCCTTCGCCTTACCCCCGGTGGGGCTGGTGTTGTAGTCCCAGACGTAGTAGCCCAGCCCACCGAAGATCGCTATGACGACGACGGCGGCTGCGGCAGCTGCGGCGGGTAGCCGTACGGCTGCTGAGGCTGACCGTATGGCTGCTGCGGCTGGCCGTACGGCTGATTCGGATACTGCGGTGGAGGCGTCGACATGCCCGGGAACCCCGTAATTGGCTGAACGTTGAATGAACTGCCAAAGGTCAACGTGAAGTTGACCCGGCGCAGGCTATCCCCCGACGCCAGCCGGACCGTCACCGGGTCAGAAGTAGCTGATCAAGAACGACACCGCGGAGCCGACGATCCCCACCCCGATCGCCCCGATCACTAGCGACCGTGTCACTCCCCGCCCGGCCGCCTCCCAGGCAGCGTCGAACGAGACACGGCTCTGCCCGAACGGAGCGAACCCGGTGGCGAGGCAGAACACCCCGAGTCCGGTGAACACCCAGCCGCCGAAGAACGCGGCGAACCAGCGCCAGGCCCGGTCCATCCCGGCCTGGACGTAGTCGGCACCCGTACCGCCCTCCGACGTCGGCGGCTCCGTCTGCTGCACGGACAACTCGGTGCCCTGCACGTACCGTTGCCTGACCTGCACCGCCGCGTGGGCGTCCGTGCCCTTGCCGCCCTCGGCGACGAACGTGCCCTCGCAGCGGACGGGACGGCGGTTCTTACGGCTGCTGCGGGAGGCGTTGTTCGGGTAGCTCACCTCGCACTGCTGCACCGTCAGCGTGCCGTGGGTGCCCGCCCAACCGGCCGCGTACGCCCCCTCGTACGCGCCGAACCCGCTCAGCCCGAGGCCCGCGATCAGAAAGACCAGGCCGCCCGCGCGCCCCAGGCGCCCGAAGGCTCTGCCGAGGAGGCCGGCGAGGGAACGGTCGACGCCGGTGCCGCTTCCTGTGCCTTGCGTCCGAGCCATGACGATGCGGTCCTTCCGATGCGGTCCTTCTTCTCTACGGCCGATGGGGGCCCCAGCATGGCATCCCCGTGTGACGGGAGATACTTCAGGTGTCGAGAGGCGACGAGAGGCAGCGACATGACGAGGCAACCCGAGAACTCACCCAACCCGCAGGGCTCTTCGCAGGAGCGCGGCGTGCTCGACGAGGCACTCGAACCCGAACAGATCCGTTCCCTGAACTCCGCCCTGCGCAAGTTGTCCGAGTCCGACGCCGGCGGCAAGGACCTGCAGGAGGCGGCCAAGAAGCTGCTCTCCGGCCGCCTCGCCCTGCGAGACGCCATGGACGACCCCGCGGTGTCACGAGCCCTGGGCGGAGGCATGGCCTCCCTGCGCGGTCAGTGGGAGTCGCTCTCGGAGGACGAGCGCGACCAGATCAGGCACGGCGAGCCGCTCACCGGCGGTGACCCCGCCGCCGGGCCGTCGGATCCGAAGCGGGCGCAGGGCGAGGATTCCCAGTCCGGGAAGAAGAACCAGGGACGGCACAGCGGCGGGTTCTCGCTGTACTGAGCACGCCCGAGAAGTACGTTCACGCCCGAGCCGTAGTTCACGCCCGAGCTGTACGTGTCATGCCTGGCGCTGCTTCCGGTACAGCGCGATGGCCGCCTCAGTCGGATAGTTGGGCACGGTGACGGTCTCACCGGTCTCCTTGGAGACCACGATCTTGCTGCCGCCGGGCGGAGCCGGCTGAGGCCGCCCGGCGGCGTCCGTGACGGGCGGGAACACCGCGTACACCAGGTAGCCGATGTCGAACTCCTCGACGCGCAGTTCGGCGGGACTGCCGTCCGGCAGCCTGGGCTGCGCAAAGCGGCTGCGCACGATGGCGAGGGCCTGGTCGGAGGTGGTGGGCGCTGCCGGGTGGTCCGAAGTCACGGTCGCTCTCCTTGTTGTCTCGTTTGCCGCGGTGGGGATCTGCCCAGGGGACCGGGCCGGTCAGAACAGCCCGTGCCACATCTGCTCGACGATCAGCGACCACCAGGTGTCCGCGTTGCCCAGCGCGGACGCGTCCACGGCCGCCAACTGCTCCTGCAGCGCCGCCACTTCCGCGCCGGCCGCGACCGGGTCCAGACCCTGCAGCCGCTGCCGTGCGTCGGCGAGCAGCGCCAGGGAGCGCGCGAAGGCGGCAACCGAGACGTTGACGTAGCGAGCCGCGGCGGTGACCGGGTCCACCGCCCAGAGCGCGCCGAGGCCGTCCGGCTGTCCCGAGCCCGGCAGGACCTGCACGGCGATGACTGCGACCCCGTCGAAGCCGATCCGTACCAGGTGCGCCAGGGCGCCGATCTTCTCCTCGCCGGCCGGGCTGCGCCGCTCGCGCAGATTCGTGGCGACGTCGGTGAACAGGCCACCGGCCGGTGGGGCGTCCGACCGGTCGGCGGTGAAGAACAGCGGGAGGTCGGCCGGCAGCCCCGCCCACGTGAGCGTCGCCCCGGCAGCCTCGGGCAGCGCGCTGGCGGTGATGTCGTCGGCGTCGAAGCGACGGACGCCGTCCTCGCCGAAGACCTCCACGAGATGACGGCCCAGGGCCACGTCACGCATCGGCTCGGCCGGCGTCACCTGCGCAGGTACCGGGACGCGGTGCGGGCGGGGCGGCGGCTGCTGGCCGGCCATCCGGTGCATGGTCTCGACCTGCTCGACCAGCGCTGCGATGCCCTCCGCGCGCGCCTCGGGACGAGCCCCGTAGGTCTGTGAGCAGGAGAGCTGGGCGTTGCGGAAGGTGTTGAGGAGTTCGGCCGTGTAACCGCCGGGGAGCAGGCTGGGACGCAGGTCGGTGTGGATGGCCACGACGTTCTCGGTGGGTACGTTCATCCGCCGCAGCTCGGCCCACGCCTGGTACTCGGCCGGGGGCAGGCCCGGGGCGGAGGTGCGGAAGAGGTTGGTCTCCTCGCCGTTCGCCGGGTCCGTGTACGTGAAGACAGCGGTGTTGCCGGGACCGGTGACCGGACGGGCGCCGCCTTCGGACGCGCCCGCGCCCTGTCCCGCCCCTCCGTGCTTCTGCCGGTACATCTGCACAACTTCGTCGACCGGCACCGACGGCCAGACCGTCAGTTCGCCGGTACGACGGTCCACGACCCCGCACGCGTTGCCGATGTCGGCAGGCGGCCGCCGCTGACCGGTCTCCGGGTCACGCTCGGGCTCCGCAGGCGCCGCCCACACGACCCAGCCAAGGTCGAACTCCTGCGTCCGCACCTCGCGGCGCGGCTCCGTGGAGCCTTCCGGGTTGAGCCAACGGTCGGCGATGGCGAGCGCCTGCTCCTGGCTGGTCACGGGAGGCTCCTTCGAAGTCATCGGTTGTGGCTGCCTACGAGGCTATCCCCGCGCCCGCCGCGCGAATACGGAGGGCCTTCGCTCCGCGCTCGGTGGCGACGAGCAGGATGCCGTCGGCGGACAGGTCGGCCGCGGTGAATGGCGTGTCCGAGATCAGCGCGGCCACGAGTTCCTGATCCGTCCGGTTCCAGACACGCAGGTAGTCGGCGCCGCGGCTCAGCCCCAGCGGAGCGGCGGCACGTTCCTCCTCCGACGGGCGAAGGATCCGCTCGGGGTCGATGTCGCCGAGGTGATCAGGCTGTACGAGGCCATGGACCAGCACCGCGGAACCGGATTCCTCGCCGGGCGCACCGACCGGCCGTGCGCCCGGCGTGCCCGCGGGCACGACCATTACGGCGACCGGGGTGGCGGCTCCGTCGGGGCGAGGCAGGCTGCCGACGGTCACGTTGCTGATGCCGGGGACCGGCAGGCTCCACAGCGTCTGCCACGGCAGTTCCAGCCCGAGCCGCTGGTGGATCGCCTCGGCGTACTCGGGCAGGCCGTCCTCGACGAACGCGGTCTCCAGCAGGGCGGCGCGCAGCGTGGCGGGCGCCTGGGTGCGGGTCAGCAGGGGCGCCGTACGCAGGTACGTGCGGGCGGGGGCGCCCAGCTCCTCGGTCGGTACCGCCTCGATGGCGGCGCGCAACGGCACCGGATCGGCGTGGACGAACAGCCCCGGGTCGGTGAGGAGTTGGGGCAGGAGCCCCGCTTCCAGCGTGTGGCCCGCGATGTTGTCGCGTACGTAGGGGTCGGCCTTCCCCCAGTCCTGCTCGGGCACGGCCTCCAGCAGGGCCATCGCGATCTGGCTCTGGGCGGCGGCAACGTTCGGCAGCCCGGCGCGGATCTCGTCGCTGATGGCCGGGTGCAGGAGCCGTAGCAACGTACGCCCGCCGTCCGCCTGCTCGTCGTCCGCCGCGTCCGCGTCGGGTTCATCGGGCTGCACGAACGGCCCGGCGAGCAGCATCCCGCCCGCGATGGCCTGGCTCATGTCCTGCCCGGCGACCGCGCTCGCCAGCCGCGCCCACAGTTGGATCGGCAGACCGTCGGCCTCGGCCAGGGCGAGCGGTGCCAGCAGGAGCCGCAGCGTCTGCGAGTCGGTGCCGAGCCGCCTGGCGTGCAGGTCCAGGGCCTCACCGACAGACGTCGGCAGGAACCTCTCGTCAGCCGGGTCGAAGCCCTCCGGAGCCATCAGGATGCAGTTGACGGCGAGTTGGACGACCAGCGGACTGGTCCCGGCCCGGCGGCCGATGGCCGCTCCCAGGGCGAGACGGGAGGCGGGATCCACGGTGAACGGAAGCTCGGGTGCTCCGAACTCCGCGCTCAGCGCCGCCTGCGCGTGCCGCAGCAGGCCCTCGGGGTCGGCCCACTCCGGCTCGTCGAGATCGATGATCTGCACGGTGCCGGACGGCAGGACCTCGGCCAGCTCGGCTGCCAGCGGACGCGGCACCTCGGCCAGCAGCCGGACCGTCTCCGTGGCGGCCAGGGGGGAGAGCACCTCCCGTACCAGCCGTGCGGGTTCGCCCGCCGTCCGCACCGGACCGGCACGGTCGACGTCCGGTACGACGACGGTCACCGGCTCGTCGAGTGCCGCCAGTTCGGCGTACACGCCCTCGACACTGGTGGCGTTCAGCTCGTAGTGATCGGCGAGCAGCCACAGGACCTGGGCCGCGGTCAACCCCCCGGGGGCCGGTACGGCCGGGGCCGGCAGGTCCGGCGGCACCGTCGACGGGTCCATCTCGTCGAGCGGCAGCCGCTTGCGGTACTCCGGCTCGCACAGCATCAGGAACCCGGTGAGCAGCCGCGAACGCCCGCTTCCGGAGCTGCCCGTGAGCACGACCACGCGGGGCGCGCCGGGCGCGGCACCGCGCCAGGCGGTGAGCGCGCGCAACGCGGCGGTCCTGCCGCCTATGTGGGGGTGCGGTGCGTGGTGCTCGGTCGTGCCGGTCATGGGTCCCCGTCCTCCGTCATCGCGGACGCATTTTCGTAGGACCTTGATCTTAGGCGCCGGGCCGGTCCCACGGTCGGGCCCGTCCTCGACCGCCGACGGCGTACCCCCGCAGCCGACCTACTCCGCCGCCACCCCACCATTACGCGGCGTGGCCTCCAGATCGAACTCCCCGTCCCGCGCCCCCAGGACGAACGCCCGCCACTCCGCCTCGGTGTACCGCAGCACGGTGCCGGGGTCCAGGGACGAGCGCATGGCCACCGCGCCCGCCGGCAGGTACGCGATCTCGACCCGCTCCTCGTGCGCCTCGGTACCGGGCGCGCACTGCCACTCGACCCCCGAGATGTCGAGGGCGTACAGCTCGTCCCGCTCCCGCTCCTTGCGCGCCTTGACGTCCTCGGACTGAGTCCCGACCTCGTTGTTGCGTGCCTCGGTCATGCCGCTGGGCCTCTTCCTGACGTGCGAACGACGTACGTGACTCAGCCTACTTGCGTCGGAGGCCCCGCACGTGCCTGTCGAGGATCAGAGGTCCTGGCGAGGCCGCAGGTTGCTGTGCACGACACCGGTCGGCACCTGCACCTGACCGTCGTACTCGGACGTCGTCCGCTGCCAGATGGCGTCCTGCTCGGCCTCGTTCTTCTCGTGCGCCACGCCCATTTTGGTGAAGGCGACGCCCATGCCTGCGATGCGCTCCGCAAGGCTGGCCATCGACTCGTACATGCCGTCGCGCAGGCCCTCGTAGACGACGCCGAACTTCTCGCCGATGTCGTCGTCACCCCACGGCGGGGTGTCGCCCTTCTCGAGCGCGGTCAGCCCGGTCTGCAGGGATGTGACGGCCTTGGCGAAGTCCACGCCGACGCCGAACATGTGAAAGCCCTCGGTCTTGAGGACCTCAGGGTCGGAGTCCATGTAGTCCGACGACACAACTGCCCCCCGTGGCTCGTCTCTTCTGTCGCAACGCCACTCTAACGGGGACACCCGTCCGGGACCCAGCCCTCACGTGGGCAACGGAGAGGGGCGGCACCCACGTGGGTACCGCCCCTCCCGATCGACCGACCGTCCCTCAGAAGCGGTTCGGCACCCAACCCGTCTGAATCAGCTGCCCACCCCGACGCCGCGTGTGGAAGTGCCCACGCCCGGGCGGCAGTTGCGTCGCGGTGATGTTGCCGAGCAGCGCACCCTCCGCCCGGTCGCCGGAGAGCACGACACCCTGGGCGCCGAGCTCGCGCATCCGCTGCATCACGGGCTCGTACAGCGACCGGCTCGCACCGCCCGAGGAGCGCGCGATGATGATGCGCAGGCCGACGTCACGGGCGAACGGCAGGTACTCCAGGAGCGGGGCCAGCGGGTTCACGCCGGTCGCCACCAGGTCGTAGTCGTCGACGATGACGAACGCGTCCGGGCTGCTGTACCAGCTGCGGTTGCGCAGCTGCTCCGGCGTGACGTCCGGACCCGGCATCCGACGGTGCATCGAGCCGGCCAGGCCCTCCAGCGTCTCCGTCAGGGCCGGGGCCGAGGCGCAGTACCGCGACAGGTGCGAGTCGGGCACTCCCTCCAGGTGGGCGCGCCGGTAGTCACCCATGACGATCTTCGCCTGGTCCGGCGTGTAGCGCTCGGTGATCTGCTTGACGAGCAGCCTCAGCATCGCGGACTTACCGGACTCGCTCTCACCGAACACGATGAAGAGCGGGTCCGTCTCGAAGTCGACGAAGACCGGCGACAGCGACGACTCGTCGATGCCGATGGCGACACCGCGGTCCGGGTGCTCGAAGCCCTTGGGCAGCCCGTCCGCCGGCATCATCGTGGGCAGCAGACGCACGGACGGGGCGTGCGGGCCCGTCCAGTTGTCGTTGATGCCGCGCACGAGGATCGACGTCGCTTCCGACAGGTCCTCCGTCTCCGAGGAGCCGTCGACGCGGGGCAGACCCGCCATGAAGTGCAGCTTGTCCGAGGTCAGACCGCGGCCCGGCACGGTGGCGGGGACGTTCTGCGCGACCTTGCGGTCGATCTCGGACTCCGTCGGGTCACCGAGCCGCAGCTCGATGCGGTTCTGCAGCATGTCCTTGAGCGCGGGTCGCACCTCGGTGTAGCGGCTCGCCGTCAGGATCACGTGCACACCGAAGCCGAGGCCGCGCGTGGCGATCTCGGTGACGGTCGCCTCGAGCATCTCGTAGTCGGTCTTGAAGGTGGCCCAGCCGTCGATGACGAGGAAGACGTCGCCCCAGAGCTGGTCCGGCAGCTGGCCCGAGTTCCGGCGCTGCCGGTAGGTCTGGATCGAGTCGACGTTGTTGGTGCGGAAGTACTCCTCACGCGCGTTGAGGATGCCCTCGACCTCGCTGACCGTACGGCGCACCTTCTCGGCGTCGAGACGGTTGGCGACGCCGCCGACGTGTGCCAGCTCCTCCATCGAGATCAGACCGCCACCACCGAAGTCCAGGCAGTAGAACTGCACTTCGGACGGCGTGTGGGTGAGGGCGAACGACGAGATGAGCGAGCGCAGCAGCGTCGACTTGCCGGACTGCGGACCACCGACGAACAGACCGTGGCCCGCACCGCCCGCGAAGTCCCGGTACAGCACGTCGCGGCGCTGCTCGAACGGCTTGTCGACCAGGCCGACCGGCACGTTGAGCCGGCCGAGCGCCGTGTAGTCGGGTGCGGTGAGTCCGCGGTCCTGGGTGACGGCGAGCTGCGGGAGCAGCTGCTCCAGCGACGGCGCCTCCTCCAGCGGGGGCAGCCACACCTGGTGGGCGGGCGGTCCCTGGTTGATCATCCGGCTGACGAGCACGTCCAGGACGGTGTCGGCGAGCGCGTCGTCCACCCGGTTGTCGGGCTCCGGCTCCTCGATCACCGGCTGCGGGGGCAGCGCCACGTGCTGCGCCGAGAACAGCGCGGGCCGCAGCTGCGTGGAGCGGTGCACCCGGGACGGGCCCTCGCCGTGGTACGCCCCCGACACGTACGCCGCCTTGAAGCGGACCATGGTGTCGGTGTCGTACCGCAGATAGCCCGAGCCGGGGATCGACGGCAGGTGGTAGGCGTCCGGGACACCGATCGCCGTACGGGACTCGGCGGCGGAGAAGGTCCGCAGACCGATCCGGTACGACAGATAGGTGTCCAGGCCGCGCAGCTTGCCCTCTTCCAGGCGCTGCGAGGCCAGCAGCAGGTGCACACCCAGCGAACGGCCGATACGGCCGATCTGGATGAACATGTCGATGAAGTCCGGCTTGGCCGTGAGGAGTTCGGAGAACTCGTCGAGCACGATGACCAGCGAGGCCATCGGCTCCAGCGCGGCACCCGCCGCCCGGGCCTTCTCGTAGTCGTGCAGGTTGGCGTAGTTACCGGCCGAGCGCAGCAGCTCCTGACGGCGCTGCGTCTCACCCATGATCGAGTCGCGCATACGGTCGACGAGGGTGAGGTCGTCCGCGAGGTTGGTGATCACGGCCGCGGTGTGCGGCATGTCCGCCATGCCGGCGAAGGTGGCGCCACCCTTGAAGTCCGCGAGGATGAAGTTCAGCGTCTCCGAGGAGTGCGTGACCGCGAGACCGAGCACCAGCGTACGCAGCACCTCGGACTTGCCGGAGCCGGTCGCGCCGACGCACAGGCCGTGCGGGCCCATGCCCTCCTGCGAGGCCTCCTTGAGGTCCAGCATGACCGGCTCGCCGTTCTCGCCGACACCGATCGGCACGCGCAGCCGCTCGTGCAGCGTGCGGGGCCGCCAGGTGCGGGAGACGTCGACTGTGCCCGCGTCGCCGATGCCCATGAGGTCCGTGAAGTCCAGGTTGGACAGCAGCGGTTCGCCCTCTTCCGCGGAACCGACCCGGAAGGGGGCCAGCTGCCGCGCCAGGGACTCGGCCTGCGCCGGGTTGAGCAGGTCGGGCTTGCCGGTGTACGCGGACTCGTGCCCGACGAACAGCCGCATCCGATCCGGCTTCACATAGACCGTCAGGCCGGCCCGCAGCTCATCCTCCAGCTCGCCGGGCGCGATCTCCAGGAAGGTGACGCCCTGGAGGCCCTCGCTGCTGGCGAGTTCGGAGTCCGGCGGCACGGTGCCGCCGTCGAGCACCACGATCAGGTGCGGCTGGTCGTAGACCGGGGTGGCCTCACGGTTCCAGCGGGGCCTGTCGTCCAGCTGGTCCGCGAGCGCCTCCTCCAGCTCACCCAGGTCGTCGAAGAGCAGCCGGGACGAACCCGCCCCGTCCTTGCTCTTCGGGTGCTGGCTGTGCGGCAGCCACTTGATCCAGTCCCAGTCCGCCGCCGCAGAGGGATGCGCCACCACGGCGATCATCAGGTCCTCGGGCGAGTGCAGCGTCGCCAGCTGGGACAGGGACGCGCGGGCGTTGCCGTAGACCGTTTCCGTCTCACCGCAGACCGTCACGTGGTAGAAGGCGCGCAGCGAGACGGCGACCGGCAGGTCGGACAGACTGCCGTGCGCGTCGAGGAAGGCCTTCATGGCCGCCGCGGTCAGCGGCTCCAGCTCCTCCTTGGGCGCCGTTTCAGGCGCTACGAGCGGGGTGTTCAGCTGCTGGATGCCGCGACCGATCCGCACGGAGGCGAAGTCCGCGTCCGTCGGGCGCCGCTCCCACAGCCGCTTGCTGTCCGCCGCGACCGCCCACAGCTGCTCCGGGTCGGGGTGCTGGAAGAGCTGGCTCTGCCGCTGCAGATCGGCGGTCTTGTGTACGTCCTTGCGGACCTGCTCCAGGTAGCGGAAGTAGTCACGCCGGTCCTGAGCCATCCCCGCGCCGCCGCCCTGCTGACGGGACTTGGCGAACTGGGCGATGGCCATGGCCAGCGTCGAGGCGAGCATCAGCCCGCCGACGACCCTCATGTACGAGGGGAGGCCCGGCATGAAGAAGAAGCCGACCGAACCCACCATGCCCATCATGGGCAGCAGGTTCATCAGCATGCTCTCGTCGCCCTCGCGAGGGATCTCAGGAGGCGTCTCGAGTTTGACCTCGCCCTCCGGGACGGCCGGGGGCACTATCCGCGGTGGTCGTTTGATGATGACGACGCTCACCGAATGCACTCATCCTTCGCGATTGATACGTGATACGTCCTGGCACCGACGCCCCCGTGTACCGCGACGTGTTCTCGTTCGCGTAGGCGTCGTTCGCGTAGACAGCGATCCTACTGATGCGCCGCGTGCCCGAGGGAGGGAGGCGGATGGAGATGCGGCGCAGGTCCTGGGAGGAATGGGGGAGGTAGGTCCTTTCCCGGGTACCGCAACGGATATGGTGGCGCTCCGTGTCGTACGAGCGGCGCGAGGAAGCCTTGTCTAGCAGGGGGAACACCAGGTGAGCACGGGGACTTCGACAGGTTTCTGCCGAATCACCATCGCAGCGCCGGACAGCCGTGTAGATGTCGCGCTGCCGGAGGACCTGCCGATCCAGGACCTCTTTCCTGAGATCATCAGGCTCTCGGGCCTGGTTCAGTCGGACACCAGTCCTTCCGGTTACCACCTTGTGACCCGCGAGGGTCAAGTGCTCGACGCGAGCCGTTCGTTGCTCGAGCACCGGGTCAGGGACGGTGAGGTGCTGCTGCTGCGGACCTTCGCCGACTCGCTGCCGCCGGCCGTGCACGACGACGTGGTGGACGCGATCGCCGCCGCGGTCAAGCAGGACCTGCGCAGCTGGAACGACAACCTGATGCGGCTCGCCGGTCTCGTCGCCGGATCGCTGCTGCTGGTCATGCTCGGCTTCGTCTTCTGGTTCGCGGACCCGCTCCGGCACGACATGCACGGCCTGCAGGGCATCCTCGCCGGCGTGACCGCGCTCGCCCTGACGGCACTCGCCGGCGTACGCGCCCGGGTCTACGAGGACCGCGGCTCCGCCGTCGCGCTCGGCATCTCGGCGCTGCCGCACGCGCTCATCGCGGGCTCCGGCGTCATTTCCCAGGACGCGGGTGAGGGCCCCGGAAGGCTCCAGTTCCTGGTGGGCTGCGTCGCCGTCCTGCTGTTCTCCGTCGTGCTGATCATGCTGCTGCCGCAGGGCGACGCCCCGTTCGTGGCCGCCGCGCTCGCCTCCGCGATCGGCACGCTCGCCGTGTTCTGCGGGGTGCTCACCGAGGCCCAGCCGCGGGAGATCGCGGCCGGTACAGCGGTCGTCGCCCTGGCGGTCGTCGGCTTCCTGCCCGGCTGGTCGGCCCGCTTCGCCAAGCTGCCGATCGGCTTCCGCAACCCCGAGGATCTGGCCCGGGCCCGTCGCGAGGGCCACGAGGGCGACCTCGAGGCGGTCGACGTCCAGCGCATCGTCGCCCAGACCAGCCGTGGCCACGAACTGCTGCTCGGCCTGGTCGGCGGCTGCGCCGCGGTCATCATCGGCGCGGGCGGCGCGGTGCTCGGCTTCAGCGACAACGGCTGGGCCCAGCTGCTGGCTCTGTGCGCCGGCCTCGCCGCGATGCTGCGGGCGCGTCTGTTCCGCTACACCGCCCAGGTCACCTGCCTCTTCGTGGCCGGTGTCGTCACGCTCGGCCTGCTGGTCCTCGGCCTCGCGATCTCGCCGCCGGCCGACATCGTCATGGAGCTGCTCCAGGGCAACTCCGGCCCGGTCGACGTCCGCACCCTGTGGCTCGGCGCCTCCGTCGGCGCCGGTGTGCTGCTGCTGATCGCGATCGCCCTGATCGTGCCGCAGAAGGGGCTCTCCCCCTTCTGGGGCCGCATGCTGGACCTCGCCGACTCGCTGGTACTGCTCTCCCTGATCCCGATCTGCCTGGCCGTCCTCGACGTCTACGGCAAGGTCCGCGGCGGCGTCTGACCCGCGGCGGGCCCCGGGGGCCCGCCTGTCAAGAGCGTGCCCGTGTGCTGGTACGCTGTGTGACGGCCGTTTGTGTACGCGCCTCCGGGTCCACCTGGAGGACGCGCCCAGCGGATCCCCGCCTCCCGAGTCACGGAAGCTCCCCTGAGAAGTGGACCAGGGGCACTCGGTGGCAATCAGAGACTACGAGGAGTACACGTGTCGCTCGACACCGCCACGAAGAAGCAGATCATCGCCGAGTTCGGTACCAAGGAGGGCGACACCGGCTCCCCCGAGGTCCAGGTCGCCATGCTCTCGCGTCGCATCTCGGACCTGACCGAGCACCTCAAGACCCACAAGCACGACCACCACTCCCGCCGTGGCCTGCTGATCCTCGTCGGTCAGCGCCGCCGCCTTCTCCAGTACCTGGCGAAGAAGGACATCCAGCGCTTCCGTGCGCTGGTCGACCGCCTCGGCATCCGCCGCGGTGCGGCGGGCGCCAAGTAAGACGCCGTGAAGGGAGCGGTTCCCACTCTTAGGGGGCCGCTCCCTTTGCCGTACGTGCGGAGTGTCACCGCCCCTTTGTAGTGTGGTAGCACAACGCAATACCACGAGGAGAAGTGCGCCTCGCCGCCGCCGGTCCTCGGTAGTGGCCCCCGGGCAATGCGAACCCGGGTGCTTCGATCGAAGACCGGCCCGCACCAGATGGAGCGCTTCTCCGCACACGTCCCCCCGCCACACGGGCGGATCGGGACAAAAGACGTAACGCAGACGAAAAGTAACGGAGAAAACGCTAGTGGAGAACGAGACCCACTACGCCGAGGCCGTCATCGACAACGGCTCCTTCGGCACCCGCACCATCCGCTTCGAGACGGGCCGCCTGGCCAAGCAGGCCGCCGGCTCCGCCGTGGCGTACCTGGACGACGACACCATGGTGCTGTCGGCCACCACCGCCTCCAAGAACCCCAAGGACCAGCTCGACTTCTTCCCCCTGACGGTGGACGTCGAGGAGCGGATGTACGCCGCCGGCAAGATCCCCGGCAGCTTCTTCCGCCGTGAGGGTCGTCCCTCCGAGGACGCCATCCTCACCTGCCGCCTCATCGACCGCCCGCTGCGCCCGTCCTTCAAGAAGGGCCTTCGCAACGAGATCCAGGTCGTCGCCACGATCATGGCGCTCAACCCCGACCACCTGTACGACGTCGTGGCGATCAACGCCGCGTCCGCGTCCACGCAGCTGGCCGGCCTGCCCTTCTCCGGCCCGATCGGCGGCGTCCGCGTCGCGCTGATCCGCGGCCAGTGGGTGGCGTTCCCGACGCACAGCGAGCTCGAGGACGCCGTCTTCGACATGGTCGTCGCGGGCCGCACCCTGGAGGACGGCGACGTCGCGATCATGATGGTCGAGGCCGAGGCCACCGAGGGGACCATCAAGCTGGTCCAGGGTGGCACCGAGGCCCCGACCGAGGAGGTCGTCGCCGCCGGTCTGGAAGCCGCGAAGCCCTTCATCAAGGTGCTCTGCAAGGCCCAGGCCGACCTCGCCGCGAAGGCCGCCAAGCCGACCGGCGAGTTCCCGATCTTCCTCGACTACCAGGACGACGTCCTGGAGGCGCTCTCCGCCGCCGTCCGCCCGGAGCTCGCCTCCGCGCTGACCATCGCCGGCAAGCAGGAGCGCGAGTCCGAGCTGGACCGCGTCAAGGCGCTCGCCGCCGAGAAGCTCCTGCCGGAGTTCGAGGGCCGCGAGAAGGAGATCTCCGCCGCGTACCGCTCGCTCACCAAGCAGCTGGTCCGCGAGCGCGTGATCAAGGAGAAGAAGCGCATCGACGGCCGCGGTGTCACCGACATCCGCACCCTGGCCGCCGAGGTCGAGGCCATCCCGCGCGTGCACGGCTCCGCCGTGTTCGAGCGGGGCGAGACCCAGATCCTGGGCGTCACCACGCTGAACATGCTCCGTATGGAGCAGCAGCTGGACACGCTGTCGCCGGTGACGCGCAAGCGCTACATGCACAACTACAACTTCCCGCCGTACTCCACCGGTGAGACCGGCCGCGTCGGCTCCCCGAAGCGCCGCGAGATCGGCCACGGTGCGCTCGCCGAGCGCGCCGTCGTGCCGGTCCTGCCGACGCGCGAGGAGTTCCCCTACGCGATCCGCCAGGTCTCCGAGGCGCTGAGCTCCAACGGCTCCACGTCCATGGGCTCGGTCTGCGCCTCCACCATGTCGCTGCTGAACGCCGGTGTGCCGCTGAAGGCCCCCGTCGCCGGTATCGCCATGGGCCTGATCTCCCAGGAGATCGAGGGCGAGACGCACTACGTCACCCTCACCGACATCCTCGGTGCGGAGGACGCCTTCGGCGACATGGACTTCAAGGTCGCCGGCACCAAGGAGTTCGTGACCGCCCTCCAGCTCGACACCAAGCTGGACGGCATCCCGGCCTCCGTCCTGGCCGCCGCCCTGAAGCAGGCCCGTGACGCCCGCCTCCACATCCTCGACGTGATGATGGAAGCGATCGACACGCCGGACGAGATGTCCCCGAACGCGCCGCGGATCATCACCGTGAAGATCCCGGTCGACAAGATCGGCGAGGTCATCGGCCCCAAGGGCAAGATGATCAACCAGATCCAGGAGGACACCGGCGCCGAGATCACGATCGAGGACGACGGCACCATCTACATCGGTGCCTCCGACGGCCCGGCCGCCGAGGCCGCCCGCACCACGATCAACGGCATCGCCAACCCGACGATGCCCGAGGTCGGCGAGCGTTACCTGGGCACGGTCGTGAAGACGACGACGTTCGGTGCCTTCGTCTCCCTGCTCCCCGGCAAGGACGGTCTGCTGCACATCTCGCAGATCCGCAAGCTGGCCGGTGGCAAGCGCGTGGAGAACGTCGAGGACGTCCTCGGCGTGGGCCAGAAGGTCCAGGTCGAGATCGCCGAGATCGACTCGCGCGGCAAGCTCTCCCTCATCCCCGTGATCGAGGGCGAGGAAGGCTCCGAGGACGACAAGAAGGACGACACCGACAAGTGACGTCGAGTAGCTCCACGGCGAGGGGCCGCACCTCCTCGGAGGCGCGGGCCGTCGCCCGTACCCAAACCCTGATCAAGGGCGAGAACGGCATCGGCACCGTCCGCAAGACCACCCTCCCCGGTGGCCTGCGGATCGTCACCGAGACCCTGCCCTCGGTCCGCTCGGCGACCTTCGGCATCTGGGCGCACGTCGGCTCCCGCGACGAAACCCCGGCCCTGAACGGCGCCACGCACTATCTGGAGCACCTGCTCTTCAAGGGCACCACCCGCAGGTCCGCCCTGGACATCTCCGCCGCGCTCGACGCCGTCGGCGGCGAGATGAACGCGTTCACGGCGAAGGAGTACACGTGCTACTACGCGCGCGTGCTCGACACCGACCTGCCGCTCGCCATAGACGTCGTCTGCGACATGCTGACGGGCTCCCTCATCCTCGAAGAGGACGTCAACGTCGAGCGGGGCGCGATCCTCGAAGAGATCGCCATGACCGAGGACGACCCGGGCGACTGCGTGCACGACCTGTTCGCGCACACCATGTTCGGCGACAACCCCCTCGGCCGCCCGGTCCTCGGCACGGTCGACACCGTCAACGCCCTCACCGCCGACCGCATCCGCCGCTTCTACAAGAAGCACTACGACCCCACCCACCTGGTCGTGGCGGCCGCGGGCAACATCGACCACAACAAGGTCGTACGGCAGGTCCGTGCGGCCTTCGAGAAGGCCGGCGCCTTCAAGAACGGTGACGCCGCGCCCATCGGGCCGCGCGACGGCCGGCGCACCATCCGCGCCGCGGGCCGGGTCGAGCTGATCGGCCGCAAGACCGAGCAGGCCCATGTCGTCCTCGGCATGCCCGGCCTGTCCCGCACGGACGACCGCCGCTGGGCGCTGGGCGTCCTCAACACGGCCCTCGGCGGCGGCATGTCGTCCCGCCTGTTCCAGGAGGTCCGCGAGAAGCGCGGCTTGGCCTACAGCGTGTACTCGTACACCTCCGGCTTCGCCGACTGCGGGCTGTTCGGTGTGTACGCGGGCTGCAGGCCCTCGCAGGTCCACGACGTGCTGAAGATCTGCCGCGACGAACTCGACCAGGTCGCCGAACACGGCCTGTCCGACGACGAGATCGACCGCGCCATCGGCCAGCTCCGCGGCTCCACCGTGCTCGGCCTCGAGGACACCGGTGCGCTGATGAACCGCATCGGCAAGAGCGAGCTGTGCTGGGGCGAGCAGATGTCCGTCGACGACATGCTGTCCCAGATCGCGGCCGTGACTCCGGACGACGTCCGCGCGGTCGCCCGCGAGGTCCTCGGACAGCGGCCCTCGCTGTCGGTCATCGGCCCGCTCAAGGACAAGCAGGCAGCCCGTCTGAACGACGCCGTGGCCTGACCCGTCCACCCACGGAACATCCGACGCGGAACATCCGACGTAAGGAAGCAAGAAAGATGAGCAAGCTGCGCGTGGCGGTCCTCGGTGCCAAGGGCCGCATCGGCTCCGAGGCGGTACGAGCGGTCGAGGCCGCCGAGGACATGGAGCTGGTCGCCGCCCTGAGCCGGGGCGACAAGTTGGAGGCCCTGGCGGAGACCGGCGCCCAGGTCGCCGTCGAACTGACCACGCCGGCCTCGGTGATGGACAACCTCGACTACTGCGTACGGCACGGAATCCACGCCGTCGTCGGTACGACGGGCTGGACCGACGAGCGCCTCGCGCAGCTGAAGGCATGGCTGGCGGAGTCCCCGGAGACCGGCGTGCTCATCGCGCCGAACTTCTCCATCGGGGCCGTCCTGACGATGAAGTTCGCGCAGATCGCCGCGCCCTACTTCGAGTCGGTCGAGGTCGTCGAACTGCACCACCCGAAGAAGGTCGACGCCCCGAGCGGTACGGCCACGCGCACGGCCCAGCTCATCGCCGAGGCCCGCCGCGCCGCCGGAACGGCGCCCGCGCCGGACGCCACGGAGACGGCCCTCGACGGCGCGCGAGGTGCCAACGTCGACGGGATCCCGGTGCACGCGGTCCGCCTGCGCGGCCTGCTGGCCCACCAGGAGGTCCTGCTCGGCGGTGAGGGCGAGACCCTGACCGTCCGCCACGACTCCCTCCACCACAGCAGCTTCATGCCGGGCATCCTGCTCGGCGCCCGCCGCGTGGTGACCACTCCGGGCCTGACCTTCGGCCTGGAGCACTTCCTGGACCTGGGCTGAGGCTCACAGATGCGCGCGAAGATCTCCTACCTCATAACGGCCGCCGTCCTGGTCGTCTACTTCATCCTGGTCGGCAGCCGTGGCGTGCTGCTCATCCGGTCCGGCACGGTCCTCACCGTCACCTTCGGGGTGGCGGTGCTGATCCTGCCGGTGATCGGCCTGTGGTTCCTGTGGAAGAACACCCAGTTCGTCCGCCGGGCCAACGCGCTGGCCGCCGAACTCGACGCCGAGGGCGCCCTGCCCGTCGACGAACTGAAGCGCACCCCCAGCGGCCGTATCGACCGTGACTCGGCCGACGAGGTCTTCGCCAGGCGCAGGGCCGAGACGGAAGCCGCCCCCAACGACTGGCGCAGCTGGTTCCGCTTGGCCGTGGCCTACCACGACGCCCGCGACACTCCGCGCGCCCGCAAGGCGATGCAACGCGCCATCGCCCTCCACGACGGCAAGACCGTCGAGGCCTGAGCCCTACGAGGACTGCTCAGCCGCAAGCCGAAGGGGCCGGCCCGCACTCGCTGCGGACCGGCCCCTTCGGTTTACTCGGCTCGATCAGCCGTGCGTGTTCTCCCCGGCCCACGCCTCGACCGCGTCGGTGGCCCGGTCGAACGCCGCGACCCTGCCCAGGAAGTCCGCGTTGTGCGTGGTCATCAGCGTCGGCATGTCATCCGCCGCACGGTCGCGCCGTACGAGCATCAGCGCCTGCCCCTGCACCGTGCGCGGCAGCCCCAGCCAGCGCACCGGCTGCTGCACCGTCCGCACTGCGGCGACCTGTTGCCAGGGCACCGTACGCGTGGCGAAGAATTTCACCTGGCGCAGCCCGCTCGCGCTCACCCACACGCCCATGCGCAGCAGCCTCAGGGCTCCCGCGATGACGGCCAGCGCGATGCCGAAGACGACCGCGGCCTCGGGCACCGTGCCCGTCAGGGCGATGATGACCGCGGCGAACAGGACGTACGAAGCGAGCAGCAGCCACAGTGCGGCCACGCCCACGCGGCACGGACCGGGCCGGTAGGGGCGCCGCCAGCGGTCGAGGTCGTCGAAGGGCAGCGCGACATCGTCGGCTGTCTCGAATGCGCGGTCGGCCGTCAGGAAGGGCAGGGGCACGGCTGGTCCTCACTCGTTCCATGCATGGGCTGTGCCCGGTGAGGCTATCGACCTGTGTCCCCACTCACCACCCTTGGGGGTCCGATGGAGTCAGCGCCCCTGGGAGGCCTGGGACTGCTGAGTCTGCGTCCCCGTGTCGGTGGACAACGCGGGCGTGCCCACCACCAGCGAGCCGGCGAGCCCGGCGACGATGGTGAGCCCCAGCAGCCATCGCCCGGCTATCTGGCCGACGGACGCCCGCTCACGGGGTGGGGGAGTGACATTGCTGCGGAACCTGTCGGCCTCGGCGAGAAAGGCGAACGGAACGGGCTCACGCCGACGGAACATGGAGGGTGCGTCCCCCTTCGGGATCGAACGAATCACTTTCATCAACACAGACGAGCGAGTGCCCCAAAAGGTGCCCGGTTTCACCGACTTCCTTCCATCACGACCTCCCTTCGGTCACGACGGCGAACGTCCCGTTTGATGGGACGTAGAGTGGCGTCGCCAAGAGACGAGATGGGAAGGACCCTCCGAACCGTGACCCCCACCCCCGACGACGATTTCAAGATCGACCTGCGCAGCGATGTCACCGTCGAACTGGTCAAACACAGCGCGGCCGACTCCGACGTGCTGTTCGCGGCCCGGGTGTCGACCGTCGGGGAGCAGTCCCTGGATGAGTTGAACAAGGACCCGGAGCGTTCGAAGGGCCTGATCAACTACCTCATGCGGGACCGGCACGGCAGCCCGTTCGAGCACAACTCCATGACGTTCTTCGTCAGCGCCCCGATCTTCGTCTTCCGCGAGTTCATGCGGCACCGCGTCGGGTGGTCGTACAACGAGGAGTCCGGCCGCTACAGGGAGCTGCAGCCGGTGTTCTACGTGCCGGACACCTCGCGCAAGCTCGTGCAGCAGGGCCGCCCGGGCAAGTACGTCTTCGTCGAGGGCACCCCGGAGCAGCACGACTTCGTGCAGCACGCCATGGAGGGGTCGTACCGCGAGGCGTACCGGACCTACCAGGAGATGCTCTCCCAGGGCGTCGCCCGCGAGGTCGCCCGCTCGGTCCTCCCGGTCGGCCTGTTCTCCTCGATGTACGCCACCTGCAACGCCCGCTCCCTGATGCACTTCCTCGGCCTGCGCACCCAGCACGAGCTGGCCAAGGTCCCGTCCTTCCCGCAGCGGGAGATCGAGATGGTCGGCGAGAAGATGGAGGAGGCGTGGGCCGAGCTCATGCCGCTCACCCACGCGGCCTTCAATGCCAACGGCCGCGTGGCGCCGTAAGGCACCGGCGTTCCCCGGACCGGGCACGGCCGCACGGCCCAGCCGCATGAAGTGTCCGTATTGCGGCATTTAGAGAAGTTCATCTAGCCTGATCAAACGGACCCGGCACTGCTTGAACCCCCGAGCAGGCAGTGCCGGGCTCCTTATTTGTCCTGACTTTCCCCCACCCCCCTAGGGCAGACCAGGTCGTGCGCAACGAGTAGCGTGTAACCCATGGCTCCGACCTCCACTCCGCAGACCCCCTTCGGGCGGGTCCTCACCGCCATGATCACGCCCTTCACGGCGGACGGCGCACTTGATCTCGACGGCGCGCAGCGGCTCGCCACGCACCTGGTGGACGCAGGCAACGACGGCCTGATCATCAACGGCACCACCGGCGAGTCGCCCACCACCAGCAACGCGGAGAAATCGGAACTGGTCCGAGCGGTACTGGAGGCCGTCGGCGACCGAGCCCACGTCGTGGCCGGCGTCGGCACCAACGACACCCGCCACAGCCTCGAGCTGGCCCGAGCGGCGGAGAAGGTGGGCGCGCACGGCCTCCTGGTCGTCACGCCCTACTACAACAAGCCCCCGCAGGAGGGCCTGTACCGGCACTTCAAGGCCATCGCGGACGTCACCGAGCTGCCGGTCATGCTCTACGACATCCCCGGCCGCAGCGGCGTCCCGATCAGCACCGAGACGATCGTCCGCCTCGCCGAGCACCCGCGGATCGTCGCCAACAAGGACGCCAAGGGCGACCTCGGCCGCGCGAGCTGGGCCATCGCGCGTTCCGGCCTCGCCTGGTATTCCGGCGACGACATGCTGAACCTGCCGCTGCTCTCCGTGGGCGCGGTCGGCTTCGTGTCGGTCGTCGGCCATGTGGTCACCCCCGACCTGCGCGCGCTCGTGGAGGCGTACACCTCGGGCGACGTCCAGAAGGCCACGGAGATCCATCAGAAGCTGCTCCCGGTCTACACCGGCATGTTCCGCACCCAGGGCGTCATGACCACCAAGGCCGCGCTCACCCTCCAGGGCCTGCCCGCGGGGCCGCTGCGCGCACCGATGGCCGAGTGCTCAGCCGAGGAGATCGAGCAGCTCAAGATCGATCTTGCCGCAGGCGGGGTACAGCTCTAACACCAGACTTCGCGCTCCACGCGCGCACAACAGACTCCACAACTGAATACGCGGGCCACCGGTGCCTGCACCCCACAACGACAACTGCTTCTGCACGAACGTCACGCGCGCCACGTGCCCAACCGGTACGTGGCGCGCGTGGTGAGGAGAGTCTTTTGAGTCATCCGCATCCTGAACTCGGCACGCCCCCACCGCTCCCCGAGGGCGGCCTGCGCGTCACCCCACTCGGCGGCCTCGGTGAGATCGGCCGCAATATGACGGTCTTCGAATACGGCGGCCGCCTACTGATCGTCGACTGCGGAGTGCTCTTCCCCGAGGAGGAGCAGCCCGGAATCGACCTGATCCTGCCGGACTTCTCGTCCATCCGGGACCGCCTCGACGACATCGAGGGCATCGTCCTCACGCACGGTCACGAGGACCACATCGGCGGCGTCCCGTTCCTGCTCCGCGAGAAACCGGACATCCCGCTGATCGGCTCCAAGCTGACCCTCGCCCTCATCGAGGCCAAGCTCCAGGAGCACCGCATCCGCCCGTACACCCTCGAGGTGGCGGAGGGGAACCGCGAGCGCATCGGCCCCTTCGACTGCGAGTTCGTCGCGGTCAACCACTCCATTCCGGACGCCCTCGCGGTGGCCATCCGCACGCCTGCCGGCATGGTGGTCCACACGGGCGACTTCAAGATGGACCAGCTCCCGCTGGACAACCGTCTGACGGACCTGCACGCGTTCGCACGACTGAGCGAGGAAGGCATCGACCTCCTCCTCTCCGACTCCACGAACGCGGAGGTCCCGGGCTTCGTCCCGCCCGAGCGGGACATCTCCAACGTCCTGCGCCAGGTCTTCGCGAACGCCCGCAAGCGGATCATCGTGGCGAGCTTCGCCAGCCACATCCACCGCATCCAGCAGATCCTGGACGCGGCCCACGAGTACGGCCGTCGGGTCGCCTTCGTCGGCCGCTCGATGGTCCGCAACATGGGCATCGCCAGGGACCTGGGCTACCTGAAGGTCCCCCCGGGCCTGGTGGTGGACATCAAGACGCTGGACGACCTCCCGGACCACGAGGTCGTGCTGGTCTGCACGGGCTCCCAGGGCGAACCGATGGCGGCCCTGTCCCGCATGGCCAACCGGGACCACCAGATCCGGATCGTCCAGGGCGACACGGTGATCCTGGCGTCCTCCCTGATCCCAGGCAACGAGAACGCGGTCTACCGCGTCATCAACGGCCTGACCCGCTGGGGAGCGAACGTCGTCCACAAGGGCAACGCCAAGGTGCACGTCTCGGGCCACGCGTCCGCCGGCGAGCTCCTGTACTTCTACAACATCTGCCGCCCGAAGAACCTGATGCCGGTGCACGGCGAATGGCGCCACCTGCGCGCCAACGCCGAACTGGGCGCCCTGACCGGTGTCCCGCACGACCGCATCGTCATCGCCGAGGACGGCGTCGCCGTCGACCTCATCGAGGGCAAGGCGAAGATCTCCGGCAAGGTCCAGGCCGGGTACGTGTACGTCGACGGCCTCTCGGTCGGCGACGTGGGCGAGCCGGCGCTCAAGGACCGCAAGATCCTTGGCGACGAGGGCATCATCTCCGTGTTCGTGGTGATGGACTCCTCGACCGGCAAGATCACGGGCGGCCCGCACATCCAGGCCCGCGGCTCCGGCATCGAGGATTCCGCCTTCGGCGACGTCATCCCGAAGATCACGGAGTCGCTGGAGCGGTCGGCCCAGGACGGCGTGGTCGAACCCCACCAACTGCAGCAGCTCGTGCGCCGGACCCTGGGCAAGTGGGTCTCGGACACCTACCGCCGCAGGCCGATGATCCTCCCTGTCGTCGTGGAGGTCTGACGGTCCGTCGGACGCTGAACCGTGCGAACCCGGAGCGGGGCGCCTCGATTTGCATCGAGGCGCCCCGCTCCAGTACGTTTACGGCTCCGCCCGAACGGGAACCCGACCACCTCGTGTGCCGGAACCAGTCCCTGGAGGGGCGGGAATTCCGACTCAGAATCTCTGATAAAGTCGGAGTCGCCGGAAAGGGAAACGCGAGAGCGGAAACCTGGAAAGCACCGAGGAAATCGGATCGAGAAAAGATCTGATAGAGTCGGAAACGCAAGACCGAAGGGAAGCGCCCGGAGGAAAGCCCGAGAGGGTGAGTACAAAGGAAGCGTCCGTTCCTTGAGAACTCAACAGCGTGCCAAAAATCAACGCCAGATATGTTGATACCCCGTCTACCGGAACACTAGTTCTCGGTGGCGAGGTTCCTTTGAAAAAACACAGCGAGGACGCTGTGAACGGCCGGGCTTATTCCGCCTGGCTGTTCCGCTCTCGTGGTGTTGCACCGGATTACCGGTAAACATTCACGGAGAGTTTGATCCTGGCTCAGGACGAACGCTGGCGGCGTGCTTAACACATGCAAGTCGAACGATGAACCACTTCGGTGGGGATTAGTGGCGAACGGGTGAGTAACACGTGGGCAATCTGCCCTTCACTCTGGGACAAGCCCTGGAAACGGGGTCTAATACCGGATACCACCTTCACTGGCATCTGTGAAGGTTGAAAGCTCCGGCGGTGAAGGATGAGCCCGCGGCCTATCAGCTTGTTGGTGAGGTAATGGCTCACCAAGGCGACGACGGGTAGCCGGCCTGAGAGGGCGACCGGCCACACTGGGACTGAGACACGGCCCAGACTCCTACGGGAGGCAGCAGTGGGGAATATTGCACAATGGGCGAAAGCCTGATGCAGCGACGCCGCGTGAGGGATGACGGCCTTCGGGTTGTAAACCTCTTTCAGCAGGGAAGAAGCGAAAGTGACGGTACCTGCAGAAGAAGCGCCGGCTAACTACGTGCCAGCAGCCGCGGTAATACGTAGGGCGCAAGCGTTGTCCGGAATTATTGGGCGTAAAGAGCTCGTAGGCGGCTTGTCACGTCGGGTGTGAAAGCCCGGGGCTTAACCCCGGGTCTGCATTCGATACGGGCTAGCTAGAGTGTGGTAGGGGAGATCGGAATTCCTGGTGTAGCGGTGAAATGCGCAGATATCAGGAGGAACACCGGTGGCGAAGGCGGATCTCTGGGCCATTACTGACGCTGAGGAGCGAAAGCGTGGGGAGCGAACAGGATTAGATACCCTGGTAGTCCACGCCGTAAACGGTGGGAACTAGGTGTTGGCGACATTCCACGTCGTCGGTGCCGCAGCTAACGCATTAAGTTCCCCGCCTGGGGAGTACGGCCGCAAGGCTAAAACTCAAAGGAATTGACGGGGGCCCGCACAAGCAGCGGAGCATGTGGCTTAATTCGACGCAACGCGAAGAACCTTACCAAGGCTTGACATACACCGGAAAGCATTAGAGATAGTGCCCCCCTTGTGGTCGGTGTACAGGTGGTGCATGGCTGTCGTCAGCTCGTGTCGTGAGATGTTGGGTTAAGTCCCGCAACGAGCGCAACCCTTGTTCTGTGTTGCCAGCATGCCCTTCGGGGTGATGGGGACTCACAGGAGACCGCCGGGGTCAACTCGGAGGAAGGTGGGGACGACGTCAAGTCATCATGCCCCTTATGTCTTGGGCTGCACACGTGCTACAATGGCAGGTACAATGAGCTGCGATACCGTGAGGTGGAGCGAATCTCAAAAAGCCTGTCTCAGTTCGGATTGGGGTCTGCAACTCGACCCCATGAAGTCGGAGTTGCTAGTAATCGCAGATCAGCATTGCTGCGGTGAATACGTTCCCGGGCCTTGTACACACCGCCCGTCACGTCACGAAAGTCGGTAACACCCGAAGCCGGTGGCCCAACCCCTTGTGGGAGGGAGCTGTCGAAGGTGGGACTGGCGATTGGGACGAAGTCGTAACAAGGTAGCCGTACCGGAAGGTGCGGCTGGATCACCTCCTTTCTAAGGAGCACTTCTTACCGAGTCCTTCGGGACGAGGTCAGAGGCCACTACGCAGGCAAACGTTCTGCGGTGGTTGCTCATGGGTGGAACGTTGATTATTCGGCACTCTCAGTCATCTCGGGCTGCCAGTACTGCTCTTCGGAGCGTGGAACGCTGATCACGAGTGGCGAGTGTGTCGGGCACGCTGTTGGGTGTCTGAAGGTACGGCCGGTATGGCTGCCTTCAGTTGCCGGCGCCGGTGTAGCACCACTGTGGTGGTGTGTGACGGTGTACTGGTCGTTGTTTGAGAACTGCACAGTGGACGCGAGCATCTGTGGCCAAGTTTTTAAGGGCGCACGGTGGATGCCTTGGCACCAGGAACCGATGAAGGACGTGGGAGGCCACGATAGTCCCCGGGGAGTCGTCAACCAGGCTTTGATCCGGGGGTTTCCGAATGGGGAAACCCGGCAGTCGTCATGGGCTGTCACCCTTGCCTGAACACATAGGGCAAGTGGAGGGAACGCGGGGAAGTGAAACATCTCAGTACCCGCAGGAAGAGAAAACAACCGTGATTCCGGGAGTAGTGGCGAGCGAAACTGGATGAGGCTAAACCGTATACGTGTGAGACCCGGCAGGGGTTGCGTATACGGGGTTGTGGGATCTCTCTTCTGTTGTCTGCCGGCAACAGGACGAGTCAGAAACCGTTGATGTAGGCGAAGGACATGCGAAAGGTCCGGCGTAGAGGGTAAGACCCCCGTAGTCGAAACGTCAGCGGCTCGTTTGAGAGACACCCAAGTAGCACGGGGCCCGAGAAATCCCGTGTGAATCTGGCGGGACCACCCGCTAAGCCTAAATATTCCCTGGTGACCGATAGCGGATAGTACCGTGAGGGAATGGTGAAAAGTACCCCGGGAGGGGAGTGAAATAGTACCTGAAACCGTGTGCCTACAAGCCGTGGGAGCGTCGGATACGTGCTTGCACGTATCTCGTGACTGCGTGCCTTTTGAAGAATGAGCCTGCGAGTTTGCGGTGTGTTGCGAGGTTAACCCGTGTGGGGAAGCCGTAGCGAAAGCGAGTCCGAATAGGGCGATGTAGTAGCGCGCTCAAGACCCGAAGCGGAGTGATCTAGCCATGGGCAGGTTGAAGCGGAGGTAAGACTTCGTGGAGGACCGAACCCACCAGGGTTGAAAACCTGGGGGATGACCTGTGGTTAGGGGTGAAAGGCCAATCAAACTCCGTGATAGCTGGTTCTCCCCGAAATGCATTTAGGTGCAGCGTCGTGTGTTTCTTGCCGGAGGTAGAGCACTGGATAGGCGATGGGCCCTACCGGGTTACTGACCTTAGCCAAACTCCGAATGCCGGTAAGTGAGAGCGCGGCAGTGAGACTGTGGGGGATAAGCTCCATGGTCGAGAGGGAAACAGCCCAGAGCATCGACTAAGGCCCCTAAGCGTACGCTAAGTGGGAAAGGATGTGGAGTCGCAGAGACAACCAGGAGGTTGGCTTAGAAGCAGCCACCCTTGAAAGAGTGCGTAATAGCTCACTGGTCTAGTGATTCCGCGCCGACAATGTAGCGGGGCTCAAGCGTACCGCCGAAGTCGTGTCATTCATACAAATAGCCCCAACGGGTGTATGGATGGGTAGGGGAGCGTCGTGTGCCGGGTGAAGCCGCGCCGGAAGGCAGTGGTGGACGGTTCACGAGTGAGAATGCAGGCATGAGTAGCGATTCACACGTGAGAAACGTGTGCGCCGATTGACTAAGGGTTCCTGGGTCAAGCTGATCTGCCCAGGGTAAGTCGGGACCTAAGGCGAGGCCGACAGGCGTAGTCGATGGATAACCGGTTGATATTCCGGTACCCGCTGTGAAGCGTCAAACATCGAATCCAGTAATGCTAAGCCCGTGAAGCCGCCCTGATCTCTTCGGAGTTGAGGGGAGTGGTGGAGCCGGTGACCCGAGCTGGTAGTAGGTGAGTGATGGGGTGACGCAGGAAGGTAGTCCATCCCGGGCGGTGGTTGTCCCGGGGTAAGGGTGTAGGCCGTGCGGTAGGTAAATCCGTCGCACACAAGGCTGAGACCTGATGCCGAGCCGATTGTGGTGAAGTGGATGATCCTATGCTGTCGAGAAAAGCCTCTAGCGAGTTTCATGGCGGCCCGTACCCTAAACCGACTCAGGTGGTCAGGTAGAGAATACCGAGGCGTTCGGGTGAACTATGGTTAAGGAACTCGGCAAAATGCCCCCGTAACTTCGGGAGAAGGGGGGCCATCACTGGTGAGGGAACTTGCTTCCTGAGCTGGGGGTGGCCGCAGAGACCAGCGAGAAGCGACTGTTTACTAAAAACACAGGTCCGTGCGAAGCCGTAAGGCGATGTATACGGACTGACGCCTGCCCGGTGCTGGAACGTTAAGGGGACCGGTTAGTCAGGATTCGTCCTGGCGAAGCTGAGAACTTAAGCGCCAGTAAACGGCGGTGGTAACTATAACCATCCTAAGGTAGCGAAATTCCTTGTCGGGTAAGTTCCGACCTGCACGAATGGCGTAACGACTTCTCGACTGTCTCAACCATAGGCCCGGTGAAATTGCACTACGAGTAAAGATGCTCGTTTCGCGCAGCAGGACGGAAAGACCCCGGGACCTTTACTACAGTTTGATATTGGTGTTCGGTTCGGCTTGTGTAGGATAGGTGGGAGACTGTGAACTCTGGACGCCAGTTCAGGGGGAGTCGTCGTTGAAATACCACTCTGGTCGTGCTGGATGTCTAACCTGGGTCCGTGATCCGGATCAGGGACAGTGTCTGATGGGTAGTTTAACTGGGGCGGTTGCCTCCTAAAGAGTAACGGAGGCGCCCAAAGGTTCCCTCAGCCTGGTTGGCAATCAGGTGTTGAGTGTAAGTGCACAAGGGAGCTTGACTGTGAGACCGACGGGTCGAGCAGGGACGAAAGTCGGGACTAGTGATCCGGCGGTGGCTTGTGGAAGCGCCGTCGCTCAACGGATAAAAGGTACCCCGGGGATAACAGGCTGATCTTCCCCAAGAGTCCATATCGACGGGATGGTTTGGCACCTCGATGTCGGCTCGTCGCATCCTGGGGCTGGAGTCGGTCCCAAGGGTTGGGCTGTTCGCCCATTAAAGCGGTACGCGAGCTGGGTTTAGAACGTCGTGAGACAGTTCGGTCCCTATCCGCTGCGCGCGTAGGAATATTGAGAAGGGCTGTCCCTAGTACGAGAGGACCGGGACGGACGAACCTCTGGTGTGCCAGTTGTTCTGCCAAGGGCATGGCTGGTTGGCTACGTTCGGGAGGGATAACCGCTGAAAGCATCTAAGCGGGAAGCCTGCTTCGAGATGAGTATTCCCACCCACTTGATGGGGTAAGGCTCCCAGTAGACGACTGGGTTGATAGGCCGGATCTGGAAGCACGGTAACGTGTGGAGGTGACCGGTACTAATAGGCCGAGGGCTTGTCCATAGAGGCTCGCGTCCACTGTGTTGGTTCTGAAACCACGAACAGCCCCGTATGGCCACATGCGGTGCGGCTGACAGTTTCATAGTGTTTCGGTGGTTATAGCGTGAGGGAAACGCCCGGTTACATTCCGAACCCGGAAGCTAAGCCTTACAGCGCCGATGGTACTGCAGGGGGGACCCTGTGGGAGAGTAGGACGCCGCCGAACTCCTTTTAATAGGGTTGGACCCGGAACTTCGGTTCCGGGTCCAACCCTTTTTTGTTGTGCGTCACCTGAAGTTCACGTTTCGCAACCAACATCCCACACATGGGTACTGCTGCAATGCTCAGGGCCGCCGGCGTCGGAGTCGGTGACGAGGTTGTCGTACCGGCCTTCGGGAACGTCGAAGTCGCCGAGGCTGTGATCCTGGCCGGGGCGCTGCCGGTGTTCGCCGACATAGATCCGGTGACGTACTGCCTGGACGCCGGCGCTGTCGAGGCGCTCGTCACCTCGCGGACGGCGGCTGTCGTCGCCGTACACCGTTTCGGCCGGTGGGCCGACATCGCGCGGTTGCACGAGATCGGGCAGCGGCATGAGCTGTTGGTGCTGGAGCAGGGCGAGTCCGAGGCTCCGTACGACGAGATCGCTCAGCGTCGGCAGCGGGCCGCTTACCTGGACGGGAAGTTGAAGGGCGTGCAGACGCCCGATGGTGGTGACGGGCACACCTATCAGCAGTACGTCGTGCGTGTACCGGGGAATGGGCGGCCGGATCGCGACGCATTCGCTCGGGCCGTGCGGGCCAGGGGAGTTGAGTGCCGGGTGCCGGTGAAGACGCCTGTGCACAGGCTGCCCGAGTTCCGGCGGTGTGTGTCCCTGCCGGAGACCGAACGAGCGGCTGACGAAACGTTGGCTCTGCCCGTCGACGCGTCTCTGACCAAGAAGGACATGCAGCGGATCGTGTCCGCCTGCAATGCACTCGGGGGACTTCTCCAGCCCGCGTTCTGAGCGGGTTTGGGAGCACGGGTGTGTTCGGGGTATGATCTATTCCGTTGCCGCGAGGGAAACTTCGCAAAAGGTGACAGGCCCCTATAGCTCAGTCGGTAGAGCGTCTCCATGGTAAGGAGAAGGTCAACGGTTCGATTCCGTTTGGGGGCTCCAGACTGAAGGCCCCGCCCAATTGGGCGGGGCCTTTTGCATGTCTTCCCCGTGTCGCCCTCGGTCCTAGTCCTTGTGAAGGCCAGGGACGCGCATGGCCAGGATGGCCATGTCGTCGGACGGGGCGTCCGAGGCGAAGCGTTCGACCGCGCGCATGATGCGGGCCGCCACTGCGCCCGCCGTCAGGCCCGTGCAGGTGGTGAGGACGTCGGTGAGGCCGTCGTCGCCCAGCATGCGGCTGCCCTCGCGGCGTTCGGTGACACCGTCCGTGACGCAGAGGAGGACGTCACCGGGGTCGAGGGTGACTGTCTGCTCGTAGAGCTCCAGGTCGTCCATGACGCCGAGGAGAGGCTGGGGTTCGGCTGCCGGTTCGACTGTGCCGTCCTGGCGCAGGCGGAGGGGGAGCGGGTGGCCGGCGCAGACCACCTTCAGCTCGGCGCTGCCGTCCTCCTGGGGCCTCAACTCGCCGTAGAGGAGCGTCAGGAAGCGGCTGCGGGCGCCCTCGTCGAGGATGGCGGAGTTGAGGCGCTCCAGCACCGCAGGGCCGCTGAGACCCTCGCGTGCGAGGAGCCGGAGTGCGTGCCGGGCGAGGCCGGTGACCGCCGCCGCGTTCGGGCCCGTACCGCAGACGTCGCCGATGGCGAAGCCGTAGGCGCCGTCGCTGATCGGGAAGAGGTCGTAGAAGTCACCGCCGACCTCGTTGCCCTCGCCGGCCGCGCGGTAGATGACCTCGACCTCGACGCCGTCGATCAGGGGCAGCTCGGGCGGCAGGAGGCTGCGCTGGAGGGACTGGCTGATGGCGGTGCGCTCGGAGTAGAGGCGGGCGTTGTCCAGGGCCAGGGCGGCCCTTCGCGAGAGGTCCTCCGCCAACTCCAGGATTTCCTGGCGGAAGTGTTCGTCCGTCGGCTTGCCGAGCGTCAACATGCCGATGACGCGGTTGCGGGCCACCAGCGGCAGTACGACCGTCTCGCCGCCCACCGCGGACGCCGTGGCCAGGGTGGGGCCGATGCCGATGCCCGAGCTGACCCGGTGCGGGGGCTCGCCGAGGCCCAGGCTGCGCATGGAGGTGCGCAGGGCCGCCTGGTGGGCCGCCTGGGCCGGGGCCGACCAGACGCGGGCGCCGGGGGTGGGGACGGGGTCGGGAGGGGAGATCTTCGACAGCAGAGACTTAATGCCGTCGATGAGTTCCTCGTCCTCGTGCAGGACGTACGACAGGTAGGGCTCGGAGGCCTGGTCGGCGATCGTGTAGACCGCGCACCAGGTGGCAAGGGTCGGTACCGTCATCTGGGCCATCAGGGCCAGGGTCTGGTCACGGTCCAGGGTTCCGGCGAGCAGGTCGGAGGCCTCGACGAGGAAGCTGAGCGACCCCCGGCGCAGGCGTTCCAGTTCGCCCAGGCGGGCCGACTCCACGGCCAGGGCGATGCGGTCGGCCGCGAACTGGAGGCGAAGCGCCTCCTCGTTGGAGTATCTCGCGGGGGCCTCGGCAGCGACGCCGAGGGAGCCGGTGAGGCGGCCCTCGACCTTCAGGGGGACCGTGACGACCGAGCGCATTCCGGTGCCCCTGAGCAGCGGGACGGCGCCGGGGACCATCGTGAGGTCCTCGTGGACCGCCGGCATCCGGGCCGAGCCGTAGCGGCCGGGGCCCGCCTCGACGGGCACGCGCGCGAAGCGCTGACGGGCGGAGGGCAGGCCGGTGGAGGCGCGGACCTCCAACTCCGTCTCGTCGTCGGTCGCCAGGAGCAGGAACGCCGAGTCGCCGTCGAGCATGTCCCGGGCGCGTTCCACCGTGCGCTGGAGGAGGCCGTCGAGGTCGTCCGGGGCGGGTGAGCCGATGAACACCTCGAACGGGTCGGTGCTCTGCGCCTCGTTGGTGCTGTCGGATGCCGGGATGCGCAACGGGGTCTGCAGAACAGCCCGTTCGTGGTCCCGGACCAGAAGGCAGACCGTTGACGGTTCGCCGCCCGTGTCACGGACGCGGAGGTGGGAGGCGTACACCGGCGTGACGCGGCCGTTGGCGCCCCTTATGCCGTAGCTGCCTTCCCAGCGCGAGAGTTGCAGGGCCTCGGCGATTCCGGTGCTCGTGCCCGGGGTGTGCGGCCAGGCGGCGAGGTCGGTGAGGGGCTTACCGGTGACCTGCTCGGCCGCGTAGCCGAAGAGGTCCTCCGCGTCCTCGTTCCAGGACGAGATGGCGCCCGAACGGTCGATCTGGACCACCGCGACGCGGACGCGGCCGTCGGCGAGGGGGAGGAGGTCGGACGGCAGGGACGGGCCCGCTGCGCGGGTGCCCACAGGGCGCTCGGGGAGGTCCAGTTGGAACCAGACCTGCTTGTGCGTGGGTGTGTACTCGACGCCCCAGCGGCCGGCCAGGGCCGCGCACAGCTGGAGGCCGCGGCCACCCTCGCGGTCGGGGCTGCCCATGTTGACGGGCGAGCCCTGGAGGGGGATCTCGCGCTCCGGATACCGGTCGGCCACCTCGACGCGTACGCCGTCGTCACTGCGCAGACACAGAACGTCGGCGGACGTACCCGCGTGCACGACGGCGTTCGTCACCAATTCACTGGTGAGGACTACGGCGTCGTCGACGATGTCGGCGAAGCCCCAGCCCTGGAGTGTGTCGCGGACGAAGGAGCGCGCGCTCGCGACCGATCGCCCGACGGGGTCGAAGCTGGCTGCCGCGCGCGCGGTGATCACAGAACTCCTCGTCCGGTTGTCGACGTGCAAGGCCCCGTGGCCGGCGAGCTCGCGCCGCTGGTGCGGCATCTGCGCGCCCGTCGGCCGCTCCGGGGATTGTCCCCCCGGGATCAGTCCGGTGGTCATGTCCGGCTGCCCCTCCGATGCCCGCTCGTTGCTCCTCCTGCCACCGCCCAGGCCGGACGGACCGGCGCGGCTGGACAGCCGCATGCAAGGTTACTTACCTTCGCCGTCCCTGCGGATGCCGGTCTGCAGTGTTTCCGTCCGGAGGGTGTGCGGACGATGTGCGAAGCTGCCGAACTGTTATGGCCGGGTTCGGCGGGGGTGAAACACTGGGCAAGCTTCTTGTGAAGGTCCGGGCAGGCCGAGTGTCGTTCGCGTATCGCGGGCAGCAGCACGTGGTGTGGCCTGGTATATCCGGCAGGAATACCCAGCAGTAACGGGTACGCCGAACAGTAGAACCCGAGCACAGCAGTAACGGTCGACCCCTGCGGGAGGGACACAGTGGAGTCTGGCGCAGCGACGCGGGGCACTAAGACGCGCGCGAAAGGCGGACAGTCCCTGAGGAACGAGCGCAAAACGCGAGGCGGGACCACTGCGGTGGACACGGCTGCCCTGAACCGGCTGCTGACGGCCCTTGTGTCGATGCGCGACGGGAACTTCCGGAAGCGGCTCACGGTGTCCGGGGACGGCGTGATGTCGGAGATCGCGGCCGTCTTCAACGAGGTGGCCGACCGCAATCTCCATCTGACGGGTGAGTTGGCGCGGGTGCGGCGCATGGTCGGCCGCGAGGGCAAACTCACGGAGCGGCTGGAGACGGGCGCCTGTGAGGGTTCCTGGGCGGCCGCCGTCGACAACTCCAATGCCCTGGTCGACGACCTCGTACGGCCCGTCTCCGAGGTCGGCCGGGTGCTGTCCGCGGTGGCCGACGGTGATCTGTCGCCGCGCATGGAGCTGCGGACGCAGGCCCAGGACGGGACCGGGCATCCCCTGCGGGGGGAGTTCCTCAAGGTCGGGCGGACTGTAAACAACCTTGTCGATCAGCTGTCGACGTTCACCGACGAGGTCACGCGTGTGGCCAGCGAGGTGGGCACCGAGGGCAAGCTCGGCGGGCAGGCACGCGTGCGTGGCATGTCGGGTTCGTGGAAGGACCTCACGGACTCCGTCAACACCATGGCGTACCGGCTGACGGCCCAGGTGAGGGACATCGCACTGGTGACCACGGCCGTTGCCAAGGGTGATCTGTCCCGGAAGGTCACGGTCCACGTGGCCGGCGAGATGCTGGAGCTGAAGAACACCGTCAACACGATGGTGGACCAGCTGTCGTCCTTCTCCTCCGAGGTGACGCGAGTCGCGCGCGAGGTGGGCACCGAGGGCGAGCTGGGCGGGCAGGCGCAGGTGCCCGGTGTGGCCGGCGTGTGGAAGGACCTCACCGATTCGGTGAACCTCATGGCCGGCAACCTGACCGCGCAAGTGCGAGGAATCGCGCAGGTGACGACCGCGGTCGCCAATGGTGACCTGTCGCAGAAGGTGACCGTGTCGGCACGCGGCGAGGTCGCTCAGCTCGCGGACACGATCAACCAGATGACCGAGACGCTGCGGATCTTCGCGGACGAGGTCACGCGCGTGGCCAACGAGGTCGGCGCGGAGGGCCGGCTGGGCGGCCAGGCGAACGTGCCGGGCGCGGCGGGCACGTGGAAGGACCTCACGGACTCCGTCAACACGGTGTTCCGGAATCTGACCATTCAGGTGAGGGACATCGCGGCGGTCACCACGGCCGTGGCCAATGGTGACCTGTCGCAGAAGGTCACGGTCGACGTGGCCGGCGAGATGCTCGAGTTGAAGAACACCGTCAACGGCATGGTCGACCAGCTGTCGTCGTTCGGTTCCGAGGTCACGCGTGTCGCGCGTGAGGTCGGTGTGGAGGGTGAGCTCGGCGGTCAGGCGCAGGTGCCTGGGGCCGCGGGGACCTGGAAGGACCTGACGGACTCCGTCAACACCGCGTTCCGCAACCTCACCGGACAGGTGAGGAACATCGCTCAGGTGACCACGGCGGTGGCCAACGGTGACCTGTCGCAAAAGGTCACCGTGGACGTCTCCGGCGAGATGCTCCAGCTGAAGAACACCGTGAACACGATGGTGGACCAGCTGTCGTCGTTCGCCGACCAGGTCACGCGCATGGCCCGGGACGTGGGCACCGAGGGCCGGCTGGGCGGGCAGGCGGTGGTACCGGGTGTGGCCGGTACGTGGAAGGAGCTCACCGACTCCGTCAACGGGATGGCGGGAAACCTGACCGCCCAGGTGCGCAACATCGCCCAGGTGACCACGGCGGTCGCCCGGGGTGACCTGTCCCAGAAGATCGACGTCGACGCGCGCGGCGAGATCCTGGAGCTGAAGAACACCATCAACACGATGGTCGACCAGCTGTCGTCCTTCGCCGACCAGGTGACCCTGGTCGCGCGTGAGGTGGGTACCGAGGGTCGCCTGGGCGGACAGGCGCAGGTGCCCGGCGTCGCCGGTGTGTGGCGCGACCTGACCGACTCCGTGAACGGCATGGCCTCCAACCTGACCGGCCAGGTGCGCAACATCGCCCAGGTCGCCACGGCCGTGGCCCGGGGTGACCTGTCCCAGAAGATCACCGTGGACGCGCGCGGGGAGATCCTGGAGCTGAAGAACACCCTGAACACGATGGTGGACCAGCTGTCGTCGTTCGCCGAAGAGGTCACGCGTGTGGCCCGTGAGGTGGGCACCGAGGGCATCCTCGGCGGGCAGGCCGAGGTGCAGGGTGTCTCCGGCACCTGGAAGGACCTCACGCAGTCCGTGAACTTCATGGCGAACAACCTGACTATCCAGGTGCGCAACATCGCCGAGGTCACGACGGCGGTCGCCAAGGGGGACCTGTCGAAGAAGATCACTGTCGACGCAAAGGGCGAGATCCTCGAGCTCGTCACCACCGTGAACACGATGGTGGACCAGCTGTCGTCCTTCGCCGAGCAGGTGACCCGAGTGGCCCGTGAGGTGGGCACCGACGGCATCCTCGGTGGCCAGGCGCACGTGCCGGGGGCCACGGGCATCTGGAAGGACCTCAGCAACAACGTCAACCTGATGGCCAACAACCTGACCGTCCAGGTGCGGAACATCTCCCAGGTCGCGGCGGCGGTCGCCAACGGCGATCTGACGCGGACGGTGACGATCGAGGCGCGCGGCGAGGTCGCGCAGCTCGCGGACACCTTCAACACCATGGTGAAGACGCTGAGTTCGTTCGCGGACCAGGTCACCAAGGTGGCCCGCGAGGTGGGCACGGACGGCATCCTGGGTGGTCAGGCGCATGTGCCGGGTGTGGCCGGTACGTGGAAGGACCTCACCGAGTCCGTGAACCAGATGGCGTCCAACCTGACCGGTCAGGTGCGCAACATCGCCATGGTCACGACCGCCATCGCCAAGGGTGACCTGACCAAGAAGATCGACATTGACGCCCGGGGCGAGATCCTCGAGCTCAAGACGACGATCAACACGATGGTCGACCAGCTGTCGTCCTTCGCGGAGGAGGTCACCCGAGTCGCCCGCGAGGTGGGCACCGAAGGACAGCTCGGCGGTCAGGCACGCGTGCGTGATGTCGACGGCACCTGGCGGGACCTCACCGAGTCCGTGAACGAAATGGCAGGAAACCTCACTCGGCAGGTGCGTGCCATCGCGCGCGTGGCGACCGCGGTGACCCGCGGTGACCTGAACCTGAAGATCGACGTCGACGCGTCCGGCGAGATTCAGGAGCTCCAGGACTACATCAACAAGATGATCGCCAACCTGCGCGACACCACGATCGCCAACAAGGAGCAGGACTGGCTCAAGGGCAACCTCGCCCGGATCTCGGCACTCATGCAGGGCCGCCGCGATCTGGCGGACGTCGCCTCGCTGATCATGAGCGAGCTGACGCCGGTGGTGACTGCGCAGCACGGTGCGTTCTTCGTCGCCATGCCGCTGCTCGACGGCAAGGACCTGGCGGCCGAGAACGATGACCAGTACGAGCTGCGGATGCTCGGGTCGTACGGCTACTCGATGGGTTCCATGCCGACGTCCTTCCGGCCCGGTGAGGCGCTCATCGGGACGGCCGCCGAGGAGAAGCGCACGATCCTGGTGGAGAACGCGCCCAGCGGCTATCTGAAGATCTCCTCGGGACTCGGTGAGGCGCCGCCCGCGCAGGTGATCGTCCTTCCGGTGCTGTTCGAGGGCAAGGTGCTCGGCGTGATCGAGTTGGCTTCCTTCACGCCGTTCACGCAGATCCAGAAGGACTTCCTCAACCAGATCGCCGAGATGATCGCGACCAGCGTCAACACCATCTCCGTCAACACCAAGACCGAGGTGCTGCTGAAGCAGTCGCAGGAGCTGACCGAGCAGCTCCGTGAGCGGTCGGAAGAGCTGGAGAACCGGCAGAAGGCCCTTCAGGCGTCCAACGCCGAACTGGAGGAGAAGGCCGAGCTGCTGGCCCAGCAGAACCGCGACATCGAGGTGAAGAACACCGAGATCGAGGAGGCGCGGCAGGTCCTGGAGGAGCGCGCCGAACAGCTCGCGGTCTCCATGCGCTACAAGAGCGAGTTCCTCGCCAACATGTCGCACGAGCTGCGTACGCCGCTCAACTCGCTGCTGATCCTGGCCAAGCTGCTCGCCGACAACGCGGAGGGCAACCTCTCGCCCAAGCAGGTCGAGTTCGCCGAGACCATCCACGGCGCCGGCTCCGACCTGCTCCAGCTGATCAACGACATCCTCGACCTGTCGAAGGTCGAGGCGGGCAAGATGGACGTCTCCCCGACGCGTATCGCGCTCGTGCAGCTCGTCGACTACGTGGAGGCCACCTTCCGGCCGTTGACCGCGGAGAAGGGCCTGGACCTGTCCGTACGGGTCTCGCCGGAGCTGCCCGCCACTCTGCACACCGACGAACAGCGGCTGCTGCAGGTGCTGCGCAACCTGCTGTCCAACGCGGTGAAGTTCACCGACTCCGGGTCGGTCGAGCTGGTCATCCGGCCCGCCGGGACGGACGTGCCGCAGAAGATCCGGGAGCAGTTGCTGGAGGCCGGCTCGCTGACCGAGGCGGACGCGCCGCTGATCGCGTTCTCCGTGACCGACACCGGCATCGGGATCGCGGCCAGCAAGATGCGGGTGATCTTCGAGGCGTTCAAGCAGGCGGACGGCACGACCAGCCGTAAGTACGGCGGTACGGGGCTTGGGCTGTCGATCTCGCGGGAGATCGCGCAGTTGCTCGGCGGTGAGATCCACGCGCAGAGCGAGCCGGGACGCGGCTCGACGTTCACGCTGTATTTGCCCCTGCACCCGAGCGAACTGCCCCCACACGGCTACCAGCAGCAGTTGCCGTCCCTCGACGCGGGCGATCTGGTGGCCTCGGCCGCCGAGCTGGCGGAGCTGGCCGACGTGGAGATCGAGACGCCGGCCGAGGTGCGGTCGTACCGGGAGACGCAGAACGGTGCCGCGGCGCTCTTCAGGCGCCGCCGCAGGGCCGCCAGTGAGCTGGAACAGCGGCCGGCGCAGCAGGAGCAGTGGTCGGCGCCCGAGCAGACCAGGACGCCGCAGTCGCTCCGGGGCATCCGCTTCGGTGGCGAGAAGGTTCTGATCGTGGACGACGACATCCGCAACGTCTTCGCGCTGACCAGTGTCCTGGAGCAGCACGGCCTGTCCGTGCTGTACGCGGAGAACGGCCGTGAGGGCATCGAGGTCCTGGAGCAGCACGATGACGTGGCAGTCGTCCTGATGGACATCATGATGCCCGAGATGGACGGATACGCGACGACCACGGCGATCCGCAGGATGCCGCAGTTCGCCGGGCTCCCGATCATCGCGCTGACCGCCAAGGCGATGAAGGGCGACCGGGAGAAGGCGATCGAGTCGGGCGCCTCCGACTACGTGACGAAGCCGGTCGACCCCGATCATCTGCTGGCGGTGATGGATCAGTGGATGACCGAGCAGTGACGGCAGCTGACAGTGTTCACGCGGAGTTGCTGACTCAGTGTGCTCGAAGCCGTGTAGAAGTGCGGGATTCGGGGAACCTTCTGGTCTCCCGCTGCGTTTCTGCTACGTGCACAGTGACATCGCGGTGACAGGGTGTGGCGACAGGCGGGGTGCGGCTACCATGACCGGCACGAGGGCGGGCGGCGTAACGGAGTCGTCCCCTGGGGCGGAGCCCGGTGCACTGCCGGGGCGAGGAGGGCGGGCCATGGTGCAGAAGGCCAAGATCCTCCTGGTCGATGACCGGCCGGAGAATCTGCTGGCGCTGGAGGCGATCCTCTCTGCGCTCGATCAGACCCTGGTGCGGGCATCGTCCGGGGAGGAAGCGCTCAAAGCACTGCTGACGGACGACTTCGCGGTCATTCTGCTGGACGTCCAGATGCCGGGAATGGACGGTTTCGAAACCGCGGCGCACATCAAGCGGCGAGAACGGACCCGCGACATCCCGATCATCTTCCTCACCGCGATCAACCACGGCCCGCATCACACCTTCCGCGGCTACGCGGCGGGTGCGGTGGACTACATCTCCAAGCCGTTCGACCCGTGGGTGCTGCGGGCGAAGGTCTCGGTGTTCGTCGAGCTGTACATGAAGAACTGCCAGCTGCGTGAGCAGGCGGCGCTGCTGCGGCTCCAGTTGGAGGGCGGCGGCAAGGCCTCGGGTGCCGACTCCAAGGAGCCGGCGGGGCTGCTGGCCGAGCTGTCGGCGCGGCTGGCCGCGGTCGAGGAGCAGGCCGAGGCGCTGTCCAAACAGCTTGACGACGACTCGGCCGATGCGGCCGCGGTGGCCACGGCGGCTCATCTCGAACGCAAACTCACGGGATTGCGGCGGGCGCTCGACGCGTTGGAGCCGGGCACCGGAAGCGCGTCATCGGTTCCCTCGCAGAACTGACGTCGTGATGGCGCGTGTTGACGCGCGCACGTATCCGGGCCGTCCGAAGCGTGACCGGCACGTGAACCGGCGTCAGTTCACCGCCCCCGCAAGGGCGACACGAACGGGTGAAGCAGTGGGCACACGTGTCCGCTGTCTTCTCCACCGGTAACCTCACACCCATGGCCTCACGTCCCTCCGCAGCCAAGAAGCCGCCCGCAAAGAAGGCGGCCGCTTCGACGAAGGCTCCGGCGAAGAAGGCCGCCGCCAAGAAAGCCCCCGCGAAGAAGGCGCCGGCCAAGAAGGCCGCGGCGAAGAAAGCCGCGCCCGCGCCCAAGCCGGCGCCCAACCCCACCGGGGGCATCTACCGCCTCGTACGCGCCGTCTGGCTCGGGCTCGCACACGCGGTCGGCGCGGTCTTCCGCGGCATAGGGCAGGGCGCGAAGAACCTCGACCCCGCCCATCGCAAGGACGGAATCGCGCTGCTGCTCCTCGGGCTCGCGCTGATCGTCGCCGCCGGCACCTGGTCCAATCTGCGCGGTCCCGTCGGCGACCTCGTCGAGATCATCGTGACCGGCGCCTTCGGCCGGCTCGACCTGCTCGTGCCGATACTGCTCGCCGTCGTCGCCGTCCGGTTCATCCGGCACCCCGAGCAGCCCGAGGCCAACGGCCGTATCGTCATCGGGCTGTCCGCGCTCGTCATCGGCGTGCTCGGCCAGGTCCACGTCGCCGTCGGCTCGCCGGCCCGCAGCGACGGCATGCAGGCCATAAGGGACGCCGGCGGGCTGATCGGCTGGGGCGCGGCGACTCCGCTGACGTACGCCATGGGCGAGGTCCTCGCCGTACCGCTGCTCGTGCTGCTCACGATCTTCGGTCTGCTGGTCGTCACGGCCACACCGGTGAACGCCATCCCGCAGCGGCTGCGGCTGCTCGGTGTGAAGCTCGGGATCCTGCCCGACCCCGAAGAGGACGACGAGTACGCAGACGACGACGAGCGCTACGACGACCAGTGGCGCGAGTCGCTGCCCGCCGCGCGTGGTCGCAAGCGCCGTCCGGCCCCCGAGGCGTACGACCCCGACAGCGCCGAGCAGGAGGCCCTCTCGCGGCGTCGCGGCCGTCCGAGGCGCTCGGCGGTGCCGCAGCCCGAGATGGAACGCCCCATGGACGCTGTGGACGTCGCCGCGGCCGCTGCCGCCGCGCTCGACGGCGCCGTCCTGCACGGGATGCCGCCCTCGCCGATCGTCGCCGACCTCACCCAGGGCGTGAGCGTGGGCGACCGCGCGGAGACCACCCCGGTGCCGACGCCGGTACCGGCCGCGCGGCCCAAGCAGGAGAAGCTCCCCAAGTCCGAGGTGACCAACCTCGGCAAGGTCGAGGTTCCGGACCTCACCAAGGCCGCGCCCGAGCAGATGCGCGACATGCCCACGCGCGCCGAACAGCTCCAGCTGTCCGGTGACATCACGTACTCGCTCCCGTCGCTCGACCTCCTAGAGCGCGGCGGCCCCGGCAAGTCGCGCAGCGCCGCCAACGACGCCATCGTCGAGTCGCTCACCACCGTCTTCACCGAGTTCAAGGTCGACGCCCGCGTCACCGGCTTCACGCGCGGGCCGACGGTCACGCGCTACGAGGTCGAGCTCGGGCCGGCCGTGAAGGTCGAGCGGATCACGGCGCTGACGAAGAACATCGCGTACGCGGTCGCCAGCCCGGACGTGCGGATCATCAGCCCGATTCCCGGCAAGTCCGCGGTCGGCATCGAGATCCCCAACACCGACCGCGAGATGGTCAACCTCGGTGACGTGCTGCGCCTCGCGGCGGCCGCCGAGGACGACCACCCGATGCTGGTCGCACTCGGCAAGGACGTCGAGGGCGGCTATGTGATGGCCAACATCGCGAAGATGCCGCATGTGCTGGTTGCCGGTGCGACCGGTTCCGGTAAATCGTCCTGCATTAACTGCTTGATCACTTCGGTGATGATGCGGGCGACCCCGGAGGACGTCCGCATGGTCCTGGTCGACCCCAAGCGCGTCGAGCTGACCGCGTACGAGGGCATCCCGCACCTGATCACGCCCATCATCACCAACCCGAAGCGGGCCGCCGAGGCGCTCCAGTGGGTCGTACGGGAGATGGACCTTCGGTACGACGACCTGGCGGCGTACGGCTACCGGCACATCGACGACTTCAACGAAGCTGTTCGCAACGGCAAGGTGAAGTCGCCGGAGGGCAGTGAGCGCGAGCTTCAGCCGTACCCGTACTTGCTGGTCATCGTGGATGAGCTCGCCGACCTGATGATGGTCGCGCCGCGCGACGTCGAGGACGCGATCGTGCGCATCACGCAGCTCGCGCGCGCGGCCGGCATCCACCTGGTGCTCGCCACGCAGCGGCCGTCGGTCGACGTCGTCACCGGTCTCATCAAGGCGAACGTCCCCTCACGGCTCGCGTTCGCCACGTCCTCGCTCGCGGACTCGCGCGTCATCCTCGACCAGCCCGGAGCCGAGAAGCTGATCGGCAAGGGCGACGGGCTGTTCCTGCCGATGGGTGCCAACAAGCCCACGCGTATGCAGGGCGCGTTCGTGACCGAGGAGGAGGTCGCGGTCGTCGTCCAGCACTGCAAGGACCAGATGGCGCCGGTCTTCCGGGACGACGTCGTCGTGGGGACGAAGCAGAAGAAGGAGATCGACGAGGACATCGGTGACGACCTCGATCTGCTGTGCCAGGCGGCCGAGCTGGTGGTCTCCACGCAGTTCGGTTCGACGTCGATGCTCCAGCGCAAGCTGCGGGTCGGGTTCGCCAAGGCGGGGCGGCTGATGGACCTCATGGAGTCCCGCAACATCGTCGGACCGAGCGAGGGCTCCAAGGCTCGTGACGTTCTTGTGAAACCTGATGAGCTGGACGGAGTGCTCGCCCTGATCCGCGGGGAGGCTTAAAAGACTCCGGGGCGGAAAAGCGACACAGTGATGGCCCCCGACGGGTGGGTGATGAGTCGATGTTCGATCGTGACTCACCCGTAAGGGATCATTGAGCAACCGTTCCCCTTCGGCGTACGTCAAGTTGAGGGAAGCGCGACAATCTCGTAACCCCACCATCGGCGTGTCCGGCCATTCCGATGGCGTACAAAGTCCCACCGCCCGGTTGCCCCACCCTTTCGTACCCCCCCTAGACTGAACCTGCAGCACAGGTGGCTTAAACGCTCGAAAGGCGCCCCCGTGTCCATCGGCAACTCCCCTGAAGACGAGCGTCCGTTCGAAGACGTGTCCGAGGAAGCCCGCCCCTCGATCGGCCGTGCCCTCCAGCAGGCCCGTATCGATGCCGGGCTGACTGTCGACGACGTCACCAACGCCACCCGGGTCCGGATCGCCATCGTGCATGCCATCGAGGCGGACGACTTCGCCGCCTGCGGCGGCGACGTGTACGCCCGTGGCCACATCCGGACCCTGGCCAAAGCCGTCCACCTCGATCCTGCCCCCCTCCTCGACCAGTACGACGACTCGCACGGCGGACGACCGGCGCCGACCCCGGCTGCCCCCCTGTTCGAGGCGGAGCGCATCCGTCCCGAGCGGCGCGGGCCCAACTGGACCGCGGCCATGGTCGCCGCGATCGTCGCCGTGATCGGGTTCGTCGGGTTCACCGCGTTCAAGGGCGAGGACGAGGGTGGCAAGTCGGCGGTCGCCGAGGGCGGCTCGACGCCGACCGCCGACAAGACCACGCCCACGCCGAAGACCGACAAGCCCAAGGACCCGAAGCCGTCGGACAGCGCCATCGCCGCCGTCCCCCAGGACAAGGTGACCGTCCAGGTCAGCGCCGCCGACGGAAGGAGCTGGGTCGCCATCAAGGACCACAACGGCCGGCTCCTCTTCGACGGCCTCCTCAAGCAGGGTGACTCCAAGACCTTCCAGGACAGCGAGAAGATCAACCTCGTCCTGGGTGACGCCGGCGCGATCGACCTCTACGTCAACGGCAAGAAGATCGAGGACGACTGGCAGCCGGGCGCCGTGGAGCGCCTCACGTACACGAAGGGCGACCCGCAGGCCGGATAAGTCTGGCTCAAGGGTTTGGTTGTGGACGGGGTTGGCCAAGATCGGCCAACCCCGTCGACGTGGGCTGTCAGTGAGACAAAGTAGTCTTGAGCCCATGCCTGAACGCCGTACCGTCGCACTCGTCACTCTTGGCTGCGCCCGTAACGAGGTGGACTCGGAGGAGCTCGCAGGCCGCTTGGAGGCGGACGGCTGGGACCTCGTGGAGGACGCCGGGGACGCGGATGTCGCCGTCGTCAACACGTGTGGCTTCGTCGACGCCGCCAAGAAGGACTCCGTCGACGCCCTCCTGGAGGCCAACGACCTCAAGGGGCATGGGAGAACCCAGGCCGTCGTGGCGGTGGGCTGTATGGCCGAGCGGTACGGCAAGGAGCTCGCCGAGGCCCTCCCCGAGGCCGACGGCGTGCTCGGCTTCGACGACTACTCCAACATCTCGGACCGCCTGCAGACCATCCTTAATGGCGGAATCCACGCCTCGCACACCCCGCGCGACCGGCGCAAGCTGCTGCCGATCAGCCCGGCCGAGCGGCAGGAGTCCGCGGCCGAGGTCGCGCTGCCCGGGCACGCGCCCGTCGACCTTCCGGAAGGGATCGCTCCAGCCTCCGGTCCGCGCTCGCCCCTGCGCCGCCGTCTCGACGGGGCCCCGGTCGCCTCGGTGAAGCTCGCCTCCGGCTGTGACCGGCGCTGCTCCTTCTGCGCCATCCCGTCCTTCCGTGGTTCTTTCATCTCGCGCCGGCCCAGCGACGTGCTGAACGAGACGCGGTGGCTGGCCGAGCAGGGCGTGAAGGAGATCATGCTGGTCTCCGAGAACAACACCTCGTACGGCAAGGACCTGGGCGACATCCGTCTGCTGGAGTCCCTCCTGCCGGAGCTCGCCGAGGTCGACGGCATCGAGCGTGTCCGCGTCAGCTACCTTCAGCCGGCCGAGATGCGGCCGGGCCTCATCGACGTGCTGACCTCGACGCCGAAGATCGCCCCGTACTTCGACCTGTCCTTCCAGCACTCGGCGCCCGACGTGCTGCGCTCGATGCGCCGCTTCGGGGACACCGACCGCTTCCTGGAGTTGCTCGACACCATCCGCGGCAAGGCGCCGCAGGCCGGCGTGCGCTCCAACTTCATCGTCGGCTTCCCCGGCGAGAGTGAGGCCGACCTCGCCGAGCTGGAGCGGTTCCTGAACGGCGCGCGGCTGGACGCCATCGGCGTCTTCGGCTACTCCGACGAGGACGGTACGGAGGCCGCGACCTACGAGAACAAGCTCGACGAGGACGTCGTCGCCGAGCGGTTGGCCCGTGTCTCCCGGCTCGCGGAGGAGCTCGTCTCGCAGCGTGCAGAAGAGCGCCTCGGGGAGACGCTGCAGGTGCTCGTCGAGTCGGTGGACTCCGAGGACGGGGACGGCGCGTACGGCCGTGCGGCGCACCAGGCACCGGAGACGGACGGCCAGGTGCTGCTCACGAGCGGCGAAGGACTGAGCATCGGTCGTATGGTCGAGGCGAAGGTGGTCGGTACGGAAGGTGTCGACCTGGTGGCCGAGCCGCTGCAGGGCACGCTCGCGTGTAGTGAGGAGGCTGGCAGATGACCGGAGTTCCGGCGTCCGCCGCGGGTGGCTCCTCCCCGGCGGGTGCGGCAGGCAGAGCGAGTGCGGTGGGTTCGTCCAAGGCCGGTGGCTCGAAGGCGGGCGGTTCGAAGGCGGCCGGCGGCTCGAAGACAGGCGGCGCCGAGCCGGGTGTCCCCGGCGGTACGAAGCCCGCGCGCGGCGGGAAGATCGCGGCTGCGGCCGTCAATCAGGCAAGCGTCTGGAACGTCGCCAACCTCCTGACCATGCTCCGGCTGGTGCTGGTGCCCGCGTTCGTGGCGCTGATGCTGGCCGACGGCGGATACGACCCGGCGTGGCGCTCGCTGGCCTGGGCGGCTTTCGCCATCGCCATGATCACCGACCTCTTCGACGGTCATCTGGCGCGGGCGTACAACCTCGTCACCGACTTCGGGAAGATCGCCGACCCCATCGCCGACAAGGCGATCATGGGGGCGGCGCTGATCTGTCTGTCCGCGCTGGGCGATCTCCCGTGGTGGGTGACCGGCGTCATCCTCGGCCGGGAACTCGGGATCACGCTGCTTCGTTTCATCGTCATCCGGTACGGCGTGATCCCGGCGAGCCGCGGCGGCAAGCTGAAGACCCTCACGCAGGGCGTGGCCGTCGGGATGTACATCCTGGCGCTGACGGGGTGGCTGGCCACCTTGCGGTGGTGGGTGATGGCCGCGGCGGTCGTGCTGACCGTGGTGACAGGGCTCGACTATGTGAGACAAGCCATTGTGCTGCGCAGGCAAGGAATCGCAGAGCGCAAGGCCGCGTTGGAGGAGACGGAAGCGTGAGTTCCCCGGCCGCCGACCTGGTGCGACTACTCGTAGTGAACGGTGAGACGCTCGCTGTCGCCGAGTCGCTGACCGGCGGACTGGTGGCGGCGGAAATCACAGCCGCCCCTGGGGCATCCAAGGCCTTCCGGGGGTCGGTGACCGCCTACGCCACCGAGGTGAAGCATGAGCTGCTCGGCGTCGACGCCGCCTTGCTGGCACGTCATGGAGCTGTGAATCCGCAGGTCGCGGCTCAAATGGCAGCCGGCGTGCGGAAGGCGCTGGGAGCCGACTGGGGCATTGCCACGACCGGCGTAGCAGGGCCCGAGAAACAAGACGGACAGCCCGTGGGGACCGTCTTCGTGGCCGTGGACGGACCCGTCGGCCACGGTTCCGGTTCCGCCGGTGGCGGAAAAGTGGAGGCCCTGCGGTTGAACGGCGACCGCGCGGAAATTCGTATGGAGAGTGTACGGAGCGTACTCGCGCTCCTCCTGAAGGAGCTTGCGAGCGAACACAGTGGGAATGAGCGGGCACAGGATACGGAACAGAACGGGGGGTTTTGATGTTTGCAGCCCTGAGTGAACACGACATCGCTCCCCGCACGGCCGCGGCGCAAGGCGGTACGGTGGGGCGTGAAGGATGCGGCTACGCGGTCCGAGGAGGGAGCCACCGATGATTCTGCTCCGTCGCCTGCTGGGTGACGTGCTGCGTCGGCAGCGCCAGCGCCAGGGCCGTACTCTGCGCGAAGTCTCCTCGTCCGCCCGAGTCTCGCTCGGCTATCTCTCCGAGGTGGAGCGGGGGCAGAAGGAGGCTTCCTCCGAGCTGCTTTCCGCGATCTGCGACGCGCTTGACGTACGGATGTCCGAGCTCATGCGGGAAGTGAGCGACGAGCTCGCCCTCGCCGAGCTGGCCCAGTCTGCTGCGGCCACTCCGAGCGAACCTGTACCCACGTCGGTCCGTCCGATGCTGGGTTCCGTGTCGGTGACCGGTGTGCCACCGGAACGGGTGACCATCAAGGCGCCTTCCGAGGCTGTCGACGTGGTCGCCGCCTGACGGTGACCACCGGGCGCGTGGACTGACCATGCGCTGAGATGTGTGGGGCCCCGGCCGGGCCTTCTCCAGGGAGACCTGGGGGAGTGCGGTCGGGGTTTCGTGCTGTCCGGGGACTTTTGTGCTGTGTGCGGGCCCCTGCCCGGCCTCGTGGGGCCTTGCGGTGTCCGTTTGCCGGTGCGGGGCCCGGCGGTCATGGTGGAGGGTGTGATCGACGCCTGACGCGCTGTGATGACGTTGGCCCGCGCTGCATCCGTGTGCCGCCGGTGCGCCCTCCCGGCGGGTGAACGGGCGGCCTAGCCTCGGGCTGGAGGTGAGCGGATGGCACGGCCGATAGCGCGCTGGGGGGTGATCCTCGGGTTCGGGGCGCTGTGGTGGTGGGCCGTGCTGCGGCTCGCGCTGGCGCCCGGCGCGGGGGTGTTGGAGGGCGCCGTCGCCGCGGGAGGGTGGGGGCTGAGCCTGTTGCCGGTGCACTGTGTGCCGAAGGGGCGGGCCACGGGAGCTGTCGACTCGCGGCGGTGGGCTCGGGCCTGGCAGGTGGGGCGGGCTACCACGGCATCGCCACACCGCCGTTCGGACGCAGGATCTGCCCCGTCGTGAAGGACGAGGCGTCGGACGCCAGGTGCAGCACAGCGTGCGCGATGTCCTCCGCTTCGCCGACCCGGCCCAACGGCGACATGCGGGCCATGAGTGCCTCGGTGTGCGTCTGGGCCGCGCTGTCGTGGCGGTCGGTCATGGGTGTACGGATCCAGCCCGGGGCGACCGCGTTGACGCGGATGCCGTTCGGGCCCATCTCCGTCGCCAGCGTCTTGGTCAGCTGCACGACGGCAGCCTTGGCCGCGCCGTAGCAGAGCAGGCCCGGGCCGCCGGTGTCCACGGCGCCGGAGGCCATGGTGACGATGCTGCCTCTGATGCGCTGGGCGAGCATCGCTCGGGCAGCCTCCTGGCAGGCGTACAGCACTCCCTTGAAGTTGACGTTCAGCACCCGGTCCAGGTCCTCGTCGCGGGTCTCCAGAACCGGGCTGCTGTGCATGATCCCGGCGACCGCGGCCATCACGTCGAGTCGTTCGCAGGATGCGACGGCCTGGCGGAGCTGCTCGCGGTCGGTCACGTCGAGGTGATGGGTGAGTGCGGTGCCGCCGCTCGATTTGATCAGGGTCGCCGTGTCATGCAGGCCCTGCGCATCACGGTCGGCGCAGTGCACGGTTGCGCCGGCCTCGGCGAGGAGGACGGCCGAGGCGCGGCCGATGCCGCTGGCTGCGCCGGTGACGAATGCGGTGCGTCCGGTGAGGTCGTACGCCTTGACAGCCATGAAAGGACGGTACGAGGAGATCTGACGGGTCGTCAATTAGTGGTGCGGGGTGGAGTGCTGGGCCGGTTCGGAGAGAGGGTCCCTCGGGCGGTGCGGGGAGCCCTGCGCGCGGCGGCGGCGGTGTTCGGGGCCGGGCCCGCCTGGCAGTTCGGGCACCAGTAGGTGGGACGCTCGCGGGAGCCGTCGCCCTGGTCGGCCGCGCGGATGGAGGTGCCGCAGCGCAGACAGGGGCGCCTGGCACGGCCGTACACGAAGAGGTCCTGGCCCCGGCGGCCCGTCGTACTGCGGACTGGGCGGTCGCGGTTGGCTTCCAGCAGCTTCTTGGCGAGTACCGGCAGTTGGGCTGCGTGCTCGGTCGGGAGTGCGCCGACGGGGAGCCAGGGGGTGACCCGGAGCAGGAAGCACAGCTCGCTCTTGTAGACATTGCCGATGCCGGCGAGGTTGCGCTGGTCCAGCAGCGCCTCGCCGAGGGGGCGGGCGGGGTCGGCCAGGAGGTTGGCGAGGGCGCGGTCAGGTGCCCAGTCCGGGCCCAGAAGGTCGGGGCCGAGGTGGCCCACTGCTCGGTCTTCCTCGGTGGTGCGCATGAGGTCGAGCACGGGGAGGCGGTACCCGACGGCCGTGCGGCCGGGACGGGCGTCGGCGGCGGCGAGGATCACACGGATCTGGTAGGAGGGACCGCCCGTCCAGCGCTCCTGGTCGGCGAAGACCTTCCAGGAACCTTCCATCCCGAGGTGTGTGTGGACCGTCAGGCCGCCCTCGACGCGGGTGAGGAGATGTTTGCCGCGCGGGGTGACGTCCAGGACCGTACGGCCCGTGAGGTCGACCGTGGCGTACTTCGGTACCCGGAAGTCGCTGACGGTCAGCATTTCGCCCGCGAGGGCTGTGTGCAGCCGTTTCGCTGTCTGCCAGACCGTGTCTCCTTCGGGCATGGGTCAAGGGTGGCATGGGGCCGAGGTGTGCGGGGGGCGGATCGTGGGGTGGGTGGGGCTGGTGGGGGGGATGGGGGGGGGCTGGCGCTGGGTGGGTCGGGCAGGGTTTGGGTCGGTGGCTCGGCCTCGGGTTGGGCGGCGCGTCGTTGGCTACGGGCTACGGGCCGCCGGTCGTTGGGCGGCTTGGATCAGGCGCGTAGGCGTAGGCCTCGGGGTGTTGCGATGAAGCCCGCTCCTTCCAGGAGGGTGCCTAGGGGGGAGGTCAGGGCCGCGGCGCCGTTCACGCGCTCCACCGTGACGGTGCCGAGGGAGCCTGCGCGTGCGGCTGCGGCGAGGGCCTCTGCTGCCGTGTGCAGGCGGGGGTCGTCGGTGGGCTCGGTGTCCGGTGCCGAGGGCCAGGCCAGCAGGGTCTTGCCGCCGCGCTCCATGTAGAGGGTCAGTTCGCCGTCAACCAGGACGACGAGGGAGCCCGCCTTGCGGCCCGGCTTGTGCCCGGCGCCGGTCGGGGGCTCGGGCCAGGCGAGGGCGGCACCGTACGCGTTCGCCGGGTCGGCGGCGGCGAGGACGGCGGCTCGGGTGTCGGTCGCGGGGCGGCGGTGGCGGGCGGCGGAACCGGGGCCGAATGGGGTGCCGCCGTTGTGCCATGCGGGGCCTTGTGGGGTGCGGCGGTTGCCCTGGGCGGCGAGATCGCGCGGCGAGACGTAGTCGCCCGGACCGAGGTGGGCGTCCAGGAAGTCGTGGTCGAGGTCGGGGATGTCGTACGCAGGCTTGCCGTCGGGGTTGTCCCACGCGGCGTTGTCCCACGCCGGGGTGTTGCCCTGGTCGGCGCCAGGGGTGTCGAAGCCGTCGAGGGTGCCGTGCGTGTCAGGTTCGCCGTTGCCATGGGGGGCGCCGTCGGTGTCGGGGGTGCTGGGGCCGGGCAGGGCCTCGCCGCGTTCGCGGGCGTTGGCGACCGCGCGCAGGCGGTCCACCGCGCCGTCCATGGCGAACTGCGCGGCGCCGAGTCCCTCGACCACGTAGCCGCGCCGCGCCTGGCCGCTCTCCTCGAAGGCGGACAGGATGCGGTACGTCGCCGAGAACCCGCCCTCGACGCCCTCGGCGGCGACCGCTCCCCGGGTCACGACGCCGTGCCGGTCGAGGAGTGCGCGGGCCAGGGCGTGGGCCCGCACTGTGGGGTCCGGCTCGTGGGCCGGCAGCAGGGACCAGCGGCCGGCGACGGTCGGTGGGCCGGTTCGGGACGCGGGGCGGGCGGCGGACGTGAGGGAGCCGTAGCGTCCGCGCGGGACGGTGCGCTTGGCGCGGTGGGCCGTGGAACCTGCGGTGCGGCCCGAGCCCAGCAGGGAACGCATGGGTGCGAGCGTGTCGTTCGTCAGGCGGCCCGACCAGGCCAGCTCCCAGAGGGCATCGGCGAGTTGGGGGTCGGTGACGTCGGGGTGCGTGGTGGCGCGGACCTGGTCGGTGATCTGGCGGAAGAACAGGCCGTAGCCGCCGGACAGGGCGTCCAGGACGGACTGGTGCAGTGCCGTCAGCTCCAGGGGGTGCGGCTGCGGCAGGAGCAAGGGTGCCGCGTCCGCCATGTAGAGGGACACCCAGCCGTCCTTCCCGGGGAGTGAGCCCGCTCCGGCCCAGACGACCTCGCCGGCGGCGGTGAGTTCGTCGAGCATCGCGGGGGTGTAGTTCGCGACGCGGGACGGCAGAACGAGCTTCTCCAGGGCGGACGCGGGCACGGACGCGCCCTGCAACTGCTCGATGGCGCGGACCAATCCGTCGATGCCGCGCAGCCCGTGGCCCTTGCCGATGTGCTGCCACTGCGGCAGGAACTGCGCGAGCGCGGCCGGTGGCACCGGCTCCAGCTCATGGCGCAGGGCAGCGAGGGAGCGGCGGCGCAGGCGGCGCAGGACCGTGGCGTCGCACCACTCCTGCCCGATGCCTGCCGGGTGGAATTCGCCCTGGACGACTCGTCCACTCGCCGCCAGCCGCTGGAGGGCGCCGTCGGTGATCGCCGCGCCCAGGCCGAAGCGGGCCGCCGCTGTGGCCGACGTGAAGGGGCCGTGAGTGCGGGCATAACGGGCGAGGAGGTCGCCGAGCGGGTCCTTGACCGGCTCGGTGAAGGCCTCGGGGACGCCGACCGGCAGTGCCGTGCCGAGAGCGTCGCGCAGGCGGCCCGAGTCCTCGATCGCCGCCCAGTGGTCCGTGCCGGCGATGCGGACCTTGATGGCGCGGCGGGCCCCGGCCAGCTCCTGGGCCCAGTGCGGCTCGGCGCCGCGCTCGACCAGTTCGGCGTCCGTGAGCGGGCCGAGGAGGCGAAGGACGTCCGCGACGCCTTCGACATCCTTGACGCGGCGGTCCTCGGTGAGCCACTGCAGCTCTTGTTCCAGCTCGGTAAGAACCTCGGCGTCGAGCAGTTCCCGCAGCTCCGCCTGGCCGAGCAGCTCGGCCAGCAGACGCGAGTCCAGTGACAGGGCGGCGGCGCGGCGCTCGGCGAGCGGGGAGTCGCCCTCGTACAGGAACTGTGCGACGTACCCGAAGAGGAGGGAGCGCGCGAACGGGGACGGCTCGGGGGTGGTGACCTCGACGAGGCGTACCTTGCGGGCTTCGAGGTCGCCCATCAGCTCGGTGAGGCCGGGGACGTCGAAGACGTCCTGGAGGCATTCGCGGACCGCCTCCAGCACGATCGGGAACGAGCCGAACTCGCTGGCGACCTCGAGCAGTTGGGCGGCGCGCTGGCGCTGTTGCCACAGCGGGGTGCGCTTGCCGGGGTTGCGGCGCGGCAGCAGCAGCGCGCGAGCGGCGCACTCGCGGAAGCGGGACGCGAACAGCGCCGAGCCGCCGACCTGGTCGGTGACCATCTGATCGACGTCGCCCTTGTCGAAAACGACGTCCGCCGCGCCGACGGGCGCCTGGTCGGCGTCGTACTCGGTGCCGGCTTTCCTCGGCTCCTGGTCCAGCAGGTCCAGGCCCATGAGGTCGGCGTCGGGCAGGCGCAGCACGATGCCGTCGTCGGCGTGCATGACCTGCGCGTCCATGCCGTACCGCTCGGAGAGCTTCGCCCCCAGGGCGAGCGCCCAGGGGGCGTGGACCTGCGCGCCGAAGGGGGAGTGCACTACGACGCGCCAGTCGCCGAGTTCGTCGCGGAAGCGCTCGACGACGATCGTGCGGTCGTCCGGGATGTGGCCGCAGGCCTCGCGCTGCTCGTCCAGGTAGGACAGGACGTTGTCGGCCGCCCAGGCGTCCAGGCCTGCGGTGAGGAGGCGCAGGCGGGCGTCCTCCTTGGGCAGCGAGCCGACCTCGCGCAGGAACGCGCCCACCGCGCGGCCCAGTTCGAGGGGGCGGCCCAGCTGGTCGCCCTTCCAGAAGGGGAGGCGGCCCGGTACGCCCGGCGCGGGGGAGACCAGGACGCGGTCGCGAGTGATGTCCTCGATGCGCCAGGAGCTCGTGCCGAGCGTGAACACGTCCCCCACGCGGGACTCGTAGACCATCTCCTCGTCCAGCTCGCCGACCCGGCCGCCGCCCTTCTTCGGGTCCGCTCCGGCGAGGAAGACACCGAACAGGCCGCGGTCCGGGATGGTGCCTCCGGAGGTGACCGCGAGGCGCTGTGCGCCGGGGCGGCCGGTGATCGTGCCGGCGACCCGGTCCCAGACCACGCGCGGACGGAGCTCGGCGAAGGCGTCGGACGGGTAGCGGCCGGCGAGCATGTCGAGGACAGCGGTGAAAGCGGATTCTGGGAGGGACGCGAAGGGCGCGGCTCGGCGGACCGTGGCGAGGAGGTCGTCGACCTGCCAGGTGTCCATCGCCGTCATGGCGACGATTTGCTGGGCGAGGACGTCCAGGGGATTGGCCGGGACCTTCAGGGACTCGATGGACCCGGTGCGCATCCGTTCGGTGACCACGGCTGCCTGGACGAGGTCGCCGCGGTACTTCGGGAAGACCACACCGGTGGAGACGGCACCGACCTGGTGTCCCGCGCGGCCCACGCGCTGGAGGCCGGATGCCACGGAGGGCGGTGACTCGACCTGGACAACGAGGTCGACGGCGCCCATGTCGATGCCCAGCTCAAGGCTGGATGTGGCCACGACTGCGGGGAGGCGGCCTGCCTTGAGGTCCTCCTCGACCAGGGCGCGCTGCTCCTTGGAGACCGAGCCGTGATGGGCGCGGGCGATGACCGGAGGTGCGCCCTGGGCCGCGCCCGAGCCGCCCATGAGCTCGGCCGGGGCGTGGTGCTCGTCCAAGGGTTCGCCGGTGGCCCGCTCGTAGGCGATCTCGTTGAGGCGATTGCACAGGCGTTCCGCCAGGCGGCGTGAGTTGGCGAAGACGATGGTGGAGCGGTGGGCCTGGACCAGGTCGGTGATCCGCTCCTCCACGTGGGGCCAGATCGAGGGGCGTTCCGCACCTTCGGAGCCCTCGGCGACCGGGGAGCCGCCCAGCTCGCCGAGGTCCTCGACGGGGACCACGACCGAGAGGTCGAACTCCTTGCCCGACTTCGGCTGCACGATCTCCACCTTGCGGCGGGGGGAGAGGTAACGGGCGATCTCGTCGACCGGGCGGACGGTCGCGGAGAGGCCGATGCGGCGGGCCGGCTTGGGGAGCAGCTCGTCCAGGCGCTCCAGGGTGAGCGCGAGGTGGGCGCCGCGCTTGGTGCCCGCCACCGCGTGGACCTCGTCCAGGATCACCGTCTCGATGCCGGTCAGAGCGTCGCGTGTCGCTGACGTCAGCATCAGGAAGAGGGACTCGGGGGTGGTGATGAGGATGTCCGGGGGGCGGGTCGACAGGGCTCGGCGCTCTGCGGCGGGGGTGTCGCCGGAGCGAATGCCAACCTTTACCTCGGGCTCGGGCAGGCCCAGGCGTACGGACTCCTGGCGGATGCCGGTGAGGGGGCTGCGGAGGTTGCGCTCGACGTCGACCGCGAGGGCCTTGAGGGGGGAGACGTAGAGGACTCGGCAGCGCTTCTTGGGGTCGGCCGGCGGGGGCGTGGCGGCCAGCTGGTCCAGGGCGGCGAGGAAGGCGGCCAGGGTTTTGCCGGAGCCGGTGGGGGCTACGACCAGCACGTCCGAGCCCTCGTGGATGGCCTGCCACGCGCCTGCCTGGGCTGCGGTGGGCGCGGAGAACGCGCCCGTGAACCAGCCTCGGGTGGCGGGGGAGAAGCCGGCTAGGGCGTGGTGCGGATTGCTGACCATGCGTCCATCCTGCACCCGGGGACTGACAACGCGGCTGAGCTGGGGAAATGTGTTCGGGGCGGCGGTGCGTCTTGCCTTCGGCGGTTGGGCGGGGATGCCTGCGGCGGCCCGCCCGGCTGAGTGGGGGTTCGCGTAGTGCCTGCCGGTGGGGGGTGGGTCGGGGCCTTGCCGGGGGGTGTCCGTCCTCGGTCGGGCGGTTGCCGTGCCTTGAGAGGGGCCGTTTCTTGACGCCCGCCGCTGCGCGCGGACACCCCGGCACGTCCCCTCGCCGCCGTGCGCGGCTGCCGCTCCGTGGGGTGCGCCGCTGGGCAGTTCGTCGGCGTCGCGGAGAATGGGGGTATGGCAGGTTCGGGCGAGCGGGCGCGGCATTGGCAGTACGCCGACTTGCCCGGTGTTGATCTGCTGCGGGCCCGGTATGTGCGGAAGACGTTTGTGCGGCATACCCATGAGAACTTTGTGATCGCCGCCATCGCCGATGGTGTGGAGGTCTTTCACTGTCGGGGCGCTGATCAGTACGCGGGGGCCGGTGCGCTTGCGTTGGTCAATCCGGATACGCCGCATACCGGGCGGGCGGGGGTTCCTGAGGGGTGGCAGTATGGGGCCGTCTATCCGTCGCCCGAGGTGGTGGCCGAGATCGCGGGGGAGACCACTGCGATTCGCGGGACGCCCGGGTTTGTCGGGCCGGTGCTCGATGACGCGTACGCCGTGGGGTTGGTGCATCAGGTGTTGCGGGCCGCGGATGAAGGGAATGCGCTGGCCGCCGATACGTTGCTTCGGGTGGCCGTGACCCGGCTGCTGCGGTTGAACGGTGGGGCTCTTCCGCAGCGGGCGGTGCGGACTGCGGGGGCCCGGGTCGCTGTACGCGCGCGTGAGGTGCTGGAGGGGCGGATGGCTGAGCCGCCCAGTCTGGAGAGGCTGGCTGTCGATCTTGGTGCCAGTCCGTTTGCCTTGCTGCGGGCGTTTCGGGATCTCTACGGGATGCCGCCGCATACGTGGCTGACCGATGCTCGGGTACGGCGGGCTCGGCGGCTGTTGGACGAAGGGGTTTCGCCGGCGGAGGCGGCCCTTGCTGTGGGGTTCACCGATCAGCCGCATCTGAACCGGCACTTCAGCCGGATCGTCGGCGTTCCGCCGGGGGCCTATCAGCGGGAGCGCAAGAACGTACAAGACGTGTGGCAGGGGCTGTCCTAGCGTCGCGGGTGTGTCAGAACAGAAAGCTCTTGAAGACCTTCGTGTCGGCGAAGCCAAGCCCGACGGGGTTGTTGTACGGGACGCCCTGGGCGTCGGAGTCGCCGTCGGGTTGTCCGGGTTCGCCTTTGGGGTGACGTCGGCAGGTAGTGGGCTCACGCTCTTGCAGACCTGTGCGCTCAGCCTGCTGGTGTTCACGGGGGCGTCGCAGTTCGCGCTGGTCGGGGCGATTGCTGCCGGGGGTGGCCCGTGGACCGCGGCCGCGGGTGCGTTCTTCCTTGGGGTGCGTAATGCCTTTTACGGGCTGCGGTTGTCGCAGTTGCTGAGCCTCACGCGCGCGGTGCGACCGTTCGCCGCGCAGTGGGTGATCGACGAGACGGCGGCAGTCGCGCTGGCGCAGCCGACTCGGCGCAGTGCGCGGATCGGGTTCGTCGTGACGGGGCTCAGCCTGTACGTGCTGTGGAATCTCACCACGTTGCTCGGTGCGCTCGGGGCGGAGGCCATGGGGGACACCGATGCCTGGGGGCTGGATGCGGCCGGGCCTGCTGTCTTTCTGGCTTTGCTCGCGCCGATGCTGAAGTCCGCGACCGAGCGGACTGTCGCCGGACTGGCTGTGGTGCTGGGGCTCGGGTTGTTGCCTGTTCTGCCTGCAGGTGTGCCTGTGCTGGTCGCCTCCCTTGCGGCGCCGGTCGTGGTGTGGGCGCAGGGGCGGCGTCGGGGAGACGTGCGGGAGGGGGAGCTGTGAACACCTGGATCGCGATCGGGGTCACCGCCCTTGGCTGCTACGGCGTCAAGCTCGTCGGGCTGCTCGTGCCCGCTGGTGCTCTGGAGAGGCCTCTCGTACGTCGGCTTGCCGCCCTGTTGCCCGTCGCCCTCCTTGCCGCCCTCACGGCTCAGCAGACGTTCGGTGACGGGCAGGCGCTGGTACTGGATGCGAGGGTGGCCGGAGTCGCTGCGGCTGTTGTGGCGCTCGTCCTGCGGGCGCCGTTCCTGCTTGTCGTCGCGGCAGCCGTGCTGGTGACGGCAGCGGTGCGCGCGATGGGTGGGTGAGGCTCGTCAGCCGATGTGGCGGCCGTACGCCCTGAGCGTGCGCAGTGCCTCCATCGTCACCATGGGACGGGCCTCGGAGGCGATGCTCGGCGCCCACTGACGCCAACGGATCGGCCAGCCGCCGTCCTCCTGCTGCTCGTCGGCGAGGTGGTCGAGAGAGCGGCTCATCTCGTCGTCCGTGAACCACGCGCGCGCGAAGGAGCGCGGTGTACGCGCGTAGTCGTGCGGGAAATGGTGCTCGCCGGGGGCGTAGCCGGGGGAAGGCGGGTAGGTGTCGAGGTTGTCCGGCTCCAGTGCCGCAAGGCGCTGTTCGCGCACGAGCCGGCCCAGGCGGTCGGCGGCCGCCTCCGCGCGGGGGCGGTCGGGAACGGAGTCCAGGAAGGCCACGGCGGCCTCGATCTCGTACGGATGTGACTTCTCCAGGGACTCGACCGCCTGCCAGCAGAAGTCCGTGGCCCGGAACAGCCAGGCGTGCCACACCTCATTGCGGTGCAGCAGTCCGACGATCGGTCCGGTGGCCAGGAGCGAGCTGGGAGCGTCGTCCACGATCGGCATGAAGGGTGCGGCGGGGTAGCCGCGCTGGCTGGGGTGGATCGCCGGGAGGGCGCCGTCCGGTGTGGAGACCGAGGTGAGGTAGCGGCAGACGCGATCCACGCGCTGTCCGCCGCAGCGCTCGATGGCGTCAAGGATGCGGAGGGCGTGACCGGTGTGCAGCGGCTGGCTGACCGGGCCGCGCAGATCGGGCTCCAGCGCGTGGCCGTATCCGCCGTCCTCGTTGCGGTAGGCGTCCAGTGCGGTCTCCACCGGGTCGGCGGCACCGTTCAGGAAGCGGTACGCGAAGAGACGCTGCTCGAGCACGCGCGCGCTGAGCCAGACGAACTGTTCGGCGCGGAAGAGCGGGGAGCGCGTCGAGGGCGTCGGGGGGAGTGCGGAAGCTCCTGTTTCGGGCATGCGTCAGACCGTAGGACGGAAAGCGGTCTCGACAAGTGGTCCCGGCGCAGGCCCACTCTCAGGGGCGGGATACTGGACGCATGCGGTTGACGGTCTTCTGGGAGCGGATGGCGGATCACTTCGGTCCGGGCTACGCCGACTCGTTCGCGCGCGACCACGTGATGACGGAGCTCGGCGGGCGCACGGTGCACGAGGCGCTGAACGCCGGCTGGGAGGCGAAAGATGTGTGGCGTGTGGTGTGTGCCGTCATGAACGTTCCGGGTGAGAAGCGCTGACCGGCCACGAAGATCGCAGGACCGAAGCCGTTTGTCGGTGGCGTGGGCGACACTTGCTCCGTGGCACGCACTGACGAGACCGGGCAGCTCGCCCGGCACGGATCCCCGTTCGGCACGACGCCGCCGACCCCGCCATCGGGCGAGGGCGGCACCGGGTCGAACGCCCGTATGCCTCGTTGGCTCCCGCGCGCCATGGTGCTCGCACTGGCGCTAGTCGGCGCGTTCCAGCTGGGCAGCTGGGCATTTCACCAGCTCACCGGGCTGTTGATCAACGTCCTCATCGCGTTCTTCCTGGCTCTCGCCATCGAGCCCGCCGTGAGCTGGATGGCCACGCGCGGTATGCGCCGTGGATTGGCCACCGGCATCGTCTTCCTCGCCGTGATCATCGTGTCCGCCGGGTTCGTGACACTGCTGGGGTCCATGCTCGCGGGCCAGATCATCAAGATCGTCGAGGACTTCCCGAACTACCTCGACTCCGTCATCAACTGGATCAACGCGCACTTCAACACCGAGCTGCGCCGCGTGGACGTCCAGGAGGGCCTGCTCCGCTCCGACTGGCTGCGCAACTACGTGCAGAACAGCGCCACCGGGGTCCTGGCCGTGTCCGCACAGGTTCTCGGCGGTCTCTTCCAGCTGTTGACGATCACGCTGTTCTCGTTCTACTTCGCCGCGGACGGCCCGCGACTGCGCCGCGCGCTGTGCTCCGTACTGCCGCCCGCCAAGCAGGCCGAGGTACTGCGCGCGTGGGAGATCGCCGTCACCAAGACCGGCGGTTACCTGTACTCGCGCGGCCTCATGGCGCTCGTCTCCGGCGTAGCCCACTACATCCTGCTGGCGAGCCTGGACGTGCCGTACGCGCCCGTGCTCGCGGTGTGGGTCGGCCTGGTCTCGCAGTTCATCCCCACCATCGGCACGTATCTCGCGGGCGCCCTGCCCATGCTGATCGCCTTCACGGTCGATCCCTGGTACGCGCTGTGGGTACTGAGCTTCGTCGTGGTCTACCAGCAGTTCGAGAACTATGTGCTGCAGCCCAAGCTGACCTCGAAGACCGTCGACATCCACCCCGCGGTCGCCTTCGGTTCGGTCGTCGCCGGCACCGCCCTCCTTGGCGCGGTGGGCGCCCTGATCGCCATCCCGGCGATCGCCACGCTGCAGGCGTTCCTGGGGGCGTACGTGAAGCGGTACGACGTCACCGACGACCCCAGAGTGCACGGCCACCACCGGGGACGGAGAGCGGGGCGCGGTCTGGTCGCCCGCGCGCGGGCCCTGTGGGCCCCACGGCCGGGAGCGGCCGAGCCGCGGTCGAAGGCGGAGGACCCCGGCGAGAAGTCCTCCTGAGGAGCAGCCGACGCCAGGCGCGGCAGACAGGAGCAGGGGGCAGTGTCGCCGGGACGGCGGGCGGGCAATCCGCCCCGAGGGGCGGGCGTCGGCCGGGAACCCGGGGCTGTGTCAGGTCGCGGACGTAGTCTCGTAGGTGCCGTGTGGTGCGCTTGACACAAAAATCGAACATCCATTCTGATGGAGATGGCGGAGGGGTGCTCGGCGGGCATTTCGCCACGGTTTCGATGGATAAGCGGCCGAGTTATCCACAGGCCGGACGGGCGTCGGGGCCCATTGTCAGTGGCAGGCGTTAGCGTCTTTGACGTGAAGCGATCGACTCAAGCAAATCGGGTGGAACCCATGGCAGGAACCGACCGCGAGAAGGCCCTGGACGCCGCGCTCGCACAGATTGAACGGCAGTTCGGCAAGGGTGCGGTCATGCGCCTGGGCGAGCGGCCGAACGAGCCCATCGAGGTCATCCCCACCGGGTCGACCGCGCTCGACGTCGCCCTCGGCGTCGGTGGCCTGCCGCGCGGCCGCGTGGTGGAGGTCTACGGACCGGAGTCCTCCGGTAAGACCACGCTGACCCTGCACGCAGTGGCCAACGCGCAGAAGGCCGGCGGTCAGGTCGCCTTCGTGGACGCGGAGCACGCCCTCGACCCTGAGTACGCGAAGAAGCTCGGTGTCGACATCGACAACCTGATCCTCTCTCAGCCCGACAACGGCGAGCAGGCTCTGGAGATCGTGGACATGCTGGTCCGCTCCGGCGCCCTCGACCTCATCGTCATCGACTCCGTCGCTGCGCTCGTCCCGCGCGCGGAGATCGAGGGCGAGATGGGCGACAGCCACGTCGGTCTGCAGGCCCGGCTGATGAGCCAGGCCCTGCGGAAGATCACCAGCGCGCTCAACCAGTCCAAGACCACCGCGATCTTCATCAACCAGCTTCGCGAGAAGATCGGCGTGATGTTCGGCTCCCCGGAGACCACGACCGGTGGCCGGGCGCTGAAGTTCTACGCCTCGGTGCGTATCGACATCCGCCGCATCGAGACCCTGAAGGACGGCACGGACGCGGTCGGCAACCGCACCCGCTGCAAGGTCGTCAAGAACAAGGTCGCGCCGCCCTTCAAGCAGGCCGAGTTCGACATCCTCTACGGCCAGGGCATCAGCCGCGAGGGCGGCCTGATCGACATGGGCGTGGAGCACGGCTTCGTCCGCAAGGCCGGCGCCTGGTACACGTACGAGGGCGACCAGCTCGGCCAGGGCAAGGAGAACGCTCGTAACTTCCTGAAGGACAACCCCGACCTGGCCAACGAGATCGAGAAGAAGATCAAGGAGAAGCTGGGCGTCGGCGTGCGACCCGAGGAGCCGGCCGCCGAGCCGGGCGCGGACGCCGCGGTCGCCGCCACCCCGGACGACGCTGCGAAGACGGTGCCCGCTCCGGCGGCGGCCAAGACGGCCAAGACCAAGGCCGCGGCAGCCAAGAGCTGATCCGTACGGTGCCTGATTCAAAAGCGTGGCGAACCGGCCGGGCCGAGTCCGCCCACCCCGACGTTCCGCATGAGTGGGGAAGGGGCGGCGACGGCCACGGGGGAGACGTGGACCGGGGTAGCTACGACGGAGAAACTGCTCGGGGCGGTTACGGGGGATACGGCAGTGCGGCGTCGTACGGCACGGAGGGGCCGTACGACGACGGGCCGAGCAAGGGCATCCCGGGCGGTGGTGGCTGGCCGGGCGAAGACATGCCAGGCAGCGGCGAGCGGCCGCAGGGCGGCTCGGCGGACGGCGGTGGATACTCCGGCGGCTCGCGCCGGGGTGGCCGCAGGATGCGTGGCGAGAGCGGCTCAGCCGGGGGGCGGGGGCGCCGTCGGCGCGGCTTCGGGGAGTCGCCCGGTGAAGACGGAAGCACCCCCTCCTCATCGAGGGCCGAGAAGGGGGACCTCCCGGCGGACCCGGTGGAGCAGGCGCGGGCGATCTGCCTACGCCTGCTCACCGGGACCCCGCGGACGCGGAAGCAACTCGCGGACGCCCTGCGCAAGCGGGAGATCCCGGACGATGCCGCCGAGGAGGTGCTGTCGAGGTTCGAAGAGGTCGGCCTCATCAACGACAGTGCGTTCGCGGATGCCTGGGTGGAGTCCCGGCACCACGGCCGGGGTCTCGCCAGGCGGGCGCTCGCGCAGGAACTGCGCACCAAGGGCGTCGACTCCACACTGATCGACGCGGCCGTTTCCCAGCTCGACTCCGAGCAGGAAGAGACGACCGCACGCGAACTCGTCGCCCGCAAGCTGCGTTCCACGCGCGGCCTCGATCGCGACAAACGCCTGCGCCGCCTCGCGGGCATGCTCGCCCGCAAGGGCTATCCCGAGGGCATGGCCCTACGGGTGGTCCGGCAGGCGCTGGAGGAGGAGGGCGAGGACACGGAGTTCCTCGAGGGCGAGGGGTTCTGACCCCGGTAGGGGGCCCGGAAGTGGGCGAGAGCTCGCGACCGCGGGATTCCGGCGCCGGACACGGTGGACGCGCGGGGGCGCCCATCGCGTTCGGGCCGGGATCGCCGGCCTAGGCGTCCGCCCCCACCCCCGACGTCACCGGAAGCCCAGCCGCCCGCCATGCCTGGAACCCGCCGACCAGGTCGGTGGCCTGGCTCAGCCCCAGTCGCCGTAGCGACTCGGCCGCCAGGCTGGACGCGTAGCCCTCGTTGCAGATCACCACGACCCGCAGGTCGTGACCGGTGGCCTCGGGGGCGCGGTGGCTGCCCTGCGGGTCGAGCCGCCACTCCAGTTCGTTGCGCTCGACGACCAGGGCGCCGGGGATCAGACCGTCCCGCTCCCGCAGGGCCGCGTACCGGATGTCGACCAGCAGAGCCTCGCCGCCCTGAGCGGCCCCGTACGCCGCTTGAGGCTCGATCCGCTCGTAGCCCGCGCGTACCCGCTCCAGCAACTCGTCGATGCCGACGGGCCGTTCGTCCACGCCGCGTCCAACCACGTCACCCACGCCTGTCTCCCACTCGCCCCCGCCGGCGGGCAACTCGCTCACGCCGCCCGCGGCACTTGCCTTCAGTTCACCGCTACCAACCTGCCGTTCGCTCGAATCGTGCAGCACAGGTTCGCCTCCGGCCGCCCCGCTCACTGCCAGTCCTCCGGGCGCTCCACCTGCTCCAGGCGCAAAATCGGCCCGCTGCGGCTGAAGCGGCAGATCTGCGGCAGGGGTGGGTAGTAGGCGTGAACGGAGATGGCATGCCGGTCGGCGGACTCGTTGAGCACCTCGTGCACATGGTGGTGGCCGAAGGAGCGGCCCTTTCCGGCCGGCAGCCGCCGTTCCCGGTCCACGTCGTCCGTCAGTTCCAGCGTCTTCCAGCCGTCGGCGGGCAGCCGGACGGCGAGCGAGTTCTCCTTGAGCTCACCGGCCGCCGTCACGAAGGCGCCGACCGAGTCGGCGTGGTCGTGCCAGCCGGTGCCCGTCCCGGGCGGCCAGCCGATCAACCAGGCTTCGCTGCCGCCGGGACCCTCGAGCCGTACCCAGGTACGGCCCTCGGGGTCGAGCGGGAGCGAGGCGACCAACTCGGTGTCGGCGGCCGAACGCCGTACGAAGTCGAGAAGGTCCGCCTGCGTCGGCGCGGAGCCCGGCGCGGGATTCGACTTCGCGCCGGGCTTGGACGCGGCAACGGCGGAAGGGGAGGCGGCAGAGGGTACGGACACGGGCACCGTCCTGAAGAGAGTTCGCGAAGAGCGCGCGACAGCACAGGCGACAGAGTCAGCAGTGGCGCGCGCAGGAAAGGGGATGCGAGTTCAGCAGGACGGGCGACACACGCAGCCCGCATAGCGGACGAGGTCCATATGGACCCTCCGCCACAGGCGCACACAGGTGTCGGTCACGATCCGGAGTACACCACGCCGGTGCGGGCCGGTCAACTCACTGTCACTATGCGGACCGCGCAGTGACAGTGAGTGCTGCTCTCCGATCCGGTGAAGGTCGGTTCCCTACGACAGGGACAGCGCGAGCCTCCTTCGACGTCAGCGCGAGTTCGACGTCAGCGCGAGCCGGCCGCAGCCCCGGCCTCCGCCGAGGCCCCCGCTTCCGCCTCCGCCGCCCCGGACTGTGCCTTGCCCGGTCCGCCCAGCGCCGCCTCGGCTGCCGCGTACAGACCGGTCGGCCGCACTCCGCTCAAGGCCGTCACCAGATGACCGTCGGGCCGCACCAGCAGGACCGAATGCGCGGCCGCTCCCGGATAGGCCTCCGCGACCAGCAGCTCGGCTCGGTACGGCAATGCCGTCACCGCGGCCGCCAGCCGAGGCATGATCCCGGCGGTCGCCCAGTGCTTGCGCTCCCAGACGCCCGTGCCGGGCGCGATCAGCAGGACCAGCAGCGCACCGCGCCCGAGCCGGTCGCGCAGCTGTACGAAGGAGCCGTCCTCCGCCGTGACCCGCACGTCCACGACCGGCGCACCGCGCGGCGTGTTCACCGGGACCTCGCCCTCCAGGGGCCCGGGTGCGAGCGGCGAGTCGGCGTACGTCCCCAGCGCACCGATCGCGCCGTGCCCCAGGTGGCCGTCCATCAGCAGCGCGTCATGACCTCGGGCGGAGCCGGGGACGTAGGCGCGCAGCCCACCGCCGCCGCGCAGCAGCGGCAGCGCCTGGTCCGCGGCACGCAGCCGGGCGGCGACGACGGCGCGCCGCTCCGCCTGGTAGCTGTCGAGCAGCGCCTCGTGCGGCCCGTGGTGCCAGGCCGGTGCCAGCTTCCAGGCGAGGTTGTCGGCGTCCCGCAGCCCCTCGTCGAGCCCGTGCGTGCCGAGCGTGCCGAGGCAGTGCGCCGCGTCCCCGGCGAGAAAGACGCGGCCCACGCGCCAACGGCGGGCCAGGCGGTGGTGGACCGTGTGAACCCCGGTGTCGAGGAGTTCGTACGGCGGCGTCGGCCCACCGGTCCAGCCGGCGAGCGTCTCCCGGATACGAGCCACCAGCAGCTCGGGTGTGACCAGGTCCTTGCCCGGCGGAAGCAGCCAGTCCAGGCGCCACACCCCGTCCGCGAGCGGTCGTCCGGTGACCTCCCCTGCCGAAGGTCCGGACATCCGCCACGGCGGCATCCGATGAAGCAACGCCTGACCTTCCCACGGAAGTTCCGTGCGCAGCGCTGCCACGGCGTGTCGCTCCACTGCCGTACGGCCGGGAAAGCGGATGTCCTGGAGTTTGCGCACGGTCGAGCGCGGGCCGTCGCAGCCGACCAGGTAACTGCCGCGCCACCATGTGCCCTTGGGGCCACGGGTGTGGGCGGTCACACCCGATGGCTCCTGCTCGACGGCGTCCAGGCGGCTGTCCACGGCGATCTTGACGAGTGGTTCGCCTTCGAGGGCCGCGCGCAGGGCGCCGGTGAGCACGTGCTGGGCGATGTGCAGGGGTGCGGGATTCGCGACGCCCTCGGGACCGGCCGCCGCGTCGTCGAACGTGACCTCGCGCATCACCTGCTTGCGGCGCATTGCCCGCCATCCGGCCCAGCGGGCCCCGGCTTCGGCGACAGGCACACCCGTCAGGCGCTCCATGAGGGCGGTGGTGTCCTCGCGCAGGACGACGGTGCGCGCGAGGCGGGGTTCGTCCTTGCCGGGCCCCTCGTCGAGGACGACGGACGGCACCTCCTGGCGGGCCAGCGCCAGGGCGAGCGTGAGCCCCACGGGCCCCGCTCCGACGATGATCACCGGATCCACGGCGCGGCGCCCCCTGCCCGCAGCGGTGTCCCGAGGGACGCAAGTGAACAGAAAGTTGGAGCAGGGTGCACGATCACAGAACGTATGCAACCCATTGCCGGTGCTTGCGTCAAGTGACGGAGGGCAGTGGCGATCATGCCACTGCCCTCCGTGTTGTTCATGCCACTTGACTGTTCATCAGATCGCAACGGCTCCTGGGCTGATCATCGGATGGAGCCGTCGGCGCCGGTTCCGAAAGTTCCACCCGTCGCCGCCGGGTTGAGCTCCTCCATGTCCTCGGCGCTGAGGACCGCGCCCGTGCTCTTCTTGCTGCGCCGCAGCCTCTTCTCCAGCCAGCTCGCGAAGCTGGTGAGGATGAAGTTGAGAACGATGTAGATGATCGCCACCACGATGAAGCTGGGGATGACGTTGGCGTAGAAGGCTGCCAGGGTCTGGCGCGCGTTGAGCAGCTCGGTGAACCCGATCATCACGCCGCCCAGCGCGGTGTCCTTGACGATGACCACGAGCTGGCTGACGATGGCCGGCAGCATGGCGGTGACGGCCTGCGGCAGCAGGATGGTCCGCATCGTCTGGCCCTTGCGCAGTCCGATCGCCATGGCGGCCTCGGACTGCCCCTTGGGCAGGGAGAGGATGCCGGCCCGTACGACCTCGGCCAGGACGGACGCGTTGTAGAGCACCAGGCCGGTGACGACCGCGTACAGAGGCCGCTGCTCGCTGCTGACGTCCGTCCAGCGGTTGTAGAACTCGTTGGCGAACAGCATCAGCAGCAGGACCGGGATCGCCCGGAAGAACTCGACCACCCAGGCGGCCGGAAGCCGGACCCACCGGTGGTCGGACATGCGCGCGATGCCGAAGAGCGCGCCCAGCGGAAGGGCGATCACCATGGCCAGTGCCGCGGCCTTCAGCGTGTCGACGAGACCCGGCAGCAGATAGGTCGTCCAGGCCGGCGACTCGGTGAACGGCTTCCACAGGGCCCATTCCAGCTGGCCCTTTTCGTCCATCGTGTCCCAGATGAACCACGCGAGCAGTGCGAGCAGCGCGAAGAAGACCACCGAGATGAGCACATTGCGCCGCTTGGCGCGGGGGCCCGGAGCGTCGTAGAGAACGGAGGTCATCGCTTCACCGCCAGTCGCTTGCTCAGCCAACCGAGGAAGAGGCCGGTGGGCAGGGTCAATACCACGAAACCGAAGGCGAAGACCGCGCCGATCAGCACCGTCTCAGCCTCGTTCTCGATCATTTCCTTCATCAGGTAGGCGGCCTCTGCCACGCCGATCGCGGCCGCGACGGTGGTGTTCTTGGTCAGGGCGATCAACACGTTGGCCAGCGGGCCGATGACCGAGCGGAGGGCCTGCGGCAGGATGATCAGCCGGAGGGTCTGACTGAATGTCAGCCCGATGGCGCGGGCGGCCTCGGCCTGGCCGAGCGGCACGGTGTTGATACCGGAGCGAATCGCCTCGCAGACGAAGGCCGCGGTGTAGGCGACGAAACCGAGGATCGCCAGGCGGAAGCCCCGGACGCCGAAGTCGGAGGCGCCCATCGTCACGCCGAAGATGTCGGCGAGGCCGAGCGAGGTGAAGATGATGATGACCGTCAGGGGGATGTTCCGGACGATGTTCACATAGGCCGTGCCGAACCCGCGCATGAGCGGAACCGGGCTGACCCGCATCGCGGCCAGGAGAGTGCCGAGGATCATGGAACCGATGGCGGAGAAGAACGTGAGCTTCACCGTCATCCAGAAGGCACCCAACAGGGTCGGGTCGTTGTAGTCAGAAAGAAAATCGAACACGATCTCCCGCGCTTCCGGGTGGGTGGCGAACGTGGATAGCGCGGCGCGCCGCCGCCCTGATCGCGGTGGACGGCGGCGCGCCGATGGATCCCTGCGCTACTGGACGATGACGCCGATCTTCGGGGCCTGCTCGTTCTTGTAGTTGGCAGGACCGAAGTTCGCGTCGACTGCCTTCTTCCAGGAGCCGTCGCTGACCATCTTCTCCAGCGCGGCGTTGACCTTGTTTACGGTCTCAGTGTCGCCCTTCTTGACACCAACGCCGTAGTTCTCGTTGCTCAGCTTGAGGCCGGCGAGCTTGAACTGGCCCTTGTACTGCTCCTGCGCGGCGTAGCCGGCGAGGATCGAGTCGTCCGTGGTCAGGGCGTCCACGGAACCGCTCTGGAGGCCGGCGATGCACTCCGAGTAGCCGCCGGTCTCCTTCAGGTTGGCCTTCGGGGCGAAGTCGTTCTTGACGTTCTGCGCCGAGGTGGAACCGGTGACCGAGCACAGGTTCTTGCCGTTGAGGTCGGTGGCCTCGGAGATGTCCGAGTCGGTCTTGACCAGCAGGTCCTGGTGGGCCAGCAGGTACGGGCCGGCGAAGTCGACCTTCTCCTTGCGCTCGTCGGTGATCGAGTACGTCGCCGCGATGAGCTTCACGTCGCCACGGGCGAGCGCGTTCTCACGGTCGGCGCTCTTCGTCTCGATGAACTCGATCTGGTCGGGCTCGTAGCCGAGCTCCTTCGCCACGTACGTGGCGACGTCGACGTCGAAGCCGGAGAAGGTGCCGTCGGGCTCCTTCAGGCCCAGACCGGGCTGGTCGTACTTGATGCCGATCTTGATCTTGTCGCCACCCCCGGAGCCAGACCCGCTGTCGCTGTCGCCGTCACCACCGCAGGCGGTGGCGGTGAGGGCGAGGACGACGGCAGCGGCGGCCGCGGCGGAGACCTTGCGGAGCTTCATGGTGAACATCCTTTGTGTGGAGAAGAGATGCGTGCCGTCAGGAGCGGCGGTTGACGCAGGTCGTCGGCTGCGAGTTGCAGGCCGTCAGTCCGTCAGTGGTGCAGGATCTTGGACAGGAAGTCCTTGGCGCGGTCGCTGCGCGGGTTGCTGAAGAACTGGTCCGGCACAGCTTCTTCGACGATCTTGCCGTCTGCCATGAACACCACTCGATTGGCGGCCGAACGGGCGAAGCCCATCTCGTGGGTGACGACGATCATGGTCATGCCATCCCGGGCGAGCTGCTGCATGACCTCCAGGACCTCGTTGATCATCTCCGGGTCGAGAGCCGACGTCGGCTCGTCGAAGAGCATGACCTTGGGGTCCATGGCCAACGCTCGGGCGATGGCCACACGCTGTTGCTGGCCGCCGGAGAGCTGGGCAGGGTACTTGTCCGCCTGGCTGGCCACACCCACTCGGTCGAGCAGGGCGCGGGCCTTGTCCTCGGCGGCCTTCTTGTCCGCTTTGCGGACCTTGGTCTGTCCCAGCATCACGTTCTCGAGCACGGTCTTGTGCGCGAAAAGGTTGAAGGACTGGAAGACCATTCCGACGTCGGCACGCAGCTTGGCAAGCGCCTTGCCCTCAGCGGGCAGCGGCTTGCCGTCGATGGAGATCGCGCCGGAGTCGATCGTCTCGAGGCGGTTGATGGTGCGGCACAGGGTGGACTTCCCGGACCCGGAGGGTCCGATGACCACGACGACCTCACCGCGGGCGATCGTCAGGTCGATGTCCTGGAGCACGTGCAACGCGCCGAAGTGCTTGTTCACGTTCTTCAGGACGACCAGGTCGCCGGTCGCGGCCGCATCTTCCTTGGCCACCGATACTTCGGTCATCGCTCTCAGGCTCCGTCCTCCTCGGTTTCGGAGGACAGTAGTAACCGTATCCGACCTGCGTCATTAGTTCTGAGGGGAATCTGAGCATCACGATCCGATAGCAATCGGACACGTGTCGTAGCACTTGCGACCTGGGCGCGTACCGGCTGGATAACGGAAGCCGCGCGCAACCGGAACCCACTTGACGGCGTCATCGTCCATCAGCGTGACTTCCTTGGTGCACTCGCGCGCGTGCACGCACTGTGTACCTGTCCGAATCGTACGTCCGATGAATCGAAGGAGGCCGGCATGAGACTGCTCCTCGTCGAGGACGACAACCACGTCGCCGCCGCGCTGTCCGCGGTCCTGGCACGTCACGGTTTCGACGTCACGCACGCGCGTAGCGGCGAGGAGGCCCTCCAGGCGCTCGTCCCCGAGGGCAACGGCTTCGGTGTCGTCCTCCTCGACCTCGGCCTGCCGGACCAGGACGGTTACGAGGTCTGCGGCAAGATCCGCAAGCGCACCAGCACCCCGGTGATCATGGTGACCGCGCGCTCGGACGTCCGTTCGCGTATTCATGGCCTCAACCTCGGTGCCGACGACTACGTGGTGAAGCCGTACGACACCGGAGAGCTGCTCGCCCGGATCCACGCCGTCAGCCGGCGCACCGTTCAGGAGGACACCGGGACGGGCGGCGACGGCGTGCTGCGCCTGGGCGCCGTACACATCGAACTGCACACCCGCCAGGTGAGCGTCGGCGGTTCGGTAATCCAACTGACCCGCAAGGAGTTCGATCTGCTCGCCCTGCTCGCCCAGCGCCCCGGCGTGGTCTTCCGGCGGGAGCAGATCATCAGCGAGGTGTGGCGCACGAGTTGGGAGGGGACCGGGCGCACTCTTGAGGTGCATGTGGCGTCCCTGCGCGCCAAGCTGCGCATGCCGGCGCTGATCGAGACCGTACGCGGCGTCGGCTACCGGCTCGTCGCCCCGGCCTCGTAGCGGGCAAGGGTGCGCACTCGTCTTCTCCCGCTGCTCATCGTCCTGATGGCGGCTGTCCTGCTCGCCCTCGGCGTACCGCTGGCCATCAGCCTGGCCGCGGCCCAGCAGCAGAAGCTGGTCGTCGACCGTATCGACGACACCGCGTACTTCGCGGCCATCGCACGGCCCGCCGCCGACACCGCCAGCTCCGGATCGCGCGACGAGCTGCGCATCCTCAGCCGGGAACTCGAGAGCTACTACGAGGTCTACGGCATCCGCGCCGGCGTCTTCCTGCCCAACGACACGCCCCTGGCCAACGGGCCGACCACGTGGTTCCTGCCCGAGACCGGCGCGGAGCGCGACGCCTTCGAGGAGTCGCTGCTGAGCCGGCGCAGCCACGACCCCAAGCAGGTGTGGCCCTGGCAGCGCAACCGGCTCGTCATCGCCTCACCGGTCATCCGGGACGGTGACGTCGTCGCGGTCGTGGTCACCGACTCGCCCACCGGACAGATGCGTTCGCGGATCCTGCACGGCTGGCTGATCATCGGCGCGGGCCTGACGGCCGCGATGCTGGTGGCCGTCGGGGCCGCCCTCAGGCTGACCGGCTGGGTGCTCAGGCCGGTGCGCGTGCTGGACGTGACCACGCACGAGATCGCGAGCGGCCGCCTGAAGTCCCGTGTCGCGGTTGCCAGCGGTCCGCCGGAACTTCGGCGGCTGGCCCGGTCGTTCAACGAGATGGCGGACAACGTCGAGGACGTGCTGGAGCAGCAGCGCGCTTTCGTCGCCGACGCATCGCACCAGCTGCGCAACCCGCTCGCGGCGCTGCTGTTGCGCATCGAACTGCTCGCTTTCGAGCTACCGGAGGGCAATGAGGAGATCGCTTCGGTCCAGGCCGAGGGCAAGCGCCTGGCGCAGGTCCTGGACGACCTGCTCGACCTGGCCCTCGCCGAGCACACCGCCGCCGACCTCCGGCTGACCGACGTCGGCGCGCTGACCGCCGAGCGCGTCGCGGCCTGGGCGCCGACCGCCGAGGCCAAGGGCGTCCGGCTGGTGGGGACCTGCCCACCCACCACCGCCTGGGCCGACCCGGTGGCGCTGTCCAGCGCGCTGGACGCGGTGATCGACAACGCGGTCAAGTTCACGCCCAAGGACGAGCGCGTCGAGGTGACCGTCACGTCCAACGGCAATACGTCCACCATCGAGGTCACCGACAACGGCCCCGGCCTCACCGACGAGGAAATCGCCCGCATCGGAGACCGCTTCTGGCGCAGCGGACGGCACCAGAACATCAAGGGCTCGGGCCTGGGCCTGTCGATCTCGCGGGCGCTGCTCGCGGCGGGCGGCGGCTCGATCTCGTACGGCCACCATGAACCGCACGGGTTGCGGGTGACGGTGGCCGTACCCAGGTCGGGGCCGACGCCTTAGCGGGGCTGACCGGGTCCTTGGCGGGGCTGACCGGATCCGGTCCGGCTGCTCGACCATGCCCGCGGTTCGGCGGAGCCCTACGGCTTCACCGAGCGGTAGTAGTTCCGAGCCCCGGCGTGCAGGGTCAGGGGGTTGGTGTAGATCGCCGTGCGCAGGTCGACGAGTTGCGCGGAGTGGACGTGGGCGCCGATGCCGTCGCGACTCTTGATCACCGTCCGGGTCAGCCATTCGGTGAGCCGGGGGTCCATGTCCTTGCGGGTGATCAACAGGTTGGAGACGGCGATCGTGGGCACCGTGTCGCCGTTCTGGATGGTCGGGTAGGCCGACTCCGGCATGTTGGTCGCCCGGTAGAAGTGGGCCGCATCGCCCTGGGCGTGCACCTTTGCGACGAGGTCGGCGTCGATCGGCACGAACCGGAACGCGGAGGTCTCGGCGATCTGCTCCAGCCCGCCCGTGGGCACCCCGCCCGACCAGAAGAACGCGTCGAGCTCGTGCCCCAGCCGCTTGGGCCCGGTGTCGATGCCGTCCGACCTGGGCGTGATGTCCTTCTCCGGGTCGATGCCTGCGGCCTCCAGTACACGCGTGGCGATCAGCCGCACGCCGGAGTTCGGCAGCCCTATGGCCACCCGCTTGCCCTTGAGGTCCGCGACGGAGCGGATGTCCGAGTCCGGCGGGACGACGAGCTGTACGTAGTCGTCGTACAGCCGGGCGACGCCGCGGAGCCGGTCCATGACGGGCTTGTCGTCGATCCGGTACGTGTCCACCGCGTCGGCGGCGGCGATCGTGAAGTCGGCCTTGCCGGTCGCCACACGCTCGACGTTCTCCTGGGACCCGGCGCTGGTCAGCAGCCGCACCTTCAGCTGCGGCATGTCCTTGGCGAGCTCCTCGCGCAGAAGCTCGCCGTACTCCTGATACACCCCCGCGCGCGTCCCCGTACTGAAAGTGATCGTCCCGCTCGGCGACTCCTCACCGAGGGGCAGCAGCCACCACAGCAGCAACCCGAGGGTCACGACCCCGGCCGCCGCGCCCTGCAGGGCCCGGCGCCTGCTGATGCGGGTGAGTGCCTTGGACATGTCCGCGATCCTGCCAGCAGGAACGCGATGCTGACCAGGGCAGGGGTCACAGGCGGACGATGCGGAGGGGGCGGGGAGGGCCGACGATCGACGGCGATCGGCCTCCGCCACCGGCCCGCGTCAGCACCGTCAGCGGCGGTCGCATCCGCGGCGAGGACGGTACGACCCGGCTGTAGGACCCGACTGTCAGACCCCGCCGATAAAGTCGCCGCATGAGTTCCTCTCCCGCCAAGCTGGTCCGTGAATTCCACCTCGCCTTCGGTCTCGACGCCCGCAGTACACCGACCGAGGTCCCCCCGGAACTCGCCGCCCACCGTGGGGAACTGCTCGCCGAGGAGGCCGCGGAGGTCGCCGAGGTGGCCGTCACCGGCCCCCTCGACAAGCTCGCGCACGAGCTGGCCGACGTGGTCTACGTCGCGTACGGCACGGCCCTGGTCCACGGCATCGACCTCGACGCCGTCCTCGCCGAGATCCACCGGTCCAACATGACCAAGCTGGGCCCCGACGGCCGGGTCGCCCGCCGGGCCGACGGCAAGGTCCTCAAGGGCGAGCACTACCAGGTACCGGACGTGTCGAGCGTGCTGCGCCGCCAGGGGTGGGGCGGCGACGGGGCTTGACCGGCCCGGCGACGGACGGCCGGGCGCTCACGGCGTAACCGTCTCGGGCCGGGGCAACGGGCTTTCACGACCGCATACCCTTGTCCCATGAGCAGCAGCGACCGGAGCCAGGCAGTGGGCGTGAAGACATACGAGGTGCGCACCTACGGGTGCCAGATGAACGTCCACGATTCCGAGCGATTGTCCGGGCTGCTCGAAGACGCCGGTTACGTGCGCGCACCCGAGGGCTCGGACGGCGACGCCGACGTAGTGGTCTTCAACACCTGCGCGGTCCGTGAGAACGCCGACAACAAGCTGTACGGCAACCTCGGCCACCTCGCGCCGAAGAAGACCCAGCGGCCCGGCATGCAGATCGCGGTCGGCGGCTGCCTCGCGCAGAAGGACCGCGACACCATCGTGAAGCGGGCGCCCTGGGTGGACGTCGTCTTCGGCACGCACAACATCGGCAAGCTGCCCGTCCTGCTGGAACGCGCCCGCGTGCAGGAGGAGGCGCAGGTCGAGATCGCCGAGTCGCTGGAGGCGTTCCCGTCGACGCTGCCGACCCGGCGCGAGAGCGCCTATGCGGCCTGGGTGTCGATCTCCGTCGGCTGCAACAACACCTGCACGTTCTGCATCGTCCCGGCGCTGCGCGGCAAGGAGAAGGACCGCCGTCCCGGCGACATCCTCGCCGAGGTAGAGGCCCTGGTCGCCGAGGGCGTCAGCGAGATCACTCTGCTCGGCCAGAACGTCAACGCCTACGGCTCCGACATCGGCGACCGCGAGGCGTTCAGCAAGCTGCTGCGGGCCTGCGGGAACATCGACGGCCTGGAGCGCGTCCGCTTCACGTCCCCGCACCCGCGCGACTTCACCGACGACGTCATCGCCGCCATGGCCGAGACGCCGAACGTGATGCCGCAGCTGCACATGCCGCTCCAGTCCGGCTCGGACACGGTCCTGAAGGCGATGCGCCGCTCCTACCGCCAGGAGCGCTACCTGGGGATCATCGAGAAGGTCCGCGCCGCCATCCCGCACGCCGCGATCACGACCGACATCATCGTGGGCTTCCCCGGCGAGACGGAGGAGGACTTCGAGCAGACGCTGCACGTGGTCCGCGAGGCCCGCTTCGCGCAGGCGTTCACCTTCCAGTACTCCAAGCGCCCCGGCACCCCCGCGGCCACCATGGAGGACCAGATCCCCAAGGAGGTCGTCCAGGCGCGCTACGAGCGTCTCGTTGCCCTCCAGGAGGAGATCTCCTGGGAGGAGAACAAGAAGCAGGTCGGCCGCACCTTCGAGTTGATGGTCGCCGAGGGCGAGGGTCGCAAGGACGGCGCCACCCACCGCCTGTCCGGGCGCGCCCCCGACAACCGCCTGGTCCACTTCACCAAGCCGGAGCAGGAGGTCCGCCCCGGCGACGTGGTGACCGTCGAGATCACGTACGCCGCTCCGCACCACCTCCTCGCCGAGGGCGCCGTCCTGGACGTGCGCCGCACGCGCGCGGGTGACGCCTGGGAGAAGCGCAACACCGCCGAGGCCGCCAAGCCCGCGGGTGTGATGCTCGGCCTTCCGAAGATCGGCGTCCCGGCTCCGCTGCCGGTGGCGGCGGGGAGCGGCTGCGGCTGCGACTGAGGCGTTCACGGTCCTCGACCTGACCGGGGTGCTCATCGCGGAGTGACACCCGGCCGACTCGCGGGGTTACCCTGCCGATCATGCTTGTCGCTGCCGCAGTCTGCCCCTGCCCGCCTCTCCTCGTCCCGCAGGTCGCCGCGGGCGCCGCACCCGAGCTGGACGCCGCGCGGGCGGCGTGCACGGACGCGCTCGGCGTCCTCGCAGCCGCCCGGCCCGACCTCCTCGTGGTCGTCGGATCCGCCGAGGAGAGCGGCCACGGGACGTACGCGGAAGGTACGCCGGGCTCGTTCCGGGGCTTCGGCGTGGACGTCGACGTACGACTGGGGGCGCCGGCTGCGGAGGAGCCGCGGCGCGCGCTGCCGACCTCGCTCGCCGTTGCGGCGTGGCTGCTGGAGCGGACCACCTGGTCGGACGCCCCGATCGAGGGACTCGGTGTGAGGGAACCTCTTGAGGCCGAGCGGTGTATCGATATCGGAAGGGACATCGCCGCTCGAGCCGACCGGGTGGCGATGCTGGTGATGGGCGACGCCAGTGCCTGCCGCACGCTCAAGGCTCCCGGCTACCTCGATGAGCGGGCGGCGCCCTTCGACGCGTCCGTCGCGCGTGCCTTCGGCGAGGCGGACGTGGCCGCCCTCAAGGAGCTGGACACCGAGCTCGCGCGCGAGCTGAAGGTCTCCGGCCGAGCCTCCTGGCAGGTCCTCGCGGGCGCTGCCGAGGAGGCGGGTCTTGGGGGCGCCTTGCTGTACGAGGACGCACCGTACGGCGTGGGGTACCTGGTCGCGACCTGGTCATAGCCCACGTCGGCCTGGTCGTTGCGCACGTCGACGCCGGTCGCAGGGGCACACCGGCACCGTCCGGGAAACGGCGGACGGCCGGGAGCGGTCAAGCTCCGCGGCCGTCCGGCGATGTGCCGTTCAGGTGGTCGGCGGGGGTGCGTCCGGCGGCGGTGTGCTGCTGCCGGTCGCCGTGCCGTCGTCCTTGTGCGCGAGTCGGCCCATGGCACCCTTGGCCTTGCCCGTGCCCGTGTGGATCTTGTCGCTGTACTTGCCCTTGGTCCGATGGTCGACGGCCCTAGCGGCCTTGTCGAGGCCATGATGGACCTGCTCCTCGTGCCGCTGCGCGAAGTCGGAGACCTTGTCCTTGGCCGGGGCGAGTTTGGCTTTCAAGTTGTGCATCAGACCCATGCTTCACCTTCCCGCGCGGGGCAGTTACGTGCGGGCGCCCTCGCCGGCCTCACTGTCGGCCGCCTCGTCGGCGGACTGCTGCTTCGGGATCTCGACGCCGTCGTCGGCATCGGCATCGGCCTCGACGGCCTCCGCCGCCGTCGACTCGGCCGCGTTCTCAGCCTTGGTCTCGGCCGACCCCTTCGCCTCCGCCGCCTCTTCCGCCGCCGGCTCGGCCGTTGGTGTGTCGGCCTGGGCCTCGGCGGTTGACGCCTCGTCCGTAGCCTTCGACCTCCGGAAAAGTCGTGCGAAAACGCCCATATCCACTCCATACGTTACTCGTGCGGGCGAAATCCCGCGTCGGCCGGTGCGTCCGTTTGCGCCCCCGGGTCGCCGCCTCCTCGAAACCGGCGGCGAAAACCTCGCAACAGGCAACGACCCCGCGCGTGTGCCGTCACGTAACTCGTTCGAGGCCACCCCGTGAGGTTTGCGAGACTGGTGCGGTGAGTAGCGCACCCCTCGCCCCCCGTGTCATCGCCGTAGTCGGACCCACCGCGGCCGGAAAGTCCGATCTGGGCGTCTTCCTCGCCCAGCAGCTCGGGGGTGAGGTCGTCAACGCCGACTCCATGCAGCTCTACCGAGGGATGGACATCGGCACCGCCAAGCTGACGCCCGAGGAGCGCGCGGGCGTGCCGCACCACCTCCTGGACATCTGGGACGTCACCGTCACGGCGTCCGTCGCCGAGTACCAGCGGCTCGCGCGGGAGCGGATCGACGCACTGCTCGCCGAGGGGCGGTGGCCGATCCTGGTGGGCGGCTCGGGGCTGTACGTCCGTGGCGCCGTCGACAACCTGGAGTTCCCCGGCACCGACCCCGAGGTCAGGGCCGGGCTCGAGGAGGAGCTCGCGCTGCGCGGATCCGGCGCGCTGCACGCCCGCCTCGCCGCCGTCGACCCCGAAGCCGCGCAGGCGATCCTGCCCAGCAACGGGCGCCGTATCGTCCGGGCTCTCGAGGTGATCGAGATCACCGGCCAGCCCTTCACGGCCAACCTCCCCGGCCATGACTCGATCTACGACACGGTCCAGATCGGCGTCGACGTGGCCCGACCCGAGCTGGACGAGCGCATCGCGCGCCGGGTCGACCGGATGTGGGACGCCGGGCTCGTGGACGAGGTCCGCGAGCTGGAGGCGCAGGGGTTGCGCGAGGGGCGTACGGCCTCGCGCGCGCTCGGCTACCAGCAGGTCCTCGCGGCGCTCGCCGGGGAGTGCACGCTGGAAGAGGCACGGAACGAGACCGTACGCGCCACCAAGCGCTTCGCGCGCCGTCAGGATTCATGGTTCAGGCGCGACCCGCGGGTGCACTGGCTCAGTGGGGCTGCGGCAGATCTCACAGAACTTCCGCATCTCGCACTGGCGTTGGTCGAACGACCGGTTACAGCCTGATCACGTGATTGCATCGGGACGCTCCGGCCGTCATCCCGGCCTCCGGCGCCGTGCCATCATCGAGCTTCGATCGACCAAGTGGAGTCCGAGTTGGGAGGGCGCGTGGCGATGGAGGCCGGCCCTCGCGACACCGCACAAGGCACCGAGAACGTCACCGCCGACCGGGACGAACCGGAGCGGGACGGCGACCGTCTGAGCCCGGACCTGGAGGACGAGACCGAGGGTGGCGTCACCGACGACGGTCCCGAGCCCGAGGAGATGTACGCCGGCGGCCCGGAGGTCGAGGTCGAGCTGCGCCCGCAGCGCCGACTGCGCATCTGGCAGCTCGCGCCCATCGTTTCCCTTGCGGCGGTCGGCTCCCTGATGTTCGCGTTCCCGCTGGCCTTCGACTTCGGCGACAGCGGGGCCGTGATCGCCATGCTGGGGCTCCTGATCTGCTCCTGCGCGGCCGGCTGGGGCATGATGGCCGCCCGCCGCGTCGGCTACACCTGGCCGGGGCTGCCGCAGCGGGGCTCCGGGCGCAGACCGGACTGGCGGGTCGTGATCGCGTATGCCCTGGTCGTCGCCGCAATCGTCGTTCTGGCCGTGTGGCGAGTGGCGCGCCTGCGCTGACGCAGTCGCCGGACAGGCTCTCTTTTCGGCTCTGTCATAGCGGCACCGTACGATCGAGGAATGAGCACGCGGATCGCCTTCCTCAAGGGTCACGGCACCGAGAACGACTTCGTGATCGTCCCGGACCCCGAGAACGCCGTCGACCTGCCCCCGACCGCCGTCGCCGCCCTGTGCGACCGCCGCGCGGGCATCGGTGGTGACGGGCTGCTGCACGTCGTGCGGTCCGCGGTGCACCCCGAGGCCAAGGACATGGCGGCCGAGGCCGAGTGGTTCATGGACTACCGTAACGGCGACGGCTCGATCGCGGAGATGTGCGGCAACGGCGTGCGCGTCTTCGCGCGCTACCTCCAGCGTGCCGGACACGTCACCGAGGGGGACCTCGCGGTCGCCACCCGCGGGGGCGTGAAGACCGTGCACATCGCCAAGGACGGTGACGTGACGGTCGGCATGGGCAAGGCGCTGCTCCCCGAAGGAGACGTCACGGTCCGCGTCGGTGAGCGCAGCTGGCCCGCGCGGAACGTGAACATGGGCAACCCGCACGCGGTCGCCTTCGTGGACGACCTCGCGCACGCCGGCGACCTGTTCTCCCCGCCGCCGTTCAGCCCGGCCTCGGCCTACCCGGACGGTGTCAACGTCGAGTTCGTCGTCGACCGGGCACCCCGGCACGTCGCGCTGCGCGTGCACGAGCGCGGTGCCGGCGAGACCCGGTCGTGCGGCACGGGCGCGTGCGCCGTCGCCGTGGCCGCCGCGCGGCGGGACGGGGCCGACCCGGCTGTCACCGGCGCCCCCGTGACGTACATCGTCGATGTGCCCGGAGGCACCCTGGTGATTACCGAGCGACCCGATGGCGAGATCGAGATGACCGGCCCCGCGGTGATCGTGGCCGAAGGTGAGATCGACGCGGAGTGGCTGGAAACATTCGCCCGTTGAGCTTTTCCCCGACTCGGCAGCAGAGCCGTACAGGTGGGCCGCGGCCCGAGACTTCGGGCGCGGGGAGCCCGGGTGTGTTCGAGATCACGAACGACAGCTGGCCGTATGGCGCAAAAACGTAAACCCATCAACCCTCGCTCGAATGGGTGATCCGTTTCACGCTCGGCGAGAGGCGGTCAGTCGCACGTGATGGGCTCGGTAGCATCAAGCACCGGCCCGGACGGGGGAGATGTCGTCGTCCCCTGAGCCGTGTCCGCCATGGGGCACCCCGTTCGCCGGTCCACGCAGCCGGAGGTGCCCATGAGTGCGGAGGCCACGAATCCCGCGACGCCAGGCCCGGTAGCAGGCCCTGTGACGCCTGCCGTGCCACGCAGGAAGGCCCGCGCACGCATCGACCTGCGCCGCCTCGGCCGGGCGGCGCTGCTCGGCCCCGCCGCGCGCGGTCGGCTGCCCGACGCGATCGGCCATGTCGTCGACGCCCACCGGGCCCACCATCCCGACGCCGACCTCGAACCACTGCGCCGCGCCTATGTGCTGGCGGAGTCCTCGCACCGCGGCCAGATGCGCAAGAGCGGCGAGCCGTACATCACGCACCCGCTCGCGGTGACCCTGATCCTCGCCGAACTCGGCGCCGAGACCACCACCTTGACGGCGTCCCTGCTCCACGACACCGTCGAGGACACCGACGTGACGCTCGATCAGGTCGGTGAGCAGTTCGGCGCGGAGGTCCGCTTCCTCGTCGACGGCGTGACCAAGCTGGAGAAGGTCGACTACGGCGCCGCCGCCGAGCCCGAGACCTTCCGCAAGATGCTCGTCGCGACCGGCAACGACGTCCGCGTGATGTCGATCAAACTCGCCGACCGGCTGCACAACATGCGCACCCTCGGTGTGATGCGCCCCGAGAAACAGGCCCGCATCGCCAAGGTGACCCGCGACGTCCTCATCCCGCTCGCCGAGCGGCTCGGCGTCCAGGCGCTCAAGACGGAACTCGAAGACCTGGTCTTCGCGATCCTGCACCCCGAGGAGTACGAGCACACACGGGAGTTGATCGTCGGCAACGTCGCGCGCGCCGACGATCCGCTCGCCGAGATGGCCGACGAGATGCGCAAGGTCCTGCGCGAGGCCGGCATCCAGGCGGAAGTCCTCATCAGGCCACGGCACTTCGTCTCCGTGCACCGGGTGTCCCGCAAGCGCGGCCGGCTCCGCGGCTGCGACTTCGGGCGGCTGCTGGTCCTGGTGAGCGAGGACGCGGACTGTTACGGCGTCCTGGGTGAGCTGCACACCTGTATGACGCCGGTCGTCTCGGAGTTCAAGGACTTCATCGCCGTCCCCAAGTTCAACCTGTACCAGTCGCTGCACACGGCCGTCTCCCGCGCGGACGGCCAGGTCGCCGAAGTCCTCATCCGGACCCACCAGATGCACAAGGTCGCCGAGGCCGGTGTCGTAGCGCTCGGCAATCCCTACGCGCACCCTTCGGAGGAGCAGGCCGCGTCGAGTGCCGGGGAGCGCGCCGACCCCACGCGCCCCGGCTGGCTGTCCCGCCTCCTCGACTGGCAGGAGGCCGCCCCCGACCCGGACACCTTCTGGTCCACGCTGCGTGAGGACCTGGCGCAGGACCGTGAGATCACCGTGTTCCGGCCCGATGGCGGCACCCTCGGCCTGCCCGAGGGCGCGACCTGTGTGGACGCCGCGTACGCCCAGTACGGCGAGGACGCGCACGCGTGCATCGGCGCCCGCGTCAACGGCCGCCTGGCGACCCTCAGCACGGTGCTGCGGGACGGCGACACCGTCCAGCTCCTGATGGGCCAGGATCCGGCCTCGGAGCCCTCCAGGGAGTGGCTGGAGCACGCCCACACGCCCGCCGCGCGGATCGCGATCCAGCGGTGGCTGACCACCCATCCCCAGCAGAGCGACGCCGCCGAGGAGCCTGTGACGCAGTTCCGGTCCTCGGTCGAGGAATCGGGGAGCGCGTCGGCCGACGCGGACGGCCCGGCCGTACGGCTGGCCGCCGAGGGGCCACTCGGGCGACCCGCCGCCAGCGTCCTCGTCGACCGTCCCGGCGCGACCGTACGCCTCGCCGGTTGCTGCACACCCGTGCCGCCCGACGAGGTCGCCGGGTTCTCCGTGCGCGGGGGAGTGGTGACGGTTCATCGCGTCGAGTGCGCGGCGGTGGCGCGTATGAAGAGCGCTGGGCGCGCGGAGGTCGACGTGCGCTGGGGCGACACCACCGAGTGCCGGGTCACCCTGGTCGCCGAATCGTTCGTTCGCCCCCACCTCCTGGCGGACCTCACCGAAGCCATGGCCCTGGAGGGCGCGGAGATCGTCTCGGCCACGGTCGAACCCCCGACTCAGCAGCGCGTGCGCCACACGTACACGGTTCAACTGCCGGACGCGGCGCTGCTGCCCGGGCTCATGCGGGCGATGCGGAACGTGGCGGGCGTGTACGACGTGACAAGGGCCCAGCCGCAGACGCAGGGGGCGTGAGGGGCGCGCGGGGGTGCCTCGAGGGCCGGGGGACGTCGGCCTTCACGCCGGGTCGTCCCCCCCCCCCCCCGGGCGGCCGTTCACCGGCCGTTTCCGTGGCAATTCCCCAAAGGCTTGCACCCACTTGACATACCCGTTCGAGTGGGCCGGTCGCGCGGCGTCAACGCCGCGCACGCGCGCGCTGATAGCCGTGGGTGCATGCTGCTCACTCCCCGCACCAAGGCTCAGGGACCAATCCCTGGCGCTCCTCGCACCCGTCCCGGATCCCGGAGGCGACGCAAGGCGCTCGCGCTGTTCGCCGCAACCGCCTCCTTCGGTCTCCTCGCCGCCAGCGCCCCCGTCACACCCCTGGGCATCGGCGATCGCCTCTTCCCGAACCTGGGCAACCCCGGCTACGACGTGGCGTCGTACGACCTGTCCTTCCGCTACTCCGGCTCCAACGACAAGCCCCTCCAGGCTGTCACCACGATCGACGCGTGGACGACCGAGGACCTGGACCGCGTCAACCTGGACTTCGCCCACGGAAAGGTCGAGTCCGTCGAGGTCGACGGGGAGCCGGCGACGTTCCGCAGCGCCGGTGAGGATCTCGTCGTCACGCCCGAGGAGCCCTTGTCCGACGGCAGCTGGACGCAGATCACCGTGCGGCACACCAGCGATCCCGTGTACGCGAAGGGCCGCGACGGCGGGTGGGTGCAGACCTCGGACGGCCTCGCGATGGCCAACCAGGCCGACGCCGCGCACGTCGTGTTCCCGTGCAACGACCACCCGTCCGACAAGGCCATGTTCACCATCCGGGTCACCGCGCCCAAGGGCTACACCGCCGTCGCGAACGGCCTGCCGACCGGCGTGGACCGTGAGGGCGGCGCGACGACATGGACGTACCGCACCCGGCACCCCATGGCGACCGAGCTCGCCCAGGTGTCCATCGGCCGCTCCACGGTGGTGCACCGCACCGGCCCGCACGGGCTGCCCCTACGGGACGTCGTGCCCACCAAGGACCGCAAGCAGCTCGAACCGTGGCTGAAGAAGACCCCCGGCCAGATCTCCTGGATGGAGAGCAAGATCGGCCGGTACCCCCTCGAGACATACGGCCTGCTCATGGCGGACGCCGCCACCGGCTTCGAACTCGAGACCCAGACGCTCTCCCTCTTCGAGAGGGACCTCTTCACCGAGGTCGCCTACCCGAAGTGGTACATCGAGTCGATCATGGTGCACGAGCTGGCGCACCAGTGGTTCGGCGACAGCGTCAGCCCGCGCACCTGGTCCGACCTGTGGCTCAGCGAGGGGCACGCCACCTGGTACGAGGCCCTGTATGCGGCGGAGAAGGCGGGCAGGCCGATGGAGGCACGGATGAAGGCCGCGTACGCCGCGTCCGACCGCTGGCGTACGGCCGGCGGACCGCCCGCGGCACCCAAGGCGGCGGCCGCCGGCAAGAAGAACGGCATCTTCCGGCCGAACGTCTACGACGGCGCGGCCCTGGTCCTGTACGCCCTCCGTCAGGAGATCGGCGCCCCGGCCTTCGAGCGCCTGGAGCGCGCCTGGGTGAAGCGCCACAAGGACCGTTCCGCCACGACCGCGGACTTCGTCGCGCTCGCGGAGGACATCTCCGAACGCCAGCTCGACGGCTTCATGCACGCCTGGCTGTACGGCAAGAAGACCCCGCCGATGCCCGGGCAGCCGGAGTGGAAGTCCGCGGACCCCGAGAAGGCTGCGAAGAAGGCGGCCTCTGGGAAGGCGGCCAAGAAGGTGGCTTCCGGGAAGGCGGCCAAGAAATCGGGCGCCGGGAACATGGCCCAGAAGGCCGGCTCCAAGAAGGCGGCCGACAAATAAGCCGGTGACGAGACGTGCCGTGCCGTGCGACCATTTTCCGGTCGGCACGGCACACGGGAATCTCCTGAGGCGCTCGTGCGTTGTGAGCAGTGACGGACAGTTTTCGGGCCACGGATTCGGTCCGGGAAGCGACTGTCACTGCCACCGTCGCCGCAAGCGGATTCCCATCGACGTAAGGACCCAATGACCTCCTCTTCTTCCCCTTCCCAGGACACGCAGCGCGCCGCGCACACTTATCCCGAAGGTCTTCGGGCCGATGCCCTGATGGAAGAGGACGTCGCCTGGAGCCACGAGATCGACGGAGAGCGGGACGGCGACCAGTTCGACCGCTCCGACCGCGCGGCTCTGCGCCGTGTGGCGGGCCTCTCCACCGAGCTCGAGGACGTCACCGAGGTCGAGTACCGCCAGCTCCGCCTGGAGCGGGTCGTGCTCGTCGGTGTCTGGACCTCGGGGACCGTGCAGGATGCGGACAACTCCCTCGCGGAGCTCGCCGCCCTCGCGGAGACCGCGGGTGCGCTGGTGCTCGACGGCGTGATCCAGCGCCGTGACAAGCCCGACGCGGCCACCTACATCGGCTCCGGCAAGGCCGAGGAGCTGCGGGACATCGTGCTGGAAACCGGCGCCGACACCGTCATCTGCGACGGTGAGCTCAGCCCCGGCCAGCTCATCCACCTCGAAGACGTCGTCAAGGTCAAGGTCATCGACCGTACGGCCCTGATCCTCGACATCTTCGCCCAGCACGCCAAGTCCCGAGAGGGCAAGGCGCAGGTCGCGCTCGCGCAGATGCAGTACATGCTGCCGAGGCTGCGCGGCTGGGGTCAGTCGCTGTCCCGGCAGATGGGCGGCGGCAAGGGCGGCGGGCTCGCCACCCGTGGTCCCGGTGAGACCAAGATCGAGACGGACCGGCGACGGATCCGCGAGAAGATGGCGAAGATGCGCCGTGAGATCGCGGAGATGAAGACCGGCCGCGAGATCCAGCGCCAGGTACGCCGGCGCAACAAGGTGCCGTCGGTCGCCATCGCGGGCTACACCAACGCGGGCAAGTCCTCGCTGCTCAACCGCCTCACAGGCGCGGGTGTGCTGGTCGAGAACGCCCTGTTCGCGACCCTCGACCCGACCGTGCGCCGGGCCGAGACCCCGGGCGGACGGCTCTACACGCTGGCCGACACCGTCGGCTTCGTACGACACCTGCCTCACCACCTTGTCGAGGCGTTCCGCTCCACGATGGAGGAGGTCGGCGATTCCGACCTGATCCTGCACGTGGTGGACGGTTCGCACCCGAACCCGGAGGAGCAGCTGGCCGCCGTGCGCGAGGTGATCAGGGACGTCGGCGCCACCGACGTACCGGAGATCGTCGTGATCAACAAGGCGGACGCGGCAGACCCCCTGACGCTGCAGCGGCTGCTGCGGATCGAGACGCGTTCGATCGCGGTCTCGGCCCGCACCGGCCAGGGCATCGACGAGCTGCTCGCGCTGATCGACAACGAGCTGCCCCGCCCGTCCGTCGAGATCGAGGCACTCGTGCCGTATACGCACGGCAAGCTGGTCGCCCGCGCCCACACCGAGGGCGAGGTGATCTCCGAGGAGCACACCCCGGAGGGCACGCTGCTCAAGGCGCGGGTGCACGAGGAGCTGGCGGCGGATCTCGCGCCGTACGTTCCGGCGCCGACCGCGTGAGCCGTCGTAAGCCGACCGCCTGAGTCGCTGTGGAACAGCGGCCCGGGTTGCCGTAGCAACGCCGAAGGCCCGCCTCCTGTTGCAGGGGAGCGGGCCTTCAGTACGTACGTGTCCCTACTTGCGCGTCACCGACCGCCGTACGTCCTGCTCATGTGCTGGTACACCGCCTCGGCGCCGGCACCCAGCTGCGGGCCCGCAAGCCAGGTGTTGTCCTCAGGGCCGATCGAGGTGTTGGACACCAGCTTGGTCTCGCCGTTCACGACACGGATCCAGCCGCCGCCCGACGAACCGCCGGTCATGGTGCAGCCGATGCGGTACATCGTCGGCAGGGCCGGACTGAGCGAGAACCGGCCGGGCTGGTCGAGGCACTTGAACATCTGCAGACCGTTGTACGGCGGCGCCGCCGGGTAGCCCCAGGCGCCCATCGTGCCGGCCTCGGCCGCCCCCGGCGCCGAGAAGTCCACGTCGAGTGCGGCGCCGACCGTCTCCTCGAGCGACTTGGAGCCCTGCTCCGGCTTCACATGCAGCACGGAGTAGTCGTACGCGGCACCCGCGCCGCCCGTCTCCGAGCCGCCCTGGATCCACTCGTTCGAGGTCGAGACCCAGTCGGCCCACCAGTTGCCGTACGGCGCGACCTCCGCAGGCGTGGCGTTGCCAAGCTGCGCCTCTGACTTGCCGAGGTCGTTGTAGGACGGGACGAAGACGATGTTGCGGTACCAGCCGCCGTTGCCACCGGCGTGCACACAGTGACCGGCAGTCCAGACCAGGTTGGATTTGCCGGGGTGGTTGACGTCCTTGACGACCGTGCCGGAGCACACGGCAGGGCCGTCGGGGGAGTCGAAGAAGACCTTGCCGACCGGGGCCGCGTTGTCGTGGTACGGCGTCTTCTCGGCCGTGGCCCGGACGGGCGCCGGCTCCGGGTCGCTCACACCCTGGTCGGCCGAGGCGTCCTGTGTGGTGACCGTCTTGTTGGCCTCCTTCGCGGACTGCATCCGCTCAGGCTTCCAGAGGCCCTCGATCACCGGGTTGACGAAGTCCGTGGCCTCGCTGAGCCACTTGTCCTTGTCCCAGTCCTTCCAGCCGCCGCTGGTCCACTTGTCGACATCGATACCGTGCTTCTCGAGCTTGTCCGCGATGTCGGCCGGGATCTGGATCTTGTCGTCGCCGAGGCCGGCGGCCTGGGACGCGGCGGCGTCGGCCCGGTCGCTCGCCGAGCCCTCCGCCGAGCCCTCACAAGCGGTCGCGGTGAGCGCCAGGACGGCCACGAGGCCGGTGGCGACGAGGACGGAGCGCCGTCCTCTGCGCGGAGCTGTGGGCATATGTGTGGAACGCATGGTGCGGTAACCCCCGTTGGAACGTGCCGTGCCGTGATGCCTGACGTCAGGTGCGGGCTCACGAGGTTCCGTGCACGCTCTCGCGCGGTCCCTCGGACGCGACACCCCACTATGCCCGTGGAGTTGAGGGCGAACGGCGGTGGGGCGGTGAAGGTTTCTTCCCACCGCCCCACCGCCGCCGATGCCTAGGGTGCCGTCACTGCCCGACCTCTGGCCGACGTCACTGACCGGTGAACTTGTCGCTCACCCTGTCGAAGATGCCCTTGGCCTCCTTGCCCAGCCGCGGACCCGCCAGCCAGCCCGAATCCACCGGGCCGATGGAGGTGTTGGACACGAGCGCCGGCTTGCCGTCCGAGCCCGTCGCGACCCAGCCGCCACCGGACGAACCGCCGGTCATGGTGCAGCCGATGCGGTACATCGTCGGGTCAGACGCACGGAGCGACAGCCGGCCCGGCTCGTCCTGGCACTGGTACAGCTTCTCGCCGTCGAACGGCGCAGCGGCCGGATAGCCGGTCGCCTTGATGCTCTCCACCTTGGGGACGGCCGGAGCGTTGAAGTCCACCGGCAGGGCCGAACCGACCGTCTCCTCCAGGGACTTGCCGTTGCTGCCCTCCTCCGGCTTCACATGCAGCACCGCGTAGTCGTACGAGGCACCATCCCCGCCCGTCGCACCGCCCTGCGCGATCCACTGGTCCGAGGTCTGTGCCCAGTCGGCCCACCAGACGCCGAACGGAGCGACCTCCTCCCGCGTTGCGCTCTCGCGCTCCGTGGCCGACATGTCGTCGTTGTTGTACGACGGCACGAACGCGATGTTGCGGTACCAGCCGCCGCTCTTGCCCGCGTGCACGCAGTGGCCGGCCGTCCACACCATGTTGGACTTGCCGGGGTTGGCCGGGTCCTGCACGACCGTCGCCGAGCAGACCATCGTGCCCTCCGGGGAGTCGAAGAACACCTTGCCCGCCTCGGGCGCGTTGGCGTGGTACGCAGGCGGCACGGCCTGAGCGTCCACGGGCTCCGGCGTCGGGTCGGTCACACCCTGGTCACCGGAAAGGTCACTTTCGTCGACGCCCCGGTCCGGGTCCTCGGCGTCCCGCATACGGTCCGGGTCCCACAAGCCCTCGATGATCGGGTTGATGTAGTCCTGGGCCTCGCGGAGCCAGTCGTCCCTGTCCCACTTCTTCCAGGCCCCGTCCTTCCACTTGTCGATGTCGATCCCGTGCTCTTTGAGCTTGTCCTTGATGTCGTCCGGGATCGTGATCTCGCCTTCACCCCCGGCCGCAGCGGACGCGGTGGCCTCGCCGCCCGCCTCGGCGTCGCCCGAGTCGCAGGCCGTGACGGTGAGGGCCAGCGCAGCGGCGAGCGCGACTATGGGAAGCGGGGAGGTTCTGCGGCGCGTGCTCCTCCCTCGGCGAGCGGTGGACGACGGCCGTATCGATCGCATGATCTGACTCCCCCTGGGGTGACGGTACTTGGCGCCGCGGCCGTGAACTTCCGCTGATCATTCGCTGGTCCGGCGTGAGGTCACGGCGCGTTGGGACGGCACCACACACTATGCGCTCGCTGTGGGGGACTTCCGACGGAACGGCAACGGTTCCGTCACGGCAAGGATCTTGAAGCAACCCGTAACCCGGGGAACCGTCCGCGGTTGGTAGCCGTGGGGACCTGCTGTCTGTGTGCGGTCCCCTGTGCCCAGTTCCCCGGAGTTTCGAGTGGACGCTCGCGGGGCTTCGTATGTCGGGTCGGGCGAGGATGCGACAGACCTGCTCGCCCCTGGACAGCGGGAGGACAGGGAGCCATGGCCGTGACCGAATCTGTGCGTGAGGGTGCGTCCGACTCGGCGGGAGCATCCGCCGTGCACGAGGGGATCCTGCGGCGACAGTCGGCGCGCGAGTCGTCGGCGCGCACCTACGCTCGCGCCCTGCCGATCGTGCCGGTGCGGGCGCGTGGGCTGACCATCGAGGGGGCGGACGGCCGCCGATACCTGGACTGCCTCTCCGGCGCCGGGACGCTGGCGCTCGGACACAACCACCCGGTGGTCCTGGAAGCCATCCGCAAAGTCCTGGACTCGGGCGCGCCACTGCACGTCCTCGACCTGGCCACGCCCGTCAAGGACGCCTTCATCACCGAACTGTTCCGAACCCTGCCGCCCGGTCTCGCCGACCACGCGCGCGTGCAGTTCTGTGGACCGGCCGGAACCGACGCGGTGGAAGCCGCGTTCAAGCTCGTCCGGGCCGCGACCGGACGGACCGGGATGCTCGCCTTCAGCGGCGCGTACCACGGGATGACCGCCGGAGCACTCGAAGCATCCGGGGGCGCCTGCGACGTACGGGTCGCGCGCCTGCCGTACCCCCAGGACTACCGCTGCCCCTTCGGTGTCGGCGGCGAACACGGTGCCGAACTTGCCGCCCGCTGGACCGAGTCCGTCCTCGACGACCCGAAGTCGGGCGTGCCACGCCCAGCCGGGATGATCCTCGAACCGGTCCAGGGCGAGGGCGGAGTGATCCCCGCCCCTGACGGGTGGCTGCGGCGCATGAGGCAGATCACCGCCGACCGTTCCATCCCGCTGATCGCCGACGAGGTCCAGACAGGGGTCGGGCGCACTGGTTCCTTCTGGGCCGTGGAGCACAGCGGCGTCACCCCCGACGTCATGGTCCTCTCCAAGGCCATCGGCGGCAGCCTGCCCCTGGCCGTCATCGTCTACCGCGACGAACTCGACGCCTGGCAACCCGGTGCTCACGCAGGCACGTTCCGCGGCAACCAACTCGCCATGGCCGCCGGCACAGCGACACTCGCCTACGTCCGCGAGAACCGCCTCGCCGAGCGCGCGGCCGAACTGGGCTCGCGGATGCTGCAGCAACTGCAGCGACTTGCCGCGGAGTTCGCGTGCATCGGGGATGTGCGGGGGAGGGGGCTCATGATCGGGGTCGAGGTGGTGGAACCACAGGGCGAGTCCCCAATGGACGAGGGGCGGCCGGCGATCCTGGCGGCGATTGAGCGGGTTGGCGTGGCCGGGCGTGAGCGAGGGCCCCGGGCTGCTCTCGAAGGGCACGGGGGTGGCGTCGGCCAGGCTGATTTGAGCGCTTCGGTACAAGCGGGTGCGCGGAATGATCTCGGCTGGACCGGTGGAGGGGCAGGCGGTCTCGCGGGTCTCGGCCCTGCCCGAAGCGCGGGTGGCTCCCCGGAGGGTGTCGCCCTTGGCAGCGCGGGAGCAAGGGCGGCGGTACCCCGGGGCCCGGATCACCATCCGCGTCCCGCCGCCCCCGAACTCGCCGCCGCCATCCAACAGGAGTGCCTGCGCCGTGGCCTGATCGTCGAACTCGGCGGCCGCCACTCCAGCGTCGTCCGGCTCCTTCCGCCCCTGACCATCAGCGACGAGCAGGCGGCCGCTGTGCTGGATCGGTTGGCCGACGCGGTGGAGGCGGTGTCCCGCGGTCGCGCCGGTCGTACCGGCAGCAGTGGTTCCACCGGTCACACCGGCCGTCATCGGACGCATCAGCCGCACTCGGGTCACCGGCAGCACGGTGACCGTGGCGATCGTGCCGGGTAGCGCGGCAGGCGCTGTGCTTACGCCTGCTTCTTCCGTGCCCCGTGCCTTCACCTCGGTAACCCTCGACGGCCCCACTTCCGGGCGACCCGTCACTTCCTGTCGGAACCTCGCCGCCACCTGACACACCCTCTCCAACCGCACCTCTTTGGATACGCCGCCCCTTCCGGGCCACGCCCAACCTCACTGCAATAACACGGCCGTCGCCGCACTGCCGGAACCACTTCAAGAGGACCAGCCTTGACCACCACCCCCGCATCCGACGGCCGCACCGATACCGGCCGGCGAGGCTCCTCCGAACTACCGCTCTCCCAGCAAGTGCCGCCCGCGTCGCACATGGGCGACGCCTGGCAGGAAGGCGGCGCACCGCAGGAACGCGTGCCGGCACAGGGAGTTTGCGGGGGTCGGGTACCGCCGCGTGCGCCGACGCAGGAAGGTGCCGCGGACGCCGATTGGCTGCAGGGCGACGACACCTCTGACCTTCTTGAGCATCCGGACCCATACATCGCGGCCCAGGCCGCCGCCGTGGAGAACCTGCTCCGCTGCTGGGTGCGCGAGACTAATCTCCCGGCACCCGACAGGGGGGTCCTCCGTATCCCTTTGCCTGCCACTGGCACAGCCCTGCTGGTCCCCATCGGCTACTGGTCCCCTGCGGGATGGCACCGCTTCGGCTTCCCGCACCTGGCTGACGCGCCCGCCTCGTACCCACCGATGGATGCGGTCACCCTCGCCGCGCTGCTCGCCAGGGAGACGCTCGGGGGAGGAAGTCCTGCGGCCGTGGCTTCCGGCGCCGGCCTGGCGGTGCCTTTCACCGCGCCCTTGGCCATTGCCGCGCCCTTGGCCTCTGCCCCTGCCCTGACCTCTGCTGCACCTCTGATCTCTGCCGCGCCTTCGACTTCCGCCGTATCCCCGACCTCCTCCGTACCGCCGACCGACCCCGTATCCGGGTCCCCTGCCTCTCCAGCACCCCCAGCTCTGACCGGCCCCGCGATTTCCGCCGCAACCGACCTCGGTGCCCGTGTCGCCGACTCTGTCCGGCGAACCGTCACCTTCATCAGTGAGCGGCATGCAAATCCGGCCGACACCCCCGACCTGTTTCTCGCGGCCGAACAGGCGCTGCTGCTCGGACACCCGCTCCACCCGACGCCCAAGAGCCGCGAGGGTCTCTCCGAGGCTGAAGCGCAGCGGTACTCGCCCGAGTTGTGCGGCTCCTTTCCTTTGCACTGGCTGGCTGTCGCTCCCTCCCTGCTCGCCGCCGACTCGGCCTGGACCGAACGCGGCCGTGTCGTCCCCGCCGACCAGCTCACCTCCCGACTCGCCGGCCCTGAGCTGTCGTTGCCCGACGGCTACGCGGCTCTGCCCGTGCACCCTTGGCAGCTGCGCGAAGTCCGGCACCGCCCCGAAACCGCGGCCCTGCTCGATGCCGGACTGCTGAAGGACCTCGGCGCCCGTGGCGCCCCGTGGCATCCCACCTCCTCCGTACGAACCGTCTACAGGTCCGGTGCACCCGCGATGCTCAAGCTGTCGCTGGGCCTGCGGATCACCAACTCCCGCCGTGAGAACCTCCGCAAGGAACTGCACCGCGGCGTCGAGGTCCACCGCCTCCTGCGCAGTGGCCTCTCCACGCAATGGCGAACCGAGCACCCAGGCTTTGACATCGTTCGCGACCCGGCATGGCTCGCCGTCGACGGACCGGCCGGCGTCCCAGTGGCCGGTCTAGATGTGATGATCCGGCACAACCCGTTCCGGCCTTCCGACGATGTGTCCTGCGTAGCCGGACTCGTCTCACCCCGCCCGTGCGCAGATCCGGGCACCGCCACAGGCCGCCCCTGGTCGGGCGCGGAGCCGCTGCGGTCCCGTTTGGTCGAGCTGGTCACGCGTCTCGCCGCGCGAACAGGCCGCCCTCGTGGGGCCGTTGCCGCCGAGTGGTTCCTGCGCTACCTCGAGCAGGCCATCCGCCCTGTGCTGTGGCTGGACTCGGAGGCCGGAGTCGCCCTGGAAGCACACCAGCAGAACACCCTGCTCGTACTGGACGCTGACGGCTGGCCTTCGGGCGGCCGGTACCGCGACAACCAGGGTTACTACTTCCGTGAGTCCCGGCGTGCGGAACTCGACGCCCGGTTGTCCGGCATCGGTGAGCACAGTGACACCTTCGTCTCGGACGAAGTCACCGACGAGCGCTTCGCGTACTACCTTGCGATCAACAACGTGTTCGGCCTCATCGGAGCGATCGGCTCCCAGCGTCTCGCCGACGAACAACTGCTGCTCGCTGCCTTCCGCCGCTTCCTCCGTGAGGTGGCCTCCGGTCCCAGTCGGCTCCGCACCTCACTACCTGCCCACCTGCTCGACTCACCGGTTCTGCGCTGCAAGGCCAACCTGCTGACCCGGCTGCACGGCCTCGATGAACTCGTCGGCCCGGTCGACACCCAGTCCGTCTACGTCTCCATCGCCAACCCCTTGCATTCCTGACAACTCGCCTCGCCCCTGACCACGCACCTCGCCCCTGGCCTCTCGCCACACCCCACTTCTGAGCCAGGCCTCACCTCCGATCACGGTCGCCCTCCATGGCTCGGTCTTTGTACTCCCGACATCGCCTCCGGCTGTCACCAACACCTTTCATCCCTTAGGAACATGCCCCACACCACCTCCTGAGAGGAGCGTCGCCGTGCCTCCCACCGACGCGAGTGCCGACGCCGGTACTGCCCCCGTCACCGACATCGGTACCGCCATGAGCCTGGGTGCTCGTGATGGCCGTATCGCCGAGGCGGGCTTGGGCGCAGACAGTGAGGACACGCTGGACATGCGCCTGCCCGACGAGATCGTCGCTTTCTTCGCGGAACAGCCCGGTGCCGCGGGGGACCAGAGCTCAGGCGCAGACTCGCGCCTATTCGCCTCGGATTCAGATCTCCCGAACGTCGACGATCTGCTTGACCACGTCGCCGAATACGGGCCGGTCAGCACACCTGCAGGAGTGCTTCACCTTGTCCCTGTGCGGATCGAACGAGATCTTCCGATCATCGACCGGTGGATGAACGACCCCGCCATCGCCGCATTCTGGGGGCTGGCCGGGCCTCGGAACGCGACCGAGGAGCACCTGCGGGCCCATCTCTCCGGTGACGGATGCAGCGTCCCGTGCCTTGGCCTGCTTGACGGCACGCCGATGAGCTATTGGGAGCTCTACCGAGCCGACCTCGACCCGCTCGCCCGGTATTACCCGGCCCGGCCCCACGACACCGGCCTCCATCTCCTGATCGGTGCCGTCGGCGACCGCGGACGGGGACTTGGCGGCACTCTCCTCCGAGCCGTCGCCGACCTGGTCCTCGACAAGCGGCCCGCCTGCGCTCGCATCGTCGCCGAACCCGACATCCGCAACACCCCTTCCGTCGCCGCTTTCCAGAGCGCCGGTTTTCGGTTCTCCGCCGAGATCGAGCTGCCCGCCAAGCGGGCTGCCCTCATGGTGAGAGACCGGAGCCTGCGCCATCTGTTGTGACGCCGTGTTGCAGCGTCATCACAATTGGTACACCGGTCGAGTCGATCTGGTTCCCACTCGTCTTTGGCTCGCGGTCGAACCGTCGGCGCACTCGAAGACTCGGATCAGTTCCACGGAGCGACTGGCCGCGGGATTTTTACGTGCCGAACCTGCTCCCACCCCGGGCGCGGCCGACAGACCCCGCCGTATCCGATCGGCCGGGTCGCCCGGTCGCCATCGAATCGCCCCGGTCGCAAACGAGTCGACCCTGTCGCAACCGAACCACCCTGACCACGACCGAACCGACCACAGCGCCATACGCACAGCACCTGAGCGCAATCGAACCAACCCCACACCCACCCGAACCGATCCGATCTCGATCGAAGTGGCCCGGGCCTTGATCCCGCCCTCCGTCCCCACGGTGATCGCGCGTTTGTCAGTGCCTGGCCGTAGGGTGGTCACGCTATGACGAAGCCCCCACTCCCCGAACTCCTGCACGCTGCCGTCACTGCCGTCGGCGGTACGGAGCGCCCCGGCCAGGTGACCATGGCCGAATCCGTCGCGGAGGCGATCGACGGCGGTTCCCATCTGCTGGTCCAGGCCGGCACCGGCACCGGAAAGTCGCTCGGCTACCTCGTGCCCGCGCTCGCGCAGGGGGAGCGCGTCGTCGTGGCGACGGCCACGCTGGCTCTGCAACGCCAACTTGTGGAGCGGGACCTGCCGCGCACCGTCGACGCACTGCACCCGCTGCTGCGCCGTCGCCCCGAGTTCGCGATGCTCAAGGGCAGGTCGAACTACCTGTGCCTGCACCGGTTGCACGAGGGCGTTCCGCAGGAGGAGGACGAAGGCCTTTTCGACCAGTTCGAGGCGGCCGCGCCGACCAGCAAGTTGGGGCAGGACCTACTGCGGTTGCGCGACTGGTCGGACGAGACGGAGACGGGTGATCGCGACGATCTGACCCCCGGTGTGTCCGACCGGGCCTGGGGCCAGGTGTCGGTCTCGTCGCGGGAGTGCCTGGGTGCTTCGAAGTGCGCTTACGGCGCCGAGTGCTTTGCGGAGATGGCCCGTGAGCGGGCCAAGCTCTCGGAGGTCGTGGTCACCAACCACGCGCTGCTCGCGATCGACGCCATCGAAGGCGCTCCCGTCCTCCCGCAGCACGAGGTCCTGATCGTCGACGAGGCGCACGAGCTGGTCTCCCGGGTCACTGGAGTCGCCACCGGCGAGCTCACGCCCGGCCAGGTCAACCGCGCGGTGCGCCGCGCCGCGAAGCTCGCCAATGAGAAGGCCGCCGACCAGCTCCAGACCGCCGCCGAGGGCTTCGAGCGGCTGATGGAACTGGCCTTGCCGGGCCGCCTCGAGGAGATCCCGGAGGACCTCGCCTACGCCCTCATGGCGTTGCGGGACGCCTGCCGTACCGTCATCTCCGCGATCGGCTCGACCCGCGACAAATCCGTGCAGGACGAGGACGCGGTCCGCAAGCAGGCGCTGGCCTCGGTCGAGTCCGTGCACGACGTCGCGGAGCGGATCACGAACGGCTCCGAGTGGGACGTCGTCTGGTACGAGCGTCACGACCGTTTCGGCGCGTCCCTGCGTGTGGCCCCGATGTCCGTGTCGGGCCTGCTGCGGGAGAAGCTCTTCGCGGACCGTTCCGTCGTCCTGACCTCCGCGACCCTGAAGCTGGGCGGCGACTTCAACGGCGTCGGTGCCTCCCTGGGCCTCGCTCCCGAGGGCACGGAGGGCGATGACCTCCCGCAGTGGAAGGGAGTGGATGTCGGCTCGCCCTTCGAGTACCGCAAGCAGGGCATTCTGTATGTCGCCAAGCACCTGTCGCGCCCCGCGCGGGACGGCGACCGCCTGGACATGCTCGACGAGCTGACCGAACTGATCCAGGCGGCCGGCGGTCGCACGCTGGGCCTGTTCTCCTCGATGCGGGCCGCCCAGCTGGCCGCCGAGGAGCTTCGCTCCCGCATCCCCGAGTTCCCGATCCTCCTGCAGGGCGAGGAGACGCTCGGCGAGCTGATCAAGAACTTCGCGGCCGACCCGCAGACCTGCCTCTTCGGCACGCTGTCCCTCTGGCAGGGCGTCGATGTCCCTGGCCCCAGCTGTCAGCTGGTCGTCATGGACAAGATCCCGTTCCCGCGCCCGGACGACCCGCTGATGAGCGCGCGCCAGAAGGCTGTGGAGGACGCCGGCGGCAACGGCTTCATGGCGGTCGCCGCCACTCACGCAGCGCTGCTGATGGCCCAGGGCGCCGGCCGCCTCGTACGGGCATCGGGGGACCGCGGCGTGGTCGCCGTACTCGACCAGCGGCTGGCCACGGCCCGGTACGGGAGCTACCTGAAGGCATCACTGCCCGACTTCTGGTACACGACGGACCGTAATCAGGTTCGAAAGTCGCTGGCTGCGATCGATGCGGTGGCAAAGAAGGCAGAGGCAGAAAAGCAGCCGCAGTGATGGCGGAACAGCCAAGGGAGGATCGGGGGGTTAGCCTGTCGCGCGCCGCGACAGGCTAACCCCCCGATCCAGAGGCCGCTGACGGCGGGGTTCCCACAGCGCACGGTGTGAAGCAGCGGCCCAGGCTCTGATGCGGTGTGCAGGGCCGCCCGGACAGCACAGGGCCCCGGAACCGGCGCAGGGGTCCCGGGGCCCGGTCAGAGGGCGTCGCCGTCGGCTTCGCCCGCAGCCGTCACACGCGCCGCAGCACTGCCACCACCTTGCCCAGGATGGTCGCGTCGTCGCCGGGAATCGGCTCGTACGCGGCGTTGTGCGGGAGGAGCCAGACGTGGCCGTCCTCGCGCTTGAAGCGCTTGACGGTGGCCTCGCCGTCGAGCATGGCGGCGACGATGTCGCCGTTCTCCGCGACCGGCTGGCGCCGTACCGTGACCCAGTCGCCGTCGCAGATGGCCGCCTCGATCATCGAGTCACCGACGACCTTCAGGACGAAGAGCTCGCCGTCGCCGACCAGCTGCCGGGGGAGGGGGAAGACGTCCTCGACCGACTCCTCCGCCAGGATCGGACCACCGGCGGCGATGCGGCCGACCAGCGGGACGTACGACGCGGCGGGCTTGCCGGTGGTGTCCGTGGGCTGCACGGAGGCGGCCTGGTCGGAGCCACGCACCTCGTACGCGCGCGGGCGGTGCGGGTCGCGGCGCAGGAATCCCTTGCGCTCCAGTGCCATCAGCTGGTGGGCGACCGAGGACGTGCTGGACAGGCCGACCGCCTGGCCGATCTCCCGCATCGACGGCGGGTAGCCACGCCGCTGCACGGAATCCCTGATGACTTCGATCACGCGGCGCTGCCGGTCGGTAAGTCCTGAACTGTCCGCCCGGATGCCGGGAGGTCGGCCCGGCAGGGAGCGCTTGTGTCCCTCGGGACTCATGGCTTCGTTCATCGCATGCACCGGCTCGAGTCGGCCCTGGGAGCGGTCCTGGGCAGTGATGGTGGCGCTGTCTGCGGTGGTGGTCACGTCGGCCCCTCTCGATGGTCTCCCTGCTGCACAACGGTAGTTGCTTTCGAAAGGTTGCGCCAAACACACGTTCGAGTGAAAAATCGCGAATCACCTGACGTGATCGTGTGTCTGGGTGTATGGCTGACGTGCTGCCCGACGGGCAAAAGGGGCCATTGTTGTACCCTTCACCGCCGGGGTGGCGACCTCGTGGGTTGTTGCCCCAGTCTGCCATCCGGGATCGGATCAACCTGGAACCGACCCTCATCTGTGCGGGAGTCCCACGTCCCCTCCGTGTGGCCCTCACGGTATCTCCGTATGTGCCGTGGGGATACGGCCGTGCATCAAGTGCGCGGCGCGCCGGTCCGGCCCTACGCCACCTGGCGATGTCCGAGCGACACGCGCGTATGGCGTCGATGTATGAGCCAATCCCCACATCTAGTGGTTGGATTGCAGCAGCAGCCCAGAAGTTGTGGTCCCCCCGGTCTTCGACCGCTCGGAGATCGCCTATGCTTGGGGCTGCTTCGCGGGGCCCATGAGGTCCAGCGAGGCTATTGAGTCTGCTGTGAGGAGGGTTGGGAGTTATGCACTGCCCCTTCTGCAGGCACCCCGACAGTCGCGTCGTCGACAGCCGTACGACTGACGACGGCACGTCGATCCGCAGGCGCCGCCAGTGTCCTGACTGCTCCCGTCGTTTCACGACAGTGGAGACGTGCTCGCTGATGGTGATCAAGCGGTCCGGAGTCACCGAGCCATTCAGTCGTATCAAGGTCATCAACGGCGTGCGCAAGGCATGCCAGGGACGGCCTGTCACCGAGGACGCGCTCGCCCAGCTCGGCCAACGGGTCGAGGAGGCGGTGCGGGCCACCGGAAGCGCCGAGCTGACCACCCACGACGTAGGGCTGGCCATACTCGGCCCGTTGCAGGAGCTCGACCTCGTCGCCTATCTGCGATTCGCCTCCGTATACCGGGCGTTCGACTCGCTCGAGGACTTCGAGGCCGCGATCACGGAACTCAGGCTGGGGACGGGACGCACCGCCGCGGACGACGACGACCGCGAGGACGACGCACGCGCAGTCACGGGGGGCCAGGAGGACGACCGCGGGTCCGGAGGGACTGCACAGGTCCCCGTGCCCGCCAACGCCGCCGACTGAGGGCGAGCCGGACGCGGTCCTCGGACCTCCTGATCCGGCCGCGAGGCGGCGACAGAAGACCTGCTGCGGGTGGCAATCCGACGGTGCCCGCAGCACCAGACAGAACACCGTGCCACGGGGAACATCGGGGCACTTCAGGGCGTTTTAGCCCGTACAGGGAGGCGGCATGACAGAGACGGCGAGCGGTCCGGCACGGAGTTCCCGCGCCAAGGGCACCAAGGCGACCAAGGGACTGCGTATCGAGCGCATCCACACCACCCCCGGCGTGCACCCGTACGACGAGGTGGCCTGGGAGCGCCGTGACGTCGTCATGACCAACTGGCGCGACGGCTCGGTCAACTTCGAGCAGCGCGGCGTGGAGTTCCCCGACTTCTGGTCGGTGAACGCGGTCAACATCGTCACCAGCAAGTACTTCCGCGGTGCCGTCGGCACCCCGCAGCGCGAGGTCAGCCTCAAGCAGCTGATCGACCGCATTGTGAAGACGTATCGGAAGGCCGGCGAGGACTACAAGTACTTCGCCTCGCCCGCCGACGCCGAGATCTTCGAGCACGAGCTGGCGTACGCCCTCCTGCACCAGATCTTCAGCTTCAACAGCCCCGTCTGGTTCAATGTGGGCACCCCGCAGCCCCAGCAGGTCTCCGCCTGCTTCATCCTGGCCGTCGATGACTCCATGGAGTCGATCCTCGACTGGTACAAGGAAGAGGGCATGATCTTCAAGGGCGGCTCCGGCGCCGGCCTGAACCTCTCCCGCATCCGCTCCTCCAAGGAGCTGCTGTCCTCCGGCGGCAACGCCTCCGGCCCGGTCTCCTTCATGCGCGGCGCCGACGCCTCCGCAGGAACGATCAAGTCGGGCGGCGCCACCCGGCGCGCCGCCAAGATGGTCATCCTCGACGTCGACCACCCCGACATCGAGGACTTCATCCAGACCAAGGTCAAGGAAGAAGAGAAGATCCGCGCACTGCGTGACGCGGGCTTCGACATGGACCTGGGCGGCGATGACATCACGTCCGTCCAGTACCAGAACGCCAACAACTCGGTCCGTGTGAACGACACGTTCATGAAGGCCGTTGAGGCGGGCGGCAAGTTCGGCCTCACCTCCCGTATGACCGGCGAGGTCATCGAAGAGGTCGACGCCAAGGCCCTGTTCCGCAAGATGGCCGAGGCCGCCTGGGCCTGCGCCGACCCCGGCATCCAGTACGACGACACCATCAACCACTGGCACACGTGCCCGGAGTCCGGCCGTATCAACGGCTCGAACCCCTGCAGCGAGTACATGCACCTGGACAACACGTCCTGCAACCTCGCCTCGCTGAACCTGATGAAGTTCCTGAAGGACGACGGCAAGGGCAACCAGTCCTTCGAGGTCGAGCGCTTCGCGAAGGTCGTCGAGCTGGTCATCACCGCGATGGACATCTCCATCTGCTTCGCGGACTTCCCGACGCAGAAGATCGGTGAGAACACACGCGCGTTCCGCCAGCTCGGCATCGGCTACGCCAACCTCGGCGCCCTGCTGATGGCGACCGGTCACGCGTACGACTCGGACGGCGGCCGCGCTCTCGCCGGTGCCATCACCTCGCTGATGACCGGCACCTCGTACAAGCGCTCCGCCGAACTCGCCGCGGTCGTCGGCCCGTACGACGGCTACGCCCGCAACGCGCAGCCGCACCTGCGCGTCATGAAGCAGCACGCCGACGCCAACTCCGCGGCCGTCCGCATGGACGACCTGGACACGCCGGTCTGGGCCGCGGCCACGGAGGCCTGGCAGGACGTGCAGCGCCTTGGTGAGAAGAACGGTTTCCGTAACTCCCAGGCGTCCGTCATCGCCCCGACCGGCACCATCGGTCTGGCGATGTCCTGCGACACCACCGGTCTTGAGCCGGACCTCGCCCTGGTCAAGTTCAAGAAGCTGGTCGGCGGCGGCTCGATGCAGATCGTCAACGGCACCGTCCCGCAGGCCCTGCGCCGCCTGGGCTACCAGGAGGAGCAGATCGAGGCGATCGTCGCCCACATCGCCGACCACGGCAATGTCGTCGACGCCCCGGGCCTGAAGCACGAGCACTACGAGGTGTTCGACTGCGCCATGGGCGAGCGCTCCATCTCCGCGATGGGCCACGTCCGCATGATGGCCGCGATCCAGCCGTGGATCTCCGGCGCGCTCTCCAAGACGGTCAACATGCCGGAATCGGCGACCGTCGAGGAGGTCGAGGAGATCTACTTCGAGGCCTGGAAGATGGGCGTCAAGGCGCTCGCCATCTACCGGGACAACTGCAAGGTCGGCCAGCCCCTCTCCGCGAAGACCAAGGAGAAGGAGAAGGCCGAGATCACGGAGAAGGCCGAGGCCACCATCCGTGAGACGGTCGAGAAGGTCGTCGAGTACCGCCCGGTCCGCAAGCGTCTGCCGAAGGGGCGTCCCGGTATCACGACGTCCTTCACCGTCGGTGGCGCCGAGGGTTACATGACCGCCAACTCGTACCCGGACGACGGTCTCGGCGAGGTCTTCCTGAAGATGTCCAAGCAGGGCTCGACGCTCGCGGGCATGATGGACGCCTTCTCGATCGCCGTCTCGGTGGGTCTGCAGTACGGCGTGCCGCTGGAGACGTACGTCTCGAAGTTCACGAACATGCGCTTCGAGCCGGCCGGCATGACGGACGACCCGGACGTGCGGATGGCGCAGTCGATCGTCGACTACATCTTCCGCCGCCTGGCGCTCGACTTCCTGCCCTTCGAGACGCGCTCCGCGCTCGGCATCCACTCCGCCGAGGAGCGTCAGCGTCACCTGGAGACCGGTTCGTACGAGGCCGGCGATGACGAGGTGGACGTCGAGGGGCTGGCCCAGTCGGCGCCGCGCGCACAGGAGCTGAAGGCCGTCGCCACGCCGAAGGCCGAGGTCGAGGCAGCCAAGCCCGCTCCGCAGCAGGCGCACACCAGCGCCGAGTTGGTGGAGATGCAGCTGGGAATCCAGGCCGACGCCCCGCTGTGCTTCTCCTGCGGTACGAAGATGCAGCGGGCCGGCTCCTGCTACATCTGCGAGGGCTGCGGCTCGACCAGCGGCTGCAGCTGAAACTGGGCGGAATTGCATCGAGTGCAACACTCGGCAAACGCTCACCTGACAAGTAATCCCTGATGAGAGGGGCGTCAGCCTCGCGCTGACGCCCCTCCCGCGTAGCGGCTGGCCTGGGGATACACCCGCCGCTCTAGCGCCCGCAACAATGTTGCATCCAGCGCAACCGCCCCTACAGGTCCCCTGTGAAGGTGATGTAGAGGAAAAATCATGGACTACGTGGTCCACGATCTCGGCCGTCAGGCCAAGGGCGCGACCGCAGTCATTGAACTGTCCGGCAGTGCAGCCAATGTGCGTCTGATGGACTCCAGCAACTATCAGAAGTACAAAGCCGGACGAAACCCCCGTTTTGCAGGTGGGCTCGCAAAACACTGTCCAGTACGTCTTGCGATTCCGCGGAGCGGCCACTGGTACGTGACCGTTGACATGCTGGGCCTCAGAGGAAGAGTGAGGTCCTCGGCTTCCGTCGAACCGCCGCCGCTGCCCGTGCTACGCCCGAGCAACGCTGGTTCCCTGACCCAAATCAGACATGAGCCGCCGCCCTACTCCATCGGCCGGGCCGAGCCCGTACGAGATGTCTTCATCTCTCATGCCAGTGAGGACAAAGAGGCAGTGGCCCGCCCGCTCGCGCAGTATCTGCAAGAAGCCGGCATCACTGTGTGGCTCGACGTCCTCGAATTGAGGATCGGCGACAGCCTCCGCCGCAAGATCGACCACGGGTTGGCTAGTAGCCGGTTCGGCATCGTAATTCTCTCGCGCCCCTTCTTCGAGAAGGGGTGGCCCCAGTACGAGCTTGACGGCTTGGTGACAAGGTATGTGACGGGGCAACAGAATCTGCTGCCCATCTGGCACAACATCACCAAGGACGAGGTCATGGCCCAAAGCCCGTCCCTGGCCGACAAGTTGGCGAGAAGCACCGCTCAGTACACGGTCGAGGAGATCGCCAGCGAGATTGCTGATGTGATTCGAGACGGTGATGCCCAACGTGACGTTGGGTGACCTGGTCTCAGTCGAAGCTTCCGGCGGAAAGGCCGCCGGAATGGCGATCGTCTGACCCTTTGAGTCAGACGATCGCCGCAGCCAGAACGAGACGTCCTGTACCGCGTGCAGGCATGCATGACATCACGTTCTGAGCTGCAACGCAAAGTGGCACGAAAGGAATGTGATCATGCCCAAGAACCCGAGACAGACGGGCAAGAAGGCTGCTTCGGCCGCGGCCAAGGTCCTGGCCAACCCGAAGTCGACCAAGGCGGAGAAGTCTGCGGCGGCAAGCGCGCTGTCGCAGACGCCGTCGAGCAAGAGCAAGAAGAAGTGACCCTGACCGCCCCAGGTCAGGCGCTGGCCTGGGCGGTCGCCCGCCTCATGACCGCTGGTCAGGCGCTCTAGCGTAACCAATTCAACGATGTTGCGTTGAATGCAACGTGAGTCGAGCAGTGGATTTGCCTGGTGCTGCGCACCTGGTTCTCGCTGACGGGATCGTGCATCTCGATCCTGAACCGGCCGTTTTTGAGGCCATGTTGCAGGGGTGGGCTCGCCAGCAGCGCACCCGTTTCCTGAACGAGAAGGCGACGATCAAGCCGCGGGTATCGCTGGTCCGGCGCTTCGCAGAGTTCTCCAACCAGTACCCGTGGCAGTGGGCGCCGGCAGAAGCGGAGGCGTTCTTCGATCACCTCAGGAGCCGGAACCCGCGACTCGCTGTGTCGACAGCGCGGAACTATCAGAACGCCCTGCGGCTCTTCTGCGAGTACACCACCGATGCGCGCTACGGCTGGCCGCGCACCTGCACGGACCGCTTCGGGCAGGTGCCCGTACAGATCCTGCACGAGTGGAACACCGTCGTGCACACCAGCGAGTACGAGGGCCGATCCGGTCCTCGACCGCTGACATACGACGAAGTGCAGGCGCTGTTCGATGCAGCGGATGCCCGGGTGGCGGAAATCCGTCACCGGGGGCGCAAGGGTTCCCTGGCCGCTCTGCGCGACGCCATGCAAGACCGTGTACGCCTATGGGTTGCGCCGCAGGGAGGCATGTGGCCTGGATCTTGCTGATCTACGTAGAAACCCGAAGACACCGGACTACGGGCGCTTTGGCGCCCTGTTCGTTCGGCACGGCAAAGCGTCCACGGGCGGGCCACCCAAACGTCGCAGCGTGCTCACTGTCCCGGAGATGGACTGGGTTGTGGACGTACTGAACCAGTACATCGATGAGGTCCGTCCGGCTTTCGAGCCGGGCAAGCACCCCGCACTCTGGGTAACCGAGCGGCGGGGGCGGATATCTCTCCGGCGCCTCGACGAGGCCTTCGACACCGCTCGCCGATCGGCGGACCTGCCCGATGAACTCGACCTGCATTCCTTGCGGCACAGCTACGTGACGCACTTGATTGAGTTCGACTACCCCGAGCGCTTCGTCCAGGACCAGGTCGGTCACGCCTACGCAAGCACTACGGCGATCTACACCGGTGTCTCCGACGACTACCGCAATCGGCTCCTGCAGCGCGTGCTGAAGGAGCGTCACGCAGACCTATGGGAGGGCTCACCGTGATCCGGAAGATGGGGATCACCTGGCAGCTGCGGATGCGAATGGCCGAGAAGAACATGTTCCAGACCTCGGACCTGGTGCCCTTGCTGGCCGAACGTGGCATCCACCTGTCGCGGGAACAGGTCTTCCGCCTGGTGACTCAGACGCCGCAAAGACTGTCGATGGACACCCTCGCAGCGCTCTGCGACATTCTGGACTGCAGTCCTAACGACTTGATCGACATCAACGTCGTCAACGCCAAGATTCGCAAAGCGGGCGGGGGCGACGCCTCAGCCCTTCCGCGCGTCCGGCGCAGTACGATCCGCCGACCCGACCTGACATGAAAGAGCCCAAGGCGGAGGCGGCACGCACCATCGTGCTCGCAACTTGACAGAGGTGGTCGGCGAGCTGACGCCAGAGAACGCGATCCAGGCCACCGATGCAGCACGGATTCGAGGCCGTTCCTGGAACTTGCTTGAAGAGCACTTCCGACAGCACCCCTACGCACTACAGCAGCCGGGAGCCGACTTCCCGATTGCCTTGGTGCGGCTTGCTCACACACTGATCGACAAGGGACACGCTGATGTCGCGCGGCCCGCCTGCGCCGGCTGCGGCAAGGTCACGGTTCATCTGGATCACCGGATCCCGGAGGGCCGTGGCTGCTCCAACTGTTCGGGAAGGCAGCGTCGGGAGGTCTGCATCCGTTGTCAGCGCGTGGCGCGGATCAACGTCCGTCGCCCAGAGGGGCCCTCTGCGGCTCCTGCTACGGCAAGGAAGTGGCTGTGGAATGCGGCGGGTGTGGTCGAGTGCGGCGCCCCGCAGCCCGCCTGGCAGATGGAACCGTTCGCTGTCAGGGGTGCGCCCCTCGGCCGGATCGGCTCTGCAGCAAATGCGGAAGGAAGGCCCCTGCCCAGGCGTTCACAGACGCAGGCCCGGTCTGTCGCCGGTGCTACCAACAGCCTGAGCGGGCCTGCGGAAAATGCGGCTCTATCAGCATCATGCAGCGAGCCAGGGGCGAGCAACCCGATCTTTGCCCGCACTGCTACCGGCCGCAGACCGCGGTCTGCGCGACCTGTGGTCGCCACCGCCCCTGCGACCGGATTGCATCTGGGATGCCGATCTGCCAGCAATGCCGACCTCGGCTCCGCCGACCGTGCTCCCGTTGTTCGAGATCACGGCCGGTCCACGCGGAATGGCCCATGGGACCCGTCTGTCGGACGTGTTACGAATACGTTCGTTCCCAACCAGCCTCTTGCACTGCTTGCGGTGAGCGGCGCCCGCTTATCGGGCTCAACCCTGCGGACGAGGCGCTCTGCGGTCCCTGCGTGGGAGTCGATCTGACCTACACGTGTCGGAAGTGTGGTCGCAGTGGAGATCTCTACCAGGCAGGATGCTGTTCTCGCTGCGTTCTGACCGAGCGCCTCACCGATCTCCTCAGTGCAGACGACGGCACTATCCATCCCGATCTTGAGCTGGTGAGGCAGGCGCTCTGCGCGGCCGATCGGCCGCGCAGCCTATTCAGCTGGCTCGACCGCAGCAAAGCTCCTCGCCTGCTGATGGAGTTGGCTGCAAGCGGCGAGCCCATCACCCATGAGCGCCTGGACGAATTCCCCGTTACACATGCGACGCACTACGCCCGCGAACTCCTGGTCACCGCCGGTGTCCTGCCGCTCCGCGACGAATACCTTGAGAGGCAGCCAGTCTGGGTCGAACAACTGCTGGCTACCGCTCCTGAGCACCACCGGAAGACCGCGGCTCCGTTCGCCCATTGGTTCCTCTTGCGCCGCCTCAGGCAAGCTCACCACCGGCGCGGAGGGAAACGTGTCCAGGGAGGCACGGAGAGCATCCTCCGCTCACGCCTTCGACGCACGCTGGAACTGCTCGCCTGGCTCGACCAACAGGGCATTACCCTAGGCGATTTCACGCAGTCTGACCTCGACCGATGGCTGGTCGAGGGAACTAGCACCCGACAGAACATCCGGGCCTTCATCGTTTGGGCCCGCAAGCACGACCTCATCGGCGACCTTAAGGTCCCACTTCCCGGCAGAGCCCATCCCGTCACCTTCATCGAAGACTCCGAGCGGGTGGCCCAGTTACGCCGATGCATCGGTGACGAAGGGCTCTCCCTCTGGGTGCGGGTCGCAGGCGCACTCATGCTGCTTTTCGGACTCCAGGGCTCAAGGGTTCTGCAGCTCACCAAGGACGACATCGTCGACGATGGGGCGTCGCTTCAGATTGACCTCAGTGGCCGACGACTACACTTGCCGCCGAAACTGGCGCACATCGTCCGGCGCCTGCGTGATCAGTCCGAGACTCGCTGGCGGTTGAACCAACTTGCGGACACACGCCCCTGGCTCATGCCTGGGCAGAGCCCCAGCGCGCCCCTTGCGCGTGGATTACCTCAGTCTGAAGTTCCGCGAGTACGGCCTCAACGGGCTTGCTGGCCGCAACACTGCACGCCTGGCTCTGGCCGCGAACTTGCCGGCATCCGTCCTCGCGGACCTCACCGGCACCAGCGTCGACAACGCCGTCCGGTGGTCGAACTTCGCCAAGCGCGACTGGACTGACTACGTCGCTGCCCGCAAACGGGACACGCGGAATTGATCAACGGCCACCCCGGAATACCGCACGTCCAGAACAAGTGGCCTGCGCCAGTACCTTGGGCGTACTTCGGGGATGACCTTCCAGGTCAAGGCGGGTGTCGGAGAGATCTGGCACCCGCCCTCGCTCATATCCGATGCATCGTTGCATCGAACGTAACAGCGTGAGCCGACGATCTCTGCGCTGCATGCGTCCGCGAATCTCTGGCCCCAAGTACCTTGAATCCGCACGTGGTTGCTAGGCTGCCATGCCAAACCTTTTGGTATGGAGCGAGGTGGTCATGGGAACCGCGGGCGAACGGGCGTGGCTGGAGGAGGGGCTGGCGTTGTTGGCCGAGCAGGGTGCCCCAGCGGTGACACTGGATCGACTGTGTGAGCGAATGGGCAGGTCGAAGGGTGCCTTCTACCACCACTTCGGATCGATGCCGAAGTATCGGACCCGGTTGCTCGGCTACTTCGAGGCCGAGCACACGATGGCGATCATCGATGCAGTGGAAGGGGCCAGCGCGCTCGCGGCGCGGGAAAGGCTGAGCCGGCTCGTCGCGGAAGCGATCAAGGACACCGGTCCGGAGTTGGAAATCGCGATGCGGGCCTGGGCGAAACAGGCTCCCGAAGCGGCAGCGGTACAGGAGCGGGTGGACGCGACCCGGATCGAATATCTGCGAGGGCTGTGCGAAGAGGCCGGTCATGCCACCCCGGACAAGCTGGCCAAGCTGCTGTATCTGGTGCTGATCGGGGGTGCGCACCTGATGCCCCCGCTCCCGCCTGCAGAGAAGCGCGGCATGTATGAACTGCTGTTTCCGCTTCTGGACTGACCGACCGCCTGCGTCTTGTGGGCCGACCGGTGCCCGGGCCGCCACCGTCGAAGAGGCCATGTCATGAACATCGTCGACGCCACCCCCGAACCGCCATCGGCAGGCGCTCACGTCAGGTTCGAGGTGGTGGCCGGGGCCAAGTGCCACCGCTGGATCGGACGGCGCTACTTCAGCCTCATCCGCCCTTTCCGCCACCTGGTGTCACCACCACGACCAACGCGGGCGCACGCTCATCACTCAGTGCCTGAGAAAGGATCACACCGTCATGAGGACCTCCGTGTATCCGGAAGCGCGCAAGCCTGACACCCCAGGGCTCCACCGCTGGGTGCCCCGCCTGATAATCGCCGCCGCCACCGTGCACATGATGGTGGGCGTGGGCGCCGCCGGCTCACACTGGCGCGGCATCGTCTCCGACGGTCTGTGGAACACCGTCGGCAACGACGACGACGCCCGCATGATGACCCTGTGGTTCATGATCAGCGGAATGGCCTTCCTCGGTCTCGGTCTGCTCACCAGGAGAACCGTGATCGTCACGAATACGGTGCCCACAGAGACCGGATGGATCCTGCTGGCGCTCGGAATCCCGGTGTCACTGATGGAGCCCATCTCAGGCGGCTGGTCACTGATCGCTATCGGTGCCCTGGCTCTGGTGGCGTCGCGACACGACGGATCCGCGACAGACTCCGACCAAGCGGCCACTCACGCCGATGGGACTGGCACGGTGGGGTGATCCCAGGGAATACCGCACCGTCGGAATAAGTGCCCTGCGCCAGTAATGTGAGCGCCTTTCAGGCGTGAAGTGACGGACCGAGAGGGGAAGTCGGCGAAATGCCGGCTTCCCCTCTCGGCTGTCGTGGTTATCGACGCTTCGTGTCGCCCGGTGCCCCAAGTGTTCTCGCTATGAGGTCGGTATCGCAGTACTCGGTCAGTGCTTGCAGTTTTCCGTCCTCGATCCGGCAAACCCAGCAGTACGTGTTGTGATAGGGCTTCCCATCCGTGGTTGTGGCGCGACCTCTGCACTCCACGACGACGCAATCGCCGGCGGCGATGAAACGTTGTGGGGTGTTCGTGTACGTGTCCGCGAACTGGGCGAGCAGCGGCCGGAACAGCTCGTTGAGGACGGTCTGTTTACCCTCGTAGGTCCCAGACCAGCTCGTCGTACCGATGATCGTCCAGCGGAAGTCGTCGGCGAGACTGTCGGCGAGAGGCCGACCGTCCCCTTCCGCCAGCCCGGTGAAGATGCGCTGCATCAGTTGCGTGTTCTCGGTCTCGCCCATGGCTCCTCCGCCGCCTCATGTTTTGCAGGTCTGGCCTGCCATTCAATAGGCCGGAGTGCCGTCGCGGGCGACGTTTCCCGCGAGAGGGCGGGCCCGGCGGGAGTGACGGCGCAGGCACTCGGCCGGTCGGGATCGACCGGCCACAGGTCGAGGAATAGCGCACACCAGGAATAAGTGCTCTGCGCCAGTAACAAAGGCGGAGTCACGTCGGATACAACATCCGACGTGACTCGCGAATTCGCCTGACCTGCAGGTTTTGAACCTGACTGCAGGTCTTGAAGGGGACCGGCCGATGGTCGGTCCCCTTCACCGTGCGACCAGCGGCGAACAAAGCATGTGACAGGCGACGGTGGATCACGGAGCATCATGGCGTGCCGTCCAAGATGAATCACATCGCTCTCCAAGTCGTCACGCCGGAGCCGGCTCAGCGCGGAGGCGCAGTCGAGGTCCGACCGATCATCGATGGCGAGGACATCCTGGCCACGGCCTTCGACGAGGGCCCGGCGGAGGACCCTCGGCACCTCCTTTCGCCCTCCAGCCCGCTGATGCCCTCGCTTGAGCCCAAAGAGGTCCGGCTTGCTGAAGCCGACTGCACGGAGGGGTGTTGCGGCGCCGTCTTTGTGACGATCACGCGTGAGGATGCGACCGTCGTATGGCACGGTTGGCGGAACCCGGATGATGACGAGCTGGATCTTCCCGCGTACCGATTCGACGCGCGGCAATACGAAGCCGAGGTTCAGCGCGCAGTCGCTGACCACAGTTGGGAATGGCCGGCCCGCACCATCGCCAGGCTTCTGGAAGAGGGCCTCCGTCAGCAGACACGGTGGCTGGATCGCTGGGAGTGCGAGTTGGCCTGGGCCAGTGCCCTGCCCTGGGAGCGCGACCGCGTCACAGTCGTCTTCTTCTTCCAGCCGGGTGAGCCGACCAGCCGTGATGAGCGGCCCTGGCTGCAATTCCGTATCGCCCTGTCCGTCACCGACGATGCCCCCGTAGCGCAGGCCGACCGGATGTTGCAGGAACTCCTCTCACAGGATCCCAGGGCGATCGGTCACGTCTGCGGTGGTTCGCGCGAGTTCGCCGGCCAACTGGGGTATCCGTGGCCCGAGCGCTTCCCGGCCTGACCGCCAAGGACCCGTGGGTGGTCCGGCTCATCGAGGCAGCGCCCGGTCGCGGCTGCGGGCGTTTGCGGGCAGACCCTGAGGTGCCCTGACGGGAGTCCGTGGGAGGGGCGCCGACCACGTTTCGGCGCCCCTCTTTCCGTAGGACTTTCTTCGCCGGATGCACCGACGAACGTACGAGCGAGGCTCAGGGCCGGCGGATCTTGCCCATGGTCGCCGTGAACGTAGCCGGGTCGTCCTCGAAACCGTGGATGCCGGGGTGGAACTCCCACGAGCTCGATCCCTCGCGTACGAACTCGGCGACCGTGGCCGCGGTCGACCCGAGGACGCCACCGAAGTCGTCCTCGGCCATGACGGTGTAGCCCTCACGGATGCGCAGGGCCGGATTGATGACGCTCACGAACGTGCGCTGATCGGGACGCTGCTGGATGGCGACACCGACCATCACGCGCGCGTACCGAACGTCGAGCCGGTCCAGCTCCACGGTCAGGACCTCGTCCCAGCCGAAGCCCTTGCCGTCCTGGCTGTCCCGGTTGAGATAGATGGTGCCGTCGGGAGAGCGGCTGTCGAAGTGCACTACGTAGGCGGGATCGCCGTACGGATCGCTCGCCAGGTAGGTCGCGGCGACGAGGTCCAGGTCGGTGGGCGGATCACCCGCCGGACTCGGATCCCACTTGAGCGAGATCTCGACCTTCCGGATCCCCTTGTTGATGGCGTTCACCGGGCTTCCCCTTCCCCGTTGCGCTTATGGCTCAGCCTGAACTGCCCAGCAGACAAGGCCGGTTGTCCATCCTGCCACGCGCGGGGCAACGTACGCCGAAGAGCACTCCTGCCGAGCGTGACCGGCGCCACGCTCCGTGGCCTTACCATGGCGCGGTGCTGGTCAAGTGGATTCGCTGCACCGTGGTGGACCGCCGCGGCTTCGAGCGGGGGCAGCGAAAGTGGGCGGGGCTTCCGGGGGAGCCGGGATTTCGGGGGCAGGGCGGGGGTTGGAGCCGGGGGCGGCAGGGGGTCGCGCATGTCTTCTCGTTCTGGGAGAGCCGTTCCTTCTACGACTCCTTCATGGCGCGCTCCCACGACAGACTGGCCGCGGCCCAGTCGGGCACCTACAAGGACATGCAGGTCAAGCTCTTCGACTACCGCTTCGACGTGAAGACCGGCTTCGAGCCGCGCTTCACCGACGCGGACCTTGTCCGAGTGGCCCACTGCCGTGTCCACGAAGACCGAGCCGAGCACTTCACGCTCATGCAGGAGAAGGTCTGGAACCCGGCGATGGCCGGCTCCCCGGGCATGATCCGCGGACTGTTTGGCGAGGCGCCGGGCCATGAGTTCCTGGTGTTGTCGATGTGGAGGTCTGCCGCGGAGCACGGTAAGTACCGCACTGAACGCGTGGAGCGACTGGCATTGCGGGCACAGACGGAAGCGGACGTCGCGGCCCTCACGGGCGACATCGTCGAGCTCGAATCGAACTGGACGGTTTGATTTCCGGACTCACCATTCGTGCGTCCTGGTGTGGCCGCTGCTACAGGAAATGTGTGACCTACGCCGTATGAGGCCCGCACGAGTCCACGATCGGGCCTCAACCGATCTAGGGTTTTGGCATGGCACGACCACGGCGCATCGTCCTTGTCCGGCACGGCGAGTCAACGGGCAATGTTGATGACACCGTGTACGAGCGTGAGCCCGACCATGCTCTGCCCCTGACCGAGCGCGGCTGGCGCCAGGCCGAGGAGACGGGTAAACGGTTGCGGGAGGTGTTCGGCCGCGAGCGGGTCAGCGTGTACGTCTCGCCCTACCGCCGCACGCACGAAACGCTGCGCGCCTTCCACCTGGACCCCGAGGCGATACGCGTGCGTGAGGAGCCCCGGCTGCGTGAGCAGGACTGGGGCAACTGGCAGGACTGCGACGACGTACGTCTCCAGAAGTCCTACCGGGACGCATACGGCCACTTCTTCTACCGCTTCGCCCAGGGGGAGTCCGGCGCCGACGTGTACGACCGGGTCGGTGGCTTCCTGGAGAGCCTGTTCCGCAGCTTCGAGGCGCCCGACCATCCACCGAACGTGCTGCTGGTGACCCACGGTCTGGCGATGCGCCTGTTCTGCATGCGCTGGTTCCACTGGACGGTCGCGGAATTCGAGTCGCTGTCGAACCCGGGGAACGCGGAGATGCGGATGCTCGTTCTCGGGGACGACGGCAAGTACACGCTTGACCGGCCTTTCGAACGCTGGCGAGATCCGGAACCGTACGGGATCACCGGATAGAGTGGCAGGGCGATGACCGCTGATTCCTCCCCCGAAGGGCGCCTGGACCGCGCCCTCGCCAGCCTGCGCGGACTCGCCGTGGGAGACGCCCTGGGCTCGCAGTTCTTCGTCCCGGTGAACTACCCGCTGCTGAAGCGCCGGGAACTGCCGTCCGGCCCCTGGCAGTGGACGGACGACACGGAGATGGCCTGCTCCGTGGTCGCCGTCCTGGCCACCCACCACCGCATCGACCAGGACGCTCTGGCCCGCTCCTTCGCCGAGCACCACGACTTCGACCGGGGCTACGGCCCCGCGGTCAACCGGCTGCTGCGCCTGGTCCGGGAGGGCGGTGACTGGCGCGAGCTGTCGGCCGCGCTCTTCAACGGACAGGGTTCCTGGGGCAACGGCGCCGCGATGCGGATCGCTCCGCTGGGTGCCTGGTACGCGGACGACCCGGAGCAGGCGACCCACCAGGCAGAGATCTCGGCCTACCCCACGCATCAGCATCGCGAGGCCGTCGTCGGCGCCATGGCCGTTGCCGGGGCTGCCGCGCTCGCCGCCGCTCCCGGTGGTCCGCCCAGCCCTGAATCGCTCCTCGACGACGTCATCGCTCTCATCCCGAAGAGCGCAGTCGGGGCGGGCCTTCGACGCGCGCGAGACATGCTCGATTACGCCGACGCGGCCACCGTCGCGGCTGTACTGGGCTGTGGACGGCGTACGACGGCCCACGACACCGTGCCCTTCGCTCTCTGGTCGGCCGCTCGGGCCCTCGGCGACTATGAGCGGGCCTTCTGGACGACCGCGCAGGTCGGCGGCGACGTGGACACCACGTGCGCGATCGTGGGCGGCGTGATCGGTTCCGGGAAGGCCGGGGCGGTGCCGGCCGAGTGGGCGGAGCGGACCGAGGCACTCCCGGAGTGGGCACCGACGTCGGCGTAGCCCCGTTCAGCTACCCGGTCGGAACCTTGTTGGGCTGAGGCCGCGGACCTTCAATGACTTTCTGTGCTTGACGGGAACTCTGCGTGACCGTCGAGCCGTTGTCGTGACAGTTGTTGTGCGACCGCTGGAGCGGCACGAGCAGGTGTCACGCGAGGGGTGCAGGGGGTGGAGCAATGGGGTTCATGTCGGTGCTGGGCGTGCTGCTCGTCTCGGGTCCCGCCTCGGCGGGCGGCGTCGCCTCCGCGCGCGGGCTCGCCGGCATGTGCGCGGCGGTTGCCGCGTGGGACGGGCTTCGACTCCGCCGCCCCAGCGGCGCCTGCCCGGCGCCGGGCGGTGTGAGGGTGGTGCGGATGGCCGGCTCGTCGTCCTCGCCGTTGGTCTCCCGGACCCGGTCCGGCCATCCGCGGCCCTTCGAGGGCCCTGCCGGGTCAGCCGGCCATCGGCCCCGCCGTACCGGCGAGGGCATCCAGATCGCTTTTGCGGACCCGGATCACGAACCAAGCGGTGGCCAGGGCGAGTACGGCCATCGCGGCGGCGGCCACGAAGCCGGTCGAGATGCCCTGGGTGAGCACTTCGTGTCCCCATGGGCCGGGCAACTGCTGCGTCTTGGCGAACTCCGCCTTCTGCTCGGCCGATCCCTCCGCCATGAACTTCGGCAACTGCTTCTCCGCCTCGTCCTTGCTGGCCGATCCGAAGACCGTCGTCAGGATGGACAGGCCGAGCGAACCGCCCACCTGCTGCGTGGCGTTGAGAAGGCCGGACGCGGCGCCGGCCTCATGCTGGGCGACACCGGAGACCGCGGTGACCGTCAGTGTCACGAAGTTCAGTCCCATGCCGAAGCCGAACAGCAGCATCGGGCCGAGGACTCCGCCGACGTACGAGCTGTCGGCGCTGATGAGGGTCTGCCAGGCCAGCCCGGTCGCCGTGAGCGCCGAGCCCACGAGCATGAACGGTTTCGGGCCGAGCACGGGCAGGAATCGCTGCGACAGGCCGGCTCCGACGGCGATCACGACCGTCACCGGCAGGAAGGCGAGACCGGCCTCGATCGGGCTGTACTGCAGCACGTTCTGCACGAACAGCACGATGTAGAAGAACATGCCGAACATGGCCGCGGCCAGGCTGAGCATGATCACGTACGTGCCCGAGCGATTGCGGTCGGCGAACATCCTGAGCGGCGTGATGGGCTCCTTGGCCCGCGACTCGATGAACGCGAAGGCCACCAGCAGGACCACCGCCGCGCCGAACGACCCGATGGTCAGGCTGTCCCGCCAGCCTTCGTCCGCCGCGCGGATGAAGCCGTAGACCAGGGAGGCCATACCCGCGGTCGAGGTCAGTGCGCCCGCGATGTCGAAGCGTCCGGAGTGCCGTTCGGACTCGCTGATGTACAGCGGCGTGAGCACCGCTATCAGGACACCTATCGGCACGTTGACGAAGAGCACCCACCGCCAGTCGAGCCATTCGGTGAGCATGCCGCCGGCGAGCAGACCGATGGCGCCACCGCCCGCGGAGACGGCGGCGAAGACGCCGAACGCCCTGTTGCGCTCCGGGCCTTCGGGGAACGTCGTGGTGATGAGCGCCAGCGAGGTGGGCGACGCGATCGCGCCACCCACGCCCTGGAGCACGCGGGCGGCCAGCAACTGCCACGGTTCCTGCGCGAATCCACCGAGCAGGGAGGCGAGGGTGAACAGCAGGATGCCGGTCATGAAGACCCTGCGGCGGCCCAGGATGTCACCGGCGCGACCGCCGAGAAGCAGCAGGCCACCGAAGGTGAGCGTGTAGGCGCTGACGACCCACGTGAGGTCGGTGGTGCTGAAGTTGAGGGCATTTTGAATGTGCGGGAGCGCGATGTTCACAATCGTCGCGTCGAGTACCACCATGAGTTGGCAGGCCGCGATGACGGTGAGCGCGATGCCGGGATGCCCCTCCCGGCGGGCCGCACCTGGTTTTTGATCCTTGATCAACTGAGAGGTTGTCACTATGGGTCCCCCACAAGTGCCTTAGTGAACGCTCGCGTTCACTGTCGCGTCAACCGTAGTGAGTCCCCAGTAGTGAACGCAAGCGTTCACTTATGTTGTTGTCGCGCGGTCTGTCTCCCCGTAGTCGCCGCGTGGAGTTCCCGTGTCCCCGAAATCCCCGCTTCGCTTGTTTGTTGGAGACGCTCAGATGGTTACCTCGCGCTGGACGGCCGCCCCCGCTCAGGCGGCCTCTCCCCGTCGCCGTGGCGCCGCGCTCGAACGCGCGATCCTCGATGCCGCGCTGGAGCAGCTCAGTACGGTCGGATGGAACGGCCTCACGATGGAGGGCGTGGCGGCCGGTGCCCAGACCGGGAAGGCCGCCGTCTATCGGCGCTGGCCTTCCAAAGAGGAGCTCGTCGCCGATGCGCTGCGGGCCGGGCTGCCGAACTTCGCGTCGGCTCCCGACCTCGGGAGCGTGCGCGAAGACCTGCTCGAGCTGTGCCGGCATGCGCGGGAGGCGATGTTCTCGCGGCCCGGTTTCGCGCTGCGGTCGGTGATTCACGAATGCGACAGCCTCCAGGCTCAGCGCTTTCACGGGGTGATCTTCGAGGGGGTCGTGGAGCCGACGATCGCGTTGCTCCGAGAGGTCGTCAACCGTGGAATTGAGCGGGGAGAGGTGCGGGCCGACGCGGCGAACGGCTATGTCTTCGACGCCATTCCGGCGATGATGATGTACCGATCGAAGATGTGCATGAGCGAATGGAATGATCGAGATCTCGAGGAGATGGTCGATCAGTTGATGCTTCCACTGCTCCGCCCGGCGGCCCGCTGAACCGCGGCTGGACCGGCTCGGAGGTGGCTTCGGTGAACCAGGGTGTCGAAGCCGGTTCCGGGCGGCGTACGCTAAGGGCGCCATGCCGTACGAACCGCCTACTCACACCGTCGAGCGCTCCCTCCGAGCCACGACCGGAGCGAAGATCATTGCCGGTGTCGACGAGGTGGGGCGCGGTGCGTGGGCCGGCCCCGTCAGTGTCTGCGCTGCGATCACCGGACTGCGCCGACCCCCCGAAGGCCTCACAGACTCCAAGCTGCTCACCGTAAAGCGGCGCACCGAGCTCGCCGACCTGCTGCGGACGTGGGTGACCTCGTACGCCCTCGGGCATGCCTCTCCTGAGGAGATCGACGCCCTGGGGATGACCGCAGCGCTGCGGCTCGCCGCGGTGCGTGCCCTGGAGGCCCTGCCGGTCCGACCCGACGCGGTGATCCTCGACGGGAAGCATGACTATCTCGGGAACCCTTGGAGGGTACGGACGGTCATCAAGGGTGACCAGTCGTGTGTGGCGGTCGCGGCGGCCTCGGTGATCGCCAAGGTGCAGCGCGACAAAATGATGGCCGAACTGGGTATCGACCATGCAGACTTCGGTTTTGCGGACAACGCCGGGTATCCGTCGCCCGTGCACAAGGCCGCATTGGCGGAGCGGGGGCCCACCCCGTACCACCGGTTGTCGTGGGCGTATCTTGATGCGCTGCCCCAGTGGCGGCACCTCAAGAAGGTCCGCAGTTGGGTGGAAGGAAGCGTTCCGGAGATCGAGGGGCAGCTCGGCTTCGACTTCTGACGATTCCGCTCGCACTTGTGTGCCACCCGGCCATGCGAGCCGCACCAGCGTTTGATAAATATCAGCTCATGCCTCTCATTCCCGAGGAGCCTCAGATTCACGAGAGTGCCCAGGGTCCCCGCGTTACGCCGGCCAGCGGCCGCACCGCGCCGACCCCTCGTCCCGTACCCGGCCCCCGCCCCGCGGCTCCGTCGCGTCCCGGCCGACCCGGGCCCGTGCGGCCCGCGCCGCCGGTGCAACGTTCGCCGCGTGACGTGGCCGTGGCCAAGCCCGGACCGTCGAGTCCGGCTGCTCCCGCCGCCGCTCCGGCTGCGGCGGCCCCGCAGATCCAGCTGATCCCGGCCTCGCTCGAGGGCGCGCTCGACGCTGCCGAGGAGGCCGTCGACCTGCTCCTGGAGTCGGGCCGCGCCCCCAGCGACGTACTGGTGATCACCACCGGTGAACAGCACCCGTGGGCCGCCCACGAGCTGTCCTTCGGCGAAGCCTCCTACTGGGCGCAGCACGACGCCGGTGACGACGTCTTTTACGCCGATGCCTCCGTCGCCGACCGTGCCGCGCCGCGTCCGGTGGTCGTGGTGGCCGTCAATGGCGGTCCGGACACTGCCGCTGCCAACGCCCTGCCTCTGGCCCTTGGCCGGGCCGGTGCCCTGCTGATCGTCTGCGGTGACCCGCAGCGGATCAACTCGGTGCTGGGCGTGGGCGTCTGAGCCGTTCCGGCTCGTCCTGACGGAAACTCCGCAGGACACCGGGGGCGAGGGCCGTTCTGGCGGCGTCTGCACGGCGGGCGGTCCGGCGTGCTCGGAGGGATGGGAAGCGCGCTGTGCGCAGGCCGGTCGGTTCTGGGATCGGAGTGTCAGTTCACGCCGTACGGGTGAGTCGGCGTGGGGGTTTCCATCGCGAGGGCCGGCCGATCACCAGGCGCATGCTGCTTCCGTGGTGTCAGTGCACGGAAGCCCTGTGTTCACGGCGTGAGCTGGGCGGGTTTCGTCCGGTGGTCGCGCGGTGCCTGCGTGGTGGCTGCTCGGCGACTGCGCGTGGCACTCGCAGCGGCTTGGCGGTCCGTGTCGGGTCCTCGTCTGCCTTGGGCAGTCGTATCGCGTGCGGCGTATGGCGTGCAGTGTGCGGCTCGACCGTGGCGTCGGTCGAGCACCCTTGCGGGCCGTTGGTCGAAGACTCCTGCGGGCGCCCTCAGCGAGCCGCCGCGCGCCGTAGGACCTCTGAGGCCGCGCCCCCGGTGCGGGGCAGCGGGAGCGGTGACTCGGACGTGGCGAAGGGCTCCGGCGCCGAGTCGGTGTTGGGGCGGCGGCCGCCACGGCCCTCGCCGAGGACCTGCCAGCCGTCCCGGGTCAGCGTGATGTACGCGCCGCAGCGCAGTCCGTGCAGGGTGCAGGCGTCACGCAGGCCCCACATCCACGCGCCGTCCTCCTCCGTCCAACGGGCGTCGCCCTCGCGGCAGTAGAGCAGGACGGCGGTGCGCACGGGGGTGCGGCGCCGCAAGTCGTGCGGGATGACGCGGCGGAGCTGGGCGAGCAGCGCGTTGCGGAACATCCAGCCATCCGCCGGGGACGGCCGACGCGTGAACGAGGCACTCGCCCGCAGGCGCTCCTCGGCGTCGAGGACGGCCACGATCGCGGTCGTCGGCCCTGGGCGGTGCCGGGAGTGCAGACCGCTGACGACCTCGCGGGGATTGCGCAGAAGCGGGATGCCCGCGGCGGCCCACTCCGCTGGTTCGAGCATGCGGGCCAGCGGGTTGGTGGATGCGGTGGACGGGTCGGCTGACGTCGACACGGATGCTGCAGAGGACGGAGCGAATCCGAAGGTCACGGTCCTCCCTTCGGCTACGCGCCCACACTGCGGGCGAGGTCGGAATCGGGGGAGCGCACGCCGCAGCAGAGCCCTACCGGATCACGGACGAGCCGTGCGGGGAGCGGACTTCAATTCTTCCTGTCGAACCTGAATGCGGCAACGAGCAATTGGGGCCACCGACCGATATCTGGTGGTGCGAGGGTTATATCCCTACCCAGCGCGTCACTGTGCGACGCATGGGGCCACCTGCACAACCAGGTCTTTGATGCCCACCGCGCTCCGTCAACGGTCCGTGAGCGCCTGTTGCCCCGGGTGAGGTGGCTGATTGTCAGTGGCATCGGGTTGCATGGAGACATGGACGATCTGGAGCTCCGTACTGAAGCCGATGCCATCCTCGCTGAGCTCGTCGGCGCCCCCGGCGGTTCGGCCCGACTGCGGGAGGACCAGTGGCAGGCGGTGGCGGCCCTGGTGGAGGAGCGCCGTCGTGCCCTGGTGGTGCAGCGCACGGGCTGGGGCAAGTCGGCGGTGTACTTCGTCGCCACCGCTCTGCTGCGCCGACGTGGTGCCGGCCCGACGGTGATCGTCTCCCCGCTGCTGGCGTTGATGCGCAACCAGGTCGAGTCGGCGGCGCGGGCCGGTATCCGGGCGCGGACCATCAACTCGGCCAACCCCGAGGAATGGGACACCATCTACGGGGAGGTCGAGCGCGGTGAGACCGACGTACTCCTCGTAAGCCCCGAACGCCTCAATTCCGTGGACTTTCGCGAGCAGTTGCTGCCCAAGCTCGCCGCCACCACCGGCCTGCTGGTGGTCGACGAGGCGCACTGCATCTCCGACTGGGGCCACGACTTCCGGCCCGACTACCGACGGCTCCGGGCGATGCTTGCCGCGCTGGCCCCCGGGGTTCCGGTGCTGGCGACCACGGCGACCGCCAATGCCCGCGTGACGGCGGACGTCGCCGAGCAGCTGGGGACCGGCGCCGGTGAGGCCCTGGTGCTGCGCGGCTCGCTGGAGAGGGAGAGCCTGCGGCTGGGCGTGGTGCAGTTGCCTGACGCCGCGCACCGTCTGGCCTGGCTGGCCGAGCACCTGGACGAGCTGCAGGGTTCCGGGATCATCTACACGCTCACGGTGGCCGCAGCCGAGGAGGCCACCGCGTTCCTGCGGCAGCGCGGCTTCCAGGTGGCCTCGTACACGGGGCGCACGGAGAACGCGGACCGGCTGCAGGCCGAGTCCGACCTGCTGGCGAACCGGGTCAAGGCGCTGGTCGCGACGTCGGCGCTGGGGATGGGATTCGACAAGCCGGACCTGGGCTTCGTGGTGCATCTCGGCTCGCCGTCGTCGCCGATCGCCTATTACCAGCAGGTCGGCCGCGCCGGCCGAGGCGTCGAGCACGCGGACGTCCTGCTGCTGCCCGGCAAGGAGGACGAGGCCATCTGGCGCTACTTCGCCGATACGGCCTTCCCGCCCGAGGCACAGGTCCGGCAGACCCTCTCGGCGCTGGCGGAGGCGGGACGCCCGCTGTCGGTGCCGGCCCTGGAGGCTGCGGTGGATCTTCGGCGTACCCGGCTGGAGACCATGCTCAAGGTCCTCGACGTCGACGGGGCGGTCAAGCGGGTGAAGGGCGGCTGGATCTCCACCGGCGAGCGGTGGGTGTACGACGCTGATCGGTACGCGTGGGTGGCGCGGCAGCGAACTGCCGAGCAGCAGGCCATGCGGGAGTACGTGAGCACGACACAGTGCCGGATGGAGTTCCTGCGCCTGCAGCTGGACGACGAGGGAGCCGCTCCGTGCGGCCGCTGTGACAACTGCGCGGGCACCTGGATCGCTTCGTCGGTCTCTGCCGAGGCTCTGACGGGGGCGGCGAAGGAGCTGGATCGCCCGGGGGCGGAGGTCGAGCCGCGCCGGATGTGGCCGACGGGGATGCCCGCACTGGGTATCGACCTCAAGGGCCGCATCCCGGCCAAGGAGCAGTGCTCGACCGGGCGGGCGCTGGGCCGACTCTCGGACATCGGCTGGGGCAACCGCCTGCGGCCCCTGCTGGCCGAGAACGCCCCCGACGGCCCGGTCCCTGACGACGTCCTGCAGGCCGCGGTCGCGGTCCTCGCCGACTGGGCGCGCTCACCGGGCGGCTGGGCACCGAACGTGCCGGACGCCTCCGCCCGGCCGGTGGGTGTCGTCGCCGTACCGTCCCTGGCCCGTCCGCAACTGGTCGGTTCCCTCGCCCAGGGCATCGCGACCATCGGCCGCCTGCCGTATCTGGGGACCCTGATGTACACGGGACCGGGTGGCGCGCATGCTGCGCGGCGCAGCAACTCGGCTCAGCGCCTGCGGACACTGGCCGACACGTTCGCCGTTTCCGAGGAACTGGCTGCCGCCCTGGCGGGTTCCCCGGGGCCTGTCCTGCTCGTGGACGACTACACGGACTCGGGCTGGACCCTTGCTGTCGCCGCCCGCCTCCTACGCCGGGCCGGCAGCGAAGCGGTTCTTCCTCTGGTCCTCGCTGCGGCGGGTTGAGCTGCTCTGGGGTGTTGTGGAGACGGGCGGTGACGGTCGCCCGAAGGCGAGCGTGGACTGCCGCGGTGATCGGGGCTCGGGGAGGGGCACGTGCGTGCGTGGAACGCGGCGATTCGGTCCCACATCCAGGTGAGGTTGGAGTGCTTCGGCCAGTGCCCGCTGTGTGGAGTCTGTGCCAACTGGACGCCATTCGCTGTGAGTTTTGGCGGGTAGGGCAACGCACCCGGGCCATCACCCTGGGGCCGGCGCTGAGGGAGTTCTGCGTACCGCGTCGGGTGAACGGTCGGGCGTCGCGCATCCGGAGTGAACGGTGCCGCGCGTCCCATGAATGACACAGCGCACCAGTGAATGACGGCGAGCATCAGAGCACGGCATCTGAATGACGCCGCGCACCAGAGCACGGCATTGAATGACACCGCGCACCGGAGCACGGCTTTGCGCACGCCCGAGCAATTGTCGTGTCCATGGTTGGACTTATCCACAGGGTCAAGCGGAGCATCGCGATCCGGGAGATCGTCTGTCGCATGACGAATCACAGCGAAGCGACTGGCTTTTCCGAGAGTGACGACGCCGGGCGCGGTGAGCAGCCCCTCGCCCCTGGGGCAACCGGCCCGGACGAAGCGGGTCTGCCCGAGCACCAGGTCACCCTGCGCACCCCCGCCGAACTCGCCGATGCCCTGCCCTATCTCCTCGGATACCGCCCCGAGGACAGCATCGTCCTCGTCGCCCTGCACGACAGGGCAGGCCGCGGACGGTTCGGTGGTCGAGCGAGGCTCGGCATTCCAGCGAGTGCGGATGACTGGGACTCCGCGGCCGGGCAGTTGGCCCACGGCCTGGTGACGGGCAGCGAGCGCAGGGGAGTCCGACCGGAGCAGATGGTCGCCTTCCTCTGCCAGGAACCGGCCAAGGGCGAGACGGGCCGCCAGGTCATGGAACGGCTGCGCCCCCTGGCCCAGAAGATGCGTGTCGCCTGCGGCAACCTGGACGTGCCGGTGATCGAGGCCCTGTGCATCTCGGACGGCCGTTTCTGGACGTACTTATCTCGTGTCCTGGGTTACCTGCGGCAATGCCGCGAAGTGGCCGCTGACCTGCGCAGAAGGTGATGGACAGCGTCGGTCGTTTTCGGTCCTTTCTCGGTGTCCAGTGGCCTGGATGTGTCCCGGAGGTGGCCTAGCGCCGAGTAGGTCCGCCGGATGATTGAGGCGATCGTATGAGGGGATACCTCCTGATGAGTCGTCATTGGCGTCGTGGACGGCGTCGGGGGTATGGGGGGATGCCACATGTCGGGCTGGAAGAACCACGACTATTCGCGAGACGTCCGGAAGCGGTGGGAGGACGTACGCAGGCGGGAAGACGGTCTGCGTAAGCGGCTGGATCCGACTCCCCGTCCTCGTCACCCTTCGGATACCTGGCGACCAGAGCGACCGACGGCAAGCGGTGGCGGCAGTGACGGTGCGGGGGCGCTTGGTCTTGGTTGCATCGCGATCGTAGCCGTGTTCGTTTTTGCCATTTTCGGCGTGGCCGTCGCGATCATCGGCGCCATCTTCGGGGTGTGGGGCTAGCGCCGCCCGCCCGGCACACCCTCCCCACCCGACCTGCGGAGATGCACGGGAGTATCAGCCGGTGGGGAAGGCGTTCAGGGATCGTCGGAGTCGCCCGGCGAGCGTGCCGCAACCACTACGTCAAGGGCGGGCAAGGAGCACTGTTACGACGAGTGCCCCAACAGAGACGGCGACGAGCACTGGCTCACGCATGTTTGGGTAACGGGCCGCACCGTACGCCGCTGCCGCAACGACGAGAAGTGTCAGGATTAGGTTCTCGGGGGACACCTTGTTCCTTCGGGTCGGGGCCCGCCCGCGCCCTGCTTCCAACGGCCTTGGCGCGGGTGGACCCTGCGTATTGGGCCCTCCGCGCAAAAACGAAAAGACCCCTGCCCACTGAGGGCAGGGGTCCATCAAACAGTTAACGATGGCGACCAGCCGCTAGTTACGGGGGGATTCCCCCTAGACGGGGCCAAATTCGGCATCCCAGTAGCCCCATCGTATTGGGAGGTTCTATGGGCCGAACATATGCAAGATCTCAATCGCCGTTACTGCTGTTCAGGATCGCCTCGGCCATCTTCTCGGCCGCGTCCGCGCGGACCATGCCCAGGTGGACATACGCCTTGCCGCTGTGGGTCACCATCGGGCGCACGCTGCCCCAGACGCTTTCGGGAAGGCCCAGACCGGCCAGGGCTTCCCGGATCGCCTCCGCCGCGTCCGTGGCCGCCTTACGGCCGTCGCGGTAGGTCTGCATCTCCATCGTCACGAGTGGCCGCCTCCGGCGTGCTCACGGACGGCGCTGGCGTGCCTGGCAGCCTGGGCGATCTTCCCGGCCTTCTTGCATGCGTTGAGCTTGCGCCACTCGGACTGGCAGCGTGCGCAATCGGCGACTGGTGCGCAATCGAGCAGCCATGCGTTAAAGCCAACAGGCAGCTCTACAGGCGGTTCCTGCGTGGTCTTGTGGCGTGTGGCTGCCATGGCGTCTCCCCGACTCGTGTGACTCCGGTTAACGACCGTAGGTAGGCGAACACTGGCCGGTCCACGGAGTTGCACGCGGTTGCACGTGGGGCATGTTTGCCCTTGACCCCCTCTTCCGCCCAGGTGAGGCTCACCCTGCAACCGGCAGCAACCGGCTCGACGTTGGGAGAGGCAATGCAGCTACGGTTCGTCGGCAAAGATCCGGAGTCCGGAGATCACGGCTGCCCGGCCGTGTGGGTGGACGAAGCGACGCAGGATCTCGTCATCCAGGGTGTGAAGGCCGATGTCGAGACGCTGGCCCGAACCGTCCAGGACAGTCCGCATCCGGACCATGAGGGCGTGGTCCGGCTACCGCAGCGCATGATCCCGCTGCTGAGGGAGGCACTAGGTGTCGCAAAGCCTCAGTAACTTTGCTGACCTGGTCCGGGCCGTGGAGCACTCCGCCGTGCACCTTGAGATGCGCGACGTGTACGCGATCTCAAACGAGGACGAGGGATTCACGGCGTGGAAGCAGGGTCACCGGCTCGATCCCGATGACCGCGCATCGTGGTGGCGTCCCTGGCTCGACCTCGTCCAGGAGATCACCGCCAAGGGCGTCGTCATGCGCCGCGCCCGCATCGTGTCGGAGCCGGTGAGCGAGTACATCCACTATGAGCACTCGTTCACCTTCACGAACGTCGCCGCAGGCGAGGACGTCCGCTGGCTCCCGAGGCGGCAGGCTTCCGACCTCGCCCTCCCGGGGAACGACTTCTGGCTATTCGACGGCCGTATCGTGCAGTTCAACGTCTTTGACGGTGACGGGCGTTGGGTGCACACCGACGAAAACGACGGGCCGGCAGTTGCCCGGATGTGCTCGACCGCGTTCGACGCCGTCTGGGAGCGGGCCATCCCGCACGAGAAGTACGTCATCTGAAAGCCCGGTACGCCAGTTCATGTCCACATCCCCGCTGTCCACCGCCCAGGCAGCCCGTGCGGCCATCGCTACCCGCCTGGACGAGATCCGAAGGGATGCCGGGCTCAGTGGGCTTGAACTGGCGACACGGTGCGGCTGGCACAAGTCGAAGGCTTCCCGCATCGCACGGGCCAAGACGGCTCCATCCGACGAGGACATCCGGGCGTGGTGCAGGGCCTGCGACGCCGAGGAGCAGGCGGCGGACCTGATCGCCGCCTCCCGCACCGCCGAGTCGATGTACGTACAGTGGCGACAGCTCCACAGCGACGGCATGCGGCGCGTCCACGAGAAGACCCTGCCGCTCTACCAGCGCACACGCCACTTCCGCGTTTACGCCTCGAACCTGGTTCCGGGCATGCTTCAGACCGCCGACTACGCCACGGGGCTCCTGCGGTCCATCACCGACTTCCAGGGCACCCCCGACGACGTCGCCGACGCCGTACAGGCACGCCTCAACCGCTCCCGCGTCGTCCATGAGGGCAACCACCTGTTCGCCCTGCTACTCGAAGAGACGGTGCTGTACTACCGGGTCTGCGACGACGCATCGATGGCCGGGCAGCTGCGGTACCTCCTGGAGATCATGTCGCGCCCGAACGTCTCCCTCGGGATCATCCCCTTCACGGCCCGCCGCACCGTGTGGCCACTGGAGGCCTTCTACGCCTTCGACGACGCCCAGGTAGCAGTCGAGACACTGACGGCCGAGGTCAACATCACCGCGCCTGGTGAGATCCGCGCGTATCTGAAGGCGTTCGCCGAGCTGTCCCGGATCGCCGTGCACGGCCGCGAGGCGCGAGAGTCCATCGCGAGGGCCCTCGTGAGCTGCGGTTAATTCTCCCACTTCTCAGCGTGCAGGCGAACGTCTCACGCCTCACAATCGGCAGACAGGAGAGCATCTTGTCGACGGCGAGGGAATGGTGTCATGGCATCGCGCACGGTGTGGTTCAAGAGCATGCGAACAAATGGGCTTGAAGCATCAGTCGAGCATGCATACGTCGAATTCCAGACGATCGAAGAAGCTGAGAAATTCAAACGAGACGGCGGCTTCCCGGTGGGCGTCGAATTCTCCTGGCAGCCCGGGGGAGAACCCCCGGCAGGTGCAGCAGAAGAGGGAAGGGTCGTAGAAATGGAGCTTCGTGTCATACCGCGAAGGATCACCAGTAGCGGACCACAGTAATAGCCTGAAGGGCTGGCTCCCATGGGAACGACGATCACACTTGTTTTCGGTGGCATTCTCGGCGTTCTGGGCATCCTGGCGGTCATCAGCTTTAAGGGAAGGACTGCCGGAGACAGTAAAGCAGCAGTAGAAGCGATCCGGGCTCAGACTGGTGTTCTTGCTGTAATCGCCGCAGATGCAGCGATCCTCGGAGCCGCTCTCTGGGGCGCCCATAAGACAGGGGATAACGTAAACCAAGTGGTGGGAATACTGACGAGCGCTTTTACCGCTGTGACAGCGATCACTACATCCTTCTTTGGGATCAGAGCTGTATCCAATACCGCTGCGCAGGCCATGGGCAGCCACTCCTCCGGCGTCGCCCCGCCCTCCCGGGCGGCGGATGAAGGGCAGTGAGGGGGACTGAAGCCGCTCCCAAATCGCCGCGCGGGGAGAAACGCGGACGGGGGGGGGTCGACCGCCCGGCCCGAGATCACGTCGGCACCCGCCCCCCTGGCGGTGAGCAGCCAGGCCAGAACCAATATCACGTTGGCAACCCCATCCCTGGGTGGCGGGCTGGCAGAATCTCGCCATGGACGAGGGGTGGGCGGCGGTCTCTGCCGCAGCGATCGGCGTGGTAGGCACTGTCCTGGGTGCGATCTTTGGTTACCTCGGCGGTCGGGCGCAGGCGCGAGGCACCGTCGAAGGGGTGGAGCTGAATCTCTCAGGACAGCGGGCAGACGCTCTGCGGAGGGCCGAGGTGGATGCGTGTGCGCTGTTCGTTGATGCTTGCAATCGCGCACTACTCAAGCTGAGCCACGTGCGGAGCATTGCTGAGCTGGACGGTGATCAGGTGCATATGTTGAGCATGTACGGAGTTGGCTGCCGCGACGACCTTCTTCGGGAACTGCGAGACATCCAGGACGAATGCCTCTTGCAGCAGACCACACTATTTCTCCGCGCACCAGCAGCCTTCGCACTAGAGGCTATTGCTGTCCGCCAATCCTTGGCGACGGCTACGGACGGTATGTATCGATGGCTTGCTGCGCGTGCCGGCAGGACAGAAAATGAACAGGAATGGCGTGGAGAGGCTCTTGCAAGACTTAGTCGGTATGGACAGATGTTGACGAAATTCAGCACTGATGCTCAGATGCGCTACTCGACGGAACCTCAGTCACTACATCAGCAGTGACGCATTGGGTGGCATGGGTGCGTTGCACACAAGCGATGGCGCCTTCTCCCACGGTCTCGGGCTGCACCGTGGGAGAAGCTCATGCACACCTACTCGGCAGGGCCTAGGCGCAGGGCAAGTCCACGCAAGTACGTTGCCCGCTCGCCAGGCCTCAGAGCCATCGACGAACGCACGCCGACCGACGTGGATTCGTAGGCGGGCTGGAGGACTGGGCCAGCCTCGTACAACTCGACCGCGCGGAGCGTCCGGAGCATGTCCTCACCTCGGTAGAGGCGGTCGATGGCGCGCTCGGCGTCCACCGTCCGCCCCTTGCTGTCCGTCCACTCCTCGGCAGTCACGCGGAAGGCGAAGGACATACCGGAGATGGCCCCGGCGACGATCGCTTCGCGAACCGCCTCGGCTGCCTCCGAGGTGAACAGTCGAGCCTCGACATAGAGCCCGTGCGTATCCTCCCGCGCGGCCGTCATCGCACCGATCGGCAGGGTGCCCACCTTCGGATCCCGCCCATGGTTGTACTGGATCTTCGGCGTCCGTCGGGCGAGGCTTTCGGCGAACGCCCCCGGTGCCACCTGCTCACGGAACTGGACCCCCATCTCGCGGATGAGAGTCGGGCTGTTCCACACGGAGGCGTAGCCAGAGAGCGTGCGGCCGCTGCCGGCCCGGTCGGTGACCTGGTCGGCGAGGCGCTCCTCGACACCCCCCGTCTGAAACCGTTGTATGGCTGTCATCCCGTCACCTCACGCCGTGGTAGCGACGTTCAGGACACGCGCCGCGTTGGCGATAACGACACCGGCACCGACGCGGCTCCACAGGAGCAGCCCTCGCTCGCCCGTCGGGCGCCGGTTGGCGCCGACCAGGTGGTGCACCAGCTCCACCGTGGATCCGGCGAAGTCGACGATCGTGTAGGTCCGCCGGATGTCGCCGTAGATGAGCACCGGGTTGTCCGCCGTGACCGCCGGATTGATGTCGGCGGTGCTGCGCATGGTCGAGTTCTCATAGAGCCGCTTCCTCAGCAGCACCGGGTTCTCGCTGCCGACCTGCGGATAGCGCGGCGCCCCGTTACTTGTCTCCGCCTCCGAGAGCTTGTTGATGGTGGCGATGTCGGCCATCCACACAGCCCCCGGCTGGAAACGCGGCGGCAGGACGTTCTGAACGTTGTACGGGTCCACGTTCGCGTTGAACGTCTCCGCCACTGCCGGGGACAGTTCCGAGGCGGTACCGTCCAGACCGGTCCACAGTCCCTGCGGTTGTGTCGTGCCGTTGCCGTTGAGGAATGCCTCAGCGGTGATCTGGTCGTACCCGTCGACAAGCAACCGGGTGAGGTCAGAGATGGCGCCCCCGTACGAAGCGGTTTCGTACTCGAACGAGAACGGAACGAAGGACGTGGTCTTGAAACTCTTGATGGACGGAGACGCGAGGGTCGGCGAGTTGTCCGGTACCTCCACGGATTCGGCCGTCCACTGGTTCGTCACGTGCGCGGAGGTCACCGGCCGGAACTCCTGCCCAATCTCCCGGCGCACCTCGGCCAGCTGACGGATCGGGCTGATCGAGCCGTCCGACGAGATCCGGATGGCAGGGTCGATGACCACGGGGATCTGGAAACCGCCGGAGGAGTTGACGCCGGCCTGCATAGCGCGCATCTCAGCGCGGACTTCTTCCACGCGACGGTACGCCTCGGCTTCGCGGGCACTCCATAGCAAGTGGCCGCGTTCGCCGGAGATGGCCTTGAAGAACGCGGAGACGTAGGCGGGGTCCGACCCAGCAGCCGCCCAGCGCGCGGCGAGGGTGCTGTGCTCGCGGGCGCCCATGAGTTCCTCCACACGCTCCGCAGCGGCGGCGGGCATGGTTCCGTCCCTGACAGCACCGTCGAGGTTGCGCATGGCCGTGTCCCGCAGCTCTGTGCCAGGAGTGCGTTCCCGCCGCGCGCGAGTGCCCTGGTCGCTGCCGGGCTCGACGGCGGCGCCCATCTCGACTCGGCGGCGCAGGGCAGCCTCGCGGGCGGCGGCGCCTTCGAGGAAGGACTCAGCGTCGTTCCAGCGCTGCTGCTCGTCGTCGTCCAGTTCGCGGCCTTCGGCGGCGGCATGAATGTCAGCGAGAGCCTGCCGGGCATCGGCGACGGTGGAGATTTCGGTGTCGCTCTCAGTAGGGTCGTAGTTCGCGTAGTACTTGCGTCGTGTCATTTTTCGGTTGTCCATTCGAAAAAGGCATGGGTTGATTACTGCCTGATCGAAGGGGGGCACTTCCGACCCTAACGCTCTACGACCAATCCCGGCTTTCCCAGGGGGCCCTCCCAGGGGCCCACACCGCCGAAACAGCCAGAATTCGGCATACATATTCATGAGAACATGATTGGGGCGCCAAAGTCAACCCCCGGCGCCCCTTCTTCTGGATTATTCTCCGGTTTCCCATTCGGGTGGAATAGTGTTCGGCGCATCGAGTGGCATCCATTGCCCCTCGGGCATTTCCTTGACCTCGTCGTTGAAAATCCACTCGTGATCTACCACGCCGAAATCCTCGCCCGCGAATGAGAACCAAATGGCCTGGCCTTCCCTTCGGAAGCGGGTGCAGGCGTCCCCGGCCAGTATTCCCTGGACTCGAAGTGCAGCCCTTCGCTCATCGGACTGGGCGAGCCAGGCCGCTTCGATGGCCGCCTGGAGCTTAATCTTCTGGGTGGCGGTAAGGCCATTGAGCCTCGGCATGCCATCGGGGCCCGTTGAGTCGGGAGAGTGTGTCATTTCGAATGATCCCTTTCGGTTTTAAGATATTGAGCGCGCCGGGCCGGGCATCCACTGTCGTGGTGACCGTCCAGGAGTAGGGCCTCGCAGAAATTGCACACCGGTGACTGTTGGCGTTGGCGGCGACGGAATTCTGGCCACCAGGGGAGAGCGTCGGTTTCGATATTCGGTTTTGGTGACAATTTTCAAGGCCGTTCCTTCTTTGGGCTTTCGGCAGCCAGTGCACGTTTCCCCGTCCTAAGGGACGGGGGAAAACGTGTACCCGACCGTGCACGATGTGCACTGACCCGTGCACCCGTTGACCTGCGCCTTTGTTGGCGCCCGTGCACCCCCGTGGACCGATCGGTGCAGCCGGAGTGCACGTAATGGGCGTGAATGATTACGCTCCTTAGCCCGGGGGAAGGTGGTACGTAGCCGCTCCGGCCTTCCCCTGGGGGTCGAGTCGGAGAAGCCGTCCACTGGTCGCAAGCGCCTCCAGGCGGCGCCGGGCCTTCTCCTTCTGGGCGGGCGTTGGCCTGGCCTCCCCGAAGAACTGCTGCGCGGCGGCCAGCACAGTCAGCCCTTCCGGCGCGGCGAGACGCGCCAGCTCAATGGGATTCGGCTCGTGGGCGACGGTGGAGAGACCAGCGTCGTGGTCGTGAAGCACGTCAAAGGGGCCAACCTCAGACGCAGGCTGCTTGAGGTGTCGGAGCTTGATCACCGGGTCACCCGCGTCGCCGTGGAGGCCGAGGACCGACCCGGCGCCGGAGGTGATCCATGTGGAGCCGTAGACGTCCGCGAGCGTGGTCGGTGCCGCGCCGTTGGCGCCCTTCTTGACGTTGTGGTGCAGCTCCAGCACTTCGATCTCTGCAGTGAGCGCCGTCTGCCGGGCACGGTTCAGGCCAGCTCCTGCTTCGTCGCTGGACAGACCGACCGCGACGTCCTTGAGGCTGTCGACGATGACGGTGTCGGCGTCGTACGCCCTGCACAGCCGGACCAGGGCGTCGGTGTCCTGGGCGAAGTCGGTCGGGGGCGGCCCCTGCCAGACGGCCAGCTTGTCCCTCAGCGTCTCTCGATCTCGTTCGCTGAAGATCCGGCCGGCGGCCCGCTGGAACTGCTTCGGCCGGTCCGCGGCCAGGTAGAGCACACGGCCAGGGGTCTGGGTCACGGGGTAGCCGAGCACGTCGGTACCGCCGATGCCGAGCAACGCTCGGAGCACTTGACACGCGATGGTGGTCTTGCCGACTCCGGGCGGCCCGGCAATGAGCAGAGCCTCACCCGACGCCCACAACACCTGCGACCCGGCCCCCCATATGGCCGGGGTGTTCGTAGCGTCGAGGAGGAACTGATCGCCGGGGACGGCGGTTTTCACGTCTCCTGCGTCGGCCTCCATGATCGCGACGAGTTCCTTGATGCGTCGCTCCAGCCGGTTTTGTTGGACCTGATTCCTAGCCCCTTGGACGGCGCGGGTCTCGAAGTTGAGCCCGCCCACTTCCTTCTTTACGGTGACGATCTCAGTGAAGCGTTCGTGATGCTCCCCGGGTATGGATACCTTGATGTCTTCGACACTCGGCCCAAACCCCGACAGGGCATAGTCGGCAAGTTGGGCGAGCATCTCGTAACCGACGTTGAAGTCGGAAGCTGGTTGGCTAAACATTTCCCTTGTTCTCTTGACCCTTCTGTTCGTTACGCTACACGCCGCACCGATCCACGGTCCGCGATTCGAGCCACTTCTCTATATCTGCGGCGCGGAAGCGGCAGTGCTTCCCAACCTTGACGTAGCGGGGGCCGACTCCCTGGCTGTTCCAGCTGTAGACGGTCTTGACTGAGACCCTCAGGGCTTCGGCGAACTCTTCGATCGTGATCATCTTCTTCAGCATCCAATCTCTTTCCGTCCGCACTGGTCACTACTGCCTGTGAGATAAGCGAATCACGCGGAGTGCGTCTTCAATGAAACGGGGTTTTCCATAAACTCCTGTACGTGCGCAGCAGTACGCTGGACACGGAAGTCACAGGGGGGCGGTTAGAGAAGAGCACAACCATGGCCACCGTCGAAGACCGCTGGCACTCTCGGAAACCGAAGAGCCGCGATAACACTCCCTGTGCCGAACATCGCATAGCCGACGGCGAGTTGTACCCGTCGGCCATTCATGGAACCGGTAAGCGCTACTGCGTGCGCTGGCGCGATGAGGGACGCCGTGAACGCCGGAAGTCCTTCACGAAGAAGGGCGATGCCGACAAGTTCGCCGCGAAGGTCACGGTCGACCTTGAGCGCGGCCACTACATCGACCCGGACGCGCCGAAGAAGCCTCTCCGCGAAGTGTGCGAGGGATGGCGGAGGAGTGCCGACCACAGGCCGCAGACCGCACAGGGAGCGGAGAGGCAGTTCCGCATCTGGGTATATCCGTACCTCGGTGACCGCGCGGTCGGCGGACTCAAGCGCGGTGACATCGAGGCTTGGCTCAAGATCCTTCGCCAGACGCTGGCTGAGTCAACCACCGCGATCATCTACGGGCGGCTCAAGGCTGTGCTCACCTGGGCCGTGCACAACGACATGATCGTCAAGAACCCGTGCAACGGCATCAAGGCACCCAGCACTCGCCGTCCTGAGATCCTCCCCCTGCCGCAGGAAGCGGTGGCGGCGCTGGTCGCGGCAGCACCGCCCAGGTACCGGGCGCTGATCCTGCTGGCGGCCGGATCGGGCCTACGGCTGGGCGAACTCGTCGGCCTCGAACTCCGGGATCTTGACCTCGACAAGGGCGAGGTCCACGTCCGGCAGCAGGCGGTGCGGCTCGACCAGGGAGACCCGTACATCGGCCCCCCGAAGACGGACAGCAGCTACCGGACTGTCCCGCTGGCCAAGGGGGTCGTGGAGGCCCTAAGCGAGCACGTGCGGCGCTTCCCGGCCGTCCCCCTGGAGTTGGTCGACCAGACCGACCCGAGGCGGCCACACAAGCGCACGGCGCTCCTGGTCTTCCCCAACGGCAGCGGCCGGGCAACCATCAACGGCGGTAACTGGTCAGGCGTGTGGTCGAACACGCGCAAGAGGGCGAACGCGGCGCTGGAAGCGGCAGACGCCCCGATACGGGTGCCGCAGTCGGCGAGCATGCACGACATGAGGCACTTCTACGCCTCGCTGCTGATCGCGCACCGCGAGTCGATCAAGACCGTGCAGAAGCGGCTGGGCCACGCCAAGCCCTCCGTGACGCTGGACGTGTACACGCACTTGTTCGAGGAGATCGAGGACACCACACGGGACGCCGTCCAGAACATCCTGGGCGGTATCAGCGTCGAGTACTGACGGTCACTCGGGATGACCCTCCGCACGCGGCCACAGCGTGTCCTGATCTTGGAGTAAGAAGGAGAAATCCCAGCTCACGCAGGACGGACTGGGCAGTACGTCCAGTACTGCTGCGACCGCGCCGAGTGCTGTCCGCCCGAGGGCCGTCCGATGGGCCTGCCCGGTACGTCCGTGCTGGCCGCCGCGGCCACGTACGCCGGGGTTCAGGTGCGCGGAACGCTGCGCGAGTTGCGGGCCAGGTTGCTGCCCTGGGAGACCGCCGGCGCTCCGGAGCAGGAGGTCGCCCTCGATACGGTCGGCATGGAGCTTGTCGCCAGGATCCTGGACGACACTAAACGCGCGGGCGTGGCGGTCGAGACGCTGGAGCTCGCGGAGCGACTCAGGTGCCGGTTCGCCGAGGCCCCGCCTGTGTCCGGGACGCTGACCGCTGATCTCCGCGATGACGGACTGCTCGGCCACGACGAAGCAGCGAGGCTCATTCTGGGTCTGCAGGACCGCGTGACCCGCGACCGCGCGGCCGAGTGGATGGAGGGCGACGAGGCCGCTCCCGCGCTCCGACTCTGGCGGGCACTGGCCCGCCGCTGTGTCGGTCCGTACAGCGAGCACGCGGCGGCGCCCCTCACCCTCGCAGGCTGGGTGGCCTGGTCCACCGGCGATGAGCTGGAGGCCCGAGCAGCCCTCGCCATGGCCCTCGGCGTCGACCGCGACTACCTCTTCGCACGTCTGCTGCACCAAGCCTGCAACGAGGGGCTGGACCCCGAGTCGATCCGCCGCTGCCTGCGCGCGGAACGCGTGAGCCGTGAGCAGGAGGTCACAGAGCGGCTCGACCAGCCGGAGGACGTCGAAGAGCCGGTGCGGGGCACGGGGGTGGAGTCCGCGCCGACATCTGGGGAGGGCGGTGGTCGCCGATCTCGGGAGACGGTGGGTGCTGCCGGCAGCCTGCCTCGATCAGCCAGGGGCAGCGGGCGGAACCCGGGGGAGCGGGCCGCGAGGGGGCCGAGTGTCACGCGTCCTCGTGCGTCGGCGGGAAGCCGTCCCGGTGCCGTGCGGCCGGGCGGCACGGCACCGGGGAGCTCGAAGGGGTCGGCTCCGCGTACGTCGAGGAAGGGCGCCGGTCGCCGGAGTGGACCCCGCCCGGACGGCATGCGTTCTGGAGGGGCAGCCGGGGAGGGGGACGCGTGAGCGTCGATGGCAGAGTGCCGACCGAGGTCGTGGAAGCGGTGGCATCTACTTGCGACGCCGCGTGGGCGGGGACGTGGTGGGGGGCCTCTGACGCGCGGGCCGGCGGCCATGCAGGGGCTCAGGCGCGCAGGCGGGAGCGCCATGGTGGGCCTCAGCCGCGCTGGCGGGAGCGACATGCAGGGGCTCAGCCGCGTCGACGAACCCCGCCAACGCGGTGGCCCTCCGGACGAGTTACCCCGTCATGGGCGTGACCTGGAGGGATCCGTCCCCGTTCACCTGAGTGGCGGAACGCCTGAACCAGCCGTGCCGTCGCACCGCCCCTGTCACTCCGGGTCCCCCAGCCGGCGCCGCACTCACCCGCGGCGCACAGAGCGCAGAGGAAGCCGCATGCCACAGTCGACTCCGGTGCGGGCGCCGATCCCGGTGCCTCCGCCGACGCCGATGCCACCGCCGACTCCGGCCTCCGGGGCCGTCGACGACCGCGACCGCTCCACCCCCGGCGGAATAGTTCCGTCCCAACGGCTGGACACTGGGCTGCCTCCGGCCGTGGACGGTGCGGGGCGGCACACGCCCAGGGGCCCCAGCGATACCCCTGGACGCGATGCCTCTCGGAGCGCGGAGTTCGGCGGTGCAACTCGAGGCGCCGATGTCGGCGATGCCCCTCGGACAGCGGAGTACGGCGGTGCAGTACGGACCGCCGAGTACACGGACGCCCCTCGCCGCGCGGAGTGCGGCAACGCTCCCCGACGCACCGAGCCCCCCAACCGGCCGACGTCCCAAACCTCCTGGACCACGTCGCCGACCCCCCAGAGCCCGACAACGCAGTCACATCCCGACCACGCAAGGCGCGCGTCCCCGCCTCAAGACACCCCTTCGTCGGCTCAGCCACCAACCAAGCCAACCCCGCTAACCACATCAACTCCACTAACCACACCCACCTCACCAACCCCGCGTCGGTCCGACCTGCCTCCCACCCACAACGCCCTGATCTGCGTAGCCCTCCCGGGCCTCGCCATGTCCACGGATCAGGGGCAGTTGACCGGCCGGGGCCTCGACGGCTTCTATCGCGCAGGTCGTCGAGTGCTCTCGCGCTGCCAGATCCGTGTGGCCGGGCGGGAGCCGCTCGCCGTGCAAGCCCGGATGACCGGGGCCGACCTCGCCCGTTTCGTGGGCACGCTGCGCAGTTCCCCGCAGGCGGGCCCCGACCCGGACGTCGTCGTCGAGCGAACCCGTCACGCGGACGGCACCGAGCGGATCACGCTGCAGAGCGCGGCCGCCCGCCCCCTGCGTCTGCCGGTCGAAGTCGCTTTGGGCACGGACCTGGCCGACCTCGGTGCGATCGTGAGTGGCAACGCGGGACCGGAACTCCCCGCCACCGTCCACGACTGCGGCCTGCGCTGGTCGTCCGCCAAGGGGAGCACGACGGTGACGGCCGACCCCCCGCCCGCCGACGCACTGGCCTCGGCCGGGCTGCTGCGCTGGGAGTTCGTGCTCCCCCCGGGCGGCAGCGCGAGCATCGAGCTCCGGGTGCGGCCGGACGGTGCGGGACCCGTGCGTGCCGTCGGCCGAGCCGCGACCAGCCCGCTGGCGCCGGCGCGGGCGGTCGGTGACGACCCCGGGGTGGAGGCGCTGCTGCGGACGAGCATCGAGGACCTCCAGGCCCTCCTGCTGCGCGACCCGGCCCACCCCTCCGACATCCACCTGGCCGCCGGGGCACCGTGGCGCTGTGGCCTGGCCCCGGCCGAGGCCCTCGCCGCAGCCCGGATGACACTGCCCCTGGGTACCCGGCTCGCCGCGGGCACACTGCGCACTCTCGCCCGCACCCAACTCCGGGGCCAGGGACCGCAGTCCGGCATGATTCCCGCGCCGATGAGGGACGCCGGCACACATCTGCCACCGGGCTGCACAGGCACGGAGGCCACGCTGCTCTTCCCCGCACTGCTCGCGGAGGCCCGACGCTGGGGGCTGCCCGAGTCCGAGACCGAAGAGCTCCTCCCGGCGGCCGAGTCGTGTCTGACCTGGCTGCGGAACACCGTGGGCGACGGCACGTATCTCCCCGACCCGCAGCCCGGCGGTCCCGTCCGCTGCGAGACCCAGGCCCACGCTCATCGTGCGGCGCTGCTTGGCGCCGATCTGCTCGACGACTTCGGCAGACCGGGCGGTTCCCAGCTGCGGCAATGGGCCGGGGCGCTGCGGAACGCGTTCCGTGCGGACTTCTGGATCGATGACCTGGGTGGCGGCCGGCCCGCGGCAGCCCGGGCCCCGGACGGACGCCTCGTGCCGCAGCTGGGCGCGAGCGCCGTCCACCTGCTCGACACCGGCCTGCTGGGCGGTGGCGAACAGGCGCCCGGCCTGCTCGACAAGGTGCAGACCGAGCAGCTCACCCGGCTGCTGGGCGGTCCGGCCATGGACTCGGGCTGGGGTCTGCGCGGGCTGGGCGTGAAGGAGGTGGGGCACAACCCGTTCGGTCACCGCAGTGGCGCCGTGCGGGTCCACGAGACCGCGCTCGCCGTCGCGGGCCTCGCCGCGGCCGACTACGAGAAGGAGGCGAGCGCTCTGCTGAGAGGCGTACTGGCCGCCGCCGCCGTGTTCGGCCACAGGCTGCCCGACATGTACGCGGGGGAGCGGCGCACCAACGGGAGCGCACCCCTCCCGCATCCGGCGGCCTGCCGCCCCGCGGCCACGGCGGCGGCAGCCGGGGTGCTGCTCTTGACCACGCTCGCGGGCATCCGCCCGGACGCTCCGGCGGGCGCGGTCACGCTGCGCCCCGTGCGCAGTGCGCCGGTGGGCGAGATCATCCTGACCGGCCTTCGGATCGCCGGTGCGCCCTTCTCTGTACGTGTCAGCCGCCTGGGTCTCGCCATGGTCGAGGAAGCGGCCGACGGGCTGCAATTGCGAGCGTGACCTCGTACGACTCTCAACGACACGACATGGGGAGAGGGCGGTGAGGCCCGTACCGGGGCCGAATTGGATCAGCCATCGATGGGGCCGACGAAGGGAGTGTTTATCGTCAGGCAGACGACTATGATCGCCGCATGCCCTACGACCCGTCAGCGTTTCCGCCCTTTGCCGTCACCGTGGACCTGGTCGTGCTGACCGTGCGCCGCCATGCCCTGTGCGCGTTGGCGGTGCGCAGGGGCGAACCGCCGTTCCAGGGACGCTGGGCACTGCCGGGTGGGTTCGTACGGGCCGACGAGGACCTGGCGCAGGCCGCCGCGCGCGAGTTGGCCGAGGAGACGGGGCTGCGTGCTCACGACCCGGCCGTCCCGGCGCAGGACAACGGCGCCCACCTGGAGCAGCTCGCGACCTACGGTGACCCCAAGCGGGATCCGCGGATGAGGGTGGTCAGTGTCGCTCACCTGGCGCTGGCCCCCGACCTGCCGGCCCCCCGTGCAGGCGGCGACGCCAGCAACGCTCGCTGGGCGCCGGTCGACGAACTTCTGCAGCAGGGCGGTTATGGCCGCGACGGCGAACCCGTAGCACCGCTCGCCTTCGACCACGCGCAGATCCTGGCTGACGGAGTGGAGCGCGCCCGCTCGAAGATCGAGTACTCGTCGCTGGCCACGGCGTTCTGCCCCACCGAGTTCACCGTCGGTGAGCTGCGCCGGGTCTACGAGGCCGTGTGGGGTGTGGCGCTCGACCCGCGCAACTTCCACCGAAAGGTGACGGGCACGCCGGGCTTCCTCGTCCCCACCGGCGGCACCACCACGCGCCAGGGCGGCCGTCCCGCCCAGCTTTTCCGGGCGGGCGGAGCCACGCTGCTCAACCCCCCGATGCTGCGGCCCGAGGTCTGACGCGGACCAGAAGCGCGACGCCGGCCAGGCGCGCACCCGATGCCGAAGCGGGCTCGGGAACGACGTCATGGGATCCGAAATCGGCTCATGGGCAAGGGCCACCGCATCCGAACGGGGCTCAGGAACAAGGGGCGCGGGATCCGATCGCGGCTCGGGAACGAGGGTCACGCTTCCCGACCGCGGCTCAGAAACGAGGGCCACGGGCCCCCGAACAGGGCTCGGGAACATGCGCCGCTGGCCCCGAACAATGGTCGAGAACGAAGCCCGCAGGCACGAACAGCGCTCGGAAACGAGGACCTCGAAACCCATCCGGGCCGAATCCCCCCTGCACAGCGGGCCTTGCCCTACCCGAAAAAACGGACATAGCGCGCTATCTTGCTGCGAGTGATCCAGGCCATCGGACTGACCAGCGACCCGCGCAAGGAGCTTCCTCCTGCCGTCGACGACGTCTCCTTCGAGGCCCACGCGGGCCGCGTCACCGCGCTGCTCGGGGCGTCGGGAGCGGGCAAGTCGACGGTGCTCAGACTCATGCTCGAACTCCAACCGGGCCGTGGAATCACCTACTTCAGAGGCCGCCCCCTGCACCGCATCGCCCATCCTTCGCGCGAAGTCGGCGTGCTGCTGGGCGACCTCCCCGGGCACCCGGCGCGCACGGTCCGTGGGTATCTGCGCATGCTGTGCGCCGCCGCGGGCGTTCCGGCCCGGCGCGCCGACGAAGTCCTGGAGGTGGTCGGCCTCGTCAGCCTGCGCGAGGAACGCCTCGGCACCCTCTCGCGCGGCATGGACCGCCGCCTCGGCCTGGCCTGCGCACTGCTGGCCGACCCGCACACCCTCGTCCTCGACGGCCCCGCCGAGGGGCTCTCGGGTCGCGAGAGCTGCTGGCTGCACGGCATGCTGCGCGCGCACGCGGCCCAGGGCGGCACGGTCCTGCTGACCACGGCCGACCCGAAGGAGGCCGCGCGCACCGCCGACAGGGTCGTCACGTTGCAGCGGGGCAGACTCGTCGCCGATCAGGACGCCGCCGACTTCGCCCGCACGCGGCTGCGCCCCCGCGTCGCCGTCCGCACTCCCCACGCCTCCCGCTTCGCCTCTCTGCTCACCAAGGAGGCGCGCGCCGCTCACCGCTCCGTCGAGGTCGTACGCGAGAGCGGCAACCGTCTGTCCGTGTACGGCAGTACGTGCGCCGATGTCGGCGAGACCGCGTTCCGTCACGGCATCCTCGTCCACCAACTCGCCGACGAGATCGGGGACATGGGCCCCGGTGCCGGGGTGGGTCCCCAGTCGGCCGAACCGCGAACCGACGAGGTGCCGCACACCCCGGACGTCGAGTTCGCCGCTGCCGGTGGCCGCGGGCGCAGGACCACGCCACCCCCGGCGTCCGACTCGGGGCCGGCCACAGTTGCCGCGCAGGAGGCTTCCGCAACCGCCCCGAGCGCATCCGCGGAGGTTGCGCAGGCACGGGCAGGCGTTCCGCGACCGGCCGACGCACCTACGGCTGGGTCTGCCGCGCAGGCCACCGCAACGTCGCGTCCGCCGGCTTCTGCCGCCGTCGCCCTTCCCGACCTCCCGCCCCCGATCTCCGTCCGCCCCGCCCCCAGCCCCCTCCGCCCCCTCCGCTACGAACTCCGGCGCGCCGTCGGTGTCGGTACCAGCTTCGTCACCGGCGCCGCCGTGCTCGTGGTGTCCGCCCTCACCGCCGTACTGCTGGCACGCGTCGGGCATACGCCGCAGGCGCGGCTGATGGCCGGGTGGCCGCAGCAGTTCCCGCTGCCTCCCGCGGCGCTCGGGGCCGGGCTGCTCGGTGCGATCGCGTTCGGCGACGAGTTCCGCCACCCCGCCCTGGCCGCGGATCGTGGCACCGTGCCCCGCCGGCTGGGGCTGCTGGCCGCGAAACTCCTCGTCGCCACCATCACCGCGCTGGTACTGGCCGTCCTCACTGTGGGGTGCGTCACCGAAGTGCTCTACCTCGTATACGGACCGGAGCTCGCGGAGGTTCCCGCGGACTGGCTTTCGCTGAGCGCGAGTTGGATCGGGCTCATCGTCGGCTGCGCCTGGGCCGGAGTCCTCGCGGCCGGCCTCTTCAGGTCCACTTCGGCCGGGCTCGCGGCAGTGGTCGCCGTGCCCATCGTCGTCGTACCCCTCGTACAGAAGGTCTTCGAAGGACCGTCTGTACGGACGGCGGCCGGGTTTCCGCTGCGGCTGCGGGAGCTGCTCCTGTCGCAGTGGCCCTTCGGGGGAGAGCGCTATCTGGAGGCCGCCGCGCGTGTCGTGGCCCAACCCGTCGGCGGCGCCCTGACGTTGTCGCTCACCGCCCTGCTCTGCGCCTACCTGCTCACGACCCTGCGTGGCAGGGTCCGATGACGACCATCCGTGCCGTTACCGTTCCTGTCGTGCGCACAACTCCCCGGGGGAAGCCCATTTCTTTCCGATAAGGCGTCAATTGCGACGGGGTGAGCGATCACCCTTTCGTGTGCTTTTCACCAAAGACCTCAAGGGAGTTGAGGACGGCGCCGACAAAGGATGCGTGAGTACCCTTGCGCACACCATGATGACCGCCGCCCGCTCCGCAGACTCCGGCCTCGCCGGCCCGGGCGAACTCGACCGCTACCCCTACGCCGAGGCCCCCGTCGCCGACCGCGTCGGAGCCCCCCTCTGGGACGGCGGGGACCCGGAACTGGGCCGCGTGGGCCGGCGCGCCGCCGGCAACCGTGGACGCGGGCTGCACGGCCAACTCGTCCAGCAGCTCGGCCAGATGATCGTCTCCGGCGACCTGGGCGCCGACCGTCCGCTCGTGCCCGAGGAGATCGGTCAGCGGTTCGAGGTCTCCCGCACCGTCGTCCGTGAGTCGCTCCGTGTCCTGGAGGCCAAGGGCCTGGTCAGCGCCCGTCCGAACGTCGGCACGCGCGTGCGTCCCGTCAGTGACTGGAACCTCCTCGACCCGGACATCATCGAATGGCGGGCCTTCGGGCCGCAGCGCGACGACCAGCGCCGGGAGCTCAGCGAGCTGCGCTGGACGATCGAGCCGCTGGCCGCCCGTCTCGCCGCCGGGCACGGGCGCGACGACGTCCAGCAGCGGCTCGCCGACATGGTCGAGATCATGGGCCACGCGATGGGGCAGGGTGACGTGCTCACGTTCTCCCGCGCCGACGCTGAGTTCCACTCCTTGCTCATCCAGGTCGCGGGCAACCGCATGCTGGAGCACCTTTCGGGGATCGTCTCGGCCGCCCTCCAGGTCTCCGGCGGCCCCGTGACGGGCTGCGACCGGCCGAACGACGCGTCGCTGGCGCAGCACAGCAGGATCGTCGACGCCCTCGCCGCCGCTGACGGCGCGGCCGCCGAGGCGGCCATGCGCCAGCTGCTCACCGTCCACCCCGAGGTCGAGCGCGTGGTGCCCGCCCCCCGCGAGCACTGACCGCGCCACCGGGTGGCGCGGCCGGGATGCCTCCCCCTCCTGTGGCATCTTCCGGTCTGCGCTCCCTCCCCCGTCGGACCCGCAGGATCCAGTACTGGATCCTGCGGGTCCGACGGTGCGACGAGGCCGCGGAATCGCCGTAGAGTGCATGGTTCGGGCCGCGGGCGACCTGTTATGTCTATATCTGCCTGCTTTTGATCGGTTACGGGATGTGACTCGGGCCACGCAGATTGGGCGTAACGCTTGGGGAAACAGCGCGATGACCTAAGAGGTGACTGCCGAGGAGGGAATACGGACGCCGCTCAAGGCGCTGTGCATCTTCCCGGCCCCCGCCCGCACCGTCGGCCCAATCCCCAGGTCGGTGGTCGGCTCCTGTCCGCCGTGGACGGAGCCGGAAGCCGTTTTCCAACGTTCCGAGAGGTTGTTCGTGTCGGCCAGCACATCCCGTACGCTCCCGCCGGAGATCGCCGAGTCCGTCTCTGTCATGGCTCTTATCGAGCGGGGAAAGGCTGAGGGGCAGATCGCCGGCGACGATGTGCGTCGGGCCTTCGAAGCTGACCAGATTCCGGCCACTCAGTGGAAGAACGTACTGCGCAGCCTCAACCAGATCCTCGAGGAAGAGGGTGTGACGCTGATGGTCAGTGCCGCGGAGCCCAAGCGCACCCGTAAGAGCGTCGCAGCGAAGAGTCCGGTCAAGCGCACCGCAACGAAGACGGTCGCGGCCAAGACGGCGACCGCAAAGAAGGCCACCGCCCCCGCCACGCCCGAGGCGTCCGCCGTCGAGCCCGCCGTCGAGGACGACGCCCCCGCCAAGAAGGCCGCTGCCAAGAAGACGACCGCCAAGAAGGCGGCCGCGAAGAAGACCGTCGCCAAGAAGACGGCGGCCAAGAAGACCACCGCAGGCAAGAAGGACGACGCCGAGCTCGTCGAGGAAGAGGTCCTCGAGGACGCCCCCAAGGGCGGCGACGAGCCCGAGGGCGCCGAGAGTGCCGGCTTCGTGCTGTCCGACGAGGACGAGGACGACGCGCCCGCGCAGCAGGTCGCCGCCGCCGGTGCCACCGCCGACCCGGTCAAGGACTACCTCAAGCAGATCGGTAAGGTCCCGCTGCTCAACGCCGAGCAGGAGGTCGAGCTCGCCAAGCGCATCGAGGCCGGTCTGTTCGCCGAGGACAAGCTGGCCAACGCCGACAAGCTCGCCCCCAAGCTCAAGCGCGAGCTGGAGATCATCGCCGAGGACGGCCGCCGCGCCAAGAACCACCTCCTGGAGGCCAACCTCCGTCTGGTGGTCTCCCTGGCCAAGCGCTACACCGGCCGCGGCATGCTCTTCCTGGACCTCATCCAGGAGGGCAACCTCGGTCTGATCCGCGCGGTCGAGAAGTTCGACTACACCAAGGGCTACAAGTTCTCCACGTACGCCACCTGGTGGATCCGTCAGGCGATCACCCGCGCCATGGCCGACCAGGCCCGCACCATCCGTATCCCGGTGCACATGGTCGAGGTCATCAACAAGCTCGCGCGCGTCCAGCGCCAGATGCTCCAGGACCTGGGCCGCGAGCCCACCCCGGAGGAGTTGGCCAAGGAACTCGACATGACCCCCGAGAAGGTCATCGAGGTCCAGAAGTACGGCCGCGAGCCCATCTCCCTGCACACCCCGCTCGGCGAGGACGGCGACAGCGAGTTCGGTGACCTCATCGAGGACTCCGAGGCCGTCGTCCCGGCCGACGCGGTCAGCTTCACGCTTCTGCAGGAGCAGCTGCACTCGGTCCTCGACACCCTGTCCGAGCGCGAGGCGGGCGTCGTCTCCATGCGCTTCGGTCTCACCGACGGTCAGCCGAAGACCCTCGACGAGATCGGCAAGGTCTACGGCGTCACGCGCGAGCGGATCCGCCAGATCGAGTCCAAGACCATGTCGAAGCTGCGCCACCCGTCGCGGTCCCAGGTGCTGCGCGACTATCTCGACTAGGTCGCACCAGTACGACACACAAGGCCCGGCCCCCGAGTGGGGACCGGGCCTTCGTGCTTCAGGGGCAGCCTTCGGACCGGTGCGCGGGTGCGGGGTCGGGCGGGCTGGATCACTCTGGGTGTCCCACGACCACTCCAGAGTGAGGAGCGTGCATGCGACGTCCCTTTATCCGGGCCCTCGCCCGGCCGCTGGTCCTGGCGGCCGTGGCGGCTGCCATACCGTTGGCGTCCGCCGCCCCCGCGGCTGCCGACAGTGTCGTCGTCGGCGGCTTCCCGGTCGATGTGTCGGGCAGTCCGTGGACCGTGGCGCTGTCCAGCCGTGACCGGTTCGGGGGTACGCGGGCGGGTCAGTTCTGTGTCGGCGTGGCGGTCGGCCGGACCACCGTGCTCACCGCGGCCCACTGCCTCAGCGAGGAGGTCCTGGGGGCACCAGCCCACCAGGTACGCGACTTCACCGTCATCACGGGCCGTACGGATCTCACGTCCGGCCGGGGCCAGGAGATCCGGGTCCGTGGCAGCTGGGTGAACCCGGCCTACGACGATGTCAGCAACGCGGGCGACTTCGCCGTGCTCTCGCTTGCCCAACCGCTTCCCGCGAGCTCGGTCATCAGGATGGCCCGCACCGGCGATCCTGCCTATGCGCCGGGGACTCCGGCCCTGGTCTACGGGTGGGGAGACGTCACGGGGGCGGGCGACTACCCGCGCAGCCTGCGGGCGGCGCGCGTGCACGTACTGCCCGACACCCTGTGCAAGCAGGCGTATTCGGGCGGTGGTGACGGCAGATACCAAGCCAACAGCATGGTCTGCGCCGGGGAGCGGGAAGGGGGCCGGGACGCCTGTCAGGGGGACAGCGGAGGGCCCTTGGTCGCCCAGGGGAGGCTGATCGGGCTCGTGTCCTGGGGCACCGGCTGCGGCCGCGCGGGCAGTCCCGGTGTCTACACGCGGGTGTCCGAGGTCGTACGGACACTGGGGTGGCGGGCCGCGGGGCGAGAGCGTCATGCCGACGGCTGAAGGGGGCCTGAGAGCCCGCGGGGTATGAGCGCGGGCGACCGCCCCTGCTCTCAGGGGCGGTCGCCCGTCAACCGGCCTGTGCCGGAGCTGGCTCGTCGTTAATGCGAGGTTCAGCGCTCTTCTTCGGACGCCGATGCGGGAACGGCAGTCAGCCGCTCCGTCTCGTCCTGTATCTCAGCGGCGATCTTCTTGAGTTCCGGCTCGAACTTGCGGCCGTGGTGGGCGCAGAAGAGCAGTTCACCGCCGCTCAGCAGGACGACACGCACGTACGCCTGGGCGCCGCAACGGTCGCAGCGGTCAGCGGCCGTCAGCGGGCTCGCGGGGGTCAGAACAGTAGTCACGTCGCCTCTTCTCTAGCTCGACGAGCTGTCGTACCAGGGTCAACATCCAACCAGCCCCAAAACGTTCCCGCTCGCGGCTTCTCCCAGAGAGAAATTTTTCCGGGGCGGCTGGCTGCTGCCGGTTTGGCGGCGAATGTGCCGTAGTGCGTCTCTGTCTTGCTTACGGTTTCGCGCTGTCGGTCAAGGTCGGGTCCCCCCGGCTGGGTTGCCGGTTGTTCATGAGGACGTGCCCGGAGCCTAAATGGTTCATGCCTGGAAGGGAACGTGATATGTGCTTCACTCCAACGAGGGATCGAACACGCATGCGACTCTGGTCTAGTCTGGGTTTCACACGAGGGTGGCGTTACAACGGCTCTACCAGGCCTCGGTACCCTCTTGACGGCGACCGAAGCCGCGCCCTTACCCACAAGGGCCTCATCTGAAATTCAGCGAGGAGCGAACCGCGTGACCGCCGAGACGTCCGTGCCGTCCACAGCGCTGCTGGCAGGAGCAGACCTGGACGGTTCCAACTACACCGCGCGGCACCTGCTCGTCCTCGAGGGCCTCGAGGCCGTGCGCAAGCGCCCGGGCATGTACATCGGGTCGACCGACAGCCGTGGTCTCATGCACTGCCTCTGGGAGATCATCGACAACTCCGTCGACGAGGCTCTCGGTGGCTACTGCGACCACATCGACGTGATCCTTCACGACGACGGCTCCGTGGAGGTCCGGGACAACGGCCGGGGCATCCCCGTCGACGTCGAGCCCAAGACCGGTCTGTCCGGCGTCGAGGTCGTGATGACCAAGCTGCACGCCGGCGGCAAGTTCGGCGGCGGTTCCTACGCCGCCTCCGGTGGTCTGCACGGCGTAGGTGCCTCCGTGGTGAACGCCCTGTCCGCGCGACTGGACGTCGAGGTGGACCGAAACGGCCACACGCACGCCATCAGCTTCCGCCGTGGTGTCCCCGGAGCCTTCGCCGCCGACGGCCCGAACGCCAAGTTCGAGACCGGCGGCCTGCGCAAGACCAAGAAGATCCCCAAGACCCGCAACGGCACGCGCGTGCGGTACTGGGCCGACCGCCAGATCTTCCTCAAGGACGCCAAGCTGTCCCTGGACACGCTGCACCAGCGCGCCCGCCAGACCGCGTTCCTGGTGCCCGGCCTGACCATCGTCGTGCGCGACGAGTTCGGCCTCGGTGACGGCGGCAGCAAGGGCGAGGAGTCCTTCCGCTTCGATGGCGGCATCAGCGAGTTCTGCGAGTACCTGGCCGCCGACAAGCCAGTGTGCGACGTCCTCCGTTTCTCGGGTCAGGGCACCTTCAAGGAGACCGTGCCGGTCCTGGACGAGCACGGCCAGATGACCCCCACACAGGTCACCCGTGAGCTCGACGTCGACGTCGCGATGCGGTGGGGCACGGGCTACGACACGACCCTGAAGTCGTTCGTGAACATCATCGCCACACCCAAGGGCGGCACCCACGTCGCGGGCTTCGAGACGGCCGTGACCGGCACCATGAACGAGGTGCTGCGCACCAAGAAGATGCTGCGCGTCGCCGAGGACGACATCGTCAAGGACGACGCTCTGGAGGGCCTCACCGCGGTCGTCACCGTCCGCCTCGCCGAGCCGCAGTTCGAGGGCCAGACCAAGGAGGTCCTCGGCACCTCGGCGGCCCGGCGCATCGTGAGCACGGTGATCTCCAAGGAGCTCAAGGCGTTCCTGACGTCCACGAAGCGGGACGCCGCGGCCCAGGCGCGGGTCGTCATGGAGAAGGCCGTCGCCGCCGCCCGTACGCGCATCGCGGCCCGCCAGCACAAGGACGCGCAGCGCCGTAAGACGGCCCTGGAGTCCTCGTCCCTGCCGGCCAAGCTCGCCGACTGCCGCAGCGACGACGTCGACCGCAGCGAGTTGTTCATCGTCGAGGGAGACTCCGCGCTCGGCACCGCCAAGCTCGCCCGGAACTCCGAGTTCCAGGCGCTGCTGCCGATCCGCGGCAAGATCCTCAACGTCCAGAAGTCGTCCGTCACCGACATGCTCAAGAACGCCGAGTGCGGCGCGATCATCCAGGTCATAGGAGCAGGGTCGGGCCGGACCTTCGACATCGACGCCGCCCGCTACGGCAAGATCATCATGATGACCGACGCCGATGTCGACGGCTCCCACATCCGGACGCTGCTGCTGACGCTGTTCCAGCGCTACATGCGGCCGATGATCGAGGCGGGCCGGGTGTTCGCGGCCGTGCCGCCGCTGCACCGGATCGAGATCGTCCAGCCCAAGAAGGGCCAGGACAAGTACGTGTACACGTACTCGGACCGTGAACTGCGCGACAAGCTCATGGAGTTCCAGAGCAAGGGCGTTCGCTACAAGGACTCCATCCAGCGGTACAAGGGTCTCGGCGAGATGGACGCCGACCAGCTGGCCGAGACGACGATGGACCCGCGTCACCGGACCCTGCGCCGGATCAGCCTCACCGATCTGGAGGCCGCCGAGCGGGTCTTCGATCTGCTGATGGGGAACGACGTGGCGCCGCGCAAGGAGTTCATCTCCAGCTCGGCGGCCACGTTGGACCGGTCGCGCATCGACGCGTAGTCGCTGCGCCGGCTCGGGCCGGGGGCCGGTCTCGGCTTCGCGTTCGGCCGGATTGGGATCCCACCTGCACCGCCCGTGCGGCATCGCCGTCGGGTGCGGGTGGCCCCTGCGGGGTTTCTCACCATTGGCGGCTGCCGCACTCCCGCGGTCACCTGATGGGGTGAAGCCCTGGGAGAACGCGATCCGGGGATCTTTCCGTTCTGTCCATGCTTGGGCATGCACTCAAGCCACGACCCCTGGTACGACGCCCTCGCCTCCGGATGGGGGGAGTCGGGTGCCGAGGACGTCCCGGCCGCTGTTCCGCCGGGTGCGGCCGATGTGTACCTCGAGGTGCAGCGGAGCGCGGCCTTCCAGGAGGTGCGCAGCCGGTACCGGCGGTTTGTGGTGCCGGCTGTTGTGATCTTCCTCTCGTGGTATGTGGCGTACATCGTGGCCGCCACGACCGCGCCGGAGCTGATGGCCCGGCCCGTGGCTGGTGCCGTGAACGTGGCGATGCTGGCGGGGCTCGGACAGTTCCTCACCACCTTCCTGCTCACCTGGGCCTACGCCCGTCACGCGCGGCTGCGCCGGGACCGGGCGGCGCTCGAACTGCGCTGGGACACCCAGGAGTTGGCGCGCGTCGCGAAGGGCGGTGCCGCGTGACGGTCGACCATCAGACGCTGTCGCTGCTGCTGTTCAGCGTCTTCGTCGCGATCACGTTGGCGATCACTACCTGGGTGAGCCGTAACCGGCGTGGTTCCGCGGAGGAGTTCTACGCGGGCAGCCGGCTCTTCACCCCCATGGAGAATGGTTTTGCCATCGCCGGTGACTACATGTCGGCTGCGTCCTTCCTCGGCATCTCCGGACTCATCGCCCTCTTCGGCTACGACGGGATGCTCTACTCGGTGGGCTTCCTCGTGGCCTGGCTGGTGGTGCTGTTCCTCGTCGCCGAACTCGTGCGCAATTGCGGGCGGTTCACGCTCGCCGACGTGGTCGCCGCGCGGATGAGAGAGCGTCCCGTGCGGATCGCACTGGGAACTTCCTCGGTCACCGTGTCCGTTCTGTATCTGGTGGCGCAGATGGTGGGCGCGGGCACCCTGGTCGCGCTGCTGCTCGGGGGCAAGGGCGAGGCGGCGCAGGCCTGGACCGTCATCGGCGTCGGTGCGCTCATGGTGATCTATGTGTCGTTGGGAGGGATGCGGGCCACCACCTGGATTCAGATCGTCAAGTCGGTCCTGCTGCTCGGCGGCACCGTCGCGTTGACCGTGCTCGTCCTGCTGCGCTTCCACGGCGACTTCGACCGGCTGCTGCTCACGGCGGCCGAGCGCAGTGGTCACGGTGCGGCGTTCCTGGCACCGGGGCTGAAGTACGGCGGTGACTGGACCGCCCGGTTCGACTTCATCAGCCTCGGCCTCGCGCTGGTGCTGGGCACGGCGGGGCTGCCGCACATCCTGTCCCGCTTCTACACCGTGCCGACCGCTCGCGCGGCGCGGCGGTCGGTGGTGTGGGCGATCGGGCTCATCGGCGGCTTCTACCTGATGACGATCGTGCTGGGCTTCGGCGCTGCCGCGATCGTCGGGCCCGAGGCCGTACGGGGGTCGAACGCGGCCGGGAACACGGCAGTTCCGCTGCTGGCCCTCGATCTCGGCGGCGGCGCGGACTCCACGGGAGGAACGGTTCTCTTTGCCGTCGTGGCCGCCATCGCCTTCGCCACGATCCTCGCAGTGGTCGCCGGAATCACGCTCGCCTCCTCGGCCTCCGTGGCCCACGACCTGTACGCCTCGCTACGACGGCGGCGCGCCGAGCCCCGCAGCGAAGTCGCCGTGGCGCGTGTCGCGGCGGTCGGCATCGGCGTGGTCGCGATCGCCCTCGGACTGCTGGCCCGCGACCTCAACGTCGCCTTCCTCGTGGGACTCGCCTTCGCCGTCGCCGCGTCCGCCAATCTGCCGGTGCTTCTCTACTCGCTGTTCTGGCGGGACTTCACCACGCGGGGCGCCGTATGGGCCGTGTACGGGGGCCTGATCCCGGCCGTGGTGCTGGTGGTGCTGTCCCCGGTGGTGTCGGGCAGCCCCGAATCGCTGTTCCCCGGCGTCGACTTCCAGTACTTCCCCCTGCAGAACCCGGGCCTCGTCTCCATCCCGCTGGGCTTTGTCGCGGGCTGGCTCGGCACGCTCATTTCGCCAGAGGTCCCCGACGAGGCCAAGCACGCCGAGGTCGAGGTGCGGTCGCTGACGGGGGCGGGGGCCGTATAGGCGCGGTCTTCGAAGCGGTCGGGCACGCTCGCACCGCTATGGCCAGGCGTCGAGCGGTCGGCTGATACGCAGCGCGGCCCGTATCCGTATGTAGGACGGGCACGGTTCCTTCCCCCGCCCCCACGGGCCGTGCCTCAGGCGCGGGTCGCCCACACGTAACGGTGTTCCGGGCGACCCGCGTCACCGTACTTGAGGGTGAGACGGGCCCGACCCGTGCGCTCCAGGAGCTTGAGATAGCGCTGGGCGGTCTGACGGCTCACTCCGGTCCGCTCGGCGATCTCCTGGGCCGACAGCGGGCCTTCGGCGTTCATCAGGGCGCGGCGTACGAGTTCCGCGGTGGTGGGGGAGTGGCCCTTGGGCAGGTCGGGCTCCGAAGACGCCGAAAGCGCTCCGAAGATGCGGTCCACCTCGGCCTGCTCCGCCTCGCCGCCGCCGTCCAGGGTGCGGCGCAGTTCGCCGTACGCCTCCAGCTTGGCGCGCAGGCCCGCGAAGGCGAACGGCTTGACCAGGTACTGCAGCGCCCCGTGCCGCATCGCCGCCTGGACCGTCGACACGTCCCGCGCCGCCGTCACCATGATCACGTCGGCCTGGTGGCCGCGCCGGCGCATCTCCTGGACGACCGAGAGGCCCGTCTCGTCGGGGAGATAGTGATCCATGAGGACCAGGTCCACCCGGGGCAGCTCCTCAACCCGACGAAGCGCCTCGGCCGCGCTGTGCGCCTCACCCGCCACGTGGAATCCCGGCACCTTCTCGACGTAGGCGGCGTTGACCCGCGCCACGCGCGTGTCGTCGTCCACGACCAGGACCTCGATCATCGCGACTCCTCCTCGGCGACGGTCTGCGCATCTGACGGCACGGCGAGGGCAGGCTCCAGATCCGGCTCGGCCAGTGCCTCGGGCAGGACGACGGTGAACTCCGCGCCGCCGCCGGCCGCCTCGTCCACCATCGCGCTGCCACCCTGCCGTTCGGCGAACCTGCGCACCAGGGAGAGCCCGATGCCGCGCTCACGGTGAGCCGGCGGCTTCTTGGTGGACCACCCCTCGGTGAAGATCAACTCGCGGTGCTCCTCGGGGATTCCCGGCCCCGTGTCGCGTACCCGGAGGGTCGCGGTCCGCCCCTCGGCACGCAATTCGACCTCCACGCGCGCGTGCGCGGTGCCCGCGGCGGCGTCCAGAGCGTTGTCCACGAGGTTGCCTACGATCGTGACGAGCCCCCTGGGGTCGATCAGCCGGTCCGGGAGCCCGGTGCGGTCCGACAGACGCAGCGCGACGCCCCGCTCGGCCGCCACGGTCGCCTTGCCGACCAACAGTGCGGCGAGCAGCGGGTCCTGGATCTTCTCGGCGACCTGCTCGGCGGTGTCCCGGTGGTCGCCGACCACCTCCCCGACGAACTCCACGGCGTCGTCGTACATCTCCAGTTCGAGCAGCCCGAGGAGCGTGTGCATCCGGTTGGCGTGCTCGTGGTCCTGGGCGCGCAGTGCGTCGATCAGGCCGCGCGTGGAGTCGAGTTCCCGGCCGAGCTGCTCCAGCTCGGTGCGGTCGCGCAGGGTGGCGACGGCACCGCCGTCGTCGGTGGGCATGCGGTTGGCGACCAGGACGCGCTGGCCACGGACCGTGAGCAGATCGGTGCCCGTCACCCGGCCGGCCAGCACGTCGGTCGTACGGCCCGCGCCGAGCGCCTCGTCGAGGGACCTGCCGACGGCCTCGTCGCCGAGACCCAGCAGGCGCCGCGCCTCGTCGTTGAGGAGGCGGACGTGGCCGGCGCGGTCCAGCGCCACGACGCCCTCCCGGATGCCGTGCAGCATCGCCTCGCGCTCCGCGAGCAGCGCCGAGATGTCGGAGAAGGCCAGGTCGCGGGTCTGCCGCTGGACCCGGCGGGAGATGAGCCAGGCGGCCAGCGCGCCGACCGCCAGGGCGCCGCCCGCGTACGCGAGCAGCCCCGGGATCGCATGCAGCAGCCTCGCCCGCACGCTGTCGTAGGCGATGCCGACCGAGACCGCCCCGATGATCCTGCCGTCGTCGTCGCGCAGCGGCACCTTGCCCCGGGCGGTGCGGCCCAGGGTGCCGTCGTCGATCTGCATGACCTCGTGACCGGCGAGGGCCTGGCCCGGGTCCGTCGAGACGATCCTGCCGACCTCGCCCGGGGTGGGATGGGACCAGCGCACCCCGCGCCGGTCCATCACGACGACGTATTCGGCCTTGGTCGCCTCGCGGATCCGCTCCGCCTCCCGCTGGACCGGGCCGCCGGTCGTCGCGGGGGTGCTCGCAAGATCCTCGGCGATATCCGGCTGCGCCGCGGTGGTCTGCGCGATCGACAGCGCGCGGCGCATCGCCTGGTCGTCCAGCTGGTCGCTGAGTGGTGCGAGGAACAGGCCGGTCGCGAGCACCGCGACTCCCGCGGCGATCGCCACCTGCATCAGCAGCACCTGCGCGAACATCCGCCGAGGCAGAGCGAGGCGCAGGCGACGTGCGGGGGGAGTGCGGCTCATACCCATGACGGTACGTGGGCCGGTCGGCGCTCCTGGAGGGGTGTGGCGTGGATCTCTTGATCGATGTCGGGCAGCCGGTCCACCTGATGGCGAGCCGACGCGTCTGATCAGCTTGCGAGTGCCGTCGTCACCCTGAGCTCACGCACCGCCACGACGTCCATCCGCGCGGGCGAGCCGAGCACCGAACCGCAGCTCGCCGGGCGTGGCGGTACGGATGCCTCCTGCGCGACGACGACCCGCCAGCGGCGCCCGTCCACGTGGGCGACCGTCACCTCCCAGCGCGGGGCCGCACCGTCCGTCGTTACGACACTCAGAGCTTCGGCGGCGTACTCACCCGCAGCCGAGCGCACGGCCAGCTCGGCCGCCTGGCCCGGGCGCTCCCAGGCCGAGTTCCCGCGACACCCCTCGACGACGATCCGGCCCTCCTGGACGCTGTGCAGGACATCCTTGACGGCGTGGGCCTGCGCCCGGCCGTAGGCGTAGCCGTACGGCAGCACGAGCAGCGTCGGTGAGAACCGGTGTCCGCCCAGATGGGTGACCTCCCAGACGCCGTCCACGCCGGAGGCGGCGAGCTCGGCCGCGAGCGGGCGGCCGAGGAGTGCGCAGCAGCGGTCCCGCTTGCCGTTGGTGCAGACGAGGGCGAGCGGGCCGCCGGTGTGGCGCCGTCCCTGGAGCGCCGAGCCGAAGGAGCGGTGGTCGCCCTTGCCGAGCGCGGCGAAGTCCAGGTCGAGCAGCTGCCGGGGGTCGCGGGTGGTGGCGGAGTGCAGCCATACGTTGCCGGGGGTGGTGTGAGCCACGTAGACCCGGCGCTCGGCCGGAATCCCGCAGTCGGCGTGCCGGCCGGGGCGGCGGATCAGCGCGAGGCGCACGCCCGTGCCCTGCGCGGCTGCCTCCAGGGCGCGGCCCAGGGCGGGATCCAGGTGGCTCTGCGTGAGCGCCTTGGCACCCCACGGGCCGGGCTGCTCGAGCAACAGCCAGGTCGTCGCGGTCGCCGCGGTCCCCGCGATGGGCTCGTCGAGGTCCTGCGAGACGGTTGAGCACGTACTCACAGAGGTGAGCCTAACCTGACTTGGGTGGCCATGGCGGCTCGAGGGGCTGACACACGTGTGGCCTGGAGCCGTTCTGGCGCCAGGCCTCATCGGTGGAGATCGAGCAGTGACGGGGTGCCGGCTGCTCGCCGGGTCGGTGGCCCGGCTCGCTGAACGGTTGCGCGCGGCCGGGGAGCGTGACGGTACGGGTCTGGGGTGGACGCGTGCTCGTGCGGTGGGCTCAGGCGTCGGGGATGTCTGCCTTGGCGCGGATGAGAGTCTCCCGGCTGACGATGACGATGCGCTCGTAGTCGGCGCGGGCGGCATCGGCGGGCAGTTCCGGCTCAAGCGCCTCGGTGGCCTCGGTGCCGATGACGGCGAAATTCCCGTCGCTGAGTTCGAACACGTCCGGGCAGGTAGCTCCTGAACTACTGCCACGGGCGCTTGGAGGCACACCGATGCGGCGCACGATCTTCAAAGGTACCGGTCCTTACGAACAAAAGGGCTGGGCATACTGGGTGGGGAGCAGGCTACTGGTGTTTCAGAGCCCCTTGTGGCTGGACGGCAAGAAAATCACTCGGTCAGTCGGTCGGCGGATCGCCGACCACCCACCACTCGTCCGTGTCGGATTCGTCGAGGTCCCGGACGAGGCCGTCCACCATGTGCCCCAGCTGGGCTTCCACCGATGAATCGTCCAGGCTGGCGCGCATGTGCCGCGATGCCTCCCAGTACTCGCGGAAGACCGGACTCTGGAAGAACTCCCGCAGACGTGTGTACAGCTCCTCCCGATCGAGCAGTTCCGCCTGGTACAGGTGGTAGAGGTGGACGTACCAGGCGTTGGCGTAGAAGAACTGACGTCGCCTCTCCGCCGGGATGCTTTGGTCGTAGGTGTCGATCACAGCGGCGAGGGACGGATCATCGATCGCCCTTGCCAGCAACTCCCAATGCATGCGCTGCTGATGTGCCAGAGCCGTTCGTCGGATCGCCAGCTCCTCGAGTTCCAGCTGCCGCTCGTGCTGACGCGCCTTCTCCCATCGCCACTGACGCGCTGCCAGCGTCACGGTTGCGGTGGTGGCCAGGAGCGCGAGCGTGGTGGAACCCAGCCTCCTTGCAGAACACTTCAGTGTGGCCATGTCAATTACCCCCGATCAAACGGCCGTCCGCCGGTCGTCGGGGTGCGGGTCGACTGGAGGGGACCGGCGAGCCGTGGGCGGCGCTTGCCGTCTCCCAGAGTGCCGAGCGGCTCTGATCGGCGGGGAGGCGGAGAGGCGGCGCACGGAGGGAAGCGAGGGTCGCACGCTCCAGCGCCATGCCCAACGTCTGCCCGGCAAGTGCTGCTAACAATCGTTCACTTCGCAGTGATTCTTCCGGCTCGTATCCTGGGTCGGCATTCAATCTTCGTACGCGCGCCGCCTCCGCGAGCCGGTGCACCCGTCGGCGTGAGAAAGGTCGCACGTTGAGTCAGCCGAGCCCCGGTCCGCAGCAGATTCCGGTCGTCGTTCTCGCCGGATTCCTCGGTTCCGGCAAGACGACTCTGCTCAACCACCTCCTCCATCGCAGCGGCGGCACCCGCATCGGCGCCATCGTCAACGACTTCGGCGCCATCGAGATCGACGCCATGGCCGTCGCCGGCGCGCTCGGCGACTCGACCGTCTCCCTCGGGAACGGCTGCCTGTGCTGTGCCGTCGACTCCAGTGAGCTGGACGGCTACCTGGAGCGGCTCGCCCGGCCCGCCACCGGCATCGACGTCATCGTCATCGAGGCCAGCGGGCTCGCCGAACCCCAGGAACTCGTGCGCATGGTGCTCGCCAGCGAGCATCCGGGCATCGTGTACGGCGGACTCGTCGAGGTCGTCGACGCCGCAGAGTTCGAGGGCACGCGCGCCAAGCATCCCGAGATCGACCGGCATCTCGCCCTCGCGGACCTCGTTGTCGTCAACAAGCTCGACCGTGCGGAGGACGGGGAGCGCGTCCTCGGGCTGGTCCGCGATCTCACCGACGGCGCTGCCGTCGTCCCCGCCACCTATGCCCGTATCGACCCGGAGTTCCTCTTCGACTGCCGGCCCGGTGAGGAGCGCATCGGGCAGCTGTCCTTCGATGACCTGCACCAGCACGACGAGTTGCATCCGCACGACGGCCCCCACCAGCACGACGACCTGCATGAGCGCGGCGAGGGCCACCCCGGTCATCTGCACACCGGATACGACAGCCTGCCCTTCACTTCCGAAGTCCCCCTCGACCCACGTCGGTTGATGGACTTCCTGGACAGCAGGCCGGAGGGGCTCTACCGCATCAAGGGGTACGTCGACTTCGGCCCGTACGACGTTCGCAACCGCTACGCCGTCCACGTCGTCGGCCGCTTCCTCCGCTTCTACCCGGAGCCCTGGCCGGCCGCCGACGACCGCCTCACCCAGCTCGTGCTCATCGGCTCCGGCATCGATTCCGCTGCCCTGGCCAAGGACCTGGAGGCGTGCAAGAGCGACGCCCCACACGCCGACGAGCACGGCATGTGGGGCGTTCTGCGCTACGTACAGGACCCGGAGGACGGGGTCGCCGAGGAGGTCTAGACCGGGCCGGCCACCACCGACACCGTCTTCGGCAGCGACACCCCGGAGCCGTCGCGGCGCGGGTCGATCTCCGGGAGTTCGGCCGGGGTGCCGTTCTTCTGCGCGGCCCGTGCCGGGACGGCGCCCGCCCAGGCCAGGGCCAGGCAGTCCTCGCCCTTCAGGAACCGCTGGCAGCGCACGCCACCGGTGGCGCGGCCCTTGCGGGGGTACTGGTCGAACGGGGTCAGCTTGGCCGTCGTCTGGACCGAGTCGTCCAGCGTGCCGCGCGAGCCCGCGACCGTGAACACCACCGCGTCGACCGCCGGGTCCACGGCCGTGAAGGAGATCACCTTCGCGCCCTCGGCAAGCTTGATGCCGGCCATGCCGCCGGCGGCGCGGCCCTGCGGGCGGACCTGCGAGGCCTGGTAGCGCAACAGCTGTGCGTCGTCCGTGATGAAGACCAGGTCCTCCTCACCCGTGCGCAGCTCGATCGCACCGACGATCCGGTCGCCCTCCTTCAGGGTGATGACTTCCAACTCGTCCTTGTTGGTCGGGTAGTCCGGCACCACGCGCTTGACGACACCCTGTTCCGTGCCGATCGCCAGGCCGGGGGAGGACTCGTCGAGCGTGGTCAGGCAGACCAGGGTCTCGTCGCCCTCCAGGGAGACGAACTCCGACAGGGGCGCCCCTCCCGAGAGGTTCGGACGCGCCGCGGTCTCCGGCAGCTGCGGCAGATCGACGACGTTGATCCGCAGCAGACGGCCCGTGGACGTCACCGCGCCCACCTCGCCGCGGGCCGTGGCCGGCACCGCCGAGAGGATCACGTCGTGCTTGGAGCGCTTCGCCTCGCCGTCCTCCGCGAACGGATCGCCGTTCGCCGTACGGGCCAGCAGACCCGTTGAGGACAGCAGCACCCGGCACGGGTCGTCCGCCACCTGAAGCGACACGGTGGCGACCGGCGCACCCGCCGACTCCAGCAGGACAGTACGGCGCTCGGTGCCGAACTTCTTGGCCACCGCGGCCAGTTCGGCGGAGACCAGCTTGCGCAGCTCCGCGTCGGAGTCGAGGATCCGCGTGAGCTCGGCGATCTCCTCGTTCAGCCGCTCCTTCTCCGCCTCCAGCTCGATGCGGTCGTACTTGGTGAGGCGGCGCAGCGGCGTGTCGAGGATGTACTGGGTCTGGACCTCGCTCAGCGAGAAGCGCTCCATCAGGCGTTCCTTCGCCTGCGCGGAGTTCTCGCTGGAGCGGATCAGGCGGATGACCTCGTCGATGTCCAGCAGCGCCGTGAGCAGGCCCTCGACCAGGTGCAGGCGGTCGCGGCGCTTGGTGCGGCGGAACTCGCTGCGGCGCCGGACGACCTCGAAGCGGTGGTCGAGGTAGACCTCCAGCAGCTCCTTCAGGCCCAGGGTGAGGGGCTGGCCGTCGACAAGGGCGACGTTGTTGATGCCGAAGGACTCCTCCATCGGCGTCAGCTTGTAGAGCTGCTCCAGGACCGCCTCCGGCACGAAGCCGTTCTTGATCTCGATGACCAGGCGCAGGCCGTGCTCGCGGTCGGTGAGGTCCTTGACGTCGGCGATGCCCTGCAGCTTCTTCGAGCCGACCAGATCCTTGATCTTGGCGATCACCTTCTCCGGACCGACCGTGAAGGGCAGTTCGGTGACGACGAGACCCTTGCGGCGGGCGGTCACGGTCTCGATCTCGACCGTGGCGCGGATCTTGAAGGTGCCGCGGCCCGTCTCGTACGCGTCCCGGATCCCGGCCAGGCCGACGATCCGGCCGCCGGTGGGCAGGTCGGGACCCGGGACGTGCTTCATCAGCGTTTCCAGATCCGCGTTCGGGTGGCGGATCAGGTGGCGGGCGGCCGCGATGACCTCGGAGAGGTTGTGCGGCGGCATGTTCGTGGCCATGCCGACGGCGATGCCGGACGCGCCGTTGACGAGGAGGTTCGGGAAGGCGGCGGGCAGCGCCACCGGCTCCCGCTCCTGGCCGTCGTAGTTGGGCGTGAAGTTGACCGTGTCCTCGTCGATCGACTCGGTCATCAGGCTGGTCGCAGCGGCCTGCCGGCACTCGGTGTACCGCATGGCGGCCGGCGGGTCGTCGTTGCCCAGCGACCCGAAGTTGCCGTGGCCGTCGACCAGCGGGACGCGCATCGAGAAGGGCTGGGCCATGCGCACCAGGGCGTCGTAGATCGACGCGTCGCCGTGCGGGTGCAACTTACCCATGACCTCGCCGACGACGCGGGCGCACTTCACATAGCCGCGGTCGGGGCGCAGGCCCATCTCGTTCATCTGGTAGACGATGCGACGGTGCACCGGCTTGAGGCCGTCGCGGGCGTCCGGCAGGGCGCGGGAGTAGATGACCGAGTACGCGTACTCGAGGAAGGAGCCCTGCATCTCGTCGACGACGTCGATGTCGAGGATCTTCTCCTCGTACGAGTCCTCGGGCGGCGGGTTCTTCGTGCTGCGGCGGGCCATCGCTGCCGGCTCCTCTGTTTCTGGTCGCTCGAGCGTTTGCGGATCTGACGCGGACCATTGTGGACCGCGGCACTGACAACCACCGACCAGGACCCGATGTTGGGCTCCGACCCGGCATCGCAGAAGTGTCGCCGACGCAGGGCCTCCCCCGCGACGGAGGGGAGGGGTGGGGCACGAACATCATTGTCCGGGACCGCGCTTGCGGCCGGAGAAGTCGAAGGCAAGCGGGCGCCGCGAGACCGTTCACTCGCCGGAGTGATCGGCGGGCACCGTGCCAGGTCGCGGGGGGTACGAGCCCGCGCATGTCCGGTGGGTACGGCCGGCGCGCGCCGGGCCGGCCCCGTTCGGCAGGGTCGCGGGAGGGGACGGTGAGCCGTGCTTGAGGGCCGTCCAGCGTGTCGACGCGGGCCCGCACTCACCCGCGTCCCGGCACGGCGTTCTGACCGGGAACTTCGCCGACCCTTCGGACGCTGCATACAGTGGCAGGAACTGAGCGCGAAGCGCTCGACACAACGCAGTGCACGCGACCGGAAGGACACCTTGCCCATGGGTCACACGGCCACACCGGAGGCACAATCCGGCGGCCTCACCGCCACGGAGCACCGCCTGGCCAACGGCCTGCGCGTGGTGCTCTCCGAGGACCACCTCACGCCGGTCGCCGCGGTCTGCCTCTGGTACGACGTCGGCTCCCGCCACGAGGTCAAGGGCCGTACCGGACTCGCCCACCTCTTCGAGCACCTGATGTTCCAGGGCTCGAGCAGCGTGAAGGGCACGGGCCACTTCGAGCTCGTCCAGGGCGCGGGCGGCTCGCCGAACGGCACCACGAGCTTCGAGCGCACCAACTACTTCGAGACCATGCCCGCCCACCAGCTGGAGCTCGCGCTGTGGCTGGAGGCCGACCGCATGGGCAGCCTCCTGGTGGCGCTCGACGAGGAGGGCCTGGAGAACCAGCGCGATGTCGTCAAGAACGAGCGCCGCCAGCGCTACGACAACGTTCCGTACGGCACGGCGTTCGAGAAGCTGACCGCCCTGTCGTACCCCGACGGGCACCCCTACCACCACACGCCGATCGGTTCGATGGCCGACCTGGACGCGGCCAGCCTGGAGGACGCCCGCGCGTTCTTCCGCACCTACTACGCGCCCAACAACGCCGTCCTGTCGATCGTCGGTGACATCGACCCGGCGCAGACGCTCGCCTGGGTGGAGAAGTACTTCGGCTCCATCCAGTCCCACGACGGCAAGCCCGCGCCCCGCGACGGCTCGCTGCCCGACACCATCGGCGAGCAGCTGCGCGAGGTCGTCGAGGAGAACGTCCCCGCGCGCGCGATGATGGCCGCCTACCGGCTCCCGGCGGACGGCACGCGCGAGTGCGACGCGGCCGACCTGGCGCTGACCGTCCTCGGCGGCGGCGAGTCCTCCCGCCTCTACAACCGGCTGGTACGCCGTGACCGTACGGCCGTGGCAGCTGGGTTCGGCTTGCTGCGTCTGGCCGGAGCGCCCTCCCTGGGCTGGCTGGACGTGAAGACGTCCGGCGACGTCGAGGTGCCCGTCATCGAGGCGGCCGTCGACGAGGAACTCGCCCGCTTCGCGCAGGAGGGCCCCACCGCCGAGGAGATGGAGCGCGCACAGGCCCAGCTGGAGCGCGAGTGGCTGGACCGGCTCGGCACGGTCGCCGGCCGCGCCGACGAACTGTGCCGGTACGCCGTCCTGTTCGGCGACCCGCAGCTCGCCTTCACCGCCGTGCAGCGCGTCCTCGACGTCACCGCCGAGGAGGTCCAGGCGGTCGCCCAGGCCCGTCTGCGTCCCGACAACCGCGCGGTGCTGGTGTACGAGCCGGTCGCCGACGAGGCCGAGGACCTGGAAGCAGCCGCCGACGGGGCCGCACCCGCCGGGACCACCGACGAGAACGAGGAGTCGGCGCAGTGACCGAGCTCGCCAGCATGGAGTTCCACCCGCAGCCCCAGGCCGGCCAGGCCCGGCCCTGGGCGTTCCCGGCACCGGAGCGCGGCAAGCTGGACAACGGCCTGACGGTCCTGCGCTGCCACCGCCCCGGCCAGCGCGTCGTCGCCGTCGAGGTCCTCCTGGACACGCCCCTGGAGGCCGAGCCGAAGGGCCTGGACGGCATCGCCACGATCATGGCGCGTGCCTTCTCGGAGGGCACCGACAAGCACACCGCCGAGGAGTTCGCCGCCGAGCTGGAGCGCTGCGGAGCCACGCTCGACGCGTACGCCGACCACCCGGGCGTCCGCGTCAGCCTCGAGGTGCCCGTCTCCCGTCTCCCGAAGGCGCTCGGCCTGCTCGCCGACGCGCTCAGGGCTCCCGGGTTCGAGGACGCCGAGGTCGAGCGCCTGGTGCGCAACCGCCTCGACGAGATCCCGCACGAGCTGGCCAACCCCTCGCGCCGCGCCGCCAAGGAGTTGTCCCGGCAGCTGTTCCCGGCGACCTCGCGCATGTCCCGCCCGCGCCAGGGCACCGAGGACACGGTCGCCGGCATCGACTCCGCCGGAGTACGTGCCTTCTACGAGCGCCATGTGCGTCCGGCGACGTCCACCGTCGTGGTCGTCGGCGACCTCACCGGCGTGGACCTCGACGCCCTCCTCGGCGACACCCTCGGTGCCTGGACCGGCTCCCCGGCCCAGCCCCGGCCGGTCCCGCCGGTGACCGCGGACGACACCGGGCGCGTCGTCATCGTGGACCGCCCCGGCGCCGTCCAGACGCAGTTGCTGATCGGTCGCGTGGGCCCCGACCGGCACGACCGCGTCTGGCCCGCGCAGGTGCTCGGCACGTACTGCCTCGGCGGCACCCTCACCTCCCGCCTGGACAAGGTCCTGCGCGAGGAGAAGGGCTACACCTACGGAGTGCGCGCGTTCGGGCAGGTCCTGCGCTCCGCCCCGGACGGCTCGGGTGCGGCGATGCTCGCCATCAGCGGCTCCGTGGACACCCCGAACACCGGTCCCGCCCTGGACGACCTCTGGAAGGTCCTGCGCGGTGTCGCCGACGGGGGACTCACCGACGCCGAGCGGGACTTCGCCGTGCAGAACCTCGTCGGGGTGGCGCCGCTGAAGTACGAGACGGCCGCGGCCGTGGCGGGCACGCTGGCCGACCAGGTCGAGCAGCACCTGCCCGACGACTTCCAGGCGACGCTGTACCAGCAGCTCGCCGCGACCGGCACCGTCGAGGCCACCGCGGCGGCCGTGAGCGCCTTCCCGGTCGACCGTCTGGTGACGATCCTGGTCGGCGACGCGGCCGAGATCCGGGAGCCCGTCGAGGCCCTCGGCATCGGCGAAGTCAGCGTCGTGGCTGCCGAGTAGGGGACTGGCGCGGCGCCGGAGACGGCACGCGTGCGTAGGGGCCCTGGCGACGGAAGAGTCACCAGGGCCCCTTTATGCCCGAATTGAGGGAGAGGTTGCCTGTCTGACCTGTGGGATGCACTACAAAAGGCAGGATCCGTTTGGGGATTGAAAGATGCCCCGTTTAGCGTCTTCCGGGCTGTCCGTCAGGCACTGCGCCGCGCCCGCGGCACCGGACAGCCATCGCCGAGTCCCCGTACGGCGCGAGCCAGGGGAGCCGGGGACCCATCGAAGTCCCTGGGGTGAATCGGACGCCCGCGCAGCCGCGAGGGGGTCCGTAGGAGACCTTCCTGCTCCGAACCCGTCAGCTAACCCGGTAGGCGAGAAGGAAGGAAAGGACCAGCCACTTCATGGCGTTCACCTGCGCCACCGGGAAGCGTCCCGCGGGGAAGCACCGTCGCCCCAGCCGCTTCGAGCGCACCACCGCCCGCGCCGCGGGCGTCGCCGCACTCACCGCCACCGGCGTCATCGGCACCCTGGCCGCCCCGGCGCTCGCCGCCGAACCGGCCGTCGAGCAGACCGGCCTCATCCCCGTCGTCGCCGTCGAGAACTCGATCGCCGACCAGATCGACGCCCAGGCCGCCGCCCAGGAGCAGGCCGCCAAGGAGGCCGCGGCCCGCAAGAAGGCCGCCGAGGAGGCCGCGCGCAAGAAGGCGGCCGCGAAGGCGAAGAAGGAGCGCGAGGCCAAGGAGCGCGCCGCCCGCGAGGCCGAGCGTAAGCGCCTGCTGTCCTACGTCGCCCCGATCTCCGGCTCGTACGTCTCCACGGGCTACAAGGCCGGCGGGGCCGTCTGGTCCTCCGGCAGCCACACCGGCGTCGACTTCCACGCAGCCAGCGGCACCTCGGTCCACTCGGTGGCCTCCGGCACCGTCGTGGAGGCCGGCTGGGGCGGCTCGTACGGCAATCAGGTCGTGATCAAGATGAACGACGGTACGTACACCCAGTACGGCCACATGTCGTCCATAGCCGTCTCGGTGGGCCAGACGGTCACCCCCGGTCAGCAGATCGGCCTGTCCGGCGCCACCGGCAACGTCACCGGGCCGCACCTGCACTTCGAGGCCCGCACGACGCAGGAGTACGGCTCCGACATCGACCCCGTCGCCTACCTGCGCTCGCACGGCGTGAACATCTGACGCTCCGCCGCTGACGCCCGCGCGTCTTCCGAAAGCCCCGGCTCCCCGAGCCGGGGCTTTCGGCGTTTCGAACGACCCGCTGTCCAAAAAATATCCATGGATTCCGGCCTCCCGTCGGAAATTCCCGCCGGTTGCAATAGAGTCACTGAACACACGTCATTCGTCGACGTTTCACGGGGATTAAGGCGGAGGTCGGTCATGCGTATTCCGGCGCACTCGGTATGCACCGCGATCCGGGACGACATCGTCGCCGGGGTCCACGCGCGCGGCGGCAGGCTCACCGAGGAACTCCTCGCCCGTCGCTACGGCGTCTCCCGCGTCCCCGTGCGGGAGGCCCTGCGCACCCTGGAGGCGGAGGGCTTCGTGGTGACCCGGCGGCACGCGGGCGCATGCGTCGCCGAACCGAGCGAGCAGGAGGCCTCCGACCTGCTGGAGATGCGCACCCTCCTGGAGCCGCTCGGCGCCTCCCGGGCCGCCCAGCGGCGCACCGAGGCCCATCTGAAGGTCCTGCGCGGCCTGGTCAGGCTGGGCCAGGAGCGGGCCAGGCGGGGGAACAGCGAGGACCTGCGCTCGCTGGGCGGCTGGTTCCACGAGACGCTGGCCCAGGCCTCCGGCAGCCCTGCCCTGACCTCGATGCTGACCCAGCTGCGGCACAAGATCGCCTGGATGTACGCCGTCGAGGCACCGGCCGACCCCGTGGAGTCCTGGACCGAGCACGGCGCGATCGTGGACGCGGTGGCGCGCGGCGACGGCGAGCGCGCCCGTGCGATCACGGCGCTGCACACCGAGCGCTCGATCTCCGCGCACCGGTTGCGCTTCGGCTCCCGCGGTGATCGCCCGGAGCGTGTGAGGAATTTGCAACATCCCGTAAACATGCCGAGCCTGCGGCATTAACACGGGCGCCGTATACAAAGAGGGGATATTCGGAGGCGGTAATTTACGCTGCCCTTTTTCAGGTGTGCGGGTAATTCTCGGCCGCCAACCTCAAAAAGCGGGGCCGCCTGCCGAAAACAGCGAAGCCGCGCCCGCCGGAAAGGCGGACGCGGCTTCACCGCTTGTTGTGGCGTCCCGCTCAGGTCCTTCAGACCGTCTCGGGCAGCTCCTCGAGGCCCTCGGAGACCAGCTTCGCCAGACGGTCGAGGGCGGCGTCCGCACCCTCGGCGTCGGAGGCGAGGACGATCTCCTCGCCGCCCTGGGCGCCCAGGCCCAGGACGGCCAGCATGGAGGCCGCGTTGACGGGGTTGCCGTCGGCCTTGGCGATCGTCACCGGGACGCCTGTGGCCGTGGCGGCTCGGACGAAGATGGAGGCGGGGCGGGCGTGGAGGCCCTCGGCCCAGCCGACGTTGACGCGGCGCTCAGCCATGTGATGCTGCCCTTCGGTGTTCAGGGTTGTCTAGACCAGTTTCCCACACCCGTGAAGCACGACGGAACTGGACGAACGTCTGACGAACGTCCCCTCCTGAGGTGACCGTGGGGTCGCGGCCTCGACCCCACGTACGTCCTGAACAGACTGCCTCGCGCCGTTGTCGTACGCGAGCCGTACTCTGGGCCCCATGCAGAGCGCCTCGGACAGGCACGCGTACCCCGCCCACTGGGAAGCCGACGTGGTGCTGCGCGACGGCGGCACCGCGCGCATCCGCCCCATCACCGTCGATGACGCCGAGCGCCTGGTCAGCTTCTACGAGCAGGTGTCGGACGAGTCGAAGTACTACCGCTTCTTCGCGCCCTACCCGCGACTGTCCGCAAAGGACGTCCACCGCTTCACGCACCACGACTTTGTGGACCGGGTGGGACTCGCGGCCACGGTGGGCGGCGAGTTCATCGCCACCGTACGCTACGACCGGATCGGCGCCGACGGAATGCCCGCGTCCGCGCCCGCCGACGAGGCCGAGGTGGCCTTCCTCGTCCAGGACGCCCACCAGGGCCGCGGCGTCGCCTCCGCCCTGCTCGAACACATCGGCGCCGTCGCCCGCGAGCGCGACATCCGCCGCTTCGCCGCCGAGGTACTGCCCGCCAACAACAAGATGATCAAGGTGTTCACGGACGCCGGATACACCCAGAAACGCAGCTTCGAGGACGGCGTCGTCCGCCTGGAGTTCGACCTGGAGCCGACGGACCGCTCGCTCGCCGTGCAGTACGCGCGCGAACAGCGCGCCGAGGCACGGTCCGTACAGCGGCTGCTGGTGCCCGGCTCGGTCGCCGTCATCGGCGCCGGCCGCACCCCCGGCGGGGTGGGCCGCAGCGTCCTGGGCAACATCAGGGACGCCGGGTTCACGGGACGGCTGTACGCGGTGAACAGGGCGTTCCCGCACGACCTCAAGGAACTCGACGGCGTGCCCGCGCACCGCTCCATGCGCGACATCGACGAACAGGTCGACCTCGCGGTGGTCGCCGTGCCGGCCGCGTACGTCCCCGACGTGGTCGCCGAATGCGGCGAGCACGGCGTGCAGGGGCTGGTCGTGCTCTCCGCCGGGTACGCCGAGAGCGGGCCGGACGGCCGCGAGCGGCAGCGTGAACTCGTACGGCAGGCACGCGCGTACGGCATGCGCATCATCGGACCGAACGCCTTCGGGATCATCAACACCTCCGCCGACGTACGGCTGAACGCCTCCCTGGCCCCCGAGATGCCCCGCCCGGGCCGCATCGGGCTGTTCGCGCAGTCCGGCGCGATCGGCATCGCGCTGCTGTCCCGGCTCCACCGGCGAGGCGGCGGCGTGACCGGCGTCACCGGTGTGTCGACCTTCGTCTCCTCCGGCAACCGCGCCGACGTGTCCGGCAACGACGTCCTTCAGTACTGGTACGACGACCCGGACACCGACGTCGCCCTGATGTACCTGGAGTCCATCGGCAACCCGCGCAAGTTCAACCGCCTCGCCCGGCGTACGGCCGCGGCCAAGCCGTTGGTCGTGGTGCAGGGCGCGCGACACGGCGGCGCGGCGCCGCAGGGCCACGCGGTGCGCGCCACGCGGCTGCCGCACGCCACGGTGTCCGCGCTGCTGCGGCAGGCCGGCGTGATCCGGGTGGACACCATCACCGAGCTCGTGGACGCGGGCCTGCTGCTCGCGCGGCAGCCGCTGCCGACCGGGCCGCGGGTGGCGATCCTCGGCAACTCCGAGTCGCTGGGACTGCTGACGTACGACGCGTGCCTCTCCGAGGGGCTGCGGCCACTGCCGCCGCTGGATCTGACGACGGGCGCGTCCGCGGCGGACTTCCACGAGGCGCTGTCGCACGCGCTCGCCGACGAGACGTGCGACGCGGTCGTCGTCACCGCCATCCCGGCGATCGGCGACGCGTCGACCGGTGACGCCGAGCTGGCCCAGGCCCTGCGGTCGGCGGCCGAGCAGGTGCCGGGGAAACCGGTGCTGGTGGTGCACGTCGAGCTGGGCGGCCTCGCCGAAGCCCTGTCGGCCGCGGCGAGCACCGCACCGCAGGCGGACCGGAAGGCGCCCGGCGCCATGATCCGTCCCCATCCGTTCCGTCCCCTGGACTTCCAGTCCGTCAACCCGGCCGAGCAGTCGGACACCCCGCAGAGCCCGACGACCCTCATCCCCGCCTACCCCGCCGCCGAGCGCGCCGTCCGCGCCCTCGCCGAAGCCGTCAACTACGCGCAGTGGCGACGCGACGCGGCCGACCCCGGCAAGGTCCCCGAGTACGAGGACATCGACGAGAAGGGCGCCGCCCGGCTGATCGGTGGACTGCTCGCGCGCGGGCAGGGACTCACGCTCGGCACGGACGAGACCTGTGACCTGCTCGGGAAGTACGGCATCGACGTGCACCGCGCCCTGCACGCGCCCACCCCCGACGCCGCCGCGGACGCCGCCCGCACCCTCGGCTACCCCGTCGCCCTCAAGGCCACCGCCCCGCACCTGCGGCACCGCGCCGACCTCGGCGGCGTACGGCTCGACCTCGCCGACGAGGAGCAACTGAGGCGGGCGTACGCCGAGTTGAGCGAACTGTTCGGCAGGCCGGAGGAGCTGCGGCCGGTCGTGCAGAGCATGGCACCGCGCGGCGTCGACACCGTCGTACGGGCCGTGATCGACCCGGCGGCCGGCGCCGTGCTGTCCTTCGGGCTCGCCGGAGCCGCCTCCCAGCTGCTCGGGGACATGGCGCACCGGCTGATCCCGGTCACCGACCGTGAGGCGACCTCGATCGTCCGCTCCATCCGGACGGCACCGCTCCTCTTCGGCTGGCGAGGCTCCGCTCCCGTCGACACACCTGCGCTGGAGGAGCTCCTGCTGCGGGTGTCGCGGCTGGTCGACGACCACCCGGAGGTCGTCGCGGTCACCCTGGAACCGGTCGTCGTCGCCACCCACGGCCTGAGCGTGCTCGGCGCCTCCGTACGCCTCGCGCCGCCGCCCGCCCGGGACGACCTCGGGCCGAGGACCCTGCCGACGTACTGAGAGCGCCCTCAGCGGTGCCTCGCAGTCAGTGCGCCCCCGTAGGATGGGCGTCATGGCCAAGACCAGTACGACGACCCAGGGGCTGCGTGCGGCGATCGAGCGCAGCGGCTACTACCCGGCCCTCGTGGCCGAGGCGGTGGAGGCCGCTGTGGGCGGCGAGCCCATCCGGTCGTACCTGGTCCACCAGGAGACGACGTTCGACCAGAACGAGGTGCGGCGGCACGTGACCGTGCTCGTCCTCACCCACAACCGCTTCATCGTCAGCCACACCGACGAGCAGGCCGCCGACAGCACCTCCCCGACGCCGTACGCGACGACGTCCACCGAGTCCGTGAAGCTCGGCCGGATCTCCTCGGTCGTCGTCAGCCGCGTCGTCGCCAACCCGGAGTCGTACACGCCGGGCACGCTGCCCCGCGAGATCGTGCTCACCATCGGGTGGGGCGCGGTCGCCCGGCTCGACCTGGAGCCCGCCGCCTGCGGGGACCCCAACTGCGAGGCCGACCACGGCTACACGGGCAGCTCCACGGCGGACGACCTCAGCCTGCGCGTCAGCGAGGCCGGCGACGGACCGGAGACCGTGCGCCAGGCGCTCACCTTCGCGCAGTCGCTCTCCGAGGCGACCGCGGACATCGCCCGCTGAGATGATCCAGCCCACCGCCTGGGACTCCCACCCGGAACCCCTCGCCGTCGACTCCGCGCCCGCCCCCGAGTACGGCAGCGGCTCGCTCGCCGACCTGCTGCCCACGCTGGCCGCCGGCATGGCCGTGCCGGAGATGACCGCCGCGATCCCCGAGCTGACCGCCGCCGACCGCGCCTGCGTGTTCCTGATCGACGGCCTCGGCTGGGAGCAGCTCAAGGCGCACGCCGACGAAGCGCCGTTCATGACGTCGCTGCTGAGCAGCTCGCGCGGCGGCACCGGGCGCCCGATCACCACCGGCTATCCCGCGACCACCGCGACCTCCCTCGCCTCCGTCGGCACCGGTCTGCCGCCGGGCGCGCACGGCCTGCCCGGATACACCGTGCGCAACCCGGAGACGGGCGAGCTGATGAACCAGCTGCGCTGGCAGCCGTGGACGTCACCGCGCGTCTGGCAGCCCTACCCCACGGTCTTCCAGCTGGCGCAGCAATCCGGCGTGCACGCGGCGCAGGTGTCGTCGCCCACCTTCCAGAACACCCCGCTGACCAAGGTCGCGCTCAGTGGCGGAACGTTCCTGGGGCGGCTGACCGGCGAGGACCGTATGGACCTCGCGGCCGAGCAACTGGCCGCGGGCGACCGCTCCCTGGTCTACACGTACTACGCCGAACTCGACGGCGCCGGCCACCGCTACGGCGTCGACTCGGACACCTGGCGCGGCCAGCTCATGTACGTCGACCGGCTCGTCCAGCGCCTCGCCGAGCAGCTGCCCCCGCGCACCGCGCTCTACGTCACCGCCGACCACGGCATGATCGACGTGCCCTTCGACGAGCAGCACCGCATCGACTTCGACGAGGACTGGGAGCTGCGCGCCGGCGTCGCCCTGCTCGGCGGCGAGGGCCGCGCGCGGCACGTGTACGCGGTGCCCGGCGCCGCGAACGACGTCCTGACGTGCTGGCGCGAGGTGCTCGGCGAGCAGTTCTGGGTGGCCTCCCGGGACGAGGCGATCGCGGCGGGCTGGTTCGGTCCCACGATCGACGAGCGGGTGTACGGACGGATCGGCGACGTGATCGCGGCCGCACGGGACGACGTCCTGATCATCGCCTCCGAGCGGGAGCCGAAGGAGTCGGCGATGGTCGGCAACCACGGTTCGATGACCCCCGCCGAGCAGTTGATCCCCCTGCTCGAAGTACGCTCCTGAAACTCCCGTAGCCCGCCGTGGCCGACGCTCTCCGCCGAAAGGTGCTCAACTCAACATGCCCGAGCTGGTGTTCTTCTCCGGAACGATGGACTGCGGGAAGTCGACGCTGGCTCTCCAGATAGAGCACAACCGTTCGGCGCGTGGGCTCGCGGGCATGATCTTCACGCGTGACGACCGCGCGGGCGAGGGCAAGCTGTCCTCGCGGCTCGGCCTGGTCACGGACGCCGTGGAGGTCGAGGACGGCGTGGACCTGTACGCGTACCTGGTCGACCACCTCTCCAGGGGCGGCCGCGCGGACTACGTCATCGCCGACGAGGCCCAGTTCCTCGCGCCCGACCAGATCGACCAACTCGCCCGCGTGGTCGACGACCTGGGCCTGGACGTCTACGCCTTCGGCATCACGACCGACTTCCGCAGCAAGCTGTTCCCCGGCTCGCAGCGCCTGGTGGAACTGGCCGACCGGGTCGAGGTGCTGCAGGTCGAGGCCCTGTGCTGGTGCGGCGCCCGCGCCACGCACAACGCCCGCACGATAGGCGGCGAGATGGTCGTCGAGGGCGCCCAGGTCGTCGTCGGCGACGTCAACCAGGCGGACGCCGTCGGCTACGAGGTCCTGTGCCGCCGCCACCACCGACGCCGTATGACGGCGGCGAGCGCACGGGCGGCGGCGCTGTCCCCGGACGTCCTGCCGGTGCAGTAGGTCCGAGCCGAGGTCCCGTTCGGCGGCCTCGCTCCCGAACCCGTCAGCGCGGGTCCTGGATCAGGGAGAAGCGGGCGCCCTCGGGGTCGGCCACCGTGGCCACACGGCCGTGGGCGCTGTCGTGGGCCGGCCTGAGTACATGGCCGCCGAGCTCGACGACCCGGGCCAGCGTCTCGTCCGTGTCGGCGACCTCGAAGTACGTCACCCAGTGCGGGCCCCGGTCGCGCGGCAGGGAGGTGCCGACGCCGTGGATTCCGGCGACCGGGCGGCCGTCGATGAGCAGGGTGACGTAGTCGAAGTCGGCGGAGACCACCGGCTCCTCCTCGTAGGCGAACACGGTCTCGTAGAACTTGGCGACGTTCACGGACTCGAAGGTCAGCAGCTCGTTCCAGGCCGGGGTGCCGGGCACGCCCGTGATGGCCGTGCCGCGGTGTTCGGCCCCCTGCCAGATGCCGAAGACGGCGCCGGACGGGTCGGAGCAGATCGCCAGCCGGCCGGCCTCGGCGGCGTCCAGCGGGCCCACGCCGACCGTGCCGCCGCACAGCCGTACCGTGTCGGCGGTCTGGCCGACGTTGTTCGAGGCGAGGTAGGGCGTCCAGGCGATGGGGAGGTGGCGGTCGGGCGGCAGCTGGCCGATGCCGGCCACCTCACGGCCGTTCAGCAGGGCCCGCACATAGGGGCCGAGTTGCTGGGGGCCGGGCTGGAACTCCCAGCCGAACAACGCTCCGTAGAAGTCCTGGGTCGCGGCCAGTCCGTGCACCATCAGACTCACCCAGCAGGGCGTGCCGGGCGCGTGCCGAGCGTGCGTCTCGCCGTTCGGGCCGGCCGACCCCCGTGCCTCGGTCATCGTCACTCTCTCCTCGGCCCCTCGCGGTGGCCGTGTCGCTTCCGCTGTCCGGACCCCCGTGCCGATGCTCGCACCACCCGTGGCCACGTGCGCTGCGGGCGCGCCGCGCACGGCGGCCGGTGCCCGGAGGATGCCCGGTGTGCGATTTACCGCCCGTTTCCGTGCGATTGCCGTCGGATGTCGATCGGCTGTACAGCATGTGCCTGATCCCGTACGCCTCGTGATCGGGCCTGTCCGGCGGGCAGAGTAACCGGACCGCGACGATGGGGCCACCCCGTGCGCAAGGATGGTGGCCATGAACGCCATCATCTCCGCATCAGAACTCGCCGGCGAACTGACGGGCGACGAACCCCCGGTGCTGCTCGACGTCCGCTGGCAGTTGTCCCTGGCCAAGGCGTCCGGTGAGCCGCCGTTCGACGGCCGGGCCGAGTACGGGGCCGGGCACATCCCCGGCGCGGTCTACGTCGATCTGGACCGGGAACTGGCCTCCGCGCCCGGTTCGCGCGGGCGTCACCCGCTGCCGGACTTGGCCGAATTCGGTGCGGCGATGCGGCGGGCGGGCGTGACGTCCGGGACGCCGGTGGTCGTGTACGACGGCGGGCAGGGCTGGGCGGCGGCCCGGGCGTGGTGGCTGCTGCGCTGGACGGGTCACCCCGACGTGCGGGTCCTCGACGGCGGGTTGCCCACCTGGGAGGGACCGCTGGAGACGTCCGTGCCGACCCCGGCCGAGGGCGACTTCGAGCCGGCACCGGGAGCCACGGAACTGCTCGACGCCGACTCTGCCGCGGCGCTCGCCCGGTCCGGGGTGCTGCTGGACGCGCGGGCGGGGGAGCGGTACCGCGGCGAGGTCGAGCCGATCGACCCCGTCGGCGGCCACATCCCGGGCGCCCTGTCCGCCCCCACGAACGAGAACGTGGCCGCGGACGGCCGCTTCCGCCCCGCCGCGGAACTCGCGGCACGCTTCAAGGCCCTGGGGGCGACCGAGGGCACCGCGGTCGGTGTGTACTGCGGCTCGGGCGTCTCCGCCGCGCACCAGGTACTGGCACTGGAGGTCGCCGGCATTCCGGCGGCGCTGTACGTCGGTTCGTGGTCGGAGTGGTCCTCGGACCCGTCGCGGCCGGTGGCCGTGGGGGCGGATCCGCAGTAGGGCGTGACGGGCTGGGGAGCGGGGCGACGACTCGGCCGGAACCACCAGCGGCACCACCCCGCACAGCACGAGGGCCGCGCTGCAACCAGCGCGGCCCTCGTTGCCGTACGGCCGCGTCCACAGCCGTACGACCGACTACTCCTGCTTCTTCCTCCGCGTCCCGAACACGATCTCGTCCCAGCTCGGTACCGCGGCGCGGCGGCCCGGGCGGACGCCGTCCGCTTCGGCCTGGCGGTCCGTGGCGCCGATGAGGCGGTCGCGGTGGCTGCCGACGGAGCGGGGCATCAGGACGTCCGCGTAGGCGGAACCGGCCGAAGCGGCAGGGGCGGGAGGTTCCTCCGCGTCCGGCTCGGTGGGGGGTTCCTCCACCTCGGGCTCCGGCGGGCGCTCCGGCACCACCATGTCGCCGCGGAAGCTGGGCACCGCTTCCAGCAGGCTGGTGAGCGAGTCCCGTTCCTCCGTGGTCTCCTCGACCGGATCGGAGGCCTGAGCCGGCAGGCTCGGGCGCTCTGTGCGTTCGAGGGCACGGTCCATCGACCGCTCGCGCGGAAGCCGGGCGATACGCGGCACGAACGGGAAGCTGGGCTCCGGCGCGGCGAGATCCTCGGACTCGCCGATCAGCGAGCGCGCCTCCTCGTCGACGGCCTGGACGAGCCGCCGGGGCGGGTCGTACGTCCAACTCGCCGAGTGCGGTTCGCCCGCCACCAGGTAGACCAGCAGTACTTCCCAGGTGCCGTCGTCGCGGCGCCACGAGTCCCACTGCACGGTGTCCTTGTCGGCGCCGCGCAGCAGCAGCCGCTCCTGGACGGCCTCGCCGAGCTGCGGACCGGCGGCGTTCTCGCCGGGCCGGCGGACGGGAGTCTTGCGGGCCCTTTCGGCCATGAAGGCACGCTCGGCGAGCACGGGGCCCTCGAAGCGCCGTACGCGGTCGACGGGGATGCCGGCGAGTTGGGCGACCTCTTCCGCGGTCGCACCAGCGCGTATACGCGCCTGGATGTCGCGGGGGCGGAGATGGCTCTCCACCTCGATCTCGATCTGGCCGAGGCGTGGACGGTCGCCGCGCACGGCGGCGCGCAGGCGTTCGTCGATCGGAAGCGTGTACTCCGTTGCGTCGGCAGCCTTCAGCACCAGCCGTGTGCCGTCATTGGAGACGGCCACGACACGCAGTTCGGGCATGGGGACCTCCCGGGTGGTGCCTGCCGACGTCACGTGCGTCGCTGCTTCCGCTAGTCGAGTGTGGCCTGCCCGGGTGCAGCCTGCCACAACCTTGCCGAGTTGCCCGGCGTGTCGGGCACGGGCCCTGGATCGCCGTTATGGCACGGTTACCTATTCGCAACGCTAAGTGACCAACTCCGTCACCCTGTGCAACTAGCCCCCTCCCGGCGGTCCTTGAAGGCCACGGACGCCCAGGCGGGAGACCGGACCCAGGGCTCGCAACAGTACTCCATTTGGGCCACGTGCGTGGATTGGCGCGCCGCCCAACTTCTGGCAAGAAGTGTGACTCGGCCGTCCGTTGGGCGGTTTGCGGATCTTGAACGTGGCGTACTTCACGCAAACGTCGGAAACGGAACCAATGCTTTCGTCCGTACGCCGCCCAACAGCGAAGTCGGTTGACCGAGCGGGTCGAGCCGGTTGGGCGCTACGTTCCCAACACCCGCCGCAAGTAGTCGTTCTGGAACCGGCGGTCGGGATCCAGCCGGTCCCGCAGGGCCGTGAACTCGCCGAAGCGCGGGTATACCTGAGCGAAGTACTCGGCGTCCCGCGTATGCACCTTGCCCCAGTGCGGGCGCCCCTCGTGCGCGGTGAAGATGTGCTCCGCGGTGGTGAAGTACCGCTGGTACGGCGCGCCCTTGACCATGTGGACGGCGATGTACGCACTGTCACGGCCCGAGGCGGTGGACAGCGTGATGTCGTCGGCCGGCGCGGTGCGCACCTCGACCGGGAAGCTGACCCTGAGGCCGGAGCGCTCGACCATGGCCTTCAGTTCGAGCAGCGTCTCGACGACTGCCTCGCGCGGGACGGCGTACTCCATCTCCACGAAGCGCACCCGGCGCGGCGATGTGAAGACCTTGTACGGGATGTCGGTGTAGGTCCGCGCGGACAACGCCTTGCTGGAGACCCGGGCGATCGTCGGGATGGTGGCGGGCGCCGCGCGGCCGACCCACTGGGCCACCTGGAAGACGCCGTTGGAGAGGAACTCGTCCTCGAACAGGCCCCGGAGCTGGGGTACCGGCTTCTCCGGGCCCGCACTGCGGTTGTTGCGCTTGGTGTTGGTGCTGCCGGTGTGCGGGAACCAGTAGAACTCGAAATGCTCGTTCTCGGCCCAGAGTTCGTCGAAGTCCGACAGGACCTTGTCGAGCGGCATCGGCTCCTCGCGCGCGGAGAGCAGGAAGATGGGCTCGACGGCGAAGGTGATCGCGGTGACGACGCCCAGGGCGCCGAGGCCGATCCGGGCGGCCGCGAAGACCTCGGGGTTCTCCTTCTCGGAGCAGGTGAGCACCGAACCGTCTGCCGTGACCAGTTCCAGGGCCTTGATCTGGGCGGCGATCGAGCCCGACTCGCGGCCCGTGCCGTGGGTGCCGGTGCTGGTGGCGCCGGAGACCGTCTGTTCCATGATGTCGCCCATGTTGCAGAGCGAGAGCCCCTCGCGCGCGAGGGCCGCGTTGAGCCTCCTGAGCGGGGTGCCCGCCTCCACCGTGACCGTCATGGCCTCCCGGTCGATGTCGCGGATGCCGGTCAAAAGCTGAGGGCGGATCAGCACGCCGTCGGTGGCGGCAATGGACGTGAAGGAGTGTCCGCTGCCGACCGGCTTCACCTTCAGGCCGTCCTCGGCGGCCCGGCGTATCGCCGCCGCCAACTCCTCGACGGAGGCGGGAGTGACCTCCCGCGCGGGGCGGGCGGCAACCGTGCCGCCCCAGTTACGCCACGTGCCGTTCCTGCCGCTCGCTGTGCTGCTCAACGGTGCCTCCCCGACGCGGAGCCGGCTTGCTGAGCCGGCGGTACCCCAGGAAACCGACCACGACCGCGACGGCCCCGGACACCGCCGGGACCCCGTACCCGGCGCCCGCACCGGCGGCGTCGATCACCCAGCCGGCCGCGGAGGAGCCGAGCGCGACTCCGACCGCGAGCCCGGTGCTCACCCAGGTCATGCCCTCGGTCAGTTGCGCGCGTGGTACGTGCTCTTCGATCAGGGACATGGTCGTGATCATCGTGGGAGCGACGGCCATGCCCGAGACGAACAGCGCCACGGCCAGAAACGGCAAGTTTCCGACCAGTAGGAGGGGGATCATACTCACGGCCATCGCGCATATGCCCAGCAGCCAACGACGTTCGGGCGCCCCCTTGAAGCGCAGCAGCCCGAACACGGCGCCCGCGGCGCAGGAGCCGGCCGCGTACAGGGCGAGCACGATGCTCGCGGCACCCTTGTGGCCCTGCTCCTCGGCGAAGGCCACGGTGACCACGTCGACGGCACCGAAGATCGCTCCGGTCGCCACGAACGTGGCCACCAGGACCTGGAGCCCGAGCGAGCGCAGCGCCGAGCCGTCGTCGTGGTGCTCGCGCGGGTGCGGTGCGGGCTCGGTTGCCCGCTGTGCGGTCAGCCAGAAGACGCCGACCGCCAGGAAGCAGCCCGCGAGCAGCGGCCCGGCCTCCGGGAACCACGCCGTGGACAGACCGATGGAGATGATCGGCCCGAAGATGAAGCAGACCTCGTCGATCACGGACTCGAAGGAGTACGCGGTGTGCAGCTGAGGCGTCCCGCGGTATATGGCGGCCCAGCGGGCACGGGTCATCGCCCCGATGCTCGGCACGCAGCCGATGCCGACGCACGCCACGAACAGCACCCAGTCCGGCCACTCGTAGTGGGCGGCGAACAGCAGCAGGGCCGCCGCCACGAGCGCGATCAGCGTCGCGGGACGCAGCACCCGCCGCTGCCCGTACCGGTCGACAAGTCGCGAGACCTGCGGACCCGCCACCGCTGCGGCGAGCGCGATGGTGGCGGACAGCGCGCCGGCGAGGCCGTACCGCCCGGTCAGCTGGGACACCATGGTCACGACGCCGATGCCCATCATCGACAGCGGCATCCGGCCGAGGAACCCCGCGGCGGAGAAGCCCTTGGAGCCGGGGGCGGCGAACAGGGCGCGGTAGGGGCTCGGCACGGGGGTCTCCGGTCAGGCAGGAGCAGCGGGGCTGCGGTGGCTCGGGGTGGTGCAGGCGTGCGGGCGCCCGGCAGGGCGTGAAGGCGCCCCGTAAGGCGTGTGGATGGCCGATACAGCTTACGAGTTAGGTGACCCTAACGCACCCGCTCGGACGCAAGGGGAACCCGGGTGGTCACCCCGCCGTTTCCAGGCTGTCAGTACCGGATGACAGGATCGATCCATGCCAGACGTGCGCGATGCCACCCCCTACGACGCCCTGCTCCTGCTCTCGTTCGGCGGTCCCGAGGGCCCGGACGACGTGATCCCGTTCCTGGAGAACGTCACCCGCGGGCGGGGCATCCCCACCGAACGCCTCAAGGAAGTCGGCGAGCACTACTTCCAGTTCGGCGGCGTCAGCCCCATCAACGACCAGAACCGCGCCCTGCTGGACGCCCTGCGCAAGGACTTCGCCGAGCACGGTCTGGATCTGCCCATCCACTGGGGCAACCGCAACTGGGCGCCGTACCTGACGGACACGCTGCGCGAGATGGTCGCCGACGGCCACCGCCGCATCCTCGTCCTCGCCACCAGCGCCTACGCGTCCTACTCGGGCTGCCGGCAGTACCGCGAGAACCTCGCGGACTCGCTCGCGGCCCTCGAGGCCGAGGGCCTGGAACCGCCGAAGATCGACAAGCTGCGGCACTACTTCAACCACCCCGGCTTCCTGGAGCCGATGATCGACGGCGTGCTCGGCTCCCTCGCCGACCTCCCCGAGGACGTGCGGGGCGGCGCCCACATCGCGTTCTCCACCCACTCGATCCCGACCGCTGCCGCCGACAGCTCCGGCCCCGTCGAGGACCACGGCGAGGGCGGGGCGTACGTCGAGCAGCACCTGGACGTCGCGCAGCTGATCGTCGACGCCGTACGCGAGCGCACCGGCGTCGACCACCCCTGGCGGCTCGTCTACCAGTCCCGCTCCGGCGCCCCGCACATCCCGTGGCTGGAGCCCGACATCTGCGACCACCTCGAGGAACGGCACGCCGCCGGCGTCCCGGCCGTCGTGATCGCCCCCATCGGCTTCGTCTCCGACCACATGGAGGTCCTCTACGACCTCGACACGGAGGCCAAGGCCAAGGCCGAGGAGCTGGGCCTGCCGATGCGCCGCTCGGCCACCGTCGGCGACGATCCGCGGTTCGCCGCCGCGATCCGCGACCTCGTCCTGGAGCGCGCCGCCGTGGAGCGCGCGGAGGACGTCACGCCCTGCGCTCTCGGCGCCCTCGGCGCGAGCCACAACCTCTGCCCGGTGGGCTGCTGCCCGTCCCGCGCACCCAGGCCCGCCGCGGCGGGCGCCGACAGCCCCTACGCATGAGGAGCCCCGTGACCGACGCCCTGCACACGGAACTGCTCACCCTCGCCCAGGAGGCCGCCCGCCGCGCGGGAGAGCTGCTGCGCGACGGCCGCCCGGCCGACCTCGCCGTCGCGGCGACCAAGTCGAGCCCGATCGACGTGGTCACCGAGATGGACATCGCGGCCGAGAAGCTGATCACGGGCCTGATCTCCGAGCAGCGCCCGGACGACGGCTTCCTCGGCGAGGAGGGCGCTTCCACCGAGGGCACGAGCGGCGTCCGCTGGGTGATCGATCCTCTGGACGGCACCGTCAACTACCTCTACGGACTGCCGACTTGGTCCGTCTCCATCGCCGCCGAGCAGGACGGAGAGACGGTCGCCGGCGTCGTCGCGGCACCGATGCGGGGCGAGACCTACCACGCCGTCCGCGGCGGCGGCGCGTGGGCCACGGGCGCCTGGGACGGGGAGCGCAGGCTCACCTGCCGTCCCACCGCCCCTCTCGCCCAGTCCCTGGTCTCGACCGGCTTCAACTACGTCACCGAGGTGCGCACTCACCAGGCCGATGTCGCCCAGCGGCTGATCCCCCTGCTGCGCGACATCCGCCGCGGCGGCTCGGCCGCGATCGACCTGTGCGACCTCGCCGCCGGCCGACTGGACGGCTACTACGAGCGGGGCCTCAACGCCTGGGACCTCGCGGCCGGAGACCTGATCGCCCGTGAGGCGGGCGCGCTGACGGGTGGCCGCCCCGGAGAGCGCCCCTCACGCGACCTGGCGGTGGCAGCGACGCCGGGGGTCTTCGAGCCCCTCCAGCAGCTCCTGGAGGACCTGGGCGCCTGGCACGACTGACTGCACGGCACCAGCAAAAAAAGCAGGGCCCCCGGCGCTGGATTCGCCAGGGGCCCTGTGGTGCTTACGAGCCGGTCAGACGCTCGTCGCGCCGACTTCCACGCCATGCTCGGCGGCGAGGCGGCGCAGGTCGTCGAGCTCGCCCTGCTCCACCTCGACGAGGAAGTCGTCGCCCTCGTCGAGAGCCCGCGTCAGGTCGGACTCGGTCGCCCTTATGCGCTGCAGAAGTCCTGCGGTGAATGCGTCCATGCTGCGCCCCCTCGTCCTGGGTCGGGTGGGTCGGTGGCACGGGGGTGTGCCGGTTCGGAAGGGACGATCACGTCTCCGGTGGATGCCCAGCGCTGCCCTTGCCGGGCGGCGACGGTGCCGGACACCCACATCCACTCTGCGGAAAGCGGATCCCCTCGTACCGCATGGTGGTGCGGTACAAGCAGAGCGTGATCGCGGGGTGTAAAGCCGTCCTCCCCCCGCTCTCTTCCGCGGAAACCTCAACCGGAAGAGAAAATCTCGCATTCCCGGGCTTCACACCCGTCCTTCATGGCCCACTCACCCGTCTTACCGCCGACTTATGGCCGAAAAGGGCAGGATGGAGGCCAAGACACCCGAAGACCCCCTGCCCGCGCGCGATGACACGCGCTACGCGGGTGGACACAGGAAGGACAAGCGACGTGCGCGTACTCGTCGTCGAGGACGAGCAACTGCTCGCCGATGCGGTGGCCACCGGACTGCGCCGGGAGGCCATGGCCGTCGACGTCGTGTACGACGGTGCGGCCGCCCTGGAGCGCATCGGCGTCAACGACTACGACGTGGTCGTCCTCGACCGCGACCTCCCCCTCGTGCACGGCGACGACGTCTGCCGCAAGATCGTCGAACTCGGCATGCCCACGCGCGTGCTGATGCTCACGGCGTCGGGCGACGTCAGCGACCGTGTCGAGGGGCTGGAGATCGGCGCCGACGACTATCTGCCCAAGCCCTTCGCGTTCAGCGAGCTGACGGCACGCGTGCGTGCCCTCGGCCGCCGCACGAGCGTGCCGCTGCCGCCCGTCCTGGAGCGCGCCGGCATAAAGCTCGACCCCAACCGCCGCGAGGTCTTCCGCGACGGCAAGGAGGTGCAGCTGGCGCCGAAGGAGTTCGCCGTCCTGGAGGTGCTGATGCGCAGCGAGGGCGCGGTCGTCTCGGCCGAGCAGCTGCTGGAGAAGGCCTGGGACGAGAACACCGACCCGTTCACCAACGTGGTCCGGGTGACCGTCATGACGCTGCGCCGCAAACTGGGGGAGCCGCCGGTGATCGTCACCGTCCCCGGTTCCGGCTACCGGATCTGATTCCCCATGGCCACGACACCCGCGCCTCCGCAGGCGCCCCCGAAACCCACCTGGGCCCCCCGCAGGGCGGAGTCCGCCTTCCCGTGGCTGCGCCCCACCATCCGGATACGGCTCACGCTGCTGTACGGCGGCATGTTCCTGATCGCCGGCATCCTGCTGCTGTCGATCATCTATCTGCTGGCCGCGCAGGCCATCAGCACGGGCAACCAGCCGCCGTTCAAGATCGTGAGCGCCAGTAACGAGATCAGAGTCGCCAGCGCCGACTGCCCCGCGGTCAACAACGCCAACGGCCTGAGGCTCGACGAGTTCAACTCCGCGATCAGCGAATGTATCGACCAAAAGCGCCGGGTCGCCCTGGACGACCTCCTCAGTCGCTCCCTGCTGGCCCTCCTCGGCCTCGCGATCATCGCCTTCGCCTTCGGCTACGCCATGGCAGGCCGGGTCCTGTCGCCGCTGGGCCGGATCACCCGGACCGCGCGCGCGGTGGCGGGCTCGGACCTGTCCCGCCGTATCGAACTGGACGGCCCGGACGACGAGCTGAAGGAGCTGGCCGACACCTTCGACGAGATGCTGGAGCGGTTGCAGCGGGCCTTCACCGCCCAGCAGCGCTTCGTCGGCAATGCCTCGCACGAGCTGCGCACCCCGCTCGCGATCAACCGCACGCTCCTCGAGGTGCACCTGTCGGACCCGAGCGCGCCGGTGGAGCTCCAGCAGCTCGGCAAGACGCTGCTGGCCACCAACGAGCGCAGCGAGCAGCTGGTCGAGGGCCTGCTGCTGCTCGCCCGCAGCGACAACCAGATCGTCGAGCGCAAACCGGTGGACCTCGCGGAGGTGGCCGGGCAGGCCGTCGACCAGGTGCACGCGGAGGCGCAGGCCAAGGGCGTGATGATCCGCGGCGAGCAGAAGCCCGCGGTCGTCCAGGGCAACGGCGTGCTGCTGGAGCGCATCGCGCTGAACCTGGTGCAGAACGCCGTCCGGTACAACGTCCCGGAGGGCGGCTGGGTCGAGGTCACCACCGAGATCCAGCACGGGCAGGCCGTCCTGGTCGTCTCCAACACCGGACCGGTGGTGCCGGCGTACGAGATCGACAACCTCTTCGAGCCGTTCCGGCGGCTGCGTACGGAGCGCACGGGCAGCGACAAGGGTGTGGGCCTGGGACTGTCCATCGTGCGGTCCGTGGCGCGGGCGCACGGCGGGCACATCTCGGCGCAGCCGCGCGAGGGCGGAGGTCTCGTGATGCGAGTGACCCTTCCGGTCTGAGAGCATGTGCGCCGACACCCGGCGGGTAATTCGGGGATGTTCGCTTTGCGCGGAATTTTCTGGGCACCCGGTCGGCTGTCCGATGTGTGATCGATCACAAGGGCGGTTTTCCGGCCATCTACTCTCCGTGATCATGGGCCTTGTCGGAAAGCCGGGAAAATCCGGGTTTTCGGGGGTCTTGATCACGGGAAGTACACGGTGAGACGCCTTTGAACTGCGGCATTGGGACCGTGTACGGTCCCGTTCGCCATCCAAGCCGATCACTCTTGAGGAGTCCGGTTGGGTGTCGATTGAGTAACAGACCTTGATGTGAGGCAAAATCTCCGCCTCGGGTCGGGCACAAGTCCGGCCTCTCACGCGTTACGTGCGCTGGAGACACCGCAGACACCCAGAGGGGGAGAGCGACATGGCAACGGATTACGACACCCCACGCAAGACCGACGACGACGTCGACTCGGACAGCCTTGAAGAGCTGAAGGCCAGGCGGAACGACAAGTCGACGTCCGCAGTGGACGTCGACGAGTTCGAGGCCGCCGAAGGCCTGGAGCTGCCCGGCGCGGACCTCTCGAATGAGGAGTTGGCCGTCCGGGTGCTGCCCAAGCAGCAGGACGAGTTCACCTGCATGAGCTGCTTCCTGGTGCACCACCGCAGCCAGCTGGCCCGGGAGAAGAACGGTCAGCCGATCTGCCGCGACTGCGACTGAGGTCGGGTCGGGCATGACTGGCTCGACCCCTCCTTGGAAGCGCCGCTTCCCCGCGCGGGGAGCGGACCAGGGGCCGTCCGACGGCTCGTCCGGCGCGCGTGAAGGCGAGCGGGGCTCATCCGACAAGGGAGCCTCGCTCGAACCGATGTCCGGGGCTGACCTCCCGGCATCGGTGGAGGTTCCCCCGCCCGTCGCGAAGCGGCGGGTCGCGGTGATCCGGGAAAGGGCCAGGGAAGGGGTCCGTAAGGGCGGCAGCCGCGCCAGGGCGGGCCTGGCGTACCTCGCCGACCGGATCATCGAGAACGCCCCGCGGATCCCCGTACGGGACCTCGCAACCCTGCGTCGGCACTTCCCGGGCCTCGGGCCCGAGCAACTCGCGGACAAGCTCGTGGCGGGCGCCGCGAACGCGAGCTCCACGGTCGGTGCGGGAGTGGGCGCGGCGGCGATGCTGCCGGTGCCGCCCGCGATGCCGACGGAACTGGCCGCGGAAGTCACCGGTGTGGCCGCCATCGAGCTGAAGATGATCGCCGAGCTGCACGAGGTGTACGGCGTACGCCCGCCCGGCAATCTCAGGGAACGCAGCACCGCGTATCTGTCCTCGTGGTCCGAGGAGCGCGGCATCGACCCGATGAAGCCTGCGACGATCAATGCCGCTCTCGGCGGGCAGATGAAGCGCGAGCTGCGTCAGCAGATCATGAAGCGCATGGTCCGGAACCTGCCGAACCTGATGCCCTTCATGGTGGGCGCCGCCGTCGGCGCGGTCATGAACCGCCGGGACACCAAGAGACTCGCGGCACGCATTCGGGCGGACCTCCGCAAGGTCCAGGTCCCATGGGACGAGCTGCCGGAACTGCCCGCTCTGGAACGCCCGGAGCACCCGCTCGAGATGGGCGACATCATGCGTGAAGCCCGGCGCAAGGAACTCGGCGACGGCTGAGAACCGGCAGTCGGGACGCCCGGGAGAAACCGTTCGGAGTGCCGCGGCGAAAGTTTTACGACAGGCAGAGCAAGCCTTGACCAGGGCCGGTGACGGCCCGTTCTGGTGTGCTAGGCCGAGACCTGCGCCGCCTTGATCGCCTCAGCCAGCCGCTCCGGCTCACGGGTCGACAGGTAGAGGTACGGGGTCGGGTCCTCGGGGTCGGTGACCTCGACCCGCAGGGCCGTGGGGATGTAGGCGCGCAGCAGCAGAAAGGCCCGGGTATCGGCCTTGTGCGTGCGCCAGGCGCGGGCCTCCTCCGGGTCCAGCACGTGTGCCTCGCCCAGCGCCCGCACCGGAACCTTCGCCTCACCGGCGATCAGCGCGTCGCCCACCACGCGGATGCGGACCGAGCCGTACGAGCTGGCCATGACGGCCGCCGCGGCGGTGCCGCCGGCCAGGCCGGCGAGCATGGGCAGCGTGCCGAAGGGCAGCAGGATCAGGGCCAGGGAGAGCCCGACCAGGCACGAGACCAGCCACCACGAGCGGGGGGCGGTGAGGCGTTCTTCGTACGGGGCGGCGGAGAGCTGCATGGAGCCAAGCTTGGCACGGTGTCCGGATACAGCCGACGCGCGGGTAAGGTCTGCGGCTGTGAGTGGCAATTCCCCGTCTCTTGAGCCTCCGGCCCACGCCGTGAAACCGGTGCGGCATGCCGAGGCTCCCGCGCCCGGTGAGCTTCTCGGTGCGCACTACGGCGAGTGTTTCGGCTGCGGCGGCGAGCAGCCCCACGGACTGCACCTGGAGGCACGGGCGGGTGACGGCGTCAGCCTCACGGCCGAGTTCACCGTGCAGCCCGCCCATCAGGGCGCGCCCGGGCTGGCGCACGGCGGCGTCCTCGCGACCGCCCTCGACGAGACGCTCGGCTCGCTGAACTGGCTGCTGCGGACGATCGCCGTGACCGGACGGCTGGAGACCGACTTCGTACGGCCGGTTCCGGTGGGCACGGTCCTGTACCTGGAGGCCGAGGTGACGGCGGTGGCGGGCCGCAAGATCTACTCCACCGCCACCGGGCGGATCGGTGGCCCCGACGGGCCGGTCGCCGTCCGTGCCGACGCCCTCTTCATCGAGGTGAAGGTCGACCACTTCATCGACAACGGCCGCCCGGAGGAGATCCGGGCCGCCATGAACGACCCGGACCAGGTCCGGCGTGCCCGTGCCTTCGAGGTGAACCCGTGAGCCGTGAACCCCTGAACGTGCTGATCCGCCGGGTCGACCCGGACGTACCGCTTCCGACGTACGCGCTTCCCGGTGACGCGGGAGCCGATCTGCGCACCACCGAGAGCCGCGAACTCAAGCCGGGGGAACGGGCCGTGCTGCCCACCGGGGTGTCTGTCGCCCTCCCGGAGGGGTACGCGGCCTTCGTGCACCCGCGTTCCGGTCTCGCCGCCCGCTGCGGTGTCGCCCTCGTGAATGCCCCGGGGACGGTTGATGCCGGGTACCGTGGGGAGATCAAGGTGATCGTGGTGAATCTCGACCCGCACGAGCCCGTGCGGTTCGAGCGCTTCGACCGGATTGCCCAACTGGTTGTCCAGCAGGTCGAGAGGGTTCGCTTCCAGGAGGTCGCGGAGCTTCCCGATTCGGCACGGGCCGAGGGGGGCTTCGGGTCCACCGGCGGGCATGCCGCGGTGGGCGAAACAAGCGATACAAGCGGTCAGGCCGCCGATGGCGGCGCTACGGGTGGGAATCGATACGCTTCGGTCGTATCCGACCGGGAAGGACAGTGACGTGTTCGGACGTCGCAACAAGAAGGGTGCCGCCGAGGACGCGGCGGGCGAGCCCGAGCAGGTCGTCGACATCGACACTGAGGCGGACGACGACGGTACGCGCGAGCGCGTACGGCTGGAGCCGGAACCGCGGCCCGACGGGCCCTGGGACAGCTCCGAGGTCCGCGAGCCCGGCGAGGGCCGGGTGGACCTGGGCGGCCTGTTGGTGCCGGGCGTCGACGGCATGGAACTGCGCGTGGAGGTCGCGGGTGACGCGATCGTCGCGGCCACCGTCGTGCTGCGCGACAGCGCCATTCAGCTGCAGGCCTTCGCCGCGCCCAAGCGCGAGGGCATCTGGGGCGAGGTGCGCGAGGAGATCGGCTCGGGCATCACTCAGCAGGGTGGCATCATCGACGAGGTCGAGGGGCCGCTCGGCTGGGAGCTGCGGGCCCAGGTACCGGTTCAGCTGCCGGACGGCACAGGCGGTTTCCAGGTCGTGCGGTTCGTCGGCGTGGACGGACCCCGCTGGTTCCTGCGCGGTGTGATCTCGGGTCAGGGCGCCGTGCAGCCGCAGGCGGCCGGTCTGCTCGAGCAGATCTTCCGGGACACGGTCGTGGTGCGCGGCGAGGGCCCGATGGCCCCCCGTGACCCGATCGTCCTGCAGCTTCCGACCGACGCCCAGATGGTCCCCGAGGGCGTCCAGCAGGAGGAGGCCGGTTCGCGCTTCTCCGGCGGCATGGGTCAGCTCCAGCGCGGGCCGGAGATCACCGAGGTTCGCTGAATCTCGTAGCGACATCAGGGCCGTACCCCTCAGGGGTGCGGCCCTTTCTCGTGCGTGAACCCTTGACGGTGCATTGGTCTGTACCTACCGTCTCGCCCCAACACGCCTGTTCATAAAGGCGCTTCACGTTCACATACGAGAACGGAAGGCCCCCCACGCATGCGCAGAACCGCACTCCTCGCGGCTTCGGCCGCCCTCGTCGCCGGTGTTCTCGCCTGGCCCGCCGACGCTGCTCCCACCACCTTCATCCACCCCGGAGTCACCGTCTCCAAGAGCCAGTTGGACTTCACCCGCTCCAAGGTCAACGCCGGCGCCCAGCCCTGGAAGGGCGCCTTCGACCAGATGATGGCGAGCAAGTACGCCGATCTGAACCGCACCCCCAAGCCCCGCGCGGTCGTCGAGTGCGGTTCGTACTCGAACCCCAACTACGGCTGCACCGACGAGCGCGAGGACGCGATAGCCGCCTATACCCAGGCCCTGGCCTGGTACATCACCCGCGACGAGCGGCACGCGAAGAAGGCCATCGAGCTGATGGACGCCTGGTCGGCCACCATCCGGGACCACACCAACAGCAACGCGCCCCTGCAGACGGGCTGGGCCGGCTCGTCCTGGCCCAAGGCCGCCGAGATCATCAAGCACACGTACACCGGGAACTGGGCGAACTCCGGCCGGTTCGCCACCATGCTCCGCACCGTCTACCTGCCCGAGATCATCAACGGCTCGAACTCCAACGGCAACTGGGAGCTGTCGATGATGGAGGCCGCCGTCGGCATCTCCGTCTTCCTCGAGGACAAGGCGTCGTACGACAAGGCCATGGGGAAGTTCCGCACCCGTACCGCCGCCTATGTGTACCTGTCCTCGGACGGTGATCTGCCGAAGACCGTGCCGAGCCAGAACCTCGACACCCGCGAGAAGATCGTCAACTACTGGCAGGGGCAGTCCACCTTCGTCACCGGCCTCACCCAGGAGACCTGCCGCGACTTCACGCACACCGGCTACGGCATCTCCGCGATCTCGCACGTCGCGGAGACCAGCCGGATCCAGGGGCAGGATCTCTACGGCACCGACGTCGGCGAGCGGCTGCGGCACGCGCTCGGGTTCCAGGCCAAGTACGAACTCGGTGAGGGCGTGCCCAGCTGGCTGTGCCGCGGCTCGCTGAAGCTCGGGCTCGGCCCGGTCACCGAGGTCGGGCACAACGCCCTGGCCAACCGGCTCGGCCATGCCATGACCAACACCGAGACGCTGAACACGCGCAACCGCCCGTCCGGCAGCAACAACCTCTTCGTGGCCTGGGAGACCCTCACGCACGCCGACAACCCCGGCTGAGTTCCCACGACGTACCTGGCGGGAGCGTCAGAGTTGCGTCAAAGACGCTCCCGCCGCCGCACCCGGCCCCATTTGTCGCGAATATTGGCCGTAAGGTCGACGCTGCGTAGGCAGCAGTGGCCGGAACACAATGAGGAACATGGGACGCGGCAAGCTTCGGATCTATCTCGGTGCGGCACCGGGTGTCGGCAAGACGTACGCGATGCTGTCCGAGGCGCACCGGCGGGTGGAGCGGGGCACCGACTGCGTGGTCGCGTTCGTGGAGCACCACGGCCGGCCGCGCACCGAGGTGATGCTGCACGGCCTGGAGCAGATACGGCGTAAGGACCTGACGTACCGGGGGAGCGCCTTCACCGAGATGGACGTCGACGCCGTCCTGGCCCGGAATCCGCAGGTCGCGCTCGTCGACGAACTCGCCCACACCAACATCCCGGGCTCGCGCAACGCCAAGCGCTGGCAGGACGTGGAGGAGCTGCTCGCCGCCGGCATCGACGTGATATCGACCGTCAACATCCAGCATCTGGAGTCGTTGGGAGACGTCGTCGAGTCGATCACGGGCGTGCGGCAGCAGGAGACGGTGCCGGACGAGGTGGTGCGCCGGGCCGACCAGATCGAGTTGGTCGACATGTCGCCGCAGGCGCTGCGGCGGCGGATGGCGCACGGGAACGTCTACCAGCCCGAGAAGGTCGACGCGGCACTGTCGAACTACTTCCGGCCGGGGAACCTGACCGCGCTGCGGGAGCTGGCGCTGCTGTGGGTGGCCGACCGGGTCGACGAATATCTGAAGCAGTACCGCAGTGATCACCGGGTGTCGAAGATCTGGGGTTCGCGGGAGCGGATCGTCGTCGGACTCACCGGCGGCCCGGAAGGGCGGACGCTGATCCGCCGGGCCGCGCGGCTGGCTGAGAAGGGCGCCGGCGGTGAGGTGCTGGCTGTCTACATCGCCCGCAGCGACGGCCTGACCTCCGCCTCACCCAAGGAGCTGGCCGTCCAGCGCACCCTCGTCGAGGACCTCGGCGGAACCTTCCACCATGTCGTCGGGGACGACATCCCGGCGGCCCTGCTGGCCTTCGCGCGCGGTGCGAACGCCACCCAGATCGTCCTCGGCTCCTCGCGCCGCAGGAGCTGGCAGTACGTGTTCGGACCGGGGGTGGGCGTGACGGTGGCCCGGGAGTCGGGCCCCGACCTCGACGTGCACATCGTCACGCACGAGGAGGTCGCCAAGGGGCGCGGACTTCCCGTGGCCCGGGGAGCGCGCCTCGGACGGGCGCGGATCATCTGGGGCTGGTTCACCGGCGTCGTCGGTCCCGTGCTGCTCACGCTGCTGCTGACCCATGTCGACGCCGACCTCGGTCTCGCCAACGACATGCTGCTGTTCCTGACCCTGACGGTGGGCGCCGCCCTGCTCGGCGGGCTCTACCCGGCACTCGCGTCGGCGGCGGTCGGCTCGCTGCTGCTGAACTGGTTCTTCACCCCGCCCGCCCACACGCTGACCATCGCCGACCCGAAGAACCTGCTCGCGCTCGTGATCTTCGTCTTCGTGGCGGTGTCGGTCGCCTCCGTGGTCGACCTCGCCGCCCGCCGGACGCACCAGGCGGCACGCCTGCGCGCCGAGTCGGAGATCCTCTCCTTCCTCGCGGGCAACGTGCTGCGCGGCGAGACCGGCCTGGAGGAGCTGCTGGAGCGGGTCCGCGAGACCTTCGGCATGGAGTCCGCGGCCCTGCTGGAACGCGCGAGCGACGTCGACCCGTGGACGTGCACGGGCCGGGTGGGCCTGGAACGGGCACCGCAGCGGCCCGAGGACGCGGACGTCGACGTGCCGGTCGGCGACCACATGGCGCTCGCGCTGACCGGCCGGGTGCTGCCCGCCGAGGACCGCCGGGTGCTCGCCGCCTTCGCCGCACAGGCCGCGGTCGTGCTGGACCGCAGCAGGCTCCAGGAGGAGGCCGACCAGGCCAAGGAGCTGGCCGAGGGCAACCGGATCCGCACGGCACTGCTCGCGGCCGTCAGCCACGACCTCCGTACGCCGCTCGCGGGCATCAAGGCGGCGGTCTCGTCGCTGCGGTCCGACGACGTGGCGTGGTCCGAGGAGGACGAGGCGGAGCTGCTGGAGGGCATCGAGGACGGCGCCGACCGGCTCGACCACCTCGTGGGGAACCTCCTCGACATGTCCCGGCTGCAGACCGGCACGGTCACGCCGCTCATCCGCGAGATCGACCTCGACGAGGTGGTGCCGATGGCGCTCGGCGGGGTGCCGGAGGACAGCGTGGAGCTGGACGTTCCGGAGACGCTGCCCATGGTCGCGGTGGACCCCGGGCTGCTCGAGCGGTCGGTGGCCAACCTGGTCGAGAACGCCGTCAAGTACAGCCCGGACGGCAGCAAGGTCCTCGTCGCCGCCAGCGCCATCGCCGAACGGGTCGAGGTCCGGGTGGTCGACCGCGGTCCGGGCGTGCCCGACGAGGCGAAGGAACGCATCTTCGCGCCCTTCCAGCGCTACGGCGACGCCCCGCGCGGGGCCGGAGTGGGGCTCGGGCTCGCGGTCGCGCGCGGCTTCGCCGAGGCGATGGGCGGCACGCTCAACGCCGAGGACACGCCGGGCGGCGGCCTCACCATGGTGCTCACGCTGCGGGCGGCCGGTTCGCGCGCGGCGCTTCACGAAGAGCGGGGCGGGCCGGTGGAGCGCCCCGTGGAACCCGAAAGGCAGGCCACATGCTGAGCCCGACTGGGGGGACCCCCCAGGCCCCCACGAGGGTGCTGGTGATCGACGACGAGCCGCAGATCGTGCGCGCCCTCGTGATCAACCTCAAGGCCCGCAAGTACGAGGTCGACGCGGCCCACGACGGGGCCACCGCCCTCGAACTCGCGGCCACCCGGCACCCCGACGTGGTCGTCCTCGACCTCGGTCTGCCCGACATGGACGGCGTCGAGGTGATCCGGGGGCTCCGCGGCTGGACCAGGGTCCCGATCCTGGTGCTGTCGGCCCGGCACTCCTCCGACGAGAAGGTCGAGGCGCTGGACGCGGGCGCCGACGACTACGTCACCAAGCCTTTCGGCATGGACGAGCTGCTCGCCCGGCTCCGCGCCGCCATCCGCCGCGCCGAGCCGGTCGGGCCCGGCGAGGGCGACGTGACGACGGTGGAGACCGAGGCGTTCACCGTCGACCTTGCCGCGAAGAAGGTCAACCGGGGCGGGAAGGACGTACGGCTGACCCCCACGGAATGGCATCTGCTGGAGGTGCTGGTCCGCAACACAGGGAAGCTCGTCAGCCAGAAGCAGCTGCTCCAGGAGGTGTGGGGGCCGTCGTACGGGACGGAGACGAACTACCTGCGGGTGTACATGGCCCAGCTGCGCAGGAAGCTGGAGGGGGATCCGTCGCACCCCAAGCACTTCATTACCGAACCCGGGATGGGGTACCGGTTCGAGAAGTGAGCCGTGGGGCGGACCGGCAGCGCCTGGTTCGGGCGTCGGCACCGGGGGTACGAGAGTGTCGGTGCACCCCGGTAGGCTTCAAGGCATGAGTGCTGTTCCTCGTTCGGAAAAGTCGGTGGGCCGGTTCCGGCGCATGCTCGACCGGCTCTCCTCGTCGCAGGAGGACCTGGAGTCCGAGGAGCTGCGTGAGGATGCCGAGACGGCCGGCTGTATCAAGATCGGTGACTGCCGTGACCGGCAGATAGTGACGGTTACTGGTACCTTGCGCACGGTCACCCTGCGCCCGCGTGCCGGAGTCCCCGCCCTGGAGGCCGAACTGTTCGACGGCTCCGCCGCCCTGGACGTGGTGTGGCTCGGCAGGCGCTCCATAGTCGGGATAGAGCCGGGGCGCCGGCTGATCGCATCGGGCCGGGTCTCCATGAGCCGGGGCCGCCGGGTGCTGTTCAACCCGAAATACGAACTGAGACCCCTCGGACGGGAGTAGCCGGTGACGTCGCTCGACAAGCCGACTGAAGACACCACCGACACCACCGCGGACGCCGAGCAGAATGCCCGGGCGGTGACCGAGGCTGCGCTGTTCGAGGCCTTCGGTGGCATGCGCGGCATGATCGAGACGGTGCTGCCCGGTCTGCTCTTCGTCACCATCTACACGATCAACAAGGACCTGCACCTGTCGGCCATCGCCGCGCTCGCGGTGTCCTTGGTGCTGGTGGTGGTGCGCCTGGTGATGCGGGACACCATCAAGCACGCATTCAGTGGCGTCTTCGGCGTCGCCTTCGGTGTCGTGTTCGCGATGATGACCGGCAACGCGAAGGACTTCTACCTGCCCGGCATGCTCTACACGCTGGGACTGGCGCTCGCGTACATCATCACGACCCTGTGCGGCGTGCCGTTGATCGGGCTGATCCTCGGCCCGGTGTTCAAGGAGAACCTCTCCTGGCGCACGCGCAACCCCGGACGCAAGAAGGCGTACGCGAAGGCCAGTTGGGCGTGGGGCCTGATCCTGCTCGCCAAGTGCGCGATCCTCTTCCCGCTGTACTGGTGGGCGGACACCACGCAGTTCGGCTGGGTCCTGATCGCCCTGAAGATTCCGCCGTTCCTGCTGGCCGTGTGGCTGACCTGGGTGTTCCTGGCGAAGGCGCCCGCGCCGATCGACGTGTTCGCGGAGATGGAAGCGGCCGAGAAGGCCGAGCAGGAACGCAAGGAAGCGTCCGCCGCGTCGGCCGCGGAGCATGAGGACGCCGCCGGCGGGCGGCACCGCCGAGAGTCCTAGATTTCCGTACGACGACGGAGGGCGCCTTGCACACGCAGGGCGCCCTCCGTCGTCGTAAGCCCGCAGGGCTAGCCCGCCGCGTCCTCGCGCCGCACCGACAGCAGGTCCTCCAACTGCTCCTCCCTGGCCTGGGCGGCCACGAAGAGGAGCTCGTCGCCTGCTTCCAGGGAGTCCTCGCGGGAGGGGGTGAGGACCCGGGTGCCGCGGATGATGGTCACCAGGGAGGTGTCCTGGGGCCACTCCACGTCGCCGACCTGGGTGCCGGCGAGGGCCGACTCCTCCGGGAGGGTCAGTTCGACGAGGTTGGCGTCGCCGTGGCTGAAGCGCAGGAGGCGGACCAGGTCGCCGACCGAGACCGCTTCCTCGACCAGGGCCGACATCAGACGGGGGGTGGAGACGGCCACGTCGACGCCCCAGGCCTCGTTGAACAGCCACTCGTTCTTGGGGTTGTTCACGCGGGCCACGACGCGCGGTACGCCGTACTCCGTCTTCGCCAGCAGGGAGACGACCAGGTTGACCTTGTCGTCGCCCGTCGCGGCGATCACCACGTTGCAGCGCTGGAGGGCTGCCTCGTCCAGCGACGTGATCTCGCAGGCGTCGGCCAGCAGCCACTCCGCCTGCGGGACGCGTTCGACCGAGATGGCGGTCGGCGCCTTGTCGATCAGAAGGACCTCGTGGCCGTTCTCCAGCAGTTCGCCCGCGATCGAGCGGCCCACCGCACCGGCACCGGCAATGGCGACCCTCATCAGTGACCGCCCTCCTCTTCGGGACCCTTGGCGAACGCCGCCTCGACCTTGTCGACCTCGTCGGTGCGCATCATGACGTGCACCAGATCGCCCTCCTGCAGCACCGTCTGCGAGGTGGGCAGGATCGCCTCACCGAGCCGGGTCAGGAAGGCGACGCGGACGCCCGTCTCCTCCTGCAGCCTGCTGATCTTGTGGCCCACCCAGTCCGTGGACGCGTGCACCTCGGCGAGCTGCACGCCGCCGGTGGGGTCCCGCCACAGCGGCTCGGCGCCCGAGGGCAGCAGGCGGCGCAGCATCTGGTCGGCCGTCCAGCGGACCGTGGCCACGGTGGGGATGCCGAGGCGCTGGTAGACCTCGGCGCGGCGGGGGTCGTAGATCCTGGCCGCGACGTTCTCCACGCCGAACATCTCGCGGGCCACGCGCGCGGAGATGATGTTGGAGTTGTCACCGCTGGAGACGGCGGCGAAGGCGCCCGCCTCCTCGATGCCCGCCTCGCGCAGGGTGTCCTGGTCGAAGCCGACGCCGGTCACCCGGCGGCCTCCGAACCCGGGGCCCAGCCGGCGGAACGCTGTGGGGTCCTGGTCGATCACGGCGACCGTATGCCCTTGTTGCTCCAGGGTCTGGGCAAGAGCGGAGCCCACCCTTCCGCAACCCATGATGACGATGTGCACGGCGCTTACCCCGCACTCCTCGTGAGGCGTCTGACTTGCGTGAACGTGGTGCTCATATCCTTCTCTCGGTTCGCCGGGCAACAGGCGCGGGCCGGTCGGGGACCGCTGGGCAACATCATGCCGGGGAATCCCGTCGATGATCCCCCGCGGTACGGATCGTGGGCTCGCGTGTGCCTTCGTCCACCGTAACCTCCGGGTCCGACAGGCCGACCGGGGGCGTCCCGCCGCTGCGCGCCCGCCCCTCAGCGGCGGTTGAAGCTGCGCAGGCTGGCCAGTGTCAGGACGCCGAGGCCGGCGAGCGAGACGAGGACTCCGACGAGCTGAGCGGTCGTCTGCGACATGAGGTCTCCCGGTGGTTTCAGGCGGGTGATGAGCGTTCAGGCGCAGGTCATGGAGGCATGGGGGCGCCGGACGGATCGGCGCAAGGCGCGAGCGCGGCACGGAATTCACCCCGGCGCCGCGCGTGATTTCACCCGGATGTGCTCCGGCCCAGACAGGGGGCCTACGATTCTCTGTTGTGTCCAAACTGACCGACGTGCCCAAACGGATTCTGATCGGGCGCGCGCTGCGCAGTGACCGGCTGGCGGAAACGCTCCTGCCGAAGCGCATCGCACTGCCCGTCTTTGCCTCCGACCCGCTGTCCTCCGTGGCATACGCGCCCGGAGAAGTACTGCTGGTCCTCTCCATCGCGGGCGTGTCGGCGTACCACTTCAGCCCCTGGATCGCGGTCGCGGTCGTCGTGCTGATGTTCACCGTGGTCGCCTCCTACCGGCAGAACGTGCACGCCTACCCCAGCGGTGGTGGCGACTACGAGGTGGCGACCACCAACCTCGGCCCCAAGGCGGGCCTGACGGTCGCGAGCGCCCTGCTCGTCGACTACGTCCTGACCGTCGCCGTCTCGATCTCCTCCGGCATCGAGAACCTCGGCTCCGCGATCCCGTTCGTGGTCGAGCACAAGGTCGAGTGCGCCGCCGCGGTGATCCTGCTGCTGACGGTGATGAACCTGCGAGGCGTACGGGAGTCCGGCGGCCTCTTCGCCATCCCGACGTACGTCTTCGTCGTGGGCGTCTTCATCATGATCGCTTGGGGCGCGTACCGCGGGCTGGTCCTCGACGACACCATGCGGGCACCCACGGCGTCGTACGAGATCAAACCGGAGCACGAGGGACTGGCGGGCTTCGCGCTCGTCTTCCTCCTGCTGCGCGCCTTCTCCTCCGGCTGTGCCGCGCTCACCGGTGTCGAGGCGATCTCCAACGGCGTCCCGGCCTTCCGCAAGCCCAAGTCGAAGAACGCGGCGACCACGCTCGCGATGATGGGCCTGCTGGCCGTCACCATGTTCTGCGGCATCATCGCGCTCGCCATGGTGACCAAGGTCCGCATGGCCGAGAACCCGGCCGTCGACCTGATCAAGGACGGCGTCGCGGTCGGCTCCGGCTATGTCCAGAACCCGGTGATCACCCAGGTCGCCGAAGCCGTCTTCGGCAAGGGCAGCTTCTTCTTCATCGTGCTCGCCGCGGCCACCGCCCTGGTGCTGTTCCTGGCGGCCAACACCGCCTACAACGGATTCCCGGTGCTCGGCTCGATCCTCGCCCAGGACCGCTATCTGCCGCGCCAGCTGCACACCCGCGGCGACCGGCTCGCCTTCTCCAACGGCATCGTGCTGCTGGCGGGCGCGGCCATGCTGCTGGTGTGGATCTACGGCGCCGACTCCACCCGCCTGATCCAGCTGTACATCGTCGGCGTGTTCGTCTCCTTCACGCTCAGCCAGACCGGCATGGTCCGCCACTGGAACCGCCTGCTGAGGACGGAGAAGGACCAGGCCAAGCGCCGCCACATGATCCGCTCCCGCGCGATCAACACCTTCGGCGCCTTCTTCACGGGCCTGGTCCTGATCGTCGTCCTCGTCACCAAGTTCACGCACGGCGCCTGGGTGGCCCTGCTCGGCATGGTGATCTTCTACGGCGTGATGACGGCGATCCGCCGCCACTACGACCACGTCTCCGAGGAACTCGCCGCCCCCGAGGGCCCGAGCGACGACAGCGTGCGGCCGTCCCGCGTGCACTCGGTCGTCCTGGTCTCCAAGATCCACCGCCCCGCCCTGCGCGCCCTGGCCTACGCCAAGTTGATGCGCTCGGACACTCTGGAGGCGCTCAGCGTCAACGTCGACCCGGCGGAGACCAAGGCGCTGCGCGAGGAGTGGGAGCGGCGCGGGATCGACGTACCGCTGAAGGTCCTCGACTCGCCCTACCGCGAGATCACGCGGCCGATCATCGAGTACGTGAAGGGGCTGCGCAAGGAGTCCCCGCGCGACGCCGTGTCCGTGATCATCCCCGAGTACGTCGTCGGCCACTGGTACGAGCATCTGCTGCACAACCAGAGCGCGCTCCGGCTCAAGGGCCGACTGCTGTTCACGCCGGGCATCATGGTGACTTCGGTGCCCTACCAGCTCCAGTCGTCCGAGGCGGCGAAGGCCCGAGCCCGCAAGCGGCAGGACTGGAACGCGCCGGGAGCGGTGCGGCGGGGACCGGCCCAGGAGCGGGCGAAGGAGCCCGCCGAGCCGGACGCCAAGCGCTGACGGGCCCAGCGCGGACGGGGGTCCAGTGCTGACAGGGGCCCAGTGCGGACAGGGTCCGGGGGCGCGGCGGGGAGCACGTAGACTGGTGGGCTGTTGTCGTCAGGCCCGGGCCGCTGAAGAGCGCCGTCGAGGGCCGCGCCGTCCCGCCTCTCGATCTGGAGTCACCCCACCATGCAGGCAGAACAGAAGAAGTCGCTGGTGGGGGAGGAGTACGAGGTCGAGATCGGCCCCGTGGCCCACGGCGGGCACTGCATCGCCCGCACGGACGCCGGCCAGGTCCTGTTCGTCCGGCACACCCTGCCCGGCGAGCGGGTCGTGGCCCGGGTGACCGAGGGCGAGGAAGGCGACCGCTTCCTGCGCGCCGACGCGGTCGAGGTGCTGTCGGCGTCCAAGGACCGCATCGAGGCCCCCTGCCCCTTCGCCGGGCCCGGCCGCTGTGGCGGCTGCGACTGGCAGCACGCCAAGCCGGGGGCGCAGCGCCGGATGAAGGGCGAGGTCATCGCCGAGCAGTTGCAGCGGCTCGCGGGACTCACGCCCGAGGACATCGGCTGGGACGGCACGGTGATGCCCGCCGAGGGCGACAAGCTGCCCGCGGGGCAGGTACCGCAGTGGCGGACGCGCGTGCAGTACGCCGTCGACGCCGACGGCCACGCCGGACTGCGCCGGCACCGCTCGCACGACGTCGAGCCGATCGACCACTGCATGATCGCCGCCGAGGGCGTCAGCGAACTCGGCATCGAGAAGCGCGACTGGTCCGGCATGGCGGGCGTCGAGGCGATCGCGGCGACGGGTTCGCAGGACCGCCAGGTGATCCTGACGCCGAGGCCCGGCGGGCGCCTGCCGATCGTCGAACTGGACCGGCCGGTCTCGGTGATGCGGGTCGGCGAGAAGGACGGCGGCGTCCACCGCGTCCACGGCCGCCCCTTCGTCCGCGAACGCGCGGACGGCCGTACGCACCGGGTCGGCAGCGGCGGCTTCTGGCAGGTCCACCCGAAGGCCGCGGACACCCTGGTGACGGCGGTCATGCAGGGCCTGCTGCCCCGCAAGGGCGAGATGGCCCTCGACCTCTACTGCGGCGTCGGCCTCTTCGCCGGTGCCCTCGCCGACCGCCTCGGCGACAAGGGCGCGGTCCTCGGCATCGAGTCCGGCAAGCGCGCGGTGGAGGACGCCCGGCACAACCTGGCCGACTTCGACCGAGTGCGGATCGAGCAGGGCAAGGTCGAGTCGGTACTGCCGCGTACGGGGATCACCGAGGTCGATCTGATCGTCCTGGACCCACCGCGGGCCGGCGCCGGCCGGCAGACGGTGGCGCATCTGGCGTCCCTGGGGGCGCGGCGCATCGCGTATGTGGCTTGCGATCCGGCGGCGTTGGCGCGGGATTTGGGGTACTTCCGGGAAGGGGGTTATCGGGTGCGGATGTTGCGGGCGTTTGATTTGTTTCCGATGACTCATCACGTGGAGTGCGTGGCGATTCTTGAGCCCGCAGCAAAGGGCTCCTGACCTGCTCATTGTCTGATTCCCCAGGTTGCGGGCGGGTTGTGCCGACATGTTTCCGAAGGCCCACCGGGTGGAGCATGTTGCAGGTTTCCGTTACGTGTCTCACCTGCGGCTTCGTAGTGGGGCGTGGGTCGAGAACGCTGTGTCTCAACGCCGTCAGGGACGGGTTCGGGAAATGTCTTGACGCTCGGTCGACGCTGTTTCTGACGGAGTGTGAGGTGGTCGTTCTGGATCAGATGGCGCGGGTCAGTCGACTTGTCGGGCTTAACCCGTCGAGCAGCGCGTCGGCCTCGAAGTTCCATGTGGTGAGGTGCCGTCCAGGGGACGGGGAATTGGCTGGTCAGCCTGGGTCGGGCACGTGAGTGAGCCGGTCGAGGGCTGTGGTGGTGTGACCGGTCCAGGGCCCGTGCCGGGCCAGGCGGAGCATTCACCGACGGCCGGTGGTGACGAGCTGTCCGGCCGTGGTCAGCAGGCGGAGGCCGCAGTCGGCGGGGCTCCCAGAGTGGTGGCGATGTGCGAGGACGGATTTCCCGGTGCCGGTCTCGCTGAGCGCGGGGCAGGGGCCCATGGACCTGTCCGACGGCTGGCTACGGTTCCAGGAATTCGAGCGCCCGCGGGACGAATCTGTCGTGGTGCTGGAAGATCCCGCCGTGTCCGGCATCGGGGTAGAGGGGTTCGAGTTCTCCTTGGGGCAGCCGGGCCGCCAGGTCGACTGTGTTGACGCTCGGGACCATGCGATCGCTCTCGCCGTTGGCCACCAGGACCGGTTGGTGGATGCGCGACAGATCGGCCGGTGCCTGGCGGCCCCAGTGGTGGATGGCCTTGAGCTGGGCGCGGAACGATGAGAGCGAGATGGCTTTGTCGCGGTCGTTCGTGCGTTCCCTGAGCCGGTCCAGGAAGGCGTGGGCTGCCCGGCGGCCACCGGCGGTGTCGGTGAAGAAGAGGTACTGCTTCGGGTCTTTGCGGGTCAGGACGGCCTTGACGGTGTCCTTGATGGTGAGGCTTGTGACCTTGTCGATGCCGGGGCCTCCGGCGGGGCCCGTGCCCGCGAGGATGAGCTTGCGTACAAGATCGGGTTCATCTGCCGCGATGACCTGGGCGATGAAGCCGCCCATCGACAGGCCCAGCAGGTCGACCCTGTCGTATCCGAGGGCCCGGATGAACAGCACGGTGTCGCGAGCCATCGCCTCGATCGTGTCGGGTGTGGAACCGCCGGACGCGCCGACGCCGCGGTTGTCGAAGGCGATCACGGGGCGCCGGGCGGCGAGTCCGTCGACGACGCGGGGATCCCAGTTGTCCAGGACTGCGGACAGGTGGTTGAGGAGGATCAGGGGTACGCCGTCCTCCGGGCCGAGCCGCCGGTAGGCGAAGGTCACGCCACGCACGGACACGGAGCGGTTCGGCGTGTTCTTGTACGACATCGGGGCGGGTGAACTGGACTGTGTGCTCATGGCCGGGTCCTGAGGTGGTGTGGCGGGGGAGTGGGGTGTGCAGGGTCTTGTCGCTGTCGCGGGTGACTGGCGCCTGGGACTCGTTTTCACCCTTACGTCATCGCGACGACGACTTTGCCGGCCTTGGCCCGTCCCCTCTCGACGTATTCCATGGCCTGGAGGGTTTTTTCGAACGGGAAGACGCTGTCGACGACGGGGCGGATCTTCCCGGCGTCGATTAGGGGGGTGAGTTCGCGCAGTTGGTCGCCGCTGGCCTTCATGAACAGGAACGAGTACGTCACACCGTGGCGCCTGGCGTTGCGCCGGGTCCTGAAGCTGAGGGCGGTCATGGCCAGGCGGAGGATCGGGTTCGCATCCAGTTCGCGGGCGAAGGCCGGGTCGGGCGGGCCCGCGACGCTGATGACTGTGCCGCCGGGCTTGAGAACACGCAGCGACTTGGCGAGGTTCTCGCCGCCGAGGCTGTCGAGGACGACGTCGTAGCCGTCGAGGACCTCTTCGAAGTCCTGGGTGCGGTAGTCGATGACGACGTCCGCGCCGAGGTCCCTGGCCAGGTCGACCTTGGCGGTGCTCACGGTGGTGGCCACGTGCGCGCCCAGCGCCTTGGCCAGCTGGACGGCGATGGAGCCGAGGCCGCCGGCGCCCGCGTGGACGAGGATCCTCTGGCCCGGCTGCACGCGGGCCCGCTCGACCAGTGCCTGCCATGCGGTGAGGGCGACCAGGGGGAGGGAGGCGGCCTCGGCCATGGTGAGGGTGGCCGGTTTGGGCGCCAGGTCGTCCTGGTGGACGGCGATGAGTTCGGCGAAGGTACCGATACGGTCCTTGTCGGGCCGGGCGTAGACCTCGTCGCCCACCGCGAAGCGGGTGACGGACGGGCCGACCCGGACGACCGTCCCGGCGAGGTCGTTGCCCAGAATGAGCGGGAGGCGGTATGGCATGAACGCCTTGAAGTCCCCGTTGCGGATCCTGAGGTCCAGCGGGTTCACGCCCGCCGCGTGGATCTTGACCAGGACGTCGTCGGCACCTACCTGGGGGTCGGGTGTTTCGGCGGCGCGCATCCCGGCCTGGTCGCCGTACTTCTCGACCATGAAAGCCTTCATCGTCGTCTCCGTTCCGTTTCCCGTCCGTGAAAGGTCGGGGTCTCCACTCGCCCCGGGGGTTCTCCCGGTACGAGACAGCTGTGTTGCTCTCCTGGCTGCGGCGCGGGCGCACCTCGTCCTCAGCCGCGTTCACGCATCAGGCCACCGGCACGACCGGGGCGGTGACGCGGTCGGCGGCGCCTCCCTGGAGGCGGTCCAGGGTGGCGGCGATCCCTTCGTGGGGCACGCCGAGCGGCGCCGCGCTGACCTCGGCCAGGCGGGTGTACTGCTCGTCGGTCAGCTGGACGTCGAGGGCGCCGAGGTAGCTGCCGAGCTGGGAGAGACTGCGCGGGCCGATGATCGGGACGAGCGTGGTAACGGAGCGGGCGGCGCGCTCGCGCACCCAGGCCACCGCCACCTGGGCGGGCGTCACGGCGGTCTCGTCGGCGATCGCCAGGACGGTGTCGACGACGGCGGTCTTCTGGCCGGTGCTCTCGGTGTGGATGACCATGCCCAGGTCGCTCAGGCGCCCCTCGGCGGAGCTGCGGTACTTGCCGGTGAGCAGTCCGCCGCCGAGCGGGGACCACAGGGCTGCGCCGAGCCCGAGGCTCTCGGCCATGGGCAGTAGCTCACGGTCGGCGGTGCGCTCGACGAGGCTGTACTCGTGCTGGATGCCCACGATCGGGGCCCAGTTCTTCAGGTCCGCGAGGGTTACCGCGCGCGAGACGCGCCAGGCGGGGAAGTTGGACAGCGCGGCGTGGTGGATCTTGCCGGCGCTCACCAGGTCGTCGAGCCCGCGCAGGAGTTCCTCCATCGGAGTGAGCTCGTCGGGGAAGTGCACCCACAACAGGTCGATGTAGTCGGTCCCCAGGCGCTTCAGGCTGGCCTCGACCGAGGTGACCATGGTCTTGCGGCTGTTGCCGGTCTTGGAGATGTCCGGCTGCGGTGCCGCGCCGAGGGTGAACTTCGTGGCCAGGACGAAGTGGTCGCGGTCGGCGGAGATCAGCTTTCCGGTCAGTTCCTCCGACTCGCCGAACTGGTAGCCGTCCGCGCTGTCGAGAAAGGTGCCGCCGGCCTCGGCGAACCGGTCGAAGATCCGCCGGGCCTCGTCGGGCTCGGCGCCTGCGCCCCAGCCGGTGCCGAAGTTCGCGGTGCCGAGCGCGTACTCGGAGACGCGCAGTCCGGTCCGGTGGCCGAAGGTCGTGTAGCGCACGAGATGTCCTTGCATGAAGGGTGTGAGGGTGGTCGCGCCGGGGTGGAGGGGTGAGCGTCAGTCCACGTTCGGCTGGGGTGCCGCGGACAGGCTCTGCTTGACGTACCGGCTGGTCTCGTCGGCGAGGATCTCGGGCAGGCCGGTCTCGATGCCGTACAGGGCCTGGGCCGCGACGTCGGCGGCGGCGACCTTCTGATCGGCGGGCACGCCGGCGGCCATGTCGGTGTCCATGTAGCCCACGTGCAGCGCCGAGACGGTGATCCCGCGCGGTGCCAGCTCCTCACGGGTCGCGTCGCTCAGCGCCCAAGCGGCGGCCTTGGACGCGGCGTAGGAGCCGAGTCCTGCCGGGTGGAACCAGGACAGGGCGGACAGGACGTTGAGCACGGCGCCGCCGCCGTTGCCCTCGATGACGGGGGCGAAGGCGCGGGTCGCGGCGAGCGGGCCGAAGAAGTTGGTCTCCATCTCCCGGCGCACCTCAGCCACGTCGCCTCCGATGAGCGTCGCGCCGGTGGAGATGCCCGCGTTGTTGATCAGCAGTGTCACGTCGGACGCCACGCGCGCGGCCTCTCGTATCGACGCCTCGTCCGTGACGTCCAGCCGCAGCGGGATGACGCCCGGCACGTCGGCCGTCTCGGGGCGTCGGGCCGAGCCGTACACCTTCGCGCCGCGCTCGACGAGTTGGGCGGCCAGGTGCCGCCCGAAGCCCCGGTTGGCGCCGGTGACGACTGCGACCGCGTTCCTCAGTTCCATGTTCACTCCTGGCCGTGGCGGGCGCCGACGGCCACCCGCAACTGTTTAGATTATGAAGACAATCTAAACATGGGTCTATGATAGATGCCAGTCGACATCTAAATGGGAGGTGACCATGGGCCGTGTATCGCAGGCGCAGGCGGAGGAAAATCGCAGGCGGGTGGTGGACACTGCATCCCGGCTGTTCCGGGAGCAGGGCATGCAGGTCAGCGTCGCCGACCTGATGAAGGCGGCCGGTCTGACCCACGGCGCCTTCTACAAGCAGTTCGCCTCCAAGGAGGCCCTCGTCGACGAGGCCACCGCGCACGCCTTCGCCGAGCTCGCCCAGCGCTACAGCGACGGGCTCGAGCGGCGCGATGGGCAGCGCGCCGCCGCCCAGCAGGCGCTGCTCGACGCATACCTCTCCGTCGAGCACCGCGACGACCCGGCGGGCGGCTGCCCGGTCGCCGCGCTCGCCACCGACATCGCGCGCGAGGGCGGGGAGCGCGAGGCCCGTCGCGTCTACGCCGAGGGGGTGGCCGACTTCGCCGGTTTCCTGGCCAGTGACGACCAGGACGGCATCGTCCGCCTGTGCACCCTGTTCGGTGCGCTGGTCCTGTCCCGGGCCACCAAGGGCTCCCCGCTCTCCGGGGAGATCCTCGCCGCCGCGCACGCGGCCTTGACTGAAGCGGGCTGATCACGGGCGAGTGGCCGCGTCGTGGCAGCCGTCCGGTCCCCGGGAAGTGACGAGCCGGTCGTCATGACGCTCGTTTGACCCTCTGCGCACGTGGAGAGGGAGGCAGAGAGCCGACATAGCGCTCTGACCTGGTATTTCACAGCACCTGCTCAGGCCGGCATCTTTCCGATGACTCATCACGTGGAGTGCGTTGCCATCCTTGAGCCGGCGGCAAAGGGCTCCTGACCCGCGGTTTCCGATTGGCCTCGATCGCGGTGACGTCGGCGTGGCGGGCAGCACGGGTGAACTCGAGGCCGTAGGAGGAGGATTCCGCGGCGCCGACGGCGGTCACGGTGCTGTGGGCGTTCAGGAACGCGGTCTCCGCGGCGCATCCGGCTGAGGTGGACGGGAACTCGGCGTCGGAGACGTGGCCTGGCCGCCCGGTCGGTGATGACAGCGACGTGGTTCGTGTCCCGGTGGCTCGGACAGGACATTGAAGGGGCCTGCGGCCAAGCACCCGTCAGCTCATGCTCCACGTGGCCGGAGCCATGGAGAACGGGTCCCGGCGGCCGGACAGAACAGTCGCAGGACGGCTCAGCAGGGCGTCGGTAAGGACCTGAGCCACGGCCACCGGACCCCGCTCCGGGCATCGATGTCAGACCCCTGATCGCGTGGGACGTATGTGGGACGGACACCTGTGGAACCCCGGTTTCCGCCGGTGACAGTCGAGTGCTCCCCACTCCGCGGAGGGGCGGAGTCCGATTTGCTGTGATGATCGGATAAATGGCTCAACCGCGGAAGCGTGATCCACTGACGGTGCGTCAGTGGTGCCCCCGGCAGGGGCTCGAGACCTGCGGCCAAGCGGATAGAAGGCGCTTGGCGTGTCCAATGCGTCCCTGACCTGCACGAGCGGCTACGGAGCACCACCAGTCGCCAGCGGGCCGGACCCCGCCTGCGGCCGCGGAGAACAGGGAGTGGCCGCCTGCCTCGACATGACCGCAAGGCAGGAGGGTCAGGTCGCCGCCGGCCCGGTGGCGGGGTGCCGGTCCGGCGGTGGCCTGCCGATTGAACGGGGCGGCGCATGTGCGCGCCTGCGCCCAGGGCTACGGGCCCGTCGTGGGATCCGGGCTCGACGGCGCGGCCGCTGTCGAGGCTGGGCCCCGACGGCGACGGCCGGGATTGCGGGACGGTCGCCCGCGTGTCGTGCCCGTCGATGCTGCCGCTGGAGAGGCGAGAGTTTTCATTAGCAAACGCAATTGGAAAGCCGTCGGCCTCCTTGCGGGCGGTCATGTGGCCCGGGTCGCGGCGACGGTTTCGAAGGGGGTCGGTGGGCCGCGCCCGGAGGCGGGGCGGAGGTCTGTGTCGACGTGGCACTGGTCGAAGACGAGGTTCTCGGCAGGGGCAGGGATGCGGGCCCACGCCGGCGCCGGAACTCGAGTGCGTCGTTCCTCTTGTGCAGAACACGGGTTTGGTGAAACGGAGTTAGGCATCAGAGCCAGGCAGTCCGGGCTCCCCGCGCAACCCCGGTCGCGGCGAGCGCCAGTCCGTCAGAGGGTGGACTCGGGGCGACGGCAGTCCGAGTGGATCATGGAAAAGTCGGGTGTGGTGAGCCGCTGTCACGACCGCCTCGATACGCGCCTGAAGGGGCCGGTTTGATCTTGAATCCGGAATGATCGGTTCACGGATTCGTTGCTTGCGGGATTGATCAATCCCGGTATACCTTTCGCGGCGCAGTGATGATCACTACGGGGGGGGGGCTTCGTGGATCGAAGATCTGAAAGATGCGCGACGGCTGCGTCGGACCAGGGCCATGTGGTGGTCATCCATCGGTGGCGGGCGGAGTACGTCGACTACGCGGCGGTGCTCGACCACACCGTCAACCGCGTCAGTTACATCACGACCGAGGTCGGTCTCACCCGGGTCCCCGATTTGGCGGCAGGTGTCGAGGTCGTCGCGAACACCGACGACCTCGTGGCGGTGCGCCGGGCGGTCTCGGCGCTGGCGGAGCGGCACGGGCCACCTCGGCGGATCGTCGCGCTGAAGGAGGACGATCTGCTGACGGCGGCGACGCTGCGGGCCGAGTGGGGATGCGAGGGAACACAGCCCGATCAGGCGTTGCGATTCCTCGACAAGCTCGTGATGGCCGAGGTCGTTGCCGCCCGCGGTCTTGCGGTGCCTGCGCTCGCGGCGGTCGACAGCGCCGACGACGTCCGCGCCTTCGCGGCGGAGCATGGTTGGCCCGTCATCGTCAAGCCGCGGATCGGCAGCTCCAGCGACGGCGTCGCGCGGTTGCAAGGGCCGGCCGACGCGGAAAAGATCGACTTCACCGAGCGGCCGATGCTCGCCCAGGTCTACAACCCGCACCCGATCTACCACGTGGACGGGGTGTATCTGAACGGACGCCTCGCCGCCTTCCGCGCTTCCCGGTACGTCAACAACTGCCTCGACTTCCGAACCGGCGACTATCTGGGATCGGTCGAGGAGGACCGCCCGGTGATCGTGTCGGCGATCGGCGCCGCCGCGGAGCGCTTCGTCGGCGCCTTCGACACCGATCCGCTGGTGTTCCACCTCGAGCTGTTCGTCGCGCCGGCAGCTGCCGCGGGCGAGCCGGAGTGCACGTTCCTCGAGGTCGGAGCTCGGGTGGGGGGCAGTGAGATCCCGTTCCTGTGGCGGGAGGTCCACGGGTACGACCTGATGGCGGCGGCGCTCAAGCTACAGCTGGGCGAGCCCCTGGACTCGCCGGTGCTGAAGAACGACGACGTTGCGGGCTGGCTGTTGGTGCCGTCGCCGGCGCGGCGGCCCTGCCGTATCACCGAAGTCACCCCGCTGAGCGGGCGGGTCCCCGGCTTGTACGCCGAGGCGCTGTTGGGCCAGGGCGAAGTGCTGCCGTTGGCCGACGCCTATTACGAGCACGTGGGCGGCCGGTTTCGGTTCCGAGGTACCACGAGCCGGACGGTCGAGGAAGCCATCCAAGTTGCCGCCGCTGACTTCCGTATCAGCGCCGAGCCGGTGGGAGACATCGCATGAAGCATGTCGTATTGGTCGATCCGTACGCTCCCGCGCGAGGATTACCGCCCGCGTTCCTGGAGGCGGGTTATCCCTGTGTTCGCCTGCAGAGCACGGCGGAGGTCCCGGAGGTGTACCGCGGTCCGCTGGATCTCGGCGACTACGTCACGAATGTGGTCCACCGGGGCGATATCGAGGACACCGTCCGGCAACTGTCCGCGTACCAGCCGGTTGCCGTCATCACCGGCAGCGAACTGGGAGTCGAACTGGCTGACGAGATCAGCGAGTTGATGGGCCTGGACACCAACGGCGCCAAGCTGAGCGCCACCAGGCGGGACAAGTTCCAGATGATCGAGCAGGTGGCGGCGGCTGGGCTGCGGACGCCGCGGCAGGTGCACGTGACCGACGAGGCGGAACTACGCGCGTGGCACCAGGAGGTCGGTGGCCGGATCGTGGTCAAGCCGCTGCGCAGTGCCGCCGGCGACGGCGTCACGTTCTGCGACGGTCCCGACCAGTCCGCAGCCGCACTTGCGGCGATCATGGGGCGGGAGAACATCTTCTCGCTGCCGAATCTCGGCGTGGTGGCGCAGGAGTATCTCCTGGGCGCGGAATACATCGTCAACACGGTGAGCCGTGCCGGGCGACACCATGTCACCGACATCTGGGGATCCGGTCGGCTGTCTGTGAATGGGATCACAGACCTGCTGGTGGAAAGCGTCCTGTTGGAGCCGGACGCGCCCGGTCTTGACGCGTTGACCGCGTATGCGTTTGCTGTATTGGACGCCCTCGGTATTTCATTCGGTCCGGCCCACCTGGAGATCAAGATGACTCCGGACGGCCCTTGCCTGGTCGAGATCGGCGCGCGAATTTCGGGCGGCGAGTTGCCCTACTTCGCGGCCGAGGCGATCGGCGAATCACAGCTCGACTGGACCGTCGACTGCTATGTCCGCCCGGAACGCTTCGATGCGCGCTGCGGCACGCCGTACCGGCTCAAGCACTATTTTGCCTGGTCGGCGCTGGCTTCGCCGTACCGCGGGACGCTCGTCTCCTATCGGGGGCTCGAGCAGATCGAGGCCTTGCCGAGCTTCCGCGCGAAACGGACTCTCGTCGCGCCGGGGAGTGCCATACAGCCCACCGTGAATGATCTGACCTATCCGCTCACCGTCACGCTGCACCACGAGTCAGACGGTGTCCTGCAACGGGATCTGAACACGATCAGATATCTCGACGGGGCTGGCTTCTACAACGTAGACCACCACCAGCAGAACGGCTGAACAAAATGCGTATTGTCGACCTGACCCACGGATTTTCCGAGGGCATGCCTTCGTATCCGGCGGACTGGTTCCCGCCCTTCTCGTTCGACCGGGCAATGACGCCGCAGACGGATCCGTACGGCACGAACCGTACGTTCTCCACGCTGCACATCTTTCCGCACAACGGCACGCACATCGAATACAAGCTGCATTTCTATCCAGGGACCGAGGGCATTGAGGACGTCCCGCTCGAGACCCTGATCGGCCGTGCGTGCGTGGCGGATCTGTCGCACAAGGGTGACCTGGAGCCGGTGACGGCCGAGGATCTGGACAAGGCCGTGGGCGACCTGTGGACGCCTGGGGACCGCCTCCTCATCCGCACCGACTACCTGCGCCACAACTGGGGTGCCGCGGACTACTGGGACCGTCCGCCGTACATGACGCCGTCGGCTGCGCAGTGGGCCATCGACAACGGCGCCGTCCTCGTCGGATTCGACTGCCTGACCGAACGTCCCGGTGATGCCGAGTCGCCGGTGCACCACGCGCTTCTGGCGGCCGACATTCCGATCTTGGAGTACGTGGCCAACCTGCACGATCTGGAGCAGTCGGTGGTCCAGCTGTTCGCCCTGCCGATCAAGGTGGCCGGCGTTGAGGCAGCGCCGGCCCGTGTGGTGGCGGTGGAGTACGCCGACGCGGCCGTTCCCGTGGCGGGTCGCTGACATGGCCACCACCGTGGAGTCGCCCGGATTCCTGCGCAGCGGGTTACGCCCCGGCGATGTCGTGCATCGGTACGAGCTGCGTGGACCCGACGTCGACGCGGTCCTCGCGGCGGCCGCACTGCGCGGCTCGGACCGGATCATGCTCAGCTGCCGGGCTTCGGAGGCGGAACCGGTCGTGCTGCTCGCGGTCGGTGAGCTGGCTGTCGCCCGTCGGGTGGGGCCGGAGCGCGATCTCTCGGCGCCCGCTCCGGTCACGGCGGCGATCGACTTTCTGTGCGGCCTCGAGTTCGCGTCCGGCGCGGCGCTAGACGAACGCAGCTGGTACGGATGCATCGGGTACGACGCGGTCACCGACTTCGAGTGGCTGTCGCTGCAGTCGACGAGTCTGCCGACCTACGACATGTTCCTGCCGGAGGTGTTGATCCGTTTCGACCGGACCGGGACCACGGTGGTCGGCCGGGGCGCCACGGCGTCAGCGGCCCGGAGCGCCGCTGAGCGCGTCGAGCGGGTCCTCCGGGATGCCGAGGAGTTCCCGGAGACGCCGGCACGGGTCGGCGTGGGCACCTTCGGACACGGGGTGGACGAGTACCTGGAGGCTGTGCGCAGGGCGAAGGAGTACATCCTGGCCGGCGACATCTTCCAGGTCGTGCTGTCGACCCGGTATTCGGCGCCCGCCGAGGCGGACGGCCTGACGGCGTACCGGCGGTTGGCGGAGTTCAACCGCTCGCCTTACCACTTCTACTACCGCAGCGCCGAGTTCGAGGTCGTCGGTGCGTCGCCCGAACCGTGCGTCACCCTCACCGATCGTGACGTTCTCATTCGGCCGCTGGCCGGAACGCGTCCCCGGGGCGCCGATCGCGCTGCGGACCTCATGGCTGAGCGGGACCTCCTCTCCTCGGAGAAGGAGCTGGCCGAGCACCGGATGCTCGTCGACCTGGCCCGCAACGACCTCGGGCGGGTCTGTACGCCGAGCACCGTACGGGTGCCGCGCCTGATGGAGGTCGAGCGCTACTCCCATGTCATGCACCTGACTTCGGATGTGCGCGGGCGGCTCCGCCCTGGCTGCCGCACCGACGATCTCATTCGCGCGAGTTTCCCGGCCGGCACCATGACCGGTGCTCCGAAGGTGCGGGCTATGGAGATCATCGACGAACTCGAGCCGGTCGGACGCGGCTTGTACTCGGGCGCGGTCGGATCGTTCGGCGTGAGCCATGCCGACCTGTACCTGACCATTCGCGCACTCGTCATGCATGAGGGCGAGGTCCATCTGCAGGCCGGCGGCGGGATCGTCTACGACTCCGATCCCTTCGCCGAGCGGGAGGAGTGCGTGGCGAAGCTTCGGGCCGCCGCCCGCGCCGTCGCCGTCAGTCTCGGATCAGGGGTTCAAGCGTGATCGTCATCATCGACAACTTCGACTCCTTCGTCTACAACCTCGCGCAGTACATCGGCCAACTCGGGCACGAGTGCCGCGTCGTGCGGAACAACGCAGTGACTGTGGACGAAATCGCCTCGCTGAACCCGAGCCTGATCCTCATCTCGCCCGGCCCGGGCGGGCCGCAGGACGCGGGCATTTCACTGGAACTCATCCGTGAGTTCGGCCGTCGGGTGCCGATCCTCGGGGTGTGCCTCGGGCACCAGTGCATCGCGGAGGCGTTCGGCGCGCGCGTGGTCCGGGCGGCACTGCCGATGCACGGCAAGCTCAGCCCCGTTTTCCATCAGGGAACCGGCGCCTTCGCCGGGCTGCCGAGCCCGCTGGACGTGACGCGGTATCACTCGTTGACCGTCGACCCGGCGTCCCTGCCGGATGAGCTCGTCGTGACGGCTTGGACCGACGCCGGCGAAGTCATGGGACTGCGACACCGCGACCTGCCGATCGAGGGCGTGCAGTTCCATCCGGAATCCCTGTTCACCGAGAAGGGTCTCGACATGGTGGCGAACGCGCTGAAGGCAGCCGAGCGGGTGACGGCATGACCGGAGACAAGGACATGACGAGGCATCTTCAGGACACCCTCCAGTGGCATTTCAGCCCTGAGACCGGGTCGCCGTTCTGGCTGAAGCGAAAGGAGAGCCTCGGCTTCGACCCCCTCCGCGACGTCAACGAGTTCGCCGATCTGCGGAAGTTTCCCGACCTGAGCGACGAACTGCGTACCGTCCCGGTCGACGACCTGATACCGGCCGGCTCGGCCGCCAGCCCGTTCGAGGTGTACGAGTCGGGCGGCACGCTCGGCGTGCCGAAGCGCGTCGTCGAGCACCGGTCCCGGCTGGAGGGCGTGGACTGGGTCGAGACCGTGCTGCCCGCGTTCGGCGGTGCCGGCCACTGGCTGCACATCGGGCCGACAGGGCCGCACATCGTCGGCCGCTCCGTGCGTCGGCTGGCGCAACTGCGCCGGTCCATGTTCTTCACGGTGGACTTCGATCCGCGGTGGGTGAAGCTGCTGATCCGGACCGATCGGCGGCCCTTGGCCGACGAGTACATTCAGCATGTCCTCGACCAGGTCGAGACCATCGTCGAGTCGCAGGACATACGGGTCCTGTTCATCACGCCGCCCGTACTGGAGGCGCTGTGTGCGCGCCCGAAGCTCTACGGCATGCTGGCCGACCGCGTCACCGGCATCATCTGGAGCGGCACCAGCATCAGCAGCACGTCTCTGCGGTTGCTCCAGACCGAGTTCTTCCCGCGCGCCGAGGTGCGCGGAATCTACGGCAACAGCCTGATGGGCATCGCGCCGCAGCGGCCTCCCGAGCCCGGCGACGCGCATCCGTGCGTCTTCCGGACCTTCCAGCCCCGGTCGGTCGTCGAGGTGGTGGACCCGGACACGGGTGAGCGGGTGGCGCCCGGCGAGCGTGGCCGCGTCCTCGTGCACCTGCTGACGAAGGATCTGTTCCTGCCCAACGTGATGGAGCGCGACACCGCGGTCCGGATCGCCTCGGGCCGGCCGGGCGACGGCGACGACCTCGCCGACGTGCAGCCCTTCCGCCCGGCATCCGGTGCGAAGGTGATCGAGGGCGTGTACTAGATGAGCCCTTCGATTCTGCAGCCGCTGGTCGGCGGCGAGACATTCGCCTGCGACGAAACCGCCGACCTGCCCGGCGTCGACGGTGCGCCGGTGGCCCGTGTCGGAGTGTCTCCGACCCTCCTGCTCCAGCTGGCTCTGCGGCGCCTGCGTGGCGCGGCCGTCCCGTCGGCGGTGTTCAGCCGGGCGGGTGAGCTGTTCGCCGAGACCGAGCTGGCCGGTGAGTCGGCCGACGAGTACCGCCGCCGTGTGGTGGCCGCCACGGGCCTGCCGTACCGGGTCGTGAGCGACGGTCTGCGCAGCGTCCGCGACGGCCTGGCCCAGCTGGAGGAGAGCAACGCGCGGCAGCTGCCGGCGCCGGCGGCCCGGGTCCGCTGGGTGCCGCGCGGACAGAGCCTCGGGATCGTGACCCCGTCGAACCATGTCGACCCGCATCTGACGTGGGCCCGGGCGCTGTCGCTCGGTTACGGCGTGATCGTGCGGCCGGGGACGCGCGACCCGTTCACGCCGTTCCGGCTCGCGGCCGCTCTCCTGGCGGCCGGGTTGCCGAAGCACTGCCTGTCCGTCCTGCCCGGTTCCCACGATCTGGGTGAGCGGCTCCTTGCCGAGTCCGACCTGGGCATCGTGTACGGCGGGCCGACTGCCGTGAGCCGATGGGCGGACCACCCCCGAGTCCTGACGCGAGGGCCCGGCCGGAGTGCCGTGCTGCTGGACCAGTCGTTGTCGCCGGACATCGTCGACGCGCTGGCCCGCTCCGTCGCCGCGGACGCGGGCGTCCGCTGCACCAACACGTCGGTGATCCGCACCAGCGAGGATCCGGCGGAGGTGGCCGACGTCCTGGCGGCCCGTTTGGACCATGCGCCGACTCTTCCGGCGGCTCATCCCGACGCCGTGCTGCCGACGGTCTCCGCGGAGCAGGCCGCGCAGCTGCGTCGAACGGTCGCCGGCCTGGAACAGGCGGGCTTCCGGCGCCACTCGGCCGACGATGGTCCGGTCGCGCTGCCCGACGGGTCGTACGCCGCGCGCCCGGTCGTGCTCAGCACATCCGACCCTCGGCATCCGTCCATCGGCACCGAGTTGCCGTTCCCCTTCGTCGTCATCACGCCGTGGTCGGCCGCCGATGGTCTGGAGCCGTTCGGCCCGACGCTCGCGTTGTCGGTCTTCAGCGACGACCTCGGCCTTCCCTCGGCCGCCCTGGCGGAGCCGCGGATCCGACGAGTCGTGGTCGGCGGGCTGGCCCCCTGGACGAGCGGGCCGGAGCTTCCGCACGACGGCAGTTTGACCGGCTTTCTGCTGGAGCCGAAGGCGTTGCTCTCGGACAAGGAGCCGACCGGATGAAGCACGTGGTGGTCACCGGAGCGTCCGGAGACATCGGCACCGCTGTCGTGGCCCGTGCCCTGGCCTCGGGAGCGGAGGTCCTCGCCCAGTTCCACACGCGGCCCCCGGCCGTTTCACACCCGTCGCTCTCGACGGTCCGGGTGGATCTGACCCGCGACGACGGTCCCGCCGAGCTCGTCGCGGCGCTGCCGTGGCAAAGCGTGGATCTGCTGGTCAACTGCATCGGCGGGGCGAGGCCGACGCGGTACGCCGACCTGAGCACCGCGGCGTGGCGGGACTGCATGCAGCTGAACGTCGAGGTGCCGTTCGCGGTGACGCGGGAGCTGCTGGCCGCGCTGTCCGCGGCAGCCGGTGCGGTCGTGAACCTGTCGAGCGTCGCGGCGTTCACCGGCGGAGCGTTCGGTCCGCACTATGCCGCCGCCAAGGCGGCCCTGGTCGGCCTGACCCGATCGGCTGCCCGTGAGCTCGGCGACCGGGGGATCCGGGTCAACTGCGTCGCGCCGGGGCCGGTCGCATCGTCGATGACCGACTCGCTCCCCGCCGACGTTCTCGCCGGCCTCCTGGCCGCCACCGCGTTGCGGCGGGTGGTGACGCCGGACGAGGTGGCCGACTCGGTCTTCGGGATCGCCGCCGCCACCGGCGTCACCGGACAGACGTTGGTCGTCGACGGCGGCCGGTTCCTGCACTGAGCTTGTTCGAACCCACATCAGGTGTCCCACCTCTGAAAGGAGTCTCGGTGCTGCTTGTCTGCAGGGCTGCCGACGAAGAAGCGGTGCGCGAGCGAATACACGCCCGCGTTCCGGCCGCGCACGGCACGACCATGTGCCGGCTCGGTGATCAGCTGCTGGTGTACGTGCCGGGCGATCAGCCTGCGCCGGCCGAGGTGCTGCACGAGTCCGGTCTGGTGCAGCGGGTGGTGACCGACCACTCCGACGTGCCGCTGACCGACCGGGCGGCCGCTCCGCTCGGGTCCATCGTCAGCCTCGGCGGGTCGGCGACGGTCGGCGGTGTCGACTTCGCGTTGATCGCGGGGCCCTGTGCGGTCGAGAGCTATGAGCAGCTGTCCGCCTCAGTGGAGATGGCGAAGGCGGGCGGCGCCGTGGCGCTGCGCGGTGGCGCCTACAAGCCGCGGAGCTCCCCCTACAGCTTCCAGGGGCTGGGGGACGAGGGCCTGCGGATCATGTCCAAGGTCAGGGCGGAGTCCGGCCTGCCCGTCGTGACCGAGGTCGTTGACGCGGAGACGGTCGACCTGGTCGCCGAGCATGCCGACGTGCTCCAGATCGGCACCCGCAACGCACAGAACTTCACCCTCCTCAAGGCCGTCGGCCAGGCCGGGCGGCCGGTACTGCTCAAGCGCGGGTTCGGATGCACCGTGAGCGAGTGGCTGCAGGCAGCCGAGTACGTGCTCGCCGCCGGGAACCCCAACGTCGTGCTGTGTGAGCGGGGGATCCGGAGCTTCGAACCGGCGACACGGTTCACGCTGGACCTGAGCGCGGTGGCGGTGGTCAAGCACAGGAGCCATCTCCCCGTCGTCGTCGACCCCAGCCACGGAGTCGGCCACCGCCATCTGGTCAAGCCGCTCGCGCTGGCGGCCGCGGCGGTCGGAGCCGACGGGTTGCTCCTCGACATCCACCCCGACCCGCCGTCCGCGCTCTGCGACGGCGCTCAAGCACTCGACCGGGAGCGCTGGTTCGACCTCGCCGGCGCGCTGGCGGACGTCCTCACGAGCCTGGGGCGGGGCCTGACGATCGGTGAGCCGGATCCGGCCGGGCACGCCGCATGACCGGGCGTCCGGATGTCGCCGTGATCGGCGGCGGAGTCATCGGCCTCGCGGTGGCGTGGCGCTGCGCTCAGCGCGGGCTCGACGTACACGTTTTCCACGACGAGATTCCCGGCACGGCCTCCGCGGTCGCGCCCGGCATGCTGGCGCCGGTGAGTGAGGCGGATTTCCCCGATCCCGCCCTGCTGGCATTCGCCCACGAGGCCCGTCACGGTTGGCCCGCGTTCGCGGCGGAACTCGCCGCCGCGAGCGGGATGGACCTCGGGTACTCGGCCGACGGTCTGCTGCTCGTCGCCCACGCCGTGGAGGACCGCGCGCGGCTGGCCGCGATGTACAGCTTCCGGGAGGGCTTCGACGCCCCGTGCAAGAGTCTGGACGCCGACGAACTGCGGGCCCGGGAGCCGCTGCTCTCGGCCGAGTGCCGAGGCGGCGGTTTCGCCACCGAGGACCACCACGTCGACGCGCAGCGGGTCCGCGAGGCCTTGCGCGCCGCCGGGCAGGCGCTCGGAGTCCGCTACGTCGACCGGCGGGTCCGCTCACTCGACGAGGTCTCGGCCGGCTCGGTGCTCGTCGCCACCGGGGCGTGGTCGCCCACGCTGCACGAGTGGCCGGTCACGCCGGTCCGGGGCCAGGTGGTGCTGCTGCGGGATCCGACCGGCGGCCCCGGACTCCGGCACGGCATCCGCGGCGTGGTGCGGGGAGAGCCGGTCTACCTGGCCGGCCGGGACGGCCACGAGACGATCGTCGCCGCGACGCTGGACCACGCGGGCTTCGACGTGCGGCCCTCGGCGCGGGCGACCGATGCGCTGCTGCGCAAGGCGGTCGCGCTCGTGCCGGCGCTGGCCGGCCACGAGGTGGCGGCGACGCGGGTGGGCCTGCGGCCCGACACCCCCGACCACCTGCCGATCATGGGACGCATCCCGGGCCGCTCCAGCGCCTTCGTCTGCACCGGGCACTACCGACACGGCTTCCTGCTCGCACCGGTCGCGGCGGACCTGATGACCGCGTTGATGGTCGGCGGCACCGACGGAATTCCGGCGGCATTCGCACCTCAACGGTTCCGATCAACGAAGGAAAGCGCGTCGCGATGACAACTTCACCTGTGGAAACGAGCCCGCCGACGAAACGCAGGCCGGTGACGGGATGGCTCGACCCGGCACGTCTGCTGAACGTCGCCTGGCCCGTCTACATCGAGCTCATGGCGGGTGTCATCGCCAGCATCATCACGGTCGTCTGGATCGCGAAGCTCGGCGGGCCGGCGCTCGCCGCCGTGACCGTGGGCGCCACGCTCGAAAACGTGCTCATGAGCGTCATCCTGGCGGTCAGCGGCGGCACGACGATCGTGCTGTCGCGCGCCGTCGGCGCGAGCGAGTACGGGCAGCTGCGCTCGGTGCTGCGCGCCGCGTTCCGCATCACCCTCGGCGTCACCGCGGTGATCTGTGTGGTGCTCTTCGTGCTGAGGGAGCCCCTGGCGAAACTGATCCTCGGTTCGGACGAGGCGTCGGCGGTTAGGCTGTCGGTCGACTTCCTCACCATCGCGGTGCCGGGCATAGCGGTGTTCTACGGCCAGCACCTGGTGGACAGCACGTTCAAGGCCAACGGCGACACGCGTACGCCGATGCGCATGGCCATCCTGTCGAACGTGATCCTCGTCGTCGCCGACCCCATCCTCATCTACGGGTGGCTGGGCGCCCCGAAGCTCGGCGTCGCCGGCGCGGCCCTGGCACTGGTCGCGTCGCGCGCGGTCACACTGGCGGTGACCTGGTGGCTCTACCGGCGGTCTCCGCTGGTGCGCGAGATGAGCGCCGCTCCCGACGCGTCGGCAGCCTCCGGACCGGGTCCGGTCCGCGAGATCCTCCGGGCCGGCGTGCCGCTCGGGGTGGACTTCCTGGTACGGATGGCCGCCGGCATGCTGATCGTCGGAGTGGTGGCCCGTTTCGGCACGGACGAGGTCGCCGCGTACGGGACCGTCACGCGGACGCTCCTGTTCCTCACCATGGCGGCGTACGCGATGCGGCAGGCGGCCACCATCGTCGCGGCCCAGGCGAACGGCGCCGACGACGACGTGCTGATCGCGGCGAGCCGCTCGTCGTCGGTGCGGCTCGGCATCGCCTGGTCCCTTCTCGGCGGCCTGTTGGTGCTGGTCCTCGGCGGCTTCGCGGTGGACGCGGTCACGGGCGACGCGGCGATCCGTTCCGCGGCCTACGGCCAGATCCCGTGGCTCGCGGTCTACATCACGCTGCTGCTCTGCAACGTCACCTTGAGCGGCATCTTCCTGGGCGGCGGGCAGGGCAAGGCACTGGCCACGTCCACCACGGCCGGTGCGGTCCTGCAGCTCTGCCTGGCACCACTGCTCGTCCTGACTCCCCTGGGGCTGACGGGGGCGTGGATCGCCATGATCATCAACGCCGGTACGCAGACGACGGTTCTTCTCGTGCTGGCGGTCCGACAGACCAACGAAACCAAGGAAGTTACGGCATGAACGCGCCCGTGGCACTCGGCATCGAGTCCCTCGCCCACGTTCTGGGTGAGCCCTGCGACGTCGCCGAGACGGCCCACTCCTACGTCGACGACCCCGACCGGGTGATCCGTTGGGGGTACCGCACCTTCCATCGGGCCGCACCGGGCGTCGGTCAGACCCGTATGGCGGCGGACGCCGCCCGTCAGGCCCTTGACGCCGCCGGCCTCTCGGCGTCGGACATCGACTACCTGGTGGTCGCGGACAGCGGAGTCCCGGAGTACCTCAACTGGGACGCCTCCGCGGCGGTCGCCCGCGAGCTCGAACTGGGTACGACGCCGACCCTGCTCGCCACGCAGGGGTGCGCCTCCGCGGTGACCGCACTCCAGCAGATCGCCGGGCTCATGGCGGTCAGGGACGACATCCAGCGTGTCCTGCTGGTCGCGGTGCACCGGGTCAGCGAGACGCACATCAACCGGATGCGCAACAACACCTGCCTCGGCAGCGACGGAGCCGCTGCCGCGGTGGTCCGGCGCGGACACGGCCGGCTGCAGTGGCTTGCGACCGACCAGATCGTGGACCCGCGCTACGTGGACTTCTTCCGGGTCGAGTACGGCGGCAGCGCGGCTCCGGCCGGCGAGAACCTCAAGGTGGATCAGATGGCCCTGGTCCACCAGCACTTCCGTCGCGAACCCGAGCAGCTCGCCCAGTTCGTCAAGGACGTCGATCACCAGGTGGCCGCCGTCGTGGAGCGCGCCTGCGAGCGGGCCGGCGTGTCGTCGTCCGATATCAAGCGCCTGATCTATCTGAACGACAACCAGCATTCGCTGGCCGGCGTCGCCAAGGCCACCGGGATTCCGCTGGAGAGGACGAACGCGGCGCTCGCCGCCGAGCTCAGCCACGTCGGCTGCGCCGACCAGCTGATCTGCCTGAGCGTCTACGACTCCCGGGACGAGCTGGCACCCGGCGACCTCGTGGCTCTCGCCGGCCTGTCCGGGGGCATGCAGTGGTTCTGCAGCCTCGTACGGGTCTGAGGCGGGGTGGACATGACCGACAACACTGCCCCTGAACGCACCGACGACCTGTCGTTGGGCGACGGCCGCACCGCGGTACTGCGGCTACCGAGCGAGATCCCGCCCGGCCGGGACGTCCCGGCGGTTGTTCTGCTGCATCCGTTCGGCGCCTGGGACCGGGACGCCTTCCTTCCCGCCGAGGCGTCCGGGAACGGCCCGGTCCGGCTGTTCGACGATCTGGGTACCGCCCTGGTCCGGGCCGGACTCGCCGCGGCCGCGTTCGACACCCGCTTCCTGAGCGAGGACCACCGCGACGGCGCGGGCTCACCCCGGTTCACGTTCACCGGCCTTGTCGACGACGCGGTCCGGGTGGTCGAACAGACACGGGCCCACCCCGACGTGGACAGCGGCCGCGTGCTGCTGCTGGGTGTCTCGATGGGTGCCGAAGTGGCGTTGGCCGCGGCGGAGCGCCTCGGGGGCGACAGCCACCTGGCGGTCGTCGCCCCGAGCGCCGAGGCACGCCCTGTGTTCCAGCGGTGGATGGGCCTGGACCGTCGTCTGGAATGGCTGAGCGCGGGCGGATTCGCCGACGCGGACGGCATCGTCGACCTCGTCGCGGCGAGGAGCGACGAAAAGGGACGCAGCGGCTGGTGGGAGGAGTTCGACCTGGTCGACCGCTTCGGGCCGACCGTTGACCTCGAACTGCTCCGCGCCGAACTCGCGTTGGAGTACGACACCTGGGAGCGACAGGCGCTCGAGCACGGCGACGAGTCGGCGCCCGCCTCCTTCTGGCACGACTGGTTCGCGCAGCCTGCTCCGTACCACCGACTGGCCGGGATCACCGGCCGGATGACGATCCACGTGGGCGCCGAGGACTGGACGACGCCGCCCCGCCAGGCTCACCTTCTGCACCACGCGGCGCTCGCGCACGGCCTGCGGTCCGAGCTGACGATCCATCCGCGGCTCGGGCACCTGATGTCGCCCCGCTCGGCCGAGGGCCGGCGCACCTACGGGCCGTTCGACCCCGACTTCCTGCGGGCCCTCGTCGAATCGGTCGACACGGTGCTCCGCCCGGGCCCCTCTCTCTGAACCGACCACCTGAACGAAAGGCCTCCCGATGGAGAAGCTCACTCTCGAAGCACTGATCGAACTGCTCAACGAGTGCAACGACTTCGAGGATCCGGTCGAGCCGACGCCGGACGTCCTCGACCTCACCTTCGACGCCCTCGGATACGACTCGCTGACGCTGCTCAACGCGATCTCGAAGTTGGAGCGCCAGTACGAGATCGAGCTCCCCGAGTCCATCACCTCCGATGCGAAGACGCCGCGTGAGCTCCTCGCGGTCGTCGACACCCGCCTCGCCTAGCCCCGATCCGAAACGGAGAACACACGACGTGTGCGGAATCACCGGATGGTTCGACCGTCAACGCGGGCTCGAACGCGATCACGAGCTCGTACGGAAGATGACCCAGACCATGGAATGCCGCGGTCCGGACGAGGAGGGAATGTGGATCTCCGGTCCGATCGCGCTGGGACACCGGCGGCTGTCGATCATCGACCTCGAAGGCGGCAAGCAGCCGATGGTCGCCGATCACGACGGTGATCGCCCGCTCGCGGCCCTCACCTTCTGCGGCGAGGTCTACAACTACCGTGAGCTCCGCGCGGAGCTCCGCACGCACGGCCACACGTTCCGGACGAACAGCGACACCGAGGTCGTCCTGCGGGCCTACCTCCAGTGGGGCGTGGACTTCGCCCGCCACCTCAACGGCATGTTCGCCATCGGCATCTGGGACGCGGTGCGCCAGGAGCTCGTCCTCGTCCGGGACCGGATGGGCGTGAAGCCGCTCTACTACTACCCCACCCCGGGCGGGCTCCTGTTCGGTTCGGAGCCCAAGGCGATCCTGGCGAACCCGCAGGCACGCCGGACCGTCGACCGGGTCGGCCTGTGCGAGGCCCTGGACATGGTGAAGACCCCCGGGGCCGCCGTGTTCAGCGGCATGCACGAGGTCCTTCCGGGCGAGGTCATCCGAGTCGACGCGACGGGCCTCAAGAAGTCCCGTTACTGGGCGCTCGAAGCGGCACCGCACACCGACACCCGCGACCGGACCATCTCGAACGTCCGGGACCTGCTCGAGGACATCGTCGGCCGGCAGCTGATCTCGGACGTGCCGGTGTGCACCCTGCTCTCCGGCGGACTGGACTCCTCGACGATCACGGCGATCGCCGCCCAGGTCCTGGAGCGCGACGGCCGCGGCCGCGTGAACTCGTTCTCCGTGGACTTCAAGGGCTCGACCGACAGCTTCGAACCCGACGCGGTGCGCGGCGCCGCCGACGCGCCGTTCGTGCGCGACCTGTCCGCGCACGTCGGCACCGATCACCGAGAGATCCTGCTGGACAGCGCCGAGCTGTCCGATCCGGCGGTCCGGGCGGCCGTGCTCCGAGCCACCGACGTACCGCCGGCGTTCTGGGGCGACATGTGGCCGTCGCTCTACCTCCTGTTCCGGGCGGTCCGCCGGCACTCGACGGTGGCGCTCTCGGGCGAGTCCGCCGACGAACTGTTCGGTGGTTACCTCTGGTTCCACCGCCCGGAGGCGGTCGACGCGACCACGTTCCCGTGGCTCACCTCCGGATCCGCCCGGTACTTCGGTGGCACGTCGCTGCTCGACGGCGGCCTGCGGGAGAAGCTCGACATACCCGGGTACCGGGCCGACCGATACGCCGACGCCGTGGCCGAGGTGCCCGTGCTGCCGGGCGAGAGCGACGTCGACCGGCGGATGCGCAAGGTGTCGTACCTCAACCTGACGCGGTTCGTGCAGACCCTCCTCGACCGCAAGGACCGCATGAGCATGGCGGTCGGCCTGGAGGTCCGCGTGCCGTTCTGCGACCACCGCCTGGTCGAGTACGTCTTCAACACGCCGTGGGAGATGAAGACGTTCGACGGCCAGGAGAAGAGCCTGCTGCGCGCGGCCGCCCGGGACCTGCTGCCGGCATCGATCCTGGAGCGGAAGAAGACGCCGTATCCGGCGACGCAGGATCCGGGATACGAAGCCGCGCTGCGGGCCGAGATGGCCGAGGTGCTCGCCGACCCGAACGCACCGGTCCACCCGCTCCTGGACCGCGCCAAGGTCGGCAAGGTCATGGACCGGTCGCTGAGCGCGACGAGCCTCCCCTACAGCCGCGGCGGGCTGGAGATGGCGCTCTGGCTCAACCGCTGGCTGTCGGCCTACGACGTGACCCTCGACATCTGACGGAGGACGGCAAGACCATGGATTTCAGTCTGTTCTACTTCGCCAACGAGCAGGAGGCGGAGGCCGACTCGACGGACCGGTACGGTCTGCTGCTCGAAGGGGCGAAGTTCGCCGACACCCACGGCTTCACCGCGGTGTGGACACCGGAGCGGCACTTCCACGAGTTCGGCGGCATCTACCCGAATCCGTCCGTGCTGGGGGCGGCCGTCGCGGTCGCCACCGAGCGGGTCGCCATCCGCGCGGGGAGTGTGGTGGCACCGCTGCACCATCCGGTCCGCATCGCCGAGGAGTGGTCGGTGGTCGACAACCTCTCCGGCGGCCGGGTCGGGGTGTCGTTCGCCTCGGGATGGCATCCGCAGGACTTCGCACTGCGTCCGGAGAACTTCACGGACCGCAAGGCGAAACTGGAGACGACCGTCGAGGAGGTGCGCGAGCTGTGGCGCGGCGGCTCGGTGTCCGTCGTCGACGGTGCGGGCGAACCGCAGCGTGTGCGGTCCTATCCGCGTCCCGTACAAGCCGAACTGCCGGTCTGGATCACGAGTTCGGGTGGCCCCGAGACGTTCCGGGCGGCGGGTCGCGCACGGGCCGGACTGCTGACCCACCTCGTCGGGCAGAGCCTGGAAGAACTGTCCGACAAGGTCGCGCTCTACCGCGAGGAGTACGCGGCCCAGTCCGGTTCGGAGCAGGACCGCGGGCACGTCGTCCTCATGCTCCACGCGTACCTGCACGAGGACGAGGCCGTCGCCAAGGAGACGGTCCGGGCACCCTTGTCCGCCTACCTCCGCAGCTTCGCCGGGCTGACCATGAGCTCCGGCGCGAAGGGCCGGCGGATCGACCCCGAAACGCTCAGCCCCCGGCACTTCGACGCCCTCGTTGAGCGCTCCTTCGAGCGGTACTTCGACGAAGGCGGTCTTCTCGGCACCGTCGAGAAGGCCATCGACGTCGTCGAGCGGGTCCGCAAGGCCGATGTCGACGAGATCGCCTGCCTCATCGACTTCGGGGTGAACCGGGACAAGGTCGTGGCGGGTTTCGGTCTCCTCGACTCACTCCGGGCGGCTGCCTCGAAAGACAGCCGATGACCCGCACCGAGAGTGCGGACCGCGTGCGGCTGCCGGAACACCCGTCCAGTGAGTTCCGGCGGTCGGCCGGCCGGTTTCCCACCGGGGTGACCGTGCTGACCTGCGTCCGGGACCAGGAGCTCCACGGCATGACGGTGAACGCGTTCGCCACCGTGTCGCTCGACCCGCTGCTGGTCCTGGCGGTACTCGCGACCGGCTCCCGAACGACCCGTCAGGTGTTGTCCGGCGACGGGTTCGCGGTGACCGTGCTCAGCTCCCTCCAGGAGCCGACGGCCCGGTCGTTCGCGGACCCGGTCCGGACCCGGGGCAGCGCCGCGTTCTCCGACGTCCCCCACGCGCCCGCCCCGTGCACCGGTTCGCCGGTGCTGCTCGGCGGGATCGCCTACTTCGACTGTGTGGTCGAATCCACCTATCCGGCCGGCGACCACACCATCCTCGTCGGCGCAGTACAGACATTCGGCCTGCTGTCGGAGGAGCCCGCCCTGCTGTTCAGCCGCAGCCGACTCGGTGCGGAACCGGATCTGCGGCTGCCATGAGAGGTTCGGAGTAGGCGTGGACGGATGGGATTTCGGACTGCTGACGATCGCCGCCACGGGAGCGGGTGCCGTCAACGCGGTGGTCGGCTCGGGTTCGCTGATCACGTTCCCCGCGCTGATCGCGATGGGCTACCCGCCGATCCTGGCAACGGTGTCCAACAATGTCGGGCTCGTGCCGGGTATGGGCGGCGCGGTGTACGGCTACCGCCGGGAGCTCACCGGACAGGGCCCGCTCCTCCTGCGGCTCGCGGCTGCTGCCTGCGGCGGCGCGCTGATCGGCAGCCTGCTGCTGCTCTGCCTGCCGTCCGCCTGGTTTCAGAGGATCGTGCCGGTGCTGATCGGTACGGCCTGTGCACTGGTGATCCTGCAGCCCATCCTGGCCCGCCGACTGGCGGCCGAACGCCGACGCGGCGGTACGGGGCTCTGGCTCGGCGTGTTCGGCACCGGCATCTACGGAGGCTACTTCGGGGCCGCACAGGGTGTCGTTCTCATCGGACTGCTCGGCGCACTGACGACCGAGGACCTGCAGCGCCTGAACGCCGTCAAGAATGCCCTGGCGCTGACGGTGAATCTGGTGGCGGCGATGGTCTTCGTCAGCGTCACCAGCGTCGATTGGTACGTTGCCGGGATCGTCGCGGCAGGGTCGACGGTCGGGGGTTTGCTCGGATCCCGGTACGGCCGATTGCTGTCGCCGGTGGCCCTGCGGGGCACGATCGCCGCGGTCGGACTGCTCGCCATGGCCGACTTGATCGCCAGGTCCTGGTGAATGGCTCAGCCCGCACGCCGGCGACCCACCGCTCCTCGGTGTTCGGAGCGGTCACCGTCGGGTCGCTGGCCCTGGTCGGGAGGAAGGAGGAAGTCCGGCGTCGGGGTTCCCCCGAGACGCGGGGGACCGGTGTCAGCGGTGGAGCCAGTCACGCGACTGACGAACGCCTCTGACCTGAAGTTCTGTTGATGGCGTGTGGGATGAGGGACCTTCTGCCCAGGTCTTCGCGGGGAAGGTGAGAAGTCACTTCGACGCTCACCTGCCCAAACTCGGCTAGCGAGGCAGGGATGGCGAAGCTGTTCGCCTCCGAGACCGCCATGCAGATCGCCCTCAACGCCGTGCGCATCCACGCGGTTACGGCTACTCCACCGAGTTCGGCGTCGAACGCTACTTCCGTGACGCCCCGCTGATGATCGTCGGCGAGGGGACGAACGAGATCCAGCGGAACGTCATCGCGAGCCAGTTCGTCAGCGCGGTGGTCTGGACGCATGAGGATCGTTGCCCTGTGACGTGGGCTGCCTACTGTCCGAGCCGGTCGAGTACGAGGTCCAGCGGGCGCTGTGGCTCTCGGAGATCTCCGGCCGTTTCTGGCGCCGGAGTTGGTGAAGTCGGGGGATCCTCCCAGGGCACGCCGCGGGCGCTCGCCGCTCACTGATGGCGTCCTCCGTCACAGCTCCGGCAGACGCAGGGCGAGCAGGGCCACGTCGTCGGTGCTGCCGGGCGGCATGCGGGCGAGCAGCTGGTCGCACAGCGTGTCCAGCGGTGTGTGGGCGAGCGCGAGGGCGTGGCGACGCAGCCGGTCCAGGCCGCTGTCGAGGTCGCTGCCGGGGATCTCGATCAGCCCGTCGGTGTAGAACAGCAGGGTGGAACCCGGCGGCAGGGGGTGCGTGGCGTCCGGCCGGCCCCCGACGTCGTGCACGGGGGCGCCGAGGACGAGTCCCTGTCCGGCTTCGAGGTACTGAGCGTCTCCGCCGGGGGGCAGGAGGAGAGGCGGCGGATGTCCGGCGCTGGTCCAGTGAAGTGTCCATGGGCCGGTGTGCGGGTGGCCCTCGACCTGTGCGAGGACGAGGGTGGCCATGGGGACGGTGGTGATGGCGGGCATGGCGTCGTCGAGGCGGTCGACGACGGCGCCGGGCGGTCCGGTGTGGTCCCAGGCCAAGGACCGCAGGATGCCGTGCAGTTGGGCCATACCGGCGGCCGCGGTCAGGTCGTGGCCCACGACGTCGCCGATGACCAGCGCGAGCGTGCCGTCCTTCAGCTCGAACGCGTCGTACCAGTCGCCGCCGACCTGGGAGCCGGCGGGGGCGGGCTGGTAGCGGGCGGCCAGCCGCAGACGGCCGGGCTGGGGCAGCGGGGCGAGCAGGTTGCGCTGCATGGCCTCGGCGACGGCGCGCTGGCGGCCGAACCGCTGTGCGTTGTCGATGACCAGACCGACCCGGCGGCCGATGTCACTCACCACCTCCAGGTCGGCGGTATCGAAAGGGTGCGCCGGATCGGTGCGCACCACCGTCAGGGCGCCGGTGATCTGCTGACTGGAGCCCAGCGGCACCGTGATGGCGGACGTCGCACCCACAGTCCGCAGGAAGTCGCTGTGGGCGGCGGCCAGGGGAGAGCCGGGCGATGCGGTCGTCTCCGTCTCGTGCTGCGCGTCGTGCGCGTTCTGCAGTACGGGATCACCTCCGTGCAACACCTGGACAAGATCTGAGCGGTCCGCCTCCCCGGTCTCGGGAAGACGCTCGCGCCCGCCCTCCAGCCTGGCGTCCCGGCCCGCGGGGCCGGTCACCGCCACCCGGTGGACCTGCCCGGAACCGGTCCGGAGGTCCACCGCCGCCCAGTCGGCGAGGCGGGGAACCAGAAGGCGGCCCAGCCGGACGAGGGCATCGTCGGTCTCCAGGGTCTGACCCAGGACGTCGGTGATCTCCGCGACCAGCGTCAGCCGCTCGTTGAGGTCCTCCAGAGCACTCGTATAGGCCGCACGCTCCCGGCGCGTGCTGCGGTCGCCGGTGATGTCGGTGAACAGCACGGCCATGCCCTTGAACGAGCCGCCGTCCGTCAGGGGCGAAGCGGACCACGAGATCGTGACCAGGCGACCGTCACCGCGCACGTAGCTGTCGCCCTCCCCGCGCGCGGCGGTCCCCTCGGCCAGCGCCCGGAGCAGCGGGCACTGCTCCCGCAGGAGCGTGCCGCCGTCCGTGTCCCGGTGCAGCAGCCCGTGCGCGTCCTTCCCGCGTATCGCGCGGGTGGCTCGGCCCAGCAGCCGTTCCGCGGCCGAGTTGACCGCGAGGATCCGGCCGGCTGGATCCACCACCATCAGGGCTGTGCTCAGCTGCTCGACGACCTGCCGCCAGAAGTCCGGCTCGGCCGCCGGCCACGACTGCCCCTCACCTCCCGCACCGGGCACCGCATCCTTCACCACGCCGCCCTCCAGCCATGGCAGCCTCCCACCGAAGATCGCGGGCGCATCAGGGGGAACCGACACATCAGTACCGATGGTCCCCTGACGGGAACCGGCTCGCACGGCCGACACGAGCTCTCGCTCGCCCACCTCCGTCCCGGTGGACGAGGCGTTCCGTTCCGACCCTCTGGCGTTGGGCCCCGCCGGGTCAGCCGCGATCCTCCTCCTCGGCCTCCATCAGCCGTATTCCCTGATGTGTCAGCGTGACCGTCGCGGGTGTGTCCCCATGGGCCCAGCGGACCGTGACAAGTCCTTCGCCCACCAGATAAGTGCAGGCCGCGGCCAGGTCCTGCTCAGGGATTGCCAGATCGTCACGCAGCTTGGCCCCGGAAGCGTCAGGAAGGCCTCTGCCCTCCATGCCCTCGTACAGGATTTTCATGATCGCTTCGCGGTAGCTCTTCCGCTGGTGCAGTGTCGCCATGGTTGCCACCACCCGTGCCGGCCCGAGTACCTGCCCACGACCAGTGGGTTTCATCGGGGGCCCTGTCCGGGTGAACGCGATGCCGCTTCCGAAACAGACGCGGTGGTCGCACAGGCGGGAGTACGGTGGACGGGACGAGGGCTTTTCGTATGCCGGAATTCTGACCGGTCCGGACCGTCGTCTCGTTTTCCGGAGTTCACCGCACCAGGTGCCTTCCGCAGCACGCCCCCGTCCCATATGGGCAGCCCGTGACCCCGGCCGCGCCATCCGCATCCAGGCCGAGGAGTCACGTATGCCGCTCAGTCCGAGCACCTCCACGGCGGTCACGCCGTCGGACCCCGCCCCGCCGCCCCAGGGCTACGACGGGACGTCCCCCTTCCCGCCCGACGGCCCGGCGCCCGCGCGCGCAGGCGGTGAGCGGCTGTACGTCACGGTGACGGCGGCGATCGTCGTCCTGCCGTTCGTGGCGCTCGGCCTGCTGGGCTGGCTGCTGTGGGGCAGCCTCATCCATCCCGCCGACATCGTGCTCGCGGTCGTCCTCTACACGATCACGGGTCTCGGCGTCACCGTCGGCTTCCACCGTGGTCTCACCCACGGCGGTTACCGGGCCGTCCGTCCCGTGCGCATCGCGCTCGCGGTGGCCGGGTCGATGAGTTTCCAGGGCGACGTCATCGGCTGGGTCGCCACCCACCGGCGCCACCACGCGTTCACCGACCGGCCCGGCGACCCGCACTCGCCTTACCGCTACGGCACGCATCTGCGCGGCCAGTTGCGCGGGCTGCTGCACGCGCACGTCGGCTGGCTGTTCCGCAACGACCGGACGCCGCCGGAGCGTTACGCTCCCGACCTCCTGGCCGACCGCGACATCCGTGCCGTCGCCCGCGCCTTCCCGGCGCTGTGTGTCCTCACGCTCGCCCTGCCGTTCGCGGTGGGCTGGGCCATCGGCGGTACGTGGGTGTATGGCGTAACCGCCCTGCTGTGGGCGGGACTTGTGCGCATCGCGCTGCTCCACCACGTCACCTGGAGCGTGAACTCGCTCTGTCACCTGATCGGTGAGCGCCCGTTCCGCACCCGGCGCCACGACCGTGCCACGAACCTGTGGCCCCTCGCCCTGCTCTCCTTCGGCGAGAGCTGGCACAACCTCCACCACGCCGACCCCACCTGCGTACGCCACGGCGTCGACCGCGGCCAGCTCGACCCCTCCGCAGCCGTCATCCGGCTTCTCGAACGCCTCGGCTGGGTGCACGACGTGCGCTGGCCGACGGCGGACCGGGTTGCGGCCCGCCGCGCCTGACACCAGCCGCGCGCCTCCCCCGCTCCACCCTCCACCCCCACCCTTCCGCGGCACGGCAGTCGACAGGAGCGTTCATGACCACCGCACTGCAACCCCCGCTTCCCTCCCACCCCCTCCTGCGCATGCGCCTGGCCCCCCACGGCGGCATGCCCCGGGCCATCGACGGAGCGTGGTGGCCTCGCTCGTACGACCTGCTCGTCGAACTCCCCCGGCTGCTCGCCGGGTTGCCGCGCACATGGGGCCACGTCACCAGCGTCACCGTCAACGGCGCGACGTGGTCCGCGGTGCCCGGCCGGATGCTGGTCTCCAACGAGGTCGTACGCCTGCGCAGGACCGTTGCGGCATCCGCCCCGCACACGATCGTCCTGCTCGCCCCCGGCCGGGGGCGCTGGGACCTGCTGGTCGTGCCTCCGGATACGACTGAGGAGGCCGCGGAGCCGCTCATGGCGGCCGCCGCCGGAGATCCCGTGTGACGGGACCCCGCCCCTGCGCTGCCCGGCCGCGGCGCGACGCGTTGTGCGTGCAGTCACATCCCGACTGCCCGTTGCCGATTCCGGCCTTGGGCCGAGAGGGCACGGCCGCTCCCGCCCTCCCCGGCCGTCGCCCCCCGTGCGTGACGGGCCCGTTCCGCCGTCATGAGCGCGGTCGCGGTGGTCTGCGGACCGGTGTCCGCACTCGCGGCGGCCATCAGCCGGGCGGCCGAGGAGGCGCCGGTCTCCGGGGGGATCACCAGAAGGTCCCATCGGCCCGCGGTGTAGGACAGCAGAGTGATCCCGTGCGGATCCAGCTCGGAGGTGAACCAACCGACCTTCACCACATGGCCGTTGACGAAGATCCGGGGCGGGAGGATCGGCCAGTGGCGGGGGCTGACCGCGATACGGGTGATCCGCCCCCACAGCGGATCCAGCACGTCCGCCAAGGCGGAGAGCTCGCTCGGCAGGTCACGTGAACGGGGCCACCAGGCGCCGTCCAACTCGGTGGGCCCTCCAGAAGGGCTCTCGGATCTCAACGAGAGGCGCGCGGTCGGGGCCCTGAAGGGAACGGCCCGCAGCGGGGGGTGAGAGGTGATCGCGGACATCGCGCAAACCCGTCTCCGGACTCCTGCGCGAGAACAGCTGCCCGGTGTGGTCGCTCAACGGGAACGGCACCGGCATCGGAGCCGATGTACGAAGTGCTCCCGATGACTTCACGCTACTCCGCCGTCGGCGTCCGCGAGCAGGGTCGCAGCCGCCGACATGTCGAGCACTTCGAGATCTCGGCCAGACGTCGCTCGCGGGCCATGCCGATCATCCCCTTCCACTGCCGGGTGCACACGGCCCGTTCGGACTGTTGCCTCTGGGGCGCCGGCCTCGTGCCGGGACGCATGGGACTGTTTCTCCGTTGGCCGTTCGGTCCGTTGGGTCTGTTCGAGGAGTAGGCTGAAGTCACCGAGGATATTTCGCGCACAGGCTTCCAGCTCGTGTCGTTTTCGGCGATTGAATACGCCGGGCCGGTCATGACCGGCCCGGGGCAGGGTTCGCGTCATGACTGCGACCATTTCCCTCCCGCCGACAGCCGAAGCCGATGACCGTGCTTTCTCCTCGTCCTCTCTCCGTCTGTCGCTCGCTCCCACCGGCCCCGCACCGGCTCTGCTGGACGGCGCCTGGTGGCCGCGCTCCCGCGATCTCGAGTCCGAACTCCCCGCCCTGACGGCCGTACTGGATCCGTTGTGGGGGCGGATCACGCGGGTCACGGTGAATCCCGTCCACTGGCCGGTCGTTCCGCGCAAGGTGCCCGTCGCCGGGCACGTGGTGAAGGTGGGTTGGTTCCTGGCCGAGCAGGACCCCCACGAACTGCTGTTGCTCTCGTACCGCACGGGCCGCTGGAACCTCCTGGTGGTCCCGCCGCAGACGACTCCCGTCTCGGCCGCCTGGCTGATGGCCGCCGCGAGCGACCCACTGGGCACGTCGACCGCGAGCCGGTTGATGGAGGAGGCGGCGCGCCTGCGGACGGTGTCCGAGACGGACCGGACCGTGGAAGCGGTCTGGGACTCCGAAGGAGGCCACGAGGCCCGCGATCCGGCCGCACGTCCCCGGATCCCGACCGTGACCGCAGCGCTGCCGCAGCAGCCGATGGCGAGGTGAGGACCATGCAGACATTCGTGATCGTGGTCGTGACCTTCGCGGTGATCGCCTTCGGGGTGCTCCTCATCCACTTGCTCAACTTGCAGCACAGTGACGGCACGGCCGCCTTCCACTACGGCCGTTCCGGGATGCCGATCCCGGGACCGGACCCGTTGGCTCCGCGGACGGCCCACGGCCGGGCGGGAGCGAGCGGCACCGCAGGCCGCCGTCCCCCTCGTGCGAACGGCCCGAGCCGGACGAACAGACCGAGCCGAACGAACTGACCGCACCGACACAACTGAAAACACCGTCCGCAGCCCAGGACCCCGGCCGCCTCACCGCACATGACAGGCCGGGGTCTTCCCGTGTCCTGTGCCCCCGAGCCCGGGCTGCCCGGGTCCGGGGACGGCACACAGCCAAGGAGACCGATGAGCAGTCCACCCGAGGCTGATCGCCGGCCGGCCGACTGATTCTCCGCCCCCGGCCGGCCCGGTCCGCTGATCAGGCTTCCGACGGTGCCGCCCGGGTCTCGGGCGGCACCCCTGCAGGACACGATGCGCGCCGGGCGCGGACCTTCCGTCCGATCCCATGGCACGCGTCCCGGACGACCGATCCGCCATCCGTCGCCGCGCTCGCCAACCCAGGCTGCCGGACCGGCCGTTCACCTGCTACCGCGTACCTCCCCTCCCCGTATCGGCAGCACGCCGCGAGGGCCGGACCGACCCCGCGACGCGGCACTCCCCGACGGGCACTTCGCAGTCAGAACCGAGGAGCCGTGCCCCACCCACAACTGAACGTCCACCGGCACGACCGCACCACTCGCGCGCTGATCACCCTCGCAGGTGAGATCGACTTCACCACCGCCCCGCTCGTGCGCGCCGCACTGGCCGCATGCCTGCGCGACGGCATCCGCACCGCCGACGTCGATCTGACGGCGGTCACCTTCTGCGACGCCAGCGGACTCAGCACCTTCCTCAAGGCATCGCAGCTCGCCACCGATGCCGGAACCGTCCTCCGACTGCACTATCCGCCACCGACCTTGGCCCGCATCATCGAGATCACCGGCTCCGGGTTCCTGCTCCATGAGCTCCACGCGGTTCGACCACCGTCACGCCGGCTTCCCGCTGCCGCGGGCGGTGCACCGTGACGGGCCCGCCCCGCCGGGTGCCGCCAGGGGGCGGGGGAAGCACATCGCCTCCCGCCCACGCGGTACGTCTGCGCCGACTGAACCGCTGGCAGGCCGAGACGCTGCGGGAGGACCTGGCCGATCTGTACGTGGAGTCCTCACGCGCGCAGCCAGGCCAGGGATACCGAGGCCGGCAGGCCTTTCTGCGGAGGCTCGCCGACGACATCCGGCGGCCCGGATTCGCCCTGCTGATCGCGGAGGACACGGCCTTCGCCGGGTGTGCCTACGGATTCCCCGTACCGCGGGAGGGGACCTGGTGGAGGGGATTCGACGGGCCCCTTCCGCAGGGCATCGAACAGCTCACCGCGTCCGGGCACGTCTTCGCGATCACCGAGATCGTGGTGCATCCCCATACGGACGACCACGGCCTCGCCCGCAGGCTTCAGGAACGGCTGCTCGCCGACCACCACGCCTCGCTCGGGGCGACACTGGTCGACCAAGCCGACGCTCCGGTCTTCGACGCCTTCCTGTCGTGGGGATGGCACGACATCGGGGCGGTCCGTCGGCCGTCGGATCCCATGGTCCTGCGGCCGTCGGCCCCTGTGCTGCTGCGGGCTCTGGTCCTTCCCCTCCGCCCGCGCACGTCTGCCCGCCCGGACGGCCTGGCTCACGAGAACCGCACCCAACGGCCCGACTGACGGCCAACGTGCGGTCGGTCGGGCCGCAGGGTGCGTGCATGCATGTCGTCGCGGATCTCCCGCGCGCGGATCTTCCACCGGGAAGCGCGGCTGACCTGCGGCTTCGGCGGATGCTGTGCGGGACATCGTCGGCGTCGGCATGCTCGGGCTGAAGCGGACCTTCCCGAGCCTGGTGTCCACCGGCGTCTTCCTCGGCTGTTGTGCCTGAGCGCGGTCCCGGTGGCCGAGGCGGGCGGGCTCACCGCCCTGTGGTCCGCACTGATCCGCGCGAACCTCCTCCAAGCGGTCACCAAAGCCGTCATCTTCCAGCGGCACAGCGCGCATCTGCCGTCGATGCGAGGGCCGCCTCAGGGCCGCCTCAGGGCCGGATCAGGACCTTGAGCGCACTGCGGTCGGCCATCGCCCGGTAGCCGTCCGGTACGTCGTCGACGCCGATGGTGCGGTCGAACACGCGACCCGGCTCGACCGTGCCGTCCAGCACGTCCGGCAGAAGTTCCTCGATGTAGGCGCGAGCCGGAGCGACGCCGCCGGTCACGGTGATGTTCTTCATGATCGTGTCCATCCCGAGCGGCACGTCCGTGTACTGGGCCACCCCGAGGCGGCTGATGGCGCCGCCGTCGCGGACGATGCCGAGGGCCGTGTGCATCGACTGCTCGGCGCCGACGGCCTCCACGACCGCGTGCGTGCCGTCGCCGCCGGTCAACTCCCGTACCCGCTCGATGCCCTCGTCGCCGCGCTCGGCGACGACGTCGGTGGCGCCGAACTCGCGGCCGAGGTCGGTGCGGCCCCGGTGGCGGCCCATGAGGATGATCTGCTCGGCGCCGAGCCGCTTGGCGGCCAGGACGGCGCCGAGGCCGACCGCCCCGTCGCCGATCACCGTCACCGACTTCCCCGGCCCGACCCGCGAGGTCACCACGCCGTGGTGGCCGGTGCAGTACACGTCGGAGAGCGTGAGCAGGGAGGGCACCAGCGTCGAGTCCTCGGCCACCGGCAGCTTCACCAGCGTTCCCTGCGCCTGCGGCACGCGCACGACCTCGCCCTGGCCGCCGTCGACGCCGTCCGAGCCCCACTGGCCGCCGTGGCGGCAGGAGGTGTGCAGCCCGTCACGACAGAAGTCGCAGGTGTTGTCGGCCCACACGAAGGGCGCCACGACCACGTCCCCGCGCTTGAACCCGGACACCTCCGAGCCGACGTCCTCGACCACGCCGAGGAACTCGTGCCCCATACGGCGACCCTGAGGCGTTGCCGGCATCTGGGCGTACGGCCACAGGTCGCTGCCGCAGATGCAGGAGGCCGTGACGCGTACGACGGCGTCGGTGGGGTTCTGGATCTCCGGGTCCGGCACGTTCTCGACGCGGACGTCGCCGGCGCCGTACATGAGCGTTGCTCGCATGAGGTCTCTCCTGGTGCTCAGGGGTAGCAGCCGCCCCGCGGGGCGGGCACGGCGTCGAGTTCGGCGAGGTCGTCGGTGGTCGGGTGTCGGTGTTCCGCGCCTCGACCATGTCCCTCAGCCGGGTGGCGGCGCTCATGGCGATGGGCCAGCTGGCGTAGTAAGACTGACCAGCTCAGTTGTGACCGATACGCGATGCGAGTGCGTGAACGCTGCCCCTGCCCCTGCACTTGCTGTGCCCCTAGTCGCCGATCGGCCGGTACGCGCTGATGACATAGAGCGCTTCGTCGTCGATCGCGTGCTCCTCCCAGTCCAGAGAGATCCGCACGGGGTGACCGTCCGCCGCGTACTGCGCCTCGGCCTTGTCCGCGCCGTCCTGTCGTGCCTGCTCCAGTTCCTTCAGGAGTTCCCCGAGGGTGGGCACCGCGTCGGGGATGTCCTCCGTCACGCGTCGGCCGCTGTCGTCGAGGCCGACCGTCCTGACCACGGCGCCGTCGCGGACGGTTATCCGGAAGGTGCCGATCAGGGCCCGTTCCCCCTCGCCGGAGCGGAGCGTGTAGGTGTAGGCGGCGGGCTCCCGCCAGCTGGTCCGGCTGTGAGCCGAAGCGCCCTTCCCTGTCTCCGCGCCGCACGCGGCGACCGCGCAGAGCAGCCCTCCGACCAGTGAGGCACTGAACACGGCACGGGCAGGGCGGGATACGGCGGTCATGGCGGCGGTCCCTTCGAAGACGGCTACCGCTATGACGCCGGCTCCCTGAGGAACGTTCGGCGCCGTGGCCGGAGCCGTGCTCCCACCCGCCCTACCCGCAGCAACCGGGCGCCGCTGCGTGACTTGGACAGCCGCACCGGCGCCCACTCGCGGGCTACTCCGGCGTCGCCTCCACGGCGAAGTCGGGCATGAGCGCGCACATCGCCTCGCGCTGGGTGGGACCCATGAACCGTGCCAGCGCCTCCTTGACCGTCTGGGCGAGGACCCCGGAGGCCTCCTTGAGCAGGGTCCGTGCCTTCTCGGTGAGGGCGACCTCGACGCCCCGCTTGTCGCCGCACACCGACTTGCGGGCGACGAGGCCGGCGTGCTGGAGGCAGGCGATCTGGTAGGTGAGCCGTGTCTTGGGGCGGCCCAGGAGCTCGGCGATCCGCGTCATGCGCAGGGCCTGGCCGGGGTCCGCGGCGAGCAGGCACAGGACCAGGAACTCGTCGTGCGAGACGTCCAGCCGCTCCTTGACGACCGAGCGCAGCTCCTGCTCGACGGCCCCCGTCGCGGCCAGCATCAGCATCCAGGCGTGCAACTCGGCGGGCAGGAGTCCGTCGCCGGACGCGGAGGGGCAGTCGGGGATGTCGGCCATGGATTCGAGTGTAGCTGTTGTTCAAATTTGGAGTATCGGCTAGCGTGATGTCATCCAAATTTGGACTACAGCACCAAGTCCCGATGATCAGGAGTGAGAAATCATGACCGTCGCCGTCGAAACCGGAACCTGGCAGCTCGACAGCACCACCTCCACCGTCGCCGTCCGGCACAGGACGTTCTGGGGCCTGGTCACCGTGAAGGGCGCCTTCGCCGCCGTCGCCGGCAACGGCGAGGTGCGGCCCGACGGCTCCGCCGTCGGCACGATCACCCTGGACGCCGCCTCCCTGGACACCCGCAACGCCAAGCGCGACGAGCACCTGCGCTCGGCCGACTTCCTCGATGCCGCCAACCACCCCGAGATCACTTTCGCGGTCCGCAGCGCCGAGCTTCGCGACGGCGACGGCGTGCACGTCGTCGGTCAGCTCACCGTCCGGGGCATCAGCCGGCCCAGTTCCTTCACCGGCCGCCTCGTCGGCGCCGACGACCGGTCGCTCACCCTGGACGCCGAATTCACCGTGGACCGCGAGCACTTCGGCATGAGCTGGAACCAGCTCGGCATGATGCGCGGCCTCACGACGATCGCCACCACGCTCCGCTTCACGCGGACGGCCGCAGCCTGACGTCGGCGCTCGACAACGTCTGCGGTACGGCCGTGAAGGCCCGCAGCCGGATCCGTACGCCCGGACGGCGGGGGAGGGCGAACCGCCCCGCGGGCGGCCGGAGTTCATACCGCGCCGTCGCGTGCGCGGGCAGCGTGGCGGGACCCCGTACGGCCGTCCAGTACTGGTTCATGCCCTGGCCGGTGGTGAGCGCGAAGTGGGGCGCGAGGCGTCGGCGTCCGACTTGGTGACCTCGACATCCAGACCGGATACGGCAGTTGGGGTCGCCCACCGCACCGACGTCACCCGCATGTGCCGCAGAGGCGTCCCCGTGGCCGCCCATGCCGTGCTCGCCAGTGCCGGGGTGAGCAGGAGTACGGGCGCCGCGATGCGCGCCGGGCGCCGGGACAGGGCCCGCAGCCGGGGCTGCCAGGCGCCGGCGAACTCCGACGCCGGCGCGGTGACCGCGGCCGCGAGCCACAGCGGCGTCATCAGCAGGTAGTAGCCGTCCCGGGACCGCGTCGCCAGAAAGAACGCGCACCACGGCAGAACCGTCGCGGGCCCGAGCCGCCGTACGAACAGCACGAACAGCACGAACAGTACGAGCAGCCCGGCCGCCAGCAGCATGCTCACGTGGGAGTACCAGTCGAGCCGGTCGCTGCCGCCGGTGAAGAACAGGGAGATGCCTGCCATGCCCTGCCCGTGGATCACCGCGCCCTGCGTGAGCGGCAGCACGATGCCCCTGACCCAGGAGCCCGGCTCGCTCACGACGAAATAGCGCACAGGCCGAGGCGGGCCAGCGACCTCGCCCGCCGCACGATCAGCGCGAGCACCCCGCAGACCAGGATCGAGGCGTAGCACGCCGAGATGCCCGCCGCCACGAAGAGACGGTGACCGGCCGCCTGCGTCCAGAACGTGCGCGTGCCGATGAAGAGCCTGATGCCCGCGAGGAGGGTCAGGAGGCGGTGTCACTGTGCGGGGGACTCCGGCCCCGGGGTGACGGGCACCGACCACTGCGGCAGCCGGCCGCGCGTCACCGGCTGCTGTTCTGCCGACCGCACGGCACCGGACCGTGATCCGGCCCGGTGAGCGAGGTGCCGAGGGAGGTGAAGAGTCCGGTGTGAGGCGGGTGAGAGGCCCGCTCAGTACACGTCCCGGACGTAGCGCTTCGCCGCCGCCAGCTGCTTCACGAACGCCGACGCCTCGGCCTCCTCCAGGCCGCCGTGCGCGACCGCGATGTCCCGCAGGGCCCGGTCCACGTCCTTGGCCATGCGCGAGGCGTCGCCGCAGACGTAGAAGTGGGCGCCGTCCTGCAGCCAGCGCCACAGCTCGGGGCCGTGTTCGCGCATCCGGTCCTGGACGTAGACCTTCTTGCGCTGGTCGCGGGAGAACGCGGTGTCGAGGCGGGCGAGGGTGCCCTCGGCGAGCAGCGCGGTCAGCTCGTCCTCGTAGTAGAAGTCGCTCGCCCGGTGCTGCTCGCCGAAGAACAGCCAGTTGGGCGCCCTGTGCCCGAGCGCGCGCCGCTCCTGGAGGAAGCCGACGAAAGGCGCGACGCCGGTGCCCGGACCGACCATCACCATCGGTGTCGAGGCGTCCGCGGGTGGGCGGAAGTGCGGCGACGACTGCACGAAGACCGGCACCTCGGTGTCCGGCTCGGCGTCGGCCAGGAACGGCGAGCAGACTCCGCCGCGCGGTCGGCCGTGCAGGTTCTCGTACCGGACGACGGAGACGGTGAGCGAGACGCGGTGCGGGTCGACGAGCGGGCTGGACGATATGGAGTACAGACGCGGCTGGAGCTTCCTGAGCACCCCGGCCCACTCCTCGGCGTCCGCCCGCACCGGGTGCTCGGCGATGACGTCCACGGCCTGCCGCCCCCAGCTCCACTGCGCCAGACCGTCCTTGTTGTCGGGTCGCAGCAGCCGCCGCAACTCCCGGTCGTCACGGACGCGTTCGGCGACGAAGCGGAGCAGGTCCGGGCTGATCCGCGTGATGTCGAGGTGCCGGTAAAGGGCCTCGGTGAAGGAGGCTTCGCCAACGCCGTCCACGTGCACGGTCGCTGAGCCGTCCACCCCGGTCACGGCCAGCCACTCCTCCACCAGCGCGGCCGAGTTGACCGGCCGCACGCCGAGCGCGTCGCCCGCCTCGTACGTCAGCGAGGTGCCGCTCGTGTCGAAGGTGAAACGGCGCACCTCCTTGCCGCCGCCGGGCCGGCTGAGCAGCCGGTTGCCGACGAGGCGGGCGGTGGTGGGGGCGGGCTTGGACCTGGCGTTCGGCTTGGCCTTCGGCGTCTCGACGGCGGGGGCGTCCGCGCCGCCCAGCGCCGTCAGGACCTGGTCGAGCCACGCGCCGGCGGACGGCTCGTAGTCCGGTTCGCAGTCCGTGCGGGGAGCCAGGGCCACCGCGCCCAGCTCGCCCAGCCGGGTGTCGAGCCGGCGCCCGTGCCCGCAGAAGTCGTCGTACGACGAGTCCCCGAAGGCGAGCACGGCGTACCGCACCCCGTCCAGCCGCGGAGCCTCGTCGTCGGACAGGGTGTCCCAGAGGCCGGCCCCGTTGTCGGGCGCGTCGCCGTCGCCGAACGTGCTGGTGATGAAGAGCAGGTCGGCCGTGCGGGCGAGGACGCGGACGTCGGCCTCGTCCATGCCGACCAGCCTGGTCCGGTGCCCGGCCGCGCCCAGCCGCTCGGCGGTGGCGGTGGCGAACTCCTCGGCGTTCCCGGTCTGCGAGGCCCACAGCACGACGACCTCGCGGCCCTGCGGCGTACTCGGTGCCGCCGCCGTGCGGGAGTACATGCCGGCCAGGACGCCGTTGACCCACAACGCGTGCTCGGGGCTGAAGGGGGCGTCCGGCGGGAGCACGGGGACGCCCGGCGCGCCGGAGTCCAGGCCGGCGAGGAACCCCGTGAGGTAGAGGCGTTCCTGTGCGGACAGGACGGGTGGCGGCGCGGGTTCCAGACCGAAGGGGTCAAAGGGCGCGGATGTGCCAGGGGCGACGGCTGTCGGCGTCAGCGCTTGCACGACCGGCTCCGCCGGAGCGGGAGCCGCCGTGGGAGCCGCGACCGGGGTCAGGGAGACGGCACACACCTTGAACTCCGGCTGGAAGGAGATCGGATCCACCGCGTCGCTCGTCACCGCGTTGACGCTCAGATACTCCCCGAACAGGTCGTTCCAGTGGAACGGCGCGAAACAGCAGCCCGGCCGCACCCGCTCGGTCACCACCGCCGGCAGCACGGCCCGCCCACGCCGCGAGGCGACCTCCACCGGGTCCCCGTCGGAGATCCCCAACTCGCGCGCGTCCCGCGGATGCAGCTCCACGAACGGCCCCGGGTTCAGCTTGTTGAGCTTGGCGACCTTGCCCGTCTTGGTCAGCGTGTGCCACTGGTGCTGAACGCGCCCGGTGTTCAGAACGAAGGGGTAGTCGTCGTCCGGCATCTCGGCGGCCGGCAGGTGCGGCCGGGCGTGGAACGCGGCTCGTCCGCTCGCGGTGGGGAACCGCAGCCCGCCGTCGGGGTCGACGTACCGGATCGGATTGCGGGGGGACCCGTCCGGGTCGGCGGCCGGCCACTGCACGGGCGTGGCCCGCAGCCGCTCGTACGTCACGCCGCGCAGATCCCAGCCGGTCACCGGGTTCCAGGCCCGGCGTATCTCCTCGAACACGTCCTCGGCGCTGTCGTACGAGAACCCCTTCTCGTACCCCATCGCGCACGCGACGGCCGCGATGATCCGCCAGTCCGCCATCGCCTCGCCGGGCGGGTCGGCGACGGGCCGGGTCAGGGTCAGATTGCGCTCGCTGTTGACGAAGACACCCTCGCCCTCGGTCCACATGGCGCCGGGCAGCACGACGTCCGCGTACGCGTTGGTCTCGGTGTCGGTGAAGACGTCCTGCGTGACGACGAACTCGGCGGCTTCGAGGCCCTCGATGACGGTACGGCGATTCGCGACCGAGGCGACGGGATTGGTGCAGATGACCCAGCAGGCCTTGATCTCCCTGTCGGCCATCTTCCGGAACATCTCGACGGTCCCCCTGCCGACCCCGTCGGCGCGCAGGGTGCCCGGCGGCAGCTCCCACAGCTGCTCCACGAAGTCCCGCTCGGAGTCGACGAGGACGGACCGCTGCCCGGGCAGCCCCGGCCCCATGTAGCCCATCTCACGGCCGCCCATGGCGTTGGGCTGGCCGGTGAGGGAGAAGGGGCCGGAGCCCGGGCGGCAGATGGCGCCGGTAGCGAGGTGCAGGTTGACCAGGGCGTTCGTGTTCCAGGTGCCGTGCGTGGACTGGTTCAGGCCCATCGTCCAGCAGCTCATCCACTCGCCCGCCTCGCCGATCAGCCGGGCGGCGGTACGGAGGTCGTCCTCGGCGATTCCGGTGATCTCGGCGACGGCTGCCGGCGGGTAGTCCGCGAGGAAGGCGGGCATCTCCTCCCAGCCGTCGGTGTGCGCGGCGATGAAGCCGGGGTCGGTGTGGCCGTTCTCGACGAGCAGGTGCAGAAGGCCGTTGAGGAGGGCCAGGTCGGTGCCCGGCTTGAGCTGGAGGTAGAGGTCGGCCTTGGCGGCGGTGGCGGTACGCCGAGGGTCGACGACGATGAGCTTGGCGCCCGCCTTGACCCGCTCCATCATGCGCAGGAAGAGGATCGGGTGGCAGTCGGCCATGTTCGAGCCGATCACCAGGAAGGTGTCCGCCCTGTCGAAGTCCTCGTACGACCCGGGCGGCCCGTCGGCGCCGAGGGACAGCTTGTAGCCCATGCCCGCGCTGGCCATGCACAGCCGGGAGTTCGACTCGATCTGGTTCGTCCGCACGAACCCCTTGGCCAGCTTGTTCGCCAGGTACTGGGCCTCCATGCTCATCTGCCCGGAGACGTAGAAGGCGACCGCGTCCGGCCCGTGCTCGTCGATGATCGTGCGCAGCCGCCGGGCGGTCTCGGAGATCGCGCCGGCGATCGGGGAGGGCACCGGCTCGGCGCCCCGGTCGCCCCTGACCAGCGCCGTGGTCAGCCGCCCGGGCGCGGCGAGCATCTCCGCCGTGGTCGCGCCCTTCGTGCACAGCCGGCCCGCGTTCGCCGGGTGCGCCTTGTCGCCGGAGGCCTTCAGGACCGCACGCCGTCCGTCCGGGCCCATTCCGACGTCCAGCAGGACTCCACAGCCGACCCCGCAGTACGTGCAGACCGTCCGGACCTGAGTCGTGGAGGTGGTCTCGGTCACGTGCTGCCCTCCTCCGGCGGTCGAGGTCGTGTCTGGAGCGTACGAATTGCCCGTTACGTCGATGTCACATCCCTTGATCATGAGGAGTTACGTCGGCCACACAGGCCGCCGGGCCGAGCTGTGAGGGGCGGGGCCGGGAGGAGTCGCGACGCGTGCGAGGGGCTCGCGGACCGTGTCGGTGTTGGGCCGAACGGGTGACTTGGCGTAAGAATTGGCTGGTGCAGGCATTGAAGGCGAGTCAAGGCGGGGGGAGCCGGTGAACAGCCACGACGTCACCGATGAACAGTGGGAGGGGCTCGCCCAGGTCGTGCCGTTGCGCGGCCGAGACGCCTGGCCGTCCGCGGTGGACCACCGGGTGCTTCCGGAGGCGGAGACGGAACCGCGTCGCCGGTTCGTCGTCCTGCGGGTCAATGTGTTCGCGGACGCCCGCGAGGTCGCCGAGACCCTGATGGCGGGGATTCCGGTGCTGCTGGATCTGACGGGGGCCGAGACCGAGGTGGCCAAGCGGGTGCTGGACTTCAGCACCGGGGTCGTCTTCGGGCTGGGGAGCGGGATGCATCGGGTGGACCGGAACGTGTTTCTGCTGACGCCGCCCGGGACCGAGGTCAGTGGGTTGATGGAGGGGGCGGGGGTTCCCGGTACGTGAGGGGGGCGGGCCTGCGATGGTCGCTCGATCGTAGGAAGGGTGCCGGGGTGGAACGGTTCGTCTTGCGGTAGCGGGCCTACGGTCCGGGCATGGCTGGCTCCTCTGCATCGTCCGTGTCGTCTGATTCCGGTGTTGTGTCCGTCCCCGCGCAGGGGCGGCGGGTGGGTGGCGCGGACGGCGGGTGTACCGGCCGGCCCCATCTGACCGAGTTACGGCTGTCCGCGTTCGCCCGGCATCAGCGGGTCGCCCTGCCGCTCGGGGCGTTCACGGTCCTGGCCGGGCCGAGCGGGTCCGGAAAGACGACCGCGTTACGGGCCTACGAGGCGCTGGCTCGGCTCGGTGCGGGTGCCGAGGTCGGGGAGGTGTTCCCCGATCCGGTGGCCTGCGTGCCCGAGCGGGCCCGGCCCGATGCGCAGCGACGGCGAGGCTTTCGGATCGGCTGTACCGCCGACGGTCCCGAGGGGCAGGTTCGACTCGACGTCGCCGTGCAGGCCGAGCCCGAACTGCGGATCGTGGGGGAGCGGTTGAGCGCGGGCGGGATCGTCCTGCTGGAGACGGCCCTGCGGGATCCGAGCCGCCGTTGTGTGCAGGCCGCCTGGCACACGGCCGGTCAGTCGCCGGTGACACGGGCGCCGCTGCCCGACGACCGGCTCGGTACCGCGCTGTTGCCGCTGCGGGTGGCCGGGAAGACGGAGGGGCAGCGGCGGGTGCTGGCCGCCGCCGAGCAGATGGTCGTGGCCTTGCGGTCGGTCTTCGCCTGCGATCCTCGGCCGGATCGGATGCGGGGGCATGTGCCGGTTGGTTCCGGGCGACTGCTCAGGGGCTGCGACAACCTCGCCGATGTGCTGTGGCGGACTCGCGCCGAGTGCGCGCGGCGGCATGCGCAGCTCGTGGGCGCGGTGCGGGCGGGATGTGCCGGGGCGGTGGCCGATGTGGTCGCCGAGGTGCTGGGGGACGGGACGGTGCGGGGGGTGCTCGACCGGGGGGACGGGGTGCGGACGGAGCTCGCGCGGTTGGGGGACGGTGAGCTGCGCCATCTCGCGCTGTCGTTGGTGCTGCTGACCGGGCCCGGGGTGCTGGAGGTCGATCCGGTGGGGGAGGTGCCTGCGGCGATGCAGACGTTGAGTGTGGTCGTGGATGGGTTCGATCGGGGGCTGGATCCGGTGCAGCGGGGGGAGCTGGTGGGGCTTGCCGCGCGGATGTGTGAGCGGGGGCATATTCGGGTGGTGGGGGCTGTGAGTGACGTGGCGGGCGTGGTGGAGGGTGCGGGGTCTGCGGGGGCCTCGGTGTCGGGTGCGGGGCCGGCTGGGGCGGGTGGCGTGACGGTGGTACATCTGGAGCCGTGACCGAACCTCTTGATGTGGCCAAGCTGCAGCGCAGGCTGGCCGAGTTCGCTGCCGCGCGCGACTGGCAGCCGTATCACACGCCGAAGAACCTCGTCGCCGCGCTCAGCGTGGAGGCGTCCGAACTCGTCGAGATCTTCCAGTGGTTGACGCCTGAGGAGTCGGCCCGGGTCATGGACGACACGGAGACCGCGGGGCGGGTGACCGATGAGGTGGCGGACGTGCTGGCCTACCTGTTGCAGCTGTGCGAGGTGCTCGGGATCGATCCGTTGGCGGCGCTGGACGCGAAGATCGATCGGAACGAGCGGAGGTTTCCGGCGCCGTAGGAGTGGGGAGCGCCTTGGTCCGCTTTCACTCTGCGTGTCCGTTTGCCTGGCTGTAGCCGAAAAGTTGTCCGCAGATTTCCGTCTTCCTCTGGCTTTTCGTCTCAGCGACCTTCACTCTGGGTAGTGGACAAGGGAGTTCGGGCGGCGCGTGGGCAGCGCGTCGGGACAGACGGGGACTGCGTATGGACGCGGTGCGGCTGATCGTGACTAGCAGGCGGGCGCTGGCGGGGAGCGAGGGCGCGCCGGAGATCTTGACCGAGGTGTGGCAGGCACAGGCTCTGGCTCAGGCGATCGGTAGCCGGCTTGCGGTGTTCGGTCCACCTGAACTGCGCGGCGAGGCGCTGGGGTTGACCGAGCTGGCGGGGCGTGGGTGCGGGGTGCTGGAGGTGCCGGACCTCGCGGAGGGAGATTTACGCGCGGCCCAGCTGACGGAGTTGGGCGATGCGCGGCAGTCGTTGATGCATCTGGGCGGCCTGTTGGGTGAGGTGGGGATCGCTCTGGTGGGCATGGCCAGCGCGTCGGATGACGAGACGACGTACTGGCAGTGCATGGAGGCGATCGACGCGGCGGATGAGTCGCGGGATCGGGTGCGGGAGATGCTGCGCAGACTTGCGGATCGGGAGGAGGGGTTGCCTGAGGCGGGGTAGGGGGCGGGGGATGCCTGCGGCGGCCTGTTGCTGGTGGGTGGGGGTTCGCGTGCCGCCTGCGGGTGTGTGGTGGGTCGGGGCCGTGCCGGGGCACGTCCCCTTGCCGCCGTACGCGCGTGCCGCGCCGCGGGGGCGCGCCACCATGGCCACTGTGCGACGCCGGTCCCGGCACTTCAGCCCGTCCGGCGTTTGAGGACGAGGCCGTTGCGGCCGACGGGGATCCAGGGGGCGGAGCCCCCTGGCGGGGGCGGAGGGTCAGCCGGCGTCGCCGTCCTGTCGCCGGGCCCCCGTCGACTGCAGGTCCGCGTCCAGGGCCGACAGGTCCGCGTTCAGGGCTGCCATCAGCTCCTCCATCTGCTGCAGCAGCCCCTTCGGCTGGCCGGCGCCGCTGGTGGTCTGCTGTGGCGCGAATTCCTCGGACATGACGGCCTCCTCGGGCCTCCGGCCCCCCCAGTGGCAGTGGGCCGACACGGTGACGCTCCGGCCGTCAGGGGCCGGCGCGAGGGCCGGGCGGTCCGGCTCCGATCGAGCCAACGATCACCGTGAGGGGCGGTCACTGGCCCGGGCAGGGGGCGGCTCCGGCGTTGACGGAATTCACCCGACCGGGGAGGCGGGGGGCACGGGGACCCGCGCGGTTGACGGGTGCCTCGGCATGCAGGATGGAGTCATGGATCTTCGCATCTTCACCGAGCCCCAGCAGGGGGCCACCTACGACACCCTCCTCACCGTGGCGAAGGCCACCGAGGATCTCGGCTTCGACGCGTTCTTCCGCTCCGACCACTATCTGAAGATGGGTTCCGGGGACGGCCTGCCCGGGCCCACCGATGCCTGGATCACACTTGCCGGTCTCGCACGTGAGACCAAGCGCATTCGCCTCGGCACCCTGATGACCGCCGGCACCTTCCGGCTGCCCGGCGTGCTCGCCATCCAGGTCGCCCAGGTCGACCAGATGTCCGGCGGCCGCGTCGAACTCGGCCTCGGGGCGGGCTGGTTCGAGGAGGAGCACAAGGCGTACGGCATCCCGTTCCCGAAGGAGAAGTTCGCGCGGCTGGAGGAACAGCTCGCCATCGTCACGGGACTGTGGGCGACCCAGGCCGGTGCCACCTTCGACTTCCACGGCAGCTTCTACGACCTCACCGATTCGCCCGCCCTGCCCAAGCCCGCCCAGGACAGGATCCCGGTTCTGATCGGCGGGCACGGGGCCACCCGTACGCCGCGGCTGGCCGGCAAGTACGCCGACGAGTTCAACATGCCGTTCGCCTCCATCGAGGACAGTGAGCGGCAGTTCGGGCGAGTGCGCGCCGCCGCCGAGGACGCCGGGCGCAAGGGCGACGACCTCGTCTACTCCAACGCCCTTGTGGTGTGCGTGGGCAAGGACGAGCAGGAAGTCGCCCGTCGTGCCGCCGCGATCGGGCGGGAGGTCGACGAGCTCAGGGTCAACGGGCTCGCCGGGTCTCCGCACGAGGTCGTCGACAAGATCGGCCGGTACCAGGAGATCGGCTCCCGGCGGATCTATCTCCAGGTCCTCGACCTGAACGACCTGGACCACCTGGAGCTCATCTCCTCCCAGGTCCAGTCTCAGTTGTCGTAGTGCCGGTTGTGCCCTGAACTGTCTGAGCTGTTCCGAACTGTCTGAGCTCTTCGCGGCCCCCGGGAGCATGACGACACTGTTGGCGAATCCAGGGGGCTGAACGTGACGTCGGCCTTCATGACCCGTTGTGGTCGTGAAGGCCGACCTTGTGTTTGGGGAGGTGCCGGTGTCGTTACAGGCCCAGGAAGAACGATGTCAGCCGCGTGGCTGCGGGGTTCGGCGGCGGCGCGCACGTGCAGCACAGGCAACCGCTGACGCTGGGGCTCGGTCTGCCTGAAGGCATAGAGACTGGATCCGCCGCAAGACCACAACAAAGGCCATCGTCATCTGCGGGAGTCGGCATCGCAGAGAGATCGGCATACTGCCGCCCGCCCTTAGAGCTCGTAACACGATCATGCGCCCCAGTCCCAGTAGTCGTGTCGTGGTGGAGCGTGGGAGCGTGGCCCCTGGATTGTGGGCGATGGCCTGTATGGGGAAGCGGGACTGGATGAGCGTGGTGTGGGCGGCGACGTCGCCGGAATCGGGACTGTTCGATCCGGTTGAGAGACGCACGGAGGTGAAGGATCTGTCAGATCGCTTCAACGACCTGCGTTCCTGTGGCCAGGGATACGTCGAGGTTCGGTCACCGAACAGGGAGTTCCCGGTGCTGACCCTGGCCTTCCGAGATGATCACGCGGTCGTTCACCTGATGAGTGACACCGAGCGGATGTCTCTGCTCGTAGGAGACGGCACCGCGCCCTCGGGTGCTGAGGTCGAAGTCCCGATCATGGACGACCTCGCCGCGTTCACGGGCGACTTTGTCCTGGATACAGATCGGGCGTGGGACCTGGTGCACGACTTCACGCAGACGCGGGCGGCCGGCCCCCTGGGTGAGTGGTGTGAGTTGTAGCCAAAAGCTCGTGACGCGATCATGATCGGTTCTTCTTGAGGCGTCTCCAGCAGATGAGGCTGCAGGCCAATGAGACGAAGGCGTCGTGGAGTTCGGTGCGGCGTTCCCAGCGGACGGCTAGGCGTTTGAACTGATGGAGCAGGGCGAAGGTCTGCTCGACGACGTAGCGGAAGTTTGCCCAGGCCCTTGATGTTCGGGTCGCCTTTGCGGGAGATGACCGGCAGGATCCGCCGCTTGCGCAGCTCTTTGCGGTGGGGCTTGGAGTCGTAGCCCTTGTCCCCGAGCAGCGCATCGGGGCGGCGGCGTGGCCGGCCGGGGCGCCCGGCCACCGGCGGGATGCCGTCGACCAGGGCGAGGGTCTGGGTGACGTCGTTGACGTTCGCCGCGGTGGTGATGACCTTGAGCGGGGTGCCGCGTCCGTCGCAGATCAAGTGGTGCTTGCTGCCCGTCCTCCGGCGGTCGACCGGTGACGGACCGGTGTCGGCTCCCCCTTTTTCGCGCGGATGTGGGAGCCGTCCACACACGCCCTCGACCAGTCGAGTTCGCCGGCCGCATTCAGCTCGGCAAGCAGAATGCGGTGCAGCCGGTCGAAGACCCCAGCCTGCTGCCACCTCTCCAGACGCCGCCAGCAGGTCTGTCCGGAGCCGAACCCCAGCTCCAAGGGCAGCAGTTGCCAGGCTATGTCGTTGTGGAGCACGTACAGGATGCCCTGCAGACACAGCCGGTCCGCCACCGGCCGAGGCCCCGGAGATCGCTCCGGCCAGGGCGGCAACAGCGGCTCGATCAGCGTCCACAAGTCGTCATCCACGATCCACGGCCGAGCACTCACACCCTCCCGAACGGCCGAATCGTCACATCGGTCACGCCCGGCCAGGACACCTCAACAAGATCGTGTTACGAGCTCTTACTGGCGACGAGGAGAAATTGGCGTCATGTCGACTGCGGTGACTGAATCGAAGCCTTCACAAATGACGCAAAGCAATACATGAGCGACGGCGCCGAAACCCGGAGCGGCTTAATCCTCCCTTTCCCCCGCCCGCGTGGCCCATTGGAATAGATCTTGAACGGGCCGCCGAGGCAGGAGGAATTGTGCATATTCTGCGAAAGTTCTTCATCGGTATTGCTGCAGTGTCCATGGCTGCGGTAGGGGTGATTAGCTCGCCAGCACAGGCGACGCCGATGCCTGCGGTTTCTCAAGCGATCGATGCCGGGCAAGTTGCAGAGCCGGCCGCCACAGGAAAGTGGAGGATCCGGGTCTCATTCTTTGGGCGAGCGGGCGAGGACATCCCTCTGCGGCAGGGGGACGCGAACTTCGGATGGGTGCACATCCAAGACAGGCACCCCATGAATGAGACGTCCTTGAACGGATTCATAGATCAAACGCTGGACAATGGCAGGTACGGGCGGCCCCAGGATGGCAAGGTGACCGTCAGGTACCTCACCCCGTCCGGATGGTTCAGGGTAGTCTTCACAGAACGAGAGGACGATCGATCCGGCGACGGTCGCCCCGTAGGCATCATCACTGCTTTCATGGAGTGATCTTCGAAAGGAGGCGGAATCTTGGTAGAGCGTGAGCCGCACGGTGGACTTGATCCGCAGGAATGGCTCGCCGGGTTTCAGGATTCCGCGGAGGCGAGGCTTCGTGGCCAGTTTGCCTCAGAAGAGGACGCTGGCTCTCTGTACAGCCTAGCGCTTGAAAACCGCGAGGACGGCGTTTGGGCGATCGCAACTTTTGCCATGCGTTCGGTTCAGGGTGTTAGATTCATTCGCAGCCAGCGCGTGATGCCCGACTTGAGTTCTGAGTGGGATCCAGATTTTGCGGCCATGCTGTTCGAGACACACTTGATTGAGTGGTTTCACGTGGACGCTAAACGTAAGACACCGGATTCCACCGGTACGGTGCGAAACTAGCGCTGTCGACATTTTCGGCAAATCCGGCCCGCTGACTTCTAATCGGCGGGCCGGAGGGCTGCCAGGCGTGATGTGCGAGTGCAGGCTCGCGGGACGCCGGTCCACCAGGCGTTGAGGCGGTGAAAGTTCATCGCAGTAGCGGTGAGCTGGTGCTGCAGCTGGGCCTTCGCCAAGCCGTGATACCGGCATCGCCGCAGGCCGAGAGCTCGAACTCCCTGGGAGATCGTGCCTTCGACACCGGCCCTGTGCGCGTACTGCTCCTTCCACTCCTGGGTGCCTTCCTGAGCCCGCGCCTGCTGGATCACCTCATACTCGGCCCGCGGGCGGAGAGTGATCCGGCGCCCCATATCCGACTTGCTGTTGGAACGGGTGCACTGCTCTCGGGCTCTGCAGGGACGGCAGGCAGCCATCGGGAACCGTGCCCGGACCACGGCCCTACCTTCCTGAGAGCGATCTTCGACCCATCGGCTGCTGGTCGCACCGTTGGGGCAGGTCACTTGGCGATTCTCCCAGTCGATGGTGAAGTCGGCCTGCGAGAAGCCGCCGCCGTCTTGGTCTGCCAGCTGGTGGCTGCGAGGATCGGGCCCACCAGGTTGACCTTGTGGTCCCGGCGGGCGGTGACCACTTCCCGGGCTGTCGCGTAGCCGGCGTCGACCAAGTGCTCGTCTGGCAGGAGGTCGCGCTCGGCGAGGTGAGCATGGATCGGGGCGACCAGGCGCACGTCTTGGACGGTGGAGTCGGTCGTGGCGACATACGTGATCAGGTTCGGGCTGTCCGGCTCGCAGGTTTCGGTGAGGTGGACCTTGTAGCCGTCCCAGAAGGTGCCGCGCTTCACACTCCCGCGCGCGTCGGTGTCGTAGGGCGTGACCAGCCGGTCCGCGCCTGGCGGGCGGTCTTTCAGGTCCCGGCGGCGGACCTGCCCGTCATCGACGAAATACTGCTGGATCCACATCTGCCGCAGGCTCTGGACCCGGTCGAGCAGCCGTAGGGACGCGGGAGCGCCCGGCCCGTGCAGGGCCGCCAGCAGCCCTAGTCCGTCGGCGCCGATCTGCTCGATCAGCTCAGCCTGTTTGGCCTTCCCCTTGGGCAGGCGGGTGTCTTCGAACCGGATCGCGTACCGGTCGAACCAGTCGGACGGAACCCACTCGGCCAGCCACTCCGGCTCCCGTGCGGCCACGCTGTTCAACGCGGCCCGCAGGGTCTCACCGAGCCGCACCAGCCCCTTGATCTGCCGCGCGGCGGACAGCACGATCGTGGAGTCCGTGCGGGCACGGCCGCCGGCCTTGAGCAGGCCGTGCTCCGCGGCGGCCTCAAGGACCCTGTCCAGGAGCTGGATCCCGGCGTCTCCCGTGATCAGCCGGTCCCTGAACTCGGTGAGCACCGAGTGGTCGAACCCCGGATCGGCCAGCTCCAGCCCGAGGAGGTACTTCCAGTCCAGCCGCCCGCGAACCGCGTCCGCGGCCTGCCGGTCCGAGAGCCCCTCGGCGAACTGCATGACCGACACCAGCGCCAGCCTGCCCGGCGACCATGCCGGCTTTCCCCTGCTCGGGTACAGCCCGGCGAAGTCTGCGTCCTGGAACAGCTCGCCCAGCTCATCACGGATCCGCATCGCCAGGCTGCCCTTCGGGAACGCCGCCCGCGCCACCCGGGCCGTCTCCTCAGGAACCCCGTCGACCTGCCTGGCGTGCAACGACACCGACACCCTCCCCAAACATAACGTCGGCCTTCACGACCACAACGGGTCATGAAGGCCGACGTCACGTTCAGCCCCCTGGATTCGCCAACAGTGTCGCATGACTTCCGGGGGCCGTCGTGGGTTCCCACGTCACACCCTGGGAGCGGGCGGGAACGGGTGGGGCGAAAAACCCGGGTGGTCGCGGCGTGCGCTCTGTACGTTGTACGGGCGGCGCACATGCGCAGCTCAGACCCTATCCAAAGGCCAACCCACCGTGTTCCTGACCATCACTGCCACCGGCACCCCAGAACGCCCAGCCACCGATCTCGGCTTCCTGTTGCACAAGCATCCCGAGAAGGCGCAGGCGTTCTCCACGTCCTACGGCAAGGCGCACGTCCTCTACCCGGAGGCCGACGCCGAGCGCTGCACGGCGGCGCTGCTGTTGGAGGTCGACGCGGTGGCACTGGTCCGGCGCGGCAAGGGCAAGGGGCGGGGCGGCGCGCCCGACGCGGCGCTCGCGCAGTACGTCAACGACCGGCCGTACGCCGCCTCCTCGCTGCTCGCTGTCGCGCTCAGCGGTGTGTTCTCCAGCGCGATGCGGGGCGTGTGCAACGCGCGGCCGGACCTGCCGGCTCAGCCGCGGCCGCTGCGGATCGAGGTGCCCGCGCTTCCGGCCCGGGGCGGCCCCGAGCTCGTACGGCGGCTGTTCGAGCCGCTCGGCTGGGCGGTGACCGCCGAACCCGTGCCGCTGGACGTCCAGTTCCCGGAGTGGGGCGATTCACGGTACGTGCGGCTCGTGCTGGAGTCGGAGGCGCTGACCCTCGCCGAGGCACTGCGTCACCTCTATGTGCTGCTCCCTGTCCTCGACGACGCCAAGCACTACTGGGTCTCCTCCGAGGAGGTCGACAAGCTGCTGCGGGCCGGTGAGGGCTGGCTGGCGGAGCACCCGGAGCAGAAGCTGATCACCAGCCGGTATCTGTCGCGCCGCTGGTCCCTGACCCGGCAGGCGATGGAGCGGCTGGAGCTGGTCCGGCTCGCGGAGGCCGACGACAGCGAGGTCGAGGACATCGACAACGCCGTCGGGGCGGAGAGCGAGGCCGAGGAGAAGCCGACGCCGCTCGCCGTGCAGCGCCGGGACGCGATCATGGCCGCGCTCAAGGCGTCCGGTGCCGCGCGCGTGCTCGATCTCGGATGCGGGCAGGGGCAGTTGGTGCAGGCGCTGCTCAAGGACCCGGCGTACACCGAGATCGTCGGTGTGGACGTGTCGATGCGGGCGCTGACCATCGCCGGGCGGCGGTTGAAGCTGGACCGGATGGGGGAGCGGCAGGCCTCGCGCGTGCAGCTGTTCCAGAGCTCGCTCGCCTACACCGACAGCCGCCTCAAGGGCTACGACGCCGCCGTGCTCAGCGAGGTCATCGAGCACCTCGACCTGCCGCGGCTGCCCGCGCTGGAGTACGCGGTGTTCGGCTCCGCGCGTCCCCGGACGGTGCTGGTGACCACCCCGAACGTCGAGTACAACGTCCGCTGGGAGTCCCTCCCGGCCGGCCACGTCCGGCACGGCGACCACCGGTTCGAGTGGACGCGCGAGGAGTTCCGGTCGTGGGCACAGGCGGTGGCCGAACGGCACGGGTACGGCGTGGAGTTCGTACCGGTCGGGCCGGACGACCCGGAGGTGGGCCCGCCCACACAGATGGCCGTGTTCGGCATGAAGAGCAGTGTGAACGACGAGAAGGAGGCGAAGGCGGCATGAGCGAGACCACCCAGGCGACCAAGGGACGGGTCCTGCCCGTCACCGATCTCTCCCTCGTCGTGCTCGTCGGCGCCTCCGGTTCCGGCAAGTCGACCTTCGCCCGCCGGCACTTCAAGCCGACGGAGGTCATCTCCTCCGACTTCTGCCGCGGCCTGGTCTCCGACGACGAGAACGACCAGAGCGCGACCCGGGACGCCTTCGACGTCCTGCACTACATCGCGGGCAAGCGCCTGGCGGCCGGCCGCCGCACGGTCGTCGACGCCACCAGCGTGCAGCAGGACAGCCGACGGCAGCTGATCGAGCTGGCCAGGCAGTACGACGTGCTGCCGATAGCCATCGTGCTCGACGTGCCGGAGGACGTGTGCGCGGAGCGCAACGCGGGCCGCACCGACCGGGCCGACATGCCGCGCCGGGTCATCCAGCGGCACACCCGTGAACTCCGCCGGTCCCTGCGGCACCTGGAGCGCGAGGGCTTCCGCAAGGTGCATGTCCTGCGAGGGGTGGACGATGTCGAGAGCGCGTGCGTCGTCACCGAGAAGCGCTTCAACGACCTCACCCACCTCACCGGCCCGTTCGACATCGTCGGCGACATCCACGGCTGTGCCTCCGAACTGGAGTCGCTGCTCGGCAAGCTGGGCTACGTCGACGGCGTGCACCCGGACGGCCGTACCGCCGTCTTCGTCGGCGACCTCGTCGACCGCGGCCCGGACAGCCCGGGCGTGCTGCGCCGCGTGATGTCGATGGTGAAGTCGGGCAACGCGCTGTGCGTGCCGGGCAACCACGAGAACAAGTACGGCCGCTACCTCAAGGGCCGCAAGGTGCAGCACACGCACGGACTCGCCGAGACCATCGAGCAGATGGAGGGCGCGAGTGAGGAGTTCCGCGCCGAAGTAAGGGAGTTCATCGACGGGCTCGTCAGCCACTACGTCCTCGACGGCGGCCGGCTCGTGGTGTGCCACGCCGGTCTGCCGGAGAAGTACCACGGTCGCACGTCGGGGCGGGTGCGCTCGCACGCGCTGTACGGCGACACCACCGGGGAGACCGACGAGTTCGGGCTGCCGGTGCGCTACCCGTGGGCCGAGGACTACCGGGGCCGCGCGGCTGTGGTGTACGGCCACACCCCGGTGCCCGAGGCCACCTGGCTGAACAACACCATCTGCCTGGACACCGGTGCCGTCTTCGGCGGCAAGCTGACCGCGCTGCGCTGGCCGGAGCGGGAACTGGTCGACGTACCGGCCGAGCAGGTCTGGTACGAGCCGGCCAAGCCGCTGCGGACGGAGGCACCGGGCGGGCACGACGGACGGCCGCTCGACCTCAACGACGTCCACGGGCGCCGGGTGGTCGAGACACGGCACGCCGGGCGGGTGTCGGTCCGTGAGGAGAACGCGGCCGCGGCCCTGGAGGTCATGAGCCGCTTCGCCGTCGACCCGCGCCTGCTGCCCTACCTCCCGCCGACCATGGCCCCCACGGCGACCAGCCACGCCGAGGGCTACCTGGAGCACCCGGCGGAGGCCTTCGCGCAGTACGCGGCGGACGGTGTCGAGCGGGTCGTGTGCGAGGAGAAGCACATGGGCTCGCGGGCCGTGGCGCTGGTGTGCCGGGACGCGGAGGCCGCTCGCAAGAGGTTCGGGGTGGACGGTCCCACCGGGTCGCTGTACACCCGCACCGGTCGCCCGTTCTTCGACGACGAGTCGGTGACGGAGACGATCCTGGAGCGGCTCCGTACGGCGGTCGGCGAGGCCGGTGTCTGGGACGACCTCGAGACCGACTGGCTGCTGCTCGACGCCGAGTTGATGCCGTGGTCGCTGAAGGCGCACGGTCTGCTGCGGTCGCAGTACGCCGCGGTCGGCGCCGCCTCCGGGGCCGTGTTCCCGGGCGCGCTCGCCGCACTGGAGGGCGCTGCCGGGCGCGGCGTCGACGTGTCGGACCTGCTCGCCCGCCAGCGCGGGCGGGCGTCGGACGCCGCGGCGTTCACGGAGGCGTACCGCCGTTACTGCTGGACCACGGACGGCCTGGACGGCGTACGCCTGGCACCGTTCCAGATCCTGGCGGTCCAGGGCCGCAGCCTGGCCGCGCTCCCGCACAACGAGCAGCTCGCCCTTCTCGACCGGCTGGTGGAGCACGACAGCACCGGCCTGCTGCAGACCACCCGGCGCCTCTACGTCGACACCGGTGACCCGGAGTCGGTGCAGGCCGGCGTCGACTGGTGGCTGGAGATGACGGGCCGCGGCGGCGAGGGCATGGTCGTCAAGCCGCTCGGTGCGGTGGTTCGCAGCGGGGAAGGGCGACTGGTCCAGCCCGGGATCAAGTGCCGGGGCCGCGAGTACCTGCGGATCATCTACGGTCCCGAGTACACGCGGCCGGACAACCTGGCCCGGCTGCGGCAGCGGTTCCTCAACCACAAGCGGTCCCTCGCCATCCGCGAGTACGCGCTGGGCCTCGAGGCCCTGGATCGGCTGGCCGGGGGCGAGCCGCTGTGGCGGGTGCACGAGGCGGTGTTCGGGGTGCTGGCGCTGGAGTCGGAGCCGGTGGACCCGCGGCTGTGAACCGAGGGAGCGGCTTCAGCCGACCAGCCGGAGCCGCTCCCGGCACACGCCGACCCGGACCGTCTGGCCCCAGGTCAACTCGACCGCGTCCGTCTCCATCCCGTCCCCGAAGGCGACGAGCCGCTCGGACTCGACGGTGAGGTGGAGACGGGACGCGGCGGCGAGTTCCCCCGCCACCTGCGACGTACCGGTGGCCGGGGACGGCCAGGCCTCGCGGACGTACCAGAGCAGGCGTTCCTCCGTCGGGGAGGGCAGCCGCAGCCGCCCTCCCCGCTCCTGCCACACCGACCGGATCCAGCCGGTCGCCCCCGTCCCGGTGCCGATCAGCACCCCGGACGAGGCCTGGGCCTCGACGACACCCCCGTCGTCCTCCAGGCCCAGGCGGTATCGGGCCGTCTGGTGTCCGACGGCGCCCAGGTAGATCTCGTTCAGCGCCACGAGCCGCTGGGTGTCGTCGGCCACGGCCTCGACCATGGTGAGTTCGTCGAAGGCGCCCCTTCCGGATTGCGCCGCGGTGAGCAGCGGGCCGGTGTTCTCGGGGCGGTGGCGCACCAGGACGCCCGGGTTGCGGCCGGGGTCGGAGTCGATGCCCAACACCGGTTGCCCGGCCAGGTACTTGGCCACGTTCGCGACCAGGCCGTCCTGCCCGACCACGACCACCACGTCCTCCGGGGCGAACAAGAACCGGTCCAAGTCGGCCCGTTCGACGCGCGTTTGACGCCACGTCAGGGGAACCGCCGAGGTCACCTCCGCCAGGGCCTGGCGCGTCCGGTGGTGGCGTTCGGCGACCTCCGCGATGTCCCGGCCCCGGGAGGCGAGGAAGAAGGCGGCCTGGCCGTGCGTGCCGTGCCGGGCCACCAACTCCTCGTACTCCGTGGTGCGATGGACGAGGACGACCCGGGGAGCGAGGCTCATTCCCGCTCCTGCGTACCGAGCCTGGCGAGCAGCCCCGTCAGCACGTCCGGCGACACCGTCACGCTGTCGATCCGCGGCAGGTTCTCCGCGAGCCGCGTCCCGGTGAGGGCGTGCAGCGTCGCCACGTCCACTTCGCCGTGCACCCGCAGCCAGGCCGCCTGCGCCTGCGCCCGCGCTTCACCGACCTCGCGTGCTCCTTCGGCCTCCGCCCGGGCCAGCCGTACGGAACGAGCCGCCTCGGCTTCGGCCAGCCGTACCGTCCGTGCCGCCTCCGCCTCGGCCCGGACCGCGTCGGCTGCCGCGTGCTCCTCGGCCTCCCGCCGCGCGTTGGTGCCCCGCTGGTCCACCAACTGCTCCTCGCGGCGGGCGAGTTCGATCTGGCTTGCCAGTTCGTTCTCGGCGATCGCGCGTTCCCGCTCGACGGCCACCGCCCGGCGCTCGTACGTCGCCCGGTCCGCCTCCTGCTGGATCTGCTCGCGGGCCGGGGTGCGCAGCGCCCGCTCCACCTCCGGTTCGGGTCGCAGTGCCATGACGCGTACGGCGACCACCTCGATGCCCGTCGACGGGAGCCGCGGCTCGCCGGCCAGGCCCGTCGCGATCCGCTCCCGCACCGCCGTCACGCCGTCCACCAGCGCCGCCGACAGCGGCGTCCGGGACAGGACGTCCAGCGCGTGCTGCTGGGCCGTCTCCGTCAGGAGCGTCCCCAACTGCTCCAGCGGCGTGCCCCGCCACGCGCCCGTGTCCGGGTCGATGGAGAAGTCCAGGCGCGACGCGGCCACCGCCGGGTCGCTGATCCGGTAGGTGACCGTCGCCTGTACGGCCACGTCCTGGAAGTCGGACGTACGGGCATGGAAGGTCATCGCCAACTCCCGGTCATCGACCGGCACTTCGGACAGTGCGGCGGTCAGCGCCCGGAACCAGAAGCTGAGCCCGGGGCCGTCGTGCAGCAGCCTGCCGCCGCGGTGGTGGCGGATGTGCGCCGTGGGCGCGCCGCGCAGATGGCGCCAGCCGAGGCGCCGGGTGATGTCGGCCATGGGACCCCCTCGCTTTTCGTCATGTAGACGATAATCGTGATACCTGCTTGTCGTCAAGGGGACGAAAACGGAAACGGTCAAGCGGGGGGTGAACCCGGTCGGCGATGGTCAGGATGAAGGCATGGGATTCCATGTCGACTCCGAGGCCGGGCGCCTGCGCCGCGTCATCCTGCACCGGCCCGATCTCGAGCTCAAGAGGCTCACCCCCAGCAACAAGGACGCCCTGCTCTTCGACGACGTGCTGTGGGTGCGCCGGGCGCGCGCCGAGCACGACGGGTTCGCCGACGTACTGCGCGACCGCGGGGTCACCGTCCACCTGTTCGGCGACCTGCTCACCGAGGCCCTGGAGATCCCGGCGGCCCGGAAGCTCGTCCTGGACAGGGTCTTCGACGAGAAGGAGTACGGGGTGCTGGCCACCGACCACCTCCGTGCGGCCTTCGAGGGCCTGCCCTCGCCCGAACTGGCCGAAGCCCTCGTCGGCGGTATGACCAAAAGGGAGTTCCTGGAGGCGCACCCCGAGCCGATCTCCGTGCGCTTCCACGTCATGGAGCTGGACGACTTCCTCCTCGCGCCCCTGCCCAACCACCTCTTCACCCGGGACACCTCCGCCTGGATCTACGACGGCGTCTCCGTCAACGCCATGCGCTGGCCCGCCCGGCAGCGCGAGACGGTCCACTTCGAGGCGATCTACCGGCATCACCCGCTGTTCCGTGACGAGACGTTCCACGTCTGGTCCGAGGGGCAGGCCGACTACCCCTCCACCATCGAGGGCGGGGACGTCCTCGTGATCGGCAGCGGGGCCGTGCTCATCGGGATGAGTGAGCGGACCACGCCCCAGGCCGTCGAGATGCTCGCCCACAAGCTGTTCGCCGCCGGGTCGGCGCAGACGATCGTGGCGCTCGACATGCCCAAGCGGCGCGCCCTCATGCATCTCGACACCGTGATGACGATGGTCGACGGCGACGTCTTCACCCAGTACGCCGGGCTCGGCATGCTCCGCTCGTACACCATCGAACCGGGCGCCGGCGACAAGGAGCTCAAGGTCACCGACCACCCGCCGGAGCACATGCACCGCGCGATCGCCGCCGCGCTCGGCCTCAGTGAGATCCGCGTCCTGACCGCGACCCAGGACGTCCACGCGGCCGAGCGCGAGCAGTGGGACGACGGCTGCAACGTGCTGGCGGTCGAGCCGGGTGTCGTCGTCGCATACGAGCGGAACTCCACCACCAACACACATCTGCGCAAGCAGGGCATCGAGGTGATCGAGATCCCGGGGAGCGAGCTGGGGCGGGGGAGAGGCGGGCCGCGGTGCATGAGCTGTCCGGTCGAGCGCGAGGCCGTATAGACCGAGAGCTGGCTGTATAGAAATGCCTATGGTCGTATAGACTTCCAAGGTCCCTGTTCACGTACCTCTGGAGCGCCCCCATGGCGACTGTCCCGACCGCCCTCGCCGGCCGCCACTTCCTCAAGGAGCTCGACTTCACCGGGCAGGAGTTCCTCGGGCTGGTCGAGCTGGCCGCCGAGCTGAAGGCCGCCAAGAAGGCCGGGGCCGAGACGCAGTACCTGCGGGGCCGGAACATCGCGCTGATCTTCGAGAAGACCTCGACGCGCACGCGCTGCGCGTTCGAGGTCGCGGCCGCCGACCAGGGCGCCTCGACGACGTACCTCGACCCGTCGGGCTCGCAGATCGGCCACAAGGAGTCCGTGAAGGACACCGCGCGCGTGCTGGGGCGGATGTACGACGGGATCGAGTACCGCGGGGACAGCCAGGCGAACGTGGAGGAGCTGGCGGCGTACGCGGGCGTGCCCGTCTTCAACGGTCTGACCGACGACTGGCATCCGACGCAGATGCTGGCCGACGTGCTGACGATGACGGAGCACAGCGGCAAGCCCCCGAAGGAGATCGCCTTCGCCTACCTGGGCGACGCCCGCTTCAACATGGGCAACTCGTACCTGATCACCGGGGCGCTGCTCGGCATGGATGTGCGGATCGTCGCCCCCCAGGCGTACTGGCCCGCCCGGACGGTCATCGAGCAGGCCCTCAAGCTCGCCGAGGCCAGCGGGGCCCGCATCACGATCACGGAGAAGGTCGACGAGGGGGTCCTCGGGGCGGACTTCGTCGCCACCGACGTCTGGGTCTCCATGGGGGAGCCCAAGCAGGTGTGGGACGAGCGGATCGCCGCGCTGGCTCCGTATGCCGTGACCATGGACGTGCTGCGGGCCACCGGGAACCCCGCCGTGAAGTTCCTCCACTGTCTGCCGGCGTTCCACGACCTGGGCACAAAGGTGGGCCGCGAGATCTTCGAGCGGCACGGCCTGGAGTCGCTGGAGGTCACGGACGAGGTCTTCGAGTCGGCGCACTCCGTCGTTTTCGACGAGGCGGAGAACCGGATGCACACGATCAAGGCGGTTCTGGTGGCGACCCTGGCCTGAGGCGGTTACAGCGGGCGGCGCTGAGCCGGCACGACCGGCAGTCTGAACCAGACCGCCTTGCCGGAGCCCGTCGGGCGGTGGCCGCAGGACGAGCTCAGGGTGCGGATCAGTAGAAGGCCTCGGCCGTGCTCCTGCCAGGGGTCGGGCTCGCCCTTGGTGGGGCGGGTCAGGTCGCCGGGCGGGGCCGGGTCCGGGTCGTGGACCTCGACCTGGCAGCCGGACGGCAGCAGCTCCACGACCAGCTCTATGGGGCCGTCGCCCGCGGTGTGCTCCACGGCGTTCGCGACCAGCTCCGCCGTGAGCAGCTCCGCGGTGTCGCTGTCGGCGGCGTGCTCCAGCTCGGCCAGCGCCGTACGGACCAGGGCACGCGCGACGGGCACGGCCGCGACCGTGTGCGGCAGCGCGATGCGCCAGGAGGCGGAGGCTGAGGGGCGATCTTGCAAGGCGGGTCCGTTCATGAGCAGGCTGACCTGCTTTCAACCTTATGAATGGTACGGCGCCACCCGGTGAAGGGCCTCCGAAGGGCACCGTTCGGAACCTTCGGCCCCGACTGCTGGGCGACTTACCCAGGTGAACGGCCGCCCTCGCGCGGTTGATCCCGTCGTTACGGGGGTGTCGACGAGCCGTGACGGATGTGACGGAGCAAGGTCACACCCGGTTGGCTTATTGCGTGCTCGTGACGACAGTCAAAGTTGGGTGATAGCTTCGAAGGGTAGAGCTCGGAGGGCAGAGCTCAGCGAGGCAGTGCCCGCCGTCCGCCCGAGGAGGCCGCACGTCATGAGTCCCTTCACCGGCTCCGCCGCCCGCACCCCCGACTGGAAACATCTGCGGGTCGAGCATGCCGACGGCGTCGCCACCGTCACCCTCGCCCGCCCCGAGAAACTCAACGCGCTCACCTTCGGTGCCTACGCCGACCTGCGGGATCTGCTCGCCGAGCTGTCCCGGGAGCGGGCGGTGCGGGCTCTGGTGCTGGCCGGCGAGGGCCGCGGTTTCTGCTCCGGCGGCGACGTCGACGAGATCATCGGTGCGACCCTGGCCATGGACACCGCCCAGCTCCTCGACTTCAACCGGATGACCGGGCAGGTCGTGCGGGCGGTACGGGAGTGCCCGTTCCCGGTGATCGCGGCGGTGCACGGGGTGGCGGCCGGGGCCGGGGCGGTACTGGCACTCGCGGCCGACTTCCGGGTCGCCGACCCCACCGCCCGCTTTGCCTTCCTCTTCACCCGGGTCGGCCTGTCCGGCGGTGACATGGGCGCCGCGTACCTGCTGCCCCGGATCGTCGGCCTCGGGCACGCCACCCGGCTGCTGATGCTGGGCGAACCGGTCCGGGCACCGGAGGCCGAGCGCATCGGCCTGATCAGCGAACTGGCGGAGGAGGGGAGCGCGGATGAGGCCGCACAGGCACTCGCCCGCCGCCTGGCCGAGGGCCCGGCCCTGGCGTACGCCCAGACAAAGGCACTGCTGACGGCCGAGCTGGACATGCCACTGGCGGCATCGGTGGAGATGGACGCGTCGACGCAGGCCCTGCTGATGAACGGAGAGGACTACGCGGAGTTCCACGCGGCCTTCACGGAGAAGCGCCCGCCCAAATGGAGGGGGCGGTGACTGTGCCGACCAAAGGGGCGCGGGGCTGTACTGAATCTGCGGCTACCGCCGCGTGGGCGCGACCAGCCACATCGGACGGGCAGCCGCCCACATCGAATGACCACCCCCAACGAGTCGCGATCATCGGCGGAGGCCCGGGAGGGCTGTACGCGGCGGCGTTGCTGAAACGCCTCGACCCCACCCGAGAAATCACCGTCTGGGAACGCAACGCCCCCGACGACACCTTCGGCTTCGGAGTGGTCCTCTCCGACGAAACCCTCGGCGGAATCGAACACGCCGACCCCACGGTCTACGCCGCGCTCCAGACGCACTTCACCCGCTGGGACGACATCGACATCGTCCACCGCAACACCCGCCAGACCTCCGGAGGACACGGCTTCGCGGCACTCGGCAGAAAGCGCCTCCTGGAGATCCTCCACGACCGCTGCCGCACCCTCGGCGTGGAGCTCCGCTTCCGCGCGGAGGCCCCGGACCCGGCCTCGCTGGCAGAGACGTACGACCTCGTCATCGCCGCAGACGGTGTGAACAGCACCACCCGCGAGGCCTACGCCCATGTGTTCCGCCCCCATGTGGCCACCCACCGCTGCCGCTACATCTGGCTGGCCGCCGACTTCGCCTTCGACGCCTTCCGCTTCGAGATCGCCGAGACCGAGCACGGCGTGATGCAGCTGCACGGCTACCCCTACGCGCCCGATGCCTCCACCGTCATCGTCGAGATGCACGAGGACGTGTGGCGAGCCGCCGGATTCGACGAGCTCGACGAGCAGGAGTCGACCGCCCGCTGCGCCAAGATCTTCGCGGACGCCCTCGGCGGACGGTCCCTCAAGTCCAACAAGTCGGCATGGACCATCTTCCGCACGGTCGTCAACGAGCGCTGGTCGCACGACAACGTCGTCCTGCTCGGCGACGCCGCCCACACCGCCCACTTCTCCATCGGCTCCGGCACCAAGCTGGCCGTCGAGGACGCCCTCGCGCTCGCCGCCTGCCTGGAGGAACAGCCCGACATCCCCGGCGCGTTGAGGGCGTACGAGGAGGAGCGCAAGCCCGTGGTGGCCTCCACGCAGCGCGCCGCACGCGCCAGCCTGGAGTGGTTCGAGAACCTCGGCCTCTACCTCGACCAGCCGCCGCGCCAGTTCGCCTTCAACCTCCTCACCCGCAGCCGCCGCGTCACGCACGACAACCTGCGCCTGCGTGACGCCGGTTTCACCGAGGCCGTGGAGCGCGACTTCGGCTGCCCGGCCGGCACGCCCCCGATGTTCACCCCGTTCCGACTGCGCGGCCTGACCCTGCGCAACCGGGTCGTCGTGTCCCCGATGGACATGTACTCGGCCACCGACGGCGTCCCCGGCGACTTCCACCTCGTCCACCTCGGCGCCCGCGCCCTCGGCGGCGCCGGCCTGGTGATGACCGAGATGGTGTGCGTCAGCCCGGAGGGCCGGATCACCCCCGGCTGCACCGGCCTCTACACCGGCAAGCAGGGCGAGGCCTGGCGGCGGATCGTCCAGTTCGTGCACGCACAGGCACCCGGCACCGCGATCGGCGTGCAGCTCGGCCACAGCGGGCGCAAGGGCTCGACCAGGCTCATGTGGGAGGGCATCGACGAGCCCCTGGAGGACGGCAACTGGCCGCTCGTGGCCCCGTCCCCGCTCCCCTACAAGCAGTACAGCCAGACCCCGCGCGAGGTGACCCGGTCCCAACTCACCGACATTCGCGAGCAGTTCACCGCAGCGGCCTGGCGCGCCGCCCGCGCCGGATTCGACCTCCTCGAACTCCACTGCGCGCACGGCTACCTGCTCTCCGGCTTCCTGTCCCCGCTGACCAACCAGCGCACCGACGCCTACGGCGGCTCCCTGGAGAAACGGCTCCGCTTCCCGCTCGAGGTCTTCAACGCCGTCCGGGCCGTCTGGCCGGAGGAACGACCCATGACCGTACGTATCTCCGCCACGGACTGGGCCGAGGGTGGGACCACGGCCGAGGACGCCGTGGAGATCGCCCGCGCCTTCGCCGCGCACGGCGCCGACGCGATCGACGTGTCGACCGGACAGGTCGTGGCCGACGAGCAGCCGGAGTACGGGCGGTCGTACCAGACGCCGTACGCGGACCGGATCCGCCATGCCACTCGCCTGCCGGTGATCGCGGTGGGTGCGATCTCCTCCTGGGACGACGTCAACTCCCTGATCCTGGCGGGCCGCACGGACCTGTGCGCCCTCGCCCGCCCCCACCTCTACGACCCGCACTGGACCCTGCACGCGGCGGCCGAGCAGGACTACGACGGCCCGGGTGTCGTCTGGCCGGCGCCGTACCGGGCGGGCAGCCGCCGTCCGCAGACGGGGCGCACGGACGCGCCCAAACCCCGGCTCAGTCTGGGGAGTTGAACTCGGCCATACCGGCGGTCAGCGTCGCGCCGTCCGCCGGGTCGATCAGGATGAACGCGCCGGTGCGCCGGGAGACGGCGTAATCGTCGAGGACGAGCGGCTCGGCGGTGCGCAGGGTGATCCGGCCCAGGTCGTTGGCCCTCAACTCGGCTGCCCCACCGAGGTCCTTGACAACGGCCTTCACGGTTCGGGTGGTGTGCCGGACCAGTACCCGGTCGCCGACCCTCAGCGGGTGGTCGGCCAGGTGGCACGCGGTCGCCCGGACGTCCCGGGTGAGCGCCGGGACATCGACGCCCGTGGTGATCAGATCGCCGCGCGAGACGTCCCGCTGGTCGGCGAGGCGCACGCTGATCGACTGCGGCGCGTACGCCACGCCGACGTCCCGGCCGAGTACGTCGATGCCGGTGATCTCGGACATCGCGCCGGACGGGTGCACGGTCACCCGGTCGCCGACCCGCAGCGACCCGGAGGCCAGCTGACCCGCGCAGTACCGGACCTCGCCGTGGCGGATCACGTACTGCACCGGGAAGCGGGCAGGGGCGTCGGCGGGATCGGTGCCGACCGGGACGTTCTCCAGGAACTCCAGGAGCGCAGGGCCGTCGTACCAGTCCATGTGGGCCGAGCGCTCCACGACGTTGTCCCCGACGAGTGCCGAGACCGGGATCGGAGTGAAGCCGGGCAGCCCCAACTCGGCCGCGTGGCCTGCGAAGTCCTCGACGATCGCGTCGAACGCCCGCTCCCCGTAGCCGACCAGGTCCGTCTTGTTGACGGCGAGGACCGCATGGGGAACCCGCAGCAGGGCGGCCACGGCGGCGTGCCGGCGGGTCTGCGCGACGACGCCGTTGCGGGCGTCGACGAGGATGATGGCCAGGTCGGCGGTGGAGGCGCCGGTGACCATGTTGCGGGTGTACTGCACGTGGCCCGGGGTGTCGGCGACGATGAACCGGCGCCGCGGGGTGGCGAAGTAGCGGTAGGCCACGTCGATGGTGATGCCCTGCTCGCGCTCGGCGCGCAGGCCGTCGGTGAGCAGTGCGAGGTCGGGGGTGTCCTGGCCGCGGTTGCGGGAGGCGTGCTCCACGGCCTCCAGCTGGTCGGCAAGGACTGCTTTCGAGTCGTGCAACAGGCGTCCGACGAGAGTCGACTTGCCGTCGTCGACGGACCCCGCGGTGGCGAACCGAAGCGTGTTCACGGCCATGCTCAGAAGTACCCTTCGCGCTTACGGTCTTCCATCGCGGCCTCGGACAGCTTGTCGTCGGCGCGGGTCGCGCCGCGCTCGGTCAGCCGGGAGGCGGCGATCTCGGTGATCACTTTCTCGATGGTGTCGGCGTCGGAGTCCACCGCGCCGGTGCAGGACATGTCGCCGACCGTGCGATACCGGACCTGACGCTTCTCGACGACCTCGTGCTCGCGGGCCCCGCCCCACTCACCCGCCGTCAGCCACATGCCGCTCCGCCGGAACACCTCACGCCGATGGGCGTAGTAGATGTCCGGCAGCTCGATGCCCTCGCGGGCGATGTACTGCCACACGTCCAGCTCGGTCCAGTTGGACAGCGGGAAGACGCGGACGTGTTCGCCGGGCGCGTGGCGGCCGTTGTAGAGGTTCCACAGCTCGGGCCGCTGGCGGCGCGGGTCCCACTGCGAGAACTCGTCCCGCAGGCTGAACACCCGTTCCTTGGCCCGTGCCTTCTCCTCGTCCCGGCGCCCGCCGCCGAAGACCGCGTCGAACCTCTCGCTCTGGATCTTCTCCGTCAGCGGCACCGTCTGCAGCGGATTCCGTGTCCCGTCTGGCCGTTCGCGCAACACACCCCGGTCGATGTAGTCCTGTACGGAGGCCACATGGAGGCGGAGCCCATGTGCGGCCACCACACGGTCCCGGTAGTCGATGACCTCGGGGAAGTTGTGCCCGGTGTCGACGTGCAGCAGCGTGAACGGGATCGCCGCGGGAGCGAACGCCTTCAGCGCCAGGTGCAGCATGACGATGGAGTCCTTGCCGCCGGAGAACAGGATCACCGGCCGCTCGAACTCTCCCGCCACCTCACGGAAGATGTGGACGGCCTCGGACTCCAGCGCGTCCAGGTGGGAGAGGGCGAACCCGTTCACACCGAACCCGCTCACACCAGCCCCCGCTCCGCCAGTACGGCGTAGACGGCGGCGACCGACTCCTGGGGCGTCTGGAGCTGTGTGGGAAGGACGAGGGAGGGGTCCTCGGGCGGCTCGTACGGATCGTCGACGCCGGTCAGCCCGGACAGCTGCCCTGCGGCCTGCCGGGCGTACAGCCCCTTCACGTCCCGCTCGCCGCACACCTCCACCGGAGTGGCCACATGCACCTCGATGTACGGCGTCCCGCTCGCCTCGTGCCGCTTGCGCACCGCCTCGCGGCTGTCGGCGTACGGCGCGATGACCGGGACGACGGACAGCACGCCGTTGCGTGCGAGCACCTCCGAGACCAGCCCGATGCGTTGCACGTTGGTGTTCCGGTCCGCCCGCGAGAAGCCGAGGCCCGCGGAGAGGAAGCGGCGGATCTCGTCGCCGTCGAGGACCTCCACGCGATGTCCCTCGGCCTTCAGGCGGTCACCGAGCCGACGGGCGATGGTCGTCTTGCCCGCGCTCGGCAGCCCGGTGAGCCAGACGGTGGCCCCCTGAGCCCTTGGGCCTGCCTTTCGGGCCGTGGTGGTCATGCGCAACAGTCCTCATCCCTCACTCCGCGTCCTACCTCGCGACGACCCCATGGACGCTAGGTAAGAAAGTTGAGAGGAGACGCAGAGGAACCTGAGGGTTCCGTTAGTGGCTCATGGTGCGCCCGAGGTCACAGACCGGCGAACACCGCTCCCGCGTCCCGAAGACGCTCGTGCAGTCCCCGGAAGACGGCGGCCGAGCGCGCGCCCGGCCAGTCCGCCGGCAGCAGCCGGGCGGGCAGGCCGGGGTCGGTGTAGGGGAGGTGGCGCCAGGAGTCCAGGGCGAGGAGATAGTCGCGGTACGCCTCCTCGGGTGAGGTGTCCTGCCGCTGCTCCCAGTCGTGCAGCACCCCCGCGTGGCGGTCGAGGAAGGCGTCGTGCTCCTTGGCGATCGCGGCCAGGTCCCACCAGCGGGCGACGGCCTCGGCGGTCGGCGTGAAGCCGAGATGCTCGCCGCGGAAGAAGTCGACGTACCCCTCCAGGCGCAGCCGCTGAAGGGTGTGCCGGGCCTCCTCGTAGAGCCGCGCCGGCGCGATCCACACGCCCGGAGCGGCCGTCCCGTAGCCGAGGCCGGCCAGCCGGGAGCGCAGCACATGGCGCTTCTGCCGCTCCGACTCCGGCACCGAGAACACCGCGAGCACCCAGCCCTCGTCCTCGGGCGGCGCGGTGGCGTAGATGCGCCGGTCGCCGTCGTCGAGCAACTGGCGGGCGTCCGGGGAGAGTTCGTAGCCCGCCGCGCCCTGGGCCGTGCGGGCCGGCAGCAGCAGCCCGCGCCGCTTGAGCCGCGACACCGACGAACGTACCGAAGGAGCGTCCACGCCGACCGCGGCCAGCAGTCTGATCAGCTCGGCGACCGGCACCGGGCCGGGCATGAAGCGGCCGTAGGCGCCGTAGAGCGTGACGATGAGAGACCGTGGTGCATGCTGGTCGGACACGTTGATCATCTTAGGTCGTGCGGATCACTGCTGGTCACCCGGCGGGTCCCCACCGTCGCGCAAACGGAAGCGCTGGAGCTTGCCGGTCGCGGTGCGCGGCAGCGCGTCCAGGAAGACGATCTCGCGCGGGCACTTGTACGGCGCCAGCTCGGCCTTGACGAACGTGCGGAGCGCCTCCGGGTCCTGGTGCGCACCCTCCCTGAGCACCGCGTATGCCACCACGACGTGTCCGCGCGCCTCGTCGGGCCGCCCCACGACCGCCGCTTCCAGCACGTCGGGGTGGCGCAGGAGCGCCTCTTCGACCTCCGGGCCCGCGATGTTGTAACCGGCCGAGATGATCATGTCGTCCGCGCGGGCGACGTAGCGGAAGTAGCCGTCACTCTCCCGGACGTAGGTGTCGCCGGTGATGTTCCAGCCGTGACGCACGTACTCGCGCTGCCGGGGATCGGCGAGATAGCGGCAGCCGACGGGTCCGCGCACGGCGAGCAGCCCGGGCTCCCCGTCGGGCATCTCCTGGCCCTCGTGGTCGACCACGCGCGCGTGCCACCCCGGTACCGGAACCCCCGTCGTCCCGGGCCTGATGTGCTCGTCGGCCGCGGAGATGAAGATGTGCAGCAGCTCGGTGGCGCCGATGCCGTTGATGACGCGCAGCCCGGTCCGCTCCTGCCAGGCCTGCCAGGTGGCGGCGGGCAGGTTCTCGCCCGCCGAGACGCAGCGGCGCAGTGAGGAGACGTCGTGCGAGTCGAGTTCGTCGAGCATCGCGCGGTACGCCGTCGGCGCGGTGAACAGCACGGACACCCGGTGCTCGGCGATCGCGGGCAGCAACTGCTTGGGGCCGGCCTGTTCGAGGAGCAGGGAGCTGGCGCCGGCCCGCATCGGGAAGATCACGAGTCCGCCGAGGCCGAAGGTGAAGCCGAGTGGGGGACTGCCGGCGAAGACATCGCCCACATGTGGTTGCAGCACATGTTCCGAGAAGGTGTCGGCTATCGCGAGCACATCCCGGTGGAAGTGCATACAGCCCTTGGGCCGTCCGGTGGTGCCGGAGGTGAAGGCGATGAGGGCCACGTCATCGGCCGCGGTGTCGGCGGCGGCGTACGGCGTGTCGGGCGCCGGGCGGTGCAGCAGGTCGTCGGGGGCGTCGCCGCCGTACGTCGCGATCCGCAGCCCGGGTATCTCGGCCTTGGCGAGGTCGTCGACGGCGCGGATGTCGCACAGCGCGTGCCGCACCTCGGCTATCTCGCACATGGTCCTCAGCTCGTGCGGCCGCTGCTGGGCCAGCACGGTGACGGCGACCGCGCCCGCCTTCAGCACCGCCAGCCAGCAGGCGGCCAGCCAGGGCGTGGTCGGGCCGCGCAGCAGCACCCGGTTGCCCGGGACGACGCCGAGGTCGCCGGTGAGCACATGCGCGAGCCGGTCGACGCGGGCACGCAGTGTGCCGTACGTCCATGTGTCGCCGGACGGGGTGTGGAACACGGGGTGCTCGTCGGGCGGACCGGCGAGCAACTCGGCTGCGGCGTTGAGCCGATCGGGGTAGTCCAGCCCCGGCAGGTCGAAGCGGAGCTCGGGCCACTGGTCGGGCGGTGGCAGATGCTCGCGGGCGAAGGTGTCGACGTGGGCGGAGCGGTGCAGACCGGCCATGGCGGTTCGCCCCCTTGCCTTGTGGGCTGCCTGTGGGCGTCGTGGTGGGCTGGGGCCTGTTGCAGGCCCTGTGCGGGTCCCAGCACAGGGAGCGTATCGTGTTGGTGACGACAGTCAATGGTGCGCGATATCGTCGAGGAGGTCCGTCGAGAGGGTCCGTCGCGCACGGCCCCGCAGGGAGGTCGGCAATGCCCGCATTCTCGCTCGATCCGGCGCAAACCGCCTGGTGTGCCGAGCTGCGCACCCTGGCCGCCGAACGGCTGAGCCCGCTCGCGGAGAAGGGCGAACCCGGGCACGTCAATCGCGCGCTGGTCGCCGAGCTAGGTCAACTGGGGCTGCTGGGGCGGCTGTTCAGCGCCGGGGCGGTCGACCTGTGCCTGATGCGCGAGTCCCTCGCCTACACCTGCACGGAGGCGGAGACCGCACTCGCCCTCCAGGGCCTGGGCGCGCATCCCGTCCACGCCTACGGCACCCCGGCCCAGCGGGAGCGCTGGCTGCCCCGGGTGGCCGAGGGCAGCGCGGTGGCCGCCTTCGCGCTGAGCGAGCCGGGCGCCGGGTCGGACGCGGCGGCGCTGGAGCTGCGCGCCGAACGGGACACCTCGCGGCCGGGAGGGCCGGGGGAGGCGCCGGGCACTTCGGTCGCCGCCGAACCCGACGGCCCCGCCCGCTGGCGCCTCACCGGTGAGAAGTGCTGGATCTCCAACGCCCCCGAGGCCGACTTCTACACCGTCTTCGCCCGCACCACCCCCGGCGCCGGCGCCCGTGGCGTCACCGCCTTCCTGGTCCCCGCCGAACGACCCGGCCTCACCGGAGCGGGCCTCGACATGCTGTCCCCGCACCCCATCGGCGCCCTCGACTTCGACGCCGTCCCCGTCACCGCCGACGACGTCCTGGGTGAGCACGACCGCGGCTTCCGGGTCGCGATGGGCACCCTCAACCTCTTCCGGCCGAGCGTCGGTGCCTTCGCCGTCGGCATGGCACAGGCGGCGCTGGACGCGACGCTGGCCCACACCGCACAACGGGACGCGTTCGGCGGCAAGTTGAAGGACCTTCAGACGGTCGCCCACCAGGTGGCCGAGATGGCCCTGCGCACCGAGGCGGCCCGTCTGATGGTGTACGCGGCGGCGACGGCGTACGACGAAGGTGCCCCGGACGTCCCGAAGCGCGCGGCGATGGCGAAGCTGCTGGCGACGGAGACGGCGCAGTATGTCGTCGACACGGCGGTCCAGTTGCACGGTGCCCGCGCCCTGCGCCGCGGCCATCTGCTCGAGCACCTCTACCGCGAGGTGCGTGCCCCGCGCGTCTACGAAGGCGCCAGCGAGGTCCAACGCGGCATCATCGCCAAGGAGTTGTTCGCGAACATGGAGGCCGGTCAGTGAGTACCGAGCGTGTCAACCCGCCCGATCTGTCCCCGCCCGCCGGCTTCTCCCACGCGGTCGTCGCCACCGGATCCCGGGTCGTGTTCCTGGCCGGGCAGACCGCGCTCGACACCGACGGCAAGGTGGTGGGGGAGACGTTGCCGGAGCAGTTCGAGCGGGCGCTCACCAATCTGCTGGACGCGCTGGCGGCGGCCGGCGGCACCCCGGCCGACCTCGCGCGGGTCACCGTCTATGCCACGGACGTGGCGGCGTATCGTGCCCAGGTCGCCGAACTCGGCCGAATCTGGCGCCGGTTGGCGGGACGGGACTATCCGGCGATGGCGGTCGTCGAGGTCGTGCGCCTCTGGGACGAGGAGGCCATGGTGGAACTGGACGGGTTCGCGGTACTGCCGTAGGCCGTGCCGCTCACGCGGCCATCGCGAGGCGCTCGGCCGGCACCCGGTGCGGGGCGACCACGCGGCCGTCGGGCAGCAGCTCGCCGCTGTCGTCGAAGACGATGGCGCCGTCACACAGGAGGCTCCAGCCCTGCTCGGGGCGGGCGGCCACCACATGTGCGGTGCGGTCGTCGGAGGAAGGGCACGAAGGCTGGTAGGAACACATGGCGCACCTCCACATCGGGCGGACGAACCGTATGCGTCGTCCATATGGGTAGACCATGCTCCCGTCGCGAACTCATCGGAACGGCGTGCTGTGAACCGTGACAACACGCGGACAACTCTCTGACCGATCCACGAAGGTCGCAGCGGACTCGCCACCGAAGGGGTGACGGTCACGCCCAAGGGCACACCCGCCGGGTACCAGTGGAGGCCCCCACTCCGCCCACCGGGAGGTCATCCCATGCCCCTGCGCCCCGCTCTCGCCACCGCCGCCGGCGCCGCGCTGTTCCTGCTGCTCGCCGCGCCCTCGGCGCCCGCCGACTCCGACGCTCCCACCGAACCCGAGGAGACCGTCACCGTCGGCGCCAAGAGCCCCATGGCCGCGGACGGCACCATCACCGTGTCCGGCACCTACCGCTGCATCGACAGCACGGGGCCCACGTTCGTGAGCGCCTCCATCGGACAGAAGGACTCCACCACCCGGTACGCCATCGGCGGCACCCTCGCCGAGTGCGACGGCAAGCAGCACCGCTGGGAGAACAAGAGCAAGGCCCCCGCGGACGCCACCCTCAAGCACGGCAAGGCGAACGTCGAGGTCACCGTCGTGGAGCTGCGCCCCGTGGACGGCCTGGGCGGCCTGCCCCTGCCGCACTTCCACGCGGTGGTGAAGAAGGACATCACCCTGTCGAAGCCCAAGGCGTGACGGCTGCACGGCCTCCCGTCGTCCCCGTGGACCGCGCCCCTTCCGGCCGACCGGAAGGGGCGCGGTCGCGTTGCTCAGGCGCGGGCGACCAGGTCCAGCGCGATGTCGGTGATCATGTCCTCCTGGCCACCGACCATCCCGCGCCGGCCGGCCTCGACGAGGATGCTGCGGGTGTCCAGACCGTGGCGGGCGGCGGCGGCCTCGGCGTGCCGCAGGAAGCTGGAGTACACGCCCGCGTAGCCGAGGCTGAGGGTCTCGCGGTCCACCCGCACCTGGCGGTCCTGCAGGGGACGTACGAGATCGTCGGCCGCGTCCATCAGGGGGAACAGGTCGCAACCGTGCTCCCAGCCCATCAGGTCGGCGACCGCGACGAACGCCTCCAACGGACAGTTGCCGGCGCCCGCCCCCTGCCCGGCGAGCGAGGCGTCCACCCGGGTCACGCCGCTCTCGACGGCGACGACGGTGTTGGCGACACCCAGGGCGAGGTTGTGGTGGGCGTGGATGCCCAGCTCGGTCGCCGGGTCGAGGACGTCGCGATAGGCGCGGAAGCGGTCACGGACGCCGTCCATGGTGAGGCGGCCGCCGGAGTCGGTGACGTAGACGCAGTGGGCGCCGTACGACTGCATCAGCTGGGCCTGGCGGGCCAGTTCGGCCGGCTCGGCCATGTGGGACATCATCAGGAACCCGGCGACGTCCATGCCCAACTCCCGCGCGGCCGCGATGTGTTGAGCGGAGATGTCGGCCTCGGTGCAGTGCGTGGCGACGCGGACGCTGCGGATGCCCAGGGCGTGTGCCTGCCTGAGGTCGTGCAGGGTGCCGATGCCGGGCAGCAGCAGCGTCGTGGGCACCGCGTGCTCGGTGGCGTCCACCACGGCCTCGATCCACTCCCAGTCGGTGTGGGCGCCGACGCCGTAGTTGATGCTGGAGCCGGCGAGGCCGTCGCCGTGGGCGACCTCGATCGCGGCGACCCCGGCGGCGTCCAGCGCGGCGGCGACGGCGCGGGCCTGGTCGACGGTGTAGCGGTGCCGGACGGCGTGCATGCCGTCCCTGAGGGTCACGTCCTGGACGTACAGCCGGGTCATCGGGAGGCCACCTCCGTGGCGATGGGGGTCCCCCCGCTCGAGCGAAGCCGAGAGTGGGGGAGGGCGGCCATGCGTTCCGCGGTGCGCAGCGCGGCCGAGGTCATGATGTCGAGGTTCCCGGCGTAGGCCGGGAGACAGTGCGCGGCGCCCTCGACCTCCAGGAAGACGGACACCTTCAGCGTTTCGCCGGCGCCGGGGGCGAGGGTGCGCAGCGGGTCGTCGGACGGCACCCGCTCGAACTGCACCTTCTGCTTGAGCCGGTAGCCGGGGACGTACGTCTGCACCCGCCCGACCATCTCCTCGACCGACGCGGTGACCGCCTCCGTCGCGCAGTCGGAGACCAGGCAGTGCACGGTGTCCCGCATGATCAGGGGCGGTTCGGCCGGGTTGAGCACGATGATCGCCTTGCCGCGCGCGGCGCCGCCGACCCGCTCGACGGCCCGGGAGGTGGTCTCGGTGAACTCGTCGATGTTGGCGCGGGTGCCGGGGCCGGCCGAGCGGGAGGCGATGGACGCGACGATCTCGCCGTAGTGGACCGGCGTGACGGCGCCCACGGCGGCGACGACCGGGATGGTGGCCTGGCCGCCGCAGGTGACCATGTTGACGTTCGGGGCGTCGAGGTGGGCGTCGCCGTTGACCGGCGGTACGACGTACGGGCCGAGGGCGGCCGGGGTGAGGTCGACCAGGGTGCGGCCCAGGGGGCGCAGTACGTCGTCGTGGTGACGGTGGGCGCCGGCCGAGGTCGCGTCGAAGACGATCTCCACATCGGCGAACTCGTCCAGCGCGACCAGCCCTTCGACGCCCTCGTGGGTCGTGGCGACCTTGAGGCGGCGGGCGCGGGCCAGGCCGTCGGAGTCCGGGTCGATCCCGGCCAGCGCGGCGATCTCCAGCGACTCCGACAGCCGCAGAATCTTGATCATGAGGTCGGTTCCGATGTTGCCGGAGCCGATGACGGCGACCTTCGTGCTCACAGCTCGCCCCCGTCCCTGGCGAAGCGGACCCGCACGGAACCCAGCCCGGAGACACGGGCCTCGAACACGTCGCCCGGCGCGGCGGGCGTCATCGGGCCGAGCGCGCCGGTCAGCACCAGGTCGCCCGCGCGCAGCGGATCGCCCCGCTCGGCGAGCGCGGAGGCCAGCCACACGGCCGCGTTGAGGGGGCTGCCGAGACAGTCGGCGCCGATGCCCTCGGAGACGGTTTCGCCGCCCCGCGTCATGGTCATCGTCACCGTCCGCAGGTCGACGGCGGTGAGCGGTACGGGAGTTGCGCCCAGGACGTACAGGCCGCAGGAGGCGTTGTCGGCGACGGTGTCGACCAGGGAGATGTCCCAGCCCCGCACCCGGCTGTCGACGATCTCCAGCGCGGGCAGCGCGAAGTCGACCGCGCGCAGGACGTCGACGACCGTGCACGCCGGGTGCGGCAGGTCCCGCCCGAGGACGAGCGCCACCTCGGCCTCCACCTTCGGCTGGAGCAGCCGCCCGGCGGGCACCTCGCCGCCGTCCAGTACGGCCATGTCCGCGAACAGCGCGCCGAAGTCGGGCCGGTCGACACCGAGTTGGCGCTGGACGGTGACGGAGGTCAGGCCGATCTTGCGGCCGACGATCCGGCGGCCGGCGTCCAGCCCGCGCCGCACGTTGAGCTGCTGCACGGCGTACGCGGTCTCCAGATCGGCGCCGGCGCCGATCAGGTCACGCACCGGAGGGCAGGCGGTCCCGGTGCGGGCGGCCTCAGCCAGCAGGTCGGCGGCCTTGACCACGGCCGGCGGGGAGGCGTCCGGGCGGGCGCCGTCGGGTGGGGTCGACACGGGATACCTCCGGAGAAGGAGCAGGGGCGGATGAACCGATGCGGAAGGAGCCGGTCGGCGCCCACAGCGGGTCGCCACCGATATAGACACGCCCCGCCGCCAGGCGACAAACTTTGTTCCGTGACACGGAACAGTGCGGGCGGCAGCATGCTGGAGAAGGCCGCGATCATCCTGGAGTGCTTCAGTCCGAGCGGCGGCCCGTACCGCCTGTCGGAACTCTCGGAGCGCACCGGCCTGCCCAAGCCCACGGTGCACCGGCTGGCCGCGGACCTCGTCCGGCTGGGCTGGCTGGAGCGCTCGGGGACCCGGTACCGGCTCGGGGCGAAGTTGTTCGAGCTCGGCTCGCTGGTGCCGCACCGGCTCGATCTGCGCGAGGCGGCCCTGCCGTTCCTCCAGGACCTGTTCGAGGCGACCCGCGAGACCGTCCACCTCGGGGTGCGGGAGGGCATGGACGTCGTCTATCTCGAACGCATCCACGGCCACGAGGCCCTCCGGCTGCCGTCCCGTATCGGCGGCAGTCTGCCGCTGACCTGTACCGGCGTCGGCAAGGCCCTGCTGGCCTTCTCCGGCGCCGAACTGACCGAGGCGGTGCTGTCCCGGCCGCTGCCGAGCCTGACGCCGCACTCCATCACCGACCCGGACCGGCTGCGCACGGCCCTGGAGAAGATCCAGGTCTCCGGCCTGGCCTACGAGGAGCAGGAGGCCGCCCTCGGCGTGGCCTGCATCGCCGCTCCCGTCTTCGACGGCGGCACCACGGTCGCCGCCCTCTCGGTGGCGGTGCCGCGCTCCCGGTTCAGCCCCGCCCAGTTGGCGCCCGCCGTACGGACCGCGGCGCTGGGGCTGTCCCGGGTGCTGCGCGGGGGCGGCTGACAGCGGCCGGCACCCGTCCCGCCGTACGGACTGAGGCGCCCGCGTGAGCGGCGTAACGTCGTGTGTGTGGAGCCCACGGCCGACGGTCTACTCTCGCGCGCGGCGCGCGAGCTCGGTGCGCGAGCGGACGAGCTCACCTCCGACGTGCAACGGAGCCTGCTGCGCGAACTCCCCGCGCTCTGGGAGGACCCGTACGTGGCCCGGATAGCCGGCGAGAACGTCGCCGAGCACATCGCCGCGGCCCTGTCCGGCCTGGAGCACGCCATCGAGCCGAGGCTGATCGAGCTGCCGCCCGCCGACGTGGAACGCGCGCAGGTGCTGGCCCGGCACGGCACGCCGCTCAGCGAGATGCTGCGCGCCTTCCGGCTGGCGGAGGAGATCGTCATCGACCGGCTGCTCATGGAGATGTCCCGGCTCAGCGACGACGCCGAGCAGGTCACCGAGGCGGCGCGGCAGCTGAACGCGGTGTCGACGATGTACGTGGACCGGGTCTCGGAGCAGGGCGTCGCGGCGTTCCAGGAGGAGCGGGACCGGCGGCTGCGGTGGCGGTCGGCGATGGTGAACGAGGCGAGCATGCGCATCGGCACCACCCTCGACATCGCCCGCACCACACAGGAGCTGGCGGACCTCGCCACCGACCACATCGCCGACGTCGTCACCGTCGACCTGCTCGACGCCGTGCTGCGAGGAGAGGACGTCGTGGAGGAGGGTCCGCCCGTGCTGCGCCGGATGGCCAGGGGACCGGCGGACAGGACCGATCCGCAGGCTGCGATCGCACCACGGCAGCTCCACACCCCGGTGGCCGGCTCGCCGGCGGCGAAAGCCCTGGCCGGTGGACGTCCCTCCCGGCACCAGCAGGGCAGGACCCGGGCCGTCCCGCGCGCCCACTCGACCCTCGTCGTCCCGCTGCGCGCCCGCGGCACCACGCTGGGCGTCGCCGAGTTCCACCGCCTCGGCAACACCGCCCGCTACGACGACGAGGACCTGCTCCTCGCCCAGGAGATCGCCGCGAGGGCCGCCGTCGCCGTCGACAACGCCCGCCGCTACACGCACGCCCGCGCCACCGCGGTCACCCTCCAGCGCAGCCTGCTTCCCCAGGAGGCGCCGAAGCAGTCGGCCGTGGACGTCGCCTACCGGTACCTGCCGGCCGGCTCCGACACCGGCGTGGGCGGCGACTGGTACGACGTCATCCCGCTGTCCGGCGCCCGGGTGGCCCTCGTGGTCGGGGACGTGGTCGGCCACGGCATCCGCGCCGCCGCCACGATGGGCCTGCTGCGGACCGCCGTACGCACCCTGGCCGACATCGATCTGCCGCCCGACGAGCTCCTCACCCACCTGAACGACGTCGTCGTGCGCGTGACCACAGAAGCGTGCACGGACCCCGACGCCGAGCCCGACGCCGACGTCGGCGGAGACAACGGCGCCACCTGCCTCTACGCCGTCTACGACCCCGTCTCCCGCCGCTGCACCCTGGCCCGCGCGGGGGATGTGCCCCCGGCCGTGGTGGTCCGGGACGGCACGGCGGAGCTGCTGGATGTGCCGCCCGGCCCGCCGCTCGGACTGGGCGGGCTGCCCTTCGAGACGGTGGAGGTCGATCTGCCCGAGGGCAGCCTGATCGCCCTGTGCACCGACGGGCTGATCGGGGCCCGCGACCACGACGCCGACGCGGGGCTCACCGCGCTGCGCCAGATCCTCGCCCGGCCGGCGACCTCCCTGGAAGCGACCTGCGACACCGTGCTGGAGGCGCTGCTGCCCTCCCGGCCGGACGACGACATCGCCCTGCTGCTCGCCCGCACCCGCGCGCTCGGGACCGACCGGGTCGTCACCTGGGACCTGGAAGCCGACCCGGCTGTGGTGGCGCGTGCCCGCTCGGACGTCTCGCGCCAACTGGCCGCCTGGGGCCTGGAGAACCTCGAGTTCACCGCGGAACTGGTGGTCAGCGAACTCGTCACCAACGCCATCCGCTACGGCCGTTCCCCGATCAGCCTGCGTCTCATCCACGACCGCACCCTCCTGTGCGAGGTCTCCGACGCCAGCAGCACCACCCCACACCTGCGCCGGGCCCGCGTCCTCGACGAGGGCGGGCGGGGTCTGCTGCTGGTCGCGCAGCTCGCCGGGCAGTGGGGGACGCGTCATGCCCGGCGTGGCAAGACGGTCTGGGCCGAGCTGAACGAGTCGACCGGGTTTCCGGCGTTTGATTTGGGCGTCGGGTAGTCGGGCGCTCAGTCGGTGCCGGGCTGGACCAGCTTGAAGACAAGGCGGGCGGCGGCGCGCTGTGCGGACTGCCGCAGGCGGGCCGGCAGGGGGCGGGACGGGGCCGGTGCCGGGGTGCCGCCGGCCAGGCGGGGGAACAGGGTCTCGGCGTTGGCCCGGTTGACGGCGGCGAGGGCGCCGGGGTCGACGCCGGTGTCGAGGCCGGCTGCGAAGTACTGGCCCGCGGGTGCCGGCGCGAACGGCCAGTCGCTGCCGAACAGGACGTGCCCGGGACGCGCGAAGGCCAGCAGGGTGGGCAGGGCGGCGGGGCTGGAGGAGAGCGCGGTGTCGAAGTAGAAGCCGCGGAAGTCGTCCAGGATGTCGCGGGGGCTGCGTCCGATGTCACTGGCGAGGGCGACGGCCATGCGGTGGGAGGCGTACGGCAGGAAGCCGCCGCCGTGGCTCAGCACGAACCGGATGTTCGGGTGGCGGCGCGGGATGCCGTTGCGTACGAGGAGGTAGGCGGCGCGGGTGGTGTCGAGGAGGAAGTCGGCGGCGAACGGGGGGATGCCGTCGACGGCTGGGGCGGGGAGGTCGGCCGGGTGGACGAACACCACGGCACCGTGCTCGTCGAGGACCCGCCACAGGGGCTCTTGGCCCTCGCTTCCGAGGTAGCTGCCCCGGTTGTTGGCGAGCAGGGTGACCCCGTCGGCGGCCAGCTCGGCGAGAGCCCGCTCGGCCTCCTTCGCCGCCGCCTCGCCGTCGGGCATCGGCAGGGTGGCGAACCAGCCGAGGCGGGTGGGGTGTTCGGCTGCGACGCCGGCGGAGAAGTCGTTGAGCCGCCGGGCCAGGCCGGCCGCCTCGCCGGGGTCGGTGAGGAAGCCGGTGCCGGGGGTCGAGACCGAGAGGATCGCGGTCTCGGTGCCGAGCAGGTCCATCGCCTCCAGCGCGGCGTCGGCGCTCCAGCCGGGCAGGGCACGGCCGCCCGCCTCCGTGATACCGGCCTTGGCGAGGGCATCGCGATAAAGGGGCGGGACGAGGTGCTGGTGGACGTCGATCCGGCGGGGTGCGGTGGTCATGGGGCGACTCTCTCGGGTTTCTCGGGGAGCGGGTCTGCTTCACGAGCGGTCTGTGCACGGAAGTGGACGAATTCCTCGGCCGTTCAAGGAAGTTGTGCGGCCCTCACACGAAGGTCACCGACACCGTCCCCAGGCCTTCGAACCGCGCCTCGATCTTCTGGCCCGCCCTGACGAAGGGGGCCCTCGTCATGGCGCCGGGCAGCACGACATGGCCGGGTTCCAGAGCGGCGCCGAACGCGGCGAGGGTGTTGGCCAGCCAGGCGACCGCTGCCGCGGGGTGGCCCAGCACCTCGCGCCCGCTGCCCGACCCGGCCAACTCGCCGTCCACGATCAGGTCGGCGGTGACGGCGGCGAGGTCGGGCGCGTCCCGGACCGGGATCCACGGGCCGCAGACGAGGCCGGCGGCGGAGGCGTTGTCGGCGACCGTGTCGACGAGGGTGATCCGCCAGTCCCGGATCCGGCTGTCGACGATCTCCAGCGCGGGCGCGACGGCATCGGTCGCCCTGAGCACGTCCTCGACCGTGACACCGGGCTCGGACAGCCGTTCGGTGAGGTGGAAGCAGATCTCCGGTTCGATCCGGGGCCGGCAGTAGTGGGCAGCGAAGACAGGCGCACCGTCATGGTGGACCATGTCGTCCAGCAGATGCCCGAAGTCGGGTTCGTCGACGCCGAGCAGCCGCCGCATGGCCGGGGACGTGAGGCCGACCTTGTGCCCGATGACCGTCGCCCCGTCGGCCAGCCGCCAGGAGACGTTGTCGCGCTGGACGGCGTAGGCGTGGGCCAGGTCGAGGCCGGGAAGCCGGGCAGACAGCGGGTCGATCGGCACCGCATGGTGCTCCGCCTCCCGCAGCAGCCGGGCTGCCTCCTCGAGCTGGACGTAGGTCAGGCTCATCCCTCACTCCTCCCCGCCATACGGACCGCCGCGTCGTGCACGAGCCGCGCATGCAGCTCGAACATCGCCACCAGGTCGACGCAGTCGCCCTCCACCTCGCGTTGCACGAACAGCCCGTCGGCACAGGCCACCGAGTACGTGGTCAGGATGCGCACGGCGTCCTCGTCCAGGGCCGGGAACAGGGTGCCGATCATGTCCGATATCCGCTGCCGGGACAGGTCACGGACCTGGCGGAACACGGTCCGTCCCCGGCGCTCGGCAGGCCGCCGCTCCAGGGCGAGCATCAGGCCGAGACGCAGGAAGTCGGGGGCGTCGACCAGGGACTTCGCCACGTTCGCCGCCATCGCCATGACCCGCTCCAGTGGTGTGCCGGTGTCCTCGCCGGGCAGTTCGACGGCCGCCAGCCAGGTCGTGAAGCTGCGCTCGATGACCGCCGCGATCAGGTCGTCCTTGTCCTTGAAGTGCCAGTAGATCGAGCTCGCCGGCAGCCCGCACCGGGCGCTGACCGTCGCGATCGACGTGCCCTCGTACCCGCGCTCGCCCGCGATCTCGACGGCGGCGTCGAGGATGCGCTGCCGCGACTCCAACCCGTTTGCACGCTTCTTGCGCGCCGCCTGCGGCCTGGTCTGCGGCCTGGTCTGCGGCCTGGTCATGGGAGACGCCTTTCCCGTCGTGCCGGCACTTGACCGCCCCGGACGCCGAGCTTACCGTAGCGGCCATTCCAATTGGAGTAAACGCTACAACAAAGAGCCGCGACAGTGACGACAGTGAGGTGTCCTGGTGAGTGGGATCAGTGCCGGGAGCAGGGCCGCCCAAGACACGTACGACGTGGCGGTGATCGGGTACGGGCCGACGGGGGTGACCGCGGCGAACCTGCTGGGCGCGGCCGGCCTGCGGGTCGTCGCGCTGGAGCGGGACGCCGAGATCTACTCCCGGGCCCGGGCGATCTCCACCGACGAGGAGGTCCTGCGGATCTGGCAGCGCGCCGGCCTGGCCGAGCGGCTGAAGCTGGACATGCTGGCCGACCGGCCGCTGGACTTCGTCGACGCGCGGGGCCGCACGATCCTCAGCGCACACCCCACCCCGCGGGGCCACGGTCACCCGCCGCAGATGTTCATCTACCAGCCCGCGCTGGAGCAGGTCCTGCGTGACGGGGTCGACCGCTACCCCAACGTCGAGGTGCTGCTGCGGCACGAGTGCCTGCGGCTGCGCCAGACCACGGACGGAGCCGAGGTGGAGCTGACGGTGGCGGGAACCGCCGACGACTCCGTACGGCGGCTGCACGCCAGGTACGTCATCGCGGCCGACGGCGGCTCCAGCCTCACCCGCGCGCAGCTCAACGTGGGCTACGAGGGACGGACGTACGAGGACCGCTGGGTCGTCATCGACACGAAGATGATCGAGCCGTGGCCGGACCACGACCGGCTGCGCTTCCGCTGCGACGCGGGCCGCCCGGCGGTGGACTGTCCGACTCCGCTGGGACACCACCGGTGGGAGTTCCCGATCCTGCCGGGCGACGACGAGGAGCACCTGACCACCGACGAGGCGATCCACGCGCTGGTGTCCCGATACGGGATCGGCCGACACCAGATCAAGATCCTGCGGGCCACCGTCTACAGCCACCACGTCCGCTTCGCCGCCCGCTTCCGGGTGGGCCGGGTCTTCCTCGCCGGTGACGCGGCCCACGCGATGCCGCCGTGGATCGGGCAGGGCATGGCGGCCGGGGTGCGCGACGTGGCCAACCTGTGCTGGAAGCTCGACGCCGTGCTGCGCGGCGAGTTGCCCGAATCGGTGCTCGACAGCTACGAGACGGAGCGCAAGCCGCACGTCAAGGAGATCACCAAGCGGGCGGTGTTCGTCGGCCGGATCATCACCGAACGGCGGCCGGCGGTCACCCGGGTCCGGGACTGGGTGCTTCCGTTCCTGAACCGCGTCCCCGGCTTCGCCAACCTCCTGCAGGACTCCAACTGGATCCCCGCCGCCCACTACGCCGAGGGCCTGCAGGCCCGCCCCCGCACCAAGGCCGCCGGGCACCAGATACCCCAGCCCTGGGTGACCGGCCCCGACGGCACCCGGGTCCGCCTGGACGATGTGCTCGACGGGCGCTGGCTCCTCCTGCACGGCGAACCGCCCACCCCGCAGCCCGCGTGGGACCGCTGCCGTGTCCCCTCCCTGACCGTCCTGTCGGCCGGCTCACGTCCGGCGCCAGGCACGGTCGTCGACGACGAGGGTGTGCTGCTGCCCTGGATGACCGAGCGCCGCGCCGCCACCCTCGCCCTGCGCCCCGACGCCTACGTCTACGCCGCCGCCCCCTCGGCCGCCCAACTCCCGCCGCCCCCGGCCGGGTTCGCACCGGCCCCGCGTACGACCACCTCGACCGCCACCCAAGGAACGCCATGACCACACACACCGCGCCCCCGCCGATGCGGGAACGGCTGCTCGACGTCCACGGCAGGAAAATCTTCGTCGCGGAGACCGGCGACGGCCCGCCCGTCCTGCTGCTGCACGGCGGCGGCCCAGGCGCCTCCGGCGTCTCCAACTACACCCGCAACATCGCCGAGCTGGCGGAGGAGTACCGGGTCATCGTCCCCGACCTGCCCGGCTACGGACGCAGCACCAAGGGCGTGGACGCCGCCGACCCGTTCGGGCACCTCGCCGCCGGCATCCGCGGCCTGCTCGACGAACTCGGCCTGGACAAGGCCCACCTGGTCGGCAACTCCTACGGTGGTGCCTGCGCCCTGCGCCTCGCCCTGGACACGCCCGACCGTGTCGCCCGCATGGTGCTGATGGGCCCCGGCGGCATCGGCACCACCCGCGCCCTGCCGACCCCCGGTCTGAGCAGCCTCCTCAACTACTACGCCGGGGACGGCCCTTCGCGCCTGAAGCTCGAGAGGTTCATCCGCACCTACCTCGTCTTCAACGCCGCCGACGTCCCGGACTCCGTGATCGACACCCGCTACGAGGCGAGCATCGACCCGGAGGTGATCGCGGCCCCGCCGCTGCGCCGGCCGTCCGGCCCGAACGCGCTGCGCACGCTGTGGAGGATGGACTTCACCCGCGACGCCCGCCTGTCCCGGCTGCCGGTGCCGACCCTGGTGCTCTGGGGCGCCGCCGACAAGGTCAACCGGCCCTCGGGCGGCCGGATGCTGGCCGACCGCATGCCCAACTGCGATCTGTACGAGGTCGCCAACACCGGGCACTGGGTGCAGTTCGAGCGGGCCGAGCTGTTCAACCGGATCTGCGCCGACTTCCTGGCGGGCCGGCGATGACCACGTACCAGGGGTACGACGCCCCGTCCGTCTTCGGTGCGGTCCGCCTCGGCTACCTCGTCGTCGAGACCAACCGCTTCGCCGACTGGCGCCGCTTCGGCACCGACGCCATCGGCATGCACCTCGACGACCTGGACACCGGCCTGATGCGCTTCCGCATCGACGACCACGTGTGCCGCTTCCTGCTGCGCCGGGGCCCGGCCGAGGATGTCGTCGCCATCGGCTGGCACCTCGACGACCACACCACCTTCGAGCAGATCGAGGCCCGCGTCCGCGCCCACGGCGTCCCCGTCGCGGAGGGCACCGCCGAGGAGGCGAGGCTGCGCGGCGTCGAACGCCTCCTGCGCTTTCCCGGCCCCAAGGGCATCACCCAGGAGATCTACACCACCCCGGTGATCTCCCCGGAACCCCTGCGGATGCTCGCGTCCGGCTGGGTCACGGGTGACGCCGGCATGGGCCATGTCGCCATCACCTCGACCCGACCGACCCTGATGCGCGGCTACTTCAACACCGTCTTCGACGCCCGCCTCACCGACTACATCGACGAGACGATCAGCGGCGTCAAGCTCAAGATCCGCTTCCTGCGCGTCAATGAACGCCACCACTCCATCGCCGTCGCCGCCGTCCGGGGCCTGCCCATCGACCCGGTCCGCACCCGCGTCCAGCACCTCAACGTCCAGGTGGCCACGCTGGACGACCTCGCCCGCAGCTACGACCGCGTCCACGAACTCGGCTTCGACATGGTCCTTTCCGTCGGCCGGCACACCAACGACAAGGAGCTCTCCTACTACGCCCGCACCCCCTCGGGCTTCGAGTGGGAGGTCGGCTGGAACCCCGTCGTCGTCGACGAGACCACCTGGCAACCCAGCACCCACCAGGGCATCAGCATCTGGGGCCACACCCCGGTCGGCCAGACCATCATCGACAAACTCGACCAGTTCCGCCTCGGCGCCCGCTCCCTGACCCGCCCGGAGCGGACGGTCCCGGCCCTCAGCGGCACCGGGATCCCGGACGACTGACCATGGCATCGGACGGGGGGCGCCCACGTCGTGAGCGCCCTCTACGGGAGAGTGGTGGCCGGGCCGACACGACGGGGGATTCGGCCGGCCCGGTCACGTTCAGGGGTGTGGTGTGCCGTGGTTGATCGTGGCGTGGGGGTGGGGTGGAGGCAAAGGGCGGGGGCGTGGGTATGTCATGCGGCCGGCGCTCTTTTGACCGGGCTTTGAGTGGTTCACGGCTGCAGGGTGACCTTGCCGGCGGTGCGGCGTGCCAGTAGGTCCTCGTGAGCGCGCCGGGCCTCAGCCAGCGGGTAGCTCGGGCCGGTGACCGGTCGGAGTACGCCGCTGCTGGTGAGGTCGAGGAGTTCACGGAGGGGTTCGGTGTAGCCACCGGGGGGCCTTCAGGGTGGGGCGTAGCCAGAAGCCGATGACGGCCGCGTTGAGGCGCAGGCCGGCCTTCTCCAGCAGTTCGAGGTTGGCCTGCGGAAGCCAGTTCTCCTCCTAGGCACTTCTGCCGTTGCCTCGGAGGGTCGGAGCGATTTCTCGAATCGCATCGAGCACCTTCAGGAAATCCTTCTCCTTGGCGACCATTCGGCCCTTTTTCTGTTCAACGGTCAGTGCGGAAGGGGTAATTGCGCTCTTCTTGGTTCGCGAGCACCGTATCGGGCCACCGTCAATGAGCCGGGAATTCCGGCTCGGGGCATGACGACCGACAACCCTGGAAAGAACGCTCTACCTGGTAACCTCGCACTGTGAAGACGAAGCCCATGAGTGACGAGAAGCGGTCGGCGGAAGCCCCCGAGCCCGTCATCGCCACCCGTGAACGCATCGCCCGGGCGGCCTCGCGACTGATGCAACGCCAGGGATACGACGGCACCGGGATCAAGCAGGTCTCGGCCGAGGCCGGCGCGACGCTCGGCTCGGTCTATCACTTCTTCCCGGGCGGCAAACTGGAGCTGGCCCTCGAGGCGCTCGATCGCGGCAACCGGGAGTTCGTCGACGAACTGCGTGCCGTGTTCGACGAGGAGGAGGACCCGGCCGCGGCGATCGCGCTCCTCACCCGCAGACTCGCGGAGGGGCTGCGCGCGTCGGACTGGATGGATGGCTGCCCCATCACCACCACGGCGCTGGGCGCGTCCGGCCGCTTCCCCCAGATCCAGGCGGCGGCGGCGGAGGCGTTCACGCGCTGGCATGCCCAGGTCTTCGACAGGCTGAAGGAGTCGGGGTTGGCCGAGGACGACGCCCGCGCCCTCGCTCACACCGTGATCAGCACCCTGGAGGGCGCCGAGCTGACGGCCCAGGTGACCAGGAGCAAGGAGCCGTTGGAAGCCGCGGGCAGGCACCTCGCCCGGCTGATCGACGGTGTCCGCGGGGTGGCTGCCGGGCAGGGGTGAGCACACGTCGAGGGCGCGCGTGCACACCGACCGTGTGCACGCGCGCCCTCGAAGCGGTTCAGACCGTGGGCTTCTTGAAGGTCTCGATCAGGCTGGTGAAGCTGTCCGCCGCGTATCCCGCGTCGACGCCCCGCCGGAAGATCTCCAGGACCGCGGCGGGCAGTGCGGCGTCGACGCCTGCGTCCTTGGCGGTCTGCACCACATGGTCGACGCTGGCGACGCCCATGGCCAACCTGTCGACATCGCCCGGGTGTTCGCCCGCGTCGATGCGGGGCGTGTAGAAGCCGAAGAAGTCCGGCATCGAGGCCACCGTGCCGGAGAGGTACGGCAGCATGTCCTGTGCGCTGATCCCGTTGGCGTCGGCCACCGCGAGCGCGTGCAGGTACGCGAGCGCGGTCGTCCAGAAGAGGTCCAGCTGGAGCTGGTAGTACAGCGCGGCCAGCCCGGGGTCCTCACCCCGGTAGTCGGTCTTGGTGAGTACCTCCAGCGTCCCCTTGACCGCCTCGAACACGTGCCGGGGGCCGCTGTAGAAGGTGAAGGATTCCGGCTCACCGATACCCGTGGGAGAAGCCTGCACGCCACCCGTGAGGTACTCGGCGCCGTGGCGGGCCGCCCACTTGGCTGCCTCCCGTGCCTTCTCCGGGGTGTCCGAACTGAGGTTGACGACGACCTTGCCCGACAACGCGTGCGTGGCGGGTTCCAGGATGGCGTACATCGCGTCGTAGTCCGTCAGGCTGAGGACCACCACCTCACCGGCCGACAAGGCCTCCGCCGGGCTGGGCGCCAGCACGGCTCCCTTGACCACGAGATCGTCTGCCCTGCTCGCGGTCCGGTTCCACACGGTCACCTGGTGGCCGTTGTCGATGAACGTGCTGGCCATCGCGTGCCCCATCGGGCCCAGCCCGATGACGGTAACCGGCTGCTTCTGCACGAAGACCCCTTACTCACTTCCATATTGGATAGATCGTTCTAACTAGTCCTCAGGCTAGCACGGTCGGTAGAAAGAACGCTCTAACTGGCCCTGGTCGCTGGAGAGTTCAGATGGTTGCGCGGTACTCCGCCACCAGACGTTCGAGGACCGGCACCACTTCGGCCGGGCTGGGGGAGGCGAGGATGTCCTGGCGCAGCGCCTCCGAAGCCCTCTGGAACGAGGGCTCCCCCAGGACCCTGGTGACCATCTTGCGGATGTCGTCCACCGAGCACTCCGCGTGCTCCAGCCGGAGGCCCGCGCCCCGGGCCGAGGCCCTGCAGGCCTACCAGAACCTCTACGCCGTCCTCAGACGCGAACTGGGCCTGGAGCCTTCGCAGGAACTTCAGTGGCTGCAGGCCGACATCCTCAACGCGAGCACCGACGGACCTCTCCTGCACAGGTGCCGCCCCAAGGCCATCTCCTCACCAGCCGAGTTCACGCCCCTGTGGGACTCTGCCGTCGCCAGCTGACGACACACCACCGGGCAGGAGGCCCAACGCGCCTCCCCGGAAAACGGAGCGGCCTGCGTCGGAAGCCAGGTCCTGGCCCGAAGTCCCGGAGAGGGCCGGTACAGGTGCCGCCGCACCCCTTCCCGCATCAGTGCAGGTCAGGCAAGGTGCGGCGGCCTGTCGCAGATGAGGGTTCAGATGTCCCGGAAGATCTCGATCTGCGCCCCGATGGAGTTCAGCCGCTCCGCGAGGTCCTCGTAACCACGGTTGATGACATAGACGTTGCGCAGCACGGACGTGCCCTCCGCCGCCATCATCGCCAGCAGCACGACCACGGCGGGCCGCAGGGCGGGCGGGCACATCATCTCGGCGGCGCGCCAGCGGGTCGGGCCCTCGACCAGGACGCGGTGCGGGTCCAGCAACTGCAGTCGGCCGCCGAGGCGGTTGAGGTCCGTCAGATAGATCGCGCGGTTGTCGTAGACCCAGTCGTGGATCAGCGTCTTGCCCTGCGCGGCGGCGGCGATGGCCGCGAAGAACGGGACGTTGTCGATGTTCAGGCCCGGGAACGGCATCGGGTGGATCTTGTCGATCGGCGCCTCGAGCTTGGAGGGCCGGACGGTGAGGTCCACCAGCCGGGTACGGCCGTTGTCCGCGAAGTACTCGGGCGTACGGTCGTGGTCGAGGCCCATCTCCTCCAGGACCGCCAGCTCGATCTCCAGGAACTCGATCGGCACCCGGCACACCGTCAGCTCCGACTCGGTGACCACGGCGGCGGCCAGCAGGCTCATCGCCTCGACCGGGTCCTCGGATGGCGAGTAGTCCACGTCGACGTCGATGTTCGGCACGCCGTGCACGGTGAGCGTGGTCGTGCCGATGCCCTCGACCCGGACGCCGAGCGTCTCCAGGAAGAAGCAGAGGTCCTGGACCATGTAGTTGGACGAGGCGTTGCGGATGACCGTGACGCCGTCGTGCCGCGCGGCGGCCAGCAGGGCGTTCTCGGTCACGGTGTCGCCGCGCTCGGTCAGCACGATCGGCCGGTCGGGACGTACGCCGCGGTCCACCACGGCGTGGTACTGCCCCTCGGTCGCCGCGACGTCAAGGCCGAACCGGCGCAGGGCGATCATGTGCGGCTCGATGGTCCGCGTGCCGAGGTCGCAGCCGCCGGCGTACGGCAGCTTGAAGTGGTTCATGCGGTGCAGCAGCGGGCCGAGGAACATGATGATGGAGCGGGTGCGCACGGCCGCCTCGGCGTCGATGGCGCCCATGTCCAGCTCGGCCGGCGGCACGATCTCCAGGTCGACGCCGCCGTTGATCCAACGGGTGCGCACACCGATGGAGTTGAGCACCTCCAGGAGGCGGTACACCTCCTCGATGCGGGCGACCCGGCGCAGCACTGTGCGCCCCTTGTTGAGCAGCGAGGCGCACAGCAGGGCCACGCAGGCGTTCTTGCTGGTCTTGACATCGATGGAACCGGACAGCCGACGTCCGCCGACGACCCTCAGATGCATCGGACCGGCGTAGCCCAGCGACACGATCTCGCTGTCGAGGGCCTCGCCGATTCGGGCGATCATCTCAAGGCTGATGTTCTGGTTGCCGCGCTCGATGCGATTGACGGCGCTCTGGGAGGTGCCGAGCGCCTCGGCCAGCTGCGTCTGTGTCCAGCCCCGATGTTGCCGGGCGTCACGGATGAGCCTGCCGATGCGTACGAGGTAGTCGTCTGCCATGAGGTTGAGGCTATCTCAGATATGAGATGGCACATCACAGGGGGGTCCATTCGGGTGACATGCCGTCAACGCCGCCTGGTGTTACGGGTGCGACGCCACCCGAAAGGTCCGGGCAAATCCATCGATGTCGTACGACGTCCGGTGCTGCTGTGTGTGCGGCGCGGTCCGTGCTTGCCGCCGGTGGTGATGGACCAGGAGCGCCGGTTGATGTTCAGCCGTACGCCGGGCAGGATCCGAAAACTCTTGCGGAAAGTGAGGGGCATGGAGGCCTCCCGTCGGGGTTGCGATGCGTACCTCTCGGTTACCCCGACTTGGCGAACTGATGGCATGTCGGGACCAGCGGAAAGGCCGGCTCGGCGCACACAGCGCCCAGCCGGCCTTCCCGGTGGTCCGTTCCCTCGTGCCGGAGCAGTCCGTGCCCGATCAGTCCGTGCTCGATCAGTCCGTGCCCGACTCCATCGCCGCGCGGTCCAGCAGCGCGTCCTCCTCGGAGACCTCGCCGCGCGAGGCGATGGCCTCGGCGCCGCCCTCCGGCATGCTGCCGATCAGACCGGTCGCGGCCGCCTGGGCGGCGCCGACGGCGGGGCTGCCGGTGCCGATCAGGCCGATCCCGGCGTACTGCTCCAGCTTGGCGCGCGAGTCGGCGATGTCGAGGTTGCGCATGGTGAGCTGGCCGATCCGGTCCACCGGGCCGAACGCGGAGTCCTCGGTGCGCTCCATGGACAGCTTGTCCGGGTGGTAGCTGAACGCCGGGCCGGTGGTGTCGAGGAGCGAGTAGTCCTCGCCGCGCCGCAGGCGGAGGGCGACCTCGCCGGTGACGGCCGCGCCGACCCACCGCTGCAGCGACTCGCGGATCATCAGCGCCTGCGGGTCCAGCCAGCGGCCCTCGTACATGAGGCGGCCGAGACGCCGGCCCTCGTTGTGGTACTGGGCGAGGGTGTCCTCGTTGTGGATCGCGTTGACCAGGCGCTCGTACGCGGCGTGCAGCAGGGCCATGCCGGGCGCCTCGTAGATGCCGCGGCTCTTGGCCTCGATGATCCGGTTCTCGATCTGGTCCGACATGCCGAGGCCGTGGCGGCCGCCGATGGCATTGGCCTCCATCACCAGGTCGACGGGGGAGGCGAACTCCTTGCCGTTGATGGTGACCGGGCGGCCCTGCTCGAAGCCGATCGTCACGTCCTCTGCGGCGATCTCGACAGACGGGTCCCAGAACCGCACACCCATGATGGGCTGGACGGTCTCGATGCCGGTGTCCAGGTGCTCCAGCGTCTTGGCCTCGTGGGTGGCGCCCCAGATGTTGGCGTCGGTGGAGTAGGCCTTCTCCGTGCTGTCGCGGTAGGGCAGCTGGTGCGCGACCAGCCACTCCGACATCTCCTTGCGGCCGCCGAGCTCGGTCACGAAGTCCGCGTCCAGCCAGGGCTTGTAGATCCGCAGGTTCGGGTTGGCGAGCAGGCCGTAGCGGTAGAACCGCTCGATGTCGTTGCCCTTGAAGGTCGAGCCGTCGCCCCAGATCTGGACGTCGTCCTCGAGCATCGCGCGTACGAGCAGGGTGCCGGTGACCGCGCGGCCGAGCGGCGTGGTGTTGAAGTAGGCACGCCCGCCCGAGCGGATGTGGAACGCGCCGCAGGTCAGCGCCGCCAGCCCCTCCTCGACCAGCGCCGCGCGGCAGTCGACCAGGCGCGCGACCTCGGCGCCGTAGGTCTTCGCGCGGCCGGGCACCGAGGCGATGTCGGGCTCGTCGTACTGGCCGATGTCGGCGGTGTAGGTGCACGGAACGGCGCCCTTGTCGCGCATCCAGGCAACCGCGACCGAAGTGTCGAGGCCGCCGGAGAAGGCGATGCCGACGCGCTCGCCGGTGGGGAGGGAGGTGAGGACCTTGCTCATAGGAAGAGTATGCATCATCTCGCATGGTCATGCAATGGGGACCTGCGGGACCCAGGGAAGCCAAGGAAAAGGAGGCATGCCGAAGCCCCGGGCATGACCATCCCGGCCCCATGTACTAGAGTTATCTCGACATCGAGATATCTGCCGAGGTGCACCGCAGCCGCGCGGCGCCACCGGTCTCGCGGTAAGGGTTACCTAACTTAGCCTTACCTTAGCGGATCGGCCAAGTAGCCGTGGCGGCAGGATCGTGGTGGTACGCGCACATCAATGAAGGAGACTGTCGTGTCGGCGAACAGCTTCGACGCCCGCAGCACGCTGCAGGTGGGCGACGAGTCGTACGAGATCTTCCGGCTGGACAAGGTCGAGGGCTCCGCGCGCCTCCCCTACAGCCTGAAGGTGCTGCTGGAGAACCTCCTCCGCACCGAGGACGGCGCGAACATCACCGCCGACCACATCCGCGCCCTCGGCAGCTGGGACTCCCAGGCCCAGCCGTCGCAGGAGATCCAGTTCACGCCGGCCCGCGTGATCATGCAGGACTTCACCGGCGTGCCCTGTGTCGTGGACCTCGCGACCATGCGTGAGGCCGTGAAGGAGCTCGGCGGCGACCCCGCGAAGGTCAACCCGCTCTCCCCGGCCGAGCTGGTCATCGACCACTCCGTCATCGCCGACAAGTTCGGCACCAACGAGGCCTTCGCGCAGAACGTCGAGCTGGAGTACGGCCGCAACCGCGAGCGCTACCAGTTCCTGCGCTGGGGCCAGACCGCCTTCGACGACTTCAAGGTGGTCCCGCCCGGCACCGGCATCGTCCACCAGGTGAACATCGAGCACCTGGCGCGCACGGTCATGGTCCGTAACGGCCAGGCCTACCCCGACACCCTCGTCGGCACCGACTCGCACACCACCATGGTCAACGGCCTCGGCGTCCTCGGCTGGGGCGTCGGCGGCATCGAGGCCGAGGCCGCGATGCTCGGCCAGCCGGTCTCCATGCTCATCCCGCGCGTCGTCGGGTTCAAGCTGACCGGTGAGCTCAAGCCCGGCACCACCGCCACCGACCTCGTGCTGACCATCACCGAGATGCTCCGCAAGCACGGTGTGGTCGGCAAGTTCGTCGAGTTCTACGGCGAGGGCGTCGCCGCCACCTCGCTGGCCAACCGCGCCACCATCGGCAACATGTCGCCGGAGTTCGGCTCCACCGCCGCGATCTTCCCGATCGACGGCGAGACCATCAAGTACCTGAAGCTGACCGGCCGTGACGCCCAGCAGCTCGCGTTGGTCGAGGCGTACGCCAAGGAGCAGGGCCTCTGGCTGGACCCGGCCGCCGAGCCGGACTTCTCCGAGAAGCTGGAGCTGGACCTGTCGACGGTCGTCCCGTCGATCGCCGGCCCGAAGCGCCCGCAGGACCGTATCGTCCTGGCCAACGCCGCCCAGCAGTTCTCCCAGGACGTCCTCAACTACGTCGACTCCGTGGACGAGTCCGGCAAGGAGTCCTTCCCGGCCTCCGACTCGCCGGCCGTCGCCCCGAACGGCGCCCCGTCCAACCCGGTCACCGTCACCGCCCCCGACGGCTCGACGTACGAGATCGACCACGGTGCGGTCACGGTCGCGGCCATCACCTCCTGCACCAACACCTCGAACCCGTACGTCATGGTCGCCGCCGCCCTGGTGGCCAAGAAGGCGGTCGAGAAGGGCCTGACCCGCAAGCCGTGGGTCAAGACCACCCTCGCCCCGGGTTCGAAGGTCGTCACCGACTACTTCGACAAGGCGGGCCTGACCCCGTACCTCGACAAGGTCGGCTTCAACCTCGTCGGCTACGGCTGCACCACCTGCATCGGCAACTCCGGCCCGCTGCCGGAGGAGGTCTCCAAGGCCGTCAACGACCACGACCTCGCGGTCACCTCGGTCCTCTCCGGCAACCGGAACTTCGAGGGCCGTATCAACCCCGACGTCAAGATGAACTACCTGGCCTCCCCGCCGCTGGTCGTCGCGTACGCCATCGCGGGCTCCATGAAGGTGGACATCACCAAGGACGCGCTCGGTGTCGACCAGGACGGCAAGCCGGTCCACCTGACCGACATCTGGCCCACCGAGGCCGAGGTCAACGACGTCGTGGCCAACGCCATCGGCGAGGACATGTTCAACAAGTCCTACCAGGACGTCTTCGCGGGCGACGCCCAGTGGCAGGCCCTGCCGATCCCGACCGGCAACACCTTCGAGTGGGACGCGGAGTCGACGTACGTCCGCAAGCCCCCGTACTTCGAGGGCATGACGATGGAGACCACCCCGGTCTCCGACATCACGGGCGCCCGCGTCCTGGCCAAGCTGGGCGACTCGGTCACCACCGACCACATCTCCCCGGCCGGTGCCATCAAGGCCGACACCCCGGCCGGCAAGTACCTCACCGAGCACGGTGTGGAGCGTCGTGACTTCAACTCCTACGGCTCGCGCCGAGGCAACCACGAGGTCATGATCCGCGGCACGTTCGCCAACATCCGCCTGCGCAACCAGATCGCGCCGGGCACCGAGGGCGGCTACACCCGCGACTTCACCCAGGACGGCGGTCCGGTGTCGTTCATCTACGACGCCTCCCGCAACTACATCGAGCAGGGCATCCCGCTCGTCGTCCTCGCGGGCAAGGAGTACGGCTCCGGCTCGTCCCGCGACTGGGCCGCCAAGGGCACCGCGCTCCTCGGCGTCAAGGCCGTCATCGCCGAGTCGTACGAGCGCATCCACCGCTCGAACCTCATCGGCATGGGCGTGCTCCCGCTCCAGTTCCCGGAGGGTGCCAACGCCGAGTCCCTCGGTCTGACCGGCGAGGAGACCTTCTCCTTCACCGGCGTCGAGGAGCTCAACAACGGCACCACGCCGCGCACGGTCAAGGTCACCACCGACACGGGCGTCGAGTTCGACGCGGTCGTCCGCATCGACACCCCCGGTGAGGCCGACTACTACCGCAACGGCGGCATCATGCAGTACGTGCTGCGCTCCCTGATCCGCAAGTAAGCGGTCAAGCAAGCGGTACGGCAGGGCAGTCGAGAGCCCTGCGGAGGGCCGCATCCCCGGCGACGGGGGTGCGGCCCTCCGCCATGTCCGCGCCGGGAAACCGCAGGTCATCACCCACCCTCAGGTGGAACACAGGGTTCCCTCAGCGGACCGGGACACGATCCGGACATGACTGGCACCGCAGGGTTCCGAAACGGCCGCGTCCGCGGGCTCATCGTCGACGACGAGCCCGCGCTCACCGACGTGCTCTCCTGCCGCCGCCGCAAGTTCGACAGGGGCCGGGCGGCACTGATCCACACCGTGCGCGGGCCCGGCCACGCCATCCGGCCGGTGGAGGACGGGAGATGAGCCTGCGCCCGCGTCGCATCCGACCGCAGGAGCGGACCTCCGTGCACCGCCCACGGCTGCGTACCCGCTCGCTGCGCACCCGCCTGCTCGTCCTCGTCAGCGCCACCCTCGTTCCCGTCTGCGCCACGATGGGGCTGACCACCGCCTTCGTCCAACGCGCCTACCTCATGGGCGACCTGGACGGCCGGGTCGCGGCGGCCGCCTCGCGCAGCCTGGGCGGGGCCTCGCTGCACCCGGGGATCGAGGACGACCTGGGCTTCCTCAACGAGAACGGCCACTCCACCGGCATGCTCGCCGCCCGCCTCGCGGAGGACGGCAGGATCGTGGTCGCCGAGGTCGTCAGCCAGGGCGCCGCTCCGAAGAGCCTCACGGCCGCACAGACCGCCGCTCTGGCGAACATCGCGACGGACGGCTCCAAGCACACGCGGACCGTGCCGGGGCTCGGCACCTACCGGCTCACCGCCGTCGAAAGCGGCGACGTCCGGGTACTCGCCGGGCTGCCCATGGAAGACGTCCAGCGCATGATCGGCGGACTGGTCGTCGCCGAGGCCGCCGTCGCGGTGGCCGGGCTCCTCGTGGCGGGCTGCGTCTGCACGGTGGTCATACGACGCCAGCTGCGCCCCCTGGGCCGGGTCGCCGCCACCGCCGCCGAGGTCTCCCGCGCCCTGCTCGACCGCGGCGAGGTCACCGGCCTCACCCGCGTCCCGGCCCGGGACACCGACCCCGACAGCGAGGCGGGCCAGGTCGGCGCCGCCCTCAACCGCATGATCGACCACGTCGAGTCCTCCCTCACCGCACGCCGGCGCACCGAGGAACGCATGCGCCGCTTCCTCGCCGACGCCAGCCACGAACTGCGTACCCCGCTCGCCTCGATCGCCGGGTACGCCGAACTCATGAACCGCGGCACCGGCCGGATCGAGCCGATGCTCGCCTGGCGCCGCGTCTCGGCCGAGTCGGCCCGGATGACGGGCCTGGTGGAGGACCTGTTGCTGCTGGCCCGGCTGGACGAGGGCCGTCCCCTGCAGTCCGCCGAGGTGGATGTGGCGGCGCTGGTCGCCGAGGCCGTGTGGGAGGCGCGGATCGCCGGGGGAGACCATGACTGGCAGCTCGAACTCCGCCTCGACGAGGCCCCGTTGATCCTGGGCGACGAGGCCCGGCTGCATCAGGTGGTGGCGGGCCTCCTAGCCAACGCAAGGATCCACACCCCGCCGGGCACGACGGTGGTCGCCTCCGTGGAGACCGGCGCCGGCCGCTGCGCGATCCGGGTCCGCGACGACGGCCCGGGCATCCCGCCCGACCTCCTCCCACAGGTCTTCGACCGGTTCACCCGCGCCGACACCTCCCGGGCCCGCGGTGGCCCGCGCAACGGCGGCTCCGGTCTCGGCCTCGCCATCGCGGCGGCGATCGCGTCCGCGCACGGCGGCCGTATCGACGTCGAGAGCGAGCCGGGCCGTACGCAGTTCACGATCGAACTGCCGCCCGCGGGCGCCGAGCCACCGCCGCCGGACACGGTGTCGGGGCCGTCCGTCCCGACAGCGCTTCCCGCCCTCTGCGCCGCCCGCCCGCCGGCGCGGAGCGAGGCTCTGCCGTTTGGATCAGCTCGGCGTCGCGGGCCCCGGCACGCACATCTGCCGCGTTGTCGTCGGTCGCCGACTCCCCCACTCCCGACATCGCTCGAGCGGGGGTACCCCCATCGCGTCGACTCCCTCCTCCGCCTTGCACCTGCACGCACCAGACCCCGCTCGGGTCCGCCAAGAGGAACCGATCCGCACAGCCGAGCTGATCCGCACGACGGGGCCTAGGCGTCGCCGTCCGGGTCGATCTCCGGCAGTGCCTGTTCGGCCCAGATCACCTTGCCCTGCGGGGTGTACCGGGTGCCCCAGCGTTCGGTCATCTGCGAGACCAGGAACAGGCCCCGGCCTCCCTCATCGGTCGTCGCGGCGTACCGCAGATGCGGGGAGGTGCTGCTGCCGTCGGCGACCTCGCAGATCAGCGTGCGGTCGCGGATCAGTCGCACATGGATCGGCCCGCAGCCGTAACGGATGGCGTTGGTCACGAGCTCGCTCAGCACGAGTTCCGTCGCGAAGTCCAGCTCGGACAGGCCCCACTCCGCGAGCTTCCCGGAGACGGCTTCACGCATCCCCGACACGGCGGCCGGATCGCGAGGCACGTCCCAGTCGGCGACCCGGTCCGGCGGCAGCGCCCGAGTGCGCGCGATGAGGAGAGCGACGTCGTCCTTGGGCCGGCCGGGCAGCAGTTCGTCCAGCACGGCCTGGCAGCTCTCCTCCGGCGGCCGGTCGGGGTGGCCCGTCAGCGTCTTACGGAGCAGCTCCATGCCCACGTCCAGGTCGCGCGCGCGGTCCTCCACGAGGCCGTCGGTGTACAGGACGAGCTGGGAGCCCTCGTCGAGGTCCAGCTCGGCCGTCTGGAACGGCATCCCGCCGAGGCCGAGGGGCGGCCCGGCCGGCAGTTCGGGGAAGGTCACGCTGCCGTCGCGGTGGACCAGCGCCGGTGCCAGATGCCCCGCTCGCGCCATGACGCAGCGGCGCCTCGTGGGGTCGTAGATCGCGTACAGGCAGGTGGCGCCCACGATCTCCGCGGCTGTGTCCGCGCTCGAGGACTCGTCCTGGTCGATACGGCCCACCAGGTCGTCCAGATGACTCAGCAGCTCGTCGGGTGGCAGGTCGAGCGTGGAGAAGTTGTGCACCGCGGTACGCAGCCGTCCCATCGTGGCGGCGGCGTGCAGGCCGTGGCCGACCACGTCGCCGACGACCAGCGCCACCCGGCTCCCCGGCAGCGGAATCACGTCGAACCAGTCACCGCTCACGCCCGACTGCGCCGGGATGTAGCGGTAGCCGACGTCGAGGGCGCTCTGCTCGGGCAGGGCCCGCGGCAGCAGGCTGCGCTGGAGGGTGACCGCCAAGGCGTGCTCGCGGGTGTACCGGCGGGCGTTGTCGATGCTGACGGCGGCCCGGGCCACCAGCTCCTCCGCCAGCGACAGGTCCTCCTCGTCGAAGGGGTCGTGCCCCTTGGCGCGCCAGAAGTTGGCCATGCCCAGGACGACGCCGCGAGCCCGGATCGGGGCGGTGATCAGCGAGTGGATTCCGTACTCGAGGATGTCCCGGGTGGTTTCCCGGTCCTGTTCGTGCCAGTCCGTCGCCGTCGACAGGTCGGTCACCAGCTCGGAGCGGCCGGTGCCGTAGCCGCGTCCCTGGGGTGTCGAAGGCAGGAAGTCGATCAGCCGGCCTCTTTCGTACAGCGGATGGTCGTCGCGGATGCCGCGCACGGTGACGCGTCGTATGTCCGTCGCCGTGGGGGTCGGCTCGTCACCGTGCACGACGCCGTCGGCCAGGTCCACGGTGACGAACTCGGCGAAGCGGGGGACGGCGACCTGCGCGAGTTCGTCGGCCGTGCGGATCACGTCGAGGGTGGTGCCGATGCCCAGTCCCGCGTCGTACAGCAGATCCAGCCGCTCACGGGCGAGCTGTGCCCTGCCGGACACCGCCTGGAGCTCGGTGGTGTCGCGGAGCGTCACCACTGTTCCCCTGGGGCCTCCGTCGCGGTCCGTGGTCCGTTGGTTGACCGCCAGCAGGCGTCCCCCGGCGACGTGCACCTCGTCGGTGGCCTCGCGCCCGGAGACGAGCAGTGCCACGGTTTCGGTGTCGAGGCCGGAGAGCTCCCGGACGTGCCGCCCCTCGGCGTCCGCGGACAGTTCCAGCAGCCGTCTTGCCTCGTCGTTGGCGAGGAGCAGCAGCCCGTCGTCACCGACGATGAGCACCCCTTCCCGCACGGAGTGCAGCACCGCGTCGTGGTGCTCGTACATGCGGCTCATCTCGTCCGGGGCCAGGCTGTGGGTCTGCCGTCGCAGTCGCCTGCCCACCAGCGCCATCCCGCCGGTCGACAGCACGAGCGCGCCGGCCCCGGCGCCCAGGATGATCGGCAGCTGCCGGTGCACCTGGCTGGTCACGTTCTCGACCTTCATGCCGGAGGAGACGAGGGCGGTCACCCTGCCATCGGCGTCGTGGATGGGAACCGTCGCCTGTACCTCGTGGCCCAGCGGGCCCTGGACGCTCTCGGTGTAGACCTCTCCGGCCAGCGACGGCTCGATCCGGCCCACGAACCGCTCGCCGATCCGGTCCGGGATGGGGTGGGTGTAGCGGATTCCGTTGGTGTCCATGACCACGATGAAGTCGACGCCCGCGGCCCGGCGCCCCGCCTCGGTGAGCGGCTGAAGGGCGCTCGACGGGTCTGCGGCCTGCAGCGACGCCTCGACGCCCGGAGCGTGCGCGAAGGTCTGCGCGACGGCGACGGAGCGGCGCTTGGCCTCGGCTTTGGTGTCCCGGTCCGACTGCAGGACCAGCGCCAAGACGGCGCCGGCCACGAGCAGCACCACGAGCGCCACCTGCAGCACGAAGACCTGTCCGGCGACGCTCCGGGGGCTCTTGCCGATCAGTGACCGTAGGGAGGGGCGCCCAAAACGGGCGAAACGCTCCACCATGCGGGCATTTGTAGCACTGCTCATGCCTGGTGGCTATGGCCGTCCAGTCGGTGGACGGCGTCGCGGGAGGGCATACGCCGAGGTCAGAACCCTGCGAGCGCGTCGAGGTCGATCTCGATCGGGAAGGGCGGCTCGGTGACCAGCTTGTCGTAGTGCACCGGGTGCGACGGCGCGGGGAAGTAGGAAAGCGTGTCCGCGTTGAGCCAGTACTCGTGCCCCGCGAGCTTCTGGTCCCGGTCCAGTTCCACGCGCCAGTACTACGGGGCCCTTGTGTGCCCCGAAGAGTGCGGGCTTGCGTACGCGGTCGTCCTGGCGGGAGCCGGGGGAGACGACTTCCACTGCCAGGGCGGCCTTCGCCACCGGGATGCACTCGGCCTCGAAGAAGTTCAGCTTCCGAGGGTCGTGGACGATCGCGTCGGGTTTGGGTGTGTTCCGGTCGTCCACCATCACGCATTGCTCGGCCGGGACCCGATACGGCGACACCCGTGCGGCCTTGAGTGCGTCGGCGATGCCGTCCCGCACCTCGTTGTGCCAGTCATTGGTCTGCCCGCGAGCCACGACCACTGCGTCCGCGAGTTCCCAGTCGAAGGGCAGCTCCAAGTCCTTGACCTGGTCGAAGGTCCAGCCGTCGGCCGGCGGGAACATCCAGGTGTCCTCGGTCGCCGGTCCCCGCTGGGGCGTGGTCATCACGGCTCCCATGGACGCCGGTGTGGGCGCCGATACGCGGCGTGATCGTACGTAGGAAGGTATCGCCACCCGAACCGGCGATGCCACGCACGCCATTGACAGTTGCGAAAGGCGTTTACAGCCACGCCTCACGGCGCTACCTTCCGCAAGACGGGGTGGGAGCGCTCCCATAGAGTGGCGGACCGGAACCCGCCGCCCGGAACGCTCCCACCCCGCGCGACCGCGTGCAGCAGCCGCACACCCGCCACTGCACACCCATACGCGCGTCCACGCAGCCCGTATCTGAAGAAACGGATGTGAATGTCATGATCCTGACAAGCGGCGACTCGGGGGCGCCCACCCCGCCGCCCCGCCGATTAACACTCCCCACCCGCGCCAGAGCCCTCTTCCTCGTCCTGGTCTCCCTGCTCGCGACCATCCCGGCCGTGGCCCTGGTCATGAGCGCCGGCGGCGAGGCCGAGGCTCACGGCACGCCCATGAAGCCGGGCAGCCGGACCTTCCTGTGCCGGCAGGACGGCCTGACCGACACCGGTGAGATCAAGCCCGTGAACCCGGCCTGCCGGGCGGCTCAGCAGGTCGGCGGGACCACGCCGTTCTACAACTGGTTCTCGGTGCTGCGCTCCGACGGCGCCGGCCGCACCCGTGGCTTCGTGCCCGACGGCGAGCTGTGCAGCGGCGGCAACACCAACTTCAGCGGCTTCAACACACCGAGCAAGGACTGGCCGCTCACCCACCTCACCTCGGGTGCGACGGTCGACTTCTCCTACAACGCCTGGGCGGCGCACCCGGGTTGGTTCCACGTCTACATCACCAAGGACGGCTTCGACCCGACCCAGCCCCTCACCTGGGACGACATGGAGGAGCGGCCCTTCCTGAGCGTCGACCACCCGCCGCTCAACGGCTCCCCGGGCACGGTCGAGGCCAACTACTCCTGGAGCGGGCAGCTTCCGGCGAACAAGTCCGGCCGTCACCTCGTCTACATGGTCTGGCAGCGCTCGGACAGCGCGGAGACCTTCTACTCCTGCTCCGACATCGTCTTCGACGGCGGAAACGGCGAGGTGACCGGCATCAAGGAGCCCGGCAACCCGGCCGATCCGGTGCCCGGCGAGTGCTCCGCCACCCGTCGCACGTCCGGCAGTTGGTCCGGCGGCTACCAGTCCGAGGTGACGGTCACCAACAGCGGCGACGTGCCGATGCTCGGCTGGATGGTCGACTGGACGCTTGCGACGGGCCAGAAGGTCGAGAGCCTCTGGAGCGGCAACGCGACCTACGCCGGCCAGGACGTGATGGTCCACAACGCCGACTGGAACGGCTCCCTCGATCCGGGGGAGAGCACGACGTTCGGCTACGTCGTCTCCGGCTCCGGCGGCGACAGTACGACGACCCTGCCCTGCCGGGTGGGCTGATCCCCAGGGCCCGATCTCCCGGAGGCCGTAGCTCTGGGCGGACCCGGTGGGCGCTGAGCCGCCATCCACCGGGTCCGCGAGCCGGACGGGCCCGAGGGGGGAAGTAGGACCGTCCGGATGGTGCGTGGCTTGTGCGATGCCGCGATGCCGCGATGCCGCGATGCGACAACGTTGTCGGTTGGTCTGCACATGACTCTACCGCCTCAACGGACAACGATGTCAACTCAGTTGGGCTGCTCAGCCGTTCGGGTGCCCAGCCTGCGTGCCCTCGCGCCCACAGGCACTCTTCCGTGGCACGCGTGGCGCACGCTGCTGTCCCCGCGGCTGTGCGACCTGTGGTGCGCGACCCGTCCGAAGGAGGAGGGGCCGCGTCATGCGCTTCCGTCCCACGTCCCTGCTGCTGGCCGCGCTTCTCGCGGTCACCGGCGCCCCCCGCCCTCGCGGCGACCACCGCACCCCGGCCCTGGTCCAGGACCCCACCCCGTACGTCGATCCACTCATCGGCACCAGGAACGGCGGCGATGTGTTCCCGGGCGCCGTCACGCCGTTCGGCATGTTCTCGTTCAGCCCGGAGAACACCCGAGGCGACGCCACCCGCACTGCCGCGCCCGGCGGCTACCACTACGACGCCACCCGCATCCGGGGCTTCAGCCTCACCCACATGTCCGGCACCGGCTGCGCGGGCGGCGGCGGTGACATTCCATTCCTCCCGTACGCCGGTGAGGTCACCTCGTTCCGCGAGCGACACCAAGGACGCCGTCTACGCCTCCGACTTCAGTCACGCCGACGAGATCGCCTGGCCCGGCCGCTACAAGGTCCGCCTCGCGTCCGGCGTCACGGCCGACCCCACCGCCATCGCCCGCACCGGCTCGGCGCGCTTCACCTTCCCCCGACAAGGCCTCCTCACTGCTCGTCAGAAGCGCCAACTCCGAGGTCGGGTCGACCGATTCGACGGTCCGGATCGATCCCGCGAAGCGCACGATCTCCGGGTCGGTCACGTCCGGAAACTTCTGCGGGTACCTCGACCCCGAGGGTCAACGCGCCTACTACACCGTCCACTTCGTCGCTCGCTTCGACCGTGCCTTCAGGGCCACGGGCACCTGGCAGGACGATCACCTCAACCCCGGGTCAACTTCCGCGAGCGGCGGCACCGGCGGGTTCGCGAACGGAGGGCGGCCGGTGGCGGGCAAGGGCGCCGGCGGCTACGTCCAGTTCGCGCCCGGCACCGGACCGGTGAACGTCAAGGTCGGCATCTCGTACGTCAGCCCGGCCGGTGCCGAGGCCAACCTCGCCGCGGAGAACCCGCCGCAGCGCTCCTTCGAAGCCGTACGCGACGCCGCACGGCACGCCTGGCGCGAGCGCCTGTCCGCGATCCGCGTCGGTGGCGGCACGGACGGCGAGCGCACCACCTTCTGCACCGCGCTCTACCACTCCCTCCTCCACCCGAACGTCATCAGCGACACCGACCGCCGATACCGCGGCCCCGACGGCAAGGTTCACACCGTCAGCCGCGGCCACCGGGCCCAGTACGGCACCTTCTCCGGCTGGGACGGCACGGACTTCGATCTGCGCGGGGCGCTGAGCTCACTCGTGAAGGCGGCGACCGTTCCCACCGACGAAGATCCGTCGCCGGCCGGGAAGCCGGTGCTGTCCGTCGGTCAGCGGCCGTCCCTGGACAAGTAGCTCAAGCACCACTCCATGCCGTCCGTGTCGAACGCGTGGGGCGGTGCCGCCGAGACGCTGGCGATGTCCGGCGCCGACTTCACCCTCTCCCGACTCGCCGCCGAGGCAGGGCAGAAGGACACAGAGACGACCTCCGCCCGAGGTGGGTGCCGGTGCCGTACGACCGCAACGCGCCCGCGATGTCGGCGACTTCACCGATCCGGTCCGTGAGGAGATGCGCCTCGGTCTCGTGCACGTTGACGTTGCTCACCGCCACGGCGTTGATCCCGCACGCCGCCAGGAGCCTGCCGTACGCCCGCACCCGCCCCGCAGTTCACCGCGCGCCCGGCCGTCCGCCCAGAACAGCGAACCGCCGGCGTACCAGCGCTCCACCTGGCCCATCACCGGGTGGACCGCGACGTTGTCCCAGTGGTCGAGCATCCGTAGCGCCAACGCCGGTGCGTGCCCCTCGCGTTGACGATCGCGGCGGCGCGGGCTCCCCGAGCCGCACGGCAAGGAAGAGGCCGTACAGCAGCCCGGACGCGCCGGACGCGGTGACGGTCGTACGGCCGTCACCGCGTCCGAAGGTGTAGGTCTCGCCGCCCTCGGTGCCGGTCAGTTCCAGCACCAGGTCGTAGGGACCGGGTTCGGGGCCGCCGCGCTGTCGCGCGAGACGCCTCCCCCGAACCGTCCGCAGGCCTCTGCCACTTCTGCGTGGACCGTGTCCACCATGGGACCCGAACCGCGGATCAGCGTCCGCCGGGTGCCGATCGGCCGGAACGCCTCGTCCGGCAGCCAGGCCGGATCGACACCCTGCATGAGGCCCCCAATGCACCTGCTCAGGCGAGCAGTTCGACTTCCGACACCACCGCCTCACCGTCGAGCACCAGGCGGTACTTCCCGTACGTACCCGGTGACCCCACGGAGAACGCCCGTGTCTGCCGGTCCCAGGCGAAGGACTGCCCGGAGCGCTCGTCGAGGGTCCGCCATGTTGTGCCGTCGTTCGACCCCTGGAGCTTCCAGCCGGTCGGAGCCTTCGCCCGCTCGGCCGGCGACGTCAGCGTGTACTGCACGGCCTTGGTGCGCTCCGGCACCGGCAGCTCCAGCGAGGCGACACTCGCCTGCGTCGCCGAGGTGTTGTCGAACAGCGCGCCGTCGCCCTTCAGCACGTCCGTCCGCGGCGTCGGCACCTCGTCGTCCTCGGTGATCGACACCGGAGCGGCGTTCTTGCCGGTGCCCCAAGTGGAGGGCCGCGGGCCCATGTCGAACTCCAGGACGCCGCCCTTCGCGATGAGCGAGTGGGGGAGCGAAGTCGACTTCCACGGTGCGCCGTTGACCTCCAGGCCCTGCACATAGACATTGCGGGCGCTGTTCTTCGGCGCCTTGACGACCAGCTTGCGGCCGTTCTCCAGCTGAACCGTCGCCTTGGTGAACAGGGGCGACCCGATCGCGTACTCGCCACTGCCCATCACCAGCGGATAGAAGCCCAGCGCGGAGAAGAGGAACCAGGCCGACTGCTCGCCGTTGTCCTCGTCGCCGTGGTAGCCCTGTCCGATCTCGCTGCCGACGTACAGCCGGGACAGCACCTCGCGGACGTTCTTCTGCGCCTTCCAGGGCTGCCCTGCGGCGTTGTACATGTAGTTCGCGTGGTGGGCGACCTGGTTGGAGTGGCCGTACATGCCCATCCGGACGTCCCGTGCCTCCGTCATCTCGTGGATGACGCCGCCGTAGGAGCCGACGAAGTCGGGCGAGGCCGTCTCCGGGGTGGCGAAGTACTCGTCGAGCTTGTCCCCGAGGCCGCTACGGCCGCCGTAGAGGTTGGCCAGGCCCCGGCTGTCCTGCGGGGCGGTGAAGGCATAGCCCCACCCGTTCGTCTCCGTGTAGTCGTAGCCCCACACACGCGGGTCGTACTTCGAGGACTCGACGCGCCAGTCGCCCTTCTCGTCGCGGCCCTGGAAGAAGCCGGCCTTGGGGTCGAAGAGGTTCACATAGTCCCGGGCACGGTTGAGGAAGTACTCGGACTCCTCCTTGTAGCGCTTGTCGCCGGTCTTCTTGTACAGCGCCTGGCCCATGCGGGCGATGCCGTAGTCGTTGAGGTAGCCCTCCAGCGCCCACGACAGGCCCTCGTGGGTCTCGGTGCTCGTGTAGCCGAGGAAGGGCGAGGTCGCCATGCCCTTGCGGCCCACACCGGACGACGGGGGCACCACGGTCGCGTTCTTCACGGCGGCGTCGTATGCCGACTTCGCGTCGAAGTCCACGCCCTTGACGTACGCGTCCGCGAAGGCGACATCCGACGACGTGCCCGTCATGAGGTCCGCGTAGCCGGGGGAGGACCAGCGGGAGGTCCAGCCGCCGTCCTTGTACTGCTGGACGAAGCCGTCGACCATCTCACCCGCCTGGCTCGGCGTGAGGAGCGAGTACGCCGGCCAGGTCGTGCGGTAGGTGTCCCAGAAACCGTTGTTGACGTACACCTTGCCGTCCACGATCTTCGCGCCGGTGTGCGTCGGGGTGTCAGGGTTCGGCATCGGCGAGAACGGCGACGCGTACTGGTACTTCGAACCGACCTTCTCGAAGCCCGAGTTGGGGTACAGGTACAGCCGGTACAGGCTGGAGTACAGCGTGGTCAGCTGGTCCTGCGTCGCGCCCTCCACCTCGACCTTGCCGAGCAGCTTGTCCCACTGGCGCTGGGCGCGCGACTTCACCGTCTCGAAGGAGGCGCCGTCGACCTCCTGGCGCAGGTTGTCCTTCGCCTGGTCGACGCTGATGAGCGAGGTGGCCAGGCGGAGCGTCACGGTGCGGTCGTCACCGGCGTCGAAGCGCAGGTGGCCCTTCACCCCACTGGAGGAGCCCTCGGTCACCGGCTTGTCGAAAGTGCCGTACACGAACAGCCGGGTCGCACCCGTCGACAGCCCGGACTTCACGTCCGAGTAGCCGGCGAAGGTCCCGCTCTCCTTGTCGAGCGTGAGCCCCGCCTGATCCGTCACGTTGTCGAAGAGGACGCTCGCGTCGTCACCCGGGTAGGTGAAGCGCAGCACCGCCGCATGGTCGGTCGGCGCCATCTCCGCCTTGAGCCCGTTCTCGAACCGCACCCCGTAGTAGTACGGCCGCGCGGTCTCGTTCTCGTGCCGGAAGGCCAGCTCGCGCGCCTCGCGTCCGGTGTCCGGGGTGCCGGATGCGGCCGACGGCATCACCTGGAACGTCTGCCGGTCACCCATCCAGGGGCTGGGCTCGTGGCTGGCGCTGAACGCCTGGATCGTCGGCAGGTTGTCGTCATTGTTCGCGCGGGCGTAGTCGTACAGCCAGCTCAAGGAGCCCGCGTTCGTCACCGGCGTCCAGAAGTTGAAGCCGTGCGGAACGGCGGTCGCCGGGAAGTTGTTGCCGCGCGAGAAGCCGCCGCTGGAGAGGGTGCCGCGGGTGGTGAGCGCGTAGTCCGACTTGTGGGCCTTCGGCTTCTCCGGCGCGACGGTCTTCAGCGTGATGTCGTCCAGCCAGCCCCGGAACCTCGCCGGGCCCTTGGGGGAGTCGTACGCCACGAGTATCCGGTCGACCGTCTTGCCCGCCGCGACCGACCCGATCCGCGAGGCGACGGCGTTCCACTGGTTGACGTACAGCACCTTGGCCGCGCCCTGGCCGCGCGGGGAGAGCGGGAAGCCGTGCTGGTCGGTGGCGCCCAGGTCGCTGAGGGAGGTGCCGTCGGTGAAGACCAGGTCGACGGAGACGTTCGTGGCGTCGTAGTCGCGGTCGCCGTCCGCCATCGACGGGAAGACGCGGTACGACAGCCGGGTGTCGCGGCCGACGGCCACGTTCACGTCGTAGACCTTGTTGTACGAGTACGCCTGCCCGTCCGCCGTGTGCCGGCCGGCGTAGCGCAGCGCTCGCTTTCCGGTGAAGCCGGCGCCCGCCTTCGCGGTCGGGGAGCCGCTCGGGCCGCGGTCGACGAGGGAGAGCATGTCCTGCGGGACCGGGCCGTCGCTGCCGCCCGTGGAGAACTGGACGTCGGCGAGCTGGAGGATGTCGGAGGCGCCGTTGTTCTGGGTGACTTCCAGCCGGAAGTGCTGGTATTCGGCCGGTTCCGAGAGGTCGTACGTCTTTGTCTGGAACCGTTCGGTGAACGTCTCGCCGGAGCGGGTGTCGAGGGTCTTCCAGTCCTTGCCGTCCGTGGAGCCCTTCAGGGTCCAGTCCCGCGGGTCACGTTCGGCGTAGTCGTTGGCCGAGGTGAGCGCGTATTTCGCGATTTTCATCGGTTTGTCAAGGTCGAATTCCACCCATCCGGTGGATGCGAAGACCAGCCACTTGCTGCTCGACTCCCCGTCGGAGAGGTTCTCCTTGACCTCGCCGCCGCCGGTGTTCTCGCCGCTGGCCCGGACGTCGGTGACGTGGTCGGTCACATTGCCCGGAATGCCACTGCTGTAGCCGCCGTCGACGCCCGAGGCGCGCTTGCCGCCGTCCGGGGCGGTGTCGACGGTATTGAGCCAGTCGGGTGCCGGATCATCCGCCTCGAACGAGGAGGCGAAACTCCGGTCGGCCGCCGCGGGGGCCTCGGGCAGGGCGACCGCCGCGCCCTGCGAGCCCACGGTCAAAGCAAAGGCGGTCGCCGACACGACCGCCGTACCCCATCTGTGCCGAGCTCTCTGCTGCATAAGCCGGTACCCTCCCTGCGCACGGGACAACGTTGTCAACTTCGCTGCGCAAGGATCAGTTGTGGCTCAAGTGCCGGGTATTGTCAAGGGTGTTGGGTGCGGCATACGGGGCCTATGTCGCGGATTATTCCGGGCAAGCTGCGCACAGGCCGCTCATATTTCTGCGAGGTCTCAACTCGGAAAAGACCATCGGCCAACCTTGCATTCGATCTTGCTCCGCTGGCGGGAAGTGGACTATACCTGTCGGCACTTCACATGATTCCGCACTTCCTGCACAACCCAGCGTGACCCGACCGCGGTGCCGGGGAGGATCCGGTTCACCGCCTGAGTCCTGGAGAAGGCGAGGACTTGAGCATGGGATCCACTTCCGGCGAGAACCCTGAGAACAACGGCTCCGCAAGCGTGGGGCGTCGCGATCTGATCAGGCGGTCCGCCGCCCTCGGTCTGATCTCCGTACCGACCATGAGTTTCCTCTCCGCGTGTGCCACCGGCGGGGGCGGCAGCGACGAGGAGAGCAAGGCCCCGGGCGGCGCGAAGTCCGCCACCAACCCCCTCGGGGTCAAGGAGGGCACCGCGCTGGAGGCGTTCATCTTCAAGGGCGGCCTGGGCGACCAGTACGCCAAGGACGCCGAGGCCGACTACAAGGCCAAGTACAAGGCCGAGGTCAAGCACACCGGCACCCAGCAGGTCGGCCCGAAGCTGACCCCGCGGTTCGCCGGCGGCAACCCGCCGGACGTCATCGACAACTCCGGCGCCGACCACCTGGACATGAACAAGCTGTCCACGCAGGGCCAGCTCCAGGACCTCAAGGCGCTGCTCGACGCGCCCTCGCTGGACGACGCGAGCAAGAAGATCTCGGACGTCATCCACCCGAGCACCATCGAGAAGGGCAAGCACGGCGACACCTTCGACGTGCTCTACTACGCCTTCACCATCTACGGCACCTGGTACTCGCAGAAGGCCCTCGACGACAACGGCTGGGAGTACCCCAAGACCCTCGACGAGATGGTCAAGCTCTGCGGCGAGATCAAGAAGAAGGGCATCGCGCCCTGGACGTACGCCGGAAAGTATCCGTACTACGTCCACTTCAACCTGTTCGCGCAGATCGCGAAGATCGGTGGCATGGAGGGCTGGATCGCCATCGACAACCTGGAGCCGAACGCCTGGACCAGCAACGACGCGGTCAAGCAGGTCGTCGAGCACTACGAGGAGCTGGCCGCCAAGAAGTACTTCCTCCAGGGCAGCCAGGGCCTGACGCACATTCAGTCGCAGACCGCCTGGAACAAGGGCAAGGCCGTGTTCATCCCCAACGGCTCCTGGGTGGAGAACGAGGCCGCTCCGACCACGCCCAAGGACTTCGGGATGTCCGTCGGCGCCCTGTTCGACGGCTCCGCCGGCGACAAGCTGCCGAACGGCACCCTGCGCGCCGAACCCAGCGAGCCGTACATCGTGTCCGCCAAGGGCAAGAACCCGGCCGGCGGTATGGAACTGCTGCGCATCATGCTCTCCAAGAAGCACGCGCAGAACTTCGCCACCAAGGTCAAGTCGCTCACCTGTGTGGTCGACGCGACCGAGGGCATGACTCTCTCGCCGGGCCTCGCCTCGGCGAGCAAGGCGTTCAAGGACGCCGGCGACAACATCATCAGCCTCCAGCTCCAGGAGTGGTACCCCTCGCTCACCGACGAGAAGATCGGCGGTCTCACCGGGCAGCTGCTCACCGGTGAACTCAAGGCGGCCGACTGGATCAAGAAGACGCAGGAATACGCCGACGCCGTCCGGAAGGACGACTCGGTGAAGAAGTTCACGCGCGAGAAGTAAGAGTCCGGTCCGGCACAACGGCACTCGAAGGGGAAGGGGCCGGGAAGCACCATGCAACACGGCAAATACCGATTCATCGTGGGCTTCCTGGCCCTGCCCGTCATCGTCTACGCGGTCTTTGTGATCTCGCCGTTCGTCCAGGCGTTCCAGATCTCGCTGACCGACTGGTCGGGCCTGGTCGGCACGGCGAAGTTCGTCGGCTTGGAGAACTTCGAAAAGCTCTGGCACAACGAGGACTTCTGGAACGCGCTGTGGCACAACGTCTACATGCTGATCGCGGTGCCGATCGTGACGCTGGGACTCGGCCTGTTCTTCGCGTTCATGCTGAATGTCGGCGGAAAGCGACGTAAGAACGAAGTCATCACCGGTGTCGCCGGATCGAAGTTCTACCGTTTCGTCTTCTTCTTCCCGCAGGTCATTTCCATCACCATCATCGCCGTCATCTGGTTCAACATCTACAACCCGGACCCGACGGACGGCATGCTCAACTCCCTGCTGGGCGCGGTCGGACTGGACGGCTGGCAGAACGCGTGGCTGGGCGAGAAGAGCCTCGCCCTGCTGTGCATCATGGCGGTGATGATCTGGTCCCACGTCGGCTTCTACGTCGTGCTGTTCTCGGCGGCGATGGCCTCCATCCCGCGGGACATCTACGAGGCGGCGCTGCTCGACGGCGCGGGCCGCTTCCCCACCTTCTTCAGGATCACCCTGCCACTGCTGTGGGACACCGTGCAGACCGGCTGGGTGTACATGGGCATCATCGCCCTGGACGGCTTCGCCCTGGTACAGATCATGTCGGTCAACATGGGCGGCCCCGACGGCGCCACGGACGTCATGCCGCTGCGCCTGTATCTGACGGCGTTCCGCGACAGCCAGTTCGGCTACGCGTCCGCGATGGGCGTCGCGATGCTCATCGTCACCATGACGTTCGCAGTGCTCACCCTGCGCTTCGCGCGGCGTGAGCGGATCGAGTTCTAGGGGTACGGGGCGACATGACGACCGACACGAACACCGGCACGGTCACCAAGACGGACGAGGCGGACCGTCCGAGCCTCACCAAGAAGCTCGGCGCGACCGACGGCCGCAGCTCCGAGGGCGGCATCCTGCACGTCTTCTCGCACGGCATGCTCGTCCTGTGGGCGCTGATGGTCGGCGTGCCGCTGCTGTGGGTGCTGTGGAGCTCCTTCAAGACGAGCAACGGCATCCTCTCGGACCCGTGGGGGCTGCCGACCTCGTTGCACTTCGAGAACTGGGCCAACGCCTGGAACAAGGCGAACATGGGCCAGTACTTCCTCAACACCGCCATCGTGGTGGGCGGTTCGGTGGTCGGCACCATGGTGCTGGGCTCGATGGCCGCCTACGTGCTGGCCCGCTTCACCTTCCCGGGCAACCGGTTCATCTACTTCATGTTCGTGGCCGGCATGTCCTTCCCGGTCTTCATGCTGGTCATCCCGCTGTTCTTCGTGCTGCGGGACTTCCCCGGCAGCTCGCTTCTGGCGACCTACCACGGGCTGATCCTCGTCTACATCGCCTATTCGCTGCCGTTCACGGTCTTCTTCATGACCGCGTTCTTCCGCACCCTGCCGACCTCGGTCGCGGAGGCTGCGTTGATCGACGGGGCGTCGCACACGCGAACGTTCTTCCAGGTGATGGTGCCGATGGCCAAGCCGGGTCTGATCAGCATCGGCATCTTCAACTTCCTGGGGCAGTGGAACCAGTACCTGCTGCCGATGGTCCTCAACCAGAACGAGGACAAGTACGTGCTCACCCAGGGCCTGGCCATGATCGCGCTGCAGCAGGGCTACGAGAACGACTGGGGCGCACTGATGGCCGGCATGATGATCGCGATGCTGCCGGTGCTGATCGTCTACTTCATCTTCCAACGACAGGTACAGGCGGGACTGACGGCCGGTGCGCTGAAGTAAACGCTCTCTGTCGGCCCCACCGTAAGCACCGCGTCACCCCACGTCACACGTGAGCCGTCCCACACCGGGGCGGCTCACGCGCGCGTGGGCACATTCCCGGATCCGGTTCAACCTCTTGACGGGAGGCAACCCGAACGGCTCAGCTTAGAGTTCACTAGTTGGACACGGACGGGGCCTCATCGAAGCGGTCCCGCGCGCAGGAGGTCGTCGTGGAGACTCCGGGGTCGCAGTCGTCGCTGCACCGAGCCAACCTGGAGCGGGTCGTCCGGGCCGTCCGGCTGGCCGGATCGCTCACCCAGGCGGAGATCGCCAGGACCACGGGTCTGTCGGCGGCGACGGTCTCCAACATCGTCCGCGAGCTCAAGGACGGCGGCACGGTCGAGGTCACGCCCACCTCGGCGGGTGGCCGCCGGGCCCGCAGCGTCTCCCTGAGCGGTGACGCCGGGATCGTCATAGGGGTCGACTTCGGGCATACCCATTTGCGGGTCGCGGTCGGGAACCTCGCCCACCAGGTGCTGGCCGAGGAGGCCGAGCCGCTGGACGTGGACGCCTCCTCGACGCAGGGCTTCGACCGGGCCGAGGAGCTGGTCAACCGGCTGATCGCGGCGACCGGCGTCGACCGGTCCAAGATCGCCGGGGTGGGCCTCGGCGTGCCCGGCCCGATCGACGTGGAATCCGGCACCCTCGGCTCGACCGCCATCCTGCCCGGCTGGACCGGCACCAAGCCCGCCGAGGAACTGCGCGGCCGGCTGGGCGTACCCGTGCACGTGGACAACGACGCCAACCTGGGCGCCCTGGGCGAGCTGGTCTGGGGCAGCGGACGGGGCGTGCGGGACCTGGCGTACATCAAGGTCGCCAGCGGTGTCGGCGCCGGCCTCGTGATCAGCGGCAAGATCTACCGAGGCCCGGGCGGCACAGCGGGAGAAATCGGGCATATTACTCTGGATGAATCCGGCCCGGTCTGCCGCTGCGGAAACCGGGGCTGCCTGGAGACCTTCGCGGCCGCGCGCTATGTGCTCCCGCTGCTCCAGTCCAGCCACGGCACCGACCTCACCATGGAGGGCGTCGTACGTCTGGCCAGGGACGGAGACCCGGGCTGCCGTCGCGTGATCGCCGACGTCGGCCGCCACATCGGCAGTGGAGTCGCGAATCTCTGCAACCTCCTGAACCCGAGCCGCGTGGTCCTCGGCGGTGATCTCGCCGAGGCCGGTGAGCTGGTCCTCGGGCCCATCCGGGAGTCCGTCGGCCGCTACGCCATCCCCAGCGCGGCGCGCCAACTGTCCGTTCTCCCCGGGGCACTTGGCGGTCGTGCGGAAGTGCTCGGAGCCCTCGCGCTCGCGCTCAGCGAGATGGGGGATTCAACCCTTTTGGACAGCACGCTGCACGCGGCCACGCCTGCCTTCACTTAGAGAACGTATGGCACCGTTGCCAACCCGTTAAGGATTTACTTCTTGACGTCGCACGTGTGGCCGAGTTGACTTCCAGCCACCTCGGCCGCAACGTCGCGGCCTCGTCAGGGAGGTTTCTGAAGTGAACACGCGTATGCGTCGTGCCGCCGTTGCCATTGCCGCTGGTGCGATGGCCGTCTCGCTGGCTGCCTGTGGCAGCGCCGAGGAAGCCGGCGGCGACAACGACTCCACCGCCTCCGCCGCCAAGGGCGACAACATCAAGGTCGGTCTCCTGCTCCCGGAGAACCAGACCGCGCGCTACGAGAAGTTCGACCGGCCTCTGATCGAGGAAAAGATCAAGGAGCTGACGAACAACAAGGCGACGATCGACTACAACAACGCCAAGCAGGACGCCAACCTGCAGGCCCAGCAGGTCGACACCATGATCACCAACAAGGTGGACGTCCTCATCCTGGACGCCGTCGACGCCAAGGCGATCAAGAACTCCGTGCAGAAGGCCGTCGACGCCGGCATCAAGGTCGTCGCCTACGACCGTCTGGCCGAGGGCCCGATCAGCGCCTACACCTCGTTCGACAACGTGGCTGTCGGCAAGACCCAGGGCGAGGCCCTGCTGAAGGCGCTGGGTGACAAGGCGACCAAGGACTCCAAGGTCGTCATGATCAACGGCTCGGTCACCGACCCGAACGCCGCGCAGTTCAAGGAAGGCGCCCACTCCGCGCTCGACGGCAAGGTCACCATCGCCAAGGAGTACGACACCAAGGAGTGGAAGCCGGAGAACGCCAACTCCGAGATGGAGGCGGCGATCTCGGCGGTCGGCAAGAACAACATCGCCGGCGTCTACTCCGCCAACGACGGCATGGCCGGCGGTATCATCACCGCGCTCAAGGCCGCGGGCATCAGCGTCCCGGTCACGGGTCAGGACGCCGAGCTGGCCGCCGTGCAGCGCATCGTCACCGGCGAGCAGTACATGAGCGTCTACAAGCCGTACGCCCCCGAGGCCACCGCCGCCGCCGAGATGGCCGTCGCGCTCGCCCAGGGCAAGTCGCTCGACTCCATCGCCAAGGACAAGGTCGACAGCGGCAGCGAGAAGGGCATTCCGTCGGTGCTCGTGCCCGTCACCTCGCTGACGAAGGACAACATCAACGACACCGTCATCAAGGACGGCGTCTACACGGTCGACGAGATCTGCGCCGGCAAGTACAAGGCCGCCTGCGACAAGGCCGGCGTCACCGGCTGAGCCGTATCGGCGAAAGCAGCTCCAGGTCCCTTTCCAGATGCGGGAATTCGTCCTTGAATTCCCGCACGGGACAGGACTGCTCCAGACTCCTCCGGCGCCCCGCGCATACGTCAGCCCCGCAAGCTCGGCGCGGGGCGCCGGACGGAACCCCCCCCAAACTTTTCTCTGCACAACCCTTCCGCCGGGTCAGGCGGCGAAGGAGATGGTTCACGTGTCCGCTACGCCCGTGTTGGCGTTGCGCGGGGTCTCCAAGCGGTTCGGTGCCGTTCAGGCGCTCACCGACGTAGAGCTTGAGGTCCACGCCGGTGAAGTGGTCGCCCTGGTGGGCGACAACGGCGCCGGAAAGTCCACGCTGGTCAAGACGATCGCCGGCGTGCACCCCATCGATGAGGGCGTCATCGAGTGGGACGGCAAGTCCGTCCAGATCAACCGGCCGCACGACGCCCAGAGCCTGGGCATCGCGACGGTCTACCAGGACCTCGCGCTGTGCGACAACATCGACGTCGTCGGCAACCTCTTCCTGGGCCGCGAACTGAAGAAGCGCGGTGTCCTCGACGAGGTCGAGATGGAGCGCCGCTCGCTGGAGCTGCTCCAGACGCTGTCGATCCGCATCCCCAGCGTGCGTATCCCGATCGCCTCGCTCTCCGGCGGTCAGCGCCAGACCGTGGCCATCGCGCGTTCCATGCTCGGCGAGCCCAAGCTGGTCATCCTCGACGAGCCCACCGCCGCCCTCGGCGTCGAGCAGACCGCCCAGGTCCTCGACCTGGTCGAGCGGCTGCGCGAGCGCGGGCACGCCGTGATCCTCATCAGCCACAACATGGCCGACGTGAAGGCCGTCGCGGACAAGGTCGCCGTGCTGCGGCTCGGCCGCAACAACGGCGTCTTCGAGGTCAAGACGACCTCGCAGGAGGAGATCATCTCCGCCATCACCGGCGCCACCGAGAACGCCGTGACCCGCCGTGCGGCGCGCACGAACGGGGAGGGTTCCAAGTGAGCATCGACAAGACCTCCACGACGTCGCAGGACCACGAGGTCCTCAACACCGAGGCCGCCGCGGCCGCGGTGACCGCCGTCGACCCCCGCCTGCTCGTGCAGGAACAGGGTCTGGCCGGCTACCTCACCGAGTTCCGGCGCAAGCTGAAGGCCGGTGAGCTGGGCTCCCTGCCGGTCATCCTCGGCCTGGTCGCCATCTGCGTGATCTTCCAGAGCCTGAACTCGGCCTTCCTGTCCGCGCAGAACATCAGCGACATCACCGTCACGATGGTCGGCACCGGCATGATCTCCGTCGGCATCGTCTTCGTGCTGCTGCTCGGCGAGATCGACCTGTCCGTCGGCTCGGTCAGCGGCGCGTCCAGCGCCATCGCGGCCGTTCTCGCGGTGAACCAGGGCTGGCCCGAATGGGCGGCCGTGCTCATCGCCGTCGCGGCGGGTGCCGTCATCGGCGCGGCACACGGCTTCTTCTTCGCGGTGCTCGGCGCTCCCGCGTTCGCCGTCACGCTGGCCGGTCTGCTGTTCTGGCTCGGCTTCATGCTCCAGACACTGGGCGAGAACGGCACGATCAACCTCGACAGCGACGGTCTGATCGGCAAGCTGACGACGTACTTCTTCACGGACGTGGCGGCCGCGTACGGCCTGGCGGCCGTGGTGACCGCGGTGTTCTTCATCACCTCGTTCCTGGGCAACCGCCGCCGTCAGGCCGCGGGCATCCCGTTCCGGCCGATGAGCGACACGATCATGCGGACGGCACTGCTGGGCATCGTCTCCTTCGCCGCGGCGGTCATGTACAACCAGTACAAGGGCCTGCCGCTGGCCACGGTGATCTTCCTGGTGTTCCTGGTGGGCACGGACTTCCTGCTGCGGCGTACCTCGTACGGCCGAAAGGTCTTCGCCCTCGGTGGCAGCGTCGAGGCCTCGCGCCGTGCGGGTATCAACGTCACCATGGTGCGGATCACCGTGTTCGCGATCTCGGGCGGGTTCGCCGCGATCGGTGGCCTGTTCCTGGCCTCGAAGATCGCTTCCGCCAACCAGAGCGCCGGTACCGGTGACCTGCTGATGAACGCCATCGCGGCGGCCGTCATCGGTGGTACGTCGCTGTTCGGTGGACGTGGCCGCACCTGGAACGCGCTGCTCGGTGTGCTGGTGATCGTCTCGATCCAGTACGGCCTGCAGCTGGAGTCCATCGCCGAGCCGGTGAAGTACATGATCACCGCCGGTGTTCTGCTCACGACGGTCGTGATCGACTCGATCACCCGTAAGACGCAGAGGACCGCGGGTCGCGCGTAGCACCCCTCGCGCACAGGCCCTGTGCCCGGCACCAATGGCGGTGCCGGGCACAGCCATGTCGTAGGCAAGGCACAAATTGGGTACAGCGGATCGCGTGGCCCACGACGGGTGGGCCGGGAACCTTCCGCCTGAGCGGAACATTAGACTCGACAAGCCCGGCAACAGCTCTACTGCAAGGAGGCACGGGTGCCGCTGCTGACCCGCATCACGGGACCGCGCGATCTGGACCGGCTCAGTCCTGAGCAGCTGGACCAGCTGGCCGAGGAGATCCGGACCTTCCTCGTCGAGGCGGTTTCCAAGACCGGCGGCCACCTCGGCCCCAACCTCGGTGTGGTGGAGCTGACCATCGCCCTGCACCGGGTCTTCGACTCGCCCAAGGACAAGGTGCTCTGGGACACCGGCCACCAGTCCTACGTCCACAAGCTGCTCACCGGCCGTCAGGACTTCAGCCGGCTGAAGATGAAGGGCGGCCTGTCCGGCTACCCCTCGCAGGCCGAGTCCGAGCACGACGTCATCGAGAACAGCCACGCGTCCACGGTCCTCGGCTGGGCCGACGGCCTCGCCAAAGCCAACCAGCTGCGCAAACGCGACGACCATGTCGTCGCCGTCATCGGTGACGGCGCGCTGACCGGCGGTATGGCCTGGGAGGCGCTGAACAACATCGCCGAGGCCAAGGACCGCCCGCTCGTCATCGTCGTCAACGACAACGAGCGGTCGTACGCGCCCACCATCGGCGGTCTCGCCAACCACCTCGCGACGCTGCGCACGACGGACGGGTACGAGCGCTTCCTCACCCGGACCAAGGAGATCCTCGACCGCACCCCGGTCGTCGGAAAACCCCTCTACGAGACGCTGCACGGCGCCAAGAAGGGCCTCAAGGACTTCATCGCTCCGCAGGGCATGTTCGAGGACCTCGGGCTGAAGTACGTCGGGCCGATCGACGGACACGACATCGAGGCGCTGGAGTCGGCCCTCGCGCGCGCCAAGCGCTTCGGCGGCCCGGTCATCGTGCACTGCCTCACCGAGAAGGGACGCGGCTACCAGCCCGCCCTCCAGGACGAGGCCGACCGCTTCCACGGCATCGGTCCCATCCACCCCGACACCGGCCTGCCCGTCAAGGCCTCGGGCGCCGACTGGACGTCGGTCTTCGGCGACGAGATGGTCGAGCTCGGCAAGGAGCGCGAGGACATCGTCGCCATCACGGCGGCGATGCTGCAGCCCGTCGGCCTGAAGAAGTTCGCGGACACCTTCCCGGACCGCATCTACGACGTCGGCATCGCCGAGCAGCACGGCGCCGTCTCCGCGGCGGGCCTGGCGACCGGCGGCGTCCACCCGGTCTTCGCCGTCTACGCCACCTTCCTCAACCGCGCCTTCGACCAGGTCCTCATGGACGTCGCACTGCACAAGTGCGGGGTCACCTTCGTGCTCGACCGGGCCGGCGTCACCGGCACGGACGGCGCTTCCCACAACGGCATGTGGGACATGTCGATCCTTCAGGTCGTGCCCGGCCTCAGGCTCGCCGCCCCGCGCGACGCCGACCAGGTGCGCGCGCAGCTGCGCGAGGCCGTCCAGGTCAAGGACGCGCCGACCGTGGTCCGCTTCTCCAAGGGCGCCGTCGGCCCCGCCGTCCCCGCCGTCGGCCGCGTCGGCGGCATGGACGTGCTGCGCGAGCCCGGCACCGACACCCCGGACGTGCTGCTCGTCTCCGTCGGCGCCCTCGCGCCGATGTGCCTGGAGATCGCCGCTCTGCTCGACAAGCAGGGCATCACCACCACCGTCGTCGACCCGCGCTGGGTCAAGCCCGTCGACGAGGCCATGGCCCCGCTCGCCGAGCGGCACCGCGTGGTCGTCACCGTCGAGGACAACTCCCGCGTCGGCGGCGTCGGCTCGGCCGTCGCGCAGGCCCTGCGCGACGCGGGCGTCGACGTCCCGCTGCGTGACTTCGGCATCCCGCCGCGCTTCCTCGACCACGCCTCCCGCGCCGAGGTCATGACCGAGATCGGCCTCACCGCGCCTGACATCGCCCGCCAGGTCACCGGGCTGGTCTCCAAGTTGGACGGCCGCTTCGACCGGACCGCGGCCGACGTCGACGCGGTGGAGCCCGCCCGGGACTGACATCACCGGTTCGGCCGGATGGGCCGGTTCCGCCACTCGTGCCGGTGGCGGAACCGGCCCATCTGTGTGAATCCCCCCGCGCCGGGGCAGGCGTACCACGCCCCCTCTCGATCATGTCGAGGACGACAAGTGGGAGGTACGACCGTGAGCAGCACACTCTTCCGGACGAAGAGAGTAGAGCAGTCCATCCTCGATACCGAGGAGCCAGAGCACGCGCTCAAGAAGTCCTTGTCCGCGCTGGATCTGACCGTCTTCGGTGTCGGTGTCATCATCGGCACCGGCATCTTCGTCCTCACCGGCACCGTCGCCAAGGACAACGCCGGGCCCGCGGTGGCCCTGGCGTTCGTCGTGTCCGGCGTCGCCTGCGCGCTGGCGGCGCTCTGCTATGCCGAGTTCGCGTCCACGCTTCCGGTCGCCGGGTCGGCGTACACGTTCTCGTACGCCTCCCTCGGTGAACTGCCCGCCTGGATCATCGGCTGGGACCTGGTCCTGGAGTTCGCGCTCGGGACGGCGGTGGTGGCCGTCGGCTGGTCCGGCTACATCCAGTCGCTCATGGACAACGCGGGCTGGACGATGCCCGACGTCCTCGGCAGCCGGGAGGGCGCCGACGCCTTCGGCTTCGACATCCTCGCCGCCGCGCTCGTCCTCGTCCTCACCTTCATCCTCGTCCTCGGCATGAAGCTGTCCGCGCGGATCACGTCCCTGGTCGTCGCCATCAAGCTGGCCGTCGTCCTGACCGTGATCATCGCCGGTGCGTTCCTGATCGACGCCGACAACTACGACCCGTTCATTCCGAAGACCCAGACGGTGGACGCCGCCAGCAATCTCGACGCCCCGCTGATTCAGCTCATGTTCGGCTGGGCTCCGTCCAACTTCGGCGTGATGGGCATCTTCACCGCCGCGTCCGTCGTGTTCTTCGCCTTCATCGGCTTCGACGTCGTGGCCACGGCGGCCGAGGAGACCAAGAACCCGCAGCGCGACATGCCACGCGGCATCATCGGCTCACTCGTGATCTGCACCACGCTGTACGTCCTCGTGTCGATCGTCGTCACGGGCATGCAGCACTACAGCCGGTTGTCCGTGGACGCCCCGCTCGCCGACGCCTTCAAGGACACCGGGCATCCGTGGTTCGCGGGCTTCATCAGTTTCGGCGCCGCGGTCGGCCTGACGACGGTCTGCATGATCCTGCTCCTCGGCCAGACCCGTGTCTTCTTCGCGATGAGCCGGGACGGACTGCTGCCCCGCTTCTTCTCGCACGTCCATCCCCGGTTCAAGACCCCGCACCGGCCGACGATCCTGCTCGGCGTGATCATCGCGGTCCTGGCCGGCTTCACCCCGCTGACCGAACTCGCCGCGCTGGTGAACATCGGCACGCTGTTCGCCTTCGTGGTCGTGGCCATCGGCGTGATCATCCTCCGAAGGACCCGCCCCGACCTGCACCGGGCCTTCCGCACCCCGTGGGTGCCGTTCCTCCCGATCCTGTCGGTGTTGGCCTCGCTGTGGCTGATGATCAACCTGCCTGCCGAGACATGGGTCCGGTTCGCCATCTGGATGGCCATCGGCGCCGTCGTGTACTTCCTCTACGGCCGCTCCCACAGCCGCCTCGGACGGCACGAGGAGACGACCGCGAGCGAAGCGGGCAAGGAGCAGCCCGGGGACACCGCATAGGCCGAACGGACGGCTGCAAGGGCCGCGTACGGCAGCCGGCTACGGCCGGACCGTGCGCGGCCCTGCCACGTCCGCCCCCAACTCGGACACCCGCCGCCGCAGTTCCCGATCCGCGGTCACCACCAGGCAGGGCCGTCCGTCCGCCCGCGCGACCAGCTCGACCATGTGGTCGTCGCCGCTCCCGGCAGCGGACTCCACCCGCACCCCCGGCACGCTTTCGACGCCCCGAGCGGCCCCCTCGACCACGAGCACGATCTCCACGGGCCCCGCACGCCCCGGCACCCCGTCCGCCGCCAGCCGGTCGCGCAGCCGCTCCGCGGCCCCCCGCCGGTCCCGCCACCACCCGTCGGGCACCGACCCGACGACGTTCGCGGCGTCGACGATCACGAGCAAGGGCACGTCGTCGGTCAGGGGGACTTCTTCGGTCGGGGGGACGCCGTCAGTCATGGGGCCAGGGTCGCACGGCTCACTCCGAGGCCTTGTCCTCCGCGAAGCTGGCGAAGTAGGCCGCCGCCATGTCCTCGTCCCCATGCCCCTGCTCATCGGCCCGCTCGAACCGCTCCGCGCTCGCCGCGGCCACATCCAGGCGTACGCCGTGCCGCTCGCCCGCCGCCACGATGAGCCGCGCGTCCTTCGCCGCCGTGGTCACCGCGAACTGGGCCGGGGTCAGCCCCCCGTTCAGCACCAGGCCGGTCTTTGCCCGCAGATACCCCATGTCGAGCGGGCCGCCGTCGATCACCTCGAAGAACCGCTGCGGATCCACATCCAGGGCCTTGGACAGCGCCAGCACCTCACCGGCCGCGTTCGTCACCGCGAGCACCCAGCTGTTGGCAACCAGCTTCAGCCGCGTCGCACTGCCGGCCTCGCCGTCCTCGCCGGTCCATACCGTACGGGCGCCGACGGCATCGAACACCGGCGTCACCGTCTCCCGGCCCTTGACGGGCCCCGCCGCCAGCACGGTGAGCTGACCGGCCTCGGCGGGCTGGCGGGTGCCGAGCACGGGGGCGTCGTAGAAGACCAGGCCGTGGTCGCGGGCGAACGCGGCGAGGTCGGCGACCCCTTCGAGGCCGGCGGTCGTCGACTGCACCCAGACGGCACCGGAGCGCAGCGCGGGCGCCGCGTCCCGCATGACGTCCAGCGTCGCGGGACCGTCGTACAGCATGGTCAGGACGACGTCGGCGCCCCGGACCGCCTCGGCGGGGGTGTCGGTGACGAGGGCGCCGTCGGCGGTGAGGGGCTCGGCCTTGGTGCGGGTGCGGTTCCAGGCGCGGACGGTGTGCCCCGCCTTGACGAGGTTGCGGGCCATCGCGGCGCCCATGATGCCGGTGCCCAGGACGCTCACGGTGAGCTTGTCGGTCATGACGTCGACTTCCTGTTCGCGTGCGGACGTTGCTGTGATCCAGCTTGCCCGGGGCCGGGGCACGACGTCCGCACGCCCCCGAATAGAGTGAACCGGTGAACGGCGACTGGCTCATCCGCGGCCGCGACGGCCGCCTCAGTGTCTATCTGCCGACCGACGACGCCGTCCTGTGCCGGGCGGAACTCGGACCCGGCGGCCCCTGGGAACCCCCGCGTCGGGTCGGCGGCGAGCAGAAGCTGCGTCCCGGCCCCGCGGTCGGCCAGGGCGCCGACTGCTACGCCCATCTGGCCGCCTGGCGACCCACCAAGCCGGGCGAGGCGGGCCTCGTGCACTCCACGCACTTCCGCCCGCGCCTCGCAGCGCTGGACTGGATCCCCATCGGCCACCCGAACCGGACCGGCGACCGCACGGGCATGCCCGCCGTCACGGTCGACGCGCAGGGGCGCTGCCATGTCTTCGTCCGCAACAAGGCGGGCGGGGTGAGCATGCTCGGCCAGAAGGCGGTGGGCGGCTGGGGCCCGTGGCGTGACCTCAAGGGGCGCGAGGTCGATGAGCGGCTGGCCGCCGTGACGGGGGAGTCCGGGCTCGTCGAGCTGTACGCGGCCGTCCCCGGAGCCGTCCTGCACTGGCGGCAGGAGAGTCCGGGCGCCGTCCCGGTCCTGGAGGAGGCGATGGAGACGCCGGTACGCCCGGGCACGCTCCGCGCCCTCGCCACCTCCGCCGAGCACACCACGCTCTTCTACGCGGACGACTCCGGCGACCTGTGCGCCTGGCGCCCCGGCACCAAGCCGGTCACCTTGCTGGCGTCCGCCGGTCCCGGCCCGGTCTCCGTGATCCGCTGCGAACTCGACGGCCACGACTGCACGTTGCTCGCCCAGCGCTCGGCGAGCGGGCGCGTCGCCTTCGCCGCGTATCCGACGGAGCAGGAGTCGGCGGGGGCGTGGTGGACGGAGTCGGGACCGCCGCTCGCGGCGGACGCGGTGGTGGCGCTGGCGCTGGACGAGGACGAGCGGGTGGTGGCGGCCACGATGTCGCCCTCGACCGGGCAGCTGCTGATCACCCGACGCAAGGAGGAGCCCGGGCTGGCGCTGGAGGCCTGGCGAGAAGTCTGACTCCCCGGGAGGCGTGCCTGCGCGGACGCGAAGGCGCATCACGCACGCGAAAGGGCCCCTGCCTGAGCAGGGGCCCTTACTGGCGTACGAGTCGGGTTACGCCGGAACCGACGCCACGCCCGGCGCCAGGAACTTCTTGCCGTTCACGCGCTCGGAGACACCCTCGCGGTCCAGGTACGGCGTGATGCCGCCCAGGTGGAAGGGCCAGCCGGCGCCCGTGATCAGGCACAGGTCGATGTCCTGGGCCTCGGCGACGACGCCCTCGTCGAGCATGAGCCCGATCTCCTGGGCGACGGCGTCGAGGACGCGCTCGCGGACCTGCTCCTCGGTGAGGACGGAGTCGCCCTGCTTCAGCAGCGCGGCGACCTCCGGGTCCAGCTCCGGCTTCCCGCTGTCGTACACGTAGAAGCCGCGCTTGCCCGCCTTGACGACGGCCGCGAGGTTCGGGGAGACCGTGAAGCGGTCCGGGAAGGCCCGGTTGAGGGTCTCCGAGACGTGCAGACCGATCGCGGGACCGACCAGCTCCAGCAGCACCAGCGGCGACATCGGCAGGCCGAGCGGCTCGATGGCCTTCTCCGCGACCTCGACCGGGGTGCCCTCGTCGATGACGTTCTGGATCTCGCCCATGAAGCGGGTGAGGATTCGGTTCACGACGAACGCCGGGGCGTCCTTCGTCAGGACCGCGGTCTTCTTCAGCTTCTTGGCGACGGCGAAGGCCGTGGCCAGGGAGGCGTCGTCCGTCTTCTCGCCGCGGACGATCTCCAGGAGCGGCAGGACCGCGACCGGGTTGAAGAAGTGGAAGCCGACGACCCGCTCGGGGTTCTTCAGCTTCGACGCCATCTCGGAGACCGAGAGGGAGGAGGTGTTGGTGGCGAAGATCGCGTGCGCCGGGGCGACCGCCTCGACCTCCGCGAACACCTGCTGCTTGACGCCGATCTCCTCGAAGACGGCCTCAATGATGAAGTCCGCGTCCGCGAAGCCCTCGGCCTTGTCCAGCACACCGGTGACCAGGGCCTTGAGGCGGTTGGCCTTGTCCTGGTTGATACGGCCCTTGCCGAGCAGCTTCTCGATCTCCGCGTGGACGTAGCCCACACCCTTGTCGACGCGCTCCTGGTCGATGTCGGTCAGCACGACCGGCACCTCCAGGCGGCGCAGGAAGAGCAGGGCGAGCTGCGAGGCCATCAGACCGGCGCCGACGACACCGACCTTGGTGACCGGGCGGGCCAGGTTCTTGTCCGGGGCGCCGGCCGGGCGCTTGCCGCGCTTCTGCACCAGGTTGAAGGCGTAGATGCCGGCGCGCAGTTCGCCACCCATGATCAGGTCGGCGAGCGCCTTGTCCTCGGCGTCGTAGCCCTGCTGGAGGTCGCCGTTCTTGGCGTCGGCGATGATGTCGAGGGCGCGGTAGGCGGCCGGAGCGGCCCCGTGCACCTTGGAGTCCGCGATGAAACGGCCCTTGGCGACGGCCTGGTCCCAGGCCTCACCGCGGTCGATCACCGGGCGCTCGACCTCGACGTCGCCCTTCAGCACCTGGGCGGTCCAGATCAGCGACTGCTCCAGGAAGTCGGCGCCCTCGAAGATGGCGTCGGCGATGCCCAGGTCGAAGACCTGCTGGCCCTTGAGCTGCTTGTTCTGGTTGAGGCTGTTCTCGATGATCACCGAGACGGCCTTGTCGGCGCCGATCAGGTTCGGCAGGATCGTGCAGCCGCCCCAGCCGGGAACCAGGCCGAGGAAGACCTCGGGGAGCGAGAAGGCCGGGAGCGCCTTGGAGACGGTCCGGTACTTGCAGTGCAGACCGACCTCGACGCCACCGCCCATCGCGGCGCCGTTGTAGTACGCGAAGGTCGGGACCGCGATACCGGCGAGGCGCTTGAAGACCTCGTGGCCGCCCTTGCCGATGGCCAGCGCGTCCTTGTGCTCCTTGAGGAGCTCGACGCCCTTGAGGTCGGCGCCGACGGCGAAGATGAACGGCTTGCCGGTGATGCCGACGCCGACGATGTCGCCGGCCGCGGCCTCCGCCTCGACCTGGTCGATGGCGGTGTCGAGGTTGGCCAGCGACTGCGGGCCGAAGGTGGTCGGCTTGGAGTGGTCGAAGCCGTTGTCCAGCGTGATCAGGGCGAAGCGTCCGGCGCCGAACGGCAGGTCGAGGTGGCGTACGTGCGCCTGGGTCACGACCTCGTCCGGGAACAGCTCGGCCGCGCCCTTCAAAAGCTCAGCGGTGCTCACTTGCTGCCTCCGTCGAAGTTCGGGTTCTCCCAGATGACCGTCGCGCCCATGCCGAAGCCGACGCACATGGTGGTCAGGCCGTAGCGGACCTCAGGCTGCTCCTCGAACTGACGGGCGAGCTGCGTCATCAGACGCACACCCGAGGAGGCCAGCGGGTGACCGAACGCGATGGCGCCGCCGTACTGGTTGACGCGCGCGTCGTCGTCGGCGATGCCGTAGTGCTCCAGGAAGGCCAGGACCTGGACGGCGAAGGCCTCGTTGATCTCGAACAGACCGATGTCGGAGATGCTGAGCCCTGCCTGGGCGAGGGCCTTCTCCGTGGCCGGGATCGGGCCGTAGCCCATGACCTCCGGCTCCACACCCGCGAAGGAGTAGGAGACCAGGCGCATCTTCACCGGGAGGTTGTTCTCGCGGGCGAAGTCCTCGGACGCGATGAGCGAGGCGGTGGCACCGTCGTTGAGACCGGCGGCGTTGCCCGCGGTCACGCGGCCGTGGACGCGGAACGGCGTCTTGAGACCGGTCAGGTTCTCCATCGTCGTGCCCGGGCGCATCGGCTCGTCGGCGGTGACCAGACCCCAGCCGGTCTCACCGGCCTCCGGGTTGGTGCGGCGCACCGAGATCGGCACCAGGTCCTGCTGGATCTTGCCGTTGGCGTACGCCTTGGCGGCCTTCTCCTGCGAGCGCACGGCGTACTCGTCGGCGCGCTGCTTGGTGATCGTCGGGTACCGGTCGTGCAGGTTCTCGGCGGTCATGCCCATGAAGAGGGCGGACTCGTCGACCAGCTTCTCGCTGACGAACCGCGGGTTCGGGTCCACGCCCTCGCCCATGGGGTGACGGCCCATGTGCTCGACACCACCCGCGATGGCGATGTCGTACGCACCGAAGGCGACCGAACCGGCGACCGAGGTGACGGCGGTCAGGGCGCCGGCGCACATACGGTCGATGGAGTAGCCGGGCACCGACTGCGGGAGGCCCGCGAGGATGCCGGCCGTGCGGCCGATGGTGAGGCCCTGGTCACCGATCTGCGTGGTCGCGGCGATGGCGACCTCGTCGATGGCCTTCGGGTCGAGACCGGGGTTGCGACGCAGCAGCTCCCGGATCGCCTTCACGACGAGGTCGTCGGCGCGGGTCTCGTGGTAGATGCCCTTCGGGCCCGCCTTGCCGAACGGGGTGCGGACGCCGTCGACGAAGACGACGTCCCTGACGGTACGAGGCACGATGGCTCTCCTCCAGAGGTGCGGGATCTGCACTGCTGCGCTGCGCAAGCGCTGAGCGCGCGCTCAGGCTCATGCTACTTATGAGTAACGTAGCTGCACAGTCCTGGAGGGGGGAGCGGCGAAGGTCACATCCCCGGGGGCCTCCCCATGCCGTCGGAGGATCTTGGCGTGATCTCGACGTCGCTGTTCCGCTTCAAGGGTCCGTTCGGCGCCCGCTGGGAAACGATCTCGGCAGGAGCGGGCTGGTGATCCTGCCGAGGCTGATCGTCTTCCGGGTGAGGCGTTGCTAGGCCGACAAAGCAGCAACCAGCACCGGCGTGACCTGCTCGACCTGCCAGGCCCGAGCCCCATGGCCCGCCAGCGCCTCCGCGACCGACTCGGCGTCGACGGCCTTCGGCGGCTCCCAGCAGACCCGTCGCACGGTGTCCGGGGTGATCAGGTTCTCCTGCGGCATGTTGAGCTGCTCTGCCAGCGCGGACACGGCGGCCCGAGCCGCGGTGAGCCGAGCCGCGGCAGCAGGGTCCTTGTCCGCCCAGGCACGGGGCGGTGGCGGCCCCGTCACCGGCTGCCCCGGCGCCGGCAACTGCGACTCGGTCAAAGCCTTCGCACGATCGACGGCGGCCTGCCACTGCTCCAGCTGCCGCCGCCCCATGCGATGCCCGAACCCGTTCAGCGCGGTGAGAGCGTGCACATTGCCCGGCAGCGCGAGCGCGGCCTCCACGATGGCCGCGTCCGACAGCACCTTGCCCGGCGACACGTCCCGCTTCTGGGCGATCCGGTCCCGCGTCTGCCACAGTTCCCGCACGACGCCCAGCTGCCGACGCCGCCGCACCTTGTGCATCCCGGACGTCCGCCGCCACGGATCCTTGCGCGGCTCAGCGGGCGGCGCGGTCGCGATCGCCTCGAACTCCTGCCGCGCCCACTCCAGCTTCCCCTGCCGGTCCAGCTCCTTCTCCAGCGCGTCCCGCAGATCCACGAGGAGCTCGACATCCAGCGCCGCATACCGCAGCCACGGCTCGGGCAGCGGCCGCGTCGACCAGTCGACGGCCGAGTGCCCCTTCTCCAGGACGAACCCGAGCACGCTCTCGACCATCGCGCCGAGGCCGACTCTGGGGAACCCGGCGAGACGCCCGGCCAGCTCGGTGTCGAACAGCAGGGTCGGCACCATGCCTATCTCGCGCAGACAGGGCAGATCCTGGGTGGCCGCGTGCAGCACCCACTCGACGCCGGACAGGGCCTCGCCGAGTCCCGACAGATCAGGACAGGCCACGGGGTCGATCAGCGCGGACCCCGCGCCCGCGCGGCGCAGCTGCACGAGATAGGCGCGCTGGCCGTATCGGTACCCGGACGCGCGTTCGGCGTCGACGGCCACGGGGCCGGAGCCGGCGGCGAAGGCGGCGATCACTTCGGCGAGCGCGACCTCGTCGGCGATCACGGGCGGAATGCCCTCGCGGGGCTCCAACAAGGGGATCGGCGCCTCCGTAACAGAAGACCCGTCGTCTTCCGGAGGGGCGCCTCCGGTGGTTCGCAGTGAACTGTCTGCTGCGGTCTCTTGGGCGTCGGTCACATGTCAAGGGTATCTGTGTATGGACAGCGCCCGCCGACGGAACGTTCCGTCGGCGGGCGCCTGAGGGTCGTAAACCAGTCAGCCACGTGAAGGTTCCGGTCCACGACAGGTGAGGGACGCGGGCGGGATCAGCGGCCGATCCCGTTCACGTCAGTGAATGATCAAGTGTTCATGGAATTCAGTGGATGATGCCCGTCCGCAGGGCCACGGCGACCATTCCGGCGCGGTCACCGGTGCCGAGCTTGCGGGCGATGCGGGCGAGGTGGCTCTTGACGGTCAGGGCGGACAGGCCCATCGAGACGCCGATCGCCTTGTTCGACTGGCCCTCCGCCACCAGCCGCAGCACCTCGACCTCGCGACCGGACAGCTCGCGGTAGCCGCCCGGGTGGCTCGGGGCACCCGGGTGGCGACGGTGCATACGGGCTGCGGCAGCGCCGATGGGGGCGGCACCGGGCCGGGTGGGGAGCCCGACGTTGGTGCGGGTACCGGTGACGACGTAACCCTTCACGCCGCCGGCGAGGGCGTTGCGAACGGCGCCGATGTCGTCGGCGGCGGAGAGGGCGAGGCCGTTGGGCCAACCCGCGGCGCGGGTCTCGGACAGGAGGGTGAGGCCGGATCCGTCGGGCAGGTGGACGTCGGCGACGCAGATGTCGCGGGGGTTGCCGATGCGGGGACGAGCCTCCGCGATGGACGAGGCCTCGATGACGTCGCGCACACCGAGCGCCCAGAGATGACGGGTGACGGTGGAGCGGACGCGGGGATCGGCCACGACCACCATGGCGGTCGGCTTGTTCGGGCGGTAGGCGACCAGGCTTGCGGGCTGCTCGAGGAGAACGGACACCAGGCCTCCTGGGGTGCGGGGACGGCTTTCAAGGTCACAGTCGTCTTCGGCACCAAACCCGTGGCCCTTTAGGGAAAGATCACGATTTAGTGAGTAACAATCGGGGCAATTCAGACACACGGTCGATCGACTGGCGAGGAAATCGGCTCGATCAAGGGCGATTCCTGACCGAAAGTGGCCGTATCGACAAAGTGACGGTCAAGTCGGTGGCAGTCGCCGCGCGTGGTGATCACAACGAGGAGCCGTCACAGCAAGTGACGGCCACAGGGGTATTGGCGTTATTCGGCGTTGTGGGGCCGGCGGCGGTCAGCGGGACTGCGGGTCCCGTCGCTGGGGCAGCGTCACCACCGACGCGTCGCCCGGGCCCGCCGGGGGCAGCCCCGCGACCTGGGCGAGCAGATCGCACCAGGACGCCAGGTGGGCCGAAGTGTCCGGAACGCCGCCCAGGCCCTCGCGCGGCGTCCAGGAGGCGCGGATCTCGATCTGCGAGGACGCCGGGCGCTCGGACAGCCCGCCGAAGTAGTGGGAGCCCGCCCGCGTGACGGTGCCGCTCGGCTCGCCGTACGACAGCCCGCGCGCCTGGAGCGCGCCGGTCAGCCAGGACCAGCACACGTCGGGCAACAGCGGGTCGACGGCCATCTCCGCCTCCAGCTCCGCCCGCACCAGGGTCACCAGCCGGAAGGTACCCCGCCAGGCGTCATGGCCCGCCGGGTCGTGCAGCAGCACCAGCCGGCCGTCGGCCAGGTCGTGGTCGCCGTCGACGACGGTGGCCTCCAGCGCGTACGCGTACGGAGCCAGGCGCTGGGGCGCCTTGGTCTGCTCGACCTCGATCTGCGGCCGCAACCGGCTGCTGCGCAGGGCCTCGACCGCGGCCCGGAACGCCGGTGGAGCCGTACTGCTCGAATGCCGGTCCGCCTCCCCGTTGTCCCTCGCCTCATCCATTCCGCCACTGCCGTCCGACAGTCTTCCCTGAGCCGCAGCCATGCCGGGAAGATTAAGGGGAACCGGGGCTTCGTGCAGGGAGGGACACCCGGACAACACGGCAACCCCAACGCCGGGCCTGTTGCGGCCGTGCGAGACTTGCCCCCGTGAGTGCCAACCAGACGCCGCCGACCGCCACGTACGATTCCGCCTTCCTCAAGGCGTGCAGGCGCGAGCCCGTGCCGCACACTCCCGTGTGGTTCATGCGGCAGGCCGGGCGCTCCCTGCCGGAGTACCGCAAGGTCCGCGAGGGCATCCCGATGCTCGAGTCCTGCATGCGGCCCGAGCTGGTCACCGAGATCACCCTGCAGCCCGTACGCAGGCACAACGTGGACGCGGCGATCTACTTCAGCGACATCGTCGTCCCGCTCAAGGCCATCGGCATCGACCTCGACATCAAGCCCGGCGTCGGGCCGGTCGTCGAGCGTCCCATCCGCACCCGCGCCGACCTGGCCCAACTGCGTGACCTCACCCCCGAGGACGTCTCCTACGTCACCGAGGCCATCGGCCTGCTCACCCGCGAGCTCGGGGCCACTCCGCTCATCGGTTTCGCCGGCGCTCCTTTCACTCTTGCGAGTTACCTCGTCGAGGGCGGTCCGTCCCGCACGTACGAGAACGCCAAGGCGATGATGTACGGCGACCCGGAACTCTGGGCCGATCTGCTCGACCGCCTCGCGGACATCACGGCCGCGTTCCTCAAGGTGCAGATCGAGGCCGGCGCCTCCGCGGTCCAGCTGTTCGACTCGTGGGCAGGCGCGCTCGCCCCCGCCGACTACCTGCGCTCGGTGATGCCCGCCTCCTCGAAGGTCTTCAAGGCCGTCGAGTCCTACGGCGTCCCGCGCATCCACTTCGGTGTCGGCACCGGTGAGCTGCTGAAGCTCATGGGCGAGGCCGGCGCGGACGTCGTCGGCGTCGACTGGCGCGTCCCGCTCGACGAGGCCGCCCGCCGCGTCGGACCCGGCAAGGCTCTCCAGGGCAACCTCGACCCGACCGTCCTGTTCGCCGGGACCGAGGCCGTCGAGGCCAAGACCCGCGAGGTCCTCGACACGGCCGCCGGCCTGGAGGGCCACGTCTTCAACCTCGGCCACGGCGTCATGCCGTCCACGGACCCGGACGCACTGACCCGGCTCGTCGAGTACGTCCACACGCAGACGGCTCGCTAGCCGGCGCTCACCACGTGTGGGGCCGCGCTCTCCTGCCGAACAGCAGGCCGCGCGGCTCCGGCGGCGGTGGCGTCCCCGGCTTGAGCGGCCAGGCGAGCGCCATGCCGGCCAGGAATCCGACGATGTGCGCCGCATAGGCGACGGTTCCCGCGTCGGAGACGCCCTCGCCGTTGGAGTACACCGCCTGCAGCACGAACCAGAACCCGAGGACCAGCCAGGCGGGCAGCCGCAGCGGCAGGAAGATCAGGAAGGGCACGAGGACCCACACTCTGGCCTTCGGATACAGCACCAGATAGGCGCCCAGCACGCCCGCGATGGCCCCGGAGGCGCCGATCAGCGGTTCGGCGGAGTCGTCGTTGAGGAGCGCGAAGCCGTACGACGCCGCATATCCGCAGACGACGTAGAAGAGGAAGTACCGCACGTGGCCCATGCGGTCCTCGATGTTGTTGCCGAAGATCAGCAGGAACAGCATGTTGCCCAGCAGGTGCAGCCAGCCGCCGTGCAGGAACATCGCCGTGAAGACCGACAGGGCGGGGGACTTGTCGTAGCCGGGCGGGCCGATCACACAGCCCGGGCCCCGCGGGCCGACGGCGACCTCGCCGGTCGGCACCACTCCCGGCAGCTGACCGTGGATCAACTCTCTTGGCACCGCCGCGTACTGGTCCAGGAACGCGTGCAGATGGCACAGCTGGGACAGGCTGCTCTCGCCGGCCACGGCGCCGGCTGTGCCGGGCGTGGACAGGAAGACGAGGACGTTCGCGGCGATCAGTGCGTATGTCACCCAGGGGGTGCGGCGCACCGGGTTCACGTCATGGACGGGGATGACCACGAGGTGTATCTGCCCCGGATGTGTGCCGTGAATCGGTGAACGGGGCCGTCGCCGCGCGCGTATGACTCGGCAACCGCCCGCGGCACGGGGAAGGCGGGTCGCGGGGTCTACGTGAGGAACAGGCGATGAACGACCGAGTTACTCCTCCGATTCACGCGTTGCCCGACGGTGAGGCCGAGCTCGCGGTGGTGGTGCGGCTGCCGTGGGAAGACGTGGCTCGGCTTGGGCAGGAGGCGGGACGGCTTGCTTCGCAGATGCAGCGGCCGGTGACGCTGGACGAGGCCGTCAGCCATCGGTTGCGGTCGGTTCGGCCGGGGGCCGCGCATGCGAAGCCGGCCGGGGAGCAGCCCGCTGCCGCCGCGGCCATGCCGCCCAGTGTGAGTGCGTCTGTTTCTTCGCTGCCGTCGAGGCCGCCGGCTGAGCAGGCTCGGCAGGCCATTGAGCGGATCAACGGGAGCGCGTAACGGCTTTGTTCGGGTGGCGCCGTAGGGGTGTTGGTGCGTTGGGGGCTGCGCGCAGTCCGTGGCTGGTCGCGCAGTTCCCCGCGCCCCTGGGGGTTGCCCGCGCCGTCCCTTATGAGGGTCCGGCGTTTACCGCCTTCGCTGCCTTGCGGGCCGCCACCAGAACCGGGTCCCAGACCGGCGAGAACGGGGGTGCGTATCCCAAGTCCAGGGACACCATCTGTTCCACCGTCATGCCGGCCGTCAGGGCCACCGCCGCGATGTCGACCCGTTTGCCCGCGCCCTCCCGGCCGACGATCTGGACGCCCAGCAGACGGCCTGTGCGGCGTTCGGCGAGCATCTTGACCGTCATGAGGGAGGAGTTGGGGTAGTAGCCCGCACGGCTCGTCGATTCGATCGTGGCCGTGACGTACTGCAGGCCCGCCCTGCGGGCGTCCTTCTCGCGCAGGCCCGTGCGGGCGATCTCCAGGTCGCAGACCTTGCTGACGGCCGTGCCGACGACGCCGGGGAAGGTGGCGTAGCCGCCGGCGGCGTTCGTGCCGATGACCTGGCCGTGCTTGTTGGCGTGGGTGCCGAGGGCGATGTGGCGCTCCCGGCCGGAGACCAGGTCGAGGACCTCCACGCAGTCGCCGCCCGCCCAGATGTTCTCGTGGCCGCGTACGCGCATGGCGAGGTCGGTCAGCAGGCCGCCGTGGTCGCCGAGGGGGAGGCCGGCGGCCCGCGCGAGCGACGTCTCGGGGCGGACGCCGATGCCGAGGACGACCACGTCCGCCGGGTACTCGGCGTCCTGCGTGGCCACCGCCCGGACCCGGCCGTCCTCGCCGGTGAGGATCTTGGTGACCTCGGTGTCGTTGACCATGGTGATGCCCAGGCCCTCCATGGCCTCGTGCACCAGACGGCCCATGTCCGCGTCGAGCGTGGACATGGGTTCGCTGCCCCGGTTGACGACCGTGACCTCGTAGCCGCGGTTGATGAGCGCCTCGGCCATCTCGACGCCGATGTAACCGGCGCCGACGACCACGGCACGCCGGCCATGCGTGCGTTCCAGCGTGTCGATCAGAGCCTGGCCGTCGTCGAGGGTCTGCACGCCGTGGACACCGGGAGCGTCGGCGCCCGGCATGTCGGGGCGGATCGGGCGGGCGCCGGTCGCGATCACGAGTTTGTCGTACGACGTCCACTGCTCCGCGCCGGAGTCGACGTCACGCGCGCGTACCCGGCCGCCGGATACGTCGATCTCCGTGACCTCCGTCCGCATGCGCAGGTCGATGTCCCGCGCGCGGTGCTCCTCGGCCGTACGGGCGACCAACTGGTCGCGCTCGGGGACGGCGCCGCCCACCCAGTACGGGATGCCACAGGCGGAGAAGGAGGTGAAGTGGCCGCGTTCGAACGCCACGATCTCCAGCTCCTCGGCGCTCTTCAGGCGCCGCGCCTGCGACGCCGCGGACATCCCCGCGGCGTCGCCCCCGATGACGACCAGTCGTTCTCGCGTTCCCGACCCACCACTCGCAGCGCTCATGTTCATGCGAACACGCTACGAGCGCCGGGCATTTCAGTCCCGCTCGCCGCCCTGTTCGGCGCCACGCTCGTCCCCCGCGCGTGTGCTTCCCGGTGCCGGGCGGGCCGTCGGCAGCGGACCCAGGGCGGTCGTCGCGGGCGCGGTCGCCGGGCGGCGGGGCATCCGGGGTCGCAGGACCTTCAGCCACAGCAACACGATCAGTGCCGCCACCGCGGCGAACGGCAGCACGGCGCCGAACGCCACCGCGAGCCAGCGCAGCATCGTCACGAACGCGCCCCAGCCGCCCGCGAGCGCGTCCAGGAAGCCGGGGTCGTCGTCCTTCGGGGCTTCCTTCTTCACCGGTGTCTCCGACAGGGAGAGGGTGATCGTGGCCAGGCTGGTGCGGTCCTTCAGGGACGCCTGCTGGGCCAGCAGCGCCTCAAGGTCGGCCTGGCGGGAACTCAGCTCGCCCTCCAGCGTGACCACGTCGCTGAGCTTGGTCGCCCGGTCCATCAGCTCGCGGATGCGGGCCACGCTGGCCCGCTGCGACGTGATGCGGCTCTCCACGTCCACGACCTGGTCGGTGACGTCCTGCGCCTTGGCGCTGCGCTCGATCAGCTTGCCGGCGCCCTCCAGATCGGCGAGGACCTCGGCGTACTTGTCGACCGGCACGCGCAGGACGACGCGGGTGCGCTCGTGGCCCTTCCCGTCGCTGGTGGTCGTCTCGTTGCCGACGTAGCCTCCCGCGTTCTCGGTGGTGGTGCGGGCCTCGTCGAGGGCCTTCGGTACGTCCTTGACCTGCACGGTCAGCGAGGCCGTACGGATGATGTGGCTCGCCGTGGCCTTGGGCGGCGCGGTCGCCCGGTCCGCCCCGGAGCCGCTCCCCTGGGCGCCCGCGTCCGTGCTCGCCTGGAGGTCCTCCTTGGCGGCCTCGCCCCCGGCGGCGCGGCTGTCGGACCCCGAGTCGCCCGTGCCGCTGCAGCCGGTGAGCGCGAGAGCGGCGGCCAGCAGGAGGCCGGTCAGGACCTGTACCGGTCGTACGGGTGGTGCGGATCGTGCGGATCGTCGTGCTCGCATGTGGGCGTACCCCCGAGGGTTGTCGTGGCGACTGATGCTCCTTCGACGCCGGGGTCCGGCCGAACGTTGGCGGGAAACGGTCCCGATGCGGTCACGGTCGGGACTCGTACCGGACACCGGGGCGCGGACGGGCTGTCAGTGGGGTCTGAGAGGCTGGGGACATGCGCGAAACGGAGACTCGTAGGGGTGCGGGCCAGGTCGTCGTCATCGGCGGCGGGATCGCCGGTCTGGCGGCCGCCCACCGGCTGCTGGCCGGCGGCGGACGCGTGACCGTCCTGGAGGCGTCCGACCGGGTCGGCGGCAAGCTGCTGCCCGGCGAGATCGCGGGCGCGCGCGTGGACTTCGGCGCCGAGTCGATGCTGGCCCGCCGCCCGGAGGCCGTCGCCCTCGCCCGCGAGGTGGGCCTCGACGACCGCCTCCAGCCGCCCGCCACCGCCACGGCCTCGATCTGGACCCGCGGCACCCTGCGCCCGATGCCCAAGGGACATGTGATGGGCGTTCCCGGCACCGCCGCCGCCCTGACCGGCGTCCTGTCCGACGAGGGGCTGGCCCGCATCGAGCGCGACGCCGACCTGCCCCGCACCGAGGTCGGGGACGACGTGGCGGTCGGCGAGTACGTGGCGGCACGCCTCGGCCGAGAGGTCGTCGACCGCCTGGTCGAGCCTCTCCTGGGCGGCGTGTACGCGGGCGACGCGTACCGCATCTCGATGCGCTCGGCCGTGCCGCAGCTCTACGGGGCGGCGAAGACGCATGACTCCCTCACCGAGGCCGTCCGCGAGATCCAGGCCAAGGCCGCCGCCGGTCGGCAGACCGGGCCGGTGTTCATGGGCATCGAGGGCGGCGTGGGCCAACTCCCGCTCGCCGTCGCGGAGTCGGTGCGCGCGCGGGGCGGCGAGATCGTGACCGGGGCACCGGTGACGGAGCTGCGCCGCGAGGCGACCGGAGGGTGGCGTGTCGTCGCCGGTGACCGTGTGCTGCACGCCGACGCGGTCGTCGTCGCCGTACCCGCGCCGGCCGCGGCCGGCCTCCTGCGCGCCGAGGCCCCCGAGGCCGCCGCCGAGCTGGACGGCATCGAGTACGCCTCCATGGCGCTGATCACCCTCGCCTACCGCCGCGGCGACACCGACCTCCCGGCGGGCAGCGGCTTCCTCGTGCCGCCGGTCGACGGGCGCACCATCAAGGCGTCGACGTTCGCCTCCCAGAAGTGGGGCTGGATCGCCGACGAGAACCCGGACACGGTCGTGCTGCGCACCTCCGTCGGGCGGTACGGCGAGGCGGAGATCCTGCAGCGCGACGACGACCACCTCGTCGACGTCTCCCGCCGGGACCTCCTGGCGGCGACGGGCCTGGACGCCACCCCCCTGGAAACCCGCGTCACCCGCTGGACCGACGGCCTGCCCCAGTACCCGGTCGGCCACCACGCACGCGTGGCCCGCGTCCGCGAGCACGTCGCCAAAGTGCCGGGCCTGGCGGTGTGCGGCGCCCAGTACGACGGCGTGGGCATCCCCGCGTGCATCGCGAGCGCGTACGCGGCGGTGGACCAGCTCGAGGGCGATCTGAGCGGTGTGGAGGAGCTCACCGCCAACCCGGTGCAGAGTCTGCACGGCGGAGCGGGAGAATAAGGGACATGAGTGACGACGCCTCCACCACCGAGTCCGGCAGGATCCCGAACAAGGGCAAGCTGGCCAAGGACCTCAACGAGGTCATCCGCTACACCCTCTGGTCCGTCTTCAAGCTGAAGGACGTGCTCCCCGAGGACCGCGCGGGTTACGCCGACGAGGTCCAGGAGCTGTTCGACCAGCTCGCCGCCAAGGACGTGACGATCCGCGGCACGTACGACGTGTCCGGGCTGCGTGCCGACGCCGACGTCATGATCTGGTGGCACGCCGAGACCAGCGACCAGCTGCAGGAGGCGTACAACCTCTTCCGCCGCACCAGGCTGGGCCGCGCCCTGGAGCCGGTCTGGTCGAACATGGCGCTGCACCGCCCCGCCGAGTTCAACCGCTCGCACATCCCGGCGTTCCTCGCCGACGAGACGCCCCGCGACTACGTCAGCGTCTACCCCTTCGTGCGCTCCTACGACTGGTACCTGCTGCCCGACGAGGACCGCCGCCGCATGCTCGCCGACCACGGCAAGATGGCCCGCGGCTACCCGGACGTGCGCGCCAACACCGTCGCCTCGTTCTCGCTGGGCGACTACGAGTGGATCCTGGCCTTCGAGGCCGACGAGCTGTACCGCATCGTCGACCTCATGCGCCACCTGCGCGCCTCGGAGGCCCGCATGCACGTCCGCGAAGAGGTGCCGTTCTACACGGGCCGCCGCAAGAGCGTCGCCGAGCTGGTGGCCGGGCTCGCCTGATCAGTGCGGGAGTCGGGCGGTGGCCTGCTGAGGCCGGCCGCCCGGCTTCGTCGCGGTGTGCCGGCTCAGCTTCTTCGCCTTGCTCTCGCCCGGGCGCTCCGGCTTGGGCTCGGGGTGCCCCTCGCACGCCGCGCGCCGGGCCGGAAGGCGGCCCTCCAGCAGATAGGCGTCGACGTGACCGTTGACGCAGGCGTTCGGGCCGTACGCGATGCCGTGCGTGCCGGAGTCCCGCTCGGTCACCAGCACCGAGCCCGACAGCCGCCGGTGCATCTCCAGCGCCCCGTCGTACGGCGTGGCGGCGTCCCGCTCGGCGGCCAGGATCAGGATCGGCGGCAGCTCACCCCGCCCGGTCCGCACGTCGAGCGGCTTTTGCCGGGGCGCCTGCCAGTAGGCGCACGGCAGGTTCATCCACGCGTTGTCCCAGGTCTCGAACGGCGCCACGCGCGCGAGCCGGGTGTTGTCCCGGTCCCAGACCGCCCAGTCCGTCGGCCAGGGCGCGTCGTTGCACTCCACGGCCGTGTAGACCGCGCTCGAGTTCTCGTCCTCGGCCGCCGCCTCGTTCACCGGCGCGGCCAGCTCGACCAGCGGCTTCGGGTCGCCCTTCACATACGCCGACAGCGCCTTCGCGCGCGACGGCCAGTAGTCGTCGTAGTACCCGGCCTGCAGGAACGCCTCCTGCAGCTGCCCCGTGCCGACCTTCCCGCCCGCCGGCTCCTCGGCCAGCCGCGCCCGTACCTTCTCGTAGCTGCGCAGCACCTCGTCGGACGTGGCACCGAGGCCGTACACGTCGTCGTGCTCGGCGACCCACTCCCGGAAGTCCGCCCACCGCTCCTCGAACGCGGCCGACTGGGCGAGGTTGCTGCGGTACCAGATCTGCGCGGGGTCCGGGTTCACCGCCGAGTCGAACACCATCCGCCGTACGTGCGAGGGGAAGAGCGTCGCGTACACCGACCCGAAGTAGGTGCCGTACGAGGCTCCCATGAACGTCAGCTTCGGTTCGCCCAGCGCGGCCCGCAGGACGTCCAGGTCACGGGCGTTGTTGAGGGAGTTGTAGTGCTGCAGCGCGCTGCCCGTGCGCTGCGCGCAGCCACGTGCGTACGCCTTCGCCCGGGCGATGCGCTCCTGCTTGTACGACTCCGAGGGGTGCGTCGGCGCCTGCACCGGGCCCTTGACGGACTGCTTGGGGTCCTCGCAGGACAGCGGCGCTGACGGCGACACCCCGCGTGGGGCGTAGCCGACCAGGTCGTACGCCGCCGCCAGCCGCTTCCACTTGGGCAGCAGGCCGATCAGCGGGAAGTGCAGCCCGGAGGCGCCCGGCCCGCCCGGGTTGTAGACCAGGGCGCCCTGCCGCGGCACCCGGCGCTTGCTGTTGTGCGGGTCGTTTTGCGTGGCCCGCACCCGGCTGACGGCGAGCTTGATCTGCTTGCCGTCGGGACGGGAGTAGTCGAGCGGGACGGACACCGTGCCGCACTGCATCTTGCCCGGCAGGTCCTGCTCCTTGGCGCAGGTGCCGAAGGTGATGCCGGCCTCCCCGGCGCGCGCGGCGGCCACCGTCGTGCCGTGCTGCTCGGCCGTGCCCGGGGCGGCCCCGGTGCTGCCGGCCGGAGCGGCGGAGAGGGTCGTCAGGAGCAGAGCCCCGGCGACCGAGTAGAGGGCGGCAGCTCTCATGGCGTATCCCTTCGGTGCACGGCAGCAACAAAAGGGATATTTCGTTCGTCTGTTGATGAAGGCAAGCACCACCAGGCCGGTGTCGGCCTCAATGCCCCCTATGCGTCACCGAGCCTCTGGACCGTCGCCCGCCGGTGTCAGTCGTGCCGGTGGAACGCGTGGTGGTGCGGCTCGCGGTGCGCGAAGGCCGCGCGCAGGTCCGGCTCGCCTATGGCGCGTACGCCCCGCAGGGCGACGGAAGTGAGGTACGTACGGTCGTCCCCGCCCCGGGAGTGCCGGACCAGGGCGCTCAGCAGCCGCTGCCCGGCCGGAGAGGCCCACTGCGCGTACGGGTGGATCTCGATCCGGGCGATGGTGAGGCAGCTCAGCGTCAGCACGAAGGGGAGTGCGAACCAGAGGGCGATCAGGTGGGTCGGCATGTCCGACTGGGCCGGCGTCAGCAGGGCCACCGCGCCCAGCGCCAGTACGGCCACCGCGGCGAGCTGCACCTGCCGGACCGCGGCCGCTGTCCCGTTGCGCGCCCCGTCGGGTACGGCGAGGCCCGCGCTGACCAGCCGGTCGGCGAGGCTGCCGACCGCGTCGGCGGCGGCCGCGGCGTTCCGCACCGGCTCGATCCGGGACTGGCCCTCCGGCCCGATGGCCCCTATCACCGAGCGCTCCATCTCGTCCCGGCCGCGCGGATCGACGACCGTCGCCCAGCCGGTGTGTGCGAGCAGCAGGCGCCGCTGTCGCGCCATGGACACGAGGGTCAGATCGGCGACCCGCCGCGGGCCGCCGGACAGGAACGCGGCCTCGTACAGCGTCAGATCGTGTCCCTGGCCCGAGGTTGCCTCTTTCGCGTCCGAGGCCGCGGCGTGGACGGCGGCCAGGCACAGGCGCGTGCAGGCGGTGCCGGCGACGGCCCAGGCGAGCAGCAGGAGAAGGACCCAGAACATGCCGCGTTTCTATGCCAAAGGCCCAGTGAAACGCCATGCCTTGTTCACAATGCGGACCGAGAGTTGCCGGGATGTGACGTTCCGGATAGGGCGTCGAGGGCGTCAGGACCCTTGCGGGCGGGGGCTGGTCGCGGCCGGCGGCAGGGTGTAGGTGGGTGACGGTGACGGGGGCGGGCTCATCGGGACGGCCGGAACGGGGTCGTCGGTCGGCCCGGGCGGGGCGGGGGAGGGCGTCAGCGGCGGGATGCTGTCGGCGACCATGTCCCGGGCCACGGCGTCGTAGTCGACATAGCCGGTCGCCTCCAGGACCGTGATGTGGTCCAGCACCGTGGTGTTGGCGTCGTCGGCGAGCTTGCGGACGAGGGAGTTGCGCGTACTGGCCCGCACCTGGGCGACGACGGAGAACACCTTGCCGTGCGCCAGGCGCAGGATGTTCGCGAACTGCCGGTCGTACTCGACGCTCTGGGCCGCGCTCAGGGTGTCCAGCCACTCCTGCTGCTGCTCGGTGGGCTCGTTCGGCAGCGCGAGGCTGAGCTTGGCGGCGACGTCGCGCACGCGCTCGTCGAGGAACGTGTGCCCCTCGATGAGGTGCTGGCCGGCGGTCCGCACGGCCGGAGTCGTGCCCTTCTGCTGCGCCTGCTCACCGGCGGGCAGCTCCCACAGCCCGGCCAGCCGGACCTTCGTGATGAAGTCGCGGTCCAGCGCGGACAGCGGCCCGTACCCGGTCGAGACGGTCTGGGCGTTGAGCACGTCCAGCCCGGTTCCGGACCGGTCGGCGTACGACCAGACCGGAAAGACCATCGCCAGCAGCGTCGCCGCCAGGCCCGTGATGATGAGCCCGGTGCCGCTGAAGATGCCTCGGCCGTTGATGCGGGGTTGCGATCGCATGGTGCCTCCAAGTGCGGCACCGCACGTTAGTGCGCTTCGGGGGTGGGGTGGCATATTACTTCGGCGCCCGAGTGTGCCGTGCCCGGCACCCCCGCCGGACCCCGCCCAGGGCGACGCGCTCGGCACGGCACGTGCCGCCGGGTCACCTCGCTCGCGTGCCGGGCCGCAGGCGGCTCAGCGCCGCAGTTGCCCGTCCGCTTCCCCGCTCAGCGCCGCAGCAGCACGCGTCGCGTGGCGCGGGCCAGTCGTACCCCCGGCCGTCGCGACCGCGGCCTCGGGCCCGAGCGCTCCAGCCACCACTCCTGCAACTCCGCCCGGACCCGGGCGTCTTCGAGCCGGCCCTCCGCCAGCAGGTACCCCGCGAAGTCCAGGGCGTCGCGCCGGTAGCCGTCGGTCATCGGGTGCCCGTGGCTGTAGCCGAGGAAGGCCCGTCGATAGCCGTTCCCGAGGATCACCGGCAACTCGGGCGCGACCTTCGCCACGACGTCGGCCCGCTTACCGGCGAGCGCCCGCGCCTGTACGCCGAGCCGCACCCGGTCGAACCCCTCCGGCACCGGCGTCCCGGCGACGAGCGCGGACAGCAGCGCGGCCTGCGCGAGGGCCAGCCGCTGACGGGCGGGTTCGGTGACAGCCTCGGCCCGCACCGTCCCCTCCTCCGGCACTTCCGGCGCCGCCCCCTCCGCGGACGCCCGCCTCTCAGCGGCTTCCCTCTCGAACGCCCCCTTCTCCAACGCCCCCCGAATCGCCCCCAGCTCCCCGTCCAGCTCCCCCGGTTCCGGAAAGTTCTCGTCGCGTTCCAGCAGAACCCCCGGTGGGCTCACACGGGAGGCGAGGTCCGTCAGGATGTCGAGGACCGGCTGGGGGACGGGGTGGGCGTGGCTGTCGTGCCAGACGCCGTCGCGTTCGAAGCCGCCCGCCACATGGACGTACGCGATGGCCTCCAGCGGAAGTTCGGCGAGGGCCTTGCCGGGTTCCTCGCCCCGGTTGACGTGGTTGGTGTGGAGGTTGGCCACGTCGATGAGCAGCCGTACCCCCGTGCGGTCGGCCAGCTCGTACAGGAACTGCCCCTCCGTCATCTCCTCGCCCGGCCAGGAGATGAGGGCCGCGATGTTCTCCACGGCGAGCGGCACGGGCAGCGCGTCCTGCGCGATACGGACGTTCTCGCACAGCACGTCGAGGGCGTCCCGGGTGCGGGGGACCGGCAGGAGGTGCCCCGCCTCCAGGCGCGGCGACGCCGTCAGCGGCCCTCCCGCCCGTACGAACGCGATGTGCTCGGTGACCAGCGGCGCCCCCAGCGCCTCCACCCGCTCGGCGAGCGCGGCCAGCCGTCCGGCGTCGGGCCGCTCCGCACCGCCGAGCCCGAGCGAGACGCCGTGCGGGATCACGGTCACGCCGCGCTCCCGCAGCCGTACCAAAGACTCCGGAAGATGCCCGGGGCAGACGTTCTCGGCGACGGCCTCGACCCAGTCGATGCCCGGCATGCGCTCCACGGCGTCCGCGATCTCCGGACGCCACCCGATCCCCGTACCCAGTCGCTCCATCGTCCCCTCCTCGGCCTCTTCCGTACCCGCTGTCCCGTCTCCTCGGACGTGCCGGATGTGACGGGGGTATGGCCCCTCAGGGCCCGCCCGAACCCCTGGGCCGACACCTTCAGAGCAACATTTGAGGTTGGGCGGCCGGGACCCGCGTCCCGCTCCCCGCACCGGGCAAGCGGCCTCCGCAAGGTCGTACGCGCCGCGCGCCGACGTCGTTCAAACGCCCGCCGACCTAATCTGGGAGCCGGTGAACGACCGTCGGAAGGTGGGACTGACCGTGCAGCCGAGTGAGGTCTCCGAGGTTCTGAACCGTCCGCTCAGCCAGGAGCTCCTGGCCCGCGACCTGATCCGCCTGGCCTACGTCGCCAAGGACGGCACACCCCGGGTCGTTCCGATCGGCTTCGTCTGGAACGGCTCGGAGATCGTCATGTGCACCACGACGAACGCCCCGAAACTCCCGGCCCTGCGCCACAACCCCGCGGTCGCCCTGACGATCGACACCGAGGTGCACCCGCCCAGGATCCTGCTCGTCCGCGGCCGGGCCGAGCTGGACGTCGTGGAGGGCATCCCGGGCGAGTACCTCCAGGCGAACGGCACCTACAAGATGACGAAGGAGCAACGGGTCGAGTGGGAGGCCGAGGTCCGGTCGCTCTACGACGGCATGGTGCGGATCGTCGTGACTCCCACGTGGGCGAAGCTGATCGACTTCGAGACGACGCTCCCGAGCGCCGTCGAGGAACTGGTCCGGCGTCGGGAGGAGCGCGAGCACGCCTGAACACGGCACGCCCGCCCATCGGGTGGTCGTTCAGGTACCGAGACTCCGGACGGTCTCCGCCACCAGACGGTCGCCCCCGGGGGGCGTACCACGACGTGTGCGACGACAGTTTGGCGACCGCCGTGCCCAGCTACTCGGGATCGCCGAGCCGGTGCAGCGCCTTCGCCTCGGTGAGCTGGTCGAACAGGGCCTTCAGCACGACGACGTGGCCGCCCGTGTAGCGGCGCTCGTGATGGGTGCACCGCACCTTCCACAGGTCGTAGGGATGGCGCACGATCCCGTACAGGCAGCAGCCGTAGCGGCCCAGGTCGGCACCGGGCGCGAACCCTCCGGCGAAGCCTGCCAAGGCCGTGGTCTGCCACCTGCGGAAGGCCACTCGCGCCCGCAGCTCCCCGCAGCTCCAGGAACTGCGACCACGGGACGACGAGCAGCGGCGCCGGCTCGCCGCGCCGGCAGTGTTCCAGGCCCTCGGGCGTCAGTACGACACTCGGGCCTTCCTTGCGCGTCGGGTCCCCGATCACCCACCGGTCCCCGACCGGCTCCAGCGGTCCCAAGTACTGCCCCATGGCCTCGCCCCTTCGCCCTGACGCCGACACGGTCGCCCTGACGCGGATCCGGCAACCGCTCCCAGGAACGCCCCGCGTCCTACCGCAGCGCCGGATGGTCGGCGACCACCGTGCACGACCCGGGCGCGATCTCCGTGAACCCCGCGTCGCGCACCAACGGCAGCCCCCTGGTCGTCAGCTCGGGCCAGCGCCCCGGATCCGCGGTCCGCACGGCGAGCGGGAACCCCGCGTCGCGCCAGGCGGCCCGCTCCTCGTCCGACAGCTCCCACCAGGCGAGTTGGGCCGCGTGCCCGGTCTGCGCCATCGCCTTGCCGGCCGACATGTCGAGGTCGGGGTTCAGCCAGAGCACGGGCGCCGACGGGTCGGCGTCCGCGGGCGGCTCCGGATCGTCGAGGTCGGTGCCGGAGACCTGGAGCTTCGCCAGCTCCTTGGGCCACCCGTCCAAGGGCACCGGCGGGAAGACCCGCACCTCGGCCGACTTGCCGGTGACGGTGATGCCCGGCAGCCCCTCAGCCCGCCGCCACTCGGCGCCGCGGGCCCGCCGCACGACCTTTCGGATCCGGGCGTCCTGCCAGTCCCGCATGGCCTCGGCCCACTCGCCGTCGCCGACGGAGCGTTCGTCGTCGAGGATCACCAGGACGGCGCGGGCGGAGGTTTCGAGGGCGTCGGTGCGAGCGGGTGGAGCGCCCCGCTCGATCCGCACGACGAGAGGCAGTACGAACTGCGGGGCGTCATCGCGGGCACTGGGCTCTGACCGGAAGCAACTGTCGCCGGTGGACGTCGGATCTTGGCTCACGACAACACCCTAAGGGGCCCGGGACCGTGCCGATTCTGCAGGTCCGCCGGGTGGGCGCGATCAGCCCCGACCCGGCCGCGCGGGCCATGGGACAGGATGTCCTCCATGCAACGCGATCTTCGTCTGGACAACGTGGGCCGCCGCTACGGCCTGCGCGGCCCATGGGTCTTACGCGGCGTCCATCTCACCGTGCCGCCCGGCAACCTCATCCGCGTCGAAGGACCCAACGGCACCGGCAAGTCCACCCTCCTGCGCCTCCTGGCCGGCATCGACGCCCCGAGCGAGGGCCGTATCACCGGCCGCCCCCGCACCGCCTACGTCCCCGAACGCTTCCCCACGGCCCTCCCCTTCACCGCCGTCGGCTACCTCACCCATCTCGGCAAGGTGCACGGCCTCTCCCGTGCCGCGGCCACCCGGGCCGCCCTCGAGTGGCTCGACCGCTTCGGCGCCGCCTCCTACGCCCGGATGCCGATGGCGCAGCTGTCGAAGGGCAGCAGCCAGAAGGTCGCCGTCGTACAGGCCCTCCTCGCCGAACCGGAGCTGCTCGTCCTGGACGAGGCGTGGACCGGCCTCGACGCCGACGCCCGCGCGGAACTGGAGCGGGCCGTCGCCGAGCGCACCGCGGGCGGCACTGCCGTGGTCTTCGTGGACCACGACCCGAGCCGCCTGGCGGGGGCGCCCGACGCGACGTACACCGTGCGGGACGCGGGCCTCGACCTGCGTACGGAAGAGGCGCCCTCGGAACCCGCCGGCCCGCACGTGACCGTCGTCGTGCAGGGCCCGCGGGGCGGACAACTCCCCGCCGACGTGCCCCGCACGGTCATATCCGCCGAGGAACCCACGCCCGGCACCCACCGCCTGACCGTCCCCGCGTCCCATTCGGACGTCCTCCTGCGCGCCCTGCTGACATCCCGCCCGCCCTGGCATGTGGTGAGCGTGAGACAGGAGACGACCCCCGAAACCGAGAGCCGCCGATGACCGCCCTTCTCAGCTACCAGACCGCCCTGCTCGTCCGCTCACAGCGCTGGCTGCCGCCGTTCCTCCTGTACGTCGTGTTCCTCGGGATCGGTGTGTCGGGCGGTCAGCCGGTGCTCGACTCGCTCGGCTACACGGCCGCGGCCCTGCTGCCCGTCGCCGCCTGGCTGGTGCGGATCTGTGTCACCAACGAGCCGCCCGCCGCCCGCAGTTGTGTGTCCGCGGCGGTCGGGCCCAGCCGGGCGCACCTCGCCGCGCTGCTGGTCGCGCTGACCACGGCGGCGGTTCTGGGCACGGTCGCGACCGTCGTCGTGACGCTGATCAGCGACCCGGTGAGCGCGGATCACCAGACGCGTGTGCCGCGGCTCCCCGCGGGCGCGGCCGGGCTGCTCGCCACGCTGGCCTGCGCCCTGCTCGGCACGGCCGTCGGCGCCCTCACCACCTGGCCGTTGCTGCGCTCCACGGGACGCGCGGTCCCCACGATGCTGCTCGCGGCGCTGCTGTCGGTGGTCGTGACGGGCTCCCCGGCGCAGGCGGCGGTCAGCGGCCTGGTCACCGGCTCCCGCTCGGGCACGGTCCCCATGCCCCTGCTGCCGTTGGCAGCGGCCGCCCTGCTCACGGCGGCGGCGATCGCAGTGGCCTGCGCGCTCACGTCCCGCAGATCACCGTGACAACGGGGTCGCCCTGAACAGACACGTCAGCCTGAACAGGCGGTGCGCTGCGCCTCCTGCCACTCACAGACCGGGCAGAGCGTGATCCCCTTGTACGACTCCGGGTACTCCGTCGGCTCCCGGCACAGCACGCACTCGGCGTACGGCGGCCCGTCGGCCTTGGGCGGCCTGGTCGCGTCGATCAGGCAGTAGTCGGTCGTGGCCTGTTCCTCGCTCATATGTCCAGCGTACGAGCATCAGGCCCGCCCGCCGGCCGCGCCGATCAGCTCGGACACCTTGACGAACCGAAAGCCCCTGTCGCGCAGCTCGGGTACGACGCTGCGGACCACCCGCTCGGTCGTCGGAGCGGCACTGAGCGTGCAGTGCAGGACCACCACGGATCCCGCCCGCACCCCGTCCAGCACCTCCTGGGCGACGGCCCGGGCGTCCGTCGCGAACGCGTCCCCGCTCACGACGTCCCACTGCACGGCGGTGACCCCGACCGGGCTGAGCGCCTTCAGAGCGCGCCGGTCGTAACAGCCGCCGGGAAACCGGAAGTACGGCATCGCGTCACGGACCCCCACCTTCCGCAACGCCGCGTACGCACGCTCCACATCCACCCGCATCTGCTCCTCGCCGACCGTCGGCAGTCCGTAGCATTCCTCGGTGAACGCGTAGTGGCTGTAGGAGTGGTTGGCGACCTCGAACAGCGGGTTCCGTCCGATGGCCCGGGCCTGACCCGGGTACTCCTCGGCCCATCGCCCCGTCATGAACACGGTCGCCGGCACCTTCAACTCCCGTAGCGCCGCGACCAGCCCCGGATTGTCGAACCGTTCCCCCCGCGCCGCCCGGGGCCCCTGGTCGGCGGTCATGTCGGCGTCGAAGGTGAGCGCGACGGCCTTGTCCCGACCGCGTGGGCCGTGTTCGAAGACGGGCGTCAGGCCTGCGGGACCGGGGGCGAGGGTCGGCGGCCCGGCCATGGGGGAGGCGTCGGCGGTGGCGCTGGGTGCCGGCAGGGGGGCCCGGGTCGCCTCGTGCGGCGCACAGGCGGCGAGCGCGCTGAGCGCCGCGCCCAGGGCGCAGAGGGTGGTGTCGCGGCGTACAGATCTGATCACCGCATGAAGGTATGAGGATTAAACGACTTTTTCGGTACGTCGCTGGGTGTGCCGGACCCCTGTCACCCGCCCGGCGGGCCCGGTCCTCTCAGTCGTTGCGTGTGCAGGAGCCCGTCGGCGCGGCGGCCGGAGGGCGGCATTGGAGGCCGTACTCGGTGGCGTCGGTGCTCAGGTAGCGGCCCATGCAGGTGCTCACCGAGGTTCGGCCGCGCTCGGCGCAGAAGGTCAGCGCGGCACGGCCGTCGGCGAAGGGGCCGGGGGCGTAGATCACCCAGTAGCCGGGGCGCAGGGAGGCGTACTCGTCGCTGCGCAGGACGGCCGCCTCCGGCACCGATTCGCGGATGGTGGCGAGCCGCTTGTCCCGGGCCGCGGTGCCCGCGCCGACGGGTTCGGAGTGGAGCTGGGCGATCCAGCGGCCGTCGGTCGTGGCGGGCGTGGTCGGAGGGGTGGGAGCGGGCGTCTTCGTGGTGGGGCTGGGCGAGGGCGTCGGCTCCTGCTTCGCCGGGGTGGGGGTGGACGTCGTGGCCGGAGGGTTCGAGGTGGCGCGGGCCTTGTCGTCGTCGCCGGTGTCGCCGGGGCGCAGAGCGAGCAGGACTAGAGCCGCCGCGGTGGCGATCGCGAGCCCTGCGGTCGCGGCCACCACGAGGGGCCCCCGGCGTCGGGGCTCGGGCACCCGCTGCGGAACCGTGGGCCGGGGCGTGTCGAGCTGCGTCGGGGTCGCGGGCGCGGGCGGTGCGGCGGCGGTCAGCGTCGGCTGTGCCCAGTACGGAGTCGTACCGGCCTCCACCTGCGCCAGCATCGCGTCCAGCCGGGCGGCGTCCGGGCGCGCCGCCGGGTCCCGGACCAGCAGGGCGTCGAGCACCGGAGTCAGCGAGCCCGAGCGGGTCGGTGGCGGGAGAGGCTCGTCGAGTACGGCGGCCAGGGTGGCCAGCGTGGTGGGGCGGCGCAGGGGGCTGACGCCCTCCACGCACACGTAAAGCACCACGCCCAGCGACCAGAGGTCGGCGGCGGGGTCGTCGTCGCGGCCCCGGATCCGCTCGGGGGCCATGTACTCGGGCGAACCGACGAGCTCGCCGGTCGCCGTGAGGGCCGTCGTGCCCTGCAGGGCGGCGATGCCGAAGTCGGTGAGGACGGCGTCGCCGTCGGGGCGCAGGAGGATGTTGGCGGGTTTGACGTCCCGGTGCTGGATGCCCGCCGCGTGCGCGGCCCGCAGCGCGGCGAGCACCTGGCGGCCGACGCGGGCCGCCTCCACCGGAGTCAACGGGCCGTCGTCCAGGCGCCGCTGGAGCGAGACACCCGGCACCAGCTCCATCACGATCCAGGGATGCGGGTCGGCGGCCACGATCTGGTGGACCGTGACCACATGGGGATGGCTGAGCCGGGCCAGCGCCCGCGCCTCCCGCAGCACCCGCTCGCGCACCACACCGACCGTGTCCGCGTCGGAGCGGACCGCCTTGAGCGCGACCTCACGGTGCAGCACCGTGTCGCGAGCCCGCCACACGGTGCCCATTCCTCCGCTGCCCAGCCGCTCCACCAGCTCGAAACGGCCGTCGACGACATCCCCCGGTGCGTTCATGCCGCACAGGTTAGAGGACGTTCCGGAGAGTAAGCCTCCACTCGTTCGAGGGACGGGGCCCTACCTGCGCCAGGGGCCCGTCACCGCGAACGTCGTCCCCGGCGTGTAGCAGTTGACGTACATCGTCTCGCCGTCCGGCGCGAAGGCGACCCCGGCGAACTCGCCCCACTCGGGCTCCTGCGGCGTGCCCAGGTTCTGCGCGTTGCGCGCCATCGCGTACACCTCCCCGCGCCGTGTCACGCCGTACACGTGCTGGGCGCCGTTGCCGTCCTCGCACACCATCAGGCCGCCGCTGGGGGCGAGGCAGATGTTGTCCGGGGACTCGCCGGGGAGTTGGAGGTCGGTGTCGGGGCCGAAGACGATCACGAGGGTGAGGCGGCGCTCGGTGGGGTCGTAGCGCCAGATCTGGCCGTAGTGGTCCGCCGCCGAACCCTGCGCGCTGCGGGCGAAGGAGGAGACGAAGTAGACGCAGCGGCCGCCCCAGTAGCAGCCCTCCAGCTTTTGCGCGTGGGTGATGCCCTTCGGGCCGAAGTCCTGGTGGCGGATGGGGGTTTGGGTGGCGAGCGGGTCCGGTACGTCGACCCACTCGATGTTCTCGAAGGTCGCACCCGTGTCCTGGATCGAGGAGAGGTCGGGTACGCCCGGGACACGCATCGCCTGGAGCTTGCCGCCCGCGCGCAGGGAGCCGAGGCCGCCGTGCGGGGCGTGCGGCAGGAAGCGGTAGAAGAGACCGAAGGGGCGCTCGAAGGCGTCCTCGGTCTCGTAGACGATGCCGCGCCGTGGGTCCACCGCGATCGCCTCGTGCTGGAAGCGGCCCATCGCGGTCAGCGGGACGGCGCCGGAGCGGTGCGGGTTCGCCGGGTCGACCTCGAAGATGAAGCCGTGGTCCTTGGTGTAGCCGTTGGTGCCGGCCTTGTCCTCGGTCTCCTCGCAGGTCAGCCAGGTGCCCCAAGGGGTGGGCCCGCCCGCGCAGTTGACGGCCGTACCGGCGATGGCGACGCGCTCGGACAGGACGCGGTTGCGGGAGTCCAGGGTCAGGGCCGTACAGCCGCCCTTGCCCTGCGGGTCGTAGGTGAGGCCGGGGACCGTCGGGACGGGGACAGCCGCCGTGTTGCGGTTCTCGTGGTTGCGGACCAGGTGGACGCGGCCGCGGGCGCCGGGCAGGGCTGTCATGCCGTCGTGGTTGGAGGGGACCGGGCCCTCGCCGGAGCGGAGTCGGTCGCCCTCGCGGGACAGGACCCGGTAGCGGAATCCTTCCGGCAGGTCGAGCAGGCCCTTGGGGTCGGGGACCAGGGGGCCGTATCCGGTGTGGCCGAGGGTCTGCGCGGCGGCGGTGCCCGCGAAGAGCTCCGACAGGGACCCGGCGAAAGTGATGCCGATACCCAGGGCGCCGGAGCGGGCGAGGACCTGACGTCGTGTTGCGGACATGGTGGGGAAACCTTCCTGCTGGCGGACAGGAACTTTGATCCCGCCGTGTCTATCACCTGGCGCGAGTCGCGTGAACCACGCGCGTAGCGTGTGTCACTTCAGCGGCGGTTGCCCAGGGGGTTCTGCGGGGGGTTCGGCAGCGGGTTCAGCAGGAAGCTCGGCTGGAGGTGGTTCCGCGGATTCGTCGACGGCGATCGGCTCGGTGAGGGCGTCCGGCTCGGTGACGGCGGCCGACTCGGCAACGGCCGCCGGCTCAGTGGCCGCTCGGCCCGTGTGGTCCTGCGGTGGCTGTGCGCCCCGTTCCAGGAACCGCAGCAACTCCACCGGGATCGGCAGCACCAGCGTGGAGTTCTTCTCCGCCGCAACCGCCATCACCGTCTGCAGCAGCCGCAGTTGGAGGGCGGAGGGTGCGTCGGCCATCTGGTGCGCGGCCTCGGCCAGCTTCTTGGAGGCCTGGAGTTCGGCGTCGGCGTTGATGACCCGGGCCCGCCGCTCCCGGTCGGCCTCGGCCTGGCGGGCCATGGACCGCTTCATGGACTCCGGCAGGGACACGTCCTTGATCTCGACGCGGTCGATCTGCACGCCCCAGCCGATCGCCGGACTGTCGAGCATCAGCTCCAGGCCTTGGTTGAGCTTCTCGCGGTTGGAGAGCAGGTCGTCCAGATCGCTCTTGCCGATGATCGAGCGCAGTGAGGTCTGCGCCATCTGGGAGACGGCGAAGCGGTAGTCCTCGACGTTGATGATCGCGGCCGCCGCGTCCACGACCTGGAAGTACACGACCGCGTCGACCCGCACGGTCACGTTGTCGCGGGTGATGCCCTCCTGGGCGGGCACGGGCATCGTCACGATCTGCATGTTGACCTTGTGGAGCCGGTCCACGGCCGGGAGGATCATCGTGAACCCCGGCTCGCGCACTGAGCCCCGCAGCCGGCCGAGCCGCAGGATCACCCCGCGCTCGTACTGCTTGACGACCCGCGCGGCAGCCGCGATGTACACCAGCCCCGCCGCTGCGACACCTGCGGCCGCACCCAGCAGTTCCTCGACCATGGCGACCTCCTCGCCGAGAGGTCCGATCCGTACGCTCCTGTAACGGTATGTCCTGCAACGATATGCCCGGTGTCCGGTCCGGGGCCATGGACGGCCCCGGACCGGACACCGGGCCTGGGGTCACACCTCACCAGGAGGCATGCGCCACCCGGAGTCGTACGCCGGTCAGGGCGCCGTGACCCGTACCGGATCCGTGCCCGCCGCGCTGTGGCGCTCGGCCCAGTTCTCCAGGGCCGTACGGCAGGCGTGGTCGAGGTGGTGCAGTCCGGACAGGTCCAGCTCGACCGGGCGGTCCTGCGGCAGGGCCTCCAGGCTGTCGAGGATCTTCGGCAGCCTGAGGAAGGTCGCGTTGCCCGACAGGTACGCCTGGATCGGTCCGGCGCCCTTGTCGATGACCTCCAGCTTCACGTGCGAGGCCTCCCAGGCGGTCTTGGCGACCGACAGGGCCAGACCGATCAGCACGCCCTCGAACATGTTCACCATGACGATCGAGAGGGCGGTGACGACGAGGATCAGCGCCTCGCCCCGGTGCCCCCGCCACAGGGAGACGATCCCGCGGAAGGGGATCAGCTTGAAGCCCGCGTGGACCAGGATGCCCGCCAGCGCGGGGATCGGGATCAGTGCCAGCGTGGCCGGCAGCAGCGCCGCGAACAGCAGCAGCCATACGCCGTGCATGACACGGGACGCCTTCGTCTTCGCGCCCGCCTGGACGTTGGCGGAGCTGCGCACGATGACCGCGGTCATCGGCAGCGCGCCGAGGGCTCCGCAGACCGCGTTGCCCGCGCCCTGCGCCATGAGCTCCTTGTCGTACTCGGTACGCGGCCCGTCGTGCAGCCGGTCCACGGCCGCGGCGCTGAACAGTGACTCGGCCGACGCGATGAGCGTGAAGGCGACGATCGTGGCCAGCACGCCGACGTTCGCGAGTTCGCCGAAGGCGGTCAGGGACGGCGGCTGGATGGATCCCAGCAGGCCCTTGACCTCGACGGTGGCGACGGGCAGTGAGAACACGGCGGCGACCAGCGTCGCCAGACCGACCGCGGCGAGCGGACCGGGAATCGTGCGCACCTTGGCGGGCAGCCGCTTCCACAGCACCAGGACGGCGATCGTGCCGGCGCCCAGGCCGATCGAGGCCAGCGCCCCGGTGTCGCCGACGGCCCCGGCGAGTGCGCCGGGCAGCCCGGCTATTTTCTCCAGGCCGGAGGCGGGCGCCTTGGCGTCCGCGACCGAGTAGAGCTGTCCGGCGATGAGCACAAGGCCGATACCGGCCAGCATGCCCTCGACGACGGAGACCGAGATGGCCCTGAACCAGCGCCCCAGCCGCAGGGCGCCCATGAGGAGCTGGAGCGCCCCGGTGGCGAGCACGAGCACACCGAGGACCGGCAGCCCGAACTCCTGGACGGCCTCGAAGACGAGCACGGTCAGACCGGCGGCGGGCCCGGAGACCTGCAGGCTGCTGCCGCGCATCAGGCCGGTGACGATGCCGCCCACGATGCCGGTGACGAGTCCCAGCTCGGCCGGTACCCCGGAGGCGACGGCCACGCCGACACACAGCGGCAGCGCGACGAGGAAGACGACCAGTGAGGCGGCGAAGTCCTGCCGCAGATGAGGGTATTTGGTCATCATGCCGATCACAGCGCCTCGAACGCGTCGGTCTCGGCGCTGTGGGCGCGCACGGCACCCTTGTGCACCTCGTAGTACCAGGCGTGCAAGGTGATTTGACGCTCCTTGAGCTTCTTCTCGATGAAGGGGTACGAACGCAGCCGCAGCAGCTGCGTCAGCACATGGGCCTGGACGCCTTCGGCGACCTCCGGGTCCTCGGCGGCGCCGGTCGGGCGCGGGGTGGCGTGCGAGAGCCAGTCGCGCACGGCCGGTACGGCATCCAGGTCGTCGCCGCGCACCAGCGCGCCGACGGCACCGCAGTGGGAGTGGCCGCAGACCACGATGTCGCTGACGCCGAGGACCTCCACGGCGTACTCGATGGTGGCCGCCTCGCTGGTGGGGTGCTCGGAGGCGTACGGCGGGACGATGTTGCCCGCGGTGCGCAGCTCGAAGAGCTCGCCGGGGCGGGCGCCCGTGATCAGGGCCGGAACGACCCGGGAGTCGGAGCAGGTGATGAACAGGACCTGCGGAGACTGCCCTTCGGCGAGCCTGGCGAACTCCTCAGGGCGCTGTCCGAACATACGGGCGTTGTCGATGAGGGGCTGCATGTGTGGTGACTCCTCCTGGCGCGCCTCAGTGGCGCGTCGGGGTTTACATGACAGGGGTGGGGGGACTGCTCTGCTGCTCAGCAGCGGAAGATCTGAAGCCCCGCCGGAGTGTGGGACGTCGAGGATCTCGACGTGCGCTGGTGCGCGGCGCCGGCTTCGGCCGGCTGGTGCGCGGAGTCCCGGGTGAGCAACGGCCGGTCGGGCGCCTGGGGCCCGCAGTCGGCGAAGCGCAGCTGGTCACGGGTGCGCAGTGGACCGGTCGGGTCCCCGTCACCCGACGGGACGCAGTGGCGTGACGTGAGGGTTTCGTCGCGCAGCGCCTTCCCGGAGAGCTTGATTCCGGGCTGGGCCTTGGCCTCTGCCTGACTCGCTGTGTATGCGTGTGCGAAGGCCGCGCCGGGTGCGAAGAACTGGAGGGCGAGCAGGACGGCGGCGAGGATCGAAATCGGGGTCCGAACCGTCGTACCTCGGAACATGCGCCCCCCTCCAGTCAGTCCACACCTCATGCACGTGCCAACACTTGGTCAACCGTTGGTCAAGAAACACGTTAACCCGGCAACGTTGTTTGCAGGGTTAACTTAACGTTTCGAGCTGAAGAGAGCCTGAAATGCGAGGGTGGCTTGGCTTGAACCACGCCTTGACCAGGGGGAGTTACTGGGCTACCAGGCCCTTGGCGTCGCGGGCCAGCGCGGTGAGTCGCGAGATCGCGCGGAAGTACTTCTTGCGGTAGCCGCCCTTGAGCATGTCCTCGCTGAACAGCTGGTCGAACGGCAGTCCGGAGGCCAGCACCGGGACTTCACGGTCGTAGAGCCGGTCCGCGAGCACGACGAGCCGCAGGGCGGTCGACTGGTCGGGAATCGGCTGCACGTCGGTGAGACACACCGCCTTCAGGCCGTCCGTCAGCGCGCCGTAGCGGCTGGGGTGGACGCGGGCGAGGTGCTCCAGCAGATGCGGGAAGTCGTCGAGCGAGGCGCCCTCGGTAGCGTACGCCGCCTTCGTCACCTGCTCGTCGGAGTACGGCGCGGGCGCCTCGGGCAGGCCGCGGTGGCGGTAGTCCTCGCCGTCGATGCGCAGCGCGCGGAAGTGGGCCGACAGGCCCTGGATCTCGCGCAGGAAGTCGGCCGCCGCGAAGCGGCCCTCGCCGAGCTTGCCGGGCAGGGTGTTGGAGGTGGCGGCGAGCGCGACGCCCGCGTCGACCAGCTTGCCGAGCAGCGTGGAGACGAGGACGGTGTCGCCCGGGTCGTCGAGCTCGAACTCGTCGATGCACAGCAGGCGGTGGCCGGACAGGGTCTGGACCGTCTGCTGGAAGCCGAGGGCGCCGACGAGGTTCGTCAGCTCCACGAAGGTGCCGAAGGCCTTGAGGGACGGCTCGGCCGGGGTGGCGTGCCAGAGGGAGGCGAGCAGATGGGTCTTGCCGACGCCGTAGCCGCCGTCGAGGTAGACGCCGCGGGGGCCCGGCGGGGTCTTCGGAGCCTTGGGCCTGCCGAACCCGAGGAAGCCGCGCTTGGCCTTGCCCGCGCCGCTGGCGTGTGCGCCGCCGAGTCCGGCCGCGAAGGTCTCCAGGACGCCGACCGCCTCGGTCTGGCTGGGCTGGTTCGGGTCCGGGATGTACGTGCTGAAGCGGACCGAGTCGAAGCGGGGCGGCGGCACCATCTCGGCGACCAGCCGGTCCGCGGGCACGTGCGGCTCACGGGCGCACAGGGACAGCGGGCTCGCTTCGGCTATCGGGCTCCGCCCGGAGGCGGCGGTGGAGGACGACACGGGTCACCATGCTAAGGGCCGTGCCACACTCCATGACATGCGACGCCTGTTCCCTGTGACCGATGAGACAACAGCGAGGGCCTCCGGCGGTTCGGCCGGGGACGACGGGGCTGGGGCCGCCGGAGGGGGGCCTGCGGCGGGTGGGTCCGGGTCCGGGGCCGGTGGTTCGGTGGCGGAGGGCCCTGGCCGAGGATCCCGTGGGCCGGTGGCCGGGGCACCCGATCGGGGTACCGGGGGTGGTCCGCGCGTCGGGTTCCCCGGTGGTGGTCTCGTCGATCGTGAGTGGAGCCTCGCCGAGCTTGCCGCCGCGTACGCCTATCCCGAGCCCGGTCCCGACGGGCGGCAGCCCTGGTTGCGGGCCAACATGGTGTCCACGCTGGACGGGGCGGCCCAGCACGACGGGCGTTCGCAGCCGATCTCCACCGCGACCGACATGCGGATCTTCGGCACGCTGCGGGCGCTTGCGGACGTAGTGGTCGTCGGCGCTGAAACGGTACGCCTCGAGGGGTACCGTCCGGCACGCGCGCGTGAAGAGTTCGCACAGGCGCGTGAGGCGGCCGGGCAGGGACCCGCGCCGGCCATCGCGGTGGTGAGCGCCGGTCTGGACCTCGACTACAGCCTTCCGCTGTTCACCTCGCCCTTGGTGCCGACCCTCATCCTCACGGGAGCCGCCGCGGCCCCGGACCGGATCGCGGCCGCGGAGAAGGCGGGTGCCCAGGTGGTGATCGCCGGTGACGGTGTCGGCGTGGACCCCGTACGCGCCGTCCAGGCCCTCGCCGAGGTCGGCCACACCCGCCTGCTGACCGAGGGCGGGCCGCGGTTGCTCGGGCAGCTGGTGGCCGCCGGAGTGCTCGACGAGCTCTGTCTGACGATCTCCCCGATGCTCACCGCGGGAGACGCCCAGCGGATCGCCGGCGGGCCGTCGGTGCCGGTTCCGAAGCGGTTCGAGCTGGTGTCGTTGCTCGAGGAGAACGGCTTCCTGTTCAGCCGCTACCGGCGGACGTGAGGTTAGTCGGCTCGGAAATGGGTTCTATGACTGCCGTGCTCCTGAAAACGGCGGAATCCACCGTTCCGTTTGACGTCCGACGGGCACACTAAAACTCGCAGTCCCCGTGCGAGCACGGGGCAGGATGGTTTCCGCAGAAGGGGCGCCCGGTGTTCACAAGCGTTTTGATGATCGAGAAGGCCCTGACGTCCGCCGACGTGGAGTTCGTCACCACCTTGCACGGGGACGAGCAGGTCTCGTTCCATGTGCTGCTCCAGCCGCGGGGTGAGCAGGCCGACAGGTTGTTGCGCGCCATCGACGACATCGCGCTCGGCGAACTGGACGAGGCGGTCCGGGAGGGGAACACGCCGGAGGGGCAGGAGGCGCTGAGTACGGGGGAGCGGGCGCTGGAGGTGTCGCTCACGGCTCTGCGTACGGCCGGGGCCGCGGCCGAGGGCCGGCTTCTGGAGGACCATCCGCTGGACGCGCTCAGAGCGGTGGTGGACGAGGTCGGGGCGGACGAGGTGATCGTGTTGACCGACCCGCACTACGTGGAGGAGTTCTTCCATCGGGACTGGGCGTCCAGGGCTCGGCACAAGGTGGGGGTGCCGGTGCTGAAGCTGTTCTCGCACAGCAAGGCGTAGGGGTTTTCGGCTCAGGGCCGCCGTAAGGGGGTGCTGGTTCTCCCGGCTGCGGGTCGTACGTGGCTTGCCGCGCAGTTCCCCGCGCCCCTGGGGGTCACAGTTCGCGGCGTCCAGTGCGCGAGGTCCGAGGCCCTACCCAATAGGCTGGGGCCTCACCGTCGTATCGCACTCCTGGGAGAACACGCATGGCACCCGGCATTCCCCACGCCATGGACCGACCGCACTTCATCGGCATCGGTGGGGCCGGGATGTCGGGGATCGCGAAGATTCTCGCGCAGCGTGGGGCCAAGGTGGCCGGCAGTGATGCCAAGGAGTCCGCGACCGCCGAGGCGCTGCGGGCCCTCGGTGTGACCGTGTACATCGGGCACGCGGCCGAGCACCTCGCCGACGACGCCAGCTGTGTCGTCGTGTCGTCGGCGATCCGGCAGGACAACCCCGAGCTCGCCCGGGCCGCAGAGCTGGGCGTTCCGGTGGTGCACCGCTCCGACGCGCTCGCCTCGCTCATGGACGGGCTGCGTCCGATCGCCGTCGCCGGTACGCACGGCAAGACGACCACGACGTCGATGCTGGCGGTCTCCCTGAGCGAGCTCGGGCTGCGGCCGTCGTACGCCATCGGCGGTGACCTCGACGCTCCCGGCTCGAACGCCCTGCACGGCGACGGCGACATCTTCGTCGCCGAGGCGGACGAGTCGGACCGCAGCTTCCACAAGTACGCGCCCGATGTCGCGATCGTCCTGAACGTCGAGCTCGACCACCACGCGAACTACGCGTCGATGGACGAGATCTACGAGTCCTTCGAGACCTTCGCGGACCGCATCACCGAGGGTGGCACGCTGGTGATCTCGGCCGACCAGGACGGGGCGCGGGAGCTGACCCGCCGGGTCTCGGCGCGGGATGTGCGGGTGGTGACGTACGGCGAGGCGGAGGACGCCGACGTACGGGTGCTGTCCGTGCTGGCGCAGGGGCTGAAGAGCCAGGTCACCGTCGTTCTGGACGGTCAGGAGCTCACCTTCACGGTCTCCGTCCCGGGCCGCCACTACGCGCTCAACGCGGTGGCCGCGCTGGCCGCCGGCGCGGCGCTCGGCATCCCGGCCGCCGAGCTGGCCCCGGCGCTGGCGGCCTACACGGGCGTCAAGCGGCGGCTGCAGCTGAAGGGCGAGGTCGCGGGCGTCCAGGTCATCGACTCCTACGCCCACCACCCGACCGAGATGACGGCCGACCTGGAGGCGATGCGCGCGGCCGCCGGGGACGCCCGGATCCTGGTCGTCTACCAGCCCCACCTGTTCTCCCGTACGCAGGAGCTCGGCAAGGAGATGGGCCAGGCCCTCGCCCTGGCGGACTCCTCGCTGGTCCTGGACATCTACCCGGCCCGCGAGGACCCGATCCCCGGTGTCACCAGCGAGCTGATCATCGAGGCGGCGCGGGCGGCCGGCGCCGAGGTGACGCCGGTGCACGACAAGAGTGCGGTGGCCTCGCTGATCGCGGGAATGTCGAAGCCCGGTGATCTCGTTCTCACCATGGGCGCGGGCGATGTCACGGACCTGGGCCCGGTCATTCTGGACCGCCTGTCGAAGTGAGGGGCAAGGACTCATGTCGTACGACATCGAAAAGCCGGACGAGCAGTGGCGCGCGGAGCTGACCCCGGCCGAGTACGCCGTCCTGCGCGAGGCCGCCACGGAGCCCGCCTTCACCGGCGAGTACACCAACACCAAGACGACGGGCGTCTACTCCTGCCGGGCCTGCGGCGCCGAACTCTTCACCTCCACCACGAAGTTCGAGTCGCACTGCGGCTGGCCGTCCTTCTACGACCCGAAGGACACCGACGCGGTCGAGCTGGTCGAGGACCGCTCGCACGGGATGGTGCGCACCGAGGTGCGGTGCGCCCGGTGCGGGTCGCATCTCGGGCACGTCTTCGAGGGCGAGGGTTATGCCACCCCGACCGATCAGCGGTACTGCATCAACAGCATCTCGCTGCGGCTGACGGCGGACGAGGACTGACGCGGACGAGGACTGACGCAGGGGGCGCCGCCCGGGTGGCGCCCTCCTTGCGCCGGCACGCCGGATGCCGGTGTTCCCGGATGTTCCTAGACTCGTAGGGGACGTCCGGCCCCGGCGGTCAGTTCGGTGCGGGAAGGCGGTGGCGCTGCATGGCGTACGTCGCTGTGAGTGCGATCAGTCATCCCGGACTGCTGCGCGAGCGCAACGAGGACAGCCTCGTCGTCGGGCCGTGGACGCTGTGCGCCACCGTGACCGAGAATCCGCAGACCCTGATCTTTCCGCTCGGCACGCCCCTTGTCGTGGCCGTCGCCGACGGGCTCGGCGGGCATCCCGGCGGCGATGTGGCCAGTGCGCTCGTCGCCCGCCGGATGGCCTCGCTCGGCCCCGCCCTGACCAGCGAGGTGGCCGTCCGGGACGCCCTGAACGCCTGCAACCTCGCCGTGTACCAGGCGGCCGGCGGGGACGAGGGCGGCGACCTGGAGGCCATGGGGACGACGATCGCCGGCGTCGTCGTGCAGCCCGACTCGCTGCTGGTGTTCAACGTGGGCGACAGCCAGGTCTACGCGGCCGACGGCGACGGGCTGCGCCAGGTGAGCGTCGACGACAGCCCTCCCCACCCGGCCGGACGCAGCACCTCACTGGTCACCCAGTGCCTGGGCGGCTCGCCCGCCTACCGGGCCGTCCATCCCCATGTCACGTCCGTGCCCCTGTCCCTGGGCGAGCGCTATCTCATCTGCTCGGACGGACTGACGGACCCGGTGCCCACGGACGTACTGGACGAGGTGCTGCGCGAGCACGACGACGGGCGGGCGGCGTTCGAGCTGTGGAAGGCCGCCATCGAGGCGGGCGGGCCCGACAACATCACGGTGGCGGTGGTGCGGGTGGGGGAGGAGTAGGTCGGCGCGCCGCGCGGGAGTCCCGGTCGCCAAGTGCCGGTCGCCCGTTGTCAGTCCGAGGCCAGGGGATCGCGGTGGTCCGCCTCGTCCAGCTTCCAGTAGCCCTTGGCGTAGGCGTGCTGACGGTCCAGGCCGAGGTTCTCCGTGAGGTGGCGGCGGATCTCCCGTACGGCTCCGGACTCGCCGGCCGCCCACGCGGCGACGCCCTGCTGCGGAACGGCGGCCTTGAGTACGGCGTCCCGCAGGGCCTCGCCCTTGAACCGGCCGGCCTCCCGGTGGACCCAGATGACGTCCAGGCCGGCCCGCCGGGGCACCGGGATCTCGGCCTCGGGGCCGGTCACCTCCAGGTAGATGGCGCCGCGGGTGCCGGGCGGCAGGTTCTCGGCGATGGTGAGCACCGCGGGCTGGGCGCTCTCGTCACCCGCGAGGAGGTAGAAGTCGGCGCCCGGGACGGGGCGGAAGGACCCCTTGGGGCCGCCGAACGAGACCTCCTGGCCGGGGAGCACGGCCTCGGCCCAGCGCGCGGCGGGGCCCTTTCCGTGCAGGACGACGTCGATGTCCATCCGTGGCTCTGACGGGGACTGATGGCGGACGGTGTAGGCGCGGCCGACCGTCCGGCCGTCGAGCGGGTCGGTGACGAACAGCTTCACCCACTGAGTCGGTTCGTCGCATCGGAAGGCCGACATCCCGGGCCCTCCCAGGGTGATGCGCGTCATCCGCGGGGCGATCGGGGTGACCGCCTCCACCGTGGCGGTGTAACGGGTTCGGCGTGCGCGGAACATGCGGGGACAGCCTTTCAGCAGGTGGGGCCGGCGGCCGGCGCCCCGTCGGGCGGGGTGCCCTGCCGGCAGGTCAGGACGGTGGCGGCCAGACGCTCGGCGAACAGCGGGTCCGTCGGCCGGCCTGTCATGAAGGCCCGGTGGAAGACGGGACCGGCCAACAGGTCCAGGAGCCGGTTGGCCTCCTGCCGGGGCAGGGCGCCGGGCGCGTCACAGGACAGGGCTTTCCGGAGCCGTGCGCGGGCGTGGTCGCGTCGGCGGTCCAGCACTTGGTTCCGGAGCGCGGACGCGGTCGCTGCGTCCTGGAGGGCGTGGCCGATGAGCACGAACAGGACGCGGCCCGTGTCGGACCGTGTGAAGACCCGGTTCAGATGCGTCACATGCCCCGTCAGGACGTCCTGCGCGGATTCCGTCCCGGGCGGCCGGGACGTGACGTCGTCCGGCAGGTCCTCCTCCAGGACGTCCAGCAGGATGTCGATCTTCGATCTCCACCAGCGGTAGATCGTCTGCTTGGAGACGCCCGCCCGCTCGGCGATCGAACCGACCGTCACGGCCTGGAACCCGCTGTCGACCAACAGGTCGTCGGCGGCTCGCAGGACGGCGACGCGGGCGGCCTCACTGCGCCTCGGTCCGTTCCTGGTGCGGTGTGGTGCGTCTATGGCGGCTCTCCTCGATCGTCGATCGGTGCCAGCTAGACTAGACGCAACGGTGCGTATAGTCAAAGTCGAAGGGGTGGAGGGGCCCGCTTCTCCCCGGGCGGGGGAGGCCCGGGGAGAAGCGGGAGTCTGGCTGCGGCGCCGGTCATCAGCTCCGCAGGGACACCGCGTCCTGCGCGGCGTCGGCCGGCTGTCCGCAGGCGAACAGCAGCCGCGTGCGCATCCGGTACACCGTCGCGCCCTCCTGGTTGTCCGCCTCGACGAGGAAGCGGATCGTGCCCGTGCCCGGACGCCTGGGATGCGGTGCGGCCTCCTCCACGGTGGCCCGGCCGCGCAGTTCGTCGCCGGGGCGTACCGGACCGAGGAACCTGACCTCGTCCATGCCGTAGGACCCCTGGCAGGCGGAGTCCGCGAGCAGGGTGCGCACGAACTGCCCCATGATCACGGCACCGGTGTGCCAGCCGCTGGCCACCAGGCCCCCGAAGGCAGAGCGCCGTGCCGCCTCCGGGTCCAGGTGGAACGGCATGGGGTCCCAGGCGCGCGCGTAGCCGATGATGTCCTCGCTGGTCAGCCGGGTGGCCCCCAACTCGTGGGTGGCGCCTGCGGGGAAGTGCTCGAAGTACCGCACAGTGATCTTCCTCCGGATCGGAACTCGGCGGGCCGGGACGTGCCCGACGGGCGGGCGGAGACGGGCTCCTGGTGGGGGTTACTCAGTCGGCGCTTCTCGGCGCTGTGCCACTCGGCGATCCGGAAGGCCAGGTCCATCGACTGCGCCCGGTTCAGCCGGGGATCGCAGGCCGTCTCGTACCGCAGGTGCAGATCGTCGGAGAGGACCTCCCTGCTGCCGCCCAGACACTCGGTGACGTCCTCGCCCGTCAGCTCCACATGGACGCCGCCGGGATGGGTGCCCAGCGCCCGGTGCACCTCCAGGAAGCCGGTGACCTCGTCCAGGACGTCGTCGAAGCGCCGCGTCTTGTGGCCGCTCGGCGCGGTGCAGGTGTTGCCGTGCATGGGGTCGCACGCCCAGACCACCCGGGCGCCCTGCGCGCGTACCGCCTCGACCAGCACGGGCAACCGGTCGCGCACCAGGCCGCGTCCCATCCGGGCGACCAGCGTCAGCCGGCCGGGCGTGCGCTGTGGATCGAGCCGGTCCAGCAGCCGCAGTACGTCGTCGACGGCGGCGTCCGGACCGAGCTTGACGCCCAGGGGATTGTGGACACCGGCGGCGAACGCCACGTGCGCGCCGTCGAGTTGGCGGGTTCGCTCGCCGATCCAGAGCATGTGCCCGGACAGGGCGTAGCGCCGCCCGGTGTCGGGGTCCGTGCGCACGAGGGCCGACTCGTAGTCGAGCAGCAGGGCCTCGTGGCTGGCGAACACCTCCGTGGTGCGCAGCGTCGAGGTGCTCATCCCGCAGGCCCGGATGAAGGCGAGCGCGGCGTCGATCTCGTCCGCCAGCCGCTCGTACCGGCGTCCCGCGCCGGACAGGGCGACGAAGTCGCGGTTCCACTCGTGCACCCGGTCGAGGTCCGCGTGCCCTCCGGCCGTCAGTGCGCGCAGCAGGTTCAGCGTCGCCGCGGACGCGTGGTACACGCGCCGCAGCCGGTCCGGATCGGGGGTGCGGGCCTCGGCGGTGAACTCCAGCCCGTTGACCGCGTCACCACGGTACGAGGGCAGGGTCACGCCTTCGCGTGTCTCGGTGGGCCGCGAACGGGGCTTGGCGTACTGGCCGGCGATACGGCCGACCTTGACCACGGGCACCCCGGCCGCGTACGTCAGCACGGCGGCCATCTGGAGCAGGACTTCCAGCTTGCCGCGCACGGACTCGGCGCTCACCGAGTCCAGCGTCTCCGCGCAGTCGCCGCCCTGGAGCAGGAAGGCCCTGCCGAGGGCCACTTCGCCGAGCCGGTCGAGCAGCGCGTCGCATTCGCGCGCGAACACCAGGGGCGGTGCGCAGGAAAGGGACGAGAGGGTGGTGTGCAGCGCGGCGGGATCGGGCCAGTCGGGCTGCTGGGCGGCGGGGAGGGCGCGCCATGCCTCGGGTGCCGCCCCGGGATTCGCCGACGCATTCGCTCCCGGAATGGGCGCGGGACCGGCCGCGGCATTCGCTGCGGCATCAGGTACCGGATTCGGCACGGCATTCGATACCGGATTCGGCACGGCATTCGGTACCGGATTCGGTACCGCGTTCGGCAGGGGCTTCGTTTCTGCTTTCGCTGTGGGGTTCTCTATGGCTTCCACGGATTTCACGGCGACAACCTCAACGCCTTCCGCTGACGACGGCACGGTGGGGGCAGGTGGTGGGCGCAGCCTGTCATGCGCGAAGTACCGGCGGGCAGTGCGTCGTTGTGGCTAGAAGGGCGGATCTACTACCCGAGTACTAGCCCCAGTGGCCGACTGTCGGCGCAGGTCGCGCTCCTGGAGCATTTCGGCAGGCGCAAAAGTCCGCTCGAAAGGTGATCCCGCATGAGCAACACCGTGAACCCGTCCGGATCCGTCTCCCGCCCACAGACCGGGGACGAGTATCTGGAGAGCCTCCGCGACGGCCGCGAGGTGCGGATCTACGGCGAGCGGGTGGCGGACGTCACCAGCCACCCGGCCTTCCGCAACAACTCCCGGATGGTGGCCCGACTGTACGACGCGCTGCACGACCCCGAGCGCAACAGCGAGCTGGTCGTCCCCACCGACACCGGCAACGGCGGTTTCACGCACCCCTACTTCAAGGCCCCGTACACCACCGGCGATCTGCGCGCCTCCGCGCGGGCCATGACGGAGTGGGCCCGTATGACGTACGGCTGGCTGGGCCGCACCCCGGACTTCAAGGCAGCGTTCCTGTCCACGCTGGGATCGAACCGGGAGCACTACGCGCCGTTCGAGGACAACGCCGCCACCTGGTACCGCAAGGCCCAGGAGAACGTGCTGTTCATCGGTCACGGGATCGTCAACCCGCCGATCGACCGCAACCGGGGGCTCACCGAGCTCAAGGACGTCATGCTGACCGTCGACCGGGAGACCGACGCCGGCCTCGTCGTGTCCGGCGCCAAGGTCGTCGGCACCGGAGCCGCACTCACCCAGCACATCTTCATCGGCAGCTACGGCGTCATACCGAAGGGCGCGAAGGAATTCTCCGCGTACTTCATCGTGCCGACGAACAGCCCCGGGCTGAAGGTCATCTCGCGGCCGTCGTACGAATTCTCGGCGGCCACCGTCAGCAGCCCCTTCGACCAGCCGCTGAGCAGCCGCCTGGACGAGAACGACGGTATTCTCGTCTTCGACCAGGTACTGATTCCCTGGGAGAACGTCTTCTGCTACGACGTCGACAAGGCGAACAACTTCTTCTACGGCTCCGGATTCTTCTACCGGGCCATGTTCCACGCCTGTGTCCGCTTCGCTGTGAAGATGGACTTCCTCACCGGCCTGCTGGCCAAGTGCCTGGAGACGACGGGCACGTCCGAGTTTCGCGGAGTGCAGAGCCGGCTCGGTGAGGTGCTCGCCTATCGCAACATGTTCTGGGCGCTGGTGGACTCCATGGCCGAGAACCCGACCAAGTGGCCCGACGGCACCGTCACCCCCAACGGCGAGACCGCGCTGGCGTTCCGCGTTCTGTCCTCCTCCATCTTCCCCAAGGTCCGCGAGATCTTCCTGCGGGACCTCGGCAGCGCCCTGATCTACAACAACTCCCACGCTGCCGACTGGTCCAACCCCGAGGTACGGCCCTACCTCGACAAGTACGTCCGCGGCCTCGGCGTGGAGGCGGTCGACCGCGTCAAGCTGATGAAGCTGGCGTGGGACGCGGTCGGCACCGAGTTCGGTGCCCGCTGGGAGCTGTACGAGATGAACTACGCCGGCAACCACGAGCAGATCCGCTTCGAGGCACTGCACGCCCAGCAGGCGTCGGGGAAGTTCGAGGACTACAAGCGACTCGTCGACCGGTGCCTGTCGGAGTACGACGAGAACGGCTGGACCGTTCCCGACCTGATCAACCCCAAGGACACGACCGTGATCGGCGGCGGGACCCCCACCGAGGCCGGGCGGTGAGCAGCCGCGCCCTGCCGGACGCCACGCAACTACGCAGTGTGCTCGGGCAGTTCGTGACCGGCGTGTGCGCGGTGTCCACCCGCTTCGACACCCCGTCCGGGGTCCGGCACGACGCCATCGCGGTGAACTCGTTCACCTCGGTGTCCCTCGATCCGCCACTGGTGTCGATGTACCTGCGCGACGACTCCACGTTTCTGGAGCGGGTGCGCACGTCGGGACAGTGGGCCGTGTCGTTCCTCGGCGACCGGGCGCGGTCCCTGGTCGGTGTCCTGACCACTCCCGCCGCCCGGCGCCCCGCCGTGGAGGACGCCGCGGACTGGACCGTCGGACCGCACACCGGCTGCCTGGTCCTGCCGGACGGGCCCGGAACGCTCGAATGCGCCCTGCACCTCACCCAGCCCCTCGGCGACCACGTGCTCGTCGTCGGGCGGGTGCTCGGCGCCGTCGGCCGCGACCACGAGCCCCTGGTCTTCCATCGGGGCACCTTCACGGGGATCTCGCCGGCCCGGTGACCGCGTGCGGCCTCGCGCACAGCGGCGTGCTGCCCGCACCCCGAACAGCCCGCACACAGAACAGGAGGAGGCGCCATGGCGCCCAAACGCCCGTACGTGGCCGTCGTCGGCGGTGGCATCGGCGGCCTGGCCGTCGCCATCGGACTACGGCGCCAGGGCATCGAGGTCGTCGTCCACGAGCAGGCCCGTGAACTGGCCCCCCACCGCGGCGCCGGCATCGCCATCGGCGCCAACGGCCACCGCGCCCTGAGGGACCTCGGTGTCGCGGGACGTCTGGCCGCGGCGGCCGTGGAGCCCGTGCGTGCCGACTTCCGGCACTGGCGCACCGGGCGGTCGATGGTGACGCACGCCCTGACCGGTATGTACGAGGAGAGGTTCAAGGCGCCGTTCTGGACCGTCGAACGGGCGGCCGTGCAGCAGGCCCTGCTCGCCGAGTTGGGAGCGGACCGTGTCCGGCTGGGCGCGCGCTGCACCGAGGTGGCGCAGACCGGCGCCGGCGCCGTCCTCCGCTTCGCCGACGGCACCGAGACCGAGGCCGACGCGGTCGTCGGCGCCGACGGCATCCACTCCGCCGTACGCGACAGCGTCTTCGGGCCGGACGAGGCCGTGTTCTCCGGCACCAGCGGATACCGGGCCCTCGTCCCCATGGACCGGCTCGGGCACATCCCGGAACTCGCCGAGCGGGTGTTGTGGCTGTGGCTCGGACCCGGCCGGCACTTCATCGCCTACCCCGTGGCCGACGGCGCGGCGCTGAACTTCCTCGCCGTCGTCCCCGACACCGAGTGGACGATCGAGTCCTGGTCCACCGAGGGCGACGGCGCCGACCTGCTCGCCGCCTTCGACGGCTGGCACCCGTTCGTCACCGAGATCCTCGCAGCGTGCGAACGGCCCGGCCGCTGGGCGCTGTACGACCGCGAACCCAGACGCATGTGGAGCTCGGGCCGGGTCACCCTGCTCGGCGACGCGGCCCACGCGATGCTGCCCCACCACGGCCAGGGCGCGAACCAGTCGCTGGAGGACGCGGTGGTGCTCGCGCACCTCCTCGGCCGCGCCGGCGCCGACGAGGTCGCGACGGCCCTGCGGTCGTACGAGCAACTTCGCCGGCCGCGCACCCGGCTGCTCCAGGCGGGCTCCCGCAAGAACGCCACCTGCTTCCAACTGCCCGACGGTGCCGAGGCCCGGGCCCGCAACGAGCGGCTCACGCGGCTGCCCGAGGACCTCGCCTGGATCCACGGCCACGACGCCCTCGGCCCGCTGCGCTCGGCGCCGACGCCGGCGTGAGCGACGCCGACGACCATCGACGAACGGTGAGAATGACCATGGCACGGACCTACTCCTTCGAAGGCAACGTCCCCGTCGTCCACCCCACGGCGTTCGTCCACCCGGACGCCGTACTGATCGGCTCGGTCGACGTCGGGCCCGGGTGCTACGTCGGCCCGCTCGCCAGCCTGCGCGGCGACTTCGGGCGCATCGAACTGCGCGCGGGCTCCAATGTGCAGGACGGCTGTGTGCTGCACTGCTTCCCCGGTGCGGACACGGTGGTCGAGGAGGACGGCCACGTCGGTCACGGCAGCGTGCTGCACGGCTGCCGGGTGGGGCGCGACAGCCTCGTCGGCATGAAGTCCGTCCTGATGGACGGCGTGGTCGTGGGGCGGCAGGCCTTCGTCGGCGCCGCCAGCTTCGTCAAGTCCCGCTTCCAGGTGCCGGAACGGCACCTGGTGGCCGGCAGCCCGGCCAAGGTGCTGCGCGAACTCACGGCCGACGAGATCGCCTGGAAGGGCAACGGAACCCTCCAGTACCAGAAGCTGGCCCAGCGCTGCCTGACCGGCCTGCACCCGGCCGAGCCCGCGACCGAGCGGGCGCCCGACGAGGCCCTCGGCCACTCGGGCGAGCCCGAGCACGTGACCCTGCACGCCTACCGGGCCTGCTGAGGCGCATTCCCGGTCCCTTCGAACGACTCCCGCGGTCCCACCGGCCGCGGTTCCCCACCCAGAGCCAGGAGGCACGTTCATGACCAGCACGGCTACTTCCCGCCTCGTCGTCGGCGACCGGTTCCGCGACTTCGCCGAGGCCGTCGGGGCCGAGACGCTCACAGCCCTCACCCACGCGCTCGACGCCGGTGACCTGGACACCGTGGAAGGCCCGGTGCACGTGGTCACCGGCCAGGGGATAGGGGAGTTCGAGCTCTCCTATCTCAAGGACGCGATCACCCGCCGGAACCTGGACGACCGGATCGTCCTGGTGCACTCCGCCGGGCGGCCGGCCCGCCGCCAGGAGCTGCACAAGGCCCGCGAGGACAACGTCCTCGTCGCCGGACTCCGCCAGGTCGACGAGACCACGTACGAGGCCGGGCTGCGCCTGCACGACCACAACGAACTCCTCGTCGACGTGCAGGACCGCGTCCATGTGCAGGGCATGGTGGCCGTCGAGGCCGCCCGCCAGATGTTCCTCACGGTGATCGAGCACTACTTCACCTCGCGCTGGCCGCAGCAGCGCTACTACATCGTTCTCAACTCCATGAACACCTCGTTCACCAACTTCCTGTTCCCCGTCGGGGCCACGCTGCGGCTGACGGTGGACGAGTCCGACCTCTCGGAGCCCAGCAGGCTCACGGTCCGTACGACGGTGGAGGTGGAGCAGGCCGGACGGGTCGCCGCCAGTGTGACCATCGACGCCGCCGCCTTCGCCCCGGGACTGCTGGAGGAGAAGGAGCTTCGGCGCGCGAAGAGCGCCGTGGCGAGCACCATGGACGCGGCTCTCGCGGCCGTGTGACATGACACCGCCGGTACAGGACTCGCGGGTACACGACCCACGGGCGCGGCCCGCCATGGACCGGCCTCCGCGCCCGCAACGGCGGTTCGCCTATCTGGGGCCGCGCGGCACCTTCACGGAGCGGGCGCTGCGCTCGCTTCCCGAGGCCGAGGGTGCCCGGCTGACGCCGGCCGCCACGGCCTCGCAGGCCCTGGCGCTGGTGCTCCGGGCAGACGCCGACGCCGCCATGCTTCCCGTGCACAACACGGTGGCGGGGATGGTCCCGGACACGCTGCGCGCGCTCGCCGAGTCGCCCGCGCCGAGCGTGCTGCGCGAGGTCGTGCTGGGCATCGAGTTCGCCCTGCTGGTCCGGCCCGGAACGCCACTCGCCCGGATCCGAACGGTGAGCGGGCACCCGCACGCGCTGCGGCAGGTCGGCGGCTGGCTCAGCGGCCGGGTGCCGCGGGCACGCCGGCTGTCCGCGGCGTCCAACGCCGAGGCGGCGCGCCTGGTCCGGGAGGGGGAGTGCGACGCCGCGGTGGCCGGAGAGTTCACCGCCGCCCCCTACGGTCTGCGGGTCGCCGCCTCCGGGATACAGGACACCGCGGGTGCCACCACCCGGTTCCTGCTGTGCGCGCGCTCCGGCGGGCGCGGCCTGCCCGCCCTCGCGCCCGCCGACCGCACCTCGATGATCGGGCGGCTCGACGGGCGGCCGCAGGACGTCGACGGGCTCCTGGCGGACCTGCGGCGCCACCCCTTTCTGCGGGCCGTTTCCCTGTACGCCGTGCGCGACGGCGGGAGAGGGTCCCTCCTCTTCGCCGACTGCCCGGGCCGACCCGACGAGCCGCCCTCCGCACGAGCCGTCGGACTGCTCCGGCTGCGCGTACCGGGGCTGAGATCCCTGGGGTCGTACACGGCGGCGCAGGACCCGTCCCGGCCCCACGACCCGAGCCACCCCAACGACTTGTGCCACGGCCACGACTCGTACGAAGGGAGCAGGACGATGCCCACCGAGGCAGCCGACGTGACCACCACCGGGGCGCCCCGCCCCGCGCAGCCCACACCCGAGGACATCGCACAGCTGCGGGAGCAGATCGACGACCTGGACCGCTTTCTCATCGGCACGCTCAAGGAACGGCTGCGGACGTCCCGGGAGATCCAGCGCCTGCGCACCGGTCGTGGCGGCACGCACCTGGACGCCGGGCGCGAGCACGCCATACGGGGCCGGTACGCCGAGGAACTGGGCGAGGGCGGCGCCGGACTCGCCGAGGCCCTGCTCCAGTTGTGCCGGGGGCGGTCGGCACGGTGAGCGCACCCCCGGGGGCGCCGCCCCCGCCTCGTCGTCGCGGTCGTGAGCTCCTCCTCGCGGCCGCGACGGCGCTGTTCCACGAGCGTGGCTACGACGCGACGAGCATGAGCGACCTCGCCGACCGTCTCGGCGTCACCAAGGGCGCGCTGTACCGCCATGTGAAGAACAAGGCGGAGCTGCTGCACGCGGTGACGGCGCCGGCACGCACCACCGTGCGGGCGTTGCTCGCGGCGAGCACGCCGCCGCACGACCGGCCCGTGGAGACCCTCGCCGCACTGCTGCGCGGACTGGCCGACGCGGTGTCGGGCGACCCCGCGGGACACGCGCTCTTCTGGGGAACGCACCCTTGGACCGGCAGGGAGGCCCCCGATGCCGTCTGCCGTGACGCGGTGGTCCGGCGGCTGACGGAGCTGCTGGAACTCGCCGCCGCCCAGGGCGACGTACGCGGCGACATCGCACCCGCACTCGCGGCCCGGCTGCTCCTCGGCGCCGTCGTCGGGCCCGGCAGTCCGTCGGACGCGCCGAGGGTGCCGCCGTCGGCCTCAGTCGTCGGTCTGCTGCTCGACGGTCCGGTCCGCCGCTCGCTCGCCGGGATCTCCTGAGCCGCCCCGGACGGCGGGGCCCCCGGGAGTCTGCCGGGTGAGCGCCGCCCGTACGGCCTGCCTGAGCCACAGATGCACCGGCTCGGTGTCATGCCGGGGATGCCACGCCTGACAGATACTGATGGGCTCCGTCTCGACCGGGAGGTCGAACACCTCGACGCCCACGGCCCCGCGCGCGCTGCCGGCCAGCGAGCGGGGCATCGCCGTCACGAAGTCGCCGGCGGGGATCATCAGCAGCGCCTCGCCGTAACTCGGCACGGCGGCGACGACGTCCCGGCTCAGCCCGCGGGCGTGCAGGGCGGCATCGATCGGGCCCGTCATACGGCCCTTGCGGGAGACGCTGATGTGCCGCACCGACGCGAACGCCTCCGCCGTCACCGCGCCGTCGAGGAGCGGATGACCGGCCCGTGCCACTCCTACGAACCGGTCGTCGAAGAGCGGCTCGATCCGCAGTTCGGGACTGGGCTCGTCGATGATGCCGACCTCGATGTCCACGGCGCCCTCCCGCAGCGGTGTGCTGCCGTGGGAGTTCTGCACGGTGAAGGTGAACCGGGCGAGCGGCACCTGGGCGCTCGCCCGGTTCAGCAGCACCGGCGCCAGAACCGCCGCGTAGGCCTCGTCCGCGACGATGGTCAGCGTCCTGTCGACCCGGGTGAGGTCCTCCTGCCTGCTCGGCGTGAGCAGTGACTCCGCCTCACGCATCAACGCCCGTACCTTCGGCTGGAGTTCCAGTGCCCTGGGCGTGGGCACCAGACCGCGTCCGGCACGGACCAGGACGGGGTCGCCGAGGGCGCGGCGGATCTTGGACAGGGCCCGGCTCATGGCGGGCGGGGACAGCGCGAGCCGCTCGGCCGCTCCGGTGACGCTCCCCTCCTGGAGCAGGGCGTCCAGGGCCGGCAGCAGCCGCATGTCCACGGCCGGCCCGCAGGGGCCTGCCAGCCCGTCGGCCCACTCCCGGTCGTGGCCGGAGTCTTCGATGCCGGTGGCGCTCAATGCTTCTCCCGAGAAGAGTTCTGCTGTGCGTCGTGCGGACGCAGCCAGTTGACGACCAGCAGCGCCGCCAGCAGCAGCACGACGCCGATCACCCGCAACGACTCGGCCATACCGGTGCTGAACGCCTCGCGCACCTGAGCGGCGAGCCGCGCGGCGTCGTCGGAGCCGAGGTGCCGCGCCCCGCGCAGGGTGGTTCCCAGGGCCTGCCCGCCGGCCGAGTCGTCCTTCAGCTGCCGCAGCCGGGCGGGGAGGGCGTCGGTGAACCGGATGTTGAGCAGCGTGCCGAAGACGGCGAATCCGAGCGCTCCGCCGATCTCCCGGCTGAAGCTGTTGATGCCCGAGCCGACCCCTGCCTGCCGCACGGACACGGAGGTGACGACGGCGTTGGACAGCGGCGGATTGGACAGCCCCGAGCCGACACCGACCACGACGATGCACCCGGCGTAGAGCACGTAGGGCGTGCCCGGTCCGCACAGGGAGAACAGCCCCAGTCCGGCGACCACGAGCAGCAGTCCGCAGGCGACGACGGGGCGGGGTCCGTGCCGGTCGGCCAGCCGGGCGGCACGCGGCGAGACGAGGAAGATCACGACGGCCAGGGGTGCCGTGCCCAGGCCCGCCAGCGCGGCCGGGTACCCCTTCACGTTCATCAGGTACTGGCCGTTGAGATAGAACACCGAGTACATCGCGATGAACGAGACGACGATGCCGAGGGTGCCTGCGCGCATGCCGGGACGGCGGAACACCCGGGGGTCCAGCATCGGTTCCGCGCGGCGGAGTTCGTGACGGCAGAAGAGCAGGAGGAACGACGCTCCGGCGGCGAGGGCCAGGAGTACGGCGGGCGAGGCCCAGCCGAGTTCCGCGCCCTCGATGATGCCGAACAGCACGCAGAAGACCGTGACGACAAGGAGGAGCACCCCGCCCGTGTCGACGGGGTGGTGATGGCGTTCGGCCCGGGGCAGGGACCTCGCGGCCACCGCGAGACCGAACGCGGCCAGGGGAGCGGCGACCGCGAACAGGGCCTGCCAGTCGAAGTACTGGAGAACGGCACCGCCCACGACGTTGCCCGCAACACCGCCGCCGCCGCTCAGCGCGGTCCACAGCGCGACGGCATGGCCGCGTTTGTCGGGTGCGTAGCAACCGATCAGCAGCGGGAGGCTGTTGGGCAGGATCAGGGCGGCACCGGCACCGGTCACCGCTCGTGCCGCGAGCAGGAGGGGCACGGTGGGGGAGACGGCGGATCCGAGGGACCCCACGACCAGCAGGGCCAGGCCGGCGAGCAGGGCCCCCTTGCGGCCGAAGCGGTCTCCCAGGGCACCGCTCGGGATCAGCAGACAGCCGAAGACGATGAGATAGCTGTCGACGATCCACAGGACCTGGGTCGGCGTCGGGTGCAGCGCGCTGGTGGCCAGCCGGCCGACCGCCAGGTTCACACTCGCGCCCAGGCCGAACACCAGCATGACGCACATCCCGAGGGCGGCGGCGGCCGTGCGCGAACCGGGAAGTGCACCGCCCCGCGCGGCCGTGGACTGCACGGGGTCGGCCGACGGGGCGGCGGTCATGAGAGGGCCCGTTCGGACGGGCCCGTGTAGGTGGAGAGTTCGAGGCCCTGGCCGTCGGTGATGCCGAGGGAGACGTAGCCGTTGGCGGGATCGCGGACGTGGTCGAGATAGGGGCGGGCGCCGGCCGCGAACTTCTCGGTGTCGTCCGCGTGCACCAGGGCACCGGCACGGAGCCGGGGTTCGGCGGCGCGGACGACGTCGAGATAGAAATCCACCCACCCGTCCAGATAGAGGAAGTCGATCGGACGGGAGAACGAGGAGACCACGGCCACCGCCTCACCGGTGATGACTTCGGCGTATTCGTCGAGTCCGGCGGACGTGAGATTGTCCCGGGCCGCCAGACACTTTCCGGCGTGCAGGTCCACGGTGTACAGCTTTCCCGATCCGTTGTCGCGCAGGGCCGCCGCGATATGGATGGCCGTGAATCCGTACGAGGTGCCGAACTCGAAGACGGTGTGCGGACGCATGGCGCGGACACAGGTGTAGAGCATCCGGCCGATGGCCGCCGGGGCGGCGTAGTAACCGCCGGCGCACGCGGCCACGAGTTCCTCAGGAGTCCAGGGAATCTCGCGCTTCTTTATCTTTTCGAGGAGTTTCGGCTGTTCTGTTTCGTCGATCCGCAGTTGCTCGGACGCAATGCGATTCACTACGTCCTGAATGCGCGGCGAGAAAAGTGAGGAGGTCATGTCCGTACTTCCCTGAAGGGGCTTCCGAGGGTATCCGGAATATTGCTCCGGATCACCTTTGAATTGACTCTGATGAGGGGCTGGATAAGCAGATCGACCCCCACAAGAAAACAGATCGTCCCGATTCCCAGTGGTCCGCCCATAAGGAATCCGAGGGTCATGAGGGAGGCCTCGATGAGCCCTTTCGTCGTCCAGAAGGGCCAGCGCCATTTGCTGGTCATCGTGAGGGCCAGCAAATCGATGGCCCGGATGCCGAAGCCGCTCATGATGATGAGGGCCGAGCCGTACGCGCAGAGCAGGACCGCGCCCGCGAGGACTCCAGGGGAGGGAATCGGCAGGTCGCGAGCAGGGTCCGACCAGCGCAGCAGGTCGATGACGCTGCCGCAGAAGAAGAAGGTGAAGAGGGGGGACAGCAGGGGGCGGGTCCGGTTCCAGGCCGCCACGACGGCCAGGCAGATCGCGGCCACCGTGGCCTGGGAGAGGCCCACGGTGACGGGCACGTGCTCCATCAGGCCGAGCGCGAACACGTCGAGGGGGTCGGTGCCCAGATCCGAGTGGATGAAGAGATAGGCGCCGGCGGAGAAGACGAGGCAGCCCGCCGGATAGAGTAAGTGATTTTTTCGCCGTTTGCGGTGAATGAGCATCGGCTCACCTCCGGGCTTCACTCTATTGACCACCCGGTTATTAATCCAGTGCGTTGTGTGCAACCTACACTTTCACCGAATGGAATTGCCTCACCGCTAAGAGTTTCAAGATACAACTTCACGTGTGAGGTAACCCACGTTTGATGCCGTGATTGAATCTCAGCCATATAATTATTCCGCAACGCGCAATCGTTGCCTGGGTGACTGATGACCATTGCATGACAGGGGGAACACATGTCTCGCGTATCCCGTCCGGGGTCCGAGGGGTTAGCGCCGAGGTCGGCTTCGATGCTCACACCGCGCGAGTGCCAGGTCCTTGATGGCATCAAGGAGGGATACTCCAACAGGATGGTAGGGAGGGCGCTCGGAATTTCCGAGCGCACCGTGAAGGTTCACCTGCACTCGATCTTCATCAAACTTGGCGCCGCTTCACGTACCGAGGCCGTCATCTCGGGAATCAGGAACGGTTGCATCAGCCTGCACTGAGTGAAGCATGTGAGAGTGGCCCCCGGCGGGAAGCGCCGGGGGCCACTCATCTGCAACGGTCCGTCAGCGGGACGCGGACGACGACTCGCGGGCGAGGGTCAGGACGAGCCGGGCCGTGGAGTCCACCAGCTCCTGGTCGATGGCTGCGCCGAACACGAGCACGCGGTAGTACAGCGGGCCGAGCAGCAGGTCCACCAGGTGATCGAGGGTCCGTTCGTCCACGACCAGTTCGTGGTCGTGGGCGAGGAGTTCGCGCAGGCCGGTCACGTCGCGCTCGCGTTGCTCCTTCAGGAAGCCTTCCCGCAGCGACACGGCCGTGTCGCTCTCCAGTTGGGCCTGGCCGAGCAGGGCCTGGAGTACCTGGCCCGCCGGCTCCTCGAAGAAGTCGGCCACGCGCCGCAGATGGGACGCGAGGGCCTCCTCGGCGCTCGCGGACTCGTCCGTCCGCCACTCGAGGGCCTCTCGGGCGTCGTCGATGAGGGTGTCCAGAAGGATGTCGACCTTCGACTTCCACCAGCGGTAGATCGTCTGCTTGGCCACGCCGGCGCGCTGGGCGATGCCCTCGATGGTCAGGCCGGTGAACCCCCGCTCGACGAGGAGATCGTCGGCGGCGTGCAGTACCGCGAGCCGGACGCTCTCGCTGCGGCGTGGGCCGGTTCGGCTGATGACCGGGTTCTGTTCGCAGGCCGGCTTTGGCTTCCGCGTGGCGCTGATGGTCCCGTCAACCTTTCGAGTCGTGCGTGTGGGGAGATTCTGGCACAGGGCGCCGGGGTGAACCGCTGTGCGGGGGACCCAACTCAGGCGGTCTTCCGGCCGGTGCGCACCAGGCTGAGCAGTACGCCGAGGGAGAGCGCGGCGACCACCGCGCTGAACGTCTCACCGGCCGGGCGCAGGCTGGTCTCGCGGATCAGGACGCCCACGCCGATCGCGGGCACGGCGAGCATCGAGTACAGGATGGCGAAGAACGTGGACACCGAGGCGCCGCGGTGCTGAGGAGCGCTGCGCGTGGTGATGCTGCCGATGCCGTGGCCGACGGCGATGCCGGTCGCCAGTCCGTTGACGGCGGCGCCGATGAGCAGGGGGGCCAGGGTGCCGGTGGCCATCGAGGCGGCGATCAGGCCCGCGGCGACGATCAGGCCCAGGCAGGACGCGGGCAGGGCGGTGGCCGGCTTGAGGGTGCGCACCAGGAGCTGTCCGAAGGCGGTGCAGGCGAAGGCGACGAAGACCACGAGGCCGGTCAGGGCGTGGCTGGTCTCGTGCAGCACCGTGCCGAGGAAGAGGCCGGTCACGGCCGTCAGGACGCCGAGCACCGCGAAGCCCGAACCGGCCGCCATCGCGGAGCGCAGGAAGTCCGAGCGGATCTCGCTCGGCACGTGCAGCGGCTGGAACTGGAGCGAGAAGCCGGACCGGTGGGCGGAGCTCTCCCCGTTCACCATGACCCCGAGCATGCCGATGGCGGCCAGCGCGAGCATGACGACCCAGGGAGTGCGCAGTGGGGAGGGGGCGGCGTCGGCCAGGATGCCGGCCAGCAGCGTGCCGCAGGCCAGGCCGCCCATGTTGGCGAACAGCGCAAGGGTGGCGGGCTTCACGCGGGCGTCCGGCCCGAGCCGTTCGGCGAGGGAGGCGGTGGCCGCGCCGGTCACCAGGGCCGCCGAGAAGCCCGAGATCACGCGGGCGACGAGCATGGCCCCGAGGTTCTCGGCGATCAGGAAGACGGCCGCGGCGCACACGGACAGGAAGGTGGCCGCGATCAGCACGGGACGGCGTCCCACCTGGTCCGAGAGTCGGCCGAAGACCAGCAGCCCGAGGACGACGCCGAGTGCGTAGACGGCGAAGACCACGGTTACGGTGAAGGGGGTGAAGCCGAACTCCTCGCCGTAGAGCGGATAGAGGGGGGTCGGCGCCGTGGTGCCCGCCATGGTGATCCATAAGGCGAAGGCCACGCTGAACACGGCGAGCCCGCCGCCCTTCACCCTCTCTGGTGCGCTGGTCCGGTCCATGGCGCGGACGGTCGGATTCCCCACGGGTGTGGCCTCTCATGAGCGGTTGAACAGGAAGACGCGTACAGGTCGGAGACAAGACTTACCGTTGCGTCTACTCAAGAGACTAGACTAGTCGTCGCGTCTATTCAATGGGCTCCGACGATGCCGGGCGGCTGCGGCGGGCGCCCCCGGGCGGGCGGGTCAGAGCAGCTTGCGCTGGACCATGACGGAGAGCACCAGGGCGCCCGGCAGCAGAGGTACCCAGACCGTCAGGACGCGGTAGCCGATGACGGTGGCCGCGGCCAGGCTCATCGGGGCGCCGAAGGTGACCATCGTGAACACCAGGGCCGCGTCCACGGGGCCGATGCCGCCCGGCGCCGGGACCGCGCCGACCGCGGTACTGGCGAGGAGGAGTGCGAGGGTCACCTGCGTCCACGACAGCGGCAGGCCCAGCGCGAAGCCGACCGAGGCGATCACGCTTGCCTGGAGCAGCGGGGTGGCGGCGGCGCCGCCCCAGAGGGCGAGGACGCGGCTGGGCCGGGTGTGCAGGATCCGCGCGTCGGTCAGGGCGGTGCGGACGAAGCCGAGGAGGGGGCGGCGCAGCGGTCGTACGGTGGTCACGAGTACGACCGCCGTGATGAGGGCGGCCGTCACGCCTCCGGCAACCAGGAGCAACGTCCGCTCGTCCGGGACGAGTTCGCCCAGGTTCAGCAGCTCGGGGAAGGCCACGAGGAAGCCGAGCAGGACCACCGTCTTCGCGATCGGCTTGACCAGCGAGTACAGCGCGAGTGAGGCGGTGGCCCGGGCCAAGGGGATGCCGCAGTGCTGCAGGAAGCGCAGGGTGACGGCGTGGGCGCCGATGCTGGCCGGCAGTACGTGGTTCGCGGCGCCGGCGGCGAACTGCGACGCGACCAGCAGGCCCGGCGGCAGGCGTTCCGGTATGGATCCCTGGCGGACGACCGAGGCGGTCACCCAGCCCATACACGTGAAGAAGAAGCCGGCCAGCAGCCACCAGGGGTCGGCGGAGGCGAGCCGGAGGGCGCCGTCCTGGACGGTGTGCCAGTCGGTCACCGCCCAGCCCCCGATCATTACGAGCGGGAGCAGCGTCAGCACGTGGCGGACGAGGCGTGCGGGGGAGAAGCGGGGGCGGGGACGGACGGACGTGGGGGTGGCGGCGGGAGTGGGGCAGGCGGGCAGCGGTCCGGGGAGATCGCTGAGCGGGAGCGAGGACACGGCGCGGTCGTCCTTCCGCGTCACACCCACGCGGGCGCGGGCGGACGGCTTGAGGGCGAGGCAGGAGGGGACGTGGGAAACGTGCCCGTCCGGCATGACGCCGTGGTGTCCGGCAGCCGAAGCGACGTCGGCGGGCGGGCGACGCGACCGGGGATGCGGCCTCTGCCGCCGCTCGCGCCAAGGGGGTTCGAGGGGCTGCTGGGCGCGGGGGTTGATCTCCCCCGTCCCCGTCCCCGTCCCCGTAACGGCTGACGGCTGCATGCCGGACCGCGCCGCGGCCTCAGCCCTCGCCCCCGCGCCCCGCCCTCACCGCATCCAGTGCCGTTCCGTGCTCCACCCCAGGAACCGGCGTGCGCGACCCTGGTCCGCCGTGCCGTCCGTGTCGAAGCTGCCGCCGTCTGCGACCAGGGCCAGGCCCGCCAGGGCCGGTGCCAGTCGGGACCTGACGTGGGCGGGGTGGCGGGCCGTCTGCTCGTCCAAGGTGGCGAGGAACCGCCGGAGCTCGTCGGGCCGTCGCCTTCGTCAGTACCGCGGCGGCGTTGTACGACTACGGCATCGAGTGCGACGGCGTCTTCGGGCCCACCGAGCCGGTCGACGGCAAGCCCAACCCCCAGGCCGGCGACATGGACGTGGCGAAGCTGACGAGCCTCGGTACGGACTGGGGGCAGTTCAACGTCGAGAAGTACGCGGCGCTGGGGCCCGATCTGCTGATCAGCAACATGTTCCCGGCTCCCGACCTCTGGTATGTCCCGCAGGAGAGCCGGAAGAAGATCGAGGCGCTCGCGCCCAGCGTCGGCATCAGCGTCGCCCGCACCTCCCTGCTGAACCCGCTCAAGCGCACCGCCGAACTCGCCGAGGCGCTCGGTGCCGACCTGAAGGCGAAGAAGGTGACGGACGCCAGGGCCCGCTTCGACAAGGCGGTCGAGACCCTGCGTGAGGCGGCCGCAGCCACCAAGGGGCTGAAGGTCATGGCCGTCACCGGTGACGACGAGCAGTTCTACATCGCCGTCCCCGACTCCTACGTCGACCTGAACTACTACAAGGACCTCGGCGTGGCGTTCGTGGAGGGGGAGAAGTCCGATGAGTGGGGCTTCTGGGAGTTCTTGAGCTGGGAGAACGCCGACAAGTACGACGCGGACCTGATCATGGTCGACAACCGCTCCTCGTCGATGAGCGAGGAGCAACTCGCCGAGAAGGCGACCTGGCGGCAGCTGCCCGCGGTCAAGGCGGGGCAGACCGTGCCGTGGGCCATGGAGGAGCGCTTCAGCTACGCCGGGTACGCGCCCGTGCTCGAACGGCTGGCGGAAGCCGTGGGGAAGGCGAAGAAGCTGTCCACGTGAAGACCCACTGTTGAATCAGCCAGCCATCGAAAGGTTGACTTTAGGCTGACCCAGCCAGAGCATTGCCGGGGTGAGCCACTTCGAGCACGCATCACCCCGGTCGGCCGGCCTCCCCGCCGACCTGGACGAAGCCGCCCACCGCTGTCTCGTCGCCGGGTTCGACGGCGCCACGAGCGTGCCGGACACGCTCAAGGGCCTCATCCACCGTGGCCTCGGCGGGGTCATCCTCTTCACCCGCAACGTCCGTGACGCGGGGCAGGTGCGCCGCCTCACGGACGAGCTGCGCGCGATACGCCCGGACCTCCTGGTCGCCATCGACAACGAGGGCGGCGGCATCGGCCACCTGGTCGGTGCCGCCGCCCCGGACGTCCCCGGCTCCTACGCCCTCGGCGTCGTCGACGACCCGAATCTCACCGCCCGCTGCGCCGACGCACTCGCCGGGCACCTTGCCACCCTCGGCATCACCGCCTCCTACGCCCCCGTGGCCGACCTCCAGCACCGCCCCGGCAACCCGATCGTGCGCACCCGGTCCTTCGGCGCCGACCCCGAGCTCGCCGCCCGCCATCTGCGCGCCTGGATCACCGCCACCGAGGCCCGCTCCATCGCCTCGTGCGCCAAGCACTTCCCCGGCCACGGCGGCACCGCCACCGACAGCCACCACGGCATGGCCGTCGACCCACGGCCGTACGACGAACTGCGCGCCGACCTCGAACCGTTCCGCGCGGCGATCGCGGCGGGCGTACCGATGCTGATGAGCGCTCACGTCGTGTTCCCGGCGCTGGACCCCAACCGCCCCGCCACGCTCAGCCGCCGCGTCCTGGGCGACCTGCTCCGCCACGACCTCGGCTTCGACGGCGTCCTCGTCAGCGACGCGCTGGAGATGAAGGCCATCGCCGACCAGTACGGCGAGGCGGCCGGCGCGCGCATCGCACTCGCCGCCGGCGCGGACCAAGTGATCGTCGCCGTGGGCGACTTGAACGTCACCCTCGACTGCCGCGACGCCGTGCTCGACGCGCTGCGGACCGGTCAGCTCGCCGAGGAACGGATCGAAGAGGCCGCGGGACGGGTGCGTCGGCTCGCCGAGCGGTACGCGACCCCCACGGCCGACGTGGCCGACTGGGACTCCGGCGCCGGACGAGAGGCCGCCCGCCGGGCCGTACGGAGCCGGGGCGTGCCGCCCCCCGTGCGCGGCGCCCATGTCGTCGACCTGTTCCCGCCGCCGCACCCCGCCCTCAACTGGGGCGGCGAGGACCTGCTGACCGAGACACGCGCGGTCGACCCCGCGGCCACCGGCACGGCGGTCACGGGGGACCCGGCGGACCCGGCCGAACTCGTCGACGGCATGCTGCGCCGCTGCGGATCCGCCCCGCTGGTCGTGGCCACCTGCGACGCCGGGCTGCACCCCTGGCAGGTTCGGCTGCGGGACGCCCTGCTGAAGCGGCGGCCAGACGCGGTGCGAGTGGACACCGGGCTGCCGGAGGGCGGTGCGCTGTGCTCGTACGGGCGTGGCCGCGTGAACCTGCGGGCGGTGGCCGAGGCGCTGGCGGGCGTCACCGACGGCACTGAGAGCTGACGGGGCCACAGCGCTCAGGACGGCCGTACGACCTCCTTGATCCCCTGGCCGTCAGGTACTCGGCGTCCGCGGCCCGCTCGGCCTGGACCACCGCCGGGCGTGCTGGGAGACGAACCAGCCGTGGCGGGGCGTGTGGTTGACGCCGAATCGGAGCGTGTGGATGGGATCCTCCTCGGGCCGGGCCCGCTCTTCCGGGCTACGGGCCGGCTCTCGGTCTTGTCCCTTACGAATGCATCAACCACCATGGTCGTCGATGAATAGTGATTTGAACCAAGATTCGCCCGGGAGGGCGCATGCGTACGTCGTCGGCCTGGACGCCGGCGGCACCCGCACCCGCGCCGTCCTGGCGCCCCTTGGCGACGGTGAGCCCGAGGGCGAGGGCGTCTCCGGTCCCGGCAACGCCCTGACGGTCCCCGGCGCGCTGCTCACGGAGCACCTCGCCGAGGCCCTCGCGCACGCCGTGCCGGCAGAGCTGCGCGGTCAAGTCGTGGCCGTGGCCGGCGGGTTCGCCGGCGCCTCGCGGACCGCCCCGGACGAACCGGGCCGGGTCAAGGCGCACGCCGCCCTCACCGTCGCGCTGAGCAGGCTCGGCATCAGCACCGACACGGTCGAGATCCACAGCGACGTCGAGGCCGCCTTCGCCGCCGCGCCCGGCAACCCCGCCGACGGCCTGGCCCTGGTGGCCGGCACCGGCGCGGTCGCGGTGCGCATCACCTCACGCGTGTGCACCGAGACCGCCGGCGGCGACGGCTGGCTGCTCGGCGACGACGGCAGCGGCTTCTGGATCGGTCGCGAGGCGGTACGGACGGCGCTGCGCATGGCGGACGGACGGGGCGGGCCGACGGCGCTGGCCGCGTCGGTGGGGCGGGAGCTAGGGGTGCCGGAGGACGTTCTGCCGGGGGAGACGGCGGACCCGTACGCCGGCGGATCCTGGACGCGGGCCCGGCGCGAGGCCTACCGCATGCGCCTGCTCCCCGCCGTGATGGACCGGCCGCCGGTCCAACTGGCCGGGCTCGCGCCGCTCGTCGCCGAGGCGGCCCGGCACGAGGACGCCGTCGCCGCGGGCATCCTCGAAGCGGCCGCCGACCACCTCACCGGCACAGTCCGCGCCCTCGAACCACGTCCCGGCGAACGCATCGTCGCCACCGGCGGTCTCCTCGGCGACGACGGCCCACTCACCGAGCCGCTCACCGCCCGGCTCCGGCTCCTCGGCCTCACCCCCGACCGGGTGGCCGACGGCTCGCTGGGCGCCGTGTGCCTCGCCCGGCTGGGGTACGGGAGTTGAGCGGCGTCAGCGCGCAGCCGCACCGCCTGGCCGCGGGGGGATGATTCAAACAGCCACCTTCGAAGCAGCCACCTTCACGTGTCCAACGTGGTTCAGTCATACATTTCGGTCGGCTTCAGCGTGCCCGGCGATTCTTCACCGCGTGCTGCGGGGTGATGTGGTCCGTCAGGGCGAGTGAGGCGCTGGCGCGCTGGTAGGAGACCTGGCCGACCCGGACGTAGAGGCAGTCGACGATCATCAGGACGGAGTGCCTGCCGCCGATGCTGCCGGTGCGGAAGCTGGTCTCCGAGGTGGCGGAGATGAGCCGGATGTCGGCGGCCTTGGCCAGCGGTGAGCGCGGGTCGGTGGTGATGGCGACGGTGGTGGCGCCGCGCTCCTTGGCCATCTCGAAAGGTTCGAGGGTCTCGCGCGTGGCACCCGAGTGGGAGATGCCGATGGCCACGTCGGCCGGGGTGAGCAGGGCCGCCGAGGTGGCCGCCCCGTGCACCTCGGTCCAGCCGCGGACCTGACAGCCGATGCGGAACAGTCGCGTCTCCGTCTCCTGGGCCACGGCGCCGCTGCCGCCCACGCCGTACACGTCGATGCGGCGGGCGCGGGCCAGGGCCTGGGCCGCCCGCTCCAGCGCGTCGAGGTCGATCCGTTCGATGGTCTGCTGGATGGCGCGCAGGTCCGCGCTGCCGACGACCTGCACGACCCGTTCCAGGCTGTCGTCGGGCGAGATGTCGGGGCCGATCTCGGCGCTGCCCCAGTCGGAGACCTCGCCGCGGCCGCGCTCCTGGGCCAGTTCGATCAGCAGATGCTGGTAGGAGTCGAGCCCGATGGCCCGGCAGAACCGGGTCACCGTCGCCTGGGAGGTGCCGGTGCGGCGGCCCAGCTCGGCCGCCGAGCAGTGGGTGACGGCGGCCGGATCCTCCAGGATCAGTTCGCCGACCTTCCGCAGGGAACCGGCCAGCCGGGGCAACTCGGTGCGGATCAGCGTGGTGACGTCCGTCGAGGGCATGGGGAGAAGGTACCAGCCACCGTTTGGCCCGTAACTTGAATACCAGGACCGAGATGAGGCCGCTCATTGCCCCGGGCCGACGGTCTGTGATTCAGTGATTCACTGACTGAGTTGTACAGGGTGGTTCAATCCATCAGTGGGGAGTGACGCGTGTCCGACGAGTCCGTGAGCGCCCAGCGCTTCGTGCGCGAGAGCATGACCGTCCTCGACCGCCTGACCGAGTCCGCCCGCGACGACGTGGCCCGCGCGGCCGAGCTCATCGCCGACTGCGTACGAGCGGACGGTGTCATCCAGGCCTTCGGTACCGGTCACTCCCAGGCGACGGTCCTCGAAGTCGCCGGTCGGGCGGGCGGACTGGTGCCCACCAACCGGCTCAGCATCGCCGACCTCGTCCTGTACGGCGGGGCCGCGCCCGGCGTCCTCGACGACCCGCTCCTGGAGCGCGAGCCCGGAGTGGCCGCCCAGATCTACGACCTGGCCGCCCCGCGCGCCCAGGACCTCTTCGTCATCGTCTCCAACTCCGGCGTCAACAACGTGATCGTGGAGATGGCCCTGCACGCCAAGGGGCAGGGCCACAGGATCCTGGCCATCACCTCCCTCGCCCACACCCGGGCCGTGCCGGCGGGCCACGCGAGCGGCAAGAAGCTCGCCGACCTCGCCGACGTGGTCCTCGACAACGCGGCCCCTCGCGGCGACGCACTGCTGGAGCTGCCGGGCGGCGGCGCGGTGTGCGCCCTGTCCACGCTCACCGGCGTGATGCTCGTACAGATGGCCGTGGCCGAGGCGTCCGCCCTGCTCATCGCCGCCGGGGAACGCCCGCCGGTGTACGTCTCGGCCAATGTGCCGGGAGGGTTCGAGGCAAACCTGGAGCTGGAGAAGCGGTACGCCGGACGGATCCGGCGCACCGCGAGCTGATCACTCCTGCATGGTGCATTCAACAGCGGGCTGAGCACGCGCGCCCGACCGCACGTGGGCGCACACTGGAGGAGTGCTGTCGGTGCTCAAGGGGGTGTCGGCATGGCTGCGTCCGGATGTTCGAAGGTGCGGCTGTGGCGATGGCGGCGCAGCCCGCTGAGGCGGCGCAGCGACGTCATCGAAGCCTGGGTCGTGCTGTGCGGGTGGCTGTTCGCGCTGGGTGCCGCCCTGTTCGCGGGCATCGCTGCGGCGGACGCGGTCGTGGCCTCCGCGGAGCAGCAGCGGGCCGAGAGCCGCAAGGTGACGGCCGTACTCGTCGCGGACGCGGAGGATCCGGGGGCCTCGCGGGTCACCACCGACCATCTCGTGTGGACCACCGTCCGCTGGACCGACCCGGACGGCACGACCCACACGGACGAGGCGCGGGTACCGCCCAAGACGCATGCGGGCAGCAAGGTCGAGGTGTGGACGGACCGCAACGGCGTCATCGCCGGCGAGCCGCTCTCCGAGAGCGAGATGCAGCTGCACTCGGTCGCCGGAGGCCTCCTGGCCGGGGCGGCCACCGCAGGCCTCGTGCTCGGCTCGGTCTGGGTGGTACGGCTGGGGCTGGAGCGGCGCCGACTGGAGGAGTGGGGCGCGGAGTGGGAGCGGCTGGACACGCCGTGGGGGCGGAAGACGGGCTGAGGAGACGGGTCGAGACGGGCCGAGACGGCACCCCGGCGCGCATGACAGCGCCCCGGAGGAACTCTCCGGGGCGCAGCAGGCGTTGTTGCTCGGCGTCCGCTACTTGACGTCCGCGCTCGGCAGCGCCGACGGGGACGCGGTGTTCAGGTCCTCCAGGCCCTTCGGGATCGCCAGTGTGAGGACCGGCGAGCCCGGCTGGGGCGCGGGCGGCGTCATCTGGTCCTTCGGGAGCTTCGGCGGCGAGGTCTGCTGGAAGTTGTTGGCGTCGAAGTTGACCATCCCCGTCTTCTCCAGGACGGTCATGTGGTCGAGCACGGTGTCGTTCGCCAGGTCGGCCAGCTGACGGACCAAGCTGTTCTGCGTGGTGCCCCGGATCTTCGCGATCGCCGGGAAGATCTGCCCGTGCGTCACCCGCATGATCGCGACACCCGTGGCGTCGAACTCCTTGCCCGTCTTGGAATCCACCGTCGCCACGAACTGCTGCTGCTGCGGGCTGGCCTGGTTGGGCAGCGTGATGTTCAACTCGGACGCGAGCTTGCGGCAGGCGAGGTCGAGCCGGGCGTGTCCGACGACCAGGTGCTCCCCGGCCTCCTTCATCTCCGGGGTCGTGCCCCTCTCCATCGCCATCATGCCCAGCGGGTGCTCCCACAGACCGGCCGCGCGGACCTTGACCACGAAGTCCCGGTCGGCCTCGGTCAGCGGCCCGTACTGCGTGTTGGCGATGACGCGGTCCTGGTTGGCGGAGGTGGTCTCCACGCCCAGCATGGCCGGGTAGGCAAGGGCGGAGAGGGTCAGGACGAGGGCGCCTCCCACGAAGACGGTTCCTACCATGCGGCGCGAGATGGGCATCGTGCCTCCAGAGATGAACGGCTGCTACGCCAAGAGGTACGGACGGGACGCGCGAAACAATCACCGCCGCGCGAAAAAACTTGCGGTTCGCTGTGCGTGGTGCGTCACACCCGCCGCACCACGAGCGGGGCTTGAGCGGGTCTCAGCGCAGGTGGCGCTCGAAGAAGGCCGTCGTCGCCGCCATGGAGTCCGGCCACCGTGGCCCGAACGTGTGCCCCTCGCCCCGGTAGGTCCGCAGCTCCACGTCCTTGCCCGCCGCCTCGAACGCCGCGACGGTCGTCCTCGTCCAGCCCAGGGGGCAGGTGTCGTCGGCGGTGCCGTGGTGGACCAGCAGGGGCTCGGTGACCCGGTCGACGTAGGTGATCGGCGAGACCTGCCGCCAGAACTCGGGGTTCTCCTCGGGGGTGCCGTGCGCGGCCTCGATCTCGGCGACGAGCGGGTCGCCCTCGGAGCGCTGGAAGTGGTCGATGTTCTGCTCGGGGCGCGAGCTGACCGGCGCGAACACGACGGCGGCGTCGACGAGGCCGGGCGCCACGACCAGCGTGTTGTACACGACCCCACCGCCCATCGACCGCCCCATCAGGCCGATCCGGTCGTCGTCGACGTCCGGGCGGGCGGCGGAGCGCAGCGCGTGGACGGCGGCGATGACGTCCTCGGTGTAGCCGAGGCGCAGGTTCACGTCGTTGTCGGGGTCGTCGTCGGAGCCCGCGTGGTTGCGGTAGTCGGTGTGCAGGACGACGTAGCCGTTGCGGGCGAGGAGGTCCTGCTCCCGGGGCATGCCCTGGCCGGTCGCGTACACGTCCGGGTCGATGTAGCCGTGCGCCAGGACCAGCGCGGGGAAGGGGCCCTTGCCGGTGGGGACGTTCAGGATGCCGGAGATCTTCAGGCCGTTGGACCGGTAGGTGACGGCGTACTGCGTGTAGGCGTCGGTGCGGACGCGTACGGCCCCGAGGCGGAGGTCGGAGCCGCGGTGCTCGCGCTGGATCAGGGCCGGCAGGGAGACGGGGTCGGCGGGGGTGGGGGAGGGGGCGAGTGTGGTGGCGCTAGGGCTGCCGCCATCTGCTCTGCTCGACGCCGGCGGATCCGTACGCGCCGGCTCGGCGCCGTCACCACCGCTACCGCTGCAGCCGACGGCGGTCACGAGCACCAGCACCAGCCCGACCGCGAGACGGGCCACGCACCGCGGGTACCGCATGCGCCCAAGTATCCCGCGCTCCGACGCGGTTGGCTCCTGCTGCGGCGGGCCCGGTCCACGGTGTTCCGGGGCGCCCCGGTCATCGGATCCGGGTGCCGAAAGGGTTCTGTTGTGATGGGCATCACACAGGTCTACGGTGATATGGCCTGGAAGCCTCCCACGAGCCGCAGGCCGAGTGGCGGTGTGCGGCCGGGTGGTTCCGGGTGAGGAAGTGATCCGGTTGTCCGTCGCCTGGGACGACATCGGCGGGCTCGTCGATGCGCACAAACGTTTCCTGGCCGGCTCCCTCGTCGAGTCGGACGTCAGGGACTGTGTGCTCGACTCCTGGAAACGATGCCGCTCCGCGGGGCTCGAGCCGGATCGGCTGCTGGTCCCCTACACGGCGGGCGTGGCGCTGGACGACCGGTTTCTGCACGCGGCGGGCCCGGTCCTGGAGTGGCTGGTCGAATCCCTCGCCGACGTGGGCATGGCGATCGCGCTCTGTGACGCGCAGGGGCGGATGGTGCAGCGGCTCGGTGGTGATCCTGGGCTGAGCAAGCGCCTCGACGCCGTGCAGTTCGCCCCCGGGTTCGACGCCTCGGAGCCGGTCGTGGGCACCAACGGCGTCGGCACCGCTCTGGTTGAGCGCGGTCCCGTCTACGTCGCCGGCCGCGAGCACTTCGCCGACTGTCTGCAACCCTTCGCCTGCGCGGGCGCGCCGGTGCGTGACCCGCTCAGCGGGCGTATCGAGGCCGTCCTCGACCTCACGTGTCTGCGCGACCAGGGCGATCGGGCCATGGTGCGGATGGTGCGTGAAGCCGCCCTGGGTATCGAGGCGCGGCTGCTGGAGCAGGCCACCCAGCGCGAGCGCGCGCTCTTCGCCGCCTACCGGCGGGCCGACGGCCGCCCCGAGAACTGGCCCGAACAACCCGACGCGGTGGCCGCCGGCCAGGACGGGGCCGCCCTGTCCCGGCTCGACCTGGCCGTCCTGCGCGAAAAGGCCGAGGAACTCATCGCCTCTCCCCACCGCACCCTCGCCGAAGTCGCCCTCCCCAGCGGCCGAACCGCCACTCTGCTGCGCCGCCGGCTCACGGGCGAGTCCGGCGAGACCGGCGTCGCAGTCGAGGCCCGCATCCTCGGCGGGCCCCGCCTACGCCGGGTGGCACCGGGGCCGACGGCGACGCAGGGTCCGCCCTCACCTTCGGCCCGGGCCCCGCTCCGGCCGTCCGCGCGGAGACCGGGTTCGCCTGCTGTGCGAACTCCGGGTTCGCCGGCCGCGGACGGGCCGATTTCCTCACGCGCGGCCACGTCCGCCGTATCGGCCGAGCCGCCGGCACCGGTCGAGCAGGCCGGTGCGTTTCCGGAGGCGCCGCCGCTCACGTCGCCCCGTGCGCACAAGCACGCCGTGCAGGCCGCACCAGCCCCGGCGACCGCGCCCGTACCCTCCACCACCCGGCGTACGGTCGTACCCCCGCCCGCCGCACCAGCCCCGCAGCCGACTCCCGACGAGGGCGACACCGGCACAGGCGCCCCGCGCATCGCCCTGCCCGAGCCGGACGGTCACGGCGCCGATGGCCGGCTGCTGCTCGTCGGGGAGCCCGGTGTCGGGCGGTTGGCGGTGTTGGCGCGGCGGCGGCTGGAGTTGTTGCACGACGCGAGCGTGCGGATCGGCACGACCCTCGATGTCACGCGCACCGCGGAGGAGCTCGCCGAGGTGACCGTTCCCCGGTTCGCGGACTTCGTCGCCGTCGACCTGCCCGACTCGGTGCTGCGCGGCGAGGAACCGGAGGCGCTCGGCGGCCGGACCGCGCTGCGCCGGGTGGCCATCCGCGCCGTACGCAAGGAACCCCACAACCTGTACGACGTCGGCGACCCCGTCGAGTACGTGCCGTCCACGCCGCAGGCCCGCTCCCTGGAGACCAGGCAGTCCGTGCTGGAACCCGTGCTGGCCGAAGCGGCCGGCTGGATCGCGCAGGACCCGGCGCGGCTGGAACCGGTGCTCGCGGCGGGCATCCACTCCCTGATCACCGTGCCGCTGCGGGCCCGCGGCACGACCCTCGGCGTGGTCAGCTTCTACCGGTCCCTGCAGCCCGCCTCCTTCGAGGACGACGACCTGTCCCTCGCCCAGGAGCTGGCCGCCCGCGCGGCGATCTCCATCGACAACGCCCGCCGCTACACCCGCGAGCACAACACCGCACTCGCCCTGCAGCGCAGCCTGCTGCCCCGCGGCCGTTGCGAGCAGAGCGCCGTCGAGGTCGCCTACCGCTATCTGCCCGCGCAGGCCGGCGTCGGCGGCGACTGGTTCGACGTCATCCCGCTGTCCGGCGCCCGCGTCGCGCTCGTGGTGGGCGACGTCGTCGGGCACGGTCTGCACGCCGCCGCCACGATGGGCCGGCTGCGCACCGCCGTTCACAACTTCTGCGCCCTGGACCTGTCGCCCGACGACCTCCTCACCCACCTCGACGACCTGGTCGGTCGGCTCGACCGGGGCGAGGGCTGGGCGGCGGAGAGCACCCCCGACGCCGGCATCGTCGGCGCCACCTGCCTCTTCGCCGTCTACGATCCGGTGTCCCGGCGCTGCACCCTCACCCGCGCCGGGCACCCCCTTCCCGCGGTCGTCGCCCCCGACGGCACGGTCGAGTTCGTCGACCTGCCGTCGGGGCCGCCCCTGGGCCTGGGCGGCCTGCCCTTCGAGACGGCCGACTTCGAACTGGCCGAGGGCAGCCAACTCGTGCTCTACACCGACGGGTTGATCGAGGACCGCAACCGCGACATCGACGTCGGCCTGGACAAGCTGCGCGCGGTCCTGGCCAGTGCCGGCCGCCCGCCGGAGGAGACATGCGAGGCCGTCCTGGACGCCATGCTGCCGACCCGCCCCGCCGACGACGTGGCCCTGCTCGTCGCCCGCACGCACACGCTGGGCCCCGACCGGGTGGCCCAGTGGGACCTGCCCAGTGATCCGGCGGTCGTCTCCCACGCGCGGGCCGTGGTCACCGAACGGCTCGCCGCCTGGGGCCTCGGCGACCTGGCGTTCACCACCGAACTGGTCGCGAGCGAACTGGTCACCAACGCCATCCGCCACGCCACCGGCCCCGTCCGGCTCCGCCTGCTCCGCGACCGCGCCCTGGTCTGCGAGGTCTCCGACGGCAGCGGCACCTCACCACGCCTGCGCCGCGCCCGGAGCACGGACGAGGGCGGCCGCGGCCTGTTCCTCGTCGCCCAGTTCACCGAGCGCTGGGGGACGAGGTACACGCCCAACGGGAAGATCATTTGGACGGAGTCGCCGCTGCCGTGACCGGCAGTCCCGGCCCGGCGCAGCGCACGTCCGCCGCAGGCACCTCCCCGTCGACGAGGTAGCCCGCCACCGCCCCGTCCACGCAGGCATTGCCCCGGCTGGCGAACACCCCGTGCGAGTAGTCGTCGTCGAGCGTCACCAGCCGGGATCCGGGCAGCAGTTCGCGCAGTTGCCGGGCGCCCTCGATCGGGGTCACCGGGTCGTGCGCGGAGGCGACCAGCAGGACGGGAGGGGCGGCGGGACTGCCCAGTCGGGTGCGCCGCGCGGGGCGGTGGTGCCAGTACGCGCAGGCCGACGCCTCCATGCCGGTCAGGACCGGCTGCGGGTCGGCACGTCGTATGCGCCGTACGTCCGCCACGACCTCACGGGGCGTCGGCCCCGGACCGTCCGCGCACTTCACGATCCGGTTGGCCGCCTCGTAGTTGCGCGACTGCGGGCTGTCGAAGGCGGATGCGGGGCGCAGGCCGGCCACGCTCCCGTCCGTCAGGTAGCCGTGCAGCCCGTCGGCGAGACCCGTCCAGCGTTCGGTGCGGCCGAGGGCGCGGTAGACGGCGCGGTCGAACTCCGCCGCGCCGAAGCCGCCGACCGGGCGCGCGGCCAGGCCCTGGCGTACGCGCAGATACGAACGCCGTACGGCGCCCGCGTCGCCGCCCAGCCCGAAGCGTTCGGCATGCGCGGCGGTCCAGCCGAAGAACGTGTCGCGGGCACGCAGCATCGCCCGGCTCTGGATCACGTCGAAGTCGTACCAGTCCCAGGGCCCGACCACGCTGTCCAGCACCATGCGGCCTACCCGGTGCGGAAAGCGCGCCGCGTACGCCGCGCCCAGGTAGGTGCCGTACGAGACACCGAGGAAGCTCGTCCGCGGCTCGCCCAGCGCGACGCGGATCGCGTCCATGTCGTACGCCGTCCGCTCGGTGGACAGGTACGGCAGCACCCGTGAGCCCGCGCCCGCCGCGCAGTCGTCGGCCAGATGCCGCAGTGATGTGAGGTACGACCGCTCGGCCTGCGGGGTCGTCGGCACCGGATCGGTCCCGGGAGCGGCGAACAGGCCGCCCATCGCGCCGCAGCCGGCCGGCGCGCTGTGGCCCACGCCGCGCGGGTCGAAGCCGATGACGTCGTACGAACGCCGCACGCTCACGGGGAGTTTGGCGCGCTTGGTCACCGCGTAGGGGAGCCCGGAGCCGCCCGGGCCGCCGGGGTTCACCAGCAGAATGCCGCGCCGCTCGGCGGGGGTGCCGGAGGCGGGGACGCGGGAGACGGCGATCTCGATGCCCGGGCCGGACGGGTGCCTCCGGTCGAGCGGGACGGTGAGGCGGCCGCACTCCACGCGGTCGGGTGCGGGCGGCGTCGGTACGGAGTCCGGGCAGGCACCGAAGGCGAGGGTGGCCGTCGCGGCCGTTGCCCGGGCGGGGCCGGCCGTGGGGAGCAGGGCTGCCGCGGCCACTAGGGCGCACAGCAGGGCGGTGGGGCGGGGCAGGGCGGTCAAGGTCTCTCCGATTCTCCGAAGCGAGGTAAGAACGGGGTAGCAAATGAAAATGATTATCGATAGCGTGTGCCAGTCAAGTCCGGCACCCCTCCCGTCGAGGGGTGCTCCGGGCTGCCCTGCCGTCTGAACCCACGTCATGAAAAGGGGAGTTGTGGCTCATCTGCTGGTGGTCGAGAGCTGGGTCGGATCGATGAGCAGACTGCTGCCACGCGCGATCCGCGAAGGCGGGCACGAGTTCACCTTCCTCACCCGTGACCTGCATCACTACCTGCGCTCGGCGCCCGAGGGGGCGGCGCATCCGCTGCTCGGCGCGCGCAACGTGATCACGACCGACACCAATGACCTCGACGCCCTGCTGCCCGAGGTGGAGCGGCTGCACTCGGTACTGGGCTTCGACGGGGTGATCACCTCCTGCGACTACTACCTGCCGACGGTGGCGCGGATCGCCGGGCGTCTGGGTCTTCCCGGGCCCGGCCCCGAGGCGGTGGAGAACGCCTGCCGCAAGGACGCCACCCGCCGTGTCCTCGCCGACGCGGGCCTGCCCGGACCGCGCTTCGCCGTGCACGAGGAGTGGGCCGACCTCGCGCGGGCCGCGAAGGAGATCGGCTACCCGCTGGTCGTCAAGCCGGTCGACCTGTGCGCGGGCATGTTCGTGCGCCGCGTGGACGACGAGGGTCAACTGGGTGCCGCAGTCAGGGCCTTGGCCGACTTCCCGGTCAACGCCCGCGGCCAGCGGCGCACCCCCGCCGTCCTCCTCGAAGAGCTCCTCGACGGCCCCGAGGTGAGCGTCGAGACCGTGTCGTACGCGGGCGCCGTGCACCTGGTCGGCGTCACCGACAAGAGCCTCGGCGGAGCGCCCGCCTTCATCGAGACCGGCCACATGTTCCCCGCCGCCCTGACGCTCGCCGACATCGAGGCCGCCGAGCAGACCACGCTCGGCGCGCTCAAGGCGCTCGGGCTGACGGACGGGGTCGTGGCGCACACCGAGATCAAGCTGACCTCCGCCGGGCCGCGCGTGGTCGAGGTCAACCCCCGCCCCGCCGGCAACCGCATCACCGAACTCGTCCGCCACGTCACCGGCATCGACCTCTCCGCCGCCTTCGTGGACGTCGCCCTCGGCCGCAGGCCCGACCTCAGGCGCACGGACACCGGGCTGCGCAGCGCCGCCATCGGCTTCCTCGTCCCGGAGCGCACGGGCACGCTGGAGGCGCTCGACGGACAACGACTGACCGACCTGCCGGGGGTGTTGGAGGTCCAGCTCGCCGAGCCCGGCAAGGTGGTCAAGGCGGCCGGCAGCAACAACGAGTACCTGGGCCACGTCATGGCCGGCGACCCCGACGGTCCCGGCGCCCGTGACCGCGTCGAAGGCCTGCTGGCCGGGCTGCGCGCGGGGCTGGTGATCCGGTGACCGCCGTCAACGCCTCGCCGGCGGCGCTGAGCCGGACGTACGACGACCTGGTCGCCCACGTCCGCGCGGGCGCGCTGGGCCCCGACCCCGGCACGCAGCGGATCGCCGTCGCATTCACCACCCGGCAGGCCGTACGGCACGACGGGCGTGGTACCGGCTACCGCAACGAGGTGCTCAGCCTCCGCCTCGCCGAGGCCGTCGGGTCATGCGCCGTCGAGCCCGGCGAACTGCCCGACGGCGCGCTCGACGACTGCGTCGGTGCCGACGTGGCACGGCTCCTCGATCATCCGCTGCCTGCCGTGCGGGTGGCCGCCCTCGACGCCTACCTGATGCACATCACCCCGCACACCCCGGACCACGGGGCGCGGCCGGTCCCCCTGCCGGCCGGGTCGTCGCTGGAGAAGTCCACGGCGCGGGCCAGGGCCGTGGTCGAGCTGCTCGACCTGCCGGCCGGGAGCACGGTGCTGGTGGTGGGTGTCGTCAACTCCTTGTTGGCAGCGCTGCGTTCGCGCGGCCTCGGCTATGTCCCGTGCGACCTCAAGGGCGGCGCCACGGAGTGGGGCGAGCCGGTCGTCGCCGACGCGCTCACCGCGGCCGGGAGCTGCGACGCGCTGCTGGTGTCCGGGATGACCCTGGGCAACGGCACCTTCGAACCGCTCCGGCAGCACGCGCTGCGGCACGGCAAGCAGCTGGTGATGTTCGCGCAGACCGGCAGCGCGGTGCTGCCCCGCTTCCTGGGGCACGGCGTGAGCGCGGTGTGCGCGGAACCGTACCCGTTCTTCTGGCTCGACGGGGGTCCCGGAACCGTCCATCGGTACAGGTCCACCGACTTCGTCGACCGCCACAGCTGTCCCGGCGGTGAGCGATGACCCCCACCACCGCCACCGTCGTACGGCCCACCGCCCGCCCCGAGTTGCTCGCCCTGCTCGGCCGCACGCCCGTCGTCCGGGTCGGCACCGACCTGCCGCACGCCCACCCCGGATTCTGGGCCAAGCTCGAAGGGCTCGCGGCGGGCGGCATGAAGGCGCGAGCCGCCGTGTCGATGCTGCTCGGCGCGCGCGAGCGCGGCGAACTGCGCCCCGGCGCCCCGGTGGTGGAGTCCACCTCCGGCACGCTCGGCATCGGACTCGCCTTCGCGGGGCAGGCGCTCGGCCATCCCGTCGTCCTGGTCGGCGACAGCGAACTGGAGCCGTCCATACGGCAGTTGCTGCGCGCACACGGCGTCCGCCTGGAGATCGCCGACCGTCCCGCGCCACAGGGCGGCTGGCAGGCGGCCCGGCTCGGCCGACTGCGCGAACTGCTCGCCGAACTCCCCGGCGCCTACTGGCCGGACCAGTACAACAACCCCGACAACACGGCTGGTTACGCCTCCTTGGCCGCGGAGCTCTCCGCCCAACTCGACCACCTGGACATCCTGGTGTGCAGCGTCGGCACGGGCGGCCACAGCGCCGGCATCATCGGCCCGCTGCGCCGGCACTGGCCCGGGCTGCGGCTCATCGGCGTCGACGCCACCGGTTCCACGATCTTCGGCCAGCCCGCCCGGCCCCGCCTGATGCGCGGCCTCGGCAGCAGCATCCACCCGCGCAACGTCGCCTACGACGCCTTCGACGAGGTCCATTGGATCGGTCCCGCCGAGGCCGTGGACAGCTGCCGCCGGCTCGCCCGGGGCAGCTTCGTCAGCGGTGGCTGGAGCACCGGCGCCGTCGCCCGGGTCGCCGCCTGGGCGGCCTGCGTGCACCCGGGGGCGGTCGTCGCCACCGTGTTCCCCGACGGGCCGCACCGCTATCTCGGCACCGTCTACGACGACGACTTCATCGCCGCCCACGGCCTCGACCTCGCCGGCGCGGCCACCCGGCCCGTGGAGATACCGCACCCGTACGCCGCCGAGGCGAGCGGGTGGGTGCGGTGCGCGCGGGTGGCCGATCCGCTCAAGACGTTCCCTCCCCTGGACGGCACTGCTCCGAAAGGCACTTCGTGAAGGTCCACTTGCGCACCGTGCGCCTCGAACTCACCGAGCCGTTGCGCATCTCCCGATCCACCATGTCCGCACGCGAGGCCGTGTGGATGAGCGTCGAGCACGAGGGGGTGACCGGGCACGGCGAGGCAGTCACCAGCGTGTACTACGGGCTCGACGCCGAGACACTCGTACGGCTGCTGACCGCTGTGGACGTGCGGCGCTTCGCCGACCCGGAGAGTGCTCTACAGGCCCTGCGGAACGATGAGTTGGCGTCGGTCGCGGCCGTGCCTCCCGCCGTGACGGCAGCCGTCGAATCCGCGCTCCTCGACCTCGTCGGCAAGCGCGCGGGCCTTCCCGTGCACCGCCTCCTCGGTGCGGCGGCACTTCCCGTGGCGGCCACCGCGCGCACCATCGGCATCACCTCGCCGATCCGCGCGGCCGCTGAGGCCCGCCGGCTGGCCGCGAGCGGCTTCCAGGTCGTCAAGGTCAAGGCGGGCACCTCCGACCCCGAGGACGACATCGAACGCGTACGGGTCATCCGCGACGCCGCTCCGCGTGCCCGGCTGCTCCTCGACCCCAACGGCGCCTGGAGTCCGGCACAGGCGGCGGCCCTGCTGCCCCGTTACGCCGACCTCGGTGTCGAGGCCGTGGAGCAGCCCCTCGCGCCCGGCGACCCGGACGCGCTGGGAGCCCTCGCCGAGAAGTCGCCGCTGCCCGTCATCGCCGACGAGGACGCCGTGTCACTGGCCGACGTCCGGCGCCTGGCCGGGCGCGTCCACGGCGTCAACGTCAAGCTCGCCAAGTGCGGGGGCGTCCACATGGCCCTGCGCATCGCCGAGGCGATCGAGGGCAGCGGGACCGACTTGATGCTCGGCTGCCTCACCGCCAGCACCCTCGGCCTGGCACCCGCCGTGCACCTGGCCGACCGCGCCCGCTGGACCGACCTCGACGGGCATCTGCTGCTCGCCCACGACCCGTGGCACGGGATCGGCGGCGCGAACGGCCTCGTACACGCAAGTACCCGTCCCGGGCTGGGAGTCGAGGAGGTGACGGCACATGAAGACGTGGCATGAGATGCGGCGCTTCCCGCTCGCCGTGCAGTTGCTCCTCGTCAACCAGCTCGGCGTCAACATCGGCTTTTACCTCCTCATCCCGTACCTCGCCACGCACCTCGGCCAGAACCTGGGCATGTCGGCGGCCGTCGTCGGTGTCGTGCTCGGCGTGCGCAACCTCAGCCAGCAGGGCCTTTTCATCATCGGCGGCTCGGCAGCGGACCGGCTCGGGGCGCGGGGCGTCATCATCGCCGGGTGCGCCCTGCGGACCGTCGGGTTCGCGTTGTTCGCGCTGGGGGACGGGCTGCCGGTGCTGCTCGCCGCGTCCGTGCTGAGCGGGCTCGCGGGGGCCCTGTTCAACCCGGCCGTGCGGGCGTATCTCGCGCAGGAGGCGGGGGAGCGGAAGGCGGAGGCGTTCGCGCTGTTCAACGTCTTCGCGACGGCAGGTGCGTTGATAGGCCCGCTGCTGGGCAGCGCCCTGCTCCTTGTCGACTTCCGGACGTCCGCGCTGACCGCCGCCGGGATCTTCGCGGTGCTCACGATCGCCCAGGCTCTCGTCCTTCCGGCGCGCAAGGTCGAGCCCAGCGGGAGCGGTGTCCTCGGGGACTGGCGCGAGGTCCTCGGCAACCGGGCCTTCCTGGCCTTCGCCCTCGCCATGGTCGGCATGTTCACCCTGGAGAACCAGCTCTACCTGCTGCTGCCCGACGGGGCCCGCGAGGCCACCGGCTGGGACGGAGCGGCGGGCATCGTCTTCCTCGTCGGCACGGTGGCCAACCTGGCGCTCCAGCTGAGAATCACCCGGGGCCTCAAGTCCCATGGCAGCAGGGCCGGTTGGATAGCCGTCGGCCTCGCGGTGATGGGCCTGGCCTTCCTGCCGCCGGCCCTGGTGGCGGGCACCGGATCCGCCGGGTGGCTCGACGTGATTCCCGTGCTGCTCGGCGCGCTCCTGCTCTACCTCGGCGTCATGGTCGCGTCGCCCTTCGTGATGGAACTGATCCCGCGCTTCGGCCGCCCCGAGCTGACCGGCACGTACTTCGGGATCTTCTACGTCGTCTCCGGCATCGCAGCGGCCGTCGGCAACGCCGTCGTCGGCTGGGCCATGGACGCGGGGGAGAGCGGCGGCCGTGCCTGGCTGCCATGGGTGTGCTGCGCGCTCTTCGGGCTGGCCTCGGCGGGTGGGGTGGCCTGGCTGCAGCGACGTGGGGCACTGCCCGCGAGCCCCGCGGCGGCGGCTTCGGTGCGCGACGAACACAGGAGCAAGGCGTGAGTGCGGCGCGGGGAGTTGATGCGGAGCGGCGTGGGCCGGGGGGAGCAGACGTGGAGCGGCTCGGGGACGGTGAGTGGACGGACGGCCGGGGGCAGGGCGCTGCCTTCTCTGAGCCGGTCGGGCGGCAGCCTGGCGTGGCCGTCGCGGCGGGGCGAGAGCGTACAGGCGGCGGCCAGGACGCCACTTCCAAGCGGGTCGGTCCGGACGCGCGGGTGGCTGACGCCGCAGCAGGCGAAGGCTGTGACTGCGTCGGGCGCGATGCGGGCGGGCAGGCCGGCCCCGTTCCCGGCAGCCATCCGCACGACAAGGGCGTCCCCGCCCCCACCACCCCTGCCGGCCACCGCAACCTCCTCACCGACAACCCCGCCCTCTACGAGGCCCGCTTCCCCGACCCCGACCGGCACGCAGGGCGCTGGGCCGAGGACTGCCTCCGTCGCCACGGCGCCGGGCCGCGGGTGCTCGACATGGGCTGTGGCACCGGGCGGGACGCCGCCCACCTGCACTCCGGCGGTCGTACGGTGACCGGCGCCGATCTCTCCGAGGCGATGCTGGCGTACGCCCGGGTCCGGCATCCGGGACCGGCATACGTACGGGCCGACCTGCACGGGTTCGACCTGGGCCGGGCTGCCTTCGACGCGGTCGTGTGTCTGGACAGCTCCCTGCTGTACTGCCACACCAACGACCAGCTCGACGGCTTCCTCGCCTCCTGCCGTCACGCCCTCGCACCGGGCGGCCTGCTGATCGCGGAGATGCGCAACGGCGCGTACTTCCTGGGCCGCACGGACCTCCTGGACACCCCGTCCGACAACGCCTTCACCTGGCAGGGCGTCGCCTACCGGTCGACCACCACCCTGACCGTCGACCGCACGGACCAACTCCTGCGCCGTACCCGCGTATGGACCGCCGATGAGGGCGGCGTCGACGCGGCGCCCGTCGAACAGCACTCCGCGTGGCGACTGCTGTTCCCGCACGAGCTGCGCCACTTCCTCGCCGCGCACGGCTTCGACGTGCTCGAACTGCACGATGGCCCAGGCCCGCGCACCGAACCGCCCTGGCAGGACGGCCAGTTGCCGGGCACCGCCACGGACGCGGACCGGCTGCATGTCGTCGCGCGCCGTCGCCGCACCAACTGAGCGTCTGCACACCAACTGACACGAAGGACACGAAGGAACAGTGATGTACGACGAACGCTTCCCCGGTCTGCGCCGCCGCGGCTTCCTCGCCGCCACCTCAGGCGCCGCCGCCCTCGCCCTCGTCGGCTGCGGAGGCGGCACGGACGACAAGGCGGCAGGCGCCTCCGGCAGCCCCAAGCGCGGCGGCCGGCTGCGTGCCGCGTTCGCCGGGGGCGGTGCGAGCGAGACCCTCGACCCGCACCTGGGCAACCTCTTCGCCGACGTGGCCCGATCCAAGGCCCTCTTCGACAAGCTCGCCGACTACGGCGCCGACCTCTCCGCGCAGCCCCGCCTCGCCGAGAAGTGGGAGGCCAACAAGACCCTCGACCGCTGGCAGATCACCCTCCGCGAGGCCACCTTCCACGACGGCAGCCCCGTCACGGCCAAGGACGTCCTCTACAGCTACCGCCGAATCGCCGACCCCGAGCAGGCGTTCCGCGCCAAGGCGTCCCTGGAGCCCATCGACCTCGACGCCAGCCGGGCGACCGGCGAGCGGAGCATCGAGTTCGTGCTCAAGCGCCCCACCGCCGAATTCCCCAACGTACTGGCCGCGTTCGGCGCGTACATCGTCCCCGAGAACGCCACCGAGTTCGACGACAAGCCGATCGGATCGGGCCCCTTCCGGTTTGTCTCCTTCGCGCCGGGCCGCTCGGCCGTGTTCCGCCGCTACGACGGCCACTGGGACGGCGCCCCGCTCCTCGACGAGATCGAGTTCGTCGTCGCCAACGAGGAGTCCGCCCGCGTCAACGCGCTCCTCGGCGGCCAGGTCGAGTACGCGCACGAGCTCAACCCGACCACCGCACGCGCCCACGAGAGCGGCGGCCAGATCGAGATCGTGCGGCTGCGCAACAGCGCCATGCAGGCGTTCTGCATGAAGACCGACCGGGCACCCTTCGACGACAAGCGGGTCCGCGAGGCGTTCTTCCTCATCGCCGACCGCCAGGAACTCGTCGACGGCGCGCTGTCCGGCGCGGGCGAGATCGGCAACGACCTGTTCGGCAAGGGATACGAGTACTACGCCGCCGATCTGCCGCAGCGCACCCAGGACCTCGACAAGGCGCGCGCCCTGCTCAAGCAGGCCGGCGCCGAGAAGCTCAAGGTCACCCTGGACACCTCTGCGGTCGCCGCCGGGTTCACCGAGGCGGCCGGCATCTTCCGCGACCAGGCCGCGAAGGCGGGCGTCACGATCGACGTCAGGATGGGCAGCAAGGACTCGTACTGGAGCGACATCCTCGACGGCGGCACCCTGTGCTGCTACCGCTCCGGCGCCATGCCCATCGAGTCCCACATCTCCCAGCGGCTGCTCACCGACTCCACCACCAACGCCACCAAGTGGCAGCACAAGGACTTCGACGGCCTCTACCAGCAGGCCCAGTCCATCCGCGACAAGGCCGAGCGGGCCGCCGTGTACGAGCGTATGCAGCGCCGTCTGTACGCCGAGGGCGGCTTCCTCATCTGGGGCTTCGCCGACTGGATCATCGGAACCGCCCGCACGGTGCGGGGAGTTGAGACCAAGGCCCCCGCCAACACCCTCGACTGGGCCCGCTTCGACAAGGTGTGGCTCGCGTGAGCGGACTGCGCTCCTTCGTCGCCCGGCGGCTGCTGCTCGGCGTCGCGCAGACCCTGGCCGTCGTGCTGCTGGTCTTCGCGCTCACCGAGGCACTGCCGGGCGACGCGGCCGTCGCCCTGGCGGGCGACCAGCCGGACCCGGCACGCATCGCCGCGATCCGTGAGGCGCTGGACCTCGACCGGCCGGCGTACGAGCGGCTGGCCGACTGGGCGACGGGCCTGGTGCACGGCGACCTCGGCACGTCCCTGACCTCCGGCCGCCCGGTCACCCAGTACATCGCCGACGGCTTCGGCCCGACCCTGCTGCTGGCCGCGCTCACGCTGACGCTCCTCGTCCCGCTCGGCCTCGGCTTCGGCGTGCTCGCCGCCCGCCACGAGGGACGGCTCGTCGACCGGCTGGTCAGCTCGGTGACACTGGCCGTGTACGCGGTCCCCGAGTTCGCCCTCGGGGTCCTGCTGGTGACCGTCCTCGCGCTCAAGCTGGCCTGGCTGCCGCCGACGGCGGTCGGCTACGGCACCGACCTGCTCGCCCATCCGGCGGCGCTGGTACTGCCGGTGCTGGTCCTGCTGTCCCGCCCGGTGTGCTCCCTGTCCCGCCTGGTCCGGGCCGGCATGGTCGACGCCCTCGCTTCCCCCTACGCCGTCCACGCCCGCCGCTACGGTGTCCCCGGCGCCCGAGTCCGCTACGCCCACGCCCTGCCCAACGCCCTCGCCCCGGCCGTGCAGCAACTCGCCCGCACCGTCGACTGGTTGCTGTGCGGAGTGATCGTGGTGGAGGCCCTCTTCGTCATCCCGGGCCTGGGCACGGTCCTCCTCAATGCCGTGGCCGAACGGGACGTGCCCGTGGTGCAGGGGCTGGCCGTGGTGTTCGGCGTGCTCACGGTCGTGCTCAACCTCGGTGCCGACCTGGTGGCCCATCGGCTCACGCCGCGCGCGGGGGTGGCCGCATGACGACGCCCCTCGGCCGCCGTCGCCGCTTCGCGTTCGGCCTGGCCGTCGTCACCGTCCCCCTCCTCCTCGCCCTGCTCGGACCGCTGTTCACCGGTGCCCCCGGCCCCCGCGCCACCTCCTTCATCCTCGGCGACGGCCACTGGCTCGGCACCGACTTCGTGGGCCGTGACGTCTGGCGACAGGTCCTGCTGGGCGGCCGTACGGTCGTCCTCACCGCCCTGGCCGCCACCGCGCTCGCCTACCTCGTCGCCGTCCCGGTCGCGCTCATCAGCGCCCTCACCCGCCTGCGAGGGCTGGAGGAACTGCTGATGCGGCCGCTGGACGTGCTGCTCGCCGTGCCCTCGCTGCTGCTGATCCTGCTCGTGGCCTCCGTGCTGTCGCCGGGAGCGACCGGGCTCGCGCTGCTCGTGGCGCTGGTGAACGTGCCCGACGCGGCCCGGATCGTGCGGGCGGCGGCGGGGGAGGCGGCCGCGCGCCCCGCTGTCGAGGCACTGCGCATGCAGGGGGAGACCTGGTGGCGGATCGCCGTCGGCTACGTCGGCCGTTCGGCGCTGCGCACCCTCGCCGCCGACGCCGGGATCCGCCTGACCGGCGTGCTGTATCTGGTGTCGACGGCCGCGTTCCTGGGTGTCGGGGTTGCGCCGGACGCCGCCGACTGGGCGGTGATGGTCGACCGCAACCGCACCGGCCTGCTGGTGCAGCCCTGGGCCGTGGTGGTGCCCGCACTGCTGATCGTGGCGCTGACGATGGGCACCAATCTGCTCTTCGACGCCGCGCTGGAGAAGACCGCGATGAGGAAGACCGCGCCGGCCAAGGCCGTACCGGAGAAGACCGCACCTGAGCAGAAGGGATCACGCTGGTGAGTCGGGCAGAGCACGCGGCGGTCGCCGAGATCCGCGACCTCCGCGTCGAGATCGACGGCCGCGCGATCGTCGACGGCGTACACCTGCGCGTGCTGACCGGGAAGGTGACCGCCCTGGTCGGCGCCTCGGGCAGCGGGAAGACCACGACCGGCCTGGCGCTGCTGGGGGAGTACCCGCGCGGCGCCCTGGTCACGGGTGAGGTGCGGCGGCCCGGGGACGGCCCGGTGGGTTACGTCCCCCAGCACCCCGCCGCCGTCCTCAACCCCGCCCGCCGCGTCAGCGCCCTACTCGACGACCTCGCCCGCCCCCAGGTCCGTCACCTGCCCCGCGCCGAACGCCCCGAGGCGGCCCGGGCACTGGTGCTGCAAGCCCTCTCCGACGCCCAACTCCCGGACGCGGGAGAGCTGTTGTCGCGCTACCCGCACCAGCTCTCCGGCGGCCAGCAGCAACGCGTCGTCCTCGCCCAGGCTCTGCTGCTCGGCGCCCGCGTCGTCGTCGCCGACGAACCCACCACCGGCCAGGACGCGTTGACCAAGAGCCGTATCGTCGAGCAGTTGGCGGCGGTCGCGGCACGGGGCATCGCGGTCGTCCTGCTCAGCCATGACCTCGACGTGGTGCGTGCCCTCGCCGACGAGGTCCTCGTCATGCGTGCGGGCCGGGTCGTCGAGTCGGGGCCGGCGGAGCGGCTGTGGGCGGCACCCCGGCACGAGTGGACCCGCCGGCTGCTGGACGGACAGCGTGTGGACCCGCAGGTCGCAACGGGCACGGATGCGGTGCAACCCGTCCTGGAAGTACGGGATTTGACGGCCGTACACGACCGCAGGACCGTCGTGCTGCGCGCCCCGCACCTCGCCCTTCACCCCGGCGAGTGCCTCGCGGTGGTCGGCCGTTCCGGCAGCGGCAAGACCACGCTCGCCCGGTGTGTGGCGGGCCTGCACCGGGACCAGGACGGGCAGGTCCTGCTCGACGGCACGCCGCTCCCGCGCAGCCTGCGCCACCGCACCCCTGCCCAACTCGCCGCGGTGCAGTACGTCTTCCAGGACGCCCGCGCCGCCTTCGACGAGTACCGGACCGTGCTGCACCAGGTGGCGCGTACGGCGATACGGCTACGGGGCTCCGACGAACGGACGGCAACGGAGGAGGCATCCGCCACCCTGAACCGCCTCGGCCTGCCGGAGAACCTGGCCCGTCGCCGCCCCGGCGAACTCTCCGGCGGCGAGCTCCAGCGTGCCGCTCTGGCCCGGGCCCTGCTCGCCCGCCCCCGGGTGCTGATCTGCGACGAGGTCACCTCCGGCCTGGACACGGTCACCCGGCGGGGCATCCTCGACGTCCTGGCGGGCCTGGTGGGCGGGGGCGACGGACTGTCCCTCGTCCTCATCACCCACGACCTGGACACCGCACGGCTGGCTCACCGCATCGCCGTACTGGACGCGGGCGAACTGGTCGAACAGGGCTCGGTACAACGGATTCTGACGGAGCCTCGGCATCCGTTCACTCTTTCGCTCATGCGGACGACGGAGCGTCTGGAGACAGGGAGCCGGCTGTGAGAGCCGACCTCCGGGCACCGTCGCGGAGGAGACGGGAGGCCTCTGCGAAGGGCCCGGAGGCCGGCAGCGAGGGGGCGCGCCCGCGCCTACGACGTGGTCGGCAGGCGCCGGCGGCGCGGGCGGGCGCCGGCCCGGGCGAGGAGCGCGTGGATCTGGCGCACCGCTTCTCCCGGGTGGGTGGCCGGGGCTGTGAAGGGCAGGCGGACGTCGAGGTGGGAGTCCGCTGTCTCCAGCCGGAGCACCAGGCCGTGCCGGTCGAGCCGCAGTGGCCGTACGCCGGTCGCGCCGAGCTGCTCCAGCGCCGGCAGCAGCCGGGCGAGCGGGGCGACGGTGTCGGCGTGGGCCGCGTCGAGCCGGCCCAGCATCTCCGCCTCGTGCGTGGCCAGGGGGTCGGGGGAGGCGAGGGTCAGCTCGTCCAGGCCGATGACGGTCGTGCCGTCGTCCTCGGTGAGCACGGCCCGAGCGGGGTGGAACACCAGGTTCTTCGGGCCGAGCGCGCTGAGCCAGCCGCCCAGCGTCAGCCGTGAGCGCACCCTGTCGCGTACGGCTACGGCGGCGACGTCGGTGAACTCCACGAGGGCGGCCAGATCGCCGTGCGGCGCCACGGCCAGTTCGGCGGCCAGGTGGCCGTCCGGCGGGTTGTGCAGGAGCAGCCGCGCGGCGGCGTCGACGGTGTGCAGGCCGATCAGTTCGATGCGGTGGCCCTGCGTGGTGACGGTCAGCGAGCCGGCCGCCGCCAGCACCGAGCGGGCACGCTCGGCGGGCGTCGGCTCAGGGCAGGTGGCAGCAGCCATGGGAACCTTTCGAGCCGGTTGGCTTCTACTTAGGCAAGCCTAACCTATCCTGGGTTCGCGTGGTCACCAACCCGTCAGCAGCAGGTGGTTGACGAGTAGTGCGAGCACCGCCTGTCCCGCGAGCCAGGCCCGCGGCCCCCTCAGGAAGGCGCAGGCCGGCAGCAGCCACAGCGCGAACGGCAACCAGATCCGCTCCGTCTCCGCCTTGCTCATCCCGGACAGGTCGGCGGCCAGCATCGCGACGAGCGCGCTGAGCACCAACACACCGAGGCGGCACGCGGCCGTACCCCTCTGCCGGACGATCACCACCCCGGTCCGCCGCAGCGCCGCCGCCGTCGCCAAACCCACCACCAGCACCTGGCAGGCGAGGTTGGCCCACACCCAGTAGGCCTGCGGCCGGGTACCGCCGGCGCCCTGGTTGTAGCGGGTGACCAGCAGGTCGTACGCCTCCCACCAGTAGAAGCCCAGCGCGGTGAACACCACCGGGACCACCACGAACCCGGCCAGCGCGAAGAGCAGCGGCCGGACGCGCTCCGAGCCCAGGAACAGCACGGCCGCCGCGATCACGACGAAGAGCGTCAGGCCGTACGACAGATAGACCGTCAGGCCGTACAGGAGACCCGAGGCCAGGCCGGTCCAGCGCGGCCGATGCCCCGTCACTGCCAGCGCGAGCAACGCCACCGCCCACGCCGCGACGGCAGCGAAGTAGCCGTCGGCGGAGGTGCCCGTCCACACCGCGCCCGGCGCCAGCGCCACGAAGGGCGCGGCACGGCGGGCGAGCTTTTCGCCGGCGAGGGTGCGCACGGTGACGAGGATGCCGAGGGCGGCCGTGGCCCCGACGGCGATGCACCAGACCCCGGCCCATGCGCCGCCGCCCAGGCCGATCCGGTCCAACTGGACGAAGGTGAGGGTGGCCGCCGGGGGGTGCCCGGCAACGTGCGCGGGCCAGTGGTCCGGTGAGCCCAGCAGGATGTGCCGGGTGAAGTCCCGCAGCGTCGCGGGGATGTCCTGGAAGCGGTCGATGACCTGGAGATACTCGTAGCGGGTCGTCAACCGGCGGGCGATGCCGCGCTGCCAGCCGTCGACGAGCGCGAGCGAGAAGGTCCAGGCCAGGCCCGCGCCCCAGACGGCGAGCAGCAGGCGGCGCCAGGGCAGCCGGGCGGCCAGGAGCGGGCCGTACGCCACGACGGCGACCGCGACGGCGATCGCGGCCGGGGTGCCCGGACCGACATGCGGGCCCCAGTCCGCCAGGAGCGGCGGCCAGTTGACGAAGAGGGTGCCGTCGCGGTGCTCGATCGCGGTGCCGACCAGGGCGGCGAGGGCGAACAGGAGCGCGGCGGCCGCGGCCGCGTACAGATCGCGGCGCAGGTCCCCGCGGGCGTCGGGAAGCGCGTCGGGGCGGGTGTCGGGCAGGAGATCGCTGGTCACGTCTGCACGCTAGGACGCCCCGGGTCCACCGGACGCGTGACGGCGCGGACGTCAGAGTTTCGTCATGGTCCGCAACGGCCTTTCCGGCCCTGGTCGGGCCTACGGTCGGCACATGGCACGGACTCCGAACTCCCCCCTGTCCCCGTTCTCTCCCGCCTTCTGGCGCAGCCCGCTGCGCGGCCCGTGGCTGACCTCGGTGCTCGGCGTCGTGCTGCTCGGCGGGATCACGGTGCTGTTCGTGACGGGTGCGGTGTCCTACGCCGCCTACAACCCGAACCTGTCGCCGGTGAACGACAAGACCCCGGACAAGGGGATCCTCGGCTTCTACCTCTTCTCCTGGCCGACCAGCCCGCACTGGCTGTACCGCCTCAACCAGGGCGTCCACGTCACCCTCGGCATCGCGCTCATCCCCGTGCTCCTGGCCAAGCTGTGGTCGGTCCTGCCGAAGCTCTTCACGCTGCCGCCGGCACGGTCACTCGCGCACGCGCTGGAGCGGATCTCGCTGCTGCTCCTGGTCGGGGGCGCGCTGTTCGAGTTCGTGACGGGCGTGCTCAACGTCCAGCTCGACTACCTCTTCCCCGGCTCCTTCTACACCCTGCACTTCTACGGCGCGTGGGTGTTCATGGGTGCGTTCGTCGTGCACGCCGTGCTGAAGACCCCCATGGCGCTGCGGAACCTGCGCCGCATGCGGGAGGAGAAGGGAGAGGGGGCGGGGGAGGAGGACCGGGAGCTGATTGCGCCGAGTCCCGCCGAGCCGACGGTCTCGCGGCGCGGCGCCCTCTGGTTCGTCGGCGGCGGCTCGCTGTTGCTGTTCGCCACGACCGTCGGGCAGAACTTCGACGGGTTCCCGCGCCGGACCGCCCTCCTCGCCCCGCACGGCGGTGCCGAGCCGGGGAGCGGGCCGGGCGGCTTCCAGATCAACAAGACGGCCGCGTACGCGGGGATCCGCGAGGCCGACACGAGCGACGAGGCATGGCGGCTGGTCGTCGCGGGCCGGGACGGTCGGACGGTCCGCCTCAGCCGTGCCGAACTGCTCGACATGCCGCTGCACAGCGCTGCGTTGCCGATCGCCTGCGTGGAGGGCTGGTCCACTTCCGACCAGTGGTGGCGCGGTGTACGGCTGCGGGACCTAGCGGCGCTGGTCGGCCACGACCAGGAACCGCCCGACGTTCTGGTGGAGTCGCTCCAGCAACGCGGCGCCTTCCGCCGGGCCGCCCTGCGGGCCAACCAGGTCGCCGACCCCCGCTCCCTGCTCGCCCTGTTCGTCAACGGCGAGGACCTGACCCCCGACCACGGCCACCCGGCGCGGATCATCGTGCCCGCCGCGCCCGGTGTGCTGAACACCAAGTGGGTGGCGCGGATGACGTTCGGAGACCTGTGATGGACCGACTGACGCTTCGACCGACAGGCCGACGGATGCGCCGACCGGGGCTCGCCCTGGGCAGTCCCCTCCAGATCCTCCTCCTCGCCTGCTCGTTCGCGCTCGCCGGATACGCGGGCGTACGGCTCCTGGACGGGGAATGGTTCGAGATCGTGCTGTGGTTCGTCGGCGCGGCGATCCTGCACGACCTCGTGCTGGTGCCGCTGTACGGGGCGGCGGACCGGGGACTGCTACGGGGTTTCGAGGCGGTCGACCGCCGGAGCTGGATGCCGTACGTCCGCGTCCCGGCCGCCCTGTCCCTGCTGCTCCTGCTGGTGTGGTTCCCGCTGATCACCGGCCGGGTGGCGGACCGCTACGCTGCCGCCACGAGCCTGTCCACGGACGGCTTCCTGACCCGCTGGCTGCTGATCACCGCCGCGCTCTTCGGCGGCTCGGCGGTGCTGCTCGTGCTGCGGCGGCGCCGGGGCTAGGCCGCCCGCGCCGCCGCCGACGCCACCGGAAAGCCCTCCGTGCGGAGGACCCGCCGCCCGGCGTCCACCGCGAACACCTCGCAGCCCGGCCGTGCGGCGGCCCACCCGACGCCGTCGCCGCCCATCGCGAACGCGGCCGTCGCCACCGTGTCCGCCACCGTCAGGGAGGACGCCACGACGGAGAGGGACAGCAGCCCCGTCGCCGCCCGCCCCGTGCGCCCGTCGATGATGTGGTCACCGCGCTCGTAGCGAGCGGACGTCGCGACGGCGCCGTCCGTGAGCTCGGCCACCGTGCACACCTGGTCGGCCCGCTCGGGGTGCCGTATCCCCACCCGCCAGGGCCCGCCCGCGGCGACCACGTCACCACCGGCGTTCAGCACGAAGCGCCGCGCCCCCGCCGCCTTCAGCAGCTCGGCGGCCCGCTGCACGGACCAGCCCTTCACCACCGCGCACGGATCGAGCCCGCGCCCGGGCAGCCGCACGTCGAAGGCGCCGCCGGTGGCGACCCGGTACTCCTCGCACAGCCCCAGCACCTCGTCGAGGTCCGCACTGACGTCACGCCGCGCGACCTCGCCCCGGTCCAGCCGGCAGACCTCGCTGTCGGCCTTGAACGGACTGAACCGGGCGTCGACCTCACGCAGCCACGCGAACACGGCATCGGCCGCCTCCTCGCCGACGTGTTCGTCGTCGACCCGCAGCGAGACCGGAAACCCCATGACGTGTTCGACTCGGTGCACGATCAGCCCTTTGCGTCGATGGCGGCCTGGAGGGACTCCTTGTAGCCGTCGCTGGTGATGGTGGCGCCGGAGACGGTGTCGATGTCGGCGCTCTGGGCTTCGAGGGTCTCGGCGATGAGCTTCGGGACCGCGGCCGTGGTCTGCGGGTGGTTGGGCTGCTGGAGCATCTTCACCGACGCGATCTCGTCGCCGTCGAAGGTCACCCGGACCTGGACGGGCCCCTTGTCGGTGTTCACCGTCGAGCCGTCGACCGTCCGCGACTGCGAGGCGGCGGACGCGGACGCCGACGGGGAGGACGTGGACGCCGACTCCGCGTTCGCGTCGATGGCGGCCTGGAGCGATTCTTTGTAGCCGTCGCTGGTGATGGTGGCGCCGGAGACGGTGTCGATGTCGGCGCTCTGGGCTTCGAGGGTCTCGGCGATGAGCTTCGGGACCGCGGCCGTGGTCTGCGGGTGGTTGGGCTGCTGGAGCATCTTCACCGACGCGATCTCGGTGCCCTCGAAGGCCACCCGGACCTGCACGGGGCCCTTCTCGGTCTGCACCGTCGTGCCCTTGACGACCGTACTGCCCGAACCCGAACCCGAATCCGAGCCCGACGCGGCGGAGGAGGACGCCGAGGGTGTCGGGGCCGGCGTGGCGGCCGTGCCGAGCGACGGCTCGTAACGCCAGACCGGGATCAGGCCCGCGATGCTGAGGACCAGGACAGGTATTGCTCGCTTCACGATGTCTTCCTTGTCCCTCTCAGCCGGCCAGGCTGAATCGCTCGAAGTGGACCTGCTCCTTGGGCACGCCCAGCTCGCGCAGGCTGCCGATCACCGCGTTCATCATGGGCGGCGGGCCGCACAGGAAGACGTCCCTGTCCGTGATGTCGGGGACCAGCCGCTCCAGCTCCGCGGGGGCCAGTCTGTCCGGCGTGACCGGGCCGGTGACCAGGTGCAGCTCGGCGCCCTTGGCGTGGGCGAGTTCCGCCAGCTCCCCGTACAGCACCGCGTCCCGGTCCGAGCCGACCCGGTAGATCACGACCGCGTGGCCGTGCAGCTCCTCCAGCAGCGCCCGGATCGGGGTCACACCGACGCCGCCCGCGATCAGCACCGCCTCCGGCCGGGTGCGGTGCATCGTGGTGAACGCGCCGTACGGGCCCTCGGCGAACACACGCGTGCCGACCTTGAGGTGCCTCAGGGACGCCGAGCCGTCGCCGGCCGCCTTGGCCGTGAGCCGTAGCCGGTTGCCGTCGGGCGCGGCCGACAGGGAGAACGGGTTGGCCTGCCACCAGCGGTCCTTCGTCAGGAACCGCCACAGGAAGAACTGGCCGGCCCGCGCGGGCAGCCTGTCCAGGTCACGGCCGGTGATGTACACCGAGACCACGTTGTCGGACTCGGGGACCACGGCCGACACCCGGAACTGGTGACGCCAGTTCCGCCACAGCGGCAGGACCAGCCGGCCGACGAACACCGCGCCGAGCGCCACGCCCCACACCGCGTACCAGTACGCCGTGGCGGCGGACGAGGAGGTGAAGGACGTACCTACCGCGACCTGGTGCGTGAACGCCAGGACCACCGCCACGTAGGTGTACAGGTGGATGAAGTGCCACGTCTCGTACGCCAGCCGGCGCCGCGCGAACCGGGCCGAGACGACACCGATCATGATGATGATCCCCAGCGCGACGACGGCGCGCAGCACGCCCTCGACCGTCTCGGCCAGGTCGATCAGCTGGTTCACCGGGTCCAGCGAGGACGACTCGGCGTAGCCGAAGGTGATGAACACCGCGTGCGCCAGGAGCGCCCACAGGACGCTGAAGCCGGTCCAGCGGTGCCAGGATGTCAGCCGGTCCATGCCGATCCGGCGGTCCAGCCACGGCAGCCGGGCCACCAGCAGCAGCTGGAACGCCATCAGCAGCGCGCCGAGCAGGCCGGTCAGCCGCCCGAGCACGATCAGCGTGTTCGAGGCGAAGCCGGCGGCGAAGAAGAAGTAGAGCACCACGGCCACGTTCGCGGCCAGCACGGCGTACAGGCCCGTGCGGGCGACCACCCTGGGGCGTATCGCCGTGGGGGGCGCAGGGGGCGATTGGACGGTCGTCACGGCGACAGCTCCTTGATCTCGTCTGTGGATACCGAGCTTGTCCGGCGGGTGCTGTCGAAAAGCTGTCGTACTTCTTTCAACTGGTTATCGATGTGGTCCCGGGCCCACACCCGGCTCATGTGATCGGCGCCGGGTGCCGCAGTATGAACGGGTGGAGAAAGTACGCCTGCTGGTCGTGGACGACGACCCGCCCATCGCCGACCTCGTCGCGACGGTCGCCCGCTACGAGGGCTGGGAGGCCGTCACCGCGAACTCCGGCGAGGAGGCGCTGCGGCTGGCCGCCGAGTTCCACCCGGACATCGTGGTCCTGGACCTGATGCTGCCCGACGTGGACGGCTTCGGCGTCCTGGACCGGCTGCGCGGCGCCGGGAAAATGGTGCCCGTGGTGTTCCTGACGGCCCGCGACGGGGTGGCCGACCGGGTGGCCGGGCTGACCCGCGGCGGCGACGACTACCTGGTCAAACCGTTCGCCGTGGAGGAGCTCATGGCCCGGCTGCGCACCGTCCTGCGGCGCAGCGCCGGACCCGGCTTCCAGCGTTCCGTCCTTCGGGTGGCGGACCTGACGATGGACGAGGACACCCGCGAGGTCCGCCGGGGCGAAAAACAGCTCACGCTCACGCCGACCGAGTACGAGGTGCTGCGCTACCTGATGCGCAAGTCGCCGACCGTGCTCACCAAGGCGCAGATCCTCGACCATGTGTGGGAGTACGGCTTCGGCGGCCGCTCGAACGTCGTCGAGCTGGTCGTCAGCCGGCTGCGCCGCAAGCTCGACGAGCCCGACGACGGCAGGGCGCCGCTGATCCACACGGTGCGCGGTTTCGGATACGTGATCCGGCAGGCGGCCGAGTGACAGGGCGGCTGCGGCGGGCGTACCGCGGGATGCGGCTCGGCACCCGGCTGGCGCTGGGCCTCGGGGTGCTGGCGCTGTTCGTGTTCGGCGTCGTCGGCACGGCCCTGACGACGTACATGCGGGACTACCTGTCGGCCCAGCTCGACACCCAGCTCGCGCAGGGCCAGATCGCCCAGTCCAAGAGCATCGCGGACTACGGCACGCTCTCGGGCAAGAAGTACTACAGCTGGTTCTACGCCGTGTACGACGTGTCCGACGGCAGGCCCGTACTGCGCCGGCCCGAGGACCCCGCCGACCTGCCGCAGGACGTCGACGACTTCACCTCGCTGGCCACGGCACAGACCGGCGCGCACACGGAGATCCTGCGCACCGAGCACCTGAAGGGCAAGGGCGAGTACCGGCTGCGGGCCTGCGAGGTCGAGCCCGGTGTGGTGCTGGTCAGCGCCGCGCCCATGGAGGACATCGAGGACACCGTGGGCCAGCTGATCACCATCCAGGTGGTCACCTTCGGACTCGCGCTGCTGGCCCTCGTGGTGTTCGGACGCGGGATGCTGCGGCGCGGCCTGAAGCCACTGAGCGACATGGCGCACACCGCCCGCGACATCACCTCGCACGACCTCACCGACTCGGCCCAGCTGCCCGTACGGCACGACCGGCGGGGCGGCGGCCCCGAGGTGGAGGAGCTGCGCACCGCGTTCAACACCATGCTGGAGCACATCGACGACTCCCTCGCGGTGCGCGCGGAGGCGGAGCAGCGCCTGCGCCGCTTCGTGGCGGACGCCTCGCACGAACTGCGTACACCGCTGATGTCGGTAAGGGGCTACGCCGACCTCTTCCAGTACGCCGCGGCCAACGCCCCCGAGGAGCGGGAGCGCCACCTGGCCCGGCTGCGTGCCGAGGCCGCCCGCATGGGCTTCCTCCTCGACGACCTGCTGCTGCTCGCCCGCCTGGACGCCGCCGAGGTGGAGACGCCGCTGCGGATGCAGAGCGCGGATCTGGTGGACCTGGTCGAACAGGCGGCGGACGCCTTCCGCGTCACCCACGCCGACCACCCCCTGACGGTCGCCCCCGGCCCCGGCTCCCTGAAACTCCGTCTCGACCCCCAGCGCATCCGCCAGGTGCTGGACAACCTCCTGACCAACGCGGCGATCCACACGCCGACCGGGACGCCGGTGTCCGTCGCGGTCTCGGTGGTGCAGACCACCGCCGTCGTCCGGATCACCGACGCCGGCCCCGGCATCCCGCCCGCCGACCGGATACGCGTCTTCGACCGCTTCTACCGGGTCGACAAGGCCCGCAGCCGCGACCGGGGCGGCAGCGGGCTGGGACTGGCGGTGGCGCAGTCCCTGGTCCATGCCCACGGCGGGCGCATCGAGCTGAGCAGCGAGCCCGGGCAGACGGTGTTCACGGTGACGGTTCCGCTCGTGGTGGACGGAAAGCGGGAGACAGGTCTTACGGACCCGTGACATGACCGGCGCCGAGCGACCGAAACGACCCTCGCCGCCCTAGCGTGAGCGCATGCGCGTACTGGTCACCGGCGGTGCCGGTTTCATCGGGTCCCACGTCGTCGAGGCGCTCGAGGCGCACGGGCACGAACCCGTCGTGTACGACGTCCGTCCCGACCCCGAGTCGGACGTACGCAACCCCTACGCCGTCCGCCACGCCCTGACCGGCGTCGACGCCGTGTGCCACCAGGCCGCGATGGTCGGCCTCGGTGCCGGCTTCGCCGACGCCACGGAGTACGTCTCCCGCAACGACCTGGGCACGGCCGTACTCCTGACCGCCATGGCCGACGCGGGCGTACGCCGACTGGTGCTGGCCGGGTCGATGGTGGTGTACGGGGAGGGACGCTACGAGTGCGAGCGGCACGGCGTCGTACGCCCGGGTCCGCGTGCCGTGGCCGATCTCGACGCGGGCCGGTTCGAGCCGCCCTGCCCGGAGTGCGGCGCCGACCTCGCGCCCGGGCTGGTGGCGGAGGACGCCCCGGTCGACCCGCGCAACGTGTACGCGACGACGAAGCTGGCCCAGGAACACCTGGCCGCGGCATGGGCGCGCGCGACGGGCGGCACGGCGGTGTCCCTGCGCTACCACAACGTCTACGGACCGGGCATGCCCCGCGACACCCCCTACGCCGGGGTCGCCTCCTTCTTCCGCTCCGCCCTCGCACGCGGCGAGGCGCCCCGCGTCTTCGAGGACGGCCGCCAGCGGCGGGACTTCGTCCACGTCGGGGATGTGGCGGCCGCCAACGTGACCGCGCTGGAGGCGAGTTCGGCGGCCCTCCCGGAGGGTGCGCTCACGGCGTACAACACCGCCAGCGGCGATCCGCGCACCGTCGGCGAGATGGCCCGCGCGCTCGCGGAGGCGTACGGCGGTCCCGAGCCGGTCGTGACCGGGGAGTACCGGCTGGGCGACGTACGGCACATCACGGCCGACTCGGCGCGGCTGCGCGCGGAGTTGGGCTGGAAGGCCGAGGTGGGGTTCGCCGACGGGATGCGGGAGTTCGCGGTGGCCGGGATGCGAGGGGCGTAGGCTCCCTGAGACCGGTGGTGCTGCCCGCCTTTCAGGAAGCGGCAGCGGGCAGCACCACCTCGAAGCGGCACCCCCCGGGGACGTTCCGTACCGAGGCCCGTCCGGCGTGCGCCTCCACGATGCCCCGCACGATGGCCAGGCCGAGCCCCGCCCCAGCCGGCGGGGTACGCGCGTGGGTGCCGCGCCAGCCGGTGTCGAAGACGCGCGGCAGGTCCTCGTCGGGGATGCCGCCGCAGCCGTCGGTGACGGAGAGGACCACGCCGTCGGCCGAGCGTTCGGCGGCGAGGGCCACGGTGCCGTCGGCGGGCGTCCGACGGATCGCGTTCACCAGCAGATTGCCCAGCACCCGGCTCATCTCCTTGCCGTCCACCTCGACGGGCACCGGTTCGATCCGCTCGCCGACCAGCCGTACGCCGCACTCGCGGGCCAGCGGGTCGGCGCCCGCGAGCGCGTCGCCGACCAAGTCGTACAGAGAGATCCGGCTCGTGCTCAGCGCCAGCGTCCCCGCGTGGATGCGGGAGAGTTCGAAGAGGTCGCCCACCATGCCGTTGAGCCGCTCGACCTCCATGCGGATCTGCTTGAGATAGCGGTCGGGATCGGCGGCGACCCCGTCCTCCAGTGCCTCCGCCATCGCGCGCAGGCCGGCCAGCGGGGTGCGCAGATCGTGGGAGATCCAGGCGACGAGTTCACGCCGGGAGGACTCAAGCGCCCGCTCACGGTCCCGCGACTCGGCGAGCTTGGCGCTGGTCGCCTCCAACTCGCGGCTCAGCGCGGCGAGTTCGGCGGTGGCGACGCCGCCGGGCGAGGTGAAGTCGCCGCCGTCGCCGAAGGAGCGGGCGGCGAGCGCGAGGGCGTGGCTGCGGGCGGCGACCCAGCGGCCGAGCAGCAGGGCGGTGGCCAGGGAGACCAAGGCGGCCATGGCGACGACGGTCGTGACGACGGACAGATCGTGCCCGTTCAGGAACATCGCCTGCGCGACGGCGAGCGTGCCCGCGAGCATCGCGGTGATGCCGACACCGGCGACCACGGCGAGGTGCACGATGAGCGAGCGGCGCCGGATCAGCAGCAGCACGCACGCGCCGAGCACTCCGGCCGCGGCGGCGCCGAGGAAGGCGAAGAGGGCGATCAGGAGGGTGTCGCGCATGGTCACGCCTCCCCGTCGGGAGCGGGGTCGGGGGTGGCGGTGCCGGTCGCGTCGAAGCGGTAGCCGACGCCCCACACGGTCTGGATGAGCTGGGGCCTGGCGGGGTCGTCCTCCACCTTGCCGCGCAGCCGGCGGACATGGACGGTGACGGTCGACAGGTCGCCGAAGTCCCAGCCCCACACCTCGCGCATCAGGTCCTCGCGGCTGAAGACCCGGCCGGGGTGCCGCAGGAAGAACGCGAGGAGGTCGAACTCGCGGATGGTGAGGGCGAGTTCGGCGCGGTTCTTGGTGGCGCGGCGGGCCGCCGGTTCCACCGAGAGGCCGGCCGCGCGCAGGGTGCCCTGCGGCTGGGCGGGGCCGGGGCGGGTGCGGCGGAGCACCGACTCGACGCGCAGGACGAGTTCGCGGGGGCTGAAGGGCTTGGTGACGTAGTCGTCGGCGCCGACCTCGAGGCCGAGGATGCGGTCGTCCTCGTCGCCGCGCGCGGTGAGCATGATGACCGGCACGGGCCCCTGGCCGCGCATCCGGCGGCACACCTCCAGGCCGTCCATGCCGGGCAGCATCAGGTCCAGGACGACGAGGTCCGGCCAGTGCGCGGCGGCCCGGGCGAGGGCTTCGGGGCCGTCTCCGGCGCGGTCCACGACGTACCCGGCGCGGTCGAGGTAGCCCGAGACGACTTCGGCGACGGTGGGGTCGTCGTCGACGACGAGAACTCTGGCCCCGGGCCCGGCCCCGGCCTGCGGGTGCGGCTGTTGCTGCTCCATGCCGCCAGCCTCGCACCCCGGGCGCGCATGTGCCGCCGCCGGGGCCCGACGTCCGTGTTTCGTAAGGAGCGGTAGTCCGAAATGCCCGTTTCAGGCTCGTAGGGTGAAAGCCGTGACGACCCCATCCGCAGCAGCGAATGAACCCCGCACGGCGTCCGTCGACGTCGTGCTTCCCTGTCTCGACGAGGCCGACGCCCTGCCCTGGGTCCTGGAGCGGATCCCGCAAGGCTGGCGGGCGCTCGTCGTGGACAACGGTTCCACCGACGGCTCGGCCGCTGTCGCACGCGAGCTGGGCGCGACGGTCGTACACGAGGAACGACGCGGTTTCGGCGCCGCGTGTCATGCGGGGCTTACCGCCGCCACGGCCGACATCGTCTGCTTCTGCGACTGCGATGCCTCGCTCGACCCTGGCGGCCTGGTGCCCTTCGTGCGCCGTATCGAGGCCGATGAGGCCGACCTCATCCTGGGCCGGCGCCGCCCCGCGTCCCGCGGCACCTGGCCGCCGCACGCCCGCGCCGGCAACCTCGCCCTGACCCACCTCCTCCACCGCCGCACCGGTCTGCGTCTGCACGACCTGGGCCCCCTCCGCGCCGCCCGCCGCGACCGCCTCCTCGCCCTCGACCTCACCGACCGCCGCAGCGGCTACCCCCTCCAGATGGTCGTCCGCGCCGCCGACGCGGGCTGGCGCATCGCCGAGTACGACGTCCCGTACCTGCCCCGCACGGGCGCGTCGAAGGTGACGGGGACCTGGCGGGGGACTTGGCAGGCGGTGCGGGACATGAGCCGGGTGTTGGGGGAGGGCGACGGGGGTGCGGGGGTGGGTGCGCGGGCCGGCGGGCCAGGCGGGTCCGGTGCCGAGCCCGCCCCGCACAGCGGGACGCACGCCGAGCCCGACCCGCACAGCGGGACCGTTGCCAAGTCCGTTGCCCGTGCCGAAGCCGAGTCCGCCGAGCGTTCCCGGACCCGGCCCGGCGCCGCCCCGTCGAAAGGAAGCCGCTCGTGACCACGCTCCTCGTCATCGCCAAGGAGCCCCGACCGGGCCGGGTGAAGACCAGGCTGACCCCTCCCTTCACGCCCGAGGAGGCGGCCGTGCTTGCCGAGGCGGCCCTCGTGGACACGCTGGACGCCGTGGCGCGGACGCCGGCCCGGCGCCGGGTGCTGGTCCTGGACGGGACGCCGGGCCCATGGCTGCCGCCCGGCTTCGACGTCGTACGGCAGTGCGCGGGCGGCCTCGACGAACGGCTGGCGCAAGCCTTCGCGGGGTGTGACGGCCCGGCCCTGCTCATCGGCATGGACACCCCGCACGTGACGCCGGAGTTGCTGACGGTGGACTGGTCGGGCTGCGACGCGTACTTCGGCCCGGCCGAGGACGGCGGCTTCTGGGCGCTCGGCATGGCCGAACCGGACCCGGCACGGCTGCGCGGCGTCCCGATGTCGACGCCACGGACCGGTGCCCTACAGCGGGCCCGGCTCGCGGGTCTGCGCGTGCGCGACCTGCCGTGCCTGCGGGACGTCGACACGGCGTACGACGCCGACCTGGTGGCCGCGGCGGCACCGGGCGGACGCTTCGCAACAGTGCTGGCGCACCTCAGCCCGACGGCGGACCGATGAGCGCTCCGCACGAGACGACGACGGCAAGGATCGCCCGCCAGGCGGACCCGGTCACGATCCACCACCCGGACACCGCCACCGGCAGCCGCCCACGGGGGACTTCGTCCGAGTCCGGCACGGCCGTGAGCGCAGCCCTCGGCACCGACGGCCGCCCGTCACGCCTCCCGGTCGAGGCCGGCACCCCGCACCTGCGCCCCGGCTCGACTCGCCCTCATGCCCCAAGAGCCGCCTGGTCCGCCGACCCCTACGCGCGTGCCCTCCGTGCCGGTCGGGGGCCCCTCTTTCTGCGGCGTACCGACGGCTGGCTGCTGCCGCTCGACGTGGAGCGGTGGTGTGCGGATGCCGATGCGGTGGATCTGGAGGTGCTGCGGCGCTGTGAGGGGGCGGTGCTGGACGTCGGGTGCGGGCCCGGGCGGCTGGTGGCGGCGTTGGGTCTGCAGGGTCGGCGCGTGCTCGGCATCGACGTCAGCGAGGTCGCTGTCGCGTGCACGCTGCGGCTCGGGGGACCGGCGTTGCGCCGCTCCGTCTTCGACTCGCTGCCCGGCGAGGGCCGGTGGGGCACCGCCCTGCTCATCGACGGCAACATCGGCATCGGCGGAGACCCGGCGGCGCTGCTCGACCGGATGGCCCAACTTCTGCTCCCCGGCGGCCTGTTGATCGCCGAGACCGTGCCGGACCTGGACCTCGACGAACGCGTCCACGTCCACGTCACCGACGCCGGTGGCCCCTCGGGCGCCCCCTTCCCCTGGGCTCGACTGGGCACCCCCGCCCTGCTGCGGTACGCGGAGCGCGCCGACTGGGGTGCCGTCGATCAGTGGGTGGCGGGCGGCCGTTCCTTCGTCGCCCTGCGCAGCAGCGGAGTCGGCCGGCAGCGATGACGGAGTAGCGCCGTAGGGCAGTAGCGCCGTAGCGCTGTAGTGCAACGATCTCGCCTGCACGGAGCCGGTCCAGTCCACAGTCCCGCAACACGGGACGTCTAGACTCTCCCCTCAACGGCCCGGACCCGTGGTCAAAAGCGGGCGAAATCTGCCAGACCCGAAGGGTATTCGGCGTTTTGATACGGATAGATTCAGTCACCAAGCGGTATCCGGACGGCACGGTGGCGGTCGACCAACTCTCCCTGGAGATACCCGACCGCTCGATCACCGTCCTCGTCGGACCGTCGGGCTGCGGCAAGACGACCACCCTGCGGATGATCAACCGGATGGTCGAGCCCAGCGAGGGCACCATCCTCCTCGACGACGTGGACATCCAGCAGCAGCCGGTCAACACCCTGCGCCGGTCCATGGGGTACGTCATCCAGAACGCCGGCCTCTTCCAGCACCGCACGATCATCGACAACATCGCCACGGTGCCCCGCATGCTCGGCTGGGGCAAGGAGAGGTCCCGGGCGCGGGCGCGGGAGCTGATGGAGCGGGTCGGCCTCGACGGGGCACTCGCCAAGCGGTACCCGTACCAGCTCTCCGGCGGCCAGCAGCAGCGCGTCGGCGTGGCCCGGGCACTCGCGGCGGATCCGCCGGTGCTGCTGATGGACGAGCCCTTCTCGGCCGTCGACCCCGTGGTCCGCAAAGGTCTGCAGGACGAACTCCTCCGCATCCAGGAGGAGTTGGGCAAGACCATCGTCTTCGTCACCCATGACATCGACGAGGCAGTCAAGCTCGGCACGATGGTCGCCGTGATGCGCACGGGCGGCAAGCTCGCCCAGTTCGCACCGCCGGCCGAGCTGCTGACCCACCCCGCGGACGAGTTCGTGGAGGACTTCCTCGGCGCGGACCGGGGCATCCGGCGGCTGTCGTTCTTCCCCTCGGCGGGCCTGGCGCTGCTGACCGAGCCCATCGTGGCCGTCGACGCGAGCGCCGAGCAGATCACCGCCGCCGGCACGGCCGACGCGCCGTATCTCCTGGTCACCGACCCGGACGGCAAGCCCCTCGGCTGGGGCGAGCCGCAGGAACTCACCGCCGGGGAGATCGAGGCCGGCCGACTCCTGCCGTACGGACGCCCGTTCGTGACCGGCACCGACTCGCTGCGGGCCGCCCTCGACTGTGCCGTGCTCTCGCCCACCGGGTGGGCCGTCGCCGTGGACGCCGACGGCCGGGCCACCGGGGTCGTCTCGCAGCAGACCATCGGCGAGGCCATCCGCGGTGCCCACGCGGAGCGGCGAGCGGACGACGGCAGGGCCGGGGAGTCGGCCCGGGCGACCAAGGACTCCGGGAAGCCCGGAAAGACCGGGACGACCGGGACGACCGAGAAGGTCGCGCCATGACCGAGCTTTTCGACATGCCCAGCGACCTCCAGAACAGCTACTTCGGACTGGTCGGCCTGCACCTGCGCGAGGCACTGATCCCCGTGCTCGCCGGGCTGCTCGTGGCACTGCCCGTCGCCCAGCTGTGCGTGCGGGTGCGCTGGCTGTACCCGCCGGTGCTGTGGGTGACGACCGTGCTGTACGCCATCCCCTCGCTCGCCTTCTTCGTCATCCTCATCGACTACACCGGCCTGAGCGAGATCACGGTGATGATCCCGTTGGCCGTCTACAGCCTGGTGGTGCTGGTCCCGGCCATCGTGGACGGTGTGCGGTCGGTGCCGCAGGAGACACTGGCCGCGGCCACCGCCATGGGCTTCGGGCCCGTACGACGCTACCTCCAGGTGCAGTTGCCGATCGCGGCGCCCGCGATCATCGCCGGACTGCGGGTCGCGTCCGTGTCGAGCGTCTCTCTCGTCAGCGTCGGCATGCTCATCGGCAACGCGGGAGCCCTCGGCAACCTGCTCAACAGCGGCCTGATCTACAACCAGCCCCGCCTGGTGTGGCTCTCCGTGGTGGGCACGGCCGTCCTCGCCATCCTCGTGGACGCCGTCCTGATCGGGCTGCGTCTGCTCCTGACGCCCTGGATGCCGCGCGGCACCCGTAAGAACGCGCGCCCGCTCGCCGTGAAGGAGGCCGCCCGGTGAACGTCCTGAACTTCATCAACTCCTTCTTCAGCGACAGCGCGCACTGGCAGGGCTACGACGGCATCCCCGCGCGACTCACCGAGCACGTCCAGTACACGCTGCTGGCACTCGGCATCGCCGCCGCGGTCGGACTGCCGGTCGGCCTGCTCACGGGCCACACCGGGCGCGGCGGCAACGCGCTCGCCCTCATCGCCACCTCCGCCCGGGCGCTGCCCAGCTTCGGCCTGATGGTGCTGATGTTCATCCTGCTGGGCCTGGGCATGGCCCCCGTCATGATCCCGCTGGTCGTGCTCGCCATCCCGCCCATCCTCGTCACCACCTACGAGGCCATGCGCTCCGTCGACCCCGCGCCGGTGGACGCCGCTCGCGGCATGGGCATGGCCGAGACCGGGGTCCTGTTCCGGGTCGAACTGCCCGTGGCCCTCCCGCTGATCCTCAGCGGCCTGCGCTCGGCGGCCATCCAGATCGTCTCGACCGCCACCATCGCCGCGTACGTCAGCTTCGGCGGCCTCGGCCGCTACATCATCGACGGCCTCTACCAGCGCAACTACGAGAAGGTCGTCGGCGGCGCCACCCTGGTCGCCGCCATGGCACTCACGACGCTGGCGCTGTTCTGGGCGGTGGCGCGGTTCGCGGTCTCACCGGGGGTGCGCAGGCGCGGCTAGCCACGCACCCACGGTCCGCAGGCTCGCCTAGGCCCTGTCGTTTGGATCATCTCGGCGTCGCGGGCCCCGGCACGCACATCTGCCGCGTTGTCGTCGGTCGCCGACTCCCCCACTCCCGACATCGCTCGAGCGGGGGTACCCCCATCGCGTCCACTCCCTCCACCGCCTTGCAGCTGCACGCACCAGACCCCGCTCGGGTCCGCCAAGAGGAACCGATCCGCACAGCCGAGCTGATCCAAACGACAGGGCCTAGCCCCGCGGGGACGGCCGTACGGCGACCGCGTCGATCTCGAACAGCATGCCCGGCAGCGCGAGCGAGGCGACGCCGCTCAGGGGCTGGGCGGGCAGGCGGTCGCCGAACCGGGCGTGCAGCGCCTTGCCGATGGCCTCCAGCTTGGCCGCGTCGTGGTCGACGACGAAGGTGCCCAGGCGGACGACGTGCTCGTAGCCTAGGCCGACGCCCTCCAGCGCCGAGCGCAGCCGGTCGAGGGCCAGCTCCACCTGGGCCGGGAAGTCGCCCGGCACGGGTGCGCCGTTGCCGTCGGAGGCGTACTGGCCTGCGATGAAGACGAGTTCGCCGGGCGCCGAGACGGCGTGGCTGTAGCTCAGCGGGGTCGGGTCGTGCAGGGCGGGCGGGTTGGTGATCGTGCGCTCGTCGAGGCTCATGCCTTCCCAACCCGCTTGCGGGCGCGGGCATTCCGCGTCCGCCGCCTCTCCAGCGCCCGCCGCCCGCCGCCCGCCGCCCGCCGTCAGTTCTCCGTGCGCGCCAGCGCCAGTTCCAGTACGACGAGCAGGGCGTCGCGGACCGAGCCGCGTTCGCGGGCGTCGAAGACGACGACCGGGACGCCGTCGGTGACGTCGAGGGCCCAGCGGATCTCCTCCAGCGTGTGCTCGACCTTGCCGTCGAAGGCGTTGGCGGCCACCGCGAAGGGGATGCCCTTGTGCTCGAAGTAGTCGACGGCGGCGTAGCAGTCGTCGAGCCGGCGCGTGTCCACGATGACGAGCCCGCCGACCGCGCCCTCGACGATGTCGTCCCACATGAACCCGAACCGCTCCTGCCCGGGCGTGCCGAACAGATACAGCTTCAGGGTGGGGTCGATGGTGAGGCAGCCGAAGTCCATGGCCACGGTGGTCGTCGTCTTGCGGGGTGTGTGCGTGAGGTCGTCCACGCCCGCCGCGACCTCCGTGATCGCGGCCTCGGTGGTCAGCGGCTCGATCTCGGATATGGCGCCCACGGTGGTGGTCTTGCCCACGCCGAAGCCGCCGGCGATCACCATCTTGACCGGCAGCGGCGGTCGTACGGTGGGCGGCGGCGCGGCGGACGCGCCGGCGGCCGGTTCAGTCGTCGTCACGGAGTGACCCCTCGTGAGTCGGGTATGGCGCGCAGGCCGTCGATGACCCTGCGCAGGACGGATGCGTCGTGGATGACGCCGGAGTCGGGCACGTGCACCGTCAACTGCCCGGCGGCGCGCAGGTCCTCGGCGAGGACGCGCACCACGTTGAGGTGCAGCCGCAGCCGGGCCGCGATCTCCGCGATGGACTGCGGCAGCCGGCAGACGGCGACGATGTCGTGCTCCTCGAACGCCAGCCGGTCCAGCGCGTCGAGCCCCTCGGTGGTGGCCACCACCTGCGTCTCAACGGGCATCGACCGCCCGTCGGCATCGGCCACGACCCGCCCGGCGGTCACCAGGAAGGGCCGCACGGCGGATGCGGGACCGACCGACTGCGACCCACCGGGATCCACCGCGTCGGGCTGCGGCCCGTCGAGGTCCGGCCCGTCAGGCGTCAACGCGTCGAGGTCTGGCCTGTCGAGGTCGGACTCATCGAGGTTCGGCCCGTCAGGCTTCAGCCCGTCGAAGTCCGGACCATCGTGGTCAGGGCCGTCGGGGCTCGGCGCTGGGGTGCCGTCCGCCATGGCGTTGTCCGTCCTCCTCGGCCGGGTGCCTTGCCGCTCGCCGGGGCTCCCGGGTACCTTCCCGGCGCGGTCAGCGGGGCGACGTGGCGCCGACGCTGTTCTTCAGCTCCAGTACGAGCTGCGGGCTGAGGGCGGAACCGGCGCGGTTGGCGAACACGGTCATCTCGTAGGCGATGTTGCCCAGCTTGGCCTCCTTGTCGGTGACGACGCCGAGTACGGCGCCGCTGCCGATCGTGGAGACCAGGACGTGGCCGCCCTCCAGGTCGATGATGACCTTGTTGAGGCCGCCGAGGCCGTAGTTGCCGGAGGCGCCGGCGGCCAGGCTGGTGATGCCGGAGACGATCGCGGCGAGCCGCTCGGAGTCGGCGTGCTCCCGCAGCTCGGACACGGCGATGAGGAGGCCGTCGGACGAGACGGCGATGGCGTCCACGACACCGGCCGTCTCCTTCGCGAAGCGATTCAGCAGCCACGTGAAGTCGGCTGCGGCGGCCTGCAGTTCGGCCGGGGTGGGGCCTCCCGCCGGGGTGCCACCTGTCGACGTGCTCACTGCTCCGCTCCTTCCGGGGGGTCGTTCTGGTCTTGCGTATGGGGGGCTGGGGTTGTCGCTGGGGCGGATTGCGCTCGGGTGCCGCCGTCACCACCGTCACCGCCGTTCCGGCTGTCGCGATGCGCGCGCTCCACGGCGGCCTCGAACTCGTCGAGCGCGGCCCGCACGGCCTCCGCGTCCAGCGTCCGCGCGGTATGCCGCACCGGCGTCTGCCGCTCGGAGGCCTCGACGGTCGTACGCAGGGTCGCACCGCGGACGCGGCGACGCAGAGGGCGGGCCGCCGGCACCGAGGGGTCCGGCTGGTCGGCCCGGGCGTGATCGGCGGATGCTGTGGGAGGGACGGCCGGCGTCCCGTCCGGAGCGGGCCCGCGCTGCGCGACACGGCGGGGGAGGGGCCGCAACCCGTCGGGGTCCGGAGCGTCGTCCGGCCGTACGGCATCCCCCCGCACGGCGGCTGAGGGCCGAGGGCCGGTGGCCGCACCCGCACGGCCCCCGTGCTCGGCCTTCGTCACGTCGGCCGCCTTCGGCCCCGAGCCCGAGCCACCGCCGGCCACCGCAGCCAAGGCCGCCGTAGCCGTCGACCCCGTGGTGCTCCCCGTCACCAGCAGCGACGACGGCACCGTCACCTCGGCCGTCACACCGCCGCCCGGCGTGCGGGAGAGCGTGACCGCGACCTCCCAGCGGCGCGCGAGGGTGCCGACCACGAACAGGCCGAGGACCTTCGTCGGTACGAGGTCGAGCCGCTCGCGGCGGATCAGGCGGGCGTTCTCCTCGTCGAGGCGTTCGGGGGCCATGCCCAGGCCGTGGTCGGAGACGACGATCACCGCGTCGTCGCCGGAGGCCGCCACCGTCACCTCGACCGGGCTGCCCTCGGGCGAGAACGACACCGCGTTCTCCAGGAGTTCGGCGATCATCAGCGTCAGGTCGCCGATGACCTCCGGCTCCACCACTGCCTCGGTCCGCGCGCGCAGTTCCACGCGCTGGTAGCCCTCGATCTGGCCGAGCGCGGCGCGTACGACGTTGGTGAGCGCGGTGGGACCGGAGTCCAGGACCGCCTCGTGGATGCCGGCGAGCAGCATCAGGCTGTCGGCGTTGCGGCGCAGCCGGACCGCGATGTGGTCGATGGAGTACAGCCGCTCGAGGAGGGCCGGATCGGTCTCGCCCCGCTCCACCGCGTCGATCAGGGCGAGCTGGCGCGTGGTGAGGTTGCTGACCCGGCGCCCGACGTTGCCGAACATCTCGGCGACGTTGCGCCGGCTGAGCACCTGCCGTTCCAGCAGTGCGGCCGCCATGGTCTGCACCTGGTTGAACGTCTCGGCGAGTTCGCCGATCTCGTCGCGGGCGGTGACCGGCATCGCGCGCAGCCGCGGCGGACCGTCGTCCTCGGCGTCGTCGTCGGCCACCCGGGCCAGCTCGCGTTCGGCGACCTCGGCGACCTGCCGCGCGGCACCCGTGAGGGCCTGCACCGGGCGGACCACCGAGCGGCGCACCAGCATCGCGAGGACCAGCCAGACGGCGAGGCCGAGCAGGGCGAGCCCCAGCAGCAGCACCGCGCGCCACGCCGCCTTGTCGGACGCGCTCTCCGCCTGGTCGGCGATCTGGCCGATGAGCGAGGTGGTGATCGCCAGCCGCGTTTTGGCCTGGTCACGATAGGCGGGGTAGGAGTCGAGCGCCGCGTCGAGGGACCTGCGGATCTCCGCGGGCGAGCCGCCCTGGGCGGCGCCGGGGTCGATCTGCAGCTCGGCGAACTGCCGGCTGATGACGCTCTGCGCGGCGGTGTACTTGATCCCCGCGAGCTGCGCGGCCTGGGCGTCGGTGGCGAACCGGGAGAAACGTTCGGCCTGATGGGTGTACTCGTCGTAGGAGCCGACCGCGCCGATGAACTCGATGAGGGCGTTGGAGTCGCCGGTCGACGCGGAGAACACGCCGGTCTCGAAGGCACTGTGGGCGGCGCCCGCGCGCAGCAGCGAGTCCAGCAGATTGCCGGTGAAGGCCGTCGCGAGGTCGGGGTTGCGGTCCAGGCCCAGGCCGTCGATCAGGTTCTGCGCGGCGTGGGTGTACGCGGGGTCGATGTTCTCGGCGGGCAGATACCCCTGCTCGATGGTGTCACGCAGACTGCTCAGGCCCTCGACTCCCCGCAGCGCCTGTGCCTCGGTCTCCGGCAGCCGTTCCCCGAAGGCGTCGCGCACCTGCTCGACCTGGGAGTCCACGAGGGACTGCGCCGTGCGGTAGGCGGCGGACGAGGGCGCGTCGCCCTCGGAGGCCTCGTGCCGTACGGAGAGCAGGACGGCCTGCTGGTGCTCGGACGCCAGCCGGTCGGCGAGGGTGGCGACCTCGGTGCTCTCCCGGACCAGCCGGGCGGCGTCGGCGGCGTCACGTGACTGCGCGGTCTGGTCGGCTATGAGGTAGGCGAGAAGGACCGCTACCACGGTCAGCGGCACACCGACGAGAAGGTTGAGCTTGCGCCTGAAGGGCCAGCGGTCGGCCAAACCGCGTAGACGACGTGGGCGCTGAGCGCCCACCTCGTTCGTGGACACCGAGTTGCCTCCTTCGTGGGCGTCACACGGCGCGCGAGGTCTCACGTGACCGTTGTTGACCGGTATCGCCCCCGCCAACGTCCGGGACACTACCGCCTCTTGCCTTTCGAGACCGGAACTGTACGTCAAGAATCCGTTACAACACCCTCCGCCCCAACCGTCCCCCCTTCACATCGGGGCACAAGCGACCATTGTTCGAGGCCAATCGGTGACCGGATTGCTCTTGACTGGGACAGAACCGGCTGGATTGGATCAGTGGAGAGCTCTGCCCAGACCTCGGGGTCGGCCCGCCAACCCCCACAAACCGGAACGGGAATCGTGACTTCCACCGCCGCAAGCAGTAGGTCCTTCAGGAACCATCCCGGCGTGGCCGCCGTCGCGCTCGCCGCCACGGCGGCGCTGTTGGCGGGATGTTCCTCCTCCGACGACAAGTCCGACCCGCTGGCCGGGGACAAGCCGAGCGGCGACACCGTGGTCGTCGGCTCGAACAACTTCGCCGAGAGCATCCTGCTCGCCGACATCTACGGCGAGGCCCTCAAGGCCAAGGGCATCAAGGTCACCTACAAGCCCAACATCGGCAGCCGCGAGACGACTTACGGTCTGCTGAAGAACGGCTCCATCACGGTCCTGCCGGAGTACAACGGCTCGCTGCTCGCCTACCTCGACAGCAAGGCGGAGCAGAAGTCGGCCGACGCCGTGAACGCCGCGGTCAAGGGCAAGCTGGACGCGAAGCTGACGCTGCTGGAGTCCTCGCCGGCCGAGGACAAGGACTCCGTCAGCATCAACGCCGAGACGGCGAAGAAGTACAAGCTGACGGCCGAGTCCAGCCTCGAGGACCTCAAGGACATCGCCCCGGACCTGGTGATCGGCGGCTCGCCCGAGTTCCAGACCCGGCACCAGGGCCTGGAGGGCCTGGAGTCCGAGTACGGCCTGAAGTTCAAGTCCTTCAAGGCGCTGGACGCGGGCGGCCCGCTCACCCAGGCGGCGCTGACGAAGAACACCGTGCAGGCCGCGGACATCTTCACCACCGACCCGACCATCACCAAGGAGGGCTTCGTCGTCCTGAAGGACCCGAAGAACCTCTTCGGCTTCGCCAACGTGACCCCGCTCGTATACAAGAGCGGCCTCTCCCAGGAGGGCGTCGAAGCGCTCAACGCGGTCTCGGCCAAGCTGGACACCAAGACGCTCCTCGACCTGGACTCCCAGGTGCAGCTGGAGAGCAAGGACCCGCTGGACGTGGCGAAGGCCTGGCTGAAGTCGGCCGGCCTCAGCTGACGCAGCCGGGGTGGGGGTGGTGGCCTGCCGGTGCCGCCCCCACCCCACCCTCCGTCCGAGGCCGCTCAGTAGCCGACGTGGAACGTGGCGTCCTGACGCTCGGTGGCCGTGGAGACCGGGTCGATGCGCAGGGCGTGGTCCGCGTGCCTGATGTAGCGGGTCGGGTTGTTGTACGAGCGGAAGGACGCCCAGGAGGCGTCGGCGAGCCCGGCCGTCCGGTAGAACGTAGCGTCCGCCGCGAACGTCGACGTGCCGTCGCTCTCGTCGAGACGCAGGGCGTAGTTGTAGTGCCGCAGGTAGCGGGTCGGGTAGTTGACCGACTGGAACGAGACACCTGAGGAGTCGGCGAGCCCCGGCACCAGCTTCCACTGCGAGTCGGGGAACGGATCGAAGGGGTACTCGTCGATCCGGCCGGCGAAGCCGCTGTGCCGGACGTAACGCGCCGGGTAGTTGTACGACTTGAGCCGGTTCCAGGCCGGAGCGCCCCAGTGCGAGACCAGGTTGGTGTACTGGGCCTGGGTGATGGGCTGGATGCCGCAGTGCTTGGAGTTGAGCGGCTGGGTGTAGAGGCGCTGGTCGAGCGCCGTCCAGGTGCCGGCGGCGAGATCGGTCGACTGCCACGCGTAGAAGACGCCATTGGGGGTGTACGTGTCTCCCCACAGGTACCAGGTGCTGGACGTCAGCGACTTCACCACCGTCGGCGCCTCGGTGCCGCCGTGTGCGGCCGGTGTGCCGAAGACCGTGAAGCTGCCGGGGTTCAGCGAGGTGGACCGGGCGCCGACCAGCGTCTGGTCCCGCTTGAAGTAGAGGTAGTTGACGCCGTTCACGCCCACGGTCAGGTTGCCGTCGATGACGTCGTAGCCGGGGTCGAAGAAGACCTGAGGATTCCGGGTGGTGCGGAAGTCGGACGTGTAGCTGACCATGATCACGTTGTGGCCGCTGCTGTTCACCGACGAGTAGAGGATGCCGTACTGCCCGCGTCCGGCGTCCCAGTAGGCCTCCGGCGCCCAGCTGTGGGTGCCCGTCATGTCGTGCAGCTTCAGCAGCCGGTAGCCGGTGAAGGACCGCAGGTCGGTCGAGTCCCAGACGTGGATGTTGACGCTGTTGCGGCTCCAGTCGGTGCCCTTGAGGTCGGTCGCCAGCACCACGAAGGTGCCGTCCTGCTTCCGCAGAACGAACGGATCGCGCAGTCCTCCCGCCCCCAGGGTCGGCGTGACGACCGGGTTGTTCTGGTTCAGCGGCATCCAGCGCAGACCGTCGGAGCTGACGGCCAGGTGCAGACCGTAGTCGGCCTCGAGCATGGTGGTGGACTCGGTGAAGTAGGCCATGACATACGCCGAGTCGGCGGCGTGGGCCGTCCCGGCGCCGAGGGCCAGGGCCCCGGTCGCCGCGAGCGGAACGGTCGCTGCCATGCCGAGGACCTGTCTGCGGGAGGGGTGGGCCATGTGCGCTCCAGGGGGTGTGGGGGTGCGGGCCTTGTGGTCGAGCGGACGAGCATGCCGAACTGTCGATATATCGAACAGAGTTCGGTGAATCGACCAGAAGGTAGGAGAGCGTGGGGTGCGCGTCAATCACTCGGTCACCCTTGGCGGATTTCCGCCACCCGGCCCACCAGGGGCCCCAGTTCCGCACGCGCGCGTGCCGCCGCCCCGATCGCCACCGCGTCGGCGCCGAGCCCGGCCGGCAGGACGCGCACGGGATGGCCGCTGACGGGCGGCTCGGTGGCCAGGGCGGCGCGGATCGAGCGCTCCAGCAAGGCCCATGAGCGGCTCACGCCGCCGCCGACCACCACCGTGGTGACGTCCAGCAGGCCCGCCGTGACGAGCAGGGCGCGGGCGACGGCCGCCCCCGCCGCGTCGTACACGGCGAGCGCGTCCCCGTCGCCCGCCCGCGCGGCCTCGGCGACCTCCCCGGAGGTGCGCGAACGGCCCGTGCGCTCGGCGTACCGGTCGGCGATCGCGCGGCCCGAGGCCAGGGTCTCCAGATGTCCGCGCCCACCGCACGTACAGGGCAGGTCGCCGAAGCCCGGGACGTGCCCGATCTCGCCCGCCGCGCCGTGCGGGCCGTCGTGGAGCACGCCGCCCAGCCACAGCGCCCCGCCGACCCCCGTGCCCAGCGTCATCCCGAGTACATCCGGCTCGCCCGCCACCGAACCGGCCGTCGCCTCCCCGCGCAGAAAGGCGTTGACGTCGTTGTCCAGGAACGCCGGTACGCCCAGCGCCTCCTCGAACGCCGCCGTCACCGCGAACCCGGCCCAGCCGCGGAACGAGTCGCTGGCCACCAGTACCCGCCCGGCCCGCGCGTCCACCACACCCGCCGCGCCCACCCCGACGCCGAGCAGCCGCGCGGGAGTACGGCCCAGCAGCAGCCGTACGGCATCCAGCGCGGCGCCGACCATCGCCGCCCCGCCGTCGGAGGCCGGGGTGGGTACGCCGACGCGGTCCAGGACGCCGAGGTCCGGGTCGCACAGCACCACCTGGGTCGTCGTACCGCCGATGTCGACACCGGCAAGCACTCCCCGCGTCATGCGCCGGCCCCCGTCCCGAGCGCCGCCCGGCGTTCCCTGCGCCGCCGTTGCAGCACCGGATCCGGTACGGGTACGGCCGCGATGAGCCGGCGCGTGTACTCCGTCCCCGGACGCAGCAGGGTCCTCATGGTCGGCCCCTGCTCCTCGATCCGGCCCTCCCGCATGACGACGACGCGCTGCGCGAACTCCTGCACGACGGCCAGGTCGTGGGAGACGAACAGACAGGCGAAGCCCAGCTCACGCTGCAACTCGGCGATGACCTCCAGCACCGTGCGCTGCACACTCACGTCCAGCGCGCTCGTCGGCTCGTCCGCGACCAGCAGCCGGGGGTCCAGCACCAGCGCCCGCGCGAGACTCACCCGCTGCCGCTGACCGCCGGACAGCTCACGCGGCCCACGGCCCGCCAACTCCGGCGGCAGCCGCACCAGTTCCAGCACCTCGGCGACCCTGGCCCGCCGCTCGGCCGCCGCCATGCCCCGCCGGTGCACCCGGAGCGGCTCGGCGACGCACTCCGCCACGCTCATCCGCGCGTCCAGCGAGGCCACCGGGTCCTGGAGCACCACACCCACGCCGGACAGCAGAGCCCGCCGCTTCCGGCCCCGGGCGCGGCCCAGGTCGGTGCCGAACAGCGACACCGAGCCGGAGGCGGGCGCGATGAGCCCGAGCGCGACCCTGGCCGCCGTCGACTTGCCCGACCCGGACTCGCCCACGAGACCGACGGTTTCGCCGGGGCGGACGTCGAGGGAGACACCCTCCAGCGCCCGGACCCGCCCGAACCGCACGGACACGTCCCGCAGTTGCACCACCGGCGCCTTCTGTGCCGCGGGCGGGTCCTCACCGCTCAGCCGCAGCCGGGGCACCGCCGCCAGCAGGCCTCGCGTGTACTCGTGCTGCGGCCGCAACAGCACGTCCTCCACCGTCCCCGTCTCCACGACCTCGCCCCGCAGCATCACGGCGACCCGGTCGGCGAAGTCCGCGACCACGCCCATGTTGTGCGTGACCAGCAGCACGCCGGTGTCCGAGTCGGCCGCCAATCGCCGTAGCAGGTCGAGGATCTCGGCCTGCACGGTCACGTCGAGCGCGGTGGTCGGCTCGTCGGCGATGAGCAGGCCCGGCGAGTTGGCGATCGCCATGGCGATGACGACGCGCTGGCGCTGCCCGCCCGACAGCTGGAAGGGGAAGGCCGACGCCCGCCTCTCCGGCTCGGGAATGCCGACGCGGCGCAGGAGTTCGACCGCCTCACGGGCGGCCTCCGACCGGGAGACCTCCCGATGGTTCCGTACGACCTCCGCGATCTGGGCGCCGACCCGGGTCAGCGGATCGAGGGCGGTCGCCGGCTCCTGGAAGACCATGGAGGCGGTACGGCCCCGCAGCCGGGCCAGCGCGGCCTCCGTGGCGCCCACCACGTCGGTGCCGTCGACCGTCACCCGCCCCGAGGCACGCGCGCTGCCCGGCAGCAGCCCCATCGCGGCGAGCGCCACCGTCGACTTGCCGGACCCGGACTCACCGACCAGCGCCAGCGTCTCGCCGGGCCGCACGTGCAGCGACACTCCGCGCACGGCGGCCACGTCACCGGTGTCGGTCGAGAAGGTCACGCCCAGGTCGGCGATCTCAAGGATGTTCATCCGCGTCCCCTCACGTCGAAGGCGTCACGCAGCCCGTCGCCGATCGCGTTGAACGCGCACACGACGAGGATGATCGCGAGGCCCGGCGGAACGATCAGCCACCAGCGCCCGGAGTACGCCGCCGTCAGACCGGCCGACAGCATGCCGCCCCAGTCGGTCTTCGGCGGCTGGACGCCCAGCCCGAGGTACGACACATACGCGACGAGCAGGATCGCGTCGGCAACCTGGAACGTCGCCGCGACCACGATCGTCGACACCGAGTTCGGCAGGATGTGCCGCCGGATCGCGCGGCCGTGCGTGCCGCCGGTCGCACGCAGCGTCAGCACGTAGTCGCGGTTCTTCAGGGTCAGCGTCTCGGCCCGTACGAGGCGGGACGGCACCAGCCACGACACCAACCCGAGGATCACGATCAGGCCGACCGTGCCCGGAGTGGTGATCGCGGAGACGACCAGCAGGATGAACAGCGCGGGAATCGCGATCCCGGCGTCCACCACCCGCATCATCACCGCGTCCACCCAGCCGCCCGCATACCCGGCGACCGCACCCCACAACGTTCCGATGACGGTGGCCAGCAGCCCGGCCGCGAGCCCGACGAGCAGCGAGACCTGCCCGCCGTACATGAGCCGCCCGAGCTGGTCGTGGCCGACGGCATCGGTACCCAGCCAATGGGCCGAGCTGGGCGGGAGGTTGACCTGGGTGAGATCGGTGTGGGTCTGGTCGGTGGAGTACAGCAGCGGGCCGACGAAGCAGAAGAGCAGGAAGAGCAGGACAATCAGGCCCCCGGCCATGGCGAGCCTGTTGCGCGCGAAGCGCGCCTTGAGGGGCGCGGGGCTGCGTCGGTCTGCGGCTCCGCCGCGGGGCGCGCCGAGCCCCCACCGGCCCGCAGCCTCAATACGACCACTCACGCCCGCCCCTCCTTCACCCGAGGATCGACAACCCGCTGCACCACATCCGCAAGCAGGGTCCCTACAACCGTCGCGACGGAAATCACGAGGACACAGCCCAGCAGCACCGGATAATCCGACGACTGCGCGGCGGACCAGAACAACAGCCCCATCCCCGGATAGTTGAAGAGCTGCTCGACCACCAGTGCCCCACCGAACAGCACCGGCACGTAGTACCCGAGCATCGCGATCACCGGCGTCAGGGAGTTCCGGAACACGTGCCGGAACAGGACCGCGTACTGCCCGGCCCCACCCGCCCGCGCGGTCCGCACATAGTCCTCGGACAGGTTCTCCAGCGTCGCCGCCCGCATGTACCGACTGAACACGGCCACCATGGAGGCGGCCCCGGTCACGACCGGAAGCACCAGCGCCGCCGGGTCTGCGAGCACCTGGGCCAACGTGTCCCCCTGGGGCGCCTGCGACGGAAACCATCGCAGGGTCTGGGTGAAGACCAGCACCAGGATCAGTCCCAGGAAGTACACCGGCGTCGAGTACGCGACGAAGCTCAGCGTGGTGATCACGTAGTCGGCCGGCTTGTTGCGCCGCACGGCCTGCCACATGCCGAGCGGGACGGCGAGCAGCAGCCCGACCAGCGCGGACAGCACGGTCAGCACCAGCGTCTTCGGCAGCCGTTGCTCGATCAGCCGCGCGACCGCCTCGTTGAGGGTGTACGACGTCCCGAGGTCACCCTGCGCCAACTCGCGCAAGTAGTGGACGTACTGCACGGGCAGCGACCGATCGAGTCCCTGTTCGTGGTTGAACGCGGCGATCTGCTGGGCCGTCGCCTGCGGGCCGAGGATCCCGCGTGCGGGGCCTCCGGGGAGGGTGTGCAGCAGGCAGAAGACCACGATCGTGACGATCAGGATCACGGCGAGGGCCTGGAGGAGCCGGCGGCTGAGATACAGGAGCGTGTCCATGCCTCAGCCGGTCCACTTCCACTGCGCGGGGTGGAAGTTGGCGAGCGAGTCCTGGGAGAAGCCGCCGAGGCCGTTCCTGATGACGGAGACCTGGTACACGGGCTCCGGGAGCCAGATCACGGGCAGGTCCTCGGCGAGGGCGGCGCTGTAGTCCTGGACCGCCTTCGTCGAACCGGACGTCGTGGAGGCGGAGATGAGCTTGTCCACGTCCGGGTTGGAATAGTTGCCGAAGTTCGAGCCGCCGCCTGTCTGGAACAGCGAGTCACCTGTCGGGAAGGCGGAGAAGTACCAGCTGCCGGCCGTTCCGAAGAAGGACAGCTGCCACTTGCAGATCGGCTGGCTCGCCTTGCACTGCGGGGTCTGCGACAGCACCGAGTTGACGGGCGCGGTCTTGATCGAGAACTTGATGCCGGTCCTGGCGAGCGAGGACTGGATCGCGCTCATCATGTTGTCGGTGACCGTCGAGCCGGACTGCGACAGCACCCGCATCTCGAACTTGGTGCCCCCGGCGACGCCCTCACCGCACTGGGAGGCCCCGGTCCCGGGGCTCGTGCAGGTCATGACCCCGCCCTGCTCGCTCCAGCCGTGACCGGTCAGCAGCTCGCGGGCGGCCGTCGTCGAGAAGGGGTACGGGTTGTCCTTCTGCGCCCGGGAGACGAAGTCGGACGCCTGCCCCTGCGGAACGGGGCCGTAGCCGGCGACCGCCGTCCCGTTGAAGACGACTTTCGCCAGACTTGCCTGGTCGATGGAGCGCTGGACGGCCTGGCGGGCGTACCGCTGCTTGAACACCGCGCCCATCGCCGGGTTGTTGAAGTTGTACGGCATGTAGGTGATCGCCCAGCCGGACCACGGCTTCACCTCGTACCCCTGCGCGGTGAAGCTCTCCTTCTGGTCGAGGTCGGTCGCCTCGATGTAGCCGTAGTCGACGCTGCCGGAGCGCAGGGCGTTCTTCTCGGCTTCGGCCGTGGTGAAGGGGAGCAGGTTCACCGTGGGGATGGCCGGCTTCTCGCCGCCGTCGTACTTCTTGTTGGCGGTGAGGACCACCTTGCCGGCCGTCGAGTAGGACTTGACCGCGTAGGGGCCGCTGATGGTCTTCCAGAGGGCGTTCTTCTCGTAGTCGCCGATGTTCTTCGCGGCGTTGTTGAGGTCCGTCCACACCTGCTTGGCGTCGCCGCCCTTGTCCCAGGTGTGTTGTGGCAGCGGTGTGATGGAGCTCAGCTCGTTGGCCAGCATCCACTGCGGGTTGTAGGCCTTGTCGAAGGTGATGGTGAAGTGGCGGTCGTCCTCGGTCTCGAAGGACGTCCAGTTGTCCGGCGCCTGGCCGGGGTTGTAGCCCGCCCACTCCGACTTGTTCGCCTTGATGAGGTCGAACCAGAACCGGACGTCACGGGAGGTGATCGGCTTGCCGTCGCTCCAGTGCCGGTCGCCCAGGGTGATCCGCACGCTCTTGTTGTCGGGCGCGAAGTCGGCGTCGGTGGCGACCGAACCGGCTTTGTTCCAGGCGATCTCGCCGGTGGACCCGTCGTAGGCGATGAGCGGCTCCCACAGCGTGTTCGCGATGGAGATGTTGTTGGTGTTCAGATGCGCCGCGGTGCCGATCGGCAGGATCCAGTTCGGCGTGAAGTTCGCAGGCAGCGCGTAGTTGATGGAGTCGCGGGACCCGGTCGACGTACCGCTGCTCCCGGAGCAGCCCGCGAGCAGCAGCGTGCCGGCGGACAGGGCGGCGGCAGCGGCGAGGAGTCTCGTGCGAGCAGGGGACATGGCTCTCCTCAGGGGGACAGAAGCGAGGTGCAGTCAGTGAAAGCCCCGCCTGTTCGAAGAAACAGGAGTGCCGCTGTAAAAAGTATGTTTCTGCTGTTCTGGAATTAGCCCGGAGAGCGCGTTCGCGGCCTACTCTCGCTGTCCCGACCGCAGATGACGGAAGTAACTTCGTCCATGACTGAAAAAAGTGGGTCGTTGACCCGGCGCATCCTCGAACTCCTCGCCTCCGGGCAGGCGTCCACGCGCACGGAGCTCTCCGAGCTGCTCGGCGCCGCGCCGTCGACGGTCTCGTTCGCGGTGACCAAGCTGCTGGACTACGGCCTGGTCACCGAGGAGGGCACCATGTCGTCCACCGGCGGACGGCCGCGCAAGGTGCTCCGGCTCGGCGGCGGCGACGGCTACGCCGTGGCGGCCGAACTCGGCGGCAAGCATGCCCACGTCGGCGTCGTCCACCCCGGTGGCGGTCTCACCGACGTCTCCACGGTGCCGTTCGCGACGGCCGACGGACCGCAGGCCTCGCTGCCCGGCCTGGTCGAGACCCTGGAGGGCCTCGTCGAGCGGAACGGGCGGGAGTCCCTCAGAGGTGTCGGACTCTGTCTGCCGGGCCCGGTCGACGTCGAGCCGGGCCTGGTGACACTGCCCGCGCGCATGCCGGGCTGGAACCGGTTCCCGGTACGGGACTGGCTCCAGGAACGGTTCGGGGTCCCGGTGGCCATCGAGAACGACGCCAACTGCATGGCCGTCGGCGAGCACAGCGTCCGGCCCGCCGGGCAGCGCCAGGCCATCATGGTGAAGGCTGGCACCGGCATCGGCGCGGGCGTCATCGCCGACGGCCGCCTCTACCGGGGCGGGTCGGGCGCGGCCGGCGAGATCACCCACGTCCGCGTCGAGGCCGCCCACGACATCCCCTGTTCCTGCGGGAACACCGGGTGCCTGGAGACGGTCGCCTCGGGTGCGGCACTGGTCCGCATCCTGCGCGAGCGCGGCCTGGAGGTGGCGTCCACCGAGGACGTCGTACGCCTCGCAGGTGACGCCGACCCCGAGGCCACCCGCGCGGTCCGGCAGGCCGGCCGCTACCTGGGCATGGTGCTGGCCGCCAACGTCAACTTCTTCAACCCCGACGCCGTGTACCTCGGCGGCATCCTCTCCACGCTGGAGCCCTTCGTCGCCGCCGTGCGCAGCCAGTTGTACGAGGGCTGCCATCCACTGGTCACCGAGCACCTGGTCATCGAACGGGCCGGCCTCGGCGCCGACGCCGGCCTGGTCGGCGCGGGCCAGTTCGCTCTCCAGCGGGCCCTCGCGCACGCGCTGCACTCGGTCGCCGGCACCCACCCCTGACCCTCAGGAGGAGCCATGCCTCAGCCTCAGCACCAGCTCCAGCCCCGTCCCGTCATCGCGATCGCCGGCCTCGGCATCGAGTCGTCGACCTTCTCCCCGGCCCGCACCGAGGCCCCCGCCTTCCACCCGCGGCGCGGACCGGACGTCCTCGACCGCTACCCGTTCCTGGCCCCGGGACAGCCGCTGCGGGACGCCGCCGACTGGCGAGGCGCCCTGGTCGGCAAGGCCCTGCCCGGCGGCACGGTGACGGCGGCCGCGTACGCCGAACTGTCCCGCGAACTCATCGAGCAGCTACGGGAGTTGGGGCCGCTGGACGGCCTCTGGTTCGACATCCACGGTGCGATGACCGTCGAGGGGCTCGACGACGCGGAAGTGGACCTGCTGTCCCGTGTCCGCGAGGTGATCGGCCCGGACGTCCTCGTGTCGACCTCCATGGACCTGCACGGCAACGTCTCCCGGCCGCTCGTGCACCTCAGCGACCTGATCACCTGCTACCGCATGGCCCCGCACGAGGACGCAATGGAGACCAAGGAGCGGGCCGCCCGCAACCTCGTCGACCTCCTGGCGAGCGACGGGCCCCGCCCCGTCAAGGCCTGGGTGCCGGTGCCGGTGCTGCTGGCCGGGGAGCAGACCTCCACCCGTATCGAACCCGCGAAGAGCGTGTACGCGGCCGTCGAGGACGTGGCAGCGGCCGACGGAGTGACCGACGCGGCGATCTGGGTCGGGTACGCCTGGGCCGACGAGCCGCGCAACCGGGCCGCCGTCGTGGTCACCGGATCCGACGAGGCCGCCGTCACCGCGGGCGCCGAGCGCCTCGCCCGCGGATTCTGGGACGCCCGCCACGACTTCGCCTTCGTCGCCCCCACCGGCACCCTCGGCGACTGCCTCGACGAGGCCCTCGCCGCCGGCGCCCGCCCCTACTTCATCAGCGACACCGGCGACAATCCCACGGCGGGCGGCGCCGGAGACGTCACCTGGGGACTTCAGCACGTCCTGGCCCGCCCGGAGTTCAAGGACCCGTCCGGCCCCGTCGTCCTGTACGCCTCCCTGCCCGGCCCGTCCGCGGTCGACACGGCGGTGAAGGCCGGCGTCGGCGCCACGGTCACCGTCACCGCGGGCGCGGAGGTCGACCACCGGCACGCCGGGCCGCTCACGATGACCGGCGTGGTGCACTCCGTACGCCACGGCGACCGGGACGCCGAGACGGAGGCCGTGCTGCGGGTGGGCGGCGTGCACGTGATCCTGACCCGGCTGCGGAAGCCGTATCACCTCGAACGCGACTTCACCGGACTGGAGTTGGACCCGCGCACGGCCGACATCGTGATCGTCAAGATCGGCTATCTGGAGCCCGAGCTGTTCGCCATGGCCGCCGACTGGAAGATGGCGCTCACCCCGGGCGGCGTCGACCAGGACCTGGTGCGGCTCGGCCACCACCGGATTCGCCGGCCCATGTTCCCCTTCGACCCCGCGATGGCCGACCCCGACCTCAGCGCCAGGATCGTGACACCCGTGAACCGGCCGCTCAGCGGCCCCGAGGAGTGACGTTCAGCTCGCCTGCCGGGCGTCGGCGATCAACTGGTCGATCAGGGCGATCAGCACGTCCCGGCACGACTCGCGCTCCCGCGCGTCGCACAGCAGCACCCGGACGTGCTCCGGGAGCGCGAGGGCTTCCCTGATCTCATCGGCGGGATAGGGGTGTTCGCCGTGGAAGCCGTTGACGCCGACGACGAACGGGATCTGCCGGCGCTCGAAGAAGTCGATCGCCGCGAAACTGGACTCCGGCCGGCGGACGTCGATCAGGACGACGGCACCCAGCGCGCCGATCGCCAGGTCGTTCCACATGAACCAGAACCGCTGCTGCCCGGGCGTACCGAACAGGTACAGCACCAGTTCCTGGCTGATGGTGATCCGGCCGAAGTCCAGGGCCACGGTGGTGGCCCGCTTCTCCTCGATGCCGTTGAGGTCGTCGACGCCCACGCCGGCGGCGGTCAGCGGCTCCTCGGTGCGCAGCGGGGCGATCTCGCTGACCGACCCGACCAGCGTCGTCTTGCCGACGCCGAAGCCGCCGGCTATCAGGATCTTGACCGTGTCGGGAGGCGCGACCGATTCCACGGTGGTGTCAGAGCCGGCCAAGGCCGTCCCTCACTTTCTGCAGCAGGTCCAGGTCCGGGGTGCGGGGGGTGACGGGGTGCGGCGGGTGCACGGTGATCAGACCCGCCTCCAGCAGATCGCAGAGCATGATGGCGACCACGCTCACCGGCAGGTCGAGATGGGCCGCGAGCTCCGCGACGGCGATGGGCCGGGCGCAGCGCCGCAGGATCCGTGTCTGCTCGGGCTGCGGACGGGGCGCCCGCTCCGGCGGCGGATCCACCGCCGTCACCGTCGTGATCAGCGTGAAGTCGGTGCGGCTGGGCCTGGTCCGGCCGCCGGTCAGCGTGAAGGGACGTACCAGCCTGCCCGCCGTATCGTCTCCGGCCACCTCACGCGCCAGGGCCGACATGGGCCCGCGGTGCCGCCGACAGGTGCTCGCCGATCTTCTTCACCAGCATGTTCATCTGGTACGCCACCACGCCGACGTCCGCGCCCTGGTTGGTGAGGACCACGAGATGGGCGCCGGGCCCGGCGGAGGTCAGGATCAGATAGCTTTTGGCCATCTCGATCAGCGCCTGGCGCACCGGCCCGCCTCTGAAGTCCATGCTGACGCCCTTGCTGAGGCTCATCAGGCCGGAAGCGGTCGCCGCCAGCCGCTCGGCGTCGTCCCGCAGGAACCCGGTGGACTTGCTCACCACCAGACCGTCCTCGGAGAGCACGACGGCGTGGTTGACGTCGGCGACCCGCTCCACGAGTCCGGTGAGCAACTGGTCGAGCTGGGTGTCCGTGGCGGGGCTGGGGCGTGTCATGGCGGTGTCCTTCATGAACGGTCGGCGGGCGAAGGGGAGGACGTGGGGGAGGAGGCCGGGGCGGGGGCGGACGCGGAAGTGGCGGACGCGGAAGTGACGGACGCGTCGGCCTCGTCGGCCGCAGGCGGCTCCCCGGGGGCGACGTCGTCGAGCGTCCGGCGGGCGGCCGGGATCCGCTGGTCCGCCGCCGGCTCGGGCGGGTCCGCGGCCTCGTCGCCGCTGTCGTCGCGGGCCTGGAGCGTGCCCCGCTGGAAGCAGGCGAGGGAGGAGGCGGCTCGCTCCGCGGTGAAGTCGTCGTCGCTCTCCTCGGCGGGCTGCGCCTCCTCGCGCAGTTCGGCGGCCAGGCTGGTCTGCGGCACCCGGCGGGGCAGTGCGGTGAGACCGCCGTCGCGGCGCGTGGCGGGGGCGGAGGTCGAAGAGGATTCCTGGGCGGCCGAGTCACGGGCCGGGACGACGGGACGGGACTCCCGTACGGGCTCCTCCGGTTCGGCGGCACCGGAGTGCTCCACCTCGTCCGGCTCCGGGGCCGGCAGGTCCCGCACCACGACGTCGTGCGGGATCAGCACGATCGCCGTCGTGCCGCCGAACGGCGAGGAGCGCAGGGTGACCGCGATGCCGTGCCGCTGGGCGAGCCGGGCGATCACGAACATGCCGAGGCGCAGGTCGTCGGCGAGGGCCACCACGTCGAACTGCGGGGGCTCGGCCAGCTGGGCGTTGAAGGAGTCGTAGTCCTCCTCGGACATGCCGAGCCCACGGTCCTCGACCTCCACGGCCAGGCCCTTGGCCACCATCGCGGCCCGCACCCCGACCGGCGCGGGCGCGGGGGAGTACAGCGTGGCGTTCTCGATCAGCTCGGCCAGCAGATGGATGACGTCCGCCACGGCAGGCGGCGCCAGGTGCACCTCCTCCTCCGTCTGCACCTCGACCCGCTGGTACTCGGCGACCTCGCCGACGGCGCTGCGCAGGATGTCGATCAGCGCGACCGGTTCGCTCCAGCTGCGGCCGGGCCGCTCGCCGCTGATGATGACGAGGTTCTCCTCGTAGCGGCGCAACTGGCTGGCTGTGGAGTCCAGTTCGTACAGGCCCTTGAGGATCTCGGGGTCCTGGTGCGCGCGCTCCAGCGCGTCGAGCTTGGTGAGCTGGAGGTTGACCAGGTTCTGGCTCTGCCGGGCGATGCCCAGGATGACCTTCTGGAAGCCGCGCCGGGTGTCGGCGAGTTCGACGGCGGTGTGCACGGCGGTGCGCTGGGCGGTGTTGAACGCCTTGGCGACCTGGCCGAGTTCGTCGTGGCCGTAGTCCAGCGGCGGGGTGGCCAGCTCCACGTCGACCTTCTCGCCCCGTTCCAGCCGCGCCACCACGTCGGGCAGCCGCTCCTGCGCGAGACCGAGGGTGGCCTCGCGCAGGCCGTGCAGGCGCCGGGACAGCGAGCGCGTGATCCGCCACGACATCCAGACGCACACCAGCAGGGCGACCAGACCGCCCGCGCTCAGGGAGGCGGCCTTGATCAGCAGGCCGCGCGCGTTGTCGCCGCTGCGTTGCAGCAGCGCGGTCGTCTGCTGCCGGATCAGGACCTCGTACTCGTCGGAGACCTTGACCAGCGCGGCCCGCCACTCCTTCTGCGCGTCCGGGACGGAGATGTCCCCGTCCCCGCGCGCCGTCGCCCGCGCCGCGAGCACCCTGTCCTCGACGGTCTCCAGGGTCCCCCATTGCGGGCTCCCCAGGATCCGCTCGGTCTCCGTCTTCGCGCTCCCCGTGAGCGAGGGGAGGATCTGGTCCTCGACGAGCCAGCGGCGGGTGTTCACCAGCTCCGCGAACTCGGTCCACGACTTCTCGTCCATCCTCCGCGACGGCGAGGCCAGCGTCAGCAGCGCGTCCTCCCGGGACACCAGTTCCGCCGCGTGCTCCAGCGCGACGAGCGGACCGGCCTGCGAGGTGAGGTCGCCGTCGTCGACCTGGGAAAGCTCCTGGAAGGCGTGGATCTGGTCGTCGATGATCGACGTGTACTGGCCGAGCGCCTGTACGGCGGTGATGTCGGTGGGGTTGTCGACCTGCCCCCGGTAGTACTCCAGGCTGCTCACCGACGCGACGACCGAGTACAGCCGGTCCTTGATCCGGGAGGGTGCCTGCTGGATCGCGTCCGACTGGGAGAGGAGTTTCGCCACCGCTTTGTCGGTCTTCTGCCGCTGCTCGTCCAGCGCGCTGCGGGCCTCCTCCTGCCGGGACGCCAGCCATACGGCCGAGTAGCTGCGCTCCTGCTGCAGCGCGAGCGTGGCCTCCGTGCCCATGGCCCCGGTCGACTTGCTCAGCCCGGTCTGCGACCGCAGCCCCAGGCCCTCCGAGAACATCTGGATCGTCGTCACGCTCCAGACGGCGGCGAGCGTGACGCTGGGCACCAGGGCCAGCAGGATCAGGGAGAGACGGATGGAGCCGAGGCGGCGCCGGGGACCTGTCCGTGGAGACATTGTCGTCCTTGGGCGATCAGCGGAGGGCGGGAGCGGGCGGGGTCAGCGCGGAAGCGGAAGCGGGACGAGCGCCAGGGGTGGCGGCGTGTCCGGTACGTCACAGGGGATGCGCTGGATGCTATCCGTACAAGTGAGCGCATGTGTCACGCGTGACCGAATCTTTGGCGACACCATCGGGGGGACCGTCCGGTCACCGGGTTCCATTGGCGGCGAACTTCGCGACCGAGGCGATGTTCGCCCTGGTGACGAACGCCGGCCCGGTAAGGACGGGCGCCTCGCCACCGCCGAGGGTGTTGCCGTTGGTCCTGTACAGCCACAGCGAGTCCACCGCGAGGTAGCCCTGCAGATACGGCTGCTGGTCGACCGCGAACTGCACGTCCCCGGCCTGGACCGCCTTGACCAGGTCCTTGTTGAGGTCGAAGGTCGCGACATGGGCCTTGGAGCGGGCCTCCTCGGCCGACTTCACCGCGGCCAGCGCGAACTGTGCGCCGTTCATGACGACTTCGTCGATGCTCGGGTCCTGTCTGAGCCGCTTCGCGACGGAGGCCGTCACCGCGTCCATGTCGGTGCCGTCCACGTAGAGGTTCTCGGTCTCGCCGCCGAAGGACTTCTTCACGCCCGCACAGCGCGCCTCCAGGGCGACGTTGCCGCGCTCGTGGATGACGCACAGGGCGTGTTTGGCCCTGAGGTCGTCCAGCTTGTCGCCGACGGCCCGGCCCGCGACGCTCTCGTCCTGGCCGAAGTACCCGACCAGACCCGCGGACTGCCAGTCGTCTATACCTGAGTTGAGGCCGACCACCGGTATGCCGGCCGCCCGCGCCCGGGCGACGGGACCCGTCATCGCCGTCGGCTTGGCCAGGGTCACCGCGATGCCGTCGACGTTCCGGCTGATCGCGTCGCGCATCAACCCGGCCTGGCCGGCCGGGTCGGAGTCGCTCGCGAAGGTCAGGTCGATGCCGTCCTTCGCGGCCGCTGCCCGGGCGCCCTTGTGGACGAGCTCCCAGAAGGCGTCGCCCTCGCCGCCGTGGGTGATGAGGGCGACCTTCAGCCCTGAGGAGCCGGCGGCGTCCGCGTCCGACGCCTCGTCGGTCCCGCCGACGGCGGAGCAGCCGGCCAGGAGCAGACAGGCGGCGGCCGTGAGGGCCGCGACGCGAGTGAAAGAGGGGGAGGGGGGTGGGGTCTTCATGAGGGTGCGGCACCTCGCTGTGCGGCCGAGCCGTAGGAACGAACGAGAGGACGGCCGAAGTCGACCGGGGGGTTCTCCGACCGGGTGAACTCTCGCTGGGGCGGAGCCAATCGCGTGCGACCACCGGTAGTCAAGTGTGCAACAACAACGCGTGAGTTGTTGCTCCCACATCGTGATGAACCGCTGGCGGGAGGGTGGGCGGCCGACCGGCCCGCCCGCACTGCTTGCGCTCGCAAACCGGGTCAACCCGCCTTGCGGGCGAGCGCCCCGTACATCGCGATGTCCTCGTCGCGGAACACCTCGGTGCCCGTGCCGTCCGGACGCCACTTGTGGACCTGGACGATGCCGGGCTCCACGTGGTCCAGACCGGTGAAGAACTCCTCGGCCTCGGCGAGGGTGCGCAGCCGCATCGGCATGCCCCGGGTCGCGTACTCCCGGGCGACCCGGCCGACCTCGTCCGGCGCGAACTCGGCGGTGCCGATGGACATCGCCAGGTAGCTCCCGGCGGGCAGCGGCTCCAGCAGCCGCCGGACGATCCCCACGGCGTCGTGCTCGTCCAGCATGAAGTGCACGATCGCGATCACGGTGAGCGCGACCGGCTCCCCGAGATCGAGGGTCTCGCGGAAGGCCGGGGCGTCGAGGACGGCCGCGGGGTCGCGCATGTCCGCTTCGACGTACGCCGTCCTGCCCTCGGCCGTGCCGGACATCAGCTCCTTCGACAGCGTGAGCACGAGCGGATCGTTGTCGACGTACACGACACGGGCCTCGGGGCTCACCGACTGGGCGATCTCATGGATGTTGGGCGACGTCGGAATCCCGGTCCCGATGTCGAGGAACTGCCGTATCCCCGCCTCCTCGGCGAGATACCGCACGGCCCGGTTCATGAAGTCCCGGTTGGCCCGCATGTGGACGGGCAGCGCGGGCCACTCCCGCACCATGGCATCGCCCGCGTCCCGGTCGGCGGCGTAGTGGTCCTTGCCGCCGATGATGTAGTCGTAGATCCGGGCGGAGTGTGCGGTCTCGGTATCGATACGGTCGGCGGACACGGGGCCTCCGGGCAACATGGGCACAGGCTGGTTCACCCCGCAACTACTCGGCGATACCGGGGAGTTGGCGGTCAGGACACCAACCTAGGGGCGCGGGGAACTGCGCGACCAGCCCCCACGAACCCGCATCCGCCGAACTCCGCCGATCCCCACGGCGCTCCGGCGCAACGGCACCACGACCCACGCCCCGGGCCTGCGAGCGCAGGCCGGAGAACCCGGTTCAGGCGGGCTCCCCGACCTACTCGACGGCCGCAGCCGCAACGCCTTCCTCCCGCCGCTGCCGCAGGCGCCTGCGCTTACGAGGTTCCTGATCCGGCAGCCAGCCAAAGGCAAGGCAACTCCCAGCGACCCCCAGCAGGAGCCCCACGAAGAAGCCCCCCAGGTTGGACGTGGGCCAGGACCCCAGGGAAACCAGCACCCCGGTGATCGAGTAGAAGAGCCGCTGAGCCGGATTGAACAGGACCAACAGCCCCAGCAGCAGCATCAGCGCCGGCAGCAGATACCCCGCCAGCCCCTGCATACCGACATGAAGTACGACCTTCAAGGACGCCTTCATCGTGAGCAGAATCTCCGCCCCGCCCAGCGCGAGCAACACCCCGCCCCAGAACGGCCGGTCGGCCCGCCAACGACGGAAGGCCGACCGGAATCCCGAACGCTGCGCCATCAGCAGCCCTTGCTGCTGAAGCCGAGTTTCAGCCCCGGAAGCTTGAACACGCCCGCAGTGGTCGCGTAGTTGGTCTGCCGCAGGTTCGCGATGCGCACGGTGTCCGCCTGCTGGCTGAAGACGCCGATCGGCCCCTTCACTCCGGCCTTGGTCAAGGTGCTCGCGTCGTTGCCGATCTCGATGTTGTTGAACGCCGCGTCACCCGACAGTTCGGTCGAGTCGGTGGTCAGATCGCTCGCGCTCACCTTCTCCGCTCCGCTGCCCGCGGTGATGAGCAGGTTCGTGCCGCCGAGGTCGACGCTCTGGCACAGCTTCGTGAGCGTCGCGTTCTTGATCGCGGAGGTGACGACCAGCACCTGGCCGCCGGTGTCCCCCTCGTTGGGGCTGCCCGGCGCCATGTTGTCGAGGCCGCCGAACTGCTCGAACCCGGTGCCGTTGAGCTCGGTCGCGGTGACCGTGAAGGGCATGCCGGAGATCGCGAACTGCACGCCCAGCGCCCCCTCGGCGGTGAGTACCGCGAGGGCACCGGCGACCAGGGTGGCCGGCACCGCCATCACTGCGGCCCGGCGGGCCCGGACCCGCCCGCGTCCGGTGGGGCCGTCAGTGGGTTCGGATGCCGCCGGCGCGGAACCGCTTTCCTGGTTCTCGGGGGTGTGGTCGGCGGACGAGGTGACGTCCGAGGACGAGGCCATAACTGCTCCCAGATGCAAAAGTGCGGGTAGGGCATCAGCGGCACGTTGTCCTGGCGCGGACAGCGCCCACGGCGCACGCCCCTCGCAACTCCCGGCGGGTGCAAGGGCTTTCTCGTACTCCGCAGTAGCCAGCCCGGAAGTTACCGGTGGTTACACCTGAGGGTCAAGGCGGTTGTGGGAAAAGAGTGTTGATTGTGCGTCACCTGTGAGTCCGCTTCCTGCGCGACTCCCCCGGAAGCCTCGGAGAGCGCCAACGCGAGCAAGTAACTCCCTTGCCACGCCTTGACGTTGACTGACACTCAGGTCTACAACTCTCCCTGGCTCCCCCCTGGATCCGTGGCGCCGGATCCGCCGTCGCGTGGCCCGTGGCCCGCGTTCCCGGACTTGAAGTCCTTCACATTCCGCGAGATCACTCCACGGCGCCGTGACGGTCGCTTCCCCCTCGGTCCGTGCCGGACGTCCTCCCCGCCCGGTCCGTCCGGAGCCCTCCCCACGGGCTCCGGCCGGTCACCGGTCGGCTGTCGTTGCCGGTCCGTGTCGTACGGAGAAGGCGTCACGGACCGGCAACGGCGCACACCGACGCTCGAACGAGCCCTCCACACCGAACCCCCTGAGCCGCGCAGCCGCCCTCAGGGCACACCCCCCGCAACGAAAGTCGAGGTACACCCGCATGCGCGCACGCACCCTCCTCACCCTCGCCGGCACCGTCGCAGCCCTCGGGCTCGCCGTCCCCGCCTCGGCCGCCGACACCCCGGTACTGACCACCACCGACGGAGCGGCGGTCGCGGTCGGCGCCGTGCTCGACGCCAACCTGGCGAGCGGCACCGCCGCCACCTTCTACTCCAGCGCGACCGGCACGAGCGGCATCTCCTGCACCAAGTCGGCGTTCTCCGCCACCGTCACCGACAACCCCGCCGCCCCCGGCACCGCCACCGAGTCGCTGACCTCCCACACCTTCGACACCAGCGGCTGCACCGCCAACGTCACCGGTGTGCTCGGCGTCAGCGGCATCACCGTCGACAATCTGCCGTACACCACCAGCGTGTCCTCCGACGGCACCGTCACCGTGACCCCGGCCGCGGGCTCCGCCGTCCAGTCCACGGTCAAGCTGCGCACCCTGCTCGGCACGATCACCTGCGTCTACCAGGCGCCCGGCCTCTCCGGTACGGCGAGCAACGCCGACAACAGCATCGCCTTCACCAACCAGCCGTTCACCAAGACGTCCGGTTCGTCGCTGTGCTTCAGCAACGCCTACTTCACCGCCAAGTACGCCCCGGTGACCAGCTCGGGCCTCGCCGTCGACGTCAACTGACCGCCGTTCGGCGGGGATTCACCGCCGACGCAGACGCAGGACGAGGGCGGCGCCGCCGGTGAGCACCAGTACCGCCGCGGCGCCGCCCGCCAGCATGGGGGTGGACGGCCCCGAGCCGGTATCCGTGCTGCCGGAGGCCACCGGAGTGCTGTCGCTCTGGGGCTGGGCGGACACCGGGGCCTGCGGCGGCTGCTGGGACGTGCGCTGTTCGGCAGCCGGCGAAGGGCTGCTGTCCGTGCGCTTGTCGCCGCCGCTCGGCGAAGCCGTCGCGGAGCGCTCGCCCTTGCCCGCTGAAGGCGTCGCGGAGCCCTCGCCGCCCTGCTTCTGCGCCTGCGGGAACACCACGTCGGAGCACGAGTAATAGGTGTCCGGCGTGCTGCTGTTCTGCCAGATCGTGTACAGCACATGGTGCCCGGTCCGGTCGGACGGCAGGGTCGCCCGGATCCGGTACGCCCCGTTCGTCAGCGCCGGGTCCTTCACCACCGCGAACGGCTGCTCCGCGAGGTCGGACCAGGCGAGCGGCTTCGTCGGGTCGTAGCCGGGCTTGGTGAGATAGAGCTTGAAGGTGCCCGTGTGCGGGATCGTGGACACGTACCGCATCGTCAGGGTGGACCCCGGCGCGAGTCGGGTCGACGGCCAGTCGGAGCGGGCGAGGTCGAGGCCCCGGTAGGCGGGCAGTCCGCCACTGCACAGCTGTCCGTCGGGAACGACCTGCCGGTCCCGGCCGTCGACATTCGCGATCCGCAGATTGTCCCAGGCCGTGAAGGGCGCGCCGTTCGAGGCGATCGCCGCCCGGCAGGCCGGCGTGGACGCGCTGCTGCCGTCGGGGGAGCAGGCGTACACACGGCTGGTCGGATCCGTCGGCGCACCGTGCGCATGGGCCGGGCCCGCCGCCCACACCGTGAGCAGCAACGGCGTGACGGCGGCGGCCGTCAGAGCGGTGCGATGCGATCTCATCCAGGGCATCCGGGACATCCGGAACGTCTCCTCGGCCGGTGCGGAAGGGTCCTCGTGCAGTACGGGAAACCGGCTCGGCGCGTTCAGTGCGCGACGAGTCGGGCAAAGTCCGCCAATACCGGTCAACCATGCGACGTAGAGGGTGGGTTTCCGGCCGGATCGAGGGTTTCCCCTGTATCCGGATGACCAGCTCTTTGCCTATCGTTCGACCACAGCCGCCCCACAGGTAACCCCGAACGGGGCGTAGCTCGCGCCAGGCCGGCCGCCGCGCCACCGCACTACGCACTGCCCCACCTGCGTTCGTTGCACCGCCCCGCCTTGCCGTATTGCCCCCACCTGCCCACCCGGTGGACCCCCCGCCGCTTCGAGGACGAAGCGAATCGACCGCCGCTCCGCGCTGCCCGGAGTACGGCCGGCCATGAAAGGCAAGCCCTTGCGTACCTCCACACCCCTCAGACGGAAGCTGATATCCGTCGCCGCGGTCTCCGCCGCGCTCTTCACGGCCGCCACCACCACGGTCGCCGTGGCTCAGGATTCCCCCACCAGGGAAGCCGCCGCCCGCGTCCCGGCGGCCCAGACCGAGGCCGCTCCCGGCACCCCGGCCGAGCGTCTCATCGTCGGCTACAAGTCCGGTGCCGCCGAGGCCAAGTCGAACAAGGCCGCCGAGTCCGACGCCGCCGCCAAGGGCAAGGAGGCAGGCGAGGACCTCGACTTCCAGCGCCGCCTCGGCTCCGGCGCCGCCCTCGTCGACCTCGGCGAGAACCTCACCAGGACGGACGTCGCCGACGTCGTCGCCGAGTACCGGGCCGACCCGCAGGTCGCCTACGTCGTACCGGACCGGCTGAACAAGCCGCTGGCCACCCCCAACGACACCGAGTACGCCAAGCAGTGGGACCTCTTCGAGTCCACCGCGGGCATGAACGTGCCGGGCGCCTGGGACGTCGCCACCGGCAGCGGCGTGACCGTCGCCGTCATCGACACCGGTTACGTCACCCACTCCGACCTCGGCGCCAACATCGTCGGCGGCTACGACTTCATCTCCGACACGGCGGTCTCCAACGACGGCAACGGCCGTGACAGCAACCCGGCCGACACGGGCGACTGGACCACCGACGGCCAGTGCGCCGCCGACTGGGAGGCCTCGCCGTCGTCGTGGCACGGCACCCACGTCGCGGGCACCATCGCCGCGGTCACCAACAACGGCAAGGGCGTCGCGGGCATCGCCCATGGCGCGAAGGTCTCCCCGCTGCGGGTCCTCGGCCAGTGCGGCGGCTACGACTCCGACATCATCGACGCCATCACCTGGGCGTCCGGCGGTACGGTCTCCGGCGTCCCGGCCAACGCCAACGTCGCCAAGGTCATCAACATGAGCCTCGGCGGGGGCGGCGCCTGCACCACCGCGACCCAGAGCGCCATCAACGCGGCCGTGAACCGCGGCACCACGGTGGTCGTCGCGGCGGGCAACAGCAACGCCAACGCCGCCAACTACTCGCCGGCCAGCTGCAGCAACGTCATCAGCGTGGCGGCCGCCGACCGCCAGGGGAACCGCTCGTACTACTCCAACTACGGCTCGGTGGTCGACATCGCCGCTCCGGGCGGCGAGACCAACTCCGTCACGGCCAACGGCATCCTGTCCACGCTGAACTCCGGCGCCCAGGGCCCGTCCTCCGAGAGCTACGAGTACTACCAGGGCACCAGCATGGCCGCCCCGCACATCGCGGGCCTGGCCGCGCTGATGAAGTCGGCCAACGCGTCGCTGACCCCGGCGCAGATCGAGTCCGCGATCAAGACCAACTCGCGTACTCTGCCCGGCACTTGCTCGGGCGGCTGCGGTGCCGGCCTGGCGGACGCGACCAAGACGGTGCAGGCGGTGAGCGGCGGCTCCACGGGGGGCACCACCTTCACCAGCACGTCCGCCGTGTCCATCCCGGACAACGGCTCCGCGATCGAGTCCTCCATCGCCGTCAGCGGCCGCAGCGGCAACGCCCCCTCGGCCCTCCAGGTCGGCGTGGACATCACCCACACCTACCGCGGTGACCTGGTCATCGACCTGGTCGCCCCGGACGGTTCGACGTACCGCCTTAAGTCCAGCTCCTCGGACTCCGCGGACAACGTCAGCGCCACCTACACGGTGAACGCCTCGAGCGAGACCGCCAACGGCACCTGGAAGCTGCGCGTCCAGGACACGGCGGCCCAGGACACGGGCCGGCTCAACAGCTGGAAGCTGACCTTCTGAGCGAACGGTCACCACAAGCGGGCGGGCCGGCCGGTGCGGATGGGGCATCGGCCGGCCCGCCGTTCGTCAGGGCACCGACCGGAGTGACGGAAACCGTCACTCCGGTCGGTGGTTGTGCACTCAGCGTACGGACAGGTCCATGTCGGTCTGCTCGACACCGGCTTCGCCGAGAGTGGCCAGGACCCGAAGCCCGCGGTCTGGCTCGCGGTCGATACCGGTCAGCAGACCCGGCACCGCGACGCTCGGCAGGATGTGTCCCCACAGGACCGAGATCCGCTCCGCCAGATCCTCCCGATCGGTCAGCGCCAGGGACATCAACTGGAGCCCCGCGAACGCCCCGACCAGCAGCTCCACCGTCTGCCTCGGTACCACGGTGGGCAGCAACTCGCCCTGATCACGGGCCTGTTCGAGCAGCCCGACCAGATGGTCCGCCCACTGCCGGAAGGGCGCGGCGTCGTCGACACCGGGCGGAGCGCTCTGGTCCACGGCCAGCCGCACACTGCCTTTGAGTAGGGAGTTGCCGATCAGCCGCTGCCCGAACACGAAGGTCATGTCGACGAGTTCCTGCAGCTTGCACGGCTGCGGCGGCACCGCGCCGAACGGCATCTGCTCGTCCAGCACGGCCTGGGCGAGGGATTCCTTGGAGGGGAAGTGAAAGTACAGGGCGCCCTTCGTGACCTCGGCCCGCTCCAGGACCATCGAGATGGTCGTTGCCGCGTACCCGTGCTCGTCGAAGACCGCGCCCGCGGCCTCCAGAATCACCCTCCGCGTTCTGATGGCGCGCTCCTGCCTCGCCATAACAGCCCCTCCGCCGCGCCGAGTCGACCTGTGCGCCGGGCGTGCGCCGGAGCGGTTCGGGCACGGCCGGGCGACCCAAGGCCGCATTGAAAACAAACCGGTCGCCTCGTACTCTAACGCTCGCGGCACGGGCACCTCGCCGTCGTCAGCGCACACACGGGGGGACCCAAGGAGGGGACATGCCTCATCCGCGGCAACTCGCCACGACTCCACTCACTGAGACCCCGGTGGCACCGCAAGGCCTGACCGCCACCGTACCTCGCCAGCTCGTCCACCGTGCCTCGGTCGCGGAAACGTTTCTCACCGGTGCGACCAGCACCGAAGCGGACCGGTTCACCGTCTTCGCCGAATGGCCGCGCGCTCACCATTTACACGTGTCGCCGGACCGGTCGGCATACGAGCCGCTGCTCGTCGCCGAGACCGTCCGCCAGGCCGGCACACTCATCGCGCACACCGGCTACGAAGTTCCGCTGGGCCACCAGTTCGTGCTCACCGAACTGCGGATCACCACGAGTCCCGAGCGCCTGGCCATCGGCCCGGCACCCGCCGAACCCGTCCTCCACATCACGGTTTCCGACGTCACCCGCCGCGGCGGCCGCCCGGCCGGATTCCGCTACGACGCGGAGATACGGCTCGGCGGCCGACGCGTCGGGACCGCACACGTGGCCGCCACCTGGGCCAGCGCAGCCGTCTACCGCCGACTGCGCGGCGGGCGCACCGCGGCCACCGTGTCCGTGCTGCCCGTCCCTCCCGCTCTGCCGCCCTCTGCCGTGGACCGCGCCCTGCCCGCGGACGTCGTCCTCGCGCCGGCCGAGCTCCCCGACCGCTGGCAGCTGCGAGTCGATACCGGCCATGCTGTTTTCTTTGATCATCCACTTGATCATGTGCCCGGCATGCTCCTGCTGGAAGCCGTCCGCCAGGCCATCCGGGCCAGGACCAAAAAGTCCTCCCGCAGGCCTGCTTCCTTCCATGCCGTCTTCCACCAGTACGCCGAACTCGACCTGCCTCTTTGGATAGAGGCCGTGGATGAACCGGGTCTGGACGGCACCAACGTGCAAGTCGTGGGACGGCAGGGAAAGTCGACGGTTTTCGAGTGCGGGGTGGGCACCGAGGAGGCCTGAGCTATCGTGTACGGGGAGTAAGAAACAAACGGCGCGACCCGTTCTTTTCCGGCCCCAGGAGAGTTCAGCTGATGGCGAGGCAGTTACGCGCGGAACAGACCCGCACCACGATCCTCACGGCCGCCGCCGAACTGTTCGACCGTCACGGCTATGAATCGACAAGTCTCAGCGACATCGTCGAGCACGCCCAAGTCACCAAGGGCGCCCTGTACTTCCACTTCGCGGCTAAGGAGGACCTGGCCCAGGCCATCATGGAGCTCCAGTCCCGCGCGTCGCGTCAGGTCGCGGCGGAGATGGACGGCCGGGGCTACACCTCGCTGGAAGCCCTGATGCGCACGACGTTCGGCATCGCCCGGCTGTCCGTCGAGGGGCCCATCCCCCGGGCCGGTCTGCGTCTCGCCACCGGGGGAGTGGTGATACGGCCGCCCCTGCGGCACCCCTTCACCGAGCTGCTGGACATCACCACCCGCAAACTCCTCGCCGCCGCCAAGGAGTCCGACCTGCACCCGGACATCGACGCCGAGGCCGCGGCCAACTCGCTCGTGTGCTTCTTCGTCGGCACCCGCGTCGTCGGCCGCTCCCTGGAACCCGTCACCCGCCAGCCCCGCAGGGTGGCAGAGATGTGGCACATCATGATCCGCGGCCTGGTCCCGGTGCCCCGCCGGGCCCGCTACCTCACCCTCGCGACACAGCTGGAGCGGGAGATCAGAGCCGTATGACAGGCCTGACCCGCGCGATACGGTGACGCGTATGCCCGAGAGGTCCGACACCCCGCCCGCGCCCGTGCTCCTCGGGAACGAACCCGGCTCGTTCCCGCACAGCGTCCTCGCCGAACGGCACCCCGCGATCATCCGGCAGGTACGGGAATCCTTCCCCTACGGCCCCGAGCAGCACCGTGCGCTGGACGTGCTCCTGGCGAGCTGCACCAAGGGCGTGATCGAACCGCTGCCCGCCGACGCGCACGACCGGGACCGCTGGACGGCCTGGGACGCCGACGCCCACGCCGGCCGGTCCTGGTTCGACGTACCGTGGCTGTGGTCCGAGAGCTACTTCTACCGCCAACTCCTCGAAGCGGTCGGGTACTTCACTCCCGGCCCCTGGCAGGGCATCGACCCCTTCCGCCCCTCCAAGGCGGCCGGACTCGGCGCCCCGGAGACGGACGAGGAGCTCGCCGCCCTCGACGACCTCGCGGACCGGCCCGCCGACGAACAGGACCGGGCCCTGCTGCACGGCTCCCTGTGGGGCAACCGGGCCGACCTCGGTTTCCGCCTGTCGGCCGGACCCGACGAGGCCTCCTCGGACACCCCGCCCCTGGTGGCCGACGACAGCGACACCCTCTGGTCCCTGCTCCCGCCGTCCGGCTCCGCCACCCTGTGTCTGATCGCCGACAACGCGGGCCGCGAACTCGTCCCCGACCTGCTCCTCATCGCCCACCTCCTCACCCAGGGGCGGATCGGCCGGGCCGTCCTGCACATCAAGGCGTACCCGTACTACGTCTCCGACGCCACGCACGCCGACGTGCTCGACGCCCTGCGCCGGCTGACGGCGGCGCAGGGCGTGGCCGCGTCGTACGGCCAGGTCCTGTGGTCGGCGATGACGGACGGGCGCCTCACCGTCCGAGCCCACCCCTTCTCGTGCGCCCCGCTGCCCTACGCCGCGATGCCCGGCGACCTCCGCGACGAGCTCGCCGCGGCCACGCTCACCATCGTCAAGGGCGACCTCAACTACCGGCGCCTGGTCGGCGACCGCCTCTGGTCGCCGACCACACCGTTTGCCGACGTCACCGCCTACTTCCCCGGCCCGGTGGCCGCCCTGCGCACTTTGAAGTCCGATGTGATCACCGGCCTGGACGCCCGTACGGAAGCGGCGCTGGTGGCGGCGGAGGGCCAGAAGTGGCGGACAGGCGGGACGCATGCGCTGATCCAGGTGCGGACATGACGACCCCGCGCCGTCGCATCGCTTCGGCTCAACCGATCCGCACCGGCAGGGACTTGAGCCCGTTGATGAAGTTCGACACCAGCCGCTTGGGCTCTCCCGCTGTCCTGAGGACGGGCAGTACCCGCAGGACCTCCCGGTAGAGCACCCGCATCTTCGCCGGGCTGCGCCTGAGCCTGTCCCTCTCCCTCATCCTCATGGTGTTCTCGGAGCTGCTTCCCGGCACCGCGAACGGCATCGGCTTCACCCTCACCGGCGCCCACTTCCGCTCCGACCTGCTCACGGTCTGGGCGGCGCTCGTCCTGCTCGGCGCCCTCGGCCATCTCCTCAGCACCGCCCTGCTGGCGGTCGAGAAGCGGCTCATCGGCACAGGGAGGACGATGACCGCATGACCCGTACGCCCCCTGCAACCTCTGCGCAGGGACATCCGTGCTCCGCCTGGACGAGGTCGGCCAGCACTACGGCGACCACCAGGTGCTGCACGACATCACCCTCACCGTGCCGAACGGCCAACTCCGGTACGTCGTGGGTCGTGGGCCCGTCCGGCTGCGGAAAGTCCACGCTTCAGCGGACCATCGGCGCGGGCGTCGCCGGCGTGGCAGCACTGGCCGGGGCTGCTACCGGGGTACGACGGCACGATCACCCTGGACGGCACACCCGTGCGCGGTGTCCCCGACAACCTGGCCGTCGTCTTCCAGGACTACGCCCGCTCCCTCTACCCCTGGCTCACGGTCCGCGAGAACGTGGCGCTCCCGCTGCGCCGCAGGAGCCTGCCGAGAGCGGAGCGCCGGGCCGAGGCCGACCGCATCCTGGCACGGGTCGGCCTCACCGACACGGCCCGCCGCCACCCCTGGCAGCTTTCGGGCGGCATGCAGCAACGCGTGGCCATCGCCCGTGCCTGGTCTGCCGCCCTTCCCTGCTCCTCATGGACGAACCTTTCGGCTCCCTGGACGCCCAGACCCGGGAGGATCTGGAGGACCTCCTGCTGGAGGTCCACCGCACCGACGGCACGACGATCGTCTTTGTCACCCATGACATCGACGAGAGTGTGTACCTGGGCGACCGCGTCGTCGTCCTGTCCCCGGGACCGGGCGCCGAGGTCGTCCTGGACCAGCCGGTCGAACTCCCCGGCACCCGGGACCAGAACACGACCCGAGGCCTCGCGGAGTTCGTCGCACTGAGGTCGGAGGTGGGGCGAGCGGTGCGCAACAGGTAGGGCGTCCGAGAGCCGTCACCTGTCCGTGCCCGCGCCGCTCGGCTCAGCCCACGCGCACGTCCTGCCACACCAGCCGATGGTCGGACGTCGGCACCGTCTTCCCGTCTCCCACCAGCCGGTACAGCGGGTCGTCGGAGGCCGGCCAGAAGACGCCGTTCGCGCCCGGTATCAGGCCCCTGGACGGGATGACGTAGTCGACGCGCAGGTTCCCCGGCGCGGTGTCGCCGAAGTCGGACGTGTCGTACGCCGGGTTGCCGAGGTGCGAGGCGTTGGCGCCGCCCTGGAGCTTCGCCGCCTCGACGCCGCCCGCGCTGGCCGGCGGGGTGGCCGGGAGGTGCACCGCCGGGTGGTCGAGCAGCTGCCGGATCGCGTGGGCGTAGCTGTCGCCGTCGTACGGGTCGGCGTTGTTGTCGCCCGCGATCACGAACCGTGCCCCGGACCGCAGTCCGCCGCGCACGCCCTTGTCGTCGTAGAGGTAGGAGCTGCGCCGGCGCCCGCCGATGTAGTCCGCCCACAGCCGGATCTCGTCGTGGTTGCGGCGGCCGTTGCGGTCCTCGGTGCCGTCGAAGGTGGGCGGCGTCGGGTGCGACACCAGGAAGTTCACCGTGGAGTGGCCGATGCGCACCGGCACGTCCCAGTGGCTCTTCGACGACAGGCGGAGGATCGCGCGGGCCTCGTCGCTGTAGTAGCCCGTGGGCATCACGTGGCCCGGCATGTCCCGCCACAGGAAGCGCTGGAAGGTGCGCACCGCGCATGTGTCGATCGGGTACTTCGACAGGACGACCATGCCGTACTGCCCCGGGAACCAGCCGTAGCCGTACGCGTCCTGCCCGTACGCGTCCGAACCGGGCGTCGTGACCGCGCCGTTCTTCCCGTCGAGGTCCACACCGGAGGCGACGCCCGTGTTCACCGGGCCGGTGAAGTGGTACGGCAAGCGGATCGGCTCGGCCCCGTTGTGGCCGACGGACAGGTAGTTGCGCAGGAACAGGCGGACCGCCTTGCCCCGCTCGTCGTAGTCGAACTCGTTGATCAGCAGGACGTCCGGGTCGACCCGCTGGATGGTCTCGGCGGCGTTGCGCGCCTGGGCGTTGTCCGGCGTGGACAGGTCGGTGATCAGTGCGCCCTCGGTGCCGCGGTTCAGGGAGGCGTTGAAGGTGGCGAACCGTACGGACCGGCGGCCGTGCCGCTCGGCCGCCGAGGCCGGGAACGCCGCGGTCGTGGCCAGCGCCGCCCCGGCGAGGGAGGCGAGTGCCGTGCGGCGGGAGAGTGATCCGGTGTGGTTCATCGCGACTCCGGGGAGGGAGGGGGACACGGGGAACATGAGGCTCGAAAAGTCTGCGCGCGTAGAGATGAACGCCGCAAGGTCCGTCGAGAACTCCCGGATTCACCCGCGATTCACGCGATGGTGTGATCATGTCCCGCGCCGCGGATGCCCGTTGGGGCCCAGGGGTAGGGCCCGGCCATGACGCAGCAGCCCTTCGAACTCCCGCACTTCTACATGCCGTATCCCGCGCGGCTGAACCCACATGTGGACGAGGCCCGAGCCCATTCGACCGAGTGGGCGCGCGAGATGGGCATGCTGGAGGGGTCCGGGATCTGGGAGCAGGCCGATCTGGACGCGCACGACTACGGCCTGCTCTGCGCCTACACCCACCCCGAGTGCGACGGCCCCGCGCTCTCCCTGATCACCGACTGGTACGTGTGGGTCTTCTTCTTCGACGACCACTTCCTGGAGATCTTCAAGCGCACTCAGGACCGGGCCGGCGGCAAGGCCTACCTCGACCGGCTGCCTCTGTTCATGCCGATGGACCTGTCGACCCCGATGCCGGAGCCGCAGAACCCGGTCGAGGCGGGCCTCGCCGACCTGTGGACGCGCACGGTGCCCTCGATGTCGGCCGACTGGCGTCGCCGTTTCGCCGTCGCCACCGAGCACCTGCTGAACGAGTCCCTGTGGGAGCTGTCCAACATCAACGAGGGCCGGGTCTCCAACCCGGTCGAGTACATCGAGATGCGCCGCAAGGTGGGCGGCGCCCCCTGGTCGTCCGGTCTTGTGGAGTACGCGACGGCCGAAGTTCCCGCGTCCGTCGTCGAGTCGAGGCCGCTGCGGGTCCTGATGGAGACGTTCTCGGACGCCGTGCACCTGCGCAACGACCTGTTCTCCTACCAGCGCGAGGTCGAGGACGAGGGCGAGCTCAGCAACGGTGTTCTGGTGCTGGAGACCTTCTTCGGCTGCACCACCCAGGAGGCCGCCGACACCGTCAACGACGTCCTGACCTCCCGCCTCCACCAGTTCGAGCACACCGCCCTCACCGAGGTGCCCGCCGTGGCGCTGGAGAAGGGGCTCACCCCCGGCGAGGTCGCCGCCGTCGCCGCGTACACCCAGGGGCTTCAGGACTGGCAGTCCGGCGGCCACGAATGGCACATGCGCTCCAGCCGGTACATGAACGCGCGCGCCGAACCGACGGCGCCCTGGAAGGGCCTGACCGGTCCGGGCACTTCCGCCGCTGACGTCGGCGCGCTGCTCGCGTCGGCCGGCGCCGAACGCCTGCGTGCCTACACGCACGTGCCGTTCCAGAAGGTCGGCCCGTCCCGGCTTCCCGAGTTCTACATGCCCTTCCAACTGGAGCTCAGCCCGCACCTCGAGGGTGCACGGCACCGCCTGACCGAGTGGACGCACCGCATGGGCATCCTCGAGGAAGGTGTCTGGGACGAGGACAAACTCGCCGCCTACGACCTTCCGCTGTGCGCGGCGGGACTCGACCCGGACGCCACCCCCGAGGCCCTCGACCTCAGCTCCCACTGGCTCGCCTGGGGCACCTACGGAGACGACTACTACCCCCTCGTCTTCGGCCACCGCCGCGACCTCGCCGCCGCCCGGCTGACCACACAACGCCTGGCGGCCTGCATGCCCCTCGACGGTGAGGAGGCCACCGTGCCCCTCAACGCCATGGAGCGCGGCCTCGCCGACCTGTGGGCGCGCACGACCGCGGACATGACCCCCGAGGACCGGCGTTTCCTGAAGGACGCGGTCAACGTCATGACCGAGAGCTGGGTGTGGGAGCTGTCCAACCAGATGCAGCACCGCATCCCCGACCCGGTCGACTACCTGGAGATGCGCCGCGCCACCTTCGGCTCCGACCTCACCCTCAGCCTGTGCCGGATGGGTCACGGCCCCGCCGTCCCACCCGAGGTCTACCGCAGCGGTCCGGTCCGCTCGCTGGAGAACGCCGCCGTCGACTACGCCTGTCTCCTCAACGACGTCTTCTCGTACCAGAAGGAGATCGAGTACGAGGGCGAGATCCACAACGCGATCCTCGTCGTACAGAACTTCTTCGGCATCGACTACCCGGCCGCCCTGGACGTCGTCCACGACCTGATGACCCAGCGCATGCAGCAGTTCGAGCACGTGGCCGCGCACGAACTGCCCATCGTGTACGAGGACTTCGGGCTCTCGGAGGAAGCTCGGGAGATCATGGCGAACTACGTGGTCGACCTCCAGAACTGGCTGGCGGGCATCCTGAACTGGCACCGGGAGGTCGACCGCTACAAGGCCGAGTACCTGTCGCGCCGGGCACACGGCTTCGTGCCGGGCCGCCCGCCGGCCGTGCCCGTCCTCAGGTGAGCTCGCGCACCCGCGCGGCCGTCTCCTCGGCGAGCTTCCGGGCGCCCTTGGCGGCGTTCTCCGAGAGCTCGCCGAGTATCGCGTCGGCGGCCGGGAGGAGCGAGCGGGCCTCGTCGGGGAGGTGCGCGTCGGCCAGAGCGTGGGTGAGCCGGTAGTGCTCCTCGGCTGTGAAGCGGCCGAGGTTCACGCCTTCCCAGTGACGCAGGGAGTCGTCTCCGGGGGCTGCCAGGATCTCCCGCAGCGCCGCCAACGTCTGTACAGCTTGCGCCAGTTGACCGTCCTCACGATCCAGACGGCCTGGTTGAGGCGGGCCGAGACCCCGTCCCAGGCCTTCTCCTGCAACGCGGTGTGGAGCCGCTGAGCGCGCAGGGCCTGGGTGCGGTCACCGAGCTCCTCGAAGTCGTGGGCGAGCGCGCCCAGCGGGGCCGTGGTCAACACCCGCGGAGCGTCGGGCCGGCGGAGTCTGCTCTGGTCCATGACGATCGCGTCGAGTTCGCGGATCAGCGTCACCCGGGCGAGCTTTCATGCCCTGGTCCCGGGCCAGGTCGGTCCAGGTGGACACCGGCTCGTCCGCCGGGTCGTACCGAACAGCGAGTCGTCGAGCCCCTGCGCCCAGTCCCGCAACTCCTCGGAGCTCGCGCTGGGTTCGGGCATCCCGCCGAGACCGCACGCCGTGTCCGGTTCCTTCCGCCGGCTCACGCACGACATCGAGCACGGCCACCGGCTGATCGTGCTCACCCCGCCCGCCACGTAGGGCCGGCGGGCACCCGGAGATGTGGGAGATGGCGGAGGTCGAGGACCCGGGCGACATCCAGGTCCCCACCGACGGCGTCATCCAGGTCACCGGAGCGGACGGGAAGACCAAGACCTACCGGCGCACGGCCCGGACGTTCGACGACGGGCTCGGCTTCACCATCGCCGAGGGCAGCCACCAGCAGTGGAGCTTCCTCAACCTTGCGCCGATCGTCCACCCCATGCACATCCACCTGGCCGACTTCCAGTTGCTGGGCCGGGACGCCTATGACGTCTCGGGCTTCGACCCGGCAGTGGGCGGCACCCGCAGCCCCATCCGGTACGACGCCGCCACCGCGATCCCGCCGGCACCCAACGAACGCGGATACAAGGACGTCTTCCGGGTGCCGGGGAACCGGATGCTGCGCGTCATGGGCAGGTTCGACGGGGCGTACGGCCGGCTCATGTACCACTGCCATCTCCTCGAGCACGAGGACATGGGGATGATGCGGCCCTTCGTCGTCATGCCCGCCGAGGCACTGAAGTTCGATCACGGCGGCGGACACGGTGGCCACGGGGAGGGACACACGGGCTGACGTACGGCTGCAGGGGCACGGGCTGACGTACGCGTGCGTGACGCGGCGATGGACGAGCGGGCGTCACGCGCGCGTGCGCGGTGGAGGGACATGCGGGCCTCACGCGAGCGTGGAGACCCTCCGTGCCGCGTGCTCGACCGCGGCTCGTGCCAGCGCCCGGACGATCGGGTGCGGGCGCGGGCCGTCGCCGGACAGTTCCGGCTGGAAGAGCGTGGCCAGGAAGAAGGGATGGCCGGGCAGTTCGGCGATCCGGACGAGACCGTCCTCGTCGTGCCCCGAGAAGCGCAGGCCGTGCGCGCGGAGGGTGTCGAGGTGGCGGGAGGGGCCGTAGGCGCAGAAGTACCGCTCGACCGTCCGTTCCGAGCCGATCACCGACTGGGCGAGCGAGCCCGGCTCGACCCGGACCACCGCTTCGTGGCCGACCAGTGAACAGGCCAGGGGTTCGATGAGGAAGTCGTCCGCGTCGGGGTCGTTCTCGGCGTGGGCGACCCGGGACAGCCCGCACACCTCGCGGGCGTACTCGAGGAGTGCGTGCTGGAAGCCGCCGCAGGTGCCGAGGAACGGGATCCTCTCCTCGCGCGCCGTGCGGATCGCGGACAGCACACCCGCCTCGCTCCGGTACGGGCTGCCCGGCAACACCCACACGGCGTCGAAGCCGCGCACGGCGTCGTCGGCGACCGCGTCCTGCGAGGGGATCCAGTAGGCGTCCAGGACGAGCCGTTCGCGCTCGGCGAGGGCTTCCAGCAGCACGGGCACGCGCGTGTGCGAGGCGACGTTGGGGGAGCGGTCCCCGACCAGCGCGAGCCTTGCGGTCGTTGCTGCTCGAGCAGCGGTGTTCGTCATGGCCGTCATCCTGGGCGCGGCCCGTCCTTCACGTCCAACGATGATTACTGGACCTCCGATAAGCAGCACTGATGGCGTGCGGGATGCTCTGGCACATGGACCCGCACCTGCTGCGCACCTACGTCACCGTCGCGCGTCTCGCCTCGTTCTCCGAGGCCGCCCGCGAGCTCGGCTACACCCAGTCGGCGGTGTCCCAGCACATGGCCGCGCTCGAACAGGACCTCGGCGCTCCGCTGCTCACCCGTCGCCCCGTGGCACCCACGGCGGCCGGTGAGCGGCTCCTCGAACACGCGGGCCCGCTGTTGCTGCGCCTGGAGGCGGCCCGCGCGGACGTCGTAAGGATGGCGGCCGCGCCCGGCCGCGGACTCACGCTCGCGACCGCGTCGACCGCACTCGGACCCCGCATCCTTGCCGCGCTTCCGGCCTCCGGCGTGACCCTGCGCGTGCTGCCCCGCGACGAGGTCCCCGCTGCCGTCGCCACCGGCCCGGCCGACCTCGGCCTCGTCGACGGCCTCGCCGCCCCCAGCGACCCCCTGCGACTGCCGGATGTGGCCCCGCTGACGACGTACGGCGTGGGGGAGGAGCCCGTCTGCGTCCTCCTGCCCGACACCCACCCGCTCGCCCGGCGCACCGGCCTGCGCCTCGGCGACCTGGCCGACGCGCGCTGGCTGGAGGCCCCCGACGCGGGGCTGCCCCTCGCCCACCTCCGCGCCGCGAACGGCGGCCACGGCTTCCGCCCCGCCCTGCGCTACGAGGGCACCGACATCCACGCCCTCACCGCCCTGGCCGCGGCGGGCCACGGCCTGACCCTGCTGCCGCGCCCGGTGGCCACCGGGGTGCCCGGCGCGGTCGCCGTACCGCTCACGGAGCCGCGGGTCGTACACCGGACGGAACTGGTGTACGCCGGGGCCCTCCGAGGAGCGTCGGCAGCGGTCGCGGAGGCGTTGCTCGAACCCGCTTGAGGCAGGCCTGCCCCTCCGCCGCCCCTCCCTGACGTCCTGTTCTCCGCCGTGACGCCTATGGCTTCCCGTTCTTGACCACCGGTCAGTCTCACTCGATCGTGGCTCGTCGTGCGCCGGTGCGCAGGGTAGTCACCAGCCGGAGGCGATCCGATGGAACAGACTGCGTTGCGACCCAAGCCCATGCCAGGTCAGGGGCCCGGCGAAGAGGCCAAGCCTGCCCCCGGCGCACGGCGTCCGCACGCCGCGCCCCACCGGCGCGGCCGACGGCTCACGACCCTGCTGTGCGCGCTCCTGGCGGGAATGGTCCTGATCCTGTCCGGGGTCGGGCTCGGCACCCTCGGGGCCACGGTGATCGGCATGAGCAAGCTCGCCGAGCTGAAGCGACAAGCGGGCCTGGGTGCCCCCGGAAGCCCGTCCGAGTCGGCACCACCCGGTTCCTCCGCCCCCGCATCCCCGACGCCCACCTCCTCGCCGCGTCCAGCCGCCGTCGCCACTCTCGGCGTGGAGGCCGTGGACGCCGAGAAGCCGGGCGCCCTGCTCGTCGGCGTCCATGTCCCGGGACCGGGATACTCGGCCGGCCTGGTCCGCGGTGACGTGCTCCTGGTGTTCGGCAGGACCCGCATCGACTCGGCCGCCGACCTCGCGCGAGCCGTCGCCGGGGCCCGCCCGGGCCGCGAGGTCACCCTCACGGTGCGCCACCGCAGCGGCGGCTACCAGCAGCTGACGGCGATCCCGGGCGTCGTCACCTGACCGCCACGCGTCTCAAGCGAAGGCTTGAGGGGGAGTCCGCGAAATCCGCTGGTCCCGTTCCGCCGGCCGGGCCACGATGACCCCATGCTGACCACCCTCATCGCCTTCCTGGGAGCCTGCACCCTCGTCGCCGCCTCGCCGGGGCCCAGCACGGTGCTGATCATCAAGCAGTCGCTGCACAGCAGACGCTCCGGATTCCTGACCGTGCTCGGCAACGAGACAGGGGTCTTCGTCTGGGGCGTGGTCGCCGCGTTCGGCCTGACCGCGCTGCTGACGGCCTCCGAGGTGGCGTACGACGTGATGCGGATCGTCGGCGCCGTCGTGCTCGTCTGGTTCGGCATCCAGGCGCTGCGACAGGCCCGCCGCGCGAAGGGGGAGCACGAGACCGCGTGGGAGGGCACGCAGAAGAGCGGCTGGGCCTCCTACCGTGGCGGGCTGCTGCTCAACCTCGCCAACCCCAAGGCGGCCGTCTTCGCCCTGTCCTTCCTCCCGCAGTTCGTCCCGGAAGGCGCCCCGCACCTGCCGACCATGATCGGCCTCGCCGCACTCTGGGCGGTCTACGAAGTCGGTTACTACGGCCTCTACGTGTGGTTCGTCGGCCGGATGAAGAACGTGCTGTCCCGCGCGGGCGTGCGCCGGCGCCTGGAACAGGTCTCCGGAGGCGTGCTGCTCCTCCTCGGTGTCCGCATGGCACTGGACAGCTGACGCCACGCCCGCCCGGGCTTCCCGACGAGCCGCTCGAAAGACCCGCCGATCGGCTCGCGCCGCCCCCTCCGTACGGGCAGGATGCTGCCCGTAGTCCTTTCACGCGCCCAGGGAGGCCCGGATGACCGGCACCGCACCCGCGCCCTTCACCGCCGACGACTACAAGGCCCGTATGGAACGTGCCGCGCGGGCGGCCGCCGACGCGGGCCTGGCCGGGCTGCTGGTGGCCCCCGGCCCGGACCTGGTGTGGCTGACCGGCTACGCGCCCCCCGCGGAGACCGAGCGGCTCACGCTGCTGGTCCTCGTCCCCGGCCGGGACCCCGTCCTCGTCGTCCCCGCCCTGGAGGCCCCGGACGCCGCGCAGGCCACCGGCGCGCCCGGCCTGACCCTGCGCGACTGGACCGACGGCAAGGACCCCTACGCCGCCACCGCCGCCCTCCTCGACGCGAGCGGCCGGTTCGGCATCAGCGACAACGCCTGGGCCCTGCACCTGCTGGCCCTGCAGAAGGCGCTGCCCGGCACCTCCTACGCCTCCCTCACCGACGCGCTGCCGATGCTGCGCGCCGTCAAGGACGCCGCCGAGCTGGAGCTGCTGGCGGCAGCGGGTGCGGCCGCGGACGCAACGTTCGAGGAGATCCGGAAGGTTCCCTTCAGCGGTCGCCGCGAGTCCGAGGTCGCCGCCGACCTCGCCCACCTGCTGCGCCGCTTCGGCCACTCCCAGGTCGACTTCACGATCGTCGCCTCCGGCCCGAACGGCGCCAACCCGCATCACGAGGTGGGTGACCGCGTGATCGAACGCGGCGACATGATCGTCCTCGACTTCGGCGGCCTGAAGGACGGCTACGGCTCCGACACCTCCCGCACGGTCCACGTCGGCGAACCCACCGACGAGGAGCGCCGGGTCCACGACCTGGTGCGCGCGGCCCAGGAGGCCGGCTTCCGTGCCGTACGGCCCGGCGCCGCCTGCCAGGAGGTCGACCGGGCGGCCCGCGCGGTCATCGCGGACGCCGGATACGGCGAGTACTTCATCCACCGCACCGGGCACGGCATCGGCGTCACCACCCACGAGCCGCCGTACATGATCGAGGGCGAGGAGCAGCCCCTCGTGCCCGGCATGTGCTTCTCCGTGGAGCCCGGGATCTATCTGCCCGGCCGCTTCGGAGTGCGTATCGAGGACATCGTGACGGTCACCGAGGACGGCGGCCGGCGCCTCAACGACACGACCCGCGAGATGGTCATAGTGGACTGACCCGGCCACCGATCCGGGAGCAAGGAGCCCGGCCCCCGTAGACCCCCGAGCGACGACGGCGCGACCATGACCCAGGCACCGACACCCACCGCGGACACCGTCCGCCGACTGGTCCGTTCCCTGCTCAAGGACGGCGCGGACCACTCGGCCGGGCCCGAGGTCCGCCCTGCCGCCGCGGGCGCCGAGCCCGCCACCTGGTGGGTCGGCACCCGCCATGTGCTGCGCCTCGCCCCCGACCGTGAGGCCGCCGCCCGCCAGCGCCGCGAACTGCGCCTGCGCGACCTCGTCCGCCCGCACGTACCCGTCACGGTGCCGACGAGCGTCGCGTACGGCGAGTGGGCGCCCGGACTGACCTGCACCCTGGACACCAAGGTGCCCGGCGGGGCGGGCGGGCAGCACGACGTGTCCGCCGTCGGCGAGGCCGACCTGGCCGGGCTGCTCACAGGGCTGCGCGAGGTCCCGGTACGGCAGGCCGAGACGCTGGGCGTGCCGCGCGCCGCACCGCGCTCCCTGGAGGCCCTGCGCCGGGCCGCAGAACGTGCCGCGGCCCGCCTCGACGCCGCTGACGAGTTCGACGCCGCCCGCGTGCGCCAGCTCACCCAGCAGGCCGCCGGACAGCTCGCCGCCCAGTCCGCGACGGCCGTCCTCGTCCACCACGCCCTCACCGGCGACCACCTCGTGGTCAGCGCCGACGGCCGGGTGCGCGGCGTCCTCGGCTGGGCCGACGCCGTCCTCGGCGACCCCGCAGAGGACATCGCCGGCCTCGCTCTCGCCGTCGGCTCCCCGGCCGCCGTCCGCGCCGCCACGCTCGCCGGCTACGGGGCCCGACCCTGCCTACGAGGCCTCTGGCTCGCCCGCTGCGACGCGGTCGTCCGCCTCGCGGACCGCCTCGCCGGCAAGGGCGAGTCACCGCCACCGCTGCTGAGAGCGCAGCTCATGCACGCGTGGGAGCCGATCCTGCTGGAGCGGGTGACGGAGCTCAGGGAGGACGACGAGGGGGAGGAGGAGTTGTAGGGGTGGGCCCGCAGGCGCATGCGCGGGCTGGTCGCAGGGGCGGGACGCGTGGTCTCTCACGCCCGCCCAGCCCCGCTCACCCCTGCAACAGCACCACACCCGACTCCCCGGGCACATGCAGCACCCCGTCCGCGCCAGGCGCCTCCACGGGCTCCCACGCCGCCAGTACGGCCGCCTGCCGGGGCCCCAGCGGGATCGCCGCCGGTTCCTTGGCGAGGTTGACGGCCACGCGTACGTCGCCGCGCCGGAAGGCGAGCCAGCGCCCCTGCTCGTCGTAGGCCACCTTGGTGTCGGCGAGGTCGGGATCGGTGAGGTCGGGCTGCTCGTGGCGCAGGGCGATGAGGCGCCGGTACCAGGCCAGCACGCGCGCGTGAGGCTGGCTGTCGAGCTCGGACCAGTCGAGGCAGGAGCGGTCCCGGGTCGCCGGGTCCTGCGGGTCGGGCACATCCTCCTCGGCCCACCCGTGCGCCGCGAACTCCCGCCGTCTGCCGCGCCGTACGGCTTCGGCGAGCTCCGGGTCGGTGTGGTCGGTGAAGAACTGCCACGGCGTGCCCGCGGCCCACTCCTCGCCCATGAACAGCATCGGCGTGAACGGCGCCGTCAGTGTCAGCGTGGCCGCGCAGGCCAGCAGCCCGGGGGAGAGGACGGCCGCGAGCCGGTCGCCCTGGGCCCGGTTGCCGACCTGGTCATGGGTCTGGCTGTAGCCGAGGAGGCGGTGCGCCGCCACGCGCGTGCGGTCCAGGGGGCGCCCGTGACGGCGGCCCCGGAAGCTCGAGTACGTGCCGTCGTGGAAGTAGCCGCCGGTGAGGGTCTTGGCGAGGCCTGCCATGGGAACGCGCGCGAAGTCGGCGTAGTAGCCCTGGGACTCGCCGGTCAGCGCGGTGTGCAGGGTGTGGTGGAAGTCGTCGTTCCACTGGGCGTGCAGACCGAGGCCGCCCGCCTCGCGCGCGGTGATGAGCCGAGGGTCGTTCAGGTCCGTCTCCGCGATCAGGCACAGCGGCCGGCCCAGGTCGGCGGAGAGGGCGTCGACGGCCGTCGACAGTTCCTCCAGGAAGTGGCACGCGCGCGTGTCCACCAGCGCGTGCACCGCGTCCAGGCGCAGCCCGTCGATCCGGTAGTCCCGCAGCCAGGCCAGTGAGCTCTCCACGAGAAACGTGCGCACCTCGTCCGAGCCGGGCGCGTCCAGATTGACCGCGGAGCCCCACGGCGTGTGATGCGTGTCCGTGAGGTAGGGGCCGAAGACGGGCAGATAGTTCCCGGACGGGCCGAAGTGGTTGTGCACCACGTCGAGGACCACGCCCAGGCCCAGTTCGTGGGCCCGGTCGACGAAGCGTTTCAGCGCCTCGGGGCCGCCGTACGGCTCGTGCACGGCCCACAGCGAGACGCCCTCGTAGCCCCAGCCGTGCCGCCCCGGGAAGGGACACAGCGGCATCAACTCGATATGTGTGATGCCCAGTTCGACGAGATGCCCGAGGCGCTCGGCGGCCGCGTCCAGCGTGCCCTCACGCGTGTACGTACCCACGTGCAGCTCGTACAGCACCGCACCGGGCAGCGGTCGCCCTGCCCACTCGGTACGCCACTCGTGGCGGCCGTGGTCGACGACCGCACTGAGCCCGTCCGGGCCGTCCGGCTGCCGGCGCGAACGCGGATCGGGCAGCACCGGCCCGTCGTCCAGCGCGAAGCCGTACCGCGTCCCGTCCCGCGCCTCCGCCTCCCCCCACCACCATCCCGCTCGATCAGGATCGCGCTCCAACGCGCGCGTGGCGTCCCCGCAATGGAGCGTCACACGGCCGGCCTTCGGTGCCCACACCTCGAACTGCACGGACGGTTCCCCTTCGTCTGCTCACCGTGATGTAGCCCGTCCATGGTGCTTCAAACGAGATCAATCCGCTTTTGAATCTTCCCTTTTGCGGCGGGTGTCGTGACCTGTCTCGGCGATCACGCGCGTGTGGTGGTCGTTTCCCCGTTTTCTGGACACCGGGGGTCCACTGACCGACAATCAGCAGCGTGACGTCGTCTTTCGAGTTCAACACGTACCCCGCGCGGCTCTCCGACGTGGAGCGCGACAAGGCGCTGAAGGTGCTGCGTGACGGCGTCGCCATGGGACGGCTGTCGCACGACACGTTCGTGCGCCGCATGGAACTCGCCCTCTCCGCCCGCCGTGCGGACGAGCTAGCGGCGCTCACCGCGGACCTGCCCTCCGAGAGCCGTCTGTCCCGCCTGGTGTTCGGCACCGTCGAGGCGGTCTCCGGCTTCACCGTACGGCTGCGCAGGGCATGGCAGGCCGAGCGGCTGCCCAAGCTGCTGCTGCCCCACCCCGGGTCCGGTCATCCGCTGCGCATAGGGCGCGACCCCGCCAACGGGCTGCGGCTGACCCACGAGACGGTGTCCCGGGTGCACGCCGAACTGAGCCACCAGGCCGGCCTGTGGGTCCTGCGTGACCTCGGCTCCACCAACGGCACCACGGTCAACGGCAGGCGCGTCATCGGTGCCGTCGTGGTCCGCGAGGGCGACCAGGTCGGCTTCGGCCGGATGTCGTTCCGGCTCGCCGCGAACTGAGCCGGCCAGCGGCTCGGGGCCTCCCTTTGCTTGAAGCGTTGACTCAAGTCCCTTTGCCCTCGGTGGTGTTGACGTACTGGCCAAGTCGTGACTGACTGTGCGTACACCATGCACACCAGGTGAACCGACGGCACCGCATTGTGGAGGTGTGCCCTGCCGCCACTCCTCCGCTACCCGACCGTCGACGAGCTGGGCGCCCGGGCGGCCGCGCTCGTCGCCCGCCGTCCCCGTGACGCACGACTGCGCCGTGTCGGCACGTCCCGCGCGGGCACGCCCCTGTGGCTGCTGTCCGTCGGCCACGGCAGCCGCCAGGCCCTCGTCGTGGCCGGCCCGCACGCCAACGAGCCGGTGGGCGGCGCCACCGTCCTGCGGCTGGCCGAACGGGTGCTCGCCGACCCCCGCCTGCACGAGGGCGCCGACGCCACCTGGAACCTGCTGCTGTGCCTCGACCCCGACGGCCTGCGCCGCAACGAGGGCTGGCTGCACGGGCCGTACGGCCTCGCCGACTACTTCCGGCACTTCTTCCGGCCCGGATTCCTGGAGCAGCCCGAATGGCTGCCGGACGGTGCGGACGCCGCCACGCTGCCCGAGACCCGCGCCCTGCTCGAACTCCAGGACGAACTGCGGCCCTTCCTGCAGTGCTCCCTGCACGGCGTCGACGTCGGTGGCGGCTTCGTCGAGCTGACCCATGACCTGCCCGGCCTCGCCCAGCGCATCGCGCACACGGCGGCCCGCCTCGGCATCCCGCGCGAGCTCGGCCCCTACGACACCCTGTACTGGCCGGAACTGGGCCCCGCCGTCTACCGGATCCCCAGGCCCCGCCGGGGTGACCTGGCCGCCGCCATCACCGAGGCGGCCGTGGAGTCGACGTGGTTCCATCCGTACCGGCACGGCACGGTCACGGCGGTCGTGGAGGCGCCCATGTGGGGTGTGGCCGCCGTGCAGGACGGTGCTCCGCCCGCCGATGAGGAAACGGTCCTGCGCAGGGTGAGCCACACCCTCCGGCACGACACCCTCCTGCTCCAGCGGCTGCTGGAACGCCTGCGGCCCCACCTGCCCGCCGGACCGGAGTCGGCCCGGCTGCTCGCCCCGGTCGACGACTATTTACTGGTCTGTCCAGGGCTCGCGAACACCTGGGACCCCGACGTGCGGGACCCGGTCGGCGTACACCCCCTTCCCCCGCTCAGCACCGCCCATCTGGCCGCCCTGCGCATCGCCGGGCGGCGCCTCGCGCTGCGCACCGCCGGACTGCTGCACCAGCTCGTGACGGGCGCCGGGCGCGACCCTGCCGGGGTGCTGCCGGAGTTGGACCGGCTTCTCGACGAGTGGTGCGACGACTATCGCGACGGCTGCGGGGCGCGCTGGATCCCGGTCGCGCGGCAGGTGGAGTACCAGGCGCGGGTGGTGCTCGCCGCGTTCGAACTCGCCGGACGGTACGCGCCCGCGTGCTCCCGTTCGGGTGAGTCGGGGTGGAATGCCGGGGCCGCCGTGCCGATGCATCGGGAATGACGCAATCAATCACGGCGAAAGCGGTACGGGGCGGCCTGCTGGCGGCGGCCGCCATGCTCCTCCTCGGCGCGACCCCGGCGCAGGCGGCGGCCCAGGAATCGGACTCGGAGAACTGGCTCTTCCTGACGGTCACCCGGGGCGACGCCCGCCACGGTGACCCGCACGGCACGCTGCTGCTGTGCGACCCGCCGCAGGGCCACGGGAAGGCGGCGGAGGCCTGCGCGGAGCTCGAGAAGGTGGGCGGCGACATCAGCCGGCTCCGGACGGCGGACGCCTTCTGCCCGATGATCTACGCCCCGGTGACCGTCCACGCGCGCGGGGAGTGGCAGGGACGGCCGGTCGAGTACCGGGAGACATTCGCCAACGGGTGCGCGATGGGTGCTCGGACGGGAGCCGTGTTCGCGCTGGACGACTGACGCCGTGCCGCATCGGCCGTACCGCACACGCCGGCGCGGCTCAGGTCGGCGCGGCTCAGGTCGGCCGGTCGCGCGCGTGCAGCGCTGCCGCTACGACCGTGCGGGACTGGTGCTCGACCTGGTGCTCCAGGGGCACCCAGCGGGCCCGGAAGCGCTCGGCGAAGGCGTCGCTCCAGGTCGCCACCAGATGTTCGAGGCGCTGCGCCCCGCGGTCGTCGGCCTCGCGCAGGACGCGCAGCAGCATGGCCGCCGCCCGCAGCGGCAGCCGGCGACCGAAGGCGTCCACGCTCCCGACGTACGCCATGGTGTTGTCGGCGGGCGGCGTGCGCATCCAGTCGGCGGCCAGCCCTGGCACCAGCTCCAGCGCCCACTTCGAGGCCCGCAGCAGGGGCCCGTCGAGGCCGTCCAGGCGGGGAAGCGCCTCAGCGAGCACCCGCTCCACCTCCAGCGCGTCCCGCAGCAGCCGGGCCGCCAGCCGCCGCATCGCGCCGGCCGGGTCCGGATGCGGCGCGGGGTCGTCCACCAGGTCGCTGGCCCACATCGGCACCTCGACGACCGCGGTCAGGCCGCCGTAGCGGTGCACGTGGTACCAGGTGCTGCTGCGCGCGTCGTCCGGCATGCTCGGATAGGCCGCGCCCGCGCCAGGCGCCGGCATCACATGCACCCCGGGTCCGGACGCGGGCCAGCCGGCCGCGTCCGAGGCGCCCGTCTCCACCGGGATGTGCAGCTGGGCCGCGGACTTCGCGAACGGCTCGGCGAGGCCCGGGACGTCCTTCGTCAACTGCACCCAGCTGCCGCCCAGATCGGTGCCGTGCAGGGTCACCTGGAGGTAGGGGCGCAGTTCGTCGATGACCCGGGTCAGCGCGCGCGTCTCGGGCGGCAGCCGGTCGGCCGGCAGCGTGGCCGGTGCCCACTCCGGCTGTTCCTCGGCCGCGGGCCGGAAGAAGCCGCGGTGGTAGTCGAGCAGGCTGCGGGGTGCCGGGGTGACGTGCAGGCTCGCCCCGTCGGGATCCGCGCACAGCAGGAAGTGCCAGGAGATGTCCCTGCGCAACTCCCGTTCGACCAGGACGCGTTCGGCGACCGCGAGGAGGGTGGGCCCGCCGGTCGGTTCGTTGGAGTGCGCTCCGGCGACCACCAGGACGGCGGGCCGGGCGTGACCGATGGACAGCAGGTGGAGGGGTCTGCCCGCTCGGGAGGACCCCACCTGTCTCATGGTGCACAGGCCCGGTCGGTGAGCGGCCAGTGCGCGGGCGGACAGGACCAGCTCGGTCAGCGTGGGGTAGCGCAGCTCCGGCAGGAGACTCACCCCCGTCATGTCCGCCCAGCCTTCGCAATCCGCAGTACCCCACGGTCTGGTTTACGTGTCAAGGACTTCACGGGGGAGGCTCCCGGGGGCGCCCAGTTGCATTCACCCCCGGCGCGTGGGGGCAGCGGGAGCCGGGGGCGGCGCGAGGTCGGTCCGGCCGGGGTACTGCGCACCGGTCGCCGGCCGCCGACCGGCATGAACGGACGCCGGGAGCGCCGGATCGCACAGGGCGCCAGAGCTCGTCACCACGCGCTGCCCGTGTGCACGAGCCCCGGGAGCGCACGCGGGCCCGAGCCGGGTCGCCGGCGCTCTGGCAGGGCGCGGGGTGCCCATGTACGCGCTGGACGGTCGTGCTCTCCGCGGAGGTCCTCACTACCGCTCCAAAGCCGTTCTACGACTGCCCCTCCAGCTCGACCGCCTGCTCACCGACCCGCTCCAGCAACGCGACCGGGACGCCCTTGAAGAGCTCCTCCACGCGCGCGTGCCCGGTGAACTCCCGCTCCGGAGCCAGCACATCGGCCCAACGGCCCGGCGGCAGCCGCAGCACCGTGTCCCGCCAGCCACCCGACTGCGCCAGCCGCAGTGACAGCCGCGTCACGGCGGTGACCACCTCTCCGGAGCGCCCGAAGGCCACACAGTGCGCGGCGGCCGGGCCCTCGGCGGTCAGGGGCGCGTACGACGCCGAGTCACCGAAGACCTCGGGACGCCTCCTGCGCAGCCGCAGCGCGGCCGCCGTCAGCGCGCCCTTCTCACCGGGGTCCCGGTGCGGGAACCGCACGCCCCGGCGGTTGTCCGGGTCCACCAGCGCCCGGTACTCGCCCTCCGTGCCCTGATAGACGTCCGGCACGCCCGGCATCGTCAACTGGGCCAGGGCCATGCCCAGCAGGTTCGCCCGGATGTGCGGCTCCATACGGCTCCGGAACGCGGCCACGCGCTCGCCGGGCACCCCGCAGGGCCCCGCGGCGACGAACGCCGCCACCGCCTCCTCGTACGGCGGTTCCTGCTCCGTCCAGCTGGTGAACAGCCCGGCCTCGCGCACATGCTTCAGCAGCGCCCCCTGAACGCGGTCCACATCCGCCTCGCCCAGCGCGAACACCGTCTGCCAGGCAGCCCACGCCAGCTGCGCGTCCGGTACGCCCTCGCCGTCACGGGTCACCTCCGTCAGGACGTCCGCCCAGTGCTCCGGGCACTCGGTGAGCACGGCCAGCGCGGCCCGTACGTCGGCACTGCGCTTGGTGTCGTGCGTCGACGCGACCGTCCCCGTCACGGGCCAGTCGCGCTGCACGCGCGCGCAGTAGGCATGGAACTCGTCGGCCGACACGGCGGGGCTCCCCGGGTTCCCGCCCACCTCGGTCGCCGACAGCAGCGGCACATAGCGGTAGAACGCCGTGTCCTCCACGGACTTGGCCCGCAACGCCGACGCCGTCTGCGCGAACCGCGTCCGGAACTCCACGTGGTCCGGTCCGTCACCGGCCCGCCCGAGCACCAGCTCGCGCACCACATCGACCGCGCCCGCCTCCTCGGGCACGACGAAGGCGAGCCGGGCCTCGGCCGCGGCCTCCTCGGTGACCACACGGGCCGCGTCCCCGGAGGCGTACGGCCGGTAGACGTCCAGCCGGACGAGCAGCTCCTGCAGCGCGGTGCGCAGCGCCCAGGGGGCCCGGTCCCGCAGCGCCGGCTCCGGCGACGTGGCGCACAGGCGGCTCGCCACCCGCGTCAGCCGGTCGATCTCCGTGGCCAGCTCGTGCGTGAGCACCTTGTACGCCGCCCGCCGCACGGTCGCCTCCCAGTCGCCGCCCCGGTCCGTCTGCGGGGCCGCGAACCGCCGGTACTGGCCGAGGAGTTCCCCGAACCCCGCCGGATCGGTGAAGAGGCCGTCGATGTGCCGCAGGGCGTCGTAGCCGGTGGTGCCGGCCACGGGCCAGGAGGCCGGCAGGTGCTCGCCGTCCGACAGGATCTTCTCCACGACCGTCCAGCGCCCACCGGTCGCCTCGTGGAGGCTCTGGAGATACGCGTCCGGGTCGGCGAGGCCGTCGGGGTGGTCGATGCGCAGCCCGTCGATCACGCCCTCGTGAAGGAGCTGGAGGATCTTGGCGTGCGTGGCCTCGAACACCTCCGGGTCCTCGACCCGCACCCCGATCAGCTCCGAGATGCTGAAGAATCGCCGGTAGTTGAGCTCCGTACGGGCCAGCCGCCACCACACCGGGCGGTACCACTGAGCGTCCAGGAGCTGCGGCAGCGGCAGTTGCTCGGTGCCTTCGCGCAGCGGGAACTCATGGTCGTAGTAGCGCAGGACGCCGCCGTCCACCTCCAGACGGCCGAGCTCCTCGCCCAGCGGCCCCCCGAGCACCGGCAGCAACACCTGTCCGCCCTGGGCCTCCCAGTCGATGTCGAACCACCGCGCGTACGGCGACTTGGGGCCCTCGCGCAACACCTCCCACAGGGCGCGGTTGTGGCGCGGGGCCATGGCCATGTGGTTCGGCACGATGTCCACGACGAGGCCGAGACCGTGTTCGCGCGCAGTGCGGGCCAGTGCGCGCAGTCCCTCCTCGCCGCCCAGTTCCTCGCGCACGCGCGCGTGGTCCACGACGTCATAGCCGTGCCCCGACCCCGGGACCGCCTCCAGGACGGGGGACAGGTGCAGATGCGAGACGCCGAGCGAGGCCAGGTACGGCACGGCCGCCGCCGCGGCCTCGAAAGGGAACGAGGACTGCAGCTGCAGCCGGTACGTGGCGGTCGGCACCGTCGGTTCAGGTCGCTCAGGTGTCATGGAAAGCTACGTACCCGCCCTGCCGCCCTTCGTGTCATCGTCCCCTCCACGTGGGCCCACGCGCGTGCCTAGCTTCGAGTGATGGGAAAGACAGGGACGACAGGACGCCGCGGCTCCTCCGCGGCCTACCGCGAGGTGATCGGCCTGACCGGGCCGGTGCTGCCGGTCATGTCCTTCCTGGCTCGGCTGCCGACCGCCACGATCCAGTTCGGCAGCGTTCTGCTGGTCGCGCGCACGAGCGGCTCCCTGGCCGCCGCCGGGCTGACCGGCGGTGCGCTCGCCGTCGGGCAGGTGGCGTGCGGTCCGCTGGTCGGCCGACTCGCCGACCGGCGTGGTCAGCGGACGGTCGTGCTCGTCTTCTCGCTCGCCAACGCCGTCGCGATCTCCGGGCTGGTCGCCGGTGCGCTCGCGGGGCTGGAGGCCGCGGTGCTGGCCGTGGTGGGGGCGGTGGCCGGAGCGACGGTGCCGCAGATCGGGCCGATGGCCCGCGCCCGTCTCGTGGCTCTCGCCCGCCGTGCGGGGGCTCGCGACTCGACGGTGGGCGCCGCGCTGTCCTTCGAGAGCACCCTGGATGAGGTCTCCTTCGTGCTGGGGCCCGCCCTGGTCGGCCTGGCGGCCGTGACTGCGCATCCCGGGTACGCGCTGGGTGGTGCCGCGGTGTTGGTGGCGTTGTGCGGCAGCGGCTTCGCGTTGCATCGGACGGCGGTGGCGACACGGCCTGGACCCGTCGGTGCGTCGGCGGAACGACGGTCGGGTTCCGTCCGGACGCCTGCGGGGCGACGGAACGGTGCCGTCCCCACGGCGCCCACAGGGCGGGGCGGTCCCGTGCCGACGGCGCCCACGGGAGGGGACGGTCCCGTCCCGGCGTCGCCGGCAGGAGGAGACGGTCCCGTCCCGCCGCCCCCCATCCCCCGATCCATCCACGCCCTCCGAGCCGCCCTCGCTCTCCAGGGCGCCATGTTCGGCGCCTGCCAAGCCGGCATCACCGCCCTCACCGAGCGCCTTGGACAGCCGGACCAGGCTGGGCTCGTCTACGCCGCCATGGGGGTGATGAGCGCTGTCGCCGGGCTCTCCATGGCCGCCGTGCCCGCCCGGCTCGGCCTCACCGTCCGCTGGCGGGCAGCCACGGCAGCCGCGTTCCTGCTGTCGCTCCCGCTGCTGTGGACGGAGGGCCTGCCCGCCCTCTACGTCACCGTCACCGTCCTCGGCGTCGCCTACGCCCCGCACCTCATCACGGTGTTCGGGCTCACCGAGCGCGTGGTGCCGCCCGCGCGGCTCTCCGAGGCGATGGCGTTCGCGACGAGCGCGCTGGTCGGCGGGCAGGCTCTCGCGCTCGCCGTCACCGGCCGGCTGGCCGAGTCGTACGGTCCCGCGACGGCCTTCGGCGCCGCCAGCCTCGCCGCGGCGCTCGCCTGTGCGATCGCGCTGGCGGTGCGCCCGGCGTCGTACCCCGGACGCACCGCCACATCGCCCTAGACCGGCCGCTGCAACACCGTCATGCTGCGGTCCACCAACGTCAACCGGTCCCCGGCCTGCACCTTCGCTGCCGTCTCCGGCGGCACTCCGTCCGCGCGCGCGGTGTCGACGACCACCTGCCACTCGCGGCCGTGGTTGACCGGCACGACGAAGTCGAGGGTCTTCGGGGAGGCGTTGAACATCAGCAGGAACGAGTCGTCGCCGATGCGCTCCCCGCGCGCGCCCGGCTCCGAGATCGCGTTGCCGTTGAGGAACACCGTCAGCGCCGACGCCTGCGCGCGGTCCCAGTCCCGCTGGGCCATCTCCTTGCCCTGCGGAGTGAACCAGGCGATGTCCGACAGGTCGTCGTGGGTGCCCTCCACGGGCCGCCCGTGGAAGAAGCGGCGCCGGCGGAACACCGGATGGTCCCGCCGCAGCCACACCATCGCGCGCGTGAAGGCGAGCAACTCGCGGGGCAGACCGGCCAGGGCATCGCCCTCAGGGCCGCCTTGCCCGTCCGAACCCGCCTCACCGGCGACCCCGTCGGTCGGCCACTCCACCCACGCGAGTTCGCTGTCCTGGCAGTACGCGTTGTTGTTGCCCCGCTGGGTGCGCGCGAACTCGTCGCCGTGGCTGATCATCGGCACACCCTGGGACAGCATCAGCGTGGCGATGAAGTTGCGCATCTGACGGGCGCGCAGCTCCAGGACGGCCGGGTCGTCGGTCTCGCCCTCCGCCCCGCAGTTCCAGGACCGGTTGTGACTCTCGCCGTCCCGGTTGTCCTCGCCGTTGGCGTGGTTGTGCTTGTCGTTGTACGAGACGAGGTCGTGCAGCGTGAAACCGTCATGGCAGGTCACGAAGTTGATGGAGGCCAGCGGGCGCCGCCCGTCGTCCTGGTACAGGTCGGACGAGCCGGTCAGCCGGGACGCGAACTCCGCCAGCGCGCGCGGCTCGCCGCGCCACAGGTCCCGTACGGTGTCGCGGTACTTGCCGTTCCACTCGGTCCACAGCGGCGGGAAATTGCCCACCTGGTAACCGCCCTCGCCCACGTCCCAGGGCTCGGCGATCAGTTTCACCTGGGACACCACCGGGTCCTGCTGGACCAGGTCGAAGAACGACGACAGCCGGTCCACCTCGTGGAACTGCCGGGCCAGGGTGGCCGCGAGGTCGAAGCGGAAGCCGTCGACGTGCATCTCGGTGACCCAGTACCGCAGCGAGTCCATGATCAGCTGCAGGACGTGCGGGGACCGCATGAGCAGTGAGTTGCCGGTCCCGGTGGTGTCCATGTAGTAGCGCGGGTCGTCCGTCAGGCGGTAGTACTGCGGATTGTCCAGGCCCCGGAAGGACAGCGTGGGGCCCAGGTGGTTGCCCTCGGCGGTGTGGTTGTAGACCACGTCAAGGATGACCTCTATGCCGGCCTCGTGCAGCGCCCGCACCGCCGACTTGAACTCCAGGACCTGCTGGCCGCGGTCGCCCCAGGAGGCGTACGCGTTGTGCGGGGCGAAGAAGCCGATCGTGTTGTAGCCCCAGTAGTTGTTCAGGCCCATGTCGACCAGCCGATGGTCGTTCACGAACTGGTGGACCGGCATCAGCTCCAGCGCCGTCACGCCCAGCTCGGTGAGGTGCTCGATGACCGCCGGGTGTGCGAGGGCGGCGTAGGTGCCGCGCAGTTCCTCGGGCAGCCCGGGGTGGCGCATGGTCAGGCCCTTCACATGGGCCTCGTAGATCACCGTGTGGTGGTACTCGGTGCGCGGCCGCCGGTCGTCGCCCCAGTCGAAGTACGGGTTCACCACGACCGACGACATCGTGTGCGGCGCCGAGTCCAGGTCGTTGCGCTTGTCGGGTTTGTCGAAGTGGTAGCCGTACACCTCCTCGCCCCAGCGGATCGAGCCGCTGACCGCCTTGGCGTACGGGTCGAGCAGCAGCTTCGCGGAGTTGCAGCGCAGACCGCGCTCGGGCGCGTAGGGTCCGTGCACCCGGAAGCCGTACCGCTGTCCCGGCATGACGCCCGGCACGTACGCGTGCCGTACGAAGGCGTCGCTCTCCCGCAGTTCCACCGCCGTCTCCGAGCCGTCGTCGTGCAGCAGACACAGCTCTACTCGGTCCGCGGCCTCCGTGAAGACCGCGAAGTTGGTGCCGGCGCCGTCGTAGGTGGCACCGAGTGGATATGCCTCTCCAGGCCAGACCTGCATGGTCACGACTCTTTCAGCTCGGGCACGCCGTCGTGGGCGCCTTGACGTCGAGTCTCCCCAAAAGTGATGGAACCACCTATGACTTACGTCCCTCTTATCGGTCGACCAGGCATACGCGTTATGCCGAACCAGTGGGGCCAACACGTACTCCCGGGGACGTACGGGGAGTAGGGGGAAGATGTGCGCAAGATAGTGCACCGCCATCTGGGCAAGGTGGTGGCAGGTGCGGCCATCGCCGTCGCGGGAACGGCCGTGATGGTCGGGATCACCCTGCCGGGGACGGCGGGGGCCGACGAAACGGGAGGAAGCAACAGCGGTCAGCCCGCCCAGCAGGCCGCCCAGGAGCAGGGGCAGGGCGCCGGCACGGTGCCGCCGGGCGTCGTCGAGGGGGCCCCGAGCGAGGGTGACGAGGGCACGGGCAACGACCCGCTGACCGACGACGAGATGGACCGGGCCGCGAAGCTCGCGGTCAACCCGCAGCTGCGCAGCGCCGGTGAGAACGTCGAGGGCGACCGCGGGCCGCAGCGCCTCGGCGTCGACCTGGCCGAGCCGGACGCCGACGAGCCGGACGACGCGAACGCGCCGCGCCGGGCCGAGGTCTCGTTCTACGACTACAAGACCGACGCGCTCGTCACCAAGACCGTCAACCTCGACACCGGCAAGGTCGAGCAGACCTCCACCGAGCACGGTGTCCAGCCGCCGCTGAGCCGTGCCGAGTACGCCGAGGCGGCCAAGATCCTGATCGCCGACCCGCTGGGCGCGGGCATGAAGGCGGACTACAAGGACGCCACCGGCAAGGAACTCAGCTCCCCGGACCAGCTGCTGCTCAACGGCGCCGTGTACCGGGCCGCTCCGGGTGCCCAGCCCGCCGTACTCGACCAGTGCGGCGAACACCGTTGCGTGCGGCTGTTCCCGAAGGTGAAGAACGGGCCCTGGATCGACGCCCGCTCCTTCGTGATCGACCTGAGCGCCCGCAAGGTCGCCAAGCTCGACATCGGCTGAACCACTCTCCGTTCAGTCTTCCAACTCGCGCGCCACAGGCGTGCATCTCACGTACTTGCACCTCCTGTAAGGGAGTCATTTCTTCATGCGTGTGAACAGAATGAGCCGTGCCCGCAAGGGTGCGGCCCTGGGCCTGTCCGTGGCCGCACTGGCCGCCGGCGCGACGACCGGCGCCGGACCCGCCTCCGCCCAGCCGAAGAACGCCCCGGCGCCTGCGGCCGACTGCAGTGCCGCCTACCGCATCGAGCAGAAGCTCACCGGCGGCACGACCTGGCGGATGTGCTGGCGCTACGACGGCAAGGCCGGGCTCGTCCTGGAGAACATCTCCTACCAGCCCAAGGGCGAGGCCAAGCCGATCAAGGTCCTCAACAACGCCAGGCTCGGCCAGATCCACGTCCCGTACGACGACGGCAGCGTCGAGTACGACGACCTGACGGGCTTCGGCTTCGCCCAGGGCCTGATGAACCTCGCGCCCAGCGAGTGCCCGGGCGGCACCATCAAGTCCGTCAAGGTCCCCGAGGCCTGGGACCCGGAGCACCCGAACGTCAACGGCCTGTGCACGACGACCCGCGCGCGTGGCCACGCCTACCGCATGCAGGGCGACACCGGCGACAAGGTCTACCAGGCGCAGAGCAAGGACCTGCTCGTCTACACGGTCAACCAGGTCGGCTGGTACGAGTACATGACCGAGTGGCGCTTCCAGGACGACGGCACGGTCACCATGAACGTCGGCGCCACCGGCAGCCTGTCGTACGACGACTACGACGCCGGCGACGGCCGCGGCTGGCCGATCGGCAAGGGCGACAGGGCCAAGGCCACCAGCCACAGCCACAACGTCTTCTGGCGGCTGGACTTCGGCCTGGACGGCTCCTCCAAGGGCAAGATCGAGCAGTACGACTCGGCCGTGACCGCGCCCGCCGCCGGTGACCGTGCCCCGAAGACCAAGACCACCCGCACCAAGGTCACCAAGGAACTCGCCGGCGACGCCAAGAACTACCGCTGGTGGCGCATGGTCAGCGCGACCGGCAAGAACAAGGACGGCCACGCGCGGTCGTACGAGATCGTCCCCGGCGCCAGCACCAAGTACCCGGGCCGCAGTTTCACCAAGCACGACATGTACTTCACCGAGTACAACAAGTGCGAGAAGTTCGCCACGAACAACCCGGGTTGCGGCAACACCCACCCCAAGTCCGTCGACAAGTGGGTCGGCGGTCAGAGCCTCACCCACCCGATCGTCTGGATGAACGTGGGCTTCCACCACATCGCCCGCGACGAGGACCAGCAGCCCATGCCGGTCCACTGGCAGGGATTCTCCATCGTCCCGCGGGACGTGACGGCTATGAATCCGCTCACTCCGAGCGAGCTCGCCTGGCAGAACGGGCACTGGCAGCCTCGTAGTTGAGAAACGACCCTGTCCATCCGGCTGCACCGCCGACCGCTCCCGGAGTACCCTTCCTTGATCGTTGGGACGGGGAGTGCTCGGGGGAGCGGAAGGCGGTGCGCGGGTGGGCTCGGGAGGGCTGGAGTTGCCCCCTGGTGACGAGGGTCACGAGGGGAACTCCACAGACGTCCCGCCCGGCACGGTGTCGCTGGCCAGGCCGATGGAGACCAACTCCATCGGCCCGGAGCTGGACTGGGACACCGAGGCCTGGCGTGAGGTACGGACGCGCGCCCAGCGGGCCGGCCGGGCATACATTTGGCTGAACCTCGTCGAACAGCGGCTGCGCGCGGTCGTGGCCGCTGTGCTGCGCCCCATCTACGAACCTGTCCACGGCCACGACGACTGGGTGGTGGCGGCGGCCGGCCCCGCCGGGCAGGAGTGGGTGCAGCGCGCCGTCGCGGTACGCGAAGTCAGCCGCCGCAAGGGCTACTTGCTGGACCCGGCCGACGACAACGTCCTCAGCTTCCTCACCCTGCCGCAGCTGCGCGAGCTGATGGTGCAGCACTGGCCGTGCTTCGAGCCCTACATCGACGACCGCAGGGACGTCGAACTCGCCCTGGACGAGCTCGAAGTGACCCGGAACGTCGTGTCGCGCAACCGGGCCCTGTCCGAGGCGGTCCTCAACCAGGCCGAACGGGCCTCCGCGCGACTGCTGGAGGTCCTCGGTTCGAGCGGTGACGTCCCGTCCGCGCGCCGGCTGCCCATCGACGCGGTCGAGGACCTGGTGGGCGACCGGTACGCCGACGTGGTCGCCGTGCACTCCGACCGGGTGCGGCTGCTGCGCCAGTTCCCGGCCGAGGACATCTTCGGCGGCGCGCGCAGGCTCGACGCCATCGGTATCGGCCTCAACCTTCTCGTGCAGAACTTCTCCGGGCGGCGCCTTGTGCGGCTCGCCGAGTCCGGTTGCCGGGTCCGGCTGCTGTTCCTGAACCCGGCCTCCAGCGCGGTCAAGCGGCGGGAACGCGAACTCGGCATCAAGCGCGGCGAGCTGAGCCGGGCGGTCGAGATGAACATCCTGCACATGCGCCGGGTGCGCTCCCGGCTGCGCGACCCGGGTGCCTTCGAGATCCAGGTCTTCGACGAGACGCCCCGCTTCACGGCCTACCTCGTGGACGGCGACGGCTCCGACGGCATCGCGGTCGTGCAGACCTATCTGCGGCGGATGCGAGGTCTCGAGGCGCCGGTTCTGGTGCTGCGTAACGGCAGCAGGGTGGTCAAGTCGGACGAGATCGACGAAGGCGGGCTCTTCCCCACGTATCGCGAGGAGTTCGAGCTCATGTGGGCGGATTCGCGTCCAGTGTCCTGAACTGTCCAAGTACGAACCGGTCGCGAAAGACCGTCCCGCCGCGGAAGCGGAATGCGGTCCCCTGATTGTCAGTGGCGCATGGGAGGGTGGAGACCACTGGGGGAAAGCACCACCAAGAAGGGGGACCGCCCATGGGCTGGCACCGTGAGCTGCTGATCGGCTTCGACCTGGAGACGACCGGGACAGATCCGCGCGAGGCGCGCATCGTCACCGCTGCCGTGATCGAGGTCAGTGACGGGCAGCCCCTGGGGCACAAGGAGTGGCTGGCCGATCCGGGCGTCGAGATCCCGGCGGACGCGGTTGCGGTCCACGGCATCAGCAACGAGCGCGCGGCCGCCGAGGGCCGCCCGGCCGACCAGGTGGCGGACGCCGTCGCGGACGTCCTGGTGACGTACTGGAAGACGGGAGTGCCGGTCGTCGCGTACAACGCGGCCTTCGACCTGAGCCTCCTCTCCGCCGAACTGCGGCGGTACGGCCTGCCGTCTTTGAGCGACCGCCTGGGCGGTCTTGCCCCCGCCCCGGTCATCGACCCGTACACCATCGACCGCTGGGCCGACCGCTACCGCCGCGGCAAGCGCAACCTCGAAGCGGTCTGCCGGGAGTACGGCATCGCACTCGACTCCGCACACGACGCCTCCGCCGACGCCCTCGCCGCGGCCCGCCTGGCCGGCGCGATAGCCGTCCGCCACCCCAAGATCGCGTCGCTCGGCCCGGCGGAGCTGCACCTTCGTCAGATCGAGTGGTACGCGGAGTGGGCGGCGGACTTCCAGAACTTCCTGCGCCGCAAGGGCGACGCGACCGCGGTGGTCGACGGCACGTGGCCGCTGAGGGAGCCGGCGGGGGAGCGGGTGGCGGGCGAGACGGTCTGAGGGGCGCTGAGCGCGGGCGGCAGCGGGGCGAGGGGCGTCAGGCCGACGCAGGCCGGTCCTGCCTTCCGGCGGCGTCCCGCACGCCGGTGCGGCACGTGACCCCGCAGGAACGGTGGCGCCGATGCGACGGCTTGCGTCACTCAGACGCGGACGCCGGCGCAGCGATCCGCTCGACGCGCGGCTTGGCCAGCCGCTCGTAGTCCGCGCCGGAGATGCGGAGCGAGCGGTCCAGCCGGGCGGCGTTGAAGTACAGCTTCGGCTGGGCCACGACGTCCGGGTCGGCGACGAGTTCGAGGTCGGGGTCGAAGCTGAACGGCAGGACCGTGCCGGGCACCGCACGGGCCAACCGCTCCGCGGTCTGAGGGTCACTGAAGCCGACGTAGCGCGCTGCGAACAGCGCCCGGACGGCGTCCAGGTCCACCCGACGGTCGCCCGGGACGACGGCGAGGACGTGCCGGGTCGTGCGCCGGTCCACCTTGACCCGCAGCACGATGCACTTCGCGGCTTCGGAGGCCGGGTGACCGCGCAGGGCGCAGACGGCCTCGGTGGCGCCTTCGGGCTCGTGGTCGATGAGGCGGTGGTCGATGGAGGAGGAGTCGAGCAGGGAGATCAGGTGGTCGTAAGTGTCGTATGCGTGCTCGGGCATTCGGGTTCCTTGCTGAGGGCGTCGGCCGGGGCATGGGATGCGGTGAGTGTGAGGTCCGGTGTGTTGCGGTGCGCCCGTTCCACAGCCTGGCCCCAGTAGGTGCCGGCCACCATGAGGGCCGCTCCGAGGCCGGTGAGCGGGGTGAGATGGTCGCCGCCGAGGGCCATGCCCACCGCGACCGCCCAGACCGGCTCGGTGCCCAGCAGCAGAGTGGCCCTGCTGGCGGAGGTGCGCTGCACGGCCCAGGTCTGCGCCAGGAAGGCGAACACACTGCAGAACAGGGCGAGATGGAGCAGCTGGGCCCAGGTCGCCGGGTCGGCGTGGACCAGCGCCGGCAGGTCGAAGGCGGCGGCCGGCAGGAACAGGGCCGTGCCGACGAGGGTCTGCACCGTCGTCAGCTGCAGCGGGCGGATCGCGCGCCCGGTGGTGAAGCGGCCGACCAGCGCGACATGCCCGGCCCGGATGATGGCGGCACCGAGCATCAGCAGGTCGCCGAGGCGGGGCGCGTGGAAGCCGTTGCCGGACATGAGGAGCCCGACGGCCAGGATGCACACACCGGTCGCGGCGAAGAAGGAGACGGGCAGTGAGCCGTGGCGGCCCCCACGGTCGAGGAGCGGGGTGAGGACGATGGTCAGGCTGATGATGAGCCCGGCGTTGGCGGCGCTGGTGTGGGCGACGCCGTACGTCTCCACGAGCAGGACCGCGGCCTGCGTCACCCCGAGGGGCAGACCGGCCCGCAGCTCGGCGCGCGTCCATCGGCGCGAGCCGCCCCGCCCGGCCGCGACCAGGCCGAGACAGGCGACGGCGGACAGGCCGTAGCGGGCGAGGAGCACCAGCAGCACGGGGAGCGCGGCCGTGGCCGTCTGGGCGGAGAGATAGCTGGAGCCCCAGACGAGCGCGACCAGGAGGAGTACCGCATCGGTACGTCGGACATCGGACACCTGCCCACCGTGCACGGAAACGTCCGTGAAGCCCAGTACCACCTTCTAAAAGGATCATTTAGCAGCGCTACATCGTCCCTACACTGAGGCAATGGACGAACGGCAACTGAGGATCCTGCGGGAGCTCGGCGAACTGGGCAGTGTCACGGCGGTCGCCGAGGCGCTGTTGGTGACGCCGTCGGCGATCTCCCAGCAGCTGCGGCTGCTGCAGCGGGCGATCCCGGTGCCGCTCACCGAGCGGCAGGGGCGGCGCCTGGTGCTCACCGATGCCGGGCAGGCGCTGGCGGGCGCAGCCGTCGAGGTGGAGACGGCGCTGGCACGCGCAAGGCGCACCGTCGACGATTTCGTCGGGCGGCCGGACGGGGAGGTGTCGGTGGCGGCGTTCCACAGCGCGGGTGCCGCGTTCTTCCCGCTGTTGATCAGCGCGCTCGCCGGTCCGGGCAAGCCGGTGCCGAGGCTCGCCGACGAGGACGTACCGCAGGAGGACTTTCCCCGGCTCACACGGGAGTACGACATCGTCCTCGCGCACCGGCTGGACCACGCCCCGCCCTGGCCGGACACGGTGGCCGCGACGACGCTGCTGCGCGAGCCGCTGGACGTGGCCATGCCCGCCGGCCATCCGCTGGCCGCCAAGCGCCGTGTCACTCCGCGCGATGTGGCGGACGAGCCATGGATCACGGTGCACGACGGCTTCCCGGTACTGGCGGTCATCGAAGCCATCGCCGCGTCGGCCGGGCGGCGCCTCCATCTGGCCCACCGCATCAACGAGTTCACGGTGGTGGCCGAGGTGGTGGCAGCCGGCGGCGGCATCGCGCTGATGCCGCGCTGGACGACGCGCCCCCACCCCGCACTCACCCTCAGACCCCTCAGCGGCGTCCAGTCCCGACGCCACATCGACGCCTTGTACCGCCCGGAGCGCACAGCCAGATCGGCGGTCCGCACGGTACTGGCCGACCTCGCCAGTGCCGCGCGCCAGATCCGGAGCAGGGAAGGTCCGGCTCGGTGATGCCTGTGCTGCATGTCGGGCCGGACGGGCCGGGTTCCGGGGTCAGAACGGATACCACCGCACGGCCTCATCCCCCTCCCGCAACGACGCCACCCGCCGCTCGAACTCGGTCAGCGCCTTCGGATTGCTCGGCGCATGCTGCGAGACCCAGGCACAGCTCGCCGTCTCCCGCGCTCCGCGCAGCACCGAGCAGCCGTCCCACGCCCGCACGTCCCAGCCGTAGGTCTCGACGAAGGAGTCGTAGGCCGCCGCGGGCAACCCGTACCGATCCCGCGAGAGCGCCATGACCACCAGGTCGTGCTCGCGCAGATCGGCCGAGAAGGTCTCCAGGTCGACCAGTACCGGCCCGCCCGGGCCCACATGCACGTTGCGCGGCAGTGCGTCCCCGTGGATCGGCCCGGGGGTCAGACGGGGCGTCAGCCCGGCCGCAGCCGCCGCGAACCCGTCCCGCCGCTCCCGCAAGTACGCCGCGTCCGCAGGATCGATCGCGTCGCCCGCCAGCCGCAGCCACCGCTCCACGCCACCCAGCAGCTCGCGGGGCGGCAGTTCGAAGGAAGGCGTGGGCAGGGCGTGCACGACCCGTAGCAGTTCGGCCAAATCCCGTGGCTCGGCGGGCCGTACCGGGTCGGGGAGCCGCTGCCACACGGTCACCGGGTGCCCCTCCACCAGCATCGCCTTGGGCTCGGCCGCCCGCACCGCCGGCACGCCCGCCTCTTCCAGCCACACCGCGATGTCCAGTTCGCGCCGCGCCCGGCCGAGGAGTTCGGCGTCGCGGCCCACCTTGACGACCAGGTCACCGGCGGCGAACACCGCGTTCTCACCCAGGGCGAGCAATCGCGCGTCCCGGGCCGGAGCGGGCAGTATTCCTGCCGCGCCCAGTACGTCCCGCGCCCGTGCCTCGTCCATCGTCCGCCTCCGTGTGGTCCTGCCTCGCCATGAACGGCGTCGGATTCCCGCCATCCACGGCTCAGTCTCGCATTTCCACAGGTCGGACCGCGTGCGCGCTGCCTTGACGGGAAAGAGCGCCTTCACGACCATGACGGGGCCCGTTCCGAGCAGCGCAAAGGGGCTGATGTGAGGCTGATCCCGTGACATCGGTGACCGAGGCGGAGAGGCCGGTGAGACGCACGCCGGGAGGCAAGCCGCAGCAGCGGCGCGTCACGGATCACGGCGCCTGGTTCCTCGTACTCCCCGCGCTGATCCCCATCCTCGTCCTGAGTGTCGGACCGCTCCTCTACGGCATCCTGCTGTCCTTCACCGACGCCCAGTCCGGACGGACCCAGGCCACCCAGTGGATCGGCGGTCTCAACTTCCGGGACCTGCTGCACGACACGCTGTTCTGGGATTCGTTCCGGATCGGCCTCGTCTGGGCCGTCGGCGTCACCGTGCCGCAGTTCCTGCTGGCGCTGGGCCTCGCCCTCCTCCTCAACGAGGACCTGCGTCTGCGCTGGCTGGCCCGGGCCCTGGCGATCGTGCCGTGGGCCATGCCCGAGGTCGTCGTCGGCGTGATGTGGCGGCTGGTCTACAACCCCGACGCGGGCATCCTCAACGAGACACTGCGCGACCTGGGCCTCGGCGACGGCCGTGACTGGCTCAGCGGGCTCGGCACCGCCCTGCCCGCCGTGATCGTCGTGGGCATCTGGGCCGGGATGCCGACCACGACGGTCGCCCTGCTCGCCGGCCTGCAGAACACCCCGGGCGAACTGCACGAGGCCGCGGCCGTGGACGGCGCCGGGGCCTGGCGCCGCTTCCGCACGGTCACCTGGCCGGCCCTGCGACCCGTCGCCCTCTCCATCACGGCGCTCAACCTCATCTGGAACTTCAACTCCTTCGCCCTGGTCTACGTGCTCACCAGCGGAGGCCCCGGCGGCCGCACCCGCCTGCCCATGCTCTTCGCCTATGAAGAGGCCTTCCGCTACGGGCAGTTCGGCTACGCGGCGGCGATGGGATGCGTGATGGTCGCGCTGATCTCCATCGTCCTCTCCGTCTTCCTCGTCGGACGGCTCAGGGGAGGCGACGAGTCATGAGGACCAGCAGAACCGGCCGCGCCGGACAGTACGTCGCCCTGCTCGCCTACCTCCTCTTCCTCGCCTTCCCCCTCCTCTGGCTGATCTCCACCGCCTTCAAACCGCCACGCGAGCTGGGCAGCCTGCACCCCACCTGGATCCCGAAGGACCCCACCCTCGCCAACTTCCGCCAGGCCTTCGACGAACAGCCCCTCCTGGACGCCGCCCTCAACTCCCTGCTCGCCGCGCTCGGCGCCGCCCTGATCGCCGTACTGATCGCGACCCCGATGGCCTACGTCATGGCCCGCCGGCGCACCCCGCTCGCGCGAGCGGCGACCGGCTGGGTGATCGTCAGCCAGGCGTTCCCGCTCGTGCTGGTGATCATCCCGCTGTTCCTGGTGCTGAAGAACCTGCGGCTGATCAACTCGGTGCCAGGGCTGATCATGGTGTACGTGGTGTGGGCGCTGCCGTTCGCGCTGTGGATGCTCGTCGGATACGTGCGTGCGGTGCCGCCCGAGTTGGAGGAGGCGGCGTCGGTCGACGGGGCCGGGCGCCTCAGGACCCTGGTCTCGGTGACCGCGCCGCTGCTGGCACCCGGGATCGCGGCGACGGCGATGTTCGCGTTCGTCACGGCGTGGAACGAGTTCTTCTTCGCGCTCGTTCTGCTGAAGACCCCGGAGAAGCAGACCCTGCCGGTCGTCCTCACGCACTTCATCGGCGCGGAGGGAGTCGCGGACCTCGGCCCGCTGGCCGCCGCCGCGTTCCTCGCGACGCTGCCCTCGCTGGTCGTGTTCGCGATCATCCAGCGGCGGATCACGGGCGGCGTGCTCGCCGGGGCGGTGAAGAACTGATGCGTACGAGACTGCTGCCGGCCCTGATCGCCGCCTTGGCCCTGCTGCTCGCGGGCTGCGGCGGCGACCATGACGGCGCCGACGACGGACGCGTCACCCTGCGCTTCCAGTCCCTGGCCTGGCAGGAGGAGTCCGTCGAGGTCAACAAGGAGCTGGTGAAGGAGTGGAACGACACTCACCCCGACGTCAAGGTCGAGTACGTCCAGGGCAGTTGGGACAGCGTCCACGACCAGCTGCTCACCTCCTTCGAGGGCGGTGAGGCCCCGGACATCATCCATGACGCCTCGGACGACCTCGCCGACTTCGCGTACGGCGGCTACCTCGCCGACCTGACCGACCTGCTGCCGCAGCGGCTCAAGTCCGACATCCCGCAGCGCAGTTGGGACACGGCGACCTTCGGGGGCGGGATCTACGGTGTCCCCTTCCTCCAGGAGCCGCGCGTCCTCATCGCCAACGCGAAATGGCTGAAGGAGTCGGGCGTGCGGATTCCCACGCCCCAACACCCGTGGAGCTGGCCGGAGTTCCGGCGCATCACGGACCGGCTGAGCGGCGACGGCAAGTACGGGGTCGCCTGGCCGCTGAAGGAGCCCGTCTCCGCCAGCCTCAACCTGTCCCTCTCGGCGGGCGGACAGCTGTTCCACCGAGGCGCCGACGGCAAGGTGACCGTCCGCTTCGAGGCGGCCGACGAGGTCATGCCCAGCACTGTCCACGACCAGGTCAACACCGATCGCAGCGCCTCGCCGACCACCCTGGGCAGCGGCGGCTCGGACACCCTGCCCGGCTTCTTCGGCGGCCGGTACGCGATGGTCCCGCTCGGCTTCTCCTATCGCCAGCAGATCGTCCAGCAGGCGCCCAAGGGCTTCGACTGGCAGGTGCTGCCCGCCCCGGCGGGCGCCGACGGACTCACCCAGGGAGTCAGCCCGCAGACGCTGTCCGTCGCCGAGGACAGCCCGCACAAGCGGGAGGCGGCCCAGTTCATCGACTTCCTGCTCCGCCCCGAGAACATGGTTCGACTGGCGCTCGGTGACTGGATGCTGCCCACCGGGACCCAGGCGCTGAAGGACCCCGCCCTGCACACCGCCGAGAACGACTGGGCCACCGGCACCGCCCTCGCCGAACACCTTCGCTCGGCACCCGCGCAGTCCGTGCGCGGCTACCCGGAGTGGAAGGACAAGGTCGCCACGCCCGCCTTCCAGGAGTACTACAGCGGCGCCATCGACGGCGACGAGTTGCGCGAGCGCCTGGAGGACGACGGGAACCTGGTGCTCGCCCGCTACCAGCGCTGACGTAATTCGGTTGTCCGCGTCGCCAGGCCAGGCCTAACGTGCCGTACGTGGCAGCGAACAACGCGATCATCATCACCGGTCTCGGCCGGGGCTACGCGCACTCCGTACGGATGCGCCGCGGCCCCGGAGCCCTGACCGGCCCGGGGAGCCACGCCCGCTGATCCGTCGCGGACCCGCATCTCCTTTCTCCTCCTGTCTTCCGGTCAGGGCCTTCGTCTGCCCTTTTCCCTCCCCACGGAAGACAAGGACCGCAGGCCATGGCCCGCCCCACCCGCGTATCCCGCGCGCTCTCCCAGAACTTCCTCGCCGACCGCGCCGCCGCCGGACGGCTCGCCCGGCTCGCCGTACCGCATGGACGTGCGGCGCCCCTGCTGCTCGAAGTCGGCGCCGGAAAGGGCGCGTTGACCGAGCAGCTCGCCCCGCGCTGCCGACGCCTCCTCGCGTACGAGATCGACCCGAGGCTCGTCCCCGCTCTGCGCTCGCGCTTCTCGGACACGCCCCAAGTCCGCGTCGTCGGCGAGGACTTCCTCACCGCACGACCCCCGCGTACGCCGTTCTCCGTCGCCGGGAACGTGCCCTTCTCCCGCACCGCCGCCATCGTCGGCTGGTGCCTGCGGGCGCCCGCCCTCACCGACGCCACGCTCCTCACCCAGCTCGAGTACGCCCGCAAACGCACGGGTGACTACGGCAACTGGACCCTGCTGACGGTCCTGACCTGGCCCCGCTACGAGTGGCGTCTGCTGGGGCGGGTCGGCCGGCGCAGCTTCCGGCCGGTGCCCGGCGTGGACGCCGGGATCGTCCGGATCGAGCGGCGTCGTACGCCGCTGCTCGACGCCGGGGCGTACGAGAGCTGGCGGCCACTGGTGGAGCTGGGCTTCTCCGGGCTCGGCGGCTCGCTGCACGCCTCGCTGTGCAGGGCCCACCCGAGGCGGCGGGTCGACGCGGCGTTTCGCAGGACGGGCCTCGACACGACCGTGCTCGTCGGCGAGGTGCCGCCGGGGGCGTGGCTGAGGCTGCACGAGGTGCTGGCCCCGTGACGAAAGAGTTGCACGAGACGTATCGTCTCGTTTATGGTCGGTGCCATGACCAGTCCCGCTCACATCGCCATGTTCTCCATCGCCGCCCACGGCCACGTGAACCCCAGCCTCGAAGTGATCCGCGAGCTCGTGGCACGCGGGCACCGGGTCACGTACGCGATTCCGCCGGCCTTCGCCGAGAAGGTGGCCGAGGCGGGCGCCGAGCCCAGGCTCTGGAACTCCACGCTGCCCGGCCCCGACGCCGATCCGGAGGCCTGGGGTTCCACCCTCCTGGACCACGTCGAGCCGTTCCTGAACGACGCGATCCAGGCACTGCCCCAGCAGATCGAGGCGTACGAGGGGGACGAGCCGGACCTCGTCCTGTACGACATCGCCGGGTACGGGGCCCGTGTCCTCGCCCACCGCTGGGGCGTGCCCGCGATCTCGCTCTCGCCGTGCATGGTCGCCTGGGAGGGGTACGAGCAGGAGGTCTCCGAACCGATGTGGGAGGAGCCGAAGAAGACGGAGCGCGGCCGCGCCTACTACGAGCGCTTCCACGCATGGCTGGAGGCGAACGGGATCACCCAGCACCCGGATCCGTTCGTCGGCCGCCCCGCGCGCTCCCTCGTCCTGATCCCCAAGGCCCTCCAGCCGAACGCCGACCGGGTCGACGAGGCCGTCCACACCTTCGTCGGCGCCTGCCAGGCCGACCGCACCGCCGAGGGCGACTGGCAGCGGCCGGCGGACGCAGAGAAGGTCGCGCTCGTCTCCCTCGGGTCGGCCTTCACCAAGCAGCCCGCCTTCTACCGCGAGTGCGTGAAGGCCTTCGGCGACCTGCCGGGCTGGCATTTGGTGCTGCAGATCGGTCGGCACGTCGATCCGGCCGATCTCGGCGACGTACCGTCGAACGTCGAAGTGCGCTCCTGGGTACCGCAGTTGGCCATCCTCAAGCAGGCCGACCTGTTCGTGACCCACGCCGGCGCGGGCGGCAGCCAGGAGGGCCTGGCCACGGCCACCCCGATGATCGCCGTACCGCAGGCCGTGGACCAGTTCGGCAACGCCGACATCCTCCAGGCGCTCGGCGTCGCGCGGCACATCGCGACGGAGGATGCCACGGCCGAGGTCCTGCGCGAGACCGCCCTGACCCTCGTCGACGACCCCGAGGTGGCCCGGCGTCTGAAGGACGTCCAGGCGGAGGTGGCGGAGGAGGGTGGCACCAAGCAGGCTGCGGATCTGATCGAGGCGGAGCTGTCGGCCGTACGGGAGACCCGACGGAACGGCTGAGTACCTGTTTCTGGCCCCTGGCCTGTCACGCCGGGGCGTCGAGCGGTCGCGCGGTAAACATGAGCGCGGGCGTGAGAGAGACGGTGACGAGGACTCGGCTGCGAACGAAGTGATGGGCGAGGTGGCGACGCTCGCACTGGGCATCGCGTTGTCGCCGTTCCCGATCGTTCCGGCGCTCTTCCTGCTGTTCACGCCCCGGCCCAGGGTGACCGGCGGAGCGTTCCTGGCAGGGTGGGCGGCCGGGATCCTCTCGGTCGCGACGGTGTTCACCGCCCTTGCGGCCTTCATCGAGACCGGCGAGGAAACGCCGACCTGGGCGTCCTGGACCAGGGTCGGGCTCGGCGCGGTCCTCGTCCTGCTCGCCGTGCTTCAGTGGCGCTCCGGGTGCCGCGAAAGGCACCCCGGCCTGGATGCGGAGCCTCACGGATGCCACGCCGGCCAAGGCTCTGCGGCTGGGTCTACTGCTGTCGGGGGCCAACCCGAAGACCGTCCTGCTGTCCGGGGCGGCCGGGCCGACCACCGGCTCCGCCGAACTGGGTTCGGCCCAAGCTGTCGCCGCCGTGGTGGTGTTCACCGCCATCGCCGCCTTCACCGTCGCGCTTCCCCTCCTGCTCCACGTCGTATTGGGAGAGCGCGTCCTGGCCGCGCTGGACAGGGGGAGGGCGTGGCTGGAGACCTGCAACAGCACCGTCACCGTCCTGGTCCTGGCCGTGATCGGCGTGCTCCTCGTCACTGAAGGTGCCGCCGGACTGTGACCGGCAACGCGCGGGGCTCCCGTGCGCGATTGACAGATCGTTTGTGCCGTTGGTAGGACCTTGGATCAGCGTCGCGTGCACCCGGCGAAGAGACCGTCGAGGGCATGGAGGCGTCGAAGCCTTGGAACAGCCTTGGTGACATCCCACGGGCGCCTGACCGCGTTCGGCAATCAGTTGATCGAAGTACACCTCTGGCTCCGCGAGGAGCTCGCAGCGCTGCGTCAGGACGTCGACGCCTATCTCGCAGGCGGCACGCGAGTCCGCGAGTTGCGAACCCACTGCCTGACCTTCTGCTCGGCCTTGGACCGGCACCACAACGGCGAAAACGATCTGGCATTCGTCAAGGTCGCCGAACAGTTCCCCGAACTGCGCCCCGTGCTGGAGGAGTTGCGGCGCGATCACCAGCTGGTGGACGACTCCCTGCGACGGCTCGAGACGCTCGTCGGAGAACTGGACCGGGAGTCGGACCCCACCGAATTCCGGCGCGAGTTGGACAGCCTCGCCGCGCTCATCGAGACGCACTTCACCTACGAGGAAAAGCGGGTCCTCTCGGCGCTCAATGCGCTGAACGTGCCGAGTTGGGACCGCACCCGGCCCGCGTTCCTACTCACCCACGAAGAGGAGTGCTGACCGGCCGCGGCCCGCGTCGGCGCCCTCCGCACCAGGGCCCGCCGACTCCCCCGGAGTCGACGGGCCCCTCGTAGGCCAGGCAGGCCAGCCAGGCCAGGCGGATCAGACGGGCACCCGCTCGCCCTCGTCGTCCCGAGCCGCGCTTCGTGTCACGGCCTCCGGCGCCTCGTCGTGCGTGAGGTCCGGCAGGCGGTTCAGCCACTTCGGCAGGTACCAGTTGCGCTCGCCGAGGAGTGCCATGACCGCCGGGAGCAGGACGCCCCGGATGATCGTCGCGTCGATGAGGACCGCCGCCGCGAGGCCGACGCCCATCTGCTTCATGGACTGCATCGACAGCGTGCCGAAGATCGCGAACACGGCGACCATGATGACCGCGGCGCTGGTGACGACACCGGCCGTGGTGACCACGCCGTGCTGGATCGCGTCCTTCGTCGTACGGCCGCGCAGCCGCGCCTCGCGGATTCGCGAGACCACGAACACGTGGTAGTCCATCGAGAGGCCGAACAGGATCACGAAGAGGAACAGCGGCAGCCAGGTGATGATGGCGCCGACGCCCTCCGCACCCACCAGCGAGGCGCCCCAGCCGTGCTGGAAGACGGCGACGAGGATGCCGTACGCCGCGCCCACCGACAGCAGGTTCAGCACGATCGAGGTGATCGCGATCGTCAGCGAGCGGAAGGACAGCAGCATCAGCCCGAACGCGAAGACCACGACGAACGCGAAGACCGGGACGACCGCGCCGGCCAGCTGGTCGTTGAAGTCCTTCGAACCGGCGACCTGTCCGGTGATCGGCGCCTCGACACCGTCGATCTTGCCCAGCGTGGCAGGCCGCACGTCGTCGCGCAGCTTGTCCAGGCTCGCGCCCGCCTTGTCGAGGTCGGAGCCGCCGACCAGCGGGACGTAGACGAAGGCGACGTTCTGATCGTCGTGCAGCTTGATCTCGACCGGGCCGCGCGAGGCACCCGAACTGATCGCCCGCTCACGGAAGTCGGCGAGCGCGGACTTCACCTCGGGAGCGTTGATGTCGTCGGCCTTGACGACCACCTCGGCCGGCTCGGAACCGCCCGGGAAGGCCTCGTTGACGCGGTTGTACGTCTGCACGATCGGCAGCGAGTCGCCGAACTCCTGGTCCAGGGTGAGGTTCTGGGTCTTCATGCCGACCGCGGGAGCCGCGATGGCGAGCAGCGCACCCGCCGCGACGACGACCGAGATCACCGGTCGGGCGAGGACGCCCTTCAGTACGGCCGTCCAGAACCGGCTCTCGCGGTTGCCCTGCCCCCGGTTGCGACGGAGCTTGCTCTGCGGGTGCAGGAAGGGGATCTTGCCCTTCTCGACCCGCTCGCCCAGCAGCGACAGCAGCGCCGGAAGCACCGTCACCGACCCGACCATGGCGACCGCCACGACCATCAGCGAGGCCAGGCCCATCGCCTCGAACTCGGCGAGACCGGTGAACAGCATGCCCGCCATCGCCACGCACACCGTGACACCGGAGACGATGATCGCGCGGCCGCTGGTGGCGGCGGCGACCCTCAGGGCGGTCTGTGCGTCCCGGCCGGCCTCGCGCTCCTCGCGCTCACGGCGCAGGTAGAACAGGCAGTAGTCGACGCCGACGGCCAGACCGACCAGCAGCATCACCGAGTTCGCGGTGTCGCTCATCGGCATCACATGGCTGACGATGCCCATCAGGCCCATCGTCGCCATGATCGCGGTGACCGCCAGCAGCACCGGCAGCAGGGCCGCCACCAGCGCGCCGAAGGCGATGAGCAGAATGCCGAGGGCCACCGGCACCGCGGAGTACTCGGCCTTCTGGAAGTCGTCCCCGAACGCGTCGTCGAACGTCTTCATCATGCTGGCGCCGCCGATCTCCTCGATCCGCAGCGACTCATGGTCCCTCTGGACGTCCTCGACCGCCTTGAGCACCGGCTCCACATGCTCACCCGCGGTGTCCGAGTCGCCGCGGATGTCGAACTGCACGAGCGCGCTGCGCCCGTCCTGCGAGATCGTCTGCGTGTCGTACGGCGATGTCACGTCGGTGACCTTGCCGGTGCCCTCGACCGCCTTGACGACAGCGGTGACGGCGGTCCGGAACTCGCTGTCGGTCGCCTTGAGCGAACCGCCCTTGGCCTGAATCAGGACGGTCTCACCGGCCGGCTCCTCGATCCCGGCGTCCTCGATGATCTTGGCGGCGGTGTGCGTCTCGCCCTTCAGCTGGTCGCTGTCCTTGACGTCGACCCGGCCGGCCGCCGAACCGAGGCCCATCGCCAGTACGACGAACAGCACCCAGATGCCGACGGCAGCCCATCGATGGCGGGCGCTCCAGCCGCCGGCGCGGGCGGCGAGGCCCCGCACGCGTGTGTCTCCGTTCCCCATGATGGGCTTGCCCCCTTGGTTGCGGTGGCGGCCCCCTGCCGCCTCCTTTCGTTTCGAAGGTATGGGCCGGATAAAGCCATCTCGTCGTGCTGCTCGGTGAAAGGCGGAGGCCAGAACTCATCCCCCCGGCCCGGGTGCCCTCCCCACTGGGGAGGATGGGGGTCCCCTACAACTATCCGGCGGTCTCGGGGGTGACGATCAGGGCTGAAAAGTTTGTGCTCGATGCTGACCGGCAAGTAACTTACGGATCCGGGCGGCCATCGTGCCCACCCCCACGGGGCACGACGGCCGCCTCGGCGCGACCGGATCGCCTTAAGGTGGCCGGATGACGACGTATGCGGCGCTGCTGCGCGGAATCAACGTGGGCGGCAGCAGAAAAGTCCCGATGGCCGACCTGCGGACCCTGATGGCCGGCCTCGGTCACGACGGCGTACGCACCTACCTCCAGAGCGGCCAGGCGGTGTTCACCTCCGACCACGGCGACGAGGAGACCTTGGCCGTGGAGCTCGCGTCGGCGATCGAGAAGCACTTCGGCTTCGCCGTGGACGTGATCGTGCGCGACCACGCCTACCTTCGGGCGATCGCCGACGACTGCCCGTTCCCCGCAGCCGAGTTGGAAGCCAGGCAGCTCCACGTCACCTACTGCTCCGCCCAGGTCGACGCCGAGCGCTTCGCGGAGATCGACCAGGCCGCCTACCTCCCGGAGGAGTTCCGCCTCGGCGACCGCGCGGTGTATCTGTACGCCCCGAACGGCCTGGGCCGCTCCAAACTCGCCGAAGCTCTGTCGCGGCCCCGGCTCAACAAGGGTTTGATCGCCACCAGCCGCAACTGGAACACGGTCGTAAAACTTGTGGAGATGACCCGTGACTGAGCAGGAGTCCGCCGTGAAGGCCGCCATTGAAGGGGAGTTGAGACTGCTCGACCCCGAAGTCCGCCGCTCGCCCGAACTGCTCGGGTCCCTGCTGCACCCGGAGTTCCACGAGTTCGGTTCGTCGGGACGGCGCTGGGACCGGGCGTCGACCACGGCCCGCCTGCCCGTGGACACTGATCCGCACCGGTACGTCGTCACCTCCGAGATACAGGGCGTCCAGCTGGCGCCCGACGTCGTCCACCTCACCTTCGACACGGAGTACAACGGCGCCCACGCGCACCGCAGTTCGCTCTGGCGCCGGACGCACGCCGGGTGGCAGATGTACTTCCACCAGGGAACGCCGTTCAACCCCGGGGGAGCGTGACCGTGCGCTACGTCATCATCGGCGCCGGAGCCGTCGGCGGCGTCATAGGCGGACGGCTCGCAGGCGCTGGGCACGAGGTCGTGCTGGTCGCTCGGGGTGCCCACTTCGAGGCCCTACGGGACCGCGGCCTGCGCCTCAGGGTGCCCGAGGGCGAGCTGACCCATCGGTTGCCGGTCGTCGACGGACCGGCCGCGCTCGGGGAGTTCCGCCCCGACGACGTCCTCGTCCTCGCCGTGAAGACGCAGGACAGCGCGGCCGCACTCCAGACGTGGGGACCCGTTCCGGTCACGGGCGGCGGAACGGCGGCCGAGCGGCTGCCGATGATCTGCGCGCAGAACGGCGTCGAGAGCCAGCGCCTCGCCCTGCGGGTGTTCCGGCGGGTGTACGGCGTCTGCGTCTGGCTGCCGTCGACGTACGTCGAACCCGGCGTCGTCTCCGCGGCCGGCAGCCCCCTCACGGGCATCCTCCATCTCGGCCGCCATCCGCACGGCACCGATGAGACCGCCCGCCTCATCGCCGCCGACCTGGAGAAGTCGCACTTCGAGGCACCGGTCGTGGCGGACGTGGCGCGCTGGCAGTACGCCAAGCTGCTGTCCAACCTCGGCAACGCCCTGGAGGCGGTGACCGGCCCCGCCGACAGCGAGGAGGCCGCGGCGCTGCTGCGGCGGGTGCGGGCCGAGGGCGCTGCCGTGCTCGACGCCGCGGGGATCCCGTATGCGAGCGCCGAGGAACAGCACGCCGTACGCGGCGACAAGGTCACCCTCGTCCCCCTCGACGGCGCCCCGCGCGGCGGCGGCTCCTCCTGGCAGTCCCTGACCCGAGGCACCGGCACCATCGAGGCCGACCACCTCAACGGCGAGATCGCCCTGCTGGGCCGCCTGCACGGCGTACCGACCCCGCTGAACGACCTCCTCCAGCGCCTCGCCAACACCTGCGCGCGCGAGCGACGGGCGCCGGGGTCGATGCCGGTGGGGGAGCTGGTGCGGTTGGCCGACGAGGCGGCGGCCCAGGCATCGGGCGAGGACGAGGCCGAACTCTTCGACTGAGGGCTGGGCTCAGGCGCCGACGGCCGCAAGCGCCGGCACCCGCGCGGCGTCGTACCGTTCCAGCAGCACCCGCGCGACTTCGGGCGCCGCGCCGAGCACGTCCGCCAGGACGTCCGCCTCGGCCGCGCCCCGCGCGATGCGGTCGGGGAGGAAGCCGGGGGCCAGGACGTACGGGGCCACGGCCACCCGCTCGCAGCCGAGTTCCCGCAGCTCGCGTACCGCGTCCTCGGTACGGGGAAGAGATGCGGAGGCGAACGCAGGCCGCACGGCGCACCAACCGGTGTGCCGCCACTCCCGCGCGATTTCTGCGATCACTGCGATCGCCTCCGGGTCGGTGGACCCCGCCGAGGCCAGCACGACCCCGGTCGAGGACTTGTCGGCGGGCGTCAGACCCGCCTCGTACAGGCGCCGTTCCAGCGCCGCCATGAGCAGCGGCGAGGGGCCCAGCACCTCCGCCTGGCGGATCCGCAGCTGGGGCGGCGCGTCCCGCAGCACCGCGGGGATGTCGGCCTTCGCGTGGAACGCGCGCGTCAGCAGCAGGGGCAGGGCCACGACGTCACGGACGCCCTGAGCCGCCAGCGACTCCAGCACCCCCTGCACGGACGGGATGTTGAAGTCCAGGAAGCCGGTCTCCACCCGTACGTCCGGGCGAAGCGAGCGCACCCGCCGTACCAGGGCATGCACCGTCGCGGCATGCCGCGGGTCGCGGCTGCCGTGGGCGATGACGAGAAGAACCGGCTTCGTGAACACAGGCGTCAGCTCCTTGGCAGCAGACCGCGGCTGCGCAGTACCGACCGCTCCAGTGGGCTGAAGATGAGCAGGTCGATGGCGATACCGACGATCAGGATGAGGAGGATGGCGAAGAAGACCGTGGACATGGAGCTGGTGTTGCGGCCGTTCTCCAGCAGCTGGCCCAGCCCCACACCGAGGTCGGGGGAGGAGGCGATGATCTCCGCGGCCATGAGCGACCGCCAGGAGAAGGCCCAGCCCTGCTTCAGGCCGGCCAGGTAGCCGGGCAGCGCGGCCGGCATCACGATGTGCCAGGTGCCCTTGAGCCCGGTCGCGCCCATGGTGCGGCCCGCGCGCAGGAACAGCGGCGGCACCTGGTCGACCCCCGACACGAGGCCGTTGGCGATGGAGGGGACCGCGCCGAGCAGGATCACCGCGAACATCATCTTGTCGTTCAGGCCCAGCCAGATCACCGCGGGCGGTACCCAGGCGACCGAGGGCAGGGACTGCAGACCGGACAGGATCGGCCCGATCGCCGCCCGCACGAACCGCACCCGCGCCACCAGCAGACCGAGCGGGGTGCCGATCGCCAGCGCGAGAAGGAAGCCGAGCAGGCCACGCGATACCGACGTCCAGATGTACTCGTGGAGGGTGCCCTCAAGCCACGCCTCACGCAGCTCGCCCCACACGTCGGACGGTGAGGGCAGCTTCGTCGGGTCGTCGGCGATGCCGGTGGAGATCAGCAGCTGCCAGACCACCAGCACCAGGGCGATGGCGGCGATGGGCGGCAGGACCTTCTGGGTCAGGGTCCTCCGGAACGGCGTCCGGCCCGTCTGGACCGTCTCCAGGGCGTCCAGACCGGCTTCGAGTCCGGCGAGATCGTTGCCGTCCTTGACGGTCGTCTCAGTGCTGGCCATGGCGGCGGATCTCCCCACGCAGTTCTTCGGTGATCTCGACGGACAGCTCGGCGACCGCGGTGTCCTCGATACGACGCGGGTGCGGGATGTCCACCGTCCACTCCCGGGCGACCCGGCCGGGCCGCGACGACAGCAGCACCACACGCTGGGCCAGCCGTACCGCCTCACGCACGTTGTGCGTGACGAACAGGACGGAGACCTGCGTCTCGCGCCAGATGCGGGTCAGTTCGTCGTGCAGGACGTCACGGGTGATGGCGTCCAGTGCGGCGAACGGCTCGTCCATCAGCAGCAGCTTGCTGTCCTGGGCGAGCGCGCGGGCCAGGGCGACGCGCTGGCGCATACCGCCGGACAGCTCGTGCACCCGCTTGCCGTGCGCGCCCTTGAGGCGGACGAGTTCGAGGAGTTCCTCGGCGCGCTCGCGGCGCTCGTTCTTGGGTACGCCCCTGAGCTTGAGGGCGAGTTCGATGTTCTTGCCCGCGGTCAGCCACGGGAAGAGCGCGTGCTCCTGGAACATCAGCGCCGGGCGGCCGTCGGTCGTGATGCCGCCCGCGCTGGGCTTGTCCAGTCCGGCGACTAGGTTGAGCAGCGTCGACTTGCCGCAGCCGGATGCCCCGAGGAGGGTGACGAACTCGCCGGGTGCGACATCGAGCATGATGTCGTCGAGGACGAGCTGCCGCCCGGCGGGGCCGGCGAAGGACTTCGAGACATGCTCGATACGCGCGGCCTGCTCCACGGACGCAACCGTGTCGGCGGCCTTGGCGAGGGCGGTTGCCATGGTCGTCACCTCCTGTGAACTCATCGGGTGCGGTGGTTACTTGACGCCGAGGCCGGCGTCGTCGACTTCGGGCTCGCCCTCGGCCTTGAGGACCTTGTTCAGTGGGGCCAGGTCGTAGATGCCGGTCAGGACCGGCTTCTGCAGCAGCCCCGCCTTGACCGCGTGCTCGGCCTCGGTGTTCAGCGTGGCCGCGAGCGGGTCGTCGGTGACCTGGATGGACTGCCACGCCGGGTCGAGCACGTCGGCGGGCAGGGGCTTGCCGGTGTCGGCCTTGAGCTGCGCGTTCGCCGCTGCCTTCGCCTTGTCCGGGTTCGCGTCGATCCACTTGTTCGTCTTCACCGAGGCGCGCAGGACGGCCTCCACGGCCTTCGGGTGCTCCTTCAGGAAGCTCTGCGACACGATGACGTTCGTGATCACGAACTTCTTGTCGGGCCACAGGTCGGCCTCGTCGAGGAGCACCTTGCCGCCCTCGGCGACCAGCTTGGACGCGGTCGGCTCGGGCACCCAGGCACCGTCGATCGAGCCGGACTTGTAGGCGTCCGGCGTGATCTTGTTGTCGGTGCGGACGACCGAGACGTCACCCTGGCCGCTCTCCGCGTCGACCTTCCAGCCCTGCTCGGAGATCCAGTTGAGGAACGCCACATCCTGTGTGTTGCCGAGCTGCGGCGTCGCGATCTTCTTGCCCTTGACGTCCTTCAGGGACTTGACCTTCTCCGGGTTGACGACCAGCTTCACCCCGCCCGAGGCCGACCCCGAGATGACCCGCAGGTTCTTCCCGCCCGACTTGATGTAGCCGTTGATCGCGGGGCTCGGGCCGATCCAGCCGATGTCGATGGAGCCGGAGTTCAGCGCCTCGATCTCGGAGGGACCGGCGTTGAACGTGGCGTACTCCGCCGTCGTGCCGCCCAGTTCCTTCTGGAACAGGTCCTCGTGCCGGCCCACCAACGCCGTGGCATGGGTGAGGTTCCCGAAGTAGCCGATCTTCACCGAGTCCAGGCCGTCGACCTTGGGCGCCCCCGCGATGGCCTGCTCGGTGTTCTCCTTGGCCTGCGAGCCGTAGCCGCAGGCCGCGAGGGCCAGCAGTGGCAGCGCGGCCAGGACGGCGAGGGTCCGTCGCAGGGCGGGGGTGGCAGGCACGGGAGGTGTTCCTCTCGGTGGCCCGGCGCTCACGCCCGTATCAGGTCGTGGCCGGGAGGTCGGCAGGTTCGTCCGGAGCGGCGCGCATACGGTGCACGCAGGTCAGCGCACACATCGCGGCACTCCGCCCTGCCCGCTTCCGAGGGCGCCGCTGCCTACGCGGCCGCCCTCCTTCGCGAACGTGGAGAAGTAGTCGAGGGGCCTCATGTCAGAAGTCCCACCCGTCGTCGTCGGCCTCGTCCTTGACCGGCTCCGGCGAGGCGAACGACTCGCCGACCATGCCCGCGGTCAACGTCGTGCCGTCGTTGGGGTCGATCAGGATGAAGGAGCCGGTGCGGCGGGAGTCGGCGTAGGAGTCGACGGGCAGGGGCTCGGCGGTGCGGATCTTGACGCGGCCGATGTCGTTGGCGACGAGCTGCCCGGGGTGCGGGTGCAGGGACAGGTCGTCGAGCGTGAGCCGGGACGGGATGTCCTTGACGATCGCCTTGACCGTGCGGGTGCCGTGCTTGAGCAGCACCCGGTGGCCGACGGTCAGCGCGGCGTCGGCGACATGGCAGACGGTGGCCTCGATGTCCTGCGTGGTCGCGGGCGCGTCCTTGGCCGGCACGATCAGGTCACCGCGCGAGATGTCGATGTCGTCCTCCAGCAGGAGGGTCACCGACTGGGTGGTCCAGGCGATGTCGACCGGCTCGCCCAGCAGGTCGATACCGGAGATCTTCGACGTACGGCCCGACGGCAGCACCGTCACCGACTCGCCGACCCGGAACGAACCGGCGGCGATCTGTCCGGCGTAGCCGCGGTAGTCGGGGTGCTCGGCGCTCTGCGGCCGGATCACGTACTGCACGGGCAGTCGCGCGTGGCAGTGGCTCAGGTCGTGGCTGACCGGCACCGTCTCCAGGTGTTCCAGGAAGGTCGGGCCGCCGTACCAGTCCATGTTCGCGGACGGGTCCACCACGTTGTCGCCGGCCAGCGCCGAGATCGGGATCGCGGTGATCTCCGGGACACCCAGCTCGAGCGCGTACGCCGTGAACTCCTCGGCGATGGCGGCGAACACCGACTCCTGGTAGTCGACCAGGTCCATCTTGTTCACGGCGAGCACGACGTGCGGCACCCGCAGCAGCGCGGCGATCGCGGCGTGCCGGCGGGTCTGCTCGACGACACCGTTACGGGCGTCGACCAGGATCACCGTCAGCTCCGCCGTGGACGCGCCCGTGACCATGTTCCGCGTGTACTGCACGTGGCCGGGGGTGTCGGCGAGGATGAACCGGCGCCGCGGGGTGGCGAAGTAGCGGTAGGCCACGTCGATGGTGATGCCCTGCTCGCGCTCGGCGCGCAGGCCGTCGGTGAGCAGTGCGAGGTCGGGGGTGTCCTGGCCGCGGTTGCGGGAGGCGTGCTCCACGGCCTCCAACTGGTCGGTCAGCACCGACTTGGAGTCGTGCAGCAGCCGGCCCACCAGCGTCGACTTGCCGTCGTCGACCGAACCGGCCGTCGCGAACCGCAGCAGGGTGGTGGCCGAGAGCTCCTCGGTCGTGATCGTGCTCATGCTTAGAAGTACCCCTCGCGCTTACGGTCTTCCATCGCGGCCTCGGACATCTTGTCGTCGGCGCGGGTCGCGCCGCGCTCGGTGAGCCGGGACGCGGCGATCTCGGTGATGACCTGCTCCAGGGTCACCGCGTCCGAATCCACGGCGCCCGTGCAGGACATGTCGCCGACGGTGCGGTAGCGGATGAGCCGCTTCTCCACGGTCTCGCCGTCCTTGGGCCCGCCCCACTCGCCGGCGGTCAGCCACATGCCGTTGCGGGCGAACACGTCGCGCTCGTGCGCGAAATAGATGTCCGGCAGCTCGATGCCCTCGCGGGCGATGTACTGCCACACGTCCAGCTCGGTCCAGTTGGACAGCGGGAAGACGCGGACGTGTTCGCCGGGCGCGTGGCGGCCGTTGTAGAGGTTCCACAGCTCGGGCCGCTGGCGGCGCGGGTCCCACTGCGAGAACTCGTCCCGCAGGCTGAACACCCGTTCCTTGGCCCGTGCCTTCTCCTCGTCCCGGCGCCCGCCGCCGAAGACCGCGTCGAACCTCTCGCTCTGGATCTTCTCCGTCAGCGGCACCGTCTGCAGCGGATTCCGTGTCCCGTCTGGCCGTTCGCGCAACACACCCCGGTCGATGTAGTCCTGTACGGAGGCCACATGGAGGCGGAGCCCATGTGCGGCCACCACACGGTCCCGGTAGTCGATGACCTCGGGGAAGTTGTGCCCGGTGTCGACGTGCAGCAGCGTGAACGGGATCGCCGCGGGAGCGAACGCCTTCAGCGCCAGGTGCAGCATGACGATGGAGTCCTTGCCGCCGGAGAACAGGATCACCGGCCGCTCGAACTCTCCCGCCACCTCACGGAAGATGTGGACGGCCTCGGACTCCAGCGCGTCCAGGTGGGAGAGGGCGTACGGGGAGTCCGTACCGTCCTCGCCTCCCTTGACCGTGGCAACGGTCGTCGTCATGCCAGTCCCCTCTCGGTGAGCAGCGCGTGGACCGCGCCCGCGGATTCCTGGACGGTCTGGTTCTGGGACTCGATGCGCAGATCGGGCGACTCGGGTGCCTCGTACGGGTCGTCGACCCCGGTCAGGCCCGTCAGCTCGCCCGCGGCCTGCTTGGCGTACAGACCCTTCACATCGCGCACGGAGCACACGTCGACCGGCGTGGCCACGTGCACCTCGAGGTACGCCGTCCCGCTCTCCTGGTGGCGCTTGCGTACCGCCTCGCGGCTGTCGGCGTAGGGCGCGATCACGGGGACGAGCGCCTTCACGCCGTTACGGGCGAGCAGTTCGGCCAGGAAGCCGATGCGCTGCACGTTGGTGTGCCGGTCCTCGCGGCTGAAGCCGAGGCCCGCCGAGATGAACTCGCGGATCTCGTCGCCGTCGAGCACCTCGACACGGTGGCCCTCCGCGCGGAGCCGGCCGGCCAGGTCGTAGGCGATGGTGGTCTTGCCGGCGCTCGGCAGACCCGTGAGCCAGACGGTGGCTCCGCTCGTCACGTGGTTCTCCCCACTCGCAGGAAACGTAGAAAGCTCAGTCATGGGTCAGCCGTGCAGCCCGCACTCGGTCTTGGCGCGGCCCGCCCAGCGGCCGGCGCGCGCGTCCTCGCCCTCAAGGACCCGGCGGGTGCAGGGGGCGCATCCGACAGAGGCGTAGCCGTCCATCAGCAGCGGGTTGGTCAGCACACCGTGTTCGGCGACATACGCGTCCACGTCGTCCTGGGTCCAGCGGGCGATCGGGGAGATCTTCACCTTCCGGCGCTTCTCGTCCCAGCCCACGACCGGGGTGTTCGCCCGGGTCGGCGACTCGTCGCGGCGCAGCCCGGTCGCCCAGGCCACATAGCCCTTCAAGCCCCGCTCCAGCGGCTCGACCTTGCGCATCTTGCAGCACAGGTCGGGGTCGCGGTCATGCAGCTTGGGCCCGTACTGCGCGTCCTGCTCGGCGACCGTCTGACGCGGGGTGAGCGTGATGACGTTGACGTCCATCACGGCCTCGACCGCGTCGCGGGTGCCGATGGTCTCCTCGAAGTGATAGCCGGTGTCCAGGAACACGACATCGACGCCGGGCATCGCGCGGGAGGCGAGGTGGGCGACCACCGCGTCCTCCATCGACGAGGTCACGCAGAAGCGCTTGCCGAAGGTGTCGGCCGCCCACTGGAGGATCTCCAGCGCGGAGGCGTCCTCCAGATCACGGCCCGCCTGCTCGGCGAGCGCCTTGAGATCCTCTGTCGTGCGCTCTTCCTGAATCGCGGTCATATCTCCTCTCCCCCTGCGTCGTTGTGCTGAAGGCCCCGGGCGAGCAGCCCGAGGAACTTCAACTGGAATGCGCGGTTGCACGCCGCGCATTCCCATGCGCCGTGGCCCTGCTCGCTCGGACGGAGGTCCTCGTCGCCGCAGTAGGGGCAGTAGAAGGGGGCGGCCCGCTCGCTCATGAGAGGGCCTCCTCGGACGCGCGGGTGACCCAGGCGGCGAAGCGCTCGCCGTCCTCGCGCTCGTCCTGGAAGCGCTTGAGAACACGCTCGACGTAGTCGGGCAGCTCGTCGGACGTGACCTTCAGGCCACGCACCTTGCGCCCGAACCCGGCCTGCAGACCGAGCGCGCCGCCCAGGTGCACCTGGTAGCCCTCGACCTGTTCGCCTTCGTCGTTCAGGACCAGCTGCCCCTTGAGACCGATGTCCGCGACCTGGATACGGGCGCAGGCGTTCGGGCAGCCGTTGAGGTTGATGGTGATCGGCTCGTCGAAGTCCGGAATCCGGCGCTCCAGCTCGTCGATGAGGGCGGCGCCGCGCGCCTTGGTCTCGACGATCGCGAGCTTGCAGTACTCGATGCCGGTGCAGGCCATGGTGCCGCGCCGGAAGGCCGACGGCCGGGCCGTCAGGTCCAGCGCCTCCAGGGCCTCGACGAGCGGCTCGACCTGTGCCTCCTCGACGTCGAGGACGATCATCTTCTGCTCGACGGTGGTCCGCACCCGGCCCGAGCCGTGCGCCTCCGCCACCTCGGCGATCTTCGTCAGCGTGGCACCGTCGACGCGGCCGACACGCGGCGCGAAACCGACGTAGAAGCGGCCGTCCTTCTGCCGGTGCACACCGACGTGGTCACGCCAGCGCTCCGTGGGCTCGGCCGGCGCGGGGCCGTCGACGAGCTTGCGCTTGAGGTACTCGTCCTCCAGGATCTGGCGGAACTTCTCCGGGCCCCAGTCGGCGACCAGGAACTTCAGACGGGCGCGCGTACGCAGACGCCGGTAGCCGTAGTCCCGGAAGATGCCGATCACGCCCGCCCAGGCGTCCGGCACCTCCTCCAGCGGCACCCAGGCGCCGAGGCGGACGCCGATCTTCGGGTTGGTGGACAGGCCGCCGCCGACCCACAGGTCGAAGCCGGGGCCGTGCTCGGGGTGCTCGACGCCGACGAACGCCACGTCGTTGATCTCGTGGACGACATCGAGGAGCGGGGAACCGGAGATCGCCGTCTTGAACTTGCGGGGCAGGTTGGAGAATTCCTTGCTGCCGATGTAGCGGTCGTGGATCTCGTCGATCGCCCAGGTGCCGTCGATGATCTCGTCCTCGGCGATACCGGCGACCGGCGAGCCGATGACGACACGCGGGCAGTCGCCGCAGGCCTCGGTGGTGGACAGACCGACGGCCTCCAGCCGGTCCCAGATCTCCGGCACGTCCTCGATGCGGATCCAGTGCAGCTGGATGTTCTGTCGGTCGGTGATGTCCGCGCTGCCGCGCGCGAACTCCTGCGAGATCTCGCCGATCACCCGCAGCTGCTGCGTGGTGAGACGGCCGCCGTCGATCCGGACGCGCAGCATGAAGTACTTGTCGTCCAGCTCCTCCGGCTCCAGGATCGCGGTCTTGCCGCCGTCGATCCCGGGCTTGCGCTGGGTGTAGAGGCCCCACCAGCGCATACGTCCGCGCAGGTCGTTGGGGTCGATCGAGTCGAAGCCGCGCTTCGAGTAGATCGTCTCAATGCGTGTCCGCACATTGAGACCGTCATCGTCCTTCTTGAACTGTTCGTTGCCGTTGAGCGGGGTGAAGTGTCCCGCGGCCCACTGGCCCTCACCGCGGTGACGGCTCACCTTGCGGCGGGGAGTCGCGGCGGCAGGCTTCTGCGGGGTGGCGGCCATGGTGGTTACGTCCTTCGGGACAGGCGGGAATGCGGCTCTGACCTGCGCGTACGAGCGCACGGGCATACGAGCGCGTCGTTGCGCGGGAATGAAGCGAAAAGAGGGAGATGTCGGGCGCTGCGAGGCTGTCAGCGCACCGGACAGATGGCGCTGGACATGCGGCCGAGGTCGACGTGCCGCCGACTCACCAAGGCAATTCCAGTTCCAGACATGACGGAAGCGTGGCATGGCGATCTGGACACAGTCCAGCTTCGTCCGACATGCGGACACCCTTGTCCCGTAGAGTGAGACAAGGGTGTCGTCGGTCACATGGCCCGTATCGGCCGTTTCTGCCCAGCTCAGCCAGGGTACGCCCCGGGCCACGGTCCGGGCGTGGCGGCCTCGGCCTCCTCCTCGACCTTGGTGTCGAAGAGCGTGAAGCCGCGGCGCAGGTAGTTGTCCATGGCGTGCTCCCCGTCCTTGCTGCAGGTATGCAGCCACACCCGCTTCGTCTGAGGCAGCCCTGGCCGGCGTTCCGCCAGGTCCCAGGCGCGGGCCGCACCGTACGCCAGCAGATGCCCACCGATCCGCCGCCCGCGGAAGGCCGGAATCAGGCCGAAGTAGACGATCTCCACGACCCCGTCGTCCTGCGCCTCCAGCTCCACGTACCCCGCCGGCGTCCCGCGGTCGTAGGCCACCCACGTCTCGACACCCGGACGCTCCAGGTGCTCCTGCCACTGCGCGTACGTCCAGCCGAGCCGGTCGATCCACCGGATGTCCCCGCCCACCGACGCGTACAGAAACCGGCTGAACTCGGGAGAGGGCACCTCGGCCCGCACGATCCGCACGTCCCCGTCCGGGGCGGCGGCCGGGAGGAGGTCGGCGGGGGAGTTCTGCTCCAGGGACCAGGTGGTCACGGGGATGTTGGTCATGACGGCCAGGGAATCATCCGGGTGCAGGGTCTGTCGATCGGCGTCCACGCGCCCCGGGCCGGGCTGCTACCCCAGCGCGTCGTCGATCGACTCCAGCGGCACCGCGAACAGCATCCGGCCCGACTGGGACCAGACGTCGCCCGTTGCCTCCCAGTAGGACAGGGGCCCGGCCTGGGCGCCCCAGCAGCGGGGGGCGCTCTCCGAGCCGCAGCGAGTTGCCTTCGCTCCCTCGGTGTCCTGGCGCCAGAGGCTGCCGTGGCGGTCCGTGGGGGCCGGCGCGCGGCCCAGGTACCAGTCGGAGCGGTCCGCTCCGGGCGCCCGGTGCGACAGGACCCCCTCGATACCGGAGGCCTCAGTCCGGTAGGCCTCGACCGTGCGCGCGGCTCCGGTGGCGTCGACGGCCGGCAGGCCGGGGCGGGCCGGGTCCTTGCTGAAGTCGTAGCGCCACAGGCGGGCGGGCCGGTCGCTGTCGGCGGCGGTCCACTCGCTCGCGACCAGACTGTCGGGCGCCGTGCTGCGGTCCAGGGAGATACCGCCGAGGCGCGGGGCGGCGCTCCCGCCGGTCAGTCGGTACGAGCCGACGGCCGGCAGGACGAAGCGGTGGCCGTGGGCCGACCAGCCCTCGTCCACGCGACCCACCGCGGTGCTGTCGACCGTGGCGCGCTGGACGCGGTTCATGTCGTAGACGTACAGCCCGTCGGCGGCCGTGACCAGCAGCTTGTCCTGGTACCAGACCATCCCGGAGAGGCGGGAGCTCAGGGCGCGGTAGTCGCGGCCACCGTCCACCGGGACGACGAGGAGGACCGACGTGTACCTCAGGCGGGCCAGGTCGTTCGCGTCGACGAAGGCGACCCGGGCGAGGCCCCGGCCGGCGGTGCCCTGACTCCAGCCGGAGAGCAGCACCCGGTTGTCGTTCCACCAGCCGTCGTCGTCGGCGTCGCCGGAGGTGGTGACCGCCCCCGCCCGCCAGGCGCGGGTGTCGGCAGCGTCCCAGCAGTACGCGCGCGAGGCCGTCGGTGCGACCGGCAGCGCGGTGCGCTGGCCGGTCGTACAGCCGTCCCCGCGGCGCAGGCTGCGGTCGGCGGTTTCCAGAACGGCACGGACGCCGACCGGCTTGCCCATCCCGGCGGCGAGTTCGTCGAGGGTGGCCTGCGGCACCAGCTGCTCCTGGAGGCGGAGCGCGCGGGTGTCGGCGGCCCTGGTGAGAGGCTCCAGCGCCCCGGGGTTGTCACCGACCGTGGCCTGCGAGGCGCTGATCATCGTGGCGGCTGCGGTGAGCGCGAGGGCGGTGCCGGCGAGGAACGCGCGCACGGCACGGCCCTGCTTGCGTCGACGGTGTCTGCCGCGGTGCTTCATCAAACCTCCCGAGGCGGGCCAACTGCGGCCATTGGTCTGTGCGTTGACCAAAGGAGCAGGTGGGGCGGCCCGTACCGGGATGCTACGGCAGTTGGGCACGCTTGCGGACTAAGACCCCGTAAATATGCGGAAGACACACGCCAGTCAGGGCAGATCGGCCGAGATCCGCCCCCGCACCACCGCGGGCGCCGTCGAATACGGCAGCAGATCGCGCGGCTCGTCCGGCAGCTGCACCTCGACCTCGGTGTCCTCGCGGAAGCGGTACGGCCGGTGCTCCAGAAAGCCCCCGAGGTAGCGCCGCACCCGCGACATCTCGGCACGCACCGTCACCGTACGGCCCGGGTCGCCGAACACGTCCTCCGCCAGCCCCGCCGCACTGCGGCCGGACCGGTGCAGGGCCAGAAGATAGAGCAACTCGGCGTGCCGGGGACTCAGTTCATGGCTCCAGGAGCCCGCGCTGCCGGACACCGTCACCGACCAGCGGCGCGGCTGCGTCAGGTCCAGCGCGATCCGCGTCGCGCCGGGCGGCACCGGCTCCTCGGAGGCCCGCAGCAGCCAGCCGCCCGCCAGCGGCTCCACCGAGCACAGACCGAGCGGCGGCAGCCACCGTCGGCCCGGCGACAGGGACTTGGGCAGCGCGATCCGGTTCGCGTACGGCATCCCGCTCACCGCGGCGGTCCAGCCGTCCCGGTCCACCACCAGGGCCCGCCCGGGCAGCCGCGCCAGCACCGGCGCCGCCACCGCGCGCAACCGCTCCAGCGAGTTCAGGTGCAGCTCCCGCAGCCGGGCCTCGGCGAGCTTGGCCACCGAGTCGACCCAGGCGAGCGTGGCCGGATGCATGGTCTCCAGGGGGCCGCTGACATCCACCACCCCGATCAGCCGGCCGTCCCGCGGATCCGTGAGAGGGGCGCCGGTGCAGGTCCAGGACGTCTGGGAGCGCTGGAAGTGCTCGGAGGCGAAGACCTGCACGGGCCGGCGCACCACCGCGGGCGTGCCCACCCCGTTCGTCCCGACGACGCTCTCCCGCCAGTCGGCGCCGAGTTCGAACCCGAGGCTGTCGGCCTTGCGCAGCACGGAGGCGTTGCCCTCCCGCCACAGCACCCGGCCCTCGTCGTCGGCGACGACCATGATGTGGTGGGCGATGTCCGCGACCGCCAGCAGGCCCTCGCGCAGGACCGGCAGGACGTGCTTGAGCGCGGTGGTCTCCCGGCGTCGCTGCACCTCCTCGCGGGACAGCAGCCCGGACCGGGCGTCGTGGTCCGGATCGACACCGCTGCGCAGCATGCGGTCCCAGGACTGCTCGATCACCGGGCGCGGCGCGACTGGCGCGCGCTGTCCGGCGAGCGTGGCCGCGCGGACCTCGCTGAGTACCCGCGCGGCCCGCCCGGAGTCCACGACGGCCAGCTGTGTCACGTCCGTCGGCGAGAGCGCCAAGGGTCCCTCCCGGTTCGACTCGTCCACGTTTTGACTGTGTGTCTCATAGTGCCGCCCGACGCTCGCGGAGGCACACACTCCGCACACAGTCGCCAACAAGTTGCAACCCCTTGCAACCCTGGTGGACCGCTCTGGCCTGATTGAGACTTGAGCAACGCCGTCCCGAGCGGCGTTCGTGGCCTCGAACGGGCCAAGCGCAGGGGTGGTGCCGTGTCGGCGCAGCACCACCCCTGTCTCCTACGGTTGGGCCGTGTTCGCGACAGGGGGTGCGGCTTTCTGCGCGTTGGCGGCTGCGGGTTCGTTGCGGCTGGTCGCACCCACGCGGCGGAGCCGCAATATCGATACGGCCCCGCGCCCCTGAGCTCGGCGGCCGCATCCTCGACCGGATTGCTGAGCCTCTCAGGCAACCGGCCGCGCTCGCTCCATGATCGACCCGAGGTCCAGGGTGTGCGGAAGGGTTCCGAAGGCCGCGCCGCCGTCGCCGCCCAACCGTGAGGCGCAGAACGCGTCGGCGACCTCGGGTGGCGCGTAACGGACCAGCAGGGAGCCCTGCAGGACCAGTGCGAGCCGCTCCGTCAGGCGGCGGGCGCGGGCCTCGATGCCGTCCAGATCGGCCAGTTCGGTCAGCAGGCCCTTGATCGCCGCGTCCAGCCGGTGATCGGCGCCGCGCGCCTTGCCGACCTCCTGGAGATAGGCGTTGAACGCCGCGGGCTCCCGCTGCAACGCCCGCAGCACGTCCAGCGCCTGAACGTTGCCCGCCCCCTCCCAGATCGAGTTCAGCGGCGACTCCCGCACCAGCCGGGGCATCCCCGACTCCTCGACGTACCCGTTGCCGCCCAGGCACTCGGACGCCTCGACCGTCAGCGGCGTACATCGCTTGGTCACCCAGTACTTGGCGGTCGGCACCGCGATCCGCAGCAGTGCCCGCTCCTGCTCGCCGCCGTCGTCGTAGGCGGCCGCGAGCCGCAGGGCGAGGGTGGTCGCCGCCTCGGACTCGACGGCCAGGTCGGCCAGGACGTTGCGCATGAGCGGCTTGTCGACGAGCTTCCCGCCGAACGCCTCGCGGTGCGTGCAGTGGTGGATCGCCTGCGCGACCGCCTGCCGCATCAGCCCCGCCGAACCCAGCACACAGTCGAGCCTGGTCGCGGCCACCATCTCGATGATGGTGCGCACCCCGCGCCCCTCCTCACCGACCCGGCGCGCCCACGTCCCGTCGAACTCGACCTCGCTGGAGGCGTTCGAGCGGTTGCCCAGCTTGTCCTTGAGCCGCTGGATGCGGAACACGTTGCGGGTGCCGTCCTCCAGCACGCGCGGCACGAGAAGGCAGGTGAGGCCGCCCGGTGCCTGCGCCAGCACGAGGAACCCGTCCGACATGGGTGCCGAACAGAACCATTTGTGTCCGGTGAGCTCGTACGACTCCCCGTCGGGGAGGGACCGCGCCGCCGTCGTGTTGGCCCGTACGTCGCTGCCGCCCTGCTTCTCCGTCATGCCCATCCCGAACAGGGCACCCGCCTTGAGCCGGGCAGGCCGCAGCTCACGGTCGTAGATCATGGACGTCAGCCGCGGTTCCCACACGGCGGCGAGGTCGGGGTCGGTGCGCAGCGCGGGCACCGCCGCATGGGTCATGGACAGCGGGCAGCAGTTGCCGGCCTCGATCTGCGTCCACAGCAGGAACGCGGCCGCCCGCCGCACATGCCCGCCCGGCCGCACCCAGGCCGCGGTCAGGCCCGCCGAGACGCCCTTGCCGAGCAGCCGGTGCCAGGACGGATGGAAGTCGACCTCGTCGACGCGGTGGCCGTAGCGGTCGTGGGTGCGCAGCGTCGGCGGGTTCTCGTTGGCCAGCACCCCCCACTCCTGCAGCTGCGCCGATCCACAGGACTTGCCGAGCCCCGACAGCTCGCCCCGGACCTCGTCCAGCAGCTCAGGGGCGAGATGACGCTCGACGGCCGAGCTCAGGGCCCGATCGGTGGTGTAGGCGTCGTAGTCGACCAAGGGCGGGGGCTGGTTGGTCACGGTGTGCGTGCTGCCTGCCATGGCTGTGAACCTACCCCTCCGTAGAACGGTGGTATCCACCCTGACACGGCACCGGCGCGCGCGATCGGGCAGGTGGTGAGGGCGCGCACCCGGCGCCGCGGTGAGTGCGCCCCCGTACGGCGGATACCTTTAGGTCGTGCAGCCAGCAAGTGAATCCCCCCAGCGGCCCTCCGGCCGTCTTCATCGGGCACGTGCCCTCTACCGGAACGTGTCGAAGCGCAGGACCGCCTGGCTGTTGCTCAAGGACACCGTCAATTCCTGCATCGAGTACCGCATCCTGGGGCTCGCGGCCGAGGCGGCGTTCTTCACGCTGCTGTCCGTGCCACCGCTCCTCCTCAGCCTCATCGGCCTCCTCGGTTACGTCGACGACTGGACCGGCACCGACACCATCACCAGCCTGGAGACCAACATCCTGGAGGCCTCCCGCACCGTCCTGTCCGACAAGGGCGTGCGCCAGATCGCCCAGCCGATCCTGGACGACGTGATGAACGGCGGCCGCCCCGACGTGATCTCCGTCGGCTTCCTGTTCGCCCTGTGGTCGGGGTCGCGCGCGGTGAACGTCTTCATAGACACCATCACCGTGATGTACGGCCTCGACGGCGTCCGCGGCATCGTCAGGACGCGGCTGGTGGCGTTCCTGCTGTTCATCGCGGCGCTGCTGATCGGCTCGGTGGCGCTGCCGCTGATGGTGGCCGGGCCGGACGCGGTGGTGCGGATCGTGCCGTGGTCGGAGACCTTGGTGCAGGTCCTGTACTGGCCGGTCGTGATCGTCCTGTCGATCGCGTTCCTGACGACGCTGTACCACGTGTCCGTGCCGGTCCGCTCACCCTGGATCGAGGACGTGCCCGGCGCGCTGGTCGCCCTCGCCATGTGGGTGCTGGGCAGCTTCCTGCTGCGGATCTACCTGACGAACACGATCGAGGGCGCGACGATCTACGGCTCCCTCGCCGCCGCCGTCGCCGTGCTGCTGTGGATCGGCGTGTCCGCGTTCGCCGTGCTCGTCGGGGCCGCGGTCAACGCCGCGATCGACCGGGTCTGGCCGGCCGCCGCGACGGCCGCGGCCCGCGCCGCGAACGAGCGGATGCGCGAGGCCCAGGTCGCCGAGTACGTGGCCCGCCACGCCGCGAGCCGGGAGCAGGACCCCGACGACCCGGACATGCCGTCGGAGTTCCCCGAGCGCTGGTCCCGCTTCCTGCCGCCGGAGGACCTGTCGTCGCGGCTGCGGACGCATGTGAAGAGCACCCACACGCATCCGCCGCACAAGCCGGAGGACTGAGCGGCCCGAGAGGACCGACAGACCCGAAGAGCAGGGCTTCAGGCCTTCCACGCCCCTGCCGCCGCGGCTTCCCGCACGAAGTCGGAGAAGTCCCGCGGCGCTCGGGCGAGCACCTCGCGGACGTCGTTCGTCACATGGGCATTGCGGCCGTCCATGAGGGTCTCGAAGACCTCGACCAGGAGCTCCACCTCCTCGGGCGGCACTCCGAAACCCGCCAGGGCCTCGCCGTACGCCGCCGTCGGGACCGGTGTGTACGTGATTTTGCTGCCCGTCGCCTCGGAGATCTCCGCGACCGCCTCCCGCCACGACAGCAGCCGCGGCCCGGTCAGCTCCAGCGTCCGGCCCACATGGCGGTTGCCCGAGGTCAGCACGGCCGTCACCACGTCCGCGATGTCGCGCACGTCGACGAACGGCTCCTTCACCTCGCCCGCCGGGAAGACCAGCTCCCCGTGGACCATGCCCTCCACCAGCGGCCCCTCGCTGAAGTTCTGCGCGAACCACGTGGCTCGTACGATCGTCCAGTGCGCGCCGGACGACTTCAGCGCCTCCTCGGTCGGCAGCGCCTGGTCCTCACCGCGTGCCGACAGCAGCACCAGCCGTCGTACGCCGAGCCCGACCGCCTCCCGCGCGAGCGCGCCGACGCCCTCCGCCGCCGCCGGGGACCCGACGTCGGACGGGTACATCAGATACGCCGCGTCCGCGTCGCGCAGGGTCTCCGCCCACGTCGTCGGGTTCTCCCAGTCGAAGCCCTGCGCCCGGGAGGCGGCCCGTACCGTCAGCCCCGCCCCGCGCGCCGCTTCCGCCACCCGGCTCCCCGTACGACCCGAGGCACCGGTCACCACTACCGTCATCCGCTGCGTGTTCGCCTTGTCGGCTGCGTTTTCCGTCATGCCTCAAGTCAACTGGCGCGCGCCCCAACAGCCCATCGCTGAACGGCTCATTCCCATGCGCGGACGTCTACGCTGAGGCCATGGACGCTCTCGCCGGCCTTCTGGAGGGCCCACGCGCGCGCGGCGCCTTCATGATCCGCGCGTGTTTCGAGCCGCCGTGGGCCATTCGCGTCGAGGACCGCGCCCCGCTCACCGTCATGGTCATGGTCCGCGGCGACGCCTGGGTGATCCCGGACCAGGGGGAGCGGCTCCGGCTGCGCCCCGGGGACCTCGCCATCGCCCGCGGCCCGGACCCGTACGTCTGCGCCGACGACCCCGGCACCGCACCCCAGGCCCTGATCCTGCCGGGCGCCGAGTGCCGCTACCCCGACGGCCGCTCCCTCAACGGCTCGATGGATCTCGGCGTGCGCACCTGGGGCGACCGGCTCGACGGTTCGGCCGTGATGCTGATCGGCACCTATCTGTGGCAGGGCGAGGTGAGCGGGCGGCTGCTGAACGCGCTGCCGCCGCTGCTGGCCCTCCCCGCCGACGTGTGGGACTGCCCCCTCACGCCGTACCTCATGGAGGAGATCGTCCGCGACGAGCCCGGCCAGGAGGTCGTCCTGGACCGGCTGCTCGACCTGCTGGTCATCGCCGCGCTGCGGGCCTGGTTCTCCCGCCCGGAGGCGGCGGCACCGGCCTGGTACGCGGCGCTCGCCGACCCCGTGGTCGGCCGCGTGCTGCGGCTCGTCCAGGACGACCCCGCGCACCCCTGGACGGTCGCCACGCTGGCCATGAAGGCGGGGGTGTCCCGGGCCGCGCTGGCCCGGCGCTTCACCGAGCTGGTGGGGGAGCCGCCCATGACGTACCTCACGGGATGGCGGCTCGCACTCGCGGCGGATGCGCTGCGTGACACCGACGACACGCTGGACGCGATCGCGCGGCGGGTCGGGTACGGGAGTGCGTTCGCGCTGTCCAGTGCGTTCAAGCGGGTTTACGGGCTGAGTCCGCAGGAGCATCGGGGCCGGGTTGTCGTGGGGTAGTGCATGCGGCAGAGCCGCAGATCGACACAGCCCCCGCGCCCCTGAGGGCGTTGCGGCGTAGCCTCGCCTGCATGTACGCGGAGCGCGCGTCCCGGCTGCCTGGTGCCGTGGTGTGGACGAACACCCCCGGTGGGCCCGGTGCGGGGCGGGTTCTGCCCGACGGGTGCATGGATCTGCTCTGGAACGACGGGCGGCTGCTCGTTGCCGGGCCCGACACACGTGCGTACGTCACCGGAGGGGAGCCGACCGCTTGGGCGGGCGTGCGGTTCTACCCGGGGACCGCGCCCGGCTTTCTCGGGGTGCCCGCGCACGAAGTGCGTGACCGGCGAGTCGACCTCGCGGACCTGTGGCCGGCCTCGGAGGTACGACGGCTGCGTGGCCGTATCGAGGCCTCGGCCGACACGGTGACCGCGCTCGAGGACGTGGCGCTGGAGCGGGCCGCGGACGCGGAGCGGCCGGACCCGCTGCTGCGGCAGGTCGTCACCGCCCTCGACTCGGGCCACCCCGTCTCCGCCACCGCCGACCAACTCGGCTACGGCGCCCGCCAGTTGCACCGTCGCTGCCTGGCCGCCTTCGGGTACGGCCCCAAGACACTGGCGCGGATCCTGCGGCTGCAACGCGCGCTCGCACTGGCGCGGGACGGCGTCGCCTTCGCGGAGACCGCCGTCCGGGCGGGGTACGCCGATCAGGCTCATCTGGCGCGGGACGTCAAGGAGTTGTCGGGCGTGCCGCTCGGCGAGCTACTCGGCCGGAGCGGCGGCTAGCGGCGCGAAGAGGTCGACGCCGTTGCCGTCCGGGTCATGGACGGAGGCGTACCGCTGGCCCCAGAAGGCGTCCCACGGCTTGAGCTCGCCGTGGTAACCGGCGCCCACCAGGTCCTCGTACACCGCGTCGACCTCCGCCGGATCGTCGCACCGCAGGGCGAGCGAGTGCCGGCCGCCGCCCGTGGGCGGCTGCCACTCCGGGAGGAAGGACCGCACCGTCTCCTCGGTGTCGAGCAGCAGCCGCAGCCCGCCCGGCAGTTCGGCCTCGGCGTGCGGCTCGTTCCCGGCGCCCGCGGGGAACGCGAACCCGAGGCGGCGGTAGAAGGGGACAGAGGCGGCCATGTCGGAGACGACCAGGCCGATGGCATCGAATCGTGGAGTCATGCGGCCACCGTAGGCACGCCCGAGCCGTCCGGTCTTGAAGGAATCGGACACCTCAATCGAAGGTCACCGGTCCCAAGAGCGTGCCCACCGTGAAAGTGATCCCCACCGGGCCCGCCCTGAGGTCGAGGTCCGTGCCGAGGGCCGCCAGCAGGGGCCGGATCTCGTCCGGCTCGGGGGCGCTCGCGGACAGGGACAGCAGGGGGGTGGTGGGCAGGTCCGAGGCGGTGGGGTGGACCGTGGCGCTCCAGTCGATGAGGAAGGGCACGAGGCCGGAGGGGTGTGCGTCGTCGCCGTCGGTGAGCCGCCATTCCAGCAGGGTGCCGTCGGGTCTGCGGCGGCTCATCGACTGCGCCGGGCCAGGATCGTAGCCCCGGCCCCGGGCGGCGGCGATGGCGGCGTCCAGGTCGGGCGGGCTGATCGCCCAGGTGACCGTGCGCGGGGCGGTGAGACCGTCGACCTCGAAGGGGCGGGGCCCGCCGGGCGCGGACTGCTCGGGGTCCGGCCCGATGATCTCCAGGTAGCTCGTGCCGCCCAGCGACACCAGGTAGTTGCGGGTGCCGAGCCCGACGTGCACGCCGCCCGGGGCGGGGGTCACGCCGGTGCGGCGGGCGAAGTCGGCGACCGTGGCGGACAGGTCGGGCGTCGCGAGGACGAGATGGTCAAGGAGCGCGGGAATGGCGTTCATCGCAGCCGAGGCTACGCAGAGCGGCGCGCGATAAGGAACACCTGTGCGCCAGGCGGAGGGCGAGGGTCACCGGTCATGGATGACCGTGCCGTCCTCCAGCAGGGTCGGATGGATCTTCATGGGGCCGTACTCGTCCACGTCCGACGGGCGCGGGGGCTCCGGTCCGTCGGGGCCCGTCCGGAGCGTGCGCGCGGCTCGCCGGGAATGAAGTGGCCCGTCAACCCTGGCTGTTGGGCCGCTACGCTCGACCGTATGTCCGTGCGACTGCTCGTCCACACCCGCACCACCGCCTACCGGCACGCGTCCATCCCGGCCGGCGTCGAGGCCGTACGCACTATCGGTGACTTCGAAGTCGACCACACGGAGGACCCCACGGCCTTCGAGCAATCCCTGGACGATTACGCAGCGGTCGTCTTCCTCTCCACCAGCGGCGAGGTGCTCACCCCCGCCGGCCGTGAGCGGCTCGCCGCATACGTCGATGCGGGCGGTGGCTTCGTCGGAGTGCACGCGGCGGCCTGCACCGAGTACGACTGGCCGTACTACGGCGAGCTGTTGGGCGCCCGGTTCGACCGGCACCCCGAGTACCAGCCGGGCAAGGTGGTCGTCGAGGACCCCGAGCACCCGGCCACCCGGCACCTGCCCGCCGTATGGGACTTCGTCGACGAGTGGTACGACTTCCGCACCAACCCCCGAGGCACGGTACGGGTGTTGGCCCGCGCCGACGAGTCGTCGTACGACGGAGGCGGCATGGGCGGGGACCACCCCCTGGTGTGGTGCCGTGAGCAGGGAGCCGGGCGCGTCTTCTACACGGCGCTCGGGCACGCCGCCGAGGCCTACGACGATCCCGGCTTCCGAGCCCATCTCCTCGGCGGGATCGACTGGGCGGCGAGGCCGGGCCGTGCGGGTCGTGCGGAGGGACGGTAGTCGGACGGCGGCGCGGGCCGACGGGCTCCGGCGCGTTCGTCTCGCGCCGGCGCCCGCTGTGCGCGGCCGCCGTTGACGGCGTCAGGAGGCCGGGAGCCGCCTGCTGAGTGCGTGGAACTGGGGGCCGTAGGTGCCGGGGACGTAGGGGTTGCGGGTCTCCATCAGTTCCACGGCGGGCCCCTCCAGGCCGCGCATGGCGTGGATGGCCGCGCCCAGGGTGCGGTGGCCGCCGCCGGCCCAGGCCGCGTCGAGGGTGTCCAGCACGGTGCTGTAGGTGGCGTCGAACCGGTGCAGGAGCCCGCGGACCTGGGCCGGCGGGTTGGGCCAGCCGCCGACCGGGATCGGGGCCATGGGGCGTACGTCGGGGAAGGGCACGGGCGGCCCGACGTACTGCCAGCCCTCGTCCGTCCGGCGCAGCTCCCGGCCGTGGTAGATCTCGCCGAAGGCGTAGTAGTGCGCGGGGTGGTCGTCCTCGAAGGAGGCGGACGGTGAACTGGTGGTGCCCTCGCCCTGCTCCATGATGATCCGGATGGCCTGCTCGACGTGGTCGAGGTTCTCGACCGGGGACAGGTCGTCGGAGAAGACGTACTGGGACAGCTGACCCCGCACCGACAGTTGCGGCCGCTCGGTCCGGAACGCGTTCAGCAGCCCTTCGTAGAACTCGCCGACGGTGGGTGAGGTCTGCACGCTCCGGACGAGAGATTCCTCGGGGGCCTCGATCGCCATCATCACATCGCGCACGAAGGCCTTGGTGAGGCCCGACAGGTAGACGTTCACTCCGGCACGGACACCGCCGGGCAGCGGGCCCGGGTAGACGGGCGCGGCGGCCTTGATCTGCGGTCTTCCGCCCACGGCCACGAGCAGGTTGCAGGTGATGCCGAGGTGGTACATCTCGTCGCCGACGATGCGCTGGATCAGCCGCGCGACCTCACTGCGGCGGTCCTTCACGGACCACAAGCCGCAGAAGTAGGGCGGGATGGTGGCGAGTTCCAGTTCGACGGCGACCTGAAGGGCCGACCTGATCCAGTCGACTCCGCGGCCTTCCCGGGGAACGGCCAGCAGCCGCGCCACGGACCCGAGGGCGGGCGCCGCGAGCGCACCGCCTGCCGGTAGTGCGGCACCCTGCGCGGGTCCGGCGACCGCGACCGCGGCCGGGGTGCCGCTCGCCAGCGCGGCCGACGCCAGGAAACTCCTGCGCCTGAACGGGGCAACTGTCTGCCGGTCCGACTCTTCGCTCATACCCGTCACTCTCGACCCTCGCCTCAGCTCATCGCCATGGCCCCACCTCGGCTCGATGCCCTCGGGACCCTCGGACAGCTCGCGAAGCTAGCAACGATCAACGTCACCACCAGGGCGGACGGGCCGAGCGGCGCATCAACCACCCTGTCGGTCCAACACGGCATAGCGGTGATCGGGCGGCTCTGGAACAGCCACAGCCGCCCGTCGGCGTCGAACCCGTCAAGGTCGGCACGGCACCGGAGCACCGTTCAGTGCATGTGGGCGTCGACGGTCCTGTCGCCTGCCTCGCGCACCGCGATGCGGGCGAGTTTCGTCAGCATCATGCCGTTGCGGATCCTTACGAGGTAGTCGACGGGGAGCCCGTGCATGCGCACGCCGGGGCCCCGCAGGGCATGCCAGTCGAGGATGAAGAGGGTGTTCTCGCCCCACGGGATCAACTGCATGGCGATGCGGGCCGCGCCGAAGGGGTCGGCCTTCGCCTCCAGCTCCAGACGGCGTTCCGGTTCGCAGATCCGCACGACGCACGTGTCGTCCAGGACCGCGGGGCCCACGCCGACCCGGACCTGCAGACGGGCGCCCACGGCGGGCCAGTGCGGGTCGGCGGCGCGGACCTGCTGGGTTCCCGACACCCACTCCCCGTAGCGACGGCCGTCGGACAGCAGGCTCCAGACCCTCGACGGGGAGCTCAGGATCAGACGGCGGTTCCGGGCCACACCGACCACGCTCCTTCTGGAAGATCCTGGGCTGCTCGACCTGCCCTTCGACGCTAGCGGCCCCGGGCACCCCCAGCACCCGTAGTGGGGGCCCGCTCCGGCCAACCAGGTGAAGCACTCAGCGGGACAGCCCGCGCGGCCCCGCCGAGCTCGCCCGCTCCACCAGCCGGGTCGACAACTCCGTCCGTGTGCTCTCCGGCCGCTCCCCGTCCATCATCCGCACCAGCAGGTGCAATGCCGTCGCCGCCATCTCCGACAGCGGCTGCCGAATCGTGGTGAGGGCCGGGGCGATCCAGCGGGCCTCCGGCAGATCGTCGAAGCCGACGACGCTCATGCCGTCGGGCACGCTCAACCCGCGTTCCGCCAGCGCCTCGTACACACCGAGGGTCATCCGGTCCGAGCAGACGAAGACGGCCGTCGGCGGCTCGGGCAGGTCGAGGAGCTCCAGCATCCGGCGGCGGGCGAGACTCTCGTCGAAGCCCGCGTGCCGGACGTACTCGGGACGGTGCCGCACCCCGGCCGAAGCGAGCGCCGAGCGGTAGCCGGCCACCCGGGCGGTGCTGCACATCTTGCGCTGGTGACCGGCGATCACGGCGATCCGCTCATGGCCCAGCGCCAGCAGATGCTCGGTGGCGAGGACGCCGCCGTGCCAGTTCGCCGCGCCCACCGACACCACGCCCGGCGGTGGATCCAGCACCGGGTCGATCATCACGAACGGGACGCGGTGCTGCTCCAGCCAGGCGTACTGCGACGCCGTCAGCTCGGCCAGGTTGAACAGCACCCCGGACGAGCCGCGCGCGATGAGCTTGTCCAGCCAGCCGCGCTCCGGACGGCCGCCCCGCGTCCGGGTCAGCCCGGCCGAGACCACCACCTCCAGGCCCGCGTCGTGGGCCGCCGCCTCCACCCCGTGCAGCACCGCGCCCGACCAGGAGCTGTCCAGGGAGTGCACGACGAGGTCGACCAGCCCGGGCGTCTTCGCCGCGTCGAAGCGTGGTCTGCGGACATAGCCGAGCCGGTCCAGCGCCTCGGTGACCCGGCGGCGGGTCTCGGGGGCCACGTCCTCCCTGCCGTTGACCACCTTGGACGCGGTCGGCACGGACACCCCGGCCTCACGGGCCACGACCGCCAGGGTAGGACCGGCCGCCACGCTCGCACTGCCCGTACGGACCATCGGGAACCACCTCTCCGGCCCGCCCGAGGGCCCTGAAAAGTTTCGACCAGCGCGGAAACAGTAAGCGCTTCCTACCCTAGGTTCGCCGCGATGAGTCCGGAAGAGGCCGGAGTTCCCAGGACTGCACGGACCGCGGCTTTCGAAACTTCGAACGCGTCCGGCGTCACCCAAGCAGGTGAGACGGAATCCCGTGAAGTCGGCCGTGTACGCCGAGTCGACGAGATCCACCGCCTGCGGGCCCAACGCCGGGCATGTTTCAGGTGGGTGGGCACTCGCCCAACGCCGGACAAGCGCCCACCCACCTCACCGGGCCGACGACACCGGCTGAGGCGCCCCGTAGGCGACCGAGCCAGACATTCGGCACTTCAGCTGCAGGGCCAAGGCGCCGCAGCGCCCCACTCTCAAGCCACCCGCCCCAAATCACCCTCCCGAACTTCATGCACCAGCCCCCCGCCCCCCACCACGCGCTCCAACTCCTCCACCACGATTCGCCCGAGCCGCTCCAGCTCGTTCCCGAGCGACCCGGCGATATGAGGGGTCAGGAAGACATTGGGCAGGTGGTACAGCGGCGACCCGGCAGGCAACGGCTCCGGTTCGGTCACGTCGAGCACCGCGTGCAGCCGCCCGGAGACAAGCTCGTCCGTGAGCGCCGCGGGATCGACCAACGCCCCCCGCGAGGTGTTGATCAGTACGCCCCCGTCCCGGATCAGCCCCAGCCGCTCCCCGTCGAGCATCCGGTACGTCTCGGGGATGTCCGGCGCATGCAGGCTGACGATGTCGCTGCGCCGCAGGAGGTCGTCCAGCGACAGCAGTTCGGCGCCCAGGTCGGCGGCCTCGGCGGCGCTGACGTACGGATCGTGCAGCAGCACCGTGAAGTCGAACGGCCGCAGCAGCTCCAGCAGGCGCCTGCCGACGCGCGACGCCCCGATGACGCCGACCCTGCGGCCGACGTTGCCGGTCGCGGCGGTCTCGCGATGCGTCGGGTAGGCATGGGTGCTGCGAAAACGTTCCCGGTGGCCGAAGGTGTCCTTCCCGGCGAGCAGGATCATCGCCAGCGTGTACTCCGCGACCGGCAGCGCGTTGCCGGTCACCGCGCTGGAGACGGTGACACCGGCCTTCCACAGCGCGTCGCCGACCAGCGAGCGGACCGAGCCGGCGGCGTGCAATACCGTGCGCAGTTCGGGCGCGGCGGTGAGGACGTCGGTGTCGAGGTGGGGGCAGCCCCAGCCGGTGATGAGCACCTCGGTCCGGGCGAGGACCCCGGCCGCGGCCGGGTCGGTGAAGTCCCGTACGACGAGCGTGGGGTCGAGCTCGGCCGCCTGCCGCAGTCGGGCCATGAGCGGTGGCGGGAACAGCAGGGGGAGGTACACCGGATCCATCGCGAAAACGGCCCTCAAGGGGTGCGGGCTGGGCATGACTCTCCTGAGGCGCCGAGTTGGGCAATGAGTCGAGACACTGGCGACCCTGAACGGAAAACGTTCAGAAAGCGCCTTCTACCGTAGATCTGGTCGTTGGACCGGTCAATCGGTGAGATGAGGAGCGAAGCTCTCCGCCCTGGGCCGGCAACCGGCGCCAGGGACGGCCCGTTCTGCGAGAACGTAACCCTCGATCCCCTGGGCTGCCTTGCTGATGGCCAAGTCACTGTCGCCCTTCGACCGAGTTCGACGAGGTGGGCCTCACCCACAGCTGATCCCCCTCACGGATCGGAGATGCACGATGTGCTTCTCGGTCGCCCTCGAGGGCGGCGGCGGTGACTACGGCTCCGACAGCGGCGGCTTCGACCAGCTCGGCATCGGCACGCTGATGTATGCCAAGTAGCCGTGTAAGCCGAATAGCCCTCACAACCGCTCGTGCGCCGGAATATCGGGCCACAATGAGGTGCTCTGATCTTCACGGTGCACGAGCGCGGGGAGGAGGCTGGTGGACGTATGACGGCAGTCCGGGCAGACCCCGTGGTGAGCACGCCCTACGGTGCCGTGCGGGGCCGATACGAAGAAGGCGTCGCGGTGTTCCGGGGCATTCCCTACGCGGCGCCGCCGTTCGGCCCGCACCGGTTTCGGCCGCCCGTGCCGCCCGAGCCCTGGGACGGGGTGCGCGAGGCCGCGGACTTCGGGCCGACGCCGCCCAAACCGCCTTACTCCGAGGCGTTCGCGCAGTACCTCTCCGACCCCGTCGTGCCCGGCGACGACTGTCTCAATCTCAACGTCTGGACCCCCGAGCCTGGCCCGGCCGCCCGGCTCCCCGTCATGGTGTGGCTGCACGGCGGCGCCCTGACCCGCGGCTCCTCGGGCGTGCCCGTGTACGACGGCCGGCCCTTCGCCCGTGACGGCGTCGTCCTCGTGTCCGTCAACTACCGACTGGGCGTCGAGGGCTACGGCTACTTCCCGGACGCCCCCGCCAACCCCGGCCTGCGCGACCAGCTGGCCGCCCTGGAGTGGGTGCACGCCTCGATCGAGGCGTTCGGCGGCGACCCCGGCCGCATCACCCTGTTCGGCCAGTCCGCCGGCGCGATCAGCATCGGCGCGCTGCTCGCCGCCCCGCAGGGCCAGGGCCTGGTCCGGCGGGCGATCCTGCAGAGCGGGCCGCCGGAGGCAGCCGAGCGGGACAAGGTACGGCGGATGGTGCGCCGCATGGCCACCCGGCTGAAGATCCCGGCCACCGCCGCGGCCTTCGCCGACGTCGACCGAGAGCTGCTCCTGCGCACCCAGGCCGACGTGAGCCGGCTCAGCAGCCCCGTCTTGGGCGGGCCCGCCTTCGGGATCGTCGTCGACGGCGACATCGTCCCCCGGGATCCCCTGGAGGCGCTCACGGAGGGTGACGCCGCCTCAGGCGTCGACCTGATGATGGGCTGGACCCGCGACGAGTACCGGCTGTGGCTGGTGCCCGGCGGGCTCCTTGAACGCGTCGATCGGCTAGGTGCCGTCGCCCTGGCCGGCGCCATGGCCCGGTGCCGCGTCGGCGCCGACGTGCCCCGCGGGTACCGTGCCCTGCACCCCGAGGCCGGCACCGCCGAGATAGTCGGTCAGATGGTCACCGACCACCTGCTGCGCGGGCCCCTGCAGCGCCTGGCCGACGCCCGCCCCGGATCGTCGTACGTGTACGAGTTCGCCTGGCCCTCCACCCTCCCCGCCCTCGGCTCCTGCCACGCCCTGGAGCTCGGCTTCGTCTTCGACACCGGGGACGTTCCCGAGTCCCGCAAGCTGGCCGGCGAAGGAGCGCCGCAGGAGCTGGCCGACGAGATGCACCGGGCGTGGGTGCGGTTCGCGGTGGAGGGCGATCCGGGGTGGCAGGCCTGGGACGACACGCACCCGGTGCGGATCTTCGGCGACGGCGAGACCCGCACCGCGCTCGGCCCCCGCGACCCCGAGCTCGCCCTGTGGGCCACGGCCGCCCCACCCGAGGTTGTGCCCACGTCGCCCCTTGTCGACGGTGCGCCGCCGCCGCGCGGCACGGAGATGCGATCGGTCGTACGCCGGCTTCGTCTGCCCGGCGCGGTCCGCCGCCACTGACCCGACGGCCACGCCGCCCGGCGCCGCCTTCCTCCTGCCAGCCACTCCTTCGGGGCATACGGCGTCGGGCGTTGGGGTGTCCTGCGTCAGGGCGTTGGCGTCCCCCTGTCGCCCCCCTGTCGGGCGGCGGTGCTCGGGCGCGTCGGTCGTCGGGCCGTGGGGCGTCAGGCGTCGGGCGTGCCGCGTCGGGGCTTCGGGGTGTGGCGCGTCAGGCGTCGGCGTCCCCGCCTCAAGCGTCGGGCCGTGCGTAGACGATCCGTACCCGTCGGTCGGCGCGCTTCCCCCCGACCGTGGCTGCCGCCGCGCGGGCCCGGGTCGGGCGCGCGTTCCGCTACCGCGCCGCCGACAGGGTCCGGGCGATGGAGCCGATCGACTCCGGGCCGACCCGGCAGCAGCCGCCGATCAGCCGAGCCCCTGCCGCCCGCCAGGCCTCGACCTGCGCGGAGACGAAGCCGGCCTCGCCGGACCAGGCCCGGGCCTTCGCGTCCCAGGCCTCGCCGCTGTTCGGGTAGACCACCACCGGCCTGCCCGTGACGCGGGCGGCGATCTCGACGGCGCCCTCGACGTCCTGCGGCGCGCAGCAGTTCACGCCGACCGCGATCACCTCGTCGGCGTCGGCGGCCAGGGCGAAGGCCTCCTCCAGCGGCTGCCCCGCGCGGGTGCGGTCACCGGCGACGGAGTACGACAGCCAGGCCGGCACGCCGAGCCCACGCACCGCCCGCAGCAGCGCCTCCGCCTCGTCGGCGTCCGGGACCGTCTCCAGCGCCAGTACGTCGGGCCGCGCCCCGGCAAGCACCTCGAGGCGGGGCCGGTGGAAGCGCTCCAGTTCGTCGACGCCCAGCCCGTACCGCCCCCGGTACTCGGAGCCGTCCGCCAGCATCGCCCCGTACGGCCCGACCGACGCGGCCACCCACAGTGGCCGCGTGACACCCTTGCCCCGCGCCTGTCGGGCCGCTTCCCGGGCCAACTCCACGCTGAGGGCGAGCAGTTCAGTCGCCCGGTCCTTCGAGATCCCGCGCCTCGCGAACCCCTCGAAGGTCGCCTGGTAGCTCGACGTGATCGCCACGTCCGCCCCCGCCTCGAAGTAGGCGAGATGCGCCTCGGTGATCGCCTCCGGCCGTTCCGCGAGCAGTCGCGCCGACCACAGCTCGTCGCTCAGGTCGTGCCCGGCGGCCTCGAGCTGGTTGGACATCCCGCCGTCGAGCACGACGGTCCCGGCGGCGAGGGCTTCGGCGAGGGTGATGGTGCTGGTCATGGTGACGACGGTAGTCGAGGCGGGGCGCAGGACCAGCAAGCGGGACGTGCTCGGCGCCCCCGAGCGGCCGCACCCTACGCCGCGTGCCTCCCACCCCGCCGGCGGCGGCGTCCGCGCCCGAACCTCGTCGCAGGTACCGCCAGCCCGACGAGCAGACCCGCGGACAGGACGTACGGCCACCAGCCGAGGCCGCTGGCCGCGGTGCTCGTGGTGCGGGGGGCGGGGGAGGCGAGGGTGTCGGCGGCTGTGCGGGGGCGGTCGGAGGTGGGGGAAGGGCCCCCGGTGACGGCGGTGAGGACGACGTCGTTGCCGTCGCCGCCCCGGTGGCTGATCCGGTAGGTGGTGTCGTCCAGCTGGAGATTCTCGCCCTCTTTGAGGCCGGTGAAGGTGCCGGTCGTCTTCGCTCGCCCTCGGTGGTCGAGGACGGTGATCCTGCGAGGGGAAGCAGGTGCGGTGGCGGCGGTCGCGAGGTCCAGGTCGCCGGCCAGGCGGACCCCGCCCGTCACCTTCAACGGGCCGTCGCGCAGGACCAGTTCGCCCTGTGCCGACTGGGCGTAGTCGCCGGAGACGGTCAGCCCGCCCGCCACCACGCCGTCGTTCTGTCTCGCCGGACTCGTTGACCTCCTGGTAACACACCCTTACCTTTCAGTCGTTCGTAATGACAGATCCTGTTCGTTATCTCGAACGCCCGAACATTCCCCGAGAGGCGCCCCCCGCATGAGCCGCGATCACGATCTGCCCCAAGTGCCCCCCGCCCGCCAAGTCCCCAGCCGCAGACTTCTGTTGAAGGGCGCCGCAGCCGCCGGAGCCCTGACCGCAGCCTCTGCCCTGCCCGGGGTCGCCCACGCCGCACCCCCGAAGGCGGCCCCCTACGTGAACCCCCTCGTCCAGCAGCGCGCCGACCCCCACGTCAACCGCCACACCGACGGCTTCTACTACTTCACGGCCACCGCCCCCGAGTACGACCGCATCGTCCTGCGCCGCTCCCGCACCCTGAACGGCCTGTCCACGGCCGCCGAAACGGTCATCTGGCGGGCCCACCCCACCGGCGACATGGGCGCGCACATCTGGGCACCGGAACTGCACCGCATCGGCGGCAAGTGGTACGTCTACTTCGCCGCCGCGCCCGCCGAGGACGTGTGGCGGATCCGCATCTGGGTCCTGGAGAACTCCCATCCCAACCCCTTCAAGGGCACCTGGGTGGAGAAGGGCCAGGTCAAGACCGCCTGGGAGACCTTCTCCCTCGACGCCACCACCTTCACCCACCGCGGCTCCCGCTACCTCTGCTGGGCGCAGCACGAACCGGGGCTGGACAGCAACACGGGTCTCTTCCTGTCCGAGATGGCGAACCCGTGGACCCTGACCGGACCTCAAGTGCGGCTTTCCACACCCGAGTTGGACTGGGAGTGCATCGGCTTCAAGGTCAACGAGGGCCCGTACGCCCTCAAGCGCAACGGCCGGATCTTCCTGACCTACTCGGCCTCCGCGACCGACCACCACTACTGCGTCGGCATGCTGACCGCCGATGACGACGCCGACCTGATGGACCCGGCCGCCTGGTCGAAGTCCCCGACCCCGGTCTTCACCAGCAATGACACCACCAAGCAGTACGGCCCCGGCCACAACTGCTTCACCGTTGCCGAGGACGGCCGCAGCGACGTCCTCGTCTACCACGCCCGCCAGTACAAGGAGATCGTCGGCGACCCGCTGAACGACCCCAACCGCCACACCCGCGTCCAGAAGCTCGGCTGGAACCCGGACGGCACCCCGGACTTCGGCATACCCGTGGCGGACGTTGCCGTCGCGACCGGCACAACTGTCGAGGAGAGTGCGTGAGATGAGACGTGCCTACGCCGCTTTGCTGGCCCTCTGCCTGAGCCTCGCCGGCGCCCTGGTCACCGCAGGGCCCGCCCAGGCCGCACCCCAGACCATCACCAACGGCACCCAGTTCACCGACACCTCGGGCAACCCGGTGCACGCGCACGGCGGCGGTGTCATCAAGGCCGGCTCGTACTACTACTGGTTCGGCGAGAACCGCAACGCCGACAACACCTTCCGGTACGTGGACGCCTACCGCTCGACCGACCTGAAGAACTGGGAGTTCAGGAACCACGTCCTGACCGAGGCCTCCGACCCGGAGCTCGCCACCGCCAACATCGAGCGCCCCAAGGTCATGTACAACGCCGCCACCGGCAAGTTCGTCATGTGGATGCACAAGGAGAACGGCGTCGACTACAGCGAGGCCCGCGCCGCCGTCGCCGTGTCCGACACGGTCGACGGCAACTACACCTGGCAGGGCAGCTTCCGCCCGCTCGGCCGGCACATGTCCCGCGACATCACGGTGTTCGTGGACACCGACGGCGCCGGATACATGATCTCCGCCGCCCGCGAGAACTACGACCTGCAGATCTACCGCCTGACCGCCGACTACACCGGCATCGCGAACCTCGTCGCCGACCCCTGGCACGGCGGCCACCGCGAGGCGCCCGCCCTGTTCAAGCGAAACGGCGTCTACTTCATGCTGACCTCGGGCGCGACCGGCTGGAGCCCGAACCAGCAGCAGTACGCCACGGCCACCAGCATCGCCGGTCCCTGGACCGCGATGACGAACGTCGGCGACTCCACGACGTACGGCTCACAGACCGCGTACGTCCTGCCCGTACAGGGCGGTTCGACCACCTCCTACCTCTACCTCGGGGACCGTTGGGGCAACTCCTTCGGCGGCACCGTCAACGACTCCCGCTACGTCTGGCTGCCGCTGACCTTCCCCTCCTCGACCTCGATGTCCATGTCCTGGTTTCCGGAGGTCACCATCGACACGGCCACCGGATCGGCCAGCGGGACGAGCGCCACGTACAACACGCTGATCGCACGGCACTCCTCCAAGTGCGCCGACGTCACCAGCCAGTCGCTGTGGCAGGGCGCCCAGATCAAGCAGTACGACTGCAACGGCGGCAACAACCAGAAGTACTGGTTCAGGTCGGCGGGCAGCGGCTACTACCAGCTGATGGCCAGGAACAGTTCCCTGTGCGTCCAGGAGAACGCGAACACGGTCACCCAGGAGAACTGCAACGCCTCCTCGGCCGGCCAGCAGTGGTCGGTCACCACCACCGGCTCCTACGTGATCGTCAAGTCCCGCGCGACCGGGGAGTGCCTGGACGTGAACGGCGCGTCCACCGCCAACTCGGCCGCGGTCATCACGTACACGTGCAACGGGGCGACGAACCAGCAGTGGACGCGCGGAACCTGAGGTGACGTCAGGCGAGCAGGTCGATCGCGTCGATCGCCGTGCCCGCGCTGAGAAAGCCGGTCGACCCCGAACCGCTCACCACGTTGATCTTCAGCACGTTGTACTGGCCGGTGTCCGTGAGCCAGGCACTCGCCGGGACGCTGTAGGTGAACGTGTGGTTGTTGCCCCGGTAGGACCCGTTGGTCAGGGACCGGGTGCCCGGCTGCGTGGGCGGGGAGGGGATCGCCGAGGTCCAGTCGTTGACGCCGATCTGCGGCCGGCCGTTGGCGTAGGCCGTCGTCACGCCGATGCGCAGGGTGTGCGCCGCGGCAGCCTGGGCCGCGGTCAGCCTGAAGTACACGAGCAGACCGCTGTTGACGTCCTTCCAGAGGTAGCAGGGGAAGGACGCCGTCTCGTTGCTGCCGATCACCACGTTGCCGGTCCAGGCGGCGGCCCGGACGTCGGACGGGTGCGCGTACGTCATCAGGTCGGCGTTCTTGAACCCGCTCGGCGTGCCGTTCCAGTCACCGATCCGCCAGATCGCGGTGGCGTTGCCCGGGTCGTTCGAGGACGGTATGGCGATCGTGTTCAGGGTGGTCGTGGCACCGGCCGTGACGGTCACCGACCCCGTGTACACGGCGAGTTCGCCCTTGAAGACGGTCAGCGTGTACGTCCCCGGCAGCACACCCCCGATCGAGAACCAGCCGTCCGACGCCCGAGCCGAACCCCAGTACTGCGCCGCCGGGTTGGCGAGCCCGACCGTGTACGGGAACGCCGTGTTGCGCCCCGTGATCCCGACCCCGGCCACCTTGCCGCGCCCGCTCGCGCCGACGTACCCGGACATGCCGAGCGAGTCAGCCCACGACGTGGTGAGCGTGCCCGGGAACAGCGACGAGGAGGGCGCGCCGCCGTCCGTGAGAGCGATGACGTACGGGCCCTGGAGGCCGAAGCGCTGGGCCTCGGTCTGGTTCTGGCCGTAGTACAGGATCTCGTACAGGCCGCCGCCGTCCGCGCTCTGGTGGCGCAGCAGCGAGCGGTAGAACGGGCCGCCGGACGCCTTCTCGTGGTTGCTGCGCACGATCCACAGGCCGACGCCGCCGGCCGACCAGCCGACGTAGTCGTAGTCCGTCACCCGGCGCTTCGCGTAGTGCTTCGAGCGGGTCTGTCCGTCGGACTTCACGAAGACGTCCGAGGCCTCGATGGCGGTGGGCGCGTAGGTGTAGGAGTCCGGCTCGTCGTTGCGGAACAGGCCCTTCCGCACGCGCAGGATGTAGCGGGTCGCGGAGACCGACGTGTCGGCCTTGTCGGTCCACAGGTAGATGTTGTTCTCGCCGCTGCGGGCGGCGTAGTAGTGCCGCAGCGTGCCGTACGCGACCGAGATCAGGATCGTCGAACCCGACTGCCTGATGGACACGGTGGATGAGCCGAGACCGGACTCGATGTGCGAGTTCATGCCGCCGTAGCCCTGGTACTCGGTGCCACGGTAGACCAGCGAGGTCAGGTCGCCATTGCTCTTGCTGACCTTGAAGACGAGGTTGGCGCCGGTGTCGACGACGTAGTTCGAGCCGTCGTCGCTCCAGCCGAAGGCCGCGGCGCGCGCTGTCCCGGCCAGGGCCGCGGTGCCGGCGGCGGCCGTGGCGCCGAGGACGAAGGTGCGGCGGCGAACGGATCTGCCGGAGGATCCGGACATGGGGGGTGCCTCCTTCGGAGTGTGGGGTGCGGGGGTGTTGTGCAGGGTGACAGTTGAATCGATTTCGCGAAAGGGCTTGCGCATGCTTGGACTGGGCATGACTTCGAATTCTCATCGGCATCTAGAAAGCGCTTGTCGAAACGGGTACGGTCCAGGCGCACGCCGGGTCCAATCCGAGCGAGGGGTCGCGCATGAGACGTTTCAGCTCCGTCGTACTGGTCGCCGCCTTGGGTGCCGTGCCCGTGCTGACGGCGGTACCGGCCCGTGCCGCCGACGCCAACTGCACCGCCACCGCCTGCCACTTCGACGTCCCGCCCGGAACGTACGACGTGAAGGTCCTCCTCGGCGGCGAGGCCGCGTCGAGCACGAGTATCACCGGGGAGACCCGCCGCTCCCTGCTCCCCGAGACGGCCACCGAGGCAGGCGAGCGCGTCGCCCGCAGCTTCACCGTGAACGTCCGCACCCCCGAGGGCGAGCCCACCGGCCCCGCCGGAACGCCCGGCCTTGACCTGCAACTCGGCGGCCCGGCCCCCGCCCTGGCCGACATCAAGGTCACTCCGGCCCGGCACGCCCGCCGGATCTTCCTCGTCGGCGACTCCACGGTCTGCGACCAGCCCGGTGACCCGTACTCCGGGTGGGGCCAGCAGCTGCCGCAGTACCTGCGCAAGGGCCTGTCGGTCGCCAACTACGCCGACTCCGGCGAGAGTACGGTCAGCTACCTCGCCGACGCGCGCCTGTGGGCCACCGTCCGGTCGCAGATCCGGCGCGGCGACCTGGTCCTGATCCAACTCGCCCACAACGACAAGACGACCGACGAGGCGACGTACCGGGCGAATCTGGAGACCCTGGTGGCGGGCGCGCGGGACAAGGGCGGGGAGCCGGTCCTGGTGACGCCCGTCGTGCGCCGATGGTTCAACTCCGACGGCACGTTGAACAACGGCACGGCCCTGCTCGTGAACGGCCTGGGCGTGGACCATCCCGCCGTCGTCCGCTCCGTCGCCGCCGCACATGACGTCCCCCTGATCGACCTGACGGCGAAGACGAAGGCGCTGGTGGAGTCCCTCGGCGTCGAGGCGTCCAAGGCGCTTTACCTCTACAACGAGAAGCGGGACAACACCCACACCTCCGAGCACGGCGCCACGACGTACGCGGGCCTGGTCCGCGACGAACTCGTCGCCCGGCATCTGGTGCCGGAGCGCCTGATGCGGATGGGATGAACCCCTGGGGCGCTCCGACCGGAACCGGGGCGTCCCAGGTCCGGAACGAGCCGGCGAGAAAGAGACCCGATGCACCTGCCTCCCGAAGACCGCACCCGCAGCCCGCGTACCGGCTACACCCGCGCCCACTGGGAGGCGGCCGCTGGCGCCCTGCTCGCCGCGGTGGAGCCGTACGCCACCGAGGACCGCGCCCTCTACCACCTGCCCGGCGACCACGAGAGCTGGTCGGGCCGCCTCTCCGACGGCCTGGAGGGCTACGCCCGGACGCTGCTCCTGGCGGCGTTCCGCAGGGACGAGACGGTGCTGGAGCGCTATGCCGACGGCCTCGCGGCCGGCGTGCGCGGCGTCTGGCCCCGCGTCGAGGACCGCAGCCAGCCCCTCGTCGAGGCGGCCTCGATCGCGCTCGCGCTGCGGCTGACGCGCCCGCTGCTGTGGGACCGGCTGGACGACCCGGTGCGGCAGCGGGCGGCGGCCTGGCTCGGCGACGCGCTGACCGCCGAGGCCTGGCCCTGCAACTGGGAGCTGTTCCCGGTGACGGTGGGCGGCTTCCTCCAGGAGATCGGACACGAGGCCGAGGAGTCCCGCAAGGCGATCGACCGGGGGCTGGAGCGCATCGAGAAGTGGTATGTCGGCGGCGGCTGGTACACCGACGGTGACGGCCGCAAGTTCGACTACTACAACGGCTGGGCCATGCACCTGTACCCCGTGCTGCACGCCTGGCTCGCGCAGGACGAACGCCTCCTCGAACTGTACGGCGGCCGGCTCGCCCGGCATCTGGAGGACTATGCCCGCCTGTTCGGCGGCGACGGAGGCCCCCTGCACCAGGGCCGCTCCCTGACCTACCGTTTCGCCACGGCCGCCCCCCTGTGGCTGGGCGCCCTCACGGGCCGCACCCCGCTCTCGGCAGGGGAGACCCGGAGGATCTCCTCCGGCGCGCTCAAGTACTTCCTGGAGCGGGGCGCCGTGGACGCGAACGGGCTGCTGACTCTCGGCTGGCACGGCCCCGACGAGGCGATCCTGCAGGGCTATTCGGGTCCGGCGTCCCCGTACTGGGCGAGCAAGGGCTTCCTCGGCCTGCTCCTGCCGGCGGACCACGCCGTGTGGACGGCGCCGGAGGACCCCGCCCCCGTCGAGCGCGAGGACGCGGTCACCGCCGTCGCTGCCCCCAACTGGCTTGTGCAGTCGACGCGTTCGGACGGAGTGGTGCGCGTCCACAACCACGGCAGCGAGGACGTCCGCTACGACCCGTACTACACGCGGCTCGCCTACTCGACGGTGACGACGCCCGCACCGTCGTACGACAACAGCGTGATCGTCGGCGACGATCCGAGCCGTACGGACATCGTGCCGCTGGGCGTGGGGGAGGGATGGGCGGCCTCACGGCACTCGGGCGGTGGCGGAACGCGGGTGACGAGCGTGGTGCTCGCGCGGGGGGCCGTGGAGGTGCGGGCCCACCTGGTGGCAGGTGCGGCGCCGGGGACGCCGGTTCGGATCACGGGCTGGGCCGCGCGGGACGGGGTCCGCGCCGAACTCCGCCCCGCCGCCCGGCTCGACGACGACCTCACCGGCGTCACCGACGCCGGGCCCACCCTTTTCGTAGCCTTCGCCCGGCTCACGGCCGAACCGGAACCCGCCCCGCTTCACGAGCTGGTGACCGTGCGCGTGGACGACGACGGCGAGCTCCAGGTCCGCTGGAACGACGAGCGTGCGGTCCGCGTCCGGTTGGCGGACGGCGAAGGTGTCCAGGTGCGGGTCAGCGCCTGACCTCCTGGGTCGTGATGCCCGCCCGGTCGAGTGCTCTGGCTACGGCGGGCGGGTCCACCGGGTCACCGTCGGGGTGGGCGCGCACGTGCTCCAGCAGCAACCGTGCGTCCAGCCGGTATGCCTCGGCGTCCGCCAGGAGGCTGTCCGCGCCCGGACCGGCGGTCGTGACGTCGAAGTGGAGCTCCAGCTCCCGCAGCAGGCTGCCGCGGTCGACGAAGTCGCTCATGCCGCAGTCCAGGCCGTCGTCCTTGAGGCTGTCGGGGTAGGGTGCCCGGCTCCAGGCGCCGTTCTCGTACCAGTAGACGCAGCCGATTTCGTACCCTTCCAGCCGGTCGCGCAGCTCCTCGTAGGGCAGCCAGTCGGGGCCGCCCGCCAGCATGTCGATGGGCGGCTTGTGCCACTTGACGCCGCTCGACTCGTCCTCGCCGTAGAGCACGAACCGGCCCTCGCCCATCCTGGACATGATCCACCAGGTGCAGCCGCAGTCGTCCCAGTGCACGCCCACCTCGTCGATCCAGTGCCCGATCCGGTGCACGCTCGGGCACGCTTCCTGCTCGGTGGTCGCCTTGACGGCGGCGAGCAGTGCCCACCGTGCCCACAGCACCTCGCCCGGCGGAAGATCCTCCGGAAGTCCCGGTCGGTGAACGGTCATGCGTGCCCCCGTGTGCTCTTGTTGCGATGGCGATCGCCGCAACATTACGACGACGGGCCGGCCCTCCGTCCGCGTGCGTCTCATCATGGGACGACATCATCGTGTCACTTCGGCCGGCACCGAAACGACCGGCGCCTAGCGTTCGGGGCATGACCGAAACCGCCCGGCTCACCCCCGCCGACGCCGTCACCGCCATGGTCGACCACGACCTCACCCTCGCCGCGACCTGGCCGAACTGGGACGGCACGCTCGCCCAGGTCGACGACCGCGTCTACACCCCGCACAAGGCGATCCGCCGCGTCGCCGACCACCTGATCGACCACCTGGCCGAGGTGGAGGCCCGGCTGGCGGGCGAGGAGCCCCGGCCCGACCACTGGCACGCCTCCACCATCACCACCGAGGCGGACCTCGCGCCCTTCACGCCGCACGACCTCGACGAGGCCCGCAGCCGGCTGTCCCGGCTCGCCCGTATCTGGGCCAACCTGCTGGACGCCTTGAGCGACGACCAGCTCGACGACTCGCCAGGCGAAGGCTGGAGCTTCCGCGAAATCGCCCGCCACCTGGAGGGATCGACGTACTACGCCGATGCCGTCGGAGACCTGTCCTGACCGCCCGACCACGGGGAGGCCCCCTCATGACCGCGTTCGCCGAACTCCACCACCGCGACGAGCCCCTGCTGCTCCCGAACGCCTGGGACCACGCCTCGGCGCGAGCACTGGCAGAGCAGGGATTCCGCGCGATCGGCACGACGAGCCTCGGTGTCGCAGCGGCCGCAGGTCTGCCCGACGGGGCGTCGGAGACCCGTGACGAGACCCTGCGGCTCGCCCTGACCCTCGGCTCGGATCCGTACCTTCTCTCCGTCGACGCGGAGGACGGTTACAGCGAGGATCCCGACGAGGTGGGGGAGTTCGCGCGGCACCTCACGGCCGTCGGAGCCGTCGGCATCAACCTGGAGGACCGTCTCGGCGCCACCGCGCTGCACGCCGCGAAGATCGCCGCGGTGAAGTCGGCGGCACCGGGCCTCTTCGTCAACGCCCGCACCGACACGTACTGGACGGGAGACGGCCAGGGGACGATCGACCGGATCGACGCCTATCAAGAGGCGGGCGCCGACTGCGTGTTCGTGCCGGGGCTCAGCGAACCCAGAGAGATCGCCGCCCTGGTGCGGCACGTCGACGTTCCCCTCAACATCCTCTACACACCGACCGGCCCCACCGTCCCCCACCTGGCCGACCTCGGCGTTCGCCGCGTCAGCCTCGGCTCGCTGCTCTACCGGCAGGCACTGGGCGCGGCGTTGGAAGCGGCCGAGGCCATCAGGCAGGGCCGGGCACCGGGCGGGGCGGCCCCCTCCTACGGTGCCGTGGACGCCCTCGCCCGCGGGGGGTGGTCGAGCCCGTCGGGGCGATCTGACTCACAGCGACGGTGAGTGCGTCCCTGTTAGGCTTGACTCTTTCCCGGGTATCAGACCCTTTGGACTCATCACCGGCGAGGGACCGAGGAACCATGACCATGGACATCCCCGGCGACAGGCGACTGGCGGCCGCCGTCGTGATGGACGACAAGCAGCGCGTGCTTGTGGTGCGCCGCAGCGAGAGGGAACGATTCCTGCCCCGGGTGTGGGGTGTCCCCTGCGGGAAGCTGGAGCCCGGCGAGAGTCCCGAGGACGGGGCCCTGCGTGAGCTGAAGGAAGAGACCGGACTGCTCGGCGAGATCGTCCGCAAGGTCGGCGAGTCCTCGTTCCTCAGCGACTACCGGGGTCACGAGATCAAGAACTGGCAGGAGAACTTCCTGGTCAGGCCCTTGTCCACCGCGGTCACCCTGCCCGAGCCCGACCAGGCGGCCGCCTGGCTCGACCGGGCCGAGCTGACGTCGGTCGAGATCGACGAGTACAACCTCGACATCGTGCGGCAGGCGTTCACAGGGCCCTGAGGGCTTCCGCCAGTTCCCGCAGCGCGTCCAGATAGTCCCCGACCGGCAATGGCACCTTCGCCACCGCGCCCGGATGCGGTCCCGCCGCCGTGAACACATCGGTGTGGTCCCGCCGTTCGGCGCCCGTCTCCAGGAAGAGCGTCACCGTGGGCACGTCCGTGTCGCACCAGGCCCGGTGCAGGGTGTGCGCGGGCAGGGCGTACGAGCTGCCCGCCGCGTACTGTCCCACGTGCGTCAGCCGCAGCCGCGCCGGACCGGCCGGCCTCAGCACCCAGTCCGCCGAGCGCTCCGCCAGCGACTCCTCGTAGCGGGCCGCCGCCAGGTCGCCGACGCCGTCGCCGACCTCGTACAGCTCCATGGCCAGTCGGCCCCGTACGACACAGGAGGCCAGCGGCGAGCGGTGGTTGTGGATGTCCTCCTCGCCGATCGCGCCGGCGCCGGGATGCCACACGTGCGCGCGGAGCATCTGGCGCGGGCCGCCGTCGATCAGCAGCAGCTTGTCGAAGCCGAGGACATGGCGGTACGACAGCCGTGCGCAGCCCTCCGGGTCGCCCTCGCCGGAGGCGAGTTCGGCGATCAGCTCCAACAGGCGGTCGGGGGAGCCGAGTTCGGTGACGACGCGCAGCGCCGCGGCCACCCGCTCGTGCTCGGGCAGTTCACCGTCCAGCGATTCGGCCAGCAGCCTCCGTGCCCCCAGGACCTGCCGACCGCCCACGCGCTCATCCTCCAACGCCCGCTCGCTCCAACCCCGCTCGTCACATCCGGGTTCAGCCATCCGGCTGGTACATCCATACGGCATGCGCGCGCAGCGCCGAAAGGCCTTGATAGGTCATCCACATGGGCCGCCGCAGCTCGGTGCTGCCTCCGCGGCCCCAGGACCAGATGCCGTCCGTCTGCCCCGCCCACACCGCGGCGACGGCCCCGTCCAGCCGCACCCGCCACTCGTCCTCCAGTCCGTCGGCGCGCGCGATCTCCAGTGCGCCAGGCGACAGCAGGGCGCGAACCAGCCAGGAGGCGGTGAAGTGCCGTACGTTCAGCACCTCGTGGCGGGACGGGTCGTCCGTACGCGGCCGGCGTACCTCCTCGTGCAGGTTCTCCAGGTCCGGGCAGGTGTCGTGCGGTGCGTCCGGACAGGACAACAGCCAGCGGACGCCGTCCTCGCGGGCGGTCCGGGCCCGGGCGGCACGCGCGTCCGTGTCCTCGCCCAGGACCCGGGCCGCCCGGTCCAGGGCGACGACGGCCTGCGCGGTGTGCAGCGGGGACGGTCTGCCGTACGGCGGCTGCAACCGGTAGCCCCAGCAGCGCAGGTGGTCGCGGCGGGAGTCGCTGATCGCGCCGTCCGCGAGCACCTCGCGCAGCGCGGGAAGGACCTCGGAGCGGGGCGCGGCGCGCAGCAGCCCGCGCAGCACGGTGGTCACGACATGCGTCGACTCCAGTCCGGCGCGGTCGAGTCGGCGGGTGAAGGCGCCGGTGCAGCGGTCCACCTCGGCAGCCAGCCGGTCGGCGGACGTACCGGCCCGGGCCAGTGCTCCCAGCACCAGGGCGGTGACCTCCGGGCGGGCCTCGGAGCCCTGCGACCGCGCCGACCAGCCGCCGTCCGGGAGCCGCAGCCGCCACAGGGTGTCCACCAGGTCGCCGGTACTGAGCCCTCCGTCGGGCACGCCCAGGTCGAGCATGATGTGCAGGCCGTACGCCGTCCCGACGGGCGTCGGCCGGGAGGGTGTGTTCTCGCCGAGGGAGTGCGGCCAGCCGGTGAGCCGCCCGCGCTCCGGGTCCGCCACGACCGACACCTGGTCGACGAGGGTGCCGTAGGCGGAGGCGAAGACCTTCGGGAGCGGGCCGGGTGCCCCCGGTGCCATGGCGGCAGGCCCTATGGCGGGCGCCCGCCCGGGATCGGCGGCCGCCGCCGCTGCCGCCCGGGCCCGCAGCAGCGCCGCCGCCAGCCAGGCCGCGACGAAGGTGGCGAGCCCGCTGACCCCGGAGATCACATAGCGCGCGGCCGAACCGTCGAGGGAGTCGGGCAGCACACTGAACAGGAACTGGAACACGCCGTACCCGGCGGCCGCCGCACCGAGGCCGCCGAGCCACCCGACGAAGCGCGCCGGGGGCGAGGTGTCCGAGGGGTCCTCGTCGGGTGCGGGAGGGTCGGGACGGGGCTGACGGGGCCTCAAGGGGCCGCGTCCGAGCTGCTGTTGGGACAAGACGCACCCTCCCCCGTGGTGGCGGCGTGGGACCTCCGCGAAGCTTCCAGTCTAAGTGGTCAGCGTGGCGCCTGGGGTGGCTGCCCGCCGTGCTCGTTCCGCGGCCAGTTCGCGAGCGCCACGTGCAGGGCGTCGACGGCACGCTCCCAGGACTCCCGTACGTCGCGGGGAGCGCCGAAGGCGCCGGTGGACTCCAGGGCGCAGTAGCCGTGGAAGGTACTGCGCAGCAGGCGGACGGCGTCCGTGAGGTCGGGTTCCTGCAGGCCGTACGCGCGGAGCATCCCGTAGGTGATCTCGGCGGTGCGGCGCATGGCGGGGGAGTCGGCGACGAGGGCCTGGTCGACGCGGATCTGGGTCGCCGCGTACCGGCCCGGGTGCTGCAGGGCGTACCCCCGGTACGCGTCCGCGAACGCGGCCAGCGCGTCCTTGCCGGCCCGCCCGGCGACGGCGGCGGCGATGCGGTCGACCATCTCGCCGCCCGCCAGCAGGGCGACCCGGGTCCGCAGGTCCTGCAGATTCTTGACGTGCGAGTACAGACTCGCGTCCTTCACCCCGAAGTGCCGGGCCAAAGCGGACAGGCTGACGTTCTCGAACCCGACCTCGTCGGCGAGTTCGGCGGCGGCCGCGGCGAGCCGGTCGGTGGTGAGTCCAGCGCGGGCCATGGGGTGGGTGACCTCCGGAAATGAGACTGGCCTAGGGCCCCTAGCGGGCATCCTAGTGAGTGCCGGGCCGGACCAGCCCCGTCTCATACGCAAGGACGACGGCCTGGGCGCGGTCCCGCAGGTACAGCTTGGCGAGGATGCGGGCCACGTGGGACTTCACCGTGGCCTCGCTCAGCGTGAGGTAGGCGGCGAGCTCCGTGTGGACAGGCCTCGGCCCAGGAGCGTCAGGACCTCCAACTCGCGGGGCGTCAGGGAGGCCAGGTCGGCGTGGACGGCGGGGGCGTGAGCGGCGGGGGTGGAGGCGAAGCGCTCGACCAGCCGGCGGGTGATGGTGGGGGCCGGCAGGGCGTCACCCGTGCCGACCAGTCGGGTGAAGACAGCAGGGGAGAGGCCGTCGTACGGCTCGATGGCGTGCGCAAGGAGTACGCCGTGATGGGGCCCTCGGGGTGCGGGAAGTCCACGTTCCTCAACATGATCGCCGGGCTGGACCGGCCGACGGGCGGCACGGTCGTCGTACACGGGGAGAACGTGGGGGAGCTGAGCGAGAAGGGGCTCGCGCTGTACCGGCGGCGCCGGATCGGCATGATCTTCCAGTTCCTCAACCTGATCGACGACCTGTCGGCCCTCGACAACGTGGCGCTGGCGGCCCAGTTGACCGGCACCCCGGCCCGGCAGGCCCGCCGGCGTGCCCTGGAACTGTTCGACGAACTCGGCATCGCCGACCGGCGCAACGCCTACCCCGCGGTGCTCAGCGGCGGCGAGCGCCAACGCATAGCCGTCGCCAGGGCTGGACGCCGTCGACATCACCCTGCCCACGTACATGACGGACGTCTGGCGGGCGCCGGCCCTGGCCGGACTGGCCCTCGCGGGCATGGTGATCGCGTGCTGGGAGCGTTCGGCCCGGCGCGCAGGGCGGGGATGCTGACGATCGCGGAGGCGCTGCGGAGCGAGTGAGGCCGGCCGGGCGGGCCGCTCGGACCCCAAGGCACGGCGCAGCGCTCTCATGACTCGTCAGGCACCCGGCGGGACATGAAGAGCGCCTGTTCACCGGCCGACTCCGTGTCGTCGTAGAGCGAGATGTCCAGCCCGCAGAAGGTGAAGCCCATGCGGAGGTAGGCGCGAATCGCGGGAGCGTTGATGTTGCTGACCTCGAGCCAGACATGGCCCGCACCGCACTCCCTCGCGAAGCCGAAGGCGTGGTTCATCAGGGTCCGCCCGATCCCCTTGCCCCGCCACGCCGGAGCGACCTCGATGTCGCGGATGGTCAGGCGGGCGTTCCAGGGGGCGAAGGAGGTCTCCACCACTCCGCACAACTGGTCCCCGTCGAAGGCGACCACCGTCCGGTCCAGCGCGGAAGTGCCGTCGTCGTCCTCGCTGCCGTCCTCGGCGGGGAAGACCTTGCGCAGGGGAGGTCGCACGGGAGCCTGACGGATGCTGAATCCGTCGTCGGTCGCGGCCACCTCGAACACGGAGTCCGTCGTGAAGGACCCGTCGAGTTCCGCGAGGGCCGGCCCGTCCTCGGGCCGCGCCGGCCGGTAGACGACGGTCCCCGCCGCGCCGAGCACCGTCTGGTCGTCCCCAGTGGTCTCCATGCCACGACCGTACGGCGGACGTGGAGCTCCCGCCCGGACGGGGTGCACAAGACCGTCCGGGCGGAGGCGTCCCTGCGGGCGGGGTCAGCCGATCGGGGCGTACAGCACACCGAGTTTGTCGATCTCGTCCCCCGACCGGCCCGTGAACCCGACGATCTGCCAACCGGACGGCGCCGTGAAGGTCTTGGTTGCCGAGGTCGCCGTACCGGCGGAAAGGGTGCGGCCCTTGTCCGTGGTGAAGGCTGCCGAGAAGATCCGCGTACGGCCGTCCTTCTGGCCCTGCGTCAGCTTTACGGCGGTGAGGTGCTCGCCACCGGCCAGGGTCAGGGACGTCGCCGTGCCACCCGTGCCGCCGTGGGGGAGGGCGGTGCCGCCGTCGTGCGTGAGGGAGACCGCGTCCAGGCGGGTGCCGCCGCGCAGGGTGAGGGTGCGCGGGGACACGGACGCCGGGAGGTTGTCCGCGTCGTTGAAGGCGGTGCCGTGCGGGCCGCCGAAGAAGTCGCTCGCCTTCAGGGACGAGTTGAGGGTGTAGGAGAAGTCGACCGTGTGCGGGAAGTGGTCGGAGAGGTGCTCGCCGTCCGAGCGGAGGAACTTCGCCCAGTCGTTGTTGTAGCGGGTGGCGTTCAGGCTCAGCAGCTTGCTGCCGCGGTAGAGGACCTTGTCGACGACCTCGCAGTCGTTGGTCGGGGCCGCCGCGTCGCACAGCAGGGCGTCGCCGCCCGCCGCCGGAGGTGTGCCGCCCTTGACCAGCTGCACCCAGGCGTCGGTCAGGCCGTTCTCGGCGACCAGCGTGCGGATGTTGTCGCCGGCGCGCGTGTAGCGGGTGTTGGTGTCGCCCATGACGACGACGGCGTTGCCGGACGAGTTGGCCTGGATGAAGTCCGACAGCTGCTCGACGTTGGCGCGCCGGGCGGCGAGGGCGGCGTCGTCGGAGTCGGCGTTGGTGTGGACGTTGTAGAGGTCCACGAACACGCCCTCGGCGAGGCGCACCCGGGCCAGCGTGAAGCCCTTCGGGGTCAGGCAGTTGGTGCCGGTGCAGTCGTTCCACTTCACCCGCTCGAAGTCCTCGAAGGACTGATCCGAGAGGGTGTTGAGGCCGTCGCCGATGCCCGCGCCACCGCTGGTCGCCGTGCGGTAAGGGTGGGTGTCGTTGGCGTACAGCGAGGCGTGGTAGTTGAAGTCCTCCTGGACGTTGACGACGTCGTACGGGGCCAGCCGCTGCCCGATGAGCGGGGTGTTCGTCTCGGGGTCGCTGTCGCCGAGGCCGAGCGGGAGGCCCGCGACGTTGTACGTCAGGACGTTGAAGGTGCCGGAGTCGGCGGCCGTCGCGGGCGTGGCCGCGGTGGTGGCGAGGCCGGTGAGGGCCAGTGCGGCGGCCGCGAGGGTGCCGATGAGTCTTCTCATGGTGGGGGAGTCTCCGGGGGTGACGGGGGTCAAGAAGATGAGCGCTGCTCAGGTTCCGTGTCAACGAGGGTGACGTACAAGGGCCGTTGGGGAAACAGTGAGGGACGTGGCGTTCCGCCGCGTCCGGGGCACCCGGCCGCCACTCGCCGCTCGTTCAACGTTCATGTTTCGCCTTGATCCTCCACACACGGCGCAGCAGCGCCGCCGAAGGCAGCGGCATCCAGGAGGCCTTTCATGGGACACGGGCACGCGCACGGTCATCACCATCACGGACACCACCATGACCACGACCACTCGCACGACGCGGCGGCATCCGCCCTGCCCGCCGCCTTCGACACCGCCGTGCCCGACGAGGCCCTGACCCCCGAGCAGCAGTCGCGCCGCACGCTGCTGCGCCGGGCGGGCCTGCTGGGCGCCGGGCTGGCCGCCGGCAGCGTCGTCGCCCCGGCCACGGCCGCCGCCGCCACGCCCGCCGCCTCCGCGGCCTCGGGCGGCCGTAGAACGAACGGCTTCCTGTGGCTGGCCGGTGACCACCACATCCACACCCAGTACAGCAGCGACGGCAAGTACCGCGTCGTCGACCAGGTCCGCCAGGGCGCCAAGCACGGCATGGACTGGCTGGTCATCACCGACCACGGCAGCACGACCCACGCCAAGATCGGCGTCGAGAAGGTCAACCCGGACATCCGGGCGGCCCGGTCGGCGTACGAGGACACGCTCGTCTTCCAGGGCCTGGAGTGGAACATCCCGGCCGCCGAACACGGCACCGTCTTCGTGCATCCCGGCAAGAACGAGGTCGCCGTCCTCAAGCAGTTCGAGAACGACTACGACGGCAGCGTCAAGAACGCAGGCGACTCGACGCCCGCCAATGAGGCGCTCGCCATCGCCGGGCTCAACTTCCTCGCCGAGCAGGTGGAACGGCGCAAGGTCAAGGACGCGCTGATGCTCGCCAACCACCCGGCGCGGCGCGGTGTCGACTCCCCGCACGAGATCCGTGGCTGGCGGGACGCGGGCCGTACCCGGCAGATCGCCATCGGCTTCGAGGGTGCCCCGGGCCACCAGGCGGCCGGGCTGCCCGCACCCCTCGGCATGGCCCGCGCCCGCGGTATCTACGACAACAACCCCAGCGCCAACTCCTTCGCCGGCTACCCCCTGGAGAGCTACCGCACCTGGGGCGGCTTCGACTGGATGACGGCGACCGTCGGCGGCCTGTGGGACAGCCTCCTCGCCGAGGGCAAGCCGTGGTGGATCACCGCCAACTCCGACTCCCACCAGGTGTACGGCGACACGGCCGCGCGCGGGGGCGGTGACTTCAACGCCAACGGGCGCTACGACGACCCGGTCTACGCCGGCCAGATCGACATCACCCAGGGCGACTACTGGCCGGGCCAGTACAGCCGTACGCACGTCGGCGCCGACGGCTTCTCCTACGCCGCCGTCATGGACGGCATCCGCGCGGGCCGCATCTGGGTCGACCACGGCCAACTGCTCAGCGGCCTCGACGTCCGCGTGATGGGCGGCCGCCGCTGGGCCACGCTCGGCGGCGCCCTGCACGTCAGGAAGGGCACGAGCGTCACCCTGACGGTCGACGTGGCGATGGCGGGCGGCCCCAACTGGGCCGGATTCGTACCCAAGTTGGCTCGCGTGGACGTCATCAAGGGCGATGTGACCGGCCCGGTCGCGGACAAGGACACCTTCACCGCGCCGACGGCGAAGGTGGTCAAGTCGTACGAGGTGAACAAGTCGACCGGCGTCGTCAGCCTCACGTACGACCTCGGCAAGGTCGACCGCCCCGTCTACGTCCGCCTGCGCGGCACCGACGGCAACCGCGGCGCCGTCGGCGCGATGGGCGCGGCCGTCGACCCGGCCGGCCCGGCCATCGACGTCGTCGGCGACGCCGACCCGTGGCGCGACCTGTGGTTCTACACCAACCCGGTGTGGGTCCTGCCCTCGTGACTCCGTACGTCCTGACTGTGGACGCGGGCGTCAGGGACCTCCGCAGCGCCGACCACCTGCTCCACTCCCTGGCCGCCGAACTCGCCCTCCCCGAGGGCGCGTTCGGCTGCACCCACCTGGTGCGGGGGGAGCGTCCACGCGTGGCGCTCTCCCTCACCCTCCCGTCCGAGCCGCTCCTGCGTACCGCCCAGGAGCGGCTCGCGGCCGGGGGACACCAGGTGACACCAGGGGCGCCCGACGCGGTGGGCCGGGCGGTCCTCTACCCGGGCGTCACGGCACTGACCGGCACACTGACGATCGCGGACGTGCTGTCCCGCTCGGCCATCGACCGGGTGACGGTCCTGGGCACACCGGGGCGACCGGCGCCTGACACCCTCCTGATGACGGGCGACCACATGCGCCCGACCTGGCAGGACACCGAACTCGTCCTGACCGCCATGCCCGCCGTGGGCGGGATGCTCGTACCGTTCGAGGTCCCGGATCCCACGCCGTGCTGCGCTGACCACTGAGGCGTTGTTCCTCGGTTGCCGCCGCCCCCCGCAGGATTGCCGTTCGATTAATGTCCGAGGCTTCGAATCCACGGGGGGCGGATGACGCACGAGGGGAGCCGACGACCCACGCCAACCTCGTGCTTCATATCGTCGGAACGGTTACCCCGCAGGGTGGAACCCTGCGGCCCAGTAAGCCGATTCACTGGCCAGCCGCCCCAGGGCGCCGTCTCCACAACCGGACTCTGGCGCCATGTCCATCATTGATTCCCTACGGGGATCCTCACGTGCCCTGGCCGCCCTGGTCATGGCGCTGGCGTTCGTCGTCGCCGTACCGAACGACGCGTTCGCCGCACCCGGTGACCTGGACACCACGTTCGGCACCGGGGGCCGGGTCAGCATCGCCACCGCCGGCTACGCCGAGGGCGAGGACGTGGCCGTCCAGCCCGACGGAAAGATCGTCTCCGTCGGGGCGGAGCAGGACCCGGAGTACCTCGACGAGGAATTCGCCCTGACGCGGCACAACTCCGACGGCAGCGTCGACACGTCCTTCGGCGGTGGCGACGGCGAGGTGCTGACCGACTTCGAGAACGGCAACGACGTGGCCCAGGGGGTGGCGGTCCAGCCCGACGGGAAGATCGTCGTGGTCGGCCGCCACCAGGAGACCGACGACGAGTTCGCGGGCTGCTGCTGGTTCACGGTGGCCCGCTACCACGCCGACGGCAGCGTCGACACCTCCTTCGGCGGCGGCGACGGCTGGGTCAGCCCCGGCCTGGCCGGCGGCGCGGAACAAGCCGTCGGAGTCGCGGTGCAGCCCGACGGGAGGATCGTCGCCGGAGCGTTCGCCGGCGGCTGGTTCGCGGTCCTGCGGTACCTGCCGGACGGGAGCCCGGACGGCACCTTCGGCGGCGGTGACGGAGTGACCATGACCGCGTTCTCCGACACGGGCGGCGGCGGTGCGACCGCGCGGGACCTGGCCCTCCAGCCCAACGGGAAGATCGTCATGGCCGGATACGCCGGCCAGAGCTTCTTCGACTTCGCCGTGGCGCGCTACAACCCCGACGGCAGCCCGGACACCTCCTTCAGCGGCGACGGCAAGGTCACCACGGACCTCGGCGGATACAACTGGGGCGAGAGCGTGGCCGTGCAGTCGACCGGCAGGATCATCGTCGGCGGACAGAGCGCGGACCGCTTCGCACTAGTGCGCTACAACGTCGACGGCAGCCGCGACACCACCTTCGGCACCGGCGGTGTCGCGACCACGGACTTCGGCGGCACAGCCGGCGTGACCGACCTCGTGGTCCAGCCCGACGACCGGATCGTCGCCGGCGGCAGTGGGTCGGCCGGCGACTTCCTGCTCGCCCGCTTCAACGGCGACGGCACCCTCGACACCGGCTTCGGCACGGGCGGCCGCACCACCACCGACTTCGGCTCCGGCGAGCGGGTGAACGCCCTCGCCCTCCAGTCCGACGGCAAGGTCGTCGCCTTCGGCAACAGCGGGAGCGACCTGCGCGTCATGGCCCGCTACCTCGGCGGTGTCGGCACCCCGCCGCCTCCGCCGCCCGCCGGAGTCGACCTGTCGGTCACCAAGACCGGCACCGGCGCGGTCAGCATCGGCGACCGTGCCACCTTCACCGTGACGGTCGCCAACAACAGCACCACCACCTCGGCGACCGGCGTCACCCTCACCGACACGGTCACCGGACCCGCCGCCACCGTCATCTCGGCCACCCCGGGCCAGGGCACCTGCACCACCTCGGCCGGCGGCGCGACCTGCGCCCTCGGCACCCTCGCCGCCGGCGCCCGCACCACCGTGACGGTCGTCGTCGAACCCAGGGCCACGGGAACCCTCACCGACCGGGCCACCGTCAGCGCGGCCCAGTCCGACCCGGACACCGCCAACAACACGGCCACGGCCCCCACCACGGTCAACAACTCCCGCGGCTGCACCCGCATCGGCACCAGCGGCAACGACACCATGACCGGCACCAGCGGCACCGACGTCATGTGCGGCCTCGGCGGCGACGACACGATCAACGCCGGCTCCGGCACCGACACCGTGTACGGCAACTTCGGCAACGACCGCGCCGACGGCGGCCTGAACAACGACACCCTCACCGGCGGCCCGGGCAACGACACCCTGCTCGGCGACTCCGGCAACGACCGCCTCGACACCATCGACAACGTCCCCGCCAACGACACCGCCAACGGCGGCCTGGGCCTGGACATCTGCACGACGGACACCGGGGACGCGCGCATCAGCTGCCCGTAGGCACCCCGGTCCGGCCGGCACCCCTGGGGCTGCCGGCCGGCTCCGTCATCCGTTCACCCCCGTGTAGTGCCCGAGCGCCCACCGCCACAGCCCCCGTGCTCCCAGATACGCCACCAGCCCCAGCAGCGGCGACGACGCGGCCAGCCAGTACGGAACGGCTGTGTCGTGGCCAGTGAGGACCGCCGCCGGGAAGTACGCGACGAACGCGAGGGGGAGGGCGAAGGTGAGGAAGCCGCCGACCGCCTTGGGGAGGACGTTCAGGGGGTAGCTGCCGAAGGTGCCGAGGAGTTCCTCCAGCCAGCGGCCCCAGTAGTCGGCGGCGGGATAGCGCAGGCATGCCGAGGCCACGACTGTGAACAGGGCGGCCTCCAGGAGCATGCCGCCGATGACCGCGGCCATCAGGTACGAGACGCGGCCCGCCGTCCAGTCCAGGTCGCTGCGGCTGAGCGCGCCCACCATCAGGCCCGCCGCGACCGTCAGGTCGCCGATCGCGTTGGTCGGGAAGTAGTCCAGCTGGACCTGGCGGTGCACCGGCATCGGGCGCAGCAGGTAGATGTCGATCCGTCCCTCCTGGACCTGCCGGCCGATGAAGTGCACACGGCCCAGGAGCAGGACGAACAGCCCGTGCGCGAGCATCCGGATCGCCGGGATCAGCAGGACGTCGGAGCTGTCCCAGCCGCCCATCCCCGTGAACCGGGCCAGCAGCACCGTCGCGAACACGATCACCGACATCTGCCAGATCGCGCCGATCGCGATGTTCAGCAGGAACTCGGTTCGGTACTCCATCGCGGCCCGGATGTTGAGCAGCGAGATGCGCCACACGAGGCGCACGGACTTCACGGCCTTCGACGCCATCTCAGCCTCCCTGCGAGATCACGCGCCGGGCGGCCCGTCGCCACACCCACCGGGTGACCAGCGCCAGTGCCACGACCCAGGCGGCCTGAATCGCCAACTGGACCCCCATGTCCGACAGCCCGATCCGGCCGACGTAGATCGACAGCGGCACGCTCAGCGTCGCCTGGAAGGGAAGGAAGCCGCTCAGCGTGATGAACCAGTCCGGGAAGAACCACAGCGGCGCGTACACACCGGACAGCAGGTTCTGCGCGAAGATCAGGATCAGCATCGCGGAGTTGTTGCGGATGGTGAAGAAGCAGAGCTGGTCGAGCAGGAGCATGACGTAGTACAGGACCCACTGGCCCAGCAGCATGCTCAGCATGAACGCCCCTGCCGTCGCTGCGGACTTCGGGGGCTCCACGACCCCCGCTGCCAGGCACAGCGCGTATCCGCCCAGCGCCCACGCCAGCCCGTACAGCTGCTCGCCGAGGGCTCGCAGGGCGTAGTACCGCTGGGGCGGCAGCGGGCGCAGGTACCAGTAGACGATCGTGCCGAAGTGCATGTGCTGCAGGACGGTGTCGCGGCCCGCGTACTGGTCCAACTCCCGCAGCCGGGACGCGAGTACCGCCAGGACGGCGTACGTGACGGCCTGGTCCCGGGTCAGTCCGGCGGTCGTTCCGGTGTGCGCGTACAGGCCGCGCCACAGCGACGCCACCAGGACCACCTGGACGGTCAGCCGCAGCAGGACGGCGGTCATCCTCGGCGGCGTGTGCAGCTCACCGAGCGGCGTGACGCGCGCGGCGCGCCAGCCGTGCAGTACGGAGGCCATCTCAGGCTCCTCCCGCCGCGGGCCCGGCATGCACGTACGCGGCCCGCATCACGTCCTCCAGGTCCGCCTCGTCGAGGGCGAGATCCGTCACCTCGTACCGCTCGATGACCTGTTTCAGCGCCTGATGCACGGTCGGCGCGGCGGGGCCGTCCGGGCCGAAGACCGCCTGCGGACCCTCGCGGCGCAGCAGTGCGATGCCCGGCAGGGAGCCGACCTCGGTGTGCGGGTCGGCGAGCGTCACCCGGACCTGCCAGGTCGAGCCGAACTTGCGGCGGATCTCGTCGAGGGTGCCGTCCAGGACGAGCCGCCCGTGGTTGATCAGGACGACCCGCTCGGCGAGCCGCTCCACCTCGGTCATGTCGTGGGTGGTGAGCAGGACCGTACGGCCGCGCTCCGCCACCTGGTGCCGCAGGAACTCCCGCACCTGCTCCTTCACCACCACGTCCATGCCGATCGTCGGTTCGTCGAGGAAGACGACCGGCGGGTCGTGCAGCAGCGCGGCGGCCAGGTCGGAGCGGACCCGCTGGCCGAGGGAGAGGTGGCGGACCCGGGTGTCCCAGAAGGAGGAGAGGTCGAGGAGGTCGTCGAACTCGGCCAGTCTGGCGGTGTGTTCGGGCTTCGGCACCTCGTAGATGTCCCGCAGGATCGCGAACGACTCGCGCACCGGGAGGTCCCACCACAGCTGGGTGCGCTGCCCGAACACCGTGCCGATGTTACGGGCGTTGCGCTCGCGCTCCTCGTACGGCACGACGCCCGCGACGCGGGCCTCGCCGGCGGTGGGCGTGAGGATGCCGGTGAGCATCTTGATGGTGGTGGACTTGCCGGCGCCGTTCGGGCCGAGCAGGGCGAGGAGTTCGCCGGGGGCGACGGAGAAGGTCACGTCACTGACGGCGTGCTTGGCGACCTTCTGCGGGTCGACCAGGGACCGCAGCGCGCCGGTGAAACCGGGGCGGCGGACGGTGGTGTGGAAGGTTCGGGAGAGACCGCGAACCTCGATGCCGGCACTCAATGGACATCAACTCCCTTGGATGAAAAATGGGTTGGACGCAAACTCACGGCCGGTCGGCGCCACGCCGACCGGCCGCTGGCGGACGTCTGCCACTCGGCGGACGTCAGTCACTCAGTGGTCGAGAACACGAACGAGAACTCCGTGGGCTCAGCCTTCAGGAAGTACTGCGGCAGCGGACCCGGACCGCAGGACTGCGAGCCGATGCCGTGCTGGCCGTGATCGAGGTTGATCCAGAGCGTGTCGCCCGGCGTGAGGTCGGTCAGGTGCCGGGCCGCGTCCAACTGCTCGTTGGTCCAGCGGCGGGCGCTGAACCAGAACTCCGGGTCGCCCTCGATCCGCAGTCCGCCGAGTTCGGCCCAGCGGACGTCGGCGCGGGCGCCGTTCTCCTGGGGCCGTACGTACGGGGTGTGCAGGGCGTCGACGCTCGGCAACCACTGACCGAGCCGCGAGGCGGCACGGGTGTCGGGGTACGCCTCGCCGCCGCCACCGAAGTACAGGACTTCCTCAGCGGCGTCGGCCGGCAGGCCGAAACGGACGCCGAGGCGGGGCAGCGGGACCGTCCAGTGGCCCTCGGGAGTCACGGACACCGTCAGCTTCAGCAGGGCGCCGTCCGACGTCCAGCGATACATCGTGCGCAGGCCCAGGTCGGCGGCGGCGGGCGCCACCCGGGTGCGGACGGTCAACGCGTCGTCGGCCAACTCCACGGCGTCCAGCCGGTGCTGCATGCGGTGCAGGCCGAGCTTGCGCCACAGCACGCCGTAGCGCGTGTCGTCCTGCCAGGACGCGCCGTCGTCGTTGTCCGTCGTCGCCCGCCACACATCCAGGCGCAGCCCGGTCACGTCGAGGCCGCAGATCGTCGTCGGCCGACCCGAGCGGGCGTCGAACGTCGCCGGGCCGAGTGTGATCAGCCGCTCGCCGGGCACGGGCCGCTGCGAGGCGGCGACGGTGACGGCCGTGCGCGGGGAGACGGTCTCCTGGCCCCACGCCACCTCGTGGCCCTTGGACCCCCACGGCGTGTCCTCGGCGAGCAGCGCGCGGACCGTCCACTGGACGTCGTCGCCGTTGCCGTCGGGGGCGGCTGCCGGCAGCTTGACCTCCGCCGACTCACCCGGCGCCAGCGGCGGCACGGTGAGCGTGCGAGCGCCCGTGGGGAGTCCGTCCACCTGGTAGGAGAACTCGAACTCCAGGTGCGAGAGATCGGCGAAGTCGTACGCGTTCGTCACCCGTACGGTGCCGTCGGCGCCGTCGCCCTCGATGCGGACCGGCTCGATGACCTTCTTGTACTCGACAAGCCCGGGGGACGGGGTCCGGTCCGGGAAGATCAGGCCGTCGCAGACGAAGTTGCCGTCGTGCAGCTCCTCGCCGAAGTCGCCGCCGTAGGCGTAGCCCAGCTCGGGGTGCTCGATGCCGTGGTCGATCCACTCCCAGATGAAGCCGCCCTGGAGCCGGTCGTGCGCCTCGAAGATCCGCTGGTAGTCGGCGATGCCTCCCGGGCCGTTGCCCATCGCGTGCCCGTACTCGCACTGGATGAAGGGGAGTTCACGCCTCTTCCCCGCACCCCCGTCCAGGCCCCGCCCGATCCGCTCGACCTCCTCGTGGGAGGCGTACATCCGCGAGTACACGTCCGTGTCCCGGCAGTTCCAGTCGCCCTCGTAGTGCACGAGCCGCGAGGCGTCCCGGCCGTGGATCCACTCGGCCATCGCGGTGAGGCCGCGGCCGGTGCCGGCCTCGTTGCCGAGGGACCAGAAGACGACGGACGGGTGGTTCTTGTCGCGCTCGACCATGCGCGCCGCGCGGTCCAGGAGGGCCGGGGTCCAGCGGTCGTCGTCGACGGGGTTGTCGCGCCAGCCCTGCTCGGTGAATCCGTGGGTCTCCAGGTCGCACTCGTCGATGACCCACAGGCCGTACTCGTCGCACAGGTCGAGGAAGGCCGGGTGCGGCGGGTAGTGCGAGGTGCGCACGGCGTTGAGGTTGTGCCGCTTCATCAGCAGCACGTCCTCGCGCATGGTCTCCACGTCGAGGGCGCGGCCCCGCTCGGGGTGCCACTCGTGCCGGTTGACGCCCTTGAAGAGGATCGCCTTCCCGTTGACCTTGATCAGGCCGTCCTCGAGGGCGACCGTACGGAAGCCGATGCGCAGCGGCACGCGCTCGCCGGCCGTGACCAGCTCGCCGTCGTACAGCTTGGGCGTCTCCGCCGACCACGGCTGGACCGGGACCGTCACGTGCTCGCCGGTCGCGACATCGATGTCGAGGCCGGGCACGGACACCCGCCCGTCGACGTCGGAGTCGACGCGCAGGGTGCCCTCGCCCGTGGTGTGGTCGTAGGAGGCGTGCACGAAGAAGTCGCCCGCCGCGCCCGCCGGGCGGTGCAGCAGGGTGACGTCACGGAAGATGCCGGGCAGCCACCACTGGTCCTGGTCCTCCAGATACGAGCCGGCCGACCACTGGTGCACACGGACGGCCAGCACGTTGCCGGCCGGCTTCAACAGTTGACCGACCGCGAACTCGTGCGGCAGGCGGGAGCCCTTGAACTCGCCGAGCTCCGTGCCGTTGAGCCAGACCCGGGCGCAGGACTCGACGCCGTCGAAGCGCAGCACGACGCCGCCGTCGTCCGGAGCGGGCCAGTCGTCCGGCAGGTCGAAGACGCGAAGGTGGTCGCCGGTCGGGTTCTCCGTCGGCACGTGCGGCGGGTCCACGGGGAACGGGTAGAGGTGGTTGGTGTAGATCGGCGAGCCGAAGGCGCCGTCGCCCTGCAGGACCCAGTGGCCGGGGACCGTGACCTCGGCCCAGCCCCCGGCGTCGTATCCCTCCCCGGCGAACGAGTCGTCCTCGGCATCGGCGGTCGCCGACAGGCGGAAGCGCCAACTGCCGTTCAGAGACAGGGACTTCGCGTCCGAGGAGGCGTACCAGGCGCGGGGCGGGAGGGCCCCGCGGCCCGGGGAGACGTCCTCGACGTAGTCGACGGATGCGGTCGTGCGGAAAGACATCGGTCTCCTTGCTCAGCCCTTGATACCGGTCTGTGCGATCCCCTGTACCAGCCAGCGCTGAAGGAAGAGGAACACGAACAACAAGGGCAGGATAGAAATCGCGGTCGCCATGAAGATCTGGTGGAACACGACGGTCTGGCCGGTCGTGTACGAGGAGAGCGCGACCTGGACGGTCCACGCGCTGGGGTCCTGGCCGATGACCAGCGGCCACAGGAAGGAGTTCCAGCCGTTGATGAAGGTGATGGTGGCGATGGCCGCGAAGAAGTTCAGCGAGTTCGGTACGACGACGCGCCAGTAGGCGCCCCAGTACCCGAGCCCGTCCACGCGCGCCGCCTCCTCCAGTTCCTTCGGGAACCCCAGGAAGTACTGCCGGAACAGGAAGCAGGTGAAACCACTGAAGAGGCCCGGGATGATGAGACCCCGGTAACTGTCGACCCAGCCGAGCGACGACACCAGCACGAAGCTGGGCACGAAGGTGACGGCGGTCGGGACCATCAGGGTGCCCAGGACGACGTAGAAGATCTTGTTGGCGTGCTTGTACGGGATGCGCGCCAGGCCGTAGCCCGCGAGGGAGCACACCAGCAGGACGCCGACGGTGTGCAGGACGGCGACGACCGTGGAGTTCCACATCGACCTGGCGAACGGCACCTGTGAGGAGTCGAACGGTGAGGTGATGTTGCCCCACTGGATGTCCGTGGGGAAGAACGTCCAGTTCTCTCCGGTGATCTGGGCGTCGGTGGAGAGCGCGTTGCGGACCAGGATGTAGAAGGGGACCAGGAACAGCAGGGCGGCGATACCGGTGGCGATGTAGAGGCCGGTGCTGCCCATCACGCCGCCCCCGCGCCGGGCGCGGCGGGGCCTGCCTGTGGGAGCGGTCTTGCGGATGTCGGGCGTGGTGGTGGTCACTTGGACTCCTCCCCCCTTCCGAAGCCCATGAGCTTGCCCTGGAACAGGGTCACGACAAGGATCAGCACGGTGAGGATGACGGCACCCGCGCTGCCGGCGCCGTAGTCCTGGTTCTCTCCCAGGGCCTTGAAGTACAGCTCCATGAGCGGCGGGCGGCCCCAGGTCGTCTTGTCCAGCAGGTTGTAGAACTCGTCGAAGGCCTGGTAGGCGGCGATGAGCAGCAGCAGGACGACCGCGGTCGAGGTGGCCCGCAGCTGGGGCAGCGTGATGTGCCGGAAGGTCTGCCAGCCCGGCTTGGCGCCGTCGATGGCGGCGGCCTCGTACATCTCGGCCGGGATGTTCTGGAGCGCCGCGATGAACAGGATCATGTAGAAGCCGGACTGGAGCCACAGGCGGGCCGTGACGATGACCAGCCAGTACCAGGGCGGGTTGGGGTCGGCGAGCCAGGCGATGTTCTCGATCCCGAACCAGCCGAGGAGCGTGTTCATCAGGCCGAAGCGGACGCCGCTGAAGATGGACATCTTCCAGATCAGGGCGGCGGCGACATAGCTCACCGCGGTGGGCAGGAAGAACACCGACCGGAAGAACGCCCGCATGAAGCGCAGCCGGTTCACCAGCAGGGCGAGGCCCAGCGACAGGGCCCAGGTGGTGGGCACGATGAACGCTGCGAAGACGGTGAAGGTGCCGAGCGAGCCGACGAAGTCGTCGTTCGTCAGCATGTGCGCGTAGTTGTCGAAGCCGATGAACTTCTCCGGCGTCACGGTGAACCGCGCTTCGAAGAAGCTGAGGTAGACGCTCCAGCCGATCGGGACGTAGATGAAGATCGCCAGCCCGATGAGGAACGGGCCGGTGAAGAGCCAGAAGTTGAAGGTGCTGTTGCCCCGCAGACCCCGCCGCGACTTGGCCGGGGAGGCCTTCGCCGGGGCGGGGCTCGCGAGGTCGAGCTCGGTGGTCGTCGACATGTCGTGGTCCGTCCGCCGGCCTATCCGAAGAGCTTCTTGAGCTCGCGGTTCACCGCCGCGTCCGCCTTGTCGAGCGACGCCTCCGGGTCACCGTCCTTGCGGACGGAGTCGGCGAAGACGTCCTCCAGCGCGGTGATCATGGCCTGGGTCCAGCCGATGTTGTCGAAGTGGCCGAACTCGTTGAAGAGCTTGACGCCCTCGGCCGGCAGGCCCGACTTGAGCTTGTCGGCGCTCTCGGCGATCGACGTGCGCGGCGGGATGTGGAAGCCGTAGGAGGTGGCCCAGTCCTCCTGGTACTCCTTCTGGTCGATCCACAGCCACTTCACGTACTCCTTGGCCGCGTCGACGTTCTTGCCCTTGGCGTTGACGAACATCGACCAGCCGCCGTTGTAGACCGACTGCTTGCCGTTGTCCGTGACCTTCGGGAAGGGGAAGACCCCGATGTCGTCGCCGAGGGTCTGCTGGAACTGCGGCATCGCCCACATGCCGCAGAACTGCATGGCGCACAGGCCCTGGTTGAGCGCGGAGGGGTCCCAGTAGTCCGTCGGGGCGCCGAGCAGGAGGTCGCCGCTGGTGAACAGCTTGCGCATCTTCTTCAGGCCCTCGACGACGCCGTCCGTGTGGTAGGCGATCTGGTTCTTGTCGTCCAGGGTGTCGGCGCCGGCGGACCAGATCATCGGGTTGATGACCGCGTGCAGGTCGTTGCCAAGGTACAGGCCCTTGACCTTGCCGGTGGTGAGCTTGGCGGCCGCCTCGATCAGCTCGTCGAGGGTCTGCGGGACCTCGACGCCGGCCTTCTCGAAGAGCGACGGCCGGTAGAAGAAGAACTGCGGGTCGTCGATCATGCGGACGCCGTATATCTTCCCGTCCACCGTGTGCGAGGCGATGTCGGCCGGATTGAAGTCGTCCTTGACCGGCTCGATGATGTCGGTCAGATCGGCCACCTGCCCGCTCTTCACCATCTGGATCTGCGGGTGGAACTCGAACAGGTCGGGCGCGTTCTTGGTGAGCAGCGTCGCGAACAGCTTGTTCTCGAAGTCCGCGGCGGTGATCCACTGCGTGGTCACGTTCGCGTCCTCGTACGCCTTCGCGTACCTCTTGACGGCCTGCTCGGTGCCGGCCTCGCCGTACGCGTGGAAGTACTGGTTCAGATCGACGCCCGAACCGGAACCACCGGAACGCCCGGTGTTGCTGCCGCACGCGGCAAGCCCGCCCGCGGCGGCCAGACCCATCGCGGCCCGCAGAACGGTTCGGCGGTCCCAGTTGCTGTTGCTCGATGCCGACATGCTGACGTCCTTGTCTCGAGTACGGCTCGGCCCTGTGCCTGGCTGGAGCGGCTCAGCGCCAGATGGCTCAAAGGAGGTTGCGGTGCCGGACGTTAACCTTCGGCTAAGCCTTCGGCAAGGGGTTGGACGAAGTCTGTGCGAAGCGTTGCGCAGCGTTCGGAATGCCGGACGTGACGGGCACATGACGGACCGTCAGGGCGCCCCTCGATACGGCCCTGAGCGGTCACGCAGGCGGTGCGGTACGGCTCCTCGCGGGCGTGGCGCGCTTTGCGGGCGTCCTCTGGCCCACCGACTGCAGGGCGCCTTCGAGCGCGAACGTCGCCGCGCCCAGGCACACCGGATCGGTGGGGATGGGGGAGAGGACGATCTCGGTGGCCGCCATCGGACGCGGAAGCGCGTGCCGGGCGACGGCCTCGCGGACCTCGTCGACCAGGGGCTCACCGAGGGCGGCCGCGACCCAGCTGCTGAGCACGACCACCTCGGGGTTGAACAGGTTCACCAGGTCGGCGATGCCTGCCCCGAGGTAACGCACGGTGTCGCGAACCACCTTGAGCGCCACCGGGTCGCCTCCCCGCAGCCCCCGGGCCAGCGCGTCGATGGTGGCCGTCTGGTCCTCCGCGTGCAGCAGCGGGTTGTCGCCGCTCAACTCCCGCAGGGTCAGCATGATTCCGGACGCGCCGACATACGCCTCCACGCAGCCGTGCTTGCCGCACCGGCACAGCCTGCCGTCCAGCACGATCGTGGTGTGACCCCACTCGCCGGCGCTGTTGCTTACGCCCCGGTGCAGCCCGCCGCCCAGGACCAGCCCGGCGCCGACGCCGGTGCCGAGGTTGACCACCACGGCGTCCCCGCGCCCCCGTGCGGCCCCGAACCACAGCTCGGCCACGGCGGAGGCGCGCAGCGGGTTGTCCAGGTACAGCGGGTAGGCGATGTGCTCGGTGAGCAGGTCGAGCAGCGGCACGTCGTGCCAGTCCCAGTTGGGCGCGTACTCCGAGAAGCCGGTCGCACGGTCCACCTGCCCCGGCACGCTCACGCCGACGCCGAGCACGCGCGCGCCCTCCACCCCGGCCTGCGTGACGACCGAGCCGACGGCGGCGGCGACATGGGCGACCACCTGCTCGGGGAGACTCTCGCCGGGGCGGACGTCCTCCTCGGCGCGGGCCAGCACGTTCAGCGCGAGGTCGAACAGCTCGACGTGGACGTAGGTCTCCGCGATGTCGACGCCGATCAGGGCGCCGCCGGACGCGTTGACGGCGACGAGTCCCCGGGGGCGGCCGCCGGCCGAGTCCTCGAACCCGACCTCCGTGATCATGCGAAGGTCCAGCAGCTCGCCCACGAGCGTGGCGACCGTGGCGAGACTGAGCCCGGTGGCGGCCGCCAGCTCCTGCCGGGAGGTGGGCGACGCGGCGATGATCTGGCGCAGCACCTCGTAGCGGTTCGCCGTGCGGATGTCACGTGATGTGCGCTTCACCGGTGGTGCCCCCCGTCCTTTCACGGCACGCCGGTTCGTGGTCGGCACCGGCGCGGCGCAAGGCTATGGCGTGCGGGAATATTCGACAAGGGGTTAGGAAAGGGGGTTTACGAAGTCCCCCAGGAGTTCAGTCACCCAGTATGTCCTGCACGAAGGCGTTGGTGAACTTCCGACCGGGGTCCAGCTCCCGCGCCAGCGCCCGGAAGTCGGCCAGCCGCGGATAGCGCCCGCGCAGCACGGCCGCCGGCGTCGTGAACACCTTCCCCCAGTGCGGCCGCGGCTCGAAGGCCTCCAGTGCCTCCTCCAGCCGCCGCACCACGGGCAGCACGGCCGGGGTGTCCTCGACCCACGTGAAGTGCAGCGCCACCGTGTCCCGCCCGTAGGAGGGGCTGAGCCACTGGTCGTCGGCGGCGACCGTACGCACCTCGCAGGTCTGCAGTACGGGGGCGACCGTCGCCCGGATCGCGTCGATCGCGTGCAGCGCGTCCATGGCGTACCGGCGCGGCAGCAGATACTCCGACTGCAGCTCGGCGCCGCTGCTCGGCGTGAACTCCGCCCGGAAGTGCGGCAGCCGCTGATGCCACGGCCCCGGCACCCCGAACTGCTCCGTGCAGTTGACCGCCGGCATCCCCGGCACCGGGTGCATCTTCTCGACGGCGGGCGCGGCCCACGGGAAGACGGGCAGTGGCTGGTCGGTGCGCCGCTTGAGCCACACCTGCCGGAAGCCGGGCTCGCGCCAGTCGGTGAACAGGCTCACGCTGTACGCCGACGCCATCACCACCTCGAACGCCGCCGAGTCCAACCCGGCCGGCGGCAGTTCGGTGAAGACGTGCTGCTCGACGTCGAAGGACGGCTCCAGGTCGAGGGTGAGTGCCGTGACGACACCGAGGGCACCCAGTGAGGTGACGGCACCGCCGAACCGCTCGTCACCCCGTCCGACGGTCAGCACCGACCCGTCCGCCGTGACCAGCTCCACCTCCCGCACGGACGTGGCCAGCGAACCGTTGCCGACTCCCGACCCGTGCGTGCCGGTGGCGACCGAGCCGGCCACCGAGATGTGCGGCAGGGACGCCATGTTCGGCAGCGCGAGCCCCTCCGCGTACACCGCCCGGGCGAGCTCGGCGTACCGTACGCCGCCGGAGACCCGGACGGTACGGGCCGTGCGGTCCACGTCGATCACCGGAGGCAGACCGGCGATCGACAGCAGGGCGCCCTCGGGGCCCGGCTCGGCGATCTCGTTGAAGGAGTGCCCGCTGCCCAGCACCCGCACCCTCGCGCTCCCGGCCACCAGGGCGCCGATCGCGTCGAGCGAGAACGGCCGGTGCAGCTCCTTGGCGGCGTAGGTGATGTTGCCCGCCCAGTTGGTCACGGTTTCGGCCATGTGATCGCCCCTCCCGAGGACAACGTCAACCAGGAATTCCCAGGTGGAAACTACCCCGACGGGCAACATGAGGCCCCCCGCCCCCACCCGCGACCGCACGGGGGCATAACGTGAGGAGTCGTACGCCTGAGCCGGGAGGAGACACGGATGGGCAGCCGCACCGCACTGGTCGAGGATCTGATGGAGCGATTCCCGCATGTTCCGCGGGAAGCCGTCTTCAAGGAGGATCTGCTCCGCGGCGGGGTGGCCTTCGACCCCTCTGCCCTCAGCGACAACGAGGACGGCGAGGTCAAGCCGAAGTCGTACTTCATCTTCTCCTTCGACCACGGCACCCTGCCGGAGCTGGGCGAGGCCGCGCTGCGCCGTCCGCCGGAGGAGATCATTCTCACCGGCGGCCCGTACGACCTGCGGCGGACCGTCGTCTCCGTGCGCGTGAACCCGTCATCGCCGTACCGGGTTGCCGCCGACGAGGAGGGCGTGCTCGGCCTCTACCTCGACGGCAAGCGCATCGCCGACGTCGGTGTGCCGCCGATGCCGGAGTACTACCGGCACACCCTCGCCAACGGGAAGTCCGTGATGGAGGTCGCCCCGACCATCCAGTGGGGCTACCTGATCTACCTCACCGTCTTCCGGGTCTGCCAGTACTTCGGCGCCAAGGAGGAGTGCCAGTACTGCGACATCAACCACAACTGGCGCCAGCACAAGGCGGCGGGCCGGCCGTACACGGGCGTGAAGGACGTCGAGGAGGTCCTCGAGGCCCTGGAGATCATCGACCGGTACGACACGGCCAAGGCGTCCACCGCCTACACGCTCACCGGCGGCGCGATCACCAAGACCGTCTCCGGCCGTGACGAGGCCGACTTCTACGGCCACTACGCCAAGGCCATCGAGGAGCGCTTCCCCGGCCGCTGGATCGGCAAGGTGGTGGCCCAGGCGCTGCCCCGCGACGACGTGCAGCGGTTCAAGGACTACGGCGTGCAGATCTACCACCCCAACTACGAGGTGTGGGACGAGTACCTGTTCAAGATGTACTGCCCGGGCAAGGAGCGCTACGTCGGCCGCGACGAGTGGCACAAGCGGATCCTCGACTCGGCGGACGTCTTCGGTGCCCGCAACGTCATCCCCAATTTCGTGGCCGGCGTGGAGATGGCGGAGCCGTTCGGCTTCACGACGGTGGACGAGGCGATCGCCTCGACGACCGAGGGCCTGCGCTTCTTCATGTCGAACGGCATCACGCCCCGCTTCACCACCTGGTGCCCCGAGCCGACGACCCCCCTCGGCAAGGCCAACCCGCAGGGCGCGCCGCTGGAGTACCACATCCGCCTGCTGGAGGCGTACCGCGCGACCATGGAGGACTTCGGCCTGTCGTCCCCGCCCGGCTACGGCCCGCCCGGCCCCGGCAACGCGGTGTTCTCGGTGAGCTCTTTCATGGACAGCCTGCCCGCGGAGAACTCCGCCACGGTGTAGTTGAGACGGATGAGGCCCGCGCCCGTACAAGTGGCTGCAGTTGTGGGGGCGCGACGGTCTGTCATGACATGTGAACACGGCGCTTGTCAGTTGTGTTGAATACGTGAAAGGCTCTGGCCCTGCCGCGAGGTTCCCCCCAACTCCACAGCCAATATGGCGAGTTGACCTCGCATGTGGATGCAGGAGACCCATGCCCGACCTGCCGACTCCCCAGGACGCCACCGAGGCCGCGCTGTTCTCCGAGTGCTGGGACGCCGTGCTGTCGTACGCCGACCTGTGCACGGCCGGTTCCGACGCGGCCAACCAACTGGCCGCCGAGGCGTTCTCGACCGGTATACGCGAGGCCCGCGACGTTGAGGCCGGGAACCTCAGGAGCGCGGGCCGCCGCCCGGCCCGACTGCCTCGCATCCCCCTGCTGCTGACCGCCGTACGCACCACGGCGGCCGCCTGGGAGGAGCGTGGGCAGGGCCACAGGCTCGACCCCGACCTGCGCCTGTGGCTCAACTCCGACAAGGCCGCCCGCTACACCGGCCCCCCGCTGCAGCGCCCGCTCGCGCTGCGCGGACTGCGCGACATGCAGGAACCGGACGCGGTCCTGCTGTGGCTGGCCGAGGTGGAGGCGCTGCCGCTGCAGGTGGTCGCGCGCCGGCTCGGACTCGACCCGGCGACCGTGTCCGACGAACTCTCCCAGGTCCGGGGCCTGTTCAGGGACCGCTGCCAGCGCAACCACCTCGACACGCCGATGGCCGCGCAGTGCCGCAGCTACGCCCGCCTCCTCGACGCCGTCACCCGCTCGACCGGCGCCGACACCCCGGGCGACCTCTCCCGCCACCTCGCCACCTGCGTGGAGTGCGCCGAGGCCGCCGCCTGTCTGCGGCTGCACGGCGGCGGACTGCCCGGTGCCCTCGCGGGCGGGGTGATCGGCTGGGGCGGCCTCGCTTACCTGGAGCGCCGCCGCCGGGCCGCCGAGGCACGCCTCAGTGGGCGGCCGGACCCGGCCGACGCGGACGGTGGCCCGACCGACCCCGGCGCGCACAAGGCGCGGGTCGTGCGCAGCGGCCTCCTCGTCGCCGCCGTCCTCGTCTCCGCGCTCGCCCTCGCGGTGTCGATGATGCCGGGCGGCTCCACCGGCGACGGCGCCACGGCGGGCGGCGACCCGTCCGACCGGCAGCCGGTCGCCGACCCCGGCTTCACCTTGCCGGTCACGGCGGCCACGCGGCCCTCCTCGGACTCCCCGGACCCCTCCGAGAGCGCCACCAGCGGCGGCGGCGACTCGCCCGAGCCGTCCGGGCGGAAGAACCCCCGCCCCGGCCCGCAGGGCACGACCTCGGCCACGGCCGGCGAGGACGACCCGGACCCGGCCACGAGCGAACCGGTGACCTGCAGCGTCGACTACCACCTGGTCAACGAATGGCCCGACGGCTTCCAGGCGACCATCACCGTCACCACCGAACGCGCCCTGGACAACTGGCGCGTCGCCTGGTCCTTCCGGGACGGCCAGGAGGTCGGCCAGATGTGGGACGCGAACTTCGGCCAGGACGGCTCCCGCGTCACCGCCACCGCCGCGGACTACAACAGGACCGTCCCCGAGGGCGGCAAACTCGCCTTCGGCTTCCTCGCCTCCTGGGAGGGCGAGAACTCCCCGGCGCACGACTTCACACTGAACGGGCGCGACTGCGCGTAAAACCGGTTGACGGACCTTCGTGGGGCCGGGCTAGAGTGACGGAAGATCAGGGCGGTGGCCGGTGGCCGCCGCCGTCGAGCGGACATGAGTGAGGAGGTGTCGACCGATGGCTGTCTTTGCGACGAGCGCTGCCCGCATCCAGTTCATCAAGTCCACCTCCGTGGCCGCCGGCTGATCTCACTCCTCTCCGCGTCCGATGCACGCGGCTGCCGGGGCCCCCTTGTGAAGGGTCACCCGTTGACTTCCACCTCTGTTTTCCCCGCGTTGGCTCCCTACGGCTGGGACTCGGCCTGGGCCGACGCGTTCACCCCGTACGACGCGGAAGGGCTGCTGCCCGGGCGCGTCCTGCGGGTCGACCGCGGGCAGTGCGACGTCGTCACCGCCGACGGTGTCGTACGGGCCGACACGGCGTTCGTCACCCCGCACGATCCGATGCGGGTCGTGTGCACGGGCGACTGGGTCGCTGTCGAACCCGCGGGCAATCCGCGTTACGTACGGACGTATCTGCCACGCCGTACCGCCTTCGTACGCTCCACCTCCTCCAAGCGGTCCGAGGGGCAGATCCTCGCGGCCAACGTCGACCACGCCATCGTCGCCGTGTCCCTGGCCGTCGAGCTCGACCTCGGCCGCATCGAGCGGTTCCTCGCGCTGGCGTGGGAGTCGGGCGCACAGCCGCTCGTGGTGCTCACCAAGGCCGACCTCGTGCCGGACGCGGTGACGCTCTCGCATCTGGTCCAGGACGTGGAGACGACCGCGCCGGGCGTGCCGGTGCTGCCGGTCAGCGCGGTGGACGGGGACGGACTCGACGTCCTCGTAGCGGTTGTCTCCGGCGGTACGTCCGTGTTGCTCGGGCAGTCCGGCGCGGGCAAGTCGACGCTCGCGAACGCGCTGCTCGGCGAGGACGTGATGGAGGTCCAGGCCGCGCGCGACGTCGACGGCAAGGGCCGCCACACGACCACCACGCGCAACCTGCTCGCCCTGCCGGGCGGCGGGGTCCTCATCGACACCCCCGGGCTGCGGGGCGTCGGGCTGTGGGACGCCGAGACCGGGGTCGGCCAGGTCTTCTCGGAGATCGAGGAACTGGCCGGGCAGTGCCGCTTCCAGGACTGTGCGCACGAGAGCGAGCCGGGGTGCGCGGTGCGCTCCGCTCTTGAGGCCGGTGAGCTGTCCGAGCGGCGGTTGGAGAGCTACCGGAAGCTGATGCGGGAGAACCGGTGGATCGTGGCCAAGACCGATGCACGCCTCAGGGCCGAGATCAAGAAGGACTGGAAGCGGAAGGGGGCGGAGGGGCGCGCGGCGATGGAGGCCAAGCGGGGTGGTCGTTGGCGGTGACGGTGCGGGTGTCCTCGTGGCCGTGGCTGGGGGCTGCCGCCCCCAGACCCCCGCTGTCGGCCTGAACTGCCTCGTCCTCAAACGCCGGACGGGCTGGATTGCTGGACCGGCGATGAGAGGGCGGCGGTGAGGCTCGTGTCCGATTTCCGCTAGCACCGGCACCTGTCACGGCGGAGACTGGACACCGTGATGGACGAAGACACCAGGTACGAGGCGGTGCGCAGCCGGGACGCCCGGTTCGACGGCGAGTTCTTCTTCGCTGTCGAGACGACCGGGATCTACTGCCGCCCCAGCTGCCCCGCAGTCACGCCGAAGCGGCGCAACGTGCGGTTCTTCGCGACGGCCGCCGCCGCGCAGGGCTCGGGTTTCCGGGCCTGCCGGCGGTGCCGGCCGGATGCCGTGCCGGGGTCCGCCGAGTGGAATGTGCGGGCCGACGTCGTCGGGCGGGCGATGCGGCTGATCGGCGACGGGATCGTCGACCGGGAAGGTGTCGCCGGGCTCGCCGCGCGGCTCGGCTACAGCGCCCGGCAGGTGCAGCGGCAGCTCACCACCGAGCTGGGCGCCGGGCCGGTCGCGCTGGCCCGGGCGCAGCGGGCGCACACCGCGCGTGTGCTCCTGCAGACCACCGAGCTGGCGATCACGGAGATCGGCTTCGCCGCCGGGTTCGCCAGCGTGCGGCAGTTCAACGACACGATCCGGGAGGTGTACGCGTCGACCCCGAGCGAGCTGCGGGCCGCCGCCGCACCGAAGGGCGGCCGCGGCGACCGGCGTACGGGCACCCCGTCGGCCGGGATCCCGCTGCGGCTCGCGTACCGGGGGCCGTACCAGGCGGGCCTGGTCTTCGACCTGCTGGAGCGCGAGGCCGTGCCCGGCGTCGAGGACGTCAGCGGGCCGGTCGGGCGCCGGACGTACCGCCGCACCCTGCGGCTGCCGCACGGCACCGGCATCGTGGCGGTGCAGGAGCGGATGGCCGGCGTGCGGAAGCGGGCGCCCTCGGGCGCCCAAGCCGCACCCGGCCCGGACGCGCCGGGACCTCTGGCTGCCCCCGCTTCCCGCCTGCGCGCCACACCTGCCTCGGCGACCCACCCAGGCGGCTGGCTCGACGCCCGTCTGCACCTCACCGACCCGCGCGACCTGACCACCGCCGTGCAGCGGCTTCGGCGGCTGTTCGACCTCGACGCCGATCCGTACGCCGTCGACGAGCGGCTCGGCGACGATTCCCGGCTCGGTCCCATGGTCGCCGCGCGGCCGGGGCTGCGGTCGCCCGGGGCCGCCGACGCGGAGGAACTGGCCGTGCGGGCGGTCGTCGGGTCGGTGGAGGCCGAGCGGCTGGTGCGGCGGTACGGCAAGGCTCTGGACGCGCCCTGCGGCAGCCTCACCCATCTGTTTCCCGAGGCGGCCGTTCTCGCCGGGGCCGAGCCCCACGGGCCGCTGGGCGCGCTCACCGCCGCCCTCGCCGACGGAGCCCTACGGCTGGACCCGGGTGCCGACCGGGACGAGGCACACCGCGCGCTGCTCGACCTGCCCGGCCTGGATGCCCGGACCGTCGCCGTCATCCGTACCCGTGCCCTCGGCGACCCGGACGTCGCCCCGCCCGGCACCGACACCCCCGACAGCTGGCGCCCCTGGCGCTCCTATGCCTTGCAACACCTGCGTGCAGCAGGGGAGTTGGAGTAATCATGACCACCCCGAACCCGGCCCTGACCACTGTCCCCGCCCCGACCGCCTCCCGGACCCGCTGGACCGAGCTCGACAGCCCCGTCGGCCCCCTCCTCCTCACCGCCGACCCGGCCACCGGCGCCCTGGCCTCTCTCTCCGTGCCGGGCCAGAAGGGCGGCCGTACCGTCCAGGACGGCTGGCGGCGCGACCCCGCGCTCTTCCGTGCGGCCGAGGAACAGCTTGCCGCCTACTTCGCCGGTGAACTCAAGGAGTTCCGGCTGGAGTTGCGGACAGCCGGCAGTGAGTTCCGGGAGAGGGTCTGGGCGGCTCTCGACTCCGTTCCCTACGGCGCCACGACGACGTACGGGGAGATCGCCGCGCGGATCGGTGCCTCCCGTGCCGCCGTCCGGGCCGTCGGCGGCGCGATCGGCGCCAACCCGCTGCTGATCGTCCGGCCCTGCCACCGGGTGATCGGGGCCGACGGGTCGCTGACCGGGTACGCGGGCGGCCTCGAGCGCAAGATGCGGCTGCTCACGCTGGAGGGCAGGCTCTAGCCCGCCCGCACCGGCCCACTACGCGGGAAGCCCCCAGCGCGGGGCCTCCTCGTTCGGCCGCACCGGCGCGATCGTCAGGTCCGGCCGGTCGCCGCGCGCCGTGATCAGCGCCGAGTCGCCCTTCCGCAGGGCGATGCGGATCGCGCCCTCGTCGGCGGCTGCCCGCCGCAGCGGGCGGCCCCGTCCGTCCCGTACCTCGACCGGCCCGGTGATGCCGTGCCGTACGACGCACGGTGCGCCCGCCTCGCTGACCAGCCGCACCCAGCGGGTGGCCCCGCCCTCGCGTACCGCCGACAGCAGGAACGCGCCCTGCGTGCGGAACCCGTGCACGGTCAGGTCGGCCCAGGCGTCCGGCAGCGCGGGGAAGACCCGGATCACGCCGCCCCAGGACTGGCAGATCATGTCGTGCAGGGACTGCGCCGCCGACAGCGGTGTTTCGATGACCGGGCCCGACTCCTTGTACATCGTGTTCGGCTGGACGAAGCGGGACATCAGCTCGCCCAGGTACGTCAGCGCGTCCTCGCCTTTGCCGAGCAGCGCGGACATCGACGCTGCGCCGGTGAAGGTGTAGCCCTGCAGGGCGCCCTCGAAGCCGACCCAGTGCGCCAACGACCGCTCGATCAGGGCCCGTTCGTCGGCCGTGCTGCCGGTCAGCTCGTCCAACGGGTACACCGCGAGCAGATGCGAGTAGTGGCGGTGGGACTTCGCGAAGGGGATGTCCGCGCCGATCATGAAGCCGTTCGCGTCGGTCGGGTACGGCGCCCGCCGGGCCAGCACGTCCCGCCAGCGCGGTGCCGACTCGTCCTCGACGCCGAGGAGTTCGGCCGCGTCGAGCAGGGTGCGGCAGCCCCAGGTCAGCAGCATCAGGTCGTAGTTGCAGTCCCGTGAGTTGCCGCCGTACTCCGGGGAGAACGTGGCCGGCAGGTGCAGTCTGCCGTCCGGGCCCGGCTCCAGGAAGTGCAGGTAGTAGTTGATCGCCTTGCGGAGCAGGGGATACAGGACGTCCTTGAGGATCGACTCGTCCATCGTGTGGCGGTAGCTGAGCCACACGTTGTGCAGGGCCCAGGTGAGGTTGCCGACCTCGGGGGTCGGCGGCTCCCGGCCGGGGATGCCGACGCCGTAGCCGGTGAGGGGGCCGTCGGCGCCGTTGATCAGGTGGGGGTCCGTGGTGCGCGGGATGCCCAGGGAGTCGGCGCGGTAGGGGGCCGCCGTCTCCTTGGCCAGGTTGTCCCGGAACTCGCTCAGCGACCGGGTGATCGCGTCGAGTTCGAGGTGGTTGGAGCCGTGGATCAGCCAGTACTCCAGCTGGGCGTTCAGGTTCCACCAGGTGTTGGGCCACGGAGTGGGCTCCAGCCAGGGGCCGCTGGTCGCCATCACGGGGGCGTCGCGGCGGGCGGCGGAGGCGGTCTTGTAGAGCTGGATCCAGTAGAAGCGCTGCATCCGCGCGTCGGGGAGGGAGAGGAAGCTCTTGCGGTAGAAGGCGTGCCACCAGGCCCGGTGCGTCAGCGCCAGCGCGGAGTAGGGCAAAGCGCTCGTGCGGCGTACGGCCCTCAGCGCCCGGCCCAGCGCCGTCGTCCCGGGGTGGGAGTGCGCGACATGGACGTACAGCGTCCGTGCCCTGCCCGCGCTCCGCTCCCGCCACGCCGTCACATGCTGCCCGCCCGCCAGGAGGGGCTGTACGGCCGCCCACACGCCGTCGTGCTCGGCGACCTCGGCGGGCGGATTGCCCCGGTAGCCCTCGGGAAGCGGTTTGAAGGCCGCCCGGGGGCTGATCGCGTCCGCCGGGTGGAACACCCACCGGAAGGCGCGCTCGCCCGCGCTCGGGGTGACCTCGACGGCCAGCACCGAGCGGTCGGTGTGTACGAGGGCCCGCAGGGTGAGCGTGCCCTTGTCCGTGGTGAGCGTGCCGGTCAGCTCGGCGTCGCGCAGGCCGAGGCGCCAGTCCAGGCCGGTGATCGTGCCCACCGGCTCCAGCGTGAAGTGGCCGATCGGGAGGCGGGCCAGCCCGAACAGCGAGCCGAACTCGGGGCGGTGGTCCTGCACCTCGGAGTGCTGGACGTTGAAGCGCACGGCGCGGGTACCGCCGTCCGCCCCGGCGCCCGGCTCGGCGTAGATGCCGGAGCCGAGGAAGCCGTTGCCGAGGAAGGGGCCCTCGTACCAGGCCGTCGGCATCCGCTGCCAGACGAGGTCGGCGTCGTCGAGGACGGTGCGCCAGGGGTCGGAGGTGGCCGCACCGCCGACTGCGCTCGCCTGTGCGGGCAGGCCGCCTGCGAGGAGGGTCCCGCCGAGGGCGGATCCGGTGGCGAGCACGGTACGTCTGGACGGGCTGGGCATTGCGCCTCCATCTGTACGGCGATTCATCGGAGCCCCGATTCATCGGAGCTCTTCTGCGACGCAACGTAGAGAAGGGGTGCCGAGTCGTCAATATGGTGGGAGAGACCCGATGTATCAGCCCCAGATCACCGCGCCCAGCCATGCCCCCGCGATCAGCTGGCACGTGAACAGCTCCGCCAGCACGCTCGAACCGCCCGCCCGCATCGCCGTCCGCAGCGCGGCCCTCGCCTCGCCGTGGCGGCCGAGCCGGAGCCGTTCCCCGAGGTAGATGCCGGCCATGAAGCCGGGGATCGAACCGAGCACGGGGATCAGGAGGAAGCCCAGGAACGATCCCGCTCCGGCGTAGAACACGATGCGAGGGCCGGCCCAGTTCGGGCGCAGTCTGCGGGGTGGGAGCGCCCAGCGCACCACCTGGGAGAGGAGCAGTGCGACGGTGGCCGCGACGAGCACCCACCATGCGACCGGCTGGGGGTCCTTCAGCGCCCACCACAAGACCGCGGCCCACACCAGCCACGACCCCGGCACGCCGGGTACCAGCACTCCGCAGAGGCCCAGCAGGAGGACCAGGCCGACCAGCACAAGGTCCCACACTCCCATCTGACCAGACTGCCGGAGCCCGGGAGAAAGCGCAGATCAGCCTGGCCGGCGTGGGTACCACCGTCAGCCCTGCCCGTACCCGGGCGCGCCCGTCACCCCTGCACGTACCTGGGTGCCGGTCACCCCTGCACGTACCTGGGTGCCGGTCACCCCTGCCGCTCCCGCGCGACCCACCCCCGCTCGTACGCGTGCCACCCCAGCTGCAGTCGCGTCGTCACCCCGGTCAGCTCCATCAGCCGCTTCACCCGGCGCTGCACGGTCCGCAGCCCCAGGTCCAGCTGCTTGGCCACGCTCGCGTCGGTCAGGCCGGCCAGCAGCAGGGAGAGCACCTCGAGGTCGGTGTCGTCGGGGCCCTCCGGCTGCTGCTCGGTGACGCCGGAGGTACCGAGGCGTACCGGCAGCGCCTCCCGCCACACCGACTCGAACAGCCCGGAGAGCAGCTCCAGCAGCCCGCTCGCGTGGACGACCAGTGCGGCCGGCTCCGCGGTGTGCGAGGTCAGCGGCACCAGGGCGAGCGTGCGGTCGGCGATCACCAGCTTGGTCGGCACCTGCTCCACGACCCGCACCTGCTCCTCGCGGCCGAGGGCGGCGGACAGCTCGGTGATGCCGTGCGGCTGGTCGAGGACCGAGCGCTCCAGGACCACCCGGTAGCGGACGCCGCGATGGGCGGCCTGCTCCTCCGCCTCGTTCTCGATGCCGGTGACGGCGACGGGGTCGCCGGTGACCAGCGCGCACACCTCCTCGCTCGCCCCGAGCTGGAGCTGCAGGAAGCGCTGCGACACAGCGGCCGCGCCGATCACCACCTCGACCAGGTCGTGCACGGCCGGTTCGGCGACCCCCGCCCGGTACTCCTCGGCCAGTAACGCGGCCGCCAGCTCCGCCTTCTCCAGCTCGTGCCGCTGCTGGGTGAGCAGCGCGCCCAGCGCCACCCCGGGCGGTGCGGCGACCCAGCGGCCGGGCCGGGCCGAGGACTGCGCCGCGAGACCGTATCGCTCCAGGCGGCGCAGGGCGCGCTCGGTGTCGTGCTCCCCGAGCGTCAGCCGGCGCGCGAGATCGGGTACGTCGGCGGCGCCCACGGACACCAGGGCGCGGTACGCCGACTCGTGTGCCTCGTCGAGACCTATCGCTCCCAGCATCGGGCCGCGCCCTCCCCGAAAGAACATCCGCACATCCGCAAACAGAACACCGGCGTTCGGGCCGTGGCGGAAAACGGCCACGGCGCAAAACCGCCTTCGCACATCATCGCCGTAGCACCCGCCACTCTGCCAAGGTGACGCCACCGCAGCATCAACCACCGCCCGCTTTGCCCGACTTGGGCCTTCCTGGCCTGCGCTTTCGCGCCCGTCGGCAGGCGGCAGCAAGGGAAGAGGGCGATCTTGGGGAGAGCGATATCGCGTACGGCCACGGGTGCGGCGACCGCCGCGATCCTGGCCGTGACGACAGCCGTACCCACGCATGCGGCCACCGCCGTAACCGCGCACCCGGCGAACGACGGCCCGAGGCAGCTGACCGGCGACCGGGCCAACCCCGGCTCCGGCTCCGTCGTCACCCTCGTCACCGGCGACCGCGTCCTCGTCACCCGCGACGGGGCCGTCGCGCTGCCCGGCGAGGACGGCACCACGCCCTTCACGCAGACCCGCCGCTCCGCCGACGATCTGTACGTCTACCCCGCGGGCGCGGTCGAGGCGATCGCCGCCGGCCGCGTCGACGAGGAGCTCTTCAACGTCACCGGCCTGATCCGCCAGGGCTATGACGACGCCCACCGCAAGACGCTCCCGCTGATCGCCACGTACGACCGCTCCGTCGCCCGAGCCGTCCCGCCCGCCCCGCGCGGAGCCGAACGCGGTCTCGTCCTCGACCCGATCGACGGCGTGGCCCTGGAGGCCGACAAGAAGAAGGCCGCCGACTTCTGGGCGGACGTCACCGGTCCCCGCTCCCGCGCGGCCGGCGACCTGAAGAAGCTGTGGCTCGACGCCAAGGTCCGGGCCACCCTGGACCGTTCGACCCGCCAGGTGCACGCCCCCGAGGCCTGGGCCGCCGGTTACGACGGCAAGGGCACCAAGGTCGCCGTCCTGGACACCGGTGCCGATGCGGAACACCCCGACCTCAAGGGCCGTGTCACCGCCTCGAAGAACTTCACCGACTCCCCGGACGCCGACGACCACGACGGCCACGGCACCCACACCACCTCCACCGTCGGCGGCACCGGCGCCGCGAGCGACGGCAGGAAGAAGGGCGTCGCGCCCGGTGCCGACCTCCTCCACGGCAAGGTCCTCAACGACTACGGCCAGGGCGAGACCTCGTGGATCATCGCCGGCATGCAGTGGGCCGTCGACCAGGGCGCCGACGTCGTCTCGATGAGCCTCGGCAACCCGGCCCGCACCGACTGCACCGACCCGATGGCCCAGGCGACGGAGGAGCTCGCCCGGTCGAGCGAGGACACCCTGTTCGTCATCGCCGCGGGCAACACCGGGCCCGGCAACAACACGGTCTCGTCCCCGGGTTGCGCCCCGAGCGTCCTCACCGTCGGCGCCGTCGACCGCGACGACTCCACGGCCTCGTTCTCCAGCCGCGGCCCGGTGTACGGCTCGCACACCCTCAAGCCGGAGATCGCCGCACCGGGCGTCGGCATCTCCGCCGCGCAGGCCGGCGGGCGTGGCGTGTACGCCTACCAGTCCATGAGCGGTACGTCGATGGCGACCCCGCACGTCGCGGGCGCGGCGGCCATCGTCAGGCAACGCCACCCCGACTGGAGCGCGCGGCAGATCAAGGCGGCGCTCGTCTCCTCCGCCGACACGGACATCCCCGGCGACGCCCGTGCGACGGGCGGGGGACGCCTCGACGTCCGCGCCGCGATCGGGCAGCAGGTGCTGGGCGCACCCGCGCTCCAGGCCGGCACCTTCAACTGGCCCCAGGACGCCAGCGACCGTACGAAGGTCGCCGTGCCCTACACCAACACCACGGACAGGGCGGTGGAGCTGAAGCTGTCGGTGCCCGCCGTAACCGGCAACGACGGCTCCACCGTCCGCTCGTCGATCGTCCGCCTCGACGCCCGCTCGGTCACCGTTCCGGCGGGCGGGACGGTTGAGGTCCCGCTGCGGATCGACCCGACGGCGACGCTCGAGCGGTCCCAGTACGGCGACGTCACGGGCCGCGTCCTCGCCACGGCCAAGGACGGCCGCACGGTCTCGACCCCCTTCGCGTTCCACGTCCAGCCGGAGACCGTCACCCTGCGCGTGAAGCTGATCGACCGCCTCGGCAGGCCCGCCGACGGCGCCTCCTCCGTCGACCTGATCGGCACCGACGACGCGGCCGGCGAGCGCCGCTTCAACGAGGGTGCCGCGGACCAGACGTACCGGATCCGTCCGGGCGCCTACTTCCTCTCCAGCTTCGTCACGACCCCCGAGACCGAGGGCACGCTCCTCGACTCGCTCACCTACCTCGGCCGTCCGCAGCTGGAGATCCGCGACGACACGACCGTCGTCCTCGACGCCCGCAAGGCCCACGGGCTGAACATCGGGACGGACCGGCCGGCCGAACTCCGCGGCGCCACCCTCGGGTTCGCGCGCAGCTGGGACGACACCTGGCTGCACGCGGGCACGGCGGCCGGTGGGCGCGAACTGCGCGGCTACTACGCCGCCGTCACGGGCAGGGCGACCGACGGGGACTTCGAGTTCGACAGCTTCTGGCGGGCGGCGGCCCCGCAGATCGGCGAACTCGCCGTCGTGGGCGGCCGGCCGCTGCATCCGACGACCGCGTCCTTCAACTCGGCCAACCTCGACGGCACGGGCCGGGCGCCACTGTTCGACGCCAAGTCCGGTACGGAGGAGGAGCTTTCGGGAGCGGCGGGAAAGATCGCGCTCGTCGGGATCCCGGACGGCGGGAGCGCCCACGAGATCGCGAGGCGCGCGAAGGAGGCCGGTGCCGTCGCGATCCTCGTCCACCGTGACGCCCCCGGCCGCTGGTACCCCTCGGCCGGCTTCACCGGCGGCCCGCTGCCGGTCCTCGCCGTCCCGGCCGAGGAGGCCAAGGCGCTGCTCGCGGCCGGGGACGTCACCCTGCGCTGGAAGGCCACCGCCAAGAGCCCGTACGTCTACAACCTCGCCTTCCCGGAGCGGGGCCCGATCGGCGGCGATCGCACCTACCGCGTCCGGGACCGGGACCTGGCGGCGACGACGGCGACGTACAACTCGATGGCGTCGGCCGCCACCGACCACATCGATCTGACGGCCATGACCCGCCCGAACGGACTGAGCGGCTACTTCGGCGCGTTGGAGACGGTCCCCGCACCCTTCACCCGCACCGAGTACCACTCGCCGGGCACGACCGGCTGGGAGCACGAGGTGTCCAGCAGCTTCCCGTGGGGCGAGTTCATGATCGACCCCATGCGGACGTACGAGAAGGGGGAGCGGCGGACCGAGGAGTGGTACGGCGGTGTCCTCGCCCCCGCCACCCCGCTCGACGACAGCGGCCGGCCCGCCCTCGCCGCCGAACGGCAGGGCGACCTGCTCGGCGTGGCGCCCGGCTTCTGGGGCGACGGCCATCACCAGGGCGTACAGGGGAGCTTCGGCGACATCGGCGGCATGACGCTGCGGCGCGGCGGTGAGACGATCGGTGAAAGTCCTTACCCGTTCGGGGTGTTCACCGTCCCCTCCGACGAGTCCACGTACGAACTCACCCTGAACACCGCGAAGATCGGACCTCCGGCCGGGGCGTGGAAGCGCTCCACGGGCACGACGACGACCTGGACCTTCCGATCGGCACTGGACGAGAACGCGTACTCGCAGGGCATACCGATGCTCTTCCCGCGGTACACGCTGCCGGAGGACGGTCTGAAGACGCTCCCCGCCGAGGACGGACAGGAGATCAGACTCACGGCGACCGGCCACGCGGGCTACCGGCCGGGCGAGCTGACACACGCCCAACTCGCCTACTCCTACGACGAAGGCGGTACCTGGACCGAGGCGCGGACGGCGCAGCAGGACGACGGCACCTGGACCGCGAAGGTGAAACACAGCGGAGCGACAGGAAAGCAGGTCACACTCAAAACCGTCCTGACCGACACGAACGGCACCTCGGTCACCCAGATCGTGACCCGGGCCTACGACGTGCGCTGAGGCGCGCGAAGGGGATCCGGGCCCGGGTCACCCGACAGTCGCCGGGCGGTCCTCCCGTGGGGGGTGGGGCCGCCCGGCGACCTGTTTCACGTCCCGTTCCGTCACTTGCCTCGCACGACTGTTCAACACCTCACTCGACCACGGCCTTTCGAGGCGGTTCACCGGGTCGGTTTTTCCGGATGCCCCGTTTTCATACGGGCCGTGCGGTGGACAATTGGGGGCATGAGCCAGCAGGGGGGAAAGGCCACCGGTCACGAGGACGACTGGTGGGGGCAGCTGTACGGTGACTTCACCGATGACACGGGCCCGACCAAGGCGCCCGACACACTGGACGACCGCTTCGCCTCGGCGGCGGGGGTGTCGGGGACCGGTGCTCCGGTCCCGGCTCCGCGGGCCGGGACGGATGCCGTGGCGGGTCCCAGTCCGGGTCCGTCGACCTTCCCCGCGGGCCTGCCGAAACCGCCGGGATTCACCGTGGAGGAGCCCCGGGAGCGGGCGGCGCCGACGACCGACGACGAGCCCCGCACAGCGACCCAGGTGGACCTCCCCACCCACCCCCCGGCCCCCCTCGACTACGTGGGCGACGGCCCTCCCACCTACGCCCCCGAACCCACCGCACTCCCACCCGCGGACCCCGACGACCTCGACGACCTGGTCGCCGACACCGTCCTCGACGGCGCCCGCTACGGGGCCTCCACCCTGCGGGCCGTGTCCTTGCGCGGCGACTCCGCCCGCTACCGGGGCGAACCCCGCCGCGACTCCCTCCTCACCGCTCGCTTCGGCACGGGAGAGAACGCCCTGATCCTGGTGGCGATGGCCACCGGCGCCCGAGCCACCCCGGGCGCGCACCGCGCCGCCGCCGAGGCATGCCACTGGATCGGCCGGGCCGTCGGCCGAAGTCACGGGCGGCTCGCGGACGACATAAGGGCCGCCAGGCGCGGCGACCTGAAGTCCGGCCTGCACCGCCTCACCGACCGCAGTCTCGGCAAACTCCGCGCCAGCGCCGCCGAACAGGGCATCGAACCCGAGGAGTACGCGGCGACCCTGCGCTGCCTCCTCCTCCCCGCCGACCGCGAGTGCCGGACCCGGGTCTTCTTCGGAGTAGGCGCGGGCGGACTCTTCCGCCTGCGGGGCGGCGAATGGCAGGACATCGAACCCCGCGTCACCGACATCACCGGCGAACCCGTCGTCGGCTTCGGCTCGCTCCCCGCCGAGACCCCCGAGGGCGACCGCCTCACCATGGACCTCGGCATCACCACGCCCCCGAGCCCCTACGACCCCGCCCCCGAACCGCCCCGCGAGCCCTTCCGCTTCCGCGCGTCCGTGGCCCGCCCCGGCGACACCCTCCTCATGTGCACCGGCGGCCTCGCCGACCCCCTGCGCGGCGAGCCCGAACTCGCCGCCCACCTCACCGGACGGTGGTCCGCTCCCGAACCGCCCGGCCTCGCCGAGTTCCTCGCCGACACCCAGGTCCGGGTGAAGGGCTACGCCGACGACCGTACGGCGGCCGCCGTCTGGGAGGCCTGACGGCGGCTTCGGCTACGGCCGGTACGTCACCCACGAGCGGGCCGAGGTGTCGTACACGTACATGGGCAGCCCCTTGATGCCCGTTGTGCGGAAGGGGCGGCCGTGGTCGTCGATGCGGACCGTGCCCGTGCGGCCCTGGGAGGACCAGTCCAGCTCCAGGTACCAGCTGCAGTCGCAGTTCTCCGTCCGCGCGTCGACCAGCAGCACCTCCGGGTCCTCGGCGGACACGCGGTACGGCAGGCGCATGGCCGGGATCGTGACGCCCGAGTCGTTGCCGTCGGCCGGGCGGGCGATGGGGCGGTCCTTGTCCAGGTCGACCTCGAAGTAGCGAGGCGTCAGCGCTCCGCCGCAGCCCTGGTCCATGGTGTAGACGGTGCCTCCGGAAGGCGCCGAGCGACCGACGACGCGCACCCTCAGGGCCTTCAGGACGACGGCCGTGGAGGTCTTGCCCTGCACGGAGATCTCGATCATCGTCTGCTCCCCGTGCACCGCGCTCTGCGAACCCGCCCACGCCTCGGCATCCTGCGGAGCGGGAGGCGGCGGTACCTGGCTGGGTGGCCTGTCGACGACGTAGTCGTGGCCGCAGCCGGCCTGCCACACATGGGAGTTGGCGCTCCAGGTGAGCGGCACCCCGGCCGGGGGCCGCTGCCGGCCGGCTTCCTTCGAAGGGCCGCCGGCGGACGGAGCGGACTTCGGCGAGGACTTCCTCGAGGCGTCGGCCGACGGTGACGGTGTGGTGGGGGAGGGACTGGGCGAGGCCGTCGGCTTCGGGCGGGGAGGGCCCGTCGACGTCGTACGGCTCGGATCGGAGCCCTGGACGGAGTCGCTCGCGCGGGGGCGGTCGTCGTCCGGCAGGGCGGAGAGGCTGCCGAGCGTGGCGAGCAGCGCCGTCGCCACGGCCGCCGAGACCAGCAGGCGCCGGCGGCGGTACCAGGGGTGGCGGGGAGGGGTGTCGGTCGGTTTCGGGTCCGCGGTCACAAGTCCCGTCGGCAACTCGGCAGCGTCTGCGGAGGAGTCGTCCGCTGCGGAAGGGGCGCTGTCCGCCGTGGCGGAAGCCGCCGAACGGGACCGCTGCCGTGCCGCCACCGCCAGGATCCACAGTCGGTGCAGCTCCAGCCGCTCCTGAGACGTCGCCTCGCACAGCGAGGCGAAGCGTTCCACGGGGGCGAAGTCGACAGGGACGGCGTCTCCGGCGCAGTAGCGGTGCAGTGTGGAGGTGTTCATGTTCAGGCGGCGGGCGAGCTGACCGTAGCTGCGGTCGGTGCGGTCCTTCAGGCGTCTGAGCAACGCCGCGAACTCCTGGACGTCGTCGTGTGCTGCCGACACCGTTCCCCCGTGTCCTCACCGTCCCGGGACGGCATCCCAGGCACTCCATATACCTGCACGTCAGAAGGGCTGGGATGGTTCCACCGTCGCGGATCGGGTGTCGGCGCTTGCGGTCGCCCGCTGTGACGGCTGATGCTCTTGGTGTCGCACCGACCAGGGCCGGACGGACCATCCGCCGTCGGTGCCGGCTCACTTCCGATCGTTCACACTGTCATGCCATTCACGGGGGGACACCCATGTCCAAGCGCACTCGCACCGGCACGCTCGCCGCACTCGTCGTCGCGGGCCTCGCCACGGGCGCCGCACTCACCGCCGCACCCGCCGGCGCCGCGACGAAGGCGCCCGCGCCGAAGTTCCTGTCGGCGACCGAACTCCCGCCGCACCCCTCCTCCGGCTGGACCGCCGCCCCGGTCGCCGACGGGGTGCCGGAGGAGATGCAGTACTGCTTCGGCGAGGCGCTGCTCGCCTACGACTCCCGCTACCGCACCTTCCGCACCGAACTCGACACCGGTGCCGAGCAGCTCAACGTCGTCGTCGGTGACAACGCCAAGGCCAAGGCCCTCGCCACCCGCCTCGACAAAGAGATCAGGCGCTGCGTCACGCGCATGGACGCCGACCCGGAGATCGAGGCCGACCACAAGAGCTACGGCAGCCTGCCGGTCGAGGAGGGCGCCCGCGTCCACGGCTTCGCGACGCGTGCCTCGTGGGGTGCCATGGACATCCACCTTGTCTCCGTCGGCCGGGACGGCGGCACCGTCACCGTCGTGCAGTGGGGGCAGATGGGCGACTTCACGGACGCGCCGGTGAAGGCCTTCAAGAAGACGACCACCACCGCGGTCAACAAGCTCTACTGACCGGCGCGCCACAGGACCACCTCACCAGCGGGGCCGCCCTCCCGGACGGGGGTCGGGCGGGCGGCCCCGCCACGACACGGCACCACCGGGGCAGCTGCAGTAGCGAATTCCGGCCAGATTCACAGACTTCGGGCATCGGCCCGAACGGCGCCTCGTCGTCGAGGGGCGCCCGCCGGGGGTCCGGGTCGCGTACGGCCGGATCCGCAGAGCGGGATGGTCGAACTGTCCGATCCGCAGCGGTCCGCAGGCCCTCGGGGACATCCGCACGATGCCGTGCAGGACTGCCCTGGTCGGCCGCCTCCGCGGGGGCGGATCGAACCGCCCTGCCTCCCTTCGCCGGAATCACACCCGCGGCCCGCAGGCCGAGGCCGTGGCCGGTGGCCGACTCGATCCGGTCGTCGTCCGCGGCGGCCTCCGGGCGGCCGGTGGGTGACGTTCCGGGTTTCATCCAACGGCACGGCCTGCCGTAGCCGTGGCCGAACACCTGGTCGTTGACGATTCGACATGACTGCCGCCGGTCCGACTGGGAAAGGTTCCCGTGAACGTGTTCGAGCAGGAGGGGAACCGACATCGGCACGCGGGCGGGGGTCATGAAAAGGCAGGCACGAGGAGGCGGTCCCATCACCATCGGGGCCTCCTCGGCACGGACAGTGGAGGACAAGGCCGCGAGCGCCGGGGAACACGCGCAGTCGCCTCAGCTCAGGCGCAGACTCGGACGGGCGGACCTGCGGGCCGTACCGGAGGCACGCAGGGCCCTGCGCGAGCTGTTACGGCACTGGGGGAGGCCCGGACGATCGGACATAGCCGAACTGCTCACCAGCGAGCTCGTCACCAACGCAATCGTCCACACCGACCATGAGGCCGTCCTGACGGCGATCGTCGGACCGCACGGACTCAGGGTGGAGGTGAGGGACTTCGTGGCCCGCCGGCCCAGACCGCGCGTACCGAACGCCGACAGCTGTACGAACGGCAGAGGCCTGGTGCTGGTCCAGTCCCTCGCGGACGACTGGGGCGTGCGGACGCACGGGGTGGGGAAGGCGGTGTGGTTCGAACTCGACGCGGATGCCGCGTGATGCGCGCCGCCGGGTCGCATGCCGTACGACGACGGGAAGGGGCGCGACCCGGGTCCCGGGTCGCGCCCCTTCCCGTCGATGCCGTCAGAGGCCGTCGATGCAGTTGACGAGCTGAGTGCTCAGCCGAACTGCTGCTCGAGGTCCTTGAGCTTGCGCTCCAGGGAGTCGAGCCGGGGCAGGGCCATGGTGTCGTCCTCCGAAGTGAGGTCGACGGTCACCGGGTCAGAACCGGTGCGGACGGGCTGAAGGGACGGACGTGAGCGCACGGGCAGTTGCTCCGGCGCCGATATGGCAGGCTCCGCGGAGACTTGGGCCGAAGCACGTTCCAGAGCCTGTGTCTCGACCTGTCGGCCGCCCCGGCCGACGAAGCCGCGGTGGCCCCGGCTGATGGCCTTCAACTGGGCCCGCTCCATGCGCTGCTGCTCGCGGCGGCGCAGACGGGCCGTCTCCTTCTGCCGCATGTCCTCGCGGACCTCGTCGACCGCCTCGTCCAGGCTGCGCACGTTCTCCAGGAGCATCAGCGACCAGGCCTTGTAGGTCTCGCGGGGGGCCCGCAGCCAGCGGACGATGCGGATCTGCGGGAGGGGCCTCGGCACGAGACCCTGCTCGCGCAGGGCGGCGCGGCGGGTCTGCTTCAGCGCCCGGTCGAACAGCACGGCCGCGGACAGGGACATGCCGGCGAAGAAGTGAGGGGCGCCGTCGTGGCCGATGCCCCTGGGTGCGTGCACCCAGTTGAACCAGGCCGCGGCGAAGGCGAACGTCCACACGAGTATCCGGGAGCCGAGGGCCGCGTCGCCGTGGCTGGCCTCGCGGACGGCGAGTACGGAGCAGAACATCGCCGCGCCGTCGAGGCCGAACGGCACGAGGTACTGCCAGCCGTTGGTGAGGCCGAGGTTCTGCTCACCGAAGCCGACCAGGCCATGGAAGGAGAGTGCCGCGGCCACCGCCGCACAGCAGAACAGCAGGACATAGGAGACGGTGCCGTAGACGGCCTCCTTGCGCCGACGGCGCTCCTCGCTGCGCTCCCACGAGTCGTCCGCGCTCGCGTCCTTCCCCGCGGTCTTTCCGCGCCGGAGCACCGCTATCGCCGCCAGCAGGCCCAGGAGCAGGACGGCGCCCGGAAGCAACCAGTTCAGCGATATGTCGGTCAATCTCATCTGGGGTCCCTTGCATTGGGATAGGGCGTAACGCCCGCCATAGTGGCCCAATCCCACTGGCCCTCAGGGGGTTTCGGGGCAAGAGGCCGCCAAGGAAGTGCAAGGGGATGCCCGGGGCGGCGTTCTGCTCGAACTGCCGCTTGAGGGGCGGGAGTTGAGTTCGAACAACACTACCCGTGCGGGTGGTTCCACGGAAAGTTCCTGCGCGAAGTGAGGAATTTGTGAAACGCCTGTAACCGTAACGGGTGTCCTGCTCGCGGGCGATCTTACGGCACGAAGGCTGACGCGCGTGCCTGAGGGGGCCTCAACTGGCCGCGGCCAGAAGCTTGGTGACCCGATCCGCGTCGCACGTGCGAGGGCAGGTGGCGCAGGTGTCCTCGGGGCGCAGTGTGTAGAACATGCAGCAGCTCGCCCGGTCCCGGGTGGGCAGCGACTCGCCGTTCGGGCCGGTCAGTTCACGGAAGGCGGCCGAGCCGACGTACGGCTTCGTCGCGCCCGGCAGCAGCAGCTCCAGTTCGCGGCGCGCCCGGTCCTGCTCGCCGTCGCCGAGCAGATGGGCGACGTACCAAAGGCTTTCGACGACCTCGTCGGTCGCCATGCCCCACAGCGCGCGTCCGCGGCGCCGCATGCGGGGGCCGAAGCCGGTGAGCACCGGTTCGAGATGCTCCGCTATCGCCGCCCGCACCTCTGCGCGCAGCGCCTCCTCGTCCGGTACCACCCTCGCGCCGGGCAGGGTGGCGGCCGGGTCGCCGGGGAGGCAGGCGAAGGCGGCGGGGCGGGCCGCGAGGGCGCCCATCGGGAGGTCCGGGGCCGTGCGGTCGTACGAGACATGCGTCACGGGGAAACGGGGGACGCGGCGGAGCAGGAACCAGGGGGCGGTGATCAGCAGGCAGACGGGCCAGGCGTAGCGGTGCAGGCCGAAGCTGGCGACGACGTCCGCGCGAGCGGACTGTCCGTAGTCGCGCTGTACCTGTGCGTCGTCCCAGGCCAGGAACGTGTCCAGGCCGGTGCCGCCCTCCGCGAGCACGGCTGCGGTGACCCAGCCGTCGTGTCGGGGGAGCTGCGCGTCGGTGGCCGGCTGGGTGATGGCGAGCCCCGGGAGGACCTCGGCGAGACGGGTGTAGGCGTCCGCGAGGGCTGAGGGGGGCACAGGCATTCCGGACCGCCGATCCGCGAGGTGGTGAAGGTAAGCCTAACCTTACCCAAGATCGCTGCGGTTTGAACTGTCGCGTTCTGCGCCTAAGGTGCTTGACGGGTGAGTAACAAGCCGAAGTAATGACCCCAAGTACCGATACGTCCGGAGGAGGACCCGTGAAGCAGGGCGCGCAGAGCTCCGCGGTGACGGGGATTCCGTCGGTGTCGCCGGGCTTGGAGGCCCGGGCGGGTGCGGACGGTACGGGTGCGGCGCGGGTGCCGTCACAGGGGCGACCCCCGGGTGTGGATGCGGGCGTCCCTTCGGGTGTGGACGCGGGGCGGGGTGTCCCGGCGCCGGCGGCTCGGGGTGAGCACACCCACAGCGAGACGCCGATTCCGCGGCCGCGGGCGGTTGTCCAGCGGGCCTCGGTGCGGGGGCAGATCCTCGACGCCCTGCGCACCGCGCTCGTCACCGGTGAGCTGACGCCCGGGGCGGTCTACTCGGCCCCGGCGCTCGGCGAACGCTTCGGCGTCTCCGCGACGCCGGTCCGCGAGGCCATGCAGCAACTCGCGCTGGAGGGGGCCGTCGAGGTCGTCCCGAACCGGGGGTTCCGGGTGGTCGAGCGTGGGGCCCGGGAGTTGGCGGAGCTGGTCGAGGTGCGGGCGTTGATCGAGGTCCCGGTGATGCTCCGGCTCGCTCGGACCGTCGCCGCCGAACGGTGGGCGGAACTACGGCCGTTGGCGGAGGCGACGGTCCGTGCGGCGTCGACCGGCTGCCGGGCGACCTACGCCGAGACGGACCGCACCTTCCACCGCGCTGTGCTGTCCCTGTGCGGCAACGAACAACTCGTCCAGATAGCCGACGACCTCCACCGCCGGGCCCAGTGGCCCCTGGTGCGCCCCGCCCGCCCGTCCGGCCGCGGCCACGCCGACCTCGTCGCCGACGCGGCGGAACACACGGCTCTGCTGGACGCGTTGATCGCCGGGGATGTGGATGTGGTGCGGGCGTTGGTCGGGGAGCACTTCGCCGGGGCGAGCTGAGAGAAGGCGTATTTCGGCGCCGGGCCGGCTATTTCAGCGGGTCGGCGTTTGAGGACGGGCGTGGGTCACGCCGTGGCGGCGTCCGTTGCCGGTGGTGTCGGGGACAGGTGGGCGGCCAGCCACGTGGGCACGCCGCCCAGGAGGCGGAAGAGGCGTCGCGCCTCCTCGCGCAGCCGCGTCGCCTCCGGTTCGGTCTCCGTGTCGGCCAGGGACGCCAGCGCGGGGGCGGTACCCACCAGGTAGCCCAGCTCCTCGCGGATGCGGAGGGACTCGGCGAACCCGTGCCGCGCCTCCGCCAACTCGCCCTCGCGCAGGGCGAGTCCGGCCAGGTGGCGCCAGGTGAAGGACAGGAGGAGCGGGTCGGCGTGGGCCGTCGCGCCCGCATGTGCCCGGCGGTACGCGGCCCGGGCCGCCTGCGGCGAACGTGCGAGGTTCTCCGCCAGGAGGCCGCGGCGGAAGTCCAGCAACGCCCTCCCCGCCACCCCCGGAGGGATCAGCGCCGCCGCCCGCCCCAACGCGGCCCGCGCCTCGTCGGCCCGGTCGCGCACTGAGTGCAGCGTCGCCGCGTAGGCAAGTTGCCCGCGTTCACAAGCGGCAGCGCCCCGCTCGTTGTCACTGTGAGCGAGCGCCTCGGCCGTACGGAGTGCGTCCTCGGCCTCTTCCCAGCCCTGCTCGGTGTAGAGACAGCGCTCCACCAGCAGCGCCGCCCGCTGGAGCGCGGCCTGCGCCGTGACCGGCTGTAGCAGCGCCGCCGCGTCCGCCCAGCAGGCGCGTGAGCGCAGCCGCCATACCGCGGTCTGGAGTGGATCGTCACCGGCGGTCGTTCCGTTACCAGACATGGCGGTATACGCCACCTCGCCCTCCCCGAGCACACCATTGAGCTGTTGAGTGGTGGCGGCATCTCAGCACGAATCCGCTCGCCCGGCCAAGAGGGTGGGTGAAGGATTTCACAAAGTCGTGGGACAGTGGCGGCACTTGGTGCCATCCGGCGGAGGGCCGGGGTGAGGTCAACTCATCCGCAATGCCAAGAAGAAGTCCAGCTTGTCCTCCAGGCGGGAGAGGTCCCGGCTCGTCAACTGCTCGATCCTCCCCACTCGGTAGCGCAGTGTGTTGACGTGCAGGTGGAGACGGGTCGCGCAGCGGGTCCAGGAGCCGTCGCAGTCGAGGAAGGCCTCGAGGGTGGGAATCAGCTCCGCGCGGTGGCGGCGGTCGTAGTCGCGCAGGGGGTCGAGGAGGCGGGCCGTGAAGGCTCGGCGTACGTCGTCCGGGACGAAGGGCAGCAGAAGGACGTGCGAGGCCAACTCCTGGTGGCCCGCCGCGCAGACCCTCCCGGGGCGCGCCGCCGCCACCCTGCGGGCGTGGCGGGCCTCCTCCAGGGCGCCGCGCAGGCCCTCCGCCGAGTGCACCGCCGCGCTGACGCCGAGGGTGACCCGGCCGTCGTCGTCCAGGCCGGCGGAGAGCGGGTCGCGGACCGAGTCCAGGAGCGCGTCCGCCTGGATGCCCGCCTCCGAGCCGTCGTGCTCCGCCGAGACCGCCGGGAGGGGGACCAGGGCGATGGCCTCGTCGCCCGTGTGGGCCACGGCGATGCGGTCGGACGGCTCCGGGCCGGTCGCGAGCGGATCGACCAGGATCTCCTCCAGGAGGGACTGGGCGGTCGGGCCGGCCTCGATGTCGCTGCCCTCCCATTCGACCCGGGCCACCACGACCTGCCAGTGCGGGGCCGCCCCCAGGCCGGGCAGCAGCACCGGTGCCGCGACCCGCAGGCGCGCGGCGATCTCGGCGGGCGCCGCACCCGTCTGGACCAGCTCGAGGACCTCCTGCGCGAGGCGGCGGCGGACCGTGCGTGCCGCGTCCCTGCGGTCCCGTTCCACCGCGATCAGCTGGGTGACGCCCTGGAGCAGGTCGAGCCGCTCCTCGGGCCAGTCGCTCGCGTCCGCCTCCACGGCCAGCAGCCAGTCCGACAGGACCGTCTCGCGCACGTCCCGCGCCGCCTGCGCCGCGGAGCGGCCGCTGCTGCGGATCGGGAAGAGGGAGTACAGGGTGGTGCCGAGAGTCATCCGGTGCGGGCCGCGGCGGCCCGTGCGGGCGGCCGACAGATGCTCCGCCGCCAGCCTCGCGCACACGTCGGCGGGGAGCTCCGGACCCCCGACCTTCGAGCCCGCGATGAGCCGTCCCGCCGGCGACAGCACCCAGGCCTGCAGGTCCAGGTCCGAACCGAGGAGGTCGAGGACCACGTCCGGGCCGCCGCCCGCGGGGCCCGAGGTCATCATCCGGCGGTGCCGGTCGACCACGGCCGCGAGATCCCCGGCCCGCTCGCCGCTGACCTGCCGTACGACATGCTCGGTGATCGTCGCGAACGCCACCGACTCGTGCACCGCGAAGAGCGGCAGACGGTGACGGGCGCAGGCCAGCACCAAGTCGTCGGGGATGTCGCCGAGCTCGGCCTCGCCGGCGCCCAGCGCCGCCACGCCGGCCTGGGCCAGGATGCGGACGAAAGGCTCGGAGTCCGCGGCGTTGCGGCGCCACGCCAGTCCCGTGAGCACCAGCTCGCCGCCGGAGAGATAACGGCTGGGGTCCCTGAGGTCGGTGGTCATCACGCCGCGCACGGTGCGGTCCAGCTCGTCCTCGCCGCCGAGCAGCTTGAGGCCCAGCGCGTCGGTGTCCAGCAGTGCGCGCAGCCGCATTCTCGTCGCCGCCGTTCTTTGTCTCGAAATCTACGATGGATCTTGATGGTCTGTGGGTGGGGGCCCGGTCGGCGGGCCGATGAGCGGCGCCTGGGGCGGTGCTCGTCGTCTTTCGGACGGTGGCCCAGGTCACAAGCCTGTGCCCGGTGTTTCCAGAGGGCTGCTTCGGATGTTTCCAGAGGAAAACGCGGAGGTTACTGGTGACCCCCGTTCATACGAATCTACAAGATGCCTGCCCTGGCCAGCCAACTCCTTCATGGTTTCCGTGACTGACCGCGGTGGAGCACGGCGCTGTGTACTGACGTCAATCCGCGTTAACAGCACATGAACGAGCCGGGCCCGCCGCACCTGATCTGGCTCAAACCGTACGACCCACGAGACGAAGAAGAGAGCCGGTCATGGACTTCCTTCGCCCCGCCAGCTGGGAGGAGGCGCTCGCCGCGAAGGCCGAGCACCCCACCGCTGTGCCGATTGCGGGTGGCACCGATGTGATGGTCGAGATCAACTTCGACCACCGCCGGCCCGAGTACCTCCTCGACCTGAACCGCATCGGCGACCTCACGGAGTGGGAGGTCGGCGAGGACAGCGTGCGGCTCGGCGCCTCCGTCCCGTACACCAAGATCATGGAGGAACTGCGCGCCGAGCTGCCCGGCCTCGCCCTCGCCTCGCACACGGTCGCCTCCCCGCAGATCCGCAACCGCGGCGGCGTCGGCGGCAACCTCGGTACCGCCTCCCCGGCCGGCGACGCCCACCCCGCCCTCCTCGCGGCAGGCGCCGAGGTCGAGGTCGAGTCGGCCGAGCGTGGCACCCGACTCATCCCGATCGACGAGTTCTACACGGGCGTCAAGCGCAACGCGCTGGCCGCCGATGAGCTGATCCGGGCCGTGCACATCAAGAAGGCCGACGGGCCCCAGCAGTACTCCAAGGTCGGCACGCGCAACGCCATGGTCATCGCCGTGTGCGCCTTCGGGCTCGCGCTGCACCCCGAGACGCGGACCGTGCGTACCGGGATCGGCTCGGCCGCCCCGACACCCGTACGGGCCAAGGCCGCCGAGGAATTCCTGAACGCGGCGCTCGAAGAGGGCGGCTTCTGGGAGAACGGCAAGATCATCACCCCGTCGGTCGCCAAGCAGTTCGCCGAGCTGTGCTCCGGCGCCTGCAACCCGATCGACGACGTCCGGGGCACCGCGAGCTACCGCCGCCACGCGGTCGGAGTCATGGCCCGTCGCACGCTGACCTGGACCTGGGAGTCGTACCGCGGCACCGCCGCCCGCACGGAGGGAGTCGCCTGATGCGCGTCAACTTCACTGTCAATGGACGTCCGCAGGAAGCCGACGACGTGTGGGAGGGCGAGTCCCTGCTGTACGTGCTGCGCGAGCGGCTCGGTCTGCCGGGTTCCAAGAACGCCTGTGAGCAGGGCGAGTGCGGATCCTGCACCGTCCGGCTGGACGGTGTGCCGGTGTGTTCGTGTCTGGTCGCCGCCGGTCAGGTCGAGGGCCGTGAGGTCGTGACCGTCGAGGGGCTCGCCGACTTCGCCAAGCAGCGTGCCGAGCACGGTGGTTGCGCGACCGGTACCTGCGGTACGTCGCTCCAGGACGCCCAGCAGTGGGCAGCCAAGGGGCAGGACTCGCAGACCGGTGAGGGCACCGAGCTCTCCCCGATCCAGCAGGCGTTCATCGACGCCGGCGCCGTCCAGTGCGGCTTCTGCACGCCGGGTCTGCTGGTCGCCGCCGACGAGATGCTGGAGAACAACCCGAACCCCAGCGACGCGGACATCCGCGAGGCGCTGTCGGGCAACCTGTGCCGGTGCACGGGCTACGAGAAGATCATGGACGCGGTCCGCCTCGCGGCCGCCCGGCAGGGAGAGGCGGTCTGAGCACATGCCTACCAACGGCGCTCCCACCAAGATCACCCAGGGTTCTCAGACCAAGGGCGGCATCGGTGAGTCGACGCTTCGCCCGGACGGCACCCTCAAGGTCACCGGCGAGTTCGCGTACTCGTCCGACATGTGGCACGAGGACATGCTCTGGGGGCAGATCCTCCGCTCGACCGTCGCGCACGCCGAGATCGTGTCCATCGACACCAGCGAGGCGCTGGCCATGGCGGGCGTCTACGCCGTCATGACCTACGACGACCTGCCGACCGAGGTGAAGAACTACGGCCTGGAGATCCAGGACACCCCGGTCCTCGCACACGGCAAGGTACGCCACCATGGCGAGCCGGTCGCCATCGTCGCCGCCGACCACCCGGAGACGGCCCGCCGCGCCGCCGCCAAGATCAAGGTCGACTACCGCGAGCTGCCCGTCATCACCGACGAGGCCTCCGCGACCGCCCCGGACGCGATCCTCATCCACGAGGGCCGCGACGACCACCACATCGGTCACGTCCCGCACCCGAACATCGTGCACCGCCAGCCGATCTTGCGCGGTGACGCGGCACAGGCCGCCGAGCAGGCGGACGTCGTCGTCAAGGGCGAGTACACCTTCGGCATGCAGGACCAGGCCTTCCTCGGCCCGGAGTCCGGCCTCGCCGTGCCGGACGAGGACGGCGGTGTCCACCTCTACATCGCCACCCAGTGGCTGCACAGCGACCTGAAGCAGATCGCCCCGGTCCTCGGCCTGCCCGAGCGCAAGGTGCGGATGACGCTGTCCGGCGTCGGCGGCGCCTTCGGTGGCCGCGAGGACCTGTCGATGCAGATCCACGCGTGCCTGCTGGCGATGCGGACCGGGAAGCCCGTCAAGATCGTCTACAACCGCTTCGAGTCCTTCTTCGGGCACGTCCACCGTCACCCCGCCAAGCTCTACTACGAGCACGGCGCCACGAAGGACGGCAAGCTCACCCACGTCAAGTGCCGGATCGTGCTGGACGGCGGCGCGTACGCCTCCGCCTCGCCGGCGGTCGTCGGCAACGCCTCGTCGCTGGCGATCGGCCCGTACGTGGTCGAGGACGTCGACATCGAGGCCATCGCGCTCTACACCAACAACCCGCCCTGCGGCGCCATGCGCGGCTTCGGAGCGGTCCAGGCGTGCTTCGCGTACGAGGCGCAGATGGACAAGGTGGCCAAGCAGCTCGGCATGGACCCGATCAAGTTCCGGCAGCTCAACGCCATGGAGCAGGGGACCATCATGCCGACCGGGCAGCCGGTCGACTCCCCGGCGCCGGTCGCCGAACTCCTGCGCCGCGTCAAGGCGATGCCCATGCCGCCGGAGCGCCAGTGGGAGTCCAGCGAGGGCGCGGACGTACGGCAGCTGCCGGGCGGTCTGTCCAACACCACGCACGGTGAAGGCGTCGTACGCGGTGTCGGCTACGCGGTCGGCATCAAGAACGTCGGCTTCTCCGAGGGCTTCGACGACTACTCCACCGCCAAGGTGCGCATGGAGGTGATCGGCGGCGAGCCCGTCGCCACCGTGCACACCGCGATGGCGGAGGTCGGCCAGGGCGGTGTCACCGTCCACGCGCAGATCGCCCGCACCGAGCTGGGCGTCACCCAGGTGACGATCCACCCGGCGGACACGCAGGTGGGCTCGGCGGGTTCGACCTCGGCTTCCCGGCAGACGTACGTCACCGGCGGCGCCGTCAAGAACTCCTGCGAGCTCGTTCGCGAGAAGGTCCTGGAGATCGGCCGCCGCAAGTTCGGCTCCTACCACCCCGCCTGGGCCACCGCCGAGCTGCTCCTCGAGGGCGGCAAGGTCGTCACCGACGGCGGTGAGGTCCTCGGCGACCTGGTGGACGTCCTGGAGGGCGAGGCCGTCGAGGTCGAGGCCGAGTGGCGGCACCGTCCGACCGAGGCCTTCGACCTGCGCACCGGGCAGGGCAACGGCCACGTCCAGTACTCCTTCGCGGCGCACCGCGCCGTCGTCGAGGTGGACACCGAGCTCGGCCTGGTGAAGGTGATCGAGCTGGCCTGCGCCCAGGACGTCGGCAAGGCGCTCAACCCGCTGTCCGTCATCGGCCAGATCCAGGGCGGTACGACCCAGGGTCTCGGCGTGGCGGTGATGGAGGAGATCATCGTCGACCCCAAGACGGCGAAGGTCAGGAACCCCTCCTTCACGGACTACCTCATCCCCACGATCCTCGACACGCCGACCATCCCGGTCGACGTGCTCGAACTCGCCGACGACCACGCCCCGTACGGGCTGCGGGGCATCGGCGAGGCCCCCACCCTGTCGTCGACCCCGGCCGTCCTCGCGGCGATCCGGAACGCGACGGGGCTGGAGCTGAACCGCACGCCGGTACGACCGGAACACCTCACCGGTACGGCGTAGGAAATCAGCGAGGAATCCAGCAAGGCTCTCCGGGCGGCGCCGGGAACGTCACACTTCGCCGCGCCGTCCGGAGTGACCAAGTACCGCACCGCTCGCGGAACTTGACACACCAGCAGTACCAGCACCACAGCACGTACCTGCACCACAGCTGCATCCTGTTCGTTCGTCTCGGGCCGTCCCCCGGGTCGTGCGGCCGAAGCACCTTCCCAAATCCCGCGCCACACGCGTGGTTGGTCGACCGTCAGGGCGGTCGACGCGGGTGCCCCTTTGAACCTTGGGAGTAGGCCCACATGACCCAGCAGTCACTGGAGCCGGCGACCACAGCCGACGACGCGGGAGAAGGCACCCGCGTCCCGGCCGGACGGTCCTGGCTCGACCGGTACTTCCACATATCCCACCGGGGATCCACGGTCGCGCGCGAGGTGCGCGGCGGCGTCACGACCTTCATGGCGATGGCGTACATCCTCCTGCTCAACCCGCTGATCCTGTCCGGCAAGGACGCGGCAGGGGACACGCTCGCCCAAAAGGCGCTGATCACCGCGACCGCGTTCGCGGCGGCCTTCACCACGCTGCTGATGGGCTTCTTCGGCAAGGTGCCGCTCGCCCTCGCCGCCGGCCTCTCCGTCTCCGGCGTCCTCGCCTCGCAGGTCGCCCCGCAGATGACCTGGCCGCAGGCCATGGGCATGTGTGTGATGTACGGCGTGGTCATCATGCTGCTGGTCGTCACCGGCCTGCGTGAGATGATCATGAACGCCATTCCGCTCGCGCTGAAGCACGCGATCACCATGGGCATCGGCCTGTTCGTCGCCCTGATCGGCTTCTACAAGGCCGGCTTCGTGCACCAGGGCGAGGCGACCCCGGTCACCCTCGGCCCCGCCGGCGAACTGGCCGGCTGGCCCGTGCTGCTCTTCGCGGTCACGCTGCTCGCCATCTTCATGCTCCAGGCGCGCGGCATCCCCGGCGCCATCCTGATCGGCATCGTCGGCGGCACCGTGCTCGCCGTCATTCTCAACGCCTTCGACGTCATCGACCCCAAGCAGTGGGCCAGCGGCGCTCCCGAACTGCACGGCACCGCGGTGTCCATGCCGGACTTCTCGATCTTCGGCAACGTCGAGTTCGGCGGCTGGGGCGAGGTCGGCGCGATGACCGTCGGCATGATCGTGTTCACGCTCGTGCTCGCCGGGTTCTTCGACGCGATGGCGACGATCATCGGCGTCGGCACCGAGGCCAAGCTCGCCGACGACAAGGGCCGGATGCCGGGCCTGTCCAAGGCGCTGTTCATCGACGGCGCCGGCGGTGCGATCGGCGGCGTGTCCGGCGCCTCGGGCCAGACGGTGTTCGTCGAGTCGGCGACCGGCGTGGGCGAGGGTGCCCGCACGGGTCTCTCCTCGGTCGTCACCGGCCTGTTCTTCGCGGCCTGCCTGTTCTTCACCCCGCTCACCGCGATCGTGCCGGGCGAGGTCGCGGCGGCGGCCCTGGTGGTCATCGGCGCCATGATGATGATGAACGCACGGCACGTGGACTGGTCCGACCGGGCCACCGCGATCCCGGTGTTCCTCACCGTCGTGATCATGCCGTTCACCTACTCGATCACGGCCGGTGTCGCGGCCGGCGTCGTCTCGTACGTCGCCATCAAGATCGCTCAGGGCAAGGCGCGCGAGATCGGGGCGTTCATGTGGGCCCTGACAGGCATCTTCATCGTCTTTTTCGCCCTCAATCCCATTGAGAGCTGGATGGGCGTGCACTAGCCGGTGCGCCGGTCAGTGTGAACCGCCCTCCGCACAACCGCTGTCAAGGAGACCGAGAGATGTTGGACATCGCCGAGGAGTTGCACCGGTGGGTCGAGCAGGGACGCGACTTCGCCGTGGCCACCGTGGTGGCGGTCGGCGGCAGCGCGCCCCGCCAGCCCGGCGCCGCGCTCGCGGTGGACGCCGACGGCACGGCGATCGGCTCGGTCTCCGGCGGTTGTGTGGAGGGCGCGGTCTACGAGCTGTGCCAACAGGCGCTCGAGGACGGCGAGACCGTCCTGGAGCGCTTCGGCTACAGCGACGAGGACGCCTTCGCGGTCGGCCTGACCTGCGGAGGCATCATCGACATCCTGGTCACGCCGGTACGCGCCGGGGACCCGGCCCGCCCCGTGCTCGCGTCCGCGCTGCGGGCGGCCGCGAGCGGGGAGGCGGCGGCGGTGGCACGGATCGTGTCGGGGCCGGACGAGCTCAGGGGCCGCGCGCTTCTCGTCGGCCCCGACGGCTCGTACGAGGGCGGCTTCGGCGCCCACCGCGAACTGGACCGTACGGTCGCGGCGGAGGCGGGCGCGTTCCTCGACGCGGGCCGCACCGGCACCCTGGAGATCGGCGAACAGGGCTCGCGCTGCGGCGCCCCGCTCACGGTGCTGGTCGAGTCCTCCGTCCCGGCGCCCCGGATGATCGTCTTCGGTGCCATCGACTTCGCGTCGGCGCTCGTGCGCATCGGCAAGTTCCTGAACTACCAAGTGACCGTGTGCGACGCCCGCCCGGTCTTCGCGACGAAGGCCCGCTTCCCGGAGGCCGACGAGATCGTCGTCGAGTGGCCGCACAAGTACCTGGAGCGGACGCCCGTCGACGCCCGAACGGTCCTGTGCGTCCTCACCCACGACGCCAAGTTCGACGTACCCCTGCTCCAGCTCGCGCTGCGCCTGCCGGTGGCCTACGTCGGCGCGATGGGCTCCCGCCGGACCCACCTGGACCGCAACGAGCGGCTCCGGGAGGTCGGCGTGACCGAACTGGAGCTGGCGCGGCTGAGGTCCCCCATCGGACTGGACCTCGGCGCCCGGACGCCGGAGGAGACGGCCCTGTCGATCGCGTCGGAGATCGTCGCCAACCGGCGGGGCGGCAGCGGCGTTTCCCTCACCGGCGCCCACACCCCGATCCACCACGACGCGACGTCGTCGCCGGCGGGGCGGATCGGTTCGGTGGCCTGAGGGCCACCACGTCACTCGGCCATCCGCGGACCGCGTGGCCTATCGAGCCGGGCGCCTGCCGCTTCGCCGCATCTTCATCCCGACATAGAGGACGTCGATGACGGCCACGAGCACTCCGATGACCAGCAGGTAGAGCAAACCCTCGGCGAGCACTCCGATGAAGCCGAGCACCACCGCCACAAGGAGCAGGAACAGGAACAGCGCCACGGCCGCCTCCCGGATCGTCGTTGTTCGTCAGCGGCGCGCCAGCCGGCGCTCGCCCTCCGCACCGGGCCTGTACGCCAGGTCGTAGTGCGCAAAGACCGCTCCTTCGTCGCCGGCCGGCAGGACCCCGTCGATGTCGATGCTCGGCGCACCCTTGACCTGGTGCTTTGCGTAGGCGACCTTCAGGTATCCAGGGCCGACCGTCGCTCCGGCGAGGGGAACGAAGACCAGGCGGTGCCGAGTCGGCATGCCGACCGTGACGGTGGCGAAGGACGGCGCGTCGGTGGCGGTGTCCACATAGATCGACTCCAGTTTGCCGATCTTGCGTGCGCTGTCGTCGACCACATCGTGGCCGCGCCACTCCCGGATGTCACCGGCCTCGAACATCGCGATCCTCCGCTCGTCGTCCCTTGCTGCCGCGTACCCCTTTTCGTCTTCTCTGCACGATGCGCGCGATGCGTCCGGCAGGGCAGCGGCCAAGTCCGCAGTGCGTGAGGCGGTCGGCCGGGGGCATACGCGAGAAACGGCACCATCGGTCGATTCCCCATCCCCAAGGAGGCACACCGTGCTGGGCATCATCGCGGCGGTCCTGTTCTTCATCGCCTTTCTCATCAACGCGGCGGACATATCCACCAACGACGTCTTCACGTCCACCAACGTCATGCTGATCGGGCTCACCTGTCTCGCCCTGCATGTCGCGGGGATCGGCAGCGGCTGGGCGGCGCGGGGCCGCCGCCGCTGAGCTGAACCTCGTCTGTCAGCAGAACCTCACTGACCCATACTCCTGCAACACCGGATGGACGAGGCCACGGGGTCCGCCTCGGCAGACGCCAACTCAGCGGAGGTGCGGTCACCTCAGGACCTCGTCGTGGCGCATCGTCTGGTGCTGCGCGAAAGCACGGAGGGGTTCGGTGGGGTGCGGCCTTCGGGCTCTCGGCAGAAGTCATCCTGACTGCCGGGGGGCGATGTCCGACGAGGGTGACAGGTAGCCAGTTCGAAGGCGGACCGGAACTCGACGGCATGCTCATCGCGACCGTCGACGCCACGGCCCGCGGCTGAACACGCCCTACCCCCGCCACACCCGTCCGGGCACAATGAGCGCTGCTTCGTCTCCGCCCGGCGTCGCAGGCGAAATCGCGACGGCGCTCGGGCTCGCCTTCGAATCCCGCACGACACCAGCACCACGGCATGCAAGCCGGCACGCCCGGTCACCGGTCGGGCGTGCCCGAAACCGACCGACCGTCCTCGGGGAGATTCGGGATGACAGCACGCCGTACAACCAGCAGACGCTCACAACTGATCGCCTACGTGCTGAGCTTGCTCGGCGTGGCCGCCCTCACGGTGTCCGGCACCAGCGCGACGGCAGCACCCGCTTCCCGGCCGCCCGCACCGTCCTCGGTGTCCGGCCCGGCCTCGGCCGTCACGTCACTGGGGATCGACGGGACGGCGTGGGCCGTCGACGAGCGGAGCGGAACGTTGCGAGTTCTCGCCGACTCCACGGTCACGGACGCAGAGCTCGCCCGACTCCGCCACGCCGCCGACCGGTTCGCCGGTGCTGTCACCCTCGAACGGCTCGCCGGCCGGCTGCGCACGTTCCTGTCCGGCGGTGACGGCATCCACGCCGCCGGCCGGCGCTGCACGGCGGGCGTCAATGTGCAGAGCGGCTCCACGTACTACTTCATCACCGCCGGACACTGCACCGCGGACCTGCCCACCTGGTACACCAACGCTGCTCTGGACACGGCCGTCGGCCCCACCACCGGCAGCAGCTTCCCCGGCAACGACTTCGGGGTCGTCCGGTACGCCAACCCGGCCGTGCCGCACCCCGGCACCATCGGAACAGTCGACGTGACCGGGACCGCGTCCGCCCACGTCGGCCAGCGGGTCTGCACCCGGGGCGCGACGACCGGAGTCCGATGCGGCGTGGTCACCGCCCTCAACGCGTCGGTGAACTACGGCGGCGGTGACATCGTCCACGGGCTGATCCGGACCAACATCTGCGCCGAACCCGGCGACAGCGGCGGTCCGCTCTACGCCGGTGACAAGGTCATCGGCATCCTCTCCGGCGGCTCCGGAAACTGCGCCACGGGAGGGACCACCTACTACCAGCCGATCCAGGAAGTGCTGAGCGCTTACGGCCTGTCCGTCTACTGACGCAACACGGCACGCGCCCGCACCGACGCGGATCGTGCGGCCGGACCTAGGCCAAGTCGGCCTGATGCGAACGACGCACCCCCGGCTGGTCCGGCCACGCGAACGCGTAATCCGGCTCGCCTCCTCGCACGAGCCGTACGAAGCGCAGCAGTTCGCGCACGATGCCCGCGTTGCCCATCGCCCATCCCGCATGCGGTTCGAGCTCGCTCGGGGTGGCCCGGTGCTCGACGTTGGACCAGCGTGCGCCGTCGGCGTCGCGGGTGGCCTGGGCGGCGAGGTCGGCGACCAGGAGCCGGGCGAACCCCGGGGAGTCGTCCTGCTCGGCGACGCGGTCGACGGCGAGGGCGAGGACGCCGGCCGTGCCGCAGCAGCGGCCGTTGTTGTCCCAGAAGCCGGGGCGCAGCCGGTTCGGCAGGCCGGAATGTGTGACGGTGTGCCAGCAGCGGTTGGCGAGGGCCGGCCAGGCAGGGTCGGGGGACAGGTCCCGGAGCAGGCGGAAGACCTGGGCGTCGCCGGTGGGGCCGTGGCACCAGCCGTAGTTGTAGCGCTCGACCACGTCGGGGCGGTGATGCGGGTCGGAGTGGGGGACGAGAAAGCCTTCGGGGCCGCCCTCGTCGCGCGAGACGACGTCCGCGGCACCGGCCAGCGCGAGCTCGACCAGGTCCTTGCGGCCGGTCGCGTTGCCGACCGCGGCCAGGCCGTACACGATGCCGAGGGTGCCGTGCGAGATGTGGTGCATACGGCCGGGTGCGCCGGGCCGGTGCTGCCAGTTGACCCCGGCGGGAGTCTGCTCGGCCGTCCGGGCGTACGGCTCCACCGCCCGGACGGCGAGATCCTCCTGCCCTGCCAGGAGCGCGCCCAGGCCGATCCCGGCGTTGCCGCCCATCAGCTCGAACAGCTCGCCCCAGCGGGCCCCGTCGAAGCGGGAGCGCACCAGCTCCAGGGCTCGGTCCGCGGCGGTGCCGGAGGCCGAGTCGCCCAGGTCGTCGTGGACGGCACGCAGCGCGAGGGCCATGCCGGTGCGGCCGAAGTACAGGGAGTCGTCCTCCCAGCTCTCGACGGAGTCCGCCAGCCCGCGGGCCGCGCGCACGGCGGTGTCCGCGTAGGAGTCGTCGCCGAAGTGCCGCCACGCTTCCAGGAGAACCGGGACGACTCCGGCCGTGCCGCTGTAGAGCATGGGGTTGAGCTCGTCGTCGGACGGCCTGGTCGGCCACATGAGGCCGCCGTCCCCGCCGTCGCGCCCGGCAGACAGCAGCCACCGCAGGCCGTCCACTGCAAGGGCCTCGACCTCTTCGAGGGTCGGCGCCTTCGCCCCGTTCAAAGCCATGTCCCTTGCCCCGCTCACTTCCGTGGTTGCCTGATCAGTCGCCCGAGAATCCGAAGATCCCCACATGGGTCTTCTCATCGCCGGTGTACAGGGCCACGAACACACCGGTCCACCGCATCCGGCACTCGTCGAGGAGCGTCTCCACCGGGTCGTGGTGTGGGAAGGGGCGGTGCGCTGCGTGTGACTCGTCGAGGACTTCCTGGAAGCGTTCGGGGGTCGGCCGGTCGCTGCCGAAGTGGTGCACGATCCTGTCGGCCGGCAGGGGGCGCAGTGTGAAGTAGTCCTCGACGACGTGCTCCGACGGCATGGCCGTCGTGTGCACGACCCGCCGGATGTCGAGGATCGAATGGGTTCCCTCAGCGCCCATGAACTCCCCGTCCGCCCACAGTTCCTCGATCGACCCGTACTCGTCGTCGTTGCCGTAGAGCTCCGCGAATTCCTGCTCGTGCAGTACCGCCAAGGACTCCTCGACACTGCCCTTGTACTCGGTGACGTACTCCCAGCCGCTGGCACCCATGACATCGCCATCCCCATGCGAGATCCGTGAAATCGCCGCAACCCTACGAGAGGGCACTGACATCGACCGGCGTCAGGCTGTGCGCAGGAGCCGATTCACCGCACGCCCGAACACATACCGCGCCGTGCGCCCCAGCACACCGTCGGCCACCCCCGGCAGGAACCGCACCCGCACCTCCTCCCGCCACACCACCCGCGCCCGCCCTCCCGGCCCGGGCCGCACCTCGATCTCGGCCCACCCCGTGATCACCCTGCCCCGCTTCTCCAGTCGGCAGAGGCCCGGCGAGTCGTCCCCCGGGGGCTGCCACACGGTGACCTCCATCGGGTCGTCGAAGGACAACGGGCCGACTCCGGAGCGGGCGATGACGAGTGTGCCCTCACGGGTCGGTTCGGGCGGGGTGACCCGGATGCGGGTCAGTGGGACGGCCGCGGCATGGCGGGGCCACTCCGTCAGGCGGCGCCACGCCTCGTCGAGGGGGAGTGGAACCGTGCGTTCGAGGAGAAAGTTCGCCACGGAACGATCTTAGGGAATCGGAGCTGGTCATCGGCGCAGTCGTATACGCGTCGTGCAGTCGGTCCAGCCGGACGTCGGCGGGCGGACGTACGCGAGGTGAACTCGGCTTCGGCCGCGCCGCCCGCGCCCTACGCTGCCACCCAAGGGCGGGCAATCCGTCCGCCTCCCGGGGGAGTTGGTCGTCATGCCACTGAAGACCTACGGCGTACTGATCGGACGAGCGGTCGACACCCGGCGCGAGGGCGCCGACGACACGCCGCACTACCAGATCCACCTCACCGACGATCACGGCACGCAGTACCGCGCCGCCGTCAACGTCCTGTCCCAGCAGCAGCCCTCCGAGCTGCTCTACCTCGTCACCGAGGACTTCCGGCACCCCATCACGGCCCGTCTGGAGGGGCGGGAGAGCGGCTGGAACACCCTGCCGCCCGGGCCCGGCGGTCCGAACCTCGACTTCGTGCGCGGCAACCTCTTCGACCCGTCCCTGATGCGGAGGCTGCCCCCGGACCTCGAAGGCCCCGACAACGACCTCGCCGACCTCCTCGACCACTCCGTCCGCCGCGCGATCGCCGACCAGGAGGCCCGGGTGCATCTGTTCGGCGAGCGCTGGGGGCCCGAGGCCGAGGTCAGGGACAAGGTCTTCGGGTTCCTGCCCGGCAACGGCGTCCACGACATCCATATGAACCAGGGCAACAGCCGCCGCTTCCGCGGCGACGACGGGGTCTGGCAGGACGGCGGGCTGCTCATCCACTTCCCGGCGCAGTCGCGTTGGGTCGGGATCTTCCTCGCCTTCCAGAGCCAGTCCTGGAAGACGGACGACGTGACCGGCCACGCCCTCGAGGACGTCGACGGTTCGCGCCCCGTGCCCGGCACCCGGCCGGTCCGTATCGTCGCCGCCCTCGTCAACCCGCGCGGCCCCGCCCCGGAGGCCGAGACGGTGACCCTCCTCAACGCCTCGCCCGCCCCGGTCGACCTCACCGGCTGGCACCTCCAGGACCGGCTGGGCAGGCTGTCCGCCGTGCCGCCGGGACCGCTCGCGGCCGGCGCCTGCCTCACCGTCCGCCTGAGCGGTGGCGCCCAACTCGGCAACCACGGCGGCGAGATCAGCCTCCTCGACGCCAAGAGGCTGAAGGCGGACGGGGTTTCGTACACCGCCGAGCAGGCAGGGCAGGAGGGGTGGTCGGTCGTCTTCTCCGCACGCTGATCCACCGCTCCCCGCACCGCCTTCACCTCACCTGATGAGACGGCTCACCGGTACACCTTCCCCGGCTCGGCCTGCCCCGGCGCGAGCAACTGCGGGACGGTCACGAACACGAACCCGCGCTTCTTCAGCCCGTCGATGATCCCGGGGACCGCCGGCACTGTGCCGTCGTAGATGTCGTGCAGCAGGATGATCCCGTCCCGGTCGGTCTGATCCAGGACACGCTGCTCTATGAGCTTGGAGTCATTGGTCTTGTAGTCCTTGGCCGTCACGCTCCACAGGACCTCGGACATCCCCAACTCGCGGCAGATGTCGTGCACCGTGTCGTTCGTACGGCCCTGCGGCGGGCGCATCAGGGTGGGGCGCCGCCCGGTGAGGCGCTCTATCTCCTTGTTGGGGCGCTCTATCTCCTCGCGTATCTCGTCGGCATCCAGTTCCGTGAGCCTCTTGTGGTCCCAGGTGTGGTTGGCCACCTCATGGCCCTCGTCGGCCATCCGCTTGACCAGCTCCGGGTACTTCTCGATGTGCCGCTTGCCGAGCAGGAAGAAGGTCGCCGGGACCTTCTCCTCCTTCAGGATGTCGAGCAGTCGCGCGGAGTGTTCGCTCGGCCCGGCGTCGAAGGTCAGCGCGACGCACTTGGCCTCGCGGCAGTCGACGCTGCCGATGCGGGCCCGGGCGGTGGAGGAGGCCTGGGCCCGGGCGTCGCTGGGTGACGTGGTGTCCAGGCGCACGAACTGCGTGAACGCCACCAAGGAAGCGGCCGCCACCAGAACGGCGGCGGCACACAACCAAGCCCACGGTTTTTTCATCTTCTTGATCGGAATGATCGGAAAAGGCATGCCGTGACTATACATGGCGAGTATACACGCAATGTATAGTGGTCGTTCATAGCCTCTGAACTGCGCGTTCCAGCGGTTTTACTGGGCGTAGAACGTGGCGTCCGCCCGATCCGTCGCCGTGCTCGGCGCCTGGACCACCAGCAGGTGGTCGTAGTGCCGCACGTATCGTCCGGCGTAGTTGTACGACTCGTACGAGACTCCCGCCGCGTCGGACAGTCCGGCCCGCTTGTGGAAGCTGGCGTCGGACGCGAACTGCGTCGTGCCGTCGTTCCTCTCCAGCCACACCTCGAAGTTCTTGTGCCGCAGGTAGTACCCGGGGAAGTTGGCCGACTCCAGCGACACCGTGCCGCTGCCGGTCAGGCCGGTGACCACGCGGAACTGTGAGTCCGCGAGCGGGGAGACGCCGGCCTCGATGCGGGCGCGGTACTCCCAGTGCCGCACGAACCGGTCCGCGAAGTTGTACGACGAGAAGCGCTGCGGCGTCACACCGTCGGCCACCGGGATGCCGAAGTCCGGGGTGCCGTCGGCCTTCCAGTACAGCTTCTGGACGCGGGTGCGGCGGTTGGGGTCGTTGAGCGGGTCGCCGGTGATGTCCTTGTAGCTGCGGTCGTGGTAGACGAGGATGTCGCTCCTGCCGTCCTCGGAGACGGTGAAGGAGTTGTGGCCCGGCCCGTACTGGCTGGTGGCGGCGTTGCTGGTGAATACCGGCGTGGAACTCTTGCTCCAGCTCGCCGCGTTGAGCAGGTCGGCGCTCGCGGAGGCGGACAGCAGCCCCAGGCAGTAGTTGCTGTCGGTGGCGCTCGCCGAGTACGACATGAAGACCTTGCCGCCGTGCTGGATCACCGCCGGGCCCTCGTTGACCTTGTAGCCGACGGTCTCCCACGAGTAGGTGGGCCGCGACAGCATCACCGGAGTGCCGCTGATGGTCCACGGGTTGGCCAGCCTCGCCAGGTAGATGTCCGTGTTGTTGTTCACGGACGGGTCGCGCTGCGCCCAGGCCAGATAGCGCACGCCGCCCGCGACGAAGGTCGTGGCGTCCAGGGAGAAGCTCTCCCACTGGGTCCTGATCTGCCCCTTCTCCGTCCAGGTGGCGGTCAGCGGGTTGGCGCCGGTGCCCTCCAGGACGTACATCCGGATCGCCCACACGTCGTTGGTGGCGCCGGCGGCGAAGTAGACGTACCACTTGCCGTCGATGAAGTGGATCTCCGGCGCCCAGATGTGCGCGCCCATCACACCACTGGCGTGCTTGGTCCAGATGGTGACTTCCGGGGCCGTCGACAGGCCCTGGATGGTCGTCGCCCGGCGCAGCACGATGCGGTCGTACTCGGGGACGGTCGCGGTGAAGTAGTAGTAGCCGTCGGTGTGCCTGAAGATGTGCGGGTCGGCCCGCTTCTCCGCGATCGGGTTGGTGTAGGTCACGGCGGGTGAGTCGGGTACGGCCGCCCGGGCGGCCGGAGCGGGTCCGGCGAGGCAGGCCGCCAGGGCGACGAGGACGGCCATGAGCAGCCGTATGGCTATGCGTTTCAAGGGAGTTCTCCAGAAGTGCGGGTGATCAGGTGCTGGGGACGAGGCGCCACTGCTGGCAGTTGTTGTTGAGCCAGGTCCACTGCCGTACGTCCGCACCGTTCGCGGCGGAGCAGTCGGCCACGTCGGCGACCTTGCCGGTGGACTCGTTGACGATCCGGACGTAGTCGCCGCTCGCCGTGAACACGAGCCGGTGGCGCTGGCACTTGTTGTTCAGCCAGGACCACTGCCGGATGTCGGCGCCGTCGGAGGCGGAGCAGTCGGCGACGTCCATCACCTTGCCGGTGGCGACGCTGACCAGCCTGTTGGTGTCGTCGCCGAGGTCCTCGACCTTCCACTTCTGGTTGGCCCCGCCGGTGCACGTCCACTGGAAGATGTCGGTGCCGTCGGCGGTGTTGCCGCCGTTCACGTCCAGGCACTTGCCGCTGTTGCGGTTGACGAGGGTGTACGACGTCGGCGTCGCGGCCGTCTCGCCGGACGGGCCGGGCAGCGTGGTGCCGGGGGCGACGGGGGTGCCGAAGTTCGGGGTGCCGTCGGCGTTCCAGGTGAACTCCTGGGCGCGGGTGGTGCGTCCGTTGCCGCAGCCGCCGCCGGACGAGGAGTTGGCGTGGTAGACGATCCAGTTCTCGGTGCCGTCGGGCGAGGTGAAGAAGCCGTTGTGGCCGGGGCCGTAGGCGCCGTTGGCGTCATTGCGCTGGAAGACCGGCGACTGCTTCTTGGTCCAGGAGGCCGGGTTCAGCGGATCCGAGCCGGTCAGCTCCAGTTGGCCCAGCTTGTAGTCGGCGGTGTTGCAGTAGCTGGCCGAGTACGTGAGGAAGGTGCGGCCGTTGTGGTAGAGCGGTTCCGGGGCCTCGTTGACGGGTGCGCCGGACCGCTCCCAGTCCAGGGTCGGGCTGGAGATGATCGTGAAGGTGTTACTGGCCAGGGTGTACGGGTTGCTCAGCGGCGCGATGACCAGGCTCTGCGTACTGCCGTTGATGAAGCCGCTGCCGACCAGGTACAGCTTGTTGCCGGCCTGCAGCACACTCGCGTCGATCAGCCAGCCGCCCGGCGTGAGGTTGGAGCCGGTGAGCGAGCCCTTGTAGGTGTACGGGCCCATCGGGTCCGCGCCGGCGCTCTCCAGGACATGCGTGCGCTGCGAGTCGCAGCACGCCACGCCGCCCTGACCGGCCGAGTAGTACACGTACCAGCGGCCGTTGAAGAGATGCATCTCCGGCGCCCAGATGTTGGTGTTGCGGGTCGAGGTGGTGTCCGACCACACCTGCACGTTCGGCGCGGTGGCCAGGCCCGCCAGGGTCGGCGACTTGCGGATGCCGAGGATGCCGGTGAACGTCGTGGTGATCAGGTAGTAGTTGCCGTCGTGGTACTGCAGCCAGGGGTCGGCGCCCTTGAACGACTTCAGCGGGTTCGTGTACGGGCGGCCTTCCGCCGCGGATGCCGGTTGCGTGGTGGCCACCAGGGCCAGCAGCGCGGCGAGCACGCCCAGGATGAGTGATCTGCGGCGTTTCCTGACAGGCGTGCGTGACATTCGAGGCATACGAGACCGTCCCTGTCCGTAATTTCGAACGAAGTTCGTCATTCCGATCGTGATTGGGTCAGAAGATAGAAGTGGGCCATGTCCCCGTCAACGGTTTCGTCATCCACGCCGCACAAACCCGCGTGCGGACGCATGCCCGGCGCGGCCGGCCGACGATGCGCTTGCCCGTTCAGGTGATGAACCGGCCGATGCGCTCCCGGTCGGCCAATTGCCCCCGTATCCAGTGCACATGAACAATCACCGCGCGCCTGTCGGCTCAACTTCCTTCTCCCGACGGCAGTTCACGGCCGCAACGACCACGACGGCCGCCCTGGCCGCGTTAACCCCGACCGCGGCCGCCGCCGCGCCCGCCCTTCCCCAACAGGCCCCCGGGCGACCTCGATCCACCGCCGACTGGGACACCTGCCTGGCCGTCGCACGCGCCCTGCTGGTCGTCGACGAACACGACAAGCCACTCGTCCCGGGGTACCGGAAGATCCTCGACTCCGGGCTGCCGCGCGCGAAGACGAAGACGGCCAAGAGAATCCTGGTCATCGGTGCCGGACCGGCCGGTCTCGTCGCCGCCTGGCTGCTCAAGCGGGCCGGACACCAGGTCACGCTCGTCGAGGCCAACGGCAACCGCGTCGGCGGCCGGATCAAGACCTTCCGCACCGGCGGCCACGAGCAGGCGGCCCAGGCGTTCGCCGACCCGGCCCAGTACGCGGAGGCCGGCGCCATGCGCATCCCCGGCAGCCATCCGCTGGTGATGACCCTGATCGACCAACTCGGCGTCAAGCGCCGCCGGTTCCACCTCGTCGACGTCGACGGCGAGGGCAAGCCCGTCAACAACGCCTGGCTGCACGTCAACGGCGTCCGCGTGCGCCGCTCCGCGTACGCGAAGTCACCCCGCAGGATCAACCGCTCCTTCGGCGTCCCGCGCGAGTACTGGGACACGCCGTCCGGCACCATCCTGCGCCGCGCCCTGGATCCCGTACGCGACGAGTTCAGCACTGTCGGCCCGGACGGCAAGCGCGTCGACAAGCCGATGCCGGAGCGGGTCAAGGGCTGGGCGCGGGTCGTGCAGAAGTACGGAGACTGGTCGATGTACCGGTTCCTGACCGAGGAGGCGGGCTTCGACGAGCGGACCATCGACCTGATCGGCACGCTGGAGAACCTCACCTCACGGCTGCCGCTGTCCTTCATCCACAGCTTCATCAGCCAGTCCCTGATCAGCCCCGACACCGAGTTCTGGGAGCTGATCGGCGGCACCGCGACGCTTCCGGACGCGCTGCTGAAGGAGGTCGCCGACGTCCTGCGCCCGGACCGGCGCGCGACCCACATCGAGTACTGGGCACCGGACCGGCCCGGCGCCGACGACACCTCCCACGTCCACGCCAAGGGACCGCACGTCTGGATCGACACCGTCTCCGAGGGACGCGACGGCAAGGTGGTGCGCGAGGAGTTCACCGGCGACCTCGCGATCGTCACCGTGCCGTTCTCGGGGCTCCGGCAGGTTCAGGTCAGCCCGCTGATGTCGTACAAGAAGCGGCGCGCGGTCGCCGAGCTGCACTACGACAGCGCGACCAAGGTGCTCCTCGAATTCGGCCTGCGCTGGTGGGAGTTCACCGAGGCCGACTGGAAGCGGGAGCTCGACGCCGTACGGCCCGGGCTCCACGACGACTACCGCAAGGGCAAGGCCCCGGCCGACGGCAGCCTCCTGGGCGTCCACCCGTCCGTCCCGGAAGGCCACATCAGCGACGCCCAGCGAGCCCACTACGCCGCGAACCGCTGGGCCACCCGCGACCAGCCCGAGGCCGCGCACATCATCGGCGGTGGTTCGGTCTCCGACAACTCCAACCGCTTCATGATCAACCCGTCCCACCCGATCGGGGGCAGCAAGGGCGGCGTCGTCCTCGCCTCCTACAGCTGGGCCGACGACGCCTCCCGCTGGGACTCCCTCGACGAGGACGCCCGCTACCCGCACGCGCTGCGGGGCCTGCAACAGGTCTACGGCCAGCGCGTCGAGGTCTTCTACACCGGCGCCGGGCGCACCCAGAGCTGGCTGCGCGACCCGTACGCGTACGGCGAGGCGTCCGTGCTGCTGCCCGGCCAGCACACGGAGCTGCTGGGAGCCATCCGCACCGCCGAGGGGCCGCTCCACTTCGCCGGGGACCACACCTCGGTGAAGCCGTCGTGGATCGAGGGCGCCCTCGAATCCGGGGTGCGGGCCGCGTTGGAGGCACACGGGGACTGAGGCCCCGCCGGACCGCGCGGACCCCTCGGGGTCACGCGGCATCCGCCTGGGCCCTGGCCCGTACCGCGCCGGCCGGATCCCAGCCCCGGCGCGGTACGGAGGCCAGCAGGAGGCGGGTGTACGGGTCCTCGGGCGCACCGAGGACCCGGTCCGTCGGGCCCTGCTCGACCACCCTGCCGCGCCGCATCACCACCGTCTCGTCGGTGATGTGCCGGACCACGGCCAGGTCATGGCTGGCGAACACCAGGGCCACCCCCGTGTCCCGCCGGATCTCGCCGAGCAGTTGGAGGTTCTGCACCTGGATCGACAGTCCACCGCGACCGTGCCGGCGTCCGGCCGCACCAGGCCGACCGCGTCCTCGCCGGTCTTGCGCATGGCGGAGACGTTCGCGAACTCGTCCGACTGCTCCATCTCCAGTGCCGCGTGCCGCTTCAGGCTGAACAGCACGTCGTCCGCCGTCATCTTCGAGCCGTGTGGGAGCGGCCGGCGCTGCCGCCCTGGGTGTCGAGGTCCAGGGAGTCCGGCTCGTCCTCCAGCAGCCAGTTCACGGCGGCGACGGGCTCGGCGGCCTGCGGGGTGGTGGGCGTGAGTCTGAGGTCGGCGGCGTCGGCGGACTTGCCGCCGCTCGCGGAGGTGCCGGTGGTGGCACCGCTGCATGCGGCGAGCAGGGCCATCGCCCCTGGGCGAGACCCGAGCGGTCGAGCAATCCCACCGGCTGACGGCACTGCGGGAGCAGTTGCTGGCGCAGAAGGAGCCGCGCCCGCGCAAGACCTGAGACGGCTGCGCGGTATCCGGCGTTACGGCCGTACAGCCGTAACGGTCCTCACGACTCGGCCGGAGCGGCCCCCGGATCCGTCAGGGGCTGTTCCGTCCAGATCACCTTGCCCGCCGCCGAGTACCGGGTGCCCCAGCGCTCGGCGAACTGCGCCACCAGGAACAGTCCCCGGCCGCCCTCGTCCGTCGCGGCCGCGCTGCGCAGGTGGGGGGCGGTGTTGCTGCCGTCGGAGACCTCGCAGATCAGGGCGCGGTCGCGGATCAGGCGGACGCGGATGGGGCCGGTGGCATGGCGCAGGGAGTTGGTGACCAGCTCGCTGAGGATCAGCTCGGTCGTGAACGCCTCCTCCGACAGACCCCAGTCGTCCAGCGTCCGGGTGGCCGCCGCCCGGACCCGGGCCACGGCGGAGCGGTCGTCCGGGACGTCCCAGGTCGCCGTGTGATCGGGGCTGAGAAGCCGCGTCCGGGCGACGACGAGGGCGATGTCGTCGCGCGGCCGCTCCGGCAGCAGCATCTCCAGTACGGCCTTGCACGTCTCCTCCGGCGTCCGGCCGTCCGTCGGCGGCGTCGCCGCGAGCGCCCCGCGCAGTCGCTCCAGGCCCTCGTCGATGTCCTGCCCCTGGCGCTCGACCAGCCCGTCCGTGTACAGGACAAGCCCGCTGCCCTCGGGCAGCCGCAGCTCGGTCGCCTCGAAGGGCAGGCTGCCGCCCAGACCCAGCGGCGGCCCGCCGGCGACGGCCGGGAACTCGACGTCGCCGCCGGGGTGCACGAGCGCGGGTTCGAGGTGGCCGGCGCGGGCGAGGGTGCACAGCCCGGTGGACGGGTCGTACACGGCGTACAGGCAGGTCGCACCGGTGACCGGTGCGCCTTCGTTGTCGCCGTCTTCCTCGTCCTGGTCGATCCGGGCGACCAACTCGTCCAGATGGCCGAGGAGTTCGTCTGGTGGCAGGTCCAGGGTGGAGAAGTTGTGGACCGCCGTACGCAGCCGCCCCATTGTCGCCGCCGCGTGCAGTCCGTGTCCCACGACGTCCCCCACGACCAGCGCCACCCTCGCCCCCGGCAGCGGGATCACGTCGAACCAGTCCCCGCCGACCCCGCCCTGCGCCGCGTGCGCAGGCAGATAGCGGTAGGCGACGTCCAGGGCGCTCTGGTCGGGCAGCGCCCGGGGCAGCAGGCTGCGCTGGAGCGTGACCGACAAGGTGTGCTCGCGGGTGTAGCGGCGGGCGTTGTCGATGCTGACGGCTGCGCGCGCCACCAGCTCCTCCGCGAGGGACACGTCCTCCCGCTCGAAGGGCTCGGGCCGGTCGGCGCGCCAGAAGGTGGCCATCCCCATGATCACGCCGCGGGCGCGCAGCGGGACCGTGAGCATCGTGTGGATGCCGAACCCGACGATGCGGCGGGCGTTCTCGGGATCCTGCACCTGCCAGCCGGAGAAGGCGGGCATGTCCGCCTCCAGCACGGAATCGCCCGTACCGAATCCGAAGGCCTGCGGCGTGCCCTCGCGGAAGTGGATCAGCTTGCCGATCGGGTAGAGCGGGCTGCCGTCCCGTGCGCCCCGGAAAGCGACCCGGCGCATGTCCGCGCGGCCCTCCTTCGGCTCCTCGCCCCGCAGCACCGGATCCGCCAGGTCGACGCTGGCGAAGTCCGCGAACCGCGGCACCGCGAAGTCGGCCAGCTCCTGCGAGGTACGGGTGACATCGAGGGTGGTGCCGATCTCCAGACCCGCGTCGTACAGCAGCTTCAGCCGCTCCTGAGCCACGTCCGCCCGGCCGGTCAGCGTCCGCAGTTCGGTGGTGTCCCGCAGGGTGGCCACGCTGCCCGGCGGACCGCCGTCCTGGTCGGTCGACCGCTGGCTGACGGCCAGCAGCCGGCCCCGGGCCAGGTGCACCTCGTCGGTGGCGTCCCGCCCGGAGGTGAACAGCCCCGCGAGGTCGCGCGCGATGCCCAGGTCGGGGCAGGGCCGCCCTTCCGCGTCCGCGGGCAGGCCGAGCAACCTGCGTGCCTCGTCGTTCGCCAGCGCCAGCCGACGGTGGCCGTCCATGATCAGGACGCCCTCCCGTACGGAGTGCAGGACGGCGTCGTGGTGCTCGTACATCCGCGTCATCTCGGCGGGCCCCAGCCCGTGCGTCTGGCGCAGCAGCCGCCGGCTGACCAGCGCGGTGCCGCCGGTGGCCAGGGCGAGCGCGGCCGCCGCCGAGCCGAGCAGCACCGGCAGTTGGTTGTCGACGACCCCGCCCACGCTGGCCAGAGTCACCCCGGCGGACACCAGCCCGACGACCTTGTCGTCGCCGTCGGTCACGGGGACCACGGCCCGCACGGACGGCCCCAGGGTGCCGGTGTACGTCTCCCGCACGACCCCGCCCGCCGCGGCCGGCGCGATGGTGCCGATGAAATGCTTGCCGATCCGCTCGGGGTTGGGGTGGGTGTAGCGGATTCCGGCCGTGCTCATCACGACGATGAAGTCCACGTCGGTCGCCTCGCGCGCCGCCTCGGCACGTGGTTGGAGTGCGGCGCTCGGATCCGGATCCGCCAGGGCGTCCACGACACCCGGCGAGTTCGCGAAGGACTCGGCCACGGCGAGGGACCGGTTGCCGGCCTCCCGTCTGGTGTCGGTGCGGACCTGCAGCACCAGTGCCACCACGGCGGCGACGACGAGGAGTACGACGATCGCCGCCTGCAGCACGAAGACCTGCCGGGCGACGGTACGCAGACTCACAAGCGACCGCAGGCGGCCGATGACTGCGGCCATGCCTCATTTCTAACACCGTTGGACGGGGTGGGCACGGTTCGCTGCGCGGGGGGTGCCGGGTCGTGCCTTCGTTCAGGTGCGGCGCTGCTGTGGTTGGTCGCAGTCCTCGCGCCCCTGCGGGGCTACGGCGAGCAGGAACCGATGCGTCCGGCGTCGGGCACCTCACGGTCGGCGGGGGTGACGGCCGGGGCCGGCATGCGCAGCAGCAGCAGTGCCGCGTCGTCGTGGAGCCGGCCGCCCACATGGGCCAGCAGCTCGTCGTGGAGGGCGGTGACGGTGTGTGCCGGTTCGTCGCACGTGTGCCGTGCCAGCCCTTCGGCGAGCGGGTAGAACTCCCGCTCGTGGTCGCGGGCCTCGGTGACGCCGTCGGTGTACAGCAGCAGTTGGTCCCCGTCGGAGAAGGGCAGCACATGCAGTGCCGGCGTCTCACCGGAGAGGGTGCGCAGCCCGAGGGGCGGGGCCGGACGTTCCGGGTCGACCGCCACGACGACGGAGTCGCGCACCAGCAGCGGCGGCGCGTGACCGCAGTTGACCACCTCCAGCTGCCCGTCCCGGGGGTACCCGGCGACCACGGCGGTGACGAAGTCGTCGCTGCCCAGGTTGCGCGCCAGGCTCCGCTCGATCCGTGCGACGACGGCGAGGAGATCGGGCTCGTCGTAGGCGGCCTCCCTGAACACCCCGAGCACCAGAGCCGCGGTCCCCACCGCGGGCAGCCCCTTGCCGCGCACGTCGCCGACGATCATCCGGACCCCGTACGGCGTGGACACGAGCGCGTAGAGGTCGCCGCCGATCCGGGCCTCCGCCGCCGCGGCGCTGTAGCGGACGGCGACCTGGAACGGCCCGACCGTCGCCGGTACGGGCTGCAGCAGCGCGTGCTGGGCGGCCTCGGCGACGGAACGTACGGCGGCGAGCACCCGCTCGCGTCGCCCGCGCAGCGCGCTGGCGAGGCTCCCGGCCAGGGTGACGGCCAGCAGGGCGGCCAGCACGACGGCCAGCTCGCGGGCTCCGGCATCATCGCGGATGCCGAGGATCGCACCCAGGGCGGCGGCGAGAAGTCCGACCCACAGGACGCCGCGCGGCCCGTTGGTGGTGGCCGCGAGTGCCGGGCCCACGGCTAGAAGCGGCAGCCAGGTCATCCCAGAGCCGCAGACGAGATCGACGAGGACGATCGCGGAGACGATCAGTATGGGCAGTACGGGCGTAGCGGCGACCAGTCGCCTCGGCCAGTGGTAGCGACCGTGGTGCGGGGCCTGGCTCATGTCTTGTGGGATGTCCTCACCTGTGAGTGGGGGCGCTTCCGGAGGTTATGTCCGGTTTATTCAGGAAAGCGGTTCGACCCCGGATGGGACAAGGACACGGATTTCAGATAGTGAGCGAGAGGCCACGGGTCACGCGGCTCGCGGTCGGGAGCAGACGCGCTCGGACCTCCTCCAGACGGGCCCGCGTCTCCTCCAGCCGGGTCCGCCGGTCGGCCCTCAGCGACACACCGAGCGAGCCGAGGGTGCCCCCGCTGTAGACGGGCACCGCGACGCAGACCGTGCCCAGGGCGTACTCCTCCATGTCCGTGACCGCCGGGGCCAGGGGCGCGGAGTCGAGCCGCCGGATGAGCTCCGGGGGGTCGGTGATGGTCCTGGGCGTGAGGTCCGCGAGCCGATGCCGGGACAGGTAGTCCTTGCGCGACTCCTCGTCCAGCTCACGCAGCACGGACTTGCCCAGAGCCGTGGCGTGCCCCGCGTCCTCGAACCCCACCCACAGATCGACGCGGGGAGCGCGGGGGCCGTCCACGATCTCGGCGACCCGGATCTCGCCCTCCTCGTAGAAGGTGAGGTACGCGGCGGTCGACAGTTCGTCCCGCAGCGCGGCGAGCGTCGGGCGTATCCGGCTGAGCAGCGCCTGCGTCCGGCCCGAAGTCTGCAGGGTGCCGATCCGGTCGCCCAGGATGAACCCGCCGTCGTCGAGCTTGCGCACGTATCCGTCGTGGACCAGCGTCCGCAGCAGGTGATACGCCGTGGCCAGGGGCAAGCCCGTCTCCCGCGCCAGTTGCTTCGCCGGCGCGCCGTTCTCGTGCGCGCTCATCGCCTCCAGCAGGCGGAAGGCGCGCTGTACGGAGCCGATGAGCGTGGGGCCGTCCTGAGCACCCATAGGAACAGCGTGCGCCGGGCGCACGCCGCGGGCAAGGCGGGCCCGCTCCCCGCACCGGCTCTGCCTACAGCACCCGCGCCACGAGAAGAGCCACGTCGTCGTGGTCGTCGGGGTGGCGCAGGCCGTACAGCAGGAGGTCGCAGGTCTCCTCCAGCGGCCTGCGGGGTTCGTCGAGGAACCCGAGGAGGACGTCCAGGCGGTCGTCGATGGGGTGGAGCCGGGTCTCGACGAGGCCGTCGGTGTAGAGGACCAGCAGGTCGCCGGGGCCCAGCTCGACCGTGGTGGTCTCGAACGGGATGCCGCCGACCCCGAGCGGGGCGCCGGCCGGCAGTTCCAGCAGCTCCGGGGCGCTGCCGGGGCGAGCCAGCGCGGGTGGCATGTGTCCGGCGTTGGCGATGTGGCACTGTCCGGTGCGGGGGTCGTACACCGCGTACAGGCAGGTGACGATGTAGTGCTCCAGATCGCAGGTGATCTTGTCCAGGTGCTGGAGCACGGAGCCGGGCTCGAGGTCGAGGTCGGCGTAGGCACATGTGGCGGTGCGCAGCCGGCCCATGGTGGCGGCGGCGTCGATGCCGTTGCCCATGACGTCGCCGACGACCAGCGCGGTCTTGTCGTCCTCCAACGGGATGACGTCGTACCAGTCACCGCCGACCTCGCTGGTGGCCTGGGCGGGCTGGTAGCGGGAGGCGAGCTCCAGACCCGTGTGGTGCGGCGGGTGGTCGGGCAGCAGGCTGCGCTGCAGGGTCAGGGCCGTGTTGCGCACACTCTGGAACCATCGGGCGTTGTCGATGGCCACGGCGGCCCGGCCGGCCAGCTCACTGGCCAGGACGACGTCGTCCTGGTCGAACGGCAACGGATTGCGGGTGCGCTTGAGGTCGAGGGCGCCGAGCACCTCGCCGTGCGCGATCAACGGCACGGCCAGATAGGAGTGGACGCCCGCCCGCGCCAGCAGCGCGGTGGCCTCGGCGTCCTTGGCGATACGCGGCAGATCCTGCTCTCCGACATGGCGTACGAGGATCGGCCGACCGGTGTGCACGCACAGGGTGACCAGCCGGTCGCCGTCGTACGCGGCGAGGTCACCGGGCGAATCGGCGGCGCGCAGCGCCACGCTCGGATAGGCCGCCTTCAGCGCCAGCGCGCGGAACAGCTCCGGGCCGTTGTCCGGCTTGCGGTTGCGCCGGCAGGCCAGCGCGGAGTCCAGGACGTCCACGGCGACCACGTCGGCCAGCTCGGGAGTGGCGACCTCCGCCAGCTCGTGGGCGGTCCGGTCCACCTCCAGCGTGGTGCCGACCCGGGTGGAGGCGTCCGCGATCAGGGCCAGGCGCCGCCGGGCCCGGTCGGCCTCGGCTGCCGTGCGGTGCCGCTCGGTGACGTCGACGAACGAGATGGCCGCGCCCAGGATTCGCCCGCCCGGGTCCTCCAGCCGATAGAAGGACAGCGACCAGGCGTGCTCGTTCTCGGGGTCCGCCGGCGGGCGGCCCACATGGTACTGGTCCAGCAGCGGGGTGCCGGTGGTGAGCACCTGGCGCAGACAGGACTCGATCGTGTCGATGTCGGGCAGCGGCAGCGTCTCCCGCAGCCGACGGCCGACGTGGTCCTCCGCCGGGGTGGCGTCGATACGCTCCAGTCCCGGGTTGACCAGCAGATAGCGCAGGTCCGGGTCCAGGAGCGCGATCCCGATCGGGGACTGGTTGATCAGCCGCTCGCACAGCGCCAGGTCCGTCTCGACCCGCTGGAGCAGGGAGTGGTCGGCCGCGATGCCCAGGGCGTAGACGTCACCGAGATCGTCCAGCAGCCGCATGTTGCGGAACTCCGTCAGCCGGGTGCTGCCGTCCTTGTGCCGCACGGGGAAGGTGCCGGCCCAGCTCCGTCCGGTCTCCAGCACCTCCGTGAACAGCTGCACCACGGCCGGCAGCTGGTCGGGGTGGATGAACAGGCGCGTCGCATGCGTGCCGAGAGCCTCGTCGGCGGTGTAGCCGAAGAGCTCCTCGGCCTGCGGGGTCCAGAACACCACGCGCCCGTCGGCGTCGACGACCACCGCGGCCACGCTCAGCACATCGAGCAGGCCAGTGGGCCGGGGCGGCTCCGGCGCGTACCCGCCGCCCGCGGACTCGAAGGATCCAGCTGTCATCCCAGCTCCTCCTTCACCGGCCGGCACGGCCTGCCGACCTCGGCCACGGTCGGGTACCACGATTGCGGCGACCGGCACCTCCATGCTCCCTCCGGCACATCCGCCCTGCCCGGTGAGAGGTCGCCGACGATTGGCCCGTGCCCGCCCGCGCTGCGCCGAACGGGACCGGGGCCGTCGGCCCGTGCACATCGGGCGGACAAGCAGGAACATGGTCGTGTAGAGGACGGGACCCATGGACGCTGCGTGAGGACCCATGGATGCTGCGCGAGAAGAACCGCAGGCGCCCACGTCCGGAGGACCGAGCGCCCTCTTCGACGCGTCCACCGACGCGGCGGCGGTGGTGTCCGGACGGGGTGTCGTGATCGGGTGGACCCGGGCCGCGGAGGAACTCCTCGGCCACTCCGCCGCGGAGGTCATCGGTTCCCCCGCCGAGCGGCTGCTGGCGGTACCGAGTGACCCGGTCCGTGCGGCCGGCGTCGCCGAGCGCTGCCGGGCCGGCATGGGATGGAACGGTCTCATTCCGCTACGGCACCGTGACGGCCGCCGCCTCGACGTGGACCTGCGGGTCTCCGCGTCCTTCCGCATCGAAGCGGACGAGTGCTTTCTGATCTCGGCACGGGAGCCGTGCCAGCAGTGGGCGGTGGGCCAGTCCATGCTCGACGGATTCCTGACCCGCTCGCCGGTCGGCATGGCCGTGATGGACACCGAGCTGCGCTACGTCTGGCTCAACGACACCCTGGAGCGCTTCGGCGGTGTCCCTCGCGACCAGCGCCTCGGCCGTCGGCTGAGCGAACTGCTGCCGGGGCTGCAGGCGGAGACCATCGAGGGCCGGATGCGCAAGGTCCTGGAAACCGGCCTGCCCGTCACCGACTACGAGTACGTGGGATGGAGTTGGGCCGACCCGCACCGCCAGCACGCCTACTCCACCTCCTTCTTCCCCCTCGTGGACCCCGACAACTCGATCACCGGCGTCTGCTACATGGTCCTGGACGTCACCGAGCGGTGGAACGCCCGCCAGCTGTTGTCGCTGGTCAGCGAGGCCGGAACACGTATCGGTACGACGCTGGACGTGCTGTGGACGGCTCAGGAACTGGCCGACTTCGCCGTTCCGCGCTTCGCGGACTTCGTCGTCGTGGACCTGCTGGAGCCGGTGCTCAGCACCGAAGGACACGGAACGTGGCTGACCGACGCGGGCCCGGCCCCCGCCAAGCCGGTGATGCGCCGGGCCGGTATGAGCTCGGTGCGCGAGGGCTGCCCGGAGGCCGTGGCGCGGGTGGGGGAGCGGGTGGACTTCGTCCCGCCGCCGCACGACGCGCATCTGCTCATCGACGGAGGACCGATCCTCATCCCGGTCCTCGACCCCTCCGACGAACTGTGGACCTCCGAGCAACCCGCGCGAGCGGCGAGCATCCGCGAGTTCGGCCTGCACTCCCTCATCTCCGTGCCGATGCGGGCACGGAACACCACCCTGGGCCTCACCACCTTCATACGGTCGCGCAATCCCGTCTCGTTCCAGCCCGACGACGTCCTCGTCGCCCAGGAACTGGTCGCCCGCGCGGCCCTGTGCGTCGACAACGCCCGCCGCTACACCCGGGAACACACGGCCGCGGTCACCCTGCAACGCAGCCTGCTGCCGCAGGCCCTGACGGGCGGTACGGCACTGGAGGTGGCCTCCTCGTATCTGCCGGCGGACCCGAGCGGCGGGGTCGGCGGCGACTGGTTCGACGTGATCCCGCTGTCCGGGGCCCGGGTGGGCCTCGTCGTCGGCGACGTCGTCGGCCACGGCATCACCGCGGCGGCCACCATGGGCCGGCTGCGCACCGCCGTACAGACCCTCGCCGACATGGAGATGCCGCCCGACGAACTGCTCGCCCACCTCGACGACCTCGTCCTGCGCCTCAGCGAGGAGCGGCCCGAGGGCGAAACGGCCGGGGCGGCCCACCAAAGCACGACCGGTTTCCTCGGCGCGACCTGCCTGTACGCCGTGTACGACCCGGTCACCCGATGCTGCACGATGGCCAGGGCCGGACATCCGCCGCCGGTCGTCATCGCGCCCGACGGGCAGGTGTCCTACCCGGAACCCCCTGCCGGGCCCCCGCTGGGGCTGGGCGGAATGGCCTTCGAGGCCGGCGAGATCGAACTCGCCGAGAACAGCCTGCTCGGCCTCTACACCGACGGCCTCGTCGCGGATGCCGACCGCGACGTGGAACGCGGCATGTCCCGGCTCGGCGACCTGCTGTCCCGGCGGGACCTCGACCTCGACACGCTGTGCTCGTCCGCGGTGCGGGAACTCGTACCCGCGCCGCAGCCCGACGACATCGCCCTCCTCCTGGCGCGCACCCACGCCCTGGGTGCCGGGCAAGTCGTCTCGTGGGACGTGCCCGTCGACCCGGCCGCCGTCGCCGACCTCCGGGCCCGGGCGACCCGCCAGGTCACGGACTGGGGCTTCGCCGAACAGGCCATGACGACCGAGCTGATCGTGAGCGAGCTGGTCACCAACGCCATCCGCTACGCCGAACCCCCCATCCGCCTACGCCTCCTCCGCGACACCCGCCTGACCTGCGAGGTCGCCGACGGCAGCAGCACCGCCCCACGACTGCGACACGCCCGCAGCACGGACGAGGGCGGCCGCGGCCTGTTCCTGGTGGCCCAACTCGCCCACCGCTGGGGCGCCCGCTACACGGCCGGCGGAAAGATCATCTGGGCCGAACAGGAAATCCCCTGACCACCGACAGCGGCGTGCCGGGCCCGAGTACACGGGCCCGGCACTTCAACCGACGTGCGAATCCCCTAGGGGACCAGGATCAGTTCCTCGTCTCCGCCATCACCAGCCGTGCTGCTTCTTGTCGTGGCCGGAGTGCTTGGGCTTGTCGGGGTGCTTGGGGTAGTCGGGCTTGACGGGCTTTACGGGGTGGGCCGGCTTGCTCGGGTAGTCGGGCTTGACGGGCTTTACCGGGTGAGCGGGCTTGCTCGGGTAGTCGGGCTTGACCGGCTTTGCGGGGTAAGCGGGCTTGACCGGCTTTGCGGGGTAGGCAGGCTTGGCCGGGTAGTCGGGCTTGACCGGCTTGGCGGGGTAAGCGGGCTTGACCGGGTGGGCAGGCTTGACCGGCTTTGCCGGGTAGGCAGGCTTGGCCGGGTAGTCCGGCTTGGCCGGCTTGGCGGGGTACGCGGGCTTGACGGGGATGGCCGGCTTGGTCGGGTATTCAGGCTTCACCGGTTTTGCGGGGTACGCGGGCTTGCTCGGGTAGTCGGGCTTGACCGGCTTTGCGGGGTAGGCGGGCTTGGCCGGGTAGTCGGGCTTGGCCGGCTTGGCGGGGTACGCGGGCTTGACGGGGATGGCCGGCTTGGTCGGGTATTCAGGCTTCACCGGTTTTGCGGGGTACGCGGGCTTGCTCGGGTAGTCGGGCTTGACGGGCTTTGCCGGGTAGGCGGGCTTGGCCGGGTAGTCGGGCTTGGCCGGCTTGGCGGGGTACGCGGGCTTGACGGGGATGGCCGGCTTGGCCGGGTATTCAGGCTTCACCGGTTTTGCGGGGTACGCGGGCTTGGCCGGGTAGTCGGGCTTGACCGGCTTGTCCGGGTAAGCGGGCTTGACGGGGTGCACCGGGTAGTCGGGCTTCACCGGCTTGGCGGGGTATGCGGGCTTGACCGGCTTCGCGGGGTATTCCGGCTTGACCGGGTGGACCGGCTTGGCCGGGTATTCCGGCTTGACCGGCTTCGCCGGGTACTCGGGCTTGACCGGGTGGACGGGCTTGGCCGGGTATTCGGGCTTGACGGGGTGCACCGGGTAGTCGGGCTTGACCGGCTTTGCCGGGTACTCGGGCTTGACCGGGTGGACGGGCTTGGCCGGGTATTCGGGCTTGACGGGGTGCACCGGGTAGTCGGGCTTGACCGGCTTTGCCGGGTACTCGGGCTTGACCGGGTGGACGGGCTTGGCCGGGTATTCGGGCTTGACCGGGTGCACCGGGTATTCGGGCTTGACCGGGTGCACCGGATACGCCGGCTTGGCGCCGTGTGCCGGGTGCGCGGGCTTGGCCGGGTACGGCGGGTGGGGGGTGGTGTCGTCCTGGGCGTGGGCGGTGCCCGCGCTCGCCAGTGCGGCTGCGGCGAGCGCGGCAGCCATGGCCGCAGGCGCCAGAACAGATCGCCATTTCGGCGATGTCGTCATCTTCCACTCTCCTCGACTTGGTTCAGGGCCTCGTGACGGTTGGTCAGCACCAAGAGCCGGACAGTGAAATGAATAGGAAATACGGTGATATGAATAACGCTGCGAGGCTCATAAGCCACCGGATGGTGTAGCACCCGGGGGCCAGTTGGCCCGGAGTACGGCGAGGCTCAGAGGGGCCTTGCACGCCGGAAAGGTTGCGACCACGACCCCGGGTGTCAGGACACCGGCCCTCGCCCGTCCCGCAATCTCTCGGCGAACGCCCGCGCCTCGGCCAGGTCCCCGGCATTCGGCCGCTGCTTGTTGATGCCGCCGACGAGCTTGAACGGCGTCCAGGTGTCGAACGCCCGGCACGAGAAGCTCCCGTCCACCTCGAAGCCCTTGCCCTTCAGGACCTGGACGAGGGAGCGGGTGAAAGACGCCGGCGGAATCTCGGGGAGCCCGCTGGTGGCGAACACGAATGCCCGGCCCCGCCCGTCGGGAAGCGACTTGACGAACTCGGTCAGGCGGGGGTGGAGCCTGCCGTAGAAGACGCCCGAGCCGAATCCCACGAGGTCGGCCCCGGCCAGCTCCGCCAGGTCGGCCTGCTCGGGCGCGACGACCTTCGCGCCGAGTACCTCGCCCATGCTGTCGGCGACACGACGCGTATTGCCGTGCGACACGGAGGCGCACACGATGACGGCCTTCATCATCACGATCCCTTCTCTCGCTGATGGAGTGAGGACCGCGCAGAGGTGCTCATACGTGACAGCACCCGGATGTGACGCAGCGTCATGATCAGCACCACGGTGGCCGCGTGCGTGTTGCTCCTGCTGAGGCGCCCGAAAACCAGTGGCGCGGCGTTGCCATGCGCCAATACCGTGCTGCCGATCCAAGTCGCCCAGGCAAGGACGTGCCGTTGTACACCGTGTGAGACCTCCCGAGAGCTGATCTGTCGCGCGTCGCGCATGTGCGCCGCGCTCTTTTTTGCTGCGGACTTCTCACTGAAACCGGTGTACTTCTGTGCTCAATAGCTGGGTGGTCATGCCCACCTGCCTGCCGCTCGTTCTCCGCCGTTGCCACGCATGCGCGTCCGAGCGCTTCCGCGCCAACGGCAAGTTTCGCGTCAACGCAAACCACAAGCTCCTCGACGCCTGGCTCCTCGTGCTCTGCACCGCTTGCAGGGGGACTGCGAAGCTCACGGTCCTGGAGCGGATGAACGTACGCTCCGTACGACCTGAACTGCTGGATCGGCTGCACGACAACGACCTCGGTCTGGCGGCCGAGTTGCTCCAGGATCCGGTCGTGCAGCGCCGTAATCGCATCGCCCTCGACTGGAGCGACGCCTGGCGCCTCGACACCGGCGGATCGGATCACCTGGACCGCGAGGTGATCGACGTGTCGGTCCGCTTCGCGGCGCGGATCCCCGTCCGGCCGGTGCGGCTGATCGCTGAAGGCTGCGGTCTTTCACGGGCCGAGGTCGAGAGCCTGATCGCGGAGGGGAAGCTCGTTTCGGCAGTCCGGCTGAGCGGCAAGCTCTCCGGCGACTTCACCTTCACGCTCAAGCGCTGAGCCCTGCCTTGCAGGGGCTGTCCGGCAAGACCCGCCGGACAGCCCCTGCAGGGCCACTCCCGTGTTCCGCTGCAACCGTGCCTGACAGCCCGTCATGCGGTGATGCCGGCGGAGAGCGTCTTCATGGTGACGTAGCTGGTCACCGTGGCCACGCCGGGCAGACTGGCCAACTGGTGGGCGTGGAAGTCCTGGTAGGCGGGCAGGTCGGCGACCTCGATCTGGAGCAGATAGTCGAAGTTGCCGGTGATGTGGTGGCTGTGGACCACCTCGGGCAGCCGGGTGACCGCACTCTCGGACGCGACCACGTCCGCGCGGGTGTGCCGCATCAGCCGTACCCCGGCGAACACCCACAGGCTGCGGCCGACCGCGGCGGGATCGATCAGGGCCCGGTAGCCGCGGATGACCCCCGCTTCTTCCAGTTGCCGCACACGCCGCAGGCACCGACAGCCCCTATACGGATCCGGTGCCGCTGCTGCCCGTGGCTCAGCTCTGTGTCCGGGACCGTCCCCGGCCTGCCTGTCCCGGACGGCACAGACCTGCTGCAGATCCTGTGGTGCCCGTTCATGGACCACGACGACGACATCCCGGCCATCCACGTGCGCTGGCGCCGTGCCGACCAGGTCACCGCACTTCTTTCGCCACCACCGGAGCCGCCGGTCATCGAACTGGACGACTATTGGCCCGCACCCTGCGTCCTGCATCCGGAACAGGTGACCGAGTACCCGGCGCCCCCCAGCTGCCTGCCGCAGTGAGCGCACGCCCCGTTCTGAGCTGCTCTGCCGTCCGTTCCCACGCATGCGACGGTCCGCAGGACAGTGGTTGTCCCCGCGGACCCTGTCCTCGGCATGCCCCGTGTGCGGCGCTGGCATCCCCGCGGGGGCCTGGGGCTGGCCGATGACAGTCTTCAGACAGTGCCCCGGCCGGGGGGCTACTGCTCTGTCCGCCTACCCACCTTCTACGAACCGCAGCCCGTTCGGGCTGTCGCTCAGCAGACCTAGACCATGGTCAGCAGGTGATCCGTCGGTCCATAGTCGATCTTCCAGTCGGCATAGACCCCGCAGAACCCATCCTTGATGCACCGCAGGCCCACGGTCACCCAGCGGACCGAGCCGTCGCCGCCAAACGAGAACGCGACCGCAGCCTCGAACTCCTCGCTCCCGCACGGGCAGCCGGCCGCACCGGGCTCGTCGTCCTCCCAGGACTCCTCATTCCAGTACGCCTCGCTGTCCGCGATGAACGCACGGCTGTCGCAACCGGAACACTCTCGTTCCGCGCCGGACGCGTTGACTAGCACGAAGAACACACGACCGCCGCACCCCTCGCAGACGCAAGGAGCGATCTTCACCGGGCGGCCGTCGACCGCCTCCCGCAGGAACACCGCGAGCTCCGCGGGGACCCCCCTCGCCAACTGATCATCAGCATGCACGGACACATCGTTCCAGACGCCCCGAACCCGCACCCGACCGCCTTGGCAAAGGCGTAGGAGGGGCCCCCAGGCTGGTGCCGGCGGCTGCGCCCGGTTCTCCGCCCAGCCCGCCCGGCATCCACCAGATGCTCCAGATACCGCCGAGCCGGGATCCGCGAGATCCCCGCCGCCTCGGCCCCCCGCCGCTGTAAGCCCTTCCTCCGCCTCCCGCAGAGCGACCGTCACCCGCTCCAGCGTCGGCGCACTCAGCCCCTTCGGCAGCGCGGCCGGCCCAGCGCGCCGAGTGCCGCCAGCGCGGTTCGCCTCGCCCCGCGCGCTCGCCTCCCCGGCCCCGCCCCGGAACAAGCAGGGCGCACAACACCACGTGATGCAGCGGCTTCCCTACGTGCGGACGCACACCGCAAGGCGTTTGCGTGGCCCCACCCACTTGCCGCTCATCGTCCATGTGCTGCCAGCACTCTCCGGAATCGTGGGGATCACGTTGTTACCAACGCTCATCAGAGGCCGCTGATCTAGAAGGGAGGGTCGTTGGGGCCACGGTCGGCCTGCATGGCCGCGTCATGCCGTCGGCTGGCCGCGTGCTGTTCGGAGAGGGAGGGCATTCCGGCGATGGCTTCAGCAGCGCGGCCATGCCGGATGAGCAGCTCGGCCACGTCCGACGGCCGCAGTTCGATGTCCGCCCGCAGCAGGGCGAGAGCCTCCTCAAGGCGCCCCATCTCATCCAGGATCCACGCCTTGCTGACCGTCAGGCCGTACAGGTCCGGCGGCAGCGTCCCAGCGTAGGCGAGGGCCTCCTCGTGCCGGCCAGCCTCGCCCAGCAGCCAGATCCGGTTCGAGCTGAACCAGGACGAGTGCTCCTCGACGAACTCAGCACTGCGCTCGTCGAGGAGAGCCAGGGCATCATCCAGCCGTCCGGCTTCATGCAGCAGGTGGATGATGCCTTCGAAGAGACAGGCGTCGTGGTAGTCGAACGTCGGGCGACCCACCTCGACGGCCTCCTCGATCCGGCCCTGGCGGCCCAGCAGTTCGATCAGAGGCCAACGGAACCGGTCCGGATACTCGGAGGCTGTGATGGAACGCCGCAGTACGGCCTCGGCCTCACCCGCCTGCCCGTCGTCTTCGAGCGCCCGCGCGTAGTAGGCGAGCGTCTCACCCGCACGCTCGCCGGTGCCCAGCACGCGCAGTTCCTCCACGCGCCCGTGGCGCCGCAGGAGCTCGGCGTAGGCGATCAGTGTGTTCTGGACCACGAAGCGCCCGTCTGCGATGTCTGCCCCAAGCATCTGTACGGCCTCATCGACCCGCCCCGCACGCTCCAGGACCTGGGCTTGGAGGTCCTGCGCGTTGCTGGGCCTGAAACCCCATCGCTCCTCCCCGCGGACGCTGCGAGCCCGCTGAGCTCGCGGCGCGATCAGCTCCAGGACCTGCTCATCACGGCCCTGGTTCTGTGTCAGCTCAACGAGGGTGGACAGGATCCACTCCCTGTCCAGATGCGGCGCGAGTACGGTGATCGCCTCGTCCAGCCTCCCCGCCTTGGCCAGCAGTTCCGCGAAGTCGTGGCACACCCACTCCGAGGCAAGGCCTTCCTCGTCCGGGCGGACCGCGTCCAGTGCCTCCTGCACCCTCCCTGCCTCGACCAGGACCTCAGCCCTCTCCCAGCGCGCCCGATTCCACCCGGCCTCGATGAACGGCTTCAGCACATCCAGGGCCCGCTCGACCTCGCCCACCCGGGACAGCTCGCGGGCCGCCGCCTGGGCGCAGAACCATTCCCCCCGCTCCGATGCGGCCTGAACCAGCAGCTCCACCTCACCCCGCTCCACCAGCATGGTGGCCAGGCGAGGAGATATTCCGCCGAGTGTCCGTGACTGCCACTCAAGATCTTCGATGTTCACGGGCCTGAGCGTACGAACGACCACTGACAATGAGCCACTGGGCTTGCCCTACCTTCCAAACATAAGGTTGAGCTGGTCATTCGTCAGATCGGCTGACCCAGGGTGTTCGGTACGGCTGTGATCGCCCGGCGCCAGCCGGGCCGAACCCACTCGTGCTACGTCGGAGAACACAAGTTGGAGGACGGGCTCCCCGTCAGACCCCTGCCAGATTCTGCGAACCCGCGCACTTCTCGGGGACGGACGCGAAAGGTGCTCCGACTGCAGTCGGAGCACCGGGTTGGGGAGACGTGTAGGCCTGGGTGCGGGTCAGTGCACGGTGGGACGTCGTATGTCACCGGTGCCCTGTGCCTCCGTCGCCGGTCTCGCAGTAGCGTCGCAGGACGGCGCCCTGATCGGTGACGAGCCAGGCGGAGCCGTCGCCTTGTTCACCGTAGTAGTAGGCGTGGGCCTGCCCGAAGTGGTTGCTCAGTTCTGTGCACAAGCGGAGGATCTCGTCGCTGCGGTCGCTGTCGCTGGGGTCGCATCAGCGGCCGATGACCAGGGTCCAGCCGTCGAGTTCCGGGCTGACGTAGACCCGGCTGAGTCCTTCTGGGGTTCTGCCGCCGTGGGCGTCGGTGTCGATGAATTCCGCCGCGGCGGCGAAGCTGATCGGGCTGGGCCGGGTCAGGCCCATGACCTCCATGACGCCGGCCTGGTCACCGGTGGATATGGCGATCCAGTGCAGCCAGCAGGCAGTCAACGGGATGGGCGGGTCGAATTCAGTCCTGGGCACGGCGCCAGAATGCCACGACACCGAGTGGAGTTGTCCGTGGGCGTAGGGCTGCTTTCACCCGAGGGCGGTGGCCGTGAGACGGATGGTGCACGGCTGCTGCATCCGGAAGGCGTGGGTGCGGCGGCTGATGCCTCCGTCGTCTCAATCGGGTGTGGTGGGGCGCAAGATGGCCAGCGAGCCGGGGGAGACGCCGGGCCAGGAGGGTGATCATGGTCCAGATGAGATGGGCTTCGCCAGGGGGTTGAGGAACATCGGAACGAAAACCGGCGTCAAGCCTTGATCGGTCCTGGTGGGCGGCCGCGGGTGACGGCGGCGTCGGACGGTTCTGAAGTGTTGGCGCAGATAACGCCACGAACGAAGGGAAGATCAACACGCCGCGCCGTCAGACGCCTGATCAGTTACGGCAGATCAGCCGTTCTCTTCGCGGACGTCCTTTCCCTGCTCGGCGAACGCCTTGAAGTCCTGCATGTGCTGTTGCGATTGCTTGCGGAAGGCGCCGGGCATCAGAAGTCCCACCAGCTTCATCAGAAAGCCGCTGAACCGGTATTCGTTCTCGCTTTCCCAGAGCGTCGTTTCCGGGCCGGCTTCGGTCAGCCGGTCGCGCACGGCGCTCCACATGCCCTCGCCGACGATCTCGCGGTCGAAGTGAACGACGCTCGTTTTCGGGATCTCGCGCAGGTCTGCCGGTTCCCGGCGTGTGATGGTCTCGGTGCACTCCATCTTCCGCTGGCCCATCTGCATCACGACCCGCGACTTGGTGCCGAGCTGCCCGTGCTCCCCGCTCAGCGGCTCGTGCAACACCAGGCCCCGCAGCCACTTCGGCAGGTGTACCGGGTCGGCGAGCAACTGGGCCACCTTCTCCCGCGGCAGGGCGATCTCGATGGAGACGGTGTATTTCATGGGGCGCATCGCTCTTTTCTTCTAGGTGTGGGACAACGTGCTTTGTACTGCTCGTCATGTTCCTCGGCTGAGGGCACTACATTTTGTGTCCGTAGAGTAAAGGGCAGACGTGTGATCTGCGGTTGGGTGCCAGAGGATGCGTTCACTTTGCGATCTCGGTACGCATTGACGAGCTTACGCAGTGTGGGGGCAGCCCTCCGCCTGCGAATTGTAATTCTCGTTGTGGGTGCGAGCGCCGAGGGCGCCGGTCAGCCCACCGCAGTAGGAATGTCAGTCCGGGTCGGGTGGGCCTGCCCCCAGGCTGCGGCGTCTTAGAACGCCTAACACAATGAGTTGGATCGGCCCTGATGGCCGTGTCCGGGGCGGCAGTTGAGCGTTCGGCTCGGTGTGGGGACGTCGCCGTGGATCGTGTCGGATGAGCTGTGGGACTGCCTGGAGCCGTTGCTGCCACAGCGAGAACGGCGCTTTCGCTACCCGGGCCGTAAGCCGTTACCGGACCGGGAGGTGCTGTGCGGGATCCTGTACGTACTGCACACCGGCATCCAGTGGGAGTACCTGCCCAAGGACCTCGGGTTCGGCTCGGGGATGACGTGCTGGCGCCGACTGCGGGACTGGAACGAGACCGGCGTCTGGCAGCGATTGCACGAGGTCCTGCTCGCCGAGCTCAACGCGGCTTCGCGACTGGACTGGTCCCGCTGCGTGGTCGACTCCTCCCACGTCAGGGCCCTAAAAGGGCGCAGCACACGGGCCCGTCGCCGGTCGACCGGTGCCGGGCCGGCTCGAAACACCACGTGATTACCGACGGGCACGGCACTCCGCTTGCGGTCCTGCTGACCGGCGGCAACCGCAACGACGTCACCCAGTGCCCCTGCTCGACGCGATCCCATCGGTCCGCGGCCGAGTCGGCCGCCCTCGCCGCAGACCAGACTCGCTGTTCGCCGATCGTGGTTACGACCACGACATCTACCGCGATCAGGTTCGCGTCCGCGGCATCGTGCCGGCCATCGCACGCCGAGGCACCCGGCACGGCACCGGACTGGGCACATACCGCTGGGTGGTCGAGCGCACCTTCGCCTGGATCCATGGCTTCCGCCGCCTGCGCATCCGCTGGGAACGACGGGCCGACATCCACGAAGCGTTCCTCAAACTGGCCTGCTGTCTCATCACCCACCGACAACTCGGCTCATTGTGTTAGCCGTTGTAAGAACCCCTAACGAAATGCCGGCGTGAAGGGGGTTCTACCGGTAATGACGGCTGCACTCCTTGGTCAGTGTCACGTGGAAGGATCGAGGTGTGACCTGTGACGTGTGCGGACACGAGATGCGACGGATGCCGGTAGGGGAACCGCAGATGAAATGGCAGCTGGCGGTGAAGGAGCGATGGTTCTGCTCCTGGTGCTACGCGTGGACCGAACTGGGATACCAGCCGCAAGAGGTCTCACGACCGCAGTACCAGCCCATGCACCTACGCTGGGAGCGGGCAGAATCACCGGATCTGCCGGAGAACGTGGCCCATTGCTACGACGAAGCCCATGCATACGACGACTTCGGCGCGACCCTGTGCGGCATGCGGCATGACACTCTGTCCGCCTCCCCGTACGGGATGTGGACGCCCGAGGCACAGAATGCCTGCCAAGCCTGCAAAGAGGCCGCGGCCGCGATCGACCAGCGCTGGCCGCTGGAGATGCGCGGCGGGAAACGGATTCATCCCATGCCTCCTCCCGATTCAAACTGGCCCCCCTTCTAGGGTTACCGACGCGCCGACGTGAGCCGTCTCCAGCAGATCAGTGCGCATCCGAGCCTCAGGAATGCTTCGTGGATGTCGTCACGGATCTCCCAGCGGATGCGCAGGCGGCGGAACCAATGCAGATGGGCGAACGTGCGCTCCACGACCCAGCGCTGGGTGCCCAGGCCGGATCCGTGCTCGGTGCTGCGGCGGGCGATCAGCGGCTTCACGCCGAGCTCCCAGACCAGGCGGCGGTACTTGTCGTGGTCGTAGCCGCGGTCGCCGAGGACGGCGTCCCGGGCGGCGCCGGGGCCGGCCACGTTTGCCGCGCACGGGCGGCACAGCCTGGAGCAGTGGGATCAGCTGAGTGACATCGTTGCGGTTACCGCCCGTCAGCGTGGCGGCGAGTGGGACCCCGGTGGCGTCGGTGATCAGGTGATGCTTGCTGCCCGTCCTGCCCCGGTCGACGGGACTTCGTCCCGTCTTGGAGCCCCCTCTAATGCGCGGATGTGACAGCCGTCGACCGCCGCATGGGAGAAGTCGAGGGCGCTAGCATTGCGCAGCTTGGCAAGGAGAACCTCGTGCAGTCGGGGCCACACATCGGCTTCGGTCCACTCCGCCAGGTGGCGCCAGCACGTCATCCCTGAGCCGAAGCCGAGCTCCTGCGGCAGGTGCTCCCGGGCGCTCCCCGTGTGCAGCACGAACAGGATGCCCTGAAACACCAGCCGGTCCGGATGCCGCTTCCGTCCGGGATGCCGTAACCGGCGCTCCACCTTCGGCAACACCGGCTCGATCACCGCCCACAGATCGTCATCGACATGCCACGGCTTCGGTCGAGCCACCCCACGCCCCGCGTCAGCAGTCCCGGAACGATCCAACCACCTCGAAGATCATTTCGTTAGCAGTTCTTAGAGGGTGTTTCACGTGGCAGGTTTCGCGAGCTGCTTGTAGCAGGTCAGGGCGGCGGCCAGGCCGAGGAAGTGCGAGCCCTCTCGTTCGTATCGGACGGTGAGGCGGCGGTAGCCGAAAAGCCGGGCGATCGACCGTTCGATCCACCAGCGGTGCCGACCGAGGCGTTCGCCGGACTCGATGCCGGGCCGCGCGATGCGCGCGACGAGCCCGCGCTCGCGCAGCCAGGCCAGGAGTTCGGCGGAGAAGTGCGCCTTGTCCGCGCGGAGTTTGACGGGTCGACGCCGCCGTGGACCCCGGCGGGACCGGACGGTTGGTATGCCGCGGATGAGCGGCTTGAGGGCGAGGCTGTCGTGCATGTTCGCGCCGGACACGGCGACGGCGAGCGGGATGCCCTGGGCATCGGACAGCACGTGCAGCTTGCTGCCCTGTTGCCGCGATCGACCGGGTTCGGCCCGGTCAGCGATTCCACTTTTTTGGCGCGAACGGAGGACGCGTCGACGATCGCCGAGGTCCAGTCCACCTCGCCCCGGGCCCCGAGTTCGTCCAGCACCACCCGGTGCAGCCGACGCCACAGTCCGGCCTCGGTCCACACAGTGAAGCGGCGATGCGCGGTGCGGGCGACGTGCCGAAGCTCGGCGGTAGATGCCGCCAGGCACAGCCGCTGGTCAGCGCGTACACCACCGCCGTGAACACGGCCCGCTCGTCACACGGAGCGGTCCCACCACCTTGCGGACGAGCAGCGAACGACGGCAGCAACGGGGCGGCCGGCTCCCAGAGTTCATCAGGAACCAGACGCTTCGAACTTCTAAGCCTTGATTGGTGCGGCCGACCTGGCGGCCTGCTCGATCTTCGCGCAGTGGGCTGCACGGGCTTCCTCGTCGATCTGCTGCTCGTACTCGGGGCGCACCCCGGTCCGGCCGTCGAGGCCCTCGCGCAGGATATCGGCGTGCCCGGCATGCCGGTTGGACTCGCCGAGGACGTGGACCATGATGGCGAACAGGTTCGTGTTGGGATAGGGCTCCGACCACCACGGCACGTGGCCGGGGGCGTCGAGGGGAAGCTCGTTGATCGTCGCGTCCGAGTGTTCCCACGTGCGCCGGTAGAACCCGATGATCTGATCGCGGGTCTCGTCCTCGGTCGCCCACTGATCATTGCCGTCGTAGTCCTGCCACCGGCACAGGGGTTCCGGGAAAGGGCGGTCGAAGACCTCGCCGAAGTACCTGGCCTCGACGGTGGCCACGTGTTTGACCAGGCCGAGGAGGTTGGTCCCGGTCGCTGTCAAAGGTCGGCGGGAGTCGTATTCGGACAAGCCGTCGAGTTTCCAGAGCAGCGCCTCGCGGTCCCGCTGCAGTCTCCTGTGCAGGTTGTCCTTCGCGAATTCATCGATCATGCGGCATGAGCCTGCCATGGGCTGTTCGTGGTCTCAAGATCCCGTACGTGGTCCGCAACGACTGGCAGAGCCGAGGCCTGGCCATGGGCGCCGCCCCGCACTGGACAGATGTTTGTAGGCCTGGCCGCATCCTTATCACGTCGATCATGTGGGTCGTGGACGTCGGCCAACTCGCCCTGGGCCTCGATGGATCGTCCGTCGGTGTTCGGGGCCGACCCCTGCCGTTCGCCCCTGTTGATGTCAGCCGTTGATGTCAACGATGAGGGGCGCTCTAGATAAAACCCAACACGGCCCTAAGCGGCTCCGCCGAAGTCCGCTGCTGATCCGCACCTGCGGTACACACCTGGCCGCCCCTGGTGAACGGGGTCTGGAGGCGAAGCCCCACGAACTTTTTGTTACCACACCTCAGCGGAGCTGCTTAGGGCCTGTCTCGAAGTCGTGTGTGAGCTTGTGACAAGATCGCGGGATGCTGCGACTCACCGATTTCATCATCGACTGCCCGGACACGATGAAGCTGGCGGCTTTCTACTCCGAGGTGACGGGCCGTCCGATCAAGGAAGGCGGCTCTGAGAACTGGGCTGGCATCCAGTTCGGCGAGATCGAGCTGGCATTCATCCGGGTGGACGACTACCGCGCTCCGCAGTGGCCCGACAGCGAGCACCCCAAGCAATTCCACCTCGACTTCGAAGTGGACGAGATCGAGTCCGAGCAGCGCCGCGTCCTCGACCTCGGCGCGACGCTGAGGCAGGACTTCATCGGCCCCAACGGCTACGGCTGGCAGGTCTACACCGACCCGATCGGCCACCCCTTCTGCCTGTGCCGCAACAAGGGCGTCATCTGGACCGACCAGGGCCCGATCTGGCCCAAGCGCGACTAATCAGCTGCCCACTTCCTCACCCACCACTTTCCCCAGCTCCCATCCCCTCCGGCGTCGACCCACAGGCATGTGGAGCGGGCGTGGTCCATGTGGGCGCGCGTCGGCGCAGCGTGCGCGGAGCGGGCCGAAGGCAGGAGTGCAGCGCGCAGCGGAGCCGGGAAGCGCGCCCGGCGAAGCAGAGCGCAGCCGGGTGCCTTGATGAAGTAGGGAAAGTTCTATCCCGATCGCGTTCTTGTGGACCTGAAGCTCGGTCGCTGCCATGACTGCATCGATGTCAAGGAGGCAGGGACCATGGTTGAGCTCAAGGTCGTGCGATGGAAGCGGCATGGGCACGATCGTCTGTATGCGAATCCTCCCGACGGCACGGCCGTCGGCTGGGCCGACTGCAAGACGGGAAAGATCACGGTCCGTCCAGCTGAGCATCGTGACGCCGTAATGGCCGCGCTGCGACAGCGCTTACTCGGCCGGAGGTGCGATCGCCTGACCCTAGAGCCAGTCCCGTCGCTTGAAAATCACGTACAAACTCACGCAAACCACCCCCATCAGGCCGATCGCGAAGGGGTATCCGAAGCTCCATCCCAGCTCAGGCATGTGCTCGAAATTCATGCCGTAAATAGTTCCAACGAGTGTGGGGGCAAACAAAATAGCCGCCCAAGACGAGATCTTCTTGATCTCCTCGTTCTGCTCGAACCCCGCTTCCGCCAATGCCCGCATCTCCGCGTTCTGCTGCTGTGTGACCAGCGTCGTGTTCACCGTGAGGATCTCGGTGAGGGCCTGGCGGAAGCCGTCGACGCGCTCGCTGGTGTGGGTGACGTGGTCGGCCACGTCGCGCAGGTAGCGCTGGAGTTCCTCGTCCGTGCCGTACTTGGAGAAGCCGGCCATCAGGCCGTGCAGCATGCCGACGAGTGGGCGGGTGGCACGCTGGAACTCGACCATTTCTCGGGAGAGTTCGTAGATACGGCGGGAGACCTCGGGGTCGCCCCGGAAGACCTCGGTCTCGATCTCGTCGATGTCGTTCTGAACGCCCACCACCACCGGCTCGTAGCCGTCGACCACCGCGTCCAGTATCGCGTACAGCACCGCCTCCGGACCGAGCTTGAGCAGTTCCGGAGTCTCCTCCATGCGTTGGCGGACCGCGGAGAGGTCGGGGGCCGCGCCATGGCGGACCGTGATCACGAAGTCGGGGCCGACGAAGACATGCAGTTCGCCGAAGTCGACCTCCTCGGGTGCGTCCAGGTAGCGGGCCGCACGCAGGACCACGAACAGTGTTTCGCCGTAGCGTTCCAGCTTGGGCCGCTGGTGCGCCTCCATCGCGTCCTCGACCGCGAGCGGATGCAGGTCGAACTCGGCGGCCAGGGAGAGCAGCTCGGCCTCCGTGGGGCGGGCCAGGCCGATCCAGGCCATGCCGGAGGGCTGGTCGTGCAACTCGCGGTAGGTCTCGGCGAGCGTGGCGGGGGCGGACACCCGCACGCCGTCCCGGTACAGCACCGCCTGCACGACGCTCGCCACCTCGGAGGAGTCGGAGGCCGCGGTGCGTGCCGCGGGCGCCGGCGCCGGTGGCTCGGGTTGCGGTGGGGGAGTGACGGCTCGGCGCCAGGCGGACTTCACGGGATTCTTCGAGGCGGGGCGTGCACGTCGCTCGGACATCGCGGCTGCCTCCCGGTCTGGACGACGACTGGGTGATCTCCGGTGCAGGATATACGGGGCGAATGGCATGGGAGGGGTGAGGTGATCCGGGATTCCTTGAGAGTTGCGGACCGAAGGTGTCCGCAAGCCTCGCTAGCGTGCGGAGCATGACGAAGCGCAGCACAAAGAAGACGACGGCCGCGGCCGGTCCCGTGCTCGGCACCCGCGCCCTCAACCGCGCCACCCTCGACCGGCAGTTGCTGCTGCGTCGCTCGCCGCTGTCCGCCCTGGCGGCCGTGGAGCATCTGGTCGGCCTCCAGGCCCAGGAGGTCAAGCCCCCCTACTACGCGCTCGCCGCCCGCCTCGACGGCTTCACGCCCGACGAACTGTCCGGCCTGCTCGCCGACCGCGCCGCCGTGCGAATGGTCACCATGCGCTCGACGATCCACCTGCACACCGCCGACGACAGTCTCACCCTGCGTCCGCTGGTCCAGCCCGCCAGGGACCGCGAGATCAACTATTTCCGCAAGGGTCTCGTCGGCGTCGACCTGGACCGGCTGGCCGACCTCACCCGCGACCTCGTCGAAACCGAGCCCCGCACGATGAAGCAGCTGCGCGAAGCCCTGGGGGTCGAGTGGCCGGACGCCGACCCGCAGTCCCTGGCCGTCGCCGCCCGCTGCAAACTCCCCCTTGTCCAGGTCACCCCGCGCGGACTGTGGGGCCTCAGTGGCCAGGTCGCTCTCACCACCGCAGAGAACTGGCTGGACCGTCCCACCGAGCCTGCCGCCTCCCCCGATGCCACGGTGCTGCGCTACCTGGCCGCCTTCGGCCCCGCCTCCGTGAAGGACATGCAGACCTGGTGCGGCCTGACCCGGATGCGCGACGCCTTCGAACGGCTCCGCCCCCAGCTGCTCACCTTCCGCGACGAGAACGGCGTCGAGCTCTTCGACCTCCCCGACGCCCCGCGCCCCGATCCGGACACCCCGGCCCCGCCCCGCTTCCTGCCCGAGTTCGACAATCTGCTCCTCTCCCACGCCGACCGCACCCGCGTGATCCCGCCCGCGAACCGCGGCCGTACCTGGCAGGTGAACACGGTCTACTGCCCCCTCCTCGTCGACGGCTTCCTCGTGGGCGTGTGGCGCATCCTCGGCGAGGAGCTCGTCATCGAGGAGTTCACCGAGCTCACCAAGGCTCAGCGCGGGGAGGTGACGGAGGAAGGCGAGCGCATGCTGAAGGTGCTGCACCCGGAGGCGTCGTACGACATCCGCTTCGGGACCGTCATCCCCTAGCAGGCGCCGTGCAGGCGTCAGTCCGCCCGTCCCGTCGCCGCGACCGTCACGCCGAGCCCGATCATCGTGCACCCGCCGGCCCCGCCGATCAGGGACAGCCGGCGGTCGGAGCGGGCGAACCAGCTGCGGGCCGCCGACGCGGTCAGGCCCCACAGGGTGTCCGTCACCAGGCCGATGGTGATCGGGACCAGGCCCAACAGCAGCATCTGCAGCGGGACATGCCCCGCCGAATGGTCCACGAACTGGGGGAGCACGGCGGCGAAGAACACCACTCCCTTGGGGTTGGTGACGCCGACGAGGGCGCCGTCGAGGACCGTCCGGAGGTCACCTCGCGTCGGTTCCGTCGGCTGCTGCGTCCGTATCGCCGAGGCCTTCAGCTCCTTGCGGTGCCGGAACGCCTGCACGCCCAGGTAGACCAGATAGGCCGCGCCGACCAGCTTCACCGTCAGATAGATCGTCACGGACCGCTCGACCAGCGAGCCGATGCCCACCGCGACGGCGACCACCAGCAGATACGAGCCGAAGACATTGCCCAGCGCGGTCGCCACGGCGGTGCGGCGGCCGTGCGCCAGTGCGCGGCCGATGACGAACAGGACACTCGGCCCCGGAATCACGATCACCAGCAACGACATCGCCGCGAAGGCCAGCACACGATCTGTGGACACCATGCCCATCACCCCCATCCGTAGCCCATTCAAACAGGCACCACTGACAACGGCACAGGACCGTGGACATGAATGTGGAGGTGGATGCAGATGTGGATGCGGACATGGATAGGGGGCGTTGCGGGCCGCTCGTGGAGGCCCGCAACGCCCCCTGGTCTTTCACCTGAGGTGGTGCTCAGGAGACCTGTTCGGTGACCTCGTCCGAGAACGTGGTCAGCCGGGTGTAGATGCCCGGGTACCCGGCTTGGGCACAGCCCTCGCCCCAGGAAGTGATGCCTGCCAGGACGCCCCCGATGAGCAGGGGACCGCCGCTGTCGCCCTGGCAGGTGTCGACGCCGCCGGAGGTGTATCCGGCGCAGACCATGTCGGACGAGATGAAGTCCGAACCGTAGGAGCTCGCGCAGCTGGAGTTGGACACGATCGGCACGGTCGCCGTGCGCAGCTGGTTGGAGGAGCTGCCGCCCGAGGAGGTGGTGCCCCAGCCGAGGATGCGGGCGGTGGCGCCGGTCGCGTACACGCCGGTGTCCGAGGAGTCGACGTACGAGGCCGGCGTGTACGGCATCGACGTGGACAGGGTCAGCACGGCCACGTCGTTGCCCTCGGTGACGTCCGAGTAGTCCGGGTGGATCCATATGTCGCTGACTCGGCTGACGGTGCCGTTCGTGCCGTTGAGGTAGGTGCGGCCGCCCACGACCCGGACGCTGCTGTTGCTCTCGCCGACCATGCAGTGGGCCGCGGTGACCACCTTGGTCGCGGAGACCAGCGTGCCGCCGCAGAACTGGTTCTGCGAGGCGTCCGTGATCTGCATGATGAAGGGATACGAGGTCGTCGTGGTCGTCGTACCGCCCACGATGCGGGAGGACGCCGCCTCAGCGGTGGGGGCGCTGAGCAGTGCGGCCGCGGCGGCGGCAGCGGCCGCCGCGACGGCGGCGGTCTTTCTGGCACGGGTGAGCCCGAACATGAGACTCCTCATTGGGGGGTTGCCGGTGGGGGGTCGCGCGGGTGTGGGGGGTGTGCACGGGGGTCGCGGGACCGATCCCCGTGTGCCCGAGCGAGCGGCACGAACTCAAGGTAGGTCCCGCAAGTTTCCCTTCCCAATGAGGGAACCCCCTAAGGGAGTTGGGCAGGGAAAACCCTCGGTCCGCATCGATAAACCCACGCGGACCGACAAAGACGGGTGAACTCACCTCGTACGGCGCTCAGATCCCACGTCGCGACGGCGCTCACTTCCCACGTCGCGACAGCGGCGAGATCTCACGTCGTACGGCGCCCGACCTCAGGTCTTGCGGCGCCCCGCCGCCAGTCTGACGATGTCGACCCGCGATCGGATCCCGAGCTTGCGATAAACGCGGGTAAGCGTCGCTTCGACCGTTTTGACGCTGATGAAGAGGCGCGCGGCGATCTCCCGGTTGGTCGCGCCCTCCATGACGAGCGCGGCGACCTGACGCTCCATCGAGGCGAGCCCGTCCAGGCCGTCGAGCCCGTCCGGGGCGGAGGCTGGGGTGGAGGGTGCCACCGCGGGCCGCGCGGCTGCCGCCACCTCGACCTGCCGCAGCCAGGGCAGTGCCCGGCAGCGGCGGAACAACCGGGCCGCCTCGTCGTACGACGTCGGGCCCGCGGTGTCGGAGCGCAGTTGCGCCAGGGCGAAGGCGGCGCGGGCCTCCTCGAGGCTGTAGCCCAGCTTGCCGAGCCGGTCCTGGGCCGACGTCAGTTGGGCGGTGGCGGCGTCGTGTTCGCCCCGTACCGCGCGGATCAGCGCCTCGGCCCGGTCCAGTACGGCCAGTACGCCCTCGCGGTCCAGCCGCAGCGCGATCTCGCGCGTGCCGTCGATGACCTCCTGTGCCTCCGCGATCTCACCGCTGCGCACCAGGGCCTCGGCCAGGTCTCCGTGCCAGCGGCCGCGCGCCGGGTCGGTGATGCCGAGGCCCTGCTCCACCTCCCGCACCCGGCGCAGCGAACGCGCCGCCGCAGCCACGTCCCCGGCCACCAACTGGGCGTGCCCGAGGGCGGCCAGGGCGCGCGACACGTACATCTGGTCGCCGTCCTCCTCGGCGTGCGCCACCGCTTCCCGCGCCAGTTCCAGCGCCCGGTCCACCTCCCCGCCCGCGGCCTCCGCGAGCGAGGTCAGCACGGCGGAGGCCACCTCGCCGATCCCGGTGTCCCGGGCCATCCGCAGGCTCTCGCGGGCCAGGTCGAGGGCGCGTCCGCAGTGCCCGGAGTGCAGTTCGGTCTCGGCCACCCCGCGCAGGAAGTGCACCTCGCTCTCGACCGACCCGCGCCGCCGCACCTCCCGCAGCAGAGCGGTGACCGTGGCGCGCGCCTCGGCCAGCTGGTCGCTCATGATCAGCCAGCGGAACCGGGAGTAGCCGGCGCCGTTGTGATGGCACGCCACCCTCGGGTCCTGGGGCTCCTCGAGCGCCCGCCTGATGGTCGCGGGGGCGTCCGGGTGGCCCATGAGGGTCTCGATCTGGGCCTGGAAGGCGAGCGCCATCAGCTCGGTGTACCGGTCGCCGGCCCGCGCCGCCAGCTCCGCCGAGTACGCAGCCTCGCCGCGGGCCTCGTCGAAGTCGCCCTCCACGAGCAGCGCGCGCCAGGTGAGCTGGTAGTGGACCAGGGCGAGCAGCCGCGGATCGTCGCCGGCGTCGGCCAGGGCCTGCGGGAAGATCGCGTCGACCTCCGTCATGGCGTGGCCCGCCGTGTCGATCACGATGATCCACGCTCGCACCCGGTCCTCGGGCACGGTCGCGCGGCTGAGCACCTCACGTGCGATGTCCCGGGCGAGGTCCAGTTCCCCGGCAGTGATCGCGTCCTCGGCGGCGGCCAGGCGCATCACTTCCGGGCTCGGGGTGCCGTCCGCCGGGGTGTGCCGGGCGGCGAGCAGCCCCAACTGCGCGGCCACCGACGGCGCTCCGCGGTCCCGGGCCAGAGCGGCGGCCTCGGCGAGCCGGGCGGCGACCTCCGGGTCGGTGCCATGGGTCGCCAGGGCCAGGTGCCGGGCGCGCTCGATGGGGTCGGACGCGGCCGTGGACAGCGCCGCGTGCGCGGCCCGGCGGTCCTGCGCGGGCGCCTCCGCGTACAGCGCGGCCGAGATCATCGGGTGCGCGAACCGTACGGCGGGACCCTCGGGTTCGGTCGCCAGCAGCCCGAGTTCGGCGGCCTGGGCGGTCTCGGCCTCGGCGTTGCCACGGCCGGCCGCATGCAGCAGGGCCAGCGTGGGGCGGGCGCCCGCGCTCGCCACGAGCAGGGTGCGGCGGGCTTCCTCCGACAGCATCTCCAGGCGGTTCAGCACCAGGGCGCGCAGCGAGGTGGGCACCGGCAGGGGCTCGCCGGGGCGGGGCGGCGTGGGGTTCTCGGCCAGGGCGCGGCCCAGTTCGAGGGCGAACAGGGCGTTGCCGCCGCTGGTGCGGTGGATGTCGCGCACCGTGGAGCGGGGCAGGCCGGTGTAACCGCGGTGGTCCAGCAGGGCGGACAGCTGGGCTCGGGAGAGCGGGCCCAGCCGGACGGCGAGGGTGTCCGGCGGAGACGCGCGTAGATGGCGGTCGTACTCCTCGCCCTCGGTCCGCACCGCGCACAGCATCCGCACCGGGGTGTCGCCGAGGCGCCGGGCGGCGAAACCGAGGAGTTCGGCACTGGCCGGGTCCAGCCACTGGAGGTCGTCGGCGACCACGAGGACGGGCCCGGTGTCGGCGAGGGCGCGCAGGGCGGACAGCACGGCCAGGCGCAGAGCGAGGCCGTCGCGCTGGAGGGTGGACTCGCCGCGGCCGGTGAGGGCCGACTCCAGGGCGGTGCGCTGCGCGGCGGGCAGCCGCTCGGACACCTCGTCCAGGACCAGGCCGAGGAGGTCGGCCAGGGCGAGGAAGGGAAGATGGGATTCCGACTCCGTGGGCGAGCAGCGCAACACGGTGCGTGCCGCGCCGCCGTATTCCCCGGCCAAAGCCCGCAGGACCGTCGACTTCCCAATTCCGGCAGGTCCGTGAAGCAGCACGCTGCCGCCCCGCCCGAGCTGCTCACGCGCCGCCGTGAACAGCTCCTCCCTGCCGATGACCTGGTCGGGGCGGCAGCCGGCAGGCTCCTTGAAGTCCCGTCGCACGGTCACCGCTCCCCTCCGTGTGTCGTGTTCGGGCCAATATTAGGCAACAGGTCTTTGAATTTCGGACCGACGACATGGTGAGGCAAATAACAGCGACGGGCATAGGGAAATTCAAAGCGCGGATGAATGAATGGAGGGTCGTCGGGGTGGACCGGCCAACGACGGGCACCCGCGCGGCACCCGCGCCCCAGGACAGGCCATCCGCGGGCCCGTGACAGGCAGCCTGCAGGCTCATCGCAGGCAGGCAGTCCGCAGGCTTACGGCAGCAACCCCGCCCGGCGTGCCGCGACCACCGCCTCCCCGCGCGTGTGGGTGCCCAGCTTCCGCATGGCCGACCGCAGATAGCTCCTGACCGTCTCCACCCGCAGCCCCAGCCGCTCGCCGGTGACCGCGTTCGTCGAGCCGGCGGCCACGCACGCCAGCACGTCCAGTTCGCGCGGGGCCAGCCGCACGCCGCTCGGCGCACGCGCCGGGTCCTCCGCCAGCAGGCCGCAGGCGTCCAGCAGTTCCGCGCGCAGGGCGGGGTCGCCGATGCGCGGGGCCAAGGCGCGCAGCGCCGTGTGGGCATCGCGGACCCGCTCCCAGTCGGCGCCCCGGTCGACCGGCGGCGTCTCCACCGGCGCCGTCTCCACCCGCGCCGCTTCCAGCAGCCCCCGCACCTCGTCCCGCACCACCAGCGCCTGCTCGACGTCCCGTGCCGCCTCCACGGCCGCCGTCAGCGTGCGGTCGCCCAGGGGCTGGGCCGTGCGCAGGGCGCCGTACAGGACACCGCGCACCCGGCGTCGTACGACGACCGGGACCGCCAGCACCGAACGCAGTCCCTCAACGGCGACGGCCGCGTCGTACTCGTGGGTGATCTGCCGCGAGGCGGAGTAGTCCGTGACCGCGCACGGACGGGCCAGGGCCACCGCCTTGCCGCCCAGGCCGTTGCCGGCGGTCACCGCGAGTCTGCTCAGGGACTCGGTGGCCGTGCCGTTCAGTTCGCTGATGCGCACGCGCGGACGCCCGGGCTCCACCAGGCCGCCGAAGGCGACCGGCAGCCCGGTCGAGCGGCGCAGGCGCAGCAGGGCGCCCCTTATCTCCACCGATGCGGCCGCGTCCACTGCCACCTGCTCGCCCTTTCCTGCGACTTTCCCGAGCGCACACCCCCGTTCGGGGGTAGTGAGACCCACGTCACGGATTACACGATGGCAGAGAGCCGCCCGGCAAGGTCCGGTAACCAGGAGGACAGATGACGACGGGGACGGAGCTGTTCCGCAGTGCGCGGGACTTCCTGCTCGAGCACCGCGAGGACTACACGACCGCCTACGAGGGCTTCACCTGGCCCCGGCCCGAGCGGTTCAACTGGGCGCTCGACTGGTTCGACGTCATCGCGGACGGAAACGACCGCACCGCGCTGCACATCGTCGAGGAGGACGGCAGCGAGGTCCGCCTGTCCTTCGCCGAGATGGCTGAGCGCTCCGACCGCGTCGCGGGCTGGCTGCGGGCGCGCGGCGTCCGTGCCGAGGACCGCGTCCTCGTGATGCTCGGCAACCAGGCCGAGCTGTGGGAGACCGCCCTCGCCGCCATGAAGCTGCGCGCAGTCGTCATCCCGGCCACCCCACTGCTGGGCCCCGCCGACCTGCGCGACCGGGTGGAGCGCGGACGCGTCCGGCATGTGCTCGTGCGGGCCGAGGACACCGCCAAGTTCGACGAGGTGCCCGGCCGCTACACGCGTATCAGTGTCGGCGGCGCGCGCGAGGGCTGGCAGACGTACGAGGACGCGTACGCCGCCCCGGCCGACTTCACCCCCGACGGGCCGACGGCGGCCGACGATCCGCTGATGCTCTACTTCACCTCCGGCACCACCGCCCGCCCCAAGCTGGTCGAGCACACCCACACCTCGTATCCGATCGGGCACCTGGCCACCATGTACTGGATCGGCCTCAAGCCCGGCGACGTGCACCTGAACATCTCCTCACCCGGCTGGGCCAAGCACGCCTGGTCCAACCTCTTCGCGCCGTGGAACGCGGAGGCGACCGTCTTCATCCACAACTACGCGCGCTTCGACCCGGCCCGTCTGATGGCCGAGATGGACCGCGCCGGCGTCACCACCTTCTGCGCCCCGCCGACCGTCTGGCGCATGCTCATCCAGGCCGACCTGAGCGTCCTGCGCACCCGCCCGCGCGAGGTCGTCGCCGCCGGTGAGCCACTCAACCCCGAGGTCATCGAGCGGGTCCGCGAGGCGTGGGGCGTGACCATCCGGGACGGGTTCGGGCAGACCGAGACCGCGGTCCAGGTCTCCAACAGCCCCGGCCAGCCCCTGAAGACAGGCTCCATGGGCCGCCCCAGCCCCGGCTTCCGCGTGGAACTCCTCGACCCGGTCTCCGGCGCGCCCGGCGCCGACGAGGGCGAGATCGCGCTCGACCTGTCCGCCCGCCCCGTCGGCGTGATGACCGGCTACCACGGCGACGCGGACCGCACCTCGGAGGCGATGGCCGGCGGCTACTACCGCACCGGCGACATCGGCTCCCGTGACGCCGACGGCTACATCACCTACGTCGGCCGCGCGGACGACGTCTTCAAGGCCTCGGACTACAAGATCAGTCCCTTCGAGCTGGAGAGCGCCCTGCTGGAGCACGAGGCGGTGGCCGAGGCGGCCGTCGTGCCCGCGCCGGACGAGCTGCGGCTCGCCGTGCCGAAGGCGTACGTCGTCCTCGCGGAGGGCTGGGAGCCCGGCCCCGACACGGCCAAGGTGCTCTTCGAGCACTCACGGGAGGCACTGGCGCCGTACAAGCGCATCCGCCGCCTGGAGTTCGCGCCCCTGCCCAAGACCGTCTCCGGCAAGATCCGCCGCATCGAGCTGCGCGAGGCCACCGCGGCCGGGTCCGACGCCGAGTACCGCGAGGAGGACTTCCGGTGAGCTCAGAGCTGTCCTACACCCACGGGACGAGCGACACCGTCCTGCTGGGCGACACGATCGCGGCCAACTTGGACCGGGCGGTCGCCGCGTGGCCGGACCGGGAGGCGCTGGTCGACGTGCCGTCCGGGCGGCGCTGGACTTACGCCCGGTTCGCCGCCGACGTCGACGAGTTGGCGTACGCGCTGCTCGCGAGCGGTGTCGCCAAGGGCGACCGGGTGGGCATCTGGGCGATCAACTGTCCCGAATGGGTCCTGGTCCAGTACGCCACGGCCCGCATCGGCGCGATCATGGTGAACATCAACCCCGCCTACCGCACCCACGAGGTCGAGTACGTCCTCAACCAGGCGGGAATCTCGCTCCTCTTCGCCTCCCTGAGCCACAGGACGAGCGACTACCGGGCGATGGTCGAGCAGGTGCGCGGGAAGTGCCCGCAGCTGCGGGAGACCGTCTACATCGGGGACCCGAGCTGGGAGGCTCTGATCGCGCGGGGTACGCCGGCCCCGTTCGAGGAACTGTCCTGCGACGACCCGATCAACATCCAGTACACGTCGGGCACGACAGGATTCCCCAAGGGGGCCACCCTCTCCCACCACAACATCCTCAACAACGGCTATTTCGTTGGGGAGCTGATCGCCTACACCGAGCAGGACCGGATCTGCATCCCGGTGCCCTTCTACCACTGCTTCGGCATGGTCATGGGCAACCTGGCGGCCACGTCGCACGGCGCCTGCATGGTGATCCCGGCCGCGTCCTTCGACCCGAAGGCCACGCTGGAGGCCGTCCAGCAGGAGCGCTGCACGTCCCTGTACGGCGTCCCGACCATGTTCATCGCGGAGCTGAACCTCCCCGACTTCGCGTCGTACGACCTCTCCTCCCTGCGCACCGGCATCATGGCGGGCTCGCCCTGCCCGGTGGAGGTGATGAAGCGGGTCGTCGCCGAGATGCACATGGAGGAGGTCTCCATCTGCTACGGCATGACCGAGACGTCCCCGGTCTCCCTCCAGACGCGGCGGGACGACGACCTGGAACACCGCACGGCCACGGTCGGCCGTGGCCTGCCGCACGTCGAGGTGAAGATCGTCGACCCGGCGACCGGTGTGACCCAGCCGCGCGGTACGTCGGGCGAGCTGTGCACCCGCGGTTACAGCGTGATGCTCGGCTACTGGAACGAGCCCGAGAAGACCGCCGAGACGGTCGACGCGGGCCGCTGGATGCACACCGGCGACCTCGCGACGATGCGCGAGAACGGCTACGTCGAGATCGTCGGCCGCATCAAGGACATGATCATCCGGGGCGGCGAGAACATCTACCCGCGCGAGATCGAGGAGTTCCTCTACGCCCACCCCAAGATCGCCGACGTCCAGGTCGTCGGAGTGCCCCACGAACGGTACGGCGAGGAGGTACTGGCCTGCGTCATCCCGCGCGACACGGCCGATCCGCTGACGCTGGAGGAGCTGCGGGCCTTCTGCGACGGGCAGTTGGCGCACTACAAGATCCCCAGCCGGTTGCGGATCCTCGAGTCGTTCCCGATGACGGTGTCCGGGAAGGTGCGGAAGGTGGAGTTGCGGGAGACCTACGCGGACAGCAGCGGCTGATCGCGTCGAACAGGCGGTCGTTCTACCGGCCGTCCAGGGCGCGCCGCATGCTGACGCGGGGCCAGCGGTCGAGGCCGAGCTCCGCCTCGTGGGCGCGGATCTTCCGTAGCCCCGGGGTGAGCTCGGCCTCGTCCAGTGCCTTGAAGCCCAGGCGGGCGTAGTACGGCGCGTTCCACGGGACCTCGGTGAACGTGGTCAGGGTGAGGGCGGTGAGGTCCTGCTCGTGTGCGCGGTCGGCGGCGTGTGCGAGGAGGGTGCGGCCCACGCCGCGGCGGGCGACGACCGGGTGGACCGAGACCTGCTCGATGTGCAGGGCGCCGTCGACGGGCTCGCAGATCAGATAGCCGACCGGGTGGTCACCCGCCTCGCAGGCAACCCAGGCACGGCCCGCCCTGCGGTAGTGCTCCAGGACATCCAGGGTGGGCGGCTCGTCGTCGGCGATCGCCGCCATGTCGAGGTCGCGGAAGGCGGCTCCTGCCGCGCGCTCGATGTCCTGCAGGACGGGGAGGTCGTCGGACGTCGCCGGGCGGATGTGCATGGGCCGAGTCTCCGTCGTCGGCGGCGTCGGGCGCGAGCGGATTACCGGGCGCCCGTCGCGTCCAGCTCGTCGGCGAGGCGGTTGACCGGCTGGGGCGTGCCCGTGAGGTCCAGGACGAACAGGGGGACGCCCAGGGAGTCGGCGCGAACGCGGGCGACGGGGGCGTACCCGGCGAGGGAGAAGTAGACGCAGGCCGCGGACTCGGACATGGCGGTCAGCCACAGGCACTCCACGTCACGCAGCGAGGCCGGACTGACCGTCGGGTCGACCTGCGCGAGCAGCCCGTGAGCGGCGATGCCGACCCCCGACGTGGGCCGCTGGTCGGCACGGCGGATGTCCCGGTAGCCGAGCCACCGCAGATAGACGGCGGCCGCGGTGACCGCGTCACGGGCGGTGCGGATCGTGACGGGCTGAAAGGCACGGCGTGCCGCGGGCGGCGTCTCCCGCCGCGCCGCCCCCGTGTCGACCCCCGCCTGCGCCACCGGCACCCGCACCATCGTCCCGCAGGGGCACCCCACCTCCGGACGCGGCCAATGGCTCTCCCGGCCGCACGCACCGCAGCGCACACCGATCCATTCGTCGTCCCAGGCCCGATGGGTGACGGCCGTCGAGGTCCCGTGCGGATCGAGCTCCGGCGCGACGGGCGCGCCGCACGCGCACGGATAGGCGGGTGCCTCGTAGAGATGCTCGCGCCGGCAGGCCGGGCAGCGCACCGACACGCTCTCGGACATGGCCCACTCCAGGACGACCTCGCATCGGGACAGCGCTCCCATCGTCCTCCACGTGGTGCCCGGTTGTCCGCCCGTTGACGGTCTTCGCCTCTTGACGCTCCTCAGCTACCCGCTTACATTGCTTCCAGATAGTAGAAAATAGTTTCCGCGATGTGGAAAACGCAGGCGGAATCGACATCGTCACGGAATTGCTCACCGCGGGGCGCGACGGGAGTGCGAATCCGACAGCCGAAGCAGGAGTACTCAATGGCTCGTATGACCGCTGCCCGAGCGGCAGTCGAGATCCTCAAGCGCGAGGGCGTCAGCAACGCGTTCGGCGTGCCGGGCGCGGCGATCAACCCCTTCTATGCGGCGCTCAAGGCCTCCGGCGGGATCAACCACACCCTTGCCCGCCATGTGGAGGGCGCCTCGCACATGGCGGAGGGCTACACCCGTACGCACGCCGGCAACATCGGCGTCTGCATCGGCACGTCCGGCCCCGCCGGCACCGACATGATCACCGGCCTGTACTCCGCGATCGGCGACTCCATCCCGATCCTGTGCATCACGGGCCAGGCGCCGACCGCCGTGATCCACAAAGAGGACTTCCAGGCCGTCGACATCGCCTCGATCGCCAAGCCGGTCACGAAAATGGCGGTGACCGTCCTGGAGGCCGCCCAGGTTCCCGGCGTCTTCCAGCAGGCCTTCCACCTGATGCGCTCCGGCCGTCCCGGCCCGGTCCTGATCGACCTGCCGATCGACGTCCAGCTGACGGAGATCGAGTTCGACCCGGAGACCTACGAGCCCCTCCCGGTCTACAAGCCGGCCGCGACCCGCGCCCAGATCGAGAAGGCGATCGGGCTGCTGAACGCAGCCGAGCGGCCGCTGATCGTCGCGGGCGGCGGGGTCATCAACGCCGATGCCGCCGAACTCTTCGTCGAGTTCGCCGAGCTGACGGGTACGCCGGTCGTTCCGACCCTGATGGGCTGGGGCCTGCTGCCCGACGACCACGAGCTGAACGCCGGCATGGTGGGCCTGCAGACCTCGCACCGCTACGGCAACGCGACCTTCCTGGAGTCCGACTTCATCCTCGGCATCGGCAACCGCTGGGCCAACCGCCACACCGGCAAACTGGACGTCTACACGGCCGGGCGCAAGTTCGTCCACGTCGACGTCGAGCCCACCCAGATCGGCAAGATCTTCGCGCCGGACTACGGCATCGCGTCGGACGCGAAGGCCGCGCTGGAGCTGTTCGTCGAGGTGGCCAAGGAGCTGAAGGCCGCCGGCAAGCTGCCGGACCGCTCCGACTGGGCCGCGTCGGCGCAGGAGAAGAAGGCGACCCTCCAGCGCCGTACGCACTTCGACAACATCCCGATCAAGCCGCAGCGCGTCTACGAGGAGATGAACAAGGCCTTCGGGCCTGAGACCCGGTACGTCTCCACCATCGGCCTCTCGCAGATCGCGGGCGCCCAGATGCTGCACGTCTTCAAGCCGCGGCACTGGATCAACTGCGGTCAGGCGGGCCCGCTGGGCTGGACGATCCCGGCGGCGCTGGGCGTGGCGAAGGCCGACCCCGAGGCGCAGGTCGTCGCCCTGTCCGGCGACTACGACTTCCAGTTCATGATCGAGGAGCTGGCGGTCGGGGCGCAGCACAAGATCCCGTACGTCCATGTCCTGGTGAACAACTCCTACCTGGGCCTGATCCGTCAGGCGCAGCGGGCGTTCGAGATCGACTTCCAGGTCAACCTGGAGTTCGAGAACATCAACTCGCCCGAACTGGGCGTCTACGGCGTCGACCACGTCAAGGTCGCCGAGGGCCTCGGCTGCAAGGCGATCCGCGTGACCGACCCGAGCGAACTGGGCGCCGCCCTCGAGCAGGCCAAGAAGCTCGCGCAGGAGTACCAGGTCCCGGTGGTCGTCGAGGCGATCCTGGAACGCGTCACCAACATCTCCATGTCGACCACGAACGACATCAGCAACGTCGTCGAGTTCGAGGAGATCGCGACGGAGCCGGGTCACTCGCCGACGTCGATCAGGACGCTGAAGGTCTGACGCACCGGAAGTCGCCGAAGGGCGGTCCATCCAAGGGATGGGCCGCCCCTTTCGCGTTCCCCCGCAGAAGGCCCGCCGCCCCCGTGCCGGCGGGCCCTCGTGTGAGGAGAATGTGCCCGCGGCAGGGGGCGGTTGAAGCCTCCCGGCGTCTGTTCAGAGGTTGATCTGAGGGTTCCGTAGCCGACGTACGTCCGATGGCGTACGTGGCGGCCTACTCCTCGTGGTGCTCCGACAGTCCCGGCCAGTCGTCGGGGCCGCCGCCCTGCCACTCGATGAAGTCGCTCTGCGAGATGTCCGTGACGTACAGGTCGGCGAGCCGCAGGATCTCGCTGACGTCGTCGACGTGTGTGGCGATGCCCAGGGTCGCGTCGCCCTCGGTGACCCGCCTGGAGCCGTCCAGCGCAGGCGCGTGCACGACGACGTGCGGATGCTCGGTCGGATGTGCTGCCATGCCTTCAGGCTCCTCCGAAAGCGCCGGATCCGCATGCCGGAGGACACCGAAGAGCGCCTGGTACGGGACCGTCCGTACCAGGCGCTCTTCAGCCGGTGAGATATCCGGTTGTGGCCGTCCGACGGTGCGAGGCTGGGCGCGACAGGACGTTCGCGCCGCCGGACGGGGTCTGGAGGGGGTTCGGGACCGCGGCGGTTGCGACGGAACCGGGTGCTCCTTCCCTCAGGTCGAAGAAGGAGACCGGGACCTTTACCACCGCACTGGCTCGCACGCCGCCGCGGTCCTCGTGTTGCCCGCGCCCGAGCCGAGCGACCACCCCTCATCCGGGTCGCTCGGCGCCGATGCGGGCGATGCGTCCGTCTCATGACCTCCCGTCAGGAGACGGACGCAGCCTTGGGGTTCAGTCCTCGCGCAGGGCGCGGACCGCCTCCTCCACGCGCTTGCCGTACTCCGGGTCGGCGGCGTGGAAGTGGGCCAGGTTCTTCTCGATCACGTCGTCGCGGGAGACCTGGGACAGGCCACCGGCGATGTTCGCGATCAGGCGGGACTTCTCCTCGGCGGACATCAGGCGGTAGAGCTCGCCGGCCTGGAAGAAGTGGTCGTCCTTGGTGTGCAGAGGCGCCTCGTGGGTGCCCGTGTGGCCGGTCAGCGCGAGCGGGGCCGACAGCGGGCGGCCGGTCTCTACCGGGCCGTCGTAGGAGTTCGGCTCGTAGTTCTTCGCCCCGCGGCCCTGGGAGTTGGTCGCCATGAGGCCGTCGCGGCCGTAGTTCTGCGCGGTCGTCGCCTTCGGGGCGTTCACGGCCAGCAGGGTGTGGTTGACGCCCAGGCGGTAGCGGTGGGCGTCCGCGTAGGCGAACAGGCGGCCCTGGAGCATCTTGTCGGGGGAGGGGCCGATGCCCGGGACGAAGTTGTTCGGGGAGAACGCGGCCTGCTCGACCTCGGCGAAGACGTTGTCCGGGTTGCGGTCGAGGACCAGCCGGCCCACGCGCTGCAGCGGGTAGTCCTTGTGCGGCCACACCTTGGTGAGGTCGAACGGGTTGAAGCGGTAGTCGGCCGCCTCGGCCGCCGGCATGAGCTGGACGTAGAGGGTCCACGACGGGTGCACGCCCCGCTCGATCGCCTGCAGCAGGTCCGTCTGGTGCGAGTTGGCGTCCTTGCCCGCGAGCTCGGCGCCCTGCTCGGAGGACAGGCAGCGGATGCCCTGGTTCGTCTTGAAGTGGTACTTGACGAAGAAGGCCTCGCCCTCGGCGTTCGTCCACTGGTAGGTGTGCGAGCCGTAGCCGTTCATGTGGCGGTACGACGCCGGGATGCCGCGGTCGCCCATCAGCCAGGTCACCTGGTGCGTGGCCTCGGGGGCGTGCGCCCAGAAGTCCCAGACGTTGTCCGGCTCCTGGCGGCCGGTGAACGGATCGCGCTTCTGCGAGTGGATGAAGTCGGGGAACTTGATCGGGTCCTTGATGAAGAACACCGGGGTGTTGTTCCCGACGAGGTCGTAATTGCCCTCGGCCGTGTAGAACTTGACCGCGAAACCGCGCGGGTCGCGCACAGCGTCCGCCCCGCCGAGGCTGTCGGCCACGGTCGAGAAGCGCACGAACACCTCAGTCCGCTTGCCCACCGCGCTCAGGAAGTCGGCGTGGGTGAAGCCGGTGACGTCGTCGGTGACCTCGAAGTGGCCGTACGCGCCGGAGCCGCGGGCGTGCACCACGCGCTCCGGAATGCGCTCGCGGTTGAAGCGCGCCAGCTTCTCCAGCAGGTGCTGGTCCTGGAGCAGGAGCGGGCCGCCGACGCCGGCGGAGGCTGAGTTCTGGTTGTCGGCGACCGGGGCGCCGGACTCGGTGGTGAGCACGCGCTTCGACATCGTGGACCTTCCGTGCGGGTGTCAGCGGAAAACTGTTTCCGCTTTGTGGAGCCTAGAAGTGGGGCGAACGGGCGTCAACAGTTTGTTGAACAGAATCAACGGTTTGTTGAAGGTGATTCCGGACCGCGGCGACGCCTGGGCGCGACAGGACAGGTGTCAGCGGCGCCGCGGCCCGGAAGTGTGGGGCGGGCCCGGATCAGACCTGGGCGCCGGACAGGCGCTCCACGGCCCGCAGCAGGGCCGAGTGGTCCAGCCCGCCGTCGCCCTGTGCACGCAGGGACGCGACCAGCTGCGCGACCACGGCACCGACCGGAAGGGCGGCGCCGACGTTGCGCGCGGCGTCCGTCACGATGCCCATGTCCTTGTGGTGCAGATCGATACGGAAGCCGGGCTTGAAGTCCCGGTTCAGGAAGTTGTCCTTCTTCCGCGTCAGCACGGTCGAGCCCGCGAGGCCGCCGTTGAGGACGTCCAGCGCCGCCTGCAGGTCCACGCCGGACTTCTCCAGGAAGACCACCGCCTCGGCGCACGCCTGGATGTTCACGGCGACGATCAGCTGGTTGGCGGCCTTCACGGTCTGGCCCGAGCCGTGCGGACCGCACAGCACGATGGTCTTGCCGAGGGCGTCGAAGATCGGCTTCGCCTGGGCGAAGTCGGCCTGCTCGCCACCGACCATGATCGACAGCACGGCCTCGATGGCGCCGGCCTCACCGCCGGACACGGGGGCGTCCAGAACGCGGATGCCCTTGTCCTTGGCCGCCTTCGCCAGGTCGACCGAGGTCTGCGGGGTGATCGAGGACATGTCGATCAGCAGCGCGCCGGACCTCGCGTTCTCCAGGATGCCGTCGGGGCCGTAGGAGATGGCCTCGACCTGCGGGGAGGCCGGGACCATCGTGATGACGACGTCGGCGTCCTTCACGGCCTCGGCGATCGAACCGGCGGCGCTGCCGCCCGCCGCGGTGAGCCGGTCCAGCTTGTCCTGCTCCAGGGTGAAGCCGGTGACGTCGTAGCCCGCCTTGATCAGGTTCTCGGACATGGGGGAGCCCATGATGCCGAGGCCGATCCAGGCGATCTTGGGGAGGTTGCTCATGATTGGGGGTACCTCTCTGAACTGCTGTTGTGCGTCTGCGAATTGGCGCCGGTCAGCAACGATCAGCCCGTCCGGCGTTTGAGGGCGAGGCCCGTTCAGGGCCGAAGCGGGGGTCTGGGGGCGGCAGCCCTCAGGGCGTTCAGTGGGCCGCGCGCTGTTCTGCAGGCAGCCACTCGAAGGCCTCCGCGCTGGGCCTGTCGCCCGGCTTGTACTCCAAGCCGATCCAGCCCTCGTAACCCGCCTTCGTCAGCTGGTCCAGGAGCTCCTCCAGCGGCAGCGTCCCCGTGCCCGGCGCGCCGCGGCCCGGGTTGTCGGCGATCTGCACATGGCCGGTCTTCGAGGCGTACTGCTCGATCACCGACGGCAGGTCCTCGCCGTTCATGGACAGGTGGTAGAGGTCCATGAGGAACTTGGCGTTGCCGAGACCGGTCGCCTCGTTGACCCGGTCGACGACGCCGACCCCGGCCGGTGCGGTCACCAGCGGGTACAGCGGCGACTCCGGCTTGTTGAGGGTCTCGATGAGCAGGATCGCGCCGATCCGGTCGGCTGCCCGCGCCGCGAGGACCAGGTTCTCCAGCGCGAGCGCGTCCTGCTCGGCAGGGTCCACGCCCTCGACGCGGTTGCCGTACAGGGCGTTGAGCGCCCGGCAGCCGAGGGAGGCGGCGAGGTCCGCCGCCACGTCGATGTTCGCGCGGAACCTCTCCGACTCCTCGCCCGGGACCGACAGGGCGCCACGGTCGGGGCCGGGCAGCTGACCGGCGTAGAAGTTCAGTCCGGTGAGCTGGACGCCCGCGTCCTCGATCGCCTTCTTCAGGGCGTCGAGCTCGGACCGCTCGGGGGTGGGGGAGTCGACCCAGGGCCACCACAGCTCGACCGCGGTGAAGCCGGCCGCGGCGGCGGCCGCGGGGCGCTCCAGGAGCGGGAGTTCCGTGAAGAGGATCGACAGGTTGACGTTGAAGCGCTGCTCTGCGAATCCCATGTCGCCGGCGCTCCCTTCCGTTTGTCGAGATTCCGTATTACGGAAGATGTTTTCTGCTTACTGGAAGATTGCCGTCGTGTGTCGAAGCTTGTCAAGAGGGGTCGGCGGAAAGCGTCACCGCGCGTTAGGTTGACCGCGTGCGATTGAGAGTGGAGTTCACGACCGAGCCCTTCGACCTCGACGAGGCGCCCGCGCATGCGCTGGCGGCCCGCGAGGTCATCGAGGCGGCCGAGCTCGACGAGGTGGACGTCGGCCCGTTCGGGAACACGGCGGAGGGCGGTGCCGACACCGTTCTCACCGCCGTGGACGCCCTGCTGCGCAAGAGCCTGGAGGCCGGCGCCACCCGGATCTCGCTCCAGGTCAATGTGGTCGGGGAGGGCGACGCGTGACCGGCACCGGCGACGAGCCCTTCATCGCGGCCGTGAAGCCGCTGGTCGACGCCATGGGCGGCGAGATTCTCCCGCCGGACGAGGCGGGCCCCGAGGATGTCGTGCTCTCCTGGGAGGGTGCCGACGTCGTCGCCGTGCGCCTGCCCCAGCTGGCCGACTCGCTGGATCACATCCTGGTCGCCATGGAGCGCAGGAAGGGCAAGCCGCTGGCCGACCTGGACCGCAAGGCCAAGCAGGAGGTCGTACGGATACTCGAGGCGCGCGGCGCCTTCTCCGTGCGGCATGGTGTGGAGACCGTGGCGAGCGCGCTCGGAGTGAGTCGCTTCACCGTCTACAACTACCTGAACCGGGAGAAGAACCCCTGAGCGGCCCGAACCGGGAGAAGTGCCCCTGAGGCGGCCCGCACGGTTTCGTTACCGCGAATTTTCAACAAAGTGTTGACGTCTCGTCGTCGTAGGGCGTTAGCTAACGGCACGCCCGTTCAGTACGAAGGCCCTTCGCGGCCACGGAGGCTCCCGTGACGTCGAATTCCACGCCCCCGGGCCTGGCCCGGTTCAACGCCCTGGAGGAGCACGCGGCCCACGCCGCTCTCCACGAGGCGTGCGCCTCCACGGCCTGGGCGAACCGGCTCCTGGTCGCCCGCCCCTATGCCACCGCCGACGATCTCTACGCCGCCAGTGACGCCGCCATGGCCGAGCTGAGTGCGCAGGACCTGGCCGAGGCGATGGCCGGGCACCCGCCCATCGGCCGCCCCAAGCCGGGCGACCCGACCTCGTCCCGGGAGCAGCGCGGCATGGCCGGCGCCTCCGAGGAACTCAAGGCGGAGATGCTGGAACTGAACCTCGCCTACCAGGAGAAGTTCGGCCACGTCTTCCTGATCTGCGCCACCGGCCGGACCGGCGAGCAGATGCGCGACGCGGTCAAGGAACGGATCGGCAACTCGCCGGAGCAGGAGCGGGAGATCGTCCGCACCGAGCTGGGCAAGATCAACCGCATCCGGCTCGCCCGGCTCGTCGACGAAGACTGATCTTCGAGGAAGACCGAAGAGGACGCCTGACCATGAGCACCAGCACCACCGCCTCCGTGTCCACCCACATTCTGGACACCAGCATCGGCCGCCCCGCCGAGGCCGTCGCCGTCCAGCTCGCGGCCCGCACCGGCCGCGGCGCGGACTGGCAGACGCTCGGCGGCTCCGCGACCGACGCGGACGGGCGGTGCAAGGACCTGCCGGCGCTGCCGGAGGGCACCACACACGTACGGCTCGACTTCGCGGTGGAGCCGTATTTCGAGAAGAAGCAAGCCGATGCGCAGCAGGACGCCCCCGCGAATCGGGACAGCGGTGCCGTGTTCTTCCCCGAGGTGGCGATCACCTTCGCCGTGAACCCCGGGGAGCATTACCACGTGCCGCTGCTGCTCAACCCGTTCGGCTACTCCGTTTACCGAGGGAGCTAGCAGACATGCCCACGATCCTGGGACAGAACCAGTACGGCAAGGCCGAGAACCGAGTCGTAAAGATCACGCGGGACGGCGCCACCCATCACATCAAGGACCTGAACGTCTCCGTCGCGCTCTCCGGCGACATGGACGAGGTCCACTACTCCGGCTCCAACGCCAACGTCCTGCCGACCGACACCACCAAGAACACGGTGTACGCGTTCGCCAAGGAGTACGGCATCGAGTCGGCCGAGCAGTTCGGCATCCACCTCGCCCGCCACTTCGTCACCTCGCAGGAGCCGATCCAGCAGGCCCGGATCCGTATCGAGGAGTACGCGTGGGAGCGGATCGAGGCCTCCGACGCCAACTCGCAGTTCATCGGCTCCGACGAGGTCAAGCACTCCTTCGTCCGCAAGGGCCAGGAGACGCGGGTCACGCAGATCACCTACGACGGTGAGAAGTGGGAGGTCGTCTCCGGCCTCAAGGACCTCGTCGTGATGAACTCGACCAACTCCGAGTTCTGGGGCTACGTCAAGGACAAGTACACGACGCTCAAGGAGGCCTACGACCGCATCCTGGCCACCCAGGTCTCCGGTCGCTGGCGGTTCAACTGGACCGACGACGAGCAGCGGATGCCCAACTGGGAGAAGTCCTACGAGCAGACCAAGAAGCACATGCTCCAGGCCTTCGCCGAGACCTACTCGCTCTCGCTGCAGCAGACCCTGTACCAAATGGGTTCGCGGATCATCAACAACCGCAGCGAGATCGACGAGGTCCGTTTCTCCCTCCCGAACAAGCACCACTTCCTGGTTGACCTGGAGCCGTTCGGGCTGAAGAACGACAACGAGGTGTACTTCGCCGCCGACCGCCCCTACGGCCTGATCGAGGCCACCATCCTGCGGGACGGCTGCGAGCCGAAGATCCCGGTGGACCTCACCAACCTGTAAGCCAGCAACTCCATTTCGGCACCCGCGGCCGGAGGAGCGAGCCTGTGAGGCTCCCCGGCCGCGGTACTCAAATCCCCCAGGGTCCTGCCGTGCCCTCCGCTTCAGCACACCTCGTCGAAAAGGGACGAATCATGGCAGCAGCCCAGCGCATCGTCATCGAGAACTGTTCGATCGCGACGGTGGACGCGAACGACACCGAGTACGCCACGGGCCACCTCGTCATCGCGGACAACCGCATCGAGTCGCTCGGCGCGGGCAAGGCCCCCGAGGGCCTGGAGAACGTCGTACGCCGCATCGACGCCACCGGGCACCTGGTCACTCCCGGCCTGGTCAACACCCACCACCACTTCTACCAGTGGATCACGCGGGGCCTGGCCACGGACCACAACCTCTTCAACTGGCTCGTCGCCCTCTACCCGACATGGGCGCGCATCGACGAGCAGATGGTGCGCTCCGCCGCGCAGGGCTCGCTGGCGATGATGGCCCGCGGTGGCGTGACCACCGCCATGGACCACCACTACGTCTACCCGCAGGGCTCCGGCGACCTCTCCGGCGCGATCATCGGCGCCGCCCGCGACATGGGTGTCCGATTCACCCTCGCCCGCGGCTCCATGGACCGCAGCGAGAAGGACGGCGGGCTGCCGCCGGACTTCGCCGTAGAGACCCTCGAAGGCGCGCTGGCCGCGACCGAGGAGACCGTCAAGCAGCACCACGACTCCTCCTTCGACGCGATGACCCAGGTCGCCGTCGCCCCCTGCTCCCCGTTCTCCATCTCCACCGAGCTGCTCAAGCAGGGCGGCGAGCTGGCCCGCCGCCTCGGCGTGCGCATGCACACCCACGGCTCGGAGACCGTGGAGGAGGAGAAGTTCTGCCACGAGCTGTTCGGCATGGGCCCGACCGACTACTTCGAGTCCACCGGCTGGCTCGGCGAGGACGTGTGGATGGCGCACTGCGTTCACATGAACGACTCCGACATCGCCGCCTTCGCCCGGACGAAGACCGGTGTCGCCCACTGCCCGTCCTCCAACGCCCGCCTCGCCGCCGGTATCGCCCGCGTCCCCGACATGCTGGCGGCCGGTGTCCCGGTCGGCCTCGGCGTCGACGGCACCGCCTCCAACGAGTCCGGCGAGCTGCACACCGAACTGCGCAACGCCCTGCTCATCAACCGTCTCGGCGCTCACCGCGAGGCCGCCCTGAACGCCCGGCAGGCCCTGCGGCTCGGCACCTACGGCGGTGCCCAGGTCCTCGGCCGCGCCGCCGAGATCGGCTCGCTGGAGCCGGGCAAGCTGGCCGACCTCGTGCTGTGGAAGCTGGACACGCTCGCCCACGCCTCCATCGCCGACCCGGTGACCGCGCTGGTCTTCGGCGCGGCGGCCCCGGTGACGGCGTCGTTCGTGAACGGCCGCCAGATCGTGGAGGACGGACGCCTGAGCACGGCCGACGAGGACGCGATCGCCCGCTCGACCCGCGAAGAGGCACAGCGCCTGGCGAGGATCGCCGCGCAGTAACTCCATATCGCCGCGCAACCAACTCCGTATCACCGCGGAGTGTTCCGTATCGCCGATACGGCACCTGAACACCGGCCGGGAGGGACGGCTCCCGGCCGGCAGCCGTGGACCCGAGCGGGGTCCATGGCGGCCGTCTCCGGGGCGCGCGCCCATGCGTGCGCCCCGGAACGGTCACCGTTTCCCCCGGAACGGGCCCGTCCCCGGTCCCGCACGACCGCGCACCACCTCCCTGAAACCCACGTCAGAGCCGCCGTGTAACCGACCGGAGGAGAGCCGCAGTGTCCGCCAAGTCCGTTCATCCAGTCGACGAGAAACTCCCCGCCCTGAAAATGGCGACCACCGGCCTGCAGCATGTGGCCGCCATGTACGCCGGAGTGGTCGCCCCACCACTGATCGTCGGCGCGGCCATAGGCCTCTCCGCGACCGATCTGACCTTCCTCACCGGCGCCTGCCTGTTCACCGCGGGCCTCGCCACCTTCCTCCAGACCCTCGGGATATGGAAGATCGGCGCCCGGCTGCCGTTCGTCAACGGCGTCACCTTCGCCGGCGTCGCCCCCATGACCGCGATCGTCGCCTCCACCGAGGACAAGTCCGACGCCCTGCCGATCATCTTCGGCGCGGTGATCGTGGCCGGCCTCCTCGGCTTCCTCGCCGCCCCCTTCTTCAGCAAGGCGGTGCGCTTCTTCCCGCCGGTCGTCACGGGGACGGTCATCACCCTGATCGGCATCTCCCTGCTCCCCGTCGCCTTCGGCTGGGCACAGGGCCCCAACCCGGCCGCCGGCGACTACGGTTCGGCGACGAACCTGGGCCTGGCGGGCGGGACCCTGCTGATCGTCCTGCTGCTGCGCCGCTTCACCACGGGTTTCGTCAAGCAGATCGCGGTCCTGCTCGGCCTGGTGGCGGGCACGCTGATCGCGATCCCGTTCGGCGTCACCGACTTCGGCCCCGTCGCGGACGCGGCCGTCATCGGCTTCCCGACCCCGTTCCACTTCGGTGCCCCGCAGTTCCAGCTCGCCGCGATCATCTCGCTGTGCGTGGTGATGGTGGTGTCGATGACCGAATCGACCGCCGACATGCTGGCGTTGGGTGAGATCGTCGACCGCCCGGCCGACGAGAAGACCATCGCGGCGGGCCTGCGCGCCGACACCCTCGGCTCGGCGATCAGCCCGCTCTTCAACGGCTTCATGTGCAGCGCCTTCGCCCAGAACATCGGCCTGGTCGCGATGACGAGGATCCGCAGCCGGTACGTCGTCGCCGCGGGCGGCGGCTTCCTGGTCCTGATGGGCCTGTGCCCGATGGCCGCGTCGCTCATCGCGGTCGTACCGCGCCCGGTGCTCGGCGGCGCGGGCGTGGTCCTGTTCGGCTCGGTGGCGGCCAGCGGCATCCAGACCCTGGTCCGGGCCGGCCTGGACCGGGACAACAACGTCCTGATCGTCGCCGTCTCACTGGCCGTCGGCATCGTCCCGATCACGGCGCCGGAGTTCTACCACGCCTTCCCGGAGACGGCGCGGATCGTCCTCGACTCCGGCATCTCGACGGGCTGTGTGGCGGCGGTGGCGCTCAACCTCGTCTTCAACCACCTCGGCAGGGGCCGCGACGCGCAGGACGTCACCCACCCCATGGAGGCAGGGGAGGAGATCACCGGGGCGACCCGGGCCCCGGCCACGCCATGAGGTTGGCGAACAACTCGGCCTGCTCGACGGCGTCGTCCAGCGCATGGTGCGTGTGACGGCGCCGCGACAGCAGTTCGCGCGGCATGGTGCCCTTGGCCACCGCCCGCAGCGGCAGCCCGGCCTTGGTCGCGTACAGCGTCTTCATGTCCAGGCAGCCCGAGTGCCCGAAGGGGCTCGCTCCGGTGAAGCGGATCAAGTACCAGTACAGGAACGTCCAGTCGTACGACGCCGGGTAGCCGCACATCACCGGCTGGGCGTCGCCGCTGACCTCACGCACCCAGCGCGTGAACTGCGCGAGCGCGAGGCCGGGGTCGAGACCCTCCTTGCGCAGGCGCTCCCGATCGAGCCCGCTCACGGCCAGCGCCTCGGGCACGAACTCCTCGCTGACCGGCCGTAGTTCACGGTAGAAGGTGTCCCTCTCCGGGTCGGCAGCCGTGAATCCGTCGGCGTCCTGCACCCCGGCGACGGCGGCGCCGAGGCTCAGCATGGAGTACGGACCCGGGATGGGACCGTCGGCTTCGATGTCGACGGAGATGTAGAGGCTGGGTTTGATGCGTCGTGCGGCCATGGAGTGGGAGCTTCCCAGGTGGCCGTGGCCTTCCGCATCCGAATTCCGCTTAGGCTTCTGCCTCGGTCAACTCATGATTGACCGGGGGTTCGGGGGTTGAGGGGATGAGGGGGAAGCGGGCCGATGAGCAACGCGACTGAGGTGTTCCAGCCACTCCAGGCGGACGATCCGGCCGTCGTGGCCGGATACCGCCTCTCGCGCTGCTCGTGATCCAGACCAAGTCGACGGCGCTGCCGGAACTCGCCTCGCTGAGCCTGGACATGACGGTCTGGAAGGACGCGGCCTAGCCCCCCGGCGATGACATGCGCTCGCCCCGGCAGAACTCCGGGAGCCCTGCCGGGGCGAGTGGTGTCCCTGTGGGGCCGGATCAGCGGGTGAAGGTCACCCGGTTCTCCTTCAGGGAACCGCAGTTGGAGCCGGTCACCTGCACGTAAACGTTCTTGATGTGCCCGCCCCAGTCGACGCAGTGGCCCTTGCCGGTGACGTACGTCGGTCCGGCGTACGACGTGAAGCTTCCGTTGTCCTCGTGGAACTCCTCGGTGTCGGGGACGTAGATCCACGCGGACATGTCCTGGGCGGTGCCCGGGTTCTTGCGGATGGTCACGACGCAGTTCTCGCCGTTGGAGGCGTTGTACGTCAGGTAGACGGTGCCCAGCGAGCCGACGGGTGCCGAGTTCACGGTCTTGTAGGCGCTGCCGCAGACCTTCTGCGGGGTGGTGTTGGGTGCCGCGGAGGCGGGCGCGGCCAGGGCGGCCGTGCTCCCCACCGCCAGGGCCGCCACCGCGGCGCCGGACAGGACGGAACGGGTGAATCGCATATTTCCCCCTGGTAACCATTGGAGTGGGTTGCTCCTGCATGATGTGACCCGCGGGGTATACGAATGGTTGTGCTCAGTTCTGCCGCGATCGCAGCACCGCCGCCGCGAGCACCAGCGCGCCCACCGCGATCAACGTCCCTACCTGGAAGGCCAGTTGATAGCCTGCTGCGGTGGCGGCCACCAGTTCCGTACCGCGCTCGCGCAGGCCCTCGGTGCGGCTCGCGGCCAGGACCGAGAGCACCGCCAGGCCCAGCGAACCGCCCACCACCTGCGTGGTGTTGAAGAGTCCGGACGCCAGCCCCGCGTCCTCCTCGCGGGCCCCCGACATCGCGAGCCCGGTCAGCGCCGGCATCGCCGCGGCGAAGCCGGTGGCGAGCAGAAGCAGCGGCGGGAGTACGTCGGTGAGGTACGAGCCGTCGACCGGCGCGCGGCTCAGCAGTGCCATGCCCGCGACGATGAGGACCAGCCCCGCCAGCAGGACCCGGTACGCCCCGTACCGGCCGACGGTCCGCGCCGACAGGCCCAGCATCAGCACGCCGATGGCGATCGGCGCCGGCAGGAACGCCGTGCCGGTGAGCAACTCGCCATAGCCCAGGACGCGTTGGAGGTACAGCGCGCCGATGAACTGGAAGCCGTACATCGTCGCGATCATCAGGATCTGCACGGCGTTCGCGCCGCTCAGCAGCCGGGAGCCGAACAGGCGCAGCCGCAGCAGCGGACGCGCCGCCCGTGCCTGGCGGAGCGTGAACGCCACGAACAGGGCGAGGGCCAGGGCGGCCAGCAGCAGGGTGGCGGTGAGGTCGCGGTCGCCGGCGCCGACGACGACGTACACCGTGAGCATCAGCGCGCCGGTGATCAGCGCCGCGCCCGGGTAGTCGGCGCCCTTGCCGAGCCCGGCACCGCGGTCCGGCTCCAGCACCCGGAGTGCCGCGAGCCACGCCACGATCCCGATCGGCAGATTGATCAGGAAGATCCAGTGCCAGTTCAGGGCCTCGGTCAGCGCCCCGCCGAGGAATGTGCCGAGCGCCCCGCCCGCCGCGCCGACCGCGCTGAACACCGCGATGGCGCGGGCCTGTTCGCGCGGCTCGGGGAACAGCGCCACCAGCATGCCGAGCACCACGGCAGAGGTCATCGCCCCGCCCACGCCCTGCAGGGCGCGCGCCGCGATCAGCACGCCCTGCCCGGTCGCCACCCCGCACAGCACGGAGGCCGCGGTGAACACGGCGAGCCCCGTGGTGAACATCCGCTTGCGGCCGACCAGGTCGCCGAGCCGGCCCACCAGCAGCAGCAACCCGCCGAAGGGGATCAGATAGGCGTTGACGACCCAGGCGAGGCCCGGCCCCGAGAAGCCGAGGTCGCTCTGGATGGCGGGCATGGCGACCGTGACGATGTTGCCGTCCAGGATCGTCATCAGCGTCCCCGCGCACAGGACGACGAGGGACGCCCAGCGGGAGTACGTTCGGTGTGGTGTGCGCGTCGGGGACTCGACGATGGCCGTCATGGCGGTCCTGCCTCCGGATTCTCCAATGGTGCACGACTTGTAACGGGGTACATCGTGAGTGACCATGGGAGAGCGGCATAAGGAGGCAGTTCGATGTCCCAGAGGAACACCGGTGTAACCGTCCAGGCAGTGAACGCGCACGCGTGCCCGGTCCGCGAAGTTCTTGACAGGGTCTCCGGGAAGTGGAGCGTCCAGATCCTCGTCGCCGCCGCGCACGGGCCCATTCGCTTCACCGAGTTGGAGCGCAGCATCGAGGGCATCAGCCGCCGGATGCTGACCCTCACCCTGCGCAATCTGGAGCGCGACGGCCTCGTCACCCGCACCGTCCATCCGACGGTGCCGCCGAAGGTGGAATACGAACTGACGCCGGTGGCGCGGGAGTTGCACGAGACTTTGCAGCGCCTGACCGACTGGGCCGAGCGGAACAGGGTCTACATCGCCGAGTCGCGTGCCGCCTATGACGAGGAGCACGCGCCGGAGCTGGTGTGACCGGAGCCCGAAGGCGTGACTAGAGCCCGAACAGGCTCGGGTCCGACGCCAGCTCCTTGAAGACCTCGTCGGGACGCGCGACCAGCCTGCGCTCCTGGAGGTTCAGGATTCCGCCCACCGCCGTGATCTCGGCCGCGACCGTGCCGTCGGTCTTGCGGATGGTCTGCTCGATGGTGAACGTCTTGCCGCCGCCCCAGGTGAAGGCGCACGTCACCTCGACCTCGTCGCCCGCGAGCAGCTCGTTCTTGTAGCGGATGGTCGTCTCCAGGGCCACCGGCCCCACGCCCTTGGAGGTGAGGCCGGTCTGGCTGATCCCGGCCGAATGCAGCAGCGCCCAGCGGGCGTGTTCCGCATAGTTCAGGTACACCGCCTGGTTGAGGTGTCCCTGCACATCCGTCTCGTACCCTCGGACGGTCACCGGAACGGAAAACGGCTCGGTCACGACTTCCCTTTCGCCTGCGGTTCTGATCGTTCCGATCCTGGCATGTGCCCTCTACATCCGTCTTGGGGATGCCAGTAGATATCGCGCTCTTGTGCGAGGCTCGGTGTACTCGCCGACCTGCCAACCCGCCTTCTCCAGTGTGGCCGCGCACTCCCGCAGACGCGCGGCGTCCGGCTCGCGCACGGCGATCGCCTCGGGCTGCGGGGTGGCCCGCACCCGGTACCCCTCCTCGGAGTCCTGCTCGGCCGGACGGTGCCCGGCGGCCTCCAGGGCGAGCGCGGCGGCCTGCACCAGATGCGTACGCTCCCACGCGCACGGCCGGTCCGTCGCCCCGTCCGGATTGGTCATCCGGCGCAGCTCCAGCAGGCCCTGCCAGGCGCCCCGCACCTCACGCAGCCGCGCCGACCCCGTCCTCAGGGCGTCCTCCTCGCCGCCGATCCGCGCCGCGAACACACCGCCGGCCGCGGCAGCCGCGGGCTCCGCGGGAGCCGCCGGCTCGGAGGGCTCGGCCTCCCGTATGCGATGCCCCGCCGGCGTCAGAAAGTGATCGTGCGGCGGCCGCGGGTGCCGGAAGGCGAGCCCCCGCTTCACCAGCGCCGCGAGCTGGGCCTCCGTGCCCCTCAGCCGCCCGGTGACGGGGTCGGCGGCATCGATGACACGCCGCTGGGCGGCGGTCGGCGGTCGAGTCACGGCGTGCTCCTTCCCGGGCGCTGGGGCGCCGGCCCGATCGCCGGGCACGGCGTCGGCCCCACCCCCAGGCAGGACCGGCCCATCCGCTGGGAAGGTTACGACCCGGGTCTGACATTCCACCCGGCGATCACGGGCCGACCGTGCTCCGTACCCAGCCGGCACAGCGTCCCCGTCGCCAGCTGGAACAGTGCCCCGTCTGCAGCCGGCAGTCCGAGCCGCCGCGCCGTGAGCACCCGCAGGAAGTGACCGTGCGCCACGAGCACCACGCACCCCTCGGTGTTGGCGAAGGCGGCGTCCACCTTGGCCAGCATCCGGTCGGCACGCTCCCCGACCTGCTCCGGACTCTCCCCGGGATGGTCGGGCGGCCCCGGCGCGACCCCGTCCGAGAACAGGAACCACCCCGGCCGCTCACGCTGGATCTCGACGGTCGTGATGCCTTCGTAGCCGCCGTAGTCCCACTCCCGCAGATCGGCGTCGACCCGCACGTCGTGCAGCCCGATCAGCTCGGCGGTCTCCCGCGCCCGTTGCGAAGGGCTGACAAACGCCGCCCCGATCCGGTGCGAGCGGATCATCGGCACCAGCCGCCGCGCCTCCTCCCGCCCGTGCTCGGTGAGCGGTACGTCCGTCCAGCCCGTGTGCCGCCCGGACCGCGACCAAGCGGTCTCGCCGTGCCGGACGAGAAAGAGATCACTCATGTCTCCAGGCTAAGAGCCCAGCGCTCCAACTCCGCGAAGTCCCGCTCGCGCAGCCCCTTGCGCGCGTCGACCGGCACGAGCAGCGCGGCCGCGTCATGGTGGGCCGCGACATGCCGTACGTCCAGGTCGGTGATCATGTCGTCGACCCAGACGAAGGGCCGCCCCGCCGCCCACGCGACCACGTGCCGGGTCTTCCAGTACAGCCCGTCCGGATCCGTCCCGAACAGCTCGGGCCACTCGACGACCGGCAGATCACCCGGCAGTCCGATCACCGGCCCGATCATCTCGTTGGCCTGGTGCTGCCAGGTGGTGGCCCACGCCAGCTCGTACGGCAGCGCCAGCAGCCGCTCGCCGTGCCCCGGATGCAGGCGCACCTTCAAGCCCCGGCGCAGCCGCCGGGACCCCGGCCGCTGCCGGGCGGACCAGTTGGCGGGGTGCAGCCGGCACGTCACGTAGCCGCGATGGCGGAGGTACGGGGCGCGGAACGGGTTGAGAGGGCCGTCCACGTCGAGGAGCAGCAGAGGGCGGGTACTCATGCCCGGGTTCTACCCACCCCGGAGCTCAGGTCTGCCGATACCCGCTCAGGAACCGCCCGATCCGCCCGATCGCCGCCTCCAGGTCGTCCGCGTACGGCAGGGTCAGGATCCGGAAGTGATCGGGGGTCGGCCAGTTGAAGCCGGTGCCCTGCACGACCTGGATCTTCTCCCGCAGCAGCAGGTCCAGGACGAACTTCTCGTCGTCGTGGATCTTGTAGACCTCGGGGTCGAGGCGCGGGAACGCGTACAGCGAGCCCTTCGGCTTCACACACGACACACCGGGGATCTCGTTGAGCTTCTCCCAGGCCACGTTGCGCTGTTCGTACAGCCGCCCGCCCGGCACGGTCAGCTCGCGAATGGACTGGCGGCCCCCGAGCGCGGCCTGGATGGCGTACTGGGCGGGTGCGTTGGCGCACAGCCGCATGGAGGCCAGCATCGTCAGGCCCTCCAGATAGTCCTTCGCGTGCTGCCTCGGGCCGGTGACGACGAGCCAGCCGGAGCGGAATCCCGCCACCCGGTACGTCTTCGACAGGCCGCAGAAGGTGAGGACCACCAGGTCGGGGGCGAGGGCCGCGACCGAGTGGTGCACGGCGTCGTCGTAGAGGATCTGGTCGTAGATCTCGTCGGCGAAGACCATCAGGCCGTGGCGCCGGGCGAGGTCGAGGATGCCCTCCAGGATCTCCTTGGGGTACACCGCGCCGGTCGGGTTGTTCGGGTTGATGATGACCACGGCGCGGGTGCGGTCCGTGATCTTCGACGCCATGTCGTCCAGGTCCGGGTACCAGTCGGCCTGCTCGTCGCACAGGTAGTGGACCGCCTTGCCGCCGGCGAGGGTGGTCACCGCCGTCCAGAGGGGGAAGTCCGGGGCGGGGATGAGGATCTCGTCGCCGTCCTCGACCAGTGCCTGTACGGCCATGGAGACCAGCTCCGACACGCCGTTGCCGAGGAAGACGTCGTCGACGCCGACCTCCAGACCGAGCGTCTGGTAGCGCTGGGCCACGGCCCGGCGGGCGGAGAGGATGCCGCGCGAGTCGGTGTAGCCGTGCGCCTGGGGGAGCATCCGGATCATGTCCTGGAGGATCTCCTCCGGCGCCTCGAAGCCGAAGAGCGCGGGGTTGCCGGTGTTCAGGCGCAGCACGCTGTGGCCCGCCTCCTCCAGCGCGTTCGCGTGCTCGATCACCGGACCGCGGATCTCGTAACAGACCTCGCTCAGCTTGCTCGACTGCCGGAACTCCATGCGCGCTCGCCCCTCCGGTTTCGTGTGTTGCTTGGTTTTACCAAGTTCGAGCTTGGAAAGTCCAACAACATGTCTAGACTGCGTCGCATGTCACCTCGCCGAAGCTACGACCAGTACTGTTCCGCCGCCCGCGCGCTCGACGTCGTCGGCGACCGCTGGACCCTGCTGATCGTCCGGGAGCTGCTGGCCGGCCCGCGGCGCTACACCGACCTGCACGCCGATCTGCCGGGCGTCAGCACGGACGTACTCGCCTCACGGCTGAAGGACATGGAACGGGACGGCATCAGCACACGGCGCAAGCTGCCCCCGCCGGGAGCGGCGTACGTGTACGAACTCACCTCACGGGGGCGTGAGTTGCTGCCTGTCCTCCAGGCGCTGGGGGAGTGGGGGCGGCCCGAGCTCGGCGAGCGACGGCCCACCGACGCCGTGCGCGCGCACTGGTTCGCGCTGCCTCTGCTGCGCTCGCTGGAGGGCGAAGGGCTCGTCGAAGTCCGGCTGGAGGAGGGGGACTTCCACCTGTACGTCGGCGCCGAGGACGGGCCGGTCTACGGGGACGGACCCGCTCCGGGTGAACCGGATGCGCGGCTGGTGCTGGACTCCGGGGCGTGCGAGGCGGTCGCGCGGGGGGAGTTGAGCGTGGCTGACGCCGTTCGGGGCGGCCGTATCGAGGTGAGCGGGGACGGGACCCTGGCCAAGGCGCTGCTCGACGTCTGACCAGCGCAAGGCCCGCCGTACGCATGTGTACGGCGGGCCTTGCCGGTCGGCGTGACGAGCCGTCAGGCGCCCCGCGGCACCCGCGACGGCCGTCCCGGCCCGCGCGTCAGCGCGTACCCGGCGACACCCGCGAGCGCGGCCAGCGCGCCGCCGATCGCCGTCCACACCCAGCGGTCGGACCACCAGCCGGAGGCCCAGCCGTCCTCGGGCTCGATGCTGGACAGCACGGCCGAGGCCGACGAACTCTCCTCGTCCTCCCGCGACTTCACGGCCACGCCCGGCACGAGCGGCTGCGCCAGCGATCCGTCCACCGCAGCCGAACCGCCGACGTCCTTGGAGTCGACCCGGACCTCGGCGCCGACCGGCAGACCGAGGTCGGAGGTGGGCACGTCCACGACCGTCAGACGGATGTAGTACGTGCCCGGCAGCGGGTCATTGGCCCAGGGCTCCGACCAGCCGCGGACGGTGCGCAGGACGCAGGTCAGCTCGAGCGTGCCCGCGTTCGCCGCCGCGGTGCGCGTCTGTGCTCCGTACTGGCAGGCCTGACGGCGGCGCAGACCGTCGTACACGTCGATCTGCCAGGTCTCGGCGGCGTGTGTGTCGGGCAGCTTCACCGTGGCCTCGACGGTGGGGCGCAGGCCGGCGTCCGCGGGGAATGACCAGTACAGGTAGTCGCCCGTGGAGGCGCTCGCGCTGGCAGTCCGGCCCTGCTCGATCTCGGTCGCCGTCCGGAAGGAGGTGCCCGCCCGGGTCGGCGCGCCACCGTCCTCCGAAGCGCCGGGGGAGGGAGAGGTGTCGGCCACCGCAGGGGCGACCGCCAGCCCGAGCATGAGCAGCGTGCCGCTCAACACACGTGTGATCCGCATCAGTTGGTCCTCCAGACCGCGACGCGCCAGCGCGACAGCCAGCCCCAGACGAGACCGGCGAGGAAGCCGGTGAGGATCAGCGCGCCGAGCAGCCACCAGCCGCGCCCGAGGCCGAAGGAGGCCACGTCGCTCGACTGCGACGGCCCGTCCACGACGTCGATGGTCAGCTCCAGCGGCAGTCCGGGCGTGGTCTGCACGCCGGAGCCGGCCGAGAAGGAGTGGGTGGGCTGGAGGCATACGGTCTCAGCGGTCGCGGTGTCCTCGTCCTCGGCCTCGGCCTTCGGAAGGCGCAGCCCGGTCGACATGACATCCGTACGGCCGTTGCCCGCCGCCTCGCCGCGTACGATCTCCCGCCCGCGCTCGGTCACCGCCCGCAGCAGCACTCCGTACGAGGGGTTCACCGCCCGGTCGGCCGACACGCTCACCGAGGCGCGCAGCTCCTGGCCGGGCTCGACGTCCACCCGGTACCAGCGCTGCTGCCCGAACTCCGCGCGGTCGGTGTACAGGCCGGACTTCAGCGTCGGCGCCTTGGCGCACCGGTCCGCGCCCGTCGTCGCGACCGGCGTCACCACCGGATCGGCCGCCCGGTCCACCAACTGGTTGACCTTGTCGGTGAGTTCCTCGGTGTGCTCGACCGAGGTGAACGTCCCGCCGGTCGCCTCCGCGATACAGCTGAGCTGCTGCCGCATCTTGGTGTTCGGGACCAGGCCGAGCGTGTCGATGGTCAGGCCGATGCCCTTGGCGGCGATCTCCCGGGCCACCTCGCACGGGTCGAGCGGGGCGCAGGTGTCCTCGCCGTCGCTGATCAGCACGATCCGCTTGGAGCCCTCGCCGCCGTCGAGGTCGTCGGCCGCCTTGAGCAGCGCGGGACCGATGGGTGTCCAGCCGGTCGGCGTGAGGGTCGCCACCGCCGTCTTGGCCTCGGTGCGGTCCAGCGGGCCGACCGGGTAGAGCTGCGCGGTGTCCTTGCAGCCCGTCCTGCGGTCGTCGCCCGGGTAGTTGGCGCCGAGCGTGCGGATGCCGAGCTGGACCTCTTCGGGCGTCGCGTCCAGCACCTCGTTGAAAGCCTGCTTCGCGGCGGCCATCCGGGACTGGCCGTCGATGTCCCTGGCCCGCATCGAGCCGCTCACGTCGAGGACGAGGTCGACCTTGGGCGCCAACGCGCTGGTCTCATCGGCAACCGCCCCGGCCGGGAACGCCGTCCCGGCCGCGAGCGCGGCGAGCAGGGCGCAAACCCCGGTCGCCAGCCGTGTTCTTGTGATCATCGGCGGATCTTATTGATCAGAGGTGTCCCGCTTCAAAACGAGGTCAGAACACCTCGGTGACCAGCGGATTGGGCAACTCCGCCCACTGGTCCCCGGGCGTCCCGGGCGACAGCCGCATCAGCGTCAACGCCTTCGTCGGCAGCGGCTCCTGGCGCAGCGCGGCGAGGTCCCCGGTGGCCGGCAGATCGCGTACGACCGCCTCCAGCGCCCCGCGCAACGCCGCCCCCGAGCCCGCCGTGCCCGCCAGCGCCCCGGCCACCAGCGAGCCGAACAGCTTGCGGCGCAGGGTTGGCACGTCGTCCGTGACGATCCGGCCGGTCAGCTCGGGCAGCGGGATGCCGTGCCGGGCCAGCCGGGCCGGGCTGACGCGGATGTCGGCGAGGTCGCGGTAGACCAGCCGCACCGGGGCGCCGCTCGCGGACAGCACCACCAGCAGGTTCTGGCCGTGCGCCTCCAGCGCGACCCCCAGCTCCAGCAGCCGCAGCCCCACGGTGAGGGCGAGACGCGTGAACTCGGCCAGCCACGTGGGCGATCGGGGCAGCTCGGTGCCGGCCAGCGCGGCCACCGGTACGACCCGCTCGCCGGATCCCGCGTACTCCTGCGGCGACTCCCGCAACACCGCCGCCAGATCGGGGGAGTTGGCCGTGACGGCCCCCAGCGTGCGGGTGACGTGGAGCAGCCCGTCCATGCGTGCCGCCGGCTGCGCCGCGAAGTCCGACAGCGTGGCCGACATGCCGATGGAGTACACCGAGATGTCCCGCACCGAGGACGTCAGGCGTGCGCTGAGCGCGGTCTTCACGTGCGGTCCGCCGGGGAGGGCGAGGGTGCGCAGGGACATCAGCGGGTGCGCGGCGATCCCGTCGCCGTAGGGGTCGTAGGGGCGCTTGAGCACATGCTCGGCCTGCCACGGATGCACCGGGATCAGCAGCCGCTCCCCGTCCCGCATCCCCTCCGGCCACCGACCCGTCGCCAGGCACTCCGACGCCCGCACCGGCACCAGCCCCAGCGTCACCACCGGCCGGTGCTCGGGCCCGTACGCCAGCTGCTCCGCGACCGAGAAGCCGGGCCGGGAACGGCAGTTGGGATGGAACGGATGCCCGTCTACCACCCGCTGCTCCCACTCCCAGTCGGACACCGGCCAATCCTTCGGGTGACCGTCCTGCCCGGCCCGCGCCAGCGCCAACGAGGCAACGCTGTGGCCGAGTTCGGCGGCGAAGGACGTGCCGTGCGGTACGGAGAGGTCGGTCAGCAGCCGGGCCGGATCGTCGTACGACCTCTCGCCGAGCCGTACGGCGGTGACGTAGGCGGCGGTGCCGTACGGGTCCGCACGCGGGCCGTGCAGCCGCCGCCCGTCCGAAAGGCACAGGGTGAGGCCCTCCTGTCCCGCCTCGCGGCGGGCGACCCAGGGCAGGGGCTCGTGCGCGAGGGCGCGCCACAGCCGGGTCAGCACGGCCGCCCGGGCCCCGGGGAGCTCGGCGGCGTACCGCGACGCGAGTTCGGGGCGTACGTCGGCCAGATCGGCGCCGACCTCGGCCTCGGCGCTGGGGAGACGGTGCACGGGCGGGCTCCTCGGGTACGAGTAGGACGTCGGACCAGGCGCCGACGACAGACATACTGATCGTCTTCCCACCGGAACGGACCGTGGAGACAGACCAGAACGGGCCGTGGATTGCGTCCTGAACGGACCGTAGAGAACGAGTGGAGCGCGTGCACCTCAACCCCCTGTCCGCCGCCGACGCCCACGCGGTCGCGCCCTTGCTGAACTGCTTCCTCCGGGAGGTGGCCGAGCCCGTACCCGGGCCGGGCGAGCGGCGCGTGTACCGGCTGCACGGCACGGGCCGCCTGCTGCGGGTGCTCGGTGAACGGCGGCCCGCCGAGCCCGAGGTGCGTGCGGACGGGACCTGGCAGCGCATCGGGCACACCGAGCTCGTCAAGCTCGTCGCCGACGAGCTGCGCCGCCACACCGGCCTGTCCAACCACGAACTGCCCGCCGAGATCATCGACAGCCGGGACACGGTGGCCGCGCTGCTCACCGCACGCGCGCGTGCGACGCCGCCGGCGGATCCCTACCTCCGCTCCGAGCAGTGCCTCCTCACCGGCCACCCCTACCACCCCGCCCCCAAAGCGCGTGGCGGCGGACCGGCCGCGGCCTGGCTGCCGTACGCCCCCGAGGCGCACGCCCGCTTCCCGCTGACGCTGCTCGGCCTGCGCGAGGACACCGTCGTCGAGGAGGGCGACACCTCCGCCCTGGACGCCTTCGGCGAGGCACCGCCCGGATACCTGCTGCTGCCCGCGCACCCGTGGCAGCTGGACCTGGTCGGCCCGGAACTCGCGGACGCCTTCGCCGACGGCCGGCTGATCCGGCTCGGCACGACCGGCTTCGAGGCGTGGCCGACGGCCGCGATCCGCACGCTGTACGTCCCCGGCTGCGACCTCTTCCTCAAGTTCAGCCTGGACGTCCGCATCACCAATGACATCCGTCGGCTGTGGCGCCACGACCTGCTGAAACTCCGCAGGACCGATGCGGCGGCGTCCCGCGCGTTCGCGACGAGCCCCGCGGCCTGGCTCTCCGACCGCGGCTACCGCACCGCCGACTTCGCCTACGAGGAACTGGCGGTCCTCGTGCGCGACGGCTTCCAGGGCCACCTGCTGCCCGGTGCCACTCCGATTCTCGCCGCCGGCCTGGTGGAGGGCTTCGAAGGCGGCACGCTCGGCGACACGGCCTGGTGGGAGGCGTACCTGCGTGCGGTCGTACCGCCCGCCCTCGCGGCCTTCGCCGACCACGGCGTCGTACTGGAGGCCCACCTGCAGAACACGCTCGTCGCCGTCGACCGCGACGGCATCCCGGTGCAGGCCCTCTTCCGGGACGCCGAGGGCGTGAAGGTGCTGCCGGACGTGTCCCGTGAGGCCGGCTGGGAGCGGCTCGTGTACACACTCGTCGTGAACCACCTGTGCGAGGTCGCTGCGGCCCTCGCCGAGCGCCACCCGGGCTTCGACCCCTGGCCCGCCGTACACCGCGAACTGGCCCGCCACGACCTTCCCGAGATCGCCGACCTGCTCACCGCACCCACGCTCCCCGGCAAGACCAACCTGCTGCTGCGCTGGACGGGCGCGGACGGCGCCGACGCCCGCTATCTGCCCCTCCCGAACCCGCTGGCCGGGTGAGCGCTGACTTACCCTGGCGGGTGTGCTGCGCGACGTGACTGCTGTTCGATACGTGACCCCGCTGCGGTCCGGCGGCTCCGTGCCCGGAGTCGTCGAGGCCGACGACCTGGGCACGTACGTCGTGAAGTTCACCGGTTCCGCGCAGGGGCGCAAGGCGCTGGTCGCCGAGGTGATCGTCGGCGAGCTGGCCCGTGCCCTGGGGCTGCGCTTCCCCGAGCTGGTCCTGGTCCACTTCGACCCCGCCGTCGCGGACAGCGAGCCGCACCAGGAGGTGCGGGAGCTGCACGCCGCCAGCGCGGGGGTCAACCTCGGCATGGACTTTCTGCCGGGCGCCCGGGACTTCACCCCGGAGGTCGCGAAGACCTTCCCCGTCGACCCGCTGGAGGCGGGCCGGATCGTCTGGCTGGACGCCCTGACCACGAACGTCGACCGCACGGTGCACAGCTCGAACCTGATGATCTGGCCCACCTTCGGCACGGTCCCGCCGCGCCTGTGGCTGATCGACCACGGAGCGGCGCTCGTCTTCCACCACCGCTGGGACGGCTCGGACCCGGCGAAGTCCTACGACTTCCGCCATCACGCCCTCGGCCACTACGCCCCCGACGTGCGTGCCGCGGACGCGGAGCTGGCGCCCAGGGTGAGCGAGGAACTGCTGCGCGGGATCGTGGCCGAGGTGCCGGACGCCTGGCTGGCGGACGAGCCCGGCTTCGAGACGCCCGACGCGCTCCGCGAGGCCTACGTCGGCCACCTCCACGCACGCGTGCGGGCATCCTCGGCCTGGCTCCCCACCGACTTCCCCACCCGGGAGGAACTCGCCGCCGAGCAGGCCCTGCGGGCGGCGAAGTCACAGGAAGGCCGGCCGAAGTGGCTGAAGCAGGTGCCCGACCTGCACGGCAAGCCGGCCGCGGAACAGGATTGGTCGGTGCACCTCGGATGAGTGGCCGTGTCGAGATCGAGTACTGCACCCAGTGCAGGTGGCTGCCCCGGGCGGCCTGGCTGGCGCAGGAACTGCTCACCACCTTCGAGGCGGAGCTGGACGAACTGGCGCTGAAGCCGGGCAAGGGCGGGATCTTCGTCGTCCGCGTCGACGGCGAAGTGGTCTGGGACCGCCGCGAGCAGGGCTTCCCCGAGCCGACGGCGGTCAAGCAGGCCGTACGCGACCGAGTGGCCCCGGGAAAATCCCTGGGCCACTCGGACAAACCGGCTTCCTGAGGGCTCAGCCCTTCAGCTGCTCGTACGCCGGCAGCGTCAGGAAGTCGGCGTAGTTCTCGTCGAGGGAGACCTCCAGGAGCAGGTCGTGGGCCTGCTGCCAGTGGCCGGCCGCGAAGGCCTCCTCGCCGATCTCCGCGCGGATGTTCGCCAGTTCCTCGGCGGCGACCTTGCGGGCCAGCTCGGGGGTGGCGTGCTCGCCGTTCTCGAACTCGACGCCCGCGTTGATCCACTGCCAGATCTGGGAGCGGGAGATCTCCGCGGTGGCCGCGTCCTCCATGAGGTTGAAGATGGCGACCGCGCCGAGGCCGCGCAGCCACGCCTCGATGTAGCGGATGCCGACCTGGACGGCGTTGACCAGCCCCGGGTACGTCGGCTTGGCGTCCAGGGAGTCGATGGCGATCAGGTCGCCCGCCTGGACGGAGACGTCCTCGCGCAGCCGGTCCTTCTGGTTGGGCTTGTCGCCGAGGACCTTGTCGAAGGACTCCATGGCGATCGGGACCAGGTCGGGGTGGGCGACCCAGGAGCCGTCGAAGCCGTCGCCGGCCTCGCGGTCCTTGTCGGCGCGGACCTTCTCGAAGGCCACCTTGTTGACCTCGGCGTCCCGGCGGGACGGGATGAAGGCCGCCATGCCGCCGATCGCGTGCGCACCGCGCTTGTGGCAGGTGCGGACGAGGAGTTCGGTGTACGCGCGCATGAACGGGGCCGTCATCGTGACCGCGTTGCGGTCCGGCAGGACGAACTTGGCACCGCCGTCACGGAAGTTCTTGACGATGGAGAACAGATAGTCCCAGCGCCCGGCGTTCAACCCGGAGGCGTGGTCGCGGAGTTCGTAGAGGATCTCCTCCATCTCGTACGCCGCCGTGATCGTCTCGATCAGGACGGTCGCGCGGACGGTGCCCTGCGGGATGCCGACGTAGTCCTGCGCGAAGACGAAGACCTCGTTCCAGAGGCGGGCCTCCAGGTGCGACTCCGTCTTCGGGAGGTAGAAGTACGGGCCCTTGCCGAGGTCGAGCAGGCGCTGGGCGTTGTGGAAGAAGTACAGGCCGAAGTCGACGAGGGCGCCGGGGACCGGCTCGCCGTCGATCTGGAGGTGACGCTCGTTCAGGTGCCAGCCGCGCGGGCGCATGACGACGGTCGCGAGCTCGTCGTTCGCGCGCAAGGCGTACGACTTGCCGGACTTCGGGTCGGTGAAGTCGATGTTCCGGGTGTACGCGTCGATCAGGTTGACCTGGCCGAGGACGACGTTCTCCCAGGTCGGTGCGGAGGCGTCCTCGAAGTCGGCCAGCCAGACCCGGGCACCCGAGTTGAGGGCGTTGATGGTCATCTTGCGGTCGGTGGGGCCGGTGATCTCGACTCGGCGGTCCTGCAGCGCGGGCGGGCACGGGCCCACCCTCCAGGAGTCGTCCGCGCGGATGGCGGCGGTCTCCGGGAGGAAGTCGAGTGTGGAGGTGCGGGCGATCTCGGCGCGGCGCTCCGCACGGCGGGCGAGGAGTTCGTCACGCCGGGGCGTGAACCGGCGGTGCAGCTCGGCCACGAAGGCGAGGGCCGCTTCCGTGAGGACCTCCTCCTGCCGGGGCAGGGGCTCGGCGTCGACGATGGCCAGCGGGGACGGCGCTGGTGCGGACATGAGCTGTCACTTCCTTCAGCGAACTACGGAGACGAGCGGTCGAGCTTTGGCACCGGGTGCCAGTCTTCCCGGATACGGCTGGGCGCGCCCGTGGAGCAGTCGGGCGCTTCTGAACAGTGGATACTAGTTTCCTCATGGTGGAAGTTCAATGGTTTGTTGATGTCGAGATTCTCTGAGTCGAGGCAAGGTGGCTCTGGGTGCCACCGCCTTCACTCAAGGTGGGTGAGATCGTCCTCCGTGTCGATGTCGTACGGCCGGGCCACGTCCGCGCACTCGACGAGCCCGATCGCGGCCTCGTGCGCCTTCAGATAGGCGCGTGCCCCTCGATCACCGGTCGCAGTCGCCGCGATGCCCGCCCAGTGGGCGGCGCCGAAGAGCACGGGATGCCCGCGTACGCCGCCGTAGGCGGCCGAGACGAGCGATGCCTCGTCCTCGTAGGCGGCGAGCACGCGCGCGACCGCCTCCGGGCCGATGCCGGGCTGGTCGACGAGCGACACCAGTGCCGCCCGCGCGCCCGTGCCCGCGAGCGAGTCGAGCCCGGCGCGCAGGGAGGAGCCCATCCCGTCGGCCCAGTCCGGGTTCTCCACCAGGACGCAGTCACCGAGTTCCGCCTGCTCCCGTACGGTGGCGGCCTGGGCGCCCAGCACCACGTGCACGCGGGCACAGCCGGCCGCGCGCAGTACCCCGACCGCGTACTCGACGAGCGGTCGGCCACGGTGTCGCAGCAGGGCCTTGGGGTGTCCGCCGAGCCGTCGTCCGCCCCCGGCGGCGAGCAGTAGACCCGCGACCAGGGGGGCTTCTTTCTCAGTCATGCGTCCTGCATACCCGACGTCCGCCGGCGCGGCCGGTGCCGTTGGGCTGAATTTCGGTCCGCACGGTGGCGCGCCCGGCAGCGGTGGCGTTTACTGACCCGCGTCCCCGGCGCCCGACCACCGTCCGGGGCGCTCGACGGGGGATGCGTGACTACTGGCGCACAACGGCGTGCGAGGGGGAGCTTTGTTGCGGAGCTTGGGGCAGAGGTCGGTGACGGGCAGCGACGAGGACCTGAGGGTGGCGGGACTGCGGACGGCCGTGTCCCGTCTGCGCCGCGAACTCGCCGCGCATCCCGGCGAGTTCCCCGACCGGGGAATCGCCGAGGACGAACTTGCCGCGCTGGCCGCGATGACGATCGAGGGTGCCCCCGAAATCCCGCGCCTGCGCCGGTCGTTGCTGCTGATCGCGGGCGCGATCGGCTCGGTGAGCGCCTTGTCCCGGGGGCTGTCGGCCGTACGGGACGCGGTGGAGTTGTTCGGGGACCCGCCGCGTCGTTGAGTCCCCGGACCTGATCAGGCCGTCGGCGCCGAGCTGGCCAGGGCCTCCGACAGCTCGACGGCCACCTGCTGGAGCATCGGCACGATCTTGTCCGTCGCCGCCTCGGTCACCCGTCCTGCCGGGCCGGAGATCGAGATGGCCGCCGCGGTGGGGGAGTCGGGGACGGGGACGGCGAGGCAGCGGACGCCGACCTCCTGCTCGTTGTCGTCGATCGCGTAGCCGTTGCGCCGCACCTCCTCCAGGGCCGCGAGGAAGCCGTCCGGCGTGGTGATCGTCTTCTCCGTGGCGGCCGGCATGCCGGTGCGGGACAGCAGTGCCCGCACCTCCTCCGGCGGGAAGGAGGCGAGCAGCGCCTTGCCGACACCCGTGGAGTGCGGCAGCACGCGCCGGCCGACCTCGGTGAACATGCGCATCGAGTGCTTGGACGGCACCTGGGCGACGTACACGATCTCATCGCCGTCGAGCAGCGCCATGTTCGCCGTCTCGCCGGTCTCCTCGACCAGCCGGGCGAGGTACGGGCGGGCCCAGGTGCCCAGCAGCCGGGACGCGGACTCGCCGAGGCGGATCAGGCGCGGGCCGAGGGCGTAGCGGCGGTTGGGCTGCTGGCGTACGTACCCGCACGCCACGAGCGTCCGCATGAGGCGGTGGATGGTGGGCAGCGGCAGCCCGCTGCTCGCGGACAGCTCGCTCAGGCCGACCTCGCCGCCCGCGTCCGCCATCCGTTCCAGCAGGTCGAAGGCGCGCTCGAGGGACTGGACGCCACCATTGGAGCTTGACCTGGCGGAGTCGGTGGTGCTGGCGCTGGACGTCGGCACGGCGTTCCTTTCGGGACCGGTGGGAGCTCAGAAGCCTACCCGTCGGTCGGTTGACTCCCTGCTTGTACGTAGCTACGTTCTGCTTCCCGGAATTGTAATTCCGCTTTGTGGAAACGTCCAGAGAGTGGCGGGCGGGTGCACTGTGGAGAAGTGTGCCCTTGACGGCGCGGGAACGGGAGCGGAGACTCCTTCAACAGAAAGTTGAATTCCGTTACGCGGAAGTAAACGGCGGCAGAGAGGGGTCCGGGTGTCCGACGCTGAACTGGTGCTGCGCTCGACGCGCGTCATCACCCCGGAGGGGACACGGGCCGCCTCGGTTCTGGTCTCCGCCGGCAAGATCACGGCCGTACTCGGGTACGACGCCGAAGTCCCGTCCGGCGCCCGCCTGGAGGACCTCGGCGACGACGTCCTGCTGCCCGGCCTGGTTGACACGCACGTGCACGTCAACGACCCGGGCCGCACCGAGTGGGAGGGCTTCTGGACCGCCACGCGTGCCGCGGCGGCCGGCGGTATCACCACCCTCGTCGACATGCCGCTCAACTCCATCCCGCCGACCACGACGGTCGACAACCTCCGCGTCAAGCAGCGGGTCGCCGCCGACAAGGCGCATGTCGACGTCGGCTTCTGGGGCGGCGCCCTGCCTGACAACGTCAAGGATCTGCGACCGCTGCACGAGGCCGGCGTCTTCGGATTCAAGGCCTTCCTGTCGCCGTCCGGCGTGGACGAGTTCCCGCACCTCGAGCGGGACCCGCTGGCCCGTTCCATGGCCGAGATCGCCGCGTTCGACGGCCTGCTCATCGTGCACGCCGAGGACCCGCACCTGCTCGCCTCCGCCCCGCAGCAGCCGGGACCGAAGTACACCGACTTCCTGGCCTCCCGCCCCCGGGACGCCGAGGACACGGCCATCGCCCAGCTCATCCGCGAGGCGAAGGCCCTGCGCGCACGCGTGCACGTGCTGCACCTGTCGTCCAGCGACGCCCTGCCGCTGATCGCCGAGGCGAAGGCGGACGGCGTCCGGGTCACCGTCGAGACCTGCCCGCACTACCTGACCCTCACCGCCGAGGAAGTCCCGGACGGCGCCAGCGAGTTCAAGTGCTGCCCGCCGATCCGCGAGTCCGCCAACCAGGACCTGCTGTGGCAGGCGCTGGCCGACGGCACGATCGACTGCATCGTCACCGACCACTCCCCGTCCACGGCCGACCTGAAGACCGACGACTTCGCGACGGCCTGGGGCGGCATCTCCGGACTCCAGCTGAGCCTGGCGGCCGTATGGACCGAGGCCCGTAAGCGCGGGCACGGCCTGGAGGACGTGGTCCGCTGGATGTCCGCGCGGACGGCGGAGCTCGTCGGACTCGACGACCGCAAGGGCGCCATCGAGGCGGGCCGTGACGCCGACTTCGCCGTCCTCGCGCCCGACGAGACGTTCACCGTCGACCCGGCCGCCCTCCAGCACCGCAACCGCGTGACGGCGTACGCGGGCAAGACCCTGTACGGCGTCGTGAAGTCCACCTGGCTGCGCGGCGAACGCATCGTCGCGGACGGCGAGTTCACCGACCCGAAGGGGCGACTGCTCACCCGGACCAACTGAATCCCACCCATCGAATGCGAAAGGCAGACCTGATCACCGTGACGGCGATACCCAGCTTCACCGGCGACGCGAACCCCTACGGCGGCGGCGACCCCTACGCCGACCACCGCACCGCCGACTTCCCGTTCACCCAGTACGCCAACCTCGCCGACCGCGGGCTGGGCGCCGGTGTCATCGCCGCCAACGACGAGTTCTTCGCCCAGCGCGAGAACCTCCTGCTGCCCGAGCGGGCCGAGTTCGACCCCGAGCACTTCGGGCACAAGGGCAAGATCATGGACGGCTGGGAGACCCGGCGGCGGCGCGGTGCCTCCGCCGAGCACCCGTGGCCGACGGCCGAGGACCACGACTGGGCGCTGGTCCGCCTCGGCGCGCCCGGCGTGATCCGCGGGATCGTCGTCGACACGGCCCACTTCCGCGGCAACTATCCGCAGGCGGTGTCCATCGAGGCCACGTCGGTGCCGGGTTCGCCGTCGCCGCAGGAGCTGCTGGCGGACGACGTGAAGTGGACGACGCTGGTGCCGCGCACGCCGGTGGGCGGGCATGCGGAGAATGGTTTCGCCATCGACGTCGAGCAGCGCTTCACCCACCTGCGCGTCAACCAGCACCCCGACGGCGGCATCGCGCGCCTGCGCGTGTACGGCGAGGTGGCGCCGGATCCGCAGTGGCTGGAGGTGCTCGGCACCTTCGACGTCGTCGCCCTGGAGAACGGCGGCCAGGTCGAGGACGCCTCCAACCTCTTCTACTCGCCCGCCACGAACACCATCCAGCCGGGCCGCTCCCGCAAGATGGACGACGGCTGGGAGACGCGCCGACGCCGCGACCAGGGCAACGACTGGATCCGCTACCGCCTCGTCGCCCAGTCCCAGATCCGGGCGATCGAGATCGACACGGCCTACCTGAAGGGCAACAGCGCCGGCTGGGCCGCCGTCTCGGTGAAGGACGGCGAGGACGGTGAGTGGACGGAGATCCTGCCGCGCACCCGCCTCCAGCCCGACACGAACCACCGCTTCGTCCTGCCGAACCCCGCCGTGGGCACGCACGCGCGCGTGGACATCTTCCCGGACGGCGGCATCTCCCGCCTGCGGCTGCACGGCTCGCTGACGGAGCAGGGAACGGCAGGCCTGGCGGCGCGGCACCAGGAGCTGGGCGGCTGACGCCGGTGGCGCACCGGAACTCCAACACCGGTGCGCCAAGGCCGAAACGGGGTCGTGGGTCCGGCCCCAGGGGAGACCGGACCCACCGCAGGCGCTAGGTGTGCTGACCGGTCGCCTGTCACCAACGTTCCCGAACAGCACAGCTAGGCCGCGTGGCCGCCGTCCACCGCGAACTCCGCACCCGTCACGTAGGCCGCCCCGGCCAGGTACGCGACCATCGACGCCACCTCGTCGGCCGTGCCGAAGCGGCCCAGTGCGGTCAGTGCCGACTGGTCGGCCGCGTAGGGGCCGTCGGCCGGGTTCATGTCGGTGTCGATGGGGCCGGGGTGGATGACGTTCGCCGTGATGCCGCGCTGACCCAGCTCACGTGCCAGGGCCTTCGTCAGGCCGATCAGGGCCGACTTGCTGGTCGCGTAGAGAGTTCCGCCGGGGCCCGGCACCCGCTGGACCATGCAGGAGCCGATCGTGATGATCCGGCCCCCGGCACTCATCCGGGCGGCCGCCGCCTGGGAGGTCAGGAAGACGCCCCGGACGTTCACCGCGAGGACCCGGTCCACGTCCGCGAGCGACAGGCCCGCCAGCGGTCCCAGGACGCCGACGCCGGCGTTGTTCACCAGCACGTCCAGGCCGCCGAGCTCCTCGACGGTGCGCTCCACGGCGCCGGACGCCTCGTCCGCGTCCGCCGAGTCCGCCCGCAGGGCCACGGCCCGCCGCCCCAACTCCTCGACGGCCCGTACGACCTCCTCGGCGGCCTCCTTGCCGTTCACGTAGGTCACGGCGACGTCCGCGCCGTCCCGGGCGAGCCGCAGCGCCGTGGCGGCGCCGATGCCTCGGCCGGCGCCGGTGACCAGGGCGACCTTGCCGTGCAGGGGTCCGTAAGTGGTTGTCAGGGGTGCGTGCGTTGTAGTCATGGGTCCATCCCAGCGCCGCCGGGGCCGAAGTGCTGGCGGCGAACGGACACCGAGGTGCCGGGGAAGGCTCGGCGGAACACGGCCCGGCGATGAGTTGCGGGTGTCGGCGGGGTCTGAGGTGATGACAGCAGATCTCGCCCCGGAAAACCGGAAACCGGAAAAGAGGCACTCCTCATGGGCAAGCTCGTTTCCACCCTCTTCGTCACGCTCGACAACGTCTACCAGGCGCCGGGTGGCCCGGAGGAGGACACCCGCGGCGGCTTCGAGCACGGCGGCTGGAGCTTTCCGTACGCCGACGACGACTTCGGCGAGTTCATGAACGGGGTCTTCACCCGCCCGGCCGCCTTCCTCCTCGGACGCCGTACGTACGACATCTTCGCCGCGTTCTGGCCGAAGGTGACCGACCCGGCCGACCCGGTCTCGTCCAAGCTGAACGCCCTGCCGAAGTACGTCCCGTCCGCCACGCTGACCGACCCCGGGTGGGCCGGCACCACCGTGCTGAGCGGCGACCTCGCCAAGGAGGTCACCGCCCTCAAGGAGCGCGTCGACGGCGAGCTCCAGGTCCACGGCAGCGGCGCCCTCGTCAGGTCGCTGCTGGCCCTCGGCCTCGTCGACACCCTCCACCTGCTGACCTTCCCGGTCGTGCTCGGCACGGGCCACCGCCTGTTCACGGAGGGCGCCGTGCCCACCGCGTTCAAGCACAGCGGCGGCAGCGTCACGAGCACCGGTGTCGCCATCAACTCGTACGACCTGGCAGGTCGCCCCGAGTACGGCACCTTCGGACTCCCCGAGGACGCCTGATCAGCCGCCTCCCGGCGTGCTCGCTCGACCTCTTCATGGAGATCGGGTGAGGACGCCGGGGCGCACGTTAACTTCCCGAAAACTCATCGGACTTGCCGGGAAAATCTCCGCCTTGACATTGACATGCCACTGTCTACGCGCGTCATCATGAAGCCATGAGATTCCCCCCACGAATCACTCGCATCGGCGCCGCAGCCGCCGTCCTGTCCGCCCTTCTCGTCGGCGGCACCGTCACTGCCACGCCGGCGGCCGCGGCGGTCGGCAGCATCTGCTACAACGACCTGCCGTCGCAGGCGCACGACACGCTCGACCTGATCGAGCAGGGTGGCCCCTTCCCGTACGAGCAGGACGGCACCGTCTTCCAGAACCGGGAAGGCATCCTGCCGAGCCAGTCGACGGGCTACTACCACGAGTACACGGTCATCACGCCCGGGTCCTCCAACCGCGGAGCTCGCCGGATCGTCACCGGTGAGGAGAACCGGGAGGACTACTACACGGCCGACCACTACGAGTCGTTCGACCTGATCAACTACGGCTGCTGACCCCCCACGGTCACAGCCGGCACTGAGGAACGGTGCTGCCGGCCGGAGGTCCGGTCCGCGTTCATCCGGACTTCCGGCTCTCGGCGGCCGCGAACAGCGCGACCGCCAGCACGAGCAGGGCGACGCTCGCGTAGATCTCGAAGCCGTCGAGGAAGTCGAGCCCCTGGACGAGACCCCAGTCCCAGTCGGTGAACTCGTTCAGCAGGCCCATGACGCCCTGCGCCAGGGCGATGACTCCCAGGAACTCCAGCAACTGCTTCATGCCATGACTCTCGCCCCGCGGACCCCCCACGCCAATCGGCCGCGGGGCGAGCCATGGCCGACGGAAGTCCTCGTTCCGGGTGGACTGGCGCAACCAAGGTCGTCGATGCCGCGACTTTGGTCGTCGCTCCCGCCCACAAGGGCGCCCCGGGACCCGGCACTGCGTAGATTTGTCGACCGTGAGTGGTGACAAGCAGGTGCCCGCACCCCAGGCATTCGCGGGGCGGCGCTGGCTGCTGCCCTCGGCCCTGATCAAGGAGTTCGACCCCGACCCCGAGCGCCCCGGGCGGCCCCGGCGCACCGCGCGGGACTGGTTGGTCGACTTCTCCTGCTTCCTGCTTGCCGTGATCATCGGTCTGCTGGCCGCGGACACGATGAAGGACGAGGACCTGCCCGCCGGATACGCCGTCTTCGACCAGTTGGTCGGCGCGCTCTCCTGCGCCGCGGTGTGGCTGCGCCGCCGCTGGCCGGTCGGGCTCGCCGCAGTGATGGCCCCGGTCGCCCTCGTCTCCAGCACCGCGGGCGGCGCGAGCATGGTCGCCCTGTTCACCCTCGCCGTGCACCGGCCCTTCCGGTACGTGGCCTGGGTCGCCGGGACATACGTGGTACTGAACCCGGTGTACTTCCTGTTCCGCCCCGAGCCCGACCTGTCGTACCCCTGGTCGGTCGCTCTGGCGTCGTTGCTGACCGGCGCGGTGGTCGGCTGGGGCATGCTCGCACGGTCCAAGCGCCAGCTCCTGCTGAGCCTGCGCGACCGGGCCCGGCGCGCCGAGAACGAGGCGCGGCTGCGGGCCGAACAGGCGCAGCGGCTCGCGCGTGAGGCCATCGCCCGGGAGATGCACGACGTCCTCGCGCACCGGCTGACGCTGCTCAGCGTGCACGCGGGCGCGCTGGAGTTCCGGCCCGACGCACCCCGCGAGGAGATCGCGCGGGCGGCGGGCGTCATCCGGGAGAGCGCCCACGAGGCCCTCCAGGACCTGCGGGAGATCATCGGCGTGCTGCGGGCCGCCGAGCCCGACGACTCCGGACGGCCGCAGCCGACCCTCGCGGCGCTGGAGGCGCTGGCCACCGAGTCCCGCGAGGCCGGCATGAAGGTCACCCTCGACCAGCGCGTCACCGACCCCGCCGCCGTCCCCGCCTCCGTCGGCCGCACCGCCTACCGCATCGCCCAGGAGGGCCTGACCAACGCCCGCAAACACGCTCCCGGCACGGAGGTCACGGTGACGGTGACCGGTGCGCCGGGCGAGGGCCTTTCCGTATCGGTGCGCAACCCGGCACCCGAGGGCGAGGTGCCGCACGTACCCGGCTCCGGACAGGGCCTGATCGGACTGACGGAACGGGCCACGCTGACGGGTGGCCGACTCGAGCACGGGCCCACCGCGGACGGCGGGTTCGAGGTGCGGGCCCGGCTGCCGTGGGGGTGAGGGCCGTCGGTACCGGAGCGGGGTGCCCAACGGCCGCCCCGGTTTGCCCCGTTGTGAACGGAGCAGCCAGGGGCGCACGCGTGCCAGAGGTGCCCCGCGCGTCACGCAGGTGTGCCGTGTTCCTGGCGGGAACTGCACGCCCTCCGGCCCATCCACGCCGTACAACCGTGATTACGTAAGGCACATGACTGCGATCAGACTCCTCCTCGTCGACGACGACCCGTTGGTCAGGGCCGGGCTGTCCTTCATGCTGGGCGGCGCCGACGACATCGAGATCGTCGGTGAGGCGGCCGACGGCTCCGAGGTCGAGGCACTGGTCGACCGCTCCCGGCCGGACGTGGTCCTGATGGACATCCGGATGCCGTCGGTCGACGGGCTCACCGCCACGGAGCGGCTGCGCAGCAGGAAGGACGCGCCGCAGGTCGTGCTGCTGACCACGTTCCACGCGGACGATCAGGTGCTGCGCGCCCTGCGTGCGGGCGCCGCCGGCTTCGTGCTCAAGGACACGCCGCCCGCCGAGATCGTCGACGCGGTGCGCCGGGTCGCGGCCGGCGATCCGGTCCTGTCGCCCACCGTCACACGCCAGTTGATGGCCCACGCGGCCGGCACCGCCGCCGACACCCGCCGCTCACGCGCGCGTGAGCGGCTCACCGCCCTGAACGACCGCGAGCGCGAGGTCGCCGTCGCGGTGGGCCGGGGGCTGTCCAACGCCGACATCGCCGCGGAGCTCTTCATGAGCGTCGCCACCGTCAAGACCCATGTCTCCCGCGTCCTGGCCAAGCTGGACCTCAACAACCGTGTGCAGATCGCCCTGTTGGCCTACGACGCGGGACTTCTGGAGGAAGTCGAGGACGACGGGCACTAGAGCGGGCCCCCACGCGTTGGCGAAGTGTGGGAGGGGGAGCGGCATGGTGGGAGTGATCGATCTGGGGGAGTTCGGACCGGGGTTTCGCGAGAACCCGCATCCGGTGTACGCCCGCCTGCGTGAGCGGGGCCCGGTCCACCGGGTCCGGCTGCCCGACTGGCAGTCCGAGGTGTGGCTCGTGGTCGGACACAAGGAGGCGCGTGCGGCGCTCGCCGACGAGCGGCTGTCCAAGGACGGCGCCAAGATCGGCATGAAGTCGCTCGACGAGGAGAAGATCGGGAAGAACCTGCTGGACGCCGATCCGCCCCAGCACACCAGGCTGCGCAGCCTCATCTCGCGCGCGTTCACCATGCGCCGCGTGGAGGAGCTGCGGCCGAGGATCCAGCAGATCACCGACGGCCTGCTCGACGCCATGCTGCCCTTGGGCCGCGCCGACCTCGTGGAGTCCCTCGCCTACCCTTTGCCGCTGACCGTGATCTGCGAACTGCTCGGCGTGCCCGAGATGGACCGCGTTGCCTTCCGCGAGATGTCGACGGAGTCGGTCGCGCCCACCAGCCCCGGCAAGGAGGTCGAGGCCTTCGTCCGCCTCGGCGAGTATTTCACCGACCTGATCGAGGACAAGAGGTGCGCCGGCCCCAGCGGTGACCTGCTGAGCGACCTGATCCGCACCACGGCCGAGGACGGCGACCGGCTCTCCCCGGACGAACTGCGGGGGATGGCCTTCATCCTGCTGATCGCCGGCCACGAGACGACGGTCAACCTCATCACCAGCGGCGTGCACGCGCTGCTCACCCACCCCGGTCAACTCGCCGCCCTGCGCGCCGACATGACCCTCCTCGACGGTGCGGTGGAGGAGATGCTGCGCCACGAGGGCCCGGTGGAGACGGCGACGTTCCGGTATGCCACCGAGCCGCTGGAGATCGCCGGCATCCACATCGAGAAGGGCGAGCCGGTGATGGTCGGCCTGACCGCGGCCAACCGGGACGCGGGCCGCTATGCCACTCCCGACACCTTCGACATCCGCCGCGACGCCCGCGGCCACGTCGCCTTCGGCCACGGCATCCACTACTGCCTGGGCGCCCCCCTGGCCCGCCTGGAGGCCCGCACGGCGATCCGGTCCCTGCTGGAGCGCGCTCCCGGCCTGGCACTCGACGGCCCGCCTGGGGAGTGGCTGCCGGGGATGCTGATGCGGGGGATGCGCAGTCTGCCGGTGCGCTGGTAGGTGGGGCGGTCGGCGAGGGGCTTGCGAACCCGGGCCCGTCACATGGCCGTCGCCGGGGCCCCGCCCGCAATCTCCCCGAGCGCGACCGGTCTTCGCTCCCGTCTCGACAGCTCGCACGCCTCGGCGATCCGCAGCGCCTGCAAGGCCTCCCGCCCGTCGCAGGGGTTGGCCCGCTCCCCGCGCACCACCTCCACGAACGCGTTCAGCTCCGCCTCGTACGCGGGTCCGAACCGCTCCAGGAACCCCGACCACGGCTTGTCCGCGGCGGGCGGCCCGGTCGGCTCGGTGGACGCGATCGGCGTACGGTCGTCCAGGCCCACCACGATTTGGTCCAGCTCCCCGGCCAGCTCCATGCGCACGTCGTACCCGGCGCCGTTCAGCCGCGTCGCCGTGGCGGTGGCGAGCGTGCCGTCGTCGAGCGTGAGCACCACCGCGGCCGTGTCGACGTCGCCGGCCTCACGGAACATCACCGGCCCGGCGTCCGAGCCGGCCGCGTACACGTCGGCGATCTCGCGCCCGGTCACCCAGCGCAGTACGTCGAAGTCGTGGATCAGCGTGTCCCGGTACAGCCCACCGGACAGCGGCAGCCATGCGACCGGCGGCGGCGCCTGGTCGCTGGTCAGCGCCCGTACGGTGTGCAGTCGCCCGAGCCGCCCGGACCGTACCGCTTCGCGTGCGCCCGCGTACCCCGCGTCGAAGCGGCGCTGGAAGCCCATGTGTAGAACCGTCCCGGCCGTCTCCACCTCCTCGATCGCGGTCAAGGTGCCAGGCAGATCGAGCGCGATGGGCTTCTCGCAGAAGACCGGAAGGCCCGCCCGCGCTGCCCGACCGATCAGTTCGGCGTGGGCCGAGGTCGCGGTGGTGATCACGACCGCGTCCACGCCCCACCTGAAGATCTCGTCCACGCCCGGCGCCGCCGTCTCGCCGAGCCGGCGCGCCAGCTCCTGCGCCCGCGCGCCGTCCGCGTCCGTGAGGATCAGGGAGCCGACGTCGCGGTGACGACTGAGTGTGTTGGCGTGAATGGTGCCGATGCGGCCCGTACCGATGACCCCGATGCGCATGGAAACAAAGTGGGGGTTCGGTGCGTAGGCTGTCAATGCGTATGTCCGGACAATCGAACTACACGACTTCCCGTCAACAACGCGTAGAGCTACGCTCGGCCCGTGCCGAAACCAGAAGTGGACCCGACCGTGGAACTCGAGCTCAGTGTGGACCGGAGCAGTCCGGTGCCTTTGTACTTCCAGCTGTCCCAGCAGCTCGAGGCCGCGATCGAGCACGGAGCGCTCACGCCCGGCAGCCTGCTGGGCAACGAGATCGAACTCGCCGCACGCCTCGGCCTGTCCCGGCCGACCGTCCGCCAGGCCATCCAGTCGCTGGTCGACAAGGGTCTGCTGGTACGCCGCCGGGGCGTCGGCACACAGGTCGTGCACAGTCAGGTCAAGCGCCCGCTGGAGCTCAGCAGCCTCTATGACGACCTGGAGTCGGCCGGCCAGCGCCCGGCGACCAAGGTGATCGTCAACACCGTCGTCCCGGCGTCCGCCGAGGTCGCGGCCGCGCTCGGGGTGGCCGAGGACAGCGACGTGCACCGGATCGAGCGGCTGCGGCTGGCGCACGGTGAGCCGATGGCCTACCTGTGCAACTTCCTGCCGCCCGCCCTGATCGACCTGGACACCGCGCAGCTGGAGTCCACCGGCCTGTACCGGCTGATGAGGGCCGCCGGCATCACCCTGCACAGCGCCCGCCAGACCATCGGCGCGCGCGCCGCCACCGGTGCCGAAGCCGAACGGCTCGCCGAGGAGGAGGGCGCCCCGCTGCTCACCATGCAGCGCGTGACCTTCGACGACACCGGCCGAGCGGTCGAGTACGGCACCCACACCTACCGCCCGAGCCGGTACTCCTTCGAGTTCCAGCTGCTCGTCCGGCCGTGAGCGCCGCGGTCGTACGGTCCTGAACGAGGGGCGCGGCGAGACCGAGCTGGTCGCAATGTCCGGACAATTTACTGTGACCCGCGCCCCCCTTTGTCGCCCCGTTCGGCACCCAGCGTGAGCGTGCGGCAGAATCGGGCCTGATGAGCACCTACCGCGACTTCACCGCCCCCATCGGCTCCCGCCGGGCCCCCGTGCTCCGCACGGTCGGCCCGCGGGAGCGCCGTTCGCACCTGACCGCACCCCGCGTGCCCACTGTCGGGATCGACATCGGCGGCACCAAGGTGATGGCGGGCGTCGTGGACGCCGACGGGAACATCCTGGAGAAGCTCCGCGCGGAGACCCCGGACAAGTCCAAGAGCCCCAAGGTCGTCGAGGACACCATCGTCGAACTGGTCCTGGACCTGTCCGACCGGCACGACGTGCACGCCGTCGGCATCGGCGCGGCCGGCTGGGTCGACGCCGACCGCAACCGCGTCCTGTTCGCACCCCACCTGTCCTGGCGCAACGAGCCCCTCAGGGACCGCCTAGCCGGGCGGCTCGCGGTGCCCGTGCTGGTCGACAACGACGCCAACTCCGCCGCCTGGGCCGAGTGGCGCTTCGGCGCCGGCCGAGGCGAGGACCACCTCGTCATGATCACGCTGGGCACCGGCATCGGCGGCGCGATCCTGGAGGACGGTCAGGTCAAGCGCGGCAAGTACGGCGTCGCCGGCGAGTTCGGCCATATGCAGGTCGTGCCCGGCGGCCACCGCTGCCCGTGCGGCAACCGCGGCTGCTGGGAGCAGTACAGCTCCGGCAACGCGCTGGTCAGGGAGGCGCGCGAGCTGGCCGCCGCCGACTCGCCGGTGGCGTACGGGATCATCGAGCACGTCAAGGGCAACATCGGCGACATCACCGGCCCGATGATCACCGAGCTGGCCCGCGACGGCGACGCCATGTGCATCGAGCTGCTGCAGGACATCGGGCAGTGGCTCGGCGTCGGCATCGCCAACCTCGCGGCCGCCCTGGACCCCTCCTGCTTCGTGATCGGCGGCGGTGTGTCGGCCGCGGACGACCTGCTGATCGGCCCCGCGCGGGACGCCTTCAAGCGCCACCTCACCGGCCGCGGCTACCGCCCCGAGGCCCGGATCACCCGCGCCCAGCTCGGCCCCGAGGCCGGCATGGTCGGCGCCGCCGACCTGGCCCGCCTGGTCGCCCGCCGCTTCCGGCGCGCCAACCGGCGCCGGGTCGAGCGGTACGAGCGTTACGCGCGGTTCGCCGAGGCCCGCCGAGCGTCGCAGGGGTCGGCGTGACCATGTCCGTACCCCGCCAGGCCGACTCCCCGGACGAGCAGCAGCCGACCGAGGACCGCCGCCACAAGATCCGGCGCAGGGCACTCACCCTGCTCATCATCGTGCTGCTCATCGGCGTGCCGGCCGGCTACCTCGTGATCTCCGCCAACCAGAGCCGCGACAGCGGCAAGGACAAGGAGAAGAAGTACTCGGCGACCGGCCTGACCGAGGGATGGCCGTCGAAGGTCCAGCGCCGGCTCTACCAGATCCCGGTCCCGGACCCGTCGGGCAAGGTCGCCTACTACGAGACGAACAACTGGCGGACCAGCCGCCTCTACGTCCAGTTCCAGACGCCCGACTGGAACCTGGACTGGTTCCTGAAGACCGTGGGCGTCAGCCGGGGTGACCTCAAGCCGGACGCCATCACCATCAGCGCCCGCGACCAGAAGGTCACCGGGTGGGACTTCAAGCGTCCCGGCCCCTGGTACGGCCTCGTCCACAAGCAGAAGAACCCGGCACCGACCCAGGACGTCGTCGTGAACATGTCCGACCCGGACAATCCGTTCGTGTACGTCGTCTCCCGTACCACCCCCTGATGATCCCGTCGACGACTCCGTGAAGTCGCGGCCCGGACCGGTCGCCCGGACCGGTCTCCGGGGCCGATTGTCAGACCCCGCCCGTAGAGTCGGAGACGGTTGATCCGACTCATGGGCGGGAGGTGACAGGACGTATGAGCGACAGGCTTGCGCACGGCGGCGACACCGCGGTGGCCGAGAGGCCGGGCGGCGCCGTCCCCCTCCGCCTCGCGGCCGTCTTCCTGCCCGCCTCCCTGCCGCGCGAGGGGCGGATCGCCTTCTGGGATCCGGACGGCGGCCCGCTGCCCGCTGAGGACACCGAGCTCACCGTCGTACGACGCCATGGCAGCGGAATCCGCCGCAGGACCACCCCCGCCCTGTCCTTGCCGCTGGACGAGGCGCTGCCGCTGCTCGTGCGGGCCCGGCGCGACCCGGCCGCCCATCCCGCCACGGCCTGCTGGGGCGCGGCCGCGCTGCACGCGCTGCGGCTCACCGCGCGCGGCCGGCTGCTGCCGGGCCTGACGCCCACCGGCCACGACGCCTGGCGGGCCGGCCCTCTCGACCCGGACGACATCGCCCACCTGCGAGCGGTCGCCGCCGCCCTGCCCTCCGAAGGCCATGCGGTCCCGCTGCCCGGCCCGGGTCCGCTGCGGCTGCCCGAGCCCGAGGCGCTGCTGCGCTCCTTCCTGGACGCCGTCGCGGACACCCTGCCCCGCACCCCCGCCGCGCCGCACGCCTCGGGCAAGCCCTTCGCCGCGCGCGAGGCCCAGCGCCTGCCCGCCGCACACGACTGGGCGGCCGAGGTCGCCGCCGGCATGGACGCGGGCGTGCGGGTCTCGCTGCGGCTGGACCTCTCGGCGTACGACCTCTTCGACGACCGGGACGGCGGCGTGCGCAGCGCGGGTGCGGCGATCGTCCAGGTGCACAGCCTCGCCGACCCCACCCTGGTGGCCGACGCGGCCGCCCTGTGGTCGGGGGAGGCGGACGCTGCCTTCGGGCCACGAGCGCGTGTGGACGCGGCGCTGGCGGTGCGGCGGGCGGCCCGGGTGTGGGCCCCGCTCGACCGGCTGTCCGAGCAGGACGTGCCCGACGTGCTGGCCCTGTCCGACGAGGAGTTGGGCGACCTGCTCGGCGTGGCGACGACCCGCCTCGCGGCGGCCGGAGTGGCGGTGCACTGGCCCCGGGACCTGGCCCAGGACCTGAGCGCCGCCGCGGTCGTACGACCCGCGCCGGGCTCGGCGACCGACGGCACCGGCTTCTTCGAGAGTGAGGAACTCCTCCAGTTCCGCTGGCAGTTGGCGATCGGCGGCGACCCGCTCAGCGAGGCCGAGATGGACGCGCTCGCCGAGGCGCACCGCCCGGTCGTCCGGCTGCGGGACAGCTGGGTGCTGGTCGACCCGGCCCTCGTCCGCAAGGCCCGCAAGCGCGAACTGGGCCTGCTCGACCCGGTCGACGCGCTGTCCGTCGCCCTCACCGGCAGCGCGGAGGTCGACGGCGAGACGGTCGAGGCGGTACCGGTCGGCGCCCTGGCCGCCCTGCGCGACCGACTGACGTCGGGGGTGCGCCCGGCCGAACCGCCGCCGGGACTGCGGGCGACGCTAAGGGACTACCAACTCCGGGGCCTGGCATGGTTGGACCTCATGACGTCCCTCGGGCTCGGCGGCTGCCTGGCCGACGACATGGGACTGGGCAAGACGATCACGGTCATCGCCCTGCACCTGAAACGCGCCCGGACGACCCCGACCCTCGTCGTCTGCCCGGCCTCACTGCTCGGCAACTGGCAACGGGAGATCACCCGTTTCGCGCCCGGCGTCCCCGTGCGCCGCTTCCACGGCCCGGACCGCACCCTGGAGGACATGGACGGCGGCTTCGTCCTCACGACGTACGGCACGATGCGGTCGGCGGCGCCGACGCTGGCCCAGCACACCTGGGGAATGGTCGTCGCCGACGAGGCGCAGCATGTGAAGAACCCCTACTCGGCCACGGCGAAGGCCCTGCGCACCATCCCGACACCCGCGCGCGTGGCGTTGACCGGCACGCCGGTCGAGAACAACCTCTCCGAGCTCTGGGCCCTGCTCGACTGGACGACCCCCGGCCTGCTCGGTCCTCTGAAGTCCTTCCGCGCCCGGCACGCCCGCGCGGTGGAGAACGGCGAGGACGAGGAGGCGGTGGACCGGCTGGCCCGCCTGGTCCGGCCCTTCCTGCTGCGCCGCAAGAAGTCCGACCCCGGGATCGTCCCGGAGCTGCCGCCCAAGACGGAGACCGACCATCCGGTCCCGCTCACCCGTGAACAGGCGGCGCTGTACGAGGCGGTGGTGCGTGAGTCGATGTACGTCATCGAGACGGCGGAGGGCATGGCGCGCAAGGGCCTGGTCCTGAAGCTGCTGACGTCCCTGAAGCAGATCTGCGACCACCCGGCCCTGTACCTCAAGGAGGCCGAGGCGGCGGGGTCGGACCGCTTGGCCGCCCGCTCCGGCAAGCTGACGTTGCTGGACGAACTGCTGGACACCCTGCTGGCGGAGGACGGCTCGGCGTTGGTGTTCACGCAGTACGTGGGGATGGCCCGCCTGATCGCCTCCCACCTCGCGGCCCGGGCCGTCCCGGTGGACCTGCTCCACGGCGGCACACCGGTCCCGGAACGCGAACGCATGGTGGACCGCTTCCAGAGCGGCGAGACGCCGGTCCTGGTCCTCTCCCTGAAGGCGGCGGGCACCGGCTTGAACCTGACCCGTGCGGGCCATGTCGTCCATTTCGACCGCTGGTGGAACCCGGCCGTCGAGGAACAGGCCACCGACCGCGCCTACCGCATCGGCCAGACCCAGCCCGTCCAGGTCCACCGCCTCATCACCGAGGGCACGGTCGAGGACCGCATCGCCGAGATGCTCGAATCCAAGCGCGCCCTGGCCGACGCGATCCTCGGCACCGGCGAATCGGCCCTCACGGAACTGACGGCCCGCGAGCTGTCCGACCTCGTGTCCTTGCGGAGGGAGTCATGACGGGGGTGGGGAGCGGGGGCGACGAGACGGTCCGACAGGACGAGTTGAGCCGTCGGGCGAAGCCGAGTCGAGCGGATGAGCCGCCTCGCGACGAGGAGGCCGTGCCCCGCCCGGCCGACCTTGCACGCCGAGCGTTGCGGGCCGCGCGGGAACGGCGGGAGGGGGCGTCAGGGGGGAACACGAGCCAGGCGGGGGCCTCTTCCGACGGCCCGGACGCGTCGGACGCCTCCGTGGACGCACCTGATGCGTCGGACGGTGACGGGCCCGAGGCGCGATCTGCCGCGCCCGTCGCCGCCGGTGAGGACGGGGACCGCTCGCGCACCGCCTCGGAGTCCGCCTCGCGCGTGCTCGGCATCGAGACCGGGCCAGGAGGGTCGCGTCCCGCGGATGCCGCCCGGAAAGCGCTGCGCGCCGCGCTGGGGGAGCGGCGGCGGGCCCAGTCGGAGGAAGCCGACCGGGCAGCCCAGGGCGCGCATCGATCGCGACGAACCGCACCCACCGGCGCCGAGGGCCGACGGAGCCCGGTCGGCGGGACCGAGAATCAGCGTGCCCGTGAGGTACGGCGCTGGCTCGCGGGTGCCTTCCAGATGCCGCCCTCGGACTCACCCGACGAGGACGACTCGGGCGCCGGTGCGATGCCGGATCCGGCTGCACAGCGACGGGACAGGCATGCGAACCCCGTCTCGGCCTCCCCTACGACCCCGTCAAGCCCCGATCACACGGAGGGGAACTCACCCGAACCGCCCGTGGCCCGCTCCGGCAGCGATCCCTCACCGGCCGATCCCGCCGATACCGACACCGAGCCCGGCACCGACACCGGCATCGCACCCGGCGCCGCCACCCCGGTCACCCCCGCCACCCCTCAAGTCCCCCGCTCCATGGCCGCCCCCGGCCGGGACGGTGAACTCCGGCGAACCTTCCCCGCCTTCGCGCCCCGCCCGGCCGAGGACGCCCGCTTTGCCGAGACATGGTGGGGCAACGCCTGGGTGACCGCCCTGGAAGAAGGCGCGCTCGATACCAAGCGGCTGGCCCGCGGACGCGGTTACGCGCAGGAGGGCCACGTCGATGCCATCACCGTCACGCCGGGGCTCGTGCTGGCGTATGTGCGAGGCAGCCGTCCGCGGCCGTACCGCGTGCAGGTGAGGCTGCGGACGCTGGAGGACGCCGACTGGGCACGGTTCCTGGACGCCGTGGCCGAACGGCCGGGGCACATCGCGGCGTTGCTGGACAAGGAGATGCCCCAGTCCCTCGCCGACTGCGGGGTGCCGCTGTTGCCGGGGCCCGGTGACCTCGACCCCCGTTGCAGCTGCCCCGACCGCGGCCACCCCTGCAAACACGCCGCCGCCCTGTGCTACCAGACCGCACGCCTGCTGGACGCCGACCCCTTCGTACTGCTCCTGCTGCGCGGCCGAGGAGAACGCGCCCTGCTGGATGCCCTGTCCCGCCGCAACGCCGCCCGCGCGGCCCGCGCCGCACAGGAAGAGGAACCGGCCCCACCGGCGGGCGTACGGGCCACCGATGCCCTGACCCCGGACCGCCAACTTCCTCCGCTGCCCGCGCCGTTGCCCGTGCCCCCGCACCCCGAGCAACCGCCCGTGTATCCGGCGGCCCCCGGCGGCCCGGACCCGTTCGCGCTGGACCAGCTGGCGACCGACGCGGCCGCCCGGGCGCACGCCCTCCTCAGCACCGGCCGCGATCCGGTGGCCGAACTGACGCTGTGGCAGGACGCGGTCCGGCTCGCCGCCGCACGTCCCGGTTCCGGCCTCACCGCCGGTACCCGCGCCCTGTACTCCTCCCTGTCCGCCGCCGTCGACCGCACCCCGGCCGAGCTGGCCCGCGCGGTCGCGGCCTGGCGGCAGGGCGGCCTCGAAGGGCTCGCCGTGCTCGAAGAACCCTGGGATCCGCCGGCCGGCCGTTTCGACCGTGCCCGCCCGCTCCTGCTCGCCGCCGACCTCCCCGCCTTCCGCCCGTGGCGTAATCACCTCACCCATCCCCGCGGCCATGTCCAGCTCCGCCTCGGCCGGGACGGCCTGTGGTACCCGTACGAATCGGAGCCGGGCCACGACGACTGGTGGCCCCGTGGCACCCCCGACCTCGACCCGGTCGGCGCCCTGACGGGTCTCGGCGCCTCGCCGGGAGGCTGACCCGTCTTGTACCGGCATCGCGTGAAGGCCGTGTGAGTGCCCAGCGGGACCAGCACCCAGCAGTCCTGGGTACCGCTGCTCATGTTCGTCCTCGGGGCGATCGTGTTCGCCGCGATCTGGTCCCGCTTCTTCCGCCGCGGACCCCTGGAGTACCTGCTCAACGCCGCCACCAAGCCGGCCAAGCACATCCGATGAGGCCCGGCCGGGGTGGCTCGCCTCCACGCCCCACTCCGGCCTGGACCGCTCACGGATCCGGCAAGCGGCTCAGCCCTTGCGGCGGTGGGTGCGGAACGCCCCGCCGCACCTGCGTCCCCGGCGGTCGGCATGGATGCCGTCACGTCCCTCAGATGCATCGGACCGTACCCGTCACCAGCGCTGTGCCCGCCGGCATGCGCGTCCCACACCGACTCCTGGTAGGCCACCGCCGGCAAAACCCGCTCCGGGACATCGAATTGCGCCGCCGCAGCCGAGATCCTCTTGCCGCACCACCCCGCCGGGGGACTTCCCCACGGGTCTGTCCCGCCGCCGGAACGGCTGCAGTCCCGGCCACCGCCAGCAACGCCACTGCCATCACAAGCGGCCGGCGCTGCGAGGCATCCCGTCGGCGCACTCTCTCGTAGTACGTCGGCGCAGTCTCGATGACTTCGGCGAGCGTTTCGATCCCCGTCAGCGAGCGCACTCGGTGGTCGTCCAGCACAGCCTCGGCGGTGTCCCGAGTCCGAGTCCGCCGACGGCGACATCCAGTTCGGTGCAGGGCAGTTTCGCCAGTCCGAGTTCCGCAAGCGCGATCTCGCCGGTGGTGCAGAGACTGGACATCAAGAACTCGTCGCCGAGCTTCACCTCGTACACATCGGTGTCCGATGCAGGGTCGCGTCGGCGCCGCAGGCTGATGTCGCCCATCGCTGTCGGGCGTCAGTCGATCTCCTCGAAACGCGCGCTCATCCGAGTTCCTTTCTGACGCACCGTCGGTGCCCGAAGTCGGTGCCTGGAACGCCGCTCTGCGCAGGTGTGGACGCAGGCGCGAAAGCGCCCCTGCCCTGCCGGCAGGGCAGGGCAGGGCAGGAGAGGGGAAGGGGGCCTCCGGTCAGGCGTCGATGATGACGGGGATGATGAGAGGCCTGCGGCGGTGGGTACGGAAGGCCCAGTTCGCCACGGCGCGGGCGATGAGCTGTTCCAGCTGGTGTGCGTCGCCGACGCCTTCCTGGGCTGCGGCCGCCAGAGTCTTCTCGATGACGGGGATGACCGGTTCGAAGGTGGCGTCGTCGTGGACGAACCCGCGGGCCAGGAAGTCGGGGGTCTCGGCAAGGGCGCCCGTGTCGGCATCGACGATCGCCACCACGGTGACCACGCCTTCCTCCGCGAGGGTGACGCGGTCCTTCAGGGACGCCTCGGTGGCGCCGCCGACCTCCATGCCGTCCACGTAGACGTTGCCCGCGGGCACCTTGCCGGTGATCGACGCACGCCCCTCCACGAGGTCGACGACGACGCCGTCCTCGGCGATGACCACCCGCTCGGGATCGACCCCCGTACGGATGGCCAGGTCGGCGTTGGCCCGCAGGTGGCGCCACTCGCCGTGCACGGGCATGACATTGCGAGGCTTGACGATGTTGTAGCAGTACACCAGTTCACCGGCGCTGGCGTGCCCGGAGACGTGTACCTTGGCGTTGCCCTTGTGGACGACATGGGCGCCCCACCGGGTCAGCCCGTTGATCACCCGGTAGATGGCGTTCTCGTTGCCGGGGATCAGGGAGCTGGCGAGCAGGACGGTGTCGCCTTTGCCGATGCGGATCACATGGTCGCGGTTGGCCATCCGGGACAGAGCCGCCATCGGCTCGCCCTGGGATCCGGTGCACACCAGGGTGATCTTGTGGTCGGGGAGCTTCTCCAGTTCCTTGGTACTGACGACCAGGCCGCTGGGAACCTTCAGGTAACCGAGGTCGCGGGCGATGCCCATGTTGCGGACCATGGAGCGGCCCACGAAGGCGACCTTGCGGCCGTGCTGGTGCGCGGCGTCCAGGACCTGCTGGATGCGGTGCACATGGCTGGCGAAACTGGAGACGATCACCCGTCGGGGGGCGGTACGCATCACCTGCTCGATCGCCGGGTTCAGCTCGCGCTCGGAGGTGGTGAAACCAGGGACCTCGGCGTTGGTGGAGTCGGTGAGGAAGAGGTCGACGCCTTCCTCGCCGAGGCGGGCGAAGGCGCGCAGGTCGGTGATGCGGTCGTCCAGCGGGAACTGGTCCATCTTGAAGTCACCCGTGTGCAGCACCAGCCCGGCCCCGGTGCGGATCGCGACGGCGAGACTGTCCGGGATGGAGTGGTTGACCGCGACGAACTCGCAGTCGAAGGGTCCGAAGCTGCGCCGGTCGCCCTCACGTACCCGCACCGTGCGCGGCCGGATGCCGTGTTCTTTGAGCTTGGCTTCCAGGAATGCCAGCGTCAGCTTCGAGCCCACGACAGGGATGTCGGAGCGCTCTCGCAGCAGATACGGCACGCCACCGATGTGGTCCTCGTGGCCGTGGGTGATCACCACGGCCACGATGTCGTCCAGGCGATCACGGATCGAGGTGAAGTCCGGCAGGATCACGTCCACGCCGGGCTGGGTCTCCTCGGGGAACAGCACGCCGCAGTCGACGATGAGCAGCTTGCCGGCATGCTCGAACACGGTCATATTGCGGCCGATCTCACCCAGTCCGCCCAGGGCGACGACCCTCAGCCCTCCTTCAGACAGGGGAGGGGCGGCTTTCAGTTCGGGATGCGGATGACTCATATTCTGACGTTACCGGAGAGTCCGCCGAGGTGATCCACTGGCTGCCCGACCAGCCGGTTCAACACGGCGCGGCTGCGGCGGTCAGCGGGTGGAGCGGGACTGCGCCCGGCGTCGGCAGCGACGACGAACTCGCCGTGCTGGATGCCGTCATCGCCGTCACCAAAGACCTGTCCGGTCAAGCTGACGCCGGCCGTTGACCCGAGGCCCCGCCGACTGGGGGCTCATCCGTGGCACCTGACGGCAGCCCTGGTGTTGCCGCGCCGGCGGCGGTCGGTCCGGTCGGGCCGGCTCAAAGCCGTCCTCATCACTGCCGACCCCACAGGCCACTCGCATCACCCTGTGTCTGCCGGCCCACCGAATCGGGCAGCTCACCGAGCAGATCCAGCACTTGGAAGGCCGCCTGGACCGGCTCGTGGAACGCCACGCCCACAGCCGCTGACCGTGGTGGGCATCGGTCCGGACCCGGCCGTCACTTTGCTGATCACGATGGGGGACGACCCGGAACGCCTGGGCAGTGCGTAGCCCTTCGCCGCGCTGTGCGGGGTCAGCCCTGTCGAGCGTTCCTCGGGCAGTCGGCAGTACCGTCGCCTCAATCGTGGCGGCGACCGGCAGGCCAACGCCGCCCTGCACCGGATCGTGCAGACTCGCCTGCGCTTCGACCCGCGCACCCAGGACTGCTGCGAACGACGCATCAAGGAGGGCGAGACCCGACGCGAAAACGTCCGATGCCTCAAACGCTACGCTGCCCGGGAGGTCTTCCAGCTGATCAGGGTCATACAGTCATGCCCCGTCATAGGGGCAGTGACACGTGAGGACCCCCGTCGGCTTGCTCCGGCGGGGGTCTTGCGTAGACGAGGACCGCGTCCGCACGCCGATGGCAGCCGAGGCACGGGCATGCGCGCAGAGTGATCGTGCAGACCGCGGTAGTAGGACTGCTGGTCCAGCTCGGACACACCGTCACCGACACGCCTGATGGCGGTGGCGTGGTGGTACTTGCCGAAGCGGCCCTGCCACGACGCGACACGGGCAGCCAGGCACCGGCCCGCCCGACGTACTGGGCGTCGGCGGTGTGCGTGTGCGGGCGAAGTCGGCGTCGTTCGCGACGCTGTTCAGCCGGCGCCGCCACCCCGCACGCCGGCACCGGGCCCACCCCGGTCGCTCCCGCCTAATTCGCGCCTGCACGCCTCGCTTCACGGCAGATCGTCAGGGAGGGCGGTGAGGCCGACGGGAGCGCAGGCTGTTACTGGGGGCGGCGTCCGGTGATGTCCCCGCCGGGGTCGTCGGGTAGGGCTATGCGGGCGGTGATGCGTTTGCCGACCGGTTCCCGCTGGGCCTCGAAGCCCTGGGCGACGGCCATGACGATCTCCAGGCCGTGCTGTCCGACTCTGTCCGCATCGGCGGCCCGCGCCACTGGCAGGACGGGATCGCTGTCCCACACGACCACTTCCACGACGGCGCCAATGACGCGCAGTTCCATCAGAACGGGGCCAGGGGCGTACTTGCGGGCGTTGGTGACGAGCTCGCTGACCACCAGTTGGGTCAGGTCCATCGCGCGAGCGGACACCGGCAGGCCGTGCTCCGCCTGGACACGGGTGAGGAAGTCCACCGCCCGGTGGCGTGCCTCAGCGATCACGTGCCCGTCACCGTCCAGCGCGACGGTGTCCTGTATCTGAGGGGCGTCCGGCATCACGCTGCCCTCACCCTCGGGGACTGATTCAGCCGGGTCCACCCTCGTTCCCCCTTCACACGTCCTGCGCGTACCCGGCACTCTGCCTCACATGTCCCGTGGGAACCGCATAACGGGCCGCACACGTGTCCGCCGTAGCATCCCTGCAGGAGCCCTTGGACGACGACCTGGCACTTATGGTGACCCAGTGCGCCAACCTCCCGAAGATGCCACTACCACCTGGGAGCTGGCCGGCGACCCCAGCATCGTCGCAGGGATACGCCGTCAAGTCGCCGACCAGCCGACCTCCTGGGGCTAAGACATCTGGTGTCCACCACAGAGCTGATCGTCAGCGAGCTGGGCCTGCGGCTGATTCGGGATCAACGTCTGATCTGCGAGGTCTCCGATCCCAGCCAGACGCAGCCGCATCTGCGACGGGCCCGGTGGACGGATGAAGGCGGCCGCGGTCTGTTCCTGGTGGCGACATGACCCATCGCTGGGGCAGCCGGTGCACCGTTGCGGGCAGAACCATCTGGACCGAACAACTGCTGGAGGAAGTGCCCTGACCTATCGGCCCGGTTGTCTCATGTGATGCGGGCGCTTCAGCCGACGGTCATCGGCACACGTCGCACCGGCAGCATGCCTGGCACTCTGTCGGAGTAGTCGCTCGAAGACGTCCCGTGGGCATGCGCCGGAGTACGAACGGCTCATCCAGCACTCCGAGAGCCTGATCACCCGGGCCGCCATCACCCTCATGACCAGGCGCCTCACCCGCACTGAAGGGGTGGGCTCGCTCATCCGGGACCGGGAACGGCAGCCGCTGCCGCGTGGTCATCCCGCAGTCTCGCAACTGCGTTTCCTGGGCGGCAGCGGCTTTTCCCCCGCCGTCGCGCAGCGTGCCGGTGGGCAACTCTTCCTGAGACGTTAAACTCCGGGCGAATCAATATCTGTTCCCGGGGGATCAGATTTTGGGGGGCCGTGCAGCGGGAGTTTTTGCCGCGAAGAGCAGAGTGGAATTCTCCAACCACACGGACCGCTCCGGCGTGCTACTGTCTTATCTCAGTTGCAGTTGTGGTTCCCAAAACTTCAAGTGCCCCCGCCAGGCTTCTGCCGGATGGGAGCGCTTTTGTATTTCCGGTCATTTCCGGGCGGGGTAATCATCGCGGCGACACGGCGCCCGCGTGGTGCGGACGCCGATGCACTGCCCCAAAGGAGATATGACATGGCTGCTGGTACCGTGAAGTGGTTCAACGCGGAAAAGGGCTTCGGCTTCATCGAGCAGGACGGTGGCGGCGCCGACGTGTTCGCCCACTACTCGAACATTGCCGCGCAGGGCTTCCGTGAGCTGCTCGAGGGCCAGAAGGTGAACTTCGACATCGCGCAGGGCCAGAAGGGCCCGACGGCCGAGAACATCGTTCCGGCCTGACGATCACGCGCAATCCGTAGCTGGGGCCCGCATCCTTCGGGGTGCGGGCCCCAGCTGCATGCGTATCCCGCAGCTGCTTTCACCCTGGTCGCCCCGGAGGAATCCGCAGTACCACCACAAGCGGTTCCTGCCCAAGGACGCAGACGCATCTTGAAGCGCTGCACCGCAGCCGGCGCCCGGATCGCAAGGTCCCCATCGCGTCACCCATTTCAGCACCTGTGCCCACGGATGTTTTCGCCGGCCAGATCTGCTTTCTTTTGCCACCGGTCCATACTTGTAATTCTCCGTGCCATTCATCGCAGCGGGAATTCCTTGATATGTGCCACATCGAGGAAGGTTCCGCATGAACCGCACGTACACGAACGACCGCCCCGTCCGCACCCGTGACGGCCGTGCCGACGCCGGAAGGGGCGGCAGCGGCTACGGCTCGCAGGCACCGCGCCGTACCGGCGGGCCCGTCCGCTCCGGCGGTTACGGCCGTCGGCCCGCCGCAGTGCAAGGTGAGTTCGCGCTGCCCAGGACGATCACCCCCGTGCTGCCCGCCGCCGACGGCTTCGCCGATCTCGACATGCCCGAGCAGCTGCTGGCCGAACTCGGCAGGCAGGGTGTGACCGCACCGTTCCCGATCCAGGGCGCGACGCTGCCGAACTCCCTGGCGGGCCGTGACGTCCTGGGCCGCGGCCGCACCGGTTCCGGCAAGACCCTCGCCTTCGGCCTCGCCCTGCTCGCCCGCACCGCCGGACAGCGTGCCGAGCCCCGCCAGCCGCTGGGGCTGATCCTCGTACCCACGCGTGAGCTGGCACAGCAGGTGACCGACGCGCTGACCCCGTACGCCCGCTCCGTGCGGCTGCGGCTGGCCACGGTGGTGGGCGGCATGTCGATCGGGAAGCAGGCCAGCGCGCTGCGCGGCGGAGCCGAGGTCGTCGTCGCGACGCCGGGGCGGCTCAAGGACCTCATCGACCGCGGCGAATGCCGGCTGAACCACGTCGGCATCACCGTGCTGGACGAGGCCGACCAGATGGCCGACATGGGCTTCATGCCCCAGGTCACCGCGCTGCTCGACCAGGTGCGTCCGGAGGGGCAGCGGATGCTGTTCTCCGCCACCTTGGACCGTAACGTCGACCTGCTGGTGCGCCGCTATCTGACCGACCCCGTCGTGCATTCGGTCGACCCGTCGGCCGGTGCGGTCACGACGATGGAGCACCACGTCCTGCACGTCCACGGCGCCGACAAGCACGCCGCGACGACCGAGATCGCCGCCCGCGACGGCCGCGTGATCATGTTCCTGGACACCAAGCACGCCGTCGACCGGCTGACCCAGGACCTGCTCAACAGCGGGGTGCGGGCCGCGGCGCTGCACGGCGGCAAGTCGCAGCCGCAGCGCACCCGCACGCTGGCGCAGTTCAAGACGGGGCACGTCACCGTGCTGGTGGCGACCAACGTCGCGGCGCGCGGCATCCACGTCGACAACCTCGACCTGGTCGTCAACGTCGATCCGCCGACCGACCACAAGGACTACCTCCACCGCGGTGGCCGTACCGCCCGCGCCGGCGAGTCCGGCAGCGTCGTCACCCTGGTCACGCCGAACCAGCGCCGCGGCATGGTCCGTCTGATGTCGGACGCCGGCATCCGGCCGCAGACCACCCAGATCCGCTCGGGCGACGAGGCCCTGAGCCGGATCACCGGCGCCCAGGCCCCGTCCGGCATCCCGGTCGTCATCACCGCACCGGTGGTCGAACGCCCCAAGCGCAGCGCCTCCTCCCGGGGCCGACGCCGCCCCTCCTCGGCGACCCGGCGCGCCCCCGTACGCCAGTCCGCCCTCGACGCGGTGGCCTAGAACATTCGTGATCAGGAAGTTGACCCATCTCTGCAGGAGGCACCTTTTGACGCTGGTTCAGATGCAACCCCGCTCGGCGGACGCCAACCCCGTGCACAGGACGGCGGTGGAGGTCATGGACGCGGCCGGACCGCAGGTCTGCGACGACATGAGCGTCGAGGTGGCGCTGGCCGTCATGGCCGCCGCCCGCACGGGCCGGCTGGTCGTCTGCGACCAGGACGGCCAGTGCACCGGCCTGGTCACCTGGACCGAACTCGCCGCCGTCCGTGACAGCTCCGACTACACGGACCGTGTCCGCCTGCGCGACATCCTCGGCGACCACGGTTCGTTCGCCTCACCAGTGACCACGATCGCCGAAGCCGAGCACGCGATGCGCACCCGTCGGCTCGGTGTCCTGCCGGTGGTCGACGAGCAAGGCAGCGCCCTGGGCATACTCGCCCTCTCCCGCTGAAAAAACACCTCGCCCCTGGTCGGACCGTTCTCTCCTTCTCTCTGTGAGGCCACATGCGCTGCGTCATCGCCCGCTTCCCCTTCGAGCTCACCAAGGGCGGCGTGCTGGAATCGATGAAGGGCGTCAAGCCCGAACCGGTCACCGGCGAATCGGTGATCATCGGCCGCCGCCACTACCCCGCCAAGCAGGTCGGCCAGGTCATTACCCGCCAGGATCGCCGTGACTTCAGCGCCGCCGAAGTCCTGCGGGCCATGGCTCAGCTCGGCTTCACCTGCCGCGCCGTTCCCAAGGCAGCGCCCCTGGGCATTCTCAGCCCGATGCAGCACGCCTCCGCGATGCTCGGCACCCCCGTCACGGTCTGACCGGGTAAACAGACACGAGCCGACACCTGACCAGCAGTGTGGGCCCGACCGGTACGCCGGTCGGGCCCACACTGCGTGCAGCCGGTTCCCGTCGGCGTCGCTCAGTGGTCGCAATAGCTGAAGTCGCCCACGGTCCAGGCGCTGACGTCCTCGATCACAACCCGGTACCTCCACCCGTCTCAGGACCCCCGGGGTGCCCTGCGGGGATCTGGGCGACCTGGACGTGCAGACGCGTGGGCGGCCCGTCCTTCTTCGCGGGGGAGTCGAAGACGGCGGCGAACTCGTCCAAGTGGGCGGAATCCGTCAGCACATCCGACACCCTCTGCCTTCACGTGGCTGCGAGAGCCAATCGACCGGTGATGACAGCGCCATTGGTGACCACGGTCAGGGACTCCGATTGCTCGGTCGGACTCCACCGGGGCGCCAACGTCAGCGAGCAACTCGTCAGGTTGCGACATGAGGCGGACCATGCTCGCCGGCCATCCGGCTGCTTGAGCGGTGACGCTACCGCGCAAGGAAGGCGCTCACGGTCTTGCCGCCGGAGGCCCGGCGGGTGACCGCCGTGGCGTGCGCGAGGCGGGTGACCATGGGCCGGCCGAAGCCCCCGGTGCCGCCGTTCAGGTCAGGGGTGCGCATGCGCGGCACATGCCGGCTGGGATCGTGAACGGCGACCTCGACGGTGTCGGAGTGCGCAGTCAGATCCAGTGTGCAGCGGCCCCCGCCGTGGCGCAGGGCATTGGCCGTGAGCCCGTGTCTCAGCAGCCCGCGGTCTGCTCGTGTCAGGGGCTGGCGGCGATCGCGGCCGAGAGGGGCACACAGCTGCTGACATTGCAGCCCCGAAGGATGCCCGTTACTGCAGGACGGGCAGCAGGTGGTCTGGGGCGCCACCGCCCTGCCGTGAGAGGAATGGCTCCCACCACGAATGCGAGGACGGGTACCAGCTGCCCCTGCCTCTGCCCCAGCGACGTCCCCCGCCTCACCCCGCCGCCACGCTGACTCGGCAGGAGCCGGGCGGCCCCGACCGACGTGGCCACCTCATCCATGCCCGCTCAATGCGCTCCGCCGAAGCGTCCACGTCTGCCTCCAACCGCCACCGCGGCATCCACTCGCCCTGCGGGGTACGCCGCTGAAGGGCCAAGCTTCCGAGGCTCCGTCAGCTCGAAGCGTGCCCTCTCTGGTGTGTGTCGGCTGTGCGGTCGCCAACGCGGGGGGAGGGGAGGGGGACCCGCACCGTCTCGCGTCGTAACGCGTGGGCGATGGCACGCGCCTCGATGCCTGCCTGACGAAGGACACCCGTGAGTGGATTGGTGTATCCGGCGAAGTAGAGGCGCGCGGCTTCGGGATGGGTCTGTGCCCCTGCGGCGAGGGGTTGCCCGTCCTCGTCGAGCACGCCCAGGGGCCCGACCAGGTCGTGCAGGTTGGGCCGGTACCCGGTGGCGGCGATGACCGTGTCGGGTCGCAGTCGGGCGCCGTCGGCCAGTAATACGTCGGGGCCGTCGAACGCCTGGACGGCCGCGACCGGCTCGACCCGCCCGGACCGGACGGCGTCCACGAAACCGTGGTCGAGAACGGGGTTGACCCCTTCACGGGCATTGCGGGTGTACAGGCCTGTGCGGGGCCGGGGCAGTCCCCGTGAGGTCAGGTCGGGCACCGCGAGACGTTGCGTGAGCAGGGAGGTGCGGTCGCGCCACGCGAGCGGGAGGACCTCCGTCAGCCGGCCGACTGCATGCCATCGTGCGCTGGAGCGGGGCAGGATGTTGGGTGGGGTACGGACTGCGATCCATACCCGTTCGGCTCCGGCCCCGGCCAGGACGCTCGCGATCTCGGTACCGCTGTTACCGGCGCCGACAACCAGGACGTGCTGCCCGCGGTAGGGGACCGCAGAGCGGTAATGAGCCGAGTGCAGCAGCGTGCCAGTGAAGGTCGAACGCCCAGGCCAGTGGGGGAGGTTCGGGATATGGCAGCGGCCGGTGGCCACCACGACCGCACCCGTGGGCACCGGGCCGTCGGGGGTGTGGACCAGCCACTGTGCTCCCGAACCGGGCTCGGCCCGTTCAATGCGCCGCACCGGGGTGCGCACCCGGACGTCGAGCTGGTGATGGGCGACGTAACGATCCAGGTATCGCACATACTCGTCCCGGCTCACCCACGGGCCGGCCTGGCGTGGCACCGACAGGCCGGGGAGGCTCGAGGTGCCGGGGGTGGTATGCAGTCGCAGGTGGTCATAGCGCTGCGCCCAGCTCGCTCCCACTCGGTGCGACCGTTCCAGGATCACGGTCGGCTCGCCGGAGCGGTTCAGTAGCGCGGCGGCCGCCAGACCGTAGGGTCCGGCTCCGATCACGATCGTGGGAGCGCTGAAGTCTCGCTGTGGTGTCGGGGACATCGCCTCCTACAACGGCAGACCGCGGCTCACGTCACGCCCAACGGGAAGGCACAACGCCTGTGGGTGGCGATGCCGACATGCCACCAGAACAGGGCTGGCTGCCGTTACACCGACGGTGCGGACTCGTTGAGACCGGGTATCAGCGCGCCACCCCGCGCAGGCGATCAGTCCGCCCAAGGCCGGGCCGTCCGGGCCAGGCGCAGTTGATCGGCGAGGAGTCGGACGAGCCGGTGGGCATGAGCCCGTGCGGCCCCGGCCACTGCGGCGGGCTTGTCCTCCGGCGGCTCGCTGTGCCTATCCGATCTTTCGAGGGGCTCATGTGCAGGCAGTAACGGCGCACCACCGGCCACGACTGCGGATCAGGGGAGTCCGCAAGGCATACGGCGGCAAGCAGGTCCTGCACGACGTCGACCTTGATGTGCCCGCCGGGACGCTGGTGGGAGTCGTCGGCGAGAACGGGGCGGGAAAGAGCACTCTGTTGCAGATCGCCGTGGGACACCTCGCACCCGACCGCGGAACAGTGACACGAACCGGGGCCGTGGGGTACTGCCCGCAACGAGCGGTCCTGAACGATGCGTTCACCGTCGGACAGCATCTGCGGTTGTTCCAGATGGCCTACCAGCTGCCGACGCTGGCGCGCGCCGACGAGCTGATGGAACTGCTGGCGCTGACCGGGTGCCGTCGGCAGCAGGTCGGCGAACTCAGCGGCGGAACGCGACAGAAGCTGAACCTGCTGATCGCTCTCATGCACGATCCGCAGTTGCTGGTCCTGGACGAGCCCTACCAGGGCTTCGACTGGGACACCCATCAGCGGTTCTGGACCCTGGCCTCCGACCTGCGTGATCAGGGCCGGTCGATCATCGTGGTCTCTCACCTGCTGCACGACCTGCACCACTTCGACGCGATCGCTCACCTGCGCCAGGGGCGCCTGCACTTCGAGGAGACCGACCGTTGAGGCTGTCCTGGACGGCATTCACCGAACTGCTGCGCTGCACTCTGCTGGGTCACCTGCGCAACCGGCTGGCCCTGGTTCTGGCGGTCGCGTTCATCCCGGTCTGGATCGCCGTGGCACGCCTGTGCACATCCGATCAAGTGGTGCGCATCCGGCTGGACGCCATCAGCGCCCCCGTCTCCGCCTCGGCCAGCCAGGTGGGCCAGGTGGCCAGCGCGCTGGGCGCCGTCACCATGGTTGCCGGCTTCATCACCTTCACGGAGACCTTTCAGTCCCGGCAGATGGACCGCCGTCTGCTGCTGGCCGGCTACCCCCGGCTTCCGATGCTGCTGGCCAAACTCGCTGCCGTCGCCCTCACCGCCGCCCTGCTGGCCCTCTACACCACGATCCTGCTGTGGGTCTCCCTGCCCGTACGCCACGCGGGCCCCCTGGGACTGGCCCTTGCCGGCGCCGGCCTCGCCTACGGCGGCATCGGCCTTCTGCTCGGCTCTCTGGTCCGCGGCGAGCTGGAGGGCTTCTTCCTCATCATCATGCTCAGCCTGGTCGACACCGGCCTGCAGAACCCCGTCTTCAACACACTCATGGATGTGGCAGGCGTATCCGCGCTTCCTCTGTACGGCGTGAACCAGCTGGCGCTGAGCTCAGCCCTCACCCCAGACATCCCCTGGTCCCACGGCCTGCTCTCCCTCACCTGGTCCGCAGCGACCGGCGCCCTGGCGCTGCTCGTCCTCCACAACCACAGCCCTTCCCGCTCCCCGTGGTCCCGCAGGACGAGAGCCCAGGCAGGGTGATCACGGTGAGGATGGCCTTCCTCCGGGGCCCTGGTTGCTGACACAGAGGCTGTCCAAATCAACGGCCCTGTCTCACATTCGGTGGTGACGGAGAGTTATGAGCTCGTTGACACTGGCGTGAAGGATGTCAACGAGCTTGTGCAGACGGCGTTTTCGGGTCTTTTCCCGCTGGTTGTGGAGGATGTGGCTGACGAGGGCGAGCGGATTGTGGTGCGGGATCGGACTCCGTAGGGCACCGCGGTCTGTCGGGTGTGCGGCGCGTCGTCGGGGCGGATGCAGGGATCTCACCTGCGGACGGTGGCCGACGTGCCGGTGGTGGTCCGTGTGCGGGTGCGGCGCTTGGTGTGCCCCGTTGGACGTTCGTGGACGAGCGCTACATCACCGCTGATGCGCATCAGTTCCTTCCGTCGCGTGCCGGCAAAATCGAGCTGGTCATCCTGCAGGCGAAGAACTCGTCGGGTTACCAGGAATCGGTGATCGAGAAGCTGCACTTCCATCTGCCTGCTCTGCTGGACATGGGCCGGGACGAGGACGACCTGGTCGCGCACACCAATGCCAAGCTGCTGGAGCGTACGCGTCGCTTCCTGCACATCCTTGAGGAATTGGCGTCCTCCTTCCCGCAGGTGCGCATCAAGGTCATTTACGCGAACAAGTCGGCAGCGACACCGCACCCAACGTAAAGGCCAAGGGCGACAGACTCAGGCGGGAGCTCGCGAAGATCACATCCGATGTTGGCAGGTGGACGGGGGCGCGGCCAGCGACGCGGGCCAGTCCCGTCATCGATCCCGCTCCCGTACTGGGCGACTGGCTGGGATCGATCTGCCTCCATGCCCGCGAGGCGAGCGGGGTTGATCGCGCTGACCCGGTTTCCCCTGGCTCCCTGGACGGGCAAGTGCAGCGGACGGTGTCAGCTGACGGCATGCTCCTGGCCCTTCAAGTTCGATGGAGACTACGGCTGTATACATGGTGGGACTGTTCTGCCCATGCACAGCCGGGCCCGTGACCAGGCCCAACTCGCCGCCGGATCTCGCAGGTTCTTCCACCGCCACCAGCGCCAGCCGCACATCGTCCGCAGCTGCTTCTGCGGCCCCCACGTCCGCTGCATCCTCGAACAGAACCGATTGAGCTTCGGAATCAATAGGATGCCCGTGGCACCCGTTGGCGGTATCGAGTTCGGCCAGTCTCGTTGGATCGGGATGCCGGGGGCGGGGCGCAGGCGGGGAGCATGTAACCCTTCGGACGGGCGCTGGAGCATCCGTGTTTGATGTGGACACGATCGAATTGGCCGCCGGTAGGCACGAACCTGGATCAGGTCAGGCTTCCTTCTTGGAAGCCGTCTCCTACTTCGCGGGGGAGGCATGGTCGGATCACCCTGAATGTGTGTCCCCGCTGATCGCCATCTTCGGCCGGGCATGGAATGACGCCTTGCCGGACGTGGACCGGACACAGCTGCTGCGGCCCTATATCCGCCGGGTCGTTGGCACGCGATGCGCCGTTGACCTTGGCCAAATCGGTATCCTCGCCGCCTACGCGGGTGATGGGGAGATGAAAGATGTTCCCTGTATGCCTGCCGACTGCGCTCGCGCCTGGATGTGCGCCGACTGGTTGATCCGGACCTACACGCCAGCGTGGCTGCGGCTGGCGGGCAGGGACACGGCGACGCTGGAGGGACTGCCAGAACTCGTCTGCGGCATGCGCGGTTACCATCATCATTTCCCTACCCCTCCAACCGCTGTCATCGCGAATGCGATCATGCCTCAACAGCTGCCCGAGCGCAGAATGCTCTGGCAGGACTTCTACGCATGCGTTTCGCGCGCCGAGGCCCTGGCTGGGGGGCCTGCCGTGCGCGATGCCTTCAGAGCCGTCCCCTGGCTCGCCCCGGATGCCCCGGACAGCCAGATCGATCACATAGTCCAGATCGCGATGGGGAACGCTGGGGCCGCCATGGAGGCGGTAGTTCATGCAGCCGCTCGGGATGCCGGATGGAACGACATCCTGGAAGCCGAGCACCGCGCCACCCGGGACATGGCAGTAGAGGCCGCAAGGCGCGCCCGTCGGGAGATCTTGCAGGCCGCGCCCTCTGAAGTGCAGCGGGCCGCCCGCGATGCAAAGCGGGCCGCTCCGCGTTGGGAGCGCGACATGCTAAAGGCCGACGAACGCAGGACCCGCCGGAGTGCCGAGGAAACCGTCCGGCGCACCGTCGGCCCGGCCGTCAGGCCCTACGTCTGGATCCGCGCCAAGGCCGCCGGCTGGGCTGCCGTCCGGGACTCCAGGACAGCTATGAACCAGTACGCGCCGCCTGCCATCCGCGAGGCCGCCCGGGCAGCGGCGCAACGCGCCTACCACGACGTCGAACACACCGCCCACTGGCAACCGGCCCTGGCCGCGGCCCAAGCCGGTGCTCAACGAGCCCTCGCCCCAACCATCGCCGAACTCCAGAACTCCGCATGTGACCTGCTCGACCGCCTGACCACAGCCTGAAGCAACCTGCAAAAGCAGCCATGCGCTCGGGCTCGCAATGCGCTGGGCGAGTGGAAAACCTGCCGTTTTCTCGGATCAATATGTACCGCCACGCGATGGTCGCTGACGGCTCGACCATGTTGGTCACCACCCGCGGCGGCTACGGCACTGCTCTTGCGTGTGCGGTCCGGTCATGGTCAGGGCACGAGGGTGGAAGTGGACGGAACGCTGACTTGGTGAAGCGGCGTTCCCCGGAGAGGAACGGGGTCGCCAGGTGTTCTGCCCTGGGCGGGTTCGCGCCGGGGACGGAGCAGGTCAGGGCGGCGACGTGGGCGGCGAACGAGCAGGCGTCGGCGACGTCTTCGAGGCTCAGCCGGTCGAGTCGTCCGCCGAGGTGGCCGAGGGCGGCGAGGCGGTGCAGCAGGCCGGCGGTGAAGGAGTCTCCGGCACCGACGGTGTCGACGATGTCAATGGCCGGGGTCGGGACGGTGACGCGGTGGCCGTCGAGGGAGGCGAGTGCGCCGCGTCCGCCGAGGGTGATGACGACGAGTCGTGCGCCGGCGCGGTGCCAGGTGTCGCAAGCCTCTTCAAGGCCGGCACCGGGGAGGAGCAGGGCGAGGTCGTCCTCGCTGAGGCGGAGGATGTCGGCGAGGGCGCACCAATGAGGAAGCCGCTCCCGGTAGGCCGAGGGCGGTACGAGCAGGGGGCGGACGTTGGGGTCGATGGATACGGTGACGTGCTCGCGGGCGCTGGCGAGGTGGTCCTCGATGTGGCCGGCACCGGGCTGACGTACCAGGGCCAGGGATCCGGTGTGTAGGCAGACCGCGTCGTCCTGCTGGGTGGCGGCGAGTTCGGCGGCGGTCCATTGCCAGTCGGCGGCGCTGTCGGCGTAGAAGGTGTAGGTGGCCTGGCCGGTCTCGTCGAGGTCGGCGACGGCGAGAGTGCTGGGCTCGGGGGCGCTCACGCTACCGGTCAGGTCGACGCCGGAGGCGCTGAGGCGGTCTCGGAAGAGGGCGCCGAAGACGTCGTTGGAGAACCGTCCGAGGAAGCGGGTGGGGGTGCCGAGCCGGGCGAGGGCCACGGCGGTGTTGGCCGGGCCACCACCGGGCAGGGCGCGCAGTGCGAGTTCGCCGAGGCCGGACCGGCCAGGGTCGGCGAAGGTGTCGGCGACGCACTCGCCAAGGACGGTGACACTGCAGGGGGAGCCGTGTCGGGGCATGGTGACTCTCTGCCTTTCTGAGGGAGGGCGTGGGGCTGCCGCTCCCGTGCCTGGGTCCGGCTGGTACGCCGAGGTCAACGGGTAGGTCGACGACGGTGCCGTCCTCACCCGCTTCGAGGTGAGGACGGCGTTTTGAGGACACGTAGGACAGGCGGCGCGTTACGCGTCCTGCCCTTGGCTCGCCAGCAGCGGTTCCTGACGGATTCCGCCCGGGGTCAGGTTCCATGCCTCGACGGTGAAGTCGCTGCGGCCCGTGCCTGTCGTGTGGGCCTGCAGTCGCCATGGTTCCTCGGCCAGCGGATAGAACCTGAGGGTGAGGACCCGGCCGTCGCCGAGATAGACCTCGGCGATCGAACGGTCCACGATCACGCGCAGCTCCACGGGGGTGCCGGCCGTCGCGGCTGGGCACGGGACGGCATACGAGCCTCCCCGCGCCCTCGCGTCCAGTGACGCTTGGCTGCGGTCCACGGTGAGCTGGCCGGTGGTGGGATCGAGGCTGATGTCGAGGTACTCGGTGTCGTCCGCGGCGGTGACCAGGCGCAGGCCGCTCGTGCCGGTGATGTCCGGGGTCAGGACGGCAGTGAGGTCGAAGGTGCGGCTGACCTGGCCGAGTTCGGCCGCCCCGGACTGTGTGACGTGCCCGGTGCGGTGCAGTACGCGTTCGCCACGCAGCGCGAGCAGTTCGCGGGCGGGGCGTTGGACGACCGTTCCGTCGGCGGCGAGGGTTACCTCGCGGGGCAGGGTGAGGGTGCCTGCCCAGCCTGCTTCATGCGCCCAGGCGTCGTCGCGGGCTTCCCACGCCCAGCCCCACAGCAGCCAGCGGTCCTCCCCGGGGGCCCTCAGCAGCGCGGGGGCGTAGAAGTCAGGGCCGTGATCCAGCGGCACCGGGGCCGCGGTCGCCGTGAAGCGTCCGTCCTGCTCGCGGCCGGTGTGGACGGTCGTGTGGCTGGGGCCGCCCTGCGGGGTCCAGTCGCTGATGATCAGGACGCCGCTGTCGCCGAAGGTCGCGTATTGGGGGCACTCCCATCCGACCGGGCCGGAGCCGGCCGCGGCGTCGCTGGCGTGGAAGGGGCCGCGGTACTCCCAGTGCTCCAGGTCGTCGGACTCGTACAGCTGCGCCGCGGCGCGGCCGTCAGCGAGGGCCGAGCCGACCAGCATCCGCCAGCGGCCGTCCTGCTGCCAGACGTAGGGATCCCGGTACATGGTGGTGTCGGCGGGCGGCTCGGGGATGAGCAGCTCCGGGCGTTTGGTCCAGGTGATTCCGCCGTCGTACGACTCGGCGGTGGTCACCGGCTGCCACCAGCGGTCGGCGCGGTGGGCCGAGTAGAAGGCCACCATGCGGTCGTCGTCGGAGACCGCGTTTCCGGAGAAGCAGCCGTCGGCGTCGTAGCCGCCGGGAGTGGGGGCGAGGGCCACCGGGAGGGGTTCCCAGTTGATCAGGTCGGGGCTGCGGTAGTGGCCCCAGTGCACGTTCGAATGCCGCGGAGCGTACGGGTTGTACTGGAAGAAGACGTGGTAGTGGCCGTCGTGAAAGACCAGTCCGTTGGGGTCGTTGATCCAGTTGCGCGGGGGGCGCAGATGCACGGCCGGAAGGTGGGGGTCAGCAGGCGGCGTGGACACACGGGGCCTTTCTTGGAGTGCCTGAAGCACACGGGGAAGAAGAGGGGTGGAGAAACGCGGTGCGTTGCGCGGGCGCGGGTTCAGCCCTTTACGCCCGTCGACGCGATGCTGTTCACGAACGACCGCTGGAATGCCACGAACAGGGCGAGGATCGGCACGGTGATCATGGAGGAATAGGCCATGATCTGGCCCCAGCCCACGTTGAGTTGGAAGAAGTAGGAGATGCCCACCATGACCGGGCGCAGGTTCTCGCTCTGCACGACCATGAGCGGCCACAGGTAGGAGTTCCAGGCGGGCAGGAAGGTGAGGATGGCGACGGTGGCGATGGCCGGGCCCGACAGGGGCATGACGATGCGGCGGTAGATAGTGAACCAGCCGGCGCCGTCCACGATGGCCGCCTCGTCGATCTCCTTGGGGATGCTCTGGAAGTACTGGTGGAAGAAGAAGATCGAGAAGGCGTTGGCGACGAACGGCACGATCTGGACCTGGTAGGTGTCCATCCAGCCGGTGGTCCACTCCAGGTGGAAGCCGTTGACGCGGAGCAGCGGCAGTTGGTTGACCCACCACACCAGCGGCAGGGCGAAGGTCTCGAACGGCACGATGAGGGTGGCGATGATGCCAGTGAGGACGAGCTTGCGGCCGGGCCAGCGCATCCGGGACAGGGCGAAGGCGGCCATGCTGTTGACGATGATGCCGAGCACGACGGTGATCGAGGAGATCAGTACGGAGTTCAGCAGGAATTGTGCTGCCGGGACTCGCTCGAACACGGCCGTGTAGTTGTCCAGCGACAGGGCTCCGACCGGCAGGAAGGCGCGCAGGGAGCCCAGGTCGCTGAAGATCTGGTCGTCCGGTTTGAACGACGAGATCAGCATGAAGACGAGTGGGAGCGCGAAGACCAGGGCCAGGACGACACGGCCGACGTGACCGCCGAGGTGCTTGAGGACGGAGGTCATGTCAGTCCTTCTCCCGGGTCAGGAATCGCTGGACGAGGGACACGCTCAGCACGAGCACGAAGAAGATCAGCGAGATGGCCGCGGCGTACGCGGTCTGCTGCTGGTCGTAGCCGGTGTGCACGGCCTGGTAGACGACGGTGGTGGTGGAGTCGAGCGGGCCGCCTTGCGTCATCACCCTGATCTGGGTGAAGAGGCTGAACGCCGCGATGGTGATGGTGACCAGCACGAAGGTGCGGGTGGCGCGCAGTCCGGGCCAGGTGACGTGGCGGAAGCGGTGCCAGCGGGTGGCCCCGTCCAGGTCGGCGGCCTCGTACAGCTCGGCGGGGATGGTCTGGAGACCGGCCAGCCAGATGATCATGTGGAAGCCGACGCCCTGCCACACCGACATCAGGATGATGGCGGGCATGGCGGTGTCCGGGTTGCCCAGCCAGTCCGGGCCGTCGACATGTCCGAGGGTGAGTGCCGAGATGACGTGGTTGACCAGGCCGTCCTGCCGGTAGAGGAAGGTCCACAGAAGGGAGACGACGACCATCGAGGTGACGACCGGCAGGAAGTAGACGGTGCGGAAGAAGTTGACGCCGCGCACCTTCGCGTTGACCAGCAGTGCCAGCAGCAGGGCGAGCCCGGCCTGGAGCGGGACGACGACGGCGGCGAAGTAGGCCGTGTTGCGCAAGGACTTGTAGAAGACCGGGTCTTCGAAGAGCTGGGTGAAGTTGCGAAGGCCCACGAAGCGGGCCGGGGTGGGCGAGATGAGCCTCGCGTCGGTGAACGCCAGGGCGAAGGCGAGGGCGACCGGTACGACGAGGAAGACGATCAGCAGCACGACGGCCGGGGCGGCCATGCCGACGGCGGTGAGGCCCTCCCGGCGGCGTGCGTTGGTCGTTCGGGTTCGCCGGACCGGACGCAGCCGCTCAAGGGCTGCGATCATGGTGGTCACGGTAGCTCCAGGGGGGAGCCGGTCCGGTTCGGGCGTGCGAGGAGGCGCGGTCGGGGCCCGAACCGGACCGGAGCAGGGTCAGCCGGCGTTGTAGTTGTTCGTCTTCAGGTTGTTGTCGATGTCCTTCGCGGCCTGGCCCAGAGCATTCTTGGGATCGGCGCCGGACAGGATGTCCTGGGCCGCCTTCTCGAACTCGGTGGAGATGTAGGGGTAGGCCGGGGTCACCGGGCGTACCTCCGCGTACTTGCGCGCGAACTGGACGAGCTCGTTGAACTTCCCGCCCTGCTGGTAACCGTCGATCTGCTTCGCGGCCGCCTCGGTGCCCGGGAGAGTGCCGGTGGCCTTGGCGTAGTCGACGAAGTACTTGGTCTGGCGGGAGAACTTCAGCCACGCCTGCGCGCCGTCCTTGTTCGAGCAGCTGGAGCTCATCGCCCACTGCCAGGAGGCGCCGCCGATCTTGGGACCGTTGCCGAAGTCGACCGGTGGGATGATCGCCAGGTCGTCGCCGAGCTTGTCGGCGTTCTTGGTCGCGTTCCAGCTGCCGTCCCACTGGATAGCGCTCTTACCGGCCAGGAAGTCCTTGTTGGGGTCGGCGCCAGACTTCTTCGACATGTAGCCCTTGGACACCAGCGAGCGGAACCAGGTCGCCCACTCCACGGACTTCTTGCCGTCGAGGGTGCCCGAGGCGGTCTTGTAACCGTCGCGGTTGACCAGGTCACCGCCGAAGCTCTGCAGCTGCGGGGAGTACGCGTACGACCACCACTCACCGGTGCCGCCGGTGCCCATCTCCAGCGGGTACTTGAACTTCCCGCTCTTCTTCAGCTTGGCGAGCGCCGCGTCGAACTCGGTCTTCGTCCACGGCTTGTCCATGGTGGGGATGCGGATGTCGTACTTGTTCAGCACCGACTTGCGGGCGAAGAAGGCCAGGGACACGTCGTAGAAGCCGAAGCCGTAGACCTTGTCCTGGTAGCGCCCGACGGTGCTGGGCAGCTGGTCGGACAGCGGGACCTCGCTGCCGTCGACGTCGATCGGGGCCAGGTAGCCGCCCCACGCCCAGTTCGCCACGTTGGGGCCGTCCACGTCGAGCAGGCAGGGCAGCTTGCGGGCCGAGGCGGCGGCGACGACGGAGTTGTTGTAGTCGCTCTGCGGGAACGCCTGGAGCTTGACCTTGTACTTGCTCTGGGATCCGTTGAAGTCCTTGATGATCTTCTTGACGACGTCGAGCTCGGCCGAGTTGCCGGCGTTGTGCGTCCACAGGGTCAGTGTGTCGCCGTCGGCTCCGGACGTGCTGCCGCCGCTGCCGGTCGCGCATCCGGCGACCAGCGCGGTCGCCGCTGCCGCGGCTACACTCGCTACTGCGAGGCGCCTGGTTCTGAACACCACGAGGGTTCCTCCATCTCACTGAGACGGGTCTTGCCGGACCCGCCTTGGCGACCGGTTGCGACGGTCGCTGTTCTTGGTGGTCGTCCCGCCGCCCGGAGGGTCAGAGCTCCTGGCGGCGGGACAACCGTCTTCGGGTGCCCGGTGTCAGCCCGCGGCGGGGGCGCCGATGGAGGCACGTTCCCGCAGCGGCATGGGCACACGGTGGACGACTGCTTCGAGCGGCCCTCTGCGGAGAATCAGCTCCACGGCGAGTCGACCCAGTTGGTAGTGCGGCAGCTTCAGCGTGGTGAGCGCCGGGCGCAGTACGGACGCGATGTCCTGGTCGTCGAAGGAGACCACCGACACGTCGCCGGGCACGGACAGTCCCGCCTCGCCGAGCGCCTGGTAGGCGCCGAGGGAGACCCGATCGGCCAGGCACACCAGCGCCCGGGGACGGTGGCCCGCCGCGAGCAGCGCGGCCACCTCCCGGTAGCCGTCCCGCGTGTCCCAGTCGCACTCGATGACGCCGTCCAGGCGCGCGCCGCCCTCCCGCAGAACCTCCTCCAGACCGCGCATGCGCTCGTTGCCCGCGATGATCCCCTCGGGCGTGGCAGGGACGGCCTGGTGCCCGCCGATCGCCCAGATGCCCTCGGTGTGACCGGCCACGAGCAGGGCGCGGGCCGCGTCCCGGCCGGCCTCCAGCTCGTCCGGGACGACGGACGGCGCGTCGAAGCCGGGGGCGAGGCAGTTCAGCAGGACCACGCGGCGACCGAACAGCTCCTTGGGCGGAGTGACGTACCGGGTGAACATGGAGGCGTAGATCACCGCGTCGACCTGGCGGTCCAGCAGCGCGTGGACCAGCGACGACTCGGCGTCGCGGTCGCCGCCGGCCTCCGTGATGAACAGCAGGTTGTCCCGTTCCCGGGCGGCCTCCATGGCGCCGCGGATCACCTCGCCCGCGAAGGGCGTCGTGGTGATCCGGTCCGAAACGAACCCGATGGTCTGCGTCGACTTCGTGCGCAGGCTGCGAGCAGTGACGTTGGGGCGGTAGCCGAGCTCCTTCGCGGCGTCCAGCACCTTCTGGCGGGAGGCATCGGAGATACGCATGTCGGTGCGACCGGACAGGGCGAACGACGCGGTCGTCGGCGAGACGCCCGCATGGCGGGCGACATCGGCCATGGTCACACGACGTTCAGACACGCTGCTCAGCTCCGTTGTTAAATCGGATTAGCAAGTTGCGAAGAGATTGATGCGCCTGTGGCCGGATGTCAACACCACAGACATCTCGAATGAGAAACCGGGGAGGTATACAGCGATGTGTCCGTCTCTCTTGCGTCCCCCAGGTAAAACGGTATGCATTAGCTCTTGCGTTAGCAGGGGCGGGGCGCGAACGATGCCGAGCCATCTCGCTTAAACCGATTTGGCAGAGCGTCAGACCTGCCGCGCACCACCCAGGAGCCCGCCCATGAGGAGAAGAACAGCCCTCACCGTCGTGTCCGCCGCCATCGGCGGGGCCGTCGTACCGCTCTCGTTCGCTTCCGCTTCCGCCGCTGCGGAGGGCCGGCGCGGCCCCCAAAGTCCCACCGCCCGTTGGGACTTCGACGAGCGCGGCGGCACGGTCGCCCGGGAGGCGGTCTCGGGCTCCGCCGACCCCATCGACTACGTCTTCGAAGACGCCCGCTACAAGCCGGACACCGACCCCGTCCGGCGGCGCGGAGTGCGTGGCCGGGCGCTGTACTTCGACGGCTACTCCACCGTCGTCACCGCCAAGGGCCCCGGAAAGCTGGATCCCGCCCACGGCCTGACCATCGACGCGTGGATCGCCCCCTACGCCTACGAGCACGGCATCGACGGCAAGCCCCAGGCCCTGGTCAACCAGCACAACCCGGACGCCAGGACCGGCTTCCTGCTCGGCCTGCGCCGCTTCGGCCAGATCGTCTTCCAGCTCGGTTTCGGCACCGATCTGATCGAGGTCAAGGGAGCCCAGGACCAGCCGGCCACCAAGGGCCGATGGACCCACGTCGCCGCCAGCTACGACCCGGACGCACACCAGCTGCGCCTCTACCGCGACGGCCGCCTCATCGGCACCGTCACCACTCCCGTCAAGGCCCCCCAACTGGTCCCCGACGAGCCGCTGCTGATCGGCCGGCACAACCGGCCCACCCTGCTCAACGGCGAGTTCCACGCCAACATGTACATGGGCCTGCTGGACAGCCTCGTCATCCGCCCCGGCACCCTGGACGACACCACCGCCCAGCGGGAGCACGCCGAGAGGGTCGCCGCGCTGCCGGGCAACCGCGTGCCCCGCCCGGACCTGACGTTGAACCGGTCCCGCTTCGACGGCGACCGACACCGCCCCCAGTTCCACATGCTGCCGCCCTGGCACTGGATGAACGAGCCACACGCGCCTGTGTACTTCAAGGGCAAGTACCACATCTTCTACCAGCACGATCCGCTCGGCCCATTCTGGGGCCAGATCCACTGGGGACACGCCGTCAGCACCGACATGGTGCACTGGCGGGACATGCCCATAGCCCTCGCCCCGGCGGGGGACTCGGTCGGGCCGGACGGGATCTGGTCGGGCTCGGCGTACGTCGACGGCGACCGGGGGCCGGTGCTCTTCTTCACCGGCGGCGACGACCGGCTGCCCTACCGTCAGCGCACCGGGATGGCCGTGTCCTCGTACAAGACCGACCGCGACACGGACCTGCGCACCTGGACCATGAAGTCCGAGCCGGTCACCGGGGCCCCGGCCGGCCTCCCCGCCGGCCCCGGCACCGCGTGGGCGGAGAACTTCCGCGACCCGTTCGTCTGGGAGGAGGACGGCGTCTGGTACCAGCTGGTCGGCAGCGGCATCGTCGACTACAACGGCACCCAGGTCACCAAGAAGCACGGCGGAACCGCGCTCGTCTACACCGCGCGCAGGCCCGAGGGGCCCTGGACGTACCGGGGCCCGCTGCACTGGAACGACCTCGCGAAGGTCCCCGAGCCCGGAGAGGTCTGGGAGCTGCCGGTGCTCCTCCCGCTCCCCGGACCGAAGGGCAAGCGCACCGGCAAGCACATCCTGCTGGTCAGCCCCTGGTGGGAGGCGTTCAACCCGAACGCCGTCAAGCACACCTACTACTGGATCGGCACCTTCGACAAGCGCGCGTGCCGCTTCGTCCCCGACCACGACAAGCCCCGCGAGTTCGACTTCGGCGAGCACTTCACCGGCCCGTCCGGCTTCGTCACCCCCGACGGCCGCTCGGTGCTCTTCAGCATCACCCAGGACCGCCGCAGCGAACAGCAGCACGCCCAGTCCGGCTGGGCCCACAACGCCGGCATGCCGGTCAGCGTCTCGCTGCGCCAGGACGGAACCCTCGGAGTCGAGCCGATCGAAGAGGCGGCCGGACTGCGGGGCCGACGACTGGTCAAGATCCGTCAGGCTTCGGTGAAGGAGGCCGACCGCCAACTCGCCGGCGTCTCCGGCGACATGCTGGACATCGAGGCCGTCATCGAGCCCCGCGGCGCCACAACCGTCACCCTGGCCGTCCGGGCGAGCGCCGACGGCAGTGAGCGGACTCTGCTCTCCTACGACACGAGCAAGCACCGCTTCTCCATCGACCGCGGCCGCTCCAGTCTCGACCCGGACGTCCGCAAGGGCGTCCACTGTGGCACGGTCGAACTCGTGGCCGGACAGCTGAAGTTGAGGGTCCTGCTCGACCGTTCGATGCTGGAGGCGTACGTCAACGGCACCAACAGCCTCACCAGCCGCGTCTACCCGACCCGCAAGGACGCCACCGGCCTGCGGCTGACCAGTGAGGGCAGCTCCGCCCGGGTCGTCTCCCTGGACGTCTGGCGCATGAACGGCGCCTACGACACGTCCGTCGCGCCCGCCGCCTACGATCCGCCGCGCCCGACGAACGTCGACGCCCTCCCCAACCACGACTTCGCCACCGGCGACCTCACCGGATGGACCGTCGTCTCGGGCACCACCTTCGGCGACGCCAACGTGACCACCCGCACCGACTGGGGCTGGGGCGGACCCTTCTACCAGGCCGAAACGGCGGACGACCCGGCCGGCCACCACCTGTGGGGCTACAACCCGAACGCGGGCGGCGACGACGCCACGGGCGTGCTCCGCTCCGCCACCGTCGTCCTCGGCGGAGACGGCGTGGTCGACCTGCTCGTGTCCGGCGGCAACGACCTCGACCGGCTCTACGCCGCCGTCGTCCGCGCAGACGACGGCAAGGTGCTGGCCAAGGAAACCGGGCGTGGTGGCGAGCAGTACCGCCGTGTCGTCTTCGACCTGTCCGAGCACATCGGCGAACGGATCTACGTCGAGGTCGTCGACAAGGCGACCGGCGGCTGGGGCCACATCAACGTCGACGACGTCAACGTACCCGTCCAGCGCTCCTGACCACCTGCTCACCCACGTTCCACGCTGCCGGGGCCCTGGCGTGGGCCCGCGACCAGGAGAACGCACTGATCAGCCTGCTCAACACACCTCAACACATCACCGGAGGTATGCATGCGCACGCGTTCATCAGCGACATCCAGGACAGGGCCCCCGGGCAGTCTGCTACGCACACTGCTCGTCCTCGTGGCATGTCTTGGCATGACAACACCCTTCATGTCGGGACAGGCCCGCGCGAGCGAGAGCACCCTGTCCAACCCCGGCTTCGAGACGGGCGACCTGAGCGGCTGGAGCAGCACAGGAACCGCCTTCAACGGATCCGTCACCAACCAGCCGGGCTGGGGATGGGGCTGCTGCTTCAACCAGCAGGGCACCTACCACCTATGGGGATTCGCGGGCGGCGGAGATGCCCCCACAGGCACCGTCACCTCCGAGCCGTTCACCCTGACCGGCACCGGAATGGTCAGCGTCCTGGTTTCCGGCGGCCGCAACGACGACCAGCTGTACGTGGCTCTGACGACCCTGGACGGCACCGTCCTGCACAAGGCCACCGGCACCGACGACGAGGCGTACCGCCGCGTCGCCTGGGACGCGCGAGAGCACCTGGGCGAGCAGTTACGCATCACGGCGGTCGACCGGGCCACCGGTGGCTGGGGACACATCAACCTGGACGACGTGAGAGTCGGTCTGGACGAGGCTCCGGACCCGGGCCTTGAGGGGCTCGCCGCCTACTGGGACTTCGCCGAGGGCCAGGGCACCGCGACCACGGAGCGGATCAGCCAGAGCGCGGACCCCATCAGCTACGTCTTCAACAACGCGGTCTACAAGCCGAACAGTGACCCACTGTGGCGTACCAAGCGGCAGGAGGACGGCGTTCTCTCCGGCGCCCTTCTCTTCGACGGCTACTCCACCTGGGTCACCCGCGCCGCATCGCAGACGCAGCTTCCCGCGGACGGCATGACCGTCGAAGCCTGGGTCGCGCCGCGCGCCTTCGAATGGGGCGACGAAGGCAAGCCCTCGGCCATCGTCAACCAGCAGGACAAGGCAGCACGCCGAGGATTCTCGCTCGGCGTCGGCCGGCATGGAGTGTGGCAGTTCGGCATTGGCACCGGTGACGCCTGGTACGAGACGGCGGTTCCCCAGGCGGCGGCTCTGGCCGCAGGCAAGTGGGCGCACATCGCGGCGGTCTTCGCTCCGAGCGAGGGCACCATCAGCCTGTACCTGAACGGCGAGCAGGTCGCCCGGACAGCCATCCCCACCACGGCCCGCCTGGCCAAGGCCGACGTTCCCCTGCTCATCGGCCGCCACAACCAGCCCGCCATCATCAACGGCACCTTTGCCGTGAACATGTTCAACGGCCAGATCGACGAGGTGAAGGTCCACACGGACGCGCTCACCGCCGAATCCGTGCGCGCCGGCCACAAGCACGACATGCAGACATTCGCCGGGGGCAGCATCCCCGAGGCCCGTATGGCCATGGACCGCTCACGCTACGACGGCGACCGCTACCGCCCCGGCTACCACTTCTCGGCCCCCAACCACTGGATGAACGAACCCCACGCCCCCATCCAGGTCAACGGCAAGTACCACCTCTTCTACCAGCACAACTCCCACGGCCCCTACTGGCACAACATCGGCTGGGGGCACGCGGTCAGCGAGGATCTGGTGCACTGGCGCGACCTGCCCGTCGCCCTCGCCCCCACCGCGGGAAGTGTGGCACCCGACGGTGTCTGGTCCGGCGACGCGACCCTCGACGAGAACGGTGTCCCGGCCCTGCTGTTCACGGCCGGCAACGATTCCCAGCGCCCCAACCAGGCAACCGGACTCGCACGCCCCGTCGACCCCGGCGACCCGGACCTGGTCGAGTGGAAGATGCACCCGACCCTGGTGACCAGCCAGACCGCCGATCTGGACGTCGGCGCCGGACGGAAGGTCCGCTTCGGGGACTTCCGCGACCAGGACGTGTGGAAGGAGGGCGACACCTGGTTCCAGTTGGTCGGCTCGGGAGTCCAGACCACCTCAGGCCAAAGCGTCGGCGGGACGGCGCTCCTCTACACCTCCAAGAACCTCACCGACTGGACCTACTCGGGGCCTCTGATGGTCGGTGACGTGACGGCCCACCCCAGGACCGGCCAGGTCTGGGAGCTCCCCACCTTCCTCCCCATCGGCAAGGACGACCAGGGACGCCAGCGACGGGCGCTGCTCGTCAACCCGTCCTTCCCCGACGGCCCCGCCGACTACAGCAGCAAGTACACCTACTACTGGGTCGGCACCTGGGACGCCCAGGCCCGCCGATGGACACCCGACACCACCGAGCCCAAGCTGCTCGACTACGGCGATCACTTCACCGGGCCCAGCGGAACGGTCGACGACAAGGGACGCTCCCTCGTCTTCAGCATCGCGCAGGACCGGCGCACGGAGCGCGCCCACTACGACGCCGGCTGGGCCCACAACGCCGGACTCCCCGTCCAACTGTCCATGCGACCGGACGGAGACCTGGGAGTCAGCCCGGTCGAGGAGGTCTCCCGGCTCCATGTGGGCGAACCACTCCTCAACATCAACGAACCGATCTCCGTCGCCGACGCCAACGCGCGCCTGGCAGACATCAAGGGGGACATGCTCCACATCAAGCTGACCCTGGAACGGGGCAGCGCCGACACCTTCGGATTCGACGTGCTGCGCAGCCCCGGGGACGAAGAGCGGACCCGTCTGTTCTACGACGCCCCAGCCGGACAGCTGGGCGTCGACCGAACACGATCCGGAAACAACTCCAGCGTCGACGCCAACCTGGGCATCCAGAAAGGTCCGCTGACGCTCTCCAAGGGAGAGTTGTCACTGGATGTGTTCCTGGACCGCTCGATGATCGAGGCATACGCGAACGCGCACAAGTCCATCACCACCCGCGCCTACCCCTTCCGGCAGGACTCTCTCGGCCTGCGGCTCTTCGGCGACGGCAGTGTCGTCAAGTCCATGACCATCTGGAAGATGGGCAACCTGACAGACTGACTCAGCGCAGTCCCCGCCCGCCAGCACCATCGACCCGGCCGGCACGCCAGTCGTGCCGACCAGGTCGATGAGTTTCTGACTATCCGATATCTCCCGCCGCTCGGGTCGCCGTGTCGCCAACAAGCGGTTCCGGCGGTGTCAGATCCCATGCCCCGACCGTGTACGCGGCGGAGGCCACCCCGGTGGCGCGCCCATCTGGACGCGCCAGGGGCCGTCGCCGACGGGGTAGACGCGCAGGGTGAGGGTGCGGGCGGAGGTGGTGAAGATCTCCGCGACCGAGTGGTCGAGCAGAATCCGCAGGGTCGCGTTGGGCCCCTCAAGTGGAAGGCGTCGACCGGTTGACGGCCACACTCATGCATCTGCGGCATGGCCTCCCGCACTCTGTCCTCCGGCTGCTGTCCGGGCTCGGGTGTCTGTCAATGCCGGTCGCGAGCGGACGAGGAAACAGGCCATCCTATCGTCTTGCGGCAGCAGCAGGTCACCGGTCCGGACGAAGTCTTCCGAAAATGATCGGGCGATGCTTTTGTGCCGGTACTGGTGGGAAGGTTGCGCAGCGCCGTCCCGGGCGGGGGTCTGACTCATGAGATCAAACCCCCGTTATAGGGGCGTCCGTGATACGTGAGAGGGTCTGAGACGTGAGTGAGACACCGTCGAACACCCTGCAATACCGCTTTGACGGGCCAGAAGAGGCTCCCGTCCTGATCTTGGGTCCCTCCCTGGGCACCACCTGGCACATGTGGGACCGGCAGGTCCCCGAGCTGACCCAGCAATGGCGGGTGTTCCGGTTCGACCTGCCGGGACACGGTGGCGCGCCCGCGTACCCGGCGGGCTCCGTGGCCGAGCTCACCGACCGGCTGCTCGCCACGCTCGACGGCCTCGGTGTGCAGCGCTTCGGTTACGCGGGCTGCGCGCTCGGCGGCGCACTCGGCATCGAGCTGGCCCTGCGCCACCCGGAGCGCATCGCCTCGCTCGCGCTCATCGCCGCCTCCCCCCGGTTCGGCACGGCGGACGAGTTCCGCCAGCGGGGCGTGATCGTGCGCACGAACGGCCTCGACCCCATCGCCCGCACCTCACCCGACCGCTGGTTCACCTCCGGTTTCGCGGCCGCGCAGCCCGCCATCACCGAGTGGGCCGTGCAGATGGTGCGCACCACCGATCCCGGCTGCTACATCGCCGCCTGCGAGGCGCTCGCCTCCTTCGACGTACGGACGCAGCTCGGCGGCGTCGCCGTGCCCACGCTCGTCCTCGTCGGCTCGGACGACCAGGTCACCGGCCCCGCCGAGGCCCGCACCCTGGTCGCCGGCATACCGGACGCCCGGCTGGCCGTCGTTCCCGGCGCCTCCCACCTCGTGCCGGTCGAGCAGCCCGCCGCCGTGACCGACCTGCTGGTCCGGCACTTCTCCACCGCCTGGCAGCCCGCCTACGACTCCTCGACCGGCCAGATGGCCATCGTCGCCGCCCCCGTCAAGCCGGTCCTGGCCGCCCCGCCCGCGCAACCCGCGCCCGTCGCCGAGATAGCCCCAGCCGTCGTGGTACCGCAGACGACGGGACGGCCGGACCCGTACGACGCGGGGATCAAGGTCCGTCGTGAGGTGCTCGGTGACGCGCATGTCGACCGGGCACTGGCTCAGGCGGACGAGTTCTCGGGGGACTTCCAGGAGTTCATCACGCGGTATGCCTGGGGTGAGATCTGGGACAGACCCGGCCTCGACCGGCGCTCCCGCAGCTGTGTCACCCTCACCGCCCTGGTCGCGGGCGGCCACATGGACGAACTCGCCTTCCACACCCGCGCCGCCCTGCGCAACGGCCTCACGCCGGACGAGATCAAGGAAGTGCTGCTGCAGGCGGCCGTCTACTGCGGCGTGCCGGCGGCGAACACCGCCTTCAAGGTCGCCCAGCAGGTCATAAGGGAAGAGACCACTCCGCAGGAGTGAGGACCCGCACCGGTCGGCCACCGCAGGAGCGGGCATCCGCAACCGGCGCGCGTCAGGATGGAGCCATGAAGCTCACGAAGAAGTCGCACGCCTGCGTCCGCCTCGAGAAGAACGGGCAGGCGCTGGTTCTCGATCCCGGCGGATTCAGCGAGGAGGACGCCGCGCTCGGCGCGGATGCGATCCTCGTCACGCACGAGCACCCCGACCACTTCGACGAGGGGCGGCTGCGGGCGGCCATGGAGGCCAACCCGGCCGCCGAGATCTGGACGCTCGGCTCCGTCGCGGAGCAGATCGCGGCGGCGTTCCCGGGCCGGGTGCACACCGTCGGCCACGGCGACACCTTCACCGCTGCCGGCTTCGACGTCCAGGTCCACGGCGAACTGCACGCCGTCATCCACCCGGACATCCCGCGCATCACCAACGTCGGCTACCTCGTCGACGGCGGCAAGGTCTTCCACCCCGGCGACGCCCTCACCGTTCCCGACCGCCCGGTGGAGACGCTGATGCTGCCGGTCATGGCTCCCTGGAACAAGATCGCGGAGGTCATTGACTACGTCCGCGAGGTCAAGCCGCAGCGCGCCTACGACATCCATGACGCCCTGCTCACCGACCTGGCCCGGCCGATCTACGACCGCCAGATCGGCGGCCTCGGCGGCTCGGAGCATCTGCGTCTGACGCCGGGGGACTCCGCGGAGCTGTGACCGGCCCCACCCCGGGCGGGACCGGGTTGTCAGTCCCGCCCGGTAGGTTGTGAGACATGCGCATCGCGACCTGGAACGTGAACTCGATCACCGCCCGCCTGCCGAGGCTCCTGGCCTGGCTGGAGAGCAGCGGCACCGATGTGCTGTGCCTCCAGGAGGCCAAGGTCGCCGAGGAGCAGTTCCCGTTCGACCCGCTGCGCGACCTCGGCTACGAGGCGGCGGTCAACGCGACCGGCCGGTGGAACGGCGTGGCGGTGCTCTCCCGCGTCGGCCTCAAGGACGTCGTCAAGGGCCTGCCCGGCGACCCCGGCTTCGACGATGTCGTCGAGCCCCGCGCCATCTCCGCGACCTGCGGCCCGATCCGCGTCTGGTCGGTGTACGTGCCGAACGGCCGTGAGGTGGACCACCCCCACTACGCCTACAAGCTCCAGTGGTTCGAGGCCCTCAAGGCGGCCGTCGCCGGCGACGCCGGCGGCAGCCGCCCGTTCGCGGTGATGGGCGACTACAACGTGGCGCCGACGGACGACGACGTCTACGACGTGGCCGCCTTCGAGGGCCTCACCCACGTCACCCCGGCCGAGCGCGCCGCCCTCGCCTCCCTGCGCGAGTCCGGCCTGTCCGACGTGGTCCCGCGCCCCCTCAAGTACGACCACCCGTACACGTACTGGGACTACCGCCAGCTCTGCTTCCCCAAGAACCGGGGCATGCGCATCGACCTGGTGTACGGCAACGAGCCGTTCGCCAAGGCGGTCACCGACTCGTACGTGGACCGCGAGGAGCGCAAGGGCAAGGGCGCCTCGGACCACGCGCCGGTTGTGGTGGATCTCGACGTGTAGGGCGAGGTCCTCCAGCCTGTCCGGCGTTGCGGACGAGGCCGTTCAGGCCGATACAAGGGTTCGGGGGGGCAGAGCCCCCGGACGGCCACCATGACGCCGCACAGCGTCACCGCACCAGCGCCCGCAGATCCACCGACCGAGCCAGCGCAGCGAGCCCCGCGTCCCCGGGATGCAGATAGTCCCCGCTGTCGTACGCGGGCAGCAGCCGGGACGGCCGCGCAGGGTCCCGTGCCACCGCGTCGAAGTCGAGCACGCCGTCGAACGCGGCGCCGGAGCGGATCCACTGGTTCACCTCGACCCGTTCGGCGTCGACGGCGGCCGTGCACCGCACCTCTCCTTCGCACGGCAGGATCGTCGCCGCCAGCATCCGCAGCCCCCGCGCATGCCCCCGGTCCGCGATCGCGCGCAGTCCGGCGATGACCTGCTCCGCGGTCGTGCCCCAGCGCACGTCGTTGATGCCCTCGAACACGACCGCCGTACGCGCCGACGTCTGGGCCAGGACATCCCGGTCGAACCGGTACAAGGCGCTGACTCCGGCCGTGTCCGTGGACACCCCGTCACCGGGATACCGGTCGGAGACCACACGGTTGCCGGAGATTCCCTGGTTGAGCACCCCGTAGCGCGGGACCGCATTCTGGTTCAACAGCCGTGTGGCCAGCACATTGGGCCACCGCCGGTTGGCGTCCGTCGTGGACTTCTCGCCGTCGGTGATCGAGTCTCCCAGCAGCACCACGGACCCCGGCCCGCCGCCCACGTCGACACCGGTCAGCAGCGGCCAACTGGTCAGGACGGTGGGGTACGCCGATGCGGAGACGTCCGCCGTGTGGTCGCCCGGTGCGCTCACGTACGACCGCTGCTGCGCCAGCCGGTGCACCGGCGCGGCCGGCACGGTCCCGGGCAGATGGAAGCTCACCAGCAGATTGCTGTCCGCCGGCACCCGGAACCCGAGCGGATCGCTGTACGCCTGCGCCCCGGCCGGGATCTCGACGCCCGCCGCACCCCGGAACAGCACCCTGACCGGCGTGCCCTTCGCCGCCGCGCCGGCCGCCTGCACCGCCACCGTGGCCCTGCCGATCCGCACCGGCGCCGCCGCGAAGGTGTTGTCGAACCGCAGCCGCACCCGCGGCCCGCCCGCCGAGGTGTGCACCACCAGGCGCAGCGTCCGGTCGGTCCACGGGCCCACGGTCGGATAGCCGCCCGTCGCGGCCGCCCAACTCCCCGTCCAGCCGGTGGCCGGGGCCCGTACCGCCAGCGCGAACACATGCAGCCCGGTCGCCCGAGGCAGCCGTACGGACGCGACATCGCGCCCCGCCAGGATCGGCACGGTGATCACGTACAGCCGCGCCCGCTCGGCCAGTTGGCCGTTCGGCGTGTTGATGTGGGACAGGGCTACCGCCTTGGTGGCGAGCGGGCCGGTGCGCCAGTCGGGGGCGGTCAGGTTGTAGGTCGACCGGGCGCCGCCGGCGTACGACACCGTCCCCGCGCCGCCAACATCGAAGCCGTCCGTGCCCGCCACGAGGAACGCGAGGGCGTCGCCCCGCCCCTGCACCTTCACGTCCTGTCCGGCGGCCAGGACGTTGTCGGCCTCGCCCGGCTGCCGCTTCGGCCAGGTCAGCCGGGCCCCCTGCACGGTCAGCGCCCGGCCGGGTGTCCAGCCGGCGGCTGCGAGGGCCTGTGCGGACAGCGAGCCGCCCGCGCCGTCGAAGTCCGCCTCCGCGGGCCGGGCGTCGTCGCTGACGGCCGTGTTGTCGAAGAGCCGCTCCAGCGGGAGCGGCCCGGCTCTGCGCTCGGGGGCGGCCTGTGCGGAGACCCCCGGCACCAGGACCGCGAAGACAGCGAGGACGACCGCGGAACTCCACACACGTCGGCGCAACTCCGACTCCTCCCGTTCACGACCGCTCAGGACTGCGTATGACTGCGCATGACAGGTTCAAGCGAGACGTTCAGGCGCGACACTCGGACGACAGGCTCGGTTGAGACGTTCGGACGAGACGCAAGACGCACCGAGAAGTTAGAGAGGCGCCCGTGACCCGTCAACGCGCCATGCCCGAACTCGGCGTGAACTCGACCGGAATCGGCGGCCAGCGCGCCTGTGGTGCGCACGGCAGGACGAATGACACGCTGGGCGTATGAAGATCCCTTTTCTGGGCAACCGGCGCGCGAAGCGCGGAGCCCCCGACCCCGAGGGCATCGCCGAACTCCTTGCCGAATGTGAACTCCTGCGCTCCCACGCGTCCCGGGCGGGGGTCGAACTCGACGACACCACGGCCTCGTTGGAGGCGGTCGACCAGTTGGTGCCACGCTGGCGGGAGGACGAGGAGATCCTGCCCTGGCTGGGCAACGACGCCGGGCTGTATCTCGGCACCGTCATCGTGCGCACGGTGCCCGGAGCCGCCTGGAAGATCCGGCCGGACGGTCAGCCGGTCGTGAGACTCGCGTCCGGCCGTGAGTTCGATGTCGTAGCCTCGGGACAGGAGTGGGCCGCGAGCGGTGTGCCCGAGCTGTCGCAGCTGTACGCGGAAGTTGCGGAAGCGTAAGGCTCTGGCCTGCAGTTCGACATAAGTTCGGCGTAAATACGGCTTATGCCCGAAAAGTGCGTGTCGTGTATTAAGTCCACTCTTGCCCGGATAGTTTGCGGAAACCGCTACACAGCTGAGAGTGACTGGGGCTGGGCATGGCTGGCGATCCACTGATCGAGCTGCGTGACGTCAACAAGTACTTCGGGGACCTGCATGTCCTGCAGGACATCAGCCTCACCGTCGGCAAGGGGGAGGTGGTGGTGGTCATCGGCCCCTCGGGGTCGGGGAAGTCGACGCTGTGCCGGGCCATCAACCGACTGGAGACCGTTCAGTCAGGCACGATCAAACTCGACGGGCAGCCGCTGCCCGCCGAGGGGAAGGCGCTCGCCCGGCTGCGGGCCGAAGTCGGCATGGTCTTCCAGTCCTTCAACCTCTTCGCCCACAAGACGGTCCTGCAGAACGTCTCGCTGGGCCAGGTCAAGGTCCGCGGGCGCAAGAAGGACGAGGCCGACAAGCGTTCCCATGAGCTCCTGGAGCGCGTCGGCGTGGCCGACCAGGCGGACAAGTACCCCGCGCAGCTCTCCGGCGGCCAGCAGCAGCGCGTGGCCATCGCCCGGGCCCTCGCGATGGGCCCCAAGGTGATGCTGTTCGACGAGCCGACCTCCGCGCTCGACCCCGAGATGATCAACGAGGTCCTCGAGGTCATGCGCCAACTCGCCCGTGACGGCATGACGATGATCGTCGTCACCCATGAGATGGGCTTCGCCCGCTCAGCCGCCAACCGCGTCGTGTTCATGGCCGACGGCCGCATCGTCGAGGACCGCAGCCCCGAGGAGTTCTTCACCAACCCCAGCAGCGAGCGCGCCCGGGACTTCCTGTCGAAGATCCTCCATCACTGAGCGGGGAGAACGTACGACCCATGCCGAGACGAACGGCGTTTGTGGACACCGCAATCCCCTCCGCGTCCGACCTCGACTACGATGTTCCGTCCGTCCCCGAAGTCGTGGTGGTGACCTCGACCGCGACCAGGGACGCTGCTGCCGGGTGGGGTTCCCCCCACGGCCCCTAGCAACAGGGGCAGCAGGGGGCAGCAGTTACAGAGCCATACCCGCCCGGCGCCGGCCGGAGATCACTGCTCGCGCAGTGGAATCGACACGTACGACGGGTCGTTCGCCGGTGAGGAGAAGGTCAGCCGTGCGCCGGACGGGTTGTGCTCGATGTAGAGCGGGTCGACCGTGTCGACGACCAAGGCCAGCCGGTGCCCTGCCGGGACGTCGTAGGCCGTGGAGTAGAGCTCCAGGTCGACGCCGAACGGCTTTCCGGGCGTACGTCCGTGGAAGGTGTACGGCGCGTTGCTGACCAGCTTGCCGAGGCCGAGCGGGCCCACGTCGTACAGATAGGCGACGAGGGTGCCGCTCTCCTTGGTCGGGGTGACCGTGGTGTGCAACTTCGCCGTACCGCGAACGCGTTGGGCCGTGGCGTACTTCTCGGACTGCCACACACCCGCCCAGAGCCGGGGGAGCAGCGGGATCGAGGCCATCGGCGGCAGCTGGGCCACCTGGTCGAGGATGCTCGACAGGAAGACGACTCCGCCGTCCGCGCCCGAGTTGACGTTGGTGCGGATCGTGGTGGTGCCGCCAAGGGCGATCTTCTTGTTCGTCGCGCCGACCGACTTCCAGTCCGGGTAGCCCTCGTAGCCCCCCGCGGAACGGGACTTGAGCTGGACCGGCAGCTCGCGGTTGATGCCGTTGTTCTCGCCCTTGAGGTAGTGGTCGAACCAGCGCTCGGTGTCCGTCCACACGTCGTTGGGCAGGCCGAACAGGCCCGTCAGCTCGGCGGTCGCGTGGTCGCCCGGGCGGAACTCCAGGCGTTTGGGGCCGGTCAGCTTCTCGTAGAAGTCCGCGTACTGGTTGGGCGGGAAGACCGTGTCGCCCCAGGCGTTGGCCATCATGACCGCGGCACCGCTCTGGTTGAGCTGATCCACGTATGTTCCGGCCGAACGTTTCTTCCCCCAGTTGATGATGTCCTGTTCCCTGGACAGGTCGGAGGCGTAGAAGTCGTCGAAGATCTGCCGGAGTTCGGCGCTCTGGCGGCCGGTGACCAGGCTCGCGCCGTCCAGCAGTGCGGCGGCCTGGACGTGCTGGGTGCGGCCGGCGTAGATCGAGCCGATGAGGTCGGCCCAGCCGCTGAGAGCGGCGACCGCCCTGACCCGTTTGTCGTGCGCGGCGGCCAACAGGCTGATGCCGGCGCCGTACGAGACCCCCGCCATGCCGATGTGCTTCGCGTCGGACGGGGTGTTGGCGAGTGCCCAGTCGATCACCTTGGACGCGTCGGCTATGTCGGGCGGGCCCGCCACTTCTATCTCGCCGCCCGACTGCCAGAAGCCGCGCACGTTGTAAGTGACCACGATGTAGCCCGAGTTCGCGAGTTTCTGGGCCTGTGCGAAGTACTCGACCTGGGGCAGGCCCCAGCTGGTGGGCATGACGAGCAGCGGGTAGCGGCGCGTGCCGTCGGCGCCGGCCGGCGTGACGACGTTCGCCTTGAGGGTGGTGCCGCCGTCGCCGGTGATGTCGACGAAGCGGATGCTGTGCGGGGCGGCTTGGGCGGCTGGGGCGAGCCCGAGGGCGCTACCGGCGATGAGAGTCGCGGAGACGGCGCCCACGGCGGTCGTACGCAGGGCCTTGCGATGGTGTCCCACGGGTCACTCCTCACTCGTGTCAGTGCAAAGTGACCCGACGGTAACCGCGGCCTCTTACCGCAAGTAACCCGTCGGTAAGTTACGTGCCAGTAACGATTACCGGAATGTGTTGGACCTCAGGAGGATCGATGGCTATTTCGCGCGGGGGCGGGTGTCGGCAACGGTGCCTGCGCGGCCCGTGTGACATCCGCGACCAGCTCCACGACATCAGGGCCGTACGCCTGCGAGTTGACCACCTTCAGCAGCAGGACGAAGGAGCCGGTGCCGTGCTTGCGGGTCAGCCGCTCATGGTTGCGGGCGAGGTAGCGGGTGGCGGCCTGGTTGGTGATCGCGGTCTGCCCGCAGAAGAGGAAGACGGGACGGGGGCCCTGGCTCTCGCCGACGGTCAGCCGGGCGAGGAGCGCGTACTCCTCCTTGCCGACCTCCACCCGGTAGCGCTCGGAGCCGATCTGAAGGGCGCCCCGATCCGGGCCGGGTTCCGCGTCGACGTTCACCCGTACCCCGGGCAGCAGGGAGGCCAGGTGGGCCGTCATGCGCCGGTTCGACGCCGGGCCGCCGACGCAGAACTCGGTGCGCTCCCCGAAGCCCTGGCGTGCCGCGTCGTGCGGGATGATCTGGGCGTGGGCGTTGCAGTCCTTGATCAGCGCCGCGAGTTCGAGCAGCGCGAAGACGTCGTAACGCATCACCGTGAGCTCGGGCCCGCCGGCCCCGCGGTTCACCACCAGCAGGGACTCGGCATTGTCGGGCAGCCCGAAAAACGCCTGCTTGCGGCGGAGCTTCCGCTTCCACAGGTACGTACGGGCAAGCCAGCCGAGGGCGGCACTGATGGCCGCCGCGACCACGCCCAGAACGATGTTGCGCACGTCGTCATTCATGGGCGCGCATGGTAGCGGGCCAACGCAAACCGTTGTTCGACACACGGGGTCACGCGCTCCTGACGGGGGCATGGCGATCGATTAGGCTGCGCCAACAGCCCCTGCCTGGAGGTGCGGATGCGTCGCCCTGTCCCGCGGAAACTGTCGGTCCTGGCGGTCTCGGCCGCCGTGGTGTCGGTGGGAGCCGCGGCGCCCCCCGCCGCGCAGAGCAGCCCTGAGAAGGTCCCCGTGGCGGTCGGTTACGGCGGCGCCGTGTCGAGCGTCGACCCGGACGCCTCCGCGGCAGGCATCGAGGTCCTGCGCAAGGGCGGCAACGCCGTCGACGCCGCCGTGGCCACGGCCGCCGCACTCGGCGTCACCGAGCCCTACTCCGCCGGCGTCGGCGGGGGCGGCTACTTCGTCTACTACGACGCCAAGTCCCGTACGGTGCGGACCATCGACGGCCGTGAGACCGCGCCGCTGAGCGCGGACTCCGACCTGTTCGTGGAGAACGGCAAGGCGATCCCCTTCGCCGAGGCCGTCACCAGCGGCCTGAGCGTCGGCACCCCGGGCACGCCCGCCACCTGGCAGAAGGCGCTCGACAAGTGGGGGAGCAAACGGCTCGCCACCGTGCTGAAGCCCGCCGAGCGGCTGGCCCGGGACGGCTTCACCGTCGACGACACCTTCCGCTCGCAGACCGCCGCGAACGAGACCCGGTTCCGGTACTTCCCGGACACCGCCGAGCTGTTCCTGCCGAACGGCGCCCTCCCGGTCGTCGGCTCCACCTTCAAGAACCCCGATCTCGCCCGCACCTACGCGGAGTTGGCGAAGAAGGGCGTCGGCGCGCTTTACCGGGGCGACATCGCCGAGGACATCGTCGACACGGTCAACCACCCGCCCGTGGACCCGGGCTCCGGCTGGCAGGCCCGCCCCGGCGACCTCACCGCCAAGGACCTGGCCACCTACCGCACCAAGTCGCAGGCGCCCACCGGGACCTCGTACCGCGGACTCGGCGTCTACTCCATGGCGCCCTCCTCCTCCGGCGGCACGACGGTCGGCGAGGCGTTGAACATCCTGGAGAACACGGACCTGTCGAAGGCCAGTAAGGCCCAGTACCTGCACCGCTACATCGAGGCCAGCCGGATCGCCTTCGCCGATCGCGGGCGCTGGGTCGGCGACCCGGCCTTCGAGGACGTACCGACGAAGGACCTGCTGTCGCAGCGGTACGCCGACTCGCGGGAGTGCCTGATCAAGGACGACGCGGTGCTGACCAGCCCGGTCGCGCCGGGCGACCCGCGCAACCCGGCGGCCTGCGGCGCCGGTGGCACGGCGGCCCCGACCACGTACGAGGGCGACAGCACCACCCACCTCACGGTGGCCGACAAGTGGGGCAACGTCGTCTCCTACACGCTCACCATCGAGCAGACCGGCGGCAGCGGCATCACGGTCCCGGGCCGTGGCTTCATCCTCAACAACGAGCTCACGGACTTCTCCTTCACGCCCGCCAACCCGGCCGTGCACGACCCGAACCTGCCGGGTCCGGGCAAGCGTCCGCGCTCCTCGATGTCCCCGACCATCGTCCTGGACCGGCACGACAAGCCCGTCGTGGCGCTCGGTTCGCCCGGTGGCGCGACCATCATCACGACCGTGCTGCAGACCCTGACCGGCTTCGTCGACCGCGGACTGCCGCTGGTCGACGCGATCGCCGCGCCCCGCGCCAGCCAGCGCAACGCGGCCCAGACCGAGCTGGAACCCGGCCTCGACAGCGAGTCGAAGGCCCGGCTGGAGGCCATCGGGCACTCCTTCAAGCCCAACCCCGAGATCGGCGCCGCCACGGCCGTGCAGCGGCTGCCGGACGGGAAGTGGCTGGCCGCCGCCGAGACGGTACGGCGGGGCGGCGGCTCGGCGATGGTGGTCCGGCCTGCGTCGTAGCGCCCGCGAGGGGCGTCACAACTCGGGGGCGGGCGGCAGCTCTTCCGCACGGAAGGTGAGCTGTCCGTCCGCCACGTCCACCGTCACCCGGCCGCCCTCGCCGATCCGGCCGTCCAGGAGCAGCCGGGACAACTGGTTGTCGACCTCCCGCTGGATCGTGCGGCGCAGCGGGCGGGCGCCGTACTCGGGCTGGTAGCCGCGCTCGGAGAGCCAGTCGACGGCCGCGCCGGTGAAGTCGACCGAGACGCCCTGGGCGTGCAGCAGGCGACGGGTCTTGTCGAGCAGAAGGTTGGTGATCCGCTCCAACTGCTCCGGGGTCAGCCGGCGGAAGACGACGACCTCGTCGATGCGGTTGAGGAACTCGGGCCGGAAGTGCTCGCGCAGCGGCCGCAGGACCCGCTCGCTGCGCGCCTCCTCGTCGGCCTCCTCGTCACCCGCGCCGAACCCGATCCCGGCGCCGCCGCGGCCGATCGCCTCCGAACCCAGGTTGCTGGTCATCACGATGACCGTGTTGGTGAAGTCGACCGTGCGGCCCTGGGAGTCGGTCAGCCGGCCGTCGTCCAGGACCTGCAGCAGGATGTTGAAGACGTCCGGGTGGGCCTTCTCGACCTCGTCGAGCAGGAGCAGCGAGTACGGGTGCCGGCGCACCACCTCGGTGAGCTGCCCGGCCTCCTCGTGGCCGACGTATCCGGGCGGGGCGCCGACCAGGCGGCTGACGGTGTGCCGTTCCTGGTACTCGCTCATGTCCAGGCGGACCATCCGCTCCTCGCTGCCGAACAGCGCCTCGGCGAGGGCGCGGGCCAGCTCGGTCTTGCCGACACCGGTCGGGCCGAGGAAGAGGAAGCTGCCGATCGGCCGGTCGGGGCTGGCGAGTCCGGCCCGGGAGCGCAGCACCGCGTCGGAGACCACGCGCACCGCGTCGTTCTGGCCGATGACCCGCTCGTGCAGGTGCTCCTCCAGGCCGAGCAGCCGGTCCTTCTCCTCCTCGGTGAGGCTGCTCACCGGGATGCCGGTCTGCCGGGACACGACCTCCGCGATGGCCTCGGCGGTGACCTCCAGATGCTGCCCCTCGTCGGCCTCCTCGTTGTCGGAGGCCTCCGCCATCCGCTGCTTCAACTCGACGATACGGTCCCGCAGTTGCGTGGCCTGCTCGTACTGTTCGTCGGCGACCGCCTGGTCCTTGTCCCGGTAGAGCTGCTCGACCTCGCGCTCCATGGTCCGTACGTCCGTGCCCTTGGTCCGCGCCCGCAGCCGGACCCGGGCGCCCGCCTGGTCGATCAGGTCGATCGCCTTGTCCGGCAGGCGGCGGTCGGTGAGATAGCGGTCGGACAGCTCCACGGCGGCGACGAGGGCCTCGTCGCTGTAGCGGACCTGGTGGTGGGCCTCGTAGCGGTCGCGCAGGCCGCGCAGGATCTCGATCGCGTCGGCGGTGGTCGGCTCGGGGACGAGGATCGGCTGGAAGCGGCGGGAGAGGGCCGCGTCCTTCTCGATCCTGCGGTACTCCTCCAGCGTGGTCGCGCCCACGACGTGCAACTCGCCGCGGGCCAGCGCCGGCTTGAGGATGTTCCCGGCGTCCATGGAGCCGCCCTCGCCGCCGCCTCCGGCGCCGACAACGGTGTGCAACTCGTCGATGAAGACGATCAGTTGGTCGGAGTGCGAGCGGATCTCGCCCACGATGTTGTTGAGCCGTTCCTCGAAGTCGCCCCGGTAGCGGGTGCCGGCGACCACGCCCGTCAGGTCCAGCGCGACCACCCGGCGGCCGCCGAGGATGTCGGGCACGTCGCCGTCCGCGATCCGCTGCGCCAGGCCCTCCACGATCGCGGTCTTGCCGACGCCCGCGTCGCCGATCAGCACCGGGTTGTTCTTGCCGCGCCGCGAGAGCACCTCGACGGTCTGCTCGATCTCCTCGTCGCGGCCGATCACCGGGTCGATACGGCCCCGGCGGGCGAGGTCGGTGAGGTCGCGGCCGTACTTGTCGAGGGTGGGGGTACCGGAGTCGACGCGCGGTCGCTGGTCGACGCGGGGCCGGTTCTGGGGGCTGTCCGAGGCCTCGGGCGGCATGCCGGGGCCGGAGGGGGCGAAGCGGGCCGCGTTCAGGATGTGGCCGGCGGCGGAGTCGGGGTTCGCGGCGAGGGCGCTGAGCACATGCTCCGGGCCGATGTAGCCGGTGCCCCGCGCCCGGGCCAGGTCGTGCGCGTCGAGCAGGGCACGCTTGGCGGCCGGGGTGAGGGACAGCGACGTCGGCGGCGGGACCTCGCCCGGCGGGTGCTGGACCGGGCCCGACCGCTCGTCGATCTCCGTCGCCAGCGAGTCGGGGTCCGCGCCGGCCCGGGTGAGCAGGCTCCGGGTCGGCTCGGCGGACAGCGCGGCGCGCAGCAGGTGCTGGGTGTCCAGGTCGCGGCTGCCGTGCTCGGCGGCGTACTGGGCGGCGCCCTGCACCAGCTCCCGGGCCGGCTGGCTGAGCAGACGGCCGATGTCGATCTGCCGGGGGCCGGGGCGCGGGCCGCCGAAGAAGCGGGCGAGGAATTCCCCGAAGGGGTCGTAGTCTTCCGGACCACCATTGAAGCCGCTGGTCATGGCGTTCCCATCCGGCGCCCCTGCGCGGGCAGGGTCGCCCTCGCTCATCGACGTGCCGGAGTCGGGTAACCCGGGCGCAAGCCGGTTACACCTGACCGCGTTCGTAGAACACCTTCGCACGAACGGTGGCCGGGGGCACCTTCAGGGAAACGGCCCCCAAAGGTCCCGGGGCGCCGCCTCAGCGTGCCGTCAGGATCCGTGGTCCCGTCTCGGTGATCGCCACCGTGTGCTCCGCGTGGGCCGCGCGAGAGCCGTCGTTCGTGCACAGGGTCCAGCCGTCCGGCGCCGCGTGGTAGCCGTCCTGGCCGCCGGCGATGAGCATCGGCTCGATGGCGAGGACCAGGCCGTGCCGCAGCGGCATGCCCCGGCCGGGACGGCCCTCGTTCGGTACCGAAGGGTCCTCGTGCATCTTGCGGCCGATACCGTGCCCGCCGAAGCCGTCCGGGACGCCGTATCCGGCCGCCCGGCACACCGAGCCGATCGCGTGGGCGATGTCGCCGATGCGGTTGCCGACGACGGCCGCTTCGATGCCCGCCGCCAAGGCCCGTTCCGCGGTCTCGATCAGGCGTACGTCGGCAGGGCGCGCTCGGCCGACCGTGAAGCTGATCGCCGAGTCGCCGGCCCAGCCGCCCAGTTCGGCGCCGCAGTCGATGGAGACCAGGTCGCCGTCGCGCAGGCGGTAGCCGGTCGGGATGCCGTGCACGATCGCGTCGTTCACCGAGGCGCAGATGACCGCGGGGAAGGGGACGGGGGCGAACGAGGGGCGGTAGCCGAGGAAGGGCGACGTCGCCCCCGCGTCGCGCAGCACCTCGCGCGCCACCTCGTCCAGCTCCAGCAGGGAAACCCCCACGTCGGCGGCCTTGCGTACGGCGGTGAGGGCCTGGCCCACCACCTGCCCCGCCTCGTACATCGCATCGATCGACTGGTTCGTCTTCAGCTCCACCATGCCAATTACTATACCGGTATTAGAATGGTGGCATGGTGCGCACCCCTCTCACCCCCGAAGAGCGTGAACGCGGCGAGCGGCTCGGCCGACTGCTGCGCGAGGCTCGTGGCGGCCGCAGCATGACGGATGTCGCGGCGAGCGCCGGTATCTCCGCGGAGACGCTCCGCAAGATCGAGACCGGGCGGGCGCCGACGCCGGCCTTCTTCACGGTGGCTGCGGTGGCCCATGCCCTCGGCCTGTCGATGGACGAACTGATCGGACGCTGCTCACCAGTCACCGAAGTGGCCGCCTGAACTCGCTGCCGGCCTTGCCCCCGAGAGGGGCGCACGTCACGCTCCGGCAGCCGCGGCGTACTCTGCGTTCAGCCGGAAAAGCCCCCGTAGCACGTTCGTAACATCACTGGTGTTGCCTAACGGACCGGAGTGCTCCGGTCTGGCGGGAGTTGGGCGATGTCAGTGGATCAACTCCCGGCTCGGGTGCGGGAGTTCGTGAACTACCTGGACGGCCTTCTGGCGCGCCTGGATCAGGGCGGCGGCTGGTGCGGGGTGTTCTGGCAGCGCGACCCGGAGGGCATGCAGGCCTGCCTCGACGGACGTGAAGTGCCGCCCTGGGACGTCGTGGAGTCCCTCCTGCACGACCTCGCCGGCCAGTACGGCCCCGGCGGCGCCGGCCCCGAGACGGAACGCGCCCGCGCACTGCACGCCGACGCCCTCGCCACGTACGACGCCCGGCCCGGCGGCCGTGACGCCCTCGGGGACCGCCTCGACGTCATGCTCCGCGAACAGCGCTACGCCGCCGAACGGCAGGCGGAACTGAGCCGGTTGCTCACATCGGCCACCGACCGCCAGGACGCCGACACCATCCGCCTGGACCTCGCCTGGGCCCGCGACGACCACGAACGTGCCACCGCCCGATGCGCCGAACTCCGATCGCGGATGGCCGGTTTGGATCACCGGGCGGCCGGCGCACGGGGGCAGGCGATACGGCGGGAGCGGGCGGGGGCGGAGGGGCTCTTCCGGGCCGGCGGTTCTGAGGGTGGGGGGCCTGGAGGCGGCCGGTTCGGGGATGAGGGGTCCCGGGGCGGCGGGTTCGAGGGGGACGGGTTCGGTGACACCCGCGTCGGGCGCGCGCGGTTCGGAGACGATGGGTTCAGGGGCGCCGGGGCCGGAGGCGACCGACCCGAGGGCGACGGCCGCGAGCGGGGCCGGTCCGGACGTGCCGGGTTCAGCGGGGGTGGACCCGGAAGCGGCCCATTCGGACGCGAGGGCGGCGAGGGCGACCCCCGCGGCAGCGGGCCTGGACGCGATCGGTATGCGGGTGACGGCACCGGCGGCGAGCACTTCGGGGACCAGGGGCCCGCGGCCGTCGACCGTACGCGGCCGAGTGAGGCCTGTGCGACCGAGCCGACGGCCGGCGCGGCGCGCCCGGTGGAGGAACAGGGGAACGCCTCCGTCCGCGAAACCGGTCGCCCCGACGAGGGACCGGCGCCGCGCAAACGCCGCCGAGGCAGCGCCCGCTTCGCCGGGATGGTGGAGGAGGAGGCCGCCCCAGTAGCCCTACCGCCGACCGACCTGCCCAGCCTCCCCGCGCAGCCCGTCACCACCCGCCGCACCCCGCGCGGAGCCCGCTTCGCCGGTGCCGGCGAGGAAGTGCCCGCGGCCCCGGACCCGCAGTCGCAGGCCGAGCCGACCGACACCGACGAGTTGCGGGAGGTCTTCGGGGCCGTGGCGACGCTGGTGCGGCTGCGCGGTGCGGGGCGTAGCGGTGAGGCGCATGCGCTGCTCGTCGAGGCCGCGTACTGGCCCGCCCACCGCATCCCGCTGCTGGCCGCCGAGATGCAGCGGGCCGGGCTCGGAGCCGACTGGGCGACCCTGCTGTGGGAGGCCGCCTCGCTGCCCGCCGAGCGGCTCGTGGCCGCGGCCGACGCGCTGACCGCGGCGGGCCGTGCCGACGACGGGGAGCAGATCCTGCGCCAGGGCGTGGTGCGGCCCGCGAGCGAGATCGGGCAGGCCGTGGTGGGGCTGGCCGACGCGGGGCGGCACCGTGAGATCCGCGCCCTGCTGGACGCCTACGTCCGCGTCCGCACCCCGGAGGAGGCCGCCCGCAGCGCCGCCCCCGCCCCGAAGACGCTCGTACCGCTGCTGCTGGCAGCCGCCCAGGGCGTCTCGGACGAGTGCCAGTGGGACCTCGTCCACGCCCTGCGGGTGGCCGGCTTCACGGGATGACACCCCGGCACCGACGCCGGCGCCACTCCCGTCACATCCACCCCACCGGCCCCATCCATCACCCACAGGAGTGTGAAACGTGATCGACTCAGCGGGTTAACGACGATGGTCTTGGCAAGGCTGTTCCAGGGGCTTACTTTCAAGCCTCTACGGCCCCCCTCTACGGGCGTAGAGGCTCTGACGTCCCGTCGAAGGAGCAGCTCATGGCCAACGTCGTACGCGCCGCTCTGGTCCAGGCCACCTGGACAGGCGACACCGAGTCCATGGTGGCGAAACACGAGGAGCACGCCCGCGAGGCGGCCCGGCAGGGCGCCAGGATCATCGGCTTCCAGGAAGTCTTCAACGCTCCCTACTTCTGCCAGGTCCAGGATCCGGAGCACTACTCCTGGGCCGAGCCGGTCCCCGACGGGCCGACCGTGCGGCGTATGCAGGAGCTTGCCCGCGAGACGGGCATGGTGGTCGTCGTCCCCGTCTTCGAGGTCGAGCAGTCCGGCTTCTACTACAACACCGCCGCGGTGATCGACGCCGACGGCACCTTCCTCGGCAAGTACCGCAAGCACCACATCCCGCAGGTCAAGGGCTTCTGGGAGAAGTACTACTTCAAGCCCGGCAACATCGGCTGGCCCGTCTTCGACACGGCGGTGGGCAAGGTCGGTGTCTACATCTGCTACGACCGCCACTTCCCGGAGGGCTGGCGGCAACTCGGGCTCAACGGAGCCCAGTTGGTCTACAACCCGTCGGCCACCCACCGCGGGCTCTCCTCGTACCTCTGGCGCCTCGAACAGCCCGCCGCGGCCGTCGCCAACGAGTACTTCGTCGCTGCGATCAACCGGGTCGGTGTCGAGGAGTACGGCGACAACGACTTCTACGGGACGTCGTACTTCGTGGACCCACGCGGCCAGTTCGTCGGGGAGACCGCGAGCGACAAGGAAGAGGAACTGATCGTCCGCGACCTCGACTTCGACCTCATCGACGAGGTGCGGCAGCAGTGGGCCTTCTACCGCGATCGCCGCCCCGACGCCTACGAAGGGCTGGTGCAGCCGTGACCAAGGACCTGCTGGGGCGCCACCGCGCCGTCATGCCGGACTGGCTCGCCCTGTACTACGAGGAGCCGCTGGAGATCACCCACGGCGAGGGCCGCCACGTGTGGGACGCCGCCGGCAACCGGTACCTCGACTTCTTCGGCGGCATCCTGACGACGATGACCGCGCACGCGCTGCCCGAGGTGACGAAGGCGGTCAGTGAACAGGCCGGGCGGATCATCCACTCCTCCACCCTGTACCTCAACCGGCCGATGGTCGAACTCGCCGAGCGTATCGCCCAGTTGAGCGGCATCCCGGACGCCCGTGTCTTCTTCACCACCTCCGGCACCGAGGCCAACGACACCGCCCTGCTGCTCGCCACGACCTACCGGCGCAGCAACACCGTCCTCGCGATGCGCAACAGCTACCACGGCCGCTCCTTCAGCGCCGTCGGCATCACCGGCAACCGCGGCTGGTCCCCGACCTCGCTGTCGCCGCTGCAGACGCTCTACGTCCACGGTGGGGTGCGCACGCGTGGTCCGTACGCCTCCCTCAGCGACGAGGACTTCGTCGCGGCCTGCGTCGACGACCTGAAGGACATCCTCGGGCACACCCGCCCGCCCGCGGCACTGATCGCCGAGCCCATCCAGGGCGTCGGCGGTTTCACATCCGGGCCCGACGGCCTGTACGCCGCCTTCCGCGAGGTGCTCGCCGAGCGCGGAATCCTGTGGATCGCCGACGAGGTGCAGACCGGCTGGGGCCGCACCGGCGACCACTTCTGGGGCTGGCAGGCGCACGGCCGGTCCGGTCCGCCGGACATGCTGACCTTCGCCAAGGGCATCGGCAACGGCATGTCCATCGGCGGAGTCGTCGCCCGCGGCGAGATCATGAACTGCCTGGACTCCAACAGCATTTCGACCTTCGGCGGCACCCAGATCACCATGGCGGCCGGCCTCGCCAACCTGTCGTACCTGCTGGAACACGACCTCCAGGGGAATGCCCGGCGGGTCGGCGGACTGCTCCTCGAACGGTTGAGGGCCGTCGCGGCGCAGGTCCCGCACGTACGGGAGGTGCGCGGCCGGGGCCTGATGCTGGGCATCGAACTCACCCGGCCCGGCACCGACGAGGCCGACCCGGTCGCCGCGTCGGCGGTGCTGGAAGCCGCCCGTGAGGGCGGCCTCCTCATCGGCAAGGGCGGCGGACACAACACCACGTCCCTGCGTGTCGCCCCACCCCTGTCCCTCACCGTCGCGGAGGCCGAGGAAGGCGCCGCGATCCTCGAGCACGCGCTGAGGAGCATCCAGCAGGAGCCGGCTGAACATCTGTGAGTACCTGAAGCAAGGGAACGCCGCCATGACCATCACCTCGGAGCTTTGGGAGCCCTTGGAGCCTTCGGAACCCCTGGAACCCGCCCTGTCGGTCCGGCAGGTCCTCACCCTGGAGCGGGTGCTCGCCGGGGAGCCCGAGGTGGTGGCCGGCGCCGGTCAGCTGGACCGGCCGGTGCGCTGGGTACATGTCGCCGAGGCGCCGGACGTCGGGGTGATGCTCAGTGGCGGCGAGATGGTCCTCACCACCGGGGTGCTGCTCGCCGGGGACGAGGACAAGCAGGCCGAGTACATCCGCTCCCTGCACCGGGCCGAGGCGGCGGCCGTCGTACTGGGCCTCGGCCGGGCCTTCCCCGCACCGCCGGACGTGATGCGCAGGGCCGCCGAGCGGTGCGGGCTGCCCATGGTCGTCCTGCACCGGCCGTTCCCCTTCGCCGAGCTCACCGAGGAGGTCCAGTCGCGGCTCGTGCGGCGGAAGTTCGCCGCGGTCAGCCTCTCGGAGGCCGTACGGACCGCGCTCACCGGACTCATCACGGCGGGCGCCCCGCTGCAACGGCTGCTCGACGAGGTCGCCTCGCACAGCGCCTGCCCCGTCGTCGTCACCAACCTCGCGCACCGCGTCCTCGCCACGGCGGGGGAGCGGTCGGCCGTGGACGACGTGTTGCGCGACTGGGAACGCATCGCCCGCCAGGCCGGCGGCAACGAGGGTGACGGCTGGATCCGCGCCGAGTTGGGCGGGCGCGGGGAGCGGTGGGGCCAGATCATGCTGTGCGGCCATCGCGGCGACACCACCACGGGGCGGCTGCTCGCCGAGCGCGCTGCAGAGGCCCTCGTCCTGCACCGCATGCTCGGCGGCAACTCCGCGCACAGCTGGGAGGAGCAGTCCGCGCAGAGCCTGCTCACCGACCTCGTCAGCGGGGTCGTACCGGCCCGGCAGCTGCTGCCCCGCGCGCGTGCCGCCGGGCTGCCGGTCAACCGGCGCACCTTCGTGCCGCTGGTCGTGCGCGACGGCCAGGCGGACCGACTGGAGCGCGTGCTGCGGATGCTGGGGCTGCCCGGGATCGCCGCCGAACTCGCCGACGGGGCGACCGCCGTGCTGCTCAGCCTCGCCCGGGACCAGGACGCCGCCGTACTCGCCGCCAACTTCGCCGCCCGGGTGCGCTCCGAGTCCGGGGCCGAACAGACCGTCGTGGCCGCCGCCGACGCGCGTACCGCCTGGGACGACGTGCCCGCCGGACTGCGCGAGGCCCAGCACGTCGCCGATGCCGTCGCCGACTCCTCCGCCGCCCTCGACCTCCCGGCCGTCGTACGCCTCAAGGACGTGCATCTGCGCGGTCTGATCCGGCTGTTGCGGGACGATCCGCAGGTGCAGTCGTTCGCGGAGCGGGAGTTGGACGGGCTGCTGTGTGTGGCCGACGACGACATGCTGGCCGTGCTGCGGACGTATCTCGCGACCGGCCGGAACAAGTCCCGTACCGCCCAGCTCCACCATGTCTCGCGGCCCGCGCTCTATCGCCGCCTGGAGGCGATACAGACGCGGCTCGGCGTCGACCTCGACGACTTCGAGCAGGCCGCATCCGTGCACATCGCACTCCTCGCGCACGACGCGCAACAGAGCTGAAACCTGCCACGACCTGGGAAAACGGCGGTGAAACATGGGACCACGACAGGGTGACACCGTGGCACGCCGCATGCCCCCATACGTGACACCGTGCAACTCAAACCGGCGTCTGGGACTTCCTAGCCTTCTCGCACACCGAGCGACCGGAGGTCCCGATGAGCCGAGTGATCCGTGCCGCCCTCTTCCAGACCGCGTGGACGGGCGACAAGGAATCGATGATCCAGGTACACGAGCAGGCGGCCCGCGACGCGGCCGCGCAAGGCGCTCAAGTGCTGTGCTTCCAGGAGCTGTTCTACGGGCCGTACTTCTGCCAGGTGCAGGACAAGGCGTTCTACGAGTACGCCGAGCAGATCCCCGAGGGCCCGACCGTCCGCCGCTTCCAGGCGCTGGCCAAGGAGCTCGGCATCGTCCTCGTGCTGCCGATGTACGAGGAGGAGCAGCCCGGGGTCCTCTACAACACCGCCGCCGTGATCGACGCGGACGGCTCCTACCTCGGCAAGTACCGCAAGACCCACATCCCCCAAGTGCAGGGATTCTGGGAGAAGTTCTACTTCCGCCCGGGGAACAGCGGCTGGCCGATCTTCGAGACGGCCGTCGGGAAGATCGGCGTGTACATCTGCTACGACCGTCACTTCCCGGAGGGCTGGCGAGCGCTCGGCCTGGGCGGTGCCGAGATCGTGTTCAACCCCTCGGCCACCTCCCGCGGGCTCTCCCGCTACCTGTGGCAGCTGGAACAGCCGGCGGCGGCCGTCGCCAACGAGTACTTCGTGGGCGCGATCAACCGGGTCGGCGTGGAGGATCTCGGCGACAACGACTTCTACGGCACCACGTACTTCGTGGACCCGGAGGCCCAGTTCGTCGGGGAGGTGGCGAGCGACAAGGAGACCGAACTCGTCGTACGCGACCTCGACCTGGCCAAGCTCCGCGAGGTCCGCGACCGCTGGCAGTTCTACCGCGACCGGGCCCCGGGCGCCTACACGCCGCTGACAGCACCCTGATCGCACCGACCGCACCGTCCACCCTGCGAGGAGAGGGACCATGACCAGCCGTACCGTCATCCGCGGCGGTCTCGTCATCACCGCGTCCGACGAGATGCACGCCGACGTCCTGATCGAGGACGGCCGTATCGCCGCCCTCGCCGCGAGCGGCACCCCGGCCGCCGAGGCCTGGACGGCCGAGCGGACCATCGACGCCACCGGGAAGTACGTCATCCCGGGCGGGGTCGACGTCCACACCCATATGGAGCTGCCGTTCGGCGGCACCTTCGCCTCCGACACCTTCGAGACCGGCACCCGGGCCGCCGCCTGGGGCGGTACCACCACCATCGTCGACTTCGCCGTGCAGAGCCAGGGTCACTCGCTGCGCGAGGGCCTCGACACCTGGCACGCCAAGGCGGAGGGCAACTGCGCGATCGACTACGGCTTCCACATGATCGTCTCCGATGTGAACCAGGAGACGCTGAAGGAGATGGACCTGCTGGTGGAGGAGGGGGTGACCTCCTTCAAGCAGTTCATGGCCTACCCGGGTGTCTTCTACTCCGACGACGGCCAGATCCTGCGCGCCATGCAGCGCTCCGCCGAGAACGGCGGACTGATCATGATGCACGCCGAGAACGGCATCGCGATCGACGTGCTGGTCGAACAGGCGCTGGCCAGGGGCGAGACCGATCCCCGCTACCACGGCGAGGTCCGCAAGGCGCTCCTCGAAGCCGAGGCCACCCATCGGGCCATCAGGCTCGCCCAGGTCGCCGGTGCTCCCCTGTACGTCGTGCACGTCTCGGCCACGGAGGCAGTGGCCGAGCTGACGCGGGCGCGCGACGAGGGGCTGAACGTCTTCGGGGAGACCTGCCCGCAATACCTGTTCCTGTCCACCGACAACCTCGCCGAGCCCGACTTCGAGGGCTCGAAGTACGTGTGCTCGACGCCCCTTCGGCCCAAGGAGCACCAGGCCCAGCTGTGGAAGGGCCTCAGGACGAACGACCTCCAGGTCGTCTCCACCGACCACTGCCCCTTTTGCTTCGTCGGCCAGAAGGAGCTGGGCCGGGGCGACTTCTCGAAGATCCCCAACGGCCTGCCGGGCGTCGAGAACCGGATGGACCTGCTCCACCAGGCCGTCGTCGACGGTCACATCTCGCGCCGCCGCTGGATCGAGATCGCCTGCGCGACCCCGGCCCGGATGTTCGGCATGTACCCGAAGAAGGGCACCATCGCGCCGGGTGCGGACGCCGACGTCGTGATCTACGACCCGCAGGCCGAGCAGGTCATGTCCGCCGTCACCCACCACATGAACGTCGACTACTCGGCGTACGAGGGCAAGCAGACCACCGGCCGGGTGGAGACGGTCCTCTCGCGCGGCGAACTCGTCATCACCGAGCGGGAGTACACCGGGCGCGCCGGGCACGGCGTCTACACCCCCCGCTCCACCTGTCAGTACCTCAACTAGGAGCGGAGCACATGGACTTCGGACTCGTCCTGCAGACCGACCCGCCGGCCTCGCGAGTCGTCAGCCTGATGAAACGCGCCGAGCGCAGCGGCTTCAGCTACGGCTGGACCTTCGACTCGGCCGTGCTGTGGCAGGAGCCGTTCGTCATCTACAGCCAGATCCTCGCCAACACCCAGAAGCTGACGGTCGGCCCGATGGTGACCAACCCGGGCACCCGCACCTGGGAGGTCACCGCCTCCACGTTCGCCACCCTCAACGACATGTTCGGCAACCGAACGGTCTGCGGCATCGGCCGCGGCGACTCGGCCATGCGTGTCGCCGGCCGCAAGCCCAACACCCTGGCGCGCATCAGCGAGGCCATGAAGGTCATCCGCGCGCTCGGCAGCGGCCAGGAGGCCGACCTCGGCGGCGGCACGGTCGTCAGGTTCCCGTGGATCAAGCCGGGCGCCCAACTCCCCGTCTGGATGGCGGCGTACGGCCCGAAGGCCCTGAAGATGACCGGCGAGGAGGCCGACGGGTTCATCCTGCAGCTCTCCGACCTCTATCTGACCGAGTACATGGTCAAGGCGGTGAAGCAGGCCGCGGTCGAGGCCGGCCGTGACCCGTCCGAGGTGAAGATCTGCGTGGCCGCCCCGGCGTACGTCACCGAGGACGACTCTCCCGAGAAGCTCGCCCACGCCCGCGAGCAGTGCCGCTGGTTCGGCGGGATGGTCGGCAACCACGTGGCCGACCTGGTGTCCAAGTACGGTGAGCACTCCGCCGCCGTGCCCGACGAACTCACCGAGTACATCAAGGCCCGCGAGGGGTACGACTACTCCCACCACGGGCGCGCCGACAACCCCGACACGGCGTTCGTGCCGGACGAGATCGTCGACCGGTTCTGTGTCATCGGCCCGGTCGAGAAGCACATCGAGAAGCTGAACGCACTGCGTGAGCTGGGCGTCGACCAGTTCGCCGTCTATGACATGCACGACGCGCAGGAAGCCGTGATCGACGCGTACGGTGCGTCGGTCATTCCCGCGCTCAACTCCTAGTCCTCAACTCCTAAGTCCTCAACTCCTGGCCCTCAACCCCTGGTCCTGAACTCCCGGTGCTCAACTTGTGCTGCGCATCAGCGAGTTCGCGGCACCACTGCTTCACCCGACCCCCCACCCTTGTCTCCCTCCCCGCGGCCCAGGCCTCCCCGCCGCCCCGGGGAGGGGCCCAAGGCCCGCCCGCACGGCCTTTCCCGTCCCGTTCTGATCGATTGGCCTGCCCATGACCGAAACAGTCCCCACGGGGTCACCGATATCGCAGTCCGCCGACGCCGGCGGACGGATCGAGCTCGCCCCCGAGGCATTCCCCGCCAACAGCCCCTTCGCCAACGAGGACCTGCGTCCCGTCCCGGTCGCCGAGCGCAAGTGGACGACGTACAACTTCGCGGCCCTGTGGATCTCCATGGCCCACTGCATCCCCAGCTGGACGCTCGCCTCCGGCCTGGTCGCCCTCGGCATGGACTGGAAGCAGGCCGTCTTCACCATCGCCCTGGCCAACGTCATCGTGCTGCTGCCGATGCTGGCCACCGGGCACGCCGGGCCCAAGTACGGCATCCCGTTCCCGGTGCTGGCGCGGGCCTCCTTCGGGCTGCGGGGCGCCAACATCCCGGCGCTGATCCGGGCGGCCGTGGCCTGCGGCTGGTTCGGCATCCAGACCTGGATCGGCGGCAGCGGCATCTTCGCGCTGGGCTCCAAGCTCACCGGCGGCGGATGGGAGAACGCCGGGAAGATCGCGGGCAATCCATGGCCCCTGTGGCTGTGCTTCCTCCTCTTCTGGGCGCTGCAGATCGCGATCATCTACCGCGGCATGGACTTCCTGCGGCACTTCGAGAACTGGGCGGCTCCCTTCGTGATCGTCGGCGCGCTCGTGCTGCTGGTCTGGATCGCGGTCAAGGCGGACGGGTTCGGCGCGCTGCTCGACCAGCCGTCGAAGCTGGGCTGGGGCCCCGACTTCTGGCCGGTCTTCTTCCCGTCCCTGATGGGGATGATCGGTTTCTGGGCCACCTTGTCGCTCAACATCCCTGACTTCACCCGCTTCGGCGCGAGTCAGAAGGCGCAGACCTGGGGGCAGACGCTGGGCCTGCCCACCACCATGACACTGTTCGCTATCCTCGCCGTGCTCGTCACCTCAGGCTCCGAAGTCGTCTACGGCGAGGCGATCTGGGACCCGGTCACCCTCGCCGCCAAGACCGACAACGCCTTCGGCCTGCTCTTCGCGCTGATCGTCGTCCTCGTCGCCACCGTCTCCGTGAACATCGCGGCGAACGTCGTCTCCCCGGCGTACGACCTGGCGAACCTGGCGCCCAAGCTCATCAACTTCCGCACCGGCGCGCTGATCACCGGTGTAGTCGGCATCCTGATCTTCCCGTGGAAGCTGATCTCCACGCCGGAGTTCTACATCTTCACCTGGCTCGGCGTGGTCGGCGGCCTGCTCGGCACGGTCGCGGGCATCCTGATCGCCGACTACTGGATCGTCCGCCGTACGGTCCTGCACCTCGCGGACCTGTACACGCCCGGCGGGCGCTACTGGTACTCGTCCGGCTGGAACTGGCGCGCGATCCTGGCGTTCCTGGTCGGCGGCGTCCTGGCGGTCGGCGGGTCGTACTCGGGCGTGGGCGCCGACGGTTCGAAGACCGGCCCGTTCCCGGCCGACGGACTGATCCCCTTCCTCAAGCCGCTGGCCGACTACGGCTGGGCGGTGGGCCTGGGCGCCTCGCTGGTGCTGTACGTGGTGCTGATGGCCGGCCACAAGGAAGGTGCCGCCCAGGACGGCGTTCACAAGGGCGGCGTCGAAGTCTGATCCGCCGGACCGGACGTCCGGAGGACGGTCAGCCCTTCTGACCGTCCTCCAAGGCGGCCACCGCCTCCTTGGCCGCCTTGATCGCGCCCTGGTTGATCTCGGCCGTGGCCGGTGCCTTGTTCGACTCGAAGTCGCTGCCGCTGTAGGTGACGGAGACGAGCGCGTTGGCCGCGCGGACCAGCACCACGCCCTCGCGGGTCTGCTGCTCGTCCTCGGTGGTGAGGTTCACGACGGAGTACCCCGCGTCGCCGACACCGGGGACCTCGCCGCCGCCGCTCTTGTCCGCGACGCGTTCCTTGTAGGACTTCTCCGCCGCCTCGTCGGACTCCGTGACCTCGTAGGACACGTCCAGCCACCGGTAGTCGAAACCCTGGAGCGCGTTCCACGAGCAGGTGCGGCGTACCTTCGCGTCGGTCGACGGGATCTCCTTGCCGGCCGTCTTGGCGCCCGGGACGAGCTCCTTGACCGACTTCGAGCTCAGGCTGTCGCAGGGTGCGGGCGCGGCGGCGTACGTCTTCGAGACGGCGGCCGTCGCGGGGGCCGAGGGCGACTCGTCCCCGCTCTTCTGCGTCGCCGTGTCTTCGGCGGCCGGTGTCGCGGGTCCGGACGACAGTGCCCAGCCCGCCGCGGCGAGCACGACGACGGGCGACAGGCGCGCGGTGAGGGCGAGCGGCAAGGGAAGAGAACGCACGGCGCACATTTCGTGGGGGACGGTGCGGAGGGAGTCCGCACTGCGGACGGGACGCCAGTGTCACATGACTCCCTGTGAGGCGGAAGGGCCAACTCGCTCCGTGCCGACGTGGTTACCGCCGGGTCGCCGGCCGGCCGCAATTACGGGGTGCCCTGGACCACTTGCTTGGCTTCCAGGCCGATTTGGGTGGAAAGTGAGCTTTCGATGCGATCCACGGCCGTGAAGGCGCCGTACGCGACAAGGTGCACCAGGCAGTGGTCGGTGTGCTCCGGCCGCCGCCACGCCTTCACGTCCTCCTCCGTGATGCGGTACGGCGCGAGAGCGGCAAGCAGCGCCAGCCGTGCCCCCGGACGCTCCCTGCGGTCCGGGAACCCGTCCAGGGTGAGCGGCGGATGGGAGCCGTCCCAGTCCTGCAGGGTCGCCTCCACGAGGTCGTGGTCGTCGGAGTCGAGGAGGCCGGCGCCCGACATGGCCGCCCGGAGCAGCGCCGCGTACGCGAGGCCGACGGGCGTGCCGGCCGCCCACGCGGGGGCCTCGCCGGGGTCGATCGGGTCGAGCAGGGGCAGGGACACGCCGGGCCGGGCGGGGCGGCGTACGGACCGGGCGAGCGTGCGGCCGGCGAGGCTGCGTACCGCCCGGAACCGCTGGGCGCCGGCCGGGAGCAGGTTCTCGGTCAGCAGGGCCGACGCGATGCGGTTGATGAAGTGGAAGGTGAGCGCGGTGCCGAGGTAGGCCGGTGCGTGCTCGCGCGGGAAGGGGTACGGCGTGAGGTCGGCGCCGGGCACACGCGTGTGCCGCCCCCAGGCCAGCACGCGTGCGTGCTCCTCGTTCTCGGGTTGCTCCCCGCGGGCCAGCCGCTCGGCGAGCGCGTGGTCTCCGGTGGCGTGCAGGAGCACGGTGTGCGCGTCCACGCAGAACGGGCACTTGTTGGCGAGTGACACCCCGAGGGCCGCCAGTTCCTTGCCGGTCCGGCTGCCGGCCCCCGCGATCAGCGACTCGCGCAGCAACGCCCAGGCGGGGGCGAGAAGTTCGGGCGCGGAGGACAGGACCACGAAGGTGACGGGCTCGGCGATGCCGAAGTCGAGGGCGATCTGCGCGTACACCTCGGCGACGGTGCCGGTGGCCGACTTGGGCGGGAGGGGCTCGGTGTAACGGAAGGGTGTGGGCATGGGCAGTAGCCTGCGCCGCCGGGGCGGGCCGGGTCGTCGTACCGGCGGTGGCAGTCGGCGCTGCGACGGCGGGCCGGGCCGGTGCCAAGCACTACTGCGTGGGGAGTAGTCGCAGAGCCGTCCACAGGGGTGACGTGGCCGTCGGCGGCGCCGTCTAGTGTGCGGGCATGAGCGGGCACCGGATCACACGCGAGCGGCTCGTCGACACGGCCGCCGGGGTCGTGGTCGGCGTGATCGTGCTGTTCGCCGCCGTGGCGGACGACCGTGCCCGGCTCCTCGACTGCGCGCTGATCGCGGTCGGTTCGCTGGCCCTGGCCGCGCACCGCATCGCCCCGCGCGGGGTTCTCGCCGTCACCACCGGCGCTCTGCTCGCCGAAGTGCTCCATGCCGGGCCCGCCGCAACTCTGGCCATCCCTGTCGTGGGCGCGGTGCACACGGCGTCGCGGACCGGACACCGGGGCACGGCAGCCGCGACCGCCGCGCTGTTCCTCGGCGGCTATGTGGCGGCAGGTTCGGCGAGCTCGTACATCGCTCAGGAGGCGCTGCTGCTGGCCGGCTGGTTCCTGTGCGCGGTGGTGACGGGCCTCGCCGACCGCAACTGGCAGGCATATCTGCGCCAGACGGAGCAACGCGCCCTGGAGGCCGAACGCACCAGGGAAGAGGCGGCGTTGCGCAGAGCGGGGGAGGAACGCCTGCGGATCGCACGGGAGTTGCACGACTCCCTCACGCACAGCATCTCGATCGTCAAGCTCCAGGCGGGCGTCGCCGTGCACCTCGCCCGCAAGCGCCGCGAGGAGGTGCCGCCCGCGCTGCTCGCCATCCAGGAGGCGAGCGGCGAGGCCATGCGCGAGCTGCGCGCCACACTGGAGGTACTGCGCACCGACGAGTCGACCGGCACACCGGCGCTGCTCGTTCAGCGGGCGCGGGCGGCGGGACTCGCCGTCGACCTGACGGTGACCGGGGAGGAGCGGCCGCTGCCGGCGACGGTCGACCGGGCCATGTACCGCATCGTCCAGGAGGCACTGACGAACGCGGCCCGGCACGCGGGACCGGCGAAGGTGAGCGTGCAACTTGCCTACGACAAGGGAGACTTGACGATAAGCATTGAGGACGACGGCGCCGCCGACCCGTCCCGTCCGCCCACCCCCGGCATCGGCCTGACCGGCATGCGCGAACGCGTCACGGCCCTCGGCGGCACTCTGGACGCCGCCCCGCGCGAGGGCGGCGGGTTCGCGGTGCGGGCACGGCTGCCCGTGGGGGAGGCGGGATGACGGACGGCGTGATCAGGGTCGTGCTCGTCGACGACCAGGCGCTGATGCGGGCCGGTTTCCGGGCCCTGCTGGACGCCGAGGACGGCATCGAGGTGGTCGGCGAGGCGGCGGACGGTGAGCAGGGGCTGGCGCTGATCCGCGCGCAGGTGCCCGACATCGCGCTGATCGACGTACAGATGCCCGTGATGACGGGGATCGAGGCGACCCGCCACATCGCCGCCGACCCGGCCCTGTCGGACGTCCGAGTGGTGATCCTCACCAACTACGGCCACGACGAGTACGTCTTCGAGGCGCTGCGGGCCGGTGCGAGCGGGTTCCTGCTGAAGGACACCGAACCGGCCGACCTGCTCCAGGCGATCGAGGTGGTGGCGGGCGGGGAGGCGTTGCTGTCGCCGTCGGTGACCCGCACCCTGATCGGTGAGTTCGTCTCGCGTCCTCCCGACCGGGCCACGGCACCCGGCCTGGAGTGCCTGACCCGCCGCGAGCGTGAGGTGACGGCGCTGGCGGCACGCGGGCTCACCAACGAGGAGATCGCCGCGCACATGGTGATCAGCCCATTCACGGCGAAGACCCACATCAGCAGGGCGATGACGAAGCTCGGGGCGCGGGACCGGGCCCAACTCGTCGTGTTCGCCTACGAGTCGGGACTGGTGGCGCCGCGGGGCTCGGACGCGTCGGCGTGCTGAGCGTCCGTGCCTGACGGGCGGTCCGAGGACGCGGCCCCGAACGCCGCGAGGATCCCCTCGGCGGCCAGCGTCGCCGTCAACTCGCCGTTCCTGACCTGCTGTTCCAGCGTCGGCGCGAGCGCCCGTACCGCCGGGTCGGCGTGCAGGCGGCCGAGGAGTTCGTCGCGGACCATGGTCCATGTCCAGTCGACCTGCTGGTCACGGCGCTTGGCGGCGAGACGGCCGGTCGAGTCGAGCAGGGTCCGGTGCTGTTCGAGGCGGTCCCACACGCCGTCCAGGCCGATCGACTCGCGTCCGCTGCAGTGCAGCACGGGCGGCGTCCACGCGGCGTCCTTGCCGTGCATCAGCCTGAGCGCGCCCGCCAGTTCGCGCGCGGCCGCCCGGGCGTCGCGCTCATGTGGGCCGTCCGCCTTGTTGACGGCAAGCACGTCGGCCAGTTCCAGGACGCCCTTCTTGATGCCCTGCAACTGGTCGCCCGTGCGGGCCAGCGTGAGCAGCAGGAAGGAGTCGACCATGTTCGCCACCGCGGTCTCGGACTGGCCGACACCCACCGTCTCCACCAGCACCACGTCGTAGCCCGCGGCCTCCATGACCACGATCGACTCGCGGGTGGCCTTGGCGACCCCGCCCAGCGTGCCCGCGGTGGGGGAGGGGCGGATGAAGGCGGCCGGGTCGACCGACAGACGCTCCATCCGCGTCTTGTCGCCCAGGATCGACCCGCCCGTACGACTGGAGGACGGGTCGACGGCCAGCACCGCGACCCGGTGACCGAGCGCGGTGAGCATCGTGCCGAACGCGTCGATGAACGTCGACTTCCCGACCCCCGGCACCCCGCTGACCCCGATCCGCCGAGCCCGCCCGCTGTGCGGCAGCAGCTCGGTCAGCAACTGCTGGGCCAGCACCCGGTGTTGCGGCCGGGTGGACTCGACGAGGGTGATGGCGCGCGCGACGATGGCCCGCTTCCCGTCGAGGACACCCTTCACATACGCGTCGAGATCGATCACAGTTCGTGCCCGAGGTCGGCCCCCAGCCGCCTTACGAGGTCGTATGCGGCGTCCGGGATCACCGTCCCGGGCGGGAAGACGGCCGCCGCGCCCATCTCCAGGAGCGTGGGCACGTCCTGCGGCGGGATCACACCGCCGACCACGATCATGATGTCCTCGCGGCCCTCCTCGGCCAGCGCCTCCTTGAGCGCCGGTACGAGGGTGAGGTGACCGGCGGCCAGGGACGAGACCCCGACGATGTGCACGTCCGCCTCGACGGCCTGGCGGGCCACCTCGGCCGGGGTCTGGAACAGCGGGCCGACGTCCACGTCGAAGCCGAGGTCGGCGAAGGCGGTGGCGATCACCTTCTGGCCGCGGTCGTGGCCGTCCTGGCCCATCTTGGCGACCAGGATGCGCGGGCGGCGGCCCTCGGCCTCCTCGAAGTCGGACACGAGGGTGCGGGTGCGGTCCACGGACGGCGACTCTCCGGCTTCGTTGCGGTACACGCCGGTGATGGTACGGATCTGGCTCGCGTGCCGCCCGTACACCTTCTCCAGCGCGTCCGAGATCTCCCCGACGGTGGCCTTCGCGCGGGCCGCGTTCACCGCGAGCTCCAGCAGGTTGCCCTCGCCGCCGGCGGCCCGGGTGAGCGCGTCCAGCGCGTCCTGGCAGACCTGCTCGTCCCGCTCCGCCCGCAGCCGCCGCAGCTTCTCGATCTGCTGGGCGCGCACGGAGGAGTTGTCGACCTTGAGCACGTCGATCTGCTCGTCGCTGTCGACGCGGTACTTGTTGACGCCGATGACCGGCTGCCGCCCCGAGTCGATACGGGCCTGCGTACGGGCCGCCGCCTCCTCGATACGCAGCTTGGGGATGCCGGCGTCGATCGCCTTGGCCATGCCGCCCGCCTGCTCGACCTCCTGGATGTGCTGCCAGGCGCGGCGGGCGAGGTCGTACGTCAGCTTCTCCACATAGGCGCTGCCGCCCCACGGGTCGATGACCCGGGTCGTGCCCGACTCCTGCTGGATCATCAGCTGGGTGTTGCGCGCGATGCGGGCCGAGAAGTCGGTGGGCAGCGCGAGCGCCTCGTCAAGGGCGTTGGTGTGCAGCGACTGGGTGTGGCCCTGCGTCGCGGCCATCGCCTCGACACACGTGCGCGTGACGTTGTTGAACACGTCCTGCGCGGTCAGCGACCAGCCCGAGGTCTGCGAATGGGTGCGCAGGGACAGCGACTTGGAGTTCTTCGGGTCGAACTGCTTCACCAGCTTCGCCCACAGCAGCCGCGCCGCCCGCAGCTTGGCGACCTCCATGAAGAAGTTCATGCCGATCGCCCAGAAGAACGACAGCCGGGGCGCGAACGCGTCCACGTCCAGGCCGGCCTCACGGCCCGCGCGGATGTACTCCACCCCGTCCGCGAGCGTGTACGCCAGCTCCAGGTCGGCCGTCGCACCCGCCTCCTGGATGTGGTAGCCGGAGATGGAGATGGAGTTGTAGCGCGGCATCCGCTGCGAGGTGAAGGCGAAGATGTCGGAGATGATCCGCATCGACGGCTTCGGCGGATAGATGTAGGTGTTGCGGACCATGAACTCCTTGAGGATGTCGTTCTGAATGGTCCCGGCCAGCTTCTCGGGCGGTACGCCCTGTTCTTCCGCCGCCACGATGTACAGCGCCAGCACCGGCAGCACGGCGCCGTTCATCGTCATCGACACGGTCATCTTGTCCAGCGGGATGCCGTCGAAGAGCTGCCGCATGTCGTAGATCGAGTCGATCGCCACGCCCGCCATGCCGACGTCACCCGTCACGCGCGGGTGGTCGCTGTCGTAGCCGCGGTGGGTCGGCAGGTCGAAGGCGACCGACAGGCCCTTCTGGCCGGCGGCCAGGTTGCGGCGGTAGAACGCGTTGGACTCCTCGGCGGTGGAGAAGCCCGCGTACTGGCGGATGGTCCAGGGCTGGTTGACGTACATCGTCGGGTACGGGCCGCGCAGATACGGCGCCATGCCCGGGTAGGTGCCCAGGAAGTCCAGGCCCTCCAGGTCACGGCCGGTGTAGAGCGGCTTGACCGCGATTCCCTCCGGGGTCTCCCACAGGGACTCGTCCCCGCCCGTGGCCTGCTTGACGGCCGTGCGCCACTCGTCGGCGCCGCCGCCGGCGGCCGGGGTCCCCAGCTCGATCCCGGAGAAGTCGGGGATTCCCATCAGGACACTCCCATGCGGTCGAGGGTGGCGGACAGCACGACGACGGCGTCACAGCCCGCGAAGACGTAACTGTCGACATCGGTGTACTGCCCGGGGCGGCCCGCGAGGAACACGTGCGTGGCGCCCGCCGACCTGAACTCGGCGGCCACGGTCGCGGCCTGCTCCTCGTAGAGGGCGTCACTGGAGCACAGGCACACCTCCGTGGCACCGCTCTCCTCGAAGGTGCCCTCGGTGACCGGCTCGATGCCGCCCGCCTGGAAGAGGTTCGAGGCGAAGGTGAGGCGCGCGGTGTGGGCGGCGGCCGGGCCGAGCGCGGCCAGGAAGATCCGGGGCCGGGAGCCGGTGGCGGCCAGGTGGGCGTCGGAGCGGACCCGCAGGGCCTCGTACGCCTCGTCGCGGCGGACCCGGGGGAGGCCCCCGGACCGGGGCTCGGGCGCGGGCGCACGCTCCACGGGCGGCTCGGTGAGGTTCGGGAACTCGCTGACGCCGGTGATCGGTTCGCGTCGCTTGGCGAGCTTGCCGGTGCGGGCCTGCCACGTCTCGGCCAGGTCCTGGCCCAGCTGCCCGGAGCGCAACGCGGCCGCCTGGCCGCCGGCCTGCTCGATCCGCTGGAAGAACTCCCAGCCCGCCCGGGCCAGTTCGTCGGTGAGGGTCTCCACGTACCAGGAGCCGCCCGCCGGGTCGATCACCCGGGCGAGGTGCGACTCCTCGATGAGGATGGTCGAGGTGTTGCGGGCGATGCGCCGGGCGAAGGCGTCCGGCAGGCCGAGCGCGTGGTCGAAGGGCAGCACGGTCACGGCGTCGGCGCCGCCGACCCCGGCGGCCAGCGTGGCGACCGTCGTGCGCAGCATGTTCACCCAGGGGTCCCGGCGCGTCATCATCACCGGCGAGGTGACGGCATGCTGCACCTGAGCGCTGGGCGCCCCGCAGACCTCGGTCACTCGCGCCCACAGCCGGCGCGCGGCGCGCAGCTTGGCGATCGTCAGGAACTGGTCGGCGGTGGCCGCGTAGCGGAACTCCAGCTGCGCACACGCCTGTTCGGCGGTCAGCCCCGCCTCGGTGAGGTCGCGCAGGTACGCGACACCGGTCGCCAGCGAGGAGCCCAGCTCCTGGGCGGCCGAGCCGCCTGCCTCGTGGTACGGCAGCGCGTCCACGGTCAGCGCCCGCAGCCCCGGGTACTCCTCGGCGCACAGCCGCGCCAGCGAGGCGACCGGCGCGAACTCCGAGTTCGTGCCCGTACGGGCCTCGTGGCCGAGCGGGTCGGCGCCGAGGTTGCCGCGCGCCGCCTCCTTGGCGACGCCCCGCTCCTCGTACTGCCGCAGCAGCTCCCGCGCGGCGGGCTCCACGTCGGCGCCGGCGTCGAGGACGACAGGGGCCAGGTCGAGGTAGACGCCCTCCAGGGCGCGGCCGAGCGACGACACCGGGATGCCGCCCTCGCCGAGGACCAGCCAGAGCGAGGTGACGCCGTTCTCCAGGTCCGCGAGCACCAGGCCGTCCGTGAGCGCCGTGTGCCGCTGCCGCAGATCCCAGCCGCCCGCCGTGTTGCCCTCGGCGCGACCGCCGCGGATGAACGGGGCGAATCCGGGCAGACCGGAATCGGGCGCGGCATCGTGCGAGGTGTACAGGGGGCGGGTGCGCAGCCCGTCCTCCAACGCAGTGGACAGGGCGTCTTCCGCAGCCGGGCCCGAGACGTCCTTGCCCGACTTGCGCAGCACGCCTTCCACCAGGCGTTGCCATTGCTCATGGGTTGCGTCAGGGAACTCGGCGGCCAGCGAGAGCCCGTCGTCAGGCAGGACCGTCATGCTCGGATGCTAGGTCAGATCATCAAAGGAGCAGCAGGGGGCACGGCTGTGACCTTGCCCTCTTCCAGATTGTGACCTGGGTCTCCGCGTCCCGTTGGGCCTAGGGGCGACCGCTCGAACGACCCGGCCGCAAGCGGGGCTTGATAGCCTCTGAGGGCCAGTCGAGCCACACCCGAGGCCAGGGAATCCGGTGCGAATCCGGAACTGACGCGCAGCGGTGAGGGGGACCGGCGGGGCACAGACGCACGCCACTGGGAGACCGGGAAGGCGCCCCGTCGGGACGAACCCGAGTCCGAAGACCTGCTGGCACCTCCACGCCCGCGCGCGGAGGACGTCCGTAGGCCGGGCTCCGCGTACGAGCCCCGACAACCGAGGCACGCCTGTGTACCGTCTTGCCCTCCGTCCCGCTGCCCTGCTGCTCGCGCCCGCCCTCCTGCTCACCGCGTGCGGCGGCTCGGGAAGCGGCAGCGCCGAGGACACCGGGAAGTCCGCCGCCGCGGGCTACCCCCTCACCCTCGACAACTGCGGCCACAAGGTCACCCTGAAGTCGCCCCCGAAGCGGGCCGTGTCCCTCAACCAGGGCACCACGGAGATCCTGCTCTCCCTCGGCCTCGCCGACCGGGTGGCCGGCACGGCGACCTTGACCGACCCGGTGATGAAGGGCCTGGAGAAGGCGAACGCCTCCGTGCCGCGGCTCGCGGACAACGCGCCCTCCTTCGAGAAGGTCCTGGACGCCGAACCCGACTTCGTCACCGCCTCCTTCGTCTCCACCCTCGGCGAGGGCGGCCCGTCCGAGGTCCTCACACCGGCGCTCATCGAGCAGGTCTACGGCGTCCGCACCGAGGTCACCGACGACCCCGGCCACCCGGTGATCCGCTTCCTGCGGCCGGCCGGCCCCGTGGGGCGGTGCTGACGTGCGCACACCCCCGGAACAACCGATACCCAGCCGGATCGTGGTGTGCAGGGACTGCTGCTGCGGGACCCCGAAGGTGCCCGGAGTCGATCACGCCCAGCAGAGCGCGCGACTCGCCGAGAACGCGCCCGTGCGCATCTCCGACTGCCTCGGCGTGTGCGAACACGCCAATGTGATCGTCGTCCAGCCCTCCGCCGCAGGCCGCGCCGCGGGCGGCCGTCCCGTCTGGCTCGGCCTCGTCAACGACCCCGAAGCCACCGAGGACATCATCACCTGGGTCAGGGCCGGCGGCCCCGGCGTCGCTCCCTGTCCCGACGTGCTCGACCTCTACACCTTCACTCCGCCCAGGCGCGCACGATGAATCGGACGACCACACACGGGCCACTCACCATTCACCACCGACACCGAACCGGCCCCGGCCGGAAGGTTGAACCCCGAACGGGTAGTCCCTGAAGATCGGATGGACCGATCCGCGCGACAGCGAGGTGTCAGACCCGATGTTCACCACCCGCCCCACGCTCCAAGGCACCTTCGGCATGGCGTCCTCCACCCACTGGCTCGCCTCCCAGTCGGCGATGGCCGTGCTGGAGGGCGGGGGCAACGCCTATGACGCCGCTGTGGCGGGCGCGTTCGTGCTGCATGTCGTCGAGCCGCATCTCAACGGCCCGGCCGGTGAGGTGCCGATCCTGATCGCCCCGGCGGGCGGCGAGGTCCGGGTGGTGTGCGGGCAGGGCGTGGCGCCCGCCGGTGCGACCGTCGCGCACTACCGGGGGCTCGGGCTGGACCTCGTACCCGGCACCGGGCCGCTCGCCGCCGCCGTGCCCGGCGCGTTCGACGCCTGGATGCTTCTGCTGCGGGACCACGGCACCAGGACGCTCGCCGACGTGCTCAGGTACGCCATCGGCTACGCCGAACACGGGCACGCGCCCGTGGAGCGGGTCGGCGAGACCGTCGAGACCGTGCGGGAACTGTTCGAGACGGAGTGGACGTCGTCGGCCGACGTGTACCTGCGCAACGGGAAGGCGCCCCGGCCAGGGGAGCTGTTCCGCAATCCCGCCCTCGCCGCCACCTGGAAGCGGCTGCTCGACGAGGTCGAGGGGGCCGGGGACCGGGTCGCGCAGATCGAGGCGGCGCGGGAGGTGTGGCGCAGCGGTTTCATCGCCGAGGCCCTCGTACGGCAGGCCCGGCGCCCCACCATGGACACCAGCGGCGAGCGGCACTCCGGCACGCTCACGGCCGCCGACCTCGCCGGCTGGTCCGCGACCTACGAGGCGCCGGCGACGTACGACTGGAACGGCTGGACCGTGTGCAAGGCCGGCCCCTGGAGCCAGGGCCCGGTCCTTCTCCAGCAACTCGCGCTGCTCCCTCCCGAGCTGCCCCGGTACGGGTCCGCCGAATACGTCCATCTGCTGATCGAGGGCTGCAAGCTGGCCATGGCCGACCGGGAGGCCTGGTACGGCGACGCGGCCGACGTACCGCTCGCCGAGCTGCTGTCCGACCGGTACAACGCGGGCCGGCGGAAGCTGGTCGGCGAGAAGGCCTGCCACGAGCTGCGGCCCGGCAGTCCGGGCGGCCTCGCCCCGAGACTGTGCGCGCACGCGCGCGTGGCGGCCGCCGCGGGGCCCGGCCTCGACGCGCTGGGGGGCGGGGAACCGACCGTCGCCAAGCGACCGACCTCCCCGGTGCCGGGCGAGCCCGAGGTCTCGGCCGACGGAGGCACCCGCGGCGACACCTGCCACATCGACGTCGTCGACCGCTGGGGCAACATGATCGCGGCGACGCCCAGCGGCGGCTGGCTCCAGTCCAACCCCGTCGTGCCCGAACTGGGCTTCCCGCTCGGCACCCGGCTGCAGATGACCTGGCTGGAGGAGGGACTGCCGAACTCACTGACCCCGGGCCGGCGGCCCCGCACCACCCTCACGCCCTCCATCGCCCTGCGTGGCGGCGTGCCCGTCATGGCCTTCGGCACACCCGGCGGGGACCAGCAGGACCAGTGGCAGCTGCACTTCCTCCTCGCGGTCGCCCTGCGCGCCCCGGTCCGCGGCGGCCTCGACCTCCAGGGCGCGATCGACGCCCCGAACTGGCACAACGACAGCTTCCCGGGCTCCTTCCACCCGCGCGGGATGCGACCGGGGAGCGTCACGGTCGAGTCCCGGATGGACGCCGAGGTGGTCGAGGAGCTACGGCGGCGTGGTCACGAGGTGACCGTCGGTGAGGACTGGTCTGAGGGCCGGCTGTGCGCCGTGGCGAGGGATCCGGAGACCGGCGTGCTGTCGGCGGCGGCGAATCCACGGGGGATGCAGGGGTACGCGGTCGGCCGCTGAGGACGGGCCCACGTCGGCGACCGCCCGAGAACAGGCCTCTGACCTGCCGATACCGGCACCGCGAGTTCACGTCGATGCCACCCTGTGTCCATCCGGCGGGCGGGGGTTGTCAGTGGGACGTGCTCTTATGGAGGGGTGATCGAAAACAACGAAACCATCGACGAGTTTCTCGCACAGCACGCGACAGACGTGGAAGAAGCGGTCCGCAAGGCGGCCGCGACCGAGATCATGCCCCGCTTCCGGCAGCTCGCCGCACACGAGGTCGACCAGAAGAACGGACCGCACGACCTGGTGACCGACGCCGACCGGCTCGCCGAGCAGTACCTCACCGAGACACTCGGCGCGCTCCTGCCCGGCTCGGTCGTGGTCGGCGAGGAGGCGGTGCACGCGAACCCGGCGTCGTACGACGCGATTCGCGGCGACGCCCCGGTCTGGATCGTCGACCCCGTCGACGGCACCCGTCAGTTCGTGCACGGGGACGACGGCTTCTGCACCCTGGTCGCGCTCGCCCGGCACGGAGTTCTGCTCGCCTCCTGGACCTACGCCCCGGCCCGCGACCAACTGGCCACGGCGGTAAAGGGCAAGGGCGCCTTCCTCGACGGCGAGCGACTGCACGCCGGCACGCCGGATCCCGGCCGCGAGCTGCGGGTGGCCACGTCCCACCCGGACTACACGTCCGACGAGCAGAAGCAGGCGTTGCTGGGCCTGTGGACCGAGGGTGTGCGGCCCCGCGCCTGCGGTTCGGCGGGGCTGGAGTATCTCGCCGTCGCCCGGGGCGAGTTGGACGCGACCGCGTTCAGCTGGGAGGCCGCCTGGGACCACGCGGCGGGCATCCTCCTGGTCGAGGAGGCGGGCGGCGCCCACCTGACCCGCACGGGCGAACCGTTCCGCATCACGGGCGGCAACGCACTGCCGTTCACCGCGGCCCGGGACGCGGCTACGGCGCGCCGGGTCGTCGGACTGCTCTCGGCGGAAAACTGATCGTCCAAGGGCTCGGTCCCGCCGCACGCCAATTCAGTTCCGCGCCCCTGGGTGGGGCACCGCACCCTGCTCTGTCAGTGCTCCGGCATATCCTGATCCTCCAAGGCCATCGGCTGACGAAGGAGTCCGAAGGTGCCGTCGATGCTCGATGCGGTCGTGGTGGGTGCGGGGCCGAACGGACTGACCGCTGCCGTGGAGCTGGCCCGTCGCGGCTTCTCCGTGGCCGTGTTCGAGGCACGTGACACGGTCGGCGGAGGAGCCCGCACCGAGGAGCTGACCCTCCCCGGCTTCCGGCACGACCCGTGCTCCGCCGCACACCCCCTCGGTATCAACTCGCCCGTGTTCCGGACCATGCCGCTCGACCGCTACGGCCTCGAGTGGCTGCACGCCGAGCTGCCCATGGCCCACCCCTTCGCCGACGGCAGCGCCGCCGTGCTGGCGCGGTCGGTCGCCGAGACCGCCGCCTCCTTCGGGCCGCGCGACGCGGGCACGTACCGCAGGCTGGTGGATCCGTTCCTGAGCAAGTGGGACACCCTGGCCCGCGACTTCATGTCCCTGCCCCTCACCGCGCTCCCCAGGGACCCGGTCACGCTCGCCCGGTTCGGTCTGGTCGGGCTGCCGCCGTCGACGTGGCTGATGCGGCGCTTCCGCGACGAGCGGGCCAGGACCCTGTTCGCCGGCCTCGTCGCGCACGTCATGGCGCCACTGGGCGGCTTCGCCACCGGCGCCATCGGCCTGGTCTTCGCCCTCGCCGCGCACGCCCGCGGCTGGCCCGTGGCCCGCGGCGGCTCCCAGTCCATCTCCGACGCCCTCACCGCCTATCTCAAGGACCTCGGCGGCACCGTCCACACCGACTACGAGGTCAAGCGGCTCGACGATCTGCCGCCCGCGAGGGCGTACGTCTTCGACACCTCGCCCACCGCGCTGGCCCGCATCGCCGGCTTCGGCCGCTACTACGAGGGCTTCCGCTACGGCCCCGGCGTCTTCAAGATCGACTACGCGCTGGACGGCCCGGTGCCGTGGACCTCGTCGGACGCCCGCCGCGCGAGCACCGTGCAGATCGGCGCGAACAGCGCGGAGATCGCCACCGCGCTGCGCGCCGCGTCCCGGGAGGGCCGGGCACCCGGCAAGCCGTTCATGATCACGGTGCAGCCCGGTGTCGTCGACCCCACCCGGGCCCCCGCGGGCAAGCAGGTCTTCTGGGCGTACGGGCACGTGCCGAACGGCTGGACCGGAGACCTCACGGACGCCCTCGAACGTCAACTGGAGCGCTTCGCCCCGGGGTTCCGCGACCGCGTCCTCGCCCGGGCGACGGCCGGCCCGGCCGAACTCGTCGCCCGAAACGCCAACTACATCGGCGGCGACATCGGCTCCGGCGCGGCCTCCGGACTCCAACTCCTGCTCCGGCCCAAGCTGTCGCTCTTCCCCTACCGCACCCCGCACCCCGCGGTCTTCATCTGCTCGTCGGCGACCCCGCCCGGTCCCGGCGTGCACGGCATGTCCGGGCACAACGCGGCCAAGGCGGTGTGGCGGCGGCTGCGGCAGGAGCCCTGAGACCGAGCCTGCTCAAACGACCCACCTTTACCCGTAGTTGGGGCCGTGCGGTAAGAGAAATCCGTGTTCTCTTTGTCACTTCTCTTACCGGGGGGTAGGTACCTGAATGGCCAACAGCCCCCGAGTAGGGTGCGGCCATGAAAGATCGGAAAGCGGTTGTCCGCTTCGGATCCCGGTCTGCCGTGCGCCTCACCGACCTCGCGCAGCTTGTCAGGGCACCGGCCGCGCTGAGTGTCCCCGGTGACGTGATCGCGGGAGCGACCGCCGCCGGACGTCCACTGGGCGCCCGTACGTTCGGCGTGATCGGTTCGTCCGTCTGCCTCTACTGGGCCGGCATGGCCCTCAACGACTATGCCGACGCCACGGTCGACTCCGTCGAGAGGCCCGAACGACCGGTGCCGTCGGGCCGGATTCCCCGGCGTACCGCCCTCGCCGTGGCCGGCGGGCTCACCGCGGCGGGGCTCGCTCTTGCGGCCGCCGCGGGGGGTCGTCGCAGTGTGGGTGCCGCGCTGCCGCTGGCCGGGTTGGTCTGGGCGTATGACCTGAAGCTCAAGTCCACGTCGGCGGGGGGCTTCGCCATGGCGGGGGCTCGGGTCCTGGACGTGCTGGCGGGAGCGGTTGTGCCCGGTCCGGGTGCGGAGTCGGTCGGCGTCGCGCTTCGTCGTGCCGCCGTCCCTGCCGGGCTGGTCGGCGTCCATACCGGCACGTTGATGGCGCTCAGTCGGCACGAGATCGGCGGGGCGCCGGGGTGGGTTCCGGTCGGGACACTTGCCGTGTCGGCGGCGACGGCGGTCCTCACGGCTGTTCCGGTCGCCCGAGACGACGCCGTAAGTGCCGCGAAGGGTCGTCGTTCGTCTGCGGGTGCGTGGGGGCTGGTCGCGCCCCGCGGCGGAGCCCCACTTCGACACAGCCCCGCGCCCCCGAGGGGCGTCGTGCGTGCCGCCCGCTCCAAGAAGCTCCGTACTGCTGTCACCGCCGCCGGGTCCCTCGCCTACCTCGGCAGCTACGGCACCGCCCAGGCTCGCGCCGTGCAAAAGCCCTCGGCCGAGAACGTACGGCGGGCCGTCGGAGCCGGGATCATCGGGCTGATGCCCCTTCAGGCGGCGCTGACCGCGCGCGGCGGGGCACCGGCCGTCGCCGCGGCGCTCGGCGTCGTGCACCCCCTCGCGCGACGGCTCGCCCGGCGCATATCCCCCACCTGAGACCCACCACCCTCCGTGTGAGGAACCGGCACATGAGACGTCCCCCCACCGATCTCGGCACCGATCTCAAGTTCGGCTACGGCACCAACGGCTTCACCCACCACCGGCTGACCGACGTCCTCGTCGTCCTCGCCGACCTCGGCTACCACGGCGTCGCCCTCACCCTCGACCACGGCCACCTCGACCCGTACGCCGACGATCTGCCCCGGCGTGTCACCGCCCTCGCGCGGCAGCTGGCGCGGCACGGCCTGGACGTGACGGTGGAGACCGGAGCGCCGTACTTCCTCGACCCCTGGGGCAAGCACCTGCCCACGCTGATGTCCGACGGCTCCGAACTCCGGATCGACCTGCTGCGCCGCGCCCTGCGCATCGCCGCGGACCTGGGCTCGCCCACCGTCCATCTGTGCAGCGGCCCGGCACCCGACGGGTTGCCGGAGCGGGACGCGTGGAAGCGGCTCGCGGGGGGTGTCGAGACCGTGCTGGAGTCGGCGGAGAAGCACGGGGTGGCGCTGGCCTTCGAGCCGGAGCCGTACATGTTCGTCGACACCGTCGAACGCTGTCTGCACCTCGCCCGACTGGTCGGCGGGCACGAGCTGTTCGGCATCACCCTGGACGTCGGCCACGCACACTGCGTGGAGGAACGTTCCGTGCTCGACTGCGTGCACCAGGCGGCACCGCTCCTGCGCAACGTGCAGATCGAGGACATGCGGCGCGGCATCCACCAGCACCTCGAATTCGGCGCCGGGGAGATCGACTTCCCGCCCGTACTGGACGCCCTGCGCGATCTGAACCACCGCGGTCTTGTCTCCGTGGAGATCCAGGGCGGCTCGCTCGACGCGCCCGAGGTCGCCCGCCGCTCCATCGAGTTCCTGCGCGCGGCCGAACGGGCCGGCACGCGCGCATAGCCCCCACCCTCCGTCTTCCATTTGGCTCGACTCGTCCCACCCTCCCGGAAGTTGTCCCCCATGGTTGTCACAGCCGACTCCTCCGCGGCCCCGCCGGACCACCCCCACCCCGCCCTGACCGCCGTACTGGACCCCACGGCCCGCACCTGGCTGGACGACGGCGCCGCCCAGGTCGCCATCGAACCCGCCGCCGTACGACGCCTCTTCCCCGCCGCCCGAAGGCGCTGCGGACACGCTCGCCTCACCGAGTACTGGAGCGTCGACGAGGCCGCCCGGGCCGTTCTGCTCACCGCACTGCCCCTGCGGGGCCAGGCCCTCGCGGACGAGGTCACCCGCCTCCACCGGCACGGTGACCCGGCGGAGCAGCGCGCCGTCCTGCGCACCCTGCCGCTGCTCGACCTGGGAGACCTCGCGCTGCCCCTCGTACGGGAAGCCCTGCGCGGCAACGACACCACCTTGATCGAGGCCGCCGTCGGCCCGTACACCGCAGCGCACCTTCCGGACGCCGAGTACCGCCAGGCCGTACTGAAGTGCGTCTTCTGCGAGATCCCGCTCGACCGCGTCACCGGCCTCGGCGCACGCGCGGACCGTGAACTGGCCCGCATGCTCGCCGACTTCGCCCATGAGCGGATCGTCGCGGGGCGGGGCGTCCCCCCGGACATCGTGCCCGTCGTCCGTGCCTTCCCGGACGTCATCGGCGCAGAACTCAACCAGGCACTCAAGGAAGAGGGCTGACCGTGCGCATCTTCGATCCCCATATCCACATGACGTCCCGGACGACCGACGACTACGAGGCGATGTACGCCGCCGGCGTGCGCGCGGTCGTCGAGCCCGCCTTCTGGCTGGGGCAGCCCCGCACCTCGCCCGAGAGCTTCTACGACTACTTCGACGGGCTGCTGGGCTGGGAGCCGCACCGCGCCGCCCAGTTCGGCATCCAGCACTTCTGCACCATCGCGCTCAACCCGAAGGAGGCGAACGACCCGCGCTGCCTCCCGGTCCTCGACGAACTGGACCGTTACCTCGCCAAGGACCGGGTCGTCGCCGTCGGCGAGATCGGCTACGACTCGATGACCCCTGAGGAGGACGAGGCGCTCGCCCGGCAGCTCCAGCTCGCCATCGAGCACGAGCTGCCCGCCCTGGTGCACACCCCGCACCGCGACAAGGCCGCCGGAACCCGGCGCACCCTGGACGTCGTACGGGAGTCGGGCATCGCCCCCGAACTCGTCGTCCTCGACCACCTCAACGAACTCACCGTCGGCATGGTCCTCGACAGCGGCTGCTGGGCCGGGTTCTCGATCTACCCGAAGACCAAGATGAGCGAGGACCGGATGGTCGAGATCCTCAAGGAGCACGGGACGCGCCGGATGCTGGTCAACTCGGCTGCCGACTGGGGGCGTTCGGACCCGCTGAAGACGCGGAAAACCGCCGACGCCATGCTCGCCGCCGGGTTCGGCGACGACGCCGTCGACGAGGTGCTGTGGCGCAACCCGGTCGCCTTCTACGGCCGGAGCGGGCGGCTGGAGCTGGAGGAGCCCAAGCCGGACGAGACGGCCACCTTCCAGGGAAACTCCATACGCCGCGGGGGAGCGTGAGCATCGCATGCGCTTCCTGCATCCGGACGGTACGACCGTCCACCTCGGCTACTGCAGCAACGTCCACCAGGCGGAGGACCTCCAGGGCGTGATCGCCCAGCTCGCGCAGTACGCCGAGCCGGTGCGTGAGCGCCTCGGCGCCGACCGGCTCGGGATCGGGCTGTGGCTGGCACGCCCCGTGGTGGCCGAACTCGCCCACGACGAAGCGGCGTTGGAGCGGCTGAGGGCGGAGCTGCGGGCGCGCGGCCTGGAGACCGTCACCCTCAACGCCTTTCCGTACGCCGGTTTCCACCGCGAGGTCGTCAAGAAGGACGTCTACCTGCCCGACTGGGCCGACGAGGCCCGACTGAAGTACACCCTGGACTGCGCCCGCGTCCTCGCCGCCCTCCTCCCGGACGACGTCGGCCACGGCAGCGTCTCCACACTGCCGCTGGCGTGGCGCACCCCCTGGACGCCGCCCTGCGCCGACGAGGCACGGCACGCCCTGGACCGGCTGACCACCGGGCTCGCCGCGCTGGAAGCATGGACGGGCCGCCGTATCCGCGTCGGCTTCGAACCGGAACCCGGGTGCGTCGTCGAGACCACCACCCAGGCGGTACGGGAACTGGGCGGGCTGGACCCCGACCGGCTCGGCATCTGCCTCGACGCCTGCCATCTCGCCGTGCAGTTCGAGGAGCCGGCCGAGGCGCTGCGGCGGCTCACCGAGGCCGGGTTGCCCGTGGTCAAGCTCCAGGCGTCCTGCGCGGTGGAGGCCGAGCACCCGGCCGACCCGGCCGCGCGCGCGGCCCTGCACCGGCTCGCCGAACCGCGGTTCCTGCACCAGACCCGCACGCCGGCCGACGGCGGCGTCCTGGCCGTCGACGACCTCCCGGACGCCCTCGACGGCGGCCTTCCCGACGGCGGCGGCCCCTGGCGCGTCCACTTCCACGCCCCGCTGCACACCGAGCCCGAACCCCCGCTGCGCACCACCGCCGACCAGCTCGACCAGGTCCTCGCCGGGCTGCTGGGCGGGGCCGCGGCCGGCTGCGACCACATCGAGGTCGAGACCTACACGTGGTCCGTCCTGCCCGAACCGCCCACCGACCTGCCGGGCGGCATCGCCGCCGAACTCGCCTGGGCCCGGGACCGGTTGACCGGCCTCGGCCTCAAGGAGGACCCCTCATGACCGCACCGTCGAACCGCGTGGTCGTACTCGACATCGTCGGCCTGACCCCGAATCTCCTCAAGCACATGCCTGCGGTGGCCGCCCTCGGTGAGCGCGGCTTCCGGTCCCGCCTCGACACCGTGCTCCCCGCCGTGACCTGCACCGTCCAGTCCACGCTGCTCACCGGCGAACCCCCCGCCACGCACGGCGCCGTGGCCAACGGCTGGTACTTCCGCGACCTCGGCGAAGTCATGCTGTGGCGCCAGCACAACGCGCTCGTCGGCGGCGAGAAGATCTGGGAGACGGCCCGTAGGTCGAACCCCGACTACAAGGTCGCCAACATCTGCTGGTGGTACGCGATGGGTGCCGACGTCGACTGGACGGTCACCCCGCGCCCCGTCTACTACTCCGACGGCCGCAAGGAACCCGACTGCTACACCTGGCCGCCGTCCCTGCACGACGAACTCACCGACCGGCTCGGCCCGTTCCCCCTGTTCACCTACTGGGGCCCGAACGCGGGCATGCCCTCCACCCAGTGGATCCTGGCCGCCGCCCGCCAGGTCTTCGACGAACACCGCCCCGACCTCACTCTCGTCTACATCCCGCAGCTGGACTACGAGCCCCAGCGCTCCGGCCCCGACTCACCCGCCACCATTGCCGCGGCCCGTCAACTCGACGATGCCCTGCGCCCGTTGATCGACCGCTTCCTGAGCGAGGGCGCCACCGTCGTCGCGCTCAGCGAGTACGGCATCACGCCCGTCTCCCGCCCTGTCGACATCAACCGCGCCCTGCGCCGGGCAGGCCTGCTGGAGGTGTACATCCAGGACGGCATGGAGTACCTCGACCCCTGGACCTCGCGTGCCTTCGCGGTCGCCGACCACCAGGTCGCCCACGTCTACGTCCGCGACCCGGCCGACATCGACGCGGTCGCCAAGCTGGTCGCTGAACTCGACGGCGTGGAGCAGGTGTTGGACGCCGGGGGCAAGGCAGCCCACGGCCTGGACCACGAGCGCTCGGGTGAGCTCGTCGCACTCGCCGACCCCGACGCCTGGTTCACGTACTACTACTGGCTGGACGACGAACGCGCCCCCGACTTCGCCCGCCAGGTCGAGATCCACCGCAAGCCCGGCTACGACCCGGCCGAGCTGCTCTACGACGAGACCGTTCCGGCGGTGAAGCTGCGCGCCGTCGGGCAGGTCGCCCGCAAGAAGCTCGGCTTCCGGTACCGCCTGAAGACCGTCCCGCTGGACCCGTCCGGCGTCCGCGGCAGCCACGGCCGCCTGCCTGCCGACCCCGATCACGGCCCCGTACTGCTGTGTTCGGAGCCGGACGGGGCGAGGGAGGCGTACGCGGCGACGGAGGTCAAGTCGCTGCTGCTGGGCCTCGCGGGACTGCCCACGGAAGGAACGCAGAAGTGACGATCCACCCGCCCCTTCCCACCACCCGCCCCCTGCTCGACCCGGCCCCCGAATACGCCAAGTGGCAGTCCGAGGAGCCGCTCCGCCGAGTGACGATCTGGGGCGACAACAGCCCTTGGCTGATCACCCGGTACGAGGACGCCCGTGCGGTCCTGGCCGACGAGCGTTTCAGCGCGGACGCCAACCACCCCGACTTCCCGCACACCCGCCCCGGCGCCCCGCCGCAGGCCCCCGGCCTCTTCCACCAGATGGACCCGCCGGACCACACCCGGCTGCGCCGCATGCTGATCCCCGACTTCACCTTCCGGCGCATCGAGCAGCTGGACGGCGCCATCCAGCGGATCTGCGACGACCTCCTTGACGCGATGACCCACGGCGACGCGACGGAGGCCGACCTGGTCGCCGCGTACGCCCTGCCCCTGCCCACCCTCGCCATCTGCGAACTGCTCGGCGTCCCCTACGAGGACCACGGCTTCTTCCGGGAGAAGTCCAACGCCCTCACCAGCGTCGCAGGCGACCCGGCCGAGGCGATGGCCGCCCGCATGGCGCTCCACGGCTATCTGCGCGCCCTCATCGAGCGGCGCACCCACGACCCGGCCGACGACCTGATCTCCCGTCTGGCCACGGAACGCGTCGCGACCGGCGAGGCCACACTCGACGAGGCGACGGGCATGGCCTCCCTGCTCCTCCTGGCCGGCCACGAGACGACGGCGAACATGTTCCCGCTGGCCGTGATCGCTCTGCTGCACAACCCCGCCGGGCTGGACGCACTGCGCGCCGACGACTCCCTGTGGCCGGGCGCGGTGGAGGAACTCCTGCGCCATCTGACCGTCATCCACTCCGGGATACGGCGGGTCGCCACGCAGGACGTCGACCTGTCCGGCGTCCGCGTCCGCGCCGGAGAGGGGGTGGTGGTGGCGTTGCAGTCCGCCAACCGCGACCCGTCCGTGTATGCCGACCCAGACGCCCTCGACGTCCACCGGGACGCGAGCGGCCACGTCGCCTTCGGGCACGGCCTGCACCAGTGCCTCGGCCAGTCGCTGGCCCGCGCCGAACTCCGCCTCGGCCTGTCCACCCTGTTCCGCAGGCTCCCGAACCTGCGCCTGACCTTCCCGCCGGAGTCGCTCGCCCTGTCGACGAGCACGGTCCACGGGGTGCGCTCGCTGCCGGTCGCCTGGTCATGACCGGCGGGCGGTGACCATGGCTGCTATAGAGGCAGTCATGACCACCATCAGGTTCGTGCAAGGCGACATCACCCGTGAGTCCGTCGACGCGATCGTCAACGCCGCGAACTCCTCCCTCCTCGGCGGGGGAGGAGTCGACGGCGCGATCCACCGCCGCGGCGGCCCGGCGATCCTCGACGAGTGCCGCAAGCTGCGTGCCTCCCGGTACGGCAAGGGTCTGCCGACCGGGCAGGCGGTCGCCACGACGGCGGGGGAACTGGATGCCCGGTGGGTGATCCATACGGTGGGCCCGGTCTGGGCGGCCACCGAAGACCGCTCCGAGCTGCTGGCCTCTTGCTACCGGGAGTCGCTGCGGGTCGCCGACGAGCTCGGCGCCCGTACTGTCGCCTTCCCCGCCATCTCCACCGGCATCTACGGCTGGCCGATGGACGACGGCGCCCGGATCGCGGTGGCGACCGTGCGGGCCGCGCAGACCGCGGTCGAGGAGGTCAGGTTCGTCCTCTTCGACGAGGCGGCCTACGAGGAGTTCGCCCGGCAGGCCGGCTGAGCGCGGTCCGCCGTCAGAGGTCCAGCAGATCGCGCGTCCGCACCGGCAGGCCCGTCTCGAAGGAACGGTTCGCGGCCAGGCCGGTGACCAGTGAGCGGGCGCCGTCGGCCGCGTCCGCGGCGCGGTTCAGGGGGTCCGGGGCCCGGGTGCCGAAGAGGTCCTCCAGCATGCGTACGTCACCGCCGCCGTGCCCGCCCTCGCCGGTCGCCACCTTGATCTCGCGCGGCTTCTCCCAGAAGCGGCGCAGCAGCAACTCGGTGCGCCCGGCGGTGTCCTCCACCTCGGCGCCGTGTAGGACGGGGTCGGAGGCGTTCGTGCGCGGCCGGGGGCGGGTCCACGTCGACTCCTCCACCAGCAGCTCCAGGCGCCCCTCGCTGCCGTTGAAGGCGATCCGGTAGCCCTCCCAGGGGGAGTACGCGGTCAGGTGGTAGGTCAGGGTGGCGCCGGTGGCGTAGCGGACCAGGACCGCCATGTCGTCCTCGATGCTCACGCCGGGCGCGAACACGTTCCGGTCGCGGTGGTAGCCGTCCTCGGCCTCCGCGTCCAGGTACAGGGCACTGAGCACGGGCGAGTCGCCCAGGTGTACGGCGAACGGGTCGGTCTCGGCGGCGGCGGAGCCGTGGGCGCGGTCGTAGGCGCGGGCGAGACCGCGGCGCCGGCCGGCCTCGTCGCCGTAGAAGAACAGGTCGCCCTGCGCGTAGACGGTCTCGGGCCGGGCGGCCAGCCACCAGTTGACCAGGTCGAAGTGGTGCGTGGACTTGTGCACCAGCAGGCCGCCGGAGTTGGCCTTGTCGCGGTGCCAGCGGCGGAAGTAGTCGGCGCCGTGCCGCAGATCGAGCAGCCACTCGAAGTGCACCGAGCCGACCTCGCCGATCTCCCCGGATGCGACGATCTCCCGCACGGCCGAATGCACCGGGTTGTAGCGGTAGTTGAAGGCGACCCGGACCTCACGGCCGGTGCGTTGCCGTGCGTCCAGGATGCGGCGCGCCTTGTCGGCGTCCGTGGTCATGGGCTTCTCGGTGACCACATCGCAGCCCGCTTCAAGAGCCCGCACGATGTAGTCGTCGTGCGTGTGGTCCACCGTGCACACCACGACCAGGTCGATCCGCTCGCGCCGCAGCATCTCGTCGAAGTCCTCGGCGCCGTACGACGGTACGGGTGCCCGGCGCGGGTCCGCGTCCGCGAGCCAGGCGTTGTGGACGGCCATGCGCCGGGAGTTGACATCGCAGAATCCGGCCAGTTCGAACCGGTCCGCGCAGGGACCGGCCAGGGCCTCGGTGAACAGCCGGGCACGGGCACCCAGGCCGACCACGGCAGCGCGGCGGTGTGCGGTGTCGGGGGGCATGCAGGTCTCCCTTCCAAGAGGTTCGATATTTCGAACATCGGTCGTGAATTCGGCCGGAAGATAGGGGTGAGCGCTGATCCCGTCAATGAAACCGACGAGCGGCATGTCTACCGTGGACCCATGACGGCATCGCTGGACGTGCTGGTGGTGGGCGCCGGACCCACCGGGCTCGCGCTCGCCGCGCAACTGCGTTCCTACGGAACGAAGTTCCGCATCGTCGACCGCTCCCTCGACCGGGTGCGCGAGTCCAGGGCGCTCGGCATCCAGCCCCGCACCCTGGAGGCGCTGGCGGGGTTCGGGGTGACCGACCGGCTGGTGGCCCGGGGCAATCCCGCGGTGCGGCTGAGCCTGCACCTGGCCCGGCGCACGGTGTCGGTGCCGCTCTTCGACATCGGGGTGACCGACACGCCGTACCCCTTCCTGCTGTTCCTCTCGCAGGCCGAGACGGAGAGCGTGCTCGTTGAGCACCTGGCGGCGGGGGAGGTGTCCATCGAGCGCGGCACCGAGCTGGTTCGGCTGGAGCGGCATGGCTCCCACGTCGCCTGCCGGCTGCGCGGCCGGGACGGGACGGAGGAAGTCGTGACGGCGCGATACGTCGTGGGCTGCGACGGTGCCCACAGCACGGTGCGCGCACAGGCGGGCATCGGGTTCGAGGGCCACGCCTATCCGCAGACGTACCTGCTCGCCGACCTGGAGGTGGACGGGCTGGAGCCGGGATCCGTGCACTCGTACATGACCGGGGGCGGGATGGTGTTCTTCTTCCCCCTGGTCACACCGGCCTCCTGGCGGATGCTCGCCGTGCGCCCGGCCGACGCGGCGGACGGCGAGGTGACGGTGCCGCTGCTGCAGCGGATCGCCGAGCGGTACGGCGCGGACGGGCTGGTCCTGCGGGATCCCGTCTGGATGACCGACTTCCGGCTCCACAACCGCGGCGCCACCCACTACCGTTCCGGACCCTTCTTCCTGGCGGGCGACGCCGCCCACATCCACAGTCCGGCCGGGGCGCAGGGCATGAACACCGGCATTCAGGACGCCCTCAACCTGGGCTGGAAGCTCGCCCTCGGGTGCCGGGGCGCCGCACCGCAGGAGCTGCTGGAGACCTACGCGAGCGAGCGTGCGCCGGTCGGCCGCGAGGTGCGGCGGTTCACCGACCGCGCGTTCGCCATCGGCACCAGCCCGCACCCCGTCCTGAGGTTCGCCCGCGAGCAACTCGCCCCGCGCCTGGCCCCGTTGGCGGTGCGCGCGACGATGCCCCGCCGCCGGATCTTCCGCACCGTCTCCGAACTCGGCATCCACTACCGCCGAAGCCCCGCCTCGACGACAGGTGCCCGAGCGCCCCGCCGCGGCCCACAGGCCGGGGACCGCCTGCCCGACCGGCCGCACGGTCTCCAGGCCCGGATCGCCGCCCCCGGCTGGCATCTGCTCCTGACCGGGCCCCCGCACCTGTGGGCCGACCAGCGGCTCGCACCGCTCCTGGACGGCCGGGCCGACCTGGTCACCGTGCACCGCCTCGGCGACCGGAGCCCCTGGCCGGGCGTCGCCCAGGCACTCGTACGCCCTGACGGCCACCTCGGCTACGTCGCGCGCGGTGCCGAGCTGGCGGGGCTGCACGCCTACGCCGCCCGCTGGCTGCCGATCGCCACCGCGTGACACCAGAGGTGAACGGCTCGCGGCGTGAATCCGTACCACTCTTCGCGCCGTCACACCGAGGAAGCACCGGGGAAGAATCGTGCAGTCACACCGAGGAAGCATCGGCCGTATCGCGACGGTCGGCAGTCTGGCCCTCCTGCTCCTGACCACCGCGTGCGGCGGAGGTGAGAACGACGGAGCCGCAGCCAAGAGCACTCCGGCGAAGGTCTCCGCCACCGTCGCCGGAGTCGTGGCACCGGCGAAGGTCGAGGTGATCGCCGACCTGACGGGCTGCAAGGTCAAGATCCGGACCGAGGCGGACGAACTGCGCGAGGGCGTGTGCCGCACGAAGAAGGGTGACTACCTCATCACCACGTTCCCGCAGGAGAAGTTCAAGCTCACCTGGCTGGACGCGGCCGCTGTCTACGGCGGCAAGTACCTCGTGGGCACCCGCTGGGTGGTCAGCGCGAAGCCGGAGGTGCTGGACCGGCTCCGGCCCCAACTGGGCGGAAAGATCCAGCAGTTGCGGGGTGTGGGCCCGACGCCCGCCCCGAGCGCGTCGTAGCGTCGCCGTCGGTGGAGGCTGCCCCCGGACGGCCGGCGCGGCTCACTCCGCGGTGTCGCTGATGCCCAGGCGCAGATGCTCCACGTGGTAGACGGCCTGGTCGAGCAGCTCGGCGACATGGTGGTCGTGCAGCGCGTAGACGACCGAACGACCGCGCCGCTCGCCCACCACCAGGCCCAGGTTGCGCAGCAGCCGCAGCTGGTGCGAGCAGGCGGACTGCTCCATGCCCACCTCCGCCGCCAGCTCGGTGGCGGGCAGCGGTCCCTCGCGCAGTCGCGCCAGGATCAGCAGGCGGGAGGGGGTGGAGAGGGCCTGGAGCGTGGTGGCCACCTTGGCGACGTTGGCCGCGTCCAGGCGTACGCGCTCGGCGGCGTCCTGCGCGGCGGTGACGGCTCCATGACCCATGCCGGGTATCTTACTCATCGTACATGAACACATGAATGCTTCTTCATGCGTACCGGGATTCGGCTCGCGGCTCGGGTGATCCGGCGGCTCCCAGCCCAGCCGAGGACGATGTCGGATTCTCGCCAGCCCCCCTCGCCCCGCGTGGACGATGCTGGACCCATGCAGAAGGGGATGCACACCGACACCGAGCGCTGCGTGCGCGCCGTCCAGTCCAAGGACGCCCGCTTCGACGGCTGGTTCTTCACCGCGGTCGTCACGACCGGGATCTACTGCCGGCCCAGTTGCCCGGTGGTCCCGCCCAAGCCGGAGAACATGCGGTTCCACCCGAGCGCCGCCGCCTGCCAGCAGGCCGGGTTCAGGGCCTGCAAGCGCTGCCGACCGGACACCAGCCCCGGCTCACCGGAATGGAACCAGCGCGCCGACCTCGTGGCCCGCGCGATGCGGTTGATCGCCGACGGAGTCGTGGACCGCGAGGGCGTCCCCGGCCTGGCCGCCCGGCTCGGCTACAGCACCCGGCAGATCGAACGCCAGCTCCTCGCCGAACTGGGCGCCGGCCCGCTCGCCCTGGCCCGGGCCCAGCGCGCCCAGGCGGCCCGCCTCCTCATCGAGACGACGCCCCTGCCCATGGCGGACATCGCCTTCGCGGCCGGGTTCGCGTCCATCCGCACCTTCAACGACACCGTGCGCGAGGTCTACGCCCTCGCCCCGACCGACCTGCGCACCCGCGCGACACCGCGCGGCAACCCGGCGACTTCGGGGATCCAGGGAATCCCGGCGAACCCCGCCGGCGCCCTGACCCTGCGCCTGCCGTTCCGCACCCCCCTCAACCCCGACAACCTCTTCGGCCACCTCGCGGCGACCGCCGTCCCCGGCGTCGAGGAGTGGCGGGACGGCGCGTACCGGCGCACGCTCCGGCTGCCGTACGGACACGGCATCGTGTCCCTGACCCCGCAGCCCGACCACATCGCCTGTCGCCTCACCCTGAGCGACCTGCGCGATCTGACCGTCGCGATCAGCCGGTGCCGGCGGATGCTGGACCTGGACGCCGATCCGGTCGCGATCGACGACCAGTTGCGCACGGATCCGCTGCTGGCGCCCCTGGTCGACAAGGCCCCCGGCCGACGGGTGCCGCGCACGGTCGACGAGGCGGAGTTCGCCGTACGGGCCGTGCTCGGCCAACAGGTCTCCACGGCGGCCGCCCGCACCCACGCGGCCCGCCTGGTCACCGCCCACGGCGAGCAGGTCGACGACTCCGAGGGCGGCCTCACCCACCTCTTCCCGGCACCCGAGGCACTGGCCGCGGTGGACCCGGCGTCACTGGCGATGCCCCGCTCCCGCCGTACGACGTTCACCACCCTGGTCCGCCAACTCGCCGACGGCGACGTCCGCCTGGGCCCGGACAGTGACTGGCCGCAGACCCGGGCCCGGCTCCTGGACCTCCCCGGCTTCGGCCCCTGGACGGTCGACGTCATCGCGATGCGCGCCCTCGGCGACCCCGACGCCTTCCTCCCCACCGACCTCGGCATCCGCCGCGCCGCCCGGGAGTTGGGCCTGCCGTCCACTCCTGCGGCCCTCACGGCCCGGGCGGCCGCGTGGCGCCCCTGGCGGGCGTACGCCGTCCAGTACCTGTGGGCGACGGACAGCCACCCGATCAACTTCCTCCCCGTGTAAGCACGTCAAAGGAACGCGTGATGAAGCAGCACACCCTCGTCGACAGTCCGTACGGCCCCCTCACGCTCGTCGCCGAGCAGGGCGTCCTGTGCGGCCTCTACATGACCGACCAACGCCACCGGCCGGCCGAGGAGACCTTCGGCACCCGCGACGAGTCCCTCTTCCGGGAGGCCGAGGACCAGCTGAGGGCCTATTTCGCGGGTGAGTTGAAGGAGTTCACCCTGGAACTGCGCCTGAACGGCACCCCGTTCCAGCGCAGCGTCTGGGAGCAACTACGGAAGATCCCGTACGGCGAGACCCGCTCCTACGGCGAACTCGCCGACACCCTCGGCAACTCCGGCGCCTCCCGCGCGGTCGGCCTCGCCAACGGCAAGAACCCGATCGGCATCATCGTCCCCTGCCACCGCGTCGTCGGCGCGAACGGCGGCCTCACGGGCTACGGCGGCGGCCTGGCCCGCAAGCAGCGCCTGCTGGACTTCGAGAACGGAAGGGCGGGAACGGTGCTGTTCTAGCGCCTGTCCGGCAAAATCCCGCCCGCCCGGGGAGGCTTGGCGCGCCCACTCGCGTTGCCCGCCCGCCCATGTGGCTCCGCCGCCACTCCTGGCTTCGCTGCAGGGCGGGGCACGCCCGTCCCCGCCGAGCGGGGTCCGCGGGGCATGCTCTCCTGGCGGACGAGAGGAATGGGCGGACCGACCCTAGACCGCCCGCGCCTCACCGGCCCGCTCCGCGGCCCCGCGTTCCACGCAGAACTCGTTGCCCTCCGGGTCGGCGAGGACCGCCCAGCCCTTGCCGTCCGGGGTGCGGCGGTCGTCGACCAGGGTGGCGCCGAGGGCCAGGAGCCGCTCGACCTCCTCGTCACGGGTGCGGTCCTGCGGCTGAAGGTCCACATGGATCCGGTTCTTGAGGGTCTTGCGCTCCGGGACGGTGACGAACAGCAGGCCCGCGCCCTCGATCAGCACCTCAGCGTTCCCGGGCTCGTCGTCCTCGTGCACGGGCAGGCCGAGCACCTGGGACCAGAAGCCGGCGAGGGCGTAGGCGTCGGCGGAGTCGATCGTCACATGGCGGATCCGAGAAGTCATGATCGCATTCTGAGCTACTCGCCCAGCCCGCGCAGCAGCTTCGGCAGCGCGGTGCCGATCGGCTCGCGGATCACCTCGTCGGCGCGGTCGTCGTACGGCGTCGGCTCGGCGTTGACGATGACGAGCCGGGCGCCGTGGTCGGCGGCGACGCCCGCGAGGCCGGCGGCGGGCTGGACCTGGAGGGTGGTGCCGACGGCGATGAACACCTGGCACGCCTTGGTGATCGCGACCGCCTCACCGAGGACCACCGGGTCGAGCCGCTCGCCGAACATGACGGTCGCCGACTTGAGGACGCCGCCGCACTCCAGGCACGGCGGATCGTCCTCCCCCGCCTCGACCCGCGCGATCGCGTCCTCCATCGGCCCGCGGGCATGGCACTTCGTGCAGACCACACTCCGCGCGCTGCCGTGCAGTTCGAGCACCTTGCGCGCGGGCATCCCGGCGAGCTGGTGCAGCCCGTCCACGTTCTGCGTGATCACCCGTACCGGGACCCCGGACCGCTCCAGCTCGGCCACCGCCCGGTGCGCGGCGTTGGGCTCGGCCTTCAGCGTCCGGTTCTTGCGCCGCATCTGCCACGAGCGCCGCCGGATCTCCGGGTCGCCCATGTAGTACTCGTACGTCACGAGCTTCTCGGCCTCGGGATCGCGCCGCCACAGCCCGTTCGGCCCGCGGTAGTCGGGGATGCCGGAGTCGGTCGAGATACCGGCGCCGCTGAGGAGGGCGACGAGGGGCTTGGTCATGCTGCCGAGGGTAGGACGGGCGTCGTACGGGCCGCGAATGGATATTCGAGGTGGCCGAGCCACCGCCGGCCGGCCGATCCGGTGGCCCCGTCGCCGGTCAGGCCACCCGGTGACCGTTCTCCAGCTCCGCTGTTCCCCCACCGTCCGCGAGCACGTCCAGTGCGGCCAGGACGCGGCGGCCCAGGGCGCCCGGCAGATGAGCGGTGATCTCCTCGCGCGGGACCAGCCGCCAGGACAGCAGCTCCTCCTCCTGCAAGCGGATCGCCTTGAAGTCGTCCTCGCCGAGGACCCCACCGTCGTACAGGTACGCCACCAGCGGCGGCCGCCCCGTGCCGTGCACCCAGTCCACCGCGAGCAGCCTGCCCAGGTCACGGTCCAGGCCGATCTCCTCGGCCGTCTCACGGCGCGCGCCCTGACGGGGCGTCTCGCCGTCGTCGGATTCGATGGTGCCGCCCGGAAGCGCCCAGCCCTCACGGTAGTTGGGCTCCACGAGCAGCACCCGGCCCTCGGCGTCCCGGAACAGGGCGGCGGCACCGGCGAGGACACGGGGGAGACTTGCGATGTACGCGGCGAAGTCAGGCGTGGTGGTCATTGGGGAAGCGTAACCAGCCCGGGCAACCGGCCCCGCCCGTCGCCCGGACAAGCTAGACCTCCGCCTCCGCCAGCCGCACCGTCCGTTCCGCCAGCTCGCTGATCCGCATCCCGTCGAACCCGAACACTGCACTGCGGACCGTGTCCTGAAGCGGCCCCGTCCACTGGTCGGGGATCGCCTCCGCCCCGGTCAGCACACCCGCCACCGAGCCGGCCGTCGCCCCGTTGGAGTCGGTGTCCAGTCCGCCGCGCACGGTGAGGGTGATGCTGCGGGTGAAGTCGCCGTCGCCGTACAGCAGCCCGGCGGTGAGCACGGCCGCGTTCGGAATGGTGTGGATCCAGCCGAGCCCGGCGGTCTCCTCAGCGACCGTGGTCAGCGTGTCCTCCCAGGTCATCCGGGTGTCGTGGAGCGAGACGACGCGGCGTACGGTGCGGGCGAGACGGCTGCTCGCCGGGATGACGGCGAGCGCCTGGTCGACCGCGTGTCGAACCGTGGACGCCGTGAACGCCGCCGCGACCAGCGCCGCCGCCCACATCGCGCCGTACACCCCGTTGCCGGTGTGCGACAGCACCGCGTCCCGGCGGGCGAGGGCGGCGGCGCGGCGCGGGTCGCCGGGGCAGGTCCAGCCGTAGATGTCGGCGCGGATGAGAGCGCCGATCCACTCCTGGTAGGGGTTGTCGTACGTGGCGGTGAGCGGCGGTTTCAGACCGTTCGCGAGGTTGCGGTACGCGGCCCGCTCCGCCGTGAAGGTCTGCAGGTACGGCAGCCGCAGCAGCCACAGGTCGCCGACCTGCTCGGTGCTGAAGCCGAAGCCGTGGGTCTCCAGCAGGTCGAGGCCGAGGATGGCGTAGTCGACGTCGTCGTCGCGGCAGCTGCCGTGGATACGGCCGCGCACGCACTGTCGCCACTCGGGGCGCAGCTCGAAGCCGTCGTCCTCGCTGACCGGCTCGGGGAGATAGTCGGTGAGGGGCAGGGCCCCGGCCTGCCGCAGATAGCGGTCGATACGGTCCCGCGTCCACAGGTCGCCCTGCTCGACCGGCTTGCCGAGCATGTTGCCCGCGATCCGGCCGAGCCAGCCTCCGAGAACGCGGTCGGCGAGCTCCGGCTCAGTGCCCACAGGGGTCATAGGACCGGTTTACCCAATTCCGGGGGCGTCCGCTCCGGGTTCGGGCAGTACGCACAGCGGGTTCGCAGGGCGTTCTCAGGCTCCGGGCAGGGCATGACGTCATGGGCCTCCTCCGGTTAAGGTCGCAGCGGCGCGACTGGCCTTGACGTGCGCGAGGCCCGGAGAGCAAGGGGAAAACAGGTGACACAGCGCGTGCTCATCGCCGCGGACAAGTTCAAGGGGTCGCTGACGGCCGTGCAGGTCGCCGAGCGTGTGACGGCCGGTCTGCGCCGGGTCGTGCCGGGCGTCCAGGTCGAGGCCATGCCCGTGGCCGACGGCGGCGACGGGACCGTGGACGCGGCGGTCGCGGCCGGTTTCGAGCGCCGGGAGGTACGGGTCGCCGGGCCCCTCGGGGACGAGGTGACGGCGGCGTTCGCGCTGCGCGGCGACACTGCGGTCGTGGAGATGGCCGAGGCGAGCGGCCTGCAACGGCTGCCCGCCGGCGTCTTCGCGCCGCTCACGGCGTCCACCTACGGCTCGGGTGAGCTGTTGCGGGCCGCGCTGGACGCGGGCGCCCGCACGATCGTGTTCGGCGTCGGCGGCAGCGCCACCACCGACGGCGGCGCCGGGATGCTGAGCGCGCTGGGCGCGCGGTTCCTGGACGCGGACGGGGAGCCGGTGCCGCCGGGCGGCGGAGGCCTGGGCGACCTGGCCGTTGCCGATCTCTCCGGCCTCGACCCGAGGCTCGCCTCGGTCGAACTGGTGCTCGCCAGCGACGTCGACAATCCGCTGACCGGCCCGAAGGGCGCACCGGCGGTGTACGGCCCGCAGAAGGGCGCCTCGCCGGACGACGTGGCGACACTGGACGCGGCGCTCGCGCACTTCGCGAAGGTGCTGGAGGAGTCGGTCGGCGCCGAGGCCGCCGAGCACGCCGCCGCACCGGGCGCCGGCGCGGCCGGCGGCATCGGCTACGGCGCCCTCCTCCTCGGCGCCCGCTTCCGCCCCGGCATCGAGGTCATGCTCGACGTCCTGGGCTTCGCGCCCGCGCTGGAGCGGGCGGACCTGGTCATCACCGGCGAGGGCTCCCTGGACGAGCAGACCCTGCACGGCAAGGCCCCGGCGGGCGTCGCCGCCGCCGCCCGCGCGGCCGGCAAGGAGGTCGTCGCGGTGTGCGGCCGCCTCGCGCTCGCGCCGGAGGCGCTGGGGCGTGCGGGGATCCGCCGGGTGTACCCCCTGACGGAGGTCGAGCCGGACGTGGCGAAGTGCATCGCGGATGCGGGGCCGATTCTGGAGCAGGTGGCGGAGCGGATCGCCGGGGACTTCCTGAGCTGAGGTCGGGTTGCTTCGCTCGTCTCGACGCCGGTCCAGGCAATCCAGCCTGTCCGGCGTTTGAGGACGAGGCCCGTTCAGGGCCGAAGCGGGGGTCTGGGGGCGGCAGCCTCCAGGGACCTCGGCTCCCCCCCCCGGGTGCGGACAAAGCGAAGGGCCCCGAACCAACCCGGTCCGGGGCCCCACTCAGCGGAGCGTTACGGCTGTGCCGCCCGTGCCTCACGCCGGTTGTCGCGGAAGTTGTTCACCCGGCGGGCCGTGGCGAACAGGGGGATGACCGCGCCCGTGACCAGCTGCAGCGCGCAGCCCGTCTGGAGCAGGAGCTGGCCGCTCGGAGCGTCGAAGGCCCAGGCGGCGAGCAGACCCATACTGACCACGATCCAGCCCAGCATCGCCACGGCCAGGCGGCCGCGCGGCTTGGGGTACTCGACCCGGCTCACCATCAGCCAGGCCGTGCCCAGGATCGCCAGCAGGGTCGCCACGAACGGCAGCTCCAGCAGGACGATCGAGACCACCGTCAGCGCGCCGAACGGCGACGGCATGCCCTGGAACATGCCGTTCGGAGGCGTCACACAGGAGAAGCGCGCGAGTCTCAGCACCACCGCGAGCAGCACGACGATCGCGCCGACCGCCGCCACCCGCTGGTGCGCGTCGTCGGCGACCATGCCGTAGACCAGGACGAAGTACGCCGGGGCCAGACCGAAGCTGATCAGGTCGGAGAGGTTGTCCAGCTCCGCGCCCATCGGGGAGGAGCGGAGCTTCCTCGCGACCAGGCCGTCGAACAGGTCGAAGACCGCCGCGCAGAGCATCAGGATGACCGCCGTGGCCGCGCTGTGGCGGGCCATGCCGGTTTCCTGGCTGCCGGTGAGGTGCGGGATCAGGATGCCGGTGGTGGTGAAGTACACCGCCATGAAGCCGCACGTGGCGTTGCCGAGGGTGAGGGTGTCCGCTATCGACAGGCGGAGAGAAAGAGGCATCTCCTCCTCTTCGTCGACCTCGTCGGCCTCGGGCACCCAGCCCGGCTGTGTCTCAGGATCAATCACGGTCAATGCGAGTCACCCCAGCCACGGTCTTCTGCCCGACCTCGACCGCGACCTCCACGCCCTCGGGCAGGTAGATGTCGACACGCGAGCCGAAGCGGATCAGACCGATACGGTCGCCCTGCTCGACCTTCGTGCCCTGCGGGATGTAGGGGACGATGCGACGGGCCACCGCGCCGGCGATCTGGATCATTTCGATGTCGCCGAGTTCGGTGTCGAAATGCCAGACTACGCGCTCGTTGTTCTCGCTCTCCTTGTTGAACGCCGGAACGAACCCGCCAGGGATGTGCTCCACGGACGTGACCGTGCCGGAGAGGGGCGCACGGTTGACGTGGACGTTGAGCGGGCTCATGAAGATCGCGACGCGGGTGCGGCCGTCCTTCCACGGCATGATGCTCTGCACCACACCGTCGGCGGGAGAGATGACCCGGCCCTGCGCGATCTCGCGCTCGGGGTCGCGGAAGAACCACAGCATGCCCGCCGCGAGCGCGGTGGCGGGCACGGCCACGGCCTTGGCGACGCCGGAGCGGCGTGCGCGGGCCAGGCTGAGGGCTGCGGTGGCGACGGTCGGGAGAAGCCACGGCGATGCTCCGCGCGCGAGGCGTACGCCGGCCCGGCTGTCGCGAGGTGCAGAGGTTTGGCTGTGGGGCATGGATGACCTTCGTAGCGGATGATGCCGCGCTTCGACGGGGGACGGCGGCTTTCCGGGGATCGTACCGGTCGCGGGCCACAACTGGGCAAGCCAGGAAGCCGAGTCGGCGGCTGAAGAGTGTTGACGGGGTGTGATCTTCTTCTCGAAGAAAACACCCCGAACCCGTACATCTATCCCTGGAACCGATACTCTTCGAGCAGCCTGCGACCGATGATCATTTTCTGGATCTCGGCGGTACCTTCACCGATAAGCAGCATCGGAGCCTCTCGGTAGAGGCGCTCGATCTCGTACTCCTTGGAGAAGCCGTAGCCGCCGTGGATCCGGAAGGCGTCTTCGACGACCTCCTTGCAGTACTCGGAGGCGAGGTACTTCGCCATCCCAGCCTCGAGGTCGTTTCGCTCCCCGGAGTCCTTTTTGCGTGCCGCGTTCACCATCATGGCATGCGCCGCCTCGACCTTGGTAGCCATCTCGGCCAGCTTGAACTGGATGGCCTGGTGCTGGGCGATCGGCTTGCCGAAGGTATGACGCTGCTGGGCGTACCGGACACCGAGTTCGAAAGCACGCTGAGCGACGCCACAGCCACGCGCCGCCACGTTGACGCGGCCGACCTCGACGCCGTCCATCATTTGGTAAAAACCTCGGCCGGTGACGCCGCCGAGCACCCGATTGGCCGGAATGCGCAGGCCGTCCATGATGAGCTCGGTCGTGTCGACGCCCTTGTAGCCCATCTTGTCGATCTTGCCGGGGATGGTGAGGCCGGGGCGGACCTCTCCGAAGCCGGGCTCCTTCTCGACGAGGAAGGTCGTCATCGACTTGTGGGGCGCGGTGCCCTCGGGGTGTCCTTCGTCACTTCGGACCAGAACGGCGACCAGAGAGGACGTTCCGCCGTTCGTCAGCCACATCTTCTGGCCGTTGAGGACGTACTCCTCGCCGTCCTTCACCGCCTTCGACGTGATGGCCGACACGTCGGAGCCCAGGCCCGGCTCCGACATCGAGAAGGCGCCGCGGATGTCGCCGGCCGCCATGCGCGGCAGGAAGTGGTCCTTCTGCTCCTGCGTGCCGTGCTGCTTGAGCATGTACGCCACGATGAAGTGGGTGTTGATGATGCCGGACACCGACATCCAGCCGCGGGCGATCTCCTCCACGCACAGCGCGTACGTCAGGAGCGACTCGCCCAGACCGCCGTACTCCTCGGGAATCATCAGGCCGAACAGGCCCAACTCCTTCAGACCGTCGACGATCTGCTGGGGGTACTCGTCGCGGTGCTCCAGCTCGGTGGCGACCGGGATGATCTCCTTGTCCACGAAGTCGCGGACGGTGGAGAGGATCTCCTGCTGGATGTCGGTCAGACCGGCGGTCTGGGCGAGTCGCGCCATGGTTACTTCTCCTGCTCCTTGAGCTCGGGGCGGCCCGGCTGCTCGCCGCCGCGCTCCTTGATGTACGTCTCGGTCGGCACCATCACCTTGCGGCGGAACACGCAGACCAGCGTGCCGTCCTGCTTGTAGCCCTTGGTCTCGACGTAGACGATCCCGCGGTCGTTCTTCGACTTCGACGGCCACTTGTCGAGCACCGTCGTCTGGCCGTAGACCGTGTCGCCGTGGAAGGTCGGCGCCACGTGCTTGAGCGACTCGATCTCCAGGTTGGCGATCGCCTTGCCGGAGATGTCCGGCACGCTCATGCCGAGCAGCAGGGAGTAGATGTAGTTCCCGACGACGACGTTCTTGCCGAAATCCGTCGTCTTCTCCGCATAGTTCGTGTCCATGTGGAGCGGGTGGTGGTTCATGGTGAGGAGACAGAACAGATGGTCGTCGTACTCCGTGACCGTCTTGCCCGGCCAGTGCTTGTACGTCGCCCCGACCTCGAACTCCTCGTAGGTGCGTCCGAACTGCATCGCGCTCAGGCCTCCGGGATCTCGAACTTGCTGGTGCGCTGCATGCCCGCCGCGCGGCCCTTGCCGGAGATGACCAGCGCCATCTTGCGGCTGGCCTCGTCGATCATCTCGTCGCCGAGCATCGCCGAGCCCTTCTTGCCGCCCGCCTCGGACGTGTAGTAGTCGTACGCGTCCAGGATCAGCTCGGCGTGGTCGTAGTCCTCCTGCGAGGGCGAGAAGATCTCGTTGGACGCCTCGACCTGGCCCGGGTGCAGCACCCACTTGCCGTCGAAGCCGAGCGCGGCGGCGCGCTGGGCGACCTCGCGGTACCCGTCGATGTTGCGGATCTGGAGGTAGGGGCCGTCGATCGCCTGGAGGTTGTTGGCGCGGGCGGCCATCAGGATCTTCATCAGGATGTAGTGGTAGGCGTCCGCCGGGTAGCCGGGCGGCTGCTCGCCCACGACCAGCGACTTCATGTTGATGGACGCCATGAAGTCGGCCGGGCCGAAGATGATGGTCTCGACGCGCTGGGAGGCCGTCGCGATCTCGTTGACGTTGTTCAGGCCCTGGGCGTTCTCGATCTGCGCCTCGATGCCGATCTTGCCGACCTCGAAGCCCATCGTCTTCTCGATCTGCGTCAGCAGGAGGTCGAGGGCGACGACCTGCTGGGCGGTCTGCACCTTCGGCAGCATGATGCAGTCGAGGTTCTGGCCGGCCCCCTCGACGACGGTCACGACATCGCGGTACGTCCACTCGGTCGTCCAGTCGTTGACGCGCACGACCCTCGTCTTGCCCGTCCAGTCGCCCTCGTTGAGGAACTTGACGATGGTGTGCCGCGCCTCGGGCTTGGCGAGCGGGGCGCACGCGTCCTCCAGGTCGAGGAAGACCTGGTCCGCCGGCAGGCCCTGCGCCTTCTCCAGGAAGCGGGGGTTGCTTCCCGGGACCGCGAGACACGAGCGGCGGGGACGCAGACGGTTGACGGTCATGCGGGGACCTCCAGGGGGTCGAGCTTGTTCGCTTTCCGGATCTCGTCGACGATGCGGCCGATGATCCCGGTGATGTCGAAGTCCTTCGGGGTGAAGACGGCGGCCACACCCGCGGCCCTCAGCTGCTCGGCGTCGCCATTGGGGATGATCCCACCGGCGATGACAGGTATCTCTGTGGCACCGGCCACACGAAGGCGATCCAGCACGTCCGGCACGAGCTGCGCGTGCGAGCCGGACAGGATGGACAGGCCGACCGCGTGCACGTCCTCCGCGAGGGCCGCGTCCACGATCTGCTCGGGCGTCAGGCGGATGCCCTGGTAGACCACCTCGAAGCCGGCGTCACGCGCCCGTACGGCGATCTGCTCGGCGCCGTTGGAGTGCCCGTCCAGGCCGGGCTTGCCGACCAGGAACCGCAGCTTGCCAACGCCCAGGTCCTTCGCCGTCAGGTCGACCCTGCGGCGGACGTCGGCCATGGCCGAGCCCTCCTCCGCGGGGACGGCGACCGGCGCCGACGACACGCCCGTCGGCGCCCGGAACTCCCCGAACACCTCGCGCAGCGCCCCGGCCCACTCGCCGGTCGTGACACCGGCGCGGGCGCACTCCAGGGTGGCCTCCATGAGGTTGTCGGTGCCCTTGGCGGCCTCCTTCAGCCGGTCCAGCGCCTTGCAGGGACGCGGGTGGTTGAAGGGCGGCTGGTAGCGGGTGTCGCGCCAGTGCTCGAGGGAGCCGATGACACGGGCCTCGACGGCCGGGTCGACCGTCTGGATGGCCGTGTCGAGGTCGGCCGTCAGCGGGTTCGGCTCGGTCGTCTCGAAGATGTTGACGCCGATGATCTTCTCCTGCCCGGACTCGATCCGGGCCCGGCGCTCGGCGTGCGAGGAGACCAGCTGCGACTTGAGGTAGCCGGACTCGACGGCGGCCATCGCGCCGCCCATCTCCTGAATCCGCTCGATCTCCGCGAGGGACTCCTCGACGAGCTTGCTCACCTTCGCCTCGATGACGTGCGAGCCGTCGAAGATGTCCTCGTACTCCAGCAGATCGCTCTCGTGCGCCAGCACCTGCTGGATACGCAGCGACCACTGCTGGTCCCAGGGCCGGGGCAGACCCAGCGCCTCGTTCCAGGCGGGCAGCTGCACGGCACGCGCGCGTGCGTCCTTCGAGAGGGTCACGGCCAGCATCTCGAGGACGATCCGCTGGACGTTGTTCTCCGGCTGCGCCTCGGTCAGACCGAGGGAGTTGACCTGGACGCCGTACCGGAAGCGGCGCTGCTTGGGGTTCTCGATGCCGTAACGCTCGCGCGTGACCTGATCCCAGATCCGCCCGAACGCCCGCATCTTGCACATCTCCTCGATGAAGCGGACGCCCGCGTTCACGAAGAAGGAGATACGGGCCACGACGTCCCCGAACTTCTCGGCGGGGACCTGCCCTGAGTCGCGTACTGCATCGAGAACCGCGATCGCGGTGGACATCGCGTACGCGATCTCCTGGACCGGTGTGGCGCCCGCCTCCTGCAGGTGGTAGCTGCAGATGTTGATCGGGTTCCACTTCGGGATGTGGGAGACCGTGTACGTGATCATGTCCGTCGTCAGCCGGAGTGAGGGCCCCGGCGGGAAGACATGGGTCCCCCGCGAGAGGTACTCCTTGACGATGTCGTTCTGGGTCGTGCCCTGGAGCTTGGTGATGTCCGCGCCCTGCTCCTCGGCGACGACCTGGTAGAGCGCCAGCAGCCACATGGCGGTGGCGTTGATCGTCATCGAGGTGTTCATCTGCTCCAGGGGGATGTCCTGGAACAGCCGGCGCATGTCACCGAGATGGGCCACCGGTACGCCGACCCGGCCGACCTCGCCGCGGGCGAGGATGTGGTCGGAGTCGTAGCCGGTCTGCGTCGGCAGGTCGAACGCGACCGACAGACCGGTCTGGCCCTTGGCGAGGTTGCGCCGGTACAACTCGTTGGACGCCTCGGCCGTGGAGTGACCGGCGTACGTGCGCATGAGCCACGGCCGGTCCTTCTCCCGCTTGCCTTCGGCGGGCTGACGCTCAGTCATCTATGACCTCGGGTGTCTCAGATGTTGCGGAAGCGGTTGATGGCGTCGATGTGCTGGGCGCGCATCTCCTCGTCGCGCACGCCGAGACCTTCCTCGGGGGCGAGGCACAGGACGCCGACCTTGCCCTGGTGGAGGTTGCGGTGCACGTCGTAGGCCGCCTGGCCGGTGTCCTCCAGCGAGTACACCTTCGACAGCGTCGGGTGGATCTTGCCCTTCGCGATGAGCCGGTTGGCCTCCCAGGCCTCGCGGTAGTTGGCGAAGTGCGAGCCGATGATCCGCTTCAGCGACATCCACAGGTAGCGGTTGTCGTACTCGTGCATGTAGCCCGAGGTCGAGGCACAGGTCGTGATGGTGCCGCCCTTGCGGGTGACGAAGACCGAGGCGCCGAAGGTCTCGCGGCCCGGGTGCTCGAAGACGATGTCGATGTCCTCGCCGCCGGTCAGCTCGCGGATGCGCTTGCCGAAGCGCTTCCACTCCTTCGGGTCCTGGGTCTGCTCGTCCTTCCAGAACTTGTAGCCCTCGGCGTTGCGGTCGATGATCGCCTCGGCGCCCATCGAGCGGCAGATGTCCGCCTTCTGGTCGCTGGAGACGACACAGATCGGGTTGGCGCCACCGGCCAGTGCGAACTGCGTGGCGTACGACCCGAGTCCGCCGCTCGCGCCCCAGATCAGGACGTTGTCGCCCTGCTTCATGCCGGCGCCGTTGCGGGAGACCAGCTGGCGGTACGCGGTGGAGTTGACCAGGCCCGGAGCGGCTGCCTCCTCCCAGCTGAGGTGACCCGGCTTGGGCATCAGCTGGTTGGACTTGACGAGGGCGATCTCCGCGAGGCCGCCGAAGTTCGTCTCGAAGCCCCAGATCCGCTGCTCGGGGTCGAGCATCGTGTCGTTGTGGCCGTCGCTGGACTCCATCTCGACGGACAGACAGTGCGCGACGACCTCGTCACCGGGCTTCCAGGCGTTGACGCCCGGGCCGGTGCGCAGGACGACGCCCGCGAGGTCGGAGCCGATGATGTGGTACGGCAGGTCGTGGCGCTTGGCCAGGTCGTTGGTGCGGCCGTAGCGCTCCAGGAACCCGAAGGTCGACAGCGGCTCGAAGATCGACGTCCACACCGAGTTGTAGTTGACCGAGGAGGCCATGACGGCCACCAGGGCCTCACCCGGGCCGAGCTCGGGCAGCGGGACGTCGTCGAGGTGGATCGACTTGCGCGGGTCCTTGTCGCGGGTCTCCAGGCCCGCGAACATCTCCGTCTCGTCCTTGTGCACGGTGATCGCGCGGTACGACTCGGGGAGCGGCATGGCGGCGAAGTCGGCGGGCGTGGAGTCCGGCGACTGGATCGCGTCGAGGATGTCCTTCACGGTCACGGTGTTGCCTCCGGCGATACGCACCCTGAGGGAGGGGTGCTGAGGGTTACGTCGGTGCTGCTGAGGGATTTGGTGGTTGCCGTCGGTTCGGCTGTTGTGCTGTTCGGCAGCGCTTTGTGGCGCGGGAGGTTGCCTGTGACGCAGGCGCCCGGGCGCGCAGGCCCCGGGAGGAGCTTGCGGGGACAGCCGACGTACGAAAGGTCTCTGCACGCCGGCCGCCCGGACACTTTCAACGTATGGCACGGCGTGTCACGTGGCAAGGCACTGGGTGCCAGAACTTGCTCTCAGATGAAATCTTTACGTAACAAATGAGCGATGATCGATCAAAGCTACCGACGAGTAGGTGTTAATCGGGCGCTATCGGTCACCAGTCGTCGTCAGTCGGTGGAGCAGGGTGTCGCGGTGGACGACGAGGCGCTCGGCGGTCCGGACGAACGGGTAGCCGCACTCCGCCCAGGTGATCAGCGTCTCCCGCCGTACGACCGAGGCGGCGAGCTGTGGCACCCGCAGGTCGGTCACCGTGAACACGCGGCCCACCGGCTCCAGTCGTGAACCGGCACGCAGTGCCGGCGCGGCGTCCCGGTACGAGTCGTGCATGCCGGCGACGCCCCGGCCCCGCTCCTCGCCCGTCGCACCAGGGTGCGGCGCACGGGCTGGCGGGCTTCCGTCGGCTCGGCGCGGCGGTCGCGCTGGAGTGGGTGCCGCGGGGTGCGGCGCCGGCCGAGACGGAGCCCGCCCTCGGGCCCGCCGCCCCGGCCGGGTTCCTGGTGGAGCGTCAACTGGGGTTGGACAGCGGCCAGTTCGTGGCGGCGGCGCGATGGAGCCGAACTGGTCGAGGCGCGCGGGTGACGACGGTGCGGGAGGACACGGATCGCGTCGAGGTCCGTACGGTCGCGGGGCCCTGCCAAGCGCGTGCCGTCGTGATCGCCGCGGGCGTCCGGTCCCGGGAGGTGTGCGCCTCGCTCGGCGTACGCATCGAGATGGCCGCCGGGACGATGGGGTTCGACCGGGACCCGGACCTCTTCCGACAGGGCCGCGTTCAGGCGCTGGTGGCGGCTGCCCGGCCGGGCGCCGAATGGGAGCGGCGGGAGCAGGAGTGGATGGGGCCGCGCCCCCGATGCCCCCGACGGCCTGCCCCTCATCGGCCCGGTACCGGGCCGCCCCGCGGATCCTGCTCGACACCGGCCACGACATGCCGGCCCCGGCGACGGGACGGCTGGTGGCGGGGCTGCTCACGGGGGAAGCGGACCCGGGACCCGGCGGCGAGGTGCGCCCCCGGGCCGGTCGGTCCGGCTGCGCCCGGGATAGGGCCTGGTCCGGCGGGTCATGCCTCTGTCGCGAGGCCTGGCACGAGGCTGTCGCTCGGGACCGGCCCGATCCGCCGGACAGGCGCTGGTCGCTAGGCGCCCAGGCCGAGCAGGGCCACCTGCAGGGGCAGCGCCGGCTCCTCGGGGAGGGCGGGCGGTTCCTCGCCGCGGCCCGTGTGCGTGGGCGGGACGGCGCGCAGGCCCTTGATGCCGTCGGCGGCCCACTTCGCGTCCGTCGCGGGCAGGGACAGGGTCATGCGCCGCCCGTCGGCCAGCGTGGCCTGAAGCTTGGTCGGGTCGTTCGTCTGCATGGCAACCCTCTTCCGTCAAGCGCACCATCAAGATCGTGCTTCGACATGGAGGACGGACGGGTCGGGGAAATGGTTCCCGTGGAGGCCTCACCAGGAGGTCCCCGAAGCCCGATGACGCTCTACGCCCGCTCCTTCAGCGCCTGCTCGATGGTGCGCATCACCTCGTCGAGCGGCGCGTCGGTCCGCGCCACGGTCACGAGCACCTCGCCCTGACCGGCCACGGAGGCCGGCATCGTACGCGGCGCGGTTTCCCGGCCCGCCCCGATCCCTGTCCCGAACGTCCGCCGCACGATCGCGAAGGCGTGGTCGAGCTGTGCCTCCACGTCGCCCTGTCCGCCGGCCCGCAGCCAGCGCCGCAGGACGTGGTTGTGCGCGGTGACCACGGCCGACGCGGCGACCTCCGCCAGCAGCGGGTCGTCATTGGCGTCGTCGTCGTGCGCGTGCTCGTCGAAGTGCCCGAGAAGATAGCGGGTGAACAGGCGCTCATAGCGGGCCACCGACGCGATCTCCGCCTCACGCAGGGTGGGCACCTCGCGCGTGAGCTTGTAGCGGGCCACCGAGATCTCCGGCCGGGCCGCGTACATCTTCATGACTTCCTTGATGCCACGGCACACGGTGTCGAGCGGGTGCTCGTGCGCGGGTGCCGCGTTGAGCACCGCCTCCGCGCGGATCAGCGTGTCGTCGTGGTCGGGGAAGATCGCCTCTTCCTTGGAGCGGAAGTGGCGGAAGAACGTGCGGCGGGCGACCCCGGCCTGCGCCGCGATCTCGTCGACAGTGGTTGCCTCGTACCCCTTGGTCGCGAACAGCTCCATGGCCGCGGCAGCCAGTTCGCGGCGCATCTTGAGCCGCTGGGCGGCCGCGCGACTGCCGGCGGCACTTTCCGGCGCGTCGGGCGTGGCTGGTGTACGTGAGGACTTGGCGGGCTGGGGCATGACCCGAACGTACTGCATGTGCGCAGCTTGATGCGCATGTACGGGGTTTCCCCCGCCCTCGGCGGGCGGGGGAGAGCCGAGTTCGGCGGGCGGGGCCGAGCCGCGCCGGGTGGCCGGGGGAGAGCTGCCGGGGTCCAGCAGCCCGCCCCACTCCTGACCGCCTCCGAACCAGTCCCCGGGCCGCTCAGCGCCGGGCATATTCGCGGAAGCCACGACCCGTCTTGCGGCCGAGGCAGCCCGCGGCCACCAGGTGCTCCAGCAGCGGCGCCGGAGCCAGGCCCGGGTCGCGGAACTCGCGGTGCAGGACCTTCTCGATCGCGAGGGACACATCGAGCCCGACGACGTCCAGCAGTTCGAACGGCCCCATCGGGTAGCCGCCGCCCAGCTTCATCGCCGCGTCGATGTCGTCGAGCGTCGCGTAGTGCTCCTGCACCATCTTGATCGCGTTGTTCAGGTACGGGAACAGCAGCGCGTTGACGATGAATCCGGCCCGGTCGCCGCAGTCCACGGCGTGCTTCCTGATCCGGCCGCAGACCTCGCGGACCGTCGCGTGGACGTCGTCGCCCGTCAGGACCGTGCGGACGACCTCGACCAGCTTCATGGCCGGCGCCGGGTTGAAGAAGTGCATGCCGATCACGTCCTGCGGACGCGAAGTGGCGCGGGCACAGGCGACGACGGGCAGCGAGGAGGTGGTGGTGGCCAGCACCGCGCCGGGCTTGCAGACCTTGTCCAGCGTCGCGAACAGCTGCCGCTTGATCTCCAGGTCCTCGGCGACGGCCTCGACCGCCAGATCGACGTCGGCGAACGCGTCGTACGAGCCCGCCGCGGTGATCCGGTCCAGGGTCTGCGCGGCGGCCTCGGCGGTCATCCGGCCCTTGTCGACAGAGCGAGAAAGGGACTTGCCGATACGGGCCTTCGCGGTCTGCGCCTTCTCCTCGCTGCGGGCGGCGAGCACGACGTCGTAGCCGGCCTTGGCGAAGACCTCCGCGATCCCGGACGCCATGGTGCCGGAGCCCGCGACACCGACCGAGCGGACCTCGCGGCCCGGCGTGAGGGCGGCGCCGTCCAGCGGCGTCAGCGCGTCCCGCACGACGGTGGCGCTGCCCGGCGCCTCGTACGTGTAGAAGCCGCGGCCCGACTTACGGCCCGTCAGGCCCGCCTCGCTGAGCTGCTTGAGGATCGGCGCGGGGGCGTGCAGCCGGTCGCGGGACTCGGTGTACATCGCGTCCAGGACCGTGCGCGCCGTGTCGATGCCGATCAGGTCCAGCAGCGCCAGCGGGCCCATCGGCAGTCCGCAGCCCAGCCGCATCGCGGCGTCGATGTCCTCGCGGGAGGCGTACTTCGCCTCGTACATCGCGGCCGCCTGGTTGAGGTAGCCGAACAGCAGCCCGTCGGCGACGAATCCGGGCCGGTCGCCCACCGCGACGGGCTCCTTGCCGAGGTCCAGGGCGAGGTTGGTGACCGCGGAGACGGCGGTCGGCGCGGTCAGCACCGAGGAGACGACCTCGACCAGCCGCATCGCGGGCGCCGGGTTGAAGAAGTGCAGACCGAGAACCCGCTCCGGGCGGGCCGAGTCGGCGGCCAGCCGCGTGACGGAGAGGGCGTTGGTGCCGGTCGCCAGGATCGTCTCGGGGCGCACGATCCCGTCCAGCTCGCGGAAGATCTGCTGCTTGATCTCGTACGACTCCGGAGCCACCTCGATGACCAGGTCCGCGTCGGCCGCGGCGCGCAGGTCGGTGGAGGTGCGGACGCGAGCGAGGGCGTCCGCGCGCTGGTCCTCGGTCAGTTTGCCGCGCTCCACGGCGCGGGCGGTCGAGGACTCCAGGGCGGCGACGGCCGTGGCGGTCGCGGCCTCGCTGATGTCGATGCCGATGACGTCGCGACCGGCCTTGGCGAGGACCTCGGCGATGCCGGTGCCCATGGTGCCGAGGCCGACGACGGCAACGGTCTTCAGCGGGGACAGAGGGGTGTCGGACAGGGGAGTGGCCATCGCGGGACTCCAGGAATGAGGGTGACGACTGGGAGCGCGCCCGGGTGCGCCGGAGCCCGGCCCAATCGAGGCCGAACTGTGAGCGCACCGGGTGCGGAGAGGAGTGAGTGCGGGTGTTGCCGGGCTACTGGCGCACACGCCCGGTGCCGTCGCCGAGGGGCGTGCACACGCCCCGGGGAACGGAGGATCCGACCGGCCCTGTCCCGGAGCCGAGTCGTACTGAGGTACGTGATGTACCGAACCGACCAGCACTCGCGGCGGCTGCGTCACCAGGCCGCTGCAAGCAAATGTGCGAGTGGGTGACTCGCTCGTATGAGCTTAACCGGTGGGTAACGAGCACGCCAGCCCCCGTCTTTGTGATGTAGGTCCCGAGAAGCGGGCCGCTTGCATACGCTCGCCTTCATGGACGAAGAGTTGCGATCACTCACGGAGCGCTTACGGCAGGAGTCCGGTGCGTCGGCCGCGTACGACCGTCTCGTGACGACCGGGGACCTGGGCGAACTGGCCGACGTGCTCACCGCGCCGGGGCAGCCCCTGTGGGCCAGGGAGTTGGCCGCGTTCCGGCTGGGCCTCGCCGGGGACCGGCGGGCCTTCGAGGCCCTCGTCCTGCTTCTCAACCACCGCGACCCGCAGCGCTGCGCCTCCGCCGCCCACGCCCTCGCCCGCCTCGGCGACCCGCGCACCGCCCGCGCGGCCGCCGCCCTCGCCACCAACGAACTGCGCGTCGCCTACGCCCTGCACCCGGTCCGGCTCCTGGTCGAACTGCGCGCCCCCGAGGCGGTGCCCGCCCTGATCACCACCCTGGAGCGACGCCTGCGCCCGCACGACCCGTACCGCCGCGTGGCCCTCGCCTGCGTGGACGGCCTCGGAACCCTCGGCGACACCCGGGCCAGACGTATCCTGAACGAGGCCCTGGCCCACCCGACCCTCGCGGCGGCGGCGGTACGGGCCCTGGCACGCATCCCGCACCAGCGGTGAGGCCCCGGCCGGCAGACGGCAACGCGCAAGAACGGACGGCGACGCGCAAGTGCGACGCCTCTGTCAGCCGGCCCTCAGCGCCCGCACGTACCGCACCTCGGGCACCCCGACGCCGTCCACCTCGAAGGGCTCCTCGGCCCCGTCCGCCCGGAAGCCGCCCCGTTCGTAGAAGCGCCGGGCGCGGACGTTGTCCTTGAGGACCCACAGGAGCATGCGGGCATGTCCGGCGGCCGTACACAGGCGTACCGACTCCTGGAGCAGGGACTTCCCGATGCCGGTGCCGTACTGCCCGGGGTCCACGTAGATGGCGTACAACTCGGCGTCGTCGGTGCGCACTTCGCCGTCACGGTACGGGCCGTGGCAGGCCCAGCCCACGATCCGACCGCCCTGCTCGGCGACCAGGTCGACCACGCTGTTGTCGGCCTGCGCGAAGTAGGCGCGGCGGCGTCCGGCGTCCTGGGTCACATCCAGGGTGTCCAGGTACGACTGCGGGATCAGGCCCTGGTAGGCGGTCTGCCAGCCGCCGACGCGGATCTCGGCGACGCGGTCGCAGTCGGCCAGGGTCATGGGGCGGATCCGTATGCCGTCGTCATCCATGACGGCACCGTAGTCACCCGTCACCCGGTTTGCCCCCGATTACGCCGGCAGCACCGCGAACGCCTCGACCTCCATCAGGAACTCCGGGCGCACCAGCCCGGCCACCTGGACCGCCGACGCGGCCGGCAGCCGGTCGTCGGGTATGTGCTCGGCGCGGGCCGTGCGGAGCGCGGGCATGTGGGCCATGTCCGTGACGAAGTAGGTGAGCTTGACGACGTCGTCGAAGGTCGCGCCGACCGCGGTGAGGCAGCGCTTCAGGTTCTCGAAGACCTGGCGTGCCTGCGCCGCGGGGTCGCCCTCCCCGACCAGCTTGCCGTCCTCGTCGAGGGCGAGCTGGCCGGAGACGGCGACGAAGCGGCCGGTGCCGAGCACGACGTGTGTGTACTGGGCGGCGGGGGCGACCCCGTCGGGGGCGGGAATCCTGGTCAGCTCACTCATGCGTCCATGGTGGACCATGGGTCTGACAACGCCCCCGACGGACCGTCAGGCGATCGGTGCCCGGCGACGGCGATCGGCGATCGAGCGCTCAGTGGCGGAACCCGACCAGCCGATGCAGCTCGGCGCCGCGCGCCGCCGCCGACGCCACCTTGGAGCTCAGCGGCTTCGGGTCGGGCCGCGCCTCGCACACCGCGTCGACCTCACCCGCGCCGCGCGGCACCGTGCCGTGGGCGAGGTAGGCGGCGAGGTGCTTGTCCAGGCAGGAGTTCCCGCCCAGCGTGACGGCGTGGTTGCCGCCGCCCCGCTCGACCACCAGGCTGGAGCGGGCCAGCTGCCGGTGCACCGTGACGGCGCCCTGGTACGGGGTGGCCGCGTCGTCGGTCGACTGGAACAGCAGCACCGGTGGCACCTTGCTGTTGGCGATGCTCACCGCAGGGAGCGGGTCCTTCGGCCAGAACGCGCACGGCGCGTTGTACCAGGCGTTGTTCCAGGTCATGAACGGCGCCTTCGCGTGCACGGACCAGTTGTCCGTCCGCCACTGCTGCCAGTCGCGGGACCAGGCGGCGTCCCGGCACTGCACGGAGGCATAGATGCTGTAGCTGTTCTCGTCGGACGCGTCGGCGGCGCCGAACTTCTCGTACGCCTCGACCAACGGGTCGGCGTTCTTGTCGTTCACATACGCGGCGAACGCCTCGGCGAGGTAGGGCCAGTACCCGTTGTAGTAACCGCCGGGCAGGAAGGTGTCCTCCAGCTCGGAGGCGCCCACCTTCTCGCCGGCCGGCGTCCTGGCCAGGGCCGCCCGCATCCGGTACCACGCCGCCTCGACCCTCGACGGATCGGTGCCGAGCCCGTACGTCCGGTCGTACTTGGCGACCCACGCCAGGAACGCGCGGTGCCGGTCGTTGAAGGCGACATCCTGCGCGAGGTTGGCCTCGTACCAGACGCCGGTCGGGTCGACGACCGAGTCGAGGGCCGCGCGCCGCACCCGCTGCGGGAAGAGCTTGGCGTAGACCGCGCCGAGGTAGGTGCCGTACGAGTAACCGAAGTAGTTGATCTGCCGCGCCCCGAGTGCCGCGCGGATGCGGTCCATGTCGCGCACGGCGCTGACGGTGTTGAGGTGCGGAAGCACGTCCGCGTACTTCTTGCCGCAGGCCCGCGCGAAGGACTTGGCGCGCAGCAGGTTGGCCCGCTCGATCCACGGTGTGCTCGGCAGGGAGTTCGGACGCACCGGGGCGAAGTGGCCGGGCTTGCAGTTGACGGCGGGCTTGCTCCTGCCGACGCCGCGCGGGTCGAAGCCGATGACGTCGTACTGTGCCGCCACCGCCTTGGGCAGTCCGGAGGCGACGAATCCGGCGAGCGTGAGACCGCTGCCGCCGGGGCCGCCGGGGTTGACCAGCAGCGGGCCCTGATACTTCTTCGCGGTGTGCGGGACGCGGGACAGCGCGAGGGTGATCTGCCGTCCGTGCGGTTCGGTGTGGTCGAGCGGCACGTCGAGGGACGCGCACTGCAGCGTCGGGTATTTCGTGTTGCCGCACTTCTTCCAGGTCAGGGGTGCGGTCTGGAAGGTGTCCGCGGTGTCGGTGGCGCTCGCTCCGGCGGGGACGGCCGTCACGGTTGAGGCCATGACGACGGCGGCGCCGCACAGCACGGCTGCGCGTTTTCCCATGGGGTCCTCCCAGGACGGAGGGTGCGGGACCGCGAAGGCCACGATCCCGGCCGCATTCATCCCGGAATGGGCGCTGGAAGAACTGCATCGGGCAAGACTTGACCCCATTGGGCCGAGAAATGCGCCCCAATGCCCGCCAAGGCTCTCAGAGCAGTGAGAGCTGAGTCGGTTCGGACGCCGTGTGCTCGGCTGGGGCCGGCTCCGGCTCGCGCATCCGCCGGGGCATCCCGGCGCGCGTGGGGCCTATCCCGTACTCCTGCGCCAGGTCGTGCACCTGACGGGTGACCCGGCGCTGGTACCACTTCGGCGCGTAGGCGCCGTCCGCGTACAGCCGCTCGTACCGGCGCACCAGATGCGGATGCTCCCGGCCGAGCCAGGCCATGAACCACTCGCGTGCCCCGGGACGCAGATGCAGTACCAGGGGCGTGACCGAGGTGGCCCCGGAGGCGGCGATCGCCCGCACGGTGGCCCGCAGTTGGGCGGGACTGTCGCTCAGGAACGGGATCACCGGCGCCATCAGCACACCGCACCCGAGTCCGTGCTCGGTCAGCGTCCGGACGACGTCCAGGCGGCGTTCGGGGGCGGGTGTGCCCGGCTCCACGGTGCGCCACAGCTCGGGGTCGGTGAAGCCGACCGAGACGGAGACGCCGACGTCCGTCACATGGGCGGACTGCTTCAGCAGCTCCAGGTCGCGCAGGATCAGCGTGCCCTTGGTCAGGATCGAGTACGGGTTGGCATGGTCGCGCAGGGCGGCGAGGATCCCCGGCATCAGGCGGTAGCGGCCCTCCGCGCGCTGGTAGCAGTCGACGTTCGTGCCCATCGCTATGTGGTCGCCCTGCCAGCGGCGCGAGCCGAGCTGGCGGCGCAGCAGCTCGGGCGCGTTCACCTTGACCACGATCTGGGAGTCGAAGCCGAGGCCCGTGTCCAGGTCCAGATAGCTGTGGGTCTTGCGGGCGAAGCAGTACACACACGCGTGCGAGCAGCCCCTATAGGGGTTGACCGTCCACTCGAAGGGCATGCGCGAGGCGCCCGGCACCCGGTTGAGGATCGAGCGGGCCCGGATCTCGTGGAACGTGATCCCGGCGAACTCGGGCGTGTCGAAGGTGCGGGTGACCACCGCGTCCGCGCCGAACAGCGCGGAGTCGGCACGGCTGTGGTCGGACTCCAGGGTGAGGTTCTCCCAGCGCATGAGGCCTCCTCGGTAGCACTGCCCCCAGAATAGAACACATGTTCCCTTGATCGTGCGACCTATCCCCGAGCTTCGTTTTCGATCACTGTGCGATCGGTTCGGAGAGCCGATCGGGACCCCGATTTGGGCGGTCCGGCAGCGGGGTGGTTGGCTTGCTCCAATCCCCGAGAATTCAGGTCCTGGAGGAAGTCAATGGCGCAGGTCGAGGCCACTACGGAGCGGGTCGTCGCGGCGGACGCGGAGAAGGTGTTCGACGCCCTCGCCGACTACAGCGGCACGCGGCAGAAGCTGCTGCCCGGGCACTTCAGCGAGTACGAGGTGCGCGAGGGCGGCGACGGCGAGGGCACCCTCGTCCACTGGAAGCTCCAGGCCACCAGCAAGCGTGTGCGCGACTGCCTCCTGGAGGTCAGCGAGCCCACCGACGGCGAGCTGGTCGAGAAGGACCGCAACTCCTCCATGGTCACCACCTGGCGGGTCACCCCGGCCGGTGAGGGCAAGTGCCTCGTCGTCGTCACCACCACCTGGCAGGGCGCCGGCGGCATCGGCGGCTTCTTCGAGAAGACCTTCGCGCCCAAGGGCCTCGGCCGGATCTACGACGAGCTGCTCGCCAAGCTCGCCACCGAGGTCGAGAAGTAAGTCCCAGGTGTCCGGGGGCCCTTGGCTCCCTCACCGGATCGAGTGGATCTCCGCCGTGTCCGGGACTGTGCCGTAACTCGCCGTGCTTGCTCGTAGTTGTCGCCTAATGCGGGAAATGTGAGCAGGTACGGCGAGGGGAGCGGTACGTGGGCGGCACGACTCTGGTGCAGGACGAAACCGTCACCGCACCACCTCCACAGGCTCCGCCCCAAGGCGCCGAGGCCCAACTGAGCCCGCGCCGGGTGCGGTTGGTCTTCTTCGCACTGATGCTCGCGCTGCTGCTGGCCGCGCTGGAGCAGATGATCGTCGCCACCGCGCTGCCGAAGATCGTCGGCGAGCTGCACGGCCTGGACAAGATGTCCTGGGCGATCACCGCCTACCTGCTCACCGCCACCGTCGGACTGCCGATCTACGGCAAGCTCGGCGACCTCCTCGGCCGCAAGGGCGTCTTCCAGTTCGCGATCGTCGTCTTCGTCGTCGGCTCCGCGCTCGCCGGGCGGGCCGAGACCATGGACCAGCTCATCGCCTACCGCGCGGTGCAGGGCGTCGGCGCGGGCGGCCTCATGATCGGCGTCCAGGCGATCATCGCGGACATCGTGCCTGCCAGGGAGCGCGGGCGCTTCATGGGCCTGATCGGCGCCGCGTTCGGCCTCGCCTCGGTCGCCGGCCCCCTGCTCGGCGGCTACTTCACGGACCACGTCTCCTGGCGCTGGTGCTTCTACATCAACGTCCCCTTCGGCCTCGTCACCCTGGCCGTCGTGGCCGTCGTACTGAAGCTGCCGAAGCCGAAGGCCAAGGCCCGGCTGGACGTCCTCGGCTCCCTCCTGCTCGCCGCCGCCTCCACCTGCCTGGTCCTGCTGACCAGTTGGGGCGGAATCGAGTACGCCTGGGACTCCCGCGTCATCCTCGGCCTCGCCGGGGGAGCGGCCGTCGCCACGGTTCTCTTCGTCGTCGCCGAGCACTTCGCCGCCGAACCCCTCATCCCGCTGCGGCTGTTCAGGGACTCCGTCTTCAACGTGACCGGCCTGGTCGGCCTGGTGATCGGCGTCGCCCTGTTCGGCGCGGCCAGCTATCTGCCGACCTACCTGCAGATGGTCGACGGGGCCACGGCCACCGAGTCGGGCCTGCTGATGCTGCCGATGATGGGCGGCATCGTCGGTGCCTCGATCGTGTGCGGACAACTCATCAGCCTCACCGGCCGCTACAAGATCTACACCGTGCTCGGCGGCGCGCTCTCGGCACTCGGGATGTGGCTGCTGTCCCGCCTCGAAGTCGACACGCCCCGACTGCACTACAGCCTCTGGATGGCCGTCCTCGGCGCCGGCATCGGCATGGTGATGCCGGTCCTGGTCCTCGCCGTGCAGAACTCCGTGCGCCCCGCCGACCTCGGCACCGCCACCAGCGCCAACAACTACTTCCGCCAGATCGGTGGCAGCGTCGGCGCCGCCATCTTCGGCACCCTCTTCGCCGACCGGCTCGCCGACGCCCTGGCCGAACGGCTCCCCACGCGCGTGGGCGCCGAGCTGCCCGACCCCGAGTCCATCACCCCGCAGCTTGTCCACACCCTGCCCCCGGCGTTGCGCGACGACTACATCCAGGCCTACGCCGACGCCATGCCGAGGATCTTCCTCTACCTCGTGCCGGTGCTCGTGCTGGGCCTGCTCATCGCCTTCTTCCTCAAGGAGAAACCGCTGGTGTCCCACAACGCCCAGGCCTCGGAGACGGAATCGGCGCCGGTGAACGCCCCGATCCCGCCCGCCCGTTCGCAGTACGCCACCGGAGTTCCCGTCTGCGGCCTGGTGCTGCATCCCGACGGGACCGTCGTACCGCGCGCGGCACTCACGCTCATCGACATCGGCGGGCAGCAGGTCGGGCGCGGTGCGAGCGGCGACGACGGGCGGTACGCGCTGGCGACGCCGGGTCCGGGGTCATACGTCATGATCGCCGCGGCGGGCGGCCACCAGCCGCAGGCCGTCACCGTGACCGTCGGCGAGCGCCCCGTCGACCTGGACATCGTCCTGGGCGGCGCCGGACGCCTCGCCGGGAGGGTGCTCACCCCGGACGGCACGCCCGTGGACGCCACGGTCACGCTCACCAACGTGCAGGGCGAGGTCGTGGCCACCACCCGCAGCGGACGCGAGGGGGGCTATGTCATCACCGAACTCGTCGCCGGCGAGTACACCCTCGCAGCGAGCGCGTCGGCCTTCCGCCCGGCTGCCGTCCCCGTCACCGTCAAAGCGGCCCGCGAGACGCGCCAGGACATCGAACTCGCCGGCGGCGCCCTGCTGCGGGGCACCGTGCGGGCAGGCGGGGGGCGGCCCGTCGAGGACGCGCGTGTGACACTGCTCGACGCCGCCGGCAACGTCATGGACACGCTCACCACGGGCCCCGACGGGACCTTCCGGTTCGTCGACCTGTCCACCGGCGAGTACACCGTCATCGCCACGGGTTACCCGCCGGTCGCCACCGTGCTCCAGGTCGCCGGCGGAGGCCGTACGGAACGCGATCTTCAGCTGGGGCACGAGGACTGAGCCGGCGCACCGGCACATGGATTGTCCTGCGGGGACGCGGCGAGAGTGGGTCTTTCGGCCCCTGCGCGGGACGTCTTGATCTCGTCATATCAATTCCCGTATTGCCGCACATCACTTCGGCCCGGAGCCGTACGGTGGTGTGGGCGCGCAGATCTTGCGGAGCCGTGGGGAGAGAGGGCCTGGGCCATGGACCGTGGCACCGAGAGGGACGGCGCGGTGACGGAACACGCCGCGTCCGGACGGATCCCACTGGCCGTGGTCGTGGTCGACCGCGAGGGCCTCGTCTCGCACTGGAGCTCCGGCGCACGCCGTCTGTTCGGCGCCGCGAAGGAGGAGGCGGTCGGACGCGCGGCCGTCGATCTGCTGCCCGTCTCCGGCGCGCTGCCCGAGGACGACGACGCCTCGCTGTACGGCGCCTACTCGGCCTACGACGGTCTCGGCCACGATCTTGAGACCTCACTCGACGGGCGCCTGTACTACCCGGCCGCGGGCCGCGCCCGCCTCACCGTGCCCGAGCGAAGCGAGATGGGAATCCCCCCGCGCGAAGGGTGGGGGAGTGATCGAGTCGACGTCCTGTGGTGGGCCTACCCGCTGGTGGGACCCGGCCCGGAGCGACTGCTCGTGCTGGGCGCCGACTTGGGCCGGCTCCAGCAGGAGGCCCAGGAAGAGGACACCGGCTACGAGCGCGTCGCACCCGGATTCGCCCTGCACACCGACTTCCCCGGCGCCGACGAACTCGCCCGCAGGCTCCCCGAGATCCTGCCCAGCATGAGCGTCGAGGAGAGCGCCCGCATCGTCGGCCAGATCCTCGAACTCGGCTATCCGGTCCTGGAGTTCAGCCAGAACGACCGGGTTCCCGTCACCCCCGACTGGGGCGTGCCGCGGCGTGTCGAGCGCAGGGCGCGCCGCGAGCGGGCCGCCCGGGCCGCTGCTCAGGGCCTGCCGTTACCGCAGGAGTACACCGACGAGGCAGAGGACCTCGAGTACGTCGCCGTACGCGAACGCCTGGAGTTCCTCAACGAGGTCAGCGGCCGCATCGGCACCTCCCTCGACCTGTCACGGACCATCGTCGAGGTAAGCAAGGCCGTGGTGCCCCGCTTCACCGACGTAGCAGGCACCTATCTGCGCGAACAGGTCGTCGCCGGTGAGGGATTCCCCGAAGGCGTACCGGACACCACCACCATGTGGCACCGGGTCGCCCTCGAGCACACCGACGAACCCGGCCGCTGGGACGACGTCGTGCCGGTCGGCGAGGCCATGCCCTTCCCGGCGCACACACCGTTCTTCCAGTGCATGACCACCGGCGACCCCGTGCTCGTGCCACGCATCAGCGAGCAGCTGGGGCACGCCATCGCCTCGCAGTTCGAGAAGCGGGACATCCGGCCGCTCATCGCGGGCCGCTCCATGCTGGTCGTGCCGCTCAAGGCCCGCGACGTGGTGCTCGGCTTCATGATCCTGCTGCGCCACCCCGAGCGCGTCGAGTTCAACGACATGGACCGGGTCACCGGCGCCGAACTCGCCGCCCGGGCGGGCCTCGTGCTCGACAACGCGCGCATGTACACGTACCAGGAGAGCGTCGCCGAGACCCTCCAGGACAGCATGCTGCCGCACATCCCGCCGCGCATGGCGGGCTGCGACATCGCCACCCGCTATCTGCCGGGCACCCTCCTCGGCCGGGTCGGCGGCGACTGGTTCGACTCCGTCAAACTGCCCGGCGCCCGCACCGCCCTGGTCGTCGGTGACGTCATGGGGCACGGCCTCAACTCGGCCGCCATGATGGGCCAGTTGCGTACGGCCGTGCAGACCATGGCCGCCCTCGACCTGCCGCCCGCGCAGCTGCTGCGCAACCTCGACGACCTCGCCCAGCGCCTCGGCGACACCTACCTCGCGACCTGTCTGTACGCCGTCTACGACCCGATCGCCGGCGAGCTCCACATCGCCAACGCCGGCCACATCCCGCCCGTCCTGGTCAGCGCCGACAACGGGCACAGCGAGCTGCTCGACCTGCCCACGGGCGCGCCGATCGGCGTCGGCGGAGTGCCCTTCGAGGCGGTACGCGTGCGGGTGCGGCCCGGCGACCGGATCGTGATGTGCACCGACGGACTGGTCGAGGTGCGCGGTGAAGACATCGGTGTCGGGCTCGCGACGCTGTGCGAGTCCGCCGCCCATCCGGCCGCGTCCATGGACGACGCCTGCGACACGATCATCCGCGCGCTCAACACCCGCGGCGGCCGCAAGGACGATGTGGCCCTGCTGATGGCCCGCCTCAACGGCATCGAGCCGGAGGACGTCGCCGAATGGCGGCTCGCCCTCGACCCGGCGGCGGTCGGCCGGGCCCGAGCCGTCGTCCGTGAACAGCTGTACGACTGGGGCCTGTCGCGCCGCCTCGCCGACAGTGCTGAGCTGCTGGTCAGCGAGCTTGTCACCAACGCCGTACGGCACTCCCACAGCCGCCCCGTGGAGCTGCGCCTCGTGCGCGGTGAGACGCTGCTGTGCGAGGTGGACGACGACGACCACGACCTGCCGACCCTGCTCAACGCCGGTCCGGACGACGAGACCGGACGCGGGCTGCGTGTGGTGAGCGTGCTCGCCCGCGAGTGGGGCACCAGCCGTACGAGCGCCGGAAAGGCCGTCTGGTTCGAACTCACACTCCCGCGACGCTGACCCTCGCGCCCCCACGGGCGTACGGCTCGCGCCCCGAACGGCGTACGACGGCGCACGAGTCTCGAATGCGGCGTGAAGGAATGCGCCACGCGCTTGTAGGCGTCACCTGGCCGCGATAGACCGTACTCGCCCGTCACTTGACGACGGGTCGGCGTCGCACCCTGGGGAGTTGGGCAGATGAGCGTGACGAGTCGGTACCGTGAGGCCTGGGAGGGCTTCTGGCGTGAAGCGAGCGATGAACAGGGCGCGGTGTTCTGGGACGCCGAGCCTGCCCTGGCCGCCGGCCGCCACCTGGCCCTCTTCGAGCCGCACCTGACCGATCCGAGCCTGCCGTTGGTGGACCTGGGCTGCGGCAACGGCACTCAGACGCGTTTCCTCGCCGAACGCTTCCCGCGCGTCGTCGGCGTCGAGCTGTCCGCCGCCGCTCTGGACCACGCCCGCCTGGCCGACCCCGCCGGGCAGGCGACGTACCGGCTGTTCGACGCGGTGGAGAAGGCCGAGGCCGAGACGCTGCACGCGGAACTCGGCGACGCCAACATCTATATGCGGGGCGTGCTGCATCAGGCCGAGCCCGACGACCGGCAGCTGATGGTGAACGGGATCGCCACGCTGGTCGGCGAGCGCGGCCGGGCCTTCCTCGTCGAACTCTCCGAGTCAGCGAAGCCGGTCCTCATGGGCCTCGCGCAGAGTCCGTCCGGGCCGCCCCCCAAGCTCGCGCCGATCTTCCGGCATGGCATCGCCCCCGGCGAGGTCGCCGACGCCTCGGTGCCCGAGTATCTGCGCGCGGCCGGGCTCAATGTCCTCGCGAGCGGCGAACTTCCGCTGGTCACCACGGAGTACGGACCCGAAGGCGCACGGATCGAGCTGCCGTCGAAGTGGGTGGTGGCGGGCCGTACGGTGTGACGGGCTGTGGTGGCGGGCGAGGCACGGTGACCCCGCCCGCCGCATCGTCAGCCGGCCTTGCGGCCCTTGCGGTACGCCGCCCGGCCGGCGGCGAGCAGCGCGGCCGCGAGCGCGGCGACGGAGAGCACTGTCCCGCCGGTGGAGGCCAGGCTGCCGCCCGCGGCCGACGTGCCGGTGCCGCCGGAGCCGCCGCCCGTGGTGGACGCCGTACCCGTGCTGCCGCCGGCGCTGCCGCCCGTCGTGCTCGTGCCGGAGCCGCCGTTCCCGCCCGTGCCGCCGGTGTCGTCGTCGGTGTCCACCGGGTCCTGCCCGACGAAGCCGACCGGGACCCCGAGGTCCTGGGAGCGGTCGCCGGAGAGGGTGTGGTCGTTGCGGGTGGCCAGCACACAGGTGGTCTTGAGGCAGTCGGTGTACTCGTCCTTGGCGTCGACGGTCAGCTCTACCTCGAGGGTGCCGCCCGCGCCGTACGGGATCGCCAGGTCCTCGCCGTACTCCGGCGGGTCGGAGGAGATCCATGCGGAAAGTGCGAGCCGCCGGTCATGTCGAGGCCGCCGATGCAGGGCGTGGGAGGTTCGCCGTCGCCGTTGTCGACGCACAGGCCGTGGCCACGAGCGCGGCGGCGCCCAGGAGCGCCGCCGTGGCGACCCGGGCGGAGGGAACGGGTCTCATGGTCGGCTGTGGGCCTTTCTCGGTGAGGGGGTCGCGGCGGCGATGAGGAACCCATGGGTTAGGTAGGCAAACCTAAGTGTGGGTTCGGCTTGTTTGTCAACGGGGGGCGGGCGCTCCAACTGCCGTATTGGACAGGGGATTTGGCCGAGTGTCAGTGGTCGCCCGCGTGCTGAACTCCACGACGGCGCTACGGACTTGGAGCCGTGAAAACATGAGAAAAGTTCACGCTTGCAGCATCTGGTGACCCCCGCACCCCCTGGGCTACCGTCGGTAACGCCCGCTTTCGCAGCGGCCTCTCGTGTGTCTCCCGCCCCTTGCGCATCTCCCCGGAAGGCAGCCCATGGAGAACTCGTCAACCCCTGCCGCGATCACGCGCCGTCGTGCCCTGACCGTCGCCGGCGGGGTGCTCGCCGGTGCCGCCCTCGCGCAGGCCACGTTCCCGGCCTTCGCGGCCCCGACCGGCTCGTCGGACGCGGACGCCATCGTGGTCGGCCACGGCCTCGCCGGACTGGTCGCCACGGCCGAACTGGCAGCGGCGGGACGCAAGGTGCTGCTCCTGGACCAGGAACCGGAGGCCAGTCTCGGCGGGCAGGCGTTCTGGTCCTTCGGCGGACTGTTCCTCGTCGACTCCGCCGAGCAGCGGCTGATGGGCATCAAGGACTCGCACGAGCTGGCCTGGCAGGACTGGCTGGGCACGGCCGGCTTCGACCGCGGGATCCTGGACCCGTCGGGCCAGGACCACTGGGCCTACAAGTGGGCCGAGGCGTATGTGGACTTCGCCTCCGAGGAGAAGCGGTCCTGGCTGGCCGGGCTCGGCATGCAGTGGTTCCCGATCGTCGGCTGGGCCGAGCGCGGCGGCGGCCTCGCGGACGGGCACGGCAACTCGGTCCCGCGCTTCCATGTCACGTGGGGCACCGGACCGGCCGTGGTCGAGCCGTTCGAGAAGAAGGTCCGGGCGGCCGTGGAGAGGGGCCTTGTGACCTTCAAGTTCCGCCACAGAGTGGACGAGTTGATCGTCACGGGCGGTGCCGTCACCGGCGTACGCGGCGCCGTCCTGGAGCCGAGCAGCGCCGGGCGCGGCAAGCCCAGCTCCCGTACCGTCGTCGGCGACTTCGAGCTGAACGCCCCCGTCGTGATCGTCACCTCCGGCGGCATCGGCGCCAACCACGACCTGGTGCGCAAGAACTGGCCCGCCCGGCTCGGCACCCCGCCCAAGTCCATGATCACCGGCGTGCCCGCGCACGTGGACGGCCGGATGCTGACGATCACCGAGAAGGCGGGCGGACGGATCGTCAACCCCGACCGGATGTGGCACTACACCGAGGGCCTGAAGAACTACGACCCGATCTGGCCCGGCCACGGCATCCGCATCCTGCCCGGCCCGTCCTCCATGTGGTTCGACGCCAAGGGCAAGCGCTTCTCCAGTCCCGACATCCCGGGTTACGACACCCTGCACACCCTCAAGTCGATCGGTGACAGCGGCTACGACTACTCCTGGTTCGTCACGACCCAGAAGATCATCGCGAAGGAGTTCGCACTCTCCGGCTCCGAGCAGAACCCGGACCTCACGGAGAAGAACATCTGGATGCTGATGTCCCGCATCTGGCAGACGCCGGAGCCGATCGAGCGGTTCAAGGAGAAGGGCGAGGACTTCGTCGTCGCCGAGACCCTGCCCGAACTCGTCACGGGCATGAACAAGCTGACCGGCGACAACCTCATCGAACTCGCGGACCTCAAGCGGCAGATCGAGGCCCGCGACCGCGAGATCGACAACCCCTACACCAAGGACGTCCAGGTCATGGGCATCCGCAACGCGCTCGCCTACCCGGGTGACACGCTCAGCCGGACCGCCTCCGCCCACAAGATCCTGGACACGAGCGCCGGCCCCCTCATCGCCGTGCGCCTCAACATCCTCACCCGCAAGACCCTCGGCGGCCTCCAGACCGACCTCTCCGGCCGCGTCCTGGACGCCTCAGGCACCCCGATCTCGGGTCTGTACGCGGCCGGAGAGGTCGCCGGCTTCGGCGGCGGCGGGGTCCACGGCTACCGCTCCCTGGAGGGCACCTTCCTCGGCGGCTGCCTGTTCTCGGGCCGCGTGGCAGGCAAGGCCGCGGCAGCGGCCACGGCGACCTGAACCCAGCGGGTCACGGCTCGGTGGGCACACACAGGACCGGCGTACGGGACAGATGCAGCAGCTTGTGGGGTGTGGAGCCCAGCAGGGCCCCGCGCAACGGGCTCTCACCCCAGCTGCCGACCACGATGAACCTCGCCGCATGGCGGGTCGCGGCCTCGATCAGCGCCTCCGCCGGCTTCTGGTCGATGACCTCCACCGTGGTCCGCACACCGGCCTCGTCGGCCACCCTGACGGCGTGCGAGAGCGCGGTGCGTCCGGCCTCCTGGACGGCATCGCGGTGCGCGGTGTACTCCTCACCGAGGGCGCCGGGCGCCGCGGCGCCGTAGACCAGCACGAGCGGCTCGCCGAACGCGGCCGACACCTCGATGGCGACGTGCAGCGCGCGGACCGCGCCCGGGGACTCGTCGTATCCGAGAACGACCGACATCTTCAGTGCTCCTTGTCGCCGTGCACGAGATCGGGGTCGGCCACCTCGGGGCGTTCCGCCCAGAAGGCGGGGGCCATCAGACGCCAGACGACCATGAGGAGCACACCCGCGAGGGTGATGCCGATACCGATGACCAGCGGGGGGCCGAGCCCGAACCAGGAGACGCCGCTGTAGGAGTTCTCGGGATCGGCCATGTCGCCGATCGACTCGACGAGCAGCCACACCAGCAGTCCGGCACCGATCAGCGGGCCGAGGCCGATGAGCAGGAAGTTGTGCAGGCTCTCGGTGAGATGGCGGCGGTAGTAGACGGTGCAGGCGATGCCCGTGAGCGCGTAGTAGAACGCGATCAGCAGGGACAGCGCGGTCAGCGAGTCGAACAGGGCGTTCTCGCTGATCTGACGGACGACCAGATACCAGGCGATGGCGATGCCGGCCACCCACCACGTGCTCACGTCGGGAGTGCGGAAGCGCGGGCTGATGTGCCCGTAGTGGGACGGCAGTGCGTGCCGGCGGGCCATGGACAGCGCCGTGCGCGAGGCCGGGATGATCGTCGTCTGCGTCGAGGCCAGCCCGGAGGTGGAGACCGCCAGCAGCACCACCCAGTCCCAGCCGCCCATCGCCTCGTCGGCGAGGATGGCGAAGATGAACTCCTCCTCCGCGGCGTTCTCGGACAGGAACGCCGGCCCGGCGTAGGCAACGACCGCGTAGGCCACCGCCACATACGTGACCAGCAGGATGACCGTCGACCACACGGCCGCCTTGCCCGGAGCGGTGGCGGAGTTCTCGACCTCCTCGGTGAGATTGACCGCCGACTCCCAGCCCCAGTAGATGAACACGCCCAGCAGCAGGCCGGCCGTCAGCCCGGCGCCGCCCGCCCCGAAGGGGTCCAGCCAGCTGAACGCCGGGTCGACGGCGTCGAGGGTGCCGGTGTCGGCGTAGACCTTGTAGAGCGCCACCACGGCGAACGCGATCAGGCAGGCGACCTGCGCGAGGATGAGGACGTTCTGCACCCGCGCCGACACCTCGGTGCCGATGACGCACACGGCCGTCATCACGACGATGAGGAGCACGGTGAGCAGCTGGCGCACGAACTCGTTCTCGGCCCAGCTGTCGAGACCGAAGGCCAGCAGGGCGAAGGTCACCGCCACGTCCGCCAGCGAGCCGATCACCAGGACACCGGTCATCGTGATGGCCCAGCCGCCGAGCCAGCCGGCCCACGGCCCCATCGCCCGGGTGACCCACGAGAAGGTCGTCCCGCAGTCCTGGTCGACCTTGTTGAGGTAGTAGAACGCCGAGGCGATCAGCAGCATGGGGACGAACGAGGCGAGCATGACGCCGGGGGCGTAGACACCCACCAGCGCCACGACCGGGCCGATGGCCGCGGCCAGTGAGTACGCGGGCGAGGTGGCGTTGAGCCCGATGACGAGGGCGTCGACGAATCCGATCGCATTGGGCTTCAAGCCCGCGGACTGCGGCGGGCCCGCGTCCGCGATGTCGTTGGCCATGCTCCCTCACTCCCGTTGTCGTGAACCCATACAACAGGGAGCTGCGAAACATTCAAGACATTGATGCTCTTGGCGGGCATTTATGTCGTGCCGGGACGGCCGCTACTCCGGTGCCGGGACGAGCGCCGCCAGGTCGTCCGGGGTGCGCGGGCCTGCCGATGTGTCGCTCAACAAGCCCTGCGACCGAAGGAGTTGGGCCGCCGCGACACCCCACGGCAGCCGCAGGCCGGACTGCTGGAGGAGGTCGGTGCGGGCCAGCATCACCGGTGCCGGCCCGATGCGTGCGCCGGACGGGGTGAGGAGCGCCGCGTCGTCGGCCCAGCGCAGGGCCAGGTCGACGTCGTGGGTGGCCATGACCACCGTGGTGCCGCTCGCGCGCAGCCCGTCGAGGGTGGCGAGCAGGCGTTCCTGGCCGTCCGGATCGAGCCCGGCGGTCGGCTCGTCCAGGATCAGCACGCGGGGCCGCATCGCCACCGCCCCGGCGATGGCCGTGCGCTTGCGCTGCCCGTACGACAGCAGATGCGTGGGCCGGTCGGCCAGCGCGCCGATGTCCAGTGCGGCGAGCGCCTCGTCGACCCGCACGCGTACCTCGGGGTCGGGCAGGCCGAGGTTCAGCGGGCCGAAGGAGACGTCCTGGGCGACGGAGGCGGCGAAGAGCTGGTCGTCCGGGTCCTGCACCACCAGCTGGACGGTCGTGCGCAGCCGGGTCAGCCCCTTGCGGTCGTACGTGACCGGCGTGCCCTGCACCGTCAACCGGCCGTCGTGCGGCCTGAGTCCGCCGCTGAGCAGCCGCATCAGCGTGGTCTTGCCGCTGCCGTTGCGGCCCAGCAGCGCCAGCGCGCGCCCCTCGCGCACGTCGAAGTCGAGGCCGCTGAGCACGACGGGGCCGTCCTCGTAGGCGTAGGACGCGCCCCGCAGGGCGACCAGGGCGGTGGGCTCGCTCATGGCAGGGCCTTCTCCAGTACGAGGGTGAGGGCGGCCAGCGCTGCGAGCAGTGCGCAACTCGTGGCCGTGAAGCGGGCGGACACGCGGGCCTCGGGCACCAGGACACGCAGGGTGCCGTCGTAGCCGCGCCCGGCGAGCCCGGCCTGCAGCCGGGTGGCCCGGTCGAAGGCCCGCACGAAGGCGGTGGCGCCGAGGCCGGCCAGGGAACGCCACTCCGCGGCCCTGCTCGTGTGCCCCAGCCGGGCGGCCTGGGCGTCCCGGATGCGGCGCACCGAGTCCAGGAGCAGGAAGCTCATGCGGTACGTCACCAGGGCGACGTCCACGACGGGTGCGGGCACCCCCGCCTTCACCAGGCGGGGCAGCAGGTCGGACATGGGGGTGGTGAAGGCGAACAGCAGGACCCCGAGCGAGGCCGCCGAGGTGCGCAGCAGCAGTTCCCCGGCCCGCAGCGGGCCGTCGTCCGCGAGGGACACGAAGCCCTCCGGCCCGCCCACCTGGACGAGCAGGGTGACCGCGCCGGTCACGCAGAAGCCCAGTGGCACGCGATAGGCACGCCACAGCCGGCGGCCCGGCACGCCCGCCGGTCCCAGCAGCACCACGAGGGACGTCAGGAGCACCAGGGCCGCGCCCGGCCAGGGCGGCAGCGAGATCGCGAGCAGGGTGAGGCCGAGTCCGAGGACGGCCTTGTCCACGGGGTGACGGCGGCGCCAGCGACTGCTGTGCGCCGCCGCGTCGATCGGCAGCACGAGGGATCAGGCCCTTTCGGCCGTGGGCTCCTCGGCGGTCGCGGTGCCGCCGGCCACGCTCTCGGCGTCCCGTGCCCGCTCCAGCGCCCGCTGCTCGCCCTGCCGCCGGCCCCGGTGCACGCCGAAGTAGTAGGCGAGGACACCGGCACCGAGTGCCGCCTGGAGGGAGAACAGCGCCGATTCGATCTCACCGGACGGCGGCTCGTACAGCGGCGAGAACCACGGCTTGTAGTCCGGCTCGATCTCGGTGATCGCCGATTCCGCCTCACCGTCGGCGCCCGTGAACGGCTCCTCCTTGTGGTCGCCGAGGCCCAGGGCCAGCGGCAGGACCGCGAGCGCGGCCACGACGAGCAGCAGCAGGACGTTGATCTTCGTGTTCTTGCTCATCGGACGCTTGCTCATCGGGCCACCGCCTCGGTCTCGGTCTCCGTCCGGGACTGCTTCTTGGTGAGGAGCACGCCCAGCCGGGTCAGCTCGCCCTTGCTGGACTGCACCAGCAGCCGCATCACGAGCACCGTGAGCAGCCCCTCGCTCACCGCGAGGGGGATCTGGGTGACGGCGAAGATGGAGCCGAACTTGCCGAGCGCGCCCAGGAATCCGCTGCTCGGGTCGGGGAAGGCGAGCGCCAGCTGGACGCTGGTGACGCAGTAGGTGGACAGGTCGGCGACGAACGCCCCGAAGAACACCGCCACCATCAGCGGCACGTCGTAGCGGCGCAGCAGTTTGTAGACCGCGTATCCGGCCCAGGGGCCGACGATCGCCATCGAGAAGACGTTGGCGCCGAGCGTGGTCAGGCCGCCGTGCGCGAGCAGCAGCGCCTGGAAGAGCAGCGTGATGGTGCCCAGGACCGCCATGATCGGTGGCCGGAAGAGAATGGCGCCCAGCCCGGTCCCGGTGGGATGCGAGCAGCTCCCGGTCACCGAGGGCAGCTTCAGCGCGGACAGGACGAACGTGAAGGCTCCGGAGGCGCCGAGGAGCAGCGTGCTCTCGGGGTGCTCCCTGACCTCACGGGTGAGCGAACGGACTCCGTGGACGACGAACGGAGCGGACGCGACGCCCCAGGCGACCGCGTGCGCCGGCGGGAGGAAACCCTCGGCTATGTGCATGGCTCAGCAGACCCTCTCCAGCACCTCGTGGATGGTTGACGCGCCTTGGCCGGTCTCCTGGCTGACGGGTACCACCGCCCGTGCTCCGCCTTCCCGGGTCCCGAAGGACCCAGTGGCTGCCCGTGAGGGCCGGAGCCGGACTTCCCGATTCACAGTGGCGAGGGCCGCACCGGCATCACACCGGATTTCCCGTTCACCAAGGCGTGGTGACAGTAGTGCCCGCACAGGGTGGCTGACAAGCGCGCCTCGGGGGCGTGAAAGGGGCGTTCGCGCGCCGTACGGCCGGGGTGGGCTGGTCGCAACACCGCAACTGCGTGTACACCCTGGGTAACCGAATGCGGATCGCACGAGAAGTATGTGAATGTGGTGATCCGTCTGCGTATCGGTGCCGAATCAAGTGCATGGAGGAATCCACGGCCTTGCTGGACGGGTGCGGTGAACCGGCCGCCATCGAAAGAACCCTCGCCGCGGTGCTGGCCGAGGTCGTGCGCACCGAGCAGGTGCCGGTCGACGGGCACTTCTTCGACGACCTGGGCGCCGACTCGCTGGTGATGGCGCACTTCTGCGCACGCGTCAGAAAGCGCGCGGACCTGCCGTCGGTGTCGATGAGGGACGTCTATCGGCACCCGACGATCAGGAGCCTGGCGACGGCGCTGGCGGATGCCGAGCCGACGCCCCGGGTGGCACCGGCGGCTGTGGCCCCGGCAGCAGAGTCGCCCGCCCCGGCTCCGGCGGCGGCGCGATCCGCGGCGGGCAAGCGGCAGTACGTCCTGTGCGGCGCCCTGCAGTTCCTGGCCTTCCTGGCGTACGCCTACCTCCTCGCCTTCGGCACCGCCCTGGGCTACGGGTGGATCTCCGCCGGGTCCGGCCTACTCGATGTGTACCTGCGCTCGGTCCTGTTCGGGGGCGTGGCCTTCCTGGTTCTGTGTGTCCTCCCCGTCCTCGTGAAGTGGACCCTCGTGGGCCGGTGGAAGCCTCAGCACATCCCCGTCTGGAGCGTCAGGTACGTCCGCTTCTGGATCGTCAAGACGCTGGTGCGGGCGGATCCGATGGTGCTGTTCAGCGGCTCCCCGCTCTACCTGCTCTACCTCAGGACGCTGGGTGCGAAGGTCGGGCGGGGAGCCGTGGTCCTCTCCCGGAACGTGCCCGTGTGCACCGATCTGCTCACCATCGGTGACGGTGCGGTCGTCCGCAAGGATTCGTTCTTCTCCTGCTACCGGGCGCACGCCGGACTGATCCAGACGGGTCCCGTCACTCTCGGCAGGAACGTGCTGGTCAGCGAGAACACCGTCCTTGACATCGACACATCACTCGGCGACGGGGCTCAGCTCGGACACGCCTCCTCGCTGCACCGTGGGCAGGCGGTGCCCGACGGCGAGCACTGGCACGGGTCCCCGGCGCAGCGGACCGAGGTGGACTACCAGGTGGTCGGGCAGGTCCCCTGCGGCGCGGTGCGCAGGGCGACCCACAGCGTGCTGCAGCTGCTGCTCGCGCTGGTCGTGTACATACCGCTGGCGGTCGGCGGTGTGGCCGCGCTGCTCGTCGAGGTCCCGCAGCTCAGCACGGCTCTGGAGCCGGGACCCGCGGTCTTCGCCGACGGGACGTTCTTCCTCGAGGCCCTGGCGATGTCCTTCGTGCTCGTCTTCGGCGCCGTGCCCGCCGGCCTCCTCGTGCTGACCGCCCTGCCCCGACTGCTCAGCCTGACCATCACGCCGGGCAGGACCTACCGTCTGTACAGCTTCCACTTCGAGGTGCACCGGACGATCACGCTCCTGACCAACTGGAGGTTCCTGAAGCGGCTGTTCGGTGACAGCTCCGCCATCGTCCACTACCTGCGGGGCCTCGGGTACGACCTCTCCCGCGTCCAGCAGACCGGGTCGAACTTCGGCACCGAGATGAAGCACGAGACGCCGTATCTGAGCTCCGTCGGGCGCGGGACGATGGTCGCCGACGGCCTGTCGATCATGAACGCCGACTACTCGAGCACCGCGTTCCGGGTGTCCCGGGTGTCGATCGGGCCGCGCAACTTCCTCGGGAACAGGATCGCGTACCCCGCGCAGGGCAGGACCGGCGACAACTGCCTGCTCGCGACGAAGGTGATGGTGCCGGTCGACGGGGAGGTCCGCGAGGGGGTCGGGCTGCTGGGCTCGCCCAGCTTCGAGATTCCGCGTTCGGTCCTGCGCGACAGCACGTTCGACCGGCTCAAGGGCGATGAGGAGCTGCGGCACGGCCTTGCCGCCAAGAACAGGCACAACGTCGCCACCATGGCGTTGTATCTGCTGTCGCGTTGGATCTTTGCCTTCGCACTCATCCTGCTCGTCACGGCAGCCGCGGAGATGTACGGGCCGCTGGGCGTGACGGGGATCATGCTGGCCGACGTCCTTGTCGTGCCTTTCACCATCGCGTACTTCGTGCTGGTCGAACGCGTCGTCACGGCGGTTTGTCCCCTGAAGCCCCTGTTCTGCTCGATCTACACCCAGGACTTCTGGCAGCACGAGCGCTACTGGAAGGTGCCGTCGGAGACGTACGTGAGGATGCTCAACGGCACCCCGTTCAAGAACGTCGTCTGGCGGTTGCTCGGGGTGCGGCTCGGCCGCATGGTCTTCGACGACGGCTGCCATCTGACGGAACGGGCCATGGCTGCCATCGGGGACGGCTGCACGCTCAACCTGGGCAGCGTGGTCCAGTGCCACTCGCAGGAGGACGGCGCCTTCAAGTCCGATCGGAGCACGATCGGCTCCGGATGCACCCTCGGGGTCGGCGCTTTCGTCCACTACGGCGTGACGGTGGGCGACGGTGCGGTGCTGGCCCCGGACTCCTTCCTGATGAAGGGCGAGATGGTCCCGCAGGAGGCCTGGTGGGGCGGGAATCCGGCACGGCCGATCCGCTCGTACAGCCAGGACGAGGTGAGGTCGGCCCCATGACATCCATGGCATCGACGACAGCGACCGCGGAGGCCGGCCGGGCGTTCTGGCGGGGCGTGCTCGCCGCCGGCGGGGTCACCACGGTCCCACGGTGGACCCTCGACCCGGTGACCGGTGTCGCCGAGCACGAGGCGACGCTTCCCGAGGATCCGGCGGACGCGCTGAGCCGCCTGGCGGACGATCTGGCGGTACCCCTTCGCTCGGTGCTGCTGGCCGCGCACGCCAAGGTGCTCGCAGCTCTGTCCGGCGAACGCGAGGTCACGACCGGTTACGTCGCCGTACCGGCCGGGCGGCCGCTGCCCTGCCGGCTGACCGTCGAGCCCGGCTCGTGGCGGACGCTGGTGCTCCACGCCCACCGGGCCGAGTCCGAACTGCTGCTGCACAAGGACTTCCCCGTCGACGGGCTCCGGCGTGAATCGGGTCTGCCCGGACCGTCCAGCGAGGCCGAGTTCGATCCGATCCGTGACGGCGGAGAACTCGCCGAGAACACCGTGCTGCGGCTGGAGGCACCGCGACCCGGCGAGCGGCCCACCCTGCGGCTGCGGTACCGGACGGACGCGGTCGACGCGGACTGCGCCGCGAGGATCGTCGGCTACCACCTCACCGCTCTCACCCTGATCGCCGCCGATCCGGACGCCGCGCACGACCGGCAGAGCCTGCTCTCCGCCGAGGAGCGCCGCTTCCAGCTCGAAGGACTCGCCGGACCCCGCCGCGAGCTGCCCGATCACCGCTTCCACGAGCTGTTCGAGCAACGCGTCAGGGCGCACCCGGACGCCATAGCGGCCGTACACGGCGACCAGAAGTGGACCTACCGGGAACTCAACGCGCGGGCCAACCGGCTGGCGCGGGCCCTGCTGGCCCGGGGACTGGGCCGCGAAGGCGTCGTCGCGGTGGTGACCGAGCGGAACCTGGACTGGGCGGCCGCCGTCCTGGCGGTCCTCAAGGGCGGCGGGGTGTACCTGCCCGTCGAGCCGCACTTCCCGGCCGACCGCATCACGACCATGCTCACTCGTGCCGGGTGCCGGCTCGTGCTGACCGAGCCGGGCAGCACCGCAATGCTCGACGGGGCCCTCGACGCGCTGCCCGCGGTCCGGGCGCTGTCCGTCGACGCGGCCTACGCGGAGGGTCACGCGGACTCCGACCTCGGCGTCGGCGTCGCACCGGACCAACTCGCCTACATCTACTTCACGTCCGGCTCCACCGGCGAGCCCAAGGGAGCCATGTGCGAGCACGCGGGCATGCTCAACCACCTCTACGCCAAGATCGACGACCTGGGGATCGGCGAGGGGCAGGTGGTCGCCCAGACCGCGCCCCAGTGCTTCGACATCTCGCTGTGGCAACTGGCTTCCGCGCTGCTGGTCGGCGGACGGACCCTGCTCGTCGAACAGGACGCGATCCTGGACGTCCCACGGTTCGTCGACACGATCGCCCGCGGCGGGGTCGGCGTCCTCCAGGTCGTGCCGTCGTACCTCGACGCGGTCGTGGCCTACCTCGAGCGGCACCCGCGCGCGCTGCCGGACCTGCGATGCGTGTCGGTCACCGGCGAGGCGCTGAAATGGGAGCTCGTTCAGCGCTGGTTCGCGGCCGAGCCCGGGATCAGGCTGGTGAACGCGTACGGGCTGACCGAGACGTCGGACGACACCAACCACGAGGTGATGGACCGGGCGCCGGACAACGGACGGGTCTCGCTCGGTTCGCCCATCAGCAACGTGCACGTCCATGTCGTGGACGAGCACCTGTCACCGGTGCCGCTCGGCGCCCCCGGTGCGATCGTCTTCTCCGGGGTCTGCGTCGGCCGCGGCTACGTCAACGACCCCGCGCGCACCCGGCAGGCCTTCATCCCGGATCGGCACCACGCGGGCCGACGGCTCTACCGGGGCGGCGACTACGGCCGCTGGGTGCCCGGGGGCAAGCTGGAGTTCCTCGGCCGCCAGGACACCCAGGTCAAGATCCGCGGCTTCCGGATCGAGATCGGCGAGGTGGAGAGCGCCATGCTGCGGGCCCCCGGGGTCCGCGACGGTGCGGTGGTGGCCGTCGAGGGGGCCGGCCAGGGCGGGCGCCTGGTGGCCTTCTACTCCGGTGACAGCCCGCTCGAGGACGCCGCCCTCAGGGACCGGCTGGCCCGGTCGCTGCCCGAGTACATGGTCCCCTCCGAGTTCCACTGGCGGGAGAACCTGCCCGTGACCGCCAACGGCAAGGTCGACAGGAAAGCGCTGACCGCGCTCGCCGCGCAGGTCAGCGCCGTGACACCGCACATCGGATCTGCCGGCACCGGGCCCGACGCGGGCGAGGAGGGCCGCGACACCCCCCGCACGCCGACCGAACGGCGGCTGGCCGCCCTGTGGGCTCAGGTGCTCGACATACCGGAGCACACGATCCGCCGGCACGACCACTTCTTCGACCGTGGCGGCACCTCCCTCGCGGCGGTGCGGCTCGCGATCGCCCTGGACCGTGCGGTGGACATCAAGGACCTCACGCGCCACCCGGTCCTGGCCGACCTGGCCCGCCTCGTCAACGGCCGATCCCGAGCCGCAGCGCCATCGGCCCCCGCGGCCGGCGCCGGCCCCGCACCACCGGCTTCCTCCTGAACCACGACCGAAAGGAGACCGAGATGCCGACCTCGCCCCCTGTGCCGATGCTCGACGTCGACCTCCAGCCCGGCAAACCCCCGATCCTGCGTGCCGACTCCACCGGCGACGCGGCGAGTTGGGCCGCCGAGCACCGGGACGCGGTGCGCGCCGTCGTCGCCGAGCACGGTTCGGTCCTGGTCCGTGGCCTCGGCCTTGGCGACCAGGCCGGGACCGCCACCGTCTTCCGACGGCTGGCCGCCGGTCTGATGAGCGAGAAGGAGGCCTTCGCATCCCGGCGGACGTACGCCGACGGCGTGTACTCCTCGTCGAAGTGGCCGCCGCACCAGCCGATGTGCATGCACCACGAACTCAGTTACACCCTGGAGTTCCCCGGCCTGATGCTGTTCGCCTGCCTCACCGCCCCCGACGTCGGCGGGGCCACCGCGCTGGCCGACGCACCCACCGTGCTGGGCGCGCTGCCCACCGATCTCGTCGAGCGGTTCCTGAGGGAGGGCTGGCTGCTCACCCGCAACTACAACGAGGAGATCGGGGCGTCCCTGACCGATGCCTTCGGCAGTGAGGACCGCGGTGCGGTCGAGAACTACTGCCGCGCCGCAGCGATCGAGTTCGAATGGCAACCCGACGGCGGACTGCGGACCTGGCAGCGCCGCAGCGCCGTGGTGCGGCACCCGGTCACCGGCCGGCGCTGCTGGTTCAACCAGATCGCGTTCCTCAACGAGTGGACCCTGGCCCCCGAGATACGCGAGTACCTGGTCGACATCTACGGCGCCGAGGGGCTGCCGTTCAACACCCGCTACGGGGACGGCGCTCCGATCGGCGAGGACACCGTGCAGCTGCTGAACGAGGTCTATCAGTCCCACACCGTGCGCGAGCCGTGGCAGGCCGGCGACCTGATGATCGTCGACAACGTCCGCACCGCCCACAGCAGGGAGCCGTACGAGGGGCCGCGCGAGGTGCTCGTCGCGATGGCGGACGCGGTGCGCCTGGCCGACTGCTCGCCGACCGTGGAGGTGATCACCCAATGACCACCACCCGTTCCGGCACCTGGGAGTCAGCACAGTCCGGGCCGGTCGCCGTGCCGCCGTTCGCGATCGTGTCGGGCGGCCAGGTCCAGCAAGCGCTTCAAGGGCGCGAGAAGCAGCTCGTGGAGGTGGTCGAGGAAACCTACCGGCTGCACGACGCCGGTGATTCGGTGAACCCGCCGTCCCACTTCCTGCGCTTCCCCGACCGCCCGTCGTCCCGGATCATCGCCCTGCCCGCCTCCCTCGGCGGGGAGGCAGGGGTGGACGGCCTGAAGTGGATCTCCAGCTTTCCGCAGAACGTCGCAGCCGGCATCCCGAGGGCCTCGGCGGTGCTCATCCTCAACGACTGCCACACCGGCTACCCGTTCGCCTGCATGGAAGCGTCGATCATCAGCGCCACGAGGACGGCCGCGTCGGCGGCACTGGCGGCGGACCGACTCAGCCGCGGCCGAGGGCGCCCGACGCGCGTCGGTTTCATCGGGACGGGCCTGATCGCCCGCTACATCCACACCTTCCTGGCCGGTACCGGCTGGTCCTTCGACACCATCGGCGTGCACGACGTGTCCCCCGACAGCGCCGCCGGGTTCCGCTGCTACCTGGAGCAGTCCGGCGCCGCCGGCTGGATCGTCCTGCACGACAGCGCCGAGCAGCTGATACGCCGGAGCGACCTGGTCGTGTTCGCCACGGTCGCCGCCCGGCCGCACGTCCACGATCCGTCGTGGTTCGCACACCGTCCGCTCGTGCTGCACGTGTCGCTGCGCGACCTGGCCCCGGCGGTCGTGCTCGCCTCGGACAACATCGTCGACGACGTCGAGCACTGTCTGAGGGCGGACACATCCGTTCACCTGGCCGAACAGCTCACGGGCACCCGCGACTTCGTGACGGGGACGCTGGCGGACGTGATGGCCGGACGCGTTTCGCCGTCGGCGGACCGGACGGTGGTGTTCTCGCCCTTCGGCCTCGGAGTGCTCGATCTGGCCGTCGGCAAGTACGTCTACGACGAGGTGGCCGACTCCGGCGACCTGCACGTCGTCGACGGCTTCTTCCATGAGCTGAGCCGGTACGGATGACCACCGTCCGGGCCCGGTTGTTCTTCAATCCGCGGAGGCCATCGTGTCAGTCATATCCGCCCCCTACACCTTCAACGAGGAGGATCTTTACGTCGACCTCCAGCCGATACTGGGGCACAGGCTCTTCCTGAAGTGCGAAGGCTTCAACTTCGCCGGCTCGATCAAGCTGAAGCCCGCGACCGAAATGGTGGAGGCTGCCGAACAGGCGGGGGTCCTTACCCCGCGGTCGGTCCTGCTGGAGTCCTCGTCGGGCAACATGGGCGTGGCACTCAGCATGATCGCCGCGAGCAAGGGCTACCGGTTCCTGTGCGTGACGGACTCCCGCTGCAACCTGTCGACCAGGCTGGTGATGGAGGCGCTGGGCGCCCAGGTGCACGTGGTCACCGAGCCGAGCGCCGACGGCGGCTTCCTCCAGGCGCGGCTCGACTACGTTCGCGCGCTGTCCGCCCTCGACGACCGGTACGTGTGGCTCAGCCAGTACACCAACCCGGGCAACTGGAAAGCGCACTACCGCAGGACGGCACCGGCGATCGCACGCTCGTTCCCGGGACTGGACGTCCTGTTCGTCGGGGCCGGCACCACCGGGACACTGATGGGCTGCGCCCGCTTCTTCCGGCACTGGCACCGGCCGGTCCGCATCGTGGCCGTGGATAGCGCCGGCTCGGTGACCTTCGGCGGGACCCCGGGCCGCCGCATGCTTCCCGGCCTGGGCATGAGCGTGAGCCCGCCACTGCTCGACGAGTCCTACGTCGACGAGGCGGTGCACGTCGAGGAGGCGGACACCATCCGCGCCTGCCACCGTCTGGCCAGACGCGGATTCCTCTTCGGGGGCTCCACGGGCACCGTCGTCAGCGGTGCGACGCGCTGGCTGGCCGCGCACGAGCCGGCCGGTATGACCGCGGTGGCGATCGCCCCGGACCTGGGTGAGCGCTACCTGGAGACCGTCTACCAGACGAACTGGGTGCAGGCCCTCTACGGCGATGACGTGCTCCGCCCCGGTGGCCACGTCGCCGCCGGTTCGCGGGTCGCCCGCCCCGCTCCACTGCGGGATGCGGACGACGGCCGGGACTCGGACACTTAAAGAGAGGGTGGGTGAACCGAACATGATGGATCGGGGCATTTACACAGGTGGGAGAGGGTGTGGCCAAGCGGGAGGCGTCCGGGGCCCGGCGCATCGGTACATCCGAGACCGATCGCCTGTTGGTTTCCGTCGCTGCGGGCAGCCAGGACGCCTTCTCCCGGTTGTACGACGCGGCCGCCGGACCGATCTACGGAATCGCGTGCCGGGTCATGAAGGACCCCGCGCACGCCGAGGAGGTCACCCAGGAGGTCATGCTCGAGGTCTGGCAGAGCGCCCCCCGCTACCGGCCCGAGAGCGGGCACGCCATGACCTGGATGCTGACAATCGCTCACCACCGTGCCGTGGACAGCGTCCGTACGCTGCAAAGGTCGGCCGAGCGCGAGCGCGCCGTCTCCCAGCACGAGTCGACGCCGGCCTTCGACGACGTCGTGGACGCGGTGGAGGCGCTCGGGGAATGCGAAGAGGTCCGCTCGTGCCTGAAGGAGCTCAGCACCGAGCTGCGGCAGCCGGTGGTGCTCGCTTACTACGAGGGCCTGACCCACACCGAGATCGCTTCGAGGCTGTCCCTGCCGCTCGGCACCGTCAAGAGCCGTCTGCGCAGGGCTCTGACCCGTCTGCGGCACTGCCTGGGAGCTCCGCCGTGATGACAGCCGACTCGCACGATGCACACGACCTCGCGGGTGCCTATGCGGTGAACGCCCTCACCCGGGAGGAATGGGAGGCCTTCCGCCGCCATCTCGCCGACTGCCCCGACTGCGCCCACGAGACGCTCCGCCAGCAGGAGGCCGCGGGCTGGCTCGCGCTCGCGGCAGCCCGCACCCCGCCGCCGCGTCTGAAAGAACGTGTCCTTGCCGAGGTGGCCCGGACCCCCCAGTTCCCGCCGACGCTCCCCGGCCGGGCGAACGGGCGCCGCATCCGACGATCCACGCCCCCTCTGCTGCATCTCGCGCTGGCCGCCAGTCTGGCCGCGGCCGCCGCGCTCGGCGGTCTGGCGGCCTGGCAGCACCAGGAGGCGCGGGAGGCACGCCAGGAGGCCCGGAGCCAGGCCGCCGACCTCGGCCGGCTCTTCGCGGCTCCCGACACCACCTTCGTCAAAAAGGACCTGGCCTACGGCGGATCCGGCACCGTGGCGGTTTCACGGGACCTGAACGAGGCCGTCTACTTCTGCCAGGACCTGGCGCCGCTGCCCGCCGACAAGACCTACCAGATGTGGTACGTCGACCCCGGGGACGCAGTGCGCTCCGCCGGGCTCCTCGCCGCCAAAGCCGGTCTGCAGTCCGCGTCGCTTCCCCCGCCCGGTGCCGCCGCCGCACTCGCCGTCACCGTCGAGCCGAGCGCAGGTTCCTCCCACCCCACCGGCGATCCGATCGCCACCTGGCCGTTGCCCACTTCCTGATCGGGTGGGCCGGCGTCATGCTGTCTCGCAGGAAGTTCCCTCGCCGACCGCTGCCGGGCTGCCCGGACTCCGGGTCCGCGCGACCAGGTGGCCGCGGTGCCGTCAGGCCCAGGCGACGGCGTCCTCGACGGGCACGCGAGGCAGCCGCGGGAACCACGGGTCGGGGCCGGGGTGACCGATGTTGACCACCAGATGCGAACGCCAGCTGGTACCGGCGAAGAACTCCTTGTCCACGCCGGCCTCGTCGAAGCCCGCCATGGGACCGGCCGCGAGCCCTGCCGCGCGCACTGCGAGAAGGAAGACCCCGGTCTGCAGTGCCGAGTTGTAGGCAGCGATGCTCTCGCGCTTCTCGGTCTGGCCGGCGAACGCCGCTCGCAGCATGTCACCGCGGGCGGGGAAGACTGTCGGCATCTGCTCGTGGAAGTCGGCGTCGTAGGCCAGGACCGCCACGGCCGGCGCGCTGAGCGTCTTGGCCTTGTTGCCCTCGTCGAGGTGCTGGACCAAGCGCTCCTTGCCCTCGCGGGTGCGCACGAAGAGCACGCGCAGAGGCTGGCCGTTGGCGGCGCTCGGGGACCAGCGGGCGAGTTCCCAGATCTTGACGAGTTCGTCGTCGGCAACGGCTGTTGCGGCGAAGGTGTTCGCGGTGCGGGCCTGTGTGAACAGCAGCTTTCGCCCGGCGTCGTCAAGGATGTCGAGGGCCTGCGGTTCGCGATCGGTTATGGTCACGTTTCTCTCATGTTTCGGTCTGCGGATGGGGGCAGCATGGTCGTTGCCCCGATATCACCGGGTCGGTCAGGTTTTGCGGCGCGCCCAGCTGGGCGCGGAAGTCGACGCCCTCATAGTCGGTGGGGCCCTCGACGCCTTCAGGGCCCTCATCGTCCGGAACTCCTCGGCAGGGGTGTGGGCCGGCCCTCGGCGGGGCGTCGGGCCGTGTGCAGCAGCGGCGCCCAGGCGGCGATGTCGGTGAAGTCGCCGGTGCCGGTGGGGACCGTGTCCAACACGGCGTGATCGGGACGCAGCAGGACGGCATCCGCCCGGCCCCGTGCCAGCCAGGCGGCAATGGTCCCGTCGTCGCCCAGGCCGTCCACGCGGATCGTGTGCGCGCCGAGCGCCGTGGCCACGGCCGCCATCTGCGGGGTCGGGGGCACGGTGGTCAGGACGGCGAAGGAATCCCCGAGGACGTCGTCCAGGCGCACTCGCCTGCCGTCGACGACCACCCAAGGCTGCGGACACAAGGTGCCGGCAAGCCCGCGGCCGAGCAGCCGGGGGCGGCGCCGTATCAGTGGACCGGCAGCCAGGGCGGGGCTCAGATCGCGGCCCACGGCCGCTGTCACACCGGGGATGCGGCAGGCCGCGCCCACGACGGCCCGGCGGAGCGCCGCGGCGCGATCCTGTCCGCCGGTCATGGCCCAGCCGACGGCAACCGCGACGCGGATCAGGTGGCGGGCGTGCGGCTTGCGTTCGCGCTCGTAGGTGTCCAGCAGTGCTTCTTGGGCGCCCTGTTGGAGAACGCGGGCCAGTTTCCAGGTGAGGTTGTGGGCGTCGCGCAGGCCCGCGCACAGACCCTGTCCGATGAAGGGCGGGGTGAGGTGAGCCGCGTCGCCCAGCAGGAAGACACGGCCCCGGCGCCACCGGTCGGCCAGGAGGGCCCGGAAGGTGTACTGCGCCTGCCGAACCACCTCGAAGTCCTCGCCCGACGAGCCATCCGACGGCAGGTCGACCCAGGGGGCGACCAGCTCGCGCAGGCGCCCCAGCCCCTCCGCGCCGTCCAGGGGCTCGTGGCCGTCCAGCCGGAACTCCCAGCGGTAGCGGTCCTCGCCGACCCGCATGAAGGTGGCCGGCCGGGTCGGGCAGCAGATCTGCTCCACGCCTTCCCAGGCACGCACCTGGCGACTGGTGCGCACGTCGATGACTCTCCAGCTCTCCTCGAAGTGCAGGTCCTCCCATACGGCGCCGATGGCGTCGCGGGTGAGGCTGCCCGAGCCGTCGCAGCCGAGGACGGCATCGGCCCACACCTGCTCCACCGCGTCACTGCCGTCGCGGCGGAAGGCGACCCGGACCGGACCCGTCGAACCGTTTGGTCCGTCGGTGTCCTGGGTGACGGACACGACCTCAACGCCGCCCCGCAGCTCGCACTCCGGGCGGCGCGCCAGAGCCTCGCGGAGCAGTCGTTCCAGCACGGGTTGGTCGAACATGCTGGTCTGCGGATAGCCGTGGTGTCCGCGCGGGGAGCGCGGGAACTCGGCGATCACGCGGTGCCGGGCATCGAGCAGTCGCAGCCCGCGCGCCGGGCGCGAGAAGGCGGCGAAATCCTCGTGGACGCCGACACTCTGCAGGATGCGACGGACCTCGTCGTCCACGACGACGGCACGCGGCAGGGGGTAGACGTCCCGGTGACGTTCCAGGACGAGGCTTCGCACCCCGTGTCGGGCGAGCAGCAAGGCGGCCATGACGCCCACGGGTCCCGCACCGACGATCACTACGGGGACCCGGGGTGTGGTGCTCACGGCGCTCCCGTTACAGCGGTCCACTGCTCGCCGAGGTTGATCCGCCCGTCCGGCGTGGCGATCGTGGCGGTGATGAGGTCACCGTCACGCAGGTAATGGGGGTTCTTGGCCTGGCTGTTGAAGAACGCCTTCCACTTCAGCGCGGGCGGCAGCAGCGCACCGATCTTCGCCACCGGCTCGGGCGGGGCCTTGAGGGCCGTGCCGCCGGGGGTGCCGGTCAGCAGCAGGTCGCCCGGGTCCAGGGTCTGGAAGCGGGCGAGCAGGGTGAGCGCCTGCGCGGGCCGTACGATCATGTCGGCGAGCGTGCGGTCCTGGCGCGGTTCGCCATTGACCGACAGGCGCAGCCGCAGGTTGAGCAGGTGAGTGAAGTCCTCGGGCTCCAGCAGGGCCAGGTAGGGCCCCGTCGGTGTGAAGGTCGGGTAGGACTTGCTCTCGTAGAACTGGGTCTTGGTCAGCTGGACGTCGCGGGCGCTGACGTCGTTGGTCAGGACGAGTCCGGCGACGTAGCGAGGCAGGTCCCGCTCCTCCACGACGGTGCCCACGGGCAGGGGTGCGCCCATGACGAGGCCGAGTTCGACTTCGTAGTCGAGGAACTTCACGTGCGCGGGGCGGACGACCGGGTCGTGAGGGCCGCTGACCGAGCCTGACGCCTTACGGAAGAAGGTCGGCGGGATCTCGCCGGTGAAACCCGAATCGCGGGCGTGGCTGCGGTAGTTCACCATCTGGGCGACCACCCGGCAGGGAGTGGTGACCGGAGGCAGGGCCGCCAGGTCGGCGACGGGTGTGCCGCTCTCGGCGGACGCGGCGGCCTCGCGGACCGCGTCGCGGTCGGCGAGCAGCTCGGCGGTGGTGACCGCCTTGGTCTCGATGCGAACGGCGCGCTCGTCCCGGACGACCCACCAGCCGTCGGTGGTGCGCAGAACGTTGGTGCTCATGAGCTCATCGCTTTCATCAGGCCCAGCAGGCGTGCGGGGTCGAGTTCGTTGTCGCCGCGCAGGGCCGTCATGACCTCGCGGAGCTTGGCGGGGGACGGGTTCGTGCCCAGGAAGTCACGCGTGACCGGCGGGCCCCACTGGGCCAGGCCGCTCCCCGACATCGGCGCCCAGCCGGGCTCGACATCGCAGGAGAACAGGTCGCCGTCGGCGAAGTGCTCCAGCATGAAGCGGTCGGGGTCGCGCCAGTAGTCGAAGAGCTGGCTGCCCTGGATGTGCCGGCCGATCCCCCAGCTGCGCTCGTAGCCGCGCTCGGCGAGGTACTCGCCACCGGCGGCGATCGAGTCCAGGTCGGTGACCTGATAGGCGGAGTGGACATAGCCCGTCCCCGGCCCCAGGTGCATGGCCAGCGTGTGATGATCCACGGCCAGGCTGCCCTGGTCGCAGCGGATGAACGCCATGGTCGGCCCGCGCTCGCGCTGCCCGTCCAGGAACAGGAAGTCGCTGACGATCATGCCGAGGGTGTCCAGGTACCAGTCCAGCGTGCGGGTGAACACCCGCGTCTCCAGCACCACATGGCCCAGCCGCTGGATACGGGACGGCTCACGGGGCGGTCGCTGGGTGACGTTCGCACGACGGTGATCCGTGCCGAAGTTGAGGAGCAGGGGCTGCTGCTCGGGCAACGCGGGCAGTTGTTCGGCGCAGTGGACGACCCGCACCGGGAAGCCCGAGGGATCGAGCAGGGCGACGGACTGTCCGCCGCCGGGTACGCCGATGTCCCGGACAGCACTGCCGGTGGCGTGGGCCAGCCGGTCCAGGTCGCTGCGTTCGGCCGCACGGAACGCGGGCCCGATGAAGCGGGACGCATGCCCGCGCCGGATCACCATGCAGGGTGAGCCCGCGAAGGTGCCGCGCAGCCACAGCTCGCTCTCGGTGCGGGCTGCGGTCGCGAAGCCGAAGTCACGTGCGAACACCTCGGCCCGGTCCAGATCCGGCTTCTCGAACTCCAGCCAGGCCAGGTCCGCCACCTTGATCACGGGGTTCCGGGCACGCCCCGGGTGCTCGCCGCGCAGGGCGCCCTGCTCGCTGTGAAGGTCCTGGTGGGGCGTCTGAGGGTCCGCCCTGTCGACGGGGGTGTGGGACATGGTGTCCTCCAAGCAACACTGCCGTAATGAAGAAAGCTTCAACTCTGGACTCATGTGTCGTCAATAGGGTGAGACCCAAAAACTGAAGATTTCGTCAGAGATGGAGGGTTCTTCGAGACGGTTGTTACACTCCCCGTATGCCGACGTCAGCGCCGCCCGGGAACCGCTTCGAGCGGCGCCGCGCCGAGACCCGTCAGGCGCTCGTCCGCGCGGCCCGGCAGGTCCTCGCGGAGACCGGGGACACCAGCGCGAGCATCCAGGTGATCGCCGAGCGCGCGGACGTGGGTCTGGGCTCCTTCTACAACCACTTCGAGTCGAAGACGGAGCTGTTCGACGTCGCGGTGACGGAGGCGCTGGAGGAGCTCGGGCAGTTCATCGACGAGCGCGTACGAGGGGTCGAGGACCCGGCCGAGGTCGTCGCGGCGAGCTTCCGGCTGACCGCCCGGATGGCCGGCTCCCACCCGGAACTGCAGCAGATCCTGCGCGATCGCGGTCTGGCCCACATCCACTCCGAGCGGGGTCTCGCCCCGCGAGCCCTGCGCGACCTGCAGCGCGGCATTGCCTCGGGCCGCTTCACCTGCGCCAACGCGACCATCGCCCTGTCCGCCGTGGGCGGCACCCTGGTGTCCCTCGTCGCGCTGCGGCTGGCCCGCCCCGATCTCGACGGCGACGAGGCCGCCTCGGAGCTGGCCGAGATGGTCCTGCGCATGCTCGGCGTCCCGCCGGCCGACGCCCACGAGGTCACCCGGCGCCCCCTGCCCGGACGCAGTTGACCCGAGCATGGGATTCGCCCCGCCGCAGACCCGTCAGATGCCGGGCTGTGCAGCGATCGTGGAAAGCACATCCACGGCCACGTCACGCGCACGCTTCTCCGGCACCCCGGCAGCGATCAGAGTTGCGATGACGTGTCTGCGACCCCGACCTGGTGGCCGAGGTCTGCGACGAGGCGCGGTTCTTCAAGCAGATCGACAAGACGCCGCTGGTCCATGTCCGGGACTACACGGGAGCGGGTCTGTGCACGGCCCACCAGCACGAGGAGGAGTGGGGCATGGCACACCGCATCCTCCTGCCGGCGTTCAGTCAGCGCGCGATGAAGGCCTACTACGGGCAGATGCTGGAGGGCGCCCGGAATCCGGTGGGCAATTTCCCGGAGTCCGTCAGCGAACTGGTGCGGCTGACGGCGGCCGGCCGCCTCGACCTGGCCCCCTCCGTCAGTGACCGCATTCCGCTCGCCGACGCCGCCGATGCCGTCAACCGGCTGGAGAACAAGATCGGAGACCCGATCCGCCTCACCCTCGTCCCCCGACAGCTGCTGAGAAACCCATAAGCCGCCTCGGGCAGGGGTGAGTGGGCGCCGGTGGTCCCCAACACCGGCGCTCACGGCTGTCTGTGGGCAGAAACCCCTGGTGCCGAGGTCCGAAAGTAGGCTCAACCTCCTCTCCGGCTCGTAGGAAGTTCCCTCGCCGACGCGTAACGTGAAGCAGCATGAGACTCCTCATCAGCGCCGACATGGAGGGCGCCACCGGCGTGACCTGGCCGGCCGACGTGCTGCCGGGGACGCCTCAGTGGGAGCGGTGCCGGGGGATGTTCACCTCGGACGTCAACGCCGCCGTGCTGGGCTTTTTCGACGGGGGCGCCGACGCCGTCGTCATCAACGAGGCCCACTGGACCATGCGCAACCTGCTGCTCGAACGGCTCGACGAGCGCGCGGAGATGCTCACCGGGCGGCACAAGACGCTGTCCATGGTGGAGGGCGTGCAGCACGGCGACGTGGACGGCATCGCCTTCGTCGGTTACCACGCGGGCGCCGGCATGGAGGGCGTCCTCGCGCACACCTACCTCGCCAACTCCATCACCGGCGTGTGGCTGAACGACGTACGGGCGAGCGAGGGGCTGCTGAACGCGCATGTCGTCGCCGAGTACGGCGTGCCCGTCGTGCTCGTCACCGGCGACGACGTGGCCTGCGAGGATGCGCTCGGGTACGCGCCGGAGGCACTGAAGGTCGCCGTCAAGGACCACGTCTCGCGGTACGCGGCCGTGTGCCGTACGCCCACCAGGACCGCGGGCGACATCCGCGCCGCGGCCAAGGAGGCGGTCGGACTGGCGGTCCGTCAGGAGCCGGTGAGCAATGGTCCGTTCACCATCGCGGTCGAGTTCGACGCCGAGCATCTCGCGATGGCCGCCACCGTCGTCCCCGGTGTCGAACGGATCGGTGAGCGCAAAGTGGCGTACACCAGCGAACGCATGTACGAGGCAATCCGTACCTTCAAGGCGGTCACCACGATCGTCTCGGCCGCGGTGGAGGAGCAGTATGGCTGACGGGCAGGCACTGGACGAGGTCGTGTCGTTCACTTCCGACCTCATCCGCATCGACACGACCAATCGCGGCGGCGGCGACTGCCAGGAGCGCCCCGCCGCCGAGTACGCCGCCGCGCAGCTGGCCGAGGCGGGCCTGGCACCCACCCTGCTGGAGCGCACCAGGGGCCGTACGAACGTCGTCGCCCGCTTCGAGGGCACCGACCCGTCGGCGGACGCGCTGCTCGTCCACGGTCATCTGGACGTGGTGCCCGCGCAGGCCGACGAGTGGAGCGTGCACCCCTTCTCCGGGGAGATCCGCGACGGGGTCGTGTGGGGCCGGGGCGCGGTCGACATGAAGAACATGGACGCGATGATCCTGGCCGTGGTCCGGGGCTGGGCCCGCGCGGGCGTTCGCCCGCGGCGGGACATCGTGATCGCGTTCACCGCCGACGAGGAGGCGAGCGCCCAGGACGGCTCCGGATTTCTCGCGGACCGGCATGCGGAGCTGTTCGAGGGCTGCACCGAGGGCATCGGCGAGTCCGGCGCGTTCACCTTCCACGACGGCGGCGGCCGGCAGATCTACCCGCTCGCGGCGGGGGAGCGCGGCACCGGCTGGATCAAGCTGACGGCACGCGGGCGGGCCGCACACGGCTCCCGGCCCAACCGGGAGAACGCGGTCAGCCGCCTCGCCGCCGCCGTCACCCGGATCGGCGCCCACGAGTGGCCGCTGCGGCTGACCCCGACCGTGCGCGCCGCCCTCACCGAACTCGCCGCGCTGTACGGCCTCGACGCCGACCTGGATGACGTGGACCGCCTGCTGGAGAAGCTCGGCCCGGCGGCCAAGCTCGTGGAGGCGACCGTCCGCAACAGCGCCAACCCGACCATGCTGGCGGCGGGTTACAAGATCAACGTGATTCCGGGGGAGGCCGTGGCCTACGTCGACGGGCGGTATCTGCCCGGCTTCGAGGACGAGTTCTGCGCGACCATCGACGAGCTCATCGGTCCCGACGTGGAGTGGGAGTTCCACCATCAGGAGGTGGCCCTCCAGTCACCCGTGGACTCGCCGACGTACGCCAGAATGCGCGCCGCCGTCGAGGAGTTCGCGCCCGAGGGCCGCACGGTCCCGTACTGCATGCCCGGCGGCACCGACGCCAAGCAGTTCTCACGGCTCGGCATCACCGGCTACGGCTTCTCACCGCTGAGGCTGCCGGACGGGTACGACTACGGGGCCATGTTCCACGGCGTCGACGAGCGCGTGCCGGTCGAGGCGCTGCACTTCGGTGTCCGTGTCCTCGACCGCTTCCTGCGGTCGGCCTAGGCGAGATGGGGGAGACAGTGCAGACGCTGGCGTACGGTTCCTGGCCCTCGCCCATCGACGCGGCCCTCGCCGCCACCCACGACGGGCACCCCGAGTACGTGGGCTTCGTCGGCGACGAGGCGTGGTGGACCGAGCCGCGGCCGACCGAGGGCGGGCGGCGCACACTGGTGCGGCGCCGGGCCGACGGCACGGAGGAGTCCGTGCTGCCCGCACCGTGGAACGTGCGCAGCCGGGTCGTCGAGTACGGCGGACAGCCCTGGGCCGGAGAGGTGGCCGACGGCCGGCCGCTCGTCGTCTTCGTCGACTTCGCCGACCAGCGGCTCTACCGGTACGAGGAGGGCGCCGAGCCGCGTGCGATCACCCCCGTGTCCTCGGTGGGCGGTGGACTGCGCTGGGCGGAGCCGCAGCTGCGGCTCGACCTCGGTGAAGTGTGGTGCGTGCTGGAGGAGTTCACCGGCGAGGGGCCCACCGACGTGCGGCGCGTCCTGGCCGCCGTCCCGCTGGACGGCTCGGCGGCCGACAGCCGGGAAGCCGTACGCGAACTCACCGACGACCGGCACCGTTTCATCACCGGAGCGCGGATCTCGCCCGACGGGCGGCGCGCGGCGTGGCTCGCCTGGGACCATCCGCGGATGCCGTGGGACGGCACGGAGCTGCTGGTCGCCGACATCGGCGCCGACGGCACGCTCGCCGCCCCGCGGACCGTCGCCGGGGGCCCGGACGAGGCGATCGCCCAGGCCGACTGGTCGGCCGACGGCCGGCTGCTGTACGCGAGCGACCGCAGCGGCTGGTGGAACCTCTACCGCGACGGCGAACCGCTCTGCCCGCGCGAGGAGGAGTTCGGCGGACCGCTGTGGAAGCCGGGCTTGCGCTGGTTCGCCCCGCTGGCGAGCGGACCCGTCGCCGTCGTGCACGGGCGCGGCTCGACCGCCCTCGGAGTACTGGACCCCGAGACCGGCGAGGTCGTCGACGCGGCCGGCCCCTGGACCGAGTTCGCGCCCACCCTCGCGGTGTACGGCGAGCGGGTCGTCGCCGTCGGAGCCAGCCCCCGCAGCGCCTACGAGGTGGTCGAGCTCGACACCTGCACGGGCCGGGCCCGGGTCATCGGCGCCGAGCACGACGACGCCGTCGACCCCGCCTACTACCCCGAGCCGCAGATCCGCACCATCACCGGCCCGGCCGGAGACGAGATCCACGCGCACATCTACCCGCCGCACAACCCCGGCTGCGTGGCTCCCGGCGACACACCGCCGCCCTACGTCGTCTGGGCGCACGGCGGCCCCACCGGCCGCGCCCCCCTCGTCCTCGACCTGGCGATCGCCTACTTCACCTCGCGCGGCATCGGGGTCGCCGAGGTCAACTACGGCGGCTCCACCGGGTACGGCAGGGCGTACCGCAACCGGCTGCGCGAGCAGTGGGGCGTGGTCGACGTCGAGGACTGCGCGGCCGTCGCGCTCGCCCTCGCCGACGAGGGCACCGCCGACCGCGCCCGGCTCGCCATCCGCGGCGGCAGTGCGGGTGGCTGGACCACGGCCGCGTCCCTCACCACCACCGACATCTACGCCTGCGGCACGATCCTCTACCCCATCCTCGACCTGGCGAGCTGGGGCGACGGGGAGACCCACGACCTGGAGTCGCAGTACCTGGAATCCCTGATCGGACCGCTCGCCGAGGTGCCGGCACGGTACGCGGAACGCTCACCCGCGGCGCACGCCGACCGCCTCACCGTGCCCTTCCTGCTGCTCCAGGGCCTCGACGACGTGATCTGCCCGCCGACCCAGTGCGAGCGGTTCCTCGCCCGCATGGAGGGGCGCCGGGTGCCCCACGCCTACATCGCCTTCGAGGGGGAGGGCCACGGATTCCGGCGGGCGGAGACGATGATCCGCGTCCTGGAGTCCGAACTCTCCCTGTACGCCCAGGTGTTCGGGCTCAACCCGCCCGGTGTCCCCAGACTGGAACTCGCCAAGTGAACCCACTCATTCGCCCCTCCAGGCTCGCCCCAGGCGCCCGCGTGGCTGTCGTCGCTCCCAGCGGACCCGTGCCCGAGGAGCGGCTGCAGGCCGGCCTCGACGTGCTGCGCGGCTGGGACCTCGACCCGGTGGTGGCACCCCATGTGCTCGACCGGCACGGGGAGCTGGCGTACCTGGCCGGCACGGACGCCGACCGGGCCGCCGATCTGCAGACCGCCTGGTGCGATCCGGCCGTCGACGCCGTGCTGTGCGCCCGGGGCGGCTACGGGGCGCAGCGCCTGGTCGACCTCCTCGACTGGGAGGCGATGCGGGCGGCCGGACCCAAGGTGCTCGTCGGCTTCAGCGACGTCACCGCGCTGCACGAGGCGTTCGCCAACAGGTTGGGCCTGGTCACCCTGCACGGTCCGATGGCTGCGGGCGTCGACTTCATCAAGAACTCGCGGGCGCAGGACCACCTGAGGGCCACCCTGTTCGAGCCGGAATCCGTGCGTACGATCGCCTCCACCGGCTCCGCACTGATCCCCGGCCGGGCGCGGGGAGTCACGCTCGGCGGCTGTCTCTGCCTGCTCGCCGCCGAGATCGGGACCCCGTACGCCCGGACCTCCGCCCGCGGCGGTCTGCTGTGCCTGGAGGACGTGGGCGAGGAGACGTACCGGCTCGACCGCTACCTCACCCAACTCCTGCGCGCCGGCCTGTTCGACGGCGTGCGCGGCGTGCTGCTCGGGTCGTGGCAGGAGTGCGAGCCCTACGAGCGGGTGCGTGCGCTGCTCCTGGACCGGCTGGGTGGCCTCGGTGTGCCCGTTGTGGAGGAGTTCGGGTTCGGGCACGGTGAAGGGGCGCTGACGATGCCCCTCGGCGTGAGCGCCGAACTCGATGCCGGTGCAGGCACATTGACGCTCGACGAGCCCGCTCTGCGCTGAGCGCAGTTCACTGAATCTCCGTCAAGAAACCCCCGTCACAGCGATTGACCTCGCTTGACACGTGTCACACCATGACAACTGGCCAGTACTTACTGGTCGGTAAGCCGGGCTGTCCTCAGCGTGCCTCAGTGTGGAGGTCTCCGTGTCCCGTCGCGTGCCCAGATTCCGAGCCCCACTCGCCCTCGTCCTCGGCGCCACGCTCACCGCACCCCTCGCGCTCACCGCTCCGGCCGCCGCGAGCGGCCAGTTCACCGTCACCGCCCTGAAGTTCACCGTCCAGGCGGGCGGCCGCACCTGCACCGTCGACGCCGACCTGTACCGGCCCGCGGGCGTGGACCGCGCCCACCCCGCGCCCGCCGTCCTCGCCACCAACGGCTTCGGCGGCAGCAAGTCCGACGGCTCGACCGACGCCATAGGAAAGGCCTTCGCCCGGCGCGGGTACGTCTCCCTCATCTACTCCGGCCTCGGCTTCGGCAGGTCCGGCTGCCTGATCTCCCTCGACGACCCCACCATCGACGGTGTCGCCGCGTCGCGGCTGATCGACTTCCTGGGCGGCGGGCGCGCCGCCGACGACGGCACGAAGGCGGATTTCGTCACCCTCGACGCCCCCGGCGACCCGCGCGTCGGCATGGCCGGCGGCTCCTACGGCGGGGCCGTCCAGCTGGCCGCGGCGGCCGTCGACCAGCGCCTCGACGCGCTGGTGCCGATGATCACCTGGAACGACCTCGCGTACTCCCTCGACCCGAACAACGCCGTCGGCGCCGGCAGCGTGCCCGGCGTCTTCAAATGGCAGTGGGCCAACGGCTTCTACGTCATGGGCGAGGGGCAGCCGCTGCTGGAAGCCAACCTCGACCCCTCCCGCATCAACTCCCTGGCCTGCCTGCACTTCGTCACCAAGGCCTGCAATACGATCCGCACCCTCAACTCCGGCCGTTACCCGGCCGAGCAGACCGCCGAGCTGCTGGCCTACGCCCGCAGCGTCTCCCCGGTGTCGTACCTGAACCGCGTCAAGGCGCCCACCCTCCTCGTCCAGGGCCAGGCCGACAGCCTCTTCAACCTCAACGAGGCGACGGCGACGTACGACACCCTCAAGGGCCAGGGGACACCGACGAAGATGATCTGGCAGTCCTGGGGACACAGCGGCGGCCTCACCGATCCGGCGGCCGGTGAACTCAACCTCGGCCAGGGCAACCTGGAGACCAGCTACGTCGGCCGGCGCATCCTCGCCTGGTTCGACCGCTACCTGGGGAAGAAGAACGTCGACACCGGGCCGGCCTTCGCCTACTACCGCGACTGGATCACCGACCCCGACCACACCTACGCCACCGCCGACCGCGTCCCCGCGTTCAGTCGGACGCTCTACCTCTCCGGCGACGGCAAACTCGTCGACAACCGGCACAAGGTGGCGCGCGGCAGCCGCACCTACAGCAACTGGCTGACCCCCACCAGCCACTCGGAGAGCTCACTGGCCGCACTCCTCGGCATCCCGGACCCGGCGCCGTACGACACTCCGGGCACCTACCTCGGCTGGACCAGCGAGCCGCTCGCGCGCACCACCGACGTCGTGGGCGCGCCCCGGGCCACGCTCAAGGTCGTCTCCCCGAAGGCCGAGCGGACGCAGTCCTCGGCGGACGCCGCCGACAAGCTCGTGCTGTTCGCCAAGCTGTACGACGTGGCGCCCGACGGCACCCGGACGCTGGTGCACCGGCTGGTGGCACCGGTGCGGGTCCCCGACGTGACGAAGAGCTTCACGGTGACCCTGCCGGGGATCGTGCACCGGTACGAGAAGGGGCACCGGCTGCGGTTCGTGATCGCGGCGAGTGACGGTGCCTACTTCGGGAACCGGGGGATCAAGCCGGTGACCGTGGTCAGCGCGCCCCAGGACACCGGGGTGCTGCAGCTGCCGGTGCTCGGCTGAGCGCATGTGAAGGTCGCTCACCGTGCGTGATCGTGGATTCCGGAGCATCCTGGACGTATGACCGCGAAGACGTCGGAGAGCGGCAGGAAGGTCGACGGGCAACGGGGCGGCGTGCGCGGGGCGATGAATCCTGCCCGGGTCGCCGTGCTGGTGCTCGTCGTCCTCGCCATGATCTTCATCTTCGAGAACACCCGCGCGACCGAGATCCGGCTGCTGATCCCCCTGGTGACGATGCCGCTGTGGCTGGCGCTGCTCGGCATGGGCGTCATCGGCGCACTGTTCGGGGCGTACTTCATGCGACGGCGCCGCTAGCGGGTCGTACGCTGGCGGAATGCCGCACCCCGCGTCCCGCTACCTTGCCGAAGGCCCCTGCGTGGGCATACGCCACTTCACCTACGAGGACGGTGGCGAGTTCACCGAGCGCGCCCGGCAGAGCAAGGAACTGCACCAGCCGTGGCTCTTCCCGCCGGACAGTGTCGCCGCGTACGCCGCTTACGCCGGGCGGCTGATCGAGGACCCGACCAAGGCGGGGTTCCTGGTCTGCGCGAAGGACGACAGCGGGGGCATCGCGGGGTTCATCAACATCAACAACATCGTCGAGGGCGCCTTCCAGAGCGGCGCCCTCGGCTACGGCGCCTTCGCGCACGCGGCCGGGCGCGGCCTCATGCGGGAGGGCCTCGACCTCGTGGTCGGCCACGCCTTCGGCCCGATGCGCCTGCACCGGCTGGAGATCAACGTCCAGCCGGCCAACACCGCCTCCATCGCCCTCGCCCGCGCCTGCGGCTTCCGCCTGGAGGGCTTCTCGCCGGGCATGCTCTTCATCGACGGGGCCTGGCGGGACCATCAACGATGGGCGATCACCGCCGAGATGCGGGCTTGAAGTTGATCTTCATCGTGTCGAGGTCCGTGACGGTCGACTTCAGATCGCGGAAGCCGTGGCCCAGCTCGCGCAGCGCCCTCTCGGCCCGGTCCTCGGCGATCGCGCCGGCCATCTCCTCGCCGTCCGCCGCGTCGCAGACCACCACGTAGCGCATCGAGAAGTGCTTGAGCGGCGACGGCTCGTAGGAGAGCGACCCCTCCTCGCTGAACCGCATGCTGGTCAGACCGTGCTCCGCGGCCTCGGCGAGCAGCCGCGCGCGGGCCGTGTCGGTGAGGGCGTCCCAAGTGCCCCGGACGATCACCCGGTACGTGTGCTGCTCGCTCATGCTCCCGCTACCTGCTCCCGCGTCGATGGCATTGAGGCTCGACTCTACGTCGGCGAGGATGAACCGCATGCGGAATATCGTCGTGCTCGACGCCCCCTCCAACCTGGGCCTGCGCCCGCCCGCCCCCGGCACCGTGCCCGGCTGCTACAAGCTCGCCGGGGCGTTGCGTGAGCAGCGGATCGTGCAGCGCCTGCGGGGACTGGAGGGCGGGGTGGTCGTGCCGCCGAGGTACGACAGGGGTGACTGGCAGGAGGGGGACGGCGTGTTCAACGCCGCCGCCATCGCCGGGTACACCCGCAGGCTCGCCGACCGGATCGAGCACCATGTGCGCGCCGGGGACTATCCGGTCGTCCTGGGCGGCGACTGTTCCATCAATCTGGGTGCCGCCCTCGCGCTGCGCCGTATCGGCCGCTACGGGCTGGCCGTCGTGGACGCCTCGCCTGACTTCCGGCACCCGGGCAACTCCGAGCGGGTCGGCGCGGCGGGCGGCGAGGAGGTCGCGCTGGCCACCGGGCGAGGGCAGGAGGACCTGACGAATCTGGAGGGGCTCAGGCCCTATCTGCGCGACGAGGACGTGCGGTACTTCGGCATCCGCGACTGCTTCGAGGAGGAGCGCGCCGAGCTCGCCGACCTGAAGATTCCCGTGGTGACCGTCGGCGACCTGCGTGAATGGGGCGCGGAGGAGCTCGGGTTGGTCACCCGCCAGGCCTTCGAGATCCCACAGCTGGACGGCTTCTGGGTGCACCTGGACGCCGATGCCCTCGACCCGTCGGTCATGCCCGCCGTCGACAGCCCGGACCCGGAAGGCCTCATGCCCGACGAACTCGTCGCCCTGCTGAGGCCGTTGCTCGCCTCCGCGCACTGCGTCGGCCTCAACGTCACCATTTACGACCCGGATCTGGACCCGGAGGGCACGGCCGGCGCGCTCCTCGCCGACATCGTCGTGTCGGCCTTCGATCAGGACTGACGGTCCGCGTATTCGTAGATCGTCCCGTCCGGATGCAGCGCCAGCAGATTGCGTCCCACCGGCGTCGGCACCGGGCCCGCGATGATGTGCGCGCCCAGCTCGCTCAGCACCTGGTGTGCCTCGTCGACGTCCTTGACGGCGATCGTCGCCGCGACCTTGCGCAGCACCTCCAGCTCGGCCTCCGGACCGCTCATCAGCAAGAAGCAGCCGATCGCGGCCACTTGGACGCCGCCGCGCTCGAAGCGGAGGGCGGGGGCGCCCGCGAGCCGTTCGTAGAACGGGACCGCGGTCTCCAGGTCGTCGACGCAGACACGCAGCGTGGTTCCCAGGATGTCCATACGGACGAGCCTAGTTGGGGGCGGCCGGGGAGTGTGATCGTTTCACGCGATCCCCTCACGCGGCTCGTGACGAAGGGCGTTATGCGTACTCCTGTACGGGTACTCGGCGCCCATGGACCGCTTGGATCATCTTGAGCACCTGGACAAGCAACTGGTCGACGAGCTGGCACAGGTGGCGCGTGAGACCGTCCGCGACGAACTGCGCGAGCAGACCCGCAGGCAGCGCCGCCGGGCCACGCTGTACGCCGCGTCCGGCGCCGTCGCCCTGTACGCGGGCGCGGCCCTCGCGCTCGCGTTGGGACTGGGCCTCGCCGCCGGGCTGCCGGACTGGGCCGCCGCACTGATCACCGCGGTGATTCTCGGCGCGGCGGCGTATGCGCTGCGCGGCGCGGCACGTCCGTCGGCGTCCCGGCCGGCGTCGCACGAGGCGGGACTGACGGCCACTCACGGTCACACCGCCGACGGCACCGCGCCGGCTGACACGCCGAGCGGGCTCGGCCTGCCGTATCCGCCCATGCCGCCCGCGCCGCCCGGGTCCGCGCTGCCCGGCGCGGGGACGCCGGACGCGCGCGGCGCACGCAAGCCGCACCCTGACGACATCGACCCCGGTCAGCCGCACCACCGGGCGTGACGCCCGTACGCATGCCGTGGGAGAGGGCCCTGCCGAAGCGCGGCAGGGCCCTCGTCGTGACCGGGGCCGGCGGCGTCGGCCGGGCCGCGGCCCTCGCCTTCGCCGCGCGGGGCGACCGGGCCGCGCTGCACCACATGCTGCCGCGCGACCGGGGCACGATCGGGCAGCTCGTCTCGGCGCTCGCCCAGGTACGTACGACGATGGTGCAGCTGCCTGCTCTCAACACCCCGCAGTTCGACTGGGTGGTGAACCGGCTCGGTGGGCTGTTCGACGGTGGCGACCCTCATGGTCAACGCGGTCGCTCCCGGGCTGCGGGTGCCCGCCCTCACGGCCGGTGCCGGTGTGCCGGTAGGCGCACGGCAGCTGATCCGCATGTCCCGTCGCCAGGCCGCGGCCCGGTCGGTGGCGCAGGCCTTGCCTAGCCGACCCGGTACTCCTGCACCTCCTCCGCCCGCAACGTCAGCCCATGGCCGATGCCCTGGGTCGGCGTCACCGCGCCGCCCGTCGGGTCCAGGGCGCCGGTGAAGAGCATGTCCTCCAGGCGGACGTGGTCGTGGAACCACTCGATGTGGCGGAGGTTGGGGACGGCGGCCCCCGCGGCGGCGTGGGCGTGCGGGGCGCCGTGGGCCGAGACGTCCAGGCCGTGGGCCTGGGCCAGGGCGGCGGCGCGCAGGAACTCCGTGACGCCGCCGCAGCGGGTGGCGTCGATCTGGAGGCAGTCGACCGCGCCCGCGGTGATCATGCGGGCGAAGTACGGGAGGTCGTAGCCGTATCCGCCGGCCGTGACATCGCACGGCAGACAGTCGCGTACCAGACGCAGGCCCGTCAGGTCGTCCGAGGTCACCGGCTCCTCGAACCAGCCGACGCCGTGCTCGGCGAGGGCGTGGCCGACGCGGACCGCCTGTTTGCGGGTGTAGGCGCCCTTGGCGTCCACGTACAACTCCGCCTCGGTGCCGATCACTTGACGCGCGGCCTCGACCCGGGACACGTCGCGCAGCACCGCGCGGCCCCGGTCCTCACCGATCCTGATCTTCACGCGCGGTATGTGCTGGCCGTGCACCCAGCCGTTCAACTGCGCGGCCAGATGCTTGTCGTGGTACGTCGTGAAGCCGCCGCTGCCGTAGACGGGGACGCGTTCGCGGCACGTGCCGAGGAGGCGGGCCAGGGGCAGTTCGAGGAAGCGGGCCTTGAGGTCCCACAGGGCGATGTCCAGCGCCGAGATCGCGCACGCGGCGACGCCGGGGCGGCCGGCGTCGCGGATCGCGCGGGACATCGCGTCGTGCGCGGCCGGGATGTCCAGGGCGTTGCGTCCCTCGACGACGGGGGCGAGGTGGTCGCGCAGGAAGTCGCCGATCGCCGCCGGGCCGTAGGTCCAGCCGGTGCCGGTCGCGTCGCCCGCCGCCACCTCGGCGATCACCACGGTGGTGGAGTTCCAGGCCAGCGTGCCGTCCGCCTCGGGGGCGTCGGTGGGGACCGTGTAGACGGAGACGACGGGGAGGTGGAGTTTCATGGGGTCGGGCCACCTCTCAGCGCTGGAGCTGCGGCAACACCTTCGTACGGTAGAAGTCGAAGAAGCCGCGTTGGTCGGGGCCGATCTGGTTGACGTAGATCCGGTCGAAGCCCGCTTCGGCGAAGGCGTTCAGTGCGGACACGTGCTCGTCGGTGTCGTCCCCGCACACCGTGTTCTCGCGCACCATCTGCTCGGTGATCAGCGGCTCCAGCTGCTCGAAGTGGCTCGGGGAGGGCAGGATCTGGCCCATCTCGCCGGGCAGCAGCTGGTTGGACCACAGCCGGCGTACGGTGCGTACGGCCTCGTCGCGGTCGGTGCCGTAGCAGACCTTCGTGCCGCCCATGACCGGCTTGGCGTTCCCGCCTCCTTTGCGGAACTGCGTCACCAGCTCCTCGTCCGGCATCATCGTGATGAAGCCGTCGCCGACCCGCGCCGCGAGGGATGTCGCCGCCGGGCCGAAGCCGGAGATGTCGATCTGGACGGGCTCGTCGGGGACCGTGTAGAGGCGGGCGTTCTCCACCCGGTAGTGGTTCCCGTAGTGGCTGATCTCCTCGCCGGTGAAAAGCCGGCGCATGATCAGGACGGCCTCCTCCAGCATGTCCATGCGCACGCTCGCGGGCGGCCACACATGGCCGAGGATGTGCTCGTTCAGGGCCTCGCCGGTACCGACGCCGAGGCGGAATCGGCCGTTCGTCATCACCGCGCAGGTCGCCGCCGCCTGGGCCACCACCGCCGGGTGGATCCGCACGGTCGGGCAGGTGACTGCCGTCTCGATGGGCAGCGACACCGCCTCCGAGAGCGCGCCGATCACCGACCACACGAAGGGGCTCTGACCCTGGGCGTCGTTCCACGGGTGGTAGTGGTCCGAGATCCACAGCGACTGGAATCCGGCCTGCTCGGCCATCCGCGCCTGCTCGACGAGATCGGCGGGGCGGAACTCCTCCGTCGCCAGGAAGTAGCCGTACTCGGGCATGGGGGGCACCTCCGGGGCAGCCGCGTCGGCGGCGGGGACGGGTCGCCGTCCCGGGTACCCGGAGGTCCGGCCGGAAACCGGGCCGGCCGCCTCGGCGTGGCCCTGACGTGCCGCCTCGACGTGCCGCCTCCGGGCGCCGGAAACCGACGCCGTCCCCCCGGGCGGACGTTTGGCGGCCCTGACCAGGGGGACGCGGAAGGCTCCCAGGTACGCCACAGGCCCGGAGGCCAACCGTGAGTCGACCCCGCATTGTGATCGTCGGCGCCGGATTCGCCGGGTACCGGGCAGCACGCACCCTGTCCCGGATCACCCGGCGGCAAGCCGACATCACCCTGCTGAACCCGACCGACTACTTCCTGTATCTGCCCCTGCTGCCCCAGGTCGCCGCCGGCATCCTGGAACCACGCCGGGTGACCGTCTCGCTCTCCGGCACCCTGCGCCATGTGCGGCTGGTGCTGGGTGAGGCCGACACCATCGACCTGGACGGGCACACCGTCCACTACACCGGCCCCGAGGGCGACGTGGGAACGCTGCCCTTCGACCGGCTGATCCTCGCCGCGGGCAGCGTGAACAAGCTGCTGCCCATCCCCGGCGTCGCCGAGCACGCGCACGGCTTCCGCGGCCTTCCCGAGGCGTTGTATCTGCGCGACCACGTGACCCGGCAGGTGGAGCTGGCGGCCACCGCGGACGACCCCAAGAGCTGCGCCGCGCGATGCACCTTCGTGGTGGTGGGCGCCGGATACACCGGCACGGAGGTCGCCGCGCAGGGCCAGCTGTTCACCGACTCCCAGGTGCGCAAGCACCCCCTGCGCGCGGGCATGCGGCCACGCTGGCTGCTGCTCGACATCGCCGATCGCGTGCTGCCCGAGCTGGACGGCAGGTTGTCGCGGACCGCCGACCGGGTGCTGCGGCAGCGGGGCGTGGACGTGCGGATGGGCACCTCGGTGAAGGAGGCCACGCACAACGGGGTGGTGCTGAGCGACGGCTCGTTCGTCGACACCCGCACGCTCGTGTGGTGCGTCGGCGTACGGCCCGACCCGCTCGCCGAGTCCCTCGAACTGCCCATGGAGAAGGGCCGCCTGCTCGTCGACCCGCACCTCCAGGTGCCGGGCCGGCCCGAGCTGTTCGCCGCCGGCGACGGGGCCGCCGTGCCCGACCTGGAGAAGCCCGGCGAGTACACGCCGATGACCGCCCAGCACGCCTGGCGGCAGGGCAAGACCGTCGCCCAGAACGTCGCGGCGTCCCTCGGCATGGGGGAGCGGCGCGCCTACCGCCACCGGGACATGGGCTTCGTCGTCGACCTGGGCGGCGTCAAGGCGGCCGCCAACCCGCTCGGTGTCCCCCTGTCCGGCGTGGCGGCGGGCGCGGTCACCCGCGGCTACCACCTCGCGGCCATGCCCGGCAACCGCGTCCGCGTCGCCGCCGACTGGCTCCTGGAGGCCGTACTGCCGCGCCAGGCCGTGCAGTTGGGCCTGGTGCGGTCGTGGTCCGTACCGCTGGACACGGCGTCGCCGGAGCTGGCCCGGGTGCCGGGCCGGTCGGAGACAGCGGCGCAGGACAAGAAGTCGGAGACGGGGGCGCAGGACAAGAAGGGGGAGAAGCGCGGCGAGCCTGCGGTGAGCCGGCCGGGCGGCGATCCCGCCGAGAACCGGTCCGACGGTCCCGGGGGAGCCGAGCCGCCCGACCCCGTCCAGGACCCCGACGCCGCCAAGCACCCCGAACCCCCCGGCCCCGTGAAGCGGCCCAACTTCCGAGCGGATGGCCGCGAGCCGGGTTCCGGCACCGGCGCCGACCCGGGCGGCGAACCTCCCCCCGGGACACCGGCCGTCCACAAACCGCACCCGGACGCGCCCATCGCCCCCGAACCCCGCTCCCAGCACCCTCCGAAAGGAGACTCATGAACACCGCTGAACTCGTCGAACTGGCCCAGCAGCTGCGGGTGGACAGCGTGCGTGCCTCCGACGCCGCGGGATCGGGGCATCCGACCTCGTCGATGTCCGCCGCGGATCTGATGGCCGTACTCCTCGCGGAGCACCTCCGCTACGACATCGACCGGCCCGCCCACCCCGGCAACGACCGCTTCGTCCTCTCCAAGGGGCACGCCTCGCCGCTTCTGTACGCCGCCTACAAGGCTGCCGGCGCCATCGAGGACGGCGAACTGGTCACCTTCCGCAAGCTCGGCAGCCGGCTCGAAGGGCATCCGACGCCGCGGCGGCTGCCGTGGGTGGAGACCGCGACCGGGTCGCTCGGGCAGGGACTGCCGGTCGGCGTCGGCATCGCGCTGGCCGGGCAGCGGCTGGACCGGACCGGGTACCGGGTGTGGGTGCTGTGCGGGGACAGCGAGCTCGCCGAGGGGTCCGTGTGGGAGGCCGCCGAGCACGCGGCGTACGAGCGTCTGGACAACCTCACCGCGATCGTCGACGTGAACCGGCTCGGCCAGCGCGGCCCGACCCGGCACGGTCATGACCTCGACGCATACGCCCGCCGCTTCCAGGCCTTCGGCTGGCACACCATCGAGATCGACGGGCACGACGTGGACGCCATCGACCGCGCGTACGGGGAAGCCGAGTCCACCGTCGGGCAGCCCACCGTGATCCTCGCCCGCACCCTCAAGGGCAAGGGCGTCGAGGCCGTCGAGGACCGCGAGGGACTGCACGGAAAGCCGCTGCCGGATGCCGACGAGGCCATCGCCGAACTCGGAGGACCGCGCGACCTGCGCATCCACGTCCACGAGCCGTCCGCGACCCGCATGCTGCACTCCGTACCCGGCGGCCGCCTCGACCTGCCCCGCTGGGACAAGGGGGAGGAGGTCGCCACCCGCAACGCCTACGGCGAGGCGCTCGCCGCGCTCGGCACCGGTCGCGGCGACATCGTCGCCCTCGACGGCGAGGTGAGCGACTCCACCCGCGCCGAGTTCTTCGCCAAGGAACACCCCGACCGGTTCTTCGAGTGCTACATCGCCGAGCAGCAGCTGGTCGCCGCGGCGGTGGGGCTCGCGACCCGCGGCTGGGTGCCGTACGCCTCCACCTTCGCCGCCTTCCTGACCCGCGCCTACGACTTCGTGCGCATGGCGTCCGTCAGCGGCGCCGGCATCAACCTCGTCGGGTCGCACGCGGGCGTCGCGATCGGGCAGGACGGGCCGAGCCAGATGGGCCTGGAGGACCTGGCGATGATGCGGGCCGTGCACGGCTCGACCGTGCTGTACCCGTGCGACGCCAACCAGACCGCCCGGCTCGTCGCAGCCATGGCCGGCCTGGAGGGCGTCCGCTATCTGCGCACCTCGCGCGGCGCCGGTCCGGTCATCTACGGTCCGGACGAGGAGTTCCCGGTCGGCGGCAGCAAGGTGCTGCGCTCCAGTGACCGCGACCGGCTGACCGTCGTCGCGGCCGGCGTCACCGTGCACGAGGCGCTCGTAGCCGCCGACGTCCTGGACCGCGAGGGCATCCAGGTCAGGGTCGTCGACCTCTACTCCGTCAAGCCCGTCGACCGGGACACCCTGCGCCGGGCCGCCGAGGAGACCGGCTGCCTGCTCACCGTGGAGGACCACCACGAGGAGGGCGGCATCGGCGACGCCGTCCTCGACGCCTTCCTCGACGGACGCCCGGTGCCGCGCCTGGTGCGCCTCGCGGTCCGCATGATGCCGGGCTCGGCCTCGCCGGACGAGCAGCTGCACGCCGCGGGCATCGACGCCGCGTCCATCGCCGCCGCGGGCAAGCTGCTGGTGGAGGAGGCGGTTGTACGGTGACCGGCGACGACGGTACGACGAAGGTGCGGGCGGGCCGCCGTACCGTCGAGGTCAAACGCGTCGACAAGGTGCTCTTTCCCGGCGACGGGACCGCGAAGGAGTACACCAAGGGCGACCTCGTGGACTACTACCGGTCCGTCGCCGCGTTCATGCTGCCGCACCTGCGCGGCCGCCCGCTGATGCTGGAGCGGCACCCCGACGGCGTCGACGGCCCGCAGTTCATGCAGAAGAACACCCCGGAGCACTACCCGGACTGGATCACCCGCGTCGAGGTCGCCAAGGAGGACGGCACCGTCCGCCACACGGTCTGCGACGACATCGCGACCCTCGTCTTCCTCGCCGACCAGGCCTGTCTCACCCTGCACCGCTGGCTGTCGCGCACCGACGACATCGACCGGCCCGACCGCATGGTCTTCGACCTCGACCCGGCCGGGGACGACTTCGGGCAGGTGCGGGAGGCGGCCGGACTGCTGGGCGAACTGCTCGACGAGCTGAAGCTGCCGTCGGCGCTGATGACCACCGGCTCGCGCGGCCTGCATGTCGTCGTGCCGCTGAAGGGAGAGGAGGACTTCGACCAGGTGCGCGAGTTCGCCCGGGACGTCGCCGACATCCTCGCCGACGCCCACCCGGACCGGCTCACCACCGCCGCCCGCAAGAAGGACCGCGGCAACCGTCTCTACCTCGACATACAGCGCAACGCCTACGCCCAGACAGCGGTCGCGCCCTACACCGTGCGCCCCCGTCCCGGCGCACCCGTGGCCACCCCGCTGACCTGGTCCCACCTGGACGACCCGGACCTCGACGCCCGCCGCTGGACCATCGCGGACGCCGTGGAACAGGCCCGCACCAACCCATGGGAGGGGGTGATGAGCCGGCCCCGTGCCCTGGGACCCGCGCGGCGCAGGCTCGACGCACTCCGTGGCTGACACAAGGAGACTGATGGGTTTGGCCAACGCCTTTCGGGCCACTCGCGGTTGGAGGCGCCCATGACTGATTCACAGAACTCACCCAAATCATCCAGACGACGACAGGAACGACAGGGCGGGGCGGACGACAAGCCGTCGCCGATGGAGGTGCTGCGCCAGGCACGAGCCCAGCTCGCCGAACTCACCGGCAAGGACGCCGAGACGGTGTCCTCGTTCGAACAGACCGAGGACGGCTGGGCACTGGAGATCGAGGTCCTGGAGCTCTCCCGCGTCCCCGACACGATGAGCCTGATGGCGAGCTACCAGGTGGAACTCGATCACCAGGGACAGCTCACCGGCTATCGCCGTGTCCGCCGCTACGAACGCGGACGGTCCGACGGACGCAGGTCCGGCGGCCGCTAGGCCACTCACGCCCGCACATCATTCCCAGTCAAATTCCCAGACAAGGAGGAACGGCGGCATGACCGTTGTCCCGGCACAGCAGTCCGGAGGCGGAGGCGGCAGCAGCGGCCTCTACGACGTCCTTGAGCTCATCCTCGACAGGGGGCTCGTCATTGACGCATTCATACGGGTCTCCCTCGTCGGCATCGAGATCCTCAAGATCGACGTCCGGGTCGTCGTCGCCAGCGTCGACACCTATCTCCGCTTCGCCGAGGCGTGCAACCGGCTCGACCTGGAGGCCGGCCCGCGCAAGAGCCCGGGTCTGCCCGACCTCGTCGGAGAGATCACCGAGTCCGGCGCACGCGGCAAGTCCAAGGGGGCGCTGTCCGGCGCGGCCGAGACCATCTCGGACGCCTTCAAGCAGGCGCGGGACGAACGCGACGAAGGGGAGCGCGAGCCCAGGCCGCGCGCCCGCAAGTCCACCGCGTCCCGCAGGAAGGAGGAGCAGGAGTGAGCACGTACGTGTACGCCATCACCGCGAGCTCCCACCCCGCACTGCCGAGTGCCGTGGGCGGCGTCGGCGATCCGCCCCGCCAGCTGCGCATGCTCAAGCAGGGCGATCTGGCCGCCCTCGTCAGCGACGCCCCGGAAGGGCTGCGCCCCAAGCGCAAGGAGCTGCTGGCCCACTCGAACGTGCTCGCCGAGGCGAGCGCGGTCGGCTGCGTGCTGCCCCTGCGGTTCGGCAGCGTCGCCCCCGACGACGACACGGTCACCGGCGTCCTCGCCGAACGCGCCGAGCACTACAAGGAGCGGCTCGCGGCCCTCGACGGCAAGGTCGAGTACAACATCAAGGCCAGCCACGCCGAAGAGGCAGTACTGCACCGGGTGCTCTCCGAGAACCCGGAGATCCGATCCATGACAGAGGCCAACCGTCAGGCGGGAGGCGGCACCTACGAGGAGCGGCTGCGGCTCGGCGAGATGGTGGTCGCCGCGATCAAGGCCCAGGAGGCCGAGGACGCGACCGACGTGCAGCACACCCTTGAACCGGCCGCGGACGCGGTCAGCGTGGGCCCCGAATCCTCCGGCTGGCTCGCCAATGTGTCGTTCCTGGTGGACCGCGGCGAGGTCGAGACGTTCCTGACGGCCGTGGAGCAGCTCCGCAAGGGCCATCCGCACCTCGACCTGCGTCTCAACGGCCCGCTGCCGCCGTACAGCTTCGTCGAGCCCGGCCCCGCCGAGCCCGCGGGGACCACGATCGGCGCGGAGAACGCGGAGGAGTGAGGCCGTGGGACTGGTCGGAGAGGTACTGCTGCTGCCGTTCGCCCCGGTGCGCGGCAGCGCATGGGTAATCGGACAGGTCTTGAACGAGGCGGAGCGCCTCTACTACGACCCGGCGACGGTGCGCGCCGAACTCGCGGCGCTGGAGGAGCAGTTGACCTCGGGCGAGATCGACGAGGAGGAGTTCGACCGCCGGGAGGACGAACTCCTCGACCGGCTGGAGATCGGGCTCGCACGCCCGGCACCGGAAAAGTGATGGGACGGCAGGATGAACCGATTGGCACTCGGCCTCGCGGTAGGGGCCGGGTACGTCCTCGGACGTACGAAGAAGATGAAACTGGCATTCGCCATCGGCACCATGGTGGCCGGTAAGCGGATGCAGCTGAGCCCGCGGGCGCTCGCGGATCTGGTGTCCCAGCAACTGCAGAACAACCCGCAGTTCAAGGAGATCGGGGACCAGCTGCGCGAGGACCTGCGTGGTGTCGGACAGGCCGCTTCGGGCGCCCTCGTCGAGCGGCAGCTCGACGCTCTCGCCGACCGGCTGCACGGGCGTACCGCACAGGTGCGTGACCAGCTGGAGGGTGTGGTCCCCGAGACGCCGGATCTGGGCCTGGAGGACGAGGAGTCCGAGGAGCCGGAGTCCGAGGAGCCCGAGGCCGAGGACGAGGAGCCCGAGGAGGCGCCGCGTCGGAAGGCCGCCAAGAAGGCTCCGGCGGAGAAGGCCCCCGCGAAGAAGACCGCGGCCAAGAAGGCGCCTGCCAAGAAGAGCGCGACCAAGAAGGCCCCCGCGAAGAAGACCGCGGCCAAGAAGACGACAGGGAAGAAGACGGCCGCCAAGAAGACGACCGCCGCAAGCGGGGCCGCCCGTAGCGCGCGGGCCCGGGTGCCGAAGGGTGGTGGCGAGCGATGACCGAAACGCTCGGATCTGCGAGTTCGACGGCCCGTGGGGCGAAGGAATCGCTCAGCGGCGTGGCCCGGAGCGAGGCCGCCGACCGGCTCAAGGCCGAACTGCGGGACTACGTGGCCGCACAGGCCACGCGGCTGCTGACCGGTGCCGGCCGCAAGCTCGGCGAGAGCACGGGGAAGCTGAACGACATAGCCGACGGCAAGAGCCCGGGCTTCGCCAAGCTCGCCCTGGACGGCGGCCGCAAGCTCGCCGAGGGCAAGGGCCCCCTGCGCTCCGCCCTGGAGCTGGGCGCCTCCCGGGCCAAGGACAGCGTGACCGGGGCGCTGAAGAACCTCGTCGGCGGCAAGGGCAAAGGCAAGGGGGCGGGCAAGAAGCCCACCGTCATCCTCGAGTACGTCGATGTGGGCGTCCCACTGCGCACCGCGTACGACCAGTGGACCCAGTACCAGGACTTCAGCACCTTCACGAAGGGCGTGAAGAACGCGAGCCGCGCCGACGACACGAAATCCGACTGGCAGCTGAAGGTCTTCTGGTCCAACCGCAGCTGGAAGGCGCACACCACCGAGCAGGTTCCCGACGACCGCATCGCGTGGACGTCGGAGGGCGCCAAGGGCACCACGAAGGGTGTCGTCTCCTTCCACCGGCTCGCCGAGAACCTCACCCGGGTCCTGCTGGTGATCGAGTACTACCCCAGTGGCCTGTTCGAGAAGACCGGCAACATCTGGCGCGCCCAGGGCCGCCGTGCTCGCCTCGACCTCAAGAACTACGTCCGCTTCATCACCCTCAAGGGAGAGGCGGCAGACGGCTGGCGCGGGGAGATCCGCGACGGCGAGGTCGTCCGCAGCCATGAGGACGCGGTCGCGGAGGAGGACGAGGAGGCGTACGAAGGAGAAGAGGAGGAGGACGAGGAGACGCCTCGCGCCGAGGAGGAGGACGAGGACGCGGAGAGCGGCGAGTACGCGGACGAGGACGCGGAGGAACCGGAGGGCGAGTACGAGTCCGACGGCGAGGACGAGGCCGAATACGAGGACGAGGAGGAGCCCGAGGCTGAGTACGAGGAAGAGCCCGAGGCTGAGTACGAGGACGCGCACGCCGGTGGCGGGAGCCGCCGATGACGACTCCCGGGCGGATGCCCCAGCCCTACGGCCACGACAGCGGCGCCAACCTCGCCGACATCCTTGAGCGCGTGCTTGACAAGGGCGTGGTCATCGCCGGCGACATCCGGATCAACCTGCTCGACATCGAACTCCTCACCATCAAGCTGAGGCTCATCGTCGCCTCGGTGGACAAGGCGAAGGAGATGGGCATCGACTGGTGGGAGGACGACCCGGCACTGTCCACGCGGGCCCGCCGCGACGAACTCACCCGGGAGAACGCCGAGTTGCGCGAGCGCCTGGCCCAGCTGGAGCCGGCCCGGGCACAGGAGGAGGCCTCATGACCGCACTGCGCTACGTGTACGCCGTCTGCCGCCCCTTTCGCTCGGCCCTCCAGGCCCAGCTGACGGGGGTGGCCGGGGCGCCACCGAAGCAGCTGACCCACCACGGGCTGATCGCCGTCGTCAGTACGGTGCCCGAGGCGGACTTCGCCGAGGAGCCGCTGCGGGCCCATCTGGAGGACATGGACTGGCTCACGGCGACGGCCCGCGCCCACCAGACGGTCATCGACGCGCTCACCGCCGTCACCACCCCGCTGCCGCTGCGGCTCGCCACGGTCTTCCGGGACGACAGCGGCGTACGGACGATGATGGAGGCCCGCGAGGAGGACTTCCACCGCATCCTCGACCGGCTCGAGGGGCGGGTCGAGTGGGGCGTGAAGGTGTACGCCGAAACGGAGGCCGCGCAGCCCGCCGAGCCCGCGGAGACCGGCCGGCCGGAGCCCGCGGGCACGTCGGGCCGCGACTATCTGCGCCGGCGTCGCATGCAGACGCGGGCCCGCGAGGACGTGTGGCAAAAGGCCACCGCATTGGCCGGCCGGCTGCACGAAAAACTCTCCGCGTTCGCCGAGGATTCCCGGCTGCACGCCCCCCAGAGCGCCACCCTTTCCGGGGCGTCCGGGCAGAATATGCTCAACGCCGCCTATCTGGTGCCGCGCGCGGTTTCCGAGGAATTCGTGGAACTGGTGGACCGGGAGAAGGACGACGCCCCCGGAATCCGCGTCGAACTCACCGGGCCCTGGGCGGCCTATTCCTTCACCGAGGAGTTCGCGGAGGAAGGGGAGGAGCGGCAGTGACCGTCGTGGAACGCCGTGAGATCGCCCTCGTGGACCTGCTCGACCGGCTGCTCGCCGGGGGCGTCGTCGTCACGGGGGACATCACGCTGCGCATCGCGGACGTCGACCTCGTCCGTATCGACCTGAACGCACTGATCAGCTCCGTCAACGAGCAGGTTCCGTCGCCCTGGGGGGAGTTGACGTGACATCACAGCGCAACCGTCTGGACCTCGAACCCGACACCGTGGAACGCGACCTCGTGAAACTCGTCCTGACGGTCGTGGAGTTGCTGCGTCAGCTCATGGAGCGCCAAGCGGTGCGCCGCTTCGACACGGGCGAGCTGAGCGAGGAGCAGGAGGAGCGCATCGGGCTCACGCTGATGCTGCTCGACGATCGCATGACCGAGCTGCGCGAGCGCTACGGACTGCGGCCCGAGGACCTCAATCTGGACCTCGGGCCGCTGGGACCGCTGCTTCCCCGGGAGTGAATTCAGTTCAGCGAATTCAGTTCACTCCCGGCATATCCTTTTTCTCACCACCGATACCAGCGGCCCCTGCCTCCTGCTGCGGTCGTACCGCGCATCACGAATCCCAGGAGCCACAGAACGAGGACCACGATCGCGATCCACCACAGTGCCTTCAGTGCAAATCCGGCGCCGAAGAGAATCAGAGCCAGTAGCAGTACGAGCAGAATAGGAACCATAGTTTGACCTCCTGCTCGCCGAGTTACCAGAAAGGCGCGATTCAGGCGTCCTTTCGGCACAGAATTTCCCCGTGCAGCACGCTGAACCAGCCGTCGTCGTGGCACCCCCACTCCTGCCAGGCCTCCGATACGGCCCGCAACTGCTCCGCACTCGCGTGCCCGCCCTCGGTGGCCCGCTCGGCATACGCAGAGGCCAGCGTGCGATCCGCCCACAGCCCGCTCCACCAGGCCCGCTCGTCCGGCGTCGCGAAGGTCCAGGTGCTCGACGTGGCCGTGATGTCCGTGAGCCCCGCCCGTAGCGCCCAGGACCGCAGCCGGCGTCCGGCGTCCGGCTCGCCGCCGTTGGCGCGGGCGACCCGGCGGTACAGGTCCAGCCAGGCGTCCATCCCTCGGGAGGCCGGATACCAGGCCATGGCCGCGTAGTCCGAGTCCCGGACCGCGATGAAGCCGCCCGGCCTGGTCACCCGCTTCATCTCGCGCAGCGCCCCGACCGGATCGCCGACGTGCTGGAGCACCTGGTGGGCGTGGACCACGCAGAACGTGTCGTCCGGGAAGTCCAGGGCGTGCACGTCGGCGACCGTGAAGCCGACGTTCGCCAGACCGCGTCCGGTGGCCGTGGCCCGGGCCTGCTCCAGGATCTCCGGTGCCCGGTCGACGCCGGTGACGTGCCCGTCGGGGACCAGGGCCGCCAGGTCGGCGGTGATCGTGCCCGGGCCGCAGCCGACGTCCAGGACCGACATGTGCGGCTTCAGCGAACCGAGCAGGTAGGCCGCCGAGTTGGCGGCGGTGCGCCAGGTGTGCGAACGCAGCACCGACTCGTGGTGCCCGTGCGTGTAGACGGCGGTCTCCTGCGGCTTCGCATGTGGCTTCGACATGCCGGTTCCCCTCGTCTCGTCGTAACGGCTCAGGGGGCGTACGGCCCCGGGGCGGTACCCGACACCGTACGCGCGCATGTCGAATGCTGAGACCTACGTTTTACTATCTGGACAAGCCCGAAGGCTCTCGTGGCTGATCATGCGCCGCGCAGCGGCCGGTAGACCGTCAGCGCCTCCGGCAGTTTCTCCAGCGTCACCTCGCCGCCCACCTCGGTGACTTCGCCGTCGTACGCGAGCAGCGCGCCCGGTGTGACGCCGGACAGGTGCAGTCGGCCGACCTGGACCGCGGCGTGGGCGGGGGAGCGGGTCAGCGGGCCCGCAACGGCGGCCGCGAGCAGGCGCAGTGCGGGCCGGCGGCCGCCGTGCACGACCCGTACGTCGAGCACGCCGTCCGCGAGATTCAGGCGCCGGGCGGGGGCCAGGCCCATCCGGTGGTACGTGCCGTTGCCGGCGAACAGCATCCACAACGGGTGGGCGCGGCCGGCGACTTCGGTGTGCAGCGGGTGGCGGTCGCTGCGCAGGACGCGCAGCGCCGCGAGCACTCCGGCCGGCCAGGTGCCGACCCGGTGCTCGAAGCGTTCCCTCTCGCGCACCAGCTCCGGATACACGCCGAGGCTGCACGTGTTGAGGAACAGACCCTGCTGTCCGTCGCAGGTGAACCGGCCCACGTCCACGCGCACGGCCTCGCCGCGCTGGATGGCCCGGCTCAGATCGCGTTCGTCCTCCACGCCCAGGTCGAGGGCGAAGTGGTTCAACGTGCCGCCGGGCAGCACCGCGAGGGGCAGCCCGTGCGACAGCGCGACCTCCGCGGCCGCGTTCACCGTGCCGTCGCCGCCGCACACACCGAGCACCCGGGCCCGCTCCGCCGCCTTGCGCAACTCGGCCGGGGTGTCGTCCGGTTCGCACTCGACGAGCTCGGCGCGCGGCAGCATGTCCAGCAGCGCGTGCACCCGGTCGGAGCTGCCCGACCCCTTGTTCGCCACCATGACCAGGCCGTCTCCCTCGGTCAGCGATGGGACGTCCGTACGGGGCCGGGCCGGTGGGACCGCCCGGTCACGCGTCGGCACCAGGCCCCGTACCGCGAACGCGGCACCCGCGCCCAGGGCCGCGCCCGCCAGCACGTCGCTCGGGAAGTGGACGCCGGTGTACACCCGCGACAGCGCGACCGACCAGGCGATCGGGGCCACCGCCAGGCCCCACGCGGGCGACTCCAGGGCGACACCCGTGGCGAACGCGGCCGCCGACGCGGCGTGACCGGACGGGAACGACGTGGTGATCGGCTGCCGCTTCAGCTGCCGGACCGCCGGTACGGCGTCCAGGACGGGGCGGGGGCGGCGCACCGACCGCTTGCCGAGGGTGTTGATGGTCAGCGAGGCCAGGCTCAACGAGGCGAGGCCCCGGGCCGCGGCCCGGCGGCCCCGGGGTGTCCGGCTCGCGGCCATGGCGGCCGCCGCCGCGAACCACAGCACTCCGTGGTTCGCGCTCCGGCTCAGCCGCGGCAGGACCCGCTCGGCATACGGCCAGTTCCGTTCGGCGGCGAACTCGAACAGCCGGGAGTCGAGCGCGAGGAGCCGATTGCGCAGGGCATGGCGGCCAGGCTTGGGCAGGGTGAGGTCGACGTCTGGGCTCATACAGGGGTGGGTACCCTGAAGTGGCCGATTGCTGTCCGGCCGGTGGTGACCGACACACGGAGGAACCCGTACATGCGCCTGCTCCTCGTCCGCCACGGTCAGACCACCGCCAACCTGGACTATCTGCTGGACACGGCCGTCCCGGGCGCCGGCCTGACCGCGCTCGGCGAGCAGCAGGCCGCCGCACTGCCCGCGGCGCTGGCCGACGAGGACATCGACGCGATCTACGCCTCCACCCTGATCCGCACCCAGCGCACCGCCGCCCCGCTGGCCGCCGCTCGCGACCTGGAGGTGCTCGTCCGGGACGGGATCCGTGAGGTGTTCGCGGGCGATCTGGAGATGCTGCGCGGCGACACGGAGGCCGGGCACAGCTACATGAAGACCGTGTTCGCCTGGGCGGCCGGCGACACCGAACTGCGTATGCCGGGCGGCGAGAGCGGCGCGGAGGTGCTGGCGCGCTACGACTCCGTCGTCGCCGAGGCCGCCGACAGCGGGGCCGGGGCCGTCGCGATGGTCAGCCACGGCGCCGTGATCCGGATGTGGACGGCGGCCCGGGCCGCCAACGTCGACGTCCCCTTCGCCGCGGCGCACCCGCTCGACAACACCGGGGTGGTGGTCCTGGAAGGGACGCCCGAAAGCGGCTGGAAGGCGCTCTCGTGGGCGGGAGCGGTCGTCACTCCCGCCGGCGACAGCGGACCGGCCGGACAGGCCGTCGACGAGGATGCGCCGTAGGGCCGGGAGTCCTAAACCGCCCGGCCTTCGGAATATGCGTTTGCCCGGGCTCCGCTGCAGCCCCCACAATTCGACCCCATGGGACATCTGGAAGCCGCGCACCTCGAGTACTACCTCCCCGACGGGAGGGCGTTGCTCGGCGACGTGTCCTTCCGGGTGGGAGAAGGGGCCGTCGTGGCGCTGGTCGGCCCCAACGGTGCCGGGAAGACGACCCTGCTGCGGCTCATCTCGGGAGAGCTGAAGCCGCACGGCGGCACCGTCACCGTCAGTGGCGGGCTCGGCGTGATGCGGCAGTTCGTGGGGTCCGTACGGGACGAGACGACCGTACGCGACCTGCTGGTGTCGGTCGCGCCGCCCCGGATCCGCGAGGCAGCGAAGGCGGTCGACGTCGCCGAGCACGGGATCATGACCGTCGACGACGAGGCCGCCCAGCTGAAATACGCGCAGGCCCTCGCAGACTGGGCGGAGGCACGCGGCTACGAGGCCGAGACGCTGTGGGACATGTGCACCACGGCCGCGCTCGGCGTGCCGTACGAGAAGGCGCAGTGGCGGCAGGTGAGCACGCTGTCCGGCGGTGAGCAGAAGCGGCTCGTGCTGGAGGCGCTCCTGCGGGGCACCGACGAGGTGCTGCTGCTCGACGAGCCCGACAACTACCTCGACGTGCCCGGCAAGCGCTGGCTGGAGGAGCGGCTGAAGGAGACCCGTAAGACGGTCCTCTTCGTCTCCCACGACCGTGAACTCCTGGCCCGCGCCGCAGAGAAGATCGTCTCTGTCGAGCCCTCACCGGCGGGCGCGGACGCCTGGGTGCACGGTGGCGGCTTCGCCACCTATCACGAGGCCCGGCGCGCCCGCTTCGCCCGTTTCGAGGAGTTGCGCAAACGCTGGGACGAGAAGCATGCCCAGCTGAAGAAGCTGGTGCTGGCACTGCGTCAAGCCGCCGAGAACAGCCCCGACATGGCCTCCCGCTACCGCGCCGCCCAGACCCGGCTGCGCAAGTTCGAGGAGGCGGGGCCGCCGCCGGAACCGCCGCGCGAGCAGGACATCAGGATGCGGCTGAAGGGCGGGCGTACCGGGGTGCGGGCCGTCACCTGCGAGGCGCTTGAGCTCACGGGTCTGATGAAGCCGTTCTCCCTGGAGGTCTTCTACGGCGAACGTGTCGCCGTCCTCGGCTCCAACGGGTCCGGCAAGTCGCACTTCCTGCGGCTGCTGGCCGGGGAGGGCGTGGCGCACACGGGGGAGTGGAAGCTCGGGGCGCGTGTCGTGCCGGGGCACTTCGCGCAGACGCACGCGCACCCCGAGCTGATGGGGCGGACCCTGCTCGACATTCTGTGGAAGGAGCACGCCCAGGATCGAGGGGCCGCGATGTCCCGCCTGCGGCGCTACGAGCTGACCCAGCAGGCCGAGCAGACCTTCGACCGGCTCTCCGGGGGGCAGCAGGCCCGCTTCCAGATCCTTCTGCTGGAGCTGGAGGGTGTTACCGCGCTGCTCCTCGACGAGCCGACGGACAACCTCGACCTGGAGTCCGCCGAGGCTCTGCAGGAAGGGCTGGAGGCCTTCGAGGGGACGGTGCTGGCCGTCACGCACGACCGGTGGTTCGCTCGGTCGTTCGATCGATATCTGGTGTTCGGCAGTGACGGGCGTGTCCGTGAGACTCCGGAGCCGGTGTGGGACGAGCGGAGGGTGGAGCGGGCGCGGTAGCGCACTGACCGCTCACGTCCAGCGCAGCAGTGCCCCCAAGCCGCCCGCCGGGTCCTTCTCCGGTCCGGTCGGGGAGACCGACAACGCGCCGGCGCCCGTCGCGACCGCGCACCGGAGCAGGGCGTCGTCGGCCCGGGCCGACCAGGAGTTCTGTTCGCCGAGGATCTTCAGGTCGGTGCGGCGTACCGCCAGCTGGTCCGGGTCCTCGCCGACCCAGACCTCCCGGTGGGCGTCGGGGCTGTCCGGGCGGATCAGGAGTTCGTCGATGCGGTGCTCGCGCGCGGCCTCCATCAGGGCGGGTACGCCCTCCACGGCTCCGGCGCGGCCCTCCGGCCCGGGCTCGCGCGCCGCCAGGAACCGTTCCAGCTCCCGGGCCGCCCGCTGCCGTACGTGATCCGCGCGGGCCTGTTCGACGTCCTCGTCGAGCAGTCGGCTGCCGGTGCCGTGCGGGGCCTCGACCACGAGGTCGTGCAGCCGCTGCGGCAGGCGTTCGTGCACGGTCCGCCGCTCGCGGTCGTCGCCCACGAGGATCAGCAGGTCGGCGCGGGTCTCTTCCTGGCAGACGGTGAGCGCGTCGGCGATCTCGGCCGCGTTGTGCTCCCAGGTGTTCTCCACCTTGAGCTGGAAGTGCCGTTCGGACCAGTCGACCGTGCTCGTGCGGTGCACCGGATGCTGCCGCCCGGTGACCGCGCCGACGTCCTGCCGGCCCAGCGCGGTGCGCAGCTCGAAGGCGGCGCCCCTGCGGTCGACGTACGCCACCACGCACACCGGGTCCTCGCCCGCCAGCTCCAGCAGGGGAGAGGTGTGGGCCAGCGGCGCCCATTGGGCGCTGTCGCGCTGCGGGGCACGGGCCAGGGGCGGATCCAGGGCCACCTCACCCGCCCGGGCGAAGATCGCGCGGCCGTGCGGCTCCGATGAGTGCTCCAGTCCTTCCAGTGCGTCCCGTACGGCCCGGCAGGTCGCGTCCTCGGTGCCCTGCCCGGCCAGCTCGCGGGTCAGGGCCCTGGCCGTCAGGTGCCGCTCATGCGGGGTGTCCTCCGTATGCCGGGACGTGCCCACGTACACGGAGGCCCAGGGCCCGGGGTGTTCGTACAGTGGATGCAGGAAGGCGAGATCCATGGCTGTCTCCCGTATTCCGCTCGGGTGCTGTGTGCTCAGCGGGCGGGTACCCGGACCGCATGATTGAACACGACGAGCGGGGTACCACCATGACCGGAGTCGACCCCGGCCGGCTGGACGACCAGCAGCTCATGAAGGAGCTGGAGACGATCCACCGGACGCGCCACGACACGCTGCTGTACGGCTCGAACGACGCGCTGCGGGCCCACAACGATCGCATGGCGCAGCTGGAGGGCGAATACCTGCGCCGCAACCCACGCCGCACCGTGGCCTCGGGACGCACCCGCGAGGGTGCCCGCGACCGCGGCGCGGGGTGAGCACGGGCACCCCCGGACGAGGTGGGCCCGCGTCAGACGGCCTCCCTCTTTGACTCCCTGGCGAACACCTCCAGGAACGTCTCGCAGAACGCCTTCAGATCGTCCGGCTTGCGGCTGGTGACCAGCTTGTTGTTGCCGTGGTCGCAGATCCGCACCTGCTCGTCGACCCAGGTGCCGCCCGCGTTGCGGATGTCCGTCCGCAGGCTCGGCCAGGAGGTCAGCACCCGGCCGCGTACGACGTCCGCCTCCACCAGCGTCCACGCGGCATGGCAGATCGCGGCGACCGGCCGGCCCTGCTCGAAGAAGTCCCGCACGAACGCGACGGCCTTGCTGTTCGTGCGCAGATAGTCCGGGTTGGCTACCCCGCCCGGCAGGACCAGCCCGCCGAAGGAGTCGGCCGACGTCTCGCCCACGACCTCCTGCACGGGGAACTTGTCGGCCTTGTCGAGATGGTGGAAGGCCTGGATCGTGCCCGGCTTCGTCGACACGAGCACCGGTTCATGACCCGCCTGCACCGCCGCCTGCCACGGATCGGTGAGCTCGACCTGCTCGACGCCCTCGGGGGCGGTCAGAAATGCGATACGCATGATGCTCAACTCTCTTTCGCGGCCCTGAAGTGGGCCTCGTCGCTCGTGAAGCGCTTCTTGTCCCGTCGGCGGGCACGCACGCAGCGCATCAGCTCCTCGCCGTACGGCAGCAGCACGCAGGTGCCGATGGCGACGCCGATGCCTGCCCGGTAGGCACGCGGCAGCTGGTCGCCGGCGCGGCACGAGACGCCGCGCGTGGGTGATTGCCGCAGCCGCCGCGCAGCAGGGACTTGACCTGGTCGGCGTGCAGGCACATGATCGCGGCCGGCCAGCCGAACGGCAGCGACTCCAGAAAGCTGTGGATGTGCTGCTCGACCGGCTTGACCTCGCGGGCGCTGTCGACGGCCGTACGCACGTCCCGCAGCGCGGTCGCCTCGTGCGCCCCGGTCGCGCCCGACTGCACGCTCAGCAGCAGTCCGCCGGTGCATCCACCAGTCGGTGAGGCCCGGCGCGAACCGGCTGGGCAGCAGCCCGTACATCAGCTGGCGGACGGTGGCGCCGCTGACGTCGACGGTGGCGCGGTACGCGCTGATCCCGCCGGGCCGGTCTTGGCTCATACGCTCACTCGCCCGGAGCGGCGCGGCTGATGTCCGCCAGCGCGGAGCCGGGATCCTCGGTCTCCGCGAGGTCCCCGAGGCTGAGGACGCCGACCGGCAGCCCGTTCTCGACGACCGGCAGCCGCCGTACGGCGTGCTCGCGCATCAACGCGACCGCGACGGACAACCGTTCGCCCGGGTCGATCACCACCGGGTTGCGCGTGCACACCGAGCGGACGCTCACCGTCAGCGGATCGGCGCCGTCCGCGACCGCCCGCACCGTGATGTCACGGTCGGTGAGGACGCCCACGACGTCCTGGCCGTCGGCCACCACGACATCACCGATGTCCTGTGCCCGCATCAGCTGTGCCGCCTCGACGAGCGAGGCGTCCGGGCGGACGGCGACCACGCCCGGGGTCATGACGTCCTTCACGAATTCAGCCATCACTGGCCCTCCTGCGTTCCCGGCCGGTGACGGGTGCCGCGGCCGTGGCGGTGTGACCCCGCCCGCAGCACCCACCGACCGGGCCGCTATGCGTTCCTCCGGCGCGTGGACCGCCCGCCCCCGGTCAGGGCCTCGGCCAGCTCCTGGACGTTGGCGTAGCGCGTCGAGCGCGGCAGGCGCTCCATCGGCTCGACCAGGGCGTCGGGGGCGTATCCGCGGCGCAGCACGCCCATCAGCTCCCGTGGGGTCGCCGGGAACGAGCTGCGGCCCAGGAACCGGGCCAGCTCCAGCCGGACCACCGCCAGGGAGGCCGTGGACGTCCCCGGCGCCACCGGGCCGCCCGCGACCTCCAGGTCGTCGTCGGCGGTCGGTTCCGGATCGTGCCACTCCTCCGTCCGGGTGGGATGCCCGGATCGCAGCAGCCCTTGCAGTTCGTGCTTCATCTCGTCGTCACGATGGACGCTCAGCCGAGCGCTGCCTCGCTGCATGACTCCCTCCAGATCTTCGCGTCCGCACCGCGTACCCGCGCATCGGACGCCGACACAGGGTTTGCCGACGGCAGGGAGGGTGACCCGGATCTCATCCCCCCACACATGTACGGTTCTGGGGAAGGACCAGGTCATGGCACTGCTCGCTGTGCTACTCCCGCTTCTCATGCTCGGCGCTGTCCTGGCACTGGGCCGCTACGAGGAAGTGCTGCTGCCGAGGGAACCGGACGAGGACCGCCCAGAAGGGGCGGCGCTCGGCCACTGAGGCGCCGCCCCTGCGGTGTGCTGCTTCTCCGGTGTGCCCCTGCCGCTTCGCGGCTCCGGTCCTGCTCAGTCGCTCTTCTTGTCCCGCCCAGGCAGAAACTCCTGCATCTTCGCCTTGAACCCCTGGCGGATCATCGACCCGCGATCCGCGTCCCCCTTCAGGATCGACGCGGCCGTCGCCTCCATCTGGTCCCAGGTGGCGTGCGGCGGGATCGGCGGTACGGCCGGGTCGGTGAGGAACTCGATCACCGCGGGGCCGTCCGCCTCCAGCCCCGCGCGCCAGGCGGCCGCCACGTCCTCCGGCTTCTCCACCCGGATGCCGGTCAGGCCGAGGGAGCGGGCGAAGGCGGCGTACTGGACGTCGGGGAGCTCCTGGGACGGCAGGAAGGACGGGGCGCCCCCCATGGCGCGCATCTCCCAGGTGACCTGGTTGAGGTCGTGGTTGTTGAAGATGCCCACGACCAGGCGCGGGTCCTCCCACAGGTGCTTGTACTTCGCCGCGGTGATCAGCTCCGCCAGGCCGTTCATCTGCATCGCCCCGTCCCCGACCAGCGCGATCGCCGGACGGTCCGGGTGGGCGAACTTGGCCCCGATCGCGTACGGCACACCGCAGCCCATCGTCGCGAGCGTCCCGGACAGCGACCCGCGCATGCCGGGCCGCATCGTCAGGTGGCGGGCGTACCAGTTCGCCGCCGAACCCGAGTCGGAGGAGACGATCGCGTTGTCGGGGAGCAGCGGGTCCAGGGCGCGGGTGACGTACTCCGGGTTGATGGGGTCGGCCGACAGCTTCGCCCGCCGGTCCATGATCTCGTGCCAGCGCGCCACGTTGTCGCACACCGTGTCGTACCACTCGCGGCCGCGCTCCTCGGAGCGGATCAGCGGGATCAGCCGCTCCAGCGTGGCCTTTGCGTCGCCGACGAGATTGACCTCGTACGGATAGCGCATCCCGATCATGTGCGGATCGATGTCGATCTGCACCCCCCGCGCCTCGCCGAAGTCGGGCAGGAACTGCGAGTAGGGGAAGGAGGACCCGATCGTCAGCAGGGTGTCGCAGTCCCGCATGAGCTCGTACGACGGTCGGGTGCCCAGCAGGCCGATCGCGCCGGTGACGTACGGCAGTTCGTCGCTCAGGGCGTCCTTGCCGAGCAGCGCCTTGGCCACGCCGGCGCCGAGCAGTTCGGCGATCTGCTCCACTTCGGCCCGTGCGCCGGATGCGCCCTGGCCGACCAGGATGGCCACCTTGTCACCGGAGTTCAGGATCTCGGCCGCGCGGCGCACCGAGTCGTCCGCCGGGGTCGCCGTCCAGCCGCCGCTGTCCAGGCTGGAGGGGACCATCTTGAAGTCGTGCGTGGGGGCGGAGTACTCGAGTTCCTGGACGTCGCCGGGAATGATGATCGCCGTGGGGGCGCGGCGCGCGTAGGCGGTGCGGATCGCCCGGTCCAGGACGTTCGGGAGCTGCTCGGGGACGGTCACCGTCTCCACGAAGTCCGAGGCGGCGTCCTTGTAGAGCGAGTGCAGATCCACTTCCTGCTGGTACGAGCCGCCCATCGCGGTGCGGTGCGTCTGGCCGACGATCGCCAGGACGGGGACGTGGTCGAGCTTGGCGTCGTACAGGCCGTTGAGCAGGTGGATCGCGCCGGGCCCTGAGGTCGCCACGCACACCCCGAGACGCCCGCTGAACTTGGCGTAGCCGACCGCCTGGAACGCGGACATCTCCTCGTGCCGGGACTGGATGAACAGGGGCTGGTTGTCGGCGCGTCCCCACGCGGCGAGCAGGCCGTTGATGCCGTCGCCGGGATACCCGAAGACGTGCTCCACACCCCACTCGCGCAGGCGCTGCAGGACGTGATCGGCGACCTTGGTGCTCATGCGGGACCTCCTGGGCTCAGTGGGACTGCGCGGCACCGGTCCGAGTGACCCCGCGCGCGGGCGGAAAACGGAAACCTGCGTAGGGGTTTGCGGACCGAGGGTGAGGGCAGGCGAACAACCAGTGCTTCGGACAGGAGGCACGTCCGTGGGAGCGGCAATTCCCGCCACGGGTGTGTCCGGTCCCCGGCGCATGCCCGCACTCCCTCGGTGACCGTCCAAGCCAAAGCACAACCAAGGGAGTTGCGACGCACGATGCCCACCTCAGTGAGCGCGAAGCACCACCCGCACGACGACGCCCCCGACACCGCCGAGGACTTCCGCAAGCTCGCCACGCTGCCCGAGGGGCAGCAGCGCGACACCCTCCGCGAGAGGATCGTCGAGGCGTGGCTGCCCATGGCCGACCGGCTCGCGGGACGTTTCCGCAGCCGCGGCGAGAGCTTCGACGACCTGCGCCAGGTGGCCGCCCTCGGGCTGGTCAAGGCCGTCGACCGCTACGACCCCGAGCGCGGCCACGCCTTCGAGAGCTATGCCGTGCCCACCATCACCGGCGAGATCAAGCGCCACTTCCGCGACCACATGTGGACCCTGCACGTGCCGCGCCGCGTCCAGGATCTGCGTAACCGCGTGCGGTTCGTGGTCCAGGACCTGCAGACCGTCTCGGGCCGCAGGCCGACCGTCGCGGAGATCGCAAAGCACGCCGACATGAGCGAGGCCGACGTCAAGGTCGGTCTGGAGGCGCTGGAGAGCTTCACCGCCCTGTCGCTGGACGCGGAGCTGCCCGGCAGTGAGGACGGCTACTCGCTCAGCGACGCGCTGGGCTCCGCCGATCCCGCGCTGGACACGGTCGTGGACCGCGAGTCAGTGGCGCCGCGGCTGGCGGCCCTGCCCGAGCGTGAGCGCGCCATTTTGTACATGCGCTTCTTCGGGGACATGACGCAGAGCCGGATCGCCGAACAGCTCGGTATCTCGCAGATGCACGTGTCCAGGCTGATCAGCCGGTGCTGCAGCCGGGTGCGCGAGCAAGTGCTCGATGACGTGGGCTGACATGGCCACGCGCCGCTCAGGGCGTTCCCGTCACCGCCAGTGCGATGTGGCGGGACATGGTGTCCATCGCCCGCGCCTCCGCCATCGAGAACGTCAGGCGGGCGCCGCACCTGAACAGCGTGAGGACGCCTGCCACGGCGCCCTCCACGGCGAGCGGCACACACAGCAGTGACGTGACGTTCGCCTGTACGAGGACCGGGGCGCCGTCGGCATCATGGCCGAAGGCGTCCGGGTCCGGCGGGCGGACCTGGAGAGCCGGGGAGGCGGTGCGTGCCGTCTCCACGGCGAGGGGGCAGCCGGCCGGCGACTGGGCCGCCAGCGTCTTCGCCTCCTTCTCCGAAGGGGCCAGCACGGTCGTACGGGACAGTCCGGTCGTGCCGGCCGTGCCCGTGTCGGCGATGACCCAGTCGGCGAAGCGGCCGTGCAGGACCCGGGCCGCGCGCCGGACGACTGCCTCGCGGTCGCCGCGCGGTGCCGTCAGCAGGGTCGTGGTCATCTCGTCCAGGACGTCCATCAGGGCCGCGTGCCGGGTGGTCTCGGTGAGGTCGGGGATCTGGGCCGTCGGGCTGTCGCCCGGAGCCGGGGCGCCGGTCGCGCCGAGGTCGCCGGGCTGAAGCACCACCAGCACGGTGGTGTGGGGCTCCCCGCTCGGGCGTACGGCCGTCAGGGTCGCGTGGACCGGGACGGACGGGCGCTGCTGGAGGTGCACGGTCAGGCTGCGGTCGCCCTCGCCGCGTGCCACCGCGGCGGCCTGCGAACGGAACGCCGCCCGGTCCGCGTGGGCGAGGAACCCGGTCAGCGGCCGGCCTGTCGCATAGCCCGCCCGGACGCCGGTGAAGGACGTCGCCGCGAAGTTCAGCCGGCGCACCACCGCTTCCCGGTCCACCAGCGCGACCGGCAGCGGAAACCGCTGGAACACCGCCCGCAGCAGGTGCTGTTCCTGACGGTCGGTGGATGTCGTACGGGGCAGCTCGCCCGAGGTCAGCCGCTCGTACGACGGCCACAACCGGGCGGCGACATGGTCCAGTTCGAAGATGGCCGCGTCCAGGACGGTCGGCAGGTCCCCTCCCGAAACGGTTCGCGCCGCCTTGAGTTCCGCGACGCGGCGCACGAAATCCGTAAGTTCTTCACCGAATTCGTCGGTCTTCGCCATGAGGACGAACCTAGCTCGCCGTGATGTGGCCCGGGGCGGCGGGGCTCCAACTGGTCCCCCCGTTTCTCCCACTGTTTTCCCCGCGCAGTACCGGGAAAGCGCCCAAAATGAGGAGGAGTTGAGGATGCCCGCTCACGATCGCGTCGGTCGCTGGGGAGACCAGTCCGCCGAAGCCGCCCTGCCGGGGCGCAGGCTGTCCGAACTGGTCGAACAGGCCATGCGCTGCACCGCCGACTGCTGCGGCGCGAGCAGCATGGTCGCCGAGGCGGGTGCCGAGAGGCCCGCCGCCGTCACCCACCCCGACCTCGCCGGACTCGTCGCGGTGCAGCTCCGCTGCGGGGACGGGCCCATCCCGGCGGCCCTGGAACGCGGCGAGCCCGTCGACTCGGCCGACCTGCTGCGCGACGAGCGCTGGCCGGAGTACCGCGCCATGGCGCTCGACTCGGGCGTGCGCTCCAGCGTCACGCTCCCGTTCCTCCGCTCCGGGCTCACGGTGACGCTCAGTCTCTACAGCTTCCGGCCAGGCGCCTTGGAGGACGTCGCGCACGGGCCCGTGCACGCCCTCGGCGAACTCGCCACCAGCGTCCTGGTCCGCGACCGCTCCTACCGCGCCGCGCTCAGCGAGCTCGACCATCTCGGCACCGCCCTGCGCACCCGGCCCGTCGTCGACCAGGCGTGCGGCATCGTCATGCACGTCCTCGCCTGCGACGCCGACACCGCCTTCGGCGTACTGCGCCGCATCTCCCAGGGCACCAACCGCAAGCTGTCGGACGTCGCCGCAGGGGTGGTCAGCAGGCGGGGGCGGGGGCTGGAGCGTGACTTGGCCGCGCTGCTGAACTGAGGGAGCGGCCGACCCGCACGGCGTCACCCACTCGGCCGCCCCCGTCCCGCGAATGGTGCCCGGCCGCGCGCGCCCGGACGCCCGGCGGGCTGTCATGGCTGCGGGGGCACGACCGTCGTACCCCGCAGCCGGCCGAAGGAGCTCACCCCATGCGCCGCACCGCCCGCGCCCTGTCCGTCGCCGCTCTGGCCGGCGTCGTCCTGGGCTTCGTCGCCTCGGCCGCTTTCGCGGAGCCGACCGCGGAGGTCAGCCCCGGCTCCGTCTCCCCCGGCGGCAGGGTCACGGTCTCGGTCTCCTGCGACGCCCTCGGCACCACCGCTCCGGCGACCATCGACGCCACCTCGCAGGCCTTCGAAGAGGGCACCGTCCAGCTGAAGCGGGTCTCCGGCAACGACGAGAAGGCCGCCGGGCCCGCCTACAGCGGCACCGCCCGCATCCCCCCGGCCGAGAACTTCGAGGACGACCCGGACGCGGCCGGACCGGACTCCGCATGGACGGTGGACGGCACCTGCCCGGCGGCGCCCGGCGGGGAGGGAAAGGAGTGGAGCGCGACGCTCACCGTGGCCCTCGGCAGTGGTGGTGGCAAGGGCGGTACCGAAGGCGAGGGCAAGGGCAGCAGCGCGGACGGCGAAACCCAGGGTGTCGGCGAGGGCGTCGAGGACGGCACGGAGAGCGGCGGCGAGGGCGGCACCGAGGGCGGCTGGAGCGGTGCCGGTGGGGGCGGCGATCCCTGCACCGAGCCCCACTTGGGCGACACCGAGCCCGACAAGGCCGGGAGCGGGTGGGAGGAAGCCGCGCCCTCGGGCAAGGGCGACCACAGCGGGTCGCAGGCGCAGGACTGCGACAGCGCGGCCATCGGCCACGGCGTTCGCGCCGGTGACGGCGGCACCTTCACCGACTCCGTCCCGGCCCTCGTCGCCGGTGGTGTGCTGATCGCGGGCGCGGCCGGCGGTGCGGTGTACCGGCTGCGACGCAAGACGCCCACCGCGCAGGACTGACCCCTGCCGGCACCCATGGGGTGGGAGCACGATGGGTACTCGGAGCGCGAGGGGTGCACGAGACACCGTGCGGCCCCTCTCGCCGTACGAACCCCGCAACCCGCACCACGGAACAACCGACCCGCACGGAGCACCGCACGACGAACCACTGAGGCACCTGGCACAGCGCGGAGGCAAGGATGCGCCCGACGGACCTCGAAGGCCACGGCCCCGTCCGTTACGGGCCCCCGCTGCCCGGCGACGGGCTGCCCGTGCTGCCCGAACTGGCCGCCGTCCTCGCGGCCGCCGCCGGCCGGGCCGAGAGCGAGCTGATCGGCGGGGGCGACGGCCTCCTGGCAGCCGCGTGCGGTTACTGGGGCCGGCGTGGGCTGCCGACCGAGCCCGAGCGGGCAGTGGCCGCTCCCGGCGCGCCCGCCCTGCTGCTCGCGCTGACCGCCGCGATCGGCGGCGACGTCCTGGTGCCGCGGCCCTGCGCCGCCTGGTGGGCGCCGTACGCACGCCTGTTGGGCAGACCCGTCTTCCACGTGGCGACACCGGCCGAGTGCGGCGGAGTGCCGGATCCCTACGCCCTGCTGGAGACCGTCCGCCGGGTCCGCGCCGAGGGCGGTGACCCGCGGCTGCTCGTACTGTCCGTCGCCGACGACCCCACCGCCACCGTGGCCCCGCCCGAGGTGCTGCACGAGACCCTGGAGGCGGCCACCGAAGAGGGACTGCACCTCGTCAGCGACGAGACCTGGCGCGACACCGTGCACGCCGTCCACGACACGGTGCTGGTCAGCCCCGCCGAGATGCTGCCCGAACAAGTCACCGTCGTCACCGACCTGTCCGGCGCCCACCTCCCGCCGGGCTGGCCGGCCGCGGTGGCCCGCTTCCCCACCGCCGACGCCGGCAACGGCCTCCACGCGCGCGTGCTCGACGTGCTCACCGCGCTCGGCGCCCGGATCGCCGGCCCGGTCGCCCACGCGGCCCAGTACGCCCTGGAGGAGCCCGAGCCGGTCACCGCGCGGGTCGGCGCCACCGTGCGCCTGCACGCACGCGTGGCTGCCGCAGTGCACGCGGCCGCCGTGGGAGCGGGTGCCGTGGCGCGGCCCCCGCAGGCCGGACGGCACGTGTACGTCGATCTCGGCCCGCTGCGCGCCGGGCTGTCCGCGCACGGCGTGGGGGACGCGCAGGACCTGGAGGACTTCCTCGCCGAGCGGCTCGGCATGCCCGCACCGGGCGGGCACCGCTTCGGCGACGACCTCGGCGCGCTGCGCGTACGGCTGTCCACCGGCCCCCTGCTGGCCGGTACCGACGAGGAACGCGCGGAATGCATCACGTCACCCTCGCCGTTGGAACTGCCACACGTGCACCGCGCGTTGATCCACTTGAAGTCGGTCTTCGACGATCTCCGTGACGAAGCTCAGCGATGGGAGCCTCCTCGATGACGCAGCAGTCCGACTCATCCATGTCGACGCCACGGCGGACGACCACCCGGGAAGCCGACTCCCCGGCCGACCCGCCCCCCTTCGCACCCGCGTTCCCGCCGCTCGCCGCACCCCGCCCGCTGGGCGAACGCCGAGTGTGGCCGCGGACCTTCCACGACCGGCTCACCGCCCCGCTGCCCGGCATCAAGACCCTCGCCCGCTTCGCCCGCGAGGGCGCCGTACGCCCCGGCCGGGAGGGCCTGGCCGACATCCCGAAGCTCCCCTTCGAGCCGGGCCCGGTGCCCCGCGTGGACGCGCGCACGGTCGCCGTCTCCTGGGCGGGCCATGCCAGTTGGGTGGTCCGGATCGGCGGACTGACGGTCCTCACCGACCCCGTCTGGTCGCGCCGCATCCTCGGCACCCCGGCCCGCATCACCCCCGTCGGCGTCGCCTGGAGCGCCCTGCCCCGCGTCGACGCGGTCGTCATCAGCCACAACCACTACGACCACCTGGACGCCCCCACGCTGCGCCGACTCCCGCGCGACACCCCCGTGTTCGTGCCGGCCGGCCTCGCCGCCTGGTTCCGTCGCCGCAGGTTCACGCAGGTCACCGAGTTGGACTGGTGGGAGGCGGCCGAACTCTCCAGTGTCCGCTTCGACTTCGTCCCGGCCCACCACTGGTCCAAGCGCACCCTGATCGACACCTGCCGCAGCCTGTGGGGCGGCTGGGTGCTCACCGCGCCCGACGGACAGCGCGTGTACTTCGCCGGCGACACGGGCTACGGCCACTGGTTCACCCGCATCGGCGAGCGCTACCCCGGCATCGACCTCGCCCTGCTCCCCATCGGCGCCTACGACCCCCGCTGGTGGCTCAGCGACGTCCACTGCGACCCGGAGGAGGCGGTGCGGGCGGCCCAGGATCTGGGCGCCCGCAGGATGGCGCCGATGCACTGGGCGGCGTTCGTCCTGTCGGCAGAGCCGGTCCTGGAGCCGCTCACCCGGGTGCGGGCGGCGTGGGAGAAGGCGGGGCTGGACCGCGAGAACCTGTGGGACCTGCCGGTGGGGGGATCGCGCGTACTGGACTAGCCCTGTCGTTTGGATCGGCTCGGCTGTGAGGGTCGGTTCCTCTTGGCGGACCCGAGCGGGGTCTGGTGCGTGCAGGTGCATGGCGGAGGAGGGAGTCGACGCGATGGGGGTACCCCCGCTCGAGCGATGTCGGGAGTGGGGGAGTCGGCGACCGACGACAACGCGGCAGATGTGCGTGCCGGGGCCCGCGACGCCGAGCTGATCCAAACGACAGGGCCTAGCCAACGGCCAGTGGGCCGACCGGAACCAGCGCCGCGCAACGACACATCACCGGGCGGGCCGGATCCGCCTCCACAAACTCGGCACCCCGCTGATGACCAGCGTCAGCACGACGGCCGCAACGACCCCCTCCCAGGGCTTCTTGAACAGCGACCCGCCCAGAATCCCGATCAACTGATATGTGACCGCCCACGCCAGACACGCCGGAAGGTTTCCCCGGGCGAACCGCCGCATCGGCCACTCGGCCAGCAGACAGGCCAGCATCACCGGCAACCGCCCCGCAGGAACCAGCCGGGACAGCACCAGCACGGCCACACCGTGCTCGGCGAGCTTCTCCTGCGCCTGAGTGAGCCGCTCCTCCGGCGCGCGCGAGCGGATCGCCTCCAGCCAGCGCGAGCCGTTCTTCGAGCGCATGCCGCGCCGCCCCAGCCAGTACAGCGCCGCATCGCCGAGGAACGCCGCCGTCGACGCCGTCACGAACACCAGCGCCAGCGAGAACGGTGCCGTCTGGTGAAACGCCACCACCGCCGCCGAACTCACCAGCGCGCCCGTCGGGATCACCGGCACCAGCGCCCCGATCAGCACCAGCAGGAACAGCGTCGGATAGCCGATCGCCTGCTGGGTCGACTCGTACGGCACCGTCGTCGTGGCGGCGGCCCACACCGTCACCGGGACACCTCCGGGCGCACGCACTCCCCGTGCGCGAGCCGGTGCACCGCCACGCCGGGCGCGCGCTCCGCCGCGAGCCGTTGGAACTCGTGGCCGGGCGCGTGGAATTCATGGGGGCGCACGGCGTCCATGCCGATCGGCCAGTACGTGCCGTAGTGCACCGGCACCGCACTGCGCGGCCCGAGCCGGGCCAGCGCCTCGGCCGCCCGCCCCGCGTCCAGATGCCCCTCCCCGAGATACGGTCCCCAGCCGCCGACCGGCAGCAATGCCACGTCGACCGGCCCGACCTCCTTCGCCATCGCGTCGAACAGCCCGGTGTCCCCGGCGAAGTACGTGCGTGCCTCGCCCTCGAAGACGTAGCCCAGGGCGGGGGAGCGGTGCGGGCCGACGGGCAGTCGGCGTCCGTCGTGCCGCGCGGGAACGGCGCGTACGGCCACGTCGCCCACCGCCGTCACGTCCCCCGGTGCCATCTCGGTCATCCGCAGATGCGTGAGCCGGCGCAGGCCCGGCACCGCCCGGGGCGCGCCCCGGGGCACGAGCAGGCGGGTGCCCTGCGGCAGCCTGGCGAGCGAGGGAACGTGCAGGTGGTCGGCGTGCAGATGGGAGACCACGGCGACGTCCGCGCGCCAGGCACCGGGCGGGGGTGGTGCGCCCCGGCGGCGGCGCAGGTGTGCGAGCCGGCGTGCGAACAGAGGGTCGGTCAGGAGGCGCACGTTCGAATCCTCGACCGTGCAGGTGGCGTGACCCCACCAGGTGATCTCCACCGGCACCTCTTTGCCTCCTTCGCGCGACTCCCCGAAGCGTACGGGCTGGAGTAGGGTCGGCGGCGAAACCCGGAGGTGAGGGGGACGCCATGGGGGCATCCGTAGTGCGCGTGACGGCGATCGCCAGTCTGACGCCGCTCGAAGAGCTGGACGCCGACCCCTTCCTGGTGGACTCCCGCAGCCAGCACGCGATGTGCGCGCGCTGGGCCGCCGAGCACGGGTACGTCGTCGCACGCGAACTCCTCGTACGCCGGTTGCGGGCGGACCACAGCGTGCTGTGGGAGGGCGTCCGCCCCGGCCTCGACCTGTTCGTGGCGCCCAGCCGGAGAGTGCTGGAGAGCGCGCTGTCGTCCGTCGACGACTTCTCCGCGGAGTGCGCCCGGCGGGGCGTGCGGGTGGAGATCGTGGGGCGGGCGGAGCCGTTGTACGACGCGCAGATGAAGGCACGCGTGCACCGGAGGCTGTCGATGCCGACGGCCGGCTACGACGGTCGTTGACGATCGCGGCTTGGGCACGTGACGAGGCGGCCGGGCGGGACGACGTGTCCGGTCCGGTGTCAGAGGGGTGTGCCAGGCTGGGGGCGTGAAAGGCCCGTTTCGGGTGCTGGGCCGGGACGTGAGGTGGGCTGGGCGTGCGTGGTGGGCGTTGGCGGCGGGTTGCCAGTCAGGTCGGGCGGAGCGTGGCCGTGTGGGCCGTCTCCACCGTCACCATGCTCGTGCTGGCCGGGATCCTGCCGGATTTCCAGCTGCAGTCGGCCGACGGTGACAGCGCCACCCACATCGCCATGACCGCCGCCCTCGGCGCCGGTGCCTTCGGCCTGCTGTCCGCGCTCGCCTGGCCCGTCCTCGTACGACTCCTGCTGCTGGTGCCCGCCCTGGTGCTCGGCCTGCTGGTGTTCTTCCTCAACGGCTCGCTGCTGATCGTCGCCCTGCGTCTGGTCCCCTCCGGCGACAGCGAGGCCGCCCCCGAGACCGCCGTCATCGTCGCCGCCGTGATGTCCGCCGTGGCCTCCGCCACCGGCGCCGCCCTCGCCGTACGGGACGACGACGCGTACCGGCGCCGCCTGTACCGCCTCGCCGACCGCCGCCGCAGGGCCCTGCCGCCCGGCCCGTCCAGCCCCGGCACCGCCTTCATCCAGCTCGACGGCGTCGGCCACGACGTCCTCCTCGACGCCGTCGGCAAGGGCCTGATGCCCACCGTCGCCCGCTGGCTCGGCAAGGGCGGCATCGTTGCGGCGGACGGCGCCCGCGCCACCCACCGGCTCACCCCCTGGCGCACCGACTGGTCCAGCCAGACCGGCGCCAGTCAGCTCGGCATCCTGCACGGCAGCAACCACGACGTCCCGGCCTTCCGCTGGTACGAGAAGGCCGCCCGCGAGGTCATGGTCTGCAACCGCCCCGCCAACGCCGCCGAGCTCCAGCGCCGCGCCATCGACCGCACCGGCGACGGCGGACTGCTCACCGCCGACGGTGCCAGCCGCGGCAACCTCTTCAGCGGCGGCGCCGACGAACAGGCCCTCGTGCTGTCCATCGCCACCATGCGCCGCAGCCGCGAGAACCGCTCCCGCTCCGGCTACTTCGCCTACTTCTCCGACCCGGCCAACGCCGTGCGCACCGCCCTGTCCTTCACCGCCGAGGTCGGCCGCGAGATCGGCCAGTCCACCCGGGCCCGCGCCCGCAAGGTCAGGCCCAGGGTCTCCCGCGGCGGTCTCTACCCCTTCGTCCGCGCCTTCGCGACCGTCGTGGAACGGGACGTCGTCGTCGCCGCGGTGACGGGCGACATGCTGGCAGGCCGCACCTCCGTGTACGCCGACCTCGTGGCGTACGACGAGGTGGCGCACCACTCCGGGCCGCGCGGTCGCGACACCGAGAAGGTCCTCGAACGCCTCGACCGGGCACTGGCGTTGATCGAGAACGTCGCCGAGCACGCGCCGCGGCCGTACCGGATCGTCGTGTTGTCCGACCACGGCCAGAGCCCCGGCGAGACCTTCCGCGCCCGCTACGGCCTCGGCCTCGGTGACCTGGTGCGGGCCGGCTGCGGCCTGCCCGTGCCGCGCAAGGCGCAGCGCACCCACAGCGGCGCCGAGGCTCGCGCGGCCGTCCGCGCGGCACTGCGCCGGCCCGTCGAGGACGGCTCCGAGCAGCACCGCCCGTCCCGCCGCCGCTCGGAGCCGATCGTGCTGGCGTCCGGCAACCTGGGCCTGGTCTCCTTCCCGGACGTGCCGCACCGGATGACCAAGGAGGAGATCGACGCCCGTCACCCGGCCCTGCTCACCACCCTCGCCAACCACCCCGGCGTCGGCTTCCTGCTCGTCCGCAGCGAGGAGCACGGAGGGGTCGTGCTCGGTGCGTACGGTGCCGAGATCCCGCTGGACCAACTCGACGACAAGCCGGGCCCGTTGGAGGCCTTCGGGCCGGGCGCCGCCGACGCCGTGCGCCGTACGCACTCCTTCCCGAACGCCGCCGACATCATGGTCAACTCCGCCTACGACGAGGCCGACGGCGAGGTCCTCGCGTTCGAGGAGCAGATCGGCTCGCACGGCGGACTCGGCGGGGCGCAGGGCAAGCCGTTCCTGCTGTCACCGCTCGCCTTCACCGCGGCGGTCGACGACGGCGAGGACCTCGTGGGCGCCGAGCACGTCCACCGTGTGCTGCGCCGCTGGCTGCGGGAGGCGGACGGCCCCCAGGTGCCCTTGGAGACGGAGCCGGAGGAGCGGGCCGCCTGAAATTCGGCTGCGTCCGAGAGCTCCACAGGCACACACTGTTCGAGTCGCGAAACCGATCGAACACCTCAAGGGAGCCCCTGCTTTGCAGGCAGCCGCAACCGTCACGCCCGCCCGAATCCCCGACCTGCTTCTCGGCCTCGCCACCGTGCGGCCGGTCTTCATCTGGGGTGCCCCCGGCATCGGAAAGTCCTCCCTCGTCAGGAACTTCGCCGAGTCGCTCGGGCTGGAGTGCGTGAGCCTGCTCGGCACCCAGCTGGCGCCGGAGGACCTGATCGGCGTGCCGCAGATCCGTGACGGGCGCTCGGTGTTCTGCCCGCCGGAGGCCATCGCCCGCGACGAGCCGTACTGCCTGTTCCTGGACGAGCTGAACGCGGCCACCCCGGATGTGCAGAAGGCGTTCTACTCGCTGATCCTGGACCGCCGTATCGGCAACTACGAGCTGCCCAAGGGATCCATCGTCATCGGCGCCGGAAACCGGGCCACCGACAACGCGCTCGCCCGGCCCATCGCCTCCGCGCTCGTCAACCGCCTCACCCACGTACACCTGGAGGCGTCCGCCAAGGACTGGCTGGCCTGGGCCGCGAACAACGGCATCCACCCGTGGATCCTGGACCACCTCACCGACCGGCCCGACCACCTGTGGTCCAAGCCGCCGAAGACCGAGGAGCCGTTCTCCACGCCCCGTTCCTGGCACATGCTCTCCGACGCCCTGCACTCGTTCGGCCGGGACCTCGACGAGGAGACGCTGAAGGTCCTCGCACACGGCACGCTGACGCCCGTGCACGCCACCGCGTTCTGCGGCTACGTCAAGATCGTGCGCAGCCAGTACGGCATCGAGGCCATCATCAAGGGCGACGCCCGCTGGCCGCATCGCATGCAGGACCGCGACCTGCTCTACTACCTCGCCGAGTCCTTCCGCGGCCGCCTCATCAAGGAGCTGCCGGTCAGCAAGGACCACATGTCCGCGACCGGCCGCCAGACCGCGTATCGCGCGAAGTCGCTGCTGGTGCAGCTCGCGGAGATCTCCGTCGAGGTCGCCCAGAGCGTCATCGCCTCCGACGCCGACGGCAACCCGGTCCTGCCGTCGTGGTTCCTGGTGGAGGCCGCGCGGGACATGCCCCGGCTGGTGGAGGCGCGGCGATGAGCCGTACCCCCGACAAGGGGAAGGGGAAGAAGAAGCGGGACCTCGCGGCGGAGGCGTTCGCCGAGGGCCTGCGACTGGTGCGTGCCAATCCCGCGCTCGCCACCGTCGAGTTCGCCGTCTGCCGCCAGGAGAAGTGCGACCAGGCGCCCCACGACGGACTCGTCCGCGTCGACTCCGACGGTGACCTGCACGTCCACCCCGACCGCATCGCCGAACCCACCGCCTGGGCCTGGGCGATCGCACACGCCGTCCTGCACCTCGGCTTCGGCCACGTCCCTGCCAAGAAGGGCAGGCCGGTGCAGCCCGACCGCGCCGGCCTCGCCGCCCGCTGCGTCGTCGTCAACCGCTTCCTGCTCAGCTTCCCGGTCGGCAAGGCCCCGGACCACCTGCCCCTGACCTACCCGGACGGCGACGAGGAGCAGCTCGCCGCACGCTGGCGGCGGGACGGCATCCCGGCCGCGTACGAGCGCTGCGGCACGGCGGGCTCCGAGGCCGACCAGGTGCTCATGGAGTGGATGGGCTGGTTCGGGTCGCCCCCGGACCACCAGCTGGCCTTCGCGACCGCGCTGACCCGCACCGTCTCCACCGCGATGGACCTGGCGGGCGGCCGCCGCGAATCCATGCTCGGCGAACCGGTCAAGAAGCGGCCGTGGCAGTGGGCACTGGAGTGGTTCATCACCTCCTACCCGCTGCTCGGCGGCATCGCGGCCGGCATCAAGCTGGTCGCCGACGCCGAACTCGCCCGCGCGCACGGCATCGCCGTCGCCGCCGTCAACGCCGAGGCCGGCGAGATCTACATCAACCCGCTGCGGACGTTCGAGGACGAGGAGTGGCGGTTCATCCTGGCCCACGAGATGCTGCACGCCGCCCTGCGCCACGGCGACCGCTGCGGCACCCGTGACCCGTACCTGTTCAACGTCGCCTGCGACTACGTCATCAACGGCTGGCTGCGCGAGATGCAGGTCGGCGAGATGCCCCAAGGGCTGCTGTACGACGCGCAGTTCAGCGGCCTGTCCGCCGAGGAGGTGTACGACCGCATCGTCGGTGACCTGCGCCGGATGCGCCGCCTTGCCACCCTGCGCGGCAAGGGTGTCGGCGATGTGCTGGGCGGCCCGCTCGGCGCCCCCGGCGACTACTGCGACCTCGACGAGTTCTACCGCCGCGGACTCTCCCACGGGCTCGACCTGCACCAGCAGCAGGAACGCGGCTTCCTGCCCGGCGGCCTGGTCCAGGAGATCCGCGCGCTCAGCCATCCGCCGCTGCCCTGGGACGCCCGACTGGCCCGCTGGTTCGACGAGTTCGTGCCCCGTCCGGAGCCGGTGCGGACGTACGCCCGTCCCTCGCGCCGCCAGTCGTCGACGCCCGACATCCCGCGCGCGGGGCGCTACTTCCCGCCCGAGGAGGTCGCCCGCTGCACCTTCGGCGTCGTCCTGGACACCTCCGGCTCGATGGGCAGCGTGCTCCTCGGCAAGGCGCTCGGCGCCATCGCCTCCTATGCCGCCGCCCGGGACGTACCGGCCGCACGGGTGGTGTTCTGCGACGTGGCACCGCACGACGCCGGCTACGTGCCGGTGACGGAGATCGCGGGGCGGGTCCGGGTGCACGGCCGTGGCGGTACGGTCCTGCAGCCCGGGATCGACCTCCTCCAGCGCGCCGACGACTTCCCGCCCGGCGCGCCCGTCCTGGTCATCACGGACGGCTGGTGCGACGTGCTGCGGGTGCGGCGCGAGCACGCGTACCTGCTCCCGCAGGGCCGTCGTCTGCCGTTCACCCCGCGTGGGCCGGTCTTCCGGGTGCAGTGAGCCGGAGTGTGATCGGATGGGGGCACGGGCCCAGGAAACGGGCCCCCACGCGAAAGGAAGATCCGTGGCTACCACGCGCTCCGCACACACCGTCTGGGAAGGCAACCTGCTCGAGGGCAACGGTGTCGTCAACTTCGACTCTTCTGGTGCCATCGCCGCCCAGCCGGTCACGTGGGCCTCGCGCTCCCAGGACGCGAACGGCAAGACCAGCCCCGAGGAGCTGATCGCCGCCGCGCACTCCAGCTGCTTCTCCATGGCGCTGTCGCACGCCCTCGCGGGTGCCGGCACCCCGCCCACCAAGCTCGTCACCTCGGCCGACGTGAACTTCCAGCCGGGTGAGGGGATCACCGGGATTCACCTCACCGTGGAGGGGACGGTTCCCGGTCTCGACGACGATGCGTTTGTCGCTGCCGCGGAGGACGCCAAGAAGAACTGTCCGGTCAGTCAGGCGCTGACGGGGACGACGATCACGTTGTCGGCGAAGTTGGCCTAGCGGGTCGCCTACAGGGGTGCCGGGAAGGGCCGGGTGGCGGCTGCGGCGCCGTCGTGGCTTGTCGCGCCCACGCGGCGGAGTCGCATATCGATGCAGCCCCGCGCCCCTCGGGGGGCGGCCCTTCGGGCCGGCCCCCGAACCCTGAGCGAGCGCTCAGTCCCCGTTTGGTGGGCGTCCCCGCGGTCACCCGTCCCATTGACAAGAACCCGCTCAAGTTTTGTGCTGGAGTTCAAGGGGTGCCCTGGCGGAAGGGGACAGCGATGGCACGCGCGGTCGGGATCGATCTCGGGACCACGAACTCGGTGGTCGCCGTCCTGGAGGGCGGCGAACCCACTGTCGTCGCCAATGCGGAGGGGGCCAGGACCACACCGTCGGTCGTGGCCTTCGCCAAGAACGGCGAGGTACTCGTCGGTGAGGTGGCCAAACGGCAGGCGGTGACGAACGTCGAGCGCACCGCCCGCTCCATGAAGCGGCACATGGGCGACGCGAACTGGCGCTTCCCGGACCAGGGCGACATCGACGGCTCCCGCTACCGGGCCCAGGAGCTGTCGGCCCGGGTGCTGCAGAAACTGAAGCGGGACGCCGAGTCGTATCTCGGCGAGGACGTCACCGACGCGGTGATCACCGTTCCCGCATACTTCGACGACGCCCAGCGGCAGGCCACGAAGGAGGCCGGCGAGATCGCCGGCCTGAAGGTGCTCAGGATCATCAACGAGCCCACGGCCGCCGCCCTCGCCTACGGCCTCGACCGGGGCGAGGAGCAGACCGTGCTGGTCTTCGACCTCGGCGGCGGCACCTTCGACGTCTCGCTGCTGGAGATCGGCGACGGCGTGATCGAGGTCAAGGCCACCAACGGCGACACCCACCTGGGCGGCGACGACTGGGACCAGCGGGTCGTCGAGTACCTGGTGAAGAAGTTCAAGGGGCAGTACGGCATCGACCTCGGCAACGACAAGATGGCGCTGCAGCGGCTGCGCGAGGGCGCCGAGAAGGCCAAGATCGAGCTGTCCAGCTCCACCGAGACGACGATCAACCTGCCCTACATCACGGCCTCCGCCGAAGGGCCGCTCCACCTCGACGAGAAGCTGACCCGCGCCCAGTTCCAGGAGCTCACCGCGGACCTCCTCGACCGCTGCAAGACCCCCTTCCACCAGGCGGTCAAGGACGCCGGCATCAAGCTCTCGGCGGTCGACCACGTCATCCTCGTCGGCGGCTCCACCCGGATGCCCGCCGTCACCGACCTCGTGAAGGAACTCACCGGCAAGGACCCGCACAAGGGCGTCAACCCCGACGAGGTCGTGGCCGTCGGCGCCGCCCTCCAGGCGGGTGTCATCCGCGGCGACGTCAAGGACGTCCTGCTGCTCGACGTCACCCCGCTGTCCCTCGGCATCGAGACCAAGGGCGGCATCATGACGAAGCTCATCGAACGCAACACGACGATCCCCACCCGGCGTTCGGAGATCTTCACCACGGCCACCGACAACCAGCCCTCCGTCGGCATCCAGGTCTACCAGGGCGAACGTGAGATCGCGGCGTACAACAAGAAGCTCGGCGTCTTCGACCTCACCGGCCTGCCGCCGGCCCCGCGCGGCGTCCCGCAGATCGAGGTCGCCTTCGACATCGACGCCAACGGGATCATGCACGTCTCCGCGAAGGACCTGGCGACCGGCCGTGAGCAGAAGATGACGGTGACGGGCGGCTCGGCCCTCCCGAAGGACGACATCGACCGCATGATGCGGGAGGCCGAGCAGTACGCCGAGGAGGACCGCAAGCGCCGCGACGACGCCGAGACCCGCAACCAGGCCGAACAACTCGTCTACCAGACCGAGAAGTTCATCCGCGACAACGAGGACAAGATCCCGGCGGACACCAGGTCCGAGGTCGAGTCTGCGATCACGGACCTGAAGCAGCAGCTGGAGCAGAACGCCGAGACGAACGCCCTGCGCACCGGCATCGAGAAACTCGCCTCGGTCAGCCAGCAGATGGGCCAGGCGATGTACGCCCAGTCCCAGCAGGCGCCGAGCGACACCTCCACCGGCACGGGCGCCGAGCAGAGCGCACCGCAGGACGACGACGGTGTGGTGGACGCGGAGATCGTGGACGACGAGAAGGACCAGAAGGGCGGCGCGGCCTAGGGGCCGCTCAGGACCCCGTCTTCTCCCAGCCCCGCCGCTCCGGCCGGGGCCCCAACTGCCTGGGGTCCCGGCTGCGGTACACCACATACGGCCGGAACAGGTACTGCACCGGCGCACTGAACATGTGGACCAGCCGGGTGTACGGCACCAGCGCGATGAGCACCATGCCGATCACCGCGTGCACCTCGTACAGCACCGGCACGCCCGCCATCCGGTCGAGGTCCGGTTGGAGAGTGAAGAGACTGCGGGCCCACGGGGCGATGGACGCGCGGTAGTTGTAGCCGTCGCCGGAGGAGTGGGACAGCTTGGCGACCATGCCCATCACGATCGCCGCCGCCAGCACGACGTACATGAGTTTGTCGTTGGCCGTGGTCGCCCGGAACACGGGTGCCTTCGTGCGGCGGCGGTAGATCAGCAGGGCGATCCCGGCGAGCGTCAGCACCCCCGCCGCCGTGCCGCCGTAGAGGGAGAACAGGTGGTACGTCCGCTCGCTGACGCCGAGCGCGTCCGTCCAGGACTCCGGGACGAACAGGCCCACCAGATGGCCGACCAGCACGAACAGGATGCCGTAGTGGAAGGCGGGCGAGGCGATGTTCAGGAGCCTCGACTCGTAGATCTGGGACGAGCGTGTGGTCCAGCCGAAGCGGTCGTAGCGGTGGCGCCAGACCAGGCCGGCGACGAGCAGGGCGATGACGACGTAGGGCAGGACGCCCCACAGGAGTGTGGTCATGGGCGTGCCCCCGGTTGCGCGGTCGGCAGTGTGGCGCACACGGCGTCCAGGACGGACGCGTACGGTGTGCCGAAGTCGGTGAGCCGGGCGCGGAGCTCCTCCAGGCAGTCCCGGTGTTCCAGCAGGAGGTCGGTCTCGCCGGTGCGGGCCGCGAACTCCAGTACTGCGGGGAGGAAGTCGGGCAGTTCCTCGCCGGTGAACTCCAGGCCGTGGGCGCGGTAGACGTCCTTGAAGCGCAGCAGTGACATGCCGCGCCGCCGCGTGTCGCCGTCGCGCCACCAGCTCAGGTACAGGCTGTGGCGGTTCTTGAAGTCGAAGACCTGGACGTAGTGGGCGGCCAGTTCCTGCGGGGGCGTGAGGGCCGCGTGGTCGGTGAACTCCCGTAGCTGCGGGGCCGCCTCGCGCAGCAGCGGCAGGCGGGCGCGGAAGTCGTCGTCGGGGTAGGTCAGGCAGAGTGCGGCCGCCTGGTACAGCACCTCGAAGGACGGCATCAGGCCTCCTCGGTCTCGGCTGTGTCGGCTGATTGGGCCATGGGGGCTGTGGGGGGCAGGTCGGCCGCGCGGTCCGCCGTCTGCCGTTTGCGCAGGGCGTGGAAGTTCTCCACCGACACCAGCGGCAGCAGCTTGCGGCCCGGGTCCTGGCCGAAGGGGCCGTCCCCGCCCATCCCGGGACCGCCGTCGTAGTCGAGGCTGCAGCCCTGCGGCAGCGCCGACTCCTCCAGGTGCCGGGCGTCGGCGACGGCGGCCGCCGGAATCACGTACCGGTCCTCGTACTTGGCGATCGCCAGCAGGCGGTACATCTCCTCGATCTCGTGCGCCTCCATACCGACGGCGGCCGACACCGAGGGATCCGGCTCCTCACCGAGGTTGATCGCCCGCATGTGGGAGCGCATCGCGGCGAGCTTCTCCAGCGAGGACCGGACCGGGCCGATGGCGCCGGCCGTGAACATCTCCGCCAGGTACTCCAGCGGAATGCGCAGGCTGTCGATCGCGCCGAACAGGTTCCCCGCGTCCTCACCGTCGTGCCCGGTCTCCGTCAGCACGTCCACCACCGGGGAGAGCGGCGGGATGTACCAGACCATGGGCATCGTCCGGTACTCCGGATGCAGCGGCAGCGCCACCCGGTACTTGCTGATCAGCGCGTGCACGGGGGAGCGGCGCGCCGCCTCCACCCAGTCGTACGGGATCCCCGCCGCGTCGCACGCGTGCCGGACCCCGGCGTCCTCGGGGTCGAGGAAGACACCCAACTGCGCCTCGTACAGGTCCCGTTCGCTGCGCACCGACGCCGCGGCGCTCACCCTGTCGGCGTCGTACAGCACGACCCCGAGATAGCGCAGCCGGCCCACGCACGTCTCCGAGCAGACCGTCGGCAGACCGACCTCGATCCGCGGGTAGCACATCGTGCACTTCTCGGCCTTGCCCGTGGCGTGGTTGAAGTACACCTTCTTGTACGGGCATCCCGTCACGCACATCCGCCAGCCACGGCACCGGTCCTGGTCGACGAGGACGATGCCGTCCTCCGCCCGCTTGTACATCGCCCCCGACGGGCACGACGCGACGCAGGACGGGTTGAGGCAGTGCTCGCAGATGCGCGGCAGATAGAACATGAAGGTCTGCTCGAACTCGAAGCGCACCTTGTCCGAGGCCTGCGTGCGCGCGCTCTCCACCATCGGGTCGAAGTCACCGTAGGCGGGGGCGCCGGCGAGGTTGTCGTCCCAGTTCGACGACCACTCGATCTTCATCGGTTTGCCGTCGAGCTGCGAGGTGGGCCGGGCGACCGGGTAGTCGTCGCCGAGCGGGGCGTCGGTGAGGTTCTTGTAGTCGTACGTCCAGGGCTCGTAGTAGTCCTTGATCCCCGGGAGTTCGGGGTTGGAGAAGATCCCGGCGAGCTTGCGGAAGCGGCCGCCCGCCTTCAGCTTCAGGGCCCCGCGCCGGTTCAGTTCCCAGCCACCGCGCCACCGCTCCTGGTCCTCGTAGCGGCGGGGGTAGCCCTGGCCGGGGCGGGTCTCGACGTTGTTGAACCAGACGTACTCCATGCCCCTACGGTTGGTCCACGCCTGCTTGCAGGTGACCGAGCAGGTATGGCAGCCGATGCACTTGTCGAGGTTCATCACCATCGCGATCTGGGCCATCGGACGCATCAGTACTCGACCTCCTGGCTGCGGCGGCGGATCACCGTCACCTCGTCGCGCTGATTGCCCGTCGGGCCCAGGTAGTTGAACGCCCAGGACAACTGGGCGTACCCGCCGACGAGATGGGACGGCTTGAGGATCAGCCGGGTGAGCGAGTTGTGGATACCGCCGCGCCTGCCGCTGGCCTCCGTCTTCGGGACGCCGATGGTGCGTTCCTGCGCGTGGTGCATGTAGACGGTGCCGGGCGGCATCCGGTGCGAGACGACGGCCCGGGCGACGACCACGCCGTTGCGGTTGGCCGCCTCCACCCAGTCGTTGTCGACGACGCCGATCGCGTCCGCGTCCTGCGGGGACATCCAGATGTTCTGGCCGCCCCGGGAGAGCGCCAGCATGAACAGGTTGTCCTGGTACTCGGAGTGGATGGACCACTTGTTGTGCGGGGTGAGATAGCAGACCGTCACCTCCTTCTGCCCGTCCGGCCCCAGGCGCGGTTCGCCGAACAGCTTGTTCATGTCCAGCGGCGGCCGGTAGACGGGAAGCGCCTCGCCCAGCTCGTGGATCCAGTCGTGGTCGAGGAAGAAGTGCTGGCGGCCGGTGAGGGTGTGCCAGGGCTTGAGGTGCTCGGTGTTGAGGGTGAAGGCGGTGTAGCGCCGCCCGCCCGACTCGCTGCCCGACCACTCCGGTGAGGTGATCACCGGCACGGGCGCCGCCTGGGTGTCCGCGTACGTGACCCGCTTGCCCTCGTGCTCCGCCGCCAGGTGCGCCATCTCCTGGCCGGTGCGGGCCTCAAGCGTGCGGAAGCCCTGGGTGGCGAGGCGGCCGTTGGTGGTGCCGGACAGGGCGAGGATGGTGTTCGCCGCCTTCACGGCCGTATCGAGCAAGGGCCGGCCGCCGAGTGTCTGGCCGTTCAGGTGCCGGAGGTCCTCGACCTCCTCGTCGGGCCTCAGCGTGATGCCCTTGGCGGGCAGGCCGAGCTGCTCCGCCAGCGGTCCGAGCGCGGCGAACTTGGCGCCGATCGCCGTGTAGTCCCGCTCCACGACGGTGAGGTTCGGCATCGTCTTCCCCGGCACCGGATCGCACTCCCCGCGCCTCCAGTCCAGGACGACCCCGCCCGGCTGGGCCATCTCGCCCGGGGTGTCGTGCTGGAGCGGGGTCGCCACCAGGTCCTTGCGCACCCCCAGGTGGCCGACGGCCAGCTCACTCAGCCGCTCCGCCAGTGCCTTGAACGCGTCGAAGTCGGTGCGGGCCTGCCACGGCGGGTCCACGGCGGGGGTGAAGGAGTGCACAAAGGGATGCATGTCCGTGCTGGACAGGTCGTGCTTCTCGTACCAGGTCGCGGCGGGCAGGACCACGTCCGACAGCAGGGTGGACGACGTCTGCCGGAAGTCCAGCGACAGCAGCAGGTCGAGCTTGCCCTCGGGCGCCTCGTCGTGCCAGGTCACCTCCCGCGGCCGTACGTCCTCGGGAGCCTCCTCCGCCTGCAGGGACGAGTGCGTGCCGAGCAGGTGCCGGGTGAAGTACTCGGCGCCCTTCGCCGACGAGCCCAGCAGGTTGGCCCGCCACAGCGTGAGCACCCGCGGCCAGTTCTCCGGCGCGTCCGGGTCCTCGCAGGCGAACTTCAGTGTCCTGGCGCGCAGTTCGGCCACCACGCGCGACACCGGGTCGCCGAACACCTCGCCGAGCTCCAGCGGATTGCGGTCGAAGGTCGGATACGACGGCATCCACCCCGTCCGCGCCGACAGCGCGAGACAGTCCGCGCCCGTCATCCCCCGGAACCGGCCCGTGCCGAGCGGCGAGGCGAGCACGTCGGCCGTGAACCGGTCGTAGCGCCACTGGTCGGTGTTGAGGAACCAGTACGCCGTGCCGATCATCTGACGCGGCGGTCGCGACCAGTCCGAGGCCGAGGCGAGCGTCGCCCAGCCGGTCACCGGACGGCACTTCTCCTGGCCCACGTAGTGCGCCCAGCCGCCGCCGTTGCGGCCCTGGCAGCCGGTGAGCTGGAGCAGGGCGAGGAAGGCGCGGTAGATCGTCTCGGAGTGGAACCAGTGGTTGCTGCCGGCGCCCATCAGGATCATGCAGCGGCCCTTCGACCGCTCGGCGGTCCGCGCGAACTCCCTCGCGATGCGTATGCACTTGGCGGCCGGGACGGAGGTGTGCGCCTCCTGCCAGGCGGGGGTGCCGGGCGCGTCACGGTCGTGGTACGACACGGGCCAACGGCCGGGCAACCCCTCCCGCGCCACTCCGTACTGCGCCAGCAGCAGATCGAAGACCGTCGTGACCAGCGGCCCCTTCGCGCCGCCGAGCTTCGTCGCCGGGACACCACGCCTGACGACGTCCCCGCGCCCCTGCCCATGCGCCCCGCCCTCGGTGTCGAAGCGTGGCAGCAGCACCTCGACACCCGCGGCGACCTCACTGCCGTACAGGCTCAACTGCGGTCTTATGTCGCCGAGTTCGAGATTCCACTTGCCCATTCCCGACTCGGACCAGCGGAAGCCGAGGGAGCCGTTCGGGGCGACCGCACGACCCGTGGCGGCGTCCAGCACGACCGTCTTCCACTCCGCGCTCGCGCCCTCCTGGCCGAGGTCCGAGGCGCGCAGGAACTTCGCCGGGACGTAGGCGCCGCCCCGCTCCTCCAGTGTGACCAGGAAGGGCAGGTCGGTGAACTGCCGTGCGTAGTCCGCGAAGAACGGTGCCTCGCGGTCGACGAAGAACTCCTTGAGGACGACGTGCCCCATGGCGAGGGCCAGCGCGCCGTCCGTGCCGGGGTGCGGGTGGAGCCACTCGTCGGCGAACTTGGCGTTGTCGGCGTAGTCGGGTGCGACCACCACGACCTTCTGGCCCCGGTAGCGGGCCTCCGCCATCCAGTGCGCGTCGGGCGTCCGGGTCACCGGGACGTTCGAGCCCCACATCATCAGATACGCGGCGTCCCACCAGTCGCCCGACTCCGGTACGTCGGTCTGGTCGCCGAAGACCTGCGGGGAGGCGACCGGCAGATCTGCGTACCAGTCGTAGAAGGAGAGCATCGGGGCGCCGATGAGGGAGTGGAAGCGGGCGCCCGCCGCGTGCGACACCATCGACATCGCGGGGATGGGGGAGAAACCGGCGATGCGGTCCGGGCCGTACGTCTTGATGGTGTGGACGTGCGCGGCGGCGACGATCTCGATCGCCTCGTCCCAACTCGCCCGCACCAGGCCGCCCTTGCCGCGCGCCTGCTGGTAACGGCGGCGGCGCTCGGGGTCGTTCTGGACGTCGGCCCAGGCCAGGACCGGATCGCGCAGGCGTTGCTTCGCCTCCCGGTACATCTCCAGGAGGACACCGCGCACGTATGGGTAGCGCACCCGGGTGGGGGAGTAGGTGTACCAGGAGAAGGCCGCGCCCCGGGGGCAGCCGCGGGGCTCGTACTCGGGGCGGTCGGGGCCGACGCTCGGATAGTCGGTCTGCTGGGTCTCCCAGGTGATGATCCCGTCCTTGACGTACACCTGCCAGCGGCACGAGCCCGTGCAGTTCACGCCGTGCGTGGAGTTCACGACCTTGTCGTGGCTCCACCGGTCCCGGTAGAAGGCGTCCGCCTCGCGCCCGCCCGTCAGCGCGACGCTGTGCAGATCGGGCGCGGGCGTGCCCGGCCGGAACCACCTGCCCGCCTTGAGCAGCGCCGCGCCCGGCTCGGCGGGCGGCACGGGCGGTATCCGCGTGTCGGTCACAGGCGCTCCCTTGCTTGCCCGGGGGCCGGGGCTCTGGTCCCGAACCTAGGGCGGGGCGCGGGAGCGCACCCCTTCACCGCACCCGTACGGGTAACCGCCGCCGGGCACCCGTACTGCTAGGGCTTGCGCGCCACCCCCGCGTACACCGGCACGATGCCCTCCGCCTGGGCCGCCACGTCCTCCGCCTCCGGCCGCCAGCCGTAGACCGGGATGACGCCGGGGCCGAGCAGCTCGAGACCGTCGAAGAAGCGGGAGAACTCGGGCAGCGACCGGGGGAAGAACGGGGTGCCGCTGTGCCGGAAGTGGTTCGCCGCCTTCTCGATGGCCGCCGGGCTGAGGTCCGGGGTGACCTGGGAGAGGATCAGGTAGCTGCCCGGGGCGAGCGCGGCGACGTACCTCTCCAGCAGGCCGTACACGTCGTCGCCGTCGGGGTCGTCGCCCAGGTAGTGGGTCAGCGCGACCAGCGACAGCGCGACCGGCCGGCCGAAGTCCAGGGACTCGCCGGCCCGGCCCAGCAGCACGCCGACGTCCCGGACGTCGGCGTGCACATAGTCGGTGCTGCCCTCTCCCGACCCGTGCAGCAGCGCCTCCGCGTGCCGCAGCACGATCGGGTCGTTGTCCGCGTACACGACCTTGGACTCCGCGGCGACGCCCTGCGCCACCTGGTGCAGATTGGGCTCGGTGGGGATGCCCGTGCCGATGTCCAGGAACTGGCGTATCCCGGCCTCGGCGACGGTGCGCACGGCACGGTGCATGAACCGGCGGTTGGCGCGAGCCCCGCGCAGGACCGTGCCGTCCACGGCGAGGATCTTCCGGGCCAGCTCTTCGTCCACCGGGTAGTTGTCCTTGCCGCCGAGCCACCAGTCGTAGACGCGGGCCGGGTGCGGCCGGCTGGTGTCGACGCGGGTGGGCGCGGCCTCGGAACCGGTCATGCGGTGTGTTCTCCTCGGGGATCGATGGCCTTCGTGGCCCTTGGCTTCAGCAGTCCTCGCGGTGTTCGCGCAGGATCTTCCTCGTGCGCTCGGCCGACGCGGCGGCCGTCGACATGTGGTCCAGGACCTCCAGATGCGCGGCGACCTCCTTGCGGGAGTCCAGATACAGGGCGCCGGTCAGGTACTCGGTGTAGACCATGTCGGGCAGCTCGGGCTCGGCGAAACGGAACAGGGTGAAGGGCGCGTACGTCCCCGGGTGCGGGCCCGAGGCGAACTCGGCGATCTGCAGCGTGACGCGGTCGCGCTCGGCGAACTCCAGGAGCTTGTCCAGCTGGTCGCGCATCACCTCGCCGCGGATGCTCACCGGACGCAGCAGGACCGTCTCGTCCATGATCACCCACATGTGGGGCGGGTCCGGGCGCTCCAGCAGCCGCTGCCGTTCCATGCGCAGCGACACATGCCGCTCGATGGTCTCGGGCCCCGTCTGCCCGATCGTCCCGGCCTCCAGTACGGCGCGCGCGTACTCCTCGGTCTGCAGCAGGCCGGGTACGAAGTGCGGCTCGTAGGAGCGGACGATGCGGGCGGCGCCCTCCAGACTCACGTACAGGCTGAACCAGTCCGGCAGCACGTCGTGGAACCGCTGCCACCAGCCCGGCTGGTTGGCCTCCTCGGCCAGCGAGACGAACGCCGCCGCCTCGTCCTCCGGCACGCCGTACGTCTCCAGCAGCACCTGTACGTACGGGATCTTCAGCGCGACCTCGGCCGTCTCCATCCGGCGTACGGTCGCCGCGGCCACCCGCAGCACGCGGGCGGCCTCGTCGCGGCCCAGCCCGGCCGCTTCTCGCAGCTCCTGCAGGCGTCTGCCGAGCACCACTTGACCCACGGTCGGCGCGGGCCGCCGCTCACTCACGCCACGCCTCCCCTACGCGCCGAAAGTACGTCGAGCAGTGTGCCATGTTCCCCGCGCCTTCGGGGCGTTGCCATTACCCCACAAGTAATCGACCGCCCGATCCGGACACGAGACGGTGGAGTCACCGGATCCCGGGCCGGCGCACTCCGGCCCGGGATCCGGGCCCGCGCATCTCTACTCGACCTGTAGCTCAACCCGACCTCGACGGAGGGTGATTCGTCATGTCCGCCACCTCGCTCACCGCGCTCGCCCGGACCTCCGACCCGCAGACCGTGCTGCGCCGCTTCCTGGCGCTGGACGCGGTGGTGACGGGGGCGAACGGGCTCGCCTACCTCGCCGCCTCCGGTCCGCTGGGACGGCTGCTCGGGGTCGACAGCACTCTGCTGCTCGCCCTCGGTGCCTTCCTCACCGTGTACGCCGCAGCCGTGGGCCTGCTCGCCTCCCGTCCCCGCCCCGCCGCGCTCCCGGTCCGTGCCGTGATCGAGGCCAACCTCGCCTGGAGCGTGCTGAGTCCGGCCGCCCTCGCACTGTGGCTGTCGCCGTCCACCGCGGGTGGCGTGTGGACGGTCCTGCAGGCACTCACCGTCGCAGGGTTCGCCGTGCTGCAGCACCTGGCCCTGAAAGCCCGTCAGGGCAGCAGCGACTGAAGGTACTTGACCGTCGCCGGGTCGGCCGGGAGCAGCGTCTCGATGGCCAGCTCGGCGACGGTCACGTCCATGGGGGTGTTGAAGGTGGAGATGGAGGAGATGAAGGACAGCACGCGGCCCTCGTGCTCGATCTGCATCGGCAGCGCGAAGTACGGGACGGGTTCGGCGGGTGCGGCGCCGGGCCCCTCCTCCGGAACCGGGTAGGCGGCCACCTCCTCGTACAGCGTGCGCAGCGGCTCGGAGCGGTGCAGCGCGATCTGCCGCTCCATCTGCGCGAGGAGATGGCCGCGCCACTCGCGCAGGTTGCGGATGCGCGGTGCGAGGCCCTCCGGGTGCAGGGTCAGCCGCATCGCGTTGAGAGGGGGCTCGAGGAGGTGCTCCGGGATGCCGTCGAGGATCATGAGGATGCCCCGGTTGGCCGCGTGGACGTTGTACATCGCGTCCACGACGAGAGCCGGGTAGGGCTCGTAGCCCTGGATCAGCTGTTCCATGCCCGCGCGCAGCGCGTCCAGTGCCGGGTCGTCCAGCGGGGTCTCCGGATAGCGCGGCGCGTAGCCCGCGGCCAGCAGCAGCGCGTTGCGCTCGCGCACCGGCACGTCCAGGTGCTCGGCAAGCCGCAGCACCATCTCCTCGCTCGGCCGCGAACGGCCCGTCTCGATGAAGCTGATGTGCCGCGCCGAGGAGTCGGCCCGCAGCGCCAACTCCAGCTGGCTGACCCGCCGTTGCTCCCGCCAGACCCGCAGCAGCGGGCCGACGCCCGGGCCGGAGGGGGTGCCGACGGGCTCGGTGCTGCCGGACGGGACAATGGTCATGAGTACGACCGTAGCCGAGGAGCGCGCCGAATGAACGAGCCGTGGATGTCGTCCCTGGCGGGCGAGGCCGTGTACCGCGCCCGGGTGCGTGGCTGTCTGCTCGGCGGGGCCCTCGGGGACGCGCTCGGCTATCCGGTCGAGTTCAGCTCGCTGGAGCGGATCCGCGCCGCCAACGGAGAGCGCGGGGTGACGGGACTCCTGTTCGCCGGGGACAGCGACGTGGCCCGCATCAGCGACGACACGCAGATGACCCGCTTCACCGCCGAGGCGCTGATCCAGGCCCACCGACGGGAGCGGCTCAAGGGCATCGGCGGCGGGTGGGCCCTGCTGGTGCGCTGGGCGTACGAACGCTGGCTGGAGACCCAGCGGCACCCCGGACCCGAGCAGGCCGCACCGCCGCAGAGCGGCGCGCCCGAGGGCGGTCTGATCACCCAGGCCTGGCTGTACGCCCGCCGGGCTCCCGGCAACGCGTGTGTGTCCGGGGTCGCCCAGATGTACGCACCCGATCCCGGGCTCGCGCTCGACGGCAAGCCCGGCGAGGTCAACCCCGACTCCAAGGGCTGCGGCGCGGTGATGCGCTCGGCACCGTTCGGCCTGGTGGACTCCGCCGACGGCGCCTTCGCCATGGCCGCCCGTGCCGCCCAGATCACCCACGGTCACCCCACCGGCTACTACGCGGCCGGCGCGCTGGCCGCGATCGTGGCGCACCTCGTCGCGGGCGACTCCCTGGAGGGCGCGGTCCTGCGCACGCTACGGCTGCTGGCCCGCCACTCCGGCCACGAGGAGACGTCGGCCGCGCTCGCCGAGGCCGTCGACCTGGCCGGGCAGGGCGCACCCACGGCGGAGAAGGTGGAGACCCTGGGGGAGGGCTGGGTCGCCGAGCAGGCGCTCGCCCTCGGGGTGTACTGCGCGCTCGTCGCGCCCACCGTGCAAGACGCTCTGCTGCTCTCCGTCAACCACTCCGGCGACAGCGACTCCACCGGCTCCATCTGCGGAAACCTGTTGGGCGCCAGGTACGGCGACCACGGTCTGCCGCACGAGTGGGTGGAGCGCGTCGAGGGCCGGGCGCAGATCGCGGCGCTGGCCGACGACCTGGCGGCCGAAGGCGTGCGGCGCTGACCCTGGGGGAACCCGTCTGACCAGGGCCGCCGCGCGCAGGCTGTGGCAGGCTGAAGACGAACCCCTCCCGTGCAGGAAGGAGCGAGGCCATGCCCCTCGAACCGCTGTCGCAGAAGGAGATCGAGGACCGGCTCGCGGAGCTGCCGGGCTGGACGCTCGACGGCGACCGCATCGCCCGCTCCTACCGGCTCGCCTCGCACTTCGCGGCCACGGCGATGGTCGTGCACATCGCCCAGGTCCAGGAGGAGCTCGACCACCACTCCGACCTCACCCTCGGCTACAACACGGTGTCCCTCACCGTGAACACCCACACCGTGGGCGGCGTGACCGAGCGGGACTTCGCCCTCGCCCGCAGGATCGAGGAGCTCGCCCCCGGCCACGGGGCACAGTGAGGCGCGTGCTCGACTACGACAAGGAAGCCGAGCGGTACGACGCCTCGCGCGGCGGCGAGCCCCGGGCGGCCGCCGCGGCCGAGGCGGTGCTGGGCCTGCTGCCGGACGGGACCCGGCGGCTGCTCGACGTCGCCTGCGGCACCGGCATCGTGACGCGGCGGCTCGCCGCCGGGCGGGACGGTCTGTCCGTGACCGGCGTCGACCTGGCGCCCGCCATGGCCCGGCAGGCCGCCACCCGCCTGCCCGGCGCCGTCGTGCTCGCCGACAGCCGCCGGCTGCCTTTCCCGGGCAACCGCTTCGACGCCGTCACCAGCGTGTGGTTGCTGCATCTCGCGCAGTCCGACCAGGACGTACGGACCATCGTCGGCGAGTGCGCCCGCGTGCTGCGGCCCGGCGGGGTCTACGTCACCACGGTCGACAAGGGCGCCGCGCACAACGTGGGCAGTGACATCGACGCCGTGATGGCCTCCCGCCCGCCCGGCCCGGCCCGGGACGCGGCGGACCTCGTCGAGTCGCACGCCCTCGGCCACGGCCTGGTCCCGGCCGGCGGGGCCGGCTTCACCGGTCACGGCCAGGGCCGCAGCCCCCGCCGAACGGTGGCCGACCTGCGCCGGGGCTGGTTCGTCACTGTGCCGCCCGGCGGCACGCTCGCCGAGGGTTTCGTCGCCCGCCTGGCGAAGCTCCCGGACCAGGACCGGCCCCGGCCGGACCCGGTGTTCACGCTCCGGGCGTTCCGGAAGACCGAGTGAAGTCCATGGTCCAGTTGGTCAGCCAGGTCTCACCGCCGTCAGTGGAGAACGCCTGCTCCCAGCGTGCCGTGGTGGCCGAGATGCCGGACCAGACGAACCGCACTCGTACGTCCTTGCCGTCGTGGGCGTCGTCGCCGTGGAAGGCGCCGCGTTCGCCCTCGAAGCGCCCGAACACCGGTGGGAACAGCTTGCCGGTGCGGCTGGAGGACCAGGTCAGCGACCACTGCTCGGTCTCCCGGTCGAAGAGCCGCAGCGTCAGCCCCTTCGAGCCCAGGTGCGGCATGTCGACCTCGTCGATGTTGGCGGCGCCGTCGAACAGCGGCCGGCAGCGGCTGGTCGCCGGGAACTCCTCCCAGTCGCTGTCCGGGTCGAGGAAGTCGGTGCGGCGGCGGTTGACCACGTCCCACTCGCCGTGGAAGAAGTCGAAGTCGTGCGGGCTGCTCATGTGCGGTCTCCAGTGGTGCCGTCGGGCAGGGAATCGGCCAAGTAGGCCGTCAGATCCGGGACTTCGGGCGCGAGCATGTGCCGCACCCAGGCGTCCCGTTCGTGCAGGATCGGCGGGAGCTCCCAGACGCAGCCGATCCACGGCAGGTCGGGTGTGATGAAGTGCGTCGGGTCGTTGTCGGGGCAACCGAGCACCGGCTGTCCCGCCGACGCGCCCTTGAAGTGCAGGACGTTGTCCCACACCCAGCTGTAGGCGTTCAGGTAGGCGCCGCCGTCGCCGCCCCGGTGCAGGACCACGAACGTCGCCGGGGGAGTGCCGTCCGGCTCCGGCAGCAGCTCCGGCAGGATCGCGTACGCCGCCTTCTCGACCTCGGGCGCGATGCCCACCGGGTCGGCGGTGACGTGGTAGCGCTTGATGTGCCGCCCGGCCACCTCGATCGGCGGCGGTGCGGTCAGCAGTTTCTCGGTGAAGGCGGGTGTCTCCGTGAGGGCCATGGCAGGACGCTAGGACCGCTTCCCTGACATCCTGTGTCAGTGAAGTCAAGCCGACTGGTCTCGATCCTGCTCCTCCTCCAGACCCGGGGCCGGATGACCGCCGCCCAACTCGCCGAGGAGCTGGAGGTGTCCGTCCGCACCGTCTACCGGGACGTGGAGGCGCTGAGTGCGGCCGGCGTGCCGCTGTACGGCGACGCGGGCCACGCCGGCGGCTACCGCCTGCTCGACGGCTACCGCACCCGCCTCACCGGGCTCACCGCCGACGAGGCCGAGGCCCTCTTCCTCGCGGGCGCCCCGGGCCCCGCCGCCCAACTCGGCCTCGGCTCCGTCCTGGCAGCCGCCCAGCTCAAGGTCCGCGCCGCCCTGCCCGCGGAACTGCGCACCCACGCCGACCGGATCAGCGGCCGCTTCCACCTCGACGCACCCGGCTGGTACGCCGACGCCGACGAGACGCCGCACCTCCCCGCGGTGGCCGACGCGGTCTGGAACAGTCGTGTCCTGCACGTCCTGTACCGCCGCTGGCGTGAGCCCACGGACGTGGAGCGGCGCCTGGAGCCGTACGGGCTCGTCCTCAAGGCGGGCCGCTGGTACGTCGTCGCGGGCCCCGGACCGCGCACGTACCGGGTCGACCAGATCCTCCAACTCACCTCGACCGACGTGGAGTTCACGCGCCCGGCCGACTTCGACCTGCCCGCGTACTGGACGGCGTACCAGCACGACTTCCGCGACCGCCTCCGCCGGGACGAGGCGGTGGTCCGGCTTGCGCCCGGCGTGGGACTCGCCGGGCCGGTGAAGGGCGACGCGCACCCGGAGGAGGACGGCTGGACGCGGGTCACCGTCCCCATCGAGTCCCTCGACCACGCCCACGCCGAATTCCTGCGCCTCGGCACCGGCATCGAGGTGCTCCAGCCACCCGAACTGCGCGAGCGGATCGCCCGGACGGTGGCCGAACTGGCCCAGAGATACGGCAACTTCGACACGGACGGCGGCGACTGAGGGAGCGGAACCCGTCCGTCCTCCCGAGGAGGTACGTCACGTGCAGCACCCGCGCAAGCACCGCAGACGCCGGGCCGCGGTCGCCGCGACCCTCGCCACCGCAGCCCTGGCCGCCGCCGGACTCACCACCCTGAACGGCGCCGGCACAGCCGAGGCCGCCACCGCCCGCCAGGTCGAGAAGCTGGACCGCGGGGTGGTCAGCGTCCACACCGCCGACGGCAACCTGGTCAGCTGGCGCTGGCTCGGCACCGACCCGAACGACGTCTCCTTCAACGTCTACCGCGCCGGCACGAAGGTCAACTCCACCCCGATCACCGGCTCCACGAACTACTTCCACGCCGGCGCCCCCGAACAGGCCGACTACACCGTCCGCGCCATCGTCAACGGAGTCGAGCAGGACGACTCGGTCCACGCCGTCCAGTTCCGCCCGGGCTACAAGGACGTCCCGATCAGCCCGCCGGCCGGCGGTACGACGCCCGACGGGGTGGCGTACACCTATGAGGCCAACGACGCCTCCGTCGGCGATCTCGACGGCGACGGCGCCCTCGACATCGTCCTCAAGTGGCAGCCCACCAACGCCAAGGACAACTCCCAGTCCGGCTACACCGGCAACACGATCGTCGACGGCATCAAGCTCGACGGCACCCGGCTGTGGCGCGTCGATCTGGGCCGCAACATCCGCTCTGGCGCGCACTACACGCAGTTCCAGGTGTACGACTACGACGGCGACGGCAAGGCCGAGGTCGCCATGAAGACGGCCGACGGCACGCGGGACGGCACGGGCACGGTGATCGGCAGCTCGTCGGCCGACCACCGGAACTCGTCCGGCTACATCCTGTCCGGTCCCGAGTACCTGACCATGTTCAACGGCCAGACCGGCAAGGCGATGGGGACGGTGGACCACGTCCCGGCTCGCGGCACGGTCTCGTCCTGGGGCGACTCGTACGGCAACCGGGTCGACCGATTCCTCGCCGGTACCGCGTATCTGGACGGCTCCCGTCCCTCCCTCATCATGGCCCGCGGGTACTACACCCGTACGGTCATCGCCGCCTGGGACTGGCGCAACGGCAGCTTCACGCGCCGCTGGACCTTCGACACCAACTCCTCCACCAACAGCGGCAAGGGATTCGACGGACAGGGCTCGCACAGCCTGTCCGTCGGGGACGTCGACGGGGACGGCAGGGACGAGGTCGTCTACGGCTCGATGGCCGTCGACGACAACGGCAACGGCCTGTGGACCACGAAGACGGGCCATGGCGACGCCCAGCACCTGGGCGACCTCGACCCCGCCCACACGGGCCTGGAGTACTTCAAGGTCTCGGAGTCGACCGGCCAGCCGGCCGAGCTGTACATCAACCCCGCCAACGGCACCGTGAACTGGAAACTCGCCGCCTGCTGCGACAACGGCCGGGGAGTCGCCGGGGACATCTGGGCGGGCAACGACGGCGCCGAGATGTGGTCCGCGTCCGACACCTCCGTCCGCGACGAGGCCGGTGCCACCAAGGGCCGCGAGCCCTCCTCGGTCAACTTCCTGTCCTGGTGGGACGCCGACCCCGTCCGTGAACTCCTCGACGGCACCCGCATCGACAAGTACGGCACATCCTCCGACACCCGCCTGCTCACCGGCTCCGGAGTTTCCTCCAACAACGGTACGAAAGCCACGCCCGTCCTGTCCGGCGACATCCTCGGCGACTGGCGCGAGGAGGTCGTCTGGCGCACGAGCGGCAACACGGCGCTGAGGGTCTACTCGACGCCGCATGAGACGAACACGAGGATCACGACCCTGCTCCACGACCCGATGTACCGCACGGGTCTGGCCTGGCAGAACACGGCCTACAACCAGCCTCCGCACCCGAGCTTCTTCATCGGCGACGGCATGGCTGCGGCGCCCAGGCCGATGGTCTACACGCCCTGAGCTTCTGACCTGGGGAAACAGCTCCCGGTGCCAATCGAAGCGGCGGTCGGTTGGCGGTCACAACCGATCGCCGCTCTCATGATCCAAGTCGCTGGGGAGGATCTGGGGAGATCCATTTTGAGAAGGATCCTCGGGTGCCTCATCCGCCTCGGCGAGCTCGCCGGTCATGAACCGCCCGATGGCAGCCCGGCCGCAGCTACCGGACTTCGGCATGAAGTGCACGTAAGTCCTCAGCGTGAACGCCGGATCACTGTGCCCCAGCCACGCAGCCAGCTGAGTAATCGCCTCACCCTCGGCCAGGACGACGCTAGCGAAGGTGTGCCGCAGAACGTGGAAGCCGAACTCACGCGGCATCTCCCACTCCTCCTTGCGCCACGGATTCGCGCCCTTCTTCGGTTCCACCATGGTCACCGTCGGCGGAGGGATGAGGCCGGCGTCGCGCAAGGCTGGTTTCCACTGCCGGTCGTTGAATGTGTCCCTCGTGACGGCCCCGCCATTGACGCCGTCCTTGAACTGCGTAGTGACCAGCAGGCGTACCGTGCGCTTGGGGCGCTCCTCCCAAGCCAGGCTCGGCCGGTCAGGATCGACCCACGGCAACGTCACCTCGACGGTGGGAAAGCGGTTGGCGTGCTCCTTGATGGCTTCCGCCAGCTCGGGCGCGCACGGCGCTACCCGCTCCTTGTTGCCCTTGGGCGGCGCGAATGCGAACCGGCCTTTCACCTTGATGATCTGCCGGACCACGTTGATGTCCTCGCCGTCGACATCGTCAGGCGAGAAGCCGAACGCCTCTCCCTGGCGCAGGCCGGCACCGACCGCGAGGTCTGCGAGGATCCGATACTGCTCCGGGAGGGCGAGCCGCACGGAGCGGACCGCTTGCTGCTCCCAGGCAAGCGCCTTGGACTTGGGCAGACGGGGCGCCTTCAGGTCGTCGTCGCGGAACGGGTTCACCGGGACACGCTTGGCCTTGTGTGCGGCCTGCATGATGGTGGAGAAGTGTGCCCAGGTGACCACGACAGTGCCCACGTCGATCCGTTGCTCTGCCCACGTCTGCCAGGCCCGGATCTCCTCAAAGCCGATCCGGTTCACCGACAGAGCGCCGGCGTAGGGGAGGATGTGGTTGGAGATCTTCGACCAGACGGACGCCTTGGTGGTGGGCGGGTAGCGGGTGGTCGGCCACCAGTGAATACGCACGTAGTCGTCCAAGGTGATGGACCCGTCGCGAGGGTCGTACCACTCGCCTCGGCCGCTGTCGGTCTGGGCATCAGCGAGCCACTTCTTCGCGGCGGCCAGCTTGCCGTCAGGGAACGACCTGGACCGCACGCCCGGGATGCCAGTGACCTTGTACCGCTTGCCCTGGCCGTGCCGGTCGGTCGGGACGCGCGTCGGCTTCTTCTTGGGGTCGTCGGGGTCGGGCGGACCCTTCTTGTACCACCGATCTTCGACATATCCGGGCATGGCCGCCCCCGTTCGTTCAGACCTTGCTCATGGGCTCCGGACTGTTGTCGATGATCTCACCGGCGTACATCTGGAACCAGCGCCCGCCGGCGAGTTGCTCTTCGGTGGCCGGGTTCATGGCGGCGGCGAACTGCTCCGTATTGAACGCGGGCGAGACGTAGATGGTGATGAGACCTTTCCGTTCGCCCATGGCGACGTCCCCTTCAGGGGCGCGGGGGTCGATGCGATACACGACGCGCAGGGGGCAGCCGGGGGTTTCGCGGGAGACGATCTCGTCCGCCCACAGCTGGAACCAGTGTGACGTGGCGAGGAACTGGTCCACCTCGACGTTCAGCTGTCGGATCACGTCTGGGAGAGGCGCCCGCCTGTCCACCCGGACGCGCACTCTCCCGCGGTCTTCGTCGATCTGAGCAAGTCTGCCCGGCGGCAGGTCCTCGACGGCTATGTAGGCGACGTCCAGCATGAGTCCTCCCCAGGTGCAACGGTGCACTCTCAGCCAGAACGGCCTGATGTGCACGGTTGGTGCAGGGTACGTCTACTGAGAGTCGTCAACAACCGGTTGAAACAAAGTCTACAAAGGGACAACGGCGGTCGACGTCCGCTGAAATCCGTGACGGAACGTCAACTACTGACCCTCGGCCTCGCGTTGGGCCTTCTCGTCGGCCTCGATCATCATGCGCCAACGCAGCAACTCCGCCCGCGACTTGCCCGCAAGGTGGCCGACGATGATCCGCACCTCGGCGTCGTAACCGCTGAGCTCCGTGGCCTCGTACTGAAGCCACTGCTTGGCCGTGGCCTCCTGGATGAGCGAGAACCGCTTCCCGAGTGCTGCGGCGATGGCGCGCATCATGGGCACGGTGGGCGGGTTGGCCGGTGGGTTCTTGACGATGCGCTGCAGGTAGGGCTTGGAGACGGTCTCGCCGGACTCAGGGTCGACGGCGCGGTCGGCGAGTCGCTGGTACGAGTCGCCCTTGTCGAGTGCGTCCTGGATGAGCTGGGAGAGCGCGCCGATGGGCGACGCCTGGTCGGCCGCGCCGGGCTCCGGGGCGGTGGCCGGCACCGTCATGTCCTCGTCCTCTCGTGGCACATCAACACCGACTGTCTCTAGGTGTACGCGTGGGCGTCGGAAAAGTAGCAGCTCAGTCCATACAACCATCGCGCGATGGAGACGAATCGTCTACAGATCAATGGTATCGCGCCAAGATCTTTGCCGATTCCTAACGCTGAATCGTCCAGTTCTGTAGACGATTCGTCTCTGTCGTGCTTAACTCGTCTCATCAAGGCCGCTCCGCACCCGGGGGAACCATTGAGCCGTAGATACACACTCCGCGATGCCGAAAAGTTCCGCTGGATCATGAAACACCCTGGTCGTGGCGTCCCATACGGCTACGACAGCCTGGCGGAAGCCAGCGGCTGCGGACGCGGCCTGATCGAGAAGCTCGCGAAAGGCAAGCAGCAGACGGCAGACGTAGAAGCCGCCCACTCCCTAGTGGAGGCCCTCGGCGTCGCCCTGCTGGTCCTCTTCGCGCCCTCAGCGTCTCCAGAACTGGACGACACGTCTCTCGAAACGCCCCCCACCAAGAAGGAGTAAGCCAGTGCACAACAGGAAGGGTCCCCGCCCCAGCCCCCCGAAGGGCTCCCTGTGGATCGAGGATGCCGCTGCCCACCTCGGGCTGGAGCTCACCACGCTCCGCAAGTGGCGCCTCCTCGGCAAGGACACGGTCCTCGGGATGCCCGGCTACAAGGTCGGCCGGTACGTCGCCTACAAGGTGGCCGACCTCGACGCCTACCTCGACCGCCAGTACCAGGCGGCCGTCACCCCGGACGCCGGCCGCATCCACGACTCCCGCCCGCCGGAGCCGCGCATCTCACGCAAGCCGGCCCGCGCTGCCGCCTGAGAGCGGCAAAAGACCCCAACCGCCGGTTCGCACACCGGCAGCCGGGGCCCCGCGGCCAAGGCCGCGCGATCCACCCACACCATCCGTGAACAGAAGGGCAGACCGTTGTCCACATCATCCCAGACCCCCCGTCCGATGCCGAAGCCGAAGGCGCCAGTGCTGACGCCGGATCAGAAGGCCCGCGCGATCGACCAGCGCAACAAGGAGGCCCGGAAGGGGCTTCGCGGTGTGGCTCGTCTCAACGCCAAGACCGTTGCTGATGCCGAGGCCCGAGTCGCTCGACACTTCGGCCTGGCCGAGCTGACGCCGCCCAAGCCCAAGGGCGGTACCCGGTGAGCGCCCCGATCCGTATCCCGGTCCCGGCCGCGGTGGGCGTCTTCAACGCCATGCACGGCGCGCAGCACGTCGTCGAGGCGACGCTGCTGAAGGACGACGCCGAGCGTGAACTCCGCCGCTTCCGTGGCCCGCTGCTCTCGGTCGAGGACCAGGGCGACCGCGAGACCGTGCTCGCCGACTGGCACCGCGCCGACAAGGTGCTGGCCGCCACCGCGCTCCGGCCGACGCAGGCGACGGGGGTGCTGTCATGAGCGCCCCGACGAAGCCGATCGCCGCCCTGGACGTGCCGACTGCCGCGGTTGAGGCGGACGTTCGCCTCCAGCAGCTGCTCGCGGCCCCGCCCGCCGGACACACCGCGATCCCGCAGCCGAACGACTGGTACGAGGCCGTCTTCGACCTCCTCGCCTGCACCCACCCCGAGAGCTGCACCTGCACGCCCGAGGAGACGTCCCGTGGCTGAGACGAAGGCGTGGCCGTTCGGGACGGACGCCATCCAGGACGACCCGCTGACCGCGATGCGGATCCCGGTCGTCACCAGCTTCAACCCGCGCTGGTGCTACGTCGCCGCGTATCTCGGTACGAGCGCCGACACGGGCAACACCTTCGACCCGCCGTGGCCGTTCGCCAGCGCTGAGCGGCCGACGGACGCCGAAGCTCAGATGCTCGTCTCCTACCTCCAGGAGCACCGGCACTACTGGTTCGGCAACGAGGGCTACGCCCGAAAGATGGACCAGCGCCCCCTCGACATCGACTCGGGTTGGAACACCACGGTGTTCATCAAGTACGGGGCCGACGACTGGGGTTACCGCCGCTGCTCGTGGACCTATGGGCCGACGTTCGTGCCTGGGCCCCCCGGCTCCGACAGTCGTGCCGCCGTCGGTCAGCACTCACTGGAGCAAGTCATGGACCGCATCCAGGCCCACGGCAACGAGCCCTCGCCCCGCTGGCAGCAGTGGAAGGCCAACCACCCCAACATCTTCCCCGCCAAGGAGGCGTCCCGGTGAGCAACGACTACCCGGAGATCGCGGCCCGGTTCGCCCGCGACACCGCCAAGCACGAGATGACCGTCCTGCATGACGACGGCCTGTACCGGCACCTGAAGTTCGCGGACCCGTCCGGCGGCTTCTACCGCTTCGACATCGTCACGTGGCCGCACAACCTGTTCCTGCGCGGCGACGGCTTCTCCTTCGGCTTCGCGATCTACCCGACCGAGGACATGTTCGACATGTTCCGCGGGTCTCGCAGCGGCGGCATCAACCCCGGCTACTGGCAGGAAAAGGTGACTGCCGGGCAGGTGAAGGACTGGTCTGAGGATCTGTTCCGGGCCTGGGTGCTCGACGAGGCCGGGAAGGTTGAGTCTCGCTTCCCGGGCGCCGTCGAGGCTGTCGGCAAGCAGATCCTGCACTCGGACGAGCACAGCCTGGAGTTCCAGGGCACGGCTGAGTACGCGCTCGCCAACTTCCGCCACGGCGACTTCCGGCTGCGCTTCCCGAACGACTGGGAGAAGGACTTCCAGGACTGGTCGTGGGAGTTCCTGTTCGCCTGCCACGCCGTCCTCTTCGGCATCGACCTGTGGGACTCCGTCCGGAAGACGGCGGAGGTGGCCTGACATGGCGACCGTCATCGATCCCCGCCCGCTGGCGGACTTGGAGCAGGACGCGGTCGCCCGTGTCGAGCAGGAGATGGCCCGCCGCGCGCGGGGCGTGAAGCCGTGGACGACGGCCGAGTACGTCGACCGCATCGAGCAGGTCCACGTCCGCTACAACCACCGCCGCCAGTGGCTGCGCACCCACGAGCAGGAGGTGGCGTGATGGTGACGCTGTCCGTGACCCGCTCCCGTGTCGCCGCCGTCCTCAACCGGGCCGCTGACGGCTTCAACACAGAGCCGTGGGATCCGTACCTCAACCCTCTCCTCAACGCTATCGACGCCGCGGCCGGCTTCACGCCGGGCAAGAGCAGCCGCGACGCCGAGGACACGTCCATCTCCGCCTGGGACGCACTCGCCGTGCACCTCGGCGACCAGTGGCCGGGCGACTGGGAGCGCGAAGCCGGCCGCAGCCAGGCCGACATCGTGGACGCCCTCCGCGCCACCGCAGCAAAGGCGGTGGCGGCGTGATGGGCGAGCTCAGGGACTTCGCCATCTGGGCGATCTACGTCGGCTTCATCCTCTGGGCTGCCGCAGCAGCCTGGCGGCGAGCCAGCCGGCGCTACGACCAGCCGGGAGAGGAGCGGTGACCGCCCCGCTGCCGTCGCCGCGCCTGTCCCCGACGGCAGGGATGGCCAACGCCCTCACCCGGTTGGCGATCCGCAGGCTCACCGCCCGGGTCGCCGAACTCCGGCAGCTGCTCGGCAGCGAGACCGAGCTCAACCACCAACTCCGCACCGCCGCCGGCTACCGCGAGACGAAGGCCGCCGGATACATCGACCGCAGCGACATCTAGGGGACCCAGTGACCGAGACCTACACCCTGCCCCACGCCCCGTACATCGAGGCCGTGGAAGCCGCCCTGACCGAGGCCAAGATGGAGCCCGAGCAGGCCGACGCCTTCGTCGAGGACTCCTACGACGTCGCCTACCTCCGCGGCATCATCACCCTCACCCCGGCAACGTCCGACATCCCCGACGACCGGCACCGGCACGGCCTGATCCTCATCTGGGACTGGCACACCGGCCGCGACAAGTACTACGACCGCGGCCCCATCTGGCAGTGGGCCCGCCTCAACGACGACGGCTCCAACCGAGACCCCGAGCCACTGCCCGTGCCCGGATGGGTCGCCCCCGCAATGCTCGCTGGCGCCGTAGCCACCCTCGCCCACACCGGCACCCCGACGCCGATGGCCACCCCGTGGCACGAGCACCTGCGCGCACCGGTCCAGGCGGCCATCGAAGCGTGGGAGCAGCAGTGATCTACCTCGCCCCGTTCGTCCTCGTCGCCCCGCTGTTCCTGCTGCTGGCCGGCGAGCGCATCTCCGCCCGGATCCGAGCCCGCCAGGAGGGGGAGTGAGCACCCTCACCGACCTGCTGCCCGTCCGCTTCGGCCTCTTCGACCGGGCGCCGCGCCAGCCGAAGCACAGCGCCCCCGCCGAAGTCGAGCGGCTCCGGCGGAAGCTGACCTGGGCCGACCTCCTCGTCAAGACGCAGCAAGTCCAGATCGATGACGCCGAAGCCAAGCAGCTGGCAGCTGAGGAACTGGCCGTCAAGCAGCAGGCCGACATCGAAGACCTGACCGCCGAACGCGACCACTGGCGGGACAAGGCTCTCGCCCTGCAGGCCCGCTTCGGTCCGCAGCTTGCAGCCGAAGCCAACGCCAACCGCATCACCGTCCCGGCCATGCAGCGGATCGGTGCCGACCAGGACACCCAGTCGATCGACGTGACCACCCTGCGCGAGGCAGCCGCAGCCGGCCGACTCGGAGCGGTCCGCGATCCCGGCCAGGCCGTCACCCAATGACGACCGGCTGGCCGGTGCACCCTCCCGGCCAGCCGGCGCCCAAGAAGAAACCCCGAGCGATGGAAGCGCCCGGGGATCCGACACCAGCATCCCACGGAGGGATTCCCAATGATCGGTGAGACCACCGAGTACACGATGATCGTCCACGGTCAGCAGAAGCACACCATCCCCGACGCCGTCTCGGCGGCGCCCGGACTGGTCGTCTTCCGAATGCCCGCCATCCAGTCGCTGAACAACCCCGCCCGCTGGCGGATCGGTCACCACAGCGGCCTCGCCATCGCCGAAGCGATGCGGCGCGAAGACGCTTTCAAGGGCGTCGCCATCCTTGCCGAGTCCGGCATGGACTGGACCCAGGACGCCGCCGACCTCAAGGAAGCCATCAGCGACAAGACGGCCCGCGACCTCTACGCGAAGCTGTCCTACGCGTGGTGCGACGAGCCCGGCAGCCACTACATGCCCGGCGACGTCACCCACAACGGCACCTACACGGATGCCGACATCGAAGCCGCGGCGGCCGAGTACAAGGCCGACGGGTTCAACGCTCTCGACGTCATGTGCGCGATGACGCACAGCGTGCCGTGGATGGGCCTCGACACCGACGACTTCAACGAGGCGCACAACCGGGTCGTCGAACTCGCCGACGCCGACTAGCCAGCCGCCTACCCACAGCCACAGACCGCGGCGCGTCGAGCTTGCCCCAACTCCGCGCCGCACCCCAGGGCCGCCAGCCCTGCACCACCCCCAGGTCGGGGCTGGCGGCCCATCCATCAGCACACCCTGGACGGAGTCACATGAGCACCACAGGCACCACAAAGCATGTCGCGCCGCTGGCGTGCACCCGCTGCGGCGACGAGAGCGGGCCGTTCACCAAGGACGGACTCTGCGAGGACTGCGAGCCCGAGGTTGCCAGCGCCCTGCGCGGAACGCCGGAGGCCAGCAAATGACCGCCGCCGTCGAGGCGCCGGCCCTTGGCCTGCACGAGGACTTGTCCAACGAGGACTACCACGCCGATAAGACGTCGCTGTCGTCGTCCGGGGCCCGGAAGCTGCTGCCGCCGTCTTGCCCCGCCAAGTTCCGCTATGAGCAGGACAATCCGCAGCCGTCGTCCAAGACGTTCGACTACGGCAACGCCGCCCACAAGAAGGTGCTCGGTAACGGGCCCGAGTTGGTCGTCATCGAGCACGACGCCTGGACCACCAACGACGCCAAGTCCGAGGTTGCGGAGGCCCGTAAGCGCGGGGCCATCCCGCTGAAGCAGCACGAGATGGACATGGTCGACGCGATGGCCGAAGCCATCCGCAAGCACCCTCTCGCCGCCGCACTCCTCGACCCCGCCTACGGCGCACCCGAGCAGTCCGGGTTCTGGATCGACGAAGCGACCGGGATCCGCCGCCGCGTCCGCTTCGACTGGCTGCCGTCCATTCAGTCCGGCCGCCTGATCATCCCCGACTACAAGACGGCCGCCGACGCCAGCGAAGAAGCAATGCAGAAGGACATCGCCAAGTACGGCTACAACCAGCAAGCCGACTGGTACGAGGACGCCGCCCGCGCCCTGGACCTGGGCGGCGACGACGCCGAGATGCTCCTGATCGTCCAGGAGAAGAAGCCGCCCTACCTGGTCAACGTCATCGGCTTCGAGTTCTTCTCCCGCGAGATCGGCCGCGCCAAGAACCGGGCCGCCATCGAGAAGTTCGCCGAGTGCACCGCCTCTGGCCACTGGCCCGGCTACGCCGACGACAACCCGAACTACCTCGCCCTCCCCGGCTACGCCGAGAACCGCGACAAGGAGATCTACCTGTGAACTTCCCCGCCCAGCAGCAGCCCGCCAGTCGTATTGGCCAGTCCACCGCGATCGAGATGTCGCGCGCCGAGGCCGAGGTGAAGGCCGCGGTCTTCATCGCCCAACAGAGCCCGCGCAACATCGAGGCAGCCCAGGCCGAGATGCGGTTCGCCTGCGCCCAGTACGCGCTCGCCGAGAAGGCGTTCTTCTCCTATCCGAAGGCCGGCGAGACCATCTCCGGCGCGTCCATCCACCTCGCCCGCGAGATCGCTCTGATCTGGGGCAACGTGCAGCACGGCACGATGGAGCTCTCCCGGGACACCGCGCTCGGCCAGTCCGAGATCCTCGCCTACGCCTGGGACCTGCAGCGCAACTCGCGCTCTTCGCAGATCTTCATCGCGCCGCACATCCGCGACACCCGTAGTGGCAAGAAGAACCTGACCGATCTGCGGGACGTGTACGAGAACAACGCGAACCTGGGGGCCCGCCGGCTCCGCGAGGCCATCTTCGCGATGCTGCCCGCCTGGTACGTCGCCGAGGCCATCCAGATCTGCGAGGACACCCTCAAGCGCGGCAACGGCCAGTCCGTCGAGCAGCGAGCCGCCGAGGCCGTCACCAACTACGGCCGGGTCGGCGTCACTCAGAAGCAGCTGGAGACGAAGCTCGGCCGCCCGCTCGCCGACTGGGACGAGTCGGATGTCACCAAGCTCCAGATCATCTTCCAGTCCGTCGCTAAGGGCGAGATGACCCGCGACGAGGCGTTCCCGCCTGAGCACATCACGGGCGCCGAGATCCGCAGCAAGCACGAGAAGAAGCCCGGCGACGCCCAGCAGTAGCCCGCACACGCGAACGGCCGCCCGCGGGCAGTGCGGGCGGCCTCTCACCAAGGAGATTACGCCGCCATGGCAGACATCGAGTTCACCGTCCGGCTCGGCGACCGCGAAGTCGTCGCCAGCATCCTCGACCCCACCTCCGACCACACCGTGCCGGATCAGCGCGGCTGCCCGTACTGCGAGGACGACGCCTACTTCTCCGGCTGTGACGCGCCTGGCTGCAACGGCTGGGGCTGCCCCAACTGCGGCACTGGCTGCGACCTCGACTTCCTGGACGACGACGAGAGCCGCTGCGCCCAGGCCGCCGCCGAAGACGACGAGGAGGAAGACTGATGCCCCGCCTCACACTCGCCGAGCAGGTCGCCGCCGAGGCCCGCGACAAGACCCTCGCCCAGCTGGTCCGCCAGGCGTCCGACTGGGACCGCAAGGTCGTCGCCCAGGCCGTCCTCATCTGGATGCGCGACCACAACACCGTGTCGGCCAACGACCTGCGCGATCAACTCCCTGAGGTAGCCCGCGGGGTGCTCCCCGGGGTGCTGCGCGGCATGTCCCACAACTTCCTGATCGGCACCGACACCTACGTGCCGTCGACCGCGCCATCCACCAAGGGGCACCGCATAGCGGTCTACCGGCGCCGAACCGAAGCCGACCGGGCGGAGGCCGCGTGATGCTCGACCGCCTCCAGCAGCTGCCCGTCGGTGCCGTCATCCCCCTCGTTTTCCTCGCCGCCGTCATCGGCATCGGCTTCGCCCTCCTGACCACCAGGAGGCGGCGATGACACCCAACCTGTACGACGCCTGGCTGACCGCCGGCAACACCCTCCAGCCCGCGGGCGACTGGGCGGTCGCCAACTGGGTTGGCCTCACCGGCCTAGCGGCTGGGCTCCTGCTCTTCGTGTTGGCGACACGTCGGCACATCCGCAGCGGACGCGAGGCCCACCGCACCCGCGACGACCGCGTCATGGCCCGCCGCTACGCCCGCTACCGGCCCACCCCCGAACAGCAGCAGCCCGGCAGCGACCACCAGCTGTACCTCGACTGCATCGCCGTCTACGGCGAACACCCCGGCATCAACCAACTCCTCAACGACATCCGGAAGGAGAAGCCATGACCACCGCCGTCCGCGAAGCCCCCCACCACCGCAACCTGACCTGCGTCAAGGAATACGACTGCAAGCGCCCCGAGTGCGTCGCCCGATGCCAGGCCTACCATCGGCTCCGCTACCGGCAGATGGGCTACGGCACCTGGCAGCCCCTCGTCGACGCCGAACCAGCCCGCCAGCACATCAACCAGCTGCGCGGCCTCGGCCACAGCATCCCCAGCATCGAGAAGGCCGCCCAAGTCTCCCCGGCAACCCTCTCGCGCATCCTCTACGACGGCGTCAACAAGCGGGCCCACCGCATCCGCCCCGAAGTAGCCCAACGCATCCGGACCATCCCCCTCGTAGCCCCGCCCGTCAAGGCACACACGATCGTCGACGCCACCGGCACCCGCCGCCGGCTGCAAGCCCTGGTCGCCATGGGATGGACGCTCAACGCACTCGGCCCGCAGCTCGGCTTCCACCCGCGACGCCTGACCGACCTCATCCACAACGACCGCGTACTGGCGTCCACCGCTCGCCGAATCGCTGACGCCTACCGGACCGTCCAGACCCGTGATCCGCGAGACCACGGCGTACCGCAGCGCTCCATCAATCTGTCCCGCAACCTCGCCGCCCGCGAAGGCTGGCACGGCCCCCTCGCCTGGGACGACATCGACGACCCCGACTGCAAGCCGGAAACCAAGGGGCGGGCGGACGTCCACCGCCGCCGGAAGACCAGCGTCGACCCGCAGCGCGTCGCCCGGCTCACCGCGATGGGCCGCACCAATGAGCAGATCGCCGCCGAACTCGGCTGCCACGAACGCACCGTCAGCCGCGCCAGGAAGCGGGCCGAGATGGCCACCGCCGCCTAGCCCGGACACGACGGGCCCCGCAACCGAACATCCGCTCCAGCCGAAAGAAGAAGGCCGTGACCTTGGACGCCATGCACTGGGTGTGGAACCACTCCCAGTCGAAGGGGAACGCACGGATCGCGCTGCTCTACGTGGCCGATCAGGTGCGCACCTCCGCGTGCGAGGTGCGGGCCGGTCAGCGCGAGTTGATGCGGGCCCTGAACACCCGCTCCAAGGACACCGTCGAGAAGGCCATCAAGGCGGCCGTCGAGTCCGGCGACCTGGAGATCGCGGCACCCGCTGCGGGGCGTCGGCCCGCCCTGTACCGGCTCCCGAAGGCGGTCGGCTACATGCGCCCAGCCACCGCTTGCGCCCCGGAATCCGGGGCACAAAGTGACACCGCGGCCAACCGTTGTGCCCCGGAAAACGGGGCACAAGCTCCCGCTAGCTCCCCGGATTCCGGGGCACAAAGCTCCGAAGCCGATCCGGCTTGTGCCCCGGAATCCGGGGCGCAAGAAACCCGTTGTGCCCCGGAATCCGGGGCACCTCCCCAACACTACGTAGTAGAAGAAGAAAGCCAGCAGCGGCGAGACGCGTTCACGATCTGCCAGCCGCTCATCAAGGCACTCACCGAAGCCGGGATCACCGTCTCCTGGGGCATGCCCCCCGAAGACCTCAAGCGGGTAGCAGCCGCCGTCGAACGAGCCGGCATCCCCGCCATGGTCCGCTTCGCCCTCGACACCCAGCGCACCCGCCGCGACCGGATCCTCTACGCCCGCTACTTCGTCCGCGGCTGGACCGGACTCCCTCCTGCCGCAGCCGGACCCAAGAGCAGCGGCCCACAACCGCACTGCGGCCACGCCGACTGCGACCCCGTCACCCGCACCCGTGAAACCGAAGACGACCGCGGACTGCGCCGAGTCCACCCCTGCCCCGAATGCCACCCGACAGCCCAGAAAGGACACGCTGCATGACCGAGCCCCTGTGGGAGCCCGACCTCCTGCCCGACGAGCAGATCGCACCCCACAACATCGAAGCCGAAAGGGCGGCTCTCGGCTCCACGTTCTATGACCTGACCGCCATTGACGCCATCGACCGCGTCATCGCCGGCCCCGAGGACTTCTGGGAGCACCGCCACCAGATCATCTGGCAGACCATCGCCGGAATGTACTGCCGCGACCGCAAGCCGAAGATCGACCCCATTACCGTCGCGGCCGAACTCCTCGCCACAGGCGAACTCACCAAGATCGGCGGGGCCGCCTACCTCCACGAACTCGCCCAGTCCGTGCCCGTCGTCGGGAACGCGGACGGCTACGCCGAGATCATCCGCGAACACGCCCAACTGCGCGCCGTCCTGACCGCCACCCGCAAAGCCAGCCAGCGCGTCATGTCCGCCGCCAACACTGCCGCCGAGATCCTCGAAGCCGCCATGGCCGACCTCCAAGCCGCTGCAAAAGGCGTGCAGCCCGCCGACGAGAAACTGTCCGTCGCCGACCGTTGGATGGGCTTTGTAGACGAACTCGAAGCCGGCCACGACCCGCGCGCCCTCGACACCCCCTGGTACGACCTCAACGAGATCGTCGAACTCAAGCCCGGCCAGCTCATCACCGTCGGCGCCGGCACCGGCCAAGGCAAGTCCCTGTTCGGCATGAACCTTGCCGCGCACATCGCCCTCACCCGCGGCAGGCCCGCTCTCGTCGCCTCCCTGGAGATGGGCGGCTCCGAACTCATGGCCCGGCTCACAGCCGCCGAGGCCGGCGTCAACGTAGACAAGCTCGTCCGCCGCAAGCTCGACCCGTCCGACTGGGAGAAAGTCTTCCGCGCCGCACCAAAGCTGCAGAACGCCGAGAACTTCATCCTCGACGACTCCCCGAACCTCACCCTCGGCAAGATCCGAGCACGCGTGCGCTGGATGGCCGCCTCCGGCCGCACCCCTGCCATCGTCGTCGCCGACTACCTGCAGCTCCTCACGCCCGAGCCCAGCGGCAAGAAGGAGCGCAGCCGCGCCAATGAGGTGGCTGAACTCTCCCGCGGACTCAAGCTCCTGGCGATGGAGTTCGAGATCCCTGTCGTCGCGCTCGCCCAGTTCAACCGTGGCGCCGTCGGCCGGCAGCCCCTCGTGTCCGACTTCAAGGACTCCTCGGCGATCGAGCAGGACTCCAACGTCATCGTCCTCATGCACCGGCCCCTCGCTGAGGACGGGTCAGACACCGGACCCCGCGCCGGCGAGATCGACCTCATCGTCGCCAAGAACCGCAACGGCGCCTCCGGTCGCATCGTCGCTCTCACCTTCCAGGGCCACTACGCCCGCCTGCGTTCCATGGGGAGGGGCTGACGGTGAGCATCCAGGACGACTACGACGGCCGCGACATCTTCGAGGCCCTCGCCGACGACTTCGAGACCGCACGCCTGCGCCGCGAACGCCTCCGCAGCGGCCACGAGGCGCAACTCGACGGCGACATGACCATCGAAGCCCTGCCCACCGTCTACAAAGGCACCACCTTCCGCTCTGCCCTCGAAGCGTCATGGGCAGCCACGCTCAACTCCGTCGGCATCGTGTGGGAGTACGAGCCGGAGACCGTCACCCTGCCGTCCGGAGCCAACTACCTGCCCGACTTCCGGCTGCCGGAGATAGGCACCTGGCTTGAGGTCAAAGGCACCGGCGTCCCGCGCATCGAGAAGGCCTACGAGTTCGGTGAGTCCCTCGTCTGCGCTTGCCCTCGCATCCGGGGGATCCGCCGCTGCTCCTGCCGCTGGCCTGGCGGCGAACTCGTCCTCATCGGTAACCCGCCCCGGCCCATAGACCCGTGGTCCGACGGCTACGAGGACTGGAACCCCTACGCCATGCGTCGCCTGATGTGGCACCACCCGGGCTACGTCAGCTGGACATCCACCCGCAACAGCCGCTGCTGGCTCACCCGATGCACCGCCTGTAGGCGAGCGACCTGGTTCGACATGCCGCGCTGCCGCGCCTGCCGCGGACCGCTCGCCGGCTCGATCGGATTCCACTCCGGCTCCAGCGAGTTCAAGTTCATCCGCATCTCCGGCACAGCCATCACCCCCGATGACGACGGCGACCCCGCCGCCTGATCCGCCGCCACGACACCGCCAACACCACTGACCCGCCAGCAAGGAGACCACCATGAACCAGCCGCTCACCAACCTCGATCTCGACGAGATCGCCAGCCGAGCAGCCCACCTCTACGAGTACGTGAACGTCACGGACGAGGCCGCCCAGCCCGACTTTGATCAGCTGACCGGGACGGACGTGACCGCACTGCTCGCCGAAGCCCGCCGCCTACGCGACGCCAACGCCCAACTCGACCGCATGCTCGGCGAGGCCATCGACGACCGCGACCAGATGCACGAGATCGCCGACAAGCTGGCCTACGCCGTCGCCCCCGAGGAAGTCATCGGCGAGCACTCCTCGATGAACTGCCCGTGGACGAACGCCCTCGACCTGATCACACCCAAGGCCGAGGTGGACAAGCTGCGCGCCGAAGTGGCCACCGCCCGCGGTCAGGCGATCGCCTGGGCCGCGGACGTCGTCGACGCCAAACTCACCACCGAGCCGGACCACAACCGGGCTTCCGCGCTGTACGAGCTGCTGCTGCGCCTCCGCGGCGAACTGCGGTGCACCTGCGCGCGAAGCGGCGGCCTGCACGCCGAGGGCTGCCGGAAGTACGTACCCGGCCACGAACTGATCAGCCCCGTTAATGCGCTCGCCGCGTACCGCGCCGCCACCCCCGCGTCTGCTGTTGCCGTGTCTGGGGGCGAGCAGCAGTGAGCGCCGCCGACGAACTCACCGCAGCAGCCGACGTGCTGGAACCCCTCGCCCGCAAAGCGCAGCAGGACGTCGACACCGGCCGCTACTGGTCCTGCTACGACAAGGCCACCGCATGGCGTGACGGGCTCACCAACGGCATGGGCGGCGCCAGCGGCGATCTGGCCGCCGCGCTGCCTCCGGCCGCCGTTCTGGAGCTGTCCCGCTGGCTGCGGTCCGCGGCCCGGGACGCCCGCGAGATCGGCCCCGATCCGCACGCCCTCGCTGTGGCCCGAGCGCTGACCCCGTGACCACCCACCGGACCGGCCGCCGTGTTGGAGCCACGGCGGCCGGCACCCCGAGCTTAGGAGACGTGATGAGCAACAACCCGGCGGCCTGCCGCTACTGCCCCCACGAGCGGCGCGAGCACATGCAGCGCTGGACGAAAGGCGTCGGCTGGCACCAGTGGACGCAGCCCACCCAGGAACAGATCAAAACCCGCATGCTCGCGCGTCACGCTGCTGGAGGAACCCGATGACCGACACCACCAACACCCCTGAGCCTGTGCGCCTCCTCGCCTGCGGCTACTGCTACGAGGAGCACGGCGAGGAGGTCCACCCGCACCCGGAGTGCCCGATCGGTAAGACCGGAACGCCCGCCCGCTACCGCCTCCGCTCCGATGAGGAGATCGAAGCCGTTCAGTGGACCGGCCGCAACGCCGACCAGCTGCGCGCCTTCTGCGGCCCGGACTTCGACACGATCGACCCCGAGGACCGCGCCGAGGACCCGGACCAGGACGCGCAGCTACTCAGCGACGCCAGCCACTGGGTGGGCATGAAGCCTGGGGACTGGGTGCTGAAGCACGTGGACCACTTCACGGCCACGTCGGACGAGGCGTTCCGTGCCGTGTGGGAGACCGCCGTCCTGCCTGCCGTGCCGGTCCCGCCCACGACACACGCTGGCGACCGGGCCGCGCCCGTCGACTGGATCGACGGCCACCCGCAACTGGAGGCCATCGCCGCCGCAGTGTGGGAGCAGTGCCGCCACACCGAGCACGGCGGCTGCATCGATGACGACCCGCGGAACATCGCCGTGGCCGCCTATGCCGCCGTACTGCCTGTGCTCACCGGCCTGGCCTCCGAGATCCGGGCCCGCGCCTTCAAGGCCGCCGCGAACTACGTTCGGGGCCACTCCGCCGATGAGCGGTACGGTCGCGCCAGCATCAGCACGGCAATGTGCATGGTGTCCGCCGAGCTGCGCCGCATGGCCGACGAGGCGCAGCAGCAGCCCGACACCGAGACGCGCGGGACTGAGGCGCACCCGCCGGGCCATCGCTGGTACGTCGAGACGCTGGACGAGCTCGCCGAGGAGTGGGCGCCCGGCATGCGGTTCACCGACCGGGCCGAAGCCCTGGCTCGCTTCGAGACCGTGAGCAGGAACCATCCGACGTGGAAGGACGGCGCGCCCGTTCGGCGCCGGTTCGTGCGGGAGACGACCTCGTACACCGTCGAGCAGCCCGCCAGCGGCCCGGGTCGTGTGGCCGACGAGGAGGCCTGACCGTGGCCACGTACACCACCGAAACCGTCACCTCCACGGTCCGCCGCTGGATCGTCCCCGCCGCCGAGCCCTGGGGTGCGACGTCCGCCGAGATCGGGAGGGCGTGGACGGCCGCGCAGGTTGCCTATCGCGAGCACCACGCCATCCCGGTCGGTCAGGCGCTGCCGGGTGACGCGTTGCGCTTCCACGTCCGAGGCGAGGAGATCGTCATCGAGTTCGCCACCGAAGCGAGGACGCAGTGACCGCCGTTGCCGCCTACGTGGTGCTCGTGGTGGTGCTCCCCGCGCTGCTGCTCGGCCACCAGGGGCAGGACTTCCCTCTGCCCCTGCGTGGGGCGTGGCGGGCCCTCAGCGCCCGTCTCGCGGCCGAACGCCCGGAGCAGGCCCCCGGCTTGCTCCGGACCCCGGATCGGGCCACAGAGAGCCGTGTGTGGCTTCGATCGGCTCGGGTGCCGGGATCTGAACCGACCGCAACAGCCCCGTCCCGGCCGCACAGTCCGCGCTGTGGCGCCTCGCAGGGGTCCGGTGGGGGTTTTCACGCACCGACTCCCGCCAGCCGCTCACAGAAGCGCTCAGCGCCTTCGTGGGCCAACACCCAACCGATCAACGAGGAAACCGCATGACCGACCCGTACCGCGTACTCGTCACCGGCAGCCGCGACTGGCAGAAGCCTGAGGTGATCCGCTTCGCCCTCGACTACGCGTTCTGCGAAGCCGCGCATACAGCCCGCCCGCTGACCGTCGTTCACGGGGCTTGCCCGCGAGGGGCGGACGCACAAGCCGCCGACTACGCCAACTACCTGATCAGCCGCGACCTGCCCGTCAAGGTCGAAGCCCACCCCGCGAACTGGCAACTCAACGGCAAGCGGGCCGGGTTCATCCGCAACCAGCTCATGGTCAACCTTGGTGCTGACCTGTGCCTTGCTTTCATCCGCAACGGCAGCCGCGGCGCCAGCCACACCGCAGCGCTCGCTGAGCAGGCCGGGATCGAGACGAGGCGGTGGACCGCGTGATCGCCTACGCCCTCGCCGTCGGCGTCATCAGCGGCCCGTTCATCTCCGCCGCCCTGTACGCCCTCCGCCAGGCAGGCCGCGTCCTGGCCCGCCGCTGGGACGCGTGGGAGCACGCCGCCCTCACCTGCCCCCACCGCAGCCACCTCCGCCGCTACAGGTGGCCGATCAACACCATCTGCGCAGTACGCATCGGCACCGAATGGATCAACGCCATCCGCAGGAGGCCGACATGAAACCCCTCATCGCCATCGCCGGACTTACCTCCGCCGGCTGGCTGTTCCGCCACCTCGTCCACCGCATCGCACACCTCACCACGAAGGAACGCCGATGACCCGCGGACCCGCCCGCATGCCCCTCACCCCAAGACAAGCCCAAGCCCTCACGGCCGCAGCAACCGGCGCCCCCCTCAGCAAGGTCGCCACCTCGCTCGGCATCACCCGCGAACACGCGGCATCCCTGCTATCCCGCGCCTACCAGCGGCTCGACGTCACCTACCTGCCCCGCCATCAGCGCCGGGACGCCGCTGTACAGGCCGCAGTCCGCCGCGGACTCATCACCCTGCCAGCTCACGACAACGGGCCCAGCGTGCGGGAGGCAGCCGCCAACGACCGGCGCTGGCCGCTGGAGAAGGCGGGCGAGTGATGGCCGACGAACCCCGCCTCGACGTCAAGGTCATCGACTACTGGGGTCCGGTCTGTGATGGGGGCCGCCACAACCAGCCGCACCCCGGCGAGACCTGCGACGAGGCCGACGAATGGATCACGCTGCGGAACAAGATCCTCAGGGACTTCTTCGCGCAGGCCTTCGCACAGATGGTCGCCGGCAGCGACGCGGCAACCATGGCCGGCACCGCCTTCGCCGCAGCTGTCGCCGACCCCGTACCCACACCCGAACGCACCGACATCCAACGCGCCCTCGACATCCTCGGCCCACACCTCGCCTGGCAGCCGCTGTACCGGGCATGACGAAACCCCCGCCCAATCACCGGGCGGGGGCTTCTGCGTGTCCAATTCGCAACCTTGTCGACAAGTCGTCCCACCTTCACCCTTTCCAGATCGGCTGAACGATCAGAGGGGGGACTTCGTGCCGTTCGGCAGCGCAGACCGGGAACTACTCCGCCAAGTCAGCAACCAGCTCGGACAGATCACCGCCGACCTCGCCGCACTCAAACAACAGGCCGCGGATCAGCAGCACGCCATCGACCAGACCCGCCAGGACGCCAACGCCGCCATCACCACTGGCCTCGCCGAGATCCGCTCCGTCGCCCGCGAAGGACTCGCCCGCACGAACGAGATCGTCACCGGCCCGGTAGCCACCATCGGGAACGAGCTCGTCAGCATCCGGGGCGCCATCGGGCAACTCGACAACCAACTCCGAGCCGTAGCGGCAAACACACTGGCCGCCCCGGAACCAGAGCGTGAACCGGCCGAAGACACCCGACCCGAACCGACACCAGAACCGGCAGCGACCACCGAGCCAGGCCGCTTAGCCGTCGAAGACGACGACATCCTCCGCGCCGCAGCCGGCATCTCCGCTGCCACACTCCACGCCCACCGCGACACCTGGGAATTCCTCGTCAAACACGCAGGCCCAGACCAGCACTTCCACCTGCCAGCCACAGCCACCCACAACGAAGGCGCCATCGAAGTACACGTCTCCGGCCCCAGCCTCGTCGCCGCCCTCACCAGCCTGAACCGCGTAAGCCGCACCAACCCCGACCCCGGCACCCGCGCCATCGCCGGACACCTCCACCACCGGCTCACCGAAACCGTCGAAGACATCGTCACCCGACCGCACCGCGGCGACGGAGCCGAACCAGTCCGCATCGTCATCGACGACCGGGCAGCAGCCAGCGAGGAGCAGCAGGAGTAGCGCCAAAGCGCCCCCAGCCGACCTGCTGGGGGCGCTTCGTCATGCCGTGCTCAGCCGCGCGACACGGCGAACGGCTCCGGCAGCGGCGGAGCGTCCAGGCCCAAGCCCTCCGCGAGGAGCATGCGGGCCGCGGTGTCCCGCTCGAAGGGGGACCGGCCGGTCGGCATCGACAGGATCAGCGAGCCGTCACGACGCTCGACGAGGGCGCCGAAGAACGTGCGGTCGGTGATGCTGCTGTCGACCAGCTCCACGCGGTGCGCGGCCAGCAGCTGAGGGAGCGGGGCGTCGAGGAGATCGACGGGCGGCGACTGCTGGGGAATGGCGCAGCCCTGCGCTAAAGTCACGAGAGACTCCAATCATTCGTGGGTTGGGTTACTGATCAGCGAGGTGCGAACTCGCTGTTCGAACAGGCCGGACGGGTGCGAACCGTCCGGCCGTTCGCGTTCATGGGGCGATTCTTCCGGACTCAACTCGCGGTCATTGACCACTCCTCGGCTTGCCGTGGTTAAGGTCACAGGCTGAAGCAACGGGTGGCCGCCGAGGAACAGTTCGCGGCGTGAGCGAGGTCACACTTTCTGGCCGTTGTGTTGCAGGTTGTGGCGAGGCCGCTCGGTGCGGATGGCCTTGGACTCGGCTGTCAGGGCGAGGCCGCGAGTGGGAAGCCACTCAATGGAGCGCGCGGCCACTTGAGGCCACCACGGCTTGTCCTTCTCGTGGTCCTTCCAGCGACGTTCGGGGTTGTCGGTTATCCCGACGTAGAGCAGCCCGCCTGCCTTGTCGCGAAGCCGATAGAGGGCTGTCGGGACCGGCGTCTCAGGTGCGCCCCACTTGACGGCGCGCACGAGTGTGACGTCCTCGAAGTCCCACATGCCGTAGAAGAGTTCGGGCCCTCCCTCTGGGCAGCTGTTCGCCGTGCCCATGTAGTACAGGGACGGGAGGAATTCTGGGTACAGCTCGTCGAGGAAGGGGTGGAGGCCGCGGGCCTCTTCGGTGCTGTAGAGGTCAATGAGCGCGGTGCGCTCTGGGGAATCGGGCATGCCGCTCCTAACTGAGCGTGTGGCGTCGGCCACTCTCACGGCATCGACCGTAAGGCTTAATCTCTCTCGTATCAAGCTGTGCGTCAGTGCAAACGAAAGCCCCCGGCTAGTCCCGGGGGCTCAGCGTCGAAGTGTCAGGGGCAGTCAACGCTGTACGCCATCTTGAAGCGATGAGCTGGCTTGGTCAGCAGTGAGACCTCGATGGGGCGCTGATCGTCGCTGTAGACGATGCGGAAGATCTCGATCACAGGGACATCGCGCGGAATCTCCAGGTGTACGTACTCGTCCGTTGTCGCCGGACGTGCCCCAAGCACGTCATCCTGCGAGCGGGTTGGGTAGCCCATGTCTTCAAGCAGACGCGGGGAGCCACCCGGGATCAGGCGCCGGTCTGCAAGGCGGGTGCCGTGTGCCAACTCGATCGGATAGTAGGAGTGGACCAACTCCGCCGGCTTGCCGTCGAGGTATCCGATCCGTGAGCGCAGCATCGCCGTTCCACCCTCGTCGAGACCAAGAGCCAGACGCACCTGCGTGGGTGGCTCCACTTCGGCGACATCCAGCATCCGGTACTTGCTCTGCTGGTTGTTCTTCGTGGCCTCCAGGAGCCAGCGATAAGGCTGTCCCGGCCCGGAGGGAGGCAGGCTGTGGGCTGGATTGATGGCCTGCGCGCCCTCGTCGCGCACGAAGACGCCGATTCCGGTTCGACCTACGAGCAGGCCTTCATCCTTGAGGATCTTGGTTGCTCGTTGGACCGTGACGTTCGTCGTCGCGTACTTCTCGCACAGTTGCTCTGTTGTGGGCATGCGGGCGCCGGGCTCGAGGTCGCCGTTCATGATCAGCTTTCTGATCTCTGCGGCGATGCGCTCCCCGAAGGGGCGCTCATCCTTGTGCGGTTCAGGCATGTCAGTCGACCTCGATCTCGTAGTGGAGGCGGCGAGGCGCCTTCATGACCATCAGCTGCACTTCGTAGGGGCTCCCGTCTTCGGTGGATGTGGTGCGCAGGAGAGTAAGCACAGCGGCCCCCTCGGGGAGGGCTAGGGCTGTGCGCTCGGACTCGCTGGCTGAACGAAACTCCAGATCCTCAGCGACTCGCCGGGGTTGGTAGCCCAGCTCCGCCAAGAGGGTTGGGGCTCCGCCCTTGATCTTTCGTTTCTCGGTGAGCGCTGTGCCGCGAGCGATCTGTAGCGGGTAGTACGAGTCGGCCAGTTCTATGACGTCACCGTCGAGCAGGATGACGCGCCGCCGTACAGCTGCCTTCTCGTTGAGGGAGAGGTGCAGAGCGGTGGCCACCTCCTGCGGGGGGATGACCTCAGCGACCTCGGCGAGGCGCTGGCCTCCCCGCTGCCGTGCCTCTTCGCTCCAGGCGTCGGTTTCCCCTGCGCCGCGCGGCTTGATGTAGGCGAGCGAGTCGGGTGGTCGCTGCATATCGGCCATCTGTTGAGCCTCCTCTCCGGCTGGCGATCCCTCTTCTGACCTCACCAACCTTAATCCCTTGATGCTTACGCCCACGGGTGACTCCTTGGCCAAATCTGCGCCGTCAAGCTTGCCACCTTATGCATCAAGCCTTTAACGTTGTCGACAGATGCGAAGCACTCGATCGGAGGCGTAATGCTGCGAGTTCGAGACGTCGCGCGGCACTTTCGAGTGCACCCCGCGACCGTCTACCGCTGGATCCACCAGGGCTTTGTCCCGGCCTACAGGAACGGCCAGCCGTTCAAGCCCGGGGATGGAGCGACCGGGAGCCTGCGGATTCCTGAGTCCGTCCTGAATTCGACTGAGGCTCCCGAGTCTCCTGAGTCCGCCCGAGAGGTGGCTTGAGATGACCACCGCAACCCCCACTCCCACCCCCACCCCCACCCCCACTGCTCCGCTGCCGCAGCCGGCCGCTGAAGCTCTGGCCCGTCTGGGGCTGGCGTTCGCGCCGCTGGACGTGGTTCGCGCCGTGACCCGTTACGAGATCGCCTGCGAGCGGCGTGCCGAGCTGCTGGCGAAGCGCCCCCGTGACTGGTCGGGCGCCGAGTTTGACTCGTTCACCGGTGCTGAGCGGACCATCGAGGAGTCGAAGGCGCTGCTGGCCGCCAAGGAGCTGCTGCACCTGATCGGTGGTGAGCTGCGATGACCACCACCATGTCCCCGGCGGACATTGCCGCTCACGTTGTCGCGCAGGGGCCGGTCCGCACGAAGCAGCCCTCGAAGCTGGCCCGCACGGTCCTGGAGCGTTTCGACGCCGGCGCCCCGCGTGGCAGCTGGCCGGCGGAGGAGTTCGCCGCTGACCGCCGCCGCGAGGGTGTTCCGGCCCGGGTCGTCATGGACCTCGCCACGGACAGCTTCCTCGTGATCGTCGAGGCCGCGTCGTGAGCGCCGAACTGGAACGGCTGACTGCCGCGCAGACGGCGGCCGACCGGATCGTCCGCCGGGTTGCTGACCACGACGGCGGGCCGGCCCGCAGGCTGATGGTTGCGGTCATCGACCCGGAGACGAACACGCGCCTCGCTACCGGGTTCGCCACCTACGAGGCGCCCACCGTCCGGCACTTGCGGCCGGTCTCCTAGACCGCCGCGGCGCGGTCCGACAATCCCCCCGTCCCGCGCCGCGGTGTCCAACTTCGCACCACTCACCTGTTCCTGCTGACCCGGAAGGGCCTACCTGCCATGTCTCCGTTCATCTTCGACGCCGACCTCGCCTCCACCGATCTGGGCCGCCGGGTGCGTTCCACGACCACGATCGCCGACCTGTTCGGTGACGCCCTGGACCGGGCGCTGTACCGCGAGACCACCTACGCGGTGCCGCTGGCCCAGCGCGAGACCTGCCCGATCCACCTGGACTGGGTGACCGGCTGCATCGACCTCCACCTGAAGGACGTGGCCTGATGGCGATCGAGAAGACCTTCGAGGGCGGCCCGTTCCCGGGTGTGCCGCGGCCGGTGTACCGGGTTGTCGGCGACCCGAAGTGGCTGCGGACCTTCCCCACCCGGGAGGCCGCGGAGGCTCGGGAAGCCGAACTCGCCGAGCAGGCCGCCGAATCCGACGACTGACCCCTGATCCGCCGGGCGCGGTACCCCCTGCCGCGCCCGGCACCCCTCCTGGCCCTGCCGGAGGCCGCATCACTGGTGCGGCGCCCAGCACGACCAGCACCACCACCCATCCACAGATCACGAGGAGCCCGCCAGATGGCCAAGCGCCAGAAGAAGACCAACCCGAACGACGTCGACGAACTGCAGCTCACCGTCGACCCGTTCACCGGTCTGCCCGCCCTGACCGTCGTGCCCCGCACCACCCCCATCCCTGAGAAGAAGTCGCGTCGTGGACGGAGGAGCCGCTGATGGGCTGGAAGAAGGACCGCGCCGAGATCAAGCAGTTTATGGCCGCCCGCCCTGACCCGGACGGCAAGAAGAACTGCGACTCGCAGGAAGCCAAGGCCATCAACGACCAGCTGAACCGCAAGTTGCAGGAGCAGCCCGCCTGGCGGCGCGGCCGATTCCTGTACGAGAGCTGACCGGCTGCCCGATCCGCCCGTCTCGCACGGGCGGTGAGGGGAACCGCGCCAGCGCTTCCACCCCAACCGAGAGGAGCCCGACATGGGCCTGTTCAAGAAGTCCGACGAGGAGAAGGCCGCGGTTGCCGACATGAAGGCGGCCGACCGCCGGCTGAACCAGAACTCCGACCGCGAGCGCAAGTCCGGGATCCGCCACGAGACGCCGGAGTACCAGCGCCTCAACGGCGAGGCCAACGAGGCCGCCGCGAAGGTGTCGTTCTGGCACGGCGGCACCCGCCGAGGCCGCTGACCGGTAGCCCTCGGTCCGCGTCTCGCACGCGGGCCTTGGAGATCTGGCCAGCACCATCCCTCCATCCGTTCCGACCCTCGAAGAGGTCGTCATGTTCCGTGTCATCGCCTGGGCCGGCCTGGCCCTGTACCTGCTGATCGTCGGTGTCTGGCCGGAGGCCGCGGCCCCCGTGTCGCTCGCGTTCACCGGCCTCGGCTTCGTCATCGCCGCGATCCCCGCCTGGGTGCTGCTGCTCGCCGCGGTTGCGGTGTGGCTGAAGCAGCGGCCCGCCCCCGCCAAGACCGCCACCGCCTGAGCCCGAAAGGACACCGATCATCGTGAGCAGCTGGCGAGAAGAGCGCCGCCGCGACAATGCAGCGGAGGCCGAGGAGCGCCGCAAGACCCAGGCGTTCCAGGCCCAGCTGCGCCGCGACGAGCGCCGAGAGCTCGGCAAGGAGAAGCGCGACGAGAAGGCGCAGCGCCGCCGGGAACGGGCACAGCGCCGTCAGGCCCGCGCGGCACGTCGGGAGAAGAACCTCACGCCCGGCAACGTGTACCGCAAGGGGACGCTCGGCCTGGTCACCCTGTCTGCACTGGCTTCCCTGCCTGCGCAGGTCCTGCACTTCGTCGCGATCCACTGGATGCTGTTCCCGATCGGCCCGGCGGTTGAGGGTGCGGCATGGGTGATGGCCGCCGGTGTCGCCTACGCCGACGAGCGGAAGCTGCCCGCCTGGGTGCGGTGGCTGCTGCGGGGGCTGTCCCTGTCGGCAGCCGGGTTCGCCGCCAACATCAACTACCAGTACGGACTCAGCCTCACCGACCACGGCGTGAGCGCCGGCAACGCACAGGTGGCCGGCCTCGGCCTGGCTGCGGTCACGCTCGGCGGCCCCCTGTTCTTCGAAGTGCGGCAGTGGGTGCTCACCCTGACCGCATCGACGACCGACCCGAAGAAGCGGGCCGAGGAAAAGGCCCGCGCCAAGCACGAGAAGCAGCGGCGCAACACGTTCAAGGCGGTCGCCGATCGGCAGAAGCAGCTGCTGCTCGCCGCGCCCTTCGGCACCCTCACGCCTGAAGATGCTTGGACGCGCGCCTGGTGGGACATCGAGGGTGCACCCCTCGGCGTCACCGCCGACGTCATCGCCGACCGGCTCGACGCTGAGTCCGACGTTTCCGCCGTCCTCGCCCATGCGGAGCAGACCCCCGAACGGATAGCGGTAGAGCTTCTCCTCGCCGACCTGTTCGGGCCCAACGGTGGCGGCGATGGCGGCGGATCCGGAACCGCTGCCGGTAAGCCCAGCGGCGGGCCGCGTGGCGGCACCCCCAAGAGCCGTACAGCCCTTGGGGGTAAAGGGAAAGGCCCGGATCGGAGTACGACCGACACGGAGCCGCAGAAGCCCCTCGCCGAGGCCGATCTGAAAGCCGTCAGGAAGCTCGCCGAAGCGCTCGGCGGTACGGACCGTCTGTCCGCCCGCAACGTCCGTGAAGCCGTCGGCTGCCGCAACGAATACGCCCTCCGACTGCGCGACGCCGTCCGCACCGAGAAGAAGGACTGAGACCCCGCCATGGCTACCCCGCTGAGTGACGAGCGTCCGCCGCTGACGCTTGTCGAGGACAACCCCAAGACGGCCACCGTCTACGAGTTCGAGAAGCGGCCCCGTCCGGCGTGGATGATGTCCGGGGAGCAGCTGCGGCAGTGGGTCGTGTACGCCCGCGACAACACCGCCGATGCGATCCGCTTCCATGTCGCGCACACCCCCTACTACCTGGGCTGGTCGGTGCGGGGCTACCGGCGGCTGTGCCTGCGTTGGTGGGAGGCGCGGCAGGACGACTACCGGCAGCAGATCGCCACTGCCAAGCAGATGCTGCGCGCCTCCAAGGGCAAGCCGGCCGACGAGGCGAAGTACAAGGCGCTCGTCGATGTGCGCCGCGCCGAGTACAGGTCGCACAAGAAGAAGCACTGGATCAAGACCGGCATCAGCGGTCTCGTCATCGTCGCCGGGACAACCGCAGCCTTCGCGCTCGGCAGTTGGTGGGTGCAGCTCCTGCTGGCCCTCGCCTTCATCGTGGTCGGCGCCTGGTTCGGCCGGCCCGCTGAGCCTGCCCTGCAGCCCATCCAGGCCCCCACCCGCACCAGCCACCTCGGCGAGGAGACCATGCGGCGCGTCCTCGTCGAGGCCGGCGCCGTGCCGGAGAAGCGCGGCAACGAGATCCGCGGCGTCGGCATCCCGCACACCGAGGGACCTGGCATCGCCTACGCCGTTCACACCCCTTCCGGCATCCCCGCGTCGGTCGCCGTGGGCAAGAAGCAGCAGGTCGCTGCTGCGCTCGGTGTCCACTCCGACTGGATCGACCTGAGTGTCGGCAGTGTCGAGACGCTGCTGCTGATCTGGGTGGCCAGTGAGGACCCGTTCGGCGTGGTCCGACGGTCCCCGCTCGTCGGCCACAAGGGCGCTCTGGATCTGTGGAACGACGGCGCCCCCATTCTTTTCGGTAAGCGCGGCAACGTCATCCGGATGCGCCTGCGCGACCTGATGATGCTGATCGGAGGCCGGACACGCAGCGGCAAGGGCATGCTCCTCGCCAACCTGAACCTCGCCATGGCCAAGGAAGTGCGCATCAACCTCCGCCTGTTCGACGGCAAGGCCTCCGGCGAGCACAACGCGCTCGCGCCGCTGCTGGCCACGTTCGTGAAGAAGAACCCGGAGCGGCTGGTGATGTTCACGAGGGCCGTGCTGGAGGACTTGGACCGGCGGGCGGACTTCCTCGACGAGCGCGGCAAGTCCAAGCTCACCGAGGATCTGATCGAGGAGATCGGCGGCATCGAGGTCATCGAGATCGACGAGCTCGCGACCTACACGGCGAAGGGCACCAGCCCCTTCGTCGAGGAGATCGTCGAGAACCTCTGCCAGATCGCGGCCGTCGGTGCCGGGCTGGGCGTCCTTCTGGAACTTGCCACGCAGGTTCCGGAGGTGGATGTCGTGCGCGGCCGGCTGCGGCAGAACCTTGTCGCCCGGGCCGCGATGAACACCGAGTCCCCGCAGGCGTCCAACACCATCATGGGCGACGGCATGGCCGGGCAAGGCTTCGACGCCTCCATGATCCCGCTCGACCAGCGAGGCCGCTGCTGGTTCAGCACCCCCGACACCGGCACCATCCCGGCTCGCTCCGGCCTCGTCGAGGACGACGACCGGCCGCCGGTCATCGCCGAGGGCTACGAGCTGCGGAAGTCCGCCAAGCGTCTCCCCGGGCAGTGGCGCGACCCGATCGAGGAGAAGCTGATCGCCTGGACCGGCGTCTCGTCGGCAGCCGGCGGGGAGCGAGGTAACGGGCGCATCGTCCGCGTCACCCTCCTGGAACGGCTGGAGAAGATCGCCCGCTCCACCAACCGCGGGGGAGCGACGAACGCCGAGGTGTTCGCCGCGCTCGCCGCAACGAACACCGCCAAGTACGGACGCCAGGACGGCGAGACGGACCGCGGCTGGACCACCCGCGTCGGAAAGATCCTGAAGGACGAGATCGAGGGGCTCGGCGTCGACCTGGACGTCAAGCGGGTCACCGGACCCGACGGGGAGCGCACCCCCGGCTACCTCCTCACCGACATCATTGCCGCCCGGAATGTCCGCACTTGAGGTCTGCCACAGGTCTGCCTCCGCATGGGTAACCGCAGGTCGCAGGTCTGACACAGGTCTGCCAGGGCCAGCCAGCCGGCCAGCCCAAAGGCAAGACCTGTCAGACCTGCGGCAGACCTCCCACCTGCTGCTTTGCCACCCGCGACAGACCTCAGACAGACCGAAAGGAGGCCCACATGCTCACCCTGAAGATCCAGCAGATGACGATCAACGGTCACCCCTACCTGTGCCCCGAGTGCGCCTCCGAGGCCTTCACCCTCGACGGCAACGGCTTCATCGACGCCCTCCCCGTCCGCGGCAACTGCTGGCAGTCGCACAGCTGGGAAGAGCCCCTCATCACCATCGGTGGACTTCGCCGCATCCAGGAAAACTCGACCGGCCGCCAACGCGCCGAAGACGAAGACACCTTCGAGATCGAGATCGGTGGCGCGGTCCTCACCGGGATCCTCCACCCCGACGTCATCCTCGACGACCTGAAGCGGGCCACCCGCGACGTGTATTGGAAGCGGATCATCAAGCCCGCCATCCGGCGCCGCAAGAACAAGGCCGTCCGCGCCGTGAAGCGGCCCATCAAGAGGGCCGCGGGCGCAGTCACCGAACGCGTCGACGACACCGTCGCAGCCGCCAAAGCCGCCGCCATCGGAGCCGCCTGGGACTGGCAGGCCGGCGGCACACAGCCCGACCCCGACTACACACCCGAACCCGTCATCCCCTGCGGAGCCTGCAACGGCAAGGGCAGCTTCAACATCAAGTCCCGCATGCACGACACCACCAGCGTCCGCTGCTCCGTGTGCTCCGGCACCGGCGAAATCGACTAGGAGAACCCGTGCCCGAGCCCATCGCCCCGCTGAGTGAGGAGGCCGCCGAGAAGGAAGCCCACCGACTCATCCACGACGCCTACCGCCCCACCGCCTACCGCGACCTCGCCCCCGTCCCGCAGTACGGCACCGCCCCGCCCGTAGCCCAGCCCGGCCGGCCCCCGATGTCGCAGCGCGCCACCGACATCAGCGGCGTCATGCTCGCCGCGAGCGTCGCCTCTGTGCCTCTTGGCGGAATGACGTGCCTCGTCCTGTACACCCTCGACCAGGTCAACCCCATCAGCCTTACGATCGGCGCCAGCGCCCCCGTCGCCCTCGTCCTCGCGATTGCAGCACTGCTCCGACGCGCCAAGGGCGTACTGCCCGAGGAGCACCACCACAACTACTCCGGCCCCGTCTATCAGGACCAGCGCAACGTCCAGAACAAGAACGTCGGCGCCTGGGTCAAGAACACCAACCAGTAGCTCCGACCACCCCTGGCCCCGGCTCTCTGCCGGGGCCTTCGTGATGCTCTGTCACAACTCAGACACATCGCCTTCACGGGACCCCCGCAGCAGCGCATGATGCGCACCCGTACACCATGCAAGGGGGGGACGATGCTCTTCAATCGAGACCCGGAGAAGGCCGCTCAGAAGGCTGCGGTCAAAGCCGAGAAGAAGCAGCAGCGGCAAGAAGCGGCAGCCCAACGGCAAGCCGACAAAGAAGCACTCAAGGAATGGCGGAACGCCCATCCCGCCGAGAAGACCATGAACACCGCCGCCATGCTCAAGATGTGGCCGTCGTCCACAAGAGGCATGACCAACCTCGGGCCCGTCAAGGGTGGATCTGCAGAGTTCATCAACGCAGGAGCCCACAAAGCCTGGACCGCCACACGGCTCGTTGCCGGGGCCGCGACTCTCGGAGTGTCCGCGGCAGCCACTGGGCGCAAGAACAAGGGCGCCGCTGTCATCAACGTGACGTTCGGGAACGGGGCCGCGCAGACGTACACGGTGAAGCCGGAGCCGGCCTACCTGAAGGACGCCAACCAGTACGTGAACGCCTTCAACGCCCTCGCTGCGCAACTCGCCTCTGAGGAGGACGCCGCCTCCTGACGTCGTCACCCCCCCCACACCGGCCCGGTTCGCGCCCGTGCGCGGCCGGGCCTTTGTCGTGCCCCCGGTTGTCAACCCCATGCGGCAACATTGACTCAGCGTCACCAGCAGCCCCGCCGCACCGAGGAGCCGCCGTGCACGACCAGACCACCACCCTCGACGGATACTCGTGGCCGACCTGCGGCTGCGGCCGGCAACTCCGGCAGGACGAACTCGGGCGGGTGTCGTGCCGTCTCTGTCAGGAGCGCGCCGACACGGCCCTGCGGCAACTCCCTGGCCCCGACGGGCTCTACGCCCAGCTGGCCACCCGCCTAATGCCCGGCCGGGGTGGGGACGGGCCCGTCGTGTCCGTGTCCCGCACCGCACCGCTCCCGCTCCGGTTGGAGCCGTTGTCGCTCATGGCGCGCGGGGGAGTCGTCACCGTCCTGCAGACGTGGCAGGTCGACTGGCACGAGCATTTCGGCTGGGGCCACCCGCGCTGGAACGGCGACCTTCAGCAGCAACTCGACGAAGTCGTCCGTGCGTTGCGGGGCAACCTCGAAGGCGCCGCCAGCACCCACCCAGCCTTCTGGGACTTTAGCGTCGAGGTATCGGGCCTGGTCCGACAGTGCGAGCGGCAGATCACCGGCGAACGGCAGGAGCGGCCCATAGCCGTCGCCTGCCCCTGCGGCACCGTCCTCCGCGTCACCGTATCCACGCCTGGCGCCCGCTGTCGCGGCTGCGACACGCAGTACGACCGCAGCGCCGTACTCGACCTGCCGCTCGCGACTCAAAGCGCCAGTCAGACGGGAGCAGCAGCGTGACCACGGTCCTGCTCTGCATCATCAGCATCCCGGTCGGCTACGCGGCGGGCGTTGGGCTCGCTGAGCTTCTGTGGAGGATCACCCACTGACGGGTACGGGGCTCAGCGACCGCCCCAAAACCCTCAACCACAACTTGACAGTTCACCTGCACCGAAGCGATGATCTGCTCAACTAGCCTTCGTGCGCTTGAGGCCCACCCCAACCGGTGGGCCTCCGTCATACCCAGGGGGTGTACATGCCCCTCTCTCTCATCTCCGCCGCCGACGCCGCCTGGTACACCGGCCGGCCCGTCGGAACCATCTGGCGATGGGCATCCGAAGGCCGCATCACCAGCCACAACGGCCGCTACGACGTCCGCGAACTGCCTGGGAAGACCGTCGATGAGTTCGGCGACGTCCACCTCGGCGACCCGCCGCCGTTGCCCGAGCGCGCACACCGCGCCGCCTAGTTCGTCCCGCCGTCCGAACAATCCCCCCGTCACGGACGGCGGGGCTTCCAATATGGGGTGAGTCCCATCGCCGACAACATGACGAATACGGCCGAGAACCGGGCCATGGACTGGATCATGGGCCTCGCGGCGACAGCGCCCACCACTCCGCTGAAAGTCGCGCTCGTCACCGCGAACGGCAGCGACACATCCGCAGGCACCGAGGTCACCGGCGGCTCCTACGCCCGGAAGAACCTCACCGTCGCAGCCGCCACCAACGGCGCCACCTCCAACTCCGCCGACCTCGTATGGACCGGAATGCCCGCCGCAACCGTCGTCGGAGTCGAAGTGTGGGACAACGCGGGCACCCCCGTGAGGCTCTGGTACGGGGCGCTCGCCGCATCCCGCACCGTCGCAGCCGGCGATGAACTCCGTATCCCGGCAGCCTCCCTGACATTCGCGCTGTCGTAGGGAGGCGTCATGCCGTCCCTCTCAACTCTCGTTGACAATTTCAACGACAACGTGATCGGCCCGAACTGGGGCAACTCCTACGGCGGCGTCACCGAGACCGGCGGCAAAGCCCGCGTGCCCTGCACCACAGGCTTCGCCGGCTACCAGACCGCCTACTCCTGGACTCTGGCCGGCGCGAGTCTCTTCGTGAAGGTCACCACGGTGCCCACCGCGGGCGCGGCGACCGAGTGCTACTGCGGCATGCTCGTCAACAGCGGCACGGACGGCACTCGCATCGGCTTCACAATCAAGGCTGTCGGCAGCCTGCTGCGCATGCAGTCCGACACCGGCTACTTCGACGGTGCCGCAGTCGAGATCGCCTACAACCCGACGACGCACGCCTACCTGAGGCTGCGTGAAGACGGCACCAACGTGTACTGGGACACCAGCCCCGACGGGACGACGTGGACCAACCGCAGGACGCTCGCCACCCCGGCCTGGGTGACCGCGGGGATCGACACGTGCGCCCTCGACATGAGCTCCCACCGCGACGCCGGCGCCGACGACTTCGCCGAGTACGACAACTTCAACACCCTTGCTGACGGCGCCGTCTACACAGCCTCCGCCGCACTCACCGCCGACGGGGCACTCACGGCGGCCGCCACCCCCGCCTACTTCGCCGCCGCCGACCTCAGCGCAGACACCGACCTCAACGCCGCCGCGACCCTGTCCGCTCACGCGGCAGCCAGCCTGACGGCGAACAGCGAACTCGGCGCAGAGACCACCGGGCCGGACGACAGTGACGTCAACCTGAGCGTGCGGGCGCCGACGAGTCGCTGGGTGGTGAGCAAGCCGTGGAAATAGCAGCCACCAGCACCGAGTACCTGCACGTCAACGTTGTCGCCTCCATCGGAGGAGCACCCGTCACGCTGGCCGCCCCGCCCGAGCTCGCGTTCCTGCCGATCGGATCTGGATCCAACCCGGTGACCGAAGACTGGCTGACCGGCGAATGGTCCGGATCCTGGGCACGCCTGCTCCTCGGCCCCAACGGCGGCACGGTCACCCTTGACCCCGGCAAATACAGCGTGTGGATCACCTTTGCCGCAGGCCTCGAAACGCCCGTCTACCGAGCTGGAGAGCTCACCGTCTACTAGGAGACGACCATGCCCCGCACGAACATCGCCGCGACGCAGGCGTCCCGCTCCGGCACGGTCCTCCCGGCCGCCACCGCAGGCGACGTCACCAACGGCAACTCGACCGCCAACGACGGCCGCGTCGTCCTCATCGTCAAGAACACCGGGGCCTCATCGAGGACCATCACCTTCACGACCATCGTCTCCGTCGATGGCCTCACCGCGCCCGTGCGCTCCGAGTCCATCCCCGCAGGAGAGACGCAGGTCTTCGGGCCCTTCAGCCCCAACGACTACGGCAGCACGCTCGGCTACAACGTCGACAACGCCGAACTCACCATCAACGTCATCAGGGTCTAGTCCTGGAACGAGCCGTCCCTGCGCCTCTGGTGGCGGCCCATCATGTGCTTGCACTGAGGGCAGTTCTTCAAGAACACGGGCTTCACCAGCCAAGCCAGGCAGATGAAGTACAGCGTGTGACGCCCCATACGAGCGATCCACGACATCGTGCACGTCTGGCAATCACGGCAACCACTGGCCATGTCATCCCCCCCCATCCATCACGCGCGCGTGATGCGCGCGCGAGGAACGATCACACCACCAGGTATTGATCAACAGGGTGATGTGACATACCTGTGACCATGCGGGAGGTGCATCGTGCCAGTCGCACCACCCACCCGATGCTCACTCCCTGAGTGCTATGAGCTCGCTACCCATCGAGGCAGATGTGATGAGCATCAGCCTGAGCCATGGCGAGGTAGACCATCGCCTCAAGAGCGCTACGGCATGAGCAGCGGGACCATGCGCGCACTCAAGCGTCAAGTCATGGCCAGAGATCATGGCTGCTGCTACGTCTGCGGAGGCGAAGGGGCCGACGAGCTCGAACACAAGATCCCGATCAGTCAGGGCGGGGCAGCACGCGACCTCAGCAACCTCGGGGTGATCCACTCGGAGCCTTGCCATCGCGAGAAGACCGCGCGCGAGGCCGCACAAGGATCAAGAAAAGCGCGCGAAAAGAAGCTCGGAAATTCTTGATCACGCGCGCGCACGCGTAGGGGAGTAAAAATCACGGCGGAAAAAATTTTGGGGACCGCCGCGGCCAGAAAGCGAGACGCGCGCTCAATTCGCCGACAGGGGGTCTGACATGGGAAGAACTGCCGCCCCGGCCGGCCTCAAGCTGATCGCGGGCCGTTCACCGGGCCGGGACTCGGGCGGGCGCAAGGTCGAACCCGGCCCGGCGTTCAAGCGGGTGCCCCCGGCGGCTCCGGACTGGCTGTCGGACGAGGCTGCCGCCGAGTGGGATCGGGTGATCCCCGAGCTGTCGCGCCTGGACTTGGTCAAGGAGCAGGATCGGGCGGCGCTGGCGGCGTACTGCGAGGCGTGGGCGGTGTTCGTCGAGGCGACGCGCGTCGTGCAGGAGGAGGGTCTCGTCATCGAGGCGAGGCAGGGGAAGCTGGCGCATCCGTGTGTGGCGATCGCCCGGAACGCCGGCCGGGAGATGAGGAGCTGGGCCGCCCACTTCGGGCTGACTCCGTCCACGGAGCAGGCCCTGGCTCGGGGCGGGGGCGACGATGGGGACGAGGCGAACCCGTTCGCAGGTTCTGGCTGACCTCGGGATCAGCCCGGAGGTCGGCTGGTACCTGAAGGATCGCGGTATTCCGCTGCCGGACTGCCCTCCGAAGGTGCAGACGCCGTCGCCGCGGGAGGCGCCGGGGGCGGTGTTCGATCCGGACCGTGTGGACAGGGTGCTGCGGGCGTTTCATCTGCTCAGGCACACGCAGGGCAAGTGGGCGGGCAAGCCGCTGGATCCGGACCCGTGGCAGGTGGCGTACATCATCGCCCCGGTGTTCGGTTACGTCCGCTGGGACGACGAGGCTGAGGGCTACGTGCGGATCGTCCGCAAGCTGTACGTGGACGTGCCGCGCCGTAACGGCAAGACGACGCTGTCGGGCGGTATCGCCGTGTACCTGATGGCCGCGGACGACGAGCCGGGCGCTCAGGTGTATGCGGCGGCGACGTCGGAGAAGCAGGCCCGCTACACGTTCGACCCGATCAAGACGATCGCGGAGCGGGCGCCGGCGTTGAAGGGCAACGTGAAGGCGTTCACCAAGAAGATCACGCATCCGGCGTCGGGAAGCTACTTCACGGTCGTCTCTTCGGTCGCCGAGGCGCTGCACGGCGCGAACGTGCACGGCGGGATCATCGACGAGCTGCACGTCCACAAGTCGCCGGACCTTGTGGAGACGATCGAGACGGGTACGGGCTCTCGCAGGCAGCCGCTGGTCGTCATCATCACCACGGCGGATGAGGGCAAGCAGGAGTCGATCTACGACCGGCGCCGTCAGTACGTCGAGCAGCTGGCCCGCGGTGCTCTGCACGACCCGGACACCTTCGGAGTGGTGTGGGGCGCCGAGGAGGGCGACGATCCGTTCTCGGTAGAGACGCAGCGGAAGGCGAACCCCGGCTACGGGGTGAGTCCGAGCGCGGCATATCTGAAGGGTGCGGCTGCTGAGGCGCAGCAAAGCCCCGCCGACCTGGCGAAGTACCTGCGACTCCATCTGGGGATCCGCACAAAGCAGTCGACTCGCTTCCTGCGCCTGGAGGACTGGGATGTCAACGCCGGTCTGGTCGACGAGGAGGCCCTGTCGGGCCGGGAGACGTGGGGCGGCCTCGACCTTGCCAGTACGAGCGACTTGTGTGCGCTGTGCTGGCTGTTCCCGGACGACGAGACGGGCACACTGGACGCTCTGTGGCGGTTCTGGACCCCCGAGGCGAACCTGAAGGCGCTGGACAAGCGGACGGCGGGTGCGGCGTCTCGGTGGGTGCGTGAGGGCTGGCTGACGGCGACCCCGGGCAACGTCGCGGACTATGACTGGATCCGTGAGCAGATCCGCCGGGACCGGGACAAGTTCAAGGTGCGCAGCATCGGCTACGACCCGTGGAACGCGAGCCAGTTGACGAACGATCTGGTGTCGGAGCGGGCTCCGATGGTGAAGGTCCGTCAGGGCTTCGCGACGATGTCGCCGGTGCTGAAGGAGATTCAGCGGCTGGTGCTGCAGGGCACCCCGCAGCAGCCAGCGTTGCGGCATGGCGGGCATCCGGTGGTCCGCTGGTGTGTCGACAACCTGGCTGTGGCGATGGACCCGGCGGGCAACGTGAAGCCGGACAAGGCGAACTCTGGCGACAAGATCGACGGGGTGTCGGCGTTGGCTACGGCCATGTCGGAGATCGTGGCCAGGCCGCCGCGCCGGAAGTCCCGGTACGCGGAAGAGGACGAGATCATGGTCGTGTAGCGGCCGGGGGAGGTCGCTGATGTTCGCGTGGCGTCGTACAGCAGTACGCAAGCGAGTCGTCGTCAACCTGGCCGACAAGGCGTTCAGCGGGATCCTGTGGGCGAAGCGGGGCCCGCTGCTGGTGCTCCGGGATGTCGAACTCCTTGAGGCCGGCCGGGCCCCGCAGACGGTTGACGGCGAGGTCGTCATCGAGCGGGCCAAGGTGGAGTTCACCCAGGTGCTGTCTGGCGGGGGTGGCTGATGGCGTTCGTGGTCAGCTCCGGGCAGCTCGCGACCACGGGGGCCGGCGTCACCCCGATGTTCTCGGCGATGCCGATCCCGGCGGCCCCGTGGGAGTACGAGGCGATCTGGCGGACGCAGCCTCAGGTGCGCACGGTCATCGCGTTCCTGGCGAGGAACATCGCCCAGGTCGGCATCCATACGTTCCGGCGGGTCAGTGACACGGACCGGGAGCGCCTCACCCGGCATCCGCTCGCAGAGCTTCTTGCCGAGCCGCTGCCTGGGATGACGCAGTACCGGTTCATCGAGCGGATGGTGTCGGACTACGCCCTGTACGACGACTTCTATGCGATCAAGCTGCGGATGAGGGGCAGGCGGGCGCTGCTGCCGGTCCCGCCGACGCTGATCCGGCCGGCCGAGGGTAACTGGATCGCCCCGAAGTACTACGAGACCGCGGGAGGCCGGGAGTTCGGACCGGACGAGGTCGTGCACGTCCACGGCTACACGCCGGAGACCCTCACGCATGGAACCTCTCCGATCGAGTCGCTGCGGGATGTGCTCCTGGAGTCGACGGAGGCGGCGAAGCAGCGGGCGGCGATGTGGAAGGGCGGAGCCCGTCACACGGGTGTTCTGGTGCGCCCTCCGGATGCTCCCGAGTGGGGGCCGGGGGAGAAGGCGCGTTTCCGTGAGATGTGGCGCAGCTTCACCCAGGGCGGTGGCGGGGAGGGCGGAACGCCGATCCTCGAGGACGGCATGGACTACAAGCCGGTCGGCTTCAACCCGCAGCAGGCCCAGTACATCGAGGCCCGCAAGCTGACCCGCGAGGAAGTGTCGGCGGCGTACTTCATTCCGCCGCCGCTGATCGGGATCCTTGATCACGCCACCTACTCCAACATCAAGGAGCAGCACCGGCACCTGTACCAGGACACGCTGGGCCCGTACCTGGCGATGTTCGCGCAGGAGATCCAGGCGCAGATCCTGTCTGACCTTCCGGACAGCGAGGACGTGTACTGCGAGTTCAACATCGACGCGAAGATGCGCGGCAGCTTCGAGGAGCAGGCCGTTGCTGCGTCGACGGCGACAGGCCGGCCGTGGATGACCGTCAATGAGACGCGGGCCAGGAACAACCTGCCTGCGATCGACGGCGGCGACCAGCTGATCGTGCCGCTGAACGTGACGGAGGGCGGCCTGGCGTCGCCGCGAGATACGGCGCCGGAGCCTGACGCAGTCCCAAAAGCACGAGCCCGGCTGGTGTCCACCAAGGCCGGGCCGGAGACGGACCAGCAGCGCTCGCCGGATGAGTTGCGTGCGGACTTCGCGGACGCTCTGCGGGGGCTGACGGAGCAGGAGTTCGCCGCCCTGACGGAATCCGAGCCTTCGACTGTTGGCGCGGTGCGGTCGCGGTGGTCGTCTGGCCGGGCTGCCCGGCTGGCGAGGCTGTCCAAGCTGATCGCGGACTACATCCTCCGGTTCGGTCTCGCGGGTGCGCGCAGGGTCCTGGACGAGTTCAACCCGTCCGAGGACGGCTGGTCGGCAGAGGTCATGGAGCCTTGGCTGCTGGCCGCCGCCCTGCATCACGCCGAGCTGCACGATGCGGCCGGCGAGCAGGCCGCGGTTGAGGCGGTAGAGCAGCCGCCCGAGGAGGGCGGTGTGGCCGGGGCCCTCCTCGTCGCTGGCGGCCTGTGGGCTGTAGCAGCCCTGACGCGCAGCGAGACGGCGGCGACGGAAGCCCTCTCGTTCGGTGGCCACGACGCTGCAGAGGCGTCCGGACTGGGCTTCAAGGTGTGGCAGACCACAAGCAGCAATCCGCGAGCCCAGCATGCCGCCGTCGACGGGGAGAAGGTCCCGCTGGGCGGCGTGTTCAGCAACGGTCTGCGCTGGCCCGGCGACAGCACCGGTGACGCGGAGGAGACGGCGAACTGCCGTTGCCTGTTGACGTATTCGAATTCGGAGTGACCATGCGGACTAAGAGCTGCCCGGTGCGGATCAAGGCCGCGGGCACCCACGAAGGAACCGACGAGGGCGTGTTCGAGGCCATCGTCGCCGCCTACAACCTCGACAGTGTCGGCGACAGGATTACGCCCGGCGCTTTCGCTGAAACCCTGGCCGAGTGGAAGGGCCGCGGGGACCCGATCCCGGTGCTGTGGTCGCACATGTCCCACGACCCCGAGTACCACATCGGTGAGGTGCTGGAGGCTGAGGAGCGGCCCGAGGGGCTGTGGGTGAAGGCCCGCATCGACCTCGACGCCACGAAGTCAGCCCAGGTCTACAAGCTCCTCAAGGGCCGCCGGGTCACCCAGTTCTCCTTCGCCTACGACGTCGAAGAGGGCTCGTGGGTGGAGCAGAAGGACGGACCCGGCTTCTACGAGCTGCGCAAGCTCAAGCTGTACGAGGTCGGCCCGACACTGATCGGCGCCAACCAGGCCACCGAGCTCCTCGACGTGAAGAGCGCTACGGCCGCCGACATGCTTCCTGGCCTGATCAAGGTTCAGGAGACGCTCGAGAATCTGAAGGCCGGCAGGACGCTGTCGGCTCAGAACGAGCAGAGGGTGCGTGACATCGCGCGCCTCGCTTCGGAGCTGCTGGACTCCCTCCCTTCCAGCGACGACACATCGCAGGACGCCGAGAAGGCCACGCCTGCCCCGCCCGCTGACGCCTCGCCTCAGGAATCCACTGAGGCCAAGGCGGATCAGCCCGCCGGGCCGAGCCCCGCCTCGCTCCGTCTGCGCAACAGCTTCGACGTGCTGTTCGTCGAGGCGCTCCCGCTCACGGAATGAGGAGAGATGGACAAGATCCAGGAGCTGAAGGACCAGCTCAAGCACCACCTTCTGCAGGCGCAGGCCATCGCCGCGAAGGCCGACGACGAGGGCCGCGACTTCACCGATGACGAGCGCGGCCAGGTCAAGCAGCACATGGACCAGGCGCAGGACGCCAAGGCCGGCCTCGAGAAGGCCAAGGCGTCGGCAACGATGCGGCAGGCTCTCTCGGACCTCGGTGACGAGATCCAGGTCGAGGAGAAGTCCGGCGAGCGCCGCACCCCTTCAGGACTCGTCATCCCGGACGCCAAGGCGTCGCTGGGCGAGACCTTCGTCAAGTCGGGTGAGTACCAGGGCCTGATGCAGTCGGCGCCGAACGGCGTGTTCGGCAAGGATCACCGCGTTCAGTCCCGGCCGGTCGGCTACAAGACGCTCGTCACCGGCTCCTCGGACACGTCCGGCGGCGCGTTCGTCAACAACGACCTGATGGGCCTGCAGGTCGGGATGCTGGCGTTCCAGCGCCCGCTGCGGCTGCGGGACGTGGTCACGAACCTGACGACCACGTCGGACACCATCGAGTACGTGCGGCAGACGTCGCAGACCAACAATGCGGCCCCGGTCGCGGAGTCCACCGCCACGGCGGACCCGGGCAGCATGAACGCCGCCAACGGCGTCAAGCCCGAGTCGGCGCTGGCGTGGGCGAAGGTCACCACCCCGGTCCGCACGATCGCCCACTGGATCCCGCTGACCAAGCGGGCCCTGAGCGACGCTGCGCAGGTCCGTTCCATCATCGACGCGTTCCTCCGCTACGGCCTGGAGGAGGAGCTCGAAGACCAGATGATCGCCGGTGACGGAACCGGCGAGAACCTGGAGGGCCTGGCCACCGTGTCCGGTGTGCAGGCGCAGGCCTGGGACACCGACCCGCTCACCACCACCCGCAAGGCCAAGACGAAGGTTCGGCTCGTCGGACGTTCGGTCGCCAACGCCTACCTGCTCAACCCGGCGGACCTGGAGACGATCGACCTCCTGCAGGACAACGAAGCCCGTTTCTACTTCGGCGGCCCGTCCGGGGCCGGTACTGCGGGCACCCTGTGGGGGCTTCCGGTCGTCGAGACCGAGGCCGTCCCGGCGGGCACCGGCTACGTCGGTGACTTCCGCAAGGCAGTCCTGTGGGACCGCGAGCAGGCATCCATCACCATCAGCGACTCGCACGCCAACTTCTTCATCCGCAACATGGTTGCGATCCTCGCCGAGATGAGGGCCGCGTTCGGGGTCATCCAGCCGAACGCGTTCGTCGAGATCGACCTGACCGCCTGAGGAGGCTGACATGGCGTATCTCAACCCAGGTGCGGGTGCGGCCCGCGAGGGCAAGCAGGCGGCTGCGGTCGCTGACGCGGCTGCGGCCACGTCGGTCGTCGCTGCGGGCGCCACCCCGACGAAGGCCGAGTACGACGCGCTGCGCGCGGACTACCTGGCGCTGCGCACCAAGGTGAACGGCCTGCTCGCGGCGCTTCGGACCGCTGGTCTGCTCGCGCCGTGACACTGGTCAATTCACGGACGGTCCGAGGCTGCTGTCCGACGTGCGGCGCCGCTCACGCCGCATGTGGCACAGCCTCGGACTCCACTCCCGTCGACGCGAACATGGAGGTGGCGGCCGTGGGCGGACCGCTGAAGAGGTATGAGGTGACCACGCCGCACGGCGTGAAGACGACAATGAAGCTCAACGAGACCGACGCCCGCAGGCTGGGCGTCCTCGACGAGCCCGAGCAGGACGGCACCGAAGAGGCCGCCCCGGCTCCGGCGAAGAAGCGCACGGTCAGCAACAAGAGCCGCACCGCGGCCAGCAAGGGCGGTGCGGGCGGTGGCGACGACTGACTACCTCGCCGACCCGGCAGACCTGGCGATCTGGCTGGGTGTCCCCGCCGACGATCTCAAGCTCCTGCAGGCATTGGGGGCGGCGTCCAGTCGCTTCCGCGGCGCTGTCCGGCACTACGTGTCGTTTGTGGCCGGTGAAACGACCGTCCTGGACGGCAACGGCAAGGAGTCGCTGCTCCTGCCCGCCGCCCCGGTCACGGCTGTGGCGTCCGTCGAGCTGGACGGGGAGGCCCTGACCTACCGCACCGACTACGACTGGTCGGCGGACGGGTTCCTGCGACGGGTCGGCTGCTGTTGGCCGAACAAGCTGCGTTGCATCGAGGTCGTGTGGAGCCACGGATACGAGCTGATCCCGGAGGACATCGCCGAGGTCATCGTCGACCAGGCCCGCGCCCAGTACGCGGTGCGGCCTGGCCTGACGTCGATGACGGTGGGCGGCCAGTCGGTCGGCTTCGGCGCTCAGGCATCCATCGGCGTCACGTCGCAGTGGACCACTGCGGTCGAGAAGTACCGCATCAACCACGGAGACGCGCCGTGAGCCTGATGTTCTACCAGTCCTTCACCCGCGTCCGGGCGCCACTCGTTGAGGACCGGTACAAGAACAAGAAGCGGGACTGGGAGAACGCGCAGCACACCGAGGTAGCCGGCGTGAACATCCAGCCCGCGGGCGTGCCGGTTCGGTCCGAAGAGGAGACCACGGACCGACAGACCACGGTCACCGCCTGGAACCTCCAAACCCCTGAAGGCGTCGACCTGGACCTGCTGGAGACGGACCGGATCGAGTTCGACGGGATGACGCTGGAGGTCGACGGCAAGGTCGGCCGATGGCCCGACCCGTTCGGACCGGGCGTCCACCATGTCGAGGCTCGCTTGAAGGAGGTCGACTAGTGGCCCGCGCCAGGATCACCATCGACCGGAGGGTGTGGCGGCAGATCGCCTCCGGCCCCGAGATGGCCGCGTACATGCTGTCGCTCGCCAACCAGGGCAAGGCCATCGCGGAGGCGCTCGCGCCGACTTATAGCGGCCCCACCTGGGGAACCGCGATCCGCTCTCAAGACTACAAGCGGTCCCTGGAAGCCAAGCTGGTCCGTAACAGCTTCGGCTGGCGGGGCGAGATCGCGGCGAACGTCCCCTACGCCGTGCAGGTCGAGTTCGGTACCGGCCGGCCCTACACGTCGCAGGAGCGCCCCCAGGAGGGCCATTCACCGAAGTGGCGGGTCCTGGGCCGCACGCTGGAAGCGATGAGGAGCGTCTGATGCCTCGAATCAAGCTCGCCCACTGGGTGGGCGATCATAAGCCGGGCGACGAGATCGAGGTGAGCGACGTCGAGTTGACCGCCCTTAAGCGTGACGGGCGAGTTGCCGAAGTGGTCGAGGCGCCCGCCAGGAAGCCGGTGGTCGTAGCGGAGGCGACGGCGGAGGCAGAACCTGCTCAGCCCGAGCCGGCGGGCGAGACGGGCCGCAAGCGGCGATGACGCTCCCTGTCGCTCCGATGCCGGACGTCGAGCAGGTCGCCATCGACCTCCTCGCGGAGGTACTCGACGACGCAGTAACGGTCGGCAGTGAGTGGCCGGAGAACCTGGCGCAGAACCTGCCCGTCGTGGCCGTCGCACTCGGGCCCGGCGGGGGATCGGCCATCAAGGCGGTCACGGCGAACCGCGGCCTCGATATCGACATCCTGGCCGAGACGAAGCCTGAGGCGCGCGACCTGGCCGCTCTGGTCTCCGCCCACCTGCTGGCCGCACAGAGCACGACCCGGGCCGGCGCCCGCATCTACGGCGTCGAGGAGACCAGCCTCATCTGGCTGCCCGACGCGGTCACGAACATCCCCCGCTACGTGCTCGTGATGAGCATGGTGGTCCGCCCCGCGTAACAGCACCCAACCCGCACCCCATCACCCATTCACCCGTCGGCGTCTGGCCGTGCGGGTCCTCGCTATGCCTGGAGGCATCCCGTGGCGAACGACGCCGACAACGTGAGGGTCGGTCTCAACGGCTCGATCTACATCGCCCCGAAGGGGACGACCGCCCCGACCGATCTGACCACTGCCTGGGCTGCCGGGTGGGTGGATCTCGGCTACCTGTCCGACGACGGCGTGGAGATGTCGTACTCGACGGAGACCGAGGACATCAACGCCTGGCAGTCCCTCAGCCCGGTGCGCAAGGTGCTGACCGGCGTCGACATGACGCTGGCGTTCACTGCGATCGAGCTGAAGACGTCGACGATGACGCTGTACTTCCCCAGCGCCACGATGACGGACGTGTCCGGCACCGTGCACAAGCTGTCCATTCCGGCGGCGCCGGAGCCGGACGAGCGGGCGATCGGCCTGGAGTGGGTCGACGGCGACATCACCAACCGCCTGGTGATCGCCCGCGGCGAGGTCACCGACCGGGAGGCCATCACCTTCGCCCGCTCGGGCGCGGTCGGCCTCGGCATGACCGTCTCCGCCTACGCCGACACCGCCCCGGAGATCGCGGTGTGGCTGTCCAACGACCCGTCCTGGTCCGCGGCGTAACCCCTTCTCCCGGCAGGCGTGCCATGCGGGTCGCGCCTGCCGGGCCTCAACCCGCTACCACCCGCAAGGAGAACCACATGCCCAGCAAGCCTGTCGGCACCGAGGTCGTCGACCTCAACTCGCTCGCCAAGCAGCGCCGTGACGCGCTGCCCGAGCCGACCACCTACAACCTGTTCGACGTCACCTTCACCCTGCCGCCTATCAAGGCCCTGCCGTTCGAGCTGCAGGAGCGCGTCGGCGACCTCGACAACACCGTCGGCGTCCTCAAGGACATCCTCGGCGCGGACAAGGTCAAGGAGATGTACGCGGCCGGGTTCACGTTCGGCGACCTGGAGCTCATCGCGCAGGAGTGGCAGAAGCGCTCTGGTGTCGAGCCGGGGGAATCTCAGGCCTCCGCCGCTTCCTAGAGGAGTACGGGGAGGCCGTCGAGTGGGATATGGCCCGCTACTGGCCTGGCCGCAGCCTGTTGGAGCTGTACCGCGGGGAGATGTCGTGGCGGGAACTGAAGGTGTTCCTGAAGTTCCTGCCACCGGACAGCGCCACCGCGCGGGCGGTGCGCGGGTCCTCGCCGGAGGAAGAGGCCTGGACGCTCGACCGGCAGCTGCTGGCGACTATCGCTGACGCCGTCCGCGAGAACACGTTCGCCACGGTCAAGGTCGGCGGCGACCCGAAGAAGACGGGCCGGCTGAAGCCGCCGAGGCCCATTCCACGGCCTGGTGTCGAGGAGCCGCAGAAGAACAACGTCATCAAGTTCGGTGGCCGTCACGGCTCTGGAGCAAAGCAGTTGGCGCAGGTCTTCGGGAGGCCCGCCGCGAACCAGTAACGGGGGTGCGCGGTGGCCGGTGCTGGTGGCGTTCTCGTCGGACGCGGATACGTCTCCATCCGGCCAGAGTTCGAAGGGGACTGGTCCAACGCCGTCAACGCCCGCGCCTCCCGGGCGGGCAAGTCCGGCGCGGGCGCCTTCGGTAAGGCGTTCGGCGCCGGCATCAAGGGCATTGGCGCGCTGGCCGGTGTGGCGATCGCGGCGAACCTGTCGTCGGCCGCCGCCGGCGCCGCGGTGCTGGCGCCCGCCCTCACGACCGCCGCCGCCGCAGCCGGCGCTCTGAAGCTCGGCCTGTCCGGTGTCGGGGACGCCTTCAAGGCGGCGTTCGCGGACACGTCCGCGCAGGCCTCCTCGGCGGCCTCGGCGACGCGTGCTGTCGAATCGGCACAGCGCGGTCTGGCGAACGCGCAGCGCGGGCTCGCGGACGCGCGCGTGCAGGCGGCCGAGCGCGTGCAGGAGGCGCAGCGGGCGGTCGCCGACGCGGAGCGGGATCTGGCGCGAACGGTCGAGGAGTCCGCTCAGCGGCAGCGTGACGCCGCTCAGGACGTCCGCGATGCGGAGCGGGACCTGCGGGATGCGCAGCTCGACGCTCGTGAGGCGCAGGAGTCCCTCACGGATGCGCGCGAGGACGCCACACGCGCCCTGCAGGACATGAACACCCGGCTGTCCGAGTCGAGGCTCGACGAGCGGGAGGCCGTCCTCCGGCTGAAGGAAGCCGAGACTGAGCTCCGCGCCGCGCAGGCCAACCCGGGTGTGACCCCGGACCAGCTCGCCAAGATTCAGCTCGCCTACGACCGGGCCAAGCTCAACCTGCAGGAGCAGCGCACCGAAACGCAGCGCCTCGCCTCCGACACCGCCAAGGCGAACAAGGCAGGCGTCGAAGGCTCTGAGCTGATGCAGCAGGCCCGCGAGCGGGCCGCTGCCGCCGGCGAGACGGTGGCTGACAGAGAGCGCGCACTCGCGCGGGCCCAGGAGGAAGCACGCCGCACCGGCATCGAGGCCGCACAGGACATCGCCGACGCTCAGCGCGCACTCGGCGAGGCACAGCAAGGTGTCGACAAGGCACGCGCCGACGGGCAGCGGCAAATCGAGGACGCCCAGCGGGCCGTCGCCGACGCTGCTGCCGCGGTCGCGGACGCGCAGGCCGCCGCGGCGGCGCAGACATCACAGCTCGACCAGGCCATGGCGAAGCTGTCCCCGAACGCGCAGAGCTTCGTGCGCGCCGTACAGGGGCTGGCGCCCGCCTGGAAGGCGATGCGGCTCAGCGTTCAGGACTCCCTGTTCCAGGGCCTGGACTCCACCGTCACCACGCTCGGCCGCACCACCATCCCGATCCTGCAGCGGCAGCTCACCGCGACAGCGGGCGTGTGGAACGAGATGGCCAAGTCGGCGGCCGGTGCGGTCACGGAGATGGCCAAGTCGGGGATGCTCGACAAGATCCTCCAGGGCGCCACCGACAACTTGGCGGTCTTCAAAGACACCCCAAAGCAGCTCGTCACCGCATGGGGACAGCTGGCGGTGGCGGCGCAGCCGGCATTCAACAAGCTGCTCACCCAGTTTGCCGGGGCGATCAAGTCGTTCACGGACGGCATCGCCGCCTCGTTCGAGTCGGGTGGCCTCGAGGAGGCCATCAACACGGCGTTCGGCATCCTCAGCCAGTTCGGGACGCTGATCGGCAACATTTTCGGCGTCGTATCGCAGATCTTCAAAGCGGCGAGCGACGCGGGCGCCGAGATTGTCGGCACCCTCGGCGCCGTCTTCGGCGAGCTGGAGAAGATCCTCGCCACACCCGAGATGCAGGCCCAACTGCGGTCGCTGTTCGCTTCGGTGGCGCAGATCGTCTCAGCGATCGTCCCGGTCATCGGGGCGGTCGTGCAGGCCGTCGTGCCCCTGCTGGCGGCCATCGCGGCACCCATCGCTGAGCTGGCCACCGCTCTCGGCCCGGTGCTGGGAGTGCTCGCGACCACACTCGGGGCCGCGCTCACGCCGATCATTCAGGCGCTGATGCCGGTCCTGGTGCAGGTTGGCGCGGCGATCATTCAGATCGTCCAGGCGGTTATGCCGCTGCTGCAGCCGATCGCTGCTCTGATCTCCGCGATCGTCACCGCGCTGGCGCCAGCCCTCCAGCCTGTGATCGCGCTGGTGACGAATCTGGTGCGGGCGCTCGTCGGGCCGCTGACGTCGGTGGTGAAGGCGATCTCGCCGATCCTGACGCAGGTCGCGGAGATGATCACTCAGGTCTTCCTGGATCTGATGACGGCGATCGAGCCGCTGATTCCCATCGCCCTGCAGTTGGTAGAGCAGGTATTCGCCGCGCTGCAGCCGATGCTGCCCGCGGTGGCGACCGCGTTCGGTGCGATCGCACAGGCAGCGGTGGCGCTGCTGCCGCCGATCGCGCAGATCGCCACCCAGTTGGCGCAGGCCCTCCTCCCGATCATCGCCGACCTGGCACCCCTGGTTGCCCAGCTCGGTGACCTGTTCGCGGGACTGCTGCTGCAGGCCATGCCACCGCTGACGGAGGCAGTGCTGACGCTGTTCACTGCGCTGGAACCGCTGTGGCCGCTGCTCGGTGAGCTTGTCGGGCAGGTCGTGGGCCTGGCCACTGGCCTACTGGCGCAACTGCTGCCGTCGTTCGTGCAATTGGCTCTGGCCTTCGTTCCGATCATCCCGTCGCTGGCGGAGATCCTGGCGCTGGTCATCGAGCTGGCAGTGAACGTCCTGTCGCATCTGCTGCCTCCGCTGGTGCAGCTCGCCGGATTCCTCGCCGGCATACTCGCCGGTGCGCTGAAGGTGGCCATCGGATGGCTGGTGAAGATCGTGGGCTGGATCTCAACGATCGTCGCGTGGATTGCCGACAAGCTGGGGCCGATCTTCAAGTGGGTAGGCATCCTGATCACGGGTGTCATCGACGGGATCGTTTGGGTCTTTCGCCGGCTGTACGACATCCTGATCGGGCACAGCATCCTGCCTGACATCATCAGGTTCCTCCGCGGACCGTTCGCCGCCGTCTTCCGGTGGATCCGCGACAACGTGATCCGGCCGGTCATGAACGGCATCTCCGCGACGATCAAGGTGGCGTGGGAGAAGGGCATCCGGCCTGTCTTCAACACGTTGAAGAGCGCGATCGGGTCCGTGGCCGATGCTTTCGATACGGCCCGCAAGGCGATCAAGGTCGCGTGGGACAGGCTGAAGAAGATCGCCAGGGATCCGATCCAGTACGTCGTCGACATCGTCTACAACAAGGGCATTGTCGGTGTCTGGAACAAGATCGCAGGGGCGTTCGGTGCCGACAAGCTCAAGCCGTTCAAGTTCGCCCGAGGCGGCATCCTGCCCGGCTACACACCCGGCAGGGACCCGCACAAGTTCTACAGTCCCACCGGCGGCGCCCTGGAGATGTCCGGCGGCGAAGCCATCATGCGGCCCGAGTTCACCCGCGCCGTCGGACCCGGGTTCGTGTCGTACTTCAACCGGCTGGCGAAGTCCTCCGGCGCGTCCGGAGTGCGACGGCAGCTGGCGCCCCTACTGGGCGGCAACCCGCGCACCGGCACCGACCACAGCCTGCGGTTCGCGGACGGCGGCATCTTCAGCTGGGTCAGCAGCGCAGCGTCCGCCGTCAAGGGCGCAGGGTCCGCGGCGTGGAACGGCATCAAGAAGGGCGCCAAGTGGCTGGCCGACACGCTCGAGGCGTCCGCGCGTGCGGGCGTGAAGAACGTCGTCAACCCGCTGCTGCGGAACTTCCCCGGCGCCGATACCGGCATCGGCAAGATGATCCGACGCATCCCCGACAAGATCATCGACACCCTGTTCGGCTACAGCAAGAAAGCCGACGAGAAGGGTGGCGGTGGCCTGGGCGGTCCGCGGATCCAGGCGGCGCTGCGTTGGGCGAAGACGCAGGACGGCCTGCCGTATCAGTGGGGCGGCAACGGCCGCCCGTCGTGGGACTGCTCCGGTTTCATGTCCGCGATCGAGTCCGTGATCCGCGGGCAGAGGCCGCACCGTCGCTGGTCGACGCACGCCTTCCACGGCAAGACGGCCCCGCCCGGCTGGGTCTACCACGGCAACTCGCCATTCAGGGTCGGCATCACCGCGGCCGGAGTCGGCCACACCGCAGGCACCCTCGGCAAGACCAACGTCGAGAGCCGCGGCGGCGACGGCGTAGTCGTGGGCCGCAGGGCCCGCGGCTACAAGGACAGGCTGTTCACCAGCTGGTACGGCTTCCAACCCGGCAAGTACGACGCCGGCGGATTCCTGCAGCCCGGCTTCAACCTGGCCTACAACGGGACCGGGAAGCCCGAACCGGTCCTGACCGGGGCGCAGTTCAACGCGCTCGCAGCCCGCGGCGGCGACGAGCCGATCACGGTGGAGATCCACACGCAAGACCGGGCGCTCGCCGACTTCATCGACGTGCGCGTCCACCGCAATCAGCAGGAACTGATGGCCGTCATCAACGCGAGCTGAGGGGGCGACTGTGGCTATCCCCGGGAACCTCCTCTCCGCGACGACGTCGGAGATCGACCCGAATACGTCGGGCTGGGTGCAGAAGCTCAACGCGACGCTCAGCAAGGGCACGGGCGGCCGGGTTGGCGACGGCTGCCTGGTCGTCAGGTCGGTGGCGGCGGGCGAGACTCAGGCCCGCACCGTCTCCTCCTACGCCGTCACCCCCGGCACGGTCTACTACGCGTTCTCGGACGCGGCAGGGGCGTCGTCGACAGCGGAGCGGATCGGCATCCGCTGGATGTCGAACGTCGCCACCGAGATCAGCATCACCTGGTCGGTGTCCACTGCCGCGGCGTCGGCGTCCTGGCATCGGGTGAGCGTGGCCGGGCAGGCGCCTGTCGGGGCTACTCAGGCGCAGGTGGTCCTGTCGGCGACTGAGCCTGGCGCGGCCGTCAACCATTTCTGGGAGAACGTCTACTTCGGGCTTCCGATCCGCACGACCGGCAACCTCCTCGACTTCAACACCGAGTCCACGGAGGTCGACGCCAGCGGCTGGGCGGCGGTCGTCAACGCGACGATCTCCCGGCAGGTTCCGGTCGTGAACTGGGCGTCCACCCAGTACCTGGCGGGCGGGCACACGTTGGCGATGACCGCGATCGCCGCCGGCAACGCGTCCGTGCTGGCCACCGCTCGGCCGACGGTGACGCCGGGCGTCGAGTACCTGGCCTACTGCTATCTGCAGCCGCCGACGCTCGCGTCGACGGCGTGGATCGAGCTGCGCTTCTACGACATCAACGACAACCAAGTCGCCGTCCAGCGCAGCACGTTGGCGCCGCCGGGGACGGGCATGTACCGGCAGCGAGCATCGCTGGTGGCGCCGGCCAACGCCGCAACCTGCAGCGTGGCCGCCGGTCTGGACAGTGCATCCGCAGGGCAGGTGCTGCGACTGGAGACCGTCGTCGTCACGGTCGCGCCCAAGTTCGCGGCCGGGTCGATCCTCACCTACTCGGCAGCCTCCTTCGAGCAGGCCGGGGCGTCCGGCTGGACGACGACCTCCGGGGTGGCGACCCTGGCCCGCACCACACCGTGGGGCCTGTCCTTCTTCGAGGGCGCCTACTCGCTGGCAGTCTCGTCGGCCACGGCGACCGCGAGCACCATCCGATCGGGCCGCTTCTCCGGCGTCGTAGCGGGCGAGAACTTCCGGGCGCAAATCCTCGCCCACCCGGCGGCCGGCTCGTGGTCGAGTGTGACGATCCGAATCCGCTGGTTCGACGCCTCCAACAACGACCTCGGCGCATCCACGGGGAACGCCTTCACGTTGCCGGGCTCGTCCTGGTACCTGCTCCCGTCGGACGCCGTGGCCCCGGCGAACGCAACCCAGGCCGCTGTCGAGCTGGTCGCGACAGCGGCCGCGACCAGCAGCGTCCTGCACATCGACCAGGCGGCGCTGTGGCAGGTACTGCCGCAGACCGCCGTCGAGGCCGTCGACTCAGGCGGCTACATCCAACTGACGCTGCGGGAGCTGACGCTCGACTACGAGCTGACCGTGTGGCGGCTCCAGGCGGACGGCTCCCGCGCACTGGTCCGCGGCCCGTCGGGGCTGATCGACCGGCAGGTCATCACCTCCGACATCATGGTGATCGAGGACCATGAGGCACCGCTCAACACCCAGGTCCGCTACTACATCGAGCAGTACGCGCCCGGCTCTCTGACGGTCGCGTCCACGCGCTCCAGCGAACGGGTCACGTTGACGCTCGACGACTTCAACCTGTGCTGGCTGAAGGACCCGGGGAATCCGCAGCGCAACATGCGGGTGATGGTGCGGCAGGCCCCGGACTGGAGTCGGCCCATCGAGCAGGCGTCGTTCGTGGTGCGCGGCCGACGCAACAAGGTCACTCTGTCGGGGCGACGGCAGGGACTCGAGGGCGACCTCGTCCTCCTGACCCAGTCGGACGAGGAACGGGCGGCCTTGCACCTGCTGCTCGACTCCGGGAACACGCTGCTCTGGCAGGCAGTCCCAGGCATGGGCGTCGCCGACATGTACGTCGCCGTCGGCCAAGTCCCCGAAGCCCGGGTGAGTCCACTTGCCCAGGAGCAGTGGCGGGAGTGGACGCTGCCCCTGACAGAGCAGGACCTGCCCGTAACCGTCGGTGTCAACGGGGCGGCCGGCCGCACCTGGCAGGACGTCGTCACCGAGTTCGCCACCTGCCAGGACGTCCTCGACACCTACGCCACCTGCGAGGCGCTGCTACTCGACCGCCGGGGGTGATCGTGTACCCCGTAACGGATCGGTTCCTGGCCCGGCTCGCCGAGTCCCACACGCCGGTTACTCAGGTGCAGTTGTTCCTGACGACCGGGCAGGTCATCGACCTGGAACACACGGGCGGATCCGTGACGGTGGACCGCTCGAACGCGATCCGCCGCACCTGCTCCGTCACCGTCGCAGACCCGGCCCTCATCCCGCGCACACCATCCGATCAGCTCGCGACCTACGGGGCCCGGCTACGGATCGCCCGCGGCGTCGAGTATGGCGACGGCTCGCAGGAGTTGGTGCCGCTCGGCGTGTTCCGTCTCGACTCCGTCGAAGGTGACGTCTCCGAAGGGCCGGCCACCCTCCAGGGGAAAGGTCTGGAGGCAGTCGTCGCCGACGACAAACTGACCGAGCCCTACAGCGCCACAGGCACCGTCGTCGGCGCCGTCACCGCCCTCATCCAGCGCTCCATCCCAACCGCCGACGTCGTCAGCCTCATCGTCGACACCCCCATCGGCAGCAGGGTCTTCGACATCGAAGCCGACCCGTGGGCCGGGGCTCAGGAGATCGCAGCAGCAGCCGGCGCCGAGGTCTACGCGAACGCTGACGGCACCTTCATCATCGCCACGCTGCCCGACCTGACGACGGCCACCCCGGTCTGGGCGATCGAAGCAGCCGAGGGTGGCGTCTACATCTCCGGCAACCGGGCCATGAGCAGCGACAACGTCTTCAACGGAGTCCTCGCCAGGGGTGAGAACACCTCCGACAGCGTCGCCCCCGTCTCGTATCTCGCCACGGACGACGACCCCAACTCGCCGACGTACTGGGACGGCCCGTATGGCAGGCGACCCATGTTCTACAGCTCGTCGACGCTGATCACGGTCAACGCGTGCACGCAGGCCGCCAACCTCAAGCTGGCCGCAGCGAAGGCGCCGAACGCTTCCGGTGACATCTCCAGCCTGCCGAACCCAGCGTTGGAGCCAGGCGACGTGCTCAGGGTGATGCACGAGGACGGCACCCGCGAACTCCACCAAGTCGCCTCGTTCTCAGTGCCGCTGGAGCCGGGCGGCAACTTCCCGATCTCGACCATCAGCGCCAAGGAGGATGCGTGAAGTCCTCCCACGGCGTGCACCGCGACCTTGCGTGGGCGCTCAAGGAGCAGGCGAAGCGCACGGGGGAGCGGTCGCCGGGCGTGCGCGGCGCCGACTGGCGGCTCGCCACCGTCACTGCTGTCAACGCGGACGGGACCATCGTCGCTGACGACATCACCGCCCGCCGCCTCGAGAGCTACCTGTCGCCTGCCATCGGCGACATCGTCGTCCTCGACCAGAACTCGATGGGCAACTGGCTGTGCCGCGGCCGGCTGGCCACGGGCAGCGACCCCATCGGCGGGTTCCGCGTTGCCCGCAAGACCGCCGACACCGCACGCACGTCGACAATCACGCAGGTCGCCGACCCGCACCTGTCGTTCGCGGTGCAAGCCAACGCCGTGTACCTCATGGACGGCTGGATCAAATACGACGCTGACGCTGCTGGCGACATCAGCCTCGACTGGACCGTGCCCGCCGGGTCCCTAGGCGAATGGACCGGGTCCGGGGCGAGCATCGACACCGCAGGCGCCGCCAACGGCTACAGCGTCCAGCTCGCCGCCACCGATATCGACGCACTCCGCTCCTACGGCGGGGCAGGCGCGGGCGCGAACCTCACGATCGACATCAAGGGCACCCTCCGCGTAGCCGCCACCGCCGGCACCTACGCGCTGACCTGGGCGCAACGCGTGTCCAACGGCACGGCGACCACCGTCTACACCGATTCCTGGCTGCGGCTCCACCGCGTCGCCTGACACGAAGGGGGCCGCATGCCCACCACGGACGACTACGGGCAGGGCATCAGCCTCATCTCCCTGACCGACGTTCCCGACATCCCGAAGGCCATCGCCGACCTCGCCGCCGGCGTGATCCCGCGCGGCGTGCTGCGGTTCGCGTCCTCGTCGACGCGCGGCGCCACGCTGGTCGGAGACTCCGCCCCGGTCGAAGGGATGCTGTCGTGGCTGCAGGACGTCAACCGGCTCGACCTGTACGACGGTTCGGCCTGGGTGGCCGTGTCGACGGGCGCCTCCGCCTGGACAGCGATCAGCCTGGAAACCGGCTTCACCCAGAACGGCAACAGCAACGGGACGCTGCAGTACCGGCTACTGAACGTCTCCGGTGAGGAGAGCCTGCAGTTCCGGGGCGCGGTGAACCGCACGTCGTATCCGTCATCCCCGCCCGGCTCCTACGTCATCAACTCCACGGCCCTGCCGACCGCGGTACGCCCGGCGACGCTGCGCACGGTGCTGATCCCCTGCTCCGACGTGTCCTCGGACCGCATCGCCCTGAAGCTGGACGTCCGCACCGACGGCTACCTCGAGGTCTTCGGGTTCTCCAGCACTACGAAGCCGCCGTGGATCGGCTTCAACGGAACCCTCGTCAGCCTCTAACCCGCCCGCGCCCCGCCCCACCTGGGCGCCTTCGTCATGCCCAGAAAGGGGGACGTCTTGAAGCTCGTCTCCAGATCCCAGTGGGGCGCTCGCGACTACCGCCTGCCCAACGGGGCCACCCCGTACAGCCGGGCCCGCCGCGGCGTGAAGCTCCACTACCTCGGCACCGCCTACTCGGATCGCAGCCACGACCGGTGTGACGACTACGTTCGCCAGATCCAGGCCCAGCACATGGACAGCAATGGCTGGTCGGACATCGGCTATTCGTTCGTCGTCTGCACTCACGGCTACGTGTACGAGGGCCGCGGCCTGCGCCGCCGCAACAGCGCGAACGGCTCGACTGCGCTGAACGAGCAGGACTACGCGATCGTCCTGCTCGTCGGCTCGTCCGGCCTCACCAAGCCGACCGACGCCCAACTCAACGGCGCCCGCGATGCCATCGAGTACTGCCGCAAGGAAGGCCCGGCCGGCGCATGGCTCGGAGGGCACCGCGACGGCTACGCCACCAACTGCCCCGGCGACCCCATCTACGCGTGGGTCAAGGCCGGCGCACCACGACCCACCGCCCAGCAGGAGGACGACGACATGCCCACCGCCGCAGAGATCGCCGAGGCGGTCGTAGCCAAGCTCATCGCCGGGGGAGGCGTCCTCGAGAACAGCGACTTCGATCGCCTCTTCGCTCGGGACGCCATCCCCGCCGCCCGGCCCCCGTACAACAACCCGGACTACTACGCGGCCGACGGGAAGACCGTCGCCAACGACACGTGGACGTTCAAGTACGCGGTACAGACGGCCGTCGAGAACGCCCGCGAGGCCGTCGCCCGCATCAAGAACCTCGAAGGCAGCGTCGGCGCCGTCGACCTGGCGGACGCCGACATCGCCGCCCTCGCCTCCGCCGTCGCCTCCAACCCGGCACTCGCCGAGCAGATCGCGGAGAAGGTCGCCGTCAAGCTCGCCGAACGCCTCGCCGACTAGCCCAACCAGCAGAAACGAGAACTCACATGGACGCATCCCTCGACAAGGCCTACTGGCTCGGTCTTGCCATTTCCGTCGTGCTGCCGGTCCTCGTCGGACTGGTCACCAAGCACGTCACCCACGCTGGCGTGAAGGCCGTCCTCCTGCTCGCGCTGTCCACCCTGAACGGGTTCCTCGTCGAGCTCGCCAACCCGGGTCCGGACTACGACTTCGGCACGGCGGTCATCCTGTCGCTGGTCTCCTTCGCCACCGGTGTCCTCATGCACTTCGGCCTGTGGAAGCCGGCCGGCATCAGCGACAAGGCGCAGTCCGCCCTCGGCGGCGGGGCCCCGGTCCGGAGCGTCTGAGTGCCGCGCCGTGTCGCCCGGCGGCTGGGCCGGGCACTCGGCCGCCGCGGCACGATCCTCCTCTGCTACGGCGCCGTATGGACCCTGTACGGGTACGCGCAAGTAGCGTCACCGCCGCCGGACCAGCGCGGCCTGCAACCGCTGCTGGAACTGGCGCCACTCGCCGCCTGGGGCTGGCTGTGGATGGTGGCCGGCATGCTCGCCATGGCGTCGGCATGGCTGCCGCAGGGCATCGACTGGGTGGCCTATCCGGCACTGCAGCTGGTCGTCCTGCCGTGGATGGGTTGCTACCTCATGACGTGGATCATGGGCGACTATCCGCGGGGGTGGATCGCCGCGGCCGTGTGGGGGCTGATCTCCATCCCGGTTTGGGTCACTGCGGGATGGCCCGAGCCGCCCCGCGTCAAGAGAGTGAGCGTTGACGTATGACGGTGGACACTTGGATCCAGGCCGGGCTGGCGCTGATCGGCACCACGGGCGGCGTCGTCGCCGCCCGATCCGCCCGCCGCACCAAACGGCAGGAGAAGAGGGACGACTTCCTCGCCATCTCCACCCAGCAAGGCGCGGCCATCGAACGCCTCGAAGCGCGCGTCCAACGGCAGGAGACCGAGGCGGAGAAGCAGCGCGAACGCATCGGCGACCAAGACGAGGCGATCGGCTGGCTCCTGCACCGTGTCCGCTCGCTGGTGTCGCACATCAAAAAGGCTGGCCTCGAAGCGCCACCTGCCGAGCCAATGTCGGAGCGGGCCCGCCGCTACATCCACCACATGGACGTGTGAGAACTGGAGTGCGATATGCCCGAGGCCATCGAACGCCCGCCGCGCCGTGACGACACCGCCGCCGACGTGGGCAGCCTCGTCGCCCTCGGCCGCGAAGAACCGCCACCGATCCCCGCGCCGGCGACGAACCCGTTCCTCGAACCGGACCTGCCGCCACCCGACGATGAGCCCGCGTGACAGACGCCCCTCCTGCCTTCGGGCGGGAGGGGCGTTTCGTCGTGCCGGAACGGTGGGCTGCGGCCGCCCAGTTGGACGCTACTGCTCTCGATAACATGCCATACGCGGGCCCCGCTCCGATCAGGGAGCGGGGCCCTTCGTCGTGTCCGGGGCCGGTCTGCGCTGTGTCCGCAAACGAACGTCTGTGAGTCAATGGCGCCGAACGCGCCCGTCCTGCACCCTTGTTGTTACACAACCCGTGTCCGCATCTATGTAACGATCTCCCCCGTTCTCGATACACTGGGGTATGCGAATCGGCTACGGACGCGTGTCCACCTCCGACCAACACCCGGAAGCTCAGCGCGACGCACTCGACGCCGCGAACTGCGACCAGATCTTCGTCGACAAACTCAGCGGCAAGCTCGCCTCGCGACCCGAACTCGACAAGGCCCTCATCGCCGTCCGCGAAGGCGACCACCTCGTCATCACCAAGTTGGACCGGCTCGGCCGCTCACTCCGTAACCTCATGGACATCGGCGACGACCTCCGTGCACGCGGCGTTCAGCTCGTCGTCCTGGACCAGGGCATCGACACCTCGACCCCCGTCGGGCAGATGTTCTTCCACATCCTCGGCGCCGTAGCCGAGTTCGAGCACTCACTAATGGTCGAGCGCACCAAGCAGGGGCTCGAAGCTGCCCGGGCGCGCGGCCGAACCGGTGGACAGAAGCCCAAGCTCCGCCCTCGCCAGATCAAGTTGGCTCAGCAGATGTACGACGAGACCGGTGGCGACGGGAAGCGCAAATACACCGTGCAACAGATCGCCGAGGAGTTCGGCGTCAGTCGCCCCACTATCTACCGCTACCTGGAGCGCCCATGACGATCTACGACGGAGTAATGGCTGACATGGCGCTGTGCCAGACCGAGTTGTGGCGGATGCGTGTTGCGGCGCATATTGAAGCCAACCCATCGTGTACAGCGCAGGACATCCTTGACTTGCTGGAAGAGGGAGTCCGTGAAGCGACGACCACGCGGGTCGCGGCGTATGCGGCAAACGGCAAGCCGGCCGACGAGGCCGAGCGGGAAGCGCGCCTGTATCTGAGCTGGATACGGGGGGAGTAACCCGGCCCCGTGCCACACTGGCCGTAGCCCCGCCGGGCTCCCCCGTCTCGGCGGGGCTTCTGCATGTAGCGGGACCGGTGGGGCGGTCGTAGGCTGATGCTGCTCGGGGCTACTGCGGAGGTCTCCCATGCCCCGAACCATCTGGAACGGCGCCATCTCGTTCGGTCTCGTGACCGTGCCTATCCACGTGGTCGGCGCGACCGAGAACCACTCGATCCAGTTCCACCAGTACCACCTGGAGGACATGGGCCGGGTGCGGGTGCGGAAGGTGTGCGAGCTGGAGGACCGCGAGGTCTCCCAGTCGGAGATCGGCAAAGGCTACGAGTACGCCCGCGAACAGGTCGTCGCGGTCACCGACGAGGACCTGGCGAACCTGCCGCTGCCGACGGCGAAGGCGATTGAGATCGCCGGGTTCGTGCCGCTGGAGTCGATCGACCCGATCCGTATCGGCGACGGCTACTACCTGGCCCCGGACGGCCAGGTCGCGGCGAAGCCGTACAAGCTGCTCGTGAAGGCGTTGGGCCGGTCGTCGAAGGTGGCCGTGGCACGGTATGCCTGGTCGGGCCGGGAGCGGCTGGGTCTGGTGCGGGTACGGGATGACGTGCTGGTGCTGCATGCGATGCGCTGGCCGGACGAGATCCGTGACCCCTCCGAGTTGCTGCCGGAGCCGGTGGAGCTGACGGACGAGGAGATCGACGGGGCGCTGTCGCTTTTGGACTCGATGACCCGCGACACCCTGGAGGGGCCGGAGTTCCGCGACACCTATACAGACGCCCTCGCTGAGATCATCGAGGCGAAGCGGGAAGACCGGCCGCTGCCCGAGGCGCCGGAGCCGGAGAAGCCGGGCCAGCTGGTCGATCTGATGTCGGCGCTGCAGGAGTCCGTGCAGAAGGCCAAGGCATCCCGCGGTGAGGACGCCGAGGTGCACGAGATGCCGAAGAAGAAGGCCGCGAAGAAGCAGCCGGCCAAGAAGGCCGCGGCGAAGAAGACGGCCCGGAAGCCGCGGAGCGCCTAGTCGAGGATCCCGAGCTCTGAGTCCGGCCTGCAGAATCCGCACGCCTCGATGTTCGGATCCATGAGCGCCACGCGCGCGTCGTGCTCGGTGATCCGGTGCGGTGTGCCCTCGATCATCGAGCAATCGCCAGCATGGACGATCGCGGGTTCGGGCCCTTGGGGTGTGCGCTTCTGCTGGACGACGAACTGCGGCCGCACGCTGATCTGCGTGACGGGGCCGAGGTTCGCGCCCCCTTTGGGGAGCCGCGGCTTCCGTGGCGGTGGGGCCTCGGCCTGAGCGAGCGCGGCCTGGACGGCGTCACGCTGAAGCCGGAGGTAGATGCCCACGGTCTCGTTCTCGGCGAGCTGCTGTTCCAAGTGCGCCAGGATCGCGCGCAGGCGTGGCGGGTCAGGAGGCAGCTCGTTCACGCGTTCGATTCTAGGGGTGTCGGTGCCGTCTGCCATCCTGAGGGCATGGCCGACCGTACAGAGATGCCCATGGAGTGGCTCCGCTACCTGAAGCAGGAGACGGCTCGACGAGAGCAGGAGATCACTCAACATCTCCTGCAGGTGCCGGACTATCCGCCGCTGCCCGAATGCCCGACATGCAGCGTTGCTCCAGAGCAAATCACCACCCGCACCGCTGAGCCCAGCTTCAAGCAAGATGGCACGCCGCTCCTGGTGGACTTCAAGCCCTGCGGGCACGGGTTCATGGTCTCCGAGTCCGAGCTCCTGAGTGGCTGACTCGCCTGGCAGATACCACCTCACCCTCACCGCAGCCGGCCGTCCGACGATGCAGGGCTGGTGGGGGAGCGAGGCCGTAGCCCGCGGAAAGTTCACGAGCTGGGTCGGCGATCGGGGAGTCCCCGGCGTCCGCGTCACCCTCGTCGACGAAGAGACCGGCACCGTGTTGACGACGTGGCCCGAGCAGGCGTGAACCCTGGCATGCTGCCCGCATGATCCATGAGGAAGAGCCCGCCACAGTCGAAGAAGAGGACGGCTTCGAGGACGTCGAGGTGGACTTCGCCGAACCCGGACCCGCCGGCACCTACGTACTGTCCACGCGACGCCCCGGCGTTGTCAGTGGCCCCTCGTAGCATTGGCCTCATCGTTGTCCGTGCATGCTCAGCATTGGACAGCTACTCGAATGACGCCCCGCTGGTGTGATGCCCGGCGGGGCGTCGCGTTGTCAGGCGTCGGCAGGCTCCGGGTGGCGGACGGCCTTCTTCACGGCCATCTCGACGTCAACGCGCGGCTTGCCCTCGGCGTCGGCGTGCTCGGTGACGGCGGCCTGGAAGGCGGCTGCGGCAGCGAGCCACGCCTGCCGGGCCGAGTCGTAGTCGTCGGCGGTCTGGAGCTGGGCGTGTGCGTCAACGGCTGCGCGTTCGAGCTTCACGAGATCTTCGAAGGTATGTGCCACGAACGGCGATCCTATGCCGCCGTCGTCACGTCCCCGCGGGTGACCCGGTCCAGCTCCGCCAGCAGCTGCTGGTACTCGGCCCGCTGCTCGTCCGTGAGCCGCGCATCCCGGTGCGAGAACAGTGCCCGGATCGCCGCGTTCAGCTCCTCAGCGGAGCGCGCGACGCCATCCGGCGGGGGCGTGGGGGGCATAGATCAAAGCCTAGCCGCGGGGTCTGACACCGGGCTATGACTTCGGCGGCTGCGGCAGTTCCGTGACGAACGTGCCGATCCCCGGCTGCATGTACGCCAGGCCCGCCTGCCGCAGCTCGGTCAACACCCGCTTCGCAGTCACCTGGCTGATCCCGAACTCATCACAGATAGCCATCCCGGAGGGGAGCCGGCCGCCGGGCTCATAGGTGCCGTCGAGGATCCGCTCCGACATCACGGCGTAGACCTGCTTCCAGCGCGGCACCTCCGGCTCCCACTTCATGATCAGGAAGCTAGGCGGACCTACCCAGACACGCGAGATCAGTGGACCTATACGGCCTATACCACCTATCCCGCCGGTGTACCGTGAAATTGCAAGAGCCCCCAGGCCGCGGCCCACGCGACCCAGGGGCGAGCCGACGAACGGAGCGTCGACGTGGAAGAGCGTAGAGGCGAGCAACCAACCCCCGGAACAAGGCCGCCGATATCTCCCGTCAGCGGGCCGAGCGCCACGCAGCAGGCCCGGAGCGACTATGTCTGGCACACCACCGAAGAGTGCCCGCGCTGCCGAGACATCGACCGAGACCGGTGCGAGAAGGGTCAGGCGCTGTGGCGTGCCTGGGAAGACGCCTGCGACGCCGCCTTCCGTCGGCTGGCCGAAGAGGCGCGGTGACGCCGGTCGTGCGGTACCGGGGTGACTGACCCGCACAGCCGTGGCCACAGCGTGCGCGGGTGGTAACAAATTCGCACGGGGTGTACAGAATCCGCGCGGATATATGCAGTGGGCACGCTGTCGCCCTAAGGTCACCTCTTGTTGACTCAGAGTTGATGAGCACCGCGCAGGTTGGTGCGCACCACAGCTGTCAGTGAAGGAGGTCGGTGACGTGAACGCGCAGACCCTGCGCCACATGCAGCAGGTGGCTGAGTTTCATCTCGGCGCCGGCTTCCATGCGCTGGACCGTGGACCGGTCGACCGCGCTGGCGGCGGCGAGCATTTCCTGGGTCATGTTCAGGTGCAGGCGCCGTACCCGGATGCGGTCGCCGACGGACTTGCGGGCGTCGAGGATCCACTGCGGTTGTTCGGCTGGCACGCGACCAACCGTTTACGGATCATGATCATAAGTCAGCAGCAGATCTGAGGCATTTTCCGATCATGGAATCGGAGCGACGGACCGCCAGCCCCTCCGCGTAGAACACATAGAAGCATCACCAGGCCTCGACCGTTCCGCCACTGCCACCCCCCACGGCAGCCCTGCGGCGTGCTGGCATATGCCGCAGGGCTAGAGGTAGTGTGCGAGATTCGAAAGTTTGTTCACCCGATCGTGTGAACCACGCCTGACCTGTGCATTCCGTTGAACACGCAGGGAACTAGGGGCACGCCCCCTACGCCAACAGCCGGCCGAGACACCGGGAGAAACGATGGACCGTCAGCAGATCCTCGACCTATACCAATGGGCGCTCGGCATCTGCTTCCGGCATCCCGACAAGGGCGAGGTCCCCACCGCTGTCGTCGGCGTCATCCACCCCCGCGAAGACGGCGAGCGAGAAGTCCGCGCCTGCGCCGACTGTGTCGTGGTCATGGAGGACATAAGGCGCGAGGAGGCCGCGCGGTCGGGGAGCGAGTATGAGCCGGGTCATCTCGGCGAGGTACTGAAGTAGTGGAGACGCCCTGGTGACGAGTCGTCTCCGAGGCTTATTCCTGGGGAGGATCTGGGGAGGGGTGCATGCTGGGGAGCAGCCGGGGAGGCCTAGAGACCTCCCCCCGTCTCACCTCATCTCGGTTCGCCTCACTTCGTCGCTACAGGTCAGCGCTGTATCCATTGCTCAACAGGCGGCACCCCCAGACCGCACGGGTCTGGCCTGGCAGAACACGGCCTACAACCAGCCTCCGCACCCGAGCTTCTTCATCGGCGACGGCATGGCTGCGGCGCCCAGGCCGATGGTCTACACGCCCTGAGCTTGGGCGATTTGGCCTGGCAGAGACATGAAACGGCGGCCGTCGCGTCTCCCGACGGCCGCCGGCATCATGATCGAGACGTACGCCTACGGGCAGGGTTCGTCGAACTTGACTGCGGTGAAGGAAACCGGCCGTCCGTTCAGTGCCACGCCGGCGTCCGGAGACTGCGTGCACACCTGCCAGTTCGATTCGACCAGTACCCAACGGTCGTCGCCGCTCGCGTCATCGACGGTGATCGAGGTGCCGGACTCCAGAGCCGCCCGAGCGGCCTTCACCGACTTGCCCTTGAAGTCCGGCATGCTGCCGCCCGCCGCCGACGGCGCCTTCTCCTCCTTCGCCGGGCACTTCTCCTCCAACTTCACCGCCCCGAAGTCCAGTTCCGTGTCCGTCGACACCGACGTGCCGGCCTTGACGTTCTGGCTGCAGACCTGCCAGTTCCTGTCGAAGGCCTGCATGCGGTCCCGACCGAGTGCGTCGTGCGAGGTGAGAGCGTAGAAGCCGAGCTCCTGTGCCCTGTCCTGCGCGGACTGCAGGCCCATGGCCACGAAGTTCGGGACGGTCGCCTTCTCGGCTTCGGCCGGCTTGCCGTCGCTCGAAGGCGGGCGGCTCGTCGGGGCACCCGACGTTGTCGAGGCGCCACCCGCACCGGCGCCGGACGATTCGCTGTCATCGGACGGTTGGCAGGCCACGACGCCGGCCACGGCGGCACAGAGCAGAGTCGCGGTAATGATGCGGGTTCGCATTGATTCCCCCGGAGTGATGCCAGTACAGGCGGAATACCGTAGAGCACATGTGAGGGAAGTGTGAACTCTCGTCGTCGTGTCGCGCCGACGGGGCTGCGGCGGACGGCGATCAGATCGGGGCGAAAGTGGTGCCCGGCCTCGGGGTTGCTGGTGGTTCGGATTTTGGTCGATGGGTCGTACAACCATTCACGTTCTTTACGGGTCCTTCACATGCGTACTACCGAAACCTGGGGAGAACATGGTCCACCACACCCGCATCCGTCTTGCCGTCACCGCGGCGGCCGCCGTCGCCGCGCTCGGTCTGACCGCTTGTGGCAGCGGCTCCGGCGACGAGGTCGTCGACAAGCCGAAGGCGAACGCCTCTGCCAAGGCCGGCAGCGGCGACGAGAAGGAGCCCGCCGCTGAGAAGAGCAGTGCCGCGCCCGAGGTCGCCAAGGTCGGCGACACGATTGCCCTCAAGGGCATGGACAGTGGCAGCGGACTCGACGCCACCGTCGTCAAGGTCGTCGACAACGCCAAGTCCGGTGACGAGTTCTTCGCCCCCGAGTCCGGCAACCGGTGGATCGGCGTGCAGTTCCAACTCGTCAACACCGGGTCCAAGGTCTACTCCGACGCTCCGGTGAACGGGGCGAAGATCGTGGACGATCAGGGTCAGCAGTTCGGGCCCGTCCTCGCCGACATCACGGCCGGCCCCTCGATGTCGTCGGACGTCCGGTTGAAGCCCGGCGCGAAGGCTCTGGGCTGGGTCGTGTTCGAGGTGCCGAAGGCGTCGAAGGCGGCCACCGTCACCTTCGGGATGGACTCGGGCTTCGCTGAGCAGATCGGGGAGTGGAAGCTGTAGGAGTGCACGGAGGGCGCGCGCCTGCGACGGCACGCGCCCTCGGGCTGACTCAATTCACCGCGCAGTTCTGGTCCCCGAACCCGAAAGCCGTCGGCTCCAAGGGCCGAGCCGAGGAATCGGAGGTGGCGAGCGCGGGTGGGGTGCCCGCGAGCAGTCCGGCTGCGAGTGTGAGTACGGCCGTGAGGATGCGGGTTCTGCGCACGGGGGTCCCTTCTTCGAAGAGGGTGGCGCCAACGTCCCAAGGGGCGCGGGGAACCGCGCGACCAGCCACAACCAGCCGGCCGTCGCAGTACGCCCGCGCCCCCAGCCGCTCTGCGAACCGCTACTCGAGCAGCTCCGCATACGAGCCCATGGCCAACGCAATGTCCGCCTGAGCCCAGAACCGGTGATACGTGAACGACGGCGCCGCCCCGCCCGCGAGATACGCCTCGATCTTCGACCAGGCGGGATCGTCCTCGTAGAACGACCGGATCGAGTCGAAGGTCGACGACGAGTTGATCGCGTCACCGTTCGGCATGGTGCCGCTCCACCCGCTCGGGACGTAGATCGCGTCGTCGAAGCGGTTGTAGTCGGCGCGGGTCTCCTGGACGGCGATGCCGAGGTCGTCCTGGTGGTTGTCCCACATGCCGTCGAGCAGCGCCTTCGCCGTCGTCGCGGCCGCCGTGTCACCCGAGCGGTCGGCGTAGTACGTCAGGGTCTTGGCGTACGCGGCCGCCACGCCGACGTCGTTGGTGTAGTCGGCGACGGTGACGTGAAGTCCGCGGTTCCCACCCGGACTTGACGGGTTCCAGGTGTCGGGCTGCCCCGACCACTGGAGCGTGGACGGGATCCGGTACGTACCGTCCGGATTGACGGTCGTCTCGGACAAAGCCCAGTCGACCCACTTGTCGAGGACGCCCTTCGCCGCCGCGTTCCCCGTCTGCTGGTAGTACTCGGCCACCCGCTCCATCGACCACGCCTGGAAGCCGAACCACTGGTTGGACGGCGGGTCGTGGTAGACGGGCTGCTGGTCGTAGTACATGCCGTGGAAGGTCGGCTTCCCGGCCGGCGGGGTCGCGTACCGGCCCGCCCAGCTGTTGGTCGCACCGCCCGCGATCGCGCCCTCGCTGGACTGCAGCCATCGGTAGAACTCGACCTGCCGCTCCAGCGACTTGGCCCAGTCCGCCTGCCCTGTCGCCGACTTGGGCTTCAGATCGGCATACGCGCTGAGCGCATACGCGGCCATCGGGTTCTGGTAGCCGCCGTGCGCATGGCTGGAGCCGATGCGCCAGGCCCAGCCCGCCGAGGTGTCGGTGGCGCCGCCCCAGGCGTAGTACCAGGAGAGCAGGTAGTGCGAGGCGTCCTTGCCGGTGCCGGCGGGGCAGCCCGCGGGACCCACGCAGTTGCCGATCTTCTTGAAGTACTTGTCGTACATCGCGTAGCGCAGGTAGTCGCCCATCTTCGCGGCCTTCGCCACCGTCGCGGAGACGGCACCGCCCTTGCCCTGCGCATCGGCCCACTTGTCGGCCCAGTACGCGGCCTGCACCGCACGGGCGTCGGCGTCCGGGGCGTTGGTGAACTTCCACTGCCCGGCATACGAGGCGTCACCGGTGAAGAGGTCCAAGTACCCGTTCTTGCCGCCGTACTTGAACTGATCACACGTCGGCTGAGGCACCGTCTCCCACACCGACTCCTGCGCACCGCGCTGGAAGGTGTTGATGTACGAAGGCCCCGTGTCGCCCGGCCCCGCCTCGCACTTGCCCGGCGAGTTGCCGTAGCCGTAGGTGTTGTCGACGTCCTGCAGCCAGTGCATGGCGTAGACGTCGTCCGTGCCGTACGCGCTCTTCAGTTCACCGGCGATCGGGTCCGAGCCGACCGAGACCGACGCGTCGAGCTTCGCCGGGTACTCGTTCGGGGTGTCGAGCTCGGGCGCGTACGTCGCCGGCTTCGAGGCGTTGTAGAAGGAGTTGGCCGGCTGGTCGGCGTGGGTCGGGATCATGTACTTCTCCATGATCTCCCAGGCCCCGTTGAACTTGGACCAGTCACCCGTGACCTTGCCGTACATCGCCTGCAGCCAGAGAAGGTAGCTGTAGGCCTCGGACGTGGTCTCGTGGCCGTGGTCCGGTGCCTCGACGATCAGCGTCTCGACCGAGTGGTACGGGATGCCCTCGGGCGAGAAGTAGCCGTTCGCCGGGTTGGTGATCTTGCCGTACAGCTCCAGGAAGCGGGCGTCGTACGCCTTCGCCGCCGCGATCTGGGTCACCGTGACCGAGGCCTTCGCATGCCCGTTGGCTGTCGACTCGAAAGTCGCCGCACCGGTACCGGAGTTGTCGGCGGTGATCGTGACCCGCTGTGCGGTGTTCCAGTTCGAGGGCGTGAAGGTGAGCGCGGCGCCGGCGGTCACCGACAGACCTGAATTGCCGCCGGTGCGGGCGGTGGTGACCGTCACGTCGGTCGACGGCCGGGTCGACAGCTTGACGTCGTAGGAGGCCGACTTGCCCTGTTGGACGGGGAGTTGGGTCGGTGCGGCCACGACGGCGGGAGCCGAGGCGACCGTGATGCCGACCGGCGTGGACTCCGCGGACGCGCCCAGGCTGTCGTACCCCTTCGCGAGGAGCGAATGACTGCCCACGGTCAAGCTTGAGACCGAGAGCGAGTACGGCGCCGTGGTGTCCGTGCCCAGCAGTGTCGTGTTGTCGTAGAACTCGACCTTGCTGATCGTCGCGCCGTCCGCGGCAGCGGCGGTGGCCGCGAGCGGGACGGCGTCGCCCTGCGAGTAGACGGCGCCCGCCGCCGGGCTGGTCAGCACGGTGATGGGGGGCTGGTGGGCGCCGTCGCAGCTCGTGCCGTTGATCGCGAAGTTCGTGGGGGCGGCGTTGGCGCCGCTGTAGCTGAACTGCGCGCCGGTCGTGACCGCGGCTCCGGCGGCGATCCGCCCGTTGTGGCCGGCGTTCTTCACCGTGACCGACTGGCCCGACTGGGACCAGGTGCCGTTCCAGCCGTTGCTGAGCCTCTGGTTGCCCGCGTAGCCGTACGTCAGGGTCCAGCCGTCGATGACGTCGGTGCCGCGGTTGGTGATCGTCAGGTCCGCGGTGAAGCCGGAGCCCCAGTCATTGGTCCGGTAGTCGACACTGCACTGAAGCGCAGCTGCCTGCGCGGGAGTTGATCCCGTGCTCAGCATGGTCAGGGGGAGCGCAAGGGCCGCTGTGACGGCCGTCCAGAACCGTCGTATGGCTCTGCGTCTGCGTGGGGGATGCACGTGCTGGTTCCTCCTTGCGGCTCGGAGAAGTCAAGGCTTGAACCAGTGGGAGCGCTCCCATAGTGGAGATGGGGGTGCAAGGGGTCAAGGTGCTTGAAGAGTCGAAAAGATTCGACGCGTTCAGTTGAGCAAAAGTCAGCAACTCCCCTGTCCTCCACCGCCACTTGGCGCTAGCTTCATGGACACCAGTGGGAGCGATTCCATCACTCGACGCGTCCGTCACGACGTGCCTGAGCTGTGAGGAGTCGCTCATGCGACACCCCCCGCGTTCAGTACTTTCAGCCGTCGTCGGCACCTCCTCCTTGCCTCTTGCGCGCCCTGCACGGATGGACCGTCAGCACCCGCAACCAAGAAGGAACCCGCACTCATGACTCGTACCATACTGCGATGCTCGCCGCCCTGGCACTGGTCGCCGGGGCCTCGGGGACCGCGCTCGCCGCGGACTCCGGCGGAATCGGCACGGCCGCCGTCCCCTGCACCGTCGACTACAAGGTGCAGAACCAGTGGGACACCGGCTTCACCGCCGCCGTGACGGTAACCAACCAGGGCGCCGCCAGGTCCAACTGGTCGGTGAGGTGGTCGTACGCCGGAAACCAGAAGGTCACCAGCGGCTGGAACGCCAGGATCAGCCAGAGCGGTGCCGCTGTGACCGCCACCAACGAGACCTACAACGGGACCCTGTCGACGGGCGGTTCGGTCAGCTTCGGCTTCCAGGGCTCCTACAGCGGCACCAACGCCGTCCCGGCCACCTTCACTCTCGACGGTGTGACCTGCAACGTCGACGACGGCTCGGGCCCCACGGATCCCACTGACCCGACCGATCCCGGCCCGACCGGCCCGAAGGCCGACAACCCGTACGCCGGCGCCAAGGTGTACGTGAACCCGGAGTGGTCCGCGAAGGCCGCCGACGAGCCGGGCGGCAGCCGGATCGCGAACCAGCCGACCGGCGTCTGGCTCGACCGCATCGCCGCCATCAACGGCGTCAACGGCGGCATGGGTCTGCGCGACCACCTCGACGAGGCCCTGACCCAGAAGGGCTCCGGCGAACTCGTCGTCCAGCTGGTGATCTACAACCTCCCCGGACGCGACTGCGCGGCCCTCGCCTCCAACGGTGAGCTCGGCCCGACGGAGCTCGGCCGGTACAAGACCGAGTACATCGACCCGATCGCCGCGATCCTCGCCGACCCGAAGTACGCCTCGCTGCGGATCGTGACGACCATCGAGATCGACTCACTGCCCAACCTGGTCACCAACACCGGAAGCCGGCCCACGGCCACCCCGCAGTGCGACGTGATGAAGGCCAACGGCAACTACCAGAAGGGCGTCGGCTACGCCCTCAACAAGCTCGGCGACGCGCCCAACGTCTACAACTACATCGACGCCGGTCACCACGGCTGGATCGGCTGGGACGACAACTTCGCCGCCAGCGCGGCCGTGATGAAGGAGGCGGCCACCTCCGAGGGCGCCACCGTCAACGACGTGCACGGCTTCATCGCCAACACGGCCAACTACAGCGCCCTGAAGGAGAACAACTTCACCATCAACGACTCCGCCGGCGGCAAGTCCGTCCGCGAGTCGAAGTGGGTCGACTGGAACCGCTACGTCGACGAGCTGTCCTTCGCGCAGGGCTTCCGCAACCAGCTCGTCACGACCGGCTTCAACTCCGGCATCGGCATGCTGATCGACACGTCCAGGAACGGCTGGGGCGGCAGCGCACGGCCCGCCGGTCCGGGCGCGACCACCGACGTCGACACGTACGTCAACGGCGGCCGCTACGACCGCCGCATCCACGTCGGCAACTGGTGCAACCAGTCCGGCGCCGGACTCGGCGAGCGCCCGCAGGCCAATCCTGCGGCCGGGATCGACGCGTACGTCTGGATCAAGCCGCCGGGGGAGTCCGACGGTGCCAGCCGGGAGATCCCGAACGACGAGGGCAAGGGGTTCGACCGGATGTGCGACCCGACGTACACGGGTAATCCGCGCAACGGCAACAACCTGTCCGGCGCCCTGCCTGACGCTCCGCTGTCGGGGCACTGGTTCTCGGCGCAGTTCCAGCAGTTGATGCAGAACGCCTACCCGCCGTTGTCGTAGCGCGATGACTGCGACTGCGCGTCCGCTGTGGCTGATCGCGCAGTTCCCCGCGCCCCTGGAGGGGCGCGGTCGCCTGCCGGGGCCGGTCAGCTCTCTTGGGCCAGGCCCCGGCGGATTGCGAACTCCACCGCCGAATAGCTGCCGTCGGGGCGCTCCAGCTCGTAGGGCACCGTCGGATGCAGGGGTGGCTGCGCCATGAAGCGGGGGCGCGTGCCGTGGTTCGGCTGGGCGGCATGGACCAGGAAGGGGTGGCAGAGGTAGACGTCGCCGGGGCGGCCGGTGGCGTGGGCGAGCGGCCGGTGCGCGGAGGCTTCGGCGACCTTCGGGCCGAGCTCCAGGAACGACGCGCCGGCCTCGCCGTACGGCGCCAGGACCGGCGGTACGTCGAGATGCGAGCCGACCCGGATGCGGGTCGGGGCGTTGTCCTCGGTGACCTCGCTGAACAGGAACAGCATGAGCAGCGCACGGTCCTTCGAGCGCACGTTCGTGTGCGGGTGCTCGGCGCCCTCGGGCACGTAGCTGCCCTCGATGTGCCAGCCCGCGTCGTCCGGTTCCTCCTCGTGCGGGAACCGCAGCGGGAAGCTGCCCAGCGAGTAGCGCGACTGCCAGCGATCCTCACCCACCAGCACGTCGAAGGCCGCATGCAGGGCGGGGGTGTTGACGGCGGCCGCGAACGGGCCCTGCGCCATGTCGTAGACCCAGTGCACGGGGTCCTTCCAGGTGGTCGGGTCCTGAGGGTCGTACCCCGTCTCCCGCCACAGCAGCCGCTCGCAGTGTTCGGCGACGCGCGGCGGGAAGGCGCCTGCGATCCTCACGAACCCGTCCTCGAGGAAGCGCTCCACCATCTCGTTGTCCATCGGGCCATCGTGGGCGACCGGCGATGCGAGCCGCATCCGTTTTTTGCGCCCCATTGTTGCCGTTCCGGCAACGACAGTGGCCCCGCGGCGGTGCGTCGGCGCACGCTGGCCTCATCCGAAGGAGAGGCTGACGAGCATGGCGCACAACCACCACGGAGACCGGCACGCCGATCACCACCACCACGACCACACCGACGTCGACTGGGCCGAGATGGGCCCGGAGCTGGAGGCGCAGGCGGAGCTGTTCACGCCCCTCTATGAGCACACCATGGCCTGGCTGGCCAAGCGGCAGACAGAACCGGGGCTGATCGTCGACGCGGGCAGCGGCCCCGGCGTCATCGCCTGTCTGCTCGCCGAAGAGTTCCCCGGTGCCCGGGTCGTCGCCGTGGACGCTTCCGAGCCGCTCCTGGAGCGTGCCGGTGCGCGGGCCAGGAGGCTCGGTGTCGCCGACCGCTTCGGCACCCTGACCGGTGATCTCCCGGACGTGCTCGACGACTTGGACTATCCGGCCGATCTGCTGTGGGTCGGCCGCACCCTGCATCACCTCGGCGACCAGCGTGCCGCCCTCTCCGCGTTCGCCGCCCGTCTCACCCTCGGCGGCACGCTGGCGCTGCAGGAGGGTGGCCTGTCGGCCCGGTTCCTGCCACGCGACGTCGGCTTCGGGCGGCCCGGGCTGCAGGCGCGCCTCGACGCGCTGGAGGAGGAGTGGTTCGCCGCGATGCGCGCGGATCTGCCCGGCACGGTCGTCGAGACCGAGGACTGGCCCGCCCTGCTCGCAGCGGCCGGCCTCCGGCCCAGCGGCACCCGCACGTTCCTCCTCGACCTGCCCGCCCCGACCACGGACCGCGCCCGCGCCTACGTCGTCGCCACCCTGACCCGCACCCGCGACGGCATCGGCGACCACCTCGACGCCGACGACCGCGCGACCCTCGACCGGCTCCTCGACCCGGACGACAAGGCGAGCGTGTATCACCGGCCGGATCTGTTCGTGCTGGCGGCGCAGACGGTCTACACGGCCGTACGGACGAAGTGACGACGGCCGGCGCCTGCCGCCCGTCCCCTCCTCGGCGCCTTGACTTCGAGAGCTCTCCAAGTGATGGACTCCCCTTCGTCCGAACGGCACGGCACACGGAACGACACACAGGGGGACCACCATGACCGACTCACCCGTCGCGCTCATCACCGGCGGTGGCAGCGGTATCGGCGCCGCGGTCGCACGGCAGCTGCTGGAGGCCGGGTACCGGGTCACCGTCACCGGCCGCGGCGAGGCACGGCTTCGTGGCTTCGCGGAGGCGCTCGGGGATCCGGAGGGTTTGCTGACGGTCGTCGGGAACGCGGCCGACTACGGCGACGTCCAGGCGGCCGTCGAGACCACGCTCAAGGCGTTCGGCCGACTGGACACCGTCGTCGCCAACGCGGGGTTCGCGACCCACGACTCGGTCGCCGAGGGGGACCCGGCCGGCTGGACCGAGATGGTGCTGACCAACGTCCTCGGCCCGGCCCTGCTGATCCGCGCCTCCGTCGACGCCCTCAAGGAGACCCGCGGCCGGATCGTCCTCGTCGGCAGCGTCGCCGGGTTCGTGCCCGGCCCGGGGAACATCTACGGGGCGACGAAGTGGGCGGTGACCGGGCTCGCCGAGAACACCCGGCGGCAGGTCACCGACTGGGGCATCGGCGTGACCCACATCGCCCCGGGCCGGGTGGAGACACCCTTCTGGGACGCCCACGGCAGTCTGCCGCCCGGGCATCTGCTGACCGCCGACCAGATCGCCGACTCGGTGGTGTGGGCCGTCCGGCAGCCCGACGGTGTGGACGTCAACACCGTCGTCGTACGGCCGCTCGGACAGCCCAACTGACCCGATCCCCGGATCGGTCACCCGGAATCAGCTGCCCCCGACGAACTCCTTCGCCAGCTTCTCGCCCAGCTCGGCCGCCGCGCTGTGGTTCTCGATGGGCGAGGCCTGAGAGTTCCTGAAGAGGATGTACGTGACGCCGGAGGCGGCCCCGCCGACGGCCGGGTCGGGGTCGATGCCGAGGGCCTCGGCGGCGGCGTAGGAGGCCTCGCCGATGATCTGCTGCGGGCCGGTGTCGCCGACCACGGCGTACAGGACCTGGTCGTCGTAAATGACCGCTGCCACGCCGCCGCCCTTGACGCCGGCGGCGCGGTAGTCCCAGGTGCCGCTGGGGCTGGGGACGACGACGTACGGCAGCGTGTCGGACCGCAGGGGCTTGCCGTCGGACTGGTGGAACGCCGTGGCCGGGAGGAACCAGGGGTCGGTGGTCTCGTTGCAGCTGTCGGTGCGCCAACCGTCGCAGTCGATGTCCATGTCGGCCGTCCAGAACACGGCATCCTTCGTGCCGCAGACGGGGACGGTGGCCGGGGTCGCCTGGTCGGTGCGGTACTTGCCGTGCGAGATCTGCGAGCAGGACGTCACCTTCGCGAGCAGGTCGGCCGCGCTCACGGCGGCTTCCTCGGGGTCCGCCTGCCCGGCGTTCGCGGGGAGCGTCGCGGTGGCGAGCAGCGCGGCTCCGGCGGCCGCTGCGAGAGTCAGTCTTCGGGTGCGCACTGCGGGGGTGGCCCTTCCGTCGGGAAAGCTTCCTTACTGACGGCTGATTGCGACGCCATGCCCCCAGTAGAAGACTGGATGCAGAGAAAATTCGTATATGCCCGGATTTCCGGGAGGTGTCATGTTCGTACGCGCTGTCTACACGACCGGTGATCCCGCGAAGATCGACATGGCCATCAGGGCGATGAACACAGAGGGGCGCGACCTGCTGGAGGACCGTCCGGGATACCGGGGAGCGAGTGTCTTCGTGGACCGGGTCCTCGGGAAACTGCTCGCAGCGAGCTGGTGGGAGTCGGAGCAGGCCCGCCGCAACAGCGACGAGGTGCTGCGCGAGCGGCGGTCGGCGATGCTGGAGCCGTTCGCGGGGACCGTGGCGGTCGAGAACTACGAGGCGTTGGTCTTCCATCAGGTCCGGCAGCCGCAGGCGGGCGGCGGACTGCGGCTCACCAGGCTGGAGTTCGACCCGAGGGACACGGACCTGCTCGCCGACACGTTCCGGGCGACGGTGGTGCCCAAGCTGGAGACGCTCCCCGGGCTCGCCAGGGCGTCCCTGATGGTCGACCGGGATCGCGGGCGCGGGATCGTCGGCGCGGTCTTCGTCGACCAGACGTCCCTGGCGGCGTCGCGGGCCGGTCAGGCGGGGGCCCGGCACGAGGGCGCGGCCAAAGCGCATGTGTCCGTGGTCGGGCTGGAGGAGTTCGAGGTCGTCCACACCGACGTGCGCGGTCACTGAGGTCGGTGACCGGGGCGATTCGTACGCGTCCGCCCGCCGCTCATACAGCTGAGCGGCGGGCGGAGTGCCGCACGGAAACGGACGTCAGGCGTCGAACGTCGCCGGGTCCGGACCGAGGCGCCGGTCCTCGTTCAGCGCGCTGATCGCCGCGAGGTCCTCGTCGTCCAGGCTGAAGTCGAAGACCCCGATGTTCTCCTTGATCCGCGACGGCGTCACGGACTTCGGGATCACGACGTTGCCCAGCTGCAGGTGCCAGCGCAGCACGACCTGCGCCGGGGTGCGGTCGTGCTTCCGCGCGATGGCGACGATCGCGGGAACCTCCAGCAGCCCCTTGCCCTGGCCGAGCGGCGACCACGCCTCGGTGGCGATGCCCTGCTCGGCGTGGAACTCGCGGGAGGCGTGCTGCTGCAGATGCGGGTGCAGCTCGATCTGGTTGACCGCAGGGATGACCGACGTCTCGTCGATCAGGTGCCGAAGGTGCTCCGGAAGGAAGTTGGAGACACCGATCGCGCGGACGCGGCCGTCGGCGTGGAGCTTCTCGAACGCCTTGTAGGTGTCGACATAGGTGCCCCGGGCCGGCAGCGGCCAGTGAATGAGGTACAGGTCGACGTAGTCCAGGCCGAGCTTGTCCAGCGACACGTCGAAGGCGCGCAGCGTGGCGTCGTAACCCTGGTCGCCGTTCCAGAGCTTGGTGGTGACGAAGATGTCCTCGCGGGGGACGCCGGAGCCGGCGATGGCCTTGCCGGTGCCCTCCTCGTTGCCGTAGATCGCCGCTGTGTCGATGCTGCGGTACCCGGCCTCCAGCGCCGTCGCGACGGCCTGCTCGGCCTCGTCGTCCGGCACCTGCCAGACGCCGAAGCCCAGCTGGGGCATCTCGACGCCGTTGTTGAGGATGATCGGGGGGACCTTGCTGCTCACGAGCTCTTGATCCTTACGGTTGTCGTCAGGTGGTACTCACCATCGTCAACGATCACGGGCGCCCATGCATTCCGGACCGGGGAAAAAGGCAGGACTCACGCCTGGTACAACGCGTCGACCTCACCCGCGTAGGCGTTCTCGATCGCCTTGCGCTTCAACTTCAGCGACGGCGTGAGCAGTCCGTGCTCCTCGGTGAACGGCTGGGCGAGGATCCGGAACGTGCGGATCGACTCGGCCTGCGAGACAAGGGTGTTGGCGGCGACGACCGCGCGCCGCACCTCGGTCTCCAGGTCGGCGTCGCGGACCAGTTGGGCGGGGGTCATCTCGGGTTTGTCGCGCATCATCAGCCAGTGCTCGACGGCCTCCTGGTCGAGGGTGACCAGGGCCGCGATGTACGGGCGGTCGTTGCCGACGACGATGCACTGGGAGACCAACGGGTGGTCGCGGACGCGCTCCTCCAGCACGCCCGGCGAGACACTCTTGCCGCCGGACGTGACCAGGATCTCCTTCTTGCGGCCGGTGATGGTGAGGTAGCCGTCCTCGTCGAGGGACCCCAGGTCACCGGTGGCCAGCCAGCCGTCGTGCAGGGCCTCGTCGGTGGCCTTCTGGTTGTTGAGGTAGCCCTGGAAGACGTTGCCGCCGCGCAGCCAGACCTCGCCGTCGTCCGCGATGTGCACGGTCGTGCCAGGGATGGGCTGCCCGACGGTGCCGTAGCGGGTGCGATAGGGCGGGTTGGCGGTCGCGGCCGCCGTGGACTCGGTGAGGCCGTACCCCTCGTAGACGTGGACGCCGGCGCCCGCGAAGAACAGGCCGAGCCGTCGGTCCATCGCCGAGCCGCCGGTCATCGCCTGCTTGATCCGGCCACCCATCGCGGCCCGCATCTTGGAGTAGACCAGCTTGTCGAAGAGCTGGTGCTGCATGCGCAGACCGGCCGACGGGCCGGGGCCGATGCCCCACGCCTTGGCCTCCACGGCGTCCGCGTACTTCACGGCCACCTCGACGGCCTTCTCGAAGGGACCGGACTTGCCTTCCTTCTCGGCCTTGCGACGGGAGGCGTTGAAGACCTTCTCGAAGATGTACGGCACGGCGAGGAAGAACGTCGGCTTGAACGCGGCGAGGTCCGGCAGCAGGGCGGCCGCGTTCATCTGCGGCTGGTGGCCGAAGCGGACCTTGCCGCGGATGGCGGCGACCTGCACCATCCGCCCGAAGACGTGCGCGAGCGGCAGGAACAGCAAGGTCGCCGCCTCGTCGCCCTTCCTGGAGTGGAAGACCGGCTCCCAGCGCTCTATGACCGTGTCCGCCTCGTACATGAAGTTGCCGTGCGAGATGACACAGCCCTTGGGGCGGCCGGTGGTGCCCGAGGTGTAGATGATCGTGGCGATCGAGTCCGGCGTGACCGCCTGGCGGTGGCGGTGGACCACCTCGTCGTCGAGGTGGGCGCCGGCGTCGTACAGCTCCTGCACCGCGCCCGAGTCCAGCTGCCACAGCTGGTGCAGCCGCGGCAGCCGGTCGATGACCGTGGCGATCGTCATCGCGTGGTCCTCGTGCTCCACGATCGCCGCCGACACCTCGGCGTCGTACAGCGTCCAGAAGCACTGCTCGGCCGAGGAGGTCGGGTAGATCGGTACCACCTGGGCGCCGATCGTCCACAGTGCGAAGTCGAAGAGCGTCCACTCGTACCGGGTACGGGACATGATCGCGACCCGGTCGCCGAACCGGATGCCGCGGGCGAGAAGGCCCTTGGCGAGGGCGAGCACCTCGTCCCGGAACTCGGCGGCGGTGACGTCACGCCAGTTCCCGTGGTCGTCCTTGCGGCCGAGGGCGACATGGAGCGGGTCCTCCTGGGCATGCTGGAAGACGACGTCGGCCAGGCCGCCCACCGGCGGTGCCAACGCCAACGGAGGGTTGGTGAACTCGCGCAAACCCCGCTCCCCGCTCCGAATGGCCTCGGCTGACGCTCCGCGCAGCGCCGTGAAAGCTACCCCACCCGCGTTTCGGACGGGAGGGGGCCGGGAATCGCCGGGCGCTCGGGTATGCACTGGTCAGCGTCGGAAAATGCGCTCACATGGGGAAGGGTCGGACAGAAAACTGACGGTTGAGTAAGTTTCGGACCCGTAATCTCCACCGAATCTGTACGACCCGATTACCCGGTACGGGCCCTGTTGATCATGTCATTCCCTGCGTGCGGCTGTCTCCTCCGTCGCTTCCTGAGTCAGCGCGCGAGAGCCCGCAGGTGTCACCGTGCTCTTCGTCACGGGCGGCCTCCTGACCAGCGCGAGGACCAGCACCCCGGCCACGGCCGCCGTCGAGCCCGCCACCACCGCCACCGCGTCGAGCCCGCCGGCGAAAGCAGCGCGCAGCACGCCCTCCCCGAAGACGTCCCGCAGCGCACCGGCACCGCCGCCCGCGAGGGCGTGGGCCGCGTCCGCGGGCAGCGTGTCCTGCATCCGCGACGTCAGCACCGTGCCGAACAGGGCGATGCCCAGCGCGTATCCCAGCTGCCGGAAGGTGTTCAGCGCGCCGCCCGCCATACCGGCCCGCTCCGGCGGTACGGCGGCCAGCGCGGCACCGGCGATGCCGGGTGACACCAGCCCCGTACCGGCACCCACCAGCACCAGCCCCGGTATCAGGGCGCTCGCCGTCGACCCGGCGTCCAGTACTGCCATGCAGTACTGGCCCGCTCCGATCAGCAGCAGCCCGCCGCCGATGGTGAGCCGCGCCGGCACCCCGTGCAGCAGCCGCCCGCCGGCCGCCGCGACCACGAACGACGCCAGCGACAGCCACAGGAAGACGGCCCCGCCGCGCACCGCGCTCATCCCGAGCAGGGTCTGCAACCAGATCGAGGTGTACGCCATGGCACCGAACGCCGCCGCGTTGAAGGCGAGAGCGCCCGCCATCACCCCCGAGAACGCCGGCCGCAGGAACAGCCGTGGATCCAGCAGCGGATCGGCGACCCGCCGCTCCACCACGAGGAAGCAGACCAGCGCCAACGCCGCCCCGGCGAACCACACCAGCGTCCCGGTCTCGCCCCACCCATGGCTTCCGGCCCGCACGGCCCCGTACGTCAGCGCCCCCGCGAACGCCACGAACGTCACCGTGCCCGCCCAGTCGATACGGCGACCGCGCGCACTCCGCGACTCCGGCACCACCCGCAGCGTCAGCCACACCGCGGCCACGCTCACCGGCAGATTGACGTAGAAGATCCACCGCCAGCCCGGCCCGTCGGTGAGCAGCCCGCCGACGATCGGCCCCACTGCGGCCGCCGCTCCACTGACCGCGCCCCACACGCCGAGCGCGACCGACCGCCGCCTGCCCTGGTACACGGAGCCGAGCAGCGGCAGCGTCGTGGCGAACATGGCCGCGGCGCCGATGCCCTGCAGTCCCCGGGCGGCGACCAGCATCCCCGGTCCGGTCGCCAGCCCGCACAGCAGCGACGCCACCGCGAAGACGACGACACCCGCGACATGCACGCGCCGCCGCCCCAGCACGTCGGCCGCGGCCCCCACGCCCAGCAGCAGCGCGGCCAGGGCCAGCGCGTATCCGTCCATGACCCATTGCAGATCGCTCAGCGACGCATCCAGTGCCCGCGCCATGTCCGGCAGCGCGACGATCGCGATCGTCACGTCCAGCAACAACATGAACGTGCCCAGGCACACTGCCGTGAGCGGCCCCCAAGTACGCATGTCCTCATCCCCTTCTGCGTGAGTTGCGTATGCCTCCGTACGATGGGCCGCGAGCGGCCGATCGCGGCTCTGTGAGGCGTCCAGGCGCCGAAACCCGACAGGAGACGGTGCCGTGAGGATGGAATCCGACATCTTCGACGAGCTCGATCTGCAACTGCTCGACGCGCTGGAGGTGAACGCACGGGCGTCGTTCGCCCAGCTCGGCGAGGTGCTCGGCGTCTCCGACCGGACCGTCGCTCGCCGCTACCGCCGACTGTGCGCCGAAGGCGGCCTCAGGGTGGTCGCCGTGCGCGACGCCGTGCGCCTCGGCCAGGACCAGTGGACGCTCCGGCTGCGCTGTGTCCCGGACAGCGCCCAGGCCATCGCGGACGCCCTCGCCAAGCGGCCCGACACCAGCTGGATCGGCATCGCCTCCGGCGGCACCGAGGTCATTTTCGGCACCCGTCCGCGCAGTCCGGGCGACCGGGACGACCTGCTGCTCGGCAAGCTGCCGCGCACGCCGCGCGTCCTGGAGATCAGGGCCTACCAGCTACTGCACCGCTTCTACGGCGGGCCGACGGGCTGGCTCACCAAGTTCAGGATGCTCACCGACGACCAGAAGGCCGCGTTGCGCAACGGCCCCGTTTCCGCCGGACCGGCCCGCATCGACCCGGAGGACGAGCCGCTCGTGGCCGTCCTGGAGCACGACGGACGCGCCGGCCACCCCGAACTCCAGCGCGCCACGGGCCGCTCGGAGTCCGCAGTCAAGCGCCGCCTCACCGCGCTGCTGGCGTCCGGGGCGGTGTACGTCGACGTGGAGTACAACTCCGAGACCATCGGCTATCCGGTCGGCGCCGTTCTGTGGATCACCACCACCCCGGCGGCCCTGACCGCGGTGGGCGAGGCCCTCGCCACCCACGACGAGATCGCCCACGCCGCGGCGACGGCGGGGCCGTGCAGCATCGTGGCCACGGCGGTGGTGAGGAACACGGCGGACCTGTACGCGTATCTGAGCGGGCCACTCGGGCGGCTGGAAGGCGTACAGCACGTGGAGTCGTCGGTGTTTCTGCGGCGTGTGAAGCAGCTGACGTATCAGCGCCCGACGCGCTGAAGCGCCCCGCGCCCTATCGGCGGTGCAACCGGTCCCCGCCCGCCAGAATCGCCCCCGCCAACGCATCCGCGGCCCCCTGAGCCGCCGTCCGGCGCCGGCCGTGCACCAGCACGAAGTCGACCCGCCCCAATTCGGGCAGCCCGGACCGGTCGGGCACCCGCACCAGGCCCGGCGGAATCAGGCCCCGGGAGTGCGCCATCACGCCGAGCCCGGCCCGTGCCGCCGCGATCAGCCCGTTGAGGCTGCCGCTCGTGCACACGATCCGCCAGTCACGCCCCTGCCGCTCCAGCGCCTCCAGCGCGAGCGCCCTGGTGATGCCCGGTGGCGGATAGACGATCAGCGGCACCGGACGGTCCGGCTCCAGGCGCAGCCGCTCCGCGCCGATCCACACCAGCCGGTCGTGCCAGACCAGGTCGCCCCGTCGGTCCTCCGGCCGCCGCTTGGCCAGCACCAGGTCCAGCTTCCCGGCCTCCAGTTGCTCGTGCAGGGTGCCGGAGAGTTCGACCGTCAGCTCCAGGTCGACCTCGGGGTGGTCGTGGCGGAAGCCCTCCAGGATCTCCGGCAGACGGGTCAGCACGAAGTCCTCGGACGCGCCGAAGCGGAGCCGGCCGCGCAGCCGGGTGCCGGTGAAGAACGCCGTCGCCTGCTCGTGCACCTCCAGGATCCGCCGGGCGAAGCCGAGCATCGCCTCGCCGTCCTCGGTCAGTTCCACGGAGTGCGTGTCCCGGGTGAACAGCGGCCGCCCGGTGACGTCCTCCAGGCGCCGTACGTGCTGGCTGACGGTCGACTGGCGCAGTCCGAGGCGGCGGGCGGCCTGAGTGAAGCTCAGGGTCTGCGCCACCGCGAGGAACGTGCGCAGATGGGACGGGTCGTACATGCCCCGAGCCTAGCGGGGTTATCGCGGAACGTGATGACAGTCAGAGTGGTATGCCGGATTCCCGATCGCTGATCGCCGGAGGACGATGGAGAGGGCACGTCCGTGCCGGGAACCCGAAGTTCAGCGAAGCGACAGCCGTACGACAGCGAAGTAGTGGAGCACAGTGAAACGCCTGCAATGGCCGCGTTGGATGCCGATCGACCCGTACATCCTGCTGCTGCTCGGGACCGTGGGCCTCGCGGCCCTGTTCCCGGCGCGCGGGACGGCCTCCGACGTGGCGTCCGGTGCCTCCACGGCCGCGATCGCCTTCCTGTTCTTCCTCTACGGTGCCCGCCTGTCCACCCGTGAGGCGATGGACGGCCTGAAGCACTGGCGGCTCCATGTCACCGTCCTGGCCTGCACCTTCGTCGTCTTCCCGCTGTTGGGGCTGGCGGCGCGCGGGCTTGTCCCGGTGCTGCTGACGGACCCCCTCTACCAGGGCCTGCTCTTCCTCACCCTCGTCCCGTCGACCATCCAGTCGTCGATCGCCTTCACCTCGATGGCCCGCGGCAACGTGCCCGCGGCGATCTGCGCGGGCTCCTTCTCCTCCCTGGTGGGCATCGTCATCACCCCGCTCCTCGCGGCGGCCGTGCTCGGCGGCAGCGGGGGCGGCTTCTCCGCCGACTCGGTGGTCAAGATCGTGCTGCAGCTGCTGGTGCCGTTCGTGGCCGGGCAGTTGCTGCGCCGCTGGATCGGCGGCTTCGTGACCCGGCACAAGAAGGTCCTCGGGCTCGTCGACCGCGGCTCGATCCTGCTGGTCGTCTACACCGCGTTCAGCGCGGGCATGGTCCAGGGCATCTGGCACCAGGTGAGCGCGATCCGGCTGGGCGGGCTGCTCGCCGTCGAGGCGGTGCTGCTGGCCGTGATGCTGCTGCTGACCTGGTACGGCGCCAAGGCGCTGCGCTTCGACCGCGAGGACCGCATCGCGATCCAGTTCGCCGGCTCGAAGAAGTCCCTCGCCGCCGGACTGCCCATGGCGAGCGTCCTGTTCGGCGCGCACGCCTCGCTGGCGGTCCTGCCGCTGATGCTGTTCCACCAGATGCAGCTGATGGTGTGCGCGGTCATCGCCAAGCGCCGGGCCCGCGACGCCGAGGCCCGCGAAGCCGAGGGCGCCGCACCCGGCCCGGTCACCGCGTCTGTGCCAGCCGCAGAGTCACGAACCGCGGTCGGTACAGGGACACGTTCCGGCTGAGCTGCGCCGCAGCGCCGCCCGTCTCCAGCCAGTTCACGTCGTAGCTCAGGACGAGGCGTCCGCCGTCGCTCAACTCGGGGTGGGCCTGCGGGTTGTAGGCGGCGACCTGGCCGCCCTGCGGCAGCGCCGGGCTGAAGTCCTTCGTCGGCCCGTGCCAAGGGCCGGCGGGGGAGCACGCCCAGTACGACGTGACGGTCGTCAGCCCCTTCGTGCCCGCGGCCATCGTGAACAGGACGTACGTCCCCCGCACCCGCACCACCGAGAAGGCACTACCCACGCCCGTGCGCTGCCCGTCCCCGAGCACCGCACGCGGCCGGGCACCCGACCCGGCCCACTCGGAGCCGTTCCAGTACTGCCAGGCACCCGGCTCGGCGAGCCTGCCCTCGGGGACGCGCGCCACGTAGGCCTGCGAGGCCGGCCGGGACGCGGCCTGACCGTCGTCGCCGCCGAAGACATACGTCCAGCCGTCCTCCTCGACCAGCGTCGTCCCGAACAGGACACGCCGGGAGGGGTCCGGCACCAGCTGCTGGTCGAGAACCTTCACCACCGACTCGACCCGCAGATCGGGCAGCGTGAGCGTGGCGACCTCGGTGGCGGTGGGCACGCCGAAGATCCAGGGCGGCTGCCCGGCCGCGCGCACCCACAGCAGCACCCGCAGCACCCGCTCCGACGAGCCGGGGGAGCGGGGCTCGACGCGGGCCGAGACCGGCCAGCGCCACTGGTTCGGGGCGGGGTCGGGGAAGAGCGGCGTGGCCAGCGTGCTCTCCAGGCGTCCGTCGCGCATGACGATCGCCGAGTTGCGCACCAGGGGAGCGGTCGCCTCCCGCCAGGTGTGGGACTCGCCGAACGGGTTGGGCGGTGAGTACACCTGGCCGAGGTAGGTGTCCGAGAACAGCCACAGCACCCGGCCGTCCGGCAGCCGTACCGAGTGCGTGCCGTCGCCGCCGGTCCAGTCGTCGGTGCGGGACGGGTTGTCGCCGTACCGGGCGAATTCGCCGGTGAGCCTGTCGTCGGCGGACCAGGCCGCGACCGAGCGCGGTGCGCACGCGCCACCGCCCTCCCGTTCGCCGTCGTCCGGGAGGGCGGTGAGCAGCACGGCCGCGAGAACCAGGGCCAGCAGTATGCCGAGGCCGGTTCCCGTGCGCTGCCGTGCTCGTGCGTCGTCGGGCACGCCCGGGACGTTAGTGGCCTCAGCGCACTTGGTCCATGGGCAGCCACAGGACGGTGTCGGAGGTGGCCGAAGTCCTGCCGGTCGTGCGGGCCCGTGCCGCGGCTGTGAGCTCCGAGTCGCCGAGCGCCCGATTCCACACGTGGACGTCGTCGATGGCGCCGGTGAGGAACGCCCTGCTGTCCATGCGCTGGCCGACATGCACGCCGAACGGCGAGTTACGGCTGACCGAACCGGCCACGTCCGTGGTGCTGATCGCCCTGCCGTCGACGAACAACGTCAGCCGGCCACCGCCGCGCCGCAGCGCGAGGTGGTGCCACTCGCCGTCGTTGTGGGCGTCCCCGGCCCACACGGACGCCGTCCGCACCGTCCCGAAGCCCTCCCGGGTGGTGATCAGGCCACGCACCCGGTCGCTGTCCGGCTCGCCGCGCAGCCAGATCTGGGGCTGGGTGCTGCCGATCCCGCCCATCCACAAAAACGGCTGTTCGCCGGAGGCTGCGGAGTAGCGGAAGAACAGCGAGACCGTGAACTCACCGGTGCCGAGCGGGAGTCTGGACCGGTACGGCAGCCGTACGGCGTCGTTGTCGCCGTCGAACTCGAAGGCATTGCCGAGCACGCCGTCCGTGACCTCCGGCCCGCCGAGGACCGTCGCGCGCGGTGCGCTCGGGGCGAGGTCCAAGGTGGTCGGATCGGCACCGCGCCGCGGTCCCAGCCAGTCCTCGTTGAAGCGGGCGAAGCGGATCTCGTCGCGCGCGTCGACGGCCCCGCCCTCGTACATGAGGCCCACCGTGGACGCGTCCACGTCCACCATGTCGGAGTAGCCCGACCAGTCCTTGGTGACGACCTTGCCGCGGTCCGCGCTGTCCCAGGTGGCGCCGCCGTCGTACGAGGACCTGACCATCATGGTCCGCCGGCGGTCGGGGTCGCCGGGGGCGGACAGCAGCATCCGGTTGCCCAGTTGGAGCGTGGCGCCCTGGACCTGGGGCGTGTAGAGGTCCGGAATGTCGCGGAACGGGCCGGTGAAGGTGGAGCCGCCGTCCTTGCTGTACGTCTGGCTGCGATGGCCGAGATCGGTGCCGTCCTGTTCCCTGCCGCTGATCAGGATCGTGCCGTCCGTGCGCTCGGTGAGGGTCACCTCGGACGGCTTCTGCCGGAAGGTGCCGTCGGCGGAGATGGGCCAGGAGTCGGTGGCGCCGACCTTCCAGGTGTTGCCGCCGTCGTCGCTGACGATGAGCGCGGCGTGGTTGGCGCTGACCCGACTGCCGTCCCAGGTCTCGGTGTTGACCCCGAAGACGAGCCGGCCGGCGTGCGTGCCCTTGGTGAGCTGGATGCCGTGCACGGGGCCGGTGGCGTACCAGGAGTTCCACTCCTTGGGCAGTATCTGGTCGCTCAGATCGCGCGGCGCCGACCAGGTCGCGCCGTCGTCGTCGCTGTACTGCAGATGAGGGGTGCGATCACACGGCACGGCGCAGCTGCCGCTGTCCGTGCGGCCCGTGTTGTACGTTTCCGCCAGCAGGATGCGGCCGGTCTCGCGGTCCACGATGGGTGCCGGGTTGCCGTGCGTGTCGCCGGCGCCCTCGTTGACGACCTGGAGCGGCCCCCAGGTGCGGCCGCCGTCCGTCGACCGCTTGAGCACGATGTCGATGTCGGCGGCGTCGCCGCAGTTGAGCACGCGCCCTTCGGCGAACGCCAGCAGCGTGCCGTCCTTGGACTTCACGATCGCCGGAATGCGGAAACAGGCGTACCCGGGATCCTGGGACGCCTTGAAGAGGACCTGCTGCTCGAACGACGGTGTCTTGGTGGCCGGTTGGGACTCGGCCGGACTTAACGTCGCGGCCGTCGCGAGGGTGGCGACGGCCGCGACGAGGGCAGCTCTGAGACGTGCGCGAACTCTTGAAGGCATGGTGCGGCCCGCCCCTTCATCGTCTGGTCATGCGTCCAGGCATCCGAACATTCGGACATCCCACGTCCAAAGTGCGCATCACAGACGTTAGTTGGGCTATCGCACACATCACAAGAACCGTGCACGTGTCACTCACGCATGGAGTACTACTTTCCCTCGGTTGGCCCGCGTCTCGACCGCCACATGGGCCTCGCGGGCCTCCTCCAGAGTGAACTTCCCGTGCACGGCAGGCTTGATGGTGCCTTCCTCGAACAGCTCCCACAGCTCCCGTCGCCACCGCTCGTACAACTCCGGCTCGCCCCGAGCGATCCGGGCCATCTGGAATCCGACGACGGACTTGGCGCCTGCAAGAAGGTCGTATGCCTGGATTGTCCCGCCGCCCGAACTGTAGGCCACGAGCCGCCCGCCCGGCGCGAGCGCCGCGAGGGCCGGGCTCAGCAGGTCGTCGCCGACGGCATCGAGGACGTAGTCGACAGGGTCCCCCCAGCCCTCGTCCCGGTACGTGACCACCTCGTCGGCGCCGACGGAGCGCACGAAGTCCGCCTTTGCCGGATCGGAGACGGCGCCCACGACCCGTCCCGCGCCCCGCACCCGCGCCAGCTGCACGGCCAGGTGTCCGACCCCGCTCGCCGCCGCGGTGATCAGTGCCGCCTCCCCGCGCCGCGGCCGGGCGGCTTCCAGGGCGCCGAGCGCCACCAGGCCGCTGCGGACGAGGGCGACCGCGTCGACGGCGGTGGCGGTGTCGGGAATGGGGGAGGCCATGTCCTCGCGCAGGACCGCGTAGTCGGCGTAACCGTGTCCGAAGCACAGGCCGGTCACGCGGTCGCCGGTGCGGAAGCGGCCGACTCCGGCACCCAGGGCCACGACCTCGCCCGCGACCTCGCCGCCGAGTGGGACGGGCTCGGCCGTCTCGGTGACCTTGCGGACCACGGGGAGCGTGACGCCGACGGCCTCGCTGCGGACGAGCAGCTCGCCGGGGCCCGGTTCCGGGACGGGGGTCTCCTCCAGGAACAGGGGACCGCCGGTGGATTCGTAGCGGACGCGGCGCATCGCACCTCCAGAAATCATTGGGATCACCAACGGTTTGAGCGGCGCTGACGCCAGCCGTCGGTCATGGGGAAGTCCAATGAATTGCCGATAGGGTGCCGGCATGCCCGAAGCTCCGCTGCCCGCGATCCGCTCCCTCCCCAGCTGGCTGCTCGGCCGAGCGGCAGCGCGGGGGCGTTCCCTGGTGGCCGAGGCGCTCGCGGCCGAGGGGATGAAGATGTGGCACCACGTGGTGCTCTCGGCCGTCCGCGACCTCGCCCCCGTGGCGCAGGCGGATCTCGGCCGCAGCGTCCGGCTCGACCCCAAGGACTTGGTCGGGATCCTCAATGACCTGCAATCGGCCGGCCTCGTCCTGCGCGAGCCGGACCCGAACGACCGGCGCAAGAACGCGGTCTCCCTCACCGACGGGGGCGCACGCTTGTTGGAGCGCTGTGAGAAGGCGGCCCGCGAGGCCAATGACGCGCTCCTCGCCCCGCTGTCACGTGCCGAACGTGACCGGTTCATGGACCTGTTGATCCGGATCTCCGGCACCCGGAGCTGAGCGACGGTCCTGCGCGAGCCTCGGGCTGAGACGGGGCCCCTGTACGGCGCAGGGGGCGCTCCCCGCCGGTCGGGGCCCCGCCGCCGTGTCGCGGGGAGCCTGTCAGGCCTGGGCGGCCGCGGTCCGCAGGGCCAGCCGGTGTTCGCCCGCGTACACGTTCATGGAGCTGCCCCGCAGGAAGCCCACCAGCGTCAGCCCCGTCTCCGCGGCCAGGTCCACCGCGAGCGACGAGGGCGCCGAGACCGCCGCGAGCACCGGGATCCCCGCCATCACGGCCTTCTGCGCCAGCTCGAAACTGGCCCGCCCGGAGACCAGCAGGATCGTCCGGGACAGCGGCAGGTCCCCGTTCTGAAGGGCGCGCCCGACCAGCTTGTCGACCGCGTTGTGCCGGCCCACGTCCTCCCGGATGTCCAGCAGCTCGCCGTCCTCCGAGAACAGGGCCGCCGCGTGCAGGCCCCCGGTCCGGTCGAAGACCCGCTGGGCCGCGCGAAGCCGGTCGGGGAGGCTCGCGAGCAGTTCGGGTTCGACCCGGACCGGGGGAGTGTCGGCTATCGGCCAGCGGGCCGTCGTGCGGACCGCGTCGAGGCTGGCCTTGCCGCACAGGCCGCAGGACGAGGTCGTGTAGACGTTCCGTTCGAGTGTGATGTCCGGGATCTGCACGCCCGGCGCGGTCCGCACGTCCACCACGTTGTACGTGTTGGAGCCGTCCACCGTGGCGCCCGCGCAGTACACGATGTTCTGCAGATCGCCCTGCTCGGCGAGGACGCCCTCGCTGACCAGGAATCCCGCCGCCAGCGCGAAGTCGTCGCCCGGGGTGCGCATGGTGATCGCGAGCGGCTTGCCGTTCAGTCTGATCTCCAGCGGTTCCTCGGCGACGAGCGTGTCCGGGCGCGTGGAGACGGCCCCGTCCCGGATGCGGATCACCTTGCGTCGTTCCGTGACTCGTCCCATGTCGTGTCTCAGCCCCGGTTCTGTACGTGCTGGTAGCCGAAGCGGCCCTTGATGCAGAGGTTGCCGTGGGTCACCGGGTTGTCGTGCGGTGAGGTGACCTTCACGATTTCATTGTCCTGCACGTGGAGCGTGAGGTTGCAGCCCACTCCGCAGTACGCGCACACGGTGGTCGTCTCCGTCTGCGCGGACTCGTCCCACGTGCCGGCCGCCCGCATGTCGAACTCCGACTTGAAGGACAGGGCCCCCGTCGGGCACACCTCGATGCAGTTCCCGCAGTACACGCACGCCGAGTCGGTCAGCGGGGCGTCGTGCTCGACCGCGATCCGGGCGTCGAAGCCGCGGCCGGCGACGGAGATCGCGAAGGAGTTCTGCCACTGGTCGCCGCACGCGTCCACGCACTTGTAGCAGAGGATGCACTTGTCGTAGTCGCGCACGTACAGATCGTTGTCGACCTTGGGTTCCTCGTTGAGGCGGGCCGCGTCCGGGCCGAAGCGGTCCGGTTTCGCCTCGTACTCCTTGATCCATTCGGCGACTTGTGGAGTCGTCGACAAGTCGACCGAGGACGCTAGGAGTTCGAGGACGACCTTACGGCTGTGACGAGCCCGTTCCGTGTCGGTACGGACCTCCATGCCGGGCTCGGCCCTGCGGGAGCAGGCCGGGACCAGGGTGCGGGACCCCTCCACCTCGACCACGCACACCCGGCAGGCGTTCTTGGGCGTGAGCGTGTCGCCCTGGCAGAGGGTCGGCACGTCCTTTCCGGCGGCCCGGCACGCGTCGAGGATCGTCGAGCCCTCAGGAGCGCGCACCGGCTCCCCGTCGATCGTGAACTCCAGCAGCCGGCGAGGGATCCCCAGCGGTATCGCGGTCATTCGTACGCCCCCAGACGGTCGATGGCGGATTCCACGGCGTTCCACGCGGTCTGCCCCAGACCGCAGATCGAGGCGTCCCGCATCGCGCGGCCGACCTCCCTGAGCAGGGCGATGTCATCGGCGGCCGCCGCGCCCGTGCGCTCCACGATCCGGTGCAGCGCCTCCTCCTGCCGTACGGTCCCGACCCGGCACGGCACGCACTGCCCGCACGACTCGTCGCGGAAGAACTCGGCGATGCGCAGCAGCAGCCGGGGCAGCGGGACCGTGTCGTCGAAGGCCATGACCACACCCGAACCGAGTGTGGTGCCCGCCTCCCGCGTGCCCTCGAAGGTCAGCGGGATGTCCAGCTCGTCGGCCCGTACGAAGCCGCCCGCCGCCCCGCCCAGCAGCACCGCCCGCAGCCCGTCCCGCGCCCCGGCCAGTTCCAGCAGCTCACCGAGCGTCGCGCCGAACGGGAGCTCGTAGATGCCCGGTCGCGCGACACTCCCCGACACGCAGAACAGCTTCGGGCCGGTGGACCTCCCCGTCCCGATCGCCGCGTACGCCGGTGCGCCCATGGTCAGGATCGGCAGGACGTTGACCAGCGTCTCCACGTTGTTCTCGACCGTAGGCTTGCCGAACAGGCCCTTCTCCACCGGGAACGGCGGCTTCGAGCGCGGCTCGCCGCGGTAGCCCTCGATGGAGTTGAAGAGAGCCGTCTCCTCGCCGCAGATGTACGCCCCCGCCCCCCGGCGGATCTCGATGTCGAAGGCGTATCCCTGGCCGAGGATGTCGTCCCCGAGCAGTCCACGCGCGCGTGCCTGCGCCAGGGCGTGTTCCAGACGGTGCAGGGCGCGTGGGTACTCGCCGCGCAGGTACAGGTATCCCCGGTGCGCGCCGGTGGCGTACGCCGCGATCGTCATGGCCTCGACCAGCGCGTACGGGTCGCCCTCCATGAGCACGCGGTCCTTGAAGGTGCCCGGCTCGGACTCGTCCGCGTTGCAGACGACGTAGTGGGGATGGTCGGGCTGCGACGCCGTGGCCTGCCATTTGCGGCCGGTGGGGAAGGCGGCGCCGCCGCGCCCGACCAGGCCGGAGTCGGTGACCTCGCGGATGACTCCGGCGGGGCCCAGCTCGAAGGCCCGGCGCAGGGCGGTGTAGCCGCCGTGGGCGCGATAGTCGTCCAGCGACGACGGGTCGACGACTCCGACCCGGCGCAGCAGGATCAGGTCGTCGCCGCCCGCCTGGGGAACCGCCAGCGCCGCCGGCGGCTCCTCGGGCGCCGAGTCCGGCGCGCTCGCGGCGAGAACGGCGTCGTGCACCGTCGCCGGCGCCGAGACCGCCGTACGCACCGGATCCCCGGCCTTGATCGCGAGCGCCGCCGGAGCCCGTTCGCACAGGCCCAGACACGGACTGCGCTGCACGCTCACCCCGCTGCCCAGGCCGAGCCGCGACTCGATCCCGGCGCACAGCCCGCTCGCCCCGGCGGCCGCGCACGCGAGGTCCGTGCAGACGTGGAGCACGGTGGCGGGGCGCGGCTTGACCGAGAACATGGCGTAGAAGGTGGCGACGCCGTACGCCTCCGCCGGCGGCACGGTCAGCCGCCGGCACAGGTAGTCGAGGGCGCCGTCGCTGATCCAGCCGACCCGGTCGTTGATCGCGTGCAGCCCCGGCAGCAGCAGGTCGCGGCGGTCCCGGGCCTCCCGGCCGCCCCGTGCCCACCTCAGGTCCGCGTCGGAACGGTCGGCGCCCTCCCAGGAGGACTCCGGCGGGCCGAGCAGGGCGTCGACGGCGGCCCGTTCGTCGTCCGTCGGTTTGCTGTCGCCGAAGTGCAGGTCCACTTATGTCACCTCACGATGGTCGCGACGGGGAGCTTCTCGATCCGGATCGCCGAGGCCTTGAACTCCGCCGTCCCCGCGATCGGGCAGTTCGCCTCGATCGTCAGCTGGTTGGTGTCCACCTCGTCGGGAAAGTGCATGGTCATGAAGGCGAGCCCCGGCCGCAGCGCGGTGTCGATCCACACCGGCGCGACGACCGAACCCCGCCGCGAGCTCACCCGGACCTCCTCGCCGACGACGACCCCGTAGCGCTCGGCGTCCTCCGGGCACAGCTCCACGAACTCGCCACGCCGCAGCGGGGAGGCGAAACTCCCGCTCTGGACACCGGTGTTGTACGAGTCGAGCCGCCGCCCGGTGGTGAGCCGGATCGGGAACTCCTCGTCGGTGAGGTCGACCGGCGGATCGTGCTGGACGATCCCGAACGGCGCCGGCATCCCGCGCCGGCCCGGGTCCGGCTCCCACAACCGCCCGTGCAGATAGGTCGGTTCCAGCTGCTCCGTGCTCGGGCACGGCCACTGGATGCCCTGGTGCTCCTCCAGGCGCTCGTACGTCATCCCGTAGTGGTCCGGCGACACCGACCTGAGCTCGTTCCAGACGGCCTCGGAATCGGCGTACTTCCACTCGTGGCCGAGCCTGGCCGCCAGCTCGCAGATGATGTCGATGTCCTCGCGCGCCTCACCGGGCGGGGTGACCGCTCGCCGGACGCGCTGAACCCGTCGTTCGCTGTTGGTGGTGGTGCCCTCGGTCTCTGCCCAGCCGGCGGTGGCCGGGAGGATGACGTCCGCCAGCTCGGCCGTCCTCGTCAGGAAGATGTCCTGGACGACGAGGAAGTCCAGCTGCCGCATCCGCCGTACGGCCTGCTCGCTGTCCGCCTCCGACTGCGCCGGGTTCTCCCCGATGCAGTAGACGGCCTTGAGCGTGCCCTCCTCCATCGCCTCGAACATCTCGGTGAGGTTGAGGCCGTAGTGGGGCTGGATGACGGTGTCCCAGGCCGACTCGAACTTCAGGCGGGTGTCCGGGTCGAGGAGGTCCTGGAAGCCGGGGAGGCGGTTGGGGATGGCGCCCATGTCGCCACCGCCCTGCACGTTGTTCTGCCCGCGCAGGGGCTGGAGCCCGCTGCCGTAGCGGCCGACATGCCCGGTCAGCAGCGACAGGTTGATCAGCGCGCGCACGTTGTCGGTGCCGTTGTGGTGCTCGGTGATGCCGAGGGTCCAGCACAGCTGCGCGCGCTCGGCGCGGGCGTAGGCGTGGGCCAGCTCGCGGATGGCGGCGGCCGGTACGCCCGTCACCTTCTCGGCGAGGGACAGCGTCCACGGCTCGACGAGCGCCTTGTACTCCTCGAAGCCGCTGGTCGCACGCTCGATGAACGCCTCGTTGGCCAGGCCCGCGTGGATGATCTCGCGGCCGATGGCGTGCGCCATCGGGATGTCGGTGCCGACGTTCAGGCCGAGCCAGCTCTCCGCCCACTCGGCGGTGGAGGTGCGGCGCGGGTCGACGGCGTACATGCGGGCGCCGTTCCTGATCCCCTTCAGCGCGTGCTGGAAGAAGATCGGGTGCGCGAAGCGGGCGTTGGAGCCCCACATCACGATGACGTCGGTGTGCTCGATCTCCTCGTACGAGGAGGTGCCCCCGCCCGAGCCGAAGGCCGCCGACAGGCCTGCCACGCTGGGCGCGTGGCAGGTGCGGTTGCAGGAGTCGACGTTGTTGGTGCTCATCACGACGCGGGCGAACTTCTGGGCGACGTAGTTCATCTCGTTGGTGGCCCGGGCGCAGGAGAACATGCCGAACGCGCCGCGGGCCGCCGCAAGGCCGCGGGCCGCGCGGTCCAGCGCCTCCTCCCAGCTCGCCTGCCGGAACGGCTCGTCGCGGGAGTCCCGGACGAGCGGGTGCGTCAGCCGGGTGTACGTCTTCGGAGTACGGTCGCGTTTGCTCATACGGCGCTCCTCATGCGGCGCTCCTCAGCGCGAGCAGGTCCGAGATGGCGTGCACGGTGCGCAGGGTGGGCACCTCCACGCCGGTGATCTCCGCCAACTCGACGACCGCCGCGAGGAGTACGTCGAGTTCGAGCGGCTTGCCGCGCTCCAGGTCCTGGAGCGTGGAGGTGCGGTGGTCGCCGACCCGCTCGGCGCCCGCGAGGCGGCGCTCGATGGAGACGCCGACCTCGCAGCCGAGGGCCTCGGCGACCGAGAGCGTCTCGGTCATCATGATCTCGATGACCTTGCGGGTGCCGCCGTGCAGGCACATCTGCCGCATGGTGGCGCGGGCCAGCGCGCTGATCGGGTTGAAGGAGATGTTGCCGAGCAGTTTGAGCCAGATGTCGTTGCGCAGGTTCGGCTCGACCGGGCACTTCAGGCCACCGGCGATCATGGCCTCGCCGAGGTCCCGGCAGCGCTTGGACACGCTGCGGTCGGGCTCGCCGACGGAGAACCGGGTGCCTTCCAAGTGCCGTACGACACCGGGCCCTTCGAGCTCGGTCGCGGCGTACACGACACAGCCGATGGCCCGTTCGGGCGCGAGCACCGCACTGACCGCGCCGTCCGGGTCCACACTTTCGATGCGGTGGCCGTCGTAGGGGCCGCCGTGGCGGTGGAAGTACCACCAGGGGATGCCGTTCTGGGCGGCCACGACCGCCGTGGTGTCGTGCAGAAGGGGCTCGATGAGCGGCCCGCACGCCGCGTACGAGTTGGCCTTCAGGCCCAGGAAGACGTAGTCGACCGGACCGACTTCGGCCGGGTCGTCGGTCGCATGTGCGCGGGCGGTGAAGTCGCCGCGCGGACTGAGCACCCGCACTCCGTGCTGCCTCATGGCCGCCAAATGCGGTCCACGGGCGATGAGGTGCACGTCGGCGCCCGCGCGATGGAGCGCGGCTCCGACGTAGGCGCCGATGGCACCGGCGCCGAGGACTGCAACTTTCACTTCGGAACGCTCCGTTCGGTCGAGGGAGTACCGCGGAGGTGACTGGGAGAGGTCCGACAGCAGGGAACTGTCGAATCCTGTCGACGGAATATTGTCTACAGTATGGATAGGGGGTCAGCAAGGGTTCGCGCACGCACCCGCAGCTTCCCGTGCCTTCCCGGACACGGTTCGACCGTTCGTCGCGTGCCGCATACCGCTCACCGCATACGGTCGACGTGCCGCCTTCTCAACTTCCCTCGCGCTCCCTACCGTTCGGGATCATGAGTCCACCGGTCGCACCCCCGGGATGGAGCCGCTGGCTGGTTCCGCCCGCCGCTCTGTCGGTCCATCTGTCCATCGGCCAGGCCTACGCCTGGAGCGTGTTCAAGCCGCCGCTCGAATCCGCCCTCGGCCTCAGCGGCACACAGAGCGCGCTGCCGTTCCAGCTCGGCATCGTCATGCTCGGTCTGTCGGCCGCGTTCGGCGGCACGCTGGTGGAGCGCAACGGGCCGCGCTGGGCGATGACGGTCGCCCTGATCTGCTTCTCGTCCGGCTTCCTGCTCTCCGCGCTGGGCGCGGCCACCGAGCAGTACTGGCTGATCGTTCTCGGCTACGGCTTCGTCGGCGGGATCGGCCTCGGCATCGGCTACATCTCCCCGGTCTCGACGCTGATCAAGTGGTTCCCCGACCGGCCCGGCATGGCCACCGGCATCGCCATCATGGGCTTCGGCGGCGGCGCGCTCATCGCCTCGCCCTGGTCGGCGCAGATGCTGGAGTCGTTCGGCAGTGACAGCTCCGGGATCGCGATGGCGTTCCTGGTGCACGGACTGTCGTACTCCGTCTTCATGCTGCTCGGCGTGCTGCTGGTCCGCGTGCCGCGCACCGAGAAGCCGGTCGGCGACGGGCCCGGCGTGTTCGACGGACCGCAGGTGTCCGCCCGCAACGCCGTGCGCACCCCGCAGTTCTGGTGCCTGTGGATCGTGCTCTGCATGAACGTGACCGCGGGCATCGGCATCCTGGAGAAGGCCGCCCCGATGATCACGGACTTCTTCGCGAACACCTCGACACCGGTGTCGGTGTCGGCCGCCGCGGGCTTCGTCGCCCTGCTGTCCGCCGCCAACATGGCGGGCCGGATCGGCTGGTCGTCGGCCTCCGACCTGATCGGACGCAGGAACATCTACCGCCTCTACCTGGGCGTGGGCGCGCTTATGTACGGGCTGATCGCGCTGGCCGGCGACTCGTCGAAGCCGCTGTTCATCCTGTGCGCGCTGGTGATCCTCTCCTTCTACGGCGGCGGCTTCGCGACGATCCCCGCCTATCTGAAGGACCTCTTCGGCACCTACCAGGTGGGCGCCATCCACGGGCGGCTGCTCACCGCCTGGTCCACGGCCGGCGTCCTCGGGCCGCTGATCGTGAACTGGATCGCCGACCGGCAGGAGGAGGCGGGCAAGGACGGCTCGTCCCTGTACACGACGTCCCTGTTCATCATGATCGGGCTGCTCGCCGTCGGCTTCGTCGCGAACGAACTCGTCCGCCCCGTCCACCCCCGCCACCACGTCCCGTCCCCCACCTCCGCCCCGGCGTCGAAGGAGGCCGCAGATGTCCAGCGACAGCAGTCCGCCTAGCCGGCGGGGCCTGATCGCCTTCGCCTGGGTGTGGGTGGGGGTGCCGCTCGCGTACGGGCTCTACGAACTCGTACAGAAAGCGACGCAGCTGTTCACCGGGTAGGCGTTCGAGAGATGTTCGGGCGTCCGATTGTCTGATGGAAGGCGACAACACGGGCGCCCGTTTCCTGTGGCATCACTTGCAGCCGTACCCGCGAGTCACTGATCAGACTGGTGAATCCCGCTACCGATGTTCGAGGGGATCACCATCGATGAACGGCTCGCGCATCGCCGCAGTCGGCCACTATCAGCCCGCCAGGGTGCTCACCAACGAGGAACTGGCGGGCATGGTCGACACCAGTGACGAGTGGATCACCTCCCGGGTGGGCATCCGTACGCGCCACATCGCCGGGCCCGACGAGCCCGTCGACGAGCTGGCCGCGTACGCCGCCGCCAAGGCGCTCGCGGCGGCGGGCCTCGCGCCCGGCGACATCGACCTGGTCCTGGTCGCCACCTCCACCGCCATCGACCGCTCCCCGAACATGGCCGCCCGCGTCGCGGCCCGCATCGGCATCCCGTCGCCCGCCGCGATGGACATCAACGTCGTCTGCGCCGGGTTCACCCACGCCCTGGCCACCGCCGACCACGCCGTACGGGCGGGGGCCGCGGCCCGCGTGCTGGTGATCGGCGCCGACAAGATGTCCGACGTGGCCGACTGGAGCGACCGTACGACCTGTGTGCTGGTCGGCGACGGGGCCGGCGCGGCCGTCGTGGAGGCGTCCGGCGAGGCCGGCATCGGGCCGGTGCTGTGGGGCTCGGTGCCCGAGATGGGGCACGCGGTGCGCATCGAGGGACAGCCCGCGCGGTTCGCGCAGGAGGGGCAGAGCGTCTACCGCTGGGCGACGACGCAGCTGCCGAACATCGCCCGCCGGGCCTGCGAGCGGGCGGGCCTCGCCCCCGCGGACCTCGCCGGGGTCGTCCTGCACCAGGCCAACCTGCGCATCATCGAGCCCCTCGCCGAGAAGATCGGCGCCGTCAACGCCGTGGTCGCGCGGGATGTGTCCGAGTCCGGAAACACCTCGGCGGCGAGCATTCCGCTGGCGCTGTCCAAACTCGTGGAACAGGGGCGGATCTCGACCGGGGATCCGGTGCTGCTGTTCGGCTTCGGCGGCAACCTGTCGTACGCGGGGCAGGTCGTGCGCTGCCCCTGATGCGGGTGTGATGTGGCCAACTCCCCGGTTCCCTGGCCTTTGTGCGCCGTAGACTGTAGACGAAAGACAATTGATACCGGCTTTCCGTGACGGTCGGCTACGCGACGCAGTCGCCCGGTGTGCGCCCAGGAGGGGACCGATGTTGTCGACAGGACTGCCGCAGGGTGCGGTGCCCAAGCTCGAACGGCCCGGCCCGCTGCGCGACCGCGTCTACGAGGCGCTGCTCGAACTCATCACGACCCGTGCCCTCCAGCCCGGCCAGCATCTGGTCGAGAGCGAACTGGCAGGCCACCTGGGCGTGTCCCGGCAGCCGGTGCGCGAGGCGCTGCAGCGGCTGAACACCGAGGGCTGGGTCGATCTACGGCCCGCGCAGGGCGCGTTCGTGCACGAGCCGACGGAGGAGGAGGCCGACCAGCTCCTCACCGTCCGCACCCTCCTGGAGGCCGAGGCGGCCCGCCTCGCCGCCGCCCACGCCGACAGCGCCGGCATCGCCGCCCTGGAGCAGCTGTGCGCGGAGGGCGAGCAGGCCGTCGCCGCCGATGACGTCGACGCGGCCGTCGCCCTCAACGCCCGCTTCCACGCGAAGATCATGGAGCTGGCGGGCAACGCGGTCCTCGCCGAGCTGGCGGCCCAGGTGGACCGGCGGGTGCGCTGGTACTACACGCCGGTCGCCCGTCAGCGCGGGCAGCAGTCCTGGATCGAGCACCGCGGCATGATCGCCGCGATCACCGACCGGGACGAGCAGGGCGCCACGCAGCTGATGCGGGAGCACACCGAACACACGCGAAGGTCGTATCACGACCGGGCCAAGTCCTGAGCTGCGCCGCGGAGTTCAGTACTGCGCGTTGTTCCCCGTGGCATCCGTGCGCGGACTCGCGAGCTGTATCCACGTGCCCATCTCCCGCTGCTCGATGCGGGTGACGTTGGCGGCGAGCATCTGGTCCCGGGTCGCCGGGTCGGCGTACGGCTCGGCGCCGGTGAAGTAGAGGCGGCGTTCCGCCTCGACCGCCTCGCGGGCCTCGCTGAAGCGCAGGTAGTCGTCCTGCCAGTGGAAGACGGACCGCAGGCCGGTGATCACCACGACGACGCCGCCCAGGATCGCGGGCACCTCGGCGGTCCCGGGCGAGATGACGGCCGACACCGGGATCGAGGCGGAGACGAGCAGCAGCAGGGTCTCGGTGAGCCGGAAGTTGCGGCGCGCCCTGATGGCGGCCTTGTGGTACCAGCCGTACGACCCGTTCGCCACGCGCATCGCATAGCCGGGCCCGGTGTCGGGCGACGAACCGCCGGACCGCGGGGGAGTGGCGGGGACGGGTATGGGCGGCGTGGCGGGAACAAGTGGTGACGGCGTGACGTCGGCGCTGTCCGCGGCCTGCGTCGATGCCGGTTCGTCGGACGAGGTTCCCTGAGCCATGCGCGCTCCCCCCAAGCACTGCTGCCGGAGGGACAGGGTAGCCAACCGGCCCCGTGTGCGCGGTACTTGCGCGCCCTCGGCGCACAGAGAGCATCAGCGGCAGGGGACGTACCGATCTCGCCTTTGTCCTGTGAGTGGAGAAAGTTGACAGCAATCTCTGCGCAACTTCTTCCCAGCCCCGGCGCCCACTGCTACGTTCCCCTCGAAAGCAGGCCGCGGACGTGGCCGAAACCCGGCGTGCACAGGCCGATTGAGGCGGGGAGGGGCTCGTGAGACGCATGACGGCACGACCCGCGAACGCCCATCAGGCCAAGCTGCTCAGGCTGCTGCGCGACGGCGGGCCCAACTCCCGGGCCCAGCTGGGCGATCAGATCGACCTCTCGCGGTCCAAGCTGGCCGTGGAGGTGGACCGCCTGCTGGAGACCGGGCTGGTCGTGGCCGACGGACTCGCCGCCTCGCGCGGTGGGCGCCGTTCGCACAACGTCCGGCTCAATCCCGGGCTGCGGTTCCTCGGTGTCGACATCGGCGCGACCTCGGTCGACGTCGCCGTCACCAACGCCGAGCTGGAAATCCTCGGCCATGTCAACCAGCCCATGGACGTCCGCGAGGGCCCGGTCGCGGTCTTCGAGCAAGTCCTGTCCATGGCAGCGAAGTTGAGGGCCTCGGGGCTCGCGGAAGGGTACGACGGCGCCGGCATCGGCGTCCCCGGACCGGTCCGCTTCCCCGAGGGCGTACCGGTGGCCCCGCCGATCATGCCGGGCTGGGACGGCTTTCCCGTGCGGGAGGCGCTCAGTCAGGAACTCGGCTGCCCGGTCATGGTCGACAACGACGTGAACCTCATGGCGATGGGGGAGCAGCACGCGGGCGTCGCACGCTCCGTGGGCGACTTCCTCTGCGTCAAGATCGGCACCGGCATCGGCTGCGGCATCGTCGCGGGGGGCGATGTCCACCGGGGCGTCACGGGCAGCGCGGGCGACATCGGGCACATCCAGGCCGTGCCCGACGGCCGCCCCTGTGCCTGCGGCAACCGGGGCTGTCTGGAAGCCCACTTCAGCGGGTCGGCCCTCGCCCGGGACGCCGTCGAGGCGGCCCAGCAGGGGCGGTCGGAGGAACTCGCCTCGCGGCTGGAGGCGAACGGCACCCTGACCGCCGTCGACGTCGCCGCCGCGGCCGCCGCGGGCGACGCCACCGCGCTCGACCTGATCCGCGAGGGCGGCAACCGCGTCGGCCAGGTCATCGCCGGACTCGTCAGCTTCTTCAACCCCGGCCTGGTGGTGATCGGCGGCGGGGTGACCGGCCTCGGCCACAACCTGCTCGCCGCGATCCGCACGCAGGTCTACCGCCAGTCGCTGCCCCTGGCGACCGGCAACCTGCCCATCGTCCTGGGGGAGTTGGGCCCCACCGCCGGCGTCATCGGCGCGGCCCGGCTCATCAGCGACCACCTGTTCTCACCCGCGTAAGCCACTACTTCGTACGGCTCACCCGCACAGCACTTCGCACCGCCCTGCTCTGCCCCGCACAGCACCGCGCCTCGCTCCGCCCTGCCCTGAACCGGCCCGCACGCCCGCCAAGGGGACCTCATGGCATCAGAACCACCCCTGCTCAGCATGTCCGGCATCACCAAGTCGTTCCCCGGAGTCCGTGCCCTCGACGGCGTCGACCTCGACGTCCAGGCCGGTGAAGTGCACTGTCTGCTCGGTCAGAACGGCGCCGGCAAGTCCACGCTCATCAAGGTCCTGGCCGGCGCCCACCAGCCCGACACCGGCACCATCCGCTGGCGCGGCGAGGAGGTCACCCTCCGCTCGCCGATCGCCGCCATGCGCCTCGGCATCGCCACCATCTACCAGGAACTCGACCTGGTGGAGCACCTGTCGGTGGCCGAGAACGTCCACCTCGGCCATGAGCCGACGGCCGCCGGGTTCGTCGTACGCGGAAAGGTCGCGCGGACGTCGACAGCCCAGCTCCTCAAGCGACTTGGCCACCCCGAGATCGACCCCGCCCGCCTGGTCGGTGAGTTGTCGGCGGCCCAGCAGCAGATCGTCTCGATGGCACGGGCGCTCTCCCACGACGTACGGCTGATCGTGATGGACGAGCCGTCCGCGGCCCTGGACCCGGACGAGGTCGACAACCTCTTCCGCATCGTCGGCGACCTCACCGCCGCCGGAGTCGCCGTCGTGTACATCTCGCACCGGCTGGAGGAGATCCGCCGGATCGGCGACCGGGTGACGGTGCTGAAGGACGGTCGGGCCGTCGCGGGCGGGCTCCCCGCGAAGACCACGCCGACGCGCGAGGTCGTGGCCATGATGACGGGGCGCAATGTCGAGTACGTCTTCCCCGAGCGGCCGGCGCAGGACATGGCCGCGGCCGGGAAGCCGCTGCTGGAGGTGCGGGGACTCGCCCGGGACGGCGAGTTCGAGCCGCTCGACCTGACCGTGCGGCCCGGGGAGATCGTCGGGCTCGCCGGGCTGGTGGGCTCCGGGCGCTCGGAGATCCTGGAGACGATCTACGGGGCCAGGAAGCCCACCGCCGGTCAAGTCCTCGTCGACGGGCGGGCGTTGCGACCCGGCAGCGTGCGGGCCGCCGTGCGCGCCGGGCTCGGGCTCGCCCCCGAGGAGCGCAAGGCGCAGGCGCTGCTGATGCTGGAGTCCGTCACCCGCAATGTGTCGGTCTCGTCCATGTCCCGCTTCTCGCGCGGCGGCTGGATCGACCGGGCCGCCGAACTGGGGGCGGCACGGGCCGCGACCCGCGAACTGTCGCTGCGGCCCGACAACCCGTCCGTGCCCGTGCGCACCCTCTCCGGCGGCAACCAGCAAAAGGCCGTCCTGGCCCGCTGGCTGCTGCGCGGCTGCCGCGTCCTGCTGCTCGACGAACCAACCCGAGGCGTCGACGTAGGCGCCCGCGCCGAGCTGTATGCCGTGGTCCGGCGACTGGCCGACGAAGGCCTCGCCGTGCTCCTGGTCTCCAGTGAAGTGCCCGAAGTGCTGGGCCTCGCCGATCGCGTCCTGGTGCTGCGCGAGGGCCGTGTCGTACACACCGCTCCCGCGCGCGAACTCGACGAACACCGCGTACTCGACCTCGTCATGGAAGGAAGCCCGGCGTCATGACGCAGCACGCCTCCCCGCCCCGGGACAGCACCGGCAAGGTGCAGTCGGCCGGAGCACCGCCCGTCTGGCGGGGCCTGATGGCCCGCGCCGACGTGCGCACGCTCTCCCTGCTCGGCGTTCTCGCCGCACTGATCGTCATCGGCGGCATCACCAAGCCGGACGAGTTCCTGGACACCCGCAACCTCCAGCTCGTCCTCACCCAGGCCTCCGTGATCGGCGTCGTCACCGTCGGCATGACCTTCGTCATCGTCTCCGGCGGCATCGACCTGTCCGTCGGCGCGATCGTCGCGCTCGCCTCGGTGTGGGCGACGACCGTCGCGACCCAGGAGTACGGCTTCGCCGGCATCCTGTTCACGGCGGTGATCGTCGGCGTGGGGTGCGGGCTCGTCAACGGGATGCTGATCGCGTACGGCGCGATGGTCCCGTTCATCGCCACCCTCGCCATGCTGGCCTCCGCGCGCGGACTGGCCCTCCAGATCACCGACGGCAAGACGCAGATCGTCACCATTCCCTCGGTACTCGACCTCGGCGAGCGCGACGCATACGTCCTCGGCATCCCGCCACTGGTCATGGTGTTCGCGGTCGTGACGGTCATCGGCTGGCTGGTCCTGAACCGCACGACCTTCGGGCGGCGCACGGTCGCCGTCGGCGGCAACGCGGAGGCGGCCCGGCTCGCCGGCATCGACGTCCGCCGCCAGCGGCTCTACCTCTACCTGCTGTCCGGACTGTGCTGCGGCATCGCCGCCTTCCTGCTGATCATCCTGTCCGGCTCCGGCCAGAACACCAACGGAAACCTCTACGAACTCGACGCCATCGCCGCCGCGATCATCGGCGGCACCCTTCTCACCGGGGGCCGCGGCACCATCGTCGGCTCCGTGCTCGGCGTCCTGATCTTCACCACGATCACCAACATCTTCGCCCTGAACAACCTGCAGAGCGATGTCCAGCAGATCGCCAAGGGCGCGATCATCGTCGCCGCCGTGCTGGTCCAGCGCCGTACCGCAAGCACGACCTGAGGGTCGTCCCGCTTCCGCTCCGCACGACCTGAGGAAAGGGTTCACCGCCATGCCAGAGCTCACCAGTCGCAGAGGGCTGTTGTTCGGATCCGCCGCCATAGGAGCCGGTGCCCTCCTCACGGGTTGCACGAGCAACGAGTCCAAGGACGAGCCGGCCGCGAACGACCAGCCGGCCGCCGACGACAAGCCCGGCAAGCAGGTCACCATCGGCTTCGCCGGACCGCAGGCCGACCACGGCTGGCTCAACGCCATCAACGACAACGCCAAGAGCCGGGCGAAGAAGTACTCCGACGTCACCCTGGAGATCACCGAGGGCTCCAACGACACCGCCGCACAGATCGGCCAGATCGAGACGCTGATCAACAAGAAGGTCGACGTGCTGGTGGTGCTGCCCGCCGACGGCAAGGCGCTCACCCAGGTCGGCCTGAAGGCGATGCGGGCCGGGATCCCGGTCATCAACCTCGACCGGATCTTCAACACCCCGCAGGCGTACCGCTGCTGGATCGGCGGCGACAACTACGGCATGGGCCTCAACGCCGGCCACTACATCGGCGAGAAGCTCAAGGGGAAGTCCGGCGCCAAGGTCATCGAACTCGCCGGCCTCGACAACCTGGAACTCACCAAGCAGCGAACGCAGGGCTTCGACGACGCTCTGAAGAACTACCCGAACATCCAGAAGGTGGCCCGCCAGGCTGCCGAGTTCACGGTCGAGTCCGGGCAGGCCAAGATGGCCCAGCTCCTGCAGGCCCAGTCGAAGTTCGACGCGCTCTGGAACCACGACGACGACCAGGGCGTGGGCGCGCTGCGGGCCATCGAGCAGGCCGGGCGCGACGACTTCCTGATGGTCGGCGGCGCCGGCGCCCTGTCCGCCTTCCAGGCGATCAAGCAGGACGACGGCGTCCTCAAGGCCACCGTCCTGTACCCGCCGACCATGGCCGCGTCCGCCATCGACCTGGCTCGCGCGCTCGGCCAGGGCAAGGGCGTGGGCGGCATGGCCGAGTTCGAGATCCCGGCCTCGATCACGCTCTACTCGGCGGTCGTCGACAAGGCCAACGTCGACCAGTACATGTCCACCGGCTTCAAGTGATCCGTTCCGCCCGCACCCCCCACGTGCGCCACCCCGACCAGGACGAGGAGGACACCCACATGGGACAGCCGCAGCAGCAGTCAGAAGGGACCGAGGCAGGTAAGCCACCCTTGCGCGTCGGAATGGTCGGCTACGCCTTCATGGGCGCCGCACACTCCCAGGGCTGGCGCACCGCGGGCCGTTTCTTCGACCTGCCGCTGAACCCGGTTCAGGCCGTGATCTGCGGCCGGGACGCCGCCGCCGCGCGGGCGGCGGCCGACCGGCACGGCTGGGCGTCCGTCGAGACCGACTGGCGTGCCCTCGTCGAACGGGACGACGTCGACCTCGTCGACATCTGCACCCCCGGCGACAGCCACGCCGAGATCGCCCTCGCGGCCCTGGCCGCCGGCAAGCACGTCCTGTGCGAGAAGCCTCTCGCCAACACGGTCGAGGAAGCCACGTCGATGGCGCGGGCGGCCGAAGAAGCGTTCGAGCGTGGCCAGGTGGCGATGGTCGGCTTCAACTACCGACGGGTGCCGGCCACCGCCCTGGCTCGCAGCATGGTCGCCGAGGGCCGCCTGGGAGCGCTGCGGCACGTGCGCGTGACGTACCTCCAGGACTGGCTGGTCGACCCCGAGTTCCCGCTGACCTGGCGGCTGCGCAAGGAACACGCCGGCTCGGGCGCGCTCGGCGACCTGGGCGCCCACATCATCGACCTCGCGCAGTACCTGGCGGGGGAGCGGCTGACCGGGGTGTCGGCCCTGACGGAGACCTTCGTACGGGAGCGCCCGCTTCCCGGCGGCGCCACGAGCGGCCTCTCCGCCGTCTCCGCCAACGGAGCCGGCCAGGTCACCGTCGACGACGCCGCCCTGTTCACCGGCCGCCTCCCGTCGGGCGCCCTCGCGTCCTTCGAGGCCACCCGCTACGCCACCGGCCGCAAGAACTCCCTGCGCATCGAACTCAACGGCGAGCTCGGCTCGATCGCCTTCGACCTGGAGCGGCTGAACGAGCTCTCGTACCACGACGGCAGGGAACCGGGCGCGCACGCCGGCTTCCGCCGCATCCTCGTCACCGAACCCGACCACCCCTACCTGGACGCCTGGTGGCCCCCGGGCCACGGCCTGGGCTACGAGCACACCTTCGTCCACCAGGCCCGCGACCTGGTCCACGCCATCGCCGAGGGCAGGCAGCCCGAGCCCTCCTTCGCCGACGGGCTGCAGGTGCAGCGCGTACTGGCGGCGGTCGAGGAGAGCGCCGAGAAGAACGCCGTCTACACCCCGATCGCGGTCTGACACACCCCGAGCGGCCCGAGGAGGCTGACGCGCATGCCGCGTACGTTCACGCTGTTCACCGGCCAGTGGGCCGACCTGCCGCTGGAGGAGGTCTGCCGGCTCGCCCGCGACTTCGGCTACGACGGACTCGAACTCGCCTGCTGGGGCGACCACTTCGAGGTCGACAAGGCCCTCGCGGACCCGTCGTACATCGACTCCAGGAAGACACTGCTCGACAAGTACGGCCTCAAGTGCTGGGCGATCTCCAACCACCTGGTCGGCCAGGCCGTCTGCGACGCCATCATCGACGAACGCCACCAGGCCATCCTGCCCGGCGAGGTGTGGGGCGACGGGGACCCGGAGGGGGTCCGGCAGCGTGCCGCCGCCCGCATGAAGGACACCGCGCGCGCCGCGGCCGCCTTCGGCGTCGACACGGTGATCGGCTTCACCGGCTCCGCGATCTGGCACCTGGTGGCCATGTTCCCGCCCGCGCCCGAGTCGATGATCGAACGCGGCTACGAGGACTTCGCGACGCGCTGGAACCCGATCCTGGACGTCTTCGACGAGGAGGGCGTGCGCTTCGCGCACGAAGTCCACCCGAGCGAGATCGCCTACGACTACTGGACGACACAACGCGCCCTGGAGGCCGTCGGAGGCCGCCCCGCCTTCGGTCTGAACTTCGACCCGTCGCACTTCGTGTGGCAGGACCTCGACCCCGTGGGCTTCCTGTGGGACTTCCGCGATCGCATCTACCACGTCGACTGCAAGGAGGCCCGCAAGCGCCTCGACGGCCGCAACGGCCGCCTCGGCTCCCACCTGCCGTGGGGCGACCCGCGCCGGGGCTGGGACTTCGTGTCGGCCGGACACGGCGACGTCCCCTGGGAGGACGTCTTCCGGATGCTGCGCTCCATCGACTACAAAGGCCCGATCTCCGTCGAGTGGGAGGACGCCGGCATGGACCGGCTCCAGGGCGCCCCCGAGGCGCTGAGCCGTCTCAAGGCGTACGACTTCGAGCCGCCCAGCGCGTCCTTCGACGCCGCGTTCAACAACTGAACCACGCACCCGGCGCTGGTCGGGGACGGGGACCGGCAGCACCGCCGGTCCCCCCTCCGACCTGCCCAGATGCTGCTTTGTCCTTTGACGGGAGAAAGTTCAACCGAGTCTGACGCAAGGGGTGTTCGCCCCGGACGGACGCGGTTACCGTCCCTGAAGTGTTCAGGACACACACAGAAGTGTTCATGGCACACACAGAAGTGTTCATGGCACAGCCACCTCCGGGGTGACGGCGCACCCCGGCGCCCGCACCGCACGTCTTCGCACCCACCCTGTACGGCCCACCCGTTCCCGGAGGGACTTCGTGCACAGAACCAGACTCCGCAGCACCCGCACCCCCCGCCCCAGACTTCGCACCGCCGTCGCCCTGTTCACCGGCCTGCTCCTGGCCGTGGGCACCCCGGCGACCGTCGCCGGCGCCCATCCCGGCCACCCGGAGCACGACGAACCGGCGGCCGAGGGACAGTTCCAGCAGGTGCCGCTCGCCAAGGGCGAACCCGAGATGGGTGAGCCGATGTCGCTCGCCGTACTCCCGGACCGCAGCGTGCTGCACACCTCGCGCGACGGCACACTGCGCCTCACCGACCAGGGCGGCGTCACCAAGGTCGCCGGCAAGCTCGACGTCTACAGCCACGACGAGGAGGGGCTGCAGGGCGTCGGCATCGACCCGGACTTCGAGAACAACCGGGCGATCTACCTCTACTACGCCCCGCCGCTCGACACCCCCGCGGGCGACGCCCCGGAGACCGGCACCGCCGAGGAATTCAAGAAGTTCGACGGCGTCAACCGCCTCTCCCGGTTCACCCTGAACGCCAACGGCACGCTCAACAAGGCCAGCGAGAAGAAGGTCATCGACGTCGCGGCCTCCCGAGGCACCTGCTGCCACGTCGGCGGCGACATCGACTTCGACGCGGCCGGCAACCTCTACCTGTCGACCGGCGACGACACCAACCCCTTCGCCTCCGACGGCTACACGCCGATCGACGACCGCGAGGGCCGCAACCCCGCCTTCGACGCCCGCCGCAGCTCCGGCAACACCAACGACCTGCGCGGCAAGCTCCTGCGGATCAAGGTCGCCGAGGACGGCTCGTACACCATCCCGGAGGGCAACCTCTTCCCCCCGGGCACCGAGAAGACCCGTCCCGAGATCTACGCGATGGGCTTCCGCAACCCGTTCCGGATGAGCGTCGACGACAAGACCGGCATCGTCTACGTCGGCGACTACGGCCCCGACGCCGGCGCCGCCAGCCCCACCCGGGGCCCGGCCGGACAGGTCGAGTTCGCCAAGGTCACCAAGGCCGCCAACTTCGGCTGGCCGTTCTGCACCGGCAACAACGACGCCTACTTCGACTACGACTTCGCCACCGGCGCCACCGGCGAGAAGTTCGACTGCGCCGCCCCGAAGAACACCTCGCCGTACAACACCGGCCTCACCGACCTGCCACCCGCGCAGGCCGCGTGGATCCCGTACGACGGCGGCTCCGTGCCCGAGTTCGGCAGCGGCTCCGAGTCCCCGATGGCGGGCCCGGTCTACCGCTACGACCCCGACCTCGACTCCAAGGTGAAGTTCCCCGAGGCCTACGACGGCGACTTCTTCGCGGGTGAGTTCGGCCGCCGCTGGATCAAGCGGATCGAGCAGAACGAGGACGGCTCCGTAGCGAAGATCAACGACTTCCCGTGGACCGGCACCCAGATCATGGACATGGAGTTCGGCCCCGACGGCGCGCTCTACGTCCTCGACTATGGCATCTCCTGGTTCCAGGGTGACGAGCACTCCGCGCTGTACCGGATCGAGAACGCCGAGGACGGCTTCTCGCCGATCGCCGAGGTGAGCGCCGACAAGACGTCCGGAGCGGCCGGCCTGAAGGTCAAGTTCACCGCCTCCGCCAAGGACGCCGACTCCCCGGACCTCACCTACAGCTGGGACTTCGGCGACGGCACGAAGGGCGAGGGCCTCACCCCCACCCACCGGTACAAGAAGGTCGGCACCTACACCGCCACCTTCACCGCCAAGGACCCCGAGGGCAACACCGGCAACGCCAGCGCCCGGATCGTGGTCGGCAACACCGAGCCCAAGGTGAAGATCGACATCCCGGGCAACGGTGCTCTCGCCGAGTTCGGCAAGCCCGTCCCGTTCAAGGTGACCGTCACCGACCCCGAGGAGACCGTCGACTGCTCCAAGGTCAAGGTCGCCTACAGCCTCGGCCACGACTCCCACGCCCACGAGCTGACCAGCGAGATGGGCTGCGAGGGCACCCTGACGCCGCCCGCCGGTGACGGCGGCCACGACCCCAACGCCAACATCTACGGCGTCGTCGGCGCCAGCTACACCGACGGCGGGGCCAACGGCCAGGAGGCCCTGACCGGCACCGCCCGTACCGTCCTCCAGCCGCTGCACCGCCAGGCTGAGCACTTCAGCACCCAGTCGGGCGTGTCGGTCATCGACAAGACCGGCGCCAACGGCGGCAAGACCGTCGGCGACATCAACGACGGCGACTGGATCGCCTTCACCCCCTACCGGTTCGACGGACAGAAGAAGATGACCGTGCGGGCCTCCTCCGGCGGCGCGGGCGGCTTCATCGAACTGCGCACCGGCTCGCCCGACGGACCGCTGCACGGCTCGGCCCACATCCCGCCGACCGGCGGCTGGGAGACCTTCCAGAACGTCGACGTGCCGCTGCGGGCGCTGCCCAAGGGCACCACGGAGATCTACCTGGTCTTCAAGGGCGGCGAGGGCGCGCTGTACGACGTGGACGACTTCGAGTTCTCCAAGCAGCCGTTCAAGGGCGGCAAGAAGGTCCTGGTCTTCTCCAAGACCGCCGGCTTCCGGCACGACTCCATCCCGGCCGGCATCGCCGCCCTCAAGGAGCTCGGCGCCCCGGCCGGCATCACGGTCGACGCCACCGAGGAGGCCCGGCAGTTCACCACGACCAACCTCGCCAAGTACGACGCGGTGGCCTTCCTGTCCACCACCGGTGACGTGCTGAACGCCGATCAGCAGAAGGCGTTCGAGGATTACGTGGCGGGTGGCGGCGGATACATGGGCATCCACGCCGCCGCCGACACCGAGTACCAGTGGGAGTTCTACGGCGGCCTCGTCGGCGCCTACTTCGACTCGCACCCGGCCATCCAGAAGGCCACCGTCCGCGTCGAGGACCACGACCACCCCTCGACCGCGCACCTGGGCGACGCCTGGGAGCGCACCGACGAGTGGTACAACTACCGCACCAACCCGCGTGAGCAGGCCAAGGTCCTCGCCACCCTGGACGAGACGACCTACCAGGGCGGGAACATGAAGGGCGACCACCCGATCGCCTGGTGCCAGAGCTACGGCGGCGGCCGCTCCTTCTACACCGGCGGCGGCCACACCAAGGAGTCCTACGCCGAGGAGGCCTTCCGGGCCCACCTGCTCGGCGGTCTGCAGTACGCCACCGGCCAGGTCAAGGCGGACTGCAAGCCGAGCAAGGACTACCGGAAGATCTTCAACGGCCAGACCCTGGAGGGCTGGAAGCAGGCCGGCCCCGGCAAGTTCAACGTCGAGGACGGCACCCTGGAGTCCGGGGGCGGCATGGGTCTGCTCTGGTACCAGGCCAAGGAGCTGAAGTCGTACTCCCTCAAGCTCGACTGGAAGATGCAGGGCGACGACAACTCCGGCATCTTCGTGGGCTTCCCGGCCTCCGACGACCCCTGGTCCGCGGTGAACAAGGGCTACGAGATCCAGATCGACGCCACGGACGCGCCCGAGCGCACCACGGGCTCCGTCTACTCGTTCAAGTCGGCGAACATCAAGGCCCGTGACCAGGTCCTGCGTCCGCCCGGCCAGTGGAACTCCTACGAGATCAAGGTCCAGGGCGAACGCCTCCAGGTGTTCCTCAACGGAGTCAAGATCAATGACTTCACCAACAAGGACCCCCAGCGGAGCCTGACCGACGGTCACATCGGCCTCCAGAACCACGGTGCCGACGACCAGGTCTCCTTCCGCAACATCCAGTTGAAGGAACTGCCCACCACGGGCGGCTGAGCGGCGGCGGGCGGGGGACGCCGGACCCCCGCCCGCCGTCTTTGTCCCTCCCCCCGGGGTTCGCGCACGACAAGCACGACAAGGAGGCTGCCCATGTCCGCGTCCTTCTCCCGACCGCGTGTGGGAGTGTGGCTGATCGGAGCCCGAGGCTCCGTCGCCACCACCGTCGTCACGGGGTGCGCCGCCGTCACCGCGGGACTGCACCCGCCCACCGGCATGGTGAGCGAGACCCCGGCGTTCACCGACAGCGGCCTGCCCGCGCTGGCCGACCTCGTCTTCGGCGGCCACGACACCCTCGACTGCCCGCTGCCCAAACGCGCCGAGACCCTGACCGCCGGCGGCGTCCTCCCACCCGGAGTCGCCACCGCCGTCGCCGCCGAACTCGCCGCCGCCGACCGGGAGATCAGGCCCGGTGGCCCCGCGCCGGGGGACACCAGGAGCGAGGCCGAACTGATCACGGCCTTCGCCGACGACATACGCGACTTCGTGCACCGCCATGAACTGGAGCGGGCCGTGGTGGTCAACGTCGCCTCCACCGAACCCGCGTCCCAGGGCCGTCCCGACTCCCCGCTTCCCGCCAGCACTCTGTACGCGCTGGCGGCCCTCCGCGCGGGCTGCCCCTACGTCAACTTCACCCCGTCCGAGGGCATGCACCACCCCGTCGCCGCCCGCGAGGCCGAGCGGAGCGGCCTGCCGTACGCGGGCCGGGACGGCAAGACCGGCCAGACCCTCCTGCGGGCCGTGCTGGGCCCGATGTTCGCGCAGCGGGCGCTGAACGTACGGGCCTGGTCCGGCACGAACCTGCTCGGCGGCGGCGACGGCGCCGCCCTCGCCGACCCGGCCGCCGCCGCTGCGAAGAACGCCGGCAAGGAACGCGTCCTCGCCGACACCCTCGGCACCGTCCCCGAGGGCGAGGTCCACATCGACGACGTCCCGGCCCTCGGCGACTGGAAGACCGCCTGGGACCACATCGCCTTCGACGGCTTCCTCGGCACGCGCATGATCCTCCAGACCATTTGGCAGGGCTGCGACTCGGCCCTCGCGGCACCTCTGGTGCTGGACCTGGCCCGGCTGACAGCCCGAGCCCACGAGGCCGGCCTGACAGGCCCGCTCGGCGAACTCGGTTTCTACTTCAAGGACCCGGTGGGGCAGGGGCCGTCGAGCTTGGGAGAGCAATACGCGGCGCTGGCGGGCCTGGGGGAGCGGCTTCGCCGGGCGGACGCGGGCGAGACCCCTCGGGGGGCGCAGGGCCGGGGCGGGGCGGCCGCCCGGGACGCCGGTCACCGCACTGCCGGTACTCGGGACGCCGGCCTGCCCGGGTCGGTTGAGGAGGCTGCGGTGGGGGGCGTCGAGCGGCGCGAGTCCGGGGCGGGGGCTGCGGGGCGGGGTGCGGATCTGCGCGGGCCTGCTGGGGAGGCTGCGGTGCGGGGCGGTGGTCTGCGCGGGCCTGCCGCGGGGGCTGCGATGTGGGACGTTGGTCCGCGCGAGCTTGCAGCGGGGGCTGCGGCGCGCGGTGCTGATCTGCCCGGGCCCGCTGGGGAGGCCGCCGCACAGGGCGTCGATCTCCGCGAGTCCGCCGAGGAGGCTGCCGCACGGGCCGGCGGTCCGGGCGAGCCCGCTCCGGGGAGCGGCCGTGAGCGCTAGGCCCTGTCGTTTGGATCGGCTCGGCTGTGAGGGTCGGTTCCTCTTGGCGGACCCGAGCGGGGTCTGGTGCGTGCAGCTGCAAGGCGGTGGAGGGAGTGGACGCGATGGGGGTACCCCCGCTCGAGCGATGTCGGGAGTGGGGGAGTCGGCGACCGTCGACAACGCGGCAGATGTGCGTGCCGGGGCCCGCGACGCCGAGATGATCCAAACGACAGGGCCAAGACGCGCCTGGGCCGAACTGCTGCGGCTCCCCGCCCTGTTCACCGTCCCCGGCGACGCCCTGAGCGGCGCCGTCGCCGCAGGGGGCCGGCCCAACTCCCGCACCTTGCTGGCCATCGGCTCCTCCCTCTGTCTCTACGAGGCCGGCATGGCCCTCAACGACTGGGCGGACCGCGAGGAGGACGCCGCCGAACGCCCCCACCGCCCCCTGCCCTCCGGCCGTATCCGACCGTCCTCCGCTTTCACCGCGGCCTGCGTCCTGACCGCCGCCGGGCTCGGCCTGGCCGCGAGAGCCGGCCGCCCCGCCCTGGCGGTGGCCGCCCCATTGGCCGCCACCGTCTGGGCGTACGACCTCGCCCTGAAGCACACGCCCGCCGGCCCCGTGGCCATGGCCGCCGCTCGCGGCCTCGACCATCTACTCGGGGCCGCCACCACCGGCCGACCCCAGGAGGCACTGCCCTCCGCCGCCCTTCTCGGCACCCACACCCTCGCCGTGACGACCGTCTCCCGCCGGGAGACCCAGGGCGGCACGTCCCTGCCGCCCCTGGCCGCCCTCGCCGCGACCGCCGCCCTTACCGGGCTCGTGGCACGTGGCGCTCTCGGCACGAAGCGAGCCGGGTCGACGAGGGCCGGGTCGACGGGGGCCGGGTCGACGGGGGTCGGCGAAGTGAGCGCCACTGGCCCCGGCGGGGGCACCGGCATCGGCAGCGCCGACGGCGCCAGTGCCGGCGCAGATCGCCGGAGGCCCGCGCACGACAGGTCCGGCCTCACGCTCGACGCTGCCCTGCGCACCGCCCTGGCCACCGCCTACGCCGCCACCGCCGGCCGCCCCTACACCCATGCCGCGCTCAACCCCTCCCCGCCCCTGACCCAGCGAGCCGTCGGCGGCGGCATCCGGGCCACCATCCCGCTCCAGGCGGCGCTCGCGGCCCGCGCAGGATCCGGGCTGACCGCCATGGCCATCGCCGCGCTCGCCCCGATCGGACGGAAGTACGCGAAGAAGGTGAGCGTCACATGAGCCCTCGGCCCCACCCGGCGCGGGACAACGGCGAACCGGCCTCCCCGGGCGTCCCCCTCCGCTTCGGCTACGGCACCAACGGCCTCGCCGACCTCCGCCTCGACGACGCCCTCGCGCTGCTCGCCGACCTCGGCTATGACGGCGTCGGCCTGACGCTCGACCACATGCACCTGGACCCGCTCGCCCCGGACCTCGCAGCCCGCACGCGCCGCCTCGCACAACGGTTGGACACACTCGGTCTCGACGTCACGGTGGAGACCGGCGCCCGCTACGTACTCGACCCGCGCCGCAAGCACGGCCCCTCCCTGCTGGACCCCGACCCGGACGACCGCGCCCGCCGCGTCGACCTGCTGATCCGCGCCATCCGGGTCGCCGCCGACCTCGGCGCCCACGCCGTCCACTGCTTCAGCGGAATCACACCCGGGGGCACCGACCCGGACACGGCCTGGGACCGCCTCGCCGAGGCACTCACCCCGGTCCTGGACGCCGCCACCACCGTCGGCGTCCCACTCGCCGTTGAACCCGAACCCGGTCACCTCCTCGCCACCCTCGCCGACTTCCACCGACTCCGCCGCACCCTCGGCGACGCGGACCACCTCGGCCTGACCCTCGACATCGGCCACTGCCAGTGCCTCGAACCCCTCTCTCCCGCAGACTGCATACGCGCCGCCGCCCCCTGGCTCCGGCACGTCCAGATCGAGGACATGCGCCGCGGCATCCATGAACACCTCCCTTTCGGCGACGGCGAGATCGACTTCCCACCCGTGCTCGCGGCTCTCGCCGCCACCGGCTACCAAGGCCTGACCGTCGTCGAACTGCCCCGCCACTCCCACGCGGGCCCCCACTTCGCCGGACTCTCCCTCCCGTTCCTCCGCAGCGCCGAGGCCACGACCCTCAGATCTCCCGTCCCCGTCCCATCGCACGGCGATCCCTCCGCCACCCCTGAAGGGAGCACCCCATGACCCACCCCCGCATCAGCCCGGCGACCCCGGGCGCGGACGCCGAAGGCCGCGCGCTCACGAACGCCCGGGGCGACACGGAACCCCGCCAGGACACCGCGCAGTCGTCCGGTCCCGTCACGACGAGCCTCGCTCTGATCCCGCCCGCCGAGTTGCGCGGCCATGTCACCGCACACCTCGACGCGAGCGGCCGCGCCTGGCTGCACCGGGCCCTCGACGAGGCCGCTTCCCACCCCGGCACCCACGGGCCCATCTCCATCTGGGAGTTGCGCATCGCCGAGGCCGGCCGCCGTTGCGGTTCCGATTACGCCGATGCCGCACGCGTCCTCATCCTGCACGCCGCTCGCGCCGACGCCGACGCTGTCTCCCGCGTCTACTTCCAAGGCACCGCCGCCGAACGCCGTGCCGTCCTGCATGCGTTGCCCCACCTCGTGCCCGGCCCCGAGGCCCTCCCACTGGTCGAGGACGCCCTGCGCACCAACGACACGAGCGTCCTCTCCGCCGCCGTCGGCCCCTACGCCGCCCGGCACCTCGACGCTCACCAGTGGCGCCACGCCGTCCTGAAGTGCCTGTTCACCGGTGTGCCGGTCAGCACGGTGGCCGAGCTGGACCGGCGTGCCCGCGACGACGCGGAACTCGCCCGCATGCTCTGCGACTACGCGGCCGAACGCACCGCCGCAGGTCGTCCGGTCCCCGAGGATCTGCACCGCGTCCTGACCCTGACCGACCCCACAGCCACTCCGCCGGCCTCCCACGGCCCCCGTGACACCGACGGCACCGACGGCACCGACGGCACCGACGGCAAGGAGTCCTGATGCGCCTCTTCGACCCCCACATCCACATGACGTCGCGCACCACCGACGACTACGAGGCCATGCACGCCGCCGGCGTCCGCGCCGTCGTCGAGCCCTCCTTCTGGCTCGGCCAACCCCGCACCTCTCCGGCCTCCTTCCTCGACTACTTCGACTCCCTCCTCGGCTGGGAGCCCTTCCGCGCCGCCCAGTACGGCATCGCCCACCACTGCACGCTCGCCCTCAACCCCAAGGAGGCGAACGACCCGCGCTGTGTCCCCGTCCTCGACGAACTGCCCCGCTATCTCGTCAAGGACCAGGTCGTCGCCGTCGGCGAGATCGGCTACGACTCGATGACCCCCGCCGAGGACACCGCCCTGGCCGCCCAGCTCCAGCTCGCCGCCGACCACGAACTGCCCGCCCTCGTCCACACCCCGCACCGCGACAAGCTGGCGGGCCTGCGTCGCACCCTCGACGTCGTCCGGGAGTCCGCACTGCCCACGGACCGCGTCCTGGTCGACCACCTCAACGAGACCACCGTCAAGGAGGCCAAGGATAGCGGCTGCTGGCTCGGCTTCTCCGTCTATCCCGACACCAAGATGGACGAGGAGCGGATGGTCGCGATCCTCCGTGAGTACGGGCCCGAGCAGGTGCTGGTGAACTCCGCCGCCGACTGGGGCAGGAGCGACCCCCTGAAGACCCGCAAGGTCGCCGACCTGATGCTCGCCGAAGGCTTCGACGAGGATGACGTCGACCTGGTGCTGTGGCGCAACCCTGTTGCCTTCTACGGGCTCAGCGGCCGCCTCACCCTTGACGTCGCGACCCCGGAGGCGACCCACGAGGGCAACTCCATCCTCCGCGGCGCCCCGAAGAACCCCCAGGAATCGGCCGAGGCCCCGAAGGAAGCCGATGTTCCGACCGACGCCCCGAAGAATGCCGACGGAGCGGTAGCTCCAAGAGAGCGGGACCACACGACCGCCGCCCCGACCCCGGGGGCGTGACCCATGCGCTTCCGCCACCCCGATGGCTCCACCGTCCACCTCGCGTACTGCACCAACGTCCATCCGGCCGAGACCCTCGACGGCGTCCTCGCTCAACTCCGCGACCACTGCGAACCCGTCCGCCGACGGCTCGGCCGCGACCGCCTCGGTATCGGCCTGTGGCTCGCCAAGGACGCCGCCCACGCCCTCGTCACCGATCCGTCGGCCCTGCGCGGTCTGCGGACGGAGCTCGACAGGCGTGGCCTCGAGGTCGTCACCCTCAACGGCTTTCCGTATGAAGGCTTCGGTGCCGAAGAGGTGAAGTACCGCGTCTACAAGCCGGACTGGACCGACCCCGAGCGCCTCGACCACACCACCGCCCTGGCCCGCGTCCTTGCCGGCCTGCTCCCGGACGACGTCACTGAAGGCAGCATCTCCACACTGCCCCTCGCCTGGCGCACCGCCTATGACAAGCGCGGCGCCGAGACCGCCCGTGCAGCCCTGCTCACTCTCGCCCAACGTCTCGACGCTCTGCGGGAGTTGACCGGCCGCGATATCCGTGTCGGCCTCGAACCCGAGCCCGGCTGCATCGTCGAGACCACCGGCGATGCCATCGCCCCACTCACTGCGATCGGCCACGACCGCATCGGTATCTGCGTCGACACCTGTCACCTCGCCACCTCCTTCGAAGATCCGCACACCGCAATGGACTCGCTCGCCGAAGCCGGCGTCCCCGTCGTCAAGTCCCAGCTCTCGGCCGCCCTGCACGCCGAACACCCCCATCTCCCCGACGTTCGCGAGGCCCTCGCCGCCTTCGACGAGCCCCGCTTCCTGCACCAGACCCGCACTGCCACCTCCGCCGGCCTGCGCGGCACCGACGACCTGGGCGAGGCGCTCAAGGGCGACGCCCTGCCCGACGCCTCACCGTGGCGTGCCCACTTCCATGTCCCGCTCCACGCGGCCCCCGCCGCGCCCCTCACCTCCACACTCCCCGTACTCAAGGCCGCACTGACCCGCCTGGTCGGCGGCCCGCACCCGCTCACCCGCCATCTCGAGGTCGAGACCTACACCTGGCAGGCCCTCCCGGCCGAGCTGCGACCCCGCGCCCGCAGCCAGCTCGTCGACGGCATCGCCGCCGAACTCATGCTCGCCCGTGACCTGTTGACGGACCTCGGCCTGAAGGAGCTGCCATGACCGAGCGACCGGGGGCTGCCGGAACCGAGCGACAGGAGGCCGCCAGGGCGGAGCGACCGGAAGCCACCAGGACGGAGCGACCGGAACGGGCAGTCCCGACCACAGGTCAAGCAGCCCGACCGGAGGACGTCACTGGTGCCCACCGACCCACCCCGCTCCTCGTCCTCGACGTCGTCGGCCTCACCCCCCGTCTCCTCGACCACATGCCCCATCTCAAGACCCTCGCCCAGTCCGGCTCCCATGCACCGCTCGGCACCGTCCTGCCCGCCGTGACCTGCGCCGCCCAGTCCACCTTCCTGACCGGCACCCACCCGTCGGAGCACGGCATCGTCGGCAACGGCTGGTACTTCCGTGACCTCGGCGACGTACTCCTGTGGCGCCAGCACAACGGACTGGTCGCCGGTGACAAACTCTGGGACGCCGCCCGCCGGGCCCACCCCGGTTACACCGTCGCCAACATCTGCTGGTGGTACGCGATGGGCGCCGACACCGACATCACCGTCACCCCCCGTCCCATCTACTACTCCGACGGCCGTAAGGAACCCGACTGCTACACCCGGCCGCCCGCCCTGCACGACGAACTCACCGAGAAACTGGGCACCTTCCCGCTCTTCCACTTCTGGGGCCCCGGCGCCGATCTCGTCTCCAGCCGCTGGATCATCGACGCGACCCGTCACATCCTCCGCACCCGGCATCCCGACCTTGCCCTCTGCTACCTCCCTCACCTCGACTACGATCTGCAGCGCTTCGGCCCCGACGACCCGCGCTCGCTGAAAGCGGCCGCCGACCTGGACACGGCCATGGCCCCGCTCCTGGACGACGCCCGAGCCGAGGGCCGTACCGTGGTCGCGCTCTCCGAATACGGCATCACCCGCGCGGACCGACCCGTGGACATCAACCGGGCCCTGCGGCGGGCAGGCCTGCTGGAGGTGCACACGCAGGACGGCATGGAGTACCTCGACCCGATGGCGTCACGTGCCTTCGCCGTGGCCGACCACCAGATCGCGCACGTCTACGTACGCCGGCCGGAAGACCTCGACGCGACCCGGGCCGCACTGGACGGACTGCCCGGCATCGATCAACTCCTCGACGACGAGGGGAAGAAGGCCCATCATCTCGACCATCCGCGCTCCGGCGAGCTCGTCGCCGTCGCGGAGCCGGACGCCTGGTTCACGTACTACTACTGGCTGGACGATGCCCGCGCGCCCGACTTCGCGCGACTCGTCGAGATCCATCGCAAACCCGGCTATGACCCGGTCGAGCTCTTCATGGATCCCCTCGACCCCTACGTCAAGGTCAAGGCCGCGAGCGCGCTGGCGCGCAAGAAACTCGGCATGCGTTACCGCATGGCGGTCGTGCCCCTTGATCCGTCACCTATTCGCGGCAGCCACGGCCGCCTTCCTGTGAGCGACGACGACGGTCCGCTCCTCATCTGCTCCACCCCCCGCGCTGTCGGCGGCCGCGTCGCGGCCACCGATGTGAAGTCACTCCTGCTCCAACTCGCCGGTCTCGGCTGACGGATCACGACCGGCACGCAGCAGCTCGCCGGTCCCAACGACCCGTCTCTTCCGACTGGTCACAAGTGAAGCACTCACCACTGACAACGGCCTTCGATCACAGGGAGTTCCAGGCATGAGCCGCTTTTCCCAGACGGACCCCGAACTCACCCACCGCCTCACCAGACGAGGCATGCTCGGCGTCGCCGCGGGCACCACGGCCGCCGCGCTGCTGGGCGCCGCAGCACCCGCCGCGACCGCCGCACCGGGCACCGCAGCAGCCACAGCCTCCGGCAGCCGCGGGCATGGCCACGGCCGTCCCGTTCTCCCGCCCGGCCGCCTCGGCATCCAGCTCTACAGCCTGCGCGACAAGGTCTCCACGCTCGGCTTCGCCCCCGTCTTCGCCGAACTGGAGAAGTACGGTTACGACGAGGTCGAGTTCGCCGGCTACACACAGGGCTCGGCCGGCCCGATCACCCTCGCCCAGCTCAAGCGGCTGGCCCGGAACCACGGCCTGAACCCGATCGGCAGCCATGTCGGCTACTACTCCGACGACCCGGGCGCCTACACCTTCGCCCAGAACCTCACCAAGGTCCTCGACGACGCCCAGGCGCTCGGCCTGAAGCACATAGGAACCGCCTCCGGGCCGTTCCGCTACGGCTCCACCGTCGATGCCTGGAAGCGTGCCGCCGAGGAGTTCAACACCTACGGCGCGGCGGCGAGGGCGCGCGGCATGAAGTTCTACCAGCACAACCACTCCGAGGAGTTCTCCTTCGCCACCGACAACCCCAAGGTCCGTCTCTACGACGTGCTGCTCGCCGAGACCGACCCCGACCTCGTCTTCCTGGAGATGGACATCTTCTGGGCGTACTCGGGCCAGTTCCGCTTCTCGAAGCGACCCGACGGCTCCGCCGCCCCCTTCGAGCCGCTCGACTACGTGCTGAAGCAGCCGCACCGCTACCCGCTCTTCCACGTCAAGGACGGCGTGAGCGACCCGTCCAACCAGTACGGCTACGACATGGTCGACGTCGGCGACGGCGACATCGACTACAAGCGGTTCATCTCCGCCGTAACGAAGCTGCGCGGCCAGCGATTCGCCCACCACTGGCAGGCGGAACACGACAACCCGACCGACTCCCTGACGTTCGCACGCCGTTCGAGCAAGCATCTGCATTCGCTGCGGGAGAAGTGCTGACCGTCGTAGCGACGTGAGGAGGCCCTCCCCAGGACTGGGGAGGGCCTCCTCACGTTCGCGATCTGTCAGGGTGCGGGATGCGGCAGCGTTGTGCGGCCCGGCTGCCGCAACAGCAGCGCAATCCCCGCCGCCACCATCGATACGCCACCGGCGAGCGCGTACGCGCCGTCATAGCCCCACGCCGCGACCACCATGGAGCCGAGGCCGCCGCCGAACAGGCCGCTGATCAGCTTGCCGCTGTAGACGAGGCCGTAGTTGCTCGCGTTGTAGTTCTCACCGAAGTAGTCCGGGGTGAGCGACGCGAAGAGCGGGTAGAACGCGCCGCCGCCGAAGCCGGAGAGGAAGGCGAAGAACAGGAACAGCCACTCGCTTCTGACGTCGCCGGCCCAGATCACGCCGAACTGGGCGAGGCCCAGGACGACGATCACGAACACCAGGGTCGATTTGCGTCCCCAGCGATCGGACAGCCAGCCCACGACACCGCGGCCGATGCCGTTGATGACTGCCATCACGCCCATCGACGAAGCTGCGACGAGGGGGCCGAAGCCGACCTCCTTGGCGTAGTCGACCTGGAAGGAGATGCCGAAGATCGATACGCCTGCGGTCAGGACGATGGACAGCCACATCAGTGGGAGCATGCCTGTCCTGATGGCTTCCCGGGGCGTGTACTGCTTCACCGCCGGAGGGTTCTTGGCCAGGCTCACCGCGTTCTTCCGATCGCCCGGGTGCCTCAGTGGATCGATGTCGGCGGGCCACCAGTTCTTCGGGGGGTCCTTGAAGAAGAACGCGCATCCGAGGACGACGATCATGATGTAGCAGCCGATCAGGTCCAGCACCCGGTGGTAGTTCGCGGTGTCGAACCCGTAGTTGAAGATGAAGATGAACGGCAGAGATCCGTACGCGAACCCGCCATTGACGAACCCGGTGCGGGCGCCGCGCCGCTCGGGGAACCACTTGCCGACCATGTTGATGCAGGTCGCGTAGATCAGACCGGCGCCGATGCCGCCGATGACGCCGAATCCGAGGATCGCGAGCCAGACATTGCCCAGGTGCGACAGGGCGAGGAACCCCAGCAAGCACATGCCGGAGCCGATGTACATGGCGGTGCGGGCCGTCAGGATGCCTTTCTCCCGCAGCCAGCCCGCCGGGAAGGCGATGCCGGCCTGGAAGAACACCCAGACGCTGAGGATCCAGAAGGTGTTGCTCTGCGTCCAGCCGTGCGCGTGGGACAGGGTGTCCTCCGCGGAGCCGTACGCGTATTCGAAGACGCTGATGGCCATCATGGCGATCCACGGGAGATACACCATGAACTTGCGGGAGTGACCGAGGATGTCGCGGTCGGTCTCGCCGATGCGGTAGACGCGGCCTCGCGCGTCGGTCACCTCGCGGTAGGGACGGTGTGCGGCGTCGGATGGTGCGGACGAACTGCTTCCTGCGTACGGATCTGCCGTCATGTCAGGCCATGTCCTCGCCGAGCGGTCGTGGGTTGGCAACGATGCGGTTCTCGTCCTTGTCGCGTCCCGGTGGGCTGAGGAACAGCGCGACACAGCCGGCGAAGAGGGAGATGGAGCCGGCCAGGACGAAGGCGCCGGAGTGCCCCCAGGCGCTGACGACCACGGCACCCATGCCCGCGCCCAGGCCGGAGACGAGCTTGGCGCTGTAGACCATGCCGTAATTGGACGCGTTGTTGTTCTCGCCGAAATAGTCGGCGGTGAGCGCCGCGAACATCGGGAAGATGGCGCCGCCGCCGAAGCCGGAGATCGCGGAGAAGATCAGGAACAGGGTCAGGTTCTTGCTGTCCGCCGACCAGAGGATGCCGAACTGGGCGAGGCCCAGGATGACGCACACGGCGAGCAGGCACCGCTTGCGGCCGTAGAGGTCCGAGAGCCAGCCGATGACGCCACGGCCGGTACCGTTGACGATCGCCTTGAGGGACATGGCCGTGGCCACGATCCCGCCGGCGAATCCGGCTTCCTCACCGATGTCCACCTGGAACGCGATGCCGAAGATGTTCACGCCGGACGTGCACGCCAGACAGAACCACATCAGGGCCACCCGGCCGGTCTTCCATGCCTCCTTGGGGGAGTACTGATGGACCGCTGGAGGGTTCATCCGCAGCGAGCGCGCCGCGCGCGGGTCCTTCGGCGGGTTGAGCGGGTCGATGTCGGCGGGCCACCAGTTCTTCGGCGGGTCCCTGAAGAAGTAGCCGGAGAACGCGACGATTCCGGCCAGGAACACACCCACCGAGACCAGCACCCAGCGGAAGTTGGTCAGGTCCATGTAGCCGTTGAAGATGAAGACGAAGGGCACCGAGCCGTAGGCGAAACCGCCGTTGACGAACCCGGTCTTGCCGCCCTTGCGCTCCGGATACCACTTGCCCACCATGTTGACGCAGGTGGCGTACACCATGCCGGCGCCCATGCCGCTGAACATGCTGAAGCCGATATAGGCGAAGACGACATGCGGTGCGAATGCCAGCGACAGGTAGCCCAGCAACGTGCCTGTCGCGCCGCACATCATCGCCCAGCGGGCCGGTAGTTTTCCGCTCTCCCGCAATTTGCCCGCGGGAAAAGCCACCGCGGCCTGGAAGAAGACCCAGACGGTCATCATCCAGAAGATGTGCATGCTGTTCCAGCTGTGCGCGGTGTGCAGGGTGTCCTCGGCCGACGCGAACGCGTACTCGGCGGAGGAGATGCCCATCATGCCGATCCAGGGGAGGATCACCATCCACTTGCGCTTGCGACCCATGATGTCGATGTCGGACTCGCCCACGCGGTAGACGCGTCCGTTCTTGTCGGCCACCTCCCGATAGGCGGCGACCCTTGGAACGTCGGTGGTTGTCACGTTAGTTGCACCCCTTGCGTCGAAAGTTCTGGCCAGCGCCCCCTGTCCAATGCCTTTCGTGCGCGCGCGGGTCCCGGGGCCGGCCGACGCGCACCGTCGGCCGGCCCCCCGCTGCCTCACCTCATGAACCGCCCCCCAACAGTCCTGCCGCCCGCGCCCACCGGTACTTGGCGCCGAGCACCGCCACCGGCTTCTCGGTCGTGTACGGGTACGCCACGACCCCGCGCTCGTAGAGGTACTGGCAGGCCTCCTCGACCTCCACGTCACCCGCGAGCGAGGCGACGACGGGCTTCTGAATGCCGCGCTCCCGGAACTCGGCCACCACGCGCGCGGTGAGCTCCGCGAAGACCATCGGGGGAGTGACGATCGTGTGCCAGTAGCCGAGCACGAGTGAGTGGATGCGCGGATCCTCCAGACCGAGCCGGATCGTCGCCTCGTACGTCGACGGCGGCTCGCCCCCGGTGATGTCCACCGGGTTGCCCGCAGCCCCGAAGGGCGGGATGAACTTCCGGAAGGCCTCGTCCAGGTCCGGCGGAATCTCCATCAGGGACAGCCCGTTGTCGGTCACCGCGTCCGACAGCAGTACGCCGCTGCCGCCCGCCCCCGTGATGATCACGACGTTGTCGCCCTTGGGGGCGGGGAGCACCGGCAACGCGCGCGCGTACTCCAGCATTTCGTTGAGTCCTGGTGCCCTGATGACACCGGCCTGCTTCAGGATGTCCTCGTACACGGCGTCGTCGCCGGCGAGGGCTCCGGTGTGCGAGCCGGCGGCCTTCGCGCCCGCCGCCGTACGACCTGCCTTGAGGACGACGACCGGCTTCTTCGGGACGGTCGCCCGCGCGGCCTCGACGAACGCGCGCCCGTCCTTGAGGTCCTCCAGGTGCATCGCGATGCACTCGGTGTGCGGGTCCTCGCCGAACCAGGTCAGCAGGTCGTCCTCGTCCAGGTCCGACTTGTTACCGAGGCCGACGATCGCCGACACGCCCGTCTTCGTGGTCCGAGCGAAGCCCAGGATGGCCATCCCGATGCCGCCGGACTGCGAGGTCAGCGCCACCCCGCCCTTGACGTCGTACGGCGTGCAGAACGTGGCGCACAGGTCCTGCCACGTCGAGTAGTAGCCGTAGATGTTCGGCCCGAGCAGCCGGACGCCGTGCCGCTCGGCGATGGCCACGATCTCCTCCTGGAGTTCGTGCTCACCGGTCTCCGCGAACCCGGAGGGGATCAGCACGGCATTCGGGATCCCCTTGCGTCCCACCTCCTCCAGGGCCGAGGCCACGAACTTGGCGGGGATAGCGAAGACCGCCACATCCACCTCACCGGGAACGTCCGTCACACTCTTGTACGCCTTGCGGCCCAGAATGTCATCGGCCTTGGGGTTCACCGGATGGATGTCCCCGGCGAAACCACCGTCGATGAGGTTGCGCATGACCGAATTACCGATCTTGCCCTGCTCGTTGGAGGCGCCGATGACGGCGACCGACGACGGCTGCATCAGGCGGCGCATCGAGGTGAGGATCTCCTCGCGCGAGTAGCGGCGACGCGGCTTCGCGGTCGCTTCGGCGAGGATCACGCGGATGTCGGCCGCGACCGCCCCCTCCGCGGTCGCGATCACCGGGTTGAGGTCCACCTCGGCGATCTCCGGGAAGTCCGCCACGAGCTGCGAGACACGGCGGATCTGCTCGGCGAGCGCCCACCGGTCCACGGCCGCCTGGCCGCGCACCCCGCGCAGGATCTCCGCCGCCCGGATCGAGTCCAGCATGGACAGCGCCTCGTCGGCGTCCACAGGCGCGAGCCGGAAGGTCACGTCCTTGAGGACCTCGACGAGCACTCCGCCGAGCCCGAAGGCGACCACCTTCCCGAATGTCGGGTCGGTGACCGCGCCGACGATGACCTCCTGCCCCTGCGGGAGCAGTTCCTGGACCTGCACGCCCTCGATGCGCGCATCCGCGTCGTACGCGCGGGCGTTGTCGATGATCTTGTGGAAGGCGGCCCGTACGTCCGTCGCGCCCTCGACCCCGACGATCACGCCGCCGGCGTCGGTCTTGTGCAGGATGTCGGGCGAGACGATCTTCATCACCACCGGCCCGCCGAAGCGCGCCGCGTAGGCCACCGCCTCGTCGACGTCCGTCGCGAGTTCCTCGCCGGGTACGGCGATCCCGTAAGCGTCGGCGATCACCTTGCCCTCGGGCGCGGTCAGCGCCGTGCGTCCCTCACCCCGCACGGAGTCGAGGAGCGTCCGCACCCGCAGGACGCGGTCTTCGGCCATCACGTCAGATCACTCCGTTCGACTTGAGCAGGCGCAGTTCCTCGTCGCCGAGGCCGAGCTCGCCGACGTAGACCTCTTCGTTGTGCTGGCCGAGCAACGGCGAACTGCTCACCTCGACGGGGGAGTCGGAGAGCTTCAGCGGGCTGCCGACGGTCACGAAGTCGCCCCGCTCGGGGTGCGGCACGGTGACGACCATCTCGTTGGCGACCAGCGAGGAGTCCTCGATGATCTCCTTGGTGGAAAGGATCGGCCCGCACGGGATGTTGTGTGCGTTGAGCCGCTCCAGCACCTCCCACTTGGGCAGGGTCGAGGACCACTCCTCGATCAGCTGGAACATCTTGCTCAGCTTGGGCAGCCGGGCCTCCGGCGTCGCCCACTCGGGGTCGTCGGCGAGTTCGGGCCGGCCGATGAGCTCGCTGAGCGGCTGCCAGCCGACCGGCTGCACGATGACGTACACGTAGTCGTTCGGGCCGCCCGGCGCGCACTTGACCGCCCAGCCGGGCTGACCGCCGCCGGACGCGTTTCCCGAGCGGGGAACTTCCGTGCCGAAGTCCTCGTTCGGATATTCAGCAAGCGGCCCATGTGTCAGGCGCTGCTGGTCCCTCAGCTTCACCCGGCACAGGTTGAGTACAGCGTGCTGCATGGCCACGTTGACCCGCTGCCCACGCCCGGTGTTCTCGCGCTGGAACAGCGCCGCGAGAATCCCCGCGACGGCGTGCACACCCGTCCCCGAGTCCCCGATCTGGGCTCCGGTCGCCAGCGGCGGCCCGTCCTCGAAACCGGTGGTCGACATCGACCCACCCATGGCCTGCGCGACGACCTCGTACGCCTTGAAGTTGGTGTACGGACCGTCGCCGAACCCCTTGATGGAGGCATAGACGATACGCGGATTGATCTCCTGGATGCGGTCCCAGGTGAAGCCCATGCGGTCGACCGCGCCCGGTCCGAAGTTCTCGACCATGACGTCGGAGCGCCGGATCAGCTCGGTGAGGATCTCCTTGCCGCGCTCGGTCTTGGTGTTGAGGGTGATGCTCCGCTTGTTGCAATTGAGCATCGTGAAGTAGAGGGAGTCGACGTCCGGGAGATCGCGCAGCTGCTTGCGCGTGATGTCACCGGTCGGCGCCTCCAGCTTGACGACGTCCGCGCCGAGCCAGGCGAGCAGCTGGGTCGCGGAGGGGCCGGATTGGACATGAGTCATGTCCAGGACGCGGATGCCTTCGAGAGCCTTGGTCGGCGTTCCAGTCATGGAGGCCACCTCACTTGTACATGGTCTGGTTCATGGTTCCGGGGGCGTACGCGTCGGGATCGACCCAGACGTTGATCAGCGAGGGCTTCCCGGACTCGCGGGCGCGCCGCAGGGCGGGGCCGATGTCGGCGGGGTCACGGACCTCCTCGCCGTAACCGCCGAGCATCTGCGCGAACTTGTCGTAGTGGACGTCGCCGAGCGTGTTGCCGACCCGCTCGCGCTCCAGGCCGTACTTCTGGGCCTGGCCGTAGCGGATCTGGTTCATCGAGGAGTTGTTGCCGACGATGCCGACGAAGGGGAGGTTGTAGCGGACGAGAGTCTCGAAGTCCCAGCCGGTGAGGGAGAACGCGCCGTCGCCGAAGAGCGCGACGACCTCCTTGTCGGGCCGGGCCTGCTTGGCCGCGAGCACGAACGGCACCCCGACGCCGAGCGTGCCCAGCGGTCCCGGGTCCATCCAGTGCCCGGGCGACTTGGGCTGCACGACCTGCCCGGAGAAGGTGACGATGTCGCCGCCGTCGCCGATGTAGATCGAGTCCTCGGTCAGGAAGTCGTTGATCTCGCTGACCAGCCGGTACGGGTGGATCGGTGAGGCGTCCGACTTCAGGCTCGGCAGCCGCTTCTCCAGGGCGGTCTGTTCGGCAGCGCGCAGCTCGTCGAGCCACTCCTTGCGCTTCGACGCGCCCCCGTTGACGCGCCCGGAGGCGGCCTCGGTCACCGACTTCAGCACCAGCCCGGCGTCGCCCACGATCCCGAGGTCGATATCGCGGTTCTTGCCGACGGTGCGGTAGTCGAGGTCGATCTGCACGACGGTCGCATCGGGCGACAGCCGCTTGCCGTAGCCCATGCGGAAGTCGAAGGGCGTGCCGACGATGACGATGACGTCGGCGTTGGAGAATGCGTACCGGCGCGACAGCTGGAAGTGGTGCGGGTCGCCGGGCGGGAGCGTGCCGCGGCCGGCCCCGTTCATGTACGCGGGGATGTTGAGGGTGCGGACGAGCTCGATGGCCGCCTCGGTGCCGCGTGTCGTCCATACCTGGCTGCCGAGCAGGATGGCCGGCTTCTCGGCGTGGACCAGCAGGTCGGCGAGCTTCTCGATGGCCTCGGGGTCGCCGGCCGAGCGGGTGGAGGCACGGTAGGCGCCGGCCTTGGGCACGCGTGCCTTGGCCGCCGGCACCTTGGCGTCGAGGACGTCGCGCGGGATCTCCAGGAAGGAGGGCCCGGGCGCACCGTGGTAGCACTCGCGGAACGCCATCGACACCATGTCCGCCGCGCGCGCCGTGTCCGGCACGGCCGCCGCGAACTTGGTGATCGGCGTCATCATGTCGACGTGCGGCAGGTCCTGCAGGGACCCCATCTTGTGCTGGGTGAGGGCGCCCTGGCCGCCGATGAGCAGCATCGGGGACTCGGCGCGGAAGGCGTTGGCGACGCCGGTGACGGCGTCGGTGGTGCCGGGACCCGCGGTGACGACCGCGCAGCCGGGCTTGCCGGTGATGCGGGCGTAGCCGTCGGCGGCGTGGGCGGCGACCTGCTCGTGGCGGACGTCGACGACTTCGATGCCCTCGTCGACGCAGCCGTCGTAGATGTCGATGATGTGGCCGCCGCACAAGGTGTAGATGCGGTCGACCCCCTCGGCCTTCAGCGCCTTGGCAACGAGATGACCACCGGAAATGACGTCCTGGGTGTCGTCGGGCATGGCGAAGTCCTGTCCCTTCGTAGGGGGTTGGAACGGCTCTCGCGGTACATTGCATACAGTCGACGAATACTGTATGAACCTTGTTATCCCGCATCCGGTGGGTGGTGTCCAGGGGGCGTGCGGCACTTTTGAGTCAGGAGCCGGAATGGACCTGTACGAGCACCAGGCAAGGGAACTCTTCAAGGAACACGGCATCTTGGTGCCGAGGGCTGAGGTGACCGACTCACCCAAGGAAGCCCGCGAGATCGCACGTCGGCTCGGTGGCCGGGTCGTGGTCAAGGCGCAGGTGAAGACCGGTGGCCGGGGCAAGGCGGGCGGCGTGAAGCTCGCCGCGGACCCTGCCGCTGCCGAGCTCACGGCACGCCAGATCCTCGGCATGGACATCAAGGGCCACACGGTCGGCAAGGTGATGCTGGCCCAACCCGTCGACATCGAGACCGAGTTCTACGTGTCCTTCGTCCTCGACCGCGCGGCGGGCCGCTTCCTCGCGATCGCCTCGGCCGAAGGCGGAATGGACATCGAGGAGGTGGCTGCCACTCGTCCGGAGGCCGTGGCCCGCGTCCCCGTCGACCCCGCCGAGGGCGTCACCTCAGCGAAGGCCGCCGAGATCGCGGAAGCGGCCGGACTGCCGCCGCAGACCGTCGACGTCCTCATACGACTCTGGGAGGTGCTGGTCCGCGAGGACGCCGTCCTGGTCGAGGTGAACCCGCTGGTCCGTACCGGACAGGGACAGATCCTCGCCCTCGACGGCAAGGTCACCCTCGACGACAACGCCCGCTTCCGGCAGGCACGTTGGGGCGCCGAGGGCGTGGAGCACGACGACGCGCTGGAGGCCGCGGCGGCCGCAAAGGGCCTCAACTACGTCAAGCTCGACGGCGAGGTCGGCATCATCGGCAACGGCGCCGGCCTCGTCATGTCCACCCTCGACGTCGTCGCGGGCTGCGGTGCCCGCCCCGCGAACTTCCTCGACATCGGCGGCGGCGCATCGGCCCAGATCATGGCCGACGGGCTGTCGGTCATCCTCTCCGACCCGGCCGTGAAGTCGGTCTTCGTCAACGTCTTCGGCGGGATCACCGCCTGTGACGCCGTCGCCGACGGCATCGTGCAGGCGCTGGACACCGTCCAGTTGACCAAGCCACTCGTCGTGCGCCTCGACGGAAACAACGCCGCCCGGGGCCGGGCCATCCTCGACGACCGCGCCCACCCCCTGGTCCAGCAGGCCGCCACCATGGACGGCGCCGCGCTGCGGGCCGCTCAACTCGCCACCACAGCCTGAGGAGACGTGACGACATGGCCATCTACCTCACCAAGGAGAGCAAGGTCCTCGTCCAGGGCATGACCGGCGGCGAAGGCATGAAGCACACCCGGCGCATGCTCGCCGCCGGCACGAACGTCGTCGGCGGCGTCAACCCGCGCAAGGCCGGCCGCACCGTCGACTTCGACGACCGAGCCGTCCCCGTCTTCGGGTCGGTCGCCGACGGGATGCGCGCGACCGGCGCCGACGTGACCGTGGTCTTCGTGCCGCCCGCCTTCACGAAGGCGGCAGTCGTCGAGGCCGCCGACGCAGGCATCGGACTCGCCGTCGTCATCACGGAGGGCATCCCGGTCCACGACTCCGTCGCCTTCACCTCGTACGCGAAGGCGAAGGGCACCCGCATCATCGGCCCCAACTGCCCCGGCCTGATCACCCCTGGCCAGTCCAACGCGGGCATCATCCCGGCCGACATCACCAAGCCCGGCCGCATCGGCCTGGTCTCCAAGTCCGGCACGCTCACTTACCAACTGATGTACGAGCTGCGCGACATCGGCTTTTCTACGTGTGTCGGCATCGGCGGCGACCCGGTCGTCGGCACCACCCACATCGACTGCCTGGCAGCCTTCCAGGACGACCCCGACACCGAACTCATCGTCCTCATAGGGGAGATCGGCGGCGACGCGGAGGAGCGCGCGGCCGCCTACATCCGCGGCCACGTCACCAAGCCGGTGGTCGGCTACATCGCCGGATTCACCGCCCCCGAGGGCAAGACGATGGGGCACGCGGGCGCGATCGTGTCCGGCACGTCCGGCACGGCCGCGGCGAAGAAGGAGGCGCTGGAGGCGGTGGGGGTACGGGTCGGCGGCACGCCCACCGAGACGGCGCGCCTGGTCCTGGACCGCCTGGACGCGGACACGTGATGTCACTCATAGTCCACGCGGAGTCACTTTCAGGCGAGCGTGCATCCCGCTAGCTTCCGCCGTAGCCATGTACGACCGCCCGCCCGTCTCCCAGCACCGCCCTTCCCCGGAAGGGCCCTGCGGGCCCCTGTTTCTCTCGACTGTGCACCGAGAGCGGAGAATCCGATGGCAACCACCCTCACCCTCAAATCCGGCACCTCGTGGGCCGACGCCTGGCAGCGCTGCCTCGCGGTCGCCCCCGAGGCCTTCCGGGACGACCGTGTCCTCAACCTCTGGAACTCCACCTGGCAGGCGGACGGCCGGGCCCTGCCCGCCACCAGCCCCGTCGACGGCGGCCCGATCGCCGGCCCGCCGCGCCTGGACCGGGCCACCGCCCACCAGGCCGTGCGCGCGTCGCTGGACCAGCACCGCGCCTGGCGGCACATCCCGCTGGAAGAGCGCCGAGCCCGCGTCGCGGCCACCCTCGACGCCCTGACCCAACACCGGGACCTGCTCGCCCTGCTGCTCGTCTGGGAGATCGGCAAGCCCTGGCGGCTGGCCCGGGCGGACGTCGACCGGGCCATCGACGGCGTGCGCTGGTACGTCGACGGCATCGAGCCGATGGTCGCCGGCCGGGCCCCGCTGGACGGGCCGGTGTCCAACATCGCGAGCTGGAACTACCCGATGAGCGTGCTCGTTCACGCAGTGTTGGTACAAGCACTGGCAGGCAACGCGGCCATCGCCAAGACCCCGACCGACGGCGGTGTCGCCTGTCTGACCCTGGCCTGCGCGCTGGCCGCCCGCGAGGGAATCCCCGTCACCCTCCTCAGCGGCAGCGGGGGCGAGCTGTCGGAGGCGCTGGTGCGGGCGCCCGAGATCGGCTGCGTCTCCTTCGTCGGCGGCCGCGACACCGGCGCCGCGGTGGCCACGGCAGTCGCCGACCTGGGCAAACGACACGTACTCGAACAGGAGGGACTCAACACCTGGGGCATCTGGAACTACACGGACTGGGACGCGCTCACGGCGGTCGTGCCCAAGCTCTTCGACTACGGCAAACAGCGCTGCACGGCGTACCCGCGCTTCGTCGTCCAGCGTGAGCTGTTCGACGAGTTCCTCGCGGCGTACCTCCCGGCGGTGCGCACGCTCAGGGTCGGCCACCCGCTGGCGGTGGAGAAACGGGACGACGACCCCTTCCCGCAACTGGACTTCGGGCCGGTGATCAACGCCGCCAAGGCGAAGGAACTCCAGGACCAGGTCGCCGAGGCGATCGACCGCGGTGCCGTCCCGCTGCACCGGGGCAAGCCGGCGGACGCCCGCTTCCTGCCCGGCCAGGACACCTCGGCGTACGTCCAGCCGGTCACGCTGCTCAATCCACCCCCGTCCTCCCCGCTCCACCATGCGGAACCTTTCGGTCCGGTCGACACCATCGTCCTGGTCGACACGGAGGCGGAGCTGCTGGCGGCGATGAACGCGTCCAACGGCGCGCTGGTCGCCACGCTGTCCACGGACGACCGGGCGACCTACGACCGCCTGGCCCCGCAGATCCGCGCGTTCAAGGTCGGCCACGGCAAGCCGCGCTCCCGCGGCGACCGTGACGAACTGTTCGGCGGCTTCGGCGCGTCCTGGCGCGGGGCGTTCGTCGGCGGCGAGCTGCTGGTGCGCGCGGTGACACAAGGGCCGGCGGGGGAGAGGTTGCCCGGGAACTTCCCGGAGTACCAGCTCAGCCCCTGAGGAGGGGCGTCGCGTCCGGCGCCGGGTGCGCCACGCGCTCTGCCGAGCGGGTGCCCGGCGTCGGTCGCCGACGCGATGGCTCTGGGGGCCTGTTGCGCCCCTGGCTGATCTGCGATCGGTCAGCCGATGCCCTGGCGGTCCGGATGCAGGGCGAAGGCGCGGTCCGACGGGAACTGCTCGGCGCGGTCGACCGCCTGGTGGAGGAGTTCGCGGTGGCGCGAGAGCGGCTCGCTGCGTTCCGGCGGTGCGAGCAGAAGAAGGTCGTCCAGGCCGGCCAGCATGCGCCGTGAGACCTGCGGGCTGCCGACGGCGCAGCCCCGTACCTCGGTGAACCCGAGATCCACCAACTCGGTCCACCCCGGCACGGGCTGCACCAGGCGCACCACCCCGCGCCGGTCCCGGTGCAGGGCGGCGTCCAACGGCCGACGGCTCAGCGCGGCCAGGAACTGGACGACACGGTCCAGCGCCTGGACGGCGGTCGTCGGGTCGTTGATCGCGGGCGACAGGGCGCGCAGTGCGATGTCGGACAACTGTCGCAGCCCGAAGCCGAGATCCTGGTGATAGGTCCGCTCCACACCCACCGAGATCGTGTACCGCAGCGCCCGGCGTGGCGGGGCCGCGCCGCCGTGCACCGATAGCAAGGGCGTGCCAGGCACCACGAAGTCCCCGATGCGGGGGATCAGCCGCAGCACCACGCCGTGTTTGCGAGCCACCCGGACCAACCGCGTGATGTGGACGTCCCGCAGCACCCCGGCCCGGCCCTCGTGCGGCACCCAAGCGGTCGCGGTGCCGAGGTCGGGCGTGTCCGGTCCGTCCGCCGACACGGGCGTCGACGCGGCCACCCGGAAGGACTCGGTGGCGATCCGTGCGATCACGTGGCTGATCCGCATCAGCCGCAGGGTGGTGTTCACGTACAGCACGAAGAGCAACAGGCTCAACGCGACCATGCAGAGCGTGAGAACCGACTGCACCAGAGGCACCGTCGTGACGGCACGGGCGTCGTCGGCGGTGTCGAAGGAGGTCAGCACCAGCAGGCTCAGCACGAAGGTCGCCAGGAAGACCGCGAAGGTCGCCTTGGTGATCCGGCTCCGCACGAAGAGCCGGACCACGCGCGGGGTGAACTGCCCGCTCGCCATCTGCACGGCCACCAGCGAGATGCTGAAGACCACGCCGATGAAGGTCATCATCGCCGAGGCGACGGCGCTCACCACGGCCTTCGCGTCGTCCGCGAACCGCAGCAGATCGTCGAGCGTCTCGTAGTCGCCGTCCTTCTGCAGCGCCTCGACGATGGCTGCGTCGAGCGCTTGCGCCACCAGCCAGACCGCGAAGACGGTCACCATCGCAGCGGTGGGGGCGAACCAGAACGTGTCCCGCAGATGCTCCCTGAGGGGCGACAGCGCACGCGGGCGACGCCCTGCGGCAGGGCTCTGCGTAACCGGCCAGTCACTCATGATGCGACCCTAAGGGCATCGGGCCGCGCGGTCCCGGACCCCCGCCCGGTGGGCGGAAACGCAGGTGAAAGGCACTCCGAAACCTTGGTATTGTTGTCCACGTCGCCACCGGGGAGGCCCCCGGCAAGGCGGCAGACACCTAGTCCGGGTGGCGGAATGGCAGACGCGCTAGCTTGAGGTGCTAGTGCCCTTTATCGGGCGTGGGGGTTCAAGTCCCCCCTCGGACACAGATCATTTGCAACCCGTGCGGGTCGAGGGTCACCTCGACCCGCACGGGTTGTTTGTTGGAGCGATTGATCCGCACCGCCTCGGGGCTTAGCCTCGCCGCATGGTGCGGAGCGCGGCGGAGGATGTCGACGGTTATCTGGCCGAGGTGCCGGTGGAGCGCAGGCAGGCCCTGACGCGGCTGCGGCAGTTGTGCCGCGCGGAACTGCAGGGCTTCAGCGAGGTCATGGCCTACGGCATGCCGACGTACCAGCGCGAGGGTGAGGCCGAGATCGCGTTCGCGAGTCAGCGGCAGTACATCTCCTTCTATCTGATGCGCCCTGATGTCCGTGACGCCTTCCAGGCACGGCTGGCCGCACAGGACATGGGCAAGGGATGCCTGCGCTTCCGTAATCCGGAGAAGATCGATTTCGACCTCGTACGCGATCTGCTGCGGGCCGCGGTGGGCGACCGGGGCCCGATCTGCTGACCGTGCCGGCCATGCCGCCAGGGGCCGTCGTCAGTTCCCCGCGTTCCTCGGCCAAGGGCGGCCGGTGATGCGTTCGATGTCGGTGTTGAACTGCCGTAGATCGGCGATGAACCGGTCCAGGTGTTCGGGGGCCCACTCGGCCACGACCGTCGACAGGCCGGTGACGATTCCTTCGCGTTGTTCCGCGAGCAGCCTGAGTCCCCGCTGCGTGATGCGGAACTTGCGTGCCACCCCGCCGGACGGATCGAGGGTCCGCTCCACCAGGCCGTTGCGCAGAAGGGCCGAGGTCTGCCGGGTGAACGTCGACGCCGCGAGCCCGAAGGCCTCGACGAAGTCCGGGATGGACATCGCTCCCTGGGTCTCGAGCCGAGTGAGGAGCACGTAGGCGCTCTGGTCCAGCGGGTCCCCGCCGCGTGGGCCCCGCGGTGCCCGCATCTCCTTGTGGCGGGTGAGGATCAGCAGTTCCCGCTCGATGCGCTCCGCGGCTTCTCGGGCGTCCACGCCGATCTCCTTCCAGGCCGAATCGGCCAAGTCCGCAGCTCCTGGAGGTCCCGGAGGTCCTTGAGGCCCTTGAGGCCCCGGGAGGCTCCGGAGGCCCACCCTACGGTGAGATTGCGCCATACACGGAAAGTGCATCATGCACTCTTGATGCATGATGCACAACGTGCGTAGCGTGCCGTGCTGTGAACGCTTCCGCGTCGCTCACCCACCTCCCCCCACCCAAGGTGATGCCAGATGCGCGAGAACGACCTGTTGCGGCTGCCTCTTCCCACCGACAACCCCCTGGAGCCCCCGGTCGAATGGGAGCAACTGCGCGGCCGGTGCCCGGTGGCCACCGTTGAACTCCCCAGCGGGGACAAGGCGACCTATCTGACCCGCTACGACCACGTCAAAGCCCTGCTGGCCGACCCCCGTTTCACCCGCCCGACGGCCGAGGACGGCGCGGCCCGGATCGCTCCCGAAGGCGCCGGTGGCCCCGCCGCCGACGGCACCACCACCCTGGCCCTGCCCGACCGCGGGGAGCCGCACCTTCGGTGGCGACGGCAGGTGGGCAAGTACTTCACCGCCAAGCGCATGACGGCGCTGCGCCCCGGCATGGCACGTGTCGCCGAGGGCCTCGTCGACGACATGGTCCGCAGCGGACAGCCCGCCGACCTCAAGGCCGGCCTCGGCTTCCCGCTGCCCGTCTACGTCATCTGCGACATCCTCGGCGTCCCCGCCGAGGACCGGGACCGCTTCTCGCACTGGTCCGACGCCTTCCTCAACGTCAGCCGCTACACCGGCGCCCAGACCCGGGCGGCGTACACCGAGTTCGCCGAGTACATGTCCGCGCGCATCGCGGCGACGCGCGCCGAACCCGGCGACGACCTGATCAGCATGGTGATCGGGGAGAGTGAGGGAGAGGGGCAGGGGCTCAGCGACGACGAGTTGCTCGGCACCGCCATGGGTCTCCTGGTCGCCGGACACGAGACCACCGCCAACATGATCGGCAAGATGGTCGCCATGCTGCTCGCCGACCGCACCCGGTGGGAACTGCTGCTGACCGATCCCGCCCTGGTACGCACCGCGGTCGACGAGGCGCTGCGCTTTGACGCCAACCTCGGTTTCGGCATCCGGCGTTACCTCACCGAGGACGTCGAGGTCGACGGCGAGCTGCTGCCGAGCGGCACGACCGTCGTGTGCGGCATGCCGGCCGCCAACCGTGACGAACGGGTCTTCGCCGACGCGGACGACATGGTGCTGTCCCGGTCCCCGAACCCCCACCTCACCTTCGGCGCCGGACCGCACGCCTGCCTGGGCCAGAGCCTGGCGCGCACCGAGCTCCAGGTCACGCTCGAGGTACTTCTGCGCAAGCTGCCGACACTCCAACTCGACGTACCAGTTGTTGAGTTGAAGCGGGTCGAGGGGCTCCTCGTCGGTGGACTGCGCACGGTGCCCGTCCGGTGGTGACGGCTCCCGCACAGGGAAGGAGGGCAACGGCCGTGAAAGTGAACGTGGACCAGGACCGCTGTTGCGGCGCCGGACAGTGCGTACTGATCGCACCCGAGGTCTTCGACCAGCGTGACGAGGACGGCATCGTCACCCTCCTCGAACCGAGCCCCGCCGAGGACCTCCACGCCGCCGCCCGCGAGGCAGCCGCGGTCTGCCCGGCGTCGGCCATCACGATCGACGACCACCAGCAGTAGAAAAAAAATCAGCTGCTTCGACCTCGCCCGGCTCCCTACACTCACCACACAAGCTCGCGCCGCCCACCACTCGGCGGCGCGTCGTCGTGACGAGTTGAGGGGAGCCGGGCCGTGCGTGACCGCACCGCTGTCGTCGTCTCCCCTTCCCGGTACGACCGGTACAACCGGTACGACGTGATCCTGGTGTCCCTGTCCGTCCGGTGCCCGCTGCGCGGCCGGCACCGGATGTCCGTGACGAGCACCTGAGAGCGCCCGAGTACGTCAACCCACCTGTCACGCCACCCATTTGATGGGGCGACAGGGCATGCCGACGTGCGCCCGCGCCACCGCGCCATGTGCGTGCACGCATCGTCCGGGAATCGCGCTGCCCCCTTTCCTTTCCACTTACGGATCATCCGAAAGGCCAAAGGCCGTGCGCACCAACATCACCAACCCCAACACGCTCGCCGTCGTCCGCAACCTCGGCATCCTCGCCCATGTCGACGCCGGCAAGACCACCGTCACCGAGCGGATCCTGTACGCCACCGGGACCACCCACAAGCGGGGCGAGGTCCACGACGGCACGACCGTCACCGACTTCGACTCGCAGGAGCGGGACCGCGGTATCACCATCTTCGCGGCGGCGGTGAGTTGTGCCTGGGACGGTCACCGGATCAACCTGATCGACACCCCCGGGCATGTCGACTTCGCCGACGAGGTGGAGCGTTCGCTGCGTGTCCTGGACGGCGCGGTCGCGGTGTTCGACGCCGTGGCGGGCGTCGAGCCGCAGAGTGAGTCGGTGTGGCGGCAGGCGGACCGGCACGGCGTTCCGAGGATCGCGTTCGTCAACAAGCTCGACCGAGCAGGGGCCGACCTCGACACGGCCGTCGGGTCGATCAGGGAACGTCTGCATCCTGCGCCGCTGGTCGTGCAGTTGCCCATCGGCGCGGAGGACGGATTCCGCGGTGTCGTGGACCTCGTGCGCATGCGTGCGCTGGTGTGGGCCGACGGCGCCGAAGAGGCCGTGGAAGGTCCGGTGCCCGAGGATCTCCTGAACGAGGCGCAACGGCGTCGGCGGCTGCTGGAGGAGGCGGTGGCCGAACTGCATGCCGGCGCGCTGGAGGAGTTCTGCGCGCGATCGGCGCTCTCCCCTGAGAGCCTGGTCGCCGCCCTGCGCGAGCTGACCCGCAGCGGTGAGGGCGTGGTCGTGCTGTGCGGCTCGGCCTACCGCAACCGCGGTGTCGAGCCGCTGCTCGACGCGGTCGTGGCGTATCTGCCGTCACCGCTCGACGTGCCGGCGGTACGCGGCCTGCGCGACGGCGCCGACGAGGAGCGGCCCGCCGACCCGTCGGCACCGTTCGCGGCGCTGGCGTTCAAGGTGAGCGCGACCCCGACCGGGCGGCTGACCTATCTGCGGGTGTATTCGGGAACGATCGAGAAGGGAGGCATGGTGTTCGACGCGGTTGCGCGACGCACCGAGCGGATCGGGCGGATCCTGCGGGTCCAGGCCGACCGTCATGCCCACATCGACCGTGCCGTCGCCGGGGACATCGTGGCGGTCGTCGGCCTGAAGTCGGCTCGCCCGGGCTCCACCCTGTGCGCACCGGACGCCCCGCTCGTCCTCGAACCGCCGAGCGTGGCCGACCCGGTGGTGTCGGTGGCGGTCGAGGCCCGCAGGTCCACCGACACCGACCGGCTGGCCTCGGCGCTGGCACGGCTGGCGGAGGAGGATCCGTCGCTGGTCGTGCGGACCGACGCCGAGACCGGCCAGACGGTGCTGTCCGGCATGGGTGAACTGCATCTGGAGGTCGCGGTGGAGAAGATCCGGCGTGACCTCGGGCTGGACGTCAACGTCGGCCGGCCGCGGGTGTCGTACCGCGAGACGGTCGGCCGAGGGGTGTCCGGCTTCGTGTTCCGGCATGTCAAACAGGACGGTGGGGCCGGGCAGTTCGCGCATGTGGTTCTCGACGTCGAGCCCCTGACGGCCATGGCGGCCGAACAGGGCGGCAAAGGCTTCGAGTTCCGCTCGACGGTCGTCGGCGGCCGGGTGCCGCAGGAGTACGTCCGTGCCGTCGAGGCCGGCTGCCGCGACGCCCTCGCCGAGGGTCCGCTCGGCGGCCATCCGGTGACCGGCCTGCGCGTCACCCTCACCGACGGGTCGACCCATGTGAAGGACTCCTCCGACACGGCCTTCCGTACGGCCGGCCGACTCGGCCTCCGCGATGCCCTGCGCGCTTGCGCGATGGTCCTCCTGGAGCCGGTGGTCGAGGTCACGGTCACCGTGCCGGAGGACGCGGTCGGCTCGGTGCTCGGTGACCTGGCGGCCCGGCGCGGCCGGGTCTCGGGCTCCGTCACCCGGGCGGGCGCGGCGGTCGTGACGGCAACTGTGCCGCTCGCCGAACTGTTCGGCTACGCGACGCGGTTGCGCAGCCGGACCCAGGGGCGCGGCGCGTTCACGACCCGGCCCACCGGCCATGCGCCGGCGCCGGTCGCCGCGGTGTCGCACTAGGCCGCAGGGGCCCCGTCCTCGACGGACGGGGCCCTCGTCCGGCCTGCTTCACCTCAGGGATACGACACCACGGTCGAGGGCACCGTCGACGTCCCCGACGTCGGCGCCCCGGTGTCGTTGATGACGCACTCGTACTGTCCGTTGCCGCCGAGCGAGACCACAAGGAGGTTGTGGAAGCGCACCCCGGACCGCACGGGGGCGGCGAAGCCGTGGTGCTGCACGATCGAGGGGTTGACGTTGTAGTAGCAGTAGCTGCCCAGCCCCCAGCCCTCGTGCGAGGTCACGCCGTCGCCGACCTTGTAGGCGGCGTAGCCCTTGATCGAGCCGTTCTGGATGGCGGCCTGGTTCGGGGCGTCGTACGCCTTCTCGTTCTGGAAGAAGATCGTGCGGCCGCGCCGGCCGAACCACTGCACGTCGTACTTGTTGAAGTGCTCGACGAACAGGCCGGTCGCCAGGACGTCGTCGCCGTTGACCACGACGCCGTAGTCGGCGCGGTTGGTCTCCCAGCCGACTCCCTCGCCGTGGTCGGCCCGCCACACCCACGTGTGGTCGACGATCGTGTGCCGACTGTTGATCACCATGCTGGTGGTGGCCTTGCCGGCGCCGGCCCCGCCGATGCGGACGAACACGTCCTGGACCGTGATCGGGTTGGCGGAGTGGTCCCTGGACGCGCCCCGCGGACCGATCTCCACCAGCGTCGCCGAATTGACGGGCCCGGCGTCCACCAGGAAGCCGGCCAGCCGTACTCCGTCCACGTCGGCGACCCGCACGGCCGTGGCGCCGTTGTCGGGGATGAGGGTCGCGTATCCGAGGCCGAGGACGACGGTGTTCGGCCGGTTGACCTGGATCGGCCGGTCGAGGTGGTAGATCCCCGGGGTGAGCAGGAGGTGCAGGCCCTGGGCGAGCGCCTCGTTGAGCGTGGCCGCCGTGACACCCGGCCGTGCGACGTAGAACTGCGTCAGCGGCAGCGAGGTGCCTCTCGGTGTGCCGTTGCCCCAGGTGACGCCGCGGGCATTCGTGCGCTTCTCCGGCAGGAAGACCCGGTAGTCGTTTCCCTGGACGTACAGGAACGGCTTCTCGCGGGAGACGGGAGTCGTGTCGAGCGTGGTGTACGGCGGGTTGGGGAAGCTCTGCGCGGGGGCGCCCTCGACGCCGGAGAACACCATGTTCCACACGCCGTTGAGCCAGCTGCCGATCGCGCTGTCGCGGGTGTACCACTGCTGCTGTGAGTACGGCCCGACCTGGCCGTCGATGCGGCTGTCAGCGATGTAGCCGCCGCTCGCCCAGCCGTAGCCGGTGGGGGAGAGGTTGAGTCCGCCGCGTATGTGCATGCGCCGGAACGGGGCCGCTTGGGCGACCGCCCACCGGTTGGTGCCGTTGACCGGAACGAGGGCCAGGTTCTCCGCCGAACGCCAGAAGTTCTGCGTGGCGTTGCCGTTGAACCAGCCGGCGTCGACCGTGACGTCGCCGTTGATGGTGGTGTCGTCGGGGGACAGCCCCAGGCCCGAGATCGAGGTGTAGAAGCCGAGTTGGGCGTTGAGGCCGTGGTAAGTGCCGGGCTTGAAGAGCAGGGCGTAGCGGCCGGTGCCGAACTGTGCCGACTCCTGCTGCCGGAACACCTCGTCGAGCCGGGCCTGGATGCCCGGAGTCGACGGGTCGAAGACGAGGACGTTCGGGCCGAGGTCGCCGCCGCCCGGCAGGGCGCGCGGCTCCTTCCGGGCCGACGGGGGCGCCGAAGTCCGCGCGGCAGCCTGCGGGGAGGCCTGCGTGCCGGTCTGCGCGGAGGCCTCGGTCGACACGCCGAGCACGGCCGGTGCCGAGGCGATCGCGGCGCCGATCAGGGCCCGGCGACCCATCGAAGACGACTCGGAGGACGGGGAGGAAGGAAGCATCAGGCGGCTCTCCTGGTTCAGGAAGTGAACGTCACGACGTGCGGGGAGCGCTCTCTTGCCGCTGAATGGTTCAACTGTGGAACGTGTGAGTCAAGAGCTGCGGCCGAAGTTCTGAGAGTGTGTCAAAGCCCTTGACGCGCCTGCCTTCCGAGGCTTAACTCACGCTCTAAACTAAGACGTGATGCGAAGACCCGCAGCCACCGGGACAGGTGCGACGGGTCGCCCGACGGCGACGGCACGACGGCATCACGGCACGGAATGCGCACCCTGCGAGGCCCCTCACATCCCCTTGCGAGGAACCCCCTCACATCCCCAAGGAGAGCCGCATGCCATCCCGTACGCGTACCCGCCATCCACGGACCCTTCTGACCGCGCTCACCGCCCTCGCCGTGCTCGGCACCGGCTCGGCATTCGCCGCGCCGCCCGCAGCGCCCTCCGCCGTGGTGGCCGCATGGGACACCGACCGTGCGGCCGAGGCCCACACCGCCGACCCGAACGCCGTCACCGCGTCCGGCAGCGAGAACGCCGGCACCGCACCCGGCCTCGCCTTCGACGGCAACGGAGCGACCCGGTGGTCCAGCCCCTTCGCCGACGACGCCTGGATCCGCGTGGACCTCGGCGCGACGATCCGCGTCGACCGCGTGGTCCTCGACTGGGAGGCCGCCTACGGCAAGAGATACGTCCTGGAGGTCTCGAAGAACGGCGCGGACTGGACCCCCTTCTACACGGAGACGGCCGGCACCGGCGGCACGGTCACCGCGCACACCTACCCGCAGGAGGTGACCGGCCGCTACGTCCGCATGCGCGGCCTCGAACGCGCCACGCCCTACGGCTACTCGCTGTACTCCTTCAAGGTCTACGGCGGTGAACCGGCTCCGGCGTCCACCACTCGCACCAACCTGGCCCTGAACCACCCCGCGTACGCCAACTACTACCAGCACGCGGGCAATTCACCGGCCTTCGTGACGGACGGCGGTTGGCCGGGGGATCTCAAGGCCGACGCCACTCGCTGGTCCAGCGACTGGAACGCGAACCGCTGGATCTCCGTCGACCTGGGCGCCACGTCGACGATCTCCTCCGCGGACCTCTACTGGGAGGCTGCCTACGCCGTCGACTACCAGCTCCAGGTCTCCGACGACAACCGCACCTGGCGTACCGTCCACCAGCCCTCCGCCGCAGAAGTCGCGGCCCGCCGCGCGAACGTGAAGTCCCCGGCGGAGGCGGTGGGCCTGCACGACACGATCACCCTCTCCTCCCCGGCGACCGGCCGCTACGTCCGCATGCTCGGCAAGGAACGCCGCAGCTTCCACAACCCGGCTCCCGCGACCGCCCAGTTCGGCTACTCCCTGTACGAGTTCCAGGTCTGGGGCACGGGTGGCAGTGCGGACGCCTCCTATCCGGCGCTGCCGACCGAGCAGCCGGGGACGTATCAGACGGCCTTCTTCGACGACTTCACCGGCGCCGCCCTCGACCGCTCCAAGTGGCGCGTCGTCCGGACCGGCACCGAGATGGGTTCGGTCAACGGCGAGTCGCAGGCGTACGTGGACTCGACGGACAGCATCCGCACCGAGAACGGGAACCTGGTCCTGCGTGCCAAGTACTGCAAGGGCTGCACGCAGGCCGGCGGTGGCACGTACGACTTCACGTCCGGCCGCATCGACACCAACACGAAGTTCGACTTCACGTACGGCCGGGTCAGTGCCCGCATGAAGCTCCCCGTCGGCGACGGCTTCTGGCCCGCCTTCTGGCTGCTCGGCAGCAACGTCGACGACCCCTCGGTCTCATGGCCCGCGTCCGGCGAGACCGACATCATGGAGAACGTCGGATACCGGGACTGGACCAGCACCGCCCTGCACGGCCCCGGCTACTCGGCCGACGGCAACATCGGAGCCCGCCAGATCTTCCCGAACGGCGGCACGGTCGACCAGTGGCACACCTACGCCGTCGAATGGACGCCGACGGGCATGCGCTTCTACGTCGACGACCGCCTGGTCCAGGAGACGACCCGCAACAAGCTGGAGTCGACGCGGGGTCAGTGGGTCTACGACCACAACCAGTACGTGATCCTGAACCTCGCTCTGGGCGGGGCCTACCCGGCCGGCTGGAACCAGGTGACCACTCCGTACTGGGGGCTGCCGCAGTCCAGCGTGGACAGGATCGCGGGCGGGGGAGTGCAGGCCGAGGTGGACTGGGTTCGGGTGGAACAGAAGAGGTAGGTGGCGAGGCGGGCGGTGTCAGGCCGGCGCCGCCGGGCCCCGGGTACGAAGCCCGGGTCCGCCGGCGACGCCAAGTCACCGCCCCCGGGCGGAAAGGCCTTTCGCACTTGATGCATATGATGTGCAAGTGCGCGACTACAGCATCAGGGCGGCCGGCCCGGACGACGTCGACGGTGCGCGAGCCCTGATGCTCGACACCGTCTACCGCGACTTCGGTACCGGCTATGTGCCGCGCTGGCACGCGGACATCATCGACCCGGCCGCCGCCTATCTCGCCCCGCCCCGCCACACCCTCCTCGTCGCGCTCGACCCGCGAGACGGGAGTGTCGTCGCCACCGCCGCCCTCGACTCGCGCGGCCCGGCCCACCCGCCGAATCCGCGCGAGCTCGCCGAGCGCCACCCCTCCGGTGAGACCGCGCAGCTGCGCCGTGTCTACGTCCGGGCCGAGCACCGCAGGCGCGGCCTGGCGCGGCGGCTCGTCGACGAGCTGCTCGCCTTCGCGGCGGCGGACGGCGGCTACCGCGCCGTGTACCTGCACACCGACCCCAAGGTGCCGGGCGCTGAAGCCTTCTGGCGGTCGCTCGGCAAGGTCGTGCACGACGAGCGTGAGGACACGGACGGCGGGAACGGCGTCGTCCACTTCGAGATACCGATGGAGCGATAGACCGTGCGACGCCGAACCCGCCCGCTCCTCGCCCTCGTACTGGCCCCCGTCCTCGCCGGCTGCTTCGCCTCCGATGGCGGTTCCGGCGCCGCGGGCGACGCCCAGGACGGCTCCCGCCTGCGAGTCGCGCTCGCCTTCCCGCCCGCCGAGAACCTCTCGCCGTACGGCGCCGACGCCACCCTTCTCAGCCGCCTCGGCGTCACCGAGGGCCTGACCGCGCTGGACGCCAACGGCGCCGCCGCCCCCGCCCTCGCCGCCTCCTGGCGCCAGGAGAACGACCGCACCTGGCTGTTCACCCTGCGCGAGGCCACCTTCCAGGACGGCTCCGCGGTCACCCCGGCCGCGGTCGCCGCCGCCCTCACCCACGCCACGCAGGCCAAGCCCGTCCCCGCCGCCCTCTCCGGCGTCACCCTCACCGCGAAGGCCGAGGGCGGCCAGGGCGTACGGATCACCACCGAGGGACCCGACCCCGTCCTGCCGCTGCGTCTGTCCAGCCCCTCCCTCGCCATCCTCTCCGGCAAGGCCTACGGCAACGAGGACAAGCAGACCAGGGTCGACCCGGTCGGCCATGCCACCGGGCCCTTCGAACTCACCAAGGTGCTCGGCTCCACGGCCGCCACCCTCGACCGCTACGACGACTACTGGGGCGGCCGTGCCCAGGCCACCGGCATCGACGTCAAGTTCGTCGCCGACGGCACCGCCCGCGCCAGCGCCCTGCGCACCGACCAGGTCGACCTCGCCGAGGCGATACCCGTCGCCCAGGCCGCCACCCTCGACCAGGCCACCCGCGAGGAGACCGCCACCACCCGCACCACGAGCCTGTCCCTCAACACGAGGAAGGGCGCCTTCAAGGACGCCGCCCTGCGGGCCGCCGCCCGGCAGGCCGTCGACACCTCCGCCTTGGCCAAGGGCGTCTACGAGGGATACGCCGACGCCGGCGCCGGCATCTACGCGCCCGCCGTCACCTGGGCCGCCGGCAAGCGGACCGAGCCGGTCGGGCGGGCGAAGGCGGGCAAGCCCGACAAGACCCGGATCACCCTCGCCACCTACGACAACCGGCCCGAGCTCCCGGAAGTCGCCCAGGTGCTGAAGCAGCAGCTGGAGAAGGCGGGATTCGAGGTCACGCTGGAGGTGCGCGAGTACTCGCGGCTGGAGAGCGACGCGCTGGACGGCAAGTTCGACGCGTTCGTCGGCGCCCGCAACAGCCTGGTCGACACCGGCGACCCCGTCGGTGTCCTCGCCAGCGACTACACGTGCGACGGCAGTTACAACCTGGCCCTGCTCTGCGACAAGGACGTCGACCGGGCCGTGGCCGAGGCCGCGGACATGACCGACACCGCCAAGCGGCAGGACGCGGCCATGACGGCCGAGGCCGAGATCCTCGGTACCGACGCCGTCGTACCGCTGGTCCACCAGCGCATCGTCACCGGCGTCGGCACCGATGTCCGAGGCGAGCTCCTCGACCCGTACGAGCGCACCCTCGTCGGCATCGGCACCCGGCGCTGATCCGTGCGGCGCCAGGCGGTCACGCTCCTGTGGCGTGCGGGGATCGCGGCCGCCCCGGTGTGCGCCATCGGCGTACTGCCGTGGCTGTCGCGCACCGACCCGGCGCTCACCGTGCTCAAGGCCCGGTCGGCGGACCGCGACCCCACGCCCGAGGTGCTGGCGGACATCCGCGCCCAGCTCGGCCTGGACGCGGGCCCGGTCAGGAACGCGCCGCCCTCCATCTCGCCGCCACCCGCGCCCTGGGCGCCGGCCCCTGGTACCTGCTGCGCCACGAACTGCTCCCTGCCGTCGTGCCACCCGTCACCCGCCACGCCCTGGTCCGCCTGCCCGGCATCGCCCTCGCACTCGCCTCGCTGGCCTTCCTCGGACTGGGTGCCCAGCCGCCCTCTCCGGAGTGGGGCCTGCTCCTCGCCGAGAACCAGCCCTACGCCGAGCGCGCCCCCTGGGCGGTCCTCGCCCCCGCCGCCGTACTCGCCCTGTTGGGTGCGTTGGCGGTGACGGCGGCCGGCGGCCTGCGAAGCGGGCGGCGGCGACCAGACAGGCGCGAGCCGGACGTATCCGTGCCCGAACAGCAGTCCCCCGCCCAGGAGTTGGTGAGGACCGGATGATCTCGCTGCTGTCGCGCGGCCTCCGCAGGGCACCGGACCGACTCCGGCTCTCCCCTCTCCTCCGCCTCCTCATCCTCACCCAACTCGCCTTCAACATCGGCTTCTTCGCCGTCCTGCCCTTCCTCGCCGAGCATCTGGGACAGGCCGTCGGAATGGCGGGCTGGATGGTCGGGTTCGTGCTGGGGCTGCGGACGTTCAGCCAGCAGGGGCTGTTCGTGGTGGGCGGGGCGCTGGCCGATCGGTACGGCGTGCGGCCGGTCGTGCTCACGGGCTGTGCCCTGCGGATCGCCGGGTTCGCCTGGCTCGGGTACGCGCGACAGACCTGGGCAGTCATCGGTGCCGTGCTGCTGATCGGGTTCGCCGCCGCGCTGTTCTCACCCGCCGTGGAGTCCGAGGTCGCCCGGCAGGCGGTGGTGTGGGAGGAGTCGGGCGGCGGCTCCCGCACCCGCGTCCTCGCGCTGCTGACGGTGGCCGGACAGGCGGGCGCGTTCGTCGGGCCGCTGCTCGGCGCGCTGCTGCTGTCGGTGGACTTCCGTACGGTCTGCCTCGCCGGCGCCGGCATCTTCGTCCTCGTCCTCGCCGGGCACGCGTGGCTGCTGCCGCAGCACATACCCGGGCGAGGGGGTGTTCGGCTGCGCGGCGGCATGGGGAAGCTGCTGCGCAACCGCCCCTTCCTAGCGCTGTGCTGCGCCTACGGCGCCTACCTGCTCGCCTACAACCAGCTCTATCTCGCGCTCCCCGAGGAGGTGGAGCGCGCCACGGGCTCCCAGGCCGCGCTGGCCTGGCTGTTCGCCCTGTCCTCGCTGCTGGTGGTGATCGCCCAGCTGCCCGTCACCCGGTGGGTGGGGGAGCGGCTCACCCTGCGCCGGTCCATGGTCGCCGGACTGCTGCTGATCGCGGCGGGGTTCGCGGTGGTGGCGATGGCCCGGCCCGCAGACCGGACCGGTACGGCGGGTCTGTTGCCCGCGGCCGGCTTCGTCGTCCTGCTCACCCTCGGCCAGATGCTCGTCGCCCCGGTCGCCCGCGCCTGGGTCCCCGACCTCGCGGAGGAGGGCCGACTGGGCCTCTACACCGGCGCGTTGTCGTCGGTGTCCGGCCTGATCGTCCTGCTCGGCAGCTCGGCCACGGGAAGTCTCCTGGACACCGGCCTGCCCGCCGCCGTGCCGTGGCTGGTGCTGGCGGCCGTACCGGTGGCGGCGATCGGGGTGCTGCCGCGCCGGTAAGGTCCCCGGCATGGACGTTCAGGTGGAGATCGCCCGGGAGGGGAGCGCGGAACTCGTGGCCGCCTTCGCCCGGCTGCTGCCGCAGCTGTCCCGGAGCGCCAAGCCTCTGGACCTCGCGGCGGTCGGCCGCATCGTGAGGTGCGACACGAACACCGTGCTCGTCGCTCGGGCGGACGGCGAGATCGTCGGCACGCTGACCCTCGTACAGGTTCCCGTGCCGTCCGGACTGCGCGCCCGGATCGAGGACGTGGTCGTCGACGGGGCCGCGCGCGGTCACGGAGTCGCGGGGCTGCTGATGCGCGAGGCGGTCCGGCTCGCCCGAGAGGCCGGGGCTCGGACCGTCGATCTCACCTCGCGGCCGGACCGGTCCTCGGCGAACAGGCTGTACGAACGTCTGGGGTTCGCGGCAAGGGGCTCGACGGTGTACCGGATGCCGCTCGACGGCTGACTGCCGTCCACGGCGCCCCCGGGGCCGTCCGACGACCGACCCCTCAGGACGCCACCAGCTCCCGTACCTCCGCCACCGGCGCCCGCCGCACGCGCGACGGCCGGTTCCGGTACAGCCACAGGATGTCGCGGCCGAACGACCAGACCAGCGCCGCCAGCGCCGTCGCTGCGACCGCGAACGTCGCCAGGTACGGGAAGAGGCCGGACGCGGCCATGAGCAGGAACACACCCTGCATCGCGGCGACCGTCTTGCGGGCCGTGCTCGGCGGGAGCGCGGCGTTCAGCCACGGCCAGACGCGGGCGGCGGCGACGAAGCCGTAACGCATGGCGCCGATGAGGAGCACCCAGGGACCCAGCGACATCGAGACGTACACGCTCAACACCAGGATCAGGAACGCGTCCACCTCCATGTCGAAGCGTGCGCCCAGGGCGGTCGACGTGCCCGTACGGCGGGCCACCTTGCCGTCCACGCCGTCGAGGATCAGGGCGACCGCCGTCAGGCCGACGAACAACGTCACCGGCGGTGAACTCTGGAAGGAGTCCGCGACCAGCGCCGTGACGCCGCCCACCAGCGTCGCGCGGCCGAGGGTGACCCGGTTCGCCGGGCCGAAGGACCGCAGCCTGGACCGGTGCAGGGCCAGCGAGAGCAGCGCCCAGGTGGCGATGGCGAAGACGAGGCCGGTCAGCCAGCCCGCCGGCCCCATGCCGATCGCCGAACCGAGCAGGGCCAGCAACAGGATCTGCACGCCCGCTCCCACAGCGGTCTCCTGCTGGACCAGCCTCGCGTCGTAAGTGTTGTTCAGGGCCACCGCACATTCCTCCGGCCAGATGACAGAGTCGATCAAGGCCGCGTACTGTGCGCGACCTGTGCACACCTCGGTACGTGCACGGCTTCACGATCGTTCAGGAGGATTCCGATGAACCGCGCCGCACGTGCGTTCTGGCTCACCTCTCCGGGTGAAGGAGAGATCCGGGAGGTCGCCCTTCCGGAGCCGGGCGAGGGCGATGTGCTGGTGCGGTCGCTGTACTCGGGAGTCAGCCGGGGCACGGAGACGCTCGTGTTCCGCGGCGGGGTTCCGGCGAGCCAGCACGCGGCCATGCGCGCGCCGTTCCAGGAGGGCGATTTCCCCGCCCCGGTGAAGTACGGCTATCTCAGCGTCGGGATGGTCGAGGAGGGGCCGACAGCACTGGTCGGCCGTACGGTCTTCTGCCTGTACCCGCATCAGACGCGGTACGTCGTCCCCGCGAGCGCCGTCGCCGTCGTACCCGACACCGTGCCCGCCGAACGGGCCGTCCTCGCCGGCACCGTCGAGACCGCCGTCAACGCACTCTGGGACGCCGCACCCCTGGTCGGCGACCGGATCGCCGTGGTCGGCGGCGGCATGGTCGGCTGCTCGGTGGCCGCACTGCTTGCCCGCTTCCCGGGCGTGCGGCTCCAGTTGGTCGACGCCGATCCGCGCCGGGCCGAGGTCGCCGCGGCCCTCGGCATCGCCTTCGCCACACCCGACGAGGCGCTCGGCGACTGCGACCTGGTGGTCCATGCCAGCGCCACCGAGCAGGGCCTCGCCCGGTCGCTCGAACTGCTCCGCCCAGAGGGCACGGTCGTCGAACTCAGCTGGTACGGCGACCGGAGGGTCGCCCTGCCGCTCGGCGAGGCCTTCCACTCCAGGAGGCTCGTCATCCGAAGCAGCCAGGTCGGCACCGTCTCCCCGGCCCGCAGCGCCAGCCGTACGTACGCCGACCGGCTCGCCCTCGCTCTCGACCTGCTCGCCGACCCCGCCCTTGACGCGCTCGTCACCGGGGAGAGCGCTTTCGCGGAGCTGCCCGAAGTGATGCCCAAGCTCACCTCCGGGGAGATCCCGGCCCTGTGTCATCGCGTCAGGTACACGGACACGCCCTGACAGGACCCGGACAGGCTCTGACGGACTCGTTCAATCCGGAACGACGAGAGCGCCTGACCTGAGAAAAGAGTGAGAGACGGCTGAACAACGGGAAGCGAAGAGCCGTACTACACGGCATCCCCGGCAGCCGATCGGCGGGGATGAGGAGCGCACCGCACCTGGAGGGTCGTCCGTTGTTCAGCATCACCGTCCGCGATCACATCATGATCGCCCACAGCTTCCGCGGCGACGTCTTCGGGCCCGCGCAGCGCCTGCATGGAGCGACGTTCCTGGTGGACGCCACATTCCGGCGCGAGCAGCTGGATGACGACAACATCGTCGTCGACATCGGTCTGGCCACTCGGGAGCTGGGTGCCGTCGTAGGTGAGCTGAACTACAGAAACCTCGACAACGAACCCGACTTCGCCGGGATCAACACCTCCACCGAGTTCCTGGCCAAGGTCATCGCCGACCGGCTCGCCGAGCGGATCGAGAAGGGCGCGCTGGGCGAGGGCGCCAAGGGCCTCGCGGGCCTCACGGTCACGCTGCACGAGTCGCATGTCGCATGGGCGAGTTACGAGCGTGCGCTGTGACCGACGTGACCCTGGAGAAGGCCGTCGCCGTGGAAAAGGCCCCGGAGAAGTCGGAGAACGTGGCGCTCGGCTATGTGCCCGTGCAGCACTCCGCCCTGAAGAACGCCGAGATCATCCCCATGTCCCTGCGCTCCGTGCACTTCGTGATGCCGGGCGGCGTCGACGACGCGTCCGCGCCGAGCGGCGGCAACGCCTATGACCGGCGGGTGAGTCTGGATCTGCCCGGCTTCGGCTGGCAGGTGCACAAGCACGCGGTGGACGGCAGCTGGCCGCTCCCCGCTGCGGCGGACCGCGCCGAACTCGCCCGCACACTGCGGGAGTTCCCCGACGGGACCGTCGTCCTGCTGGACGGGCTGGTCGCCTGCGGGGTGCCCGAGATCATCGTCCCGGAGGCGGAGCGGCTGAACCTCGCGGTCCTCGTCCATCTGCCGCTCGGCGACGAGACGGGACTGGAGCCCACCGTCGCCGCGGAGCTGGACGCCCGGGAGCGCACGGTGCTGCGGGCCGTTCCCGCCGTGATCGCCACCAGCGACTGGGCCGTCCGCCGCCTCGTCTCCCACCACGGCCTCGCACCCGACCGGGTCCATGTCGCCGCCCCCGGCGCCGACATCGCGCCGCTGGCCTCCGGCACCGACGGCGTCTCCCGCCTGTTGTGCGTGGCCGCCGTGACACCCCGCAAGGGACAGCACCGGCTGGTCGAGGCACTGGCGTCGGTGACCGACCTGCCGTGGAGCTGCGTCTGCGTGGGCGGGCTGAACCAGGACCCCGAGTACGTGGCCGGACTGCGGTCCCTGATCGCGCAGCACGGGCTCGAGGACCGTCTGGTCCTTGCGGGCCCGCAGGCCGGCGCCGAACTCGACGCCAGCTACAACGCAGCCGACCTGATGGTGCTCACCTCCTACGCCGAGACGTACGGCATGGCGGTGACGGAGGCGCTCGCACGCGGCATCCCGGTGCTCGCGACCGACGTCGGCGGACTGCCGGAGGCGGTCGGCCGGGCCCCCGACGGCGGTGTCCCCGGCATGCTCGTCCCGCCGGAGAACCCCGCCGCGATCGCCGCCGAGCTGCGCGGCTGGTTCGTCGAGGCGGACGTACGACGCCGACTGAAGGCGGCTGCCCGGGGACGCCGGGCAGCCCTGAACGGCTGGGCCGGCACGGCCCGCAGCCTGGCTTCGGTACTGGGCCGACTGCCGAACGAACCCCGGAGGGTCGCATGAGGGACACGGCAACGGCACAGAGTGAAGGGGCGATTCCGGCCCAGCCGGGACCGCGGCAGCCCGCACCGCAGAGCGGGATCGTTTCGGCGGAGGGCGCGATGGGCGGCGTATCCGTACCGGCGGCACCTGACGCGGACGCCGTGATCCTCGGGGCCGGGCCCAGCCTCGGTCCCGGCGAGCGGGCGACCGTGCGGCTGCGGGACGCCGGGCCGGACGACCCGCCCCGTTACGCCCCCGAGTGGCTGGAGCTGCGGGAGGGCGCCGACGCCGCCGCGCGGGCGCACGACTTGCTCGACCCGCTGCGGATCCGGCTCGCCAACCTGCCCGGACGGGCCGGCGTGGTGATTCACGACGTGGGCTGCGGCACCGGCTCCATGGGCCGCTGGCTGGCGCCCCACCTGGACGGCGCGCAGCACTGGGTCCTGCACGACCGCGACCCCTACCTCCTGCACTTCGCCGCCGTGGCCTCCCCGCGCTCCTCCGCGGACGGCAGCCGCGTCACCGTCGAGACGCGCCGCGGCGACGTCGGCCGCCTCACCCCGGACAGCCTCGCCGGTGCCTCGCTGGTGACGGCCTCCGCGCTGCTCGACGTCCTCACCCGCGAGGAGGTCGACACCCTCGCCGCAGCCTGCGCGGGCGCGGGCTGCCCGGCGCTGCTGACGCTGTCCGTCGCCGGCCGCGTCGAACTCACGCCGTCCGACCCGCTGGACGAGGAGATCGCCGAGGCGTTCAACGCCCACCAGCGGCGCTCGGGGATGCTGGGCCCGGACGCGATCACCGCGGCGGCGGAGGCCTTCTCCGAGCACGGTGCGACCGTCCAGGTGCACCCGAGCCCCTGGCGGCTCGGCCCCGGCGAGTCCGCGCTCACCGCCCAGTGGCTGCGCGGCTGGGTCGGCGCTGCGGTCGAGCAGCGCCCCGACCTGCGCGAGCGCGCCGACCGCTATCTGCAGGACCGCCTCGCCGCCTGCCAGGCGGGCGAGTTGCATGTCGTGGTCCACCACAGCGACCTGCTGGCACTGGTGCGACCGACGGGCGGAGCGTCATGAGCGTGGAGACGGTGGCAGGGGCCCGCGTCACGCGACCGGGTACCAAGGCGCGAGAACGGCGAGTGAAGGCCGTGGCCGTGACCGGGGCCGTGGCCGTCCCGGAGGCGGGCCCTGCCACCGGACTCGGCACCCAGCCCACGGCACAGCCGGGCCGCCCCCGCCTGCGCACCCGCCTTGCCCGTCTCAACACCCCAGCAGTCCGCACCCACCTGGGCACGGCCGTCGGCGTCGCCATCCTCGTCGCGCTGTTCTGGCGGCTCGGTACCGGTGTCTTCCTCGACGGGCTGCGCCGGATCGACGCGACGGCGCTGGTCGCGGCGCTCGGGATCGGGCTCGTCACCACCGTGTTCAGCGCGTGGCGCTGGCAGTTGGTGGCACGCGGACTGCGGATCCGGCTGCCGCTCGGGCCGGCCGTCGCCGACTACTACCGTGCCCTGTTCCTCAACGCCGCCCTACCGGGCGGCGTCCTCGGCGATGTGCACCGGGCGGTGCGGCACGGGCAGAGCGCCGGTGACATGGGCCGCGGTGTCCGTGCCGTCGTGCTCGAGCGGACGGCCGGCCAGGTCGTCCTCGCCGTCGTCGGCGCCGTCGTGCTGCTGACCATGCCGTCCCCGGTGCTGAACGAGGCACGCGACCTCACGCCGCTCATCCTGTTCGCCGCCGTGGGCACGCTCGCCGTCGTGGCCGCGGTGCGCATGAACCGTGCGCCGTCCCGCCGTGACCGGACCGAGCCGACGGCCGTGCGCACGACCCTCGGCGAGGCCCGCGAGGCCCTGCTGTCCCGCCGCAACGGTCCGGGCGTCGCCGTGTCCTCCGTCGTCGTCCTCGCCGGCCACATCGCGATGTTCGTGCTCGCCGCGAGGATCGCCGGCTCCGCCGCCTCCGTGGCGGTCCTGCTGCCGCTCGCCGTCCTGGCCCTGCTCGCGATGGGCGTGCCCCTGAACGTCGGCGGGTTCGGTCCCCGTGAGGGCGCCACCGCCTGGGCGTTCGGCGCCGCGGGGCTCGGCGCCGACACCGGACTGGCCGTCGCCGTCGTGTACGGCGTCCTCAGCTTCGTGGCCGCCCTGCCCGGCGCCCTCGTCCTCGTCGCCCGCTGGTACAGCGGCCTGCGCACGGGCTCCGGGTCCGCCGCAGCCGTGGCGGACCCCGATCCCAGCCGCTATTTTCGTGCGTCTCCCGTGTCCCGAACGGAAATGTCCGCGGAGGTCAGCAGTGACACATACCCGCCGAAGGAATCCGCGAGGCTCGCCAGCAGGCGCTTCCCCTTTTCCGCGGAACCCAGCGAAGGGCGGCCTATGACACCCGAATCGGTATAGGCGGACATACCGAGGGTGAGTAGCTGACGGCGGTCGTCCGCAACGAAATCGGAAGTCTCATAACCGGGTCGGATCAATTCGGGATGAGTGTGCAGAAGGATGGAGGTCTCAATTTCCCCCGCGTGCATGTCGGTGAGCAGTGAGGTCTCCACCCCCGCCCGCTCCCGCGCCGCCTCCCAGTCCTCCGGGGCCGGGAACAACGCCATTCGCTCGCCCTGCGCGGAGGACTCCTGAACGACATTGCCCAGTACGTAATTTCCGCCGTGCCCGTTGACCAGCACCAGAGCGTCGACACCGGACCGGCGGAGCGAAGCCGCTATGTCCCGTATCACCGCATGAAGGGTCACGGAGGAGATGCTCACGGTCCCCGGCCAGGCCGCGTGTTCGTGCGAGCAGGAGATCGTCACCGGCGGAAGGAGGTGCACCGGATGTGCGGCGGCTATCTCGCGCGCGATGGCGCAGGCCACGAGCGTGTCGGTCGCCAGCGGAAGGTACGGGCCGTGCTGCTCGAAGCTTCCGACGGGCAGGACCGCGACCTGTCGTGAGACACCCGCGCCCCGCGTCCGTACGTCCTCGGTGGTGTCCGCCGGCACCAGCGAGTGTGCCGCCGGCCACGTCTGCGAATCACTCATCTTTTCCGGCCTTTCGTCTCTGCTTAGGAACTGAAGAATCATGACAGATAAAATTGGCGTCCTCGGCAAGAAGTCCGCACAGCGGACGCAGCGTTCCGGCGTGGAGCGCGTGGTGAATGCCCCCTTGCCCACCGTGTACGGGGAATTCCGTGCGATCGGCTACCTCGACCACGACCGCGGTGACGAGCAAGTGGCCCTGGTTTACGGCGAGATAGGCGCGGAGAACGTCCTCACCCGACTGCACTCCGAGTGCCTGACCGGCGACGCCTTCGGATCCCAGCACTGCGAATGCGGCGACCAGCTGGCCTCCGCGCTGCGCGCCGTCGTCGCCGAGGGGAGCGGCATCGTCGTCTACCTGCGGGGCCACGAGGGCCGCGGCATCGGTCTGCTCGGCAAGCTGCGGGCGATGGCCCTGCAGGCGGAGGGCCTGGACACCGTCGAGGCCAACCTCGCGCTCGGTCTGCCCGTGGACGCCCGCGACTACGGCGTCGCCGCCGGGATCCTGCACGACCTGGGCGTGAACAGCGTCCGCCTCATGTCGAACAACCCGCGCAAGCGCGACGCGTTGCTGCGGCACGGCATCGAGATCGCCGAGCAGGTCCCGCTGCTGATCCCGCCGTGCGAGAACAACATCACCTACCTGCGCACCAAGCGGGAGCGCCTCGATCACCACCTGCCCCATCTGGACGCGGTCGCGCACCTGTCCTGATTGCCGCGAGGCCCATCCGGACAGGAAGAGGGAACGACCGACGACTTCCAGGAAGGTGGGCCCGTGAACATGCATGCGAGTGTCGTCGTCATCGGCGGCGGTGTGATGGGGACCAGCATCGCCTATCACCTCGCCCGTGCGGGGGTCCGCGACGTCGTCCTCGTCGAGCGGGACGAACTGGCGTCCGGTTCCACGTCCAAGGCGGCCGGGGGCGTGCGGGCGCAGTTCTCCGACGAGCTCAACATCCAGCTCGGGGCACGCAGCCTGGAGGCGTTCGGCCGGTTCGAGGACGAGACCGGGTACGACATCGGGCTGCACCGGGTCGGCTATCTGTTCCTGCTCTCCACGCCGGACGACGTCGCCGGCTTCGAGGCGGGCGTCCGGCTGCAGAACGCCCTCGGCGTGCCGAGCCGCATGATCGACCCAGCCGAGGCGCAACGGCTGTCCCCGCTGATCACCACCGACGGACTGCAGGCGGCCGCGTTCTCGCCGGACGACGGCCACTGCACCCCCGAGTCCGTCGTCCACGGCTACGCGTCCGCCGCCCGCGAGTACGGGGCTCGGCTCTTACGCCACAACGACGTCACCGGCATCGAACTGCACGGCGACCGGATCACGGCCGTGACGACGACCATCGGACGCATCGCCACCGACACGGTGATCTGCGCGGCCGGCCCCTGGTCGCGCACGATCGGGACGATGGTCGGCGTGGACCTGCCCGTGGTGCCGCTGCGCCGCCAGGTCGCGGTCACCGAACCGGTCACCGGGCTGCCGCCGCAACTGCCCATGACGATCGACTTCACCACCAGCCTCTACTTCCACACCGAGGGCCCCGGCCTCCTCCTCGGCATGTCCGACCCCGACGAGCGCCCCGGCTTCGCCACCGACACCCACGACCGCTGGATCCCTCGCCTGACCGAGGCCATGGAGCACCGCGCCCCCGCCCTGCTCGACCTGCGCCGCACGGGAGGCTGGGCGGGCCTGTACGAGGTCACGCCGGACCACAATGCGCTGATCGGCGAGGCGACTTCCGTATCCCGTTTTCTGTACGCGACCGGCTTCTCCGGCCATGGCTTTCTGCAGGGACCGGCCGTCGGCGAGGTCATCCGTGACCTGTACCTCGGCCGCGTACCCTTCGTGGACGTCAGCCCCTTGAGCGCCGGCCGGTTCATGGCCGACGCCCCGCGCCCGGAGGCCAACCGCGTATGACCGATCTCCATCTGTGGCTGCGCCACGAGGTCCGTTCCACCGAGCGACGCACTCCGATCGTGCCGGCCGACGCACGCCGGCTCGTCGAGAGCGGCGTGACGCTGACGGTCGAGGAGTCCCCGCAGCGGATCTTTCCCGTCGAGGAGTACGAGGCGGTCGGCTGCCGGGTCGCGCCCGCGGGCTCCTGGGTGTCGGCGCCCGATCGGGCCGTGGTCATCGGGCTGAAGGAACTCCCGGACCGGCCCGGCGAGCTCACCCACCGGCACATCTACTTCGGCCACGCCTACAAGCAGCAGCCCGGCGCCGAGGACCTGCTCCGCCGGTTCGCCCAGGGCGGCGGTGTCCTGCTCGACCTGGAGTACCTGGTGGACGACGACGGCCGTCGCCTCGCCGCCTTCGGCTTCTGGGCCGGCTATCTCGGAGCCGCCCTCGCCGTCCTCCAGCACCGCGGGAAGCTCGTCGCGCCGCTCACCCCGACGTCGAAGGAGGAGCTGGACGCGACCCTGCAACCCGCCCCCGACGACGCGGAGTTCACCGCGCTCGTGATCGGTGCCCTGGGCCGCAGCGGCCGGGGCGCACGCCTCGCGCTGATGTCCGCCGGCGTCGAGGCGGCCACGCCCTGGGACCTCGCCGAGACCCGCGACCTGGACCGCCCGGCCCTGCTCGCGCACGACGTGCTGGTCAACGCCGTCCTCGCCACCACCCCGATTCCGCCCTTCCTGCGCGAGCAGGACCTCGACGACCGCGCGCGCCGGCTGCGCACCCTGTGCGACGTGACCGTCGACGTCGGCTCCCCCCTGAACGTCCTGCCGATCTACGACCGCACCACCGACTGGGCCGACCCCGTGCGCCGGCTGCGCAAGGAACCCCCGCTCGACCTGATCGCCATCGACAACCTGCCCTCCCTGCTGCCCCGCGAGTCCAGCACCGACTTCTCGGCGGCGCTGCTGCCCCAGCTGCTGGACTTCGGGACGGGCGGGCCCTGGGGGCGCTGTCGGGACCGGTACCGCCAGGCGGGCCGCGAACTCGGCATCGCAGAAGCAGAAGGGGAGTACCGCCATGGCTGACAGTTCCGCACGGGTGCCCGCGAGCGGCACCGTCCACTGGGTCGGCGCCGGACTGTCCACCGGCAGCGGTCTGGCCCGGCTGTGCGACACGGTCGACCGGGTACGGCTGTGGCACCGCACCACGGACCGCGCCGCCGACGCCCTGGCCGGGCTGGGCCTCACCGGACGTGCCGAGCCCCGCGCGTACACGCTCTCCGCGCTGACGGCCGAACTGGCGCCGGGTGACGTGGTCGTATCGATGCTGCCGGCGCCCGAGCACGCCGGGTTGCTGGCGGCCTGCATCCCGGAGCAGGCCCACTTCGCCTGCTCCAGCTATGTGTCGGACGCCGTCCTCGAACAGGTGCCCGCGGCCGAGGCGGCCGGGCTCGTCGTCCTCACCGAGGCCGGCCTCGACCCGGGCATCGACCACCTCTTCGCCCACTGCCTGGTCGGCCGCGCCCGGGCGGCCGTCGGTGACGACACGGCAGCGTCGTACAGCCTCACCTCGTACTGCGGCGGCGTCCCCGCCGTCCCGAACGACTTCCGGTACCGCTTCAGCTGGGCGCCCGCCGGGGTCCTCAACGCCCTGCGCGCACCGGCCCGGTACCTCAAGGACGGTGCCGAGACTGTCGCCGAGCGGCCGTGGGAGGTGACGCGGCGGCATGTCGTCGACGGGGAGGCGTTCGAGGTCTACCCCAACCGCGACAGCGTTCCGTTCGTCGAGCAGTACGGACTGCCGCCCGCGTGGAAACCGCAGACCTTCGTGCGGGGCACCCTGCGTCTGGAGGGCTGGCTGCAGGCCTGGGACGCCGTCTTCGAGGAGCTGAAGGCCGGCGACGACGCCAGGATCTCAGCCCTGGCAGGGGAGTTGGCGGCCGCCTATCCCACCACGGACGCCGACCGGGACCGGGTCGTCCTCGCCGTCTCGCTCGATGTGCGCGGCGGGGGCGGGCAGAGCTGGTCAGGCAGTTACCTGCTGGACCTCGTGGGGGACGCGGAGGAGAGCGCCATGGCCCGCTGTGTGTCCCGCCCCCTCGCCCTCGGCGTCCGGCACATCCTGGACGGCTCCCTGCCGGCGGGCCTGAACCGCGCCGCCGAGACGGCGGCCCGCTCGGAGGAGTGGCTGCGCGAACTCGCTCTGGAAGGAGTGGAGTTCACCCTGCGCGTGGACATGTGACCCGCTGCGGCTCAGTCCGCCGTGACGGCCTCGTGCACAAGCCGTTTGAGGTCCTGGAACATCGTGTGCGAGGTCTTCGGCCGCACCTGGGTCATGAACTGCACCGTCAGATCGCGGCCCGGATCGACCCAGAACGTGGTGGTGGCCACGCCGCTCCAGCCGTACGTGCCGAGGCCGGCCGGAGCCTTCGTACGGGTCGGGTCGATCACCACGGAGACGCCGAGGCCGAAACCGAGGCCGTCGTTGCCGGGCTCGTCATGGGCGGGGCGGCTGCCGAAGGACCGCAGGTCGGCGCCGCCAGGGAGGTGGTTGGACGTCATCAGGTCCACGGTCTCGGGACTCAGCAGGCGGGTGCCGTCCAGTTCGCCGCGGCGGCGCAGCAGTTCCATGAAGCGGTGGACGTCGTGCGCGGAGGCCGCCATGCCGCCGCTGCCGGACAGGAAGCGGGGCCGGCCGTGCAGCGGAAGGCCGGGGATGGGCTCGATGCCGCCGTCCTCGGTCTCGCCGTACAACTCGCAGAGCCGGTCCGCCTGTTCACCGCTCACGCAGAACCCGGCGTCGGTCATCCCGAGCGGCCGGAAGATCCGTTCCGCGAAGAACTCGTCGAGCGGCTGCCCGGACACGACCTCGATGACCCGGCCGAGCACGTTGGAGGCGACCGAGTAGTTCCACTGCGTCCCCGGCTCGAACTGCAGGGGCAGGCTCGCGTACACGTCGACCGTCCTGGCCAGGTCGGAACCGGGCAGCACCGCCGACTCCAGGTTGGCGTCGCGGTAGAGGGCGTCGACGGGATGAGTGTGGTAGAAGGCGAAGGTCAGCCCTGCGGTGTGGGTCATCAGATGCCGGACGGTCAGCGGCCCGTCGGCCGGCCGGGTCACCGTGTCGGTGCCGGATCCGCTCACGTACACCCGGGGCTCGGCGAAGGCGGGCAGATGGCGGCCGACCGGGTCGTCGAGCGACAGCTCGCCCTCCTCGACCAGCAGCAGCGCGGCGACCGAGGTGACCGGTTTGGTCATGGAGTAGATCCGCCACAGGGTGTCCGCCTCGACGGGGAGCCCGGCCGCGACGTCCCGGTGGCCGTGCGTGGTGAGGTGGGCGACGCGTCCGCGGCGGGCGACGGCCACCAGGTAGCCGGGTATCCGACCCTCGTCGACGTAGTGGGCGAAGTACTGGTCGAGGCGGTCCAGCGCCTTCGCGTCCAGCCCGACCTCACCCGGGTCGACCTCTTGTCTCAGCAGTGCCATCGCTCTCCTCCGAATACGAACGACGAGGTGCGGTCCGGCATACCCAGCCGGAACGGCCTCAGACTCATCGTCGCGCAGGAACGCGTGTACGGTCCCGCGATTGGCCATGATCGTCGATCGTCGCGCCGTGCCGCCCCGGCAGCCCCCGGCCCAGCGCCGCACCGGCCAGGGAGAGGGCGGCGAGGACGCCCAGCGGCAGCTCAGGGCCATCACCGGACCCCATCAGAGCGGTCGCGGCGGCCACGCCCAGCACCGGTCCGACGTTCATCGCGGTCTGCTGGAGCCCGCCCGCCACACCGGCCGACTCGACGGCCGCCTCGCGTACGACGACATGGGTCGCCGCCACCATCACCGTGCCGAACCCGGCCCCCACCAGGGCGAACCCGGCGCACAGAGCGGCGGTGGCGCCCGTGCGGGAGAGCACGAGGATCCCGAGTGCGAGCAGCGCCATCGCGGCCGCGGTCGTACGGCGGGCCCCGGCCCGGCGCAGCAGCACCGCGCAGGTGGCCGCCGCGATGACCATCAGCAGGGCGAGCGGCAGGCTGACCAGGGCGCTGTGGAACGCGTCCATGCCGAGCGTGTCCTGCAACAGGAACGTGCCGACGAACAGCGCGCCGGACAGCGCCGCCGACGCGGACACCAGCATGCCGAACGCCGAGCCGACCGCCGTCGAGCCGATGACGTCCGGCGGCAGCAGCGGGCTCACGGCGCGGCGCTCGTGCCGGACGAAGAGGACACCCGTGACCGCGGCGGTGGCGGCGGTCCAGCCCCATCCCGGCAGCGCGACGAGGGCGTGGACCAGGCAGGCCAGGGTCACCGCGAGCAGCAGGGCGCCGGGCAGGTCGAGCCGGGCGGGGGAGGTGGTGCGCGGGGGTCGCCGGACGGCGAGGGCGAGCACGCCGAAGACGACGGCCGGCGCGACATTCAGCAGGAACACCGCCCGCCAGCCCGGCCCCGCCACCAGCGCGCCGCCCACCACCGGCCCGGCAGCGGCCACCACCCCGATCGCGGCGGTCCGCACGGCGATCGGCGTCCGCAGCCGGTCGGGCGGGAACGCGGCCCGCAGCATCCCCAGCGTGGCCGGCTGAAGCAGCGCCCCGGACACGCCCTGCACGACCCGCAGCCCGATCACCCATCCGACGCCTGGCGCCAGCGCGATACCGGCCGACGCGGCCCCGAAGCCGAGCATCCCGATACCGAAGAGCCGGTGGTGCCCGTACCGGTCACCGAGCCGCCCGGCGAACACCAACAGGCTTGCCACCGCGATGAGATAGCCGGTGCTGGTCCACTGGACCTGTGCGAAGGAGGCGCTCAGGTCGCGTTGCAGGGCGGGCTGGGCGACGGTCAGGACGGTGCCGTCGAGCGCGACGATCACGGCTCCGACGATGCTGCTCGCGAGGGTGAGACGCGGGTTCACTCGCTGTCCGCCCCGAGGTGGGCGTCCAGGGCCGACCGCAGCAGGGGTGCGAAGTCGTCCGTATCCGTGGCGAGTTGGAGGCTGCCCCAGCCCCAGAGCTGGGCGATGCCGTGCAGGTTGGCCCACAGTGCCCCCGCGACGAGACGGGCATCGGCGTCGGGGCGCACCTGTCCGACGAGTGCCACGAGTCGGCCGAAGAGGGGAAGGCTGGTATCCCGTAGCCCCAAGTGACCGCTCTCCAGCAGATCGTGACGGAACATCAGCTCATACATGCCGGGGTTGCCCAGCGCGAACTCCAGGTAGACGCGGCCCAGTGCGGTCAGCTGCTCTCGTGCCGGCGCAGGAACGTCGCTGCTCGCCGCAGCCTCAGCAGCCGCCGCCCGCTCCGCCAGCTCGCCGAAGCCGCGGCGGGCGATCGCCGAGAGCAGCTCCAGGTGGGTGGGGAAGTAGCGGCGGGGCGCGCCGTGCGAGACGCCTGCCCGGCGGGCGATCTCCCGCAAGGTGAGCGCCTGCACGCCCTCCCGCGTCACGAGTTCCACACCGACGTCGACCAGCCGGGCTCGCAGCCCCGTATCGGATTCCTGCTCAGGCATAGACAGTGTCTACCATGATTGAGTAGACAGTGTCTACGAGGAATGCCGGAATGCCCGGGCCGCCCGACAGGGTTGAGTGAGGCATGACTCAGGACGCCACCCACAACGCACTGCTCACGCTGCTCTCCGAGGGCCACGGCGGGGTGCTGGTCACCCTCAAGCGCGACGGCCGACCGCAGCTGTCGAACGTCAGCCATGCCTACTACCCCGACGAACAAGTCATCCGCGTCTCGATCACCGACGACCGCGCCAAGACCCGCAATCTGCGCCGGGACCCCCGGGCGTCGTACCACGTCACGAGCCCCGACCGGCGTGCCTACGTCGTCGCCGAGGGCACGGCCGACCTGACGCCGGTCGCAAAGGAGCCGTACGACGCCACGGTCGAGGAACTCGTCCGCCTCTACCGGGACGTCCTGGGCGAGCACCCCGACTGGGACGACTTCCGGGCGGCGATGGTCCGGGACGGCAGGCTCGTGCTGCGGTTGCGGGTGGAGCGGGCGTACGGCATCCCCAAGGGGGCCAACCGGGGCTGAGGCCCCGTCAGCGCATGGCGGGTGCCGGGGGCGCGGACGCCTCCTTCACCCAGGACTCCAAACACATCACGAACTCGGTGGCGTGATCGGCCCAGTTGAGGTCCGACAGCGCTGCCTCCCACCCCTGCGTGGCCGCACGCAGGCGCAGTTCCGGGTCGGTGCGCAGGCGTCGTACGGCCTCTGCCGCCGAAGCGGGATCGCCGTAGGGGACGACGAGGCCGCAGCCGTAGCGTTCGACCAGGTCGGTCGCGAGGGGGGTGGGTGTGGTGACGACGGGGACGCCGTGGGCCATGTACTCCACGACCTTGGTGGGCCGTGAGTGGCGGTAGTTGGGCTGGTCGTGCAGGAGGGAGAGCCCGGCCAGGGCGCCGGAGACCAGGCCGAGGGCGCGGTCGTTGGGCAGGTAGCCGTGCCAGCGCAGGACGCCGTCCCGGTCGGCCTCGGTGAGCGCGCCCCGCACCTCGGGGTCCGCCGCGCCGATCACCTCGACCTGGACGTCCGGACCCAGCAGCCGAGCCGTTTCGATGAGTTCCAGAGCGCCGCGTGCCCGCGACAGGTGTCCCAGGTAGACGACCCGGTGGTCGCCCGGCGGCTCGGGAGGCTCGGGCGGCACCGTCGCGAGGTTCCCCACCACGGGGTGGGGGTGGCGGAAGCGCTGCTGGTAGGCGTCCTCGGCGAGCAGCAGCCGCAGATGCCGTTCCGCCAGTCGTTCCACGGCCCGTACGGCCAGTCGCAGCGGCGGGCGCAGGGGCCGTGGCACCCAGCGTTTCATCACCAGCGCCGCCGCCGTGTCCTCGTGCACGTCCCACACGGTGACGGGCGCGCGTCCTCCGCGTCGCCAACGGCGCAGGGTGCCGGGCAGCGCGAGCAGCAACTCCGGGTCGTGCAGCAGGACGACGTCCGCCTTGGGCCCCCGCTGGGCGAGCAGGGTGCGGGCCGCACGCAGCGCCGCACGGCGGTCCCGACCGGCGGCCCGGGGCAGGTCCACGCCCTCGACGTACGGTCGCGGTGTCATCTCCCGGGCCGCGAACGGCGCCGCGTACACGACCCGGTGGCCGCGCTGCCGCAGGGCGGCGATCTCCCGGTGCAGGATCCGCGCGTCCTCGGGGTGGTGGACGACGGTGACGACGAGTATCCGCATCAGAGCACCTTTCGACGGTCCCGAGAACGACAGCCACCGGCGAACGACAGCCCGGGCATCAGGCGACGGTCACAGGACCTCGACATCGGGCCGGAAGATCCGCCCCCGCGTGTCGAACAGCATCCGGGCCCCGTCGCCCAGGGCCGGCAGGTCGTAGGCCGAGTGGTCCTGGAGCAGGATCGTCAGGTCGTGCTCGCGGGCCGCCGCCAGGACGTCGTCCACGCGCGGGACGCTCGCCCCGTCCACGGACCACACCCGCACATGGGGGTCGTGGAACCAGACCTCGGCCTGCCGCTCCCGCAGCAGCCGTGCCACCGGCACCGCCGGCGACTCCCGTTGGTCGGCCACGTCCGGCTTGTAGGTGACGCCGAGCAGCAGCACCCGTGAGCCGTGCAGCGGACGGCCGGCGGTGTTGAGGAGGTCCTGGGCGCGGCGCACCACGTACTCCGGCATCCGCCGGTTGATCTCCTGGGCGAGCTCCACGAAACGGAACTCGTAGCCGAGCGAGGAACGCACCTTGTACGACAGGTAGTTGGGGTCGATCGGAATGCAGTGTCCGCCGACCCCCGGACTGGGCCGGAACGCCTGGAAGCCGAACGGCTTCGTGCCGGCGCAGCGGATCGCGTCCCACAGGTCGACGTGCAACTCGTGGCTGATCACGGCCAGTTCGTTGACCAGGGCGATGTTCACATGCCGGTAGGTGTTCTCCAGCAGCTTGGCCATCTCCGCCTCGCGGGTGCCCTTCGCCTGGACGACGGTGTCGACGAGCTTGCCGTAGAAGGCGACCGCGCGCGCCGCACAGGACGGCGTGCAGCCGCCGACCACCTTCGGCGTGGTGCGCAGCCCGTGCGCGGTGTTGCCGGGGTCGATGCGCTCGGGCGAGAACGCCAGCGCGACGTCGACGCCGACGCGCAGCCCGGACTCCTCCAGGAGCGGGCGCACGACCTCCTCGGTGGTTCCCGGATAGGTGGTCGACTCCAGCACGATCAGCTGTCCGGGCCGCAGCCGGGCCGCCACCGTCCGCACGGCGGAGGTGACCGCGGCCAGGTCGGGCCCGCCGTCCTTGCCGAGCGGCGTCGGCACACAGATCACCACGGTCTGCGCACTGGCCAGACAGTCCTCGTCCGTGAACGCGTTGAACCCGGCCGCCCGCATCCGGCGGACGTCATCGTCGGAGACGTCGTCGACATGGGAGTGCCCGGTGTTGAGCGCTTCCACGACCCGGGGGTCGCGGTCCAGCCCCACCACTCTCAGGCCGACCGACGCCGCCTCACGCGCGAGCGGCAGTCCGACGTAACCGAGCCCGATCACCGCCAGATCCACGTGATCGGGCCGTTCTGCTTCCCCGAGCGGTTCGCTCTCTTCCCCGAGCGGTCCAGTCTGTTCGACCTGCATGGGACTCACCCCGCATCAAGGCCTTGCTTCAAGGCGTCGCATCAAGGCTGCCCAGAGCGCGGTACGCCTCACGGGTTGTGGCGGCGACTCGCTTCCAGGTGCGGTCACGCGCGACCGTCGCGCGGGCGGCTGCTCCCCACTCAGTGCGCCGTTTTCGACTGTAAAGGAGTATTTCGATCTCATCAGCCCAGGAATATGGTGATTCAGGCTTGATCAGCCTTCCGTTAACCTCCGGTTCGATCAGTTCTCGCAGCGCGGTGACGTCGCTCGCGGCCACCGGAACACCGCTCGCCATCGCCTCGACCGGCTTGAGGGGGGTCACCAGATGGCAGACGCGCTCGTCGGTGCGTGGCATCGCGAACACATCCAACACCGCGTGGAATTCCCGCACTTGGGCGTGTGGTACCCGGCCGGTGAACAGGACGACGCCGTCGGCGAGGCCCAGCCGGGCGGCAAGTCGCTCCAGTGCGGGGCGCTCCGGGCCGTCGCCGACGATCAGCAGCCGCAGCGGGACTCCACGCCGAATCAGTTCTTCACCCGCATGGAGCAATGTGCCGATGCCCTCGAGCGGGGTGAGGCTGCTGACGGTGCCCACGACGAACTCGTCCGGCGCGATGCCGAGCCGGGCGCGCACGGGTGCCCCGTCCGGCGGTGGGGCCAGGAAGCCGTCGTCGACGGCGTTGGGTGCGATCAGCACCCGCTCCTCGGGCACCCCGCGGTCCACGATCTCGGCCTTCATCGCCTCACCCAGCGTCAGCACCAGGTCGGCCTCGCGCATGCAGGTCGTCTCCAGGGCGCGTCGCGTCCGGTACGTCGCGTCGTCCCGGCTGCGGCCCGGCGCCTGCGTCAGCCACGTCTCCTCCAGGAAGCCCCGCACCTCGTAGACCACCGGCAGCCGGTACGTCTCCCGAAGGGCGAGCGCCACGCGCCCGTTGCCGTGGTCGGACGCGGCGTGCAGCACCGCGGGCCGCAGCCGCTCCACCAGCCGGGCGGCCAACTCGGCGTTGCGGGCCAGCAACGCGGCCTGCCCGTACGGCAGCCGCAGCGGCAGCAGCCGGTGCTGCGGGATGCCGTTCACGCACTGTGACGGGCGGGCGTCCAGCATCCCCTGGGTCACGGGAAAGCCGATCCGGGTGACCACATGTGGGTCGAGGCCGGCCGCCAGCTGGGCCTCGGCGAGCTTCTGCGTGCGCACGGTGTAGCCGGCGTGCCGGAACGGCAGCCCGTTGGTGACCAGATGGAGCACCCGGCCCGGCACAGGTTGAAACGGCCGCCCCCAGGGCGCGGGCACCCGCACGGCGGCGGGCGCCGCGGCCGGCCCCGCGGCCAGGGCGCGTCCCTGCAGCCGCCGTTCGAGCGGCCGCAACCCGCGCCGCGCACGCCCCGGCATCAGACGCACGGCCAGCAGCGCCGCCCGCACCGGGTCCTGACGCAGCTCGCCAAGCGCCACGGAGGCGGCCAGACTGATGGCCCGAGGAACATAACGAACATAGCGAGACATATCGCCAAGGTAGGCCGCAACGTCGGCCACGGCCCACCAGCCTGCACCGGGCCGACGACATCGGCCGCGAGGGAGCCGAAGGGCTGAGCACGATCGCCGTCTCGACACCGGCTGAAAGCGCCCGCAGGCGACCGAGCCATCAACACGGAGGCAAACCATGAACGGCTGCGTACTCCACGTGGTCGGCACCCGGCCGAACTTCGTCAAGGCCGCGCCGGTCGTCGCCGCTCTGGGCGCCGCGGGCTGCGACCAGGTGCTCGTGCACACCGGCCAGCACTACGACGAGCGGATGTCGGACATCTTCTTCCGGCAACTCGGCCTGCCCGAACCCGACACCGACCTCGGCGTGGGCTCCGGCAGCCACGCCCGCCAGATCGCCGACCTGCTGGTGGCCCTGGAGGCCGAACTGACCGCCCGCTCACCCGCGCTGGTCACGGTGTACGGCGACGTGAACTCGACGCTGGCCGCCGCGCTCGTCGCCTCCCGCCTGGGCGTCCCCGTGGCGCACGTCGAGGCCGGACTGCGCAGCTTCGACATGGCGATGCCGGAGGAGGCCAACCGGCGGCTGGTCGACCAGCTGGCGGAGCTGTTGTTCGTCACGAGCCCCGAGGCCGTCGGCCACCTCGCCCGCGAGGGGATCGCCGCCGAGCGCGTGCACTTCGTCGGCAACCCGATGATCGACACCCTGCTCACCCATCTGGACCATTTCGACCCGACGGTCGCCCGAACGGCCCATCGACTGCCCGAGCGATACGGCGTCGTCACCCTGCACCGGCCCGCCAACGTCGACGACCCGGAGGCCGCCGCTGCCGCCGCCCGCGTCCTGGCGGAGGCCGCCCGCCACCTGGACCTGGCCGTACCGCTGCACCCGCGTGGCCGGGCGGCGCTGAGTGCGGCGGGCCTCGCGGACGCGTCGGGCATCCACCTCCTCGACCCCCTCGGTTACGTCGAGTTCATGAGCCTCGTGCGGGGAGCCGCCGCGGTGATCACCGACTCGGGCGGCGTGCAGGAGGAGACGACCGTCCTGGGCGTTCCGTGCCTGACCCTGCGCACGACGACCGAACGCCCCGTCACCGTCACCCACGGCACCAACCGCCTTGTCACACACGGGGAGTTGGTGCCCGCGCTGCGCAAGGTGCTGGACGGCGGGGGAGTGGCGGCGAGTGAGGGGCCGCCGCTCTGGGACGGCCGGGCGGGCACCCGTATCGCCCGGGTGCTCACGACGTGGCTGGAGCGCCATGGCTGACGACACGCGCACGCACGACGACACGCGGCCGCACGACGGAACGCGTCCGCACGACGACATGCGCCCGCACGACGGAACACGCCCGCACGACGACATGCGGACGTACTGGGACACCCGGCACGCCGACCATGACGAGCTCGCCTCCGGCGGGCACATCGGACTGGACCGTTCGGGCAACGAGATCTTCTACGCCCAGCGGCTCGGCACCCTGCTCACCCTCGTCGGTGACCTGTCCAGCCCCGCCGCCCCGCTCTTCGTGCTCGACGCGGGCTGCGGCAAGGGGTACTTCGCCCGCGCCCTGGCCCGCTGCGGCCATCGGGTGGACGCCTTCGACGCGAGTCCGACCGCCGTGGAGCACGCCCGCGCCGAGGGCGGCGGCCCGCGCTACGCCGTCGCCGCGCTCGACGAGTGGCGCAGTCCGTGGCCGTACGACATCGTTGTCTGCGTGGACGTCCTGTTCCATGTACTGGACGACCAGGCGTGGGCGGCCGGTCTGCGCAACATGGCCTCCCTCATCCGCGTTGCCGGCCGCCTGATCGTCACCGACGAGGACACCGCCGATCGCACGACCCGCGGCGACTACATCGTGCACCGCCCGATCGCCGCCTACCGCGCCGAACTAGAGCCGCTCGGCCTGCGGCACACCCTCTTCAGGCCGTACGGCTTCCGGGAGAACCGGGTCGGCTTCCACGTCTTCACGAGGACCCGCTGATGCGCCTGACCGACCTGCTCCATCCGCACCTCGACGGCGTCACGACGGTGGTGGACGCGACCCGAGGCGCGCTGAGTCTGGAGCCGTACCTGCACCTGCCCCCCGGTGTCGCCCTGCGCGGCGACGAGGAACGACCCGTCACCGAGGGGGAGCTGGCCCTCCTGTCCTACGGTCCCCGAGCCGAGCTGCACGGCGGCGAGGACGCCGTTCGTGCGGTGCTGGCGCGGATGCGGCCCGGTGCGCGCGGGCTGATCGTGTTCGGCCACGGCGGCTCCGAACTCCCCTACCACCGGCTCCTCGACCATCTGGTGGCCCACCACTGCCAGGTCCTGCGCGCGGCACCGCTCGACTACGTTCATCTGCACGCCGGCGCGGTCATCGCCCGCACCGACGAGCTCCTGCCGCCGCACGACTTCTTCGGCCGGCCCGTGCCGTCCGACGGCTACGCCACCGCCCTGCGGATCGCCGACGAGTACGTCTTCGCCGACCTCGCCTCCCGGTCCCTGCGCGCCCGGGTGCTGGACCTGGAGCGGACCGTCGAGGAGGCGGAGCACACGCGGGCCGCCGCCGGGCAGGACGGGCTGGCCGAGCGGCTCGCCGCCGCCGTACGGGAGAAGGAGCAGCTGGCCGCCGCGCTGCGTGCCGCCCGTGACCGGGTCGACGTACTGCAGGCGCGCGTGGCCATGCTGGAGGGCTCGACCTCGCTGAGGGTCGGAAAGGCGCTGGTGTCGGCCGCGCGCTCGCCGAAGCGGGGCGCGGCCCGGCTGCCGGGGGAGCTGTACGGACTGTGGCGCGGGAGGCGCCGCACCGCCGGGCAGGCGCCCGCAAACGCGCCGCAGGCCCGGACCGAGCCGGACGCGCCTGTCGACGACCGGTTCCACCTCGCGTACCGCGCCCTGACCTCGGCGCCCCGCGACCGCCTCGTCGTCGCCGGGATCCTCACGCCCGCCACCGCCGAGGACTTCGCGGCCGACGCGGTCGTCAACCGGCTGCTGCCCCATGACGGACGGCTGCTCGTCCAGCGCACCGACCCCGACGTGCTCGTCGTGCAGCTGAGCGCCTGCACGGGCGACGGACCCTGGTGGCTCACCGGCACCGGCCTCGCCCCCGACCTGGACCGCACCCTCGCCGAACTCCTGGCCGAGCAACGGGTGCTGGGCCGGTCGGCCGTGCTGTGGCGGGACGGTCCCGCCTCCGCCGCGCCCGGCCTCGCCCGGCTCGCCTGGGACGCGGTCATCGACACCGACACCGGCGTACGGCTCGCCCGGCTGGACCCGGCCGCGGAGGGCAGGGAGCGGCTGCGCGAGGTGTTCCGGGAGGACAGCACCCGGGTACGGCTGTCGCAGCTGGCGCGGCTCGCCGGGGCCCCCGATCCGCTGGACGAGCGGCGCGTCGCCGTGCTGGCCGCGCCCCGGGACCGTACCGACGTCGCCCGGCTCGTCGGGCAGGTGCTCGGCCAGTTGCACCGCCCGGTGGAGGTCGTCGTACCCGATCCGGCGGGGCTGGACGAACTCACCGCCGCCGGAGTGACCGTACGCCGGGGGCAGCCCCGGGCGTCCTGGGTCGCCGACTGGACGGACCTCACCGAGGACCGGCCGGACACCTTGCTGCTCGATCTCATGTGCGCCCAGGAGTACTCCGGCGCCGACGCGGTGGGCCACACGCCGACCGCCGACGACTACGTCTTCGTACCGTCGCTGCGTCCGCTGCTGGTACGCCGGTCGCTGCACATGTCCGGTACCGATCCCGGCAGTTGGGCGGGGCAAGGACACCGTCTGTTCGCCGTACGCGGGAAGGAGCCGTCATGAGCCGTACGCTGCGGGCACTCGTCTACGGCGACGTCGACCTCAACCTCATCGACGGCTCCGCCGTGTGGGCCCAGTCGACGGTGCAGGCGCTGTCCCGGGCGGGCTGCGAGGCCCGGCTGCTCCTCAAGTCGCCCGTCCGCACGGGACGGTTGACCGATCCGCTGGCCGAGCTGCCCCGGGTCACCCTGGTGCGCCCGCACGAGGAGCGGCTGCTGCCGGGACCGGCCGACCGGCCCATGTCGCCCGTGCAGGCGTCGCAGGTGCTCACCCGGCTCGACGAGGAGGCCCCCTGCGACCTGCTGGTGCTGCGCGGCCGTCGGCTGGTCACGCGGGTCGTGGCCGACGGCGTGTTCGACGGCAGGATTTGGGCCTACCTCACCGACATCCCGCAGTCCGCAGCCGAGATGACCGAGGCGGCCCGCGCGGAACTCGGCCGTATCGCCGAGGCCTCGCAGCGGCTCCTGTGCCAGACCGAGGAGCTGCGCTGCTTGCTGGAGACGTGGGTGCCCGAGGCGTACGGCAAGTGCGTGCTGAGCCCGCCCGCCGTGCCCGAGCCGGACTTCCCGATGCCTGAACGTGACGCCCCGCACGATCCACTGCGGCTCGTCTACACCGGCAAGTTCGCGCCCCGCTGGAACACCCTGCCCATGACCCGGCTGCCGGAACTGCTCGCCCGGCGAGGCGTCCCCGCCGAACTGCACACCGTCGGCGACAAGATCCACGACGACCCGGGACACCCCGACTTCCAGGCCGAGATGGCGCGTGCGCTGGCAGGCGCCCCCGGCGTCCGCCACCACGGCGGACAGCCCCGCGAGGAGGCCATGCGCATCGCCGCGGACTGCGACGTGGGCCTCGGCTGGCGGGACCCGGTGCTCGACTCCAGCCTCGAACTGTCCACCAAGGTCCTGGAGTTCGGCACCCTCGGCCTGCCCGTTGTCCTCAACCGCACCCCGGCGCACGAGGCGCTGCTCGGCACCGACTATCCGCTGTTCGTGCCGGGACGCGCCGGACTCGACGACGCCGCCGAAGCCGTCGCGAGGGTCGCGCGCGAGCCGGAAGCCCGGCGCCTTGCGGCCGACCGTTGCCGCGAGGCCGCCCGCCACCACACCCTGGACGGCGCGGCCGAGCGCTGGCGCACTCACCTCGACCGCGCCTTCCCGGCCCCGCCCACCGCGGTGACGGCCCGTCAACGGCCCTTGCGCGTCGGAGTCGCCGGGCACGACCTGAAGTTCCTCACCCGCCTGCTCGACCACCTCCGCTCACTGCCCGGCCTGGAGGTACGGGTCGACGCCTGGCCGGCGCTGTCCCGCCATGACCCGGAGGCCAGCCGTGAACTCGCCGACTGGGCGGACGTGGTGGTCGTCGAGTGGTGCGGCCCGGCCGCCGTCTGGTACAGCCGCCACAAGCGGCGCGGCAGCCGGCTCGTCGTACGGCTGCACCGCTTCGAGCTGGACGCCGGGTGGCCCCGGCAGGTCGACATCGACGCCGTCGACCGGGTGGTGTGCGTCAGCCCGTACTACGCCCGCCGCACCCGCGAGCACACCGGCTGGCCCGCCTCCAAGGTCGTGGTCGTCCCCAACTGGGTGGACACCGACCAGCTGGACCGTCCCAAGGCGCCGGGCGCCCACCACCGCCTCGGCATGATCGGCATCGCGCCCAGCCGCAAGCGCCTCGACCTCGGCCTCGACGTGCTGGAGGCGCTGCGCGCCCGCGACCGGCGCTGGCATCTGTCGGTCAAGTCCAAGCCGCCCTGGGAGTACTGGTGGATCTGGAACAAGCCCGAGGAGCGTGAGCACTACGACGCCGTACTGCGCCGTATGCAGACCTCGCCGCTGCTGGAGGGCGCCGTCGTCTTCGACGCGTTCGGCCCGGATGTGGCGGGCTGGCTGCGCAGGGTCGGACATGTGCTGTCCACCAGCGACGACGAGAGCTTCCACCTGGCACCCGCCGAGGGCATGGCCTCCGGCGCCGTACCGTCGCTGCTGCCGTGGCCCGGCGCGGACGAGATCTACGACCGGCGGTGGATCCACGACAACCCCGAGGCCATGGCGGAGGCGATCGCCGAGCTCGGGGAGGAGGGCTGGCGGTCCGCGGGCGAGCTGGCCCGCGCACAGGTGCGGGACGGCTTCTCCCTGGAGCGGGTGGCCGACAGTTGGACGGAGCTGCTGGTGTCGGGGTGACAGCGCCGGTCCCGAGCCGCCGACAGCCCGGGTCCCCGGAGCCGTCACGGCGTCCGGGGGCCAGGCAGTTCGCACAAGGGCGGCGCACGGTCGGCGCAGGGTCAGGCCGTGACCTTCTCCGGCTGGGTCACGTTCCGGGGCCCGCGCTCGCCCAGCAGCTCCGTCGGAACCTTCGCCGTCTCGCGGGCCGAGAGCGCGGCCACGACCGGCGGCACGCACAGGGCCGCCGTGAAGAGCGCCACCGCGGACCAGTTGTCCCCGTCCGGGCCGGCGATCTGCGCTGCGAAAGTGACCGCGAACCCGGCGACCGCGAAGCCGATCTGGGTGCCGATGGCCATGCCGGACAGGCGGACCCGGGTGGAGAACATCTCACCGTACAAGGAGGGCCATACACCGTTCGCGGCGCTGTAGACCACTCCGAAGGCGACGATGCCGAGCAGCAGGGTCAGCGGGTAGGAGCCGGTCGAGATCGCCCACAGGTAGAGGAACATCGTCACCGCGCTGCCCGCAGCGCCGATCAGATACACCGGGCGGCGGCCGATGCGGTCCGACAGCGTGGCCCACAGCGGGATCGCGGCGAGCGCGACCAGGTTGGCGAGAGCGCCCACCCACAGCATGGATGACCTGCTCATCCCGACCGAGTCGCTGGTGGCGTACGACAGCGCCCACACCGTGAAGATCGTGCTGACCGAGGCGACCAGGGCACCCGCGATCACCCGCAGCACATCCGCCCAGTGCTCCCGCATCAGCACCGCGAGCGGCAGCTTGACGACGCCCTCGGCGGCGGCCTGTTGCTCGAAGGCGGGCGTCTCCTCCAGCTTGCGGCGGATGACATAGCCGACGACGGCGACCGCGATGCTCATCCAGAACGGCACCCGCCAGCCCCACGACAGCAACTGCTCCTCCGGGAGCGCCGCGACCGGGATGAAGACCAGGGTTGCCAGCAGCTGCCCGCCCTGTGTGCCGCTCAGTGTGAAACTGGTGAAGAAGCCGCGCCGATGCGGTGGCGCGTGTTCCAGGGTCATCGAGTTGGCGCTGGCCTGCTCGCCCGCCGCCGAGATGCCCTGCAGCACCCGGCACAGCACCAGCAGGACGGGCGCGAGGGTGCCGACCTGGTCGCGGGTGGGCAGACAGCCGATGAGGAACGTCGACACGCCCATCAGGATCAGCGTGAAGACCATGATCTTCTTACGCCCCAGCCGGTCGCCGAAGTGACCGAGGAACAGCGCGCCGATCGGCCGGGCCGCGTACGCCACACCGAACGTGGCCAGCGACAGCAGGGTCGCGGTCGCCGGGTCGGACTCGTCGAAGAAGACCTCGGGGAAGATCAGCGCGGCGGCGCTGCCGTAGATGAAGAAGTCGTAGTACTCGAGGGCGCTGCCGATCCACGCGGCGGTCGCGGCTTTCTTCGGTTGCCCGGGCGGGGCCTGGGGGACGGGGACGGACACGGCGTGCTCCTTCGAGGGGACTCCAACGTAAGCGGAGTGAGCGGAAACGAGGGACTACCAGGGAAGGGGAGAAGTGCCGGATCCCGGCTAATTAACCCACTGGGTAGTTAGTAGCGGTGGCTACGGATGTTGCGCCGACGTTTCCCGGGTGTCAAGAGGTGCTGCCGTACGAACCTCGGTCCGCTGCTGGGCCCGTCGCCTCAGTCGGCCGCGCGCTCCGCCGTCAGATACGCGATCACCATGTCGCCGAGCATCGCCCGGTAGTGCTCGCGCTGGGCCGGATCCACCAGGTCACGGCCGAACAGGGCGCCGAAGGTGTGCCGGTTGGAGACCCGGAAGAAGCAGAAGGAGCTGATCATCGCGTGCAGGTCGACGGCGTCGACGTCGGCCGTGAACAGGCCGGACCGCTGTCCCGACTCCAGGATCCGGCGGATCACGTCCAGGGCCGGTGAGCCGATCTTGCCGAGCTTCTCGGAGGCGGCGATGTGCTCGGCCCCGTGGATGTTCTCGATGCTGACCAGGCGGATGAAGTCCGGGTGCCGCTCGTGATGGTCGAAGGTCACCTCGGCCAGTCGACGGATGGCCGCGACCGGGTCCAGATGCTCGACGTCGAGCTCCTGCTCGGCCTCCCGGATCACGCCGTACGCCCGCTCCAGCACGGCCGTGAACAGCTGTTCCTTGCCGCCGAAGTAGTAATAGATCATCCGCTTCGTGGTCCGGGTGCGGGCGGCGATCTCGTCCACGCGGGCGCCGTCGTAACCGGCGCGGGCGAACTCCTGCGTCGCGACGTCGAGGATCTCGGCCTGGGTGCGGGCGGCGTCACGGATCCGCCCGTTGCTGCGTGCCGGCTCTTCGACGCTGGTCATCGGCTTCCTTCGGCGAGGGGTGAGCGCGCCCCGGTGGCCCACCCGCGTGCCGGTGATTGTAGAAGCCCGGTCGCTCCGCGCGCCGGGTCAGGCCTTCCCAAGCCCCGGCTCGCCTGCTATTACTAACTCACCAGTTCGTACATTAGTGAGCCGCTCAGGAGGTCCCCCGGTGGCCAAGGACGCCAAGGACTCGTATCTCGTCGGGCTGATCGGCTCCGGCATCGGTCCGTCGCTCAGCCCGGCGCTGCACGAGAGGGAGGCCGACCGCCAGGGCCTGCGCTACCTGTACCGGCTCATCGACATCGACGTGCACGGTGTCCCGCCGGAGGCGGCGGGCGACCTGCTGCGGGCGGCGCGCGACCTGGGCTTCGACGGGCTCAACATCACGCACCCGTGCAAGCAGCTCGTCATCGAGCACCTGGACGCGCTCACCCCGCAGGCCGAGGCGCTCGGCGCGGTCAACACCGTCGTCTTCGAGGACGGCCGGTCCGTCGGCCACAACACGGACGTCACCGGCTTCGCCGCCTCCTTCGCGCGGGGCCTGCCCGACGTGCCGCTGGAGCAGGTCGTGCAGCTCGGCGCCGGGGGCGCGGGCGCAGCAGTCGCGCACGCCATGCTGACCCTCGGCGCCGAGCGGGTCACCCTGGTCGACGCGCTGGCCGACCGCGCCGCCGATCTCGCCGCCGCCCTGAACCGGCACTTCGGCGCGGGCCGCGCGGCCGGCGCCGCCCTCGACGCGCTGCCCGCACTGCTGACCCACGCCGACGGCCTGGTGCACGCCACCCCCACCGGCATGGCCGCCCACCCCGGGATGCCCCTGCCGGCCGAGCTGCTCCACCCGGGACTGTGGGTCGCCGAGGTGGTCTACCGCCCGCTGGAGACGGAACTGCTGCGCACGGCACGCTCCCTCGGGTGCGCCACCCTCGACGGCGGCGGCATGGCCGTCTTCCAGGCCGCCGACGCGTTCCGCCTGTTCACCGGACGCGAGCCCGACAGCGCGCGCATGCTCGCGGACATCGCCGAGCTGGCGGACGCCGTGGGAACCCCGAGCTAGCAAGAGCCAGGAGAACAGGAAGAGCCAGGAGAAGAGGTACCGGCATGCGCACGTCCATCGCCACCGTCTCCCTCAGCGGATCCCTCACCGAGAAGCTCACGGCCGCCTCCCGGGCCGGCTTCGACGGTGTGGAGATCTTCGAGAACGACCTGCTGGCCAGCCCCCTCACCCCCGAGGAGATCCGCGCCCGCTGCGCCGACCTCGGTCTCACCATCGACCTCTACCAGCCGATGCGAGACATCGAGGCCGTGCCCGCCGACGAGTTCGCCCGCAACCTGCGGCGCGCCCGGCACAAGTTCGAGCTGATGCGGCGGCTCGGCGCCGACACCGTCCTCGTCTGCTCCAGCGTGCACCCGCGCGCGGTGGACGACGACGCGCTCGCCGCCGAGCAGTTGGGGCAACTCGCGGACCTGGCCCAGGACTTCGGTATCCGCGTCGCCTACGAGGCGCTCGCCTGGGGACGGCATGTCAACACGTACGACCACGCCTGGCGCATCGTCGAGGCCGCCGACCACCCCGCGCTCGGCACCTGCTTGGACAGCTTCCACATCCTGTCGCGCAGCTCCGACCTCAAGGACCTCGAAGGGATCGCGGACATCCCCGGCGAGAAGATCTTCTTCCTCCAGCTCGCCGACGCCCCGCTGCTCGCCATGGACGTCCTGCAGTGGAGCCGCCACTACCGCTGCTTCCCCGGCCAGGGCGGCTTCGACGTCGCCGGACTGGTCCGCCACGTCCTGCGCACGGGATACGACGGCCCGCTCTCCCTGGAGGTCTTCAACGACGTCTTCCGTCAGGCCGAGGCCGGCCCGACCGCCGTGGACGCCCTCCGCTCCCTGCTGGTCCTCCAGGAGGAGGCCGGCCGGACCACGCCGCCCGCTCCCGTCGTCCCCACCGGCGTCGCCTTCGCCGAACTCGTCACGCCGGACGCCGGCCCGGTCTCGGCCGTACTCGGCGCCCTCGGCTTCACCCGCACCGCACGGCACCGCAGCAAGCCGGTCGACCTCTGGCAGCAGGGCGGGGCCCGTGTTCTGGTCAACACCCAAGGCTCGGCACGCCGGGACGGGACCGGCCTCGCCGCGATCGGCCTGGAGTCCCCGGACCCGATCGGCGCCGCCCACCGCGCCGAGGCCCTCCTGGCCCCGGTCCTGCCCCGCCGCCGCACTCCGCAGGACGCCCCGCTGGACGCGGTCGCGGCCCCCGACGGCACGGAGCTCTTCTTCTGCGCGACGGACCGGCCCGAACTGCCGAACTGGCGTGCCGACTTCACCGACACAGGGCACGCCGAGCAGGGCACGGGGCACGCCGAGCAGGGCACGCGGGATCCGGGAGTGACCCGCATCGACCACCTCGCCCTCGTCCAGCCCTGGCACCACTTCGACGAGGCGACCCTCTTCCACCGCAGCGTCCTCGGCCTGCACCCGCAGGAGAGCGTCGACGTCGCCGACCCGTACGGCCTGATGCGCAGCCGCGCCGTCACCAACCCCGACGGCAGCGTCCGCATCGCCCTGAGCGTCGGCGCGGCACCCACGGACGACACCGTGCACGCCCAGCACATTGCGCTGGCGACGGACGACGTGGTCGCGGCCGCCCGCCGCTTCCGGGAGTCCGGCGGCCGGCTGCTGCCGATCCCCGCCAATTACCACGACGACCTGGCGGCACGGTACGAGTTCGCGGACGGCGAGCTGGAGACGTACCGCGAGCTGGGCATCCTCTACGACCGTGACGCGTACGGGGAGTTCCGGCACTGCTACACCGTGACGGTCGGCCGGGTCTTCTTCGAGCTGGTGCAGCGGGACGGCTACCGGGGTTACGGCGCCCCGAACGCGCCCGTGCGGCTGGCCGCGCAGCACATCGCGCGGTGACTGCGCCGGCCTACTGTCGACTGACGGTCCGCGTCACGCCGGCGATGACCGTCGTGGCGAGGATCCAGCCGGTGAGGACGAGGACGTAGGCGAGGGCCTGCTGCCCGCCCTCCGGGGCGAAGGCCGGTTCCTGTCCGAAGGAGATCACCGGCAGCAGCAGGTCGAGGGTGTAGAAGACCGGGTTGAACTGCGGTGCCTCGTCCGCCTTCAGGGGCGGCGGCGTGTGCACCGCGAACGCCACGGAGCCCACGGCGAGCAGGGACAGCAGCCAGCCCAGGGCGCGCATCGGCCGGAAGCCGTAGCCGACGGTGGCGTCCTGGACGTGGCCCCACAGGCGGCCGTACCAGGGGAGCGTGGTGCGGTGGCGGCGCTGTTTGGCCAGCTGGACGAGCCGGGCGCCGTCTTCGTCGCCGGTACGGCGGTATGCGGCGGTCAACTGCTCGTATCCGTGCGGGTCGAACGTGTCCTCGTCCCGCTCCAGCATGGGCAGCCGAAGCTCGGGCGACACGTGCGGGGTCAGGGACGTGTACGTGAGGTCGAGGAGGCGGACCTGGTCCGGGAGCATCTCCGGATCCAGGTTGAGGTGCTCTATCTGCGAGCGGCGCAGGTTGAGCCTGCCCTCCATCGGGGTGCCCCCGCGCAGCCACACCTCGCCGATGACACAGCTGCTCGCCCGCATCGCGGTGCCGCCGGGATTGGACAGCCTGCTGTACAGCAGGTCGAGTCGACCGGGAATGCGGGCGCCGCGCAGGTCTATGCGGCCTCGCGTGCTCAGGCGTCTGCCCAGGACGTTGGCGCCCACTTCGAGGGCCTCGGCGCTCAGGACGAAGCCGTCGGGATGGCGGAGCTCGGCGTTCTCCAGGCGGAGCGAGCCGCTGATCGTGGCGCCGTTCAGCCGGATCTCCCCGCGCGTGCGCAGCCGTGTCGCGCACAGGTCCTCCCCGATGGTCACCTGGTGGAGCTGGAGGACCGGATCCTCGGTCCCCTCCGGCGCGGTGACCTCGGTTCCCTCCAGATACAGCGCCCCGGCGACCTGCGCCCCGCCGAGCCGTACCGGCCCGCGGAACCGGCAGCCCATCAGCCGCAGCCCACCGTCGACCCGGACCCGGGCGGACGCCAGACCGGGCAGCTGGGACCCGGTCAGATTGAGGTACTTCAGCTGGGCGCCGGACAGATCGGGCACGTCCTCGAAGTGGCAGTGACTGAGACGCACGATGCTGTCCACCGTCGCGTACCGCAGGTCCAGCACACCGGTGATCCGCGCGCCCGCCACCTTGAGGGCGGCCACCTCACCGCCCTCCGTCGGGCCGTTGAGCAGAAGTGCCCGCAACACCGTGGCGCGGACGGTCCGTTGGGGCCCCCAGTCGGCGCCCTCGGCCGGGTTCTCCTCTCCCGCATCGCGGAAATCCACAGCCGCGCCCTTGGGGAAGGCCTCCCATACCGCGCGCTCGGCCGGCGTCAGATCGTTGATCTCCATCAGCCGGGACTCTGACGCCGGCCGCCGAACCTGTCAACTCACCGCTGTTTCACCCTGGCTCGTTCAGGACGAGCCACTCGTCGGCCGCACCGCCCGCCAGGGCGCGAACGCGCTCGCCCCGCGCGGCAGCAGCGCCGCAAGTTCCGGGCAGTGCCGCAGGATCACGGAGTTCAGGCCGCCCCGCTCGACCCAGTCGATGCCCAGCGGCGTGTAGACCTCCGGCCGATAGTCGACGGTGAGGAAGCGGTCGGACTGCAGACGCCGGCTCGCCATCAGGATGAACACCCGGAACGCGGTGTCGCTGAAGCCGAACCCGGTCGGCGGGTTCTCACCGAACAGCCCTACGACGGTGTCGATCTCGTCGACCGAGCGGTACACCTCCTTCAGCCGCGCCAGCGTCTCGGCGTTCTCCGTCAGCTCCTCGAAGGAGCGCAGGCGGGGCTTGTGCAGCCCTTCGCGGAAGTCGTTGTAGCGCGGGACGCCACGCCGCCGGGTCCGGACCAGGTCCACCACCGACAGGTCGATGATCTCGCCCTCGCGCTCGAACTGCTGCAGGGAACGCGGGAAGTTGTGGAGAGCGATCGCGCCGGGGTGGGCGATGCCGAACGAGTACAGGCTGTTCGCGAGCCCCGTCTTGCGGATCTGCGCCTCCGCCGCGCCGCCCTGGATGTCCAGGAAGCCCACCGTCTCCAGGCGCTGCCCGAGTTGGTGCTCACGCAGCTCGAAGTCGTCCGGGATCAGCGGGTGCATGCGGTAGACGGTGACGAAGTCCTCGGTGAGGGAGTACGGCGCGGTGTGGTGGTCCGGCAGGGTCCTGGGGATGCCGGTCAGGGAGTGCGACTCGAACAGCCACAGCCCGAGCTGGTTCAGCCAATTCTGCGGCGGCCCCTGCCAGTTGGTGTGCAGGGCGATGTCGATCGCCTCGGTGGCGAGGATCGCCGGCGTCCACTCCACCGTGTGGATCTTCGCGATCAGGGCCGAGACCACCAGACGGGCCGTCTGGTGGATCCGCTCCTCGCTCATCGTCGGATACTCGGCCCGCAGCGCGGCGCACACCGCGTTGTGCTCGCGCGCGAACAACGTGTGCATGGCGCTGAGGCCCATCCACCAGCTGTCGTTGAAGCCCGTCAGCGGAATCCCGCCGTTGCCGCCGTTCGGCAAGTGTCCGTCCTCCAGGCGGAGTTCGGCGCGGCCTTCGGCCTCGCGCAGGAAGCGGGCGGTCTGCTCGTCGGCGCCGTACACCTCGGAGCCGTCCCACCAGTGCGAGGCGGTGTTGGCGAACAGGATCGGCGGGCTGCCCGGCACCTCGATGCCCTGGTTCTCCGCGAACCGCATCACGTTCTCGCCGGGCCCGCCGGGCGTGTTGTGCCACGGTCCGCTGCCGGGCGGCAACGGGACCTCGACACTGCGCTCGCCAGGCCTGTGGCGGCGGTGGTTGACCCAGTCGTGCACCTGGAACTGGATCCAGGCGGCGGCCAGCACGTTCAGCGAGGTCGCGGGCAGGAAGCTCTCGCGGTACAGGAGTTGCCGGCTGACGGTTACCGGGTTCGGGGTGTCGAAGAGGTCGGGACGGAAGACGGGCTGCAGATTGCGGCCGAAGGCGGCGCCGACGGCGCCCATGCCCGGGGCCGACAGGTCGTTGTACGTCCCGTCGTACGACCGCTCGCCGCGCAACCTCTCCGGGATCGGCTCGGGCACCCGCTGCGCGCGCGGCGGCGCCTCGCGCGGTTCGGTGTCGATCAGGTTCAGCCGGCGCAGCACCTTGCGCAGGAACACCAGGTTCAGCAGGCTCGCCCGCGTCGGCAGCCGGTGCCACGGCACAGACCGGTTGAGCAGCGCGAACGCCGCTTCGACGGGACGGCCGAGGACCTTGTTGCGGACCGGCTCCTCGGTGACGAACCGCAGGCCGAGCCGGTGCGCGCTCGACGCCTGGTACGCGGCCTTGCGGGCCCGGTTGATGTTGCCGAGCGGCCTGAACTCCTCGGTCGTGTACCAGGGGTTGAAGCTCAGGTCCTCGATGCGGCGGGCGATCGCGCGCGCCTCGGCGCAGTCCAGGTCCTGGCCGGGAATCGTGAGCCGGGCGACGGGAAGCGCGGGCGCCACCCCGTCCGTCCACTCCACCGAGGCGTCCTCGACCGGTGTGTGCCGCTCGTCCACGAACCGCTGCACGCACAGGTCGTACTCGACGGCGCCCTGCGTCAGCCGACGCGCGAACTCACGGTGCAGGAAGTCCGGGTCCTGTCGGTCCGGCGCGGGCCCCGGCGGGGTGCCCGGCGCGGGACGGAACAGGAACCGCACCGGCCCCGCGTCGCCCCACAGCATCGCGCCCCGGCTCCAGTACGTCTCGTAGGCCAGCGAGTCGACGGTGTGCCGGGCAGCCGCCTGCACATTGCGCCGCATCCGGTTGGCGGTGCCGAGTCCCACGGCGAGCGGCAGCTTCACGAACAGCCCGAACGCCTTCTGCACCGGACTGCGGGCGCCCGCCATCGCCTTGGCGAAGGCCACGAACTCCCGGGCGTTGCGGGCGTGCGAGACGGGATGGCTGGTCGCCAGCAGATCGTGGCTCTCCTCCTCCGACACCCTCACCCGAACGGCCGCCCCCCGCAGATCCGGCGAGCCGTCGCCCTGCCGGATGCCGCTCGCGTTGGACAGCCGTACGATCGCCGGATACTCGGCGCCGGGCTGGGCAAAGCCCACGCGCAGCGCTGCCGGGAGGTCGTCGTGGAAGCGCAGCCGCGCGTTCTCCACGGCCACCGGTGCCTTGGCGTGGAAGGCGCGGGTGACATCGCCGCCCCCGGCACGCCGGTTCCTGACCTGCACGTCCATCAGCTCACGCGCCAGCCGCTCGAACACCAGGCGTTCCGCCTCGGGACTGCCGCCCTCGTACCGTTCGTAGCGCTGCTCGTGCTGCCCGGACTCGGCCATCGGAGGTCTTCCTTCGTACGACTGCGTACGGGGACTTCAGCATCCCAGCAACCCCACGGGGCCGCATCCGCAGTGGGCGTGGGGTTGACGCCCACTGCGGATGCGGCCCGGGCCTTCGTCGGTCTACGCCCTGGTGTTCCAGGCCGCGATCACGGGCCGCCCGTGCTCCGTCGACAGGCGGCTCACCGTGCCCGTCGCGAGCTGGAACAGCCGGCCGTCCGCGGGTGCGAGGCCCAGTCGCCGGGCCGTGACGACACGCAGGAAGTGACCGTGCGCCACGAGGATGACGTCGCCGTCCAGCAGCGCCACGTCCACCCGGGCCAGTACCCGGTCGGCGCGTGCCCCCACCTCGGCCGGTGACTCACCGGAGTGGCCGTCCGGTCCGGGCGGCACTCCGTCGGTCCACAGGGACCAGTGGGGGCGGGAGCGGTGGATGTCGACGGTGGTGACGCCCTCGTAGCCGCCGTAGTCCCACTCATGCAGATCGGGCTCCGGTACGGCCCCCGTCACGCCCGCCAGTTCGGCCGTGCGGACCGCGCGGCGCAGCGGGCTGGTCAGCGCCAGTGAGAAGGTCCGGCCGGACAGCAGCGGAGCCAGGGACTTGGCCTGTTCCTCGCCGTCCTGGGTGAGGGGCAGGTCGGTCCAGCTGGTGTGCTGTCCCGACCTGCTCCACTCCGTCTCACCGTGGCGGACCAACAGCAGATCCCCCACGGCTGACTACTCCTTCGACTCGACGGCGTGCCCGCCGAACTGGTTGCGCAGCGCCGCGATCATCTTCATCTGCGGGGAGTCGTCCTGGCGGGACGCGAACCGCGCGAACAGCGAGGTGGTGATCGCCGGCAGCGGCACGGCGTGGTCGATGGCCGCCTCGACGGTCCAGCGGCCCTCGCCGGAGTCCTGCGCGAAGCCCTTCAGCTTCTCCAGGTGCTCGTCCTCGTCGAGGGCGTTCACCGCGAGGTCCAGCAGCCAGGACCGGATGACCGTGCCGTCCTGCCAGGAGCGGAAGACCTCCCGGACGTTGTCCACCGACTCGACCTTCTCCAGCAGCTCCCAGCCCTCGGCGTAGGCCTGCATCATGGCGTACTCGATGCCGTTGTGGACCATCTTCGCGAAGTGCCCGGCGCCCACCTTGCCCGCGTGGACGTAGCCGTACGGCCCCTCCGGCTTGAGCGCCTCGAAGATCGGCTTGAGCCGGTCGACGTACTCCTTCTCGCCGCCGACCATCAGGGCGTAGCCGTTCTTCAGACCCCACACGCCGCCGGAGACGCCCGCGTCGACGAAGCCGATGCCGTGCGCGCTGAGTTCCTTGGCGTGCTGCTCGTCGTCCGTCCAACGGGAGTTGCCCCCGTCGACCACCGTGTCGTACGGCTTGAGGAGGCTCCCCAGCTGGTCGATCACGAGCTGGGTGGGCCGGCCGGCCGGGACCATGACCCAGACCGTGCGCGGCGCGTCGAGCTGGTCGACGAGGTCGGCCAGGCTCGCGACGTCGGACAGTTCGGGGTTGGTGTCGTAGCCGACGACGGTGTGGCCGGCGTTGCGCAGGCGCTCGCGCATGTTGCCGCCCATCTTGCCGAGACCCACAAGACCGATCTGCATGTCAGTTCACTTCCTCCTGGACGCCCTGCGCGTCCGATGCGTTCTTGAGCGAGCGGTACGCGGCCACGAGGGCGGCCGTGGACGGATCGAGACCGGGAACCTCGGCCCCTTCGGTGAGGGCGGGCTCGACGCGCTTGGCGAGGACCTTGCCCAGCTCGACGCCCCACTGGTCGAAGGAGTCGATGTTCCAGACGGCGCCCTGGACGAACACCTTGTGCTCATAGAGGGCGACCAGCTGGCCGAGGACCGACGGGGTCAGCTCGGGGGCGAGGATGGTGGTGGTGGGGTGGTTGCCTTGGAAGGTGCGGTGCGGGACCTGCTCCTCGGGCACGCCCTCGGCCCGCACCTCGTCCGCGGTCTTGCCGAAGGCGAGCGCCTGGCCCTGGGCGAAGAGGTTCGCCATCAACAGGTCGTGCTGCGCCTTGAGCTCGTCGCTCAGTTCGGCGACCGGCCGGGCGAAGCCGATCAGGTCGGCCGGGATCAGCCGGGTGCCCTGGTGGATCAGCTGGTAGTAGGCGTGCTGCCCGTTGGTGCCGGGCGTGCCCCAGACCACCGGCCCGGTCGTCCAGCCCACGACCTGTCCGTCCCGGTCCACCGACTTGCCGTTGGACTCCATGTCCAGCTGCTGGAGATAGGCGGTGAACTTCGACAGGTAGTGCGAGTACGGCAGCACCGCATGGGATTCGGCGGCGCAGAAGTTGCCGTACCAGATACCCAACAGGCCCATGATCAGCGGGGCGTTGGACTCGGCGGGCGCAGTGCGGAAGTGCTCGTCGACGGTGTGGAAGCCGTCGAGCATCTCCCGGAAGCGGTCCGGGCCGATGGCGATCATCAGGGACAGGCCGATCGCCGAGTCGTAGGAGTAGCGGCCGCCGACCCAGTCCCAGAACTCGAACATGTTGTCCGGGTCGATGCCGAAGTCCGTGACCTTCTCGGCGTTGGTCGACAGCGCGACGAAGTGCTTGGCGACCGCCTTGTCCTCACCGCCGAGCCCGGCCAGCAGCCAGGAACGGGCCGACGTGGCGTTGGTGATCGTCTCGATCGTGGTGAACGTCTTGGACGCGACGATGAACAGCGTCTCCGCCGGGTCCAGGTCCCGCACCGCCTCATGCAGGTCGGCGCCGTCGACGTTCGACACGAACCGGAACGTCAACTCCCGTGCGGTGAACGGGCGAAGAGCGTCGTACGCCATCGCCGGACCGAGGTCGGAGCCCCCGATGCCGATGTTGACGACGTTGCGGATCCGGCGGCCGGTGTGGCCGGTCCACGCGCCGGAGCGGACGCGCTCGGCGAAGTCGCTCATCTTGTCGAGCACCGCGTGCACCTTGGGCACGACGTTGTCGCCGTCCACCTCGATCACCGCGTCCCGCGGCGCCCGCAGCGCGGTGTGCAGCACCGCCCGGTCCTCGGTGACGTTGATCCTCGCGCCGCGGAACATCGCGTCGCGCAGCCCGAACACGTCGGTGGCGGCGGCCAGTTCCTGGAGCAGGGCGAGCGTCTCGTCGTTGATCAGGTGCTTGGAGTAGTCGATGCGCAGATCACCGACGCGTACGACGTACCGCTCGGCGCGGGAGGGATCGGCCGCGAACAGCTCACGCAGCCGCGGGCGCTGCAGCGCGTCCTCGCGGTGGTCCTCCAGGGCCCCCCACTCGGGGCGCTGGGTGAGACGGGGTGTGTCGGACAGCGGGTCAGACATGGTCAGGGGTCTCCTTGGTGGCCTCGCCCCGCAGGGCGACGGCGTACATCTCGTCCGCGTCGAGGCGCCTGAGCTCCTCGGCGATGAGTTCGGAGGTGGTGCGGACCTTCAGCGCGAGGGTGCGCGGCGGCTGGTCCGGCAGGGTCAGCGTGGCCAGCGGACCCTCGGGGCGGTCGATGACGATCTCGCCGTTCTCGGTGCCCAGGCGCACGCCGGTGACGACCGGACCGGCGGTGACGACCCGCTCGGCGGTGACGTGGAGGCGGGCCTCCAGCCAGCGGGCCAGCAACTCGGCGGCCGGGTTGTCGGCCTCGGCCTCCACGGCCGCCGAGATGATCGGCACCCGGGCCTGGTCCAGGGCCGCGGCGAGCATGGAGCGCCACGGGGTGAGCCGGGTCCAGGCGAGGTCGGTGTCGCCGGGCGCGTAGGAGCGCGCGCGGGCCTCCAGCTCGGCCTGCGGGTTCTCGGTGGTGTACAGATCGGTGATCCGGCGCTGTGCCAGCGCCCCCAGCGGATCCTTCGCCGGGTTCTCCGGCGCCTCCACCGGCCACCACACCACGACCGGCGCGTCCGGCAGCAGCAGCGGCAGCACCACCGAGTCGGCGTGGTCGGACACCTCGCCGTACATGCGCAGCACGACCGTCTCACCGGTGCCGGCGTCGGCGCCCACCCGGACCTCGGCGTCCAGGTGCGAGCGGGTGCGGTCGCGCGGGGTGCGGGCGTGCCGCTTGATGACCACCAGGGTGCGCGACGGGTGCTCGTGGGAGGCCTCCTCGGCCGCCTTGATCGAGTCGTAGGCGTTCTCCTCGTCCGTGACGATGACCATCGTCAGGACCATGCCCACGGCCGGCGTGCCGATCGCGCGGCGGCCCTTCACCAGCGCCTTGTTGATCTTGCTTGCCGTGGTGTCGCTCAGGTCGATCTTCATGGCCTGCGCCAGCTCCGTCCGTCTCGTGCGAGCATCTCGTCGGCTTCCTCGGGTCCCCAGCTCCCGGACGCGTACTGCGCCGGCTTGCCGTGTGTGTCCCAGTACTCCTCGATCGGGTCGAGGATCTTCCAGGACTCTTCCACTTCCTGGTGACGGGGGAACAAATTGGCGTCACCGAGGAGGACATCCAGGATGAGCCGCTCGTAGGCCTCCGGGCTGGACTCCGTGAACGACTCGCCGTACGCGAAGTCCATCGTCACGTCCCGGATCTCCATGGACGTGCCCGGCACCTTGGAGCCGAACCGCACCGTCACGCCCTCGTCCGGCTGGACGCGGATGACGATGGCGTTCTGGCCGAGCTCCTCGGTGGCGGTCGAGTCGAACGGCGAGTGCGGCGCCCGCTGGAAGACGACCGCGATCTCGGTGACCCGCCGCCCGAGCCGTTTGCCGGTGCGCAGGTAGAACGGCACGCCCGCCCAGCGCCGGTTGTCGACGTTCAGCCTGACGGCGGCGTACGTGTCGGTCTTCGACCGCGCGTCGATGCCGTCCTCCTCGAGGTACCCGACGACCTGCTCGCCGCCCTGCCAGCTCGCCGCGTACTGCCCGCGCACGGTGTGCCTGCCCAGGTCCGCCGGCAGCTTGACGGCCTTGAGCACCTTCAGCTTCTCGGTGAGCAGCGACCCGGCGTCGAAGGCGGCCGGCTCCTCCATGGCGGTCAGCGCCATCAGCTGAAGCAGGTGGTTCTGGATGACGTCCCGCGCCGAGCCGATGCCGTCGTAGTAGCCCGCCCGGCCGCCGATGCCGATGTCCTCGGCCATCGTGATCTGCACATGGTCGACATAGGAGCGGTTCCAGATCGGCTCGAACATCTGGTTGGCGAACCGCAGCGCCAGGATGTTCTGGACGGTCTCCTTGCCCAGGTAGTGGTCGATCCGGAAGACCTGCTCCGGGTCGAACACCTCGTGCACGATCGCGTTCAGCTCACGGGCGCTCGCGAGGTCGTGCCCGAACGGCTTCTCGATGACCGCCCGCCGCCAGGATCCCTCCGGGGCGTCCGCCAGGCCGTGCTTCTTCAGCTGCTGCACGACCTTCGGGAAGAACTTCGGCGGTACGGAGAGGTAGAAGGCGTAGTTGCCGCTGGTACCGCGGGCCGTGTCCAGCTCGTCGACCGTCTGGCGCAGCTGCTTGAACGCCTCGTCGTCGTCGAAGTCACCCGGGATGAACCGCATGCCCTCGGCGAGCTGCTGCCAGACCTCCTCGCGGAACTCCGTACGGGCGTGCTCGCGCACCGAGTCGTGCACGACCTGCGCGAAGTCCTGGTCCTCCCAGTCCCGGCGGGCGAACCCGACGAGTGAGAAGCCCGGCGGCAGCATGCCGCGGTTGGCGAGGTCGTACACGGCCGGCATCAGCTTCTTGCGGGACAGATCGCCGGTCACACCGAAGATGACGAGCCCGGACGGGCCCGCGATACGCGGCAGACGGCGGTCGCGCGGGTCGCGCAGGGGGTTGTCCCAGTCCCAGTCCCGGTCGGCGGTCATTCTGCGTCAGCTCCCTTGCTGCCGAGCGACTTCCGCACGGCGTCCAACAGGTCCTGCCACGCCACCTCGAACTTGGCGACGCCCTCGTCCTCCAACCGGGTGACCACCTCGTCGTAGGAGATGCCGAGCGCCTCCACGGCGGCCAGGTCGGCACGGGCCTGCGCGTAGCCGCCGCGCACCGTGTCGCCGGTGATCTCGCCGTGGTCGGCGGTGGCGTTCAGGGTGGCCTCGGGCATGGTGTTGACGGTGCCGGGCGCGACCAGCTCGTCCACGTACAGGGTGTCCTTGTACGCCGGGTCCTTCACGCCGGTCGAGGCCCACAGCGGACGCTGCTTGTTGGCCCGGGCACCGCCGAGGGCGGTCCAGCGCTCACCGCCGAAGACCTCCTCGTACGCCTCGTAGGCGAGCCGGGCGTTGGCGAGCGCCGCCCGGCCCTTGAGCGCGAGGGCCGCGTCCGTGCCGATCGCCGCCAGCCGCTTGTCGATCTCGGAGTCGACGCGGGAGACGAAGAAGGACGCCACGGAGTGGATGGCGGAGAGGTCGAGGCGGTTCGCGGCGGCCCTCTCCAGACCGGCGAGGTAGGCGTCCATGACCTCGCGGTAGCGCTCCAGGGAGAAGATCAGCGTCACGTTGACGCTGATGCCCTGGGCGATGACCTCGGTGATGGCGGGCAGCCCGGCCTTGGTCGCCGGGATCTTGATCATCACGTTGGAGCGGTCGACCAGCCAGGCGAGCTGGCGGGCCTCGGCGACGGTGGCCGTCGTGTCGTGGGCGAGACGCGGATCGACCTCGATGGAGACCCGGCCGTCCCGGCCGCCCGTCGCGTCGTACACGGGCCGCAGGATGTCGGCGGCGGCCCGCACGTCGGCGGTCGTCATCATGCGCACGGCCTCGTCGACCGTCACGCCCCGCACCGCCAGATCGGCGAGCTGCTCCTCGTAGCCCTCACCGGAGCCGATGGCGGCCTGGAAGATGGACGGGTTGGTGGTGACGCCCACGACGTTCTTGTTCGCGATCAGCTCGGCGAGGTTGCCCGACTCGATCCGCTTGCGCGACAGGTCGTCCAGCCAGATCGAGACGCCTTCGTCGGAGAGGCGCTTGAGGGCTCCCGCGGTAGCGGTGGCTTCGGTGCTCACAGTGTTCATCTTCTTTCTGGCGGTCGGATCAACCACGCGCGGCGGCCAGCGATTCCCTGGCTGCGGCGGCGACGTTCTCGGGGGTGAAGCCGTACTCGGCGAACAGGGTCTTCGCGTCGGCGGAGGCACCGAAGTGCTCCAGGGAGACGATGCGTCCCGCGTCGCCCACGAACCGGTACCAGGTCAGCCCGATCCCGGCCTCGACGGCGACCCGTGCCTTCACGGCCGGCGGCAGGACGCCCTCGCGGTACTCACGGGGCTGCTCCTCGAACCACTCCACGGACGGCATCGAGACGACCCGGGTACCGATCCCGTCGGCCTCCAACCGCTCCCGCGCGGCGACGGCGAGCTGGACCTCGGAGCCGGTGGCGATGAGGATCACCTCGGGCGTCTCGGTGGAGGACTCCCGCAGGACGTAACCACCCTTCGCCGCATCGGCGTTGGGAGCGTACGTCGGCACGCCCTGGCGGGTGAGCGCGAGTCCGTGCGGGGCCGGATTGGTGGAGTGCCGCTCGAGGATCTCGGCCCAGGCGATGGCGGTCTCGTTGGCGTCGGCGGGGCGGACGATGTTCAGGCCCGGGATCGCGCGCAGCGAGGCCAGGTGCTCGACCGGCTGGTGGGTGGGGCCGTCCTCGCCGAGGCCGATCGAGTCATGCGTCCAGACGTACGTCACCGGCAGCTGCATCAGGGCCGACATACGGACGGCGTTGCGCATGTAGTCCGAGAACACCAGGAAGGTGCCGCCGTAGATACGGGTGTTGCCGTGCAGCGCGATGCCGTTCATCTCCGCGGCCATCGAGAACTCGCGGATGCCGAAGTGGACCGTACGGCCGTAGGGGTCGGCCTCGGGCAGCGGGTTGCCCTTCGGCAGGAACGAACTCGTCCTGTCGATGGTGGTGTTGTTGGAACCCGCCAGGTCGGCCGAGCCTCCCCACAGCTCGGGGACGACCGTGCCGAGGGCCTGGAGCACCTTGCCGGAGGCGGCGCGGGTGGCGACCGACTTGCCCTCCTCGAAGACCGGGATCGACGATTCCCAGCCCTCGGGCAGCTGGCCGGCGACGATCCGGTCGAACAGCTGGGCGCGCTCAGGGTTGGCCGCCCGCCATGTACCGAGCTGCTTGTCCCAGGCCGCGTGCGCCTCGGCGCCCCGGTCGAGGGCACGGCGGGCGTGGGCGAGGACTTCGGCCGAGACCTCGAAGGCCTGCTCGGGGTCGAAGCCGAGGATGCGCTTGGTGGCGGCGATCTCGTCGGCGCCGAGGGCGGAGCCGTGGGAGGCCTCGGTGTTCTGCGCGTTAGGGGCGGGCCAGGCGATGATCGTGCGCATCGCGATGATCGAGGGGCGCTCGGTCTCGGCCTGCGCGGCCCTGAGCGCCGCGTACAGCGCGTGGACGTCGATGTCACCGCCCAGCGCGGGCTCGATCCGCTGCACGTGCCAGCCGTACGCCTCGTACCGCTTCAGCACGTCCTCGGAGAAGGCGGTCGCGGTGTCGCCCTCGATGGAGATGTGGTTGTCGTCGTACAGGAAGACCAGGTTGCCGAGCTTCTGGTGGCCGGCGAGGGAGGAGGCCTCGGCGGAGACGCCTTCCTCCAGGTCACCGTCGGAGACGATCGCCCAGATGGTGTGGTCGAACGGGGACTCGCCCTCCGGCGCCTCGGGGTCGAACAGGCCGCGCTCGTAACGGGCGGCCATCGCCATGCCGACCGCGTTGGCGACACCCTGACCGAGCGGGCCGGTCGTCGTCTCGACGCCCGCCGTGTGCCCGTACTCGGGGTGGCCCGGGGTTTTCGAACCCTGGGTCCGGAAGGACTTGAGGTCGTCGAGCTCCAGCTCGTACCCGGCGAGGAACAGCTGGGTGTAGAGGGTCAGCGAGGTGTGCCCGGGGGAGAGGACGAAACGGTCCCGGCCGGTCCACTCGGGGTCGGCGGGGTCGTGACGCATCACCTTCTGAAAGATCGTGTACGCGGCCGGGGCGAGGCTCATGGCGGTGCCCGGGTGACCGTTACCGACTCGCTGCACGGCATCCGCCGCCAAAAGGCGCGCGGTGTCGACGGCACGCCGGTCGAGTTCGGTCCATTCGAAGCTGTCCGGTGTCTGCGTGCTCATCTTCAAAAAGTCCTCGATCAGAGCGAAGTGGCTGGTCCGACGCGTTCAAAACTAAAAGTCTGACTTTTACGAGGGAAGGTCGGGGTGTGTCAGGCTGTGGTGAAAGTGGGACACCGCGACGAGCGCCGCGCACGGCTGAGCGCGCCCCTCGCACGACTGAGACGGCACGAGACGGACATGGCGGACACAAGGGTCCAAGGCGGCCAGGCGATACGGACGTTTCCGTTCCCGGTCGATCTGAGCGTCCTCGGCGTCGGCATGCAGGTAGGCCCGATGGGCGCCGGCCGCACCTGGCACGCCGCAGACGCGCCGCTGGAGCGGGTGCATCGCATCGACTTCCACGTCGTGATGCTCTTCGACGAGGGCCCCGTACGTCACATGATCGACTTCGCCGAGTACGAGGCGCAGGCCGGCGATCTGCTGTGGATCCGCCCCGGGCAGGTCCACCGTTTCTCCGGGACCGGCGACTACCGGGGGACCGTCCTGACCATGCAGCCGGGCTTCCTGCCCCGCGCCACCGTCGAGGCGACCGGCCTCTACCGCTACGACCTCCCGCCCCTGCTCCACCCCGACGACGCGCAGCTCACCGCCCTCCGCTCGTCCCTCGCCCAACTCCGGCGCGAGTACGAGGACACGACGACTCTCCCCCTGAGCCTGCACACGTCAGTCCTGCGGCACTCCCTCACGGCATTCCTCCTGCGCCTGGCCCACCTCGCCGCGAGCTCGGCGGAGGCCGCGCGCCGACAGGCCGACACGACGTTCACGCTGTTCCGGGACGCCGTGGAGCGGGGTTTCGCCACCAACCACAGCGTCAGCGCCTACGCCGACCAGCTCGGCTACTCGCGCCGCACCCTCGTCCGCGCGGTCCGCGCCGCCACCGGGGAGACGCCCAAGGGCTACATCGACAAGCGCGTGATCCTGGAGGCGAAGCGGCTGCTGGCCCATACGGAGATGCCGATCGGGCGGGTCGGTGCGGCGGTCGGCTTTCCGGACGCCGCGAACTTCTCCAAGTTCTTCCATCAGCACACGGAGATGACACCGGCGGCGTTCCGGGCGGAGCTGTGACGCTCCGCTGAGGTCGGCAGGGGGGTGGTGCCGCGTTGGGCTGGCGGGTGTCTGCGGGTGTGTCGTGGCTGGTCGCGCAGTTCCCCGCGCCCCTAGGGGGTGGTGGTGACGGGTGTTGTCATGTGCTGGTCCTCAAGGGGCGGTCTGTGGCCTTCGACCAGTCCGTTGGGTCGCCCTTGAGGACCGCTACGTCCGGGTGGCCCTTGCGTTGGAGGATGCTGGCGGCGGTCATCGCGCGTTCGCCGCGGGTGCAGTGGACCACCGGGCTCGGTGGTGCCTCGTCCGTACGGGTGGTCAGGGCGCCGAGTTCGATGCCGACGGCGTCGGGAATGCGGCCGGCGTCCCGCTCGGACTGCTGGCGGACGTCGAGGACCGGACGGTCGCCCACGCCGTCGGCCGCCACGAACTCCACGCTCTCCCGTTCGCCTCCGTCGGCCGTCCAGGCGTCCATGGTCAGGTGCCCGTACAGCCGGTCGTACCCGATCTTCAGGGCCTGCCAGGTCAGTTCGGCGAGATCCTGGCCGGGCGCGGTGACGAAGACGAGGGGAGCGTCCTCGGGCAGCAGCCAGCCGAGCCAGACGGCGAACTGCTCGCGCAGATGGACGGAGAGGGCGCCGGGGATGTGGCCGGCGGCGAAATCCTCGACCGGACGTACGTCGACGATCTGCGCTCCCAGGCCGAGCAGGTGACGTACGTCTGACGCGGAGAGCCCGGGCAGCGAGGGCGTCGCGGCAAGTACCTCCGGACCCCGCCGGTTGATCTCGGCCAGCCGGTCGAAGTAGGCGGGATAGGACCCGAGGCCGCCGAGCAACTGCCGTACGAAGCTGTCCTCGTCCGGCGCGGCGAGCAGGTCGTTGGACCGCTTCTCGGCGCCGATGGTGCTGGTGCGCTCGGCGCCTTGCGGGGCGGAGCAGAACGAACCGGCGCCGTGCGTGGGCCACACCCCCGTCGCGTCGGGCAGCCGGGCCAGGCGATGCAGGGAGCGGTACTGGGCGCGGGCGAGTTCCTCGGCGCGGTCGGCCCCGAGCAGGTCGGTGCGGGCGACCGAGCCGACGATCAGCGAACCGCCGCTGAAGACCCCCAACTCCCGTGCGCCGTCCAGGAGCAGGAAGGACAGGTGCTCGTCCGTGTGCCCCGGAGTGGCCAGTGCACGCAGGGTCAGCCCGCCCAGGTCCACCTCGTCGCCGTCGGCCAGGCCCCGGTGCCCGAAGGCACGCCGCCCGGCAGTGGACGCCAGCACCGTCGCCCCGTCGTCGGCCGCCAGCTGAAGCGCGCCGGTGAGGAAGTCCGCGTGCAGGTGGGTGTCGGCGGCGAAGGCGATCGCCAGCCCCCGCCGCTCCGCCTCGGCGCGCACGGCCCGCAGGTCCCGGCTCACGTCCACGGCCAGCGCACGCCCGTCGCCCAGGTCGACGAGATAGGCACTGTTGCCGAGCCCGTCGTCGATCAACGGAACCAGATGATCTTCGGCGAATCCCATGGGGCCCTCCATCTGCCACGGTACGCGTCGAGTGCCCCGTACACGCACTCCGACCCGGATCCAGCGAGTTCCCCTCACTGCCGCGGCGTGACCGACCGCCGACGGCGGCACCGTCGTCACGCGACGATGCCCCGCGAGGACCGGCCGGGACCGGCGACTCCGCACGGGGCATCGTCCACACGACTCGGCGCGACGGGTCGACGCACGACTCGGCCGGCCTCGTCAAGGTCGCGCCTCAGCGGCCGAAGTTGAACCAGTTCACGTTCACGAAGTCCGCCGGCTGACCGCTGGTGAAGGTGAGATGGACGTCGTGCGTGCCGGTCACCCCGGCGATGTTCGCCGGGATCGTCCGCCACGACTGCCATCCGCCCGTGTTGCCCACCGCGAAACTCCCGACCGGCGCGTTGCCGCGGCTGTCCAGGCGTACCTCGACCAGACCGCTGACGCCGTTCGCCGCCCCGCTCGCCACCCGGGCGACGAACTGAGTGGCCGTCGTGGAGCCGAAGTTGACGCCGCGGTACAGCGCCCAGTCTCCGTTGGCGAGGGAGCCGATGTTCTGACCGCCGCCCGAGTCGGCGGTGGTCTCGGCGCTGACGCCGCCCTGGCTGTCGTACGACTCGGCCTGGATGGCGCTGTAGGCGTCACGGTTGCCCGTCGGCGGGGGAGTGGTACCGCTCCCACTGGAGAGCACCTGGACGTAGTCGACGACCATGGCGTGGCCGGGCACGGTCGCGCCGTCCGGGCCACCGCCGAACGCGTCGACGAAACCGCCGCCCATCGCCACGTTCAGGATGATGTAGAAGCCGTGGTTGGTGGCGTTGCTCCAGGTCGTCGCATCCACCTGATCGGCCCGTACGGTGTGGTAGTTGATGTCGTCGACGTAGAAGCGGATCTGCTCCGGGCTGGTCGACCGGTCCCATTCCACTGCGTACGTGTGGAAGCCCGCCTGGCAGGTGGTTCCCGGGCAGGCCCGGGAACCGCCGATGCCCGTCGTCTCGTTGCACGGCCCGCCGGGGCTCGTACCGCAGTGCATCGTCGACCACACGGTGTTGAGGCCCTGGACGTTCTCCATGATGTCCAGCTCGCCGACGCTCGGCCAGTTCCAGTGGTTGCCGCGGTAGGGCGCGCCCAGCATCCAGAACGCCGGCCAGTAGCCGCGAGCGGCCGCGCCCGTGACGTTCGGCATCTGGATTCGGGACTGCACGCGCAGCTTGCCGCCCGACGGCGGCTGGAAGTCGGTGCGGTTGGTCTCGATCCGGCCGGACGTCCAGTTGCCGGAGGCGTCGCGGCGCGGGGTGATGCGCAGGTTGCCGCTGCCGTCCAGGGCCACGTTGTTCGTACTGGACGTCATGGTCTCGATCTCGCCGGTCCCCCAGTTGGCGGGGCCGCCCGGGTAGCCGGTGCCGGTCGCGTACTGCCAGTTCGCGGTGTTGACGCCGGTGCCCGCGGAGCCGGTGAAGTCGTCCACGAAGACCTGCGTCCAGCCCGAGGGAGGCGTGGGAGCGGTGGCGTTCGCGGACGGGGTGGCGACCGTTGCGGCGGCCGCCGCCAGGCCCAGGGTGCTCAGGACCGCGACGAGGCGCCGCGGCGGACGCCGTCGTCTGTGTGGTGTGCCGGAGGTTTCACTCATGGGAGGTGCTGCCTCTCGGGTACGGGGTGTGGGGTGCGAGGTGCTCCCGAGAGCGGTCTGAGAGCGCTCTCAAAGTGCCGTCAATGTGCTCCCCGGCACTGCGGTCGTCAAGAGGTGAAGCAGAGAAATCCCTTGCGGCACAGGTAAGTTCACCCTGCGAATGCGTGAATGTGCCGGAGCGCTTCGTCCTGTGGAGAGAAGAGGGGCTGAACGCATGGAACTCGCCTTCACCGGCCCGGTGATCGAATGGCGCGGGCCGGCGCCGTACTACTTCCTCAGGGTGCCGGACGAGGAATCCGCCGACATCCGCGAGGTGGCCGCGATGGCCACGTACGGCTGGGGCGTCATCCCGGTCGAGGCGCGGATCGGAGAGGTCGCCTTCGAGACCTCCCTCTTCCCCAAGGACGGCGGCTATCTGCTGACGCTCAGGAACGCGGTACGCAAGCCGCAGGGGATCGGGGCCGGTGACGAGGTGAGCGTGGAGATGACCGTCCGCCTCTAGGGCCGGTCCGGCCGATCATGCTGCTCGTCAGGGTGCTCGCGTGGCGAAGCCGGGCGTGAGCAACGAGACGGACAGAATGCTCTGCCTGTGGGTGGAGCCGTGGGGAACTGATCACTGGATGCGTCCGGGCGAGGAGTTCACCGCCAGGACGCAGACAGAACCCGAGGAGTCTCCGTTCAACGTTGTCGTTCACAGTCAGGGCATCACGGTGTGGGTGAACTCTGCGAACGATTCCAAGGTCTTCGACAAGGCCGGCAACCCTGCGCCCTGTGGGCACCAGCATCCTGCCGACGCCGGGTTCTGAAGATCCACTCCGGCTCAGGTACGGAGCCTGCGCCGGCTGCGGGCACATCGGCAAGGCGAACCGGGTCTGCGGGCCTGGTTCGCGTGCCGGTCCTGCGGAGTCGTTGATCACGCAGACCGGAACGGCTCTCGCAACATCCGCGCCAGAGCGTGACAGTTGTGGCGACCCGGGGCGCAGTCAACCGCCCAGACCCACCTTCCGAACCGGGGCCGTGGGACAGGAGGCAAACGCAGCACCACGGCCAGTGGCGTCCGTTGTGTAAGCCCGGGACTTCAGCCCCGGGGCGTTGACTGTCGCGAGCGACCTCACGCCTCGTCCTCACCGGCGAGAGGGACATCCGCCGCCTCGCCGCGCGACCCCCTACGCCCCCGTCTCGGGCTGCCAGCCCAACGCCCGCGAGATCCCCCGCGCCGCCAGCCGTACCGCCGGCACCAGTACCGGAACCTGTGCGTCGGCCTGCGGTACGACCACGGACACGGCGGCGGCGATCGGGCCCCCCGGGCTGCGGACCGGTGCGGCGACCGACAGGGCGTCGTCGGTGACCTGGCGGCTGCTCACGGCCACCCCGGTGCGGCGCACGTCGGCCAGCATGCGGCGCAGACGGGCGGGGTCGGTGATGGTGTACGGCGTGAAGGAGGCGAGCGGCGCGGCGAGGTACCGGTCCTGGAACTCCGGGTCGCTGTGCGCGAGCAGTGCGAGGCCGACCCCGGTGGCGTGCAGCGGCCAGCGGGCCCCGACGCGGATGTGGACGCCGACCGCGGAGCGTCCCGACAGCCATTCGATGTAGACGACCTCGGGCCCGTCCTGGACCGCCAACTGCACGTTCTCGTGCGTCGCTTCGTACAGGTCCTCCAGGTACGGCAGCGCGATCTGCCGCAGCGCCGGCCCGCGCGGCGCGAGGGCCGCGAGTTCCCACAGCCGCAGGCCGACGTGGTAGAGGCCGGACCCGTCCCGCTCCAGGGCGCCCCACTCGCTGAGCGCGGTCACGAGCCGGTGCGCGGTGGTCAGGCTCAGCCCGGCCCGCCGGCTGATGTCCGTCAGGCACAGGGCCGGATGCTCGAGGTCGAAGGCCCCGAGCACGGACAGCAGGCGGTCGGGCGCGGAACGAGTCCCTCTGGCCGACGCGGTCGGCTCGGCGTCGGCGGTCATCGGCACCGCACCCCCATCAACCCATCCATCCCGTCAAACCCGTCACCCCAGGCCGGACTCGGTGACCCTCTGCAACAACGCGTGCAGCTGCTCGCGCTCGGCGGGGTCGAGGGGCTGGAGCAACTCATTGGTGACACGCTGCCCGGCCTCGTCGGTGTCGCGCAGGAACGCCCGGCCGCCCTCGGTCAGCACGATGATCCGGCTGCGGCGGTCGTCGGGGGAAGGGCGCCGCTCGGCGAAGCCCAGCTTCTCCAGGTCGTCGACCAGGCCGACGATCGCGCTCGGGTCGTAACCGAGCGACGCGCTCAGCTCGCGCTGGAGCGCCCCCGGCGTGGTGGCGAGGAACCGCAGGACCGCGTAGTGGCGCAGGCGCAGGCCCGACTCCTGGAGGGAGGCGTTGAAGAGCTGGCCGGAGCGCAGGCCGAGGCGGTACAGCAGATAGCCCGTGTCGGCGTGCAGTCCGCGCATCCACGGCTCGTCGGCGTCGATCGGGGCGGGGTTCGTGGTCGGCCGGCTGGCGATGGCGGGCTCCCTGTTCGAGGCCCCGGGGGAGGGGCGTGCGTACGTGCTGCCCCTCAGCATGACGGAAGGACGGGTCACCAACAACTATTGACGTCAACAACTATTGTTCTTACCTTCGATCTCGCACCACCTTCGACATCGAAGTCGCACCCCCACCCGAAGGGACTCACCCGTGCCCAGCATCGATCTCACCGGCAAGGCCGCCGTCGTCACCGGAAGCGGCCGGGGCCTGGGCCTGGCCTACGCCCACGCCCTGGCCGCCCACGGCGCATCCGTGGTCGTCAACGACGTGGACGAGGCCGTTGCCGAGGCGGCCGTGAAGTCCATCACCGAAGCGGGTGGCACCGCCGTCGCCGAGGTCGTCCCGGTCGGCACGACCGAGGCCGCGGACCGGCTGGTCGGCCGCGCGGTCGAGGAGTTCGGGCGACTCGACGTCCTGGTGACCAACGCCGGCATCCTGCGCGACAAGGTCCTGTGGAAGATGACCGACGACGACTTCGACGCGGTGCTCACCACCCACCTCAAGGGCACCTTCACCTGCGCCCGCGCCGCCGCCGTCCGCATGCGCGAGCAGGGCGAGGGCGGCACCCTGATCCTGGTCGGCTCCCCGGCCGGGCAGCGCGGCAACTTCGGGCAGACGAACTACGCCGCCGCCAAGGCCGGCATCGCCGCCATGGCCCGCACCTGGTCGATGGAGCTGGGGCGCGCGCACATCACCGTCAACGCGATCGTGCCGGTCGCCGCGACCGCCATGACCGAGACGATCCCCGCGTTCGCCCCGTATGTGGAGGCGATGAAGAGCGGCGAGCCGCTGCCCGACTTCCTGCGCAAGGGCGAGGGCTTCGGCACCCCCGAGGACTGCGCCGCCCTCGTCCCGTTCCTCGCCTCCGAAGCCGCCCGCGGCATCACGGGGCAGGCCATCGGCATCGGCGGGGACAAGGTGGCACTCTGGTCGCATCCGCAGGAGATCGCGGCGGCGTTCGCGGACGGCGGCTGGACCCCCGACACCCTGGCCGACGTCTGGTCCTCCTCGGTCGGCGCCGAGCTCCAGTCGGTCGGCATTCCGGCGCCCGAGTTCCCGGAGGCGTGATGACCCTCTCCATGAAGCTCGACGAGTTGGTCGCGATCGACGTCCACACCCACGCCGAGGTCTCCTCCAAGGGCCACTCCTCCCTGGACGACGACCTGCACGACGCCTCCTCGGCCTACTTCAAGGTCGAGGGCAAGCGGAAGCCGACTCTTGAGGAGACCGCCGCCTACTACCGCGAGCGGAAGATGGCCGCCGTGATCTTCACGGTCGACGCCGAGTCCGCGACGGGCACGCCACCCGTCCCGAACGAGGAGGTCGCCGAGGCGGCCGCCGCCAACGCCGACGTCCTCATCCCCTTCGCCTCCATCGACCCCTTCCGCGGCCGGGCGGGCGTCAAGCAGGCCCGCCGCCTGGTCGAGGAGTACGGGGTGAAGGGCTTCAAGTTCCACCCCAGCATCCAGGGTTTCTTCCCCAACGACCGCTCGGTGGCGTACGACCTGTACGAGGTGATCGAGGAGACCGGCACGACAGCCCTGTTCCACACGGGCCAGACGGGCATCGGCGCGGGAGTCCCGGGAGGCGGCGGCATCCGTCTCAAATACTCCAACCCCCTCCACGTGGACGACGTGGCGGCCGACTTCCCCCACCTGAAGATCATCCTCGCCCACCCGTCCTTCCCCTGGCAGGACGAGGCCCTGGCCGTCGCCACGCACAAGCCGGGCGTGCACATCGACCTGTCCGGCTGGTCGCCGAAGTACTTCCCGCCGCAGCTGGTGCAGTACGCGAACACGCTGCTCAAGGACAAGGTGCTCTTCGGCTCCGACTTCCCCGTCCTCACCCCCGACCGCTGGCTCGCCGACTTCGCGAAGCTGTCGATCAAGGACGAGGTCAAGCCGAGGATCCTCAAGGAGAACGCCGCCCGGCTGCTCGGGCTGACGAAACCGTAAGGGGCGTGACATGCGCAACGAGGGACTGGGGTCATGGCCCGCACGCCGGGCCCGCAAGACCCCGCACCGCACCGCCCTGATCCACGGCGGGACGTCCACGGACTACCGCACCCTGCACACGCGCACGACCCGCCTCGCCCACGCGCTGCGCGACCGCGGCATCCGCCGCGGCGACCGCATCGCCTACCTCGGCCCGAACCACCCCTCCTACCTGGAGACCCTGTTCGCGGCGGGCACGCTGGGCGCGGTCTTCGTCCCCCTCAACACCCGCCTGGCAGGCCCCGAGATCGCATACCAACTCGCCGACTCCGGCGCCAAGGCCCTGGTCTACGGCCCGTCACACACCCCTCTGGTCGCGGGACTCCCGGGCAGCAGCGACGTCCGCACCTACGTCGAGCTGGGCCCCGAATACGAGGCGGCGCTGGCGTCGGCGTCCGAGGAACCCATCGACGCCCCCGTCACCCCCGACGACACCTGCATCATCATGTACACCTCGGGGACCACAGGCCGCCCCAAGGGGGCGATGCTCACCCACGGCAACATCACCTGGAACGCCCTCAACGTCCTCGTCGACACCGACCTGATTGCCGACGAACGCGCCCTGGTCTGCGCCCCGTTGTTCCACACGGCGGGCCTGAACATGCTGACCCTGCCCGTACTCCTCAAGGGCGGCACCTGCGTCCTGGTCGAGGCCTTCGACCCGGACACCACCTTCGACCTGATCGAACGGCACCGGATCACCTTCATGTTCGGCGTGCCGACCATGTTCGACCGGGTGGCCAGGCACCCCCGCTGGCCGGACGCGGACCTGTCGTCCCTGCGCATCCTGACCTGCGGCGGCTCCCCGGTACCGACGCCGCTCATCGCCGCGTACCAGGAACGCGGCCTGACCTTCCTCCAGGGCTACGGCATGACGGAGGCCGCGCCCGGAACCCTGTTCCTGGACGCCGCACACGCGGTCACCAAGTCCGGTTCGGCGGGCGTGCCGCACTTCTTCAGCGACGTACGCGTCGTACGGCCGGACCTCGCGCCCGTCGACGTCGGCGAAACCGGCGAGGTCGTGGTCCGCGGCCCCCATGTCATGCCCGGCTACTGGGGGTTGCCCGAGGAGACGGCCGCCTCCTTCGCGGACGGCTGGTTCCGCAGCGGGGACGCCGCCCGCGTGGACGAGGACGGCTATGTCTTCATCGTCGACCGCATCAAGGACATGATCATCTCCGGCGGAGAGAACATCTACCCCGCCGAGATCGAGGACCTCCTCCTCACCCACCCCGACATCGTCGAGTGCGCGGTGATCGGGGTGCCGGACGACAAGTGGGGCGAGGTACCGCGTGCGGTCGTCGTACCCCGCGAGGGCGCCACCGTCGACCCCGACGAGGTGCTGGCCTCCCTGTCCGGCCGGCTCGCCAAGTACAAGATCCCGAAGTCGGTGGTCCTCGCCCCCGAACTCCCGCGCACCGCCTCCGGAAAGCTCCTCAAGTCCCGTGTCCGTACCCGGTACGGCAAGAGTGAAGGAACCGCATGACCATCACCGTGAACGGCCTCGACGAACTGAAGAAGCTGGCCGGCACCGACCTCGGCACCAGCGAGTGGATCGAGATCACCCAGGACCGCATCAACACCTTCGCCGACGCCACGGGCGACCATCAGTGGATCCACGTCGACCCGGAGAGGGCGGCGGAGGGGCCCTTCGGCGCGCCCATCGCGCACGGATATCTGACGCTCTCCCTCTTCATCCCTTTGTTCACGGAGCTGTTGGACGTCCAGGGGGTGACGACGAAGGTCAACTATGGGCTGAACAAGGTGCGTTTTCCGTCGCCGGTGAAGGCCGGCTCCCGCATACGGCTGGTCGGGAAGCTGGCTGGGGTCGAGGAGGTACCGGGCGGGGTGCAGATCACCGTCGACGGCACCGTGGAGATCGAGGGTGGCGGGAAGCCCGCGGCCGTTCTGCAGAGCCTGTCGCGGTTCTACGCCTGAACCGGAAGGGGAAGTTCATGCCTTCCCGCACCTTGGACGCTGTCTTGGTCTACGCAGGCAACAGCGGTTCGAGGTCTCGGTCGATGCGCTGCCAGTTCCGTGCTGCCTTCGTCCAGGGGTGGCCGGCCCCGAGCCTGTGGGCGAACTGGGACGCCGCCGCGTCTCGCAGCTGAGTTGCCTCCGGGATGCGGCCGAGCGAGCGTAGCGTGACCGCCGGACCGACGCCGGCGATCAGGCTGTCGGGGTGACTGCTCCCCAGGCAGCCGTGCAGGTCCGCGGCACAGGAGCGTGATACCTCCTCGGCCTTGTCCAACTGATCGAGGTCCCCGGGCACGTTGGCGAGGGTGAGTCGGGCACAGAGGGTGTAGGGGTGAGTGCCGCCGAGGCATGTGCCGAGAGACTGCACCGTCCGGATGGCTGTCGTCAGCGCCTCGTTGGCCTCGCCGGTCGAGCGTAGGCAGACCGCGAGGTTGTGATCGCAGACGGCGGCGTCCGGATGCGCTCGGCGAACGTCACCCCTACACGCGCGCCTGTGCCGTCAACCTTGCCAACGTGCTGGCGGAGCTGAACGAGCTGCGCCAAGCGGAGGACCTGGAGCGGATGGCGGTCGCCGGCTTCCAGCCCACCCTCGGCCACGAGCACCCGGACACCATCGTCTCGCGCGCCAAGCTGGGCGTGACCCTGCGCGCGCTGGGCCGCATCCCCGAGTCCGACCAGCTCCAGGAGAGCACCCACGCCCAGTTCGTACGGCTGCTCGGCGAGAACCATCCGCACACGGTGAGCGTCCGCGAGGGCAAGCGCATCCCCCGCGACCCGGAGCCGACGGCCGTGTGACGGCGTGGTGCGGGACAGGGCCGCAGTGACTCACCACCGGTCGCGCGGTCCCGCCCCCGCTCAACGATCAGCGCGTGCCCTACTTGTACGCGTAGACGGCCGTGGCCACCGCACACACCCCGGGCGGAATCATCTGAGCCCGCAAGGTGCCGCTGTTCACGTCGTAGTCGACCCCCTCCGTCTCGAACGTGCCCGTGCACACGCTGCGCTGCGGCAGTGCGAACAGGCTCTTCACCGTGCCCGTCATCGGCTGGCCGTCCACCTTGCGGGGCAGGTCGACCTGGAGGAGGGGGCGGATCTCCGGGAAGAGGGTGCCGGAGGCGTCGTTGGAGGCGCAGATCAGGCGGGTGTCCGTCACGAAGTCGCAGCCCTGGATGTCGCGTACGGGCTTGTCCAGGCTGATCTGCCAGGCCTCCTTCAGGTCTCCGCCGGTCGGTGGTGTGGCGGGGTTGAGCAGGGGAGCGGGGAAGACCTGGAGTCTTCGCTGGTCGCCCCACTCGCCCGACACCAGCCACTGCCCGTCGGGCGAGACCGTGGCGAAGGAGTTGTTGAGCTTCTCGCCCGGGTTGAGCCGGTGGACGTACTCGTAGCGCTTCCCGGCCGGGGTAGTCACCGCGAACATCTTGGACGTGGCCGTGTCCGGGCCCTGGTAGGCGTCGAAGACGTGGCCCTGGGCGATGTCCGGGTCGCCGACGTGGTTCCAGCCCTTGATCCGCAGGTCCAGCGGGATGTCGGTCATGCCCCGGTAGAGGAGCGAGCCGTCCGCCCGGGCGGCGAGACCCTGCCCGCCGCCCAGCGTGTCGGTGTACGCCGTGCCCGACTCGGCCCATTGCGGTTCACCGGCCGCGGATGCGGTGCCCGTGCCGAGCCCCAGGGCGGCCAATAAGCAGACGGGAGTGAGGAAGTGACGTTTCATCAGATTGTCAGGCTCCTGCCACGTCGACGAATACGGGATTCGAATAGAACCACGTATCCGCCCACGGGTCACCGTCTCCGGGCGCGTGCGGGATCGGGCCGTGCGGGTCGACCGAGGCGCCCAGGTAGCCCGTGCCGTGGCGGTTGCCGTCGCTGCCGCGCAGCCGGACGTAGAAGGACTCGTGTCCGGCGGTGAGCGGGATGCGCAGGGTGTACGTCCCCTTGCGGCCGCTCACGTCCTTCGTCGTCACGACCTTGGTGTCCGGCGCCTTCCAGGCGTCCCGGTCGGCCACCGGGCCGCGCACCGCGCCACGGATGACGTCCACATGCGCCAACTCCGGCAGGATCCCCTGCGGGTTGGGCCGGGAGGCCGTCGTGACCGTGACATGCAGCGTGAGCTTCTCGCCCTTGCGCACCCGCAGCCGGCCGCCCAGTGTGACGCCGCGGCCGTGGTCGCAGTCCCGCTTGAGGCGGACGTCGAGGCCGTCGAGCAGATGCCCGTGGTCGAGCCAGACACGGCCCGCCCGCAGGCCCGCCATCACGGCGCGGTAGCCGTAGCGGGTCACGCCGACGTGGGTGCGGCTGAACTGACCCGGCCAGAAGTCACTGCCCGGCTGTGGCGTGTCGGTGTTCACCGGGTCCGGGAGCTTGCCGGTGTTGTCGAAGTTCCGGCCCGCGGGCCAGTCGCCGTTGCGCCAGGTGTCGAAGACGATGCGGTGGGCGTCGGAGTTCGTGGTGATCGAGAACAGGCGGCCCTCCGCCAGCATCGAGTCCCACAGTCCGCCGACCGTCGCGGTCGCCCAGTCGAAGCCGCCGTAGGTCAGATATGCCTCCGCCGGGTAGCCCGGCCAGGACTGCGCCGAGGGCTTGTTCTCGTACTCGCCGCGCATGGACGTACTTCCGCGCCAGCCGGGGATTGCCGCGCCCTGGGCGCCCGGTGCGCCCTCCATGCCGATCATGATCTCGGGGGCGGCGTCCCGCCAGCCCCGCATCTCGTGCGGGGAGTCGATCCCCAGGCGCAGCGGGTGGTTGGCGAGCACGAGGACGTCGTCGACGTAGCCCTTGCGGCGCTGCTGCGCCAGCCACTCGATGGCCTTGACGGCGTGGGCCTCGTTGCGGGCGGTGTCCGCGTCGGCGGGGCCGCCCTTGTCGTAGCCGAGCAGCTTGCCGTCGTAGGCGCTCTCGAACTGTGTGAGCAGGTCGACCTCGTGCCGGCCGGGCGCCGCGAAGACCGTGCAGTGCTCGGCGGCCGGGATGTACCACTCCAGGCCCTGGAAGATGAGCTGGCGCGGGTTCTCGGCGCGCGCCTTGAGGATCTCCTCGTGCTCCAGCGCGGCCCCGTACTTGGCGTGCCCGAAGTTGGAGTGCTCGGTGAACACCATCCAGTCCAGGCCGTACTTGGCGCCCGCGGCGGCCAGTTGGGAGAACGTGTACTTGGCGTCGTGGCTGTAGACCGTGTGGATGTGGTGGTCGCCGACGAGGTAGGCGAGGCGCGGGTCGTCGCCACCCCACCCCCGTGCGGACGCCGCCGCGGGCACGGCGGCGGAGCCGAGCGCGAACGCGGCGCCGAACAGGCCCGCGCGGCGCAGCAGTCCGCGCCGGGAGACGCCCTGCGGGTCGAGGTCGGCGGGGGCGACGGACGGGTCCGCCCAGGTGGGCAGCTGTTGATCGGTCATGTTCATCCTCGGCGGGCGTCAGTGGTTCATGAAGGACGTGACGGGCAGCGCCCGCGCGACGATACGGACGTCGCCGAGGCGGCCGTACAGGATCTGGTCGATCTTGCCGCCGTACTCGTAGCCGCCGAGCAGCCACGGCAGCCCGACCGAGGTGAGGCCGATCGCGGTGGCGTGCGGGTTGCGGGCCACCGGGCAGCCCTGGACGTACAGCGTGGTGTGCCTGCCGTCGCTGACGACGGCGACGTGCCACCAGGTCTCGCGCGCGGTCTCGTCGCCCCAGTTGGTGGCGATGCCCTGCTGGTTGAGCGGGCGGACCGCCCACTGCGGGCCGGGCCCGTCGGAGAGGGAGAGCGTGGCGAGCGGCTCGTCGGGGTCGCCCTCCGTCTTGCCGGCGGCGCCACCCGTGCCGGTACGGCTGACCAGGCCCGCCCAGGCGTTGTGCGAGGCGTCCCAGTCGGCGGGGAGCCGGTAGAAGGCCTCGACGGTGTAGCCGTTCCTGAAGGTGGCCGAGTTGAGCGGGGCGCCGTCGACCGTGCGGAGATAGGCGCCCCTCAGCGGGGACTTGTAGCCCTGGAACTCCAGGCTGCCGTGGCCGGGCTGGTCGGGGTGGTGGTCGGGCGACCAGCCGAGCTTGCCGCCGCCCACGGAGACCACGGTGAGGTCGTTGCCGTGGCCGGACAAGTCGCGGACGGTGCCGGCGACGGGCGACTCGAAGCGCCAGTACGCGGCCGTGTCCCGGATCAGCATCTTCGACGCGGGGCGCGCCGGGCGGGCGGGCACCGGGGCGAAGCCGGAGAAGCGGTCCTCGAAGTCGATGTCGACGGAGAAGCGGTCGGCGTCGCCGCTGAGTTCGATCTCCTGTCGCTCCAGCTCGTTGAGCCCCTTCGCGGCCCGGCCCAGGATCCACGGGGAGACCGTCTCGACGTCGATGACGTTGCGGTCGAGGTCGAAGCGGTAGAGGCGGATCATCGCCGCGCCGCCGAAGTATCGGTTCTGATAGTTCGTCAGGTGCAGATGGACGTCGTTGCCCGCCGCGTTCCTGCGGGTGACCCGGCCCGCGGGCCAGTAGTGCCCGTTGAGGGTCAGGAAGATCTGGTCGTGGTCCTTGACCAGCTGGTCCCACAGCTGTTGGCCGTACGACGACAACGCGTCGTCCTGGACGACCAGTTCGTGGGTGGTGAGGATGACGGGTGTCTTCGGGTGCCGGGCGAGCACGTCCTTCGCCCAGGCGTAGCCCTTCGCCGACAGCCGCCAGTCCAGGGCGAGCACCATCCACTCCCGGCCGGCCGCCCGGAACAGGTGGTAGGTGTTGTAGCCGTCCGAAGAGGCGCCCCCAAAGGTGGGCTTGCCCGTGAAGCGCCGCGGTCCGAACGTGTCCAGGTACGGCGTCGAGCCGCGCTGGTCGTCCGTGGAGGACTTCACGTCGTGGTTGCCGGCGAGGACGCTGTAGCCGACGCCCCGCCGGTCGAGCAGCTCGAACGCCTCGCCGATCGCGGCGCATTCGTCCTTCGCGCCGTTCTCGGTGAGGTCGCCGAGGTGGGACAGGAAGACGATGTTCTCCTCCCGCCCGTGTTCCAGGAGGTAGCGCAGGGACGCCTCGACGGGCGCCGCGTTGATGCTCGGCCCGTCGAAGAGGTACTGGGTGTCGGGCATCACGGCCAGCGTGAAGCGGCGGCTGTCGGCGTTCGGACGCCAGCCGGCCGTGGCCGGGGACGCCTCGGCCACGGCCGGCAGTGCGACCCCCGCCGTGGCGGCGGCGCCGAGCAGTGCGGTCGCGCGCAGGAAACCGCGTCTTCCGGCACCGGCCTGCTCGGCCTCGCCCTGGGCATGGTCATGCGAAGTACACACGTGTGCTCCGTTGGAAGATCCGTGAGATCCGTGGGATCCATGAGGGGTGACAGCAAAGGGCGTGGGGGGAGTTCAGAGAACGCGCAGGGTCCAGCTCCAGCGATGGACGCCCGGTGCGACGAGATACGACGGTGAGGTGTCGGGCCCGCAGGAGGCGGTGCCCAGGCCCCGGTGCGCGGCGTCGATGTGCACCACGCAGCCCGGCCGCGGGACCAGCTCGTCGTGGTGCCGGGCGGAGGTGAGGTCCTCGGCGCGATAGCGGGTCACCGAGACCTGGCGGGGTTCGTCCAGCGCGACGGAGAGTCCGGTGGCGTCCGGCGCGGACAGCGTGAACCGCCGTACACCGTGCCGGCCGCCGCTCTCCTGCGGACGCAGATAGGGGGTGAACAACTCGTCGACCGGTACGCGGTGATGGCCGACGGGCGCTCCCGCGCTGCGGTCGGGATACGACTCCCACGGGCCCTGCCCGAACCACTCCAGCAGGTCGAGCCCCGCGGCCGTCTCGAAGACCGTGCCGACCCGAGCCACGTCGCTGAACGTCTCCGGCAGCTCGGCCTCCTCGTCGACGCGGACCCCGCCCTCGACGGGCGTGAGCACCTGCCGGTGCCGTACGACACCCATGGTGCCCGCGTACTCGGCCTCCACCGTCAGGCGCGCCGCGTCCTGCCGGACGGACACGACCTTGCGCACCAGCGCGTCCAGCCCCCAGGTGCGCCAGCGCCCGGCCATGCCGCCCAGCTCGTCGTTGTCGGTGGGCGCCCGCCACAGTGAGAGCGTGGGGGCCGCCGTCAGCAGCGGATGGACGAGGAGTCCCTCGCCGTCGACCTCGACCTGCCGGTCCACCGGCACGTCCGGGGCCACGGCGGGCCCGCGCAGCCGGATCTGCGGCACGCACACCTCGCTGCCGCGCGGTGCCCACGGCTGGTCCTCGGCCACCGTCACGCGCAGCGTCAGCCAGGCCTCGCCGCCGTCGTGCGGCACCTCGAAGGGCAGCGGCACGGCAACCGTCTCGCCGGGGCACAGGTTCGGCAGCTCGGCCGGCCCGGTCAGCGTCGTGCCGTCGGCCAGGTCCAGCCGCCACTCGCCGGCCAGCCAGTCCAGGCCCCGGAAGTGCTGGTGGTTGCCGAGCACGATGCCCTCGTGCTTGAAGCACTCGATGCGCACCGGCGCCGCGATCTCCCGGTGCTCGTACATCGCGGGCTTGGGCGTGCGGTCGGGAAACACCACGCCGTCCGCGATGAACGCGCCGTCGTGGAGGGACTCGCCGAAGTCACCGCCGTACGCCCAGCGGTACCCGGGCGCGGCGACACCGTTGTCATAGAGCCCGGCGCCCGCGCGCCCGGCAGGTCTGCCATCGCTCACGCGTTGCAGAATTCCGTGGTCCCAGAACTCCCAGATGAACCCGCCCTGAAGACCTGGGGTGGCCTCGATGGCAGCCCAGTGGTCGGCCAGCGTGCCGTTGCTGTTGCCCATCGCGTGCGAGTACTCGCACTGGATGAGCGGCCGGGTCTGGCGGCCGGACAGGGCGTGGGCGACGCAGTCCTCCAGTGGCGCGTACATGGGGCAGGCGATGTCGGAGGCGTCGTCCGTGGCCGCCCAGTCGAGCTTGGCCGCCCCCTCGTACTGGAGCGGCCGCGCCGGATCGTGCCGGCGCACCCAGCCCGCCGCCGCGTCGTGGTTCGCGCCGTAGTCCGACTCGTTGCCCAGCGACCAGACGATGACCGACGGGTGGTTCTTGTCGCGCAGCACCATGCGCGAGACGCGGTCCACGAAGGCGTTCAGATAGCGCGGGTCGTCGGCGATCTCGTGGGCGTGGTCGTGGGACTCGATGTCCGCCTCGTCGACGACGTAGAAGCCGAGCTCGTCGGCGAGGTCGTACAGCGCCGGGTCGTTCGGGTAGTGGGCGGTGCGGATCGCGTTGAATCCGAACCGCTTGAGCAGGACGAGGTCGGCGCGCATGTCGTCGTACGACACCGTCCGCCCCGTCAGTGGATGGAAGTCGTGGCGGTTCACGCCCCGGATGAACACCCGTTCTCCGTTGACCAGCAGATCCCGGCCGACGATCTCGACGTCGCGGAAGCCGACGCGGTGGTGCGAGGTGTCGGCGACCGTGCCGTCGGCGCGGTGCAGGCGGACGGTCAGGTCGTACAGCTCGGGCGTCTCCGCGTTCCAGGTGCGCACCTCGGGCACGGTGGCCAGCAGCCGTGCCTCGCCGAGGAAGTCGGAGACCCGTTCGTCCTCGGCATTGAGGCGGTCGAACTCGCCGTCCTGCACGAGGAGTTGGCCGTCCAGCTCGCCGGTGAGATGCCATCCCGCGGGCAGCGCGCCGCCCGCGCGCCGCACCTGGCAGTCGACGCGCAACTCGCCGCTGTAGTGCGCCCGCACGGTCACGTCCGCGAGGTACAGCGGGTCCGTCGCGTACAGCAGCACCGAGCGGGTGATCCCGCCGTGCCACCACTGGTCCTGGTCCTCGATGTGCGAGGCGTCGGACCACTTGACGACCGTGAGCCGCACGGTCGCGGGGGAGCCGGGGCGCACCAGACCCGTCAGATCGAACTCGGCCGCCAGATGCGAGTCCTTGGAGATGCCGACGGGCCGCCCGTCCACATGCACCAGCAGCACGCTCTCGGCGGCCCCGACCCGGAGCACGATCCGGCGTCCGGCCCACTCGGCGGGGACGTCCACCTCGCGCTCGTACACGCCGGTCGGGTTGGCGGCCGGTGAGTGGGGCGGGAAGTCGGCGAACGGCATGCGGACGTTGGTGTACTGCGGCAGGTCGTCCGTGCCCTGCAGGGTCCACACGCCGGGGACGGATGACGTCGACCAGGCACCGCCGACCGGCGCGTCCGGAGTCGGCAGCAACTGGAAGCGCCAGTCGCCGTCCAAGGGGAGTCCTCCGGGGCGCCGGTCGACGGCGTTCATGGGCAGTCGCCCCCAGGAGGTCACCTCGGGTGCCTCCCAGGGGCGCAGGGCGATCAGGGGATCGACGGCGCCGGGACCGAGGATCGACGGATCGTTCATCCGCGGACGGCCCCCTTCGCGAGGTCGCCGATGATCTGCCGGGCGCCGATCGCGAAGACGATCAGCAGCGGGATGAGGGCGAGGACCGCGCCGGTCATCACCATGCCGTAGTCGGTGGTGCCGTGGGTGCCGTTGAGCTGGGACAGCGCGACCTGGAGGGTGACGTTGTCCGGGTTGGTCAGGGCGATCAGCGGCCAGGCGTAGTCGTTCCACTGGCCCATGAAGGTGAAGATGCCGAGGAAGGCGAGCCCGGGGCGGACCACCGGGAGCGCGACGTGCCAGTACTGGCGCAGGAAGTTCGCGCCGTCCAGCTTCGAGGCGTCGAGCAGTTCGTCGTGGATGGCGCTCCTCATGTACTGGCGCATCCAGAAGATGCCGAACGCGTTGGCCGCGGCCGGCACGATCAGCGCGGTCATCGAGCCGATCCAGCCGATCTTCGCCATGATCACGAACTGCGGGATCGCCGACATCTGGGCCGGGACCATGAAGATCAGCATCAGCAGCGCGAACAGCACGTTCTTGCCCGGGAAGTCGAACTTGGCGAAGACGAAGGCCGCGAGCGAGTCGAAGAACAGGACCAGGAAGGTCACCACCGTCGCTACCAGCAGCGAGTTCCACATCGACCCGAAGAAGTCGATCGTGTCGAACAGGCTGCGGACGTTCTCCAGGAAGTGCGAACCCGGCAACAGCTTCGGCGGGTACGAGAAGATCTCCGACGAGGTGTGCGTCGACATGATGACGGCCCAGTAGAACGGGAAGGCCGACAGCAGCACACCGATGATCAGGGACGCGTGCAGGGCGATGCCCCGGCGTCCGGAGCCCTTGATGGATGCCATGTCGCGGCCTTCCTACTGTTCGCCCCGGCGCTGCACCAGGCGCCAGTTGATGATCGAGAAGAGGACGACGACCAGGAAGATGCCCCACGCCACGGCGGCGCCGTACCCGAAGTCGTTGTTGTCGAAGGTCTGCTGGAAGAAGTAGAGGACCATCGTCCGGCCGGCGTGGTCCGGGCCGCCCGAGAACGTCGACTCGTTGGCCGTGGTCTGGAGCAGCACCTGCGGTTCGGAGAAGCTCTGCAGTCCGGTGACCGTGGAGACGACGAGCACGAACAGCAGCGTCGGCCGCAGCAGCGGCAGGGTGACCCGGAAGAAGGTCTGCACGGGACCGGCACCGTCGATGCGGGCGGCCTCGTACAGGTCGCTCGGGATGGTCTGGAGCCCGGCGAGGAAGATGATCGCGTTGTAGCCGGTCCACTGCCAGGTCATCAGCGTGGCGATGGCGACCTTGATGCCCCATGGGGTGTTCAGCCAGGCCACCTGGTCGAGACCCACGGCCTGCAGCAGCGCGTTCACCAGACCGAAGTTGGTGGAGAAGATCGACCCGAAGACGATCGCGATCGCCACGACCGAGGTGACGTTCGGCAGGAAGTACGCGAACCGGTAGGCGTTCTTGAAGCGGACCGCCGAGTTGAGCATCACGGCCGTCACCATCGCCAGGAAGATCATGGGGAAGGTGGCCAGCGCCCAGATGACGATCGTGTTCCCGATCGACTGCCAGAAGTCGCTGTCGCTCAGCAGGTACTCGTACTGCGAAAGCCCCGCCCACTCCATCGAGCCGAGGCCGTCCCAGCGGTGGAAGGAGAGGTAGAGCGAGAAGCCGACGGGGATCAGGCCGAAGGCGAGGAAGAGGAGGTAGAACGGGGAGATCGCGGCGTAGAGGTGCCAGTGCTTGCGAAGGCCCTTCTTCGGCGCGGCCGTGGCGGGCTGCGGCCGGTTCACTGCGGGCGGGGTCTGTTCGATGACGGCCATCAGATGCTCACCCCCAGGTGCTGCGCGATACGCCGGCATTTGCTCATGGCGTCCTCCCAGGCCTTCTTCGGGTCCTTGCCGAGGACGCCGACGTTCTTGATCTCGTCCCTGATCGGCTGCCCGAGCGCGATGTCGTACGGGCTGTTGAAGGCGACCGGGATCTTCTCCGCGGCCGGTCCGAAGACGTCCATGGTGATCTGGTCGCCGAAGAACGGGTCCGGCTCGCGCAGCTTCTTCATCTCGTACGACGCCGGGGTCGACGGGAACAGGCCTGCCTCGACGAAGCCCTGGGCCTGGTTGTCCGCGCCGAGCATCCAGGTGACGATCTCGAAGGCCCGCTCGGGCTCCCGGCATGCCTTCGTGATCGCGAGGAAGGAGCCGCCGACGTTCGAGGGGCCGCCCGGACAGCCCGCCACCCGCCAGTTGCCCTTGGTCTTCGGGTAGGCGAGCTTGAGGTCGCCGGCGGCCCAGGAGGCGTTGAGCTGACTGGGCAGCTTCCCCTTCTCGGTGGCCGAGATCGAGTCGGGCGTGCCCGTCACGATGTTCGACACGATCCCGCGCCGCTTGGCTTCCACCGCCCGCTCCCAGCAGGTGCGGACGTTGGCGCCGTCACCGACGAAGTTGCGGTCCTTGTCGACGAACCGGGTGGTGCTCTGGCCGATCGACATCTCGAAGACGCTGCCGACGTCGGTCAGGATGTACGTCCCGGGTATCCGCTTCTTCAGCTGCTCGCCGGCCGCGAAGAACTTCTCCCAGGTGTCCAGTTCCCGGGACACGTCGTCGGGTTCGTGGGCCAGCCCGGCCTTCTCGAAGACGGCGGGCTGGTAGTAGTGCACGACCGGGCCGACGTCGATCGGGAACCCGACGAGGCTGCCGTCCGGGGCCACGCCCTGCTGCCACTTCCAGTCCAGGTACTGGCTCTTGAGCCTGTCGGCGCCGAGCGTCCTGAGGTCCACGAACTGGTCGGAGTTCGGCAGGTAGGACGCCATGTCCTCGCCCTTGAGGCCTGCGATGTCGGGGATGTGGGCGTTGCCCGCCATCGTGGTGATCAGCTTCGACCGGTAGTAGCCGCCGATCTGGATGGCGTCGAGGTCCACGGAGCTGCCGTAACGCGCCTTGGCGTTCTTGACGACCGTGTCGCTCAGGCCGCCGCTCCAATACCACAGGACCATGTTCCGGCCGGTCGAGCCGGTCGGAACGGCACAGCCGGACGCCAGGCCGCCCAGCGCCGTGGCGGCCGTGCCGGCCAGGCCCGCGCGGAGCAGGCCTCTTCGTGAGAGCCGCACAGCTCCCACCGCCTTTCGGATCTTTTCGGGACTTCGCATGAGAGGGGCACGTGGGGGAGAGAGCACGTGGGGGGAGCTCGCTTGGGGAAGTCAGTTCTGCCGTGCGGGAGGTGTCACGGGGGCGTACGCGACGGGCGGTCCCGGATCGTCCGGGAGCCGGTCCGTCAGGAAGCCGTACGCCCGCTTCAGCTCGGGATCGGTCAGGGAGCGCCACCAGCGGTCGACGCCGTACCAGCCGGGGGCGGCCAGCGCCCCACCGGGCCGCCGGACCGACAGACCGGCGGCCAGGACGGCGAACTTCAGCCGTTCCGCCAGCGGCCAGCCGCCCAGCGAGGCCGCGACGAAGCTCGCCCCGAACACGTCGCCCGCGCCCGTCGCGTCGAGGACATCGATGTCCAGGGCGGGCACGTCCGCGTACTCGCCGGTCGTCTGGTCGACGGCGACGGCGCCGTCCCCGCCACGCGTCACCACGGCCACCGGCACCAGCTCGCTGAGGGTGCCCAGGGCCGCGACGGCGGTGTCGGTGCGGGTGTAGGCCATCGCCTCGGTCTCGTTGGGGAGGAAGGCGTGGCACAGGGAGAGCTGGTCGAGGAGGGCGGTGGACCACTGCTGGGTGGGGTCCCAGCCGACGTCGGCGTAGATCCGGGTGCCGTTCGCGGCTGCCTTGGCCAGCCACTCGCGGGGTTCGGCCTCGATGTGCACGAGGGCGGTGCGTGCCTCGGGCGGGTCGCCCATCAGCGCGTCCTGCGAGTACGGGGGTTCCTGGCCGTGGGTGACCAGGGCACGGTCTTGGCCGTAGGCCAGGGAGACGGTGACGGGGGTGGGCCAGCCGTCCGCCGTGCGGGAGAGCGAGAGGTCGATGTCCTCCTGGTCGCACAGGACGTCCCGGCAGTACTCGCCGTAGAGGTCGTCGCCGAACACCGTGGCCAGCGAGGTGCGCAGGCCGAAGCGGGCGGCGGCCACCGCCAGGTTGGCGATGCCGCCGGGGCCGCAGCCCATGCCGCCCGTCCAGATCTCCTCGCCCGGTGTCGGCGGCTTCCCGAGCCCCGTGAGGACGAGGTCGTAGAAGAGCAGCCCGGTCAGCAGCACATCGGGCCGGTCGTCGTCCACGCAGAAGTCCTCTCGCTCGGGCTCTCGTCCGGGGACCCCCGTCGGGGAGAGCTCGTCAAAACTCTTCATTTCAGTGAGCGGAATCGTGCGCCGCTCCGCGGGATTGGTCAATACCCGAGCAGAAATGAGCATGGCGATGATTGAAGATGACGAGTAGTGTTCACGTCGTGCTGGCAGAACGACGACACCAACTCATCCTGCGGGCCCTGCGCTCCGGTGGCCCCGCGGCCGTGACCGATCTCTCCGAGCGGCTGGGTGTGAGCCCCGCCACGATCCGGCGTGACCTGGTCAAACTCGAGGAGGACGGCCTGCTCACGCGGGTGCACGGCGGCGCGGTCGTGGAGGAGGGCGACCAGCCCTTCGCCGAGGTCGCCGAGATGCGCGTGCCCGAGAAGGACGCCATAGCCGCGCACGCCGCCGCGATGATCGAAGATGGTCAGTCGGTGCTGCTCGACATCGGCACCACCGCCTTCCGGCTGGCCCGCCAGCTGCACGGCCGCCGCCTCACCGTGATCACCAGCAACCTGGTGGTCTACGAGGAGCTCGCCGACGACGAGGGCATCGAGCTGGTGCTGCTCGGCGGCATGGTCCGCCGCGAGTACCGCTCCCTGGTCGGTTTCCTCACCGAGGACAACCTGCGCCAGCTGCACGCCGACTGGCTGTTCCTCGGCACCAGCGGGGTGCGGCCCGGCGGGCAGGTCATGGACACCACGGTCGTCGAGGTGCCGGTCAAGCGGGCCATGATCAGGGCCGGCGACAAGGTCGTCCTGCTCGCCGACGCGGCGAAGTTCCCGGGGACGGGCATGGCGAAGGTATGCGGTCCCGAGGACCTGGACATGGTGGTGACGAACGCTCCCGTGAACACGGCGACCCGGTCCGCCCTGGAGGAGGCCGGCGTCAAGGTGCTCGTGGCAGGAAAGGTGCAGGCGTGAAGCTGACGATTCTGGGCGGCGGCGGATTCCGCGTGCCGCTCGTGTACGGGGCGCTCCTGGCGGACCGCGCGGAGGGCCGGGTCACCCGGGTCGTGCTGCACGACCTGGACGCCGGCCGTCTGGACGCCGTGACCCGCGTGCTGGCCGAGCAGGCCGCCGGGGTGCCCGACGCGCCCGAGGTGAGCGCCACCACCGACCTCGACGAGGCCCTGCGTGGCGCCGACTTCGTCTTCTCGGCGATCCGCGTCGGCGGCCTCGAAGGCCGGGCGAACGACGAGCGGGTCGCCCTCGCCGAGGGCGTCCTCGGCCAGGAGACGGTCGGCGCGGGCGGCATCGCCTACGGCCTGCGGACCGTCCCGGTCGCCGTGGACATCGCCCAGCGGGTGGCCCGCCTCGCGCCGGACGCCTGGGTCATCAACTTCACCAACCCCGCCGGACTGGTCACCGAGGCCATGTCCCGCCACCTCGGCGACCGAGTCATCGGCATCTGCGACTCGCCGGTCGGCCTCGGCCGCCGTATCGCCCGCGTGCTCGGCGTGAAGAGCCCGGGCGAGGCGTGGATCGACTACGTCGGCCTCAACCACCTCGGCTGGGTGCGCGGCCTGCGCGTCGCGGGCCGCGACGAACTGCCGCGCCTGCTCGCCGACCCCGACCTGCTCGGCTCCTTCGAGGAGGGCAAGCTCTTCGGCGTCGACTGGCTCCGCTCGCTCGGCGCGATCCCGAACGAATACCTTCACTACTACTACTTCAACCGCGAGGCCGTCCGCGCCTACCAACAGGCCGACAGGACCCGCGGCGCCTTCCTGCGCGACCAGCAGGCCGGTTTCTACGAGCAGATGCGCAACCCGGACGTCTCCGCGCTTCAGGCCTGGGACCGCACCCGCGCCGAGCGCGAGGCCACCTACATGTCCGAGAACCGGGAGACGGCCGGCGCCGGCGAGCGCGACGCCGACGACCTCTCCGGCGGCTACGAGAAGGTGGCGCTCGCGCTGATGCGGGCCATCGCCCGCGACGAGCGCACGACCCTGATCCTCAATGTCCGCAACCGGGACACCCTCTCGGTGCTCGACTCCGACGCCGTCATCGAGGTGCCCTGCCTCGTCGACGCCAACGGCGCCCACCCGGTCGCCGTCGCCCCGCTGCCCGACCATGCCACCGGCCTCGTCTGCTCGGTCAAGGCGGTCGAGCGGGAGGTGCTCGCCGCCGCCGAGTCCGGCTCCCGCTCGACGGCGGTGAAGGCCTTCGCGCTGCACCCACTGGTCGACTCGGTGGGCGTCGCCCGCAGACTGGTCGAGGGCTACGCCGGGGTGCATCCCGGCCTCGCGTACCTTAAGTAGCGCCCGCCTCAGAAAGCGCTTCCCTCCCTCGCCCCGCCGGCCTCCACCCGGTTCCCCTCGCTTCCCACCTCCGTTCTCTCCCTCCCTGGAGACCCTGATGCACGACGAACGCCGCCGGATCGAGGAACGCGTCGAGCGCGTCCACAACCAGCGCATCAAGCCCGCGATCTACTCGGCCACCGTCCCCTTCGAGGTCGAGGCCTGGCAGGCGCCGGGGGAGCCGGTCTCCTTCGAGGAGGCCGCGGCCGCCCGCTACACGCCCTTCGCGATGGACACCCCGTGGGGCCCGCCCTGGGGCACGACCTGGTTCCGGATGCGCGGGCGGGTGCCCGCCGAGTGGGCCGGGCGGCGCGTCGAGGCGGTCATCGACCTCGGCTTCGTGGGGGACTGGCCCGGCAACCAGGCCGAGGCGCTGGTCCACCTGCCCGACGGCAGGCCCCTGAAGGCGGTCAACCCGCTCAACCAGTACGTGCCGATCGGCAACCCCGTCTCGGGCGGCGAGGAGATCGACTACCTGGTCGAGGCCGCCTCCAACCCGGACATCCTCGCCAACGACTTCGCCGCGCCCACCCCGCTCGGTGACGTCCTCACGGCGGGCGACAAGCCCCTCTACACCTTCCAGCGCGCCGACATCGCCGTCCTGGACGAGGAGGTCTGGCACCTGGACCTCGACCTCCAGGTGCTGCGCGAACTCATGGTCCACCTCGGCGAGCACGAGCCCCGCCGCCACGAGATCATGCACGCCCTCGACCGGGCCATGGACGTCCTTGACCTGGACGACATCTCCGGGAGCGCCTCGGCCGTCCGCGAGGTGCTCGCGCCCGTCCTGGCCCGCCCGGCCCACGCCAGCGCGCACACCGTCTCCGGCGTCGGCCACGCGCACATCGACTCCGCGTGGCTGTGGCCCATCCGCGAGACCAAACGCAAGACGTCCCGCACCTTCTCCAACGTCACGTCCCTCGCGGACGAGTACGACGACTTCATCTTCGCCTGCTCGCAGGCCCAGCAGTACGAGTGGGTGCGCGACAACTACCCGCACGTGTGGGCCCGTATCCAGGAGTCCGTGAAGAAGGGCCAGTGGGCGCCGGTCGGCGGCATGTGGGTCGAGGCCGACGGCAACCTGCCCGGCGGCGAGGCGATCGCCCGCCAGCTTGTCCACGGCAAGCGGTTCTTCATCGAGCACTTCGGCGTCGAGACCAAGGGCGTCTGGCTGCCGGACTCCTTCGGCTACACGGCCGCCTACCCGCAGCTCGCCAAGCTCGCCGGCAACGACTGGTTCCTGACCCAGAAGATCTCCTGGAACCAGACCAACAAGTTCCCCCACCACACCTTCTGGTGGGAGGGCATCGACGGCACCCGTATCTTCACGCACTTCCCGCCGGTCGACACCTACAACGCCCGCTTCAGCGGCGAGGAGATGGACCGCGCGGTCCGCAACTACTCGGAGAAGGGCGGCGGTTCGCGCTCCCTCGCGCCCTTCGGCTGGGGCGACGGCGGTGGCGGCCCCACCCGCGAGATCATGGAGCGGGCGCGCCGGCTGGCGGACCTGGAGGGCTCCCCGAAGGTCGTCGTGGAACACCCCGACGAGTTCTTCGCCAAGGCCCGCGAGGAGTACCCGGACGCCCCGGTGTGGGTCGGCGAGCTCTACCTGGAGCTGCACAGGGCGACGTACACCTCCCAGGCCCGTACCAAGCAGGGCAACCGACGCAGTGAACACCGGCTCCGTGAGGCCGAGTTGTGGGCGACGACGGCCGCGCTGCACGCGCCGGGCTATGCATACCCGTACGAGAAGCTGGACCGGCTGTGGAAGACGGTGCTGCTGCACCAGTTCCACGACATCCTGCCGGGGTCGTCGATCGCGTGGGTGCACCGCGAGGCGGAGGCCGAGTACGCGCGCGTGGCCGAGGAGTTGGAGGCGCTGACCGCCGAGGCGGTGGCCGCGCTGGGCGCCGACGGCACGCGGGTGTTCAACACCAGCCCCTTCGACCGGGCCGAGGTCGTCCGCACGCCCGAGGGCGCACCGGCGTACGTCGTGGTGCCCGCGAGCGGCAGCGCGCCGCTTGCCGACGCGGAGCCCGCACAGCCGGTGAAGGTCGAGGGCCGGGTCCTCGACAACGGCCTGGTGCGAGTCGAGGTGGCGCAGGACGGCACGCTCGCCTCCGTGCGGGATCTGCGTGCCGGCCGTGAAGTCCTCGCCGACACGGGCAACCTGCTGCGTCTGCACACCGACCTCCCGAACTACTGGGACGCCTGGGACATCGACAAGCACTACAGGAACCGCTACACGGATCTGCTGGACGCGGACGCGGTCACCGTCGTCGAGGAGGACGCCCTGATCGGGGCGATCCGGGTCACGCGGTCGTTCGGCAAGGGCTCGAAGGTCACCCAGACGATCACCCTGCGCGCCGGCAGCCCCCGTATCGACTTCGAGACCGAGATCGACTGGCACGAGGCCGAGAAGATCCTCAAGGCGGGCTTCCCGGTGGACATCCGCGCCCCGCACTCCTCCGCCGAGATCCAGTTCGGCCACATCCAGCGGCCCACCCACACCAACACCAGCTGGGAGGCGGCCCGCTTCGAGGTCTCCGGCCACCGCTGGGTGCACATCGCCGAGCCCGGCTACGGCGTCGCGGTCATCAACGACTCGACGTACGGCCACGACGTCTCCCGCACGGTCCGCGAGGACGGCGGTACGACGACCAGGGTCAGCCTCAGCCTGGTCCGCGCCCCGCGCGTGCCGGACCCCGAGGCCGACCAGGGCATGCACCGCTTCACCTACTCCCTGCTCCCCGGCGCGAGCATCGAGGACGCCGTCGCCGAGGGTTACGCCCTCAACCTCCCCCTGCGGGTCGCGGATGCGGCGGGCGCGCCCGAGCCCGTCGTCTCGGTGGCCGGGGACGGCGTGACCGTCGAGGCGGTCAAGCTGGCAGACGACCAGTCCGGCGATGTCGTCGTACGCCTCTACGAGTCCCGCGGCGGCCGCGCGAGCGGCGTCCTGCGCACCGGCTTCCCGCTCGCGGGCGCCCAGGTGACCGACTTGCTGGAGCGTCCGCTTCAGGACGCGGACGTCAGCGGCGACGGCGGGGTCGCAGTCGCCCTGCGCCCCTTCCAGGTCCTCACGCTCCGCCTGCAGCGCGCGGAAGGGAGCTGACGGGGTGCCCATGCAACCCTGGTTCACCGACGCCAAGTTGGGGATCTTCATCCACTGGGGCATCTACGCCGTCGACGGTGTGCAGGAGTCCTGGTCGTTCTACGACGACATCGTCCCCTACGACCGGTACATGTCCCAGTTCGACCGCTTCACCGCCTCCCGCTACGACCCGCGCGACTGGGCGAAACTCTTCGCGCGGGCCGGCGCCAAGTACGCCGTCCTGACCAGCCGCCACCACGACGGCGTGGCCCTGTGGGACACGGCCCACGGCGACCTGAACGTGGGCCGTGACCTGATCGGCGGCTACGCGGACGCCCTGCGCGAGCAGGGGCTCAAGGTCGGGCTCTACTACTCGCACTCGGACTGGAGCCATCCCGACTACGCCTCCACCCGCAAGCCCGGCCGCCCGCCGGAGCTGGAGGACAACCGATACTCCGAAGTCGCCGCGGAACTCGAGGACCTGGACGCCTGGGAACGCTTCCTCGCCTACCGGGACGGCCAGATCCGCGAGCTGACCTCCCGCTACAAACCGGACCTGATGTGGTTCGACGGCGAGTGGGACCGCAGCGAGGAGCAGTGGCGCATCCCCGAACTCGCCGCGCTGATCCGCTCCGAGGTGCCGGACGTCGTCTTCAACGCCCGCATGCTCGGCGAGGGCGACTACGCGACCCCGGAACAGGGGGCCCCGGTCATACCGCCGGAGGGCCCGTGGGAGCTGTGCCTGACGATCAACGACTCCTGGGGTCACCAGCACCACGACCACAACCACAAGTCGGTCGACCAGCTGATCCGCTACTTCGCCGAGACGATCGGCGCGGGCGGCAACCTGCTGTTGAGCGTCGGACCCCGCGAGGACGGCACGATCCCGGCGGAGCAGGCCGAGCGGCTGGAGGGGCTCGGCGACTGGATCGCCAAGCACGCGCAGGCGGTGCACGGCACCGGGCGCGGCCTCCCGGCCGGTCACCACTACGGCCCGAGCACCCTGTCCGAGGACCGCCGCACCCTGTACCTGATCCTCTTCGACGCCCCGCGCGCCGAGATCAACGTACGCGGCCTGCTCGGTTCGGTACGCCGGGTCACGGTCGTCGGTACCGGCACGGAACTGGCCCACCGCTTCACCGGCGGTCTCCACGAGACGCCGGGTGTGCTGTGGATCCAACCGCCCGCGGCGGCCGACCTCGACCCGCATGCCACGGTGCTCGCCGTGGAGCTGGACGGGGAGTTGGAGCTGTACCGGGGCTCGGGCCGCTTCTGAGCGACCACCGTGCGGCTCACTTCGGGCCGGTCGGCCGCCGCCCCCGTCGCAGCGGTCGGCCGGCCCGAATCCCCCGTGCTTCCCCCGTGGTGGTGCTTCCCCCGTGGTGGTGCTTCCCCCGTGTTTCCTCGGTCCCCCGTTGTTCCCCCGTTGCCTTTCACTCTTATGAGCACGCCGGTGGCGCCCTGATACACCCGCCCGGAAAAATTCTCCCGGGAGGGTGACAGGGGGTATCAGCCGGTGAACCCGGCGGTGATCGAAGTGAACTGCCAGTTGCTCTGGCTGATCCCGGAGCAGTTGCTCGTCACGCCACCGCCCGGGCACGGCCGGTCACCGCACCCAGCCGCTGAGGCTGTACGTGGTGTTCGGCTGCACCGCGACGGTCTGGCCGCGCTTGGCGATGTCGCTCGAACTGACCTGCCCCGCAAGGGTTTTGGATCCACCGTGCACAGGCGAGGAGACGACCGACCCGGGATGGCCGGTGCAGCTCCACGGGGAGAGCCCGCCCGATTCGAAGCCGGCGTTGGACAGAACGTCGGCCGCTTGGGCCGTACCGGGAAGAGCGACGGCCCCGGCGATCGCGAGAGCGCCGGACCCGACCAGAGCGAGAAGTCGACGTCTCAGACGTCTGAGGCGTTGGTTGCGCACGTGATCTCCCTGGGAAATTTGGGTGTTCGGGAGTGCGCAGGTGCTGAGATGTGCAGAGGTGCGCGAACCAAATTGGTATGAACCAATCCTGGCGTCAAGCTCTGCGCGGGATTGGTCCAAACTAAGAATTCTCAGCCGTCCGATGCTGCCGGCCGTGTCGAGTGGACCGTCAGATCACCGTTCACGACGGCGTTCACGGTGCCGTGGTCGTATGCGCGGTTGTCCTGGCGGATCGGGGCGGCGGAGACGGGCCGGGGCGGGGGCAGCTCGGCGATCGCGGACCGCAGTTCGTCGGCGGCGTCCGGATTCTCCTCCAGCAGGTCCTGGAGGCGCAGCCGCCAGGCACGGCGGGCCTCGGCCAGTTCACCCTCGCTGCCGGGCTCCTCGACGACGCGGCGCAGATCGTCCAGACGCCGGGCCGCCGTCTCGGTACGGTCGGGATCGCCGCGGCCCAGCAGCCGGGCGAAGCGCTCACGAGCGGCCTGCCAGACGTCGGTGGAGGCGGCGTTGACCAGGGCTGCGGAGCCGGCCGCGGCGAGTGTGGTCAGCCAGTCGGGTATCACGTCGGTGCCTTTCCTCGGTCAGGAGTCGGAGCGCCGCGCGGTCCACGGACCGGAGGCGTCGTAGCAGTCGGTCTCGAAGGTGCCGCGCATGGTGTCGCCGTCCACGCTTCCGGTGAACGTGATCTCCTTCGCGCTGTTCACGCTGCCGAAGGTGATGCGGTCGCCGTCGAGCGTGCCGTTGAGAGCCCCGTCCAGGGAGCAGGGCACCCCGTCGACCTTCAGCTTTCCGGTGAGTCGGTTCCCGTCCTGGGACAGGGTGGCCGTGAACCCTCCGGTGCCGAACCCCGTAGACCAGTCCCCTGTCCACGCACCGGTCAGGGTGGCGGTCTCGGCCGGCTTCGACCCGTCGCCGGAGGGCGGCGCGGACGGGGTCACGGTCAGTCCGAAGTCCCAGTAGCGGGCGGAGGCGGGCAACCGGTCGCCGGCCGCCCGTGTGGTGAGGCGGACGAGCCGACCGAGGTCGTCGATGCGTGCCGTGAAGTCGACGGTGGTGTCGTCCGCCCGAGGTGCGGAGGTGGCCGCCGCCAGTGCCACGGTGCCGCTGTTCGACCTGGCGACGGCCGGTCCGGCGGTTCCGGAAGAGCTGCTGGGTTCGGCCGAGGGAGCGAGCGTTCCCGTGAAAGTGCAGCCCTCGCGCCGCGCCCGTGTCACCGATCGCAGTTCCCTCGCCGGTGCAGCGGGGTCGACGGCGTCCATGAAGGCGCCGTCGGCCCGCACCCACCTCGGGTCCACGCCGGACGGCGTGGTCGTGCCGGCGGGGAGCACGACCCTGCCCCGGTCGATCGTGCCGCTCGTGACGGGGCCGCCGGTCAGGCCCTGCCGGAACCAGGCGGTGCGCGCATGCGGGTCCGCCGCCCCGGCGACATGGTGCCGGCCGCGTGTGACGTCGTAGCGGAAGCTCGTCAGTTCCACGCGCCGGGCGGCCTCCGCCAGGACCGCGGGAGCCGAGCGGCCCTCGGCGGCCTTGTCGCAGGACGCCCCGCCCATGACGCGCGGCACGACGGCGGTCACAGTGACGGTCACGACCACCACGACCGTGACCACACTCGCCACCACGGGCACGCTGACGCCGGCAGCCCCGGCGCCGGCGAACGTCAGGGCCTTGGTGACGGCGGCTGCGGCCTTGGCGAGGATGGCCGCACCGCCTTTGGCGGCGGCCGCCGCGCCCGGCGCCGAGACTCCGGCGGCCGACGTGGAACCGGCGGTCTGCGCGGCCGTGCCGGCCGCCTGCGTCGGGTCGGCGAGCGGCGCCCCCGGTGCCGATCCGGTCCCTGCCGCCTTCACGGCTTCCGTGGCGAGATGGTCGGCGACTACGTGGCCGCCGACAGCCGTCGTTGCCGCCGCGCCGGCCGTGATGACGGCCGTCTTGCCGAGGCTCGTCCTCCGGGGCGGCCGTGGAGCCAGGCCGAGTACGACCTCGTAGTAGATGTTGCCGTTCTGCACGGCGTTGACGGTGCCGTGCCCCGTCGCCACCGCGATCTGGGGCGTGGTGCCGTCCGGCGAGGGGAGGAGCGATTGAACGGAATCCGCGAACCGGCGGGCCTCTTCCGCCCGTTCGGGATCATCCGCGACGGCCCTCTCGATCAACTCCCGCCATTCCGGCAGCGACTCCGTCAGGTAGCGGGTCAGCCCCTCACCCTCGCGACGTGCCGCGACGGCCGCCCAGGCGTCGATGCGCTCGTTCACCTGTGGCTCGTCGTCCGGTAAGAGGCCGAGGACCCCTTCCCGGGCCTCGGCCCAAGCCGGTGTCCCGATCGCCGCGGCGAGATGCTCTGCCGCGTCCTCGGCAGGATCCGCGGACCTTCCGAATGCCCCGTCGTCCTGCGTGCCTTCGGCCATGAAGCCGCCTCCCCCGGTTGCTCCACGCTGTGTTGGCGCGAAGCTAGCAGCCACGAAAGGGGGAGCGAGCGGCTTCGAGGGACGCGTGTCCGGCGGCTCGTGGTGAGGGGGCATGCAGGGGGCGCTCCGCTTGGCAACCGCCCCGTCGAGCGACCGGACGCGCCCCGATCGCGCCTGTCGGGCGCCCGATGGCGGATCTTCCAGCGAACCCGAACTAGAGCGGCAGCACCTGCGCCGCCCCGCTCTCGACCGGTTCGGCCGATGCGGGGGCCGGTACCGCCGGCAGCAGGGGTTCTGATTCCTCGGCCGCGCGCTGCTGCGGAATGGACACCGGCCGCAGCGGCCGCGGCCCGGAGACCACCGTGTAGTCCTGCCCGAGGAACGGCGGAACCACCTCGCCCGGATCGTCGCCGAGCGCCAGCTGAACGGCCAGCCACGGCACATTGACCCCGCACAGCGACAGCTGGTGCAGTCCGCCGGCCGGCCGGGTGTTGACGTCCATCAGCACCGGCGTGTCCCCGAACATCCGGAACTGGATGTTGGACAGATAGTGCAGCCCGAACCCCTCCGCGATCAGTCGCGCCGGTTCCAGCCACGGCTCCTGCAGAGTGAACCCGCGACGGCGGCCGTTCTTGACCCGGCCCATCGCCAGCCGCACCCGGTTGTCCGGACCGGTGAGGCAGTCCACCGACACCTCAGGCTGCTCGAGGCGCGGCATCACCAGCCAGTCCACCGGCTCGTCGGTCCGCCGCAACGCGTCCAGCACCAGGTCCAGCTGCACATATGGCGTCGGGAACCCGTTGAGGTGCATGAGCGAGAAGGGGGCGCGGGTGATGGCGCGGAAGCCCACTCCGCCCGCACCGGACGCCGGCTTGAAGCAGGCCTTGTGACCCGCGGCCTCCAACTCCTCGACAGCCGTGAGCAGTTCATCGGCATTGCGCACGCGCCACCACGGCGGCACCGGCACCCCGACCGCCTGCACGGCCTCGTACGCGATCACCTTGTCGTGGAAGACCGCGACGGCCTCCGGCGGCGGTGCCAGCAGCGCCGTACCGACCGCCTCGAAGTCCGTCCGGTGGGCCACGATCGCCGACTGGTGCAGCCGGGGCACGAACACGTCGATGCCGCGGCGCCGGCACTGGGCGAGGGCGTACTCGACGTACCCGGCCGGGGACAGGCCCTCGGGCTCCAGTTCGGCGGTGTCGGCGGCGGCCAGCACGGGGGAGTCGGCGTCCCCGTGCGTCGCATGGATCTCAACGGCCCGGTCGCTGGGATTTCGTCGCAGCTGATCCATGAAGAACACGTTCTCCGCGTACGTGCGGTTGAGCCAGACGCGTACGCGAGAGACCATGCAGGGCCGTCCTTTCGGGTTCGCGGGCAGGGCGAAGCAGGCCCGTGCCCGGGCAGGGTGGTTGGAGGGACACCAAACCGCCCCGTGCGAAGGGACGTTCATGGGCGGTGGTGTTGCGGCGATCATACGGCTTTCAAGGGGTGCCGCGTGCAACGTACGTGTTACGGAATTGCGGATGGTTCCTGACCGTCCCGGTTCCCCCGTCCCCGACCGCCCGCACAGCGCCCTGCCACGCGACGACGTGATCCGGCCTTGTGCCCCGAACGCGGCCTGTGTTCTCGTAAGGTCATTCGTGTGATCGAAAGGGGGGCGAGGGGTGACGTCGACGGCCGGCGGTGCCGGACAACTGCTGGCCATCAGTGACCTGCACATCGGGTACGAGGAGAACCGCGCGCTCGTCGAGCGGATGCGCCCCGGCAGCGACGACGACTGGCTGCTCGTCGCCGGTGACGTGGCGGAGACCGTGGCCGACATCGGCTGGGCACTCAAGACCCTCGCCGGCCGCTTCCGCAAGGTCGTCTGGGCCCCCGGCAACCACGAACTGTGGACCCACCCCAAGGACTCCGTCACCCTGCGCGGCGTCGCCCGCTACGAGCACCTGGTCGAGCTGTGCCGCGAGCTCGGCGTGACGACCCCCGAGGACCCGTATCCCATCTGGGACGGCCCCGGCGGCCCGGTCGCCGTCGCGCCGCTGTTCCTGCTGTACGACTACTCCTTCCTGCCGTCCGGCTGCACGACCAAGGAGGAGGGGCTGGCGTACGCGCACGGGACCGGGGTCGTGTGCAACGACGAGTACCTGCTGCACCCCGACCCCCACCCGTCGCGCGAGGCCTGGTGCGAGGCCAGGGTCGCCGAGACCGAGCGCAGGCTCGCCGCACTTCCCGAGGACCTGCCCACCGTCCTCGTCAACCACTACCCGCTGGACCGGCATCCCATGGACGTGCTGTGGTACCCCGAGTTCGCCATGTGGTGCGGCACCCGGCGGACCGCGGACTGGCACCGCAGATTCCGGGTCGAGACGATGGTCTACGGCCACCTCCACATCCCGCGGACCACCTGGCACGAGGGCGTCCGCTTCGAGGAGGTCTCGGTGGGATACCCCCGCGAGTGGCGCAAGCGACCGGACCCGCCGGGACGGCTGCGCACGATTCTGCCCAAGGAGGACCGGGCCCGTTGATCGAGGAACTGCTGCCGGCCTCGGTGGCCACCGTCGAGGCGTACGGCGACGAGGAGCCCGCGCACACGGCCCTGTATCCCGAGGAGGAGGCGGTCGTGGCGAAGGCGGTCTTCAAGCGCCGCCGGGAGTTCGCCGTCGTACGCTCCTGCGCGCGCATCGCCATGGAGAAGCTCGGCGTGCCCGCCCAGCCGATCCTGCCCGGTGAGCGCGGCGCCCCGGGCTGGCCGGCCGGACTGATCGGCAGCATGACCCACTGCGAGGGCTACGGCGCCGCCGCGCTGGCCCGCGCCACCGAACTGGCCTCCCTCGGCATCGACGCCGAACCCCACCAGCCGCTCCCGGAGGGCGTCCTGCCCTCAGTCGCCCTGCCCGCCGAGACGGACCGGCTGGGCCGCCTGGCCGACGACCGTCCCGGCATCCACTGGGACCGGCTGCTCTTCAGCGCCAAGGAGTCCGTCTACAAGGCGTGGTTCCCGCTCACCGGGAAGTGGCTGGACTTCACCGAGGCCGACCTCGACTTCTTCGCCGACCCCGGTGAACAGCACAGCGGAGGCTTCCGCGCCCGGCTCCTCGTGCCGGGGCCACTCGTGGGCGACCGGACCGTCGACCGGTTCGAGGGCCGTTGGACGGTCCGGCGGGGGCTGGTGGCGACAGCGGTGAGCGTGCCGCACACCTGAGTCCCCGCGGGACCGCTTCGGGATCAGCTACGGCTCCGCCGGGCACCAGCTCTGCAGCAGTCGGAAGAACTCCTCCTCGTTGCCCGTCAGGCCGGCGTCCGCCAGCGCCTGTTCCGCCTCGGCGAGGACGGCGGGCGGGACGACGGGTGGTCGGCGGGAGCCGGGAGGTCCGTCGAACGCGGCTCGTACGGTGTGCAACAGCCGCAGGTAGGCCTGTACGGCGGTGCGCTCGCGGTCGGTCAGTACGGCGGTGTGCATCGGTCGGCTCTCCCCGGATCGGCGTCGTCGCGTCACGCCCGCACATGAGGGCGTACCACCAGCTTGCCGTCCACCACTGACAATCGGGTTCGTCCACCGCCCGGACGTGGGCCCGATGTTCCCTCGATCAGCCCTGCGGGCCGAGATAACCCAGTGACGCCTCGATCCGCCCCGCCAGATGGTCCCGCTGCCCGCGCACCGAGGAAACGGCCAGCCACGTACGGCACTTGCTGGCCAGCAGCAGCCCGAAGGTCTCGGCCTCCTTCTCCTCGGCCTGGTCGAAGTGGCTGCGGGCGGCGACCTTTAAGATCGTCGAGTGCAGATCGGCGTCGTCGTCGAGAAGGCGGGCGGCCACGCTGGCGCCCTCGATGCTGTGGCTGCAGTGCCCGGCCTTCATGTGCCACAGCTCGTGGCCGAGGATCACCAGCTGATGGTCGGGCGCGGTGCGTTCCTCGATCACGACGAGGTCCTGGTCGGCCATGTCGAGCCACAGTCCGCTGGCGGTGCCGGGCGGGAAGGCGGCCGTACGGAAGTGGACGGGCCGGCCGCGGCGTCTGCTCATCGCGCCGCACAGGGCGCTGTACAGCTTTTCGGGCGGCGAGGGTGCGGGGAGCGTCAGCTCCGCGACCAACTCGCCGCACAGGCGGCGCATTTCCCTACCGATGCCCACAGTTCTCCCGTTCTCCCCCCGGTATTCCCCTCCGGATCACGACTCGGGCCGCTTGACGCTTTCCAAGAGCATGTCCAGCCACTCCGCGACCTTGTCGCGATGCTGGTCGGTGGGCAGTTGCGCGGCCCGCCAGGCGATGCCGCGTACCCCGTGGTCCTGGAGCAGCCTCTCCAACGGGTCCTCGGCGGCCTGGGCAGCCTCGCGCTGTGCGAGCTTTTGCAGCAGGTCCTGCTCGGTGCGCTGGAGTGCGCCCGCGAGTGCCTCGGGGTCCTCGGCCGTGAGAAATCCGGCGTGGACGCGGAAGAAGCGCTGGATGGCGTCGCAGTGCTCCATGGTGGGGCGGCGGTCGCCGTTGATGAGGGCGCCGGCCTGCTGCCGTGACATGCCCGCGCCGTCGGCGATCTCCTGCTGGGTGTACCGGCGGCCGTTCGGCTTGACGCGGGTGCGGCGCAGGAGGTCGAGTCGCTGCAGGAACCGGGCCTGAACGTCGGGCTCTCCCGCCGGGCGACCGCTCAGCAGCGCCTTGACCACGGGCTCCGGGACGCCGCAGGCCACGCACAGACGGCCGGTGTCGAAGACCTCCGCGTGCGGTACGCCGAGCCGGTCGGCGAGTGCGGTGACGCGAGCGACGACGGCCGGCAGCTCAGTCGTCGGTATGACGCCCGGACCCTCGATGCCATCCGTCACCGACAGATCTCCTAAAGCTCTCACAGGCTTCTCACAAGCGGTCGCGGTGAACTGGACGGAGATTACCGGGTAGTTCGAACTCACATCCAGAGCTCGCCACAACTGTGGCCAATTTCAGCCGTCAACAGGCACGAAATGCCACGATAGTTGACACCGCTCCGGCCCGGGCAGCAGGATCAAGGCGCCGCGTGAAGGCCGCATAGGCAAGAGGGGTGACCTCCCGATGGCATATCAGGCAGGTGGGCAGCGGTCCGTACCGCGGCCCGTCCCCGAGAGGCCCGAGGCCGAGGCGTATCTGCGGGACTACGCCACCCTCGTCGAAGCCGTGCCCTTCCCGTCCGTCATCGTCGACCAGCGCTGGGACGTCGTTCTGGCGAACACCGCTTTCGCGTCACTTTTCCGCGGCGTGGGCCCGCATCCGACGGCCATGCCCGACGACAACTTCCTCAGGTTCGTGCTCTTCCACCCGGACGCGGGCACCGTCCTCGGTGAGCACGAGTCCAGCTGGTGCCTGCCGATGCTGGCCCGCTTCGCGGCCGCCGTGGAGCGGCACGGCCACGACCACGGCGTGCAGGCCATCCGCCGGGAGATCGCCCAGGACCCGATCATGGAGGCCGCCTACCGGCAGGGCCTGCCGCACTGGATCCGCGCGGTCGGCGAGCGGGCGGCCGAACTGGACGGCGCCGTACGGCCGCTGCTGCATCCCGACCCGCGCTGGGGCGCCACCGTCTGCCGGGTCGTCGACGAGACGCCCCGGACCCTTCAGGAGCTGGGGTACACCCGGCTGACGCTGGTCCTGCGCGAGGTGCGCCGCGACCGGCCGAGGGTTCGCGGGGCCCGAGCCGCCGCGGCGGCCCACCTGCGCGTGGTGCCTGCCCCCGAGGACTGAACGGGGCACCGTCGGCGTTCAGGTCGTCGGCGGCGCCCCGTCAGCACGATTTCGCACGGAGCGTCGTCGGCCGTGTTCCGTCGCAGGGTGGTGTGTGACATAGTACTGGCGTGAGCGAGCGACTGACCTGCGACGTCGTGGTCGTCGGAGCCGGGATGGTGGGCGCGGCCTGCGCACTGTACGCGGCCCGGGCGGGCCTCGCCGTGACCCTCGTCGACCGCGGCCCGGTGGCCGGCGGCACCACCGGCGCCGGCGAGGGCAACCTCCTTGTCTCCGACAAGGAACCCGGCCCCGAGCTCGATCTCGCGCTGCTGTCCGGCCGTCTGTGGGGCGAGCTGGCGCAGGAGTTCGGGCCGGCCGTCGAGTACGAGGCGAAGGGCGGCGTCGTCGTGGCCTCGTCCCCGGCCGGAGTCGCGGCGCTGGAGCGGTTCGCCGACGGGCAGCGGGCCGCCGGAGTCATCGCCGAGCCGGTCGCGGGCGACCGCCTGTACGACCTCGAACCCCACCTGGCCCCCGGCCTGCCGGGCGCCGTCCACTACCCCCAGGACTGCCAGGTCATGCCCGCCCTGGCCGCCGCCCACCTCGTCCGTGCCTCGGGCGCCCGCCTGCTCACCGGCCGGACCGTGACGGACGTCCTGCGTGCGCCGGACGGTGCCGTACGTGGAGTCCGCACGGACAAGGGCGACATCCATGCCCCGGCCGTCGTCAACGCGGCCGGTACCTGGGGCGGCGAGCTCGCCGCACTGGCGGGCGCCCACCTCCCCGTCCTCCCGAGACGCGGCTTCGTCCTCGTCACCGAACCGCTGCCGCGCCTTGTCCACCACAAGGTGTACGCCGCCGACTACGTGGCCGACGTCGCCAGCGACTCGGCCGCGCTGCAGACCTCACCGGTCGTCGAGGGCACGGCGGCGGGCCCGATCCTGATCGGCGCGAGCCGGGAACGCGTCGGCTTCGACCGGACCTTCTCCCTGCCCGTCGTACGGGCGCTGGCAGCGGGCGCGACGCGACTGTTCCCGTTCCTCGCCGATGTCCACGCCATGCGCGCCTACCTGGGTTTCCGCCCGTACATGCCCGACCACCTGCCCGCCGTCGGCCCCGACCCCCGGGTCCCCGGCCTGCACCACGCCTGCGGCCACGAGGGCGCCGGCATCGGACTCGCCACCGGCACCGGCCACTTGATCGCGCAGGCCCTGACCGCGAAGACCCCCGACCTGGACCTGACGCCGTTTTGCCCCGACCGCTTCGCCGAGGAGGCCGTATGAGAACCCCTCCGAAGCTCGCCGACGCACAGCCGGGCCCGCCCTTCACGGTCACCCTGGACGGCCGCGAGATCGAGGCACTGCCCGGGCAGACGGTCGCCGCCGCACTCTGGTCGGCCGGGATCACCTCCTGGCGGACCACCCGGGGCGAGGGCCGCCCGCGTGGCGTCTTCTGTGGCATCGGCGTCTGCTTCGACTGCCTGGTCATCGTCAACGACCGCCCGAACCAGCGGGCCTGTCTGGTGCCGCTGCACCCGGGCGACACGATCCGGACGCAGGAGGGGACGGGCCACGATGACTGAACTCGCGGTGATCGGCGCGGGCCCGGCAGGCCTCGCCGCGGCCCTGGCGGCCGCCGCACAGGGCGTACGGGTCGCGCTCGTCGACTCGGCGGCGGAGGCGGGCGGGCAGTTCTACCGGCAGCCCGCGCCCGCACTCCGCGCCCGCCGCGCGCAGGCCCTGCACCATCAGTGGCGCACCTGGGAGCGGCTGCGGGACGGTCTGGCCCGCAGCGACGTCCGATTCCTGACAGAGCATCATGTCTGGGGCGTGGAACGGGACTCCGAAGGCTTCACCGTGCACGCCCTGCTCGGCCCCGAGCAACGGGAGCCGGCCGCAGTGCACGCCCGCGCCGTCCTCCTCGCCACCGGCGGCTACGAGCGGGTGCTTCCCTTCCCCGGCTGGACCCTGCCCGGTGTCGTCACCGCCGGTGGTGCGCAGGCGATGCTCAAGGGCGGGCTCGTGGTGCCGGGGCGCACGGCGGTCGTCGCCGGGACCGGGCCACTGCTGATGCCCGTGGCGACCGGGCTCGCCGCGGCGGGCGTCGAGATCGCGGCGCTCGTGGAGGCGGCCGCCCCCAAGTCCCTCGTACGGCACGGTCGGGCGCTGGCCGCCAAGCTGCCCGAGGGCGCCGGATACGCGGCCCGCCTCCTGCGCCACCGCGTCCGACTCCTCGCCCGGCACACGGTCGTCCGCGCCCACGGCGACGACCGGCTCACCGGGGTCACCGTCGCCGCCCTCGACGCCGACGGGCGCGTCCGGCCCGGAACCGAGCGGCACCTGCCCTGCGACACCCTCGCCGTCGGACACGGCATGCTCCCGCACACCGACCTCGCCGAGACCCTCGACTGCCGCCTGGACGGGCCGGCGGTCGCCGTGGACGACGAGCAGCGCACGGATGTGCCCGGGGTGTGGGCGGCGGGGGAGTCCACCGGCATCGGCGGTTCGGCCCTTGCCCTCGCCGAGGGCCACATCGCCGGACTCTCCGCCGCCGCACGCCTGAAGGGCACCGAACCCGATCCCGCGCGGTGGGCGGCGGCCGCCAAGTCCCGTACCGGACTGCGCAAGCTCGCCGCCGCACTCGACGCCGCCTACCCGCCGCCCGCGCACTGGAGCGACCAGGTCACCGACGACACCCTCGTCTGCCGCTGCGAGGAGGTCACCGCCGGTGCCGTGCGCGAGGCCGTGGCGGAACTCGGGGCGGGCGACGTCCGCACCGTGAAACTGCTGACCCGGGCCGGAATGGGCTGGTGCCAGGGGCGCGTGTGCGGTCCAGCGGTCGCCGGGCTCGCCGGATGCGAACTCGCCCCGTCCCGGAGGTCGTTCGCACGTCCCGTGCCGCTCGGCGTACTCGCCCGGCAACACGACAACGCCACTCGGAGAGGAACCTCATGACCGACCACCGTCCCTGGCGCGGAGTCCTCGTCGCCACCGCCCTCCCGCTCGACGACGACCTCCGCGTCGACCACGGCAAGTACGCCGAGCACTGCGCCTGGCTGGTCGAGAACGGCTGTGACGGCGTCGTACCGAACGGCTCCCTCGGGGAGTACCAGGTCCTCACGCCCGAGGAGCGGGCGAAGGTCGTGGAGACGGCGGTTGCCGCGATCGGTGGCTCGCGAGTGATGCCGGGTGTGGCCGCCTACGGCTCGGCCGAGTCCCGCCGCTGGGCCGAACAGGCCCGTGACGCGGGCTGCGAGTCCGTGATGCTGCTGCCGCCCAACGCCTACCGTGCCGACGAGCGGTCGGTGCTGTTGCACTACGCGGAGGTCGCCAAGGCCGGTATCCCGGTCGTGGCGTACAACAACCCCATCGACACCAAGGTCGACCTCGTACCCGAATTGCTCGCGAAGCTGCACGGTGAGGGGTACATCCAGGCGGTCAAGGAGTTCTCCGGCGACGTCCGCCGTGCCTACCAACTCGCCGAACTCGCCCCGGAGCTGGACCTGTTGATCGGCGCCGACGACGTCCTGCTGGAGCTCGCGATCGCCGGCGCAAAGGGGTGGGTCGCCGGCTACCCGAACGCGCTGCCGAGGTCCACGGTGGAGCTGTACCGCGCGGCCGCGGGCGGCGACCTCGCCACCGCCAAGCAGCTCTACGCGCAGTTGCACCCGCTGCTGCGCTGGGACTCCAAGGTGGAGTTCGTGCAGGCGATCAAGCTGTCCATGGACGTCGTGGGCCGCCACGGGGGACGCTGCCGTCCACCGCGGGTGCCGCTGCTGCCGGAGCAGGAGGCCACGATCCGCGCCGCAACCGAGAAGGCCGTCGCGGCAGGGCTCGCGTAACACGCCGGAGGAGACCCGATCATGCGCAGCAAACTCGTCCTGCACGCCGTCGACTCGCACACGGAGGGCATGCCCACCCGTGTGATCACCGGCGGCATCGGCACGATCCCGGGCGCGACCATGAACGAGCGGCGCCTGTACTTCCGTGAGCACCGCGACGAGATCAAGCAGCTGCTGATGAACGAGCCGCGCGGCCACTCGGCGATGAGCGGAGCGATCCTCCAGCCGTCCACCCGCTCCGACTGCGACTGGGGCGTCATCTACATCGAGGTCTCCGGTTATCTGCCGATGTGCGGGCACGGCACGATCGGGGTGGCGACCGTGCTGGTCGAGACCGGCATGGTCGAGGTCGTCGAGCCGGTCACCACGATCCGGCTCGACACCCCGGCGGGACCGGTCGTCGCCGAGGTGGCCGTGGAGGACGGCACCGCGAAGGCGGTCACCCTCCAGAACGTGCCGTCCTTCTCCGTCGCCCTCGACCGCAAGATCACCCTGTCCGACGGGCGCACGGTCACATACGACATGGCATACGGCGGCAACTTCTACGCCATCCTGCCGCTGGAGCAGTTCGGGCTGCCCTACGATCGGTCCCGCAAGGACGACATCCTGCAAGCCGGTCTCTCCCTCATGGCGGCGATCAACGCCGAGGAGGAGCCCGTCCACCCCGAGAATGCCTCCATCCGCGGCTGCCACCACGTCCACCTGATCGCCCCCGGTGCGACCGCCCGCCACTCCCGGCACGCGATGGCCATCCACCCGGGCTGGTTCGACCGCTCACCCTGCGGCACGGGCACCAGCGCGCGTATGGCCCAGCTGCACGCGCGTGGTGAACTCCCGCTGCGCACCGAGTTCGTGAACGAGTCGTTCATCGGCACCCACTTCTCGGGCCGCCTCCTCGGCACCACCGAGGTCGCGGGCCGGCCGGCCGTCCTGCCGAGCTTCACGGGCCGGGCGTGGATCACGGGCACGGCGCAGTATCTGCTCGATCCGTCGGACCCGTTCCCGGCCGGGTTCGTGCTCTGAGCGTCGACGATAATGTGCCGCGTAACGCGTGACATTGCACAGCTAGGAGAGTCATGGCCGCCCAGCGCACCAGCGCCCCGCCCGCCGCAGCCGGCCCGGCGCTGCCCTCCCTGGGCGGCAAGAAGAGCAGCTACCGGGAGCGCGTCGCCGACGCCCTGCGGGCCGCGCTGATCGCCGGAGAGCTCCGCCCGGGCGAGGTGTACTCGGCGCCCGCGCTCGCCGCCCGCTTCGGCGTCTCGGCGACCCCGGTGCGCGAGGCCATGCTGGACCTGGCCAAGGAGGGCCTGGTCGACACCGTCCCCAACAAGGGCTTCCGGGTCACCGCGGTCTCCGAGCAGCAGCTCGACGAGTACACCCACATCCGCGCGCTCATCGAGATCCCCACGGTGGTCGAGCTGGCCCGGACCGCCGACAAGGTCTCCCTGGAGGCGCTGCGCCCGGCGGCCAGGGAGATCGTCCAGGCCGCGGTCTCCGGTGATCTCATCGCCTACGTCGAGGCCGACACCCGCTTCCACCTCGGCCTGCTCGCCCTCGCCGGCAACGCCCACCTGGTGGAGGTCGTCGGCGACCTCCGCAAGCGCTCCCGTCTCTACGGCCTGACCGCGCTCGTCAAGGCCGGCCGGCTGCTGGCCTCCGCCGAGGAGCACCTCGAACTCCTCGACGCGCTGATCGCCCGCGACGAGGAGGCCGTGCGAGAGGTCATGACCCGCCACCTCGGACACGTGCGCGGACTCTGGGCAGCGAAGAAATAGACGCAGCCGACTCGGACCATTCACGCAAGCCACTTGCATCACTTGCGCTATTCTTGCGTTCATGACGCGACGACTTGCGGAAGTGGCGAAGAAGGTCGGGGTCAGCGAGGCCACGGTCAGCCGGGTGCTCAACGACAAGCCCGGCGTCTCCGAGGCGACCCGGCAGGCGGTGCTCTCGGCTCTGGACGTCCTCGGCTACGAGCGGCCCACGCAACTGCGCGGGGAACGCGCCCGGCTCGTCGGCCTGGTCCTCCCCGAGCTGCAGAACCCGATCTTCCCGGCGTTCGCCGAAGTGATCGGCGGGGCGCTCGCCCAGCTCGGACTGACGCCGGTGCTGTGCACGCAGACCAAGGGCGGGGTGTCCGAGGCCGACTATGTCGCGCTGCTGCTGCAACAGCAGGTCTCCGGCGTCGTCTTCGCCGGCGGGCTGTACGCCCAGGCCGACGCGCCGCACGACCACTACAAGGAGCTCGCCGACCGCAACATCCCGGTCGTGCTGGTCAACGCGGCCATCGAGCACCTGGGCTTCCCGGCCGTGTCCTGCGACGACGCCGTGGCCGTCGAGCAGGCCTGGCGGCATCTGGCCTCGCTGGGCCACGAGCGCATCGGGCTGGTGCTCGGGCCCGGCGACCATGTGCCCTCGGCGCGCAAACTGGCCGCCGCGCGGGGTGTGGCAGGGGAGCTGCCCGAGGAGCACGTGGCGCGAGCCATCTTCTCGATCGAGGGCGGTCACGCCGCCGCCTCCCGGCTGATCGACCGAGGCGTCACCGGCATCATCTGCGCCAGCGACCCGCTCGCACTCGGGGCGATCAGGGCCGCCCGCCGCAAGGGACTTGACGTACCGTCACAGATCTCCGTGGTCGGGTACGACGACTCGGCTTTCATGAACTGCACGGAGCCTCCACTCACCACCGTCCGCCAGCCCATCGAGGCCATGGGGCGGGCGGCGGTGGAACTGCTGAACGCGCAGATCGCGGGCACCGCCGTACCGGCGGAGGAGCTGCTCTTCGAGCCGGAACTGGTGGTCCGGGGGTCGACTGCGCAGGCGCCTCGCACCTGACATCCGCTCCGCAGTTCCGGGCATCCATCCTGCTGTTAAAAAATTTCAAATCTCGCGCGACATCTTGCGGACCGATGTCGCCGGTGCTTGAGTGTGCGGCGCCCACCGCTCCTGCCCAGAGGGGTCCACCGATGAGAAGCACCGGGTTCCGCCGTACCTTTGCCGCGCTGAGCGTCTGCTCCCTCGCCCTGGCCGTCTCCGCCTGCGGGTCGAGCGACGACTCGGCGAGCGGAAAGACCCGCATCACGGTCAACTGCATGCCGCCCAAGAGCGCCAAGGTCGACCGCCAGTTCTTCGAGCAGGACATCGCGTCCTTCGAGAAGCAGAACCCGGACATCGACGTCGTGGCCCATGACGCGTTCCCCTGCCAGGACCCGAAGACCTTCGACGCCAAGCTCGCCGGCGGGCAGATGGAGGACGTCTTCTACACGTACTTCACGGATGCCAGGCACGTCGTCGACATCAACCAGGCGGCCGATCTCACCCCGTATCTCAAGGAGTTGAAGAGCTACGAGACCATCCAGCAGCAGCTGCGTGACATCTACACCGTCGACGGCAAGGTCTACGGCATCCCGCGCACCGGCTACTCGATGGGCCTGATCTACAACAAGAAGCTCTTCACCGAGGCCGGTCTCGACGCCGAAAAGCCCCCCACGACCTGGGAGGAACTGCGCGCCGCGGCCAAGAAGATAGCCGGCCTCGGCAACGGCACCGTCGGATACGCCGACTACAGCGCCCAGAACCAAGGGGGCTGGCACTTCACCGCCGAGCTCTACTCCCAGGGCGGTGACGTGGTGAGCGCCGACGGCAAGAAGGCCACGATCGACACCCCCGAGGGCCGCGCCGTGCTGCAGAACCTGCACGACATGCGCTGGACCGACGACTCGATGGGCAGCAAGCAGCTCCTCGTCATCAACGACGTCCAGCAGATGATGGGCTCCGGCAAGCTCGGCATGTACCTCTCGGCCCCGGACAACATCCCGATCCTGGTCAAGGAGAAGGGCGGCGACTACGAGGACCTCGCCCTCGCTCCCATGCCCGGCGGCAAGGGCACGCTCATCGGCGGCGACGGCTACATGTTCAACAAGAAGGCGAGCCCCGAGCAGATCCGCGCCGGACTGAAGTGGCTGGACCACATGTTCCTCATCCCCGGAGACGGATTCCTCGGCGACTACGCCCGCGCCAAGAAGAACGACGCCCCCGTCGGACTGCCCGAACCGCGCCTGTTCTCCGGTGCCGCCGACGCCAAGGACCAGCAGGTCAAGGAGGCCAACGCGAACGTACCGGTAGAGAACTACCAGGCGTTCCTCGACGGCAACCAGAGCCTCGACATGAAGATCGAACCGCCCAGCGCCCAGCAGATCTACTCCGTCCTCGACGGCGTCGTCTCCGCCGTCCTCACCAAGAGGGACGCCGACATCGACCAGCTCCTGAAGGACGCCTCAGGCAAGATCGACGGCATCCTGGCGCGAGGCTGACGGGCCATGACCAGGACGGCTCAGCGCCGGACCGTCGAGAAGGTCGCGGTCCGCCCGATGCAGGCGCCGCCCCCGGCAGGGGACCGGAGGCGGCGCCGCCGCACCGACCAGGTGCGCGCCTACGGCTTCCTCCTCGGCGGCCTCGTCTGCTTCGCCCTCTTCTCCTGGTACCCGGCAATCCGCGCCGTCGTGATCGCCTTCCAGAAGTACACGCCCGGCAGCGACCCCGAATGGGTCGGCACCGCAAACTTCACCCGCGTCTTCGCCGACCCGGAGTTCGCCGCCGCCTGGCGCAACACCCTCACCTTCACGCTGCTCGCCCTGCTGATCGGCTTCGCGATCCCCTTCGTACTCGCCCTGGTCCTCAACGAGTTGCGGCACGCCAAGGCGTTCTTCCGGGTCGTGGTCTATCTGCCGGTGATGATCCCGCCGGTGGTCAGCGCCCTGCTGTGGAAGTGGTTCTACGACCCCGGCACCGGCCTCGCCAACGAGACGCTGCGCTTCCTGCATCTGCCCACCTCGAACTGGTCCAACGGCGCCGACACCGCGCTCATCTCCCTGGTGATCGTGGCCACTTGGGCCAACATGGGCGGAACGGTCCTGATCTACCTGGCGGCGCTCCAGTCCATCCCGGGGGAGCTGTACGAGGCGGCCGAGCTGGACGGCGCGAGCCTGCTGCAACGCATCCGCCACGTCACGATCCCGCAGACCCGATTCGTCATCCTGATGCTGATGCTCCTTCAGATCATCGCCACGATGCAGGTCTTCACCGAGCCGTTCGTGATCACGGGCGGCGGCCCCGAGAACGCCACGGTGACCGTCCTCTACCTGATCTACAAGTACGCCTTCCTCTACAACGACTTCGGCGGCGCCTGCGCGCTGAGCGTCATGCTCCTCGTGCTCCTCGGCGCCTTCTCCGCCGTATACCTGCGCCTGACGCGCACCGAAGGGGAGGGCGCATGACCACCCGGACCCTCGTCTCCCCGGCGACCCTGGCCCGCCCGCGCGGCAAGGCCGTCTACTGGTCCGTCTTCACCGGCACCGTGCTGTCGTTCGCGCTGGCCTTCCTCTTCCCCGTCTACTGGATGGCGACGGGCGCGATGAAGTCACCGGACGAGGTGACGCGTACGCCGCCCACCGTCGTCCCCGAGCAGTGGCACCTCAGCGGCTACACGGACGCCTGGGACCTCATGCAACTGCCGACCCATCTGTGGAACACGGTGGTCCAGGCCGCCGGTGCCTGGGTGTTCCAGCTGGTGTTCTGCACGGCCGCGGCCTACGCGCTGTCCAAGCTGCGGCCGGTCTTCGGCAAGGTGGTCCTCGGCGGCATCCTCGCCACACTGATGGTCCCGGCCCAGGCCCTGGTCGTGCCGAAATACCTGACGGTGGCGGACCTCGGCCTGCTCAACGACCCCCTGGCCATCTGGCTGCCGGCCGTCGCCAACGCCTTCAACCTCTATCTGCTGAAGCGCTTCTTCGACCAGCTCCCGCGCGATGTCCTGGAGGCCGCCGAGATCGACGGCGCCGGGAAGCTGCGCACCCTGTGGTCCATCGTGCTGCCGATGTCCCGGCCGGTCCTGGGGGTCGTCTCGATCTTCGCGCTGGTGGCCGTCTGGCAGGACTTCCTCTGGCCGCTGATGGTCTTCTCCGACACCGACAAGCAGCCGATCAGCGTCGCACTCGTCCAGCTGTCGCAGAACATCCCGCTGACCGTGCTCATCGCCTCCATGGTGATCGCCAGCATCCCCATGGTCGCCATGTTCCTGGTCTTCCAGCGGCACATCATCGCCGGGATCGGCGCGGGCAGCAGCAAGGGCTGATGTCCCCAGGACGTCCTCCTCCTTCCGACAGAAAGGGCCGCACCGTGGCACAGCCCCGTCACGCCTCCGCACAGTGGTGGCGCTCCGCCGTCATCTACCAGGTCTACGTCCGCAGCTTCGCGGACGGCGACGGCGACGGCACCGGCGACCTCGCGGGCGTCCGCGCCCGGCTGCCGTACCTCGCCGAACTCGGTGTGGACGCGCTGTGGTTCACGCCCTGGTACGTCTCCCCGATGAAGGACGGCGGCTACGACGTCGCCGACTACCGCGCCGTCGACCCGGCATTCGGCACCCTCGCCGAGGCGGAGAAGCTCATCGCCGAGGCCCGTGAGCTGGGCATCCGCACCATCGTCGACATCGTGCCCAACCATGTCTCCGACCAGCACCCGTGGTTCCGCGCGGCCCTCGCCGGCGGCCCGGAGCGCGCCCTGTTCCACTTCCGCCCGGGACGCGGCCCGCACGGCGAACTCCCGCCCAACGACTGGCGGTCCGAGTTCGGCGGCCCCGCCTGGAGCCGGCTGCCCGACGGCGACTGGTACCTGCACCTCTTCGCTCCCGAGCAGCCCGACCTCGACTGGTCCCACCCGGCCGTGCGCCAGGAACACGAGGACATCCTGCGCTTCTGGTTCGAGCGCGGCGTCGCCGGCGTCCGCATCGACTCGGCCGCCCTCCTGGTCAAGGACCCGGACCTGCCGGACTTCGTCGAGGGCGAGGCCCCGCACCCGTACGTCGACCGCGACGAACTCCACGACGTCTACCGCTCCTGGCGCGCGATCGCCGACGAGTACGGCGGCATCTTCGTCGGCGAGGTCTGGCTCCCCGACACCGAACGCTTCGCCCGCTACCTGCGCCCCGACGAACTCCACACCGCCTTCAACTTCTCGTTCATGACCTGCCCCTGGGACGCCGGACGGCTGCGCGGGGCCATCGACGAGACGCTCGCCGAGCACGCCCCCGTCGGCGCCCCCGCGACCTGGGTGCTGTGCAACCACGACGTGACCCGCACGGTCACCCGTTACGGCCGCGCCGACACCGGCTTCGACTTCGCCACCAAGACCTTCGGGACCCCGACGGACCTCGCCCTCGGCACCCGCCGGGCCAGGGCGGCCGCGCTGCTGTCGCTCGCCCTGCCCGGAGCCGTCTACGTCTACCAGGGCGAGGAACTCGGCCTGCCCGAGGCCGACATCCCCCGCGACCGCGTCCAGGACCCCATGCACACCCGCTCCGGCGGCATCGACCCGGGCCGGGACGGCTGCCGGGTGCCGTTGCCGTGGGCGGCCGAGGCGCCGTACGCGGGATTCGGCTCACGCGAGGAGCCGTGGCTGCCCCAGCCCGCCGACTGGGCCGCGTACGCCGCCGACCGACAGGCGGCGGATCCCGGTTCGATGCTCGCCCTCTACCGCCGGGCGATCGAGCTCCGGCCGGCGTTCGGCGACGGCCCGCTGACCTGGTTGCCCGCGCCGGACGGCGTGCTCGCCTTCACCCGAGTGCGGGGCGCGACCTGCGTGGTGAACCTCGCTGACGCGCCCGCCGACCTGCCCGCCCACACCGAACTCCTGCTGGGCAGCGACCCTTTGGACACCGAGGGGCGGCTGCCGAAGGACACCGCGGTCTGGCTGCGCGCCTGACCCCGCGGCCCGCTCATCCCCGTACCCCACCACGAAGGGATCAGCACATGCAGCAGCACACGAACAGATCTGTCAGGCCCATGACAGCAGCGTCGGCCGCCATGGTCGTCGCCCTCGCCGGCGGTCTGCTCACCGCGATGGCCCCCGCCGCCCAGGCCGCGTCCGGCGCGACACTCCCCTTCACCTCCGTCGAGGCCGAGTCGGCCACCACGACCGGCGCGAAGATCGGCCCCGACTACACGCAGGGCACCCTCGCCTCCGAGGCGTCCGGACGCCAGGCCGTACGCCTCACCGCCGGACAGCGTGTCGAGTTCACGGTCCCGCGGGCCGCCAACGCCGTGAACGTCGCCTACAGCGTCCCCGACGGCCAGTCCGGCACCCTGGACGTGTACGTCAACGGCCAGAAGAACGCGAAGACCCTCGCGGTCACCGCCAAGTACTCCTACGTCGACACCGGCTGGATCCCGGGCGCCAGGACGCACCACTTCTACGACAACGCCCGTCTGCTGCTCGGCCAGAACGTGCAGGCGGGCGACAAGGTGGCCTTCCAGGCGACGGGCACCCAAGTGACCGTCGACGTCGCCGACTTCGAGCAGGCCGCGGCGCCGACGGGGCAGCCCGCCGGATCGGTGTCCGTCACCTCCAAGGGCGCCGACCCCAGTGGCCAGGGCGACTCGACCCAGGCCTTCCGCGAGGCCATCGCCGCCGCGCAGGGCGGGGTGGTGTGGATCCCGCCGGGCGAGTACCGGCTGACCTCCTCCCTGAACGGTGTGCAGAACGTGACCCTCCAGGGCGCCGGGCACTGGCACTCGATCGTGCGCAGCTCCCGCTTCATCGACCAGTCCAGCTCCTCCGGGAAGGTCCGCATCAAGGACTTCGCGGTGATCGGCGAGGTCACCGAGCGGGTCGACTCCAACCCCGACAACTTCGTCAACGGCTCGCTGGGCCCGGGGAGTTCCGTCTCCGGCATGTGGCTCCAGCACCTCAAGGTCGGCCTCTGGCTGATGGGCAACAACGACAACCTCGTCGTCGAGAACAATCGCTTCCTCGACATGACCGCCGACGGACTCAACCTCAACGGCAACGCCCGCGGCGTCCGCGTCCGGCACAACTTCCTGCGCAACCAGGGCGACGACGCGCTCGCCATGTGGTCGCTGTACGCGCCGGACACCGACAGCAGCTTCGAGAACAACACGATCACCCAGCCGAACCTCGCCAACGGCATCGCGATCTACGGCGGCACCGACATCACCGTCAAGGACAACCTGATCTCCGACACCAACGCCCTGGGCAGCGGTATCGCGATCTCCAACCAGAAGTTCCTGGACCCCTTCCACCCGCTGGCCGGCACGATCACCGTCGACGGCAACACGCTGGTCCGCACGGGCGCGATGAACCCCAACTGGAACCACCCCATGGGCGCCCTGCGCGTCGACTCCTACGACAGCGCCATCGAGGCGAACGTCCGGATCACCGACACGACCATCACCGACAGCCCGTACAGCGCCTTCGAGTTCGTCTCGGGCAGCGGGCGTGGCTTCGCGGCCAAGAACATCACCGTCGAGGGCGCGACCGTGCGCAACACGGGCACGGTCGTCGTCCAGGCCGAGACCCCGGGAGCCGCCGCCTTCCGCAACGTCACGGCCTCCGGCGTGGGCGCCGCGGGCATCTACAACTGCCCCTACCCGTCCGGCTCCGGCACCTTCACCCTCACCGACGGCGGCGGCAACTCCGGCTGGAGCAGCACCTGGTCCGACTGCTCGACCTGGCCGCAGCCCGGCCAGGGCAACCCCGACCCCGACCCGGCCCGCAACCTCGCCAAGGGCCGCCCGGCCTCGGCCACCGGGTCGCAGGATGTCTACACGCCCGGCAGGGCGGCCGACGGTGACGCGAACAGCTACTGGGAGTCCGCCAACAACGCCTTCCCGCAGTCCTGGACGGTCGACCTCGGCGCCACGGAGGCCGTCCGCCGGCTGGTGCTGAAGCTGCCGCCGCAGTCGGCCTGGCAGGCCCGAACCCAGACGCTGTCGGTGCAGGGCAGCGCGGACGGCTCGACGTACTCGACCGTGGTCGCGGCGAAGGACTACCGCTTCGACCCGGCGACCGGCAACACGGTCACCGTCTCCCTGCCGGGCGGCACGAACCTGCGCCACCTGCGGCTGCACGTCACCGCCAACACGGGGTGGCCCGCCGCCCAGTTCAGCGAGGTGGAGGCGTATCTGTCCTGACCGCGTCATGCGCCACGTCCTGAGGTGTCCCGCGCTTCGCCGCCTGGATCTGCTCGTACACATGCGTACGCAGCTCGGCGAAGCGCGGATCCACCCGTGTGTGCAACTGGTCGCGCTCGGCGGGCAGATCGACTTTCAGCTGCTCCTGGACGACGGTGGGGGACGCGGACAGGACGAGGACCCGCTCGCCCAGGTACACGGCCTCGTCGATGTCATGGGTGACGAACAGGATCGTGATGCCGCGCTCCCGCCACAGCCCCCGGACCAGGTCCTCCAGATCGGCCCGCGTCTGCGCGTCCACCGCCGCGAACGGCTCGTCCATCAGCAGCACACGGGGCTCGTGGGCCAGCGCCCGGGCGATGGCGACCCGCTGCTGCATACCGCCGGACAGCTGCCACGGATAGGCCTGGACGGCATCCGCCAGCCCGACCGACTCCAGCGCGTCCCGCACCAGCTCCCGCCGTCGCGGCTTGCTCAAGTCCTTCTGTTTCAAGGGTAGTTCGACGTTCTCGCCGACCCGCATCCAAGGGAAGAGGCTGCGCCCGTACTCCTGGAACACGAACGCCATCCCGGGCGGCGGCCCGGTCACCTTCCGCTGCTCCAGGAGCACCTCACCGGCCGTCGGCGTGAGCAGCCCGCCGATGCACTTCAGCAGCGTCGTCTTGCCGCAGCCCGACGGGCCGACCAGACACACCAGTTCGCCGGCGTCGACGGTGAAGGTGAGGTCGCGGACCGCCTCCACCCGCCGCCCCGACCCCTCGTAGACCTTGCGCAGGCCGGATACGGCAAGAAGCGCGTGCATGGACCGCCCTTTCACGAGGTTCACGGCGACCGCCGGGCCGAGGCGCGCAGACCGTGGTACCAGCCGAGCACCCGCCGCTCGACCAACTGGAAGGCGACCGACAGCACAAAGCCGAGCAGGCCGAGCACGAGGATGCCGGTCCACATGTCCGGGATCGCGAAACCGCGCTGGAACTGGACGATGGTGAAGCCGAGCCCGTTGCTGGCGGCGAACATCTCACTGATCACCATGAGGATGATGCCGATGGACAGGGCCTGGCGCAGGCCCGCGAAGATCTGCGGGCTGGCCGAGCGCAGGACCACCTTCCGCAGCCGCGCCACGCCCGTGATGCCGTACGACCGTGCCGTCTCCGCCAGCACCGGGTCCACCGCCCGCACACCCTCGACCGTGTTGAGCAGGACCGGCCACACGCAGCCGCTCGCGATCACCGTGACCTTCATGGTGTCGCCGATGCCCGCGAACAGCATGATGACCGGCACCAGCACCGGCGGCGGCACCGCCCGCAGGAACTCCAAAACCGGCTCGCACACCGCCCGCACCCGCCGGTAGGAGCCGATGACGGTACCGAGGGCGACGCCCACGAAGGCCGCCAACGCGTAACCGCCCGTCAGCCGCAGCACGCTGGGCAGGATGTCCTCGCGCAGCCGCTCCGCCGTCCACACGTCCGGGAAGGCCTCCAGGATCGTCCGCAGGGGAGGCCAGTACACGTCCTTGCTGCCGGCCGACGCCACCCACCAGACCGTGACCAGCACGGCCGGCAGCGCGCACACGAACACCAGCCGCAGCAGCACGCGCGTCACACCGCCACCTCCCCGCGCACCGACTGATGCCAGGCCAGCGCCCGCCGCTCCACCGTCCGCGCGCCCACGTTGATCAGCAGCCCGAGCAGCCCGGTCACCACGATCAGCGCGTACATCTCGGGCACGGCCTGCGAAGCCTGTGCCACCCCGATGAGCTTGCCCAACCCCGGTGCGCCGATGACGAGTTCGGCGGTGATGGCAAGGATCAGCGCGACGGCCGCCGCCAGCCGCACGCCGGTCATGACGTAGGGCAGCGCGGTCGGCCACAGCACATGCCGGATCCGCGCCCAGGTCCCGAGGCCGTACGACCGCGCCGTCTCGTCGGCGACGGGGTCGACGTCCTGGACGCCGTACAGGACCTGGATCAGCACCTGCCAGAACGAGGCGTAGACGACGAGCAGGAGCACCGAGCGCAGTTCGGTGCCGTACAGCAGCACCGCGAGCGGGATCAGGGCCACCGACGGGATCGGGCGCAGGAACTCGATCGTGGAGGCCGTCACCTCGCGCAGGTACGGCACGACCGAGACGACCACGCCCACCACGATGCCCGCGCAGGACGCGATCGCCAGGCCCAGCGCCCAGCCGGTGAGCGTGTCGCCGAGGGCACTCCAGAAGGCCGAGTCGGTGACCTCGTCCGCGAGCGCCGCCGCGATGCGGCTGGTCGGCGGGAAGTAGGCCTCCTTGACCAGACCGAGCCGCGGCACCGCCTCGCCCAGGGCGAGGAAGGCCGCGAGGCCGGCCGCACCGAGTGCGACGTTCACGCCCTTCACGGCAGGAGAGCGTCCAGGTCGGGCGTCTTCTTGAACAGGCCGTCCTCCTCGCCGAGCTTCATGAGGGCCTCGATGGAGGGGCGGTTCGGCTCGGCCGGCCACTTCGGCAGGATCACCTGGTCCAGCACCGACGCCGGAATCTTCGTGTATGTCGTGACGATCTGCCGCGCCTCGTCCGGGTGGGCCTCCGCGTAGGCGAGGGACTCGGCGGTGGCGTCCTGGAACCTCTTGACCACGTCCGGGTTCTGCTGCGCGTACTGCGTGGAGGTGAAGTACATCGCGACGGTGAGCTCCGGCGCGACGTCGATCAGGGGCGAGGCGATCTCACGGCCGCCCTGGCTCCTGATGGTGGCGGTCGCCGGCTCGACCACGCAAGCGGCGTCGATCTGGCCCTGGTCGAGAGCGGCGGGCATCTGGTCGAAGGGCATCTCGACGAGGTTCACCTTGTCCGGGTCGCCGCCCGCCTCGCGCACCGCCTGCCGCACCGCGGTCTCGTTGATGTTCTTCAGGGTGTTGATGGCGACCTTCTTGCCCTCCAACTCCTTCGCCGAGTTGACGGGGCTGTCCTTCTTGACCATGAGGCCGTTGAAGTCCTTGCCCCGCACACCGGTCGACGCGATGCCGTTGGCGACGGCCTTCACGGGGACGCCGTTGGTCTGGGCGACCATCAGGGACGTCACGTTGCTGAACCCGAACTGGAACTGCCCGCTGGCCACGCCGGGGACGATCGCCGCGCCGCCCTGCGCGGTGGTGAACTCCAGCTTGAGGCCGTGTTTTTCGAACAGCCCCTTCTGCTGGCCGAGATACAGCGGCGCGACATCGACGATCGGGATGACTCCGAGCTTGACGGTGGTGACGCCGCCGGACGACGCGCCCGCGTCCGACGAACCGTCGTCGGACGAGCCACAGGCCGTCGCGACGAGCAACAGGGCGCCGGCGGTGAGACCGGCCGACAGACGACGCATGGCTCCTCCTGTACAGACAACGGTGCAGCGGTGTTCCGACAGGTTGTGCGCAAGGCGCACAGTAGTGCGCGGGAACGCCCTGCGGGAAGGTAGAAGTCTCAACGGAGACAAGGCAATTGACGGGGCGGGGCAGGTCGGCACGGGAGCGTCGCCGACAACATTGTTGACACTATTGGAGGTGGCGATGCTTCCGGCCGACCGCGCACCACACTTCGTGAAGTCCTTCGAGCGCGGCCTCGCCGTCATCCGCTGCTTCGACGCCGACCACCCCGCCCGCACGCTCAGCGAGGTCGCCCACACCTGCGATCTGACCCGCGCCGCCGCCCGCCGGCTGCTGCTGACCCTCGCCGACCTCGGTTACGTCCACCAGGACGGCAGGCTCTTCCGCCTCACCCCGCGCGTGCTGGAACTCGGCTACTCCTACCTCTCCAGCTACACGCTGCCCCAGATCGCCGAGCCGCATCTCGAGCAACTCGTGGCACGGGTACGGGAGTCGTCATCGCTGTGCGTCCTGGACGGCGACGACATCGTGTACGTGGCGCGGGTGCCGACCCGTCGCATCATGACGGCGTCGATCACGGTCGGGACCCGCTTCCCTGCGTACGTGACGTCCGTGGGCCGGGTGATCCTCGCCCATCTGCCGGACGAGGAGGTCGAACTCCGTCTGGAGCAAGCCGAGTTGAAGCCCCTGACCGCGCGCACGATCACCTCGCCGGACGCCCTGCGCGCGGAACTGGGCCGCGTGCGCCGGCAGGGCTACGCCGTAGTCGACCAGGAGCTGGAGGAGGGGCTCAGGTCGCTCGCCGCCCCGGTGCGGGACCGGGACGGCGAGGTGGTCGCGGCCGTCAACATCGCCGTGCACGCCGGGCGCAACTCGATCGACTCCGTGCGCAGCGACCTGCTGCCGCATCTGCTGGCGACCGTCGCCGGGATCGAGGCCGACCTCAGCATCACAGATCCAGGACGAGCCGCTTCCCCCGGCAGCGGGACACACAGATCATCATCGTCTCGCCGCTCTCCTGCTCCTCCCGCGTGAGCACGGAGTCCCGGTGGTCGGGAGTGCCGTCGAGGACGTCGGTCTCACAGGTACCGCAGGTGCCCTCGGTGCAGGAGAAGAGCACCTCGACACCGGCGGCACGTACGGTGTCGAGCACGGACACGCCCGGCGCGACGGTGAGCGTCAGGCCGCTCTGCGCCAGCTCGACGTCGAACTCCCCGTCCTCGCCGACCGGTTGCTCCTTCGCCTGGAACCGCTCGACACGCAGCACCCCGGAGGGGCACCGCGCCTCCACGGCGTCCAGCAGGGGACCGGGGCCGCAGCAGTAGACGAGGGTGCCGGTCGCGACGGCGTCGAGCACCGCGAGGTCCAGGAGCCCGCACTCGTCCTGCGGAGCGACGGTCACCCGTTCGCCGTAGGGCCGCAACTCCTCGGCGAACGCCATGGATCGACGGGTGCGCCCGCCGTACAACAACGTCCACTCGGCCCCCGCCGCCTCGGCCGCGGCCAGCATCGGCAGGATCGGGGTGATGCCGATGCCGCCGGCGATGAAGAGGTAGCGGGGAGCGGGCTCCAGCCGGAAGTGATTGCGCGGCCCGCGCACCCGTACCTTGTCCCCCTGCCCCACCTGCTCGTGCACATGGGCGGATCCTCCCCCAGCCTTCGGCCGGGGGGACCCCCGTCGCGCGTCCGGCTCGCGCAGCACGGCGATCCGCCAGGCCGTGCGATCGGCCGGATCGCTGCAGAGTGAGTACTGGCGTTCCAGCTCCGGCCCCAGCACGACGTCGATGTGCGCGCCCGGCTCCCAGGCGGGGAGCTGCTCGCCCAGCGGGTGGCGCAGGGTGAGGGCGAGGACGCCTTCGGCCGCGAACTCCCGGCGGTCGACGACGAGTTCGGCTTCGTACACGTCAGTCATGAACTGGTTCCTCGCGGCTCGTGTCCCTGGAGCTGGTGTCCCTGGGGGTGGGCGAGCATCCACTCCCACATCTCCACCGGATCCTGCGCGGTGTGCTCGCGTCCGCAGTGACAGGTGCCGTGCAGGACGTCGGTGCCCGGCAGCCAGTCGATGCGGTAGATCTCGCCGGTGGGACCGCTCACCGGACCTTCTCCGTCTCCATCGGCTTCACGCCCTCCTCGACCAGCCGGGCGAGGATACGGCGGGCCGCCAGGCCACCGGTGTCGATGTTGATGCTCAGCTCCTGGTAGCCGTGGCGCTCGGTGCCGAGGGTCTGCTGGAGCAGGTTGAGGGCGGTGACGTCCTGCATGACGACGGTGTGGTTGTTGCCGCGCAGGAACTCGGTGACCCCGGCGTCGTCCGTCGCCCAGTCCCGCGAGACCGCCCAGAAGTCGTACACCTTGCCGTCGCCGGACGGCGTGATGGCGTACGTGATCTCGGTGTGGAAGCCGTCAGGGTCGCTGCCGTCCGCCTCGGGCAGTACGCCGACCGGGGCGATGCGGCTGTGCAGCAGATACAGGCAGGGGGCGTGGTACTCGATGTCCTGCCAGCGCGTGATCCGGCCCGCTATACCGGTCGACCTGGCGTAGAACGGCGGGCACTCGGCGTCGTCCATGTGCCGGCTCACCCGGACGATCCCGGCGCCCTCGTCGACCTCCGTGGTGATCGGCGTCTCGGCGACCTCGGGGGTGCCGATGTAGCCGCCGTGGAGATAGGTCTCGTGGGAGAGGTCGAGGAGGTTGTCGACCAACAGGCCGTAGTCGCAGTCGATCGGCTCCATGCCGCGCACGGTGACCCAGCCGGGGGAGTCGAGGTGCCTGGCCCGCGGGATGCTCTGCGGGTCGGCGAGCGCCGGGTCACCGATCCACACCCAGATCAGCGAGTCCTGCTCGACCACCGGGTACGAGGCGACACGCGCCGTGCGCGGAACGCGTTTCTGTCCCGGCACATACACACACGTCCCGGTGGTGTCGTACGTGAACCCGTGGTACCCGCACACGATCCGGTCACCGTCGAGCCGGGTCGGCGCCTCGGACAGCGGGTAGCGGCGATGCACACACCGGTCGTGCAGGACGACCGGGGTCCCCTCCTCCCGCGTGCGGTAGAGCACGAGGGTTTCTCCGAGGATGGTCCGACCGAGGAGCTCGCGTCCGACCTCGTGGCTGTAGGCGGCGACGTACCACTGGTTCCTGGCGAAGGCGGTGGTGTGAGGCATGGGGTTCCCGTCCCTGTCGGCGAGGCGCCGTCGCCCCGCGTGCCGTGGTTGGCATCAGGGTCGTGACGGCTGCGACCGCCGCGCAAGGCGACTTCTGTCAGACGGAAGGGCAGGGACGGAGGGCGGGGACGACCGTCCCCGCAACCCCTACTCAAGGCTGAGCTGGCGCAGATTGGTCCTGGTGAGCTCAAGGACCTCGTCACCGCGCCCGGACAGCACGGTGCGGGTGGCGAACAGCGTGAAGCCCTTGATCTGCTCAAGTGTGAGTTTGGGAGGCAGCGAGAGTTCCTGACGCTCCGTGTGGACGTCCACCAGTGCGGGGCCGTCGTGTGCGAAGGCCTCCCGCAACGCCTCCTCCAACTCGTCCGCGCGCTGGACGCGGGACGCGTGCAGGCCGGCTGCGCGGGCCAGGGCGCTGAAGTCAGGATTCTCCAGACCGGTGCCGTAGGTGACGACGCCTGCGGCCTTCATCTCCAACTCGACGAAACCCAGCGCCGAGTTGTTGAAGAGGACGACCTTCACCGGGAGGTCCAGCTGCCGCAGTGTGCTCAGCTCGCCCAGCAGCATCGCCAGGCCGCCGTCGCCCGAGAGCGCGATCACCTGGCGGCCCGGCTGGCTGGCCTGAATCCCGATCGCGTGGGGCAGAGCATTGGCCATCGAGCCGTGGTTGAAGGAGCCGATGAGCCGCCGCGCCCCGTTCATACGCAGGTAGCGCGCCGCCCATACGGTGGGTGTGCCGACGTCGGCCGTGAAGGCCGCGTCGCGGGCCGCCAGCCGGTCGACGGTGGCGGCGACGTACTGCGGATGCAGCGGGGAGTCGGTGGGCTTGGCCTCGGCCAGCCGGTCCAGGCGGGAGCGCACCCGCTGGTAGTGGCCGGTCATCGTCTTCAGGAAGCTGTCGTCACCTCGGCGTTCGAGCAGCGGAAGCAGCGCCTGGGCGGTGTCCTTGACGGTTCCGACCAGAGGTACCTCCACCGGCGTACGGCGGCCGATGTGCTCACCCCGCACGTCGACCTGCACGACGGACGCCTTGCGCGGATAGAACGAGCGGTAGGGGAAGTCGGTGCCCAGCATCAGCAGCGCATCGCAGTGCTCCATCGCCCGGTAGCCCGAGCTGTAGCCGATCAACCCGGTCAGTCCGACGTCGTAGGGGTTGTCGTACTCCAGGAACTCCTTGCCCCGCAGCGAGTGCACCATGGGCGCCTGCAGCGCCTCGGCCAGTGCCACGGCCTCGTCGTGCGCCCCTTCGCAGCCGGCTCCGGCGAGGATCGTCACGCGGTCGGCCGCGTTGAGGACCTGCGCCGCTCGGGCCAGTGCGGCGTCGTCCGGACGGACGTGGGACGACGTCTTGAGCACCGGGTGCTGAGCGGGCTTGTCGGGCGCCGCCGCCAGGAACAGTTCGCCGGGGACGACCAGCACCGCCACTCCGCTGCGTTCGAGGGCGGCGCGCACAGCCATCCCCAGGAGCCAGGGCACCTGTTCCGGCATGCTCGCCAGTTCGCAGTACACACTGCACTCACGGAACAGCAGCTGCGGATGTGTCTCCTGGAAGTACTCGCTGCCGATCTGCTCCTGGGGAATCTGCGCGGCCACTGCGAGCACCGGCACCCGGCTGCGCTGCGCGTCGAACAGCCCGTTGATCAGGTGCAGGTTGCCCGGCCCGCAACTGCCCGCCGCGACCGCCAGGCGCCCCGTCACGCCTGCCTCGGCAGCGGCGGCGAAGGCGGCGGCCTCTTCGTGCCGGACATGTCCCCACGCGATGGTGCCGTCACGGCGCAGAGCGTCGGTGAAGCCGTTGAGGGAGTCGCCGGGCAGGCCGTAGACCCGTCGCACGCCGGACGCCTTGAGCATGGAAACGATGAGGTCAGCAACCGTGTCGGCCATGATGTGACGTCCTCCTGCCCCGGGCTGCGGTCGGCGGTCGGCCGAGTAGCCGGTTGAACACGCTCACCGTCACCACCGCGTAGGCGAGGTGGGGAACGATGTCGGCAGCCCAGTCGGTCGCGGCCCAGGTCCGCGGATCGGTCACCCCCAGTACGGTCATGGGCCCGTTGGTGGCCACCAACGCCCCCACCACGGCCACCGCGTACTGGGTAGGTCGGGCCGGACGCCAACCGGCCGCATGCCCCAGTCCCAGCACCACGCCCATACCGGTCCCGGCAGCCAGGCCGGTCAGCGCGCCGAGAGCCGTGGTGCGGTTCTCCTGGGCCTCACCCTCGCCCGGGATGCGCAGATGAAGCTTCTGCGCCAGCTTGCGTACGGTCGTCTCGGGTGTCGAACTGGCCGGCCGGCCCCGCAGGACCATGTCGCCGTAGGAGACCACGTTGAGCGCCGTCGTCCCCGCGGCCCCGGCGGCGGCCCCGTAGAGCAGTGGGCCTGTGACACGCACCATGGCAGTCCTCCTCCCGCCTGTCCGGGAGCCGGGCGCGCCGGACCGCCCCGCAGCCCGCGGAACGCAGGGGGGACCCGCTCCCTACCTCCACCATGCGCCACCTCCGCCTCGCACGCCACGGGACGACGAGCTCGCGCGGCGGCGGTTCAAGGGGCGGGCTTCGGGTCGATCCACAACGCCTCGGAGACGGCGCACAGTTCTCCCCCGGCCGTCGCGAGTGCCACGCCCATGGTGTGCTTGCGTCCGGACTCCGACCGCAGCCACGCGTACGAGATGTACGGCTCCCCGACGGCGACCGGCCGCAGAACCGTGCCCGTGAGCGCCGCGGTGACCGCTCCTGGGCGCAGGGTGCCGAGGAAGCGGCCCGCCCAGTGTCCCGGGCAGTCCAGGGCGCCCCAGACCAGCGGGGCCGGGAGCCGGCCGTCCGGGTCGGCGAAGGCGGGGGACGGGGTCCAGGCGGAGGCCACCAGGCCGAGGTCCGGCACCGGTGTGCCGTGCACCCGCAGACCGCGCTCGGCGGTACGCAGGCCGCAGCCGAAGCAGTCGACCACACCCGACGGCGGCGCCGCCCGGAACCTCTCGGCCGCGGCGGCCGCCTCGTCCCACGCGGGCGCGGCCGGCGCGTCGACCGGCAGCTCGGCGGGGCGTGCCGCGGCGAGGGGCCGGTCGGCCTCGCCCAACTCCACGCCACCGTCGGCCGTTTCGGCGATCCGCACGGGCATCTCGACCGGCACCGGCCCACGGAAGTCCACCCGTACCGTCCGCGCCCCGGACCGCTCCGCCAGCACACCGGCGACGTAGCCGCCGAAGGCCACCTCGGGGTAGCCGACGTACAGCCCGGGCACCACGATCGCGTCACTCGTCGTCATGATCCCCACCTCACCACAGCCAGGGACCCGGGTCACACCGACGGGCTGCGCGTACGCCGCGTCCTTCGCGGCGGCGTGGAACACTCGGGTGCATGCCGGGGGCTCAGCGCTCCAGAGGCTTGTGAGCCGTCTCCGGAAGGCGCAGGTACACGAGCGACGAGCCGAGGCACAGGGCGGCGACGTACCAGGGGAACAGGTCCGCGTGCCCCAGCTCCTTGAACAGCGTGCCGACGTACGGCGCCGTACCGCCGAACATCGCGACCGTCAGTGAGTACGGGAACCCGATGCCCGCCGCCCGCACCCGGGGCGGAAACACCTCGGCGTTCACGGCCGCGCTGATCGACGTGAACCCGGTCAGCAGCACCATGCCCGCGCACTGCACGAGCAGCAGCACCGCGAACGAGTCGCGCAGGGCGTGCAGCAGCGGGACCGTGAGGAGGGCGAAGCCCAGGCCGAAGAAGAGGAGCAGGGGACGGCGGCCGAAGCGGTCGGAGAGGAGGCCGCCGAGGGGCTGGAGCAGGGCGAAGAAGGCGAGCGAGATCGTGCCCGCCAGCAGCGCGTCGGACTTCTCGATGCCCGCGTTGAGTTCGGCGTACGTCGGCAGGTACGAGGTCCATGTGTAGTACGCGATCGTGCCGCCCGCGGTGATCCCGCAGATCAGCAGGGACTGGCGGGGGTGGCGGCGCAGCGCCTCGAACAGGGCGGGGCGCGGGGCCTGTTGCTGCTCGGCGCTCCTCGTCTCCTGGGCGCCCTGCCGGATCCAGAATCCGACCAGGCTCAGCACGGCACCGAGGACGAACGGCACCCGCCAGCCCCAGCCGTTCATCTGCCCGTCGCTCAGGGTGTCCACCAGCAGCGTCGCGATGCCCGAGGCCACGAGTTGCCCGGCCGTCGTCGACACGTACTGGAAGCTGGAGAACAGCCCGCGGCGGCCCGGTCCCGCCGACTCCACCAGGAAGGTCGTCGACGCCGCGAACTCGCCGCCCACGGACAGGCCCTGGAGGAGGCGGGCGAGGACCAGGATCACCGGAGCGAGGACGCCTGCCGTCTCGTAGGTCGGGGTCAGGCCGACCAGCAGGCTGCTGCCGCCCATCAGGAGGATGGTGACCGTCAGCGCGGCGCGCCGCCCGCGGCGGTCGGCGATCGCACCCATCACCAGCCCGCCCACCGGCCGCATGAAGAAGCCCACCGCGAAGACCGCGAACGTCGACAGCAGCGGCACCAGGGAGCTGTCCGCGCTCTTGGGGAAGACCTCGGCCGCGATGTAGGTGGCGAGGAACGTGTAGGCGTACCAGTCGTACCACTCCACGGCGTTGCCGACGGAGGCGGCGAGGAGCTGGCGTACGGGCCGTTTCGTCGGCGGGGATACCGTGCGCGTCGTCTCTGTCATGATCGCGACCATCCCCGCGTCCCGGTCCCGGCACACCTCACGTACCCGCGACTTTCACACGAGCGCCACCGGACCCTTCCCTGACGTTTGGTGCTCCTGGAACACTCCTTCCGCGCGCATTCCGTCACATGCCGTCCGGTCAAATCACCCCCTATGGGAAGAGGTCCCTCACCCATGCCCGAAGTCAATCGCCGCAGATTCCTTCAACTCGCGGGCGCGACCACGGCGTTCACGGCTCTCTCGAGCAGCATCCAGCGGGCCGCCGCGATCCCGGCGAACCACCGCACCGGGTCGATCGAGGATGTCGAGCACATCGTCGTCCTGATGCAGGAGAACCGTTCCTTCGACCACTACTTCGGCGCGCTGCGCGGTGTGCGCGGCTTCGGCGACCCGCGTCCGGTGGCCCACGACAACGGCAAGTCGATCTGGCACCAGTCGAACGGCACCAAGGACATCCTGCCGTTCCACCCGGACGCCGACGACCTCGGCATGCAGTTCCTGGAAGGCCTCCCGCACGGCTGGACCGACGGCCAGCAGGCCTACAACGGCGGCAAGTACGACAAGTGGATCCCCGCCAAGGGCACCACGACGATGGCGTACCTGACCCGTGAGGACATCCCCTTCCACTACGCCCTCGCCGACTCCTTCACGGTCTGCGACGCCTACCACTGCTCGTTCATCGGCTCGACCGACCCGAACCGCTACTACATGTGGACGGGCTACACGGGCAACGACGGCACCGGCGGCGGCCCGGTCCTCGGCAACGACGAGCTCGGCTACGGGTGGACCACCTACCCCGAGCGCCTGGAGCAGGCCGGTATCTCCTGGAAGATCTACCAGGACATCGGCGACGGCCTGGACGCGGCCGGCTCCTGGGGCTGGATCGAGGACGCCTACCGCGGCAACTACGGCGACAACTCCCTGCTGTACTTCAACAAGTACCGGGGCGCCCAGCCCGGCGACCCCTGGTACGACAAGGCCCGCACCGGCACCGACGTCAAGAACGGCGACGGCTACTTCGACCGGCTCAAGGCCGACGTCAAGGCCGGCAAGCTGCCGAAGATCTCCTGGATCGCGGCGCCCGAGGCCTTCTCCGAGCACTCCAACTGGCCCTCGAACTACGGCGCCTGGTACATCGCCCAGGTCCTGGACGCCCTCACCTCCAACCCGGAGGTCTGGTCGAAGACGGCCCTGTTCATCACCTTCGACGAGAACGACGGCTTCTTCGACCACGTCGTGCCGCCGCTGCCGCCGAAGGACGCCTCCCAGGGCAAGTCCACGGTCGACGTCTCGCTCGACCTCTACAAGGGCGACAGCAAGCGTCCGGCAGGTCCCTACGGCCTCGGCCCGCGGGTGCCGATGCTGGTCGTCTCGCCGTGGAGCAAGGGCGGCTACGTCTGCTCCGAGACCCTCGACCACACCTCGATCCTGCAGTTCATGGAGCGCCGCTTCGGCGTCAAGGAGACCAACATCTCCCCCTGGCGCCGGGCCATCTGCGGCGACCTGACCTCGGCCTTCGACTTCTCCTGCAAGGACAGCCGCCCCGCCGCGCTGCCGGAGACGGACGAGTACGAGCCGCCGGACCGCGAGCGTCACCCGGACTACAAGCCGACGCCGCCGGCCGACCCGGACATGCCGAAGCAGGAGCGCGGTCTGCGTCGGGCCCGCCCGCTCAAGTACGCCCCGCACGTGGACGGTTCCGTCGACGCGGCGGCCGGCACGTTCACACTGTCCTTCGCCTCCGGAGCCAAGGCCGGTGCCGCCTTCCACATCACTTCCGGCAACCGCACCGACGGCCCCTGGATGTACACCACCGAGGCCGGCAAGAGCATCGCGGACACCTGGAACTCGGCGTACTCGAACGGCTCGTACGACCTGACCGTGCACGGCCCCAACGGTTTCGTGCGCTACTTCAAGGGCTCGAACAAGACGGCCGGTCCCGAGGTCACCGCCCGGCACAAGGGCGACGACATCGAGCTGACCTTCAGCAACAAGGCAACGACGAGCGTTCGCCTGAAGATCGCCAACGGGTACGGCGGCCGCCCCGCGACGGTGACGGTACGGCCCGGCGACACCGCGCGCCGCACGGTCGACCTGCAGGGCAGCCGGCGCTGGTACGACCTGACCGTCACCACCGACGCCGACCCGAAGTTCCTGCGGCGCTTCGCCGGGCACGTCGAGAACGGGCGGCCGGGCGTGAGCGACCCGGCGATCATCACGGACTAGTCCGGATCGCAGTCCCGCTCAGTGTGCTGCGAGGTGCCCCGGTTCCGGTTGCCGGGGCACCAACGCCGGTTCCGGGGCAGGCGACTCGGGCGCCGGCGCCGGTGCCTGTGCCGCCGACCTCTCGGCCTCCAGGGCCAGCACGGCGGCGACGGGGTGGTCGTCGTCGGCAGCGGGGTCGGGCGTGGCGGGCGCCGGGGAAGCGGGGTGGGGCGTCGCCCGGCTCAGCAGCACCACACCGCAGGACGCCAGTCCCGCTCCGGCCAGCGCGAGCAGGATGCCCGCCGCGCCGCCCTGCAGGCGCTCGCCGAGCAGGACCAGCCCGATGACCGCGGCCGCCATCGGATTGGCCAGCGTCACCACCGCGAGCGGGGCGCCGAGGCCGCCCCGGTAGGCGGTCTGCGACAACAGCAGCCCGCTTGCCGCAAGGGCCGCGACCAGCAACGCCACCCCGACCACCTGAAGGCTGAGCAGCGGGGCCGAGTGGTCCGTCGCGGCCACCGTCACCGTCTGCGTGAGCGCCGAGGCCACCCCGGAGGCGAAGCCGGACGCGGTCGCGTGCCGCAGCCCCGGCCGGGCGCCCGGGCGCGACAGCATGCCGATCAGCGCCACGGTCACCGCAGCGACCGCCAGTGCCTCGGACGTGCTCAGTACGTCGTCGGGCGCGGGCCCGGACGCTGTGACGAGGATCGCGCCCAGGCCTGCGAGCGTCAGCGCAGTACCGCGCCACTCGACCGCGCTGACCCGCCGCCCGGCGAGGCGCGCGCCCAGCGGCACCGCGGCCACGAGGGTGAGCGCACCCAGCGGCTGCACCAGGGTGAGCGGACCGTACTTGAGGGCCACGACGTGCAGCAGCGCGCCGGAGCCGTTGAGCAGGACCGACCCCCACCAGGCGCCGGAGCCCAGCAGCCGCAGCAGACCCGACCCCGCCGCGCGGGAGGCCAGCCGCTCCTGGGCCACGGCCGCTGCGGCGTAGGCGACGGCGGAGAACAGCGACAGGACGACGGCGAGGACGGTGGCGTTCATCGGCCCGCCCCCACGAGTACGGCGTCGTCGTCGGCGGCTTCCTCGGTGCGGGGCGCCGGCACGAGCATGCCTGCGCCGCGCCCGGCCGTCGTCGCCGCGCGCTGCGGCAGCTGTGTCACCGCGAGCGCGATGCCGAGCATGGCGGTCGCCACGACCGCGTCGAGCCAGTAGTGGTTGGCCGTGCCCACGATGACCAACAGGGTCACCAGCGGGTGCAGCAGCCACAGCCACCGCCACCGCGACCGGGTCGCCACGATCAGGCCGATCGCCACCATCAGCGCCCAGCCGAAGTGCAGCGACGGCATCGCCGCGAACTGGTTGGAGAGGTGGTCGGTCTCGGGCGAGCCGTACACGGAGGGGCCGTACACCTGCCCGGTGTCGAGCAGGCCGGTCGCGGCCACCATGCGCGGCGGGGCGAGCGGGAACGTCAGATGCACCACCAGGGCGGCGGCGGTGACGACGGCGAGAACGCGGCGGGACCGGACGTAGTGTGCGGGGCGCCGCAGGTAGAGCCAGATCAGGAAGGCCGCCGTGGCCGGGAAGTGGACGGTCGCGTAGTAGGTGTTCGCGAGGTGTATGAGCGTGTCGCCGTGCAGCAGCAGGTTCTGCACCGAGCCCTCGCCGGGCAGGTGGACGGTTCGTTCCAGGTCCCACACGCGGTCCGCGTTGTGGAAGGCCTCGCCGGTGTGGCCCGTGGCGAGCTGCCGGCCGAACTTGTAGACGAGGAAGAGCCCTGCGACAAGCAGGAGCTCCCGGACGAGCGGAGGCCGCGCTATCGCGTCGGTCTCCGCCCGGGCAGGCTCGGTGCGGGCATTCATTCCCCCGGCCCTTTCGCTGACGGTGGGTGGTGCTTGGTGGTGCTGGGCTGAGCTGTCGAGTCATGACTCCTGGGGCTCGGCGAGCTCATCGGTACGCGGACGTACCGAAACGCCACTGTACCGATACGCCACTGTACCGATACGGGTGCGTTCCGGTACAGTGGCGTATCGATAGACGTGCGACACACTGGAAACGCGGCCTCCGCCACCCCGCGAGGCCGCCCCACCCGAGCGAGGAGAAGAGCCATGACGTCGCAGGCCGCGGACGGACCGGAGACGGTCGCCGCCTCGCGCCGCTCCAAGATCACGCCCGAGCGTGAGCGGGAGTTCTTCGACGCCGTGCTCGAACAGATCCGCGCCTGCGGCTACGACGCCGTCACCATGGAGGGCGTCGCCGCCAGCACGCGGTGCAGCAAGTCCACGCTCTACCGGCAGTGGGGGACCAAGCCCCAGTTCGTGGCGGCGGCCCTGCGCTCCAGCCGGCTCACGCGCTTCGACGGCATCGACACCGGCACGCTCGCCGACGACCTGCGCGAGGCCGCGCGGGCCGCGGGGGCGTGGTCGGCCAAGGACACGCGACTCTTCCAGGCGCTCGGGCACGCCGTGATGGAGGACCCGGAACTCAAATGCGCCCTGCGTGAGGCACTCATCGACCCCGAGATCGAGGCGCTGAGGCAGATCCTGAGGCGCGGGGTCCAGCGCGGGGAGGTCGCCGCCGACCATCCGGCGCTGGAGTACGTTCCCGCGCAGATCTTCGGCGTGCTGCGGGCGCGTCCCGTGCTGGAGGGCGAGGACGCCGACCCCGACTACCTCGTCCGTTTCGTGGAGGCCGCCGTGCTGCCGGCACTGGGCCTCACCTGATACTCAGGCCGCCGTCCACGGGATGACTGGACGGTGACCTGTTCGCGCCGCACCGTGGGGACGGGGGCGGCGCGCACCCCCCGGCCGGGTGGGGTTCCCCTTGAGCGGAGGGGCGCCCCACCCGGCCGCATCATGTGCGGGGCACGGGGGGCGCCGTCGGGGTGCGTCAGACGTCCTGGCCGTTGCCGCCGCCGGTGGACACCTTGATGCCCTTGGTGATCTCGTCGATCAGCGACTGCTTCTCACCGACGTCGACGCCGAAGCGGACCACGACCATCTGCTGCGCCCTCGCGGGCGAGGGGAAGGCGAGCGACTCGACGTAGCCGTCGGCGCCCTTGCTCGTGATCGCCTTCCAGCGGACCAGATAGCCCTTCTGCCCGGCCACGGTCACCGCCTTGGAAGCCAGCACCTCGTGCGAGGTGATCTCCCCGTAGCCCTTGCCGTAGGACTCCTTGGCGTTCTCCTCGATGTCCGCCTTGGCGACCTCCTCGGCCGTGTCGCCCTTGGTGCCGAGCGCGAGCGCGGGAGCGGAGTACGCGCCGCCCTTCTGGCAGCTCTGGGAGGTGTCGGCGGGGCACTTGTACGTCTCGTCCGAGGCCACGTGCGCGCCCCAGCCGATCTCCTGCCCGTACCAGCCGTCCGGGATGGGGATGCTGATCCCGCTCACGGCGTCGGTCACCGAACCGCTGTCCACCTTCGGCGCCTCGGACTCGTCGGGCGCCGGCGACTCCCCGCCGGAACCGCCGTTGCCGCCCCCTGAACCGCCGCTGCCGCCGTTGCCGCCGCCGGAGTCGCCGAAGGGGCCGCCCTGACCGCCACCCGGCCCGCCCTGCCCGCCGGACCCCTGCTGCGGGGAGTTGGCGCTGCTGCCACCCGAGCCGTCGTCGGCGGTCAGCGCGTACACGCCGACACCGATGCTCGCGAGGACCACGGCGGCCACTCCCACGGCTATGCCGGTACGCAGACGGCGCCGACCGCCCGACTGCAACTGGCCGGGATAGCCGGGATGTACCGGATACGCCGGATGAGCGCCCTCGGCCGACAACTGCTCCGGAGGACCCCATACGTCGGCCGACCCCGCGGGCCGGACCTGGTCCGTCCATGCCTTGCCGTCCCACCAGCGCTCGGTGGGCGGACCGTCACTTTTTTGGCCGGGATCGGGGTACCAGCCGGGAGGAGTCACCTGCGTCATGAACCCACCGTATGAGGTGTCGGTGAAAGCCGGATGAGAGGATCCGGCCCCGGAGTGCTCGGATTTCGGCCCGAATCACTCCAGGACCAGCCGTACCGGTCGCTCCTTCGCGGGTGGCGGAAGCCGCAGTCCGTCGCGGCCCGGGGTGATCGACCCGAGCACGCGCGCGTGCCGGGCGCCGGTGGCGGACGGCACGGTGCCGGGGAGTCCGTGCGCGGTGAGGAACCCCAGCACCGCGAAGGCGTACGCCTCCTTCGCGGCCGACGGCAGCCCCAACTCGTCGGACGTGCGCAGCGCCACCCCGGGCAGGCGCTGCCCGAGCATCCTCATCAGTACGGGGTTGCGCGTCCCGCCGCCCGAGGCGATCACCTCCGTCGCGCCCGTCGCACGCACGGCGTCGGCGACCGTCCGTGCCGTGAGCATGGTCAGCGTGGCGACGACGTCCTCGGCGGGCAGCGTCCCGAACCCGGCCAGCGCGTCCCGCAGATGCCCGAGGTGGAAGAGCTCCTTGCCGGTCGTCTTGGGTGCGGGCAGCGCGTAGTACGGCTCCTCCAGCAGTCGCACCAGCAGCGGTTCATGGACGCTGCCGCGACCGGCCAGCGCCCCGTCCAGGTCGTACGCCAGCCGTCCCCCGCTGAACCCCCGCGCCGCGGCGTCGATCAGCGCGCAGCCCGGCCCGGTGTCGAAGGCGGTGCCGTCGGGTGCGGTGAGGTTGGCGATCCCGCCGACATTGAGGGCGACGGGCGTGCCCGGCCGGCCTCGCAGCCACAGCAGGTCGACCAGGCTGACCAGCGGTGCGCCCTGTCCTCCCGCCGCGATGTCGCGTGGCCGGAAGTCGGCGACCACGGGCAGCCCGGTGGCCTCGGCGATCCACGCGGGCTGCCCGAGCTGCAGCGTGCCGTGCACCTGTCCGTCCTCGGCCCAGTGGTACACGGTCTGCCCGTGCGAGGCGATCAACTCGGCCCGCCCACCGCACAGTTCACGATCAGCCCGCATCGCCGCCCCGGCGAAGGACTGCCCGATCCGCGTATCCAGCCGACACACCTCCGCCATCGAAACCACCCCTGGAGGCAGCGCGTCCGCGATCACCTCCCGCAAAGCCTCGTCGTAGGCCTCGCTCACCAGCCCCAGCGCCTTGAGGACCAGGCTGTCGCCGACGAGGTTCAGGTCGGCGGCCGCGGCGTCGATGGCGTCGTGGGACGTGCCCGACATCAGGCCGATCACTCGCATTCGCTCAGCTCGCCTTTCCTCACGGTTCCCCGACCGGGGCTCCCGGCTTCCGGGCCCGGGTCTTCGGCGTCGCAGTCAGCGCGAGGACACTCACCGCGCAGGTCGCGGCAGCGTAGTACGCCGGGATGTCCACGTTGCCGGTTCGTTCGATCGTCTCCGTGATGATGAGTCCGGCGCAGCCCGAGAACACCGCATTGGACAGGGCGTAGGCGAGTCCCAGCCCCGTGTAGCGCACGTTGGTCGGGAACAGCTCCGCGAGCATCGCCGGGCCCGGCCCCGCCATCAGTCCCACCACGGCACCCGCGCCGCACACCGCCGCACCCTTCACGGTGAGGGAAACGCCCGGGTCCTGGAGAAGGTTGAGCAGCGGCACCGCGAGGACCACCACGAGCACCGCCCCCGTCAGCATCACCGGCCGCCGCCCGTACCGGTCGCTGAGCCAACCCGCCGGCACGATCGTCACCGCGAAACCGAGGTTGGCCAGCACCGTGGCGATCAGCGCCTGCTGGAAGGTCGCGTCCAGAGTGGACTGCAGGTACGACGGCAGCACGACCAGGAAGGTGTACCCGGCCGCCGCCCACCCCATGATCCGCCCGGCACCCAGCGCGATCGCCCCCGCCACCTCGCGCGCCGGTGGCCGCCCGGCCTCCCGCTCCTCCCGGAACGCAGGCGTCTCGTCCAGCCTCAGCCGCAGCCACAGGGCACCCAGCCCCAGCGGCAACGTCATCAGGAACGGCAACCGCCAGCCCCAGTCACTCAATTGGCCCTCGGTCAGCACGGTGGCCAGCAGCGCCGCCGCCCCCGCGCCGCCCAGCAGCCCCAGCGCCACCGTGAACGACTGCCACGACCCGTACAGACCACGCCGCCCGGGTGGCGCGAACTCGGTCATCACCGACACCGCGCCCCCGAACTCCCCGCCCGCGGACAGCCCTTGCAGCACCCTCAGAAACGTCAGCAGCCACGGGGCGAGGGCGCCGACCGTGTCGTACGTGGGCAGCGTGCCGATCAGCGTCGTCGCCCCGGTCATCAGCGTGATCACCAGGATCAGCACCGGTCGACGCCCGATCCGGTCCCCGAGCCGCCCGAACAGGGCCGCGCCGACCGGCCTGAAGAAGAACGCCAGCGCGAACGACGCGTACGTCCGCACCAGCGCCTCGACCTCACTGCCGCCCTCCGGAGTGAAGAAGCGCGCCGCGATGATCGTGGCGAAGTAGCCGTAGACCCCGAACTCGTACCACTCGATGAAGTTGCCCACCGAACCCGCGACCAGGGCACGGCGGGATCGGACCGTGCCGCGGTCGGAGGAAGTCAGCGTCATGTCCGCCCCTTCGAACGCCGTTGGGATGGCGCATTTTTGACTGTCGGTCACTTTTGCCGGGGCAGGTCGCGGGCCCCTCGCGTCGCCCGCGCGCACCACCTGTCACCCTTCACGGCAACAGCTGCCCGGACCCGCCTCCACTTAGGCAATCCGACGGCTACGCTCGAGGTCTGTACGTCGTTCGGGCGACTTGGGGAGGGAGCGGGATGACGGAGGTACGGCCCACACAGGTCGCCTCGGCCTCCCTGTGGGAGCGCGACGAGGAACTTGCCGCCGTCGAGGGGGCGCTCGACAGTCTGTGCATGGAGAAGTCCTCCTCGGGCAGCCTCCTGGTGCTCCGGGGCGAGGCGGGACTCGGCAAGACCGCGCTGCTGGCCGAAACCCGCCGTATCGCCGAGACCCGCGGCTGCACGGTGTGGTCCGCCCGCGGCAGCGAGACCCTGAGCTCGGTCCCCTTCAACGTCGTCCGGCAGCTGATGCAGCCCGCCCTGCTGTCGCTGATGCCGGAGGAGGCGCGCGAGTACCTCGGCGACTGGTACGACATCGCCGGACCCGCCCTCGGCATCACCGACCCCGGCGAGCGGCAGGCCGACCCGCAGGGCGTGTGCGACGGCCTGGTCGCCGCCGTACGCCGGCTGGCCCGGCGTGACTGGCCACTGGTGCTGCTGATCGACGACGCCCACTGGGCCGACCAGGAGACCCTGCGCTGGCTCGCCGCCTTCGCCGAACGCCTCGGCGAACAGAACGTCCTGGTCGTGGTGGCCCGCCGCCCCGGCGAGGTCAGCGGCGACAGCGCCCGGCACCTCGACGCGGTCGCCGCCGCGGGCAGCTCCGTCGCCACCCTGAGCGCGCTCACCCCGGACGCGACCGCCGGCCTCACCCGCGCCACCCTCGGCCCGCACGCCGACGCCCCGTTCTGCCGCGAGGTCTGGGCGGTCACCGGTGGCAACCCGTACGAGACCGTCGAACTCCTCGCCAAGGTGCAGGACAGCGAGTTCGAGCCGACCGAGTCCGCGGCCGCCGAGCTGCGCGCCCTGAACCGCTCGGCACGCGGCGGCGGCCTCGTCGCCCGCCTGGAGACACTCGGCATCGAGGCCACGCGTTTCGCCTGGGCGGCCGCCATCCTCGGCACCGGCATCTCCGTCGACCTGGTGGCCGAGCTCGCCACCATGAGCCTCGACGACGCGGTGCGCTGCGCCGACCTCCTGCGCACCGCCCGCATCCTCACCGAGCCCGACCCGGCGGGCGCCCAACCGGGCGACGGCGAGCTGGAGTTCGTCCACCCCCTCATCGCCACCGCGGTCTACAACTCCATCCCCGACGCCCTGCGCACCGCGATGCACGGCATCGCCGCCCGCGTCGTCACGGACAACGGACGCGGCGCCGCGGTCGCCGCCCGTCACCTCCTCGAAGTCCACCCGGACAGCGACGAGGAACTCGTCGAGCAGCTGCGCGAGGCCGCCCGCGAACACCTCGCCGTGGGCGCCCCCGACGCGGCCCGCCGTTGCCTGGAGCGGGCCCTGCTGGAACCGCCCCTGCCCGAGGTCCACGCGCGCGTGCTCCACGAACTGGGCGGCGCGACCCTCCTCACCGCGCCCGCCACCACCATCGACCACCTCCAGACCGCCCTGGCCATGCCCGGCCTCGACGGCGACGAACGCGTCGACGCCGTGTACCGCCTCTCCCAGGCACTGCTCCACAACGACCAGCTGGAGGAGGCCGTCCGCACCGTCGAGGCGGAAGCCGCCCGGCACCGGGCCGGCCCCGCCAGGCTGCGGCTGCAGGCGGTGCAGTTCATGTGGGAGGGCATCCACGCGGGCGAGGAGACCTACCCGGGGCGCTCCACGCGCCTCGCCGAACTCGCCGGTACCTGCACCGGCCGCGACAACTCCGAGCGCGCTCTGCTCATCCTGCGCGGCTTCGACGCCATGGCCCGCGGCGAGAACGCGGAGGAGGTCGCCGAACTGTGCGACCGCGCCCTCGTCAACGGCCGCCTCGCCCCCGGACTCGGCTGGACCGACCCGGAGTGGGGCATCGAACTGCTGATGATGCTGGCCAACTCCTACGCCTTCACCGACCGCCTCGACCGGGCGGACTCCCTCTACAACGAGGCCCTGCGCGCATACGAGTCCGCCGGCTGGAGCGGCGGCCACCTCGCCCTGGCCCACGCCTACGTCGGCGTCGGACACCGCAGGCGCGGCCGGCTCCGCGAGGCCGAGGCGTCCCTGCGCAAGTCGCTGGCGCTCGCCGAGCGTGTCGGCCGTCGACTGCCCCTGCACTGGTCGGCGACCTGCAACCTCGTCGACACGCTGCTCGCCCGCGGCCATGTGCAGGAGGCCTGGGAGCTCGCCGAGCAGCACGGCTTCGCCCCGCCGTACCCGACCACCATCGTGCTGCCGGACCCGCGCTCGGTCCGCGGCCGTCTGCTGCTCGCTGTCGGCCGCACCAAGGAAGGCATCAACGAACTGGAGGCCGCGGAGAAGGCGGCTGCCGTACGCGGCCACAACAACCCGGTCCTGGTCCCCTGGGCCGTCGACCTGGCCCGTGCCCTCGCCAACGAGGACCCGGAGCGCGCCGCCCGGCTGGCCACCGACGTCCGTCGGCACGCCGAGCGCCTCGGCACCGACACCGCCATCGGCGAGGCCCTGCGCTGCGCCGCCGCCCTGGAGACCGGCCAGCGTGCGGTACGCCTCGCCGAACAGGCCGTCACCTATCTGGAGGCCTCGCCCTGCCAGTACGAACACGCCGCCGCCCGGGTCGAGTTCGGCATCGTCGCGCGCTCGTCGGCGGAGCTGCGGCGCGGGCTGACGCTGGCGCGGTCGTGCGGCGCGGACGGACTGGTGCTGCAGGCGGAGGCGGCGCTGGCCGCAGGAGTGGTGTGACGGCTCAGAGGTTCAGCAGCTGATCGGTGACGGCCGCCAGCCGCTTGCGGACGTCGGGGTCGTACGTCCGCTCGTGCGCCCGCGCCCGGGACGTCCCGTCGAAGTAGCCGCCCGTGCCCAGCTCCCGGGTGGCGAGGGCCAGGACGCCCGGGGCACCGTCGGCGACCGTGTGCCGGGGCGTGAAGCCGCCGTCGCGGACCATCGCCGTGTCCATGTAGGTCGCCGGGTGCAGCACGTTGACCGAGACGCCCGTGCCGGCGAGTTCCTCGGCGAGGGTGAAGGTGTGGGCCGCGAGGGCGAACTTGCTGCGGCAGTACGCCGAGAGTCCGTCGTAGCCGCGGGTCAGCTCGGGGTCGTCGAAGTCGACGGGTTCCTGACCGGCCGAGCCGACGTTCACGATCCGCGCGGGCGCGTTGGCGAGCAGCACGGGGAGCAGGGCGCGGGTCAGTGCGACCGGCGCCAAGTAGTTGACCGCGAGGCGCAGTTCGTGCCCGTCCGCGCCGATCTCCCGTTCGGGCCTGCGCGGCCCGGCGCCCACCGCCGCGTTGTTGATCAGTACGTCGAGCTCGGGATGGGCCCCGGCGACATGGGCCGCCAGCTCCCGCACCTGCCCCAGCGAGGCCAGATCCGCGACGAACCCCTCAGCCTCGCCGTCGGCCCGCAGCTCCTCGACAAGCCGGTGCGTACGGTCCGTGTCCCGCCCGTGCGCGAGGACACGGTGCCCGGAGCGGACCAGTTCGGCGGCGACGTAGCGGCCGAGACCCGAGGTGGCGCCCGTGATCAGAATCGTGGACATGTCTCCACCGTAGGCACGGGGTGCGGGCATGTGCGAGCTGCCGCTGGAGGTACGACCGCCAGGGTCACCCTGCTCTCACCGCGCTGTACCCGCGTCCGGCTCCGCCTCCTCGGCCAGCACCCGCTGGGCCGCCACGAACGCCGAGTTCGCCGCCGGAACCCCGCAGTACACAGCCGTCTGCAGCAGTACGGCCCCGATCTCGTCCGGCGTCAGCCCGTTGCGCCGGGCGGCCCGGACGTGCATGGCCAGCTCGTCGTAGTGGCCGTGCGCGACCAGCGCCGTGAGGGTGATCATGCTGCGCTCGCGGCGGCTGAGCGTCGGGTCGGTCCAGATCTCGCCCCAGGCGTAGCGCGAGATGAAGTCCTGGAAGCGGGCGGTGAACGGCGTCTGCCGGGCCTGCGCACGGTCGACGTGCGCGTCGCCGAGCACCTCGCGCCGTACCTCCATGCCCCGCTTGGCACCGCCGCCCAAGTGCGCGCGCAGCGCTGTCAGCACCGCCTCGGGGCACTGCGCGGGTGCCAGATGCGAGGCCCCCGGCAGCTCCACGAGCGCGGCACCGGGCACGGCGTCCGCGATCTCCCGCAGATGGGCCGGCGGGGTCGCGGGGTCCTCGCGGCCGGCGATCAGCAGCGTGGGGGAGGAGATCTGGGGCAGCCGGTCGCGCAGGTCGAAGGCGGCGAGCGCATCACAGCAGGCGGCGTACGCACCCGGGTCGGCGTCCCGGTGGTCCTGCACCAGCTCCGGCACGGTGAACCCGGGCGTGAACCAGCGGTCGTTCGCGCCCTCGGCGAGCCCCGCCAGCCCTTCGCGCCGCACCAGCGCGGCCCGCTCCTCCCACGGCTTGGAGCCGTTGAAGTGTGCCGACGAACAGATCACCGCCAGTGCGGAGACCCGTTCGGGATGGTGCACGGCCAGATGCAGCCCCACCGCACCGCCCAGGGACACCCCCGCGTACGCGAACCGTTCCATGCCGAGCGAGTCGGCGAGCGCGAGCACCAGGCCGGCGAGGTCACCGACGGTCGCGCCCGCGCCGATGAGGCCGGCCGCCGAACCCCCGTGCCCCGGCAGATCCCAGCGGACCACTCGATGGCCGATCGACAGCTCGGGCGCGACCTTGTCCCACAGGGCGTACGAGGTACCGAGCGAGGGTCCCAGCAGCAGCGGGGGAGCGGACATGGGCCCTTCGGCACGGTGGTTGAGGAGTTTCTCGGTCAACGTCGCTCCAGAGCGCGGTCGGTGAGGGATCCGGCGGAGCCGGTGTAGTGGGTGGGATCGAGGTCGACGTCCGCCAGCTCCGGCGCCTCCCCGAGCGGGCGGCCCTCGGACGCCAGCCGGGAGAGCAGCTCCTTTGCAGGGGCCCGCCCCAGGACGGGAGCCAGCTCGGCGGACAGCCGCTCCGAGACGATCAACCCGCGGGTGAGATCCAGGTGTTCGCGCATGACGTCGGCCGCGACCCGCAGCCCCTCGGTCAGCTCGACGGCATCCCGGGCGGCCCCGCCGACCAGTCTCAGCAGGTCCCTGAGCGGCTCCCACTCGGCGTGCCAGGCCCCGGCGGGCCGCTCGTCCTCGGCCGTCATCGAGCCGTAGAGCGTGGCCGCGAGCTGAGGCGCCCGCCGCGCGGCGGAGGCGATCAGGGTGGACCGTACGGGATTGGACTTGTGCGGCATGGCGGACGAGCCCCCGCCGCTGCCCTCCGCGACCTCGGCGATCTCGGTGCGGGAGAGCGTGAGGACGTCCGCGGCGAGCTTGCCGAGCGCACCCGCCGTGAAGGCGAGGCACCCGGCGAGATCGGCGATGGGTGTGCGCAGGGTGTGCCAGGGCAGGTCGGGCGCCCGCAGGCCGAGTTCGCGGGCGTACGCCGCCGGCAGCGCCGTCGGATCGCTCGCGCCGTACGCCCCGAAGGCCGCCAACGTTCCGGCGGCGCCGCCGAGTTGGGCGGGCAGCGAGTCCCGTACGGCAGTCACCCGGTCCCGTGCGTCCAGCACCAGCGACCGCCATCCGGCCGCCTTGAGCCCGAACGTCGTCGGTACGGCGTGCTGGGTGAGGGTCCGCCCGGGCATCGCGGTGTCGCGGTGCTCGGCAGCCAGCCCGGCGAGGGCCCGCTGGGTGCGGTCGAGGTCGGCCGGCACCAGGTCCAGCGTGCGTGCCGCTACCAGCATCGTCGCCGTGTCCAGGATGTCCTGGCTGGTGGCACCCCGGTGGACGTACGGGCCGTACTCCCCGCCGACCGCCTTGGTCAGGTCGGCGACCAGCGGGATGACCGGGTTGCCGCCCCTGCGGGCACGCTCGGCGAGGGACCGTACGTCGAAGCGGGCCGCCTCGGCCGCCTCCGTGACCGCTCGTGCCGCCTCGGCGGGGGCCGACCCCAGTGCGGCCTGTGCCCGCGTCAGCGCGGCCTCGGCGTCCAACAGCGCCTGGAGATAGGCGCTGTCATCGGTCGCGGAGGCGGCGGGGGAGCCTGTCCACCCGGGCGCGAGCAGACCGGTGTCGGGATCGGGAGAAGTCACTGGTACTCCAGGAAGACCGTCTCGCCTTCGCCCTGAAGGCGGATGTCGAAACGGTATGTCCCATCACGCTGCTCCCGTGCGATCAGCGTGTCGCGCCGCTCCTCCGGCACCCGGGAGAGCAACGGGTCGGCGGCGAGGGCCGCCTCGTCGCCCGGCAGATAGATGCGGGTGTACAGGTGCACCAGCAGGCCGCGCGCGAAGACGCACACGCTGAGATAAGGAGCGCTTTGCCCGCGCGGGCCGGGCCGTAGCGTCCGCGCGGTCCAGTGCCCGTTGGCGTCGGTCTGGATGCGGCCCCAACCGGTGAACTCCACGCCGTTGCGGCCCAGATAGCCGCCGCTCGCCGGGTCGCGCCGGATCGAGCCGTCGACCTGCGGGACGTTGCCGTCCGGGTCGGCGCCCCACAGTTCCACGAACGCGTCCGGCAGCGGATTGCCCTCGCCGTCGCTGATGCAGCCCTGGAGGGCGATCGAGTCTGGGTGGCCGATCGGGGCGATGTCGCCGCCGCCGGGGAAGGGCAGGGCGTGTCCGTAGAAGGGGCCGACGGTGTGCGACGGGGTCGGGAGCACGGTCTCCGGGCGGCTCGTGTCGATCTTCGTCATGGCAGGTCAGCGTCCCTCTTCGATCCAGGTGGCGTTCGGTCCGTCGAGGACGATGTCCCAGTGGTAGCCCATCGAGAACTCCGGCACCGACAGACCGTGGTCGTAGGTGGCGATCAGCCGTTGCCGGGCCGCGTCGTCCGTCACCGACTGGATGATCGGGTCGTACGGGAACAGCGGGTCGCTCGGGAAGTACATCTGCGTCACCAGCCGCTGCGTGAACGCCGTGCCGAACAGCGAGAAGTGGATGTGGGCCGGCCGCCAGGCGTTGACATGCTGGCGCCACGGGTACGGGCCCGGCTGGACGGTGGTGAAGCGGTAGAAGCCGCTGTCGTCGGTCAGGGTGCGGCCGACGCCCGTGAAGTTCGGGTCCAGCGGGGCGTCGTGCTGCTCGCGCTGGTGGGCGTAGCGGCCGGCCGAGTTGGCCTGCCAGATCTCGATGAGCTGGCCGCGGACGGGGCGGCCATCGCGGTCGAGGAGCCGGCCCTCGACGGTGATGCGCTCGCCGATCGGCTCACCCGTGTGCTGCCGGGTCAGGTCGTTGTCGATCTCGGTGATGTCCCGCTCGCCGAAGGCGGGGGAGTGCAGCTCCACCAGCTCCGGGTCCTTGCTGACGTCGATCGTGACCGGCGGCTGCTTCGGGTGACGCAGGACGGAGGAGCGGTAGGGGGTGTAGTCGCGGCGCGGGTGGTGCTCGACGGGGGCTCCGTCGGCGATCCGCTTCTCGTACGCGGCGTGCTCGGCCGCGATCTCCCGGTCGATGTCGTGCTGGGTGAGAGTCATGGGGATCCTGCGTTTCGTCAACGTTCGAGGACTAGGGCGAGGCCTTGGCCCACGCCGATGCAGAGGGTGGCGACGCCGACTCCGCCGCCCTTGCGGGCGAGCTGGTGGGCGACGGTGCCGGCGAGGCGGGCGCCGGACGCGCCGAGCGGGTGGCCGAGGGCGATGGCGCCGCCCTGCGGGTTGAGGATCGCCGGGTCGAACTCGGGCCACTCGGCGACGCAGCCCAGCACCTGGGCGGCGAAGGCCTCGTTCAGCTCCAGCACGGACAGGTCGCCGAATCCCTTGCCCGCCTTGGCGAGGGCCCGGTTGACGGCCTCGACGGGGGCGAGCCCGAAGTAGTCCGGGTCCAGGGCGTTGACGCCGGTCGCGGAGATCCGCGCGAGCGGCTCACGGCCGGTGGCCCTCAGACCGTCCTCGTCGACGAGGAGCAGAGCGGCGCCGCCGTCGTTCAGCGGGGAGGCGTTGCCCGCGGTGACGGTCCCGTCGGAGGTGCGGAACGACGGCTTGAGCCTGGCCATCGCCGCCAGGGACGCATCCGGCCGTACGCACTCGTCGGCGCCGATGACGACCGGGTCGCCCTTGCGCTGCGGGATGCTCACCGGCGCGAGCTCGGCGTCGAAGAGGCCCTCGGACTGCGCCCGGGCAGCCTTCTGATGGCTGTGCAGGGCGAACTCGTCCTGCTGCTCCCGGCTGATCTTGTGCTTCTCGGCGATCAGCTCGGCCGACTCGCCCAGCGGGATCGTCCACTGCGGTGCCATCCGCGGGTTGACCATGCGCCAGCCCAGAGTGGTGGAGAACAGCTCGGTGTGGGCGGCCGGGAAGGGCTTGTCGGACTTGGGCAGCACGTACGGTGCCCGGGTCATCGACTCCACACCACCGGCCACGACGATCGAGGCGTCCCCGGCGGCGATGGCGCGGGCCGCCTGGATGACCGCTTCGAGGCCCGACGCGCACAGCCGGTTGACCGTCACGCCGGGAACGGAGGTGGGCAGGCCGGCCAGGAGCGCGGCCATGCGGCCGACGTTTCGGTTCTCCTCTCCGGCGCCGTTGGCGTTGCCGAAGTACACGTCCTCGATCAGGGACGGGTCCAAGTCGGGGGTACGGACCATGAGTTCACGGATGGCGTGGGCGGCCAGGTCGTCCGGGCGGACGGATGAGAGGGCGCCGTTGTAGCGGCCGATCGGGGTGCGGACCGCGTCGACCAGGTAGACGGTGTTCACAGCAGACTCTCCGCGACGGTGAGTTTTGCGTCGGTGCCGGCGATGATCTCGTCGACGGTCACACCCGGCGCGGTCTCGACGAGCAGCAGACCGTCCGCTGTCACGTCGAGCACGCCGAGGTCGGTGATGATCCGGTTCACACAGCCCTTGCCCGTGAGCGGCAGCGCGCACTCGGCGAGGATCTTGGGGCTGCCGTCCTTGGCGGTGTGGGTCATCACCACGATGACGGAGCGGGCCCCGTGCACGAGGTCCATCGCACCGCCGATTCCGGTGATCATCTTGCCGGGGATCGCCCAGTTCGCCAGGTCACCGCCGGCGGAGACCTGCATGGCGCCGAGCACGGCGACATCTATGTGCCCGCCGCGGATCATCGAGAACGACAGCGCCGAGTCGAAGAAGGAGGCGCCCGGCAGGACCGTGACGGTCTCCTTGCCGGCGTTGATCAGGTCCGGGTCGACCTGCTCCTCGGTCGGGTAGGGGCCGGTGCCCAGGATGCCGTTCTCGGACTCGAGGATCACCTCGACGCCGGGCGGCAGATAGTTCGGGATCAGGGTCGGCAGTCCGATGCCGAGGTTCACGTACTGGCCGTCCTGGAGCTCGCGAGCGGCCCGGGCGGCCATCTCTTCCCGCGTCCACGCCATGGCTAGCTCACCGTCCCGTCTGCCAGGGGCGCGGAAACCGTGCGCCGTTCGATCTGCTTGTCGGCCGCCTGCTCCGGCGTGAGCGCCACGACCCGCTGCACGAAGATGCCCGGCAGATGGACCGCGTCCGGATCGATCTCGCCCGGCTCCGCGAGTTCCTCCACCTCGGCGATCGTCACCCGCCCGGCCATCGCGGCCAGCGGGTTGAAGTTCCGGGAGGACTTGTTGAACACCAGGTTCCCGTGCCGGTCGCCCTTCCACGCCCGCACCAGGGCGAAGTCGGTACGGATTCCGCGCTCCAGCACGTACTCGGTGCCGTCGAACTCCCGCACCTCCTTCGGCGGCGAGGCGAGCGCGACCCCGCCGGAGCCGTCGTAGCGCCACGGCAGCCCGCCGTCGGCGACCTGTGTGCCCACACCGGCCGGGGTGTAGAACGCGGGGATCCCGGCCCCGCCGGCCCGCAGCCGCTCGGCCAGCGTGCCCTGCGGGATCATCTCGACCTCCAGCTCACCGCCCAGGTACTGGCGGGCGAACTCCTTGTTCGCGCCGATGTACGAGCCGGTCACCCGGGCGATCCGGCCCGCGGACAGCAGCACCGCAAGACCCGACTCCATCGCCCCGCAGTTGTTGGAGACCACCGACAGCCCGCCCACCCCGCGCTCGTACAGCGCCTGGATCAGCACGTTCGGCACACCGCTCAGCCCGAAGCCACCCACCGCGAGCGACGCCCCGTCACCCACATCGGCCACCGCCCCCAGGGCCGTGGCGACCACCTTGTCCATCCGAGAAGCCCCATCTCTTCCGAGCGCTCAGCACCCGAGTTAGTCAGCGCACTGAGTATTTCTGCGAGGTTGCCTCTCACGCTGCCACCGGAGCGGGAAGCCGTCAAGAGCTCGGCAAATGCGAACGTCATGGGGTTGCTGGCCCGAGGACAGTCGAGTGGAGCTCCGGTATTGTTCAGTGCACCGACGATTTCGACCAGAGGAGCGCGCATGGCCGCCGTGGACCTCACCACCCACCCCGGGCATCTGGCCCGGCGGCTCCAGCAGGCGCACTACCTGCTCTGGAACACCATGGTCTCGGAAGAGATCACCTCGCCCCAGTTCGCCGTCCTCAACACGCTCGTCGCCGAGCCGGGCCTGGATCAGCGGACGGTGGGGGAGCGGGTCGGGCTCGACCGGTCCACGATCGCCGAGGTGATCAGCCGGCTCGGCCGCCGCGGGCTGCTCGACAAGGTTCGCGACCCACAGGACGGCCGGCGCTTCCTGCTGCGCCTCACGGACGAGGGGCTGCGCACGCACAAGAAGCTGACCGTGCGCACGGCCCGGATGAACACGGTCTTCCTGGCCCCGCTCTCCGCCGACGAGCAGGCACTCTTCTTCGACCTGATCCGGCGCGTCGCGGACGCGGCCGAGGGGCTCCGCAACCCGGCGGAACCCCTCGTCGCTCACCCCTGATCCCGCGCTCCTGCGCTCTGGGACGCTCAGGGCGCCTTCGTGAACACCACCCACACCTGGCCGTCCCGGAAGGTCATCGGCTTGCCGGCGCCGGTCGTGAACGTCGTGCCGTCCGTGGCCTTGGGGCGCTTCCAGGTGACGTCGTAGGCGCGCCCGTCGCGCAGCACCCGCGCCTTCCCGGAGCCGACCGTCTCGGTGTACGGCGTGTAGTGGCCCAGCGTGTCGTGGAAGTCGGACTTGCGCACCTTCACGTACTGCAGGACGACCGTCGGGGCCCCGAGCCGCTTGCCGTCCGACGCCACGGCGGCCTTGCCGTCCATGGCGACCAGCCAGCGGTTCTGGCTCCCGGACCAGGTGAACGTGTACCGGGCCAGCGTGTAGCGCACCGTCTGCGAGGCCGTGGCCTTGCCGCCCGCGGGGGCGGCGCCGAAGCGGAAGCCGGTCGTCAGGGCGTCTCTGCCCGGCGCGGCGGGCATCAGCCGCTGGGGCCGAAGGAAGAGGTTGTGCGGCGCGGGCCGGTCCTTGCCGCGGAAGTACGCGCCGACCGCCTTCTCGGGTGGCTCCGCCTGTACGGGGGCCTTGTCGATCAGCGGCATGAGCTTGCCCTGCGCCCCGGAGAAGGCGAGCGTCGGCTTGTTGAACTGGGCCAGCAGCTCCAGGTCGGACTCGCGTGCGCTGCGCACCGGCCCGACGGCCTTCGGCAGCTTCGTCGCGTACACCGCCATGAGGCGGCTCAGTCCGCCCTCGACCGGCTCGACGTACACGATGTCCGCGGCGTCCAGGCCCGTGTGGGGCCGGGCCGCGCGGGCGTTGTCGATCTTCACGGCGAGTACCGAAGGGCCCTTCGCCCGGCTCTCGCCCTCGCTCGGCGTCGACGTGTGCGGCCGACCGCGGCCGTCGTCGTTCGGTCCGCCGGACGTCGTGCACCCCGCCGCCAGGGATGCTCCCAGCGCGGCGGCCAGCAGTCCCGCCATGGTCGTGGCGCGTCTGGAGCGCGCCCCTCGTTGTCTGCCCACCGTTGCCACCCGCACCCAACCCACCCAGCCCGTGTCATCAATAGTGCGCTTATCAGTTCATAGGCGATATACCCGATCGGCTGGGACTGGCCGCGGCAATCCGCCGATCGGCCCTGCTGCGGACAGCCGGTCGGCGTACACCGCACGCCCGGTTCGCGGACGGATCGCCGGCCCGCCCGCACGGTTCGGCGCGGGAGCCCAGGGGTACCCGGCGGTCACCGTACGAGCGAACGCGCACATGTTCCGGAGGGAGCGCGGGCGATGAGGGCAGTGACCTGGCAGGGCAAGCGGGACGTACGCGTGGAGAACGTGCCCGATCCGACCATCCAGGAGCCGACGGACGCGGTCATCCGCATCACGTCCACCGGGCTGTGCGGCTCCGACCTGCACCTGTACGAGGTGCTCACGCCGTTCATGACACCGGGGGACATCCTCGGCCACGAACCGATGGGCATCGTCGAGGAGGTCGGCGCCGGGGTGCCGGACCTGCAGGCGGGGGACCGCGTCGTGGTGCCGTTCCAGATCGCCTGCGGCGACTGCTGGATGTGCCTGACCGGTCTGCCGACCCAGTGCGAGACCACCCAGGTCACCGGCGAGGGCATGGGCGCCGCCCTGTTCGGCTACACCCGCCTGTACGGCGCGGTGCCGGGCGCCCAGGCCGAGTATCTGCGCGTCCCACAGGCACAGTTCGGTCCGATCAAGATCCCGGAGGGGCCGCCCGACGACCGGTTCGTCTACCTCTCCGACGTGCTGCCGACCGCATGGCAGGCGGTCCGCTACGCCGAGGTCCCGAAGGGCGGCAGCGTCGCCGTGCTCGGCCTCGGCCCCATCGGCGACATGGCCTGCCGGGTCGCCCAGGTCCAGGGCGCCGGGCGGGTGTTCGGCGTGGACCTGGTGCCCGAGCGGCTGCGCAGGGTACGCGAGCGCGGGGTCGAGACGTTCGACCTCAGGAGCTTCCACGACGAGAAGGAACTCGTCGCCGCCATCCGCGACGAGACCGACGGCCGCGGCCCCGATGCCGTCATCGACGCCGTCGGCACCGAGGCGCACGGCAGCGCCGCCGCCCGGCTGGCCCAGCAGGCCTCCGCGATGCTGCCCCGCAAGCTGAGCGGCCCGCTCGCCGAACGCTTCAGCGTCGACCGGCTCGCCGCCCTCTACACGGCCATCGACCTGGTGCGGCGCGGCGGGACCATCTCCCTGTCCGGCGTGTATGGCGGCACCGCGGACCCGATACCGCTGCTCACCCTGTTCGACAAGCAGATCCAGATCCGGATGGGCCAGGCGAACGTGCGCCGCTGGAGCGACGACATCCTGCCGTACCTGACGGACGAGGACCCGCTCGGCGTCGACGACTTCGCCACCCACCGCGTACCGCTGAGCGAGGCCCCGCACGCGTACGAGATGTTCCAGCGCAAGCAGGACGGCGCGGTCAAGGTGCTCATGCAGCCGTGATCCAGCCTCGCGCCGCTCGTCAGGCCTGCGGCGCGAAGATCTCCGCCAGGTCGTAGCGGACCGGCTCCTCCAACTGCGCGTAGGTGCAGCTCTCGGGCGTGCGGTCCGGGCGCCAGCGGCGGAAGCGGGCCGTGTGCCGGAAGCGGGCCCCGTTCTCCATGTGGTCGTACGCCACCTCGGCCACCCACTCCGGCCTGAGCGGCACCCAGGACAGATCCTTCTTGCCCGACCAGCGGCTCGGCGCGCCCGGCAGCCGCGCCGACTCGTGGGCCGCCTCGTCGGCCCAGGCCGCCCAGGGATGCCCCGCGGCATCCGCCATGCGCAGCGGCTCCAGCTCCTCGACCAGCTCGGCACGCCGCTTCACGGAGAACGCGGCCGACACGCCCACGTGCTGGAGGGCGCCCCGGTCGTCGTGGAGGCCGAGCAGCAGGGAACCCACGACCGGCCCGCTCTTGTGGAGGCGGTAGCCCGCCACGACGACGTCCGCCGTCCGCTCGTGCTTGATCTTGAACATGGCCCGTTCGTTCTGGAGATAGCGCAGCGTGAGGGGCTTCGCGATGACCCCGTCCAGGCCCGCCCCCTCGTACTGCTCGAACCACCCCTGAGCCGTGTCGACGTCGGTCGTTGCCGGTGCCACATGCACGGGCGCCGTCACCCCGGACAACGCCATGGTGAGCATCGCCCGCCGGTCCGCGAGCGGCACCTCGAGGAGCGACTGGTCCGCCAGCGCCAGCAGGTCGAAGGCCACGAACGACGCCGGCGTCCGCTCGGCCAGCGTCCGCACCCGGGAGTCGGCCGGGTGGATGCGCTCGGTGAGCGCGTCGAAGTCCAGCCGCCCCTCGCGCGCGATGACGATCTCCCCGTCCAGCACGCACCGCTCCGGCAACCGCTCCTTCAGCGCCGCCACCAACTCGGGAAAGTACCTGGTCAGCGGCTTTCCCGTACGGCTGCCCAGCTCGACCTCGTCCCGGTCGCGGAACACGATCGCCCGGAACCCGTCCCACTTCGCCTCGTACTGCATGCCAGGCGGGATCTTCGCCACCGACTTGGCGAGCATCGGCTTCACGGGCGGCATCACCGGCAGGTCCATGCTGACGATTCTGCTCGCATCCGGCTGCCGTCGCCCGGTGTGCGCGGCATGCGCGGTGCGCCTACCGTGTCTCGCATGGGCGAAGCGGTGGAACTGGAAGCGGGCGGCCGGACCGTGCGCCTGTCCAACCCGGGCAAGATCTTCTTCCCCGAACGCGGCTTCACCAAGCTGGACCTCGCCCGCTACTACATCGCCGTCGGTCCCGGCATCCTGCGCGCCCTGCGCAACCGGCCCACCACCCTGGAGCGCTACCCGGACGGGGTGACCGGCGAGTGGTTCTACCAGAAGCGGGCGCCCAAGAGCATGCCCGACTGGATCCCCACCGCCCACATCACCTTCCCCAGCGGGCGCAGCGCCGACGAGATGTGCCCCACCGAGGAGGCCGCGGTCCTGTGGGCCGCCCAGTACGGCACGCTCACCTTCCACCCCTGGCCGGTCCGCCGCGACGACGTCGACAGCCCCGACGAACTGCGCATCGACCTCGACCCGCAGCCCGGCACCGACTTCGACGACGCCGCCCGCGCCGCCCATGAACTGCGTGCCGTACTCGACGAGTTCGGCGGCCTGCGCGGCTGGCCCAAGACCTCCGGCGGGCGGGGCCTGCACGTCTTCGTGCCCATCGAGCCGCGCTGGACCTTCACCCAGGTCCGGCGCGCCGCCATCGCGGTCGGGCGGGAGATGGAGCGCCGGATGCCGGAGCACGTGACGATCAAATGGTGGAAGGAGGAGCGGGGCGAGCGCATCTTCATCGACTACAACCAGACGGCCCGCGACCGCACGATCGCCTCCGCCTACTCCGTACGGCCCCGCCCGCACGCCCCCGTCTCGGCGCCCCTGCGCTGGGAGGAGGTCGGCGAGGTGCACCCCCAGGACTTCGACCTGGTGACCATGCCCGCGCGCTTCTCCGAACTCGGCGATGTGCACGCGGACATGGACGACCACCGCTTCTCGCTGGACGCGCTGCTGGAGCTGGCCAACAAGGACGAACACGACCACGGACTCGGCGATCTGCCGTACCCGCCCGAGTATCCGAAGATGCCGGGCGAGCCGAAGAGGGTGCAGCCGAGCCGCGCGAAAAAGGAGGCGCCCCCGGCGGAGGCGCCTCCCTCAAAACCCACAGCTCCTTGATCTACTGCTTGTCGATCTACAACTCCTTGATCCGGATGTCCCGGTACGAGACCACGTCCGTGGTGCCGTGCACCTGGAGCCCGACGTAGCCGGAGGCGAACCTGCGCCCGTCCGTGCCCGGGTCGTCCGAGCGCGGCGGGACGAAGTCCTGACCGCCGGTGTTGTCGAACTCGTTGATCAGCACGCCGTTGCGGTAGACCGAGTAGTGCTGGTCGACCACGCGGATCTCGTAGTCGTTCCACGTGCCCTTCTGGGTGACGCCGGCACCGGCGAGCCCCACCCGGTCGAAGCCGTACACCGAGCCCGTCTTGTACATGTCGCCGTCGGGACGGTCGAGCACCTGCACCTCGTGCCCGTACTTGATGGCGACCCACTCCGGCCGCGACTCCTCGGAGTGGTCGTGGACCCACGGGAAGCGGACGAACACGCCGGAGTTGGCGTTGCCGGTGCCCGGAGCGTCGTCGCGCCACTGCAGCTTGAGCGAGAAGTCGCCGTACTTGCGCTCGGGGAACCACAGCATGCCCAGGCCCGCCTTGCTGGTGCCGCTGGTGATCGAGCCGTCGGCGTTCTGCGCGAACGAACCACCGCCCACCTGCTGCCACTTGGCGAAGGACTCCGCGCTGCCGTCGAGGATCGTGCGATAGCCCTCGGTCTGGCCGGGCTTGCCGATCCCGGACTGCCGGGCCGCCTTGCGTACGGCGTTGTACTCGCGCTGGTCGACGACACCTTCCTTGAGGAGCTTGTCCAGGACCGTCGTCACGTGCTTGATGAACAGCGCGTGGGACGTCCACTCCTTCTCGTCCTCGATCAACTCGTTGATCCGGCAGCGGCTGTTCGTGAGCCGGTTCGGGACACCCGAGTCGACCGTACCGACGATCACCGTCAACCGCTCGTCGAACTCCGGGCAGTTGGGGGCGGGGACCTGGCCGGCCACCACGGTGAAGGTCACCGTGCGGGCGGTGGAGGTGTTCCCCGCCTTGTCCGTCGCCCGGTAGCCGAGGGTGTGGGTGCCGGCGCGGTCGACGACCACCGGGGCGCCGTATGCGAGATACGGCCCGCCGTCGATCGAGTACTCGATCCGGTCGACACCCGAGCCGTGGTGCTCGTCGGTCGCCGTGACGGTCACCTTGGCATTGCCGATGTACGCCCCGTCGGAGTTCCTCGTGCCCTCGACGGTCACGCCCGTCACCGGCGCCGTCGTGTCCGGCTGGGGCGCCGCCACGACCGTGAACTGCACATTCTTCTCGGCGGCGACGTTCCCCGCCTTGTCGGTGGCCCGGTAACGCACCGTATGAGCGCCGACCTCGTGCACCATCACGGGCGCGGTGTACGGCTGCCAGGCGCCGCCGCCGATCGCGTACTCGATGGTGTTGACGCCGGAACCGGTGTCGGAGGCGGAGACGGTGACGGTCGCCATGTCGATGTACGTGCCGTCGGGGTTCTGCTCGCCGCTGACGGTCGCCGAGGTCTCCGGCGCCGTCGTGTCGTCGGTGGGCGGCGGGACGACCGTGAACTGGGCGCTCTTCTCCGCCGAGACGTTCCCCGCCTTGTCGAAGGCCCGGTAGCGGATCTTGTGGTCGCCGACCTGGTCGACGACGACGGGCGCGGTGTACGGCTGCCAGGCGCCCGCGTCGCCGACCGCGTACTCGGTGCGGTCGAGCCCGGAGCCGCCCTCCTCGTCGGTGGCGTGGACCGCCACGCTCGCCGAACCGACGTACTGGCCCTGCGCGTTCTGCGTCCCGCTGACGTGGGCCGACGCCTGCGGTGCCGTCGTGTCCTCGCCGCTGCCCTCGGTCACCACGAGGATGCCCTGCATCTGCCCGTGACCGGGGATCGTGCAGTAGTAGCGGTAGCGGCCGGGAGTGAGCGTGACCTCGGCGGTGTGCTTGCCGCCCTGGTCGTCGTTCGGATTGGCGAGGATGTTGAGCTGGACGTCGTTGTTGAACTCGGGGTCGGAGGTGTCGAACGTCAACGTGTGCGGCATCCCGGTGGTGTTGCCGGTCGCCGTGCTGTTCTCGAAGACGATCGTCGTCGTGCCGGCGACCGCCGTCACGGGCGCCGACGCGTACTTCGTGATGTCGTCACCGGCCGTCCAGGTGAGTGTCTGGGCGGCGGCAGCGTTCACGGACGGGGACTCCGGCCGCCCGACGGCCGGGACGGACTGCAGCCCCAGCATCACCAGCAGCACGGCCAACAGGGCCGCCCAGACTCTTCGCCGAGGTGGACTGCTTCGCATCATCACTGGGCTCCCCTCGCCAGCTGGTCGGCGGCCGGAGTCGGAGCGCCGCCCTTGTAAGTGACCCGCCACAGCGCCGACTTGGTGTCCGACGTGAAGAAGCCGCGGCCGTAGTCGAGCACGTACAGCACGCCGTCCGGGCCGAACTTCCAGTCCATGAGGTTCTTGATGCCGTCGTTGCCGACCGGCACGATCTTCTTCAGCGACTCCGAGTGAATCGGCAGACCGCCGTCACCCTGTGTCTTCGGGTCGGTGATCACCGCGTTGCGCGGCTGGTCGGCGTCGTAGAAGTCGCCGACGAACCACTTGCCGTCCCAGTAGGCCGGCCACTTGCTGTCACCGGCGCTCGCCGCGTCGTACCGGTAGACCGGCCCGTTCATCGCGGCCTGGCCACCGCCCTTGAGCCACGGCAGCGCGTAGGTGGCCTCCTCCTGCTTGTACGACGGGACGCCGTTCGCGTCCCGCGGGAAGTCCGGCGCGCCGCCCTGGGGCGAGTACCAGATGTTGTTGCCGGTGACCGGCGGGAGGTTGACGAGGCCGTCGTTGTTCGGCGACTCGTTCTTCGGGTGGTCGCAGTCGTACCAGCCCAGCGGCTTCGTCGGGTCGGGCAGGTTGCGGTCACGGTAGGGCTGCTTGTTGCCCATGCAGTACGGCCAGCCGCGGTTGCTCGCCTTGGTGATGACGGCGAAGGTGTCGTACTTGGCCGGACCCCAGGTCGTCGAGGGCGCGCCCGCGTCGGGGCCGACCCAGCCCGCGTACAGGACGTCCGTCTGCTTGTCGACGGAGATGCGGGCGGGGTTCCTGACCCCCATCACGTAGATCTCGCCGCGTGTCTTGCCGCCGCCCTCGTCGGTCTCCCGGCCCGTGAAGAGGTTGCCCTCCGGCAGTGTGTACGTGCCGTCCGGCTCCGGGTGGATGCGCAGGATCTTGCCGTTGAGGTTGTTGGTGTTGCCGGCGGTGCGGCGCGCGTCGGCGAAGGAGACGCCCTTGTAGTTGGGCTCGGGGTTGTTGCCCGAGTAACCGTCGCTGAAGCGGCTGGAGTTGTTGTCGCCGGTCGCGATGTACAGGTTGCCCTTGGAGTCCCAGGCCATCCCGCCACCCGAGTGGCAGCAACTGTGCACCTGCACAGGCCACTTGAGCAGCACCTTCTCACTGCTCAGATCCAGCTTGTCGGTGGCCAGGTCGAGCGTGAAGCGGGAGACGCGCCGCTCGGCCATCCGCGTGTCGCGGTTGAGCTGGGAGTGCGGGGTGTAGTGCAGATACACCCAGCCGTTGGCCTCGAAGCGTGGATCGAGCTCGATGCCGAGGAGCCCCTCCTCGACCTTGATCAGCTCGTCGCCGCCGCCCTTGTTGCCGAAGACCGTGAGCGCCCCGGCCAGGGTGACCTTCTTGGTCTTCGGGTCGTAGACGTGGATCTCGCCCTTGCCCTTGCCGATCTCCGGGTTGTTCCAGTCGGTGACCACCGGCTGGGAGGAGTCGGCGCCGCCCCGGCCGATGTAGAGCACGCGGCCGTCGGGAGCGGTGACCAGGCCGTGCGGCTCGCCGATCTGGTCGTTCTGGCCGGGCCGGTTGGGCTGGGTGAGCCGCTCGGCCTTGTAGTTGCCGGTGATCGTGGCCTTGCAGTCGGCCTGGACCAGCCGCGTCGTCCACAGCAGGGCCCCGCGCAGATGGGTACGGAAGTCGGTCTCGTCGTAGGACGACGTCGTGCCTCCCATACCCGTGTAGAAGGAGCGGCCGCCGTCGTAGTCGCGGCACCAACTCACCGGGTGATCCCAGCCGTTGGCGCCCGTGCCCGGCTGGTACGACGACTCCCGGACCCGGGCGACCGTGTGCACCTCGCCCGACGGGTTCTTCGCCCAGTTCAGCCACTTGTCCGGCCGTTTCCACTGCACCGGCAGCTCCTTGGAGGCCGGGTGCCGCCGGTCACCGACCTCAACCACGGCCCGCTGCACGTTCGTCGGGCCGCCGGCGGCCGGGCGGGCGCCGACCAGGCCGGTGAACCAGTCCGAGTACGGCTCGGCGCGGGCCGCGTCATGGATGCCGACGAAACCGCCGCCCGCCTCCATGTAGGCCTCCAGGCCCGCCTCCTGCTCGGGGTCGAGGACGTCACCGCCGCCGGTGAGGAACACGATCGTGTTGAAGCGGCCCAGCTTCGTCTCATTGGTGAAGACCGAGGCGTCGTTCGTGGCCTCGGTCTTGAAGCGCTGGTCGGCCGGGCCGGACAGGCCGATCTTCTCGATCGCCCCGATGCCGGCGTTCACCACGGGCGACTCCTCGCCGCCGGCCGCGGACCCATAGAAGATGAGCACTCGTACATTCGCGCCGCCTGGTGGCGACTTGATGGACATCGTTGTCAGGGGTGGCTCCGGGGCCGGGCGCGCGTCGGCTGCCGGGGCGGACATCAGCCCGGCGGCGACGATCCCGGCGGTCACAGTGGCCACCCAGGTCTGTCTTGTCGTGCTCAACCCTCGCAAGTGCATGGGCACCTCCACGGTCACAGCAACAGCGACAAGGAAGCTAGACCCCTTTGAACGACTCGCCAATACCTACGGCCGTACTGGGGCCAACTTTGTCCTGAGTGTGGATAAACGAGGGATCGGCCGGTACCGTCTCAGCGGTTCACCCCCGTAATTTCCGTAACGCCGTGGGGAGTTCGGCATGAGCGAAGGCAGCTTCACCAGACGCGGCTTCGACAGGCGCACCTTCAACAGACGCGTCCTGCTCGGTGGCGCGACCGTCGCGACATCGTTGTCGCTCGGGCAGGTGCCCGAGGCCGCGAGCGCCGACGCGCCGGCGAAGACCGCCCCGGCCGGCGGCGAGGTCAGGCACCTCAAGCTGTACGCCGAGAAACTCGCCGACGGGCAGATGGGCTACGGCTTCGAGAAGGGCAAGGCGACCATCCCCGGCCCGCTGATCGAGCTCAACGAGGGCGACACCGCGCACATCGAGTTCGAGAACACGATGGACGTGCCGGTGAGCCTGCATGTCCACGGCCTCGACTACGAGATCACCAGCGACGGCACGAAGCTCAACAAGAGCGACGTGGAGCCCGGCGGCACCCGTACCTACACCTGGCGCACCCACGCCCCCGGCCGCCGCAAGGACGGCACCTGGCGGGCGGGCAGCGCCGGTTACTGGCACTACCACGACCACGTCGTCGGCACGGAGCACGGCACCGGCGGCATCCGCAAGGGCCTGTACGGGCCGGTGATCGTCCGGCGCAAGGGGGACGTCCTGCCCGACGCGACCCACACGATCGTCTTCAACGACATGCTGATCAACAACAAGCCCGCGCACAGCGGCCCCAACTTCGAGGCCACGGTGGGCGATCGCGTCGAGTTCGTGATGATCACGCACGGCGAGTACTACCACACCTTCCACATGCACGGTCACCGCTGGGCGGACAACCGCACGGGCATGCTCACCGGCCCGGACGACCCCAGCCAGGTCATCGACAACAAGATCGTGGGCCCGGCGGACTCCTTCGGCTTCCAGGTGATCGCGGGGGAGGGGGTCGGCGCGGGCGCGTGGATGTACCACTGCCATGTGCAGAGCCATTCGGACATGGGGATGGTGGGACTGTTCCTGGTGAAGAAGACGGACGGGACGATCCCGGGGTACGACCCGCACGATCACGGTCATGAGCCGGCCTCCGGGTCCGCGCACGAGCACTGACGCATCATGTACGGGTGACACTTGTACTGACGCGTGGTGACCTGGAGTCCGTACTGGAGCCGCAGGCTTGTCTGGCCGCCCTGCGGGAGGGGTTCCGGACCGCGGACGCCGTGCCCGTCGCCGGGCAGCGAGTGCGGACCGACCTGCCGTTCCCCGGCACGGCCACCGCGCTGATCCCCGGCCTGCTGCCGGGCATCGAGGCATACACGGTGAAGGTCAACGCCAAGTTCCCCGGCGCGCAACCGGCGTTGCGCGGAGTGATCTGCCTGCACAGCGGGCAGGACGGCGAATTGCTGGCGCTGCTGGACTCGGCCACGGTGACGGCGTGGCGTACGGGACTGGCGGCGGCGCTGGGGACGGACCTCCTCGCCGGTCCGGGTGAGGCGGTGGGGGTGATCGGGGCGGGGGCCCAGGCCGAGTTGGTGGTACGCGGGCTCGCGGCGCTACGGCCTGGCAGCGCCCTGGTCGTCCACGACACGTCCGCCGACCGCGCCGCGGCGTTCGCGGGGCGGCACGGCGGGCGTGTGCTGTCCTCCGCGGCGGAGGTCGCCGCCGCTGCCGACGTCGTCCTGTCGGCCACTTGGTCGAGGGAGCCGCTGCTGCGACTGGCGGACGCCAGAAGGGGCCAGCACTTCACGAGCCTGGGAGCCGACGAGCCGGGCAAGGTGGAGCTGGCAGTCGACCTGCTGGCGGCCGCGACGGTCGTGGTCGACGACCGTGAACTGGCGACGACCATGGGCGCCTTGGCCCATGGCGGTACCGCCGACGCGACCTTGGGCGAGGTGGTGCGGGGTGAACATCCGGGACGCGCGAGCGCCGAGAGCCTTACCGTCTACGCCCCGGTCGGGCTGCCCTGGCAGGACCTGGCGTTGAGCTGGTTGGCGTATCGGGCGGCACACCGGGAGGGCATCGGGCGGCGGGTGGATCTCCTGGCGTGAGGACCTCGTGCTTGCCAGAGGAGTCCACGAGCGCTTTGGATCATCCGAGAGCGCTCTCACCTCCGCCTCCACCACGGCTATCCTGATCCGCAACCGCCGACGAGGAGCCCCGCAGTGACCGAAACCGCCCCACGTCCCACCCTGGAGGCCGTGGCCGCCCGGGCCGGGGTCTCACGGGCCACCGTGTCCCGGGTCGTCAACGGCGGGGACGGGGTCCGGGAGCCGCTCGTCGAGCGGGTCCGCGCGGCGGTGGAGGAACTCGGGTACGTGCCCAACCAGGCCGCCCGCAGTCTCGTGACCCGGCGCCATGACGCCATCGCCGTCGTCGTCGCCGAACCCGAGACGCGTGTCTTCGCCGACCCCTTCTTCGCGCTGCAACTGCGCGGCATCAGCAAGGAGCTGACGGCCCACGACAACCAGTTGGTGCTGCTCCTCACGGAGGGCCGCGACGACCACGCCCGCGTCGGCCGCTACCTCGCCGGCGGCCATGTCGACGGGGCACTCGTCTTCTCGCTGCACCTCGACGACCCGCTGCCCGTACTGATCCAGCGCGCCGGGGTCCCCACCGTGTTCGGCGGACGGCCCGGGTGGCGCGGCGACCAGCGTGGCGTGGTGTACGTCGACACCGACAACCGTGGCGGCGCCCGTGACGCCGTACGGCATCTCGTCGGCCTCGGCCGCACCCGCGTCGCGCACATCACCGGCGCCCTCGACCAGACGTCGGCGGTGGACCGGCTCGACGGATACCGGGATGTCATGGTCGACGCCGATCCACGGCTGATCGTCGAGGGCGACTTCACACCGGCCGGCGGGGAACGGGCGATGCGCGAACTGCTCGCACGCTGCCCCGACCTGGACGCCGTGTTCGCCGCGAACGACCTCACCGCTGCGGGTGCGCTGCGGGTGCTGCGGGAGTCGGGGCGGCGGGTGCCGGACGATGTCGCCGTGGTCGGGTTCGACGACATGCTGCCGATGGCGGACCAGACCGACCCGCCGCTCACGACGGTCCGTCAGGACATCGAGGAGATGGGCCGACTGATGGCCCGGCTGCTGCTGCGCAGCCTCGACCGCCGCACCGGTGAGCAGGTGGGAGGCGCGCCGTCCAGCGTCGTCCTGCCGACGACGCTGGTTCGGCGCGCATCCGCCTAGGCCCTGTCGTTTGGATCAGCTCGGCTGTGAGGATCGGTTCCTCTTGGCGGACCCTAGCGGGGTGTGGTGCGTGCAGCTGCAAGGCGGAGGAAGGAGTCGACGCGATGGGGGTACCCCCGCTCGAGCGATGTCGGGAGTGGGGGAGTCGGCGACCGACGACAACGCGGCAGATGTGCGTGCCGGGGCCCGCGACGCCGAGATCATCCAAACGACAGGGTCCAGCGGTCGGGCGTACTCAGCTCGGCACCGGTGCGCTCTTGATCACCGCGAAACGGGCGCCGTAGGGGTCGGTGAGCTTGGCGACACGGCCGACGTCCGGGAGGTCCGTGGCGGGCATGCGGACCCCGCCGCCCAGCTCCTGCGCCCTGGCGACCGTGGCGTCCGTGTCGGTGACCTCGAAGTACGGCAGCCAGTACGCCGGTCCGTCCGCCTCCGCCGGGTCGTCGGCCTTGTCGACGACCCCGCCGAACATGGCGTCCTCGCCTTGGCCCGCAGGGCTGAACGTCGTGTAGGTGCCGCCGTAGAAGTCGAGGGCGAAGGTCTCCATGCCGAGCGTGGTGTTGTAGAAGCCCGCGGCGGCCGGTACGTCCGTGGTGTACAGCTCCAGCCAGCACAGCGTCCCGGGCTCGTTCATGACGTCGAGGCCCTTGTTGGTGCCCGGCTGCCAGAGGCCGAAGCCCACGCCCGCCTTGTCGGCGAGGATGGCCATGCGGCCCATGTCCAGCACGTCCATGGGCTGCACCAGCACCGCGCCGTGCGCCTGCTCGGCCGCCTTGGCCGTGGCGTCCGCGTCCGGTGTCTGGAAGTACACCGTCCAGGACGGCGGGCCCTGCTCCTCGGTGGTCTGCATGCCGCCGGCCGTCGTCCTGCCGTCGAGCTGGAAGAGGCCGTAGCCGCCGGTCTCGGGCCCGCCCGGCTGGAATCGCCAGCCGAACAGGCCGCCGTAGAAGGAACTGGCGCCCTCGATGTCGGGGGTGCCGACATCGATCCAGTTCGGCGCGCCGGTGACATAACGGGTGGTGAGCATCATCGCCCTCCTCGGAAGGGTCCCGTTGTCTGCTCTGCCGAGTCTTGCACCGCCCACTGACAATCGCTGCCGGAGTACCGCCGTCGTTTCGAGCGACCACTGCGGCTACCGCGGGTGACCGGTACGGGTCTGCTGGTTTTCACCCGTTTCCGCGCGCCGCCGTGCGTCGCCGCGTGCGGAGGGAGACCATCGAGTCGGCCGGGGGCCTCGCGGCGCGGCGTTGATCCCGCGTTGATCGAACGTTTTTCGCCGCCCGGCACGATCCTGCGCATGCTCATCGACACGATCACAACGATCACCTCGCCCGACCTGGACTGGCAGCAGGAGGCGTTGTGCGCGCAGACCGGGGCGGACTTCTTCTTCCCCGAGCCGGGCAGCTCCGTACGCGAGGCGAAGCGGATCTGCGGCATGTGCCCGATCCGCTCCGCCTGCCTGGATTGGGCCCTCGACAACGACGAACGCTTCGGCGTCTGGGGCGGTCTGTCGGAGAAGGAACGCCTTGAGCTCAGGCGTACGGCACGCTGAACCGGACGGCCGCCTCGAAAGGGTGGCTTGCGGCGCGTCCTGGCCGTCCTGCCGGTTGGAGGCGCTGAGCGCGCACATCCCAGCCGGGGGTGTCGCCGACGTGGCAGCGGGCCGGTGTGCACGGTCACGCCGGCCCATGCGGCCCGAGGCCTGCGCTCTGCGGGCCCCGTCCGCAGCCGTCGGCTCGCCGACGCGGTCGCGGGGCCCTGGGAGCTCACCGGCCCTCACCGCGGCTCACAGGCCCGCTCAGGTGCCGTGCTGTCAGCGGGCCGCGCGGCGGCCGTCGCCGCACGCGGTTCAGCCAGGTGGCCTCAGCCGGCTTCCGTCAGGCCCCGGCGCGAGCCGCCATGCGGGTCTTGCGGGCCGCCAGCTTCTCGTCGAACTTCAGGGCCTCCGCGTCCAGGCCGCCCATGTAGAGGCCCAGCTCCTCCTGGGCCTTCTGGCCCTCGGGGCCGAGGCCGTCGATCTCCATGATCTTCAAGAAGCGGAGGACGGGCTGCAGGACGTCGTCGTGGTGGATGCGCAGGTTGTAGACCTCGCCGATGGCCATCTGGGCGGCGGCACGCTCGAAGCCGGGGATGCCGTGGCCGGGCATGCGGAAGTTCACGACCACGTCCCGCACCGCCTGCATGGTCAGGTCCGGCGCGAGCTCGAAGGCCGCCTTCAGCAGGTTCCGGTAGAAGATCATGTGCAGGTTCTCGTCGGTCGCGATGCGCGCCAGCATGCGGTCGCAGATCGGGTCACCCGACTGGTGGCCGGTGTTGCGGTGCGAGATGCGGGTCGCGAGCTCCTGGAAGGCGACGTAGGCGACCGAGTGCAGCATCGAGTGCCGGTTGTCCGACTCGAAGCCCTCGCTCATGTGCGACATCCGGAACTGCTCCAGCTTGTCCGGGTCAACCGCGCGCGAGGTGAGCAGGTAGTCGCGCATCACGATGCCGTGGCGGCCCTCCTCGGCGGTCCAGCGGTGCACCCAGGTCCCCCAGGCGCCGTCGCGGCCGAAGAGGGAGGCGATCTCGTGGTGGTAGCTGGGGAGGTTGTCCTCGGTCAGGAGGTTCACGACCAGGGCGATGCGACCGATCTCGGTGACCTGGGACTGCTCCTTCTCCCAGGCTTCGCCGTCCTCGAAGAAGCCGGGGAAGTTGCGGCCGTCGGTCCACGGCACGTACTCGTGCGGCATCCAGTCCTTGGCGACCTTCAGATGCCGGTTGAGTTCGGTCTCGACAACTTCCTCCAACGCGTACAGCAGGCGGGCGTCGGTCCAGACGGCGGGGCTGCCAAGGTGAGGGGAAGTAATCGTCACGGGAACTCCAGGGGGACGCACAACACAGGAAAGATGCCCGGCGAGCGGTTGCCGGAACCTACGGAATCGTAGGCTACGAAACCGTAGGTTACGTAGCCGTAGGTTAAGGGCGGCGTAAAGACCGCTGATCAGCCCCGTTCCGTCGAGAGTTCACGGGTGTGCGAAAAGCCCCGGGACCCGCAGGTCCCGGGGCTGAACGAGTGCAGCACTCAGTCGGTCACGCGTACAGATCCCGCATCCGTACCGAGAGACATGTCACACAGCCTTCGAGCTTCTCGAACTCGCCGATATCGACCAGAACGGGCTCGTGGCCGAGGTCGGCGAGCAGTTCCGCCGTCTTCGGCGCGCTGGCGGCCATCAGCAGCTTCTCGCCGCCGAGCAGCACCACATGCGCCCCGGACTCCTCGGGCACCGGCAGGAAGCGGGGGAAGAGGGACGGTGCGTCCAGTTGGGGGATGCGGCCCAGAATCGTTCCGTCGGGCAGCGCCGTGATCGCCGACTTCAGATGCAGCACCTTGCTCACCGGTACGGCGACGACCCGCGCTCCCAGCGGCTCGAACGCGGCCCGCAGCTGCTGGACGCCGGCCGCGTTGGTACGGCCGCCCCGGCCGACGTAGATCGTGTCGCCGACCTTCAGCACGTCGCCGCCGTCCAGCGTGCCCGGCTCCCAGATCCAGTTCACGGAGCAGCCCAGCGAGGCCACGGCCTCCTCGACACCCAGGGTCTCGTCGCGCCGGGACTCGGCGCCGGGCCGGGTGATCAGCGCGACGTTCCTGTACATGACGACGGTGTCCTCGACGAACACCGAGTCGGGGCAGTCGTCGGCCGGGTCCACCTCGACCGTCTCCCAGCCGTGCGTGCGCAGGGCCTCGACGTACGCCTCCCACTGCTCGACCGCGAGATCGAAGTCGACCTTCTCGCGCTCGATATGCGTGACCAGCCCTTCGGCGAGGCGTGGGCTCGGGTGGCGGACGAGGGCCTTCTTGCTGGGCACGACGGGATCTCCGGATCGATGGCAGGTTCGGCGCCCCTGATGCATGGGGCACCGATCCGCCATGATGCAGGCCCCGTGTGCCCGCACAAAACCCCTGCGGTCAGGCTGTGGCCCTCCTGAGATGCTCCGCGGTGAAGGACCCGTGGGTTTTGCGGAGCTGCTGCGGGGTTCCCTCGAAGATCACCCGGCCCCCGTCCCGGCCGCCGTCCGGACCCAGGTCGATGATCCAGTCGGCGTGCGCCACGACGTCCAGGTTGTGCTCCACGACCACCACCGTGTTGCCCGTGTCGACCAGCCGGTCCAGCAGGCCGAGCAACCCGTCGACGTCCGACATGTGCAGCCCGGTCGTCGGCTCGTCGAGGACGTAAACCGCTCCGGTGCCGTTCTTGTTGCGGCGCCCGTCCGGCTCCTTGTGCAGCCGCGTCGCCAGCTTGATGCGCTGCCGCTCGCCGCCGGAGAGGGTGGACAGCGGCTGGCCCAGCGTGAGGTACGTCAGCCCCACGTCCCGCAGGGCGCGCAGCCTGCGCCGTACGCCCGCGTCCTGGAAGAACTCCAGTGCCTGGTCGGCCGTCATCCCCAGGACGTCCGCGATGGAGTTGCCGTCGACGGTCAGCCGCAGCACCTCGTCCTTGAAGCGCCGCCCCTCGCAGTCGTGGCACGTCGTAGTCACCGGGTCCATGAAGGCGAGGTCGGTGCAGATGATCCCGCGGCCCTCACAGGTGCCGCACGCGCCGGTCGAGTTGAAGCTGAAGAACCCCGGCTCCGCGCCCGTCTCGCGGGCGAAGATCTTCCGTACCGTGTCCATGATTCCGAGATACGTCGCCGGCGTCGACCGCCCGGAGATCCCGATCGACGACTGGTCCACGACCACGGCGTCGGCGTGCGTGTCGGTGAACACCGCGACCAGCGTGCTCTTTCCGGACCCGGCGACCCCGGTCACCACGGTGAGCACCCCGCTCGGGAACTCCACCGTCACGTCCCGCAGGTTGTGCCGGTCGGCACCTTTCACCCAGAGCCCACCGTCCGCCGTTCGTACGTCCTTCTTGATCGAGGTGCGGCGGCCCAGGCACCGCCCGGTCACCGTGCCCGCTCCGGCCAGTTCGCCCGGCGTCCCCTCGAACACGACCTCTCCGCCGCCCGCGCCGGCGGCCGGCCCCATGTCGACGACGTGATCGGCGAGCGCGATGACGTCCCGGTCGTGCTCGACGACCAGCACGGTGTTGCCCTTGTCGCGCAGCCGCAGCAGCAGATCGCCCAGGCGGCCGACATCGCGTGGATGCAGGCCGACGCTGGGCTCGTCGAAGATGTAGGTCATGCCGGTGAGGCTGGAGCCCAGGTGGCGCACGGTCTTCAGGCGCTGACCCTCGCCGCCGGAGAGCGTGGACGTCTCGCGGTCCAGGCTGAGGTAGCCGAGGCCGATGGCGTCGATGCGTTCGAGGGCGCTGACGGCGGCCCGGGCGATCGGTCCGGCGACCGGGTCGGCGATGTCCTTCAGCGCGGGGATCAGATCGCTGACCTGCATACGCGCGCACTCGGCGATGTTCATGCCGTTGATCCGGGTCGCGAGCGCCGCGGCGTTCAGGCGGGCCCCGTCGCAGACCGGGCAGGTGCCCTCGGCCAGGAACTCCCGCACCAGATCGCGGGTCTTCTGGCTCATCGCCGACAGGTCCCGCTTCAGGTACAGCCGCTCGAAGCGGGTGGCCAGCCCCTCGTACTCGGTGGTCCAGGTGCCGCCTGTGCCGTTGACGGTGACCTTGCTGCCGGGGCGGCCGTGCATCAGGAACTTCCGCTCGGCGGCGGTGAAGCGCCTGACGGGCTTGTACGGGTCGAGTTCGGCGCTGTTGGTGTACGCCTGCCCTTGCCAGGTGCCCGCCGCGAACGGCGGGAAGCGGACCGCCCCGTCGGCCAGCGAGCGGTTCGGATCGAGGATGCGGTCCCAGTCCGGCCGCACGGTCCGGCCCAGGCCGTCGCACTCGGGGCACATGCCGGAGGGGTCGTTGAACGAGTACGCGGTCGCCGGCCCGGCGCTCGGGGTACCGTGCCGGGAGAACAGCACCCGGATCACCGAGTAGATGTCGGTCATCGTGCCGACCGTGGACCGGGAGTGGCCCCCGATCGGCCGTTGGTCGACGACGATCGCGGGCGAGAGGTCCTCCAGTGCCTCGGCGTGCGGCCGCTCGTACTTGGGCAGCCGGTTGCGCACGAACCACGTGAAGGTCTCGTTCAGCTGGCGCTGCGACTCGACCGCGATCGTGTCGAAGACGATCGACGACTTCCCCGATCCCGAAACGCCGGTGAACACGGTCAGCCGGCCTTTCGGGATGCGGAGAGCGACGTCCTTGAGGTTGTTCTCCCTTGCTCCGGTGATGGTGATGAAATCGGGCATGAAGTCGGCCATGCAGTCGAAGCTAGGCGGGATACCCGACAGCTTCTGGCGTGATTTCCTTCAGTTCTCCGTCCTCCACCATCAGCCAGCGTGTGATGCCGATCGACTCCAGGAACGGCAGGTCGTGACTGGCCACGATCAGCGCCCCCTCGTACGACTCCAGGGCCGAGGTGAGCTGCCGAACGCTCGCCATGTCCAGGTTGTTCGTCGGCTCGTCCAGCATCAGCAGCTGGGGTGCGGGCTCGGCGAGCATCAGCGCGGCCAGCGTCGCCCGGAAGCGTTCGCCGCCGGACAGCGTCGCCGCCTTCTGGTCGGCGCGGGCGCCCCGGAACAGGAAGCGGGCCAGCCGCGCCCGGACCCGGTTGTTGGTGGCGGCCGGCGCGAACCGGGCCACGTTCTCGGCGACGCTCAGCTCCCCGTCCAGCACATCGAGCCGCTGCGGCAGGAACCGCAGGGGCACATGGGCCTTCGTCTCGCCGGCAACCGGCTCCAGCTCCCCGGCGATCGTCCGCAGCAGCGTCGTCTTGCCCGCGCCGTTGCGCCCGATCAGCGCGATCCGCTCCGGTCCGCGCAGATCGAAGCCACCGGCGACGCGCGCGCCGTACGCGAGCTCCAGGTCCATCAGCGTGAGCACGGTACGGCCCGGCGGTACGGCCGTGTACGGCAGGTCGACGCGGATCTCGTCGTCGTCCCGTACGGCGTCCACCGCGTCGTCGAGCCGCTCCTTGGCCTCCGCGAGCCTCTCCTCGTGCATGATGCGGTGCTTGCCGGCGGACTCCTGCGCCGCCCGCTTGCGCGCCCCCATGACGATCTTCGGTTCGCGCTTCTGGTCCCACATCTTCTGCCCGTACCGCCTGCGCCGGGCCAGCTTGACCTGAGCGTCCACGAGTTCGCGCTTCTGCTTCTTCAGATCGGCCTCGGCGACCCGCACCATGCGCTCGGCCGCCTCCTGTTCGGTGGCGAGCGCCTCCTCGTACGCCGAGTAGTTGCCGCCGAACCAGGTGACCTCGCCGGAGCGCAGATCGGCGATCTGGTCGACGAGTTCCAGCAGTTCGCGGTCGTGACTGACGACCACCATCACCCCCGGCCAGGACGCGACGGCCGCGTACAGCCGCCTGCGCGCGTACAGGTCGAGGTTGTTGGTGGGCTCGTCCAGCAGCAGGACGTCCGGGCGGCGCAGCAGCAGCGCGGCCAGCCGCAGCAGCACCGACTCGCCGCCCGACACCTCACCGATCGTGCGGTCCAACTCGACGTGTCCGAGCCCGAGTTCGCCCAGGGTGGCGAGGGCGCGCTCCTCGACGTCCCAGTCGTCGCCGACGGTCTCGAAGTGCTTCTCGGCCACGTCGCCCGCCTCGATGGCGTGCAGTGCGGCCCGCCGGTCCGCGATGCCGAGGGCCTTGTCGACCTTCAGGCCGGTGTCGAGGGTGACGTTCTGCGGGAGATAGCCGACCTCGCCGGCGACGCGTACGGCGCCGTCGGCCGGGGTGAGCTCACCGGCGATCAGCTTCAACAGGGTTGACTTCCCTGACCCGTTGATGCCGACGAGCCCGGTCCGGCCGGGGCCGAACGCGACGTCGAGGCCCTCGAAGACGGGGCTGCCGTCGGGCCAGGTGAACGAGAGGGACGTACAGGTGATGGAAGTAGACATGCGGGCCTCCGCGGATGCTCGAAGCGATCAAGGGCAAACGCGTTTCGAGACACCGGCGACCGGCGGGGAGGCCTCAGGAGGGTATGAGAAAAGCCCTGTTTCCGGAGGACGGCTCGAATGCCGAGGTCGCACGCTGCGCACACACCTCAGGTGTGTGACGCGGTGTCTCAGGACCTCAGACGAGCAACGTCCTTCTCCAATCGACGGCAACAGGACCGCTGTAAACGCTAAGAGGGGACAGGGAGGGTGTCAACGCAATTAACGCGCCGCAGGCCGGGCGGCGCGTTCGGAGTGGAACGCCCAGTGGTGCGTACGCCTCAGCAGGCGTCCCGCATCAGCTCCGCCAGGTCGTGGTCCAGGTCCAGCTGGAGGTGCTCCAGGCCGAGCGGCACCAGTTCGCTCGTGGACTGCAGGAAGCGGCGTATCTCGCCGGAGCGGATGTGCACGACGGCGGTGCCCTCGGGGGCGTGGAACTCCAGGACCGTACGGTCGTAGCCGTACGGCCGCACGCGGACGTCGCCATGGCCCTCGGGTGCCTCCAGGCCGGCCAGGAGCAGCTCGCGGCTGAAGGTCCAGCAGACCTCCACACCCTCCAGGGTGGCCGGGGCCGGGAAGGTCATGCGTACGGCGAACGGGTCGCGGCGGTCGTAGTGAAGGGTGGCCGGAATGCTCGGCATCCGCGGCGCGGCGGCGACGAGACGGGCCTCGACGGGCTGCTCGATTACGGTGGACAACGCCTTGCTCCCTTGTGACGGCTGGACGAACTTCCGGGCGGACGAGATGGGCACTGGTAGAGACGACGGAATCAGCCAATCCGTGCACACGAATGTCGAGTGACCTCTGTCACCGCCTTCATGCGCGGGAGTGGTGCGTTCGCCCTGCAGTGCCGGGAAAGTCACATGTGGTCTCTGTGGTGGACGTGGCCATCTGGACGGCGCCGTGGCGGTCGGCTAGCTTCGCCCGCCATGAGGCGTTCGGGGAGCACGCGACGGGTTGGGCGTACATTTCGGACAGTGGCCGCGGGGGCGGCCTGCGGGGCGGCGCTCGTCGCGCTGACGGCCGTACCGGCACAGGCGCACGGGCCGCAGAACCGGGCGCCGCACTGGGAGGTCAAGGACAGCGGCGCGCCCGAGGTGCGTTTCAGGGGACTGTCCGCCGTCAGCCGCAACACCGCGTGGCTGGCCGGAACCGCGGGCACCGTCCTGCGTACCACCGACGGCGGCGCGAGCTGGCGGAACGTCTCGCCGCCGGGCGCGGCCGAGCTGCAGTTCCGGGACATCGAGGCGTTCGACGCGCGCCGCGCGGTGGTGCTGGCCATCGGGGAGGGCGAGGCGTCCCGCGTGTACCGCACGGACGACGGCGGCGCGACCTGGACCGAGTCCTTCCGCAACACCGACGCGCGGGCCTTCTACGACTGCATGACGTTCTTCGACCGCCGCCACGGCCTGGCGATGAGTGACCCGGTGGAGGGCAGGTTCCGCATCCTGTCGACCAGCGACGGCGGCCGCTCCTGGAAGGTGCTGCCCAGTGCCGGCATGCCCGCGGCGCAGGAGGGCGAGGCCGGCTTCGCGGCGAGCGGGCAGTGCCTGGTGAGCTCCGGGCCGAAGGACGTCTGGCTCGCCACCGGCGGGGCCGCACGCGCGCGTGTGCTGCACTCCCGCGACCGGGGGCTGACCTGGACGGCCGCCGACTCGCCGATCCCGGCGGGCGATCCGGCCCGCGGCGTCTTCGCCCTCGCCTTCCGCGACCGCGCGCACGGCCTCGCGGTCGGCGGCGACTACCGCCCCGACCAGACCTCCCCACGCGCCGCCGCCCGGACCGGTGACGGGGGCGCCGGCTGGCAGCCCGCCGCGCTGCCGGTGCAGGCCTACCGCTCCGGCGTGGCCTGGCTCCCGCACAGCCGCACCACCGCCCTCGCCGTCGGCCCCACCGGCACCGACCTGACGACCGACGGCGGGCGCACCTGGCGGACCGTGGACACCGGGTCGTACGACACCGTGGACTGCACGCCGGATCCGGGGTGCTGGGCGGCGGGGGAGAAGGGCCGGGTCGCGCGGCTGGAGAGCTGACGGCGAATTGTGGGTACTCGGTCGCGGACTGCGAGAGGAGTGACCCGACATGCCACGCGGTTCCAGCCCCAAGCGGGAGCGCCAGTACGAGCACATCAAGCAGAGCGCCCAGGACCGGGGCGAGAGCACCGGGCGAGCCGAGGAGATCGCGGCACGGACGGTGAACAAGGAGCGCGCCCGGTCCGGCGAGTCGAAGACCGCCAGCCGCACCTCCACCCAGGACATGTCCTCCGGCAAACGGGGCGGCCAACGGTCGGGCAAGGGCTCCCAGGGGCCCACCTACGACCAGCTCTACGCGGAGGCCAAGCAGCGCAACATCCGGGGCCGTTCGGACATGAACAAGACCCAGCTCAAGCAGGCGCTGGGCAACAAGTGAGGCTCAGTCCGGCGTCTCGCGGTACCGCTCGAGTTCCGGCGCCGTCTTGGTCGCGTAGAACTCGGTGATGCGGTAGCCGCAGACCCCGGCGGCCACGAACGGGTCGGTCGCGGCGATCTCCTCGATCAGGGCCCGGTTCCCCGCGACGGCGAGGATCACCCCGCCGTCGCGGGGGTTCTTGCGCCCGGACGCCAGGAAATGCCCCCTCTCGTACTGCTCGTCGAGCCACGCCACATGTGCCTCCAGCACGGCGTCGACGGCCTCGATCGGTGCGGTGTACGTCAGCTCCAGCACGAACATGATCGCGAGCCTACCCCTGGGCCCACGGCGGCCGGCCCCCTCGCCGTACGCTCGTACCCACCATGACGACCGTAAGCATCCCCGCGGGCTGGCCCGCGACCGAGGAAGAGGCCCGCGCCGTCCAGGACGAGTTGCGGGAAAGGGTGGTGCTCGACGAGCCGGGGCCACCGCCCGGATCCGGGCATGTGACCGGCGTCGACGTGGCCTACGACGACGAACGGGACGTGGTGGTGGCAGCGGCGGTCGTGCTGGACGCCGCGACTCTGGAGGTCGTCGCCGAGTCCACGGCGGTCGGCCGGATCTCCTTCCCGTACGTCCCCGGCCTGCTCGCCTTCCGCGAGATCCCGACGGTGCTGGCCGCCCTCGACGCCCTGCCCTGCCCGCCCGGCCTGGTCGTCTGCGACGGCTACGGCCTCGCCCACCCCCGCCGCTTCGGCCTCGCCAGCCACCTCGGCGTCCTCACCGGCCTGCCCACGATCGGCGTCGCCAAGAACCCGTTCACCTTCACCTACGACGCCCCCGCCCCCACGCGCGGATCGTCCGCACCCCTCCTGGCAGGCGACGAGGAGGTCGGCCGAGCCCTCCGCACCCGGGACACCGTCAAGCCGGTCTTCATCTCGGTGGGCCACCGCGTCACCCTCCCCAACGCCTGCGCCCACACCCTCGCACTGACCCCCGAGTACCGCCTGCCGGAGACGACGCGCAGGGCGGACGGGTTGTGCCGACGGGCGTTGAAGGAGGCGACCGGTACGGGGGCTTAGGCCAAGGGGGAGGTCAGGCCGGGGCAGCTGGTGCCCCGGCTGGTCCCTGCCTCCACCCGCCGCAGGGCCGAAGCGTCTCAACGCCGGCCCGTGCATCTCAGCCCGTCCGGCGTTCGGGGACGAGGCCGTTCACGCCGACAGCGGGGGTCTGGGGGCGGCAGCCCCCAGGTACGGGACGGGTAGGGGCGGCGGGGGCGAAACACCTCCCGGCCCGCACCTGACGACGACCGAGCACGCGGGCTGAGTACGTCGTCTGAGTACCCGTACGGATGTCAGCCCCTCGGGGTGGTCGGCAGGCTGAGCCGCATGACGACGCACCGCTCCCCCAAGCCCCTCGCCGACCCCGACCGCCCCGTCGAGCGTGCCGTGACGGCCGCGCTGGTACTCGCCACGTTGGCCGGCCTCGGCTGGATCGTCGGGATGATCTACACGATCGCGGGGTGGCCGCTCTAGGGGTGGGGGGACGGTCGCAGGATCGGTTCAGCGCGTGGCGGCCACCCGGAAGGTGATCCCCGCCGACCGCAGCCGCTCGATCAGGGCGTCTCCCATCGCCACGGCTGTCGTGACCTGCCCGGCCGTCGGCGGCAGATCGTCGAAGGCGAGGGACAGGGCCCCCTCGGCGAACATCTTCGCCGTCTCCCCGTACCCGGGGTCCCCGCCCGACACTTCGGTGAAGACCCGCCGGCCGCCGCCCTCACCCACGAAGCGGACGGAGAACCAGCTCTTCGCACGCTTCTCCGGGCCGGGCCCCTCGCCCGGCTTGAGCCGGTCGGACAACCAGCGCCGGGCGGGCGGCAGTTGGGCGGCCGTGAAGAGCCCGCCCATCGCCGCGACACCGCCGAGCGCGATCGGCAGATGCCGTACGGCGGCGTAGTGGCGGTACCGGAAGTCAGGGCCGTAGCGATCGAGGGCCCGCGCGGACCGCTTGACCACCTGCGGGTCGATCGTCGGCAGCGGCACCGCCCACGCGCCGACCTCCTTGGCGAACCGGGGCGCGCCCGTCGGAGCCTGGGCCCGACGCCCCATCAGCCGCGGCTCGTGCCGGGCACGATCACGCGCGGCGGCCAGCATCTGACGCCCGCGCGCGAACTGGTTGAGCGCGGAGGCGAACGTGCCGCCCGAGAAGGTGGCATCGACGGTCACGAACCCGTCCACCGTCAGCGGCACGCCCTCCGGCAGCTGCTGGACGGTGAAGTACGCGCCCAGATCGTGCGGAACGGAGTCGAAACCGCAGGCGTGCACCAGCCGCGCACCCGTCTCACGCGCGCGTGCGTCGTGCCGGACGTACGTCCGGTCCACGAACTCCGGCTCACCGGACAGATCGAGATAGTCGGCGCCGGTGTCCGCGCACGCCGCCACGAGGTCCTCGCCGTACGTCACATAGGGGCCCACCGTCGTGGCCACCACGCGCGCGTGCTCGGCAAGACGGCGCATCGAGGCCGGATCGGAGACGTCCGCCTCCAGCAGCCCGACCCCCTTGCCGCCGTCCGGCAGCCGGTCGCGCAGCCGCTCCAGCTTCTCCTTGCTGCGACCGGCGATCGCCCAGCGCAACCCCTCGGGCGCATGCGCGGCCAGGTACTCCGCGGTGAGAACCCCGACGAATCCCGTCGCTCCGAAGAGCACGATGTCGTACGGGCGATCCGTCCTGTCCAGCCTGGTCATGACACCCCTCGGTCTCGCAGCACGCGCCGTTGTCGGTGGCCGAGGCTAGCGTGAGGGGTGCGGAGCCCGACGACGAGCCCGGAGGTTAGCGGTGGCCGTGCCCAGGACTGCCCTGAAGAAGTGGGAAAAAGTACGCGAGTTCGCCCTCGGGATGCCGGGCGCCGTCGAGGACTTCCCGTGGGGCGAGACGGTCGCGAAGGTCAACAAGAAGGTGTTCGTCTTCCTCGGCGTCGCCGACGGCAGCTATCCGATGGGCGTCACCGTGAAGCTCAAGGACGAGTCGGCCCACGCCCACGCCCTGACCTGCCCGGGTGCCGAACCCGCCGGCTACGGCCTGGGCAAGGCGGGCTGGGTGAGCATCCCGCTGGAGCAGAAGGGCGCTCCGGCGGCGGAGCTGCTGTGCGACTGGGTGGAGGAGAGCTACCGGGTGATCGCGCCGAAACGGCTGATAGCCGAGCTGGACGGGCGCGACTGACTCGACAGGACCGTGACCGGCCGGGTGACCGGTCGGTAAATTGGCTAAGCGCTTGCTCGTCAGGTCTTGTGTCCGCTGGAACACGTTCTTAGCATCACTGGTGTTACATCAGTTGTGTCACGCCAATGGGGGCAGGATGACAACGGCACCGACGCCCGGGCACGGCCCGCTCACCGGCGTGCGTGTGGTCGAGCTGGCCGGAATCGGACCCGGCCCCTTCGCCGCCATGCTCCTGGCCGACCTGGGCGCCGACGTCGTCCGCGTGGACCGGCCCGGCGGCACGGGACTCGCCATCAACACCGAGTACGACATCACCAACCGCAACAAGCGCTCCGTGATCGTCGACCTGAAGTCCCCCGACGGCGCGGCCCGCGTCCTCGACCTCGCCGCCCGCGCCGACATCCTCATCGAGGGCAACCGCCCCGGCGTCGCCGAGCGCCTCGGCGTCGGCCCGGAGGCCTGCCACGCCCGCAACCCCCGCCTCGTCTACGGCCGTATGACCGGCTGGGGCCAGGAGGGGCCGCTCGCCCAGCGCGCCGGACACGACATCGCGTACATCGCGCTCACCGGCACCCTCGGCATGATCGGCAACCCCGACGAACCCCCGGCGGTCCCCGCCAACCTGGTCGGCGACTACGCCGGCGGCTCCCTCTACCTCGTCGTCGGCGTCCTCGCCGCCCTCCACCACGCGCGCGCGACCGGCACCGGCCAGGTCGTCGACGCCGCCATCGTCGACGGCACCTCCCACCTCGCGGCGATGATCCACGGCATGCTCGCCGCCGGCGGCTGGCAGGACCGGCGCGGCGCGAACCTCCTGGACGGCGGCTGCCCGTACTACGGCACCTACGAGACCGCCGACGGGCGGTACATGGCCGTGGGTGCTCTGGAGCCACAGTTCTACGACGAGTTCGTGACCCTTCTGGAGATCCCCGAACACGCCGGCGCGCGCAAGGACTGGGCCCGCTGGGGCGAGCTGCGCGAGGCCGTCGCGGCCCGCTTCAAGGCCCGTACCCGGGACGAGTGGACGGCCGTCTTCGAAGGGTCCGACGCGTGCGTGGCGCCCGTACTGTCCCTGCACGAGGCCCCGCGCCACCCGCACCTGGCGGCCCGCGGCACCTTCACCGACCACGGCGGCATCACCCAGCCCGCCCCCGCGCCCCGCTTCTCCGCGACCCCCACCGCCGTACGCACCGGACCCGCCCAGCCGGGTGCCGACACCGTGGGCGTGGCCCGCGACTGGGACGTACCCGACCTGATGAAGGGCCTCGATGTGGAGGACGCCGGCATGAAGGGCCTCGAATGAAACGGCAGATCTTCGCCCCCGAGCACGACGCGTTCCGCGCGACCGTGCGCAGCTTCCTGGCCAGGGAGGTGCTGCCGTACTACGAGCAGTGGGAGAAGGACGGCATCGTCTCCCGCGACGCCTGGCGCGCGGCCGGAAAGCAGGGCCTGCTCGGCTTCGCCGTGCCCGAGGAGTACGGAGGCGGCGGCACCCCCGACTTCCGCTACAGCGCCGTCCTCGCCGAGGAGTTCACGCGCGCGGGCGCCCCGGGCCTCGCGCTCGGCCTGCACAACGACATCATCGGCCCCTACCTCACCTCGCTCGCCACCGACGAGCAGAAGCGGCGCTGGCTGCCGGGCTTCTGCGACGGCACGCTGATCACGGCCATCGCCATGACCGAACCCGGCGCCGGCTCCGACCTCCAGGGCATCCGCACCCACGCCGAGGACCGCGGCGACCACTGGGTCCTCAACGGCTCCAAGACGTTCATCTCCAACGGCATCCTCGCCGACCTGGTGATCGTCGTCGCGAAGACGACCCCCGAGGGCGGCGCGCACGGGCTGTCGCTGCTCGTCGTGGAGCGCGGCACGGAGGGCTTCGAGCGCGGCCGCAACCTCGACAAGATCGGCCAGAAGGCGCAGGACACGGCCGAGCTGTTCTTCCACGACGTCCGCGTGCCCAAGGAGAACCTCCTCGGCGCCCTCAACGGCGCCTTCGTCCATCTGATGACGAACCTCGCGCAGGAGCGGCTGAGCATCGCGGTCTCCGCGATCGCAGCCGCCGAGCACCTGCTGGAGATCACCACCGAGTACGTCAAGGAACGCGAGGCCTTCGGCCGGCCGCTGGCCACCAAGCAGCACGTCCGGTTCGAGATCGCCGAGATGGCCACCGAGTGTGCCGTCACCCGCACCTTCCTCGACCGCTGCATAGCGGACCACGACAACGGTGAGCTCGACGCCGTGCACGCCTCCATGGCCAAGTGGTGGGCGACCGAGCTGCAAAAGCGCGTCGCCGACCGCTGCCTGCAACTGCATGGCGGCTACGGCTACATGAGCGAATTCCCGGTCGCGCGGGCCTTCACCGACGGCCGTATCCAGACCATCTACGGCGGGACGACCGAGATCATGAAGGAGATCATCGGCCGTTCCCTGCTGGGCTAAGGCTCCTTTTTGCTCGGCTGACCCTCATCCCCGAAAGGCTTCCCAGTGAGCACCGAAGCGTACGTGTACGACGCGATCCGCACCCCGCGCGGCCGCGGCAAGGCGAGCGGCGCCCTGCACGGCACCAAGCCGATCGACCTGGTCGTCGGCCTCATCCACGAGCTCCGCGACCGCTTCCCGACCCTGGACCCGGCCGCGATCGACGACATCGTGCTCGGCGTCGTCGGCCCGGTCGGCGACCAGGGCTCCGACATCGCCCGCATCGCCGCGATCGCCGCCGGACTGCCGGACACGGTCGCGGGCGTGCAGGAGAACCGCTTCTGTGCGTCGGGTCTGGAGGCCGTGAACATGGCAGCCGCCAAGGTCCGTTCGGGCTTCGAGGACCTCGTCCTCGCGGGCGGCGTCGAGTCCATGTCCCGGGTGCCGATGGCCTCGGACGGCGGCGCCTGGTTCAACGACCCGATGACCAACCTCGCCGTCAACTTCGTGCCGCAGGGCATCGGCGCCGACCTGATCGCCACCATCGAGGGCTTCTCACGCCGCGACGTCGACGAATACGCGGCGCTCTCCCAGGAGCGGGCGGCGACGGCCTGGAAGGAGGGCCGCTTCGACCGCTCCGTCGTCCCGGTGAAGGACCGCAGCGGCCTCGTCGTCCTCGACCACGACGAGCACATGCGCCCGGGCACCACCGCCGACTCCCTCGCCAAGCTGAAGGCGTCCTTCGCGGACATCGGCGACCTGGGCGGCTTCGACGCCGTCGCCCTGCAGAAGTACCACTGGGTCGAGAAGATCGACCACGTCCACCACGCGGGCAACTCCTCCGGCATCGTCGACGGCGCCTCGCTCGTCGCGATCGGCAACAAGGAGGTCGGCGAGCGCTACGGCCTCACCCCGCGCGCCCGCATCATCTCCGCCGCCGTTTCCGGCTCCGAGCCCACCATCATGCTGACCGGCCCCGCGCCCGCGACCCGCAAGGCGCTCGCCAAGGCCGGGCTGACCATCGACGACATCGACCTCGTCGAGATCAACGAGGCCTTCGCGGCCGTCGTCCTGCGCTTCGTGAAGGACATGGGCCTGTCCCTGGACAAGGTCAACGTCAACGGCGGTGCCATCGCCCTCGGCCACCCGCTCGGCGCGACCGGCGCGATGATCCTCGGCTCGCTCGTCGACGAACTGGAGCGCCAGGACAAGCGGTACGGCCTCGCCACGCTGTGCGTGGGCGGCGGCATGGGCATCGCCACGATCGTCGAGCGCATCTGACCCCCTCCCGACGGATCACACGGAGCACCTCCACATGAGCACTGAGTCCACCACCATCCGCTGGGAACAGGACCGCGCCGGCGTCGTCACGCTCGTCCTCGACGACCCGAACCAGTCCGCGAACACCATGAACCAGGCGTTCCGCGACTCCCTCGCCGTCATCACCGACCGGCTGGAGGCCGAGAAGGACACCATCCGCGGTGTCATCATCACCTCCGCCAAGAAGACCTTCTTCGCCGGCGGCGACCTGCGCGACCTGATCCGCGTCACGCCGGACACCGCGCAGGACCTCTTCGAGGGCGGCATGGCGATCAAGCGCCAGCTGCGGCGCATCGAGACCCTCGGCAAGCCGGTCGTCGCCGCGATGAACGGCGCGGCCCTGGGCGGCGGTTACGAGATCGCGCTCGCCTGCCACCACCGCATCGCCCTGGACGCGCCCGGCTCCAAGATCGGCTGCCCCGAGGTCACCCTCGGCCTCCTCCCGGGCGGCGGCGGCGTCGTGCGCACCGTCCGCCTGCTCGGCATCGCCGACGCCCTGCTGAAGGTCCTCCTCCAGGGCACCCAGTACAACCCGCAGCGCGCCCTGCAGAACGGCCTGATCGACGACGTGGCCGCCACTCAGGAGGAACTGCTCGCCAAGGCCCGCGCCTTCATCGAGGCCCACCCCGAGTCGCAGCAGCCCTGGGACAAGCCGGGCTACCGGATCCCGGGCGGCACGCCCGCCAACCCCAAGTTCGCGGCGAACCTGCCCGCCTTCCCGGCCAACCTGCGCAAGCAGACCAACGGCGCCCCCTACCCGGCCCCGCGCAACATCCTCGCGGCCGCCGTGGAGGGCTCCCAGGTCGACTTCGAGACCGCGCAGGTCATCGAGGCGCGCTACTTCGTGGAGCTGGCGGCGGGTCAGACGTCCAAGAACATGATCCAGGCGTTCTTCTTCGACCTCCAGGCCGTCAACTCCGGCGCCAACCGGCCGGCGGGCATCGAGCCCCGCAAGGTCCGCAAGGTCGCCGTCCTAGGCGCCGGGATGATGGGCGCGGGCATCGCCTACTCGTGCGCCCGCGCGGGGATCGAGGTGGTCCTGAAGGACGTGGCGCTGGAAGCCGCCGTCAAGGGCAAGGGCTACTCCGAGAAGCTGTGCGCCAAGGCGGTCTCCCGGGGCCGTACGACGCAGGAGAAGGCCGACGCGCTGCTGGCCCGCATCACGCCGACGGCCGATCCGCAGGACGTGGCCGGCTGCGACGCGGTGATCGAGGCCGTCTTCGAGAACCCCGAGCTCAAGCACAAGGTCTTCCAGGAGATCCAGGGCATCGTCGAGCCGGACGCGCTGCTGTGCTCCAACACCTCGACCCTGCCGATCACCGTGCTGGCCGAGGGAGTGGACCGCCAGGCCGACTTCGTCGGACTGCACTTCTTCTCGCCCGTCGACAAGATGCCGCTCGTCGAGATCATCAAGGGCGAGCGGACGGGCGACGAGGCGCTGGCCCGCGCCTTCGACCTGGTCCGGCAGATCAACAAGACGCCGATCGTCGTCAACGACTCCCGCGGCTTCTTCACCTCCCGCGTCATCGGCCACTTCATCAACGAGGGCGTGGCGATGGTCGGCGAGGGCATCGAGCCCGCGTCGGTGGAGCAGGCGGCGGCCCAGGCGGGCTATCCGGCAAAGGTCCTGTCCCTGATGGACGAGCTGACGCTCACCCTCCCGCGGAAGATCCGCAACGAGTCGAAGCGGGCCGTGGAGGAGGCGGGCGGCGTGTGGGCGTCCCACCCCGCGGAAGCCGTCATCGACCGCATGGTCGACGAGTTCGGCCGCGAGGGCCGCAGCGGGGGAGCGGGCTTCTACGACTACGACGCGGACGGCAAGCGGGCGGGCCTCTGGCCGGGCCTGCGCGAGCACTTCACCCGCGAGGGCGCGCAGATCCCGTTCCGGGACATGCAGGAACGCATGCTGTTCTCCGAGGCGCTGGACACGGTCCGGCTCCTGGAGGAAGGCGTCCTGACGTCGGTCGCCGACGCCAACATCGGCTCCATCTTCGGTATCGGCTTCCCCGGCTGGACCGGCGGTGTCCTGCAGTACATCAACGGCTACGAAGGCGGCGTCGCCGGTTTCACGGCCCGCGCGCGTGAGCTGGCGCAGCAGTACGGCGACCGGTTCGCGCCGCCGGCCCTGCTGGTGGAGAAGGCGGAGAAGGGGGAGCGCTTCGGGGACGCGTGACGTCAGGGGCGGCGGGGGAGTTCTTCGCTTCCGCCGCCCCTACCCGCCCCGCCCTTGAAGGGGATCTGCCCTTCAGCAAAGCCCGTTGGGGAACACAGGCCCCCTTGCCCGGTTCCTGACGGCTCATCACACTCGCCTCATGGAGACGCGTACCGCCCTGGTGACCGGAGCGGCACAGGGCCTCGGGCAGGAGTTCGCCATCGCGCTCGCCGGACGCGGGTACCGGGTCGCCGGTCTCGACCTCGTCCCGCAGCCGGAGACCGCCGGAAAGATCCTGGACTACGTGGAGTTGACGGGCGACGTCACCGACGAGGCCCAGGTGTGCCAGGGACTGGAGCAGCTCATCGACCGGTTCGGCACGCTGCACGTCGTGGTCAACAGTGCCGACGTCCACCCCGCGAACCCCTTCGAGGAGACGTCGGTCGAGGAGTGGCGCCGGATCATGCGCGTCAACCTGGAGGCACCCTTCCTGGTGACCCGGGCCGCGCTGCCGTATCTGAAGGCGGCCGGCTGGGGCCGCGTCGTCAACATCGCCTCGGCGGCCGTACTCACCGCACCGCCCACGATGGTCCCGTACGTCGCCTCGAAGATGGGCCTGATCGGCTTCACACGCTCGCTCGCCGCGGCCCTCGCGCCGTACGGCATCACCGTCAACGCCATCGCGCCCAGCGCGGTCGGCACCGCCACGGCCGAGCGCAGGGTGGGCGCGGACGGCGGCTTCGAGCACGTCCGCGGCCGACAGGCCGTGCCGAGGCCGCAGACACCGTCCGACCTGGTGTCGACACTGCTGTACGTCGTCGACGAGGGCAGCGGCTTCCTGACCGGGCAGACGCTCAACGTGTCAGGCGGAGCGGCCTTCCTCTGAGACGCCGCCCAGCCAATCCCGCAGCTCCTCGCGCAGCGACCGCTGAAAGGTCGTCAACAGGGCCTGCACCACCAGGGGTTGCATGTGCGCGGACAGTGACTTCACGTCCTGCTCGGCGCGTTCCGAAACCTCCCCGCGGAAGAGTTGCGCCAACTCGTGCGCGGCGGACCGCGAGTGCTCGATGAGCACCTTGCGCGCCGCGAGGATCGCCTCCTGCGACAGCGGTACGTCCAACAGCCCGACGCCCAGCCGCAGCAGCCCGAGGTCGACGCGGTAGCCGTCGCCGCCGTCGTCCGGCTTCACCACACCCATCGCGGCCAGCCGCTCCACGTCGTCGTCGCCGAGCGACCGCCCCGCCCGCCGCTCCAGCTCCGGCCGCGTCACCGTCTCCACGACGTCCGGCGCCCAGGAGGCCACCACGGCCCGGTGAATGGCGAGGTCATGGGCGTCCAGATCCGGCGGCAGCTGCTGCACGTACCGCTCGATCGCCGCGAGCGTCATGCCCTGCTGCTGCAACTCCTCGATGAGCGCCAGCCGGGCCAGGTGCTCGCGCCCGTAGTGGCCCACTCGGCGCGGCCCCAGCACCGGAGGCGGCAGCAGCCCTTTGGTGCCGTAGAACCGCACCGTGCGGACCGTCATGCCCGCCCGCGCGGCCAGCTCGTCGATCGTGAGGGTCGTCTCCTCGGTGCCGGTCGTCATGTGCAGCAGTATCGCTGTCTCACCGGTGCTGTGACACCTCCGGCGGCTCGTGGGGCGGGGCGGGACCGCCGTGTGAGAAGTAACGCTGTGTGACGTCCGCCACCGCGTGAGCAGGGTTTTCTGGGGGAAGGTGACCCCTTGGTCTGTGCACTTATCAAGCGCACAGGCCATACGTACGTCCGGCCACCCGAGCGCGATCCGCTCGGGCGCACCAGAGAGTGGTACCACCCGTGAGCAAGGACGCCGTGAACACGGCAGTGGCCGCCCCCAGCACCGACGCGGCCCAGGTGCCCGCGGATGCGGGCGACGCCGGTTACAGCAAGGACCTCAAGGCCCGCCACGTCAACATGATCGCCATCGGCGGGGCCATCGGCACCGGCCTCTTCCTCGGCGCCGGCGGCCGCCTCCACAACGCGGGCCCGGCGCTGGCGATCGCCTACCTGGTCTGCGGCATCTTCGCGTTCTTCGTGGTGAGGGCCCTCGGCGAGCTCGTGCTCTACCGCCCCTCCTCGGGCTCCTTCGTGTCGTACGCGCGAGAGTTCCTCGGTGAGAAGGGCGCCTACGTCGCCGGCTGGATGTACTTCCTGAACTGGTCGACGACCGGCATCGCCGACATCACCGCGATCGCGCTCTACACGCACTACTGGAGCCTGTTCACCGACATCCCGCAGTGGGTGCTGGCCCTGATCGCCCTGGCGGTGGTCCTGGCGGTGAACCTGATCTCGGTGAAGATCTTCGGCGAGATGGAGTTCTGGTTCGCGATCATCAAGGTCGCCACGCTGGTGGCCTTCATGTTCGTCGGCATCTTCCTGCTCGCCACCCAGCATGAGGTGGGCGGTACGACGCCGGGCCTGAGCGTGATCACCGACAACGGCGGCGTCTTCCCGCACGGCCTGATGCCCGTCGTCCTGGTCATGCAGGGCGTGATCTTCGCGTACGCCGCCCTGGAGCTGGTCGGCGTCGCGGCGGGCGAGACCGCCGAGCCGGAGAAGGTCGTCCCGCGCGCGGTGAACTCGATCATGTGGCGCGTCGGCCTCTTCTACCTCGGCTCGGTCGTCCTGCTGGCCCTCCTCCTGCCCGGCTCGGTGTACTCGGCGGACCAGAGCCCGTTCGTCACGGTCCTGTCGAAGATCGGCGTCCCGGCAGCCGGCGACGTGATGAACCTGGTGGTCCTGACGGCGGCGATGTCCTCCCTCAACTCCGGCCTCTACTCGACGGGCCGCATCCTGCGCTCCATGGCGATGGCGGGTTCGGCCCCGAAGTTCACGGCCCGCATGAACCGCAGCCAGGTGCCCTACGGCGGCATCCTGCTCACCTGCGCGGTGTGCGTCCTCGGCGTCGGCCTGAACTACCTCATGCCCAGCCAGGCCTTCGAGATCGTGCTGAACGTCGCCTCCCTCGGCATCATCTCGACCTGGGTGATCATCATGATCTGCCACCTGATCTTCGTCCGCCGCGCCAAGGCGGGCCTGGTGGACCGACCGCACTTCCGCCTCCCCGGCAGCCCGGTCACGGAGATCGCCACGATCGTCTTCCTGCTCGCCTGCCTCGCCATGATGTGGAACGACCCCGAGGTCGGCCGCAAGACCCTCCTCCTCATCCCGGTGATCGCCGCGATGCTGGTCGCGGGCTGGTACGCGATCCGCCGCAGGGCGAACCGCGCGGCGGACCAGGAGCTGACCGAGCTCACGAAGTAATTCGAAGGCCGTTGTCAGAGGCGGCCTCTACGGTGGCGTCATGTCGGAGATCACGTATGTCCGGGGTGACGCCACCGTTGTGTTGGGCATGCTCGTCAAGATGATCGCCCCAAGGGGGCGCGGGGAGCTGCGCGACCAGCCACGCACGACCCGCAGACACCCGCTGTCCTAAGGACTTACGGCGAGAGATCCGACTAGCGACCGTGGGGGGCCAGAGTTGAGCCGCGACACCGACGTACTCGTGCTGGGCGGCGCCGGCGTGGACACCATCGTGTACGTCCCCGAGCTGCCGCTCCCGTACGCAGACAGCTACATGATCGACTCAGGGATCCGCACCCGCGCCGGGCAGACCGGGGACTTCGTGGCCGTCACCCTGAGCAGTCTCGGCCTGCGTACCCACCACGTCGACTTCCTCGGCGAGGACGCCGAGGGCGACCTCGTCCGCACCCTGCACCGCGAGCACGGCATCGCCCTCACCGCGATCCCGCAGCCCGCCGGCACCAAGCGCGCGGTCAACCTGGTCGGGCCGGACGGAAGGCGGCTGTCCCTCTACGACACGAGCCGCGGATACGCCGAGGACCGCTTGCCGGAAGAGACGGTCCGGGCTCTCGCCGACGCGAGCCGACATGCCCACGTCTCCATCACCCAACCGTGCGCCCACGCCCTGCCGACCCTCCGCGAGGCCGGTGTCGCGCTCTCCACCGACCTCCACAACTGGGACGGCGAGAACCCGTACCACGAGTCGTTCGCCCACGCGGCGGACGTCGTGTTCCTCTCGACGGCCGCCCTGGACGACCCCGAGCGGACCATGCGCCGTATCGCCGAGCGGGGGAGGGCCGAGGTGGTCGTGGCCACGGCCGGAGCCGAGGGCGCCTACCTGCTGACCGACGGCGAGTTGAGTCACGTCCCGCCGGTCCGGCCCGCGGCACCCGTGGTCGACTCCAACGGCGCCGGTGACGCCTTCGCGGCCGCCTTCCTCTACGGCAGGCTGACCGGCGAGCCACCGCACCGCTGCGCTCTGTACGGCGCGGTGGCCGGCGCCCATGCCTGCACGGTGCCGTCGACGCGGACGGCACCGATGGGCAGGGACGAACTCATCGAGCGCGCAGCCGCATTCGAGGGTTCATAGGACGCCCGACTACGTCAGTGCTCGTGCACGCCATTCGTCGCCGCGATCTTCTTCCAGGACTTCGGCTGCACCGGATCCGTGCCCGACCTGGCGATGGACGCCGCGCGTGCGGTCGGCGCGGCCGGCTTCGACGGCTCGTACAGCCATGTGTCGAAGAGCGCTGCCAGCGGCTGCCCGGACACCTCCTCGGCGTACCGCCGGAAGTCGGCCACCGACGCGTTGCCGTAGGCGTACTTCCGCGTCCAGCCCTTGAGGATGGCGAAGAACGCCTCGTCCCCGATCTCGTTGCGCAGCGCCTGCAGGGTCAGCGCACCCCGGTCGTAGACCGCGATGTGGAACTGCTTCTCCGGCCCCGGATCGCCGGGCTTGACCGTCCAGAACGCATCGTCGGCGGCACGCGAGGCGTACACGTAGTCGGCGATCTCCTGCGCCGTCCCCTCACCCTCGTGCTCCGACCAGAGCCACTGTGCGTAGCGGGCGAACCCCTCGTTGATCCAGATGTCCTTCCAGTCCTTCACGGACACCAGGTCGCCGTACCACTGGTGGGCGAGCTCATGGACGACGATGGAAGTGTTCGTCCCGTTCGCGAAGTTGGCCGGGCTGTAGAACGGCCGGGTCTGCGTCTCCAGCGCGTACCCGGTGTTCGTGTTCGGCACATAGCCGCCGAGCGCGTTGTAGGGGTACGGCCCGAAGTACCCGCTCAGCCAGTCGGCGATCTCCCCGGTCCGCTCGATGCTCGCCCGCGCCGCGCCGGCGTTGGCGCCCAGGTCCTTGCTGTACGCGTTGATGACCGGAATGCCGCTCTCGCTCGTCCCCGTCGTCACGTCGAACCGGCCGACCGCGAGCGTGGCGAGATACGTCGCCTGCGGTTTGGCGGAGCGCCAGTTGTAGCGGGTCCAGCCCAGGCGTGAACTGGTCGACTGCAGCGTGCCGTTGGAGATGGCCTGCGTGCCGTCCGGGACCAGCACGGAGACGTCGTACGTCGCCTTGTCGAGCGGGTGGTCGTTGCTGGGGAACCACCACCAGGCGGCCTCGGGCTCGTTCGCCCCGACGCCGCCGTCCGCAGTGCGGTGCCAGCTGGTGAAGCCGTACGCCTCCTTCGACGACGGCACGCCGCGGTAGCGCACGACCACCGTGACGTCCGTGCCCTTGGCCAGCGGCTTCCTCGGCGTGATCTCCAGCTCGTGCTCGCCCGAGGTCGCGAACGACGCCTTCGCGCCGTTGACCCGGACCTCACTGACGTCCAGCAGGAAATCCAGATTGAACCGGGACAGATCCTGCGTGGTCCTCGCCAGCAGGGTCGCCGTCCCCTCCAGCTCGTCCGTGGCCGGCTGGTACTTCAGCCGGAGGTCGTAGTGGGAGACGTCGTATCCGCCGTTGCCGTAGGCCGGGTAGTAGGGGTCGCCGATGCCCGGAGCGCCGGGGGAGTGGCTCGCGGCCGACGCCGGGATCGCCAGCATCAGCGAGGCGGCCGCCAGTGCGCCCGGCGCCATGAATCTGCGGTGCACGAAAGCTCCAAGTCGTAGGGGCCCGAAGTCTGTCCGGAGCCTATTCACCACCTGTGTCACGGGTGTGTCCATGACCACGGCTGTCACACGATCGCCATTCGGCCGACATGAGTCCACTCGTCCGGCAGACGTTTATCGGCCACCCCACGACCTCACACGGCATCAGTCGCCCCCTTCTGCACGAGAGTTGACCGATGTACCGTCCGCGCATGCCGAAACGCATGCGCTTCACGATCTGGAGACCGCTCGCGACGGTGGCCGCAGCCGCGCTGACGGCCACGTTCCTCTCACCCGCGACGGCGCACGCCGCCCCGCGGGAGAGCAAGCCCGTGTACTCGTACGAGAACGCCATCCGCGAGGCCGTATGGGTGGACACCGGACTCGACGACGATCGCGACGGAGAGAACGACCGCGTCGCCGTCGACGTCGTCCGCCCCAGGGAGGCGGCCGCGCAGGGCCGCAGGATCCCCGTCATCATGGACGCCAGCCCGTACTACTCCTGCTGCGGGCGCGGCAACGAGAGCCAGAAGAAGACGTACGACGCCGACGGCGACGTCGTCCGGATGCCGCTGTTCTACGACAACTACTTCGTGCCCCGCGGCTACGCCTTCGTGGGCGTCGACCTCGCCGGCACCAACCGCTCCGACGGCTGCGTGGACGTCGGCGGCCGCTCCGACATCCTCTCCGCGAAGGCCGTCGTCGACTGGCTGAACGGCCGCGGCATGGCGTACACGACCCGCACCGGCACGACCAAGGCCAAGGCGACCTGGACCAACGGCCGCACCGGCATGATCGGCAAGAGCTGGGACGGCACCATCGCCAACGGAGTTGCCGCCACCGGGGTCGAGGGCCTGAAGACCATCGTCCCGATCAGCGCCATCTCCTCCTGGTACGACTACTACTTCCAGCAGGGCGCCCCGCTGTACGACTCCGGCCCCGAGTGGCTCTCCGACTACGTCAACAGCCCCGGCGCCCGCGCCAAGTGCGGCGCAGTCCAGCAGAAGCTCATCGACGGGGCCCCGCGCACGGGTGACTGGACGCCGCTGTGGACCGAGCGTGACTACGTGAAGGACGCGCGCAAGGTCAGGGCGAGCGTCTTCCTGATCCACGGCATGCAGGACCTCAACGTCCGTATGAAGCACGTGGGCCAGTGGTGGGACGCCCTGGCGAAGCACGGCGTCGAGCGCAAGATCTGGCTCTCGCAGACCGGCCACGTCGACCCCTTCGACTTCCGCCGCGCCGAGTGGGTCGAGACCCTGCACCGCTGGTTCGACCACGAACTCCTCGGTTACGACAACGGAATCGACCGTGAGCCGATGGCCGACATCGAGCGCCATCCCGACCAGTGGACCACCGCCAAGGTCTGGCCGCCCCGCGGCACCGACACGGCCACCCTGCGCCCCGCCAAGGGCGCCGAGGCCGGGGTCGGCACCCTCGGCCTGCGCAAGGGCAAGGGCACCGAGACCTTCACCGACGACCCCCAGCACAGCGAGACCGACTGGGCCGCGAACATCGACCGGACCACCCCGGACAAGGCGGGCTTCGTCACCGAGCCGCTCACCCGCGACCTGCGCCTGTCCGGCTCCTCCGAGGTCACGGTCACCGCGACCCCGACCACCTCGACGGCCCATCTCTCCGCCGTCCTCGTGGACCTCGGCCCCGACACCATCCGCGACTACGCGTCGAGCGGCGAAGGCATCACCACGCTCACCGACCGCACCTGCTGGGGCGCGAGCACCACCGGCGACAGCTCCTGCTTCAAGGAGACGCGGGCCAAGACGGCCGACGTCGGCTACACCGTCGTCAGCCGCGGCTGGGCCGACCTGGGCAACCACGCCTCCGACCTGAAGGGCGTACCGCTCACCCCGGGCAAGGCGTACACGATCACCCTCGACCTGGCGGCCACCGACCACGTGGTGCCGGCCGGCCACCGCCTCGCCCTGATCGTCGCGGGCACGGACAAGGACCTGATCGACCCTCCGTCGACCAAGCCGACGCTCACCCTCGATCTCTCCCGTACGAAGGCCCGCGTCCCGCTGGTCGGCGGCGCCCACGCCTTCGCACGCGCCACGGCGGGCTCCGTCTCGGCTGCTCCCGAGGCAGCGCCCCTCGACGGCTTGACCGCACCCCGCATCACCACTCACCGCATCCCGGAGGGAGGCCAGTGACCCGCACCCGAGCAGTCACCCTGGTCGCCGCGGCCCTCGCCGCATCCATCGTCGCCGTACCGGCGCACGCCGCCGACTCCACGCCCCGCACGGGCTTCGAGAAGTCGAACGGCGCCCGCTGGACCAGCCAGCCCGAGGAGCAGGAGTTCCTCGCGGCCGTCGACAAGGCGAGCAGGCGGGTCTCCGTCACCCGTGTCGGTAGGACGAAGCAGGACCGCCCGCTCCAACTCGTCCGGATCGGCACCCGCGCCACCTCGAACACGGTGCTGCTGATCTGCAGCCAGCACGGCGACGAACCCTCCGGCCGCGAGGCCTGCCTGTCCACCGTCCGCGACCTGGCCTACGCGAAGGACCGCCAGACCCGGCGCTTCCTGGAGCGCACCACCCTGCTGGTGGTGCCCACGGCCAACCCCGACGGCCGGGCCGCCGACACCCGCGGCAACAGCGACGGCGTGGACGTCAACCGTGACCACCTCGCACTCCAGACCGCCGAGGGGCGCGCCATGGCCGCGGTCATCCGCGACCAGCGCCCCGACGTGATCTACGACCTGCACGAGTACGGCGCCACACCCCCGTACTACGACAAGGACCTGTTCGACCTGTGGCCGCGCAACCTCAACACGGACGCCCACGTCCACGACGCGGCGCAGGCCCTCTCCGAGTCGTACGTGCGCCCCGCCGCGTCCGGCGCCGGGTACTCGACCGGCACGTACGGGATCTGGACCGACCCCGTAACGGGCGAGCCGATCAAGCAGGTCGCCGGTGACGGGCAGGAACGCATCCTGCGGAACATGTCCGGCGTCAAGCACTCGGTGGGGCTGCTGATCGAGAGCCGCGTCGATCCGCTGACCGAGGAGGAGAAGGCCGACGAGTCGCTCAACAACCGGCGCCGGGTGTACTCCCAAATCGCCGCGCTGGACGGCCTGTTCGACTTCAGCGACGCCCGTCGCGGACAGGTCGAGGCGGCGACCGGCCTGGCCAGGCTCGCGGGATTCGCCGACACCGGGCCCGTCTACGTCGGCGGCGCCGACAACGACCCGGCCGAGCCCGCCGAGGTGATCGCGGACCCGCCCTGCGGATACCGGCTCACCAGCGACCAGTACGCGCAGATCAAGGACGAGCTCGCGCTGCATGGAGTGAAGGCGAAATCATCCCCCACGGGGGCTTTTGTCCCGCTTCGCCAGTCTTTGCGGGCCCTTGTTCCACTCCTCCTGGACGAGCGCGCTCCGTATCACCTCGCCATGGGTGAGCCCGACACCGACTGCTGAAACGGCTGCGATCGGCGGAATCTGTGGTAGGTCCTGGGAGACGAAGTGGAGAGGGCGTAGCCACGGTTTCCCGGGGAAGGTGCCGCTGATGACTGACGATCTTAAGAAGAGAGGTGGCCGGGAAGGCCCTCCGGACGACCCCGGCCACCGCAGCACCGACCGAGTGGTGTTCGGCGTCACCGCCGTCATCACCCTGGCCTTCGTGATCTGGGGCTGGGCCGCCACGGACTCGCTGGAGAGCGTGTCCACGAAGATGCTCAACGGCCTGATCCACAACGGCGGCTGGGCCTTCATGCTCGCCGCCTCCTGCTTCGTGGTCTTCGCCCTGTGGCTGGCGATCAGCCGCTACGGCCGCATCCACCTCGGCGCCGAGGGCGAGGAACCCGAGTTCAAGACCGTGTCCTGGGTCGCGATGATGTTCAGCGCGGGCATGGGTATCGGACTGATGTTCTATGGCGTGAGCGAGCCGCTGTCGCACTACAACGCCCCACCGCCCGGCACCACCCCCGCCGACTCCGCCGAACGCATGGAGACGGCGATGGCCACCACCCTCTTCCACTGGACGCTGCACCCCTGGGCGATCTACGCGGTGGTCGGCCTCGCCATCGCCTACAGCACCTTCCGCAAGCGCCGGCGCCAGACCATCAGCGCGGTGTTCACCCCGCTGATCGGTGAGAAGCACGCCAACGGCGCCGGGGGACGGGTGATCGACATCCTCGCGATCATCGCCACCGTCTTCGGCTCGGCGGCCTCCCTCGGTCTCGGCGCGCTCCAGATCGGCTCCGGCTTCCAGGAACTCGACTGGATGGACGAAGTGAGCGAGGGCCTGCTCGTCGCCATCATCGCCGTGCTGACCCTGGCCTTCGTTCTCTCGGCCGTCTCCGGCATCGAGCGGGGCATCCAGTGGCTGTCCAACACCAACATGGTGCTCGCCCTGATCCTCGCGGTCTTCGTGTTCATCGCGGGCCCCACGATCATCGTGCTCGACCTGCTGCCCACCTCGATCTTCGCCTACCTGGGCGACCTGCCCCAGCTCGCCGGCCGCACCGAGGCCAGCGGCGGCGAAGGTGTCGCGGACTGGCTCGGCAGCTGGACCGTCTTCTACTGGGCCTGGTGGATCTCCTGGACGCCCTTCGTGGGCATGTTCATCGCCCGCATCAGCCGCGGGCGCACCATCCGGCAGTTCGTCGGCGGCGTCATCCTCGTGCCCAGCACCGTCAGTCTGATCTGGTTCGCGATCTTCGGCGGTACGGCGATGAAGCTGAGGGAGGGCGGCGCGCTCGCCGGTGAGGAGACCCCCGAGGGTCAACTCTTCGCCGTCCTGCAGGAGTTCCCGATCGCGACCGCCACCAGCCTGCTGGTGATGATCCTGGTCGGCATCTTCTTCGTCTCGGGTGCCGACGCCGCGTCCATCGTGATGGGCACGCTGTCCCAGAAGGGCGCACTGGAACCCGGCCGGTTCGTCGTCGTGTTCTGGGGTGTGGTGACCGGAGCCGTCGCCGCCATCATGCTGCTCGTCGGAAGCGGTCAGGGCGATGCGCTCACCGGCCTGCAGAACCTCACGATCCTGGCCGCCGCGCCGTTCGTCCTCGTGATGATCGGCATGTGCGTCGCACTCGTGCGCGACCTGCGCCGGGACCCGATCATCGTGCGCACCGAGATGGGCTCGGAAGCCGTCGAACTCGCCGTGATCGAGGGGCACAAGAAGTACGACGGAGACTTCGAGATCAGGGTCGGCCCGGGCGCCGGCACCGAGACGGAGGGCGACCCGCTGGGCCACGACCACGGCTGAGCGGTACGCACGCACGCGGGAGGGGGCGAGCCGACGGGCCGCCTCCTCCGCGTGCCTCGCCCCAGGCGGTCCACGCATCCGGTCGGTCGCCTGTTCGCAGTCATCCAGGGAGGTAAGCGGAATATGTCATGCCGCGCTCATATCGGTCCCGCCCTGGGGATACTCACAGCATGTCTGCCGAGTACGCGACCTTCGGCCTGGCACCGGCGATGCGTGCCGGTGGCGTCCTCGCCAACGGTGACTACCAGGTGCACCGGGATTTCGTGGACTTCATCGTCGACGGACGCCCGCTGCTGTTCCAGCTCTCCGACCTCGACGCCGTCTCCCCTCTCGCCTCCGACGTCCCGCCCGCCATCTTCACCGCACAAGTCCGCAGCCTGCTGCTGGAGGCGGAGGCCCCGCTTCCGGGGGGCCGCTACGTCATCTACGGCTGCCCCGAATGCGAGGACCTCGCCTGCGGCGCCGTCACCGCGCTCATCGACAAGGAGGGCGACGACTACATCTGGCGGGACTTCGCCTGGCAGACCGACGAACACGCCGACCTGGAGCTCAACGGCTACCACGGCATCGGGCCCTTCCGCTTCCACGCCGCCGAGTACCGCTCGGCGCTGGGCTCCCTGCTCGACGGCGACTCCGAGGCGCCCCGCCGCCGGGTCCTGCTCATCGGCGCCCGCGTCGCCCTCCTGGCCAAGCTCGCCGCCGCCCTGCGCACCATCGGCATCGGCGCCGAGATCACCGATGACGTGAGCGGCGTCGCCGTCGACGAACTGCGCACCTACGGCGCCGTCGCCTTCGGCCGTGGCATCGGCGAGGAACAGCGCGCCGCCGCACGCCGCGCCTTCACGGAGGCGGGAGTCGAGGTGGCGTACGTCGACGGCCTCGCGCCGATCGTGCCGTTGCTGGTCGCGCAGATCGAGCACGCCCTGGACCGCAGCCCGGTCGAACAGCGGCGCCTGACCCGTCTGGTGGCCGCCGACGGCGAGGCGGGCGTCGAGGTCACCTCGCCCTGCCGCGTCCAGCTCACCGCGTACCGCGTCGACCGCCTCTACCGCACCCACACCCACGAGGTCTTCGACGGCGTCCTGGAACCGGGTCGCCACCGCATCGCACTGGACGCGAAGGCAGTGAAGGGGGAGTCGTTCGTGGTGGCTCGGACTTCGGGGGGTGTGCTGGTGGAGGCGATGGCGCGCTGAACGAAGGTGCTCGCGGCCCTGCGCGGCCAGTAGGATCGCGGTCTGTGAGTGCCACCCTCGTCGCCAAGAACCTCGCCGCCGGTCACGGCGACCGTTCCCTGTTCAGCGGGCTCGACCTCGTCGTGGCGCCCGGAGATGTGATCGGCCTGGTCGGGGCCAACGGCGCGGGCAAGTCCACGCTGCTGCGCCTGCTCGCCGGGCTGACCGCACCGGAGGAGGGCGAGCTGCGGCTGTCCCCGCCGACCGCGACCGTCGGTCACCTCCCGCAGGAGCCGGAGCGGCGGCCGGGCGAGACCGTACGGGAGTTCCTGGCCAGGCGCACCGGAGTCGCCGAGGCCCAGCGCGCGATGGACCAGGCGACACAGGCCCTTGTCGACGGGGCACCGGGCGCCGACGACGCGTACGCGACGAGCCTGGAGCGCTGGCTCGGCCTCGGCGGCGCCGACCTCGACGAGCGGGCGGAGGAGACCGCCGACTCGCTGGGCCTGGCCGTGGACCTGGACCAGCCGATGACCTCCCTGTCCGGCGGCCAGGCGGCACGAGCCGGCCTCGCCTCGCTGCTCCTGTCGCGCTACGACGTCTTCCTGCTCGACGAGCCGACGAACGACCTGGACCTCGACGGTCTGGAGCGCCTGGAGCGCTTCGTCGGCGGCCTGCGCGCCGGCACCGTGGTCGTCAGTCACGACCGCGAGTTCCTCACCCGCACGGTCACCAAAATCCTCGAACTCGACCTCGCCCAGCAGCAGATCAACCTGTACGGCGGCGGCTACCAGGCCTACCTGGAGGAGCGCGACGTGGCCCGGCGCCACGCCCGCGACGACTACGAGGAGTACGCCGACAAGAAGGCCGCCCTCCAGGACCGGGCGCAGACCCAGCGCTCCTGGATGGACAAGGGCGTGAAGAACGCGCGGCGCAAGGCGAGCAACGACAACGACAAGATCGGCCGCAAGTTCCGCAGCGAGGCCAGCGAGAAGCAGGCCGCGAAGGCCCGCCAGACCCAGCGCATGATCGAGCGCCTGGAGGTCGTCGACGAGCCGCGCAAGGAGTGGGACCTGCGCATGGAGATCGCCTCGGCACCGCGTTCGGGCGCGGTGGTCGCGACCCTGCGGGACGCCGAGGTACGACGCGGCGACTTCAGCCTCGGTCCGGTGTCCCTGCAGATCGACTGGGCGGACCGGGTGGCCGTCACGGGGGCCAACGGCGCGGGCAAGTCGACGCTGCTCGGCGCCCTACTGGGCCGTATCCCCCTCACCGCCGGACAGTCGGCGCTCGGCTCCGGTGTCCTGATCGGCGAGGTCGATCAGGCCCGCGAGCTGTTCCACGGCGAGGAGTCCCTGCTGGACGCCTTCCGCGCCGCGGTCCCGGACACCGAACCGGTGGAAGTGCGTACCCTCCTGGCCAAGTTCGGACTGAAGTCGGACCACGTCCTGCGCTCGGCGGCCACCCTCTCCCCGGGTGAACGCACCCGGGCCGCGCTGGCGCTGCTGCAGGGCCGGGGCGTCAACCTCCTGGTCCTCGACGAGCCGACCAACCATCTCGACCTGCCGGCCATCGAGCAACTGGAATCGGCCCTGGACGCCTATGAGGGCACGCTGCTCCTGGTCACCCACGACCGGCGGATGCTCGACGCGGTCCATGTCACGCGCCGCCTGGAGGTCGCCGACGGCAAGGTGACCGAGCGCTAGCGACGAGCTCGGCCGCCGGCTCGAGCGTGCCGGCGGGCCAGCTCCGGGTAGTCGACGACGAACCCGTCGGCGTCGAACTCGATGTCGCTGCGGAAGTCGCCCGAGGCGAAGCGAATCCGGTTGTGCCCCAGGTGCGTGTAGGTCTGGCGGGACGGGAGGACGGCCAGGTCGGGCACCGACACCCACGCCATCAGGAACTCCCGTTCCCCGGGCGCCAGACGGAGCCCGTGCCGCAGCACCGGCATCGTGTTGGTGAGCGGGCACAGGCCCAGGTCGCAGTCGAGGGCACCGTCGACGCCGGGCACGTGCTCGCCGTCGGCCGTCCACCGGCCCGCTCCGTCGTGCCGCAGGTCGAGCGTGCGAGTGCCCTCCGCGGACTCGGCGGTGACGTGCAGCCGACGCGTCACGAAGCCGTCCGCCGTGTCGAGTTCGTACGAGATCCAGTACGGCTCCGGCGTCGTCCCGACCGCTCGGCCGCGGGCTCGCAGGGAATCGTCGCCGAGCTCGGTCCACGCGGTCTCGATGCCCTTGCTCCCCGAGACTGCCCAGGTGATGACACGCGACTTCGGCATGCCGTCACCCTAGGTGCGAACGGGCCCGGACCCTCCGTGTGACATCCGTGTCGCTCGGAGAGTCCGGGTCTGCCCGTCGTCTCAGCGCTTGCCCTTCGGGTCGACCAGCCCCGCGCGGCGCAGGGCGTCGGCCATCGCGCTGTTCGCCGGCGGCGGTGCCTGGCGCGAGCCGCCTCCGCCACCGCCACTGCCGCCGCGGCCCTGGCGCTGCTGGGGCGGCCGCCCGCCTCGCTGCCGGCGTTCGCCGCCGCCCCCGCCCTGCTGACGCTCGGGAGCCGCCTCGTCATCGAGGCGCAGGGTCAGGGAGATCCGCTTGCGCGGGATGTCGACGTCGAGGACCTTCACCTTGACGATGTCACCGGGCTTGACCACGTCCCGCGGGTCCTTGACGAAGGTCTTCGACATCGCGGAGACATGCACCAGCCCGTCCTGGTGGACACCGACGTCCACGAAGGCCCCGAAGGCCGCCACGTTCGTCACGACGCCCTCCAGGACCATCCCGGACGCCAGGTCGGAGATCTTCTCGACGCCCTCCTTGAAGGTGGCCGTCTTGAAGGCGGGACGCGGGTCGCGCCCGGGCTTCTCCAGCTCCTTGAGGATGTCCGTGACGGTCGGCAGGCCGAACGTCTCGTCCACGTAGTCGTTCGCCTTCAGCGACCTCAGCACGCTCGTGTTGCCGACGAGCGCGGCGACCTCCTGGCCCGACGTCTTCACCATCCGCCGGACCACCGGGTACGCCTCGGGGTGCACGCTGGACGCGTCCAGCGGGTCGTCGCCGCCGCGGATGCGCAGGAAGCCCGCGCACTGCTCGTACGCCTTCGGGCCGAGCCGTGCCACGTTCTTCAGCTGCGAGCGGGACTTGAACGGGCCGTTCGCGTCGCGGTGGGACACGATGTTCTCGGCGAGTCCGGAGGTGATGCCGGAGACGCGCGCGAGCAGCGGAGCGGAGGCCGTGTTGACGTCGACGCCGACGCCGTTCACACAGTCCTCCACCACCGCGTCCAGCGAGCGCGACAGCTTCACCTCGGACAGGTCGTGCTGGTACTGGCCGACACCGATCGACTTCGGGTCGATCTTCACCAGCTCGGCGAGCGGGTCCTGGAGCCGGCGGGCGATCGACACCGCGCCGCGCAGCGACACGTCCATGTCGGGCAACTCCTGCGAGGCGAACGCGGAGGCCGAGTACACCGAGGCGCCGGCCTCGGACACCATCACCTTGGTGAGCTGCAACTCCGGGTGCTTGGTGATCAGTTCACCGGCGAGCTTGTCCGTCTCGCGCGACGCCGTGCCATTGCCGATCGCGACCAGTTCTACCGCGTGCTCCTTCGCCAGGCGCGCGAGCTTGGCGATCGCCTCGTCCCACTTGTTCGCCGGGACGTGCGGATAGATCACGTCCGTGGCCACCACCTTGCCGGTGGCGTCGACGACGGCGACCTTCACCCCCGTACGGAAGCCGGGGTCCAGGCCGAGCGTCGCGCGCGTGCCGGCCGGGGCGGCGAGCAGCAGGTCGCGGAGGTTGGCCGCGAACACGCCCACGGCCTCGTCCTCGGCGGCGGTGCGCAGACGCAGTCGCAGGTCGATGCCGAGGTGGACGAGGATGCGGGTCCGCCAGGCCCAGCGGACCGTGTCCGTCAGCCACTTGTCGGCGGGGCGGCCGCGGTCGGCGATCGCGAACTTGTGGGCGACGATGCCCTCGTACGACGAGGGCCCCTCGGTGGGCTCCTCCGGCTCCAGGACGAGGTCGAGGACCTCCTCCTTCTCGCCGCGCAGCATCGCCAGGATGCGGTGCGAGGGCAGCTCGGTGAACGGCTCGGCGAAGTCGAAGTAGTCCGCGAACTTCGCGCCCGCCTCCTCCTTGCCCTCCCGCACCTTGGCGGCCAGCCGGCCGCGCCCCCACATGCGCTCGCGCAGCTCGCCGATCAGGTCGGCGTCCTCCGAGAACCGCTCCGTGAGGATCGCCCGGGCGCCGTCCAGGGCGGCCTGCGGATCGGCCACGCCCTTGTCGGCGTCCACGAACGCCGAGGCGGCCGCGAGGGGGTCGACCGTCGGGTCGCCGAGCAGACCCTCGGCGAGGGGCTCAAGGCCGGCCTCGCGGGCGATCTGTGCCTTGGTCCTGCGCTTCGGCTTGTACGGCAGGTAGATGTCCTCGAGCCGCGCCTTCGTCTCGGCGGCGCGGATCCGGGCCTCCAACTCCTCGGTCAGTTTGCCCTGCTCACGCACCGACTCGAGGATCGCGGTGCGCCGCTCCTCCAGCTCCCGCAGATAACGCAGCCGCTCCTCGATCGTGCGCAGCTGCGCATCGTCGAGCATCTCGGTCGCTTCCTTGCGGTAGCGGGCGATGAAGGGCACCGTCGAACCGCCGTCGAGCAGCTCCACGGCGGCCTTCACCTGCCGCTCTCGTACGCCGAGCTCCGCGGCGATCCTGTCTTCGATGGACCCTACGAGGGGTGTCGTCACGATCCCGTCCCGCCTTCTCACTGAGGTTGCGCGGCAATTGTGGCAGGTAGCACCGACAACCGGGGATCAGGGCGGCGACCCGGCCGGTCGTGGCGGGTCGCGGGCCCTACGGCGGGACGAAATCAGGCCCTGCGGCTGCGCGTACTGCTGGAGGCTCCGCCGAACAGCCGAGCGAGAGCACGGAACGGCAGCGTGACGACGGTGGCGATGGCGCCACCGATCTGGCGCAGTACGTCTGCGATGGCACGGAACACGTGATCACCCTTACTTGTGGTTGGGGACTCCGAGTACCGCGCCTCAGCCCGGCTATGCAGCGTGATCCGAATGCCTGTCGCAGCAGGTCGTCCCGGCCCGGCCGGCGCCGGCGATCAGGACTTGCCGAGGAGGTCCTGGGGGAAGGCCCCCGCCGCCACCGCCGCGCGGGTGAACCCCGTGGCGAGTTCCGTGAGGCGTGCGACCCGCTCCGCGCCGAGGTGTTCGTACGGTGCTCGGTCGAGGCGGTCCGTTTCGGACTCGATGCGTTCGCGCAGGGAGACGCCCGCCGGGGTGAGGTCACCCGTGTCGTCCAGGAGGCCGCGCTCGCGCAGACGGTCGGACGCCGCGTCCCAGTCCTCCCGGGTCCAGCCACGCGTGTTGCACACCCACTCCGGCGTCATGCCCTTGCCGGTCGCGGTGTGGGTCACCACCGCCTCGAGGCCGTCGAGCCCCTCGGACATCAGCACGGCGAGGTGCCCGTCGCCCCGGTGCTCGCGCAGCAGCGTCGTGGCGTGGAAGTAGGCCAGGTGGGTCTCCTCGGGGACCGGCAGGTCCGCGTGCGCCGAGTACAGGGGCCGGGCGCTGCGGGAACAGGCCTCGGTGGCCTGGAGCGCCAGGTGCGCGGCCTCCGCCATCTCCGGGGACGTCACCGCCTCCTCGCCCAGCAGCCGCCGGAGCGCCGAGTCGACCGCACGCGTGCGTGCCGCCAGTACGTCCTGCGGGGACGCGATCGCCCACACCGCCGGTACGTGCCGGGCCACCAGATCGTGCTTGTAGTTGTAGAACGTCGCCGTCACCGCACCGGCGCCGACCGGGCCCAGCGCGGCCGCCCTGACCGCGAAGTTGACGGCCCTGGGGTGCGTGATCCCCAGGGCGCCCAGCTCCCTCCCCGTTTCGGGGGCGAAGTAGGACGTGGAGTGCAGGGAGTTGAGCATGTTGTGGCAGCGGCGGGCGGCACGCGGTTCCAGGGCGGAAGTAGTCATGGTCGGCACGTTACCAACCGCTTGGTACGTGACTCTGGTGGATGCGGATCGTGGCAGGAAAGGTGGGTTCCTCGTCATTGCGGTCATGGCGGTCGCTCTCGAAGAATCGATGACATGGCGCAGCGAACCGTTCTCTTCGTCCTCTTCGACGGCGTACAGAGTCTCGACGTGACCGGCCCGCTGGAGGTCTTCGCGGGGGCCGAGAGGCATCGCGCGGGCACCTACCGCATCCGCACGGCATCCCTGGACGGCGCCCCCGTCCGCACGTCCAGCAACCTGACCGTCGTACCGGACGAGTCCCTCACCGCCGTCTGCGAGCCGCACACACTCCTCGTCCCGGGCGGTGAAGGCACGCGTGGTCCGCAGCCCGGGCTGACCGACTGGCTGCGCGAGCACGGACCCCGGGCCGAGCGCCTGGTGTCCGTCTGCACCGGCGCGATCCTGCTCGCGGCGGCCGGCCTGCTGGACGGCCGCCGCGCCACGACCCACTGGGCGTACTGCGACAAGCTCGCCCGTGACCACCCGGCCGTGGAGGTCGACCCGGACCCCATCTACGTACGGGACGGGCGCGTCGCCACCTCAGCCGGCGTCACCTCCGGCATCGACCTCGCTCTCGCCCTGGTCGAGGAGGACCTGGGAAGGGACGTGGCCCTCGGGATCGCCCGCCACCTGGTGGTCTTCCTGCGCCGGCCCGGAAACCAGGCCCAGTTCAGCGCCCAGCTCGCCGCCCAGACCGCCCAGCGCGAACCCCTGCGGGAGGTCCAGCGCTGGATCACCGAGCACCCCGACGCCGACCTGACCGTCGAGACGCTCGCCGCCCGCGCCAGCCTCTCCGCGCGCCACTTCGCACGCGCTTTTCAGACCGAGACCGGCATGACCCCCGGCCGCTATGTGGACCGGGTCCGCCTCGAACACGCCAGGCGCCTCCTGGAGGACACCAGCGACGGCGTCGAGGAGATCTCCCGGGCCAGTGGCTACGGCACTCCCGAAGCCATGCGGCGCGCCTTCGTCAAGACGCTCGGGGCCGCACCGATCGAGTACCGCCGCCGGTTCCGCCCGGTTCCGGCCGGCTGACTTTCCTTCCGAAGGGACGAACCATGCAGATCGCGATGGTCCTGTACGACCGCTTCACCGCCCTCGACATCGTGGGACCGTACGAGGCGTTGAGCCGCCTCCCGGACGCTCGGGTGGACTTCGTCGCCGAGTCCGCGGGACCGGTGCGTGCCGACACGGGGTTCCTCGCCCTCACCGCCGACAAGGCCCTGGCCGACGTACCGCACCCCGATGTCGTCGTGGTGCCGGGCGGACCCGGGACGTTTGCCGAGATCGAGAACGAGGCCCTGCTGGAGTGGCTCAGGACCGCCGACGCGACGAGCACCTGGACGACCTCCGTATGCTCCGGCTCGCTGCTGCTCGGCGCCGCAGGCCTCCTTCAGGGCCGCCGCGCCACCTCCCACTGGCTCACCCTGGACTTCCTGCCGCAGTACGGTGCCGAGCCCACGGGCGAGCGCGTCGTACCCGATGGCAAATACATCACCGCGGCCGGCGTCTCCTCCGGCATCGACATGGGCCTGACCCTGGTCGGGAAGATCGCCGGCGACGAACACGCTCAGGCGGTCCAGCTGCTGACCGAGTACGACCCGCAGCCGCCCTACGACGCCGGCTCGCCGCAGAAGGCGCCCGCGCACCTCGTCGAGGAGTTCCGTACGAACAGCCGCTTCAGCTTGGTGTAGGCACGTTCCAGGTGAAGCGGGGCTGCCTGCGCTCCAGGAACGCGGCGACGCCCTCCGCGGTGTCGCCGCTTCCGCGCGCCTGCTCGGCCCAGTGATCGTCGCGGTCGGTGCGCCCGTCCGCGAACTCCTTCGCCGCGGCCTGCGTCAGCTGCGAGCGAGAGGCGAGGATCCGGGTGAACTCCACCACCCGCTTGCCGAGTTCACCCTCGGGCAGCACCTCGTCCACCAGGCCCGTGCGCAGGGCCCGCTCCGCGTCGATCAACTCGCCCGAGAACAGCAGGTACTTGGTGGTGGCCGGGCCCACCAGCGACGCCAACCGGCGCGTGGAGGACGCCGGATACACGATCCCGAGCTTCGCCGGTGTCACCCCGAACAGCGACCCCTCCTCGGCGAACCGCAGATCGCAGGCCGCCGCCAGCTGCGACCCGCCGCCCACACAGTGCCCCCTGACCGCTGCCAGCGTCGGCTTGGGAAAGGCCGCCAGTGCCTCCTCGGCGGCCACCGCAAGCCCCTGAGCCTCCTGCGGCGAGCCCCGGAGCGTGGAGATGTCGGCGCCCGCACAGAAGGTCCCGCCCTCACCGGTGAGCACCAGCGCCCGAACGCCCGGATCGGCGGCCAGGGAGCCGAGCAGCGGCGGCAGCGCCCCCCACATCGCGGCCGTCATGGCGTTGCGCTTGGCCGGTTGGTGGATGACGACGGTGGCGACCGAGTCGGTGACGCTGTGCAGCAGCTGGGGCTCCATGCGGCGGATGCTATCCGCTTGCGCCGAACGGCCGATCAGGAAGGGTCGCGCGGTCGATTGCCGCAGAAGGTGCAAGGTGAAGCAAAGGGAGATCGTCGGCCGAGGAGGCGCTGATGGCCAGGTCCAGCAAACCCACGGGTGAGGCCGCGAAACTTCAGCGCGGCTTCGGCTTGCTCGCCGCCCTCGGTGTGCTGCTGGTCGTCGGGGGAGTGATCGGCCTGCTCTACACCGCCTTCGCCACGCTGACCTCGATGCTGCTGTTCGGCTGGCTGCTGCTGATCGGCGCCGTCGTAGGCCTGATGCACGCGGTCCAGGCGGCGGCACCAACTTCTTCTGGCTCGGTGTGGTCCTCGCCGCGCTGGACATCGCGGCCGGCGTCGTGGTGATCCGCAGACCGGAGGCGGCGGCCGAGGCGCTGGCCATGTTCGCCACCCTGCTGTTCCTCACGGGCGGGCTGTTCCGGCCGGCCGGGAGCCTGGTGGTACGCGGTCCGCAGTTCGGCTGGACCCTGCTGCACGGCGCGTTCGACCTGTTCCTCGGCATCCTGGTGCTCAGCACCTGGCCCAGCAGCGGGTACGTCATCGGTACCCTCTTCTCCCTCGCCCTGCTCTGCGACGGCCTCGGCCTGATCGCCACGGGCTACGGTGGCCGCCGGATCGTCGGAATGGTCGCGGAGAAGGAACGCCGCCAAACCCGTACAACCCGAATAGTTCGTGAAGTCGGCACCAAGCGGCGCCGGAGCGGTCCCACAACTGACCGTGTCATACGCCAACGATCAGAAACGCTCGATACCTGCTGACTTCTGTTCAGTTCTACGGCGCGGACCTGTGCGTTATCAACACTCGACGTGTGGTGACAATCGAGCGCGAGGGTGGCGACCGGACGATGGAGAACCACGGGCGCGGGTCCGGCCCACGCCCAGCAGGCGGCGCGGACGAGCCCCTCGTCCAGCGGCCGCCGAATCCACTGCCGTACGAGGGCGTCTGGCGGTTCACCGCCCCCGCCGTCGACGCCTCGGTACCGCAGGCCCGGCACGCCGTACGGGACCTGCTGTACCGCCAGGGCGTGCCGGTCCCCGACGATCTGGTCCAGGGGGTGTTGCTGATCGTGTCGGAGCTGGTCACGAACGCCGTCCGGCACGCGGCGTTGCTGTCGCCGACGCTCGCCGTGGAGGTCGCCGTCGGCGCCGAGTGGCTGCGGGTGTCCGTGGAGGACAACCATCCCTACCGCCCGACCGCCCTGGAGGCCGACCACGGCCAGACCGGCGGTCGCGGGCTGCTGCTGGTGCGCGAGGTGACCCGGGAGGCGGGCGGTGTGTGCGACGTCGAGCACACGGCGAGCGGTGGCAAGGTGATCTGGGCCGCCGTGCCGCTCAAGCCCGCGCACGTGCCCTAGGCCCCGTCGGAGCCGGACCGGCCCCGGCCCTCGTCACCAGCCGGCCGACGGACCCGTCAGCTCCTTGACCGCGGGGCGGGCCGCGTCGAGCACGGTCATGAACCAGGACGAGAAGGTGTCCTTCGCGTGGCGCTCCGCCAGCTCGGCCGGCGTCACGAAGGCCGTCTCGCCGACCTCCTCCGGGTCCGGCCGCAGCGGGGACTGCACAAGTCCGACGAAGAGGTGGTTGTACTCCTGCTCCACCAGGCCCGAGTCCGGGTCCGGGTGGTTGTAGCGGACCGTGCCCGCCTCGGCGAGCAGCGACGGGGAGGCGCCGAGTTCCTCGTGCGTGCGACGGGCCGCGGCGGCGAAGGGCGCCTCGCCGGGGTAGGGGTGGCCGCAGCAGGTGTTGGACCAGACACCTGGGGAGTGGTACTTGCCGGGTGCGCGCTGCTGGAGCAGCAGCCGGCCGTGCTCGTCGAAGAGGAACACGGAGAAGGCGCGGTGCAGCTGCCCGGGAGGCTGATGGGCGGCGAGCTTCTCCGCGGTGCCGATCGTCACACCGTTCTCGTCGACCAGTTCCAGCAAAATCGCGTCTGCGGCGCCGTTCGACGGACTGTGCGTCGCGGTGGCAGGTGTGATCGGCATACCCATCCTTCACTTCGGTCTTGCGCCCCAAGTGTGCCGTACGAATCCGGCACTCCCGGCAGTTGATCGTGCCCGGCGCGGCGGGCACGGAACCGTCGGCGGGGGCGCTGTGAGCATGAGGACGCGGCCTACCACCGGATCGCTGCATTCCGTCCGTACTGACGTCTTGTCGGACCGTACGGTTGTTTCAGTGACAGAGCCGGGCCTCGTGCTCGGCGTGCCCGACCGGCTCCAGCTGGAAGGTGCAGTGCTCCACGTCGAAGTGGTCGCCGAGGCAGCCCTGGAGCTCGTGCAGCATCTTCTCGTGGCCGATCGCGTTCAGTACGTCGGAGCGGACCACCACATGGGCCGACAGCACCGGCATGCCGGACGTGATCGTCCAGGCGTGCAGGTCGTGGATGTCCTCGACACCGTCCAGGGCGAGTATGTGGGCCCGCACCTCGGTCATGTCGACGCCCTTGGGAGCCGACTCCAGCAGGACGTCGAGGGTCTCGCGCAGCAGCTTGACGGTGCGCGGCACGATCATCAGGCCGATGACGAGCGAGGCGATCGGGTCGGCGGCCTGCCAGCCGGTGGTCAGGATCACCGCCGCGGAGATCAGCACCGCGAGCGAGCCCAGCGCGTCCGCTGCCACCTCCAGGAACGCGCCGCGCACGTTCAGGCTCTCCTTCTGGCCCTTCATCAGCAGCGTGAGAGAGATCGTGTTCGCCACCAGGCCGATCGCGCCGAACACGATCATCAGGCCGCCGTTGGTGTCCGCCGGTGTGAGGAACCGCTCGATCGCCTCGTACAGGACATAGCCGCCGACGCCCAGCAGGAGCAGACAGTTGGCGAGGGCCGCGAGGATCTCCGCGCGGGCGAGACCGAAGGTGCGCTTCTCGCTCGGCGGGCGGTTCGCGAAGTGGATGGCGAGCAGGGCCATGGCCAGACCCACCGCGTCCGTCGCCATGTGGGCCGCGTCCGCGATCAGGGCGAGCGAGTCGGCGGCCACACCGCCGACGATCTGGACCACCATGACGCCGAGGGTGATCGACAGCGCGACGCGCAGTCTTCCGCGGTACGCGGCCGCCGCCGTGCCGGTCGTCGGCGCGTGCGCATGCCCGTGCCCGTGATCGTGCCCAGCCCCCATGAGAAAGCCGCCCTTCTGCGGTCCGTCGACGATCGGAAAGTCCGATCGGAATTCCGTCCGGGATCACAGTGAACTACGGGTGGGGGGTATCCGGCAACGCGGCACTGAACACCGTTGTCATGTGCCCTGACCTGCGGAAACGATTCGCAGGTCAGGGCGCTTCACATGATCAGTCGGCCGTGCGGACGCCGTGGTGCAGCAGCCACCCCTGCCACGCCGACTCGACCATCTCGGGTACCCCGCGCCGAGCCGTCCAGCCGAGTTCCTCGGCGGCCAGCGCGGCCGACGCGACCGCGCGCGGGGCGTCTCCGGGGCGCCGGGCCTCGACGACGGCGGGGCGTGCGTCACCGGTGACTTCGCCGATGACGGTGATCAGTTCGCGGACGGAGACGCCCTCGCCGCGACCGATGTTGACCGTCAGATCGCCGTCCGCGTTCGCTTCGGTGAGCCGCCGGGCCGCCGCCAGGTGAGCCTCGGCGAGGTCGGCGACATGGATGTAATCGCGCACGCAGGTGCCGTCCGGCGTCGGATAGTCGTCGCCGAAGATCCGCGGGGCCTCGTCGCGGGTGAGCCGGTCGAAGACCATGGGGACGATGTTGAAGACGCCCGTGTCGGCCAGCTCGGGCGACGCGGCGCCGGCGACGTTGAAGTAGCGAAGGCACACGGTCGAGATGCCGTGCGCCCGGCCCGCCGCCCGCACCAGCCACTCGCCGGTGAGCTTCGTCTCGCCGTACGGGTTCACCGGCGCGCACGGAGTGTCCTCCGTGATGAGGTCCACATCCGGGTTGCCGTAGACCGCCGCCGACGACGAGAACAGGAACCGCTTGATCCCCGCCTCGGCGACCGCCTCCAGGAGCGTGGCGAGGCCCCCCACGTTCTCCCTGTAGTAGCGGGTCGGCTGCGCCACGGACTCGCCGACCTGCTTGCGCGCGGCGAGATGGACCACACCCGTCACCACGTGCTCCGCGAACACCCGCTTCAGCAGGTCACCGTCCAGTGACGAGCCCTCGACGAGTGGGACGTCTGCAGGGAGCCGTGCGGGATACCCGGCCGAGAGGTCGTCCAGTACGAGGACCCGCTCTCCGGCGTCGGTCATGGCCCGCGCCACATGTGCTCCGATGTAGCCGGCTCCGCCTGTGATCAGCCATGTCATGGTCGCCCACCCTATGACGGGTCCCCGGCGGGAAATGCAATGTCCCCGATGCCCCGGTCTGCGAGCGCGAGTTTGTGAGCGGACCCCGCGATCCCTGATGATGATCGCGGCAAAGCTCAGGGCAAACCGCGTTGATCGCTCCGCCAAACGGCCGGTGAACGCTGGCTTCCAATCATCCGATAGCCTCTGCCGACACGCCGCCCGGCCGACACCGGCGGGGGCGCCGCCACCATGTACATGACCGGCGCGAATGCCGGTATCCAGGGAGTGAGTTCGGTTGTCGACCGCCATCCTCACCGGTCAGCCGGTGCCCGGATCGTCGATCGAGGGCGATCTGCGGTCCCTCGGCTATGACGTGCGGGTCGCTGCCGACACCGCCGACGCCGAGACCCTGCTCGCCCAGGTGCCCGGCGACCAGCGGGTCGCCGTGGTCGACGCCGGCTTCGTCGGCCACCTGCACGCGCTGCGCCTCGGCCTGACCGACCCCCGCTTCCCGCTCGCCGCGATCCCGGGCGCCGTGACGGCCCAGCCGGCCGGACGCCAGGCGCTGACCCGGGTGATGGCTCGGGAGAACTCCGCGGGCGGCGGTACGGCCGTCGCCGTCGAGAGCCTCGCCGACCGCATCGTCACCGCCCTCGACCACGACGGCACCGACGTGCACCGCCCCGAGCTCGGCAGCCTGGTCGCCGCCGTACCGGCCGACCCGCAGGCCCGCAACGAGGCCCGGCAGGCCGTCGCCGCCGTCGACGACGAGGCCGTACGCCTGAAGTCGGCCGTGAAGTCCCGCGACGGCTTCTTCACGACCTTCTGCATCAGTCCGTACTCCCGCTACATCGCCCGCTGGTGCGCCCGCCGGGGCCTGACTCCCAACCAGGTCACCACCGCCTCCCTGATCACCGCGCTCATCGCGGCGGGCTGCGCGGCCACCGGCACCCGGGGCGGGTTCATCGCGGCGGGCGTCCTGCTGATCGCGTCCTTCGTCCTGGACTGCACCGACGGCCAGCTCGCCCGCTACTCCCTGCAGTACTCCACGCTCGGCGCCTGGCTCGACGCCACCTTCGACCGGGCCAAGGAATACGCCTACTACGCAGGCCTCGCGCTGGGAGCCGCCCGCGGCGGGGACGACGTATGGGCCCTCGCCCTCGGCGCGATGGTCCTCCAGACCTGCCGGCACGTGGTCGACTTCTCCTTCAACGAGGCCAACCACGACGCCACCGCCAACACCAGCCCCACCGCCGCCCTCTCCGACAAGCTCGACAGCGTCGGCTGGACGGTGTGGGTGCGCCGGATGATCGTCCTGCCGATCGGCGAGCGCTGGGCGATGATCGCGGTGCTCACGGCCGCCACGACGCCCCGGATCACCTTCTACGTCCTGCTCGTGGGCTGTGCCTTCGCGGCGACGTACACCACGGCGGGGCGGGTGCTGCGGTCGCTGACCCGCAAGGCGCGCCGCACCGACCGGGCCGCGCAGGCGCTGGCCGACCTCGCAGACTCGGGGCCGCTCGCGCAGGGCCTCGCCGGGGTCCTCAAGAACACCGCGGGCCGACTGCCCGGCATCGCCGCCCCCGCCGCGGCCCTCCTCGGCGGCCTCGTCCTCCTCGGCCTGGCCGCACAGCCCGGCTTCGGCGGTCCGTGGGCGGTCGTCGGCGCCGTCGTCTACGCCGTCACCTCGGCCATCGCTGTCGCCCGCCCCCTCAAGGGCGCGCTCGACTGGCTGGTCCCGCCCTTCTTCCGGGCCGCCGAGTACGGCGTCGTTCTGCTGATCGCAGCCAAAGCCGAGGTGAACGGAGCCCTTCCTGCGGCTTTCGGCCTGGTGGCCGCTGTCGCCTACCATCACTACGACACGGTGTACCGCATCCGCGGCAACGCCGGAGCGCCCCCGGCCTGGCTGGTGCGCGCCATTGGGGGGCACGAAGGACGGACGCTGCTCGTCACCGTCCTCGCCGCGGTGCTCTCCGCCTCGCAGTTCAGTGTCGCGCTCACGGTGCTCGCCGTGGCCGTGGCCCTCGTGGTGCTCGTCGAGAGCATCCGCTTCTGGGTGTCCTCCGGGGCACCCGCCGTACACGATGAAGGAGAACCCGCATGATCGGCCTCGTGCTGGCGGCCGGCGCCGGACGGCGTCTGCGCCCCTACACCGACAGCCTTCCCAAGGCTCTGGTGCCGGTGGGGCCCGCGGGCATAGAGGGCGAACCCACGGTTCTCGACCTGACGCTCGGCAACTTCGCCGAGATCGGTCTGACCGAGGTCGCGATCATCGTCGGCTACCGCAAGGAGGCCGTGTACGCGCGCAAGGAAGCCCTTGAGCAGAAGTACGGCCTCAAGCTCACCCTCATCGACAACGACAAGGCCGAGGAGTGGAACAACGCCTACTCCCTGTGGTGCGGCCGTGACGCCCTCAAGGACGGCGTGATCCTCGCCAACGGCGACACCGTGCACCCGGTCTCCGTCGAGAAGACGCTGCTCGCCGCCCGCGGCGACGGCAAGAAGATCATCCTCGCCCTGGACACCGTGAAGAGCCTGGCCGACGAGGAGATGAAGGTCGTCGTCGACCCCGAGAAGGGCATGACGAAGATCACCAAGCTGATGGACCCCGCCGAGGCGACCGGTGAGTACATCGGCGTGACCCTCATCGAGGGCGACGCCGCCCCCGAGCTGGCCGACGCCCTCAAGGCGGTGTGGGAGACCGACCCGCAGCAGTTCTACGAGCACGGCTACCAGGAGCTCGTGAACCGCGGCTTCCGCATCGATGTGGCGCCGATCGGCGACGTCAAGTGGGTGGAGATCGACAACCACGACGATCTCGCCCGCGGACGGGAGATCGCGTGCCAGTACTGACCCGGCTGATTCCTTCGCCGGTCGTCGTGGACATCCGCCCGGGTGCCCTCGACGACCTGGCCTGTGTGCTCGCCGATGAGCGCATCTCCCACTCCGGCAAGCTGGCCATCGCGGTCAGCAACGGCTCCGGCGCCCGGCTCAAGGAGCGGCTCGCTCCCGCGCTGCCCGGCGCCACCTGGTACGAGGTCGGCGGCGGAACCCTCGACGACGCGGTCCAGCTGGCCGGTGCCATAAGGGCCGGCCACTACGACGCGGTCGTCGGGCTCGGCGGCGGCAAGATCATCGACTGCGCCAAGTTCGCCGCGGCGCGCGTCGGTCTGCCGCTGGTCGCCGTACCGACGAACCTGGCGCACGACGGTCTGTGCTCGCCGGTCGCCACCCTCGACAACGACGCCGGGCGCGGCTCCTACGGTGTGCCGAACCCGATCGCGGTCGTCATCGACCTGGACGTCATCCGCGACGCCCCGGTGCGCTTCGTGCGGGCCGGTATCGGCGACGCCGTCTCCAACATCTCCGCGATCGCGGACTGGGAGCTGGCGCACCGGGTCAAGGGCGAGAAGATCGACGGCCTCGCGGCGGCGATCGCCCGGCAGGCCGGCGAGGCGGTGCTGCGCCACCCCGGCGGCATCGGGGACACCGACTTCCTGCAGGTGCTGGCCGAGGCGCTGGTGCTCAGCGGTATCGCCATGTCGGTGTCGGGTGACTCCCGTCCGTCCTCCGGCGCGTGCCACGAGATCAACCACGCCTTCGACCTGCTGTACCCGAAGCGCGCCGCCGCCCACGGCGAGCAGTGCGGACTGGGCGCGGCCTTCGCGATGTACCTGCGCGGAGCCCACGAGGAGTCGGCCTACATGGCCGAGGTGCTGCGTCGGCACGGGCTGCCGGTACTGCCGGAGGAGATCGGCTTCACGGACGACGAGTTCGTCCGCGTCGTGGAGTTCGCTCCGCAGACCAGGCCCGGCCGCTACACGATCCTCGAACACCTCGACCTGACAACCGACCAGATCAAGGACATCTACGCCGACTATGTCAAGGCCATCGGTAGCTGAACTCCGCCCCGTCGTTCACCCCGCGGGGGTGAAGGACAGGCGCAGCGGTGAGCACTGGATGGGACGCCTCTACATGCGCGAGGTGTCCCTGCGGGTCGACCGCTACCTGGTGAACACCAGGGTCACGCCCAACCAGCTCACATACCTGATGACCGTATGCGGCGTACTCGCGGCCCCGGCACTTCTCGTGCCGGGGATCCCGGGGGCCGTGCTCGGCGTGGTCATGGTCCAGCTCTACCTGCTGCTGGACTGCGTCGACGGCGAGATCGCGCGCTGGAAGAAGCAGTACTCCCTGGGCGGGGTCTACCTCGACCGCGTCGGCGCCTACCTCACCGACGCCGCGGTGCTCGTCGGCTTCGGCCTGCGCGCGGCCGACCTGTGGGGCAGCGGCCGAATCGACTGGCTGTGGGCCTTCCTCGGCACCCTGGCCGCCCTCGGCGCCATCCTGATCAAGGCCGAGACCGACCTCGTCGGGGTCGCCCGGCACCAGGCCGGGAAGCCGCCGGTCCAGGAGGCCGCGTCCGAGATGCGCTCCTCCGGCATGGCGCTGGCCCGCAAGGCCGCCGGTGCCCTCAAGTTCCACCGCCTCGTCCTCGGTATCGAGGCGTCCCTGCTGATCCTGGTCCTGGCGATCGTCGACCAGATCCGCGGCGACCTGTTCTTCTCCCGGCTCGGCGTCGCGGTGCTGGCCGGCATCGCGCTGCTGCAGACCGTGCTGCACCTCGTGTCCATCCTCGCGTCGAGCAGGCTGAAGTGAGCGCGCCGATGAAGGTCGGCGCGGTGATCATCACCATGGGCAACCGCCCCGACGAACTGCGCGCCCTCCTCGACTCCGTCGCCAAGCAGGACGGCGACCGGGTCGAGGTCGTCGTGGTCGGCAACGGCTCCCCGGTCCCGGACGTCCCCGAAGGCGTCCGCACGATCGAGCTGCCGGAGAACCTCGGCATCCCCGGCGGCCGCAACGTCGGCATCGAGGCCTTCGGCCCCAGCGGTCACGATGTCGACATATTGCTCTTCCTCGACGACGACGGCCTCCTCGCGCACCACGACACCGCCGAGCTCTGCCGCGCAGCCTTCGCGGCCGACCCGCAGCTCGGCATCATCAGCTTCCGCATCGCCGACCCGGACAACGGCGTCACCCAGCGCCGGCACGTCCCCCGGCTGCGCGCCTCCGACCCGATGCGCTCCTCCCGGGTCACCACGTTCCTCGGCGGCGCCAACGCAGTCCGGACCCAGGTCTTCGCCGAAGTCGGCGGGCTGCCGGACGAATTTTTCTACGCCCACGAGGAAACCGACCTGGCATGGCGGGCCCTCGACGCGGGCTGGATGATCGACTACCGGTCCGACATGGTGCTGTACCACCCCACGACCGCGCCCTCGCGGCACGCGGTCTACCACCGCATGGTCGCCCGCAACCGCGTCTGGCTCGCCCGCCGCAACCTTCCCGCCCCCCTTGTCCCGGTCTATCTGGGCGTCTGGATGCTGCTCACCCTCGCCCGCCGCCCCTCCCGCCCCGCCCTGCGGGCATGGTTCGGCGGATTCCGGGAAGGCTGGACCACTTCATGCGGTCCCCGCAGGCCCATGAAGTGGCGTACGGTGTGGCGGCTGACCCGACTGGGCCGACCTCCCGTCATCTGACAAGCTCGACCCTGAGAGCAGCCACCGGACCGTACCCCGGCCCCAGGTTCATGCCATGCCCGCACAGGCTGCGCATCTCGAAGACGAAAGTTTCAACTGGTGAGTGAGACAACGCACGACGGCTCAGTCGCGGTGAGCGCGCCTCCGTCGCCCGACGAGGGACTCACGGCGGCCGAGCTGGCCGCCAAGTACGGGCTGTCCGTGAGCGGCGCCCGCCCCTCGCTGTTCGAGTACGTCCGCCAGCTCTGGGACCGGCGTCACTTCATCCTCGCGTTCTCGCGGGCGAAGCTGACCGCCCAGTACAGCCAGGCGAAGCTCGGCCAGCTCTGGCAGGTGGCCACCCCGCTGCTGAACGCGGCCGTGTACTTCTTCATCTTCGGCCTGATCCTCCAGGCCGACCGCGGCATGTCCCGCGAGGTGTACATCCCGTTCCTGGTCACGGGCGTCTTCGTCTTCACCTTCACCCAGAGCTCGGTGATGGCTGGCGTACGCGCGATCTCCGGCAACCTCGGCCTGGTCCGCGCCCTGCACTTCCCGCGCGCCTCGCTGCCGATCTCCTTCGCGCTCCAGCAGCTCCAGCAGCTGCTGTTCTCGATGATCGTCCTGTTCGCCGTGGCCCTGGCCTTCGGCAGTTACCCGGCCATGTCCTGGCTGCTGATCGTTCCGGTGCTCGTCCTGCAGTTCCTCTTCAACACCGGCCTCGCGATGATCATGGCCCGGGCGGGCTCCAAGACGCCGGACCTGGCGCAGCTCATGCCGTTCGTGATGCGTACGTGGATGTACGCGTCCGGCGTGATGTTCTCCATCCCGATCATGCTCGAGGGCAAGCCTGAGTGGATCGCGACCGTCCTGCAGTGGAACCCGGCCGCCGTCTACATGGACCTGATGCGCTTCGCCCTCATCGACGGCTACGGCTCCTCGAACCTGCCCGACCACGTCTGGGCGGTCGCGCTCGGCTGGTCCGTGCTGGTGGCCGTCGGCGGCTTCGTGTACTTCTGGAAGGCGGAGGAGAGGTACGGCCGTGGCTGAGCACAGGACGGATTCCCACATCCCCACCGTCATCGCGGACGAGTTGCACATCGTCTACCGCGTCAACGGCGCCAAGACGGGCAAGGGCAGCGCCACCGCCGCGCTCAGCCGCATCCTCAAGCGTGGCGAGGAGCGGGGCGTGCGCAAGGTGCACGCGGTCCGCGGTGTCTCCTTCGTCGCCTATCGCGGCGAGGCCATCGGCCTGATCGGCTCCAACGGCTCCGGCAAGTCCACCCTGCTGCGCGCCATCGCCGGCCTGCTCCCGCCCGAGAAGGGCAAGGTCTACACCGATGGCCAGCCCTCGCTGCTGGGCGTGAACGCGGCGCTGATGAACGACCTCACCGGCGAGCGCAACGTCATATTGGGCGGGCTCGCCATGGGCATGTCCCGCGAGCAGATCAAGGAGCGCTACCAGGAGATCGTCGACTTCTCGGGCATCAACGAGAAGGGCGACTTCATCACCCTGCCGATGCGCACGTACTCCTCCGGCATGGCGGCCCGGCTGCGCTTCTCCATCGCCGCGGCCAAGGACCATGACGTCCTCATGATCGACGAGGCGCTGGCCACCGGCGACCGCAAGTTCCAGAAGCGCTCCGAGGAACGTATCCGCGAGCTGCGCAAGGAAGCCGGCACCGTGTTCCTCGTCAGTCACAACAACAAGTCGATCCGCGACACCTGCAACCGCGTCCTGTGGCTGGAACGTGGCGAGCTGCGCATGGACGGACCGACGGACGAGGTCCTCAAGGAGTACGAGAAGTTCACGGGCAAGTAGTCCACCCGGACATGGGCCGAGCGGCCCAGCAGGCTTGACCGGGCCCCGCCGGAACTGCCCCGGCGGGGCCCCGCGTCTGCAAAGGAAACGTCAACTTCGCCTGGTCCTGGGAAGCTTGACACCAATCGGTGTGTTGTTGTGATGTGCAGGACACCCCCACGGGCCCCGCATCGTTGTACAACGTAAGCTGTACCGGTACCGAAACGCGGCAAGTAGGGCGATAAGGCACGACACCCCTCTCTCCGGGCCGCGGCGCGGACGTCCGGGCGGCGTGTCCGAAATAGTGTGCATTGGGTCTGCGGTGTAGAACGGGAGATGTGACGGCAATGGCTACGGAAACTCCCCAGCTCCACGCAGCATGTGCCGTCCTTGGGCCGGGCAGTCCACGGTGACGGGAAAATCCGCGCGCCCAGGTGAACCGGAGCGCGACACACTCGACAAGGCCGCCGCGGAGAACTTCCCCGTGGCGCCGTTCTTCCTGCCCAGGGCCTGGCGGACCGACCTCATGGCCGTCTACGGCTTCGCCCGCCTCGTGGACGACATCGGCGACGGCGATCTCGCTCCCGGCGGTGCCGACGCCCGTCTGCTCGGCGTGTCGCCCGAGGAGGCCGAGGACCGGCTCGCGCTCCTCGACGCCTTCGAGGCCGACCTGCGCCGGGTCTTCGACGGCACCCCCGGCCACCCCCTGCTGCGCCGCCTGCAGTACACCGTCCGCCGCTGCTCACTGACCCCCGAGCCCTTCCTCGGCCTGATCGCTGCCAACCGCCAGGACCAGCTCGTCGGGCGGTACGAGACCTACGACGATCTCCTTGCCTACTGCGAACTGTCCGCCAACCCGGTCGGCCGGCTCGTCCTCGCCGTCACCGGGACCGGGACGCCCGAGCGGATCCGCCGTTCCGACGCGGTGTGCACGGCGCTGCAGATCGTCGAGCACCTCCAGGACGTCGCCGAGGATCTCGGTCGTGACCGGATTTACCTGCCCGCGCAGGACATGAAGCGTTTTCACGTCCAGGAAACCGATCTGGCGGTAAAAACAGCAGGCGCATCGGTGCGCGCACTGGTTGCATACGAAGCCGAACGTGCTCTGGCCCTCCTGAATGAAGGCACCCCCCTGGTGGGTAGCGTCCACGGCAGGCTCAAGCTGCTGCTGGCGGGTTTCGTGGCCGGGGGAAGGGCGGCGATCCGTGCGATCGCCGCCGCCGAATACGACGTACTTCCCGGCCCGCCCAAGGCCAGCAAGCTCCAACTGCTGCGCGAGGTGGGCGTGACTCTGCGAGGAGAGGGGTGATCCGGACCGTGGAGTCTGCACCACACGCGTCCGCACCGGTACTCGCCGCCTACAGCTACTGCGAGGCCGTCACGGGGCAGCAGGCCCGGAACTTCGCCTACGGCATCAGGCTGCTGCCCACGCCCAAGCGCCGCGCGATGTCGGCGCTGTACGCGTTCTCGCGCCGCGTCGACGACATCGGCGACGGTGCCCTGAGCGGCGACGTCAAGATCGCCAGGCTCGAGGACACCCGCAAGCTGCTGACCCGGATCCGCGACGGAGCGGTCGCCGAGGACGACACCGACCCCGTGGCCGTCGCGCTCGCCCACGCCGCCGGGGCCTTCCCGATTCCGCTCGGCGGCCTGGACGAGCTCATCGACGGCGTCCTGATGGACGTACGCGGCGAGACCTACGAGACCTGGGACGACCTGAAGGTCTACTGCCGCTGCGTGGCCGGCGCCATCGGACGGCTCTCGCTCGGCGTGTTCGGCACCGGACCCGGCGCGCGCGGCGCCGAGCGCGCCCCCGAGTACGCCGACACGCTGGGGCTGGCCCTCCAGCTCACCAACATCCTGCGGGACGTCCGCGAGGACGCCGAGGGCGGACGCACCTATCTGCCCTCCGACGACCTCGCGAAATTCGGCTGCTCGGCCGGCTTCAGCGGGCCGACCCCACCGGAGGGCTCCGACTTCGCGGGCCTCGTGCACTTCGAAGTGCGTCGGGCCCGCGCCCTTTTCGCCGAGGGCTACCGGCTGCTCCCCATGCTGGACCGGCGCAGCGGCGCCTGTGTCGCCGCGATGGCCGGCATCTATCTGCGCCTCCTCGACCGCATCGAGCGGGACCCGGAGGCCGTGCTGCGCGGCCGGGTCTCCCTGCCCGGCCGCGAGAAGGCCTACGTCGCCGTTCGGGGTCTGTCCGGTCTGGACGCCCGGCATGCGACCCGCCGAACCGTCAGCCGTGCCGTCAGGAGGCGTGCCTGATGGACATTCCGGTCCAAGGTGATGCCACCGGCGAAAAGTGGCGGGCAACCCTCCGCTGCCCTGTCGCGTCCCTGACTGAGACGACCGGCCGTGCACCGTTCAAGCACCTGCACGGCGGTCGGCCAGGGGAGGGTGCACGATGACCGACGGCACGCCGCCACAAGGGTCGCTCGCCGACGTCCCGTCAGGCTCCGGGAAGGACGCTGTCGTGGTCGGCGGCGGGCTCGCCGGCATCACCGCCGCGCTCGCCCTCGCCGACGCCGGAGTGCGCGTCACCCTGATCGAGGGCAGGCCGAGACTCGGTGGCCTGGCCTTCTCCTTCCAGCGCGGCGACCTGGTCGTCGACAACGGACAGCACGTCTATCTGCGCTGCTGCACCGCCTACCGCTGGTTCCTCGACCGGATCGAGGGCACGGCGCTGGCACCGCTGCAGGACCGCCTCGACGTTCCCGTGGTCGACGTCGCGCGGCCCGAGGGGCGGCGCCTGGGCAGGCTGCGGCGCGACGCGCTGCCCGTACCCCTGCACCTGGGCCGGAGCCTGGCGACGTATCCGCATCTGTCGCTCGCCGATCGCGCCAAGGTCGGGCGTGCCGCGCTCGCGCTCAAGGGGCTCGACCTCGCCGATCCGGCCCTGGACACCCAGGACTTCGGCAGCTGGCTGACCTCGCACGGTCAGTCGGCGCGTGCCGTCGAGGCCCTGTGGGACCTGGTCGGGGTCGCCACTCTCAACGCGGTCGCTGGCGACGCCTCGCTGGGGCTCGCCGCGATGGTGTTCAAGACCGGTCTGCTGTCCGACCCGGGCGCGGCCGACATCGGATGGGCGCATGTCCCGCTGGGCGAACTGCACGACCGGCTGGCCCGCAAGGCGCTCGACTCCGCGGGCGTCCGTACCGAGGTCCGTACACGAGTCACCTCCATCTCCACTGACGAGAACGGACGTTGGAGCGTTCAGGTTCCCGGCGAGACACTGCGGGCGGACACCGTCGTGCTCGCCGTTGCCCAGCGTGAGGCCCACGACCTGCTGCCCGAGGGCTCCCTCGACGCTCCCGAACGGCTACTGGAGATCGGCACCGCGCCGATCCTGAACGTGCATGTCGTGTACGACCGCCAGGTGCTCAGCCGGCCGTTCTTCGCGGCGCTCGGCACCCCGGTGCAATGGGTGTTCGACCGCACCGCTGCCTCCGGGCTGCGCGGCGGCCAGTACCTCGCCCTGTCCCAGTCGGCCGCGCAGGACGAGATCGACGCGCCCGTCGCCGCCCTGCGCGATCGGTATCTGCCCGAGCTGGAGCGGCTGTTGCCCAAGGCGCGGGGCGCGCAGGTGAAGGACTTCTTCGTGACCAGGGAGCGCACGGCGACGTTCGCTCCCACCCCAGGCGTCGGGCGGCTGCGGCCCGGCGCCCGTACCAAGGCACCCGGTCTGTATCTGGCCGGAGCGTGGACCGCCACAGGGTGGCCCGCGACCATGGAGAGTGCGGTCCGCAGTGGCGTGAGTGCGGCCGGCGCCGCGCTGAGCGCCCTGGGCCGGCCCCGCCCCAGCCACCTCTTCGACGTAGAGGAGGCGGCGTGATGCTGAACCAGCACACGGCGGCAGGTCCCCGCACCCCCGGTACCGCAACAAGAGGAGAGAACGTGCCCACTGTGCCCCCGGCCTCGAAGGCCGCTCGAGAGACCGCGGTCGACGTGACCGCGCTCCTGGAGCGCGGTAGGACCCTGGCCACGCCGGTACTGCGGGCGGCGATCGACCGCCTGGCCCCTCCCATGGACACCGTTTCCGCCTACCACTTCGGCTGGATCGACGCTGACGGCAACCCCACGGCCGGCGACGGCGGCAAGGCCGTACGCCCGGCCCTCGCGGTGCTCTCCGCCGAGGTCACCGGCGCCGCGCCCGAAGTTGGCATCCCCGGCGCCGTCGCAGTCGAACTGGTCCACAACTTCTCGCTGCTGCACGACGACCTGATGGACGGCGACGAACAGCGCCGCCACCGCGACACCGTCTGGAAGGTGCACGGGCCCGCGCAGGCCATCCTCGTCGGCGACGCCATGTTCGCGCTCGCCAACGAGGTCCTGCTGGAGCTCGGCACCGTCGAGGCCGGCCGTGCCACCCGTCGCCTGACCACCGCGACCCGCGCCCTCATCGACGGCCAGGCGCAGGACATCTCCTACGAGCACCGCGACCGCGTCAGCGTCGAGGAGTGCCTGGAGATGGAGGGCAACAAGACCGGCGCCCTGCTCGCCTGCGCCAGCTCCATCGGCGCCGTGCTCGGCGGCGCGGACGACGGCACCGCCGACATCCTGGAGAAGTACGGCTACCACCTGGGCCTCGCCTTCCAGGCCGTCGACGACCTCCTCGGCATCTGGGGCGACCCCGTCTCCACCGGCAAGCAGACCTGGAGCGACCTGCGCCAGCGCAAGAAGTCCCTGCCGGTGGTGGCCGCGCTCGCGGCGGGCGGCTCCGCTTCCCAGCAGCTCGGCGAAATCCTCGCCGCCGACGCCAAGAGCAGCGACTTCGAGAACTTCTCGGAGGAGGAGTTCGCCGCCCGCGCCGCCCTCATCGAGGAGGCGGGCGGCCGCGAGTGGACCGCCGATGAGGCGCGCCGTCAGCACGCCATCGCCGTCGAGGCCCTCGACGCCGTGGACATGCCCGACCGGGTGCGGGACCAGTTCACGGCACTCGCCGACTTCGTCGTCGTACGAAAGAGATGATCACCACCGGGCGAAAAGAGATGATCAGTATCGGTCGAATAACCCTCGCTTAGTCGCCGGCCGGTGCAGCGTGAGCCAGCGCACCGGCCGACGGCGGACCCACAGCAGACGCACTACCAGTAGCACTGCACGAAGGGGAAGCCATGACAGCGACGACCGACGGAAGCACCGGGGCACTGCCACCCCGGGCAGCCGCGGCCAGCGACACCGACAGCGAAACCCCCGTGGCGGCCGGGGTCCACGAAGCCGCCGTACGCGCCGCCCGGCGCGCCACCGACTTCCTGCTGGCGAAGCAGGACGCCCAGGGCTGGTGGAAGGGCGACCTCGAGACGAACGTCACCATGGACGCCGAGGACCTGCTGCTCCGTCAGTTCCTGGGCATCCGCGACGAGAAGACCACTCAGGCCGCGGCGCTCTTCATCCGGGGCGAGCAGCGCGAGGACGGCACCTGGGGCACCTTCTACGGCGCGCCCGGCGAACTCTCCGCCACCATCGAGGCGTACGTCGCCCTCCGCCTGGCCGGCGACGCGCCCGAAGCCCCGCACATGGCCAAGGCCTCCGCCTGGATCCGCGAGCAGGGCGGCATCGCCGCCTCCCGTGTGTTCACCCGGATCTGGCTGGCCCTGTTCGGCTGGTGGAAGTGGGAGGACCTGCCCGAACTCCCGCCGGAGCTCATCTACTTCCCCAAGTGGGTCCCGCTCAACATCTACGACTTCGGCTGCTGGGCCCGGCAGACCATCGTCCCGCTGACGGTCGTCTCCGCGAAGCGCCCGGTACGGCCCGCGCCCTTCCCGCTCGACGAGCTGCACACCGATCCGGCCCGCCCCAACCCGCCCAAGCCTCTCGCTCCGGCGGCCAGTTGGGACGGCGCCTTCCAGCGGCTCGACAAGGCATTGCACCAGCTGCGCAAGGTCGCCCCGCGCAGGCTGCGCAGAGCGGCCATGAACAGCGCCGCACGCTGGATCATCGAGCGGCAGGAGAACGACGGCTGCTGGGGAGGCATCCAGCCGCCGGCGGTGTACTCGATCATCGCCCTGCACCTGCTCGGTTACGACCTCCAGCACCCCGTGATGCGCGAGGGGCTGGCGTCGCTGGACCGCTTCGCCATCTGGCGCGAGGACGGGGCCCGGATGATCGAGGCCTGCCAGTCGCCGGTCTGGGACACTTGCCTCGCGACCATCGCGCTGGTCGACGCGGGTGTGCCCGCCGACCATCCGCAGCTCGTCAAGGCCGCCGACTGGATGCTGGGCGAGGAGATCGTCCGGCCCGGTGACTGGGCGGTCAAGCGGCCCCAACTGCCCCCGGGCGGCTGGGCGTTCGAGTTCCACAACGACAACTACCCCGACATCGACGACACCGCGGAGGTGGTCCTCGCACTGCGCCGGGTCAGGCATCACGACCCGGAGCGGATGGAGCGGGCGATCGGCCGCGGGGTGCGCTGGAACCTCGGGATGCAGTCGAGGAACGGGGCGTGGGGCGCCTTCGACGTCGACAACACCAGCCCGTTCCCCAACCGGCTGCCGTTCTGCGACTTCGGCGAGGTCATCGACCCACCGTCGGCGGACGTCACGGCCCACGTGGTGGAGATGCTGGCCGTCGAGGGCCTCGCCCACGACCCGCGTACCCGGCGCGGCATCCAGTGGCTGCTCGCCGAGCAGGAGCCGGACGGCTCGTGGTTCGGGCGCTGGGGCGTGAACTACATCTACGGCACCGGATCCGTCGTACCCGCCCTGGTGGCGGCCGGCTTCCCGGGCTCGCACCCGGCGATCCGCCGCGCGGTGAGCTGGCTGGAGTCCGTCCAGAACGACGACGGCGGCTGGGGCGAGGACCTGCGCTCCTACAGGTACGTCAAGGAGTGGAGCGGCAAGGGCGCCTCCACGGCCTCGCAGACCGCCTGGGCGCTGATGGCGCTGCTGGCGGCGGGGGAGAAGGACTCCAAGGCCGTCGAACGCGGCATCGAATGGCTCGCGGCCACCCAGCGGGAGGACGGCTCCTGGGACGAGCCGTACTTCACCGGCACCGGGTTCCCCTGGGACTTCTCGATCAACTACCACCTCTACCGGCAGGTCTTCCCGCTCACCGCCCTCGGCCGGTACGTCCATGGAGAGCCCTTCGCCGAGAAGCCCGAGCCGTCCCTCGCCGAGGCCAAGGTGAGCTGATGAGCCCACAGCCCGCCCCGGCCCCGCTGCTGATCGCCTGCGCGCTCGGCATCGAGCAGTTCGCCCTGCGCACGAGCGACCGTGGCGGTGCCGGCGGGCCGGTCACCGTGCTGCGGACCGGCATGGGCCCCCGGGCGGCCCAACGCTCCGTCACCCGGATCCTGGGCGACCCGGCCCTCAGCGGTGCCGCCGTGCTCGCCACCGGGTTCTGCGCGGGACTCGCTCCTGGTATGCATCCAGGCGATCTGGTCGTCGCCGAGGAGACCCGGGATCCGGGTGGAACCATTCCGTGCGTCGGGACCGACCTACTCGTCAAAGAGCTCGCGCGGACCATTCCCGGCCGCACCGTCCACACCGGACCTCTCACCGGCTCCGATCACATCATCCGTGGTCAGGAACGGTCCGATCTGCTCTCGACCGGTGCAATCGCGGTCGACATGGAATCGGCGGCCACGCTCCTGAGCGCCGTGCACGCGGGTGAGCGCCCGGTTGCGGCCGTCCGGGTGGTCGTGGACGCTCCAGAACATGAACTCGTCCGGATCGGCACGTTGCGCGGTGGAATATCAGCTTTCCGCGTCCTTCGTTCCGTTCTTCCCGCATTCTTTGAATGGCACCGTTCTTTGCTGCTCCCCAGGAGGTGAGCCAGATGGCCATGCCGCTGCGTCAGTCCATCAAGGTCGCTACTTACTTGGCCGAACAAAAGCTCCGTCGGCGGGACAAGTTTCCGCTGATCGTCGAGCTGGAACCGCTTTTCGCCTGCAACCTCAAGTGCGAGGGCTGCGGCAAGATCCAGCACCCGGCCGGAGTACTCAAGCAGCGCATGCCGGTGGCCCAGGCCGTGGGGGCCGTGCTCGAATCCGGTGCGCCCATGGTGTCCATCGCCGGCGGTGAGCCGCTGATGCATCCGCAGATCGATGAGATCGTGCGGCAGCTGGTGGCCAAGCGGAAGTACGTCTTCCTGTGCACCAATGCCCTGCTGATGCGCAAGAAGATGGAAAAGTTCAAGCCCTCGCCCTACTTCGCCTTCGCCGTGCACATCGACGGTCTGCGCGAGCGCCACGACGAGTCCGTGGCGAAGGAAGGTGTGTTCGACGAGGCGGTGGAGGCGATCAAGGAGGCCAAGCGGCGCGGCTTCCGGGTCACCACCAACTCGACCTTCTTCAACACCGACACCCCGCAGACCATCATCGAGGTGCTCAACTTCCTCAACGACGACCTCAAGGTCGACGAGATGATGATCTCGCCCGCCTACGCCTACGAGAAGGCCCCCGACCAGGAGCACTTCCTGGGCGTCGAGCAGACCCGCGAGCTGTTCAAGAAGGCCTTCGCGGGCGGCAACCGCCGCAAGTGGCGGCTGAACCACTCGCCGCTGTTCCTCGACTTCCTCGAGGGCAAGGTCGACTTCCCGTGCACCGCCTGGGCGATCCCGAACTACTCGCTGTTCGGCTGGCAGCGCCCCTGCTACCTGATGAGCGACGGGTACGTCCCGACCTACCGCGAGCTGATCGAGGAGACCGACTGGGACAAGTACGGCCGCGGCAAGGACCCGCGCTGCGCCAACTGCATGGCGCACTGCGGCTACGAGCCCACCGCCGTCCTCGCCACCATGGGTTCGCTCAAGGAGTCGCTGCGCGCCATGCGCGAGACGGTCTCCGGGAACCGGGAGTGACGCCGTGACCGCCATCTCCTTGGGCGTTCCCGAGGTACCCCTCCGGCCGATCGCCGAGCGGCGTGAGTCGCGGCAGATCCAGGTCGGCCCGGTGGCGGTGGGGGGTGGTGCCCCTGTGTCGGTGCAGTCGATGACGACGACGCGTACGTCGGACATCGGCGCCACTCTCCAGCAGATCGCGGAGCTCACGGCCTCCGGCTGCCAGATCGTGCGCGTGGCGTGTCCGACGCAGGACGACGCGGACGCGCTCGCGACGATCGCCCGCAAGTCCCAGATCCCGGTGATCGCGGACATCCACTTCCAGCCGAAGTACGTGTTCGCGGCGATCGAGGCCGGCTGTGCGGCGGTCCGTGTGAACCCGGGCAACATCAAGCAGTTCGACGACAAGGTCAAGGAGATCGCGCGGGCCGCGAAGGACCACGGCACCCCGATCCGCATCGGCGTCAACGCCGGCTCGCTGGACCGCCGTCTGCTCCAGAAGTACGGCAAGGCCACGCCCGAGGCGCTCGCCGAGTCGGCCCTGTGGGAGGCGTCCCTCTTCGAGGAGCACGACTTCCGCGACATCAAGATCTCGGTCAAGCACAACGACCCGGTCGTGATGGTCGAGGCCTACCGGCAGCTGGCCGCCCAGTGCGACTACCCCCTCCACCTCGGTGTGACGGAGGCGGGCCCGGCCTTCCAGGGCACGATCAAGTCGGCCGTGGCCTTCGGCGCCCTGCTCTCCCAGGGCATCGGCGACACCATCCGCGTGTCCCTCTCGGCCCCGCCGGTCGAGGAGGTCAAGGTGGGCATCCAGATCCTGGAGTCCCTGAACCTCAGGCAGCGACGCCTGGAGATCGTCTCCTGTCCGTCCTGCGGCCGCGCCCAGGTCGACGTCTACAAGCTGGCCGACGAGGTCACGGCGGGCCTGGAGGGCATGGAGGTGCCGTTGCGTGTCGCCGTCATGGGGTGTGTGGTGAACGGCCCCGGTGAGGCGCGGGAGGCGGACCTGGGGGTCGCCTCCGGCAACGGCAAGGGCCAGATCTTCGTCAAGGGCGAGGTCATCAAGACCGTCCCCGAGTCCAGGATCGTCGAGACCCTGATCGAAGAGGCGATGAAGATCGCCGAGCAGATGGAGCAGGACGGGGACGCCACGGGCGCCTCCATCGTCACGGGGAAACCAGAAGTGACTGTGAGCTGAAGCAAGGCACGGACCGAGAGGGGGCCCGAGCGTGACGATTCTGGAGAGCATCCGGGGACCACGTGACCTGAAGGCGCTGTCCGAGGCGGAACTCGGTGAACTGTCCGACGAGATCAGGGAGTTCCTGGTGCACGCGGTCGCCAGGACCGGTGGACATCTCGGACCCAATCTGGGGGTGGTCGAACTCTCCATCGCGCTCCACCGGGTCTTCGAGTCGCCGGTCGACCGCATCGTCTGGGACACCGGTCACCAGAGCTACGTACACAAGCTTTTGACGGGGCGCCAGGACTTCTCCAAGCTGCGCGGCAAGGGGGGCCTGTCCGGCTACCCGTCGCGGGAGGAGTCCGAGCACGACATCGTCGAGAACAGCCACGCCTCCACCGCGCTCGGCTGGGCCGACGGGCTCGCCAAGGCGCGTCAGGTGCAGGGCGAGAAGGGGCACGTCGTCGCGGTGATCGGCGACGGTGCGCTGACCGGCGGCATGGCCTGGGAGGCGCTCAACAACATCGCGGCCGCCAAGGACCGGCCCCTGATCATCGTCGTCAACGACAACGAGCGCTCGTACGCGCCCACCATCGGCGGCCTGGCCAACCACCTGGCCACCCTGCGCACGACCGACAGCTACGAGAGGGTCCTGGCCTGGGGCAAGGACGTACTGCTGCGGACACCGCTGGTGGGCAACACGATCTACGAGTCGCTGCACGGCGCGAAGAAGGGCTTCAAGGACGCCTTCGCACCGCAGGGCATGTTCGAGGACCTGGGTCTGAAGTACGTCGGCCCGATCGACGGGCACGACATCGGCGCCGTCGAGTCCGCGCTGCGGCGGGCCAAGCGCTTCCACGGGCCGGTGCTGATCCACTGCCTCACGGAGAAGGGGCGCGGCTATGAACCCGCCCTCGCCCACGAGGAGGACCACTTCCACACCGTCGGCGTGATGGACCCGCTGACCTGCGAGCCGCTCGCGCCGTCCAACGGACCGTCCTGGACGTCGGTGTTCGGCGACGAGATCGTGCGGATCGGCGAGGAGCGCGAGGACGTCGTGGCGATCACGGCGGCCATGCTGCATCCCGTCGGGCTCGGCAAGTTCGCGGAGCGGTTCCCGGACCGGGTCTGGGACGTCGGGATCGCCGAGCAGCACGCGGCCGTGTCGGCGGCGGGGCTCGCGACGGGCGGGGTGCATCCCGTGGTCGCCATCTACGCCACGTTCCTGAACCGTGCCTTCGACCAGCTGCTGATGGACGTCGCCCTGCACGGGTGCGGGGTGACCTTCGTGCTGGACCGGGCCGGCGTCACGGGTGCCGACGGGGCCTCCCACAACGGCATGTGGGACCTGTCGATCCTCCAGGTCGTGCCAGGCCTCAGGATCGCCGCGCCGCGCGACGCCGACCAGCTGCGGGCGCAGCTGCGGGAGGCGGTGGCCGTCGACGACGCGCCCACGCTGGTGCGGTTCCCCAAGGAGTCGGTCGGACCGTCGATCCCGGCGGTGGACCGGGTGGGCGGCCTGGACGTGCTGCACCGGGACGCGGGCGAGCCGGAGGTCCTTCTGGTCGCCGTCGGCGTGATGGCGCCGGTGTGCCTCCAGGCGGCAGAACTGCTCCAGGCCCGCGGCATCAACTGCACCGTCGTCGACCCGCGTTGGGTCAAGCCGGTCGACCCCGCTCTCGCGCCGCTCGCCGCCGAGCACCGGTTGGTGGCCGTGGTCGAGGACAACAGCCGCTCGTCCGGAGTCGGCTCCGCCGTGGCGCTCGCGCTGGGCGACGCCGAAGTCGACGTGCCCGTACGGCGGTTCGGCATCCCGGAGCAGTTCCTCGCGCACGCCAAGCGGAGCGAGGTGCTCGCCGACATCGGGCTCACACCCGTGGAGGTCGCCGGACGGATCAGCGCGAGCCTCGCCCTGAAGGAGGCCGAGGGCGGCCATGAGGGTCGTACCGGCCGCGGTCAGGGTCGTGTCGACGGCCATGAAGGACGTGCCGTCGTGCCGGTCAAGAAGAAAGCCGTCAAGGAGAAAGCCGTCAAGGAGAAAGCCGAATGACCACGGAGTTCGACCTAGGCAGACTCCTTGCCGAGCGCGGAGCCGAGCGCTACGAACTGCACACCAGGCACCTCAACCACCAGCTCCCGCGCATGCTGCACACCATCGGCTTCGACATGGTCTACGAGCGGGCCGAGGGCGCCTACTTCTGGGACGCGGACGGCGACGACTATCTGGACATGCTCGCCGGGTTCGGGGTGATGGGCCTGGGGCGCCACCACCCCGTCGTCCGCAAGGCGCTGCACGACGTCCTGGACGCCCAGCTCGCCGACCTCACCCGCTTCGACTGCCAGCCGCTGCCCGGACTGCTGGCCGAGAAGCTGCTCGCGCACAGCCCGCACCTGGACCGCGTCTTCTTCGGCAACAGCGGTACGGAGGCGGTGGAGACCGCGCTGAAGTTCGCGCGGTTCGTCACCGGCAGGCCCCGGATCCTGTACTGCGACCACGCCTTTCACGGGCTGACCACCGGATCGCTGTCGGTCAACGGCGAGTCCGGCTTCCGGGACGGCTTCGCCCCGCTGCTGCCCGACACGGCCGTACCGCTCGGCGATCTCGACGCCCTGGCAAGGGAGTTGAAGAAGGGCGACGTCGCCGCACTGATCGTCGAGCCGATCCAGGGCAAGGGCGTGCACGAGGCCCCGTCCGGCTATCTGCGGGCCGCCCAGGAACTGCTGCACAAGCACAAGGCGCTGCTCATCGCGGACGAGGTGCAGACCGGACTGGGCCGCACCGGGGACTTCTACGCCCATCAGCACGAGGACGGTGTGGAGCCGGACCTGGTGTGTGTGGCCAAGGCGCTCTCCGGCGGATATGTGCCGGTGGGCGCCACCCTCGGCAAGGACTGGATCTTCAAGAAGGTCTACTCGTCCATGGACCGCGTGCTGGTCCACTCGGCGAGCTTCGGATCCAACGCACAGGCCATGGCCGCAGGGCTCGCCGTGCTGTCCGTCATCGAGGACGAGCAGATCGTCGCGAACGCGCGGGCGACCGGGGAGCAGCTGAGGTCCCGGCTCGCGGCACTGATCGACAAGTACGAGCTGCTTGCCGACGTCCGCGGTCGGGGTCTGATGATCGGCATCGAGTTCGGCAGGCCCGACTCGCTGAAGCTGCGGAGCCGTTGGACCATGCTGCAGGCCGCGCGCAAGGGCCTGTTCGCGCAGATGGTCGTCGTACCGCTGCTGCGGCGGCACCGGATCCTCACTCAGGTCTCCGGGGACCACCTGGAGGTGATCAAGCTGATCCCGCCGCTCATCATCGGCGAGCGCGAGGTGGACCGGTTCGTCGACGCCTTCACGGACGTGATGGATGACGCCCACAGTGGGGGCGGGCTGGTGTGGGACTTCGGCAAGACGCTGATCAAGCAGGCGGTCGCCAACCGTTGACATCCGGGGTTTTTGCCTCTGAGGCAACAAATTTGCCGCAGAGGCAAGCATCCGGCTGAATGGAGAGCATGAGCTCTCCCGAGACCGGGCCAGAACCCGGGACCGAGCCCGAGCCGGGACTCCGGGCCGAGGCTGATGCGGCCGGGCTGGTCGATGCCCTGCCCGCCGTCGCGCCCCAGCTCCGCGCGCTGCGCCGCCGTGCCTCCCTCACCCTGGAGGCCGCGGCCCGCGCCGCCGGGCTGTCGCCCGCGCACCTGTCCCGCCTGGAGACCGGGCAGCGCCAGCCCTCGCTGCCGATGCTGCTCGCGCTCGCACGTATCTACGGTACGACTGTCTCCGAGCTGCTCGGCGAGACGGTCGCCGACCGGGACGCCGTGGTGCGTGCCGCCGGCATGGAGCCGACCGCGGCCGGCGGCTGGACGTACTGGCAGGCGGGCGCGTCCGGGCGCGGGATGCAGGCCCTGCGCGTGCACGTGCCGTACGGCTCGCAGGGCGACATCGTGCGCGTGCATCCCGGTGAGGAGTGGCTCCACGTCCTCAAGGGGCGGCTGCGGCTGCGCCTCGGGGACGCCACGCACCGGCTCGCGCCCGGAGACAGCGCGCACTTCGACTCGCTCACCCCACACCGGATCGCCGCCCTGGATCAGGACGGGGTCGAGCTCCTGTTCGTCCACACCCTGCTGCAGAGCCCCACGGCCACGCTGTGCCTGGGCCCCACCCCTGGAGAGACGTCATGAGCAACATGGAGGAGAAGTTCCCGCGCGCCCTGTGGGTACGGCTCATCATCTACATCGCGGTGGGGCACGTCTTCGCGGCGTTCATCTATCTGCTGTTCGAGATGGGCGCGCAGAAGTAGCCGGCTGGGTCCGCGCGACGTGGACACGCAGGCGGGCGCGCCGCCGGCCGCTCGGAGTCAGTCGAGCAGCCGCTCCCGCAGTCGCTCCCGGGTCTCCGGGGTGAGCCGCAGGCCCTGCTCCAGGTACGTGTCGACGCCGCCCCACGCCTCGTCGATCGTGTCGAAGGCCGCCGTCAGATACTCGGCCCGCGCGTCGAACAGGGGGCTGAGAAGCTCCATGACCTCGGGCGAGTAGGCCGAGGCGTCGCTGCTGCTGCGGCGCACCTTGTAGCGGCGGTGCTTGGCGTTCGACTCCAGGTAGTCGGCGACGATCGCCTCGCGCTCGACGCCGAGGGCGAGCAGCGTCACGGCGATGGACAGGCCGGCGCGGTCCTTGCCGGCCGCGCAGTGCATCAGGGCGGGGACGCTGTCCTGCGCGAGGGAGTGCAGCACCTGGGAGTGCTCGGCGGTGCGCTCCTTGATGATCATGCGGTAGGAGGCGATCATCCGGCCGGCGCCCTTGCCGTCGGCCAGGATCTCGCGAAGCTGGTCGAGGTTGCCGTCCCGGACCATCTTCCAGAACTCGGCGCCGTCCGCGGGGTCGGACAGCGGCAGGTTCACATTGCGCACGCCCCGCAGCTCCACGTCGGCGCCTTCGAGCTTCTGGTCGGCCGCGTTGCGGAAGTCGAAGATCGTGTGCAGCCCCAGGGTGTCGAGGAAGGCCGCGTCGTCCGCGGTCGCGTGCGCGAGGTGACCGCTGCGGAACAGAACCCCGTGCCGCACCCGCCGTCCGTCCACGGTCGGCAGTCCGCCCACATCACGAAAGTTGCGAACTCCGGCCAGCTCGGGCTCGGTCGACGGGATCTGCTGCGTCACGGGGGCTCCTCCCAGTCGGCCCCGTCGACGCGGCTCGGCGATGCGGCCGACGGGGTGCGCCCTCGACGATACGACATGGCTTCCTGGGCCAATGAGTTGTCCACAGGCGTTGCCTCGGGGTCGCCCGACCCTTGATGATGTTGGTACTTGGTGGCACCTGTTCGTATCTGTTTCAGATCTGTGAGGGCTTGATGCTGGAGATCTCCGACGACGGCCGTACGTGGCTCCTCTCCGGGCCGACCAGCAGTTATGCCGTCCATCTGACGGACGCCGACGAGCTCCTGCACCTCCACTGGGGCCCGCGCATCACCCTCGCCGACGCCGAGGCCCTCGCCGTACGCCCGCTGCCGGAGTACTGGCCCTTCGAGTCCCCGCTCGACGGCCGCGAGGAGTACCCGGTCGAGGGCGGCCCCCGCTTCGTACGCCCCGCCCTGTCCGTGCGCACCGACGAGCGGCGTGGCACCGAGTGGGGTTTCGAGCGACACGAGACCGAGGGTGACGAGCTGCGGTTGCGCTTTCGTGACGGCGGGCTGAACGTCACCCTGCACTACCGGATGCGCGCGGACGTCGTGGAGCGCTGGGTGACTCTGGACAACCAGGGACCCGTCCTGGAGCTGCTGCGCGCCGACTCGGCCACCTGGACACTGCCCGACCGGGAGGGCCGGCGGTTGTCCCAGCTGCACGGCAGGTGGGGCGCCGAGTCCAGGCTCACGCAGGCCCCACTCACCTACGGTGAGAAGGTCATCGGCAGCCGTCGCGGACACACCGGGCATCAGCATCTGCCCTGGGTCGCGCTCGACACGGACGCCACCGAGGAGCGCGGCGAGGTCTACGGCTGCGCTCTCGGCTGGTCGGGGTCCTGGCGCATCGCCGTGGCGCAACTCCCCGACGCGCGCGTGCAGATCACCGGTGGCGCCGGATACGACGACTCGGGCCTGCTGCGCCTCGCGACGGGGGAGTCCTTCACGACGCCCGTCTTCGCCGGCCTGTGGAGCGACGGTGGCTTCGGCGGGGCCAGTCGCGCCTGGCATGCGTACCAGCGCGCGTACGTGATCCCGGACGCGGACCAGGACCGGCCGGTGCTGTTCAACTCCTGGGAGGCGACCGAGTTCGACATCTCCGAGGAGCAGCAGAGCCTGCTCGCGCGGCGGGCCGCGGCCATCGGCGTCGAGCTGTTCGTCGTCGACGACGGCTGGTTCGGGAAGCGCACCAGCGACCGCGCCGGGCTCGGCGACTGGACCCCCAACCCCGACCGCTTCCCGTCCGGGCTCAAGCCGCTCGCCGAGTACGTGCACGCACTCGGCATGCGGTTCGGCATCTGGGTCGAACCGGAAATGGTCAATCCGGACAGTGACTTGTATCGCGCCCATCCCGAATGGGTTCAGCATCAAACGGGACGAAAGCGGACGGAACTTCGCAATCAGCTCGTACTGAACCTCGCGCGCGACGACGTGCAGGAGTACCTCTGGCAGCAGCTCGACGCACTCCTCTCCAGCGCCCCGATCGACTACGTGAAGTGGGACTTCAACCGCTGCTTCACCGACGCCGGCTGGCCCGGTGAGGCGTACCCGCAGCGCCTGTGGGTCGACCATGTGCGCGCTCTGTACGCCCTGCTGGACCGGCTGCGCGCCGCTCACCCCGGCGTCGCCTTCGAGTCCTGCTCGGGCGGCGGCGGACGGATCGACCTCGGTGTGCTCAGCCGTACCGACCAGGTGTGGACCTCGGACAACACCGACCCCCTCGACCGGCTCGCGATCCAGCACGGCTTCAGCCAGATCCACCCGGCGAGGGCCATGGCCGCCTGGGTCACCGACAGCCCGAACGCCATGCTCAACCACCGGGCCGCCTCCCTGCGCTTCCGGTTCGTGAGCGCGATGGCCGGAGTGCTCGGCGTCGGCGGCGACCTCACCCGGTGGACCGAGGGGGAGCTGGCCGAAGCGCGGGAGTGGGTGACGCTCTACAGGCAGATCCGGCCCGTGGTGCAGCGCGGCGACCTCTACCGGCTGCGGCCCCCGAGTGGCGGGCTCAGTGCGGTCCAGTACGCACTCGGTGACGAGACGGTCGTCCTGGCCTGGCTCCAGGCTCAGAGCTACGGCGAACCCGCCCCGCCGCTGCGGTTGCGCGCCCTGGACCCGACAGCGTCGTATGAATGCCTTGAAACGGGCGAAATTCACCGAGGGGCTGTATTGGTGCATCACGGACTACGCACCGACTTGCGGGGCGACCTTGATGCGACAGTTATCCGACTGCGTCGCATCTAGGAGTTCTGTCCGAATTGGCGCCTTAAATTCCAACTCGCTCCGGAGTAAAGGGAGCTGGAGAAGTGTCACGTGAGGAGCGTCATATTCGTGACCGTGCGTCGCTCGTCATGTTCACGTAATTCACATGCTTTTCGAGGGGTTTTGAGTCGGGCGACGTCCCGATAATTCACGGAGTGTGACCGGTAATTCCCACAAGGGATCAACGGGAACGCATTCGGACGGAACCCCTCACTTGTTCCGGTGCGTCTTCCTCGCTTACGTTCCACACCAATCCGGACGGACGCCTAATCCTGCCGCCGACCGGATCCCGCGCTAACTCACCCGTACCCGGCAGGAGCGGGGGACCCACAGGTACAACCGCCTGTTCCGGTCTCCGGAACGGCTTGGGGTCAAGTCGCGTCCCGACGCGACCGGGCATCTCCAGCCCGCACCCGACAGCTCACCTCGCAGGCGCCGGAGAGGAATTCGCCATGCCCGCGAAGGGTAAGCATCGCCGCCCGAAGTCCCTGCGCTTCACCCGCTCCATCGCCATCGCCGGAACAGGTGGCGCCGCTCTCGCTCTCCCGCTCATGGGGGCCGCCGGCGCCCACGCCGCTCCCTCTCAGTCCGTTTCGGAAAAGGCCGTTCAGTCCGCTCCGGTCGCCGAGAAGAAGGCCGAGAAGAAGGCCACCGGCAAGAAGGCGGACGCGCGGACCTATTCGGTCAAGGTCGGCGACTACCTTGCGAAGATCGCCGACGACCAGAACGTCAGCGGTGGCTGGAAGAAGCTCTACGCCGACAACCGTGAGGCCGTCGGCGCGGACCCGGCGCTGATCCACCCGGGTCTGAAGCTCACCATCGGCGGCAAGAAGGCCGAGACGAGCGCCCCCAAGTCCTCGTCCGCCCCCTCGTCTTCCTCCTCCGCGCCTTCGAAGCCGTCCTCGGACACGACCGCCTCGAAGTCGTCGGCGTCCAAGTCCGCCGCGTCGAAGACCACCACGACCGCCCAGAGCGCCGAGAACACCAGCGCCTCCAGCGGCTTCTCCGCCCCCCTCGACGGCGCCACCCTCGGCACCGCCTACAAGGTGGCCGGCAGCATGTGGTCCAGCGGCTACCACACCGGTGTCGACTTCTCCGCCCCCACCGGCACCCCCCTGAAGGCGGTCGGCGCGGGCACCGTCGTCTCGGCCGGCTGGGGCGGCGCGTACGGCAACCAGGTCGTCATCCAGCTCGCCGACGGGCACTACGCCCAGTACGCCCACCTGTCCTCGCTGTCCGTCTCCAGCGGCCAGTCAGTGACGGCGGGCCAGCAGATCGGGCTCTCCGGCGCGACCGGCAACGTCACCGGCCCGCACCTCCACTTCGAGATCCGCACCACCCCGGACTACGGCTCGGACCTGGACCCGGTCGCCTACCTCCGCTCGAAGGGCGTCTCCATCGGCTGACGCCTGCCGCGAAACCACCTGCCTGACACGCTGCCGAAGGCCGGACCCCGATCCCCGGGTCCGGCCTTCGGTGTGCGTGCACACGGCTGAGTGGCGGTTGCGCCCACAACACCCCTGATCAGAGGGTTATTCCACGTTTGGTGAACACTTTAGGAGTGGCTTATCTCACCGATCGTCAACCCCGTCCTACGGTCGCGTAGGTCACATTCGAAGGTGAATCATGGGCCGATGTGGCAGACGATTCGAAGAGTGACAGCAGATCAGTGATCGGGTCGTACGTTGCGGTGGGGGACAGCTTCACCGAGGGCGTCGGCGACCCCGGCCCCGACGGGGCGTTCGTCGGTTGGGCCGACCGGTTCGCGGTCCTGCTCGCGGACCGACGACCCGAGGGCGACTTCAACTACACGAACCTCGCCGTGCGCGGCAAACTGCTCGACCAGATCGTCGAGCACCAGCTTCCGAAGGCCGTCGAACTGGCCCCGGACCTGGTCTCGTTCTGTGCGGGCGGCAACGACATCATCCGGCCCGGCACCGATCCCGACGAGGTGGCCGAGCGCTTCGAGCGGGCGATCGCCCGACTCACCTCCGAGGTCGGCACCGTCATGGTGACGACCGGTTTCGACACCCGTGGCGTGCCCGTGCTGAGACATCTGCGCGGCAAGATCGCCACGTACAACGGTCATGTGCGGGCCATCGCCGACCGGTACGGATGCCCGGTTCTCGACCTGTGGTCCCTGAAGACCGTTCAGGACCGCCGGGCCTGGGACCACGACCGGCTCCACCTGTCTCCCGAGGGGCACACGCGCGTGGCGCTGCGGGCGGGCCAGGTCCTCGGCCTGGAGATCCCGGCCGACCCTGACCAGCCCTGGCCGCCGCTCCCGCCCCGCGGCACCCTCGACGTCCGCCGCGACGACGTCCAGTGGGCCCGCGAGTACCTGGTGCCCTGGATCGGGCGACGCCTGCGGGGCGAGTCGTCGGGGGACCACGTCACGGCCAAGGGCGCGCTGTCGCCGTACGACATCAAGATGCGGATCGAATCGGTGGCTTGAGAGCGGTTCTCAAGCGACCTGCAAGCGGTTCGCGGGTGACATGCACGCGTGGGCCGTACCGATCACGCGTCGGTACGGCCCACACGTGCGCCGGCGTCAGCGCGACGACGCCGTCAACGCCTCCCGCTCCAGCCCCAGTTCCCGGGCGAGCGCCTCGTCCACCCATTCCTGGGCACGCGCGCGTGAGACCGTGCCGCGGTACGACGTCATCTGCACCGCGAGCCCGTCGAGGAGGGCCGTCAGGCGCAGGGCTGCGCCCATGGGATCCGGGCAGCGGAACTCGTCCGCGGCCACGCCCTCCGCGATCACCTCGGCGATGGCGGCCTTCCACTGCCGGTCCAGGTCCCGCGTGACCTCCTGCAGCGCGGGTTCGCGCAGCGCCGCCGCCCAGCCCTCGATCCACAGTCGCCAGCCCTTGGCCTGACCGGTCGGCGCGTACCAGCGCACGGCAGCCCGCAGTCGGCGCAGCGCCGTCGTACGACGCCCGAGGACCCGTCGCAGACGGGCCAGGTCGCCCTGGGCCGCGTGCGTGAAGGCGGCGGCGACCAGCTTCTCCTTCGTGGCGAAGTGATAGAGCACCAGCGCGTTGCTCACCCCGAGCGTCGTGGCCACGTCGGCGATCCTGACCGCCGCCACGCCCCGCGCCTCTATCTGCTCCACGGCGGCACGCAGCAACTCCTCACGCCGCTCCGCCACGCTCAACCGCACTCTTGCCACTCGGCCACCTTAAGGCTTTGCCGCGGGCCGTTCCCGGGCCGTGGTCGAGTCGGGTCCCGGGGCCTTCGCGGTCACCGGAGTTGGCCGAATCGTTCGGCGATCACCGGCAACCGGTCCTCCGCGATGGCGTGCGCGGCGGCCCGGAGTGTCGTCCCGTCGGTCTCGGCCCGGGCCAGGGTGAGGTCGGTCAGGGCGCGCATCGAGCGCCGTGTGTGGGCGAACGCCTCGTCCGCGTCCGGACCGACGTCGCCGAACAGCGTCCACCACCACCAGGCGTTCGTGGCCGAGTTGACCACGACGTCCGGCAGCACGGTGACGCCCCGCGCGGCCAGCAGTTCCTCCGCCTCCGGCCGTACGGGCATGTTGGCCGCCTCGGCGATCCAGCGGGCGGTGATCCGCCCCTGGTTGGCGGCGTCGATCACGTAGGAGACGGCTGCCGGAACCAGCACCTCCGCCTCGACCGACAGCCAGGCGTCGCCCGGCAGTTCGCGGTCGCCGGGCCGCAGCGCCGCCCGGTCGATCGTGCCGTACGCGTCCCGTGCCGCCAGCAGGGCCTCGATGTCGAGGCCCGCCGGGTTGGCGATCGTGCCCTTGATGTCGGCGACCGCCACGACGGTGAGCCCCGCGCGCGTGAGGAAGCGCGCCGTGGCCCCGCCCATGGTCCCGAGTCCCTGCACGGCGGCGCGCGTCCTCCAGTACGGCACACCGGCCCGGTCCAGGGCGGTGAGCACCGACTCGGCGACGCCGCAGCCGCCGACCAGCTCATCGAGACCGATGCCGTCCACCTCGACCGCGAACGCGTCCGCGAGCCGGGTGCGTGCGCCGGCCTCGTCGTCGAGCAGCGGGTACACGGCCTGGACGGACGAGACGAGCCCCGCCTCGGCGGCCGCCCGGTCGACCACGTCCTGGGTGAGTCCGAGGTCCTCGCCCGTGGTCCAGAGGTTCTCGATGTAGGGCCGCATGGTCCGCAGGTAGCGCACGAGGACCCCGTAAGCCTCCGGGTCGCGGGGATCGCAGTCGATGCCGCCCTTGGCACCGCCCAGCGGGATGTACCTGGCCTCGGGGTCGTAGTGCAGGGCTTCCTTCATGCTCATGCCGCGGGCCAGCCCGGTGACCTCGTCGAGCGTGCAGCCCGGCCGCATGCGCAGTCCACCGCTGGAGACCCCGCGCACCAGCCGGTCGACGACCAGGAAGCCCTGGCGGCCGGTGACGTGGTCGGTCCAGGTGAGCGACAGCAGGGGCGTGGTCATGGGGTCTCCGGGGTGCGGGATGGAGGGCGAGCGAGGACCGCGTGCCGCGCGCGGCTACTGAACGATGGGTCAGTATCGGAGGGCGGGTGGGGACATGTCAATGAGGGGCATGGATCTCCTGGGCCGGGGTGACTTGCCGAGGCGATTCAGGGCCGCCGGCCGGGGTGCTCGGGGTTGCAGGGCCGGGGGCGTCCGGGGTTGTCGGAGGGGCCGACCATAATGGAATGCCTCACCGACTCCACCTGGAGGTACCGTGGCCGGTTTCCGTTTCCCGAGCTCCGGGCTGCGTGCCCTGCGGCCCGAGGCCTTCGGCGTGGACCCGAGCGGTGAGCGCATGGCGCGCATCCGCAGATCACCGCACTTCCGGGACGGGGTCTTCCAGAACCCCGGGGGTACCGCACGGACCAGACCTTCCGGATCGATGCTGGAGTTCGCCAAGGTCTTCTTCGACCGGGACACCCGGCCGCACCGTGTTCCGAAGGGCACCGTGCCGGTGCACCCCACCACCTACGCCGACCTGGCGAAACCGCCCGTCGGCGGGCTGCGCCTGACCTGGATGGGGCACTCCAGTGTCCTCGCGGAGATCGACGGCCACCGCGTGCTCTTCGACCCCGTGTGGGGCGAGCGCTGCTCCCCCTTCCCCTTCGCCGGTCCCAAGCGGCTGCACCCCGTGCCGCTGCCGCTCGCCCAGCTCGGCCCTGTCGACGTCGTGGTCATCTCCCACGACCACTACGACCACCTCGACCTGCCCACGATCAAGGCGCTGGTCGGCACGGACACGCTCTTCGCCGTACCGCTCGGCGTCGGGGCCCACCTCGAACACTGGGGCGTCTCGGCCGACCGGGTGCGAGAGCTGGACTGGCACGAGACGACGAAGGTCGGCGGCCTCAGCCTCACGGCAACCCCCGCCCGCCACTTCTGCGGCCGGGGGCTGCGCAACACCCAGCACACGCTCTGGGCGTCCTGGGTCGTCGCCTCCGGCGAGCACCGGATCTACCACAGCGGGGACACCGGCTACTTCGACGGCTTCACGGACATCGGAGCCGACCACGGCCCCTTCGACGCGACGATGATCCAGATCGGCGCCTACTCGGACTTCTGGCCCGACATCCACATGACGCCGGACGAGGGCGTCCGCGCCCACCTCGACCTCCAGGGCGGTGACCCGACCGCGGGCGTCATGCTGCCGATCCACTGGGGCACCTTCAACCTGGCGCCGCATGCGTGGGCCGAGCCGGGGGAGTGGACGATGCGGGCCACACACAAGGCCGGGGTCACGATGGCGGCTCCGCGCTGCGGCGAGCCCTTCGAACCGGCCTCGATGCCGCCCCTGACGCCGTGGTGGCGTGAAGTGGCCGAGACGCCGGCCGAGGGATGGCCGACGTGGCCGCCGGTCGCGTCGGGGCCGGACGGGGCGGCGGTCGTCTAGCGCGGGTTCTGTACGGGGCCGGTCGCGCTGCCGCGATTGAAGGCCTGCCCCAGTGCAGCGGCCGTCTCATTTACAGCGCCCGCCCCAGTGCAGCGCCTGCACCAGTTGCAGCGGCCGCCCGTCCACAGCGCCCGCCCCGATGCCGCGCCCGCCCCAATGCCGCGCCCGCCCCAATGCCGCGGCCGGTGCAAGACAGCGCCCGCCGCAGTGCCGGGCGCCGCAGTGGCGTTCGGCGAGACGGTGTGGCCGGCCAATGGCTCCGTGCGCCCTTGCGGGACGGTTCGCGCGGGGCGCGCGTGAGTGTGGCGGGGCGCCCGCGAGGCTGTGTGCGCCGTTACGGCCCGTGACGCTTTGGGGGGTGGAGCGGCGGGCGTGCGCGTGCTGAAACGTCCCGGCCAGGGCGGGCAAGGGTATGGGAACCAGGAGTCGGCGCGGCGTGCGGCGTACGACGTGCTCCGTAGCCCGACCTTTCATCATGGCCACTTCTGACCAGGTCTGATCGTTCGATTTCCGCTTGTGGGCGAACGCTGGGGCGGGTTATCGGTCTGTCGTACGAGACCTCATACCAGAGCGGGACGCTGCCTGCGGGACTTTGGCAACTGCCCACCGCACTTGATGCGGAGGCGACTACTGTCAGTGTCCGTCGGGCGACGCGGAGCCGAATTCGTCGGTTCTGTCGACCGACATCGCGATGGCGCACGCCCCGGGCCGCGCAGACCGCGCGCATCCCAGGCTCCGACCGACGGACCAGTACGAGGACCCCGATGTCTCATCTCCGCGCCCCGGCCGCACGCGCTGACCGCCGTGAGGGCGGGCGGCACGGGCGCCCGGCCGCCCGCACCGCTACCGCGCTGCCCGAGACCCACATACGGCCCCAACTGCTGCGTCTGGCCGTGCTGCCACCGGTCGCGGTGACCCTCAGCGCCTTCGCGGCCGTGCTGTTCGTCGTACGGTCCACCGGAGTACGGCCGAGCCTCACACTCTGGGGCGTGCTCGCCGGCGCGGTCTCGGTGACCCTGGCGGGCATCCTGATCGCCGCGGTGGCCGCCAACCGCACCGCCAGGTCCGTGAGCGACCGCATCGGCGCACTGCGCCGCAGGAGCGCGCGCGGCGAGGCCGATCTGCGAGCCCTCGTCGACACCTTGCGGCGTGGCGAGGCCCCGCCGAAGCGCAGGCAGCGCAGCGGTCCGCCCGACGGCGCCGACGACTTCGAACTGCTCGCCGCCGATCTGGCCCGCGCCCAGGACGGGGCCGTCACCGCCGTTGTCCAGGCCTCCCAGCTCTCCAGCCAGGCGGGCAGCGAACAGAAGCTCGAGGTCTTCGTCAACCTCGCCCGGCGTCTTCAGTCGCTCGTGCACCGCGAGATCTCCATCCTCGACGAGCTGGAAAACGAGATGGAGGACCCCGATCTGCTCAAGGGCCTCTTCCACGTGGACCACCTCGCCACCCGCATCCGCCGCCACGCCGAGAACCTCGCCGTGCTCGGCGGCGCCGTCTCCCGTCGGCAGTGGAGCAACCCGGTCTCCATGACCGAGGTGCTGCGTTCCGCCATCGCCGAGGTGGAGCAGTACTCGCGGGTCAAGCTCGTGCCGCCGATCGACGGCACCCTGCGCGGGCACGCCGTCGCCGACGTCATCCATCTGCTGGCCGAACTGGTCGAGAACGCCACGGTGTTCTCCGCCCCGCACACCCAAGTGCTGCTCCGCGCCAACCTCGTGACCTCGGGGCTGGCCGTCGAGGTCGAGGACCGCGGGCTCGGCATGCCGGTCGGCGAGCAGAACCGCATGAACGCCCTGCTCGCCGACCCCGACCAGGTCAACGTCGCCAGCCTGCTGGCGGACGGGCGCATCGGGCTGTTCGTCGTCTCGCAACTCGCCAAGCGGCACGGCATCCATGTGCGCCTGCAGACCAACATCTACGGAGGTGTCCAGGCCGTACTCGTCGTGCCGCAGGGGCTGTTGGGGACGGAACCCGGGGCTCGTGCAGGCGTGGAGGGCGCGCAGGAGCCGCACAGGGCGGCAGGTACGCCCGTACCGCCGCACGCCCCGTCGCCGGCACGCCCGCAGCAACCGCGTCCGCCGCAGACGCCGGTGCCTCCGCAGCAGTACGGGCTGCATGCGTCGGCCGCGTCGGAGGGCGGGCAGCGAGGTGCGGCCGAGGCGTCCACGGGCGCGCCGCGTCGGCAGCAGCCGCCGGCCGGCGGGATGGGCCCGGCCGCTGGAGCGAACGGCACCGGACCGGCACCGCTACCCGTGCGCGGCGCCCACGAGGAGCGGGCCAACCCCGCGGAGGCCCTGCCCGGCATCAGGCCCGACGAGCGTGGCCGTGTCGAGGAGAACACCGCCGCACCGCTGGCCCCGCGCACCGGTGCCGGCACCGTCCGCGGCACTATGGGCAAGCCCCAACTGCCCCGACGCCGCGCCCAGGAACACATCGCACCGCAACTGCGTGACGGCCCCGCGCCGCGTCAGGAGTCCGACCAACTTGCCGGGCACGACCCGGGGCTGATGGCGGCCTTCCAACGGGGTGTCGGGCTCGCGGAGACGCAGCAGCACATGGAGTCGACACGCATGGAGTCGACAGGCATGGAGTCGACAGGCATGGAGTCGGCACGCATGGAGTCGGCACACGTGGAGTCGGCACACGTGGAGTCGGCACACGTGGAGTCGCCGCACATGGAGGCGGTGCACACCGCGACCAGGCAGGGGACCGCTTCCGCCTACAGTTCCACGCCGCACCAGGCCTCCGACACGACGTCGACCGACCCGGACCCCACCGGCCTGGCCCACACGTCCCCCGAGCCCACCCGCCTGGAGGCCGTGCGCCCGGTGCCGATCCACCTGGAGCCGACGAGTCTCGACACGGGGCACCCGCAGCCCTCACACCTGCGCCCGACGGCCCTGGATGGACTGCACACAGACGTGAACTCCATGACCACCCGTCCCTCCATGGACGTATCGCCCATGGACCCGGTCCACACCAACGAGAGGCAGCCCGGGTCCGCGCCGGGTGCCGACCACACCCCCTGGCACGACGGGAGCGCTCCAGCCGGATGACCACGTTCATGACCAGTTCGACGTCCGCCTGGAAGTCCACCCCCACCCCCAGCGCTCCCGCTGACCTTCGTACCTCAAGGAGTCGATCCATCATGGCGAGCGAAGCGCAGACCGCCCATGTATCCGATCTCGACTGGCTGATGAGCGGCCTCGTGCAGCGCGTACCGCACACCACCAGTGCGGTCCTCCTCTCCTGCGACGGGCTCGTGAAGTCGGTTCACGGCCTCGACCCGGACAGCGCGGACCACATGGCCGCCCTCGCGTCCGGCCTGTACTCCCTCGGCCGGAGCGCCGGCGTCCGCTTCGGCGACGGCGGAGAGGTGCGCCAGGTCGTCGTCGAACTCGACTCGACCCTGCTCTTCGTGACCACGGCCGGCTCCGGCACCTGTCTCGCCGTCCTGGCCGGTCGCGAGGCCGACGCGGCCGTGCTCGGCTACGAGATGGCGATGCTCGTCAAGAGCGTCCGCCCCTACCTGGTCACCGCTCCCCGGCAGCACTCCGTCGACCCCTCGGCGCTGACGCCTTGAACGTGACGGCGGCCGGCGACGGGCCCTGGCTCGACGACGCGGCCGGACGGCTGGTGCGCCCTTTCACGGTCAGCAACGGCCGCACCCGGCCCACCATCGCGCTCGATCTCATGTCGCAGGTCATGGCCACCGGGGCGACCCCCCTCGGCTACCTCGGCCCCGAGCACGAGCAGGCGATCGACCTGTGCCGCGGCCCGGTGTCGGTCGCCGAGGTCGCCGCCCATCTGAAGCTGCCGGCGGTGGTCACCAAGGTGCTGCTGTCGGACCTCGTCGGCTGCGGGGCGGTCACCACCAAGCCCCCCGAGTTCCACCACAACCCGACTGACCGGGCCCTTCTGGAGGCAGTGCTCGATGGACTACGACGACAGCTCTGATCCCTTTCCCACCGCGCTGAAGATCTTGGTGGCGGGAGGGTTCGGGGTAGGCAAGACGACCTTCGTCGGCGCGGTGAGCGAGATCGCGCCGCTCAGTACGGAGGAGCTGCTCACCACGGTCAGCGCCGCGACCGACAGCCTCGAAGGGATCGAGAACAAGGTCGAGACGACGGTGGCCATGGACTTCGGCCGCATCACGCTCGATCCGGAACACGTCCTGTATCTGTTCGGCACGCCCGGACAGGAGCGGTTCTGGTTCATGTGGGACGAACTCTCCGAGGGTGCGCTCGGCGCGGTCATCCTCGCCGACACCCGGCGACTGGAGGAATGCTTTGCCGCCGTCGACTTCTTCGAACAGCGGGGCCTCGGATTCATCGTCGCGATCAACGAGTTCGACGGCGGCTACCGGTACGACCCGGAGGAGGTCCGAGCCGCGATCGACCTCGACCCGCAGGTTCCCGTGGTCCGTTGCGACGCCCGGATCTCCAGCTCAGGCGTTCAGACCCTGCTGACCCTGGTCCGGCACCTCATCGCTCACACCCCGGCACCCGCGCCGAGCCACGGCGCCCACATGTGACATCCGCACACACCAGCACGGAGCCGCATATGACGTACGCCCACAGCGACGGAATCCGCCCATGAGCTACGGCCCACCCCACCCGGTCGCTCGCCTGCTGCTCACTCCCGAGGACAAGGAGGCCCCCGCCCGTGCGCAGCGGCTGCTTCGCATGGGCCTGGGGGAACACCCCGATCCGGCCCTTGACGTCTTCGCGGACCATCTGGCCGAGCACACCGGGACGCCGTACGCCATGGTCAACTTCATCGGCGAGAACCGTCAGTTCTTCGCCGGCCTGCATGTGCGACCTGCCGTGAACCTCGCCCGCGCCGACGACAGCAAGCCCCAGCTGGGCCGCCATTTGGAGCGCGACCATGGGTTCTGCCCCCATGTGGTCGTCCGACGCAAGGCGCTGGTCCTGGAGGACGTCCGCGACTATCCGCGGTTCGCCGGGAACCCGATCGTGGACGAGTTCGGCATCCGCTCCTATCTGGGCGCACCGCTCATCGACAGCACGGGGATGGTGATCGGCACTGTGTGCGTCGTCGACGTGGAGCCGCGGCCGTGGGGGAGAGCGGGACTGGAGACCATCAAGGCGTCGGCGGCGGACCTGGTCACCCGGCTGGAACGGCGGGAGGCCGACGGGCTCCCCCTGTTGTGACTGCTCCGGGTCCGAGAGCGGCGGCTAGAAACCGCGCCACACGTTGTCGAATGCGGCGTCCTCGATCGCCCGTCGTTGCCGTACGGCCTCCAGCTCCACGACCGCGTTGCCGACGGCGGCGAGGACGGTCGTGACCGTGTCGTCGGTGAGGTCGTCAGGGGAGCCGTCCGGCATGTCGTGCAACCCGGCGGCGGCAGCCAGGGCCGCCAGGACGGGCTCGCCCGACGCCCAGCGCTCCTCGGCCCGCTGCCGGGCCGCCGAGTCGACCGGCACCGACCGCCCGGCCCGCAGCGAGATCCGGTGGGCCCGCGGCCTGGCCGTGAGCCCCATGCTCTCCAGATCCGCGACATAGGCCGAGGACAGTCCGCGCCCCCGGCGCCACAGCCAGTCCTCGACGGACTCGTAGGGCTCCTGCCGTACGAGTGACGAGGCGGCCTCGTCCAGCAGCCGGTCGCCCGTCGGAGCCTGCGCACTCGGCGTGATGCGTTCGTCGTCGAGGACGAGGGCCCCGGCCTCGATGAGGTCGAGGACTTCGGCCGCCGCGAGCGCGAGCGACAGTTCGCCCTGCCCCACGGGGCGGTCGGGCGCCATGTCCAGCGCGACGATCGCGAGGTCACGTGCGGTGTTCATGAGCGACTCCAGGTCAGTCGGCCGAGTACGGGGCGGGAGCACCGGGACCGGCCGCGACGGCGGTCCGTGGGCCCTACCTCGATTGTCGCCGCCCAGAGGGCTTGAGGGGACGCGAGTGGAGGGTGTGAAGGAAAGCTGTGGCGCCGCTTAAGAAATCCTCGATGGACCGGGGCGCCGCCGTACGGCAGATTGCTAGGCGATTCCACCCCCCTCCCCGGCCGCGGGCGCCTTCGGCATGCCCGCGGCCGGGACTCACCGTCAGGAGCCGTTCCGTGAAGGCGCTGGTCAAGGAGAAGGCGGAGCCCGGGCTGTGGCTCGCGGATGTCCCGGAGCCGGCCGTCGGACCGGGCGACGTACTGATCAAGGTGCTGCGCACCGGCATCTGCGGCACCGACCTGCACATCCGGTCCTGGGACGGCTGGGCGCAGCAGGCGATCCGCACCCCGCTCGTGCTCGGGCACGAGTTCGTCGGCGAGGTCGTCGCGACGGGCCGTGACGTCACCGACATCGCCGTCGGCGACCGGGTCAGCGGCGAGGGACACCTCGTGTGCGGCAAGTGTCGCAACTGTCTCGCCGGCCGCCGTCATCTGTGCCGTGCCACGGTCGGGCTCGGCGTCGGGCGCGACGGCGCCTTCGCCGAGTACGTCGCCCTGCCCGCCGCGAATGTCTGGGTGCACCGGGTCCCCGTCGACCTCGACGTCGCCGCGATCTTCGACCCGTTCGGCAACGCGGTGCACACCGCGCTGTCCTTCCCGCTGGTCGGCGAGGACGTGCTCATCACGGGTGCCGGACCGATCGGGCTGATGGCCGCCGCCGTCGCCCGGCACGCGGGTGCCCGCAACGTCGTGATCACCGACGTCAGCGAGGAGCGGCTGGAGCTGGCCCGCAAGATCGGCGTGAGCCTGGCGCTGAATGTGGCGGAGACTCAGATCGCCGAGGGGCAGCGGGAGTTGGGGCTGCGTGAAGGCTTCGATATCGGCCTCGAGATGTCCGGCCGCCCCGAGGCCATGCGCGACATGATCGCCAACATGACGCACGGCGGCCGTATCGCCATGCTCGGCCTGCCCGCGCAGGAGTTCCCGGTCGACTGGGCCCGGATCGTCACCTCGATGATCACGATCAAGGGCATCTACGGCCGTGAGATGTTCGAGACCTGGTACGCGATGTCGGTGCTCCTGGAGGGCGGCCTCGACCTCGCCCCCGTGATCACCGGCCGGTACGGCTACCGCGACTTCGAAGCGGCGTTCGCCGACGCGGCGAGCGGCCGCGGCGGCAAGGTCATCCTCGACTGGACCGCGTAAGTCACCCGCGTAAGCCATCTGCTTTTCTAGGAGCTTTGAGATGTTCGACTCCGTGCGCGACGACCTGCGCGCCACCCTCGACGAGATCCGCGCCGCCGGCCTGCACAAGCCCGAGCGCGTCATCGACACCCCGCAGTCCGCGACCGTGAACGTCGCCGCGGGCGGCCGTCCCGGCGAGGTGCTCAACTTCTGCGCCAACAACTACCTCGGCCTCGCCGACCACCCCGAGGTGATCGCCGCCGCCCACGAGGCCCTCGACCGCTGGGGCTACGGCATGGCGTCGGTGCGCTTCATCTGCGGCACACAGGAGGTGCACAAGGAACTGGAGGCCAGGCTCTCCGCGTTCCTCGGCCAGGAGGACACGATCCTGTACTCCTCCTGCTTCGACGCCAACGGCGGCGTCTTCGAGACGATCCTCGGCCCGGAGGACGCGGTGATCTCCGACGCCCTCAACCACGCGTCGATCATCGACGGCATCCGGCTGTCCAAGGCCCGCCGCTTCCGCTACGCCAACCGCGATCTGACCGACCTCGAGCGGCAGTTGAAGTACGCGTCGGACGCCCGGCGCCGGCTGATCGTCACCGACGGCGTCTTCTCCATGGACGGCTACGTGGCCCCGCTGCGCGAGATCTGCGACCTCGCCGACCGCTACGACGCCATGGTCATGGTCGACGACTCGCACGCCGTCGGCTTCGTCGGCCCAGGTGGCCGCGGCACCCCCGAGCTGCACGGTGTCATGGACCGCGTCGACATCATCACCGGCACCCTCGGCAAGGCCCTCGGCGGCGCGTCCGGCGGCTACGTCGCGGCCCGCGCCGAGATCGTCGCCCTGCTGCGCCAGCGCTCCCGGCCGTACCTCTTCTCCAACACCCTGGCCCCCGTGATCGCGGCCGCCTCCCTCAAGGTCCTCGACCTGCTGGAGTCGGCGGACGACCTACGGATCCGGCTCACCGAGAACACGGAGCTGTTCCGCCGCCGGATGACGGAGGAGGGCTTCGAGATCCTCCCCGGCGACCACGCCATCGCACCCGTGATGATCGGCGACGCGTCCAAGGCCGGCCGACTGGCGGAGCTGCTGCTGGAACGCGGCGTGTACGTGATCGGCTTCTCCTACCCGGTGGTGCCGCAGGGCCAGGCCCGTATCCGCGTCCAGCTGTCCGCCGCGCACTCGACGGACGACGTCAACCGTGCCGTGGACGCCTTCGTCTCGGCCCGCGCCGAACTGGAAGGCTGACGTCCGGCCCACGCCGGACCTTGCGATAATCGATCTCATGATCGAAGCGCGGCGGCTCCACATCCTCCGTGCGGTGGCCGACCACCGCACAGTGACGGCGGCTGCCGCCGCGCTGTACCTCACGCCCTCCGCGGTCTCCCAGCAGCTCGCGGCCCTGGAGCAGGAGACGGGGCACCGTCTGGTGGAGCGCGGTGCGAAGGGCGTACGGCTGACCCCGGCCGGTGAGATCCTGCTCAGCCACACCAACGCCGTCCTCGCCCAGCTGGAGCGGGCGGAGGCCGAGCTCGCGGCCTACAGCTCGGGCGCGGCCGGCACGGTCACGGTCGCCTCCTTCGCGACCGGCATCGCCCTGGTCGTCGCGCCCGCGGTGGCCCGTCTCGCCGGGACCGCCCCCGGCATCCGCATCCGCGTCCAGGACGCCGAGGGTGACGCCAGCCTGCCCATGGTGCTGGACCGGCAGGTCGACATCGCGGTGGCCGTCGAGTACCGGGGGGCGCCGCCCGCCGACGACCCCCGCCTCGCGCACGTACCGCTGTACGCCGAGCCCTTCGACGCGGTCGTCCCGGTGAGCCACCGGTTGGCCGACGCGGCCGAGGTCCCCCTCGCTGAGCTCGCGAAGGACTCGTGGATCGGTCAGTACCCCGGCAACCCCTGTCACGACGTGGTTGTCCTGGCCTGCGAAAACGCCGGTTTCCAGCCCCGCCTCGAACATTCCTCGGACGACTTCCGCGCGGTCGTTGCCCTTGCGTCGGCCGACGCGGGCGTGGCGCTCGTACCGCGCTCGGCGCTGCGCGGCATGGACCTCGCGGGAGTCGTCGTACGGCCCGTGGACGGGGTGGCCCCCACGCGCAGGGTGTTCGCGGCAGTGCGTCGGGGCGCGGAGGAGCACCCGTTGATCAGGCCGGTGCTCGACGCGCTCGGGGAGGTGGCGGGGGAGTGAGGCTCCCGTAACGCCGTCGTTTCATATCCGGGATAGCGTCCCGAATATGAAACAAGTCGTAGACGGTGGCGAACCGCCGGACACGGTCGACGCCCGCCTCGGTGCCCGCCTGGCCGAGCTGCGGGCCGAACGTGGCTGGTCCCTCGGCGAGTTGGCGGAGCGCAGCGGCATCAGCCGTTCGACCCTGTCCCGCGCCGAGCGGGCGGAGATCAGCCCCACCGCCTCGCTGCTGAACCGCCTGTGCCACGTCCACGGCCGGACCATGTCCCAGCTGCTCAGCGAGGTCGAGTCCGAGCCCGTGCTGCTGCTGCGGGCGGCCGAGCAGCCGGTGTGGGAGGACCGGTCCTCCGGGTTCGTGCGACGGTCCGTGTCGCCGCCGCACGCCGGGCTGCGCGCGGAACTCGTCGAGGGCCGGCTCACCGAGGGCGCCGACATCGCGTACGACCGGCCGCCCGTGCCGGGACTGGAGCAGTACATCTGGGTGCTGGAGGGGGCGCTCGAAGTGACGGTTCAGGAGGCCGAGCACCATCTCGACGCCGGGGACTGTCTGCGGATGCGGGTGTGGGGGCCCACGGGGTTCCGGTGCTCGGGGCCCGGAGCGGTGCGGTACGTGCTGGCGGTGGTGCTGCCGTGATCGTGACGCGCCTGGATGGAGGCCAACTGCTGGACCATGTGGAGGACTTGGCGGACCTGCTGGTGGGCACCGTGGAGGACGGGGCATCGGTCGGGTTCCTGGCCCCCCTTGGTCGTACGGCGGCCATGGCCTGGTGGAAGGAGCGCGCGGCGGCCGTGGCCACCGGGCAGTGGGCGGTGTGGGTGGCACGCGAGGGCGAGCGAACCGTCGGCACGGTCAGCCTGGCCTTCCCCGACAAGCCCAACAGCCGTCACCGGGCCGAACTGGTCAAGCTGATGGTGCACCGGGACACACGGGGACAGGGCCTCGGCCGCAGACTCCTGACGACCGCGGAAGAGGCGGCGACCGGGCCGGGGTCACCCTCCTCCACCTCGACACCGAGACCGACAGCCTCGCCGAGCGGCTGTACGGGGCGGCCGGCTGGACCCGGGCCGGGGTGATCCCGGACTACGCGGCGAACCCGGACGGAGCGCTGCGGCCGACGACGATCTACTTCAAGCGCCTGTGACCGAACGCCCGTTGTCAGTGCCGCGTGGAACACTCACCGACGTTGATCGACCATGACATCGACGCAGCGGCCGAAGAGGCAGCACACACAGGGGGATTGGCAGTCATGGGAGTGACCATTTCGTTCGTCGGTGCGACCACGGAGGAGCTGGACAGGGCGGAGAAGGACCCGAATTGGGCCGATGACTGCGTCTCCGAGCTGTACGGCCAGGACTATCCGAAGCCGGACCGTCCCTATGGCGGCCCGGACAAGGCGTTCGGCGGCCTTCAGTTCCTGTTCGACGAGGCCGAGACATCACTCGAGTTCGTGATGGACGGGTTCCAGATCCGGGACGACGGCACCCTGTTCGGGTGGACGGCTGAACAGATCGACAGCGTGGCACGGGAGCTGCGGGCGACCCCGTGGGAGCGACTGGCGGCCCACTACGACGCGGAGCGGATGGGGAAGCAGGATGTGTACCCCAATATGTGGAGGTTCGACCCCGAGGGGCAGCTGGAGTGGCTGGAGGGGGCATACGAGGAGCTTGTCGAGTTCTTCGGCGCGGCGGCCGACCGCGGCCTCGGAGCGTTCATGACCTTCAGCTTCTAGAGGCCTCCCATGCGTCGGGCCGACCCCACTCACCAGGTGGTTGTCAGTGGCAGCCGCTACCGTGCCTGTCATGCCGGATGCCGAAGACGTACGCCGTATCGCCCTGTCCCTGCCGGACACGACGGAGAAGATCGCCTGGAGCATGCCCACGTTCCGGGTCGCGGGCAAGATGTTCGCCACGCTGCCCGAGGACGAGACCTCCATCGCCGTGCGCTGCCCCAAGGAGGAGCGCGACGAACTGGTGCTCGCCGAGCCGGACAAGTTCTGGATCGCCGACCACGAGGCGCAGTTCGCCTGGGTGAGGGCCTGGCTCTCCGCCCTGGACGACGAGGACGAACTGCGTGACATCCTCGCCGACTCCTGGCGCCAGGCGGCACCGTCGCGCCTGCTGGAGGCACATCCCGAGTTGGGGCCGGCGGCGGGCCAGTGAGACCGGCGAGGCATTGTCAGTGCCCGATGTCATGACCGGAAGGCGCAAGCAGATGAAGGGGCGGGCCGGATCCCACCCGGTATGGTCGCGTGACTTCGGCCTGTTCTTCGTCGCCCGGGCCGTCGCCCAACTCGGCGACACCATGCTGCCGGTGGCCCTCGCCGCGGGCCTGCTGCAGCACGGGTACGGCGCCGGAGCCGTCGGCCTCGCCCTGGCCGCCACGTCCGCCGCCTTCGCCGGACTCATCGTCTTCGGCGGGGTCATCGCGGACCGCTTCAGCACCCGCAAGCTGATGATCGGCGCCGACCTGGTCCGCCTCGGCACCCAGTCCCTGGCCGCCGTGCTCTTCTTCTCCGGGCATGTCGTGCTGTGGCAGATCTGCGCGATCGGATTCGTCAACGGCGCGGCGGGCGCCGTGTTCCAGCCCGGCGTCGCAGGCACAGTGCCCCGGCTCGCCACCGACGTCCAGGGCGCGAACGGTGCCATACGCGTCGCCGAGGCCGTGGCCCAACTCGCCGGACCGGCCCTCGCCGGTGTGCTCGTCGGTTTCGCGTCACCCGGAGGCGTGTTTGCGGCCCACGCGACCACGTACGCGGTGAGCGCCCTGTGCCTCCTGCTGCTCCGCCTGCCCCCACCGGTCCGCCCGCCCGGCGACCGCGCAGGCCGCGGGACCAGGGCCTTCCGGGCCGATCTGGCGGAAGGCTGGCGGGAGTTCAGGGCTCGCACCTGGCTCTGGGGCGTCATAGCCATCTGGTGCGTCTACATGATCGCTGTGTGGGGCCCGACCGTCCCGCTCGTGGCGACGGAGGTGGTCCAGCAGCACGGACCGCGTGCCTACGGCCTGATCAACTCCGCCCTCGGCGCGGGCACCGTCGTGGGCGGTCTGCTGGCGCTGCGGCTGCGCCCGCGCCGTATGCTCCGCGCCGGAGCGATCGCGCTCTTCGCCTTCGCCGGCTTCCCCATGACGGTCGGCGCCGGGCTAGACGTTCCGGCCATGGCGGCCGGAGCCGCTGTCGCCGGGGCGGGTATGGCCTTCTGGAGCGTGATGTGGGCGACCAGTGTCCAGACGCAGGTCCCGGCCGATGTCCTCAACCGCATCCACGCATACGACGTGGCGGGCTCCCTGGCGATGATGCCGGTCGGCCAGGCCCTCGCGGGCCCGGCCGCGGCGACCATCGGCACGGACCACGTGCTCCTGGTCGCCGGGGGCATGAGCCTCGTCGTCGTGGCTGCGCTGCTCTCGGTGCGTCCTGTCCGGGACCTGGTGCGGGCCGACGCCCTGACGACCCTGGGACCGGCCCCGTCTCCAGCGCCGGCCGCGACAGGCGAGGGCGTGTGCCCCGAGCGGACCTGAAGCGGCCGGGCGCGCGGAAACGAGTGCGCGACCACCGACCCGAGTGCGGTATTGTTTCCATGCACGTTCGGCCGGGGGAAACCCCAGGTCAGACGGCACCGGGACGTGGCGCAGCTTGGTAGCGCACTTGACTGGGGGTCAAGGGGTCGCAGGTTCAAATCCTGTCGTCCCGACGGTGCGAAGGGTCTTCGCAGGCGAGAGCCTGTGAGGGCCCTTCTTCGCTTGGGTTCCCGGTGCCGACCGGATACTCAACCGGCGGCGGCCCCGAACCACCGCGGCAGATGGCCGAGCAGCTCCTGCTGATCCTCGCCGGCCCAGGCCACATGGCCGTCCGGCCGCAGCAGCACCGCGGGAACGTCCAGTTCCTCGCTGGCGTCGACGACATGGTCGACCCGATCCGACCAGCCCGCCGCCGAGAGCCGGCCCGTCCCGTCGAGCAGGAGTCCGCGGCCGCCGCGCATCAGCTCGTAGAGGCGGCCCTGCTTCAGCTTCACGTCACGCAGCCGTCGGCCGAGCAGTTCATGGCCCTCGCCGAAGTCGTAGTGGACCCCGATCGCGGTGATCCTCTCGATCAGGTAGCGGTTCACGTCCTCGAAGTCCATCAGCTGCGACACCAGCCGGCGCACCGACTGCGGACCCGGTTCGGTGGACATCAGGTACATCTGCGCGCGGGTGTTGTCCAGCACGTCGGCCGCCACCGAGTGCCGTTCGCTCTCGTAGCTGTCCAGCAGCCCGTCCGGTGCCCGGCCGCCCAGCTCGGCGGCCAGTTTCCAGCCGAGGTTGAACGCGTCCTGGATGCCGAGGTTGAGGCCCTGGCCGCCGGTCGGCGGATGGATGTGCGCCGCGTCGCCGGCCAGCAGCACACGGCCGGACCGGTAGCGCTCGGCCTGCCGGGTGGCGTCGCCGAAGCGGGACAGCCAGCGCGGCGAGTGGACGCCGAAGTCGGTGCCGGCGATCGCCCGCAACTGGTGCTTGACCTCCTCGAAGGCCGGCGGGACCGAGCGGTCCTCGGCCAGCCCCGCGGCAGGCACGACGACGCGGTACACCCCGTCGCCGAGAGGCATGAAGCCGAACCGCTTCTGGGTCTTGCGGACTTCGGTCATCACCGAGATCAGCGTCTCCTGGGGTACGGCCACCTCCATCTCGCCCAGCAGCGTCTCCATCGTGGCGGGCTCGCCGGGGAAGCCGATGCCGAGCAGCTTGCGCACCGTGCTGCGGCCGCCGTCGCAGCCGACGAGGTAGCGCGAGCGCAGCCGTGTGCCGTCGGCCAGCTCTGCGGTCACCCCGTCGTCGTCCTGGCTCAGCCCGACCAGCTCGCAGCCGCGCCTGATCTCGGCGCCGACCTCGGTGGCGTGCTCGGCGAGCAGGCGGTCGGTGATGGTCTGGGGGATGCCGAGGGTGTAGGGATGCGCGGTGTCCAGCCGGTCGGGCCAGGGCTTGTCGATGCCGGCGAAGAAGCCGCCGACCTGGTATTGCTTACCGTGCGCGAGGAACCGCTCCAGCAGACCCCGCTGGTCCAGCACCTCGATGCTGCGCATGTGCAGACCGAGCGAGCGGACCACGGGGGTCGGCTCCGGCTCCTTCTCCAGCACGAGCACATGCACGCCGTGCAGCCGCAGCTCGCCGGCCAGCATCATGCCGGTCGGTCCGCCGCCCACAATGATCACGTCGATCATCACAACACTCATTTCCGCAGGCACTGGCTTCGGCCGGAGATTCTGCGGTACGAAGGGGGTCTTGCTGCAAGACCCCCAGTGCGCTATACGTTGAGAGTGGCAAGGAGTGAGCGACCTCCTTGCCCTTCGTTTTTTGTGGCCCGGTCCTCGTGGCCCGGTCCTCGTCGCCCGCGGGCGGTCAGATCACGCAGCCCACATGTGCCAGCGCCTGCTTCAGCAGCACCCCGTGACCGCCCGGCATCTCGCTCTGCACCGCCGGGGACAGAGCCTCCTGCGGGCTGAACCAGACCAGGTCGAGGGCGTCCTGGCGGGGCCGGCAGTCGCCGGTGACCGGGACGACGTAGGCGAGCGAGACCGCGTGCTGGCGCGGGTCGTGGTACGGAGTGATGCCCTGCGTCGGGAAGTACTCCGCGACGGTGAAGGGCTGGAGCGACGTCGGGACCCGGGGGAGCGCCACCGGGCCGAGGTCCTTCTCCAGGTGCCGCAGGAGGGCGTCGCGGACGCGCTCGTGGTGCAGCACGCGGCCGGAGACGAGGGTCCGGCTGACCGTTCCGTCCGGTCCGATGCGCAGCAGCAGGCCGATGCTGGTGACCTCGCCGCTGTCGTCGACCCGCACCGGCACGGCCTCGACGTACAGGATCGGCATGCGCGCGCGTGCCATCTCCAGCTCGTCGGAGGACAGCCAGCCGGGCGTGGTCTCGGTCATGTCAGACATTGCTTGATCATACTTTCCGGGAATTGCGAACGCTCAGTCGCGAGGCGGGCGGGGCTCGAAGGCGGGGTCGGGTTCGGGGGCGGGGAGTCCGTAGAGACGGCGGGCGTTGTCGCCGGCTGCCCACGCCGCGATCCGCAGCGCGTCAGGCAGGCCCAGTTCGTCGGCGTCCACCCGGTCCTGGAGCAGCTCGCCCAGGCCGCGGCGGAACGCCAGCGCGCCGAGCTGGTAGAACTCCGCCAGACCATACGCGTCGGAGGCGTACAGCAGCTTGCGGAACGGAGTGATCTCCATCGCCTCCGCAAGGATCGCCCGGGACCGGGCGGGGCCGACGTGGTGCAGGGTGAGGCCGACGTCGAGGTACACCTCCTCGAAGACCGCCGCCAGATAGGCGGCCTGGCGTTGGTAGGGCCAGCAGTGCAGCAGCAACACCGGAATCGTGCCCTTGATCAGGTGCAGCCAGTCCGTCAGGTGGGTCGGGTCCACGCGGTGCAGTCGGATGTCGCTGTCGCCGAACCCGGTGTGGAGTTGAAGGGGGCGCCCCAGATCTACCGCCGTCCACAGGAGATGACGTACCAGGACCGGGTCGGTCAAGCGGCCGCCGTTCGCCAGCCACTGCCGGGCCGCCGCGGTGACCAGCGCGTCCGACGGGCGCGCCGGGTTCAGATCGAAGCCGGTCCGGTAGGCGGCAACCGATTTCACGGCCACCACGCCCTCACGCCGTACGGCCTCCTCGGCGGCCGTGCGGAAGGCCGAGGCGTAGGCATCCGGTTCGACCCCCTGCGCCGCCAGCGCCTCGGCGATCGCCTCCAGCCGTACGACCTCGAACGCGGTCGCGTCGGCGGTCGCCGCCAGCTCCTGGGGTGTGCTGAGGCGCTGCGGGGTGTAGCCGGTGTCGACGCAGAACACCTCCGTTCCGGCGGCGGCGAGCAGCCGTCGGTCCACCTCGCGCCGGCCCAGCTCCGCACGCCGGGCCAGATAAGCGTCGGCGGGGGCGTGCCGCGGCAGATCCAGCAGGGGTCCGCAGTGGCGGCGTACGGCCACGCCGACCGGGGTGTCGAAGGACGAGATGCCGGGCCAAGGCTCGCCCTCGGTGAGCAGGGACTCGAAGCCGTCCCTGCCCAGGTCGGCGGTGACGATCCCGTGGCAGTGGTGATCCACCAGCGGCAGCGCCGCGAGCGCCTCGTGGACCGGCCCGGTGGCGCCCACGTCAGTACTTCCAGCGGTACGCCGCCGCGACCTGATCGTCGTCCAGCCCGGCGACGGCGTCGACCTCGCCCTGCCGTACGGCGATCACGGCGTCGGCGAGGACCGGGCCGAGCGCCGCACGCAGCGGCTCGTTCGTACGGAACGCCTCCACGGCCTCGGCGAGCGAGGTCGGCAGCCTGCGGACACCTCGGGCAGCCGCTTCCTGAGCGTCCAGATGTGCCGGGTCGCCGGTGATCTCCTCCGGCAGTCGCGCACCCGACGCAAGTCCGTCCAACCCGGCAGCGATCAGGCAGCCGAGGGCTAGGTACGGGTTGGCGGCCAGGTCCACCGGCTTGACCTCCAGGTTGGCCGCCTCGGTGCGATGGCCTGCCGTTCCGGTGACGACACGCAGCCCGGCCTCCCGCGTCTCGCGGCCCCATGCGGTGAACGCCCCGGCCCACTGCGAGGGTCTGAGCCGCAGATGGCTCGCCGGGCTCGGCGCGGTCACGGCCGTGAGAGCGGGGAGGTGGGCGAGGATGCCGGCCGCGAAGGCCTCGGCCTCGGGCCGCATGCCGTGCCGGCGGTCACCGCCCGCGTGCAGATTGACCCCCTCACGCCATGCGGAAAGGTGGACGTGGCCGCCGTTGCCGACGCCCTGACCGAGGACCGCCGGGGCGAAGGACACCGCGAGCCCGTGGCGCTGCGCCACCGCCCGGATCGTCTGCCGCACCAGCACGCTGCGGTCGGCCGCCGCCACCGGATCGAGCGCGGCCACCGACAGCTCGAACTGCCCGGCCGCGTACTCCGGATGGAACTGGTCGACCTCCACCCCCTGTCGAGCGAGCGCCGCCAGCAGCTCGGCGGCGCAGTCGCTCAACTCGACCTGGCGGGCGGCGCTGTATGCCGGCCCTGAGACCGCCGGCACGAACTCACCCTCGGGACCCGGGGGTTGGGCGACCGCCCACTCGATCTCGACGCTCGCCTTGAAGGCGATGTCGTGCCGCTCGGCCGCCTCGAGGACCGTCCGCCGCAGGAACGTACGGCTGCACCCGGGATGCCGCTCGCCCTCCTGGGTGATCCGGTCCACCGGCGCCCACGCCCAGCCGGGCTGTGCGGACAGCTCCACCAGCAGGTCGAGGTCGGGGTAGAGGCGCAGGTCGCCGTCCGGGGAGCCGAGGACGTCCGTGGTGACGATGGAGTCGCCGGCCAGGAAGGTGTCGAACACCGGAGACATCCCGACGCCCCAGGCCGCCGCGGAGGCGAGCTGCGCCGTCGGGATCGTCTTCACCCGGGCGATGCCCGCCGTGTCGACGTAGGCCAGGACGATCCCGTGCACGCCCCGCCCGGACAGCTCGCCGCTCAGCGCGCCGGCCCGCTCGACGTCACCGGGACGCCCGCCCGGGACGGGATCGGCAAGGGTGGTCATACGGTCTCCTCGACGAACTCGGCCGGTCCGTTCCGGTCCGGGCGGACACGTGTGGTCCCTGCTGGGCGTCAGGGTTTCACGGCGACCGCGCCGTACTGCGGCACCGCAGCGGGAGCGTCGGGGGCGCGCCATTGCGAGCAGGACACCATGCCCGGCTCCAGCAGCTCCAGCCCCTCGAAGAAGGCCGCGATGTCCGTGCCGCTGCGCGCCGTGATCGGCGGCGTGGCGTTCTCGTTCCAGAACTTCATCGCCGCGATCTGGCCCTCGCCGCCGAGCTCGGGGTCGAACGTCGGGTGCGTCAGGACCAGGTGGCTGCCGGAGGGAGCCGCGGCCAGGACGCGCCGCACGATCTCGCGGGCCTCGTCGTAGTCCAGGACGAAGTTGAGGATGCCCAGCATCATCACCGCGACCGGCTTCGTGAAGTCCAGGGTCTGCGCGGCGCGTTCGACGATGGCGTCCGGGTCGTGCACATCGGCGTCGATGTAGGCGGTGACGCCCTCGTGGGTGCCGGTCAGCAGCGTCCGGGCGTGCACGAGCACGATCGGGTCGTTGTCGACGTACACGACCCGTGAGTCGGGGGCCACGCGCTGGGCGATCTCATGGGTGTTGTCCGCCGTCGGCAGTCCGGTGCCGATGTCGAGGAACTGCCGCACGCCCTGCTCCTCGGCCACGAAACGCACCGCCCGGCCGAGGAAGTCGCGGTCCGCGCGGGCGATGTCCCGGATAATCGGGAACATCCCCGCGACATGCTCGCCGACCTGCTGGTCGACCTCGTAGTTGTCCTTGCCGCCGATCCAGTAGTTCCACACGCGCGCGTTGTGCGCCACACCGGTGTTCAGCTTCGCCGACCCGCCCGACGGGGTGTGGCCATCACTCACGACTCGTCCTCTCCTCGCACGAACGACCGAAACCGGCCATCGCCGCCATTGTGCCGCTCCGTTGATCACGTGTCCTGGGAATCGGCAGAGCGGGGACGGCTGTTGGAGGGCGTCAGCGCGGAGTGCGGCGGGAGGGAGAGGGAGCGGCCGGCCGTGTCACTCGATCTCGCTGGGGGTCGAGGCGGGCGACTTCCCGGCCAGGACGTCCTTGAGGCGCTGGGTGCCGAGCTTGACCGCCTGCCCCACGGAGTCGCGCTCGTCACCGTCGAGGCCGCCCGCCGTGACGGTGATCGCGTCGTTGCCGACACGTACGGCGGCGACGTCGAGGGTCAGCGTGGCCTGCTCGCCGCCGGTCGTGCCCTGCACCGTCACGCGCAGGCCCTCGCGGGCGTCGCCCACGTCGGGCAGCGAGGTCTCGATGACCTGGACGGTGCGCTCCTCGCCGTTCTCGGTCATCGTGAACTGGTCGCACTCGTCCGGCAGCTTCGCCATCCAGTTCAGGGAGTCCTGCGGGTCGTTGCGGTCGTAGGCCGCGACCTGGTACAGCAGCCGCGAGTCGTTCTGCGTGAAGCCGCGCAGCGCGTTCGCTCCCGACGGCTTGCCCAGCAGGTCGTCGTCGTAGAGAGAGTCCATGAGCCGCTGGCAGTTGGCGGCGTCGGCCTTGGCGGTCAGGAAGTCCGAGACGTCCACGGTGCCGATGAGCAGGCTGTCGTGCCAGTTCTCGGCCTCGGTGTCCTTGACCTGGGTCCAGTTGTCCTCGATGTCCGCCTCGGTGATCAGCGCGGTCTGTGCGCCGGACTCGGTGAGGGTGGCCCCGGTGGGAGAACCGGTCGTGGTGGGTGAGCCGGTCGGCTGCTTCCTGGCGGCGGGGGACGCGGTGACGCCGGAGTCCCGCGAGCCGTCCTTGTCGCCGTCGTCCGAGCAGGCGGCGGTGGCCAACAACGTTCCTGCCGCCAGGGCCGAGGAGAGGACGCGGACGAGTCGGGACGTACGACGGGTCATCGGGGTGCCTCCTGAGAACGTGACGAGTGTCCTCAGCGCACCACCGCAACCAACGGCCCACCACCGGCACCGGCCCGTTCGAGTGACCACTCCGGGAGCGCGTCGACGCCTCGCCGACGCCTCAGCCGCCCGGCTGCCCGTACCCGTGCTGCCAGGCCCGGGCCGCGATCTCGACGCGGTTCCGGGCGGAGAGTTTCAGCTGGACGCTGGACAGGTGCGTCTTGACCGTGGACAGGGAGACGTACAACTCGGCGGCGATCTCGGCGTTCGTACGGCCGAGGGCGACCTGGCGGACGACGTCGAGTTCGCGGGGGTGAGGGCTCGCCTACCGTGATCGGCATGAAGTCCGCCACCCCCCGTGGCTGCGCCCGGGGTTTCGCCGTCGGCTTTCTGTTCGCCGCGTGTGTCGTCGACGTGCTCTACGCGGGTTCCGACGGCACGGGCGTCCTGCCGCTGGCGAGCCCGGTCCGGCCGACCGCGGCCGTGCTGCTCGTGGGCCTGACCGCCGTGCTGTGGCCGGCCGGACGACGGCCCGCATGGCTGACACCGCAGATGCGCACCGCCGCACCCGCCGCCGCCTCGATCCTGTACGCGGCGGGCTCGCTTCTGGCCGGTGCGCGGAGCATGTTCGGTCCGGGCGAGGCCCTGATCCTGCTGTGCCTGCTGTTCGTCGCGGTACGGCAGTGCCCGCCGCGCTGGGCAGTGGCCTGCGCCGCCCTCGACGTGGCCGCGCTGCTGCTGATGCCGGTGCGGTACATGAGGTCCGTGCAGGACGAGGCGCCGGCCCTCATCGTGCTCGGCCTGGTGCTGGTCGGCGTCTTCGCGGGCCTCGCCGCATACCTGCGCACCCCGGACTGCCGGCGGACGGTCACCGTCGGCGAGACCCCGCGCGCCGAACGCGTCGCCATCGCCGCCGACCTGCACGATTTCGTCACCCACCATGTCACCGGGATCCTCGTGCAGACGCAGATGGCCCGCATGACGGCGCGGACCCAGCCGCAGGAACTCGACCCCGTCCTGGCCCGGCATCGAACGCGCCGCCACCGAGGCCCTCGCCTCGATGCGCCGTACGGTCGGCGTGCTGCGCGACACCGGGGACGAGGGCGGCGACCGTCGCCCGGTCGGCGACCTGGCGGGCATCGCCGAGCTGACGGGCGGCTTCGCGAGCCCGGTCCGGCAGGTCACCCTGAGCCGTTACCGCGGTCTCGGACGACCTGCCCCATGAGGTGCAGGCGGCGGCCTTCCGGGTCGTCCAGGAGGCGCTGACCAACGTCCGCCGGCACGCGGCCGACGCCGCGCACATCGAGGTCCGCCTGAGCGACGACGCCGGGCGCCTGGAGGTGTCGGTCGCGGACGACGGCCGAGGCGGCGTCCAACTGCCGGCGGCCGCCCCCGGCTGTGGCTTCGGCCTCGTCGGCCTCAAGGAGCGGGTGACCGCTCTGGGCGGGGAACCGCATGCCGGGCCGCGGGGCGGGGGCGGGTGGGAGGTCCGGGCGGTGTTTCCGGTGGGGAAGGTCTGACGTCGTGCCCCTTGAGGCGTTGCAGTACCGCGCGTGCTCCGCTCGCTGTTCAATGAGAGCGAACAGTCCTGCCCTGCCGAGAGGAGCCCCCATGCCTCCCGCCGCCGTCCCGCCGGTAGGCACCCGCATCCGACAGGCCCGCCTCGCGCGCGGGACGAGCCTGCGGGCGCTCGCCCGGGAGGTCGGCGTATCGGCGAGCCTCATCTCGCAGATCGAGAACGGCAAGAGCCAGCCCTCGGTCAGCACCCTCTACGCCATCACCACGGCCCTCGGCACCTCCATCCAGGCCCTCTTCGAGGCGGGGGAGGCCGCAACAGCCTCCCCGGCGGCGGCAGCCCCCGGCACTGTCCTGCACGCCCTCGCCGCGTTCGCCGCCGACCCCGGTCGCCGCATCGGCCCGCTGGTCATGCCGGAGGAGCGGGAGGTGCTGGAGCTGGACTCGGGCGTGGTGTGGGAGCGTCTCGGCCATGTTCCCGGCACCGACGTCGACTTCCTGCTCGTGACGTACCGGCCCGGCGGGGCCTCCTCCAGCTCCGGTGGCCTCATGCGCCACACCGGCACCGAATACGGCTGCCTGACCTCGGGCGAACTGATCCTCACCCTCGGTTTCGACGAGTACACGCTACGTCCCGGCGACGCCGTCAGCTTCGAGTCGACGACCCCGCACCGCTACCGCAATGATGGTGACGTACCGGCTACAGGCATCTGGTTCGTGTCCAGTGCTGTTCAGTGAGGCTTGACACTCACCGCGTACAGTCGTTGACTCCCAAGCGGGGGTGGTCGCCATGGCGATCCGCACTTTTGGACCCAACGCCGTCGACTGGGAAGAGCGCGTCGACCCGGACCGGCTGCGCAAACAGCGGCTGGCCCGTCTCAACGAGACCCTGAACCGCTCCGATCTCGGTGCGGTGCTCAGCTTCGACTTCGCCAACATCCGCTACATGACGGCCACGCACATCGGCACCTGGGCGATGGACAAGCTGATCCGCTTCGCCCTGCTGGTGCGCGGCGGCCAGCCGATCGTCTGGGACTTCGGCTCCGCGGCCCGGCACCACCAGCTGTACAACCCGTGGCTCGACTACAGCGACGGCAAGGAAGACAGCCCGCCCACCGGCGCCCGCGCCGGCATCTCCACGCTGCGCGGCGCCTTCCACCCGCAGGCCGGGATCGCCGCGGACGTCGCCGCGAAGATCGCCACCGAGCTGCGCGCACACGGCCTTGCCGACGAGCCGCTCGGCGTCGACGTCGTCGAGATGCCGGTCCTCACCGCCCTGCGCGCCGAGGGCATCGAGGTCGTCGACGGACAGCAGGTCTTCCTGGAGGCCCGCCGAATCAAGACACCGGACGAGATCTCCCTGCTCACCCAGGCCTGCGCGATGGTCGACGCCGCGTACGAGGAGCTGTACGGCTACCTGCGGCCCGGCGTGCGCGAGAACGAGTGTGTCGGGGTGGTCAGCAAGGTGCTGTACGACCTCGGCAGCGAGTACGTCGAGGGCGTCAACGCGATCTCCGGCGAGCGTTGTTCACCCCATCCGCACGTCTACAGCGACCGTCTGATCCGTCCCGGCGACCCCGCCTTCTTCGACATCCTGCACAGCCACCTCGGCTACCGCACCTGCTACTACCGCACCTTCGCCGTCGGCAGCGCCTCCCGCGCCCAGCGCGACGCCTATGTGCGCTGCCGTGAGTACATGGACCAGGCCATCGACCTCGTCCGCCCGGGCGCCACCACCGCCGACATCGTGCAGGTCTGGCCGCGCGCCGAGGAGTTCGGCTTCGCCGACGAGACCGCCGCGTTCGCCCTCCAGTACGGCCACGGCGTCGGCCTGTCGATCTGGGAGAAGCCGATCTTCAGCAGGCTGGTCTCCCTCGACCACCCCGAGGTCCTGGAGGAGGGCATGGTGTTCGCGCTGGAGACCTACTGGCCCGCCGCCGACGGCTGGTCCGCCGCCCGCATCGAGGAGGAAGTGGTCGTCACCGCCGACGGCTGCGAGGTCATCACCAAGTTCCCGGCGGAGGAACTGCTGGTGGCGGGCCGCAAGTACTGGACGGTCGGCGGCGAGCTGAACACCCGGCGCGAGTCGCAGTCCCACCTCAACACGTCCCGCAACCCCCTGGACACCTCCCGCAGCACCCCCCACGGCGACGGGTCCCGCTGATGGAACCGGCCGAACTCCTCGCCGCCTACGAGCAGATGACCGTCATCCGCCGGACGGAGAAGGCCGCCCACGACCTCTTCCTGCAGGGTCTGGTCAAGGGCACCACCCACCTCGCCGCCGGACACGAGGCCATCGCCGTCGGCGCGAGCGCCGCCCTGCGCCCCGACGACTACGTCTTCGCCACCTACCGGGGACACCATCACGCGCTGGCACGCGGGGCCACCCCCGAGGAGTGCCTCGCCGAACTCATGAGCCGGGCAACGGGGTTGTGCGGGGCCAAGGGCGGCTCCATGCACCTGACCAAGGCGTCCACCGGCATGCTCGGCTCGTACGCCATCGTCGGCTCCCACCTCCCGATGGCCGTCGGCGCCGCCTGGTCGGCCCGGCTGCGCGGCACCGACCAGATCGCGGTCGCCTTCTTCGGTGACGGCGCCACCAACATCGGCGCCTTCCACGAGGCACTCAACCTGGCCGCCGTATGGAAGCTGCCGGTGCTGTTCGTCTGCGAGAACAACCTCTACATGGAGTACACGCCGATCGCCGACGTCACGGCGGTGCCCCGGCCCGCCGCCGACCGGGCGCCCGCCTACGGCATCCCGGGCGAGGTGGTGGACGGCAACGACGTCCTCGCGGTCGAGGAGGCGGTGGCCCGGTTCGCGGCTCGGGCCCGGGCAGGAGACGGGCCCGCGCTGCTGGAGGCGCTGACCTACCGCCACTTCGGGCACAGCCGGGCCGATCCGGCCACCTACCGCCCGGCCGAGGAGGTCGAACGCTGGCTGAAGCACGACCCGTTGGACCTGGCGCGGGGACGGCTCGTCGAGATGGGGGTGTCGCAGGCGGTGATCGGCGAGGCGGACGAGCGGGCAACCTCCCTCGTCCAGAAGGCGGTCGAGGCCGCGAAGGCGGCGCCCGCGCCCGATCCGGACGAGGCGCTCACCGACGTATGGGCGGACGGAGGCGCGGCGTGGCGGACGTGATCAGTTATCGGGAGGCGGTCGCCGAGGGCATCGCGCGGGAGATGCGGCGCGATCCGTCCGTCGTGTGCCTGGGTGAGGACATCGGTGAGGCGGGCGGGGTGTTCAAGACGACCGTCGGGCTGTTCAAGGAGTTCGGGCCCGAGCGGGTATGGGACACGCCGATCTCCGAACAGGCCATCGTGGGGGCCGCCATGGGCGCCGCGATGACCGGGATGCGGCCCGTCGCCGAGATCATGTTCTCCGACTTCCTGGCCTGCTGCTGGGACTATCTCGCCAACGAGATCCCCAAGGTGCGGTACATGACGGGCGGCCAGGTCACCGTCCCGCTCGTGGTGCGCACCGCCAACGGCGGCGGGCTCGGCTTCGGCGCACAGCACTCCCAGGCGACCGAGAACTGGGCGCTCACCGTGCCCGGTCTGAAGATCGCCGCACCGGCGACTCCCGCCGACGTGATCGGCATGATGGCGGCGGCGATCCGCAGCGACGACCCGGTCGTCGTCTTCGAGCACAAGGCGCTGCTCGCCTCCAAGGGTGCGCCCGCACCGCCGGACCATGTCGTCGAGCTGGGCCGTGCCGCAGTCGTCCGCGAGGGCGCCGACGTCACCCTCGTCGCCCTCGCGTCGATGGTGCCGCTCGCGCTGAAGGCCGCCGACCTGCTGTCCGGCGAGGGCATCGAGGCGGAGGTCGTCGACCTGCGCTGTCTGGTGCCGCTGGACATGAGCACCGTGCTCGCGTCGCTCGGGCGGACCTCGCGGCTCGTCACCGTCGAGGAGAACCCGTACCAGGGCGGCTGGGGCGCGACGGTCGTCTCGGTCGTCGCGGACGAGGGGTTCGGCCTGCTGGACGCGCCGGTCAGGCGGGTGGCGGGGGAGTGCGTTCCGCTGCCGTTCGCCGACGCGCTGGAGGAACGGGTGATCCCCACCGTCGACAAGGTCGTCACGGCCGTGAGGACCCTCACCGCCTATTGAACGTCCCGCCCGAAACACCGCATGGGAGGAAGAGCGATGCCCGATCGGATGCTCCTGCGAGCCGGTCACGTGCTGTCGATGGACCCCGCTGTCGGGGACCTCCCACAGGGGGACGTCCTCATCGAGGACGGGAGGATCACGGCGGTGGAGCCGGACATCAGCGCCGACGCGGAAGTGCTCGACATGACCGGCCGTATCGTGATCCCCGGCTTCGTCGACACCCACCGCCACACCTGGGAGGCGTCGATCCGCAACGTCGCCCCCGACGCCACCCTGGACGACTACTTCGTCGACATCCTCGACTCCTTCGCGCCGCTCTACACCCCCGAGGACGTGTACGCGGCCAACCTCGCGGGATCGCTTGAGTGCCTCAACGCAGGCATCACGACCCTCGTCGACTGGTCCCACATCAACAACACACCCGAGCATCCCGACGCCGCGATCCAGGCGCTCACGGAGACCGGCATCCGCGCGCAGTACGCGTACGGCAGCGCCAACACCTCACTGGCCGACTACTGGTTCGACAGCAAGATCGCGATCCCGGGCGACGACGTACGCCGCATCCGCAGCGCCTACTTTCCCTCCGACGACGGCCTGCTGACCATGGGCCTGGCCACCCGCGGCCCAGGCTTTTGCACCAACGACGTCGTCACCGCCGAGTGGGCCCTCGCCCGCGACCTCGGCATCCCGATCACCGTGCACGTGGCGATGGGCCGCCTCGCGGGCCGCTTCGGCATGGTCAAGCAGCTCCAGGGGCTGGGGCTGCTCGGTCCCGACACCACCTATGTCCACTGCTGCTACTTCAGCGAGGAGGAGTGGCAGATGGTCGCCGACAGCGGCGGCACGGTCTCGATCGCACCGCAGGTCGAGGAGCAGATGGGGCACGGCTGGCCGCCCGTCATGAAGGCCATCGAGTTCGGGCTGCGGCCCTCCCTCAGCATCGATGTCGTCACCACCGTGCCCGGCGACATGTTCACCCAGATCCGCGCGGCCTTCGGCGCCGAGCGTGCCCGGGTCAACGCCGACTGCTGGAAGGCCAACCTGCCTGTCCCGGAAACGATGTTGACGGCACGTCAGATGCTGGAGATCGCGACACGCAACGGTGCCCACGTCGCCGGCGTCGAGAACCGCACCGGCTCCCTGACCCCCGGCAAGCGCGCCGACGTCGTCGCGATCGACGCCACCGCACTGAACGTCGCCCCGGTGCACGACGCGGCCGCCGCGGTGACGCTGTCGGCGGACGTCTCCAACGTCGACACGGTCATCGTCGACGGTGTGATCCGCAAGCGTGACGGCCGGCTTGTGGCCGACGTCGACCGGGCCCGCCGACTGGTCCAGGGGTCCCGCGACCGGCTCCTGGCCGCAAAGGAGGAGAAGAGCGCCGCATGACCCGACACCTGGTGCGCCGGGCCGCCGACGTCCCGGAGCCGACCTACGACGAACTCGGCCACCGACGGCGGGAGTTGGTCGGCGAGGGCGACGGCAGCGTGCACACCGGCTTCGGTGTGTGCGAGATACGGCCCGACGGCCGGGTCGGCGCGCATGTGCACTCGTACGAGGAGAGCTTCCATGTGCTCGACGGGGCCGTGATCCTCGAGGTGCCCGAGGGGTCGTACCTCCTCGAAGAGGGGAACTACGGCCTCCTCCCGACCGGCGTCCCGCACGCCTGGCGCGGCACCGGGGACACCGTCGGCCGCTGGGCCGACATGCTCGCGCCGGTACCGCGGGCCCGCTACGGCCACGACACCCAGGCGGTGCCCGCGCTGCCGGTCCGCGACCCCGTGCGCATCGACGTCCGCGACCCGCGCACCCGGTCCTTCGGCCACTTCGAGCCCGCACAGATGGACCCCGGCAAGCAGGCCCAGGACCTGCTCGCGGCGTCGGCGAGCATGCGTACGGCCTTGCTCGTGTACAGCGGGATCACCGTGAAGATGATGGTCGACAGCGATCTCGGCGCCGTCGCCTCGACCATGTTCATGGTGCAGTACGCGCCGGACGGGGTGGCCGGCACGCACGACCATCCCTTCGAGGAGACGTACCTGTTCCTGGAGGGGACCGTGGACGCCGCCTTCGACGGTGAGCGGTACCGGCTCGGCCCCGGCGACCTCGCGTGGGCGGGCGCCGGCTGTGTGCACGGGTTCGCCAACGCGGGGGAGGGGCCGTTGCGCTGGCTGGAGACCCAGGCGCCGCAGCCGCCGCCGCGGCACTCCTACCGGTTCACGCGGGACTGGGAGTATCTGAGGGAGGCGCTGGGGTCATGAGCAGTGTGCTCGTCGTGGGCGGCACCTCAGGGATCGGCCGCGAGTTCGCCCGCTTCCGTGCGCGGCGGGGTGACGAGGTGGTCCTCACCGGCCGCGACGCACATCGCGCCGACACGGTGGCCAAGGAGATCGGCGCTGCTCAGGGCCTCGCCCTGGATCTGTCGCAGCCTCGGGAGATCGCCGCCGCGCTGGCCGGCGTCGGGCGCCTGGACCACCTGGTGGTCGCGGGCGTCTCCCGGGACGACAACCGGGTCACGGAGTACGACATCGACGCCGCCGTGCGTCTCGTCACGCTCAAGCTCGTCGGCTACACCGAGGTCGTGCACGCCCTGCGCCCACGGCTGCACGACGACAGCGCGATCGTGCTGTTCGGCGGACAGGCCAAGGAGCGCCCGTACGTCGGTGCGACGACGGTGGCGACCGTCAACGCGGGCGTGGGCGGACTTGTGAACACCCTCGCCGTCGAGCTGGCGCCGGTACGGGTCAACGCCGTGCATCCCGGGGTCGTGGGGGACAGCCCGTACTGGCTGGCCAAGCCCGGCGAGGTGCTGGCTGGGCTGCGCGCCAGAACCCCCACCGGGCAGCTCGCCACAATGGCCGACGTCGTGGACGCGGTGGACTTCCTGCTGCGCAACCGGTCGGTCAACGCGGTCGAACTCGCGGTGGACGGGGGGTGGTTGCTCGGGTGAGCGGCCGCGTGCGGGGGCGGTGGGTCAGGTCAGGGCTTCAGACCCACGGCGCCGTACAGCGAAACAGGTTCTTCGTTCTCCCCGCGCTCGTCTGCGGCCGGCCGCCAGTCCGACAGCGAGACGATCCCCGGCTCCAGCAGCTCAAGTCCCTTGAAGAGGAGGCCCATTTCGGCGTGTGAACGGGCCACGAGCGTCACCCCGCTCGCGTTGTAGGCCGCGATCCCCTGACGGACGTTCTCCGGTTCGAAGTCCGCCGTCATCGCCGACAGCACCAGGCAGCTGCCCGGCGCCAGCGCGCCGACCAGCGTGTCCACGAGCCGGTGCGCGCCGTCGTCGTCCGCGATGAAGTGCAGCAGTGCGATCAGGGACAGGGCGACGGGCCGGTCGAGGTCGAGGACAGACGCTGCCTGTTCGAGAATCCGCTCCGGCTCACGCGCGTCGGCCTGCACATACTCGGTCACGCCTTGCGGAGTGCCACGCAGCAGGGCTTCCGCGTGAGCGAGCACGATCGGATCGTTGTCGACGTAGACCACCCGTGCGTCCGGTACGACGGACTGGGCGATCTGGTGCAGGTTGGGCTCGGTCGGGATGCCGGAGCCGATGTCGAGGAACTGCCGGATCCCCGTCTCCTGGACGACCGCCCGGGTGGCCCGCTGCATGAACCGGCGGTTGGCCCGCGCATGCCGCGGAGCGTCGCCCTGCATCGCGGTGATCCGCTGTCCGAGCTCCTCGTCGACCGGGTAGTTGTCCTTGCCGCCGAGGAACCAGTCGTACACCCGAGCCGGATGCGGTCTGCTCGTGTCGATACGAGACACGGGCGACTGGGCCGCCGACTCGGTTCCCGACTCGGTCCCCGCCACGCAGGCCTCCTGTGCTCGACAACGTGTGCTGCGAGCAGTCTTCCACGATCACGCGGCCCGGCGGAGACTGTCTTCGGCCACCTCCTTGTCGAGCGAGGCCCGCACCAACGCGGCGGCCAGCACGGCCGGGTCGGTGCTCCCGGCGAGGCCGGCCACCCGTTCCGGATCCTTGGGCAGGCCGAGCCGCTCGGCGCCCGCGAGCGCCTTGGTGTCCAGGTAGGGCGCCACTTCCGGCCAGACCCGCTGGGCCTCGCGCAGGAAGATGTCGGCGCCGGACGGTCCCACGCCGGGGAACTCCCGCAGCAGACCGCGCAGTTCGGCGACGTCGCCGGCGGCCTCCTTGCGCAGCCGACGCAGGTCTCCGCCCCACCGGTCGTTCAACAGCTCGGCGCCTTCGCCGAGTTGGGTGGCCGTACGCTCGTCGTAGCGTCGATAGCCGCCGCGGCCCAGCGCGTCGACCCGCTCCTGCCAGTCGGCGTCTGCCATCCGGCGCGAATCGCGCAGCCCCGCGTCATACAGGGAGCGGGCGGTACCGACGGCGATGGAGCCGCGGATCCGGGCGCTGAGCAGGTGCGCGAGGACCAGCAGCCGGTACAGCGGCTGCGGGGTGTTCCGCAGCGGGATGCCGGCCTCCTCGGCGAACGTCTGACCGTGCGCGCGGACGAGTTCCCGTACGACCCGCTTGTCGTTGCTCACGGCCTCAGCGGGTCGTGGCCGATCGTCATCAGCTGATGCCGACGGCGTGTCTGTTCGGGCTCGGGCTCGTTCTCGAGGTCCGCCTGGTCGGTGACGGTGTCCACGACGTCGTACATGACCTGAAGATCATCGTCCGTCAGGTCCGTGCGCCGCTTCTGGAGGATCGCGAGGACGTGCTGCCCGGTCGGCGTCCCGGCCTGGTCGGGCAGCGGCTCGGTCTCCTCGTCCGCGTCACTGACCCGCAGCCAGGCGGCCAGCTCCTGCGAGGTCATGTTCACGACGCGGTGGAACTCCTGCCACAGTGCGTCGAGTTCGAGGGCGTCGGTCACAATGTGCCCCTTCTCTCCGGGTACGGTGCTGCGCGTACGGCGTTTCGCGGTGTCGGTGTCGGTGTCGGTGTCGGTGTCGGTGTCGGTGTCGGTGCTGGGCGTCACTCGTCGCGCGGCCAGTTCTCGGCGTCGAACATCCAGCGCTGCTTCTCCAGCTCGCTCGTGATGCCGATCAGCAGGTCCTGCGTCACCGGGTCCGGCTCGGCGGTCGCGGCGATACGCGCGCGCAGCCGCTCTATGGCCGCCGCCAGGGAGTCCACGACGAGCTGGACGACCTCGTTGTCGCGGACCCAGCCCTCCTTGGGGCCGGGCAGTGTGTAGGCCGCGGCGATGGTCTCCGGCCGGCCGTCGGGCGGCAGGCCGAGTGCGGCGGAGCGTTCGGCGACCGTGTCGGCGAACGAGCGGGCCACCGAGACGACCTCGTCGAGCTGCAGATGGATCGAGCGGAACCGCGGGCCCACGATGTTCCAGTGCACCTGCTTTCCGATCAGCGAGAGTCCGAGAAGATCGACGAGAGTGCTCTGCAGCGCCTCGCCGGCGACGCGGCGTGCCGGTTCGGGAAGCGTGCTCTTGACGACAGTCATTCCGCGCTCCTCCATTTCTGGCGTGGTCGGGCCAGTGCGGAGCGGTGCGACGCAGGTGCGACGCTGGTACCACCCCATGCGGGCGCGGGTGCCCAGGGCGAACCGGTGCAAAACGCGGCGTGTCTCAGTGTGCGAACACACCGTCCAGGAAATGGATGAGGTCCGCGAAGACGTCCGCCTTGTTCGTCTCGTTGAACACCTCGTGCCGGGCTTCCGGATAGATGTGCTCGCCACAGATGTGCTCGGACGGCTCGCCCCCGCGCAGTTCCTCGACCCCGACACGACTGCCGGTCAGCGGGACCAGTCGGTCGTTGTCGCCGTGCAGCCACAGCAGCGGCAGGCGTCCGATGTCGCCGCCCTTGGACACGGTGTCCAGCATCCGCGCGAATGCCTCGACCGTCGGCCGCTTCATCGGCCCGTGCCAGACCAGCGGATCCGCCACGTACGCCGCGCCCACCCCGGGGTCGCGTGAGAGCGCGGCCGGGCTGATGGGCGTGTCGGGGATCTCGTCGAGGGCGAGCAGCCGGCGGGGCAGCTCCCAGTCGCCGATCACGGGCCCGGACAGGACCAGGGCGGCGAGCCCGTCGCCGTGGAGCTGGGCGTAGCGGGCCGCGATCAGGCCGCCCATGGAGTGCCCGACCGTGACGACCGGCACATCCGGATGCGCGGCCCGGGCCAGCCCCGCGACCGCATGCACATCGGCGACCACGTCCTCGAAGTCCTCGATCATCACGCGCTCACCCGCCGACCTGCCGTGACCGACGTGGTCGGGCCCGAAGACGGCGGCGCCGTGCCTGACCAGGACGTCCGCCACCTCGGCGTACCGGCCGACGTGCTCGCCGTAGCCGTGGATCACGAGGGCGAGGTAGCGGGGCCGGTCGCGGCTCGGCCACTCGCGTACGACGATCGATCCCCGGCTTCCGTCGAGTACGTGCTCGCGGGCGTCGGCCATGCTTCCTCCGGCTGCGTCGGTGCGGGTTCCCAGGGGATCTTCCCAGCGGGCGGCAGGGCGGTCTATAGTCCAAAACTAGCGGTGCTAATTAAGGGTGCCGTCCATACGGCCCGGTCAGGAGTCCTGTCGTGCGTCCCGTCCACTTCGCGGCCGCCCGCCGCACACCCATCGGCAAGCTGCGCGGAGCGCTGTCGCCGGTACGGCCCGACGACCTCGCCGCGACCGTGATCAGTGGCCTCGTCGCCGAGGTGCCCGCACTCGACCCGGCGCGCATCGACGACGTCTACTGGGGCGCCGCCAACCAGGCAGGCGAGGACAACCGCAACGTCGCCCGCATGGCCGCGCTCCTCGCCGGGCTGCCCGAGTCCGTCCCCGGTGCCACGGTCAACCGCCTGTGCGCGTCCGGCCTGGAGGCGGTGACGTCGGCCGCCCGCACCATCGCGGCGGGCGAGGCCGACATCGTGCTCGCCGGCGGCTCCGAGTCGATGAGTCGCGCCCCCTTCGTCCTGCCCCGCCCCGACGAGGCCCTGCCCCATCGCATCGAAACCGTCGACACCCGGCTCGGCTGGCGCCTGGTCAACCCGGCGATGAAGGAGCTGCACGGTCTGCTGTCCATGGGCGAGACGGCCGAGGAGGTCGCGGAGCGATACGGCATCCCGCGCGAACGGCAGGACGACTTCGCCCTGCGCAGCCACCAACGGGCCGCCGAGGCCCGCAAGAACGGCCACTTCGACGACGAACTCCTGCCGGTCGTGCGCCCGGACGGCGTGCTGGTCGACAGCGACGAGTGCATCCGCGAGGACACGTCGTACGAGAAGCTGGCCCGCCTGAAGCCGGTCTTCCGGCAGGGCGGCACGGTCACCGCGGGCAACGCCTCACCGATGAACGACGGCGCGGCCGCACTGCTCCTCGTCAGCGAGGAAGCCCTCAACGAACTCGGCCTGGAGTCCCTGGGCCGCTACGTCGCCGGCGGCTCGGCGGGCGTCCACCCCGACGTGATGGGCATCGGCCCGGTCCCCGCCACCCGCAAGGTTCTCGCCCGCGCCGACTGGACGATCGGCGACATCCAGGAGGCCGAGTTCAACGAGGCGTTCGCGGCGCAGGCCCTCGCCTGCGTCGACGAGCTCGGCATCGATCCCGAGCTGGTCAACGCGAGCGGCGGCGCGATCGCGCTGGGCCATCCGCTGGGCTCCTCCGGTGCGCGGATCCTCACGACGCTGCTGCACCGGATGCGGCGCACGGGGGCCGAGCGAGGGCTGGCGACCATGTGTGTAGGCGTCGGGCAGGGGAGTGCGGTGCTGGTGGAGAGGCACTAGCAATCTCCCGACTGGCGAGACGGTCTTTACCAGTACCTGTTGTCTGCACATACCATCGGTCTCCGCATGGACACGATGACGCTTTGGCACATAACAGGCTGGGAGTTCGCCGCGCTCGCCTTCGCGGCCCTGCTCGTCGGCTTCTCGAAAACGGCCGTGAGCGGGGCCAACACGGTCAGCCTCGCGATCTTCGCCGCCGTGCTCCCCGCCCGCGCCTCCACCGGCGTGCTGCTGCCGATCCTGATCGCCGGGGACGTCCTCGCCGTCCTCACCTACCGACGGCACGCCCACTGGCCCACGCTAGGGCGGCTGTTCCCCGCGGTCGCGGCCGGCGTCGCCTTCGGCACGCTGTTCCTCGTGTGGGCCGACGACGGCATCGTCCGTACGTCGATCGGCGCGATCCTGCTGATGATGGCGGGCGTGACGGTGTGGCGCCGCCGTACCGCCGAGCAAGAGGCGGAGCCGGACTCGGTCACCAGCCGGGCCGGCCGGGTCAAGGCCCGCTCGTACGGCGTCCTCGGCGGCTTCACCACGATGGTCGCCAACGCGGGTGGCCCGGTGATGTCGATGTACCTGCTGTCGGCCGGCTTCCGCAAGCTGGGCTTCCTCGGGACGTCCGCCTTCTTCTTCCTGATCGTCAACGTCTCCAAGGTGCCCTTCAGCGCCGGACTCGGCCTGATCGACGGCCCTTCGCTCCTGCTCGACGCGGCGCTCGTGCTCTTCGTCGTGCCCGGTGCGTTCCTCGGCAAATGGGCGGTGAACCGGATCAACCAGCGGCTGTTCGAGCAACTGGTGATCGCGGCGACGGTCGTCGGCGGCCTCCAGCTACTCCTGCGCTGACCCCTACTCCTGCGCTGACCCCCGCAGTTCCCTCAGCAGGGCGGGCAGATCGGCGAAGGAGTCGATCACATGGTCGGGCGTGCCGCTCGCGGCCCGGTGCGTTTCCGGCAGATACTTCCCGGTCCTGACCAGCACGCCCCTGACCCCGGCCCGCTGCGCAGCCAGCACATCGGACTCGACGTCGTCCCCGACCATCACCGCCTCGCCCGCGCCGACCCCCACATGCGCCAGGGCCGCCTCGAAGAACGCGGCCGACGGCTTCCCCGTGATCTCCGCCTCGACCCGCGCCGCCTTCTCCAGACCGACCAGGAACGCGCCGGTGTCCAGCTGCAACCCGTCATCGGTACGCCAGTACAGATTCCGGTGCATGGCCACCAGCCGCGCCCCGCGCTGCAGATGCCCGAAGGCCCGGTTCAGCGCCGCATAGCCGAACTCGGGCCCGGCACCCCCGACGACCACGACGTCCGGAACGGACCGGTCGCCGCCCGCGCCCTCGTCGCCGTCCTCGTCATCTCCGACGACAGCGACTCCGCCCAGGTCCTCGGCGATGTCCCCGCTGTTCAGCAGCACACACCGGGCCCCCGGACAGTGCTCCGCCAGATACGCGGCGGTGACGGCGGGCGCGGTCAGGATGTCCTCGGCGGACACCGGGAACCCGGCGTCCGCCAGCGTCCGCGCGATCGACGCCCGGGTCCGCGAGGTCGTGTTCGTGACCAGCGCGACACCGAGCCCGGCCTCGCGGATCTCCCGCAGCGCCTCGACGGCACCCGGCAGCGGCTGCCACGAGACGGTGAGCACCCCGTCGATGTCGATCAGGACGGCCCGCAGGGATTCCACGCCACGTACGGATTCCATGCCAGGACCATAGCCATCGATCCTCCCGGCACAGGTCAGGGCGCGATCCCGACACCCTCGATCCTGCTCCACGCCCGCTCCTGAGCCGAGGTCATGGCGGGCCACCGCAGCCCGCCCGGACGCGGCTCGACGCGCATGGCGTACGGGGCGGGGCGGAACGCCGGGTCGTAGAAGCAGCCGGTGCCGTAGGTGCGGTCGAACGCCGCGCAGGACGCCGCGACCGACCCGGCCGTCGGCTTCTTGCCGCTGCGTACCCACTTGTCCAGGGCGGCGATGGAGTTGGCGTACTCGGCGTCGCTCAGCTCACTGTGCTCGGCCTCCCGCGTGAACGTCTGCACCAGGTGCCCGTCCCGCCGGGCCCCGTGCAGCGTGGCCCGGTAGGCCGCCTCGTGCTCGACGAACGCCGTCGGGTCGTCGATCGCGTGCATCGTCAGCACCGGGATCGAGACCTTGCCCGTGAGATCGCTGTCGTAGGACAGGTCTCGTACGGCCGTGGGGTCGGGGGCGAAACGTTCGACACCGGCGTTGAGCGCCTCGTCGTCATGCGACCCGGAGTACCGGACGCCCTGGTTGCCGAACGGGTTCCGGTCCCCGAGGCGGTCGTGCACGATGTCCCGGAACGTGAACGTGGCGAACCGCAGGTGAGACTCCAGCGTGCGCTCCGGGATCCGCGTGACGGCGAGGATGTCGTCGAGGTTGCGCTGCTGGAGAGCGGTCCGCTCCTGGGGCGCCGACGCATGGCCCGTGCACTCCTGCAGTCGGGCGCGCAGCCCGGCGCTGGTCATGGTCGAGCCTGCGCGCAGGCCCTGCCACAGCGGGTACTGCGGCTCGGTCGGGCGGGGGTGGTTGCCGCAGTAGTACTGGTAGACGACGCGCAGGTCGACGCGGTAGTCGTAGCCGCGCGAGCCGCCGCCGAGGACGCCGTTGGTGAGGAGCGCCCCGTCGTACGCCCCGCGCCGGGCGCCGTACGTCTCCACGACCTTCGCGGCGACGTTCCCGCCCCACGACTGGCCGTGCACATACGTCCGCCGGGGCTTGCCGAACTCACCGACGAACAGTCGGCGCACGCTCTCCGTGTCCGCGGCGGCCATCCGCGTCCCGTAGCCGCCCCGGCGGTACGACGAACCCGCCCAGGCGTAGCCCTCCTTCACCATCACCGACCAGCGCCCCAGGTCGTCGAGACTGCGGCCGGGGTCGGACTCCGCACCGAGGTCGGGGCCGCCGTGGGCGTGGACGACGAGGGAGCCGTTCCAGTCGTTGGGCACGGCTATCGCGTAGTAGGCGCCATTGGGGTCGACGCCGGTGTAGCAGGTCGCCTTGTCGGCGATGGCGGTGGGGCATTCGGCACGAGCCGGGCCCGCCGTCTCGCCGGTCTCTCCCCGGGCGTTCGACGCGCCGACGAGGAAGCCGGCGGCGAGGGCACCGGCCAGCAGGGCGGTCAGCGTCGTGCGCCGGTGGGGGGTCCATGGGGCAGACCTGCGGATCACTGCGTGGGTTCTCGTCCAGTCCAAGACGCTGCTCCTCGTTCCTCTTCGGCGCGTCGTCGAGCCGTGCGCCGCGATGCTAGGGAGCGGCGGGGCGAGGAACCACGGGTCCGTTCGTTGTGTTCATAGTGTTCGCGGTGTCCGCGGTGTCTGTCCGCGGTGTCCGCGGTGTCCGCGGTGTCCGCGGCGTTCCCGGCGTTCAGGGCGGCGGCATCGCAGCGGACGGCACGACGTACGCTCGCCCCATGTCCCCCCGCCACGTCCTGATCCTCGGCGGCACCACCGAGGCCCGCGAACTCGCCGCCGCGCTGGCGGCGCACCCCGGCGTCCGCGTCACCACCTCGCTCGCGGGACGCGTGGCACGACCGGGCGCGGTCTCCGGGGAGGTACGCATCGGGGGCTTCGGCGGGGCGGAGGGACTGGCCGACTGGCTGCGCGCCGAACACGTCGACACCGTCGTCGACGCCACGCACCCCTTCGCCGAGTCGATCACGGCGAACGCTGTCCGCGCCGCGACGGCGACCGGAGTGCCGGCGGTGGTCCTGCGCCGGCCCGGCTGGCGCCCCGGCCCCGGGGACCGCTGGCACGAGGTCGCTTCGCTCGACGAGGCCGCGGCCCTCCTGCCCAGCCTCGCCCACCGCGTCTTCCTGACCACCGGCCGCCTGGGCCTCGCGTCCTTCGCCCACCTCACGGACCTGCACTTCGTCGTACGCTCCGTCGACCCGCCCGAGCCCCCGACGCCCCCACACACCGAAGTCCTCCTGTCCCGCGGCCCGTTCACCCTCCCCGAAGAGTCGGCCCTCCTACGCGAACACCGCATCGACACCCTCGTCACCAAGGACAGCGGCGGCACGGCAACCGCAGCCAAACTCACGGCCGCCCGCCAACTCGCCCTACCCGTCGTGCTCGTACGCCGCCCGCCGCTCCCGGAGCGCGTGGAAGCGGTGTCGGACGTGGCGGGGGTGCTGGAGCGGCTCGGTGTCAGCCTGTGACGACGGAGGCACGCAGGCGGTCGATGGCGCGCAGGATCTCGTCGCGGTTCTTCGCCTGCTTGATCCAGGCGGGCAGGCGTCCGATGTAGGTCATCTTCCGCCCGTGCTCGTACCAGGGCGGCCGCTCCCGCAGCGATGCCGCCACGAAACGCCTGAGCAGGTCCAGATGTTCGAGGTTGTAGGCCCACACCACGCCGTGCCTGGTCTCGGTCTGCAGCCACAGATCCGGCAGGGCACACCGTCCGTCGGCACGCGACGAGTGCCGAGCCAGGCCGCAGGATCGGCAGACCAGACGGCGCTGCGGGTACGTCGCACCGTCCGCGTCCGGAACGACGGCCGACCGACGCTCGTAGTGGGCGATTCCGTCGCAGCGAGGGCAGCGCACCAGGACCGAACCGGTGAACTCGTACAACTCGGTGAGGGGGTCGCGGAAACGCACCGGCGCGGACATACGGCGAGTATCACGGCGGACCGCCGCGCGACGCACCCCCATTTCGGCACGGTGCGCCCAGCTTGGTGGCCGGCCGCAGTCCGGATGGCGTCGGCGGGCGTACCGCCTACTACTCCTTCGGATTCCGGCGCAGCAGATACGTGTCCATGATCCAACCCTTGCGCTCCCGCGCCTCCGCGCGCAGGGACTCGATGCGTGGGGCGGTCTCCGCGATCGGGCCCGAGGCGAGGATCTCGTCGGGGGTGCCGATGTAGGCGCCCCAGTAGATGTCGATGTCCTGGTCGGTGTACTTCTGGAAGGCCTGGTGGGCGTCGAGCATCACGACGACGTCGTCCACGCCGTCCGGGAAGCCCTCGGCCAGGCGGCGGCCGGTGGTGATCTGTACGGGGCGGGCGACCCGGTTGAGTCCCGTCCGGTGGCGGGCGACGAGGGCGGAGACGCTGCTGATACCGGGTACGACGTCGTACTCGAAGGCCACGGCGCCCTCGTCCAGAACCTGCTCCAGGATCCCGAGCGTGCTGTCGTACAGCGCGGGGTCGCCCCACACCAGGAACGCTCCGGTCTCGTCCTCGCCCAGTTCCTCGGCGATGAGCCGCTCGTAGATCCCGGCGCGCGCACTGCGCCAGTCCCCGACGGCGGGGGAGTAGGCGGTACCGCCGGCGGACCGGTCCCGCTCGGGGTCCCGGGCCTCGACCACCCGGTACGTCCCCTCCGGTATGTGCGCGTCCAGCATGTCCCGGCGCACCTGCGTGAGGTCCGACTTCACCTCGCCCTTGTCGAGGATGAAGAACACGTCCGTACTCCGCAGCGCCCTGACCGCCTGCAACGTCAGCTGCTCAGGATCGCCCGCGCCGATACCGATGACATGAATCTTTCGCACACCCCGAGTCTGCCCCACGCCACTGACACCAAGGACACCGCGTCCGCTCCGCCAGTGCTCAGGCCCGCCGGCCCCGCCTCGCCCCTACTCCCCGCCCCGCAGCCTCGGCGCCCGGCCCCCCGCGTCCACGGCCTCCCCGCTCTCCTCCACGACCCCCGCCAGTTCCCGCGCCCACGCGCTCAGCCCCGCGAGATCCATCCCGTACGGCCGCCGCTCCCCGGCATCGGACGCCCACGCCTCCACGGCCCCCGCTCCACGCCGCAGCAGCCGCGGCCCGCCCGTCACGTTCCCCCGCGCCGAGTGCGTGAGCCCCACGGCAAGCTGCGCGAGCCCCCGCCACAGGGCCCGCTCCCCCTCAGGCCCCGCCTTCCAGGCGTCCTCGAACACCTCATGCGCATGGAACGGCTTCCCGGCGTCCAACAGCTCCTGCGCCTCGGCGACGGTCTGCTCCGGCGCGCGCACGACGCCCTCGGGCTGGCGGTCGACGCCGTCCGCGTCGTACGGCAGGGGGCGCCCGAGACCGTCCCGGGGCCGTGCGTTACGTGCCCGCCCCTCGCTGTCCCGGTCCCGTGCTGCGGCCTGGCGTCCTGACGATGTGCTGCCCATACACCGATTGTCCATCGTCCGGCCCCTCGCCGGATGCCCCCCTTCGGCGCACTCGTCCCCGTACGGTAAAGTGCTGTCCGCACGATCACGCGGTTCACCGCGTGAAAGGCACCGGGACGTGGCGCAGCTTGGTAGCGCACTTGACTGGGGGTCAAGGGGTCGCAGGTTCAAATCCTGTCGTCCCGACGGTGCGAAGGGTCTTCGCAGGTGAGAGCCTGCGGGGGCCCTTTCTCGTACGGGTTCGCAAGGGTCGGTTCCGGGTGTGATCTCGCGGACTCGACCGACGTTCTGCGAGCAGGTACCCGGGTCGTACGGCGCCGCCTGCGCGACCAGACTCTCGACGAGGCCGCGCGGAGCGTAGGCATCACCGGCCCGCCACCCAACGGAACCGGTCCGCCTGCCGGGACGGCCGGTCGAAGGTCAACGGGACCGGGTGCACGCCCTGTTCGGAACGTAGGCTCGCTCCGAGAGATCTTCCGCAGCGAAGGGGCCCGGCATGACCACCGTCTTCTCCCGCATCATCGACGGAGAGCTTCCCGCCCGGTTCGTCTGGCAGGACCCGCACGCCACGGCGTTCCTGTCCATCGCACCGCTGACGCCCGGGCACACCCTCGTCGTGCCCCGGCGTGAGGTCGACCAGTGGACGCAGGTCGACGGTGAACTGCTGTCCCACTGCATGCAGGTGGCCCAGGCCGTCGGCCAGGGCGTGCAGCGGGCGTGGGACGCTCCGCGGGCCGGGCTGCTCATCGCCGGTTTCGAGGTGCCCCACCTGCACATTCATGTGGCGCCCATGTGGGGCCTGGGCGATCTGAACTTCTCCCACGCCAAGCCGGAGGAGGACATGTCGGCGCTGGACGACGCGGCCGACAAACTCCGCACCGCCCTGCGTGAACTCGGCTTCGAACAGGCCGTGCCGCCGGGTGCCTGACAGCGCCGGAGCAAGGCCCCGGACGCCCTGTCCGGGGCTGGTAGGCCCGCTGTCGATCATGGGCATGATCATGTCGACGGTCGGGGACAGGGGGACGGAGCGGGGGGCTCGATGCGGACGATTCCCATGACGCCGGCGCTGGTGAGTCTGAATCGTTCGGCAAGGCGAAGAAGGGCACCCGCGTCGGCGACCGCGAAGCGCTCACGCTGCACGTCACGGACAAGGCGGACAAGGAAGGGACATACACCTTCTACGTGGCCACCGAGGGCAAGCCCCACCTGCTCAAGACCGTCCACAAGGGCGGCGGGAACGTCACCACCACGTCGTTCAGCGCCTTCGACGAGCCGGTGGACGTCCGGCCTCCGGCGTCGGCACAGGTCCTGGACAAGGCGGACGGCGCGGGCTGAGGCCCGAATGCTCCGCACCTCCTCGCCTTCCCGCGCGCCTCACCTTCCCGCGCGACGTACGCCATGCCGGGGTGGTAGAAGCGGGCCATGACCAACTCGCTCATCCACCCGGCCGGTGCCCGATGACCGCCGGCATCGACACCCCCGACCGCCGTGGCCGCACCGGACTCGACCGGGCGGGCCGGGACCTGACCGGCAATCCCCGCATCAAGGTGCGGGACGTGCAGCTCCTGTCCAGCCACTGGTACGTCGAGCGCGCGACGACCTTCGACTTCCAGCATGCCGACGGCACCTGGAGCACCCAGCAGCGCGAGACGCACGACCGCGGCAACGGCGCGACCATGCTGCTGTACGACGCCGAACGCGAAACCGTCCTGCTGACCCGCCAGTTCCGCTTCCCCGTGTACGTCAACGGCCACCCCGACGGCATGCTGGTGGAGACGCCGGGCGGGCTGCTCGACGACGATGACGAGCACCCGGAGATCGCGGTGCGGCGCGAGGTGGTGGAGGAGACCGGGCACACCATCGGCGAGGTCCGGCACGTCTTCGACGTCTACATGAGCCCAGGATCGGTCACCGAACGCGTCAGTTTCTACGCCGCCGCCTACGGCCCCTCCACCCGCACCCACGAGGGCGGTGGCCTGGACGAGGAGGGCGAGGACATCGAGATCGTCGAGCTGCCCTTCCGGCGGGCCCTGGAGATGATCCGCAGCGGGGAGATCGCCGACGCCAAGACGATCATGCTGCTGCAGTGGGCCGCGCTGGACGGCCCGTTCGCCAAGTGACGCCCAGGAACACCAAGTGCGCGCCCACGCCCTTGACTTGAAGTGCGCTTCAACGTGAAGACTCCCGTTCGTGCCCCGGAGCGGGTGCACGAACGGGAGGGAAGCCATCCATGAAGTACCGCACCGTAGGCACTGCCCCGAACACCCGCCGCGAGGTCAGCGTCCTCGCGCTCGGCGCGATGTTGTTCGGCTCCCGGACCGACGAGGAGACCTCCTTCGCCGTCCTCGACCGCTATGTCGAGGCGGGCGGAACCTTCATCGACACGTCGGACAACTACGCCTTCTGGGAGGACGGCGGCCAGGGCGGACAGAGCGAGGAACTGCTCGGCCGGTGGCGCCGCAGCCGAGGCGCCGGCGACGAGATCGTCATCGCCACCAAGCTCGGCGCCCGCCCGCTGGCCCCCGGCACCGGCTACATCGACAACGCGGAGGGCCTGTCGGCGAAGGTGATCCGCGAGTCCGCCGAACGCAGCCGCGACCGGCTCGGCGTGGCCAAGCTGGACCTGCTCTACGCCCACATCGAGGACCAGAAGGTCCCCCTCCAGGAGACCGTCGAGGGGTTCGCCGAACTGGTCGCCGAGGGCACGGTCGGTCTCCTCGGCGTCAGCAACCACGCCACCTGGCGGGTCGAGCGGGCCCGCGCCCTCGCCGCCGCGGCGGGCCTGCCCGGCTACGAGGTGCTCCAGTACGCCCACAGCCACCTGCGGCCCCGCCTCGACGTCCCCGAGGGCCTGTTCCCCGACGGCAGCCTCGGCCACGCCGGCCCCGACCTGCTCAGCTACCTGCGCGCCGAGCCCGGTCTCGCCCTGGTCGCCTACTCGCCGCTGCTGAAGGGCGCCTACACCCGCCCGGACGTCGCCCTGCCCGGCGACTTCGACCACCCGGGCACCCCGGCCCGTCTGAAGGTGCTCCGCGAGGTCGCCCAGGAGGCCGGGGCCACCGTCAACCAGGTCGTCCTGGCCTGGCAGATCGGCGCCGAGCTGCCGATCATCCCGCTGGTCGGAGCGTCCTCCGTGGCCCAGCTGGAGGAGAGCCTGGCCGCCGTGGACCTGGAGCTGACCGCCGACCAGCGGGCCCGGCTCGACGCGGCCCACTGACCCCTCCCGGAGTACGCTCCGAAGAGGAGCCGAAGGAGAGTGGCCATGCCTCTGTTCCCCACCGAGCGGAACGTCCGTACGACGCCCGAAGGCCTCCTGTGGGAGCCCAGCGAGCGCTGGGTGCGGGGCCTCAAGGGCGATGTCACCGTCGTCGACAGCCGGCACCCCGTCCTGGTCTGGGAACCCGATCTGCCCGTGCCGTGCTACGCGTTCCCACGCGCGGAAGTCCGCACGGACCTCCTCCGCCCCGCCAAGAACCCGCAGCCGGGCAGACACACCGGCTCGCAGATCTTCTACGACCTCGAGGTCGACGGCGAGCTTGTGGAGAACGCGGCATGGACCTTCCCCGCCGCCGACCTCGCCGGACACATCGCCTTCGAGTGGTTCTGGCGCTGGGGTACCGGCCTCGACCACTGGTACGAGGAGGAGGAAGAGATCTTCATCCACCCCCGTGACCCGCACAAACGGGTGGACGCCATGCCCAGCGGCCGCCATGTCCAGGTCGAGATCGGCGGCACTGTCGTCGCGGACACCCACCGCCCGGTGCTGCTGTTCGAGACCAGCCTGCCGACGCGGTACTACGTGCCCCGCGAGGACGTCCGGCTCGACCTGTTCGAGCCCACCGACCACAGCACCGGGTGCCCGTACAAGGGCACGGCCCAGTACTGGAACTGGCGCGGCGAAGGCGAGGTCCCGCGGAACATCCTCTGGAGTTACGCCGAGCCGCTGGCCGCGGTGGCGCCCGTCAAGGGGCTCATGGCGTTCTACAACGAGGCGGTGGAGATCACCGTGGACGGCGAGCGGCTGGAGCGGCCGGTCACGCCGTTCACCGCGAGCCTCAAGCCCTGACCAGCAGCTGGAAGTCGAACGCGTACCGGGACGCGCGGTAGATGTGCGTCCCGTACTCGACCGGCCGGCCCGTGTCGTCGTACGCCGTGCGCTGCATGGTCAGCAGCGCCGCACCCTCCTTCTCGTCGAGCCGCTCGGCCTCCCCGGCGGTTGCGCAGCGGGCGCCGATGGTCTGGCGGGCGCTGTGCAAGGTGATGCCGACGGCCCGCATCATCCGGTACAGGCCGGTCGACTCCAGCCGGGCCGTGTCGAGGTCGAGCAGGCTCGCGGGCAGGTAGTTGCAGAGGATCGCGACCGGCTGGCCGTGCGTGCAGCGCAGCCGCTCCAGGAACGTGACCTCGGCGCCCTCCGCGATCCCGAGCGCGGCGGCGACGTCGGCGGCCGCCGGGACGCGCTCGTTGCGGACGACCTGCGTGGTCGGACCCTGCCCGGCCGCCTCCAGGTCGTCGTAGAGACTGCTGAGCTCCAGCGGGCGCTTCACCTGGCTGTGCACCACCTGGGTGCCCACCCCGCGCCGCCGGACCAGCAGCCCCTTGTCGACGAGCGACTGGATGGCCTGCCGGACGGTGGGCCGGGACAGGCCCAGCCGCACCGACAGGTCGACCTCGTTGCCCAGGAGGTTGCCCGGGGCGAGGGCCCCGTGCTCGATCGCCGCCTCCAGCTGCTGGGCGAGCTGGTAGTACAGCGGCACGGGACTGCCCCGGTCCAGGGCGAAGTCCAGCGAGGCCAGCGCGGAGCCGGACCCGGCACGTGCGGAGCCGCGGGTCTTCGCCATGGGACGACCTCTCTGTCAGGCTGTCAGGAGTTGCTGGGGAAACCGAGGTTGATGCCGCCGTCGGACGGGTCCGGCCAGCGCGTGGTGATGACCTTGCCCTGGGTGTAGAAGGCGATGCCGTCGTTGCCGTAGACGTGCAGATCGCCGAAGAGCGAGTCCTTCCAGCCACCGAAGGAGTGGTAGCCGACCGGCACCGGGATCGGCACGTTCACACCGACCATGCCCGCCTTCACCTCCAGCTGGAAGCGGCGGGCCGCGCCGCCGTCCCGGGTGAAGATCGCGGTGCCGTTGCCCCAACGGGAGTCGTTGATCAGCTTGATGGCCTCTTCGTACGTCTCCGCACGCACCACGGCGAGCACGGGGCCGAAGATCTCGTCCCGGTACGCGTCCGCCGTCAGCGGCACCCGGTCCAGCAGCGAGACGCCGAGGAAGAAGCCGTCCTCGTGGCCCTCGACCGAGTAGCCGGTGCCGTCGACGACGACCTCGGCGCCCTGCTCGGCGGCCGAGGCGACATAGGACGCCACCTTGTCGCGGTGCTCGCGCGTGATCAGCGGGCCCATCTCGCTCGCCGGGTCGTTGCCGGGGCCGATGCGCAGGTTCTTCGCCCGCTCGGCGATCTTGCCGACCAGCTCGTCGCCCGTGTCGCCGACCGCGACCACGACCGACACGGCCATGCAGCGCTCGCCCGCCGAGCCGTAGGCGGCGTTGATCGCCTGGTCGGCTGCGAAGTCCAGGTCGGCGTCGGGCAGGACCAGCATGTGGTTCTTGGCGCCGCCCAGGGCCTGTACGCGCTTGCCGTGCTCAACCGCCTTGAGCTGGATGTACTTCGCGATCGGCGTCGAGCCGACGAACGACACCGCCTCGATGTCCGGGTGCTCCAACAGCCGGTCGACGGCCACCTTGTCACCCTGTACGACGTTCAGCACACCCTCCGGCAGCCCGGCCTCGGAGGCCAGTTCGGCCAGTCGGAAGGACGCCGACGGGTCCTTCTCGCTCGGCTTCAGCACGAAGGTGTTGCCGCATGCGATGGCCAGCGGGAACATCCACATCGGCACCATGGCGGGGAAGTTGAACGGCGTGATGCCGGCGACCACGCCCAGCGGCTGCCGGATCGAGGCCACGTCCACCCGGGACGACACCTGCGTCGACAGCTCGCCCTTGAGCTGCACGCTGATCCCGCAGGCCAGCTCCACGATCTCCAGACCGCGTGCCACCTCGCCGAGCGCGTCGGAGTGCACCTTGCCGTGCTCGGCGGTGATCAGCTCGGCGATCTCGTCGCGGTGGGCGTCCAGCAGCTCGCGGTACTTGAAGAGGATCGCCGTGCGCTTGGCCAGGGAGGACTGGCCCCAGCTCTCGAACGCGGCCTTGGCGGAGGCGACGGCGGCGTCCACCTCGTCGACGGTCGCGAACGCGACCTGCTTCTCCTGGGCGCCGGTGGCCGGGTTGTAGACGGGGGCGTAGCGGCCTGAGCCGCCCTCCACGGGCTTGCCGTCGATCCAGTGGGTGATGGTCTTCATGGTGCGCAAGGGCCTTTCGAGTGCAGGTCAGGTGCGGGAGTTCAGAGGTGGTGGCGACGGTCGGTGACGTGCTGGTCGTACCGTTCGCGGGCTTCGACGGCGGCCTCGCGGGAGGCGACCTCGGCCACGGGCACGTCCCACCAGGCCTCGGCGCCCGGGGCGGTCGGGTTCGTGATGTCGGTCTCGACGTACACGCAGGTCGGCCGGTCCGAGGCACGGGCCGTGGCCAGCGCCTCGCGCAGCTCGCCCACCGTCTTGGCGCGCAGGACGTCCATGCCGAGGCTGGCCGCGTTGGCGGCGAGGTCGACCGGGAGCGGGGCGCCGGTGAAGGTGCCGTCGGCGGCCCGGTAGCGGTAGTCGGTGCCGAAGCGCTCGCCGCCGGTCTCGGCCGAGAGCCCGCCGATGGAGGCGTAGCCGTGGTTCTGGATCAGGACGATGTTGACCGGCAGGCCCTCCTGGACCGCGGTCACGATCTCCGTCGGCATCATCAGATAGGTGCCGTCGCCGACCAGCGACCACACGGCCGTGTCAGGGGCCGCCTGCTGGATACCGATCCCGGCCGGGATCTCGTAGCCCATGCAGGAGTAGCCGTACTCCAGGTGGTACTGGCGCGGTGAGCGGGACCGCCACAGCTTGTGCAGGTCGCCCGGCAGTGAACCGGCCGCGTTGATGACCACGTCGTAGTCGCCGACGACCGCGTCCAGGGCGCCCAGCACCTGCGTCTGCGTCGGCACGGCGCTCTCGTCGTCGGCGCGGTAGGCGGCCTCGACGACCGCGTCCCAACGCTCCTTGCCGGCGCGGTACTCGGACTCGTACGCGCCGTCCACACGGTGGCCCGAAAGCGCCTCCGTCAGGGCCGTGAGCCCGGCCCGCGCGTCGCAGACCAGCGTCCGCGCCGCCAGCTTGTGCGCGTCGAAGCCGGTGATGTTGAGGTTCAAAAAACGCACGTCCGGGTTCTGGAAGAGCGTGCCGGAGGCGGTGGTGAAGTCGGTGTACCTCGTGCCCACGCCGATCACCAGGTCGGCGCCGCGTGCGATGTCGTCGCTGACCGAGGTGCCGGTGTGGCCGATGCCGCCGAGGTCGGCGGGGTGGTCGTGGCGGAGCGAGCCCTTGCCGGCCTGGGTGGACGCGACCGGGATGCCGGTGGCCTCGACGAAGGCCTTCAGCGCCGCCTCGGCCTCGCTGTGGTGGACGCCGCCGCCCGCGACGATCAGTGGGCGCTCGGCGGCCCGGACCGCCGCCACGGCCGCCGCCAGCTCGACCGGGTCGGGCGCGGGACGCCGTACGTACCAGACGCGCTCGGCGAAGAACTCCTGCGGCCAGTCGTACGCCTCCGCCTGGACGTCCTGGGGGAGGGCCAGCGTGACCGCGCCGGTCTCTGCCGGGTCGGCGAGGACGCGCATGGCGTTCAGCGCGGACGGGATCAGGGCCTCGGGGCGGGTGATCCGGTCGAAGTAGCGGGAGACCGGGCGCAGGGTGTCGTTGACCGACACGTCCGCCTCGGTCGGGTGCTCCAGCTGCTGGAGCAGCGGGTCGGGGGCGTGCGAGGCGAAGTAGTCGCCGGGGAGCAGGAGGACCGGGAGACGGTTGATCGTCGCCAGGGCCGCACCCGTCACCAGGTTCGTCGCACCCGGTCCGATCGACGTCGTCACCGCCTGCGCGGACAGCCGGTTGAGCTGGCGGGCGTAGCCGACGGCCGCGTGCACCATGGACTGCTCGTTGCGGCCCTGGTGGTACGGCATGACGTCCTCGCCCGCCTGGAGGAGGGCCTGTCCGATGCCGGCCACGTTGCCGTGACCGAAGATGCCCCAGGTGCCGGCGATCAGCCGGTGCCGGACGCCGTCGCGCTCGGTGTACTGCACGGACAGGAACCGCACCAGCGCCTGAGCGACGGTCAGGCGGATCGTGGGCTGGCTCATCTCGGGGGACCTCACTGGGACTCAGCGGTGTAGAGGGGCAGACGGGGGTCGACGGGCTGGTCCGGCCAGGTGCCGCGGATCCAGGCGTGGTCGGGGTGGTCGCAGATCAGCCAGGCGCGCTCGGCCTCGGGGCCCGCCATGACGTTGAGGTAGTACATGTGGTGACCGGGCACGGCCATGGACGGCCCGTGCCAGCCGTCGGGGATGAGCACGACGTCACCGCCGCGCACCTCGGCCAGCACATCGGTGTTGCGGCCGTGTCCGGACGGGGAGACGCGCTGGTAGCCGAGGCCGGGGGTGCCCTCGTGGTCGGCGAACTCGAAGTAGTAGATCTCTTCGAGGACCGACTCCTCGCCGGGCCGGTGCTCGTCGTGCTTGTGCGGCGGGAAGGACGACCAGTTGCCGCCCGGCGTGATGACCTCGACCGCGATGAGCTTGTCGCACTCGAAGACCCCGGCCGCGCCGAAGTTGTTCACCTGGCGGGAGGAGTTCCCCGTGCCGCGCAGCTCCACCGGCACCGACGACGCCGGTCCGTAGCGGGCGGGCAGCCGTCGGGAGCATCGTGCACCGGTCAGCGCGAACCGTCCGCCGCCGGGCGACGAGACGGTGGTACGGGCGTCGCGCGGCACATAGGCGAAGTCGCTGACGGCGCTGAACACGCTGTCACGGCCGGCGAGTTGAAACGTGTCATGGCCGAAATCGTCGGTGGCATCGACCGTGCAGCCACCGTTCAGCGGCAGCACGATCCACTCGCTGTCGCCGGTTTCGAAACTGTGCGAGCCGCCGGGCGGCAGCTCCAGGATCCGCAGGCTGGAGTAGCCCCAGCCGGCCTTCTCGGGCGTGACGTCCACGACGTACGGGCCGCCGAGCGCCTTTCCCGCGGGAAGGTGATACGTCATCGTGCTCCTCCGGGTCACAACAGGCCGACGGCCGTGTCCACCGCCGTCTCCACGCTGCCCTCGGCCGGGTAGAGCAGCGAGCGGCCGACGACCATGCCCTGGACGGTCGGGAGCCGGAGCGCCTTGCGCCAGCGCTCGTAGGCACCCTCCTGGTCGTCCCCGACCTCGCCGCCCAGCAGGACGACGGGCAGTGTGGACGTCTCCAGAACTTCGGCCATGTCGTCGGGGTCATGGGTGACGGGCAGTTTCAGCCATGTGTACGCCGAGGTGCCGCCCAGGCCCGACGCGATGGCGATCGACTTGGTGACGGCCTCGGCGGACAGATCGTTGCGCACTTTGCCCTCGACCCGCCGGGATATGAACGGCTCGACGAACAAAGGCAGTTGGAGCGCGGCCATGGCGTCGACAGCCCGGGCCGTGGACTCCAGGGTGGTGAGCGAGCCCGGGTCGTCGTAGTCGATACGGACCAGCAGCTTGCCCGCGTCGAAGCGCAGCCGGGCGATGTCCTCGGCGCGGTGGCCGGTGAAGCGGTCGTCCATCTCGAAGGACGCTCCGGCCAGGCCACCGCGGTTCATGGAGCCCATGACAACCTTGTCGTCGAGGACGCCGAGCAGCAGCAGATCCTCCAGGATGTCGGCGGTGGCCAGCACCCCGTCCACGCCGGGCCGGGACAGCGCCGTGCAGAGACGTTCCAGCAGATCGGCCCGGTTGGCCATGGCGAGCCGGTGGTCGCCGACGCCCAGCGCGCCGCGTGCCGGGTGGTCGGCGGCCACGATCATCAGGCGGCCGCTGTCGCCGACCAGCGGGCGGCGCACCCGGCTTGCCGCCGCCTCCGCGATCGCCTCGGGGTGCCGGGCTCTGACCGCGGTGAGGTCGGGGATGCTGATGCTCAAGGAAAGCTCCGTTCAGGGGTGGCTCGGTCGGCCGTCATGACGCCTGGGCGAGGAGGCTCTCGACCTCGGACTCGGTGGGCATCGCGGAGGAGCAGGCGAGGCGGGAGGCGACGAGGGCGCCGGCGGCGTTGGCGTATCGCATGGTTTCGGCCACATCCCACCCGGACAGCAGCCCGTGGACCAGCGAGCCGCCGAAGGCGTCGCCCGCCCCGAGGCCGTTGGCCACCTCGACCGGCACCGGCGGCACCTCGGCCTCCGTGCCGTCGCGGTGGACCGCCAGCACGCCCTTGGGGCCCTGCTTGACGACCGCGAGCTCCACGCCGGCCGCCAGCAGCGCCTCGGCGCAGGCGCGCGGCTCGCGGACGCCGGTGGCGATCTCGCACTCGTCGAGGTTGCCGACCGCGACCGTCGTGTGCCGCAGTGCCTCGGCGTAGTACGGGCGGGCCTCGTCCGGGTCGCGCCAGAACATCGGCCGCCAGTCGAGGTCGAAGACCGTCGTGCCCGCCTTGTCGCGGGCCTTGAGGGCGGCGAGGGTGGCCGAGCGGCTCGGCTCCTCGCTCAGACCGGTGCCGGTGATCCAGAACACCCGGGCCGAGCGGATGGCCCAGTAGTCGAGTTCGTCGGAGTGTATCTCCAGGTCAGGGGCCTTAGGCTGCCGGTAGAAATACAGCGGGAAGTCGTCCGGCGGGAAGATCTCGCAGAACGTCACCGGCGTCGGATACGCCGCGACGGGCGTCACCCAGCGGTCGTCCACGCCGAAGTCCTTCAGGGCCTCGTGCAGGTAGGCGCCGAACGGGTCGTCGCCGGTGCGCGTGATCACGGCGGTGTCGCGGCCGAGCCGAGCGGCGGCCACCGCGACGTTCGCGGCCGAGCCTCCGAGGAATTTACCGAACGTCTCCACCTGCGTCAGAGGTAGGCCAGACTGCAGGGGGTAGAGATCGACTCCTATCCTTCCCATCGTGATCAAGTCGAAGGACTTGGCTGACTCGGCCATGCGCGACGCTCCTACAGCTGGACTGGGGGTGCGGGTCCCATCGGGCCTGCCGCCCCCCAGGTGTAGGTCGTGGAGGTCGACGCTGTCAATAGTTTGTACTTACATTCGGACCTGAGCGTGAAATGATGTCTTAACAAAGTATTGACAGCGGGCGCATCCAGGGATTGGATCCCGTGTCAGCGAACCCGCCGTGTTCCACAACACACGACCCGGACTTCCCAAGGGTCCGGGTCTCGGATCCAGTGATCATCCCTTTCCCCCCGTCGCACACCCGTCGCACAGTGAGGTGCTGGAAAGATGGACCGCTACTACCCCCGCTCCCGCAAGCTGGCCCCCATGGTGGCTCTGGCTGCCGCGGCTGCGCTGACCCTCGCAGGATGCTCCAGCAGCTCCGGTGGCAAGCAGGCCGAGGAGGGTGGGGAAAACGCTTCTGCGGGCAAGGCCACCACTCCCCGTATGACCGTCGCCCTGGTGACGCACCAGGCGCCCGGTGACACCTTCTGGGACATCGTCCGCAAGGGCGCCGAAGCGGCCGCCGCGAAGGACAACATCAAGCTGGTCTACTCCGCCGACCCGAACGCGGGCAACCAGGCCAACCTGGTGCAGAACGCGATCGACCAGAAGGTCGACGGCATCGCGATCACCCTCGCCAAGCCGGACGCGATGAAGGACGTCGTCAGCAAGGCGAAGGCGGCGAACATCCCTGTCGTCGGTCTCAACTCCGGTGTGAGCGACTGGCAGAAGCTCGGCCTGATGGAGTTCTTCGGCCAGGACGAGACGGTGGCCGGCGAGGCGCTCGGCAAGCGGCTGAACGAGGAGGGCGCCAAGAAGGCCGTCTGTGTCATCCAGGAACAGGGCAACATCGGCCTCACCCAGCGCTGTGACGGAGTGAAGAAGACGTTCGAGGGCACGACCGAGACCCTGAACGTCAACGGCACGGACATGCCGTCCGTGAAGTCCACGATCACCGCCAAGCTCAAGACGGACAGCGACATCGACTACGTCGTCGCCCTCGGCGCCCCGTTCGCGCTGACGGCCGCGCAGTCGGTCGACGAGACGGGCAGCAAGGCGAAGGTCGCCACCTTCGACCTCAACAAGCAGCTGACCGGAGCGATCAGCAAGGGCGACATCGAGTTCGCCGTCGACCAGCAGCCCTACCTCCAGGGCTACCTGGCGATCGACTCCCTGTGGCTCTACAAGAACAACGGCAACTACATGGGCGGCGGCGAGGCACCGGTGCTGACCGGACCGGCCTTCGTCGACAAGACGAACGTCGAGACGATCGACAAGTTCGCCGCGAAGGGCACTCGGTGATGAGCATGACCCGACAGGCTGAGCCGGCGGTGACCACACCGCCGGCCTCCGGCCCCGGCAAGGAATCCGACGGGCGGACCAAGGAGCGCCCCCTGGCGCTGCGCCTCCTCGCCCGTCCCGAGGTCGGTGTCTTCCTCGGCGCCGTCGCGGTGCTGATCTTCTTCCTCATCACGGCTCCGGCCGTGCGTGACGGCAGCTCGATGGCGAACATCCTGTATCAGTCGTCGACGATCGGGATCATGGCCCTGCCGGTCGCGCTGCTGATGATCGGCGGCGAGTTCGACCTGTCCGCCGGCGTCGCCGTGATCACCTCGGCCCTGACCGCGAGCATGGTCAGCTATCAGCTGACGATGAACGTCTGGGTCGGTGTGATCGTCGCCCTGATCGTGTCCCTCGGAGTCGGTCTGTTCAACGGCTGGCTGCTGGTCAAGACCGGTCTGCCGAGCTTCCTGGTCACCCTCGGTACGTTCCTGATCCTCCAGGGCGTGAACCTGGCGGTCACCAAGCTGATCACCGGCAACGTCGCGACCGACGACATCAGCGACATGGACGGCTTCGAACAGGCCAAGGCGATCTTCGCCTCGTCGTTCGACGTCGGCGGTGTCCAGGTGAAGATCACCGTCGTGTGGTGGCTCGTCTTCGCGGCGCTCGCCACGTGGGTGCTGCTGCGTACCAAGTACGGCAACTGGATCTTCGCGGTCGGCGGCAACAAGGACTCCTCGCGGGCCGTCGGTGTGCCCGTGACGTTCACGAAGATCTCGCTGTTCATGCTGGTCGGCTTCGGCGCCTGGTTCGTCGGCATGCACCAGCTGTTCTCGTTCAACACCGTGCAGTCCGGTGAGGGGGTCGGTCAGGAGCTGATCTACATCGCCGCCGCGGTGATCGGTGGCTGTCTGCTGACCGGTGGCGCCGGTTCCGCGATCGGGCCGGTCTTCGGCGCGTTCATGTTCGGCCTGGTGCAGCAGGGCATCGTCTACGCCGGCTGGAACCCCGACTGGTTCAAGGCCTTCCTCGGCGTGATGCTCCTCGGCGCCGTCCTCATCAATCTGTGGGTCCAGCGCACGGCGACCCGGAGGTGACCCGAATGACAAGCAACGAAACCGGCACCCACGGTGCCGTCCTGCAGGACAAGACCCCGCAGAAGGACGCCCCGGTCGTCGAACTGCGCAACGCGGGCAAGTCCTACGGCAACATCCGCGCCCTGCACGGCGTCGACCTGAAGGTGTTCCCGCGCCAGGTCACCTGTGTTCTCGGTGACAACGGCGCGGGCAAGTCGACCCTCATCAAAATCATCTCGGGTCTGCACCAGCACACCGAGGGCGAGTTCCTCGTCGACGGCGAACCGGTGCGCTTCTCCACTCCCCGCGAGGCGTTGGACAAGGGCATCGCGACGGTCTACCAGGACCTTGCCGTCGTCCCCCTGATGCCGGTCTGGCGCAACTTCTTCCTCGGCTCCGAGATCACCAAGGGCCCCTGGCCCGTACGCCGTCTCGACATCGACAAGATGAAGAAGACCGCCGACGAAGAACTGCGCAACATGGGCATCATCCTCGATGACCTGGAACAGCCCATCGGCACCCTGTCCGGCGGCCAGCGCCAGTGCGTGGCCATCGCCCGCGCCGTCTACTTCGGCGCCCGCGTGCTGATCCTGGACGAGCCCACTGCCGCCCTCGGCGTCAAGCAGTCCGGCGTGGTCCTGAAGTACATCGCCGCCGCCCGCGACCGCGGACTCGGCGTCATCTTCATCACCCACAACCCCCACCACGCCTACATGGTCGGCGACCACTTCAGCGTCCTGCGCCTCGGCACGATGGAGCTCAACGCCTCCCGCGACGAGGTCAGCCTCGAAGAACTGACCAACCACATGGCCGGCGGCACCGAACTCGCCGCCCTCAAGCACGAACTGGCCCAGGTCCGCGGCGTTGACGTCGAGGAACTCCCCGAAGCCGCAGACCTCACCGCACCCGTGGCATCCTCCGAAGGGAAGTCCTGACATGCCCCCTGTGCTGGACCGCATCCGGGTCGGCTCGGCCCCCGACTCCTGGGGCGTCTGGTTCCCCGACGACCCCGTCCAGGTGCCCTGGGAACGCTTCCTCGACGAGGTCACCGAGGCCGGCTACGAGTGGATCGAGCTGGGCCCGTACGGCTATCTGCCGACCGACCCGGCCCGGCTCACGGACGAGGTGAACCGGCGCAATCTGAAGGTGTCCGCGGGCACGATCTTCACCGGCCTGCACCGCGGCCCCGCCGTCTGGGAGTCCACCTGGGAGCACGTCAGCCAGGTCGCCGGTCTCACCCAGGCCATGGGCGCCAAGCACCTGGTCGTCATACCGTCCTTCTGGCGCGACGACAAGACCGCCGAGATCCTGGAGCCGCCGGAGCTCACCGGCGAGCAGTGGGCCCATCTGACCAAGGGCATGGAGCGGCTCGGTCACGAGGTGAAGGAGCAGTTCGGCCTCGACATCGTCGTGCACCCGCACGCCGACACCCACATCGACACCGAGGCCCACGTCGAGCGCTTCCTCGACTCCACCGACTCCGACCTGGTCAACCTCTGCCTGGACACCGGCCACTACGCCTACTGCGGTGGCGACAGCGTCAAGCTGATAGAGACCTACGGCGAGCGCATCGGCTATCTGCACCTCAAGCAGGTCGACCCGGAGATCCTCGCGGACGTGGTGAAGAACGAGATCCCGTTCGGGCCCGCCGTCCAGCGCGGCGTGATGTGCGAACCCCCGGCGGGCGTACCGGAGTTGGGGCCGGTCCTGACGGCCGCGCAGAAGCTGAACGTGGACCTGTTCGCGATCGTCGAGCAGGACATGTACCCGTGCGAGCCGGACAAGCCCCTGCCCATCGCGGTCCGTACCCGCAAGTTCCTGAGGTCCTGCGGCGCCTGACGACCCGAAAGGACGGCCGATCACCATGACTCAGCGTCCGCACACGCTCGGAGTCGCAGTCATCGGTACCGGAAAGATGGGCGCGGACCACGTCCGCCGTGTCCAGGAGGCCATCAGCGGGGCACGGGTGACCGCCGTCGTGGACGTCGACGCGGAACGCGCCAAATCGGTGGCCGCCCGCGTCGACGGCTGCGCCGCCCACACCGACCCGGCCGCCGCGATGGCGTCGGCCGACGTCGACGCGGTGATCATCGCCTCGCCGGGGCCCGCCCACGAGGCGGCACTCCTCACGGCCTTCGAGCACGATCTGCCGGTGCTGTGCGAGAAACCCCTCACCCCCGACGCCGCGTCCGCGCTGCGCGTTGTGCAGGCCGAGCAGAAGCTGGGCCGGCGCCGGGTCCAGGTCGGCTTCATGCGGCGCTACGACGCCGAGTACACGAAGCTCAAGGCCCTGCTGGAGACGGGCCAGTTGGGCCGTCCCCTGATGCTCCACAACCGGCACCGCAACGTCGCCAGCCCGCCCGGCTGGACGTCCGAGATGCTCATCAACGACTCGGTGACGCACGAGATGGACGTGACCCGCTGGCTGCTCGGCCACGAGATCACGGCCGTCACCGTGCTGGCCCCGACACCGTCGGCGAACGCGCCGGACGGCATCCGCGACCCGCAGTTCGTCGTCTTCGAGACCGACGGCGGGGCGATCGTCGACGTCGAGATCTTCATCAACTGCGGCTTCGGCTACCAGGTCCAGGCCGAGGTCGTCTGCGAACGCGGCACCGCCCGCGTCGGCGACGGCCACGCCATGGTCACCAACGCGGCCGGCCGCTGGGGCGGCATCATCGCCCAGGACTACATCGAGCGGTTCGCCGACGCGTACGACCGTGAGGTGCAGGCCTGGGTCGACGCCACCCGGCGCGGCGAGGCCACCGGACCCAGCGCGTGGGACGGGTACGCCGTGGCCGCGGTGTGCGAGGCGGCCGTACAGGCGCTGGGGGAGGGCGGTCGGGTTCCGGTGGATCTGGTCGAACGGCCCGCGCTGTACCAGTGAGGGTGCAGGTGCCACCCCGGTCGGAAGGGCTCGGCGTCCGCCGGTAACGGGCCGGCGCCTGCCGGGCCCCGAGCCGCGGACGCCGGGCGAAGGGAGCAGCGGTCGGCGCAGTCCCCGGGGCGGCCATGGCCTGTGGCGTGTGCTGCCGGTCCGGCCGGCAAATTCCGCAGGGCCCCGCAGTGCGGAGCGCAATGTCCTGCCCGTCGCGGTCGGTGCGGCCCTCGCCCTCGCGGTGGCCCTGGACCGGGAGGTGGCGTCCCGGAACGCCAGGACCGCGTCCACTGCGCAGCCGCGCTGCCGCGGACCGGCCTGTGCGGCCAGGGACCCGCAGAACAAGGCTGCGGCCGGGCCCCCAGGACATGGCCGGTCGGCGCCCCGGTGGGGGAGCCGGGATCGAGATCCGGTTCAGCGTGCGCCGCGAGGCGGCCTGGGCACGGATCCGGCAGTCCCGGTTCGGTGACCGCGTCGGGATCACCGGACCCGGTGGCCGGACCCAACGGGCCACCGTCGCCGACGAGTTTGACGCGGAAGGGCATCGCTTCCCGCCGATGGCCCCGGCCCACGGCCCCTCGGCGCTGCGCAGAAGCCTTCAGCGGCTGGCGGCGAGCGCCGCCAGGACGGCGTGTGTGAGGCGGGTGACGTAGGCGTCGTCGGTGGGGCCACCGACCGCGAGCATCCTGAAGTACAGCGGAGCTCCGAAAATGTCGACGGCCAGGCCCATGTCGATGTCGCCGGGCAACTCGCCGCGGTCCACCGCCTGGCGCAGGAGCGTCGCCACAGCCGCGCGCCGGGGACCGAGGACCGCCTCGTGCAGCGCCTCGCGCAGGGAATGGTTGCGGGCCGACTCGGCCACCAGGTCGGGGATGATCCGGCCGGCGAGGGGATGCCGCAGGTCGGCCATGGTGTGCCGGATGAAGCGCTCGACGTCGTCGTGCAGCGCCCCGGAGTCGGCCGTCGCGGGCAGGTGTGCGGCGGCGGCCTCCGAGACCAGCTCCACCACCATGGCCTCCTTGGCGGGCCAGCGGCGGTAGAGGGCCGCCTTGCCGACACGGGCCCGGCGGGTCACGGCCTCCATGGACATCCGGGCGTACCCGGTCTCGGCCAGTTCCTCGAAGACCGCCCGCCTGATCGTCTCGGTCACGGATTCCCGTAGCACCGCGGAGCCGGTGGGCCTGCGGTCGAACGTGTTCCGGCTGGTGGAGTCCACCGCGCGAGATTAACACCGAACGGAACGGTTGCGTTCCGCCGAGGCCGGGTGTACGTTCCGCGACGAGACGGAACGGGCCTGTTCCGTTCCACCCCGGACATGTCCGGGAAAGGGGGTCACGATGAAGTTCCACTTCGACGATGTGGCGTTCTCCTTCCAGGCTCTGCGTACCGCCGGGCATGCCGCCTACGCCGGCGCGGACCTCGGCGAGGTCCTCGTCACCTGCCGGAACATCCCGGACGGCGACGAGCAGGCCTGGTACCGCGAGTGGACCGCGCTCGCCGAACGCCTCCACCACATCGGCGACGAGGCGCTGGCCGCAGGCCACCGGGTCAGCGCCCGTGAGGCACTGCTGCGGGCCTCGAACTACTACCGGACCGCGGACTTCTTCCGCGTCGAGAACCGCGACGCGGACACCGAGTCGGACCGGCTCGCCCGGTGCTCGCGGCAGACCTTCGCACGGGCGGCCGAACTCTTCGACGTGCCCGCGCTGCGCCTGGAGATCCCTTACGAGGACACCACCCTGCCGGGATACCTGTTCCGCGCCGACGGAGCCGGCGACACGGCCCGCCGCCTGCCCACGGTGATCCACCACGGGGGCTACGACTCGACCCTGGAAGAGCTGTACTTCATGGTGGCGGGCGGTGCGCTGCGCCGCGGCTACCACGTGCTCGCCTTCGAAGGACCCGGCCAGCAGTCCGTCCGGCGGGAGCAGGGCCTCGTCTTCCGGCCGGACTGGGAACACGTGGTCGGCCCTGTGGTCGACCACGCCCTGACCCGTCCGGAGGTGGACCCTGACAGGCTCGTGTTGTGGGGCACCAGCTTCGGCGGGCTGCTGGCCGCCCGCGCGGCCGCGTTCGAACACCGCCTCGCCGCGTGCGTCCTGCACAACGGGATCTACGACTTCTACGAACTCCCGCTCCGCGCTATCCCGCCCCACCTGGGCGAGTGGGTGGCGGAGGGCCGCGACGACGTGGCCGGGCCCGCACTGGACGTCGGCATGGTGCAGAGCACACGGGTGCGCTGGTTCCTGCGGCACGGCATGTGGGTCTTCGGGGCCAAGACGCCTCCCGAGGCGCTGCGCGCCTGCGCGCCGTACAACCTCGACGGCGCGGCCGAGCGTGTCACCTGCCCGACCCTGGTCCTCGACGCGGAGAACGACGTGATCTGCCACGGTGAGGCCAGGCGGGTGCACGACGCGCTGCGCTGCCCGAAGGAGTTCACGGTGTTCACCGACGCCGAAGGGGCCGGTGAGCACTGCCAGGAGGGCGCGGCGCTCCGCTTCCACCAGCGTACGTTCGACTGGCTCGACGAACGGCTGTCCCTGGCATGACCGTCGAAGCGGACACCCGGCCGGACGCCGCGGACGACACCCGGCGCCGCAGGCGCACCGTACTGACCCTGCTCGCGCTGTTCATCGTGATCAACGCCGCCGACAAGGCCGTGCTCGGTCTGACCGCGGGCCCCATCAAGGACGATCTCGACCTCACGGCCACCGAGTTCGGCACCATCGCCAGCAGCTTCTACCTGTTGTTCAGCCTCTCGGCGGTCTCCGTCGGCTTCCTCGGCGACCGCATCCGCCCCCGGCCTCTGCTTGCCGTGCTCGCCCTGGTCTGGGCGGCGGCCCAGCTGCCGATCCTCCTCCCCGCAACAGGATTCGCGGCGCTCGTCGCCACCCGGGTGGCGCTCGGCGCGGGTGAGGGGCCGGGGTACCCCCTGGCCAACTACACGGCCTTCACCTGGTTCCCGGAGAAGCGGCGTGCCCTGCCCTCGGCCGTCGTGGTCGCGGGTGCCGCCGGCGGCACCGTCCTGGCCGCCCCGCTGGTCGTCCTGGTCAACAACAGCCTCGGCTGGCGGGCCGCGTTCGGCCTGCTCGGGGCCGTCGGGGTGGTGTGGGCCGTCGCCTGGCTCAGGCTCGGCGGCGGCGGCCCGTACACCGCGCGCCTCGGCCCCGCCCAGGACGAACCGTCCAGGGCGGCAGAGGAGCAGCCGTCCGTGCCGTTCTGGCGCGTCGTCACCACCGGCACCTGGCTGGGGGCGACGTTCTCGGCGTTCGCGGTCATGTGGACGCTCGCACTGGGCTTCGCCTGGCTCCCGCTGTTCCTGGAGGAACAGGCCGGCTTCAGCGACGCGGAGGTCAGCGGGATCGTCGGCCTGCCCGCCCTGTCGATGGCCGTCCTCGTCCTCACCGCGGGAGCCGTCGCGCACCGGTTGCTGCGGCGAGGGGGGACCGCCCGGGTCGCGCAGGGGCTGATGGGCGCGTCACTTCCGCTCCTGGCCGGTGTCTGCCTGCTCCTGACGACCCGGGTCGGCCCCGCCGTCCTGCTGCCGCTGCTCGTACTCGCGTTCTCCGCCGGCAACGGACAGACCCCGCTGACCAACGCGGCGATCGCGGACATCTGCCCGCCCGGACGACGCAGCGCGGCTCTGGGGCTGTCCTACGCCCTCGCCGCCCTCTCCAGCCTGCTCGCCCCCTACGTCACCGGCCGGATCATCGACGCCGCGCCCACCGAGGCCGTCGGCTACGGCCGGGCCTTCGACCTGACCGCCGGCCTGCTGATCACCGGTGCCGTCCTCTCGGCGTTCCTGATCCGTCCCGACCGGGACGCGCTCGCCCTGCTGCCCGAACCCCCGGTGGCGTCCCCCGCGTTCGGCACGGACGCGGAGCCCTCAGTGAAGGAGTGACCCCGATGCCCGTAGACATCGCCGTCGTCCAAGGGGCCCGCACCCCGATCGGCCGGTACAAAGGCGATCTGAGTTCGGTGCCCGCCCACCGGCTGGGAGCCGTTGTGATCCGGGAGGCGGTCCTGCGCGGCGGACTGGAACTCGACGCCGTGGACGAAGTCGTCCTGGGCTGCGTGGGCCAGGTCGGCCCCGACGCGTTCAACGCCCGGCGCGCGGCACTGCGTGCCGGGCTGCCCGTGCGGACCACCGCGTACAACGTCAACAGGCTGTGCGGATCAGGTCTCCAGGCGGTCTGGTCCGCCGCGCAGAGCCTCACCCTCGGTGCGACCGACGTCGTCGTGGCGGGCGGCAACGAGTCGATGACCCGTCAGCCGCTGCTCGACTACGGCGAACGGGCCCCCGACGAACTGGCCGAAGGCACGACCATCGACGGCACCGTCTCCCTGGTCACCGACCCCTTCGGGGACTACCCCATGGGCATGACGGGCGAGGCGGTGGCCGACCGGTACGGCATCTCGCGGCGGCGCCAGGACCGATGGGCCGCCGAGAGCCAGCGGCGCACCTCCACCGCCGTGGAGGAGGGACGGTTCCAGGATCAGATCGTGCCCGTGGCCACCGCGCACGGCATCGTCGAGCGGGACGAACACCCCCGGCCCGGTACGACGGAGGAGAAACTCGCAGGCCTGCGCCCCGTCTTCGCGGAGCACGGCACGATCACCGCCGGGAACTCGGCCGGCATCAACGACGGTGCCGCCGCCGTGCTCCTGATGCGCGCGGCCGACCTCGACTCCGGCATCACACCGCTGTGCCGACTGCGTGACGCCGCCGTGACGGCGCTGGAGCCGGAGATCATGGGCGTCGCCCCCGCGGAGGCGATCCGCACCCTGCTGCGCCGCAACGACCTCACCCTGGACGAGATCGACGTGATCGAACTCAACGAGGCGTTCGCAGCCCAGGTCCTGGCCGTCATGGACCACCTCAAGCTCGAACCGGACCGGGTCAACCCGAACGGTGGGGCGATCGCCCTGGGCCATCCCATCGGCGCCACCGGATGCGTCCTGCTGCTCAAGGCGGCGCACGAACTGCGCCGCACCGGCGGCCGGCTGGCCGTGGTCGCCCTGTGCATCGGCGGCGGCCAGGGCATCGCCGCACTGATCGAGAATCCGAGCGCGGCCCGATGAGCGCGTACGCCTGGTATCCGACGCGGGAGTTCACCGAGCGGAGCAACATCACGGCGTTCTGCCGCAGGCACGGCGTCGACGGCGGCTACCGCGCGCTCCAGGCCAGGTCCGCGGCCGACCCCGAGTGGTTCTGGGAGCGGGCCGTGCAGGACATCGGCATAGTCTGGCACCGGCCGCCGCTGCGCGTGTGCGACGAATCCGGAGGCATCGCGTTCACGCGCTGGTTCCCGGGCGCGTACACCAACCTCGTGGACTCCTGCCTGGAGCGCCGGGTGCGGCAGGGGAGCGGGCAGGCTCCGGCACTGCGCTGGGAGCGGGAGGACGGCACGCGCGGGGTGCTGACCTACGGTGAAGCGGCCGCGTACAGCGCCCGGGTGGCCGGCGGGCTGCGCGGGCTCGGTGTCATGTCCGGGGACCGCGTGGCCGGCTACCTGCCTCCCGGTCCCGAGGCTTTCGTCCTGCTCTTCGCCTGCGCGCGCATCGGTGCCGTACTGGTTCCGCTGTTCTCGGGGTTCGGCGCCGAGGCCATCGCGATCCGGCTCGTCGATGCCGACGTCCGGGTCCTGGTCACCGCCGGGGACGCCGTCCGGCGGGGGCGTCGGCAGGACATGGCGGCGGTGGCCCGCACGGCACTGGAGAGCGCCACGTGCGTACGCCATCTCGTCGTCGTGCGGGAGCCGAGCGGGCCACGGCACTCCTCCGACTCACCTTGTCCGCGCGCCCCGGCTGGGCCTGGCGTGCCGTCCGGGACCGGTGGGCCCGACGAACGGGCCCACGCCGCTGAGCGTCCTTCGGTGGGTGGCGGGCGCGGTGAGCCGGTGACGGGCGAACGGCCCGCTTCGGCCGCCGGCGAGCGCGGTGAGCCGGAGGCATCCGAGAGGCCCTCCCCCGCAGGCGGCGAGCAGGAGGGGCGAACGGTGCCCTCAGGGCCCGGCGGCCACGACCGCGTCGGGCTCGCGACGACGGACTGGCACCGGCTGGCCGCCGCCGAACCCGTCCCGGTCGTCTCGGTGCCCGTCACTGCCCCGTTCCTCCTGTTGCACACCTCCGGCACCACCGGCCGCCCGAAAGGCGCGGTTCACACCCACGGCGGCTTCCCGGCACAGGTCGGCAGCGAGACCCGGTACAACCTCGACCTGCGGCCGGACGACGTGGTCTTCTGGGTGACCGACCCCGGCTGGATCATGTTCCCGCTCATCGCCTTGGGCGGTACCCTCGCAGGCGCCTGCGTCCTGGCCTACGAGGGCGCGATCGACCACCCGGACGTCACCCGCCTGTGGCACCTGCTCGACGACCACGAGGTCACCGTCTTCGGCAGTTCGCCCAGCCTGGCCCGCATGCTGATGGGCCGTGAGCCGCGCGACCCGGTCGTGCCCTCCCGGCTACGGATCCTCGGCTCGACCGGGGAGCCGTGGACCGAGGACGCCTGGCGCTGGTACTTCGCCGAGTTCGGCGGCAAACGCTGCCCCGTGATCAACATCTGCGGCGGCACCGAGGTCGGCGGATCCCTGCTCGCCTCCGCGCCCACCCTGCCCCAGTCGCCGTGCGGCTTCGCCGGCCCCTGCCTGGGCATCGCCGCGGTTGCCGAGGACGACTCCGGCGCGCAGCCGCCGGAGGGGCAGCTCGGCGAGCTGGTCGTCGAGCGCTCCTGGCCGGGCATGACCCGGGGGCTGTGGCGGGCGCGCGAACGCTTCGCCCAGACCTACTTCGGTCCCAGGCCGGGCCGTTGGTCCCACGGCGACCTCGTCTCACGCACCGGCGACGAGTGGTTCGTCCACGGGCGGCTCGACGATGTCATCAAGCTGGCCGGCAAACGGCTCGGGCCCACCGAGGTCGAGGACGCCGTCGTCGGCGACCCGGCTGTCGCCGAGGCGGCCGCGGTCGGCATCCCGCACCCTGTCAAGGGGGAGGCCCTGTGGTGCTTCGCGGTCCCGGCCGACGGCCGGTCGCTGGGCGAGACGGAGGCCGAGCGGATTCGTGGGCGGGTGGCCGGTGCGCTCGGCGCCGCGTTCCGCCCCGCCCGGGTGGTCGCCGTGCCGGAGCTGCCCAGGACCCGCAACGGCAAGGTGATGCGGCGGCTCGTCCGCGGCCTCGTCACCGGCGAGGCACCCGGCGACCTGTCCACGCTCGTCAACCCCGGCTGCCTCGACGCGATCCGTGCCGCCCTGCACGAGCAGTGAAGGCAGGACCCGTTCAGGCGGGCCACCCGTCCCGGCATCCAGGCAGGCGGACGAGACGTCCACAGCCCGACACGCCCACCACCCAAGGGAGTTCCATGCCGACGATCGACATCCTCCTGCCCGGCTTCGCCATCGACACGGACCAGGGCTACCCTGCCTTCTGCGGGGTGTTCCTGGTCCGCGGTCCGGATGCGGCCGGACGGGAGAGGAACATCATCATCGACGCCGCCCACGTCGGCCGCCGCCCCTTCCTCTGGAAGGCGCTCGACCGACACGGCCTCACCGCCGAGGACATCGACACCGTCGTCCTCACCCACGCCCACTGGGACCACGTCCAGAACATCGACCTGTTCCCGCGGGCCACCCTCGTCCTGCACCCCGACGAACGCCGGTACGCGCACCTCCCGCACGCCAACGACTGGGCCACGCCCGCCTGGACGGGGCTGCTGCTGGAACAGCTCCCCGTCCGCGAGGTCACGGACGGGGAGGAGATCATCCCGGGGGTCGGCGTCATCGGCCTGCCCGGCCACTCGCCCGGCAGCATCGGCGTGATCGTGCAGACCGAGCACGGCCGCGCCGCCATCACCGGTGACGCCCTGCACTTCGCGTACGTCGCCCGCACCAGGCGCAACCCCCTGGTGTTCTGGGACGCCGACCAGGCCGCCCACAGCATCGAGCGGGTCCTGACGGTGTCCGATCTGATCTACCCGGGCCACGACCGGCCGTTCCGGCTCACCGCGGCCGGTGACATCGACTACCTGGAGTCGTTCGAGCTCACCCTGACCGGGCTGCGGCCCGACGACCACGGCCTCGCGTTCGCCGACGCCTCGGCGCGGCCGCTGTGGGTCATGCCCGGCATCCAGGAGCAGCGCACGCTGTACGAGAAGAATGCCGAGGACATCCGGCGGCGGATCAGCCGGGTGCCCCGGGTGGTGCCCCCGGCTCCGCGAGAAGCCGGGCCAGCGAACGGTTGAGCCGGTCGAAGAACGCGTCGGGCGCCTCGCGCGGGAAGAAGTGGCCGCCGGGGACCGGAGTCAGGCGGAAGCGGTGCACATACCGCCCCCAGGCCCGCACGGCGGCCGGGTCGACGAGCGGGTCGTCGGTGCCTGCGAACGCCTCGACGGTCAGCGGCAGCCGGGCCCGCTCGTCGTCCGGGTCCGGCAGCCCCGCCCGCTGGTGGCTCGCGCAGATCCGCAGATCGTCGCGGAGGATCGGCAGCAGCACCCGCAGCCAGTCCGCCCGCCCCAGGAACCGCGGGTCCAGCCCGCCGAAATCCACGAGCAGGCGGGCCAGTTCGCCGTCCTCGTACCGGTCGGGCGGCGGCAGCGTCGGCGTACGGTGCGGGGCCGCGTAAGCTCCCAGGAACAGCGCATCCGGACCGCGCCCGCCCGCGCGCAGCCGGGCCGCAGCCAGAGCGAAGGACAGCAGGGCGCCCATGCTGTGGCCGTACGCGGCCCACGGTCCCGCATCGAGACAGGGAGCGAGGTCACGCCCGAGGGCGTCGACCACCTCCCCGGCGTCCTGGTACCGCGGCTCGCGGTAGCGCGCCTCGCGGCCCGGCAGCTGCACCGGCAGGACGTCGACGTCCGACGGCACGCGCCGGGCCCAGGAACTGAAGAACGAGGCCCCGCCGCCGGCGTGGTGAAAGCAGAACAGCCGCAGCCGGGCGTCCGGACGGGGCGCCCGGCTCAGGCAGGAGACCGAGGCACTCGTCGTCATGCGGGGTCTCCGGCCGACGTACGGGCGAGGCGGTGGCGGGCGCGCAGGACGCGGGCGCGGGCCGAGGCGGCCCGGCGTACGGTACCCGCCGTGCCGGTCATGCGCAGCGCCTGCGACAGCAGCCACAGCCGGGTCTCGGCCGCCCGGTCGGGCCGGCCGCCGAGGACGTCGTTCTCCACCAGGCGCAGGTGCGGCACGGTACGTTCCAGCAGCTCGACGTCCGAGGGGGGCGCGATCTCGTCGGCGCGGCTCGCCGCGTAGGCGACCGGCGTGCGCAGCCGGGTGAGCCGCTCCTCGTCCAGCTCCCAGTCGGCCAGGGCGGCCGGAAGCCGGTCCACCGGCGTGCGCATGACGTGGGAGAGGGTCAGGTTCACCAGGCGCGGGAGCGGCGTGTGGTCCGCGGCGCGGACGAAGAAGTCCCGTACCGGAGCCCCGACGGTTGCCAGCCCCCGGATACGGTCGTCCTCCAGGGCCTGGCGCAGCGCGAGATGCCCGCCGAAGCTCAGGCCCACGACACAGGTGCGGGAGGCGTCGGCGGCGCGGCCGAGCAGGTCGAGGAGGTAAGTGAGCATGCGTGTGCTGTCCGTTCCGTAGGTGAGGGTGTTCTCGCCGACGCCGGGCAGTTCCGTGACCACGACGGCCGCGCCGAGCCGGTCGGCTCCGGCGAGCACCGGGGCCCACTGCTCCTTGGTGCCGGTGATGCCGCCCAGGACGATGATGAGCGGGAGCCTGCTATGGGTGGACAGGCCGGCGGCCCAGCAGGCGAAGCCGTTGTCCCCGTAGGGCAGGTCGAGTCGGGAGATGCCGCGTACGCGTTTGCGCCAGCGGTCGAAGGCCTCGACGCAGGCGCTCTGCGCCGCCTGCCGGAACGGCCCGTCGACGTAGGGGAAACGGGCCATCGCGTAGCAGCGGACGGCGTCCAGGTCGCGACCGCGAGCCTCGGCCGCCATGCCGCGCGACGACCACTCGTGCACCCAGGCGCCGGGGCCCTCGTCCCCGACGTCCGTGCTGAGGCTCCGCATCACCCGGTCGATGACATCTGCGGGGATGCCCTGGGCGTGCGCGTGGGGCAGGGCGAACCTCCGCAGCTCCGCGAGGGGAATCATCGGGCCGCTCCTTTCTCTTCCGGGACCCGTTCCGGGGCATCGGGCGTGCCGTCGGTCGCCCGGCTGTCCCCGCGGCCGGTGAGGAAGCGGGCGAGACCGGCCCGCACCCGCCTGCCGAGGCCGGGGGAGAGGAACACGTCGAGCTGGGTGTCGAGGAACAAGGCGTGGAAGTGCACGCAGGTGTCGGGGGCGTCGGGCGCGGCGTCTGGCCGAGGGGTGGTCATGGGCCGGCCACCACCTCGAACATCTGGCGGAACGTGCGTGCCTGGAGCACGTCGGCCACCGGGACGCGTCGGCCGACGACGTCCTCCACGACGGTCACGAGCCTGAGCAGCAGCACCGAGTCCCAGTCGGGGAAGTCGTCCAGCGGGCGATCGAGGTCGTCGGCCCGGACGTGCAGGCCGAGTTCCTCCTCCAGCAGCAGGCGGAACTCCGCGATGTCGGCGAGGGCGGTGGTCATGTCGGGTCTCCGTCGAACGGCCCGAACGCGGCGTGCAGCCGCAGATGGGCAGGGGCGGGGGCGATGTCGGTCAGGTCGTGCCGGAAGAAGACGGCCTCGGGATCGTCCGGGTCGGTGCCGACCGGGGCGAAACCGTGGTCGGCGTAGAAGGAGGCGAAGGCCGCGTTGCGGGGCGAGGGAAGGTAGCGGCCCGTCACCGCGCTCGCTCCGGTGTCGCGGGCGAACCGCAGCACCGCCGCCACACAGGCGCTCTCGATGCCCCGGGAGAACACCCGGCAGCTCAGGACGAAGTTGTCGATGCGCAGCACCTCTCCCTCACGCCGCAGGAACAGCGCGCCGACCAGGCCGTGGTCACCGAACCGGTCACGCGCGCGTACGGCGGGCACGTGGTGCCCCGGGCGGCCCACCTGCGCCGACACCTGGGCCGCCTGCAGACGTTCGGTGGCCAGGTGGAACTGGTTGGTGCGCAGGGTCAGCTGGGACACCCGAGCGATCTCGGACTCGTCCGGCGGCCGCAGGTCGACCTCCAGGCCGAGCCCGTCGAGATAGTCCTCGTAGGAGCCGACGTCCTCACGGAACTCCTGCCGCAGCGTCTCGGTGCGGTAGCGGCCGGCCCGTTCCAGGTCGGCCTCGGTCAGCTCGAACAGGTCGAACCAGCCGTCGGCCAGCAGCGCCGCGGGATGCAGCGCGGGCTCCTCGTCGACGCGGACCACGGCGACCTCGGGCAGCTGCTCGCCGACCAGTCCGCACTCGAAGGTGCTGTCGTCGACGAAGACGAAGCTGTCCAGGCCGAGCCCGAGCCTGTCCGCGATGTCGCGGAGATTGTCGTGCTTGGCCTTCCAGTTGGCGTTGACGCGGACGAAGTCGTCCTCGCGCAGCAGCATGCCCGGGTGGGTGCGCAGCGTCGAGCGGACCAGCTCGGTGTCGTTCTTGCTGCTGACCGCGAGCAGTACGCCCTGCGCGCCGAGCTGCCGCACCGTCCGCTGGAACTCCTGGAAGGCCTCACCGCGCAGCCCCGCGCCGAGCTCGATGCCACCGGGCCCGGCCTCGCCGAGGACCCCGCCCCACAGCGTGCCGTCCAGGTCCAGCACCAGGCACTTGCGGGTGCGGCCGAGGCGGGCGCGTACGACGTGGGCGGTCTCCCGGGCGTAGGCGGCCAGCAGCGCGTCGGAGAGCCGGGCCCGGGCGTACTGCGCGGTGCGTGGCTCGCACGCGGGTACGCCCTCGGCGACCAGCGGGTCGAGGTCCACGGTGACCACGCCCGGGTACTGTTCGGCCAGGGTCAGCAGCCCGCTGTTGAACTCCCGCCACACCGCGCCGAGCCGGGCCCGCGAGCGCAGGTCGACCAGCTGGTGGGTGTAACGGCGTTGCAGCGGCACGGTGTTGAGGACGAGCAGGCCCCGGCCGGCCTGCTGGTGGGTGCGCACGGCGCCGGTCAGGAGCGAGAGCCTGGCCCGTGCGGCGGCCTCCACGTCCTCGGCTCGCCACGGCACCGTGACGTCGTCGAAGACGGTGTGCGCGTCGAGCAGGCAGAGTGTGAGCTGTGGCTGGTCCTCGCCGGCCGTGGCCGGGCGCATCAGATCCTGGAGGTAGGCGCCGTACGGCGAGACCTTCGCCTCCAGCAGCAGCCCGTGCCGGGCCAGTTCGGAGGTGAGGGGAGCCACCAGCCCAGCCACCGTCGAGTGGCCGGTGACGGTGACGGTGACCACCGGCACGTCCGCGTGGCGGCACACCTCCTTCGGATCGAGCCGGGCCAGCAGCTGGCCCGCGGCCGGGAGGTCGGCCACCGGCATGCGCGACAGCAGGGACCGTACCGAGCCGTACTCCGCCGGGAGCCTGCCCGCGCGGTGCAGTGCGCGCAGCGCGCTCAACGCCTCGGGGTCGTGCCAGGTGGCCGCCGGGTCCGGTGCGCTGTGCTTCCTGGTCGCCGTCATGAACGCTCCAGTGCGACACCGGACTTGATCCACTTGCTGGACTCGATGGCGACGGCGAGGGCGCGCCCGGGGCCGTCCCACTGCCGCAGCAGCTCCTCCAGCTGGAGGAACGGCAGCGCGTTGCCGTTGTTGCCGACGTGGCGCACCACGTTGACGCGGCGGGCGTTCGGGGCGGGCATGCCGTCGGAGATGCGGTCGCTCATCCGGCCGGACAGCTGCGGGGGCAGCAGGAAGTCCAGCTCGTGCGTGCCCCAGCCCAGGTCCTCCATGAGCTCCCAGAACGTCTGCTGGGCCAGCGCGGGCACCGCCTCCTCGATCGCCTTGTAGTCCTCGAAGACTGCGGTGCGGTCGGTGTGCCGGTCGCCGAGCCCGAACCAGTCGACGACCTGGCCCGGCTCCCGGCCCAGCCCCACCAGCCGGTTGAGCACCTGACGGATCACGACGCGCTGCCCGAGCGCTTCATGGCTGAGCACGGCCGCGCCGGCGCCGTCGCCGAAGAGCACGTAGTTGACCAGCTCGGCCGATGTGCGCGATCCCAGGTCGAAATCCGTCTCCAGGTGTTTGGCGCACACGTCGCCGCCGATCACCAGCACCGTGCCGCAGCGCTCGGCGAGCAGCAGCGTGCGGGCCACGTCGAGGGCCTGCACGGCGCCGGCGCAGCCGGACTGCAGCTGATAGGTGGGGACGTTGTCGATGCCGAGCCGGTCCGCCACCAGGTTCACCGTGGCGGGCATCAGCTGGTCCGGCGTGGCCGTGCCCATGACGACGCAGTCGATGTCGTACGGCTCCAGACCGGCCTGAGTCAGAGCCCGGTCGGCGGCGGTCGCGGCGATGTCGGCCAGCGTGTGCCGTACCTCACCGGTCGGGAGGTCGACGGTGAAGTGCCGGGTGGCGTTGCCGATGAACATCTCGGCCCAGGTCTCGTCGACGCCGACGAGTTTGGCCAGGGTCGCGTTGTCCACGGGGTCACCGGGCAGACAGGTGCCGACCGAGGCCAGATGGACGATGGGTGCGGTCATCAGCGGGTTCCTTCCGGGGTTGTGGGTAAGGGAGCCGCGGCGCCCTCGGCGACGTGCCTCTCGCGCAGGAATCCGACGAGGTCACCCACGGTGCGCAGGCCGGCGAGCAGGTCCTCGATCGGGAGAGTGCCGAGTCGTGGGAGCGCGTCCTCGATCCGGGCCTTGAGCTCCATCACCCGGATCGAGTCGAAGCCCAGGTCCTCGTGGAGCCGGTCGTGGTCGTGCACGTGCTCGGGGTCGTGCCCGCCGACCCGGCACACCAGTTGGCGTGTCAGGACGGTGAGAGTGTCCGGCCGGTCAACCGCCGGGGCCGGCGGGCACGATTCCCCGCGGTCCGCACCCCTACGGACCGCGGTGTCCGCGCCGGGGGGGAAGTCAGGCGCGGACAGTTCCGGGAGGCCCGGGGCGGTGCCGGTGCGCCAGGCGCGGAACGAGTCGTCGAACACGTACGGCGGCAGTCGGCGGGGCACCCGGTCGGCCTCGGCGTACAGCACGTCCCACTCCGGCGCGAGCCCGGCGCACCACAGCTCACCGAACAGCTGCTGGGGCCGGTGGTCCGAGGCATGCTCGCCCGGGTGGGCGGCGTGCAGGCGCACCGGGTGACCGGCGTCCGGCTTGAGCCGGGCCAGCAGCGGGGTCAGCACCGCCCGCGGGCCGATCTCCACCACGTGGGTCACGCCTGCGGCCAGCAGAGCGCTCGCGGCATCGGCGAACCGCACCGGCGCGGTGATCTGCCGTGCCCAGTAGTCGGCGTCCATGGTTTCCCCGCCGGTGAGTTGATGGCCGTTCACCGTGGAGAAGAGCGGAATTCGCGGTTCCCGGGCGGGCACGTCCGCGCACTCCCGGCGGAAGTCCTCGACCACGGGTTCCATCAGCGGCGAGTGGAAGGCATGGGAGACGGTGAGCCGCCGGGCGGCCACCCCGCGCTTGGTCAACTGCTCTTCCAGTGCGGCCAGTTCACCGAGGTCTCCGGCGACCACCGTGCTGCCCGGTCCGTTGACGGCGGCCAGGCCGAGCCGCCGCCGCCTCACCAGCAGCGACTCGACCTCCGCGGCACCCATGCTCACCGCGAGCATCCCGCCGTCCCCGGGCAGTGCCTCCATCAGCGCTCCGCGCCGGGCGACCAGCCGGGCGGCGTCCGCCACGTCCAGCGCACCGGCCAGGCAGGCGGCGGCGAACTCGCCGATGCTGTGCCCGAGGACGTACGACGGCGCGATCCCGGACTCGACGAGGGCGGCGGCCATCGCGTACCCCACGGCGAACAGCGCCGGCTGGGCCGAGCGCGCCCGGTGGACCTCCGGATCGCCGTCGAGGACCAGGTCGCGCACCGACCGTCCGGTGTGCGGGGCGAGTACTTTGTCGATCTCGTCGAAATGCCGTGCGTAGGCGGGGAACGACCGGTACCAGGACGCGGCCATGCGGGGGTGCTGGGCGCCCTGCCCGGTGAAGGCGAACGCCACCGACGCCGCCGCGCGCCGCCCGCCGTCCACCCGGGAGGCCTCCTCGACGTGCTCCGCGGCCTTGCGCAACTCGGTGGCCAGCGTGGGCAGATCGGCGGCGGCGACGGTAGCCCGGTACGGCAGGCGGGACTTGACGCGATTGCTGGTCCAGCACAGCTGCGCCAGCTGGTTCTCCGGGCGGCGTGACAGGGCGTCGGCCTGCACCAGCAGATTGGCGCGCAGCCGTTCGGGGGACCGGGCGGAGACCGTGAACACACCGGGCGCCCGGTCGCGGCCGCGGTGCACCGCTCGGGGGGCGGAGGCGAGCACGGCGTGGGCGTTGCTGCCGCCCATACCGAAGCTGCTGACCGCGGCGTGCACGGTGCCGGACGGCAGCCTGAGCGGTGCCTTGAGCAGGGAGAGCCGGCGCCCGGGCAGGTCCAGCCTCGGGTTCGCGTCGGCCGCGAACCGGCTGGGCGGCACCGTGCGGTGGTGAAGCGCCAGCACGGTCTTGATCAGCCCGGCGATCCCGGCCGCCCCCTCGGCGTGCCCGAAGTTGCTCTTGACCGAGCCCAGTCCCACGCTGCCGCCGCTGCGGCCGCTGGTCAGCTCGCCGAGCGCCTGCGCCTCGATGAAGTCGCCGAGCAGGGTGCCGGTGCCGTGCGCCTCGATGAACCGGATGTCGTCGGCGGTGACGCCGGCCCGCTGCCAGACGGACTCGATCAGCCGTTGCTGCGCCCAGCGGTTGGGCGCGGTGATGCCGTTGCTGCGCCCGTCCTGGTTGATCCCGGTCTCCTTCAGCACGGCGTACACCGGCTGACGGTCCGTCAGGGCGTCGCTGAGCCTGCGCAGCACCAGCACCGCCACGCCCTCCGCCCGTCCGATGCCGTCGGCCGAGGCGCTGAACGGCTTGCAGCGACCGTCGGGCGCCGACAGGCCGGCCTGGGTGTAGAAGATGTTGATGACCGGCGTCATGATCAGGTTGGTCCCGGCCGCCAGCGCGTAGTCGCACTCCCCGGAGCGCAGTGAGCCCATCGCGAGGTGGACGGCGAAGAGCGAGGAGGAGCAGGCGGTGTCCACGGCGAGACTGGGGCCCTTGAGGTCGAGGTGGTACGAAACCCGGTTCGCGCCCATGAAGTAGCCGTTGCCGGAGCCGTACCGGGCGGTGATCCTGTCGTAGTCGGCGAGTTGGAGATACGCCCACTCGTTGGCCATCACCCCGACGAACACGCCGGTGTCGGTGCCGGCCAGGTCCTGCGGGGCGACGGCTGCGTCCTCGATGGCCCGCCACGAGCACTGCAGCAGCAGCCGCTGCTGCGGGTCCATGGCCGCGGCCTCCCGCGGAGAGATCCCGAAGAAGCCCGGGTCGAACGCGTCGGGGTCCTGGATGAACCCGCCGCGCACGGTGTTGCTGCGGCCCGGCGGCCGGGCTTCGGTGGCGCTCTGCGGCGCGGTCGACGAGGCGGCGTGGTAGCGGTCGGCGTCCCAGCGCTGGCCGGGAACCCGGTCGGTGCCGTCGCGTCCGTCCATGAGGAGCGACCAGTACTCGCGGGCGTCGCGGGCGCCGGGGAAGCGGCAGTCCAGGCCGACGACGGCGATCGGTTCGCGCTCGGTCATGACGGGTCCCCGGAGGCCAGGCGCTCGGCGAGGTGCTCACTGATCGCGTGGACGGTCGGGAAGTCGTAGGCGATGGTGGGGGAGACCGCGAGCCGGACGTGCGCCTCGATCTCGCCGCAGATGCTGATCGCCGCGACCGAGTCGATGCCGTAGTCGGCGAGCGGGGTGTCCGGGTCGATCTCCTCGGAGGCCCGGCGCAGATGGAAGGCCACCCGCTCGGTCAGCCACCCTTCGAGGTCCGCAGCGCCGGGGTGCGGCGACGGCTGGTCCACGGGGGCGGTGCCGACGGGGGTGAGGGACTGGTCGGTGATGCTCATGGCGTGCGTCTCTCTTCCGGATCTCAGCTGCTGGAGGACACGGCGGCGCTGGGTTCGGACGCCGGGTCCGGGGCGGGGAGCAGGGCGGCGACCGGTTCCTGGAGGCGCTGGTGCAGCACGGGCAGGGCGCCGTCGAGGAACAACTGCCGCATGAGCGTGCGCTGCGTCTTCCCGCTGGTCGTCTTGCGGATCACCCCGGGGCGGACAAGCACCAGGCTCACGCCGGGCAGCTGGAACTGCCGGCTGAGCAGCGCCTGGACGTCGGCTGCGAGGCGGATCAGGTCCTCCTCGCTGCCGCCCGCGCGTGCCTTGAGCTCCTGCACCACGACCACGTGCGAGCGGTCGGACGCCTCGTCGGTGACGGTGAACACCGCGCCGCCGCCGCGCCGGAAGGCCTCCCCGGACTCCTGGACGGCCTGCTCGATGTCCTGCGGGTAGAGATTGCGGCCGTGCTGGATCAGCATCTCCTTGATCCGGCCGGTGACGTAGAGCTCCTCGTGGAGCAGGGCGCCGAGGTCGCCGGTGCGGAAGTAGCCGGCCCGGCCGTCGGCCGTGATCGCCTGGAAGGTCTCGGTGGTGAGCTCGCGCCGGTTCCAGTAGCCGGCGGCCACCGAGGGGCCGCGCAGCCAGATCTCGCCGATCCGGCCGCCGGGCAGCGCCTGGCGGGTCATCGGGTCCACGATCAGGACCTCGGTGTCCTTCGGCCGGCCGCAGCCCACGAGGGTCCGGGCCGGGCGGTCGCTGCGCACGGGCTGCAGCTCGTCCTGCTCCAACGCGACGGCGTCGACGGTGAGTTCGAGGTGCGGCGCCTCGGTGTCGCCGCCGGAGACCAGCAGGGTGTTCTCGGCCAGGCCGTAGCAGGGCAGCAGGGACTCGGCGCGCAGACCGTTGCCGGCGAAGCGCCGGGCGAAGGCGCGCAGGGTGTCGGGGCGCACCGGCTCGGCCCCGTTGAGCGCCACCCGCAGGCTGGACAGGTCCAGCCCCGCCGACTGCTCCTCGGTGACGCGCCGGACGCACAGGTCGTAGCCGAAGTTGGGCGAGGCGGTGCCCTCGACGCGATAGTCGTGGATCATGCGGAGCCAGCGGTGCGGTTGCTTGATGAAGGAGACCGGTGACATCTGCACGCTGGTACCGCCCACCCACAGTGGCTGGAGGGTCATCCCGATGAGCCCCATGTCGTGATAGAGCGGCAGCCAGCTGCCCGCCACGACACCCTCCGTGGTCCGCATCGCGGCGCGGATGGCCTCCTCGTTGGCGGCCAGGTTGGCGTGCGTGACCATGACGCCCTTGGGTTCGCTGGTGGAGCCCGAGCTGTACTGGAGGAAGGCCACGTCGGTGTCGCGCACGACGGGGGGTACCCACAGGTCGGGATCTGCTCCGTCCTGGTCGTCCGGGCCGGTCGACAGGCACACCACGTCCTGCTCTCCGGCGGCGGCAAGCCAGGCACCGATGGCCTGCCGGAACTCGGGGAGCGTCAGCACCGCCCCGACCCCGGCGTCCCGCAGGATGCCGCTGACCCGTGCCAGCCGCTCGCCCGGCTCGTCGGGCAGGGGCGCGGGAATCGCGGTACGCCCGGCGTAGAAGCAGCCGAGGAAGGCCGTCACGAAGTCCAGGGTCGGCGGATAGAGCAACAGGACCGGGCGGGAGGGGTCGCCCTTGGACGCGTGCTGCAGCCGGGCGGCGACGAGGCGCGCCCGCCGGTCCAGTTCCGCGTAGCCGATCTCTTCGGATCGCATGGCCGGGCCGTCCTCGTGCAGATACACGAACGCGGCACGTTCGGGATGGCGGTCCACGCCGGCGCGTACGGCGTCGGTCAACGTTCGGTGCTGAAGCTGGTGAGCCACAGGCATTCCTTTCGGCGGTCGGTGACCGGTGTGGTGTGGAACGTCCGGGAGGCACCGAGTGCCATCCGGTGTCCCTCAGCCTCGATGCGCCGTGAAAAGCCGGCGTAAAGCGGAAATTGGCGTGCACGTCAAGGGTTTGGGGTTCAGCGGACGACGCCGGCGGGAGCCGGTACAACGGTGTGTGCGCGGAGCGGCACATTCAGTCCTGGCACGGGGTGCCGGTCAAGAGGTGACAGAAGGGGTTGTCATGGTCGAACAGGACGCTCTTCCTGCGAGGGGCGAACCCCTCCCTGTCGGTCCGCTGCCCGCGGTGGGGTGGCGTGCGGTCCAGGAGGCCGCGCGGCGGCACGGCTACGCCGTCTGCCACGGCCGGCCGGTGGACTGGGGACGACATCCCGGCCCCGGCGCGCGCGAACTCCTCGGGCCGGACTGGTCGCGGTACTGCGCGGCACGCGAACCCCTCGTGCGGGCGCGGCTGCTGGGCTCGCGGCTGCTGCTGCGCCACACCGTGGCCGCCGCGGCCGGCGTGGAGCCGGACCGGGTCGTGCTGGGCCGCGACCGCCGTGGGCGGCCCGTCCTCCACGAGCCTCCCGGGCTGGACGTGGCCATCAGCCACACGGCCGGAATGCTGGTGGTGGGGGCCGCCCGCGGCCGCCTGATCGGAGTGGACGTGGAGGTGTCGGACCGTCCGCTGCTGACGCCCGGACTGGCCGATAGGTTCTGTCATCCGCGGGAGCTGGCGGACCTGTCCGGGCTGCCGCCGGCCGAGCGGAATCAGAGACTGGTGCGTCTGTGGACGCTCAAGGAGGCCTATACGAAGGCGCACGGCGTCGGACTGGCGTGGGACTTCGCACGACTGCGCCCCCGCCCCGGACCGCACGGCGACGGCTGGTGGTCCCTTGAGGCGGCGCCCGGTTGGCGACTGCGCTGTGATCGAGTGGCGGGGCGGTTCCTCGTTGCCGCGGCGCTGGGTCCTGACGGTCTGTAACTGCCCTTTCGCCAAGCCGAGTTCCGGTGGGTGCACAGCAACCGGGAATCGAGTCAAGGATGTTTCGATACACCGTTGACTCGATTGGTCGCCAGGTCTAGCGTCGGCAGTGCACGGCACGAGAACGGCACTCAGCTCACGCACCCCCTCTTTACGAGGAGCGGAATCCGTGACTTCCCAGCCTCACCTCAGGCCTGCCGAGCAAATCCCGTCGGCCGCGCACCCGCACAGGTGGCGCGTGCTGGCGGTACTGCTGGTCAGCCTCCTGCTCGTCGTCCTGGACACCTCGATCCTGAACGTGGCCCTGAAGACCCTCGCCGAGCCGGCACCCGTCGGCCTGGGGGCCACGCAGAGCGAGCTGCAATGGTCGATCGACTCCTACACCCTCGTCTTCGCCGCCCTGCTCTTCACCACCGGTGTGCTCGCCGACCGCTGGGGACGCAAGCGGACGCTGCTGGCCGGACTCGTCGTCTTCGGTGGCTGTTCCCTGTGGTCCGCCCACGCGGACAGCGCCGGCGAACTCGTCGTCGCCCGGGCGGGGCTGGGCGTCGGCGGTGCCCTCGTGCTGCCCGCCACTCTGGCGATCATCATGGCCGTCTTCCCACCCGCCGAACGGGCCCAGGCCATCGGTGCCTGGGCGGGTGCCGCCGGACTCGCCGTGGCGCTGGGCCCCATTACCGGCGGCGTGCTGCTGGAGCACTTCTGGTGGGGCTCGGTATTCCTGATCAACCTGCCCATCGTGCTGATCGGCGCTGTCGCCGCGCTGGTCGTCGTACCCGAGTCCCGCGCTTCCGGGCGCGGCGGCCTCGACCCGCTCGGCGTCGCCCTTTGCGTCGTCGGCCTGACCGCCCTGGTGTACGGCGTGATCAAGGGGGGCGAGTCCGACGACTGGGCGGACACCGCCGTTTGGGGACCGATGCTCGGCGGCCTCGCCGTCCTGGGCCTGTTCGCCGTCTGGGAACACCACAGCCGGTGTCCCGCGCTGGACCTCGCCCTGTTCACCGACCGTCGCTTCAGCGTCGCCGTGGCCGTCATCGGGCTGGTCTTCTTCAGCCTGCTCGGCGCCACCTTCTTCCTGGTGTTCTACCTCCAGAGCGTGCGCGGCTGGACCCCGCTGGAGTCCGGCATCCTGCTGCTGCCCCTGGCGGTGGCCCAGCTGACGTTCGCACCGGCCGCGACGCTCGCCGCCAAGCGGATCGGGGACCGGCCGGTGTGCGCCGGCGGGATGCTGCTCACTTCGCTCGGCTTCCTCGCGGTCGCGACCGTCGACGAGCGGACCGAGGTCTGGGTCCTGGAGTCCGTCCTGTTCGTGATGGGCGTCGGCATCGCCTGTGTGATGCCCCCGGCGACCTCCGCTGCCATGTCCGCCGTCGGCCAGGGCCGGTCCGGCACCGGAGCGGCGGTCAGCACCACCTTTCGGCAGGTGGGCGGCGCCCTCGGCGTCGCGGTCCTGGGCTCGGTGCTCTCCGTGGCCTATCGCTCCCGGATCGAGGACCACCTGGCGCCGCTGCCCGCCGCGATCCGCGGCCCGGCGGAGGAGTCCGTCGCCGCCACCCTCACCGCCGCGCGGGAATTGGGCCCGCACGGCGCCGCCATGGAGGCCCGCGCGGTCGAGGCGTTCGTCTCGGCCATGCACCTCACGTCCCTCGTCGCCATGGGCGTCACGCTCGTCGGTGCCCTCGCCGCCCTGCTGCTCCTGCCCTCCCGTACGGCCGCCGGCAAGCCCGGCGCCGAGGAGGCGACCGCCGAAGAGCCCTACACCGCGGAGGTCTGAACCCGTATGCCGCCACACGTCGACCGATCGGCCGCCGCCCCGGAACGCACGGCCCGGGGCGGACGCCAGCGCGATCCCGCCGCCGACCGGGCGATCCTGGACGGCACCCTCGCCCTGCTCAGCGAAGGGTTCAGCTTCGGCGACCTGTCCATGGACCTGGTCGCCCAGCGAGCCGGGGTGGCCCGCGCCACCATCTACCGCCGCTGGCGCAACAAGGAGGAACTGGTGCTCGCCGCGCTGAGCACCCTTGATCTTCCCGTGCCGCCGCTGACCGGACTCAGCCTGCGGGACAAGCTGGTGACCCTCGTGGACCAGCTGCGCCACCGTGGCCAGGACACCCTGCTGCACCGGCTGATCGGCAGCCTGCTCGGTGAGGCGGTGCGCCGCCCGCAACTGGTGGAGCGATTCGAGCAGACCGTCACCGCCGCCCGGCGCGAAGCCCTGCTGGCGACGCTGCGCGACGGCGTCGACAGCGGTGAGCTGCGCGCCGACCTCGATCTGGAGGACGCGGTCGAGATCCTGACCGGACCGATGGCCGCCCGGCTGATCCTGCGTCAACGCGCTGTGGAATCCAGTGCGTTCGCCGAGTCGATCGTCGACACGTTTCTGAACGGAACCCGCACGACCTGTGCCGGAACCGGACCCGGCACAGCACCGGAGCACTCCCCACCACGACAGGAGCCGCAGTCATGAAATTCCTCTTCGACGACCCCGCCTTCGACTACCAGGCGCTGCGCACCGCCGGTTACGCCGATTACGGCGGTGCGCAGCTGGGCGAGGTCGTCGCGGTCGCCTCGCGCATCCCGTCCGGCGACACCGAAGCCTGGCGGCACCAATGGGCCTCCCTCGCCGAACGGGCCCACCGGCTGGGCGCCGCCGCACTGGGCGAGGGCCGCCGCGACGACGCGCGCGCCGCACTGCTGCGGGCACACAACTACTACCGGACCGCCGAGTTCTTCCAGCGCGACAACCCGCGGGACCTGGAGGCGCTGCGGCTGATGCGGCTGTCCCGGGAGGCCTTCGCCGACGCCGCCGAACTCATGGACCGGCCACCGGAGTTCGTCCGCATCCCCTACGAGGACACTTCACTGCCCGGCTACCTGTACCGGGCGGATGACTCCGACGAGCCGCGGCCGATGGTCATCCATCACGGCGGCCTCGACTCCACCCTCGAGGAGGGCTACTTCTTCGTGGCGGCCGCTGCAATGGCCAACGGCTACGACTGTCTGTGCTTCGAAGGGCCGGGTCAGGGCTCGGTCCTTCGCGACCAAGGGCTGGCTTTCAGGCCCGACTGGGAGAACGTGGTCACGCCGGTCGTGGACCACGCGCTGTCGCTGCCGGGTGTGGACCCCGACCGCGTGGTGCTGGTCGGCACCAGCCTCGGCGGCCTGCTCGCCGTGCGCGCCGCCGCGTTCGAGCACCGGCTGGCCGGCTGCGTCGCCCACGACGCGGTCTGGCAGCTGGGTGATGTCGTGGCGCTGCCGCCGTTCGTGCTGGAGTGGGTCGAGCAGGGGCACGACGACTTCGCCAACCCTGTGATGTGGGGAATCGCCGCGCAGCAGACCTTCACCCGCTGGCTGCTGCGGCAAGCCCTGTGGACCTTCGACGCCGAGACGCCGGCCCAACTGCTGCGCCGGTTACCGGCGTTCGCCCTGTCCGACGTGATCGGCCAGGTACGTTGTCCCGTGCTCGTCCTCGACGCGGAGGAGGACCTGTTCTTCACCGGGCTGGAGCACGCGAAGAAGGTGTACACGGGGCTGAATTCGCCAAAGACGCTGCACGTCTTCACGGCTGACGAGGGCGCCGGGGCGCACTGCCACTCCGGTGCCATGCGCCTGTTCCACGACCGGCTCTTCTCATGGCTGCTCGAGACTCTCGGGGCGGACAGGCCGGTGGCGGCCTGACCGGCGGCGGCCGGTCCGCCGCAAAACCAGCCCGAAGCAGCCCGGCCCGCTCCTCGCGGGCCGGGCTGCTCGGCTCAGAGCCATCCGGCGGTTCGTGGGAGGCGGCCGATTTCTTTCCGGCTGCCTGTCATCGGACCGCCGAATTTCATTCTCCTTAATGGCCGTGTAACGAGCGAGACTGGTACCGAAGAACAAGCTCGCATATGCTGCACGCCATAGCGACGAAATCGCTGATCATTGTGCCGCCCCCAGACCAGGGGGCGGACGGGGGATCCGAAGATTAGTTGAATGCGTTCCACGCATTCGGGGGGTTTGTCGTGTCCCTGTCCCCTTTAGTGCCTGACCACACTCTGCATTATGCGCTGCTGGGGCGGCTGCGGGTGTCCCGCGGCGGCGCCGATCTCACACCCGAGCCGCCCAAGCTCGCCAAACTCCTCGCCCTTCTGCTGGTCAGGGCGGGTGAGACGGTGCCGGGGGAAAAGCTGGTGGCGGAACTGTGGGAGCGGGAGCCGCCGCGCTGTGCGTCTACCAGCCTGCGCGTGTACGTCTCACAGCTGCGGAAATTGCTGAATGGCGATCAGCAAACATCCCCGATCGTCACGACCCCGCCCGGGTACATTCTCGATGTAAGCGGCGCGGTGACCGATTCTCATGAATTCGAAACGCTCTACAGTCGTGGCCGGGAACGGTACTTGGCGGCCGATTTCCAGCACGCATCCGAGCTCCTGCACAGGGCACTGTCCCTGTGGCGAGGACCTGTTCTGGAGGGTATTCCAGGGTCGCTGGACATCGAATCGTTCGCGGCCGTGCAGGAGGAGAAGCGGCTGAACTGCACCGAGCTGAGCATCGATTCCTCGCTGGCACTCGACCGGCATCATGAGGTGTGCGAGCAGCTGAAGGGCCTGCTCGTGCAGCACCCCATGCGGGAGCCCTTCTACCGTCAGCTGATGGTCGCCCTGTACCGGGCGGGCCGCCAGGGAGACGCGCTGCAGGTGTACCGCCGCGCGCGCAGGGTGCTCAAGGAGGAACTCGGGGTCGAGCCCGGGCCGGCACTGCGGCTCGCCCAGGAGGCCATCCTGCGGGCGGACCCGGAGCGGCTCGAGGCCTCCGGGATGACCTCGTCCGTCCACTGACCGTCAGGGCCCCGTCCGGCCGGTCGGCGAGGGCCCGCGGAGCCGGCCGCACCGCCGACCGGCCCTGACGTCCTCCCGCCCGGTCGGGCCCCCGCACGGCGTCTGCCTGTCCGGCGTTTGCGCACCCTTAACCGCTCGCCCGTGGCGTGCGGTCGATCCCGCATGAGCGGGAGAGCTGAGCTGTCGTGCTCGTTCGTGCGCGAGCGGGCACCGGCCACGGTGCCGTGGCCGTGGTCCCGGCCGACGCCGCTTGCCGAGGGCCGCTGCCCGCTCGACCTGCCCCGTCCGGCGCCGTTCCCGCACACGGGAGGAAGAGCCGTGGCCGGTCCGACAGCCGTCCTCCTCACACTCCGCCTGATCCGGCTCACCGTTGGCCCGGCGGCGCCCCGGCGCACGGCCACACCCAAGGGCGGCTGAACACCGCCCTCCGAGCACGGTGGGATCCCCGCGGTTCGGGCGTCAACCCACTGTCGTGCACGGCCGCGGCTCGAACCCCGCCGCCCGGTAGGCCTCGTCGATCAGCGACATCGTCGCCAGCGCGTCGTCCGCGTCCAGCGCGAGCGGGGCGTCCCGGCGTATGTGCGCGGCGAGCGCTTCCAGTTGGTAGGTGTACGACGAGCGCGTGCCCAGCCGCTCCGTACGCTCGCCCTGCGCCGTACGCACCACGACCCGGTCGTCGCGGTGCGGCAGCACGAAGTTCGGCGCGAACGCCTCGCCCCGCGAGCCGACGATCCGGCAGCTCATCTCCAGCTCGCCGTACGCCATGTGACAGCGCGCGGACGCCGTCGCCCCGCCGGGGAGCTCCAGCTCGGCGTCCAGCCACTCGTCGACGCCCGGCGCGCCCGCCCGCTCCCCGCCCCGCGCGGAGACGAGGCGCGGCGCACCGCCCGCCCAGGGCGCGAGCATCCGCACCGCGTGCAGGCTGTAGCAGCCGAGGTCCATCAGGGCGCCGCCCGCGAGCGTCAGCGACCAGCGCGGGTCGGAGTCGTCCGGTGCCGGAATCGTGACCAGCGTCTCCACCCGCCGCAGCTCGCCGAGTTCACCGCTTTCCAGGATCTCGTGCAGGCGCCGGGTGACCGGGTGGAAGAGGTAGTGGAACGCCTCCATGAAGACGGTCCCCGACTTGGCGGCCGCCTCACGCACCTCGGCGGCCTCCTCGGCGTTGCTCGCCGACGGCTTCTCCGTCAGGACGTGCTTGCCGGCCGCGAGCGCGGCGAGGTTCCACGGCCCGTGCAGACCGTTGGCGAGCGGGTTGTAGATCACCTCGACCTCGGGATCGGCGAGCAGGTCGGCGTACGAGTCCACCACCCGCTCCACGTCGTGCTCGTCGGCGAACGCCGCGGCGCGGGCCCGGTCGCGCGCGGCCACCGCCACGAGGCGGTGACCGGTCGTCCGGGCCGGGCCGACGAGAGAGAGCTCGGTGATGCGTGCCGCGCCCAGTACCCCGACGCGCAGCGGTTCCCGGCCCGAATCGTTCATCCCTGCCGTACCTCCTCGATCGTCACCGGACGGTGCTCGTGCAGCGACAGTGTGCAGGCGTCGGCGATCCAGCCCGCCTCCAGGGCGTCCTCGATCGTGCACGGTGAGGGCCGGGTACCCGCGACCACCTCCGTGAACGCGGTGAGTTCGGCGCGGTACGCGGCGGTGAAGCGGTCCATGAAGAAGTCGTGCGGGGTGCCCGCCGGGAAGGTCACGCCCGGCTCGACCGAGCGCAGCGGCAGCTTGTCCTCCAGGCCGACCGCGATGGAGTCCGTGAAGCCGTGGATCTCCATGCGGACGTCGTAACCCCGGGCGTTGTGGCGGGAGTTGGAGACGACCGCGATCGTGCCGTCGTCCAGGGTGAGGATCGCGCCGGTGGTGTCGGCGTCGCCCGCCTCCTTGATGTAGTCGGCGCCCCTGTTGCCGCCGACGGCGTACACCTCGGTCACCTCGCGGCCGGTCACCCAGCGGATGATGTCGAAGTCGTGGACCGAGCAGTCCCGGAAGATGCCACCGGAGGCGGCGATGTACGCGGCGGGCGGCGGCGCCGGGTCCAGGGTGGTCGAGCGGACCGTGTGCAGCTTGCCGAGCTCGCCGCTCTGCACGGCGGCGCGGGCGTTGACGAAGCCGGTGTCGAAGCGGCGGTTGTAGCCGATCTGGATCGGCACGTCCTTGCCCTGGACCGCCTTCAGTACCTCGACGCCCTCTGCCATGGTCCGGGCGACGGGCTTCTCGCAGAAGACGGGGATGCCGGCCTCGACGCCGGCCAGGATCAGCGCGGGGTGGGCGTCGGTCGCCGCCGCGACGACGATGCCGTCCACGCCGGCGGCCAGCAGGGCCTCGGGCGAGTCCACGACCTCGGCTCCGAACCGCTCCGCGGCGGCCTTGGCGGCGTCCGCGAACGGGTCGGTGACGACGAGGGAGTCGACCGCGTCGAGTCCGGAGAGGGTCTCGGCGTGGAAGGCGCCGATGCGGCCGAGGCCGAGGATTCCGATACGCATGGTTCTGCTTCCTTGGGTACGGGGCTTGCGAGAGGAGAGGTCGGAGGACTGACGAAGATCTAGTCGAGGCCGCCCAAGACGTTCTGGTCCCAGTCGATCACCGATCCCGTGACCACCCCGGACCGGTCGGACAGCAGGAACACCACGAAGTCGGCGATCTCGTCGGGTTGCCCGAGCTTCCCCATCGGCAACCCGGCGGCAGCCGACTCGCGCCAGCCGTCGTCGGCACCGTGGAAGGCCTTCTGCGTGGCGTCCTCGCCCTCGGTGGCCGTCCAGCCGATGTTCAGGCCGTTGATGCGCACCCGGTCCCAGCGGTGGGCGTGCGCGGCGTTGCGGGTCAGGCCGATCAGGCCGGCCTTGGCGGAGACGTACGGGGCGAGGAACGGCTGCCCGCCGTGTGCCGAGGACGTGATGATGTTGACGATCGTGCCTGGCGCCTTGCGGGCGACCATGTCCGAGACGGCGGCCTGCATGGCGAAGAACGGTGCCTTGAGGTTGATCGCGATGTGCTGGTCGAACAGCTCGGGCGTGGTGTCGAGCAGCGTGCCCCGGGATGTCAGCCCCGCCGAGTTGACCAGGCAGTCGATCCGGCCGTACGCGTCGACGACCTCGGCGACGGAGGCCTTCGCCTGCTCGGCGTCCGACAGGTCGGCCCGCACGAACAGGGCCTTGCCCCCGGCCGCGGCCAGCTCGGCCACCAGAGCCTCGCCGGGTTCGAGGCGCCGCCCGGTGACGGCCACGACCGCTCCCTCGCGCACGGCAGCCCGCGCGATGGCGGCGCCGACGCCCTGGCTGCCGCCGTTGACGAGGACGACCTTGTCGTCGAGAAGTCCCATGTCTTTCCGGGTCCTTTCAGCTCTGGCGCCGCTCGGCGCCGGCCCGTAGCTCGTCCCGCAGAGCCTCGGGAGTCCATGCCTCGCGCAGCGCGCGCCGTACGACGTCCGCCTGGGAGGGCGGGGCCAGGCCGTCGACCGGCGGATCGCTGTCGAGGTTCGTGGGGAAGGGGTAGCCCTCGGCGCTCGCGGCGATCACGTTCGCCGTCCATGCCTCGTCCACGCCCGCGCGGGCCAGCAGCACGGGGTAGACGGCGTTCGCGACGGCCTCGCGGTCCACCGTCTCCATCGCCCGTCCGAACGCGGAGGACACCTGCAGGAGGTTCGCCATGCGGCGGATGTCCGCCGACCGGTTGGTGCCGGCCGCGTGGAACAACGCCGGGTTGAAGAAGGCCGCATCGCCCTTTGCGAGGGGGAGCTGGACGTGGTGCGCCTCGAAGTACTCCTGGAACTCGGGCAGTCGCCAGGCCAGGTAGCCCGGCTCGTACGTCTGCGAGTACGGCAGGTACATCGTCGGCCCGGACCGCACCGGCATGTCGCAGTGTGCGACGGCACCCTGGAGGGTGAGCACGGGGGAGAGGACGTGGACATGGGCCGGGTAGGCGGCCGCGACCTCGCTGGAGAGGAAGCCCAGGTGGTAGTCGCGGTGCACGGTCTGCGCCGCGCCGCCCGGGTTGACCACGTTCACCTGCGAGGTCACCTGGTAACCGGGGCCGAGCCAGGCGCGGGAGACCAGCGCGAGGATGTCGTTGGCGTAGTAGTCGGCGAACGCCTCGGGGTCGTAGAGGGCCGCCTTCTCCAGCGCGTTCCAGACCCGGTCGTTGGCGCCCGGCTTGGCGAAGTGGTCCCCGGCGCTCGCGCCCGAGGCGCGCTGCTCGGCGATCAGGGTGTCGAACACGGCGCTCAGCCGGTCGACGATCTCGGGGTCCGGGAAGGCGCCTTTGAACACCACGATGCCCGGCCCGTCGGTGAGGGCGCGCACCAGCTCGGCCCGCACCGCCCTGCCGTCCTCGGTCCTGCGGAGGCGGTCGCTGTCGTAGATCAGGACGTTGCGCTCCACGGCGGAGGCGTACGGGTAGTCGGCGAGGTCCGTGGTCCGCTCGACCACCTCACGGAAGTCGGCGAGGTCGCAGTCGTGCTCGGACAGCCATGCCCGGCGGTGTACGGGGGTGAAGGACATCGGCGTCCTCTCGGTGACAGGGGCGACTCAGCGCTGCCATTCTTGTCATGACAATCCCGTCGAACAACCAGCAGACGACCATCAAAAACCCCTCAAGGAGCCGTCGCATGGGTCACCCGTTCCCGATCCGGGAGATCGCACGTCAGGCGGGCCTGAGCGAGGCCACGGTCGACCGGGTTCTGAACGGGCGGGGAGGGGTGCGGGAGAGCACCGCACGCGAGGTCCGCCAGGCGATAGCCGACCTGGACCGGCAGCGCACCCAGGTCCGGCTGGTGGGCCGCACCTTCATGATCGACATAGTGATGCAGACGCCGGAGCGGTTCTCCACGGCCGTACGGGCCGCCCTGGAGGCCGAGCTGCCGGCTCTGCATCCGGCCGTTGTCCGCTCGCGCTTCCACTTCCGTGAGACGGGTCCGGTGGAGGAGCTGACGAGGACACTGGACCGGATCGCCCGGCGTGGTTCGCAGGGCGTGATCCTGAAGGCCCCGGACGTCCCCGAGATCACCGCCGCCGTCGCGCGGCTCGCGGAGTCCGGCATCCCCGTGGTGACCCTCGTGACGGACCTGCCGTCCACGCCGCGCCTCGCGTACGTCGGCAGCGACAACCGGGCCGCCGGCGCGACCGCCGCGTACCTCATGGGCCAGTGGCTCGGCGACCGTCCCGGCCATGTCCTCACCAGCCTCAGCAGCGGCTTCTTCCGTAACGAGGAGGAGCGCGAGATGGGCTTCCGCAGCGCCATGCGCGCCCGACACCCCGAGCGCACGCTGGTCGAACTCGCCGAGGGGCAGGGCCTGGACGCCACCCAGTACGACCTGGTGAGGGCCGCCCTGGAGCGCGACCCGGAGATCCGCGCGGTCTACTCGATCGGCGGCGGCAACATCGCCACGCTGCGGGCCTTCGAGGACCTCGGCCGACAGTGCGCGGTGTTCGTCGCGCACGACCTCGACCACGACAACACCCGCCTGCTGCGCGAGCACCGCCTGTCCGCCGTCCTCCATCACGACCTGCGCCAGGACATGCGCGAGGCCTGCCACATCGTCATGCGGGCCCACGGCGCGCTGCCGCCCGCGGGACCGACACTGCCGTCGGCGATCCAGGTGGTGACCCCGTACAACATGCCCACGCCCATCGGGTGACGATCGCTGCCGTGCCCCGGGCGTGTACGCCCGCTGGCCACGCCCAGCTCCCTACCGTCGTGCGCATGTGGAAATCGAACCCGGACGGTGGGCCCGAACGGCTGGTCGCGCTCGCCGACGGCGTGTTCGCCATCGCCATCACCCTGCTCGTCCTGGACATCACCGTGCCGCGGGGGCTGACCGAGCGGGAGTACCACGACGCGCTGCGCGATCTGCTTCCGGACTTCGGCGCCTACGCCCTCAGCGTGGTGGTGCTGGGCAGCTTCTGGCGCGACCACCGCAGCATCTTCCGCACAGTGCGCGAGATCGACGGACAGCTCATCACCCTGTCCGTCTTCGGTCTGGGCATCGCGGCGCTGCTGCCGTTCCCCACCAGGCTGATCTCCGAGTACGGCCCTGACCCCGTCTCGGTCGCGATCTACGCCGCGTCGGTCGCGGCACTCGGCGCCGCCCACCTCGCCCTGGTCGCCGTACTGGCCCGGCGCCCTTGGCTGCGCGGCGACGTCACTCCCGTGGGCGGCTTCGGGCTGTACGCTCTCGATCTCGCCGTGACGGTGATCGTGTTCCTCCTCACCATCCCGCTGACGCTGGTGGCCGGGGCCGCCGCCGTGTGGTGGTGGCTCGTCCTGGTTCCGCTCAAGTTCTCCCTCGGCCGGCGCGCCCGCCTGCGCGCCGACCCCTGACGGCCCCGGCTACGCGTCCACGGTCACCCACGCGCGGCTCTCGGCCGAGCGCGCCATCGCGTCCAGTACGGCGGCGCTGTGCACCGCGTCCTGAAGGGTGGCCCCGTGCGGGACGCCCTCGGCGACCGAACGCAGGAAGCGGGACGCCTCGATGACCTTGAGGTCGTCGTAGCCCATGGCGTTCGCCGCGCCCGGCTGGAAGGCGCCGAACTCGCCGTCGCCCGGGCCGACGTACACCGTGCTGACCGGCTGGTCCTGGTAGGTCGTGCCGCGGCTGATGCCGAGTTCGTTCATCCGTCGGAAGTCCCAGAAGACCGCGCCCTTGGTGCCGTGCACCTCGAAGCCGTAGTTGTTCTGCTCGCCGACCGAGACCCGGCAGGCCTCCAGCACGCCGCGGGCGCCGGAGGCGAAGCGCAGCAGGCAGTTGACGTAGTCCTCGTTCTCGACCGGCCCGAGCTCGCCCCCCGTGGCGCGGCTGTGGCCGGCCGTGGCGCCGGTGGGGCGGGCCCGCTCCGGGAGGAAGATCGCCGTGTCGGCGGTCAGGGAGGCGATGTCGCCGAGCAGATGGCGGGCCAGGTCGGCGCCGTGCGAGGCCAGGTCGCCCAGTACCCCGCTGCCGCCGCGCTCCTTCTCGTACCGCCAGGTAAGGGCGCCGTCGGGGTGGGCGGCATAGTCGCTGAAGAGGCGGACGCGCACGTGGGTGACGGTGCCGATCTCGCCGGCGGCGATGAGGTCGCGGGCCGCCTCCACGGCGGGTGCGTTGCGGTAGTTGAAGCCGACCGCGCCCCGGACGCCGGCCTTGGCGACGGCGTCGGCGACCGCCCGGGCGTCCGCGACGGTCAGGCCCACCGGCTTCTCGATCCAGATGTGCTTGCCGGCCTCGGCCATCGCGATACCGATCTCGCGGTGCAGGAAGTTCGGCGCGGTGATGCTGACCGCCCGCACACGCGGGTCGGCGGCCACCTCGCGCCAGTCACGGGTCGTCGAGGCGAACCCGAACTGTGCGGCGGCCTCCTCGGCCCGGCCGGGCACCTCCTCGGCGACCGTCACGAGCTGCGGACGCAGGGCCAGCTGCGGGTAATGGTGCGGGACACGGGCGTACGCCTGGGTGTGCACCCGCCCCATCCAGCCGAATCCGACGACGGCGACACCGAGCGTATCCACCATTGCAGCCCTTCTCTGACTTTCTTTGGACCGGTCCATCTGCTGTCCAAATCACCTTGGGTGCGGCCTGGCGCCGGTGTCAACCCTTTCCCGGTCCCTTTGACAAGGTGACCACCGCATGGAACGGTCCATGTCCATGAGAGCGCCGACGATCCGTGATGTGGCCGACCGGGCCGGCGTCTCCAAGTCGCTGGTCTCGTTGGTGCTGCGCGGCTCGGACCAGGTGCGCCCGGAGAAGCGGGAGGCCGTGCTGCGGGCCGTGCGCGAGCTCGGCTACCGCCCGAACGCCGCCGCGCGCAGCCTCAGCGAGCAGCGCACCCGCACGGTCGGTGTCCTCCTGAACGACCTGCGCAACCCCTGGTTCGTCGACATGCTCGACGGTCTGAACTCGCTCCTGCACGACAACGGCCTGCACATGCTCCTGGCCGACGCCCGGCTCAACCGCCGTACCGGACAGGACCCGACCGGCCCCTTCCTGGCCCTCGGGGTCGACGGCCTGATCGTCGTCGGCACGCTGCCGGACCCGGCCGCGCTCGGGGCCGTCGCCGAGCGCCTCCCGGTGGTGGTGGCGGGCGCGCGTGAGCCGCGGCTGCCCGGCGTGGACGTCGTCGCCAACGACGACGAGCGGGGCGCCCGCCTGGTCACCGAGCACCTCATCGGCCTCGGGCACCGGCGCATCGCGCACATCGCGGGGTACGGCGCGGTCGGTGAACTGCGCCGGAGCAGCTTCGAGGCGACCATGCGCGAGCACGGCCTCGCGGCCGACGCGGTCGTCGAGCCGAGCGACATGACCGAGGAGGGCGGCTACCGCACGACGGTCCGGCTGCTGAGCCGAGCGGACCGGCCGACGGCCGTCTTCGCCGTCAACGACATCGCCGCCATCGGCGCGCTGTCCGCGGCCGACGAGTCGGGGCTGCGGGTGCCCCGCGACCTGTCCGTCGTCGGCTACGACAACACGAGCATCGCCCGCCTGCGCCACGTCTGGCTCACCAGCGTCGACAACGCCAGCCACGAGGTCGGCCGGCGCGCGGCCCGCTGTCTGCTCGAACGGTTCGAGGGCGGCGGGGGAGCGGGCGAAGTCCGCCTCGCGGCACCGACGTTGGAGATCCGGGGCTCGACCGCGCCCCCGCTCACTGGTTGATCGCGTACGCCTTGCGCAGAGTCTCGTGCACCGTCCAGGTCGTACGGTCGCCCTCGCGCAGTACGGCCATGTCGCCGGGCCCCACCGTCAGCGTCGGCCCGCCCTCGAACTCGATGGTGGCCGACCCGCTGATGACGACGAACAGTTCGTCGGCCTCCGTGTCGGTGACCACGCCGGGCGTGATCTGCCAGATGCCCCGCACCTGACGCCCGTCCTCCGACTCCCAGACCACCTTCCCGGTCACCTCGGGAGTGCCGGAGACGATCTGCTCGGGGGCGAGGGGCTCGGGTTCGAGCTCGGCGTCGGGGATGTGCAGTACGAAGCTGTGCGTCATGCGGCGACCCTAAAGGGTGTTGCACAAGGCCGTGATCAGGGCATCTCCGTTGTATGGCTGGGGTGTTGAGGGCTGAACGGGTGTGGGTGGAGACGTTCACGGGGCTGCGCTTGACGCAGTTTTCGCGGTTGCTCAAGGCAGTGCGGGAGCGCGGTGGCAACGGCACGATGCAGGGCCGGCCGTGGAGCCTGCCGCTGGCGGAGCGGGTGCTGCTGGTCGCGGTGTACTACCGGACGAACCTGACCATGCGGCAACTAGGACCGCTGTTCGGAGTGTCCTCGTCCACCGTGTGCCGGGTGATCCAACGTCTCGGTCCGCTGCTCGCACTGGAACCCGTCTCCCGCCCTGCCGACGCCGCGGACCGGTTGTGGATCGTGGACGGCACCCTGATCCCGGTCCGCGACCGCAAGGTCGGCGCGTCCAGCCGCAACTACCGCTTCTCCGCGAACGTGCAGGTCATCGTCGACGCCGACACCCGCCTCGTGATCGCAGCGGCCCGACCGGCACCGGGCACCACGGCAGACGCCCACGCCTGGCGCGCTTCCGGCCTGGCCCAGCACTGCCAGGGCGTGACCGTCCTGGGCGACGGCGCCTACCTCAACTGTGGGATGGTCGTGCCGCACCGCAAACGCCCGCGCCGGCCCCTGCTGGCAGGCGAGGAAGCGGACAACGCCGCCCACCGCAAGGTGCGTGCCCGGGTGGAGCATGTGATCGGACGCATGAAGAACCACAAGATCCTCCGCGACTGCCGACAGCACGGCGACGGCCTCCACCACGCCGTCCAAGCCGTCGCCCACATGCACAACCTCGCCCTCGCATCATGACCAGAAGACCGCAGTCACACGCCCTGACCTGCCCAAACACGGCCTTGTGCAACACCCTTTAAAGGGTGTTGCACAAGGCCGTGATCAGGGCATCTCCGTTGTATGGCTGGGGTGTTGAGGGCTGAACGGGTGTGGGTGGAGACGTTCACGGGGCTGCGCTTGACGCAGTTTTCGCGGTTGCTCAAGGCAGTGCGGGAGCGCGGTGGCAACGGCACGATGCAGGGCCGGCCGTGGAGCCTGCCGCTGGCGGAGCGGGTGCTGCTGGTCGCGGTGTACTACCGGACGAACCTGACCATGCGGCAACTAGGACCGCTGTTCGGAGTGTCCTCGTCCACCGTGTGCCGGGTGATCCAACGTCTCGGTCCGCTGCTCGCACTGGAACCCGTCTCCCGCCCTGCCGACGCCGCGGACCGGTTGTGGATCGTGGACGGCACCCTGATCCCGGTCCGCGACCGCAAGGTCGGCGCGTCCAGCCGCAACTACCGCTTCTCCGCGAACGTGCAGGTCATCGTCGACGCCGACACCCGCCTCGTGATCGCAGCGGCCCGACCGGCACCGGGCACCACGGCAGACGCCCACGCCTGGCGCGCTTCCGGCCTGGCCCAGCACTGCCAGGGCGTGACCGTCCTGGGCGACGGCGCCTACCTCAACTGTGGGATGGTCGTGCCGCACCGCAAACGCCCGCGCCGGCCCCTGCTGGCAGGCGAGGAAGCGGACAACGCCGCCCACCGCAAGGTGCGTGCCCGGGTGGAGCATGTGATCGGACGCATGAAGAACCACAAGATCCTCCGCGACTGCCGACAGCACGGCGACGGCCTCCACCACGCCGTCCAAGCCGTCGCCCACATGCACAACCTCGCCCTCGCATCATGACCAGAAGACCGCAGTCACACGCCCTGACCTGCCCAAACACGGCCTTGTGCAACACCCTTTAGAGGTTGTCCCGTAACCGGTGGGGCGGTTGGTGCGTTGACTGGGCATGGGTGGGGTGATCTCAGCGGATGATCCGAAGTGGATCGAGCCGTTCTCCGGGCTGACCGAGGCGCAATTCACCAGGCTGGTCGCGTTGGTAAGGCGTCGCGGTGGTGACGTTCAGCGCGGCCGTCCCTGGCGGCTGCCGCTGGAGAACCGGGTGCTGCTGGTGGCGACGTACTGGCGCACGAACCTGACGTTGCGGCAGGTGGCGCCGTTGTTCGGGGTCTCCAAGTCCGCGGCCGACCGCATCCTCGACCACCTGGCGCCCTTGCTGGCCATCTCGCCAGCGCGCCGGCCGCGCAAAGACACCGTCTACATCGTCGACGGCACCCTCGTGCCCACACGCGACCGCAGCATCGCCGCGTCCAGCAAGAACTATCGGTACTCGACCAACCTGCAGGTCGTCATCGACGCCAACAGCCGCCTGGTGGTGGCGATCGGCCTGCCGCTGCCCGGCAGCCGCAACGACTGCCGGGCCTTCACGGAGTCCGGCGTCGACCGGGTCTGCCGCGGTGCACCGACCATCGCCGACGGCGGATACCAGGGCACCGGCCTGCTCATCCCGCACCGCAAACGACGAGGTCAGACGCACCTCAGCCCACACCAGGAAGCGGAGAATGCCGTCCATCGCAGGGCGCGAGCCCGGGTGGAACACGCCCTGTCCCGGTTGAAGAACTGGAAGATCCTGCGGGACTGCCGACTCAAGGGCCACGGCGTTCACCAGGCCATGCTCGGCATCGCCCAGCTCCACAACCTGGCCCTCACCGGATAACTCACGCCTCATACGGGACAACCTCTAGCCGGGGTGAGCGGGGCGGGGGCGTGGACAGGGTGTGGGGTGTCGGCGGCGCCGAGCGGACACTCCGTCGTCACCGCGGACCTCCCGACTGTGCTCGGCACAGCCCTGCGCTCAATATGGCGGACGAAATTGTGGCCAATTCTGTCTGGCTAGATTTACGTTCGACAGGCACTCACTCAGGGAGGGCACATGCCGAAGGAAGCCCGTCCGAGCACCGGAGAGCAGGCCAAGCAGCATGCGCTCGCGCAGCTGCGGCAGGCAATCCTGCACGGCGAGATGGCACCGGCACAGCGGCTGGTGGAGAACGAACTCGCCGAGCAGTTCGGTGTGACACGGGCCAGCATCCGCGCGGCACTCATCGATCTGGAGGCACAGGGACTGGTCGAGCGGATCCGCAACCGCGGCTCGCGGGTGCGGGTGGTGACCGTGGAGGAAGCGGTCGCCATCACCGAGTGCCGCATGGTCCTGGAAGGGCTGTGCGCGGCCAAGGCAGCCGTCGCGGCCGGCGACGAGCAGCTGACCCAACTGGCGGACCTCGGCGCGGCGATGACCAAGGCCGTGGCCGACGGCGAGCCGATGACGTACTCGGAGCTGAACCAGGAACTGCACGCCAGAATCCGGGAGTTCTCCGGCCAGCGCACGGCCGTCGAACTGCTGGAGCGGCTCAACGCACAACTGGTGCGCCACCGCTTCCAGTTGGCGCTTAGGCCGGGTCGTCCGCAGCACTCGCTGAACGAGCACCTGGCCATGATCGAGGCGATCCGGGCCAGGGACCCGCAGGCGGCCGAGGCGGCCGTCCGCGCCCACCTCACCAGCGTGATCGAGGCGCTGCGCGACTGAGTCGTAAACGTCGCAGCGCGACGGCACGTCAGGGGCGGGCGCACACCTGGCACCCAAGGAGAAGACCCGCAATGACGCACGGCGATGCGCCCTCCCCCACGCTCGAGCAACCTCGCGCGGGGGGACCCTCATCCCCACCACGCTCGACCCTCGTCATCACCGCGCACGCCGGCGACTTCGTGTGGCGGGCGGGCGGAGCCATCGCCCTGGCCGCCGCCCGGGGCGAGAAGGCCACCATCGCCTGTCTGACCTTCGGCGAGCGCGGCGAGTCCGCCAAGGCCTGGCGCGAGGGCAGGAGGCTGGAGGAGATCAAGGCGATCCGCCAGGGCGAGGCCGAGCGTGCCGCCGCCACTCTCGGCGCCGAGGTCCGTTTCTTCGACGCCGGCGACTACCCGCTGATCGCCACCGCCGAGCTGACCGACCAACTCGTCGCCGTCCACCGCGAGACCCAGCCCGACGTGGTGCTCACCCACCCGACCGAGGACCCGTACAACGGCGACCACCCGGCCGCCAACCGCATGGCCCTGGAGGCCCGGATCCTCGCGCAGGCCATCGGCTACCCGGGCGACGGCGACATCATCGGTGCCCCGCCGGTCTTCTACTTCGAGCCGCACCAGCCCGAGATGAGCGGCTTCCGGCCCGACGTCCTGCTCGACATCACCGAGGTTTGGGAGACCAAACGCGCAGCAATGGAATGCCTGGGCGCCCAGCAGCACCTGTGGGACTACTACACCGACCTCGCCGTCCGCCGCGGTGTCCAGCTCAATCGAGTTGTGCAACCCCCTCACGCGGCTGGTGCTGGCCCCGGACTGGCCGCTGATCACCTGGACCGAGGCCGAACGGGCCAAGGGGCAGGCGTGGGGCCTGAAGACGATCGAGTCCTTCCACACGCACGGGACTCCGCCGGTCGTCTGGCAAGGCGCTTCCTTCGGGTCCTTCGGGTCTTTCCCTGCGCGCCACTGGATTGTCGCTGAAATTGTTGACAAAAACGTTGACCATTCAACCTCCGGCTCCTTAGCGTCTGGCGCACAACGCACGAGAGGAAAGCAAGGATGTCCTCCTCCCTCTCCCCAGCCGCCCGCGTCGGCAGACTGGCCGTGCTCGTCGTCGGCCTGTGCTGGCTGGCCGTCCTCTTCGACGGCCTGGACATGTTCGTCTACGGCTCGGTGCTGCCCCACATGCTGGAGCAGCAGGCCCTCGGCCTCACCCCGGACCAGGCCGGTGACCTGGGCAGTTACGCCGCCTTCGGCATGCTGGTAGGCGCCCTGACCGCGGGCACGGTCGCCGACCGGATCGGCCGCAGGAAGCTGATGGTCGCCTGCGTCGCGCTGTTCTCGCTGGCCTCCGGGCTGTCCGCGATGGCGGGCAGCGTCGGGGCGTTCGGCCTCGGCCGCACCCTCGCCGGAATCGGCCTCGGCGGTCTGCTGCCCACCGCGATCAGCATGGTCTCCGACTACGCCCCGCGCGGCCGCGGCGCTCTCACCATCGGCATGCTGATGACCGCCCACCACGCCGGCGGCATCCTCTCCGCGTATGTCGCCCTGTGGGTCGTCGAACCCCTGGGCTGGCGGGCCGCGTTCTGGTTCTGCGTGCTCCCGCTGCTGTTCGTGCCGGTCCTGGCCAGGTTCCTGCCCGAGTCGCTGAGCTTCCTGGTCGCCAAGGGCCGCAGCGAGGAGCCGGCGAGCTGGCCCGGCGCTATGAGGTCGCCCTGCCGGCCGCCCCCGCCGACAATCGGGCCCCCGCTGCCCGCCGGCACGCCATGGTCAGCCTGTTCCGTGGCGGGGAGTGGAGCCGGACCCTGCTGTACTGGCTGGCTTCCTTCGGCGGGCTCCTCCTCGTCTACGGCGTCGCCACCTGGCTGCCGACCCTGATGCGAGGTGAGGGCTACAACCTGGGCTCCGCACTGACCTTCGTGGTCCTGTTCAACCTCGGCGGCATCGTCGGCATGCTGGTCGCCGGCCGCGCCTCCGACCGGTTCGGCGCCCCGCGGATCTCGGCGATCTGGTTCGCGCTGACCGCCGCCGGTGTCTTCCTGCTCAGCGTGCACATGCCGCTGGCGCTCACCTTCACCGTGGTGTTCCTGACCGGGGTGTTCCTGAACAGCGCGCAGACCATGATCTACGCGACCGTCTCGATCCGCTCCCGCCCCGAGAACCGCGCCACCGCCGTCGGCTGGACCTCCGGCATGGGCCGCTTCGGCGCCGTGTTCGGACCGTGGCTGGGCGGCCAGTTGCTCGCCGCGAACAAGGGCGACTGGGGCTTCACGGCGTTCGCCCTGGCCGGCCTGTCGTCCATGGTCTTCATCGGGATCGCGGCACTGCGCGGCTCGAATCGGACCGCTGGGAGCGGCAGCGAGCAGAAACTCGTAGGAGCACACTGACCGCCCGTCATATGTACTGACGAGCCATATGTACAGATGAGCCGAACTGGGTTATACGACGGTCTCGCGTATTGTTGCGTCATATGCCCGTAGTGATGGAGGGCGCCTCTCGGTGCGCCCGGGGCTGGTGAGTTGTTCCGTAAAGGGGGAGCAGGACGTGACGGCACTTCTCGCGCTGGCAGCCGTCGTCGCGTTCATGGCCAAGGCGGGTCTGCCGTGGTGGGTGGTCGCGGCGGTGGCCCTGCTGATGTCGGGCTTCGGCGCAGGCAGGTCCGGGGGTCCGTGGCGAGGCTCCCGGGCCACGTCGACGTCCGGCCCGGCGGCTCAGCCCATCTGGCCTTCGGCCGACCGGAGTTCGACCGTCGTGCCGGTGGTCCCGGTGGTCCCGGTGCATGTGCGCGTCCCGTCCCCGGACGAGTACCGCGTGCCCGTGGCGAGCGCCGGGACCCGCGTGGCGGGCGAGAGGCAGCCCGCGGTCGCCAACGGGCAGAGCGGGCTGGGGTCTTAGGCCCGCCGCCCAGTCTCGCCGCCCAGTCCCGTCGCCCAGGCTCGTCGCCCGACGGCCCCGTCAGGCCTCCACAGCCTCCCGGAGCCGCCGGGCGATGATCGTGTAAACGTCCCGCGCCTTCTCGTCGTCGGTCCCGTCGTACCCGTGATCAGCGCCGCGCACCTCATGGTGGTCGACCAGCGAACCGACGCCCCGGAGTCGCTCCGCGTACCGCTCGCCCTCGGCCCGGAGCAGGTCGTGTTCGGCGGTGATCACCAGGGCAGGGGCGATGCCTTTCAGATCCGCGGTGTCCGAAGGGTGCGCGGGGGAGACGAGCGGATCGAGGCGCCGCCGCACGTCAGGGACGTACGACGTGTCGAACACGTCGCCCATCCAGGGCCTCAGCATCGGCTTGGCGATGGCGGCGCGCTTGTTCCGGACGCCCGTCGCCAGGTCGAGCGGGGGATAGTGCAGCACCTGGAGCGCGATCGACGGCCCGCCCCCCTCAAGGGCCTGCCGCGCCACGGCGGCCGCGAGCCCGCCACCGGCGCTCTGCCCGCCCACGGTGAGCCGCCCGCCGTCCCACCCCTCCTCGGCGCCGTGCGCCGCGACCCAGCGAACGATCTCGTACGCCTGCCGGGGCGGCGCCGGGAACGGATGCTGCGGCGCGACGACATAGTCCACGTTGATCACGACCGCCCCAGCCTCTGCGGCGAGGAACCGGCACAGCGGGTCGTCCAACTCGGTCAGCGTCATCACGTAGCCGCCACCGTGGAAGTTGACGTGCACCGGCGGGTCCGGCTCGTCGTGGGCGGGCAGATACACCGTGGCCCGGGCGGGAGCGATCGACGTGGGAATCGTCAACTCGCGTACCCTGCGCGGAAATTCGGGGAAGCGGGCGTGCGAGGCGGCGGCGGAACCCCGGCCGCCGGAACGCCGCTCCGCCATGACGGTCACCCGCTGCATGACCTTGGCGACAAGGCCGGCCACCGCGGGCCGGGTCAGGAGGGACATGTGGCATCCGTTCGGTCGCGGCCCGTGGGTCTGCCCGACAGCGTACCGACCCTCCTTGAGTTAGGCAATTATAGGCAATGGCAATAATGGGTCAAGGGGTCGGACCGGTTATGGTGGGGTGCCCATGAGGTAGGGTTGACCTGCGTGATCACGCGGTTCGCCGCGCGACAGGCATCGGGACGTGGCGCAGCTTGGTAGCGCACTTGACTGGGGGTCAAGGGGTCGCAGGTTCAAATCCTGTCGTCCCGACGGGAAGTCGGACTGTTCGTCCGGCCGGGGCCTTGCGTCACTTCGGTGAGGCAAGGCCCTTCACTGTTTCCCGTCGCGGGCGGCGGGGTGGTACCCGGGGTCGGGGTCGGCGCGTGCGCGGCGTCCGCCGGTGATGGGGGTCAGTTGGCGGTTCGGGCCTGGCAGGCTCGCGGCGACGCATGTCGTGGTGTGAGCGGGTCCCGCATTGACGCCCGCTCGGTACGAAGACCCGTCGTCCCGGTAGAGGCGCCGCAGCACCCGCATCACGTTGTCGGCGACCGTGGAGTCAGGAGCGCCCTCGGGCGGGCGCAAGTGCCCCCGCAGGCGCCCGAGTTGGAGCGGCAACGAGGGCCGGCTGGGGACGAGGTTGTCCAAGACGGGCGCTGTGGAGGGCGGCCCGGGCCGTGCGACCCGGTGCACCCCCCCTTGTCTGCGCCGCCCTGCTCCACGCCCCCGGCCCCGTCTCGCCCCTCAGTGAGCCACCAACAACCCCCGCCCCCGCAGCACCCGCCGCTCCAGCGGGCTGAAGATCAGCAGGTCGATGGCGATTCCGACGAGGAGGATCAGGAAGATGGCCAGGAACACCTGCGGCATGCTGCTGTTGTTGCGGCCGTTCTCCAGCAACTGGCCGAGGCCGACGCCGAGATCGGGGGAGGAGGCGATGATCTCGGCGGCCATCAGCGAGCGCCAGGAGAACGCCCAGCCCTGCTTCAGACCGGCGAGATAGCCCGGAAGCGCACCCGGCATCACGATGTGCCAGGCCTCGCGCAGCCCGGTCGCGCCCAGGGTCCGCCCGGCGCGCAGGAACAGTGGGGGGATCTGGTCGATGCCCGCGACGAGGCCGTTGGCGATGGACGGGACCGCGCCGAGCAGGATCACGGCGTACATCATCGAGTTGTTGAGGCCCAGCCAGAGCACGGCCGGCGGCACCCAGGCCACCGACGGCAGCGACTGGAGGCCGGACAGGATGGGGCCGATGGCCGCCCGGACGAACCTCACCCGGGCGACCAGCAGACCGAGCGGGGTGCCGATGGCGAGCGCCAGCAGGAAGCCGAGCAGGCCGCGTGAGACGGACGTCCAGATGTAGTCGAGCAGCGTGCCCTGGAGCCAGGCCTCGCGCACCTCGCCCCACACGTCGGACGGCGAGGCCAGCTTGTAGTCGGGGGCCACCTCGGCCCACACCAGCAACTGCCAGACGACCAGCACCAATGCGACAGCGGTGACGGGCGGGAGTACCTTGCGGACCAGGGTCTCGCGCAACGGCGTACGGCCCACTTGCACAGCGTCCAGCGCGTCGAGCCCCGCCTCGAGTCCCGCCAGATCGTTGGGATCCTGCGGCGCCCCGGCCGTCGTGGAGCCGTCCTTGGTGACGTCGACCTTGGTGTCGACGCGGTTGTCAGTGCCGGCCATGGCGGCGGATCTCCCCACGCAGTTCTTCGGTGATCTCGACGGACAGCTCGGCGACCGCGGTGTCCTCGATACGGCGCGGATGGGCGATGTCGACCGTCCACTCCCGCGCGATCCGGCCCGGCCGCGACGACAGCAGCACCACGCGCTGGGCCAGCCGTACCGCCTCGCGCACGTTGTGTGTCACGAACAGCACGGACAGCCCCGTCTCCCGCCAGATACGGGTCAGTTCGTCGTGCAGCACGTCCCGCGTGATCGCGTCCAGCGCCGCGAACGGCTCGTCCATCAGCAGCAGCCGACTGTCCTGCGCCAGCGCACGGGCCAGGGCGACCCGCTGCCGCATACCGCCCGACAGCTCGTGCACCCGCTTGCCGTACGCCCCCTGCAGCCGGACGAGTTCCAGCAGCCGCTCCGCCTCGGGGCGGCGCTCCGCCTTGGCGACCCCGCGCAGCTTGAGCGCGAGCTCGACGTTCTTGCCGGCGGTCAGCCAGGGGAACAGCGCGTGCTCCTGGAACATCAGGGCGGGCCGCCCGTCCGTGCCGATCGAACCGGCGGACGGCCGGTCCAGCCCAGCGACCAGGTTCAGCAGCGTCGACTTGCCGCAGCCGGAGGCCCCCAGGAGGGTGACGAACTCGCCGGGTGCGACATCGAGCGTGATGTCGTCGAGGACGAGCTGCTGCCCCGCGGGGCCGGGGAAGGACTTCGAGACATGCTCGACTCGCGCGGCATACGTCACCGCCGCGGCGTCCTCGGCGACCTTCGCGGTCGTGGCCGTCGGGGTGGCCATGGTCGTCACCTCCTGGGAACTCAGCGGATGCGGTGGTTACTTGACGCCGAGACCGGCGTCGTCGACCTCGTCCTTGCCGTCGGCCTTGAGGACCTTGTTGAGCGGCGTGAGGTCGTAGATCCCCTTCAGGTCGGGCTCCTCCAGGAGGCCGGCCTTCACCGCGTGCTCCGCCTCGGTGTCGAGGGTCGCGGCCAGCGGGTCGTCGAGGAAGGTGATCGACTTCCACGCCGGGTCGATGACCTCGGCGGGCAGGGCCTTGCCGGAGAGCTCCTCCAGGGCCTTGTTCGCGGAGGCCTTGGCCTTGTCCGGGTTGGCGTTGATCCACTCGTTGGCCTTCACCGAACCGCGCAGCACGGCCTCGACGACGTCCGGGTGCTCCTTGAGGAACTCCTGCCGGACGATGATGTTCGTGATCACGAACTTCTTGTCGGGCCACAGGTCGGCCTCGTCGAGGAGCACCTTGCCGCCCTCGGCGACCAGCTTGGACGCGGTCGGCTCGGGCACCCAGGCACCGTCGATCGAGCCGGACTTGTAGGCGTCCGGCGTGATCTTGTTGTCGGTGCGGACGACCGAGACGTCACCCTGGCCGCTCTCCGCGTCGACCTTCCAGCCCTGCTCGGAGATCCAGTTGAGCAGTGCCACGTCCTGCGTGTTGCCGTGCTGCGGCGTGGCGATCTTCTTGCCCTTGACGTCCTTCAGGGACTTGATCTTCTCCGGGTTGACGACGAGCTTCACCCCGCCCGAGGCCGATCCCGAGATGATCCGCAGGTTCTTCCCGGCCGCCTTGGTGTAGCCGTTGATCGCGGGGGACGGGCCGATCCAGCCGATGTCGATGGAGCCGGAGTTCAGCGCCTCGATCTCCGACGGCCCGGCGTTGAACGTCGACGGCTTGATCGTGGTGCCGCCGAGCTCCTTCTGGAACAGGCCCTCCTGGACGCCCACCAGAGCGGTGGCGTGGGTGAGGTTGGGGAAGTAGCCGATCTTCACTTCGTCGACGGAGAGCTTCTTGGCGTCCGCCGCGACCTCGGCCTGCTTGCCGTCGTCGGTGGATTCGGCGCCGTAGCCGCAAGCGGTCAGCAGCAGGGGAAGCGTCGCTATGACGGCGAGGGTGCGCAGGGTGGTGAGCGGTCTTGCGGCAGACACGGAGGTGTCCTCTCGGAGATGAGTGACAGGAGAGTGCGTGAGTACGTCGGAGAACGGCGGCGCTGGTGCGGAGCACGGGCAGGCTCCGCGAACGGCTTCAGACGAGCCGACAGATGGCGCTGGACGTACGCGCGAAGTCGATGTGGCGACGCGAGGTCAGAAGGGGCGGGACGAGGCGTGCGTGCTCGCGCGAACTCATGGCCACCCCACCCCACCGATTCCTAGTTTTCCTACCTGGTTGATGGGGATCGTGGCAGAAGGTGGCGCTCACCCCAAGAGGGATTTCACATAGTGGACGTTGCCATCTCTCCCTTTGGGAACTGCGAGCTCAGGGCGCACAGCAGTTCACGGGCCACCGCGTCGTTCTGGCGGAAGGCGGGCGCGTTCGTACGCGGGCGGGCGAACGCGGCGACGGCCCGGCTGTTGGTGGGGGCGCCGAGGGCGATGCGGCGTGGGTGAGTGCCGCCGAGGGACGGGTCGAGGACGTGGCCGTCCGTGGCGGAGACGGCCAGCAGGCCGGAGCGGTGGGTGTGCGTGGGGTCGGCGATGACCTCCTCGGTGAGGGCGCCGGCCCGGTGCAGGTCACGCAGGAGGGGGTCCTCGGTGCGTTCCAGGGAGTGGCGGGGCAGATACGCCTCGATCAGGGCGGTGGCGTGGAGCGTGTGGCCGGGAACGGTGGGGCCGGCCGCGGTGAAGGTGCCGGTCGCCTCGTCGGTGCCGATCCGTATGCCGGCGCCCAGGAAGCGGACGACCCCGGCCCGGGACAGGGCGAGCAGCTGGCGCAGCCGGAAGCCGGGCGGCCCGGAGGCCAGGAAGCTGAAGAACCCGTGCCACCAGCCGTCGAGCTGCTCGGCGACGGACCGAGCGGTCAGTAGCCCGCCGGCGACCAGGCGGGGCAGCTGCCCGTAGACGGACAGCAGCGCGAGGAACGCCCCGAGGTCGGCGCTGAACTCCGGGTCTTCGCGGCGGGCGACGTCCCGGGCGATTCGGTCCCGCAAGTGCTCCTGGAAGGCATCCGGAGCCGCGAACGTGACGCCGTCCAGGGGGTGGTCCAGGGCCTCGAAGTCCAGCCGGTCCGCCGGGTCGGGCACGGCAGCGGCGACGAGGTCGGCCATGGCGCCGGCGTACCAGTCCAGACGGTCGTAGGCGGCGACGAAGTCCGGCCAGGGGAGGGCGGTGCGCTCGGGATGGGCATGGAAGAGCTCGTGGTAGTGGCCGAAGCCGATCTCCTTGGCCATCAGCGGCCACACATCGCGCCGCAGATCCAGCGGGCGCCCCTGGGCGAGCAGCGCGTCGACCGCTTCGGGGCCGAAGTGCCGGGGCAGCGGAGGCCGAGGGCCCTGGAGCCGGTAGCGGGTCTTGGAGTGGTACGGCACTCCCCGTCGCGATCCGACGTGGAGGACGGGCTCGTGACCGGACGGCAGATAGGTGAGGCTGCCGTCGGCCTCGGTGCGGTAGGTGCCGCCGCGGCCCTCGGTGAGCAGGGCCATCAGGTCGATGAAGGCGAGCCCGAGACCGCGCAGGACGACGTGTTCGCCGGGTCGCAGCGCGGACAGGTCGGCGTCGGCGGAGAACTCCGGTGGCAGATGGAAGCGGCCGTGGCGGCGCGCGAAGGCGGCGTGGTCGAGGTGTTCGGCGGCGGGGGTGGAGCCGATGTGTCCCTGCGCCAGGACCACCAGGTCGGCGGTGAGGGGGGTGGCGCGGTCGGCCAGGTGCACCTGCTGCGGACCGTCCGGGGGACCGGTGACCGCGGTCGCGGTCGTGCGGTGCCACTCGACCGTCACGGTGGGCGGCAGCTGGGCCAGCGCCCTGCGGAACACCCAGTCCAGATAGGCGCTCTGGGCCCGGCGGGTGGGGAAGTCGGTCCCGGCGAGCGAGCGCAGTTCGGCGAGCACCTCCGGGTCGGCGGGCTCGGCGTAGGGCGCGTGGCGCGGGCCCCGGCCGGAGAACTGGGCCGCCCACTCGGCGAGCGAGGGTCCGGGCCGTACCGGACCGTCGATGGTGGACGACTCGTCGGTGAACATCGTGACGTCCTCCGCCATCGAGTTCATCCGCAGCAGCGCGGACTGCTCGTCCCGCCAGATCCGACCCGGGCCGGGCGGGTGCGGATCGATCAGGTGGATGCGCAACTCCCCTTCCCCTTGCCATAGTTCGGGAGCGCTGGCGCCGATGCGCTCCAGCAGGCCCGTGGCACGCGGACCCGCGCCCACGACGACCAGGACCGCCGCGGAAGGGCTGGTGCTCACCGGTCACCGCCGATCGCCGGGCGGGTGTCGGCCGCGGTCGCCGCCCGCAGTCGAAGGGGCACGGCGGTCAGGTGGCCGCGGAGCCGCTGGAGCGGAGTGGGCGGCAGGGTGCGCGAGTTGCCGCGCGCGTAGTACCGCTCGACGTAGAACTGGCCCGCGCTCAGCACCGTGGTGACCGCGATGTACCACAGGGTGGCGACCATCAGCAGCGGGATGATCTGGTACGTCTGGTTGTAGATCAACTGCACCGAGTACAGCAGGTCGTGCACGGCCAGCACACTGACGATGCTGGTGCCCTTGAGGGTGCCGATCAGCATGTTCCCGGCCGTCGGCACGATCGAACGCATCGCCTGCGGCACGACGATCCGGCGCAGGGTGCGGCGTCTGCTCAGCCCGAGCGCCTGGGCGGCCTCGGTCTGCCCCGCGTCCACCGCGAGGATGCCGCCGCGCACCACCTCGGCGGCGTAGGCGGTCTCGTGCAGGGTCAGGCCGATGACGGCGGTGAGGGTGGGACCGAGCAGGTTGACCGTCTTGAACGTGACGAACTCCGGGCCGAACGGGATGCCGAGGCCGAGCGTCGGATACAGGGCGCCGATGTTGAACCAGAACAGCAGCTGCACCAGCAGGGGTGTGGACCGGAAAACCCACACGTAGCCCCAACTCAGCGTGCGCAGCACCGGGTTGGCGGAGAGCCGCATCACCGCGAGCACGGTGCCGAGCAGAAAGCCGAGCACCATCACCACGGCGGTCAGCCACAGCGACAGCAGCAGCCCGTCGAGCACGGCGGCCGTGGTGAAGTACCGGCCCACCACGTCCCATTGGAAGGCGTCGTTGCGGATCACGGAGTTGAGCACCATCGCGAAGAGCAACAGCGCGACGGCGGCGGTCAGCCACCGGCCGGCGTGCCGGCGCGGGACGATCCGCGGCAGGTCGGTGGCGGGTACTGGGGGATTCTTCGTTGCGGGGCCGGACGTGAGATCGGGCGACGTGACCATGGGGAGGCTCTCCGGGGAGGGAACGCAGGCGTGGGTGACCCCAGGGGCACTCGGTGCGGCCGGGGATCGGCGTCGACACGCTCGCCGCGTCCCTCAACGCGGCCGGAGAGGCTGCCGCACAACGCGGAGCCGGTCCGCCGTCGATCGTATGTGCCCACGCCATCGATGTGTCAACAGCGAGCTTTGAGACGGCTGTCCACGTGTTCCGGCATCCGGGATCTGCTTGACGGGGAGCACGATGTACTGCTCAATTAGTCGCATGACTGCCCAGCTGCGCTTGGTCTCGCGCGATCACATCGACTTCGGTCGAGTGTGGTCCGCGGCGTGTTGCGCCTGATTCGGCAGCGGGCCCTCTGACCGGCCCTTCCCTCCCTCGGTGACCCCGTCGCGGGCCGAGTTCTCCTCTTTCGCGCGCTGCCGTAGCACCGTCTTTTCGACGCTTCGCGTCGTCACGCTCGCATTGAATTCACTCGCCCATTCACCTTTGCGCACAAGCAGTTCAGTCACGCCTGCCCGGGTGCGCATTTCCGAGAGGTCATACCCATGCCGGTGGAGTTCCTCGGTATAGCCGCCACCAACAACGGCTCCGAAACCACGCCGCGCTCCGGCGCCGCCTTCGACAAGGACTACACGCTCCGCCTCGCCCGGGCGCACGAGGACCACGGCTGGGACCGGGTGCTGTTCGCGTACGGCTCGGGATCGCCGGACCCCGCGCCGGCCGCCGCGTACATCGCGAGCCGGCTGGACCACCTCCAGATCCTCCTGGCCCACCGGCCCAACGTCTCGTATCCGACCTTCGCCGCCAAGACGTTCGCCACCCTCGACCGGATCAGCGAGGGCCGGCTGACCGTGCACTTCATCACCGGCGGCAACGACCACGAGCAGGGCCGCGAGGGCGACACCCTCACCAAGGACGAGCGATACGCCCGCACCCGTGAGTACATCCGGATCGTCAAGAAGATCTGGACCACCCATGAGCCGTTCGACCACGAGGGTGAGCACTACCGCTTCCACGACTTCGTCAGCGACGTCTTCCCTGTCCAGCAGCCCCGCCCCCATGTGTCGTTCGGCGGTTCGTCGCCCGCGGCGCTGGCCGCCGGAGGCGCCGAGGCCGACATCTACTGCCTGTGGGGCGAGCCCCTGGCGAAGACCGCCGAGCAGATCGAGAACGTGAAGGCCGCCGCGAAGGCCGCGGGCCGCACCGACGTGCCGCGCATCCAGGTCGCCTTCCGCCCGATCATCGTCCCGACCGAGGAACTGGCCTGGGAGAAGGCCCACCGCACGGTAGGTGCGATCAAGGCCCGCAGGGAGCGGGGCGAGGCGATCACCAAGCGCCACAACGGACACGTGCAGCCGCAGGCTGCAACACCTCAAAACGTCGGCTCGCAGCGGCTGATCGCCATCGCCGAGGCGGGCGAGCGCTACGACCGCGCCCTATGGACCCCGACCGCCGCCGCGACCGGTGGCGCGGGCAACTCCAACGCCCTGGTCGGCACCCCGGAGACGGTCGCCCGGGCACTCCTCGACTACTACGACCTCGGCGTCGACATCCTCTCCGCCCGCGGCTACGACCTGCTCGGCGACGCCATCGACTTCGGCCGGCACGTGATCCCGATCGTCCGCGAGGAGGTCGCCAAGCGCGACGCCGAGCGGGCGGCACGCGAGGCGCGGACCCCGGTGGCGGTGAACGCATGACCTCCGCACCCGAGCTGACCGTCGTTCAGGTACCGGTGTCCGACCCGCGCGTGAGACCGCTGCTGCGCGAACTCGGCCACGAGTACTCGACGCGCTACGGCAAGGACGCGCACGCCGAGATCTCCCGCTACCCCGACGAGGAGTTCACCGAACCCCACGGCGGCCTGCTCCTGCTGCTGCTGGAGGGCGGCGAGCCCGTCGCGGGCGGCGCCTTCCGCAGGTACGACCCGACCACGGCCGAACTGAAACGGATCTGGACCCACTCCGCCCACCGCAGACGCGGCCTCGCCCGCCGCGTCATCGCCGAACTGGAGGTGGCGGCGGGCACACACGGATACCGGCGGATCTACCTGACCACCGGCCCACGCCAGCCCGAGGCCCGCGGCCTCTACCTGGCCACCGGCTACACACCCCTGTTCGACACGGAGGCCGACCCGGAGACCATCGGCCCGTTGCCCTTCGAGAAGCACCTCGCAGTGCGGGAACGCACGGGAAAGGCCCCCGACCAGTGAAGATCCGCACGCTCAGAACCCGCACGCTCAGAACCCGCCTGCGCGGCACCGCCGTCCTCACCCTGCTGCCCCTGCTCGCGCTGACGGCCTGCGGCTCCGGCGACACCGGCGGTACGGCGGCAGCCGGCGCCGAAGCCTCTCCCGCACCGACCGACGACCCGGTGGCCACCGTCCGCAAGGTGGACTCCGCCGCCGCCCTGCTCCCCGCCGACGTACGCAAGGCGGGCAAGCTGCGCGTCGGCAGCTCGATCGGATTCCCGCCCGGCGCCTACTACCCGAACGGCACGGACAAGGCGCCCGCCGGCCAGGACATCGACCTCGCGGACGCGGTCGCCAAGGTTCTCGGGGTCGGGCTGGAGCGTCAGGACGCCTCCTTCGAGGCGATCCTGCCCGCCCTCGGCAGCGGCAAGTACGACTTCGGCACCGGCAACTTCGGCGTCACCGCCGAGCGTCTGAAGACCATCGACTTCGTCACCTACATCAACGACGGCCAGGGGTTCGCGGTGAAGAAGGGCAACACCGCCCTCAAGTCGAAGGTCACCGACCTCACCCAGCTGTGCGGGCTGACCATCGGCACCGGCGCCGGCACCACCTTCGAGGCGACCCTCACCGCGCAGAAGGGGGTGTGCGCGAAGGCGGGCAGGAAGCCGTACGACGTGAAGGTCTACTCGGAGAACGCGGCCACGCTCACCGCGCTCCAACAGGGCCGTATCGACGTGATCATGTCGACCATCAACGGCCTGCGCTACCAGGCGGCACAAGCGGCGTCGCAGACCACTTTCCTCGGCGAGTACCACCGCCTGGACGTCGGCTTCGCCTTCAAGAAGGGCTCCCCGCTCACCAAGGCGTTCCAGGCCGCCGTCAACGAGCTGATCAGGAACGGGACGTACGCCCGGATCCTCGCCAAGTGGGGTACCTCCGCCTCCGCGATCGAGACATCGCGGGTCAACCCGCCGGAGCAGGCATGAGTGATGTCATGGTCGAGGTCCACGGCGTCCACAAGAGCTTCGGCCCGTTGGAGGTGCTGCGCGGCGTCGACCTGAAGGTCCGCGCCGGGGAGGTCACCGTGATCCTCGGACCGTCCGGTTCCGGGAAGTCCACGCTGCTGCGCACCATCAACCACCTGGAGAAGGTCAACCGCGGCTGGGTCAGCATCGACGGTGAGCTCATCGGCTACCGCCGGGCGGGCAACAAGCTCCACGAGCTGAAGGAGAAGGACGTCCTGAGGCAGCGGACCGGCATCGGGTTCGTCTTCCAGAACTTCAACCTCTTCCCGCATCTGACCGTGCTGGAGAACGTCGTGGAGGCCCCTGTCTCCGCCCTGCGCCGCCCGCGCAGGGCGGCGGAGCAGACGGCTCGCCGGCTCCTCGACCGGGTCGGCCTCGCGGACAGGGCCGACACCTACCCACGCCGGCTCTCCGGCGGCCAGCAGCAGCGCGTGGCCATCGCCCGCGCGCTCGCCCTCGAACCGAAGGTGCTCCTCTTCGACGAGCCAACCTCCGCCCTGGACCCGGAGCTGGTCGGCGAAGTCCTCGACGTCATCAAGGACCTGGCGGGCAGCGGCACCACCATGATCGTCGTGACCCACGAGATCGGCTTCGCCCGCGAGGTCGCCGACACCGTGGTGTTCATGGACGGCGGGGTCGTGGTGGAGCAGGGACCGCCCGCGGAGGTCCTGGACCATCCGCGTCAGGAACGCACCCGTACTTTCCTCGCCAAAGTTCTCTGAAAGTGCGCCCCAACCCCGCGCCATCTGTGTGCTGCGTTGTCGCCATCCAACCCGGCGTGCTTGCAGCGCGCCATGCCACCGCTGGAGCCTCTGACGCGCCGCCGTGCCGTGGATCCCGTCCGCGTGGCCCCCGCCCTGTGTCGGCTCCCCGGCTGACACACGCTTCCCGGCCACACCTACAACACCCGTACGCACTGGTGTCGTTAACCCTGGCAGTCTGACTTGGGCTGCCGCTGCACCCTCACTCCCGGTCTCACCGTCCGGCCTGACCATCGATGACGAGGACCCGTCATGCCCGCATCCCCTGTGCCCTCACCCCGTCCCGCGTCCCGTGTCGACGAGACTGCCTACGACCGCCGCAGGCTGCGCCAGTGGCTCGCCGGCGATGCCCGGGCGGACGGGGTCAGCCGCCGCCGGCTGCTCACCCTGCTCGCCGCCACGGCGGCCGCGACCGCGCTGCCAGCGCCGCGTCCCGCGCACGCAGCCGACACCTCGATCGTCAAACCGGTGCCGGCCGAGTGGTTCATCCAGCGCGGGACCAACGCCGAGACCCGCTGGGAGGCGCTGCGCGGAACGGGCCACCACACCCCCAACGAGCTGTTCTTCGTACGCAACCACACAGCGACACCCGTGCTGGATGCGGCCGACTGGCGGCTGAGACTCTGGGGTGACGGGCTGCGCGGCAAGCCCTCCGAGGGCCGTCCGGTCGAGTTCGGGTACGACGACCTGCGCGCCCTGCCCGCCGTCACCCGCACCGCGTTCGTCGAGTGCGCCGGAAACGGCCGCAGCTACTACACCACCCAGCAGCAGGAAACGGTCACCGGAACCTCGTGGACGCTGGGCGCGGTCGGTGTGGCACGTTGGCGCGGGGTGCGACTCGCCGACGTACTGCGCAAGGCCGGGCTGTCCCCGTATGCCGTGGACCTGCAGCCGCGCGGGCTGGACGCCGAGTACGTCAGCGGTGGCGAGAGCCTCGGCCGGGTGCGTCGGCCGCTGCCCCTGGCCAAGGCGCTGGACGACGTCCTGCTCGCCTACGAGATGAACGGCGAGCCGTTGCCGTACGACCACGGGTATCCGGTGCGGGTGCTGGTGCCCTCGTGGGTGGGGATCGCGTCGATCAAGTGGGTCGGCGACATCGAGGTGTCCGCGCAGCCGCTGTTCTCGCCGTGGAACACCACCTTCTACCGGCTGTTCGGCCCCGCCCACCCGCAGGAGGGCAGCGCGCCGCTGACCCGGCAGACCATCAAGAGCGCCTTCGAGCTGGCGAGCGGCGCGACCTTCCCGGTGGGACGGGGACAGGTGCTGCACGGTCGCTCCTGGTCGGGCGCGGGCGCCGTCGCCCGGGTCGATGTCAGCACCGACGGCGGCGCGAGCTGGCGCGCGGCCCGGCTGCACGACCGGCCCCGAGCCGACACCTGGACCCGCTGGTCCGTCAGCTGGAAGCCCGAGACGACCGGTGCCACCCACCTCCTGGCCCGGGCCACTGACACGGCCGGTCGCCGCCAGCCGGACGTCGCCGTGCCCAACACCCAGGGCTATCTGTTCGACGCGGTGGTCCGGCATCCGGTGACCGTGATCTGATCGGACCGCTGCACGAGGGGCCGCTTCATGCCGGGGCGCATTGCGCACCGGCGCACTAGGAAGGGGCGCTGTGCGCCCGCGCGTTGCGCACGAACAGCTCGCGCAGATCGCGGACGGCCCGGGGAACCGGGCCGGACGGGCGGCTCTGCAGGACCAGCAGCACGTCGGTCGCGTCGCCGGCGAGCGGCCGTACGGTGATCGCGCCCCGCCGTTCCAGCGGGTCCCCGATGACACTGAAGTCGGGCAGCACGGTCGCTCCCAGTCCCTCGGCGACCATCAGCTTGCCCATCTCGGCGCCGTCGGTGGAGTACGAGAAGGACGGCGTACGACCGCCGAGCAGCCGGTGCACGAAGCGGTGCATGACATAGCCGGACCGCATCACCACCAGCGGTTCGGCGAGCAGGCTGTCCGCGTCCACCGCCTCCAGGGCGGCCAGCGGACTGTCCGGCCGCACGCACACCACCGGCCGGCCGCGCAGCAGCTCCGTGGTGTCGAAGCCGGGCGGCATGTCGTCGCCCCCGAGGTAGTTCACCAGCCCCAGATCGAACGCACCCTCCAGCAGTCCGCGTTGGATCTCGGACTGCTGTGCGCCGACCAGTTCGACCTGGGTGGCCGGGTGCGAGGCCCGGAACTCCCGCACCGTCGGGATGACCAGGGGGACGGTGGCCGTGTTGACGGTGCCGAGCCGGACCATACGGCTGATGCGGTGCTGGTCGCCGGCCGCGCCGCGCAGGCGGTCGACCGCGTCCAGCACGCTCATGATGTGCGGCAGCAGCTCCCGTCCCTCGTCGCTGACCTTCGCACCGGACCGCTTGCGCTCCAGCAGGTCCACGCCGAGCTCACGCTCCAGATTGCGCACGGTCTCGCTGAGCGCCGGCTGCGACAGATGGAGTTCCTCGGCGGCGCGCCGCAGCGAACCCAATCGCGTGACGGCGGCGATGTATTCGAGCTGTTCGATACGCACGCCAGGAGCGTGACCCGGACCGCGCGCCGCGTTCAAGGGAAACCCTGTCACAACCTCGTGAATACCGACTCTCAGCATGTGGAATCCCAACCGGGCATTCTTGACCTCCCGGAGTCACCGCTGCTTTGATCGATGGCATGAAGCGACAGGACCTCACGCGGCGACGCCATGTCGACCTCGCGCGTGTCTCCAGCTCCTGCTGTCGCTGTCGGGTCTGAGCGCACCGAGGGAAACCCTCGCACTCGCGCCGCTCTCTTCGCACATTTCACTGCCGGCCGATTTCCGTGCCGATTTCGGCTTTCCCCGGGACGGCGATTCCGCACGCCTGAATCCCGGTCACCGATCCCGATCACTGATCCCGATCACCCATACCGGTCAGTGATCTCGATCGCTGATTCCCGATCACCGAACACGTTTCCCTGTCACGCACGCGCTCTTTCCGCGTGCGCAGTCATGCCAGGAGTTCCCCATGCCCGTACCGCCCGGATCCGACCCCCTCCGCTTCGCCTACTGGGTGCCCAACGTCAGCGGCGGCCTGGTCACCAGCACCATCGAGCAGCGCACCGACTGGGGCTACGACTACAACCGCGAACTCGCCGTCCTCGCCGAGAACAACGGCTTCGACTACGCCCTCAGCCAGGTCCGCTACATGGCCAGCTACGGCGCCGAGTTCCAGCACGAGTCGACCAGCTTCAGCCTCGCCCTGCTCCTCGCCACCCAGCGCCTGAAGGTCATCGCCGCCGTCCACCCCGGCCTGTGGCACCCCGGCGTCCTCGCCAAGCTCGGCGCCACCGCCGACCACCTGTCGAACGGCCGCTTCGCCGTCAACGTCGTCAGCGGCTGGTTCAAGGGCGAGTTCACCGCTCTCGGCGAACCCTGGCTCGAGCACGACGAGCGCTACCGGCGCGCCGAGGAGTTCATCAGCGCGCTGCGCAAGATCTGGACCGAGGACCACGCCGAACTCGCCGGGGACTTCTACCGGGTACGCGACTTCTCCCTCAAGCCCAAGCCGCTCAACACCTCCGAGCGGCCGCACCCGGAGATCTTCCAGGGCGGCAACTCCAGCGCCGCCCGTGCCATGGCAGGCCGCGTCTCCGACTGGTACTTCAGCAACGGCAAGGACTTCGACGGCGTCACCGAGCAGATCAACGACGTCCGCGCCTCCGCCGCCCGAGCGGGCCGCAGCGCACCGAAGTTCGGCCTCAACGGCTTCCTCATCGCCCGTGACACCGAGGCCGAGGCCCGCGAGACGCTCCGCGAGATCGTCGCCAAGGCCAACACCGAGGCCGTCCACGGCTTCCGCGACGCCGTCCAGCAGGCCGGTCCGTCCACCGCTGACGGCAAGGGCATGTGGCAGGACTCCAGCTTCGAGGACCTCGTCCAGTACAACGACGGCTTCCGCACGGGCCTGATCGGCACGCCCGAGCAGATCGCCGAGCGGATCGTCGCCTACAAGCGGCTCGGCGTCGACCTCTTCCTCCTCGGCTTCCTGCACTACCTGGAGGAGGTCGAGTACTTCGGCAAGCGGGTGCTGCCGCTCGTACGCGAACTGGAGGCCCAGGAAGCCGAGTCGGCGCCCGTCGGCGCCCACGCCTGACCCTCCCGTCCTCATCGGCGCACCGCCGCAGCCCACCCGGTACCTCTCCCGAAAGGTCCTCCCCATGGCCACCATCCTCTCCGTCTCCGGCAGTCCCTCCGCCACCTCCCGCACCGCCCGCCTGCTGCGCCACCTGGATGACCGGCTGATCGCCCAGGGGCACGACGTGATCCCGCTCGACGTCCGCACGCTCCCGCCCGAGGCCCTGCTGCACGCCCAGTTCCGGCACCCGGCGATCGTCGAGGCCACCGCCCTCTTCGAGCGGGCGGACGGCATCGTGATCGGCACCCCCGTCTACAAGGCCGCCTACTCCGGCCTGCTGAAGGCGCTGCTCGACCTGCTGCCGCAGTACGCGCTGGCGGGCAAGACGGTCCTTCCGCTGGCCACCGGCGGCACCACCGCCCACGTCCTGGCCATCGACTACGCCCTGCGGCCGGTCCTGAACTCCATGGGCCCGGCCCACATCACGCCGGGCTGGTTCACGCTCGACAAGGAGATCACCGTGGCCGACGACGGCACCCTGACCGTCGCACCCGGCGCCGCCGAGGCCCTGGCCCAGGTCACCGACCAGTTCTCACTCGCCCTCGGTGGCCGCCCGACGGTGCTGGCGGCCACCGGATGACCGCCGCGACCGTGATCGCCGGCGACGCCGAGGCCCTGGGCGTCGCCGCCGAACTGGCCGCGGACTTCCGCAAGGACGCTGCCGAACGGGACGCGCGACGCCGCCTGCCGCGCGCGGAACTGGAGCGGCTGTCCGCCTCCGGGCTGCTGGGTGTGACGGTGCCGGCGGAGTTCGGCGGCGCGGACGTCCGTACGGAGACCCTCGCCGAGGTCTTCCGGCTGCTCGCCTCGGCCGACGCCAGCCTCGCGCAGATCCCGCAGAGCCACTTCGTGTACGTGGGCGTGCTGCGCCGGCAGGGGACACGGGTGCAGCAGGAGTTCCTGTTCGGCGAGGTGCTGGCGGGCAAGCGGTTCGGCAACGCCCAGTCCGAGGCGGGCACCAGTCATGTCCAGGACATCCGTACGCGGCTCAGGCGTCGCCCGGACGGGTCCTACGTCCTCGACGGCGTCAAGCACTACTCGACCGGCGCCCTGTTCGCCGACTGGATACCCGTCCTCGCCCGCGCCGACGACGACAACCTGCATGTGGCGTACGTGCCGCGGGACGCACCCGGCCTCACCGTCGTGGACGACTGGGACGGTATGGGCCAGCGCACCACGGCCAGCGGATCGGTCCGCCTGGAGTCGGTGCCCGTACCCGCCGACCGGGTGGTGCCGCACCACCTCACCTTCCGGGGGCCCCAACTCCACGGCGCCGTGGCCCAGTTGTTGCACGCCGCCATCGACGCGGGAATCGCCTCCGGAGCGCTTGCCGAGGCCGTGGAGTTCGTCCGCACCAAGAGCCGCCCCTGGTTCGAGAGCGTCGAGCAAGGCCACGCCACCGCCGCCGAGGATCCGCTGCTGATCCAGCGCTTCGGCGAACTGGCGATCCGGGTACGGGCCGCCGACGCGCTGCTCGCCACCGCGGCGCGGTCCGTGGACGCCGCCCGCGCCGACCTGACCGACGAGTCGGCCGCCGAGGCCTCGATCGCCGTGGCCGCCGCCAAGGTGACGGCGGCGGAGGCGGCCGTGGAGACCGGCAGCGCCCTGTTCGAGGTGGCCGGCACCCGCTCCGCGCTCGACTCCCTGGGCCTGCACCGCCACTGGCGCGACGCCCGCACCCACACCCTGCACGACCCGGCCCGCTGGAAGGTCCAGCACATCGGCCGCTACGTGCTGAACGGCACCAGGCCGCCCCGACACGGCCTGTTGTGACGACCGCTCCCCCTCAACCACCTTCCCGATCGGAGCCCCCACGTGTCACTCACCTTCCACTGGTTCCTGCCCACCAACGGCGACAGCCGCCATGTCGTCGGCGGCGGTCACGGCACCCCCGCGACGGCGTCCGGCCGCGACCGGCCGCCCACGGTCGCCTACCTCAGCCAGATCGCCCGCGCCGCAGAGGACCTGGGCTTCATCGGCGCGCTGACCCCCACCGGCGCCTGGTGCGAGGACGCCTGGCTCACCACCGCCATGGTCAGCCAGCACACCGAGCGCCTGAAGTTCCTGGTCGCCTTCCGGCCCGGCTCGGTGTCGCCGACCCTCGCGGCGCAGATGGCGGCCACCTTCCAGCGGCAGTCCGGCGGACGGCTCCTGCTGAACGTCGTCACGGGCGGGGAGAGCCACGAGCAGCGCGCCTACGGCGACTTCCTCGACAAGGACGACCGGTATCGCCGTACCGGTGAATTCCTGCAGATCGTACGGGAGTTGTGGGAGGGAAAGACCGTCGACCTGGTCGGCGAGCACCTCCAGGTCGAGGACGCGAGGCTGGCCCGGGTGCCCGACCCGGTCCCGGAGGTGTACTTCGGCGGCTCCTCACCGATCGCCGGGGAGATCGCCGCCCGGCACGTCGACGTCTACCTCACCTGGGGAGAGCCGCCGGCCGCCGTCGCCGAGAAGATCGCCCGGATCCGGGCGCTGGCCGAGAAGGAGGGCCGCAGCGTCCGCTTCGGCACCCGCCTGCACGTCATCACCCGGGACACCGCCGAGCAGGCGTGGGCGGAGGCCCGGCGGCTGCTGGCCGGCTTCGACGCGGAGACCGTGCGGACCGTACAGGCCGGGCTGGCCCGCAGCGAGTCCGAGGGGCAGCAGCGCATGCTGGCCCTGCACGGTGGCAGCAGCGATGAAGTGGAGATCTACCCGAACCTGTGGGCCGGGATCGGGCTGGTGCGCGGCGGAGCGGGCACCGCGCTCGTCGGCAGTCACGACGAGGTCGCCGAGCGGATCGCCGAGTATCACCGGCTGGGCATCGACGAGTTCGTGCTCTCCGGCTATCCGCACCTGGAGGAGGCGTACTGGTTCGGCGAGGGCGTGCTGCCCCGGCTGGAGGCACAGGGGCTGTGGACCCATCCGTTCCGCAGTGCGACGACGGCTCGTCCCGAGGCTCAGATCCCCTTCGCCGATCGGTAATCGGCCATCGGGGACATGTATTCCCTAGATTTCCTATCGAATTACTAGGGAAGTGTTGACCCTGGTCGGTGGAGCGAGTGAGGATGACGCTGACCCGGCCGTCCGGGCAGCCAGACACCGCGTTCTCTTCGGCCATGAAGGAAGTCCGCCATGACAACCGAAACAGGAACGAGGTGTGCCGACTGGATGCACACGGCCCGCGAGTTGGCGGACGACCTCGCCACGGACGCGGTCGAGCGCGAGCAGGCCGGCAAGCCACCCCTCGACGAGGTCGCCCGGCTGCGTGAAGCGGGCCTGCTCACCGTGCTCGTACCGGCCGAACACGGCGGAGGCGGTGCAGACTGGCGCACCGCCTACACCGTCGTCCGGACCATCGCCGCGGCCGACGGGGCCATCGGCCACCTGCTGGGCAGCCACTACTTCCTGTCCTTCTGCGCCCGGTTCTTCGCCGGCCCCGACCGTGCCGCGCGGATCGAGCGTGCGTTCACGGCGGGGGAGTGGCACTGGGGCGGCGGTATCGCCTCGCAGGAACCGCCGCTCATGCTGACCCCCACGGCCAACGGCTATCTGCTGGACGGCCATCAGCGGTACGGCTCCGGCGTCGGCGTCGCCGACCGGCTGGTCGTCCGCGCCGCCGTGCCCGGCATCGGCGAGCCCCTCGCCGTCCTGGTCGACCCCGCCCACCCGGGCCTCGTCAGCGGCAGCGGCGGCGACACCTTCGGCCGGCGGCTGGCAGCGGCCGGCGATGTGGGGTTCGACGCCGTGCCGGTGGCGGCCGACGACGTCCTCGGTTCCCTCTCCTCCGACGAGGGCGCCCTGTCACCGTTCGCCGGCCTCGCCGCGCCGACCGCTCGGCTGGTCTCCGCCCACTTCTGCCTCGGGGTCGCCGAGGGGCTGCTCGGCGAAGTCCGCGAGCACGGACGCGCGGTGCGCTCCCCCTGGCAGCCGTTCTCCCCGCAACCCTGGCCGGGCCACCCGCCGCAGGACCCGTACGTGCTGACCGCGTTCGGTGAACTCGCCGTCGGCGCACGTGCCGCCTCGGCCCTCGCCGACCAGGCGGTGGACGCCCTGAACCGCGGCCTGGCGCGGGGCGAGGACCTCGACGACGAGGAGTGCGCGGAGATCGCCGTGCTCGCGAGCGCGGCCGAGGCCGCCGCCTCCCGGGCCGCGCAGGAGATCACCACCCGCGCCCTGGACGCCGTCGGCGCGCCCGCGGCCTTCGCCCGGCACGGCCTGGATCGCTTCTGGCGTGACACCCGCACGCACACCCTGCGTGAGCCGATCGCGCACAGACTGCGCGAGGTCGGGGACTACTTCCTCAACGGCGCGCATCCGCCGTTCAGCCTTCCCGCCTGACCCGACGGGTCGGCCGGTGGGGACGGGCACCGCAGTGATGGATAATCTCAGCATGCGGATCTCGGCGAGGGCGGACTATGCGGTGCGGGCGGCGTTGGAGCTGGCCGCGGCCGGTGACGACACCTCGCTCAAGGCCGAGGCGATCGCCGAGGCGCAGGGGATCCCGCACAAGTTCCTGGAGGGCATCCTCGGCGACCTGCGCCGGGGCGGCCTCGTGGTCAGCCAGCGCGGCGGCAAGGGCGGCTACCGGCTCGCCCGTCCGGCCGACTCGATCCCCATCGCGGACGTGATCCGCGTGGCGGACGGCCCCCTGGTCTCGGTGCGCGGCGTACGCCCGCCCGACCTCTCCTACATCGGCCCCGCGGAGTCCTTGCTGCCGCTGTGGATCGCCGTACGCGCGAACGTCCGCAAGATCCTCGGCGAGGTCACCCTGGCCCATGTGGCCGCGGCCAAGCTGCCCGACGACGTCCTGAGCCTCGCGGACGACCCCGAGGCGTGGACGAATCCCTGACCGGCGTCTCACAGCTCGTCGACCCTCTTCACTCCTCATCCACAGTTCCAGGCGCTCCAGTGGCGCCCGCATCAGTGAGCCGGCTTCTCCCATACCGACACGTGCTTGCCGCTCTCGCTCGTGAACGGCTCGCGCGTCCAGTTCTCCCACCGGTCGCGCAGCCGCAGACCGGCGAGCCGGGCCATCAGGTCCAGCTCGGCCGGCCAGACGTACCGGAACGGGATGGACCAGTGCTCGGCGCGGCCGTCCACGATGGTGACGTAGTTGGAGGTCATCGCCTGGGTGGCGACGTCGTAGGTGTCGAACGCCCACTGGGTGTCGCTGATGTGGAACGGTACGGCGCTCTGCCCGGGCGGCAGCCGGCGCAGATCGGGCACGCCCACCTCGACCACGAAGCAGCCACCCGGCCGCAGATGGGCTGCGGCGTTGCGGAAGCACTCGACCTGGGCGTCCTGGGTCGTCAGATTGTCGATCGTGTTGAACACGAGGTAGGCGAGCGCGAACTCGCCCGCCACCCGCGTCGTCGCGAAGTCCCCGATCGTCACCTCGACGGCGTCACCGCCGGGCTTCGCGCGCAGCCGGTCCACCATGGCGCGGGACAGGTCGATGCCGTGCACCGGGACCCCGCGGCCGGCCAGCGGCAGCGCGATCCGGCCGGTGCCGACGCCGAGTTCGAGCGCCAGGCCGTCGCCGGCGAGTTCGGCCAGTACGTCGACCGCGGGGCCCACCACGTCGGGGCGGAACATGTCCGCCGCTGACGTGTCGTAGGTGGCCGCGATGTTCTCTCCGAAGTAGCCGTCGTCATCGATCACATCGGGACCGTACTGCCGTCCGCCGGGGCGAGGCACGTGAATTTGCCGTCGGCGGTCGCGCGATCGGGGCGCCGGCACCACCGTGAACCGGGGGCTGGGACGACTGCGATCGGCACCTTCTCCGCCTAGCTTCGTGGCAGGAGGAAGTCAGCCAAGGGATCAGGGGGAGCGGTCATGGGGGCAATGAGCAGGAGGAACGTGCTGCGCGGCGGCCTGGTCGCCACGACGGCGGGGGTCGTTGCGCCCGGGACGGTCGCGGAGGCGGTCGCGGCTGCGGACGGGACGTCCTGTCCCGCGCCGCCCGGACCGGCCATGGTCGGGCACGGTGATCCGCGGTACCGGTCGCTGGCGTCCCAGGGCTACAACCGGCGGTTCGTGGGCGAGCCGGAGCACGTCTGGGTGGTCGGTACGACCGCGCACGTCGTACGGGCCGTGCAGCAGGCGGCCGACAACGGCCGCCGGATCACGGTCCGCAGCGGCGGCCACGGCTTCGAGAACTTCGTCGCCGACCCGGCCGTGGAGGTGGTCGTCGGCATGTCCGCCACGACGGGCGTCTCCTACGACCCGGGCCGCCGGGCCTTCGCGGTCGAGGCCGGTGCCCTGCTGGGCGAGGTGTACCGGCGGCTGTATCTGGGCTGGGGAGTGACGATCCCGGCCGGCTGGTGCGCCGACGTCGGTGTCGGCGGCCACATCCCCGGCGGTGGCTACGGTCCGCTGTCGCGGCTGATGGGCCTGTCCGTCGACCATCTGTACGCGGTCGAGGTGGTCGTCGTGGACCGGCGGGGCAGGGCGCGCGCCGTGGTGGCCACCCGCGAACCCTCCGATCCCCACCGGGACTTGTGGTGGGCCCACACCGGTGGCGGGCCCGGCACCTTCGGCATCGTCACCCGCTACTGGTTCCGTACCCCCGGCGCCGCCGGCGACGACCCGTCCGGCCTGCTGCCTGCGCCGCCGCCGGGTGTGCTGAGCTTCTCGGTCTCCTGGGACTGGCAGAAGCTGGACAGGACGTCCTTCGCCCGGCTGGTCCGCAACCACGGACAGTGGGCCGAGAAGCACAGCGCCCCCGACTCGCCGTTCGTCGCCCTCTACAGTGAACTCGCGCTCACCCGTCGCCCGTCGGGGCCGGTCTTCATGATCGGCCAGGTGGCAGCGGACTCCGGTGCCCAGCGGATGCTGGACGAGCACCTCGCCGCGATCAACCGGGGCGTGCCGGTCCAGCCCGTCCGCACGGTCCGGAACCAGGCCTGGTTGGCAGCCGCCCTGGCCGGCTCGCCGGGCGACCCCGGCCCCCCTCTACCGGCTGAAGGTCAAGTCCGGCTATCTGCGCCGTCGCCTCTCCGACCGGCAGATCGACGCCTTGCACCACCACCTCACCCGCTCGGACTACGACCACCCGGCCGGCAGCGTGAGCCTCCACACCCACGGCGGCAAGGTCAACGCCGTGGCCCCCGACGCGACGGCGACCCCTCACCGCGACGCGATCATCAAGATGTTCTACGTCAACGGATGGGAGGACCCCCGGGACGACGCCCGGCACATCGGCTGGCTGCCCGAGCTCTACGAGGACTTGTACGCCGACACCGGCGGAGCCCCCGCGGCTGCCGACGGCGCTTTCATCAACTACCCGGACACCGACCTGGCGGACCCCGCCCTGAACACGGGCGCCCCCTGGCACGCCCTGTACTTCGGCGACAACTACCGTCGGCTCCAGCGCGTCAAGGCGAAGTGGGACCCCCGTAACGTCTTCCACCACGCCCTTTCCGTACGCGCGGCATGAAGTGACTGCTCGATCCTCGGACACCCTCTTGACGTCGGCCGCGGAGGAGCCGACACTCCAATCAAGTTTCCTAGTGAATTGGTAGGGAAGCATGGGGCGTCCTGAGTCGGTCACCGGTCGAGTGAGCCGTACGCCCCTTCTCACATCCCGCCGTCACATCGATCTGCTCCGCGTCTGCAGCGCGATCTGACCCCCTGGAGCCGAGCCTCCACGTCGCTTCCGTACGTGTACGTCCACACGCCTGCCCCGGGGAGAGTCATGTCCGTCACACCGCTGGCCGCCCATCCGTCCGCGCCGACCGCTCCCGCCTTCCGCGGCCGGATCGGCCGGGACGAGCGCAGTGGCCACTACGCCGTGCCGCGCCGCTACCGCCTCCACCTGACGACCGCCTGTGCGGACGGCCTGCGCATCGCGGTCGCCCACAGCCTGCTGGCCCTCGACGACGTCTGCCCGGCGACCTTCCTGCCCGCGATCCCCGACTGCGCCGACGGCGGGCACGCAGCGCTGCGTCCGCTGTACGACGCCAGCGTCCACCGGTACGCGGGACCGGCCCTCGCGCCGGTCCTCAGCGACGACTGGTCCGGGCGCATCGTGAGCACGCACGCCCCCGACATCACCCGCGACCTCGCCCGGCGCTTCGGCGGCTGTCGCCTGGAGTTGTACCCGTGCGGCGCGGAGTCGGAGATCGAGGCAGTCGAGCGGATGTGTGCGCAGGACATCGAGGAGGCCGCACAGGCCGCGGGGGCGGCCGGCGCGGAGCGCGCCGAGCGGGACGAGGCGCTCGGGACACTGCTGCGTGCGCTGGGCTCGCTGGACCGGTGGCTGGACGGTCGCGAGTACCTGATTCGTGATCAGATCACCGCCGCCGACGTGGAGTTGTGGGTCACCCTCGTCCAACTCGACACCGTCCACCGGCATCACCTGGACGCCGCCGCGGTGCAGCGCGTCGCCGCGCACGCCACCCTGTGGGCCTACGCCCGCCGGCTCGCCGCGCACCCGGCCTTCGGTGCGCATCTCGACCTCGACGCCATCTCCCGGCGCCACCACGCCCGTTGCCGAGGCCTGGAGGACGCCGGAGCAGCCGTCCAGATCCTGGACTGGGCGGCCCACGCGGCAGCCGGAACCGGGGCACGAGCGCAGGTCGAGCGGCCGTGAGCCGGTCCGCACAATGGACCGGCGTTGACATCCGTTCGGGCAACTGTCTTAACTTACGGCCCAGAACGGTCATGAGCGTCAGCGACGAGCCCTGGCTGGCTGACCGGCAACCCTCGCATCGCGGTGGGGTGCCCCAGGTGACGACCGGACCGGATGACTTCGGTAAGCGCGAAGGCCCCACGGGGGGCCGGAAGAGTGAGTGACGCCATGGACGCAGCTCCCAGGACGGCCGTACGCCGCCCCCAGAGCCGCGCCCTGGCGTACGCGACCCTGTTCGTCGCCGACCGGGCCGTCGATCTGCTCCGCGTCAACAGCGCACTGTGTACCGCACCGGGCTGTGCCCGCAGCCGTGGCTGACTTCTCCCGTCCGCTGCCCCGCACTCCCTGACGAACACCGCCTCGGCGGTGTGCTGTCGTCCGCCCACCCCCGGTGACCGTGCGCCCTCCCGCGTCCTGACGAGCCGCCAGCCGCAGTGCGGCTGTCGTCGCCGCGCCGTGCGTCGTGTTCCGGGGACTTCCGACTCCTGCCGGAGCCCTTCATGAGTGAACCCCCAGGCGCCGTCGTCTCCCTCGCCGAGGCACCGCCGCCCGCCGACGCCCCGCCGGAACAGCTCGCGGCCCAGCGCGTGCTGCCGCTGAGGCGGCCCGGCCGCTGGATCGCCACCGCGGTGGTCCTGGTCCTGGCGGCCCAGTTCGTGCACGGCCTGGTGACCAACCCCTTCTACCAATGGGACCGCTTCGGCTACTGGTTCCTGCGGCCCACCATCCTCGACGGACTCCTGATCACCCTCGAAGTCACCGCCTACAGCGCGGTGTTGGGCCTCCTCGGTGGCATCCTGCTGGCGCTGGCCCGGCTGTCGAGGAGCCCGGTGCTGCGCGCGGTCAGCTGGGTCTACGTCTGGGCGTTCCGCTCAGTGCCGCTGATCGTGGTGCTGCTGTTCCTCTACAACTTCAGCGCCCTGTACAAGACGCTGAGCGTGGGCATCCCCTTCGGTCCCGCCTTCTTCTCCTTCGACGAGTCCAAGCTCGCCACCGACATGGTCATCGCGGTCGTCGGCATCAGCCTGCACGAGTCCGCGTACGCCGCCGAGGTCGTCCGCGGCGGCATCCTCTCCGTCGACCAGGGCCAGCACGAGGCGTCCGCCGCACTCGGCCTGCCGAAGGGCTACCAGTTCCGCAGGGTCGTGTTCCCGCAGGCGCTGCGCTCCATCGTTCCGAACTACGTCAACCAGCTCATCGGCCTGATCAAGGGCACCTCGCTGGTCTTCTACGTCTCCCTGCTCGACCTGTTCGGCTCCGCGCAGTCCATGGGCTCCACCTACCCCGGCGACATCGTGCCGCTGCTGATGGTCGCCACCGTCTGGTACCTGATCCTCACCAGCGTCGTCTCCGTCGTCCAGTTCTACGTCGAGCGGTACTACGCCCGGGGCGCCACGCGCTCCCTGCCGCCGACCCCGTTGCAGAAGCTGCGGACCGGGGTCACCGACCTGAGGGCCCGCATCCGCAGGGAGGCCGCCGTATGACCGCCGAGACCCTCGACAACGCGCCCGCCACCGTGGAGGTGCACGACGTGCACAAGTGGTACGGCGCCCACCGGGTGCTGAACGGCGTCGACCTGGCCGTGCGGCCCGGCGAGGTCACCGTGATCATCGGCCCGTCCGGCTCCGGCAAGTCCACCCTGCTCAGGGTCATCAACCACCTGGAGAAGCCCGAGATCGGCCACGTCAGCCTCAACGGCGAACTGATCGGCGTACGCAGGCAGGGCGAACGGCTGAAGGAGCTGAGCGAGCGGGCCATCCTGACGCAGCGCAGCAGGATCGGCTTCGTCTTCCAGAACTTCAACCTCTTCCCGCATCTGACGGTCCTCGACAACGTGGCCGCCGCCCCCGTGGCCACCGGCAAGCTCGCCAAGACCGCGGCACTGGAACTCGCCCGCGACCTCCTCGGGCGGGTCGGCCTGGCCGACAAGGCCGCCGCCTATCCGCGGCAGTTGTCGGGGGGACAGCAGCAGCGCGTGGCCATCGCCCGCGCACTCGCCCTGCGCCCGGGCGTCATCCTCTTCGACGAGCCGACCTCCGCCCTCGACCCGGAGCTCGTCGGCGAAGTCCTCTCCGTCATCAAGGACTTGGCGACCAGCGGCACCACCCTCGTCATCGTCACCCACGAGATCGGCTTCGCCCGCGAGATCGCCGACCGGGTCGTCTTCATCGACGGCGGCAGGATCGTCGAGCAGGGCCCGCCCTCCGAGGTCCTCGACAAGCCGCGCCACGAGCGGACCAGGGACTTCCTCAGCAGGGTCCTCTGAGCCCACCGCTCCCCACGAACTCCCCCCACGTGTCACCGCCCCACGCTCACCACCCTCTCGAACACCAAGGACGGCCATGCCCAGCCACATCTCCCGACGCAGCCTGATACGCGGCATCACCGCGGCGACCGCCGTCGCCACCCTCGCCACCGGGCTCGCCGCCTGCGGCGGTGACAGCGATGCCGCCACCAGGACGAATGACAGCGCGGGCACTGTCACCGTCGGACAGCTCTCCAACGGCGCCGCCAAGGAGACCACCCTGAAGGTGTCCGAGGTGAAGTCCATCAGCGCGAAGCTGCCCGACGCCCTCAGAAAGAGCGGCAAGCTAGTCATCGGCTCCGGCACTCTGCCCTCCGGCGCCCCGCCGCTGGGCTTCGTGGGCAGCGACCAGAAGACCCTCACCGGCTCCGAGATCGACCTCGCCCGGCTGGTCGCCGCCGTCCTCGGCCTTGAGCCCGAGGTCAAGCGGTTCACCTGGGAGAACCTCTTCGTCGGCATCGACAGCGGCAAGGTGAACGTCGGCTTCTCGAACATCACCGACACCGAGGAGCGCAAGCAGAAGTACGAGTTCGCCTCCTACCGCAAGGACGACCTCGCCTTCGAGGCGCTCAAGGACTCGAAGTTCAGTTTCGACGGCGACTACAAGGCCCTCGCCGGCAAGACCGTGTCCGTCGGCGCCGGCACCAACCAGGAGCGCATCCTGCTGGAGTGGAAGGACAGGCTGGAGAAGGAGGGCAAGAAGCTGACCGTCAAGTACTTCCAGGACAACAACAGCACCTACCTGGCCCTGGGCAGCGGCAAGATCGACGCCTACTTCGGCCCCAGCCCCAACCTCTCCTACCACGTCACCCAGACCAAGAGCACGCCCGCCCCGACGAGGATCGCCGGCCAGTTCTCCGGCGCCGGGGCGACGCTCCAGGGCCTGATCGCCGCGACCGCCAAGAAGGACAGCGGCCTCGCCCAGCCCCTCGCCGACGCGATCAACCACCTGATCGACAACGGCCAGTACGCCAAGTGGCTCGCCGCCTGGAACCTCTCGGGCGAGGCCGTGGCCAAGTCGGAGGTCAACCCGCCCGGTCTGCCGTTGGACAACTCCTGACGGGAACACCCGCCGAGGTCGGCGCGTTGTGACTCATGCCGAGATGTGCGAGGCGCGAAAGCGCGCGACCCGGAGGACGGAGGTGGCGGACGTGACGCCCATGTTCCACGCCGTCCACCTCCACTCCCGGCCCCACATCGACCTCCAGCGCGTGGCCGGCGCGCTCTGTTGCTCCTGACCCGTTCCTCCACCGCCGAGCCCACCCCTGCGTGAGGCGTCGGCGTTCTTGTCACGGACTTCCAGGAAGGCACCGACTCGTGTCCTCAACACCCTCTCCCTCCCTGCATCTCGCCGTCGCCCTGGACGGAACCGGCTGGCATCCCGCCTCCTGGCGCGAGCCGGCGGCCCGCCCCCGGGCCTTGTTCACCGCCGGGTACTGGACCGACCTGGTCACCGAGGCCGAGCGCGGACTGCTCGACTTCGTGACCATCGAGGACGGCCTCGGTCTCCAGTCCTCCCATTTCCTGGACCCGGACGAGCGCACCGACCAGGTTCGCGGCCGCCTCGACGCCGTCCTCATCGCCTCCCGCGTGGCCCCGCTGACCAGCCGCATCGGTCTGGTGCCGACGGTCGTCGCCACTCACACGGAGCCGTTCCACATCTCCAAGGCGATCGCCACCCTCGACTACGTCAGCGCCGGGCGCGCCGGTCTGCGCGTGCAGATCACCGCCCGCCCGAACGAGGCCGCGCACTTCGGCCGCCGCACCGTCCCGCGCATCGAGGCCTACGACAGTCCGGCCGCGCAGGAGGTCGTGACCGACCTCTTCGACGAGGCCGCCGACCACGTGGAGGTGGTGCGCCGCCTCTGGGACAGCTGGGAGGACGACGCCGAGATCCGGGACGCCGCCACCGGGCGCTTCATCGACCGCGACAAGCTCCACTACATCGACTTCGAGGGCCGGCGCTTCAGCGTCAGGGGCCCCTCCATCACACCCCGCCCGCCGCAGGGGCAGCCGATCGTCAGCGCCCTCGCTCACGACACCGTCCCGTACCGGCTCGTGGCCCGCGCCGCCGACGTCGGCTACGTCACCCCGCACGACGCCGACGAGGCCCGCGCGATCGTCGCCAGGATCCGCACCGAGCAGGACGCTGCCGGTCGGGCCGCCGAGCCGCTGCACATCTTCGGAGACATCGTGGTCTTCCTCGACGACGACCCGGACGCCGCGAGGGCACGCCGGGAACGGCTGGACGCGCTCGCGGGACAGCCGTACACGAGTGACGCCCTGACCTTCACCGGCACTCCCTCCCAACTCGCCGATCTGTTGCAGGAGTTGCACGGCGCCGGCCTGTCCGGCTTCCGGCTGCGCCCCGCCGTCGTCGGCCACGACCTGCCGGGGATCACCCGAGCACTCGTCCCCGAACTCCAGCGCCGGGGCGCCTTCCGCCGTGCCTACGAGGCCGCCACCCTGCGCGGCCTGCTCGGTCTGGCCCGCCCCGCCAACCGCTACGCAGCCGCCTGAGCCGGAAGGAACCGCAGCCATGACCAAGCCGCTGAAGCAGATCCACCTGGCCGCCCACTTCCCCGGCGTCAACAACACCACCGTGTGGAGCGACCCGCAGGCCGGCAGCCACATCGAGTTCAGCTCCTTCGCCCACTTCGCCCGGACCGCCGAACGCGCCAAGTTCGACTTCCTGTTCCTCGCCGAGGGACTCAGGCTCCGTGAACAGGGCGGGAAGATCTACGACCTGGACGTCGTCGGCCGCCCCGACACCTTCACGATCCTCGCTGCGCTCGCCGCCGTCACCGAGCACATCGGCCTGACCGGCACCATCAACTCCACCTTCAACGAGCCCTACGAGGTCGCCCGCCAGTTCGCCGGCCTCGACCACCTCTCCGGCGGCCGCTCCGCCTGGAACGTCGTCACCTCCTGGGACGCCTTCACCGGCGAGAACTTCCGTCGCGGCGGCTTCCTCCCGCAGGACGAGCGCTACTCCCGCGCCAAGGAGTTCCTCGCCACGGCGAACGAGCTCTTCGACTCCTGGCACGGCGACGAGATCCTCGCCGACAAGGAGACCGGCACGTTCCTGCGGGACGCCAAGGCCGGCGCTTTCGTCCACACCGGGCAGCACTTCGACATCCACGGACAGTTCAACGTCCCGCGCTCGCCCCAGGGCCGCCCGGTCATCTTCCAGGCCGGCGACTCCGAGGAGGGCCGCGAGTTCGCCGCCGCGGAAGCGGACGCCATCTTCAGCCGGCACGGCACCCTGGAGGGCGGCCGGGCCTTCTACGCGGACGTGAAGTCCCGCCTGGCCAAGTACGGCCGCAGCCCGGACCAGCTGCTCATCCTGCCCGCCGCGACCTTCGCCCTCGCCGACACGGACGCCGAGGCCGAGGAGCTCGCCCGCGAGGTGCGCCGCCGACAGGTCAGCGGGGCCACCGCCCTCAAGCACCTGGAGTTCGTCTGGAACCGGGACCTGTCCTCGTACGACCCGGAAGGGCCCCTCCCCGACATCGACCCGGACGTCGGCGGCGACCACATCTCCAAGGGCCGCGCCCAGGTCCGCATGTACCGCGACCCGCTGGCCACCGCCCGCGAGTGGCGCGAGCTGGCCGAGGCCAACAAGTGGTCCATCCGCGACCTGGTCATCAACACCGGCAACCGGCAGAACTTCGTCGGCTCCCCGGCCACCATCGCCAGGACCGTCAACGACTTCGTCCAGGCCGACGCGAGCGACGGCTTCATCCTCGTCCCGCACATCACCCCGGCCGGCCTCGACGAGTTCGCCGACAAGGTCGTCCCGCTGCTTCAGGAACAGGGCGTGTTCCGCACGGAGTACGAAGGCACGACCCTGCGCGAACACCTCGGCCTGGCGCACCCCGACGGGCGCCGCGACGAACCCCGCGACGAGCGGCTCGCGTCGTGAAGTTCATCGCGATCACCCTGATCGTGCACCGCCCGGATCCGGTCACCGGGGTGAAGAAGCCGACGCACGAGCGATTCCGCGAGGTCCTCGACAACGCCCTGCTCGCCGAGGAGTTGGGCTTCGACGGCTTCGGCGTGGGGGAGCGGCACGAGCGGCCGTTCATCTCCTCGTCCCCGACGGTCGTCCTCAGTCACGTCGCAGCCCTGACGAAGCGGATACGGCTCTTCACGGCCGTGACGACGCTCAGCCTGCTCGACCCGGTGCGCGCCTACGAGGACTACGCCACCCTCGACCACCTCTCCGAGGGCCGGCTGGACCTGATCATCGGCAAGGGCAACGGCGCGGCCCAGCGCGACCTGTTCCACGTCACACCCGAGGACCAGTGGGACCGCAACGCCGAGAGCTACGAGGTCTTCCGGCGGATCTGGCGCCAGGACAAGGTGACCGCGGCGACCCGCTTCCGCCCGCCGCTGACGGACGCCGAGGTATGGCCGCGTCCCTACCAGCAGCCCGTGCGGGTCTGGCACGGCAGCGCCACCAGCAAGGAGTCGGTCGACCTGGCCGCCCGCTACGGCGACCCGCTGTTCTCCGCGAACGTCACCAACCCCATCGAGCCGTACGCCGACTTGATCCGCCACTACCGCGAACGCTGGGAGCACTACGGCCACGACCCGGCCGACATAGCGATCGGGGCCGGCACGGCGGGCATCCACGTGGCCCCCACCTCCCAGCAGGCCATGGCCGCCTACCGGCCGGTCTTCGAGGCCAACCTGGCCTTCCACCGGCAGGCGGGACTGCCCGTGGTGTTCGAGACGCTGGAGGACTTCGTCGAGCGCAGCTCCGCCCTGATCGGCAGCCCGCAGCAGGTCATCGACAAGGTGCACCGCTACCACGAGCAGTTCGGCCACACGGCGGTCCACGTCCAGGCGGACGCGAGCGGCCTCGCCGACACCCAGCACCGCGACTCCCTGGAGCTGTTCCAGTCGGCGGTGGCACCCCTACTTCGCAAGGAAATCCCGGACCCGCCCTTCGCATGGGGCCCGGTGCTTCCGGCAGCACCGACAGCGCAGGAGCGAGTCCATGTCTGACATCCCCCTCGGCGTCCTGGACCTGATACCGATCTCCTCCGGCTCGACGGCAGCGGACGCCCTGCGCAACTCCATCGACCTCGCCCGGCAGACCGAACGCCTCGGCTACGCCCGCTACTGGTTCGCCGAACACCACCTCAACCCCGGCGTGGCCGGTACGTCCCCCGCGGTCGCCCTGGCCCTGACCGCCGCGGCCACCTCCACCATCCGCCTCGGCTCCGGGGCCGTACAGCTCGGCCACCGGACCGCGCTGTCCACGGTCGAGGAGTTCGGCCTGATCGACGCCCTGCACCCCGGCCGCCTCGACCTGGGCCTCGGCCGCTCGGGCGGCCGCCCACCGGGGGAGAAGGCGACGACCGCGACGGCGACCCCGGTCGTCGACGGCCGCGCCCCCAACGGCCTGCTGATCCCGTCCCGCTTCTCCTTCGAGCACCTCCTCGGCTCGCCCCGCATCACCCTGCAGCGCAAACTGCTCCTGCTGCCGGGCGCCGAGTCGCAGGACTACGCCGAGCAGATCGACGACATCCTCGCGCTGCTGGCCGGCACCTACCGCTCCCCGGAGGGCATCGAGGCACACGCGGTGCCGGGCGAGGGCGCCGACGTCGAGGTGTGGATCCTGGGCAGCAGCGGCGGCCAGAGCGCCGAGGCCGCAGGCGCCCGCGGCCTGCGCTTCGCCGCGAACTACCACGTCAGCCCGGCCTCCGTCCTGGAGGCGGTGGACGGCTACCGCGCCTGCTTCCAGCCCTCCGAGTTCCTCGACAAGCCCTACGTCAGCGTCTCGGCCGACGTCGTGGTCGCCGAGGACGACTCGACGGCCCGCGAACTCGCGGCGGGCTACGGCCCCTGGGTCCGCAGCATCCGCACCGCCGAGGGCGCCATCGAGTACCCGACCCCCGAGGAGGCCCGTGCCCACGCCTGGTCCGACGAGGACCGGGCGCTGGTCCAGGACCGCGTCGACACACAGTTCGTGGGGTCGGCGGGCCGGGTGGCCGACCAACTGGCGCAGCTTCAGGAGGCCACCGGGGCCGACGAGTTGCTGATCACGACGATCACGCACGACCACGCTGACCGGGTGCGGTCGTACGAACTGCTGGCGCGGGAGTGGAGTCGCAGGTGAAACTGCAGGCCCGGCGTGCGGGGAACCGCCCGCCGGACCTGCCTGCGCACACCAGGTCAGCGATGAGCGGTGGGGCCGACCGGGGTGTCCCCGCGCAACGTGATGCGGTGCATGACGCGATGCCGGTCGCCGTAGTCACGGTTGGCGTAGTGGGCCGTGCTGCGGTTGTCCCACAGGGCGACGTCACCCGGCTGCCAACGATGCCGTACGACGTGCTCGGGCTTGGTCAGGTGGGCGTACAGGATGTCGAGGATGCCCCGGCTCTCGTATTCGGAGACCCCGGTGATGTGCGAGGTGAACCCGGGGTTCACGAACAGCCCCTTCCGCCCGCTCTCCGGGTGCACCCGCACCACCGGATGCTCCACCGGCACCAGCTCGGTGAACACCTCGCCCTCCCAGACGTTTCCGCTCCCCTGGCGACGCTGGGCGAGGTAGTAGCCGAAGGCACGGTTGCCGTCGTGCACGGCGGCGAGCGTGTCGACGTACGCCCGCAGGCCCGGCGACAGCGACTCGTAGGCGAGCTGGCTGTCGGCCCAGTTCGTGTCGCCGCCGTTGGGCGGCAGGACGACGGCGCGCAGGACGGAGATCGCCGGGGGCCGGCGGACGAAGGTCACGTCCGTGTGCCACACGTCGGAGAACCCGTTGTCCTGGCTGTCCAGCGCGTACACCTCGGCGGCCACGTCACCGGAGTCGTGGATCGGGTGCCCGGCGGTGACCTCACCGAGGCGCCGGCCGAACTCGATCTGCGCGGAGTCGTCCAGGCCGTCCTGGCCACGCACGAACAGCACCTTGTACGCCACGAGCGCTTCCCGGAGCGCCTGGATCTGCTCGTCACCGAGGCGGGCGAGGTCGACGCCGTGCAGCTCGGCGCCGAAGTTCGGGCCGAGGGGGGTGAGGGGGAGCTGTGGCGGGGCGATGACGGTCATCCGGACATCCTTTCCTTGATACGAGTTCAGGCCGCGGCGGCTGTCTTGACGGCGTGGGACACCTGGGCGCGCAGGTCGGCGAACTCCCGTGACTCGCGCAACTCGTCGGCGTCGACCTCGCCGCGGGGGAGGTCGATCGGCAGATCCAGGGCGACGGTCCCGGGGGCCTTCGTCAGCACGACGATGCGGGAGCCGAGGAAGACCGCCTCCTCGGCGGAGTGGGTCACGAACACCGTGGTCCGGCCGGTGACCTGACGTACGTCCTCCTGGAGCCGTTCCCGGGTCAGCGCGTCCAGCGCCGCGAACGGCTCATCGAGCAGGAACAGAGGGTTCTCGGCGGCCAGTGCGCGGGCGATGGCGACGCGCTGCTGCTGCCCGCCGGAGATCTCCCACACCCGCCGCTTCTCGGTGCCCTCCAGGCCGACGCGGGCGAGCAACTCGTCTCGGCGCACCGGCCATTGGGCGCGCTCCACGCCTGCGTACCGCAGAGCCAGGTCGATGTTGCCCTGCACGGTCCGCCACGGGAACAGCCGCGGCGACTGGAACACCACCCCGGCCGCCTCGCCGGGCCGTGGCGCCTTGCCGGACACCCGCACCGAACCCTGCGTGGCCTGCTCGAACCCGGCGATCAGCCGCAGCAGGGTGCTCTTGCCGCAGCCGGAGGCACCCACCAGGACGAGGAACTCGCCCGCGGGGACGGTCAGATCGACCGGGCCGACGGCCGTGACGGGACCGTACCGATGAGTGACGTGCTCGATCCGGACGGAACCGTCGACTGTCGGCTCAACCGCGGCCTCGACAGTGTCACTTGAGGACATCGGGAAGTCCCTTCAGGTAGAACGCCTTGCGGACGGCCGCCTCGGAGGGCGCCGCGTCGATCTGCTTCTGGTCGGCCAGGAACCGGGCGGTGTCGGTGACGTAGGTCAGCAACTTGCCCGGGCTGCCGTCGGTGCCCAGCCAGTCGGCGGAGGTGACCTGCTCCGGGGTGAGGAACACTCCTTGCGCGAGCTGTGCCCTGGCGTCGGCGGTGCTGATGCCGAGTTCGGCGGAGACGTCCTTGACCGCTCCGTCGGGGTCGGACTTCAGCAGCCGCAGCGCCTCCGCCTCCACCGACCGCCAGGTGTCGATCACCTTGGGATCGCGGGCGATCAGCTCGTCCGACACGACGGCCAGGTCGAGTGTCGGCTTGCCCGCAGCGCCGATCTCCTTGCTGCTCGTCAACTGTGTGCCGGTCGTGCGGAGTTCGTCGAGGGTGGGCAGCCAGACATAGGCGGCATCGATGTCACCGCGCTGCCAGGCGGCGAGGATCGGCTGCGGCTGCAGGTCGATCAGCTTGACGTCGGACGTCTTCAGTCCGGCCTGCTCCAGCGCCGCCAGCAGGCTGTAGTGCGAGGTGGAGGCGAACGGCGTGGCGATGGTCCTGCCCTTGAGGCCCGCCACGTCGGTGATGCCGGTCTGCTTCCGGGCCACGAGGGCCTCGTTCTCGCCGGCCACGTCGAGGATGAAGGCGACCTTGTACGGGACCGGCGAGCTGCCCGACACTCCGCGGGCGAACGGACTCGACCCGAGCGCGGCGATGTCGAGGGACTTGCCGAGGAAGGCCTGGTTGACGCTGGCGCCGGAGTCGAACTTGATCCAGGAGATCTTGTAGTCCGCCAGCGCCTTCTCCAGCAACCCGCGCTGCTTCACGATCAAGTCACCGCTGGGGAAGGCGAAGTAGCCGACCCGCAGTTGCCGGGAGCCGCCCGACGAAGCCGCCGAGCTGTCCGGGGAGCAGCCGGTGACGGCGGCGGAGACCGTGGCCAGGGCGCCGGCGAGCAGGAGCCGGCGGGACGGACCGGGGGAGAGACGGGACATGTCGGGGCCGTTTCTGTGCAGAGGGGTTCTTCTGCGCGAGGCAGAGGGCTTTGTCTGCTGCGGGGGGGCAGCGGGGTGTCTTCTCCGCGAGGCGGAGGGGTGTGTCTTCTTCGCGGTCCTATGCGCGGCCGCGCCACGGGACGACGGCGCGTTCCAGCCGCAGCAGCAGCCCGTCGATGACGAGCCCGGAGACGCCGATGGCGATGATGCCGACGAGCACCACCGGGGTGTTGTTGTAGTTGGCTGCGTCCTTGACCATGCCGCCGATGCCGGGCAGTCCGTTGACCAACTCGGCGGCGACGAGGGAGGAGTAGGCCACCCCCACCGCTAGCCGGACTCCGGTGAGCGTCTCCGGGAGGGCGGACGGGACGACGACATCCCGGACGACGGCCCACCGCGACGCGCCGAGGGCACGGGCCGCCTCGATCAGGCTCTTCGGTACGGCCGCCACGGCTGTCGTGGTCGACACCGCCACCGGCGGGAAGGCGGCCACCGCCAGCAGGGTGACCTTAGGCTCCTCGTTGATGCCCAGCCAGATGATCAGCAGGGAGAAGTACGCCAGCGGCGGCAGCGTCCGCAGGAAGGTGATCCAGGGCTCGAACAGTGAGCGCAGCCAGCCGACGGTGCCCATGAGCAGCCCGAAGAGCACCCCGGCGGCGATGCCGATGCCGGCGCCGAGCGCGATGCGTTGCAGGCTGATGCCGAGGTGCTCGACGAGAGTGGTGCCGTTGTAGCCCCGCACGCCGTCGTGCGTGGTGGACACGTCGATGAACGCGTCCCAGACCTTGGCCGGCGGCGGAACCAGCGTCGCGCTCCACGTCCCGCTCGCCGCCAGCAGCTGCCACAGGACGAGGAAGAGCAGGAGAGAGCCGACCGGCAGTGCGACAGGGCGCACGCGTGCCCACGCGCCCAGTGCGGGCGAGCGCGGCTGGGGCGGCACGTCGGCAGGCGTCGGGGTGCGATCAGGCTTGGACAGAGCGGGAGTTGTGGACACGGGGCGTCCTCCATGGGGCGCCGGGACATGAGCTGCTGCCGTCGACCGACATGGGCGGCAGGCCCCGAGCGGGAGTGATGCTGAACGAAGCGGAGAGAGCACCCGGCGACAGGGTGCGGGAACGCCCTCGCCGGGGTGGGATCACCGGGCGGCACGGCGCGTGAGACAGGGCCAAGTCAGCAACAACAACCCGAGCCCGGGCGTCGGCACAGGTCGATGACCAGGCGTCGCACCAAGGGCTCGGGATTCATGAGGCCCATTTCTACCTCAGCCGCAGCCCGTCACCAAGAGGCGTCCATTCTCTGGAACACCGGCAGGACATCCTGTGTCAGCCGGTGCCGTGGCGTCGGCGTGGCCGGGAACGTCACCCTCCCCCGAAGGTGGCGTTCCCGGCCACTTCCCCGGCGCCGGACTGTGGACTCTCGCGTCCGAGCGCGTCAGCCGATCCGTGCCGTCACCAGCACATGACCGCTGTCTCCCCCGAACCCCAGCTGGAGTAGAGGCGCACTCTGACGTGATAGCGGCGGCCCTTGACGAGGCGGGCCCTGACGGTGGCGTTGTCCGGGGTGCCGCCGTCGTCCTGGGCGGTGAGGTACCGGGGTTCGCCGTCCCGTTCCTCGAAGACCACGACGACGGTGTCGCTGTCGCCGAAGGTGCCCACCGTGTACTCGCGGGTCTCCGGCGGCTCGACGACGAAGTCGGCCTGCTCCGCCGGACCCAGCCGCAGCGGCACCGAACGGAACGGCACCAGCTCCCGCGGCCCCGGCGTCTCGGCCGGCGGGTACCAGCGCTGGACGAACTCCCTGTCGGCCTTGGACAGCACACCCGGCGGGTTCAGACCCGCGCGGAACTGCTCCGGCTCCAGGATCAGCCCGGCCGAGAAGGGATACTCCATGATCGAGTGCGGGTCCCAGGCGGAACCGTTGACCTCGTTCGGATCGAGCTTGCGCAGGATGTTGAAGAACGTCCTGTCCCGGCTCCAGAAGTTCGGCGGACCTGCCAGATCGGCGTACACGGCCTCGTCGTCCCAGTGGATGCCGGCGAACGGGCTCTGGTGCTCGTGCAGCAAGCCGAGCGCGTGCCCGATCTCGTGCAGGGCCGTGCCGCGCTCCCCGGGCGCGGTCAGGTCCCAGCCGAAGTTCATGGTGCGTTCGTTGAGGCCGACCCGGAGCGCGTCCTTGCCCACGGTCGACCAGGAGCCGTCGCCGAGCTGGAACCCGATGCGCAGTTCGGCCTCCGACCGGTCGCCCACCTCCACGAACGACAGCCCGATGCCGAGGTCCTGCCACTCCTGGAAGCACTCGCGCACGACGTCCTGCTGCACCTTGCTGCCCACCCACGACACGCGCCGGGTCTCGCCGGTCTCCGGATCGGGGATCACGGAGCCGTCGGAGTCCCGGTCGAAGAAGCAGTAGTGCAGCACGGTGCCGTTGACCCACATCCGGCGTCCGCCGATGAGCGCACTGAGCCGCTCGGCGGCCAGCCCCGGGGCGAAGGCGGGGGCCGACTGCTGCGCGAGGGAGCAGTAGCGAGCGGTCATGCGGACAGCCTGCCGTCGGCCCGCCGCGGGCGCCTGAGTCGAGGGCTACTCAAGTACCCCTGTATCAAGGGTGAGTCACCGCGCTCCTATTGCCGTGACGAACTTCGAACGTGACGCGAAGACCCTGGAGTTGCCCTGGCCGTTCACCGGCCGTGAGGACGAACTCGAGCTGGTGCGCGGCTCCTTGGCCGCGGGCCGCCAGGGCCTTGTGATCACGGGTCCGGCGGGCTGCGGCAAGACCCGCCTCGTCACGGAGGCCGTCCGCGGCACCGACTGCGCCCGGGTGGCCGGCACCCCCGAGACGCGCCGGATCCGCTTCGCCGCGTTCGCACACCTGGTGCCGGAGTCGGCCTCCCTGCACGGTGCCTTCCGGCATCTGTCCGGCGTACGGCTGCTCCTGGTCGACGACGCGCACCTGCTCGACGACGCCTCCGCCGCCCTCGTCCACCAGTTGGCGGTGCACGGACGCACCCGTCTCCTGGTCGTCACCACCGACGGCGCCCCGGCCCCGGGCGCGATCTCCCGGCTGTGGACCGGCGAACTCCTGCCCCGCCTCACCCTGGAGCCGCTGCCTCGCGAGGAGACCGCCCAACTGCTGGCGGCCGGCACCGGAGTCGGCGGCGGTGGCCTCGAACCTCTCACCGTGAACCGGCTGCACCGCCTGTGCCGGGGCGACCTGCGGCTGCTGCGCGACCTGGTGGGCGCGGTGCGCGAGCGCGGGCTGCTCAGCCGGGTCGTCGACTCGGGCCCGGACTCCGACGAGTGGGCGTGGCGCGGACCGGTGCCGGTCACCGCGACGGTGCGCGAGCACACCGCACAGGTCTTCGACCGTGCCTGCTCCGAAGAGCGCGAGATCCTCGAACGCCTGGCCTTCGCCGAGCCGTTGCCCCTGGACCTGGAACCGGATCCGGAACCGGGGCTGGACGCCGGGCCGGAACAGGGCCCGGAGCCGTACCGACTCGATCTTCGCGCCCTCGAACGCCTGGAGGCCGACTCCCTGGTCCACGTCGACGACCAGGGCGCCGTCCGCCTCGCCCACCCCCTGCACGGTCCGGTGCTGCGGGCCGCGGCCGGCCGGCTGCGGGCGAGGCGGCTGTCCCTCGCTCAGCCTCCGGCCGGGGGGAGCCCCATCTCGCTTCGCTCGCCGGATCGGTGCGGGCCCGCCCTCGACGCCGAGCGGGCCGCGCTGACCGGCGCCATCGAGCGGGCGGACGTACGGGCACTGCCGACGCCGGTGGGGGAGTGGCTGGTCGGCGAGGGAGTGCCGGTACCGGCCGGATACGCGGCGGTGCGCGCCGGGTTCGCGCGGTTGCGCGGCGAGTTGCGTGAGGCGGCGGCATGGGCGCGGGAGGGCCTGCGTGACGGCGGTGATGATCCGTCCTGCCGTCTCGAACTCGCCCTCGCCGCGGCGCAGTCGGGCGATCCGACGGCCGCGCACGAGATCCTGGGTGGCCGCCCCCACGGGGGTGGGGCGGTCACCCGGCCGACAGCGGCCCGCGGTCACGCCGACGGGACCATCGAGGCGACCGGCGGCGACCTCGACGGGAGTGTGCATGCACTTTCCGGCGATGCGTACGACGCGGTCCGCCTCGGCGACCCGGAGCGTGCCGCGGGCCGCCTGACCGGCGTCCTCGCCGAGCACGCCGCCGCGCTCGACCGTGGCGACGGACCCGGGCTGGACCGGGTGGCCGAGGAGCTGGAGCAGCGCGGCTTCCTGCTGTTCGCGGCCGAGGCGCACGCCCATGCCGTACGGGCCCACCGCGACCCGCGCGCCGCCCGCACCGCACGCACGCGTGCCGTCGCCCTGGCCCGCCGCTGCCAGGGCGCCCGCACCCCGGCCCTGTCCGGCCTGGTCCTCGGCGAACTGACCACCCGGCAACGCCAGATCGTCACGCTCGCGGCCACGGGCCTGAGCAACCGCCAGATCGCCGAGAAGCTGACACTTTCCGTCCGCACGGTCGGCAACCACCTCTACAGCGCCTACGCGCGCCTGGGTGCCAGCGACCGAGGCGCCCTGCCGTGGCTGGTGGAACTGCCGGACGCGCAGCCTGCGTAAGTGAGTTGTTCGGGCCGTAGCCGGATCAGGCCGCCCCGAACGCCGAGAACGCCCACCCCGTCGCCTGATGCAACGCGTCCCCCGGCAGAGCCGCCCGCGCGTCGCGCAGGGCCTCAGCCAGGGAGAGGCCCTGGCTCAGCCCCTTGTGCAGTGCGAGCATCAGCGGCACCACGGCGGCGTCGTTGACCGGCGCGCTGCTCGCCACCACGCCCGCCGTGCCCAGCGGCAGCAGGGCGGTGACCAGTCCGAGCAGTTCGTCGGCGCCGACGGAGGCGAAGCGGGCCGTCTCGCAGCAGGAGAGGATGATCCGGTACGGGCTGCGGTCCAGGCGCTCGAAGTCGTGGACGATGAGCGGCCCGTCGGCCATCCGCAGGTCCGAGAAGAGCGGGCTGTCCGCGCGGAACGTGCCGTGCGCCGCGATATGCGCCAGCTCGGCCCCGTCGAGCTCCTCAAGGACACGCGGCACACGCGCGTCCGCGTACTCCAGCACGACCGATCCGCCGTACCGGCCGGCCAGGTGCGGCACCTCCGCGCCACCGGTCGCCAGCCCCGGCCCGCGCACCAGCACATGGCGGCCACCGGGCGGCGGCTCGGTCTCCCGGGCGCGCAGCCAGCTGCTCGCGGACGGCGACACGCTGAGGACCCGCTCCCGCAGCGACGGCAGCAGCGCCCAGGGCACACGGTGCAGCCGGGCCGGCGGTACGACCACCACAGGGCCGTCGCCCAGATGGGCCGCGGCCGGACCCAGCAGCAGCTCCTCCAGGCGCCGCCCCGCCGCCTCCACCACCGGAAGCCGCCCCTCCGCACCCGGGTGGGCCAGCCGCCGCAGCCCGGCCTGGACGTGCTCGGCCTCCCGCTCCGCATCGGCCAGCAGCCCGGCCTCGTACCGACGCACCCGCCCCTGCCCGCACAGCAGCACCTGAACCCGCCCGTCCAGTACGGCGAGCTCGGCCAGCCGTACGTCGTCGCCCAGCCGTTCCAGCAGCCGCCCCGGGTCGAAGCGGTGGCCGTCGCCGGGTGCGTCGCCGCGCATGTGCAGTGTCCGGGAGCGTATCTCCCGCTCCAGACGCCGCTGTTCGCGCTCCAGGGCCGGAACGGGACGTGCCTCCATGCGGGCGGCCTCCGCGCGGGCCGCGATCTCCCGGAACGCCGTCAGATTGCTCTGCAGCTCCGGGTCCGCGGGCGGCCGCGTCGGCGGGGTGGACAGCGCGGTGGCCCGCCAGCGCTCGCTCCACACCAGCAGCCGACGCGGACTGCCGGAGACGAGACTGGCCTGCTGGGCCAGCGCGGCCAGCTCCGCACCCTGCTCGGTGGCCCGGGCACGCAACTCCGAGGCGCCCAGCGTCATTCGGTGGGCATCGAGGACGTCCAGGCCACGACGACAGGCCTCCAGGACGCCGCGTCCCGACCCGGCCGCCTGGGCCCGCAGCGCCTGCGCCGCCCAGCCCGTCAGCCGCGCCAGCGGCGGCCCGCTGTGCCTGCTGCGGGCGGCGACCGCCAGATGCTGCTCGGCGTCGGCCCGCCAGCCCAGACCGAGCGCGATCCGGCCCGCGAGCAGCGAGGCCTCCGGCGCGGTCGGCGCGCCGAAGGAGGCCAGCCGTTCGGCGACCGCCGCCGTGTCGGCCACCAGCCGCCCCGAACTGCGCCCGGCGGCCACCCGCGCCTCGATCAGCACCAGCCGGGCATGCGTCTCCCACCAGCTGCGGCGCTGCCCCGCGAACAGCCGGACGGCCATGTCGGCGCGCGCGATCGCGGTGTGCGCCTCGCCCGCCAGCCGGGCGGCACGCGCGGCGGCCAGCAGCAGCTCGGCCTTGCGGGTGGACTGGCCGCCGATACCGTCGAGCACGGCGATCGCGGAGTCGGCCTCGGTCAGCGCCTCCCGGGCGAGCCCCGCGGCCATCAGCACCTCGCAGCGGCGGATGTTGAGCATGAACGTCGGCGTGCCGAGCTTGGCGTACCGCTCCTCGGCCTCGTCGAGCAGCCGCAGCGCGGCCGGGATGTCGCCCGACCGGAACGCCGCGAGCCCCCGGCTCTCCACCGCGTCGGCCTTGTCGTGCTCCTGGCCCGTGGTGTCCCACAGCGCCTCGGCCGCGGTGAAGTCGGCATCCGCCCGGTCCACCGCGCCGACCGCCAGATGAACGGTCGCACGCAGGGTCAGTGCCCGCGCCGTCCAGATGACGTCTTCCATCTGCCGCAGCACGGGTATCGCCTTGCGTACGTCCTCCAACGCCTCCCGGTGATGGCCCAGCACCCAGCGGGCGTAGGCCCGGCGGAACAGCACGCGCGCGCGTGTGTGCCCGCTGCCGCGCTCGACGCCGCGCTCCAGCGCGGCCAGCCCCTGCTGAGTGCGCCCCGCGTGCACCAGCGCGACCCCGAGCGCGGCCAGGACGTCCGCCTCCCGGTCGGCCGACTCCGCGCGTGCCGCGAGGTCCCGGGCACGCCGCAGGTGATACAGGGCGATGCGCATGTCGCCCCAGTCCCGCTGCCAGATGCCGATCACCTGGTGGGCGACGGAGGCGTGCAACGGCGTCGGATCGGCGTCGAGCACACCTTCCGCCCTCGCCAGCGCGTCGTTCGGGGCTGCGAACACCATCGGCAGCAGTTCGAGAACCGATTCGCTTCCCGCTGTCACTCCACGGATGGTAGTTGCCCCAGGACCGTGCCACACAGGTTTGGCGCTGTATCAATCAGTGACCGCACGGCTCTGATTGACGACCGTCGCCTCAGTGGGAGGACACGCCATGGCACCACAGCGATTCCACGAGCAGTTCGAGCAGATCCAACGCTCCATGCCCGACGTCCCCCTCGCGATGGGACCGGACGACTCCGCCGAGTTCATCTACGAGAAGGGTTACGTCCTGGTCCGCGACGGCGAGGACGCCCGCCTCGTCGAGGACACCGTACGCGCGCACTTCACCGCCGAGCCCGACCTCGTGCAGGACAACGTGCGGCGCGTGAGCCCGCAGACCAACCGATCGGGCATCACCCGCATCCAGGTCGGCGACCCCGGCGAGGGGGACCGTGCCGGTGACCGGCCCGTCGCGCACGCCCTGCGCGCCCTGCGCGAGACGGAGGGCCGGGCCCGACGCCGCCTGGTCAGCCGCAACCACCTGGTGTCGATCGCGGTCAACTCCTGCCCCGGCGACGAGCCCGTGCCCGTCCCGGCCACCGAGCAGCTCAACCCCGCCGTGGCCGAGGGCGCCCACGACCCGGACACCGCCGTCGGCGTCCTCGTCATCGACACCGGCCTCATGAACGACTTCCGGTCCTCCCCGCTGCTCGCCCACACCGACGGCGACGCGCAGCTCAAGGAGTGCGACGACGACGGCATCCTCCAGCAGTACGTCGGCCACGGCACGTTCATCGCGGGACTCGTCGCCGCCGTCGCGCCGAACACGAACGTCACCGTTCGCAACTCGCTCAACGACGCGGGCGCCATCCTGGAGTCCGAGTTCGGCGAGAAGCTCTTCGAGGCCGTCGACGCGGGCGGCTGGCCCGACATCCTCAGCCTCTCGGCAGGCACCTCCAACGGCCGCACCGACGGCCTGCTCGGCGTCGAGGCCTTCATGCAGGAACTGCGCGGTCAGCGCACCCTGCTCGTCGCCGCGGCCGGCAACAACGGCAGCGCCACGCCCTTCTGGCCCGCCGCCTACGCCGACCTGCCCGACTACCAGGACACCGTGCTGTCGGTTGGCGCACTGCGCGGCGACGGCGAGTACGGCGCCTGCTTCAGCAACCACGGCCCCTGGGTCAAGGTGTACGCGCCCGGCGAGCGACTCACCAGCGTCCTCACCGGCTTCGACACGCCCGTGCCGTACGTGTACCAGCACTCCACCTACGACGCCTGCCGGTACGGCTTCGGCTACTCCTGCTCCTGCGTCTCCCCGCGCCACACCGGCCTGTTGAGCGAGTCGGGCGGGAGCAGCGGCACCAAGCCCGACCAGGTGATGTTCGAGGGGTACGCGCACTGGAGCGGCACCTCGTTCGCCACTCCCGTCGTCGCCGCGATGATCGCCACCCACATGAGCTCGCAGCAGGAGAACGACCCGCGGGTCGCCCGGTACAAGATGCTCGCGGCGAACACCGGGTTCGCGGAGGTGCGGGGGGCGCATGTACCCGCGCTTCGCCCCCCGACCTGGCGCCCTGTCCCCGTCGCACCGCCGACTCCTCGCTCATGAGGGTCGGAACCGCCCCCTCCGCGGCGTACGATGACTTGCCGTACACGAGGGGTGGGGCTGTGGACCGTGCAGATGTCGGTGCGTTGGTCCAGTCCGCCGTCGACGGCGACGCGGCGGCCTGGAAGGCGCTCGTGGAAGGAATGAGCCCACTGGTGTGGTCCGTCGTGCGCGCGCACCGGCTCAATGACGCCGACGCCCACGAGGTGTACCAGACCGTGTGGTTCCGTTTCGCCCAGCACCTCGGGCGCATCCGTGAACCCGAGAAGGCCGGATCCTGGCTCGCGAGCACCGCGCGGCACGAGTGCCTGAAGGTGCTCAAGGGCTTAAGGCGGCTGACCGTGACGAGCGATCCGCAGCTGCTGGACCGGGTCAGCGAGGAACGTACGCCCGAACAGTCGCTCCTGGACTCCGAGGAGGCCGCCGCCGAGTCCGAGCGCATCCGCTGGATGTGGCAGGAGTTCGAGGAACTCGGCGACCGCTGCCGCCAGTTGCTGCGCGTGCTGATGGCCTCGCCGCCGCCCAGCTACCAGGAGGTGTCCGCCGCACTGGGCATCGCCGTGGGCAGCATCGGGCCGCTGCGCCAGCGCTGTCTGCGCCGACTGAGGGCCCGACTCGACGCACGGGGAGCGTTGTGAACGACGACATGCACGACGAAGCGACCGGCGAGGAGCCCGTCGCCCACAACGGGTCCGGCGACGACGGGTTCGACATCGAACTGCTGGAGGAGGAACTCCGTCAGGCCGCCGCCATCCTGGACCCCGTGCCGGCCCAGCTGCGGCAGCTCGCAGTCGAGGCCTTCGCACTGCACGACCTCGACGCCCGTATCGCCGAGTTGACCTTCGACTCGGTGGTGGACGCCATTCCGGTCAGGGGGGCCACGGACGTGCCGCGGATGCTGACGTTCCGCGCGGGCGAGGTGACCGTCGACGTGGAGGTGACCGCGCAGGGGCTGATGGGGCAGGTGCTGCCGCCCCAGCAGGCGCGGATCGAGGTGCTGGGCGGCCCGCAGACGGCCATCCCGGTGGAGGTCGACGACATGGGCCGTTTCACCAGCGACGCACCGCCGAACGGCCCCTTCGCGCTGCGGCTGCGGACGGGCGCGGAGATCGTGGTCACGGAGTGGCTGCGGGCCTGACCCACCGGGTCAGCGAGCGGCGGCGTCCACCAGCGCCGCCAGTGCCGCCGAGAGCCGGGTGAGTCCCGCACCTGCGGGGCCGCCCGGCTCGGTCATGTACGTGTCCCGGCGAATCTCGATCATCAGCGCGCCGACCCGCGGCTCGCTGCCGTAGAACTCCAGCGGTACGTACGTCCCGCTGAACGGGCTGTCCAGCCCCGTCTCCCCGCACGGCGCGAATGCCTCCCGGGCGGCGGCAAGCAGCTCGGGCGGTGTGTGGAACGAGTCGGTGCCCAGGCAGACCGGCGGTCGCGGGCCCTCGCCGTGCAGTTCGTAGGGGAGGCGGGCGGTCGGATAGGAGTGCACGTCGATGATCACGGCCCGGCCGGTGGCGGCGAGGCGGTCGGCCACGGCGGCCGACATGGCCTTCGCGTACGGCCGGAAGTAGCGCTCGACGAGCGGTTCCGGGTCCGTGTCGGCCGGCCGTAGATCCGCGAGATGCGTGGTCCGTGTGTAGACCGCGCCCATGCCCACGGCCAGCATCTCCTCCCGCTCGTCCGGGAACCGCTCCGGATCGACGACCAGCCGGGAAAGCCGGTTGACGAACCGCCAGGGCGTGAGCGACGCCCGCTCGGCCGCCGCCTCGGCGAGCTCCGCGGTGTGCGCGTCGGTGATGTGGTCGAGTTCGCGCTCCAGCGCCCGGTCGTCCAGCACGATCGAGGCCCGCGCGTCGGCCGGGACCTGCCGGGCGGAGTGCGGTACGTGCAGGATCACGGGGGAGTCGGCGGCGCCGGGCAGCAGCTCGAAGGAAGCAGACATGGGGGCTCTCAAGGCGTTCTGGTCAGGGGCGGGCGGGTGGTGCGGCGTGGCGGGGGCAGGGAGACCTGCTGCACCTTCACGTCGACGAGTGAGTGCCGGCAGTCGTACGCCGGTGCCGTGTCCACGAGCAGGAGGTAGGTGATCGTCGTGCCGCGGCCGATGAGACCGGGGCCGATGCGCAGGAGCGATCCGCACACCTCGGTCTGCGGGGCCCGGGCCGCGCCGGGGCCGGCCTCGGTGCGCAGCACTTCCAGACAGGGCACGCCCAGGTCGACCTGGAACGGGTCCCCCCGGTCGAACGCTTCGCTGGGGATGTCCCATCGACCGGGGTTGGTCAGCACCAGCTGAACCACATGCGGATCGGTCAGTAACGTGCCGTTCCACCGGATCTCCAGGCTGCCGTGCATGACCTGCTGTACCAACGGCTGGTGGCTCACGGTGTAGTTGAGCCGCCGCTTGGGATGGGTGGAGCGGAACGCGGTCCACATCGCGAGGAAGCCGACGAGCACGGTCCCGGCGACGCCGGCCGCCGTCCAGAAGGTCTCCCCGGTGTAGAAGGCACCGGACGCGACGGGCAGGAGAGAGGTGACCTCGTTCACGGGCAGCCCGACGCGCCAAGGGGCCGGTCGCGCGTCGTACTCCGTTCGTACGTGCGGCAACTGTTCCGGTGGCTCTCCGTCCCGGCCCGCCGACGGTTCCCTTCACGACTCACATGCGGCGGACTCCTCCGCCGAGGAACGCCCGCCACTCGTGCGCTGTGAACACCAGGGCCGGTCCCTGAGCGTTCTTGGAGTCCCGGACCGCGACGAGGCCGGCGACGGCCGCGACCTCGACACACGCTCCGTTGCCCGAACTGCGGCTGCTCCTGCGCCAGTCGGCCCCGTCCAGGTCGACCCGCGACAGTCTCCGCCCGTCGTGCGCGCTCATGACCCCTGCATCTCCCTTGCGATCCGCTCCAGCGTGGTGGGTGTCTCCTGCGGGTCGGGAGCGGCGGCCCGCACGAGGTCGAAGGTCTGGATGAAGGTGCGCACATCGCGTTCCTTCTCCAAGTACACGTTTCCGGCGATGGAGTTGACGTAGACGACGGCGGGCTCGCGCGGCCCGAACTCCAGCAGCGAGAAGGTTCCGGCGAGGGCCGCGTGGGCGCCCTTCGCGGTCGGCATGATCTGGATGGTGACGTTCGGCAGCTCCGTCGCCCGGGCCAGGTGCTCCAGCTGGTCCACCATGACCTCGGTGCCGCCGACCGGCCGGCGCAGCGCGCTCTCCTCCACCACCACCCACAGCTCCAGCGGCTCCGGAGTCCTGGTCAGCAGGGCCTGCCGCTCCTTGCGGAAACGCACCAGCTGGTCCACCTCGTACGGCTCGTTGGGCCGTACGGCGGCGATCACGGCACGGGCGTAGTCCGCGGTCTGCAACAGGCCGTGCACAAAGGTGGGTTCATAGCTGCGCAGGACACTGGCGTCCGCCTCCAGGCCGGCGTAGGTGGCCATGCCGGAGGGCAGCACCTCGTTGTAGTGCGCCCACCAGCCCTGCTGCTGGGCGCCCTTGTGGATCAGCATGACGGCCTCGGTGAGCTCCGGCTCGGTCACGCCGTACCACTGGAGCAGATCGCGGACGTCCCGGGCCTTGATGGGGGCCTGTCCGGTCTCCACCCTGCTGATCTTGGACATCGAGCACTCCAGGTGCGCAGCGACGTCCTCGATCCGCTTGCCCGCGTGTTCGCGCAGGCGGCGGAGTTCGGCGCCGAGCTGGCGCCGCCGCAGCGTGGGTCCGCCGGCCGTGGCCATTGCCTCACCCCTCGCGTCTGTTGCGCCGGGCAAGTGCGTCCGGCTGTCAATCTCCTTGTACCTGAGGATAGTTGAGATCATGCACGTGGCTCACGCAATTGCGTGAGAGAAATTGCCTCGCCTCAAAGGGGCACGGTCAACGCCCCGGACATGACTCCGCCCCGGACATGACTCCGCCCCGGCCGGGCGGTGCACCGGTCGGGGCGGAGACGGCAGGGCCCTCAGGCCCGATGGGTCAGCTCAGCGAGGCGAGCGCCTCGTTCCAGGTGGCCGACGGGCGCATGACCGCGGCGGCCTTGGCCGGGTCGGGCTGGTAGTAGCCGCCGATCTCGGCCGGCTTGCCCTGGACGGCGTTCAGCTCCTCGACGATCTTCTGCTCGTTGGCGGCGAGCGTCTCGGCGAGCGGGGCGAAGGCCTTCGCCAGCTCCGCGTCGTCGGTCTGCTTGGCCAGCTCCTGCGCCCAGTACAGGGACAGGTAGAAGTGGCTGCCGCGGTTGTCGATGCCGCCGACGCGACGGGTCGGGGACTTGTCCTCGTTGAGGAAGGTCGCCGTGGCGCGGTCGAGGGTGTCGGCGAGGACCTGGGCGCGGGTGTTGCCCGTGGCCGTCGCGTACTGCTCCAGCGACGGCACCAGCGCGAAGAACTCACCAAGTGAGTCCCAGCGCAGGTAGTCCTCCTTGACCAGCTGCTGGACGTGCTTCGGCGCGGAGCCGCCGGCGCCCGTCTCGAACAGGCCGCCGCCCGCCATCAGCGGGACGACCGACAGCATCTTGGCGCTGGTGCCCAGCTCCAGGATGGGGAAGAGGTCCGTCAGGTAGTCACGCAGGACGTTGCCGGTCACCGAGATGGTGTTCTCGCCGCGGCGGATGCGCTCCACCGACAGCTTGGTGGCGTCGACCGGGGCGAGGATGCGGATGTCCAGGCCCTCGGTGTCGTGCTCCGGCAGGTACGCGTTGACCTTGGCGATCAGGTTGGCGTCGTGCGCGCGGGTCTCGTCCAGCCAGAAGACGGCCGGGTCGCCGGTGGCGCGGGCGCGGGTGACGGCCAGCTTCACCCAGTCCTTGATCGGGGCGTCCTTGGTCTGGCAGGCGCGGAAGATGTCACCGGGGGAGACCGCCTGCTCGATCACGACGTTGCCGGCCTGGTCGACCAGGCGGATCGTACCCGCGGCCTTGGCCTCGAAGGTCTTGTCGTGGGAGCCGTATTCCTCGGCCTTCTGCGCCATCAGGCCGACGTTCGGGACCGAGCCCATCGTCGACGGGTCGTAGGCGCCGTTCGCACGGCAGTCGTCGATCACGGCCTGGTAGACGCCGGCGTAGGACGAGTCCGGCAGCACGGCCAGGGTGTCGGCCTCCTGCCCGTCCGGGCCCCACATGTGGCCGGAGGTGCGGATCATGGCCGGCATCGAGGCGTCGACGATCACGTCGGACGGCACGTGCAGGTTGGTGATGCCCTTGTCGGAGTCGACCATGGCCAGCGCCGGGCCCTCGGCGATCTCCGCCTCGAAGGACGCCTGGATCTCGGCGCCGTTCGGCAGCGCGCCCAGGCCCTTGAGGATGCCGCCCAGACCGTCGTTCGGGGACAGGCCGGCGGCGGCGAGAGCGGCGCCGTACTGCTCGAAGGTCTTCGGGAAGAAGGCGCGGACCACGTGGCCGAAGACGATCGGGTCGGAGACCTTCATCATCGTGGCCTTGAGGTGCACGGAGAACAGCACGCCCTGGGCCTTGGCCTCGGCGATCTGCGCGGTGAGGAACTCGCGCAGCTCGGCCACGTGCATCACGGAGGCGTCGACGACCTCACCGGCGAGGACCGGTACGGACTCGCGCAGGACGGTGGTCGTGCCGTCCTCGGCGACGTGCTCGATCCGCAGCGCGCCGGCCTCGGAGATCACGACGGACTTCTCGGTGGAGCGGAAGTCGTTCTGGCCCATGGTCGCCACGTTCGTCTTGGACTCGGCGGTCCAGGCGCCCATGCGGTGCGGGTGGGCCTTGGCGTAGTTCTTGACCGAGGCGGGGGCGCGCCGGTCGGAGTTGCCCTCACGCAGGACCGGGTTCACGGCGGAGCCCTTGACCTTGTCGTAGCGGGCCTGGATCTCCCGCTCCTCGTCGGTCTTCGGGTCGTCCGGGTAGTTCGGCAGCGCGTAGCCCTGGCCCTGGAGCTCGGCGATCGCGGCCTTGAGCTGCGGGATGGACGCCGAGATGTTCGGCAGCTTGATGATGTTGGCCGCGGGCGTCTTGGCGAGCTCACCGAGCTCGGCCAGGGCGTCCGGGATGCGCTGGTCCTCGGTCAGGTACTCCGGGAACACCGCGATGATGCGGCCGGCCAGCGAGATGTCCCGCGTCTCCACGGCGACACCCGCCTGCGAGGCGTACGCCTGGACCACCGGCAGGAAGGAATACGTCGCCAGGGCGGGGGCCTCGTCAGTGTGCGTATAGATGATGGTCGAGTCAGTCACCGGGTGCTCCGCTCCACGTCTGCAACATTGCTCGACATCAAGATATCTCGTGATCGACCCGTACTCGACAGGGGTCCGCACCGAGCTGCGGGATATGCGCCGCGATCTCTGATCCCCGCAAACGGACCTACCGCCTCCGTGCAACCGGATCGCCTGGTCCCGGAGTCATGTAAGGCGATCACCACCGATCCGGCGGCCGGCCCTGACCATCCGGCCGCCCGAGCGAAAGCGGACCATGAGATATCGCAGCAGAGTGACGGCCCCCGCGGCCGCCCTGATCGGCACGGCAGCGGCCCTGGCCGCCGCCCCCTCCGCCCACGCGACGCCGACACTGACGGGGACGTCGGCCGCCAAGACCTCCGGCACCCCGGGCCCCGAGACCCTCGGTGACCCCGTCTACCCGGCCCTGGGCAACGACGGCTACCGCGTCGCCGCCTACGACCTCGACTTCTCCTACGACGCCACGACCCGCCTGGTCGACGCCACCGCGACCCTGAAGATCCGCACCACCCAGGCCCTGAGCCGCTTCTCCCTCGACTCCCTCGGCCTCGACATCCGCTCCGTGCGTGTCGACGGCCGCAAGGCGACCTTCGAGCAGGTCGACGAGAAGCTGCGCGTCACGCCCGCCCGGACGCTGCCGGCCAAGTGCCGGGTCACCGTCTGCGTCGAGTACTCGGCGGACCCGCGCCGTGACCTGACGCACACCGGCTGGGTCGACACGCCCGACGGGTTCGCCGTGTGCTGCCAGCCGAACTCGGCACACACCGTCTTTCCCTGCAACGACCACCCGTCCGACAAGGCCGACTTCTCCTTCCGCCTCGTCGTCCCGAACGGACTGAGCGGCGTGGCGACCGGCCGGCTCGTGCGCACCCAGCGTCTGGACGGCGACCGTACGGCTTACACGTACCGCTCCCGCGAGCCCATGGCCACGGAGCTGATCCAGATAACGGTCGGCGACTACGTGGTGAAGCAGCGGCAGGGCCCGAACGGCCTCCCGCTGCGGGACGTCGTCCCGACCGCACGGGCCGAGGCACTGGAGCCGGCACTGGCACTCACGCCGGGGATCGTGGCATGGCTGGAGACGCGGCTCGGGGCGTACCCGTTCGAGACGTACGGACTGCTGCCCTGCAACTCCGACGACCCGAACGCCTTCGACTTCACGGGCCTGGAGACCCAGACCCTCACCATCTACAAGCCGAACTACCTGCTCCAGGCGGAGCCGAAGATCGGCTCGCACATGATGCACGAGCTGGTCCACTCCTACTTCGGCAACAGCGTCAGCCCCGCCACCTGGGCCGACCTGTGGATCAACGAGGGCCACGCCGACTTCTACGGGCTGCTCTACCGCTACGAGCGTGGCTGGCCCGACTCCCTCGGCCTCACCTCGATGGAAGCGCGGATGAAGGACACCTACGCGCGCGGCGACCAGTGGCGCCACGACTCGGGGCCGGTCGCGGCGCCGAACGCGGTGAACCTCTTCGACAGCCAGCGCTACCTGGGCGGCGTCCTGGTCCTGTACGCGCTGCGCAACCTCGTCGGCGAGCAGGCCTTCAACGCCCTTGAGCGCGCCTTCCTCGCCCGGTTCCGCAACTCCTCGGCGTCGACGGAGGACTACATCGCCGTGGCCTCCGAGGTCTCCGGCCAGGATCTGACCGGATTCCTGCGGGACTGGCTGTACGGCACGAAGACGCCGCGGATGCCGGGGCACCCGGACTGGACGGTCACCCCGGTGAATCCGGCCCTCGCCGCGCCGCACAGCCGTAAGAGCAGCCGGTCCCACGACAACTCGGCCACCCTCTAGGCACGTCCGAGCAGTCAGTCGAGGCGGACGGGGGTCACCTCGTCCGCCTCTCCGGGGAGGCGCGGATGCGGTATCGACTGCTGCGGTATCGACACCGTCCCCTGCTGGATCGCCACCGTCCGCATGGGCGCCGGAATGCGGATGCCCTCCGTGCGGTAGCGCTTGTGCAGGCGCTTGATGAACTCGTGCTTGATCCGGTACTGGTCGCTGAACTCGCCGACGCCCAGGATGACCGTGAAGCCGATCCGTGAGTCGCCGAAGGTGTGGAACCGGATGATCGGCTCGTGGTCCGGGAGGGCGCCCTCGACCTCGGCCATCACCTCGGCGATGACCTCGTTGGTCACCCGCTCGACGTGGTCCAGGTCGCTGTCGTAGGCGACGCCGACCTGGAGCAGGATCGTCAACTCCTGCTCGGGCCGCATGAAGTTGGTCATGTTCGTCTTCGCGAGCTCCCCGTTGGGGATGACGATGAGGTTGTTGGAGAGCGCGCGCACGGTCGTCTGGCGCCAGTTGATGTCCTCGACGTAGCCCTCCTCGCCGCTGCTCAGCCGGATGTAGTCGCCGGGCTGGACGGTCTTGGAGGCGAGGATGTGGATGCCCGCGAAGAGGTTGGCGAGTGTGTCCTGCAGGGCCAGCGCGACCGCCAGACCGCCGACGCCCAGGGCTGTGAGCAGGGGAGCTATGGAGATGCCCAGCGTCTGCAGCACCACCAGGAAGCCGATGGCCAGGATCAGGACCCGGGTGATGTTGACGAAGATCGTGGCCGAACCGGCGACGCCGGGGCGGGACTGGGTGACCGTCCGCATCAGCCCGGCGATCCCGCGGGCCACCGACAGCGTCACGACGAAGATGAGCAGCACGGTCAGGATCTGGTTGACGTTGTGCTGGACCGTCTTCGTCAGCGGCAGCGCGGCGCCCGCGGAGGCCGCGCCGCCGAGGAACGCCGCCCACGGCACCACGGTGCGCAGCGTGTCCACGATGAGGTCGTCGCCGCTCCAGCGGGTGCGATCGGCGTGCTTGCCCAGCCAGCGCAGCAGCATCCGCAGCAGGAAAGCCGCGAGCAACCCCGCCGCCAGCGCGATCCCGGCGATCACCAGGTCGTCCACTGTGAGCGCTCGCGTCACCGGTCACCCCCCGGGAGAGAAGCTGCGGCGAACCCCTTCGCCGACGGCCGGATGTGAAGTCTCGTCACGTTGTCACCTGCTCGATTCCGCGATGTGCCGTCGCGCCGACCACCCCATCCCCCGAGACCGGCGCGAGGGCTCATCCTGCCGTATCGGGTACACGTGTTCGCACCAGGAGCGTCGGCCGGACGGCCTGATCGGCCGCTTTCCGGCATTCTCCCTCGAACTTCCGGCCCCGCGAGGGCGGAACGCCCGCCTCCGAAGGCGCGCTTGATGCGCGAGCGCCGCTCGGGGGGCGCTCAACGCCGCGCACGCTCCCGCAGCGACGGGGCACGGGATGGCGTACGGGGTGCGGTACGGGATGGCGTACGGGATGCCGCAGTCGGTGAACCGAGTCACATGTCCGAGAACGACCCGTGCCGCCCCGCACCTGAGGCGAAGCGGGAGGCGCCCTCCAGGCTCTCCGTCAACACGCCCACGCCGTGCCGGAGTTCGGCGCACATCGCGGCCGGCTCGGCAAGTCCCTCCTGGTCGAGCACGGAGGCGCGGTCGGCGCGCAGGCACGCCTGCGGGAACCGCGCGATCGTGGCGGCCAGCTCCTCGGCCTCGGCGCGGGCACGTCCGCTCGGCACGACACGGTTGGCGAGCCCCATCTCGTACGCCTCGTTCGCCGGCACCGGGCGTCCGGTCAGGATCATGTCCATCGCGCGGCTCGTGCCGATCAGCCGGGGCAGTCGTACCGTGCCGCCGTCGATCAGCGGCACACCCCAGCGGCGGCAGAACACCCCGAAGACGGCGTCCTCCTCGGCGACCCGCAGATCGCACCACAACGCCAGCTCGAGGCCTCCCGCCACGGCGTGCCCGGCGACCGCGGCGATCACCGGCTTGGACAGCCGCAGCCGGGTCGGCCCCATCGGGCCGTCACCGTCCTCGGTGACCGCGTTGCCCCGCCCGCTGCCGAGCGCCTTCAGGTCGGCGCCCGCGCAGAACGTGCCACCCTCGCCCCACAGCACCGCCACCCGCGCCTCGTCGTCGGCGTCGAACTCCCGGAAGTCGTCGGCGAGATCGGCGGCCGTGGGCCCGTCGACCGCGTTGCGGACCTCCGGTCGGGAGAGGACGACGGTGGTGACGTGCCCCTGGCGCTCGACGCGGACCGGCATGGCGGGGGTCCTTTCCGTGGGTCGGAACCCGTACGTTACTGACTGGTCACATGACCTTCCACCGGAACCGATCGGTCGGACGGCCTTGATCGGACCATCGGACGCCTTGATCGGGCCGCCCGGATCGGACGACCTTGATCAGATGACCTTGAAGCGCACGAGCGCCCCCAGCGTCAACGCCCCCGGCAGCAGCGGCAGCCACACCGTGATGATCCGGTACGCCAGCACGACCGCCGTCGCCACCGCCACCGGGCCGCCCGCCGCCACCAGTGCCACGATCAGCGCGGCCTCGACCGAGCCGAGCCCGCCGGGCGTCGGCACCAGGGCGACGGCGACGGTCGCCGCCAGATAGGCGAGCGCCATGTGGGCCGGCGGCACGTCGAGCCCCAGGGCGAGCCCGACGAGGACCAGCCCGGCCGCCTGCAGTACGGGGAAGGCCAGCGAACCGCCCCACAACGCCAGCGCCCGGGACGGACGGGTGTGCACCGAGCGCGCTTCGTCCAGCGCGGTGCGCAGGAAGGAGAAAACGGCGGTGCGCAGCCGGCGTACGAGTGCGAAGGCGGCCACGATCACGATCGCCGCCGCGCCGATGATCAGCAGCAGCGGGCCCCACGCCCCCTCCGGCAGGAGCGGCCCGAGTTGCAGCGCGTGCGGGAAGGCGATCAGCAGCGCGGCCAGCAGGCCGACGCGGGCCACGCTCTCCGCGAGCAGATACAGGGCCAGCGCGGCCGAGGAACGGGCGAGCGGCAGCCCGCACACCGTCATGAAGCGCAGGTTGACCGCGCTCGCGCCCAGCCCGGTGGGCAGCAGATGATTGGCGGAGCCCGCCGCGAACTGCGTGACGAGCAGCCGCAGTCTGGGCAGCCGGTCGATCACGGCACCCTGCCGGGTGACGGCCGCCGCGACCCAGGTCAGGCAGGTGGCGCAGGCCGCTGCGAGCAGCCACGGCCACTTGGCCGTCGCCAGATGACCGATGCCCTCGGCGAGCACGGAGCGGTGCTGCACCGCGACCACGATGACGAGGGCGAGCGGAAGCAGGACCAGTATCTGGCGGATCGGGAGACGTCTGATCAGGCGTCCCGCTGGGAGTCGTACGGCTGTCACATTCGGAGAGGTTCTCCACGTTGCGACAACTGCGGGTAGCGGGAGCGGGGACGGCGCCTTACGGACCGGCTGCGGACGGACACCGATCTCGGCGAACCCGTCGATATCGACTTCGGCGAACCGGTCGACGACGACATCCGCCGATTCGATGTTGACCTCAACATTGCTTGAGGTTCTACGTTCTCTCGCATGAGCATGGAGACCACAGCCTGGACCCAGCTGCACAGCGTCATGAACGCCGAGCAGGAGCGCCGTCCCTTCGCCCGCGCCACGCTGCGCCGCATCGCCGCCTTCGCCCGCCCGCACCGCCGCCGGATCGCGTTCTTCGTCGTGCTCGGGATGATGACCGCGCTGCTCGCCGTCGCGACCCCCGTACTCGCCGGACGCGTCGTCGACGCGATCGTGACGGGCGGCGACGAGGGCACCGTCGTCCGCCTGGCCCTGCTGATCGCCCTGATCGCGGTGGCGGAGGCGGTGCTCGGGGTCATCGCCAGGCGCCTGTCGGCGACGCTCGGCGAGGGACTCATCCTCGATCTGCGCACGGCTGTGTTCGATCATGTGCAGCGCATGCCGGTCGCGTTCTTCACACGTACTCGTACGGGAGCGCTGGTCTCCCGTCTCAACAACGACGTCATCGGCGCCCAGCGCGCCTTCAGCAACACGCTGTCCGGCGTGGTCAGCAACCTCGTCACACTGCTGCTCACCCTCGCCGTCATGCTCACCCTGTCCTGGCAGATCACCCTGCTCGCCCTCGTCCTGCTCCCGGTGTTCGTGATCCCGGCCCGCCGCATGGGTCACCGGATGGCCCGCATGCAGCGGGAGGCCGCCGCGCTCAACGCGTCGATGGGCACCCGCATGACCGAGCGCTTCTCGGCACCAGGCGCCACGCTGATCAAGCTCTTCGGGCGCCCGGGGGAGGAGTCGGAGGAGTTCACGGCCAGGGCCCGCAGGGTGGCCGACATCGGCGTGCGGACGGCCACCGCCCAGTCGGTGTTCATCACCGCGCTCACCCTGGTGTCGGCCCTGGCCCTCGCTCTGGTCTACGGCCTCGGCGGCTGGTTCGCCCTGCGCGGCACCCTGGAGCCGGGCGCCGTCGTCTCACTGGCGTTGCTGCTGACCCGTATGTACGCACCCCTGACCGCGCTCGCCGGCGCCCGCGTCGAGGTCATGAGCGCCCTGGTCAGCTTCGAGCGCGTCTTCGAGGTGCTCGACCTGAAGCCGCTGATCGAGGAGAAGCCGGACGCGAAGAACGTCCCCGACGGCCCGGTGTCGGTGGAGTTCGACAACGTCCGCTTCGGCTACCCGTCCGCCGACAAGGTCTCCCTCGCCTCCCTGGAGGAGGTCGCGACCCTCGACACGCGCGGCGGCGCCGAGGTGCTGCACGGCATTTCCTTCCGCGCCGAACCCGGCCAGACGGTCGCCCTCGTAGGCTCGTCCGGCGCGGGCAAGTCGACCGTCGCCCAACTCCTCCCGCGGCTCTACGACGTCGACGAGGGCGCCGTACGCGTGGGCGGCGCCGACGTCCGCGACCTGAGCGCCGAGTCCCTGCGCGGCACCCTCGGCATGGTCACCCAGGACGGCCACCTCTTCCACGACACGGTGCGCGCCAACCTGCTGCTGGCCCGCCCCACCGCCACCGACGCCGAACTGTGGGACGCCCTGCGCCGCTCCCGCCTCGACGATCTCGTACGGTCCCTGCCCGACGGCCTCGACACGGTGGTCGGCGAGCGCGGCTACCGGCTCTCCGGCGGTGAACGCCAGCGGATGACCATCGCCCGGCTGCTGCTGGCCCGCCAGCGCGTCGTCATCCTCGACGAGGCCACCGCCCACCTCGACAACACCTCCGAGGCCGCCGTCCAGGAGGCGCTCACCGAGGCGCTGGAGGGCAGGACCGCGGTCGTGATCGCCCACCGGTTGTCCACCGTGCGGGCGGCCGACCTGATCCTGGTTGTCGAGGCCGGTCGGATCGTCGAACGCGGCACCCACGACGAGTTGCTGGCCGCCGGCGGACGCTACGCCGAGCTGTACCGGACCCAGTTCGAGCAGCTGGATTCGGCCAAGGTCGACGGCCGTACCCATCAGGAACACACAAGCCTCGACAGCATCATTGCTTCCACTGTGTTCACAACCTAGTGTGCGTTGGGTTTCCCAACAGCACCGCACATGATCTGACGCTCCCTCAAGCCGCGCAGCGCCGCACTGTCGTCCCGAGGAAGGCCCCGTCGATGCCGCTCACCCCCGTGCCCCCCACCGGACCGTCGCGCAGGCCGGGTGTGCCGGTCAGCCGCCGCCGTCTGCTGGAGGGAGGAGCCGCCCTGCTCGGTGCGCTCGCCGTCTCCGGATCGTCCGCCACGGTGCACGCGGCCGAGGGGGCCGGATCGGTGGCCGACACCCCGGAGTGGAACGGCCACATCGACGTCTTCCGCATCGGCACCCAGCCGCCGCACACCACCCTCATGCCGTACGCGGACGTCAGGCAGGCGCTGGACGCCGACCGTACCCGCTCGCCGTACCGGCTGAGCCTCGACGGCAAGTGGAAGTTCGCCTACGCCGACCGCCCCGACGACCGGGACGCCGACTTCCATCGCACCGACGTCGACGACAGCGACTGGGACACCATCCCGGTCCCCGCCGTCTGGCAGATGCACGGCTACGACCGCCCGATCTTCGTCAACATCACCTACCCCTGGTGGGGCCCGAACGGCCTCGGCGAGGAGGCGCAGCCCCCGGCCGCTCCGACCCGCTTCAACCCGGTGGGGCAGTACCGCCGTACCTTCACCGTGCCGCGCGGCTGGTCGGGGCGGCGCACCTTCCTGCACTTCGAGGGCGTCAAGTCCGCGCACTACGTGTGGATCAACGGGGAGTTGGTGGGGTACGCCGAGGACTCGTTCACCCCCGCCGAGTACGACATCACCCCGCACCTCAAGCCCGGCACCAACCAGATCGCCGTCGAGGTCTACCGCTTCTCCGACGGCGACTGGCTGGAGGACCAGGACATGATCCGGCTGAGCGGCATCTTCCGCTCGGTCTACCTCTACTCCACCCCCGAAGTGCGCCTGCGTGACTTCAAGCTGGACACCCCGCTGAACGACGACTGCACGGCCGCCGAGTTGTCCGTCACTGCGAGCGTGCGCTCGTACGGGGGGCCGGGGGAGGGCGGCTACTCCGTCGAGACGCAGCTGTACGACGCCCGCGGCCACGCCGTCTGGTCCAGGCCGCTCCAGCAGGCGGTCGACCTCGCGTCCGCCCCTGCCGGTGAGGACGTGACCGTCCGGGCGAGCAGAGCAGTGCCCGAACCGAAGCTGTGGTCCGCCGAGCACCCGAACCTCTACACCGCCGTACTGCGGCTGCGCGACCCGGCCGGGAAGGTGATCGAGACCCTCTCGCACCGCGTCGGCCTGCGCGAGTTCGCGCTCAGGGACGGCCTGATGCGGATCAACGGCAAGCCGGTGTCCTTCCGCGGCGCGAACCGGCACGAGATGCATCCCGACAGCGGCATGGCACTCACCCGCGCGCACATGGTCAAGGACATCGAGATCATCAAGCGGATGAACATGAACTCCGTCCGCACCTCTCACTACCCCAACAACCCGCTGTGGTACGAACTCGCGGACGAGTACGGCCTCTACCTCGTCGACGAGACCAACCTCGAGACCCACGGCATCCGCGGCGAGTACCCCGGCAACCACGCCGACTGGACCAAGGCATGCGTGGCCCGCGCGCAGAGCATGGTCCACCGCGACAAGAACCACCCCTCGGTCGTCATCTGGTCCCTCGGCAACGAGGCCGGCGGCGGCAGCACCTTCGTCGCCATGCACGACTGGATCAAGTCCTACGACCCGACCCGCGTGATCCAGTACGAGGGCGACGACCGGCCGACGATCAGCGACATCCGCTCGGAGATGTACGACAGCCCGTCCCGCGTCGAACAGCGCGCGAAGGACACCGCCGACACCCGGCCGTACGTCATGATCGAGTACGCGCACGCGATGGGGAACTCGAACGGCAACTTCAAGGAGTACTGGGACATCGTCCGCCGCTACGACGTACTCCAGGGCGGCTGGATCTGGGACTTCGTCGACCAGTCACTGAACTGGCCCGTGCCGACCCGCAAGTTCCTCACCGAGTCCGGGCCGGTCGCCCTGCGCGGCGAGATCCTCACCGCGAGCGGCACCTTCGATCGCGCCAAGGGCGTCTCCGGAGCCACCGTCTTCCCGCGCGACGAGCGCCTCGACCTCACCGGCTCGCTCACCCTGGAGGCCTGGGTCACCCCGCACTACACCGGCTACCACCAGCCGATCATCGCCAAGGGCGACACCCAGTACGCCCTGAAGCAGTCGGACGACACCCTGGAGTTCTTCATCCACGGCGGCGGCCAGTGGATCACCGCGAACTGGACCCTCCCGGCCGACTGGACCGGCCGCGAGCACCACATCGCCGGCGTCTTCGACGCGGACACGGGCACGTTGACCCTCCACGTCGACGGCGAGGTGAAGTCCACCCGTACCACCACGCGCCGGCCCGCCACCAACACCGCGCCCCTCGCCCTCGCCACCGACGTGGACAACCCCACCCGGGAGTTCAGCGGCACGATCCGCCGAGCCCGGGTGTACGCCCGTGCGCTCAGCGCCGCCGAACTCGGCACCGACAGCCGCCGACCCGCTGACGAGGGCGTACGTTTCTGGTTCGACGCGGCCACCGTCGACCTCACCGAGAAGCGGCCCCGCGCGAAGACCTTCTTCCCGTACGGCGGCGACTGGGGCGACAACCCCAACGACGGTACCTCCAACGCCGACGGCATCGTCACCGCCGACCGCCGCCACACCGGCAAGGCGGCCGAGATCAAGCAGATCTACCAGGCGGTCAACGCGGCACCGGCGTCCGGTGACGCGCTGACCCCCGGCGCGGCCATCACCCTCACCAACGAGTACCTGTTCACCAACCTCCGTGAGTTCGACGGCCGTTGGGAGCTGCTCGCCGACGGTGAGGTGGTGCGGCGCGGCAAGCTGAGCCGCGCCCAGCTGGACGTCCCGCCGCTCGGCAGCAAGGACATCACGGTGCCGGTGAAGCTGCCGGACGACCCGGCCCCGGGCACCGAGTACTTCCTCCAGCTCTCCTTCACCACCAAGGAATCCACGCCGTGGGCGAAGGCGGGCTTCGAGGTGGCCAAGCAGCAACTCGCCCTCGACGCCGACACCCCCGCCGTGACGCCCGTCCCCCTGTCGAACGTGCCGTCCCTCCACCATGAGGACGGCGACAAGGCCGTCACCGTCAAGGGCGAGGACTTCTCGGTCACCATGGACAAGAGCACCGGCGTCATCACGTCGTACGAGTCACGCGGCACCCGGCTCCTCACCTCCGGACCGGTACCGAACTTCTGGCGGGCGCCCACCGAGAACGACCGCGGCAACGGCCAGCACACCCGCAACCAGACCTGGCGCGACGCGGGCACGAACCGCAAGGTGACGGCCGTGGCGGTGCGCGCCCTGCGCGACAAGGCGGTGGAGATCAAGGTCAGCGGCACGCTGCCGACTTCCGTCGAGTCGACGTACACCACCACCTACACGGTGTTCGGCAACGGCGAGATCAAGGTCGACAACATCCTGCACCCGGGCGCCGCGTCCTTGCCCTACATCCCGGAGGTCGGCACGCTGTTGTGCCTGCCGGGGCGTTTCGAGCGGCTGCGCTACTACGGCCGCGGGCCCGAGGAGAACTACGTCGACCGCCGCGACGCCACCGACGTGGGCGTGTACTCCGGAACCGTCTCCGAGCAGTGGACGCCGTACATCCGCCCCCAGGAGAACGGCAACAAGACCGACGTCCGATGGATCGCCCTGACCGACGCCAGGGGCACCGGCCTCCTCGTCTCCGGCGAACCCCTGCTGGAGGTCAACGCCTCGCACTTCACCCCGGAGGACCTCTCCTCCGGCGTCCGCCACGACTACCAGCTCACCCCGCGCGACGAGGTGGTCCTGCGTGTCAACCACCGCCAGATGGGCCTGGGCGGCGACAACAGCTGGGGTGCGCACACCCACGACCAGTACAAGCTGTTCCCGAGCCGCGACTACTCCTACGCCTACCGGCTGCGCCCGCTGAGGGACGTCAACGAGGCGATGGCGGCGTCCCGCAGGCCCACCGCGGTGGAGTGACCCGACGCGGCCTTGGCCCTCCGATGACAGTGTGATCCACCTGTAACAGCCGCAGGCGCAACCGGTGATGTTGCATTGAGCGTCGGGCTGTAGTGCGATGCTGAGCCGAGGGCACTCGGGCTAGGGAAACAGGGGGACGAAACGGTCATGGAGAACTTGCGGCCCGGCGATCCCACACAAGTCGGGGACTACCGCTTGCTCCGACGGCTCGGGGCCGGGGGCATGGGGCGGGTGTTCCTCGGCCGGTCGCAGCGGGGGCGCACGGTCGCAGTGAAGCTGGTCCATGCGCAGTTGGCCTACGACGCGGAGTTCCGCCGCCGGTTCCGCGCGGAGGTGGCCGCGGCGCGCCAGGTCGGCGGGGAGTGGACGGCCCCGGTCCTGGATGCCGACACCGAGGCGGACACACCCTGGGTCGCCACCGGGTATGTCGCCGGTCCCACCTTGCACGAGGCAGTGACCGAGATGGGCGGGCCGCTGCCGGAGCGGTCGGTGTGGCACCTGGCCTCCGGTCTGGCCCGTGCACTGCAGAGCATCCACGGCTGCGGGCTGGTGCACCGGGACCTCAAGCCGTCGAACGTCATGCTGACGGTCAACGGTCCCCGGGTGATCGACTTCGGTGTCGCCCGCGCGGCGGAGGCCAGTGTGCTGACCCGCACCGGTGCGATGGTCGGCTCTCCGGGGTACATGTCGCCCGAGCAGATCCTGGGCAGCGAGATCACCGGGATGAGCGACGTGTTCAGCCTCGGCCTGGTGCTGGTGTTCGCCGCTACGGGCCGCCAGGCGTTCGGCGCCCCGGACAGTGGCGCCCACGCGGTCATGCTGCGGGTGACCGAGGACGAACCGGACCTGGAGGGGATCTCCGAGCCGCTGGCAGAGTTCGTGCGGCGGTGCCTCGCCAAGCAGCCCGAGCAGCGGATTCAGCTGTCGGAGATCGTGGCGACGGCAGAAGCGGCCACGGCGGACGGCAGCTCGGACGCGTGGCTTCCGGGCGCCCTGACAGCGGAGCTCGGCCGGCACGCCGCCACCCTCCTCGACCTCGAGGAGGCGCCGCCGCCGACCCAGGTCGACAACCCGGCGGGTCGTGTCGGGGACGACGTGCACGCCCTGCCGACCATGCTGGGCGGGCGCGTACCGCCTCCGCCGCCGGGCACTCCGACGCCGGTACCGATGCCCCCTGTACCCACGCCTGCGCCGACCCCCACGCCGACCCCCATGCCGCCGATGCCGACACCCCGGACAACGGTGACCACACCACCGATGCCGCCGGTACCGGGTGGCTTCCAGCCGGGCGGCCGCAGCACGAGCCGGGTCGGTCCCGTGCTGCTCACCTTTGCCGCCATCGTCGTATTCGCCATCGTTCTGGCAGTGGTGGTTCCCGGCCTCGGAGGGAAAGAGGACCGAGCCAACTCCGGGGCGTCCGGGGATGCTTCCTCCGCGAAGTCCCCGAAGGCGTCCCCTGCCGACTACAAGGGCAAGTGGACCGGGAACATTCGCGAGTCGGACGGCAGCCTCTACTCGGTCCAGGTGAACTACAAGGGTGGAGAGATCGGCGACCAGGTGGCCACCGTCGAGTACCCGTCGCTCGCGTGCAGCGGCCGATGGGTCCTCACCATGGACACCGGGCATTCGGTACAGGTCCGAGAGGAGATCACCAAGGAAAGTGATCCTTTCAACTGCGTCGACGAGGTCGATCTCATCCTGACCCCCTCGGGCGACGGCAGTCTGCGCTACGAAGTGACGAGCGTGGAGGACACCGGAACGCTGCGGCGCAGCAAGTGACCGACAGAGACGAGGAGATCAGTCCGGCAGCGGCAGTGGAGGCAGCTGCTGGTACTCGGAGCGGCCCCGGTTGAGCACGGAGATCGTCGCGGCGGTCAACCACGGCACGGTCGGCCCGGCCAACCGCATCGGCTCCCACTGCTGGTAGTCGGTGAACAGCGCCCACTGGTCGAGCACGGGAAGAAAACTGATGATCTCGTGGTGCCGAACCGTCACCCAACGGTTCTCGGCCGCGACGTGCAGCAGCATGCGACGGTCGGTGAGTATCGCGCGGCAGGAGGAGAAGTCCCGCCATTGCGCCTGAGCCATCGCCTGCGCACGGTTGCGGGCGCTGTTGTTGGCGAGCGCGTCTCCGACCAGCCCGGCGGCGACGAACATCGGTGACCCGAAGTAGAAGCCCGAGCGCTGGTTGTAGGTCACGTTCGTGCCGTAAAAGCGCGAGTAGTCCGCCGCTACGTCGCCGTATGCGATCTCACCCTGTTCGAGCAGCACACCTGGAGTGGCGATCGGGGCCAACTCCCCTCCGCTGCGCAGGTGGCGGTGGAGAGAACACGCGGCCTCCCATCCCTGCTGGTGAAGGGCGCGCAAGTGATCGTCAGCTGAATTCCGTTGTGGCACTGCCTCTAGCCCCCACTGCGACACAGAACGGGTGGATCTCCGTCCGCTCCCATAATGCCAGGTGGGGATGGATCGGGACCCGAGTATTGCGCGCTGACCGCAGGACCTTCACGGGTGCGCATGAGGTCGGCTGAGACGCGGCGGGAGCATTCTCCCACGTGCTCCTTACCTGCGCTCCCGATGCCGGTGGGTCGAGGCCGGGGCGTTTATCTCGCCTGCTCCGGGTCACGCGCCATATGGGAAAAAAGTGTCGGCTGGGATCGGCTATGCCGCGTCCGCACGGTAGTCGCGACCTGGCCGTCGACACACCAGGAAAGGGACGACTCATGACGGAGATCCGACCCGCCACCACCTCCGATTCCGGCGCACCGGTGGAGAGTGACGAACACTCGCTCACCGTGGGCCCCGGGGGGCCGATCCTGCTGCAGGACGCGTATCTGATCGAGCAGATGGCGCAGTTCAATCGAGAGCGCATTCCCGAGCGGCAGCCGCATGCCAAGGGAAGCGGCGCCTTCGGTCACTTCGAGGTGACACACGATGTCAGTGCCTACACGAAGGCCGCCCTGTTCCAGCCCGGTACGCGCACCGACCTGGTCATCCGCTTCTCGACCGTCGCCGGCGAGCGCGGCAGCCCGGACACCTGGCGTGACCCGCGCGGTTTCGCGGTGAAGTTCTACACCAGCGAGGGCAACTACGACATGGTCGGCAACAACACGCCGGTCTTCTTCGTCAAGGACCCGATGAAGTTCCAGCACTTCATCCGGTCCCAGAAGCGCCGCGCGGACAACAACCTGCGCGACCACGACATGCAGTGGGACTTCTGGACCCTCTCCCCGGAGTCCGCCCACCAGGTCACGTGGCTGATGGGGGACCGCGGCATCCCGCGGACCTGGCGCCACATGAACGGCTACACCTCCCACACCTACATGTGGATCAACGCCGCCGGCGAGCGGTTCTGGGTGAAGTACACCTTCAAGACCGACCAGGGCGTCGAGTTCTTCACCCAGCACGAGGGCGACCAGATGGCCGCGGCCGACACGGACTACCACACCCGGGATCTCTTCGAGCACATCCGGGACGGTGACCACCCCAGCTGGACCCTGTATGTGCAGGTGATGCCGTACGAGGAGGCCGCGGGCTACCGCTTCAACCCGTTCGACCTCACCAAGGTGTGGCCGCACGGGGACTACCCGCTCATCCCGGTCGGTCGCATGACGCTCGACCGCAACCCCACCGACAACCACGCTCAGATCGAACAGGCGGCGTTCCAGCCCAACAACTTCGTCCCCGGCATCGGTCCGAGCCCGGACCGCATGCTGCTGGCCCGACTGTTCTCCTACGCGGACGCCCACCGCCATCGCATCGGCGGCAACTACCAGCAGCTTCCGGTGAACGCCCCGGTCGTCGACGTCCACACCTACTCCAAGGACGGTGCGATGGCCTACCGGAACACGACCGACCCGGTGTACGCCCCGAACTCCAAAGGCGGCCCCGCGGCGGACACCGAGCGTTACGGATCCCCGCCCAGCTGGACGGCCGACGGCGAGATCACCCGGGCCGCCTACGTCTCCCACCCCGAGGACGACGACTGGGGTCAGCCCGGCACCCTGGTGCGCGAGGTCATGGACGACGCCGCCCGCGACCGTCTGGTCGACAACGTCGTAGGACATCTCCTCAACGGAGTGAGCGAGCCCGTCCTCGAGCGTGCCTTCGCGTACTGGTCGAACATCGACGAGACCATCGGCAAGCGCATCGCCGACGGCGTACGGGCCAAGGCCGACGAGAAGGACCCCAAGGCCGCCGAACAGGGCAATCCGGCACGGAGCTCCATGCAGCACAAGGCGTGAAAAAGGCCGGTCGGGCCCCGCGGCGAGGACGGCTGACGCCGACCGCCCGGCGAGAGGGTCGGAGCACTCCCTCTCGCCGGGCACGGCTCTGCCGTCCGGCCCGCGGCCGAGTCGTACCGACTGCCCATCGTGCGATGGGTGTTCCGCGCGCCCGAGCGTGCCACGGCCGCGTGCACGTCACCGAGCGAACCGCCGGGGGGGGGGGGTGTTCGCAGCGATCGCCGAGAGCTCACTGCGTCGCGGTCATCACGCGATTCGGGGATGGCGGGGGGCAGGTGCACACGGCGTGGGAGCACTTCGCGGCGTCTCGATCAGACGCCCAGCCGGCGCAGCGGCGTGACCTCCGAGCCCCGATGTGGCGATCGTCACGAAGGTCTGAGAGGTCCATTGCGTACTCTGATCCCGGCCGTCGGCGAGGGAACCTGCAACTCGCCGTAGGTATGGAAACAGCCCTTGACCTGCAACAACGCGGGCAGGGAGCCTATTTGTGGGAGTACCTCGATGATCCGTACCATGTTCAAATCCAAGATCCACCGAGCCACCGTCACCCAGGCCGACCTGCACTACGTGGGATCGGTGACCATCGACGCGGACCTCCTCGACGCCGCCGACCTGCTGCCCGGTGAGCTCGTCCACATCGTCGACATCACCAACGGCGCCCGCCTGGAGACCTACGTCATCGAGGGCGAGCGCGGTTCCGGGGTCGTCGGGATCAACGGCGCCGCCGCCCATCTCGTCCACCCCGGCGACCTGGTGATCATCATCAGCTACGCTCAGATGGCCGACGCCGAGGCACGGGAGTTCGAGCCGCGGGTCGTGCACGTGGACGGCGCCAACCGGATCGTGGCCCTGGGCGCGGACCCGTCCGAGCCGGTGCCGGGCTCGGACCAGGAGCGCAGCCCGCAGGCCGTACCGGTGGCCTGACCGCACTCATCCTCAGCCTGACGACGGACCAGGAGCGTGCCATGAGCGACATCGAGATCCGTGACGACCGGGCCGCGGGCCGCCTGGAGGCCCTCCAGGGCGACGAAGTCACCGGCCGCATCGAGTACTTCGTCCTCGAATCCCCGGCGCGCGCCCTGGTCCCCGTCCACACCGTCGTGGAGCCGGCCCACGAGGGGAAGGGCATCGCGGGCTCCCTGGCACGCGAGCTGTACGGGATGGCGGCGCGCGAGGGAGCCGTCGTCGCGCCGCTGTGCCCGTACGTCGTGAAGTGGGCCGAACGCCACCCCGACGAGGCCCCCACGCCCGACCCCGGGCTGCTGGAGGCGGCGATGGACTGGCTGCGGGAGCACCCCGAGCGCTTCTGACGCCCACCTGGGCGCCCCGATCGACGCGAGCGAGTGACTGGCGGCGCGCACCTCGGGTACGCGGGGGAGTAGTCCAGAGCCGACGCGCACCGATTGGCCGGAGGACGCCATGACGAACCCGTATCCGGACCCGGTCCATCCGGGACCCACCCCGGGCCCGGAGCCGCAGCCACCCGATCCCCACCCGGTACCACCCCCGGAGCCCCCGCCGCCCCGAACCACCCCGGCCCGGGCCGACGCCGCCTTCGCCACCGGGCCCCACCCCACGGCACCCCCGACCCGCCCGCACCCCCGGACCCGTCACCGTCCCCGATCCCCCCGGGCCGGAGCCGGTACCGAGCCCGAACCCGGCCCACCACTCACCTGAGCCGGAAAAAGCGAAAGCGGTGGGCGGCCACCGAAGGCCGCCCACCGCAATGCCGCTCAAGGGCGCGGAGTCGCCCCGGCTACAAGGTCGCTCCAGCCACTAGGCGGAAACCTCCGACCGGTCCCCACCCCACAGCGTGTGGAACGACCCGTCCCGGTCGGTCCGCCGATAGGTGTGCGCCCCGAAGAAGTCCCGCTGCCCCTGCGTGAGCGCCGCGGGCAGCCGCTCGGCACGCAGCGCGTCGTAGTACGCCAGCGCCGCGGCGAACCCCGGCGTGGGCACGCCCTGCCGCGTCGCCGCGATGATCACCTCACGCCAGTCGTCCTGCGCCGCGGCGATCTCCTGCGCGAACGTGTCGTCGGACAGCAGGCTCGGCAGGTCGGCCCGGGCGTCGTACGCCGCACGGATCCGGTCCAGGAACGCCGCGCGGATGATGCAGCCGCCCCGCCAGATCGCCGAGACGGCGCCCAGGTCGATGTCCCAGTCGTACTCGGCGCGCGCCGCGTCGATCTCGTGGAAGCCCTGCGTGTACGACACGATCTTCGACGCGTACAGCGCCTGCTCCACCCGGTCGGCGAACGCCCCCGCCTCCGCCTCGCTCAGCGGCGACGCCTTCGGGCCCACCAGGTCCCGCGAGGCGTCCCGCAGTGCCGCGTGCCCGGACAGGGAGCGGGCGAAGACGGCCTCCGCAATGCCGGAGACCGGAACGCCCAGGTCCAGGGCGATCTGGACCGTCCAGCGGCCCGTGCCCTTCTGCTCGGCCTGGTCTACGACCACGTCCACGAACGGCTTGCCCGTCGCCGCGTCCACGTGGGACAGCACCTCGGCCGTGATCTCGATCAGGTAGGAGTCCAGCCGGCCTTCGTTCCAGGTGCGGAAGATGTCCGCGATCTGGGCGGGCTCGTACCCGGCGACATCCCGCAGCAGCTGGTACGCCTCGCCGATGAGCTGCATGTCGGCGTACTCGATGCCGTTGTGCACCATCTTCACGAAGTGCCCGGCGCCGTCGGGGCCGACATGCGTCACGCAGGGCGCGCCGTCCTTCGCCTTCGCGGAGATCTTCTCCAGCATCGGGCCCAGCGAGTCGTACGACTCCTTCGGGCCGCCCGGCATGATGCTCGGGCCGTGCAGCGCGCCCTCCTCGCCACCCGAGACGCCCATGCCGACGAAGTGAATGCCCTGCTCACGCAGGTCGCGCTCGCGGCGCCGGGTGTCGGCGAAATGCGCGTTGCCCCCGTCGATGATCATGTCGCCGGGCTCCAGCAGCGGTGCGAACTCCTGGATCACCGCGTCGGTCGGCTCGCCGGCCTTCACCATGATCACAAGCCGCCGCGGTCGCTCGAGCGCCGCCACGAAATCCTTCGCCGTCTCGGCCGCGATGAAATCGCCCTCGCTCCCGAACTCCTCCACCAGCGCGTGCGTGCGCGCCGACGTCCGGTTGTGAACCGCGACCGTATAGCCGTTGCGGGCGAAATTACGGGCGAGGTTGCGGCCCATGACCGCGAGACCCGTGACGCCGATCTGCGCCGAAGTGCTCATGCGTTGGCTCCTAGTGATCTCGATACAGCAGCGGTACGGGTACCGCTCATGCCCGCCAGTATTGCCCTTCGTCCATCCTGACGTGCCGGTACTCCGACCGCACATCCGGGTGGCGCGATGTCGCGCAGGCAGATACGGACGGAAGGCCCCGGCGCACTCAGTCGTCCCGGGCGCCGGGCAACGTGCGCCGGTCGCGCGCCACTTGGCGTGAAGAGGCGGCTGATTTGCTGTCTTGTCATGGCTCGTTCGCAGCGCTTACTTTTGCCCCTCCTGACGCATGTCAATGGGGGGCTCCTTCATGGCCGTACGCGGCCGGCACCGCCGGTACCAGCCGAACAGGATCAACCGCGCCTCACTCACCGTCACCGCTGGCGGCGCGGGCATCGCGCTCCCGCTCATCGGCACCGGTACCGCGCAGGCGGCCGACGTGAGCACCTGGAACAAGGTCGCCGCGTGCGAGTCGACCAGCAGGTGGGACGTCAACACCGGCAACGGCTACTACGGCGGGCTCCAGTTCGCCCAGTCGACGTGGGAGGCGTACGGCGGCACCCGGTACGCGGCGCGCGCGGATCTGGCCACCAAGGACCAGCAGATCGCCGTCGCGGAGAAGGTGCTGGACGGGCAGGGCCCCGGCGCCTGGCCGGTGTGCTCGGTACGGGCCGGGCTGACGCGCGGCGGCGACACGCCCGACATCCACCCCGCCGGCACCGGCAGGAAGACCTCGGTGCAGGACGTACAGCCGCAGACCCCGCCGCAGTCACGGGCCGGCACCGCCGAGATGTACACCGTCGTGCACGGTGACACCCTCTCGGGGATCGCCGAGTCGGAGCAGGTCAAGGGCGGCTGGCGGGGCCTGTACGCCGCGAACCGGAAGGCCGTCGGCGCGGACCCCGACCTGATCATTCCGGGCCAGCGGCTCGCACTGCGCGGCAAGGCCGCCACGACGACGTCCCCGAAGACGGACCGGCCGGCGGCCACCCCGAAGTCCTCGCCCCAGAAGACCCCTTCGGAGAAGACCACCCCGAAACGGGAAGAGCAGGCGACGACGACCAGTCGCTCCATGGTCGCCCCGGTGAGCGCCCCGTCGGGCACCCCGTACCGCAAGGCGGGTTCGGCCTGGTCGAAGGGCTACCACACCGGCCTCGACTTCCCCGTGCCGACCGGGACGTCCGTGAAGTCCGTCGGGGCCGGGCAGGTCGTGAGCGCCGGGTGGGAAGGCTCCTTCGGCTACCAGGTGGTGATCCGGCACACCGACGGCCGCTACACCCAGTACGCCCACCTTTCGGCGATCTCCGTCAAGGACGGACAGTCGGTGGGCGCCGGACAGCGCATCGGCCGCTCCGGGTCCACGGGCAACAGCACGGGCCCGCATCTGCACTTCGAGGTGCGGACGGGGCCCGGCTTCGGCGCGGACATCGACCCGGTGGCCTATCTCCGGGCCGGTGGCGTCAGGATTTGACGCGGATACGGTGCCGGTCGAGGACCGGCGTCGGGACGTACGGGCCGCCGTAGAAGGGACCGTAGAGGTACTGGGGTTCGCCCTCGGCGTGCGGCTCGTCCTCGTACGCGCCCTCCGCGACCTGGACGGGGATGAGGATGTCCTCGATCCCCTCCGGTACGCGGATCTCGGACCCGTCCGGTTCGAGGAGCTCCCTCTCCGGTACGAGGACGCCCTCGTGCGGCAGCGCGGCGACCTGCTCCGGAAGGTCGGCGAGCAGCTCCTCGGCGGGCACCGGAGCCGGCTCGGGCAGGGCGGCGGACCGGGCCGGCCGGGGCTGCGCCTCGGGCAGAGCCGCCGAGGCCGGGGCCTCGGTGCGGGCGATCCGCTCCGTCGTCAGCAGGATCAGGCCGCCCGCCGCCACCACACCGCAGCCCAGGGCGAGCACGGTGCCCGTGGTGCCGTACCGGAACGTCTCGCCGAACATCGTGATGCCGACCGCGGCCGCCACCACCGGGTTCACGACCGTCAGCGTGGCCAGCGGCGCCGCGAGTCCCGCGCCCCGGTAGGCGGCCTGGGACAACAGCAGACCGGCCGTGGCGAAGACGCCTATCGTCGCCAGCGCGGGCAGGTCGGCGGCCGACACTCCGCCGTTCCAGTCGATCGCGACGATCTTCGTGAACACCGAGGACATGCCGAAGGCTATGCCGGACCCGATCGCGAGCAGCATGCTGCGCACCGCCGGATGCCGGTGGGCCGCCCGCCCCGCGATCATCAGCGCCACGACGACGGAGCCGGTGACGAGAGCCACGGCCACCCGCTCGGTGGTGGCCAGCGACTGCGACTCCGAGGCGCCGACCAGGGACAGCAGACCGGCGAGACCCACGGTCGCCATGATGGCGCCCCGCCAGGCCGTCGACCCGGCCTTGCGGCCCACGAACAGCGCCGCCATCGGCAGCGCGAACACGATCGTCAGGGCACCCAGCGGCTGCACCAGACTCAGCGGGCCGAAAGCCAGCGCCACCACGTGCAGCAGACCACCGAGGCCGTTCAGCGCGACCGCCGCCCACCAGCCCGGCCGACGCATCGGCGCGAACTGCTGTCCCGGAGAGGACACCGCGACACGCTCCTGTACGATCGCCCCGCCCGCGTAGGCGACGGCGGAGACGAACGACAGAAGCACGGACAACGCGAGGGCGCTCATGAGCTGGTCCTCTGCGTGAGGCGGGGCCGCTGACCCCGGCGCGGCGAACGGTCGGCTTTCATAGCCAACACGATCCCTCGAAAACCTCTTCCCGTCGTCGTACCAGAGCACGCACTGTGTCGTACTACCGATGGAGTACGGCGCCCGAGGAGTCATCCCCAAGACGGGTGCCCCGGGTGGTGACCCCCAGGTGATAACCCCGACGGGCCTTGGTACTACTGCTCTTCGTGGATCTCGACCCCCATCTCGCCGCGCTCCGGCCGCTCGGCGGCTTCTTCGTACTACGCACCCCCGGGGAAGTGCCTCGGCCACTGCCGACTCTGGCGGAGACCTACCGGGAGCCGTCGTCGGATTCCCACGGAGACCCCCTGGGTTTCCGCGTCCGGAAGGTCGCGAACGCCCTGCACGCCCCTGAGTTGCGGATCGCCGCCTCCGTGGCTCAGCAGGGGCTCGCGGCCCGGCTCTGGTCGATGACCCTCGGCTGCGCCGCCCTGTACGGCCGCATCCCCGACCTCGACCCGGGCCTGCTGCACTGGGACCCCGACGGCAGCGCCCCGGACGACCTGTGGCTCACGGAGGTGCGCCCGCTCCCCGCGGACCCGGAGAGCGTGTCGGACGTCGTCCTGGGCGGTCACCTCCAGCCGCTCACCGACGTCGTGCACGCCCGCTACCGCGTCGCCACCGGGCTGCTGTGGGGCAACGCGGGATCCGCCCTGGCGGGCGCCGCCCGGCAACTGGACCAGTGGGCGCACGCCAACGGCCGTACGGACGTCGCCGCCCGGGCCCGCGCCCTGACCGCGGTACTTTTCGGCCACCCCCTCCTCGCCGAGACCGGCACGCTCACCGGGACCGCGTTCCGGCGCCGCAGCTGCTGCCTCTACTACCGCGTGCCGGGCGGTGGCGTGTGCGGTGACTGTTGCTTCACACGAGCCCCGCGCTCTTCCCCACGCGCCCCATCTGGGTGACCATGAAAGGGCAACAAACCGCTGAGAACAGGGGGTTCCGGGTGCGTGTGGGACTGCTGACCCGGGAGTACCCGCCGGACGTGTACGGCGGCGCGGGTGTCCATGTCGAGTTCCTCGCCCGGGAGTTGCGGGACCTGGTCGACCTGGAGGTGCACTGCTGGGGCGAAGGGCGCGCGGTCGGCGTAGTGCGCCACCGCCCCTGGTCCGCGCTCGACACCTCGAACGACGCACTGCGGACCTTCTCCGTGGACCTCGCCATGGCCGCCGGCCTCGAAGGCCGCGAACTCGTCCACTCCCACACCTGGTACGCCAACCTCGGCGGCCACCTCGCCAAGCTCCTGTACGGCATCCCGCACGTGATGACCGCCCACTCCCTGGAGCCGCTGCGCCCCTGGAAGGCCGAGCAACTCGGCGGCGGATACGCCCTGTCGAGCTGGGCCGAGCGCACCGCGATCGAGTCCGCCGACGGGGTGATCGCCGTCTCCGGAGCCATGCGCGAGGACATCCTCAGCTGCTATCCCGCGCTGGACCCGGCCCGGGTCCACGTCGTGCACAACGGCATCGACACCACCCTGTACCGGCCCGACCGCGGCACCGACGTCCTCAACCGGTTCGGTCTCGACCCCGACCGCCCCTACGTGCTCTTCGTCGGGCGCATCACCCGCCAGAAGGGCGTGCCCCATCTGCTGCGCGCCGTACGGGACATCGACCCGGCCGCGCAGGTCGTGCTGTGCGCCGGGGCACCGGACACACCCGAGATCGACCGGGAGTTCCGCGACCTCTACCAGGAGCTGAGCCGGGTCCGCGAGGGCGTGCACTGGATCCCGCAGATGCTGCCCCGCCCGGAAGTGATCCAACTCCTCACGCACGCAGCCGTGTTCGTCTGCCCCTCGGTGTACGAACCCCTCGGCATCGTCAATCTGGAGGCGATGGCCTGCGGAACTCCCGTGGTGGCCTCGAAGGTCGGCGGCATCCCCGAGGTCGTCGAGGACGGCAAGACGGGCCTGCTCGTCCCGCTCGACGACGACTTCGAGGCGGGCCTCGCGCGGGCGCTGGACTCACTCGTCGGGGACCCGGAGACCGCCGGGCGGATGGGGGAGGCCGGACGGCAGCGTGCGGTGGGGGAGTTCGGCTGGGACGCGGTGGCACGCCGGACGGCCCGGCTCTACGGGGAGATCCTCAAACAGGCTTAGCGCGCGGTGCTCAGGGGCAGGCTGGGATCAACCAGGGTGAGGGGAGCGGCCATGCGTCGTGGCGGACCTTCGGTGCTCGGAATCGTACTGGCGGGCGGAGAAGGCAAGCGCCTGATGCCCCTGACCGCGGACCGCGCGAAACCGGCGGTCACCTTCGGCGGCACGTACCGCCTCGTCGACTTCGTCCTCTCCAACCTCGTCAACGCCGACATCCTGCGCATCTGCGTCCTCACCCAGTACAAGTCGCACTCCCTGGACCGCCACATCACCACCACCTGGCGGATGTCCAGCCTGCTCGGCAACTACGTCACCCCGGTCCCGGCCCAGCAGCGGCTCGGCCCGCGCTGGTACCTGGGCAGCGCGGACGCGATCCTGCAGTCCCTGAACCTGATCTACGACGAACGCCCCGAGTACGTCGCGGTGTTCGGTGCCGACCACGTGTACCGCATGGACCCGCGCCAGATGCTCACCCAGCACATCGAGTCGGGCGCGGGCGTGACGGTGGCGGGCATACGCGTCCCGCGGGGCGAGTCGTCGTCGTTCGGCGTGATCAGCCCCGGCTCGGACGGCCTGAGCGTGGAGCGCTTCCTGGAGAAGCCGGCCGATCCGCCCGGCCTCCCGGACGACCCGGAGTGCGTGTTCGCCTCGATGGGCAATTACATCTTCACCACCAAGGCCCTCATCGAGGCACTCCAGCGGGACGCCGAGGACGAGAACTCCGTGCACGACATGGGCGGTTCGATCCTGCCCCAGCTCACCGACCGGGGCGAGGCCCAGCTCTACGACTTCAGCGCCAACCACGTCCCCGGCGAGACCAACCGCGACCGGGGCTACTGGCGGGACGTCGGCACTCTGGACGCGTACTACGACGCCCACATGGACCTGATCGCCGAGCGCCCCGCGTTCAACCTCTACAACCGCAGCTGGCCCATCTACACCCACTCCAACCAGCTCTCCCCGGCCCGCTTCAACGCGGGCGGCATGGCCAGCGAGTCCATCATCAGCGCCGGCTGCCTGATCCGGGGCCAGGTCACGCGGTCCGTGCTCTCGCCGGGCGTGGTGGTCGACCCGGGGGCGGTGGTGCAGGGGGCGGTGCTGCACGACAACGTGCGCATAGGGCGGGGCGCGGTGGTGCGGGGTGCGGTACTCGACAAGAACGTCGAGGTACCCCCGGGCGCGACGATCGGCGTCAATCCGGAGCGGGACTCCGACCTGTACACCGTCTCCAAGGGCGGCGTGATCGCGCTGGGGAAGGGGCAGCAGGTCCCCTAGCTACTGCGCAGGACGCAGCGGCGGCTTCGCCCGGCGTACGACGTCACCACGGGACGGGCTCCCGAGGATGGTGACAACCGTCCGGAAGGAGCCGACGCCACGCACCGCATCCTGCCTGTTCTCACCGCTGCCCTGGTCGCCTTACCCGTCCTGTCCGTCACCCCGGCGCAGGCGGCGACCGGAGCCCAACGCCTCTCCGCCGGCAGCCTGTTCGCCGACTGTGCGCCCGGCGCGCTGGACCCCCGAATGGCCGGCGGCGCCCATCGCGCCGCAGCTCGCCGCCGGCCCGCACGACCCGCGCCGACTCGCCGCCGCGTGGCCGCAGGACCGGCAACGTGGTGTGGTCCTCGCCGTCAGCGACGACGGCGGCCGCTCCTGGACCCGGACCGTCGTACCCGGCCTGACCCGGTGCTCGGGCGGCACGTACGACTACGTGGACGGCCCGGCCGTGACCTTCACCGGGGGCGGGGCGCTGCTGGTGACCGGCGGTCTCTTCATGGCCGACGGCTCGGCGAGCGCGGCCCTGTCCGGGTGATCGGACGACGGCGGCCGGACCTGGACCCGCCCCGCGGTCGTCGTCGAGGAGACGGACCCGGACCGGGCGGACACGGCGGCGGTACGTCCGTGACCGACCCGCGCGACCCGGACGTGCTGTACATGGTCACCCCACGCTTCCCCGCCCAGAGCCGCACCGGCACTGACGCCTGGATCAGCCGCAGCACCGACGGCGGACGCAGCTGGGCGGCACCCGTGCTGGTGGCGGACGCCGGGGAGGGCCATCTGATCTCGGGGCACAGGCTGAGCGTGCTCGACGACGGCACGCTGGTCGACGTGTACAGCAGGGTCCGGTTCGGCGAGGGCCCGATCACCGGCCGGCTCACCCTGCAGGCCGTACGCTCCACCGACGGCGGCCGTACCTGGTCCGAGCCGGTGAAGGTGGCCGCCCAGCGCACCAAGTGGCTGTTCCAGGACCCCGAGTCCGGCGAGCAGGTCTCCCACACCACCAGCCTGCTTTCGGACACCGCCGTCGACCGGCGCACCGGCCGGATCTACACGGCCTGGCAGGACTCGCGGTTCAGCGGCGGCGGCGCCGACGCGGTGGCCCTGGCGGCGTCGGACGACGGCGGCCGTACCTGGTCCGAGCCGGTGCGGGTGAACCGCACGCCCACATCCGTCCCCGTGCCGAACCAGCAGGCCTTCACGGTGACGCTGGCCGTCGGACGTGACGGCACGGTCGCCGTCGCCCATTCCGACTTCCGCCACAACGACGAGGGCGCACCCCTGCTCACCGGCCGCTGGCTGGCCCGCTGCCACCCGAAGCCGGTCGACTGCGGATCCGGCGGGGCGACTGGGCGGGAGACCCGGCTGACCCCGACGTCGTTCGACATGCGCCATGCCCCGCGCATCCCCGACGAGGCCAGGTCCCGTGGCTACTTCCTCGGTGAGCAGTGGGGCTGGCCTCGACCGGGCGCGGCTTCACCGCCGTATGGGCGAAGCCGGACGCGCCCGGCCGGTCGGCGGTGTACGCGTCCGCCGTGCGGTGACCGCGGGGCGAAGCGATCCGTGACGCCTCCCGGGTGACAACCACAGGATGCCCGGTGCCGCTACCTGTGCTGGAGTGACCTCATATGCACCATGAGTCCCGCCCCTTTCGTGAGGGGCGGGACTTAATCTGCCGTTAACTGAGCGTAGCCTGATCGTACTTGACTGTAATCGCCAGAGGGCGATTGACTGCTGGTCCACCCTTCGTCGACGCGAGGCAAGCCATTGACGTCTGACCTGCTCGCACCTCTCGACCTGGCGTTCTGGAACATCGAGTCCGCCGAACACCCCATGCACCTGGGCGCCCTCGGCGTCTTCACGGCGCACTCGCCCACCGCCGGCGCGCACGCGGCCGACCTGCTCGCCGCCCGCGCCGCCGCCGTGCCCGGACTGCGGATGCGGATCCGCGACGCATGGCAGCCGCGGGGCCTGCTGCGGCCGTTCTCCTTCGGAGGCGCCACCCGCGAGCCCGCCCCCGACTTCGACCCGCTCGACCACGTCCGGCTGCACGCCCCGACCGCGGACTTCCAGGCGGTCGCGGGCCGGCTTATGGAGCGCCCGCTGGAGCGCGACCGGCCGCCGTGGGAGGCGCATGTACTGCCGGGCGAGGACGGGGTGTCGTTCGCGGTGCTGTTCAAGTTCCATCACGCCCTCGCCGACGGACTGCGGGCGCTGACCCTCGCCGCCGCGGTTCTGGACCCCATGGACCTGCCCGCACGCGAGCCTCGTCCCGAGGCGCCCCGGAGCGGCCGCGTTCCGGATGTGCGCAAGCTGCCGGGGCTGGTGCGCGGCGCCCTGTCCGACGTGGGGCGCGCCCTCGACATCGGCGCCTCGGTCGCCGTGTCGACGCTGGCGATGCGCTCGTCGGACGCCCTGACGGCCGAGCCGAGCGGCACCCGCCGCACCGCCGGGGTCGTCGTCGACATCGACGACGTGCACGTCGTCCGCAAGGCCGTCGGCGGCACCGTCAACGACGTCCTGATCGCGGTCGTCGCGGGCGCCCTGCGCCGCTGGCTCGACGAGCGCGGCGACGGCAGCGAGGGCGTCGCGCCCCGTGCCCTGATCCCCGTCTCCAGGCGCCGCCCGCGCACCGCGCACCCTCAGGGCAACCGGCTCTCCGGATACTTGATACGGCTCCCCGTCGACGACCCCGACCCGCTGCGCCGCCTCGACACGGTCCGCACCGCCATGGGCCGCAACAAGGACCTCGGCCCCAACCGGGGCGCGGGCGCCGTCGCCCTGCTCGCCGACCACGTACCGGCGCTCGGCCACCGGCTCGGCGGACCGCTGGCCGGCCAGGCCGCCAGGCTCTGGTTCGACATCCTCGTCACCAGCGTGCCGCTGCCCGGGATCGCCCTCAAGCTCGGCGGTCACCCCGTCACCGAGGTCTATCCCTTCGCCCCGCTGGCCCGCGGCCAGTCCCTGGCGATCGCGATCTCGACGTACCGCGGACGCGTCCACTACGGACTCGTCGCCGACGCCAAGGCCGTACCGGACCTCGACGTGCTCGCCGAGGCCGTGTCCGAGGAGGTGCAGTCACTGATCACCGCCTGCGCCCCCTGAGCCCCGCCTCCGCGGGCCTGATTCGCCGGATTTTGGAGGACCGGCCCGGCGCTCCGTAGAATTCCCCGTTCGAAAGCGGGCGCGGTCGGCGCGCCGCTCCGGTGATCAGGGAAACGGCAGCGCGATGACGGTGACAGAGGAAGGCCCGGCGACCACGGACGAGGTCGTGCACGATCCCGGTGACCAGGTCGTGTACGGCCCCGGCATCGACCCGGAGCGGCTCGCCGTGTGCCTGAGCGTGCTGGACGAGCTCGACAGGCTGGAGGTCGACCACCCCGACGCGATCGCCGTACGCCGGGCCACCGCCGGCGTCTACCGGACCGTCAAGCAGCGCCGCCGCCAGGAGCGCCGGGCCGCCAAGACCGCCCACGACAAGGCGGTCACGGAGGCCACGGCGACCGGTTCCGCCCAGCGCATCGACGACGAGACCGAGGGCCTGCTGCCGTCGTCGGCGACGGAGGAGGGCCGGATCGCGGGGATACTCCAGCGCCCGCGCTCCTGCTACACCTGCAAGACCCGGTACGTGGAAGTGGACTACTTCTACCACCAGCTCTGTCCGGACTGCGCCGCCCTGAACCGCGCCAAGCGCGACGTCCGCGCCGACCTCACCGGCAAGCGCGCCCTGCTCACCGGCGGCCGCGCCAAGATCGGCATGTACATCGCGCTCAGGCTGCTGCGCGACGGCGCCCACACGACGATCACCACGCGCTTCCCCAAGGACGCCATCCGCCGCTTCAAGGCCATGGACGACTCCGCGGACTGGCTGCACCGCCTCGAGGTCGTCGGGATCGACCTGCGCGACCCGGCCCAGGCCGTCGCCCTCGCCGACCAGGTCGCCGAGGCGGGCCCCCTCGACATCCTCGTCAACAACGCGACGCAGACCGTACGCCGACTGCCCTCCGCCTACGCCGCGCTCGTCGACGGCGAGAGCGCCCCGCTGCCCGCCGGGGAGCTGCCCGCCCACCACGTCATCGGCGCCTTCGGGTCCGGCGCGGTCGACGGACTGGCGTCGCTGCCCGCCGGAATCTCCGGCATCGACGCCCAGCAGGTCGCCGACCTCGCCCTGGTCGCGGGCAACGCCAGCGTCGCCCGGCACCTCGACGGCACTGCCATCGACGCCGGCGGCCTGGTCCCCGACGTCGTGGACAGCAACACCTGGGTGCAGACCATCGAGCAGATCTCCCCGGTGGAGCTCCTCGAGACCCAGCTGTGCAACTACACGGCGCCGTTCATCCTGATCAGCAAGCTCCGGCCGGCCATGGCGGACGCGGCGAAGAAGGCGACGAGCGGACGTGCCTACGTCGTGAACGTCTCGGCGATGGAGGGTGTCTTCGGGCGCGGCTACAAGGGTGCGGGCCACCCGAACACGAACGCCGCCAAGGCCGCCATGAACATGGTCACGCGGACCAGTGCGCAGGAGATGTTCCAGAGCGACGGCATCCTCATGACCTCGGTCGACACCGGGTGGATCACCGACGAGCGCCCGCACTTCGACAAGCTGCGCCTCGCCGAGGAGGGCTTCCACGCGCCGCTGGACCTGGTCGACGGCGCGGCTCGGGTCTACGACCCGGTCGTGCGCGGTGAGGCGGGCGAGGACGTGTACGGGGTCTTCCTGAAGGACTACGCGCCCGGCAAGTGGTGAGTGCCTGCGGAGGTCGGCTGGTGCGCTGCTCGTACCTGCGTGCCGCCGTCCACCAGTAGGTCGGCTCCCGTTATCCACTGTGCCGCGTCCGACGCCAGCCACAGCACCGCCCGTGCGACGTCGTCAGGCTCTCCGATGCGGCCCAGTGGCAGCCCGCTCGCGATCTCCTGCTCGCCTGGTTCCCACACGAACCGCGCCATCTCGGTCCGTACGAGGCCAGGGGAGACCGAGTTCACCCGTACCCTCGGGCCCAGCTCACCCGCGAGCTGCTGGGTGAGGTGCAGGAGCGCCGCCTTGCTCGTGCCGTAGGCCCCGACGCCGGGGCCCACATGTCCGGCGCCCTCCGTGCAGATGTTGATCACCGACCCGCCGTGCTCGCGCATCCAGGCCCGCCACGCGCACTGCACCAACCGCAGCGCGGCCTCGACGTTCACCGTGAAAGCCGCGCGCCAGGCGTCCGGGTCGGCGTCCATGAGCGGCCCGTACGGCTGGTTGGTCGCCGCGTTGTTGACGAGGACGTCCAGCCGGCCGAACTCGCGCAGACTGGCCCGCGTGACCTCCCGCAGGTGCGCGGGGTCCGCCACGCTCCCCGCCAGTCCGATGCCGCTCAGCTCGGCCGCCGTCCTGCGCACCTCCTCGGCGTCCCGCGCGGTCACGCAGACCCGCGCTCCGGCCGCGGCCAGTTGCCGGGCGACGGCGAGTCCGATGCCCCGCGTGCCGCCGGTGACCACGGCGGCCCTGCCCTCGAGACCGTGCGACGACGTCATCGCCGTACGGTCTCATGACGGGGCGTCAGTCAACAGCCCCGAGTGGCGAGTGCCGGGCCGCCACGAGTTCCAGCACTGTGCGCCAGTCCTCCAGGACCCCGGCGTCGAACTCGGCGCTGCGGCCCTCCTCGTCGGCCTGGCGCAGGCGCACCAGGTCGTCGTCGGTGGAGTCGAAGGCCCGGCACTGGTCACGGACCAGGCGGGAGACCCGTTCGCCGAGGAGAGGTCGCACCGCGTCGGCGGCGCAGTCGGAGTGGCGGGTCACGTCGGCCGGGCCCAGCAGCGGGCCGATGGCATGAACGAGCCCCGCGACCTGGAGTTCCTTGTCGGCGGGGCGTGCGCGGCGCAGCAGTGCGGCTGTCTGCAGCGCGTGTTGGTGGAGATCGACTCGGATGCTCCCGAGGCCCGGCGTGTCCCGGGTGCCCCGGCAGGCGTACAGCAGATCCATCAGCTCTTCGACACTGCGCAGCTCCATGCGTCAGTCCTCCCGCCGGACAAGCCGTTGCGGTACGTCAGCAGATCATGGCCGCCTTGCGATTCGGCCAACGGGACTTGAACTGCGTGGCGTGCTCGGGGCGAGGCCGCGCTGCGCGGTGGTGCTGAGCCGAACGAGTGACTTGTAAACAGGACATTTCATAGCAACTCATGATGAGGTCGGCAGGTGAAAACCGGTCGACTCCGGATAGTTACAGGTTGTTTGCAGCCCCATCGAGCGGGTACCCGCTCATTTGGTTAATCTGTAGCGGACGGACAGCACTACAGGGTCCCAACCCACACCCATGGTCCGTCCCGGGACAAGCCGGTGCACAACGGCCTGCTCTCAGCACCAGTTACCGGCGCCACCGCGTCCGAGCCGACTTTGAGTATGACCCGAGCGGGCGTCAGGTACCGGACCGCAGACTGGGCCGGCCCGCCCCGAGGGTGATCCGACACATAAGGAGTGCGCGGTGACACCTGAGAAGACGAATCGCGAACAGCGCCCCAAGGAACGCACGGAGCGCGCGGGCCGCCGGTCGAACGAGATCGGCAGTCTCGATGTGTGGGCCAGGTCCGCCCCCATCCGCCTGGCGGGCTACGAGGACGACCTCGCCGAGCCCCACATCCTGCCCAGCGTCGACTGACGTCCGACGTCGACTGAAGGGGCAGAACCCTTCGCGATCGCCGACCGCATGGGCGTGCGAGACTCACGCCCATGCTGATCAGAGAAGCCGCGGCCGACGACTGGCCGCGGATTTGGTCTTTCTGGCACCGGATCGTGGCCGCCGGTGAGACCTACACATGGGATCCGGACACCTCCGAGGACGCCGCCCGGGCCTTGTGGATGAACCCGGCCAAGCATGTCTACGTCGTCGAGGACGACGCCGGAGCGGTCGTCGCCTCCGCCTACGTCACCCCCAACTACGGTGGCCCCGCCGCCCGTATCGCCAACGCCGGCTTCATGGTCGACCCCGATCAGGGCGGCCGCGGCATCGGCCGCCTCCTCGCCGAGCACATCCTGGCCGCGGCCAAGGCCGACGGCTATCGGGGCATGGTCTTCAACGCCGTCGTCGAGACCAACCCGGCCGTGCGCCTGTGGACCTCCCTCGGCTTCACGATTCTCGGCACGGTCCCGGACGCGTTCGATCATCCGCGGCATGGCCGGGTGGGGTTGCACATCATGCATAAGGCGCTTTGATCAGGGCTTTAGCCAGAGGTCAAAGCGGTCTACCTATTTGCCTAAAAGCTTTAGGTGCGTGCATACTCGCTTATGGCAAGCGAGAGGATGGTTATGGCACGCGTGGGGCTGACCGCGGAACGTCTGGTCCGGGCAGGTGCGGAGCTCGCCGACGAGGTCGGCTTCGAGCAGGTCACCGCGTCGGAGCTGGCCCGGCGGTTCGACGTCAAGGTCGCGAGCCTGTACTCGCATGTGAGGAACTCACAGGACCTCAAGACGCGGATCGCCCTGTTCGCGCTGGAGGAGTTGGCCGACCGGGCCGCCGACGCCATTGCGGGGCGGGCCGGCAAGGACGCCCTGGTCGCCTTCGCGAACGTCTACCGCGACTACGAGCGCGAGCACCCCGGCCGTTCCACCGCCGCGCGGATGCGGCTCGACCCCGAGACGGCCGCCGCCAGTGCGGGCGTCCGGCACGCGCAGATGACCCGGGCGATCCTGCGCGGCTACGACCTGACGGAGCCGGACGCGACACACGCCGTACGGCTGCTGGGCAGCGTCTTCCACGGGTACTCCAGTCTGGAGTCGGCGGGCGGTTTCAGTCACAGCACCCCCGACTCCGAGGAGACCTGGACCAGGATCCTCGACGCCCTCGACGCCCTGCTGCGCAACTGGCCCACCGGGCTCACCCCCTGATCGACAGGCCGAGGACACAGGCCCAGAACAAGGACGCTGAGGACATGGACACCCCGCACGACTGGATCACCACGCCCGTCACCGCCGATCTCCTGCGCGGTGCCCTCGACGTCGAGCGCACCGAGCACGGCGTGCTGCCGCACCGCCTGCCCGCGCGGGCCCGCGCCCAGAACACCGACGAGCAGCTGGCCATGGCCGAGTCACAGCCCTCCGGCGTACGGCTGGTCTTCCGCACCCGTGCCACCGCCCTCGAACTGGACGCGCTGCGCACCAAGCGCAGTTACGTGGGCGCCCCGCCCCGCCCGGACGGCGTGTACGACCTGATCGTCGACGGCCGCCCGGCCGGGCGGGGCAGTGTGACCGGCGGCAACGTCGTGACCATCGACATGACGGCGGGGACCGCCGAGGACCGGCCCGGCCCTCCCGGCACCGTCCGCTTCACCGGGCTGCCCGACGGCGACAAGGACGTCGAGATCTGGCTGCCGCACAACGAGACCACCGAACTGATCGCCCTGCGCACCGATGCCCCCGTCGAGCCCGCCCGCGACACGGGCCGCGAGGTCTGGCTGCACCACGGCAGTTCGATCAGCCACGGCTCCGACGCGGCGAGCCCCACCGGCATCTGGCCCGTGCTCGCAGCCACCCTCGGCGGCGTGGAGCTGATCAACCTGGGCCTGGCCGGCAGCGCCCTGCTCGACCCGTTCACCGCCCGCGCCATGCGGGACACCCCGGCCGACCTCATCAGCGTCAAGATCGGCATCAACGTGGTCAACATGGACCTGATGCGGCTGCGCGCCTTCGGCCCCGCGGTCCATGGCTTCCTCGACACCATCCGTGAAGGCCACCCGACGACACCGCTGCTGGTCGTGTCGCCGATCCTTTGCCCGATCCACGAGGACACACCGGGCCCCTGCGCCCCCGACATCAGCGGCCTCAGCCGAGGCCAACTGAAGTTCGTCGCCATGGGCGACCCGGCGGAACGCGCGAGCGGCAAGCTGACGCTGGGCGTGATCCGCGAGGAGCTGTCCCGCATCGTGAAGCAGCGAGCGGCCGACGATCCGAACCTGCACTACCTCGACGGCCGCGACCTCTACGGCGAGGCCGAATCCGCAGAGCTGCCCCTGCCCGACGACCTCCACCCCGACGCCACCACCCACCGCCGCATCGGCGAACGCTTCGCGCAGCGGGCGTTCACCGGCGACGGCCCCTTCGCGGCGGCGGCCTCACAGGGCGGCGCCGAACAGCCGTCCGGCCGTCCATTCACGACCTAGTCGAGCGGCGCCGTCCGCTGCCAAGGACGCAGCTCCTGGATCCGCTCCGCCAGCGCCAGCAGCTCCGCCTCCGCTCCCGGGCGCCCGACCAGCTGTATGGCACAGGGGGCGCCGGAGGGCAGCGTCCCGAAGGGGATCGACATCGCGGGCCAGCCGGTGAGGTTCCACGGCGGGGTCAGCGGCGAGTAGTTGGTGTTGGCCATGATGTTGCGCAGCCAGCCCCGCTCGTGCCAGGGCTCGGACTTGGGGGAGCGGCGGGCCAGGGCCGGAGTGAGCAGCACGTCGTACTCGGCGAAGAACGGCTCCAGCCGCCGGCGCAGCTGCTCCCGGCTGTCGCCGACCCGCACCCGGTTCACGAAGCGCTTGCCGACAGCGGCGTGGACCCGGGTCCGGCGGGTGAGCTGCCGTGGGTCGAGACCCTGCGCGTCCACCGCCGTGCCCGCCGTCCAGTGGGTGAGGGAAGTGACGCCGAGCGACATGGGGTACGGCGGGTCGGCGCGTCGTACCTGGTGCCCCGCCTTGATCAGCAGCCCGGCGGCATCGCGTGCGGCGGTCGCGTACGGCTTGCTGATGGTGACCCCGGGGAGCGGGCTGCGCAGGGACACGGCGATCCTGTGCGTACCGGGCGCCTGCGGGCCCACGAACTCGGTGTCCGCGAGGACCGACAGCATCAGGCGCGCGTCCTCGACCGTCGTGGCCAGCGGGCCGTTCTCCGACATGCCGAACCAGTCGCCGTCACTCACGCCGGCCGGGACCACTCCGGTGCCGGGCTTGATGGTGACCAGGCCGCAGTTGGCCGCCGGTATGCGCAGTGAGCCCATGCCGTCGTTGCCGAGGGCGATCGGCACCATGCCCGCTGCGACCGCGGCCGCGCTGCCGCCGGACGACCCGCCTGCCGTGCGCGAGGTGTCCCACGGGTTGCGGGCGGTGCCGTGCACTCCCTCCGTGGTGCCGAAGACACACAGCTCAGGCACGTTCGTCAGCCCCACGACCACCGCGCCGGCGGCCCGCAGCCGGGCCACGGTGAGGTGGTCGTCGGCGGCTGGGGTGTCCGGCGTCGCCGCGGACCCGATGCGCTTGGACTCGCCGCGCACCGCGAGGTTGTCCTTGACGGCCACCGGCACGCCCGCCAGGGGCAGTTCGGCGAGGTCGGCGCGCGAGCCCACCTCGTCGGCCTCGGCGAGCGCCGCTTGGGCCCGGACCATCCGGAAGGCGCCGACGCGGCCGTCCAGCCGCTCGATACGGGCCAGGTGCTCGGCCACCACCTCGCGGGGCGTGGCCTGCTTCTCGCGTACGGCGGCGGCGATCTCGGCGGCGGTCCGGCCGACCCAGTTGGTCACGGGCGCTCCTCGGTGCTTACTCACGAGTATGTAGGAGAACTCTGCCCGGCGGCAGGCCCGGCGTCGAGAGGCCGCCGGGCTTGGATATTCGGGACGGTCTTCTTGGACTTTTCACAGGTCCTCTCCTCGACACCACCCCGCTGACCTGCGCATCATCCGATCAATCAGCCAACTCGACGCCAGTCGCATCCCATTGACAGCCTTTGGGGCCCGCCCAATCATCAGACATCCGATGAATGGGGGTGCCTCATGAGGAGACGCTGGCGATCGTTCAGTGTCCTCGCGGCGCTGATGCAGTTGCTCGCGGCCCCGGTGCCGGCGCTCGCGGAGGGCGACCAGGGGACGCCGGTCACGGTGCCGGCCCTGGCCGACTGGACACCGGCATCCGGCAGTTACACGTACAGGAGCTCCACCCGCCTGGTGGCCGACAGCGCGAGCGAGCGGCGGGTCGCCGACACCCTGGCCGACGACCTCCGCGCATCCGGACACGGGGAGGTTGCCGTGGTGCGCGGCGGCGCCCAGCCCGGTGACATCGTTATCGGCGTCGAGCCCGCCCGGACCTCCCTCGGCACGGAGGGCTACCAACTCCGCGCGGACAAGCGGCTCTCGGTCACCGCGGCGACCGAGACCGGCGCCTTCTACGGCACCCGCACCCTCCTCCAGCTCCTCGCCCAGGGCGACCGGATCCCCGCCGGTCGCACGGTCGACGTACCGCGCTACAAGGAGCGGGGCGTCGGCGTCTGCGCCTGCTACATCAACATCTCGATGCCCTGGCTGGAGAACCTGGTCCGCGAGATGGCGTACCACAAGCTCAACCAGCTGCTCCTCGAACTGAAGGTGAAGAGCGAGGCCCACCCCGAGGCCAACAGCTGGGGCTACTACACCAAGGACGAGATCCGCCGCCTGGTCGCCCTCGGCAAGCGGTACCACGTCGAGATCATCCCCGAGATCAACTCCCCGGGGCACATGGACCCGTGGATCGAGAACCGCCCGGATCTCCAGCTCACCGACTCCGACGGCAACAAGCAGCCCTCGCGTCTCGACATCACCCGGCCCGAGGCCTTCGCCTACTACACCAGCCTGATCGACGAGTACGCCGAGGTCTTCCCCGCAACCTCCTGGCACATGGGAGCGGACGAGTACATGCTCGGCTCCGACTTCGCCAAGTACCCGCAGATCCTGAAGTACGCGCAGGACAAGTACGGCCCGGACGCCACACCGCAGGACGCGTTCATCGACTTCGTCAACCGTGTCCACACCTACGCGGCGGACAAGGGCAGGAAGCTGCGCATCTGGAACGACGGGCTCACCGGCGCCAACACCGTCCCGGTGACCGCCGGAACGACGGTCGAGCACTGGCTGGACGTGGCGGTCAAGCCGAGCCGACTCCGCGATCAAGGCTATCCGTTGATGAACGCGGCCTACGCCCTCTACCTGGTCCGCGGTGGCTTCCACAGCGACACCGAGGGGCTGTACGACCAGAGCTGGGACCCGCGCAGCTTCGAGGGGGAGAAGCTGGCCTCCCGTGACGGGATCACCGGCGCGAAGATCAGCCTGTGGCCCGACAACGGCCGCGGCGAGACCGAGAACGAGGTCGCCGTCGCCCTGTGGCCCGCGCTTCGGCACATCGCCCAGGCGACCTGGGGCGAACCGCATCCCGAGGCCTCCTACGCCGAGTTCACCGCACGCGGCACGGCTGTCGGGCACGCGCCGGGGTGGCGGGACCTGACGCGGGTGCCGGTGGCGGACGGGCCGTACACCTTCCGGTCGCCCGGCCGGTCCTTCGCCGCCGAGGTGAAGCGCACCGCCGACGGCTATGTGACCCTGCGGACCGCGTCCGGCTGCCTCGAGGTGCGCGGCGGAAAGCTCACGCTCAACGTGCCGCTGCAGCCCGGAGTCGAGGCGGCGCCCCAAGCCTGCGATGCGCAAAGCACCCTCCAGCGCTGGCAGTTGGAACCCGTGGCGAGTGGCTATCGGCTGGTCAACGCCATCACGCGGATGGCGCTGAGTGCGGCGGGGGACAGCCGGCTCGTGCAGTACCCGCCTGACCAGCGCCCGCCCGCCGTATGGCACCTGAGCACCTGACCTGAGGACCCGACCCGAGGAGCCGTCCCATGGCCGTTTCCCGACGCGTCTTCGTCGCGACAGCCGCTGTCCTCGCCGCGACCGGCGCGACAAGACCTGCCCTCGCGGCACCCGCCGCCGCTTCGACCGACGCCCGCTACCGCATTCCCGTCAGCCCTGACGACACCGAGGCCGACCTGGTCCGCAAGGCCTCCCAAGTCCGCCCCACCGCACGGCAGATCGCCTGGCAGCGGCTGGAGCGCACCGCGTTCCTGCACTTCGGCGTGAACACCTTCACCGGTCTGGAGTGGGGCACCGGCGACGAGGACCCGGACGTGTTCCAGCCGACCGGCCTCGACACCGACCAGTGGGCCCGTGCCCTGCGGGACGGCGGCTTCCGGCTCGCCATCCTCACCGTCAAGCACCACGACGGCTTCGTGCTCTACCCGTCCCGCTACACCGGCCACTCGGTGGCATCGAGCAGTTGGCGCGAGGGCCGGGGCGACGTGCTGCGTTCCTTCGCCGACTCCATGCGCCGGTACGGCATCAAGGTCGGCGTCTACATCTCACCGGCCGACGAGAACCAGTACCTCCACGGCGTCTACGCCAACGGCAGCGCCCGCACCGACCACACCATCCCGACCCCCGCCGAGGCCGACGACCGCACTCCGGCGGCGGCACGGACGTACACCCTGCCCGCCACCGACTACGGCGCCCACATGCTCAACCAGCTCTACGAGGTCCTCACCGGGTACGGCCCCATCGACGAGGTCTGGTTCGACGGGGCGCAGGGCCGCATCCCGCCGGACAAGGTGGAGAAGTACGACTGGGACAGCTGGTACACCCTCGTCCGCTCGCTCGCGCCCGACGCAGTGGTCGCCGTGTCCGGCCCGGACGTGCGATGGGTCGGCAACGAGGGCGGGCCGGCCCGGGAGGACGAGTGGAGCGTCGTACCGGTGCAGGAGAAGGACTACGGCCGCACCGACTACGCCCTCGCGTACGACGCCCCCGACATGGGCAGCCGTGCCGCACTGGTCCGGGCTCGGCCCGTCGCCGACCACCTGCAGTGGTGGCCGGCCGAGTGCGACGTCTCCATCCGGGACGGCTGGTTCTACCACCCCGACCAACAGCCCAAGGGCGTCGAGCAGTTGACGGACATCTACTTCCGGTCCGTGGGCCGCAACTCGGTGCTCCTGCTCAACATCCCGCCGGACACGGACGGCCTGCTGCCTGCCGCTGACGTGGCACGGCTGCGGGAGTTCCGCGAGCGCGTGGACCGCGAGCTGCCGGAAGACCTGGCGGGCGACGGCCGTACGACCGCGTCGCCGGGGCGGGTCACCGTCGACCTCGGCCGCGAGCGGGAAGTGGACCGGATCCGGCTGGCGGAGGACATCCGGCAAGGGCAGCAGGTGGAGAGCTTCGTCGTCGAGGCGCAGCGGGACGGTGCCTGGACGGAGGTGACCCGGGCCGGGGCGATCGGCGCGAGCCGCATTCTGCTGCTGGCGGCTCCGGTGCGGGCGCGGCGGTGGCGGGTACGGGTGACCGGCTCGCGGGCCGCGGTGCGGATCGTGGAGTTCGGGCTGTACCGGTCGCGGATCTGACGCCGTACGGGTCGAGGGGCCCGAAAATCGGTTGACCGGGGCGGGCCGGCGCGGGCTGGATAGGGCGCATGGCCGACATTCAGGGCACGTACGACGACCTGTTCATCGCTGTGCCGAACGCGCTGGCCGCGACGCTGGACGCGGGGGACGCGGGCGGCTCCGTCGCGGTCTTCGTGGACGGTGAGCCGGTCGTGGACGTCTGGGGCGGTTTCGCGGACGCCGAGCGCACCGTCCCGTGGGAGCGCGCCACGATCGTCAACGTCTGGTCGGTGACCAAGACGATGACGGCCCTGTGCGCCCTCGTCCTGGCCGACCGCGGCGAACTCGACCCGGACGCACCGGTCTCCCGCTACTGGCCGGAGTTCGCCGCGGCGGGCAAGGAGAAGGTGCTGGTACGGCACCTGCTCTCGCACACCGCCGGTCTGCCCGACTGGGACGGGCCGGTCGAGGAGCTGTACGACTGGCCCGCCGCCACGGCACGGCTCGCCGCGCGGGCCCCGCGGTGGGAGCCGGGCGCGGCGGCCGGGTATCACTCGCTAACCCAGGGATTCCTCGTCGGCGAGGTCGTCCGGCGGATCTCCGGCCGCAGCGTGGGCGACTTCCTCGCCGAGGAGGTGACCGGGCCGCTGGGCGCGGACTTCCACATCGGGCTGGCCGCCGAGCACGACCATCGGGTCGCGCGCACGATCCCGCCATCGGGGCAGGGTGAGGACTACGCGGCGAGCGCCCCCGCCAACCCCTCGGGCTCCGAGGCGGGCAACGGCGTCCGCGTCCGCGACGGCAACAGCCTGGCCTGGCGCCGCGCCCAGATCCCGGCGGCGAGCGGCTTCGGCAACGCCCGTTCCGTGGCGTTGGTCCAGTCGCTGCCGGCCTGCGGGGGAGAGGTGGACGGGGTCCGGCTGCTGTCCCGGGCCGGTTGCGACCGCGCCTGGGAGGAGCAGTTCGCCGGCGACGACCGCGTCCTCGGCATGCCGATGCGGTGGGGCCTGGGCTACGGGCTGTTCGGCAGCGCCTACGGCTGGGGCGGCTGGGGCGGTTCCCTGGTGATGATCGAGCCCGACAGCCGGATGGTGGTGGCGTACGTGACGCAGCAGATGCGCGAGCCTGCCAAGGACACCCGGGGACTGGAGATCGTGGCGGCGGCGTACGAGGGGCTTCAGGGGCTGCGCTGATGACGTCCGGCGAGCTCAGCGACCAGGACTACCTCCGGGAGATAGAGCGCCTCGCCGGCCGTGTCCGGGCGGCGGCGTCCGACGAAGGCTGGCTCTCGTACCTGGAGGATCCGCAGGACTCGACACCTCTGCAACGCAGCGTGAACGCCCTCGCGCGGGCTCTGCGGCACTACCACTTCAGCGGTGACGGCTGCCTGGAGGAGGACCGGCCCCCCGTGCGGCTCGTCGGCGCCACCGTGCTGAAGCCCGGGATCATGCCGGCCGGAGTGGAGGAGACGTACGAGGAGGTGTGCGCTCGAATCGGCGTGGATCCCAGGCCGGAGGGCTGGGCCCTGTGGAACACCTGGAGCGACGGAGACCTGAAGGTGACCATGGTGGTGGCCGCCGTCGAGACGACCGAGGGGCTGTTCGCGAACTGGGCACGAGGCAGACCCGTCGATCCCGTGACACCGCTACCGTCCCAAGTCGCCCTCATCCGGCACGGATGGATCGGACCGGTGACCCTCGCACCTCGCGGCGTCAGCCGGACCGGCCTCGGCGGCCTGCCGTTGGCCTAGGCCGTGGGGTCACGCGCCCCGCGCCACCCCCGTGCTCCCCCGCTCGATCAGCCGCGGCACCGGCACCCGTACCGCGCGTGCCGACCCCCCGTCCAGCAGGGCGGTCAGTTCACGTGCCGCCGTACGGCCGAACTCCACGCTGTCCCGGGACAGAGCGGACAGCCATGGCTTGACGATGCGGCACAGCGCCGAGTCCTCCCAGGACACCACCGAGACGTCCGAGGGCACGGCGAAGCCGAGTTCGGCCGCCGCGGCGGCGCCGGCCACCGCCATCACGTCGTTGTCGTAGATCAGCGCGGTCGGGGGAGCCGGGTCCTCCAGCACCCGGCGGGTGACCGCCGCGCCCTCGGCGTCGGAGTAGTCGGTGGTCACCGACTTCACCTCGGTCAGGCCACGCCGCCCGGCCTCGGCGCGCAGGGTGCGGATGCGTCGTTCGGTGTGCGCGAGGCCCGGCAGGCCGGCGATGTGCACGATCCGCCGGTGGCCGAGGGCGTACAGGCCGTCCACGACCGAGGCCATCGCGCCCGCGTCGTCCGCCCAGACCGTGGAGAGCCCGGGATGGCGGTCGTCGGGGGCGCCACCGATCACCACTGCGGGCAGGCCGAGTTCGTCGAGGAGGTCGGGGCGGGGATCGTCGGTGCGCGGGTCCACGACGAGGACGCCGTCCACCCGGTGCTCGGCCCACCAGCGGCGGTACACCGCGCACTCGTCGGCGACGTCCTCCACCACCTGGAACAGCAGCCCGAGATGCCGCTCCGCCAGCACCTCCTGGATGCCGGAGACGAGTTGGAGGAAGAACGAGTCCACCCCCAACGTGTCGGCGGGACGCGCCAACACGAAGCCGACCGTCGCGGCGCCCTCCCCGGACAGCGCCCTCGCTGCCGTACTGGGCCGCCAGCCCAGCTCCTCGGCGACCCGCCGCACCCGGTCGCGGGTCTCCTCCGACACGCCCGGCCGGCCGTTCAGCGCGAAGGAGACCGCGCTCTGCGAGACCCCCGCGTGCCGCGCTATGTCCTTCATCGTCGGCCGACGGGCCGGTGACCGCTTGCCTGACATGGCGATTCCCCATTCCGCCGACACATTCCCACGGCTCATTCCCGCAGCAGTATGCACTAATGCGGTTCAGGTCCGTGAATCTAATGCGGTTCAGCTCGATGGTTCTAATGCGCATTAGTCACTAATGAAATTAGCTCCGCAAGAGCCATTGACGGGCCCGTGGAGCGGCGTGCAGGGTCTGCCTCGTCGACCAACCCGCCCGCAAAGGAGGACGGTTCACGGTGCCCGTTTCCCGTAGTCCCCGCAGAGCCCTCGCCGCCGTTTTCGCCGCCTGTGTCATCCTGCCGCTCAGTGCCTGCGGCTCGTCAGGGGGCGACAGCGGCACCGCCGACGCCTCCGGCAAGGTCGAAGGCGACATCACCTTCCAGACCTGGAACCTCCGCGCCAACTTCAAGCCCTACTTCGAGGGCCTGATCGCCGACTTCGAGAAGAAGTACCCCGGCACCGACGTCAAGTGGATCGACCAGCCCGCCGAGGGCTACGCCGACAAGATCAGCGCGGACGCCGCCGGCGGCACGCTCCCGGACGTCGTCAACGTCTCGCCGGACCTGGTCGCCCCGCTCGCCAGGGCGGGCCTCGCGCTGGACCTCGACAAGGCGGCCTCCCAGTACAAGAAGGAGTATCTGGAGGGCGCCTGGGCCAGCCACCGGATACCGGGCATGACCGGCACCTACGCCTTCCCCTGGTACCTCAACACCGGCCCGCTCTTCTACAACAAGTCCCTCTTCAAGGAGGCCGGACTCGACTCCGAGCAGCCGCCGAAGACGTACGACGAGGTCTTCGACGCGGCCCTGAAGATGGCGGACAAGACCGACGGCAAGGTCGCCACCCTCGCCAACGTGCCCACCGTCGAGGACTTCGGCCGCTACGGCGTCGAGCTCATGAACAAGGAGGGCACGGCCTTCACCTTCAACGACGCCAAGGGAGTCGAACTCCTCACCAAGTACAAGGAGTTGTACGACGCCAAGGCCCTCGACCCGCAGGCGCTGACCGCCACCCCCGAGTCGTCCGGCAAGAAGTTCCTCACCGGAGCCGTCGCCATGAACCCCGGCAGCGCACTGGACCTCGGCAACTTCAAGAAGCAGGCACCGAACCTGTACAAGAACATCGGGATCACGGATCAGATCACCAGCACCGGCCACGTGAACATGTACGTGATGGGCGTGATGGTCAACGCGCGGACGAAGCGTGCGCCCGCCGCGGTCGCCTTCGCCCACTACGTCACCGACGCCGCGCACCAGATGTCGTTCGCCAAGCAGGTCGCGATCTTCCCCAGCACCGCGGGCTCCCTCGACGACCCGTACTTCACCGAAGAGGACGGCACCGACGAGACGCGGGTGCGGGTCGCCGCCGCCAAGTCGCTGAAGAACGCGGTCAACTACACGCCCGTGCTGTTCAGCGAGCAGATGAAGACCGAGCTGCGCAACGAGGTGGCCAAGGCCCTGCAGGGCAAGGAGAGCCCCAAGGAAGCTCTTGACAACGCTGTCGAGGCCTGTAACCGGCTCCTTCAGCAGCAGGGCTGATTCATCATGGCGAGCTCGGCTGTCCCACGTGTCTCCCGGGTGCGGCGCCAACTGCCCACCAGTCCCTGGTTGTTCGCCGCCCCGGGCCTGCTGATCATCGGCGCCTTCATCCTGTACCCGTTCGTCTCCACGCTGGTCAACGCCTTCACCGACCGCCGCACGCTGATCCCGGGCGAGTTCGTGGGCCTCGCCAACTTCCGCGAGCTGCTCGGCGACGACATGTTCTGGATCGGGCTGCGCAACAGCACGCTCTACGTCGTCGGCGTCGTCCCCGCCCTCGTCGTCCTGCCCCTGCTGCTGGCGCTGCTCGTGCAGAAGAACATCCCCGGCATCACCTTCTTCCGGTCCGCCTTCTACACGCCGGTCGTCGCCTCGATCGTCGTGGTCGGGCTGATCTGGGTGTGGCTGCTCGACGAGCGGGGGCTTGTGAACTCTCTCCTCGAGGCGATCGGCGTCGGACGCGTCGGCTTCCTCAGCGACCAGTGGCTGCTCCTGCTGAGCGCGATGGCCGTGACGGTCTGGAAGGGCCTCGGCTACTACATGATCATTTACTTGGCCGCGCTCGCCAACGTGCCCCGCGAACTGCACGAGGCGGCGGCCGTGGACGGTGCCGGAGCGGTCCGCCGCTTCCTCACGGTCACCGTGCCCGCCGTCCGCTCCACCATGGTCCTGGTCGGGGCGCTGTCATCGGTCGCCGCGTTCAAGGTGTTCTCCGAGGTGTACCTGATGGCCGGCCCGAGCGGTGGACCGGCGGGCGAGGACACCACCCTCGTGATGCTCGTCCAGCGCACCGGCACCGGCCTGACCGGCCGCGTCGGCTACGCCTCGGCCATATCGGTCGTCGTGTTCGTCGTCACCGTCGCCCTGATGCTGCTCGTGCTGCGCGCGGACCGGAAGGACGAGTCATGAGCGTGCTGGAGAAGGTACGGCCCGCGACGAAGGCGAAGGCCAAGGCGGCGGCCGCCGCTCGCGAACCCCGAGTCACCGACGAGCACGGCCGCCGCGTCCGCGTCTGGGAACTCGCCCTGCGCTACCTGCTTCTGCTCGGCGTGCTCGCCCTCACCGTCGGCCCGTTCCTCTGGCAGCTGTCGACCTCGCTGAAGGGCCCCACCGAGGACATCTTCAGCTCCCCGCCGAAGTTCCTGCCCGGCGACCCCACCCTGCACAACTACGAGCGGGTCGCCGAGACCATCCCCGTCTGGGACTACGCCCTCAACTCGCTGAAGGTCGCCACCGCCAACGTCGTGACCAACTGCGTCGGCGCGGCACTCGCCGGTTACGCCCTCGCCCGGCTGCGCTACCGGGGCCGCCGCGCGGCCACGCTCGCGTTCATCCTCGCGATGCTCGTGCCCGTGGAGGGGATCATCATCGCCCAGTTCACGACCATGCGGGAGCTCGGCCTCAACAACACCCTCGTCGGCGTCGTACTGCCCGGCTGCATCAGCGCCCTGAACGTCCTGCTGATGCGCAACGCCTTCCTCAACCTGCCGTACGAGATCGAGGAAGCGGCCTACGTCGACGGCGCCAACGTCTGGCAGCGCTTCCTGCGCATCGCCGTGCCGTCGGTGAAGGGGACCCTTGCCGTCGTCGCGATCTTCGCATTCATGGGCGCCTGGGACGACTTCCTGTGGCCGCTCATCGTGCTGAGCGACCCGTCCAAGTTCACGCTGACCATCGGCCTCAACTATCTGCACGGCACCTTCGCCAACGACGAACGCCTCGTCGCCGCGGGCACGATCATCGCCGTGGCGCCGCTGATCGCCCTCTTCGCCTGTCTCCAGCGGTACTTCTTCCGCGGTGTCGGGGAGGGCGCCGTCAAGGGCTGACCCGCTGAGCCTGCCATCCGTACCTCCCTCGCACCTCCGTCACAAGGACACGCATGCCTTCTGCCGTGCGCTTCGGCGTCAACTACACCCCGAGCGAGGGGTGGTTCCACCACTGGCTCGACTTCGACCTGGACTCCGTACGCGCCGACCTCGACTCCATCGCCGCGCTGGGTCTCGACCACGTCCGGGTGTTCCCGCTGTGGCCGTACTTCCAGCCGAACCGCACCCTGATCCGTGGCCGCGCCGTCGACCAGCTGGTCCAGCTCGTCGACGCCGCCGCGGAACGCGGCCTCGACGTCAACGTGGACGGTCTGCAAGGCCACTTGAGCAGCTTCGACTTCCTGCCTGCCTGGACACGGACCTGGCACCGCCGGAACCTCTTCACCGACCCGGACGTCCTCGACGGCCAGGCCGCCTACCTGCGCACCCTCGCCGCCGCCCTCGCCGACCGGCCGAACTTCCTCGGCATGACCCTCGGCAACGAGGTCAACCAGTTCTCCGCGGGCCCGCACCCCGACCCCGACCGGGCGACCGAGGAGGAGATCGACCGCTGGCTCACGCGCATGCTCGCCGCCTGTGAGGAGGGCGCACCCGGACGGCTGCACCTGCACGCCGAGTACGACGCCACGTGGTACCAGGACGACCAGCCGTTCACGCCCGCGCAGGCCGCCCGGCACGGCGCCGTCACGGCCGTGCATTCCTGGGTCTTCAACGGCACCGCCCAGCGCCACGGCCGTACCTCCGTCCCGACCGAACACCATGCCGCGTACCTCGTCGAGCTGAGCAAGGCCTGGGCCGCCGACCCGCGCCGTCCCGTCTGGCTCCAGGAGGTCGGCGCTCCCGCGCCCCTCGTCGCGCCCGAGCACGCCGCCGCCTTCACTGAGGCGACCGTCGCGAACGCCCTGGACTGCCCGGACCTTTGGGGCATCACCTGGTGGTGCTCGCACGACGTGTCCCGTGAGCTGGCCGACTTCCCCGGGCTCGAATACGGGCTCGGCCTGCTGACCAACGACCGCAAGCCGAAGGACGCGGCCCGGGTGCTGGCCCGCGCCGCGAGCGAACCGGTGCCCGCGCCCACGCCTCGCACCACCGCCCTCGTGGTCCCGGCCGACCCCGCGGTCCGCTCGGCCTGCGCCCCCGGCGGCCCCGTCTTCGACGCCTTCTTCCGGCTCACCGCCGACGGCGCCCGCCCCACCACCGTCCTCGACACCCGCGCGGACGACCGGGACCATCTGGCCGCCCGCGGCATCACCGAAATCGTCACTCCCGATCAGGTACTCCCCGCCCCACACGGACTCCAAGGAGGCACCCGCTCGTGAACCCCACCAGACGCACCATCCTGCTCGCCGGCGCCACGGCCGCACTGCTGCCCTCGCTGCCGGCGGCCGCCGCGCCGGATTCCCGCGCGCCCAAAGCCGCCGCGCTCCAGCCGTACGCCTCCTACTGGTACCCGGACTCGCTGCCCTCCGGAACCCCGGGCACCGGCATCACCTGGCGCAGCTTGAAGTCCTGGCGCCCGGCCGACGACCCGGACCTCGCGTTCAACGCCGCGAGCGTCCCCCTCGCCCCGCGCTTCACGCCGACGCCGGCGAACCCGACCGCCCGCGCGGGACAGGCCCGTATCCAGTCCCTGGTGTCCTTCGGTCCCACCGCCGGCAACCCGTCCCAGGGCGCGGCCACCGCCGACTACTACGCCCTCACCCACTGGGCCTACATCGACGAGCTGGTCTTCTGGGGCGGCTCGTCGGGGGAGGGGCTGATCCTCGCGCCGAACGCGCCTATCGTCGACGCCGCCCACCGGCACGGGGTGCCCGTCCTCGGCAACATCTTCCTGCCGCCCGTCGCCTACGGCGGGCAGCTGCAGTGGACCCGTGACCTGGTGCAGAAGGACGCGGCCGGGCGGTATCCGCTGGCCGAACGGCTGGTCGCGGTCGCCGACGCGTACGGGTTCGACGGCTGGTTCGTCAACGCCGAGACCAGTGGCGGGAACACCGCGCTGGGTTCGGCGATGCTGGGCTTCATGCGCGAGCTGAAGACCCTCGCCAAGGTCAAGGGCCAACGCGTGACCTGGTACGACTCGATGACCGTGAACGGGTCCGTGAGCTGGCAGGGCGCCCTCAACTCCCAGAACGAGGCGTTCTTCCAGGCCGCCGACGACATGTTCGTCGACTTCCGGTGGACGGCGGCGAAGCTGACCTCGTCCGGGCAGCGCGCCCGTCAACTGGGCCGCAGCCGCTACGAGTTGTGGGCGGGCGTCGACGTCGAGGCGAACGGCTGGAACACGTCCGTGAACTGGGACGCGATGGTGCCCCGCGACAAGGCGCACGTGGTGTCGGTCGGCCTCTACCGGCCCGAGTGGACACGCAACCACCTGCCCGCGGACGGCCGGGGGCCGGGAGCGTTCCACGCCGCCGACGACAGGTTCTGGACCGGGCGCTCACTGGACCCGTCCCGGCCGGACGGCACGGATGCCTGGCGGGCACCGGCCGTGTCGGTCGCCGACCGGTCGACGGTCACGGCGGTCCCCTTCGCGAGCGTGTTCAACACCGGGCACGGGCTGCGGTGGTACGAGGACGGGGAGGTGACGTCGGACAAGCCGTGGAACCATCTGGGCCTGCAGGACCGGCTGCCGTCCCGGCGCTGGGTCGTGCACACCGACGGACAGCGCCCCGCCGTCACGCTCGACTTCGAGGACGCCTGGCGCGGCGGGAGCAGCGTGCTCGTCGACGGTGAACTGGACTTGCCGGCGGTCGTGGACATGTACGCGACCCGCCTGCCGATCACGGCCGACACGGTCGTCGAGCTGACGCATCGGACCGATGAGGGCAGCGTGAAGGTCGAGTTGGCGGTGGCCACAGCCGAGCCGAGCAGTCCGGGCGCGACACCGCCGTACACGTACTTCCCCGTGGACTCGGGCAGCACATGGCAGACCTCGACCGTACGACTCACAGGTCTGACCGGCACCGCGCACGCGATCGGCGTCCGGCTCACCGCCACGGGCGGGGCACCCGTGAAGTGGCGGCTGGGCGGGATCGCCGTCCGGCAGACCGTCACCACGCCGGCGGCGCCGACCGGATTCCGGATCACCGCAGCGGCCGGCGGAGACCTGCGCCTCGCCTGGAACCCCGGCTCCGGCGACCCACGCCACCACACCCTGCACCGCGTCCTGCCCGACGGCACCCGGCGCTTCCTCGGCGGCACCTGTCAGCCGGCCTACTTCGTCGCCGGTCTGCAACCCGAACCGGGGGAGCGGACCACACGGTTGGAACTGCGTGCCGTAGGGGAGCTCTACACCTCGTCGGCTCCCGTGACCGTGACGCACACCTGGTAACCGCCCTCACCCTTGGAGCACCCCGCATGCATGACGACCGCAGCCTGGTCGAAGCCCGCCTCAAGCGCGTCCTCGACGAGCGCATCCGACCCGCCGTGTACCCCGAGTCCGTGCCGCTGGACGTCGCGGTGTGGCACGCGCCCGGCGAACCGGTGCCGGTCGCCGAGGGACTCGCGGCCGAACCCGAGCCGATCGAGGTCGGGGCGAGGTGGGGTGCTCCCTGGGGCACCAGCTGGTTCCGGGTCACCGGGACCGTGCCCGAGGCGTGGGCCGGGAAGACCGTCGAGGCACTGCTCGACCTCGGGTTCGACGAGAACATGCCCGGCTTCCAGTGCGAGGGCCTGGTCTACCGGCCCGACGGCACCCCGGTGAAGGGCCTCAACCCGCGCAACCAGTGGGTGCGCATCGGCGCGCCCGTCGAGGGCGGGGAGCCGGTGCGGCTGCACATCGAGGCGGCCTCCAACCCCGTCATCCTCGACTACCACCCCTTCCTGCCCACGCAGTTGGGCGACAAGGACACCGCCGGCAGCGAACCCCAGTACACGCTCACCCGCATGGACCTCGCCGTCCTCGACGAGAACGTCTGGCAGCTGGTCATCGACCTGGAGGTGCTCGGCGAGCTGATGGCGGAGCTGCCGGTGGAGTCGGCGCGCCGCTGGGACATCCTGCGGGCGGTGGACAAGGCCCTCGACACGATCGACCTGCAGGACGTGGGCCGCACGGCGGCGCGGGCGCGGGAACGGCTGGCCGAGGTACTGGCCACGCCCGCCGTGCCGTCCGCCCACCGCATCAGCGCCGTCGGGCACGCGCACATCGACTCGGCATGGCTGTGGCCGCTGCGCGAGACCGTGCGCAAGGTGGCCCGGACGACGTCCAACATGACCGCGCTGATCGAGGACGAGCCCGACTTCGTCTTCGCCATGTCGCAGGCCCAGCAGTGGGCGTGGGTCAAGGAGCACCGGCCCGAGGTGTGGGCGCGGGTGAAGAAGGCGGTGGCGGACGGGCGGTTCGTGCCGGCCGGCGGGATGTGGGTGGAGTCGGACACCAACATGCCGGGCTCGGAGGCGATGGCCCGGCAGTTCGTGCACGGCAAGCGGTTCTTCCTCGACGAGTTCGGCGTCGAGAACGACGAGGCGTGGCTGCCGGACACGTTCGGCTTCGCCGCCGGACTGCCGCAGATCATCAAGGCCGCGGGCTCCAAGTGGCTGCTGACCCAGAAGATCTCCTGGTCCCAGACGAACAAGTTCCCGCATCACACCTTCCAGTGGGAGGGCATCGACGGCACCCGGATCTTCACCCACTTTCCGCCCGTCGACACCTACAACTGCTCCATGAAGGGCAGCGAGATCGCCCACGCGGCCCGCAACTTCAAGGACAAGGGCGTCGCCCGGCACTCCCTCGCCCCGACGGGCTGGGGCGACGGAGGCGGCGGCACGACCCGCGAGATGGTCGCGAAGGCGGCGCGGCTGCGGGACCTCGAGGGCTCGGCGACCGTGGTCTGGGAGACCCCGGCGGAGTTCTTCGAGAAGGCCGAGGCCGAGTACGCGAACCCACCGGTCTGGGTCGGCGAGCTCTACCTCGAACTCCACCGCGCCACCCTCACCAGCCAGGCCAGGACGAAGCAGGGCAACCGCCGCAGCGAACACCTTCTGCGCGAGGCGGAACTCTGGGCCGCGACTGCCGCCGTACGCACCGGATTCCCTTACCCGTACGAGGAGTTGGACCGCATCTGGAAGACGGTGCTGCTGCACCAGTTCCACGACATCCTGCCCGGCTCCTCCATCGCGTGGGTGCACCGCGAGGCACGCGCCACGTACGAGCGCCTCGCGGGCGAGCTGACCGCGATCATCGAGTCGGCCCAGCGCGCGCTGGCGGGCGAGGGTGAGACCGAGCTCGTCTTCAACTCCGCCCCGCACCCGCGCGAGGGCGTACCGGCGGGCGGCGCACGCCCCCCGGCGACCGAGGGCCGCACGGCGCTCGCGCCCCGCCCGGACGGCGGTTTCGTCCTCGACAACGGCCTGCTGCGCATCGAGATCGACGCACGGGGCCTGGTCGTGTCGGCGTACGACATCGATGCCGACCGCGAGACGATCGCGCCCGGCGAAGCCGCGGGCCTCCTACAGCTCCACCCCGACTTCCCGAACATGTGGGACGCCTGGGACGTCGACGAGTTCTACCGCAACACCGTCACCGACCTGACCGACCTCGACGAGATCGCCCCCGCGGGGGAGGGCGTGCGCATCGTGCGGTCCTTCGGCGACTCCCGCGTCACCCAACTGCTCTCCCTCGCCCCGGGGGAGCGGCGGCTGGTGGTGGACACCGAGGTGGACTGGCACGAGACGGAGAAGTTCCTGAAGCTCGCCTTCCCGCTCGACGTGCACGCCGAAAGGTACGCGTCCGAGACCCAGTTCGGACACTTCCACCGGCCCACGCACACCAACACCTCCTGGGAGGCGGCCAAGTTCGAGGCCTGCAACCACCGGTTCGTGCACCTGGAGGAGCCGGGCTGGGGCGTCGCCGTCGTCAACGACTCGACCTACGGCCACGACGTGACCCGCACGGTCCGCACCGACGGCGACCGCGGCACGACCACCACGGTGCGGGTGTCCCTCCTGCGCGCCCCGCGCTTCCCGGACCCCGAGACCGACCAGGGCGTCCACCGCTTCCGGCACGCCCTGGTGCCGGGCGCGGGCATCGGGGACGCCGTGCGCGAGGGCTGGCGGATCAACCTGCCGGAGCGGTCGGTGACCGGCGCGCGGGAGGTGGTGCCGCTGGTGACGGTGGACCGGGACGCAGTCGTGATCACGGCCGTCAAGCTGGCCGACGACGGCAGCGGAGATGTGGTGGTGCGGCTCCATGAGGCCCACGGCGGCCGGGTACGGGCCACGCTGGCCGCGGACTTCGACGTCGCGGACGTCGCGGCGACGGATCTGCTGGAACGACCGCTGCCGGAGCCACCGTCGTACGACGGCCGTCGTGTCGCCCTGCGCCTGCGGCCCTTCGAGCTGGTGACTTTGCGGCTTCGGCGCACTGCGGTCCACTGACGGGTGAACGGCGGGCGCGGCATCGCGTGGCGGGCGGCAACCGGCCTCAGACTCAAGGCGATTCGGGGTCCCATGTGCGCCTTGGAGGCACTCTTGAAGCTTGTCACGCGAGCCCAGCTCGGCTGGCCCGCATCCGCCGCACCCACGCAGACATCGACCAAGGGCGTGAAAGTCCACTACGAAGGCGCGCCGGTCAGCCTGCAGCTCCTCGACCACCACGATCTCTGCATCGCCAAGTGGAAGAAGATCCGAGTCGACCACCTGGCGAACAAGAAGGAGAACTACTCGGACATCGCCTACAACTACGGTGCCTGCCCGCACGGCCATCTCCTGGAGGGCCGCGGCCTCGGCAAGCGCACCGGGGCGAACGGTAACCAGGACCTCAACCGCGGCCACTACGCGATCATGGGCCTGGTCGGCGACGAGGGGCTCACCAAGCCGACGGACGCGATGCTCGGTGCGATCCGCGACGGCATCGAGCTGCTGCGGAAGCACGGTGCCGGCAACGAGATCAAGGGTCACAGGGACGGTCTCGCCACGGAGTGCCCGGGCCGGCACCTGTACGCGTGGGTGAAGCAGGGCGCGCCGCGGCCGGATGGTTCGCCGCCCGATCCCGCGCCGAGGCCGGTGGTCGACGTGTCGAAGGTGGTCGCCGCGGCGCTGCACGACCCCGCCGCGCCGGGCACCCCGGTGTCGTACCCCGGAGTGAAGATCGTGGAGAAGGCGCTCGTCGCGGAGGGCCTCCTCTCGCCTGACCTCGCGGACGGCCACTTCGGCACGTCGACCGTCGAGGCCTACGCCGCCTGGCAGCGCCGCTGCGGCCTCACCGGCGATGACGCCGACGGCATCCCCGGTCATGCGTCACTGGAGACACTCGGACGGGAGCACGGTTTCGACGTGCAGCCGTAGTGCAGGGCGCGGACTCGGCCGGGCCTCGATCAGCCGCCCAGCTGCGTCCGCAGCCACTGCTCCACCTCGCCCACGTGCGCGGCCGCCGCGGCCCGGGCCGCCTCCGGATCGTGGGCCACCAGGGCGCGGTGGATCGCGGCGTGTTCGCGGCGGGTGCGGGTGAAGGCGCCCTCCTCCTGGTAGCCGCGCCAGACGCGGGCGCGGAAGGTGCGCGAGGACAGTCCCTCCAGGATCGCGGCCATGGTGTCGTTGCCGGCGGCGGCCGCGATCACGCGGTGGAAGGCCAGGTCGTGGGCGAGGATCTCCTCGGGGTCCTCCGTGGCGTTCATCGCCGTCAGATGCTTCTCGACCTCGGCCAGCTGGTCCGGCGTGATGCGCGCCGCCGCCAGCGCCGTCGCCGTCGACTCCAGGATGCGGCGCACCTCCAGCAGCTCCACGAGACGCGGACCCCGGGAGAGGTCGGCGACCACGCCGAACGTCTCCAGCAGGTCGCCGGCCTCCAACTGGGTGACGTAGATGCCCGAACCGTGCCGGGCCTCCAGCACCCCCAGCACCGTCAGTGCGCGGATCGCCTCGCGCATCGAGCTGCGGGAGATGCCGAGCTGGACCGCCAGATCGCGTTCGGTCGGCAGGCGCTGCCCGGGCTCCAGCCGTCCCTCGGCGATCATCGCCTTGATCTGCTCCAGGGCGCGCTGCGTCACGGTGCCCTTCTGCGGGGCTGTCTCGTCTTCCACGCCGTTCCTCCCGTCGCCCGAGGCGCCTGAGCGGGCCCGGTGAGCCGCAGTGTAATCACCAGGTTGGTCTGACCACTACGGCTGGAAACGCCGAAAAACTGCCTCCCGAGGGTGTTGCGTCGGCGAAGTGGTCTGATAAATATGCGGGCATCTGCTCGAACACGCTCAACGAGGAGCCGCCAGATGCACGGCCAGATGCACGGCACGACAGCGCGGAAGCAGAACAGGTCGCGGAGAGGCAAAGCGGTGGCCGCAGTCGTCGGCGCCTCCCTCGTGCTCGCCGCGTGCGGCAGCACCAAGGACACCGGCGCCGCGAGCGCCGAAGGCGGCGGCAGCGGGAAGGTCGGGGTGATCCTGCCCCTGCTGACCTCGCCGTTCTGGCAGTCGTACAACGACTATGTGCCCAAGATGGCCGACTCCGAAGGCGTCGAGGCGCTCAAGACGGTCAACTCCAACAGTGACCCCTCCCAGCAGATCACCGACATCAACAACCAGCTCAACCAGGGTGTGAAGGGCCTCGTCGTCGCCCCGCTGGACAGCGCGGCCATCGAAGCGGGCCTCGACCAGGCGGAGCGCAAGGGCGTGCCGGTGGTCGCCGTCGACGTGGCGCCCGACAAGGGCAAGGTCGCGATGGTGGTGCGCGCCGACAACGTGGCGTACGGCGAGAAGGCCTGCCAGTACCTCGGCGAGCAGATCCCTTCCGGCAAGGTCGTACAGATCATGGGCGACCTGGCCTCGGTCAACGGCCGTGACCGCTCGGAGGCGTTCCGGGCATGCGTCAAGAAGAACTTTCCCAAGCTGAAGGTCCTGGAGATACCGGCCAAGTGGGAGTCCGACACCGCGGCCTCCAAGCTGGACACCCTCCTGAACGCCAACCCCGACATCAAGGGCATCTACATGCAGGCCGGCGGCGTCTACCTCGCGCCGACCCTGCAGACCCTCAAGTCCAAGGGGATGCTGAAGAAGGCCGGGCAGCCGGGCCACATCACCATCGTCTCGAACGACGGCATCCCGCAGGAGTTCGACGCCATCCGCAAGGGCGAGATCGACGCGACCGTCTCGCAGCCCGCCGACCTGTACGCCAAGTACGGCATGTACTACATCAAGGCGGCGATGGCGGGGAAGAAGTTCGAGCCGGGCCCCACGGACCACGACTCGACCATCGTGAAGCTCCCCAGCGGCATCCTGGAGGACCAACTGCCCGCCCCGCTGGTCACCAAGGACAACGTCGACGACCCCAAGCTCTGGGGCAACACGGTCAAATGAGTACGGCCGTGATCACACCCCTCGTCGAGGCGCGCGACATCGTCAAGCGCTATGGGCCCACCACCGCCCTCGCCGACGGCCGGCTCACCGTCCTGCCCGGCGAGTCCCACGCCCTCGTCGGCCGCAACGGCGCCGGCAAGTCGACCCTGGTCAACATCCTCACCGGCCTCCAGGCCGCCGACGAGGGCGAGGTCCGCTTCGACGGCGAACCCGCGCCCGCGTTGGCCGACCGGGACGCCTGGCGCCGCAAGGTGGCCTGCGTCTACCAGAAGCCCACCGTCGTCCCCGAGCTGACGGTCGCCGAGAACCTCTTCATCAACCGCCAGCCCCGCCGGCGCGGCTTCATCAGCTGGCGCAGGCTGCGCGACGAGGCCGCCGCGCTCCTCGACACCTGGGACGTGCACGCCGACCCCGAGGCCCGCACCGCCGACCTCAAGGTCGAGGACCGTCAAATGGTCGAGATCGCCCGGGCGTTGAGCTTCGGCGCCCGCTTCATCATCCTCGACGAGCCCACCGCGCAGCTCGACAACCGCGAGATCGAGCGGCTGTTCACGCGAATGCGGGCGCTCCAGGACGCCGGCGTCACCTTCCTGTTCATCTCGCACCACCTCCAGGAGGTGTACGAGGTCTGCCAGACCGTCACGGTCCTGCGCGACGCCCGCTGGATCACCACCGCGCCTGTCGCCGAACTCCCGCGCCGGGCGCTGGTGGAGGCCATGGCGGGGGAGTCGCTGGAGACCATCGCCGAACAGGCCGTGGACCCCAGGGACGTCGACCACGACGCCCCTGTGCTGCTCGAAGCCCGCGGGCTCACCTCACCGGCGTACCGGGACATCGACCTCACCGTCCGCCGCGGCGAGGTCGTCGGACTCGCCGGGATCAGCGGCAGCGGCAAGATCCAGCTCGCCGAGTCCTTCGCGGGACTGCACACCCCGACCGGCGGCACCGCCCAGCTGGACGGTGAACGACTTCCGTTTGGCGATGTGCAGGCCGCCCTCAAGGCGGGCGTCGCCTGTGTGCCGCGCGACCGGCACGACCAGGGCCTGGTCGCCGGCATGACCATCGGCGACAACGCCACCATGAGCGTCCTCGACCGGCTCGGCCGCTTCGGCTTCGTCGGCACCGAACGCAAGCGCGGCTTCGCGAGCGCCCTTATCGACCGTCTCGACATCCACACCGAGGGCCCCGACCAGCCCGTCTCCGACCTGTCAGGCGGCAACGCGCAGAAGGTCGTCATGGCCCGGGCTCTCGCCTCCGACCCTCGTCTGCTCGTGCTGATCAACCCCACCGCGGGCGTCGACGTGAAGTCCAAGGAGTCCCTGCTCGCCCGCATGGACAGCGCCCGCGAGGACGGCACCTCCGTACTCGTCGTCTCCGACGAACTCGACGACCTGCGGCGCTGCGACCGCGTCCTCGTCCTGTTCCACGGCCGTGTCGTCGCCGAGCACCCGGCCGGCTGGCGCGACCACGAGCTGATCGCCTCCATCGAAGGAGTGGACAACCATGGCTGACACCAAGGCCCCACCGGCCCTGCCCGTCAAGGTGCCGGACGCCCGTGCCGCCAGGACGGTCCTGCTCCGCCGTGCCCGCGAACTCGCCCTGGTCCCGGCCCTGTTGCTCCTGCTGGTGCTCGGCGCGGTCGTCAATGACTCGTTTCTCACCGAACGCAACCTGATCTCGATCCTCGGCGCCTCCGCCGCCCTGGCGATGGTCGTCCTGGCGGAGTCGCTGGTCCTCATCACCGGCAAGTTCGACCTGTCCCTCGAATCGGTCGTCGGCATCGCACCCGCCGTCGGTGCGCTGCTCGTGCTGCCCGCCGCCCAGTCCGGCTGGGGCGCCGAACTCCCCGCCGCCCTGGCCCTGTTGGCGGTCCTCGTGGTCGGCGCGGCCGTCGGGGCCTTCAACGGCGTCCTGGTCGTGAAGTTCAAGCTCAACGCGTTCATCGTGACCCTCGCGATGCTGATCGTCCTGCGCGGTCTGCTGGTCGGCGCGACCAAGGGCAAGACGCTGTTCGGCATGCCCGACAGCTTCTACTCCCTCGCCACCACGACCTTCATCGGCATCCCCATGTCGGTGTGGCTCGCGGCGGCCGCCTTCGCGATCACCGGGTTCGTGCTGAAGTACCACCGCATCGGGCGCGCCCTGTACGCCATCGGCGGCAACGCGGACGCCGCCCGCGCGGCCGGCATCCGAGTCGAGCGCGTGATGCTCGGCGTGTTCGTCGTGGCGGGCACGCTCGCGGCCGTAGGCGGAATCATCCAGACCGGGTACGTCGGGGCGATCAGCGCCAACCAGGGCAACAACATGATCTTCACGGTGTTCGCGGCCGCGGTGATCGGCGGCATCAGCCTGGACGGCGGCAGGGGCACCATGTTCGGCGCCCTGACCGGCGTACTCCTCCTGGGTGTCGTCCAGAACCTGCTCACCCTCGCCCAGGTCCCGTCGTTCTGGATCCAGGCCATCTACGGCGGGATCATCCTGGTCGCCCTCATGATCGCCCGCGTGACGACGGGCCGTGCGCAGGACTGACCCGGCGCCGTCCCCACCATCGACCGAAAGGCCCTCTGTGTCCCCGACCCCCGGTCCCCCCGTCCGCGTGACCGCGCTCGACACCTACGACATCCGCTTCCCCACCTCGCGCGAGCTCGACGGCTCCGACGCGATGAACCCGGACCCGGACTACTCGGCCGCCTACGTCGTGCTGCGCACCGACGGGACGGACGGGCACGAGGGGCACGGGTTCACCTTCACCATCGGGCGGGGCAACGAGGTCCAGGTCGCCGCGATCGAGGCGCTGCGCGGACACGTCGTGGGCCGGCCCGTCGACGAACTGTGCGCGGACCCGGGGACCCTCAACCGCGACCTGATCGGCGACAGCCAGCTGCGCTGGCTCGGCCCCGAGAAGGGCGTGATGCACATGGCGATCGGCGCCGTCATGAACGCCGTGTGGGATCTGGCCGCCAAGCGCGCCGAGAAGCCCCTGTGGCGTCTGCTCGCCGACGCCGACCCGGAGTGGATCGTCCGCCAGATCGACTTCCGGTACCTCTCCGACGCGCTCACGCCCGAGGAGTCGCTGGCCATCCTGCACCGCGGCCGGGAGGGAGTGGCGGAGCGCACGGCCCGGCTGCTGGAGCGCGGCTACCCCGCCTACACCACTTCCGCCGGCTGGCTCGGCTACGACGACGACAAGCTCAGCCGGCTCGCCGCCGAGGCCGTCGCCGACGGCTTCCGGCAGATCAAGCTGAAGGTCGGCGCCGACCTGGAGGACGACGTACGGCGCTGCCGTGTCGCACGCTCGGTCGTCGGGCCGGACGTTCGCATGGCGATCGACGCGAACCAGCGCTGGGACGTGGCGGAGGCGATCCGCTGGACCAAGGCCCTCGCGGAGTTCGACCCGTACTGGATCGAGGAGCCCACCAGCCCCGACGACGTCCTCGGCCACGCGGCCGTCCGCGAGGCCGTCGCCCCGGTGAAGGTGGCCACCGGCGAGCACGTGCAGAACAGGGTCGTCTTCAAGCAGCTCCTCCAGGCCGGCGCCCTCGACGTCGTCCAGATCGACGCGGCCCGCGTAGGCGGAGTCAACGAGAACCTCGCCATCCTGCTGCTCGCAGCCAAGTTCGGCGTGCCCGTGTGCCCGCACGCGGGCGGCGTAGGCCTGTGCGAACTTGTCCAGCACCTGTCGATGTACGACTACGTGGCCGTCACCGGAACCACCGAGGACCGCGTCATCGAGTACGTCGACCATCTGCACGCCCACTTCCTCGACCCGGTGGTCATCAGGGAAGGTCACTACACGGCACCCACCGCGCCCGGCTTCTCGGCCGCCATGCGGCCCGAGTCGATCGAGCGGTACTCGTTCCCGGACGGCGCCTTCTGGGCCGCCGACCTCCGGACGCAGAAGAAGGGGCACGCGGCATGAGCGACTTCGACGGTCTCAAGGCGCTGGTGACGGGAGGCGCCTCCGGCATCGGCCGGGCCACGGCCGAACTCCTCGCCGCGCGCGGTGCCCAGGTCGCCGTACTGGACCTGGAGCCTTCCTCCGTCGACAAGCCACTGCTCGCCTTCCGCGCCGACGTCACCGACGACGCGTCCGTGCGCGAGGCCGTGACCGCCGCCGTGGCCGCCCTCGGCGGACTGGACGTGCTGGTCAACAACGCCGGCATCGGCGCCCAGGGCACCGTCGAGGACAACGACGACGCCGAGTGGCACCGGGTCTACGACGTCAACGTCGTCGGCGCGGTCCGGGTGGCCCGTGCCGCCCTGCCCGAGCTGCGGGAGTCCTCGCACGCGGCGATCGTCAACACCTGCTCCATCGCGGCCACGGCCGGACTCCCGCAGCGGGCGCTGTACAGCGCGACCAAGGGCGCCGTGTACTCGCTCACCCTCGCCATGGCCGCCGACCACGTCCGTGAGGGCATCCGCGTCAACTGCGTCAACCCGGGGACCGTGGACACCCCGTGGGTCGGGCGCCTGCTCGACGCGGCCGCCGACCCCGCCGCCGAACGCGCCGCGCTGGAGGCCCGCCAGCCCACCGGCCGCCTCGTCTCGGCCGCCGAGGTCGCGGGCGCCGTCGCCTACCTGGCGAGCCCGCTCTCCGGCGCCACCACCGGTACCGCCCTCGCCGTCGACGGCGGCATGCAGGGCCTGCGCCTGCGGCCGGTGGGCCGGTGAGCATCCCCCGGGGACTCGGCTTCGGAGCGGCCGTCATCGCCAACCTCTACACCGAGGCCACCGACGAGCAGGCACACAAGGCGGTGTCCGCCGCGTGGCAGCGCGGCATCCGCTACTACGACACCGCGCCCCACTACGGCCTCGGACTGTCCGAACGCCGCCTCGGCGCGGCCCTGCGCGAGCACCCACGCGAGGAGTACACGATCTCCACCAAGGTGGGCCGCCGTCTGGAACCTCAGGCCGACGCCGGCGACGACCTGGCGAACGGCTTCGCCGTCCCCGCCACGCACCGCCGCGTCTGGGACTTCACCGCGGACGGCATACGGCGCACCCTGGACGCGAGCCTGGAACGGCTCGGCCTCGACCACGTCGACATCGTCTACCTCCACGACCCCGACGACCACGCCGAGCAGGCCTTCCGGGAGGGCTACCCGGCTCTGGAGAAGCTCCGCTCGCAGGGCGTGGTCGGCGCGATCGGCGCGGGCATGAACCAGGCGGAGATGCTCACCCGCTTCGTCCGCGACACGGACGTCGACGTGGTGCTGTGCGCCGGCCGCTACACCTTGCTCGACCAGAGCGCGCTCACGGAACTGCTGCCCACCGCCGTGGAGCGTGGCGTCTCCGTGGTGATCGGCGGTGCCTTCAACTCGGGGCTGCTCGCGGATCCGAAGCCGGGGGCGACGTACAACTACGTCGAGGCACCGGCAGAGCTGCTGGACAGGGCCGTGCGCATGAAGGAGATCGCGCGGCGTCACGGCATCACCTTGCGCGCCGCCGCGCTGGCCTTCTGCATGGCCCATCCGGCGGTGGCGAGCGTCCTGGTGGGCGCCCGCTCGGCCGACGAAGTCCACGACTGCGCCGATCAGTTCGCCACACCGGTTCCCGCAGCCTTCTGGCAGGAACTACGGGACAGCGGACTCCTGGTCACCGAGGAGCCCTCATGAGAGTCGCCCTGCACACCGAGGTCCGCGCGGACCGGGTCGCCGAGTACGAGGCCGCCCACCGGGAAGTGCCGGTCGAGCTCACGGACGCGATCCGTGCCGCAGGCGCCACCTCCTGGACGATCTGGCGCAGCGGCACCGACCTCTTCCACGTCCTGGAGTGCGAGGACTACGGCCGCCTCCTCGCCGAGCTGGAGAAACTGCCGGTCAACGTGGCCTGGCAGGCCCGCATGGCCCAGCTGCTCGACGTGGTCCACGACTACTCCGGCGAGGGCGCCGACGCAGGCCTGCCCGTGGTGTGGGAGCTGCCGTGACGGTCGTGGACGCCCACCAGCATGTGTGGGACCTCTCGGTACGGGACCAGGACTGGATCACGGGGCCCGGACTCCGGCCGCTCCGGCGGAACTTCACGGTCGCCGACCTCGCCTCCGAGGCGCGGGCCGCAGGGGTGGACCGTACCGTCCTCGTGCAGACCGTCACCGTGCCCGAGGAGACCCCGGAGTTCCTCGCCCTCGCCGCCGAGCACGACCTCATCGCGGGCGTCGTCGGCTGGACGGACCTCACGCGCCCGGACGTCGCCGAGGAACTGGCCCGGCTGCGGGAGCTGCCCGGCGGCCGCTACCTGAAGGGCATCCGCCACCAGGTGCAGGGCGAGCCCGATCCGGAATGGCTGCTGCGTGCGGACGTACGGCGCGGACTGGCCGCCGTGGCAGCGGCGGGGCTGGTCTACGACCTCGTGGTCCTGCCCCACCAACTGCCCGCCTGCACCAAGGCGGCGGCCTCCCTGCCCGAACTCGCCTTCGTCCTCGACCACTTGGGCAAGCCGCCCATCGCGTCCGCGGCCCGCGAGCCCTGGGCGTCCGATGTCCGTGCCCTCGCCGCACTCCCCAACACCGTCTGCAAGCTCTCCGGCATGGTCACCGAGGCCGACCTCGCCTCCTGGACCGTCGACGACCTGCGCCCGTATGCCGACGTGGTGCTGGAGGCCTTCGGCCCGCGGCGGCTGATGTTCGGCTCGGACTGGCCGGTGTGCACGCTGGCCGCTTCGTACGGTCAAGTACTCGCCACAGCACAGGAGTTGACCGCCCCGGGCGATCGCACGCACCTCTTCGAGACCACCGCCACCCGCGTCTACGACCTCTGAGCCACGCCCGCCAGTCGAGTCGGCGGCAGATACTCCCGCACATACGTCCGCTCCCAGCACGCGCCCGTCTCCCGCAGCTCACGCCAGGTCGTGTAGCGGTAGCGGAAGAGACGGGCGCGGACGTAGCGGGGCGGCGCGTCCGGAGGGAACGGCGAGCGGCGCAGTAGCTTCAGCGTGGCGCGGTCGTTCTCCAGCAGCCGCTCCATCAGCGTGCCGAACCACGAACCGGCGTACGCGGGCGACAGCGCGGCGAACCACATCAGCCAGTCCAGCCGCAGATGGTACGGCGCGAACTGCCGCGGCCAGCGCCGGGGATCGCCCGGCTTGCCCTTGAACTCGTACTCCCGCCAGTCCGAGTCCTCTCGCGGTACGTCGTCGGCGGTGCCCTCGATCACCACCTCGTAGCGGATCCTGCTGACGCTGCCGAACGCGCCGTAGGTGTTGACCAGGTGCAGCGGGTCGAAGGAGCGGTTCATGATCTGGCGGCGGGAGACCATGTTCGCGACCGGGTGGTAGCTCAGGCCCACGAGGAGCACGGCGACCGCGAGGACCGCGATCACGTACCACAGCGGCGGGTCGGGCACGGACGGCGGATCGCTCGGGAAGCGCACCGCCGACAGGGCCAGCACGATGGTGATCCAGTTCAGCCAGGAGAAGTTGCCCGACAGGACCAGCCACAGCTGGGTGACGATCATCAGCGCGGCGGCGGCCGTGGCGATCGGCTGCGGGGTGAACAGCAGGATGGGCACGGCGAGTTGGGTGACGTGGTTGGCCGCCACCTCGACCCGGTGCACGGGTTTGGGCAGATGGTGGAAGAACCAGCTCAGCGGGCCCGGCATCGGCTGGGTCTCGTGGTGGTGGTCCAGGCAGGTCAGCTTGCGCCAGCAGGCGTCGCCGCGCATCTTGATCAGGCCCGCGCCGAACTCGACGCGGAACAGGATCCAGCGCAGCAGGAACAGCACCACGATCGGCGGTGCCACCTCGTCGTTGCCCAGGAAGACCGCGAGGAAGCCGACCTCCAGCAGCAGGGACTCCCAGCCGAACGAGTACCAGGTCTGGCCCACGTTCACGATCGACAGATACAGCGCCCACGGGACCAGCCACAGCAGCATCGCGCCCCACAGCGGCACCACGGAGTCGAGTCCGGCCAGCAGCGCCACCGACACCGCGCAACCGGCCCAGGCGCAGGCGGCGAAGAAGCGGTCCGAGTAGTGGAGTTGGAACAGGCTCGGGGCCGCCTTGAAGGGCACCCGCTCGACGAAGCGGGGCACGGGCAGCATGCCGCGCTCGCCCATCAACGCGCGGAACTGCAGCGCCGCCGTCAGGAACGCGACCACATACACACCGGCCAGAGCCCGCTGGAAGACCAGCCGGCTCGTCCAGTAGTCCGGTGCGATGAACCAGTCCACGGCCGTGCCTCTCTTCTCTCCATTGTCGCGCCGGGAGATCCGTGTGACTCTCCGTATACCACCTCTCCGCTTGCGTAACCCGAGTGAGTGAAACAGACAATAGGGATGAAATGCCCGATGATCGGCGGGAGGACGTGGTGCGTACACCCACCCGAACCCTCGTCACGGCCTGCGCGCTCTCGGCGGCGCTCGTCGTCGCCGGCTGCGGTGTCGGCAGCGACCAGGACTCGGACGCGGACGGGAAGCTCTTCCTCCAGCCTGTCGCCGACCAGGGGCCGGACCCCTTCACCGACTCCACGGCCACGTCGACCGTCACCCCGTCGCCGGTCACCCGGACGCCGAGGCCCACGCACTCGGGGCGGACCGGGCTCCAGCCCCTGTCCGGTGAAACGCCCGGCCTCTACGGCGGCACCCAGGGCAGCGGAAGCTGTGACGTCGGGCGGCAGGTCGACCAGCTCACCTCCGACCGGGCCAGGGCCCGCGTCTTCGCCCAGGCGGCGGGCATCCCCCAGGCGTCGATCGCCACCTATCTGCGCGGGCTGACCTCGGTCGTCCTGCGTGCCGACACCCGGGTCACCAACCACGGGTTCCGCGACGGCATGGGAACCGGATACCAGTCCGTCCTGCAGGCGGGCACCGCCGTCCTCGTCGACAACCACGGTGTGCCCCGCGTCCGCTGCGCCTGCGGCAACCCGCTCGCCCCGCCCGTCGCCCCGCGCGGCAATCCGGGCACCAGCGGCAGGGCCTGGTCGGGGTACCGCCCGAGCCAGGTGGTCGTGGTGGCCCCGACGATCCGGATGATCACCAACATCACGATCATCAACGTCGTCGACAACACCTGGATCGAACGGCCGATCGGCCACCGGGGCCACGACCGCGACCATGCCGTTCGGCCGCCGAAGCCGGTGACCCCGAGTCCGCACGACAGCGGCCCGCGCGGTGATGTCGGCGAGTTCCCCGAGGACGGGAGCGAACCGCCGTCCGCTGGGCGCACCTCGCCGCCCGAGTCGCCGACCGACTGCGTGACTCCGACGGCCACCGCCCCCGCCGCGCCCGGAACCACCGACGGCAGGCCGGCCAGGGCCCCGTCCGACACGCGGGACACGCCCAACTCCCTCCCCGCCGACTGCCCGACGGCCACTGCCACGGCGGCGCCCTCGGAGGCCGACCCCGGCCATCCGCCCGCGTCGTCGGAGCCGCCCAGGTCGTCCACGTCGCCCGATGGGCCCAGTGCCCCCGAATCCCGTACGCGGCCGGACACCTCCCCGGGTTCCTCGGAGGAGGTCGGCCCCGAGGCCGTCCCGGATGCCCCCGACGCACCCGACGGCGGCGGGCTGATCCCCGACGGCCCCGACGCGCCCGCCACCCCCGGCGCCTCCGACCGGACCAACGGCAGCATCTTCGGCAGCCCGACCGACGTCTTCGACGGCTGACCGGGGCCGGAACATGGTCATGGAATCGGGCCAGGGAAGTTCCGTCGCCCCGGTCGAAGAATCCGGCAAACCCTGGCAAGGTGGCCCCATGGTTGATCGGGGAGCGAGCGCCCTGTCACTCCCGGACGACTGGCCCGCCCACCCGGATCCGATCCTGGCGCTCAACCGCATGGGCAGCTTCGACTGGGACCTGGATGCCGGCCTGTTCCACATGGACGCCCAGGCCCACGAGGTCTTCGACCTGCGCCCCGACGAATACGACGGAACCCCGGGGAGCCTGGCGATCCGGGTGCCTCCGCCGGAGGCCTACCGGCTGGACGGCATGGTCTCCAAGGCCCTGAAGGACGGCAGCGAGAACTACGGTGCCTACTTCCGCATCCGCTGCCGCGACGGCACCCTGCGCTGGACCCACACCCAGGGCTACATCCGTCGCGACGAGACGGGCCGCCCGCGCCGCATCATCGGCATCGTCCGGGACGCCACCGACGAACTCGCCGAGAGCGAGGAGCGGGGCGAGCAGGCGGCCGAGGACGAGGCACGGCGCCAGCAGACCAGTGTCGTCCAGCTCACCACGGCCGCCCTCGCCCACGCCCGCACCGTGCAGGACGTCATCGAGGTTCTCAAGGACACCCACGGCATCGCCCACCTCGGCGCCACCAGCATGGTCGTGGGCCTGGTCGAGGCCGGCCGTATCCGGCTGGTCGCCGAGGGCCCCGCGGGCAGCTTCGTACCCGGCACCCTCGTCACCCGGATCGACGAGCAGTACCCGATGAGCGAAGTCGTACGGACCCTCAGCCCGCGCTTCATCGAGTCGCCGGAGGAGTTCGCGGAGCGCTATCCGATCCTCTGGCCGCACATCACGGACCTGCACATCACGGCCGCCGCCTACATGCCCCTGATCGCCCAGGCCCGCCCGATCGGGGCCATCGGCCTGCTCTACAGCGACCGCGGCGGCTTCTCCCCCGAGGATCGCAACGTGCTGGTCGCCCTCGGCAGCAGCATCGCGCAGAGCCTGCAACGGGCCATGTTCTACGAGCAGGAGAAGGATCTCGCCACCGGCCTCCAGCAGGCGATGCTGCCGCGCACCATCCCCAGCGTGCCCGGCGCGGACGTCGCCGTCCGCTACCGTTCGGGCTCCCTCGGCCGGGACATCGGCGGCGACTGGTACGACCTGATCCCGCTGCCGGGCGGCCGGGTCGGCGCCGTCATCGGCGACGTCCAGGGCCACGACACCCACGCCGCCGCCGTCATGGGGCAGTTGCGCATCGTCCTGCGCGCCTACGCCGCCGAGGGGCACACCCCGGCCACGGTGATGGCCCGCGCCTCCGTGTTCCTGCACGAACTGGACACCGACCGCTTCGCGACCTGCCTGTACGCGGAGGCCGACCTGTCCACCGGGGTCGTGCAGGTGGTCCGGGCCGGCCATATCGACCCCCTGCTCCGGGAGCCCGGCGGTGCGTGCCGTCGCGTCCCCGTCGAAGGCGGGCTGCCGCTCGGCCTGTCCGCGGAGTTCGGGCAGCTCGAATACCCGGTCGGCACCATCGAGCTGGACTCCGACCACACCCTCCTGCTGTGCACCGACGGCCTGGTCGAACAGCCCGGCGCCGACCTCGACGACGGCATGCAGGCCCTGACCGCGCTCATCGCCACCGGCCCGAGCGACGTACGGGACCTCGCGGACCTCCTCATCGACGTCGCCGAGGAACGCGGCGGCGACGACGACGTGGCCCTGCTCCTGCTGCGCCGCCGCGTCCTGGACGCCCCGCAGGCCGGCGGCCGCCTCCAGCAGCACGTCGCCCCCGGTGACCCCGAGGCACTCACCGGCGCCCGGCACATGATCCGCGCCGCCGTACGCGCCTGGGGCGCCGGGGACCGGGCCGACGAGATCGAGCTGGTCGCCGACGAGCTGATCACCAACGCCCTGATGCACACCGAGGGCGCGGCCGTCGTGACCCTGCGGGTCCTCGCCGGCTCCGACCGCCGGCTGCGGGTCGAGGTCGAGGACTCCTCCAGTGCCCTCCCGCGCCGCCGTGAGGCGGGGGAGTCGGGCGTCTCGGGCCGAGGCCTGCTCCTCGTCGACCTGCTCACGGACGTGTGGGGCGTGGAGGCGCGCGGCGGCGGCAAAGCGGTGTGGTGCGAGTTCGTGGTGCCGGAGCGGAGCTGAGGCTGTCGGTGCCGGGTGGCACTCTGGACGTATGCCGGAACTCCCCGAGGTCGAAGCGCTCAAGGACTTCCTGACCGAGAACCTGGTCGGCCACGAGATCGTGAGGGTGCTGCCCGTAGCGATCAGCGTCCTGAAGACATACAACCCGCCGGTCACCGCCATCGAGGGGCACGAGGTCACCGCGGTGCACCGCTACGGCAAGTTCCTCGACCTGGTCACGGCCGACGGCCCCCACCTGGTGACCCACCTCGCCCGCGCGGGCTGGCTCCACTGGAAGGACGAGCTGCCGAGCGGGATGCCCCGCCCCGGCAAGGGTCCGCTCGCCCTGCGCGTGGCCCTGGAGACCGGCGCGGGCTTCGACCTCACGGAGGCCGGGACCCAAAAGCGCCTCGCGGTGTACTTGGTGGGCGATCCCCAGGAGGTCCCGGGCATCGCCCGCCTCGGCCCGGACCCGCTCGCCGACGACTTCGACGAGACGCGCTTCGCGGCCCTGCTCAAGGAGGAGCGCCGTCGGCTCAAGGGCGCCCTGCGCGACCAGAGCCTGATCGCCGGGGTCGGCAACGCCTACAGCGACGAGATCCTGCACGCGGCGAAGATGTCCCCGTTCAAGCTGGCGGCGTCCCTGACACCCGAGGAGACGGCCACGCTGTACGCGGCCCTGCGGACGACCCTCACCGAGGCGGTCGAGCGCTCGCGCGGGGTGGCGGCCGGCCGGCTGAAGGCCGAGAAGAAGAGCGGCCTGCGTGTCCACGGCCGCACCGGCGAGGTGTGCCCGGTGTGCGGCGACACCATCCGAGAGGTCTCCTTCAGCGACTCCTCGCTCCAGTACTGCCCGACCTGCCAGACGGGCGGGAAACCGCTGGCGGACCGCAGACTGTCGCGCCTGCTGAAGTAGCCGGGAACGGACAGCGGGTCAGCCGGAACCGGAGCGGATCAACGGCTCAGCCGGGGCTTGAGCGTCACCAGGTGCTCCCCGTCCGCCGTTCTCACCTCGTAGCGGGCGATCTCGTCCATGTGCATCGCCGAGGCACCCGTCATGGTGTTTTCCCGGGAGTCGTGATCGCCGCCGTGCCAGCTGGTGACGGTCTCCTCCGAGCCGTCCCGGCCGACGGCGATCAGATGACAGGGGCGCGCCCCCGCGCCGTCCTTCACCTTCAGCTCCACCTGGCTGCCGTAGCCCTCGTTCTCGGTGGTGACCTGCGCCCACACACCCGAGCGGGCGTCGGTCGCCTCGACCACCTGTGCGGCACTGCTGTCGCCGCTCGCCATCATCGCGACCCCCGGTCCGGCCAGGGCGATCACCACCGAGGCCGCCACGGCGTACATCGTGCGCCGGCGCCGGGCGCGATGGCGGGCCGCCACCGTTTCGAGCAGCCGGTTCAGCATCTGCGGGCCCGGCTTGGCCATCGGGTGCACAAACCGGGGCGTCGACCGCCGGTACAGCATCAACTGGCGGGTGATGGGCCCGAACTCGGTCACGTGTGCCGCACAGCGGGGGCACTCCATGAGGTGGTCCTCGAAGCGGAAAGCCTCCGCCTCGTTCAGCACGCCGAGCGCGTACGCGGCGACGTCGCGATGCCTCTCCAGGGACCTCATGCCGAATCCTCGTGCCGTTGGGTGTGGGGTGTGTTACTCCTTGCGCCCACTGGTACGCACCAGGCAGTCGAATCACTCAAGGCCGCTACCGAATCGCAACCAAAGGATTCGTAGCGGCCGGGGCCGAGGATTGGTCCGAGAAGAAAACAACTTAAAAAAGATGGATGGCGAGGTGCCCGAGCGGCAGTCCGAGCTGCCACGCCGGCGTCCACACCTTCGGCCCGTCGTCCTCACCGACCAGCGCTCCGCCGCCCGGCACCGCGTTCAGATCGGGCGCGAGCAGCTCCGTCTCCTGCAGCCAGCGCCAGGCCGCCTGGGCCAGCTCCAGGTCGGGCGCGGGCCCGCCGGACTCGACCGCCTCGGCAGCCAGGCCCGCCATGCGCTCGCGCACCCAGTCCTGCCACGGCTGGTCGTAAGCCGTGAGCGACAGCCAGGTCTCCAGCTGGGTGACGACCCGGATGCCGGAGAGCTCACCGTCGGTGTCGGACAGGAAGATGGTCAGCGCCAGGGCATCGCGCCCGGCGCGGAACTCGAAGGACGTCGGCGGCATGAGATCGCCGGTCCGCAGCAGCTCGTCGGCGATGTACTCGGCGTACAACCACGCCATGGGGACGGTCAGTTCACCGCCACCGGTGCCGTCCGTGCTCTCTTGACCTCTGTGCAGCATCCCTTCCTGCCTTCCTCCGGTGAGTGCGTTGCCCTACCCCGGGGCCCTGGGCCCCTGCCCAATCCGGAACACGGATGAGGACAGCCGATTACTCAACCGGGGTGTTCAGCAAGGCGCTTTACGGAGGTTTGACTCAGCCATTGGTTTCACCGCAGGTCGGCCGCGTATCCAGGAAGCACCCGGCGCAGGGCGCGCAGCGCATAGTACGCGCGGGACTTCACCGTACCGGGCGGAATTCCCAGGGTCTGAGCGGCTTCCGCAACACTCGCCCCTTGGAAGTACACCAGCACCAGGACTTCACGGTGCTCCGGAGTGAGTGTCTTCACAGCTTCGCGCACATCGAGCATCTCCGCGGCCCGCTCGGCGTGATCGGAGATGACCCGCGCGTTCTCCAGGATCGCGTCGCCGACCTCGGGCGGCCGGGCCTGCCGGGCCCGCCGCGCATCGATCGCGAGCCGCCGCCCGACCGTCATCAGCCATGGCCGTACGGAGTCGAAGTCGTCGGCGCGCAGGGCCTCGGGATGCTGCCAGGCGCGCACCAGCGTCTCCTGGACGAGGTCCTCGGCACGCTGCCGGTCGCCGTCGCAGAGCCGGAGCAGGAGCGCGAAGAGTGGCCGGCCGTGCTCGCGCTGCAGCGCTGCGAGCTCGTGCTCGGCGGTCGTCCCGTTCGTGAGGGTGATTCCGGCCGTCATGGCCGTATGGCATCGCAGCCGCCTGTCGGGGGACAGGGCACGCACACGGATCTGCGGCGGACGGTCGATCGCGTCGGCGAACGGTTCGACGAACGGTTCCTTCCGCCTATGGGGTGCGCGCCGGACGGCCTAACGAAAGTGGCCGGATTGTTTGCGGGCGGGTAGGGCTTCGTACCTATTGATGCGTATATACGACCACTAGGGGTGAGCCGATGATCGCACGCAGTCGAGTTGTGGCCCTCGCTGCGACCGCCGTTCTCGCCGCAGGCGCCGCCTGCCAGGCCCACAGCCGGGAGGCCCCGGCAAATCCGGGCCCCGCCGCCAAGGAGCCCCGTGGCTTCACACTCGTGGCCTCCGGCGACATCCTCCCGCACAGCGCGATCATCGAACGCGCCCGCTTCGACTCGGGCGGCTCCGGCTACGACTTCCGCCCGATGCTCGCCGGCGTCGCACCCGTGGTCTCCCGCGCCGATCTGGCGCTGTGTCACATGGAGACCGTCTACGGCGAGAACGGCGAGTACACCGGCTACCCCCGGTTCAAGTCCCCGCCGGAGGTGGCCCGGGGTCTCGCCGCGACCGGCTACGACGGCTGCTCCACCGCCTCCGAACACAGCCTCGACGACGGCGCCGCGGGCATCCTGCGCACCCTGAACGCCCTCGACCGGGCGAAGGTGCGGCACGCGGGAACGGCGCGCACCGAGGCCGAAGCACGCACCGTGACCGTGCTGCGCGCGGGGCGGGCCAAGGTCGCTCACCTCGCGTACACCTACGGCGTCAACGGTTTCCCGCTTCCGTCGGGACAGCCCTGGGCGGTCAACATGACCGACCAGACCAAGATCCTCACGGACGCCCGAGCCGCCCGGAAGGCGGGCGCCGACGTGGTCGTCGTATCGCTGCACTGGGGCACCGAATGGCGGGACGCGCCCGACGCCGAGCAGGTGACCCTGTCCCGCGAGCTCACGGCCGCCCGCACCGGCGGTCGCCCCGACATCGACCTGATCCTCGGCACCCACGCCCATGTGCCGCAGGCCTACGAGAAGGTCAACGGCACCTGGGTGGTCTACGGCATGGGCAACCAGATCGCCGGCGCGATGTACAACGACCGGGGTGTGCAGGACCCGCGCGGCAACCAGTCCACCCTCGGTCGCTTCACCTTCAAACCGCCGGCCCGTCCGGGCGGTCGCTGGAAGGTGTCGAAGGCCGAGTTCGTCCCCCAGCTGTTCGACATCGACGCCGGCCGTGTGATCGACCTCAACCGGGCGCTCGCCAAGGGCGCCGACGTGCGCGGGGTGCGGGACCGGATCCGGGACGTCGTGCTGAGCCGGGGGGCGGGCAAGGACGGGCTGACCATGGCGAAGTAGGGATCAGTCCAGGTCCACGTGGTCGAACGTGTTCAGCATCTCCCTCAGCACCCTGACGCACGCCCGCACTTCGGCATCGGTCAGGTCCCCGCCGACCTGCCGGTTGAGGGCGTGCTCGCGGTCGAGAACGGCAGTGATCGTGGCCCTGCCCGCGTCCGTGATGCGGATCAGTGAGGAGCGCTGGTGGGCGGGGTTGGGGATGGACTCCGCCCAGCCCCGGTCCACCGCGTCGTTGACCATGCGCTGCACGAACTGCCGGCTGAGCGCCTGGATCCGGCCCAGCTGCGGCACCGTCATGGGTCCGAGGCGCAGCAGCAGATCAAGTACGGAGCGGACGCCGACGGAGGCCCCCTCGACCGGTTCGCCCTGCTCCAGCTTGCGCAGGGCGCGTCGGTACAGCGGGCCGACCAGGTCGAACACCTCCGTGAGGCGGTGGCCGAGTTCGTCGGGGTCGAGGGGAGTGTCGGAGTCGGTCATGCGCTCATCATGACACCTCGGTTGTCAAAGCATCCAAAAGATGACACCTTGGTTGTCATGACGGTTACTTCGGAACTGAACACCTTCACGTCCGCCGACGGCGACCTCGCCTACCTCGACACCGGTTCGGGGGACCTGGTGGTCCTCCTCCACTCCGGATACGTCGACCACCGGGTCTGGCACCACCAGATCCCGGCCCTCGCCGCCGAGTACCGGGTGGTCGCCCTGGACATACGCGGCCATGGAGCCTCCGCCAACGCGTCCATGCCCTTCCGCTGGGCCGACGACGTGGCCGCCCTGCTGCGCCACCTCGACGCCGGGCCCGCGGTGCTCGTCGGCGTCTCGATGGGCGGGCTGGTCGCCACCAACACGGTGCTGGAGCACCCGGAACTCATCCGTGCCGTGGTCACCTGCGGCGCCGCGACCGGGGAGTTCCAGTACACGGACGACTGGACCCGCGCGCTCCAGGCCGAGATGGCGGACAAGCTGGCCGCCGGGGACGCCGAAGGCTGGCTCGACGAGTTCGTGAAGGTCGTACCCGGTGAGCACCGGAGCCTGGCCGACGTCGACCAGGACATCCCGCGCCTGATGCGGGAGATGGCCGGCAACACGCTCTCGAAGCACACGCCCGGCGAGAAGGACTGGTTCGTGCCCGTGACCGACACCTTCGCCCGGGCGCCGGAGATCGCCGTCCCGCTGCTCACCCTCAACGGCGGCCTGGAACCCGCCGACATGCTCGCCGCGGCCGAGCGGCTCGCCGCCACCGTCCGTGACGGCCGCGCCGAGGTGATCGAAGGCGTCGGCCACTATCCGAACCTGGAGAAGCCGGAGATCTTCAACCGGATCCTGTCCGAGTTCCTGCACACCCTCTGACGCGCAGTCACCCGGCGGCGCAGCAACTCGGATCGTTCGTCACCAGCGAGTCCGGCGCGAGCCCCGGCCACACGGCCCACGCCGCGCCGGATCGCCGGACGGACAGGCGACGAGGCCCTCGTCCCGCCGCCCTTGCGTCACTACGGCACCACCGTCACCGGCCACCGCCCCGCCTTGACCAACCGCACCGCGACGGAACCGACGATCCGGTGCCCGGCCTGTTCCGATGCGCCGACCACCACGGCGTCCGCCTTGAGGTCGTCCGCCGCCTTCACCAGGCCGTTGTAGGGGTCGCCGGGGAAGGTGTGGAACTCCCAGCGGACGTCGAATATCCCCTTCACCCGCTCGGTCGCGTCCCTGATCTGGGCGATCAGGTCCTCGGCGATCTCGTCGGTGGTCTCCGCGACCGGCGCCCCGAGGGCCGCGCCCGCCGTCATCACCGGCTGCACGTACACGACGGCGAGCAGCGCGCGCTGCCGTCGGGCCAGGCCACCGGCGTACGCCGCCGCGCGGAGCGAGGAGTCGGAGCCGTCCACCCCGACCACGATGACCTTGGGCCCGTCGGTGCCCCGCTCGAACTGGTGCGAGTGCTGTTCCGTCACGGCACGGAGGCTATCGGAAGCCCCTGGTCCCGCCGTCGGGCAGGCCGCTCGACGGGCGAGGAGGCCGCGGGCTTCCTAGAGTCGGAGCATGAGTGCCACCGTGGAGGTCACCCGCGAGAAGGGTGCCACGGGCCCGATACGGTCACCCCGGAACGGCTTCCTGCACAGGGTGCCGGAGGGATTCGCGATCTTCTTCGGCGCCCTGGGACTGCTCTGCGCCCTACTGGCCGTCATCCCGCCGCTGCGCACCGCGCTGCGCCCGCTCGTGCGCGGCCTCGACCAGATCATCGTCCCCGTCAGCGCCAACCTCGCCTACGCCGTCTTCCTCTTCCTGCTCGCCGCCGCGACGGCGGCCCGCAAGAAGATCGCCTGGTGGCTGGTGGTCGTCTACCTCGGGCTGCTCGTCCTGAGCGACCTGCTCGGCACGGTGTTCGGCGACTACGCCGACTCCGTCCCCTCCCTGATCGTCTGCGCCCTCGCCCTGGGCCTGCTGATCGTCGCCCGCAGAGAGTTCTACGCCGCCTCCCGCCGCGCCGCCGTACGCCGGGCCCTCGGCGTCCTGGTGCTCGGACTGGCCGTCGGGATCCTCATCGGCTGGGGGCTGGTCGAGCTGTTCCCCGGCACGCTGCCGCAGAGCCAGCGACTGGCGTGGGCCGCCGACCGGGTCTGCGGCGGCCTCGTCTCCGGCGCCTCCTACGACGGACGCCCGCCCCGCCCGCTGTTCTTCGTGCTCGGCCTGTTCGGCGCGCTGGCCCTGCTGAACGCCGCCGCGACCCTGTTCCGCTCGCAGCGCATGGAGGCGGCCCTGCACGACGACGAGGGGGCCCGCATCCGGGCCCTCCTCAAGGCCTACGGCGGCCAGGACTCCCTCGGCTACTTCGCCACCCGGCGCGACAAGGCCGTCGTCTTCTCGCCCAGCGGCAAGGCCGCCGTCACCTACCGCGTCGAGGCCGGCGTGTGCCTCGCCAGCGGAGACCCGGTCGGCGACCGGGAGGCCTGGCCGCGCGCCATCGCCGTATGGCTGGACGTGGCCCGCCGGCACGCCTGGGCGCCCGCCGCGATGGGCGCCTCCGAGGACGGCGCCAAGGCCTACGCACGCGCCGGGCTCGGCGCCCTCCAACTCGGCGACGAGGCGATCCTTCAGGTGGCGGACTTCGACCTCGACGGCCGCGACATGCGCGTCACCCGGCAGGCCGTCCACCGGGTCCGCCGCACCGGCGCCCACTGCCGCATCCGCCGCCACTCCACCCTCAGCGAGGCGGAGATGGAGGACCTGATCGCCAAGGCCGACGCCTGGCGCGACACCGAGACCGAACGCGGCTTCTCCATGGCCCTGGACCGCCTCGGCGACCCGGCCGACGGCGACTGCCTCTTCGTGGAGGCACTCGGCGAGGACGGCGAGCTGCTCGCGCTGCTCTCCTTCGTGCCCTGGGGCAGGGACGGCATCTCCCTGGACCTGATGCGCCGGGACCGCGGAGCCCCCAACGGCGTCATGGAGTTCATGGTCGCCGACCTGTGCGCGGCGGCGCCGAAGATGGGGATCCGCAGGATCTCGCTGAACTTCGCGGTGTTCCGCTCCGTCTTCGAGGAGGGCGCACGCATCGGCGCCGGACCCGTGCTGCGGCTGTGGCGCCGACTGCTGCTGTTCTTCTCCAAGTGGTGGCAGCTGGAGGCCCTGTACCGCTCCAACGCCAAGTACCAGCCGCAGTGGTTCCCACGCTTCATCTGCTACGGCGAAGCCGCCTCCCTCGCCCGCATCGGCACCGCGTCCGCCATCGCCGAGGGCTTCGTCTCCGTACCGTCGCTGCACCAACTCCGCAGAAAGGGGCACCCGCGAGGGGGACCGCGGCCCGCGACCACCGAAGGACTGCCCTCGCTGGCGGCGCTCGGCCTCGACGGAGGGGACGAGGCCGGGGCGGCCGGGCCGGATGCGGGCCTGCCCGAGCAGGTCCGCATCCGGCACCACACCCTCGACCGGCTGCGTGCAGACGGCGTCGACCCCTACCCGGTCGGCATCCCGGTCCGCACCCACGCCCTGGCCCAGGTCCACAAGGGCGAACAGGTCACCGTGGCCGGCCGGATCATGCTCGTACGCGACTTCGGCGGCATCGTCTTCGTCGTGCTGCGCGACTGGTCCGGCGACCACCAGCTCGCCCTCACCCGCAAGGACTCCGGCGCCGCCCTCGACCGCTTCACCGCCGACACCGACATCGGCGACCTCATCAGCGCCACCGGCCCGGCCGGCGTCAGCGACAAGGGCGAACCGACCGTCTTCGTCACCTCCTGGCAGCTCATCGGCAAGTGCCTGCGCCCGCTGCCCGACAAGCGCCGCGGCCTCGCCGACCCCGAGGCCAAGGTCCGCATGCGCTACCTCGACCTGGTCTCCAGCCCCGCCGCCCGCGACGTGGTCCGGGCCCGCTCCACCGCCATCCAGGCGGTGCGCCAGGGCCTGCTGCAGCGCGGGTTCCTGGAGGTCGAGACGCCGGTGCTGCAGCAGATCCACGGCGGCGCCAACGCCCGCCCCTTCACCACCCACATCAACGCCTACGACCTCGACCTCTATCTGCGCATCGCCCCCGAGCTGTATCTCAAGCGGCTGTGCGTCGGCGGTGTGGAGAAGGTCTTCGAGATGGGCCGCACCTTTCGCAACGAGGGCGTCGACTACAAGCACAACCCCGAGTTCACGATCCTGGAGGCCTACCAGGCCTACGCCGACTACGACGTGATGCTCGACCTCGTCCGCGAGCTGATCCAGGGCGCCGCAACCGCAGCCTTCGGCTCGCCCGTCGCCCGCAAGGACGGCACGGAGTACGACATCTCGGGGCAGTGGCCGATCAAGACGGTGTACGGCGCGATCTCCGAGGTGCTGGGGGAGGAGATCGACCCCGACACGGAACTGCTCCGGCTGCACCGGTACTGCGACCGCGTGGGCGTTCCGTACACCGCCGACGACGGCCATGGCGACGTCGTCCTGGAGATGTACGAGCGGCTCGTCGAGGAGAAGACGCAGCTGCCGACCTTCTACAAGGACTTCCCGACCGACGTCTCCCCGCTCACCCGTCAGCACCGCACCGACCCGCGTCTCGCCGAGCGCTGGGACCTCGTCGCCTTCGGCACCGAACTCGGCACCGCCTACTCCGAACTCACCGACCCCGTCGAGCAGCGCCGCCGCCTCACCGCCCAGTCCCTGCTCGCCGCCGGGGGAGACCCCGAGGCGATGGAGCTCGACGAGGACTTCCTCGACGCCCTCGAGTACGCCATGCCGCCCACCGGGGGCCTCGGCATCGGCGTGGACCGACTGGTCATGTTCCTCACCGGCCTGACGATCCGTGAGACCCTGCCGTTCCCCCTGGTCCGCCGCCGCTGACGGCGCCCCGCGGGCCTGAGGGCTGCGCCGGGCGGGTGTATTCGTACGGCCGTACCGGTGTCGCACTGGTGCGTCGGTCCCTCATCGGGCGACTGATGAGTCATGACGAAGGATCAGGTGCACCCACGTCTGCTCACGCGACGCCGCGCGCTGCTGGCCGGTGCCGCCGCCGTCGGAGCCGCCGGCACGGCCGGACTGTTCGCGACGGTCGCGGGCGACGCCGACAAGCCGGTCCGGACCGCCGCCCCCGCCGCGGGCGCACAGGCGCGCCCCGGGCACAAGCCCTCCAGCTACCGTCTCCAGCCCCTGACGGGGTACGGCCCGCCCAGGGCGGCACCCCGGCGGACCCTCATCCGGCGCGAGCCCCTGCTGCGCGTGTCCGGACGCGGCCGCACCATGGTGCTGACCTTCGACGACGGACCCGACCCCCGCTACACGCCGCACATCCTGGACATCCTGCGCGAGTACGACGTGCGCGCGATGTTCTTCGTGTGCGGCGAGATGGTCGCCGCGAACGGGGACCTCGTCGCGCGGATGGCCGACGAGGGTCATGTCGTCGGGAACCACACCTGGTCCCACCCGCTGCTCACCCGCCTCAGCCGCCGCCGGATCCGCGAGGAGATGGAGCGCACCAGCGACGTCATCGAGGAGACGTACGGCGAGCGCCCGGCCTGGTTCCGTGCCCCCTACGGCGCCTGGAACCGCACCGCCTTCCGGCTCGGCGCCGAGCTGGGCATGGACCCGCTGGCCTGGACCGTCGACACCCTCGACTGGACCGCCCCCGGCACCCGCACGATCGTCGACCGGGTCGAGAACGGCGCCGCCCCCGGCGTCGTGGTGCTCTCGCACGACGCCGGGGGCGACCGCTCCCAGAGCGTCCGGGCCCTGCGCGCCTATCTGCCGCAGCTGCTGGACTCCGGGTATTTCGTCACAGTCCCCGAACGGCATTACGCCTGACGGCTTTCGCCCGCCCGGCGAGGACGCTCAGCGCACCTCGACCAGGCTGGCGAAAGCGACGACGTTCCCGTCGTAACCGTTCTGCTGGGAGAAGCCGCCACCGCAGGTGATGACCCGCAATTCGGCACTCCCCTTCGAGGCGTAGACCCGGTCGCCGGGAAAGTTGTCCTTCTCGAACACCTCGATGCCGTAGATCTCGAAAACAACCGTCTTTCCGTCCTTGCGGACGATCTCGACGCGATTTCCCTTCTGCAGGCCCCCGAGTCCGTAGAACACGGCGGGGCCCTGAGCGTTGTCGACATGGCCGACGACCACTGCGGTGCCCTTCTCACCCGGAGACACCGAACCGGTGAACCAGCCCGCCAGGTTGGGGTCCTCCGGCGGTGGCGCGCCGACCCAGCCGTCCACGTCCAGACCGACCGGGATCATCGGTGCGTCGACCTGGATGCCGGGAATCCTGACGCGGTCCGGCAGGGCGTACGGCAGCGGCTGTACGGCCCCGGCGAAGAGGCCCGCGGGCACCCGGGTGTCCGGGGCGGCCGCCGAGGCGGGCTGCGGCGGCCCCTGGTCGAACTCCCCCGAGCCGTTGCGAACGAGCGCGAGGCCGGTCAGCAGAACCAGCGCTATCACACCCCAAGGAGCACGCCTCTTCCGTCGCTCCTCCTCTTCGGCCAGTTCGGCCAGCTCGGACGCAGACATTCCACTACCCCTCTCGACGCGGCCGTCGCCCCGCCATTCGCGCATATGTGAACGCTAAGTCCCGCGTGCGATTGCGGCGACGGGGCAGATACGAACGGGTGGCCCCGCTTCTTTCGGTGCGCCATCCGAGTTGCCGCTCACAGGAAAATTCTGACGGTGTGTGACCTGCGGCAATTCAGCTTGTGGGGTTATCCGTCGGCGTGTCCTCTCACCAGGACGGACCATCGCCGAAATGCGACCTGGGGCACGGCATCTGAGGGTTTTTCTGGGAGGCGCTTTCTCGCCGATCGACCGGGGACGGTTCCCGGGGCGTCTTCCGCGGAGGATCACATGCGTACCACTCGTGCCATGGCGGCCGCTGCCACCGCGGTAGCCGCTCTCAGCCTTGCCGCCCCCGCGGCCGTCGCGCGCGACGGCATGCCCGTCGGACCGAGCAACATCGTCGTCCTGCCCAACGTCATCGCCCGCGGCGGGCAGATCACCATCACGGTCGACAACTGCCCGAGAGGCGGCACCGCGACCTCGGACGCCTTCCGGCCCACCCACCTGAGCACGGTGCGCGGGAGCAACACCGCCAGGGGCACGGCCACGGTCAACAGGAACGCGCGGCCGGGGTCCCACAGCGTCACGGTCACCTGCGACTCCAGGACGCTGACCAACCCGACTGCCTTCACCGTCATCGGCGGAGTCCAGGGCGGCCTCGGCGGCAGCAGCTCCACCGGCGCGACGCCGACCGACATGGCCATCGGAGGCGCGCTCATCGCCGTGGCCGTCGTCGGTGGCGGCGTGTTCTGGATGCGGCGCCGCGCGGAGAAGCAGACCTGACCCGCGGGCCCGTCGGAGCGGGATCGCACGTCCACCGGCCTTCGCCCCGGCCCCCTGGTGGGGATCCGGGGCGAAGGCCGGTGCGGGTTGTGGGGTTCGGAGGGGTCGGCCTGTGCGGGTTGCGGGGGGCTTGGGGCGAAGGCCATTGCGGGTCGGAGGATTGGGTGTGTCGGCTTGTGCGGGTGGGGGGGCTTGGGTGTTGGCCTGTGCGGGTCGCGGGTCGCGGGTCGCGGGTCGCGGGTCGCGGGGCGTCGGCACGGGCAGGTTGCGGGGTTCGGGGCAAGCCCTGCGGGACGGGTATTCGGGGCGAAGGCCTCTGCAGTTGCGGGGATTCGGGCGAAGGCCCGACAACCGGCGGCGGCGACGAAAGTCCGGGCGTCCGGCGCCGGCGGCACAGGCCAGGTATCCGGTGGTGGTGTCAGGCGCCGTCCTCGTCGGTGCGGCGCCGGGAGAGGTGGTACGCCGTCCCGAGCGCGGCTGTGATGAGCGCAGCGCCCAGGGCGACCTCCTTGAGGTCCAGTCCGGCGAGAGTGCCACCCCCGCCCGCGTGCACGCCCTTCTGCGGGTGATCCGGCCGCCCCGGTTCGGGCCGCCCGCCCGCGATGGTGAGGTCGACGGTCTGCCAGAACGTGCCGCAGTAGAAGGACACCTCGTACACGGCACCGGGCCTGGCGTCCCGGTCGACCGTGACCCTGGCCGTCGTCCGCCCCCGGGGAACGGTGACCGTGTCGAAGACCGCCGACGCCACCGTCACGCTCTGCTCGCAGCCGGTCGCGCGCAACCTGACCTCTCCGCCGGGCGCGACGGTGGTGGGCACGACCCTGGCCCAGAAACCGGAGTTGTCGCCGCTCGCGTGGGCGGCGGGGACGGCCATGGTGAGGGCGCCGAGGCCCAGCAGGGCGGCCGAAGCGACACGTATCGCGCGCATGGTGGGTCCTCCGGGTTCCCCGAGGAGCAGCTGCGGAGCTTCTTCCGCTCGTGCCGGAATGCACCTCGATGAGCGAAACGCTAGGAAGGGAGCGCGCACCTGCGCGATCGCTGTCGGGCGAATGGGGCAACCCTGTGAGCCGCACGGGGGACGTTCGTTCCCGCGACCGGGGGAGTGTGCGGCGTGGCGGCCTCGCCCCGTGCCGTCGCCGCCGTCCCCCGGCGCTCCGTCCGGTGAGGGGCTGTCAGTCCGTGGCCTGTGGGAAGAGTTCGAGGAACGGTTCCGCAGACGCCGTGACGCCACGGCTGTACGGCGCGTCGAAGTCCCAGATGAGGAAGAGCAGGAAGGCGATCAGTGCGGAGAACAGCCCGGCCAGAACCAGTTCTCGGGGTGTGCGCCGGATCTGCAGCGCGAAGATCATCCCGATGGTGACGAAGCCGCCGGCGATCAGCCCGAACCACACCACGCCCGGCATGGTCTCCCCGGTCGAGTTCGCGCGGGCGTTGCGCGCCTGGTCGGCGGCGGTCACCTGGTCGAGGAGCGGCTGGTAGGCCTGCGCCTCGAAGTCCGTCCTCGGCTCGTAGTCGGTGACGTCCTCGCGGACCCGCTGCAGGAGTTCGGTACCGCGCTCGGTCATCCGGCCGTCGTCGGCCATCGACTTCCACTCGGTGGTCACGACGTGTCCGACATAGGCGTTGACATCCTCCCGAATGCGGTCGCGGACATCGGTCGGATAGATCCGCACCCGCTCCGAGATCTCGTGCAGCGCCACGGCCTCCGCCTGGACGTGGTCCTGGGCGGCGCTGCGGCCCTCCCACACGCCCGCGATGGCCAGGCCCAGGACGATGGCGTACACCACACCGATCCACATCGTCATGTACTCGATGACGTCCGGGGTCTCGGAGGGATCCTCGTCGTCCGGCGCCGTGCGGTGCCGGACGAAGGTGATGATGACCACCACGGCGCAGGCGGCCAGCATCGCGAGGGTGAGAACAAGCCATTCCGGCAAGGGAAGCCTCCAGGATCAGCGCGGACGCAGTGCGGCGACGGCGACGATCGCCGGTGCCGCGATGAGCAGGACGAAGATGAGCGGCGACGGGGCGCTGTGCGCCGGCCGCCGGTGTTGGGTGGCCCGGTAGGGCGGGTAGTGCACCGGCGCGATGGACGGACTCGGGGTGGGATCGGCCGACGGCTTCGGTGCGGGCGCCGGAGCCGGTGGGGGTGGCGGCGCGGGCGTGGGGGTCGGTCGCGGACGGGGCGGCGCGGGCTGAGGAGCGGGGGCCGCGGGGGAGGTGGGGGAGGTGGGGGAGGTGGGGGCGGCGGAGGCGGCGGCTTGGGTTTCGGGGTGGGCGTGGGCTTGGGCGGTGGCGTGGGTGTGGGGTCCGGAGACGGCGACGGCGTGGGCGTCGGGGTGGGAGTCGCTGTCGGCGTCGGCGACGGGCACTGCGGGGGAGTGGGCCAGGTGCGGCTCCCTGCGACCGCCACCGCCTTCGCACCGTCCGGGCCGGTGTCGGCGTACGCACAGGCGGTGGCCCCGGCCACGCCGGCCGGCGCCGACACCAGTAGCCAGGTCAGCGTCAGCACCGTCAACGCCCGTGTGGTGAGCGTGGATTGCATCGGTTCGAGTCCATGCACGACGAAGATCCTGAGCCCCGCACGCGTGGCGACAGGCCTGAGAGTGAGAGGAATGCCCCGAACGGGCGACGGATGCCCCACGAAAGGTTTGACCAGCGGACGGAGGCGTAACCGCCGAGGCGCACGCCTGTGCGACGGGAGGCGGTGCTCACAGCTTCCGGAAAGAAATTTGTGCGCCGGTTGAACACGAGAGTGGCTTTCGTGCGTACCTCTTGTCGTGCGGCGGCGCAGCAGGGCGCTGCAACACCCTTGTGATTATGGGGAGTTGACGATGAAGACCTCGTGGCGGAGCGCCTCGCTCGTGGTGAGCGCCGTGGCAGTGCTGGCGCTGACGACGGCATGTGGGCAGGAAACGGCCCCGCCGGCGAGCAGCCAGAACGTCGGCGCCACGGCCGCGGCCGGTGATTACGGAACCGCCGGTACGGGCCTTGGGAACGGCACCGGTTACGACTCGGGCGCGGCGGGCCAGGAGAGCGCCGCCACCAAGCCGTCCTCCGCCGGTGAGCTGGCCGTTTCCACCAATCAGGAACTCGGCAAGGTGCTGACCGACAGCTCCGGCCTGACCCTTTACCGCTTCGACAAGGACACCGCCGAGCCGCCCAAGTCGAGCTGTGACGGCGACTGCGCCAAGAAGTGGCCGCCGGTCCCCGCGGACGACGCCACGGCCGGCGCCGGCATCGACAAGGCGCTGCTCGGCTCGGTCACCCGCACCGACGGCACCAAGCAGCTGACGGTCGACGGCTGGCCGGCGTACCGCTTCGCGAAGGACACCAACGCCGGTGACGTCAACGGCCAGGGCGTCGGCGGCACTTGGTACGCGCTCGCGCCCGACGGCAAGAAGGCGCAGGGCGGTGCGGGTGCCGAGGCCGGCGACCTGCCCGGTCTGTCCACCCGCAAGGACCCCAAGCTCGGCGAGATCGTCATCGACAAGAACGGCCACACGGTCTACCGCTTCATGAAGGACTCGCCCTGGCCGATGAAGACGGCGTGCACCGGCGAGTGCCTGGAGAAGTGGCCGGTCATCGCGCCGGTCGACGCCGAGGACACCGATGGCATCGATCTGAAGGGGTCCGGTCCCAGGGGACAGGGCTACGTGGTCTTCGACCGGCCCGACGGGATCAAGCAGCAGACCATCGACTGCGTGCCGATCTACACCTTCGCCGGTGACAAGAAGCCCGGCGACACCAACGGTCAGGGCGTCGGCGGCACTTGGTTCGCCATTCGCCCCGACGGCAAGCCGGTCGGCGCGTCGGAGCAGTAGAAAGATCACACCTCCCCAGGGTTGATCGCCTCACCCAGTCGAGTTCCGACCACGGAAGGGAGGGAGAGACAGCGAGAGTGCCGGACGAACGGACGGCGCGCGCGACCCACCGGTCCGCCCCCTGATGCGCCAAGCGCAGGGGGCGGACCGGTTTGCCGTCATTCACCCTGATTCTTCGGCCTCTTTCGCCATGATTCGGAACTCTGTGGAATGCTTCGGATGCTTTCGTAGCGGGTGAGTGGGGCATCAATACGGCACGTGCCACAGGCAGTGACCGGGAACGGATGGTCAATTTCCGTTTCCGCTCGCTCCTTTGGCGGGCGATCAGTAGCCTCAGCTCGAACACCGGATCGCCTACGCCTTGGAGAGATAGATGGAGCGTCCCGCCTGGGCCCCTCGGAGCATCGACATCTCGGTGCCCAGTGTCTCGCGCATCTACGACTACTACCTGGGCGGTTCGCACAACTTCGAGGTCGACCGGGAAGCCGCCCGCAAGGCCATGGAGTTCATGCCGGGGCTCCCCAAGATCATGCAGGCCAACCGGGCGTTCATGCGCCGCGCGGTGCGCTTCGCGGTCGACGAGGGCATCACCCAGTTCCTGGACATCGGATCCGGCATCCCGACGTTCGGCAACGTCCACGAGGTGGCTCAGACAGCCGTCCCCGGCGCCCGCGTGGTGTACGTCGACCACGACCCGGTCGCCGTCGCGCACAGCCAGGCGGTCCTCGAGGGCAACGACGACGCGGACGTGGTCGCCGCGGATCTGCTCAAGCCGCAGGAGATCCTGGGCAGTTCCGAGTTCGAGCGCCTCATCGACCTGAACCGGCCAGTGGCGCTGCTGCTCGTTGCCATACTGCACTTCGTGGAGGACGAGGACGACCCGTACGCCGTGGTGGCCGAGCTGCGTGACGCGCTCGCGCCCGGCAGCATGCTGGTGCTCACGCATGCCTCGTACGAGGGAATCCCGCTGCCCGAGGAGCGGGCCAAGGGCACGGTGGACGTGTACAAGGACATTCGAAACCCGCTGATCATGCGCTCGCGCGAGGCCATCGCGCGGTTCTTCGAGGGGTACGACATGGTGGAACCCGGACTGGTGCCGATGCCGCTCTGGCGGCCGGACACCGCACCGGACGACGAGGATCCGTATGCCTTCTCCGGCTTCGCCGGCGTGGGGCGTACGGCGTGAGCGCGGGGCCGGACGGGCCGGAGGACAGACTGCGCCGGTTCGCGACGATCTGGAGCCGGGCGGTCTTCCCGGTGACCTCGACGTCGTCGACCCGGCCGGAGTTCGAGAAGCAACTGCTTCCGCTGGCCCGGCGGTTGACTGACGCGCTCAGGTCCAGGGCCTTCGAGGCCGACGAGGGCAAGGCGGTCGGCGCCGCGCTCGTCGCCGCGCACTGCACCGACCCCGAGGCGCTCAGCCGCTCGCTGGACTGCGTCGACGCCTATCTCGTGCTGTACTGCGGAACCGACGGCGACCAGGAGGACCAGCGGGCCCGCTCGTCCCGGCTCCAGCACGCCATGGCCGCCGGGTTCGCCCAGGCGCTGCGCGAGCGGACGCTGGCCGAGCAGGAGGCGATCTCCGCCGCCGCCCTCAAGGCGCAGGGCGTGGTGGCGCAGGCCCTGCACGCCACCGAGGCCCGCTTCCGCGCGGTCTTCGAGGGGGCCGCCATAGGAATCGGCATCGCCGACCTGGACGGCAACGTCCTGCAGGTCAATGGCGCGCTGCTGCGGATGTTCGGCCTCTCCGAGCAGGCCATCCAGGGCCGCAGGGTCATGGAGTGGACCCACCCCGAGGACGCCCCGCAGACCTGGAAGCTCTACGAAGAGCTCGTCCGCGGAGAGCGCGAGCACTACCACGTCGAGAAGGCGTTCTACCGCCCTGACGGAACGGTCCTGTGGACCAACCTCACGGTCTCCCTGCTGCGTGACGCCGACGGCGCACCGCAGTACCAGCTGGCCCTGATGGAGGACACCACCGAGCGCCGCCTGCTCAACCTGCGGCTGCGCTACGAGGCCACCCACGACGCGCTCACCGGACTGCCCAACCGCACCTTCTTCTTCGAGCGCCTGGAGAAGGCACTGGGCGCCGGGGAAGGCCAGCGGTTCGGCCTGTGCTACCTCGACCTGGACGGCTTCAAGACCGTCAACGACAGCCTCGGCCATGCCGCCGGCGACCGGCTGCTCGTCGAGGTCGCCGACCGGCTCCAGTCCTGCGCCACCGCGCCCGGCGAGATGGTCGCCCGGCTCGGCGGCGACGAGTTCGTGGCGCTGACCACCGGCCCCGACACCGAGCGCGAGGTCGACGAGCTCGCTGCCCGGATCATGAACGTGCTGGTCGCGCCGATCAGCGTCGACGGCCGTGAGCTGACCGTGCGCGGCAGCATCGGCATCGTCGAGGGCCCGGCCGGGGAGCGCAGCCCGGCGGAGGTGCTGCGCAGCGCCGACATCACGATGTACCGGGCCAAGTCGGCGGGCGGCAACCGCTTCGAGCTCGCCGACGAGGAGGCCGACGCCCGCGCCATCACCCGGCACGGGCTGACCACGGCGCTGCCGACGGCCCTGGACCGGGGCGAGTTCTTCATCGAGTACCAGCCGCTGGTCCACCTCGGCGACGGCAGGGTGCGCGGCGCCGAGGCCCTGGTGCGCTGGCTGCATCCGCAGCACGGCGTCCTCGGTCCGGACCGGTTCATCCCGCTCGCCGAGCACACCGGGCTCATCGTTCCGCTCGGCCGCTGGGTCCTGGAGCAGTCGGTGCGCCAGGCACGCGAGTGGCGGGAACGCCACGTCGACGCGGGCCCGCTCCGCATCAACGTCAATCTCTCGCCCTGCCAGCTCACCCACCCCGGGCTGGTGCAGGACACGGTGGACATCCTGGAGCGCGCGGGTGTGGCACCCGACGCCCTCTGCCTGGAAGTCACCGAGTCGGCCCTCATCGGCGCCGACGACGACCTGCTCAAACCCCTGCGCCGGCTGGCCGAGATGGGCGTCGACATCGCCCTGGACGACTTCGGCACCGGCTACTCCAACCTGGCCAACCTGCGCCGGCTCCCGGTGAGCATCCTCAAGCTGGACCGCTCCTTCACCCAGAGCATGCAGCAGTTCCCGGCCGACCCCGTCGACCTCAAAATCGTCGAGGGCATCGTCTCCCTGGCCCACAGCCTGAGCCTGGCCGTGACCGTGGAGGGCGTGGAGACCGGCGCCCAGGCCGAACAACTGCGGATACTCGGCTGCGACACGGCCCAGGGCTGGTACTACGCCCGCCCGGGCCCACCGGACCGCCTCCACGAACTCGCACTGGTGGACGCTACGGGTTGAAGCGGCGGGGGCGGTGCGGGTTGGGCGGGCTCCGGGACCCGTTCCGGGCTGGAGTGGGGCGGGCTGAGCCTGTTCGGTGATCGGAGTGGGGGCGGGCTGGGGCCTGTTCCGGGTCCGGTGGGGATGGGCGGACTGTGAGACCTGTCCGGGATCGGAGAGGGCTGGGCCGGAGCCCGTTCGGCGATCGGAGTGGGCGGGCTGAATCCGTTCTGGTGACCGGTGGGAGCGCTGGACTGTGCCCCTGTCCCGGATCGGGGAGCGTTGGCTGGGCCCGTTCAGGGACCCACATGATGCGCGGGACCTGGACCGGATCGGAGAGGGCGGCCGGAGCCCGGCCGGTGCGATCGGAGTGGGGGGGTTGGATCTGTTCCGGGCCCGGCCGGCGGGGCGGGCGCAGGCGGGCCGTGTCCCGGCACCGGCCGCTCACCTGTCCCGGACGGCCGCTGCTGTCGGCGGGGCCGGGCGGCGACTCCGTCGGGCACTCCGGGTGGGTGGTCCGTGCAGCGTCTCCGGTTCGGTGGGTGATGCCTGTCGGGCGCTCCGGGTGGGTGGTCCGAGGAACGCGGTCCGTCCGGTCGGCTAGCGTGAAGTGCGTCGACCGCGGTACCGCGCGCCGCCGGTCGGCGGGGAGAGCGGACGGGGCGGAAAGGCAGGACACGCCATGCCCGACAGGCCGATCGATCTGGATCTGCGCAAGCTGCGCTACTTCGTGGCCGTCGCCGAGCGCCGGCACTTCGGGCAGGCGGCCGTCGCCCTGCACGTCACCCAGCCCGCGCTGTCCCGGCAGGTACGGCAGCTGGAGCACGAGCTGCGGGTAGAACTGTTCACCCGCAGCACGCGCGACGTCTCGCTCACCGCGGCCGGCGAGCAGTTCCTGCGCGACGCAAAGGCGCTGCTCGCCGCCGCGGAGGCCGCCCAGGAGCGGGCCCGCCGCATCGGCGCCGGTGACGACGCGCTGGTCGTCGGGTTCATGCTGGGCACGGATGTGAGCCTGGCGCTGAACGCGTTCTCCGCGCGCTTCCCCCGCGTCTCCATCGAACTGGTCCGGCTGCGCTGGTGGAGCCAGGCGCGGGCCCTCCTGGACGGCAGTGTCGACGTCGGGTTCGTCCGTCCGCCCCTGGAGGCCGACGGCGTGGACCTCCTCGCCCTGTACGCCGAGCAGCTCGCCGCCGTCCTGCCGATCGATCATCCGCGGGCCCGCGACGCCAAGGTCGCCCTCGCGGCCCTGACCGACGACCCCGTCCTGGAGTACGCCGAGGCGGCCGAGGCCTGGTCGGCCGTATGGAACGCCGACCCACGCCCCGACGGCACCCGGCCCGGCCGCGGCCCCGCCTTCCACGACATGGAGGAACTGCTGGGCTACGTCAGGGGCGGGCGCGGAATCGCCTTCGTGCCGAGCTCCGTCGCGGCCGCGTTCCCCCGGTCCGACATCGCCTACGTCCCCGTCGCCGACGTACCGCCGGGGCAGGTGTCCCTCGCCTGGAACGGCTCGCGCCCCTCGCACCTCGTGACGAGCTTCGTCGAGACCGTCCACGCCGCCGTGCGGGCCCGAGGCACGACGTAGACCTGCGCCGATGCCTCCTCGGCATCAATCGAGCCGCAACAAGCATTGGACGGGATCACAGCGGGCTCGGAGACTCGGAAGTACCAGGAACTCAACTGGAGTACTTCCCCCCGACCCCTTGGAGCCCGCGATGCGCGCTGCCGTCGCCACCGGCGCGAACCTTCCACTCGCCCTCGACACCCTCGACATCCCCCAGCCCGCCCCCGGCGAGGTCCTGGTCAAGGTCACGGCCTGCGGTGTCTGCTTCTCCGACCTGAACCTGCTGCGCGGCCATTACCCCTTCGCCCGGTTCCCGGTCATCCCCGGCCACGAGATCACCGGAGTCGTGACCGCGGTCGGCGAGGGCGTGACCTTCCCCGAGGTCGGCACCACGGTGGGCGCCCAGTTCCTCTACGACTCCTGCGAACACTGTGACTACTGCGTGCGCGGCGACCAGATCCTGTGCCCCCGCAAGCGGATCACCGGCATCGTGGCCGACGGCGGCTACGCCGAGTACGCCCTGCTCAAGGCCAACTTCGTCACCCCGCTGCCCGACGGCCTCGACCCGGTGTCCGCGGCGCCGCTGATGTGCGCCGGCCTCACCGCCTTCAACGGCCTGCGGCAGGGCGGCGCGAAGGCCGGTTCCCGGGTCGCCGTCGTCGGTCTGGGCGGCGTCGGCACCCTGGCCGTGCGCTACGCCGCCGCCATGGGCGCGCGGGTCGCCGTGGTGGGCCGCTCCCGGCGCGGCGAGGACCAGGCCAAGACCCTGGGCGCCGAACTCTTCGTCGCCACCGACGAGTCCGACCCGGCCGAGGCACTCAGGGCGTGGGACGGCGGTGCCGACCTGGTGCTCAACGCAGCCCCCTCCACCGCCGCGGCCGGAGCCACCCTGGGCGGCCTCGCCCCCGACGGCACCCTGCTGCTCCTCGGCTACGGCTCCGAGCCGCTCACGCTGCCCACCCCGCCCATGGTCCTCAACCGCCTGCACGTGGCCGCGTCCCCCTCCGGCTCGCCCCACGACCTGCGCGACACCCTCGCCTTCTCGCTGGCCCACGGCATCCTGCCCGAGGTCACGCCGATCACCCTGGACCAGGCCCCGGCGGTTCTCGACGCCATGGCGGAGGGCTCCGCCCACGGCCGCAGCGTGATCACCTTCGCCTGACCGACCGCAACCACTCCTTACGTTTCCGCACGCCACGTTTCCGCACGCCACCAAGGAGTTCGTCATGCCCTACGTCGTCCTCGTCACGGGTGCCTCCAGCGGCTTCGGCGCCCTGACCGCCCGCGCCCTCGCCGATGCCGGACACACCGTCTACGCCGGGATGCGGCAGACCACCGGCCGCAACGCCCCGGCCGTCGCGGACGCGCAGGCCTACGCCGACCAGCACGGCGTGGCGCTGCGTGCCGTCGAACTCGACGTCTCCGGCCAGGAGTCCGTGGACGCCGCGGTCGCGCAGGTCACCGCCGAGGCCGGGCGGATCGACGTCGTCGTCCACAACGCCGGGCACATGGTCCTCGGCCCGACCGAGTCGTTCACGCCGGAGCAGATCGCCGAGATCTACGACACCAACGTACTGTCCACGCAGCGTGTCAACCGGGCCGTGCTGCCGCAGATGCGGGGCAGGCGCGACGGCCTGCTGCTGTGGGTGGGGTCGTCCAGCACCTACGGCGGCACCCCGCCCTACCTCGGTCCCTACTTCGGTGCGAAGGCCGCGATGGACCACCTGGCCAAGAGCTACGCCGTCGAGCTGAGCCGCTTCGGCATCGACACGGCCATCGTGGTCCCCGGCTCCTTCACCTCGGGCACCAACCACTTCGCCCACGCCATGCACCCTGAGGACACGGCCACCGCGGAGGCGTACGACGCCTTCTACGCGGGCCTGATGGACGACGTCGGCAAGGCCCTGGCCGCCCTGGCACCCGCCGACGCCGACGTCATGGAGGTGGCCCGAGCCATCGTCCGCATCGTCGACACACCGAAGGGCGAGCGCCCCTTCCGTATCACCATCGACCCGGCCGACGACGGTTCGGAGCGGGTCAGCGACGTCGCCGACGGCGTCCGCGCCGACTTCTACGAGCGCATCGGCATGTCGGACCTGCTCACGCCCCGCACGGCCGACTGACCCTCACCGCTCCAGCAGCATCCGCTGCAACTCCCGCGCGGCCCGTGGCGGAGCCACGTCGCTGCGGTGCGCCAGGGCGATCGTGCGGTGCAGGCCGGGCCGTGCCAGCGGGGTGACCCGCAGCCCCCGGCCCGACCGGGCCGCCACCATGCGCGGTACGACGGCCACCCCCAGCCCCGCCCGCACGAACCCCAGCACCGCGTCCATCTCTCCGCCCTCGACCGCGAAGTCCGGCTCGAAGCCCTCGGCACGGCAGGCGGCCACCGTCAGCTCACGCAGGTCGTAGCCGTGCCGGAACATCACCAGGCGCTCGCCCTCCAGGTCGGCGATGCGCACGGTGCGCCGGCCGCCACCGGGGCGGGGCGCCTCCGGCGAGGAGACGACCACCAGGTCCTCGCGCAGCAGCTCCACCGTGGTCAGCGCGGGCGAGGCCGTCGGCAGGGGCAGGACCACCAGAGCCAGGTCGAGGGCACCGCGGGCCAGCTCCCGGATCAGGTCGTGCGAGCCGCCCTCCTCGATCAGCAGCTGAATGCCGGGATAGCGGTCGTGGAAGGCGCGCAGCACATCGGGGAGCAGGCCCGTGCACAGGCTCGGCGTCGCGCCCAGCCGGACCCGCCCCCGGCGCAGCTGCACCAGTTCCTGCACCTCGTACCGCGCGGTGTCCGCGTCGGCCAGAATGCGCCGGGCCAGCGGCAGCAGGGCCTCCCCGGCGTCCGTCAGCGTGATGTTGCCGCGCGCCCGCAGGAAGAGGTCGGCGCCCAACTCCCGCTCCAGCGACTTGATCTGCTGCGACAGCGAGGGCTGCGCGACATGCACCAGGTCGGCGGCCCGGGTGAAGTGCCGGGTCTCGGCGACCGCCACGAAGTACTGAAGCTGCTGGAACTGCATCCAGCCATCATAGGACTTGTCTATCGAAACGAGCCGGACCATGTCTTGGACCGATGGGGTGGCCCGGCCGTAGCGTCCTGTTCCATGGCTCTGGCAACGCGGACGGACCGACGGCCGTCCATGGCACGCACGGTGTGGGACTCGACCGTCGGCAAGAAGACCGTGATGGCGGTCAGCGGACTGATCATGCTGGCGTACCTGGTCGTCCACATGATCGGAAACCTGAAGATCTTCTTCGGGGCCGGCGAGTTCAACCACTACGCGCACTGGCTGCGCACCGTCGGCGAGCCGTTCATGCACTACGAGTGGACGCTCTGGCTCATCCGCATCGTGCTGGTCGTCGCCGTCGTCGCCCACGCCGCATCGGCGTACCAGCTCAGCCGCCGCGACATCAGGGCGCGCCCCAGCAAGTACGTGCACAAGAAGCCGCGGGCCTCCTACGCCACGCGCACCATGCGCTGGGGCGGCATCATCCTCGGCCTCTTCATCGTCTGGCACGTCCTCGACCTGACGACCGGCACCGTGCACTCCGGCGGCTTCCAGGAGGGCCGCCCGTACCAGAACGTCGTGGACACCTTCTCCACCTGGTACGGCAACGTGATCTACATCGTCGCGATGCTCGCCCTCGGCCTGCACATCCGGCACGGCTTCTGGAGCGCCGCCCAGACCCTCGGCGCCGGCAGCCGCACCCGCGACCGCGCCCTGAAAGCCACGGCCGACATCCTCGCGTTGCTGCTCACGGTCGGTTTCATCGCCGTACCCGTGGGCGTCATGACCGGATTGGTGAGCTGACATGTCTACCTACGCCGAGTACACGACCGGCGAACCGGTCCTCGACACCAAAGCCCCCGCCGGGCCCGTGGGCGAGCGCTGGGACAAGCGCCGCTTCGAGGCCAAGCTGGTCAACCCCGCCAACCGGCGCAAGCACACGGTGATCGTGGTGGGGACGGGCCTGGCCGGCGGCTCCGCGGGCGCCACCCTCGCCGAACAGGGCTACCACGTCGTCCAGTTCTGCTACCAGGACTCCCCGCGCCGCGCCCACTCCATCGCCGCGCAGGGCGGCATCAACGCCGCGAAGAACTACCGCAACGACGGCGACTCCATCCACCGCCTCTTCTACGACACGGTGAAGGGCGGCGACTTCCGCGCCCGGGAGTCCAACGTCCACCGGCTCGCCCAGATCTCCGTCGAGATCATCGACCAGTGCGTGGCCCAGGGCGTGCCCTTCGCCCGCGAGTACGGCGGCCTGCTCGACACCCGATCCTTCGGCGGCGTCCAGGTGTCGCGCACGTTCTACGCCCGCGGCCAGACGGGCCAGCAGTTGCTGCTCGGCGCGTATCAGGCACTGAGCAGGCAGATCGCCGCGGGGAACGTGGAGATGCACCCGCGTACCGAGATGCTCGACCTGATCGTCATCGACGGCAAGGCGCGCGGGATCGTGGCCCGGGATCTCATCACCGGCCGCATCGACACCTACTTCGCGGACGCCGTCGTACTCGCGAGCGGCGGCTACGGCAACGTCTTCTACCTGTCGACGAACGCCATGAACTCCAACGCCACCGCGATCTGGCGGGCCCACCGGCGCGGCGCCTACTTCGCCAACCCCTGTTTCACGCAGATCCACCCGACGTGCATCCCGCGCACCGGCGACCACCAGTCCAAGCTGACGCTGATGAGCGAGTCGCTGCGCAACGACGGCCGGATCTGGGTACCGAAGGCCAAGGGCGACGACCGTCCCGCGAACAAGATCCCGGAGGACGAGCGCGACTACTACCTGGAGCGCATCTACCCGTCCTTCGGCAACCTGGTGCCCCGCGACATCGCCTCCCGCGCCGCGAAGAACGTCTGCGACGAGGGCAGGGGCGTCGGGCCCGGCGGGCAGGGCGTGTACCTGGACTTCGCCGACGCCATCGAGCGGATGGGCCGCAAGGCCGTCGAGGCCAAGTACGGCAACCTCTTCGACATGTACCAGCGGATCACCGACGAGGATCCGTACGAGGTGCCGATGCGGATCTACCCTGCCGTGCACTACACGATGGGCGGCCTGTGGGTCGACTACGACCTGCAGACCACCGTCCCCGGCCTGTTCGCGATCGGCGAGGCCAACTTCTCCGACCACGGGGCGAACCGGCTCGGCGCCTCGGCCCTGATGCAGGGTCTGGCCGACGGCTACTTCGTGCTGCCGGCCACCATCAACGACTACCTCGCCCGCAACCCGCACCACGAGGCGGTCACCGACGAGCACGCGGTCGTACAGGAGGTGCTGGCCGAGACACAGGACCGGCTCAACCTGCTGCTGGCCGTGGACGGCGACCGTACGCCGGACTCCTTCCACCGTGAACTCGGCGAGCTGATGTGGGAGTTCTGCGGGATGGCCCGCACCGACTCCGGACTGCGCAAGGCCCTGAGCCGCATCCCGCAGATCCGCGAGGAGTTCTGGCGGCGGATCAAGGTGCCGGGCACCGGCGAGGAGTTCAACCAGTCGCTGGAGAAGGCCAACCGCGTCGTCGACTACCTGGAGCTCGCCGAGCTCATGTGCCTCGACGCGCTGGACCGCAGCGAGTCCTGCGGCGGCCACTTCCGCGAGGAGTCGCAGACGCCGGACGGCGAGGCGGCCCGCAAGGACGACGAGTTCGCCTACGCGGCGGCCTGGGAGTTCACCGACACGGGCACCGCTCCCGTGCTGCACAAGGAAGACCTGGTCTTCGAGTACGTCCACCCCACCCAGCGGAGCTACGCATGAAGCTCACCCTGCGCGTCTGGCGGCAGCGCAACGCCGACGCCGACGGCGCCATGTCCACGTACGAGGTGGACGGCATCTCCTCCGACATGTCCTTCCTGGAGATGCTCGACACCCTCAACGAGGAGCTCATCCTCCGCGGTGAGGACCCGGTCGCCTTCGACCACGACTGCCGTGAGGGCATCTGCGGCGCTTGCTCGCTCGTCATCAACGGTGACGCGCACGGCCCCGAGCGGACGACCACCTGCCAGCTGCACATGCGGTCCTTCAAGGACGGCGACACGATCGACATCGAGCCGTGGCGGGCGTCGGCGTTCCCGGTCATCAAGGATCTGGTCGTCGACCGGTCCGCGTTCGACCGGATCATCCAGGCGGGCGGGTACGTCACCGCCCCGACGGGTGCCGCCCCGGAGGCCCATGCCACACCCGTACCGAAACCGGACGCCGACTTCGCCTTCGAGCACGCCGAGTGCATCGGCTGCGGGGCGTGCGTGGCCGCGTGTCCCAACGGCGCGGCGATGCTGTTCACTTCCGCCAAGGTCAACCATCTGAACGTGCTGCCGCAGGGGGCGCCCGAGCGGGAGACCCGTGTCCTGGACATGGTGGCGCAGATGGACGACGAAGGCTTCGGCGGGTGCACTCTCACCGGAGAGTGTGCCACCGCCTGCCCCAAGGGCATCCCGCTGATGTCCATCACCAGCATGAACAAGGAGTGGCTGCGGGCCACGCGGAAGGTGAAGCGGTAGGGCGAGGCGCCCAACAGACGTTCGCCGAAAGGTGCGGACGGGCGGGGTCGGGAGTGGTGCTCTCCGGCCCCGTCTGGCGTTTCCGCACCCGCCAGGTGAACAGCACTGGATCGCCCGGCTGACCGACCGGACACCGGAACATGGACGGCCGGTACCAGCTCGCGCCGTTCAACATTCGCACATCCACTCTCCTGGCACAGGTCACGCATACGCCAACCGGCATAGGAAGAACAGGGGCGGCACATCGCACCGCTCCAACCGAGCTCCGCTCGCCGTCCCCGGCCCGTGACCAGGAGTAAGCCATGACCGGCGTACTGACCGTCGACCGTCCCCCGCAGCCCACGGCACCCACCCGCTACACCGTCGGCCTCGCCCGCAACGAGGAGGACGTGCGCGCCGCCCAGCGGCTGCGGCACGACGTCTTCGCCGGTGAGATGGGAGCCCTGCTGACCACCCCGCAGCCGGGTCACGACATCGATGCCTTCGACGCGTACTGCGACCACCTGCTCGTCCGTGAGGAGGTGTCCGGCCAGGTCGTCGGCACCTACCGGCTGCTCCCGCCGGAGCGGGCCGCGGTCGCGGGCCGGCTGTACTCCGAGGGCGAGTTCGACCTGAGCCGCATCGACGGCCTGCGTCCGAACCTGGTCGAGGTCGGCCGTTCCTGCGTGCACCCCGACCACCGCGACGGCGCCGTCATCAGCCTCATCTGGGCCGGCATCGCCCGCTACATGGTCGACCGCGGCCACGAGTGGCTGTCCGGCTGCTGCTCGATCCCGCTGGCCGACGGCGGCAAGCTCGCCGCGGCCACCTGGGACCGGGTACAGGCCAAGCACCTGGCCCCGGAGGAGTACCGGGTACGCCCGCTGCGGCCCTGGCAGCCCACCGAGCCCGCCCCCGCCGCCCGCATGGAACTCCCGGCCCTCCTGCGCGGCTACATCCGCCTCGGCGCCTGGGTCTGCGGCGAGCCCGCGCACGACCCGGAGTTCGGTGTCGCCGACATGTACGTGCTGCTGTCGATGCGCCGGGTCAACTCGCGCTACCTGCGGCACTTCCTCTCCCTCGTCCCGGCGTGACGGACGTGGCGGCCATGAGCACCCCCTCCCTCGGTGCCGTCGGTGTCCCCACGGCGACCGCTGCCAAGGCCCCGGCGACCGGCGCACCGGCCGCCCTGGCCCACCCCGTCGAGGTGGCGACCCTCTGGCGGCCCAGCGCCCCCTGCACCCCGCACGGGTGCGTGGACGCGACGGGACCGGCCAGGGCCGTGCCCCTGGCCGTCCTGCGGATCGCGGCGGTCCTGCTCCTGCTGATCGTCGGGTTCCTGCTCAGCCCGCTCGGCGGGCGGATACCCGGCGCACTGGTCCGGCGCTGGTCCCGCTGGGTCGTATGGGCCGCGGGCGTCCGGGTGCAAATCGACGGCGGCGCCGCGCCCGACGGCGGGCTGCTGCTCGTCGCCAACCACGTCTCCTGGCTGGACATCCCGCTGCTGGCCGCCGTCCGTCCGGCCCGGATGCTCGCCAAGTCGGAGATCCGGGACTGGCCGGTGGCGGGGTGGATGACCGCCCGCAGCGGTGCCCTGTTCATAGACCGGGACCGGATCCGCGCCCTGCCCGAGACGGTGGCCCGGATCGCCGAGGCGTTGCGGGCCGGCGACGCGGTCGCCGTCTTCCCCGAGGGCAGCACGTGGTGCGGCCGGGCCCAGGGCTACTTCCGCCGGGCCGCGTTCCAGGCAGCCCTGGACGCGGGCGTCCCGGTCCAGCCGGTCCGCCTGCGCTACCGGGCGGCCCAGGGCGCGCCCAGCACGGCGGCCGCGTTCGTTGGCGCGGACTCGCTGCTCACCTCGGTGTGGCGGGTGGTGCGGGCACGGGAACTGGTCGCGGAGGCGGAGGTACTCGAGCCGATAGCGCCCGGCAGCCGTCCCGACCGCCGGTCCCTGGCCCGGGCGGCCGAGATGTCCGTACTACTGAGGGCGCATCAGCCGGAGATCCTCGCCCCAGGCGTCCAGCACCGCGCCGTGCCCCGCGCGGCGGGCCGAGGCCTCCACGCGGGCGAACAGCCGCCGCTGGACCGCCACGTCGCCGCTCGCGGAGATGCGGTCCACGGCTCCCAGCAGGGCGTCGCCGTCCCAGCCCGGCAGCGGGTGACGGGCAAGCTCCCAGCGTAGGTACTTGTTGTACGGGCGGGGGCGCCGGTCCAGGGCGAAGAGCAGCTCCAGCAGGTGCCCCACGCTGTCGGTGGCGTCGAGCCGGGCGGCGAGCGGCTCGCCGTCACGGTCGTTCTTCACCGAGCGGTAAAGGGAGTTGGCGTATGCGTCCAGCCAACTGCCCGCGGCCCGGAACGCTTCGTCGGCGCTGAGCCGTGCCTTGGCGGCGAGGATCTCAGCGATCCCTCCGAAGTCCGCGATCGCTGCGGCGGGCCGGTCGAGTACGATCCGCGCCCGGGCGAGGGCATAGCGCTCGTGACCCGGCATTCCGGCTGCCCGGAACTCGGCGAGGGAGACGATCACCAGATCCAGTCGCGACGTGCGGTGACCGGTGAAGCGACAAGGGTCCGTCGCCGCGCCGTCCGCGAGGACGACGTACAGATCGTGGTCGGAGTGCTCGGTGGCCATGCCGTCGTGGGCCCGCGAGCCTTTGAGGACGAGGCCGACGACAGCGGGGTCGGCCGTGGCGAGCTCGACGAACGCGTCGTAGGTGAGGGACTGCTGCGCGGTCATGCGTGATCTCCGGTGGGTCGGCGACGGGTATCCCTGCCGGGGCGGCCACGGAAGGTCCGGGCGCCCACACGGTCCGCGACGGCACACGCCGACGCGCGGAGGATCAACGCACGGGGTCAGTCTACGACCATCAAGTGCCGTGATTCCAAAGGTGGTTACGGCATGACACGGGCCAGATACGGCGCCGTGGCGCTCCCCTTCGCCCGAGCCACGTCCACCGGCGGGCCCGCCGCCACGATCCGTCCGCCCGCGTCACCACCGCCCGGCCCCAGGTCGATCACCCAGTCCGCGCCCGCGACGACGGACATGTCGTGCTCGACCACGACGACGGTGTGTCCGGCGTCGACGAGCCCGTGCAGCTGGCGCATCAGCACCTCGACGTCGGCCGGGTGGAGTCCGGTCGTCGGCTCGTCGAGGAGGTAGAGGGTGTGGCCGCGCCGGCCGCGCTGCAACTCGCTCGCCAGCTTGATGCGCTGGGCCTCACCGCCGGACAGCTCGGTGGCGGGCTGCCCGAGACGCAGATAGCCGAGGCCCACGTCGAGCAGGGCGCCGAGGCTGCGGGCCACGGCCGGGGTGTCCGCGAAGAACTCCGCCGCCGCCTCGACCGTGAGGTCCAGCACCTGTGCGATGTTCCGTCCCCGGTACGCCACTTCCAGCGTCTCGGGGTTGTAGCGGGCCCCGCCGCAGTCCGGGCACGGCGCGTACGTGCTCGGCAGGAACAGCAGCTCCACGCTGACGAAGCCCTCGCCCTGACAGGTCTCGCACCGTCCGCCCGCGACGTTGAACGAGAAGCGGCCGACGCCGTAACCGCGCGCCCGCGCCTCGTCCGTGGCCGCGAACACCTTGCGTACGACGTCGAAGAGCCCGGTGTAGGTGGCGAGGTTGGAACGCGGGGTGCGGCCGATCGGCTTCTGGTCGACCGAGACCAGCCGCCCGACAGCCGCCTGCTCCTCGGTGATCTCGCCGATGAGCGTGGACTTGCCCGAACCCGAGACGCCGGTGACGGCCGTGAACACACCGAGCGGGAACTCGGCGGTCACCCCGCGCAGGTTGTGCCGGGTGACCGGGCCGACCTTCAACTGGCCGCGCGGGGCACGCACTTGGCGTGCGGCAGCGGGCGAGCCGTCGAAGAGGAAGCGCGCGGTCGCCGACTCCTTGACCCCCGCCAGCTCCGCCACCGGCCCGCTGTGCAGCACCTGCCCGCCGTGCTCACCCGCCTGCGGTCCCACGTCCACCAGCCAGTCGGCGCCGCGCATGACGTCGAGATGATGCTCGACCACGAACACCGTGTTCCCGCCCGCCTTCAGTCGCGCCAGCACCGTCAGCAGCGCCTCGGTGTCCGCCGGGTGCAGTCCCGCGGACGGCTCGTCGAGGACGTACACGACACCGAACAGCCCGGACCGCAGCTGCGTCGCGAGCCGCAGGCGCTGCAGTTCGCCCGCCGAGAGCGTGGGCGTGGCGCGGTCGAGGCTCAGATAGCCGAGGCCGAGCTCGACGACGGGCCCGATACGGGACTTGAGGTCCTCGCTGAGGACACGGGCCGCCTCCGAGGAGCCGCCCTCCAGCAACCCCGCCAGCTCCGTGAGCGGCAGCGCGGCCACATCGGCGATCGTCCGGCCGCCGAAGGTCACCGCCAGCGCCTCGGGCCGCAGCCTGCTGCCGCCGCACGCCGGGCAGGGCGCTGCGGCGAGGAACCGCTCCGCCTTCGCCCTGAGGGTCGGGCTCTTGGAGTCGGCGAAAGTCTTCATGACGTACCGGCGGGCGCTCATGTACGTGCCCTGGTACGGCCGTTGGATGCGGTCGGCGTCGCGCACCGGGTGCACGGTGACGACCGGCTGCTCGTCGGTGAACAGGATCCACTCCCGCTCCTCGGCGGGCAGCTCGTGCCAGGGCCGGTCGACGTCGTGACCGAGCGCGTCGAGGATGTCGCGCAGGTTCTTGCCCTGCCAGGCACCCGGCCACGCGGTGATCGCGCCCTCCCGGATCGACAGCCCCGGATCGGGAACCAGCAACTCCTCGGTCGTACGGTGCACCTGCCCGAGCCCGTGGCACTCCGGGCACGCCCCGGCCGCCGTATTCGGTGAGAAGGAGTCCGAGTCGAGCCGCTCGGCGCCCGGCGGGTAGTCGCCGGCCCGGGAGTACAGCATCCGCAGGGAGTTGGAGAGGTTGGTGACCGTGCCGACGGAGGAGCGGGACGTCGGCGCCGAGCGGCGCTGCTGGAGGGACACGGCGGGCGGCAGCCCGGTGATCTCACCGACCTTCGGTGCACCGACCTGGTGGATCAGCCTGCGTGCGTACGGCGCGACCGACTCGAAGTAGCGCCGCTGGGCCTCCGCGTAGATCGTGCCGAAGGCGAGCGACGACTTCCCGGACCCGGACACACCGGTGAACACGGCCAGCACGTCCCGTGGGATGTCGACGTCCACGCCCCTGAGGTTGTGCTCACGGGCGCCGCGGACGCGGACGTAGGGGTCGTGCGGGGAGTGCATGGGGTGAAGGCTCCGGAAGGTGGGTGTCGATGTCGTGGGCAAACCTCGGCGTGGGCAAACCCCGCAATTCTAAACGAACGGGGCGCGCGGGCCGCATGAGCCACCTGCTGTTCACGATGCCGTCGGCTCACCCACACCGGCCCCCCATACCGTCTCGCCAGTCTCTCTTCCTACCGAGGAGTATCGTGAGCGCCTCAGCTCTGAGCACTCTCACCGCCGCGCTGCTGATGGTCACGGGCGCGTCCGCCCCGCAGCCGGTCTCCGTCTCCGCGCGCGTGGAGACCCCCGCCGTGTACGACGACGAGGCGGGCGGCAACGCCGACGCCGACGACCCGGCCGTCTGGGTCGACCCCCGCGACGCGGGCCGCAGCCTCGTGATCAGCACCCTCAAGGAGGCCGGCCTCGACGTCTACGGCCTCGACGGCAAGCGGCTCCAGCACATCGCCCCGCCCGCGGCACCCGGCGAGGACACCGCCCCCGGCCGCTTCAACAACGTCGACGTCGTTTACGGCTTCGAACTGCGCGGCAAGAAGACCGACCTCGCCCTGGTCAGCGATCGCGGCCGGGACCGTGTCCGGGCCTACGCGATCGACCCGGCCGCGGTGGCGGCGGGCAGGCCCCCGCTGCGGGACGTGACGGCGACCGGCGTCGCGCCGGTCTTCTCCGCGAGCGAGGCCGAGGTCGACGACCAGCGCACCGCCTACGGGCTGGCCGCCTTCAGCGACGACGACAACGCCTACGTGGTGGTGTCGCGCCGTTCGGAGACCCGCGTACGGCTGCTGCAGCTGGAGGACCGCAACGGCCGCGTCGGCTACAAGGCCGAGGACACCCTCGACCTGCCCGGCTCCTTCACACTGCCGAACGGCAAGAGCTGGACGCCGTGCGCCGACCCCGGCGACCATGCGCAGGTCGAGGGCATGGTCGTCGACCAGGAGAAGCACGTCCTGTACGCCGCCCAGGAGGACGTCGGGCTGTGGCGGGTCGACCTCGACGACGAGGAGTTCGGCAGGCCCGAGCTGATGGACCGGGTGCGGGATTACGGCACTCCGTGGACGTTTGACGCCGAGGAGGAGGAGTGCGTCGTCGACACCGCAAACGACCCCGGCTTCGGCGGTGAGCACCTGAGCGCCGACGCCGAGGGCGCCACGATCTACCACGCCGCCGACGGCAAGGGATACCTGCTCGCCTCCAGCCAGGGCGACAACACCTTCGCCGTGTACGAGCGCCAGGGCCGCAACGCCTACCTCGGCTCCTTCGCCGTCACCGACAGCGCCGCCACCGACGGGGTGCAGCACTCCGACGGCGCAGCCGTCGTCAATGTGCCGGTGGGCCGCTCGTTCCCCAAGGGCCTGCTCGTCACCCACGACGGCGAGGCCACGCCCGCCGACGGTGACCGGGAGGGCACCAACTTCAAGTTCACGCGGTGGGACTCGGTGGCGACCGCTTTCCCGAAGCCGCTGACGATCGACACCAAGTCGTTCGACCCGCGCGACCCGGACTGACGCCCCGGCCGGCGGCTCGCGCGGATCACGCAGCGGTGATCCGCGCGAGCCGCCGGTAGGAGTCCACCAGCGCCTCACGGTCGTAGGTGCTCGTCGTGACCAGCACCTCCTGCGCCTCCGTCTCCTTCAGCACCGTCTCCAGCTCGTGCGCGACCTGCTCCTCCGTGCCCGCGATGTGCCCGGCGAGGCCGCCCTCGTAGAAGCCACGCTCCTTGTCGGTCATGGCCGACGCCTCGATGCGCTCGGCGGGCGCCAGCGGCGGGAAGGTGCCGTGGGTGCGCGAGTACGCCATCGCCCAGGCCTCCGGGACAAGCAGTCGCCGGGCCTCCTCCGGCGTGGCGGCCACCGCGATCGTGCCGGAGATGACGACGTACGGCTCACCGGCCCAGGCGGACGGCTGGAAGCGGTCGCGATAGTGATCGATCCCGCGCTGCATCTTCTCCCGGTTCCGCAGATCACCGATGACCATGGGCAGCCCGGCGCGGGCCGCGATGTCCGCCCCCTCGCCCATCGCCAGCACGAACGGCGGCACGGTCAGGCCCTCGGCGGGTCGCGCGTGCACGCCGGTCGACGAGGTACCGCGGAACCAGTCGAGCAGCTCCCGGATCTGCGCCGCGAAGTCCTCGGCGTCCCCCTTGTCCCGCCCGAGCGCCTTGCGGACGCCGTCCGTGAAGCCGACCGATCGCCCGAGCCCCATGTCGATACGGCCGGGGAAGAGGGACTCCAGCACCCCGAACTGCTCGGCCACGACCATGGGTTGGTGGTTGGGCAGCATCACCCCGCCGGTGCCGACCCGGATCGTACGGGTCGCGGCGGCGACGGCGGCGGCCAGCACGGTCGGCGCCGAGCCGGCGACACCGGGCACACCGTGGTGCTCCGAGACCCAGACGCGGTGGTAGCCCAGCTCCTCCAGGTCCCGCGCCAGCCGTACGGTGTCACGCAGTGCTTCTCCGGTCGGGTGGCCCTCGCGGGTGCGGGAGCGGTCGAGGACGGAGAAGCGGGTCGAGGCGATCACGGAGCTCATACAGGGTTCAACACCTGGGGGCCCGGAGGATTCCTCAGGGTGCGATGTTGTGGTTCAGGCGGAACAGGTTGCCCGGGTCGTGGCGCCGTTTCAGATCCCTGAGACGGTCGTAGTTCGTCCGGTAGTTGGCCCGTACGCGGTCCTGGTCGTCGCCGTCCATGAAGTTCACGTAGCCGCCGCCCATGGAGTGCGGTTCCATCGCCCGGTGGAAGGCGCGCACCCAGTCCTTGCGGCCCTCGCACTCCTCACGGGTGGTGAGCGTCGGGCTGAGGGCGATCGAGTAGTCGGCGTCCCGGTAGGAGAAGGCGGTCTCCTCCGGTCCGACGCGGTGGCAGGCCCCGTCGATGGGGAAGACGACCGTGACGCTCTGGATCGAGGGCGTGGTGGCGCCGTACTCGACGAGGGCGTCGACGGCGCCGTCCGGCAGGTCCTTGGTGAAGCTCCCTTTCCAGTAGTGGTACAGCCCGGCGGGCACCAGCTCGTCGAACAGGGTGTTGATCACGGGATAGGGCATGCGCTCCAGGTGCCGGCCCAGGACGGGTCCCAGTGCGGCGACCCGGTCCCGCATCCGGTCGTCCTCGTCCGGCGGGCCGCTCCAGCAGGCGACCACACCGCACAGCGGCCGGCCGTGCCGGCGCTCGGGCAGGAACGGCACCGGTGGTCCGAGCCCCACGACGAGGACCGCTCCGAGCCGTTCGTCCGCCTCGGCGACCAGCTCCCGGTACCGGTGGATCACGTCGGCGTCGAGTGGGAAGAACGTAGGCCCGCCGAGGATGTCGGCGACGGGGTGCAGCCGGAACGCGAAGGACGTGACGACGCCGAAGTTGCCGCCGCCGCCGCGCACCGCCCACATCAGATCGCTGTGCTGGTTGTCCGTGCAGGTCAGGAAGGACCCGTCGGCCGTCACCAGGTCGACCGAGACGAGGTTGTCGCAGGCCAGACCGCAGCGCCGGGCCAGATGGCCCATGCCGCCGCCGGTGGTCAGACCGCCCACGCCGGTCGTGGAGACGACCCCGCCGGTGGTGGCCAGCCCGAACGCGTGCGTGGCGTGATTGACGTCCGCCCAGGTGCAGCCACCCTCCACCCACGCCGTGCGGGCGCCGGGATCGACGCGGACCCCGCGCATCCGGCCCAGGTCGAGGACGGCCCCGCCGTCACATGTGCCGTGGCCGGGGACACTGTGACTGCCGCCGCGCACGGCGAGCGGCAGGCCCTGCTCGCGGGCGAAGTCCACCGTGGCGACGACGTCGCCCGCGTCGACGGCCCGCACGATGACGGCCGGCCGCTTGTCGTGCATGGCGTTGTAGACCTTGCGGGCTTCGTCGTAGGCCGGGTCCCCGGGCTTGACGACGTCGCCGCGCAGCCGGTCCGCCAGCCGGTGGTCGAGGGTCGCTGTGGAGGTGGACATGGCCGCCGCTCTCCGTTCGGGTGCCGGGAGGAGGGGATACACCACCGGTGTACGCGCGCGGAGGGGACGCGTTCATCGCCGGAATCGCCCATCCGGGGGGAGCGGGGCATGGGCGGAACGGCCCATACGGGTCACGCGATGCCGTGCCGGTACGCGTACCCCGTGGCCGCCGCCCGCGAGGACACGTCGAGCTTGGCGAAGATGTTGTTCAGATGCCGGGCGACGGTGTGCTCGCTGATCACCAACTCAGCCGCGACGGCCCGGTTCGTACGGCCCGCCGCGACCAGCCGCAGCACCTGGATCTCCCGCTCGGTGAGCCCACCGGGCCGCCCCGGGCGCACATCGGCGAGCAGAGCGGCCGCCCGGAGCGCGTCCGGTACCGCACCGAGCTGCCGGAACACCTGCTCGGCTGCCCGCAGTTCCATGCGGGCACCCTCGTCGTCCCCGGCGGCCCGGTCGGCGGCGGCCAGGGTCATCCGCACCTGGGCCGCCTCGTACGGCACCCGCAGCTCCAGCCACAGCGTCAGCGCCCGGCGCAGCCGGGGCAGCGCCCGGTCGAGGTCACGGGCCGCGAAGGCCACCGCGCCGGACGCCGTGGCGGCGCTCGCGTGCAGGAGAGTCGTCCGCGAACAGCACCGCCGCTGCCAGTCGCGGGCCAGGGAGGCCAGCTCCTCGGCAGCCGTGCGTGCCTCGGCGGTCCGGCCCAGTGCCAGGCACACCTCCACCTGGGCAGCCAGCAGTCTGCACCGGGTGAGACCGCCCGCCTCGACTCCGCCCGCATGCCGCAGGGCGGCGGCCGCGGCGTCGGCCTTCCCCTGGGCCAACCGCAGCAGGGCGAGGCCGGGCTGCGGGTCGCGGCCGAGTTCATGGGCGCGGTCGTACGACCGCTCCGCCGCTGTGAGCTCGCCGCGCCGCCGCTGCATCTGGCCGACCAGGTAGACCGCCTCGGCGGCCGTCCGCCGCTCGTTCGGCAGCACTTCCTCGCAGGTCCGCTCCGCCTCGGTGAGCGCCTCGGGCCAGCTGCCGCGCAGCTCCAGCACCTCGACCCGGTGCACCCGGCACAATCCCCGGAAGTTGTTCTCGGCCGGCATCGCCGCGCACCACCGCATGGCCGCGTCGGTCCATTCGGCGGCGCGTCCCAGATCGACGCAGGCCATGGACTGCTGCAGGCCCAGGCAGTAGACCCAGCCGGTGAAGAATGAGCTGAGCTCACCCGCCATGGCCGAGCACATCGCCTCGTCCAGCAGGTCGAGCCCCTCACGGACGCGCCCCTGGGACACCAGCACGCCCGCCTGCGCCTGGACGCCCAAGGCGAGCAGATCCGGGCTCCCGCGGCGCCGCGCGATCCCTGCCATGTGCCGAGCCGCCGCCATCGCTTCGTCGAAGGCACCGCGCCGCTGAGCGTCCTCCGCGTCGACCCAGGCGAGGTAGCACTGCTCGACACACTCCGGCTCACCGCCCAGGTGCCGCCGGGCCCGCCCCAGCCAGCCGGCGGCCACGGCCGTACGGCCCGCCATTTGGTGCTCGTAGAACAGCAGCCACGCCGAATGCCCCGCCTGCCGGGCGGCCCCCGCCGTGACGTACCCGGAGTAGGCCCGTGTCCGCCGGCCGATCGACTCGTCGACGCGGCCCGTCCACCAGGCGGCGTCGGCGAACGCGGCGAAGTCGTCCGGGGTGAGCCGTCCGGCGTCCAGGCGGCCCAGCAACCGGTACGCCTCGGCCCACGCCTCACGCGCGGCGGCATCCCTGGCCCGCCGCAACGTGTCCGCGGCCACCCTGTCCATCGTCCGCTCGGTCACCAGCGGCTCCCTTCTCGCGCTCTGCGAGCAGGACCGGCCCTCCACCAGAATAGGCAGGACGGCGGCGGGGGAGTCAGCCAACGGCCACCTGGAGGGCCTGAGCACGCGCGTGCCGGCCGCCGCTGTCGGGCTCTTCCGTGACGAAGGTCCACAACCGGCCGGGGCGGAAGGGGAGTTCGGAGTCGCTCCCGTGCGGCATCGCCGGTCAGCTCTCGGGACGCAGCAGTCCGCGCTCGTACGCCTTCACCAGGTGCTGCGGCACGAGGTGTCTGACGCCGCCGACGGTGACGGGCACGAGCTGCGGCGCGCTCGCCTTCCACTGGGCGCGGCGGTGGCGGGTGTTGCTGCGGGACATCTTCCGCTTGGGGACAGCCATGACGGACCTCCTCGGTCGGTGAACACCGAGGAGGCTATATGAAAATGGATCCCATTAACAATTGGGTCCGGAGCTACTCCTCGGCGCCCACCAGCATCCGCACCTCGAACTCCTCGTAGGCGGCGTCGTCCCTGGGCTGCCGGCGGTCGCTCAGCACCGTGCCGAGCCAGCCGAGGAAGAAGCCCGCCGGGATGGAGACGATGCCGGGGTTCTGGAGCGGGAACCAGGCGAAGTCCGAGTCCGGGTAGAAGGAGCCGGGCGTGGAGGAGATCACCGGGGAGAACAGCACCAGCAGCACCGAGCACACCAAGCCGCCCCAGAGGCTGAGGAGCGCTCCCTGCCCCGTGAAGCGGCGCCAGAAGAGGGTGTACACGATCGTCGGCAGGATCGCGGACGCCGCCATCGCGAAGGCGAGGAAGGCGAGCGTCGCCGTGTTGGCGCCCCAGGAGACGAGGGCGAGCATCATGGCGAGTACGCCGATGACGACCGCGGACAGCCGGGCGACCATCAGCTCCTCGGTCTCGCTCGCGCGCCCCTTGCGGATCACCTCGCCGTACAGGTCGTGGGCGAGGGACGACGCGGCGGCGAGGGTGAGGCCGGCCGCGACCGCGAGCAGTGTGACGAAGGCGAGGCAGGACAGCAGGGCGGTGAGGATGCCGCCGCCCAGGGCGTTGGCGAGGAGCAGGACGGCGGAGTCGCCCTTGTGATCCGTCTCCGCGATGGTCGCCCGGCCGACGATGGCGGTGGCGCCGAGACCGAGGACGCCGGCGGCGAGGCAGACCAGGCCGACCAGGCCCACCGCCCACACGACCGAGGAGCGCAGCACGTCGATCTTGCGCGGCGCGAGCAGACGCATCAGTACGTGGGGGAGGGCGGCGAGGCCCAGGACGATCGCCAGTTCCAGGCTGAAGAAGTCGAGCTTGCTGGTCGCGCTGACGCCGTAGCGCAGTCCGGGTTCGAGGAACTGCGTGCCGGTGCCGCTGTGGTTCGCGGCCGCGGACAGCAGGGCGTTGGGGTTCCAGTCGTAGTGGTTGAGCACCATGACCGCGGTGACCGTCACGCCCGCCACCAGCATCACGGCCTTGATGATCTGGATGACGGTGGCGCCGGGCGCGCCGCCGATCGCGGCGTACACGATGACGACGGTGCCGATCACGATCACGCACAGGGTCCGTGTCGCGGCGCCGGGTTCGCCCGTGAACTGGGTCAACAGGGCGATGCTGCCGACGAGTTGGGCAACGAGATAGAGTGTGGCGATGGCGAGGGTGCACACGGCGATGGCGAGCCTGACCGGGCGTTGCATCCGGGGCAGCCGCATGGCCAGCGTGTCACCGAGGGTGAACTTGCCTGCGCGGCGCAGGGGTTCGGCGATGAGCAGCAGCACCATCATCCAGGCGACAACGGTCCCGCCCAGGTACAGCAGTCCGTCGTACCCGTTGAGCGCGACCAGTCCGGTGCTGCCCAGCAGGGTCGCGGCCGACACGTAGTCGCCGCACATCGCGAGGCCGTTGCGCAGCGGGGACATGGTGCGGTTGCCGAGGTAGAACTCGCTGATCTCGTCGCGCTGAGGTGCTGTCAGCAGCGCCATGAACAGCGTGACCACGACCACCGACAGGAAGAGCACGAACGTCAGGTTGAGGCTGAACCTGTCGACGATGCCTGCGGACACGGTCACCACGTGCGGTACCCCCCGGCCTCGCCGTGCGGCGCGGCGGCTCGGGGCGATCCCAGCTCCTGCTGCCGCAGTCGCGAGGCCAGGCCCCGGGCCAGCGGGTCGACCCGGGTGTGCATGTGCCGTACGTAGCACCAGGCCGTCACGCCCATCACGACGAACTGACCGAGACCCAGCGCGAGGCCGAGGGTGAGGTTGCCGGTCATACGCTGGTTCATCAGGCCGGGGGTGGCATGCGACAGCAGTACGTACAGCAGGAATCCGCCTACCGAGAGGATCGTCGCGAGCACGCCGAACCTGCGCTGGGTGCGGCGGAGTGCGTGGAATTCGGCGTCTTCGGATATGCGTTTGGACGGTACCGGACCATTAACCGGAGAATTGGATGTGAGGGAGTTGTCGTGCCATGGTGAAAAATCGGGCACAGGCGCACCTTCTTCGCTGCGGCATGCCGAACACACTGGGGAGTGCGGGCCTGATGGGGGACGGGTGGCGGGTGGCGAAAGCCGGAAGCCGGAAGCCGGAGTATGACAGCGCTCTCTTTGAGCAATCAACCGCCAACGTGAATTGCCGCCCCGCGGTGGCGCATTCGCCACTCTTGTTTTTTCGGCGATCATGTGAGGCTTGCGGATAAACGGCTGGTCGGTGAATTAGTCCGGACCATGTCCTCCTGTCGGGCTGTTTCACATCAGGGCCCCGGATTAGGGTGAGGGACGTGACCGACAGCAACCACCGCCCCCTCGCCGTGTTCGACCTGGACAACACCCTCGCCGACACGGCACACCGCCAGCACTTCCTGGAGCGCAAGCCGCGTGACTGGGACGGCTTCTTCGGAGCCGCTCCGCAGGACCCGCCCCTCTCGGAGGGCGTCACGCTGGCGCGGGAGAGCGCGAAGGAGTGCGAGGTCCGCTATCTGACCGGGCGGCCCGAGAGCTGCCGGCGCGACACCCTCGACTGGCTCGCCGCGCACGGGCTGCCCGAGGGGCGCGTGTACATGCGGCGCAACGACGACCGGCGGCCCGCCCGGCGCACCAAGCTGGAGATCCTGCACCGCCTCGCCCGGACCCACGAGATCCGGGTTCTGGTGGACGACGACGAGTTCGTCTGCGAGGACGCCGAACGGGCCGGATTCACCGTCGTACGGGCACGCTGGTCCGCCCCCTCCGCGGCGCTGAAGGTGGCGCAGGAGCGGGAGGGGCGGACCTGAGGAGAGGGGCCGGGCCCGCTACCCGGCCTCGTCCAGGCGGAAGCCGACCTTCATGGTCACCTGCCAGTGCGCGATCTGCCCGTTGTCGAGCTGGCCGCGCACCTCGGTCACCTCGAACCAGTCCAGGTTGCGCAGGGTCTGCGAGGCACGCTCGATGCCGTTGCGGATGGCCTGGTCCACGCCCTCCGGCGAGGTGCCGACGATATCCGTGACCCGGTAGGTGTGGTTCGACATGTGGGTGCTCCTCTCACACGCGTCACTCCACGGTGCCCCAAGGCGGGGCATCGCGCGAGCCGTCCGTCACCGCGCCACGCTCAGTGACAGCGCGAAGCGCCCCTCGCCGTCCGTCCACCAGTGCGCCAGCTCCAGTCCGGCATCCGACAGTTCCGCGCGGACACCGTCCCTCCGGAACTTCGCCGACACCTCGGTGCGCATGTCCTCGCCCGCCGCGAAGTCGACGGCGAGGCCCAGCGCGGGCACCTTCACCGTCTGCGCGGTACGCGAGCGCAGCCGCATCTCGATCCACTCGTGGTCCGCGTCCCACACGGCGACGTGGTCGAACGCGGCCGGATCGAAGTCGGCGCCCAACTCGCGGTCGATCACCGCCAGGACGTTCTTGTTGAACGCGGCCGTCACCCCGGCCGCGTCGTCGTACGCCTCGACCAGGACCCTCTCGTCCTTGACCAGATCCGTGCCGAGCAGCAGCGCGTCACCGGGGGAGAGAAGGGACCGCGCCGAGGCGAGGAACGCGGCACGCTCGGCCGGCAGGAGGTTGCCGATGGTGCCGCCGAGGAACGCCACCAGCCGGGGCCCCGGCGTGTCCGGCAGCGTCAGTCCTGCGGTGAAGTCGGCGATCAGCGCGTGCACGTCGAGCTCCGGCCGCTCCTCGACGAGCGCGCGCCCGGCCAGCGTGAGGGCGCTCTCGCTGACGTCGACGGGGACGTACGTGTGCAGTCCAGTCAGCGCGTCGATCAGGTGCCGCGTCTTCTCCGAGGAGCCGGAGCCCAGTTCGACCAGTGTGCGGGCGCCGGTCGCCACGGCGATCTCGCCGGCCCGGTCGACGAGGATCTCGCGCTCGGCGCGCGTCGGGTAGTACTCGGGCAACTCGGTGATCTTCTCGAACAGTTCGCTGCCCTGCGCGTCGTAGAACCACTTCGGCGGCAGCGTCTTGGGCGTGCTCGTCAGGCCCTTGAGGACGTCGGCGCGCAGTGCGGCGTCGGTGGCGTCCTCGGGCAGCGTGCGAGTGAGAAGGAACGGACTCACGTGCGGGGCTCCTTCGGTGGTGCGGAGGTTTGCAGGGGGTCGCTCGGATCCTTGAGCGGGGTGAGCAGCACGTCGGTGCGGCTCGCCGCGAGGAGGGTCCGGTCGGGGACCTCCTGCCAGTGCGGATCGTCGTCGTACGGCTCGGAGGCCACGACGGTGCCGCCGCCGGGCCGGGTCAGATGGAAGAGGGTGTCGCCCCAGGCGGTCGCGGTGATGGTCTCGCCGTTGGTGAGCAACAGGTTGAGCCGGGAACCGGGGGCCGCCTCGGCGACCTCCAGGACCGTGTCGGCCAGTGCCTGCCCCTCCTCGTCGCCGCCGCGCAGTCGCGCGAGGACCAGCGCCCACACGAGCGCCGAGTCGTTGCGGGCCTCCATCGACAGCACATCCACCGCGGGCAGGGTCGGGACGAGCGGCGCGAGCGAGCCCGGCCAGCCCTTCACCGCTCCGTTGTGGCTGAACAGCCAGGGACCGCCGGCGAACGGTGCCGCCGCGGCCTCCTGATCGGCGCCCGGCAGGGTCGCGTCCCGTACGGCGGCCAGCAGCGCGCCGCTGCGTACGACCCGTGCCAGATCGGCGAAGGACGGATCCGCCCAGATGGGCCCGGCCCGGCGGTACCGGGCCGGCACCGGGTCCCCGTCGGCGTACCAACCGACCCCGAAACCATCCGCGTTGACGGTCCCGTACCGCTGCCGCCGAGGCGCCCACGACTGGCGGTACAGGCCGTGCGGGGGTTCCACCAGGAGTGTGCCGAGCGGCTCCTCGGGGCCCAGATAGGCCAGGTGACGGCACATCAGACGTCCCCCGCGGACCGGGCCGTGCGGAACCCGGAGAAGATCTGCCGACGTATCGGATAGTCCCAGTTGCGGAAGGTGCCCCGGCAGGCGACCGCGTCCACGGCGAACGCACCGCCGCGCAGCACCTTGTACTCGGGCCCGAAGAACACCTCCGAGTACTCCTTGTACGGGAACGCCTGGAAACCCGGGTACGGCAGGAAGTCGCTCGCCGTCCACTCCCACACGTCACCTATCAACTGCCGTACGCCGAGGGGTGATTCACCCTCCGGATAGCTGCCGGCGGGCGCCGGGCGCAGATGCCGCTGGCCGAGGTTGGCGTGCTCCGGTCCGGGATCGTCGTCGCCCCACGGGTAGCGCATCGAGCGGTCCCCGGCGGGGTCGTGACGGGCGGCCTTCTCCCACTCGGCTTCGGTGGGCAGCCGGCGCCCGGCCCAGCGGGCGTAGGCGTCCGCCTCGTACCAGCACACGTGCAGGACGGGCTCGTCGGGCGGTACCACCTCGGTGACGCCGAAGCGGCGGCGCAGCCACTGCTTGCCGTCCCGGCGCCAGAACAGCGGCGCGTGGATCGAGTTCCCGCGGATGTGCGCCCAGCCCTCAGGCGTCCACCAGCGGTCGTCGTCGTAGCCGCCGTCCTCGATGAACGCCTTGTACGCGGCGTTCGTCACCGGTGTGGTGTCGATGTAGAACGGCGGCACCTCGCGCCGGTGTGCCGGTCGTTCGTTGTCCAGCGCCCATGGCTCGGTCGAGGTGCCCATCGTGAACGGGCCGCCGGGGACCAGGACTTCCGACGGTCCCGTCAGCAGGGGCGCCGGTTCCGGGTCGGGGGCCGTCAGGGCCTGCGGGCCCTTGCGGAGCTGATGGGTGATCAGCATCGTCTCGTCGTGCTGCTGTTCGTGCTGCGCGATCATCCCGAAGGCGAATGCCGCCTCGGTCAGCCGCGTCCCGTGGAACGCGGTGCTCTCCAGCAGGTCCAGGACCCGCCCGCGCACCTCGGAGGCGTAGTGACGGGCCTCGGTCGGCGGCAGCAGCGGCAGGGTGGGGCGGGCGGCGCGGGGGTGCTCGAAGGCGTCGTAGATGCCGTCGATCTCGGGCCGCATCGCCTCCCGCCCTGCGACCGTCCGGAGCAGCCACTGCTCCTCCTGGTTGCCGATGTGCGCGAGGTCCCACACCAGCGGGGACATCAGCGGCGAGTGCTGGGCAGTGAGATCGGGGTCCTCGACGCAGGAGGTCAGCAGGGTCGTCCGGGCACGGGCGGTGGTGAGGGTGGTCAGTGCCCGCTCGCGGAGCGTGTCGGCGTCGTGGGCGGGGTCGGTCATGTCCGGTTGTCCTTCCCGTGCAGGGGGCGGTCCGTGCCGTAGAGCTCGTCCAGCAGGTCGTCGGCGGGACAGCGGCCCTTGCTGACATAGCGGTCCCGGTACGCCGCGACGGCGTACGTGACCTCGGTCGTGGCCCCCAGCCGGGGCAGGGCCTCCAGTGCCGCCGCGAAGCAGGTGTCCGCGACCTCCTGCAACTCGGGGTCGGCGAGGCCCGAGCGGGCCGCGTCGAGCCACAGCGGGTTGTGCGGGGCAGGCAGCGACATGCCGCGCTCGGCCAGCGGCTTCACCGCGCGGTAGGCGGTCTCGGCGGCCTCGGGGTCGTCGAAGAGCGCCGTGGTCACGGCGAGCGGCACGATCCACCCGTCCTCGCCCGGCTGCGCGTCGATCATGCGCAGTTCCAGATGGCCCCGCGGTCTGACCGGCGGGAACAGTGTCGTGAGGTGGTAGTCGAGGTCCTCCTGCGTCGGTGGCCTCGGCGTTCCCGACCTGGTCCACTCCCGGAACGTCAGCCCGTCCGGGACGTCCCACGGGCCGCCGTCCTGCCGTACGCACATCACCGGCGCGTCCAGGACGTGCCGCGCCCAGGCCACCCGCGGGTCGCCGTCCAGCGGAGGTGCGCCCGCGCGGCCCGGGCCTATCTCCATCCACAGCAGCTGCCGGGTGGAGAGCCAACCCGTGGGCTCGTTCCCGGCCAGTGGGGAGTTGGCGAAGGCGGCGACCAGGACCGCGCCCAGCTGGTGTGCCAGCCACCAGCGCCGTCCGTGCCCGAGCGGGCCGGGCTCCTCGTATCCGGAGTCCAGACACACCTGCACGGAGGCCGAGGTGCACATCATGGCGCGGCCGGCCGGGCCCGCCCGGTCCAGGTGCGCCTCCATGGCGTCATAGCGCGGCTGGCGCAGGAAACGGCGGGGCGGGTGCCAGGGATCGTTGCCCATGCCGACGAGATCGAGGTCCTGCTCGCGCAGCACCGCGCGGGCGGCGTCGAGGTCGGCGGAGACGGTACCGATGCACTCCATCAGCGAGGTGGCGGGCGGGGAGCTCAGCTCCAGCTGACCGCCGGGTTCGACGGTGAGCGCCGACCTCAGGGGCACGGTCCGTACTGCGGCGTAGGCCGCTTCGAGTCGTTCGGGTGTCACGGGGAGCTGCGGGCTGTGCAGCTCGTGGACGAGCCATTCCACTTCGACCCCGAGGGTACGGGGCGGGCCGGTCTTGAAGCAGATACCCCTGACGAGGGCCTCCACCTCGGCTTCGGTGACTGCGGAGCGCGGCTGCTCCGTACAGTCGCTCACCGAATCTGACATGTCTTGGATCCTCCTGAGAGTCCACGATGCCGCCCGGCCCGGATCTTGTGGGCGGGCCGGCACACTCGTCCCACCCAAGACCCTCACGTCGCTTCGCACAAGGGCGCGTACCGGCACGTTCCGGGTGCGTAATCTTTGCTCTCCGGGCGTTGGCGGAGACTTTCCCGCTTGTTCTCGGTCGGCTGTCGGCGCCCGGGAATTCTGTTGCACCGCACGACCAGCATCGCTCAGGATGCGTGCATGAGCACGGCGGGGGAGATCGCGTGCAGCCGACGCGGTCGCACGGTCATGGCGCGCACGGGGGTGGCGCCATGAGCGCGCGCCTGCGCGGCATCGCGCAGCAGACGGAAGAGATCGTGGCGGCGGGGAGGTACCGCGCGCCGGACGGCCACGAGGTGTCCCTCGCGCCCGCGATCGAGGCTGCGCGGGACGGCACCCGGATGTACGGGCCGGACCCGGTGCCGGTGCCGCAGGTCCCCCAGCGGGAGACGTTCTTCGAGGTCACGGGCGAGAGCAGCCTGGAGGCGGCCCGTCGCCTCGGCGCCGGGACAGCCGTACTGAACTTCGCCTCGGCCCGCAACCCGGGCGGCGGCTATCTGAACGGCGCCCAGGCCCAGGAGGAAGCCCTGTGCCGCGCCTCGGCGCTGTACACCAGCCTGCTCGGCGCCCGCGCGTTCTACGACCACCACCGGGCCCACCGCGACCCGTTCTACACCGACCGTGTCATCCACTCACCCGGCGTGCCCGTGTTCCGCGACGACCGCGGCCGGCTGCTGGATGCCCCGTACACCGCCGGTTTCCTGACCGCCGCCGCTCCGAACGCGGGCGTCATCCGGCGTACGGCCCCGCAGCGCACGGCCGAGTTGCCGGGCGCGCTTGCGATCCGTGCGGAGCGGGTGCTGGAGACGGCCGTGGCGCACGGGTACCGGCGACTGGTGCTCGGTGCGTGGGGCTGCGGGGTGTTCCAGAACGACCCGGCGCAGGTGGCGGGCGCGTTCCGTGGGCTGCTCGCGTCCGGCGGGCGGTTCGCCGGGGCCTTCGAGTACGTGGTGTTCGGCATCCTGGACCGCACGCCCGACAGCCCGGTGCGAGCCGCGTTCATACGGGCGTTCCCCGAGGGGCAGCTCCAGCGGTAGCGCTCAGGTCCAGCCGTAGCGCTCGTGCAGCCGGCGCCTGACCAGGTTGAACCGGCCGCGGTCCAGGGCGCACGCCTCCCGGCGCATGCCCTGCTCGTGCAGGCGGAGGATGCGGTCCACGTCGACCCAGGAGTCGCGCCCCGTCCGGTCCCACGGCCCGCTGCCGATGGCGACCCACTCACGGTCCCCGTCGTGCCGCTTGCTCGACAGCTGCACCGCGAGGAACGTCCCGCCGGTCTCCCGGGCCACCACGAGTACCGGCCGGTCCTTGCCCCGCCCGTCGTTCTCCTCGAAGGGCACCCAGGTCCAGACGATCTCCCCGGGGTCGGGGTCGCCGTCGTGTGCGGGGGAGTACTCGGTGCGCACCTTGCCGACCTTGCGGGGATCGGCCTCGGTGGTGGCGGAGGGGCCGTGGCGGCCCGGGACGTTCTCATCGGTGCTGATGCTCACGGGGGCACCCTAGAGGCTGCCCCCGCAAGCGGTTCCGCCGGGTCACTTCTCGTCCATCGGCACCTTCTGGGAGAGCCCGTTGAGCGGGGAACCCTCCTTCGGGGCCTGCCCGTTCTGGTTCATCGACGCCAGCAGCTGCCGAGCCAGCCCCAGTCCCGTACCGCCCATGGTGAGCGCTTTGGCGAACATGTCCGCCATGCCGTCGGCGCCGTTGAGCAGCACCATGTTGTCGACGCTGCCGAAAGCGGACGCTCCGGCGCGGACGATCTCCGGCCAGTTCTCGGCGAGTTGCTGCGCGACCACGGCCTCCTGGTTCTCGGCCAGGGCGGCGGCCCGGGCCTTGATGGCCTCCGCCTCCGCGAGCCCCTTGGCCTTGGTCGCCTCGGCGTCCGCGAGACCCCTGGCCTGCGCGGCTGCGGCCTCGGCCTCTCCGGTGGCCCGGGTCGCGGCCGCCGTGGCCGTGCCGCGCGTCTTGGTCGCCTCGGCCTCCGCGCCCGCGGCCGTCTTGACCCTGGTCGCCTCGGCCACGGCCGCCAGCTCCGTCTCCTTCGCCTTGGCCTGCGCCGCGGAGATCCGTGCGTCGCGCTCGGCCTCGGCCAGCGTGCGCTTCTCGTAGGCCTGCGCGTCGGCGGGCTTGCGGACATCGGCCTGGAGCTGCTGCTCGCGCCGGTGCGCCTCCAGTTCGGCGACCCGCGTCTCCTGGACGACGACCTCCTGCCGGGCGGCCGCGTCGGCGAGCGGACCGGCCTGCCGGGCCTTGGCCCCCGCCTTGTCGCGCTCGGCCTGGTAGCCGGCCTGGAGGATCTCGCTGTCCCGAGTCGCCTCGGCCATCCGCGCGTAACTCTGCTGCTCCGCCTCGGTGGCGAGACGGTTCGCCTCGGCCTGCGCGATCCGCGCGTCCCGCTGCACGGCCGCCGCGTGCGGCATGGCCAGGTTCTGGATGTACCCGGTGGGGTCCTCGATCTCGTGGATCTGCAGCGAGTCGACGATGAGCCCGAGCTTCTCCATCTCGGTACCGCAGGCCGCCCGCGTCTGCCCGGTGAGCTTCTCCCGGTCGCGGATCATGTCCTCCACCGTCAACCCGCCCACGATGGACCGCAGATGACCGGCGAAGACGTTGTGCACCCGCTCCGACATCAGCTTTTGCTGGTCGAGGAAACGACGGGCCGCGTTGGCGATCGACACGAAGTCGTCGCCCACCTTGAAGATGACCACGCCCCGCACCTTCAGCGGAATGCCCTGGTGCGTCACGCAGTCCACCTGCAACTCGGTCTCGTTCAGGTCGAGCGACAGTTTGCGCACCGCCTGCACACCGGGCAGCACCAGCGTGCCCCGCCCGGTGACGATCCGAAAGCCCATGCCCTCCTCCAAGCCCTCGGTGCGGTGCTTGGAGCCGGAGATGACCAGTGCCTCGTTGGGTTCGGCGACCCGCCACATCATCTTGAACAGACCGATCAGAACGAGGACGGCAGCTACCGCCACCCCCGCAACGACGCCGACAACCATCGGCATACGCCCCCTTTGGATGGTGCCCTTTCGGCACCGAACGAATGGGAGTGTGCGCCTGTGCGCCACGCAGGTACAGGGGTTGACGCATCCTTGCCGCAACCTTGACGCGGACGGCTCTCACCTGCGAAGGAGCAGGCTCAACTGTCGTATGCGGCCTGGACGTAGACCGTCCGCGGCGGCTGGTACTCCACCACCATCACCACCGTGCCGCGTTCGATGCGGTCGGTGCCGGTGGCCGGATAGGCGAGGAAGTGCTCCGCACCCCCGCGCACCCGCACCATCACCTCGCCGACGAGCCCGGGTCCCACCGTGCCGGTGACCCGCCCCATGAGCCCGACCATCGACGCATCGTCCATCGTCACAGGGTAGGACCTGCGGCCCTCAGACGACCGGGGCGGGAACGGTCTCGCCCTGCTGCGGCGGCCACAGCTCGTGCCAGCGCAGCTCCGCCTCCAACTGCGCGGCCAGCGAGATCAGCAGGGGCTCGCTGTTCGCCGGCCCGAGCAACTGGGCACCGACGGGCAGACCGTCCACGAACCCGGCGGGGACGTTCACACCGGGCCAGCCCAGCACGTTCCACGGCCAGGCGTAGGGACAGGCGGCGATCATCGCCCGGTCGGTGGCGAAACCGCCGAGTTCGAGCATCGCGCCGATGCGGGGCGGGGGAGCGGCCGTCGTGGGGGCGAGGATCACGTCGTACGACTCGTAGAACGCGCCGATACGACGGTGCAGCACCGCCTCCGCACGCCGGGCCGCCCGCAGCGGGACCCCGCCGAGGAGCCGGCCCAGCCGGGCGGCGTCCCGGGTGCGCCGGTCGAGCAGCGCGGGGAAGGGCACCGCGCTCGCCCACTCGGCGATACCTACCGTCGCGCGCGGGATGAAGGTCAGCCCGATCTGGCCGTACGGCGGATCGGCCTCCTCGACGAAGTGCCCCAACGCGCTCAGTTTCTCGGCGAGTCGGACGACCCTGGCCCGCACCTCCGGCTGCAGACGGGCTGGCAGTGCGGTGAACGGCGGCTTGAGGGAGAGAGCGATGCGCAGCCGTCCGGGTTCGCGGCCCACGGCCTGAGAGGCGTCGACCGCCGGCGGGCGGTGCGGGTCGAGATCGTGGTTGCCGGCGGCGGCGTCCAGCAGGAGGGCCGCGTCGGCCACCGTACGGGCGAGGGTGCCGTTGACGGTGATGCCCTGGAAGGACTCGCCGCGCGGCCAGGTGGAGACGCGGCCGCGCTGTGGCTTGATGCCGATCAGATGCGTCCACGATGCCGGGATCCGCACCGAACCGGCGCCGTCCGAGCCGAGCGCGGCGGGCACCAGACCGGCGGCCACGGCGGCCGCCGAACCACCGGACGAACCGCCGGGCGTGTGGTCCGAGTGCCACGGGTTGCGGGTCGCGCCGAAGGCCGGCCCCTCGGTGAAGGGCCACTGCCCCAGTTCGCAGGTGTTCGTCTTGCCCACGATCACCGCCCCGGCCGCGCGCAGCCGCCGTACCGCCTCACCGTCCTCGGCGACCGGGGGGAACTCGCCGCAACAGCCGAACGCGGTCGGTTCGCCCGCCACGTCCATGTCGTCCTTCACCGCGACCGGTACGCCCAGCAGTGGCCGGCGTCCACCGGCGGCGAGTTCCGCGTCGGCGGCCTTCGCCTCGGCGAGGGCGGCCTCGGCCCGGACCACCCGGAAGGCGTTGAGGGACCCCTGGGTCGCCTCGATCCGCGCGAGCGCCTCCGCGACGAGCGCCTGCGACGTCACCTCCCCGTCGGCCAGTGCACGGGCGGACTCGGCGAGGCCTACGGCACGGTCGGGTGTCATACGGGCACCTCCGGAACGACGTTGTCTACCGAACAGTAATCTCCGGGGCCCGCCGGTGGAACGACTTTGGAAACGGGGCGAGTCCGATTGGGGGAGCCCGGAGGCGGCACAGCCTTCCCACAGGCCTCTTCGGCTGCGTGCGCGAAGGATTGACGAGGCCTGGTCCCACCCCTACCGTCTGATCGCCTCACCGAACTGTGTTCGATATATCGAACACAATGGACGTCCTGAGCCGTGTGACCTCAATCCCCGAACCCCTGAACGTCATGGAGAGCCGCCGTGACCCCACCGCCCCCCAGACCGCCCCGCCGCACCCTGCTGCGCGCGATGGCCGTCCTGCCCGCCTCGGCCCTCGTGCTGGGTGAAGCGCCCGGACTGCTCGGTACCGCCCTTGCCGCCGCCCCGCCCAGCGGCTCCGCCACCCGCTACACGATCGTGCCGTTCCTGAACAGCAACGACGGGACCGTGAACGTCCATCAGTCGGACGACGCCACCGACTTCCGTCTGGCGAAGGCCTCCGCGTACACCCCGCCGAGCAACCGCATCCGCGACGCGAGCATCTTCAAGCACACCAACGGCTACTACTACGTCACCTACACGACCCACACCTGGCAGGACACCAGCACCACCATCGGCTTCGCCCGCAGCACCGATCGGCTCAACTGGACGTTCCTGTACGACTACACGGTCCCGATCGCGGGCCTCTCCCGCGCGTGGGCGCCTGAGTGGTTCGTCGACAGTGACGGCAGCGTGAACGTCATCGTGTCCTGCTCGACCACCAACGACGAGTGGATCTTCACGCCGTATCTGCTGAGGGCCACGAACTCCGCGCTGACGGCGTGGAGTTCACCGGTGGCGCTGTCCGGCATCGGTGCGAACCACATCGACACCTTCATCGTGAAGCTCGGCTCGACCTACCACGCCTTCGCGAAGAACGAGACGACGAAGTACATCGAGTACGCCACGGCGTCCAGCCTCACCGGCCCGTACACGATCTCCCGCACCGGGGACTGGGCGGGCTGGGGCAGCTACCGCGAGGGCCCGGCGCTCGTCCAGCTCGACAACGGCGGCTGGCGGCTCTTCTTCGACGGCTACGGCGACGGCACGTACTACTACAGCGACAGTTACGACACCTTCGCGACCTGGTCCGCCCCGGCCGCCCTGCCCGCCCTCTCCGGAACGGCCCGCCACTTCACGGTCATCAAGGAGACCGTCACGGGCGGCCCGGCCCCGGCGAAGAACGTCACCCGGTCCTTCCAGTCGGCCAACTACCCCACCCGCTACTGGCAGGCGCAGTCCTCCCTGCTCAACCTCCCGGTGGTCAGCGGCTCCAGCACGACCGCCGAGAAGCAGGCATCGACCTTCACGGTGGTGCCCGGCCTCGCCGACGCGAACGGCTGCTCCTTCCGCGACTCCTCCGGCAAGTACCTGCGCCACTGGGACTTCCGGGCCCGATTCGACACCAACGACGGCACGTCGACGTTCGCGAGGGACGCCACGTTCGTCGCCCGCGCGGGCACATCGAGCGGCTCGCTCCGCTTCGAGTCGTACAACTATCCCGGGTACTACCTGCGGCACTACAGCTATCAGCTGCGGGTGGAACGAGCGGATGGGACGGACCTGTTCCGGCAGGACAGTTCGTTCACGCCAGTGACGTCCTGGGCCTGACCAGCGCCCTTGCTGACCTGGGAAATTGCGTTGGACGATTCGGAGTACTTCCCTCCACTTCCCGGGATTGCCCAGGAGTTCCCGGCCGAGTGTGCACTGGTTGTGCACTGGGCCGGGAAGCTCGGCCCTGCCTTGTGAGTGCATGAACGGGCCTTGCGATGTGGGGCGCAGCTGACGGACGGGGCAGGTGCCGAGTCACTGTGCTTGCTGCGCACGATGGAGTTCTGCATCCGACGAGGGCAGTGAGTCCTGAAACTTGAGGGGGGCTCACGACCGACGAAGCAGTCAGCGATCACCCCCGGCGACAGCCCGGTGACCTGGTACTCCGCCACGATCAACTCACGCGCCCCAGCCCCCTTCATGCACAGTTCAACGAGCGACCCGGGCGCCAAGCCGCGGCCAACCGTGCACGAGGTCGTAAAGCGTGTTGCACAAGGCTGCGTTCGGGCAGGCCAGAGCGCATGAGTGGAGTCGTCTGCTCATCAGGCGAGAGCGAGGTTGTGCATGTGGGCGCCGGCCTGGACAACGTGATGGTGACCGTTGCCGCGCTGGCGGCAGTCCCGGATCCGGTCGGTCTTCACTCCACTCCCGGTAGTGGTACCTGTGGTCGCCCTCGTGGCCTTGCCAGGCGTGCACGGCTATGCCCGCGCCGGCATCCCGGTCTACCTCCTGATCGACCGCGAGGAGGGCGAGGTGACGGTTCACTCCGAGCCGTCCGGCGACGCTTACGCCAAGAGTGCCCGGCACAAGGCCGGGCTGACCGTGTCCCTGCCCGCCCCTCTCGGGTTCGAGCTGGACACGGCCGAGTTCCGAGGCCGCGGACTCGCTCCTCCGCCCCTCCACTCCTGCCTCAAGGCTTCGCACACGCCGACGCGGCGCCCTCGTGCCGGTACCAGACGGTGTCCAGCTCACGGCCGTCCGGCAGGGTGTGGCGGGCCGGGCCGGGGGCCGGGACGAAGCCGGCGCGTTCCAGGGCGCGGCGGCACGCGAGGTTCGCCGTCGCCGTGCCCGCCCGTACCGTCGGCAGCCCGGCGTGGCCATGGGCGAACTCCGCGCCCGCCAGGAACAGTTCAGTGCCGAAGCCCTGGCCTCGATGGTCGGGGGCGAGAATGCCGCCGATCTCACCCCTGTCGTGGTGGAGTTCGAGGTATCCGGCGTAGCGCCCGGTGTCGCGGCGTACACAGACCATGAACTCGGGCATCTCGGGGCTGGGTTCGAAGGGCTGGGCCAGCTCGGGGTTGGACCTGATGAACCAACGCGGGGTGGCTGCGGTGGGGCCCAGGCGCAGCAGGGCCCGCCTGGTGTCGGCGTCCGGTACGACCTGGTCCATCTGGTTCCCCTGCCAGCGCTGGGCATCGGGGTCCGCGCCCGCGGCGATGGCCGCCAACGCATCCAGCCGGGTCACCGGGGTGTAGAACAGCAGGTTCCGGGTGGCCAGGGCGTGCCGGCCGGGCGTGCACGCGTCCGGGACCGGGAGGCCCGAGGCCGCCCGACGACGTCGCAGGAGCGACCGAATCATGGAAACCCCCCGTTGTATTCGTGGGCGTTGACGGTGACGTCGAACTGCAGGGGCAGGCCGCTTTCCCAGCGCCGGCTCGTGTCGAACGGGTATACCAGCCTTCGGCCCGGGGCGAGGAAGGGGATGGTGCGGGACACGGCCCGCTGGACACGTTCAGTCAGGTTGGGGTGTGCGCAGACGAGCTCCGGCATCACTTGGATGCGTACGTCCCGGGCCATGGTGGGACCGCTGTTGTGGATGCTGAGCACGGGGAGCCTGGACCCTGTGTCGTGCGGCGCGATGTCGACGATCACGTACGGCTCGTTCTGCTCACGCTGGACCCGCCTGGCCAACTTCAGCTGCTCGGCCCCGGAGCGGCGGGCGATGAATGCCTGCCAAATGCTGATGACCGCTGCGACCACGGCGACAGCCACCGCACCCAGCGCCATCCAGTCGTCGGCCTTGAGGTTCCCCACGCGAGGACCGCACCGAGGCGCTCAAGCGGCCAGGCTCGAGCGGGCGAGGTTGGACCTCTGCTCCTCAGCCGACAGAGGTCCGGCCACCCATGCGGCCGTCGATTCTGGGGCGGCACCGAGTCCTCCCCGGAATCGCGGCCCGTCTGCCGGCCGCGCCTGCGCCCGCCTCGGGCTTCTCCTCCCTGGGGCCGCAGCGCTGCCACGGCAGAACGCTCACGGCATGGCACTGAAGGTATCGGCTGATCATCCGGCCGCCAGTCACCACTGAGGGTTACCGACGGTACTTGTCCGGGAGTTTCACCGTGCCTTCACCACTGGAAGGGCGCATGTGCTGCCGTAGGCCCATCCTGGGGCAGGTCGCGAGCTCACCTGGCGTGAACGGCGTGCGGAGATTTGGGAAGCGAGGAGCATCCGTCATCGCGCAGGCGGCACAGACGTGGCTGACTAGGCTCGAGGGCCCACCTGGAGGGGGTGGGATCACCGCCGGTCCAGGAGCCGACGGGGGCAACCGGGGGACACCGTTGGGAACCATGATTGTACGAATGCGCGTACTGGCCGAGGCCCCGCCCCGCGTGTGGATGGCGATCAGCGGAACGCTCGGCCCCGCAACCATCCACCCTGTGCGGCGAGGACTGAAGGACCGCGTCGAGGCCGGGGTCAGCATCCTCTTCCTCGACCTGCGGGAACTGCTGTTGACGGACGCCGCAGACAGATACGGCTTGAGAACGCTCTTCGCAGTCGGCCCACCAGTGCACTTTCATCTCGTCGGGGCCCCCGCCGAAATCCGCGACTGCGTCGGCACTGACCCCCGCTTCACCCTGCACTCCCGCCTGGACTCCGCCTGGGAGCGATGGGTTAAGGACTGACCCTACGCCCCCCACGCCTCGCAGGCTCCGAACCTCACACCAAGCGGAGGAACGGTAGAGCTCGGCTCTGCAGACCCGTTAGGCAGGAACAGGGGGTTAGTCCGGCGGCGGCGCCGCAGCCGGCCCACAAAGGCCAACTGGTTGCGTCTTTGGCGGCGAGAGCGCGGATGGGTCAGGGGGGCACGGTCGTGTCCTGACGTGATGGTGTCGTTGGAAGCTTGACACGACGCATGCGCGGTTGACTGCGTCTTCGCTGTGAGTAGTCCGTGCTGGTCAGAACGGATGGTTGCGCTCGGACTACGGGTGGGCGCCACGCTGCCGCGTCCGAGCCGGCAACTCCGGCCACCGGCTGGACTCTGCTGTCCGCCGGCCGGGGGATTGGGAGGAAGTGCGTCCGCGCGCCCGCAGGCGGGCCAGCCTGTCCGGTGCAATCGTGCATGAGCCTCCCCGGCGCGCCGAGGGCCTGGCTTCCCGGCCGTCAGTGCCAGGCCCTCGCGCTGCACTCCGGGGGCGCGAGCGGTGTGGCGAATGGGTGATGTGTCGACTGCCCAGCTGGAGTTGGGTCGTTGAGCGGGCATGAAGGTCTTCGGAATCCTCGCGAACCCGGGTACCGACGTCCGATCGGCCAACCCAGAAGAGGACACTCTGCGCGCTGTGTGTGCAGCTTCGGGATGCGGACGCCGGGGCGCGACAGGCGTCGGCAGTGTAGGGGGAACGTGCGCCCGCACCGTTGATGGTGTCGGGAGGACTGAGCGCGTCCGGCCCAGTCGACTGGTGATGGTAGCGAGAACGGCAATGCTCGCGCTGGCTGCCGCCACGATCGTTTCAGCGGCTGTATCGGTGACCTGAACGTTGATGGCGCCTGGTCTCCGAGAGGGAGACCAGGGGCCACCTGCCAAGACAGGACGGCCCGGAGGGGCTTTTGCGGTCCTCAGCACAACGTCGGCAGCCAAAGACTGCTCGAACACTCCGATGGCACGCGTGTCACCCAGCCCAACGCAGTACCACCGAGCGTGGTCACGCAAGCGTCAACTACCTCCGTCAGCAGCGTGGTTTCACGACGCCGGTGGGGCACGAGACGACGGCGGTCACCTGATCTGCCCACCGCATGGACCTCGATCCGCACGTCCACTGACAACTCCTGCAACGACCGACAGCTGTCCCAGTTGCCCAAGCCGTTCGGTATCCGTCCATGCGTCATCAGCCATGTCGGTGATCCTGGCATGCCCAGATCCTCGCCCCAGCGCTGCCCGCCTCGTAGGGCTCAACCCACTGGACAGTGGAGCAGGCACAGGCGCAGTGGTTCGCGCATCACCCGGGCCGTGCGCATTCGTCCGAGGACCTCGACCGGCAGCCCGGGCAGGAGGGGACCAAGCGCGGGGCGCCGTAGCCGGCGTCGAAGGCGGCCAGGATGTCGCAGTGGCCTGGATCCGCCCAGCGTCCTTCGCTTCACCTCATGAAGCCGGAACTCCAGCGCTCACAACGGGAGCCGCGTTGACCGGCCCGGATTGCTCACCGCGAGATGCCGTGGGCGAGGAGGCTCTCAGCGGTCTCCGCGATGGTGTCCTCGATGGGACGCGCTCGCCACCCGAGAAGCTTCTCCGCCTTGGTGCTTGTGGCGTCGAGATTCCGGCCGAGCTGGTGCCTGAGCAGTCGCAGTTCCGGGTTCACGAGGCCCAGTGCGCGTGCGAGCCACAGGGGCAGTTCACGGGTCGGGGCTTTGGCGGCGCGCTCACTGAGGCGGTCATGCAGAATGCGTGCGATGTCGATGACGCGCAGGCTGTGCCCGGCGATTGCCAGGAAGCGTTCGCCGGCGGCTGCCGGATCGGTCATCGCGCGCAGGTGGAGATCCGCGACGTCGCGCACGTCGACGAAGCCCATCCCGAAGGGCGGGCATGCAGGAACCTGTCCCTCGAGCATTCTGCGCACAAGACGCAGGGATGGTGGGTCGTCCGGGCCGAGCAGTGGTCCAAGGACCCCCACGGGATGAACCGCTGTCAGTTCCAGGCCACCGCCTTCCTCTTCGACGAACTGCCAGGCGGCGCGCTCGGCCAGCGTCTTGGACCGCTGGTAGGGCGGGATATCGCTGTCGACGTTGGTCCAGTCCTCCTCGGTGAACGGGGTCGAGCGTGGGGGGTGCCCGATCCCGATGGCACCGAAGGCGCTCGTCAGGACGACCCGGCGCACGCGGGCGGCGCGGGCTGCGCGCAGCACCCGCAAGACGCCCTCCCGGGCTGGGACCACCAGCCCGTCGTCGTTCGTCGGCGTATGGCGCAGGGTTGGCGAGGCGACGTGGAGGACGAATTCGCAGTCGGCGACGGCAGCTTCCCAGCCGTCGGCGTGTTCGAGGTCGGCGCGTACGACGGTGAGACGGTTGTCGTCGAACGGTGTGGCCGCCTGGAGCCAGGAGCGCAGTGCCGGCTCGCGCCGCAGGTCGCGGACTGTGGTGCGGACGGTGTGCCCGGCGTCGAGCAGGGCTTGAATGCACCAGCTCCCGATGAAGCCTGTTCCTCCGGTGACCAGTACTCGTGTCATCTGTCTCTCCTCAGCTCTCGACTCGTGCAGTAGGGGGTGCCAGCGGGTGCGTCGCATGATGCCGTTGGGCGGCGGCCACGCTGCTTCCGAGGAGGGCGTGCCCGATCATGATCGGGTAGATCACGGCGCGCTCGAACAGGCCGATGTTCCACATCCAGCCGGTGAACACGTTGGTCATGAAGAGGGGGAACGCGATCAGTCCGGCTGTGCCGAGGGTGATGCTCGCGATCGATCGGCCCCTGCTGAGACCGATGCGGGTTCCGCTGGTTCCGACGACGATCGCCATGATGTTGCCGGCGAGCATGACGCCCTGCGCGCCGAAGGTGTGGAATGCGATCAGGCCGTTGTCGACGTTGGCGTTGGAGCCCTGGAAGATGCCGACGAGCGAGACACCTACGCCGGCGAGGACGGCGAGGATCATGATGATGATCGGGCGGGCGCCCTTGCGCGGGTCGACCATGAGGAACGTGCCGATGATCAAGAGAGTGCCGTAGATCACCCAGCCGGCGTCCATGACGGCACCCAGAGGGGAGTTGGCGACCTGTCCGAACGCGGTCTGCGGGGGACCGGTCAGGCCGAGGTGGCTGACCCAGTTGTACAGGGGCGAGTACGGCGGGTCCTGCCAGGCGGCGGCGCTGATGAACTCGGCGATCCAGGACACGAGCGGGCCGAGAAGGATGAGCAGGGCTCCGGCGCGGGCAGCAGCGCCGGAGCGGACGATGGGGTTCATGCGAGGGCCATTCCGGGGACGCGCTTGCGGATGGCCTCCATCTCGGCTTCGTCCGAGACGCCCTGCCAGTCGTACCGGGGGGTGTACGGGGCCTCCAGGGCGCGCACTTCGTCGTCGGTGAGCTCGATGTCGAGGGAGGCCACTGCCTCGTCGATCTGCCGGACCGAGCCAGCGCCGACCAGAGGTGCGGTGACGACCGGCTGGCGGCGCAGCCAGGCGAGCGCGACCTGTGCGCGGCTGACGCCGTGGGCGTCCGCGACCTGCCCAACCGCGTCGATGATCGCGTGGTTGGACGCCTCCTGCGCGGGCGAGTAGAGCAGGTCCGCGTAGGCGCCGTCCGTCTCGGAGCGCACCGTGGAACGGGCGTCGTCCCACGCGCGGGCGAGGCGGCCGCGGGCCAACGGCGACCAGACGATCGTGCCGACGCCCTCGTCCAGGCACAGCGGGATCATCTCGCGCTCCTCCTCACGGGCGAGGAGGTTGTAGTGGTCCTGCATCGACACGAACCGCGCCCAGCCGTTCTGCTTCTGCAGGTGCAGCGCCTTCGCGAACTCCCACGCGTGCATGGACGAGGCGCCGAGGTAGCGGACCTTACCGACCCTCACTAGGTCGCTGAGTGCCTCGAGGGTCTCCTCCCAGAGGGTGGAGTGGTCGTTGCGGTGGATCTGGTAAAGGTCGATGTACTCCGTGCCGAGGCGGCGCAGCGAATGGTCGACCTCAGTCATGATCGCCTTACGTGACAGTCCCCGTCCGTTGGGTCCCAGCCGCATCGGATGGCGCAGCTTGGTGGCGATCACCACGGCATCGCGGTCCGCGAAGTCCTTGAGCGCGCGGCCGAGGATTTCCTCGCTGGAACCGTTGGAGTACATGTTCGCGGTGTCGAAGAAGTTGATCCCCGCCTCCACCGCGTGCCGGATGAGCGGTCGCGCGTCCTGTTCGCCCTTCGACCAGACGGGGTGCCCGCGGTCGGGTTCGCCGTAAGTCATCGCGCCGATCGCGATCGGGGATACGTCGAGGCCGGTCGTGCCGAGCTTGATGTAATGCATGACGCTCCTTAAAGTATGTGGAGAGCTCTCCATATAACGTAGTGGAGAACTCTCCACTTAGCAAGGTGAGGTCCCGTGGTCCGTTCAGACGCCCGTGAGAACAGGGCGCGCATCCTCGCCGCCGCACGCGAAGCGCTCACGGCGGACGGCAGCACGTCGATGAACCAGATCGCCCAGCGCGCAGGAGTCGGCGCGGGCACCCTGTACCGCAACTTCCCCACACGCGAGTCGCTGGTCCTGGCCGTCTACCAGGACGAGGTGGCACGCATCATCGGCACCGTGCCCGATCTGCTGGCCCAGATGCCGCCACTGGAAGCGCTCCGCCACTGGACGACCGACCTCGTCGAGGCCATGCGCAGAAAGCACGGCCTCGGCGACGCCCTCAGCCCGGGCGCGCACCAGGCGATCAGCGAGCAGAGCTACGGCCCGGTCATCGCCGCGATCACAGAACTCCTCGACGCCGGCAAGAAGGACGGAAGCATCCGCCCCGACGCCGACCCTGGAGACTTCCTCCAACTGACCGGCGCATTGTGGCGCGCCGTGTCCAGCCCCGAGGATCGGGCACCCCACATGCTCGCGCTCATCCTCGACGGACTCCGCACGCACCGGTAAAACGACGCGCACGCGACAGGGCCCGTCAGATGGGCGATTTGCAGTGCTGGTGATCCGGTGCGCGATTCGGCCGGGAGAACGGTGTCGTCGAGGAAGCCGTGGCCGGCCGTCGCAGTAGCAGCGGATGATGCAGTCAACAGCGCGCCCGGGGACCCGTCGGCCATGGCCGACGGGTCCCCTCAGGATGGTGCGTTGTTCACCAGCGGTACTGCGGCCGCCGTGGGCGGCGGGGTCGGACAACGAAGCCCAGTTGCGGGTACCGGAGCTACAGAAAGCGCCGGATGGGGACGACGGCAACCTCTCTCGCCCGCTGCAGCAGTGAGCGCCTCTTCCACCGCTCCTCCCGGATCAGCGTGGCGGACTCCAGGTCCTCGGCGAAGTGGCTGTCGAGGGTGGCCGTGAACTCCTGGTCCAGGACGGCGAGCATGATCTCTTCGTCGTGGTCGAGGGAGCGGCGGTTGAAGTTGGTGGAGCCGACCAGGGCGGCGACGCCGTCGACGGTGATGACCTTGGTGTGCAACATCGTCGGCTGGTACTGGTAGATCTTCACGCCGCAGGCGGTGAGTGCGTCGTAGTGGTGCTGGCCGGCCAGTCGGCAGACCCGTTTGTCGGTGTGGGGGCCGGGCAGCAGGATCTCCACCTGAACGCCCCGCCGGGCGGTGGCGCACAGCAGGTCGACGAAGTGGGCGTCGGGTGAGAAGTAGGCGGTGGCCAGCCGGAAGCGGTCCTCGGCGGACTCCAGCATCACCCGGATCAGGGTCTGCATGTCCTGCCATCCGAAGCCGGCCGATCCGCGTACGACCTGTACCACCGAGTCGCCCTGCGGGCGGTGCGGGATGAACCGGTCGCGGTCGTCGAAGAGCTCGTCGTGGCATTCGGCCCAGTTCTGCGCGAAAGCAGCCGCGATGCCGTCCACCGCCGGCCCGCGCACCTCGACGTGGGTGTCACGCCATTCGTGTTCGTCGCGCGCGTTGCCGCACCACTCCTCGGCGATGCCGACCCCGCCGGTGAAGGCCGTCCGCTCGTCGACGACCAGGACCTTGCGGTGGCAGCGGTGATTCTGCTTGAACGGGGAGAGGGCGAGGGGCCTGCGGAACCAGATCACTTGGACGCCGGCCTGGTCCATCTCCCTCAGCAGGTCTTTCTCGATCAGCCGGCTGCCGAACCCGTCCAGCAGCAGCCGCACCCGCACCCCCGCCCGAGCCCGGTCGGCCAGCGCCTGCGCGAACTCGTGGGCGATGTCTCCCTTCCAGTACACGAAGGTCATCATGTCCACGGTGTGCTCGGCGGAGCGGATGCTCGCCAGCATCGCGGGGAAGATCTCGTCCCCGTTGCGCAGAGCCGTCAGTGCGTTGCCCTCGGTCGCCGCGATGCCGATCAGCCGTTCCAGTCGGCGGCGTATCCGCGTGACGCGTTCCTGCGCCGTCGCCGGTGCCGACGCGGCGGCGGGGGCGGACGTAGGCTCGGTCTGGTCCTGTGTGCTGGTCATGGCGTCACCTGGCCGGGCCGCAGCAGACAGGGGAGCCGCGCTGCCCGGGCCGGCGCGGGACGCAGCGAGCAGACTGTACCCCCGCCTCTCAGCCCCGGACGCCCGGCCCCGGACCCGGAACCGCCTTCGCTGTGTTCTGCGAGGATGGGGTGCATGACGGTGCGCAGCAGGAATCATGTGACGGTGTCCGGCCGGGCCGGGGGGCCGGTGGTGATGCTGGCGCACGGGTTCGGATGCGACCAGAACATGTGGCGGCTGGTGGTGCCGCGCCTGGAGGACGAATTCACCGTGGTCCAGTTCGACCACGTGGGAGCCGGGCGCTCCGACCTGTCGGCGTGGAGCAAGGAACGCTACTCCACGCTGGAGGGCTACACCGAGGACGTGCTGGAGATCTGCCGTGATCTGGCGCTCGGCCCGGTGACGTTCGTGGGGCACTCGGTGAGCGCGATGATGGGCGTCCTGGCCGCGGCGCAGGAGCCGGAGGCGTTCACCGGTCTGGTGCTGCTCGCCCCGTCGCCGTGTTTCATCGACGATCCCGGCACCGGATATCGCGGCGGGTTCAGCGCCGAGGACATCGACGAACTCCTGGGCTCCCTGGAAGCCAATTATCTGGGCTGGTCGGGCGCCATGGCTCCGGTGATCATGGGGAATCCGGACCGGCCGGAGCTGGGTGAGGAGCTGACCAACAGCTTCTGCCGCACCGACCCGGACATCGCCCGCGTCTTCGCCCGGGTGACGTTCCTGTCCGACAATCGAGACGATCTTGCGAAGGTCACCGTTCCCACCCTGGTCGCGCAGTGTTCGAACGATGCGATCGCGCCCCCGGAGGTCGGGGAATTCGTGCGGTCCCGGATACCCGGGAGCCGGCTGGTCACCCTGAATGCGACCGGGCACTGCCCCCAGCTCGCCGCACCGGAAGAGACGGCCGCCGCGATCAGCGAATTCGTCCAAGCCGCGCGATGATGTGCAAGAGCGGCGACAGAGAGAGCGGAGAGCCTCCGGCGCCCGGGGAACCGCACGGTGTGGACAGCGCGGCCTTCTCCGCGCTGCTGGAGGACAGCGCCGAGGATCTGTACGAGCACGCGCCGTGCGGCTACCTGTCCACGCTGCTCGACGGCACCATCGCGAAGGTCAACACGACGCTGCTGAACTGGCTCGGTCACGCCCGCGGTGACCTGGTGGGCCGCAGGACGTTCTCCGACCTGCTCACCGTGGGAGGCCGCCTCTACCACGAGACGCACTTCGCCCCGCTGCTGCGTATGCAGGGCGAGGTCCGCGGCATCGCGTTGGAGCTGAAGGCGGCCGACGGCTCGCGCCTGCCCGTCCTGGTCACCTCGGCGGTGAAGGCGGGCCCCGACGGGGAGCCGCTGCTGATCCGCACGACCGTCTTCGACGCCCGGGACCGACGCGCCTACGAAATCGAACTGCTGCGCGCGCGGCAGGAAGCGGAACGCGAACGCGAAGCACTCCAGCGCCTCAACGCCACCCTGCAGCAGACCCTGCTGCCCCCGACCCTGGTGAACGTGCCCGGACTCGATGTGGCCGCGCACTACCACGTCGCCTCCACCGACAAGGTCGGCGGCGACTTCTACGACCTCTTCCCACTCGCCGGCGGGGCGTGGGGACTGTTCCTGGGCGACGTATGCGGCAAGGGAGCCGCCGCGGCCGCCGTCACCTCCCTGGCCCGCTACACCCTGCGCGCCGCCGCCGTGTACGACCCGGACCCGGCCGCCGTCCTGAGCAACCTCAACACCGTCCTCAACCACGAGTACAACGGCATCGACCCCAGGTTCTGCACCGTGATCTTCGGACTGCTCACCCCCGACACGGATCAGGGCGGCTTCCACATCACCCTGGCCGCCGGCGGCCACCCCCCGGCGCTGCTCCTGCGCGCGGACGGCAGCGCCGACTACCTGCCCACCCCGGGCGGACAGCTCATCGGCGTGCTGCCCGACGCCCACATCGCCACCACCACCATCCGCCTCGAAGCCGGCGACACCTTGATGCTCCACACCGACGGCCTCACCGAAGCCCACACGGCCGCGACCGGTGACGACGACCGCTACGGCGACGAAGCGCTCCTCGACCTCGCTCAGGCTCTGGCGCCCACCACCGCGTCCGGCGTCGTCTCCGCCATCCGCGACCTGCTCGATACGTTCGGCACCGGCGTGGAGGACGACACCGCCGTCCTCGCCATCAGCGTGCCCCGACCCACCAGTGAAGAGCAGCAGTGAGCCACCTCGCCATCCACACCCGAAGCACCGCCGCCGGGCCCGTCATGGAACTGACCGGCGGACTCGACTACGACAGCTGCACGCAGCTCCGCGGCCTGCTGCCCGACCTGAACCTTCAGGCAGGCCAGCAGCTCGTCATCGACCTGACCGGCATCACCTTCTGCGACTCCAGTGGCATCACCGCCCTCATCGCCGCGCGCAACCACGCCGACGCCGCCCGCGCCGGCATCGCCCTGGCGGCGGTCCCCCACTCCATCAGCCGCATCTTCAGCCTGGTCGGCCTGGACCAAGTCTTCGCCACTCATCCCACCGCACAGGCAGCCGAAGCAGCCTGGACACCCCAGTCGGGGTCAGCACCGCCCGCCGGTGCCGGGTGAGGGGCGGTTCCAGGTGCGGAGCTTGTCGGGGTTGAGGGTGCCCCACACCTGGACGACCTGAGGGCCGGCGACGTCGAGGCTGATGACGGCGGCCACCTGGGGGCCGTAGCGCACCACCAGACCGGTCCGCCCGTTGACGGGGTGGGGGTGCAAGCTGGTCCGCGGATGGCGGGCCAGCAGGATCAGCAGGGTGCGGGCCACGTGGGTGTTGCCGCGTACCGGATTGATCAGGGTCCGCACCTTGCCGCCACCGTCGAAGAAGGCCGTGGCCTCGGCCGCGAGGAGGGACGTCAGAAGTCCCTCGTCGTGCGTCACGCAGGCCAGGTGCACCGCACGCGCCACCGCGTCCTGCTGCCGGGCCGACGTGGGACGCTCGCGCCGGGCCCCCAGACTGTGCCGGGCCCGGTCGGCCGCTTCGGAGCCCAGGGGCTCGGCAGCAAGCGGTTCGGTCCGGCGCACGAGGCCGGCGACCGCGCCGGTCCTGTCCTGTCCGGGCAGGGCCGGCCACGTCAGGCAGATACTCCCGGCGACGCTCGCCAGCCACGAACGCGGCGCCGTGATCCGCGCCCGCACCGGCTCGGGCAGCTCGAACCACCGTCGGTACGTCTCGTCGATGACGCGCTCCGCCGCACGGCTGCTGCCGAGCATCCAGTACGCGACATGCAGCAGATGCCGCCGCTCGTCGAGCAGCTCGGCGATCGGGACCGTGTCATCCGTACCCGCCATACGGCATCTCCCGGGCAGGGGCCACGTCGCAGCACCTACTGCTGCTTCGCGAGCCAGTCGGACAGCCTGGTCCCGGCGATGTGCGCGTCCGGACCCGGCAGGAGCGTGGTCTCCTCCAACTCGGCACCGGAGTACGGGGCGTGCGGGTCGGTGACGACCGTGCGGGGGTCGTTCTGGGCGGAGAGCGTCTCGCGGATGAGCTCGTCGAGCCGGAACACGTCGGGGCCCGCGATCTCCACCGTGCCGTTGACGGGATCGCCGACCGCGGTACGGCCGACGGCCGCTGCCACGTCGTCCGAGTACATCGGCTGGAACTTGGCCGGGGCCAGCCGCACCGTGTCGCCCTCGGTCGAGATGTCCGCGATCCCCTTGATGAACTCGAAGAACTGGGTGGCGTGGACGAGGGAGTAGGGCATGCCGGACGCCTTGATCAGCTCTTCCTGGGCCTGCTTGGCGCGGAAGTATCCGCTCTCCTGGAGGCGGTCGGTGCCGACCACGGACAGCGCGACGTGGTGCCTCACGCCGGCCTCGGCCTCCGCATTGAGCAGGTTGGTGGTGGAGGTGCGGAAGAAGTTCATGACGGCGTCGTCCTCCCACGAAGGGGAGTTGGACACGTCGACCACGACCGACGCGTCCTTCAGGACCTCGGCGAGGCCCTCGCCCGTCAGAGTGTTGACACCGGTGTTGGGCGCGGCCGCGACCGCCTCGTGCCCCTGCTCCTCCAGCTTGCCGACTAGCTTCGAACCGATGAGCCCGGTTCCACCGATCACTACGACCTTCATGGCGGTTTCCTCTCGGAGAGAATTCTGGTCTGCACTTGAAGTGACAGGACAGGGGCCCTACTTGTGACAGCAGCTCGCACAGCAGCTCATTCGGCGAGCTTGCCGTCGGTCGATATCTCCTCCATCAGGGAGGAGATCTCGTCGGGAACGCTCGGAATGCTCTCGCGGGTGACACCGGCCGTCGGGGACCACACGAGATTGACCTGCAGAGCGGGGTCGAGGTCCGGGTAGTCGCTGCGGTTGTGACAGCCCCGCGTCTCGCGACGCTCCAGCGCCGCTTCGAGGGTGGCCCGGGCCGCCAGGGCGGCGGACTTGAGATCGAAGGCGTGGGCGAGGTCCTGATAGCCGGCGATGTCGGGGTGGACGCCGACGTCCGCCATCCGCTTCTCGATCACCGCGAGCTCCGCCAGCCCCGCACGCAGGCCTTCTTCGTCGCGTACGACGCCGGCGTGCTCGGTCATGGTGTTGCGGATGGCGCGTTGCAGGGCACGCACGTTCTCCGGCCCGTCCGCCGCGAGAAGGCCGTCGACCTCCGCGCGGGCCTCGGCGATGGCCGACGCCGACCGGCGCTGCGCGGTCAGGGACTGCGAGTACGCGGCGGCGGCCTGGCCCGTGATGCGGCCGAAGACCAGCAGCTCGATGAGACTGTTGCCGCCGAGGCGGTTGGCGCCGTGCAATCCGCTCGACGCCTCACCGATGGCGAACAGGCCCCGCACATCGGTGCTGTGGTCCTCGGGACGCACCCACACGCCGCCCATCGAGTAGTGCGCGGTGGGCGCGATCTCGATCGGCTCGCGGGTGATGTCCAGCATCTGCAGGTCGAGCATCGTCTGGTAGACGCGGGGGAGTCGCGTCATGATCGTCTGCCGGGGCAGATGGGAGACGTCGAGCCACACACCGCCCTTGGGGGTGCCCCGCCCTTCCTTGATCTCCGTGTAGGACGCCAGGGCCACCCGGTCGCGGGTGGACAGCTCCATCCGGTCGGGGTCGTAGCGGGACATGAACCGTTCCCCGAGGGCGTTGCGCAGGATCCCGCCCTCGCCCCGGGCGGCCTCGCTGACCAGGGTGCCTGCCGCGTTCTCCGGTTCGATGATGCCGGAGGGATGGAACTGGACCAGCTCCGGATCGCGCAGGCGGGCTCCGGCCTCCACTGCCAGGCGGAAGGAGTCCCCCGTGTTCTCGTCGCGCCGCGAAGAGGTACGCCGCCAGATCCGGGTGTGGCCGCCGGCGGCGAGGATGACGGCGTCGGCGTGGATCACGCAACGCCGTCCGGTCGCGAGGTCGAAGCCGTAGGCACCGAAGACGGCACCGTCATGTACCAGGAGCCTGGTGATGTAGAAGCCGTCGAGCACCGGGATCCTGAGCTGCTCGGCGCGGCGGACGAGGGTGCGCTGGATCTCCAGACCGGTGTAGTCGCCGGCGAATGCGGTGCGCCGGAACTTGTGCGCGCCGAAGAACCGCTGCGAGATACGGCCGTCCTCCTCCCGGGCGAAGGCCATGCCGAAGCGTTCCAGGTCGTCGATGCCCCGGCCGGCGCCCTGGGTGACGATCTCCACGGTGCGGGGGTCGGCGAGCAGATAGCTTTCCTTGATCGTGTCCGCCGCGTGCTGTTGCCAGCTGTCCTCGGGATCCATGGTGGCCAGCGCCGCGTTGATGCCTCCGGCGGCGAGTGCCGTATGGGCGTCGTCCTTGGGGCGTTTGCCCACCGCGAGGACGTCGACTCCGGCCTCGGCCAGTTCGATCGCCGCGCGAAGGCCCGCACCTCCGGTGCCGATCACCAGCACCATGGTGGAAAGGCGTTGTTCGGTGACTGCCACGGTCTTCTCCGATCAGGGGGCGTCACCCACTACGACCGACCAGGGGCCGGATCTGTGACAGCACCCGGTAGGAGCATTCTCAGCTGGTCAGGGAAGCCACGTAGGGGGCCAGCTTGGCCGGATTCATGACCCACATGATGCGTTCGATGCCCCGGGCCGACACGTCGACGCAGAGCAGCGCCATCGGATTGCCGTCGGCCGAGACGATGAGGACGGCCGGCCTGCCGTTGGCCTCGACCCAGCGCACGTCCGTCGAGGGCCAGAACCGCGGGGCGAAGGCGGCGAGGTACTTGGAGACGTGCTCGAGCCCGACGACCGGGATCCTGGATGCCCCGCGCATCCCGCCACCGTCGGCGTAACTGACCACGTCCTGCGTGAGGACCTCCTCCAGCACCGACAGACTGCCGGTCTGTGCCGCGGCGAGGAAGGCCTCCAGCAGGCGCCGGTGATCGGTGGCGCTGACCGGCTCCCTGCGCTCCGCCGCCAGGTGTTTCCTCGCGCGGCTCACCAGCTGGCGGGTGTTGGCCTCGCTGGACTCCACGATGTCCGCGATCTGTTTGTAGGGGTAGGCGAAGGCCTCCCGCAGCACGTAGGCGGCCCGCTCCACGGGGTTGAGCTTCTCGAGGAGCAGCAGCACCGCCATGTCGAGTGCCTCGGCCCGCTCCGCACCCACCTGCGGATCCGCCCGGGTGTCGACCGGCTCCGGAAGCCAGGGTCCGACGTACGACTCACGGCGCATCCTCGCGGACTGGGCGACGTTGATCGCCAGCCGCGTCGTGACGGTCGTCAGGAACGCCGTCGGCTCCTGGATGTCGGTGCGGTCGGTCTTCTGCCACCGCAGCCACGCCTCCTGGACGATGTCCTCGGCCTCCACCGTGCTGCCGAGCACGCGGTAGGCGATGCCGAAGAGCTGGGGGCGCGCTGCCATGAACTGCTGTGCGGCCTGGTCGAGGGGGGCTGCGTCATCCTCGGCGGGCATGGAGTCCTCCAGTCCTGGACGACCAGGCTACAAGCGGGCATCCCAGGGCGCGCGCCGCCGGGAGCCGCCTTCCCCGGACGTCCGTCAGAGCTGCCCGAGCCCGGCCGCGATCCGCGAATGAGGCGGTCGGCGGGGTCGTGGCAGGCGTTGGTAGCGTCGAACACGTGCCGTGTCCGCCGGTGCGGCGCGTCGATCGACCGAGAGAGATGTGATGTCCCCGACGATCCGCAGGGCTGTGATCCCCGCCGCGGGACTCGGCTCCCGACTGCTGCCCCTGACGAAGGCGACACCCAAGGAGATGCTCCCGGTCGGCGACAAGCCGGTCATCGAGCACACGGTGCGTGAACTGGTGGATTCCGGCATCACCGACATCACCATCGTGGTCTCCGGCGGCAAGAGCCTCATCCAGGACCACTTCCGCCCCAACCCCGCCCTCGTCGAGCAGCTCCGCCAGGACGGCAAGACGGGGTACGCCGACGCGGTGGAGGAGGTCGCCGAGCTGGCCCGCCAGGGCCACATCACCTACCTGGACCAGTACGGCCCGTACGGCAACGGCACCCCCGTGCTGAACGCCGCCCGCTCCTTCGGCGACGAGCCCGTGCTGGTGCTGTGGCCCGACGACGTCTTCGTGGCCGAGGTCCCCCGCGCCCAGCAGCTGATCCGCGCCTACGAGCAGACCGGCTGCCCGGTGCTGGCCCTCCTGCCGATGGACCCCACCGAGTCCCAGCGCTACGGCGTGCCCATCGTCAAGGAGGATCTCGGGGACGGCCAGCTGCGCATCACCGGTCTGGTCGAGAAGCCCGAGCCCGCCGCCGCGCCTTCGTCGTACGCGGCGATCGGCGGCTACGTCGTCACCCCCGGCATCATCGACGAACTGCGCGAGCAGACCCGCCGCTGGTACGAGCACCGGACCGGCGAGGTGTATCTGACCGACGCCATCAACGCCTACGCCGCCACCCGCGCGGTGTACGGCCAGGTCATCAAGGGCCGCTGGTACGACACCGGCAACCCGGCCGACTACCTGGTGGCCCAGATGGCCTCCGCCCTCGCCCACCCGGAGTACGGCCCCCTGCTGCGCGGCCTGGTCTCCGGGCTCGACGACGACGGAGCCGCCGGCCGCCGCACGGAGACCGACAGCTGATCCGCAGACACGGAGCCTCATGACACGGAGCCTCATGACATGGGGCCTCATGACCTCGGGCGGTCCGTCGCCGCCTTCGCCCAGTGCCGGGCGCGGATGAGTGCGATCACGGTGTCGGCCGTGCGGTCGAGGTGGCTGCGGCCCTCGGGCAGCTGAGCCGACGGGCTGATGTAGCTGCGCGGACCGAGGTGGGTGGCCGGATCCAGTCGGTGCACGGTGATCTTCCCGGCGCGGCGGGCGCGGTTCCATCCGCTGCCGCGCAGCAGCCGCCAGCGCTGCGGGAACATCCAGGTGCCGACCCGCTCGATCCGGTCGTAGGCGCTGGTGAGTTGATGCAGATGCTCGGCCTTTGCGAGGTCGTTGGCGCCGTTGTGGAACCCGCCGAGCGTGATCAGCAGGAGCGGGCAGCGCAGCCGGGTGTGCAGTTCGTCGACGGCGCCGGTGGCGACCTGGGCGCCGCCGCTGTAGCTGAGCAGCACCACGGGGATGCCGCTGTCGGGCTCGTAGCCGGCGAGCCGCAGCTGCGTGGCGATCTGGGAGCCGACGGCCCGGTTGTAGAGGGGGCGGTAGCGGTGGTCGGCGGCGACGAAGATCTGCATGACGTTGTGCAGGAACAGCAGCAGCCCGACGCGGCGGCGCAGCCACGCCCACACCGGCCGGTCGGCGAGCGGGTCGGCCAGCGGCGAGTAGGGCTGCACCTGCCCCAGCACGCGCAGTTCCGGCGCTGCGGCGAGCACGGCCTTGACCAGCTGACCGCCGTCCCGGGTGTCGCGCACGCGACGCTTCCCGATGCCGTCCAGGTAGACCAGGTAGGCCTCCGGGGGCCGGTCGGCTGCAGCACCCCGGGCATAGGGCACGCCCTCGGGGAGCTCGCTGGTGGGGGCCCGGAAGCCGGCGCTGTAGACCAGCACCTCGTAGCGGGCCAGCAGTCCTTCGGCCAGCAGGACGGGCCCGAGCACGCAGGCCCAGAACAGGAAGTCGTTCATGCGATCGGCTCCGGTGTCCGGGGCGCACTGATCCGTACGACAAGACGCCGAACGGCCTCCACAGCGACACCGAGTCCGGCCCCGGCGACGGCCACGCAGCCGGCGGCGCCCCACCAGCCGAGCCCGGTCGCCTCCGCCAGCGGTTCGGCAAGCCCGGCGCCGACCCCCACGAAGAGGAGCAGGTGCAGCAGAGGCCCGAGCAGCGGGAACGCGAGTACGGCGGAGAGCATCAGCGGCGCGACCAGGCCCGGGGTCCAGCCCATCCCGTCGCCCGGCGGCGGAGAGGACACCACCAGCTCGGCCAGGGTCCACGCGGTCAGCGGCCACAGCGCGAACACGGCGGCCTCGACGAGGCCGGCAGCCGGCAGCAACCCGGCCACGAGCAGCCGCGGCATACCCGGCCGACGGGCCAGCAGCGGCAGGATGCGCCCGGCGGCCTCGGACAGCCCGGCGAACAGCAGCAGGACGACGACAGCGGACATCGCTCAACCTCGCTGTGACGGATCGGCGTGGACCGGCCGGCGGACCGAGTCGGCCGTATGCACGTACCGCTCCAGCTCGTCGGCGGCCCGCCGATATCCACCGGCGTCGTGCTGGGCGGCCTTGAGGGTCGTCGCGGCTGCCCGGAACGCGGGCTCGTGCAGCAGACGTCGGGCCAGGGCGCGCACCGAGCCCTGCGCGACGTCCTCGGTACGGAGCGACAGGCCCGCGCCGAGCCCTGCGACGCGACGGGCGATCATCGGCTGGTCGGCGCCCTGCGGGACCACCAGCATCGGGACCCCGGCGAACATGGCCTCGTTGACGCTGTTCATGCCGCCATGGGTGATGAACAGCGCCGCACGGGCCAGCACCTCCGGCTGAGGCACGAAACGCCGGGGCAGCACGTTGGCCGGCAGCGGGCCCAGCGCGTCGGGATCGGTCTGCCCGGTGGAGACGATCACCGTGCCGCCCAGCGGGGCGAGTGCGGTGGCGAACGTGCGCAGCAGCTTCGGGTCGGCGTTGAACACCGTGCCGAGGGAGGCGTACAGCACCGGGTCCTGGAGCCGGTCGGTCTTGAACGACGGGTCGACCGGGCGGGCGCCGATGCTCGGGCCGACGAACCGGTAGGACTGGTCGAAGTGCTCGACGGCGGGCTGGAACGCCGGTGAGGTATAGACCAGGTTCAGCGGCTGACGGATGTTCAGCAGGTCGAGCGGCGGCACCCCGCGCGCGTCGAAGCGGCGATGCAGCTCCCTGCGGGAGCGCAGGTAGCCCCGCACGCTGCGGGGTTGCGTCCGTGCCTCTGCCAGCAGCTGCCACGACCCGCGGGTGGGGCTGGGGACCTGCCGGTTGAAGGCGAACGTGGTGAACGACGAGGCCGCCGGTACGTCGAGTTCACGTGCGGCCACCGCGCCCCACAGGCAGGAACTGTCGTGGACGATCAGGTCGGGCCGGTCGCGGCGCAGGTCGTCGAGCACGGCGGGCAGCAACCGGACGGTGGTGCCCGCGAGGGACTCCAGCAGCGTGACCGGCGTCGGCGGATCGGGAAGCGGCAGTTCGCCTCCGGGGTAGGGGCGCACTGTCGCGCCGGTCGCCTCGATCTGCGCACGGAACGCCGGTGATGTGTGGTAGGTGACGGTGTGGCCGCGCCGGACGAGCTCGGCCACGACCGGCAGCGTCGGGTTGACGTGCCCGTGCATACCGATGTTGAGGAACGCGATGGTGCTCACCGGCCGGCCTCCACCAGGGAAGAAGTCGATGTCCCGTCCGGACCGGCGGCCACCGCGCTGTACGGGGCCGCCAACTCCTCGATCCGGGACGGCGGTCCAGCCCCCGTCATGACGGGTCAGCCGAACTGGCCGGGCTGGTAGTCCCCGGCGGGCTGCTGGTTGATCACGTTGATGCGGTTGTAGGCGTTGATGACCCCGAGGAGTGAGATCAGGGCCACCAGCTGGTCCTCGTCGAAGTGCTTGGCGGCGTTGGACCACGCCTCGTCCGAGACACCACCCGCGGCATCGGCGATGCGGGTGCCCTGCTCCGCCACTTCCAGGGCGGCGCGCTCGGCCTCCGTGAAGACCGTCGCCTCCCGCCAGACCGCGACCAGGTGCAGGCGCTGCGCGGTCTCGCCGGCGTGGGCCGCATCCTTGATATGCATGTCCGTGCAGAAGCCGCAGCCGTTGATCTGGCTTGCGCGGATCTTCACCAGCTCCTGGATCGCGGCAGGCAGGGTCGAGTCCGACACCACCTTGCCGGCCGAGTTGATGTGCTTGAGGACCTTGCCTGCCAGGGCGTTGCCGAAGTAGTTGAGACGCGATTCCACGGGATCTCCTCGTCTTGAAGCGGGGTACGCCCTACTGACCGGAGTAACGCGGAACATGTGACAGAACGAGGTATGTGAGCTGCGTCTCACCCTCCGTGAAGTTCAACTGCCCTCCGCGGCAAGGGAGTTCGAGCTGCTGCCGGTGCGCATGGTGGAAATGTTGAAGAAGGTACTTATGTGCCTTCTGGTAAAAGATGCGCGCTATGTGACTGTGTGGTGCTCTGAGTCATGGAGGCTATGGCTGACCCCAGAGGAGATGGTGATATGCCTTCCATTGACAAGGCGATCGAAGAGATCACGGGTGTCCGGACCGACCTGGAGGCGGCACTTGACCCTGCCGAGTCCGACGGCGTCTTCCGCGACAGCCGTGAGTGCGCCGCCCTGGCGCTTCTCTCCGCGGACACCAAGCTGCTGCTGTCCCCGCCGACCCCTCGCCCCAAGAAGGGCTGAGCGGACGAACGGGAGCAGCTGAATGGACCAGTCAGGCACTTCGGCCCTCTTGCAGGGCGCTGTGCAGGACATCGCGTCCGACGTGGTCTCCGCCCTCCGGGGCGGAGACCACGTGCGCATGTCCGGCACAGGGGCGGTCGACGACCCCGAGGGGCAGTTCGCCCTCGCGGCCGTACGTGTGGTGGGAGCAGACCTGCTGCTGCCGCACGTACTCTTCCCGACTCCGCCCGCCTCGGACCTACTTACCGTGTTCCGGCAGACAGTGGAGGCCTTCCCGCCGCGCGCCGGCGCGGCACCCACCGTCCAATGGAGTCACTGGGCGATGCGCCGCACCCTGCTGCGCCTCGACACGCCTTCGACAGGCGCATCCGCCGGGGACGGGGAGACAGAACCCGACGCCGCATGGCTCGACGCGGCGACCTGGCAGGTGCTGACACACCAACTCGCGGTCCTGGCCCCCCTCGCGGTGCCCGGCGAGGACAGTGCCGTGGTCCGCGCGGCGCGGGGTCGCCCGGTCGACCTGGCCCGCGGCTTCGTACGTGCCGTGCGGCGCAGGGACTGGCAGCAGGCCGCCGGTGCGGGACGCTGGCTGACCCTGGTCGACGGGGTGCCGGAGACGCTCGGCCTCGAAGCGGGCCTGGACTTCGTGGAACTGATGGGCGGCACCGACCCCCGGGTTGCCCTCCAGGTCCAGGCGGCGCGCGTCATGCGGGCGGCCGGAGCACTCGTATGACCGATACGACCGCCGTGACCGCCATGGACGTCGGTGCGATCCGGGACGTCGGAGCCGCCGCGTTCGCCTGGCTGTCCGCCCACCGCGAGGACTTCGCGCTGGGCGAGGACGCGCTCACCGCCGACGGTCAGGTCGACGCCACCTGGAAACCGCTCGGGGAACTCGCCCAGACCTGTGCCAGCGTGCGCTCGCACACCCCGGCGTGGGACCCGTTGCACGCGTACGCCGCGGACCTGTTGCGGTTCGCCTGGCAGCAGACCGGACGGGGCGAACTGTTCCTCCGCCTCCAGCGGTGGGAGCCCTTCGCGACCTATCCGCTGGAGGTCTACTCCGTCTTCGCCTCGGCCGGGCTGCGGCATGCCGGGTATGAGGCAGCCGCCGCCACGACGGCCCGCACCCGTGGCTGGCGGCTCACCGAGCAGGAGCCGACCCGCCGGCTCGGCGTCCTAAAGGCCGAACGGCGCAGCGGCATCCACCGGCCGGAGCAGGCCGAGCCGGTGCTGCGGAGCACCTGGCTGGGCGGGCTGGCGGAACCATGGACGTTCGAGCGCTCCTCGGGGTACGCGCTCACCCACGTCGTCTTCCACCTCACCGACTGGGGCCGCCTCCCCGCGGGCGTCCCCGCCGACCTGGCCGCCTATCTGGCGCACTGGCTGCCGCCCTGGATCGACACCTGCCTGGACGCCGGGATGTGGGACCTGAGCTGCGAGTTGCTGGTGGTCTCCGCGAGCCTCCCGTGCCCGCCCGACCCGGCGACGCTCGAGCACGCCTGGACCCGGATCGCACGGGCGCAGTACGACTCGGGCGCCCTGCCGCAGCAGGCCCCTCAGGGTGAAGGGGGAGCGGATCCGGAACCGGACTTCCTGCACTGCTACCACTCCACGCTGATGGCCGCCTTCGCGGCGGCGCAGACCGTCAAGTGCCTGAGCGGCGAGGCCCCGCACGCGGAAGGCGTGCGGAACCGGTACGGGGGACAAGGAGTGCCCGGATGACCGACACCCGTCTGATGCACACCGTGGGCGTACGCGCCCTGGAGTGGCTGTGGGCCCATCGCGACGGTTTCCGCCTGGAGCCCGACGTCGATCCCGAAGTGGGCTTCCTGGAGCGTTTCAAACCGGTCGGTGAACTGGCCCTGATCTGCCGGGTGCTGTTCCGCGAAGGCGTGGCCGGCTCGCGCCAGGCCGAACTGGCGCGCAAGCTCCTCGACCACACCTGGCGGCACACCCTGGACGGCGGTCGCATGCTGGTACGCGGCCAGCGCATCGAGCCGCTCTCGCCGATCCCGTTCGAGGTGTACCTGCCGTACAAGGAACTCGGGTACAGCGAGCCCGAGGTGGAGCGTGCGACCGTCCTCTACCAGCGGCTCAACAGCTGGTCGGCCCTCGAACTGGACCCGACCCGACGCCTCGGACTGTCCGCGTTCCAGCGCCGCTTCGGCCTCACGCCCCGGACGCCCGAGGCGGACATCGTCGGCTCCACGTGGCTGGGCAGCAGGCCCGAGCCCTGGACGGTCAGCGGGCACATCGCCTACGACCTCACCCACACGGTGTTCCACCTCACCGACTGGGGAGAGCACCCCGACGGCCTGCCGCCGGACATCGCCGACTACCTCGCCATGTGGCTGCCGGTCTGGATCGACGACTGGCTGGACCTCGAGCGCTGGGACCTGCTCGGCGAACTCCTCGTCGTCGACGCCTGCCTGCCGCGCCCCACCCTGGACGAACGGGGCTGGGAGGGCTTCGCCGCCGCACAGCAGGCCGACGGCGCCATGCCCGCCGTACGGGACATGCCGGAGGGCGAGCCGGACGATCTGTTCGACATGATCTACCACCCGACGCTGGTCGCCGCCTTCGCCTCCGTGCTGGCCACGTCCCGCGCCCTGTCCGAGCTGACGCACGCCACCTCATGACCGGCCGGTCCACGCCCTGGCCGGGCATCGCCGACGACGTGGACCAGCCCCGAGCGGACGGCGGTCCCGGCGACGACGACTCCCTGCGCGCGCGCCTGGAGAGCGCCGCGGATGCCGTCGACGCACCCGATGTCGTCTTCGCGGTGTCCCGGCACGGCCGTCGCACGCTGCACTGCGCCGGGACGGCCCCGCCCCCGCCGGTCGCCCGGCAGGACCTGCGCTACGAGATCGGTTCGGCCTCGAAGACGTTCACCGGCCTGCTGCTGGCCCAGCTCGTCCGGCGCGGTCTGCTGACCGGGGGCGAACCGGCCGCCGCCTGCCTGGACCCCGGCCGGCGGACGGGTGTGGACCCGGTGACGCTGGCCCACCTCATCACGCACACCGCCGGGCTGCCCGCCCTGCCTGCCGACTTCTACCGTCGGGCGCTGCCCGCCTGGCGTACCAATCCCTACGGCCGCTATCCGGCCGAGCGGGTCACGGACGCCTTCCTGCGGTACCGCCCACGGCGCCGGCCCGGCACCCGGTGGCACTACTCCAACTTCGGCGTCGCCGTGCTCGGCCACGCCCTCGCGTCGGTGTCCGGTACGGCGTGGGAGGAACTGCTCGCCACCCACGTACTGCGTCCCCTCGGTCTGAGCGGTACGGCCCTGCGGGCGGAGGATCCGAAGGCCGACGCCGTCGGGCACGGCAAGGACGGGCGCACCCCCACCCTCGCCTTCGACGCGGGCGGCTTCGAGGCGGCCGGTGCCGTCCGCGCTACTCCGCACGACCTGCTCACGTTCCTGGAGGCGCACCTCGACCCGGCCGGTTTTCCGCCGGCCGACGCGCTGCGGGCGGTGCGTACGCCCGTGCTGCGGCGCGGCCTGGGGCACCGGCACGTGCATACGGTGGCGTGGTTCCGGCACCCCACGGACGGCGGGCCGATGTACTTCCACAGCGGGGCCACCCTCGGCCAGCAGGCCTTCCTGGGCTTCCGGCCCGACACGGGAACGGCCCTGGCCGCGGTGTGCACCCGCCGCTTCCGGGCCAACGACCCCTTCGTCACCACCGCGTACGGGTTTCTGGCGGAGGACTAGCGGGGAGTGGCTGCGCAGCGGGGGACGGGGGAGCGGACGGTGCGGGGACAGTGCCCCGCACCGGAAGCCGTACGGCTTTGTGGACCGCCTACATCTTCTGCCACAGGGCCGGGGTGGCCACCGGCGACCACCTGCCCTGGGCCTGGTGGGTCTGCAGGCACTGGTAGCGCACACCCGCGTGGGTCACGGTGGAGCCGGCCTCGTAGACGCGGCCCGCGGCCCAGGTGTCGGCCGCCCCGTTGTCCTGCGGAGCGGGAACGCCCTTCTGGGCGGACGCGGTCTTCAGGACGAGGCCGAAGTCGTTGAGGATCGGGTTGATCGGCTGGTAGAAGGTGGTCCCGCCGGACGTGCAGTTGCCCGAGCCGCCCGAGGTCACGCCCTGTGCCTGGGAGCCCGACATGTACGGGCCGCCGGAGTCGCCCGGCTCGGCGCACACGGTCGTCTCGGTCACGCCGTCGACGGTGCCCTCGGAGTAGCTGACACTCGTGTCGTGCTGCTCGATGGTGCCGCAGTGCCATCCGGTGGTGGAGCCGGAGCGGCAGATCGACGCCCCGACGAGCGCCTGGACCGAGCCGGTGACCTGGGTGCGCTGGCCGCCCTCGCCCTTCACGTCGGCCGTGGCCTTCCAGTCGCTGTTCACGGCGACCCAGGACATGTCCTTGCCGGGGAACGTGGAGGCCTGGAACGTGCCCTGTTCGTCCATGCCGGAGCCCCCGGTGGTCTTGTCCTCCGCGCTGCCGCAGTGGCCCGCCGAGGCGAAGCCCTGCTGGGTGCCCTTGGTGACGGAGAACCCGACGGAGCAGCGGGCGGAGCCGTTGATGTAGTAGGCCTCGCCGCCGACGACGTCCGCGAAGAGCCGCGGCCGGTGCTCCGACACGCGTACGCCGACGCCCTTGCCCCGGACGCCGGCGGCCTTGATGAAGGCGGTGGCGGCCGATCGCTTGGTCGCCTGCACGACGACCCGGTTCGCCGGCACGTCGACGTACCACACCGGGGTGTCGCGCGTCTTGACCCGGGCGGAGGCGGCGTCCAGCTTCTGCTTGACGGCTCGCAGCTCGCTCAGCGGCCGCTTGACGACCGCGGCCTTCGCGCCCTGCGCCTGAATGGCGGACACGTCGCCGGCGTGTGTGGTGGCGACGGTGAGCTCGGCAGCGGTCGCCCCCCGCAGCCAGGCCCCCGCGAAGCGCTCGCCCAGGGAGTTGCGAAGGCGACCTGCGCGGACGCCCGCCTCCGCCTCGTTGACCAGCCGCTCGGCCGCCTGCCCCGGCTTCAACTTCAGGTCACGCTCCAGGGCCCGCAGCAGCGCGGCCGGCGGCCGGTCGGCACCGAGCGTCTGCGCCGCCGTGGACGCGGGCACCGCCGGGGGCGGCTCGGCCGCCGCGGCCGAGGTGGCGCCGGTGAGCGCGAGGGCGCCGAGAGCGGTGAGGGCGACGCGGCGACCCGCCGCGGTATGTCTGCCGAGCATGCGTTGTACCTCCATCGAGTACAGGTGGGGTTACGACCAATGAAGGCCTTGACAAAAAGGCATGACTCGATGTCAGAAAAGATGATTTTTCGCGCTTTGAGCGGTGTAGGGGCGGTGTATGGATCGCCCCGCCCGGCGCACCAGAGTTTCATCATTCGTTTTCTTGAATGATTCGTGTTTAGCGAGGTAGGTTGTAGCCCATGACCGCATCCCAGACTCCGACCCCTGCCGAGGAGCTCCGCGGTGCCGGCCTGCGGGTGACGGCGGCGCGCGTCGCGCTGCTGGACGCCGTCCGGGCCGGTGACCACCTCGGCGTCGAGGCCATCGCCTCAGGGGTGCGTGATCGCGTAGGTCATGTCTCCCTGCAAGCCGTGTACGAGGGCCTCCACGCACTCACCGCGGCGGGACTCATACGCCGTATCGAGCCGGCCGGCAGCCCGGCCCGGTTCGAGGGGCGTGTCGGCGACAACCACCACCACATCGTGTGCCGATCATGCGGTGTCGTCGCCGACGTCGACTGCGAGGTCGGCGAGGCGCCCTGTCTGACCGCGTCAGACGACCACGGCTTCACGATCGACGAGGCCGAGGTCATCTACTGGGGCCTGTGCCCCGACTGCTCCACCGCCCGCAGTGCACCCCGAGCACTGTGATCCACCTAGTTCGGAAGGTTTCCCATGGCTGAGAACCCCGATGCGATCGTCACCGACGCGAAGACGGAGGGCACCGGCGGCGGCTGCCCCGTCGCGCATGATCGCGCCGCGCACCCCACCCAGGGCGGTGGAAACCGCCAGTGGTGGCCGGAGCGCCTCAACCTGAAGATCCTTGCCAAGGACCCTGTGGTCGCCAACCCGCTCGGTGCGGAGTTCGACTACGCCGAGGCGTTCCAGGCCCTCGACCTGGCGGCTGTGAAACGGGACATCGCCGAGGTGCTGACCACCTCGCAGGACTGGTGGCCCGCGGACTTCGGCAACTACGGCCCGCTGATGGTCCGTATGGCCTGGCACAGCGCCGGCACCTACCGCATCAGCGACGGCCGCGGCGGTGGCGGCCGTGGCCAGCAGCGCTTCGCCCCGCTGAACAGCTGGCCGGACAACGGCAACCTGGACAAGGCCCGCCGTCTGCTGTGGCCGGTCAAGAAGAAGTACGGCCAGTCCATCTCCTGGGCCGACCTCATGATCCTCACGGGTAACGTCGCGCTGGAGACGATGGGCTTCGAGACCTTCGGCTTCGGCGGCGGCCGCGCCGACGTCTGGGAGGCCGACGAGGACGTGTACTGGGGTCCCGAGACCACCTGGCTCGACGACCAGCGCTACACCGGCGACCGTGAGCTGGAGAACCCGCTCGGCGCCGTCCAGATGGGCCTCATCTACGTCAACCCGGAGGGCCCGAACGGCAACCCGGACCCGATCGCCGCGGCCCGCGACATCCGTGAGACGTTCCGCCGCATGGCGATGAACGACGAGGAGACCGTCGCCCTCATCGCCGGTGGTCACACCTTCGGCAAGACCCACGGCGCCGGCCCGGCCGACGCGGTCGGCAACGACCCCGAGGCCGCCTCCATGGAGGAGCAGGGCCTGGGCTGGAAGTCCACCTACGGCACCGGCAAGGGTGGCGATGCCATCACCTCCGGTCTGGAGGTCACCTGGACCACCAAGCCCACCCAGTGGAGCAACGACTTCTTCGACATCCTCTTCGGCTACGAGTGGGAGCTGACCCAGAGCCCCGCCGGCGCCAACCAGTGGGTGGCCAAGGACGCCCAGGAGATCATCCCCGACGCGCACGACCCGTCGAAGAAGCGTCTGCCCACGATGCTCACCACGGACCTCTCGCTGCGCTTCGACCCGATCTACGGCCCCATCTCGAAGCGCTTCCACGAGAACCCGGCCGAGTTCGCGGACGCCTTCGCCCGCGCCTGGTACAAGCTGACCCACCGTGACCTGGGCCCGAAGTCCCTGTACCTCGGCCCGGAGGTCCCGGCGGAGACGATGCTGTGGCAGGACCCGCTGCCGCAGGCCGAGGGCGAGGTCATCGACGCCGCGGACGCCGCGGCGCTCAAGGCCAAGCTCCTGGAGTCGGGCCTGACCGTCTCGCAGCTGGTCTCCACCGCGTGGGCGTCGGCCTCGACGTTCCGCGGCAGCGACAAGCGCGGCGGTGCCAACGGCGCCCGTATCCGTCTGCAGCCGCAGAACGGCTGGGAGGTCAACGACCCCGACCAGCTCGCGCAGGTCCTGCGCGTCCTGGAGGGCGTCCAGTCGGCGTTCAACTCCGGTGCCAAGAAAGTCTCCCTGGCCGACCTGATCGTCCTCGGCGGTGCCGCCGCGGTCGAGAAGGCCGCCAAGGACGCCGGCTTCGACGTGGAGGTTCCCTTCACGCCGGGCCGCGTGGACGCGACCGAGGAGCACACCGACGCGGAGTCCTTCGCCGCGCTGGAGCCGACCTCGGACGGCTTCCGCAACTACCTCGGCAAGGGCAACCGCCTGCCGGCCGAGTACCTCCTGCTCGACCGCGCCAACCTGCTCACCCTGAGCGCGCCCCAGTTGACCGTCCTCGTCGGTGGTCTGCGCGTCCTGGGTGCCAACCAGGGGCAGTCCTCGCACGGCGTGTTCACGGACACCCCGGGCGTGCTGACCAACGACTTCTTCGTCAACCTGCTCGACCTGGGCACGACGTGGAAGTCGACCTCCGGCGACCAGACGACGTTCGAAGGCCGTGACGCCTCGGGCGCCGTCAAGTGGACCGGAACCCGTGCCGACCTCGTCTTCGGCTCGAACTCCGAGCTGCGCGCGCTTGCCGAGGTCTACGCGAGTGACGACGCGAAGGAGAAGTTCGTGAACGACTTCGTCGCGGCGTGGGCCAAGGTCATGGACCTGGACCGGTTCGACCTCGTCTGATCCGCACCGAACACGGCGTCCAGGCCGGCCCGCGAGAGCCGGCCTGGACGCCGTCGTTTGTGCCGCTGCAGCACCAGCCGCACCTTTCACAGAACGCGCACCCATCTCCATCAATTATTTAAGTTTCAATCGCTAGGCTCGCCGCCAGAGGTAAGGAGACTCGGCGTGCTTGATGGCGACGTAGTGGTGATCGGCGGCGGCTATGCCGGAGTCCGTCTGGCCAAGCGACTGGACACGACGGCGCGGGTCACGCTGGTGGACCGCAAGGAGGTCTTCTTCCACCGCATCGCCGCCCTGCGCGCCGGAGTGCGTCCGGACTGGTCGCACAGCCCCTTCATCCCGTACGACCGGCTGCTGCGCAACGGGCGGGTGGCTGTGGGCAAGGCGGCCCGTATCGACACCACCGGGCGGCAGGTGACGCTCGCGACGGGAGAGCGGCTCCCGTACGACGTGCTGGTGATCGCCACCGGCGCCGACTATCCCGAACCGGCCCGCTTCACCGGCACCACCACCGAGGAGGCGGTGAAGTCCCTCGTCGCCCATCAGCAGCAGATCGCCGCGGCCGAGCACGTCCTGGTCGTCGGCGGCGGACCCTCCGGGGTCGAGCTCAGTGCCGAGATCCGCCTCGCCCGGCCGGACGCCCGCGTCACACTCGCCCACTCCGGGCCGGAGCTGCTGCACGCGACGGGCAGCGCGCGGGCCGGGCGCAAGGCGCGGGCCTGGCTGGAGTCCCATGGCGTGGACGTATGGCTGGACTCCTTCATGTCCCCAGGCACCGACTTCGACACCTACCGCGATGCCCGCGGCAACGTCATCGAGGCCGACCGCTCCTTCTGGGCGACCGGCACCACGCCCAACACGCTCTGGCTGAGGCTGGCCGGCCTCGGGAACTGGCTGACCGGCACGGGCCATGTGAAGGTCGACCAGGCGCTCCGAGTGCAGGGGTGGCTGGACGTGTTCGCGGTCGGCGACGTGAACGACGCCACCGAGGTCAAGATCACCCCGGCCGCGCTCGCCCAGGCCGACCTGGCCGCACACAACATCCGCGCCTATCTGAACAGCGCCGGCAAGCACCGCAAGGAGCCCCGCTTCTACCGGGCGGTCCACCGCACGCCGCTGATCGTCCCGTTCGGCCCGGCCGACGGAGTGACGATGCTGCCCGTGCCGGGCGGCGAGACGGCGGTCCTCGGCGGCCGCACCACCACGCTGGCCAAGTCCAAGACCCTCATGACGCCCTACATGAGACGCCAGCTCGGCTACACCGCTGCGTGACCCTGCCGTATCGAAAACCCCGTGCCGGGTACTCGGTGCCCTTACCGAGCCCGCCCCGGGCTCGTACCGGACCTCCGTGCGGCGAACGGAGTGGGCATGACGCAGAACCAGCAGAGCGCGACAACACCGGCTCGGCGACCCGGGCTGACCGGGCTGCACCCGGTCGGGGACGGACCGGTCGAGCCTGACGAGCCCGTCGGGAACAGCCCGTTCGGGCCGTCGCCGGGCGGATCGCGCTCGCTGAACAGCCAGGAACTGCCCCATGACCGCAGTCAGGCGATCCTGGAGGCGGCGAAGCAGGTGGGCGCGCTGCTGAAGCGCAACGGGCACAGGTTCGCCCTGGCCGGCAGCGTGGCGGTATACGCCCACGGCGGGAGCGGCCATCTGCAGCACGACGCCGACTTCTGCGTGCTGCGTTCGGACGCCGACGCGGTGGCTCGGACACTCGCCGAGGCGGGCCTCACGGTCCGTACGCCGCCCGAGGACTGGCTGATGAAGACGACGTGCCTCGGACAGGAGGTCGACTTCCTCTTCGAGATGGCCCACCGCCCGGTCACCATGGACGTGCTGGCCCGCGCGCAGGACATCCCCGTCGACTCGGTGCACATGCCCGTCCTCGCGCCGACCGATCTCATGCGCGGGCTGATCGAGGCATTCTCGGAGCACTACTGCGACTTCGGGCCGGTGCTCGCCGCCGCCCGGGCCCTGCGCGAGAAGGTCGACTGGGCGGACGTACGCGGATCCTGCGGGGACGAGCCGATGCCCGCCGCGTTCTTCTTCCTCCTGGAGCGCCTCAACGTGATCGCCCCCGGGGAGCGGCCCCGATGAGCCGCCCCGGCGCGGAGCCGGCCCAGGGCCCGGGCGGCGCGCAGAACCTGGACTACCTCGTGGCTCATCTGACGGACCACCTGGCCGCCGGGCCCCTCGGCGAGCTGGGGGTGCGCATCGAGATCCGTGGCGAGGCGATCCTGCTGACCGGCACCGTGCCGTCCGCCCGATATCGCGACGACGTGCTGCGCACCGCCCGCGCGGAACTGGTGGGACACCCGGTGCACTGCGACATCGTGGTCGCGGACAGCGCCGCGCCCGACCACGCCGAGGAGGTCGAATGATCCGGATCGCGGCCGTCGGGGACATCCACATGGGCCCCGAGAGCCAGGGCGTGCTGCGGCCCTCGTTCGAGACCCTGCACGAGAGCGCCGACGTCCTGCTGCTCGCGGGGGACCTCACCAGGCACGGCACCCCCGAGGAGGCCCAGGTCGTCGCACGGGAGATCAAGGACCTGGCGGTTCCCGTGGTCGCGGTCCTGGGCAACCACGACCACCATGCCGACTGCCCGGAGGAGGTCACCGCCGTGCTCCAGGACGCGGGGGCGCGGGTCCTGGAGGGCCAGGCCACCGTGGTGGAGAACGGCTCCACGCGCATCGGCGTGGCCGGTACCAAGGGGTTCGGGGGCGGGTTCGTGGGCCGCTGCGCGGGCGAGTTCGGGGAGCCGATCATGAAGGAGTTCGTCCGCTACTCGCGTCGCCGCGCCGACAGCCTGCGGGCCTGTCTGCTGGAGCTTCAGGGGCAGGACTGCGACGTACGCATCGCCCTGACCCACTTCTCGCCGGTGCCGGACACGCTGGCCGGGGAGCCTCCCGAGATCTATCCGTTCCTCGGCAGCTATCTGCTGGCCGAGGCCATCGACACGGCGGGCGCCGACCTCGCCGTGCACGGGCACGCCCACCTCGGCACCGAGCACGGCATGACCAGCGGTGGCGTGAAGGTGCGCAACGTGGCCCAGCCGGTCATCGGCCGGGCGTTCCACGTCTACCACCTTGCGCGGCCCGACCGGACGGCGGCCGGTGCGGCGGGCGGCCGGGCGCGCTGAGCGCGCCGTTTCGGTGCCTCGGCGCACCGTCCCGGTGTGGGCGAGGCCACGTCGGTCACGAGGCCAAGGGCATGTCGGACGCCAGGATCGCCGGGCTACCGTGAGAGGGATCCCCGTTCCCGCCAGTACCTCGGACGGCCCTGCAGTGCTCGCAGATCTCTCCCCGCTCATCGCGGCGACCACCCAATGGCTGACGTGTTCCTACCCCGCGTGCGGTGGCGCGCTCGCCGCCGCCCTCGGCGAGGTGCAGGCCCGCCAGGCCGTCACGGTCGCGGCCTGGCTGCGCTACCCGACGCCGACGGACGCCGCGCTCGTCGCGATGGCCGGGCCGGGCGGGTCCGCCGGCCTGGACTGGATCACCGGCGCGGACACCGCCGCGCCCGACCACGCGGACGACTTCGCCTGGCGCACCTGGGTGGACGAGGTCGTGGCGAGCTGGGCGGCCTGCCTGCTCACCGACACCGAGCTGGCCCGGCTGGCGGTCACCGAGATCGCCGAGGGCAGCCACGCGACCGGCCTGCCGGTCGAGTTCCGCCGCCTGGTGGCCCCCGACACCCAGGACCGCCAGGCAGCGGCACTGCTGCGCCACCCGGACCTCCTCGCCCCGGTGGCGGCCCTGCACCGCCCCGCCCTGCACGCGCGCCTCGACCCGGGCCGGGCACTCATCGCCTGAACCCGCGGCTGAGCGCACTCGATGGAGCGCGCTCTCGCCCGACTTCTCTCACCGGAGCGGTTGCCGAGCTGCCGGCCGGGCGCCGCCCGTGGGAAATACGCCGGGTCAGGCCTTCTTGCCACGTCCCGACAGCGCGTCGCGCAGCCGGTCGACCAGGCCGGCTCCCGGAGCCAGCAGCTTGTTCGCCGGCGGGGTGTCCGGGGCGGACGGGTGCGGGCGGGTCGGCGCCAGCTTCTTCGCCTGACGCACCTTGTCGCCGAGCTCGTCCAGCGTCTCCGGGGGACATGCCGCGCGCAGCCTCGGGAAGAGGTTCTGCTCCTCGTCGGCCAGATGCGAGCGGACCTCGGTCATCAGCATCCCGATGAGCCGGTCGAAGTCGGGGTCGTCGGCGTCGCACCCCTCCAGGTCCTTCATGAGCCGCTCGGCCCGGGAGTGGTCGTCGATCTCCCGGTCGGCGATGACGTCCCCGCCCGCCACATGCTCGCGCACGGCCGGGTACAGATAGGCCTCCTCGGCCACCGAGTGCCGCACCAGCTCCATCGTGGCCTGGTCGGCGTACAGCTTGCGGTCCTTGTCACCGGACGGAAGCGCCTCGATCCGGCCGAAGAACTCCTCGACCTCGCGGTGATCGGTCACCAGCTCGTCGATGACGTTCCCACCATGACCCATTGCTCTCCACCTCCAGAGTCGGGCGGCGCTCCGGTCGGACGCGCCGCGGACTCCGAGTGCCCGCCCCCGGCGCGCTCACACGGAGGCCGGCGGCAAGGACGAGCGGCCGCTTCCGGGACACCCCGCCGCTGTCTGCTGCCCAGCTGCACCGAACGCCCGCTCGTGGGCGGACGCGGTATCTCCGGCTCACACGGGCCCAGTCGTCCCACCGGGGCAAGCCCAACGCGACGGCGACCGGCCGGCTCGCCGGTGTCCGCGCCGCACCGTCCGTCCGGCTCGGTTCGCGGCCCCGCAAGCACCCCACCACCCCGTCCGGCGCGCGCTGTTGCGCCAGGGGCGCCCACCCGCGCCTCGAACCGCGGGAACCTGCGCCGCAGACGCCCGGACGACGCCGCCCCGAGCGCTGTCCCCCCGAACGGGCCGCCTAGGGTGCGGGCATGACGTCGCAGGCATACCTCTCCGAACTGTTCTCCCTGGAAGGCCGGGTCGCCGTGGTGACCGGTGGCAGTTCCGGCATCGGCCGGGCCATCACCGAGGCCCTCGCCCGCGCGGGCGCGAGTGTCGTGGTCGTGGCCCGCAGGGAGGCGGAACTGGCCGCGACGGTCGGCGAGTTGGAGGCGCACGGCTGCCGGGCGGCCTGGGTCGGCGCCGATCTCGGCACGCGCGACGGCGTGCGGGCGGCGGCCGAGGAGGCGGTCAGGCCATTCGGTGAGCCCGACATCCTCGTGAACAGCGCCGGGATCAATCTGCGGCCGCCGATGGGCGAGCTGGGCGAGGACGTGTGGGACACCACGATGGCCGTGAACCTGGAGGCGCCGCATCTGCTGGGGCAGCGCTTCGGGCCCGGCATGGCCGAGCGCGGCTTCGGGCGGATCATCCACATCACCTCCCAGCAGGCCCATCGGGCGTTCGTCCAGAGTGGCGCCTACGGCGTGTCCAAGGGGGCGCTGGAGTCCCTCGCCCGTTCCCAGGCCGAGGCCTGGTCGCCGTACGGCGTCACTTGCAACACGCTTGTGCCGGGGTTCGTGATGACGCCGCTCAACGCACGCCTGTCGTCCGACCCGGAGAAGGTGGCGGCGCTCGCTGCACGCACGTTGGTCGGGCGCAACGGCCTGGCCGAGGACTTCGCCGGTGCGGCGGTGTTCCTCGCGAGCAGCGCCTCCGCCTACGTCACCGGGCAGGCGATCTTCGTCGACGGCGGGTTCTCCGTGCACTGAGCCCCGCGAGGCGTCGCGTCAGCGCAGGTCGAGCCGCATCAGGATGCGGGGGTGACCGGCCAGGACGGAGGTCGTGTCGGCGGCGTGGACGAAGCCGGCACGCTCGAAGTTCTTCCGGATCCCGGCGTACGCCATCGTCAGGTCGACCCTCGCGTCACCGTTGTCGAGGGGGTACGCCTCGATCACCGGGGCGCCCCGGCCGCGGGCGAACTCGACCGCGCCGGCGATCAGGGTGTGCGTGATCCCCTGCTTGCGGTGGCCGGGGCGGACCCGGATGCACCACAGCGACCAGACCGGCAGGTCGTCGACGTGCGGGATCTTGCGGTTGCGCGCGAAGGACGTGGCCGAGCGCGGCGCCACCGCGGCCCAGCCGACCGGCTCGTCACCGTCGTAGGCGATCACCCCGGGAGGAGGATCGGCGCGGCACAACTCGGCGACGTACTCACCGCGGGCCGGCCCCCGCAGCTCGTTGTTCAGCTTGGACGGGACCCGGTAGCTCAGGCACCAACACACGTTTGCCGCGGGCGACTTCGGACCCAGCACCGCGCGGACGGCCTCGAAGTCCGAAGCCGGGCGAACGTCCATGGTCATGGCACCACCCTTTCACGGAGCGCGCGCGTGCGCTGCATGGTGGCACCGCGCGATGCGGGTACCCGAGGCGCATGAAGTGGCAACAGGTGGAGGCTTCTCCGGCGTCGGTCCACGTCCTGGTGCCGGCTCCGGGCGAGGACGCCCTCGCCGAGATCACCGGTTTCGCCCGGGAGCAGGGGCTCGGGGCGTCGCAGGTGACGGCGGTGGGGGCTTTCTCACGGGCCGTCGTGGGGTGGTTCGACCGCGCGGCCAAGGACTATCGCCGCATCGGGGTCGACGAGCAGTGCGAGGTCCTGTCCCTCCTGGGAGACATCGCCGTCGGAGAGGACGGACCCACTGCGCACCTGCACGCCGTACTGGGCCTGTCGGACGGTACGACGCGGGGCGGCCATCTGCTGGAGGGCCGGGTGTGGCCGACCCTGGAGGTGATCGTCCGCGACAGCCCGGCTGCCCTGGCGAAGATCCACCGTCCCGAACTGGGGCTCGCGCTGATCGACCCGGAATGACATCACGCCAGGGCGCGTCACGCCGCGGCGCGGAACCTGTGCAGCATGTCCGCGATCTCCGTCTCCGAGAGCCGGCCGAAGTCCTCGTACCATTCGCCGACCGTGTGGAGGGACGCCGGCTGCTCCAGACACACGAGGTCGTCGTACAGGGTTCGCAGAGCGGTCAGGGTGCGCGGGCTGCCGACGGGGACGGCCAGGATCAGGCGGGCAGGGCGGTGGTGGCGCAGGAAGTGCAGAGCCGCCGTGGCGGTGAGTCCGGTGGCCAGGCCGTCGTCGACGAGGACGATCGTGCGGCCGTCGACGGACGGGAGCGGGTGGCGGCCGCGGTAGACGTATTCGAGGCGGTGCAGCTCGTTGCGTTCGCGGGCGACGACATCGCCGAGCCGGTCCTCGGACAGATGCATCATGGCCAGACTCTGCCGGTCGTACAGCGGCGGATCGTCGGCGACGATCGCCCCGATCGGCGTCTCCGGCCGGATCGGCGTGCTGATCTCGCGGGCCACGAGCACGTCCAGCGGGGCGTGCAGAGCACGTGCCACCTCGACCGCGACCGGCACGCCACCGCCCGGCAGGGCCAGTACGAGCGGATTGATCAGATCACCGGAGTCGGCCCACTCGACCAGCCGCAAGGCGAGTGCCTGTCCGGCGTGGGTACGGTCGCGGAATGGCACGGCGCACCTCCCTCACGCTGGCGCGGTCGCCGGGTTCCCGGCGCGGGCGTCCCTGAAACGAGGCGCGGTCCGCGACATGAGCGTCCGGGGACTGCGGGGGCGACGATGCGCGCATGAGGTGCGTGAACACATGAGGGATGGTGGAGCGGGTACCCGGATCATGCGGCGCGTACCGGACAGACGGGCACGACACGGCAAGGGGATGGACCATGACTGACCCCCACTTCGAGAGCGGCGCCTCCGCGGCACAGCAGGCTCTGCGCACGGTCGTCCAGAACGGCGCGGACGAGGCGGCGCTGAGCACGCTGGCCCACAGCGAGGTACTCGTACCGGCGGCTGCGGACGCGGAGGGGCCGGCCCCCAAGGCACTGACGCTCCCGGTGTTCGAGCAGGAGGACGGGACCGAACTGGTGCCGGTCTTCACCACCCAGGAACGCATGGAGCAGGCCCTGCCCCGGATGCACCGGCACCGCAGCGTGCAACTCGGGGCCCTCGCCCACGGCTGGCCCTCCGACAACCTGTCCCTCGTCATCGACGCAGGCACCCCCGAGCAGCTCGCGCTGACGGCCCACGGTGTCAAGGCACTGCTGGACCGGGACGAGGGCTGACCTCGCTTTTCGGCGGCTGCGAGGCGGGAACCCGGTCAGTCGTCCGAGTCCGCCAGCGGTCAGGAGGCCGTCGTGACCGATCCGCAGCACAGCCGGCAGAACCCGGCCACCCAGCACCCGCAGCCCGAATTCCCCGCGCAGGACCAGCCCCATCCCGGGTGGACCGGGCCGATGGACCCGCCGCCCGATCACGGTGAGGAGAGCTACCGCGGCAGCGGGCGGCTGGACGGCCGCAGGACGGTGGTCACCGGCGGCGACTCCGGCATCGGGCGGGCGGTGGCGCTGGCCTTCGCCCGGGAGGGCGCCGACGTGCTGTTCACCTACCTCCAGGAGGAGGCGGACGAGGCACGCGAGACGTCCCGGCTCGTCGAGGACGCCGGCCGCAAGGCGGTCGCCGTCCCCTGCGACATCCGGGACGAGGACAACTGCCGGACTCTCATCGAGCGCGCCGTCGCGGAGTTCGGGCACATCGACATCCTGGTGAACAACGCCGCCTACCAGATGTCCCAGCCGGACGGCATCGAGGCGATCACGACCGAGCAGTTCGACCGGGTCATGCGCACCAACCTCTACGGGATGTTCTGGCTGACGAAGTTCGCCCTGCCGCACATGCGCGAGGGCGGCAGCGTCATCAACTCGACCTCGGTGCAGGCCTACAAGCCCAGTCCGCATCTGCTGGACTACGCGATGACGAAGGGCGCGATCGTGACCTTCACCCAGGGGCTGGCCCAGATGGTCGTCGACCGGGGCATCCGGGTGAACGCGGTCGCGCCGGGGCCGGTGTGGACGCCGCTGATCCCCGCGACGATGCCCGACACGGTCGAGTTCGGAAAGCAGAGCCCGCTGGGCCGCCCGGCGCAACCCGCCGAACTGGCCCCGGCGTACGTCTATCTCGCCTCCCAGGAGGCCAGCTTCGTCACCGCCGAGATCCTCAACGCGACGGGTGGAACGCCACTGCCGTAGCCGGGGACGTGGCCGATGCCGACAGAGGAGGACCGTCGTATGACGAGGCCGATCCGGGTGGCGGACGGCACGGATCGCACAGCGCCACCGCTCTCGTACGCCGTGGTCGTACCGACCCTGTTGCGCGACACCCTCGCTGACTGCCTGGGCGCGCTCGCCGCCGCGACCGGAGCGCCGCCGGACGAGATCGTCCTCGTCGACGACCGTCGCGTGCCGGACCATGGTGACCTGCGCCATCCGCTCGACGTGCTCGGCGACCTGCGGGCCCGAACCACCGTCGTGCGCAGCGGCGGCCACGGCCCGGCCGTCGCGCGCAACGCCGGCCTGCGGGGCGTGCGTACCGCGGACTGGGTCGTCTTCCTCGACGACGACGTCCAGGTGGGACCGCACTGGTGCGAGCAGGTGGTGCGGGACCTGGCCGAGGCGCCGCCGGCCACGGCGGGCGTCCAGGGAGTGATCACGGTTCCGCTGCCCGGCGGGCGCCGCCCCACCGACTGTGAGCGCCGCACCGTGGGCCTGGCCACGGCCCGGTGGATCACCTCCGACATGGCCTATCGCACCGACGTCCTGCGGGAGGTCGGCGGCTTCGACGAACGCTTCCGGCACGCCCAGCACGAGGACACCGACCTCGCACTGCGCGTCCTGGACGCCGGCTGGGGCATCCGGCGGGGCCGGCGCACCACCCGCCACCCCGTCCGCCCCGCCGACCGGTGGGACTCCCTGCACGACGAGCGCGGCAACGCCGACGACGCGCTCATGGTCCGGCTGCACGGCCCCGACTGGTGGCACAAGACGGCGTCGCCGCGCGGCCGTATCCGCGCCCATGCGGCGGTCACCTCGGCGGGCGTCGCCGCCTGCGCCCTCCTCGCGGCCCGAAGGCCCGCGGCCGCGGGCCTGGCGGCAGGTGTCTGGACCGTCGGTACCGCCCGTTTCGCCTGGAAGCGGATCGCTCCCGGACCCCGCACCCGGTACGAGGTCGACACGATGCTCGTGACCAGCGTCCTCATCCCGCCCGCCGCCGTCTGCCACCGCCTCGGCGGACTGTGGCGCCATCGCGCGGCCCGCCCCTGGCGCGAGGTGAGGGGGAGTTCCGAGCCCGCCGTCCCGACGACCTGACCGGCGGTACCCGGCAGGCGTCCGTCCGGCACAGCCGAACGGATGCGCCGCGTGTGGTCCGCGTGCCGACGGGTACTGCGGCGCACATGACCGACATCGAACTCAAGAGCTCCGCGTTCGACGACCACGCGATGATCCCGCGGCGGCACGCCCTGGAAGGGGAGAACCTGTCCCCGCCACTGGCCTGGTCCGGGGTGCCCGACGAGGCGGTGGAGCTGGCCCTGCTGTGCGAGGACCCGGACGCTCCGTCGGGGACCTTCGTCCACTGGCTGGTCACGGGCATCGACCCGCACGCGGACGGGCTGCCGGCGGGCGAAACGACCCCCGGCAGTCACCCGCACACGAACGGCTACGGCGAACCGGGGTGGGGCGGCCCCCTGCCCCCGGTCGGCGACGACGCGCACCGGTACTTCTTCCGCCTGTACGCCCTCCCGGGCCCGGTTTCCATACCGGAGGCGGCCTCGGCTGCGGAGGCCCACCGCGTGTTCGACGAGCAGCAACTGGCCAGCGGAACACTCATCGGGCTCTACAAACGGTGACGGCCGGGCTGCGTTTCCGGCGCGCAGAGCGCATGGTGGTGGCATGAGCACGCGTCCCCTTGTGGTGGTGCAGCCGCCGGCGTCGGACGGCGGGCGTCAGGTGACGATCCGCGGCGAGCCGACGGGCACGGCATACAGCCTGTTCGACGTCATGGACCTGGTGCACCGCGCCGGCCTGCCCGGCGAGGACCGGGCCGTCGACGACCCCGACCTGATCGAGTGGCGCGGCGGCGGGCCGTACGACTGGAACGCCACCGACACGTCCGACACATCCGACACGTCCGACACGGCAAACGGGTGAACGTGGGACCGGCCCCGCCCTCGGAGGTCTGAGGTCGGCGGAAGGGGAAGCCCATGCAGTTCCGTGACCGCGCACAGGCCGGGCGTGAGCTGGCCGAGCAGCTGCGTGTCCGGCGGGACAAGGGCACCCTTCCGCATCCCGTGGTCCTCGCGCTGCCGCGTGGCGGCGTCGCGGTCGCCCGGGAGATCTCACGGGTGCTGCAGGCACCGCTGGACGTGCTCGTCGTACGCAAGATCGGGGCCCCGTTCCACGAGGAGTTCGGGGTCGGCGCGCTCGCGGGCGACGGACCTCCGCTCTTCGACGAGCAGACGCTGTTGCGGCTCGGGCTGAACGAGGCCGACCTGGCGCCCGTGGTGGAGCGGGAGCAAACCGAGCTGCGGCGGCGCGAGGAGCGCTATCGGCAGGGCCGGCCGGCTCCCGAGCTTCGTGGCCGTACGGCCGTGGTCGTCGACGACGGCGTCGCGACCGGCTCGACCGCACGCGTCGCCCTGCGCGCCCTGCGCCACCAGCATCCCGAGCACCTGGTGCTTGCCGTACCGGTCTGCCCACCCGAGGCGGCCGAGGAACTGCGCAGGGAGGTCGACGACTTCGTCTGTCTGCACCAGCCGAGGCTGTTCAGCTCGGTCGGCGAGTGGTACGAGGATTTCGGTCAGCTGACCGACGCCGATGTGCTCGAGGCACTGCGGGGAGAGTGAGCGCGCCGTCCGTATCGAGGGCGAGGCGGACGCCGTGACTGATGCGGTCGAGGGTGGCGTGCAGCCAGGTGCGGTCCTCGGGCGGGGCGGGCTCCAGGCGCATACGGCGCGCGAGCAGGGGCACCATGCGCAGGCCGGTGAGTTCGCCCGTGTCCGCCGCCAGCGTGACGAAGCAGGCGAGGCGCAGGTCGTCGCGGTACTGCTCGTAGCCGGGGATGCCTTCGTAGTCGTCGATGAAGTCGCCGCAGCCGTGCAGGATCAGCCGGTCGCGGTGGATCTCGACGGGGCGGGGGTGGTGCGAGGAGTGGCCGTGGACCACGTCGGCGCCGCCGTCCACCAGGGCGTGCGCGAAACGACGCTGGTCGCGGGGGACGGGGTAGCCCCAGTTGGATCCCCAGTGCACGGAGACGACCACGATGTCGCCGGCCCGCTTCACCTGCCGCATGTGCCGTACCGCTTCGTCGGCCGCGGCCGGCGACAGCTCGGGCACATGGGCGACGCCGGGCCGGTCCGCCGTCGCTGCCCAGGCCGCGGGGACGCCGCTGGTGCCGGCGCCGAGGGCGAGGACGAGCACACGGCCGCCGTGGGGGAGCGGGAGTGCCACGGGCGCGTACGCCTCCTCGGCGGTCCGTCCCGCGCCCGCCGTGCGCAGCCCTGCTCCGTGGAGCACGTCGAGGGTCTCCTCCAGGCCCGCGCGGCCGAAGTCCAGCACATGGTTGTTGGCCAGGACGCACACGTCGGGCCGGGCGACGGTGAGGGCGGGCAGGTTGTCCGGATGCATGCGGTAGTGGACCGCCTTGCCGGGCTCGAACGCGTCGCTGCGCGTGACCGACGTCTCCAGATTGACGATCCGCACGTCCGGACCGCTCGACTCCAGCAGCCGCAGCGCCTCGCCCCACGGCCACGACGGATCGACGGGCACCGGGATCGGGCCGTTCACCGCCTCCGCCATGCGCACGTAGGAGCGGGCGTCAGTGACGTACCCCTCCCGCAGCGCCGGGTCGCCGGGCCGGGCCAGGATCTGGTCGACGCCGCGTCCGAGCATCACGTCACCACAGACGAACAGCGTCACCGTGCCGCCGCTCATGCCTCAACCGTACGGGGGTGGGGCGGTTCCCGGGGGACCGCACTTCCACGGGCGACCCCTCACACGTCCACGGTCACCGCGCACGACCACCCGTACGGACCCGGCCCGATGTGCAGCCCGTGCCAGGAGACGCCCTTCGGGGAGGCGCCGGTGACCTGCACGTCCGCCAGCTCGGCGAGCGCGAGCCGTACGTCGAGGTCGCCGTCCGCGGTGTCGGCCTCCAGGTCGACTGGGACCCGGCCGTCCACGTCGAGCCGGAGGACGACCTCGTCGAGCAGGGCGGTCAGCAGCTCTTCGTCGTCCTCCTCGTCGAGCCGTACCCGCTCCATCGAGGTGGGCCGTACCGCCGTCACATCGGCGAAGCACTCCACCAGGCCCAGCGCCGCCTCCACCAGACAGCGCTCCCGGCTCACGCCCCAGGCCTCGATCCGTACATCGCCCGGGTGCGGCACCGCCCGATGTCCGCTTCCGCCGCGCCGCCGGGTCTGGATGTCGTCGTCCGTGTCGCCGACCATCGGCACCACCTGATCCGCTCATGCCGTTCGGGCCGCTCAGGGCCACACGGATAGGGGTACCCGCCACAGGGCGCGGCGTACCGCCGGGGCGGAGGGAGCCGACATGCCGGACATGGAGCGGGACGAGGCGCGCCGCGAGTTCGCGGGGGCGCCCGTGGTGCGGCTGGCCACGGTCGACCCGGAAGGCCGGCCGCACCTGGTGCCGGTCGTGTTCGCGCTGCGCGGCGACGAGATCGTCACCGCCGTCGACCACAAGCCGAAGCGGTCCCAGCGGCTCAGGCGGCTGCACAACATCGCCGCGCACCCGGCGGTCTGCCTGCTGGCGGACGTGTACGACGACGACTGGGACCGCCTGTGGTGGGTCCGGGCGGACGGCGACGCGCGGATCGTGCCGCCCCACGCCACCGACCAGGCAGCGCGTGAGGAGTACGCCGCCGCCGTCGAATTGCTGCGGCAGAAGTACCCGCGCCACTACCGGGGGCGGCCGCCGGAAGGTCCCGTGGTGGTGATCACCGTCCTGCGCTGGAGCGGCTGGCGGGCCGCACCGGACCCCGAGTGAATCAACAGGCGCAGACCCATTGACCTTGACCATCCATGAACATAATCTCCGTCTTCATATGTAGACGACGTCTTCATGTGAGGACCCCGTTCAGCGGGTTGAACATAGGCGGCCGGCGTTCAAAGGAGAACTGACATATGCCGCTCGTGGTGGTCGGGATCAGCGTCCTGGTCCTGCTCGTCCTGATGACCAAACTCCGGCTGAACGGCTTCGCCGCTCTGCTCCTGGTGGCGGTGGGCGTCGGCCTGGTCCAGGGGATCGGGCTGGAGAAGATCCCGGACGTCCTCGCCGAGGGCATCGGCGACCAGATCGGCGACACCATGCTCACCATCGGGCTCGGTGCCATGGTCGGCCGAGTGATGGGGGACTCCGGTGCCGCCCAGCGAATAGCCGGCCGGCTTCTCGACGTGTGCGGGCCGCGCTGGGTGCAGGTGGCCATGGTGCTGACGGCCATGCTCATCGGCGTCACGATGTTCTACGAGGTGGCCTTCGTCATCATCGTGCCCATCGCCTTCACCCTCGTCCGGGTCACTCGCGCCAACCTGCTGTGGGTGGGGCTGCCCATGTCGATCGCCCTGTCCACCATGCACAGCTTCCTGCCGCCACACCCGGGCCCCACCGCGGTGGCCGCCACCTTCCACGCGTCCGTCGGACTCACCCTGTTCTACGGCCTGTTCATCGCCGTACCGGTCGGCGCGTTCATCGCCCTGCTGTGGCCGCGCCTCCCCTTCGTCCGGGCGATGAACCCCGCCATCCCCAAGGGCCTGGTCAGCGACCGGGTCTTCGAGGACGACGAGATGCCCGGCATGGGCTGGTCGCTCTCCGTCGCCCTGCTCCCTGTGGTCCTGATCGCCGGCGCCGCGGTGACCGACCTGGCCTCCTCCGGCGACAACGGCCTGCTGCACTTCATCGCCTTCATCGGATCCGCGCCGATCGCCCTCCTGCTCACCCTGCTCGTGGCGGTCTGGGCGTTCGGCCCGCGCATCGGCCGCAGCCTGGCCGAGGTCAGCGCCTCGTGCAAGGAGGCCGCCCAGGCGATGGCGATGATCCTGCTCGTCATCGGCGCGGGCGGCGCCTTCAAGAACGTCCTCGTCGAGGGCGGCATATCCGACTACATCAGGGACGCCACCGACGGCTGGTCGATCTCCCCGATCCTCCTGGCCTGGCTGATCGCGGCCATCCTCCGCATCGCCCTCGGCTCCGCGACCGTCGCCGTCGTCACCGCCTCCGGTGTGGCGCTGCCCCTGCTCGCGGGCAGCGGCGTCCACCCCGAGGTGATGGTGCTCGCCGTCTCCTGCGGCTCGATCGCCTTCTCCCACGTCAACGACCCGGGATTCTGGATGTTCAAGGAGTACTTCAACCTGTCCGTCCTCGACGCGATCAAGGCGCGCACCACGTACACGACGGTGCTCGCACTCCTCGGCCTGGGCGGCGTACTGGTCCTGGAACCCGTCCTCGACGCCCTCAGCATCTGACTGCCCACCCCCTCACGAGAACGGCATCCGCCAGTCATGACCCAGCCCGTCGTCACCCGCTTCTCCGTCCATCCGGTCGCCGGCCACGACTCGATGCTCCTCAACCTCTCCGGCGCGCACGCCCCGTACTTCACCCGCAACGTCGTCGTCATCGAGGACTCCGAAGGGCGTACGGGACTCGGTGAGGTGCCCGGCGGCGAGAAGATCACCCGCACCTTGCGCGACGCCGAACCCCTCGTCGTCGGAGCGCGCGTGGGCGACTACAAGCGCGTCCTGAGCGCCATCGGGTCCACCTTCGCCGACCGCGACACGGGAGGTCGCGGCACCCAGACCTACGACCTGCGCACCACCGTCCACGCGGTCACCGCCGTCGAGTCGGCCCTCCTCGACCTGCTCGGCCAGCACCTCGAAGTCCCGGTCGCCGCCCTCCTCGGCGACGGGCGACAGCGCGACTCCGTACGGGTACTCGGCTACCTCTTCTACGTCGGCGACCCGGACCGGACCGACCTGGACTACGTCCGCGCACCCGACGCCGACGTCGACTGGTACCGCCTCCGGCACGAGGAGGCGCTGACCCCCGAGGCGATCGTGCGGCAGGCCGAGGCCACCTACGACCACTACGGCTTCCGTGACTTCAAGCTCAAGGGCGGTGTCCTGCCCGGCGCGGAGGAGGTCAAGGCCGTCACCGCGCTCAAGGACCGCTTCCCCGACGCGCGGATCACCCTCGACCCCAACGGCGCCTGGTCACTGCACGAGGCGGTCGAGCTGTGCCGCCCCCTCCTCGGCACCCTCGCCTATGCCGAGGACCCCTGCGGGGCCGAGGGCGGCTACTCGGGGCGCGAGATCCTCGCGGAGTTCCGCCGGGCCACCGGGCTGCCCACGGCGACCAACATGATCGCCACGGACTGGCGCCAGCTCACCCACGCCCTCGCCCTGCAGTCGGTGTCCATTCCGCTCGCCGACCCGCACTTCTGGACCATGCAGGGGTCGGTGCGTGTCGCCCAGCTGTGCAACGCGATGGGGCTGACCTGGGGTTGCCACTCCAACAACCACTTCGACATCTCCCTGGCGATGATGGCCCACTGCGGAGCGGCCGCACCCGGTGAGTACAACGCCCTGGACACGCACTGGATCTGGCAGGAGGGGCTGGAGCGTCTCACCGTGGAGCCGCCGACGATCGCCGGCGGCGAGGTCGCCGTACCGGACACCCCCGGACTGGGCATCCGCCTGGACATGGACCGACTCCTGGCAGCACACGAGCTCTACCAGGAGAAGGCGCTGTCGGGCCGGGACGACGCCGTCGGCATGCGATACCTGATCGACGGCTGGACCTTCGACGCGAAGCGGCCCTGTCTCGTGCGCTGAATTGCAGGGTGCCGTCAGGCGCCGCGCTCGCTGTCGGGGGCCGGTTCGGTGACCGCGATGCTGCCCTGCGCCACGGCGCACAGCGTCGTGGCGCCGTCGGCGGCGACCGTCGTCAGATCGCAGCGGCACACCGCACGCGTACGGCCGGCCCGGATCACCCGGGCGTGGGCGCGCAGGGTCTCGCCCTTGGCGGGGCGCAGGAAGTCGATGGTGAAACCGGCGGTCATCACACCGAAGCCGACCGCGGCGCCCGCGGCGAACGACAGCGCGTTGTCCGCCGCGTAACCCAGCAGACCGCCGTGGGCGAAGCCGTGCTGCTGCAGCAGATCCTCACGGAGGTCCAGTTCGAGTGTCGCCTCGCCGTCGCCGAAGGCCGTGAGCCTGGCACCCAGCAGCACGCTGAAGGGTTGGGCGGCCAGCACCTTGCGGGCCAGGGGCAGATCGAGGGTGTTGTCCACGAGACCACCGTCCACCGTCGTCGTAGGTCACTTCAACACAGTCACTTCAGTAGTGAAGTGAGGATGGTGTCGTCCTGTCCCGTCTGTCAACATCGGTCCATGCCCGAGCCCGATCAGCGTCTGTTCTTCCTGCTCCAGCGGGCGGCGCACCAGATGCGCACCGCCACCGACCGGCGCCTGCTGGCCACCGCCGGGATCACCACGGCCCAGCTCGGAGCGCTGTTCGCGGTCCGTGACGAGCCGGGCATCACCCAGCAGGCGCTGGCCCGCACCCTCGGGCTGCGCGAGTCCGCGGTCACCGGACTGGTCGGCCGGCTCACCGCGGCCGGTCTGGTCGCCAAGCAGGCGCATCCGCGGGAACACCGCGCCGTGGTACTGGAGTTGACCGACGACGGGGCCGCCGCACTCGACGCCGCGCAGCCGGAGGTCGACCGGTTCAACGCCGACGCGCGGGCGTTGCTGGGCGAGGACGGGTTCGCGCGGACGGCGGCGGCGATGCGCGCACTGGCCTACTGGGAGTCCCCCTGACCCGTATGCCCGCCGCTATCGTGAGGCCATGTACTCGACGCGGGTCTCCTGGCATGTGAACGCCTCGCGCGCGGCCGTCTATCGGGCGCTGCTGGACGCGGACGCCGTCGAGAAGTGGCGGGTTCCGGACGGCATGAGCGGGCACGTGCACGAGTTCGAGGGGCGCGAAGGCGGGGCGTTCCGGGTCTCGCTCACCTATGACCTGCCGACCGGCACCGGGAAGTCGGACGCGCACACCGACACGTATCACGGCCACTTCGTGCGGCTCGTGCCGGACGAGCAGGTCGTCGAGGAGGTCGAGTTCGAGACCGACGACCCGGCCCTGCGCGGCAGGATGACGATGACCACCACCCTCACGGACGCCGACGGCGGCACGGACGTCCTCGTCGTGCACGAGGGGATCCCCGACGTGGTGCCGGCCGCGGACAACGAGACCGGCACGCGGATGGCGCTGGCCAACCTCGCCCGGCTGGTCGAAGCGGGATCACCGTGATCATTCCGGGAGTTACGTGATCTTTGCCTGGGGTTCGCCGCCCGTATGAAAGCGCTCGCTTTCATGGGTATGCATGGACACCGAACTGCTGTCAGGGTTGCGCGTCGACTACACCGACCAGGACGACCCCGTGCTGATCCGGCCGGACGGAAGTCCGGTGGACACGTGGCGCGAGAACTACCCGTACGACAAGCGCATGGAGCGCCCGGAGTACGAGTGGCACAAGCGGCTGCAGCAGATAGAACTGCTGAAGCTGCAGAGCTGGATCAAGGAGACCGGCCGTCGGCTCGTCATCGTCTTCGAGGGACGGGACGCGGCCGGCAAGGGCGGCACGATCAAGCGGTTCACCGAGCATCTCAACCCGCGCGGCGCCCGGGTGGTGGCGCTGGAGAAGCCGACCGAGCGGGAGCGCGGGCAGTGGTACTTCCAGCGGTACGTCGAGCATCTGCCCACCGCGGGCGAGATCGTGCTGTTCGACCGGTCCTGGTACAACCGGGCCGGCGTGGAACGGGTGATGGGCTTCTGCACGGATGACGAGTACCGGCGCTTCATGCGGCAGGCGCCTGCCTTCGAGCGCATGCTCGTCGACGACGGCGTCGACCTGATCAAGTTCTGGTTCTCGGTGTCCCAGGGCGAGCAGCGCACCCGGTTCACCATCCGCCAGGTCGATCCCGTACGGCAGTGGAAGCTCAGCCCGATGGACCTCGCGTCGCTGGACCGCTGGGACGACTACACCGCCGCCAAGGTCGCCATGTTCCGTGAGACGGACACCGAGCACACGCCCTGGACCGTGGTGAAGAGCAACGACAAGAAGCGTGCGCGCGTGGAGGCCATGCGCAGTGTGCTGGCCCGCTTCGACTACAACGACAAGGACGAGGAAGTCGTCGGTACCGCCGACCCCCGGATCGTCGGCGCGGCCGCGGGCCTGTTGGAGGCGGGGGAGGACGACTCCTGGGCCCCAGGCCCTAGCGGCGGTGCAGCACCGTGACCCGGCGGAAGTTGCACTCGTCCCCTGCCGGACGCTTCCCGGCAGGGGACGGCATGTTCTGATGGGCCTTGAGCGCTGCGCTGACCAGGCTCATCAGCAGATCGACGTCCGTGTCGCAGTCGAGATGCACGGTCACCCAGCCCGAGCCGGGGACCAGCCTGATCGCGGTGGACTCCTGGAGGTCGGCGTGGAAACGTCGGATGGCCGACACCGTCAGGTGCAGGTCCACGTCATGGTCGGAGTGGAAGTGCACGATCTCGCTGTGGACGGAGCGCAGTGCCCGCCCTGCACCGCAACTGGCCGGGCCCGAGCTCAGATCGGGCCAGACTTCCAGTTGCTTCATGGCGCGCTGGGCCAGTGTCATGCCCCCATAGTCACCCGATCACCGCGTCGCAACCAGAGGTTGAGCAATTCGTAACCGTGGCGTGAGGTACCTCTCAGCCATCCTGACCTAGTCGGGAGGGGTCGGCGTGTCATGCGTGCGGTACATCGCCTGGACGTCCAGCTCCAGCTGGACCGTCGGCCCGACCACCGCGATCCCGCGGGCCAGCATGCTGCGCCAGTTCAGGGTGAAGTCCTCCCGGTGCAGCTCGGCCCTGGCCAGCGCAGCACACCGCAGCTCCTCGCCGTAGCCGCCGTTGACCGACCCCAGGTAGGTGGTGTCCAGCTCCACCGAGCGGCTCACACCGTGCATGGTGAGCGACCCCTGCAGCGTCCACTTGGCGCCGCCGCGGAAGGCGAAGCGGGTGCTCGTGAAATCGATGTACGGGTAGCGCTCGACGTTCAGGAAGTCGGCCGAACGCAGGTGGTTGTCCCGGGTGTTGTTGCCCGTGGTGATGCTGGCCGCCTCGATGCGCACCGACACCTGGGAATCGGCCATGTCGGGTGCCACCCGGATGCCGCCGGTGAACCGCTCGAAGCGGCCGTGGACATGGGCCATGCCGACATGCTTGGCGATGAACCGGATCGCCGTGTGGGGCGGGTCGAACAGCCAGGTGCCCGCAGTCGGCAGTTCCAGCTGCCGGCCCGACGTCAGCTGGACCCGCGCGGCGGGCTGCGGAGCACCGGCGACGACGTCCAGCGACTCCCGGTGCGGTGTCAGGCCCTCGGCCGTGATCATGAGGCTGTAGCGGCCCGGCGGGAGCGCGGCGAAGAAGAGGCCGTACGGGTCCGTCGTACCGGACGCCACGACCTCGTGCGAGTCCATCGCGGTCACCGTCACGTCGGCGCCGCGCATCGGCAACCCGACCGGATCCACGACCTCACGGCCCACCACCCCCGCACCGGCCGGCACGGGCAACGGGACGCCCGGCGCTCCTCGCGAGCGTCGACTCCCCCGGGAGTTTCGGCTCCTGAGTAGACCGAGGGGCATGCTGATCACCTTTCTTCCGTCGTGGGGGGATGTTCGTGCGTGGGGGGAGTGGGTGGGTCAACGGGCGTCCGGGGCCGGTGCCGCGCCCTCGTACGCCGCCCGCAGCACGGCGAGTACGCCGTCGGCGGTGACCGGGCGGGGGTTGGCGTACGCCGAGCCCGCGGTCTGCGCGGCCGCAGCCGCCAAGTCCGCCTCGGCGAGGCCCAGTTCGGCGAGCGAGCGGGGTGCGCCGAGGCGTCCCGCAAGTTGCCACAGGGCCGTCGGTGCGTCGGCCGCGTCCAGGGCGCGGGCCACGGCGGCGGCCGCGTCCGGGGCGGTCGGCGCGTTGTGGGCCAGGACGTACGGCAGCACCACCGTGTGCGTCTCGGCGTGCGGGAGGCCGAAGCTGCCGCCCAGTACATGGCACAGCTTGTGGTGCAGGCCCATGGTGGTGGCGCCCAAACAGGACCCGCACAGCCAGGCCCCGTACAGCGCGCGAGCGCGGGCGGCCGACGACGTCGGATCCTCGGCCACGGCCGGGAGCGCCCGCGCCATCGCCCGTACGCCCTCCTCGGCCATCAGCGCGACGAGGGGCGAGGTGTCGGGGGCGTACAGGGCCTCGACGGCGTGCGCGAGCGCGTTGATGCCGCTGGTCACGGAGAGGGGTACGGGCAGCGAGAGGGTGAGCTCGGGGTCGTAGACCACACTGCGGGGCAGCACCTTCGGGTCGCGGCCGGTCCGTTTGGCGCCGTGCTCGGTCAGGCCCCAGACCGGGGTCATCTCCGAGCCCGAGTACGTGGAGGGCACCGCGATCAGCGGCAGTCCGGTGCGCAGGGCGATCGCCTTGCCCAGCCCGATCGACGAGCCGCCGCCCACCGCGACGCACCCGTCGGCGCCCGCCGCGCGAGCCGCCTGGACGGCCACGTCGGCAACCTCGACGGGGACGTGCATCCGCGCCCGGTCGTGCACACCGACGCAGGCCGGACCGAGCGCGTCGGCGACCGCCCTCGCGGTGTCCGAGCCCCGCGTCCCGCACACCACCAGCACCCGCCGCCGCCCCAGCCGCTCGACCTCGCCCGGCGTCGCGGACACCGCGGCGCCGGGCCGGAAGACGACCCGGACGGGCAGGGCGTCGTAGGAGAAGTCGAGGACGTCGCTCACGACGGCTCCAGTACGAGGTCGACGCGCGCGTGCCGGAACGGGCTCTGCACGCCGAACTCCCGTGCCGCGGACGGGTCGTCCACCGGGGCGAAGTCGTTGACCAGGCCCGGCTTGACGGCGAACACCGCGTCCGAGTCCAGGTAGTCGCTGCCCGCCACGAAGATGTGCGTGGTCACCGGGGCGTGTCCGTCGGCCGAGGCGATGAAGTGGATGTGCGCGGGCCGGTAGGGGTGCCGTCCGGTGGCCCGCAGCAGCGCGCCGACCGGTCCGTCCGTCGGGATCGGGTACGGGCTCGGCACGCACGTACAAAACCAGAACCGTCCCTCGCCGTCCGCGGTGAACAGGCCGCGGCCGTTGCCCGGAGGCTGTACGTCCGGCTGCTGCACGTCGTAGAAGCCGTTGCCGTCGGCCTGCCACACGTCGACGACGGCACCGGGCAGCGGGCCGCCGTCCCGGGACAGCACGCGCCCGCTGACCACACACGGTTCGCCACCGCCGACCAGGTCGATGTTCGCGCCGAGCGCGCGCACCGGCGACTCGGTCATGTGGAACGGGCCGAGGACCGTCGACTCGGTGGCGCCGGGACCATGCCGGTCGTTGATCGACTCGACGAGCATCGACAGGCCGAGCACGTCGGACAGCATGATGAACTCCTGCCGGGTCCGGGTGCACGCCTGCCCGGTCGCCGTCAGGAACCCGACCGCCCGCTCCCACTCCTCCTGCGTCAGCCGCGACTCCCGCGCGAAGGCGTGCAGATGCCGGATCAGGCCGGTCAGCAGCTCCCGCAGACGGGGGTCGTCCGTGCCCCGCAGACTCGCGACGACCTCGTCGGTGACCGTGTCCGGCGCGTCACCGGTCATGTCGGCTCCTTCCCGGGCTTCTTGTCGTGCGGCCGCCCGTCCCGCGGCTTCATGCCCTTCTTCGGCTTTCAGTCCTTCTTCGGCTTCCTGGGCGTCCATCTCAACCGTGCCCGAGAATCCGCCGCAGCGCGTCGGTCAGCAACCGCTCGGCGTCCACGGCCGCGTCGGCGTGCCGGAACGCCACGTACCCGTCGGGGCGTACGAGGAGGGCGCCCGCGTCCGAGATCTCGCTCAGGCCGGCCCAGTCGCCGTAGGGGTCCTCGAACTCCCGGCCCGGTCCGATGACGACCGTGGCGATGTCGAGGGGCTGCGCCTCGGCCGCCCGCAGCCACGCCTCGCCGCCGATGCCGGTGAGCAGGGTGAAGCGGCCCTGGCCGACGGTGTCGAGGGTGGACAGGGTCCGGGTCCCGGAGGTGATCCAGGCGTGCGGAAGCTTGGCGCCGGGGCGGGTGGTGGGCTGGTGGTGCAGTTCGGGATCGCGGGTGAAGCCGGGGTCGGGCGTGCCGTCGGGGACGACCGCGTCGGAGGCGTAGCGCTGGTTGAGGTCGACACCGTGCGCGTTGAACTCGTACACCTTGAAGGCGATCGCCTCGCGCAGCGCGGCCCGCTGCTTGGCAGCCGCCTCGGTGGCGTCCTTGCGGGCGGCGATGTTGGCCCACAACTGCTCCGGCGTCTGCGGCGACAGCCCGTCGAGCGCCTCGAAGATCGGGGCGGTCTCGGCGATGGACTTGTTGGCGCGGGTCACGATCTGCCTGCCGACCGGAGCGCGCTCGGCGTCGTAGCTGTCGAGGAGCCGCGGCGAGGCGACGCCGTCGAGGACGAGCTTCAGCTTCCAGGCCAGGTTGTAGGAGTCCTGGATGGACGTGTTGGAGCCGAGCCCGTTGGACGGCGGGTGGCGGTGCACGGCGTCACCGGCGCAGAAGACCCGGCCGTCGGCGTACGTCTCCGCATACATCTCGTTGACCGTCCACGCCGAGGACGACTTGATGGTCACCGGAATCCCGTCGTCGCCGACCAACTGGCGTACGACGGACAGGGCGTACTCCTCGGTGAGGTCCGGGGCGCCGGCGGTCACGTCGTAGCCCCATACGATCAGCCACTCGTTCCAGGGCCGTACGCAGCGCACCAGGCCCGCGCCGATGCCGCCGACCGTGGCGCCGGGCGCGAGGACCCAGTACAGGGTGGAGGGGCGGTGCGCGGTGTACTTGCTCAGGTCCGCGTCGAACACGATGTTGATGCTGCCCGCGACGCCCATCTGGCCGCCCATCGGCAGCCCGGCGTCCTCGGCGACCTGGGAACGGCCGCCGTCGGCGCCGATCAGGTATTTGGCGCGAATCGTGTACTCGTCGCCACGCAGCCGGTCCTCGACGGTGACCGTGACGCCTGCCTCGTCCTGGACGAACGACTTGTAGACCGTGCTGAAGCGGAGGTCGGTGCCGCGCGCGATCGCCGCGTTCACCAGCACCGGCTCCATCAGGTGCTGCGGCATGTCGCACATCCGCGTCGGGCTGGCCAGCTCGTGCGCCGCCTGCACCAGCGGGTCGTTGCCCCAGGAGCGCACCCGGCCGAGCTCCTCGCCGGCCAGGCTCGTGCAGAACGTCGTGTTGCCCATCAGATGTCGGGGCGTCGCCTTGGCGATGACCTCCTGCTCGACGCCCAGATCGCGCAGCACCTCCATGGTCCGCTGGTTGGTGATGTGCGCCCGGGGCGTGTCGGCGAGGCTCGCGTACCGGGTGACGACCATGTTGCGCACGCCGTAGGTGCTCAGCGCGAGCGCGGCCGACGCGCCCGCCGGGCCGCTGCCCACGATCAGTACGTCGGTCTCGACAACGGTGTGCACGACAGAACGCTCCAGGGGGCGAGTCAGGGGTGAGCAAGGAGATGGGCCAGGGACGAGCCCGGATTCGGGCAGGAGCCGAAAATCGAGGACGGACTCATGCCTTTCAAGATCATGGAGCGCTGCGGTCGGTCATGGGTGTCTCAATACGAGACAACCTCCGCCCGCGCAGCCCGCCGTCACCGCGTGCGCGTGGCCCCCGATACGGTGAGGAGCGCCATGACCACCGCGGAACACCCTCCTGCCCTCGCCCCTCTGCGCCACGCCCGCGAACGGTTCCTGACGGGGCGCCCGCTCCCGGCGGGCGTGCCGGACGACGTCGTGGCCGCCTGGCGGCGCGCCCGGTTCTTCGGCGTACGGCCCGATCTCGACGGCCCGGTACGGGAGTCGGCCCACCCCGTCGACTCGCCCCTGCTGGAGGCGGCTCGCCCTGTGCTCGCCCGGATCGCCCCGGCCCTGGACGCCGGACGCTCGGCCCTCGTGCTCACGGACGAACGCCTGAGGGTGCTGTGGTCGACCGGCAGCGCCCCCGGCGACGACACGTGCAGCGACCTGTCCGAGCGCGAGGTCGGCCACAACAGCGCCGCGCTCGCCCTGCGCACCCGGCGCCGGGCCGAGGTGCACGGCCCCGAGCACTTCCTCGACGTGTGGCAGGACGTCTCCGCGGTCAGCGTGCCGCTGCTGTCCCCGGATTCGGAACAGGTGCTCGGCACGGTGACGGTCGCCTCCGGCCTGTGCGCGGGCTGTCGACCGCACCCCGGCGCCGCCCTCGCCGAGGCGGCCGCCGCTGCGGTGGAGGCCGAGCTGCGGGCACGCGCGCGTACCGCGGAACGAGCCCTGCTAGACGCATACGAGCGGGCCGCGCGCGGGCGCGAACGGGCCGTCGTCGCGCTGGACGGGCGTGACCGCCTGATCAGCGAGGCGGCGGCACGCCTTGCCTCGCCGCAGGTGCTGGAGGCGCTGGAGCGGGGAGCGCGGGCGTGGGGGAGGGGGACCGGCGAGTCGTACGAGGTCTCGCTTCCCGAGGACGCCGGGTGCAGCGTCGAGATCACTCCGGTACGGCACGAGGGGCGCGCCGTCGGCCTGGTCGCCGTTCTCGCGCCCCGCTCAGCGGAGCCGGTGCCGACGTGCGTGCCGCGTCCGGAGAGCGAGTTGGTCGGGAACTCGGTGCCGTGGCGGCACGCTGTCGCGCGGGCAACGGCCCTGGCCCGGACTGCGGGACCTCTGCTCGTCGTGGGCGAGCGGGGAACCGGCAAGTCCACGCTGGCCCTCGAACTGCTCGACGGCACGGCCCCATTGGTCGTGGATGCCGCGGAATCACGCGAACTCGGCCTCAACGATGACGAGCGGGGCGAGATCGGGGTTGCCCCGGCCGAAGGCTGGGGGAGCTTGGGCAGGGCCGGTGACCGGCCCCTGCTGCTGCGGCACGCCGAACGGCTCGCCCAGTCCGACGTCGCCGCCCTCAACTCACTCCTGGACGAGCGCCCCGACGTCCACCTGGTCGTCACCTACACGCCAGGAACCTCACCGGGCCCCTGCCTCCAGCGCCTCCTCGACACCCTCGCGGCCCGCTCGGTGACCCTGCCGGCGCTGCGGGAGCGCCCCGAGGACATCCGGGAGTTGCTCCCCGCACTCGCTCCCGGGGCCGCCCCCGGCAGCCCGCCGCTGACCTGGTCGCTGGACGCGCTGCTGGCGCTGGAACGGCATCCCTGGCCCGGCAACGTCACCGAACTCGCCCACCTCGTGAGGGCGTTGGCGCGGCAACGGCGGCTATGCGGACCGGTGCGGCGGAGCGAACTGCCCGATCCCGTCCGGGAAGGACCCGCGGGACGGAACCTCAGTCCGATGGAGGTCGCCGAACGCGCCGCGATCCTGGAGGCGCTGCGCCGCCACGGCGGACACAAGGCGCGCGCCGCGGCGGCGTTGGGCATCGCCCGGGCCACCCTCTATCGGAAGCTGCGGGAGTATCAGGGGCGCGATGCCGCCATCCGGGGCGGGGCGCTCTGATCGCTCCCCGCCCCTGACCGCCCTCAGCGTGCCCCGGTCCAGTTGTGCGCCACGTCGACCACGATCCGGTTGTCGGCCACCCACACGCGGAACGGCAGCCGCGCCCGGACGCCGAGCCCGATCTGCGTGTCCCCTTCGAAGCTGCCGACGAACCGGCCGTCCCTGAAGGTGCGGTACCCCGTGAGGTCCACGCCCTTCAGACGCTGACCGGCCCGCACGGGATATGTGGGCTTGCCGGTGTCGGGGTCGTAGGCGGGCGCGGCCACGCGTACCTCGAGGACGGCTCCGCCGCCGACGGCGATGTGGTTGCCCGAACCGTCCTGGTAGAGGCGGCTGACGTACCTGACGGAGTAGCCGAGGTCGCCACTGCCCGCGCCGGGGACGTCGACGACCATGCGGTCGAAGCAGGCGTGCCGGCCGGTCCGGACGTTCGTCACCGACTCCGTCGTGGCGGCGGAGCGTGTCTCGGCCTGGCTGCCCCAACCGGTGGGGCAGGCCGTGGCGGCCTGAGTGGTGCGGGCGGGGGCCGCGTCGGCAGGGACCGCCGCCACTCCCAAGGTGATGCCCATGAGCGCGACTGTCGCCCATGCCGTTCGCTTTTGTACCATTGCGTCCCCCGGGGAGGCTAACTGTCTGATATCTGGTGAGACACCCGGCTCGCGTAAATGGTTGCACTCCTCGTGAGAGATGGCGGGAATCATCCGGAAGACGGCGCGAGCGCCGATGACCAGCACCCACAGCAGGATGAGGAATGCCGCCACCGTGGGTGCGGCGCCGACCACGACCGAGGTGAAGGAACCGACGTCGGGGCCCGGACGTTCCATGAAGTACCTGGGCGACTCACGGGGGTCGTGTGCGTACGAGTGGGGGAGCGGCGTGGCACAGGTGCTGGTCATCGGGGGCGGAATCGCGGGCGCGGGCGCGGCTCTGGCACTGGACAAGGCCGGATTCGACGTCGTCGTGCACGAGGCACACCCCGACTCCGCCGAGGACATCGGCGCGTTCCTCACGCTCGCGAGCAACGGCATGCGCGCCCTGGCTCAGGTGGACGCCTCGGCCGCGGTGACCGCGATCGGCTTCCCGCTGACCTCGATGCGGGTCCTGGACGACACCGGCACCGAGCTGGCCCAGGTGCCGCTCGGCGAGGCCGGCACCCCGCACCTGCGGTACCGCTGTCTGCGGCGCGGCGATCTCAACTCCGCCTTGCAGGCCGAGGTCGAGCGCAGAGGCATCGGCATCCGGCACGGCGCGCGCCTGATGTCGGTGGTCGAGGGCCCGGGCGGCGTCACCGCCCACTTCGCCGACGGCACCACGGCGGCCGGCGATCTCCTCATCGGGGCCGACGGCCTCAACTCCACTGTCCGACGGCTCATCTCCCCGGACGCGCGGCCGGCTTACGCCGGGCAGTACGTCTGCTACGGCTACACCGACGCCGCACCCGGACCAGCCCGGCCCGGGACCATCACCATGGTGCGCGGCAGCTCCGTCGCCTTCGGGTACGCGGTGTCGCCGGACGGGGAGACGTACTGGTTCGCCCGCGTCACCGACGAGCCCTTGGCCGCCGACACCGTCGCGCAGGGCACCCCAGCCCAATGGCGCGACCTGCTCCTGCCGCTGCTGCGCAAGGACTCCACCCCGGCCGCTGACCTGGTGGCCGCCACCGCCGACCACCTCATGGTCACCAACGCCACCGAACTTCCCACCGGAACACCCTGGCGCTCGGGCCGGACCCTGATCATCGGCGACGCGGCGCACGCGGCGTCCCCCGCCACCGGGCAGGGCGCGTCGATGGCGCTCGAGGACGCCGTCGTCCTCGCCAAGTCCCTGCGGGACGCACCGGACACCGACGCCGCCCTCTCCCTGTACGAGACACTCCGCCGCCCCCGGGTGGAACACAACGTCACCGTCAGCGGCAACATCTCCCGCGGCACCCACACCCCGTCGGGCCCCGGTCCCCGGGGCGCGAGCGCGGACCGGCCGGGCGACGACGAGCTCATGCGGCACCTCGATTGGAGCACCGACCTCTCACAACTCGCGCCGTAGTTCGAAGGAACGACCAACCGGCGCAACCCCGCGGTGCACCGACCCCTCATACAGGTCGAACCAGTCCGGTTCGCGGAGAGGAGCGCCTGTTGGCCCGTCAGTTGTCCCGTCGACAGTTCGTGGTCTATTCGCTCGCGGCGACCACCCTGACCGTCGCGGCACCGCTCGGCTGCGACTCCGCGACCGCGGAGGGCGCCGAGCGGCCCGCGGACGGCGACCGCCGGCCCTCCGACGTCCTGGTCACCGGCACCGACGCGGAGATGCTGGTCCTGGAGGTCACTCCGGCCAACAAGGTCGTCGTACGGCTGCCCCGTGTCGAGGTCGGCCAGGGCGTCACCACCGCCGTCGCGATGATGATCGCCGAGGAACTGGACGCCCGGCTCGCCGACGTCGACATCCCGCTCGCGGATGCCCGCAACGAGGGCAACCAGTTCACCGGCGGCTCCAGTTCGGTCAGTTCGCTGTACGGACCGGCCCGGCAACTGGCCGCCACCGCGCGTGCCAAGCTGGTGACCGCGGCCGCCCGCCGCTGGCACGTCCCGGCGCGGACCCTGCGCACCCGCGGCACGAGAGTCTTCGCACCGGACGGGCGCTCGGCCACCTTCGGCTCCCTGACCAGGAGCGCTGCCCGGATCACACGGCCGGCCGTGCCGACCGATCCCAAGCCGGCGTCGAAACACCGGTTGATCGGGCGGCCCACGACCCGGATCGACGCCCGCGACCTCATCACCGGCAAGGCGAAGTACACCGGAGACCTCACGGTGGCCGGAGCCAGGCCGACCGTCGTGGCCCGGCCGCCGACGATCGGCGGCAAGGTCCTCTCGGTCGACTCAGGGGCGGCCCGCGCCATGCCCGGTGTCCACGCGGTCGTCCAGATCGACGGCGGTGTGGCCGTGATCGCGGAGACCTTCCACCACGCCTTCCAGGCCAGGGACGCCCTCCGGATCACGTGGGCGCCCGGCCCGCTGGCGAACCTCTCCGACTCAGGCATCCGCTCCCGGCTGCGCGCCGCGGTCCCGAAGCTCGGGCCCCCGCCGCGCGGATCGGCGCAGACCGAGGCGGAGTTCGAGTTCGCCTTCGTCAGCCACGCGCCGATGGAGGTCCTCACCGCCGTGGCGGACGTACGCACCGGGCGGGCCGAGATCTGGTTCTCCTCACAGACCCCGACGTCCGCGCGGGAGGACATTGCGTCGCGGCTCGGCCTGCCGGTGTCGAAGGTGCAGGTCCACGTACTGCGCGGCGGCGGCTCGTTCGGGCGGCGGCTGAACCACGACGCCGCGATCGAGGCGGCTCTCATCTCCAAGAAGGCAGGCCGGCCGGTCAAGCTCATGTGGAGCCGGGCCGAGGACATCCGGCACGGCAGGATGCGCCCGGCCTCCCATCACCGGATCCGGGCCAGCCATGCGCGGGGCAGGGTGGTCGCCTTCGCCCACGCGACGGCCTCGGTCAGCGAGTCCTTCGAGGGACAGGGGCTGTCCACGCAGGGCGGCGTGGGTCCCGCTCAAGTCGGCGCGAACTCGGCCGTACGCGCCCCAGCCGCCCCACTCCCCAGCGACAGCGGCCTCTACAACTTCGGCCGCCTCTCCGGGAACTCGGGCTCGGTCGACCTGGCCATGCCCCTCGGCGCCTGGCGCTCGGTGGACTCCGGCACGGTGCGCACCGCCGAGGAGATCGTCGTCGACGAGATCGCCCGCAGCCTCGGCCAGGACCCCGTCGCCTTCCGCCGTACGACACTGCGGAGCAAGACCGTCAGGGCTGTACTGGACAAGGTCGCGACCGCCGGGAAGTGGGGCCGGACCATGCCGAGGGGGCACGCGCAGGGTGTCGCGGTCCACGAGGAGTACGACTCCTGTGTGGCCTGCCTGGTCGAGATCGACGCCGTCGACCCGAAGAACCCCCGGGTGACCAAGGTGGTGATGGCGGCCGACGTAGGAACGGCAGTCAACCCGCGTGGCCTGGAGGCGCAGCTCATGGGCACGGCCGTCGACGGCATCTCCACCATCCTCCGAGCCGGCCTGCACATCGACCGGGGCGCCGTCCGGGAGAGCAGCTTCGCCGACTTCCACTACGCCCGCCAGCAGCACGCCCCGCTGCACTTCGAGGCGCACGTCATGCCCTCCCGGCGTGCTCCCGGCGGCGCCGGTGAACTCGGCGTCCCGGCCGCGTCCGGCGCCGTCGCCAATGCCTACGCACGGGCGACCGGCACCGAGCCGCGCCGTTTCCCCCTCAACTTCTGAGCCACCCGAGAAGGTACCGATGCCGTCCTACTCCTTCACCCTCAACGGCAAGCGGGTCACCGTCGAGGCGCCCGCCGACATGCCCCTGCTGTGGGTGCTGCGCGACCTGCTGAACGTCACCGGCCCCAAGTACGGCTGCGGCGTGGGCGCCTGCCGTGCCTGCACCAGCCATCTCGACGGCGACGAGATCCAGCCCTGCGTCGTCCCGGTCGCCGACTGCGCCGACCGTGCGGTCACCACCATCGAGGGCCTGGCCGACGGCGACCGGCTCCACCCCGTCCAACAGGCCTGGCTCGACTGCGACGTCGCCCAGTGCGGCTTCTGCCAGCCGGGCCAGATCATGGCCACGGCCGCGCTGCTGAAGAAGACACCCCGGCCGACGGACGCGGACATCGACCGGATCGAGAACGTCTGCCGCTGCGGCACGTACGCCAGAATCCGTGAGGCGATCAAGAAGGCCGCAGCCAACAGCTGACCGAGTGGATGCCTTCGGTACGGCGGGCGGCGGCCGTACCCTGTGGCCCGTGTACGACTCCCTCGACGGCCCCGGCGCCACGGCCGCGCACTTCACCGGCCTTCCGGTCACCGGTGAACGCCGGCTCTCCGGAACGCTCGCCGAAGTCACCCTCGCCGGCGGGCAGGTCGTGATGGTCAAACGCGGCGAAGGCGACGGCGCCGCACAGGCCGAGGCGGCCGGGCTGCGCTGGCTGGCCGACGCCGGCCGGGTCCGTATCCCCGCCGTGCACGGCCAGGACGGGCAGTGGCTGGTCACGGACCGCGTGGCGACCGGCCCTCCCACCGCCGAGGCAGCCGAGCGGTTCGGCCGAGAACTGGCCGCACTGCACGCCACCGGCGCACCGGCGTTCGGCGCCGCACCGCCCGGCGGCCCAGAGCACGCGTACATCGGGCTCGCCCCGATGCGCAACGTCACCGCCCCGGACTGGCCACGCTGGTATGCCGAGCACCGGGTGCTGCCGTATCTGCGCCGCGCTGTGGACGAGGGCACGGTCCGCAGCGCGGAGGCGTCCGTGATCGAGCGGGCCTGCGAGCGGCTCCCCGAGCTGGCGGGCCCCGCCGAGCCGCCCGCCCGGCTGCACGGCGACCTGTGGAACGGCAACGTCCTGTGGGGCGCCGACGGGCACGTCTGGCTGATCGACCCGGCCGCACACGGCGGCCACCGTGAGACCGACCTCGCCATGCTCCACCTCTTCGGCTGCCCCCACCTGGACCGGATCCTGGACGGCTACCAGGGCGCGACCCCCCTCGCCGCCGGCTGGTCCGACCGGATCGCCCTCCACCAGCTCTTCCCGCTCCTGGTGCACGCCGTCCTCTTCGGACGCGGCTACGCCGAGCAGGCCGTGGCGGCGGCCGAGGCAGCCCTGAGCAGTTGATGGCGCCTCGACCACAAAAGGCCGTGACGGTCTGTCAGCTCCAGCTGCCCGAAGGTCCGTCGGGGTTCCCCTGCGGCACCGGGCGGCCCGTGAACGCGTCCAGCAGGAGCCGGTCGGCGAGCGGGCGGTCCAGCTCGACGATCACCTTCTTCGCGCGCAGGTCGGAGGTGCACGGGCCGTCCTTCATGCCGACGACGTGGCCGGACAGGACGACGCTGCCGTCCGTCTCCAGCACGTCCACGGCGGGTCCGTCGTCGCAGGAACCGTGGTGGGCCAGCACGGTGACGGAGCGGCCGTCCGCTGCCGTCTCCACCAGCCGGTTGAGCTCCCACAGACCCTCGGAGGGGGTGTCCCGAGCCGGCCCGATGGGCGGCTCGGGAAGCTTCGAGGGCTTCACGGCGACCCGCTTGAGCGGGGTGTCGTAGCCCTCGACGGTGAACAGCCAGGCCGGGACGGTGGCCGGGCCGCGGCTCGTGACCAGCGTCGTCTCGCCCAGCTTCGCCCCGGTCACGACGAGGCGCGGAGCCGGCGCGTCCGTGCGGTCCACCGTCTTGTACGCCTCCTGCGCTCCCATGAGCGGCAGCGTGAGGGAACCGCCGTTCCGCCACGTCACCTTCCCTTCCCGCTGCTTGGAGTCGGGGAGGTCGCCGCGCAGCTCGAAGTTCTGGCGGCCGTAGGCCTCCTTGTCGTCCTCGTTGTGGAAGGCGTCCTCGGGTGGCTGCACCGCGTCCGCCATCGGGTAGTAGCCCTTGCGCCAGGCGTCTGCGGCCGGTGAACCGTCCCAGGCCTCGGCGACCTCGTGGGCGCGGTCCTTCGTCTCCGGGGCCGGGTCCGCGTCGTCGGAGCCTGCCGTGACGGTGCCGCATCCGGCGGTGAGCAGGGCGAGGGCGGTGAGCAGCAAGGCGGTGCGTGAAGCGGTCGTACGCATGGATCCCCCTGAACGGACAGCGGCAGGCACGGGAAGGGCGGTGCCGCAGCCGCCCGACACTGTGACGCACGGAGGGCGGGCCGCGTTCGGTCGCTCAGGGGGCCGGTTGTCAGATCACCGCGTCGGCGCGCAGGGCCTCGATCTCCTCGCCGGTGCGCCCGAGTTCGGTGAGGAGCGCCTCCGTGTGCTCGCCCACCGCAGGCACCGGGTCCATGCGCGCGGGCAGTCCCGCGAGGTCGGCCGGCGGGAGCAGGGCCTGCACCGTCGCGCCGCCGGGCACGGGCACGTCGCGCCAGCGCTCGCGGGCGGCGAGGACCGGGTGGTCCAGAAACGCGGTGACGTCGTTGACCCCGGCGCAGGCGATGCCGATGGACTCCAGCTCCTTGAGGATCTCCTCGGCGTCGGAGCGGGCGCAGCGCTCGGCGACGACGGCGTTGACCTCGTCCCGGTGCGCCACCCGCGCGGAGCTCGTGGCGAAGCGCGGGTCGTCGGTCAGCTCGGTCCGGCCCAGGAACCGATCGCACAGGACGGCCCACTCGCGCTCGTTCTGGATGGAGAACAGCACCTCCTTGCCGTCGGCGGCCGGGTAGGCGCCGTAGGGAGCGAGGGTGGGGTGCTGGGTGCCCAGTCGCGGGGGCTGGGTGCCGCCGTACCGGGTGTAGTTGGCGGGCTGGCCCATCCACTCGGCCAGCGCCTCGAACAGGGAGACCTCCACCGGGTGGGCCGTGCCTGTGGTGGCGCGCGTGAAGAGGGCGGTGAGGATGCCGCTGTACGCGTACATCCCGGCCGCGATGTCGGCGACGGAGATGCCGACGCGCCCGGTCTCGTCAGGGGTTCCGGTCAGCGACACCAACCCGGTCTGGCACTGCACCAGCAGGTCGTACGCCTTCCGGTCGGCCCACGGCCCGGACGTGCCGTACCCGGAGATCGTGCACGGGATCAGCCGCGGCCACCGCGCGCCGAGCGCCTCGACGCCCAGGCCGAGGCGGTCGGCGGCGCCCGGCGCCAGGTTCTGCACGAACACGTCGGCGTCGTCGAGGAGCCGGTGCAGGATCTCGCGGCCGCGCGGATCCTTGAGGTCCAGCGTCAGGGACTCCTTGGAGCGGTTGAGCCACACGAAATAGCTGGAATGACCGTGCACCGTCGTGTCGTACCGGCGGGCGAAGTCCCCCTCGCCGGGCCGTTCGACCTTGATCACACGCGCGCCGAGATCGGCGAGCTGCCGGGTGGCGTACGGGGCGGCCACGGCCTGCTCCAGGCTGACCACGGTGATGCCGGACAGGGGAAGGTGTGGCGCGCTCATGGGGCCATGTGTACGGCCACATCGGAGATCGCGTCAACGCGGGGCCGCCACGACGAATAATGCTAGGCCGCACGACGAATGTAGATGCATATATTGCGTATGCCGGTAATGGTCGTGTGGTTACATGGAGACCATGAAGGCCATCACACTGCAGCGCTACGGTCAGCCCGAGGATCTGAAGCTGGTGGAGCACGCCGACCCCAAGGTGGCTCCGGGCGAGATCCTCATCCGCGTGAAGGCCGCCGGGGTCAACCCCGTGGACTGGAAGCTCGGGGCGGGGTACCTCGACCCGCTCATGGAGACCCACTTCCCCATGATTCCCGGCTGGGACGTCGCCGGAGTCGTCGAAAAGGTCGGCCTGGACGTCGACGAGTACGCGCCCGGTGACGAGGTGTACGGCTATCTCCGCAAGGACTCCGTGCAGCTCGGCACCTATGCCGAACTGGTGTCCGCGCATGTGCGGCTGGTGGCGCGCAAGCCGGCCTCGCTCAGCTGGGAGCAGGCGGCAGGCGTACCGCTGGCGGGACTGACCGCCTACCAGTCGGTCAAGCGCGTGGATGTGCGTGCGGGCGAGACGGTCCTGGTGCACGCCGCGGCCGGCGGGGTCGGCATGTTCGGCGTGCAGATCGCCGTCGCGCTCGGCGCCCGGGTCATCGGCACCGCGAGCGAGCGCAACCACGACTTCGTCCGGGAGCTCGGCGCCGAGCCCGTGGCCTACGGCGACGGCCTGGCCGACCGGCTTCGCGAGCTGGCCCCGGACGGCGTCGACGCGGCGCTCGACTTCGTCGGGGGCGACTCCGTGGACGTGTCCCAGCAGGTCCTCAAGCGCCGTGACCGGGTGGTGTCCATCGCCGACCCGGACGTCCTGGCGAAGGGCGGCCACGTCCTGTGGGTGCGCCCCGACCCGGCCGATCTGACGGCCCTCGGCGAACTGGCCGACGCGGGCCGGCTCGCCGTCCACATCGACCGTGTGCTGCCGCTCGCCGAGGCCGCGGAGGCCTGGCGGATCAGCAGTGCGGGGCGGGTGCGCGGAAAGCTGGTGCTGTCGGTCGGGGGCCAGGCGTAGCGCGAAGCGGGGCGGCCTCAGGCGGGGACGTGAAGCGTCTCGACGGCCCGGACGAGTGGGGCCAGCTCGGGATTGGTCGCGGCCTCGTCGAGGGCTTGGCGCAGTGCCTTGTCGTTGGTGGGCCGTGCCTCGTCGAGGAGCGCCAGGCCTGCTTCGGTGACGTCGGTGTAGATGCCGCGGCGGTCGGTGGGGCAGAGGTAGCGGGAGAGCAGGCCGCGGTCCTCGAGCCGGGTGACCAGTCGGGTGGTGGCGCTCTGGCTCAGGACGACGGCGTCGGCGACCTGCTTCATCTGCAGGTGGCCGCCTTCGCCGCTGTGCTGGCGGCTGAGCACGTCGAGCAGGGAGTACTCCCGCACGCTCAGGTCGTGCCCGGTCTGCAGGGCGCGCTCGATGTGCGCCTCGATCCTCCCGTGCAGCAGGGAGAGAGCGCACCAGCCCTGGGCGAGCGCGGTGAGCGCGGGGTCCGTGGCAGTCATGGCGCCGGAGTCCTCCGTCCCGAGATGAATGACCTCCAGGATAGGCCATCCGTGAAATTTCCGGCGAGTGCGCGTATAGCGCGCATGCAAGCAGTGGCCGGCGACGCCGCCCGAAACTCAGTGGACGCTGAGCCGAGGCCGCCCGAGCAGCCTCGGAGTTCCTGAGCCGCGACCCGGTCCAGCAGGCGGGTGGCGAGACGATCCTCGAACGGCCACGGCCGCCAGGGGGTGCGCCTTGCCTGCGTGATCCGGAAAATCCCCTAGTTCCGCACCAGGTGCCGCATAGCCAGTGCCAGGCCGAGCCGGAACCTGCCCTGCGGAGTGCGCAGCGGCCAGCCCAGGAGGTGCTCGGCGTGGGCCAGTCGCTCCTGGAGTGTGGAGTGGTGGACGTTGATCTCGGCCGCCGCCGCCCGCAGGCTCACCGTCGAGGCGACCGCGTGCAGCGTGGCGAGCAGCCAGGGCGCGGCCGCCGCTGCCGCCTCCAGGGCCTGTACGTCGGGCGGCGGCTCGGCGCCCGGCAGTACGAGGTCGGCGAGGAGGGCGACGCCGCCCAGCTCGTCGGCGTGCACGACGCCGGGACCGGGGTCGTGGGCGGTGCCCTCGGCCGTGAACCGTAGCGCGATGCGGGCCTGCGACCAGGAGCGCGGCAGATCGAGCACCGGGACGGCGGGCCCGACGCCCACGCGGCCGACGGTCGGCTCTGCGTCCAAGTGCGCGGGCACGACGCGGGGTTGGCCGTCCAGCGGGGCCAGCACGCGTGCCGCCGCGGCGGGGTCGAGCCCCAGGCGGCGGGCGGCGTGCAGCCGTGCCGGCTCCGGTGCCGTGGCGTCGAGGACGGTCTCGACCAGCGCCGGGTCGTCGGCAGGCGCCCGCCCCCGGGTCCGGTCGAGCACGAGCCGTACGGCCCCGGCCGCCCGCTCCAGGATCACCGCGTCCACGACACTCGGCTGCGCCTCCTGGGCCCGCTCCAGCCACAGCGCCGGAACGCCGCCCGGCGTGAGTGCGGCGGACGGCCACGCGGGATCCGGCGGTACCTCGCTGTCCCTCCGCGTCCCGTCGACCTCGACCCGGACCTGAACCCGCCGGTCCACGTCCACCAGCCGAGCCGGCACCCCGGCCAGCACGGCGGCACCACGCACCAGCGCCTCCAGCCCGGCCCGCGACTCGGCGAGCCGATCGAAGTAGGCGATGACCCGCACGGCCGCCCCGGCATCCGGATCCAACGCGGTCAGACGTCCGGCCAGCTCTTTCATAGGCCCATGGTGCGGTACGGGAGCGAGGACCGGAGCCCCTCGCACAGAACCCCGGGGACGGCGACCCACCCCAGGCGCGCGGGGAGTGCGCGACGAGCCACCGACAACCCGCAGCCGCACAACACCAGGACCCGGCAGGCGAGTGGGCGCAACCCCCGCCCCCCGGCCCCCCACATCTCACCCGCTCAACAACCTCTTCAGCCACGCCAGCTGAGCCCCCCGACACGCCTGCGAAACCGCCGCCTGCGGCGCGAAGCCGTCGAACCCGTGGAAACCGCCGGGCCACACATGCAGCTCGGCCACCCCTCCGGCCTGCCAGATCCGGGACGCATAGGCGACGACCTCGTCGCGGAACGTCTCCGCGGAACCGACGTCCACAAAGGCCGGCGGCAGCCCGGACAGCACCTCCGCACGGGCCGGCGCAGCGTACGCGGAGACGTCGGGACCGCCCCGTCGCTCGCCGAGAAGCGCCGTCCAGCCGGTCTCGTTCGCCGTACGGTCCCAGATGCCGAGCCCGGCCATCTGGTGGGCGGACGGGGTGTCGTTGCGGTCGTCCAGCATCGGGCACATCAGCATCTGCCCGATCAGCTCGGGCCCCCGGCGATCCCGGGTGAGCAGGGCAAGTGCCGCGGACAGTCCGCCACCCGCACTGGCACCGGCGACGACGATCCGCTGCGGGTCGCCTCCCAGTTCGGCCGCATGCTTCGCCGTCCACTCCAGCCCGGCGTACACGTCCTCGATCTGCGCCGGATACGGGTGTTCGGGCGCGAGCCGGTACTCCACGGACACCACGACCGCGTCCAGTTCCTTCGCCCAGGCCAGGGGAACGTCGACGCCGACGCGGTTGTTGCCGATGATCAGGCCGCCACCGTGGACGTGATAGATCACGGGCCGCGGTCCCGCGCCGGCAGGGGCGGCCGGCCGGCAGATCAGCAGGGAGATCTCGGGCGCGCCCTCAGGGCCCGGCACCACCCGGTCCTCGACCTCGAAGAAGCCGTCCACGGTCAGGTCCAGTTGGGCCAGCATCTCGATCCCCGGACCCTGGCGGACGTCGGCTATCCCGTCCATCGTGAGGCCGGGCGAGATCATGTCCTTGATGAGCTCCAGGGCGGCGGCGAGCTCGGGGTCGAACGGGGGCGGGGGCGGGGCCTGGGTCATGGGGTCTCCTCATACGGCAGTACGGGGGTGCCGGACGGCTCTGCGGCTCTGCGGCCATGATCTGCGCACCGGTCCCCGCCCGGAGGGCCGCCGTTCGGCGGAACCTCCCCGCCGTCCGGCGGGTGGCACCCGCGTGACCCTGGAGCTTGCCAGGACATGACCCGTTGTTCACCTCTCGCAGGTGGAAGGGATGCCAAGAGGCGACAACGCTGTCAAGGCCCCACCTGCACCAGGAGTACAACCCCGTGAACGTCTCTCTCTCCGTCTGGCTGCTGACCATCGTGGCCTTGTGCGCGCTCGTCGCCGTGGACTTCTTCATCGGTCGCAAACCCCACGACGTTTCCATCCGTGAAGCGGGGACGTGGACCATCGTCTGGGTCGTCCTGGCCTGTCTGTTCGGCCTCGGCCTGTTCTTCTACGGCGGTGGCGGACCCACCGGCGAGTTCTTCGCCGGGTACATCACGGAGAAGTCGCTCAGCGTCGACAACCTCTTCGTCTTCGTCCTGATCATGGGCAAGTTCGCGGTGCCCTCGCAGTACCAGCAGCGCGTCCTGATGGTCGGCGTGATCATGGCCCTCGTGCTGCGCGCCGGCTTCATCGCGGCCGGCGCGGCCATCATCTCCGCGTTCTCCTGGGTGTTCTACCTCTTCGGCGCCTTCCTGATCTGGACCGCCTGGAAGCTGATCCAGGACGCCCGCAAGGAGGAGCACGAGGAGGAGTACGAGGAAAGCAAGCTGCTGAAGGCAGTGGAGAAACGCTTCGGCGTGGCCGACCGGTACCACGGCACCAAGCTGTTCATCACCGAGAACGGCAAGCGGGTCATGACCCCGATGCTGGTCGTGATGCTGGCGATCGGCTCCACCGACGTCCTGTTCGCCCTCGACTCCATCCCCGCGATCTACGGGCTGACCCAGGACCCGTACATCGTGTTCACGGCCAACGCCTTCGCCCTGATGGGCCTCAGGCAGCTGTACTTCCTCATCGGCGGGCTGCTGAAGAAGCTGGTCCACCTCAGCTACGGCCTGTCGATCATCCTCGGCTTCATCGGCGTCAAGCTTTTCCTGCACGCGCTGCACGAATCCGGCGTCCACGTCCCGGAGATCAGCATCCCCTTCTCGCTCGGCTTCATCGTGCTCGTCCTGGCCGTCACGACGGTGACCAGCCTGCGGGCTTCGAAGAAGCAGGAGCAGGCGGAGTCGGAGCGGATGGCACGGTGACGGCGTTGCGACGGCTCACATGGCGGGCGACCGCCACCGCGGTGAGCGTCGCGACCAGTGCGCACACGCCGGTCCATCCGAAGCGGCCGTAGGCCCGGGCACCCAGCCACGAGCCGGCCGTGCCACCCAGGTAGGCGCAGGTCATGTACGCGGTGTTGAGGCGGCTGCGGACGTCCGCGCCGAGGCCGTAGATCCGCACCGTGTTGGCGACCATCCCGGACTGCATGCCGACGTCGAGCAGCAGCGTGCCGACGACCAGCGCGGTCAGCCCGGGCACGCCGCCCAGGCCGCCGAACGCCAGCACCACCGCCGAGGCACCGACCACGAGGAAGCACACGAGGTTGACCCGGTCCGGACCCCGGCGGTCCACCAGCCGCCCGGCGACCGGCGTGCACAGCATCGTCGCCGCGTTGACGAGCGCCAGCAGCCCGGCGGCCTGCACGCTCATGCCGTACACCGGTCCCGTGAGCAGCATCGCCACGCCCGTCCACACCGCGGAGAACCCGGCGAACACCGTCGCCTGGTACAGGCAGGAGCGGCGCAGCTCGGGCTCGGTGCGCAGCAGACGCAGCGGCGCCGCGAGCAGCGCCGGGTAGGGGGCCCGGGCCACCGACGGGGGCAGCGTCGGCAGCATGCGGGCCAGCAGGGCGGCGACCGTGAAGGAGAGCACGGCGGCGAGGACGTACGGCGCCCGCCAGCCCAGCCAGTCGCCGAGGGCGCCGCCGACCGCACGGGACAGCAGCATGCCGGCCAGGGAGCCGCTCAGCAGCGTGCCGCTCACGACTCCGCGCCGTTCGGCGGGCACCAGGCCGGCCGCCAGCACACCGGCGAGCGGCGCGATCACCGTCACCGCACCGACGAGCGTGCTCGCGACGACCAAGGGCGGCAGCGCCCGCGCCGAACTCGCGGCGAGCAGACCGAGGCCGGTCAGCGCGAGCAGGGTGACGAGCAGCCGACGGGGGCGCACCCGGTCGCCGAGCGGCACGAGCAGGTAGATGCCGGCCGCGTAGCCGAACTGGGTCGCGGTCACCACCGTGGCGGCCGCGTCGGGGGAGACGCCGAGGCCCGAGGCCACCAACGGGCCAATGGCCTGCGGGAAGTAGACATTGCCCACCGCGACCCCGCAGGCGAAGGCGAGCAGCGCGATCGCCGGAGTAGCCTGCCGGGAGTTGTGATCCGTCATACGCCGAAGTCCACGGCAGCGACGGACGGTTGCCAAAGGATGTAGCCGGAGGCTTAATGATCAGCTTCCTGCTCGACGTCGACGACCTCGCGGACACCCGGTTCGCGATCTCGCCGTTGCGCGAGGTCATGGGCAGCCTTCGGGCCCTGCGCGCCCCGGGCCTCTACCCCCTGCACACGCCGTGGCGCCGCTCGGTCCTCGAACGCCTCGACCCCGCCGACGCCGGGCTGCTGCGGGCCCTGGTCGGCCGGAACCTGACCCTGCCCGACTTCCTGACCCCGCGCCCGACGACCTTCGCACCCACGCTGACCGACCAGCTCACCGTCGTAGGGGCCACGCCACCGGATCTCGTACGGCGCGACCTGCTCGCGACCCATGCCCCGCACCCGCTCCCGGACGCCCTGCGGCAGCTCACCGCGCCAGGCGACGCGCCTGTGGCGGAGCTGCTGGAGGAGCTGTGCGAACTCCTGCATCGGTACTGGGAGTTGGCGATTCGTCCCGACTGGTCACGGATGCGGCTCGTCCTGGAGGCCGACATCACGCACCGCGCCCGGCAACTGGCCACGGGCGGAGCCCACCTCCTCTTCTCCGACCTGCACCGCAACGTCCGCTGGCGCGACGGCGTCCTGCGCGTCGACCGGATGATCGGCCGGCACGAGGTGGACGGCTCCGGGCGCGGACTGCGCATGGTCCCGTCGCTGTTCTCACACAAACCCGCCCCGCCGCTCAGCGCCGACGAAGCGCCGATGCTGGCGTATCCCAGCAGGGGCGCCGCGACCCTGTGGGAACCGCGGCCCGAGCCCGACGCCTCCGCCCTCACCGCCCTGCTCGGCGCGCCCCGCACCACGGTCCTGCGGCTGCTCGCCGAACCGCTCCCCACGGTCGAGCTCGCCCGGCGCCTCGGCGTGACGCCCAGCGCGGTCTCCCAGCATCTGAAGGTGCTGCACGCGACGGGGCTCGTCGCCCGGGCCCGTGACGGACGGCGGGTGCTGTACCGGCGTACCGCACTCGGCGACCAACTTGCCGGCGCGGCCTGACGGCGGTCACGCGGCGGGCTTGACTTCGAGCGCACTCGAAGATCTAGCGTCGTCAGGGTCGCTGGACATCCGGGTGAACGGAGAGACAGGCCATGCGAGTCGGCGTGCACATCAACCGGTTCGACCATCCCGGCGCAGGGCCCGCGCTCGGAGCGGAGCTCGCCGCCGCGGGCGCCGCGGCCGAGGCGGCAGGCCTGAGCTGGCTGTCGGTGATGGACCACTACTTCCAGATGGAGACCAACGACCGCGCCGAGGACCCCATGCTGGAGGCGTACACGACCCTCGGCTACCTCGCCGCCCACACCTCCACGGTCCGCCTCGGAGCCCTGGTGACCGGCGTGACCTACCGTCCCCCCGGCCTGCTCGCCAAGATCGCCACCTCGCTCGACGTGCTGTCCGGCGGCCGGGCCACCCTCGGGATCGGCGCCGCCTGGTACGGCCGCGAGCACGAGGGGCTCGGCGTGCCGTTTCCGCCGGTCGCCGAGCGCTTCGAGCGGCTGGAGGAGACCCTGCGGATCTGCCTCCAGATGTGGGACCCGCAGGCCAACGGCCCGTTCGAGGGCAAGCACTACCGGCTCGCCGAGACCCTCTGCGTCCCGGCGCCCCTCAGCGACCCGCACCCCGAGATCATGATCGGCGGGGGCGGCGAGAAGAAGACGCTCCGGCTGGTCGCCCGGTACGGCGACGCGTGCAACCTGTTCGCCTCCTCGCCGGAGGAGGTCCGGCACAAGCTCGACGTGCTGCGCGGCCACTGCGACACCGAGGGGCGCGACTACGACGAGATCCGAAAGACCGTCCTCCACGCCGGCGAGGCCGTCGTCCGGGGTGACCTCGACGCCTTCACCCGGGACATCGCGGCCTACACCGAGCTCGACATCGACACGGTGATCCTCGGCCCGCGCACCGGGGAACCGGCGGCCTTCATCGAGAACTTCGCGGCTCCTGCCGTACAGCGGCTGGCCGGGCTCGACTGAACCGACGTCACCGGCCGGGCGAGTGCGCGGGAGCCCCCGTGGGCCGGCTGCGGGAGACGACGCGCATGCCGCGGGCGTCCACCATGCGCACCTGCAACGAACCGCAGGCGCACCGCGTCCACACCGTGCTGCCCGCCGCCGTGCCGTGCCGGGACACCACCCGGTAGGGCTCGGCTCCGTCGGGCCACCCGCAGTGCGGGCAGGCGGTGCCGGTCGTGCTGGTCATGGTGACTCCTCGTACCTCGTGGCTGGTTGACCGTCGCGACACAACCAAGGGTGCGATGCGCCTTCGTGTACGTCCAGGTTGACTTTCCGGACGTCACCTTGAAGCGTGGGCTTCATGATTGACCTGCGCCGACTGCACGTACTGAGGGCCGTGGCGCACTACGGCACGGTCACCGCGGCCGCCCGCGCCCTGCACTTCACCCCGTCCGCCGCCTCCCAGCAGATCCGCCAGCTGGCCCGCGACCTGGGCGTCGACCTCCTCGAACCCCAGGGCCGCGGGGTGCGCCTCACCGCGGCGGCCGAGAGCCTGCTCGCACACGCGGATGCGATCGCCGCGCGCTGGGAGGCGGCCGAGCTCGACCTGCGCGCCGAGTACGGCGCCCCCGCCGGGCAGCTGCGCGTCAGCGGCTTCACGACGGCCGTGTCGGTACTGCTGGCGCCGATGGCCGTAGGGATGCGGGAGCGGCATCCGCAGCTGACCGTACGGATTCGGGAGTCGGGGGTCCCGGAGAGCTTCGACCTGCTCTTCGAGGGGGAGGCCGATCTGGCCGTGGTGGAGGTGACCCCGCACAACCCGCCGCTGAGCGACGCGCGCTTCGACCAGCAGCCGCTGCTGGACGACCCGTACGACCTCGTCGTCCCCGACGACCATCCGCTGGCCGGACTCGAACGCGTCGACCTCGCGGAGGTGGCGCACGAGGACTGGATCGCGCCGGTGCCCCAGAGCCCCTGCCGCCCGCATGTGATGTCGGCGTGCGGGGCGGCCGGGTTCACCCCGGACGTGGTCCATCACGCGCTGGACTGGAACGTCACCGCCCACCTGGTCGCCGGCCGGCTCGGCGTCGCGCTGATCCCGCGGCTGGCCCAGCTGACCCCGCAGCTCCCGATCACCCGGGTCCGCTGTGTCGGCGACCCGCACCGCAAGGTGCTCACCTGTACTCGCCGGGGCTGCCGGGAGCGGCCGGCGGTGGCGGCGGCGCTGGAGGAGCTGCGGGGGCTGGCGTCGACGGTGGTGGCGTGACGCGGGAGGAGGGGCCGGGCATGCGAGGAGGGGCAGGAGCGCTCGGCTCCGGCCCCTCCTCAAGGGCCTCGGGGCAGGTCAGGCCGCGACGACCTCGCCCGCGTGCCCGTGGACGCGCGCGATGACCTCGGTCAGCTGCGCGGCGACCTCGGCGTCGTCGACCGGGTGGGTCTCGGCGAAGCGCGTCACGGAGCCGGGGATGGAGAGCTTGACGTCCTCCAGCACCTTGCCGCCGGCGATGCCCACGGCCTTGCGGGTCTCGTCCTGCGCCCACACGCCGCCGTACTGGCCGAACGCGGTGCCGACCACGGCGACCGGCTTGCCGCCGAAGGCGCCGGAGCCGTACGGGCGGGACAGCCAGTCGATGGCGTTCTTCAGTACGGCCGGGATGGTGCCGTTGTACTCGGGGGAGAAGAGCAGGAACGCGTCCGCGGCCTGCGCGGCCTCGCGCAGCTTGGCCGCGGTGGCGGGGACGGTGCCCTCGACGTCGATGTCCTCGTTGTAGAAGGGGATGTCGGCCAGGCCCTCGAAGAGCACGACCTCAGCGCCCTCGGGGGCGAGCTTGACGGCCGCCTCGGCGAGCTGACGGTTGTGCGAACCGGCGCGAAGGCTGCCGACGAGCGCGAGGATGCGAACAGACATGCGAACTCCAAGGATGCTGAAACACTGCCGTTACGATCCGGACCGGGGTCCGTTTAATTTCTAGCACCTTAACCGGACCGCGGTCCAGTTTCATTCCCGATGCTTTACGCTGGCTTCATGTCCGCCGTACTGCCGCCGTTCCCGCAGTCTCAGGAGCCCGAGGGCAAGCCCCAGCTGCTGGAGGTCGGCTCCGCCCCCGACGAGCCCTGCCTGCGCGCCGACGCGGCACGCAACCGCGCCCGGCTGCTGGAGGCGGCAACGGAGCTGATCGCGGAGCACGGGGCGGCCGGGGTCACCATGGAGGCGGTGGCCGCGGCGGCCGGCGTGGGCAAGGGGACGGTCTTCCGCCGCTTCGGCGACCGCACCGGCCTGCTGACGGCGCTGCTGGACCACTCCGCGCGGAAGCTGCAGGCCGACTTCATCGGCGGGCCGCCGCCGCTGGGCCCGGGTGCGCCGCCGGTGGAGCGGCTGCGGGCCTTCGGTGTCGCCGTGCTGTACCGCGCGGCCGAGCAGCTGGACCTGCAACTGGCCGCGCAGCCGGAGCCGACGCGCCGCTTCGCCCACCCCTCGTACCGGGCGCTGCACACCCACGTCGCCATGCTGCTGCGGCAGATCGTGCCGGACGCCGACTGCGATCTCCTCGCCCAGACGCTCATGGCGTATCTCGACCCCGGCCTCATCCACCACCTGACCAAGCAGTGCGGCATGCCCATGGAGCGGCTGGAGAACGGGTGGTCCGACCTGGTCACCCGCGTGACGCGCACCGAGGCGTGACCGGGCGGGGACCCTAACCTGAGCGCTACGCACAGGTTCTGCAAAGATGCGGTACGTCATGGTGCAGATACCGAAAACGCCCGCGCCCGCTCTGCCCGCACAGCGCTCGGTACCCACGAGCGCAGATGTGGCCCGCCTGGCCGGCGTCTCGCGCGCGACCGTCTCCTACGTCCTCAACAACACCAGCGCCGTCCGGATCAGCGAACCCACCCGCCGCCGCGTCCACGACGCCGCGAAGGAGCTCGGGTACGTCCCGCACGCGGCCGCCCGCAGCCTGCGCGCCGGGCACAGCCGGATGGTCCTGATGCCCGCCCCGAGCTTCCCCGTCGGCTCCCTGTACGGCCGGTTCCTCAGCGACCTCCAGCTGGCGCTCGGCCGCCTCGACTACACGGTCGTGCAGCACGGCAGCGTCGGCCTGCACGGCGACGAGGCCGCCCGCGCCTGGGCCGAGCTGCGCCCCGTCGCCGTCCTGTTCTCGGGCTCCGGTCTCGGCCCGAAGGGCGTGACGGTGCTCAAGCGCTCCGGCGCCCGGGCCGTGGTCTCGCTCGGCCCCGAGTCCGTCGAGGGCGCCCACGCCCTGCTGATGGACTACGAGGCCGTGGGGTACCGGGCGGGCCGCCACCTCTACGACCGCGGCAGGCGCCGAGTCGGCGTCGTCGTCCCCGAGGAGGACGGCCTGGAGTCCTTCTCCGCGCCGCGTCTGGAAGGGGTGCGCCGCGCCCTGCACGGCACGGACGCCACCCTGACCGAGCTGCCCCTCGCCTACGGCGAGGAGTCCGCCGCGCGGCTCGCGCGCAGCTGGCGCGACCGCGGCCTCGACGCCGTGTTCGCCTACAACGACGAGTACGCGATGCTGCTGATGCGCGCCCTGCAGGACGAGGGCGTCCGCATCCCCGCGGACACGGCCGTCATCGGCGCCGACGACCTGATGCTCGGACGGCTGCTGCGGCCCAGGCTGAGCACGGTCCACATCGAACTGCCGTCCGGTCGCGACCTCGCGGAGCTGGTCGACCACGCGGTGCGCAACCCCGGCGCCGCACCCCAGACACACAAGGTGCTGGGAGCGACGGTGGTGCACCGCGAGTCCAGCTGAGGCAGCCGGCGTCCGGCCGACGTACCGTCGAAGCCAGGGAGGCGTGGAATGCGCACGACGGTCGGCATCATCGGCGGGGGCCCCGCCGGGCTCCTCCTCGCCCGGCTGCTGCACCGCGCGCGCGTCGACTGCGTGGTCCTGGAGAGCAGGACGCGCGAGTACGTCGAGCAGCGCCAGCGGGCCGGAATGCTGGAGCAGGGCACGGTCCACGCGCTGCACGAGGCCGGCGCCGCCGATCGGCTGGACGCGGAGGGCCTGGTGCACCAGGGCATCGAGCTGCGCTTCGACCGTGAACGCCACCATCTCGACTTCCCGGCCCTCACCGGCGGCCGTACGGTGACGATCTACGCCCAGACCGAGATCGTGAAGGACCTCGTCGCGCTCCAACTCGCCGACGGACCACCGCTGTTGTTCGAGGCAGAGGCGCTCGCCGTCGAGAAGCCGGAGAGCGACACGCCCGTCGTACGGTTCCTGCACGAGGGCCGCGAGCAGACGCTGACCTGCGACTGGGTCGCCGGCTGCGACGGCTTCCACGGCATCTCCCGGGGCGCCTTCCCGGCCGGGATCAGCAGCTCGTACGCGCACGACTATCCGTACTCCTGGCTCGGCATCATGGCCGAAGTGCCGCCGTCCGGCGACGAGTTGATCTATGCGCGGGGTGAACGCGGTTTCGCGCTGCACAGCATGCGCTCCTCGTCCGTCTCCCGGCTCTACCTCCAGGTTCCGGTCGACACCGATCCCGACGACTGGCCCGACGACCGCATCTGGGACGAACTCGCCGCCCGCTTCGCGATCGACGCCGACTGGACCCTGAACCGCGGACCCATCACCGCCAAGTCCGTTACATCGATGCGCAGTTACGTCCACGAACCGATGCGCCACGGGCGGCTCCTGCTCGCCGGTGACGCCGCCCACATCGTCCCGCCGACGGGCGCCAAGGGACTCAACCTCGCCGTGTCGGACGTACGGGTCCTGGCCCGCGCCCTCATCGAGCTGCACCGCACCGGGAACACACAACTCCTCGACAGCTACTCCGAGTTGTGTCTTCAGCGGGTATGGCAGGCGACCCGTTTCTCCGACGACATGACTAGGATGTTGCACGCTCAACCAGACGGGGATGCCTTCGACCACCGGATGCAGCTCGCACGTCTGCGCCGGATCACCGCATCCCGTCACGCTGCCGCCGAACTGGCGGCGAACTACTCGGGACTTCCGCTCCCCCTGTGAGTCCCGCCGGTGATCGAACGGAGAGTCGCACATGCCGTTGCTCGACCCCAAGGCCTGGCAGTCCCGCCCCCTGTCGGGAGACGAGTACACCGTCACCGAGCCCGCCACCGGCGACACGCTCGGCACCGTAACCCTGGCCACCGCCGAGGACGTCGCCACGGCCGCCGAGGCCGCCCGCGCCGCCCAGGCCGAGTGGGCCCGCGTCCCGCACCTCGTGCGCGCCGGGGTCCTGCGCAAGGCCGGTGACCTGTTCGCCGCGCACGCCGACGAGCTGCGCGAATGGCTTGTCCGCGAGTCCGGGTCGATACCCGGCAAGGCCGACTTCGAGCTGCACGTCGCCGCCCAGGAGTGCTATGAGGCCGCCGCGCTCGCCTCCCGGCCGGCCGGGCACGTCCTGCCCAGCGAGGCGCCCCGCCTGTCGTACACGCGCCGGGTGCCCGCGGGTGTCGTCGGCGTCATCGCACCGTTCAACGCCCCGCTGATCCTGTCCATCCGCTCCGTCGCCCCGGCCCTCGCGCTCGGCAACGCGGTCGTGCTGAAGCCGGACCCGCGCACGGCGGTCTGCGGCGGGCTCTCGCTTGCCGCGATCTTCGCCGCGGCCGGTCTGCCCGAGGAGCTGCTGCACATCCTGCCGGGCGCCGGGGAGGTGGGCCAGGCGCTGGTCGCCGACCCGCGGGTGCCCGTCATCTCCTTCACCGGGTCGACGGCCGCGGGCCGGGCCGTGGGCGAGGCCGCCGGGCGCCATCTCAAGCGCGTCCACCTGGAACTGGGCGGCAACTCCGCCCTGATCGTGCTGGAGGACGCCGACCTCGACGCGGTGATCTCCACCGCCGCCTGGGGCTCCTTCTTCCACCAGGGGCAGATCTGCATGACGACCGGCCGCCACCTGGTCCACCAGTCGCTGTACGAGGAGTACGTCGAGCGGCTCGCGGCCAAGGCCGACGCCCTCGCCGTGGGCGACCCGCACCGCGCCGAGGTCCACCTCGGGCCGCTCATCGACTCCGGCCAGCTGGGGAAGGTGCACGGTCTGGTCGAGGCCAGTACGTCGCGGGGGGCCAAGCTCGCCGCGGGCGGCAGCCACGAGCAGCTGTTCTACCGGCCGACGGTGCTCGCCGGCGTCGACGACGCGACCCCCGCGTACACCGAGGAGGTCTTCGGCCCCGTCGCGCCGGTGCGCCCCTTCACCACCGCCGACGAGGCCGCCGCCCTTGCCGCGGCGAGCTCCTACGGCCTCTCCCTGGGCATCGTCACCAGGGACGCCGCCCGGGGCCTCGACCTGGCCGAGCGCATCCCGACCGGCATCGTGCACATCAACGACCAGACCGTGAACGACGAGGCCGTCGCGCCCTTCGGCGGCATCGCCGCCTCCGGCACCGGCGCCCGGTTCGGCGGCGAGGCCAACCTGGACGCGTTCACCGACGTGCGCTGGACGACGGTGCGTGGTGACGTGGCGGCGTACCCCTTCTAGAGCAGGGCCTCACCGGCCGTTCTGGTCGGCCTGCTCCTGCTGGGCGGCGACGGCCTTGTGGACCTCGTCCATGTCGAGCTTGCGGGCCTGCCCGATGACGTCCGCCAGGGCGGCCTCGGGCAGTGCGCCCGGCTGCGCGAACACGGCGACACGGTCACGGACGATCATCAGCGTCGGGATCGACTGGATACCGAAGGCGGCGGCAAGCTCCGGCTGCGCCTCGGTGTCGACCTTGCCGAACACAAGGTCCGGGTTCTCCTCGGCGGCCTTCTCGTAAACGGGGGCGAACTGACGGCACGGCCCGCACCAGGACGCCCAGAAGTCGATCAGGACGAACTCGTTGTCCGTGACCGTCTCATCGAAGTTCTCCTTGGTGAGCTCCACGGTGCTGCTCATGGCGTTTTCCCTCTTCCTGGTGTCGGGGCGGTGCCGTCGGCGTCAACAGGACCGTACGGCCGCGTATTCCGCGCGCGTACCCGTGTGGCCACTCCGCACACCACCCGTAAGACTGACCACATGACGGAAACGGATTCCAACGTGTACGACGTCGTGGTGGTCGGAGCCGGGCCGGTGGGGGAGAACGTGGCCGACCGCACCCGTGCGGCAGGTCTGAGCACCGCGGTGGTGGAGAGCGAACTGGTCGGCGGCGAGTGCTCGTACTGGGCGTGCATGCCCAGCAAGGCGTTGCTGCGCCCGGTCATCGCCCAGGCGGACGCCCGCCGCCTGCCCGGGCTCAGCCACTCGGTACAGGGCCCCCTGGACGCGGCTGCCGTCCTGGCCCGGCGCAACGAGTTCACCGGCAACTGGAACGACGACGGCCAGGTCCAATGGCTGTCCGGCATCGGCGCCGACTTCCACCGCGGCCACGGCCGCCTCACCGGACCCCGCACGGTGGAGGTGACCGGACCGGACGGCGCACGCCAGGTGCTGACCGCCCGGCACGCAGTCGCCCTGTGCACCGGCACCCGCGCCATGCTCCCGAACCTGCCCGGACTCGCCGAGGTGAAGCCGTGGACCAGCCGTGAGGCCACCAGCGCCCAGTCCGTACCCGGCCGGCTGGTCGTGGTCGGCGGGGGAGTGGTCGCCACGGAGATGGCCACCGCCTATCAGGCTCTCGGCTCCAGCGTCACGCTCCTCGTGCGCGGCAAGGGCCTGCTCAACCGCATGGAGCCCTTCGCCGGCGAGATGGTCGCCGGGGCGCTCACCGAGGCGGGCGTCGACGTCCGCACCGGCACGTCGGTCGAGTCGGTGACCCGTGAGAACGGCACGGTCGTGGTCGTCACCGACAGCGGCGGCCGTATCGAGGCCGACGAGATCCTCTTCGCGACCGGGCGCGCCCCGCGCACCGACGACCTCGGCCTGGACACCGTCGGCCTGACGCCGGGTTCCTGGCTGGAGGTCGACGACAGCCTGCGCGTCACCGGCAGCGAGTGGCTGTACGCGGTCGGCGACATCAATCACCGCGCCCTCCTCACCCATCAGGGCAAGTACCAGGCCCGCATCGCGGGCGCCGCCATCGCCGCCCGCGCCTCCGGAGTCCCGATCCTGGAATCGGACCCGTGGGGCGCCCACGCCGCCACCGCCGACCACGCCGCCGTCCCCCAGGTCGTCTTCACCGACCCCGAGGCCGGGGCCGTGGGCCTGTCCCTGGCCGAAGCGGAACAGGCCGGTCACCGGGTCCGCGCCGTCGACTACGACCTCGCCTCGGTCGCGGGGGCGTCGGTGTACGCCGAGGGCTACAAGGGTCGCGCCCGCATGGTCGTCGACCTGGAGCGCGAGATCCTGCTCGGCGTCACGTTCGTCGGCCCGGGCGTCGGTGAGCTCATCCACTCGGCGACGATCGCGGTCGTCGGGCAGGTGCCGATCAGCCGCCTGTGGCACGCGGTTCCGTCGTATCCGACGATCAGTGAGGTGTGGCTGCGGCTGTTGGAGTCGTACCGGGACAACTGACGTACTCAGTCGGGCAGTTCGAAGCCGAGGGCCCTCGCCGCCTCGCCCGGGGCGGGCTGGGCCCAGCGCTCGGCCATGGCCTGGTTCGACGACAGTGAGCGCAACTCGGCCCGGTCCAGGTAGAGCACGCCGTCGAGGTGGTCCGTCTCGTGCTGCACGATACGGGCGGGCCACCCCGTGAACACCTCGTCGATCGCGTGCCCGTGCTCGTCCTCGCCGGTCAGCCGCACCTCGGCCGGCCTGGCCACCACCGCCTGATAGCCCGGCACGCTCAGACAGCCCTCGAAGAACGCGGCACGGTCGTCGCCGACGGGTTCGTACGACGGGTTCACCAGTACCCGGAACGGCTGCGGCACCCGCCCGCGCACCAGCCGCACGTCCTCCGGAACCGGCGCCGGGTCCTCGATCACCGCGATCCGCAGCCCCACGCCGACCTGCGGTGCGGCGAGGCCGACACCCGGCGCCGCGTGCATGGTGACCCGCAGCGCCTCGACGAAGCGAGACAGCAGCGCCGAATCCAGCTGGCCGTCGAAGCGCTCGGTGGGACGCCGCAGCACCGGGTCGCCGGCCGCCACGATGGGCAACGGCCCCTCGGTGGCCAGGAGTTGCTCGACCTGCTCGGCCAAGGATGCGCGCTCGTTCGGAAGTGCCATCGCGCCAGCATGCCACGGCATCCGCGGCACTCGCCGACTCCCTTGTGACGCACGCCACTTAATGCGCCTGGAACTCGGCGGCCCCTTCGTCCGACTACTGGACCGCAACAGCACAGAAGGAAACGTCCCCACTCCCCGTCCCACCCCCGGAGAAGCCGCCGATGTCCACCGCTCCCGCCACCACCACGGAGGAGGCGACGCAGCCCGACGCCCCGGCGTCGCCGTCCCGCAGATGGGCACCGCTGCGCCCGCTGATCCTGCGTCTGCACTTCTACGCCGGAGTGCTCGTCGCGCCGTTCCTGCTCGTCGCCGCGGCCACCGGCTTCCTGTACGCCGGAGCGTTCCAGGCCGAGAAGCTGGTGTACGCCCACGAGATGTACGTCCCGGTCGGCGACGCGAAGCTGCCGATATCCGAGCAGGTCGCCGCCGCGCGCAAGGCCCACCCCGAGGGCACCGTCTCGGCGATACGGCCCTCCCCGGCCGATGACGAGTCGACCAGGGTCATGCTGTCCGGCGTCAAGGGCGTCGACGCCGAGCACACGATGGCCGTGTTCGTCGACCCGTACACCGCCGAGGTGCGCGGCGCCCTCGAACAGTACGGCTCGACCGGTGCGCTGCCCCTGCGCACCTGGATCGACGAGTTCCACCGCGACCTGCACCTCGGTGAGACCGGCCGCTACTACAGCGAGCTCGCCGCCAGCTGGCTCTGGGTCATCGCGGCCGGCGGCCTGGTGCTGTGGTTCTCCCGCCGCCGCGCCCTGCGCAAGGTGCGGGGCACCAGCGGGCGCCGCCGCACGCTCGGCCTGCACGGCACCGTCGGTGTCTGGGCCGCGATCGGGTTCTTCTTCCTCTCGGCGACCGGCCTCACCTGGTCGGCCTACGCCGGCGCCAACATCGACGAACTGCGCACCTCCCTCGGCCAGGCCACGCCGTCCATCTCGGCGACGGCGGGCGGCGAACACGGGGGCCACGGCAGCGCCGCGGGCACGGGCGGCAGCGGCGAGCACGGCGTCGGCCTCGACAAGGTCCTGGCGTCCGCCCGCGCCTTGGGCCTGAGCGATCCCGTGGAGATCGTGCCGCCCGCCGACGACTCGTCCGCGTACGTGGTACGACAGGTGCAGCGCAGCTGGCCGACGAAGGGGGACTCGGTCGCCATCGACCCGGCCGGCGGCGAGGTCGTCGACGTGCTGAGGTTCTCCGAATACCCGGTGCTCGCCAAGCTGACCCGCTGGGGCATCGACCTGCACACCGGGGTCCTCTTCGGCCTGGTCAACCAAATCGCCCTCATGGCGCTCACGCTCTCGCTGATCCTGCTGATCGTGTGGGGCTACCGCATGTGGTGGCAGCGCGGCCGCGGGTCCGCCTTCGGCCGGCCGATCCCGCGCGGCGCCTGGCAGCAGGTGCCCCCGCAGATCCTGGTCCCGCTGGTGGCGGTCGTCGCCGTGGTCGGCTACTTCGTGCCGCTGCTCGGCATCTCGCTGGCCGCGTTCGTCGTCGTGGACGTCGTCCTAGGCGAGGTGGCCCATCGGCGGGAGAAGCGGGGACCCGCGGAAGTGAACTAGGCAGGCGGCGAGCCGGCCGCAAGGGCCGACGGACGAGACGAGGGGCCCGGTTTCATGGAATGAAACCGGGCCCCTCGTGCCGAGACCGCCGAGAGCGGCTGCGCGACTCTGCTCAGAGCTGCTCGAAGTCACCCGCGAGCGCCGAGGCGACGCGCAGGTGCGGCTCCGCCTCATCGTCCCGGCCCTGCCGTTGCAGGGTGCGGCCCAGCATCAGCCGGGCGTAGTGCTCGACCGGGTCGCGCTCGATGACGATCCTCAACTCGCTCTCTGCGCGACGCAGTTGGGCCGAGTGGTAGTAGGCGCGCGCCAGCAGCAGCCGGGGTCCGGTCTGCTCCGGCACCTCCTCGACCAGCTTGCCCAGGACGCGGGCCGCGGCCGCGTAGTCCTTGGCGTCGAAGAACATCCGCGCACGCTCCCAGCGCTCGGCCGGTGCTCCGTGGTCGTAGTACGTCGTGTCCACTCGTGACCTCCTTCGAGGCCGTCAACGGAGCGCGTTGGTTCAATATTCCACTACTCGATTCCGGGTGCCGGAGCTACCGGGTCATGGCGGTGAGCTCGGCGTTGGCCCGCTCGGTGATGAGGGTCAGCACTCGTCCGGCGGCGGCAAGGTCCTCCGTGGGGATGTCGGCGTAGACCCGGGCGGAGATGGGAGCGGTCTCGGCGGAGGTCCGCTCGTACAACTCCCGTCCGGCGTCCGTGATCCGCACCTGGGACGGCTCCTGCGGGGCCAGCAGCTGTGCGGTGATCAGCTCGTCGACCACGGAGTGGGCCTGCGCGGCCTCGATCTTCAGTGCGCCGACGACGCCGTCGACGAGGTGGTCGCGCTCGACCGGGCCGTCGGCGACGTTGACGAGCCGGAGGGTTACGGACTGCTGGAACGTCGCGCCGTGGCGGGCCAGTACACGCTCGAGAAGCGCGCGGCTCGCGTAGTGGGCCAGAGCTATGACTCGGGGGTCGAGCAGGGGAGTGGTGGTGGTCATGACTGCTCCTTGTCGGACTCACTGTCTGGGACGAGCGGGTCAAGAGGTGCGTCGAGCAGGACCGCGAGGTCACGGGTGAACTCCCGTGCCCGCGCGCTGTCCAGGCCGCCGAGAGGTGCCAGCAACTGCTGCAGGAGCCCCTGCACGACCTCGATCGCCTGCCGGGTCCGCTCCCGGCCCTGCCCGGTCAGCGCCAGCTGTACCGCGCGCGGGTCGCGGGGGTCCCGAGTGCGTTCGAGGAGGCCGGCGCTCTCCAGGGAGCGCGCCAGCTTGGACACGTACAGCGGCTCGAGTCCGGTGTGGTCGGCAAGGCGCCGCTGGCTGGGGCGCTCTCCGTGGCGCTGCATGCCGTACAGCGAGGCCACCAGCGCGTACTGCGCGTGAGTGAGCCCCAGCGGGGCCACGGCCCGGTCGACCGCGACCCGCCACTTCGTGGACAGGCGCCACACCAGGAAACCGGGCGTGGCCTTCTCGGAACCCTTGCTCATGGCCAATACGGTACATGGCTACTATATCCATGGCTACTATTTTCTCAACGGCATCCGGACAGCGCAGGGTGACGGACTGACGTGATGGCCCGGACAGGGCTAGTTTGGGCGCCATGAGCAATCTTGATCGCGAGGCGGTGCCCGCCATCTGCGGCGGCCGCGGTTTCGTCGTGGCAGAGCCCGTACGCGAACTCCTCAGCCCTCGCCGCGTCAAGCTCGGCGAATCCACCGAAGTCCGCCGCCTGCTGCCCAACCTGGGCCGGCGCATGGTCGGCGCCTGGTGCTTCGTCGATCACTACGGTCCCGACGACATCGCCGACGAGCCCGGCATGCAGGTGCCGCCGCACCCGCACATGGGTCTGCAGACGGTGAGCTGGCTGCACGAGGGCGAGGTGCTGCACCGGGACTCCACGGGCAGCCTGCAGACGATCCACCCGCGCGAGCTGGGCCTGATGACCTCCGGCCGGGCGATCAGCCACTCCGAGGAGAGCCCGAAGTCACACGCCCGCCTCCTGCACGGCGCCCAGCTGTGGGTCGCCCTCCCGGACGGCCACCGCCACACCGACCCGCACTTCGAACACCACGCCGACCTGCCGGTCGTCACGGCGCCTGGCCTGCGGGCCACGCTGATCCTCGGCGGACTCGACGGTGCCACCTCGCCCGGCACGACGTACACCCCGATCGTCGGCGCCGACCTCACCCTGTCGCGCGGCGCGGACGTACGCCTCCCGCTGGAGCCGGACTTCGAGTACGCCGTCCTGTCCATGTCCGGCGAGGCCCACGTGGACGGCGTGCCCGTACTCCCCGGCTCCATGCTCTACCTCGGCTGCGGCCGCACCGAACTCCCGCTGCGCGCGGAGTCGGACGCCGGCCTGATGCTCCTCGGCGGAGAGCCGTTCGAGGAGGAGCTGATCATGTTCTGGAACTGGATCGGGAGGACGCAGGAGGAGATCGAACAGGCCCGCGCGGACTGGATGACCGGGACTCGGTTCGGTGAGGTGAAGGGGTACGACGGGGATCCGCTGCCTGCTCCTGAGTTGCCGCCGGTGGCGCTGAAGCCGCGGGGGAGGGTGCGTTGACCTGCGGGGCGGTTCTGCCCACCCCGCGGTGAACAACCCGGCGCGGTTCACCTAGTGGTGGGCAGCGGAAGAGCATCCGTGTACCCGTTCACCGGCCGGGCGATCTTCGTGACGGTACGGGCGTCGAGCGCGACCGGTGCGGAGGACGTGCCCAGGGTCCCGCCGCTGTGCCAGGTTCCCGTGACGGACACCCAGGTGTCGGCGGGCAGGTCCCGGGCTCCATGGATCCGTACCTTGACGGACTGGGCGTCTGCCGCGCAGCAACTGAGAATGAGCCGGGTCAGGTACCAGCCGTCGCCCTCCGAGCCGGGCGTGACAAAACCGGTCAACAGGACACTGCGTCCCTTGATGCCCTGCTCGCGGTCCTGCTGCACGCGGCTGGTGAACTCGGTGAGGGTCAGGGGGACCGGCGAGGTCGTGGGCAGCGGATCGAAGTGGTCCCGCTCCTTCACCGCCTTGGAGGGTTCGCGGGAGGCGGTGTACGCGCCGAGGGCGGGAGGGGCGTAGAAGAGCAGGCTCAGGGCTGGGAGGAGCAGCAACCAGGCCACGCGGGGTACGGAGGTGTGGTCGTGGCCGTGCCCGTCGCCGTCGTGGTCTTCATCGGCTCCGTCGTGATCCTCATTGGCTTCGCCGGTCCCGTCGCCCCTGCCGCGCCTCCAGTACGACACCGTCTCCGCAGCTGCGAGCAGGAGCAGGATGACTCCCGACGCGATCAGGAACGGCCGCATTCCCTCTTTGACGTACCTGAGGTGCAGGTCCGTGAGGAGCGAGGCATGCAGCACGCCGAGGCCGCTCAGGAAGAGCAGGGACACCTGGAAGAGTGGTCTCACAGCAGCACTTCTCCGATCAGCACGCTGCACAGGATCGCCACGACCGTCGTGGCGGCAGAGAAACGGACCGCGAAGGCGCGGCCGAAGGTGCCCGACTGAAGGGCGATCAGCTTCAGGTCGACCATCGGCCCGACCACCATGAAGGCCAAGCGCGCGAGAGGCGAGAAGCCGGTGAGGGAGGCCGCCACGAACGCGTCGGCCTCGGAGCACACCGAGAGCAGGATGGCGAGCCCGGCCAGGAAGAGGACGGACAGCCAGACGGAACCGGAGAACGTCTCGAGTACCGAGGGCGGGACCGCCACGTTGAAGGTGGCCGCCGCCATGGCCCCGAGGACCAGAAAGCCGCCCGCGTGCAGGAAGTCGTGCTGAAAACCGCGCCGGAACTCCGTCCAGCGGCTGTGCCCCGGCCGGTGTCCGGAGTGCCGCACGGCGGGCCGCAGCCATTCCTCGCGGCCGAATCGGAGCCACAGCCAGCCCATCACGGTGGCGGTGGCGAGCGAGGCGAGCAGCCGGGCCAGCACCATGGCGGGGTTGCCTGGGAACGCGATGGCGGTAGCCGTCAGGACCACCGGGTTGACCGCGGGGGCCGACAGCAGGAACGCGAAGGCGGCGGCCGGGGTGACGCCCCTGCCGATCAGACTGTTCGCCACCGGTACCGACGCGCACTCGCAGCCTGGCAGGACGACTCCGGCGGCGCCGGCGACCGGGACGGCGAGCGCGGGCCGCTTGGGCAGGACGCGACTGAACACCCGCTCCGGCACGAACGCGCTGATGGCGCCCGACAGGGCCGTACCCAGCAACAGGAACGGCAGCGCCTGCACGGTGACGGCGAGACACACCGTCCGCCACGCCTGTACGGCCGGTGCCTCCAACCATCCGCCGCTCAGGAAGAGCACCACGTCGAGAAGGAGGACCGCCCCGACCAACAGGAGCATCCCGGACCGGAGCCGTTCCCGTATCGGACTCTCGTCGTCCGTCTCGGCGACCGTCTCCGTCACCGTCTCCTCGGTCCGTTGTTCTGTTCTCTGCACGCCCGCCCCGCATGTGTGATGCCGAATGCCGGGTCGAACATAGCGGGCGAACCGCAGCGACACAGATTTCGTCCCACAGCCGTGACACGCGAGCAGGGCGTCGGCCGGAGCGGACGCCCTGTGACGGCCGGTTCAGGATGAGCTGACCGGTGCCTCGCCCGTCTTGTCGGCGACGCCGATGTCCCAGTATCGGGCAGGTCAAGCGGCGCGGCAGAGCACCCCGGGGGCGGCCGGGGTCGCGGCGCGAGCCACGGTCGCGTCCACCGGGCGTGCGACGCCGACGGTGGCTGCGGCCTGCGAACGGTTCCGCGCGAAGACGACGAGGCGCAGCACCGCGAACCGCGCGACACCGGCGAGTGCGGAGGCGGACAGGTAGACGACCTGCTCGAGCACCGCGCCGGGGGCGGCCACCAGTTGGTGCAGGACAAGCATCGCCACGCAGGTCACCGCGTACGCTGCCGCCGCGGACCCGGCCGACTGCGCATGCTGACGCCAGGTCGCGCGCCCGCCCGCGCCGAAGGTGAAGCGGGCGTGCAGTTCGGTGGCGAGGAGCGTGGAGACCGCGGTGACCAGAGCGTTGGCCAAGGCCCAGGGGACCCAGGAGGCGAGGGCCGCAACGGCGAAGCTGGAGGCGAGCCCCACCCCGCCGCCGCAGAACACGAAGCGTGCGAAGGCGGTGAAGGCGCCGGGCGCCGCTTGCTGCCGGCTCTGTGCTGTCTCCATGGTCCGACCCCTTTGATGACTCACGTCGCGAAACGCGCACCCTCGGCTGCGAGACTGAGAGGTGCCCCCTGTGGTGCCATGATGGCACATTGATGGCGCCATAGTCAGTCCTTGTGGCGCCAGTGGCGGCGTCGGCGGCGTCACGGCGTGTGCGATTCATCTGCCGTGCCTAGGAGCACGGCCTTTTCGGTGGGGTACGTGGCACCAACAGTGGCGCCAGGGGGGGGGCGACGTCATTTGGGTGTCGTAGTGACCCGATCTGATGGCGGCGTGTTTTTGCAGGTCAAGGTCACCGGATCGGCTCCATCGGTATTTGTTCTTCTTGTGGACTTGCGCGTGGCACCAAAGTGGTGCCATCGTGGCGGCATGGACCTCACCCCGTATGTCGACACCCTCCGCCGCGAACTCGCGGTGGCTGCCGAAGCCGGCGGCGACGAAGCCCGGGAGCTGGCCGCGAGGCTCACCGCTCCCCTGGAGTCGGCGACCCGGCTGACCATGCTCAACGTGCTCTCCGCCGCGATGGACGAGATCACCCGCGAACTCGCCCCCGGCTCGGTCGACGTACGGCTGCGCGGGCTCGACCCCGACTTCGTGGTGACGCCGCCGCCCACGTACGGCGACACTGCCGCGGAACCGGCCGCGCCCGTCGAACCGTTCAAGGCCCCGGCACCGACATCGACCGACGTTGACGAGGGGGGCACCGCTCGCGTGAACCTGCGTCTGCCGGCCCACCTCAAGGCCCGCGCCGAGGAGGCCGCCAGTCGCGAGGGCCTCTCGGTCAACGCGTGGCTGGTGCGCGCCGTGTCGGCGGCGGTCGACGGCGGAACCCGGCCGCGTACGCCCGAGAAGGCCAAGACCCTCGGGCAGAGCTTCACGGGCTGGGTGCGCTGACCGCGCCTCGCCCACACCGATTCGCTCGCACTGCTCCACCCGCACTGCCCAACCCGAACCGCTTCACCCACACCACGTCCCACCAGCGGGGACGACCCAAGGACTCATGAGGACGGGACAGCCATGCCTTCTTTCGACACTCCCGAAGCGATCTCGGTCACCGCGCGTGTGGAGGCCGGTTCCATCCAGTTCATCGCAAGCGACCGCCTCGACACCGTCGTGGAGGTGCAGCCCCGCGACCCGAAGAGGGAGCCGGACGCGCGGACGGCGGACCACACCGAGGTCACGTACGTGAGCGGCGTACTGACGCTCAGGACTCCCAAGGCCAATCTGTTCGGCCTCGGCCGCACCGGCGTGGTCGACGTGACCGTCGAACTGCCCGCGGGATCGCACGTCGACATGACCGGCGCCTGGGCCCAGGTGCTCGGCGCGGGCCGGCTCGGCGAGGTCCGTGTGAAGACCTCGGTCGGCGACATCCGCCTCGACACGACCGGCCCGGTGAAGCTGACCGCGTCGCACGGCTCGATCACCGTGGACCGGGTCGAGGGCATGGCCGAGATCACCAGCAGCACCGGCAACGTGCGCGTCGGCACCGTCGACGGCCCTGCCGTCCTGAAGAACTCGCACGGCACCACGACCGTCGGCGCTGTGACCGGCGAGCTGCGGCTGAGCGGCGCCAACGGCGGCATCGACGTCGCGCGCGCCGAGGCGTCGGTCACCGGCACCGCGACCAACGGCTACCTGCGTGTGGCCGAAGTCGCCCGCGGCGAAGTCCAGTTGGAAACCTCCCACGGCAGCATCGAGATCGGAATCCGCGAGGGCACCGCCGCCTGGCTCGACGTCAGCTCCAACCGCGGGCAGGTGCGCAACGCGCTGGCCGAGTCCGAGGCGCCGGAGCAGACCGTGGACACCGTCAAGGTCCACGCGCGGACCAACTGGGGCAACATCGACATCCGCCGCGCGAAGGTCTGAGCGCCGCATCCCCAACCGGCCCCGCCTGGCACGCACTTCAGCCGTATTGCGGCCTTCGCATCAGTCATCCCAGCCTTCAAAACGTCAGCCTTCAAACGGAGGGCCCCATGCCTTCATCTGTCATGCCCACGTCCAAAATCGGAGACGGTCAACCGTCGGCCGCCGCCGTCTCCACCGTCGGTCTGCGCAAGTCGTACGGCGACAAGCTGGTCCTCGACGGCATCGATCTGCGGATCCCGGTCGGCTCCGTGTTCGCGCTGCTCGGTCCGAACGGTGCCGGCAAGACCACGGCCGTGAAGATCCTGTCCACCCTCATCACCGCGGACGGCGGGCAGGCCCAGGTCGCGGGTCACGACCTCGCCGCCGACCCGCAGGCCGTGCGTGCCGCGATCGGGGTCACCGGGCAGTTCTCCGCCGTCGACGGGCTGATCACCGGCGAGGAGAACATGCTCCTCATGGCGGACCTGCACCACCTGTCCAAGCGCGAGGGGCGGCGCGCCGCCGCCGAGTTGCTGGAGCGCTTCGACCTCACCGAGGCCGCGAAGAAGCCCGCCTCCACCTACTCCGGCGGCATGAAGCGGCGCCTGGACATCGCCATGACCCTGGTCGGCAACCCGCAGATCATCTTCCTCGACGAGCCGACCACCGGCCTCGACCCGCGCTCCCGGCACAACATGTGGCAGATCATCCGCGAGCTCGTCTCCGGCGGCGTCACCGTCTTCCTCACCACGCAGTACCTGGAGGAGGCCGACGAACTCGCCGACCGGATCGCCGTGCTCAACGACGGGAAGATCGCCGCCGAGGGCACCGCCGAAGAGCTCAAGCGGCTCATCCCCGGCGGACACATCCGGCTCCGCTTCACCGACCCGGCCACCTACCGGAACGCCGCCACCGCACTGCGGGAAGCCACCCGAAACGACGAGGCCCTCGCCCTGCAGATCCCCAGCGACGGCAGCCAGCGCGAGCTGCGCTCCATCCTCGACTGGCTCGACGCCGCCGGCATCGAAGCCGACGAACTCACCGTCCACACCCCCGACCTCGACGACGTCTTCTTCGCCCTGACCAGCGGCACCGCCATCCCCAACCAGCCGAACCAGCCGAACCAGTCCAAGGAGAACGTCCGATGAGCTCCCTCTCCCTCGCCGTACGCGACTCGTCGACGATGCTGCGCCGCAACCTCCTGCACGCCCGGCGCTACCCCTCCCTCACCCTGAACCTGCTGCTCACGCCGATCATGATGTTGCTGCTCTTCGTCTACATCTTCGGGGATGTGATGAGCGCCGGCATCAGCGGTGGTGCCGACCGCTCCGCATACATCGCGTATCTCACTCCGGGCCTGGTGCTGATGACCATCGGCAGCACCACGATCGGCACCGCCGTGTCCGTCTCCAACGACATGACCGAGGGCATCATCGCCCGCTTCCGCACCATGGCCATCCACCGCGGCTCCGTGATCATCGGACACGTCATCGGGAGTGTGCTGCAGTCGATCATCAGCGTGGTCCTCGTCGGCGCCGTCGCCGTCGCCATCGGCTTCCGCTCCACCGACGCCACCCTCCTGGAATGGCTCGCCGCGTTCGCACTGCTCGTGCTCTTCGCCACGGCGCTCACCTGGATCGCGGTCGGCATGGGCCTGATCAGCCCGAACGCCGAAGCGGCGAGCAACAACGCCTTGCCGCTGATCTTCCTGCCGCTCATCTCCAGCACCTTCGTCCCGGTCGACGCGATGCCGGGCTGGTTCCAGCCGATCGCCGAGTACCAGCCCTTCACTCCGGCCATCGAGACCCTGCGCGGACTGCTCCTCGGCAGCGAGATCGGCCACAACGGGTGGCTGGCCGTGGCCTGGTGCGTCGGACTGGCCGCGCTCGGCTACGTCTGGTCCAAGTCGGTGTTCAACCGCGACCCGAAGTAAGGACAAGCCGCTTACGGGCCGTGGCCGGCAACTCCTCTCGCTCCAGGGCGGCGTACTCCGACACAGCATCGGGATACGCCGCTGACGGCCTTGCCGAGCTGCTGCCCGGCGCCAACACGCCGACCGGTCCTGACCTGTCGTTGCGGGAGATGGCCGCGAGGTCACGGTGCACGGTCGAGGCCGCCCTGCGTATCGGCCGTCGTGCCCGGGCCTGACGACGCGGCCGGCAGGGGCGGCAGGCCCGTGGCGAGGTCCGGCAGGAGGACGGGCTCCAGTCGGATGCGGTCCTGGGCGGTCAGGCGGCGCACCAACTGCGGGGGCCGGTAGTTCGTGTCCCGGTCGTAGCGTTCCTTGGCGGGCACCGACAGGAACTCGTTGCCGTCGGGCACGCCTTGGGGGTCGACGGCTTCTCCGATCGGCCGGTGCCAGGGCTTGGCGAGCCGGTACATTCCCGTCCGTGAGTTGTGCAGGTCGCCCAAGGCGTCCGGCCGTACCCGGAAATCGATGCTCTGCTCGGGCTTCATCACCTTCGGTCCTGCGGCGCTGAGCGCGTCGGTGTCGAACTGCAGCCCGTATCTGCGGGCCTGATCGACCATCCACAGCAGGGTGATGTCCGACAGCCCCGTCTCCTTGTAGCCGCCACCGACATCGCAGTGGACCCCGGCGAACCAGACCTGCTTGAGCTCCTGGCCCTGCTCGGCTGCGCCCGGCTGCTGGTGCCACAGCGCCGGCCGGAACGCCGAACGCCGCTCGTCGATGGCCAGCGCGTGGAACGCCGCCCCGACCCGACTGCTCAACTCGGTGTTGTGGAACGCCCAGCGGCGGTTGAACCGGTGCGCCGCGGGCTGGAGCCACGAGGCGCCGGGGACGGGGACGCCGAGGGCGCCGACCGTGTCCCACACCCCGATGAAACGGATCTCCGTCTCGCGCGCGTACGAACGGCGGAACAACGTGGCTGCCGCGCCGTTCGGTTGCTCGATGCGGTCTCGGTACAGGGCCCAGGCCTCCGGGATCCGGTCGGCGTGCTCCCGACGCAGGATGCCGCCGTTGCGCACCAGCCCCGCGAGACTGCGAGCGGTGAACGCGCCCCGGCTGAAGCCGAAGAGGAAGAGTTCGTCGTCGGGCTCGTACGTCTCCACGAGGAACCGGTAGGCGTCGACGACGTTCCGGGACAGACCCACGCCGAACGCGCCGCCGCGCAACCGCTCCCGCCGTCGAGTGCCCACACCGCTGTGGTAATGGACACGCTGCTCCTTCCCGGCGGCGAACCCCGGGAGCACGGACAGGGCGACCTTGGCGACGTTGGTCTTGCTCGGTTGGTCGGCGAAGTTCCATGTGCCGTCACAGCAGACGACGAGACGCTTGGCCATGACCATCCCTCCTCGCGAGAGCGCGGAGCGGCGCACAGCACCACCTCCAGGCTCCCACCACTCGAGGGGCCGCGCCATGTGACAGAGGTCCCGCGCGAGGGGGCGTACGTACACCCAGTCGATCTCGGGGGCGCAGACCCACGTGGTCCCGATCGGCCCGGAGCGGGTGAATTCATCCCGGTCGGTGAGGGCACTTGGCCTGCATGCACGGAATGCGAGGAAGGGCGCTGGGCGTAAGGCCCAGCGTCAGGGCCGCGGTGGAGGCGGTCAGGCGGGCGTTTGCGGAGCCGGGGCGTGAGCGGGATCTGGTGATGCAGGCGGGCAAGGCTGCGCTGGCGGCGTGTGTGGCGTGGGCGGTGGCGGGCTGGTGGCTGCAGGCGCCGATGGCGTTCATCGCGCCCTGGGTGGCGATCGTGCTGGTGGAGTCGACGGTGTACCGGTCGATCGCGCACGGGCTGCAGCAGCTGGCGGCCATCGCCACGGGAACGGTGGTGGCCACCTGCGTCGCCCTGCTCCTGGACTCCCCGATGGCGGCGATGGCGCTGGTGCTGCCGGCCGTCGTGCTGCTGGGGAACTGGCGACGCCTGGGCAGCCAGGGCGTCTACGCGGCCACGGGTGCCCTCTTCGTACTGACAGGTGGGCCGATCACGGTCACCTCGTCGGCGGCACGGATCGCGGAGGCGGTCTTCGGCGCGGTCGTCGGTATCGCCGTCAACGCGCTGATCCGCCCTCCGGTGTATCTGCGCAGCACCCGTGCCGCGCTGGAGGACGCGGCCGGCGAGGCGCAGGAGATCCTGGAATGCGTGGCGGACCGGCTGGCCGCCGACGAGTGGGACTCCCACACGGCCGGTTCGCTGCACGAGCGTGCGCTGCGCCTCTGGCGCCTTGTGGACCAGGCGCACGCGGCGGTCGGCTGGAGCCGGGAGAGCCTGCGCGTCAATCCCCGCCGCCGCAGCCGCCTCGTCTCGCAGCCGGGCCAGGACTACGACGACGCGGTCACCGTCATCGACTACGTCGCCGTCCACACCGCGGGCGTCACCCGGGCCGTGCTGGAGTCCTCCGGTGACGATCGCAAGGGTTGGCGACCTGGCCCGCACGCCGCGAAGCCGTATGCGGACTTCCTGCACAGCAGCGCCCGCGCCATCGGGCTCTACACCCGCAGCCGGTTCGCCCCCGGCGGGCAGGACCAGCGGGCCGACCAGGAGCTCCGCGAGGTGGTCGAGGACCTGAACCGCTCCCTGGACGATCTACGGCAACGGCTGCTCGGCGCGGCGCCCGACGACCCCGACACCCTGGCGACGTACGGCACCCTTCTCACCCAGGCCCACCGCCTGGCCGCCCAACTGGTCGGGCGCTGACGGCGGGCGGGCGGGGGCGCGGCTACGGCCGACCCGGGCGGCACACCCCGGCTACTTCCGCCAGGCCCAGTGCAGGCGGTCCAGGCCGCTCCGGTTGTTCAGCTGCAGGCTGAGCCCTTGAAGCCCGTCGCGCGAGGGGCGTCAGGTCGACCAGACCACGCTGCCGTTGTGCACGATGACGACCTTGGCGTCGGCCCGCAGGACCAGCTGGGCGCCCTCGCGGCCCCAGGTCTGGGAGGCCCAGATGGGGCGGTCCTCGGCGTTGTGGATGACGAGGTTGCCGTCCTGCTGGAAGATCGCCCGGTGGTTCTGGCCGAAGGTCATGGATGCCCAGATGGGCTTGCTCTGCTCGTTGTAGACGACGAGGTTGCCGTCGGTCTGCATGACCATCCGGATGCGGTTGGTGGTCCAGGCCTGGTTGACCTCCAGGACGCTGGTCGCGAAGACGCTCTCGGTGCTCCAGTTCGGCTTCGGGCTCGCCTTGGGCTTGGGCTTGGGCTTCGGCTTCGGTTTCGCGGGAGCGCTGGTCTTGACGGGCTCCGGGGAGGGCGCGGCCGGCGGGGGAGCGGCGACCTTCGCAGGCTCGCTCTTCTTGGGCTTCGCCTTCTTCGGGGACGCACTGGGCTTCTCGGCCACGTAGTCGTCGAGCGCGGCGGGGGCGGAGTTCGGGTTCAGGACGGTGTCGGAACCCGCGGCCGGCGCCTTGGAATCGCCGGGCCCGTCGTCCCTCGCGCTGCCGGCCAGCAGCAGCGGTACGGCGATGAGGACCGCGCCGGCTATCGCGGCACCCGCCAAAACCGGCTTGCGGGGGCGTCCGCTGCCGACGCCGGTGTCGGTCTTGGTGCTCGGCGGCGCAGTTCCGACTGCCGCGGCCACCGCGACGCGCTCCTCGGGCGCCTCAGTCGTGCCGGCTGCAACTGCCGCCGCTCCCGCGGGCGGGGTAGCGGCTTCGGCGGTCTCCCCGGTGGGAGGAGCGGTGGCGGTGGTCTCCCCGGCCGGGGAGGTGCCGGACTTTGCCTCGGGGGCTGCGGCCGTGCTCGGTGCCGCCTCGTCCGGTGCGGAAGGCGTGGGCGATAACCCGGCCTCCCCTTCGCGGGCGGCGGCCGCCTCCGCGTTCGCGCCGGGGGTCTGCTGCTGGGGGGACATGCGGTACTCCTCCTCGGTGGCGGAGCTGTCGGTGGTGTGCAGGGCCCGCGCGACGGCCGGCCGGGCGAACGCCGGGAAGCCCGGCGGGCGTTGGCCGCGTGCCGCGCCGGGACGAACCGGTTCGCCCGGTCCTGGGCGCCGAGTTCCACAAGACCCGCCGCGGTGGCGGCCGCAGGCCGGTCCGACGCCCTGCCGAGCTGCGCGGTCTTCCCGTACGGCCCCGGCCCGGACGTCCGGCCGCAAGGCGACGTATGCCGACCGGACCGATGGCGTGCCCCAACTTAGCCTGTGCCAGGGGCGATCAGCCGCCCAGCCCGCCCCAACTCTCCCGTCGCTTTGTCCGCCCACGCCTCCCTGCTCCCGGAACGTCCCCCAACCGGGCAGCAAACGGGCACGCGGGCGCCCGATACGGACCTTGCCCGAACCGCCACGGACGAGGCTCGTGTGGCATCCTGTTGGCGCCCCGAGTTGATCAGTGTCGGCGTGCGTCCATGCCGTTCGACACTCAAGTATTCGTAGGGACACAAGAGTTCAGGTGGAGATGCGGCCCGGACAACGGCAGGAGGGCGGGCGCGACGCCCGGCCCGTGGTGCCCGACGGCTCCGGTGCCACAGCCGCTTCGGAGTCACCCGGCGCCGACTCCGTCGAGGCCACCGACACCCCCGAGATACCCGAGGCCGTGCAGGCCGCCGCCCGCCAGGCACCGGGGCACTGGATCGGCGTGGTGGACCCCGAGTGGACCGACGAGCGGACGCCGCCCGAGTGGGCGGTGCTGGGGGAGTGGCAGTCGGACGAGAGCGGGAGCGTGGGCGACTACCGCGCCAACCCGGCGTACCGGCCCTCCGCCCGGATCCTCGGCTGGCCGGAGCCCACCGACCCGGTGGACGCCGCGGCACAGCGGGCCGCCACCGGCTACGGCTCGGTGGACGAGGCCCTCGCGGCGCTCGCCGAAGCGGACATCACGGTGGTGCGCGGCCCGGACGGCGGACCGCTCACGGCCGCCGGGCGGGACGGAGCGCCGGTGGTGCTGTTGTTCACCTCACCGGTACACGAGTTCATGTCCGCGGCACTTCGGCATGACACGCTCCCCGCCCGGGAGTTGGCCCGTTCCCTGACCGGTTCGGGCACCTTGCTGATGGTCAACGCCGGGGCCGCGGCCCCCTTGCTCGTCCCGGCGGACAGCCTCCTCGGTCCCGAACGAGGGCCGGGTGCCGAGGGGGCGTCCGCAGCGGACGCGGCGGCGGCGGAGGGCTTCGGCGCCCGCTCCGGCCCGGCGGACCGTACCGGTCCCGCGACCGCGGTCGCCTCCGCGGCCCGCACCGGCAACTCCCCTGAACCCTGGCCCCACATCACAGGGAGGACCCCGTGACGCGTCCGGTCCAGCACACCCCCACCTCCCCGCGGTCGGAGTCCGGCTCCGACGGCGAGGAGACGGCCGCGACAGCCGCCACCGCCGTGGCCGCCTCAGCCACCGAGCCCGAGCCTGAACCCGAGCCCGCAGAGGCGAAGGCCGGGGGCGAGGCCGAAGCCAAGGCTGCCGAGGCGGAGGAAACGGCCGTAGCGAGCAGGGCTGCCGAGGCCGAGGTCGATGCGGGGACAAACCCTGAGGGCGGGGCCGACTCCGGCAGCCGGTCCGAGTCCGAGGCCGAAACCGAGCCCGGTGCCGCCGCGGCGGCCAAGAGCCGGCTGCCCGCACTCGTGCGGACCATGACCGCGACCGCCATCGACCGGCCGCAGCAGGAGGCCGGTCAGGTGGGGCGGCCGGGCAGGGCGGCGCTGGCCGGGGCCGCGGTCGCCGGGGCGCTGCTCGTGTCGGTGCCGTTCCTGGTACTGGCCGGGGGCGACGACAAGGACAACAAGACGGCCCCGGCGGGAGGGACCGTACTCGGCGGGGGTTCGCCGGAGGCACCGGGCGACTTCGTGGTGACCCAGCCCGACGCCAGTGCCTCGGGCGACGGCAAGAAGGAGTCCGCCAAGCCCGACAAGCCGGTGAAGGAAGCTCCCGCGGGCGGCCCTGCGCAGCACTCGGGCAAGGACGCGCCGAAGCAGAACGCCGGTCAGAAGGACAGTCCCAAGGGGGACGCGGGTGAGAGGGACCAGCCCGGGAAGCCCAGCGGAGGGAACCAGTCCGGCGGTGACGACAAGCCCGCCAACACCGGGTCGGGTGTCACGTTCAGCGCCCCGGTCTCGCTGCGCAGCCATCTCTCCGGCCGCTGCATCGACGTACCGAACGCCGAGTTCGGCGACGGCAAGCAGCTGTTCGTATGGGACTGCAACAACGGTCCCGCGCAGCGGTGGCAGTTCGCCTCCGACGGGACCGTCCGCATCAACGGTCTGTGCCTGGACGTGGCCAACGCGAACTACAACGACGGCACTCCCATCCAGATCGCCCGGTGCAGCGGCAACGCCGCCCAGAAGTTCGTCCTGAACGAGCGGCACGACCTGGTCAACACCGTCGTCGGCAAGTGCGTCGACATCAAGGACAACAACCGGGGCAACGGAGCCTGGTTGCAACTGTGGACCTGCGCCGGCACCGACAACCAGAAGTGGAGCGTCTGACCGGACGCCCGCAGGCCGAGAACACGGCTCTCGGCATCCGTACGCCCCGAAGGCGGGGCATGATGGCACGGTCGGCTCGCCGACACGCGCCGCCGACGAGGGGGCGCCCGCAGAAGACGCCGCCGGAGCAAGGAGGTTGGTGCGTGTCGCGCCAGGTACTGACGGTCGGTCCGGGGGACCGGGACCGCTACCGGACGATCGGTGAGGCACTCGCGGCCGCCCGTACCGGTGCGCTCATCAGCGTCCGGCCCGGGACGTACGCGGAGAACCTGGTGATCAACACCAGGGTCACCCTCACCGCCGCCGAAGGGCGGGGCACGGTCGAGATCCGGCCGCGTTCGGGCAGCGTGCTCGCGCTGCGCGCCGACGCCGTGATGCTCTCCGAACTGACCCTGCGCGGCGGCGACGCCGAGCTGCCCGCCGTGGATGTGCGGCGCGGGCAGGCCGCGCTCGACGGCTGCGAGGTCGTCGGCGCCGCCTGGACGGCGATGCTGGCCGGGGGCACCGGTTCCCTGGCGCTGCGGGACTGCCGGGTGAGCAACCCGCAGGGCGCGGGCATCGTGGTCACCTCGACCACGCCCAGCACCGTGGAGTCCTGCACGCTGGAGCACCTGGGCACCAGCGGCCTCGTCCTCGCCGAGCAGGGCGAGGCCCGCATGCGCGGCTGCACGGTGCGCGACGCCCGCGGCAACGGCCTGCTCGCCAACGGCGAATCCCGCGGCACCGTCGAGGACTGCGACATCTCCTCCACCGACAAGCCCTCCCTCGCCCTGGAGCAGAACTGCTCCCTCACGGTGATCCGCACCGTGGTGCACGACACCAGCACCGGCGTGCACCTGAGCAGCGCGGGCCGTACGACGCTGGAGGACGTCCGCGTCACCGGCGCATCCGGCAACGGGATCGCGCTGGCCGCCGGCACCGACCCGGTGCTGCGCCGCTGCCGCGTCTCGCGCACCCGCGGCCAGGGCGTGCTCGTCACCGACCGGGCCCGCGGCGCGGTCGGCGAGCGCCTGTCCGCGACCGCGCTCGGCCTGCTGGTCGCGCCCTGCCTGGCACTGGCGGGCTGGGTGCTGCCCGGCGGCGAGCTGACCGGCCCGGACGCGGCGCGGGTCGTGGGCGCGCGGCTGCTCGCTGCGGGTGCCGCGGGCGCGGGCGGCGCGGTCCTCGCGCTGGCCGCCACCGCGGTCGGCGCCCCGGCCCTGCTGGCCACCGCGGTCGTCTCGGTGGCCACAGCGATCGCCGGCACCCTGATCGGGTACTCGGGCCTGGACGTACCGGCAGCGGTGTCCCTGGTGGCGGCGGTCGTGGCGCTGGCGGCCGGGACGGTCGCACCGTTCGCCTTCAAGCTCGCCGGCATGCGGATGCCCGCCCTGCCCTCCTCCGCCAGCCAGCTCCAGGAGGGCATCGAGCCGTACGCGGGCGACGAGGTCGCCGAGCGCACCGAGCTGGCCGGACGCTGGGTCACCGCGCTCTTCGCCGCCACCGGGACCGTCGCAGCGGCCGCCCTCGTCGTCATCGCCCAGCACCCCGACCTGCCTGAGGTGTTGACCGCGGTCACGCTGAGCCTGCTGCTGCTCCTGCACTCCCGCGGCCTGGTGCACATCGGGCAGCGGCTGACCCTCGCCGTACCCGGCGTCTGGGGGCTGCTGCTGCTCGCCCGCGCATGGGCGGTGGACAGCGACGGCGACGGACGCCTGGTGGTCTTCGCGGTGCTGCTCGGCGCCGCGGCCGCACTGGTCATCGCCGCCTGGACGGTGCCCGGCCGGCGGATGCTGCCCTACTGGGGCCGGGCGGCGGAGATCGCGCACACCGGCTTCGCCGTGGCGCTGCTGCCGCTCAGCCTGTGGGTGGCCGGGCTCTTCGGCTGGCTACGCGGCCTGTTCGGCTGAGCACAACCGCACTCCGGCAAGAGAACGAAGTCGAGGAGAGGCCGTGCAGTCCAAACGCGACCAGGTACACGCCCACAGTTTCATGATGGGCAGGCTCAGTTCGGGCCTGTTGATGGCCGACCCGGACGCCCCGGAGAGCCCGCTCGGGCGCACCACCCGCGGAGTGGTCTTCGGCGTCCTGGTCACCGTCCTGATCGGCGCCGGCGCCACCGTCTACGGTCTGCTGCGCCCCGGCGGGAACGACGCCTGGCGCGACGGGGACCACCTGGTGGTCAACCGCGACACCGGCGCCCGCTACCTGTGGACCGGCACCGACGGCGTACTGCACCCGGTGCGCAACTACGCCTCGGCGCGGCTGATCGGCGGCTCCGACCTGGAGACCGTGGACGTCGGCACCGCCTCGCTGCGGGACGTCCCGGTGGGCGCCCCGGCCGGCATTCCCGGCGCCCCCGACACCGTGCCCGAGCCCGGCCAACTCGACGACGGCGCCTGGCACATGTGCGTCACCGGGCCGGACGGGGCGCTTCCCGACACCTCCGGCGTCGTGGCGAACTCCGGCGTGGACGAGCCGGGCGCCACCACCGTGGTCGCCGGGGCGCCGCTGGACTCCCGCGGCATCGGCGCCGACCGCGCGCTGCTGGTGCGCGGGCCGGACGACACCGAGTACCTGGTGTGGCGGGGCAGCAGACTGCCGCTGGACCGCGCCTCCGACGCCCGCAACGCCCTCGGCTACGGCTCCGAGCGGCCGATGCGGGTCTCGGCGGCCTTCCTCGACGCGCTGGCCCCCGGCCCCGCCCTGAAGCCTCCCGCGGTACCGGGACGCGGTGCGGAGGGGCCCGTGCTCGGCGGCGAAGCCAGCAGGATCGGCCAGCTGTTCAAGGTCACCGTGCCCGGCGGCGGCAGCACCTACCACCTGCTGCGCAAGGACGGTCTGGTGCCGCTGACCCGGCTCGGCGCCGCCCTGGTGCTGGGCGACCCGGCCACCCAGAAGGACGCCTACCAGGGACAGTCGCCCGAAGTGCGGACGGTCGGCGCGGACGCGCTGCGCGAGCACCGGGCCACGGACCCGGGCCCCTCCGCATCCGCGGAGCTGCCCGACGCGCCGCCCCTGCCCCGGTCCGCGCCGCGCGGCACCGCGCTCTGCGCGCAGGTGGACGGCGACGACGGCGGCGCCCGGATCAGGTCGGTGCTGGTCCCCCTGACCCGGCTCGCCCCGGTCGCGGTGCCGCAGGGCACCGCCGAGCCGCTGAAGCCGGCCTGTGTCCCGGTGGACGCCACGGTGGTACGTCCCGGACGCGGTGCCCTGGTCAGGGCGCTGCACGCCAGCGGCGCCGCGCACGCCGGGACCACCTATCTGGTGGCGGAGAACGGCGTGAAGTACCGGGTCTCCGCGAAGAATTCGCTGGCAGCCCTCGGGTACGAGACCGGGGACATCGGCTCGGTCCCCGCCCCGCTGCTCGCGGCGCTCCCGACCGGTGCGGACCTCGACCCGGCCGCCGCGTCGGGCGCCGCGGAGCCCAAGGTCACGGCACCGGCGTGCGGTGCCGCCGGACAGTCGGAGCGCAGTGAGCCGCACGCCGAGAAGGACAAGGCGGACACGGCGCGCTGATCACGGCAAGAAACGCATACCGTGCCGAAGAAAAGGAAAAGGGCGGGGACAGCAGAAGTATTCAGCCAAACTCGGCGCCGAGGGTCTGAAGTTCGCGGAGTCATCCCGGGATCGAGCGCGGCGGAGAACCCTCAAATAAAGCTCTGAAAATTCGTCGGACCGTACCCCTGAAATCCCTCGGAAGCGCTTTCCTTGCGGGATACGGTCCCTGCCGATGCCCGTTCACCTACTTCCCGTGCCCGCTTTCTGCCCGCATCGCGTCGCCCGGTGGACGGGTTCACATCCACTGTCCCGCTGGTCGGGCGCGCCTGTTCATATCGCCGAAACCTGCGCACAACTCCCTTGCCACGCAGGAATTCTGGGGTGAGCTGACCGATGCTCAAATCTTCCCTGCACGCGTTGCGCGGAACGCTCAGTTCTCTTTAGCCTCAGCGGGCAACGATGCGTCGGGACAAGCCTGAACGAAGGGAGCGCGACATGGCGGACAGTGCCGCGAGGAAAGCGGACTATGCCAAGGGTTTGGGGGGTGTCTCCTCTCTGGAGTCGGCCCGGACCCAGGTCGAGAAGATCCAGAACAACGTCGCCGAGATCGCCGCGCGTTCGGGCGTCGGCGGCGACGAGGGCCAGGCCCTGCTGAAGCTCTTCCGCAGCTGGAACGCCGAGGCGCAGAAGGTCGTCATCCAGATCAGCAAGATGGTCGACGCGCTCCAGGAGAACGTGACCTCCGCCAACCGTCTGGCGCAGGAGAACCAGGACCTGACCGAGGTCCTCAACAGCAAGACCAGCCAGGGCGTCTTCGAAGCGCTGCGCTGACCCACCCCCGCAGCACCGGCCCCCGTACGGCGAGGCCGGCCCCCCTGAGCTTCCCGGGCGCCCACGCCCGGCCGTCCGAGAGGAGACGTCATGGCCGACGGCATCATCGACGTGCAGTATCCCGCGGTCCGCAATGCCATCGAGGAGTTGATGGCCCAGACCCAGCAGATCATCACGACCCTCAACAACCTGGAGGACGAGCTGAAGCCGCTCGTCACCTCCTGGGAGGGTTCGGACCAGGAGACGTACCGCCAGGTCCAGGCGGAGTGGGACCAGGCCACCAAGAACATGGCCATGCTCCTCGGCGACAACGGCGAGCTGATCCAGACCATCCACGACAACCACTCCCGCGACGAGCGCAGGAGCGCCGACAACTGGGGGAACGTGCGGGCCCGTTAGGGATTCGCCGGAGTTTCCCCTCGTCCGTCCGCAGGGCGGGCCCGGCGGTCGGCGCGGGCGACCGGAGGACGCCGAACCGTCCGTGTCCCGGTCCCCACACGGACGGTTCGGCGACGCGCCCGGCACCGCCGCCCGAAGAGTCCCCCGGATGCGGACGTGGCGGTCGTCGGCCGGCGGGCGGGAAGCTTCGGACCGACCCGGTGTGCCCACCCGGCACGCGGGCCCACCGGCCCGGCCGTCGCCCGTGAGCGGGGCGTCCGCCGGGCTCCCGTATCCCCGTCCGGCACCAAGCGGCAGGAGAGCGTCCCATGGCCGGTGAGAAGGCCGACGTCAGGCATTTCGACCTCAAGCAGATGGAGAACTTCCGGGACAACGAGGTGCAGCCGGTGTACACCGCCGCGAAGAAGCACCGCGAGGACGGCGACGGGTCCCACATCCGCCCGCTCGGCCACCTCATCGACGGCCACACCACACCGGAGAACCTCGCCCAGGACAAGCAACTCCTGCGCATCGGCAGGATGGTCACCGAACCCCTGGTCTCGGGACCGAAGCTGATCGAGGACGTCCGCACCGCGGCCGAGGCCATCGACAAGCTGCTCGGTGACCAGATGGACCTCTTCAAGGAGCTGAAGGAAGCGCTCACAGAGACGATCGACGAGGCCAACAGGACCAAGGACAAGAACCTCGACGCCATCGACGCGCAGACGCTGCTCCAGACCTTCGACGAGGTCGACACCCTGACCGCCGGTACCACCGGCGACCCGGACGACGAGTCCTGACCAACCGACCAGAAAGGGCGCCCGGTGGCCGATCGCTACGATCCCAACTCCGTCGCCAACCTCGACAAGTTCGACAACGCCGGCGACCCGTCGAGCGACACCTGGGCCACCCTGGTCACCCACATCACCGGCTATCCGGTGCCGGACCGCAACACGGTCTTCGACACGCTCCGCTCCGAACACGGCGGCAAGCTCTTCCGGATGGACATCAAGGAGCGCAGCCTCTCTCTGCTCGTCAAGGACTCCGGCTTCCTGACGAACAAGGGCGAGGACTACGACATCTGGTTCTTCGACAGCGGCAAGAAGCGGTCCATCATGCAGGCCCGGATCGTCTTCGAGGGCCGCGTGAAGGACGGCGAGGAGATCATCTTCGCCGGTCCGGGTTCGGACAACGTCCATGACGCTCAAGTCCGTGAGGGCAACGAGTTCACGGACTACAACAAGGACAAGATGAGCACCATCCCGCTCGCCCGGTACATGAACGGGCCGCGGGCGGCGCTCCTCGCCCTGCTGGGCGGCAACACCCAGGACGCCCGGTTCAGCAATCTGGGCGTGCCCGGTGCCGACGTGGTGGACCTGAACTCCTTCAACACCACAGGGGAGTCCTTCGACTTCGCGGCCAAGTTCTTCCGGGACCACGCGGTGGTGCTGAAGGACTGGGAGGACCGCTTCGGGCGGGACGACGCAAGCTGGAAGGGCGAGGCGGCGGAGGTCTTCCGCAGCCTGCTGAAGAAGATCCGCGAGAACTACGACAGTTACGTCGAGACCTTCGACTCCAACCCGGGCTCCGGCGACGAGACCGGCACCGGCAGCACGGTGTACTCGCGCGCCCTGTCCCTGGGCCGCAAGTACCTGGAGGACTCCGCCAACAAGCTGTTGGAGGCGTGGCTGGCCTGGGCCAAGTCCCCCTACTACGACCCGCACCAGGTGCTGCGCTACGTCCTGGACGACCTCGCCCAGTGGGTGGACGCGAACAACGTCGCCAAGACCGACATCAAGTCGTACACCTCCCGCTACGTCACGACCGTCAGCCACAGCCCGCAGGGCGGCTTCTCCCAGGTGCACCCCGAGTACGGCGACCTCACCGACATCGCGAACTGGGCGAAGGTCGGCGACAAGGCGGTGAAGATCTGGAGCCAGGGCGTCGACGAGTTCCTCGGCAAGCCCGCCGCCCAGGTGCAGTCGAACCTCAACAACCACTTCCTCGACCTGGGTGACGACTTCTCCGACAACGTGCCCAAGCCGAAGTCGACCAGCACGGCGGCGGAGGAGTACGAGGAGAGGAAGGCCGAGGAGCAGCAGGAGGAGATCAACCGGCAGAACGAGGAGAACCGCAAGTACCAGGACGAGCTGCGCGAGGAGCAGGAGCGGCAGCGCGAGGAGGACCGCAAGTACCAGGAGGAACTCCGGGAGGAGCAGCGGCAGCAGCGGGAGGAGGACAAGAAGTACCAGGACGAGTTGCGCGAGGAGCAGAACCAGCAGCGCGAGGAGGACAAGCGCCTCCAGGACGAGCTGCGCAACGAGCAGAACCAGCAGCGCGAAGAGGACAAGAAGTACCAGGACGAGCTCCGCGAGGAGCAGCGGCGTGAGCAGGAGGAGGCCAAGCGCGAGGCCGAGGAGCAGGCCAAGGCCATGCAGGAGAGCCTCGGCGGCATCAACGACCCCAACGCCGTCACCGAGCAGAACCTCGGCAACATCGACGAACTGCTGAACCCGACCACGGTCACGGAGAGCCTGGGCAACCTCGGCGACGTGAACAACCCGGGCGGTGACCAGGAGGCTCTCACGAGCACCCCGCCGCCGGTCGCCACGAACCTGGGAAACCTCGGGGCGCTGAACAACGGACCGGGCGGGACGAACAACTCCGCCGATGACGCCATCACCGAGAACCTCGGCAGCCTCGGCGGCCTGAACACCGGCGGCGGCTCCCTCAAGACACCGACCGGCGGCAACACCCAGCTCAACGACGGCAAGCTCACCACCGACTTCCCGGACGGCAGCAGCACCAGCTTCGACCCGGACAGCGGGACGCTCACGACCACCCACCCGGACGGCAGCGTCACCACGCAGAACCTGGGCGACGGCACCCGGGTGACCAACCCGGACGGGTCGGTCACCTCGCTGGGCGACGACGGCAAGCTGACGACGACGTTCCCGGACGGCACCACGCAGACCGTCGATCCCACGACCGGTCGGACCACCACGACCCATCCCGACGGCACGACCACCACGACCGACCTGGGCAGCCTTGACGGCCTCAACAGCGGCCTCGGTGGCGGCGACGGCGTGCTCGACACTCCGACGGGCGGCAGCACGCAGCTGACCAGCGGCGGCGATCTGACGACCGACTTCGCGGACGGCAGCCGTACCAGCTTCGACCCGGACAGCGGGACGCTCACCACCACACTCCCGGACGGTTCGACCGCCACAACCGACCTGGGCAACGGTGCCGAGGTGACCAACCCGGACGGCTCGGTCACCTCGCTGGGCGACGACGGCAAGCTGACGACCACGTTCCCGGACGGCACCACGCAGACGGTCGACCCGACGACCGGGCAGACGACCACCACCGATCCGGACGGGAAGACCACCACCGAGAACCTGGGCGGCCTGGGCAACCTCAACAGCCAGAACGGGCTCGGTGACCTGGGCGACCTCAATCCCGATCTGCCCACGGAGTCGATCGGCGACCTGGGCGACCTCGGGAACCTCAACACCGACCGCGCCGGCCTGGAGACCCCGACGGGCGGGAACACCGCCCTTCAGGGCGACGACTTCGCCACGACCTTCGCGGACGGCAGCAAGGCCGTCTTCGACCCGGACACCGGGACGCTCACCACCACCGACGCGGACGGGTCCACCACGACCACCGACCTCACCCACGGCGCGAAGGTGACCAACCCGGACGGCTCCACCACCGTCCTGGACAACGGCAAGCTGACCACCGCGTTCCCGGACGGCAGCACCCAGGTCATCGACCCGGACACCGGCATCGCCACCGTCACCGACCCGCAGGGCAACACCGAGACGGTGAACCTGAACGACCTCAACTCGCAGGGCGGCCGCGGCGATTCGGGCGTACTCGACGACCTCGGCAGTCTCGGCGATTTCAACGGGGCCGGCGGCGACGGAACCAGCAGCAGGGACGTGTCGCTCTCCGATCTGGGACTCGGTGGCGGAGTGGGCGCAGGCGCCTCCGGCGGCGGCCTGTCCGGGGCGGACTCCTTCGCCCCGGACGGCTCCGGCGGACTCGGTGCCGAGCCCCTCTCCGACGGTGTCGCCGCGAGCGAGGGCACCCCGCTCGCTCCCGCAGCCACGGCCGGCGCTCCGGGCGCGCCCGGCACACCCGGCAGCCCCGGGATGCCGATGGGCGGCGGCATGGGCGGCATGGGCGCGGGCGGCGAGAAGGGCAACGGCGAGCGGGTGCGTGCAGTCCTGGTCGACGCGGCGGAGGAGAGCGAGCGCCGCAACCGCCGCCGACGCAGCCCGTGGAACCGCCAGGAGGACAGCGACACCTTCCTGGCGCCGGCCTCCCGGGTGGCGACCACCGGCGGCGACACCCCCGAGGAGGAGACGGAGCAGGGACGCAGGGTCACCAGCTCCGCCGACTACCTGGAGGAGGACACGGACGTGTGGGGCACCGAGGACGGCGGCACCCCGGCCGTCATCGGGCGGTGAGCACCGCGCGGCCCCGGGCACGACCACCGCGCGGAGACGAATCCCACCAGGCCCCGGCTTCCGCGGCGAGGGCCTCACCAGGCAGGATCAGCAGGGCAGTTGATGAATCGGGCGACGCAGAAGGGCAGGAGCGGCCGTGACGGAACCGCTGGAGAAGCGCCTCGAGAAGGCGATGGCCGAACTCCAGGCGGCCCAGGAAGCGGTCGCGCGCACCGAACGCGAGCTGCGGCAGGCGTCGTTCGCGGTGCTCTCCTCCGACCGCGCGGTCCGCGCCACCGTGGGCCCGCAGGGTGAACTGGCCGGGATCGAGTTCCTGGAGAACAAGTACCGCGACATGTCCCCCCAGGAGCTGGCCGCCAGCGTCCTGGAGGCGGCCAACGCGGCCCGCCTGAAGATGAACCGGCATGTGATGAAGGCGATGGCGCCCTTCGCCGAGCCCAGCAGCAACGTGCCGGAACTGAAGGGCTTCGAGCTGGACTGGGAGCGGATCTTCGGTCCCGAGGTGCTGCGCGAGGACGACGAGGACACGGGGCGCGACGGCCAGGCGGCCACCCCTGCCTGGCGGGACGCGCTCGGCGAGGACGGGGAGGACTGACCATGGGGCAGCGGTACTACGTCGACCCGCACCGCATCGAGGCGCTGGCGAGGCAGCTGGAGGAGATCGGCACCCTCGCCACGAGCATCACCGAGGAGTTCCTCGACGAGCTGGCGCCCACGGTCGGCTGGCCCGGCACGGAAGGCGAGTTCGCGGAGAAGGCCAAGCCGCAGGAGCAGAAGGAGCGGCAGACCACCAAGGAAACGATGATGTCCATCCGCGACGCGCTGGTCGGCATCACCGACGCCACGGTCAGCCAGGTCCGGATGATGAAGGACACCCGTGACCGCAACCTCGAGGACATCGAGCGGGGCGACAACCGCATCAGGACCAACGGGTTGAACGGCGACGGCGGCCCGGGCGGGCATGGCCGCCGCTGATCACCTCCGCACCGCCGGCCGCTCCCGCACCACGCCGGGAGCGGCCGCTCCGTCCTGCCCGTACGGTCTCCAGGACGGCCCCCGATGAGCATCCAGGCATCGCCCGAGGTCAACGCGATGATCTTCATCCTCACCGGGGAGAAGCTCATCGACGCCGACGAGGACCTCGCCTACGACAGCCGACAGCCCTACTCGGGACTGGGCCGCAAGCTGGACCGGATGTCCGCTCTGATCGACAAGTCGATCCACGACATCGCCGAGGTCATGCCGGACGACCTGGCCAAGTCGTACGCCAAGGCGATGGGCATGCTCATCGACGACGGCGGCAAGAACTACCTGCGCGACTTCGCCGAGCAGCTCGACAAGATCGCCGAGGGCCGGCGCAAGACCTCCATGGACATCATGGAGTCCAAGTGGCAGGTCATCGCCGAGGTCATCCGGCTGCTCATCGAGATCGCCATCTACCTGGCGATGTCCTTCTTCACCGGCGGCGCCTCGGCCAGCCAGATCATGATGGCCAAGCTGCGCAGCCGGTTCCTGATCCTCACCACGCTCACCCACCTGCTCCAGCGGCTGCACATAGCGCCCTCGTTGACCGAGGCGTTCGCCGAGGCGTTCACCACCTTCGCGGTGCGGCTGGCGATGATGAACTTCGCCCCGGACGGCCGCCGCCCCGACGGCTTCGACTGGAACGACATCCTCAAGTCCGCCGCGTTCGGCGCCGCCGCGGGTTTCTTCACCAGCGTCTTCGACAACTTCGCGAAGAACATCGTCAAGAGCTACGACAACAACTTCCTCAAGGACGGGCCGGACCTCGACTTCAAGCCGACCCCGAACCCCAACCTGCGCAACACCCCCGACCTCGGTTTCAGGAACAACAGTCCCAACCCCAAGCCGAACCCCGACCCCGGCCCCAACCCGAACAACCGCCCCGACCCCACCCCCAACCCGAACGGGAACGGCCCCAACCTCACCAACAACCCGCCGGTGACGTTCCGCAACGACCCGCTCTCCTTCCGGAACAACCCCGACCTGTGGCGCAACAACCAGCTCCTGCGCAACAACGCCGACCGGCCGGGCGCCCTGGCCGGGCACTACGGCATCAAGGGCACGGCCGACTTCATCGCCGCCGGCGCCGGTGAGTCGGTCGCGGAGATCCTGATCAAGGGCGCCTTCGAGGGGGACTGGTCCACCAGTTGGTCCACCTTCGTCGGCGCGGGCGTCAGCAGCCAGGTCGAGGCCACGCTCACCGACACCGCCCAGAACAGCGGCGCAGAACTGCGCCACGTCATCGACAAGATGCGCAACCAGCCGCCGACCGTCTCCGGTGGCACCACGGACAGCGGCGACTCCGACACGCGGGACTCCTCCGACTCCTCCCGCTCTGGCAACGGTGACGGCCCCGACCGCACCGGCGGCTCCTCGACCGTGAACACCCCGGGCGGCGTCGGCTCCTCGGCCACCTCACCCCAGCCCGTCACCCAACAGAACACGGGGCAGGGCGACTTCACCGGCAGCCAGTCACCTCCCCCTTACGCCGCGGAGAGCCCGCCGCTGTACTCGACCCTGGACCCACCGCCGTACTCCCCGGGCACGCTGCCCGTGACCGCCGCGGAGAACGCGCTGTGGCAGCAGGTCCACAACGGGCCCGCCGAGGTCCGCGAGCAGGCGCTGCGCGACATCGCCGCGCTGCGCGGCGCCGAGCCGCCCGGCAGCACGGAGATCGGCGTCCGCGACAGCGTGCACAGCAACCTGTCGCAGCTGCCCGAGGTCCGGGTGGTGCCCGCCGGGAACGGCCCCGCCGCCCAGGTCGACGCCGACCAGATCCGCCGCGCCCTCGACGGCTTCGGCACGCCGGTCACGGTGGACGAGCCGCTCACGTCTTCCGCCGAGGTGGGCGGGCAGGACGACCGTGCGGCTGCGGCGCCGGGGCAGGGGAGCGGCGGTCCCGTCGCCTCCAACGGCTCGACCAACGCAAACGCGCCCGGCACGGCCACCGGCGGCCGGCCGGGTGGCGCCCCCACCGGCGGAGGCACCCCTGCCCCCGCGGCCACCCGAACCCCGGACGGCGCGTCCCAGGTGGACGCCTCGCAGGCGACGACGGACGACTCCCAGCAGACCTCGCAGCCGCCGGAGAGCACGTCCCCTGCGGAGGACACGTCCTCTACGGGGGACACGTCCTCCCAGGAGTCCACGTCTTCCACGGACCCCATTTCCTCCACGGAGAACACCTCTGCTCCGGACACCACCTTCTCGCCGGAGCCCACTGTCTCTCCGGGCACCACCAACTCACCTGACGTCGCCGTCACTTCGGACTCCACCGGAAGCGTCTCCACCCCGACCGCGGACCTCACCGCCGCTCCGCCGAAGGTGGGCACCACCGGCTCGTACGCCGACACGGGCGACGCACTGGGCATCAGCGGCGCAACTACGGCACCGCCGCTGACGATCGTGGTCTCCTCCGAGGTGCCGCCGTCGGGGGAGGGGTCGCCGGAGGCTGCCGCGCTGCTGGACGGAGCTGGGACGGACCGGGCCGTGGTGCTCGGGCCGGCGGTCACGCCCGACGGGGCGGGGCGTCCGGTTCGCGCCGCCGTCGAGCTGACCCGCGAAGGGCCGGGCGCCCCGGTCCGCGTCCGCCCGCTCACCGGTCCTCCGCCCACCATGACGCCGGACGGCACCACGGAGACCGCCTTCCCGGGCGCGGACGTACTGCTGCCTCTCGCCGACGCCCTCGGCACCGAATCCCCGCCCCGCCCCGCCACCCTGAGCACCACGACGACCGACACCGACCCGGTGATCACCACCTCGGCCCCGCCCCCGAAGGTGCTCACGCAGACAACAACCCTATTGCCCGACAATGGAGTCGACTCCGATTCCAAGGTCATCACACCCGTCACAACCGTCACCACCGAACCCCCCGCGGCCAAACTCGCCACCCTGTCCCGCCCCTGGACCGAGCCGGCCACCGACCTGCATCTCGAGTCGGGTCATGGCAACGGAACCGGCGGACCAGTCACCGGCGTGGGCGGCGGCACGCCCCCACCCACGCCGCCGGACAACCCCCCGTCGCCGGGACGGATCGTCGTGCGGCGCTCTGACGACGGCGACACCGCCAACGACGGAAACGGCCCCACCCCCTCCGTCCGCGAGCCGTCCGTCACCACCCTGGACGGCCACACGGTCCCCGTCGAACAGCTGCGACGCTGGGTGCCGGACGCGGCCGTGAAGCCCCAACCCGGGCGTGCCGTACAGACGTTGACCATCTCGCAGAGCCCCGCCGAGGACGGAACGTCGCACGGTGTGGCGCGCCAGGCTCTGCTCGGCCAGGACACCTTCCGCGGTGTGCGCACCACCTCCGGTCCCCTCACGCCGGGGCCCCACTCCGTCCAGCCCGCGCCCCGTACGGTGTTCACCGGCCCACCGACCGCCCTCCCCGGCTCGGGGACCGAGCAGGGCGCCGACTACTTCGCGGGGCACGGCACCCCCCGTACCGTCACACTCGGCACCGACGACGCGGCGCGCCCCACCGTGAAGGTCAGCGGTGTTCAGCTCGGCGAGGTGCTCAAGTCCTGGGCGCAGGACGGCGATCAGGACCGGCCGCTGGTCCTGTTCTCCTGCGAGACCGGGCGGCAGCCGGAGGTGGCGGGCCTGCCGGTGGCCCAGCACGTGGCGAACCGCACCGGGCGGCCGGTGTACGCGCCGACCACCGAGGTGGGCACGGCCCGGGACCGGGACGGCGACGTCCGCCCGGTGCTGACCGAGGGGCCGGACGGGCCGGGCCGGTGGCGGCTGTTCACCCCGGAACCCAGCGGGGCCGACCTGGACGGGCTCGCGCGCGACGCCGGCCTGCACACGGGTCCGGAACCGGCCGACGCCTTCGCCCGAGCCCGTACTCTCCAGCAGATCCGTACCCTGCGCGACGCCCTCGGCACCGACGCCGAACAGCGGCCGGGGAACAGGGAGCTGCTCGCCGGACTCGCCTATGCGGACGGCCTGCGCTGGCTGAGCCCGGACACCGCGGCCCGCTACGGCGACGGCCGCATGACCCCGGATCTGCTGCGCCGCATGGTCACCGATTGGGTCGGCGCCACGGACGGTACCGGCGGCGTCGATCCGGCAGCCGGCCCCACCGTCGAGCAGTACACCCAATTCCTGGTCGCCGCAGCCGAGTTGCGTTCCACCGCCGGACCCGACACCACCCTCGAAGCGCTGCTGCCCCCGCCGCCGCCCGCGCTCCCGCCGACCACCCTGGTCTCGCCCGAGGACGTGCGCGGTCTCGCCTACGCGCCCTCCGCGCAGATCACCTGGTCGCTCTCCGACACCCCGCTGCCGCTGTCCGAGCTGGCCCTCAGCCCCGAGGACACCGCCGAACTGGCCCGCCGCAGACCCGACCTGGCGCCCCCGCCGAGCCGCCCGGAGAGCCTCGCCGAAGACCTGACCCTGTACAGCAAGGGCGTCACCACCACCGGCCCGTCGGACACCGTGCACGCAGACGGCATGCGGTTCAGGCGGCTGGACACGCCGGGAGACGGGAACTGCCTCTTCCGGGCGCTGCTCGACAGCGCGCGCAGCCAGGACGTCCCGCCCGCCTGGGCGGCGCGCAATGTCGCCGGGCTGCGCGGCATGCTGCGCGACCGGTTCACCGGGTCCGAACTGGCCACCACGGCGGCCGAGGCGATGCCGGACCCGGTGCTCGCCGTGGTGGACGACCTGCGGATGACCGCCGTCGCCGGGGTGCAGGACCCGGACGCGCGTCGCCGGATCACCGAGCGCTGGAACCGGATCGCGCAGTCGGTCGTCACGGACGGGGACGCCCGCCAGTGGCGGCGCATCCTCCGAGACAGCGGCTACCCGCGCCTCGCCGAGGTGGCTCCCACTCCCGCCGACGCGCGACGACTCGGCACAGGGGGGCTCATCGGCGCGGCGGCCGAACGCGCGGAGCTGTGGTCCTCTCCCTTCGCCGACCTGCTCCCGCAGGCACTGGCGCACACCCTCGACCTCGACCTGCGGCTCGTCCGGAGCGACCCGCAGGCACCGGGAAACCCCCTCGTCACGACCCTCCACCCGGGCGGGCAGGGCGGCACCTTGCACCTGGCCTACAACGGCAGCGACCACTACGACGCCCTGGTCCCGGCCAACGCCCCGCTCGCCCCCGTACCGGACCCCGCCGCCATCCCCGAACCGGCCAACGAGGAGCCGGACGGCTCCGACCCGTTCAGCGAGTGGCTGCGCAGCATGGGCGGGATCACCGACCTCGACCGCCCCGACCCCGAGACCCCCGACCGGGGCGACCCGGTGCCGCTGGAGACCCAGCTCGAACGGCACCGCCCGGCCCGGCTGTTGACCGGACCGGACGCCCGGCCGCCGGGCCCGGCCCCGCGCACCGTCACCTTCGAGGACGGCAGCCGGCTGCCCACCGTACTGATCAGCCCGGAGGCCGATCCGCACGGCGGGAGCCCGGACGGCCGCACGGACGGGGCGCCGCGGAGTGCCCCGACCGGGCTCATCACCGGCCCCGGCGTCCTCACCCTGCGCTCACCCGAGCAGGTGGCCCAGGAGATCCTCGGGCAGCTGCCGAAGAAGCTGCGCGACCAGTTCGACGAGGCGGAGCTGCTGCGCCTGCTGACCGAGCAGCCCGGCGCCTTCACCGCCCCGCGCGGCGCACGCCTCGTGGGCCGGGAGAGGTCCGGCGTCGGCCACGAGATGACTGTCGAGGCCATCCCGTACCACCGCTGGGAACGCTTCTCCGACGTGAACGGCGGCACCGTACGGCTGGACACCATGCGGCGCGGGCAGGCCGGTACGGGCGGCGGGCGCAGCGTCGGCTCCGGGCGCCGGATCGCCGCCGCGCTGAGCATGGGCCCGCCGCTCTCCTGGCTGCTGAAGATAGGCGTCTCACTGGGCTGGACCCGCAGGACCGACTACACGCAGGGCACCCAGGCGTACCACCAGACCGAGCACCGCGCCCACGAGGGCTCGCATCTGCACCTGGACGACGTCCACTACCGGGTGCGCGTGGACCGGGTCACCGAGGCGGCACCGAAGACCCCCGGCCCGGACAGTTCACCGTCCACGAGCCCCGGTTGGCAGCGCAGCCCGGTGCACACCGCGCAGTTCGCCATGCGGGACGGGCTCAGCTGGCGGCTGCCGGACGACTTCACCGTGCCTTTCGCGGGGCCCCGGCGGGCGCCGGAGACGCTCACGTTCCCGGACGGGGTCGAGCCGCGGATCACCGACACCACCGGCCTGCATCTCACGGACCCGCCGGAGGACCTGGCACTCGCCATCTCAGGTGCGAGGCCGGGCAGTTCGGCGCACCGAACGCTGGTCTCGTACGTCCGGCCGGGGCGGCTGCTCGCGCTGTTCGGGCGGTTCTCCGGGCCGGTAAGCGGACCCGAGCTGACCCGGGGGAGCGGGCAGCACCCACTCGGGCACCTGATCGTCGAGCGGTCGATCCCGCACCGGGCCACCCTGGTCACCGAGTCGGTCAAGGCGGAGCTGCGCGACCTCACCCAGACCACGTACCAGAACGAACGCGGCCACGCCCGCGACACCCGCTTCGGCGTCCAGGTCACCGCCGGCCCCAACCACACCCTGGTCGGTCCGGAGACCGACGTACGTCTCCAGGGCGGCCCGCTGGTCCGCGCGGACCTCAGCACCGGGCGCGGCCACTACCTGGGCACCGACGCCGCCCGCAAGACCACCGGCCGCGTCCGCAACCACCCGGTCGCGCTGTACCGGGTGGAGCGCACCCTGATGGTGCGCAAGGCCGGCGAGCCGGCGTCCGCGTCCCGCCCGGTCCGGGTGGTCAGCCTGGACTGGATCTCCACCCAGGACGCCCGCCGACTCGCGGGCTGGGACAGCCGCACGCCCGGGCAGACGGGCCCGAACCCCGACGCCGAGCCCCCGGTGCCGTGGTACCTCACCCGCGAGGACCCGGTACACCTCAGCGGCCAGGTCCGCGCCGAGGGCTTCCGCCCCGACCGCCCGCAGATCGCCGTACCGAACCAACAGCAGAACCCGTCGCAGAGCCAGTCGCAGAACCGGCAGCCGGACCAGCAACAGGCCCAACAGCAGAACCAGAACGGGCAACCCGCCCCCCAAGACCCCATGCGGGTCTTCGCGGACACCGTCCTGGACACCCTGCACCGCTCGTACCCGTCGCTGTTCGTCCCGCCGCTGATGCTGCGGCACCCGCGGCTGGCGAAGTTCTGGTACGGCGACGGGCGGATGCGGACCGCGCTGCACAACGACCGTCAGGTCCGCGAGGCGCTCAACAGGCCCACCCTCGCACAGAGTCTGGACGACCTGACCACCACCGGGGTACCGGTCACCCTCACCGAGGACGGCAAGGTGCGCCGCGGCCACCACACCCTGATCCTGCGGGCCCGGCTCAGCGACCGGCGGTTCGAGACCACCATGAGCGAACGGTCGCTGCGCAACGCCGTGATCGGCACCGAGATCTCGGGCCAGGGGCAGCAGGCGTCCACCACCCTGTCCGGCGGTGTGGAGCTGGGCATCTCGCCGCGTGACCACGACAAGGCGCCCGAGGCGGGGGTACCGCGCCAGACCGGCAACGTGTCCGTCGGCGTCCGCTACGCCAGGACCGACCAGAAGGCCACCCGGAACACGGTCGCGGTCACCCACGACCACCTGACGTTCCAGAACGGCGCCGACCTCTACAGCTACCAGGTGGAACTGGGCGCCTCCTTCGAGGGCCACCGCCGCCCGCGCGGCTGGGCCCGGCTCGCCTCGGTCGGCCTGCTCGGCGCCGGCGTGTTCGTCAACAAGGTCGAGGAGCGCCCGCTGTTCAACCGGGGCAGCGAGACCGTGGGCCGCGTGGAGCTGGCCGTGCCCACGGCGCACGGCTCCGAACGGCACGCCCCCACCGACCCACCGCCCGGCGGACCGGTCACGGCACCCGCGCCCACCACCCCCGCACCGCAGCGGCTCTCCGCCACCGAGGCCGACCAACTCCTCGACGGCACCCGCCCGCTGCCGAGGACGGAATCGGCCGAACGGCAGCTCACCCGGAGGCTGCTGAGCGCCCCGCACGTGGTGCTCAGCACCGAGGGCGGCCCGCAGCGCCAGCAGCTCATGCAGGACACCGCCGACCGCGCCTCGGGCACCTCCTGGCACGTCAGCGCGCCCGGCGCCCCGGTGCGCACCGCGCTGCGCCGGGCGATGGCGAACCTCAACGTGGCCGGACAACTCGGCCAGTACCTGGGCCCGTTCGGCTCCCGCATCACCGGGCTCAACGGCGCCGGACCGTTCCAGACCCACTACCTGAAGGCGGTGGTCCGCGGCGAACTGCACAACCTGCGCGTCAAGAGCGACCCGAAGCCCGCCAGCCTCGAGGCCACCATCGGCAACGAGCACCGCGTCGCCGGCAGTGCCGGCACCACCTCGCGCACCACCCTCGGCGTCCAGGGCGCCGACATGCCGCTCCAGCAGGCCCCGGGCCAACCGGCGGTGGTCGGGTCCTACTCGACCGCCCTCCAGTACGCCTGGGGCAAGGGCCGCAGCGTCTCGCAGACCCTCACCCGGGGACGCAACACCACCCTCACCTTCGCCGGGCGCATGTACCTGGTGGTCGCCGACGCCGCCGAGACCGTCGCCGTGCGGGACCGGTGGACGGCCGCGATGGGCGCGATCGGCACCCGCGCCGGGGACCGGATCAGCTCGGCCGCCGGCCGGCTCTCCGAGCGCCTCGGGCGCGGCCTGGCCCCGCGCCGGGCCGCCGCCGCGCTCCAGCGCGTCCGTGACGCCGTGATGTTCCATCTGCCGATGCAGGACGCCATCGAGGCCGGACTCGCCCCGGACGGCCTGGGCACCAGCACCCCGAGCAACCTCGGCGGCGGCTACCGGCTGCCGGGTTTCCTGCGCGGCCGCCGCTTCCCCACCCACCCCAGTGGCCAGCTCGACGCGAGCCACGCGGCGCAGCAGCTGATGGGGCGGCTGGAGAAGATCGGAGTGCCCTCCCACGACCGCGAGCAGGTCCTCCAGCGGCTCTCCCCGGACTTCCTGCGCGCCAACCTGCACGAGCTGACGACCGACGGCATGACCCTGCCGGTCCGCTACCGCGCCTGGTCCAGCCCGCTGCGGCTGCCGGTCGGCGGCAGCCCCGGACAGGTCCGGTTCAAGCTGACCCCGGTCACCACCACCGTGGAGCGGCTGCGCACCGGTTTCGAGTTGGAGGACTACCGCACCACCGCCCGCGACGACGCCGACAGCTCCTCCCAGGACCGCGGCGCCGACGTGACGCTCGGCGTCGGCCAGCGCGCCGTCGACAGCGGTGTCCTGCTCGCCAACCCCTCGCTCCAGGGCACCGCCGCCAAGCAGCGGTCGAGCACCCGCACCGAGACCGCCGGCAGCACTTCCATGCCGAACATCGCCACCACCCAGGCGCACGCCGAGATCGTCACCGGCTACACCCTCACGGTCACCATGACGGACGCGACCGGCGAACCGCTCTCCCCTCGCGCCGTCGCCCCGGTCGGCAGCCTCAACGAGATCCTCCCCGCAAGCCTGCTCACCCCGGACGGCGACGGCGCCGACGGCGCACTCACCGAGCAGAACGTGCAGGAACCCGAGCGCGCGGTACGGATGCTGACGGCCGATCAGGCCCGCCCGGACGGCATCGCCGCCTGGCGCAGCGGCGACACCGACGACTCGGACGTACTGCCCTTCGACGACCGGATCGGCTCCGGCGTCCTCGCCGTGGACATCCGCGGCGCGGCCAACGTGCAGGACGCCCTGACCCTGGCCACCGCCCGCGCCGACGGCCTCGGCGACAGCGACCTCGGCCAACGGCACACCGGCAGGACCCTCGGCGAACGCGTCCGCATGGCCCGCCTCACCCCGCTCACCGGCCTCGGCACCGCCCCCGCCCAGGCCCAGCAGGAGGCCACCACACAGGTCGGCCTGACCGCCGGCTTCCGCGAGGCGCTCGGCGCGAACGGCTCGTCGCTGCCCACCCAGGCCTCCGCCCGCCTCTTCGGCCAGTCCCACACCGCCGACTCCCGCCTCTACGCGAGGATGCACCGCCGCGGCGCCCGGCTGCTCACCGTGGAGAACAAGCCGCGCATGGAGGCCATGCAGCGCGCGAAGACCTCCGACGCGCTGGAAGCCGGCATCACCGACAACGTGGAAGGCGTGGTCGGCACAGCGCCGCTGGCCGGCAACAGCAACGCGGGCGTCACCAACCCGGGCGCCGCGATCCCGATCGGCGGCGCGAACGACGGCACCGCCCTCAAGGGCACCGTGGACACCACCCTCGGCACCCACCTCAAGGTCGTCACCGACCGCACCATGCTCTTCGCACTGCCGGTGAGCTGGCTGTCGGTGGCCGAGGTGGACCACCGCGTCACCGACAGCCGCCCGCTGCACGCCCTCGGCAAGGCCAAGCGCGGGCCCCGGGCCGCCGAGGCGGAGACCACCGCCCTGGTCTGGCTGCGCGAGGACATCGCCCGCGACTACGGCCTCCTGGACGACACCACGTTCCCCGACGAGGTCAGCAGCGCCTGGGACGACCTGGCGGCCGCGGCAGGCGACCTCGCCGCGGCCGAGAAGGGCTACTACGACGCCCGCGCGCGGGCCCGCGAGACGTGGCTCGACCTGAGCGCGGAGGAACAGGCCGCGCTCGGCGACGACCACCCCGACCGGCCCACCGTCCTGCCGCAGGCCATGACCCAGTCCCCGGCCGTGGCCGCCTGGCAGGCCGCCCGCGAGGAGGTACGCCGCTGGGAACAGCGCACCGACGACGCCGCCGCGGACCACCACCGGCTGCACCTCGCAGCCTCCCGCCTCACCGCCCACCACCAGGGTTCGGCCACGGTCCCGGTACCGGACCGGCAGCAGGAGTACACCGCGCCGGACTGGCGCTCCGAGGCGCCCGAGCCGTACACGATCACCGACGGCACCGACTCCACCCGGCGCACCCTCACCTCGCCGGACGGCACCACCGTGCGCGAGGTGCACGACATGCCGCACGACGGAGCCTCCTTCTTCCACGCGCTGCTCGCCGCCGCCGCCGACCGCGGCCGGCTGCCCCATCTCCTCGGCACCGACCTCGCCGGCCGGTTCACCGCGGCCCCCGGCGACCCGGCGGTCACCGAGCGGGCCGTCCGCGCCGCCCGCAACCGCCTCGCCTGGGCACTGGGCGAGGACAGCAACGCGGACCTGCTCGACGGCCTCGCCCTGGACGCCGCGGACACCTTCACCCAGGCCGAACTCGACTTCGCGGGCGTGCAGTTGACCCCCGCCCAGCAGGCCGAGTTCGACGCGCTCGGCCGGCTCCCGCAGACCCTCTGGCCGACCCCCGCCCAGCGGGCGGCGCTGGCCACCGTGGCAATGCTCCGCCCGTTCACGAGCGAGCCCCGGCAGGACGGCACCCGGCAACCCGACGGCGAACCGGCCCAGCCCGAGCGCCGCGCCGGCGACCACGGCGGCGCCGACCTGCTGCCCGCGCTCGCCGCCCGGGTCCTGGGCACCCCGCTCACCGTGGTGACCGGTGAGGGCCGCGACCAGCTCTTCCTCCCGCACGGCACCGATCCGGCCGCCGTCGACCCGGCAGCCGATCCGGTCCTGTTCGCCGCCGACGGCTTCTTCCACGCCGCCCTCCCGCCCGGCACCCAGCCACCCGTCGCGACCCCACTGCCGGCCTCCGCCGCCGCCACCACGACCGCCGCGAGGACGACCGGAGCCACCTCGCAGCAGCAGTCCGCGAAGCCGCGCCCGCACCGCAGCCACGCCACCCCGCCCTGGATGCCGCCCGCCGACAGCAGCGGCCCGCGCTACCGCCTCGACCGCGACGGCATCCTCACCGCACCCGACGGCGCCACCTACACCCAGGGCGCACCCACCGGCCGCGGGAACGGCTTCTTCGCCGCGCTCTCCACGGCCCTGCACCACGCCGCCGACCAGCCGGGCCTGGACAGCCACGTGGCGACCCGACTGCGCAGCCGCGCCGAAGCGCCGCCCAACCGGCTGATGCGCCTCAACGGCCTCCCCGGCGCCCCGTCCGAGCGCGACGCGCTCTTCACGCCCCCGCCGTTCCGACAGCTCCGCGGCACGCCCGCACCGAGCCAGGACGCCCGCGACGGCCACCTGCGCCGCCACCTCGCCGACGCCCCCTGGGGCCCCGAGGCCGACCGCGCGGTGGCCACGTGGGCCGCCGCCGCGACCGGCGCCACCGTCACCCTCATCGAGGAGAACGGCACCGCCCACACGTACGCCGGACCGTCCGGTGAAGCGGGCCCCCACCTCAGACTCCGCCGCCGCGGCGGCGACTTCGTCCCCCTGCTCCTGCGCACCCCGGCACCGGTGCCGCGGCAGGACCCGGCCGCAGTCCCGCTGCCCCCGTCCCCCACGGGCAGCGACCTTCCCGGCCTCCCGAACCTCCCGGGCCTCACCGCCGAGGAGGAGGCCCTCGACCTGAGCACGCTGTCCGGAAGCAACCCCACCATGGACATGGGGGACGCGGGCGACACGGGGCGGACGGGCGCGGGCACGGACTCGGACGTCGAGATGGACCTCGACTCCGACGACGACTCCGCGCCCGAGGAAGCGGCCGTACTCACCGGACCGGAGACCGAGTTCGCGACCCGGTTCGCCGACCTCCTTGCCGAGCCCGCACCTCGGGTCGACGCCCTGCTGGACGTCGTGCGACAGCGCAACACAGCGCTCGGCGGCTTCCCGGACGTGGCGTTCGACAGCGCCTTCACCGAACTCACGGGCATCGGCGTACCCGAGGCCTTGGACCAGGCGGAGCAGGAGGGCCGGCTCCAGAGCGAGGACTACGACGACCTGCGCGAGGCCCTCGGACTCGGTACCGGCGGCCCGTTCACCCAGACACGCCCCACCGGCACCTCGGCACGGGACCGCGAGGTGACACTGCGGATGCTGGACCGGGTGGCCCGCCTGGTGAAGGAAGCCCTCCGCAAGGAGAACCGCGAGGCGGACGCGCAGGTCACCCCGCACATCGCCGTCGCCCTGCTGCCGGACGGCTCCCTCGGCATCGCGGGCAACACCGGCGCGAAGGCACTGACCAGCGACGAGGCCGCCTTGGTGGAGCAGGAACTGCGCTGGTTCGTCACCGGCCAGGACGCGGCAGGCACACCTCGGCAGCGGAAGCTGGAGCAGTGGAACCGGGACGAGGCGCAACACCGGCAGAGCAGGGCGCGGCTGGACCGACGACAGCAGGAACTCGACCAGCAGGGCCAGGAGTTGGCGAACCTCCAGACACGGCTGGACGAACAGTACGAGTCGGGCGCCTGGAACGACGAGCTGCAGCAGCAGTGGGACAACCTCCCGAACGAGGAGGAGGCCCTCCGTGAGGACCGCCGGAGTCTGACGGCGGACCAGCAGCAGTGGCGGCGCGACGAACGGTGGCTGTCCCGCAGGCGGCCCGCGATGGACAGGGAGATGCGAGACCGTACGAAGCTACGGGCCCTCGCCACCGGATGGTACCGGCTCTATCACCCCGGGTCTCCCGAACTCGACCTGGTCAAGCGGGCGTTGGCCAACCCGACCGTCCTCAACGTCAGCGGCCGGGACGCGACCCCGGCTTTGGGGTCGTACGGCTCCGAACACGGCGAGCTGACCCTGCTCGGGCACTGGGTCGAGCACTGGCAGAACAACCCCGGCGACCCGAACAGCCCGCAGACGCTCGACCTGGGCGGGTTCAAGATGGCCTGCGCCTCCTGCGACCTCGCCTACCAGGCGGTCAACGAGCACATCGGGCGTCCCCTCGGCTACCGGGTGCGGGCGTCCGGGACCCACGGCACGTTCTTCCCCGGCTGGCGCATGCCGCAGTGGATGCAGCAGCGGGCGGAGCTGTGGGACCACATCCGGGACAACGCGGGCGCCATCGGCGGGACTCTCGACGACGATGGCGTACTCAACGGCGACAGGACCGGTTCCGGGAACCACCCGCAGAACCCCGACGCGTCCTCATCCGAGTACGAATCCGGCGGCGAGGCAGCGGACACGGATGACGCGATGGACACGGATGCCGCGCCGGACAACGCGGCGCCGAGTCCCCAAACGGTGGGCCCGCGGCTGCCCCGGAACCCGTCCGCCGAGCCCCCCAGGGCGACCATCCCCACCCCACGAGGCCCCCGGGACACCCGCCCCCGTTTCGTGGTGCGGTCGGGCTTCGACGCGCGGCGGTTCTCGTACCGGGGTGAGCAGATCACCGACCTCACCGTCCGCGTCGCGATGCGCGGTCCGGAGGGACAGGCCGCGCATGTCCGCGAGCAAGTCGACGCAGGCGTACGGCGGTTCCTGAACGATCCGGCATACCGGCTGCCGAACGGCGACCGCCTGAACGTGACGGTCGAGCACGTCGATCCGTCCGAGAACCCGCACTTGACGGTGGACCTGGCGGGTCGGGACCGGCCGATGGATCAGAACATCTGGTGGGCGGATGCCGACCCGGTGCACATGGTCCACGAACTGACCCATCAGCTGGGCCTGCGTGACGAGTACCGTGACGCCGATGCCCCGCACCGCCCGCACATCCCGGGCAGCCTCCTCGGCGACCTGAACGCCAGCCCCGAGGACTCCTCCCTCGCCGCTTCCGGTCTTCGGGGCCGGCACATGGCTCTGCTGGGTGCGCTGATCGGCGACATGCCTCCGGCGCCCGGCCAGACGACGGACGATCGGACCTGGGAGGACGCGCGTACGGCGAGCATCCCCACCCTCCGTGAGTCCGTCTGGGTCGACCCGGTCTCTCTGCCCCGTCCCCCCGACGGTTCGACCGAGGTCCCGGCGCACATGCCGGCGGACCCGAATGCGACGGTGACGCCTTTCAAGTCGGGGAACTTCGAGTTCACGAACCTGAAGCACACGAACGAGAAGTACCGCGACAAGGCGATCCGGATCATCGAGCTGCTGCGGAAGCACGACACGATCCGGGACTACATCGGCAACCGCCCCTGCCGCATCACGCTCCACTTGCGCACGACCGAGACCCCGGCCGATGTGACGGACCGCGGCGCGGAGGGCGTGGACATCAACCTGGCGAGCTATTACTTCGAGAAGTACGACATCGGCTACATCATGGGCATGCTGGCCCACGAGATCGGTCTGCATCCCCTCGCCTCGCGGGACACGAGCATCCCTGACGAGGAGTCGATGTTCGAGGACGTCCCGCTCACCGTGCCGGGCCTGGCGGACCTCAAGAACCCGCGCACGATGAGCACCAAGGACGCGGGTCAGGCGGACCACATCATGGCCGCCTTCCCCAGCAGCACCCGCCACGGGATCTACCGGGACATCGTCGCGAAGATGGCCCAGGTCCTCGTGGATGACGCGCAGGGCGGTGAAGAGGGAGCCAAGGCCAAGGACGTCACGGACCTGATCGACTGCTATCTGATGGACCTGGCCACGATCGCCGTCACCAACGACAAACGCAAGGACGCGGCCTGGGAGCCCCGAAACACGGCCAAGGTCTACAACGCGTACAAGGAGATGCTCGCCGCCCGGCTCGCGGAGGACAGCCCCGTCCGGCCGCTGTTGCCGCCGGACAAGGTCTGGTGGAAGGTCACGGGGAACTTCCTGGGCCTCGGTGCCAGCTTCACGTTCACGAACAAGGGCGACAGCATCCAGACCGTCGCGCCGGAACAGAGCACCAGCACCACCGAAGCCCGGCCGCGCCTGCCGCAGACCGGCCCGGACACCGCGCCGGAGAGCCCGCTGGTCCCGTCGCGGCCCGAAGCGCCTCGCGACAACCGCCCCCGTTACGTGGTGCGTTCGGGCTTCGACGCCCGGCGTTTCTCCTACCAGGGCGAGCAGGTCACCGACCTCACCGTCCGCATCGCGATGCGCGGTACGGACGAGCAGATCGCGCACGTACGCGACCAACTGGACGTCGGCGTGCATGAGTTCCTCAACGCCCCGGCGTACGGCCTGCCCAACGGCGACCGTCTGCACGTCACCGTCGAGTACGTCGATCCGGCGGACGCCCCGCACTTGACGGTGGACCTGGCGGGTCGGGACCGGGCGATGGACCAGAACATCTGGTGGGCGGATGCCGACCCGGTCCAGCTCGTCCACGAACTGACCCATCAGCTGGGCCTGCGTGACGAGTACCGTGACGCCGATGCCCCGCACCGCCCGCACATCCCGGGCAGCCTCCTCGGCGACCTGAACGCAAGCCCCGAGGACTCCTCCCTCGCCGCCTCCGGTCTACGCGGTCGGCACCTCGATCTCCTCGACGCGCTCATCGGGGACGTGACCCCACTTGCCGAGCAGCACCCGGAGCAGTCCTGGGACGACGCCCGCGCGGCCACCCCACCGGTCCCGCGCGCGTCCCTGTGGGTGGACCCCGTCTCCCTACCCCAGCCGGCCGACCACACCGACGCCACGATCACAGAAGTCCCGCCCCACGTGCCGGCGGACCCGAACACGACGCCCACGGCCGCCGAGCCGACCCTCGCCCCCTTCAAGTCGGGGAACTTCGAGTTCACCAACCTGAAGCTGACGGACGACCGATACCGCGACAAGGCCGTCCGCATCATCGAGTTGCTGCGCAAGCACGCGACCATCCGGAGCTACATAGACGATCGTCCATGCCGTATCACCCTGCTGGTGCGGACCACGGAGACGCCGGCCAATGTGCGGGACCGGGGCGCGGACGGCGTCGACATCGAGCTCGCCAGCTACTACTTCGAGAAGTACGACATCGGCTACGTGATGGGCATGCTCTCCCATGAGATCGGTCTGCATCCGCTGGCCTCCCAGAACACGGGCATCCCCGACGAGGAGCTGATGTTCCGCGGAGTGCCGCTGGCGGTGCCCGGACTGTCCGATCTGAAGACGCCGCGCACCATGAGCACGGAGGGCGCCGGGCAGGCCGACCACATCATGGCCGCCTTCCCCAGCAGCACCAGGCACCGGATCTACCGCGAGATCGTCATGGAGATGGGCCGGGTACTGGCGCGGGACGCGGCGAACGGGGACGAGAACGCGAAGTCCAAGGACGTCACGGACCTGTTCGACTGCTACCTCATGGACCTCGCCTCGATCGCCGTCACCAACGACCACCGGATGAACGCGGCGACCGAGCCCGGCTACACGGCGAGGGTCTACAACGCCTACAAGGAGATGCTCCGAGCCCAGCTGGCACAGGACGCCGCTCTCCCGGCCCTCCTGCCGTCGGACAAGAGCATGTTCGGCGTGATCAACGACTTCCGGCGCATCGGCACCCACATCGCGATCAACAACCGGGGCGACAGCATCCAGCAGCCCCTCGCGACCTGAGCTTCACCCTTCGGCGGCGTTCCGCGGCCGTGGCCACGGGTGCCGGTGACGCACGGCGTGACGGGCGTCGTCGCTGGTCTCCGGGGGGTGGGTGCAGGGGTGCAGCGCTGGGTGCGGACCGCGTCGATTCTGCGTCCGACGGGGACGCGATCAGAACTTCGCCCCCAGGTACTGACCAGCTCGTGAGGACCGGCAGACCGCACCGTGGCACAGTGGCCGTATGTGCGGACGCTATGCCTCCAGCCGCAGTCCCGAAGACCTCGCCCAGCTGTTCCAGGTGTCCGAGTGGCATCCGGACGAAACCCTCGCGCCCAGCTGGAACGTGGCCCCGACCGACGAGGTCTGGGCCGTCCTTGAGCGCACACCGCGCGGCGCCGACGAGGACGAGCCGGTACGGCGCCGGCTGCGGCCGCTGCGGTGGGGGCTGGTGCCCTCGTGGGCGAAGGACACCAAGATCGGCGCGAGGCTGATCAACGCGCGGGTGGAGACCGTGCACGAGAAGCCCGCCTTCCGCCGCGCGTTCGTCAAACGCCGTTGCCTGCTGCCGGCCGACGGCTTCTTCGAGTGGGACGAGGTCAAGGACAAGGCGTCGGGCAAGGTCCGCAAGCAGCCCTACTTCATCCATCCGGAGGACGGACAGGTCCTGGCCCTCGCCGGACTGTACGAGTTCTGGCGCGACCCGGAGATCAAGGATTCCGACGACCCCGCCGCCTGGCTGCTGACCTGCACCATCATCACCACCGAGGCCACCGACGCCGCCGGCCGCATCCACCCGCGCATGCCCCTCGCCCTCACCCCCGAGCACTACGACGCCTGGCTGGACCCGCACCACCAGGACACCGACGACCTCCGCGCCCTGCTCGCCCCGCCGGCGGACGGCCACCTGGACGCCCGTCCTGTCTCCCCGGCCGTCAACAGCGTCCGCAACAACGGCCCTCAACTCCTGGACGAGGTCCCCGCTCCCTGACCCCGAAGGTGAGTTCTGGGTAAGGGTTGCCCGGTCGGACGGTCGTCAGACGCTTTTGACATCCGTTTTCATCTAGCGTGGGCCCGAAGCCGGGACGGGTGGAGCTCGGCGGACCATTCGCCTTGCCCTCGGAGGGTTCCATGCCTGCGTCCTCGTACCGTCGTCTTCCGCTGGTGCCGCTGACAACCGGCGCATGCCTGATCCTCCTTGCGGGCTGCGGCAGCTCGCAGGATTCCGGAAGCGGCACCGACACCGCGCAGGGCCCCGCTGCCGCATCCGTCGTGCCTGTGGTGGCCTCGACGAACGTCTATGGGGATGTCGCCGAGCGAATAGGCGGCGGAAAGGTGCAGGTCACCTCGCTCATCAGCGACCCCGACCAGGACCCGCACTCCTACGAGGCCAACACGCAGGACCAGCTGGCGCTGTCCAAGGCGAAGGTCGTGATCGAGAACGGCGGCGGCTACGACGACTTCGTCGACCGCATGCTGAAGGCCGGCGGCTCGTCCGCCGAGGTGGTCAACGCGGTCAGTGTCTCCGGGAAGACCGCCTCGGCGGGCGGGGAGCTCAACGAGCACGTCTGGTACGACTTCCCCACGGTCGCCGGGCTGGCCGACCGTATCGCCGCCGCCCTGGCCAAGGCCGACCCGGCCGACACCGCCACCTTCACCCAGAACGCCAAGAGCTTCCAGGCGAAGCTCAAGCCGCTGGAGCAGAAGGAAGCCCGGATCAAGGCCGACCACGGCGGCGAGCGCGTGGCCATCACCGAGCCCGTGCCGCTGTACATGATCGAGGCCGCCGGGCTGGAGAACGCGACGCCCGAGGAGTTCAGCGAGGCCGTCGAAGAAGGCGGCGACGTCTCCGCGAGGACCCTGCAGGAGACGCTGGCGCTGTTCACCGGCAGGAAGGTCGAGGCGCTGGTCTGCAACGAGCAGACCTCCGGCCCGCAGACCGAGAAGGCCGAGCAGGCGGCCAGGGCCGCCGGAATCCCCGTCGTCCTCGTGACCGAGACCCTGCCCCACGGCAAGGACTACCTCGGCTGGATGACCGCCAACGTCGACGCGCTCGCGAACGCGCTGGCCAAGTGACGCGGTCCACCGCGGCCGCCGACGCCGCCCTGATCAGCCTGCACGGGGCCGCCCTATCCTACGGCGAGCGCGTGCTGTGGCAGGGCCTCGAACTCGACGTGCGGCCGGGCGAGTTCCTGGCGGTACTCGGGCCCAACGGGGCCGGCAAGACCAGCTTCGTACGGGCCCTGCTGGGCCAACGGCCCTTGTCCGCCGGCACGTTGACTGTCCTCGGCCGCCCGCCCCGCAAGGGCAGCCGCCACATCGGCTACGTACCGCAGCAGGCGACCCTGTCCGCCCACGCGATGCTGCGCGCCCGGGACCTGGTCCGCTTCGGCATCGACGGACACGGCTTGGGACCCCGGCTGCGCACGGGCGCCGTACGCCGCCGCGTGGACGAGGTCCTCGCCGCCGTCGGGGCGGCCGCATACGCCGACGTCCCCGTCGGCCTGCTCTCCGGCGGCGAACGGCAGCGCGTCCGCATCGGGCAGGCGCTGGTGACCGACCCGCGGATCCTGCTCTGCGACGAGCCGCTGCTCTCCCTCGACCTGCACCATCAACGGGCCGTCACGGAACTGGTCGACGCCCGGCGCCGCTCCCACGGCACCGCCGTGGTGTTCGTGACCCACGAGATCAACCCCGTACTGGGACTGGTGGACCGCGTGCTCTACCTCGCCCGCGGCGGGCACCGCATCGGCACCCCCGACGAGGTGCTGACCTCCGAGGTACTGTCGCAGCTGTACGGCACCCAGGTCGATGTCATCCGGATCCGGGACCGCGTCACGGTCGTCGCCGTACCCGACGAGGTCACGCAGTCGCCGCACCACCCCGAACCGGCGCGCGGAGTACGGCCATGACCATCGCCGACGGGATCTGGCAGCAGGTCTTCAACTTCGACCACTACGGCGAACTGCTCGCCCTGGTTGGCAACTCCCTCGTCGTCGGCGCCGCGCTCGGTCTGGTCGGGGGTCTGGTGGGCGTGTTCGTGATCATGCGGGACCTGCCGTTCGCGGTGCACGGGATCAGCGAGCTGTCGTTCGCCGGAGCCTCAGCCGCGCTGCTGCTGGGTGTGAACATCGTGGCCGGCTCGATCGTCGGCTCGCTCATCGCCGCCGGGGCGATAGGACTGCTCGGCTCCCGGGCCCGGGACCGCAACTCCGTGATCGGCGTCATCATGCCGTTCGGCCTCGGGCTCGGCGTGCTCTTCCTCGCCCTCTACAAGGGCCGGGCGGCGAACAAGTTCGGACTCCTCACCGGGCAGATCGTCGCCGTCGACACCCCGCAGATGTCATGGCTGCTCGGCACGTCGGCCGTGGTGCTGGTCGCCCTGGCGGTCATGTGGCGGCCGCTCGCCTTCGCCAGCGCCGACCCGGAGGTGGCCGAGGCGCGGGGGGTGCCCGTACGGGCGCTGTCGTTCGCCTTCATGATCGTGCTGGGCCTCGCGGTCGCCCTGTCCGTGCAGATCGTCGGCGCGCTGCTGGTCCTCACGCTCGTCGTCACACCGGCGGCCGCCGCTGCCCGGGTCACGGCCTCACCGGTGCTGCTGCCCCTCCTGAGCGTGGTGTTCGCGGTGGCCTCCATCGAGGGCGGAATCCTGCTGGCCCTGGGCAGCAGCATCCCCATCAGCCCGTACGTCACCACGATCTCGTTCGCGATCTACCTCGGGTGCAGGCTGCTGGGCCGCCGTCGGAAGACCATCAGAGAAGAGACGCCCCTCCGGGAAGAAGCCCGCCCGACCTGAAGACATGAAGGGGTGTTCATCTATTCCTGTATCGTGGGCGCATGACTTCGACGCTCACCCCGCCGTCGGCCCAGCGGGCCGTGTCCGCGCGTGCCGGGGCCGTGCCGCGGCGGCGTACCCGGCTCCTCGCGCTGCCGGAGGTCCGCTGGGCCGTCGCGGCCACCGCACTGTTCCTGCTCGCGCTGCCCCTGCAACTCGCCGGAGCGCCCGCCTGGGCGTGGGGCCCGCTCTATGCGCTGTCGTACGCCACGGGCGGCTGGGAGCCGGGCTGGGAGGGGCTCAAGGCACTCAAGGACAGGACGCTCGACGTCGATCTGCTGATGGTCGTCGCCGCGCTCGGCGCCGCGTCGATCGGGCAGGTGATGGACGGCGCCCTGCTGATCGTCATCTTCGCGACCTCGGGCGCCCTGGAGGCCCTCGCCACCGCCCGCACCGCCGACTCCGTGCGTGGACTGCTCGACCTGGCCCCTGCCACGGCCACCCGGACCGCCCCCGACGGCACCGAACGGACCGTCGCCGTCGAGGAGTTGACGGTGGGCGACACCGTTCTCGTACGTCCCGGCGAGCGCGTCGGAGCCGACGGCCGGGTGCTGGACGGTGCCAGTGAGGTGGACCAGGCGAGCATCACCGGCGAGCCGCTCCCCGCGCCGAAGCAGCCGGGAGACGAGGTGTTCGCGGGCACCCTCAACGGCACGGGGGCGCTGCGCGTCCGGGTCGAACGCGACGCCTCCGACTCCGTGATCGCCCGGATCGTACGGATGGTGGAGGAGGCGTCCGAGACGAAGGCGCCCACGCAGCTGTTCATCGAGAAGGTCGAACAGCGCTACTCGCTGGGCATGGTCGTCGCGACGCTCGCCGTGTTCTCAGTCCCGCTCGCGTTCGGAGAGGAGTTCTCCGAGGCACTGCTGCGGGCCATGACCTTCATGATCGTCGCCTCGCCCTGTGCGGTGGTGCTGGCCACCATGCCGCCCCTGCTGTCGGCCATCGCCAACGCCGGCCGGCACGGGGTGCTGGTGAAGTCCGCGGTGGTGATGGAACGCCTCGGCCAGGTCGACGCCGTCGCGCTCGACAAGACCGGCACGCTCACCGAGGGCACGCCGCGCGTAGTCGCCGTACGGCCCCTGCCCGGATCGGCGCTCGACGAGGACGAGTTGCTGACGCTCGCCGCGGCCGCCGAGCACCCCAGCGAACACCCGCTGGCCCGGGCCGTGGTGGACGCAGCTCGCGAGCGGCGCCTCCAACTGCCCGGCGTGCGGGACTTCATGTCCGCGCCCGGGGTCGGGGTGAAGGCCGTCGTGAACGGCCGGACCCTTGAAGTGGGCGCCCCGGCCCGCCTGCTCGACGACGCCGAGGACGCCGACGGCGCGAGCCCGGTCTGCGCGCTCGCCGAAGAACTCCAGCAGTCCGGCTGCACCGCCGTCATCGTGGTCGTCGACGGCACCCCCGCCGGGGTGCTCGGCATCGCGGACCGGCTGCGCCCCGACGCCGCCGCCACCGTCGCGTCCCTCACCGCACTCACCGGCGCCGCGCCGACCCTGCTCACCGGCGACAACCCGCGGGCCGCCGCCCACCTGGCCGCCGAGGCCGGAATCCAGGATGTGCGCGCGGGGCTGCTGCCGCAGGACAAGATGGCCGCGGTCAAGGAGATGGAGGCCGCGGGCCACAAGGTGATGGTCGTGGGGGACGGCGTCAACGACGCACCCGCCCTGGCGGCCGCCCACATCGGCGTCGCCATGGGCCGCGCGGGCTCCGACCTCGCCCTGGAGACCGCCGACGCGGTGATCGTCCGCGACGAACTGGCCGCCGTCCCCACCACCGTCGCTCTCTCCCGCCGGGCCCGGACCCTGGTCGTCCAGAACCTCGTCGTCGCCGGGGTGTTCATCGCGGGCCTCGTCACCTGGGACCTGGTCGGCACGCTCCCGCTACCGCTCGGCGTCGCGGGCCACGAGGGCTCCACGGTCCTCGTCGGCCTGAACGGACTGCGTCTGCTGCGGGACGCGGCATGGCAGCGGGCGGCGGCAGACGGGGCTGCTTGACGGAGTGCAGCTCAGGGGCCGTACGTGCCGTCGGCCCCCTGCGCGGGGCCGTTGGCCCGCCCGGTCGGTCACCGGGCGGGCCAACGGCCCCTTTCGCACTGCACCTTCCGGGCCGCTCCTTGACGTCAGTCGCAGCGGCCCGCCGGCCGAGCGCGGGTCACGACATCGGTGGTGCCGGTCGTAGAGTCCAGCCACACCAGCCGGCTGCCGCCGACCGCGGCCGCGGACGACTGCTCGCCCCGGTTGCAGGAGACGCGGCCCTTGCGGGTGGCGGGAGCATCGGGCGCGCCGGCCGCGGTGAACTGGTAGAGCTTGGGCACCGATTCGTTGCTGAGCGGGGCGTCGGCCAGGTAGCTGCCGACCGTCACCCTGTCCTCGGAGACCGTCAGGTCGTAGGCGTTCAGGGCGTTCGGCCCCGACTCCGGGCTCAGGTCCACCACGCCGGAGCCGTCGAGCGCGGCGCGGCGCAGTGCCCTCTTCCCGTCCGCGGCGTCGTCGTCGAGGAGCCAGAAGACGTGGGTGCCGTTGATGGCCGTCGGGCCGAGACTGACGCCGTCCGTGGCCGATTGGACCGCGGTGTTCTCGCCGGTCTCGACGTCGATGACCCGTGTGCTCACCGCGTACTCGGCGCGCACCCGCCGCCTCTCCTGGTAGGCGACCTTGCCGTGGCTCACGGACGGCGCCCACGCCCGGTGGTAGGTGCCCCCGCCGATCGTCTCGACGTTGGCCGGGTTCTTGATGCTCAGATAGGCCACGGCCCGGCGGCCGCCGTAGGTGACGTAGTCGAAGGCCACGAGGTCACCGTCGACGTCCACCGAGCTGCCGGGGGTCCGGCCGTGCCAGAGCTTCTTGACGGGGCCGCCCGCGAGCGGCCTGGCCAGGACGTCGACGCCGTCGGCGCCGTACGCCTGCCACACCACGGTCCTGCCGTCGGTGGCCGGATTGACGTGGTAGCGGCCGTCGTTGGGGCTCACCAGCTTGGGCGGGCCCTCGCCGTCGGCGCGCCCGGCCCACACCGAGTACGGCTCCGTGCCGTCCTCGTTGGACTTGGACGCCGCCCACGAGCCGCCGCCCCCGCCCAGGTGCGTGTTGCTGGTGTTGATCCGGTCGAGAAGGACGTCGGCGTCCATGCCGAGAGCCGACTCCCAGCCGGGCACTACACCGTGGGCGGTGAAGGCCCGCTGCAGTGTCCTGTGGCCCGCCGCCGGGATCGCGAGGTCCTGGGCTGCGGCGAGCACGGCGGCCCGGGCCTCGGTGAAGCCGTCGAGCGGCGTGAGGTACTCGGTCAGCGCCCGGTAGACGATCTTGTCCATCGTCTCGGCGCCCAGGTCCTCGCGCGCGTCCCACAGCGCGCCGCCGATGATGGTCGAGTTGAGGTGGACACCGCCGCTGTCGGTGGCGAAGCCGACGCCGAGGAACGACTTGGCCGTGGTGCGTCCGTCGCCGAGGTCGCGCAGCGCGCATTCCCGCGGGGACTTGGTCCGGCAGAGCCGTTCGCCGAGGAGGCCCGAGTCGGGGTCCGTCGCGGGGATGCCGTACACGTCCGCCTCGATGGCGTTGCCGAAGTAGTCGGCGATGGCCTCGTTCAGGGCGCCGGACTGGCCGGCGTAGACGAGGTTGGCGGAATGCTCGATCACGCCGTGCGTCATCTCGTGGCCGACGACGTCCATGGCCGCGGAGAGCGGACGGTACTCGGCGTCGCCGTTGCCGTACACCATCTTCTGCCCGTCCCAGAAGGCGTTGACGTACGGCTGCCCGAAACTGGTCACACCCACCAGGGAGTTGATGGTCATGCCCCGGCCGTCGAGGCTGTCGCGGCCGTGCTTGTCCTTGAAGTAGTCGTAGACCTGCCCGGCGGCCCAGTGGGCGTCCACCGCGCCCGAGTCGGTGGCCGCCGAGCCGAAAGCGGGGGTCGGCGAGCCGAACTCCTGGATGCCCTCGGGCCACACCCCGCCGACGTCGGTGTACCACTTGCCGCGCGCATCCCAGGTCGACAGGACGTTGCCGGAGTCGCCGGCCGGTATTCGGGAGCGGTCGCGCAGGACGTACAGGCCACGGTTGTCGTCGCGGTCGATGTCGAGGTCGACGGTGGTGCCGTCCAGCCGGACACCGGTGCCCTTCTCCGCGGCGAGCGCCAGCCGTTGGCGCCTGTCGGCCGCGGACTGCCCGGCTGTTGCGCGAGGCGAGCCGAACGTCTTGATACCGCTGTACTGAAGGACCGGATACCCGGCGCGCGCGTCGACGTAGACCTCGCGGCGCACGGGCGCACCGGTCGCCGGGTCGGTGCCGTGCACGGTGACGTGCCGGGTGAGGACGCCTGCCCCGGCCGGCAGTACGACGAGGCCACGCGCGATGCCTTCGAGCGGGCGTTCCTCCCCGGCCCTCTCGTGCGGTGGCGTCGCGGTGAAGTCCCTGCCGCCGAGCTCCGTGCGGACGGCCTCGACGGCACGCTCGACGGCGAGCGCCTCGCCGACCTCGGGCGTCGTGCCGGTGCTCAGCTCGGTGAAGTACTTGCCCGAGGTCCCCGTGACGACCCGCTCGCCGTCCTGCCTTTGCATACGGACGACGTACTGGCCGCCCAGGACGGGCACCCCGCGGTGCCGCTGCTGGAGCCGGACGGTCTCGCGGCCGTCGGCGGCGGTGGTCCCGGCGGGCACCAGATCGCGGTTCGCGTCCGGGATCCGGTACCGGCCCCGCTTGCCGTCCAGATAGGTACGGGCCGCGGCTGCGGCACTGCCGCCGGCAGGGGCCTGCTCCCGGATGCCCCATACCAGTGCCGGGGTCTGAGTCTCCTGCCCCGGGACCATCTCCGCCGGGCTCGGCGGCGGTGCCGTCGCCTCCGTCCCGGCGTCGGCAGGCGCCGCCGAGACGACGAGTGCGACGACGCTCAACAGCGCCGCCGCACCCGGTAATCCGATCGGTTGTGCCCGATGACCGCCTCGGCGGCCGCCGACTCTTCCGGTGACTCTTCTGGGGTGACGCACGGTACGCACGGTCTCCCGACCCCCCTCGCTCGCGGCGCCGGGGGCACAGTGCCGCCCGGCCAGGGGTCATCGAAGCGGCGATGTTCCGTTCGATCAACGGGGCGGGTGCGCCCACAGGTGACTTCCGGCCGCAGTCGGGGAGGGTACGGCCGCCCGTCAGCCCCCGGGCTCGGGGGCGGGGCCGCTGCTGCGGCGCACCACCAGGTCGACCGGGACGAGCGAGTCGACCGGATGCGGCTCGGCAGGGCCGTCGAGCCGGTCCAGCAGCAGGCGCAGCGAACGTGTGCCGATCTCGGCGAAGTCCGTGCGCACGGTGGTCAGCGGGGGCAGGAAGTGCGCTGCCTCGGGGATGTCGTCGTAGCCCACGACGCTGATGTCGCCGGGGACGGACCGGCCGGCCTCGTGCAGCGCGTGCAGCAGGCCGAGGGCCATCTGGTCGTTGGAGGCGAACACGGCCGTGACGTCGGTGCGCCGGGCCAGGCGACGGCCCAGCTCGTAGCCGGAGTCGGCGCTCCAGTCACCGATCAGCGGGGCCGGCACCTCCGCGCCGACCGCCTCCAGACAGGCCTGCCAGCTGCCCAGCCGCTGGTCGGCGGAGGTCCAGCCGGTCGGGCCCGCGATGTGCCACACGGTGTCGTGGCCCAGGTCCAGCAGATGTTCGGTGGCCTTGCGGGCCCCGGACCGGGAGTCGCCGGTGACCTGCTGGGTGTCGGCGTCGAGGCCGTTCTCCAGCACGACCAGCGGGGTGCCCAGGCGGGTGTCCGCGAGTGTTTTGCCCACCCACAACTGCGGGGCGATGGCGATCACCCCGTCCGCGCCCTCGGCGGACAGCCGGTTCACCGCCTCGACGACCGTGTCCGGCTCGGCCGTGTCCAGCGCGATCGAGCTCAGCAGATAACCGGCCTCCTGCGCCGCGGTGTTGATCGCGGTCAGGATCGAGGCGGGTCCGTAGCGGGCCGCGTCGAACGAGATCACGCCGACCATCCGGGTCATGCCACTGGCCAGCGACCGGGCACTGCGGCTCGGCCGGTAGCCCAGCGTCCGCATGGCTGTCAGAACCGTCTCGCGGGTCTCGGCCCGCACCGACGGATGGTCGTTGAGGACACGGGAGACGGTCTGCTTGGAGACCCCGGCCAGCCGCGCCACGTCGTCCATCACGGGACGCGAGCCCGCGAAGTTCCGTCTGCTGCGCCCTCTTGGAGCGGAGCCGTCGGCGGAGCTTCGGGTCATGAGCGCTGTTCCCTCGACATTGGTACGGCGGTGGGGTCCCGCCCCGGCAGGACCCCCAGCATAGGCAGGGCCGTGGCCGGCTCTGCCCTCCTTCAACATGGGCGACTCCCGGTCGTCGGTCTCATCTTCGGCGACTCCCGGTCATCAGCCGATCTCCGGGCCGAGGTCGGCGGTGTCGGTCAGCCGGGCGGAGGTGCCGGTGGTGGCGTGCAGCTCCAGCAGGACGAGGTCGTTGGTGCCGGGGCGCAGGATCGGTGCGGGCACGTAGAGGGTGCGCTGTGGGCCGCGGTTCCAGTAGCGGCCGAGGTGGAAGCCGTTGATCCAGGCCTGGCCCTTGGTCCAGCCGGGCAGGGCGAGGAAGGCGTCGGCCGGGGTGTCGACGTCGAACGTCCCGTGGTGGAAGGCGGGTTCGGCGGCCGTGGTCGCGTCGCAGGCCTCGAACGGCACGGTGTCCAGGCTGTCGAGGGACAGGGGATGGCAGTCCCAGCCGTGCAGGGGAGTGCCGTTGAAGGTGACGGGGCCTAGCAGGCCTTTGGGCGCTCCGATGCGGGGGCCGTAGTTGACGCCGCCCATGTTTTCGACGAGCACCTCCAGCGTGGCGCCGGAGCGCGCTCGTACGGGCAGCGTCTCGTCGTGTCGTTCGCGTTCGAGGACGCCGACGGGGGAGCCGTCCACGAAGATCTGCGCCCGGTCGCCGACACCGTCCGCGAAGTGCAGCAGCCCGCCGCCCGCCGCGTCGAGGGTCGTGCGGTAGAGGGCGTAGCCGGAGTGCAGGCCCAGGTCGTTCATCGACGCCGGGTCCTCGGCTCGGAGGGGCTTGGCGAGGGTGCCCGCGTGGGGGAGGAGCGGGGCTCGACGGGTCAACTCGACCGTGGTGTACGGGAGTTTGGGTGAAGGGGCGGGAACGGGCTCGGCCGGGACTTGTGCGTGGCGGGCGATGACCTCACGGAAGGCGTGGTACTTGGGGCCCGGGTCACCGCACTCGGTGAGCGCGGCGTCGTAGTCGTACGACGTCACGGTGGGCTCGTAGGCGTGCTTGTGGTTGGCGCCGTTGGTGAAGCCGAAGTTGGTGCCGCCGTGGAACATGTAGATGTTGACCGAGGCGCCGGCGGCCAGCAGGCGGTCCAGATCGGTGGCGGCGTCGGCGGCGTCCCGCACATGGTGGGGACCGCCCCAGTGGTCGAACCAGCCGATCCAGAACTCGGCGCACATCAGCGGGCCTTCGGGCTGGTGCCTGCGCAGCTCCGCCAGGTTCCGGTCGACCCGGCTGCCGAAGGTGGCCGTCGCGAGGAGACCGGGGAGGGCGCCCGCGGCCAGGTGCTCGGGGTCGGCCTGGTCGCAGGTGAAGAGCAGTTCCTCGACGCCCCTGGTACGGAAGGCCTGTTCGAGATGCTTGAGGTAGGCGGTGTCGTCGCCGTAGGCGCCGTACTCGTTCTCCACCTGGACGGCGATCACCGGGCCGCCCGCCTCGGCCATGTACGGCAGCAGCGGGGGCAGCAGCGCGTCGAGGTAGCGGTCCACCGCCGTGGTGAAGCGCGGGTCGCCGGTGCGCAGCCGGATGTCGGGGTCCGCGACGAGCCAGGCGGGCAGGCCGCCGTCGTCCCACTCGGCGCAGATGAACGGGCCCGGGCGCAGCAGGACGTGCAGGCCCTCGTCGTGGGCCAGTCGGAGATACCGGGGAAGGTCGAGGAGGCCGTCCAGGACCAGCGGGCCGTCGGGGTCGGGCTGGTGCAGGTTCCACGGTACGTATGTCTCCACCGTGTTGAGCCCCATCAGGCGGGCCTTGCGCAGCCGGTCGGCCCACAGGTCGGGGTGGACCCGGAAGTAGTGCATCGCGCCGGAGATGATCCGGAACGGCTCGCCGTGCAGCAGGAATCCGTCGGCGGACGTCGTCAGAGCGGACATGCGAGGAGTTCCCTTCACCAGGAAGTGCGGGGCGGATTCAGCGAGTTCGGGTGCTGTGGATCAGCCAGAGCGTGGCGGCCAGGCACAGCGCCGAGATGCCGGCCAGCAGAAGCGGGACCGTGCGGATCCCGGACCACTCGATGGCCTTGCCCAGCGCCGGTCCCGCCACCACACCGCCGACCATGGAGGCGGCGATGACCACCGCTCCCGCTCTGCGGGCCCGCGGGACGGCCCGGTTGAGCCACGGCAGCCCGGTCGGGAAGATCGGCGCGATGAACAGGCCGACGCCGGCGTACGCGTACGGCGCCAGCTCCGGAACTGTGGCGAGCAGCAGGCACACCGTCATGCCCGCGCACGAGACGGTGATGATGGCCTGCGCCGAGAAGCGCAGCGCGATCGGGGCGACCAGGAAACGGCCGACGGTCATCATCAGCCAGTACACCGACGTGGCGGTGGCGGCGGCCCCGGCGCCGTAGCCCACGGTCTCCAGGTGGGTCGGCTCCCAGCCGCCGACGCCGGCCTCGATGCCGACGTGCAGGACGTACAGGGCGACGAACACGGCGAGTACGGAGCCGAGGCTGCGAGCCTGGACCTGGCCGCCGTAGGTGTCGCTCGACCTTTCGGTGGGCCTTTCGGTGGATCTCCCGGAGGTTGTCACGGCGGACGTCTCCATCGACGTCTCCATGGCCGTCCCGGGCGACTGCGGCGCCTGGTCACGCACCCCGCGCAGGCACAGCAGAAGCGGCAGGTTGGCCAGCGCGAAGCCGAGGAAGACCACGGGGTAGTGCGCGGATCCCACCGCGCCGATCAGGGCCGGGCCGAGGATCGCGCCGATGCCGAAGTGGGCGTTGAGGATGTTCAGCATCGCGGTCGAACGGTGGCCGAAGCCGACGGCGAACAGTTGGTTGAGGCCGTAGTCGATGCCGCCGAAGCCGAGCCCCGCCAGCAGGGCCATGGCGAGCGCGGCCGGCCAGTTCGGTGCGAGTGCGAAGCCGGTCGCACCGAGGGCCATCAGCAGATACGAGGCACCCAGGATCCGCCGGTTGCCGACCCGGCCGCTGCCGTGGAGCCGGTCGAAGAGGAGCACCCCCGCCACCCCGCCGACGAAGTGCGCGCTCAGCCCGAGGCCGGCGGCCGACGGGGACAGACCGAACTCCTCGCGGAAGGCGGGAATTGCCGGGCCGTACAGGGCTTGCAGGGCGCCGATGAGGACGAAGCCGACGCAGGAGGCGACCACTGCGGCGGGGCTGAAGACACGTGGGTGCGGGGGTACCGACGTCACTGTCATGACGTGGAATGTTACCGGTAACAAATCCGGACCCGTCAAGATCCGGGGCCTCGGACTGGTGACCTGGACTCCCAGTACAGATGCTGGACGTGTAGTCTAGGAAATGGCTCGGGCGGTCAGCTGCCGGGCCACTGGCGGCAGAGGAGTGTGCGATGGCGGCCGAGCAGGCCCTCGAAGCGGAGCGAGACGCGATCGTGGCCGCGCTGAAGCCGGTCGTGGACGGGCTCGCGGCGACGTTCGGGCCGATGTGCGAGGTGGTCCTGCACGACTACCGGCGGCCGGAGAAGTCCGTGGTCGCGGTGGCCGGTTCGGTGACGGGGCGGGCCGTGGGCGGGGCGATGAGTGAGATCGGCATGCGGGTCGTCGCGCGCGGCGACGGTGCGGGCGACGAGCTCAACTACGTCACCCGCACGCGCAGCGGCAAGCTGGTCAAGGCGTCCACCATGGTGCTGCGGGACTCCACGGGAGCCGTGTTCGGCGCCCTCTGCGTCAACCTGGACGTCACCGCCGTCAACGACGCCCACGCCCTGCTGGGAGCCCTCGCCGGCATCGGCGCCACCTCGGCCGACGTACCGGTCACCACGTTCGGCAACGACATCGACTCCGTCGTCGACGCCATCCTCGACGCCCATCAGCTCCGGCAGAACGGCAGCTGGGCCGGTCTCGAACGGGCCCAGCGCCTGGAGCTGTTCCGCGGCCTGGACGAGCGGGGCGTCTTCGCCGTGCGGCGCGCGATCGAACAGGTCGCGGCGCGGCTCGGCATCTCCCGTGCGTCCGCCTACAGCTATCTGTCGCAGGCGCGCTCCGAGGCCTGGGCGGCGACGGACGAGGCCGCCACCCACACGACAACCTCTGGAGGACACGAGTGACGACCCCCACTCCACCGGTCACCCTCGACGACGTCCGCGACGCCGCCGCCCGGCTCAAGGGCGTCGCGCACCGCACCCCGGTGCTGCGCTCGCGCACGCTCGACGAACTCGTCGGCGCGGAGGTCTTCCTCAAGTGCGAGAACTTCCAGCGGGTCGGCGCCTTCAAGTTCCGCGGCGCCTACAACGCGGCCTCCCGTCTGACGCCGGAGCAGTTGGAGCGCGGTATCGCCGCATACTCCTCCGGGAACCACGCGCAGGCCGTCGCGCTCGCCGCCCGGGAACTCGGTACGACCGCGGTGATCGTCATGCCCGAGGACGCCCCGCCGTCGAAGCGTGCGGCGACCGTCGGCTACGGCGCCGAGATCGTCACCTACGACCGCTACACCGGCGACCGGGTTCAGATCGCCGAGGCCCTGGCCGCCGAGCGCGGCCTCACCGTCATCCCGCCCTACGAGCACCCGCACATCATGGCCGGTCAGGGCACCGCCGCTCTCGAACTCCTCGAAGAAGTGAGGGAGTTGGATGCACTTCTGGCGCCGGTCGGCGGTGGTGGGCTCATCGCCGGCAGCTCCACGGCGGCCAAGGGCCTGTACCCGGGCATCCGGATGATCGGCGTGGAGCCGGAGGCCGGGGACGACACCAAGCGATCCCTGGAGGCGGGGCGGCGCATCAGCATCCCGGTGCCGCACACCATCGCCGACGGCCAGGCCCTGCACACCCCCGGCGAACTCACCTTCTCCGTCAACCGGCGGCTCGTCGACGCGATCGCGCTGGTCAGTGACGACGAGATCCGGGACGCGATGCGGTTCGCCTTCGAACGCCTGAAGATCGTCGTCGAGCCCAGCGGCGCCACCCCGCTGGCGGCCCTGCTCACCGGCCGGGCAGGCACGTCGGCACGCCGGGTCGGCGTGATCATCTCCGGGGGCAACATCGATGCCGAGCGCTTTGCCGAGCTCTGTGGGACGGGGGCCTGAGCGGGAGTTCTCCCGAATGGCGGGCCCGGATGGCCGGGCGGACGATGGAGTGGTAGGGGGCCGGCCGCCGACGGCGGTGCACAGGGTTCGCCGGGGAGACCGGCCGCGGTCGCGGTGAGACGCGGCCGGAAGGGAGCCCGTCATGTTGGAAGTGAAGCCCATCGACAAGCCGGATGAGCGGCGCGATTTCCCCCGCGGTCACCTCGAAGCCGTCCACATGACGGATCTCGACTTCGCCGTGGCGACCTTCGAGCCCGGTTGGCGCTGGACGGAGTCCGTAGCCTCCATCGCGGGCACCGACACCTGCCAGATGCACCACAACTGCTACGTGGTCCAAGGCCGCATGCACATCCGCATGGATGACGGCGGCGAGAGCGAGGTCGGTCCTGGCGACGTCTTCGTCTGCTCGCCCGGACACGACGCCTGGGTCGTGGGCGACGAGCAGGTCGTGGTCTACGACTTCCAGGGACAGACGGCGAGGGAGTACGCGAAGCAGAAGTAACGCGCGGCAGCCGACTCGGTGCCCGGTACGTCAGACGGTGACGACTATCTTCGCGCGCGCGTGCTCCACCTCCACGTACCGGAGCGCCTCGGCAGCCTCGCTCAGCGGATACGTCCGCTCGACGACCGGGGCGATCCTGCCGGACTCGGCGAGTTCGCGCAGCGCCGCCAGGTTGGCCCTGCTCTGCCGGGCCGAGATCTCGAGCAACTGCTGCGGGCGCGCGAAGGGTGCCGCCAGTCGCCGCTTGAGGAAGAGCGCCATGGGGCCGACGACGCTGCCGCCCTCGTACACCCCGCCGCCGGACAGGATGAGCGTCCCGGTGGGCGTCAGTACGCGCCGGAACTCCCCGAGCGAGCGATTGCCGACGAGGTCCAGCACCACGTCATACCGCTTCCCGCCGAGAGTGAAGTCCTCCTGCGTGTAGTCGACGACCCGGTCGGCGCCGAGTGAGCGGACCAGGTCCACGTTCCTCGTGCTGCACACGGCCGTCACCTCCGCGCCGTACGCCTTGCCGAGTTGCACGGCGAACGTGCCCACCCCGCCCGACGCCCCGTTCACCAGGACCGTCTGTCCCGGTTGCACCCGGGCGACGTCGCGCAGACCGATCAGGGCGGTGTTCCCCGCCAGCGGTATCGCCGCCGCCTGCTCGAAGGTGAGGTTGGCCGGCTTCGGGCCGACCTCGCTGTCCCGCGCGCACACGTACTCCGCGAACGCGCCGTCGGCCTCCCCGTACACCTCGTCGCCCGGCTCGATCCCCGTGACCCCGGCGCCCACCGCCTCCACCGTGCCCGCGAAGTCCCTGCCCCGCACGCGCGCCTTGGGCCGCCGCAGCCCCATCATGCCCCGGCCGATCAAGGGGTCCCCGCGCATGAAGTGCCAGTCGTAGGCGTTGACCGAGGCCGCGTGCACCCGCACCAGCACCTCGTCGGTAGCCGGCACCGGCCTGTCGATGTCCCTGAACTCCAGCACGTCCGCCGAGCCGTACCGGTCCTGAATCACTGCCTTCATGGGATCCCCCTCCATCTCCGGCGAGCCTACGGACGGCCATCGGAAGCGGATATCCGGGATGAACCCTGATTTTCTCAGGGTCGCCCCCGGCCTTGCCCGGATGAAACCGATCGGTTTACGCTGGGTCCTGCAGTTGGAAACCGATCGGTTTCCATGCGTCGAGACAGCCTGGAGAGTCCCATGACCGCCATCGAAGGTTCCGTCGCCCTGGTCACTGGCGGCAGCCGTGGCATCGGCCGTGCCCTGGTCGCAGCCCTGTACGAGCGGGGCGCGAAGAAGGTGTACGCCACCGCCCGCGACCCGCGCACCGTCACCCACCCGGACGCCGTGCCGCTCGCCCTGGAGGTGACCGACCCCGCGTCCGTCGCGGCGGCGGCCGAGCAGGCGCATGACGTCACCCTGCTGATCAACAACGCGGGCGCGGCGGTGAACGCGAACTTCCTCGACTCTCCCGTCGAGGACGTCCGCCGTGAGTTCGAGACCAACTTCTACGGGCCTCTCCTGGTCACGCGGGCCTTCGTTCCCGTCCTCGAACGCAACGGCGGCGGGCACATCCTGAACGTCCACTCCGTGCTGTCGTGGATCGGTCTCGCCGGTTCCTACAGCGCGTCCAAGGCCGCCTTCTGGTCGCAGACCAACTCACTGCGCCTGGACCTGAAGCCGCGCGGCATCGAGGTCACGGGCCTGCACGTCGGATACGTCGACACTGACCTGACCGTCGGCATCGACGCGCCCAAGTCCACGGCCGAGAGTGTCGCCGCCCAGGCCCTGGACGGGATCGCGTCGGACGCCCTGGAGGTCTTGGCCGACGACATCTCACGGCAGGTCAAGGCGGGACTGGCGGCCGACCCGGCCACTCTCTACCCGCAACTCGCCGCCTGACCTGCGCCCTGATCACACCGGCAGCAGGCGCGCCACCAGCGCGCTGAGCTGCCGGGCGGTGCGGCACTCGTGCATCTCGACCAGCTCGGCGTAGGCGGGCGCGGCGGAGTCGCCCGTGCCCCAGCGGGAGCGCTGCTCCGGGTTCAGCCAGTAGACGCGACGAGCCCGTTCGGAGATCTGCCGTACGGCGGGCAGGTTCGGGTCGCTCTGGTTGGTGCGGGCGTCACCGAGGACGAACACGGTCGTGCGGTGGCCGACCGTGTCGCCGTACCGCTCCGCGAACTCGCCCAGTGCCATGCCGTAGTCGCTGCTGCCGTGATAGCCCGTGAGCGTGGCCTCCGCCTCGATGCGGGCGCTTAGCCCCTCCGGGTCGGCGGTCCCGCGCTGAAGCAGCCCGGTCACCTCGTCGATCCGGTTGACGAAGGCGAACACGCGCACCTTGCTGAACTGGTCGTGCAGCGCCTGTACCAGCAGCATCGTGAAGTCCGAGAAGCCGGACACGGAGCCCGACACATCGCACAGCAGCACCAGTTCGGGGCGGACGGGCCGGCGCCGGCGCAGCACCGGCTTCATCGGCACGCCCCCCGTCGACAGCGAACCGCGCAGGGTCCGCCGTAGATCGATGCTGCCCCGGGAGGCGCGGCGGCGGCGTGCCGCGAGCCGGGTCGCGAGCTTGCGGGCGAGCGGCTGAACCGCCCTGCGCAGCTCGGCCAGTTGAGCTTTCCCGGCGAAGAGGAAGTCGACCCGGTCGGCGGTCGGAGCCACCGCCCGCCGGGCGATCTCGTCCCGCCCGCGCCGCTCCGCGACCCGGCGCCGCGCCTCCGCGGCCACCAGTGCCCGGAACGCCTCGATGCGCTGCCGGATCTCGTCCTCCAGCAGCCGGTCCGTGAACCCCGAACTCCCGCCCTGCCCACGCACGGTGTCGCGGACACGGGCCAGCAGGGTCTGCGGGCGCAGCCGTTCCAGCGTCTGGTACGACGACCAGCCGTCCGACTCCGGCGAGGAGCCGTAGCCGCCGAAACCGTCGACCGCCTCGGCCGCCAGCCGGCCCATCATGGCCTGGTCGTTGGCGGCCAGGGCAGCCGCCAGGCGGTCGCGCAGGTCGTCCCGCCCCGCCGCCTTCTGCTCCGGCGCGCCGAGACCACGCGGAAAGTAGAGGTCGAAGACCGGGTCGAACACCGGCCGTTGCCCGTTTCCGTGCAACAGCGTCGCCGCCAGACCCTCGCGCAGCAGCTCCCGGTCCGCAAGGCCGAGGACCTCCATCGCCCGCCCCGCGTCGACCGTCTCGCCGGTGCCGATGCGGACACCGTGCGCGCGCAGCGCAGAGACGAGGGACGTCAGCCGTTCCGCGACGCCCGCAGGCGTGGTCACAGGGCGTCCAGATCGAGCTTGGCGGTCGCCTTGAGGACATCGTCCTGGTGCTTGAGGAGCACGCCGAGGCTGGCCTGCACGACCGTCTCGTCCAGGGTGTCCGCGCCCAGCGCCAGCAGGGTGCGCGCCCAGTCGATCGTCTCGGCGACCGACGGCACCTTGCGCAGGTCCATCGCCCGCAGCGCGCCCACGACCCGGACGACGGAGCGGGCCAGCGTCTCGTCGAGCCCCGGAACCTTCAGCCGTACGATCCTGCGCTCCAGCTCCTCGTCCGGGAAGCCGATGTGGAGGAAGAGGCAACGCCGGCGCAGCGCCTCGGACAGCTCACGGCTGGCGTTGGACGTGAGGACGACGAACGGGCGGCGCGTCGCGGTGATCGTGCCGAGCTCGGGAACGGTCACCTGGAAGTCGCTGAGCACCTCGAGGAGCAGGCCCTCCACCTCGACGTCGGCCTTGTCGGTCTCGTCGATCAGCAGGACCTTCGGGTCGTCGCCCCGGATGGCCGTCAGCAGTGGCCGGGTGAGGAGGAACTCCTCGCTGAAGATGTCCGTGCGTGTCTCGTCCCACGTCTCGTCGCGGCCCGCGCTGATGCGCAGCAGCTGCTTGGCGTGGTTCCACTCGTACAGCGCCCGGGACTCGTCGACGCCCTCGTAGCACTGCAGGCGCACGAGCCGCGCCCCGGCGACCTCGGCCACGGCCTTGGCGAGCTCCGTCTTGCCGACCCCGGCAGGGCCCTCCACCAGGAGCGGCTTGCCGAGGCGGTCGGCGAGGAACACGGTCGTGGCGACCGCGGGCGAGGCGAGATAGCCGGTCTCGGCCAGACGTGCGGAGACGTCGTCGACGGATGTGAACAACGGGGCCTCCGGCTGGGTGGGAGATGTCAGTCCAGACACCTATCTAAGCGCTTGTTCACCTCCGCTGTCACCTGTGATCCGATGCCTTTTCCGAAGCCTTCCTCGCTGGAGACCGATCGGTTTCCGTCCGGGCCGGGTGCGCGGTAGCCTCGCCGTATGGCCACGACAGACAAGGCGTCCACCAAGGACCGGCTCCTCGACGCGGCGTCCGAGCTCTTCTACCGCGACGGCGTCTCCATCGGCGTCGAGGCGCTGTGCCGGACCGCCGGGGTCTCCAAGCGGTCCATGTACCAGCTGTTCGCGAGCAAGGACGAGGTCCTCGCGGCGAGCCTGGCCCGACGGCTTCCGGCGTACGAGGCCCAGCTGGCGCCCGGCTCGCAGGACGCCGGTACGCCCCGGGAGCGGATCATGCACGTCTTCGAGCGGTTGGAGAAGGCGTCCACCGAGTGCGACTACCGCGGCTGCCCCTATCTCGCGGCCCTGGTCGAGCTGAAGGATCCCGAGCACCCGGCGAGCGTGGTCGCGCGCGGCGCGAAGGAGTGGATGCGGGACTTCCTGCATGCGCGTGCGCAGGAGGGCGGAGCCCGGGATCCCGAGCTGCTCGCCCGCCAGCTGATGCTGGTCTTCGACGGGGCCAGCGCCCGCGCGGGTGCGAAGGTCGAGACGCTGGACGGGCTGGCCACCGCGACCGTGGTCGCGCTGCTGGACGCGGCCGGCGTGGAGTGACGCGGCGGCCGTCGTGCGGTGACACAGGAAAAGGCGGCCACCGTGGTGACCGCCTCTCGTCATACCTGTCGTCCGGGTCGTACCCGGCGTCATGACGCCACCGCGACCGCCCCCACCGCCGGCGCGCGCAGCATCCGCCGGGCCGTGGCCAGGCTCGTGCCCAGGGTCACCGTCGCCGCGACCGCGACCACGGCGACCGCCGTGCCGTAGGCCTGGCCCGGCAGCACCCCATCGGTGCGCACCATCGTGAACGGGACGATCCCGGCCAGCGCGGCGACCATGCCGAGGAGGACCCCGGAAACGGTCAGGATCAGCGTCTCGACGCCGACCGTGCCGAGCACCTGCCCCGGGGTCGCCCCCGCCAGACGCTGCTGCCCGAACTCCCGGCCGCGGTAACTCGTCGCCGCGTACAGCGAGTTGACCAGCATCACGCAGACGAAGACGACGATGATGCCGACGACCGTGAAGTTGAGCGTCTCCAGGTTCTTGGCGTCGATCGACTTCGTCAGGCCCGAGGCCGCGACGGCGTCGCTCTCCACCGCCTGCATGGTGAGCGTGGCCGTGGCCACCGCCGTGAACAGGATCAGCGACATCAGGATCCCGGCCAGCTGACCGGCCCGCTCCCGCAGATTCCGCACGGCCAGCCAGCCGCTCGCCCCGTTCAACGGGAGCCGGTCCAGCACGCCCTCCAGAAGCTGCGGCGCCAGCAGCGCGAAGCCCACCGACAGCAGGATCGCCCCATAGGCCGGCGCCGCCATCAGCGCCGCGTCCGTCGCCGAGAACGCGAAGGTGGAGGAGGCCGCGACGGCCCCGGCGAGCAGCGCGCCGTACGCGAGGTACTTCCGTGCTCCGCCCCGCCGTTGGTGTCCGCGCGTCGCCCGCCGTACGGCGAGGAAGGCGGCGCCCGCGGATGCGAGCAGCGTGATGTCGATGCCCGACAGGAGCGCGATCGGGCCGAAGGAGTGGTCGACGGACTCGGCGACCTGGCCGCTGTTCTGGAAGATCTCCAGCAGTGCCCGGCCGCCCAGCATCGCAGGGCCGATCGCCAGCGCCGCGCCCACCAGGGCCACGACCACCGCCTCGCCGACGACCATCCGCTTGAGCTGCGCCGGAGTCGCCCCCGAGCAGCGCAACAGCTCCAACTCGGCCGTACGCTGACGGACGTTGACCGTCAGGGCGGAGGCGACGGCGAAGAAGACCAGCAGGGTGCCGTAGCCGCCGACGACGCCCGCCGCGGTGGACAGTGTCTCCGCACTGGTCGAGTCGACGCCGTCCTGCGCGGCCGTGTCGTGCATCGAGTTGAACGTCATGATGATCGCCGCGCCGAGAAACGCGGACAGCAGCGTGGCCAGGAACCGCCCGGGGCGGTGCCGTATCGACCGTATGGCCAGCATGAACATCGCTCACACCCCCGTCGTCACGTTGTCGCCGAGGTGGGCCAGGCGTTCGGCCACCGCGTCCGCCGTCGGAGCGTCCAGCCGGCCCGCCAGCCGGCCGTCCGCCAGGAACAGCACCGAGTCGGCGTAGGAGGCGGCGATCGGATCGTGGGTCACCATCACGACCGTCCGGCCGTGCACCCGTACCGTCTCCTGGAGCAACCGCAGCACATCGCGCGCGCTGCGCGTGTCCAGCGCGCCCGTCGGCTCGTCCGCGAAGATCACCCGAGGCTCGGTCACCAGGGCGCGGGCGATGGCGACTCGCTGGCGCTGACCGCCGGACAGCTGGTCGGGACGGTGACCCAGCCGGTCGCCGAGGCCGACGGACGTCAGCACCTCCTTGGCCCGCTTCCGGTCGACGCGCTGACCGGCGAGCTTCAGCGGCAGCACTGTGTTCTGCGCGACGGTCAGCGTCTCCAGCAGGTTGTACTGCTGGAACACGAACCCGATCCGGCCACGCCGGAACTTCGTCAACTCGGCCTCACCGCCGCCGGTCAGCTCGGTACCGTCCACGCACACGATGCCGCTGTCGGGCTGGTCGAGACCGGCCGCGCAGTGCAGCAGCGTGGTCTTGCCGGAGCCGGACGGTCCCATCACCGCGGTGAAAGTGCCCCGCCCCAACCCCAGCGTGACCCCGTCCAGAGCCGTCACCGCGCTGTCCTGCGCACCGTAGGTCTTGGTGACCTTGACCAGCCGGAGTGCCTCGGCGGCGGGTCCCTTGTCGTGCGTACGTCGCGAGCTTGTCCGAAACATCGTCATCACTCTCCGTCCGGCACTCCCTGTGCCTGCCGACGAAGCTACGGAGCCGGCGAGTCGACCACATTGGGCGCAGAACCCGTATTGCCGGGTGTACTTGGCGACACCCCCTGAGGGGGACGGGATCCGGGCCCGCACGGATCCAGCCAATTGAACGGTTTCAATTCAATCATCGTCGCACACTTCGTCGACTGAATGCTTCTGTTGGAATCTGCACAGAATTCATGCTGCTCGCACCATGGACTCATGTCACTTCTGCCACTAGCTTCAACCGACGTTCGACCTGAATCGTTCCAACTTCGAAGAGTCGAAGGGACAACGGCATGAACGACGGAGTCGACCGTACGAAGGGCCGAGGGGTGCGCCGCAGGACCGTGCTCACCACCGCCCTGGGCGCCGCCCCGGTGGTCCTCGCGGGCGGGATCGCCGCAGGCGGCCCCGCTTCGGCCGCACCCACCTCGCACCGCACGGCCGTCGAGGGCCTGACGGTCGAGCACAGAACGAACCCCCTCGGCGTGGACGCCGCTCACCCCCGGTTCGGCTGGCGCATGGCGTCCACGGTGCGCGGTCGCCGCCAGTCCGCCTACCGGATCCTCGTCGCGACCGCGCCCGACCGCCTGACCCCCACCCGGGCTGACGTCTGGAACAGCGGCCGGGTCACCTCACCCGACTCGATCGCCGTGCGCTACGAGGGCCCCGCACTGCGCGCCTCCACCCGCTACCACTGGACGGTGACGGCCTGGGACGAGACCGGCCGAGCCGTCCCCGCCGCCCCAACCTCCCACTTCGAGACCGGCCTGCTCGGCACCGACGGCATCGCCGGCTGGGACGGCGCCCGGTGGATCACCATGGCCGGCAAGCAACCCAACACCGCCGGCGCCCCGCTGCTCCGCCACCAGGCAAGGCTGACGGGACGTCAAGTACGTGACGCCCGGGTCTACATCTCCGCACTCGGCGTCTACGAGGCCCACCTGAACGGCCATCGCGTCGCCGTGCCGGAGGGCGACGCAACGACCCATGAACTGCTGACGCCGGGCTGGACCAACTACGACAGCACCGTCAACTACTTCACCTACGACGTCACGGACCTGGTCGCCGGGGAGCGACGCGAGGGGCAGGTGGGGCAGGAGGGGCACGCGGGGCATGTCACCCTCGCCGCCGTACTCGGCAACGGCTGGTACAACAGCCGGGTCTCCGAGAACAGCGCCTACTACTCCGCCGACGGCAACCGTCCGGCCCTGAAGGCCAAGCTGCTGATCCGGTACGCCGACGGTTCCGAGCAGACGGTCGTCACCACACCCGGCGACGACTGGAAGGCCACCGACACCGGCCCCTACCGCGCCGACGACATCTACGACGGCCAGACCTACGACGCCCGTGCGGAACTGTCGGGGTGGACGGCCGACGACTTCGACGACTCCGCCTGGGCCGGCGTGACCGAGCACGACTTCACCACCAGGTTCCCCGACGCCAGGCTGGTCGCCTACCCGGGTGAGAGCGCCCGCCTGATGCCCCGGTGGGACCGCAAGCCGCAGTCCGTCACCGTCTGCACGGGCGTCACCGGCCAGGACGGCAGCCCCAACGGCAAGGGCCGCATCGTCGTCGACCCCGCCCGCACCGTCACCGACCCGGCCGCGGCAGCCAAGGCGGCTGTGACCCTGCACCCCGGCGACACGGCCGTGATCGACCTGGGCCAGAACCTGGTCGGCGTGCCCCGCTACACCCTGCGCGGCCCGGCAGGCACCGAAGTCGCCTTCAGGCCCGGCGAGATGCTCAACGACGACAGCGAGGGCGCCGACGGCCCCGTCGGCTCGGTCTACCGCGCCAACCTCCGCTCCGCCAAGGCCACGAGCACCTACATCCTCAAGGGCGACCCCGACGGCGAGACCCACGAGGACTCGCTGACCTTCTACGGCTTCCGCTACGTCTCCGTCACCGCGACCGAAACCGTCACCCTCACCCGCTTCACCGGCCGGGTCGCGACCTCCGCCCTCCGCGACATCGGCACGATCACGACCGACGACGCGGATGTCAACCAGCTGATCAGCAACGTGCGTTGGGGACAGCGCGGCAACTACCTCTGGGTGCCCACCGACTGCCCGCAACGCGACGAACGCCTCGGCTGGACGGGCGACACCCAGCTCTTCTCCAACACCGGGCTCTACAACGCCGACGCCGTCAACTTCCTCAGCCACTTCGAGGACATCCTGATCGACTCGCAGCACACCTACGGTCTGGACGGCGCCCAGTTCACGGCGGTCGCGCCCGGCAACCGCTACAACGCGGCGGCTCCCGCCAGTGGCTGGGCGGACTGCGGGGTGGTCGTGCCGTGGACGGTGTGGCAGATGTCCGGCGACCCCACGATCGTCGACCGCAGCTGGGCGGCGATGACGAAGTACGTGGACTGGATCCGTGGGCGCACCGGCGACGCGTACGCCGGGCAGGGTGCCGTCTTCGGCGACTGGCTCGCCTTCCAGGACACCAGCACCCAGCTGATCAGCGACGTCTACTACGGCTACAGCGTGCGCCTCATGGCGGACATGGCCCGCGGCAGCGGCCGCACCACCGAGGCACGCGCCTATGACGACCTCTTCGCCCGCATCAAGCGCGCGTTCACCACCAAGTACCTGGCCACCGACGCGACAACGGGCCGGGTGACCGTACGGTCGAGTCTCGGAGACGCGCCTCCCACGGGCGGCCGGACCGAGGACGACACCCAGACCGCCCTGCTGTGGGTCCTCAAACTCGGCTTCTACGACACCGAGGCCCAGCGCCGCCAACTGGTCACGCTGCTCGCCGAGAACATCGGCAACGACGAGGCCTACAAGGAGGCCCACCCCGACAGCACCCGCGTGAAGTACGCCGAGAACACCCTCTCCGTCGGCTTCCTCGGCGTGAACGTCCTCGCCCCCGTGCTCACCGACGAGGGCCACGTCGACCTCGCGTACAAGCTGCTCCACCAGGACGCCATGCCGTCCTGGCTGTACTCGGTGCGCAACGGCGCCACCACCATCTGGGAGCGCTGGAACTCGTACTCGAAGGAGGACGGCTTCGGCCCGGTCGACATGAACTCGTTCAACCACTACTCCTACGGCGCGATCATGGAGTGGATGTACGAGAGCATGGCGGGCATCGCGAAGGACCCGGCCCACCCGGGCTTCCGGCACTTCCTCCTGCGCCCGCACCTCGACCCCACCGGGCGGATCACGCAGGTCGCCGGCACTCACCACTGTCCGTACGGGGAGATCGTCAGCGAGTGGCGGACGGAGGGCCGGAAACTGACCTACCGGGCCGTGGTTCCCGCGAACAGTACGGCGACCCTGCACATCCCCACGTCCGACCCGGCCTCGGTGCGCGAAGGCAGGACCCCTCTGTCCCGGGTGTCGGGCGTTGAGTACCTGGGCTTCGAGGACGGGACGGCGCGCTACCGGCTGCCCTCCGGCCGCTACCGGGTGACCGCCACCCTCGGCTGACCCGGGCCCGTCGTGTGGCGGGTCCGGCTGGGGGAACTCGGTCGGCATGGACGAGCCGACCCGCACCCACACGTCGTACTGGATCGAGACGGCACCGCCCGGGGACCTCGCGCCCCCGCCGGACGGCGACCTCACGGCCGAGGTCGCCGTCGTGGGCGCGGGGATCGCCGGGATCGCCACGGCCTGGGAGCTGGCCCGGCGGGGCCACGACGTCGCCCTGCTGGAGGCGGACCGGATCGCCGCCGGCGTCACCGGGCACACCACCGCCAAGCTGACCGCCCAGCACACCCTGATCTACGACCGGCTCCGCCGCACCCGGGGCAAGGACGGCGCCCGCCTGTACGCGACCTCGCAGACGGACGCGATCCGGCACGCCGCCGAGGCCGTCGACGAACTCGGCATCGACTGCGACTGGGAGGAGACGGCGGCCTACACCTACGCCGAGGACGGCGACCGGATCGACGAACTGCGCGCCGAGGCCGACGCGGCCCGGGAGGCGGGCCTGCGCGCCGAGTACGTGACCGGGACGGATCTGCCGTATCCGGTGGCGGGGGCGGTACGCGTCGAGGGGCAGGCGCAGTTCCATCCACGCAAGTACCTGCTCGCGCTGGCCGCCGACCTCGAACGCCTCGGCGGGAAGGTGTACGAGCACACTCGCGTGGTGGGTCTCTCCGAGGGCGAGCCCTGCGTGCTGACGACCGAGGACGGCGTGAAGGTGATCGCCGGGACCGTCGTGGTCGCCACCCACTACCCGATCTTCGACCGGGCGCTGCTGTTCACCCGCCTGACGCCCCGGCGGGAACTGGTCGTCACGGCCCCCGTCGACGCGGCCAAGGCACCCACCGGCATGTACATCACCCCCGACCAGAACACCCGCTCGGTCCGCACGGCCCCCTACCGGGACGGAAAACGCCTGCTCATCGTCACCGGCGAGCACTTCACTCCGGGCGCGGGCGGCGACGTCGAGGCGCGCTTCGAGGCGCTGACGAGCTGGGCGCGGGAGCGCTTCGGTGACCTCTCCTTCACCCACCGCTGGGCCACGCAGGACAACGACTCCACCGACTCCGTCCCGCTCGTCGGCCCCCTGCACCCCGCGAGCCGCCATGTCCACGTGGCCACCGGCTTCGGCGGCTGGGGACTCAGCGGCGGCATCATGGCGGGCCGCCTGCTCTGCGATCTGATCACCGGTCGCGAGAACCCGTGGAGCGACCTCTACGACCCACGCCGTGTGATGTCCGTCGTCCGCGAGGGGAAGGACTTCGTCAAGCACCAGGCCGACGTCGCCCGCCACTTCGTCGGCGACCGGCTGCACCACCTGCCCGGCCCGTCGACCAACTCCGTGGACGACATCGCACCCGGAGAAGGCGCCGTCGTCCACGTGTCCGGCAAGCGCTGCGCCGTCCACCGCGACCACGACGGAAAGGTGCACGCCGTCTCCGCGAAGTGCACCCACCTGGGCTGCCTGGTCGCGTTCAACCGCGCGGAACGGACCTGGGAGTGCCCCTGCCACGGCTCGCGCTTCGATCCCGACGGCCGAGTCGTCCAGGGCCCCGCCGTACGGCCGCTGGAGCGGCGCGACCTCTGAGGCGGCGCCTTCAGCCGGCGTCCTCGCCGACCAGGACGACCTCCAGCGTGCGCGGGCCGTGCACCCCCTCCACCCGGTCCAGCTCGATGTCGCTGGTGGCCGAGGGGCCGGAGATCCACGTCAACGGGCGGGTGGGATCGAGGCGTTCCAGCGCCTGCGGGACCGACGACACGACCTGCTCGGGGACCCGTACGACACAGATGTGGTGGTCGGGGACGAGCGTGATGCGGCGACGGCCCTGGTCGGGGGAGCCGTCGAGGACGATGGTGCCGGTCTCGGCGATGGCGAGCGCGCACGCCGTGACCACGCTGCCGACCCTGTCCAGTTCGTGCGGGGTGCTCTCCGTCCGGTCCGGGATCCGCTCGGCGTCGGACGCCGCCAGCCACCCTGGCTCCAGCCCCGGTGGCACGAGCACCGTCCGCGCGCCCCGCGCCGCGAGCATCCCGGCGATCGTCGCCGCGAGATCGGCGCCCGTGCAGCGGTGCACGATCGCCCGGTAGTCCGCCAGGTTCTCGGCCAGCAGATCGACCGTCTCCGCGACGCTCCGCTCCCCGTGTTCGTGCGCGTAGCCGCGTGGAACCGCCTCTTCGTACGGCTTCTCGTCGTGCGGAACGTCCGCCAGCGCCCGCCGCACCCGGCCCAGGATCCGTTCCCTGCTGCTCACTCGGCACCGCCCTTTCCGCCCTGCGTCCGCTGCCACCAGTCCCGGAACGGCTCCGCCGGCACCGCCGGCAGATCCCGTGTCCCACTCCATGCCTTGCCAGGGCCGGGCAGCGAGCGCGGATGCAGTCGGCGGGTGCGTGAAGCGAGACGCTGGCCGGTGCGCAGGACGCCCGGGCGACTGAACGCCCAGCGTGCCGCCCGCATCGCGGCCCGCTCGGCGGCATGCCCCTTCGCGGGCTTCAGGACGACCTTGTTGCCGTGGGAGGTCACCTGGCCGCCCTCCACGACCCGCTCCCGCAGATGCACCAGCACCTCGGGGATGTCGATGGCGACCGGGCACACCTCGTAGCAGGCACCGCACAGCGACGACGCATACGGCAGCGAGGCATCGATCTCGCTTGTCACGCCCCGGAGTTGAGGGCTGAGGATGGCACCGATGGGCCCGGGGTAGACCGAGCCGTAGGCGTGACCGCCGGCCCGCTCGTAGACCGGGCAGACGTTGAGGCACGCCGAGCAGCGGATGCAGCGCAGGGCCTGGCGGCCGACCTCGTCGGAGAGCGTGTCGGTGCGGCCGTTGTCGAGGAGGACCAGGTGGAAGGTCTTCGGCCCGTCAGCCGCCTCGGAGTCCGTCGTACCGGTCCACATGGACGTGTACGGGTTCATGCGCTCGGCGGTGGACGAGCGGGGGAGGGTCTGCAGGAACACCTCCAGGTCCCGCCAGGTGGGCACGATCTTCTCGATGCCGACGACCGAGATCAGCGTCTCGGGCAGGGTCAGGCACATCCGCCCGTTGCCCTCGGACTCCACGACGACCAGCGTGCCGGTCTCGGCGACCATGAAGTTGGCGCCGGAGACGCCGACCTTGGCGCGCAGGAACTTCTCGCGCAGGTGCAGGCGGGCCGCCTCGGCGAGCTCGGCGGGGGTGTCGGTCAGGCCTGCCGGGGCCGGGCGGCCCCACTCGCCCATCTCAGCCCGGAAGATGTCCCGGATCTCGCCCCGGTTGCGATGGATCGCCGGGACGAGGATGTGCGAGGGCCGGTCCTTGCCCAACTGCACGATCAGCTCGGCGAGATCGGTCTCGTAGGCGCGGATGCCCTCCGCCTCCAGGGCCTCGTTAAGCCCGATCTCCTGCGTGGCCATCGACTTGACCTTGACGACCTCGGACTCACCGGTCGCCTTGACCAGGTCGGCCACGATCCGGTTGGCCTCGTCGGCGTCGGCGGCCCAGTGGACCGTGCCGCCCGCCGCCGTGACCGACTCCTCCAACTGCACGAGATAGCGGTCGAGATGACGCAGCGTATGGTCCTTGATCCGTTTCCCGGCCTCCCGCAGCGCCGCCCAGTCGGACACCTCCGCGACCGCCTTGGCCCGCTTGGCGCGGATCGTGTGCGTGGCGTGGCGCAGGTTGCCGCGCAGGGTCGTGTCGTGCACGGCCTCGTGCGCGGCCTTCGGAAACGCCGGCATCCCGACGAACGTTCCACTCATGCCGCCGGCTCCTCCTCCGTGCTCGCCAGGATCTCCGCGATGTGCACCGGCCGCATGCCCGTCCGCAGCCGGGCCATGGTCCCGCCGATGTGCATCAGACAGGAGTTGTCGGCCGCGCACAGCACGTCGGCGCCTGTCGACTCGGCGTTGCGCACCTTGTCCGTGCCCATCGCCGCCGAGACATCGGCGTTCTTCAGCGCGAAGGTCCCGCCGAATCCGCAGCACTCGTCGGCGCCCGGCAACTCCGCCAACTCCAGCCCCTTGACGGCCTGCAGGAGCCGCCGGGGCCGGTCGGCCAGCCCCAGCCCGCGCAGGCCGTGGCAGGTCGGGTGATAGGTCACCTTGTGCGGGTAGTACGCCCCGACGTCCGTCACTCCCAACACGTCCACCAGGAACTCCGTCAGCTCGTACGTCTTCGGCACCACCGGCGCCAGGGCCGCCGCGAGGGTGTCGCCGCGGCCCTCGGCCCGGGCCCGCTCACCCATCCGCGGATACAGCTCGCGTACCATCGCCCCGCACGATCCGGACGGGGTGACGATCGCCTCGTACTCCCCGAAGACATCGGAGAAATGCCGGGCGAGCGGCTCGGCCTCGTGCCGGTATCCGGTGTTGTAGTGCGCCTGTCCGCAGCAGGTCTGGGCCATCGGGAAGTCGACCTCGACGCCCAGCCTGGTCAGCAGTTTCACCACAGCGCGCCCGGTGTCCGGATAGAGCGTGTCGTTGACACAGGTCAGGAACAGGGCGACACGCATCGCGGCTCCTTGCGATCGATCATCGGATGAGTGCAGGGTAATGCGGCAGCGCGGCGCAGGGGAGACCCCGCTCGCCCCGGGTGAGCCGGTCACCCTCTGACGGGACGGTCACCTCCGGAGGAGCCGCGCCTCCGCCTCGCTCCAGCGCGCCGCGTCCCCCCGTGGCTCGTACCGGGTCAGCGGCTGCGTACGGGTGAGCAGGCGCCGCCCGTCGGCGAGGTCGCCGACCAGCCCGTGGGTCCGCGCCTGGACCAGGACGTTCCCGAGGGCGGCGGCCTCGCTCGGGCCGGCCACCACCGGCAGCCCGCAGGCGTCGGCGGTCAGCCGGCACAGCAGGGCGTTGCGGGCGCCGCCCCCGACGACATGCACGACGTCGACCGGATGGTCGGCCAGCCGCTCGGCGTCCCTGATCGCGCGCCGGTGGGCCAGGGCGAGCGAGTCGAGGATGCAGCGCGTGATCTCGGCGGGCGAGACGGGCACCGGCTGCCCAGCGGCCCGGCACGCCTCGGCGATCCGCTCCGGCATCCGCCCCGGCGCCAGGAACGCCGCGTCCCCCGCGTCCACGACCGACCGCAGCGCCGGCGCCTTGGACGCGTCGAGCAGCAGCCCGTCCAGGTCGGGGTGCCCCCAGGCCCGTACGCACTCCTGGAGCAACCACAGCCCCATGATGTTCCGCAGATACCGGACCGTGCCGTCCAGCCCCAGCTCATTGGTGAAGTTGGCGGCCCGGCTCTCCTCGGTCAGCACGGGCGCGTCCAGCTCCAGCCCCGCCAGCGACCAGGTGCCGGTGCAGATGTACGCGAACCGCTCGCCGCCCTCGGCCGGAACGGCGGCCACGGCGGACGCGGTGTCGTGCGACCCCACCGCCGTCACCGGCACCGGACCGCTCAACCCGGTCTCCTGAAGCACCTCGTCGCGCAACACCCCGGCGGGATCGCCGGGTTGCCGCAGCGGCGCGAACAGGCCCAGGTCGATACCCAGCCGGGCGGCGATGTCGTGGGCCCAGTCGCGCGTGCGGGGATCGACCAACTGGGTGGTGGAGGCGTTGGTGAGCTCGGTGCCCTGCTCGCCGGTGAGCCAGTTCGTCAGCAGGTCCGGGATGAGCAACAGCCGCTCGGCGTATCGCAGTTGAGCCGCGGCCCGGGCCGCCGTCAGCTGGTACAGGGTGTTGAAGGGTGCGTACTGCAGTCCGGTGGCCGCGTACAGCTCCGCCGCCGGGACGGTCGCCCACACCTGCTCCGCGACCCCCTCCGTCCGGGAGTCCCGGTAGTGCACGGGGTTGCCGAGCAGCGCCCCGTCCGCGTCCAGCAGGCCGTAGTCGACGGCCCAGCTGTCGATGCCGACGGAGTCGACCTGGCCGGCCGCCCGCAGCCCCTCCAGGACACCCGCGTACAGGGCGAGAACATCCCAGCGCAGTCCCTCGGGCACCCGCACGGGCCGGTTCGGGAAGCGGTGCGCCTCGGTCAGCTCCAGACGGCCGGGGCCGACGCGGCCGACCATGACACGCCCGCTGGACGCGCCGAGGTCGACCGCGGCGTACGACTTCACGGGCGCACTCACCGCAGGAAGGCGGCCGCGACGCCGGCGTCGACCGGGACGTGGAGTCCCGTGGTGTGGGTCAGGTCCCCGCCGGTGAGCGCGAAGACGGCGTTCGCGACATGCTCCGGGAGCACCTCCCGCTTGAGGATGGTCCGCTGGGCGTAGAACTCACCCAGCTTGTCCTCCTCGACCCCGTACACGGCGGCCCGCTGGGCCCCCCAGCCACCGGCGAAGATCCCGGAGCCACGGACCACGCCGTCCGGGTTGATGCCGTTGACGCGGATGCCGTGCTCACCCAACTCGGCAGCTAGCAGCCGCACTTGATGGGCCTGGTCGGCCTTGGTGGCCGAGTAGGCGATGTTGTTGGGCCCGGCGAAGACAGCGTTCTTGGAGGCGATGTAGACGATGTCACCGCCCAGCTCCTGAGCGATCATCACGCGCGCCGCCTCCCTCGACACGAGGAAGGAGCCACGCGCCATGATGTCGTGCTGGAGGTCCCAGTCCTCGGCCGACGTCTCAAGGAGGGGCTTGGAGATGGAGATACCGGCGTTGTTGACGACGAGATCGACTCCGCCGAAGGCCAGCACGGCCGCCTTGAACGCGTCGGTGATCTGCTCCTCGGACGTCACGTCCACCGCGACCGCCACGGCCTTGTCGGGCCCGCCCAGCTCCTCGGCGACGGCCCGGGCGTTCCCGGCATGGAGATCGGCGACCACCACACACGCGCCCTCGGCGACGAGCCGGTGCGCGATGGCCTTCCCGATCCCGCTGCCGGCGCCGGTCACGAACGCGACCCGCGTCGCGAGCGCCTTGGGCTTCGGCATCCGCTGAAGCTTGGCCTCCTCGAGCGCCCAGTACTCGATACGGAACTTCTCGGACTCCTCGATGGGCGCGTACGTCGAGACCGCCTCGGCCCCCCGCATCACATTGATGGCGTTGACATAGAACTCGCCGGCGACCCGGGCGGTCTGCTTGTCCTTGCCGAAGCTGAACATGCCGACGCCCGGGACCAGCACGATCGCCGGGTCGGCGCCGCGCATGGCGGGGGAGTCGGGCAGGGCGTGCCGCTGGTAGTAGGCGGCGTACTCCTCGCGGTACGCGGCGTGCAGCTCCTTGAGCCGGGCGATCGCCTCGTCGAGGGGAGCGGTGGGCGGCAGATCGAGGACGAGTGGCCGCACCTTGGTGCGCAGGAAGTGATCGGGGCAGGACGTGCCGAGCGCGGCGAGCCGCGGGTGCTCGGCGCTCGCGAGGAAGTCGAGGACGACCTCGGAGTCGGTGAAGTGGCCGACCTGCGGGCGGTCCTGCGAGGCGATGCCGCGGATGACCGGCGTCAGCGCCGCGGCCCGCTCCCGCCGCTCGCCGGCGCCGAGCGCGGCGTACCCCTCGATCGCCGGCCCGAAGGGCTCCGGCTTCCCGCGCTCGGCGAGGAACGCCTCGGCGGTCCGGATGATGTGCAGCGAGTTCCGCTCGCACTCCTCGGAGGTGTCACCCCAGGCGGTGATGCCGTGCCCACCGAGCACGCACCCGATGGCCTGCGGGTTGGCCTCCTTGACCGCGGCGATGTCCAGCCCCAGCTGAAATCCGGGCCGCCGCCACGGCACCCACACCACGCTGTCCCCGAAGCACTCGGCGGTCAGCTTCTCCCCGTCGGCGGCACAGGCGAGAGCGATGCCGGAGTCGGGATGCAGATGATCGACATGCGCGGCCGCCACGAGCCCGTGCATGGCGGTGTCGATGGAGGGAGCCGCCCCGCCCTTGCCGTGCAGGCAGTAGTCGAAGGCGGCGACCATCTCGTCCTCCCGCTCGACGCCCGGGTAGACGTCGACAAGGGCCCGCATACGGTCCAGCCGCAACACCGCCAGCCCGGCCTCGGTGAGTGTGCCGAGGTCACCACCGGACCCCTTGACCCACATCAGCTCGGCATCACCGCCGGTGACGGGGTCGATGCCGGTGCCCTTGGCGGACGCGTTTCCACCGGCGTAGTTGGTGTTCCGGGGATCGGAGCCGAGGCGGTGGGACCGGGCGAGGAGGGCGGCGGCTTGGGGATGGGGAGCCATGATCATTCAGTCCTGTCTGAGAGGGGGCGGACACGCCCTCAGGGGCGCGGGGAACTGCGCGACCTGCCACATACGGCCTTGGGCCTGCAACCGGTCGAACCAGGCAGATGCGACCCAGTAATCAAGCCCCCCAACCGGCTTGCTGCCCACCAACCCGCTCAGCCACGACCTTCTCGGCCCACCCGGACCGCCGATACGCACCCATGGGATCCGCATCGAGCCCCATCTCTTCCCGGACCTCGGCCAGCAACGGCCGCACATCCGTGTTGTATGCATCCATGAGCACGGCGTTGGCGCCCAGCACGTCGCCGCCGGCCTGCGCCGCAGCCAACGCCTCCCGGTCAACCAGCAGCGCCTTCGCCGTGGCCTCCTGCACGTTCATCACGGACCGGATGATCGCCGGGATCTTGGCCTCGACGTTGTGGCACTGGTCGAGCATGAACGCCACGCCGGACGTGAACCCGCCCCCACGCACCACCTCGTACATGATCCGGAACAACTGGAACGGATCCGCGGCCCCCACCATCAGGTCGTCGTCGGCGTAGAAGCGCGAGTTGAAGTCGAACCCCCCGAGCTTCCCCTCCCGCAGCAGCGTCGCGACGATGAACTCGATGTTGGTGCCCGGCGCGTGATGCCCGGTGTCGACGACGACCTGCGCCTTTGTCCCGAGCTTCAGGCAGTGCGCGTAGGCCGTGCCCCAGTCCGGCACGTCCGTCGTGTAGAAGGCCGGCTCGAAGAACTTGTACTCCAGCAGCATCCGCTGCCCGTCCCCGAGCCGCTCGTACACCTCCGCCAAACCCTCGGCCAGGCGGTCCTGCCGCGAGCGCACGTCATCCTGACCGGGGTAGTTCGTGCCGTCCGCGAACCACAGCTTCAGATCGGCGGAGCCCGTCGCGTCCATGATGTCGACGCACTCCAGCAGATGATCGACGGCCTTGCGCCGCACCACCGCGTCCGGATGACAGATGCTGCCCAGCTTGTAGTCGTCGTCCTGGAAGGTGTTGGAGTTGATCGCGCCCAGCTTCACGCCGCGCTCCTGGGCGTGCTTGGCCAGCGCCGCATAGTCGTCGACCTTGTCCCACGGAATGTGCAGCGCGACGGTCGGGGCGACACCGGTGAACGCGTGCACCTGAGCGGCGTCGTCCAGCTTCTCCTGCGGTGTCCGGGGAACGCCTTGCTGGGCGAACACCTTGAACCGCGTCCCCGAGTTCCCGTACGCCCACGACGGCGTTTCGACTGCCTGGGTCTTGAGTGCGGCCTTCACCGCGGCGAGCTCGGTCACTGAGGGCTCCTGTGACGTCGGGACGGAAGTCGGACGGTGGACATCTGAAAAGCTTCGTCGTGAAACGATTCAAGACGGGAACGTATGAGGCCCCCGAAAGGGTGTCAAGCCCCACGGCCACGGCTTCCTCTTGTGACTCGCCCGCGACCTTCGTTCATCGAAAGTTTTTCGACACGGACCCATTGACGTGACATGGGCTCCGTGCCTAACGTCCCGGCAACCAAGTTGAAACCTTTCACGACGTCGAGAGGGCCGTCCCGCCGACGTCGTCGAGGAGCCCCCATGACCCACCCGTCCACCACGGGTCCGGCCCCGGTTCTTGCGCTCAGGGACATCTCGAAGTCCTTCGGCGCGGTCCGCGCCCTGCGGGACGTCTCCCTGGAGCTGTTTCCCGGGGAGGTCCACGCCCTCGCCGGGGAGAACGGCGCGGGCAAGTCGACCCTGATCAAGACGCTCGCCGGAGTGCACCGGCCGGACGCCGGCCAGGTGCTGCTCGACGGCGTGCCCGTCGTCTTCCACGGCCCCGGCGACGCCCGCGACGCCGGTATCGCCGTGATCTACCAGGAGCCGACGCTCTTCCCCGACCTGTCGATCGCCGAGAACATCTTCATGGGCCGTCAGCCTCGGCGCGCCCTCGGCCGGATCGACCACAAGGCCACGCACACCGCGACCCTCGCCCTGATGCAGCGGCTCGGCGTCGAACTCGACCCCGACCGCCCCGCGCGCGGCCTGTCCATCGCCGACCAGCAGATCGTCGAGATCGCCAAGGCGCTCTCCTTCGACGCCCGCGTCCTGATCATGGACGAGCCGACCGCCGCCCTCACCGGCAGCGAGGTCGCCCGGCTCTTCGGCGTCGTGCGCACCCTGCGCGAACAGGGCGCCGCCGTCCTCTTCATCTCCCACCGGCTGGAGGAGATCTTCCAGATCTGCCGGCGGGTCACCACCCTGCGCGACGGCGCCTGGATCGCCGGCGAGCCGCTGGACGGCATGACCGAGGACGACCTCGTACGCCGGATGGTCGGCCGCGACCTCGACGAGCTGTACCCGAAGCAGGACGTGAAGCCGGGCGAAGTGGCGTTGAGCGTACGCCGGTTGACCCGCGAGGGCGTCTTCACCGACGTCTCCTTCGACGTGCGTCGCGGTGAGATCGTCGGTCTCGCGGGGCTCGTCGGCGCGGGCCGTACCGAGGTCGCGCGGGCCGTGTTCGGCATCGACCGCTGGGACGCGGGCGAGGTCTCCGTCGGCGGCAAGGCCCTCACCAACGGCGCCCCCTCCACCGCCATGGCCTGCGGCCTCGCCCTCGTCCCGGAGGACCGGCGCGCTCAGGGCCTGGTGATGGACATGTCCATCGAGCGCAACATCGGCCTCACCGGGCTGCGTACGACCGTGAGGGCCGGGCTGATGGACCGCGGCGCCGAACGCAGTCGCTCCCTCGACTGGGCCGTCAAGCTCCAGGTCAAGTACGCGCGGATCGCCGACACCGTCAACACCCTGTCCGGCGGCAACCAGCAGAAGGTCGTCCTCGCCAAATGGCTCGCCACCGGCCCCAAGGTGCTGATCGTCGACGAGCCCACCCGGGGCATCGACGTCGGTACGAAGGCCGAAGTGCACCGGCTGCTCAGCGAGTTGGCCGCCGACGGCGTGGCGGTCCTGATGATCTCCTCCGACCTGCCCGAGATCCTCGGCATGGCCGACCGCGTGCTCGTGATGCACGAAGGTCGCCTCACCGCCGAGATCCCGCGCTCCGAAGCCAGCGAGGAAACCGTGATGGCCGCAGCAACGGGGAGGGCCGCCGCATGACGGTGATCACTCCCAAGCAGGCCCCTGTCACCGACGTACCGAAGTCCAGCGGCACCCGCCTGGTCGACCGCGTCTTCAAGATGCGCGAACTCGCCATCCTGGTCGTCTTCTTGGTGATGATCGTCGTCACCCAGCTGGGCAACAGCGAGTTCCTCACCGAGCAGGGCATCAAGGACCTGCTCCTGAACGCGACGATCCTCGTCCTGGTCGCCACCGGCCAGTCCCTGGTCGTCATCACGAGGAACGTCGACCTGTCGGTCGGCTCCACGCTCGGCATCAGCGCCTTCGCCGCCGGAACGTACCTCCACGGCGGCGGGAACCCGGTCGTCGCCGTGCTCCTGGCGGTCCTGATGGGCATCGGCTTCGGCTTGCTGAACGGCCTGCTCGTCAGCCTCGGCCAGGTGCCCGCGCTCGTCGTCACCCTCGGCACGCTGTACATCATCCGCGGCATCGACTCCATCTGGGTCGGCTCCCGCCAGATCACCGCGGCCGACCTCCCGGACGGCTTCGTCGACTTCGGCTCCGGCGGCATCTCCGCGGTGCCGTGGCTGGCGCTGATCGCCCTCGCCGTGCTGGTGGCGACCGCGTACTACCTCAGGCACTTCGGCAGCGGCCGCGAGCTGTACGCCCTCGGCTCCAACCCTGAGGCCGCCCGTCTCGCCGGCATCCCGGTGCGCAAGCGGATCCTGGCCGCGTACACCTTCTGCGGTGCGCTCGCCGGTCTGGCGGGCGCCCTGTACCTGGCCCGGTTCGGCAACGTCGACTCAGGCACGGGCAACGGCTACGAACTCACCGTCGTCAGCGCGGTCGTGGTCGGCGGCGTCGTCTTCACCGGCGGCTCCGGCAGCGTCTACGGTGCCGCGCTCGGCGCGCTGCTGCTGACCTCCATCAACAGCGTCCTGCCCGCCCTCGGCGTCAGCTCCGTCTGGGTGCTCGCCATCAACGGCATCCTGCTCATCCTCGCCATCGCCGTGGACCGTGCGGTCGCGCTGCGCGTGGCCAACGCCCTGAAGAAGAGGAACGCCCGCCATGGCTGACTCGTCGCTCGCGCGCGCCGTTCGCTGGGACACGGTTGTCGGCGCCCTTCTGATCGTCGTGCTCCTGCTGTCCTTCACCACGGTCGATGGCTTCGGCAACGCTCTCAACCTGTCGTTCCTGATCGGAAACACCCTTCCGATCGCATTGATCGCCCTGCCGATGACACTGCTGGTCGTCTCGGGCGAGATCGATCTTTCGGTCGCATCGACCGCGGGTCTCTCGGGCGCCGTGATGGGTGCGCTGTGGAACCAGGGCATGACGATCGAGACGATCATTCCGATCTGCCTGCTGCTCGGTGTGGTGTGCGGTCTGATCAACGGGCTCCTGGTGACCAGGCTGGGCCTGCCGTCCCTCGCCGTCACGATCGGCACGCTCGCCGCCTACCGAGGCATCGCGCAGATCGTGCTCGGGTCGGACGCGGTGACCGACTTCCCGTCCCAGTACCTGGACTTCGCGGCGGGGCGGATCGGCGACACGTTCATTCCGTACGCCTTCCTGCCCTTCCTCGTCCTGCTCGCCATCGCCGTGGTCGCGCTGCACGCCACGCCGTTCGGGCGGTCGGTCTTCGCCACCGGCGCGAGCGAGGAGGCGGCGCGCTTCGCCGGTATCCGTGTCAAGCGGCAGAAGCTGATCCTGTTCACGGTGACCGGGCTGATGGCCTCCCTCACCGGCATCTTCTGGGCGCTGCACTACGCGAGCGCCCGCTACGACAACGCCACCGGACTCGAACTCTCCGTCGTGGCCGCCGTGCTGCTCGGCGGCATCGACTTCGACGGCGGCAAGGGCACGCTCGGCGGTGCCATCGCCGGGGTGTTCCTGCTGGGGGCGCTGCAGAACGTCATGAGCCTCCAGGACGTCTCCGCCCAGTCGCAGATCGTCGTCACCGGCGTCCTGCTCGTGCTTTCCGTGCTCGGCCCGCGGGTCGCACGGCAGATCTCCGTAGCAAGGGCGGGCCGTAGAGCCGCCTCGACTCCGACCTCGTAACTCAGCCCTTCTTCGCAAAGGACTCCCACCATGCGCAAGTCATCCCTCCGCCGCGCCTCCGCGGCCCTTGCCGCCGCCACCTCTCTCGCTCTCGCCCTCACGGCCTGCGGCGGCACCACCAAGGAGGACGTCAAGAACGAGGGCGCCTCCGCCGCCACCGCCGGCAAGGCCGACCCGAACGCCGAGCTGAAGAAGGACCTGACCGTCGGCTTCCTGCCCAAGCAGGTCAACAACCCCTACTTCACCTCCGCCGACAAGGGCGGCGAGGCCGCGCTGAAGGAGCTGGGCTCCAGCTACAAGGAGGTCGGGCCGTCCAGCGCCACCGACACCGCCGGGCAGGTGAGTTACGTCAACACGCTCACCCAGCAGCAGGTCGACGCGATGGCCGTCTCCGCGCAGGATCCGGGCGCCCTGTGCACCGCGCTGAAGCAGGCCATGAAGAACGACATCAAGGTCGTCACCTACGACTCCGACACCACCGCCGACTGCCGCAACGCCTTCGTCTCGCAGGCGTCCGCCGAGGACCTCGGCCGCACCGAGGTGCAGCTGCTCGCCGAACAGATCGACTACAAGGGCGAGATCGCGATCCTGTCCGCCGCGCAGACCGCGACGAACCAGAACACCTGGATCGACTTCATGAAGGACGAGCTCAAGGACCCCAAGTACAAGGACATCAAGCTCGTCAAGATCGCCTACGGCAACGACGACGCCCAGCAGTCCTTCCAGCAGACCCAGGGCCTGCTCCAGGAGTACCCGAACCTGAAGGGGATCATCTCCCCGACGACGGTCGGCATCAAGGCGGCCGCCCAGTACCTCTCCGGCTCCAAGTACAAGGGCAAGGTCAAGCTGACCGGCCTCGGCACCCCGAACGACATGCGCAAGTACGTCAAGAACGGCACCGTCGAGGCGTTCGAGCTGTGGGACCCCTCGAAGCTCGGCGAACTGGCCGCCCGTACCGCCGTCGCCCTGGTCTCCGGCCAGATCACCGGCAAGGAGGGCGAGACCTTCAAGGCCGGCGACATGGGCGAGTACACCATCGGCAAGGACGGCGTGATCAGCCTCGGCAAGCCGACCGTGTTCGACGCCGAGAACATCGACGAGTTCAACTTCTGAGCCCGTCTTCGACTTCTGAGTCCGTCCTCGACTTCTGGCCCCGGAGGGTCGTTGATGCAGCGCGTGTGCTTCCTGCTGAAGGTCCGTCAGGAGCGCCTGGCCGAGTACCGCGAGCGGCACGCCGCCGTGTGGCCCGAGATGCTCGAAGCTCTCTCGGCCACCGGCTGGCACAACTACTCGCTCTTCCTGCGTGACGACGGCCTGCTCGTCGGCTACCTGGAGACCGAGGACTTCGCCGCCGCAGTGGCCGGCATGGAAGCCACCGACGTCAATGCCCGCTGGCAGGCGGAGATGGCGCCGTTCTTCGAGGCACTGGACGGCGCCCGGCCCGACGAGGCCATGAAGCCGCTCACGGAAGTGTTCCACCTCGCCTGACCCACCTCTCCCCACTCCTCGCCGACAACGGAGTCCCCGAGATGAAGAGACGCACCCTGCTGGGCGCCGCCCTCGCCGGAGCCGTGATGACCCCCGCCCTCGCGTCCGGCACCGCCCGCGCCGCCGACCCCGGTCCGTCCCTCACCCTGACCGGCACGACCACGCTCGACACGCAGGCCATCTTCTTCGTGTCGTACGACGGCCTGGTCAACAACAACGCCTTCCAGAAGAACGGCCTGCTGACCTACAAGGGCTACCAGTACGCCGCCTGGTACACCGCCGACCGAGGCGCCGTCGTCGGCCGCCGCGCGCTCGGCGCCACCACCTGGGCCACGGTCAAGGCGGGCCACACCCTGCGCTACAACGACTCCCACAACGTCATCTCGATGGGGATATCGAAGGTCGACGGCCGCCTTCACCTCAACATGGACTCGCACAGCGACGGCTTCACCTACGTCAAGTCCGTCGCCGGACTGATGGACAACCCGGCGGGCCTGAGCTGGACCGCGAGCCGCTTCGGCGCACCGCAGTCGACCATGGACGGCCTCGCGCTCACCTCGCAGTTCACGTACCCGCAGTTCATCTCCACCCCCGACGGCAGACTCCAGCTCAGCTACCGGGTCGCCGTCTCCGGCAACGGCCGCAACGCCCTCGCCGAGTACGACGGTTCGACCTGGACCGACCTCGGCGAGTGGTCCAGCTCCACCGGCACGTACACCAGCGAGCACGGCACCTCGACCGCCCGCAACATGTACCTGCACGGCATCGACTACGACCGGGGCGGGCGCCTGCACTCCTTCTTCACCTGGCGCGAGCAGAACGGCGCCGTGATGTGCAACGGTGGCGGCATCACCAACCACGACACCGGCTACGTCTACTCGGACGACCGCGGCCGCACCTGGCGCAACAACGCCGGCACCGTCGTCGGCACCACCGGCGGCTCCGACAAGGTCGCCGTCACCGACGGCGGACTGGTGATCGACGCACTCAACCCAGACCACTCCCTGATGAACCAGGAGAGCCAGTTCACCGACTCCGCGGGCCTGCCGCACGCGATCATCAGCTACGTCCCCGGCCGCTTCGGGCAGTGCACCACCAACTACGTCGCCGACCGCACCGCGAACGGCCGCGCCTTCCACGTCCGCAAGAACGCCTCGGGCATCTGGCAGAAGACCGAGATCCCCGTCCCGCTGAACTCCAGCCAACGCACCAAGCTGATCCTGGACAAGTACGACAACGCGTACGCGGTCTTCCCGTTCTGTCGGATCGCAGGCGCCTCCAAGGCCTCCGGCCACACGGACTGGACGGTGCTGTACGACGGTGTCACCGCCGGCCTGAACGCCTTCGGCGAGGTCGTGATCGACGAGACGCGCGTGGGCCAGGACCACTATCTGTCGATCATGTACCAGGAGAAGTCCAGCGGTACGACGCCCTCGGCGCTGCGTAACCTCAACTTCCGCCTGCCTGCCTGATCGCAGCCGATGTGGGCGGCATGACGGTAATGTGAAGGCCTTCCCGCCGCCCCACGTCCTACGAGTCTTCTGGAGGTCCCTGCCCGATGGCCCAGTCGGTGGGTATCAAGGACGTCGCACGCGCCGCCGGAGTATCCGTCGGCACGGTGTCCAACGTCATCAACCGTCCGGACGCGGTCGCGACGGAGACCCGGGCGCGGGTGCAGTCCGCGATAGACCGGCTGGGCTATGTCCGCAGCGAGTCCGCGCGCCAGCTGCGGGCGGGACGCAGCCGGATCATGGGGCTGCTCGTCCTCGACATGGGCAACCCGTTCTTCGTCGACGTGGCGCGCGGCGCCGAGCGGACCGCGCGTGACGCCGGGCTCGGCGTGATGGTCTGCAACAGCGCGCAGAGCGCGAGCGAGGAGGCCGACTACCTGTCCCTCTTCGCCGAACAGCGCGTGCGCGGCGTGCTGCTGACCCCGGCCGACGCCACCGGACGCAACATCGAAACGTTCCGCCGCCACAACATCCCCTTCGTCCTGGTCGACCGGGTCGCCGAGGGCACCACCGAGTGCTCGGTCTCCGTCGACGACGTCGCGGGCGGTGCGCTGGCCGTACGCCACCTCGTCGACGCCGGACACCGCTCCATCGCCTACGTCAGTGGCCCGCCCGGCCTCAACCAGGTCCGCGACCGCCGCACCGGCGCACTGCACGCCCTCGGGGAGGCCGGCCTCGGCCCCGACTCCCTGCGCGAGCTGCCCACCGAGCGGCTCGACGTCGCCGCCGGCCGGGACGCGGGCGCCCGCCTGCTCGGCCTCGCCGACCGCCCGACCGCCGTCTTCTGCGCCAACGACCTGCTCGCCCTGGGCGTCCTGCAGGCCATGTACGCCGCGGGCGTCGGCGTCCCCGACGACCTCGCGATCGTCGGCTACGACGACATCGAGTTCGCTGCCGCCGCGGCCGTCCCCCTCACCTCCGTACGGCAGCCCGCGGTCACCATGGGCACCCTCGCCGCGGAGATGCTGCTGGAGGAGACGGAGGAGGAGACCGGGACGAAGCGGCACGAGCACCGGCGTGTCGTACTCCAGCCCGAGCTGGTGGTGCGGCGCTCCAGCCTGTCGGCCCGCTGATCCCGAGGCGGCCCGGACCCGGGGCCGCTGATCGGTCGGTCAGTACGATTTCATGATCCCAGGGGTCGGTCGGCGGACGAACATGTGTTGAACTGGGACGCGGCCCGAAAACCCTCCGTCCCGGGAGCCCTGTTGACCGTCAGTTACCGCCAGCCCGGCGTCGTCCTCACCGACCGCCACTTCACCGTGCCCCTCGACCACGACGCCCCGACGGGCGAGACGATCGAGCTCTACGCCCGTGAGGTCGTCGCCAGCGACAAGGCGCACCAGGACCAGCCGTGGCTGGTCTACCTCCAGGGCGGCCCCGGCTTCGGGGCGAACCGATTCGTCGGCAAGGGCGCCTGGCTCGGCCGCGCGCTCAAGGAGTACCGCGTCCTGCTGCTGGACCAGCGCGGCACCGGCCACTCCGCGCCCGCCAACCGCCAGACGCTCCCGCTGCGCGGCACCGCCGCCGAACAGGCCGACTACCTCACGCACTTCCGCGCCGACTCGATCGTGCGTGACTGCGAGGCGATCCGCCGCGAGGTGACCGGCGGCGCCCCCTGGACCGTCCTCGGCCAGAGCTTCGGCGGCTTCTGCACGGTCAACTACCTCTCCACCGCCCCCGAGGGCCTGACCGCCGCGGTCGTCACCGGCGGCCTGCCCTCCCTCGACGCGCACGCCGACGACGTCTACCGCGCTGCCTACCCGCGCATCGAGCGCAAGGTCGCCGCGCACTACGCCCGCTACCCGCAGGACGTCGAGCGCGCCCGCCGAATCGCCGACCACCTCCTCGCGAACGACGTGGTCCTGCCGAACGGCTACCGCCTCACCGCCGAGGCCTTCCAGTCGCTCGGCATCCTCCTCGGCGGCAGCGAGGGCAGCCACCGCCTGCACTACCTGCTGGAGGACGCCTTCGTCCGCACCCCGCAGGGATCCGCCCTCTCGGACGCCTTCCAGGAGGAGGTCCAGGGCCTGCTGTCGTACGCGAGCCACCCGCTGTACGCACTCGTCCACGAGGCGATCTACGGCCAGGACACGCGCCCCACCAACTGGTCCGCCGAGCGCGTCCGCGCGGAGTTCCCGCAGTTCGACGCGGCCAAGACCCTCGCGGGCGACGGGCCGCTGCTGTTCACCGGCGAGACGATCCACCCCTGGATGTTCGACTGCGATCCGGCGCTGCGCCCGCTGCGCGAGACCGCCGAACTCCTCGCCGCCCGCACCGACTGGAAGCCCCTGTACGACCCGGCGCGCCTCGCCGCCAACGAGGTGCCGGTCGCGGCCGCCGTCTACCACGACGACATGTACGTGGACACCGCGCACTCCCTCGCCACCGCCCGCACGATCCGTGGCCTGCGGACCTGGGTGACGGACGAGTTCGAGCACGACGGTGTACGGGCCGGCGGCCCCCGCGTCCTGGACCGGCTGCTCGCGCTCACCCGTGACGAGGCGTGATGTCGGCGTCACGCGTTACTGTGCGGACATGACCGAGCCGACGATCACTCAGCTGAAGCCCATGCCGGACGACTGGCAGCGCGCGCTCGCCGTCGTCGCGCACCCGGACGACCTCGAGTACGGCTGCTCGGCGGCGATCGCCGCCTGGACCGACGCCGGCCGCGAGGTCTCCTACGTCCTCGCGACCCGCGGCGAGGCCGGCATCGACACGCTGGAACCCGCGAAGTGCGCGCTGCTGCGGGAGCGCGAGCAGCGGGCCAGCGCGGCCGTCGTGGGCGTGTCGGCGGTGGAGTTCCTCGACCACAGGGACGGCGTGATCGAGTACGGCATCGACCTGCGCCGCGACATCGCCGCCGCGATCCGCCGGTACCGGCCGGAGCTGGTGATCACGCTCAACCACCGGGACACCTGGGGCGGCGTCGCCTGGAACACCCCGGACCATGTGGCGGTCGGCCGCGCGACGCTGGACGCGGCCGGCGACGCGGGCAACCGGTGGATCTTCCCGGAGCTCATCGAGCAGGGCCTGGAGCCCTGGAACGGCGTCCGCTGGGTCGCCGTCGCCGGTTCCAGCACACCCACGCACGCGGTGGACGCGACGGCGGGCCTGGAGCGGGCGGTGCGCTCGCTGCTCGAACACCGCACCTACATCGAGGTGCTGACGAGCGAGGACCCGGAGACGTACGCCCGCGGCTTTCTCACCGCGAACGCCGAGGCGACGGGGGAGCGGTTCGGCGGGAAGCCGGCCGTTGCGTTCGAACTGTTCGGTCGGTAGCTTCGACGGATTGAGGGGGAGACGGGGGCAGCACGGTGAACGGCACGGAAGCGCTGGCGGACCGCTTCGAGGAGCACCGCGGCCGTCTCAAGGCGGTCGCCTACCGCATGCTCGGCTCACTGGCCGAGGCGGAGGACGCCGTCCAGGAGGCCTGGCTGAAGCTGAGCCGCAGCGACGCGGGCGCCATCGAGAACCTCGGCGGCTGGCTGACCACCGTGGTCGGCCGGGTCTGCCTGGACATGCTGCGCTCGCGCACGCGGCGCCACGAGGAGCCCCTGGACGACACCTTCGTCCCCGATCCCGTGATCAGACCGCTGTCGACGATCGACCCGGAGCAGGAGGTTCTCCAGGCCGACTCCGTGGGCCTGGCCCTGCTGGTGGTGCTGGAGGCGCTGGAGCCCGCCGAGCGGATCGCGTTCGTGCTGCACGACATGTTCGCGGTGCCCTTCGACGACATCGCGCCGATCGTGGAACGCACCTCGGCCGCCACCCGGCAGCTGGCCAGTCGCGCCCGGCGCCGGGTGCGGGGCGCGACACCGTCGTCCGAGCCCGACCTCGGCAGACAGCGGCAGGTCCTCGACGCGTTCATGGCGGCCTCCCGCGCGGGGGACTTCGAGGCGCTGCTCGCGGTCCTCGACCCGGACGTGGTGCTGCGCGCGGACTCCGGGCCGCTGGTCCGTGGTGCGGCGGCGTCGAAGGTGGTGCGTGGTGCGAAGCCGGTGGCCGAACAGGCGATGCTGTTCGCCCAGTTCGCGCGATACGCGCAGCTCGTGCTGGTCAACGGGGAGATCGGGGTCGTCCACGCGCCCGAAGGGCGGCCACAGTCGGTCATGGGCGTCACCATCGCCGACGGCCGCATCACGCACATGTACATCCTGGCGGACCCCGAGAGGCTCGGGGGCCTCGATCCGGCGGGCCTCGGCGGCTGAGTCACGCAGCAGCTCATTGGTGAGCTTTCGTTCCGTATGCTGAACGGTATGCAAGATCAGATGTTCGACCGGGCCGACCTGCACGGTGACTGCAACAGCTGCTTCGGGCTGTGCTGTGTGGCCCTTCCCTTCGCCGCGTCCGCCGACTTCGCGGTCGACAAGGCGGCTGGGAAGCCCTGCCACAACCTGCGTGACGACCACCGGTGCGGCATCCACGACCGGCTCCGGCAGACCGGATTCACCGGCTGCACCGTCTACGACTGCTTCGGTGCCGGACAGAAGGTCTCGCAGGTCACCTTCGGAGGACAGGACTGGCGGACGGGCTCCCGGGAGGACGCCCGCCAGATGTTCGCCGTCTTCCCGGTCGTCCGCCAGCTCCACGAACTGCTCTGGTACCTCACCGAGGCACTCACCCTGCCCGCCGCTCGCCCTCTCCACGCCGACCTGCGCCGGATCCTGGACAGCACCGAGGAGCTCACCCGGCAGACGCCGCAGGACCTTGCGGCGCTGGACGTGGCGGCGCACCGCCAGGAGGTCAACGTGCTGCTGCTCAAGGCCAGTGAGCTGGCCAGGGCCGGCATCGGCGGCGGCCGCAAGAAGAACCGCCGGGGCGCGGACCTGATGGGCGCCCGGCTCAAGGGCGCCGACCTGCGGGGCGCGAACCTGCGCGGTGCCTACCTCATCGCCGCCGACCTGACCGGCGCCGATCTGCGCGGCGCGGACCTCATCGGTGCCGACCTGCGCGACACCGACCTCACGGACGCCGATCTGACGGACGCCTTCTTCCTGACCCAGCCCCAGCTCAACGCCGCCCGGGGCAGCGCCGGCACACGGCTGCCCGCGTCAGTCGGCCGACCTGTGCACTGGACAGCGGACGTCTGACGTCGCGCTCTCGACGGTCCCGGACGGGACGGGCTCGGTGCGCGCGGTCCCGGGCATCCGTCGCTCCACGCGCAGCCGCAACCCCTCCGGCATCAGCGTGAGCCGCTCCGTCACCCTCAGCCGATACCCCGGGTCGGCCGGCAGCTCGTACCGGCGTAGCAGCAGACCCAGCACGAGCGTGGCCTCGTGCAGCGCGAACTGGCGCCCGATGCACGCCCGCGCCCCCGTCCCGAACGGCTTGAAGGTGTGCGACGCACGCGTCCGTACCGCCTGCGGATCGAAGCGGTCCGGATCGAACCGCTCGGCGTCCGGGCCCCACACCTGCGGATCGCGGTGCAGCATCGCCGTCAGCACCAGCGCCCAGGCGCCCCGCCGCATCGGATGGGCGCCGCCGAGCACGGTGTCCTCGCGCGCCTCCCGGGCGAAGGCGGGCGCCGTCGGCCACAGCCGCAGCGACTCGTCGAGAATCCGGCGCACATACCGCAGCCGCGCCACCTGGTCGTAGCCCGGCGCCGCCGTGTCGCCCCACACGCGGTCCACCTCGGCGCGGGCGCGGGCCGCGACGTCCGGGTGCCGGGACAGATAGTGCAGGGCGAAGGACAGGGCGCCCGAGGTGGTCTCGTGGCCGGCCACCAGGAAGGTGATCACCTGCCGGCGGACGTTCTGCGCGGAGAGCCGCTCGCCCGTCTCCGGATGGGTTGTCTCCAGCATCCGGTCCAGCAGATCCCCGTCCCCGCCGCCCCCCGCCGTACGGGCGCGGACCAGGTCGTCGACCGTGCGGTTGAGGTGGTCGATGTCGGCCTGGTTGCGCCGTGCGGCACGCCGTAGCAGGAACGGCGACGGCACGGTGTTGAGCCGCTGCGCGTAGCTGAGCGTGCCGACCATCGCCGTCACGAAGGGATGCGGACGGGCGCGTTCGAAGGAGCCGAAGTCGTGCCCGAACCCGGTGCGGGCGATGGTCTCCAGGGTCAGCTTGGTCATGTCGCCGGGCACGTCCACCGCCCGGCCCGTATCGGCTGCGCGGTCCCAGTGGTCCATGAGCCGGTCGGCGACGGCCAGCATCATCGGGTGGTAGCCCGCCATGGCCTCCCGGCTGAAGCCCGGCGCGAGCACGTCGTGCGCCAGCTGCCAGTTCGGCTCGTGGTTGTACGCCGTGAACAGGCCGTCCCCGACGACCGGCCGCAGGTTGGCTATGCCGAGCCCGACATGCTTCGCGAACCGGGACTCGTCCGCCATGTCGGCCGCGAGTTCGGCGCCCCACACGAACACGAACTCCTTGTTGAAGGCCTTGCGCCGGAAGATCGGCCCCAACTGCCGGGCGAACCGCAGGGAATCCTGCAGCGGCGTACGCCGACTGGCGCCGAGCGCATCGCCGAGCAGCGGGAGCCGGTGCGGGGGATGCGGGATGCGGGACAGCTCCGGCCAGCCGTGCTCGGCGCTGCGGAAACCCCTCGGAAGTCCGGACCCGGTCGTTGTCTCCGCCATGACGCGATCTCCCTCGATCTCCCCTGATCCAGCGGCACGTTGAGCTTGTTGTACGTGGGTTCAATAACGCGTCTCAGTCTGATCCCGCTGTTGAACCCACGTCAAGTAAAGTGCGGGCATGGCCGCGAACCAGGGCGAGCGCACCCGCCGCCGGCTCAGCACGGAGGAGCGCCGTGAGCAGCTCCTCGCGGTCGGGGCGCGGCTGTTCTCGGAGCGTCCGTACGACGAGGTGTGGATCGAGCAGGTCGCGGAGATCGCCGGTGTCTCGCGCGGGCTGCTGTACCACTACTTCCCGACGAAGCGCGACTTCTTCGCGGCCGTCGTCGAGCGGGAGAGCGAGCGCATGCTGCGGATGACGGCCGCCGTGCCCGGAGTCCCGGTCCGCGAGCAGCTCGCCGCGAGCCTCGACACGTATCTGGAGTACGTCGAGGCGCACGCGCACGGCTACCGCGCCTTCCATCGTGCCGACGCGGCCGGCGACCAGGCCGTGCGCAAGGTCTACCAACAGGCCCTGGCCGCACAGGAGAAGCAGATCCTGGCGGCGGTGTCGGCCGACCCCGAGTTCGGCCCGGTCTTCGAGAAGCGGCCCGACGTCCGGCTCGCCGTGCGCGGCTGGCTTGCGTTCACCACAGCCGTCTGTCTGGAGTGGCTGCGCGGTTCCGACCTCTCCAGGGAGCAGGTGCGCGACCTGTGCGCCCGCGCTCTGCTGGGTGTCATCGCCCGCTGAGTGCTCCCGCGCACGTCCGATGGGATCGCACAGGAACGCCGTGGCTGGTTGGCGCGCGGCTCGATCTTCGATAGGTTAGGTGAGGCTTACCTAAGGAGGTTTGGGATGGGTGACAGCCAAGTCTGGACGGCGGCACCTTCCGCGGCGGAACGAGCCCGGTCGGTGCTGGCGGGCGCGTGGTCCTGCGGGGTGACCGCGGAGAGCTGCCGCGAGGAACTCGTGGGCGCGCACACCGTGACCGAGGAGGGGCGCGTCCTGCTGGAGGTGCCGGAGGACAGCGTGCTCGTCACGGCGGCGATCTGTGCGCCCCGCGGAGAGCCCTCCGCCGTCCTGGAGTTCGCCGATGTCGCCCCCGTGCCCGTACGCAAGCGGATCCGCACCCGGCTCTGGATGTCCGGCTGGTTCACGCCCGAGGACGGCAAACTCGCGTTCAAGGCCACTCGCGTGGTGCTGCGGCAGCCGTCCGGTCCCGTGGTCGTCGACCTCGACGAGTTCGCGGACGCCGCGCCCGACCCGCTGGCCACCGCGGAGGCCCGGCTGCTCACCCACCTCGCCGACTGCCACCCGGACGCCGTCGAGCGGCTCACCCGCCTCGTGGAGTCCGACAGTCTGCACGGCGCCGTCCGCGTCCAGCCGCTCGCCGTCGACCGGCACGGACTGACGCTGCGCATCGAGCGTGCCGGCTCCCACGGTGACGTACGGCTGCCGTTCCACCGTCCCGCCGACGACGTCGCGCAGCTCACCGAGCGCATGCACATCCTCCTCGCCCAGGCCAGCGCCGCCTCCTGCCCGCGTGCCCTACAGCGGCAGCGCACAGACGGCGACGGGTGACGCGAAAGGCTCGCCCGCGAGCTTCAGTTCACCGCTGCCCTCGTCGACATGGAAGACGCTGACGGTGCTCGACCGCTGATTCGCCGTGAACAGCAGCGTGCCGTCCGGCGAGAGGGCGATCTGCCGCGGGAAGTCCCCGGACACCGGCACCGTGTCGAGCAGCCTCAGCCGGGCGCCGTCCGCCTCCACCGCGTAACGCGCGAGGCTGTTGTGACCCCGGTTGGCGAGATAGGCGTAACGGCCGTTCCGCGTCACCACGAGCTGCGCCGGATAGCTGGTGCCCGAACCCGTGCCCGTGGACTGCGCCGCGCCGATGCTCAACCGGCCGGTGCCCGGGTCGTACGCGCAGACCGCCACGGTGTTGTCGACCTCGTTGGCCAGATACGCGTACCGCCCGCCCGGGTGGAAGGTGAGATGCCGCGGGCCCGCACCCGGTTCGGTCCGTGCCCGAGCGACCTCGGTGAGCGTGCCGGACTTCTGGTCGAGGCGGTAGGTGTACACCGTGTCCGCGCCCAGGTCGACGGCGAGCACATGGCCGCCGTCGGGGCTGGTCACGAACTGGTGCGCATGCGGGCCGTCCTGGCCCGGACCGGGCGCCGGGCTGGAGTGCGTGACGAGGTCGGTCCGCTCACCGAGCGCGCCCGAGGCGTCGATCGGGTGCACGGCCAGGCTGCCCGTGCCGTAGTTGGCGCTCAGCAGCCAGCGACCGCTCGGATGCACGGACAGATGGCAGGGCGCCGCGCCGCCGGTGCCGCGGCTCCCCAGAACCTTGCGGTCGGAAAGGCGGACGGCGGTCACGGCACCGTCGTCACGCTCGTTGACCGCGTACAGCGTCCGGCCGTTCGGGTGCACCGCCAGATACGAGGGGTCGCCGACTCCTGCGATGGTGCCGGTGCCGGTGATTCGACCCGATTCCGGGTCGTACGTGGCCAGGCCGATGCCCTCGCCGCCGCCGTCGACGGAGGTGTAGGTGCCGAGGTGGAGAGGGCGGGGGCCGGACGGCTTGCGGCTCTCGGACTGGGAGCTCGGCCGCGTACCGGGGCCGGTGGCTTCGGGAGCTGCCGTCTCCGCGGGGGCGGGCGCGTCGTCACATCCTGTGGCCGCCGGGAGCATCACGCCGGCGGCCGATCCCGCGAGGGTTCCGACGAATCGTCGCCTGCTCAGCCCACCACTGCCCATGTCCACACCTCAGGTCGTCGGTCGTCGTGGTCGCGGCAGCAACCTTGGCGTGGATCAGCCGCCCAGCGCAAGAACGGCAACGCGCGTTGCGCAGGGTGCAATGAACGGGTGAGGTTTCCCGCTTGCCGTCTGTCGGCCGGGAGTTGCCGTGCCCCGGCTACCAGTCGCCGTCCTGCACCGGCTTCCCCGGAGCGTCCTTGAGCGGCTTGACCTGGCCCGGCGAAGGTGCCTCCCAGGGCTCGTGGTCGTCGCCGAGCCAGTCGCCGACCGGCTTCACGGCCCCGAGCGTCTCCGCGGGGGCGAGATCCTCGGCGTCCTGGTCGTAGTAGTCGAACCAGGGCAGCCCCGCGCGCGTGTACGCCGCCCGGTCCACCGGCGACGGCGGGGGAGCCTCGCCGGTGATGCGGCGCCACTCCGGGGGCGTGACCAGATGGACGAAGACCCGGCCGGCGGGAGTCTCGGCCCAGTCCGAGAGCGGGCGGTCGTCCTCGTAGACCTCCTGGCGCATCGAACCGCCGACACCCAGCCCCATCGCCGCGGCGGCCCGGCGCCTCCCGCGCGCCGGAGCGGAGCCGGGCGCCGGGACCGCACCCTGGGCGGGTGCCGCCGCCATGGGCATGGCGGCGCCGTAGGCCCCGGACGGCATGAAGGCCCGCGCCCGCTCCGCCCGCAGCTTCTCCTCCTGACGCCACCTCGCCAGCTGCGGCTCCTTCAGCGGGAACGACTGCAGCTGTACGCCGCCCCAGACCTCCTCGCCCGTCACCTGGCCCTCGACGGTCGCGCCCAGCCCGAGCGGCACCGCCACGAACTGGCGGACCGTGCCCTTGCCGGAGTTGATGCCGTCCAGCCAGGGCTGGCGGGGCAGCACGACGTAGTTCTGGGGCTTGCGCCGCAGCCGGTCGCTCCACGGCTTCCCCGAGACCGCGCACACCTTGCCCACCCCGACCTGGAGGGCGGCCGGCTCGGCGGTGCCGCCGAAGCTCAGCCACATCGCCTCGCGCAGATACACCGGGAGCATCACGCCGCCGCGCGCCCGCCACGCCTGCGGAACGGTGTCCGGGTAGTCCGCCACCCGCCGGACCGGGAACTCCCCGAGCCCCGGCGGCAGCGCATGCGTGCCCGACTCGGGCAGCCGCAGCGTACGGATGAACCGCACCGCCACCCCGTCCGGCAGCCGCAGCGTGTTCCCGTCGATCCGTACGGTCGTGTCGGCCATGGGCCCCGCTCCCTCGCGTCCGGTGCGGGCCCCGTCCGTCCCCGCGCTCTCTAGCGAGAACGTTCGCCGAACCCCGTCCGGTTCCGCCACAGCTGTTCCTGAACGCCCATCCGCTCGCGCAGCCGGGTCAGGCGGGGCATCCGGACGCGGGACTCCTGCGACACTCGGTCCAGTTCCTCCAGCAGCCGGCGCGAGCGGTGCTCGGTGTCGAGTTCGTCGAGGATGCGGTTGACCTCGGTCAGGACGGCGCCGTGCAGCTGCCAGTACTGCGTCTCGCGCTCGGCCTCCTCGCGCAGCAGCAGGGCGAGCTTGTCGCGGGTGCCCGCCGCCGTGCGCAACTCGGCGGCCAGCCGGGACTCCGCCGCGTCGGCGTTGCTGCTGACATGCGTGGTGACCAGCACCGAGAAGCTGACCACCGCGTCGGCGATCTCGGACAGCAACTGCTCCAGGACGGCACCCGTCTCCTTCGCGAACAGCGGCTCGGGCTCGCGATCCTTCGCGAGGTCGGTGAGGGAGCGGGCCAGCACCCGCAGCACGACCGTGCAGATCTCCAGGGTGTCCAGTCCGGTGCGCAGCACCACGCGGTGCAGCACGCTGTCGCGCACGCGCGGGTTGAGCCGCAGGCTGTCCTCGGCCTGCCGCAGTGCCGCGTCCACCTCGATGATGTCGTGGTCGAGTCGGCGAGCCTCGTGCAGCCGGGCCGCGGCCTCCTCGAACGCGGGGCGGCCGGCCGCCTCCTCGCCGATGCGCAGCATCAACTGCCGCAGACGACGGGCCAGTCCCCCCATCGACTCACCGGCCTCGTCCACCCACACCGGCGGCGCGAGGAGCAGATTGAACCCCAGCCCGACCACCGCGCCGATCAGCGTCTCCAGGACCCGCGCCCATGCCGTGTCCCCGACGGTCGTGACCCCGAGGACCAGCATCGCGCTGATCGCCACTTCGGGCACGTACTCGTTGACCCGCACAAGGTGCCCGACCGCGAGCGAGGCCACGATCAGCAGGGCGAGGCTCCACCAGGTCAGGCCGACCAGGAGGCTGAAGGCAATGGCCACCAGCACGCCGGCCACCACCGCGTTCACCCGGCGGATGCCGTTGGTGAGCGTGGCGTAGAAGGTCACCTGGACGACCAGCAGCGCCGTCAGGGGTGCGGTCAGCGGGGCGGCCTCGGGGCTCAGACGCAGCGCGATGACGTAGGCGATCGTCGCCGCGGCCGCCGATCGCAGCGTCTGGACCACCACGGGGTCCCGGCGCAGCTTCCCGAGCCGTTCTCGGAGCGCCGGCTCCTCACGTACCTCTCGCATCCTTGGGCTGTTCCCTTTCCACAGATGCTTCCCACACCCTGCTTGCGGAACGTAACGGTCCGCAAGGACCCCCAGATTGATCGCAGCGGCCGCCGTACGGCAAGGGGCCGGGCCGGTGATCGTCGACACCCGCGCATGGCCGGGCGGCCGACCGGATCCGGGACTGGGGAAAACCCCCGCCGTCACCCCATGGTTGTCCGCACCTGGGGACGGAGGACCGTCGGATGGTCCCCACCCGCCCGGAACGCAAGCCTTGGATCATGCAATCGCATCGGCATCGGCATCGGACCGGATTAACGCTGACCCTGTTCATCATCCTCGCCGCCCTGACGACCGGCATCCCGGCCACGGCGGCACCCGCCACCACCTCCACCACTGTCGTCGAGGCGCTCGACCGCGCCGCTCACCCGCTGCGGACCGTGGAGCCCGGCGGCGACACCCGAGATCTGCGCCCCCTGGACCGCATGATCGGCGACGCCCGGGTCGTCGGCCTGGGGGAGGCCACCCACAGCTCGCACGACTTCTTCGCCCTCAAGGCCCGCGTCTTCCGGCATCTCGTCGAGGAGAAGGGCTTCCGCACCTTCGCGCTTGAGGCACCCTGGAGCACCGGCCTGCGCCTCAACGACTATGTGCTCCACGGCAAGGGCGATCCTCGGCGCATCATGCGGGAGGAGTTCCAGCGGGACTACCTGTGGTGGAACAACACCGACTACCTGCGGCTGGTCGAGTGGATGCGCGGATACAACCTCCGGCACCCCGGTGACCCCGTCCGCTTCATGGGCGACGACATCGCCTGGACCGGACCCGAGCTGTACGACGCCGTCGAGGACTACGCGGCCGATGCCCGGCCCGAGCTGAGCGCCCGGCTGGCCGAGCTCTACCGCGGGCTGCGGCCCACCGTGCCGACGGGCGCGTACATCGAGCAGTACCTGGGTCTGCCGTACGCCGAACGCAAGGAGCGGGCGGCGCGCACGGGCGAGGCGCTCGCGCTGCTGCGGCGGGAGGCCGGGCGCGGGGCCGGCGCCGCCGACACGGAGGCGTACGACTGGGCCGTCCAGCAGGCGACGGTGATCGACCGGACCGCCCGGCAGTACGACTTCGACGTCGAGGACCCCGCGCAGATCGCCGAGGCCATGCGTTACCGCGACCGGGTGATGGCCGCCAACGTGGTGTGGTGGCAGGAGCACACCGGTACCAAAGTGCTGCTGTCGGCCCACAACAACCACGTCGGCTACGTCCCGGAAGAGCCCGCCGAGAACCCCAAGGTGCAGGGCGCCGTCCTGCGCGACCGCCTCGGCGCGGGCTATCTGAGCGTCGGCCTGACCTTCGGCCACGGCTCGTTCAACGCCACCGGCCGGGACGACGACGCCATCCGCCGCTGGACGCTCGGCCCGGCGGGCCCGGGCACCAACGAGCGGACCCTCGACCGGGTGGCGCGGCACGGCGACTACCTACTCGACCTGCGATCCGTCGGATCACCGGCTGACGATTGGCTGCGCCGGGCCCGACCGACGCGCAGCATCGGCACCGCCTATCCGGACGGCCCGCACGACATCGCGCTCGCCCGCAGCTACGACGTCCTGATTCATCTGCGCGAGGTGGAGGCGGCGCGGCTGCGGGACCGATAGCAGTCCGTCAGACGTACAGCTTGTCGATGAAGGCGGTCAGATTGCCCGTGGTCCGGGCGATCTGATCCTCCAGCGTCAGGCTCTCCTCGAAGCGGGCCCCGGAATCCGGGATCTTCTTGCCCCGGACGTAGAGGGAGCAGGCGAGGTCGGTGCACATGTACACGCCGACGGAGTTGCCCTCGCGCCCGGCGGGGCCCGCCTTGCGCGCCGTCATCAGCGAGACGCCGCCGCCCGGATGGGTGGTCAGACAGAGCGAGCACATGCTGCGGTGCAGGAATCCGCGCCGCGAGGTCGGGAACCGGAAGGTGACACCCACCGGGCGCCCCTCCCGCTCGACCACGAGATAGCTGCGATCGGGCGCCCCCGGATCCCGCCACCCCAGGAAGTCGAGGTCGTCCCAAGGGCGTTCACCGAGATCGCGGGGGAGGGAGACGCGCTTGGCCTCCCCTTTCGAGCAGTTGATGAAAGAGTTGCGGATGTCCTGCTCGGTGAGCGGCTTCATGGGGGCCTCCTGGGGGCTCAAGCGTTACACCTAAATAAAACCTAGTGGTACTAGGTTCGTGGCTAGGTTAGGCAGGGTGGCTGAGGGGGAGCCAGTGAATTTCGGCGAGGGCGAGGTCGGGTCACTACGACATGTCGCGGCCTCCTCCGGAGGCCCTGCGACGCGTCCGTGACGACGCCACCGCCTTCGCCACCTGGCTGGACGACGCGGTGGACGCCACCGACGTCACCCACGCCGTCCTCGGCGTCGGCGACCGCAACTGGGCCGCCACCTACCAGCACGTCCCGACCCGCATCCACGAGCGCCTCGCCGAACTCGGCGCCACCCGCCCGGTCGACCGCGCCGCCGCCGACGCCTCCGGCGATCTGGCCGGCGCGGTACGGGACTTCACGACCAGGCTCCGCACCGCGCTGCTGGAGCGGTACGGCGACCCGGACGCCACCGTCCCGGCCGACGACGAGCCGACGACCGCGTACGAGGTCCGCACCCTGACCGGTGGCCCCCTGGACGCCCTCGCCGAACGGCACGGCCTCGTCCCCATGACCGTCACCGAGGCGTACGACCTCACCGCGCCCGGTCACCCGCGCCGCAAGCGCTTCGTCCGCGTCGCCCTGCCGGACGGCGTCACCTACCGCACCGCCGAACACCTCACCGTCCTGCCCGCCAACGCCCCGGCCCTTGTCGACCGCGCCGCCGCCGCACTCCGCGTGGACCTCGACTCCGTCCTGGACATCCGGCCGACCCGCCCGCGCCGCGGCGGCCTCGCGGTGGACCGGCCTTTGACGGTACGTCAACTCCTCACTCGCCAAGTCGAGTTGCAGGAGCGACCCAGCGCCGCCCAGCTCTCCGTCCTCGCCGCCGCCAACCCGTGCCCGCCGGAGCGCACGGCACTGGCGAACCTCACCGACGATCCGCGCGCCCTGGTGGAGCTGATCGAGGACTTCCCCGCCCTGCGCGGCGCCCTCGACTGGCCGCAGCTCCTGGAGATCCTGACCCCGCTGCGCCCGCGCCGCTACTCCGTCTCGTCCTCGCCCGCCGTCGACCCTGATCACGCGGACCTGATGATCTCCCTGCTCCAGGCCCCGGCGCGCTCCGGCAAGGGCACCTACCGAGGCACCGGATCCGGACACCTCGCCTCCGTCCGGCCCGGCGACACCGTGTACGCCCGCGTCCAGCCCTGCCGGGAGGTCTTCCGGATCGACGCCGACGCGCCGCTCGTCATGGTCGCAGCGGGCACCGGCCTCGCCCCGTTCCGCGGCGCGATCGCCGACCGTACGGCGGTCCTCGCGCTCGGCGCCGAACTCGCCCCGGCCCTCTGCTACTTCGGCTGCGATGCCCCCGACGCCGACTACCTGCACGCCGGGGAACTGCGCGCCGCGGAGGCCGCCGGAGCCGTCTCGCTCCGCCCGGCATTCAGCGCCGCCCGCAAGGCGATGTGGCCTTCGTGCAGCACCGGATCGCCGCCGAGACCGACGAGGTCTGGGAGCTGCTCGGTGCGGGTGCCCGGGTGTACGTCTGCGGGGACCGTTCGCGGATGGCGCCGGGTGTGCGGGAAGCGTTCCGTACGCTGTACCGGGAGCGCACGCCGGGTGCCGACGACGCGGCGGCCGGGCAGTGGCTCGACGGACTGGTCGCGGACGGCCGTTACGTGGAGGACGTCTACGCGGCCGGCTGACCGAAGGGGCGGGGTGGGTGCACGGTGGTGGACTCCTGGGAGCGGGCCCGGCAGGTCCTGGACATGGCGGGCATACCGCCGGAACACCTCGCCCACCTGCGCCCGCTGTCGGGCGGCACGTACAACACGGTCGAGGAACTGCTCCTCGCGGACGGCCGCCGTTATGTCCTGAAGGTGCCGCCCGCACCTACGGTCCCGGGACTGCGGCACGAGCGCCGGCTGCTGGTGTCCGAGGCCGAGTTCTACCGCGCGGCCGCCAAGGCGGACGTACCCGCACCGCGTGTGGTGGCCGGCGGGGACCGGCTGCTGATGACGGCCTGTCCCGGCGAGCCCTGGAACGGTGAGCTCACCGAGGCCGAACGGACAGCCCTGCGCACGGAGTTGGGCCGCCAGGTGGCCCGCCTGCACCGGATGACCGGACCGGGCTTCGGCTATCCGTCCGGTGCCCTCGGCCCGCTCGCCGCCGACTGGCGCACCGCGTTCACCGGGATGCTCGACGCCGTCCTCGACGACGCCCGCCGCTACGGGGCCCGGCTGCCGCGCCCCGCCGACGCCGTGGCGCACACGCTCCGGGCCGCCTTCGACGCACTGGACGACGTCACCGTCCCGCACCTGATCCACTTCGACCTGTGGCCGGGCAACATCCTGGTGGACCGCACATCGGGGGAGGCCCGGATCGGGGGCCTCATCGACGGGGAGCGCATGTTCTGGGGCGACCCGCTGGCCGACTTCGTCTCCCTGGCGCTCCTGGGCGACATCAAGAAGGACGAGGCGTTCCTCGCCGGCTACCGGCAGGCCGGGGGACGGGCCGCCTTCGACGTCTCCGCCCGGCTGCGGCTGGCCCTCTACCGCTCCTACCTCTACCTGATCATGATCACGGAGACGATTCCCCGGGCGGTTTCATCCGCACAGCACCGCTGGGTCCAGGACACGGTCGCTCCGGAGCTCGTGGCGGCGCTGGCCGAGATCGAGGATCTGACGTCGTAGGCCACAATGGGGGACGATTCGAACAGGGCGCGGAGCAGGGCCGACCGAAGGGGAGCCGCATGGCGGGGCGGAACGGGCGCACGGTACGGGACCTCAGACGCGGCAACCGGACGGCCGTGCTGCAGCGCCTCTACTTCGACGGCCCCCTCAGCCGCTTCGAACTGGGCCCCGCGACCGGGCTCAGCTCCGGGTCCGTCAGCAACGTCGTCGCCGAGCTGATCGCCGACGGTCTGGTCGAGGAGGCCGGCAGCGTCGACTCCGACGGCGGCCGGCCCCGCATCCTGCTGCGCGTCGCGCCCGGCAGCGGTCACATGATCGGCGTCGACGTCGGTGAGACCCGGGTGCGGATCGGGCTGTTCGACCTGACCCTCACCGAACTCGCCCGTGCGGAGAGGCCGTTGGCGCAGCAGCGGTACGAGGTCGAGGGCATCGTCGGCCATGTGCGCGACGGCATCACCGAGGTGCTCTCGGGCGCCGGCGTCGGCCCCGAGCGGCTCCTCGGCGTCGGCATCGGCGTCCCCGGGATCGTCGAGCGTACGCCGCAGCTCGGCGCCGTGGTGCACGGACAGACGATCGGCTGGGACGCGGTTCCGCTGGAGCAGCGACTGCGCGAGGGCTCCCAACTCCCGGACTCCGTTCCCTACTTCATCGACAACGGTGCCCGGACCCTCGGCCAGGCCGAGATGTGGTTCGGCGGCGGACGCGGCGCCCGAAACGCGGTCGTGGTCCTCTTCGGCTCCGGCGTCGGCGCCTGCCTGGTCACCCCCGAGGTCGAGCACGGCCGGGCGGTCGAGTGGGGGCATCTGACGGTACGGGTCCGGGGGCGCCGCTGCCGCTGCGGTGCGCTCGGCTGCCTGGAGGCGTACGCGGGCGCCGAGTCGCTGCTCGCGCGCTGGCACGAGGAGGGCGGGAGCCTGCCGGAGGGCGCCGACGAGGAGACCGCGCTGGCGGCGCTGCTGGCCGGCGCGTATCCGTCCGAGGGCGGCACGGCCGACCCGGTGGCACTCGCCGTACTGGAGGAGACCGCCGAGTATCTGGGCGCGGGCCTGTCCGACCTGATCAACCTCTTCCAGCCCGAGCGCATCCTGATCGGCGGCTGGGCGGGACTCCGGCTCGGCGCCCGCCTCCTGCCCGCCGTACGCCGTCATGCCGCCGCGTACGCCCTGCGGCATCCGGCCGGGAAAGTCACGATCGACCTGGGCAAGCTCGGCCCGGACGCAGTCACCGTCGGGGCCGCGATCCTGCCGCTCGCCGACTTCTTCGCCCGCGGCGGCCGACTCGCCGAGCCCGCGGCAAAGGGCCCGACGCCCGCCTGGCACACAACCCTGGCGGAGCGGGTGGCGCACTGAGGTTTCGCCGGCGGCGGGGGCGGTACTCGCGGGCCTTCGGACGACCTTGGACGACGTGAAAGAGGTGCACCATGGCCGACGACCGTCGCGAGGCGCAGGAGGAGACCGGCGAGCCGATACCGAGGGATCTGCCGGACCAGCAAGCCACCCCGGGGGAGGACCCGTGGGATCTGCCGGCCGGGCCGGCGGAGGGCACGACCACCGAAGCGGACGACGTGCCCGACACCGATGAGGCGGGCACGAGTCGACAAGGCGCGCGGCAGTCCGGTGCGGTCCATCCCGAGCACCCGGCGCCCGAGGAGTCGCCGGGCTGAGAGAAGAGTTCCAGCCGGGGCCGAGCGGGGTGCCGCAGGGCGTGGGTCAGCCCACCTTGCGGCCCCGCATGGGCTCCGTCGGTGCGCCCGCACCGTGCTGGAGGCCCTGCACGAACTCCTCCAGCACCTCGGTCGCCGAGCGCTCCGGCCGCCAGCCCAGTTCCGTACGCGCCCGCGTGCAGTCCATCAGGGGCAGCCCGAGGACCGCGTCGAAGAGGTGCGGGGAAGCGGGCAGCAGGTGCAGCCCCCACGCGGCGGCGATCGCCGAGCGGGCCGCCGTGCGCGGAAGCCGGACCGGCCGGGCCCCGAGCATTTCGCCCAGCACCCTCGCGTCGACCGGCGGCTCGGCCGCCAGGTTGAACGCCCCGCGCACGTCGGACTTCACGGCCAGCTGATACGCCGTGGCCGCGTCGTCGCTGTGCAGGGCCTGCACCCGCAGTCCCGGGATGTCGGGCAGGAACCGCAGGAGCTCGGGTCGCGCGAGCGGCCCCGGCAGGAACCGCCCGCCGAAGATACGGCGCTGCTCGCTCGCCGACTGCCGCTTGAACAGGAACGCCGGCCGCATCCGCACCACCCGCACCCTGGGGTGGGCCCGGTCGAAGGTGTCCAGCGCCCGTTCCAGGTAGGCCTTCTCCCGGCAGTACGCGGCGTCGGGCCAGCCGTGCGTCGGCCATGACTCGTCCACGGCGTGGTCCTTCGGACCCGGCGAGTACGCGCCGACGGACGAGGCGTGGATCAGCGCCGGGACTCTAGCCGTCGCCACCGCGTCGAAGACCTGCATGCCGCCCAGCACGTTCGTGCGCCACGTCGACGCCGGATCGTGCGTCGGCTGGAACGCCCAGGCCAGGTGGATGACGGCGGCGGCGCCCTCGAACATGTCCGCCAGATCTGAGCGGTCGGACGCCAGGTCCACCGCCGCCCACTGCGTCTTCGGCGGCGACCAGTCGGGTGTCCGGCGGGCCATCCCCAGTACGGAGCCAACCTCCGGATCCTCCGAGAGGAGCCGCATCACACTCGTACCGACATTGCCCGTGGCACCGGTGACAACGATCCTTCGGGCCGCTTCGCTGCTCACCTGCGGCTCCTCCCGGAGAGTGGGGTCGGGAACCCTCGAGTACCCCCGTCCGGGAGGAGTTGCACGCACCGGGTACGGACGCGACTAGGCGGCGAACGCGTTCACGCCCGTCAGCTCCGCCGACAGCGTCCACAGCCGCGCCGCCTGCTCCGGGTCGGTGGCCCAGTCCATGACGCCGCTGCGGTCCTCGTCGTCGTCGGAAGCGGGCTCGGCGATGTCGCAGTCCTCGAGATAGACCCCGCCCATGCCGTTCAGCTGCGGCGACGTCGCGGCCCACACCTGCGTGGCCGCGCCCTGCTCAGCGGTCTTGAAGGCCTCGGGGTGGAGCATGTCGCCCTGCTCGTCGATCCAGCCGCGCTCCACCATCTCCTCCTTGGCGAGGTGGCGCTGCAGCGGGGTGAGGATGCCGCCCGGGTGGAGCGAGAAGGCCCGTACCCCGCGCTCGGCGCCGAGCTTGTCGAGGTGGACGGCGAACAGGACGTTCGCGGTCTTCGCCTGCCCGTACGCCTCCCACTTGTCGTAGCCGTGGCGCCAGTGGACGTCGTCCCAGCGGATACCGGACAGGTGGTGGCCGCGCGAGGAGACCGACACCACGCGGGCGCCGCCGGGTTCGATCGCCGGCCACAGGCGGTTGACCAGGGCGTAGTGACCGAGGTGGTTGGTCGCGAACTGTGCCTCCCAGCCCGGCCCCACCCGGGTTTCCGGGCAGGCCATGATCCCGGCGTTGTCGATCACGATGTCGAGCGTGCGGCCGGAGGCGAGGAAGCGCTCGGCGAAGCCGCGCACGCTCTCCAGGTCGCCGAGGTCCAGCTCGTCGACCTCTACGCCGGCGAGGCCGGACAGGGCCTCCTCGGCGGTGGTGCGGCGGCGGGCGGGGACGACGACATGGGCGCCCGCCCTGGTGAGTGCCCGAGTGGTCTCCAGACCGAGGCCGGAGTAGCCGCCGGTGACGATCGCGAGCTTTCCGGTGAGGTCGATGCCCTGGAGGACGTCGTCGGCGGTGCTTGCGGCCCCGAAGCCGGAGCCGATCCTGTGCTGTGCGGTGCTCATGTGCGGAACGCTACGAATTGGAGCGCTCTCGAAGGCAAGCCGACCTGTGGGGACACGCCCGAACAGGAAAAAGCCCCGGCCGGACGGGGGAGTTCCGGTCGGGGCGGTCTTCAGGTGTGGGCGCGGATGGCGGTCGCCTCTCGGCGAAAGGCTCCACAGGGCTTCAGCCGAACGATCGTCCCTGTGGGCAAAAGGTGAGGCCCGGGGACACTGTCCCATCCGCACCCACGGCTGGTTCAACGGGAAACTACCGGCGAGTGTTCCTGTGTTTGCCCCGAACTGCGGTGATGTGCGTCACGCCCCGTCACGCCCCGTTCCGCCCGCTGCCGGCCCGCTCACTTCACCGCTGACTTGTCACGCGTCCAGGCCAGCAGCTCGTCCGCCGTCCAGGTGGTGACCACCCGTTCGGCGGGCACCTCGCACTCCTCCGCCCGGGCGCAGCCGTAGCGCTGCCAGTCGAGCTGCCCGGGCGCATGCGCGTCGGTGTCGACGGAGAACAGCACGCCCGCTGCCACGGCCCGCCGCAGCAGCCGCCGGGGCGGGTCCAGCCGCTCCGGCCGGCTGTTGATCTCCACCGCCGTTCCGGACTCGGCGCACGCGGCGAACACCTCGTCCGCGTCGAACTCCGACTCGGGCCGGCCCCGCCCGGTGATCAGCCGTCCGGTGCAGTGGCCGAGGACGTCCGCGTGCGGACTGCGTACGGCGGTGACCATGCGGCGGGTCATCGTGCGGGCGTCCATCCGCAGCTTGGAGTGGACGGAAACGACCACCACGTCGAGCCGCTCCAGCAGCTCGGGTTCCTGGTCGAGCGAGCCGTCTTCCAGGATGTCGCACTCGATGCCGGTGAGCAGCCGGAAGGGCGCCCAGGTCGAATTCAGTTCCGCCACCACGTCCAGCTGCTCGCGCAGCCGGTCCGCCGACAGCCCGCGGGCGACGGTCAGGCGCGGCGAGTGATCGGTCAGCACCGCCCAGTCGTGGCCGAGCTCGGCCGCCGTCCTGCCCATCTCCTCGATCGGGCTGCCGCCGTCCGACCAGTCGGAGTGCAGATGGCAGTCCCCGCGCAGCAGCTCCCACAGCCGGTGGCCGTTCACGGGCGGCTCGGCCGCCGGCCGGCCCTCCAGATCCGTCAGATAGGCGGGCGCCTGGCCGGCCAGCGCCTCGCGCACCACCTGGGCCGTCTTCGGGCCGACGCCCTTGAGCGACTCCAGCGTCCCGGCCTCCGCCCGCGCCCGCACCTCGTCCGCCGGCAGCCCGGCCAGCACCCGCGCGGCCGTACGGAAGGCACGTACGCGATACGTCGGCTCCAGAGACCGCTCCAGCAGAAACGCGATCCGGTTCAGCGCGTCGACGGGATCCATCGCCACCTCCTCCTCCAGGGTTCCCCGGCCCTGCGGCGCCCGCACGGCGGTGGACGGAGCGGCGGCTGCGTGTCGCGGTCCGCCTGAAGGATTCGTTGACGCGGGTTGCGTTCTACGCTCTATTCATGACCGAAAGCGCGAGCCCGCACATTTCACAGCCGCGGATCATGGTGCTCGGGGTTCAGCCGGGCACGCCTCCGTTCCGCATCATGGAGATCGACGGTGAAGTCGTCGGTCAGCCGAGGACGATCACCGACGTCCTGGAGTACGCCGCCGCGTTCGGCATCACGGTCCACGACCTGGACGACCCGGACGTGGTCCGCTGGGTGGGCGGAGACAAGTTCACCTGGCACCACCACTAGGGGCGGACTGCCGGGTCAGCCGACCGTCCATTTCTGGTTGCCGCCGCCGGTGCAGGTCCAGATCTGCAGCCGGGTGCCGTTGGCCGAGTTGTTGCCGGTCACGTCGAGGCACTTGTCGGCCTGCGGGTTGACGATGTCGCCTGCCGCGGTGACCGTCCATCTCTGGTTGGGCCCGCCGGTGCAGTCCCACAGCTGGACCGTCGTGCCGTCCGCCGTGCCGTTCCCGGTGGCGTCCAGGCACTTGCCGAGCGCGCGGAGCGTGCCGTCCGAGCCGACGGACCACTGCTGGGCGGCGCTGTTGTTGCAGTCGTAGAGCTGTACGGGCGTGCCGTTCGCGGAGCTCGCCCCGGCCACGTCCACGCACTTCCCGGCCAGCCCCCTGATCGCGCCGCCGGCGGGGCTGTCGCCGGTCGTCACCGAGACGTGGTCCACCACCAGTTGCTGCGGGAACACCGTGGAGCCGTCCGGGTCGCCGGGCCAGTAGCCGCCCACCGCGAGGTTCAGGATCAGGAAGTAGGGCTTGTTGAAGACCCACTGCCTGCCGCCCAGGTCGGCGGGCGTGCGCCGCTGGTAGACGTTGCCGTCCACGGACCAGGTGATCGAGTCGGGTGCCCAGTCGACGGCGAAGGTGTGGAAGGCGTCCGCGAAGGCCTGTCCGTTCGGGAGGGAGTAGCCGGCGCCTATGCCGCCCGACCCGGAGTAGCCGGGGCCGTGGATGGTGCCGTGGACCGTCGAGGGCTCGAAGCCGACGTTCTCCATGACGTCGATCTCGCCCGAGTCCGGCCAGTTGACCGGTGTGCCGAGCATCCAGAACGCGGGCCACATGCCCTGTCCCCGCGGCACCTTCATGCGCGCCTCGACGTGCCCGTACTGCGCGGTGAACTTGCCGGAGGTGTTCAGCCGGGCCGAGGTGTACTGACAGGTGCCGTACCAGCACTGGTAGTTGGCGGGGTTCTCGCGCCGGGCGGTGATCACCAAGTGCCCCTGGCCGTCCAGCGCCGCGTTCTTGTTGCCGGACGTGTAGTACTGCCGCTCGTGGTTGTTGACGTTGTCGCCGGTCTCGATCTGCCACTTCGACGAGTCGACCGCGGCGCCCGCGGGCCCGTCGAAGTTGTCGGAGAACGTCACCGCGGCGGCCGAGACGTCCGGAGGTTCCGCCTGTGCGGGGCCGATCGCGGCGGACGCGACCAGGACGGCCGACAGGGCGGCGAGGAGAGCGGTGCGGAGCAGGCGTGGGGAGGCCATCGTGCTCCCTTCCATGCGGCGGCCCGTGCGGGACGGGGTGCGCCGACCGAGGTGGGGGGTGAAGGTGTCGCCACTTGATTTAAGGAGTGAGGTAAGAGGCCGTCAATACCTTGGTACGGACCAGAACTTGAGTGTCCGGATCCCGCGGAGAGATCGCCCCCACCCGGCATGGTTCGTCCACTGCCGAAGCGTCGGGTTCCTAGGCTTCTCGCCATGAACGCCGCACACATCGGTGAACTCCTCGCCATCCTGGGCGCGGGCATGGCCGCCGGTGCCGTCAACGCCGTCGTCGGCTCGGGGACGCTGATCTCGTTCCCGGTCCTGCTCGCGACCGGCCTGCCACCCGTCACCGCCACGGTCTCGAACGCGCTCGGGCTGATCCCCGGCTCGATCAGCGGAGCCATCGGCTACCGCGAGGAACTGCGCGGTCAGCGTCGGCGCCTGCTGAAGTGGGGCGCCGGCGCCGTCCTCGGCGGGCTCAGCGGCGCCGTGCTGCTCCTGGCCCTGCCGGCCTCGGCGTTCGAACGGATCGTGCCGGTCCTCGTGGGCCTCGCCCTCGTGCTGGTCGTCCTGCAACCGCTGATCAGCGGGAAGCTGAGCAGTCGCCGGGCGCGTAAGGGAAAGACGCCGCGCCCCGACGGCGGCCCCCTGCTGCTCGTCGGACTGACCCTGGCCAGCGTCTACGGCGGCTACTTCGCGGCCGCCCAGGGCATCATCTACGTCGCCCTGATGGGCATGCTCCTCGACGACAGCCTGCAACGCCTCACCGGGGCCAAGAACGTGCTCGTCGCGGTGGTCAACTCCGTCGCCGCGCTGTTCTTCCTCGTCGCCGCGGAGTTCGACTGGACGGCCGTGGGCCTCCTCGCGATCGGGTCCGCAGCCGGCGGCCTCCTGGGAGCCAGGACCGGCCGCCGGCTGCACCCCGCTGCGTTGCGCGCGTTCATCGTGGTCGTCGGCACGGTGGCCATCGTCCAGTTGGTGCTGCGTTAGGCCTTCGCGGGGCGAGACCCCCGGGCGTGCACCACGCGGCTCAGTCGCCGGCCCAGCAGGAGGTAGCCGATCAGGGCGCCGGTGGTGTTGAGGATGACGTCGTCGATGTCGAAGGCGCGTCCCGTCACCAGGGCACCCTGCGCGAACTCGACCAGGAGCATGACGGTCGCCGTCAGCAGCAGGACGCGCAGGACACCGCGCGTTCGTGGCGCGAGGACCGGAACGAGGATGCCGAACGGGACACCCAGCAGCACATTGCCCCCGATCTGCTTGACGGCGTCGCGCAGTTCGGGCTGGTCCAGATAGGCCCGCAGTGAACTGCCCGGCTGCAGGTTGGTGTGCGTCAGCGCCTCGGACGCGGGGGAGGGCTGCAGGGTGAGCTTCGCCAGAACGACGGCGAAGGCCACCATGAACGCGAAGGCGCACAGCATCGCGAGGAGACGGGCGAGAAAGCGCAGGGGGCTTCGCCTGGGTCGCGTGGTGCGTGCGGATGTGGTGGCGCGCTCGGACTTGGCGGTGCGTCCGGACTTCGTGGTGCGTCCAAACCTGGCCCTGAGTCCGGGCTCGGCGGTACCTCCCGACTTTGCGCGGCCCGCGGACTTGCCCGCGCCCCGCGACTTCGAGCCGCCCGCGAACTTGGCTGTCTCTCGCCACTTCGCGCCCATGGCGGACCTGAGGGAACCCGCCGACTTCGAGCTCCCCGCCGCCTTGCCGGAACCTGCGGCCTTCGCTCCTCCTGCCGCCTTGGCGGCACCTCTGGATTTGGGAGTGCCGGGGTGCAACGCGGCACGCGAACGTGAGGTCCCACCGGCCATGCGATCCTCCAGTCTTCAACGTCCCTTCGTGATACGCCGTTTACCCCGGCACCGCGTCGAGATGCCCACCGTGTCGCGCCCGATATCACAGCCGTCCACGGTTTCCCTTCCCGCTGTCGGGGCACTCCGGGCGGAGGCCCGCGCGTGCCGCCGCCTCCGTCATCCGGGGTGGTGTTTGGATGACGCGGAACGGAACTGAACGGACATCTGGCTCGCGGAGGTGGCGCATGGACCGGCGTACGACGCTGCTCGCCGCGGCCGAGTTCCTGGCCTGGTGGGCCGCACTCGCCGTGCTGTGGCTGATCCTCGTCACCACCGTGGACACCTTTGAACTCGCGGTCGGCGCGGGCGTCGCCGGCGTGGCAGCACTGGCCGCCGTCGCCGCGCGCCGGGCGGTGGCCGGCCGATGAACGGCTGGCTCCTCGCGGCGACCGCCGTGCTCGGCGGGGGAGTGGGCGCCACCCTGTGGGGCGTCGCCACCGGACCGCTGCGGCGCAGGGTCGTCGCGCAGAACCTGTCCACGGCCCTGGCCTGCCCCGGACTGCTCCTGCTCGCCCAGGGATACGACCGCCCCGCCTACGTCGATCTCGCCCTGGTCCTCGCCCTGCTCGGCCCGGTCGGCACCCTCGTCTTCGCCCGCCTGCTGACCGGGGAACTCGCCGACGACCCGCCGCGCGCCTGGGGCTTGACGTGGGCGGCCGCCGGCCTCGGCGCGGCCGTGGTCCTGGCGCTGTGCGTGGCGGAGGGACCGAGCCGGGCGATGCTGAAGGTCCTGCTCACGGGCGCGCTGCTGATCGGCGGGAACATCGTCGCCTCCCACGCGCTGTCCGGCGGCATCGCGGGGGTGCGCCGTGGCTGACGCGGTGATCATCGTCGCGCTGCTGCTGGTCGCCGGCTGCGCGACCGTGGCCGTACTGGTCCGCGACCCCGTGCGCCAGGCCCTCGTGCTGGCCGTCCTCGGCGTCGTACTCGCCGTGCTGTTCACAGCGGTGCAGGCACCGGATGTCGCCCTGTCCCAACTGGCGGTCGGCGGCGCCCTCACCCCGCTGCTGTTGCTCCTGTCGGTCCGCAAGGTCAAGCGGCGCAAGGGGCGTGACGAATGAGCCCGCGCACCCGGCTCCGGCTCGTCGCCGTCGGCGGCGCCGGCCTGGCCGTGCTCCTGGTCGCCGCCTGCCTGCGGCTGCCGGACTTCGGCGGCGACAGCCACCCGTACGGCGACCGCGCGGTGCGCGCTTCCCTCGCCCGGCAGACCGCCAACACCATCGCCTCCGTCAACTTCGACCAGCGCGCCTTCGACACCATGGGCGAGATGACCATCCTGTTCGCGGCCGTCGTCGGCTGCGTCGTCCTGCTCAGGCAGACCCGCGACGAGCACCGCGCCCGGCCCGAACCCGCCGACGTCGCCCCGCCGGTGCGCCGTTACGCCCTGATCGTCCTGCCGGTCGCCCTGGTCGTCGGCCTGTACGTCATCGCGCACGGTCAACTCAGTCCCGGCGGCGGCTTCCAGGGCGGCGTCGTCGCCGCGACCGCCCTGCATCTGCTCTACCTCGGCGCCGACTACCGCGCCCTGGAACGCGTCCGTCCGGTCGGCCTGTACGAGGTCGGTGATGCTATTGCCACCTCGGCCTACCTCGTCACCGGCCTCGCGGGCCTCATCGGCGGCACCGCGTTCCTCGCGAACACCGTGCTTCCGTACGGCACGTTCAACACGCTGTCCTCCGGCGGCACCGTGCCCCTGCTGAACGCGGCCGTCGGCATGGAGGTCGCCTGCGCGGTCGTCGTGCTGCTCGCCCGATTCCTGGACCAGTCCGTCGAGATCGAGGAGGAGAGCGGGAAGTGAGAGCGCCGTGATGGATGTCCTGCCGTACCTCGTCGCCGTATGGATCTTCCTGGTCGGCTGCTACGGGCTCGCCACCAGCCGCAATCTGATCCACGCCGTCGGCTGTCTGGCGGTCTGCCAGTCGTCCACGTACGTCCTGCTGCTGGCCGTCGGATACCGCGACGACGCCACCGCGCCCGTCTTCTCCGACCTGGAGCCCGGCTCACGCCCCGTCGTCGACCCGGTCGTCCAGGCCCTCGCCCTCACCGACGTCGTCGTCGGCGCCACCGTCACAGCGCTGCTGCTCGCGCTCGTCATCCAGGTCGCCAAGCGGCACGGCACCGTCGACCCCGACGAACTCTCCGAGCTGCGCGGCTGATGAACGACCTGCTGCCGCTGCTCGTCGCCGTACCGCTGCTCGGTGCCGCCCTCCTGGTCGCAGGTGGTCGTCGCCTGCCCCGCGTCGTCGCGGATTCCGTCGGCTGTGCCGTCGCGGCGGGCACGGCCGGGCTCGCGATCGTGCTGTCGCTGAACTCCTCGCCGCCGATGGTCGAATGGGTCGGCGGCTGGACGCCCGTGGAGGACCGCAGCGTCGGCATCGTCCTGGTCGGGGACGGCGCGGGGCTCGGCATGGCGGCCGTGGCCTCCCTGCTGACCCTCGCGGCCCTGGCGTACTCCTGGCGCTACTTCGAGGAGCCCCCGCGCCGGCACTCCGGCTCGTTCCCCGCGCTGGTCCTGCTGCTCCAGGCGGGCATGTGCGGATTCGCGATCGCGGGCGATCTGTTCAACGCGTTCGTGTGGTTCGAGCTGATGAGCGTCGTCGCCTACGCGCTGACGGGCACCCGGGTCGAGGAGGCCAAGGCCGTGCAGGGCGCCCTGACCTTCGGCATCGTCACCTCGCTCGGCGCCTACGCCATGCTGATGGGCATCGCGCTGCTGTACGCCCGTACCGGCGAGCTCGCCATGGCCCGGATCGGCCGCGGCCTCGACGCCCACGGGCCGCCGGACGCGCTGGTCCTGGCCGCCTTCGTGCTCGTCCTGACCGGCCTGCTGATCAAGTCGGCCGCCGTACCGTTCCACTTCTGGCTCCCGGACGCGCACGCCGTCGCACCCACACCGGTGTGCATGCTGCTGTCGGGCGTCATGGTCGAACTCGGCGTGTACGGCGTCTGGCGCGTGTACGGCACCGTCTTCGCCGGACCCGGCGGGATCCCGGCGGCCGACCTGGAGCGGGTCCTCGTCGTCCTCGGTGCGCTGACCGCGGTGATCGGCGCCGTCATGTGCTGGTACCAGCGGCACATCAAACGGCTGCTGGCGTACTCGACGGTCGCCCACACCGGGCTGTTCCTGATCGGCATCGGTGTCCTCACACCTCAGGCCGACGACGGGGTCGCGCTGTACGTCCTCGGGCACGCCGGGGTGAAGGCCGCGCTGTTCGCCTGCACGGGCATTCTCCTCGACCGGTACGGCACCGTCGACGAGCACGCGCTGCACGGGCGGGCCCGGGAACTGCGCGGTGTCGCAGTGATGTACGTGGTGGGCGCGCTCGCGCTCGCCGGCCTCCCGCCCTTCGGGACGGGATTCGGGAAGGCGGTCACGGAGAAGGCCGCGGGCGGCCCGCTGACCTTGCTGTACGTGGTCGCGAGCGCGGTCACCGCCGCGGCCGTACTGCGGGTCGCCGCCCGGGTGTTCCTCGGGCTCGGCCCGACGCCCGAGGACGACACCGAGTACGAGACGACCGGCGCCGGCGAACGGCCCGAGACCCGGCACCGGCTCAGCCGGATCCCCGACACCATGACCGCGGTCCCCGCCGTCCTGCTCGCCGCCTCACTCGCCGTCGGCGTGGCCCCCGGCTTCGGCGCGGTCGTGGCCCACGCAGTCAACGAGGCCGGCTCCGGCGGCGCCCCCGTCGCCGCACCGCACTGGACCCTTGCCGGCGTCCTACTGGACCTCGCCGCGACGGCACTGGCCCTCGGCCTCGCAGCCCTCGCCGTCACCCGCCCCGACCTCCTGGCCGCCCCGTCCCACGCACGCCCCCTACGCCGCCTGCAGTCCGGGCACGTCGGGGACTACGTGGCCTGGGTCATGGTCGGGGCCACCCTACTGGGGGCACTGGCCCTGCCGGGCGTGCTGCCGTAGGCCCCGCAGCCAAGTGCCGGCCCACCGGGCGGCGCCCGGCATGGCCTCGCCGGAGCACCCACATGGCTCCGCAGCGCGAGCCTCCGGCACCCGGCGATCCCCCGATTCCCTCAAGGCCTGACGTCGCTTCGCCGACGAGGCCTGCCCGGCGGCGCCACCGGCAACCAGCGGTCGGCCGGGCGCTCCCTCGTGTGAGGGCACGGGAGATGCCCGCCTGCCGGGCGGCGTCCGGCATCGGCTTCGCCGGAGCGCCCGTACGGCTTCGCCGCTCGGGCGCTCCGGCACCCAGCGATTGCACCCCCCTCAACGCTTCATGTGGCTTCGCCGAGGCGCGCCCGAGAGCCCTCCGAAGGGGCCGTCGGGAACATCACGAAGTGCCACGCATCAGGCCCCGTACGTCACCTTCACCTCCTTGAAGCCGAGGGAGTGGAGCAGGCCTTCGAGCATGCCGGTGGTGTTGGTCTCGGCGCGGGCGGTCAGTTCGCTGTCCTTGGCCGCGTCGCCGATGTGCTTCACCGCCAGTTTCTGCACGGCCTGTTCGCTGTTCGGGTTGTCCGAGAAGACGTCGCCGAGGCGGTCGAGGAGACCGCGCTGCTTGGAGACGGCATAGGAGCGGTCGGGGTCGAGGGACGGTTTGCCGAGGGCGGCGTGCGGCAGGCGGAGCGTGGCGGAGGTACGGTCGCCGTTGACCGTGACGTCGTCCTCGCCGACCTTGCCGAGGTCGACATAGGCGTCCACGGTGCCCGCGCCGACGTACAGCGTGCGGGAGCCGCGGATCGCGTCGGGCAGGAACTTGGCGTCCTTCTCCAGATCCACGACGATCTGGAAATTGCCGGAGGCGGCGTCGTAGCGGCTCATGTCCTGGATGGACTGGAGCAGTGCGGGACCCGAGCGGTCGTTGGTCTCGGTGCCGAACAGGTCCTTGAGGCCGGGGAGCACGCTGAACCGGATCCCGGCGAAGAAGACGACGAGCACCAGTACGAGGGCGCTCACCACCTTCGCCCAGCCGGGCATGCGCTTGTTGATGCGCTTGATGGGAGTCGTCATGTAGACGTTCCTCCTTCCCTGCCCTTCGCATACCCCCGATCCCTGCGGAGGACCGGATCGTTGGCCGATTGGCACCTCCGAACGGGGCGGTGACAGCCACGCTCACGGGTGCGCTGCAACGTTTCTGCCGAGGTCAGTAGCATGAGTCCGCCAGCCGGAATGATCATTCGAGGAGCGGATCGTGCGAGAGATCGCCGTGTTCAGCGGTAGTGCCCACCCCGAACTGGCGGCGGAGGTCTGCGCGCATCTGGGGGTGCCGCTCAGCCCCAGCCGGGTCAGCCGGTTCGCCAACGACTGCCTGGAGGTGCAGCTCCAGGCCAACTGCCGGGAGCGGGATGTCTTCCTGATCCAGCCCCTGGTCCGCCCCGTCCAGGAACACCTCGTCGAGCTGCTGCTGATGTGCGACGCCGCCCGCGGCGCTTCCGCGCGCCGGATCACCGTCGTCATGCCGCACTACTCCTACGCCCGCTCCGACAAGAAGGACGCGCCCCGCATCTCCCTCGGCGGCCGCCTCGTCGCCGACCTGATGGTGTCGGCCGGCGCCAGTCGCGTCCTCGCGATGACGCTGCACTCGCCCCAGGTGCACGGCTTCTTCACGGTGCCGGTCGACCACCTGCACGCGCTGCGCGAACTCGCCGCTCACTTCCGGCAGTACGACCTCTCCCGCACGACAGTCGTCTCGCCGGACCTCGGCAACGCCAAGGAGGCCGCCGCGTTCGCGCGGCTGATCGGCGCCCAGGTCGCCGCCGGTGCCAAGCAGCGGTTCGCGGACGACCGGGTCAGCATCAATTCCGTCATCGGCGAGGTGACCGGGCGGGACGTCATCATCCTGGACGACGAGATCGCCAAGGGCAGTACGGTCCTGGAGCTCCTCGACCGGCTGCGGGAGCTGGGGCCGCGCTCGATCCGCGTCGCCTGTACGCACGGCCTGTTCGCGTCCGGCGCGCTGAAGCGGATCGGCGAGCAGCCCGACGTACTGGAGATCGTGTGCACCAACACAGTGCCGGTGCCGGCGGAGGAACGCACCGAGAAGCTGCGGATCCTGTCCATCGCCCCGGCGCTCGCCGAGGCCGTGCGCCGCATTCACAACGGGGAGTCGGTCAGCGCCCTGTTCGACTCGCCGGGAACCGAATAGCAGGGGGGCGAGGGCCCCTAAGACGTGATAGCAGGGGGGCGAGGGCCCTTAAAGCGTGCCGGACGTGGCCTCCGGCTGGTTCAGAGCCGCGTCCAGGGTGGGATGCGGGGGCAGCAGCCGCGACAGGCCGGTGATCCTCAGGACGCGCAGGGTGAGCGCATGGGTGCAGACCAGGTGTAACTGCCCGCCGTGGTCCAGCGTCCGGCCGCGGGCCCGGTACAGCAGGCGCAGTCCGGAGCAGTCGAAGAACTCGACCATTCTGAGGTCGATCACGATCCGCGCGTCGGGGTGCGCCGTCACCCGGTCCAGGTACGGGGCGATCTCCACCGCGGCGGCGATGTCGATCTCGCCGCGGAACTCCAGCACCGTGTGCTCGCGGTGCCGATGGACGCGCAGATGCCGACTGAACGGCGCAGGTTCCTGCTGCATGACGACATCGCCTCCAACCTGCTCAGGTGCGGCGGGGATGCAGCCCGAGTGAGCGCAAATCTGTTCCCCGCACTGCAAGTTACCCTCGATTGAGCGAATCTGAGCATGTTCGATTGACATATGTCTCTGATTTGCGACAGAGGCTTCGCGGGATGTCCGGGGTGTGACTACGACAGTGCGTGCCAGGCCTTGGAGAGTGCCTGGCGGAACTGCTCGGCCTGATGGGCCGTGAGATCCCGCACCATCTGCTCCTCCAGCTCCCGCACGGGCCCCGCGTGCCGCGCCAGCAGCTCACGCGCGGCGTCGGTCAACAGGATCAGCAGCTCCCGGCGATTGTCGGGATTGCGCTCCCGGCGCACCAGCCCACGGTTCTCCAGGGACCGTACGAGATCGGCGATCGACTGCGCCGTGACGAAGGAGTCGCGGGCCAGCTGTGCGGCCGACAGTCCGTCGTGGCGCTCCAGGACGGTGAGCGCCGTGTACTGCAGGGCGGTGATCCCGGACGGCCTCACCAGCTCGTCCAGGTGGGAGCGCACGACCAGCTCCACCTGCTTCACCATGTAGAGAAGCGAGGGGTGGGCCTTGGCTGCCTGGGTGTCGAGCATGACTTCAGCCTAGAGCATTGACAGGAATCCTGTCTGTAATGAGACTGCGAACAAACAGGAATCCTGTTGGTTGAAATCTTGGCGATGAGGCTGAGGAGTGGCGATGACCACCTTCGAGATCGAACCCGGTCGGTTGTTCATCGGGGGCCGGTGGCGCGAGGCCGCCGACGGAGCGCGCGCCGAGGTGGTCGACCCGTCCCGCGGTGCTGTCGTCACCACCGTCGCGGACGCCGGTGCTCCCGACGTGGACGCGGCCGTGCGTGCCGCGCGGGAGGCCTTCGACGACGGTGCCTGGTCCGGGCTGAGCGGCCGCGAGCGGGGCCGGGTGCTGCACCGGGTCGCCGAGCTGATCCGGGAGAACGCCGACACCATCGCCGAGCTGGAGAGCCGTGACGTCGGCAAGCCGATCACGCTCGCCCATGCCGTGGACGTCACCAACGCGGCCAACGACTACGAGCACTTCGCCGCCCTCGCCCACTCCATGGACGGCTCCGTCCGGGACACGCCCATGAACGCCCTGGCCTACGTCCGGCGCCGGCCGATCGGGGTGGTCGCGGCGATCACGCCGTACAACTTCCCTCTGATCCTGGCCGGTTCGAAGCTGGCCCCGGCGCTCGCGGCCGGTAACACGGTGGTGCACAAGCCTGCGGAGGAGACCCCGCTGAGCGCCCTGTACATGGCCGGACTCTTCAAGCGCGCCGGTGTCCCCGACGGCGTCGTCAACGTCGTCACCGGTGGCCCCGCGGCCGGCGAGGCCCTGCTGCGGCACTCGGGAGTGGACAAGGTCGCCTTCACCGGCTCGACCGCGGTCGGCCGCAAGGTCGCCGCTCTCGCCGGTGAGTCGCTCAAGCCCGTGACCATGGAGCTCGGTGGCAACGCGGCCCACCTCGTGTTCGAGGACGCCGACCTGGAGAAGGCCGTCGCGGCGATCATCAAGGGGTTCGTCTTCAACACGGGGCAGTTCTGCATGGGCGGACCTCGGCTGCTGGTGGCCCGCCAGGTCCACAGCACGCTGCTCGGCATCCTCGCCGACGCCGTGCCCGGCGTTCCGCTGGGTGATCCCCGCAAGCCCGAGACCGTCATCGGTCCGATGGCGGGGGAGCGGCATCTGCGCAAGGTCGAGGAGTACGTCGAGCTGGCCCGCAAGGAAGGCGGCCGCATCGTCTGCGGCGGCGAGCGGCTCGACCTCGACGGGGGCTACTACTACAAGCCCACCGTGATCGCCGACCTGCCGAACGACTCCCGCGTGATCCAGGAGGAGATCTTCGGCCCGGTCCTCACCGTCCAGCCCTTCGACTCCGAGGAGGAGGCCGTCGAGCTGGCCAACTCCACGCCGTACGGACTGGCCGCCGGCGTCCAGACCGGCAGTCTGGCCCGTGCCCACCGGGTCGCCGACCGGCTCCAGGCAGGCATCGTCTGGGTCAACGACTGGGCGATGCTCGACCCCGCGGTCCCCTTCGGCGGGGTCAAGGACTCCGGATTCGGCCGGGAGTACGGGCCCGAGGCGCTCGACGCCTACACCACGACCAAGTCCGTCGTCGTCTCGCTCGACTGAGCGCCCCTGCCAAGGAGTTCGTACGATGTCCATCCCCACCCGTGCCGCCGTCGTCGAGTCCGGCGGAGCCCCCTTCACCCTCTCCGACGTCGAGCTCGACGAGCCCGGACCGCACGAGGCCGTCGTCCGCATGGTGGCGACCGGTCTGTGTCACACGGACCTCGGCGTGGCGAGCGGCGGACTGCCCTTCCCCCTTCCCGGTGTCCTCGGACACGAGGGCGCGGGCGTCGTCGAGGCCGTCGGCCCGGCGGTGACCGGCGTCGCGCCGGGCGACCATGTCGTGCTGTCCTTCACCTCGTGCGGTGACTGCCGCAACTGCCGTGGCGGGCACCCGGCGTACTGTGCGACCTGGCTGCCGCTGAACCTCCTCGGCGGACGGCGGGCGGACGGCAGCAGCACCATCAGTCGGGGCGGCGACGAGCTGGGCGGGCACTTCTTCGGCCAGTCGTCCTTCGCCGAGCGGGCGTTGGTGGACGAACGCAGTCTGGTGAAGGTCGACCCGGAGGTGCCGCCGGCCTTGATCGCTCCGCTCGGCTGCGGGGTGCAGACCGGAGTCGGCGCCGTATGGAACGTGCTGAAGCCGGTCACCGGCAGCACCGTCGTCGTCCTCGGCGCGGGAGCCGTCGGCCTCTCCGCCGTCATGGCCGCCGCCCTCACCCCGGCCACCGACATCGTCGCCGTCGACCGGGTCGCAGAACGCCTGTCGCTGGCCCGGGAGTTGGGCGCAACCCACACCGTCGACGCCGCCGCGGCAGACCTCGGCGAGGCACTCGCCGAGATCACCGGAGGCCAGGGCGCCGACGGGGTCGTGGAGACCACGGGCAACGTCGGCGTCCTGCGCCAGGGTGTCGACGCGCTCGCCGCCCGCGGCACCCTGGTCGTCGTGGGCGCCCCGCCGTTCGGCACCGAGGTCGCCCTGGACGTCAACGGACTGCTCGGCGGCAAGCGGATCGTCGGCCTCACCCTCGGCGACGCCGAGACGCGGACCTTCATCCCCGCCCTGGTCCGGCTCGTGAAGGAAGGGCGGCTCCCGCTGCACCGCCTGATCAGCACCTATCCGTTCGCGGACATCGACCAGGCGGTGCGGGACATGGGCGCGGGCAAGGCGATCAAGCCCGTGCTGACGTTCTGACCCGGCCGGCCAGCCGGCCGAACTGCCTCAGTCGACCGTCAGGACCAGCTTCCCCGTGGTCCGGCCGGTGTCGCCCAGGGCATGCGCCTCGGCGGCATCGGCCAACGGGAACGTGCCGGCGATCTCGGCCCGCAACTGGCCCTTGTCGACCAGGTCCGCGATCGCCCGCAGGTCGGCGCGGTCGGAGTCCACGAGCATCCGCAGCGCCCGGACGCCGAGCCGCTCGGCCTCCTCGTAGAAGTCGTCAGAACCGACCGGCAGGATCGAGACGACGACGCCGCCCGGGCGCAGCACGCTCAGCGAGCGCACCGACGTCTCACCGCCGAGGGTGTCCAGGACGACGTCCACGTCCTTCGCGACCTCGGCGAAGTCCGTCTCCCGGTAGTCGATCAGCTCGTCCGCGCCCAGGCCCCGCAGGAACTCGTGCTTGCCCGCGCTCGCCGTGCCGATCACATACGCGCCCCGCGCCTTGGCGATCTGCACGGCCACGTGCCCGACCCCGCCGGCGGCCGCGTGGATCAGTACCCGCTGCCCCGGCTGCACGTCCGCGTACTCGACCAGGGCCTGCCAGGCGGTGAGGGAGACCAGCGGCAGAGCGCCCGCCTGGATGTGGTCGACCGAAACCGGCTTGTGCGCGAAGACGCGCGCCGGTGCGGTGACGTACTCGGCGTGCGAGCCGTGGCCGAACGGGTAGGACAGCATGCCGAAGACCTCGTCGCCGGGCCGGAACCGGACGACGCCGATGCCGACCGCCTCGACCACGCCGGAGACGTCCCAGCCCAGGACGAAGGGCGGCTCGCCCAGGAACCCGCCGTTGTCGCGGTGCTTCCAGTCGGTCGGGTTGAGGCCGGCGGCTCGTACGCGGACCAGTACCTCGTTGGGGCGCGGGGTGGGGCGCTGAACTTCCACTTCCTTCAGGACCTCGGGACCGCCGAGAACGTCCTGGCTGATGGCTCGCATCGTGTTCACATTGCTCATGGTGAACCAGCCTGCCGGGAGCCGCCGCCTCGGGAAATGGCACGATTGCCAACCTTCGATAGGATCGTGCCATGCGTGAGGAGCAGTGTGGTGAGCGGCGGCAGGGTGACCGCAACGGTGAGCGACGTGGTGACGGTCGGGTGGAGCGCGTCGTGGTGCTGGCCCTGGACGGCGTCTACCCCTTCGAGCTGGGCATCCCCAGCCGGATCTTCGGCGCGGCCGACGGCCGGTACGAGGTGCTGACCTGCAGCGTCGACGGCGGACCGGTGCACAGCAACGCCGACTTCACGATCGGTGTGCAGCACGGCCCGGAGATCCTAGCCACCGCCGACACCGTGGTGGTCGCCTCCATGGCCGTCCCGTACATCCCCCTGGAGCTGCCCCCCGAGGTCGCCGGCGCGCTCGCGCGGATCCGCCCGGACGCACGCATCGTGTCGATCTGCACCGCCGCCTTCGTCCTAGCCGCGGCGGGCCTCCTCGACGGCCGCCGGGCCACCACGCACTGGCAGGTGACCGAACCGTTCCGGCGCCGGTACCCGCACGTCGACCTCGACCCGGACGTCCTCTTCGTCCACGACGGCCGGATCCTCACCTCGGCGGGCGCCGCCTCCGGCGTCGACGTCTGCCTCCACATCGTCCGCACCGACCATGGCAGCGAACTGGCCAACGCGGTCGCCCGGCGCTGTGTCGTGCCCCCCTTCCGGGACGGCGGCCAGGCCCAGTACATCGAGCAGCCCGTTCCCGAGAGCGGAGCCGCGAGCACCGCCGCCACCCGCTCCTGGGCCCTGGAGCGCCTCGCCGAACCGCTCACCCTGGCCGACCTCGCCGGCCACGCCCGGATGAGCCTGCGCACCTTCGCCCGCCGCTTCAGTGACGAGGTCGGCATGAGTCCCGGCCGCTGGCTGATCCAGCAGCGCGTCGCCCGCGCCCGGCACCTGCTCGAGTCCAGCGACCTCTCGGTGGACCGGATCGCCGGCCAGGTCGGCTTCGCCACGGGCGCCTCATTGCGCCAGCATCTGCACGCGGCGATCGGGGTGTCACCGCAGGCGTATCGCCGTACGTTCCAGACGACCGCCGCTCAATAGCCTCCCCGCTGCCTCTCCGTCCCGGCGCGGTGACCGGTTTGGTCAACTGTGCTGGTCAGTAAAGGCATTTGTCGACGTTCGTTCGCTTGGCTGACAGTGACGGAATACTCACGTCCGCCGAACTTCGTGGTTGATCCTTTCGCGTTCAAACCCGATAAGCTCCCGTTCGGCACTGCGAGTTGACTCGGTCGCGATCGGTCAACTTGCGGTGCGTACTCATGAGTGCGATCGCCCAGCACACCCCCCCCTTGTTTGATCGTCGCCTCGAAGGATGCAGATGGAACTCGCCACTCCGCCCCCGGCGGCGCGGCCCCCTGTCGCCTGGTACAGCTGGTGGCTGATGCCACTGGCTTTAGGAGGTGGGACCGTTGCCGCCACGTTCATGAGCTCGGAGCGAATAACCGCCGGCATCGCCGGTGTCGCCGCGACCGCAGCCAGCACCGTGTGTGTACGGCTCCTGCTCCGCACCCGGACGCAACTGCACCGGTCCGAGGGCGACTTCCGCACCTCGCAGGCCGAGCACTCGCAGCAGTGGCAGCAGCATGTCGCCGGCCTGGAGCGGAAGTACAGCGCCGAGCGCGGCGCCCTGGAGAACCGGCTCGTCGAGCAGTCCGGCGCCTATGAGGCCCAACTGGCCGAGCAGGCCCGCTCCTACGAGGAGCGCCTGGCCCAGGAGAGCGCCTCCTACGAGGAGCGGATCGCCGCCCAGGCCAAGTCCTATGAGGCCCAGCTCGCCGACCAGGCCGAGGTCTGGCAGGAGCAGCTCGCCCACCAGCTCGCCGCGGTCGCCCGGCTCGCCGACGAGCAACTGCCCGAGGCGCTGCGCCAGTTGCGCGAGGGCGAGGCCATCGACGACATCCTGCCGAGCGTCAACCAGTGCGCGAAGGTCAGCGCCGAGCTGCAGGCACACCTGCGCAGGATCCTGCGCACCTCGCTGGTCGGCGTCGAGGAGGAGTTCAACCGCTCCACCGCCGCCGAGCACGCCGTGGTCGGCATCGGCAGCCGCATCCACGTCCTGACCAGCAAGCTCCGCGGCCGGCTGCACGACCTCCAGGGCGAACACGGCCGGCTGCCCGCCGTCGCCCGGGGCCTGATGGAGCTCGACCAGGCGATCGGCCCCGCCGACTGTCTCGCCGCCAGCGTCACCGTCCTCGGCGGCTCCGACCGGCCCGGCCGGCAGTGGCAGGAGCCGCAGCGCCTGCTCAGCGTGGTCCGCGGCGGCATCGGCCGGATCAAGGACTTCCACCGGATCGACGTACGCCACCTGCCCGAACTCGGTGTCGACGGCGGTCTGGTGGACCACCTCACGCTGATCTTCGCCCACCTGCTGGACAACGCCGCCCGCTACTCGCCGCCCACCGAGCCGGTCGTCGTCTCCGGCAAGGAGGTCCCGAACGGCGTAGGCATCGAGATCCAGGACTCCGGAAAGGGTCTGAGCGAGGAGAAGAAGCGCGAGGCCGAGCACGCTCTGTCGGGCACCGCGCAGGGCGCGGGTCTCGGCGGCATCTCGGAGGACGCGAACATCGGTCTGCGCGTCGTCGGCATCCTCGCCCGCCGGTACGGCATCCGTGTCACGTTCGCGGACTCGCCGTGGCTGGGCACCTCGGTGGTGGTCGTGGTCCCGCACAAGTACTTCAGCCCGCTGCCCGCGGCCGCCTCCGCCACCGCGGCGGCGACCGCCCCGACGGCACCGGTCGGCGCCGTGGCCCCGGCACGCGAGCCGGCCGCCGCCGAAACGGCCTCGGCCGACTTCGGCGACGCCGTGGACACCACGCCCGGCGGCCTGCCCCGTCGGCGCAGCAAGCGGAACGAGGAGGCCCGCCACGAGCCGGCCGGGCGTCCGGAGCGGGACGACGACACGACCTCCGTCGTCGCCGTGCCGCCCGACGCGTCCTTCGCAGGCCTTGCCGCCTTCGCCACCGCGGGCCGCGAGCCCGGCGAGGAAGGCGGGTCGGCCGACGGCCGCGAGTCCACCGAGCCGCACAGCACTGAAGAGAGCGACTAGTCCCCATGACGCAACAGGGAACCGACGTGAGCTGGGCGCTCCGCGACCTGGTGGAGAGCATCCAGGAGATCAACTTCGCCCTGGTGGCCTCCAGCGACGGCAAGGCCATCACCTCCTACGGCGCCGAGGACCCCGACGACGTGGACCGCTTCGCGGCCGTCGTGGCCGGGCTGCAGGCACTGGCCCAACCGGTCGCCGAGCAGTTTCCCAAGTACGCGGGGCAGCTCAGGCTGGCAATGATCGAGGTCGACGGCGGCCACCTCTTCGTCGTCCGGGCCGGGGTGGAGACCTATCTCGGCGTCCTCGCCCGGGAAGGCCTCGACCAGGGCCTGCTCGGCCATCAGATGAGGGACCTGGCGCGCAGGATGGGCGAACTGCTCGGGACCACTCCGCGCCAGGAGGAGCACTCTGGATGAGTGCTCCCCGCCGGCCCACGAACCCGTCCGGTCTCGAGCGCTACTACGTCCTCACCCGGGGCCGTAGCGGGCCGGGCGGTTCGGCGTCGAGCCTCGATGTGGCGACCCTCATCGTCTCCCGTACCGCCCCCGCACCGGGGTTGCAGCACGAGCACGAGGAGATCCTCCGGCGCTGCCGCGATCCGCTGTCGGTGGCCGAACTCGGCGCCCATCTCGGATTGCCCTTCAACATTCTCGCGGTGCTGCTGACGGATCTGCTGGAGGCAGGCCACGTCGAAGCCCGTGACCCCATCCCGGCACACCACGCCGGCCGCGGGCCCGACCTCGCGCTCCTTGAGGAGGTACTCAGTGGACTTGAAAGGCTTTGACCAGCCGGGCGGGCCCGGTGCCGGGGGCACCCGCTCGGTGAAGGTGATGATCGCCGGCGGCTTCGGCACCGGGAAGACCACCATGGTCCGGTCGGTCAGCGACATCAAGCCGCTCACCACCGAGGAGACGCTCACCCAGGCCAGTGCCGACGTCGACCACCTCATCGGTGTCGCCGACAAGACGGAGACCACCGTCAGCCTGGACTTCGGCAAGATCGGCCTCAACGACAGCCTGACGCTGTACCTGTTCGGCACGCCCGGCCAGGAGCGGTTCTGGTTTCTGTGGAACGGCCTGTTCAAGGGCGCGCTCGGTGCGATCGTCCTGGTCGACACCCGTCGGCTCGCCTCCAGCTTCCGGGCGATCGAGGAGATGGAGCGGCAGAACGTGCCGTTCGTCGTCGCGCTGAACGTCTTCCCCGACTCCAAGGACTATCCCGTCGAGGAGATCAGGGACGCCCTCGACATCTCCTCGCACACCCCGGTGGTGGCCTGCGACGCCCGCGACCGGGCCTCCAGCCGTGACGTCCTCGTCGCCCTGATACGTCACTTGAAGGAACGCTCCGCCGTCGCCCTGGAGTCCCGATGAACGCCCAGCCCTTAAACGATCCCGATGCGCCCCGCGGTTGCCCCTTCGGCCATGACACCGAGCTCACCCGGCTGTTCGGCCCGGAGGCGGCGACCGACCCGGCCGGCATCTACGAGCGGCTGCGCAAGGAGCACGGCTCCGTCGCGCCGGTGCTGCTGGAGGGCGACATCCCCGCCTGGCTCGTGCTGGGCTACCGGGACAGCCGGCGTGTGCTCGACAATCCCCTCCAGTTCCCTCGCGACGCGCGGATCTGGCGGGACTGGCGGGAGGGCCGGGTGGCGGAGAACTCTCCGTTGGTTCCGATGCTCGCCTGGCGCCCCGACTGCGTGTCCCAGGACGGCGAGGCGCACCGGCGACTGCGCGGTGCCGTCAGCGACGGGCTGCAGTCCGCCGCCGACCGCGGTGTCCGGCGCCACGCCACGTACTTCGCCAACAAGCAGATCGACGCGTTCGCGGACTCCGGCCGCGCCGATCTGGTGGCGGACTACGCCGACTACCTGCCGATGCTCGTGACCGCCCGCATTCTGGGGCTTGCCGAGGCGGAAGGGCGTCGCCTGGTCGAGTCCTGCGCCCAGGTGATGAAGGGCGGCGAGGACGCGGTCACGCACGACGGCGTGATCAGGGAGATTTTCGGTGAACTCGCCGAGCGCAGGCGGTCCGAACCCGGCTCCGACCTCGCCACCGGCCTGCTGGAGCATCACGCGGGGCTCGACCACGACGAGGTCGTGGCCCATCTGCGCGCGGTGCTGATCGCCGCGCACGTCACGACCAGCCTGCTGGCCCGGGTCCTGGAGCTCATCCTGACCGACGCCTCCCGGCTCGCCGGGCTGGTCAGCGGTGAGCTGAACATCTCGGCGCTGGTTGAGGAGGCCATGTGGAACTCTCCGCCGCTGGCCGTCCTGCCGGGGCGCTTCGCCGCCAGCGATGTCGAACTGGGCGGGCACCGCATCGAGGAGGGCGACCTGCTCGTTCTCGGTCTCGCCCCGGGCAACGTCGACCCCGAGATCCGGCCCGACCCGGGTGTCTCGGTGCACGGCAACCAGGCGCACCTGGCGTTCGGCGCGGGCCCGCACGAGTGCCCCGGTCAGAACATCGGGATGTCCATCATCGAGATCGCGGTGGACGTGCTTCTGCACCGTCTGCCGGGCCTGCAACTGGCCGTGCCGCCGGAGGAGCTCACCTCGACCGCGTCCACATGGATGTCCCTGCTGGACAGCCTGCCGGTCGAGTTCGAGGTATAGGCACTCGGACGCCGCTGCCATGCCGGGCAGCGGCGTCCTCTCGCACTGCTGAGCCTCAGGAACGGGATCGAGGCGTCAGCCGTCGAGCCAGTCGCCTGCGACGTCCGTGGGACGGTAACCCGTGGTGTTCCAGAGGAAATGCGGGTGGGCGCAGCCGAACATGTAGGCGAGCAGTGCGGTGTCCTCCCGCCCGGTCTGCGGCTCGTACAGGGCGTAGAAGAACTCGGATCCGACTGCGCCGGAGTCCTGTTGGATCTCACGGGCGCGGGCCGTGGACGGTGTGCCGCTGGATGCCACCACGGCGGCGATGTACGTGCGGCGCAGGATCTCCCAGGTGCTGTCGGTGTTGCCGCGCCAGGGGCCGTGCAGCGCCTCGAAGGCATGGAGCTCGGCGTCGAAGAGGGCCGATGCCTGGGGGAATTGGTCTCGGCAGCGTGCGGACAGCTCGGCGGCCCGGGCGCTCAGAGTTGGTGCGGTGGGCCGCGGGGCGATGGTGAGGGTGGTGCCGTGGGTGAGGATGCCGGTGCACGCGTTGGGCTGCAGGTCGCACAGCGGGCAGTCCTGGGCCGGGGGAAGCCCCTGGGTGATGCCGTCGAACCACAGGGCGTGGCGGCCCGTGAGCCCCAGCCAGACGATGGTGCTGGGCATCAGCCAGGTGTTCCACATCGGGGTGTGCGACTCGGGCATGCAGCCGTACTTGACCACGGCGATGGCGCAGGCGGCGTAGAGGGCCTTGGTGTGGGCGGGCATGTCGGCGAGCCAGAAGTTGCTGATCTCGCCGGTGAGGGCGTCGGCCCGCACGTCGACCATGTCGTCGATGACCCGGCACAGCAGCAGGGAGGCGAGGTGTTCCTCCTGCCAGAGTTCGGTGTCGGGTGAGACGTGCCAGAACAGGCAGTCCATCATCTGCAGCAGTGAGTAGGTGCTCTGGCTGAGCGGGTTGGTCTGGGGGAGTGTGACGCTGCCGGCGTGGTGCCGCTGGAGCCAGGACTCGTCCGCGGATCGCTTGTGGGCCGCGTAGAGTCCGCAGACCAGGGCCCGTGCGGTGTTGGTGCTGAAACTCTCGGCCAGGCGGCCTTCGATGAGTTGGGTGAGCTGCGTGGTGTCTATCGTGTCGATCACGCGTTTGTATTCATGGAAGAGCAGGATGTCGTCCTCGAAGCGATGGCGGTAGCCGAGGTCGCGCTCGAGGTCGTTCATCTGCCGGGCCAGGACCCATCCACCGGTCAGGACGCTGTCGAGTTCCTGGTGGTAGGGCCAGGTCTTGACGGTGAGGGGACGGCCGGCGCTCTGCCGCCAGTCGTAGTCGGCCAGCGTGCGCGCGGGGGGTGTGGGCAGCCGACGGCACAGAGGGCAGGCGCAGGAGGTTTCCCGCTCCTCCTCGCGCGGCGGGGTGAGCGCCCGGCTCCGCCAGGCTCCCTCCAGCATCGCGCACGTCAGTAGGCAGACCTCGATATCGGTGCTGACCTGGGGGAAGGCTGCTTCGATCACGCGCAGGCTGGCATCGAGCCGCCTCAACCTGGCGTTGCCCTCCGCGTCGGGCGGGACGAACGCGTGCGGCGCCGAGTTGAGGGCTCCCTTGACATGCAGCGTGGTGCCGGCGCGAGGGGATCCGAAAGCGTCCAGCCGCTGCTGAGCGGCGTTCTCGCAATCCCGGTACTCGTCCGTGCGCCCATTGATGTGCCGAGCGAAGAGGTCGGCCAGGGCGTTCCCCGCCTCCGCCGGCCGGAGCCGGTCGCTCGGCTGCCCCGGGAGCAGGCTGTCGGTGGATATCTCCGGACCGCCGCCTACGACTCGAGATTTCACACCGGTCTCCCTTCAAGCTGTGGTCCTGGCAGCGAATCGACCGGCCGTGGTGGTCGGCCGGTCGTGTCCGAGAAGCTTCCGTACATTCCGCGATGGCCTCGCCGAACAGCCGGACCCAGGTTTCGGGGGACGTGGCACGAGGTCTCCCCGCCCTGCGGGCGGGCGGCCGCACGGCCGCCCGCTCACTCGAACTCACCTTCCCGATGCGTAAGTTGAATCGAAAAGCGCTACCAGACTGCCCAGGCCGTAAATGATCTACGCGTAACCGGACCGTGATCTCCGTTACTGCTCAAGCCTCCTGAGCTGCGTATACTCGCGCGCCCCCGACGTAAGTGACAGCTACACGCGTCTCCGCGATCTCCCCGGCCGGCCCGTTGAACGGATCGCGGTCCAGGACCACGAGATCCGCCAGCGCTCCTGCACGAATCTCGCCTGTGTCGTCGAGGTGGTTCACATACGCCGAGCCCGCCGTGTAGGCGGTCAACGCCTCGGCGAGTCCGATGCGTTCGCCGGGCAGGAACACCGGCGTGTCGCCCCCACCCGGCGCCAGCCGGTTGACCGCCACGTGGATGCCATGCAGCGGATCGGGGCTGCTCACCGGCCAGTCGCTGCCGGCCGCGAGCCGGGCGCCGGAGCGCAGCAGCGCGCCGAACGGGTACTGCCACGCGGCGCGTTCGGGCCCCAGGAACGGAATCGTCAACTCGTCCATCTGCGGTTCGTGCGCGGCCCACAGCGGTTGGATGTTCGCCGTGGCCCCGAGCCGGGCGAAGCGTGGCACGTCCGCCGGCTGGACGACCTGGAGATGGGCCAGGTGGGGTCGCGTGTCGCTCGGTCCGTTCGCGGTCCGTGCCGCCTCGATCGCGTCCAGCGCGTCGCGTACGGCCCGGTCGCCCAGGGCGTGGAAGTGGCACTGGAAGCGCAACGCGTCCAACTCGGCTACGTACTTGGGCAGTTGCCCCGCGTCGATGAAGCTGGTGCCCCGGTTGGCGGTCGCGCAGCCGCATTTGTCGAGGTAGGGCTCAAGCAGCGCCGCCGTCCCGGTCTCGGCGACGCCGTCCAGCATCAGCTTGACGGTCCCCGCGCGGAAGCGGCCATGGCTCAACGCCGCCCGCTTCTCGACCAGTTCGGGAATCTGCTCGGCGCCGCGCTCGCGGTCCCACCACAGTGCCCCGACGACGCGGGCGGTGAGCGAGCCGTCCCGCGCGGCCGTCAGATACGCCTGTGACGGGTCGTCCATGCCGAGGAAGTCACCGACCAGCGCGTCCTGCCAGGCCGTGATGCCGAGCGCGTGCAGATGCCGCTGGGCGTGCAGCAGGGCCGCCACCCGGTCGGCCGCGGTGGCGGGCGGGGTGAGCCGCCCCACCAGCTGCATCGCCCCCTCCTGCAGGGTTCCGCTCGGCTCGCCGGAGGCGTCCCGGTCGATCCGTCCGTCGGCCGGGTCGGGTGTGTCGCGTGTGATGCCCGCGAGCGCCAGGGCGCGGCTGTTGACCCAGGCGCCGTGATGGTCGCGGTTGGGCAGGTAGACCGGCCGGTGGGGCACCACCGCGTCCAGCAGCTCCTTCGTCGGCGTACCGCCCTCGAACGCCTCCATCGACCAGCCGCCGCCGGTGATCCACTCCCGTTCGCAATGCGCGTCGGCGTACGCGCGCACCGCGGCGAGGGTCTCGTCCGCCGTCCGCGCCCCGGTCAGGTCGCACTGGGTGAGCTCCAGCCCCGCCGGCACCGGATGCACGTGCGCGTCCTGGAATCCGGGCAGCAGCAGCCGTCCGGCGAGGTCCACCACCTCCGTCCGCGGTCCGGCGAGATCGTGCACCTCCTCCCGCCCTACGGCAGTGATGCGGTCGCCGGTGACGGCCACGGCGGTCGCGGTGCGGCCCTCGGGAGTGAGGACGGGACCGCCGGTGAAGAGGAGATCTGCGTGCATGGTCCGCTTCCTGGTAGGGGGTTATCGGGAGGAGGTGGCGATGAGCTGGGGCGCGTCGGCGTCGGTGCCCCTGCCGGTGCGGAAGTACGGCGACCTGCGCACCCACTTGGCCCAGGCGGCCGCCACGAAGCCGGACGCGATCATCGCCAGGGGAGTGGCCAGCAGGAACCAGCCGTTGTCCGCGCTGATTTCGAAGTGGTCGGCGGAGGTGTAGAACGACCAGCCGAGGTAGCCCCCGAGGCCGAGCAGTGCCGCCGCGCTCAGCGAGGGGAGCACGACCGCCCGTATGCCCTCGCGCCAGTCCTCGCGCAGCAGGGAGCGGAAGCGCACGGCGGCCGCGATGGCCGTGAGGGCGTAGGACAGGGCGACCACGATGCCCACGGCGCTCACCGTCGCCATGATCATGTCCGCGAGCCGGGGGATGACCAGCGCCAGTCCCGCGACCACCGCCGCGAGCGCGCCGATGAGCACCGTCCCGGCGGCCGGAGTGCCGTACCGGGGGCTGACCTTGGACCACACCGGCCCGAGCGTACGGTCCCGGCTCATCGCGAACATCGCCCGGGCCGTGGGAATCACCCCGGCCTGCAGGGAGGCGACCGCCGAGAACATCAGGGCGATCAGGGGGAGCACCGCCCATGGCTGGGACGCCAGCCGGTCGCCGAAGAAGGCCAGGCCCTCGGCGCCGTGGCCGACCAACTCCTCCTCGGACAGGACGCGTTGGAAGGCGACCGAGCCGAGCAGGAACAGGCCCAGCATGGTGAACAAGGTCGTGATCCCGGCCCGGGAGGCGTCGCGCGGGTCGCGGACCTCCTCGTTGACGCTGAACGCCGACTCGAAGCCCCAGTAGCAGAACACCGACAGCAGCAGCCCCTGCGCGAGCGCCGTCGCCGAGGGGATCGCGAACGGGTCGAACCAGCTCAGGCTGAAGTCGTGCGGGCCGGTGACGAGGCCGTATCCGCAAAAGCCCAGCAGGACGACGTACTCGAAGACCAGCAGCCCGGCCTGGAGGCGCGCGGCGCTGCGGATGCCGGTCACGGCGGTCAGCGTGACCGCCACCAGGACCAGGATGCCGACCGCCGTCGTCTGTGCGGTCGAACCCGGGTCCAGCGCGAGGCCGCCCACCCGGTGCAGCCCCGCGTCCCCGGCCAGCTGGAGCAGGGCCGAACCGGTGACCGCGGTGGTGTACGCGAGGAACGCCAGCACGGCCACGAGGTTCACCCAGCCGACCATGAAGCCCAGCCAGGGCGTGAGTGAACGGCCCACCCACACATAGCCGTTGCCCGCGTTCGGCTCGACCTTGTTCAGCCGGGAGAAGGCGCCCGCGATGCCCAGGACCGGCAGGAACGCCAGCAGCATGATCGCCGGCAGATGCAGCCCGACCACGCCGGCCGTGACACCGAGCCCGATGCCGATGCTGGTGGTCGCGGCCGTGCTGGACGCCGCGATCGCGACGCCGTCCAGGACGCCGAGGGACTTGCGCAGCTCGGGCCGCGCGGGAGGGTCGACGCTGTAGGGGTTGTCGGACATGGCCGGTCTCCGCTCGCACCGGGGGGCCTGGGCGGCCCCGATGAGCGGACATGAAACTGTTCGGGGGGTTAACAGGTCAACGGTGTTGTCGTAAGGTCTCGCCCATCGACCCCGGTTTCACCGGCCCACGGAGGCGCCCATGACCGACCGCGTCGTCCCGCCCACCGCCCGGCAGCGCAGGCGCCCCACCAAGCAGGGCGTCGTCCTGTCCGACGAGCTGATCGTGGAGACGGCCCTCAGGCTGATCGAGGAGCACGGCACCGACGCCCTCTCGGTACGCCGCCTCGGCCGTGCGCTCGGTGCCGACCCCAGCTCGCTGTACCGGTACTTCCGGCACACCGACGACCTGATGCTCGCTATCGCCGACGAACTCATCGGCCGTACCCTGCGCACCTGGCGCCCGACCGGCGACTGGCGCGCCGACCTGCGGGACCTCGGCCTGCGCATGCACGCGGGTGCCCTCGCCCATCCGCGGGCCGCGGTGCTCAGCTCGTACCGGGTGACCGGGCGGGCGTACGAGATCCAGGCCGTCGAGACGATCCTCGGCGTGCTGCGCGACGCGGGCTTCCCCGACGCGGAGGCGGTGCGGATCTACCACGCCTTCGTCGACCAGGCCCTCGCGTTCGGCGCCCTCGACTCGGCGAGCGTGGCGATGCCGAAGGCCGCACGCGAGGCGGAGGTGGCCGTCTGGCGGGCGACGTACGCGAGGCTGCCCGCCGAATCCCACCCGCACATCGCCGCCACCGCCCGCCATCTCGTGGCCGACATGCCGAACAGCTCCTACCCGGCGGCCCTGGACCTGCTGCTCACCGCCGCCGCGGCCCGCCTGACGGAAATCCAGGCCCGGGCGGGACGTCCGACGGCCACACTGGACCCGCACGTCAACGCCGTTCCGTGAGGAGACCGTTCGCCGATGACCCGGCCACCCGCCCGCCCCGCCGAGCAACGCAAGCAGGACACCCTGCACCGACTGGAACACGACGAGGACGTGTGGGTCGCCACCGCCGACGCCGCCGGGGGAATGCCGTACCTCGTCCCCCTGTCCTTCCTGTGGGACGGCTCGACCCTGCTGCTCGCCCCACCGGCCACGAGCCCGACCGGCCGGAACCTCAAAGCGACCGGCAGAACACGCCTCGGCATCGGGCCGACCCGCGACGTCGTCATGGTCGAGGGGACGGTCGAGACGATCGCCCCGGCCGAGCTGTCCGAGGAGGAGGGCGACCTCTTCGCGACCAGGACCGGCTTCGACCCGCGCCTACTCAGCACGCCCTACCTGTACTTCCGCGTCCGGCCGACCCGGGTGCAGGCCTGGCGTGAGGCCGACGAGCTGGTCGGGCGGGAACTGATGCGGGACGGCGAGTGGCTGGTGGCGGACTGAAACCGCCTGGCCGGGACACCCGTTGGGGTGCAGGCGACGGGGCAGGACCGTCCCGTGCCCCGGACCCTTCGGAGGAGTCATGCCACTGGTGAAAGCGGGTTTCGTGGTGCTCGACTGTGCGGAGCCCGAGAAGCTCGCCGAGTTCTACCGGGATCTGCTGGAAGGCGAGATGACGGACGCGACCGCCAACCGCGTCGAGATCAGGGGCGCCGACGGGACCCGGCTGGCATTCCGTCGCGACATGAACGCCACCCCGCCGAGCTGGCCGCGCCCGGAGAACTCCCTCCAGGCCCACCTGGACTTCGTGGTGGAGGACCTGGACGAGGCGGAGCGCAAAATCGTCGGGCTCGGCGGCCGTCCCGTGGAGACGAAGGACGCGGCCGGCCCCTTCGAGGAACGCGGCTACGCCGACCCGGCCGGCCACTCCTTCATGCTGCGCACGATGGCCCCGACGGCACCGAAGCAGGGCTGAGTCCCTCCGCCGGCACCGAAGCGGGGCCCAGCCCTCCCTCGGTGCCGGCGGGATCGCCGGGGCGGGCCGTCAGTCCCGGCCGCCCTTCTCGCTGACCGGCCACACGCCCGTCGAGCGCTCGATCGCCTTCGCACCCGCGCGGTCCGCCAGGCTGCGGGCCGCCGCGAACAGGGCGCCCTGGACCGCCGCCGCGAGCAGGATCTCTCCCCAGCCGCGGTCCCGGTCCAAGGCGTCGGGGGCGTCCTCCTCATGCCGAATCGCCATCCACGTCTTGCGGAAGGCGAGCCCGGCCAGCGCCCCGCTCGCCCAGCCGAGGGCGAATCCGAGGGGCTTGTAGGCGAGGGGGAGCTTCCTCTTCTTCTGCTTGTTCTGCTTGGCCATGTGCGTCTGCGCCTCCTTCGTGGGTCAGGGTCGCCCTTGCGCCGGTACCCGCTCGGCCTCGGGAACCGGCCCGGGCGGTGTCCCGTCGCCGAACGGCCTGCCGCCCAGCTCCTGACGGTGATGCGGCGTCAGCCAGCCCGACAGGTCCGGCCCGAGGGGCACGATTCCGGTCGGGTTGATGCCGCTGTGGACTTCGTAGTAATGCCGTTTGATGTGGTCGAAGTCGACGGTGTCGCCGAACCCCGGCGTCTGGTAGAGGTCGCGGACGTACGCCCACAGCACCTGGTTCTCCGTCAACTTCCAGCGGTTGCACTTGAAGTGGCCGTGATAGACGGCGTCGAAACGCACCAGGGTGGTGAACAGCCGGATGTCCGCCTCGGTGATCGTGTCGCCCACCAGATAGCGCTGCCCGGCCAGTCGATCGGCCAGCAGCTCCAGCCGCCGGAACAGACGTGCGTACGCGTGCTCGTACTCCTGCTGCCCGGTGGCGAAGCCCGCCCGGTACACCCCGTTGTTGACGTCGTCGTAGATGTCCGCCATCACGGTGTCGATCTCGTCCCGCAGCCCCTCCGGACAGAGATCGGGTGCCCCCTCGCGGTGCAGGGCCGTCCACTCGGTGGCGAGGTCGATGGTGATCCGCTGATAGTCGTTGGTGACGAGCCGGCCGCTGGGCACGTCCACGACCGCGGGCACGCTGACGCCGCCCGGGTAGTCGGTCTCCCGCTTGTCGTAGGCCTCGCTGAGGAAGCGGATGCCGAGCACCGGGTCACGGTCGTCGGGATCCAGCGTGAAGCGCCAGCTGCGGTCGTCCTGGATCGGGTCGGCGATCGCCAGGGGCAGGGCGTCCTCCAGGCCGAGCAGGCGCCGGGACACCAGAGACCGGCTCGCCCACGGGCAGGCACGGCTGACCACCAGACGGTAGCGCCCCGCCTCCACCGGCCACCCGTCCCGCCCGTCCGCGGTGATCCGGTCCGTGAAATGGGCCCTCGACCGCTGGAACCTCTTCCTCCCGTAGGCGGTGTTGCCCCCGCCGCTCATGACCTGGCTCCTCTCTGCCGTACGCGTCTGCCCGCATGCCGGGTTCCCTGATCTCACCGAGTCCCCCGAAATACGCCGACCGCACGGTGTGAGCCCTGTCGACCGGGGGAGTCAGTGACAAATGACCAGCACGTCCACAGAACCGAAGGCCGACCACAGGACCCGCGTCACCGTTCTGGTGGCGCTCACGGCCAATCTCGTCATCGCCGTCGCCAAGGCGGTCGGCGGACTCCTGACCCAGTCACCCGCGCTGCTGTCGGAGGCGGCGCACTCCGTGGCGGACAGCCTGAACGAGGTCTTCCTGCTGGCCGCGCTGCGCCGCAGCCGCCGACCCGCCGACGCCCGCCATCCCCTCGGCTACGGCAAGGAGCGCTTCTTCTGGTCGCTGCTCGCGGCCGTCGGCATCTTCGTGATGGGTGGGTGCTTCTCCTTCTACCAGGGCGTCGAGGCACTGCGTGGTGGCGGCGAGGAGTCGTTCACCGGGTATGTGGCGGGCATGGTCGTGCTCGGTGTCGCCTTCGTTGCCGAGGGCCTGTCGCTGCTGCGGGCGCTGTACCAGGTGCGCCGGCAGGGCGGCGCCGCCGACGGTCTGCGTGACCCCGCCCTGCGCACGGTCGTGGCCGAGGACGGCACTGCGGTGGTCGGGGTGACCCTCGCCTTCGCCGGCATGGCGTTGCACATGGTCACCGGGCAGGTCGTGTGGGAGGCGTCCGCGTCGCTCGCGATCGGCGCACTGCTCGTCTACGTCGCCTTCCGCCTGGGCCGCGACGCCCGCGACCAGCTGATCGGGGAGGCCGCCGACCCGGAAGCCGCCGCCCGGATCCGGGCGCTGCTGGAGGCCCAGCCGGAGATCGACAGCGTGGAAGCCCTGCTCACGATGAAGACCGGACTGGAAACGGCTCTGGTCGCGGCCCGGGTCGATCTGGTGCCCGGGATCGACAGCGAGCAGGTGGAGGAGGTCGCCGTCCGCATCAAGCGGTCCATCGCCCGGACCGTGGCCGAGGCGGACCAGATCTTCCTCGACGTGACCGAACGTTCCGCGCGCGAGGCACAAGGAAGCCCCGCCGCGACGGGGGAACGCGGCGGGGCCTGACGCTCGTGTGCCCGGCGAAAGCGGGTTCATGCGTTCCCCGGGAGAAAAAGTTTCCGGAGCCCTGACCGGTCCCCGCGGGAGGCCCGATCCGGCCTTCCTCGGAGCCTGATCAGCCCTGGTCGAACGGCTCCAGGACGAAGACCGGGATCACCCGGTCCGTCTTCTGCTGGTACTCGGCGTACGGCGGATACGCCGCGACGGCCCGCTCCCACCACTCGTCCTTCTCCGCGCCGGTGATCTCGCGGGCTTTCATGTCCTGCTTCACCGGACCGTCCTGGAGCTCCACATGGGGGTCGCCCTTGACGTTGTGGTACCAGACCGGGTGCTTGGGCGCCCCGCCCAGCGAGGCCACCGCGGCATAACGGCCGTCGTGCTCGACACGCATCAGCGGCGTCTTGCGGATCTTTCCGCTCCTGGCCCCCCGGGTCGTGAGCACGATCACGGGCATCCCCGTGTTCATCAGAGTCGTGCCCTTGGTGCCACCGGAGCTCTCGTACAACTCCACCTGGTCGCGGACCCATTTGGTCGGGCTGGGCTCGTACTCGCCGTCAAGAGGCATGGCATCGGTCCCATCGTCGTGTCCTGGTACTGACTGACGTCGTGCTGCAACACCGTTGCGTGCAAGATTCATCCTGCGGCGACTACACCAGCATCCGCACGCCCAACGCCAGGATCACGCCGCTCGACACCAGCGCCGTCACCAGCCGCCCGCGATGCCCCGTCAGCACGCGCCCCAGCAGCGCCCCGCCCCCGGCGAGCAGCAGTTGCCAGCTCGCCGACGCGGCGAACGCGGCCAGGACGAAGACGCCTTGGTCCAGGGGTTGCACGGGGGCCGTCGCACGGGTGCCGAGGACGAGGGCGGCGAAGTAGATCACGGTGGTCGGGTTGAGCAGGGTGATGCCGAGCAGCGTCAGGTAGGCGCGCGCCGGACTCGGGGGAGGGGGCGTGGAGCGGGTGGCGGCGAGGCGGTGCTCGCGGTACTGGCGTACGGCGGTGACCGCGCCCCGTACCGCGAGGGCGGCCAGCACCAGGGCGGAGGCCCAGCGCAGCGGCACCAGGAACGGACGCAGCGCGGCGGCCAGTGCGGAGCCGCCGAGGGTGGCGACGAGGGCGTAGAGCCCGTCGGCGGTCGCCACGCCCAGCGCGGCACAGACCCCGGTCCGTAGGGTCGTACGGGCGGTGAGGGAGACGAGGTAGGTCGCGACCGCGCCGACGGGGATGGCGATGCCAAAGCCCGCGAGCAGTCCCGCGACGAGCGCGGCGGTCACGACGCGGGAAGCGTCGGCCTCCACGGTCGGCCGGGCTGCTGCTGGAACGGCACCGGGACAAGGGTGTCGGTCAGCGGCAGGAAGGCGATGGTCGTAGGCATGGCCGGATTGTGTGGGTGGCGGCCGCCCGCCGACAAGCGGATTTCCGCGGAGATCCGGCCGGGCGGGCCAGAGATCGAAGCTCTGTGCGATCTTCCCCCCGCTCCGTGCGACCATCCCCGGCCAGATTGCCCGTGCGGCTGATCTGGCCGAACTTGACGTCGTCCATTGGATGCCCCGGGCATCTAATGAAGATCGGCACGACGCACTCTTCGTCTGCGAGGTCTTCCATGACGGACATGACGGAATCCCACACCGTCGCCTTCCCCCAGAGCCGCACCTGTCCGTACCACCCGCCCACCGCCTACGACCCCCTGCGGGACGCGCGCCCGCTGGCCCGCGTGAAGCTCTACGACGGCCGACTCGTCTGGCTGGTCACCGGCCACACGCTCGCCCGCACCCTGCTGGCCGACCGGCGCCTGTCCACCGATCCCAACCGGCCCGAATTCCCCGCGACCAACGCCCGCTTCGCCGAGGTCCGCCGCCGCAGGACCGCCCTGCTGGGCGTCGACGACCCCGAACACCGCGTCCAGCGGCGGATGATGATCCCCAGCTTCACCCTCAAGCGCGCCGCCGAACTGCGCCCGCGGATCCAGCAGATCGTGGACGAGCGGATCGACGCGATGATCGCCCAGGGGCCGCCCGCCGAGCTGGTGAACGCGTTCGCCCTGCCGGTGCCGTCGATGGTGATCTGCGCCCTGCTCGGTGTCCCGTACGCGGACCACGAGTTCTTCGAGGGCCAGTCCCGCAGGCTGCTGCGCGGGCCGACGGCCGCCGACTCCATGGACGCGCGCAGCCGAATGGAGGCCTACTTCGAGGAGCTCATCGACCGCAAGCACAAGCAGGGGGAGGCGGCCGACGGCGTCCTGGGCGAACTCGTCCACCAGCAGCTGCGCAACGGCGATCTGGACCGCGAGGAGCTCATCGCCATGGCGATCATCCTGCTGGTCGCCGGCCACGAGACGACCGCCAACATGATCTCCCTGGGCACCTTCACGCTCCTCCAACACCCCGACCGCCTGGCCGAATTGCGCGCCGACCCCGGACTGCTGCCCGCCGCGGTCGAGGAGCTCATGCGGATGCTGTCGATCGCCGACGGGCTGCTGCGGGTCGCCGTCGAGGACATCGAGGCGGACGGCGAGACGATCCGGGCCGGCGACGGCGTGCTCTTCTCGACCTCGGTCATCAACCGCGACGAGGCCGTCTACCCCGACCCCGACAGCCTGGACTGGCACCGCCCGGCCCGCCATCACGTCGCCTTCGGCTTCGGCATCCACCAGTGCCTCGGCCAGAACCTGGCCCGCGCCGAGATGGAGATCGCCCTGCGCACCCTCCTGGACCGGCTGCCGACCCTGCGGCTTGCCGTCCCCGCGGAGGAAATCCCCTTCAAACCCGGCGACACGATCCAGGGGATGCTGGAACTCCCCGTGACCTGGTAAGAGGCTCCGGTCATGCACAACGAAACGCGCGAAACGCGCGAAGCAGACGACATGCACATCGACATCGACCACGACCTCTGCGTCGGCGCCGGCCAGTGCGCCCTGGTCGCCCCGTCCGTCTTCACCCAGGACGACGACGGCTTCAGCGCCCTGATCCCCGGCCGCGAGGACGGCGGCGGCGACCCGATGGTGCGGGAGGCGGCCCGGGCCTGCCCGGTCAGCGCCATCACCTTGTCGGAAACGGGGAGTTGAGGCCCGGCGCATCGAGTACGGCCCGGTCGCCCCGCAGCTCCGTCGCCGCACTCGGCGGCAGGGCTGCGGGGGCGGCCCGACGGACGTCGGGCGTCGGCGGGGCGCCTGGCCGACCTGCCGCCGCCGGTCGAGCCGGCCCCGGGCCCTGTCGTCTAGCGCGCCGCCAGCAGCGACCGCGCCGCCTCCCGGGCCTCGGCCGCCGGTTGCGTACGGCCCGTGATGCCCGCCGTGACCATGGCGCCCTCGGCCAGCAGATACAGCTGCCCTGTCAGGGCGTCGGGCAGCCCGGCCGCCGTCACCAGTGAGCCGAGGTAGTCCCGGAACGCCCGCTTGTGTGCCCGGACCTGGTCCGCCACCCGCTCCGACCGGGCGCCCAGCTCGCCGTACGAGTTGATCCAGGCGCAGCCGCGGAAGTCCGCCTCGCCGAACCACTCCTCCAGCCAGTCGAAGACGCTCAGGAGCCGCTGCCCGGGGTTCGTCTGCCGCTCCACGTAGGCGGCGAGCTGCCCGCGCCAGCGCACGTCGCGTCGCTCGAGATATGCCTCGACCAGCTGCTCCTTCGCCGGGAAGAGCTGATAGAGGCGCTTCAGGGAGACTCCGGACGCGCCCCGGATGTCGTCCATGCCGACGGACTGGATGCCGCGGCCGTAGAACAGCTTCTCCGCGGCGTCCAGTGCCTGCTCCCGGGCGGTTGCGCTGTCCATGTGCGGCCTCTCCTTGACGTGAGAACGAGCGTTCTCCTACGGTAGCAGCCAGGAGGGAGAACGCACGTTCTCCCGGCTCCCGCCGCCGTTTCGACTCCGGAGGACGACATGACCGACCGACCGCCCCTGCCGCCGTTCACCCGCGAGAGCGCCGCACAGAAGGTGCAGGCCGCCGAGGACGCCTGGAACACCCGCGATCCGCACAAGGTGGCCCTCGCCTACTCGGAGGACTCCGTCTGGCGCAACCGCGGCACCTTCGTCACCGGCCGCGCCGAGATCGTCGAGTTCCTCACCGCCAAGTGGGCGCGCGAGCAGGAGTACGCGCTGCGCAAGGACCTGTGGGCCTTCGACGGCGACCGCATCGCGGTCCGCTTCCAGTACGAGTGCCAGGACGCCGACGGCCGGTGGTGGCGGTCGTACGGCAACGAGTTGTGGGAGTTCGACGAGCACGGGCTGATGACCCGGCGCGAGGCGAGCATCAACGACGTGGCGATCGAGGAGACGGACCGCCGGATCTTCGGCCCTCGGCCCGAGAACGAGCGCGGGCTCACCTTCCCGCTGCAATAGGCCCGTTGAGGAGGCTGAGTAGGGTTCCCGGGTGACCCAACAGACCCGGAAACCCTTCCTCTACGTCATCGTCTGCGCCGCCGGGATCGCCGCGGACGTCAGCAAGCTGGTCACCGCCGCGCAGGAGCGGAACTGGGAGGTCGGCGTCATCGCGACCCCGGTCGCCATGAACGGCTTCTTCGACACCGCCGCCGTCGAGGCCCTGACCGGCCGCCCGATCCGCTCGGCCTGGCGCACACCCGCCGACCCGCGTCCCTTCCCGCCGCCGGACGCCGTCGTCGTCGCCCCGGCCACCTTCAACACGATCAACAAGTGGGCCGCCGGCATCGCCGACACCCTCGCCCTGGGCACCCTGTGCGAGGCGTCCGGCCTCGATGTCCCCGTCGCCGTGCTCCCGTGCGTCGCCGACGCGCTCGCCGCCCATCCCGCCTACGGGGACAGTCTGATACGGCTGCGGGGGATGGGCGTGCGCTTCGGGGATCCGTACTCCGGCGAGGCGGGAGAGGGCGGCGGGCGGCCGGAGTTCGGTTGGGAACGGGCGCTCGAACTGCTCGAACGCGGCTAGCCGCACCCCGGTGACGAGATCCCGTGGGGCGCCGCTGACGGAACCGGCGTCGAGTGCGCCCGACCACGTACGCTCCCCCTGGTACCCCACCCCGAGGGCAGGAGCAGCAACGATGCAGTACGTGAAGCTCGGTTCGACGGGCCTGGACGTGTCGCGGATCTGTCTGGGCTGCATGACCTACGGGCTCCCCGACCGCGGCACGCACGAGTGGACCCTCGACGAGGAGGCGTCGCGGCCGCTGATCAGGCAGGCGCTCGACGCCGGGATCAACTTCTTCGACACCGCCAACGTCTACTCCGACGGCACCAGCGAGGAGATCGTCGGCAAGGCGCTGCGCGACTTCGCGCGCCGGGACGAGATCGTGCTCGCGACGAAGGTCAACGGCCGGATGCGACCCGGGGCGAACGGTGCCGGGCTCTCCCGCAAGGCCATCATGACCGAGATCGACCACAGCCTCGCCCGCCTCGGCACCGACTACGTCGACCTGTACCAGATCCACCGCTTCGACCCGCACACCCCGGTCGAGGAGACGATGGAGGCGCTGCACGACCTGGTCAAGGCGGGCAAGGTGCGTTACATCGGGGCGAGTTCGATGTACGCCTGGCAGTTCTCCAAGATGCAGCACACGGCCGAGCGGCACGGCTGGACCAAGTTCGTCTCGATGCAGAACTACTACAACCTCCTGTACCGCGAGGAGGAGCGCGAGATGCTGCCGCTCTGCGCCGACCAGGGAGTCGGCGTGCTGCCGTGGAGCCCGTTGGCGCGCGGCCGGCTCACCCGGGACTGGGGCACGGTCACCGACCGCAGCGCGAGCGACAACTTCGGCAGCCGGCTGTACGTCGACAGCGACCGGGTCGTCGTCGAGGCCGTCACCCGGGTGGCGAACGAACGCGGCGTTCCGCGCGCCCAGGTCGCCCTCGCCTGGGTGCTGCACCAGGACACGGTGACGGCCCCGATCATCGGCGCCGCCAAGCCGCAGCACCTCGAGGACGCCGCGGCCGCGGTCGAACTGGAGCTCACCGAGAAGGAGTTGGAGGAGCTCCAGCAGCCGTACGCGCCGCATCCGGTCATCGGTCACTGACTGCTCGGTCCCTGACCACTCGGTCACTGGCTAGTGGGGCCCGTGCGGCGAGAACTCGGTGCCGCACGGGCCCGCCCCTTCACTTTCCGCCAAGGGCACACGATCTCCGCTCATCGACAGAGTCCGGTAGTGCTCACCGATCCGCTCGGTCGAACGCCCCACGTAGTGGCCGATGAACGAACGGCGGAACCGGTCCGGCGTGCGGTTGGGCTGCGAACCGTGTACCAGGCTGCCGTTGAAGAACAGGACGTCCCCCGGCTCCATGTCGACGGGCACGGCCGCCAGACCGGGCGGCGGCGGGACGTACTCCCGGGCGAAGGACACCTCGGCGTCCGCCGTTTCCGGGCAGAACACATCCATCTCGTGCGTGCCGGGGACGACTTCGAGCCCGCCGTTGTCACGGTCGATCACATCGCAGGCGATCCACGCCGCCACGCAGGTGCCCGGCTCGACCCGCAGATAGAAGTTGTCCTGGTGCAGCGCCTGCCCCCGGGCCCCCGGCGGCTTGAAGTAGAACATGCTCTGCGCCGCCAGCACCTCCTCTCCGAGCAGCACCTCCAGCACATTGCGCAGCCGCGCGTCGAGGAGCACCCGCAGGGACAGCTCGTCGATCTCGTGCGGGTGCATCACCCTCGGATACGCGCGCAGCGGGTCGCTGTCGGAGGGACGCGGCTCGAAGTGCCCGGGCACCGGCCCGGCCGCGTGCAGCGCCGCGAACCGGGCGCACAACCGGGCGATCTCGTCGCGGCCGAACAGTCCGCGTACGACCGTGAAGCCGTCCTCCCGGAACCGGCGGAGCCCGGCCTCGGGCAGGATGGGGGCGTCGGGGGTGCCCATGTCCGCGGCTGTCATGCGTCCACTCCTCGGTCCGGTGTCCTCACACGGACCACGCTAGGCCGACGCCCGCCCGAGGGGGATGACTGTGAGCGCTGACGGATTGCCCGAGGCTGCTGCACCCGGCGCCCCCGCACCGCCACCGGGCCTGGTGGTGGTCGGCCACTTCGACCAGCCGCCGGCCTACGGGATCAACCGGCCGGGTGGTGCCGACAGCTGGCTGTTCACCTGGACGACCGGCGGCCAGGGCCGCCTGCGGCACGGGGGCACCGAGACGCGGGCCGGGGCGGGGGACCTGGTGGTGCTCGCGCCCGGCGTCGCGCACGGCTACGGGGTTGCCCCGGGCGCGCCGCGCTGGGCCTTCTGGTGGGTTCACTGCCAGGCCCGCCCCTCCTGGCGGTCCTGGCTGCGCCCGTACGACGCGGGTGCGGGGATGTACGTCGTCACGCCGACGCCGGACGCCGTGCACGGCCGTATCGAGGCGGCGTTTCGCCGGATGCTCGACGATGCCCGCTGGACGGGCACGGAGGCGCCGCCGGTGACCGCGCCGGGGGAGGAACCGGGGGAGGAGTCGGTCGCCGTGGCCCACGGCACCGCGGCCCGCGAGCTCGCCCTGTGCTCCCTGGAGCAGGTCGTCCTGCTCACGGCGGGCGCCGCGGGGACCGAGCCGCCGCGGCCCGGCGTGGACGACCGGGTGCGCCGCGCGCAGGCGCTGATCGCCGCCGACCCGACTGCACCGCACACCGTCCACTCGCTCGCCGGGCACGTCGCGCTCTCGCCCTCCCGGTTCGCGCACCTCTTCACGCAGCAAATCGGGCAGTCCCCGATGCGCGCGCTGCGGGAGGCGCGGCTGCGGCACGCCGCCCGACTGCTGGAGAGCACCGACCTGTCCGTGGAACGCGTCGCGGCCGCCTCGGGGTTCGCCAGCCCGTTTCACTTCAACCGGGTGTTCCGTGATCGGTACGGGAGACCGCCGGGCGCGTACCGGGGGAGTGGGCCAATGGTTGGCAGCTGACTTGTGAAGGAGTGGTGAAGGCCTCCGCATCCGCATGACCAGGCAAAAAAGTCGGAGATCGCCTGCTCAATGGTTCCCGGGGGTGGCCCGAAAGGGCGTTGAGTGAATACCGTTTCCAATTGCCTTGCCGATACGCCGCAATGTTCCTGCCGCTTATTGACCACTCGTCAAATAGTGAGCGCCGGGCACGCAATGCGCAAAAACTGGAACCGGTTGTTCTCTGTCCCTGACCTGTGCAAAGGTGTGTCTCGCTCCCCCCGCGCCCGCGCTTCACAAGAGCCGCGTCCGGAGCATACTCATTGGTATGGACCTTCAATGCCGCATGCCCTCCGGAGGAATGCCGCCGTGCGTGACGCAGGCCTGTCGAATTCCCCCAGCGACGCCCGCCTCTTTGATGTGACGGATGCTCAACTGAGCGCCGAACTGAAGAAGTGGACCGGGGTGACACCGGCGCTGCATCCCGTCGGTGAACTCCTTGACCGGCACTGGGAAGCGGGATTCGCCTACGCACGGCTGTGCACCGCCGACGCCCGCTCCGCGGGAATGCTCACCACCGCGGCATTCACCCGGCTTTTCGGCGAAACGCTGCGACAGACCGGACCGACGGCCGCGTGGCGCCCTCAACTGCTCGTCACCGTGCGCCGAATCGCGGCGGAGTGGGACACCGACCGCAGACGGGAGCTGCTCCACCCCGCGCTGCAGTCCGAGGCGGAGGGCGCGGAGCGCGTGGCCGCCCGCCTGCTGCCGCCCGCGAACCGCCGACTGCTGTCCGGGGCCTTCCAGAGGATCCCCCAGTCGGCCCGCTGCCTGCTGTGGCACACCGAGGTCGAGGCCGAACCGCTCGCCGTGCCGGCCGGACTGCTCGGCCTCGACGCGGAGTCCGCCCGCGTCGAACTGGGCCGCGCCAACGAGCGGTTGCGCGAGGAGTGCCTCCAGGTCCACCGCGAGCTGGCCCCCGAGCACGAGTGCCGGCAGTACCTGCGGATGCTGGATGTGACATACCGGCGCGGCGGCGTCGACGTCGACCCCGACCTGCGCGGTCACCTGGACCGCTGCGAGCACTGCAGCGACGCCGCCGGCCAGCTCACCTTCTTCAACGAAGGACTCGGCGCCGCACTCGCGGAGGCGGTGCTCGGCTGGGGTGCGCGGGACTATCTGAAGTCGAGAGCGAGACAGGCCGAGGCACCTGCCGAGCCGGAGCCGGCCGCGGCACCGCCGATCGTCGGCGAGTCGTTCTTCGCGGACGGCGCCGCCGCTTTCGCGCCGCCGGGAGATGTCTCTGCCGCCCCGCAAGCCGCCCCCGGAACTGCTCCCGCTTCCCCGGTGAATTCGCGTGCCTCTGCGGGCCGCAGGCGCCGTGCCCCTGCCGCAGAGAGCTTCGCCCCCGGTGGTGAGCCGCCGGCCCCTGCCGGAGAGGCATCGGTCTTCCCGGGTGGGCCTACCGCCCCCGCCGGTGAGCCCTTCGCCGCGGCGGGCGAGCCCTTCGCCCCTGCGGGCGAGTCCTTCGCCGCCCCGGACACGGTCTCCTCCCCTGCGGAGGCCGGCCCCCGAACCACCCGCAGGGCGGCTCGGAAGGCCGACCCCGTCACCGCCACACGCTCCGGTGCCACCGCCACCGCCACCCGCACCTGCTCCGGTCGCGTGGCCCTCAAGGCCGCCCGCCGTGCCGCCCGGCGTCGCAACCTCACCGCGGCCGTCGCGACCGTCAGCGCCCTCGTCGTCCTCCCGCTCGTCATCTGGTCCACCAACGGATCCGGAGACGGTTCCGCTCCGGCTGCGAACGACCGGCCCACCGAGACGCCGGGCCCCGGCACGGGCTCCCCCACCGGCAACCCCTCCTGGGCGGGCGCCGCCGAGGCCGCGAAGGGCGAGCTGCAAGGCCGGCTCTACAACATCGGGTCCGGGCTCTGCGTCGGCGTCGTCGGCGGGAAGGCCGTCAAGAACGCGGAGACCGAACTCACCAAGTGCTCCTCGGCGGCGGCCGGTCAGCAGTGGTCGTACGAGACCGACGGACTGGTGCGCAGCGGCGCGAACCCCGATCTCTGCCTCGACTCCCACCTCGGCTACTCGGTCCGGCTGGCCCCCTGCTCGGGTGCCACCGACTCCGCGACCAAGAACGTCCGCTACGACTTCACGCTCCAGGGCACCCTGGTTCCGCGCTTCGACCAGGACCTCGCCCTGAGCCCCGCCGCCACCGACGGTTCGGGCGCGCTGGTGCTCAAGACCCGCGAGGACGAAAGCGACGCCCAGCACTGGGTGGTCGACACGTCGAAGCCGGAGCTCCAGCTGGAGGTGGTCAACTGGGACTCGGCGGCGGAGAGAGTGAAGACGGCCGACCCGACCCCGACCCCCACCCCCCGCCCGTCGAAGACGCCGACACCGACCCTGTCCGCGACCCCGACGGCATCGCAGCCGACGTCCACGAGCCCGGCCCCGAGCGACGCGTCCTGCTACTACTACCCGTACTCCTGCTCCTCGGACGGCCGGAACGGCTGGTCCGGAGGCGGGTACGGGGGGTCCGGCGGGTACGGAGGACATGGCGGCCAGGGCGGATACGGCGGCTACGGATACGGCGGTGGCGGCCGCCGCTGAACCTGGCCGTACCGACTGATCAGCCGCCGGTCCCGGGCTGGAGCACCGTCAGTCGCACCGAGGACTCGTTCCCGGCCACGGGCACCTCACCGGCCGTCCACTTCACCTCGATGGACTCCCGCTCGTCGGGCGGCGTCACGCGCAGCGCCGTCGGCAGGGCCGTACGGGCCCCGCTGATCTCGGGGCTGGCGAAGGACAGCCCCGCCCAGGCGCTTTGGCCGGGGGCCAGCGTGACGGCCGTCGGTGTGTCGGGGGAGCGCTTCGGGTCCGGGCCGAGCTGGTTGCCGGACGCGTCCACGAAGGCGGCACCGGGGTAGCCGCGGACCGTACAGGTGCGTTCGGTCGTGTTGGTCAGCACGATCGGGAAGTTGCGCTGTCCGGCCCCCGGACTGGGGCGGCCGATCCTCGCGCGCAGCTCGGAGGTGTGGCAGCGCGGAGCGGCGGCGCCCGACTGGGTCACGGGGCTGCCGGTGTCGGCGGGGCCCGTCCCGGTCGGGGCAGGTCCGGTCGTGCCGGGCCCGGTCGTGGGGCTCCCGGTACCGGCCGTGGGCGGTCCGGTCGTACGCCCGCTCGTGTCGGCCGGTGTCTGTGCGGTGCCCGTGGAGTCGGCGCCGTTGGCGCAGCCGGCCAGCAGGCTCACCAGCGCGACGGCGCTCACGAGGGGAGTCGCTCGGTGTAAGGCGTGGAGTGTCCGTGCACGTCCCATGTCTGTCACGACTCCCCGTTTTCCGGCCGAGTAGTCACCCGACATCAAGGAGTCACCCCTCGCCGAGGAGCCCCATCTCCGCCCAGATCGTCTTGCCGTCCGGCGTGTGCCGGCTCCCCCAGCGCTGGGTCAGCTGAGCGACCAGCAGCAGTCCGCGGCCACCCTCGTCGAAGGTCTTGGCGCGGCGCAGATGCGGTGCCGTGTGGCTGGTGTCGGACACCTCGCAGATCAGCGTCCGCGCGTCATGGATCAGCCGGAGCCGGATGGGGTGGATGCCGTAGCGGATGGCGTTCGTGACCAGCTCGCTCACCACCAGCTCGGCCGTGAACGACGCCTCGCTCAGATTCCAGATGTCGAGCTGCTCCAGGACCTGCTTGCGGATGGGTGCGACGAGCGCCGGGTCCGCCGGGATGTCCCAGGTCGCGACCCGTGAGGCGGGCAGCCCCTGAGTACGGGCCAGCAGCAGGGCCACGTCGTCCGCGACGCCCCCCGTCGGGAGCAGGGCGCTCAGGACGCGGTCGCAGGTCTCCTCCAGTGAGTCGGAGGAGGACGCCAGCGCTTCGCACAGGAGCGCGCGGCTGGCGTCGACGTCACGCACGCGGGTCTCGATCAGGCCGTCGGTGTAGAAGGACAGCACCGTGCCCTCGCGCAGCTCGATCTCGGCGGACTCGAACGGCAGCCCGCCCAAACCCAGTGGCGGCCCGGCGGGCAGCTCGATCTCCCGCGGCTCGCCCCCGGGCGGGACCATGACGGGCGACGGGTGCCCGGCCCGGGCCAGCGTGCAGCGCCGGGAGACCGGGTCGTACACCGCATACAGGCAGGTGGCACCGACGTCGCCGGAGCTGCCCTCGGTGCCCGCCTCGTCGGACAGCCGTACGACCAGGTCGTCGAGGTGGGTCAGCAGCTCGTCGGGCGCGAGGTCGATGTCGGCCAGGGTGCGCACGGCGGTGCGCAGCCGGCCCATGGTGGCCGAGGCCTGGACGCCTTGGCCGACCACGTCCCCGACGACCATCGCCACCCGCATCCCGGACAGCGGGATCACGTCGAACCAGTCGCCGCCCACGCCGGAGCGCGCCGCCGGGAGATAGCGCGAGGCCGCTTCGAGCGCGGCGGTGCGAGGCAGGGACCGGGGCAGCAGGCTGCGCTGCAGGGCGAGGGCGGTCTCGCGTTCACGGGAGTAGCGGCGGGCGTTGTCGATGCAGACGGCCGCGCGTGCCGTGACCTCCTCGGCCAGCAGCACGTCGTCGGGCGTGAACGGCTTGGGGTTCTTGAACCGGCTGAGCACGGCGACCCCAAGGGTGGTGCCGCGCGCCTGGATCGGCACGGACATGGTGGTGTGGATGCCGTACGCCTTGATCCGCTCGGTGCGCTCGGGGTCCCAGGCGAGCCACTGCGCGAGGTCGTCGGTCGACGTCGAGGCCACGATGGTGTGGCCCGCCACTAGCGCGTCCGCCTGCGGCGAGGGGGCGGGGTACGCATCCACATGGCCCGGCTTGACGACGGCTTCGGGGCTGCCCGTGTTGACGGACCGGTGCGCGGCCCGCCGCAGGTTGATCGGGGCGGTCGGGCGGCCGGTGGGCGACTCGCCGTGCTCCGGCGGGTCCAGCAGATCGACGCTGACGAAGTCGGCCAGGGCGGGGACACAGATGTCCGCCAGTTCCTGTGCCGTGCGCGTGACGTCGAGGGTGGTGCCGATGCGGACGCTGGCCTCGTTCACCAGCTGCAGTCGCTCCTGGGCCATGTACTGCTCGGTGAAGTCGTGCGCGGCGACGGACACGCCGCGCACTCGCCCCTTGGCGTCGGTGATCGGGGCCACTCGGGCCAGCCAGACGTGGGTCATGTCACCGCCGACCGGGACGTATGCCCGCACGTCGGTGCCCTGGCCTGTGGTAAGCACGCGAAGAAGCTGCCGTTCGATGTCGTAGCTCTGACGTCTGCCGGTCAGCTCGGGCGCCCGCAGCCCCTGCACGTGCTCCTCGGAGAGCTGGAGGACCTCCGCCATGACGGCGTTGATCCTGCGCACCCGGAGGCGTTCGTCGTAGATGGCGATGGCGCAGGGGGACTCGAGGAGCCCGACATGGTCCAGCGGATCGTCCGGGGGACGCGGGCCCTGCCCTTCGAGCGGCGTGACCACGAGCCACCGAAAGGGGCCGTCACGCTTCAGCCGTACACGGTGAGCGAGCACCCACACGGTGACGGTGCCGCCCTCGCGACGGCGCAGGGTGAGGATGCCGTCCCAGCGCTCGCCCGACGGGACGCCGCTCCCCTGCTCGTCGGCCAGCAGCTCCGCGGCCGGGCGCCCCACCACCTCGGCGGCCCGGTGGCCCAGCAGTCGCTCGGCACCGGCGTTCCACTCGACGAGCACACCGTAGTCGTCGATGACCGCCCGGGCCGTCGCGGCCTCGTCGAACGGGTACTCCGGGCTCATGCTCGCCACTCCAACGCGCACACTCACGGTGATCAAGCGTGTCAGCTCGGCTCCAGCCTAGTGCGTCGGCGACGCGCCCGTACTGGAACGTTCGCGCGCACCTTGACTGCTCGGCGTCGTGTCCCAGCGGAATCAGGCTGTCAACGACTCAGTGATGAGTGCTTCTGAGGTCTGATGAGGGCGCGCGCAACAGGCGGCCATCGCCGCACAATCCGGCGAAGCGTTCCGTCCGGACCGTTGACGGGGTGTCATGTCGCCAACAAGCATGGCACCGTCCGCCTCTGGGAGCGCTCCCACCGCGAGCGTCACCCGTACCTCCCCCGAGGAGCCCAGACGTGAAACGACGCAGAACCACCCTGTTGTCCCTGACGGCCCTGCTGGCGGCGGGACTCACCGCACTCCCGGCCGCACCGGCCGGCGCCGATGAGGCCGAGCAGCTCAAGAACGGCACCTTCGACACCACCACCGAGCCGTGGTGGACGAGCAGCAACGTCACCGCGGGCCTGTCCGACGGGCAGCTCTGCGCCGACGTGCCCGGCGGCACCGCCAACCCCTGGGACGCGGCCGTCGGACAGAACGGCATCGCCCTGGTGAAGGGGGAGTCGTACCGCTTCTCCTTCACTGCGAACGGTTCGCCCGAGGGGCATGTCGTGCGGGCGATCGTCGGCCTGTCGGCGGCGCCGTACGACACCTACTTCGAGGTGACGCCGCAACTGAGCGTCTCCGGGAACTCCTACGCGTACACCTTCACCTCGCCCGTCGGCACGCCGCAGGGCCAGGTCGCCTTCCAGCTCGGCGGCAGCGCGGACGCGTGGCGCTTCTGCATGGACGACGCTTCGCTGCTGGGTGGTGTCCCGCCCGAGGTGTACGAGCCGGACACCGGGCCGCGGGTGCGGGTGAACCAGGTCGCCTATCTGCCCGCCGGGCCGAAGAACGCCACGCTGGTCACCGACGCGACCGGAAGGCTGCCCTGGCAGCTAAAGAACGCCTCCGGGACCGTGGTGGCCCACGGCTGGACCGTGCCGCGCGGCACCGACGCCTCCTCCGCGCAGAACGTCCACTCCATCGACTTCGGCGCCTACCGCAAGCAGGGCGAGGGCTTCACACTCGTCGCCGACGGGGAGACGAGCCGTCCCTTCGGCATCGGGACGGCCGCCTACGAGCGGCTGCGCCTCGACGCCGTGAAGTACTACTACACGCAGCGCAGCGGCATCGCGATCCGCGACGATCTGCGCCCGGGCTACGCCCGCCCCGCCGGACACGTCGACGTCGCACCCAACCAGGGCGACGGCAACGTGCCCTGCCAGCCGGGCGTCTGCGACTACACGCTGGACGCCACAGGCGGCTGGTACGACGCCGGCGACCACGGCAAGTACGTCGTCAACGGCGGCATCTCCGTGTGGGAGCTGCTGAGCACGTACGAACGCGAACGGCTGGCCCGCACCGGGGAGCCGCAGAAGCTGGGCGACGGCACGCTCGCCATCCCGGAGAGCGGCAACAAGGTGCCGGACATCCTCGACGAGGTCCGCTGGGAGCTGGAGTTCCTGCTGAAGATGCAGGTGCCCGCGGGGCAGCCACTGGCCGGCATGGCGCACCACAAGATCCACGACGAGCAGTGGACGGGCCTGCCACTGCTGCCGAGCGCCGATCCGCAGAAGCGGGAACTGCATCCGCCGTCCACCGCGGCGACCCTGAACCTGGCGGCGACGGCCGCGCAGGCGGCGCGCCTGTACCGGCCCTACGACAAGGAGTTCGCGGCGAAGACCCTGGCCGCGGCACGGAAGGCGTGGTCGGCGGCGCTGGCGCACCCCGACCGGTACGCCTCCGAGAGCGACGGCATCGGCGGCGGCACCTACGCCGACAACAACGTCACCGACGAGTTCTACTGGGCCGCGGCGGAGCTGTATCTCAGTACGGGGGACAAGGAGTTCGCGGACCACGTCCTCAACTCGCCGGTCCACACGGCCGACATCTTCGGCCCCCTCGGCTACGACTGGGCCAGGACGGCGGCAGCGGCCCGGCTGGACCTCGCGACCGTGCCGAGCGGGCTGCCCGGGCGGGACAAGGTGCGCCAGTCCGTGATCAAGGGAGCGGACCGCTATCTGGCCACGCTGAAGTCGCAGGCGTACGGCATGCCCTACGCCCCGCCCGAGAACCTCTACGACTGGGGATCCAACCACCAGATCCTGCACAACGCCGTCGTCATCGCGACCGCCTACGACATCACGGGTGCCTCGAAGTACCGCGACGGCGCCGTGCAGAGCATGGACTATCTGCTCGGCCGCAACGCGTTGAACATCTCGTACGTGACCGGCTACGGCGAGGTCAACTCCCGTAATCAGCACGCCCGTTGGTATGCCCACCAGTTGGACCCGAGCCAGCCGAACCCGCCGGTCGGCACGCTCGCCGGCGGGCCGAACTCGAGCATCCAGGACCCCTACGCGCAGAGCAAACTCCAGGGCTGCGTCGGTCAGTTCTGCTACATCGACGACATCCAGTCCTGGTCGACGAACGAGCACACGATCAACTGGAACTCCGCCCTGACCCGGATGGCCTCCTTCGTGGCCGGCCAGGGATAGCCCGACACGAGGGCCGTGAGCCCGCGGTCGCGAGGTGCGGCGGCGGGCTCACGGCAGTGACCGGTGGCTGCTACCGGGTGATGTTCTTGATCGGGAGTTCCTTGGTCACGCCGGATATGTAGTAGTCCTTGGGCGCCGAGAAGAGCACGAACTCGTTGTCGTAGCCGCGGACCGTGGTGTTGATCGTGAAGTTTCCGTCGGCGTCCGTGGTGGTCTGCGCGTTGTACTCGGTCTCGAAGTACTGCCGCAGGAACACCCGGGTACCTTCGACCGGTCCGTGCCCGGCGGGCCAGGTGACCTTGCCGGTGACGGTCAGGCGCATGCCGGGGCGCACGATGATGTTGCTGACCCGGTAGCTCAGGGAGCTCGCGACGGGCTGGACGCTCACCTCCGCGTCCGCGAACGCCATCTGGCCGTCGGTGGGGTTGTCCGTGTCGTACATGGCACGGAACATCACCTCGTGGCGGGGGTTGGGATAGAGGCTCGGCCGGCCGTCCCAGCGGTCCGCCGGCACGTCCTTCAGCTTGAAGCGTCCCTCGGCGTCCGTGCGGACGGTGCCCAGGCTGCGGGTCTCCCATTCCGTCGGGTCGATGGGGTCGCCCCACGGGTTCCAGGTCCTGAACAGAACGGACTGCTCGAGCTGGACCGGGTGGTTCGCGGCGGGCGTCCCGTCCGGGCCGGTCAGTGTCCCGGTGAGGTCGACGGTGCGGTGGTCGAAGTCGGTGGTGTCGGTGCTGGTGGTGAGGGTCACCGTGTAGTCCCGGTCCGCCGAGTGGGCGGACGGTACGACCACCGCGCTCGCGAGCAGGGTGAGTGCCGCCGCGGCGATCGGTCGAGCGGCCAGTAAGCGCATACGCACGAGAACTCCGTTGTGGTGAGGCGTGATGTCGTGCCGGGAGCGTGCGGGGGTGTGCCGGCATGGGTGTGACACCCGGGACATCACCGGAGGTTGTACGGCATTTCAGAAATACACCGCTGGTGAACCCGAAGTTCGGTGGCAGGTCACCTACTGGTTCCTCCGCGGCTCGTGCTCCACGAGTTGGCCCGGCCGTTCGTGGGCGGTCAGCGTGTGCAGTGCGGCCTGGTCCAGCGGTTGGTGCACCTCGACGTACTCGCCGTGCGGAAGCCGCTTGATCACGCCGGTCTCCCGGCCGTGCAACACCCTTTCTCTGTCCTGGAGTTGGAGTCCCAGGCAGATGCGCCGGGTGACGACGAACACGAGCACCGGGACGGTCGGCGCCGCGATCCGGATCGCCCAGGTCACCGCGTTGATCGACAGGTGGAGCCGGGTCGCCACGATGTCGTTGCCGCCGCCGGCCAGGAGGATCAGATAGAGGCTGGTCCAGGCCGCCCCGATGCCCGTGCGGACGGGGCGGTTGCGGGGGCGGTCGAGGAGGTGGTGCTCGCGCTTGTCGCCGGTGATCCACGCCTCCAGGAAGGGATACACGCCGATGAACACGAGCAGCAGCGGGAAGACCACGACCGGGATCAGCACGCCGAGGACGAGCGTGTGGCCCCACAGGGTGATCTCCCAGCCCGGCATGATGCGGACCAGCCCCTCGGCGAAGCCCAGGTACCAGTCGGGCTGGGCGCCGGTGGAGACCTGGTCCGCGCGGTAGGGGCCGTACGACCAGACCGGGTTGATCGACGCCACCGCCGCGATCACGGTGAGAGCGCCGAAGACCAGGAAGAAGAAACCGCCCGCCTTCGCCAGGTACACCGGCATGAACGGAGCCCCGACGACGTTGCGTTCGGTGCGCCCGGGACCCGCGAACTGCGTGTGCTTGTGGTACACGACCAGCAGGACGTGCGCCACGACCAGCGCTGCCATGATGCCGGGGATCACCAGGATGTGCAGCGAGTAGAAGCGGGCCACGACGTCATGACCCGGGAACTCCCCGCCGAACAGGAACATCGACAGATACGTCCCGACGATCGGCACGGACAACAGCGCCCCGTTCACGAACCGCAGCCCCGTCCCCGACAGCAGGTCGTCCGGCAGTGAGTAGCCGAACAGGCCCTCGAACAGGCCCAGGAACAGCAGGGTCCAGCCGAACAGCCAGTTGATCTCGCGCGGCTTGCGGAACGACCCCGTGAAGAAGTGCCGCATCATGTGCGTGAGCATCCCGGCGACGAAGACCAGCGCCGCCCAGTGGTGCAACTGCCGCATCAGCAGCCCGCCCCGCACGTCGAAACTGATGTCCAGGGTGGACGCGTACGCCTCGGACATGCGCACGCCGTTCAGCGGCAGGTAACTGCCGTGGTACGTCACCTCGTTCATCGACGGATGGAAGAAGAAGGTGAGGTACACACCCGTCAGGATCAGGACGACGAAGCTGTACAGGCAGATCTCGCCGAGCAGGAAGGACCAGTGGTCCGGGAAGACCTTGCGCAGGTACTTCCGGCCGAGCGAGTGGATGCCGAGCCGCCCGTCGAACCAGTCCGCGACCCGCTCACCCCGGCCCGCGGGCAGCTCCCGGGCGCTCACGCCTCCTCCCGGCGCACGTGGGTCAGCTTGTCGGGGTTGCTGATGACGTAGACACCGGACACCCGGTCGCCATCCGGCGTGAGATCCAGGACCAGGACGGCGTACGGCTCCTCGCCCTGGAACAGCATCACGGCGTCGTCGCCGTTGACGCGCCGATAGTCCAGCCGGAGCCCTCCCGCCCCGCCCTTGCGCGCGTACGAGCCGAAGAACCGGAGCGCCTTGTCCCTGCCGTGCACGGGACGCAGTGCCGCCGGCTTCCGCTTGCCGCCGGCGTCCGTCCACACCGTCACGTCCGGTGCGAGGATCTCCATCAGCGCGGCGAGGTCCCCGCCCACCGCGGCCCGTACGAACCGCTCCGTCGCCTCCCGTCGCACCCGTGGATGCGCCTCGTACAGCGGCCGTCGCGCATGTACATGCCCCCGCGCCCGATGCGCCAACTGCCGTACGGCCGCCGGGCTGCGGTCGATGATCTGCGCGATCTCCGTGTGCGGGTATCCGAACACCTCGTGCAGCACGAACACCGCGCGTTCCAGCGGCGTCAGCGACTCCAGGACGACCAGCATCGCCAGCGACACGGACTCGGTGCGCAGGGCCGGATCGTCGGCGCCGTCCTCCTCGCCGCCCGCGACCAGCGGCTCGGGCAGCCACGGGCCGACGTACGTCTCACGGCGGCGGCTGATCGCGGCCCGCCGGGTCAGCGCGTGGTTGACGGCGATCCGCACGAGATACGCCCGCGGGTTGTCGACGCCGTCGAGCGGCGCGCCCTCGTTCCGCGCCGTCCACGACAGCCAGGTCTCCTGGAGTACGTCCTCGGTGTCGGCGACGCTGCCGAGCATGTTGTAGACGACGCCGAACATCAGCTCGCGATGCTCGACGAAGACGCCGGTCGCGTCGTCGGTGACGGGTACGGGGGTGTCGGACATGCGTGGGCCTCCCAGTGCGCGCTCACTACTGCGAGGCCCGTCGGGGGCCTGAATGTGACATCCCACCGTTGAATGTGACCCACGTCTCGGCCATGCGACGGGTACCGCGTGCCGAACCGAGGGCTCCGAACCCGCCTGGTACCGGCGTGGATCACATCTGACCTGCGCGTATTTACGCGTAAGTACCCGAGCGGTACCGTGAAGGCATGCCAGCTCTCAATGTGGAGTTCAGCGACCGCGAGCTAGAGGACCTGCGGCAGATCGCCAAGGAACGCGGTACGTCGATGAAGGCGCTCGTGCGGGAGGCCGCCGCGGCCGACATAGCCCGGCACCGGGCGCTGCAGGAGGGTGCCGAGGCGTTCCGCCGGTTCTTCGCGTCGCACGCCGACGAATTCGCGGCCGCCTTCCCCGACGACGAGCCGTCCGCCAAGGGCGCGGGACGGGCCGCCTGACCGATGGCACCCGTCATTCATATCGACGTGCCCTGGCTGCTCCAGCGGCACGAAGAGGTCCTGCCGGACCAGCCCACGGTCAACGACTTCTCCGCGTTGGTCGCCGCCGTCGCGCGCCATCGCGTGGATCCGCCCCGTCTGGGCGTCGACTCCGACCCGGCCTGGCGGGCCGCAGCCCTGCTGCACACCCTCGCCCTGCTCAAGCCGCTTCCCTCGGCCAACGCCCGCTTCGCCTGCGCGTCCGCGGTGGCCTACATGTTCGTCAGCGGCGTCGGCATCGACCCGCCCTACGGCGCCCTCGTCGACCTCGCGCGTGACCTGATCTCCGGCAAGGCAGACGTGTACGGCGCCGCGGACCGGCTGCGCTCCTGGCAGATCTGAGGGCGGTCGGCGATCCCCGTTCCTCCCGCCTCAGGGGCCGCCGACCGAGGGCGGGAGGAACGAGGCCTTCCGAGTGGGCCGATCCCAGTGGACTACGCCGGCGTGCGCGCCGGGCAGCGCGCGTGGTGCTCCGGCGCGTGCGGGGGATTCACACGGGGCGCATGGAATGTCGAAAGCTCACGCAGGGGTGGCCAGTTGCCGCCGTTTCTGACTTTCTTTCAAAGGGGCGGATGTTGCCCGAGTGGCTTGTTGGCCATCCGTGCGCTGTGCAAGGGTGAACCGTCCGCGGGGGGTGGAAAGGCCGGGGCTCATGTGTTCCGTGGGAAACCGGATCGATGGGCTTTGGTGAATTCGCGCTCCCCGCGCCCATGCCGAAGAGGTGCACACCAAGCCGCTCGGTCCTTTTCGGCGATCAGAACTTCTGAGTCATGAGCGTGGGAAGGAATCCGTTCAGTGCCCACCCCCCACCCCCCTCGCCCTCCTTACCCGCCGCCCGGCGGGGTTCCGGAGGAATCCGACGAAGGTCTCGCCGGCCGGCTCCGGGGCCGTCCGGACGGCGAGGCCGCTCCCTCCGTCGCGCTGTTGATGGCGCGGCACTGGCAACCGGCCCACGAGTACGCGGTGATCTGCCTCGCCTCCCCGGGGACCACCGCCGACATGGTCACCGCCGCCGCCTTCCACCAGGTGCTCGACCGCCTGGCGCTGGGCGAGCCGGCCACCGCCCTGCGCCCCCGGCTCCTTGTCGCGGTCCGGGACGCGGTGCGGCAGTGGTCGGCCGACGAGCGAATAGCGAGCGTTCTGCCGGAGCTGGGGAAACCCGCGGGCGGGCGCGGTATGCGTACCGCGAAGTCCATGACGCCCGAAAATCGCAAGCTCGCCGATCGGTCATTCCAGGCGCTTCCGGGACTTGCCCGATGTCTGCTCTGGCATACCGAGGTGGAGGCCGAGCCGGTAAGTGTGCCCGCCGGTCTGTTGGGCATGGATACCGTTACCGCCTCGGCTGCGCTCGAACAAATGCGTGATAAATTCCGCGAAGGTTGTGTACATGCTCATCGGGAACTCGCGCCGACGAAGGATTGCCGGTTCTACAACCGCCTCCTCGACGTCCCGATTCGCCGGGGCGGGGCCTTGCTGCCGGATGTCCAGCAGCATCTGGCGGAGTGCCGCTACTGCCGTAACGCCGCCGAACAACTGAGTCATTTCGAGGGCGGGTTGGGCGTGCTCATCGCCGAGGCGGTGCTCGGCTGGGGCGCGCGCCGCTATCTCGACACCAGACCGGGGCGTACCAAGTCCGACGGACCCCGCGCACGCGGCTCCGCCCGGCACGGCGCCGGACGACGTGGTCTGCTGTCGCGGATCCCCGCGCAGGTTCGCAGGCCGCCCGGTGCGCCGCGTTCCTCACGGACGCTGCTCACGGGTGTGGGCCTGGCCTCGGCCGGGCTGATCGCCATCATGCTCGCCGCCGGTCTGCTGTCCGACGACGACGGGGTCGACCCGGCCGCCTCAGCCACCGGCGGCGGCACCGGAACCCAGCTGCCCCCGGCCGTGTCCTCCGCGCCGCCCGGCACGGCCCAACTCCCCAACGCCCCGCGGCAGACCAGGTTGCGCAATGCCGACGCCGACCTGTGCCTCGACATCCGGGGCGAGCCGAAGGAGGGGGCCGGGACCAGGTTGGCCGAGTGCTCGGCCGACGACACCCAGCAGTGGTCGTACGAGAAGGACGGCAGGCTGCGCAGCGTGGCGGACCCCGATCTGTGCCTCGACTCGCACGTGGACGCGGGCGTCGTGATCCTCGGCAAGTGCGCCGGTGAGGACTCCGAGCGGGGCGACGACGTGCGCTACGACCTCACCGCCCGGGGCGAGTTGCTGCCCCGCTGGGACGAGCAGCTCGCCCTGGCGGCCACGGCGGCGGACGACGGCGCCGAGATCGTCGTCAAGGTCCGCGAGGGCTCCGACGCCCAGCGCTGGCTCACCGATCCGGCAACGTCCGCCAACCCCGGGTCGCTGTCGAGCGCCGAGGCCGAGACGCCTGCGGCGCGGTCGGTTCGATTGGGGGAACAGAAGGCGTAGGACGCCTGGGGACGACCCGAGCCCCCGGGCGCCCCTGCGAGGCCGGCCTAGTTCACCACATCCCGCGGCGCCCCGCCGGAGAGGAAGTCCGTCACGTTCTGGACGGCGGCCAGGGCGATGCGGATGAGGGTTTCGCGGGTGACACCGCCGACGTGGGGGGAGAGCACCACGTTCGGGGCGCGGAGCAGGCGCAGCGCCGGGGTGGGCGGTTCGGGGTCGAAGACGTCGATGCCCGCCCCGGCCACGGCGCCCTTCTCCAGCGCGTCCGCGAGGGCGTCCTGGTCGATCAGGGCGCCCCGTGCGGTGTTGATCACGAACGCCGTCGGCTTGAGGAGCGCCAGCCGCTCGGCGTTCAGCAGGAGCCGGGTCTCGTCGGTGAGCGGGGTGTGCAGGGAGACGTAGTCGGAGGTGCCCAGCAGTTCGGCGAGCGGGACATGGCGGGCGCCGCCGAACTCGGCCTCCGTCTCCGGCGGCACTCGGCGCCGTCCGGTGTAGATCACGCTCATGTCGAACGCGGCGGCGCGGCGCGCCACTTGCCGGCCGATCTGGCCCAGGCCCACGATGCCGAGCGTCTTGCCGGACAGTTCGGTCAGCGACTGCTGGAGCCGGGGGAGCGCCCAGTCGGCCTCGACGAGCGCGGTGTGGGCGGGAACGATCTGCTTGGCCAGCGCGAGCATGAGAGCGAAAGTCTGCTCGGCCACGTTCTGCGCCTCGGCGCCGCTGGAGCCGATGTTGCACACCCGCACGCCCCGCTCGCGCGCCGCCTCCACATCGACGTAGTCGAAGCCGTGGCTCGCGCACTGCACGAGCTCCAACTCCGGTGCCGCGGCCAGGTGTTCGCCGGTCACCGGGGCGAGGGCGGTGATGACGACGTGCGCCGAGCGCAGGGCGGCCGGGTCCTCGCCGGCCGCCTCGACGACGGTGACGTCCGCTCCCTCGGGGAAGAGGGTGGCCAGTCCGGCTCCGATGTCCCGCCCGCCCACGTGGGGCGAGACGACGGCGAGGACGTTCTTCGTGACGGTCATGCGGATTCCTCGATGAGGTCGGCGGGGCCGATCGTGGCGGGGGTGGCGTGCCCGGACAGGGCGAGGGTGAGGTCGAGTTCGGCCAGCAGGCAGCGGATGACGTGCTCGACGCCCGCCTGTCCGTCGAGGCCGAGCCCGTACGCGTACGGCCGTCCGACGAGCACCGCCCGCGCGCCGAGCGCGAGGGCCTTGAAGATGTCGTCGCCGGTGCGCACGCCGCTGTCGAACAGCACGGTCAGCCGGTCACCGACCGCCGCAACCACCCGGGGGAGAGCGTCGGCCGCGCCGACGGAGCCGGCGACTTGGCGGCCGCCGTGGTTGGAGACGACGACCCCGTCCATCCCGGCGTCGGCGGCCGCGCGGGCGTCGTCCGGGTGCACCACGCCCTTCAGGACGATCGGGCCGTCCCAGTTCTCCCGCAGGAACGCCAGGTCCGGCCAGGTCTTCGCGGGGTCCGAGAACATGCCGACGAAGTGCATGACCGCCGCGTTCGGATCCTCGTGCACAGGCTTGGCCAGGCCCGCCTGGAAAGCCGGGTCGGAGAAGTAGTTGGCGGTGCCCACGCCGTGCAGGAACGGCAGATACGCCTGGTCGAGATCACGCGGTCGCCAGGCCAGCATCGGCGTGTCCAGGGTGACGACAAGCGCGGTGAACCCGGCGGCCTTCGCCCGGTTCAGGAAACTCCGTGCCACCTCCGGGTCCTTCGGCCAGTACAGCTGGAACCAGCGCTCGGCATCCCCCATCGCCTCCGCGACCTGTTCCATGGGGGTGCTGGACGCCGAGGACAGGGTGAACGGCACGCCCTGCGCGGCGGCGGCCCGGGCGGCCGCGCACTCCGCGTCCGGATGCATGATCGACAGCACCCCGACCGGCGCCAGCGCCAGCGGAGCGGGCAGGGCGCGGCCCAACACCTCCACGGACAGGTCCCGTTCGTGCACGTCCCGCAGCATGCGTGGCACTATCCGGCGCCGCCGCAGCGCCTCCCGGTTGGCGCGGGCCGTGCTGCCGTCACCCGCGCTGCCCGCCACGTAGCCGACGGGACCGGGACCGAGGCGCTGCTCGGTCAGCTCCTCCAGCCGGGTCAGATCGGTGGGCAGCCGGGGTACGACCCCCGTCAGCCCGTTCAGATAGATCTCGTACTGGAAGTCCGCCCAGTGCTTGCCCATGCGTAGGCCCCGCCTCTCGTCACTGAGAACGCGCTGTACGCCGACCATACCGACCGGTAGGCGGGGGAGTGGATCAGGGGCTCGCCACTGACTCGTGCAGGATGCGTGCCAGTTCGCGCGGCTGGGAGAACATCGGCCAGTGGCCGGTGTCCAGGGTCACGAGTTCCCAGCGGTCGCCCTTGAGGAGTTCGGCCGCGGCGGGCATCGGCTCGTCGCCGTCGAGCAGGCATTTGATGTAGGTGCCCGGATGCTCGCTCAGCGGGCGTGGCAGGACCGCCGGTTCGGTCAACGTGGCACCCGGGTGCGGGGTGGAGCCGTCGACGATGCGGACGATCTGCTCGTCCGTCATCCCCTGGCCCGCGAAGTCGGCTGCCGAGAGCGGCGGCCAGACGCCGCCGTTGTCCTCGATCGCCGCCCGCACCTCGTCGCTCAGCCAGCCCGACAGGAACGACTCACCGTCGACCGCGGCATTGGCGTCGACCAGCACCACACGCCTGAGTCGGTCGCCGATCCGCCCGGCCGCCTGCCCGACCGGAATGCCGGCGTAGCTGTGCCCGACGAGGACGACGTCCCGCAGATCGAGGCGCTCGACCTCCGCCACGATGTCCTGGACGTGGGTCTGCTGCCCGGCTGCAACACCTTGCTTCTCGGCGAGTCCGGACAGCGTCAGGGGATGGACGTCGTGGCCGGCGGCGCGCAGTTCGCCCGCCACCTCGTCCCAGGCCCACGCCCCGAGCCACGTCCCTGCCACCAGTACGAAGTTGGTCATGCTCGCAACGTAGCGGACGGGTCTGACAACGGCTCCTCGTCGCCCTTCGCGCCGGGCCCGGTGATCGGCGGTACGGGCACCTCGACCGTCCGGGCCAGCCGCGCCCCCTCCGGCCCGTACACCGCCCTCGGCTCGGGGAAGACCCGCAGCAGCGCGAGGAACAGTACGGCCGCGAGGACCAGCGACAACGGCAGGCTGATGTCCACCCCGCCCGCGAGATCGCCCAGCGGGCCGACGAACTGGCCCGGAATGTTGGTGAACAACACGCCGAGCAGCGCCGACACCCACCAGGCGGTCATGCCCCGCCAGTTCCAGCCGTGCGCGAACCAGTAACGGCCGCCGCGCTGACGCCGGTTGAAGACCTGGAGGGCGTCGGGGTCGTACCAGCCGCGACGGGTCCAGTAGCCGAGCATCATGACGACCATCCACGGCGTGGTGCAGGTGATGATCATGGTGGCGAAGGTCGAGATCGACTGCACCAGGTCGAGGCCGAACCGCCCGACGAAGATGAATCCGATCGACAGCGCGCCGACCAGCAGTGTCGCCTGCACCCGCGACAGCCGCGGGAACACCGAGGAGAAGTCGAGGCCGGTCCCGTACAGCGCGGTCGTGCCCGTCGCCATGCCGCCGATCAGCGCCAGCAGACACACCGGCAGGAAGTACCAGCCGGGCGAGATCGCCAGCAGGCCGCCCACGAAGTCGGGCGCCGCCGGATCGACGTACTCCGGAACCTTGGCGGCGATGATGCTCGCGGTCGCCAGGCCGAACAGGAACGGCAGCAGCGTCGCGATCTGCGACAGGAACGCGGCGCCGATCACCTTGCGGCGCGGGGTGCTCGCCGGGATGTAGCGCGACCAGTCGCCGAGGAACGCCCCGAAGGAGACGGGGTTGGACAGCACGATCAGAGCCGCGCCGATGAAGGACGGCCAGAACAGCGACTGGGTCGCCGCGTCCGCGGAGGCCGTGAAGACGCCCGTGTACGACGGGTCGAAGTCACCGGCGAACGCGACCACGCCGACCAGGAACAGCACGCTCGCCGTGGGCACGGCGACCTTGTTGACGAACAGCATGAAGCGGAACCCGTACACGCACACCGCGAGAACCAGCCCCGCGAACAGGGCGTACGCGACGACGTACGACAGGTCGCCGCGCGGCAGGCCGAAGAGCCGGTGCGCTCCGCCGACCAGGGCGTCGCCCGAACTCCACACCGAGATGGAGAAGAACGCGACGGCCGTCAGCAGGGACAGGAACGAGCCGACCACTCGGCCGTGCACACCGAGATGCGCGGAGGACGAGACGGCGTTGTTGGTGCCGTTGACCGGTCCGAACACGGCCATGGGGCACAGGATCAGCGCACCCGCGACGACCCCGAGGAGCGTGGCCGCGAGGCCCTGCCAGAAGGAGAGGCCGAACAGGATCGGGAAGGCGCCCAGGACACAGGTGGAGAAGGTGTTGGCACCACCGAAGGCGAGGCGGAACAGGTCCAGCGGGGAGGCGCTGCGTTCGGCGTCGGGGATGCGGTCGACGCCGTGTGTCTCGACCTCGGTCAAGGAGGGCGCGGGGGAGGGGCTTTGGGCCTGTGGGGACAAGGGAGGGCTCCAGCGTGGGCGGGGCGGTGGAGCGCGTTGTGGCGCGGCGGGGCCGACGTCCGGTGCCTGCCGCTGCCGCTGGGGTGCGCGGGCAGCGCGGATGCCGTCCTCTCGGGGGTCTGCAGACGGTAAGGCGGCCTGCGGGAGCCGCACCAGAGGACGGTTCATCCATCTTCGGTGCCGTGAGTGGACGAAACCTCCATCAGTCGCCGTCCTTGGGTGCCTCCTCCGCGTCCGTGTCCGGTGCGGTCGGCGCGTCCGGCCCCTGTGCCCGCACCCGTTGGACGTTCTCCAGTGACTCGCGCAGTTCGGTGAGCCAGTCGTCCGTGTGCCGCTGGACGAGGCGTACGCACCAGGCGAGGGCGTCGCTGCGGCTGCGGGCGACCCCGCCGGCGATCAGGGTGTCGAGGACCTGGCGCTCGGGCTGCCGGAGCCGGGTCATCACGGGGGCGGCGATGTGCGTGAACATGGCGCGCTCACCGTCGCACTCCACGCCCCAGGAAACCTTTCTGCGGAATCGGTGCTCCGCCTCGCGGGCCACCTCGATCCGGGTCTCCCGGGTGCGCTCCCGGAACTCCTGGATCCGGCCCTCCACGGCGGCCTCCCGCTCGGCGGCCGAGCCGCCCTCAGCCAGCTGAGGTGCGGGGATGCGGCCGATCACAGTGATCTCCTCGCGGTCGACCGTGACCTCGGCCAGCTCCTCGAAGAGGTCGTCCGGCAGGCGGCCGGCGAACCAGCCGCGCAGCTTCTCTCGTTGTTCGCTGGTAATCATGTAATCACGATTACTCGACTCGGCCGTGAATACAAGAGGCGTCGGGGCGTGTCAGCCGAGGGCTCAACCGGAATGTTTCAGGCCTATTAATGAGCATGCGAGATCAGGCCACTCGGCGACTTGGAACGATCAAGAACCGCCAGGTTTCGGCGTTGGAACGTTCGAACTCCGTTACTTCACGCCACTGCTTCAATACGCAAGGTTACTGAAACCCGTGGTGTCGATGTGAGTTTCGGCGCCGGACTCGGCAGACTCCCGCTCGTCGCTCCGACACCGATCGCGTCGGAGTCGACACACCCTGTAACTCAAGCGGAAGGATGCACACAATGCGGAACACCGCGCGCTGGGCAGCGACCCTCGCTCTCACGGCCACCGCCGTCTGCGGACCCCTCACCGGATCCGCCCTGGCTGCCCCGGACCCTGCGCCCGCCTCCCTGTACGCCCCCTCGGCCCTGGTGCTCACCCTGGCCCACGGCGACGACCCCACCATGACGACGCCGGTGCGTGCCGTCACCCTGAGCTGCGCCCCGACCTCCTCCGGCACTCATCCCGACGCCGTCTCGGCGTGCGGTGAACTGCGCAGTGTGGGCGGGAACTTCGACGCCCTCGGGAGTAGAGACGGGGTGCTGTGTACCAAGCAGTACGACCCCGTGGTCGTCACGGTCGACGGGGTCTGGCAGGGCCAGCGCGTCTCCTATCAGCGCACCTTCGCCAACGAGTGCGTGAAGAGCTCCTACGGGACGAGCCTCTTCGCGTTCTAAGGGACCGGGATCGCACGGCCTCGTGCAGTTCGGCAGCAGCTCGCGGATGGGGAGTGCGAGCCCTGCCGAGGGGCCCCGGCGATCTCGCACCGGGGGTCGGCCGGGCGGAGTGGGGCCGCCCGGTCGGCACCTCGGATCGTCACCGACCAACCGACTTCCCGGGGGATGCGGGACACCGTTGCCGTGGGGGCATACGGATCACCCGTCTTCCCCGGGGACCCCCTCTTTCCCGAGAGTCCCCTCTTCCGCGGGGATCCCGGGCAGGAGCGCGAACCGGTCCAGCAGGCCCGCGCCGCGCAACAGCCGCCGTATGCGTGGTGCGTCGGACACGAGCCGCAGGCGGCCGCCCCGGTACCTGGCGCGCGTTTCGGCCCGGCACAGGACACGCAGTCCCGAGCAGTCGAAGAAGTCGACCCGCCGCAGGTCGACCAGCACATCCGACTCCGGTCGCGCCGTCGCCGCGTCCAGGTGCTCGGTGACCAGCGCCGCCGTCGCCAGATCGATCTCACCCGTCACCTCGACCACGGTGAACGGGCCGTGTCTGCGGGTGCGGGCATGGGTGTTCGCCGGGGGCGGCACGGACCGGGACGAGTCCGCGGCCAGGTCCTCGGTCGGATGGGGGGCGCGGTCGTCGGCGTCCGGCGTCATGTCCGCTCCACCTCGGCAAGGGGCGCATGGATCAGAGTTGTTACCCGGGGCCGAGCGTGAGCATCCCTGCGGCGCCGCGCGCAAGACATGGTTCACTCGACGTGCTGAATTTCATCCAGAACGGTTGACTTCGCGTGGGCGGGCTCAGTGCTCTCGGGTCCGATCGCGATGGCTGGTGTCGCACCACGGGTAGCGTCGGCTGCGCCGGCAGGTGCACAGGGCCACGCGGAAGCGGTCGGAGGAGACGACCGTGCCGTCCTCCAGCTCCACCTCGACCGGGCCCTCCACCAGGAGAGGGCCCTGGCGCTGGACCTTGATCCGGCGCGGCTCGTCAGACCGGGAGTTCGGCACGGACGACCACCAGCTCTTCCCTCTGATCCGGGGCGGACAGCAGGCCGTGCTGCCGCAGCCAGTCCTCCCGCGTGCGCAGCACCGGGCCGAACGGGATGACGCGACGCCGGGTCACGGATGCCTTCAACCCGGCGTCGCGCAGAAACGACACGGTCTGCCCCGGGCAGCTGAGCGTCGAGTGCACGACCAGGAGGACCCCGCCGGGCCGCAACAGGGCGGGCGCCTCCAGGCAGATCCGGTCGAGGACGAGCCGTCCGTCCCGGCCCGCGTCCCAGGCCCGAGCCGCACCCTGCGGCGCGCGGCCCGTGTCGGGTGCGGGGACATACGGCGGGTTGGCCAGGATGAGGTCGAAGGACTGCCCCCGCACGGGCGTGAAGAGGTTGCCGTGCAGGATGCGGACATGGAGCCGGGCCAGCCAGGCGTTCAGCTGTGCCGTGAAGACCGCCCGCCACGACACGTCCACCGCGGTCACCCGCGTCCCGCGCCGCGCGGCCTCGATCGCCAGCGCGCCCGAACCGGTCCCCACGTCGAGGACGTCCGCGCCGTCCGGCAGCGGCTCGTCGAACAAGGCGTCGACGAGCAGGTCAGTGTCTTCCTGAGGGGTGTACACACCCGGCGGCACCAGTGGCTTCACGGCGACCGGGTACCCCGGCATTCAGGAAATAAGGGGGATTCCGGATCGTTGGTGGTGATCGCGGAGCGACGATCGCCCCGCGCGCCAGGCGTCCAGCAGCCGCTCGGCGAAGCGGTCCTCCAGATAGCCGGTGACGTCGATGCCGAAGGCGACGTCGGGGGCGAGGTGCGGCTCCTCGGCGAGCAGACCTGCGATGACGTCCTGGCGTACGACCTGTTCGTGCACCGCGTCCGCCTCGACATGCTCGTCGTAGAAGTGCTCGGCCGCGGGCCCGGCACCCGTGCGGCGCATCGCCTCTGCCAGCCGCCGGGAGGCCGGCGACGAGGTGATCTCGACGGCCGCGAAATGGCCGACGAGCGCGCCGCGCAGCGCCCGGTGCAGTCCGAGTAGGGACATCAGGTTGACCGTGGCCAGGGCTTCCGCAGTGGCGTCATCGAGATACCGGCCGTACGTCGTGTCCAGGCCGAGGTCCGTCATCAGGTCGGCGAAGAGGCGTGCGTGGACACGGTCGGCCCGGCCACCGCCGTACTCGTCGAACTCCACCGCCGCCATGCCGGCCTTGGCCCTGCCCCACAGCCGGGGCAGCACCCAGGCGTGCGGGTCCGCCTCCTTGAGGTGGTACAGAGAGCGCTGGGCCGCGTATTCGCGCACGTGCCACAACTCGCCCTCGGCACGGAGGTAGTGGCTGACGCCGGTGCCGTCGACCGGTTCGACGAGGAGGTCGGCCAGCGCGTCCTCGACGCTGTCGTGGGCGGGGGCGTCCGCACGCAGGGCGGTCAGGAAGCGGTGCTCCAGCGCCGCGCGGACACGCAGCAACTCGGGGTCCCACTCGTGGTCCTCGGGTACGCCTGCGAAACCGCGGTAGTGCAGCTCGTAGCAGAGGTAGAGGGCCAGCTGGAGGTCGTCACCGTAGACGTCCGTGCGCGCGACATCGAGATGCCCGGGCGGTGGCCCGGCCCCCCGCAGATACTCCTGCACGGCGGCGGAGACTGGGCCCCGCGCGGACGGCAGTCCGGGGCCATCGCCGCCGCCTGCCCTACGGACGTCGTGTGCCATGACCGCCGGGTACCCGTTGGGTGCGCGGCCACCCGTGCGATCAGCCGTCCGAGCAGGCAGGTCGAGCCGCGGCCGACGCCAGGGAGGGCCACGGCCGGGGCCCGGCCCGGTCACTCGCCCTCGGACTCATCGGGCGCCCGTCGGTTCGGGACGCCGGCCTCGCCGCGGCGGTGCTCCTCGGCGGAGTCCCGGGTGCGGTGGGCGGCGTCCGACATCTTCTACAGGCCTTCATCGGGCGCCGTGTCCGGCTGCTCCGGCCACTGCTTCCTGTCCTCGGTCACGGGTGCCTCCGCATCCCTCGCCGCGTTCAGCTGGTCGCCGGCGCGATCCGTAGTGGCACCGGGTCGGCGGGGGCGTCCTCCTCGCCGAGGCGGGAGATCTCCGCCCACCAGGACGCGCCGTCCTCGATGTGCCGCAGCATGATCCCCTCGCGGATCGCCCACGGGCAGACCGTGACCGTTCTGAGGCCGGTCAGCTTCATCGCCGTGTGCGCCACGACCGCGCCGGCCAGGCTCTGTTCGGCGCGCGGCGCGGAGATGCCGGGGAGCAGGGCGCGTTCGGTGGTGGGCAGCGCGGCCAGCCGGCCGACGGCCTCGCGCAGGGCGGAGCGCTCCAACCGCCGTTCCACGAACGGCCCGTGGCGCCCGGGTGCCGCCCCGCACAGCCGGCCCAGCTGCTGGAACGTACGCGAGGTGACCGCAGCTGTGCGCGGCCCCTCCCAGCGGATCCGGGCCGCGACGTCCCGCAGCTGATGGCGGACCTTGCGGCGCAGTGCCCGTACCTGTGCCGCCGCCGGCGGGTCCTCGCCGGTGAAGAACTCATGGGTCAGCCGGGCCGCGCCGAGCGGCAGCGACGCCACGAAGTCGGGCAACCGGCCGCGCCCGAAGGCCACTTCGAGCGAGCCGCCGCCGATGTCCAGCAGTGCGAGCGGCCCCGACCGCCAGCCCATCCACCGTCGTGCCCCGAGAAACGTGAGCTCGGCCTCCAGCTCGCCGGGCAGCGTACACAGGCTCACCCCGGTCCGCGTCCGCACGGTACGCAGTACCTCCTGTCGATTCGGGGAGGCGCGCACCACGGCGGTCGCGAAGGCCAAGGGTGCGGTCGCGCCCCATCTGAGCGCAGTGCGGTTCGCCGCCGCGACGGCGTCGACCAACCGCTCGACGCATTCCTCGGGGACCACCTCCCCGGGCCTGACCTGCTCCGACAGCCTCAGCCGCCACTTGGCGGTGTGCACCGGCAGCGGCACCCCGTTCGCCGCGTCAGCCACTACCAGCCGCACCGTCTTCGACCCCACGTCCACCACGCTGATTCGCATGAATGCGCAAGTACCCGTTTCCCCGCCCCGGCAACGGTCTCAGCCACCGTGCGCCGTCGCCACGACACGAGCGCCGCACTCCCGGGCCGGCGTGCTCGTCGGCGCGCCAGCTTATGCCTTGACTGGAATATAACCGTCGAGGCATATTGGATCCATGGCCGACGCCTCGCTCTGGACCGCCCTCGCCGATCCGCACCGACGGGCCATCGTCGCGCTGCTCCTGGAGCGGCCCCGGCCCGTCGGCGAGATCGTGCAGGCATGCGGGCTCAGCCAGCCGAGCACCTCCAAGCACCTGAAAGTGCTGAGGGAGGCGGGCCTGGTGCAGGTCAGGCAGGACGCGCAGCGCCGGGTCTACGCCCTGGATCCCGCGCCCATCGCCGAGCTCGACGCCTGGCTGGACCCTTACCGAAGGCTCTGGAACACCAGCCTGGACAGGCTGGGCCGCCGCCTCGACGAGACGTCGGTCGGCCCCGAGGAACCCACCACGAAGGACTGATCCACCATGACCGCCGACCTCACCGGCAGCTATCTGACCCTGGACGACGGTCGCCCGGCCGTCCGCTTCAGCCGTACCTATGACCATCCCGTCGAGCGCGTCTGGCAGTTCGTGACCGACGCCGACGAACTCGCGCACTGGTTCCCCTCCCGCGCCGAGATCGAGCTGCACCCCGGCGGCACCATCAAGTTCAGCGGCGACCCGAACCTGGAGGACTCCACGGCACGGGTGATCGCCGTCGACGAGCCCCGGCACCTGTCCTTCGAGTGGGGCGGCGACGAGGTGCACTTCGACCTGGAGGCCCTGGACGAGGGCCGCACCCGTTTCACGCTCACCAACGTCCTGGTCGCCGAGAACACCGCCGCCCGCAACGGCGCCGGATGGGAGGTCTGCCTGGCCGCCCTCGACGCGCACGCGCGCGGGGAGCGTTTCGACGGGCCGCACGCCGGGGCCGAAGCGCCCTGGAAGGAGTTCTACGACGGCTACGTGGCCGCAGGCCTCCCCTCCGGTGCCCCGGTCCCGGGCCTGGACACCTGAGCGCGATCAGTTCGTCGTGGCAGGTGCGCAACTGATTCCGGGGCTCGGGGTTCTCAGCTCCGTGAGGTAGTCGCCGACTGCGTCACGGGTGCAGTCGCTGCGGCCGTAGACACCGTGTCCGGCGCCCTCGTACGGCAGCAGGACGGTCGTCCCGCGGGTCTGGCGGTGCACATTGGCCGCCCACGAGAAGTGGTTCGCGGGGTCGTGCCGCGAATGCAGCATGAGGATCCTGGGCGCCTCGGTGATGCGCAGACGGTGCTGCGGGTTGTTCACCTCGTCGGGCCAGCCGATGCAGCCGGCCACCGCGGGATGCACGCGTGGTGAACCGCGCATGTGCGGTGCGGCCCTCATCTCGGCCTGGGTCAGGCTGGCGTACTCCCGGTAGTCCTCGGCCCGGATACGCCAGTCCTGGCAGAAGACCGCGTAGAACGGTTCGGCTTCCGTCTGTTCGTCCGCTCCCCGCGAGGTCGACGGCTGGACCTGCGGAGATTGCGCGGATCGCGGCCGCTCGGTCGGTTCCTGCGCGTCGAGGCCCGCCACATAGGTGGCCAGTTCCTCCCGGTCCGGGCCGTAGAACATCCTGAAGACGTTGAACGTGATCTCGTGCGCGGTGATGACCCGGTCCGGACGCTCCGGATCGCGGATCTGCTCCCGGTCCGCCCGGGCGAGCAGGCTGTCCCACACGGCGGTGACGTCACGGCCGTGCAGGGCGCAGGAGCTGGTGCGGTCGCACCACCTCACGAACTCCTGGAACGAGTCCTCGGCGGCGGCCGCGGAGGAGACGAGGAACTCCCGGGTGCCGAGGCTGTGGTCGATGTTCGCGGTGAGGGCCATGGACCGGATGCGGTCGCCGTACTCCTCCGCGTACTGCTCGCCGATCAAGGTGCCGTAGGAGTGGCCGAAGTAGTTGACCTTCTTCTCGCCGAGTGACCTGCGCAGCGCGTCCATGTCCCGGACGACGCTCAAGGTGTCGGCGTGGTCGAAGAGCGGACCGGTGTGCCGCCTGCAGTCCTCGCGCAACGCGCGGTTGTGGTCGGCGAGTCGATCGAACTCCGTCTGGTTGCGGGGGTAGACCGACGGCTGTTGGCGCAGCAGTTCGGCGGAGCACTTCACCGGGTGGCTGCGGCCGACGCCCCGCGGGTCGAACCCCACGATGTCGAACCTCTCCTGGAGGTCCGAGCTGAAGTGGGAGTTGGCGTCGTCCACGGCGAAGTCCACACCCGAAGCGCCCGGTCCACCCGGGTTGACCAGTAACACCCCGACCCGGCGAGCCGGATCGGTCGCCCTGCGGCGGGCCACCGCGAGCTCGAACGCCTCGCCCGACGGGCGGGCCCGGTCGACCGGCAGGCGCAGCGTCCCGCATTCCGCGGTGGCGTCCTTGGGACACGGCTTCCAGTCGATCGCCCGCTGTTTCGGCGACCCCGCGCCGGGACGGTCGGCTTGCGCCGCCGCCGCGCTCGGAGTCGACCCTCCGGTGAGTGACCCGGCGAGTAATCCGGCGGCGAGCAATCCGGTGAGCCCTCTGATGAGTGGGTGCATGAAGTCCCTTCCAAGGGTCCTGTTGAACGGATCACGGGAATGCCCGCATGATCGAACGTGGCAGTGATCCACTCGGGGTCACAACCGTTCAGGACCGGAACCAGGGAAGGCACCGGGTCGCGGTCGGGGTCGTGCGGGGGAGATGCCTCAGGGGTTGCCGACCGAACCCCTGAGACGGCCCCGGACTTCTACGGCTCCGGCCCGACCCACCGATCACGCCATCTGGCGCCGAACCAGCTCGTGCAACCGCCCGTGTGTGTCCGCCAGCAGCTGTGCGGGCGGGCCCTGCTGGGCGACCTTGCCGTCCTCCATCACGATCACGCGGTCGGCGTCCAGCACCGTGGACAGACGGTGCGCGATGACGATGCGGGTGGCGTTGAGGGCCTTGGTGCTCTCGATGACCGTGCGCTGCGTCTCGTTGTCGAGGGCGCTGGTCGCCTCGTCGAAGAACAGGATGCGCGGTCGGCGGATCAGCGCCTGGGCGATCATCAGGCGCTGCCGCTGCCCGCCGGAGATCGCGCCGCTGCCCGAGACGATGGTGTGCAGCCCCATCGGCATCCGCTTGATGTCCTCCGCGAGCCCCGCCATCTCGGCCGCCGCCATCGCCTCCTCCGGCGTGTACGGCTCCGTACCGCAGATGACGTCCAGGATCGACCCGGTGAACGGCTGCGCGTGCTGGAGCACGACCCCGCACTGCCGTCGTACGGCCGACTGGTCGAGCGCCGCCAGGTCCTGACCGTCGTACAGCACACTGCCCGAGACCGGCTTGTCGAAGCCGATCAGCAGCCTGAGCAGCGTCGACTTGCCGCAACCGCTGGGGCCGACGATCGCCACGAACTCGCCCGACCGCACGTCGAACGACACGTCGTCGAGGACGAGGGGACCGTCGTCGGAGTACCGGAAGGACAGACGGCGCGCCTCCATCGCACCGGTCAGCGGGCCCGGCCGGGTGCTCGCCGTGCGCACCTCGGGCGTGGCCTCCAGCACCGGCTTGATCTCCTCGAACAGCGGCAGCGCGGCCACCGCCGAGACGAACGCGCCGGTCAGCTGGGTGACCGAGGTCAGCAGCATCGTCACCGAGGTGCTGAAGGTGAGGAACGCCGCCGCCGACATCGATCCGCGCGCCGGACCTGCCAGCAACATGAACATCAGCAGCGTGCACAGGGGCAGATACACCGCACCCAGCACCGTGGTGAGGTTCTTGATCCGCCCCACCCTCTGCTGGAGTTCACGACTGCGCGCGAACCGGTCCGCCCACGCCGCGTACGCGTAGTTCTCGGCCGCCGCGACCCGCAGCTTCGGCAGCCCGCGCAGCGTCTGGAACGCCTGGTTGTTCAGCTTGTTGCTCAACACCACCAGCCGCCGCTGCCAGCGCACCTGCCAGAGCCCGAGCCCCAGGAACACCCCGGCGATGACGACGAGCATGCCGATCGCCGCCAGCGCCATCGGGACGCTGTACCAGAACAGCAGCGACAGGTTCATCGCGCCGACCGTCACCGACTGCGCGACGACCGGACCGACCCCGGCCATCAGACGGCGGATCGAACTGATGCCCATGGCCTGGCTCGCCAGCTCACCGGTCGAGCGCTCGGTGAAGAACTTCGTCGGCAGCCGCAGCAGCCGGTCCCACAGGGCCGGTTGGAGCGTCGCCTCGATGCGGCCCTCCAGGCGCAGGATCGTCAGGTTCTGCAACAGCATGAACGCCGCTGCCACGACACTGCTGATCATCACGGCCAGACAGAACTGCACGATCAGGTCGGTCTGCGCCTTGGGGACGAACTCGCCGAGCACCTTGCCCGTCGCGATCGGCACCAGCGCGCCGATCGCGACCGTCACCAGACCGCTGATCAGGAGGTTCGTCAGATCACCGCCCGTGCCCCGCATGCTGAACCGCAGCAGCCGCAGCGGGCTCAACGCGCGATCGGGCAGCGGGCGGTAGAACATCACCGCACGCGGCTCGAACTCCTCCGCGTTGGCCTTCTCGATCGGCGTCTCACGGCCGGTCGCCGGATGGACGGCGACATAGCCGCCGCGCCGCCACAGCAGCGCCACCGGCGCACCCGACAGTGCCCGGTGACCCACCAGCGGCCCCACGTTGTCCCGCCACCAGGGCCCGTCCAGCCGCACCGCCCGGGTGCGCACGCGCGACGCGATGGCCACGCGCTCGACCGGGTCGAGCCGGTCGCTCTCGGTGCCGCTCTGCGCGGGCTCGGCCAGCGTGATCCCGGCTGCCTGGGCGACCAGCTTGCAGGCCGCGTGGCTGGCGTCCGCGTCGGCGGCCGTCGTGCGCTTGTCGCTGCGCCTGCCGATGGACGCCAGCAGCGTCCGGTCGGCCTGGGCGCGCACCGCCTCGCCGGCCTTGATGCCCTCCGCCGTGCGCGACTCGTGGGTGCGCTCCAGCTGCTCGATCCAGCGGTCCAGCGTGGTCAGCAGGCGGTACTGCTGGTCGACCATGGACTGCCAGACCGCCGGGTCCATCAGCAGATCGGCGGCGGCCTCGGCGCCGTAGAGCGAGCCGTACTGCACGCTGCCCGGCGGCACCTGCATCCAGAAGACGTCGTCGTCGGTGACCTCGGCCGCCCGTTCGGTGGCCATGGGTGCCTGGAAGAGGATGGTGAGGCTGCGGCCGACGCCCAGTGCGAGGGCGTACTCCAGCGGGCTCGTCTGCGGCGGGACGTACTGCGGGTTGCCGTACTCGTCGTAGGACCAGGTCTGTGTGTTCGCGGGCTGGTACAGCTCGCGCAGCCCGATGCGGTGCACGACGCAGTCCCTGAGCGGGCGGGCCACCAGGGTGTGCTGCGGTCCCGGGACCGGGCCGAGCAGCAGTGAGCCCGCCTCCAGCCGGCCGAGGTGATGCCAGTGGCCCTGCTGCCCGGCGTCGACCGCGAACAGGTCGACGGCGCCGGACGCGACCAGCCACAGCACCTGCGGCCCTTCGAGGTCGAGTCGGTTGTGCCCGGCGCAGTCGATCCGTGCGCCCATCTGCCCGAGCGCGTTGAGAACGAGGTCACCCTCGTGGACGGAGGTCATCTCACCGCTCCTTGACCAGTGCCGCGTACGCGCCGCCGCGTGCCACCAGGTCCTCGTGCCGGCCGCGTTCCACGATCGTGCCGTGCTGGAGTACGACGATCTCGTCGCTGTCGCGCACGGTGCTGAGCCGGTGCGCGATCACCACACAGGCACAGCCGCGCTTGCGCAGGTTGTCCATCACGAGCAGCTCGGTCTCGGCGTCCAGGGCGCTCGTCACCTCGTCCAGCACCAGGATGCTCGGCCGCCGCACCAGCGCCCGCGCGATCTCCAGACGCTGGCGCTGACCGCCGGAGAAGTTGCGGCCGTCCTGTTCCACCTTGCTCTGGATGCCGCCAGGGCGGCGCATCACCACGTCGTACATCGCCGCGTCGCGCAGGGCGTCCACCACCGCCTCGTCCGGGATCGACGGGTCCCACAGCGCCACGTTGTCGCGGACGGTGCCCTCGAACAGGAAGACCTCCTGGTCGACGAAGGAGACGGAGGCGGCGAGGGCGCCGCGCGGGATGTCCTCGATGCGCCGGTCGTCGATGCGGATGACGCCCTCCCACGGGGCGTACAGACCCGAGATGAGGCGGGACACCGTGGACTTGCCGCTGCCGGAGCCGCCGACCAGGGCCACCTGCCGGCCGGGGCCGACGGTCAGGTCGAAGCCGGTGAGCAGGGGCTTGTCGAGCGGGCTGTAGCCGAAGGTGATGTTCTGCAGCTCGACGTGGCCGTGCAGCCGGCGGGTCGAATCGCCCGCGCCGGGGCGGCCGTAGAGCGGGTCCGCCTCGAAGTTCTCCACGTCCTTCAGCCGGGCCACGTCGGCGGCGAAGTCCTGGATGCGGCCCGCGACGCCGTTCAGGCGGGTGATCGGGGCGGTGAAGCGGGTGACCAGGGCCTGGAAGGCGACCAGGAGGCCCACGGATATGCCCCCCTCGATCGCACGCATGCCGCCGATCCAGAGGATGAGCGCGCTGTTGAGCGTGGCGAGCGTCGGGGCGACCACGCCCAGCCAGGCGCTCGGAACGCCGAGGCGCTGCTGCTCCTCCAGCGTGGTGGCGTGCTGTCCGGCCCACTTGCGGAAGTAGCCGTCCTCGCCGCCGGTCGCCTTCATCGTCTCGATCAGCTGAAGGCCGGTGTAGGCGGTGTTGGTGAGCCGGGCGCTGTCCGCGCGCAGCTTCGCCGTACGGGTCGCGCGCAGACGGATGACGACGCGCATGGCGACGACGTTCAGGAGGGCGACGCCGATGCCGACGAAGGTGAGCTGGGGGTCGTAGGTGTAGAGGAGGATCGCGTAGAGGACGACGACCACCGCGTCCACGCCCGCCGCCGCGAGGTCACGGGCCAGCGTCTCGGACACCGCGTCGTTCGACTGCAGCCGCTGCACGAGGTCGGCCGGGCTGCGCTGGGAGAAGAAGGTCACCGGCAGCCGCAGCAGATGGCGCAGGAAGCGGGCGCTGGAGAGGGTGGAGGAGATGATCCGGCCGCGCAGCAGGTTCGCCTGTTGCAGCCAGGTCAGCACCACGGTGAGCGCGACACAGGTTCCCATCGAGGCGAACAGCACGCCCAGCAGGGAGGTCTGGCCGCCGATGAGGAACATGTCGATGTACGTGCGGCTCAGTGCGGGCACCGCCGCGCCGACCACCACCAGCAGGAGGCTCGCCAGGACCGCGGCGGGCATCGTGCCCGCGGTGCCGCGCAGCCGGGCCGGCATCGCGCCGAGCACGCCCGGCTTGCGACCGCCCTTGCTGAAGTCCTCGCCGGGCTCCATGACCAGGACGACGCCGGTGAAGCTGCCGTCGAAGTCCTCCATGGGCACGAAACGGCGGCCCTTGGCGGGGTCGTTGATGTAGACGCCCCGGCGGCCGAAGCGGCGGCCCATGCCGTCGTAGACGACGTAGTGGTTGAACTCCCAGAACAGGACGGCCGGCGTCTTCACCTCGGCGAGGGCGGCCGTGTCCATCTGCATGCCCTTGGCCGTCAGGCCGTAGCTGCGGGCGGCCTTCAGGAGGTTGCTGGCGCGCGAGCCGTCGCGGGAGACGCCGCACGCTATGCGCAGTTCCTCCAGCGGGACATGGCGGCCGTAGTGGCCCAGCACCATCGCGAGGGAGGCGGCGCCGCACTCCACGGCCTCCATCTGGAGCACGGTGGGTGTGCGGACGGTCTTCGACCTGCCCTTGGGCACGGGGCGCTTCGGCGGTGCGGCACGGCGCCTGCTGCGGGTCTCCTGTGCGGCGCTCACGGCAGCAGCCAATCGACGGGACGCTCGTCGGCCAGCCGGATCGAGGCGTCGGCCATGGTCATGGAGGTGAGGGAGAACGGCGGCCCGTCCGCGGACGACCACTTGTAGCCGCTCTCGGTGCTCGACTTCTCGTCCAGCTTCACCAGTACGGCGACCGGCCTGCCGTCCTTGGTGAACTGCTCGCCGAGCTGGTTGTCCCCGAGGAACGCGGCGATCTGCTGCGCCGACTGCACGGAGCGGTCCACCGACTTCACATGGCCGCGCAGGACGCCGTACTCCTGGGTGGGCACCGACTGGACGGTGAGGTCCACGGCGGCCTTGTCGGGGATGGACGCCGCGTTCTCGGCGGGGACGTACACCGTCGCGTACAGCGGGTCCTCGGTGTGGGCGACCTTCTCCACGGCGGCGACGTTCGCGCCGGTCTGGATGATCTGCCCGATGGTGGCGGCGAGGCCGGTGACCCGGCCCGCGGCGACCGTGCGGACGACCGTCTCGCCCTCGGCGGTACGGACCTTCAGTACGGGGGAGTTGGCGGGCAGCCGCTGGCCCTGCTTGGCGAGGACCGAGGTGACCTGCCCGGCGACCGGGCTCTGCAGGATGTAGCTGCCCTGCCCGTGGGTGAGGATGGCGGGCGCGCCGACGGTGGAGGCGACCGAGCCGGTCACCGCCCACACGGACGCGGCGGCCATGACGACCACCGTCACGGAGAGGACCAGCCAGCCCTGGGGACGGGCGAAGCGCACCGGAAGGTCGAGCTCCTCCGGTGACTGGAGCTTGGCGAGGGCCTGTTGGCGGAACTGCACGGAACTTTCCCTCACCTGAGGATGAGTGGAGACCGGCGCGCGCGGGCCGGTCGTGATGCGGACGGTGCCCAGCTGTTTTCAGGCACCCAAGAGCCCCGGAGCCGGGGAATGGCTCCGGGACTCAGTGGTATGAAAGGTGCGATCAGAGACCGGCAACCAGGCCCGAGACCGGGGCGGTGTTCAGGCCGGTGACACCCTCCACGGTGCCGACGACCGTGTCGACCAGGCCGGAAACCGGGGCGATGCCGTTGACAGCGTCGAGGGCACCGTTCACGGCGTTGACCTGCAGGCCGCCGGAGACGTTGTCGAGCTCGGCGTCGGAGATCTCGACGGTCGCAACCTGGGGGGTGGAGTTCATGATGGAACTTCCCTTCCTAATGGATATCTCACAAGGGGGAGCGGCCCCCTCTGGGGACAGATGACGGCCGCGACCACAGGCATCCGCCTCCCGTTTCCGGGAGGCGTTCACGACCCCTGCGGTGCGATGGATCAAAGCACGCTGCGGGTACGGGCTTCCAATCAAACTTCGGCCTCACCAGGGCACTTTGATCTCAGCGGCATCGATCCGTGCAGAAGTCGCCACGTCTTGTCGGCGACTTCTTCACATGCGTCACAGCATCGGCTCGGACGAGCTGTTGCATCGCCTCACGGCAGGGTGGTGAAGGTGGCGGCGAATCCGACACTCCGGCCTCAAGGGGGTGACCGCCGGTAGCGCCCCTGTGCAGAACCTCGGCCCCCGGTGACTTCGTTGAGTATTGAATGTGCAGATTCGCTGAAGCATGGATTCCGCTCCACTTTCTCAACCGACCGTTACTGATCGGTAGCGGATCGTGTCGGCTCGGTCAGCCCAGAAGGGCGTACACCGTGCTCGCCCGGGCCGCGATTTCCCCCGACCCCTCGTCGGTCATCGCGATGTCCGCGAACGCCATGCGACGGCCCAGCTTGGTGACGACCGCTTCGATCAGGACATCCGAACCGATCACGGCGCGCTGAAATGACGTCGACTGCTGCACCGTCGTCATCGGCACGTACGACCCGCGCGCCGCCGACACGGCGATCACGGTGGCGGTGTCGGCGGCGGCCATGAGCGCCTGCCCCGACAGGGCGCCGCCCTCCCGGGCCAGCCCGTCCGACCAGGGCATGCGCAGGATCGCGCGGTGGCCCTCCACCGCCTCGACGGACAGGCCCAAGTCGAGGACCCAGGGGGCGAAGTTGGCGGAGAGGATCTTGTCGGCTTCAGCGGTGGTCATCGTCATATGGGGGATTGTTCCCGCCGCCGGACCGACAGGTGCGTTCCTTGGCCGATTCGGTGTTGCGAACGCGACGCGATGAAACGGAATTGAACGCCCCGCGCGGCCCGTGCGTACCAACTGCCAACCAGGCGCCCCGAAAAGCTGCCGCACGAGGCGGCACAGACCCCGTCCCCCAGGAGGTCGAGAAGTTTGAGTCACAAGCGAATTCCGAAGCGCAAGGCCGCGATAGCAGCGGGCAGCGTGGTGGCGCTCGGAGCGGCCGCGATCCTGCTGCCCAACGCCAACGCGTCGCAGGACGCCGCGACGGACAGCGCCGCCGCTCCCAAGACCCTGAAGGCGGCGGACGCCTCGGATCTCGCCTCGCAGCTCGCGGGACTGCTCGGCGACGCCTTCGCCGGTTCGTACTACGACGCCGAGAGCCAGCAGCTCGTCGTCAACGTCATCCCCGGCGACAACAACAACGTGATCGTCCAGGCGAAGCAGGCCGGCGCGAAGGTCCGCGAGGTCGAGAACAGCCTGAACGAGCTCGCGTCCGGCGCGCAGACCCTGAAGTCCGAGGCGACCATCCCGGGCACGGCGTGGTCGGTCGACCCCAGAACGAACAAGATCCTCGTCACCGCCGACAGCACCGTCACCGGCGACAACTGGGACCAGCTGGAGTCGACCGTCGACAGCCTCGGTTCGGGCATGGCGACCATCAAGAAGTCGGCCGGCACCTTCAAGACGTTCCTCTCCGGTGGCGACGCCATCTTCGCCGGCGGCTCACGCTGCTCCGCGGGCTTCAACGTCACCGCGGGCGACGGCACCCCCGCCTTCCTGACCGCCGGTCACTGCACCCTCGGCGGCAACGAGTGGTCGGACACCGAGGGCGGCCAGCCGATCGCCACCGTCGACCAGTCCACCTTCCCCGGCGACGGCGACTTCGCGCTCGTGAAGTACGACGACCCGGCGACCGAGGCGCCGAGCGAGGTCAACGTCGGCGACCAGGCCGTCCCGATCAGCCAGGCGGCGGACGCCGAGGTGGGACTCCAGGTCTTCCGGATGGGCAGCACCACCGGGCTGAACGACGGTCAGGTCCTCGGACTCGACGCCACCGTCAACTACCCGGAGGGCACCGTCACCGGGCTCATCCAGACCGACGTCTGTGCCGAGCCCGGCGACAGCGGCGGCTCCCTGTTCACCCAGGACGGACTGGCGATCGGCCTGACCTCCGGTGGCAGCGGTGACTGCACGGTCGGCGGCGAGACCTTCTTCCAGCCGGTGACCACCGCCCTGGAGGCGGTCGGCGCGACCCTCGGCGGTGACGCCGCGGGCGGCGGCGCGGGTGCCGGTGAAGAGGCCGGCGCGGGCGAGGAAGCGGGTGCCGGTGAAGAGGCCGGCGCTGGTGAAGAGGCCGGTGCCGGTGAGGAAGCCGGTGCGGGCGAGGAGGCCGGTGCCGGTGAAGAGGTCGGCGGCGGCAACGCCGACGGCACGGGCAACGGCCTCGGCGAGATCGTCGGAAACGGCGTCGGGAACTGACGCCCTGACACCGGCGCACGGATCCGAGTGATCCGGACGACAACACGGTCCGGCCCTCCGGCGGGAGGGTCGGACCGCTGTCGTGTCCGCAGCCGTCAGCCGCGCGCCCGCAACAGCAGCAGCGCCACGTCGTCGACCCGTTCGTGCCTGGACGCGCTGTGCTGCACGAGCAGATCGGCGAGTTCGTCCAAGGGCAGCTCCCCGGCCTCGGCGAGCAACTGGCCGAGCTCGGCGAGCGCGTCCTCGATGTCGACGCCGGGGGACTCGATCAGCCCGTCGGTGTAGAGGACGAGCACACAGCCTGGCGTGAGTTCGACCTCCGTCGTCGGATACGTGGGCGAGCCGTCGATGCCCAGCAGCGGGCCGCCCGCGAGGTCGAGCACCCGCACGCGTCCGTCCGGCCGTCGCAGCAGCGGCGGCGGATGCCCGGCACGGGCCATCACCGCCCGCCCGTGTTCCGGATCGAGGCGCAGATACAGACAGCTTGCGAACAGGTCGGAGCCGAGGTCGAGCAGCAGCCGGTTGGTGCTGCGCATGACCTCCTCCGGAGCCTGACCGACGGTCGTGTACGCCCGTACGGCGGTGCGGATCTGGCCCATCAGGCCGGCCGCCGTGACGTTGTGCCCCTGCACGTCCCCGATCACCGCCGCCGTCAACCCGTCCTCCATCGGCACCAGGTCGTAGAAGTCACCGCCGATCTCCATCCCCTGGGTGGCGGGCAGATAGCGCGCGGCCGCTTCGACGCCGGCGAGCGGCGGCAGCGAGTGCGGGAGCAGGGCGGCCTGCAGTCCGTGTGCCAGCTGGTGCTTGACGTCGTAGAGCAGGGCGCGCTCCAGCGCCTGCGCGATGAGCCCGCCGAGGCTGGTCAGGACCGCCCGCTCGTCCGCCGGGAAGGGATGCCGCTCCGAGTAGGCGAGCACGCAGGTGCCCACCGGCCGTCCCGAGGCGATCAGCGGCAGATACGCCCAGGCCGCGAAGCCGTCGGGCGTCGAGGACCGCGTCGGATACAGGCGCTCCAGCTCCTGCTGGGAGTCGAAGAACGCGGGCACGCCGGTGGTCAGCGCGTGTGTGCCCGGTGTCAGCTCGGTCAGCGGCAGACCGTCGAAGCGCTCGACGACCTGCGGATCCGCATAACCGCGGTGACCGAGCACGTGCAGGCGGCCCGCCCGCGATCCCAGGACGACCAGCGCCTGGCTGCCGACGGCCGGGACGATCTCGTCGGCGACCAGCTGCACCACGTCCTGCACACTCGCCGCCTCGGTGAGCGCGCCGGCCAGGCTCAGCACCTGGGAGATGGTCACCAGCCGGCCCGGCGGGTCGTCCTGCCGCGGCCCACTGCTGCCCATCTCCGCCACCGCGCGGGCCCGGCTGATCCGCACGCTCAGACCGGTCGTGCTCGGATACATGCGGAACGACAGCCAGTCGCCGGGCGGGCGCAGCGCCAGGAAGGACGTGGTGTGCTGGCTCATCAGCGCGGCCCGGTAGCGGTCCTCGTACACCGGGTCGTTGAGCCACGGCACCGATGCCCACAGCTGGTTGCCGAGCAGCCGGTTGACCGGGACGCCGATCAGCTCGGCCGCCGCGGGGTTGGCGAAGCTGACCCGGCCGTGCAGATCGAGCGAGCACAGGCCGTACGGCAGCCGCGACACCATGCGTGCCGCCTCCACCGTGCCGAGCGTGCCGGCGGCGCCGCTGAACGCCGGCCCGGCGACCAGATCGGGCTCCGGCAGCGGCGGAAGGCTCTCCTCCAGGGCGCGTTCCAGCCGCACCGCGAGCCGTCGGCAGGCGGCGGTGAGATGGTCGCGCTCCCGCTCCGACAGTTCCGGGGGGTGCGCGCCGGGCCAGGTCACGAAGATCGCGCCATAGGCGGTGGTCTCGGTGGCCACGGGCAGCGCGGCCAGCGCGAAGGGATACGGCAGGACGACGGCGATCCGCGGATAGCGGGCCGCCATGTCCTCCTCGCCCTTGACCCAGACGAGCCGCCGCTCACGCACGGCCTCCGCGACCGGGATCGGCGCGCTCAGCCCGACCCGTTCCCAGGGCGCCGCGAACGCCCGGGGCAGGCCGGCCATCACCGCCATCTCCAGCACGGGCTCGTCGGCCGCCAGCAGGTACACCGCACCGGAGTGCGCGTGCACCTCGTCCATCATCGAGGCAAGCGCCAGCGACAGGAGGGGCCGGCCGACCCGGGTCCGCGCGGCGGCCGGCGCCTGGGCGGACGTCTGCCCGTCGGACACGCCGACCACCTCCTCCGCAGGGCCGCGCGACGGCTCTCAGGGCTTAAATCTCCCTCCTCGCGGCCCGCCGCGCACGGCGAGCGGCATCGAGCACCGCCGGACCGCCCGGCACAGCAAGGGCGGCGCTTACCCCCTGGGCGTCAGCCCATGCCCCCACAGTCGATGCGCGACCCCGGCGTACGGGCGCCTCGCGTGCGCCCCCGCGCACCCTGATGGCCGGATCTTCGCGCCCGCAGACGGTCATGGACGCCAACAATGGGGCACGCGCTCAACACCATGAGAGCGACGAACGACGGGGTGGAGGGGCGGCAGTGATTCGGGTCCTTGTGGTGCATGACGCGTGTCTGGTGCGATCGGTGCTGGCGGAGTGGCTGCGCCGAGATCCGGGCCTGGAGGTGTACGACGCCCCTTGGCGCAGCGCGCCCGCGCGCGTGCGTTCCGTCCGACCGGACGTGTGCGCGGTGGACCTGGACTGCACGGATACGTACGGCATACCCCCGCTAGCCGAGCTGCGATTACGGGACGCGGGCCGGACGCCGCCGCACCTGCTGGTGCTGGCGAGCGCTCACCGGCCGGGGCTGCTGAAGCGGGCCCTGGAGGCGGGGGCGCTCGGGTACGTCGACAAGGAGGGCTCGCCGGACCGGCTGGTGCGCGGCATCCGGCGCGTCGCCGAGGGGGAACGTTTCGTCGACGATTCGCTGGGCTTTGCTTTCCTCAAGGCCGCCGAAATGCCGCTGACCCGGCGTGAGCTCAGCGTGCTGTCCCTCGCGGCGGAGGGGGCCTCCGTCGCGGAGATCGCCGGGAGCCTGCACCTGTCCCACGGGACGGTGCGCAACTACATGGCGGCCATCACCCGCAAGACCGGGGCCCGCAACCGCATCGACGCGATCCGGATCTCCCAGGGCGAGGGCTGGCTCTGACCACTACCGCGGCACGGGCGTCCAGCCGCCGACGAGTTCGCGATAGCGCGCCGAGCGCCGTACGAGCTCGTCGTGGGTGCCGTGCGCCGTGTCGCGGCCGTCCATCATCAGGACGCGGTCGGCACGGCGGGCCGAGCTGATGCGGTGCGCGACGACGACCAGAGTGCCGCCGGGGCGGGCCGCGAAGGCTTGCTCCGCGCGTTCCTCGGCCCGCGCGTCGAGGTGGCAGGTCGCCTCATCGAGGAGCGCGAGCGGGGCGTAGGACAGGTGGGCCCGGGTCAGCGCGATCAACTGCCGCTCGCCCGCGGACAGCGCCCCGGGGTCCACCCGGCCCTGCGGCCCGCCCAGCGCGTCGAGCAGCGGCGCCAGCCCGACCGCCTCGGCGGCGGCGAGCAGCTCCGCCTCGGAGACGGGGTCCGGCCGCAGCAGGGCGAGGTTCTCGGCGAGGGTGCCGGTGAACACGTACGCCTCCTGCGGAATGAGCACCCGTCGCGCGGCGGCCCCGGGTCCCGGCACTGCCTCCCCGCACACCCGGATGGTGCCGCACCGGGGCTCCATCAGCCCGGCCACCAGCGCCGTCAGCGTGGACTTCCCGATCCCGCTCGGCCCGACGACGGCCAAGTGGGAGCCGGCCGGGAGGGAGAGGTCGAGGTCGTCGATCACGGGGAGCGCGGTGGGGCCGTAGGCGAAGGTGACGGAGGTGAGGGTGAGGGCGGGGGGCCCGGGGGTGGTGGGGCGAGGGAGTTCTGTGGTCGGTCGCGGGGAGTCGGCGTGGTCCGGGGAGGGTGCGGGTGTGTCGGCGGGAGGTGGGGGCGGGGCCGGGCTGTCGTCGAGGTGAGTGGGCGATGCGGGCGGCCCGGTGGCCACGGGCGCCTCGGCTTGGCCGGCCGGCGCACCGGTGGTGCCGAGCGTGCCCCGGTCGGTCGCCGCTCGGGAGGCATCCGGCTTGCTCGGCGCACTGGCCGCGTCGGATGCGCCTGGCACGCCTGGCACGCCGAGCCGCCGGGCCCTGTCCGACCCGCTCTCCTCCGGCACCAGCCGCCGTATCACCACCGCCAGCCGTGAGCCGCTCGTGCCCAGGCCGTGGACCAGGTTGTGCAGGGCCGGGAGCAGGGACTGGGTGACATAGGCGAGGGCGCCGACCAGGGCGCCGGTGGTGACGCCGTGTCGCAGGAGCCACGGCGCGGTGGCCAGGAGCAGCACGATCGGGAGCTGTCCGCCGAGGGCGAGGGCGGCCACGCGGAGCACACCGAAGCGGGCGAGGGAACGGGCGGCCCGCTGCTCGGCGTCCACCAGGTCCCCGGCATCGGCGGCCATCCGCTCCTGAGCGCCGGCCGCCGTGATGTCCCGCAGACCGGGGCAGACGGCGCCGAGCCGGTCGGCCAGGGCCTCGTCGGCCGCGAGGAACACCTCCTGTCTGCGGGCCAGCGGACGCAGCGTCACCGCGAACAGGCCCACTCCCGCGGCCAGCGGCGGCAGCACGACGAGCAGCAGCAGCGGGGCCAGTGAGAACAGGCCGGCCAGCGCGCCGACCGCGGTGAACACGAACGACCGCGACACCATGACCAGCCCCGCGAAGGTGTCCCGCGCGATCTCCACCTGCTGGGTGAGCCGGGACAGCGCCCCGCGGTCCGCCTCCCGTACCCCGCGCTCCACGACCCGCGTCACGAGCCGGTCCCGCAGCGGTTCGACCAGCGCCGCGACGGCCCCGTACACGCGAGCCGTGCCGTACGCGCCGACGACGACCCCGAGACCGGCGACACCGAGCCACCCGAGCCCGACCTCCGTGCGGCCCCGGAGGAACCCGTCGTCCAGGGCGCGGGCCGGGGCGTACCCGATGAGGAAGCCCTGTCCCGTCTCCAGCACCGACCAGAGGGCGAGCCGTAGGAGGACGGGCCATCGGGCCCGCAGGAAGCGCAGCGCGCGCGGGTAGAGGCCACGGGTCACGCCGGTTCCTCCCCGGCGAATGCCGCCCGGTACTCCGCGATGTCCCACAGTTCCTGGTGCCGCCCGACCGCGCGCACCCGCCCGCCGTCCAGCCAGGCCACGGCGTCGGCCCTGGCCGCTGTCGCCGCACGGTGGGCGACCAGCAGGCGGGTGGCGGACGAGCCGCCGGTCAGGGCCTGGGTGATGCGGGCCTCCGTCACGGTGTCGAGGCTGGACAGCGCGTCGTCGAGGATCAGCAGGCGCCCGTCGTGGGCGAATGCCCGGGCGAGTCCGAGGCGTTGGGACTCGCCGCCGGAGCGCGGGGCGTCGGCAAGTGCCGTGCCGTAGCCGTGGGGCAGGCGGCGTATGAAGTCGTCCGCGTGGGCCGTGCGGGCAGCCTCCCGGATGCGGGTGGGGGAGGGGTCCGGCAGGCCCAGGCCGATCGCGTCCTCGACGGTGCCGCCCAGCAGGGCGGGGCGCTCGAAGGCGTAGGCGACGGCGCGGCGCAGGTCGTGGTGGGTCAGCTCCGTCAGTGGCACTCCGTCGAGCAGGACCTCGCCGTCGTCCGGGTCGGCCAGGCGCCCGGCGAGCGCGGCGAGCAGCGACTTGCCCGCGCCGGAACGCCCGACCACGGCCAGGGTGGTGCCGCCGGGGACGACCAGGTCGATCCCGGCCAGCACGGTGTGTCCGCCGCGCCGGGCGGTCACGCCGCGCAGTTCCAGGCGGCCGGGGCCGGGAGGCAGTCGGCGCACGCCATGGGCGGGGGCGGGCTCGGCGACGACCTCGCCGAGGCGTCCGGCCGCCGCCCGGGCGCGGGCGAGGCTCGCGAGCTGGGCGACCAGCACGCCGACGCCGGTCGCCAGTACCGCGTAACGGGAGGCGGCGAGCATCTCGCCGACGGACAGCCGGTGTTGGGTGAGCAGGACGCCGGCGACGGCCATGACACCGAGCTGCAGCAGCGGGGCCACGGTGACGGCCTGAGCGGCGGCCCGCCCCTGCACCCGCCACATCCGGTGCCCGGCACGGGAGAGTTCGGGCAGCGGCCGCAGGATCCGCGCCGTCTCCCGGTCCGTCGCACCCGCCGCGCGGATGGTGCGGTGGCCGTCGACGGCCTCGGCGAGCGCGGCGGCGATCCGGCCCTGTTCCTGCTGGTAGCGGCTCACACAGCGGGAGGTGTCGCGGGCGAAGGTCCGCAGCAGGGCGGCCAGTACCGGCGCCCCGGCGAGGAACACGGCCGCGAGCCACAGGTCGATCAGGCCGAGGGCGACGATGCCCCCGACCGGTCCGGCGAGCGCGGCGAGCAGTGCGGCACGGGCGGCCGGTGCGGTGCCGGCCTGCGCGGCGTTGCCGACGAGCCGTGCGACCAGGTCGCCGGACCCGAAGCGGGCGGTGGCCCGCGGGCCCACGGCCAGGACGTGACCGGTCAGCCGCCGCCGCAGCCAGGCGGTTGTCCGGGCGTCGACGGTGCCGACGAGGACGCTCTGGCATCCGTCGAGCAGGGCGAGCAGCAGTACTAGTCCGGCGCAGCACAGGACCCAGCTCGTCGCCGGCGCCCGGGCCAGCAGGAGGTCCAGGGTCCGCCCGAGGGCGGCGGGCAGCAGCAGCCCGGCCCCGGTCGCGGCCGTCGCCACCAGACACAGGGCTGCCGTGCGGGTCCCGCTGTGCCGGGTGGCCGCACGCAACAGGGCTCGGGAAGCGTCGTCGGCAGGAGTCGTCGTGCGCCTCATACGGCTGCGGCCTCACTCCCTCGTCCGGGCAAGGGCCCCGGGCGGCCCTCCCGTGAGGGAGGGAGACCGCCCGGGGCCGCGGTTGCGCGATGTCCGTCAGAGACAGAGCGTGATGCTGGCCTGGCTGGCGCACAGGAGGAGGCTGGCCACGCTGCCGCCGCCGGTGTACTCCTCGGTCTCCATCGTCTGCAGGTCGAGCAGTGCCATGTCGAGTCCTCTCATTGGTGGGGACGGGGTTGTGTCACGACTCCGTCAGGTGGCGGAGCCGCGTTCCGGGTGCCGCGTCGGCGGCGGGAGGAAGGGCAGGTGGGCCGGGGTGGCGCTCGCCGCGTCGGCGCCGAGGGCGGCTCCGAGCGCGAGCAGGCAGCCGGCCGTTCCGGTGCCCAGGTCCATGGAGAGCCGCATCATCTGGTGTCCGGGGAAGGCCAGTTGGCCCTGGTAGGACATCGCGTACCAGCCGAGCCCGGCGATCTGCCCGGCCAGCCGGTCCGCGTCCGCGCCCGGTGCCGTCGTACGGCTGAGGTGCAGGATCATCCCGGCACGTCCCTGGAAGAGGCCGGGCTGAGCGTAGAAACGTGAGGTGGCGGCGGTGAGGATGCCGGCGCGGGCCCGCTCGAGCGCGTCCGTGCCGACGCCGGAGTCCCGCGCGGTCCGTGCGGCCCCGCCGTCGCTGCCGGCGGCGTGCGCGAGGTAGTCGTCGACGACCATCCCCACGCCGACGCTCCCGTCGCCCAGATACGGCATGGTCCGCCAGCCCTCGTCGACCTCCAGCGAGCCGCCCTTCTGCTCCACGCAGCACGCCAGGTCCTGGCGCAGCGCCTCGCCGGCCGCGTCCAACAGTCGCCGGTCTCCGGTCCGTTCGTACTGGCGCAGCAGGAACAGCGCGGGTCCGCTCGCGCCCCGCAGCAGTCCGGCGCGCGGCCGGGCCCCGGACGGGGGCGGTGCGGTCAGCCGCTGTACGAGGATGTCCGCGGCCTCCGCCGCCCGCTCGCGCAGTTCCGGCTCGCCGGTGGTGTCGGCGAGCCCGCCGAGGACCAGCCCCAGCCCGGCCAGTCCGCCGCGCAGGTCGGAGGCGAGGCGCTGCCACCTCTCGCGCAGGACCGTGTCGATCAGGTCCAGGGCGCGCTGCCGGTGGCCGAGCATGTCGAGGACGTGGGCCACGCCCGCGAGACCGTCGTACAGGCCCAGCGCAGTGCCGACCGGTGGCGGGTCGGTGCGGTCCAGCAGCCAGCGTTCACCCTCGTCGTAGCGCTCGGCGCCGGTCGCGGCCAGGGCGTACAGCACGCCGGCCGCGCCATGGGCGAGGCCCAGCCCGCCGCCGTCGGAGAACTGGGCGACGTCGCCCGGGAAGAGCCGGTCCTCACGCTCCGGGGTGGCCGAGGCGAGCAGCGCCTTGACCATCGAATCGCGGCTGTAGGGCCAGTCGCCGGGTTCCACGAAGGACGCGGAGCGGGCGCGGGCCGTGTGCGCTGCACGCTCGGGACCGGCCACGTCACGGCAGATCTCGGCGACCGCCTCGTCCAGGAACTCCCGCGGCACGTCAGGGAACTGACTTGCGATCACGTCCGCCAGGTGCGCCGCCTTGTCGCGGTCCACCACGAACAACGAGGTGATCGGCAGGAACATCGCCAGCCTCAGGCAGGCCAGGGCATAGCGGTCGACGTCCACGCCCCTGCGGTCGGCCGGGGCCAGGAAGCCGGGGTGGGCGACGACCTGGCGGCCGTTCTCGCCGACCGGGGCCGCGGCCTCGAAGTCGAGCAGGGACACCGACTCCTCGTCGGGGGCGACCATGATGTTGAAGACGTGCAGGTCGTTGAAGACGATCCCGCGCCCGTGCACGGTGTCCACCGCACGCTCGACGGCGCGGTGGATGCGCAGGGCCCAGGCCGTGTAGTCGGCCACGGCGCCCGGCTCGGGGTCCGGGCCGATCAGCGGGTGTCGTTCGGCGAAGAAGGAGTTGAGGGGGCGCCCCGCCACGAAGTCGATGACCAGGAAGCGGTGATCGCCGAGCAGGAACCAGTCGCGCACCTCGGGAACCACACCGGTCCCCGCCAGCTGCTCGAGCGCCTGCCGCTCCCGCTCCAGCCGGGTCACGGCGTCCGCGCCGTCCGCGGCGAGGCCGGCGTGCGGGCGGCCCTCCTTGAGGACCACCTTGCGTCCGTCCCGCGTGTCGGTGCCCGTGTACACCCCGCCGCCGTTGGAGAAGTGCAGCGCCTTCTCGATGCGGTACGGCAACTCGCCGACCGTCGTGGTGTTGCGGGCCGCCAGCTGCGGCGCGAGGAACTCGGGCAGCGTCACCCACTCCGGCACCTGGAAGGACGGCGCCCGCCGGTCCGGCACCAACCGGCCCTCCCCGTCCCGCACCGCCGGCACCAGCGAACCGCGGTCGTCGACCACGAAGAGGCGCGCGAAGGCGCCGTAGCGGACGTACAGCGGACCGTCGTCCCACCGCAGATCGGTGAGGATGTACGGCCCCTCGAACCCCTCCAGCAGCCGGCCCAACTCGCGCAGCACCGTGTGGAGCTGCTGCTCGTCGGCCGGGTAGACGGTGACGAACTTGCCGCTGGAGTCGCGTCCCGCGTACTTGGCGTTGCGCAGATGCAGCAGCTGCGGGCCGGGCACGAACTTGAACGGGATGCCCCTCGGCACGCAGTAGTCCCACACGATCCGCGCGATCTGCTCCGCGTTCGCCAGGGTGGCCGAGGCATGGATCTTCCAGCCCTGCGCCGGGCCCGGCAGCGGGGCGCCGTCCGGGCCGAGCGGCGTCAGCATCAGCCAGTCGCCGATCCGTGCCGCCGTCCAGTTGTCGGGGACCTCGTCGCGCGCCGCCTCGTACAGACGCGCGGCGCCCTGCGCGCCCGCGGACAGCCGGTCCGGCGTCTCGTAGAAGTGCCTGTCGGCGAGCGCGTACACCTCGTAGCGCTTGTCCATGCGTCCCCCCTCGGCAGGTCCGGCACCGAGACTTCCAGCGATGCAACGGCTACGGACAGTCACGACTGTCACGAGATCACCGTGCGGAACGCATGCGTAAAGACATGTTCGGGGCCTTTCGAGCACCGGAATCCCGCCCGCTTCACGGAACGCGCCACAGGGGCTGCGCAGGTGTCTGATAAGCGCTGTAATGGCGGACGTGGTCGGTGAGGGCGCCGCGGAACGCGGAACGAGAAGGCTTCGTGCCGAAGTTGCCCTCAAGACGGTCGCCGCCGATCCGGACTCACCGGACCGACTGCGCCGCGTGCTCGAGCAGGCGCTCGTCTTCGGCGGAGCGACACTCGCCGCCGTGTACGCGCCGGGCGAGGACGAGGACCTGCTGTGCCTGGTCGAGTCCGCCGGTGTGCCGAGGACCTTCTACGGACTGCGCGACAGCTACCCGCGCTCCGGCCGGTCCGCGGTGGCCGGCGCGCTGCGCAGCGGAGACGCACGGTGGCTGGGCCCGGCGGAACTGGCCGCGCGAACGGAGTCCCGACGGGCACCCGGCCCGGACTTCTTCCTGGCGGCCCTGCCGACCCACGGCGACGAGGGCGACGGCTGTCTGCTGGCCGTGAGCGAGCGCCCCGGCGGCTTCGACTCCGACGACCGGGAGTGCCTGGAGCTGATCGCCGAGGCCGTCGCCTTCCCCGCCCTGCCCGCGGCGACGGACGGGGGCGAGCTGCCGGCCAACGCGTTCAGCCTCGCCATGGACACCGGCCGCGTCGAGGTCGGCGACGACATCCTGGCGCTGTTCGGACTCGGCCCGGACGAGTTCGACGGCAAGGTCGAGACCCTGCTGGGGCTGACCGTCCCGGAGGACCTGCCGTCCCTGATGTCCGTCGTCGAGGCCGACCACACGGCGCTCGGCGACCGCGACCTGGAGTTCCGGGTCCTTCAGCCCACCGGCCCGCCCAGATGGCTCAGGCTGCGCGGCCGCCTGCTGCCCGGCGGCGAGGGACTCCCGGCCCGCATCGTCGGCACCGTGGCCGACGCCTCCACCCTGCGCGCCGAGGTCACCGACGTCGCCCGCGTCCAGCGCCTCGCCGCCGCGCTCGCCACCGCGGGCACCGTCCGCGACGTCAGTCACGCCGTCGTCACGGCCCTGCGCAAGCCGCTGCGCGCCGACCGCATCGCCCTCGCCGAGCTGGAGAGCGACCGCCTTGTCGTCACCGTCCTCGACCCGCCCGACCCCGAGTCCTGGCCGGAGCTGTGGCGCGTGGAGTGGCGTACCGAATGGCCCGACGCGCCCGTGCGCGCCATGCCCACCCTCGCCGCCGCCCTGCGCGAGGGCCGCGCCCAGATCTGGCCCGCCGGCAGCCTGCTGGAACCGGCCCTCGCCGACGTCGGCCCCGGCGGCCTGGCCGTCCTGCCGCTGCCCGCCGGGGGCCGGATGGTCGGCGCCTGCCTGATCGGCTGGGACGCCCCGCACGACTTCGGCCCTGACGAGCGCGCCCTGCTCACCGCCTCCGCCGGCCTCGCCGGCCAGGCCCTGCTGCGCGCCCACGCCTTCGACGCCGAGCACGAACTCGTCGGCATGCTCCAGCGCCAGCTGCTGCCGCGCCGGCTGCCCCGGCTGCCCGGCGCGGAGGCCGTCGCCCGGTATCTACCGACCACGGCCGGACTGGAGGTCGGCGGCGACTGGTACGACGTGATCCCGCTGCCCGACAACCACGTGGCCCTGGTCATCGGCGACGTCCAGGGCCACAGCGCGGCCGCCGCCACCCTCATGGGCCAGATGCGCACCGCGCTGCGCGCCTACGCCGCCGAGGGGCACCCCCCGGACGTCGTCGTCGACCACGCCAACCGCCTCCTCATGGACATGGAGACCGACCTCTTCGCCACCTGCTGCTACGTCGACGTCGACCTGGAGGAGGGCTCCGCCTGGTGCGTGCGCGCCGGTCACCCCCCGCCGGTGCTGCGCCACCCGGACGGCAGCACGGAGATCGCCGAGGCCGAGGGCGGCCCGCCGCTCGGCGTGGTGCGGCAGGCCGGCTTCCCGATGAGCCCGCTCGGGCTGCAGCCCGGCACGGTGGTCGCCCTGACCACCGACGGCCTCGTCGAGTCCGCCGACTCCGACATCGACACCGGCATGGCCCGGCTCGCCCTGGACCTCGCCCGCTCCGACCCCGCCCACCTAGGCCTCGTCGCCGACACCCTGCTCGAGGGCGCCCGCCGCAGCGACGACATCGCGCTGCTTTTGATGCGCTACGACGGCATGGCCGTACGGCCCCTGCGCGAGAGCTGGACCGTCTGGCGCGTCCCGCAGGCCGTCGGCCACGCCCGCCGCTTCACCCGGCGCACCCTGCGCGCCTGGGGGGTGCCGCCGCAGGACATGGACGCCGTCCTGCTCGTCGTCTCCGAACTCGTCACCAACGCCCTCGTGCACACCGACGGCCGGGTCCGCCTCGACCTCACCTTCGTCAACCACCGGTTGCGCGTGGCCGTCGCCGACTCCTCGCCGCGCACACCGGTCAAACCGACCAGCATCAGCTGGGAGGCCACCGGCGGGCGCGGCATCCTCCTGGTCGAGGCCATGGCGGCGACTTGGGGAACGGTGCCGGTCAGTGGCGGAAAACAGGTGTGGAGCGAGATCGTCCTGGGCGGCTGAGACCGCGCTCCGGTGAACGATCGGTGGCGTGGAAGTTGCGAGCGAGCCAATCCCGGCACCATCAAATTGGCCGAATCGGGGCTAAGGTGAACCGATGAAGGCTCTCGTGCTGTCCGGTGGCGCCGGTACGCGCCTGAGGCCGATCACGCACACTTCGGCCAAACAACTAGTCCCAGTGGCGAACAAGGCCGTGCTCTTCTACGGGCTGGAATCCATCGCCGCGGCCGGGATCACCGAGGTCGGTGTGATCGTCGGTGACACCGCCGCGGAGATCCAGGACGCCGTCGGAGACGGTTCCAAGTTCGGTCTGGAGATCACCTACATTCCCCAGGAACGGCCCCTGGGACTGGCCCACGCCGTGCTCATCGCCCGTGACTACCTCGGCGACGACGACTTCGTGATGTACCTCGGCGACAACTTCATCGTCGGTGGAATCGCCGGTCTCGTCGACGAGTTCCGCAGCAACCGCCCCGACGCCCAGATCCTGCTCACCCGCGTCCAGGACCCGCGCTCCTTCGGCGTCGCCGAACTCGACGACGCGGGCCAGGTCGTCGGCCTGGAGGAGAAACCGGAGCACCCCAAGAGCGACCTCGCCCTGGTCGGCGTCTATCTCTTCACCCCGGTGATCCACGACGCGGTCCGCGCCATCACACCGTCCTGGCGCGGCGAGTTGGAGATCACCCACGCCATCCAGCACCTGATCGACGCCCGCGCCGACGTGCGCTGCACGGTCATCAAGGGCTACTGGAAGGACACCGGGAACGTCGCCGACATGCTGGAGGTGAACCGGACCGTCCTGGAGGGCCTCACGCGCCGCATCGACGGGGACGTCGACGACGCCTCGGAGACCGTCGGACGCGTGGTCGTCGAGGAGGGGGCACGCATATTCAACTCGCGCATCGTCGGCCCCGCCGTCGTCGGCGCCGGCACCGTCGTCGAGGACTCCTACGTCGGCCCCTTCACCTCCATCGCACAGAACTGCCGTATCAGCGACAGCGAGTTGGAGTTCTCCATCGTGCTGCGGGACTCCTCGATCCGGGGAGTGGGCCGGATCGAGTCCTCGCTCATCGGCCGGCACGTCGAGGTCACCCCCGCGCCCAGCGTCCCCAGCGCCCACCGCCTCGTCCTCGGAGACCACAGCAAGGTGCAGATCCACACATGAACCTTCTCGTCACCGGCGCCGCCGGCTTCATCGGCTCCACCTACGTCCGCACGCTGCTCGCCCGCGACGCACCCGACGCGCCCGAGGCGCCGCGGATCACGGTGCTGGACAAGCTGACGTACGCCGGCACCCTGGACAACCTCGAACTCGACCACCCCCGGCTGGAGTTCGTGCAGTGCGACATCCGGGACGCCGAACTGGTCGACAAGCTGATGGCCGAGGCCGACCAGGTCGTGCACTTCGCCGCCGAGTCCCACGTGGACCGCTCGATCACCGGCGCCGGCGACTTCGTCCTCACCAACGTGGTCGGCACCCAGACCCTGCTGGACGCGGCCCTGCGCTACGGCGTCGCACCCTTCGTGCACGTTTCGACGGACGAGGTCTACGGCTCGGTGGCGACGGGTTCCGCCACGGAGGAGGACCCGCTGCGGCCCAGCTCGCCGTACTCCGCCTCCAAGGCCTCCTCCGACCTGCTGGCGCTCGCCTACCACCGCACCCACGGCCTGGACGTCCGCGTCACCCGCTGCTCGAACAACTACGGCCCGCACCAGTTCCCCGAGAAGGTCGTCCCGCTGTTCATCACCAACCTCCTCGACGGCGAGCGGGTACCCCTGTACGGCGAGGGCCTCAACGTCCGCGACTGGCTGCACGTCGACGACCACTGCCACGGCGTCGACCTCGTCCGCACCAAGGGCCGCCCCGGCGAGGTCTACAACATCGGCGGCGGCACCGAGTTGAGCAACAAGGACCTCACCGCCCTGCTCCTCGAGGCCTGCGGCGCCGACTGGGACCGGGTGGAGCACGTCGAGGACCGCAAGGGCCACGACCTGCGCTACTCCGTCGACTGGACCAAGGCTCGCACCGAACTCGGCTACCGGCCCCGCCACGACTTCGCATCGGGCCTCGCCGGCACCGTCGCCTGGTACCGCGACCACCGCGCCTGGTGGGAACCCCTCAAGCGCCGCGTCGGCGAGGAGCACGGATGAGGTGGCTGGTCACCGGAGCGGGCGGCATGCTCGGCCGCGACCTGGTCGAGGAACTGCGCACCCGCGACGAGCAGGTGACCGGCCTCGACCACCCTGCCCTCGACATCACCGCCCCCGGCGCCGTCGACCGTGCCCTCGCCGCACACCGCCCCGACGTGGTCGTCAACTGCGCCGCCTACACCGCCGTCGATGATGCCGAACAGGACGAGGAACGCGCCCTGCACGTCAACGGCGACGGCCCGCGCCTCCTCGCCCGGGCCTGCGCCGCGTACGAGGCCGGCCTGATTCAGGTCTCCACCGACTACGTCTTCGCCGGAGACGCCCGCACCCCCTATGCCGAGGACGCGGCACCCGCCCCCCGCACCGCCTACGGTCGCACCAAGCTGGCAGGTGAGCGGGCCGTACTGGACGAACTCCCGGACGCGAGCGCCGTCGTGCGCATCGCGTGGCTCTACGGCGTCCACGGCCGCAACTTCGTGCGGACGATGATGGAACTCGAGGCCCGCCGGGACACCGTGGGCGTCGTGGACGACCAGCGCGGCCAACCGACGTGGAGCGCCGACGTCGCCGCGACGATCGCCGACCTCGGCCCGCGTGTCGGCCGTGACATGACCGGGGTCCTGCACGCCACCAACTCCGGCGAGGCCACCTGGTACGACCTGGCCCGCGAGGTGTTCCGGCTCCTCGGCGCCGACCCCGACCGGGTGCGCCCCGTCACCAGCGAGGCCTTCCCCCGGCCCGCGCCCCGCCCCGCGTACAGCGTCCTCGCGCACGGCCGTCGGCAGCGGCTCGGCCTCGCGCGAGCGCGCGACTGGCGCACCGCCCTGCACGAAGCACTGCCCCGGATCCGCAAGGAGACCCTTCGTGAAACGCCATGAGTTCCTGCGGGAACTGCACAAGGTCAGCGGCAACCGCAACTACCTGGAGATCGGTGTCAACGACGGCCGCAGCCTGAGGCTCTCCCGCGTGCCCACCATCGCCGTCGATCCCGCCTTCAAGGTCGTCACGGAAATCCGCTGCGACGTCCACCTGGTCAAGGCCACCAGCGACGACTTCTTCGCCCGCGACAACCCGCTCGTCCACCTCAGGGGCGGCCGCCATCCGGTGCGGAACCTGCGCCGCGGCCGCAAGCCGTTCGGGTACTGGCGGCGTACCGTCCTCGACCTGTCGTTCATCGACGGCATGCACCTGTTCGAGTACGCGCTGCGGGACTTCATGAACATCGAGCGGCACTCCGACTGGACCAGCGTGATCGTCTTCGACGACATGCTGCCGCGCAACGTCGACGAGGCGGCGCGCGACCGGCACACCGGGGCGTGGACCGGCGACGTGTACAAGATCGCCGAGATTCTCGGGCGGTACCGGCCCGATCTGGTGACCGTCCTGGTCGACACCCAGCCCACCGGGCAGCTCGTCGTCTTCGGGGCCGATCCCAGGAACACGGTGCTGCGGGACCGGTACGACGAGATCGTCGCCGAGTACGAGGTGCCCGATCCGCAGAAGGTGCCCGAGGCCATCCTGGACCGGGCGTCGGCGGTGGCTCCGGAGGTGCTGCTCGGGGCGGGTTTCTGGCGGTCGCTGGCGCGGGCTCGCAGGCTCGGTGTGCGGCGTGGGCGGGCGTGGGTGCCGTTGCGGGCTGCGGTTGCGGGGGTAGCCTCCGGCGGTTGAGCGGTAGCGCCGGGTTCTGCAGTCGCATGTCTGCGGGCACGTCGTGGCTGGTCGCGCAGTTCCCCGCGCCCGTCAGGGCGTTGCCGGGCCGCCTGCGGTGCGGAGCCGGGCGTAGTGGGCGGTGCAGTCCCCGTACGACGGGAGCAGGCCCGCCTCCCGTGCCTCCGACAGTGAGGGCGCCTGTGCGTCCTTGGGGGACAGCACCGGTGGGATGTCCTCGGGCCAGGCGATGGCCAGGTCCGGGTCCAGCGGGTGCACCCCGTGTTCGCGCTCGGGGGCGTACCCGGTCGAGCACAGGTAGACCACCGTGGCGTCGTCGGTGAGTGCCATGAAGGCGTGGCCGAGGCCTTCCGCGAGGAACAGGGCGTGTCGGCTGTCGTCGTCGAGGCGCAGGGCCTCCCAGCGGCCGAAGGTGGGGGAGCCGAGGCGGATGTCGACGACCACGTCGAGGACGGCGCCGCGCACACAGGTGACGTACTTGGCCTGACCGGGCGGCACGTCCGAGAAGTGCACGCCCCGCAGTACGCCCCAACGGGAGACGGAGCAGTTGGCCTGCGCCAGGGACAGGTCGTGGCCGGTTGCCTCGCGGAACTCCGCGCCTCGGTACCACTCGTGGAAACTGCCCCGGTCGTCCGGGAAGACCTTGGGTTCCAGCGCCCAGGCGCCTTCGATGCCGAGCGATCGCATGTCCTCACCTCCTCGTGGCCAGGGCCTGCAGCCGGGCCGCCGTCCGGCCCAGGGCCGTACCGAGCCTGCGTCGTGCCCTGCGGGCGAAGCGTCGTAGCGCACTGGGGCGCGGCGCCTGCACCACGCGCACTCCGCCGGCCCCGGAGCGCAGGGCGATGGGCAGCGGCAGGAGGCGCGGCCCCGGCACGCCGAGCGCTGCCCGCCAAGTCGCCCCTCTCAGCTCGCCGAGCGGCAGCACGGCCGCCAGCAGCGCCCCGGCCCCGTGCGGGGACAGCGTGGCGGGAACCTCGTGGGCGGCGCCGGACGCGGTGAGCCGGAGCGTCACCTCGGTGCCGTCGTCGGGGACGTGCAGGGGGAGCTGCGCGCGCAGGCGGTTGCCCGAGAGGGTGATCCCGGCCGGGGTGAGCGCGCCCAGGCCGACGCGGTGGGTCGCGCGGTCGACGTCGAGGGCGAGCTGGGCGTGCGGTGACGTCCAGTACGGCAGGACCACGTGGCCGCCGGCCACAGCGGCGTACGGCGTGGGGCGGTTCCCCTGCGGGGCGGGGCCCAGGCGGCACTCCTTGGTCCAGCCGCCCAGCTTGACGCGGACGAGGGCGTCCCACAGGCCGTCACGGGTGAGGCCGACGGGGTCCACGGTGGCGGTCGCCCGCAGGACCAGCCGGACCAGGCCGTCGTCGCCGGCCGGCACCTCCTCCCGGGTGAACTCCAACGGCTGGAAGTACTGGGCGGCACTGGCACGCTCGCGCACCAGCAGGTCCGCCGTGGCCTTGCCGAATCGGTCGACGGTGTCGGCGCCCACCCGGGCGACGGCCGCGGCGAGGTCCTCGGGCGGGCTGTCGAGAGGCGTGCGGGCGGTCCCGGCGGCGAAGGTCATCGGCTCACCTGCGGACGTGAGCTCGGCGGTGAAGGCGACCTGCAGCGTGCCGTTCTGCCACGCCACGCGCTCGGGGACGGCCGTGAGGGCGATGCCGGCCTCCCATTCGGCGAAGGCCTCGACGTCGTCGTACCGATCCGCGGCGATCAGCGCGGCGACGACCTGCTGCGTCGGCTGCAGCCCGGCCGCGACACCGGGCCCGAAACGCTCCACCACGACCTGGTGGATCTCCTCGAACAGGTCCCGGCGATAGTCCGCCGGCAGGGCGAGCAGCCGCCGGGCGCGCATCCGCTCGACCATCTCCACCCGCAGCCAGCGCCGGAAGAGCCGGTCGCGCAGCGGCCCCGGCTCGGTGTACCGCTCGACGACGTCCAGCGCCTCGCGGAGGTTCTTGAAGTAGCCGCCCGGGTCGAAGCGCTGGAAGCCGGCGTTCGAGGCGTCGTCCCGGCGGACGTGGTAGTAGCAGACGTAGTCGCTGAGCACCGAGACGTTGCTCGCGCGCAGATAGGCCTCGGTGACGAAGACGTGGTCCTCCAGCCGCCGCCTGCCCTCGGGGAACCGCAGGCCGATGTCGTCGAGGAAGGCGCGGCGGAACATCTTGTGCGGGGTGAGGCTGTCGATCAGCGGCGCGTTCTCGACGGTGGCACGCGGGTGGTTGCGGCGGAACAGCTCCACCGGCACCCCGCGGCCCTTGCCGGCCATCTTGCCGACCACGACATCGGCGCCGTTGGCGACGCCGTAGTCGTACATCCGCTCAAGGGCCTCGTCGCCGACGTAGTCGTCGTTGTCCACGAACATCACGTACTCGCCCCGGGCGGCGGCGATGCCGACATTGCGGGGCTTGCCGGACCAGCCGGAGTTCTCCTGGTGAACGACGGTCACCCGGGACTCCGCAGCGGCCAGCGCGTCGAGGCGGGCCGGCGTGCCGTCGGTGGAACCGTCGTCGACGAAGATCACTTCGTACGCGTCCGGAGGCAGCGACTGCCGCAGCAGCGACTCGATGCAGTCCTCGACATAAACCCCCGGGTTGTACACGGGGACGACCACGCTGACCTTGACCGGCATCGGTCTCCGAGCCCCCTAGGGGTCGCTGGGCGTTTGCGTCGAATTACGGCGCTCGTGGCCAAATGCTAACCCTGACACCGGGTTTGTACACCGCTCAACCCTGGCGATCGCGCGCCGGGAATCGGGCCGAAGATCGTCCGCGCCGGTAGCCTGAGGGTGTGCGCCTGCTGCTGATGTCCGACACCCACCTGCCCAAACGCGCCAAGTCACTGCCTGATCCGCTGCTCGCCGAACTCCCGCGCGCCGACGTCGTGTTCCACGCCGGGGACTGGGTCGATTCGGCCACGCTCAACCTGCTGGAGAGCCGCAGCGCCCGACTCATCGGCGTCCACGGCAACAACGACGGACCGGACCTGCGCGCCCGGCTGCCCGAGGTGGCGTACACCGAGCTCGGCGGCCTGCGCTTCGGCGTGGTCCACGAGACCGGGCCCGCCCAGGGGCGTGAGGCGCGCTGCGCGGCCAGGTTCCCGGACCTCGACGTCCTGGTCTTCGGCCACAGCCACATCCCCTGGGACACCACGGCCCCCACCGGTCTGCGCCTGCTCAACCCGGGCTCTCCGACGGATCGCCGTCGCCAGCCGCACTGCACCTACATGACGGCGACCGTGACCGAGGGCAGGCTCGAGGACGTGGAGCTGCACCGGCTGCCGCCGCGCTGAGCGCAAAAAGATCCGGGCCGCTCCGTATGCAGGGAAGCGGCCCGGGCGCTGCGATGCGCTGTCATGGACCTCCTTCCCGCTCAGAGGCGTTGTTTCGGGGGCCCTCAGGCCTCCTTGTCGCCCCCTACCCCTTCGGGTCCGCCTTACACCCCTGATCTCGGGTCGCTCGGGAGTCGATCGACGCCCGAGTTCACCTGCGCCGCGTCCGACACCCCCGCAACAGGCGCACCAGCACCAGCACCACCCCGACCGCAGCCACGGCGGCCCCCGCCCGCTTCGCCACCGGCACTCCGGCCGTGCGGATCAGGTCGAGCGGCTGTTCAACCTCATCCTCGGCGAGCGGCGCACTCTGCGCCGGCTCGGTCAGCCGCTCCGACAGACACGTGGCGAACTGCCCGACCAGCCGGTCACCCACCTCGGCCATCACCCCGCGCCCGAACTGCGCCGGCCGCCCGGTCACCGTCAGATCGGTGTCCACCGACACGGCCGTTCCGTCGTCGTGCTCGCTGAGCGTGCCGGTCATCGTGGCCCGTGCGGTGCCCTGCCCGCGCGTCTCGCGGCCGCTCGCGATGAGCACCATGCGGTGCGCCGTCTCGTCCTGTTCCTCGAAGACCGCGGTGCCCTTGTAGGCCACGGTGATCGGACCCACCTTGACCTTCACCGCACCGGTCACGGTCTTGCCGTCGTACTCCTCGACGCTCGCCCCGGGCATGCAGGGCGCGATGCGCTCGATGTCGAGGAGCGTACGCCAGGCTTCGTCGACCGGGACGGGGACGGTGAACTCGTGGTGCAGCTCCATGACTTCCTCCAACCGGGTGCTACGACGATGGATGGATCGCGCCCGCCGTGGCCGTCAGCGGGGCTCCCGTGCCGCCCCACCGCATGGCGACGATCTCGGCGGCGACGGACACAGCGACCTCCTCGGGCGTACGGGCCCCGAGGTCGAGCCCGACGGGGGAGCGCAGCCGGGCCAACTCGGCCTCGCCGAGCCCGGCTTCGGTCAGCCGCTTCATCCGGTCGTCGTGGGTACGGCGGCTGCCCATCGCCCCGATGTAGGCCGCAGGGCGGCGCAGCGCCTCCTCCAGCAGCGGCACGTCGAACTTCGGGTCGTGGGTGAGCACGCAGATCACCGTGCGTTCGTCGGTGTCGGTGCCGCTCAGATAGCGGTGCGGCCAGTCCACGATCACCTCGACGCCCGCCGGGAAGCGCTTTGGCGTGGCGAAGACCGGGCGGGCGTCGCACACCGTGACCCGGTAGCCGAGGAAGTCGCCGATGCGGGCGACCGAGGCCGCGTAGTCGATCGCGCCGAACACCAGCATCCGCGGCGGCGGTGCGAAGGAGTGCAGGAAGACGGAGACCGCGTCCTCGCGGCGCTCGCCGTGCGGGCCGTAGTGCCTGAGGCCCGTGGCGCCGAGGGCGAGTTCGCCGCGCGCGTCGGCGGTGACGGCCACGTCCAGACCGGGCGCGCCCAGCGTGCCCGCGACACGGTCCGGCCACACGGCGAGCGTCGCCCCGCGCGGCGCGGGCCCGTCGGTCACCGTCGCCACGGTCACCGGACGCCCCGCCGCGACCGACTTGGCGACCTCGCCGAAGGACGGATCCGAGGCGGCCGTCACGGGACGTACCAGCAGGGTGATCTCGCCGCCGCAGGTGAGCCCGACCGCGAAGGCGTCCTCGTCGCTGTAGCCGAAGGTCTCCAGCCGTGCCTCGCCGCTCGCCACCACCTCCTGCGCGAGTTCGAAGACGGCCCCCTCGACGCAGCCGCCGGACACGCTGCCCACGACCTCGTCGTCGGGGCCCACCGCCATCGCGGCCCCGGGGTCGCGCGGGGCGCTGCGGCTGGTGGCGACCACGGTGGCGAGTCCGAACGGGACCCCGGCCGCATACCAGGGGCTGATCGCCGGGAGAATCTCACGCATCGTCCGCTCCTCTCACCACCGCCGCCAGCCGCTCCAGGGCGGCCAGGCTGTGCCCCTCGACGAAGGCGTCCACGCTCGGCAGGGCCGCTGCCATCCCGGCCGCCAGGGGCGCGTAACCGGGGCGCGCCTTGCGCGGATTGGCCCAGATCACCCGGTGCGCCAGCCGGTGCAGGCGGCGCATCTGAGCCGCGAGCAGCTCCGGATCGCCGCGCTCCCAGCCGTCGGACAACAGGACCACGATCGCACCGCGCGCCATGCCGCGCTGCCCCCAGCGGTCCAGGAACGCCCGCAGCAGCTCGCCCAGCCGGGTACCCCCGCGCCAGTCGGGCACCGCCGCCGCGACCGCCGCCATCGCCAGGTCGGGGTCCCGGTGCGCCAGCTCCCGCGTGACCCGGGTCAGCCGGGTACCGATCGTGAACACCTCCGTACGGCTGCCGCGGGCGGCCGCGTGCGCGAAACGCAGGAGCGCGTCCGCGTACGGCGACATGGAGCCGCTCACGTCCACGAGCAGCACCACCCGGCGGGGCCGCTCGGTGCGCGCGTGCCGCCGCAGACGCGCGGGCTCCCCGCCGCGCCGCAGCAGCTCCCGCACCGTCCGGTGCGGATCGACCTCGCCGCGCCTGGCCGGACTGCGGCGCGCCGAGCGCCGTGCCTCGCCGCGCAACGCGAACGCGGCCAGCAGCCGGCGCACCTGCTCGCGCTCGGCGGCGTCCAGGTCGGCGACATCGCGGTGGCGCAGGACCTCGGCGGCGCTGGCGAGGGAGGCCGCCGGTGGCGCCTCGTGCTCGCGGTCGGGCCGTGCGGCGGTGCCGGTGCCGCCGCTGACGACCAGGCGCAGCCGAGGCGGGGGAGGAGCGGACGCCGTACGGCCGGCCCGCCCACCGTCACCGAAGTACGCGGCGAAGACCCGCTCGTACCGCTCCAGGTCGTCGCGGTCCCCGCACAGTGTCAGCCGCCCCGCCCAGTACACGTCCGCCCGGATCCCCGGCCGCAGGACGTCCACCGCGGACAGGAAGGCGTGTACGCGCTCGGCGTCGGCGTCGACGCCCGCCGCGCGCAGCGCACGGGCGAAGCCGAGGAACGCGGCGTCCGCGGCGAGTACCCCGGTCACATCCCTCACCGCTGTCACGCTCCTCGCGTCGCGAGCACCGCCGCGAGGTCCATCCCCCGTGCCCGTTCCGCGTCCTCCCGGTACTTCAGCACGGACCCGAGCGTGGCCGCCGCCAGCTCCGCGTCCACCTCGTCCGCACCCAGCGCGTCCAGGGCCTCGGCCCAGTCGATGGTCTCGGCGACACCGGGCGGCTTGAGCAGGTCGTGTCCGCGCAGCTCCTGCACCAGCGCGGTCACCTGCTCCGCAAGGCGGGCCGACACGTCCGGCAACCGCCGCCGCACGATGGCCAGTTCGCGGGCGAAGCCGGGATGCTCGAACCAGTGGTACAGGCAGCGTCGCTTCAGCGCGTCGTGCACCTCGCGGGTGCGGTTGGAGGTCAGCACCACCACCGGCGGCTCCTCGGCCCGCAGGGTGCCGAGCTCGGGGATGGTGACCGAGAACTCCGACAGCAGCTCCAGCAGGAACGCCTCGAACTCGTCGTCCGCCCGGTCGATCTCGTCGATCAGCAGCACCGACGGCTGTGTCTGCAACGCCTTGAGCAGCGGCCGTGCCACCAGGAACCGCCGGTCGTACAGCTCGCCCTCCAGCCGGTCCGCGTCGGTCACCCCGGCGGCCTCGGCGGCCCGCAGATGCAGCAGCTGACGCGGGAAGTCCCAGTCGTACAGGGCCTGCGAGGCGTCGATGCCCTCATGGCACTGCAACCGGATCAGCGGCGCGTCGAGCGCCTCGGCGAGGGCGGAGGCGAGCGCGGTCTTGCCGACGCCCGCGTCGCCCTCGCAGAACAGCGGCCGGCCGAGCCGCAGGGCCAGGAAGCAGGCGATGGCCAGCCCGTCGTCGACGAGGTACCCCGTCTCCTCCAGGCGGGCCCGCACCTGCTCCGGGCCGTCCAGTGCGGTGATCGTCGCTCACCCCATCCCGGCGGCCGCCAGCACCGCCCGCTTGGTGAGGACCTGGGCCAGATGCGCCCGGTACTCGGGCGAGGCCGAGGTGTCCTGGGACGGCCGGGTGCCCTGCGCCGCCTCCTGGGCGGCCCGCGCGACGGCGTCCGGGTCCCCGGCGCCGGACAGCGCCTCCTCGGCGGCCGATGCGCGCAAGGGGGTGGTGCCCATGTTGGTCAGCGCGACCCGTGCCTCGGCGATGTGCCCGTCGTCGCGCCGCACCAGCGCGGCCACACCCACGATCGGCCAGGCCTGGGCGATGCGGTGGAACTTCTCGTAGCGGAAGCCCCAGCCGTCCGCCTTCGGGATCCGGACCTCGACGAGCAGCTCGTCGGGCTCCAGCGCGGACTGCAGATAGTCGACGAAGAACTCCCGCGCCGGGATCGTGCGCCGTCCACGCGGCCCCTGCGCCACCAGCTCACCGTCCATCACCAGCACCACCGCGGGCAGGTCACCGGCCGGGTCGGCGTGCGCGAGCGAGCCGCCGAGGGTGCCGCGATGCCGTACGGCAGGGTCCGCGACCGTCGAGGTGGCGGCTGCCAGCAGCCCGGCGTGCCGCCGGACCAGCGGATCCGCGATGACGTCGTGGTGGGTGGTCATCGCGCCGATGACCAGCGTGTCGCCGTCCTCCCGGACACCGCGCAGCTCGGGGATCCGGTTGACGTCCACGACCAGTTCCGGGAAGGCCAGCCGCAGCCTCATCAGCGGTAGCAGGCTCTGTCCGCCGGCCAGCACCTTGGCGTCCTCGCCCGCGTCGGAGAGCGTGCGCACGGCCTCGTCGACGCTGCTGGGACGGGCGTAGTCGAATGCGGGGGGAATCATGCGGGCGCCTCCTTCCCGGACCGAACGGCCTGCCAGACCCGTTCGGGAGTGCACGGCATCCGGATGTCCCGGACGCCGAACGGACGCAGGGCGTCCACGACCGCGTTGACCACGGCCGGCGTCGAGGCGATCGTGCCCGCCTCGCCGACCCCCTTGACGCCCAGCGGGTTGGAGGTCGCCGGTGTCTCGGGGCGGTCGGTGACGAACTCGGGCAGGTCAGGGGCGCCCGGCACGAGATAGTCGGCCAGCGTGCCGGTGACCAGGTTGCCCTCCTCGTCGTACACGGCCTCCTCGTACAGCGCCTGCGCGATGCCCTGGGCGATCCCGCCGTGCAGCTGGCCGTCGACGATCATCGGGTTGATCACCTTGCCGACGTCGTCGACGCACACGTACGACCGGATGTGCACGGCACCCGTCTCGGTGTCGACCTCGACCGCGCACAGGTGGGTGCCGTGCGGGAACGAGAACGTGTCGGGGTCCAGGACGTGCTCGGCGTTGATCGACGGTTCCATGCCGTCGGGCAGGTCGTGCGAGGAGAAGGTCGCGAAGGCCACCTCCTGGATGGTCTTGCTGGCCTCGGGCGAGCCCTTGACGGTGAAGGCGCCGTCCTTGAAGTCGAGGTCCGCCTCGCTGGCCTCCAGCATGTGCGCTGCGACCTTGCGGGCCTTGTCCACCACCTTGCGTGCCGCCTCGTGGACGGCGACGCCCCCGATGACCAGCGAGCGCGAGCCGTAGGTGTCCATGCCGTGGGTCGCCAGCACGGTGTCGCCGTGCATCACCTCGATGTCGTCGAACGGCACCCCGAGGACGTCGGCGGCGATCTGGCTCCAGGACGTCACATGGCCCTGGCCGTGCGGGCTGGTCCCGGTGATGATCTCGACCTTGCCGGTGGGCAGCACCCGGATGTTCGCCGCCTCCCAGCCGCCCGCCGCGTAGTTCATCTCGCCCAGCCAGCGGCTCGGCGCGAGACCGCACATCTCCGTGTACGTGGAGACGCCGATGCCGAGGCGGACGGTGTCCGCGTGGTCGACGCGGTCCGCCTGCTCGGCGCGCAGCTTGTCGTAGTCGAACAGGGCGAGCGCCTTGTCGGTGGCGGCCTCGTAGTTGCCGCTGTCGTAGGTGAGCCCCGCGATCGTCGTGTACGGGAACTCGTCGTGCCGGATCCAGTTGTGGCGCCGCAGGTCGACCGGGTCCATGCCGATCTCGGCCGCCAGGTCGTCCATGATCCGCTCGATCGCGTACGTCGCCTCCGGGCGGCCGGCCCCGCGGTAGGCGTCGATCGGGGTGCGGTTGGTGAAGACACCGGTGCAGGAGAACTCGTAGGCGCCCATCTTGTAGATCGCCGGGTACATGGAGGCGCCGAGGATCGGGATGCCGGGGCTGAGCAGCATCAGGTAGGCGCCCATGTCGGCCAGCAGCGAGACCTTCAGACCGAGCAGGGTGCCGTCGCTGCGGGCGGCGACCTCGATGTCCTGGACCTGGCTGCGGCCGTGGTGGGTGGCGACGTTGGCCTCGGAGCGGGACTCGGTCCACTTCAGCGGCCGGCCGAGGCGCTTGGCCAGCACGAGGGTGATCACTTCCTCGCCGTACACCTGGAGTTTCGAGCCGAATCCTCCGCCGACGTCGGGGGCGACGACGCGGATCTTGTTCTCCGGGATGCCGGTGGTGACGGCCAGCAGGACCCGCAGGACGTGCGGGACCTGGGTGGAGGAGTAGAGGGTGAAGTCGCCGGAGGCGGCGAGCGGGGTGACCACGACCGCGCGCGGCTCCATCGCGGTCGGGATGAGGCGCTGCTGGTGGTAGCGGCGGGTCAGGACGATGTCCGCCTTGGCCTTGGCGGCCGCGTAGTCGCCGTCGGACGTGCGGTAGTCGTAGCAGCGGTTGGTGCCCTTGTCGGAGTGGACCAGCGGTGCGCCGTCCGCGAGCGCGCCCTCGATGTCCAGGGCGGCGGGCAGCGGGGTGTAGTCGACCTCGATGGCCTCCAGCGCGTCGGCGGCCGTGTACCGGTCGCGGGCCACCACCACGGCCACCGGGTCGCCGGCGTGGCGCACCTCGTCGACGGCGATCGGGGGATGGTCCGGCACCACGGTGCCCTCGGCGACCGGCCAGGCGCACGGCAGCGACCCCATCGCCTGCGCGACGTCGCGTCCGCTGAACGCGGCGATGACGCCGGGTCGTTCGAGGGCCGCCGAGACGTCGACGCGGTCGATGCGGGCGTGGGCCATCGGGCTGCGCAGGATCGCCAGGTGCAGCAGTCCGTTGACGCTGATGTTGTCGGTCCAGTTGGTCTGCCCGGTGATCAGGTGGGCGTCCTCCTTGCGGTACCGGGCACGGCCGACCTCGCGTTCGACGGTCTCGCTCATGCCGTGACCTCCTCCTCGGAGGCGTCCAGGACGGCCCGGACGATGTTCTGGTAGCCGGTGCAGCGGCAGATGTTGCCCTCCAGGCCGTGGCGTACCTCGTCCGGCGTGGGGTGCGGGTGCTCGCGCAGCAGATCGCGGGCCGCCATGATCATCCCCGGGGTGCAGTAGCCGCACTGCAGCGCGTGCCGCTCGTGGAACGTCCGCTGCAGGGCCGTCCACTCTCCGTCGTGGGCGAGCCCCTGGATGGTGGTCACCTCGCTCCCGTCCGCCTGGACGGCGAGCACGGTGCAGCTCTTGACGGCTGTGCCGTCCAGCTCGACCGTGCAGGTGCCGCAGTTCGAGGTGTCACACCCGATCGGGGTGCCGGTCAGACCCAGACGGTCGCGCAGGTAGTGGATCAGGAGGAGGCGGGGCTCCACGTCGTCCTCGTACGTCGTGCCGTCCACCTTCACCGAGATGTGAGTCATGTGCCCTCCAGAGGCCGAGCGGGGAAGAGAGGGGGAAACATCGGCCGGGCGTGATGTACGTCACTCTATGGCGGCCGCGGTGTCACGGCGAGTGCTGCGGCAGCGTTCGTTGAGCGTTAATCCATTGCCGGTGCGGGCCGAGCCTGCTGCACTGCACGTGGCCCGTCGGCACGAGAACGGGACCCTTCGGCACGCACAGAGGAGCCGCAATGCGCACTGCGTTCATGTCCCCCCAGGAAGGAACGACCCCCTCATCGAAGGACATGACGCTTCGTGCATTTGCTCAACCTCGGGATCCTCGCCCATGTCGACGCCGGTAAGACCAGCCTGACCGAACGCCTGCTGCACACGGCGGGCGTGATCGACGAGATCGGCAGCGTCGACGCCGGGAACACCCAGACCGATTCGCTCGCGCTGGAGCGGCAGCGCGGCATCACCATCAAGTCCGCCGTCGTCTCCTTCGCGCTCGACGACGTGACGGTCAACCTCATCGACACCCCCGGCCACCCGGACTTCATCGCCGAGGTGGAGCGGGTGCTCGGCGTCCTGGACGGCGCCGTGCTGGTCGTCTCCGCCGTCGAGGGCGTCCAGCCGCAGACCCGCGTCCTGATGCGCACCCTGCAGCGGCTGCGCATCCCCACCCTGGTCTTCGTCAACAAGATCGACCGACGCGGGGCGCGCCACGACGCCGTCCTGCGGGCCATCTCCGAGCGGCTGACCGCGGCCGTCGTGCCGATGGGGGCGACCGACGGACTCGGCACCCGCGAGGCCCGCTTCCTCCCCGGCCTCGGCTCTTCCGCACTCGACGTCCTCTCCGACCACGACGAGGCGTTGCTGACGGCGTACGTCGAGGACACCGTCTCCCACGACCGGCTCGGCGCCGCCCTCGCCGAGCAGACCCGGCAGGCACTCGTCCACCCGGTGTACTTCGGCTCCGCCGTCACCGGCGCAGGGGTCGGCGCGCTGATCGAGGGGATCAAGCAGATGCTGCCCGCCGCCGACGGCGACCCGGACGGGCCGGTCTCGGGCACCGTCTTCAAGGTCGAGCGTGGGCCGGCGGGGGAGAAGGTCGCCTACGCGCGGCTGTTCGCCGGCACCCTGCGCACCCGCGACCGGATCCGCTTCGACGAGGCCGGCGCCGAGGGCCGCATCACCGCGATCAGCGTGTTCGACCAGGGCACCGACGTCAGGGACGACTCGGTGCCGGCCGGTCGGATCGCAAAGCTGTGGGGCCTGGCCGGCATCAGGATCGGCGACGCCATCGGCGAACCCCGCAAGGCGTACGGGCACTTCTTCGCCCCGCCCACCCTCGAAACGGTCGTCGTCCCGGCCGGCGACACGGACCGGCGGGCCCTGCACCGCGCGCTCACCCTGCTCGCCGAACAGGACCCGCTCATCGGCCTGCGCCATGACGAGGTACGGCAGGAAACCTTCGTCTCCCTCTACGGCGAGGTGCAGAAGGAGGTCATCCAGGTCACGCTCGCCGAGGAGTTCGGCCTGGACGTCACCTTTCACCGGACGACACCGCTGTGCATCGAGCGGCCGGTCGGCCCGGGCGCGGCGGTCGAGTTCAACAAGAAGGACGGCAACCCCTTCCTCGCCACGGTCGGCCTGCGCGTCGACCCCGCCCCGGTCGGCGCCGGTGTGGCCTTCCGGCTGGAGGTGGAGCTCGGCTCGATGCCGTACGCCTTCTTCAAAGCCGTCGAGGACACCGTCCGCGAGACCCTCGGACAGGGCCTGCACGGCTGGCAGATCCCCGACTGCACGGTCACCATGACCCACTCCGGCTACTCGCCCCGGCAGAGCCACGCCCACCAGGGCTTCGACAAGAGCATGTCCAGCACCGGCTACGACTTCCGTGGCCTGACGCCGCTGGTCCTGATCGAGGCCCTGCGCGGGGCGGGCACCGAGGTCCACGAGCCGATGCACCGCTTCCGCGTCGAGGCCCCGACCGACACCCTGGCGGCCCTGCTGCCGGTGTTCGCCAGGCTGCGCGCGGTGCCGCAGACGACCGAGACACGCGGTGCCTCCTGCGTCCTGGAGGGAACGGTGCCGGCGGCGCACGTGCACGAGCTGGAGCAGCAACTGCCCGGTCTGACGCGCGGTGAGGGCGAGCTGGAGAGCGCCTTCGACCACTACGCGCCGGCCGCGCGCGGCACGCTCCCGGAGCGCCGGCGCACCGACTTCAACCCGCTGAACCGGAAGGAGTACCTCCTGAACCTGACGCGCCGGGTCGGCGGCTGAAAAGTGACTGCAGGGACGTAACTTACTCCAGAGTCAGGGCTGTTGACTGTGTCGTGATATCGCCGGACTGTAGTGGACATGCCGAACATCCGGACGCGTCTGCTCGTTGTCCTGGTCGTCCTCTTCGGATCCCTGACGGTGGCGGGCCCCGCTCCCGCCACCGCCGCCACCCTTCCCGGCTCCCTCTGGTTCGACGAAACACCCCTCACCGTCCAGAACGGCCGCTTCACCGACGGCCACGGCCGCGAGGTCGTGCTGCGCGGCTACAACGTCTCCGGCGAGACCAAGCTGGCCGAGAACAACGGCCTGCCCTTCGCCTCGGTCGCCGACGCGAAGAAGTCCGCGACCGCGCTGCGTGCCCTCGGCGGCGGCAACTCGATCCGCTTCCTGCTCTCCTGGGCCTACGCGGAACCCGTACGCGGCCAGGTCGACACCACGTATCTGGCCGCCGCCACCGCCCAGATGCGCGCCTTCCTCGACGCCGGCATCCGCGTCTACCCCGACTTCCACCAGGACCTCTACTCCCGGTACCTGTTCGACCCCGACAGCTGGTACACGGGCGACGGCGCCCCCAAGTGGGCCGTGGACCTCGGGAACCACCCGGACGAGAGCTGCGGGATCTGCCTCTTCTGGGGGCAGAACATCACCCAGAACGAGGCCGTGAAGCAGGCGTCGTACGACTTCTGGCACAACGAGTACGGCCTCCAGGACGCCTTCCTGACCACCGCCCAGAAGACGATGGCGTACATCGAACAGAACGTCTCCGCCGCCGAGTTCGCGGGCGTCGTCGGCTTCGACCCCTACAACGAGCCGCACGCGGGCGTCCACGACTCCGGCCAGACCAGCCGCACCTGGGAACGCGACGTGCTGTGGCCGTTCTACGAGAGGTTCCGGGCCCGCATGGACGCGGCCGGCTGGCAGGACAAGCCGCTGTTCGCCGAGCCGAACCTCTTCTGGAACGCCAACCTCGACTTCCAGAAGCAGGAGGGCGGGCTGCTCGACGCGGGCACACTCGGACCGCGGTACGTCTTCAACACCCACTTCTACGACCAGAAGGCCATCTCCGGCATCTTCATGTGGGGCAAGGCGAAGGACGGCCAGTACGCCGGTGACTTCGGCACCGTCCGCGACCGCGCCTCGGCCACGCGCACGCCCGCGATCATCAGCGAGTTCGGCCACCCGCTGGCGGGCTCGGTCTCCGACAAGGCGCCGACCGTGCTCAAGGCGATGTACCAGGCCCTCGACTCCCGTGTCCCGGGGGCGAGTTGGTGGTCGAACCCGGCCGGCTCCGGCCCCGTGCTCTCCGGTTCGCAGTGGCAGTGGGACATCTACAACGGCCGCCACCACGAGCTGATGAACGGCAACCCCGACAAGGTCCTCAGTGCCGGGGACGCCTGGAACGACGAGGACCTCTCCGCCGTACGCCTCGACGACTCGGGCACGCCCGTGCTCCGCCAGGACGGCCGGCTGCTCGACCGCGTCTACCCGAGCGCGACGTCCGGCACGACCGTCGCCTTCACCTACGAGGACCGCTCCCGGGACGGCGGCACCACCCTGACCTGGAACCCGGTGCCCGGCTCGCTGCCGAACGTGGCACAGCTGGTGGGGTCGGGACAGTACGGGCTGCTCGTGTGGCGCTCCAACACCGGCACGGCACCGACCGAACTGCACCTCCCGGCATCCTTCCCGACCGGGTCCACCACAGTGGTCTCCGACCTGGGCACGGCATACGCACCGCCGTCGTACACCTCGGCCACCCCGATCGGCGTGGCCGCGGAAGCGGGCGGCACCGGCAGCCGCCGCCTGCTGCTGACCGACTCGGACTCCGGCGTCCTGCACTACGCGCTGGTGACGAACGGAGCGAACAGCCCCTCGACCACGGTGCTGAACGCCGCACGGTCCGAGCTCTCCTCGTGGGCCGCGCGGACCATCGGATAGCGCCGGTTTGACCCTCCCCTTACGTCAGGCCGCACGCTGTACTCCGACGAAAGGGCAGGTGAATGAGCTACACCGTGGGACAGGTCGCGGCCTTCGCCGGGGTGACCGTGCGCACGCTGCACCACTGCGACCGGGCGGGACTGCTCTCGCCCAGTGGCCGCAGCGGCGCCGGTTACCGGCTGTACGGCGACGCCGACCTGGCCCGGCTCCAGCAGATCCTCTTCCACCGCGAACTCGGCTTCTCCCTCGACGAGATCGCCGAGATACTCAACGACCCGCAGGCGAACCCCCTGGAACATCTCCAGGCCCGGCTACGGCAGTTGAGCGAGGAGACCGGCCGGGTCCAGCGGCTGGCCGAGGTCGCCGAACAGGCCATCGAGGTCCAGCGGACGGGCGTGGAGCTGACCCCCGCCGAGCGCTTCGAGGTCTTCGGCGAGATCGGCTTCGTTCCTCGCGGCCGGCCCCCGCCCGGAGTTCATCGGCTTCGGCAGCATGGCGGCCGGCCACGGCGAGCGGCTGAGCGAATTCGCCGTCCAGGCGCTGCGCCGCGCCGGGCTGCGCGGGATCGTCCAGGCGGGCAGCGCCGGACTCGCGGCCGACGGCGACAACCTCCTGACCATCGGCGACGTACCGCACGAGCTGCTGTTCCCGAGGGTGGCCGCAGTCGTCCATCACGCCGGGGCGGGCACCGCGGCTGCCGCCCTGCGTGCGGGAGCGCCCGCGATTCCGGTGCCCGTGACGGCGGACCAGCCGCTCTGGGCGGCCCGGCCGGTTGCGATCGGCGCGGCCACCGACCCGATCCCCTTCGCGTCCCTCACCGCCGAACGGCTCGCCGACGCCCTCGGCCGGGCCGTGCGGCAGCAGACGTACGCCCGTGCCGCCTCGGCCGCCGCGCGGCACATGGCGACCGAGGACGGAGTGGGCGCGGTGCTGAAAGCTTTGGGCTGAGTCCCTTCTCTGCAAGAGTGCGTACACGACAAAATTGATCGTCGGGTCGGCGAGGCGGTGGGAGGACAGCGTGACGGGCAGGCTCAAGGCGCCCACCGGCCGCTACGGCGGCAAGTCGGCCGAGGAGCGAAAGGCGGAGCGGCGGCGGCGCTTCCTGGACGCGGCGCTCCGACTCTTCGGCGACAGCCCCGGCTACCGCGGTACGACCGTCGCGGCGCTGAGCGAGGCCGCGGGACTGTCGACCCGTCAGTTCTACGAGGAGTTCCGCGCCCTCGAGGACGTCCTGACCGCCCTCCACCTCGAGGTCAACGCCTGGGCGGAGGAGGCAGTCCTGGGGGCGGTGACCGGGGCGCGGGACCTGCCGTTGGCCGAGCGCGCGACCGCGATCTTCCGCGAGTACGCCGCGAACGTCACCTCCGACCCGCGCCGCATCCGCATCACGTTCGTCGAGATCGTCGGCGTCAGTGCCCGCCTGGAGGAACAGCGCCTCGCCCGCCGTGCCCGCTGGGTCGACCTCGTCTGCGCCGAGGTGGCGTCCGCCGTGGCCCGCGGGGAGGCGGCCCCGCGCGATTACCGCCTCGCCGTGACCGCCTTCATCGGCAGTGTCAACGGGCTGCTGCACGACTGGAGCGCAGGGTGGGTGGACGCGACCCTGGACGAGGTCGTCGACGAACTCGTCCGTATCCTGCTGGGCATTCTCCAGCCGGCTGACCCGCGGCTTGCGGGTCCCTGAGGCCGGGCCTTGGGGCCGGGCCTTGGGGCCGGGCCCTGAGGCTGGACGATGTGCGCTCGTCGGCGGCTCAGACACCGAGCCGGTTGACCGCCTCGACGACGGCAGCCGTCCCGTCCTCGGCCCGCAGACCCTCGGCCAGGGCTTGGGCGCGACGACCGTACGACGGGTCGCCGGTCGCCTCCCGTACGGCTGCCGTCAGCGCCTCGGCCGTCAACTTCCGTAGCGGCACGGCCCGGGGCGCCACTCCGAGCGCGACCAGACGCGCGGCCCAGAAGCCCTCGTCGAACTGGATCGGCACGGGCACGGCCGGCACTCCGGCCCGCAGCCCGGCGCCCGTCGTGCCCGCCCCGCAGTGGTGGATCACTGCTGCCATGCGCGGGAACAGCGCGGAGTGCGGCACCTCGTCGATGGTCAGTACGTCGTCCCCCGCGGCCTCCAGGCCGCCCCAGCCCCGCTGGATCACCGTGCGCAGCCCGGCCCGGCGCAGGGCGCGCACGACCTCGGTGCTCAGCGCCGCCGGATCGGGCACGGTCGCGCTGCCCAGGCCCACGAACACCGGCGGCGGGCCCGCATCCAGGAACTCCCGCAGTGCGGACGGGAGTTGAGCCTCACCGTCGTAAGGCCACCAGTACCCCGTCACTTCCAGGTGCGGCTGCCAGTCGCGAGGGCGGGGCACCACCAGCGGGCTGTAGCCATGGAGGACGCGGCCCGTGCGCTCCGCGGTGCGGGGCTTGCCGCGCGACAGCCCGAGCCGCGCCCGCGCGTCCGGTACGGCCGCCGAGAAGACACGGTGGATGGCGAGGTTCACGCCGTGTCCGGCGACCCGGTTTCCGACGGCTCCCCAGGAGCCGCCCCCGAGCATCGGCGGCCCGAACTCGCGTGTCGGAGCGAGCGGTTGCAGGGGGAGGTCGATGGTCGGCAGTGACAGACCCTCGGCGATCGCGTGCCCCAGCGGTGCGGTGGAGGCCGCCAGGAGCAGGAGGTCGCCGGCTCTCGCGGCGGCGAGCATGTCGTCCGTCATCTGTCCGGCAAGCGCCCGCGCCATCCGGACCACCCGCACGAGCTTGCCCGGCCCGGTCGCACTGCGGTGCAGACTCCGCCCCCGCTCCGACTCCAGCTCGGCCCGTGGATCCACGGGCATCGGATGGAAGCGCACGCCCGACCCCGCCACCAGCCGCTCGAAGCAGCCGTGCGTGACCAGGGTGACCTCGTGTCCGGCCTCGGCCAGGGCGTGCCCGAGCCCGGTGTAGGGGGCGACATCGCCCCGGGAGCCCGCCGTCATGATCGCTACGCGCACATCGGCCAGTATGGCGGTGCGGGCCGCCCGTGGCGCCAACTGTGCCTCCGCAAGGGAGACTTCAGGTCTGTCCCATCCGTTGACTTCCCTCTCCCGTGGCTCTACTTTCAGCGCCACGCGTTCGATGCTCCGAATTGCGTTCGAAATTACGAACCTGCACTGAGTCTCCCCCCGCACGAAGGAGCCGCATGTACCCCCCACCTCGCATGAGTCCCGTCGGCCTCCGCAGAGCCACCGCGGTGCGCGCCCTCGTCCTGGTACTCACCGCCGTAGCCGCCCTGCTGTTCGCGGCGCCCGCCCCGGCCCAGGCGGCCACGGCACGTCAGATACCGGTGCCCACCGCCCCCATGGGCTGGGCTTCCTGGAACGCGTTCGCCGCGAAGGTCGACCACAACGTCATCAAGAAGCAGGTCGACGCGTTCGTGGCGGCAGGCCTGCCCGAGGCCGGCTACGAGTACATCAACATCGACGAGGGCTGGTGGCAGGGCACCCGTGACGGCGCCGGCAACATCACCGTCGACGAGGCGGAGTGGCCGGGCGGCATGAAGGCCATCGCCGACTACATCCACAGCAAGGGACTCAAGGCCGGCATCTACACCGACGCCGGCAAGGACGGCTGCGGCTACTACTTCCCGACCGGCCGCCCGGCCGCGCCCGGCTCGGGCGGCGAGGGCCACTACGAGCAGGACATGCTGGCCTTCTCCCGGTGGGGCTTCGACTTCGTCAAGGTCGACTGGTGCGGCGGCGACGCCGAGGGCCTCGACCCGAGGACGACCTACCAGGCGATCAGCAACGCCGTCGCCACGGCGAGCGCGACCACCGGCCGCCCGCTCGCCCTCTCCCTGTGCAACTGGGGCTACGACAACCCCTGGAACTGGGCCCCGGGCATGGGCCCGATGTGGCGGACCAACACGGACATCTTCTTCCACGGCGGCACACCGTCCTACGGCAACGTCCTGACCGCCTTCGACCGGAACATCCACCCCGTGGCCCAGCACACCGGCTACTACAACGACCCCGACATGATGGTCGCCGGCATGACGGGCCTGACGGCCGCCCAGAACCGCAGCCACATGAACCTGTGGGCGATCTCCGGCGCCCCGCTGCTCACCGGACTCGACCTCACCACCCTCACCGCCGAGACGACGAGCATCCTCACCAACCCCGAGGTGATCGCCGTCGACCAGGACCCGCGCGGCCTGCAGGGCGTCAAGGTCGCCGAGGACACCACCGGTCTCCAGGTCTACGGCAAGGCCCTGTCCGGCAGCGGCAACCGTGCCGTCGTCCTCCTCAACCGCACGTCGACCGCGCAGAACATGACCGTCCGCTGGTCCGACCTCGGCCTGACGAACGCCGCCGCGACCGTCCGTGACCTGTGGGCCCGGCAGAACCTCGCCACCACCGGTACGAGTTACACCACGAGCGTCCCGCCGGGCGGCTCGGTGATGCTCACGGTCACCGGCGGCACGGAGCAGTCCGCGAGCACCTACAGCGGCACGTCGAGCTTCTCCGGCGTGGTCGCGGGAAGCGCCGGTCTGAAGACGGTCGAGGTCTCCTACACCAACAGCACCTCGACGGCCCGCACGGCCACGCTCACCGTCAACGGACAGACACCCACCAAGGTCTCCTTCCCACCGACCGGTTCCACTCCGGGCAACATCTCCGTCAACGTCTCCCTCGCCAAGGGCAGCGCCAACACCCTCTCCTTCTCCGGCGCCCCGACCCTCGACGGCATCGTCGTACGTCCGCTGCCCGGCAGGAACGGCACGCAGATCACGGGTACCGGGTCCGGCCGCTGCGTCGACATCGACGACAACACCATCGCCAACGGCACCGACGCCCAGTTGTGGGACTGCAATGGCGGCCAGAACCAGGTCTGGCAGTACAACAGCACCCGCAAGGAACTGGTGGTCCACGGCAACAAGTGCCTCGACGCCTACAACCTGGGCACCACCAACGGCACCCGGGTGGCCATCTGGGACTGCAACGGCCAGAACAACCAGAAGTGGACCCTCAACGGCGACGGCACGATCACCAACGTCAACGCCGGGCTCTGCCTCGACGCGTACGGGGCGGCCACCGCGGGCGGCACCAAGCTGGTGCTGTGGAGCTGCAACGGCCAGGACAACCAGAAGTGGACGGTGAGCTAGCGCAGGCCTAGACGAGGCACACCACGAGGACACCGAATGCCAGGGCGCAGGTGAGCAGCCACCCGGCCAGCAGACGGCGCCGCAGGTCCCGGTACCTCGCCTCGTACGCGTCCCGCAGTCTCCCGGCACGCGCCGCCGTGTGCTGCCAGGAGGCGCGGGCGAGTGCGAGGTACTCCGCCTCGAACCGCCGCTCCATCTCGTCCCGCTGGGTGTCCGTCAGCCAGTGCAGCGGCGCGCTGAAACGGGCGGCGGCCGTACGGCCCTCATCGCGGGTCGCGGCGAGCAGCAGATGCCCCTCGACATCGTTCAGGAACTCGTCCGTGACGCTCACTGAGTGGTCAACTCCCTCTCCGGCGCGGGGGTGTGATGCAGGTCGAACGCCGGGGATTCGGAACGGATCCGCGGCAGCGTGAGGAAGTTGTGCCGCGGCGGCGGGCAGGACGTCGCCCACTCCAGCGAGCGGCCGTAGCCCCACGGATCGTCGCTCTCGACCTTCGCGCCGTATTTCGCGGTCTTCCAGATGTTGTAGAAGAACGGCAGGAGCGACGCGCCGAGGACGAACGAGAAGATAGTCGACAGGCTGTTCAGCGCCGTCAGCCCTTCCACTGCCAGATAGTCGGGAATGCGGCGCTGCATTCCGTTCACGCCCAGCCAGTGCTGCACCAGGAAGGTGCCGTGGAAGCCGACGAACAGCGTCCAGAAGGTCATCTTGCCCAGGCGCTCGTCGAGCATCTTGCCGGTCATCTTCGGCCACCAGAAGTGGAATCCGGAGAACATCGCGAAGACGACGGTGCCGAAGACGACGTAGTGGAAGTGCGCCACCACGAAGTACGAGTCGGACACGTGGAAGTCCATCGGCGGCGAGGCCAGGATGACACCGGTCAGACCACCGAAGGTGAAGGTGATCAGGAAGCCGACCGCCCAGAGCATCGGTGTCTCGAAGGACAACGAGCCCTTCCACATCGTTCCGATCCAGTTGAAGAACTTCACGCCTGTCGGTACGGCGATGAGGAACGTCATGAAGGAGAAGAACGGCAGCAGTACGCCGCCGGTGACGTACATGTGGTGCGCCCACACCGTCACGGACAGACCCGCGATCGCGATGGTCGCCGCGATCAGACCCATGTAGCCGAACATCGGCTTGCGGGAGAAGACCGGGATCACTTCGGAAATGATTCCGAAGAACGGCAGGGCGATGATGTACACCTCTGGATGGCCGAAGAACCAGAAGAGGTGTTGCCACAGCAAGGCCCCGCCGTTGGCGGAGTCGAAGATGTGCGCGCCGAACTTGCGGTCCGCCTCCAGCGCGAACAGCGCCGCCGCCAGGACGGGGAAGGCGAGCAGGACCAGGACGGCCGTCAGCAGCACGTTCCACACGAAGATCGGCATGCGGAACATGGTCATGCCGGGGGCACGCATGCAGATGATCGTGGTGATGAAGTTGACCGAGCCGAGGATGGTGCCGAAGCCGGAGAAGGCCAGACCCATGATCCACATGTCGGCGCCGATGCCCGGGCTGCGGACCGCGTCCGACAGCGGGCTGTAGGCGAACCAGCCGAAGTCGGCCGCGCCGTTCGGGGTGAGGAAGCCGCCGACCGCGATGAGCGAGCCGAACAGGTACAGCCAGTAGGCGAACATGTTCAGCCGCGGGAACGCCACGTCCGGCGCGCCGATCTGCAGCGGCATGATCCAGTTCGCGAAGCCGGCGAACAGCGGCGTCGCGAACATCAGCAGCATGATCGTGCCGTGCATCGTGAACGCCTGGTTGAACTGCTCGTTCGACATGATCTGCAGACCCGGCCGGGCGAGCTCGGCGCGCATGAACAGCGCCATCACGCCACCGATCACGAAGAACGCGAACGACGTGACCAAATAGAGCGTTCCGATCGTCTTGTGGTCAGTGGTGGTCAGCCACTGGACGACCTTGGTGCCTGTGACGTTTCTGATCCTCTTCACGCCCCGCCTGTGTCCGCGGCCCACCCGCACGTCACACTCGGGGGACGCGACAAGAATCACGGAAACGGGTGTGACGATCCGGACGGTGCCGGACACGAACGGAACATGAGCAACGACGAGATCTTCGCCGCTGCCTATCGCGAGCACTACTGGGCGGTCAGCCGCTATGTCGCGCGGCGACTGGACGGGCGTACGAGTGAGGTCGAGGAGGTGGTGGCGGAGGTGTTCACCGTCGCCTGGCGGCGCCGGGACGACCTCCCGTCCGCACCGCTGCCCTGGCTGTACGGCGTGGCACGCAACTGCCTGGCGAACGCGGTACGCGGCTATGGGCGCCGGCGGCGACTGGTCGACCGGCTCGGCAACGACGAGACCGCGCACGGCCGGCACATCGTGGACAGCCCGGACGCGGAGGCGCCGGGCGCCTGGGTGCACGAGGCGCTGCACCGGCTGTCCCCGGCCGACCAGGAGGTCCTGCGGCTGACGGCGTGGGAGGAACTGGGCGTCGAGGAGGTCGCCGTGGCACTCGGCTGCGGCAGGCGGGCAGCGGCCATGCGGCTGCACCGGGCCCGGCGCCGACTCAGAGCCGAGATCGACCGTATGAGCCCGACGACCGTGCCCAAGGAACGAAGCCATGGCTGACGAACTCGAACTGCTGCGCGGAGCCAACCCGGTACCGGTCGACGGCCCCCGCTTCGGCGACGGCCCGCTGGACCACCACGCCGAACGCCACCTCGACCGGCTGCTGCACGAACGCACCACCACCGCCGTCCCCCGCCGCCGCACCCGGCTGGCCTGGGGCCTCGCGGCCACGGCCGTCGTCGCCGCGCTCGTGTCGGCGCTGCTGTTCACCGGCCAGACGACGGGCCCCGCTGTCGCCGCACCACGTCCCCTTGTCGTGCAGGCCGACTCCTCGCCCGTCCCGCTGAAGCAACTGGCCGAGCGTGCCGAGCGCGCGGCGGCGGACAACTCGCCCGCGCTGCGCAAGGGCACGCACGTACAGGCGTGGAGCCTGGCCATGAGCGGCAGGAAGCCGCCGGTCACCCTCCCGATCGAGCGCATCGTGCGGTGGAACGCCGACGACAGCCACACGGAGATCGTCGTGGCGACCGACCCGCGTCACCCCGGCCGGCCGGTGCTGACCGACGAGGACGGCGGGCCGCGTCCGGTCGAGGACGGCCACGTCCTCAGCAGGCAGACGTATCCCCCCAGTTGGAGCGACGCCCCGCCGCATTCGCCGCCGCCGACCGACGTCGCACGCCTGCGCGCCTACCTGCAGGAGACCGCCTACAGCAAGACCGCGCTGACCACCGGTGAACTCCTCGACGCCGTCGCGTCGCTGCTCGATACCTGGACCCTCGGCGCCCGCGAGTCGGCGACCCTGGTGCAACTCCTCGCGGACACGGAGGAGCTCAGGCCCCTCGGGCAGGTGACGGACCGGCTCGGCCGGCGTGGACAGGCGTACGTTCTGGACCGGCCAGACAGCCGGAAGATGCTGATCATGGAACCCGCCACCGGCGCCGTACTCGGACTGGAGACCACCTTCAAGAAGGCGGAACCCGAGTACGGCGTCAAGGCCGGCGACGTGATGTCGTACAGCGCCTGGATGCGCTGATCACGCTCGATGCCGGGTACGCCGGACACGGACAACACGCGGCGACGGAGGAAGTCGGCGAGGTCGCACCGCTCGCAGCGCCGTCCGGGCGAGAGCGGCGGACAGCAGGCGGCCCGCCGCGTAGACCGGCCACGGCCGCCCGGACCGGACCGGGCGTGACCGGCCCGCGGCGGCCCGTGCCGAGAAGGTCCAGCTCAGCCGTGAAGTGACCTGGACCTCCGGCAGCGTCCTCCCTACTCGTCCCATGCCTCGATGATGATCTGCCGGGCGATCCTGCCGTCGCGCAGCGTGATCATCGACTCCGACATGACGCGCACACCGTCCGCGTACTCACAGGACTCGCTGTAGGCCGCGCGGTCGCCCTGGATCACGCAGGCTTCCAGCTTGTGCGTCATGTCGCGGTTGTAGACGTCGGTGAGCATGTCGGTGATCTCGCTACGGCCGTGCAGCACCTTCGGGTGGCTGGGCTGGGCGTTGCGGTTCACGACGCGAATCTCGGCGTCGTCCGTGTACAGCGACAGAAGCGTCTCCGGGCTCTGTCCTTCCACGGCCCGGCGCAGTGTCTCGGTGTCGAAAGACGGGCGTGCAGCGGTGCCCATGGTGACCTCCTCCGAGGCCCGCGGCAGGACGAGGAGCGGCCGCGAGGTCCTCACCTCCGAGGCTCCTCCGCCCCGCCGGACTCGGCAAGCCCAGCCGAACCGACGAGCCCGTCCCGGCCCGTCCAGGCACCGGAATCCCCGTCCAGGAAGTGGAATCCGGGCCGTGGGTGCATGAGGAAGTCGTGGTGGGAGATGTTCCACGCATACGCCCCCGCCAGCGCGAACGCCACCCGGTCCCCGGCCCGTAGCCCCGGTGCCGGGACTCGGCGGGCCAGGACGTCCTTCGGGGTGCACAGCTGACCGGCCAGCGTGATCCTCCCCTGGACGTCGTCCGGAGGGGCCCCCGTCCCGCTCCGCGCCTCCTCGGCGGCCGGCCGGGGCCACGGGTGCGGCCAGGCGTCCACCGGCAGGACGGAGCACGGCTGGTCGTGGCCCTTGGTCGCCGGGGTCCGCAGATGGTGCGTGCCGCCCCGCACGACGGCGAACAGCTCGCCGTGACTGCGCTTCACGTCCAGCACCTCGCTGGCGTACCAGCCGCAGTACGCCGTGAGCGCCCGGCCCGGCTCGATGCGCAGGGTCAGGTCCGGGTGCCGCTCGGTCAGCCGGGCAAGCCCCTCGCCGTACGCCCTCCAGTCGAAGCGCCGCTTTGGGGCGGCGTAGTCGACGTGCATGCCGCCCCCGACGTTCACTTCGGCGAGCCGGACCCCGAGCCCGGTCGCCCACGCGACGACGGACTCGGCCACCGCCACCTGCTCCGGGGCTTCGAGCCCGCTGGCCAGGTGGGCGTGCACGCCGCGCAGTTCGAGCTGCGGGTACGTGCCGTCCGTCAGCGCGCCGATCACCGCTTCGGCTCGCTCGGGATCCATGCCGAACGGGGTCGGTCGGCCGCCCATCGCGAGCGAGCTGCCAGCCAACGACCCGTCGGCCACCGGCAGGTTGACGCGCGGCAGCACCGCCACTGGCCGCCCGGGCCTCACGTGTCGCGCCAACCCGGCCAGCATGCGCAACTCGTGGGCGCTCTCGACGTGGAAGCGCTCGACTCCCGCCGCCAGCGCGGCCGTCACCTCGTCCGGCGTCTTGCCGGGGCCGCCGAAGGCGAGCGGACGGCCGGGCACCGCCTCGGCGACATGGGCGAGTTCGCCGCCCGAGGAAACCTCGTAGCCCTCGACGTACGGACCGAGCGCGGCCAGGATCTCCGGCTCCGGGTTGGCCTTCGCGGCGTAGTACAGCTCGACCTGCTCGGGCAGCGCGTCGCGCACGGCGGCGGCGTGGGTACGCAGGGCCGCCATGTCGTAGACGTACGCGGGCAGTTCGGTGGCCGGCAGGGACAGGACCCGGTCGCGGACGGCGGGCGTGGGGTCGGTCATCGGGCAGCGCTCCCGGGCGTGTCGCGCAGGATGTCCGCGGCGAGCGGCGACGGCAGCCGGACGTAGCCCGCCTCCCGGTCGGCCTTGCGCTCCCAGCGGGTGAGGAGATTGGCCTTGGCGGGCAACGGCACCCCGGCGAGCAGGGCGGACAGCCGGGGCGGGCAGCCGAACCGGTCGGTGTACGCCCCGAGCGTGTCACGCACCCGGCCCCACAGCGCGGCCTCCGCCCGCGGGTGCAGATCGGCCAGCGCGGCCAGCAGTTCGGCGATGTGGTTGACCAGCAGGCAGTACACGACGCGGTCCCAGCCGCGCTGCGCGTCGTACGTCAGGGGCCCCGCGACCTCGGGCGGCAGCGCGGCGAGGGTGTCCTCGTGGTGGTCGGGGACCAGCTTGGTGCCCTCCAGGTCGCGGAAGAGGACCTGGGCGGGCCGGCCGTCGCCGTCGACGCAGATCAGAACGTTCTGGAGGTGCGGTTCCAGGACCAGCCCGTGGTCGAAGTAGGCGGACAGCACGGGCGGCAGAAGGAGGTCCAGATACGTCGACCACCAGTCGAGGGCGGCCTGTTCGTCCGCCCCGGCGAGGACGCGGGAGATGTGGGCGGGACCGGTCGGGTACTCGTCGGCAACGGCCGCGGCGAGCAGGGGAGTGGCGCCGGGGGCGAGCCGTCGCGGCAGGCCCTCGCGGACGATGACGCCGAATCCCTCGAACAGAGCGCGGTCCGGCGTCCCGTCGGGGCCCGGGAGGGCGAGCGTGCGATAGGCGGGCTCGCGCAGGACGGCGTTGCCGGGGAAGCGCTCGGCCAGGTCGGCTAGCGCCGGGGCCAGGACGCGGGTGAGGGCGACGGCTCCGGACAGCTCGTAACTGCTGTTCTTGCGCAGGCAGTTGGTGATCCGCACGTTCAGGCTGAACTTCAGGAACGTCTCCCCGTCGTACAGCGTGCGCACCGACGCGGTGGCGGCGAACGGCCGTCCGCCCGGGCCGAGGTCGACGACGTCGCCGCGGTCGAGGGCGGCGCGCAGCAGCGGGTGGTTGCGGAGCGTCTCGTACTGCCAGGGGTGGGCGGGCAGCAGCCGGTAGCCGGCCGGGACGTCCGCGCGCTGCCGGTCCAGGGCGGCGACGGCCGACGGGTCGGCGTGCTCCTCGGCGATCAGATCGGCGCGCACGGCGAGGTGCCGCAACGGAAAGGAGGCCCCGGCCTCCGGGGCGTACGCGGACCAGGCACGCGGATCGCCGGTACGGGCCTTCGGGGTGGGGTGGAAGCGGTGGCCGAAGAGGAGGGACTGCTCGGAGGCGAGGTAGACGGACAGTCGGTCGTCCGCCGGGTGGTGAGCCGGGGGCATGGTGGCGAGGGCCGTGTCGACGACGTCGTGGCTCGAGGCGATCTGCTCCAGGAACTCCTCGTTGCGCACGCCCGTCCGCAGCGACAGCTCGTCGTGGGTGTACTCGGCGAGGCGCCGCCAGTCCACCTCGGCCCATGCGCCGGCCCGCCGCTCGCTCACCGGTCCGGTGAACCGGTGCGCCCCGAGCAGCGAGGTCCGGCGCAGGGCCACGCGCAGCAGGACCCCGCGGCGCGGCAGCCGCAGCAGCAGACGGCCGTCGGTGACGACGCACTGGTGCTCGGGCCCGGACACCTCGCGCAGCAGGCAGTTGAGGAGGGTGTGGGCCACGGCCTCGTCGGCGGTGGGCAGTTCGGCGCGTGCGAGGGGGTTACCGCCCCGCTCGTCGAGCGGCGTCGAGAGCTCGGGGGAGCTCCCGAGGGAGTCGGTCAGGGAGGGCATCAGTGGCTCCAGCGGGTGCGCAGGTGCAGTGTGGGGAGCAGAGCGGCTGTGACGGCGGCAGCGGCACCGCCTATCAGCACGGGTGCGGCCGGCCCGTAGCGGGCGCTGCCGGCCGCCGCGGTCACGCCGGCGGCGACCGCGCCGGCCTTGGAGAAGAACTCCAGCGAACCGAACAGCTCGCCGGGCGCCCGGCCCTCGGCGCCGGCGGCGGCAAGCACCGACAGACAGACCAGGCCGAGCGTGAGCCCGGCGCCCAGCAGCAGCCGTACGGCGATCAGCGCGGTCTGCGAGTCGGCGATCCCGTGTCCGGCGAGCCCGAGCGCTATGCAGGTGAAGCCGAGCACGAGCCCGGCCCGTGGCCGGCTCCGGAAGGCGGCGTGCACCGCCAGCGCCGCCACCAGGTAGCACAGGTGGGGCAGGGCGAAGAGGACGCCGGTCAGCGCCGGTGAGGTGCCGGGGAGCCGGTCGTGGACCAGCTCGATGAGGTAGGGGAAGGAGATGACGGTGGAGAACACGAAGGCGAACTCCAGGGCGAACAGGCCTTTGAGTGACCCCACCGAAGGCACCTCGGCGGACATGGTCTCCGGCTCACGCCGAGGCTGCTGGGCCTGAACCGGTCCGGGCAGTGCCGCCAGCAGCAGGGCGGCCGTCAGCGGCAGTACGGCAAGCAGGGCGTACTGCCGGTGCGGCGACATCCAGCCCGACAGCGAGCCGACCAGGATCGGCGCGGCGACCAGCGCGGCCCGTGCGCTGCCCTGCATCAGGGTGAGCGCCTTCGACAGGGCCGGGCCCTCCAGGGCCGCGCCCAGATAGCCGTTGGACGCGGCGAACGTGCCGCCCAGGATGCCCTGGAGCACCAGCGCCACCGTGAACGTCGCCAGTGAGTCAGCCCAGCCCGCGAGCAGGAAGGACACCGCGAGCCCCAACTGGGCGCGCAGCAACAGCCGTTTACGGCCGAAGGGGTCGGCGAGCCGGCCCCACAGCGGGGCGCCCAGCGCACCGAACACGGTCGGCACGACATAGAGCACGCCCGCCCAGCGAGCGTCCCGGTCGCCCAACTCCGGCAGGATCTCGGTGAGATACGGCGGCAGCCCCAGCGCGGCGAACGACGCCACGAAGTAGCAGCCCGCCACCGCGTACACCTGCCCGCGCCCGAACCCCGAACGCGGCATCCGCAGAGCATGGGCGCTCATGCCGAACTCACGTCACACAGGAGGTAGTTGGGTCCCGTCGTGTAGTGCTTGTTGATGTCCGCCGCGCCTGACCGTTCCTTGGACAGCAGGGTCCCGGCCGACACCATCGCCTTCACCGGCAGCTCGGCGGCCTCCAGGACCCGGGCGCGCAGGACGTCGGCCGCGTCGCCGCCGAGCCGGTCGACGGCCTCCGCCAGCCGGACCCGGATGAGATCCAGCAGCGCACGGCGGTACCGGGGCAGCCCGAACGCGTACGCGCCGGCGCACAGATGCACGGTGATCGTGGCGAACAGGTCGGTGACCGGTCCGTCGTCCGTACCGAGGATCCGCGCGTCGTCGAAGCCCCACGGCCCGGGCAGGACCGCGTCCAGCCGTTCGGTGTTGACGCGGGGCCCGTCGTTGTCCTTGAACAACAGCCGCAGGCTGCCCGGCCGCAGGACCAGCGAGACGTTCTGCTGGTGCGACTCCAGGGCGATGCCATGGCCGAACAGCGTGGTCTGCCAGTCGAACAGCAGAGTGAGGGCCGCGTCCAGCAGGGCGAGCGGATCGCCGCCGTAGAACCGGTCGGCGAGACCGCCGACCACCGGCCGCCCGTCGGGGGCCGGGGCGAGGAGCGCCGCCATCGGCACCACCACGGCGTCGTCGAGGCCGCCCGGGTGGCGGCGGCACAGTAAGGCGAGCAGTTCGTGCCCGGCGTGCGCGTACGTCGTCTCGTCGGCGTGCAGGATCACGTCCCGGAACCGTGGCTCACGGTCGATCACCGCCTCCAGCAGCCGCTGCCCGGCCGCACCGTCGATGAGCGTGCCGGGCTTGATGGTCCGCTTGTTGCGCAGCCCCAACGTGGCGGTGCCAAGGGGGAGTTTGAGATGCACGCAGGGATCGGCGACCGTGGCCACGGTCCGCATGGACAGCGTCGGCACGACGTCCAGGTGAGCCCGGTCGGCGAGCACCGTGCCGTCCGGGAGGTCCACGGCGCGCAGGGCGTCGACGGTGAGCGGATGGACCGGCAGCATCACATGCGTGCCCAAAACCTCGGGCAGTCCGAGGCTCGCGGGCGTCGGCCAGAACTCCGGCAGTGTGCCCGCCAGGGTGACCGCGTCCCGGGGCACAGCGATCCAGCGCAGCGCGAAGCGGGGCCGGAACTCCGGGGCATACGCACGAAGTTGCTGCTCGTCGAACCCCGAGCGACCGCGTGCCGTCGGGTAGACGGGATGGTCGTGACGCGCGGCGAGGGTGTCGTACGCCAGGCCGGCGCCGAGTCCCGTCCCGCGCCGGAGGCTGTCCCCAAGGCCCTCCATGGCCTCCGCGTGCGTCACCGCGTGCAACCTCATCGTGGCCAGCGTCTGACGGCACTCCTCGGCGAACGTGTCGAAGCCGCCCCGGTCCTCCGGTTCGGCGAGCTCCCGCAACGCGCCGAGCACTGTGTCGTACTGCGTCAGCTCGGCGCCGTCCGACTCGCGGAGCATGAGCGGCAGCCGGGCGGCGTGCACGCACTGGTAGCCGTCCTCGGCGACCGGCAGCAGCAGCGCGTCGCCGTCCGGTGCCGGCAGGCGCATCCAGGCCCCGTCCGGCCGGTGCACGATCGCGCCCCGCGTGCGCAGCCCGACCACGTCCTCCCGCAGCAGCGCACTCAGTACCCGCGTCAGCAGCTGCGCAGCGCAGGTTTCCGGCGCGGTCGGCGCGGTCACGGCTGGATCTCCCAGCGCCGCTCGGCCAGGAAGCCGGCCACCACGCGGTCCACGGTCGGCTGGTCGGTGCCGGTGGCCCGCAGGACGCCGAGGTAGTCCCGGTTGGTGCGGTACAGCTCGTGCCGCTCGCCCACGGCGCGCAGCGGACGGTACGTCAGATGAACGCCGTCGGCGTCGAGTTCCGCGGCGGCCGGGGCGCCGACGAGGGTGCCTTCGCGGTCGGCGCACGGGTATTCCAGGCGGGCCGCGCCGTCCCGGCGGGCGTCCAGGTCGGCCGGGAGCGGCTCGCCCAGGTGGGTGCGCAGGATGTGCTCGAAGAGCGGGATCTCCAGGAGGCGGGCCAGCAGCAGGTCGCACTGGTCGCCGATGGCACGGTAGTTGACCTCGATGATCCGGGCCCGTCCCTCGTGCACGACGAACTCGGTGTGACAGGCGCCGAACCCGACCCCCAGCGCGTCCAGTTGCTCCAGAACCTGAGCGACGACCGGCCCGGGGTGGGCGGGGACGAAGGTGAGGCGTTCCTCGATGAAGTACGGCGGCGGCGACAGCTCGGTGTGGAAGCCGCCCAGGACATGGCGGACGTGCCCGTCGCCGAGGGTCTCCAGGGTGAACAGGTCGCCGGGCAGATACTCCTCGACGACCAGGACGGCGCCGGGGCGGCGCCCCAGGATCGCCTTGGTGTGCGTCACCAGCTCCTCCGGCCCGTGCACGAGGACGACGTCCTCGCTGGCCACGCCCTCGCGCGGCTTGACGACACACGGGTACGGAGTCTCGCCGGGAGGGACCGGTTCGGTCAGCTCGGCCGACCACACGGTGTCCGCGCCGGCCGCGGCGAGGCGGCGGCGCATCTCGGCCTTGTCCTTGCAGCGCAGGGTGGCCCGCCAGTCCTTGCCGGGGAGTTCGAAGTAGGCGGCGGTCAGGGCGGCCTGGGTCTGGAGGTGGTCGCTGTTGGTGAAGACGGCGTCGGGCTTGTGATGGGTCGAGATCCGGGTGATCACGGCCCGGAAGTCACGGACGTCGCACTCCACGATCTCGACGTTCGGGTAGGCGCGGCGGTGGGCGTCGGGCTGGTCGGTGAGGACCGTGACGCACAGTCCGAGCCGGTCCGCGGCGGGCAGGAAGCCCTCGGTCACGGAGTCGGGGGGGTTGAGAGCGAGCAAGTACAGACGCATGCCGGATGGACAACTTCCGCTAGTGGGTGGCGAGGTGACGGGCAGGTCGGACGCCGGTCGGTCTCGGCCCGCCCCTGGAGGTCAGCGGCAGTTACTTCGCCGGGAGCTTTACGCCGGTGGCCTTCGCCACGTCCTGGAGCATCTCCTCGGCGGCCTGGACGCCGATGCCGGACATCCAAGGTCTCGTCCGGGACCTCGAAGACCTTGCCGTCCTTCGCGGCCGGGAGGTCCTTCCACACCGGGTCGGAGACGACCTGCTTCTTCTGCGTCTTGTCCTCGGCGTCGGCGGCGGTGACGAAGACCAGGTCGGCGTCGGCCTGGTCCATCCCCTCCGGGCTGACGTCCTTCATCGTGACCTCGGGGTCGTCGGAGACCTGGGACTTGGGCCGCTGGAAGCCGATGTCGTTGAGGACCACGCCGCTGTAGGAGTTGGACTGGTACAGGCGGGTCGGGCCGGCGATGAAGCGGACCACGGTCGCCGGCAGCACGAGTCGGAGCACGGTGCCGCCGAGTGCCGGCCGTACGGGATCCATGCCCCCGGCCCGGCGGGCCAGCGTCTGGGCGAACAGGGTGGCACCGGCGGCACCGGCGAACGCGAACCACACATACTGCGCGGGGCTGTTGAGCTTCAGCGCGAAGACGGCGACGACGACCGCGAAACCTGCGCCCGCGTTGATGCCGAGGGTGGTCGGCGAGGCGAGCGGATTGCGGGTGATGCCCTGGGCGACGGCCCCGGCCGCCCCGAGCGCGGCGCCGACCGCGAGCCCCATGACGGTGCGAGGCAGGCGCAGCCCGGTCACCACCAGGGCCTCGCGGCCATGAACGTTCCCGAGCAGGGCATCGGCCACCGTGCCGAGGGGCACGGAGCGGGCGCCGAGGGTGAGGCTCAGCGCGGTGCAGAGCGCCAGAGCGGCGAAGCCTGTGAGGAAAAGCGGTACGTGCCGCAAGGCACGGAAGGGCGCACCGATCGGTGCGCCCTGTTGGGTCGCAGTCACAAGCAGTGAGCTTCGGGTAGCCTTCCTTGAGACTTCAAATGCTGCGGGAGTACTGCGGCGATCGCGATAGGCGATCAGTCGTCGTGAAACCGCGGAGGCGTCACCTGGCATTTTCTGCTTGATCACGAGTGTAAGGTAAGGCTTACCTATCCGGCTTCGCTGAAACTCGCACAGGAGCACCGATGTCCGTGGCCCTGACGACCCCGCCGACCGGCGCCGTCGCGCGTACGCTCCGTGACGCGTATGCGCGGCTGAGCGATCTCTGCGACGTCCTGTCCGTGCGGATCGCCGAGCCCGGTGACGACGAGTCAAGAGCGGGTGTGCCTGCGGCGGAGCTGGTGAAGGACGAGGCCGTGCTCGACGCCTTCGTCGCGGCGGAGGCCGCCCGAATTCACGATCGCCACGGGACAGTTCCGCGTCGCGACGTCGCCGCCTCGCGCGCCCTGCACGACTACGCCTGGTCGGTCTCACTCCTCATGAGCGGCGTCTGGTACCTGGAGCGCCGCGTGCCGCGGATCCGGCCCGAGGACTTGCGCCTGGACCTCGGCTCGGCCGAGTTCACCCTTACTCCGGGGAGCGACCTCGCCTGCCTGGCCGATGACCGGGCGGCTCTGCTGCCGGGCGTGCTGACGGTTCCTCATGAAGAGGCCCTGCGGGCCGAGTTGCGCGCTGCCGTCGCCGATCACATGGGGCCGCTCCTGGACGCGATAGGTCCCGTCACGCGCCGCCGCTCACGAGCCCTGTGGGGCATGGTCGCCGACGACCTGGTCTCGGGCATCTGGTACCTCGGCCGCACGCTCGGCCGCGAGGACGACGCCGTCGAGGCGGCCACCCGGCTGCTGCCGACCGCGGTGACCCCGTATCCCGACGGCGCCGACTTCCGGCACCTGACGACCGACGACGGGCGTCGGCACCCGACGCGCACCCGCACCGGGTGCTGCATGTACTACACGATCCGCCCGGCCGAGGCGTGCGGCACCTGCCCCCGCACCTGCGACGCGGAGCGGCTGCGCAGGCTCCAGGGCTGAACCGGGCCGGGCACGGCGCCGCCCAGGCGTCGTCACTCGGTGCCGCCGGGGCTGGGTCGGTCGGCTGACGTCACTCGGCCGTCGCCAGGAACTGCGTCGCGGCCAGCTCCGCGTAGAGCGGGTCGGCCGCCACGAGTTCGCGATGCGTGCCCACCGCGCGCACCCGGCCCCCGTCCATCACGACGATCCGGTCGGCCATCGTCACCGTCGAGAGGCGATGTGCGACGACCAGAACTGTGGTCGTACGGGCCACATCGGCGACCGTGTCGCGCAGCGCCGCCTCGTTCACCGCGTCCAGCTGCGAGGTGGCCTCGTCCAGGAGGAGCAGCCGGGGGCGGCGCAGCAGGGCGCGGGCGATGGCGACACGCTGGCGTTCGCCGCCGGACAGCTTGGTGCCCCGGTGACCGACGAGCGTGTCGACGCCGTCGGGCAGCCGGGCGACCAGGCCGTCGAGGCGGGTCGTCTTCAGCACGCGCGCGACGGCGGTGTCGTCCGCGTCGGGATTGCCCAGCAGCAGGTTGTCCCGCAGCGAACCCGACAGGACCGGGGCGTCCTGTTCCACATAGCCGATCGCCGACCGCAGTTGGGGCAGCTCCCAGTCCGCCAGGTCCCGCCCGTCGAGTGTGATGGTCCCGGCCTCGGGGTCGTAGAACCGCTCTATGAGGGAGAAGACGGTGGTCTTGCCCGCCCCCGACGGTCCGACGAAGGCGGTCATGCCCTGCGCGGGCACGGCGAACGTCACCCCGTGGTGGACGTACGGCAGATCGTCGGCGTACCGGAAGCGGACCTCCTCGAAGGCCAGCGCGGCGGGTTCCGCCCCGGCGGAGGGCAACGGGGCGGGCGCGGCGGCCGGTTCGGCGGGCAGTTGCAGCGCCTCCTGGATCCTGGCGAGCGCCGCCGCGCCGGTCTGGTACTGCGTGATCGCGCCGACGACCTGCTGGATCGGCGACATCAGATAGAAGACATACAGCAAAAACGCCACCAGCGTGCCCACGTCGATCGCCCCGGTCGCCACCCGCGCCCCACCCACCGCGAGCACCGTGATGAACGCTATCTGCATCGCGAGTCCGGCCGTGTTGCCCGCCGCTGCCGACCACTTGGCGGCCCGCACGCTCTGCCGCCACGACTCCTCGGCGGCCTCGTGCAGCGTCCGTTCCTCCCGGTGCTCGGCGCCGGACGCCTTCACCGTGCGCAGCGCGCCGAGGATCCGCTCCAGCGAGGCCCCCATCACCCCGACGGCGTCCTGCGCCTGCCGGCTGGCCCGGTTGATGCGCGGCACGATCACGCCGAGGATGGTGCCCGCGCCGAGGATCACAGCGAGGGTGACCAGCAGCAGCACCGGTTCCACCACACCCATCATCGCCACCGTCGCCACCAGGGTGAGCCCTCCGGTGCCGAGGCCCACGAGCGAGTCGGTCGTGACCTCGCGCAGCAGCGTCGTGTCCGACGTGATGCGGGCCATCAGATCGCCCGGCTCACTGCGGTCCACGGCGGTGATGCGCAGCCTCAGCAGATACGACGACAGGGTGCGCCGCGCCCCGAGCACCACCGACTCGGCGGTGCGCTGCAGCACATACGAACCGAGCGCGCCCACCGCCGCGTTGGCCACGACCAGCCCGGACATGATCACCAACGCCCCCGTGATGGCCCGGTCGTGGGACAGGTCGTCGATCAACCCCTTTGCCACCAGCGGCAGGAGCAGCCCCGTGGCACCGGTGACCAGCGAGAGCACGGCGCCCACCAGCAGGGTCCACCGGTGCGGGCGCACATAGCCCAGGAGCAGCCGCCAGGTGGGCTGGGTGGATTCGGTCGCTGCGATGCTCACAGGGCTCCTCCGGAGTCGTACGGAGCCTTCAGGCTACGTCGGCCGCCTTCCGCGGAGCCTGCCGATTTCGTGCCCCCCACGAGCGCCAGGGCCGTTCGGCGGTCTCGGGCAGGCTGCTGTTCGGGAGAACCCCCGATGCCGGCGAAACCCATGAGGGCCAACGAGGTCGGCCGGGGCGACTGCCTGGCCGGATGGCGTCTGTCGCACCCCCTTACCGATCAGTCACAACTAGGGTCGGCAGTGGACGAAGACCCGCCGAGGGAAGGGTGGAGCACATGGCGCAGGAAGTACGCGGCGTGATCGCACCGGGCAAGGACGAGGCCGTGCGCGTGGAGACGATCGTCGTGCCGGACCCGGGGCCGGGAGAAGCCGTCGTGCAGGTCCAGGCCTGCGGGGTCTGTCACACCGACCTGCACTACAAACAGGGCGGCATCAGTGACGACTTCCCCTTCCTGCTGGGCCACGAGGCGGCCGGCGTGGTGGAGTCCGTCGGCGAGGGCGTCACGGACGTCGCGCCCGGCGACTTCGTGATCCTCAACTGGCGTGCGGTGTGCGGACAGTGCCGGGCCTGTCTGCGCGGCCGGCCCTGGTACTGCTTCGCCACCCACAACGCGACCCAGAAGATGACGCTCGCCTCGGACGGCCGGGAACTCTCCCCGGCGCTCGGCATCGGAGCCTTCGCCGAGAAGACCCTGGTCGCCTCGGGGCAGTGCACCAAGGTCGACCCGGCGGTCACTCCGCAGGTGGCCGGCCTGCTGGGCTGCGGTGTGATGGCCGGCATCGGCGCCGCGATCAACACCGGCAACGTCGGCCGGGGCGACACCGTCGCGGTGATCGGCTGCGGCGGCGTCGGGGACGCCGCGATCGCCGGGTCGAACCTGGCGGGCGCGGCGAAGATCATCGCCGTGGACATCGACGACCGCAAGCTCGAGACCGCCCGGTCCATGGGCGCCACCCACACCGTCAACTCGCGCGAGACCGACCCGGTGGCGGCGATCCGTGAGCTGACCGGTGGGTTCGGCGCGGATGTCGTCATCGAGGCGGTCGGCCGTCCGGAGACCTACGAGCAGGCCTTCTACGCCCGCGACCTCGCCGGCACGGTCGTCCTGGTCGGTGTCCCGACGCCGGAGATGAAGCTGGAGCTGCCGCTGCTGGACGTCTTCGGGCGCGGCGGCGCGCTGAAGTCGTCCTGGTACGGCGACTGCCTGCCCTCCCGCGACTTCCCGATGCTGATCGACCTGCACCTTCAGGGCCGTCTGGACCTGGACTCCTTCGTCACCGAGACCATCCAGCTCGACGAGGTGGAGAAGGCGTTCGAGCGGATGCACCACGGCGACGTCCTGCGCTCGGTGGTGATGTTCTGATGACCGCCCGCATCGAACGCCTCGTCACCTCCGGCCAGTTCAGGCTCGACGGCGGCACCTGGGACGTCGACAACAACGTGTGGCTCGTCGGCGACGACCACGAGGTGATCGTCGTCGACGCCGCCCACGACGCCGACGCCATCGTCAAGGCCGTCGGCGGCCGGCGCCTCACCGCGATCGTGTGCACCCATGCCCACAACGACCACATCGACGCCGCGCCCGCCCTCGCCGACCGCACCGGCGCCACGATCTGGCTCCACCCCGACGACCTGCCGCTGTGGAAGCAGACCCACCCGGACCGGGACCCCGACGCCCACCTCGTGGACGGACAGATCATCGAGGGCCCCGGCGTCGACCTGACGGTCCTGCACACCCCGGGGCACGCGCCGGGCGCGGTGTGTCTGTACGACCCCGGACTGGGCGTCGTCTTCACCGGCGACACCCTCTTCCAGGGCGGCCCCGGCGCCACCGGCCGCTCCTACTCCCACTTCCCGACGATCATCGACTCGATCCGCACCCGCTTGCTCGCCCTCCCGCCCGAGACCAAGGTCCTCACCGGCCACGGCGACGGGACCACCATCGGCGCGGAGGCACCCCAGCTTCAGGAGTGGATCGACCGCGGCCACTGACGCACTCGAGGCGCACTTGCGCCCGGCCGGGTGACCCCCACGGCAAGACCGAGCAGGACCAGCAAAAGACGACAGAAGATGTCCGGCTTACCCGGCACCCTCGAAGACGAGATCGCTCGCACAGGGTCGGGCGCACAGGGTCGGGAGGCCGGACATGTCACAGCCGTTGAAGGACAAGGTCGCACTCGTCGCAGGCGCGACACGGGGCGCCGGACGCGGCATCGCCGTGGAGCTCGGGGCGGCCGGCGCCACCGTCTACGTGACGGGACGCAGCACCCGCGCCCGGCGCTCCGAGTACGACCGCCCCGAGACGATCGAGGACACCGCGGACCTCGTCACCGAAGCGGGCGGGCACGGCGTCGCCGTACCCACCGATCACCTCGACCCCGCCCAGGTCCGTGTCCTCGTGGACCGCATCGCGGACGAACAGGGCCGCCTCGACGTCCTCGTCAACGACGTCTGGGGCGGCGAGAAGCTCTTCGCCTGGGACAGCCCCGTCTGGGAGCACGACCTCGACAAAGGACTCAGGCTGCTCCGGCTCGGCGTCGAGACGCACGCGATCACCAGCCACCACGCCCTGCCCCTGCTCCTGCGCCATCCCGGCGGACTGGTCGTCGAAATGACCGACGGCACGGCCGAGTACAACGGCGACAACTACCGCAACTCCTTCTTCTACGACCTCGCCAAGGCGTCCGTCCTGCGCATGGCCTTCTCCCTCGGCCATGAACTCGGACCGCGCGGCGCCACCGCGGTCGCGCTCACCCCGGGCTGGCTGCGCTCGGAGATGATGCTCGACGCGTTCGAGGTGCGCGAGGACAACTGGCGCGACGCCCTCGAACGCGTCCCGCACTTCGCCATCTCCGAGACCCCGCGCTACGTGGGCCGCGCCGTCGCCGCCCTCGCCGCCGACCCCGACGTGGCCCGCTGGAACGGACAGTCCCTCTCCAGCGGGCAGCTCGCGCCGGTCTACGGCTTCACGGACCTCGACGGCAGCCGGCCCGACGCCTGGCGGTACCTCGTGGAGGTCCAGGACGCGGGCAAGCCGGCGGACACGACCGGCTACCGCTGAGGGCGCAGCGGGTCCATGACCGGGAGCGGCCAGCGCGCCGAGTGGCCCGGCGGCAGGCCCAGATCGTCGCGTACGGCCGCGTAGTAGCCCTCGCGACCGGCCCGCTGCCGCTCCAGCAGCGCCTGCCAGGCCACACGGTCGTCCCGGCCCTCCCGCACGAACCGTTCCATCTCCATCGCCGCCACGACCCAGTCCCGTGCCTTCTCCACCACCGCGGGGCTGCCCAGCATGATCAGCGCCTCACCCGAGGGGTCCCGGCGGATGCTCGCCTCGGCCAGCAGCGGCTGGGCCTCCTCGAGGCTCAGGGGATCCGGGTACGGATCGACGCCCGCCCGCGCCGCGACCCGGTACGTCACCGTGACGGTCTTCTTCACCGACTGCGCGTACTCGGCGTACACCGTGAGCCGCCGCTCCTCCCAACGCGCCGTCTGCTCCCGCCGGAACCTCATCCGATCGCCCCGCACAACGGCCATGTACGAACCGAGTGCGCCGATCACGACGCCTATGAGTGCGGGGAGTTGTTGCATGAACGCGGACATGGACGCACGCTATCTGCCCGGATGATCCTTCCGGCACTACGGTTCGGGTCATGACGGACACAACGCGCTTCGCAGGTCACGGAGTCCTGATCACCGGTGCGGCCCGCGGCATCGGCGCGGCGACCGCCCGCCGGTTCGCCGAGGAGGGGGCCCGCGTGCTCGTCACGGACGTGGACGGGCCCGAGGCCGAGCGGACCGCGGCGAAACTGCGGGGGCGGGGACTCGCGGTGCAGGCGTCGGCATGCGATGTCGCCGACCTCGCGTCCGTCGAGGCGGCCGTCGCCCACGCCGTCGACGCCTTCGGCTCGCTCGACGTCCTGGTCAACAGCGCGGCCTCCTGCTCACCCGATACCGCGCTCTTCGAGGACGGTCCGGACGAGGCGTGGGCCCGCGACCTCGACGTCACCCTGACCGGCACGTACCGCTGCTGCCGTGCCGCACTCCCGTACCTGGCCGCCACCGGCCGCGGAGCCGTCGTGAACATCGGCTCCGTCAACGGCCTGCAGGACTTCGGCAACCACGCCTACAGCGCCGCAAAGGCCGGACTCGGCTCCCTCACCCGCACCCTCGCCGGGCACGCCGCCGGCCGCTCGGTCCGCGTCAACCTGGTGACGCCGGGCACGGTGCGGACCTCGGCGTGGGAGGGCCGGGAGGAGGAACTCGACGCGATCCGCCCGCTGTACCCGCTGGGCCGGGTCGGTGAGCCCGAGGACATCGCAGCCGCGGTCGCCTTCCTGGCGTCCCGCGACGCCGCCTGGATCACCGGCGCCACCCTCACCGTCGACGGCGGCCTCACCGCGGTCAACACCGGGTTCCGGGCAGCGGTGCGCCGCCCGGGCGACGCCTGAAACTCCTCGCTCACCGAGTGAGCCAGGCCACATGGGTCACATTCAGGCCTGGCGAAATTTCACCGTTCGGTCACAGCCCGGCGCGCGCCACAACCGAAGCCCCCCTACATCGGTCTACCTGGCAGAAGTCCACAGGAACACCCAAGGGAGAGGCCCGGCCATGGGGGACATACGCAGACGGCGTGCCGTCGCACTCGGCATCACCGCAGGACTCGTCGCTCCGCTCGCGCTGACGCTCGCCGCCGCACCGGCGCAGGCGGCTCCGAGCTGCACGACGCAGGCCGGCCCGTATCAGAAGAAGGTGGAGAAGTTCCTCGGCCGGCCGGTCGACGGCAAGCAGTCCAGCGCCGACTGCAAGGCCATCCAGGCCTTCCAGACCAAGCACGGCATCACCCCGAACGCCGGCTACGCGGGTCCCGTCACGTGGGGCGTGATGGACCTGATGAACAAGCAGAAGGCCGTCGGCACGAACCCCAACAAGGACGGCAAGTGCCCCGTCAACAAGGGCCGCATCGCCTGCGTGAACCTCACGCTCCAGCTGAGCTGGATCCAGGACGGGAAGAAGCTGGTGTACGGCCCGGTGCCGGTCCGCACCGGCCGTAACGGCTACGAGACGCGCACCGGCCTGAAGAAGATCTACTGGCGCAACATCGACCACGTCTCGACCATCTACGACGTGCCGATGCCGTACGCCCAGTTCTTCGACGGCGGCCAGGCCTTCCACTCGGTCGGCGTCAGCATGTGGAACCCGCCCGGCTCGCACGGCTGCGTCAACATGACCAAGACCGACGCGAAGAAGTACTGGTCGCTGCTGAAGAACGGCGACGACGTCTACGTGTACGGCCGCAAGCCGGGCACCTGACACACGGCAGGCACCCGGCTCGCCTGAGAACGGGGAGAAACGTCACGCCTCCGGCGCGTCCCCGAAGTCCGGGATCTCCAGCCGGGCCCCGCCCTGCCTCGCGGACTCGTGCGCGACGATGCCCGGCAGGGTGTAACGGGCGGCCACCCACGCGTTCACGGACGGCAGTGTGCGGGTGTTGACCGCGGTCACGAAGTCGTCCACCAGGAAGTGGTGGCTGCCCTCGTGGCCGTTGTGCAGGTTGTCGAAGGCCCGCGGCAGCCGGGCGCGGTCATGCACCGGCGCCGACCCCGAGGTGAAGGCCGCCCGCAGCTCCGGCGCGATGTGCTGGAGCGACGGGTCGTCGGGGGACATGGTGGGCTTGGGCTCCAGCAGCTCACTGATGTCCTTGACGCCCTTTTTGTCCTGCCAGAGTGCCACGGTGGCGAGCTGCTCCATGCTCGCCTCGGTACCGAAGAACCGGAACCGCGACTCCCGTATGTGCGACGGGTAGCCGACCCGCCGGAACTCGTTCGTACGGAACGAGCCACCGCCCGCGACCTCGAACAGCGCGGTCGCGTTGGACACGTCGTTGCCGAACTGGCTGACGCTCTTGTCGAAGACCCCGTCGCCCCGGTCGTCCACGACCCCGATCGCCGACACGCTCACCGCGTGTGTCCGCCAGGCCCCCAGCACACCGCCCACCGCGTGCGTCGGGTACAGCAGCGGGGGATAGGAGGCGGTCGCCTTCCAGTTCTCGCCGCCGCTGTACTGGTACGCCTCGTAGAACCCCAGATCCATGTCGTGGACGTAGTCGCCCTCGGCGTAGAAGAGCCGCCCGAAGGCGCCCTCGGCGATCTGGTTGCGCGCGTGCACGGTCGCCGGGTTGTACTCGCTGGTCTCGCCCATCATGTAGGTCAGGCCGGTTGCCTTGACCGCGTCGATGATCGCCGCGATCTCCTCCGTGGTGATCGCCATGGGGACCGCGGAGTAGACGTGCTTGCCGGCGTTCAGGCCCTGGAGCACCAGCGGCCCGTGGGTCCAGCGCTGGGTGAAGATGGCGACCGCGTCGACCGCCGCCGACTCCAGCATCGCCTCGTACGAGGGGAAGGTGCCGGCCAGTCCCTGTGCGTCGGCGAGCTGCTCGGCCCGCTCGGGCAGCAGATCGGTGACGTACACGTCGCTGACACCGGGGTGGGCCTGGAACAGCGTGGCGAACTGGCCCGAGAACTGGCCGGCGCCGACGATGCCGAGGGAGAACGTCATGGAGTGTGTGCCTTTCACTGGCCGAGGATGAGGTTGATCTGGTCGTTGGTCCTGGTCAGGCCGCTCGCCGGGGCGTCGTTGGCGTAGACGTCCTGCATCGCGGGGCGCATCAGGGAGTACACGTCCGCCGCGTAGTCGGTGATCGGGAAGGAGAAGGTGGTGGAGTTCTTCCTGTCGGTGACCGGTTCGGTGAACGCGGACACGTCGATCCCCTTCTTCTCGTACGCGGCCACGGCCGCGTCGGTGCCGTCAGGGGTCGCGGGGAAGACGATGCCGTAGCCGCCGACGGCCTTCTGGCACTCGTTCGAGGCGAGATACCGCACCCACTTCTTCGCACCCTCCTTGTTGCGGGCGTTCTTGGTGACGGAGTCGGCGAGGCCGTTCATCATGGTGGCCCGCTTGCCGGTCGGGCCGGTCGGTGTGGGGGCGGTGCCGACGTCGAGACCCTTGGTGCCGTAGTAGGTGGAGATCATCCAGGCGCCGTCGAAGGCGGTCGCCGCCTTGCCGGAGGCGACCTGGGCATTGGCCGGGTTGGCGCCGTCGGTGTAGTCGGTGAAGGGCGCGAGGTAGCCCTTCTTCGCCAGGCCGAAGTACCAGTCGACCACCGACTGGAAGGTCTTGCTGTCGTACTGGTACTTGGTGCCCCAGCGCGCCTGGTCCGTGTAGTGCCAGCCCGCCGAGGCGACGAACGGGCTCCAGGTGGTCTGTCCGTCGGCGTCGCCCGCGCCGCCGGTGGCCATCCCGTACACCTTGACGTTGTTCTTGTCGAAGCCCTTCTCGTCGCCGCGCCTGCCGTTCTTGTCGACGGTCAGATGCGCGATGGTCTTCTCGAAGGTGCCGCCGTCCTTCGGGTTCCAGGAGAGGCGGTCGAGCCCGTCGGCGGTGAGCCCGGCCTCCTCGACCATCTTCTTGTTGTAGAAGAGGGCGACGGTGTCCCAGTCCTTGGGCGCGCCGTAGCGATGGCCGTCCTGGCCCTTCCAGTTGGCGGCCAGTCCCGCCTGGTAGGCGGAGTCGTCGATGCCCAGGTCGTCCAGCGGTTCGAGCACGTTCAGGTCGGCGAACTGCCCGAACTTCTGGATGTGGTCGGTGAAGACGTCCGGCTCGGTGCCCGCGATGAAGCTCGCGGTGAGCTTGGTCCAGTAGTCGGCCCAGCCCATCTGTGTGATCTTCACCTTCAGGCCCGGATTCTGCTTCTCGAACCCCTTCGCACAGGCCTGGTACGCAGGCAGCTGGTTGGCGTCCCACAGCCAGTACGTCACCGTGTTCCCGCCCGACCCGGCCGCGCCGCCCTGCGCGCAGCCGGTGGCCAGGGACAGCGCCATCGCCCCGGTCAGCGCCAGGACCGTACGCATACGAACTCGCATCCCTGTCCCCTTACTTGATGCCGGTGAAGCTGATGGAGCTGACGATGCGCCGCGCGAAGCAGCCGAACAGCACGAGCATCGGAAGGGCGGCGATCAGCGTGGCCGCCATCAGGCCGGACCAGTCGTAGCCCGTCTGCGGGGTCTGTGCCCGGAAGATGGCCAGCGCGACGGTGAGCACGCGCGAGCTGTCGCTGTAGGACACCATCAACGGCCAGAAGTAGTCGTTCCAGGCGGTGATGTACGTCAGCAGCCCCAGCGTGAGGATCGGTGTGGACGCCATCGGCAGCATCACCCGGAAGAAGATCCGGATCTTCCCGGCCCCGTCCAGCAGGGCGGCCTCCTCGACCTCCCGCGGCACGTTCATGAAGAACTGCCGCAGGAAGAACACCGCGAACGGCGTCATGAACATCGTCGGCAGCGCCACTCCCAACAGGTTGTCCACCAGGCCGAGTTGCTTGATCAGCACGAAGTTGGGGAGCAGGGTGAAGATCGCCGGCACCATCAGCCCCGCCAGGAACAGCCCGAACACCTTCTCCCGCCCGCGCCAGCGCAGCCGCGCGAAGGCGTACGCCGCCATGGCGGAGAAGAAGATCTGGCAGACGGTGATCAGGGTCGAGACGATCACCGAATTGATCAGATAGCGCCAGAACTTGAGCCCGCCGCCCGAACCGCCCTGGGCGATCGCCTCCTCGGCCGACTGCAGACCGAGCGCCCGCTCGAAGCCTCCGGTCGTCGGGTCCACCGGCAGCAGATCGCCGGGATGGCCGGCGAGTGCGGTGTTCGAGGACAGCGCGGTGCGCAGGATCCAGTAGAACGGCAACAGCGTGATGAGCACGACGGCGGCCATCACCGCCCAGGCCACGGCCCGTCCGAAGGAGGGCCTGCGCCTGACGCGCCGTACGGTCGCGGTGTCTGCCACGGCAGCCATGTCGGTGTCTCCCTTCCCTCAGCCGAGGTCGCTCTGGCCGGCCCGGGTGAGCCGGTACTGCAGGACGGTGATCGCACTCAGCACGACCAGCAGGGCCACCGACATCGCTGAGGCGTACCCGAACTGGAAGCGGCCGAAGGCGGCGCCGTAGATGTAGTACTGCAGGACGTTCGTGGCGTTCGCCGGTCCGCCCGCGGTCGTCACGGCGACCGTGTCGAACACCTGGAACGAACCGATCACCGTCATGATCAGAACGACCGCCAGGACCGGTCGCAGCAGCGGCATCGTGATCCGCCAGAACATGCGCCACTCGCTCGCGCCGTCGACCTTCGCGGCCTCGTACATGTCGTTGGGGATCGCCATCAGGCCGGCGAACAGCAGCAGCGCGGTGTACCCGACGTGCCGCCACACATTGATCAGGGCGATCGTCGGGATCGCCCAGGTCTCGTCCGCGAGGAACGGGATGCGGTCGGCGCCGATCCCCGCGATGATCTCGTTGCCGATGCCCAGCTGGGTGTCCAGCATCCAGAGCCAGACGATGCCCGCGACGACGTTCGACATCAGATAGGGCGTGAGCACGATCCCGCGCAGCACCGCCGACTGGGTCAGCCGCTGCAGCAGTACGGCGATGGCGAGCGCCGACACCGTCTGGACGCCGATGTTGATGACCACGTACTCGACGGTGACCGCGAGCGATTCCCAGAAGATCGGGTCGTGGACCATCCGCACATAGTTGTCCAGGCCCACCCACTCCGCCGGTGTGAGCAGGTTGAAGCGGGTGAAGCTCAGGTAGATGCCGCGCAGCGTCGGCCAGAGCAGGAAGACCAGGAAACCCAGCATCGCCGGAGCGATGAACACCGCGGCGAGCCGCCCGTCCCCCTCGTTCTCGCGGGAGCGCGCCCGCCGCGTCCTCGGCTTGGTCCCAGCTCCCTCGGCGCCACCCAGCGGCAGGCGCGAAGGTGGGCTGCTGGAGGCGATGGTCATCAGGAGACTCCCTCGTCTGCGGCTCGTCCTCGGCGCCACTTACTTTTGTCGCGGAAGAATCCAGCCGTCAAGGGGTGCGCAAACATGTTCCTCGAGCCAGCCCGATCGCTCTAGAATGGTCTTGTTGGTTTCGTAGAGAAAAAAATCAGAGCAAAAGACCAGAGAAAAGATCATGTGGGAGCCTGACGACCATGACCCCAGTAGCCGCCAGCTGGCCCCCTCTCAGTCCCGGTGAACGCGCGGTGGCGATCGAGGTGCTCGTCGGCGGGCCCCTGTCGCGCACCGAGCTCGCCCGGCGGCTCGATCTGTCCGCGGGCAGCCTCACCCGGCTGACGAAACCGCTGATCGAGTCGGGCCTCCTCGTCGAGGTGCCCGAGGCGGGCGGCTCGGCCGAGGTGCGTCAGGGGCGTCCGTCCCAGCCGCTGGACATCGTCGCCGAATCCCTCTCCTTCCTCGGCTTCAAGATCACCGACGACATGGTCTACGGCGTCCTGACCACCCTCAGGAGCGAGATCGTCGCCCGCTACGACCGCCCCCTGGTCACCCGTGAACCCGCCGCCGTGGTGGAGCTGCTGGGGCAGATGACCGACGCGCTGGCAGGCGACCACCCGCGGCTCGCGGGTATCGGCATCGGCGTGGGCGGCTTCGTCGAGGACCGGGCCGTGGTCGGCGAGTCACCGTTCCTGGACTGGCGTGAGGTGCCGCTCGCCGAAATGGTCCACGAGCGCACGGGGCTGCCGGTCGTCGTGGAGAACGACGTCGCGGCCCTCGTCGAGGCGGAGACCTGGTTCGGCGCCGGCCGCGGCCTGGACCGCTTCGTCGTCCTCACCATCGGCGCCGGCATCGGCTACGGGCTGGTCCTCGGCGGGAAGCGGGTGCCCTACGCCGAGGAGGACCGCGGCTTCGGCCGCCACTGGATCGTCCATCCCAACGGCCCGCTGACCCCCGAGGGCGCGCGCGGCAGCGCCGTCTCCCTGCTGACCATCCCCAGCATCCGCTACCAGGTCCAGGCCGCCACCGGCCGCGACCGCACGTACGAGGAGATCCTGGAGAGTGCCGCGGCGGGTGAGCCGATGCCCGCCCGGGTCATCGAGGAGGCGGCCCGCGCCCTGGGCACCCTGGTCGCGCAGATCGCCAACTTCGTGCTGCCGCAGAAGATCCTTCTCGCCGGAGAAGGGGTGGGCCTCATGGACGTCGCCGGCAAGACTGTGACGGAGACCATCCGTGCCCAGCGGCATCCGCTGGCCGCGTCGATCGACCTTGAGACCAAGGTGTCCGATTTTCACGACTGGGCCCGTGGTGCCGCCGTTCTGGCGATCCAGGTGCTGGTGCTGGGGGCGGCGGACGCCTGAACTCCGCGATCTGCGGGGACAGATGGACGTGATCAGCAACACTGTCCGATATGTCCGCATTGTGCATTCTTGCTCACATGGCCTTCACCTCCGGCGCCTTATGCTTCACAGCATGTCCACCACTGTTGAAATCGCCTCCGATCGATCGGCTGACGAGGTCAACGAGGAGATCCGGGCGCTGTGGCGCCGGTCGGGCGGGACACTGAGCGTCGAGCAGCGCGAGGAGTACCAGCGCCTCGTCCTGGAGTGGGCCGCCGCGGCCCTGCAGCCGGTGAAGGCGGCCTGAACACTCGCCTCGGCGCAGGCCCGAGCATCCTCCTCGGCCCGTCTCGCCACGCATCGAAACGTCCCGCGCGGGCACCCCTGATCCAATGGGTGCCCTTCTCGCACTGACCTCGGCCGTCCGCTACGGCATCGTCGGCTTCGCCGGCGGCATGCCCCGCCACGGGGGCGGCACCCTCATCCCCTACCTGCTCGCCGCCCAGCGGCAGTTGCCGGCCATCGCCGTGGTCCCCCCTCGCTCTACCTGGCGTTGCCCGTCGTCCTCGGGTTCGTGCTCCTGCGCGAACCCCTCACCGTACGGCGGGTGATCCGCTGACCGGCGGCAGTGGCAACCACTCTGCTCACCCTCGGGTGACGGGACCCTCACCCCCAGGTCGCCGAGTAATACCGCTGGTACGCCTTGCGGTCCTGCTCGGCGCGGATGAAACGGGTCGCCGCCAGGGCGACCAGACTTCCCGCGATGACCAGCAGGCCGGGACCGACGTTCTTCGGGTCCGCGAGCCGGGACAGCAGCGTCACGGCGGCCTCGCCGGCCACCGGCGCCGACGAACCGGGCGACGCGTCACCGGGCGCGCCCGCGTCCTGCGACGGGGCAGGCGCGGCGCCCTGGCCGGCGCCGTTCTGCGCGGCCACGATGAGCTTCATGTCGAGCGCGGCCAGCGCCTTGGTCACCGGCTGGAAGAACGTCGTGCCACCCGCGTTGCAGTCGCCGCTGCCACCCGAGGTCACACCCAGCGCGACCCCCTCGGAGAACATCGGACCCCCGCTGTCACCGGGTTCGGCGCACACGTTCGTCTCGATCAGCCCCGTGACCGTGCCCTCGGGGTAGTTGACCGTGGCGTTGAGCGCCGTCACCTCGCCGTCACGCAGACCGCTCGTGCTGCCACTGCGGAACACCTTCTGTCCGACGGCCGCATCGGCCGCGCCGGTGATCCGCACCCCCTTGCCCTCGCCGATGGACACGACGTCGGCCCCGGCGCCGGCATCCCCGTTCGCGTACTGGACCAGCGAGAAGTCGCCGCCGGGAAAGCTCTGCTGGACGGTCTGCCCGATCTGCTGCCGGCCCCGGTTGTCGGCGAACCACACCGAACCGTTCGGACCGCAGTGCCCGGCGGTGAGGATGAAGTCGCGCCGGCCGTCGGTGACGTTGAAGCCGGCCGAACAGCGCCCGACGGTCGACAGCAGCGGCAGCGCGCCGTTGAGGCGCGTCGTGAACGTGCCCTCGGTGCGCTCCATGCGGACGAAACCGCCCATGTCCGCCGCGAGCTCCGTCATCCGGGACCAGTCGGCCGCGGAGACCGTGCTGTCGCCCCGTACGACCACCTCGTTGGAGCGGTAGTCCATGACCCAGGCCGTACCGGCCACCCGGGGCGCCGAACGCAGCGCCGACGTCGCCGACTTCATCTCGTCCATGCTGTGGTCGACCATCTTCGCCTCGGCGCCCGCCTTGCGCACCTCGGCGGCGGCGCCCTCGTCGGTGACCGCGACGACCGGCTTCCCGTCGGCACCGATCCAGCTGCCCGCCGTACGGGACGTGCCCAGACGTGAGACCAACTCGCTGCCGGTGTCGCCGGCCGAGGCGGCGTAGGTGCGCGGGACGGCCGAGGCGTCCGGTGGTTCGCTCGCCACGGCGCGTGTGACCATCGTTCCTCCGAGGAGGAGTCCGCCGACCGCCGCCAGCCTTGTCACTCGCCGGACGAGACGTCGTCGTGCGTGCCTCATGCGTGGCTCCCGAACCAGTACAGCGCGGCGTCAACGCCGCGGGGCCCTCCCGTGGTTGAGCACCCTCACTCCATACGCGGCCCGGTACGCGCGTGTTCACCGCACGGCTGATCGTTCTTGCGCCGACGCCCCGACCAGCAGCGGATCGAGGAATTCACCGCCCGCCACCGGCCACTGCCCGTCCTCGTCGTTCCCGGCCACCGCATATCCCCCTATCTTGTGCCCCATGACCAGGAGCCCGCACGAAACGACCGGTGAACCGAATCCGCTTCGCGCACTCACCCTCGACCAACTCCGATGTCGTACGAGCATGAAGTGGCGCGCCCACCCCGAGGACGTCCTGCCCCTGTGGGTGGCCGAGATGGACGTACCGCTGGCCGAGCCCATCGTGCGCGCGCTCACCGAAGCCCTCGCGCTCGGCGACACCGGATACCCCGCGGGCACCGGCTACGCCGAGGCGCTCGCCGGTTTCGCGGAGAAGCGGTGGGGCTGGGAACCGGCCGTGGAGCGAACGGCGATCGTGCCCGACGTGATGCTCGGTGTGGTCGAAATGCTCAAACTGGTCACCGGGCCGGGCGATCCGGTCGTGGTGAACTCACCGGTGTATCCGCCGTTCTACATGTTCGTCGAGCACATGGACCGCCAGGTGATCGAGGCCCCGCTCGGTGCCGACCTGCGCATCGACCTCGACACCCTCGACGAGACCTTCCGGCGGGCGACCGCGGACGGCCGACGCGCCGCCTTCCTGCTGTGCAGCCCCCACAACCCGACCGGCACCGTGCACACCGCCGACGAACTGGCCGCCGTGGCCGCACTCGCCGACCGCCACGGCGTGCGCGTCGTCGCCGACGAGATCCACGCCCCGCTCACCGCGGGCGGCGTCGACTTCGTGCCGTATCTGCGCGTCCCCGGCGCCGAGAACGGGCTGTCGCTGATGTCGGCGTCGAAGGCGTGGAACCTGGCCGGCCTCAAGGCGGCCCTCGCCATCGCCGGACCCGCGGCCGCCGCCGACCTGGCCCGGCTGCCGGAAGAGGTCAGCCACGGCCCCAGCCACTTCGGCATCATCGCCCACAGCGCCGCCCTGCGTGACGGCACCGACTGGCTCGACGCCCTGCTGGCGGGCCTCGACGACAACCGGCGCCTGCTCGTGGACCTCCTGGCCGAGCACCTCCCGGCGATCACCCACCGCCCGGGCGAGGCCACCTACCTCGCCTGGCTCGACTGCCGCGCCCTCGGCCTCGGCGACGACCCGGCGGACGTCTTCCTGCGGCGCGGTCGCGTCGCGCTCAACTCCGGCATCCCCTTCGGCACCGGCGGAGCGGGTCACGTACGGCTGAACCTGGCGACATCACCCGAGCTGATCACGGAGGGCGTACGGCGCATGGCGGCGGCCCTCGGCTGAGCCGCACGGTGGGGGCGCCCCGCTGGGCGTCCCCACCTGCGCGGCCCGCACCCTCGCTGCCTACACTTCCGGCCATGGACGATACGTCGCTCGAGACGCTCGGCGCGGGCCAGTACCTGCTCATCACCAGCTACCGCAAGAACGGCACCGGTGTCGCCACGCCGGTCTGGGTGGTCCGCGACGGAGACGCCCTGGGCGTCTGGACCGTGGCCGACTCGTGGAAGGTCAAGCGCATCCGCGCCCGGGCCGACGTCCTCGTCGGCCCCTGCGACCTGCGCGGCAGGCCGACCGGCGACCAGGTCCCCGCCACCGCCGAGATCTGCGACGAGGCCACCAGCGCCCGCTACCGCCGGCTCATCGCCCGCAAGTACGGCATCACCGGCCGCCTCACCCTCTTCGGCAGCCGACTGCGCCGAGGCGTGAACGGCACGGTCGGCATTCGCCTGACGCTGACGCCGGCCGGCTGATCGCCGGCATTGGCCGCGCCCCGAAGGTGGCGGCAGCGCTTCGGGAGGGCTCCCCTCCGAGCGGACCATCGCCGGGCGGTACCGGCTGCGGCAGCGGCTGGGCGCCCGCGCTGCGCGTCTGCGATCAAACCTGCGGCGTGAGGGGGCAGTTACTCGGGGTATCCCACGAGTCTCCATGGAGCGCACTCATATTGAGCGGCCCAATCGCCGTATGCGCCCTCGCGGGCGGGCAATCGGAAGCCCGCCCGCGAGATGCTTCGCCTCAGGGCGCGTCCACCACCGTGCCCTTCACCACCGGCGCACCGGGCACCCATTCGCCCTCGTCGTCGGCCAACTGGAAGCGCACCGACTCGGCCTGCTCGGTCACCGTGTCCTTCACCGTCGGCAGCGTCAGCTGCGTGCTCGTGGCGCCTGTCGGGACGGACACCCACAGATTGAGGTCGTCCACCTCGGACAGCGCGCGCTCCGGATCCGGCGAGGCACCGGACGTCCCCCCGAGCCACTCGGGATCGACGTCCTTGGTGGAGAGTGCCGCACCGTCGGTGACCGGCACCAGGGCGAACACGCCGCCCACCTCCACATCAGCGGCGGCGGACAGAGTCACCCGCCACTTCAGCGGCTTCCCCTCGGTCACCCGGTCCGCGACCGGCTGCACCCCGATCGTCGGCATCGGGTCGTCGTTCTCCGCGGTCACCCCGCCCAGGTGCGAACCGACCACGGCCGTGCGGACCGCCTTGACGAAGACGTTGTGCGGGAGGTCGTAGCCGTAGCGGGTGTTGCCGCGGATCTTCACCGGCACGTCGATGTCCTGCGCACCGGGCCGCACCGTCACCAGTCGGTCCGTGGCCTTGCCCGTGACCGGGTCGGCGACGAACAGCCGCACCTGCCCGCTGCCATGCCCGGACACCTGCACCGGCACTCGGTACGTCCGTTCGCCCGAGTTCCCTTCCTTGACGGTCAGCCGTCCGACGTCGACCCGGGGCAACGCAGCCTCCCGCACTTCCGGCGTGCCCGGCTGCCAACCCCAGGCATCCATCAGCCAGGCCCGTCCGGACCTCGTACGCGGCGTCAGCTCCAGGGACTTGACGTGCCGCAGGTCGAGCGACGCCGCGTCATCGGCGCCGATCGGCACCCGCACCTCACGCGCCCAGTACGACGCCGTCCGGTCCGACCCCGGAAGCCCGTCGACCTCGACCCGGCCGAGGGCCCGGTGCCGGCCGGCGGTGTCGGTGACGGAGACGTCCAGCCGCGTCCCGGTGGTGTTCGGCGGCACGATCACGCGCAGCGCCAACGCCTTGGCACCCGTCAGGGACAGCGGCCGCTCGGGACGTACCCGTACGGCCGATCCCGCCGCGGACCAGCGCAGCGCGACCGCGCCGCGGCCGGGCTCGCGGTCGGTCTCCCACCGCGCGAAGTGCGGGGAGCCGCCGGCCGTCTCCGACGACAGACAGGCGGTGGTCGTAGTGGGATGCACAGCCGAGCACAGCCGGCCGCCTCCTCCGCTCACCGTGACCTTGCCGTCCGGCAGGAATCCCGCGCCGCGCCGCGCACCCACCGCATGGGTGAGGACGCGCGCGGGGCCGGCGGAAGGGGCGCGGCGGCCCGAACCGTCGAGCAGCGGGCGGACCCGGTCGTCCTTGGCGACGAACAGCCGTGCCGCAGCGGCGATGTAGGCGGCACCCGCCTTGTGCTGCTGGTCGGCGGTCAGCCGGGTGCGGGTGCCGGTGGCGCAGACCGGGTCGGGCTGTTCCTCGTCGTTCCAGAAGTCGTCGTCGGCGGGGGCCTGGGCCTGGCCCGGCGTCCACTCGCTGTTGAAGTAGTTGTGGTTGGCGCCGACCATGTACACCGCGCTGTGCAGTGCGGTACCGCGGCTGACCCGGCGGGTGCCGTCGACGTACACCTCGCCCTGCAGGTCGGAGACGTCCCCGTCACACCCCGGCAGGATCGTCATCGACGGTACGTCCGCGACCGGGTTCTGGCCGAAGATCGTCGGGCCGATGAGCACGGTGCCGCGGATGTGCCAGCGCACCGGGCCGCGATAGCCGTCCTGGTTCGCGGGCGGCGGGTAAAGGCTGTCCATCGCCGCCCGGTTGACGCCCTCGCCGCCCCGCGAGTGCCCGACGAGCAGCACACGGGACAGATCGGCCCTCGGCACCTTCCGTACGGCGGCCGGGGCCTTGGTCGGGTGGGCGGACCAGTCGGCCCAGCGGGCGAGATGCTGCCGTACGAGCGAGGAACGGGCCTGCGCACCGCCGTCCTCGGCGCTCCAGTCCTGGCCGTTGACGCCGTTGGCGGAGATCGACACGGTCACATAACCCTGGGAGGCCAGGAGCCGCTGGTCGCGCAGATAGCCACGGTGGCTCGGCACCGGCTCGGCGCCGGCGGCGCAGGGCCAGTCGCCGCTGATGTCGCCCTGCGGTGTGTAGCAGGTGGAGTGGCGGCCGTGGAGGAACAAGGCGAGTGGACGGCGGCCGTCGGCGCCCCTGGGCGCCACCACCACGGCCCGCATCTCGACCGGCTCCGCGTATCCGGGAAGCCGTACCGGGTCGAGGCCGTACTCGCCCGTGACGGTCCGGTACGCGCCCGGTTTGCCGGGGTCGACCTGGTTCACCGGCAGTGGCGGCGGGACGGCCACCGCCGAGCGCGCGTTGCCGGCGGTCGGGCTGGGCGCGTCCAATCGGCGGCCCGCGGCCCGTACTTCAAGGTCCTCCACGGAGTCCAGCCGGACCCCGTCGAGGCCGAGCCGGAACGTACGTCCGTCCTTCGCCGGCGCCGGACGGCCGAGCAGCCGGTCACCGGCGTAGAACTCGACGCGGGCGTCGCCCATCGGCACCCGCTCGTCGGACCGCCACACCAGCTTGCGCGCGGACCCGTCACCGGTGATGCTCCAGTCGTCCGGCAGGCCCTCGCCACTGGGGGCGTCGGTCGAGTTGGCCGACGGCCTTGCCTCGGACGCCGATTGAGCTTGGGCCCACCCTGGCGACGCCCCCGCCACCGTGAGCGCCGTTAAGGCGGTGACCCATATTCGCCGGGCACGAATCACGTGCCCCTCCTTCCGTTCGCACCGGGACGGCCCCGGGCCCTTCATCTGGGAAGGACGGAAGGTGGTACTTGTGCGTTGCCTGTGGCGGGAGCAAAGAGTGGTTGCTCGCGGGGCGAACTAGGTTGGGCACAGCGGGAGATGACCGCGCGAACGAGGGCACGCACGCGCGGCGAGGGCGGGCGAGGAGAGCCGTCGGCAGCCCCGAGCCGGGCCCGGGGTGTGGGAGCCGGGAGAGCGGGTCAGGTCCAGGCGCGGTAGGGCTCGTCGATCAGCTGGAACACCGGCTCGCTGCGAACCGGGTCCTTCGCCGTGGACAACCGCACCCGGTCCCCGCTGTGAATACCGATCGGCGGGCCGATGACCCGGCCACGCACGACGAACCCCTCGGCCATCTCTATGAGGGACACATTGCGCGCCGCGGGGGTGTTGCGGTGGACCACGGTGGAGTGCCGGACGGTCCCCACCCCCTCGCTGCGCTCGGTCCGCAGGTCACTGCCCTGGCAGACCGGACACAGCAGCCGGTGGTACATGGCGGTACCGCACCAGGTGCAGCGCTGGAAGACAATGGCGTCCCTGTCCGGGGCCGCGGGGTCGAGTACGCCGGCCCCGGAACCGGCGGTCTGGCGAACAACGCTTCCTGAGTGGTGGTACACGCTGGTCAACTCCCTGCGCTCGGCCGGAATCCCACGTGCGCGGGTCACCCGAGCACGCACGTGCCCGGTTCACCGTGCCACCGTGCACGGCCTCAGCGTATGGCACTGAGTGCCACTCGTAAAGGCACTGCGTACCCTGAATTATGTGAACGGGTCGAGCGTGCGGATCACGTGCCCGGGCCGAGCGCCGTCTCGATTTCCTGAACGACCCGCCACAGCGGCGCACCGCGCCGGGACACCACGACCACCACGTCCTCGGCCGGTTCGTCACCGCCCGGGCGCGGGGTGGGGCCGGTACCGAAGGCCGACTGCACATATCCCAGGGCGTGGTCCACCTCGGCGCTCGCGTCGCCCTGGCCGTCGGAGCGCAGCCAGGACCGCAGCGCGTTGTTGTGGGCCGCGACCACTGCGGCGGCGATCACGTCGGCCTGGAGCCATCCGTCGCGCCGGCCGGCGAAACGCTCGCGCAGGTACTCGGCCAATTGCCGCTCATAACGCCACACAACGGACAGCTCGTACGCCCGCAGCCCAGGCACCCTTTTGGTGAGGCGGTAGCGCTGCACCGAGAAGGTGGGGTTCTCCGCGTACATGCGCAGTACCAGCCGGGCCGCGTCACACACCCGGCGCACCGGCTCGTGCCCCTCGCCGCTCGCCGCGAGGAAGGCCGTCATGTCGGCCAGGCACCGCTCGTGGTCGGGGAAGACCACGTCCTCCTTGGACGGGAAGTAACGGAAGAACGACCGTCGCCCGACGCCCGCGAGCGTCACGATGTCGTCGACGGTCGTCTGCTCGTAGCCCCGCTCCAGGAACAGCTGGAAAGCCGCCGCGACGAGGGCGTCCCGCATGGGGGGCTTGGCGGCCGCGGCCTCCGCCTTCTCGCCCTTTTCCGCCCTCTCGGCCTTCTCGCCGCGGCCGGATGCCGCGCTGCTGGAGCTCATGGACGGGAACGTAGCACCTGAGCTGGGTTGATGGCACTCAGTGCAGTGGTGTGGGGGAACTGAGTGCTGTGCTCGGACTTCGCCCCCGATGGGGTCCGGGCGGCCGTTCAGCCAGGGCCAACGCGGTGGGTTGATCGTATTGATCGGAAATGATCGATACGATTGTGGGCGTAGAGTGAGCGCCTCGGGATCACGCTGCGCGTGGCCCGCGGGATCGTTCGACCGGCCTCGCCCCAGGGGGAACCATGCGACTGCACGTCGACCAGCGCCACGAGCGGGTGCTCGAACTCGTCCGGGAGCGGGGCAGCCTCCGCGTCGCCGAACTCGCCACCGAACTCGGCGTCTCAGCCGTCACCCTGCGGCGCGACGTCGAAGCGCTCGCGGCGCAGGGCCGGGTGCAGCGGCTGCACGGCGCGGTCGTGTGGCCGGGGGACACCGCCACCGAGGTGCGCGAACGCCCTGCGGGCGCCGACGGCGCGGTGATCGGAATGATCGTCCCGACCACGAACTACATCTTCGCCGACATCGTGCGCGGCGCCCGGGAAGCGGTCGCGGCCCAGGGCGGCCGGCTCGTACTGGGGGTGTCCGGCTACGTCGACACCGAGGACTCGGTGCAGGCCGACCACCTGCTCTCGGGCGGCGCGGAGGGACTGCTGGTCGCGCCCAGCTGGTTCGGCGGCGTGCCCGAGAACGGTCAGGAGAAGTGGCTGCTGGAGCACGGCGTTCCCGCCGTCCTGGTCGAACGCCTGGCCCCGCCCGGAAACCCCGCCGCCGTGCTCGACCGGGTGCGCACCGACCGGGCCCACGGCGCCGCGGTCGCCGTCGGTCACTTCGCGAGCCTTGGGCACCGCAGGATCACCGCCGTTCTGCAGGAGGGCCCGCACGCCAACCAGATCACCGCCGGCTACCAGGCCGCCGTGCAGGCCCTGGGGCTCGACGTGGACAAGGGCGCCGCCCCGACCGTGCGGGAACACGGGGACTACGAGGCGAGCGTCGACTATCTCGTCGAGGCGGTGAAGAAGCGTGGCGTCACCGCCGCGCTGGTGCACAGCGACGAGGACGCGATCGTGCTGGTGCCGCGGCTCCAGGCGTGCGGCATCCGGGTCCCGGACGACCTGGCGCTGATCGCGTACGAGGACGAGGTCGCCGGCCTTTCCGACGTGCCGCTCACCGCTGTCGCGCCGCCCACGCGCTCCGTGGGGGAGCTGGCCGCCAAGCTGCTGCTGGAGCGCCTCGCCGAGCGCCGGAGCGGGCAGCAGCCGGGGCCGCGTCAACACCTGGACCTGCTCCCGGAGTTGAGGGTCCGCTCATCCTGTGGTGGCGAATCGATCGCCGAATGAGCGAATAGCGATCGTTTTGAAGTGGGCCGCCGCGCCCATGCCCAGCTGGGGCACCGCCGCCAGCGGCAATTACGGCGGCACCTCCTACGGCGTCCTCAAGGGCAGCGAACACGCCGACGCCGCCGCCGAGTTCATCACCTGGCTCACCACGGACAAGGCCGGCGTCGAGGCCAGGCTCGCCGACCTCGACTCACCCAGCAGCGCACTGCCGGCCGACCCCGAGATGCGCGAAGTGGCCGCCGCCAAGTTCGACACCGCGTACCTGAACGGCCAGAACCTCTACGCCCTCGCGTCGCAGCAGGTCGACACCATCGTCCCCGACTGGACCTGGGGGCCGAACCAGATGGACGTCTACACGGCCATCCAGGACGAGACCGCCAAGTCGGGCTTCACACGCGGCATCGAGGCGGGACAGCAGAAGGCGGAGTCGGGCATCGCCGAACGGGGTCTGAAGCTCGCGCAGTGACGGTGCGGGGCGGGGCGGCGGAGCAGTGCGGCGGGGCGGTTCAGTGGTGCCTCGCCGCCCAGGGAACCGGCGGCCCGCCGAGCGCACCTTCCAGCCTCTTCCAACCTCGCCCCCAACTCCTGCACCGCCTCCACCGGCCTCTCCCGCCCCACCCACCAAGGAGCCGCAGTGGCCCCACCCCTGGCCCGCCCCACCAGCCGGCCGGCCAAGAGCCGCCACACCCCGTCCCAACCCCGGGCGCAGCTCCCGGCCCAGTTCCCCGCCCAGCCCCCGAGCGCCTCGCGTCTCCTGCGCAGCCAACGGCGTACGGCCGCCCTGCTCATCACACCGTTCTTCGTGCTGTTCGCCGTGGTCATGGTGGCGCCCATCGGCTACGCCGTGTGGATGAGCCTGTTCCAGGAGCGTTCCTCAGGGCTCGGGTTCGGCGGCACCGAGCGGGTGTTCGCCGGCTTCGGCAACTACACCAAGCGCTGGCCGACACCGGCTTTCGCGCATCCTTCGCGCACATCGCGCTCTACTGCGCCCTCTACATCCCGGTGATGATCGGCGGCTCCCTCGCCCTGGCCCTCCTGGTCGACTCGGCCCTCGCCCGCGCCAAGCGCTTCTTCCAACTCGCCCTGTTCCTGCCGCACGCGATCCCCGGACTGATCGCTTCGATCATCTGGATCTATCTGTACACGCCGGGACTGAGCCCGGTGCTCGAATGGATCGGAGCATTCGGCGGCTCCTGGGACTTCTACGCCAACGATCACGTGTTGGCGTCGCTGGTCAACCTGAGCGCCTGGCAGTGGATGGGCTACAACATGGTCATCTTCTACGCCGCCCTGCAGGCCGTCCCGCGCGAAGTGATCGAAGCGGCCGTTGTGGACGGTGCCGGTGCACTGCGCACCGCGCTGCAGATCAAGGTGCCGATGATCGCCTCAGCGATCGTCATGACCGTTCTGTTCACCTGTGTCGGAGCGATCCAGATCTTCACCGAGCCGAAGCTCCTCAACCAGCGTGGAGCGCCCTCGATCGACACCGAGTGGTCCCCGACCCTGTTCATCTGGAAGGCCGGATTCGTGCAGCACGACTACGGCATGGCCGCCGCCGCGTCCTTGCTGCTGGCCGCCCTCGGCGTTGTCCTCTCCTACCTCGTCACCCGGATCGGCAACCGGTGGAAGGCGGCCACGTCATGAGCATCCTCACCCACAACACCGCACCCACCGCCGAGCCCTCCGCCACGCCCCGGCCCATCACGGCCACGCGCCGCCGCACCACCCCGAACGCCCTGGTCTCCAAGGGCGTTGTCAATGGGCTGCTGATCGTCGCCGCCGGCTACACCCTCCTGCCCGTCACCTGGCTGCTCTTCGCCGCCACCAAGAACCACCGCGACCTCTTCGCCACATCCGGGTTCGCCTTCGGTGACTTCAACCTCCTCACCAACCTGCACCAGGCGCTCACCTTCAACGACGGCATCTACCTGCGCTGGTTCGGCAACAGCGTCCTCTACTCCGTCATCGGCTCGGCAGCCTCCACGTTCATCTGCGCCGCCACCGGCTACGCCTTCGACAAGTACGACTTCCGAGGCAAGGAGAAGCTGTTCGGACTGGTCCTCGGCGGTGTCCTCGTCCCCACCACCGTCATCCAGCTGCCGATGTACCTGCTCGCCACCAAGGCCGGCGTCGTCAACACCTACTGGGCGCTGCTGCTGCCCGCCCTGGTCAACCCGTTCGGCGTCTACCTCGCCCGCGTCTTCTCCGAGGGCTATGTCCCGAACGAGATCCTGGAAGCGGCCCGCGTCGACGGCGCCGGCGAACTGCGCACCTTCGCCCGCATCGCCCTGCCCATGCTGGCACCCGGCTTCATGACGATCTTCCTGTTCTCGTTCACCGCCAGCTGGAACAACTTCTTCGGCGCCCTCGTGATGCTCAACGACGAGCAGCTCTACCCGGTCAACCTGGGTCTGTTCATGTGGAACAGCGTCACCCAGCAGCAGCCCGAGTTCTACTCGCTCGTCATCACGGGCTCGCTCGTCGCGGTGGCCCCGCTGATCGTCGCCTTCGTCTGCCTGCAGCGCTTCTGGCGTTCCGGCCTGACCGCGGGCGCGGTGAAGTGACGACGCCCTCCGCCACGCCCGCTCCGGAAGGAACCCTCCTGAACAGCATGCGCCGACCCCACACCGTGCTGGCCATGGGAGCCGGTATCCACAGCCGACTCCTCGCCGACAAAGCCCTCGACCGCCTCGAATCCGTCGTTCGCGTCGACACCACGACCACCGTCACGGACTTCACCACCGCCGACCCGCGCCAACTCGCCCGCACCGAAGTCCTCTTCACCCACTGGGGCGCACCCTTGCTCACCGAGGACGCGCTGCGCCGCATGCCCCGACTGCGTGCGGTCGTCCACGCGGCCGGCTCCGTCAAGCACCACGTCACCGACGCCGTCTGGCGCCACGACATCGCCGTCTCCTCGGCCGCCGCCGCCAACGCCGTGCCCGTCGCCGAATTCACCCTCGCCGCCATCCTCTTCGCAGGTAAACGCGTCCTCGACGCCTCCCGCACCTACGCAGCCACCCGAACCCAACCCGACCTGTTGCCGTACTACAACGGTTACGGCAACTACCACCGCACCGTCGGCATCGTCGGCGCCTCCCGCACCGGCCGACGAGTCCTGGACCTGCTGCGCCCGTTCGACCTCGACGTCCTGCTCCACGACCCCTACCTGAGCCCGAACGAGGCGCACGCCCTCGGCGCGGCGCAGGCCGGCCTCGACGAACTCGTCCGGCGCAGCGACGTGGTCTCCGTCCACGCACCCCAACTGCCCGAGACGCATCACATGTTCGACGCCCGGCGCATCGCCCTCCTGAAGGACGACGCCACCCTCATCAACACCGCCCGCGGCCGCCTCGTCGACACCGACGCCCTCACCGCCCACCTGGTCACAGGCCGTATCCACGCTGTCCTCGACGTCACCGAACCCGAGGTACTGCCTGCAAACTCGCCGCTGTACTCCCTGCCCAACGTGCTGCTGACCCCGCACATCGCGGGTTCCCTCGGCAACGAACTCGGCCGGATGACCGACTGGGCCGTCGAGGAAGTCGTGCGGTACGCACAGGGTGTGCCGTTCGCGTACGAGGTCGCGCCGGACGAACTGACCCGCTCGGCGTGAGAGAGAAGGCGAAGCCGGCCAAGCCCGTCAAATGCGTGAAGCCCGTCAACCCGCCAACAACCAGTCAGGGAAAGGACCTTCCGTGCACGAAGCCGCGCACCGCGTCCTCGTCGTCGGCATCGACGGCGTACGCCTGGACGCACTGAACCGTCTGCCCACTCCCCACCTCGACGCCCTGGCCGCGGAAGGCTTCCTCGCCCCGATCGAGGTGGACGCCGACACGCCCACCATGTCGGGCCCCTGCTGGGCGACCGTCGTCACCGGCGTCACGGTCGCCAAACACGGCGTCTGGAGCAACGACTTCACCGGCAACCGCCTCGACGTCTTCCCCGACTTCGCCACCCGCCTCGCCGTCCAGGACGGCCGCCGCTCCTTCGTCGCCGCCGGCTGGCAACCCCTGATGCAGGCGCACCACGGCGGTCCCCTCTTCCGCGCCCCGTCCAGAACGGCGTACATCTCCCCGACGGCCGACACGCCCGAAGCCTGGGAACACTGCGACGAGCAGATCACCGACGCGGCGGTACACGTGCTGGCCGATGCTGAAGCGGGAGCCGAAACCGTAGTGGGAGCCGTATCCGTAGCGGGAGCCGAAGCCGCCGATGACATCGAGGCGTCCTTCGTCTACCTCGGGCCGCCCGACGAGACCGCACACTTCCTGGGCTGCGGTGAGGAGTACGAGGCCTCGATCCGCCGCGCCGACGCCCGCCTCGGCCGGCTGCTCGCAGCCGTGCGCTCCCGGCCCTCGTTCGCCGACGAGCAGTGGACGTTCCTCGTCGTGACCGACCACGGCCACGTCGACGCCGGCGGCCATGGCGGCCGTACGTCCGAGGAGCGCACGGCCTGGCTGGTCGCCGCCGGGCCGGGCATCGGCCCGGCGCCGCGTCCGCTACGGCATGCCGATGTCGCGGCCCAGGTGTTCGCCGCCCTCGGCCGACACCCGGACCGGCACTGGACCCTCGACGGCCGCCCGTTCGCCGCCGCCCCGCACGCCGTGCTCCTCGACATGGACGGCACGCTCGTCGACACCGAGTCGCTGTGGCTGCGCACGGTGCGCGAGGCCGTGCCCCGGATCGGCACCGACGACCTCTTCGACGTCCTGGGCCGCTCGGCCGCCGAGGCCGCCCTCCGCCTCCTGCCCCTGACCGGCGACGACGACCCGCAGCCCCTCGCGGCGGACCTGGAAGCCCGCTTCCTGACGGCCGTACAGCGGGAAGCCGCCCCGCTCCCCGGCGCCCTCGCACTCCTCGATCTGCTCCAGGAGTCGGGCATCCCGACGGCGCTCGTCTCGGCGTCGTCGCGGCCGGTGATGGACGCCGTCCTGAAGACGCTGGGCGCCGACAGATTCGGTACGACGGTCGCGGAGGGCGAGACTCCGCGCGGCAAGCCCGCCGCCGACCCCTACCTCGCCGCCGCCCGAGCCCTGTTGGTGGACCCCGCGGCATGTCTGGCCGTCGAGGACTCGCCCACGGGCGTCGCCGCGGCCGAGGCGGCGGGTTGCCGGGTGCTCGCCGTCCCGTCGTACGCGCCCATCGAGCCCGGTCCGCGGCGCACCGTGCGGCGGGGCCTGGAGGGAATCGGGAGGGAGGAACTGTGGGCGGCCGGGCTGTGACCTCGACCGGTCCGACGTTTGTTCGGTGACGGCCGGCCCGCTTACGATCGGCTGCCGCCGCAGCCGAGGAGCCCCGCATGCCACCCGCCCGACCCCGCCTCCTGTACGTCACCGACCTGGCCTACCAGGCACGCGGGCGGCGCTACTGCGACGAGGACATCTTCCTCACGTCCCGACTCCGTGAGGACTTCGACCTCGCCCTGTGCCATCCCCGGGACGCGGCGGCGCTCATGGACGCCTTCGACGCGGTCGTCGTCCGCAACAGCGGCCCGGTGCTGGGCCACCAGGCCGCGTACGACGAGTTCCGCCGGCGTGCTGTCACCGCGGGGACGCGGGTCTACAACCCACTGTCGGGCAAAGCGGACATGGCGGGCAAGCAGTACCTGCTCGATCTGACCGTCGCCGGGTATCCGGTCATTCCGACCGTGGACCGTCACGAGGACCTGCACCTGCTGCCCGAGTCCGATCGGTATGTCGTCAAGCCCAAGCTCGGCGCCGACTCGATCGGACTGAGGATCGTTTCGGACCCGGCAGCGGAGGGCGCGGGTGAGGAGGCCGGCGGGACCGTCCTGATCCAGCCGTGCGTCGACTTCGCCTACGAGGTCTCCTTCTACTTCGTCGACCACGACTTCCAGTACGCCCTGTACGCGCCGCACACGGACCGGCGCTGGCAGTTGGAGCCGTACGAACCAACCGACGGCGACCTGGAGTTCGCCCGGCGCTTCATCGAGTGGAACGGCATCGACCACGGCATCCAGCGCGTCGACGCCTGCCGGGCGCCGGGCGGCGAACTGCTGCTGGTCGAGCTGGAGGATCTCAACCCCTATTTGTCCCTGGACGCCCTGGACGACGGGCGCAGGGACGCCTTCGTCGTCGCGATGAAGGCGTCCCTGCACCGTTTCCTCGCCGCCGAGGGCTGACCGCGGCCGCGCTCACCCCAAGCGGACGATGATCTTCTGCGTCGCGCCCTTCGTCGTGCTCAGGTCGCCGAAGGAGAGCCTCAGTGACGAACCGGTCGTCGCCGCGGTCACCGTGGACGGTTTGGAGACCACCGCGGACACGGCCCTGTTCCAGGTGAGCGTCAGGCTCGTCTGCATCCGCATCGGATCGCTGACGCAGATGACCGCCGTGCCGTCGGACCTCTCACTGATCATCACGCAGCACGGGTTGCTCGCGACGAGGGGTCCGGCCGTGCCGCCGAACCAGAAGTTGACGCCGGTGAAGCCGAGCGAGTCTACGGCGACGCCCTGCTGGTCGTTGGTGTTGGCGAGGACGGTCAGCCAGGTCGTGGCGGCGGCGCGGGCCTGGGTCCGGGCGGCCGTCGCACCCGGCATGAGCAGATAGGCGTAGCGGCCGTCGGTCGGATTCGTGCCGTGATCGACGTACAGGGTCAGGTACTTGCGGTTGAGGACCGTCGTGGAGCCGCCCTTGTTGATGTCGCTCCACCTACCGTCCCGCGCGTCCCGCAGTGCCTTGACGGTCGTGCCGCCGGGGAAGACATAGCCGCCGTGCCCGCCGATGTGCGCCCAGGTGGCACCGGTGAGCGTCTCCGACCAGGGGTAGCCGGCGGGCATCGCGGTGCCGTCGACGACGAAGGGCGCACCGCCCGTGGGGCCGAGGTTGCGGTTCTCGACCGTCGTCTCCACTGCCGTGCCGTCGGTGCACTTGATACCGGCGCCGAGGCAGACGACCGTGTCGTCCAGGAAGAACCAGGACTTCTTCGCGAGCAGCGTGGACTGCAGGCCCTTCAGGTACTGCCCGGTCGCCGCCCGCTGCCCGTCGGTGGCACCGCCGACCCAGTTCACGTCGGGCAGGGAAGCACCCCAGTCGCCACCGGCCGCGTCCGCGAGCGTTTTGCGCGATGTGGTAGTGCCGGGCAGCCGGTACGGGTCGACCGTGGGCCAGAAGGCGTCGCTGTACTGGCCGTTGCCGAAGGTGTCACCCCACCAATAGAGCATCCCGGAGCCGGTGTGCCAGCCGCGCAGGTTCTCTCCGTTGCCGGTCTCGTAGTGCGTGATCCGCCGGTCGGCCATGCTGAGCGAGGCGGCCCAGCCTGGTCTGCGGTGCGTGGCCCGGGCCATGTTGGCAAACAGTCGGTGGCCGGTCGGCTCGGCGATCGAAGTGATCGAGGTGTCGTCCAGGACCGACTTGAGGCGGGCCAGAGCGGTGAGACCGATCGTCTGATTGCTCATGGGTGGGCTGTAGTAGTCCCGTTGCAGCCACCCCTTGACCAGACCGCGCCAGCGAGCATTCTCCGTGGCACTCGCTCCCTGACCGAGCAGAACGATCGACGCGAGGATCGGATGGCCCCGCAGGTGATCGTCCTGCTGGATGTGTTTCGTGTCGGACGCGGACAGTCCCCGGCTGATCGCCCGCCCCGACACGCTGTCCATCACCAGCCCGTTGTAGAGGAACGGCGCCCACGCCCGCTCCACCGCGTCGAACACGATCTGTCGGTTCGCGTCGGTGACCTCCCAACTCGACCCGGCGAGCAGCGCGAACAGCGAACCGAGCCCGCCAAGCAGCACCGAGCCGTACGAGCCCGTGTACGGCACCGTGGTGTGCTGGATGAACGACCCGTCCGTGTAGAGCCCGTCGCCACTGGCCACGTACGGGAAGACGGGCGAGAGGGCGTCCCGCGCCAGCGCGACCTTGGCGGAGTTCGCACCGACGATCCCCCGCAGTGCCAGCACCCGACACAGATCGACGCGATTGGCGCCGGTACTGGTGCCGGTGTAATCGGCGACCGCCGAGTCGGGCACGAAGTGGTCCACCGCGGCGGCGTAGTCGGCGAGCCGGTCCGCCGGCAGGTGGTCGTACATCAGCACACAGACGTCGAGCAGCGCCTGCGGAGCACCGATCTGCCAGCTGTACCAGTTGCCGTAGCGGACCTGGCTCGCGTTGTAGACCTCGCAGTGGAGGTGATCGAGTCCGGTGAGGATCGCGTCCCTGAGCCCGGTGTTGCCGGTCAGGCCCGTGCCCTGCTGGGAGTACGCCTGGGCGAGCGTGTTGAGCCGGTGGTAGCTGGTGTTCATGTTGCCGGAGTAGCCGTACGACTCCTGATCGGTGTCGGGCTCCGGATCGGCGTACACCAGATCCGGCCAGAGTGAGCCGGCCGCCGGGGCCATGGAGGACCGCAATTGGCCCGCGGTGCTGGCGAGTTCGGCGAGCCGGCTCTTGAACGGTTCCGAGGTGGGGTTGAACCCCTCGCCCAGAATGAGCGCGCGCCACTTCGCCCGCAGCGTCGTGAACTCGTCAGCCTCCGCGGCCGGTTCGGCGGACGGAGGCGCGGCGCTCGCCTGGCCGGACAGGCCGAGCGCGACAGCGGTGCCGGTACTTGCGGCCAGAAAGCCGCGACGTGACCAACGAGTCGTCATGACGGCGCTTTCTAGCAGGAGAACGTTCAAACGCTCAATAGTGAATACTGAAATGATCGTATCGATCATTTCGGGGGAAGTGGAGGGGGTGAGCGTGAACCGGCGCGAGGCGGTCGGCGCCTTCCGCTGAGCCGTGGCGTCCTCCGCTGAACCGGCGGGACGGCAACCCCGTATCACTCCTCGGGGATTGGCGAAGCCCGTGAAGACGGGACGGAAGGAGAGCGGCGTGCCCACACGGCCCGGCCCCGCGCAGCCCGACGAAGACCCGGCCCTGGAACCCATCCGCGTCCTGCGCCCACGTCGCACCGACGCACTCGCTGAGCTGTTCAAGGAGTTGGAGCAGGAAAGGAACGGCTACGAGACCGTGGTCGTGCCCGGTGCCCCGCCCGGCGCCGAGGACGCGACACAGGAACTCCCGGCCGTCGCTGGGGACACGAGGATCGCACCGCGCGGCAGTGCCGCTCGCCCAGGCCCGGACGCGCCCGCCCCGGACACGCCAGGCCCGGGGATTCGCCGCGCGGCCGTCGCTGTCGCCGTGACGGCCGCCGCGGTGATCGGCTTCGGCGGCGCGCTCCTGCTCTCCGGCCGCGACGACGGTACGGCGGCGGCGAAGGATCCGGCTCCCTCCGCCACAGCCTCCGCGTCGGCCGCGCCCACCCGGGCGGCCCCCGGCGCGGGTGGCTCGCCCGGCGCCGACGAGCACGGTGACCCGCCCGCCTGCAGCGCGTCCTTCCGGACCGTCAGCAGCTGGCAGGGCGGCTATCAGGGCGAGGTGACGGTGACCGGTGCGCCCGCGTCCTCGGCCGCCGGCTGGACGGCGACGGTCGTACCGGCCGACGGCGCCCGCCTCACCCAGGTCTGGGACGGCACCCTCACCACGGCCGGGGACGGTACGGCCACCGTCGCCAACGCGTCATGGAACGGGAAGCTGGCGCCCGGCGCGAGCGTCAAGTTCGGCTTCATCGCCGACACCTCGGCGTCCGGTGCCCCGTCCGCGGAGGTCACCTGCGCGGCGACGGCGGATGCTTCCTGACGCCCCGGACGGCCGCGCGCCTCGGGGCGAGGGCAGGGCGTCCGGTCAGCGTCCGTGGTCGACCAGCGCCTGCGACACCGCACGCACGCTGCGGGCGATGTGCTGCAGCTGCATGACCTCCGCCGCGTACAGCTTGATGGTGTGTTCGATGACCGACTCCGGCATGCCGAGGGCGGGCAGGTCGGCCCGGGCGGTCTGCAGTGCGGTGCGCGCGACCCGGATCTCGTTCTGGACCTGGATCTGCGCATGGCGGGCGAGCAGCACGGGGTGGCGGATCAGGGCCGGGTAGCTGGCGTAGCGGGCCGGCACCAGCTCACGCAGCCACTTGGCCGCCGAGCGTTCCCAGTCGTAGGAACCGGGGGTCTTGACCTGGCACGGCCAGTCCGGGGTGATGCGCGTGGTCGTCAGAGGCATGATCATCGCTTCCGGGTGTGCGGCGTCGTCCGGGGTGTTCGACGTGGTCGGGGCGGCCCCGGCCTAGGGGATGACCGGGGCCGCCGCCACGGGCGCTCGCGCAGGCGATGCCCGACCGAACAGCCCGCGCGCCGACGCGGGTAGGAGACGGCGGCAACGGGTGTTCGTTGAGGAGCCCGGAAGGCAGACGGCGGTCGCACGACGGATGGGGTGACGTGCGCATGAACGGACCGGCTGCTCTCTGCGGGCGGATGGTGCGTGTGAAGTATTTATATATGCCGTCCGCTTTGCAAGACGTATGAAAACATTCATGCGTGATTTGAAGTGAATGGTCCCCGTGTGGTGCGGTTCGAGGGAAGTGGGGCGGGATCAGTCCCGGAGGAAGAACTGGTGCTGGTCGGAGATGTGCTCGTAGTCCTCGAGCCGGGCCTGCGTCCGCTCCGGGTCGGCGTCGGTCATGGCCTGCAGCAGCGCGGCGGCCATCACGCCGGGCGCTGCGTAGGAGTCGAAGACCAGCCGGGAGCCGGTGCCGGTGGCGAAGACGACGTCGGCGTTGTCGGCCACCGGCCCGAGCGCCAGGTCGGTGATCAGGGCGACCCGCAGTCCGGCACTGCGCGCGACCCGTACGGCCGTCAGGGTCTCCTGGGCGTGCCGGGGCATGGAGAACGCCAGCACCCAGGTGCCGCCCGCCTCACGCGACTGCAGCAGCGCGTCGTAGGCGACACTGCCGCCCCGGGTCACCAGCCGCACATCGGGGTGGACGCGGCGCGCCGCATAGGCGAAGTACTCGGCGAGGGACGCCGAGATGCGCAGTCCGAGGATGGTCAGCGGGGTCGACCGGGACAGCTTGCGGCCGATGTCGATGACCTGGTCGGGGTCGCCGAAGTCGCGCCGCAGGTTCTCCAGGTTATCGATCTCGGCGTCCACGGCGGACTGCAGTTCGTTCGCGCCGTTCTCCTCGGCCGCGGGGCCCCCGGCGAGATGGCCGAGCGCGATCGACTGGAGCTTCTCCCGTAGCGCGGGGTAACCGCTGAAGCCCACCGCCGCGGCGAAACGCGTCACCGACGGCTGGCTGACACCGACCCGCTCGGCGAGATCCGTGATCGAAAGGAACGCCGCTTCGGTGATGTGCTCGATCAGATACTGGGCGATGCGCCGCTGCCCGGGGGACAGCCGGGGCTGATCGAAGAGTGTCCTGAGCTGGGAAGTCGGGGACGCCTCCGCTTCGCCGGCGGACTTGCCCGAGGTGATCGCGGATGCCTGTGCGCGTGCCTGCTGCGGCGATGGCAGGGAGGCGGCTCCTTTGTCTTCCACAGTGCTTCAACATAGCTCACACACTGTGGTGACCTGGGCTGGTATGAGGCCCGCGCTCACCGACGATAGATGGTGATCGAATGGCCGACCGTATCGATCGGGTGACTGGAGTCGATCAATTCGGCCATTCGGCCGGTCGCCTTGGCTGCCGAGGAGTCCGACACGACCAGCAGTCCGTGCACCTCACGGGCGGGTACCTTGCGCGGATCGGCGGCGCGGATGCCGTAGAAGGACGGCACACCGCTGCCCTTGTACACCAGCCAGATCCGTTCGCCGCGATACCGCTGGTCCAACCGGTCCGCGAGCCGCCCCAGATCCTGGCCCCAGTCCACGTTCGAGTCGTGCAGCCGCAGATGGGTCCTCGCCGGACCGCCGAACGCCTCGTTGGAGTACGGCAGGTAGTACGGGTACGTCCGCAGCGAGCTGACCGCGACGAACGCCACCAGCGCCCCCACCGCGACCGGCGCCCACCGCCACCGCACAGTGAGCACACAACCCGCCGCCACCGCCAGGAACATCGGTACGAACACGGCGTAACGCGTGCCGAAGTCCCGTGACCCGAGCATCGCCGCGGCAAGCAGGACGGCGGTGGGCACCAGCAGGTAGGGCGCCGCCGGTCGCAGCCGCCGTGCGGCCACCACCGCCACGACACCCGCCGCCCACAGGGCGAGCATGCCGAGCGGTGTCTTCACCAGCAGGGCGGCCGGCAGGTAGTACCAGAGCGAGCCGGTGTAGAGCCGGCCGAACAGGAAGCCCTGCCACGGATACTCCTCGAAGCCGAACTGGACCCGCATCCCGTCGCCGTAGGCCTCCGGGAACGGCAGCAGGTCGATGACGAGTTCGCGCAGCCCGTGCACGACGGGTACAGGCTGCTGCGGCGTCCAGCGCAGCCGTGGGTCGACCACCAGATACGAGGCCCATACGACCGCGATGGCGGCCACCGCCACGACCCCGGCGCTCACGGCCGCCCGTCCGAGCACCCGTCGGCGGGACTCCGAGGGCGACTTCGCGCACCACACCGACAGCCCCGTGAGCGCCAGTAGTACCGGGACCGCAGCCAGGGTGCTCATCTTCGTCGCCAGCGCCGCACCGAGGGCCACCCCGGCGAGGGGCACGTACCAGCGCGGCCGTCGTCGGGCCCGCCACAGCAGCCAGACCGATGTCAGCACGAATCCTGCCGCCGGAACGTCCAGTGTGGCCAGCGAGCCATGTGCGATGAGGTCGGGGGAGAAGGCGTACAGACCGAGCGCCGCCAAACCGCCCGCCGCACCGGCCAGTTCACGCGCGAAAGCGAATACGATCAATCCGAACAAAAGCGTTAAAATGATCACAGGGAGTCGGGCGAACAGCATCAGCCGCCATGGATCGTTGCCCGACTCGTACAGCAGGTGCCGACCCAACTGGCCCTGATCGCCGCTGAAGGAGCGATCGACGTGTGGATCGGCCGCCGCCACTCCGACGGCGATGACGAGCTTTCCGAGCGGCGGATGCTCGGGGTTGTGGATCAGTCGGTGCTCGTGCAGATACTCGCCCGCCGTGCCCACATACACGGGCTCGTCGATGGTCGGAGTCTGCTGTACAGCCGTCGTCACCATGGCGGCAGCCATCTGGCCGAGCAGCACGACCACGAGGAGCGGCACGAGCCAGCGCCTGCCGGACAGCCGCGAGGACAGCGCGAAGGAGGCGCCGGACCCGACGGAGGGGCCGGACCCGGCGGAGCCGTCGGGCACACCGGAGCGCCCCTCCGGGTCCGAGGCGGGGACCGAGTGCTGTTCGAGCGCCATCTTCCGCTCCGCGGCGCCGTCGACCCCGCGGCGTCGGGAACTGATCCGGAGTCGGCCCATGGGCCCACTCTGCACCAGCTCCCGCCCGGGGACGGCGTTACCGCCTGAGGAGTCGTACCGACAGACCATCCGTCGTGCAGACGGGTACGGCTCGCAGCGTGCGGGAGTTCAGCTCCACGTGGTCGAACCGGCCGCGCAGCTGTGACGCCTCGATGACGGGCACCGTGGTGCCTGCGAGCGGCGGACGCTCCGCGTCGAGGCGCAGCGAGAGGACGCTGCCCCGGCCCAAGGTGACCCGGCGGGACACTTCGAGCGCCGCACCGTGGTTCTTGCGGACCAGCAGTTCCAGGGCGGAATCGCCGTCCTGGACGTACGAGCCGCGCACCCGCAGCACCTTGTCCGCGCGGAGCGTGCCGCCCTTCACCCGCACGTCGCCCTCTCCGAGGGCGTTGGCGGAAGCGGCCACCAGGATGCCGTCCTCGACCACCGTGCCGCCGTGGTACCGGTTGTGCCCGGTCAGGGTGAGCGTGCCGGTGCCGCGCTTGGTCAGACCGCCGTCGCCGCGGATGTCATTGCGCCAGCTGTCGGCCGCGCCGAAGCCCCCGGCCGCCGCGTCGAGCGTGACGGTCACGTCGGAGTCGAAGGCGCCGTAACCGTCCGCCGCGGTGAACAGGTCGAGCCGTCCCCACTGCTCGAAGCCGTCCAGCAGGACGTATCCGCCGGGCAGCGCGGTCGTGCGCAGCACCTCGCGGCGCTGCGCCGCGGTCAGGTACGGCTGCCGCGTCTCCAGCAGCACCTCCGCGCCCTTCGGCACGGTCAGGGGCTCGTCGCGCCCGCGCCGGGTCAGCACGTAGGTCAGCTTCGGCTCGACCGTGCGGGCGTTGGCGTCACGGTCGGCGTACGGGTCGGTGTCGCGGCCGGCCGAGTGGGCGTACGCGTCGAGCGTGCCGGCCGTCGTGCCGGTCCGCTCCTTGAAGTACGCCAGGGCCTGGGCGCGGGCGGCGGCCTTGAGTTCGGCGTTGGCCGGGTCGGTGAGGGCGGCGGCGGCCAGGGCGGTGGCCATGATGCGGCCGCCGAGGACGTCGACCGTGGAGTGCATGCCCGCCACGATGCGGGTGTGGCTGAGCTCGAAGGCGCGGGTCACCAGCTCCTGGAAGCGCTCCGGCACGGCGTAGGCGTACGCCAGGGCCGCCAGGTGCAGGGCGTTGGTGTGCCCGCTGGGGAAGCCGCCGTCCTCGGTCGCGGTCTCCCCGCGCTGGCGCAGCAGCTGCGGGGCGACGACCACCTTCGACTCGTAGACGGGAAAGCCGAACTCGTCCTTCCGGCCGGTGTCGACGACCTCGCTGTCCTCGTTCATCCGCCACGGACGCGGGTACTGGAAGGCGAACTTGGCCGGGTTGCCGGAGGCGAAGGGGCCGCGCACGGTGTCGACCAGCTTGGCCACCTGGCCGAGTTCCGAGTCGTACGATCCCGCGCCGATCGCGGAACCGGCCGGGGCGTCCGCGGGCACGGCGTCGCTGATCTTCCCCGAAGGGGTGCCGTCCGGAGCGCTGGTGATCGATGTGACCGCCTTGGCGCCCGACTTGTACAGGTCGGCAAGCGGACCGAGACCGGCGATCACCGAGTAGCTCTGGTGCTGACGGTCGATGATGAACGATTCCTTCGCCTGAGCGTCCGTGCGCGAGGCGGTGATCCGGACGCTGTAGTGCATGTTGGCGCGCAGCAGGTCGGGCATGAGAGGCGTGCCGGTGTTCCAGGCCCCGCCCGTCTTCCATATCTTCGCGAAGCCGCCGAGAACGCGGATCACCGCATTGGTCTCTGGCGTCAGGTTCGCCATCACGTTGGTCTTGTAGTCGTCGACGAACGCGGCTGCCTGCGCGGCCGCCTTGGCGTCCGCGGCGGGGAGCCAGCCGGCGACGGCAGGGACGGCCAGCAGGGCCGCACCGCCGCCGGCGGAGGTCAGGAGAAAGCGCCTTCTATTGAGGGGCGGGGTGGTGTGGCGCCCGACGGAAGCCGGCATGGTGCCTCTCTCGAGTTCATCGGCCCGAACGGCCGGAAGGAGATCTAAATGATCGGCTCGACCGTCTGGTGCACATGAGACGCACGAAACGCAGGGGGATCGAGTCTTACGAGCGAAGATCTACGGGCGAGTTGTGTCGGACTCGGGAGGGCGCGGAGTCCGGCAGATGTCAGACGAGTGAACGGGCAAGTGCCAGGGCGCCCTCGACCGGCGGCACTTCCAGACGCCAAGGCCGAGCCCCCGGCGCGCTGTCGGCGAGCGCGTTGGTGAAGGCGTCGTACAGGACGGGCTGGGCGAGAATGGTGCTGCCGGCGACCACGACGTCGTCCACCGGGACTCCGCGCGAGGCGAGTTGACCGACCAGCGCGGCCAGTGACCGGCCGCCCTTGTCGATCACCGCACGGGCGAGCGGTGAACCGGCCCGGGCGGCTGCGAAAACCACCGGCGCGTGCCGGCCCCACTGAGCGGAGGGACTCTCGGCGCTCTCCAACGCCGCGCCGAGTGCGGGCACTTCGGCGACGTCGAAAGCGTCGAGGAGCCCGCGCGCAAGTGCGTCGGGCTCCTCGCCGAGATCGTGCGCCGCCCACACCGCACGTACGGCCTCGCGGACGAGACCCGCCGAGCCGCCCTCGTCGCCGAGGACCGCGCCCCAGCCGCCGACCTGGACCGCCCTGCCGTCGGTCAGCCGGCCGACCGCGACGGACCCGGTGCCGGCGACCAGCCCGACCCCCTTGTCCAACCCGGCGGCAGGGACGAGCAGTTCGGCGTCGCCCACCACCGACGCAGGGGCGTCGAAGTGGAGTTGGAGCGCGGTGCGGATCCGGCCGCACTGGCGAGGTGTCTCGCAGGCGTGCCCGCCGACCGCGAGGGCTGAGGGACGCCCAACGGCCGGCAGGGCGTCGGCGACCAGTGCGGCCAGCCAGCCGGCGGCGGCGACCGGGTCGTGCGGCCGCCAGCCGCCGCTCGTGCGGACATGATCGGCGACCATGGAGTCCCCCGCGAGTGCGCGCAGGTGCGTCTTGGTGCCGCCCACGTCGATACCGACCACGAGAGGAGGCGAGTGGGGAGTGTCCTGCACGGATCCTCTTTCGTCGTTGCGCGTCGGCTGCGACGGCGGGCGAACCGTGCCTGGGCGTGCGGAGACGCCGCGATGAGCGGCGTGGATCCGCGCCGTTGAGCTTGGGGAAGCCCCGGGACGGGCTTCGTTGCCGGGTGCGGCAGGCGAGTACCGCGTCAGTTCGTTAGGAAGTTAACTAACGAAGTAGGGTGCGTCAAGGGGCGCGGAATTCCCGTTGCCGAAGGATCATTTCGGCGGTTCCGGCCGCCGCAGCACGACCTGGGGAGACCATGGACCTGAGCGAGAGCGCGCGTGCGGTGTTCGCGGTGCTGGCCGGGGCGGGCACCGCGACCCGGCCCCAGCTGGCGGCCGGTGCGGGCCTGTCCAAGCCGACCGTCTCCGCCGCCGTGGCCGAACTGGAGGCCGCCGACCTCGCCGCCCACTCCGGCACTGCCTCCGGCGCCACGGGCCGCTCCGCCGCCGTCTACCGACTCGGGCCCGCCGCCGGTGCCGTGCTCGCCGTCGACCTCGGCCCCGCCCGGACCCAGGTGCGCGGCTGCGCCCTCGACGGCACCCTGCTCACCGAGTGCGCCGGCTCTCGCGAGGACGCCGCCGGCACCGTGCGCAAGGTCCTCGACGCGCTGCCCGCCGACGCCCCGCTGCGCGCCGTCGTCGTCGCCGTCGGCGACGTCACGACCCGGGACCGGGACGGCAGCGGGATGCGGCCCGCGACCGCGAAGGCCGGACCCGTCTTCGACGCGATGGCCGTCGCGCTGCCGCCGGGCGTACCCGTCCACCTGGAGAACAACGTCAACTGCGCGGCCCTCGCCGAACTGCACGAGGGTGCGGCCCGAGGCCGTCGCACGTTCGGATATCTGCGCATCGGCGTGGGCATCGGTCTCGGCATCGTCGTAGGAGGCCAGGTACTGCGCGGGGCGAACGGGGCCGCCGGTGAGGTGGCCCGGCTGCCGTACCCGTGGGACGAGGGCCGCGAGCCGCGCCACGAGGCGTTGGAGGACCGCATGGGCGTACGTTCCCTGCTGCGCCGGACGGCCGAGGCGTGGCCGGACGACGACGAGCCGTGCCCCGAGACCGCCGAGCAGCTGTTCGCCCTCGCCGGGACGGGCCACCGCGCGGCCGGTGCCGCGGTCGCCGGGCACGCCGCGGACATCGGCCGGCTGGCCGCCGCAGTGGCCGCCGTCCTCGACCCCGGACTGATCGTGCTGGGCGGTGCCGTCGGGGCGAATCCCCAGCTCGTGCCGGGTGTCCGGGCCGAGCTCGGCCGGCTGAGCTGGCCCACCGACGTCGTCAGCAGCGCGCTCGGCGACAGCGGCACCGTGGTCGGAGCCACCCGCCTCGCCGTCGCCCGTGGAATCCAAACCGTGACCGGGGCGGTCCAGGCGAAGCATTGACGGACTCCGCCCGCTTCTGCCAATGTCCGGACAAGCGCTTTCTGAGCCGGCGGGACCCGGCTCGGGACGAGGTACTCCGCCGTACGTCGCGTACGGCGAGCCGTGCGAGGGCGTGCTCGTACGGTCACGGCCAGGACGACGGCCGTGGACCCTCGTCCGACACGGCGGAACGACCGGGCGAGGTCGAGGGCCGTAGGGCGCCATCCACAGGAGGCTCCGAGCCGCGCTGACCGGCCGGGCAATCCGTCACGCACATCCAGGGAGGACCCGGTGGGTCACCAGATCTCGCGCAGAACCCTCTTCCGCACCGCGAGCGGACTGGCCGTCGCCGGCGCGCTCGGCAGCTCGCTCAGCGCCTGCGCCGGTGGCACGGGCGCCGGCAGTACCAGCAGCGACCTGACCATGACGTGGTGGGGCAGCGACGACCGGCACAACGCCTACAAGAAGTCGCTCGCCTACTTCCAGAAGCAGAACTCGAAGATCAAGATCCGCGAGACCTACCAGGGCTACGACGGCTACTTCGACAAGTTCAACACCAACATCGCCGGCGGCAGCGCCCCGGACCTGCTCCAGATGGACACCGCCCTGGTGGCGCAGTACGCGCGCAAGGGCGTCCTCGCCCCGCTCGACTCCTACGTCGGCAAGACCCTCGACCTGACGGGCTTCTCCAAGACGCTCCTCGCCGCCGGCACCGTGGACGGCAAGCTGTACGGCGTCCCGTCCGGCATCGGCGTCAACCAGCTCACCGTCAACCGCAGCGGCCTGGAGAAGCTCGGCCTGAAGCTGCCCGACCGCGAGTGGACCTGGGCCGACCTGAAGAAGGTCGCCCAGGACGTCTACAAGAAGAGCGGCGGCAAGACCTACGGCGTCGACGACGGCGGCGGCTCCACCCTCCAGTGCTTCGAGGTGTTCGCCCGCGAGAAGGGGCAGACCTTCTTCTCGGACGACGGCAAGAAGCTCGGCTTCACCTCCGACACCCTCCAGGAGTGGTGGGAGTACTGGGCCGAGATGCGCAAGACGAACGCGTCCCCGCCGCCGGCGATCACCTCCGCCGCGCACAACGACCTCACCAAGAACGCGGTCGTCATCGGCAAGGCGCTGTTCACCTTCGACTCCGGCGTCTACGGTGCGGGCGGTTCCATCACCGACGCCCAGCTGGACTTCCTGCCGACCCCGCAGGGCGACTTCTCCGGCGCCCGCGAGGGCAATTTCGTCAACGGCGGCGTGCTGCTGTGCGCCACGAAGGCCAGCAAGAAGGTCGCCGACTCGGTGAAGATCATGAACTTCTTCGCCCAGGACGACACGGCGATCAAGGACATGCAGCTGTTCCGCGGCATCCCGCCGACCGAGAAGGCCCGCAACCTGATCGCCTCGGGCCTGACCGAGACGGACAAGCTGAACATGGAGAACGCGGACTACATCTCCCAGCGTGTCTCCAAGGCGTCCAACGCCCTGCCCGCGCCGGTGCCGCCGCCGCAGGGGGCCGACCAGATCTGGGACCTGCTGTTCCAGTCGAACCTCGCGGTGGCCTTCGGCAAGAAGTCGATCAAGGCGCAGCTCTCCGAGTTCTTCGACCAGGCGTCGGGGATTCTCGGGGGTTAGCTCCGCGGGGAGTGCCGCGGAGGGGGGTGCCGCGATGGGCTGTCGTTCGGGTGCGGGCACGTTGTGGCTGGTCGCGCAGTTCCCCGCGCCCCTTGAGGGAGTGGCAGTGACCGGGCCTCTGCGAGGCACCGCCCCATCTGAAATACCGGGAGAGGGCCAGGGAGACATGAGTATGACCACCGCGCAGACCGGCGAGGTCGTCAAGGAGCCGTCGGCTCCCGCGACCCCGTCCGACCAGCGGGAGCGTGACCGTATGCGCCGTCGGCTCGCCAGACGGCGGGGCGGGGGATGGTGGCCGTACCTCTTCCTGGCCCCCTGGTTCGTGGGCCTGTTCGGGCTGACGATCTACCCGATGCTCGACTCGCTGTACCTGTCGTTCACCAACTTCGACCTGTTGACGCCCGCGCAGTGGGTCGGCATGGACAACTACGACCGGATGTTCACCGACGACCCGGTCTTCTGGGACTCGGTGCACGCCACCCTCGTGTACGTCGTCGTCTCCGTGCCCCTGAAACTGGCACTCGCCCTCGCGGTGGCCATGCTGCTCAACCGCGACCTCAAGGGCATCGGCCTGTACCGGGCCGCTTTCTACCTGCCGTCCCTGCTCGGCGGGGCCGTGGCCATCGCGATTGTGTGGCGGCAGGTCTTCGGCGGCGAGGGCCTGTTCAACGACTTCCTGGGCTGGTTCGGCCTCAACACCGGCCAGGACTGGATCTCCAGCCCGGACACCGCGCTCTACACGCTCGTCCTGCTGGCCGTCTGGCAGTTCGGCACCCCGATGGTGATCTTCCTCGCCGGGCTGAAGCAACTGCCGAAGGACGTGTTCGAGGCGGCCGCGATCGACGGTGCCGGCGCCGTGACCAGGTTCTTCAAGATCACCCTGCCGCTGCTCACGCCGATCGTCTTCTTCAACGTGGTCCTTCAGATCATCGACGCGTTCAAGACGTTCACGCCCGCGTTCGTGATCAGCAACGGCTCCGGCGGACCGCTCAACTCGACCATGCTGTACTCCCTGTACCTGTACAAGAAGGGCTTCACGGACCTTCAGATGGGGTACGCCTCCGCGCTGGCCTGGGTGCTTTTCCTGGTCATCGCACTCTTCACGGCGGTCAACTTCATCGCCAGCCGCTACTGGGTCCACTACGACGACTGAGCGAGGAGTCCTTCACGCATGTCCGTCATCACCCCGCCCCGGTCCTCGACGTCGCCGCTGCACAAGCTCCGCTCGGCCACCGGAAGTCGCCGCATCTTCATCCACACCGTGCTCATCGGCGTGGCGATCGTCATGCTCTACCCGCTGATGTGGATGCTCAGCAGCTCCCTCAAGCCCGACACCGAGATCTTCACCCACCCCGGGCTCATCCCGACCGCGCTGCGCCCCGAGAACTACTCCGAGGGCTGGAGCGGCTCCGGCAACTCCTTCTCCCTCTACATCACCAACTCGCTGATCGTGACGATCGGCGCGGTGATCGGAAACGTCATCTCCTGCTCGCTGGCCGCCTACGCCTTCGCGCGCTTCGAGTTCCGCGGCAAGAAGATCTGGTTCGGCCTGATGCTCGGCACGCTGATGCTGCCCACCCAGGCCGTCCTGATCCCGCAGTACACGATCTTCTACAACCTGACCTGGATCAACACGTTCCTGCCGCTGATCGTGCCGAAGTTCCTCGCGGTGGACGCCTTCTTCATCTTCCTGATGGTCCAGTTCATCCGCTCCATCCCGCGCGAGCTGGACCAGGCGGCCATGGTCGACGGCGCCAACCCCTGGAAGATCTACTGGAAGATCATCCTGCCGTTGATGAAGCCGGCGCTGATCACCACCACGATCTTCACCTTCATCTGGACCTACGACGACTTCCTGCACCAGCTCGTCTACCTCCAGCAGAACGACAAGTTCACCGTCCCCCTGGGCCTGACGCTGTTCCTCGACCAGACCAGCGGCTCCTCCTACGGTGCGATGTTCGCCATGTCGACACTCGCCCTCCTGCCCACCCTCATCTGCTTCCTCATCTTCCAGAAGAGGCTGGTGGAAGGCATGGCCACCTCCGGCATGAAGGGCTGACACCGGTGCATCTCCCTCGCCAGCTCGGCGCCCTGCACGACCTCCCGGACACCCCTCAGGCGTACGACGCCGTCCTCGCCGGTGTCGCCGAACAGGCCCTGGCCCGGCTCACGCCGGAGGGCAACCTGGAACACCCCGACTGTGTCGACGACATCGGCGACACCTCGCTCGGCGTCACCTCACTCCTGGCCCTGGCCTGGCAGCGCGGCCGGGACCCGCGCCTGCCGGAGGCGGTGCGCCGCAGCCTCGCCTTCCATCTGCGCGAGCGCGTCTACACCGAGGACAACCCCGGCTACCCGAACCTGCGGGCCCGCAACTGCGGTCTCCCGTACGCCCGTTACACCCTCGCCCCCGGCGCCCATCCCATCGGCGACTGGCCGAGCACGGTGTGGGCGCTGCTCCAGGCGGTCAACGTGCTGGACCTCGCGGAGGGCCTCGTCGAGGACGTGCAGCGCGCCGAGCTGATCGAGGTGGCGCAGGGCTACTGGCGCTGGCTGACCGAGGCGACCTTCTTCAATCCGCAGGAGGCCGGCAACCAGGCCATCGGCTGCGTCGTCGGCGGCCTGATGCTGGCCCGCCACCTTCCACCGGGCCGGCGCGACCTGGTGCGGTCGCGCGCGATCGCCCTGTACGGCGACAAGATCCGCGCCCACCGGGTCGCCGACCGCGGCGCACTGCTGCCTCCGGAGCACGGCGGCGCGTACGACAACAACTACGGCCCGATCTCCCTGTCCTTCCTCGCCCAGGCCCATCGGGTCAGCGGCGAGGAGATCTTCGCCGAGGACGGCGACGCGCTCGCCCGCTACATCGACGCCCGCCTGCCCGGCGGCGGTTTCGACAACGGCGGCCCGCGCTACAGCGAGCAGCACAGCGGCTTCGAGTCGGTCCTCGGCCTGCGCTACTTCAGCCGGCGCATCGGTTCCGACCTGGGGCGCTACCGGGGCGACACCCGGTGGGGCCGGCACGCGGTCAAGGCGGACGGCGAAGTCGACGGCCACTTCGCGTGGATGCTGGTCTGGCAGATCCAGGACACCGCGCGCTGGCACCGCACCCCGTCCCCGGCCCCGGCCCGTCACCAGCTCCGCGCGGGTTCGGTCTCGGTCGCCTTCGACGACCGTATGACCCCGTCCCTGGTCGAGGCGGGGGGCACGTACTACCTCCCGGCGGCGGTGAACCGGCAGCACGGCTACGGCCCCGTGACGGACGGCTTCCTCTTCTGCCGTCCGATGGGCGAGGTCCGCGTCCGGGACGTGCGCGCCGACGGCCTCACGGCCAAGCTGGTCACCAAGCCGGTCGTCGGCCGCGACCACGTCCTGCGCCATGTCCGGTCCCTGTACGTCACCGACGGCACGGCCCTGTGGGTGACGGTCGCGGTGGAACGGCTGCCCGGCACGCCGTATCTGCTCGCGGGCCTGCCGTACGCCACCGACGACGGCGGGCGTGTGCGCAGGACCGCGGACGGTGACGTCACGTCAGCCGGTGAACTCCGCCTGACGCACCCGGAGCCGGACGGCGCGGACCACTTCGACGCCCGCGCGGACCTGACCCAGGAGCAGGCGGCCTTCGCCCTCGCGGCCGACCCTCGCGGTTACGGCAACCCCGACCTGGGCTGGAGCCACCTGGTCAGCTCGACGGCGCTGGAGGCCGAACCGGCCCCCGGCGCACCGGAGGACCTGCACGTGTTCGCCGTACGTTACGGAGCAGGACGCGACGGAGCGACGGGCCCGTTCGCGCCCACGTTCGACCAGGACGGTCCGGGCCTGACGGTCCGCACGGAGGCGTTCACCGCCGTGGTCGGCGAGGCCGCGGGCGACGCGCACGGAGAACCGGAGCTGACGCTGCGGGCCGTATAGGCCGGTCCTGCGGACCGTATGGGCGGTCCTCAGGCCCCCGCACGGGCCGTCGACGGCCCGTGCGGGACGGACACCACCGTGGCCGGCACCACCAGGTCGGCCCGGTCCCGGGTCGCGGCGACCAGCTCCGCGTTGCGCTGGTCCGAGCGCAGCACCCAGGCCACCGCCTCCTCGTGCGGCTTGCCGAACTCCTCGTGCCGGGCGATCAGCCGCCGCAGGCGCTCCGGCTCGTCGAGCTCGCAGAACCACACCTCGTCCAGCTGCGGCCGTACCCTCGCCCACGCACCCGTGTCCAGCAGCAGGTAGTTGCCCTCGGTCACCACCAGCCGGGCCGTGGCCTCCACCCGGACGGCGCCCGCGATGGGCTGCTCGAGAACCCGCTCGAAGCCGGGCGCGTACACGGTGTCACCGTCGGAATCCTCGCGCAGGCGCCGCAGCAGCGCCGCGTATCCGGCCGCGTCGAACGTGTCGGGCGCGCCCTTGCGGGCCCGGCGGCCGAGCCGGTCCAGCTCCACGTCGGCGAGGTGGAAGCCGTCCATGGGCACATGCGCGACCCAGGGATCCCCGGCACCGTTCAGCTCCCGCACCAGCCGCTCGGCGAGCGTCGTCTTGCCCGCCCCCGGGCTGCCGGCGATGCCGAGGACGGCGCGGCGCCCGTCGTGTGGGAGGGACCGGGCGCGGGTCAGGAGGTCGTCGAAGGTCAGGGCCACACAGCAGAGTGTGTCACCCGGTCGGCGATGACTTCCGGCGGTCCGTGGAGTCTCCTGTGAAGAGGGGATTCTCCTAATCACAGGTCATCACAGGTCACCACGGGTCATCACGGCCATCACGGGGGGAGGGAGGCGCGCACCATGCCGGACGACGACACGACGCAGATCCGCACACTGATCACGACCTGGGCGGAAGCGGTCCACCAGGGTGACCTCGACGGCGTCCTCGCCGACCACGCCGAGGACATCGTCATGTACGACGTACCGCCACCCCACGACGGCATCCGCGGCCTGCCGGCGTACCGCGCCACCTGGCCGCCGTTCTTCGAGTGGCAGACCCAGGGCGCAAGCTTCGACATCGAGTCGCTCGACATCACCGCGGGCGCCGACGTGGCGTACGCCCACGCCCTGCTGCGCTGCGGAACCCCGGAGGAACTCGCCGAACGCCCCACCCTGCGCCTGCGTCTGACGCTCGGTCTGCGCAAGGAGCGCGGCCGCTGGGTCGTCGCCCACGAACACCACTCGTTCCCGCACGACTGACGCACGGCCGCGCAACGACGCACGGCTCACGGCGCACACACGAATGCCGCCCCCACCGAGAGCGGACGGGCGCCCCTGTCAGGCACCTGGCCGAACATCGCACTGCACGCCTGTCCCTTGCGAGTTAGTTTGTCAGTGTTTGTGATGATTTCTCGGTTCCCCGTCGGCCAACTCGCCCGGCTGCGGGGCTCGGAACCCTACGACTCGTAGGGGTGAGGGGTGGACGATGGCCCACGGCACGAAGCCCATGCTCACGAGCGTGGGACGGCGCGACGAGGCGCTCGCGTCCGGGAGGCCGTGGCGGGCGCACGGCCAGGGCCTGCTCGCGGCGGTGGCCGGGGCTTTCACCCTCGCCCAACTCCTCCTCGTACGGCCCTCGATGGGCCTCGGCTGGGACGAGATCGTGTACGTCAGCCAGGTCGGCACCGACGCGCCCGCCGCGTTCTTCAGCGCGCCGCGCGCGCGTGGCGTCACCCTGCTGGTATGGCCCATCGCCTCCTGGTCGTCGTCCACGACACTGCTGCGCGTCTACATCGCCATCCTGTCCGGACTCGCCCTGTACCTGACCCTGCGCGCCTGGCGCGGCCTGTTCCCGGCCCGCGTCCTGGCAGGCGCCGGAGCCCTCTTCGCCTCCCTCTGGGTGACCCTCTTCTACGGCCCGCAGGCCATGCCCAACCTCTGGGTCGCGTTCGGCGCCCTGGTCTGCGTGGGCTGCTTCCTGCGGGCCCGCGCGGACCCCTTCGACCGACGGGCCCTGTGGGGCGTCCTGGCCGGTGCCGCGCTGATGGCGTGGATGCGGCCCACCGACGCCGTATGGGTCACGCTGCCCCTGCTCGTCCTCGTCGTTGCCGTACGGCACTGGCGGCTCGGAGCCGTTCTCGCGGCGGGGCTCCTGGCCGGGGGCGTCCCGTGGGTGATCGAGGCGTTCGTCAGCTACGGCGGTCTGCGCGAGCGGCTGAACCAGGCCTCCCGCATCCAGGGCGACCTGGGCTGGAACCTCGCCGTCGACGACCAGCTGCGCAGCCTGGTCGGAAACACGCTGTGCCGGCCCTGCAACGGCGAGATGCCCGACCCGGCCGTCTACGCCTGGTGGTTCGTCCTCCCCCTGCTCGCCGCCTACGCTCTCGCGGTCGCCGTCCTGGACGGACGCACCACCCGCACCCTCGTCCCGCTGCTCTGCGCCGCGACGGCCGCCTTCCCGTACCTGTTCCTGATCGGATACGCGGCACCCCGCTTCCTCCTGCCCGCCTACGCCCTCCTCGCCATCCCGGTCGCGCACGCGCTGCTCCGCCTGGTCACCACGCCGACCGGCCGGTGGCGCCCGGCGGTCGCGGCCGTGATCGCACTCGGGCTGGCCGGGCATCTGGCCGTGCAGTACGCGGTTCTGGACCACACCGTGGATCGCACCACCGGCAACCGCGAGGCATGGGCTCGCTCCGCCGCCGAACTCCACCGCCTCGGCGTGCGCCCGCCCTGCCTGCTCACCGGGCACGAAGCCATCCCGGTCGGGTACTACACCGGCTGCGGCTCCGGCGCGACCCGCGGCAACAACGCCAACACCACCACGGCCGACATCCTGCGGACCTCCCGAAGGGTCCCGGTCGGCGCCCTCACCAATCCCGGCGGCACGCCTCCCCGGTACGCCCGTGGCTGGGAGCTGCACCGCCTCGACGGCCTGGAAGTCCGCATCGCCCCGGCGCGGGGCGCGGGCGGACGGGCATGACGTCGGAGCAGTTCCTCGCCGCACCCCAGCGCCGACGGGCCTACTGGCACGCTCTGCTCACGTTCGCCGTTCTCGTGGCCGTGGTCTGGCTGGCCCGGCGCCACTGGGCCGTGCTGGAGACCGGCGCGGTCCGCCTCACCGTCGCCGACCAGGGCTGGCTGCTGGTGGCCGCCGCGGCCACGCTCGTGACGTGGCCCTGCTCGGCGCTCGCCCAGCAGGGCGCGGTGCAGAGCCGGCTGCCGCCCGGGCGGCTCATGGCAGGGCAGTTCGCCGCCTCCGCGGCCAACCACGTACTGCCCGCCGGACTCGGTGCCGGCGCGGTGAACCTGCGCTTCCTCATACGCTGCGGCATGCCGATAGCCGCTGCGGCCACCGCCATCGCGGTCAAGGGCACCGCCGGCGCGATCCTGCGCGGCGCCCTGATCGCCGTACTCTTCGCCGCCAGTCCCGGTGTGCTGCACCTCCCGCACGTCAGCGGGGGAGTCCTGATCGCCGGGTGCGCCGTGGTCGCCGGCGCGATCGTCCTGCTGAGCGGCCCCCTGTGGTCCCGGTGCAGGCGGGCGTCGGCCGCGGCATGGGCGTACATCGTCGCCGTTCACGCGAGACCGGTGAGGGCGACGGCCCTGTGGGGCGGCTCGCTGGCCTTCGTGACGCTGCACTGCGCCGTGCTGATCGCCGTCAGCCGTGCGGTCGAGCTGCCCCTCCCGCCGGCCCGGGTGGCGCTGCTGTATCTCGCCGCGAGCACTGCGGCGGCCCTGCTGCCCACGCCCGGCGGCCTCGGCTCCCTGGACGCGGTGCTCGCGCTCGCGCTCACCGCGGCCGGCGCCCCGGCCACCGTGGCTGCCGCCGCCGTACTCGGCTACCGTCTGCTGACGGTGTGGCTGCCGCTGATTCCCGGGCTGATCGTGCTCGCCCTGCTCGTCCGGCGCGGGGCGCTGTGAGCGGCAAGGGCGTTTCCCGGTCGCACGGTTCAGGTGGGGAGCCCGGTGGTCGGCCGCACCGGGCCTGCTGCCCATGCGCCGCCCCGTCCCCGACGGCGTCCGCGCCGCGCACGGCCGCTTCCCGCACGGCACCACGGTGCCGGCCCTCACCCACCGCGACGGCGTGCTGATCGCCGGCGACCGCAGGGATTCCTTGGGCAACCTCATCGCCCAGTGCGGCCTGGAGAAGGTGCACCCGGCGGACGACCACGCCGCGGTCGCCTTCGCGGGCACCGTCGGACCGGCACCGGACATGGTGAAGTGGACATCCCCGCGCGAACAGCTTCTTGAGCGCCCCGCGATGCGTCCACGTGCTTCCTCGGGTGCCTTGGCGTCGTAGCCGGCGAGGAGATGGTGGAACACCGCAGCGCCCGTCCCGACGGGTCCGACCCCGCGCCCTGACCCCACCTCTGCGAGGCCTGGACCGCCGCCGCGATCACCCCCGCAACCCCACCTCCCTGCGCCACTTGACGAACTGCTTGTCCGGATCGCCGGTGTACGCCCACGGCGCTCGCGTGGCCCGGCGTTGCAGTATCCGGAACAGGGCCGCGGCGATGTCGTGGGCGCCCGCGTGACAGGCCGCGTGGGTCAGGTAGTTGAGGTCGCGGAGCTCGCCGGGGGACACGGTGCTGTCGGCGCGGCCCATGATCCAGCGCTCCCAGGTCCGGCGTACGTCACTGGCGGCGCCGTCGTTGCTCCAGTGCTGTCCCAGACCGACCGAGGCGTGCTGCCCCCGGGCCGCGTCCAGGGCGTAGCGGAACTCCTCGACCCGGGCGTACTGCACGAGCACCGGCAGCGGGCAGCCGAGCGGTGCCACGCCGGCCGCGTCACGGGCGAAGTCGTACATCAGGCCGTGGGTGCCGTGCCAGCGGGAGGAGTAGTAGTGCAGCACCTGGAGGTGCCCCTCCACGCTGTACGGGTCGCGCTGGTGCAACTCGTCCCACCAGCGGGCCAGTTCCTGCCGCCGTACGCCCGACGGATACAGCCGCGCCACCGAGATCAGCGAGATCCACGGCGTCGGATCGTCCGGGTAGGAGTCGGCGGCCTTCAGGCACGACAGCACCGCCGTGTCGATGCGCTGCCGGTCGATCGGCACGCCCCGGCCCGCGGTGATCGCCAGGTTGAAAGCCCGGGCCGTCTCCGTCGCCGCCCGCAGCACCAGCGCGTCGGCGCTGTGCGGCTCGGCGGCCAGCCACGACTCCGCCGTCGAACTGCTCGCGCACGCCTGCGCGAGCAGCCGGGTCCGATGCCCGCGGGCCAGCCAGTCGGGGCCGGTTGCCCGCAGCAGCTCCCGCAGTCCCTGCCAGCGGCCGATGACGATGTCCTGGCGGGCACAGGTGAGGGCGGCGTCACCGCAGTCGGGGTCGAAGTCGGGAACGAAGCGGTCTTTCGCCATCGAGGGCTCTCTCAGAAATCGGTGGGAAGACCCTCGTGGACAAGGGAGTCGGTGCCGGACCTGGTGCCGTCACCGCCGGCGGGAACGTAGTCCGCCTCGACGGTCTCGGCGGCGTCCAGTTTCGCCGGCCGGTAGTAGTCGCTGCCCTGCCGCCAGTACCAGAGCATCGGGATCAGCCCGGCCGCGAGACCGCCGATGCCGATCGTGATCGCGGAAGTGCTCAGCTCGCCCAGCGACTCGACGAAGATCCAGAACATGAACAGGGCACCGAACAACGGCCACACACCGCCGAGTACGAAGTTGCCCACCGACTTCAGCAGCATCCTGCGGTAGGCGACGACCACCGCGAGCCCCGTCAGCCCGTAGTAGACGGCGATCTGCAGCCCGATCGCCGAGATGGCGTCGGAGAGGATCTCGCCCACCGTGCCGAGGGAGTTGGCGGCGACGAACATCCCCAGCGCCACCACGCCGACCACCGCGATCGCCACCCATGGCGTGTTCCAGCGCCGGTGCACACGGCCCAGCGCGGACGGCATCGTACGGTCCCGGCCCATCGCGAACAGCGAGCGCGTGACCTGGATGAGCGTGGTCTCCAGGGTGGCGATGGTGGACAGCATCACCGCGACGATCAGCAACTTGCCGCCCCAGCCCGGCCACACCTCCTCACCGAGCACGGCCAGTACGTTGGCGTCGTTGTCCTGGATCTGCTTCGAGGAGAGGATGACGTTCACCGCGATCGTGAACACCTCGAACAACAGGAAGACGATGCCGACTCCGATGAGCCCCGCCAGGCCCGTCGTACGGCGGCTGTTGCGGGTCTCCTCACTGAGGTTGCTGGTGACGTCCCAGCCCCAGTAGTAGAACGCGGCGATCAGCGCCCCGGACGCGAATCCCGTGACCCCGTCGAAGTGGCCGAAGCCGAGCCAGGACCAGTCGAACGCCCGGGCGTTGTCCGCGTGGAGCAGCGCGAGTACCGCGAACATGGCCAGTATCACCAGCTCGACGCCGGACATCACCAACTGCGCGCGGACGGTCAGCCGCGCGCCGCCCAGCACCACGAGCAGCATGACCAGGAACCAGCCGGCGCCGACCAGTGTGGACAGCGCGGTGTTGTCGGCGAGGTCCTCGTCGAAGACGGCGAGTGTCATCGATCCGGCGGGCAGCGAACCGGCCACCATGAAGATGGTCGCCGAGATCACCAGCGCCCAGCCGCTGATGAAGCCCAGGAAGGGATGCAGGGTGCGGCCGACCCAGGAGTAACTGGCGCCCGCGTTCACGTCGATCCGGCTGAGATAGCTGTAGGCCAGGGCGATGCCCAGCATGGGTATCGCGCAGTACAGCAGCGCGGCCGGGCTTGCCAGGCCCACCGCGCCGACGAGGACCGCCGTGGTCGCGGCGATCGAGTACGCGGGGGCACTGCCCGCGATCGCCATCACCACCGTGTCGAACGTACCGAGGGCATTGGCCTGCAGCCCTCTTCCCCTGTTGTTGCTCATGGATGCGCTGCTTTCCGTCGTGCACGACGTGGGGGCGAGCAGGCCCCGACGGCGTAAGGGTGTGGGGGGGGTGGAACCACGCCACGAACCGGTGAGGGATGACCTCGGGTCAGGGGCGGCCGAACGGGGGTGGCGGACACTGTACGCCGTTGCGTCGTCGTGCAGTCACGCCGAGTGTGCGAGTGATGATAGCCACACTCGTTGATGCTTCAAGAGCCATGAGATCTTCCGGGGTTGGACAACGCGCAACGGGAAACGCGGTTCAGGACATGCACCGGCACAACCCGCCGCCGCGCGCGAGTGAGGAGGCAGCCATGGGCACCGAACACACGCCCGCAGAGTCGATGGCCGACGACGCGTACCAGCCCACCGGAAGCAACGAGGAACAGCAGGACGCGGCTCCACTGGACCTCCAGGACGCCTTGGACGAGCGGACCTACGACGACACCCTCGACGAGGGCTACTCCCCGCCCGAGAAGCCTCTGGGCGTCACCAGGTACGGCACCACGGCCGCCGAACAGCACGCCGGTGAGACCCTCGACGAGCGGCTCACCCAGGAGGTCCCCGACGTGAGCGAGCCCGTCGGCGACGGCGTCGGCGATCTGCCGGGCGGCGACGGCGAACCCGTCGACCCGGAGGCGGGCACCGGCCGTGCGGGCCGCCTGGTCGCACCGGACGAGGGCGCCCACGCCGACACCACGAAGGAGCAGGTCGCCTTCGACCAGGGCATCGACGGCGGAGCGGCCGGCGCGGAGGAGGCCGCGATGCACGTGGTCGAGGACGACGCCGACCTTCCTGAGGGCGGCGTGGACACCTGAGCAGGTCCGGGAGGCTCAGTCCCCGATCCGGTCGATCTGCCGCAGCCTGTTCGTGGCGTCGAGGGCGGCTACCTTGTACGACTCCGCCAGCGTCGGGTAGTTGAACACCGCGTCGACCAGATAGTCGACGGTTCCGCCGCACCCCATCACGGACTGCCCGATATGGATGAGCTCCGTCGCCCCCGTGCCGAAGCAGTGCACACCGAGCAGCGTGCGGTCCTCGGGGGAGACCAGCAGCTTCAGCATGCCGTGCGAGTCGCCGATGATCTGCCCGCGGGCCAGTTCGCGGTAGCGCGAGATGCCGACCTCGAACGGCACCCGGTCCTCGGTGAGCTGGTCCTCGGTCCGCCCCACGAAGCTGATCTCCGGGATGGTGTAGATACCGATCGGCTGGAGGTTGTGCATCCGGCCGACGGGCTCCCCGCAGGCGTGGTACGCCGCCGCGCGCCCCTGCTCCATCGACGTCGCGGCCAGCGCGGGGAAGCCGATGACGTCGCCGACGGCGTAGATGTGCGGCACCTCGGTGCGGTAGTGCTCGTCGACCGTGATCCGGCCGCGCGGGTCCGCGCTCAGCCCGGCCTTGTCGAGGTCGAGTTCGTCGGTGAGGCCTTGCCGGCCCGCCGAGTACATCACCGCGTCGGCGGGAATCTTCTTGCCGCTCTCCAGGATGGTGAGGGTGCCACGGGAATGCCGCTCGACCGCGGCGACCGTCTCGCCGAAGCGGAACGTCACGGCGAGGTCCCGCAGGTGGTACTTGAGCGACTCGATCACCTCGACGTCGCACATGTCGAGCATCCCGGCACGCTTCTCCACCACGGTGATCTTGCTGCCCAGCGCGGCGAACATCGAGGCGTACTCCATGCCGATCACCCCGGCACCCACGATCACCATGGAGCGCGGCACCCGCTCCAGCGCCAGGACGTTGTCCGAGTCCAGGATCGTCCGCCCGTCGAACTCCACACTGGCGGGCCGCGCGGGACGGGTGCCGGTGGCGATGACGATGTGCTCGGCGGTCAGCAGCCGTTCCTGGCCGGTGACCTCGCGCAGGGCGACGGTGTGGGGATCGACGAAGCGTCCCGTTCCGGCGTACAGCGCGACGTGGTTGCGGGACAGCTGGCTGCGGATGACGTCCACCTCGCGGCCGACCACGTGCTGGGTGCGGGCGGTCAGGTCGGAGACGGTGATGTCCTCCTTGAGCCGGTAGCTCTGGCCGTACAGATCGCGCTGGGTGAGGCCGGTCAGATACAGCACCGCCTCGCGCAGGGTCTTGGAGGGGATGGTCCCGGTGTGGATGGAGACGCCGCCGACCATGTCGGGGCGGTCGACGACGGCGACCCGGCGGCCGAGCTTGGCCGCGGCGATGGCGGCCTTCTGGCCACCCGGGCCGGATCCGATGACGAGCATGTCGAAGTCGGGCACCTTCAGGAGTCTGGCAGCCGCGAGACCCCTTCGAAAGGGTGAGCCGGAAACCTTTGACGATGTGAAGTTCCGGGGAACGACGAAGTGAAGTGCCGTGGGAGACAGGAAAGTTGCGCCGGCTCCCTGCGGATGCCGCAAGGCCTTCGCCCACCGCCGGGAGAGCATGCCGGACCCGAAGCGGAAATGCTCGCCCTGGGTCGATAATGCAGGTATGGGGCATCGACTCGCCGACGCGAGCGCACCGGCCAGGCTGGCCGCCCCCGAGGAGGGCATCGGCCGGGACGAACTGGCGCTCGCGGCCAGAAACCACGGACTGCCGCTCGAAGCCCTGCGCCACGACATCACCCCGCCCGGGCTGCACTACGTACTGACCCACTACGACATCCCGTACGTCCCCGACGACACCTCCTGGCATGTGGCCCTCGGCGGCCAGGTCCGCCGCCCACTGCGCCTGAGCCTGGCCGACCTTCGTACGTTTCCGCAGGTCACCACACGGGTCACGCTGGAGTGCGCCGGCAACGGCCGGGCCCTGCTGACGCCCCGGCCGGTGAGCCAGCCCTGGCTCGTCGAGGCCGTCGGCACCGCCGAGTGGACCGGCGTGCCCCTGCGGCTGCTGCTCGCCGAGGCCGACATCGAGCCCGACGCGGTCGAGGTCGTCTTCACCGGCGCCGACCACGGGGTCGAGCGCGGCGTCGAGCAGGACTACCGGCGCGCGCTGCCCCTCGACGTGGCCCTGGGCGCCGATCCCGAGGTGCTGGTGGCGTACGCGATGAACGGCGCCCCACTGCCCCCGCAGCACGGCCGCCCGCTCCGGCTGGTCGTGCCCGGCTGGTACGGCATGGCGCACGTGAAGTGGCTGCGCGAGGTCACCGTCGTCGACGAGCCGTTCACCGGGTTCCAGCAGGCCGTGGCCTACCGGCTGCGCCGGCACCCCGAGGACGAGGGCGTGCCGGTCACCCGCATCGCCCCGCGCGCCCTGCTCGTCCCGCCGGGCTTCCCCGACTTCATGTCGAGGACACGCGTGGTCCGGCCCGGGGCGGTGACGCTGGAGGGGCGGGCCTGGTCCGGGCGGGCCGCGGTGACGCGCGTAGAAGTCAGCACGGACGCGGGGCGGACCTGGCAGGAGGCCGTGCTGGATCCGGATGACGGGCATCGGTGGGCGTGGCGCCGGTGGCGGCACAGCTGGACGGCGCTCCCCGGCGAGCACGTGCTGAGTGCCCGGGCCACCGACGCCGACGGCCACACCCAGCCCCTGGACCCGCCCTGGAACCGCGGTGGCTTCGCCAACAACCTCGTGCAGCGGGTGCCGGTGCTGTGTCTGGACGAGGGCGAGGGCGGGGGCGGGGCCGGTCGGTGAGGCTGCGGGCAGGGACCAGCCGCATGCGGCCGCCCCGGGTGCCGTCGCGCACCCGGAGGCGACCCGTGCGGACCTGGCCGGTCAGGCTAGGGCAGCAGCTTGTCGAGGGCGGAGGGACCCTCGGCAGCCAGCTTGCGCTTGGCCCATTCCAGATTGCGCGGGGTGAGGTCCTTGCCTGAGGCAAGCACTATGTCCTCGGGCGACACATCGGTGCCGGTGCGGGCGTGGAGCAGGTCGTCCGGGGTGACGCGCTCCCCGGACGGCCCGGACGCTTCGGGCTGGGACGTCGGCATCATCTCTGCTCCTCGGATCCGGGTGACTTCTTCGGGCCCGGTGCGGTCATCGGGTCTGTTAACACCATTCAACGCCCGAGCAAACCCTGCATCCGGAGCCGCCGGGAGAGCCCCCGCAGCCGGGCCCGCGTCAGCCCTCGAACGGCGTCAGTGTCAGCCTGATCCCCGTCGGTGCCGGGTCCTGGATGTAGGAGGCGAAGTCGGCGACGTCGTCGAAGGCGAAGCCGTACGCCTTGCCGTCCTCGTGGGCCGCGTGCATCGCCTTGGCGTAGTGGTTGGTCAGGTCGGTCCGGTAGAAGGCGGCGGCGTCGGTCGTTGGCTGGGCGGGATGGCCGATCAGCGTCGAGCGGTTGAAGCCGGCGCCGAGGACGGCGGCGACGGGACCGGTCGTGCCGTCGTTGGGGGCGGCGAGATTGCCGTCGCAGAACAGCACGTCCCGTGTCGACGGCTTGGCGAAGGACACCTGGGCGGGCCCGTCGAAGGTGAAACGCTCACCGCGAACCCGCCCCGTGAACGTACCCGCGTTGGTGGTGACGGTGAGGTCCCGCGCGGTGTACGTGCTCCAGACCTCGTCGATGGACGGGGCGAAGTAGTCCTTGGCGAACAGACCGGCGTCCAGGCCGTGGCCCGGGGCGACGATGCGTGTGTCGTCCACGACCAGCCGCGCGAACTCCTCGACCTGGCGCACGGCGGCGAACGCGGCCGCGCGTCCACCGGCGCGCAGCTGGCCCGTCGTCTGGTCCTCGGCCCCGGTCAGCCGGATGCTGAGCGGCACGCTGAACATGTCGACCATCGTGGTGTTGCAGAACATTCCGGCGGCGTTGAAGGTGAACTCGGCGCAGTCGTGCAGCACCGGGTGGTTCGGGTCCGACGTCACCCAGCCCGCGGGATACTGCAGCGCGGCATTGCCGTTGCCGTCCGTGACGGCCTTGAACTTGAGCTTCGCGCCGAGCGACACATAGATCCGGCCGGACATGTGGGGGAGGGACAGCCGGGTCTCGCCGCCGGACAGGCCGATGGCGTAGTCGGTGAAGCCGTCGGGGCCGTTGTCCGCCAGGGCGATCGGCGCGAGGGTGCCGTCGGGCGTGACGCGCACCTGCCTGCCGTCCCGGTTGCCGACGATGTAGACGTGGACGTTCGCGTTGTCGAAGGAGCCGCTGTCATTGACGATCGTCAGCGGCATCGAGTCCGCCGCGGCAGGCGCGGCACCGCCCGCGGGGGTGCCCGCGAGGGCATACGGCGCCACGGCGGCGATGGCGGGGACGGCCGCCGCCGTGCCGCCGAGGGCGAAGAGAAGCCTGCGTCGACCGAGAGTGCGCTGGTGACGGGATGTCATGTGGGGGGTCTCCCGGAGTACTTGTGTGGGTACTTGGGCCGCGGTGGCGACGGGGCCCGTAGCTGTGAGAGCGCTCTCGGACCGCGCCTCGCCGCCACCGATGGGCCCCGATGCTACGCACGTCCGCCGCAACGGCCAACGGGTCTGCATCGTGAGCAAACGCCCCTGAACTGCGGGAACTTGAAAAGCCACGGAATGACCACGACCGCTTAACTCTCTCCTAAGTCCCACTTAAGCTCGGCAGGTTCCGAAGGCGCCTCTGAGAGCGCTCTCGGTCACCCTGTGCACCCACTCGCAAAAACCCATGGACGGACCCGGCGAAGATCACGTACGGTGTGGCTCCACGCCTTGAGACGACGGAAGGAGGCGAGTGCCGTGCGGTCCACACCTTTCCAGCGCTCCCTTTCCGTTGCCCCGGCGTGTTTCGTCTGATCTGACCGGGAGCGCTCCGAGCAGTCTGTATCCCGGAGGATTCCGTGACCGATCCGGTCATCCGTGCGCTCTCGACGAGCGACGCCCATCTCTTTGACGCACACCCCGACCCGCTGGGCGCCCGTGAGGGACACCGGCGGACCCGTTTCCGCCCCGAGTGGAAGCGAGTTGCCCTGCGCGACGGCGCGGTCGTCGCTCGCGGCGCCTGGTGGGGCGGCCCCGACGACTCGGAGCCTGTCAACATCAACTGGTTCGACGTGGCCGAGGGCGAGGAGGAGGCCGGCGCCGAACTGCTGCGCTCCGCTCCCTGGCACGTCGAACTCGAGATCAACCTGCCCGGCGGCTGGCGGGAGAAGCCCGACCTGAAGGCCGCGGCCGAGGCCCGCTTCGGCGCCGCCCGTGCGGCCGGCTACGAACTCCTGGTGGAACGCTTCCTGTACCGCTGGACCCCGGAACTCGGGCTGCCCGAACGGCCCGGACGGCTCCGCTTCAGCGCCGAGTCCGATGACGCCGTCTTCTTCGACGCGCTGCGCCGCATCCACTCCGTCACCCTCGACGCCCACGCGCTGCGGGCCACCGAGGAGGGCGGCCTCGACCAGGCCGCACAGGAAGAGCTCGACTTCTTCCACTGGTGCCCGTCTCCACGGGAGTGGTGGCAGGTCGCGCACACCCCGGAGGGCGAGCTGGCCGGCATCCACATCCCGGCACACAACCCCTCCGGCCCGACGATCGGCTTCATCGGAGTCGTCCCGGAACAGCGCGGCCACGGCTACGCCTACGACCTCCTCGCGGAGTGCACCCACTTCCTGGCCGAGCAGGGCGCGGAGTTCGTCTCCGGAGCGACGGACCAGGGCAACTTCCCCATGGCCCGCAACTTCGCCAAGGCGGGATTCCCCGTGGTCAAGGAGCGCATCAACTTCGATGTGGCGGGTGGCCGTCGTGAGTAATAGCCCCAAGTCGTAGGGAATTCCGGGCGGCCCGGACCTCGATGTCAGGTCCGGGCCGCCCATTGCCGCGTCGCCCCAGCGGTCAACGGTCAGCTCAGCATTCGCCGCCCCACACTGCGCTGTGCAGGGTGACGGGTCCCACGAAGCTGTCGGAGTTGGGGTCGTTCGGGTAGTGCAGGCACCCCTGGAAGTTTCCGCCCGGGGCGGTGACGCTGAACCGGATGCGGTCGGCGCCCGGGTAGGGCACACCGTTGTTGATGCTCGGCAGAAGGCTCAGGGCAGGGCGCCCGCCGGTGTGCGCACCGCGTCGCGCAGGCGGGCGGCGTCCTGACTGGGCGGGGCGCCGAACTGGCGGCGGTACTCGCGACTGAACTGGGACGGGTTGTCGTAGCCGACGCGCTGGCCCACTCCGGTGACGTCGCCCGGGTGGGTGGCGAGCAGCAGCCGGGCCTCCTGGAGCCGGATCTGCTTCTGGAACTGGATGGGGCTCATCGCGGTCACCGCCTGGAAGTTGCGGTAGAAGGCGGAGACGCTCATGCCGGACATCCGCGCGACGTCCTCGACCCGGAAGGGCTGCGCGTAGTGCTCGCGGATCCAGCGCACGGCCCGCGAGACATGGCTGAGACTGCTGTCGGCGAGGCCGAGCTGGCGAACCGTCGCGCCCTGCTCGCCGGTGATGACGCGCCACAGGATCTCCCGCTTGACCAGCGGGGCGAGTACGGCCCGGTCGCGGGGTTCGTCGAGCAGGCGCAGGAGCCGGATCACCGCATCCAGCAGGGCGGGCGAGGCGTCGCTGACGGCGATCCCCGACGGCGCGCCTCCCGTCGTGCGCGGAGTGTCCGCGGGCCCGGCCCGCAGCAGCAACTCGGCGACGGCGGACGGTTCCAGGACGAGCCCGAACCCCAGCGCCGGCTGCTCGGGGCCGGCCTGCGTGAACTGTCCGGTGACAGGCAGGTCGACGGATGCGACCAGGTACTGCCCGGGACCGTACTCGAAGACCCGGTCGCCGAGCGCGAGGCGTTTGGCGCCCTGGGCGATGACCGCCAGCACCGTGCCCGACATGGAGGGCGCCGGCGGATCCGGCCGGTCGACCTTGGAGATCAGGACGCCGTCGACGGCGGTCGTCCAGTCGGGCCGGACGTGCCGGTCCAGCAGGGTGCGGAGCTCTTCCAGCTGCATGCCTCCATTGCAGCACCCTCACGCGCCCAAGCTCCCGAGCACGCGAGGATCGTGCAAGCACAAGCGAGCATCGTTCTAACGTTTCCGCAGGTCAGGACGGTTGAATGGAGTTACCGAGCTCCATCCGACCGTACTCAGGAGGAACACCATGAAGGTCGCCATCGTCACCGGCGCCAGCTCCGGCATCGGACAGAGTGCCGCGATCGAGATCGCCAAGCGCGGAGTCGGAGTCATCCTGACCTACGGCAGCAACCCGCAAGGAGGGCAGGAGACCGTCGCGCTCATCGAGAAGGAAGGCGGAACGGCCGTCGCGCTGCCGCTGGACGTCGGCGAGACCGGCACCTTCGACGCGTTCCGCGACACCGTGGCCGGAGTGCTGCGCGACACCTGGCAGCGCGACTCCTTCGACTACCTGGTGAACAACGCCGGCTTCGCGCAGACCTCGCTGATCGAGGACACGACCGAGGAGACGTTCGACAGGCTGATGCGCGTCCTGCTCAAGGGGCCGTACTTCCTCACGCAGAAGCTTCTGCCGCTGATCACGGACGGCGGGGCCATCGTCAACACGAGCAGCAACTCGGCGTCCACCACCACCGGCCTGGAGCCCGGCTACTCGGTGTACGCCGGCATGAAGGGTGGCCTGGACGTGCTGACCCGCTACATGGCCAAGGAGTTCAGCGGCCGTGGCATCCGGGTCAACGCGGTCTCGCCCGGGGCGACCCGGACCCGCCTCGGCGACGACGCCTTCACCCGGTTCCCCGAGGTCGTCCCGGCCCTCGCCGCGAAGACCGCGTTCGGTCGTGTCGGCGAACCCGACGACATCGGCGCGATGATCGCCACGCTCGTCTCCGACGAGAGCCGCTGGGTCACCGCCCAGAACATCGAGGTGTCGGGCGGCTACAACCTCTAGGGTCTGTTGCGAAAGTGGATCTTGGTCGTGGATGATCACGTTCCGTGGGGCGTAGTGATCTGACGAATGGCCAGTGGGCCCGGCTGGAGCCGTTGTTGCCGCGGGGCATCAAGCCGGGCCGTCCGCCGGTATGGACTCGGCGGCAGCTGATAGACGGCATACGGTGGCGGACCCGGACCGGTGCTCCCTGGCGTGATGTGCCAGAACGCTACGGGCCGTGGGACCGGGTCTACGACCTGTTCCGGCGCTGGCAGCGCAATGGCACCTGGGCCCGGATCGTCACTCAGCTCCAGGCTGAGGCCGACGTGAAGGGCCTGATCACCTGGGATGTGAATGTCGACTCCTCCGTGTGTCGGGCCCACCAGCACGCCGCCGGAGCCTCGAAAAGGGGGGCCTGCAAAAGGAGCCGCCTGGCGGCATCGCCGTCGAGCCGACCGACCACGCCCTCGGACGTTCCCGGGGCGGTCTGACCACAAGGATCCACCTCGCCGTCGAACAGGGGCAGAAGCCTCTGTCTGTACTGATCACGGCCGGGCAGCGGGGTGACTCGCCGCAGTTCGGGCCGGTCCTGGAGGCGATTCGGGTGCCCCGACTCGGTCCTGGCCGGCCGCGCAGTCGACCGGACCGGGTGCGGGCTGACAAGGCGTACGACTCCCGCCGCAACCGAGCGTACCTGCGAAGACGCGGAATCAAGGCGACCATCCCGGTCCCGGCGGACCGCGTCCGCAATCGTCAGAAGCTAGGCTCCCGAGGCGGTCGGCCGCCGAAGTTCGACAAGACCGACTACCGCGAGCGCCATGCCGTCGAGTGCGGAATCAATCGTCTCAAGCGCCACCGGGCCGTCGCCACGAGGTACGACAAGCTCGCCGTCCGCTACGAGGCGACAGTGCTGGTCGCAGTCCTCAACGAGTGGCTGTGACCAGCACTTTCCCAACAGAACCTAAACGACACGACCGGGCGAGTGCCCCGGCAGCTGCCCCGCGCCCTGGATCAGGCACTCGATCAGGTAGTCGCCCGTATCCTCGTCGAGGGTCACGCCGTGGGTCTCGCTGCGGAAGCCGGGGAAGCGGCGGTCGAAGGACTCCAGGGCGGTGAGATAGCGCAGCAGCGGGCCGTCGGGTGCGCCGATGGACTCGCCCGGCATCAGGACCGGGATGCCAGGCGGGGTGACCGTCACCATGGCGGCCGCCACCCGGCCCGCCGCCTCCGAGATCCGGACCCGCTCGGTGTCACCGCGCACCAGCCGCTGGTAACAGTGCTGAGGTGGCGCCACGGGCTGCGGGAGCTGCTGGAAGGCCGTGTCCAGAAGCTCCACCAGGCGCACCGAGCGCAGTTGCTCGTGCATCTCCTGGCACAGCCCGCGCAGGGTCAGGCCCGCGTACCGGCGGGGATGCGCGGCGACGGCCTCCGGCAGGACCCGCTCCAGTGGGGCGTCGGCATCGTAGAGGGCCTTGAAATCCGTCAGGGCGTCCAGCAGGGTGCCCCACTTGCCCTTGGTGATGCCCATGGAGAACAGGATCAGCGTGGTGTAACTATCGGTCTTCTCCACCACAATCTTCCGGGTGGCCAGATAGGCCGTGAGCACCCGGGCCGGGATGCCCTCCTCGGCCATCTCGCCGGTGGCGCTGATCCCCGGACAGGTCAGCGTGACCTTGACGGGGTCCAACATGCAGTGGCCCTCGGTCAGCCCAGGGAAACCGTGCCAGTCGGCGCCGGGCTCCAGCAGCCAGCAGGACTGCTCGGTGCGCAGCACCTCCGGCGGGGCTTCCTCGAACGGCAGCCGGTCGCCGGTCGCCGGGTCGGTGACCGTGTCCGGCTGCCACACCCCGAAAAACCACGGCGGCCGGTCCCCGGCGCTCTCGATCCGCCGTCGCAGGCGCACCATCTCCTGACGGAAGCGGATCGCCTCGGTGACCGCCTCGTCGATCAGCCACTCACCCTGCGGGCCGTCCATCATCGCCGTCGCCACGTCGAGCGAGGCAATCATCGGGTAGAGGGGCGAGGTAGTGCCGTGCATCATCAGCGCCTCGTTGAACCGGTCATGCTCCACCGGTGCCCGCGGTGCGGATCGCATGTGCACCATCGCGCTCTGCGACAGCGCCGCCAGCAGCTTGTGCGTGGACTGGGTGGCGAACACGGTCGGGCGGTCCGGGCCGGGGAAGGCATCCTCGTCCACCGACATGCCGTAACGGCCGGCGTAGAGCGGGTGGAAACGGGCGTACGCGAACCACGCCTCGTCGAAGTGCACCCGGGGCGTACTGGCGGCGAACGCGCGAGCGGTGGCTACGGCGTCGTAACTCAGGCCGTCGTAAGTGGAGTTGGTGAACACCGCGTACTGCGGGTGCCGGGACACCGCGCCCTCGGTGAGCGGATGCGCGGTGATCCGGGCCGCCACCGCGTCCGCGGCGATCTCGGCCGGGGGCAGCGGTCCCGCCAGGCCGTAGCCGTTACGGGTGGGGACCAGGTAGACCGGCCGGGCACCCGAGACGACCAGGCCGTGCAGCACCGACTTGTGGCAGTTTCGGTCCACCAGCGCGATCTCGTCGCGGGTGACGCTGAAATGGCCGACCAGGCGATTGCACGTCGAGTCGCCGTGCAGCACGAAGTAGGTGAGGTCGGAGCCGAACACACGGGCCGCGTTGCGCTCCGCCTCGCCGATCGGGCCGGTGTGCTCGAACAGCGAGCCCAGTTCCTCGACCGAGATCGACAGGTCGCTGCGCAGCAGCCGCTCTCCGAAGTAGTCGTGGAAGGCGCGTCCCGCCGGCGACTTGAGGAAGGCGACACCGCCGGAGTGGGCCGGGGTGTGCCAGGAGTATTCATGGGCGTCGTCGAAGCGGCGCAGTGCCCGGAAGAACGGCGGCAGCACGGATTCCCGGTAGGAGCGGGCGGCGGTGGTGATGCGGCCCGCGATGAAGCCCGGGGTGTCCTCCAGCGGCCAGACGTAGCCCACGACCGACTCGGACACCCACAGCGGCAGGTCCCCCAGGCCCTCGTCGGCCATCACCAAGAAGACCGGCAGGTCCCGGAACCGGCGGCCGATCCGGCGCAGCACAGCGTCGCCGCCCGGGGTCCCGTCGAGGGTGCTGCCCGGCCGGGCGAGTGTGCCTCCCGGCGCGGCGAGCGCGGCGCCGGGCCCGTCACCGACGGCCCTGGGAAGGTCCCAGGCCACCAGCGCCGCCGCCAGACCAGCCTCGGTGCGCAGTACCGCGTCCGCGTCCTCCGCCGTTACCGCCCACCGGACTTCGAAGCCGCCCGCCTCGATCGCGTCCCGGATCTTCCGTAACTGCTGGGGCCCGGCGCCCTCGCCCCGAGGGTGTTCCGGTACCGCGACCAGGATCCTGCTGTCGGCCATGCGCTCTCCCGTCCTCCACGGCGGCGCCCCGGCCGCCCCGGCCAGTGTCCTGGCGGCGCACCGGGCAGAAACGGCGGCCGGGACGGCAAACCACCGCTATGGCGGAAACCCGCCGTCCCGACGTTGACTTTCGCAACACCCTTTAGGGCTGGGTCCCCCCAGGCCTCCAGTGCTGGTCCCCCCCCTGCAAGGCCGGGTTCTCCCGCCGCCACCCGTCAGACGTCGCCGTTCAGCAACGCCTCGGCCGTCGCCAGGATCTCGGTGACCCGCAGGCCGAACGCCGCGTCACAGGGGTGCGGGTGGCCGGTTCGGGAGGCCGCCAGCAGGGCGTCCGCGGCCCGGAGCAGGGCGGACACCGCGCTCTCGGTGCTCTCCGGCAGCAGCGTCACTCCGGCCGCGCCCCGCAGTTCCACGGTGGCTCCCGCTGCGGCGGCCGGTGCCGTGAGGCTCAGGGCCAGGGTGCTGGACGCGCCGCCGGCGTGGTCGAGGACCAGGTGGACGGTGTCGCCGGGCCCGTGTGCGGCCGCCGTCACCTGCCTCGCGTCGCCCAGGACCGGCAGCAGCACGGACAGGGCGTGCGGGCCCACGTCCCACAGCGCGCCCTTGTCCTGCCGCCAGGGCGAGGCCGCGAACGGGTTGCCGTCACCGCTGAACACCGCGCCGAGCCACTCCGCCCGCCCCGTGAACCAGCCTTCCACAGCCGCCTGTTCGGTGATCCACGCCTCGGTCTCCGGCTGGAAACGGGTGGTGAAGAAGACGACCGATGCCACGCCGGCCTCCTCGACCGCCCCGACGACAGCCCGTGCCTGTGCCACCGTCGGCGCGAGCGGCTTGTCCAGCAGCAGATGGCAGCCCGCCCGTGCGGCCCGCGCCGCCAGGTCGGCCTGAATGGCGGGCGGCAGGGCGACGGCCACGGCATCCGCATCGGCGAGCAGCGCGTCGACATCGTCGTAGGCACGGACGCCGTAGCTGTCGGCCAACTCCTTGGTGGGAGCCGTACGGCGGCCCCACACCCCCACGAAGTCCAGTTCGGCGTGCCGGTCCAGGGCGGGAGCATGGGCCATCTGGGCCCACGGGCCGGTGCCGAGCAGTCCGATGCGCATGCCGCCGCCTCTCACAATGCCGTCCGTCGATCGAGGTGAGCGTGTCACATCAACCCGGAGGCGGCGCAAGCACTTGCGTGGGCGATGCCGGCAGCGGGGATTCAGCGGTGGCGTCACTGAATGCATTCGCTTTCTTCTATTGGACCTCCCGCGACCCGAAAGCCAGGCTGGAGTCGGTCCGGTACCGCGTGCGATCCATGGCGCGCTCGCCGGGCGACATCGTTTTCCGCGCGACAGCCGAAAGAGGTCACCAGCCCATGCACACCCGCCGCATCGGGGATGCCGAGGTCAGCGCGATAGGCCTGGGTGCCATGCCCATGTCCATCGAGGGCCGCCCGGACGAGGCACGGTCCCTCGCCACGATCCATGCCGCGCTCGACGCCGGCGTGACCCTGATCGACACCGCGGACGCCTACCACCGGGACGCCCACGAGGTCGGTCACAACGAGACCCTGATCGCCAAGGCCCTCGCCTCCCACGACCGGGGCAAGGACGTCCTGGTCGCCACGAAGGGCGGCCATCTGCGTCCCGGTGACGGCAGCTGGACGCTGGACGGCAGCTCGCGGTACCTCAAGGAGGCCTGCGAGGCATCGCTGCGCCGGCTCGGCGTGGAGGCCATCGGGCTCTACCAGTTCCACCGCCCCGACCCGAGGGTGCCGTACGCCGAGTCGGTCGGAGCCGTACGCGACCTGCTCGACGAGGGCAAGATCCGGATGGCCGGGATCTCCAACGCGAACCCGGACCAGATCCGCCAGGCCAACGAGATCCTGGGGGGTCGGCTGGTCTCCGTGCAGAACCAGTTCTCCCCGGCGTTCCGCTCCAGCGAGGCGGAGCTTCGGCTGTGCGGCGAACTCGGTATCGCGTTCCTGCCGTGGAGCCCGCTCGGCGGCATCTCCCGCGCCCGTGAACTGGGCTCCGCATACGCGCCGTTCGCGCGGGTCGCCGAGGCCCGCGGGGTGAGCCCGCAGCGCGTCTGCCTGGCCTGGATGCTCGCCAAGTCGCCGGTCGTCGTTCCGATCCCGGGATCGAGCCGGCCGGAAACGATCCTGGACTCGCTCGCCGCGAGCGAACTCGCACTCACCGCGCAGGAGATCGCGGAGCTGGACGCGGTCTGATCTTCCGGGAATTCGCCCGGGAATCGTGGCCGAACGAATGTTGGTCCCTCCCGAAATGGGATGGGTAAGCGCTTGCTATTCCTGTGCCGCCCCCCATCCGGAAACCCTGGGAAGGACAACGCCGATGGCGTCGTCGCACGAGAGACCGCTCGACCACCGCTACCGCGGCGAACACCCGGTACGCACCCTCGCCTATCTGTTCCGCGCCGACCGCCACCGCCTCGCGGCGGCGGTCGGCGTCTTCACCGTCAAGCACAGCCCGGTCTGGCTGCTGCCGCTGATCACCGCGTCCATCATCGACACCGTCGTCCAGCACCAGCCGATCAGCAGGCTCTGGCTGAGCACCGGCGTCATCATGGTCGTCCTGCTGGTCAACTACCCCCTGCACGTGCTGTACGTACGCCTCCTGTACGGCAGTGTGCGCCGGATGGGCACCAGCCTGCGTTCCTCGCTGTGCACGCGCATGCAGCAGCTCTCCATCGGCTACCACTCACGGGTCAGCGCCGGAGTGCTGCAGGCGAAGGTCGTGCGTGACGTGGAGACCGTCGAGCAGATGGTGCAGCAGACAGCCGAGACGGGGCTCGGCGCGGGCACCGTGCTGATCGGCGGCCTGGTCATCATCGCCGTACGGACACCGGAGTTCGTGCCCGTCTTCCTCGTCGTCGTGCCCGCCGCCGCACTGGTCGTCGCCCGCCTCAGGGCGCGGCTGCGCACCCACAACGAGCACTTCCGCCACGAGGTCGAGACCCTGTCGTCCCGGGTGACGGAGATGACCCGCCTCATCCCGGTCACCCGCGCCCACGGCCTGGAGGGCAAGGCGCTGCGCCGCATGGACGGCACCCTGCACCGGCTGCTGACCTCCGGCATGCGCCTCGACCTCGTCAACGGCCGCTTCGGCTCGCTCGCCTGGGTCGTACTGAACGTGGTCGGCGTGCTCGTGCTCGCCGGCGCGGCGCTGATCTCGTACCACGACGTCTGGGGCGTGACCGCCGGCGACGTCGTCATGCTGAGCGCGTTCCTGACCACCCTCACCAACTCCACGACCACACTGGCCGGACTGGCACCGGTCATCACCAAGGGCCTGGAATCCGTCCGCTCCGTCGGAGAGGTGCTCCAGGCGCCCGAACTGGAGGACAACGAAGGCAAGGCCGAACTCGCCTCACTGCACGGGGCCGTGACCTTCGAGAAGGTCGGGTACGCGTACGAGGACAACGGCCGGCCCGCCGTACGGGACTTCAGCCTGACCGTCGCGCCGGGGGAGACCATCGCCCTCGTCGGCGCGTCCGGTGCGGGCAAGTCCACCGTGCTGAACCTCGTCATCGGCTTCATCCGCCCGACCTCCGGCCAACTCCTGCTCGACGGCACGGACATGAACACCCTCGACCTGCGCACGTACCGCCGCTTCCTCTCGGTCGTGCCGCAGGAGTCGATCCTCTTCGAAGGCACCATCCGCGAGAACGTCGCCTACGGCATGGATGACGCCGACGAGAATTCGGTGCGCGCGGCGCTGCGCGACGCCAACGCGCTGGAGTTCGTCGACCGGATGCCGCAGGGCCTCGACACCGTGGTCGGCGAGCGCGGGGCACGGCTGTCCGGCGGACAGCGGCAGCGCCTGGCCATCGCGCGGGCCCTGATCCGGGACCCGAGGGTGCTGGTCCTCGACGAGGCGACCTCGGCCCTGGACACCCACTCGGAGGCGCTCGTGCAGCAGGCCCTCGCCCGTCTGCTGCACGGCCGCACCACCTTCGTGGTGGCACACCGGCTGTCCACGGTGCGCGGCGCCGACCGGATCGTGGTCATGGGGGACGGCCGCATTCAGGAGATCGGCACCCACGAGGAACTCCTGCGCCGGAACGGGGCGTACGCCGCACTGCACAGCGGGCAGGTCGCCTGACGCACCGGCCCGGACGGCCGGACTACCGGCCGTCCACCACCCGGCCGAGTTCGATCCGGGCGATGTCCGGCGCCCACGCCGCGGCGTTGCCGAACGTCACCTTGTTCGAGCCCGACCTCAGCTCGACGGGGATGCCCACCGTCCAGTAGTCGTCCGGGCTCCAGGTGTTCTTGAAGGTGACCTTCACCGGCTCGGCGCTCCCCACGGTGACGTCCGCCGTGCGGGACATGATGTCCGTGTTGTAGGCGTGGCCGTTGTCCCGCCGGTCGTTGTGCGCGTAGTGCACGACCAGCAGACAGCGACCCGGGCTCGGCGCCCGCACGGTGAACTCGGCCGTGCTCTCGGGGCTGTTGCCCAGCCGGCCGATGTACGAGCCCCCGGCGGCGTGCACGGAGTCGACGAGCTCGGCCCCGCCCCTGAGGACGGCGGACGCGGCCCCGTACGAGAGCGTGCCGGAGCTCGATCCGGAGCCCGAGACCTCCAGGGAGCTGACGGCGGCGTGCCGTGCTGTCACGGCGATGCGGTTGTTGCCCGCGACGAGGTACAGCCGCAGCGGCCGGCCCGGCGTCGCCGTCACCGTCGCACCGTGCAGGGCGAGTTCCACCGGCGCCGTCGCCCGCGGCACCACCGTGAAGTGGCCGTCCCGCGGGGCGTAGACGTCGAAGACCGCCTTGTCGCCGGAGCGCAGCACGAGGGCGCCCGTGCCCACCCCCGCCGAGGAGGAGTAGTCGTACGCCGGCTGCCCGCTGACGTCCGCCAGCGTGGCCTCGTACGACGCGGAGGGCACGCCGTCGCGGGCGGTCAGGTCGATACGGTCGAGGGTGACCTCGGCGTCGCCCTTGGCCAGTGTCAGGGTGTGGGTCCCGGCCTCGAGCCGGACGGTGACGTCCTTCTTGGCGCGGTAGGTCCAGTTCTCGGTGGACGGATAGGTGACCGTCGCGGTCTCGGCACCGTCGACCGCCAGCCTCTGGGTGGCGGGGCCACCGGACTGGTTGCCGTACAGGATCGCCAGGTCGTACGTCCCGTCCGCCGGGACCGTCACCGTGAAGTCGACCTTGCTGCCGGCCGCGTTGAGCGAACCGACGTCCTTGCTGCCGGATGCCGCATAACCGTTGGCGTTGTCGATCGTGCCCTGGGTGCGGATCTCGCCGTCGGTGATGGCCGCGTCCTCGGCTTCGTACGACGCCGACCAGGGGACAGGGGCGGGGGAGGGGGTGCCCCAACCGCCGGGCGTCAGGACGATCCGGTACGCGGACGCCTTCTCCGTGCCGCGCAGCGGCACGGTCACCGATCCGTCGTCCGCCACCTTCGCCTTCGTACGGGCGAGGACCCGGGGGGCCGCGTGCTGCCCCTCGTAGCCGGACCAGGCGGCTTCGGCGACGGTGGCGGTGACCGTGCGGCCGAAGACGGAACGGGGGACGTTCTCCAGCACGACGTCGGAGTCACCCGCCGAGCCGCCGAGCAGTACCTGCGCCTGGCGCCGCGAAGTGTCCAGGGAGGCCAGGCCCTGCAAGGTGTCGATGGTGTCGGGTCGAGGCGGGGCCACCTTCACCGTGTCGCCGGTCAGCCCGGCGTACCAGCGGAAGAACCACCAGCCGCCGTTGGGGATGTTGGAGCGTACGACGTGCCCGCTGAGGTTGCCGGCCGCGTCCCAGTAGGCCATGTTCGCGTACACCTTGTTCCGCTCGAACATCGAGACCCACTGCACGAGTTGGCCGGGCACGGACAGGTCGCGGCGGTTGGCGTACTCGTCGATGTTGACCTTCAAGGATGCGATGCCCAGCTCCCGCTCCAGCGCACGGTAGTTGTCATGGTGCGCCTGGAAGTCGCGCAGCGAGCCGGAGTCCAGCTCGTGCCAGGTCATCACCTGCGGCAGAACGTTCTCCCGCTTGGCGAAGACCAGGAAGTCGCGCAACAGGCGGGCGTCATAGGCGGCTTCGTTCGGGCCCGCGATCCGCGCGTCCGGGTCGACGGCGCGGATGCGCTGGTACACCGTCTTCCAGTCCTTGAAGAACCGGTCTCGGCCGGCCTCGTACCGGACCTGGTCCAAGACGCCGAGCTTGTACCAGATCTGGTCGGGCTCGTTGAACGGGACAAAGACGAACCGGTCGCGGTTCGGGTCCGCCGCCACCTCCTTGACGATCTCGTCGACCTTGGGGAGATAGTCGTCGAGGCCGAGATCCTCGTACGGCCACTGGGCATAGATGTCCTGCATCATCACCAGGACCTCGCCGCCGCCGTTGCGGAAGAACGACTTGGAGACGGTGAGCGCGTCGCCGTTCGGATGCTGGGCACCGCACTCCGGCTTCTGCGAGACGCTGGTGATTTTCAGGGGCTCCAGCGCGGCGTCGCTGGGCACACCGTCGTCGCTGAGCCCGTACAGCGCGCCGTTGGCGCCGAGCATCACCGGCCCCTCGGAGGCGGACAGGTCGACGGTGAGGCGCTGCGGGCTGGCCTCGGCAGCGGTCGCGGGGCCCGTGGTGGGAAGAGTGGCTGCCATGGTGGCTGCTCCAAATGCGGCTGATCGCAGGGTGGTTCTGACGCGTAATCCGGAACAGCGGGGCTCACATGGGGTGGTCAGGCTGTGGCAGGCGGTGGCCCCGAGCTCTCCCGGACCACCAGCTCCGGAACGGACACGGGATGCGGGGCGATCTGCGCGGCCTCCTCCAGCGCACTGTGCAGCAGGGCGAAGGCGGCCCGTCCGAGGCCGGTGAAGTCCAGGCGTACGGTCGTCAGGGACGGCGTCAGATACGCGGAGTGCGGGGCGTCGTCGAACCCGGCCACACTGACCTCGCCGGGGACGGAGCGGCCGGCCTCGTGCAGGGCGCGCAGCACACCGAGCGCGAGGTCGTCGTTGCCGCACAGGATCGCCGAGACGGCAGGGTCCTGCGCGAGTCGGCGCCCCGCAGCGTGGCCGCCGGCCGGCCCCCAACTGCCCTGCACCGCCCGAGGTTCGGGCGCTCCGGCCTCGCGCAGCGCCTGACGCCAGCCGCTGGTGCGGGCGCTGGTGCGCCGGGTGCTGGACGGGATGGCGACGTGGTGCACGGTCTCGTGCCCCAGGGAGAGCAGATGCCGCGTCGCCTCGTAGGCGGCCTCGCGGTCGTCGGTCCACACCCAGGGGCGGCCCGCGGCGGGCGGGCTCGCCGGGGTCTCGACCACACCCACGACCGGTAGCTCGGCGGGTACGGCGCCCAGCGCCTTCACACCGGCCGGATCGTACGCGATCACGATCAGTCCGCCGCCCGCGTCCGCGGCCCGCTGCACTTCGGCGGCGACGGCGGCCTCGTCCGCCGACTCCAGGACGCCGATCCCGACCGCGTACGACGCCGCGCGAGCGGCCTCCTCGATGCCCTGGAGGATCGACGCGTAGCCGTAGTGCGTGGTGTTCGCGGTGAGCACGGTCACGGCCCTGCTGCGTCCGCTGGCCAGGGCGAGGGCGGTGGCGTTGCGCCGGAAGCCCAGTTCGTCGATGGCGGCGACCACGCGGTCCCGGGTGGCCGGCTTGACGCTGGGATGGCCATTGATCACCCGGGAGACGGTCTGGTACGAGACGCCGGCGGCGGTCGCGACGTCCCTGATGCTCGCAGGGCGCCTTGTGTGACCGGTCACATTCATGCCAGGATTGTGACCGGTCACATAGGGGTCGTCAAGAGACTGTGGCGAGGGGAGGGAACCTTGACCGGTACGGCGGATGTGGCGCAGGAGGCTTCCAACCGCCCACGGGACGAGTTCAGCTGGGGGCACTCGGCGCTGCGGGCCGACTTCGCCTTCGCCGCTGACGGAACGCCGCGGCTCGTCGGGCTGGACCGGCCGGGGGCGGTTCTCGGCACGGACCCGGAAGCCGCCCTCCCGCTCGTCGAGTTGACCGCCCTCGGGCACGGCAGCGGCTGGTCCGGCCCGCGCTTCACCGGCACGGCGCTCGGCACGCGCCTGGCCTACCGGGGCCACCGAACCGGCAGCCGAGGTGACGTGAAGTGGTTGACCGTCGAACTCCACGACCGGGACACGGGGCTGACGGCACTGGTCGAGCTGACGTCCCCCGGCGGAGTGCCAGTGCTCCGCTCCCGAGTCCGGCTGCGCAACGACGGCCCTGAGCCTCTCGTCGTCCAGTCCGTCACCAGCCTCCTCGTCGGCGGCCTGCCTTCACCGGATGACCTCGACGTGCTCCGGGCGCGCAACGACTGGCTCGCGGAGTGCCGTTGGTACACCGAGCCGCTGCGTGCCGGCGTCGCCGACATCAACGTCGACGTCCACCAGCACGACAGCCGCGCCGCCCTCGCCCTGGCCGGGCGCGGCAGCTGGCCCACCGGCGGTCACCTGCCGATGGGGGCCCTGACGGAGCGGCGGAGCGGCCGGACCTGGCTGTGGCAGATCGAGTCCCCGGCCGGGTGGCGCTGGGACGTGGGCGAGAGCGTGCGGGGCACGTATCTGGCGCTGAACGGCCCCACGGACGCGGAGCACCAGTGGCGGGTCCGGCTCGCGCCGGGCGAGCAGTTCACCGGCGTGGCGGGCGTGCTGGCCCTCGGCTCCGGGTTCGACGCCGCCATGGGCGCGCTGACCTCGTACCGCCGCGCCGTACGCCGTCCGCACCCCGACCACACCGCACTCCCGGTCGTCTTCAACGACTACATGAACACGCTCATGGGCGACCCGACCACCGAGAAACTGCTGCCGCTCATCGACGCGGCGGCGCAGGCGGGCGCGGAGTACTTCTGCGTGGACGCCGGCTGGTACGACGACTCGTCGGACGGCGGCTGGTGGGACACTGCCGGCGACTGGCAGCCCTCGCGGCGGCGGTTCCCCGACGGCGGCATCCGGGCGGTCCTGGACCGGATCCGGGAGCGCGGCATGGTGCCCGGGCTGTGGCTGGAGCCCGAGGTCGTGGGCGTGCGCAGCCCCGTCGCTGCCATGCTCCCGCCGGACGCCTTCTTCCAGCGCGACGGCGTACGCCTCAGCGAACAGGGCCGCCACCAGCTCGACCTGCGCCATCCGGCGGCCCGCGCGCACCTCGACAGGACGGTGGATCGCATCGTCGGCGACTGGGGCGTGGGCTACCTCAAGCTGGACTACAACATCGTGATCGATCCAGGAACCCTCGCCCCCGGCGACCTCGCTCCCGGTGCCGGCCTGCTGGGCCACGCCCACGCCTACCTGGACTGGCTCGCCGGGGTGCTGGACCGCCACCCGCGCCTGGTGATCGAGAACTGTGCCTCGGGCGGCATGCGGATGGACAGCGCCACACTGGCCGTCACCCAACTCCAGTCCACCAGCGACCAGCAGGACCCACTGCGCTACCCGCCCATCGCCGCCGCGGCACCGACCGCCGTACCGCCCGAACAGGGCGCCGTCTGGGCGTACCCGCAGCCCGCCTTCGACGACGACCTGATCGCCTTCACGCTCGGCGGGGCCCTGCTCGGCCGGATCCATCTGTCGGGCCACCTCGACCGCATGTCGCAGCGCCAACTCGCCCTCGTACGGGACGCGGTGACCACGTACAAGGCGATCCGCCCGGACCTGGCGCGGGCACTGCCGTTCTGGCCGCTCGGGCTGCCCGGGTGGACGGACGAATGGCTGGCCCTGGGGATGCGGGCGCCCGACGACCGTATGTCGTACGTCCTGGTGTGGCGTCGCGGCGGCAACCCTGAACTGCGCCTGCCTGTGGGCCACTTGGCGGGGCGCGACGTTCGCGCGGAGATCCTGCACCCGTCCTCGGCGGCGGCCGGCTCGGTCGTCCGGAGCGGGGGCGAGCTGCGGGTGTCGCTGCCGCGGACGCCCGCCGTCGTGCTGATCCGGCTCGTCGCGTGACCGGCGATGCCGCGATGGCCTGCAAGGCAACGGAGATATAACAACAGGCAACTAAAGGGTGTTTGCCGCGGTCTAGTCCGCCATGAAGATCTCTTTCCTGCTGCACAACGCCTACGGGATCGGAGGCACGATCGCCACCACCTTCAACCTGGCCCACGCCCTGGCCGACCGTCACGAGGTGGAGATCGTCTCCGTGCTGCGGCACCGGGAACGCCCCAACTTCGCCCTGGACCCGAGAGTGTCCTTGAAGCCACTGGTGGACCTGCGGCACGAGAAGGAACACCCCCTGCATCTCAGACCGGCGAAGGTGTTCCCCGTCGCCGAGTACCGCTACCGGCAGTACAGCGAGCTGACGGACCGGCGGATCGGCGAGAGCCTGGCGGCGACCGACGCCGAGGTCGTCATCGGCACCCGGCCGGGACTCAACGTGCACCTCGCCCGCCAGGCACCGGAGCACGTGGTCCGTATCGGACAGGAGCACCTCACCCTCGACAACCACCCGCCCCGGCTGCGCACCACACTGCGTCGCGCCTACCGCCGGCTCGACGTGCTGACCACGGTCACGGAGGCGGACGCCGCCGCCTACCGGCGCAAGATGCGGCTGCCCGGCGTCCGGGTCGAGGCACTGCCCAACAGCGTCCCCGATCCGGTGCTGCCCGCTGCGGACGGCACCGCGAAGGTGGTGGTCGCGGCCGGCCGGCTGGTCCCGGTGAAGCGCTACGACCTGCTCATCGAGGCGTTCGCCCAGGTCGCCGCCGAACACCCGGACTGGCGCCTGCGCATCTACGGCAAGGGGGAGGAACAGGCGCGGCTGCGGCAGCTCATCGAGAGCCTGGGCCTGTACGACAAGGCCTTTCTGATGGGCGCGGCAGCCCCCATGGAAGCGGAGTGGGTCAAGGGCTCGATCGCCGCGAGCGCGTCCAACTTCGAACCGTTCGGCATGACCATCGTCGAGGCCATGCGCTGCGGCCTGCCCGTGGTGAGCACCGACTGCCCCTACGGGCCCGGCGAGATCATCAAGGACGGCGTCGACGGCCGGCTGGTACCGGTCGGCGATCCCGACGCGCTGGCCGCCGCACTGCTGGACCTCGTCCGCGACGACGAGCGGCGCCGGCGGATGGGCCGTACCGCCGTCCGGAACGCGGGCCGGTTCGCCCCGGTCCCCGTCCTGGAGCAGGCCGAGCGCCTGATCGACGAGGCCAAGGCGGCGCGCGGGACCGGGCGACCGGGCCCGGCGCCGGACGGCGGCCCGATAGGGCGCCGAATAGAGCGAGCCCTGGTCAGCCAGGGCTTCGCCGCACGCGACACCGCGTATGCCGTGGCCTCGCGCGCGCTGCGTACGGTACGGAAGGGGCAGTGATGATCATGGAACCCGGCACGGCGAGTGGCACGAACCTGCGCACCGACTGCACGGTCGACACCGACGGCCGGATCAGCTTCGCCGTCCAGTTGCCGTCGGCCGCTGTCCCGCAGTCACCGCCGACCACTGCCCACCTGCTTCTGAGGCTTCGCCCCAAGAAGGGGCAGCCCGAGAAGACCCTCCATGCCCTTGACCTGGAACCTGCGGAGGACGGGCGTCTTCGTGCCGTACTGGATCCGCAGCCCGCGCTTGCCGAGGGCCGTTGGGACGTCTATCTGCTCCCCGAACCAGGCGCGCCACGACAGCGCCTGCGCCCCGGGCTGCGTGACCTGCGGACCCTGGTCGACGGCCACCGCAGTGCCCGGCGGGCGCCGGTCGCCGTGCGGATTCCGTACGTCACCAAGGACGGCTACCTCGCGGTGCGGGCGTGGCTGCGGGCCGCTCACGCGGAGGTCGAGGGCGTCGACGTGAGGGACCGGTCGATGACGGTCAGAGCCAGGCTGCACGGCGTCTCGCTCGCCGAGGGTGCCTCCGTGCGACTGCGGCTGCGGGGTGGTGGCGGCACCGTACTCGACCTTGTGCCGCAGGTGGAGCACGACGGCCGGGGGTTCCGGTTCACCGCGGAGTTCGGCGAGTTGGTCACCGGCGGCGGCGCCGGGAGTCGTGTCTGGGACCTGTTCGTCCAGCCCGGATCCGCCGAGGGGACGGCGCCCGTCCGGATCGGCCGCCTGCTGGACGACGTGGCGGACCGCAAAGAGATCTTCGTCTTTCCCGCGGCCGATGTCGGTGCCTCGGTGGTGCGGCCCTACTACACGGTCGACAACGACCTCTCGATACTTGCGGACAGAACCTGACCGCAAGCCTCCGTACGGTCGTTCCATGACTCAGACGCAGAAGATTCTTGTCACCGGTGCCACCGGAACCGTCGGCCGTCAGGTCGTCGCCGAGCTGCTCGCCCGCGGCCACCTGGTCCGAGCGCTCACCCGGGATCCGGCGAAGTCCGAATTCCCGGCCGGCGTCGAGGTCGTCCAGGGCGACCTGACCGAGCCCGCCAGCCTGGTCCCGGCCCTGGAAGGCGTCACCGGCCTCCATCTGATCACCTTCGGCGGGGCCTACTTCGCCCCGCTGGAGACCGGTCCGCGCATCCTGGAGCTCGCGCGCGCGGCCGGCGTGCGCCGGGTCACCGTGCTGCACGGCGGCGGGCCGTCCCCGCTGGAGGACGCCGTGCGGGCGGACGACGGGGTGGACTGGACCGTCCTCATGCCGGTCGAGTTCATGGCCAACGCCCTTGAGTGGGCGGACGGCGTCGTGGCCTCGGACGAGGTCCGCGAGCCGTTCGTCTCCCGGCTCAGCGCCATGGTCCACGAGGGCGACATCGGCGCCGTGGCCGCGGTCGCGCTCACCGAGGAGGGGCACGGGCGCCAGGAGTACGTGATCACCGGGCCCGAACTGCTCACCGTCACCGAAAAGGTGACCGCCGTCGCCGCCGCCCGCGGCCGGGAGATCGCCCTCGTCGAGCTGACGGAGGAGCAGGCAGTCGCCCAGTGGCGGGCCGCGGGTCACCCGGAGGACGTCATCGGCTTCCTGCTGGAGGCCTACGGCAACACCCCGGAGGTGGGCCGTACGGTCGCCGACACCGTCGAGAAGGTCACCGGCCGACCGGCCCGCACCTTCGGACAGTGGGCGGCGGAGCACGCCCGCGAGTTCACGGCACGCTCAGGCGGGGCCGTGTCCTAGGCCTCGCGCGGTGGCTATCGCCGCGCCGCCATCCGGGTCGCCGCGTCGTGGACGAGCCGTGCGTGCAGCTCGAACAACGCCACGAGGTCGACAGTCTCGCCCTTGACCTCGCGGTGCACGAACAGGCCGTCGGCCCCGGCGACGGCGTACGTGGTGAGGGTGTCCACGGCCTGCTCGTCCAGGCCGGGGAACAGGGTGGCGGCGACCTCGGCGATCTTCCGGTGGGTGATGTCACGGACCTGGAGGAACGCCGTGCGGCCCCGGGGTTCGGTGGGGCGGCGCTCCAGGGCGAGCATGAGGCCGAGGCGGAGGAAGTCCGGTGCGTCGACGAGTGACTTGGCCACGTTGGCGGCCATGGCGGTCACCCGCTCCAGGGGCGTACCGGTCTCCTCGCCCGGCAGTTCGACGGCCGTGAGCCAGGCCTCGAAGCTACGCTCGATGACCGCAGCGATCAGGTCGTCCTTGTCCTTGAAGTGCCAGTAGATGGAGCTGGCCGGCAGCCCGCACTTGGCGCTGACGGCCGCGATGGACGTGCCGTCGTAGCCGCGCTCACCGGCGATCTCCACGGCGGCGTCGAGGATGCGCTGACGTGACTCCACCCCGTTGGCGCGCTTCTTGCGCGCCGTCTCCGGCCTGGTCATGGGGTGCCCCTCCGGTCGTACAGGGCCGACGGACCCCTGTGAACGATCATGTCCTGATGCGTCCACTCTAATTGGAGCATCCCCTACAGCAGGAGAGGTGCCCGGTACAGCAGGAGAGGTGCCCGGTACCGCAGGAGAGGTGCCCGGTACCGCAGGAGCGGTGCCGGTACAGCGGAAGCGGTGCCGGGTCAGCCGACCAGGGTGTCCACCACGTCGAGGTCCGGCAGGTCGAGCGAGCAGATCCGCGCGGCCTCGTCGGCGGGGATCCCGAACTGCCGCAGCAGGCTGCCGGCGACCAGGTCCGCGGACCGGGCGTCGTCGCGGTCGGGCTGTGCGTGCAGCAAGGAGCCCAGCGCCAGCACCGCGGCCGCGGTCATCGTCAGGGCGAGGTCCAGGTCCTCCACCTCGAACCGCCCCGCGTCCACCGCGACCCGGATGTCGTGGAACGCGCGGGGCGCCAAACCGCGCTGGGAGTGGGCCAGTTCGAGCCCCTGGCTCAGCAGGACGCGGCTCAGCTCCGGGTGGCGGCGGTGCAGCCGGCCGGTCAGCCGAAAGCTCTGGGCGAAGGCGACCGCGGGGTCCTCGATGTCCGCGGTGAGGCGGTCCATCAGCGTGCCCCACCACTCCAGCGCCTCCTCGACCGCGACGCGGAAGAGCTCTTCCTTGCTGTCGAAGTGGTTGTAGAAGGAGCCGACCCCGATGTCGGCGAGCTCGGTGATCTCCAGGATCGGGACGTCCGTCCGCCTCTCGGCCAGCAGTCGCTGAGCCGCGCCCACCAGCGCCGTGCGCGTCCGTGCCCTGCGCCGGTCGACTCGCCCGGATGCGGTCCGCTCGGCCATCACACCATCCTCCATGCCACCCCGTCACTCGCTTCACCCCGCACTCTAGCCGCCCCGCACTTGTTTCCTGAAGGTTTCTTCAGTTCTATTGACTGACGGCAAGTTCGGAAGTGAATATTTCTTCAGGAGGTGGTGACCGTGGGTGGCACGCACAACGACCTGCACTCCGAGCAGGGCGCGCTCCCCGGAGAGCATCCGGGCCGGGCGGCGAACCCGGTGATCAAGGTCCACGACATCGCGTGGCTGGAGTTCTGCAAGCCCGACCTGGACCGCGCCGAGGCCTTCGCCCGGGCGTTCGGCTTCGTCACGTCGTACCGCGACGGCGGCGAGCTGCACCTGCGGGGCACCCGGGCCGGCGCCCCGTGCGTGATCATCCGTAGAGGTCGGGAGTCACGGTTCCGCGGCCCGGCCTTCCGCGCGGCCGACACCCGCGACCTGCTGCGACTGGCCGACACCGCCGGCACCCGGGTGCATCCGCTGCCCGCGCCCCTGGGCGGGGCGGTCGTGGACCTGCTCGACCCGAGCGGCCTGCGGGTCCGCGTCGTCGCCGACACGGACGAGCTGCCCGCGGTGCCCGGGCAACGGTCGCAGTCGTTCAACTTCGGCGGCGGCCTCGACCGGACCAACACCACCCAGCGCCCGCCGCGCGAACCGGCCGGCGTACGGCGCCTCGGGCACGTCGTCCTCCAGACGACCACCTACCTGCGCACGCTGAACTGGTACCTGGAGCACCTCGGCCTGATCGTCAGCGACTTCCTCTACTACGAGGGCCAGCGCGAGCGGGGCCCCACCATGAGCTTCATCCGCTGCGACCGCGGCAAAACCCTGACCGACCACCACACCCTGGCCCTGACGCTGGGCCCCTCCGACCGGTATGTGCACTCGGCCTACGAGGTGACCGACCTCGACGCGCTGGCCGCCGGCGGCGAGCACCTGCTCGGCGCGGGCTACCGGCGCTCGTGGGGCATCGGCCGGCACATCCAGGGCAGCCAGATCTTCGACTACTGGCGCGACCCCGACGGCCTCCTCGTCGAGCACTTCACCGACAGCGACATGTTCGACCACACCCTGGAGCCCGGCTGGGCGCCCATGACGGCCTCCGGCCTGGCGCAGTGGGGTCCGCCGGCCACCAAGGACTTCATGGGCATGGCGCCCGGCCGCGAATCCCTGGCCGAGCTGCGCTCGATCATCACCGCCCTCCGGAACGACGACAACGAGTTCGACCTCGAACGCCTTCGCGGCCTGCTGAAAGTGGCTTCCTCATGACCCTCTCCGTCCTCCGTACCGCCGACGCCTGGTGGGTCGCGCTCGACGAGCACCGCGCCGTCCCGGTCGAGACGTCGGCGACGACGACCGCCGAACTCATCGACGACGTGGTCACGGTCCACATGGCCCTGGCCGAGGCCCGCTCGGGCAACGGGTCGGCGCAGCCGCGACGCATCGCCGAACTCCCGCTCGTCTCCCCGGTCGGCGCGCCGTGCCGGGTGGTCGCGCAGATGACCAACTACGTCTCCCACGTGCGCGACTCGGGCATGAACCCCGAGACCGTCCCGCTGACCTTCTTCCGCAAGACCTCGGGTTCGATCAGCGGCCCGTTCGACGAGATCGTGAAGCCGGCCCACGTCCGGTTCCTCGACTACGAGATCGAGCTCGGCCTGGTCATCGGACGTCCCCTCGAAGTCGGCACCACCGTGACGGCCGCCAACTGGAAGGAGTACATCGCCGGCCTCGTCATCGCCAACGACGTCTCCGCACGCGACGTACAACTGCCCAAGACCCAGTTCTACGAGGCCAAGTCCTACCCGACCTTCACCCCGGTCGGCCCCGCCCTGGTCCTGCTCGACGCCGCGGAGCTGGACCGTCTGGCCGAGCTGAGGCTCGTCCTCAAGGTCAACGGCGAGATCCGCCAGAACAGCGACCTGACCGACATGATCTACAGCCCGCTGCAGGCCCTGCGGGAGCTCTCCCGCTTCCAGGCCCTCGCACCCGGCGACCTCGTCCTCACCGGCACCCCGGGCGGCACCGCCCTCAAGGCGCCGCCCAAGCCGGTGGAGATCATCGGCGCGCTCCTGCCGCCGGCGATGAAGTGGAAGGCGTTCTTCAACTCCCAGGCGAAGAACCCGAAATACCTCCACGACGGCGACGTACTGGAGCTGTCCATCGGAACCCCCGACGGCGACATCGACCTCGGCACCCAGCAGAACAAGGTGAGGTACGCGTGACCACCGAGACCCCCATGGCGTGGCCACGCTACGACCACCCCGACGACCTGGCCGTCATCGAGGCGACGCCGCTCGCCGCACGAGGGCTGCCCGGCACCTCGTACGACGCGCTGCGGCGAGCGGCCGAGCAGTGGCCCGAGCGGACCGCGCTGACGGTCCTGCCCGACGCGGAGTCCTGGCGCACGCCCCGGAACCGCACCTACGCGGACCTGCTCGCCGATGTGCATCAGGCGGCCAACGCCCTGCACCGCCTCGGCGTCCGCCGCCACGACACCGTCGCGCTGCTCTCCCCGAACTGCGACGAGCTCGTCACCGCGCTCCTGGCCGCCCAGCTCGCCGGCATCGTCACCCCCGTCAACCCGGCGCTCGCCCGTGACCACGTCGCCGAGCTGGTCCACCGGGCCGGCGCCCGCGTGATCATCACCGCCTCCCCGGAACTGGACCCCGAGGCATTCGCCACCAGCGCCGAACTCGCCCGCCGGGGCCTGGTGGACCACGTGCTCGTGCTGCGCCCCACCGCCGACCGGCAGGAGCCCGCCGCGCTGCCCGCCGTGGAGAACGCCACCGTGGCCCGCCTCGCCGACGTCGCGGCCGACCGCCCGCGCGACCGGTTCGTCGGCGAGCCGCCCACCGCCACCGAACTCGCCGCCTTCTTCCACACCGGCGGCACGACCGGGGCGCCCAAACTCGCCGCGCACACGCACACCAACGAGGTCAGCGACGCGTGGATGATCGCGGCCAACTCCGTGCTGGACGAGGACTCCGTCGTCTTCGCCGCCCTGCCGCTGTTCCACGTCAACGCACTCGTCGTCACGCTGCTCGCACCGCTGCTGCGCGGCCAGCGGGTCGTGTGGGCCGGACCGCTGGGATACCGCGACATCACGCTGTACGCGGAGTTCTGGCGCATCGTCGAGCACTACCGGATCGCCGCCATGAGCGCCGTGCCCACGGTGTACGCGGTTCTCGCCACGTGTCCGGTCGACGGGGCCGACATCGGCTCGATGCGGTGCGCGATGGTCGGCGCCTCCGCGCTGCCCGACGGCGTGCGCACCGACTTCGAGACGGCGACCGGAATTCCGCTGCTGGAGGGATACGGCCTGACCGAGGCGACCTGCGCCAGCGTCCGCGGGTTCCTGGAGGTCCGCCGGCCCGGTTCGGTCGGCCGGCGGCTGCCGTACCAGGGCATCAGGATCGTCGACCCGGCCACAGCCGAGAAGCGGCCGAGCGGTGAGGTGGGAGCCATCCTCGTCAGCGGCCCCACGGTCTTCCCCGGTTACGTCGAGGGCCGCGACGACAACGGCTACCTGATCAGCAGTCAGGGCCGGGTGGTCGACGGCTGGTTGGACACGGGAGACCTCGGCTACCTCGACGAGGACGGCTTCCTCCACCTCACCGGGCGCGCGAAGGACCTGATCATCCGGGGCGGCCACAACATCGACCCCCGGGCGATCGAGGACGCCCTGCTCGCGCACCCCGCGGTCACCGGCGCCCAGGCCGTCGGACAGCCGGACCGGAGGGCGGGGGAGGTGCCCGTGGCGTACGTGACGCTCGCCGACCCCACGGTGGCCGAGGACGACCTCCTCGCCTGGGCCGCCGTGCACGTCGGCGAGGCAGCCGCCGCACCCAAGGCCGTCCGCGTCCTCGACGCGCTCCCCGTCACCGCGGTCGGCAAGCCGTACAAGCTTCCCCTGCGAGCCGACGCCGCCCGCCGCGTACTGACCGACGCCCTCACCGGTATCGACGACGTGGCGGACGTCAGCGCCGTGGCCGACTCCGGGTCTGTGACGGTCACCGTCACGCTGCGCGCCTCGGCACCCGCCGCGACCAGGGCCGAAGTCGAGCGGCGGGTCGGCAACTTCGCGGTGCCGTGCCGCATCGCCGGACAGCAGCCGGGTGAGGGCTGAGGCACTTCATCCCGCGCACCGGCCGTCTCCGGAGTGCCCTCATTCGACCTTGATGAGGGTGCCCGCGGGGACGGCCGGTCGGCGGCTCCATCGTCCGGCACGGGTGTTCCACCCACGGTCAAGGTCTGTCCTGAACCGTACGATCGCCGTGCCGGGGCGCAACGACCCGAAGATTTGGCGCAATCTGATGCCCGAACTCGCCAAATCTGGACCTGAAGTCGTCTAGACCTCCCCTTGAGCCTTGAACCCCCGTGTCCGGGTCTGCTTGGCTGACGGACCATTGGCCGCCGACCGGCGGCGCATAGGGGGAATGGTTTGTGCTGGGCCGGCAAGGGGGCGTGGACGCGCCCTGCGACTGCGGTGTGCGCCCCGCCGGGGCGGCAGCGGCCGGGGCTGATGAACGGGGATCGGACACCGCGGCAGCGCTTCCCGCGCGGCGGAAGCGACGGGCGAACGTCCCGGGGCCTGCCGTCCGTATCGACTCCGCCCCGCCGTTGAGCGCGCGGACGACGCATCCCGGCCTCGCACACCACTCACACCCTTCTTGCAGACCAGGGGAAGGTGCATGAGGTACTTCCGGCTGCTCGTCCTGGGCAACGGCATCTCGGCGTACGGCAGTTACCTGAACATGGTGGCGCTGAACGTCTTCGTCTACGACGCCACGGACAGCGCGCTGGCCGCCGGCCTCTTCATGGCCGTACGCCTGGCGACGAGTGTCGTGTCGGGCTGGGTGAGCGGCCGTCTCGTCTCGGCCTACGACCGCAAGCGCCTGATGGTCGGCGCAGACCTGTGCCAGGCCGCGGCGCTGCTGACCCTGCTGATCGCACCGGACGCCACCCGCGTGGGGCTGCTCTACGTCCTGGCCGTGGTCACCGGCGGCTGCTCGACACTCTCCCAGGTCGCCCTGCGCAGCAGCATCCCGGAGATCGTCGGCGCGGAGCACCGGGTGCGCGCCAACGGGCTGCTGGTGACCGGGCGCTCGCTCGCGATGATCGCCGGGTTCGCCTCGTCGGGTGTGGTGGTCGCCCAGCTCGGCTACTCCGCGGCGTTCGCCCTGGACGCCGCGTCCTTCCTGGTCTCCGCGACGGTGCTGTTCCTGCTGCCCGTGCGCACCAGGGCGGTGAAGGACGCCGCGGGCGGCGGCTCCGGGGAGTCCTCCGGCGCCGCGCGCTGGACGGCGCGGATGCTGCTGGCCACGGCCCCGCTGCTGATGGCGATGATCGCCATCCGGGCGGTGGACGGGCTGGGCTCCTCCTCCCACAACGTCGCCCTGCCCATCTACTCCAGCAGCCTGGACCCCGACCATCCGGCCACGTTCATCAGCCAGTTCTGGGCCACCTGGGCCATCGGCAACATCGTCGTCCAGCAGGTGATCGGCCGGGTCACCAAGAAGACCGGGCGCACACCCGGGGAGCGGGCGTTCGCGCTCGGCGCCTGCGTGATGTCGGCCGGGTTCATCGTCGTCTTCAGCGGGCTGCCGACCGTGCCCGCGGTCATCGCCGCGCTCGTCGCCGGAGCCGCCGACGGGTTCACCGAGATCGTCTACGTGTCGCGGCTGCAGGCCGCCCCGGACGAGCAGCGCGGCCGCCTCTTCGGGCTCTCCGCCTCGGCCGAGAACACCGGCTTCGGCCTCGGCATGCTCGTGAGCGGCGCCCTGCTGGAGACGTTCTCGCCGCTGCAGGTCGTCGCCTCCTTCCACGGCCTCGCGATCATCCTTTGCGGCGCGCTGCTCCTGCTGCTTCTGCGCCGGGGACGCACAGGTGACCAAGGCGCTGAGGAAACGGTCAGCCAGGACAGACCGACGGTGGCGGAGGGACGCAGTTGATGACCATGAGCGACCCCGACCCGCGGATGGCCGTCATCGGCATGGCCTTCCGGCTGCCCGGCGCAAACACGCCGGAGGAGTTCTGGCGTGTCATCCGTGACGGCACGGACTGCATCACCCGGTTCACGGACGAGGAGCTGGACGCCGCCGGTGTACCCGGCGAGGAGTACCGGGCGGCTGACTTCGTCGGTGCCTCCGGAGTGCTGGAAGACATCGCCGGCTTCGACGCCCAGCACTTCGCGATGAGCGCCCGCGAGGCCAGGCTGACCGACCCCCAGCACCGCATGCTCCTGGAGTGCGCCCAGCACGCCCTGGAGAACGCCGGCTACCCGGACGAACGGGACGGCAGCCGCGTCGGCGTCTACGCCAGCACCGGGTATCACCTCTACACCCTGCAGAACTACCTCCTCAACAACGTCCTGCCCAGCCAGGCCGCCTCCGACTGGATGGCCGGCATGCAGATCACGGTCGGCAACTACGCCGACTTCACCGCCACCCGGGTCGCCTACCGGCTGGGCCTGACCGGCCCCGCGGTCAACATCCAGACGGGCTGCTCCAGTTCGCTGGTCGGCGTGCAGGCCGCCGCACAGTCGTTGCTCATGGGCGACTGCGACATCGCCCTCGTCGGCGCCACCGCCGTGCACGTGCCGCAGGTCGTCGGCTACCGCTACGTCAAGGGCTCGATCCTCTCCAAGTCCGGCCGCCTGCGCGCCTTCGACGCCGGAGCCGACGGCACAGTCGGAGGAACGGGCGTCCTGGCCGTCGTACTGAAGCGGCTGGGCCGGGCGGTCGCCGACGGCGACACGATCCACGGGATCGTCAGCGGCTGGGGGATCAGCAACGACGGCGCCGACAAGAAGGCGTTCACCGCCCCGAGCGCCCAGGGCCAGCGCGTGGCCATCCGCCAGGCCCTGCGGCGCGCCGGCGTCGGCGCGGACAGCATCGGCTACCTGGAGACCCACGGCACCGGCACACTCAAGGGCGACCCGATCGAGTTCGACGGCGCCACCGGCGCCTACCGCGAGGACACCGACCGCACCGGTTACTGCGCCCTCGGCTCGACCAAGGCCAACATCGGCCACCTCGACGCGGCCTCCGGCCTCGCCGGACTCGTCAAGGCCCTGCTGGTCCTGAAGCACGGGGTCATCCCGCCGATGGCGAACTTCAGCGAGCCCAACCCCGGCCTCGACCTCGACCACAGCCCCTTTTACATCCCCGGCACCGCCCGGCCCTGGCCCGAGAGCGACGCGCCCCGCCGCGCGGGCCTCACCTCGCTCGGCGTCGGCGGCACCAACGTCCACCTCGTCCTGGAACAGGCCCCCGAGCCCGCTCCCCGGACCGACGCCGCGGCCCCCGCGGACGTGCTGCTGGTCTCCGCGAGCAGCGAGGCCGCCCTCGCGGACAACGCCCGAGCCTTCCGCGACCGGTTACGGCAGCCGCCGGCACCCCAACTGGCGGACCTGGTCACCACCGCCGCCCTCGGCCGCGTCCATGGCCGCCACCGGCTGGCGGTCCGCGGCACGACCCCGGCCGCCCTCGCCGACGCCCTCGAAGGCTGGCTCGCCGGAACGGCCGGGGCGACGGTCGCGGCGGGGACGACGCCGGCGGAGGGCCACGCGCGCGTGGCGTTCCAGTTCACGGGGCAGGGCAGCCAGTACCCGGGTATGGCCGACGCCCTCCACGAGCGCTTTCCCGTCGTACGCGAGGTGCTCGACGCCTGCGACGACCACTACCGCGACCTCACCGGCGACTCACTGCTCGCGGCGCTGCGGGCGTCAGACGCATCGGGGGAGCGGGCGCCGGAGCAGACGCCCGACGGGCCGCTCGCAGGCACGGACACCACGCAGCCCGCGCTGTTCGCCCTGCAGTGCGCCCTCGTCCGGCTCTGGCGTGACGCCGGTATCGAACCGTACGCCGTGACCGGGCACAGCGTCGGGGAGTACGCCGCGCTGTACGCGGCCGGAGCCCTGTCGCTCGACGACGGTCTGCGTCTCACCACCGAGCGCGGCCGGCTGATGCAGCAACGCTGTGCCCCCGGCGCGATGGTGGCCGCGGCGCTGGACCGGGAGGCCGCCCTCGCCCTGGCCGCCGAAGTGCCCGGCCTGGAGCCCGCCGTGATCAACGCAGAACGCGCACAGGTGCTCGCCGGGCCGGTCGAGGCCGTGGAACGGGCGTGCGCCCTGCTGGACGAGCGCGGCACGCCGGGGCAGCGGCTGACGGTCACCCGTGCCTTCCACACCGCGCTGATGGAACCGATGCTGGAGGAGTTCCGGAAGATCCTCGACGACGTCGTCTTCCAGCCGGTACGGATCCCGTTCGTCAGCGCCCTCGACGGCATGACCCGCCCGCCCGGCTGGACCCCGGACGCCGACTATTTCCTACGGCACACCCGCGAGCCCGTCCGCTTCGACGAGGCACTGCGCGGCATCGCAGCCGGGCGGCCCGACGCCCTGCTGGAGATCGGGCCGCACACCAACCTCAGTGGTCTGGCCCGCCGGGCACTGCCCGCCGTGAAGTCGCTGCCGTCCCTGCGGCGGGGGACCGGGCTCGGTGCCCTCTGGGGTGCGGCGGCGGGGCTGCACTGCGCCGGGGCTGACGTCGGCTGGCGGGTGCTGCTGGCCGGCAGCGGCGGCAGGCGTATCCCGCTGCCCGGATACCGGTTCCAGCACAAGGACCACTGGACAGGGCCGGAGTTGACGGCCCTGAGCACAGAAACACCAGCGAGAGAGGGAGCCGAAGTGGTTCAGCAAGAGGCAGCGGTCGCGCGGGTACTTCACAGCATCGTCGAGGCGACGGCGCGGCACCTCGGCGAGGAGCCGTCGGCGATCGTCGGTGACGCGTCCTTCTTCGACCTCGGCGCCGACTCGCTGCAGATGATCAGCGTGCTGCGGGAGCTGGAGCAGGAACATCGGGTCAAGGTGACGATGCGGCAGCTGTTCGAGGAGACGGGTACGCCGCGGCGGCTCGCGGAGTTCATCGTCGCCCGCATGCCGGGGGCGGGGTTGGCGCAGCCGGTCGCCGCCGAGCCACCTGCTCCCGCGCCCGCTGCTCCTGAGCCCATCGCTCCGCAGCCCGCCGCTCCCGAGCCCGTCGCGCCGCCCAGGGTGGCCGCACCGGTTCCCGCACCCGCGCCCGTCACCCCCGCGGCCGCCCCCGAGTACGCCACCCGCGAAGAACTGGAGGACCTCGCCCGCAAACTCCAGCAGATATCGCAGATACAACTGCAGATGATGTCCCAGCTCTCCCAGTTGCTGGCCCTCCAGACGGCCTCGGTGACCGAGCGGCTCAACGGCAAGGTGGGCAAGTGACCGGGCTGCACGGCATATCCGCCGCACTGGACCAGGACCTGGCGGCGATGGCGGAACTCTCGCAGCGCATCGCCGAGCAGATGGGCGGAGCCGGCGCCTCCGTCCCGGAGCAGCGGTCGCCGCAGGTACCGCGCGTCCACGGCCCCCGGGTGACGGTCGCGAGGACCTCCGGCATGGTCCAGGACGTCTCACCGGACTCCCAGCAGGAGCACCTGGCCGACCTCGTACGCCGCTACACCGCAAGGACCCCGACCTCCAAGAGCATCGCCCAGCGCTACCGCCGCGTCCTGGCCGACAGCCGTGCCGTCGTCGGCTTCCGCAGCGGTACGAAGGAGATGCTGTACCCGATCGCGGGCCACCGGGCGAGCGGCGCGCGGCTCCAGGACGTCGACGGCAACGAGTACGTCGACATCACGATGGGCTTCGGCGTCCTCCTCTTCGGCCACGAACCCGGCTTCGTCACCGAGGCCGTGCGCGAGCACCTGTCCCGGGGCATCCAGCTCGGCCCGCGCAACGTCGAGACCGGCGAGGCGGCGGAACTCCTCGCCGAACTGACAGGTCTGGAGCGGGTCGCCTTCGCCAACTCCGGTACGGAGGCGAACTCCGCGGCCATCCGTCTCGCCCGCGCCGCGACCGGCCGCGACAAGATCGTCACCTTCCTGGGCGCGTACCACGGCCACGCCGACAACGTCCTCGGCCGCACCTCGGGCAGCGGCACCGATCAGGTCACCGTGCCCGTCTCCCGCGGCATCCCGCAGGCCTCGGTCTCCGATCTGCTGGTCCTCGACTACGGCACCGACGCCGCCCTGGAGGCGATCGCCCGGCAAGCGGACGACATCGCCGCGGTCGTCGTGGAGCCGGTGCAGAGCAGGCACCCCTCCCTGCGGCCCGTCGAGTTCGTACGCAAGCTGCGCGAGCTGACCAGCCGCCACGGCATCGTGCTGCTCTTCGACGAGATGCTGACCGGCTTCCGCCCGGCGCTGCGCGGCGCGCAGGACCTGTACGGCGTCACGCCGGACCTCGCCACGTACGGCAAGCTGCTCGGCGGCGGTTTCCCCATCGGGGCCATCGCCGGCCGCGCCGACATCATGGACGGCGTCGACGGCGGCCACTGGTCCTACGGCGACGACAGCTACCCGCCCGCCGACACCACGTTCTTCGGCGGTACGTACATCCAGCACCCGGTGTCGATGGTCGCCGCGCGCGCCGTGCTGACCCACCTCAAGGAGCACAGCCCGCGCCTCCAGGAGCGGCTCAACGCCCGTACCGCCGAACTGGCCGCGAACCTCAACGGCTTCTTCGAGGCCGAGGAATTCCCGCTGCGGATGAGCCACTTCGGCTCCCAGTTCCGCTTCGAGCACCGCGCCGACATGGAGCTTCTCTACCACCACCTGATGCTGCGCGGCGTGCACGTGTGGGAGTGGCGCAACTTCTTCCTGTCCACCGCCCACACGGACGGCGACATCGAGTTCGTGGCGGACGCCGTACGGGACTCGCTGCGCGAGCTGCGGACGGCGGGCTTCTTCCCGGGCGGGCGGCCGGTGCCGCCGAAGGCCGCGCCGCCCAAATCGCAACCGGCACCCGCACCGGCACCGAGCCAGGCAGCGGAACCCAGGCCGGAACCGGCCGTCCCCCCGGCAGCGCCCGCCCCAGTCGCCTCCATGGCCTGGAACGCCGCAGCCGTCACCGACTCCCGCAAGGCATCCGCGAGCGAACCAGCCGCCCGCACCACCGACTTCAGCGTCTACTTCTTCGGCGACTACCCCCAGGACTCCTCCGCGCCACGGCAGGGCGGCCAGTACGAACTCCTGATGGACGTGGCCCGGTTCGCCGACAAGCAGGGCTTTCACGCGCTGTGGATGCCCGAGCGCCACTTCCACTCCTTCGGCGGCCTCTTCCCCAACCCGGCGGTGCTCGCCGCCGCGCTGTCCCGGGAGACCGAACGCATCCGGCTCAACGCGGGCTCCGTCGTCCTGCCGCTCCACGACCCCATCCGGGTCGCCGAGGAGTGGTCGATGGTGGACAACCTGTCCGGCGGGCGGGTCGGAATAGGCGTCGCCAGCGGTTGGAGCGCCAAGGACTTCGTGTTCTTCCCCGACCGTTTCGGCCGGCACAAGGAGCTGATGTACGAACAGCTGGAGGAGGTAAGGAAGTTCTGGCGCGGCGACGCCGTGCGCCGGGCCAGTGGTGACGGCGAGGCCGAGGTACGCCTCTTCCCGCGTCCCGTGCAGGACGCCCCGCCCATGTACACCGCGGTGGTCGGCAACCCCGCCTCCTTCGAACTCGCCGCCCGCCACGACCTGGGCATCGTCACCAACCTGATGACCCAGAGCGTCGAACAGCTCGGGGAGAACATCGCCCGCTACCGGCGTACCCGGGCCCAGCACGGCCTGGACCCGGACGCCGGGCGGGTGGCCGTCCTGCTGCACACCTACCTCGCCGACGACCACGACAGCGCGCGGACCGAGGCGTACGAACCGCTGTCCCGCTACATGCGCGCGTCCCTGTCCGTGTTCAGCGGCGTCACCAACAGCCTCGGGCACAACGTCGACCTGGCCGAGCTGAGCGAGGACGACCTGGACGCGGTGTTCCGCCGGGCCTACGGCCGTTACTGCGACCAGCGCGCGCTGATCGGCACGGTGGACAGTGTCCGCCCGGTGGTGGACGCGGTCACCGCGGCGGGCGCCGACGAGATCGTCGCCCTCGTCGACTTCGGTGTCGCTCCGGACGAACTGCGCGAGGGCCTGCCACACCTGGACGCGCTGCGCCGTACGTACCGGCGGGCTGCTGTTTCCGCCCCCGCCGACGCGCCGCTGTCGCCCGGCCAGGAGCGGATCTGGTTCCTGGAGCGCCTGCTCCCGGGCCGTACCGCCTACAACGAGGTCAAGGCGATCCGCCTCGAAGGCCCCCTCGACATCCCGGCTCTGCGCGCCGCACTGCGCGGCCTCGTCGCACGGCACGAGGGGCTCCGTACCGTCTTCCGCGAGAGCGGAGGCGAGCCACGACAGGTGGTGCAGGGGTCGCCGGTCGAGCCCGATTTCGAGCTCGTCGACGGCACCGGCAACCCGCGGACCGCACTGCGGGACGTCCTGGCCGCGGAGAGCGCACGCCGCTTCGACCTGGCGGACGGCCCGCTGTTCGTCACCCGGCTGGTCAGGCTCGCCGAAGCCGAGCACGTCCTCGTGCTGTCCCTCCACCACATCGTGGTCGACGCGGCCTCCGCCACCGTCCTCGCCCGCGACCTCTCCGCGCTCTACCGCGCCGAACGCGACGGCACCACCCCCGACCTGCCCGCGCTCACCTGGAGCTACGCCGACCACGCCAGAGAGCAGGCGGCGTCCGCGAGCAGCCCCGAGGCCGAGGAGGACCTGGCCCACTGGCGCCGTACCCTCGACGGCGACCTGCCCGTCCTGGCCCTGCCCACCGACCGGCGACGCCCGTCGACGATGACCTCCAACGGCCGGGCGGTCTTCCACACCCTCGACTCGCAACTCTCCGGACGACTGCGGGAGTTGAGCCGCGCCCGGCGCAGCACCCTGTTCATGACCCTGCTCGCCGGCTACGGCGCCATGCTGCACCGGGTCACCGGGCAGACGGACATCGTCGTCGGCACCCCGATCTCGGACCGGCCCGAGCGGGCCGAGCATGTGCTCGGGTTCTTCGTGAACACCCTCGCGCTGCGCCTCGACCTGTCCGGCGACCCGGCGTTCGGCACACTGCTGGACCGCGTGCGCACGGTCGCTCTCGACGCGTACGACCACGCGCGCGTGCCGTTCGAAACCGTGGTGCGCGAGCTCGCCCCGCCCCGGACCGTCGAGCGGACACCGGTGTTCCAGGCGTTCGCGGAGTTCCAGCGCGCCGAACCGTTCCGCTTCGACCTGCCCGACATCGAGGCCACACCGCTGGACGCCGGCCCGGACAAGTCCCTGACCGACCTCACGGTCTACTTCACGGACCAGCCCGAGGGCATCCGCTGCCACCTGGAATACAACACCGACCTCTTCGACCAGGAGACGGTCGACGGGTTCTTCGCCACCTTCCGGGACCTGCTCACGGCGGCGGTCGACGCCCCTGACGCGCCGCTGTCCCGGCTCGCCCCGGCGCCCGTCGACACCGCCGCCGTCGGTGAGCCCGTACCGAGCTCCTGGCAGTACGGCCCGTCCCGCCCGCTCGTGGACACCACCGTCCACGACCTGGTCGCCCGGCAGGTGGCCGTTCGGCCGCACAGCACCGCCGTGATCAGCGGAGACACCCGGCTGACGTACCGCCAACTGAACGACCGAGCCGAGCAGTTGGCCGCTGTCCTGCGGGAACAGCCCGCCACGGATGGCGGTGCCGAGGTCGTGGCGCTGTGGCTGCCGCGCTCCGCCGAACTCGTCGTCGCCATGCTCGCCGCACTCAGAGCGGGCCTCGCCTACGTCCCGCTGGATCCGTCGCTCGGCCGGGTGCGCGCCGAGCAGGTCATCGCCGAGTGCGGGGCGCGGACCCTGGTGTCGGCGCCCGGTGAGGCGGGCGTTCTGAAGCTGCCGCCGGGCGTGACCGTCGTACCCCCCGACGCGACCGCGACCGCACCCCACCCGCCGCGCTCCGCGTCCGCCACCGACAACCGGGCCCCGTGCTGTGTCCTCTACACATCGGGCAGCACCGGCACACCCAAGGGCGTCGTCCTGGCACACCGCGCTGTCCTAGACCTGTGCGAGTGGCACCACCGGCGCTTCGCGTTCACCTCGGCCGACCGCGGTGCCGTCGTGTGCAGCCAGAGTTTCGACGCCTCGATCCTGGAGATCTGGCCCGCACTGACCGCGGGAGCGTCGGTCACCATCGCCGAAGAGGAGATCCGCAGGGATCCACTGACCCTGGCCCGCTGGTACGCCCGCGAGCACGTGACCTTCTCCATCCTCCCCACCGCCCTGGGCGAACAGCTGTTGGGGCTGCCTCCGCACGAGCAGCCGCCCCTGCGTCACCTCCTGCTGGGCGGTGACGTACTGCGCACCAGGCCGCGCCCCGAGGCGCCGTACGAGACGGTGAACGTCTACGGGCCCACCGAGACCACCGTGCTGTGCACGACGGAAACCGTCGCCGCGCACAGCGACGACCCCACTCGGCCGATCGCGATCGGACGCCCGGCGGACAACGTACGGCTGAGCGTGCTCGACGAGTCGGGATGCCCGGTCCCCGTCGGCACGGTGGGGGAGTTGTACGTCGGCGGACCGGGTGTGGCCCTCGGCTATCTCCACCGCCCCGAACTCACCGCCGAGCGGTTCACGCCGGACCCGGACGGCGGCCCGGACGCCCGCCGGTACCGAACCGGCGACCTGGTCCGCTGGACCGGGGACGGGAAGCTGGAGTTCTGCGGCCGGGCCGACGACCAGGTGAAGATCCGGGGCTTCCGGGTCGAGCCGGAGGAGGTCTCCCGCACGCTCAACGCCCTGGACGGCGTGCGCGAGGCGGCCGTACTGACCCGTCGCAACGACCGCGGTGACGCGTACCTCGCGGCCTATGCCGTCCCTGCCGACCCGATCGGAGAGGGAGCCGACGACCGGCAGGCGTACGCCGATCTGCTGGCCGAGGAACTGGCGGCCCGGCTCCCGGAGTATCTCGTACCGCGCGCGTGGCGCGTCCTGACCGCCCTGCCCGTGAGCGGCAACGGCAAGCTGGACCGCTCCGCGCTGCCGGCACCCGACCTGGTCACCTCCGCGCCCACCCGCAGGCCGAGTGCCGTCGGCGAAGCACCCGCCGCCGGTCACCTGACGGGCCTCGAGCGGCGGGTTCGGGAGCTGTGGGCCGAAGAGTTCGGCGTCGACGCCGACGGCATCGCGGCCGACGCCTCCTTCTTCGACCTGGGCGGCCACTCGATCACCGCGATGCGGCTGGTCAACCGGGTCCGGGAGGACTTCGGCGCCGAGTACCCGATGCTGAGCTTCTACCAGGAGCCGACGCTGCGGGCCATGACGGCCCGACTGGCCGCGGCGGCGGGCGAGACGGCGGAGCCGGGTTCCGCAAGTCCCTCGCCCGAGGCCGACGACGACGGAGGCACGGTGGAGCACCGCGCACCCGCCACCGTGCAGCAGTCCCGCTTCGCCACCGTGCACGCCGACCACCGCCTCCCGCAGGTCTTCAACGTCGCCCTGCGGCTCACCCTCACCGGTGACCTGGACGTGGCAGCCCTGCGCACAGCCCTGACCGGGCTCGTGGAGCGGCACGAGGGGTTGCGGACCCGCCTGGCCCGCAGCGGCGACGGCTGGGAACAGCAGGTGCTGCGGCCCCGCCCGGTCGAATTGCCGGTGGAGGACCTCACCGGGCTGCCCGCGCCGGAACGGCAGGCGGCCCTGGACCGGGCCAGTTCCGAGGCGGCGGAGACGCCTGTCGACCCCACCGGCGGGATTCCGATGTCCCTGCGCCTCCTGCGTACCGGCGAGAGCACATGGTCGCTGCTCCTCGTCCTGCACCACTCCGCCTGCGACGGATGGTCCGTCAGCCTGCTGCTGAAGGAACTCGCCGCGCTCTACGGCTCGGCCGCGGCGGGCGAGCCCCCCGCCCTGCCGCCCGTGCAGTGCCAGCCCGTGGCGTACGCCCGGTGGCAGCAGGAGCAGGTGGACGAGGCCGGCGAGGAGCGGAAGGTGCAGTTCTGGCTGCGCGAGCTCGACGGAGTGCCGTTCACCGTCGACCTGCCGCTGGACCGGCCCCGGCCGCAGAGCGCGAGCGGGCGGGGCGGCGCCGTGATGTTCACTGTGCCGGCCGAGGCACGGGCGGCCGTGGAGCGGTTGGCCAGAGAGCGGGGGACGACGCCGTTCGTGGTCACGGCCGCGGCGCTGGGCCGGATGCTCGCGCGCAAGTCCGGGCAGTCCGACGTCGTGTTCAACGTCTCCTACGCCAACCGCGAGCGCCGCGCGTTCGAATCCCTGCTGGCCTGCACGGTCACCGGCTTCGCGCTGCCGGTGCGGCAGGGCGTCACGGGCTCCTTCGCCACTTTGACGGACCAGGTCGCCCGTACGACCGTGGAGTGCATGGACCGGGCCCTGCCGGTGCGCCGGATCGCCCCGGCGATGAGGGAGCGCACGGGCGTGGACGTGCCGGACCGGCTGGACGTCGGCTTCGCCTACCAGAGCTCTCTGGACGCCGAGGTCGAACTGCCCGGTCTGACCACGGCCATCGAGGACCTCGCGCCCGCCGCCGCCCGCACGGAACTCACCTTCGGGCTCGTCCCGGCCGGCGACGAACTGAAGGGCTTCGTCGAGTACTCGGCCGACCTGTGGGACCGCAGCACGATCGAGGGCTGGACCCGCGACTACGTCGCCCTCCTGAGTGAGGAGGTCGACCGGGCGCTAGGGCGATGACACCCGTCCGTGGCGCCGCCCCGCCCCGCGCCGGCTCGGCGCGTGGGACGGCGTCACGGACGCTCACGCGGCGCTGCTGCTCCGCGGCATCCAGTGCCGGCACGTCACCTCGTGCTCACTGCCGAGGCTCGTCCACCAGCGCTCGCAGCACGCGGAGTCCAGTTCCGCACGGACGATCGCCTCGGCGGCATCGCCGGCGCGCCCGGCCCGTGCGACCAACTCCAGGAGCCACCGGCGCTGTTCGCCGATCACGGTCTCCCGCACCACGGCGATGACCGGCACGAGACTGGCGGCGGCGAACAGACACGCGGCCCAGGCGGGCCCGTACCGGATTTCCAGGACCGAGGTCCAGGCGAGCCCCGCGCTCGTGGCGATGTAGAGGACGCAGAGCAGGCGGCTGGAGCAGTTCATGGGCGGACACCGTCCTTGGGGCGGGATCGATACCCTTGTCCAACTGCTGACGGCCCGTGTGGACTCGGGTGATTTATCCCACCGTGACCTGACACCAGGCCAGGTCGGTCACGACGGGGCGCCGACCACGGTCTTCGCCTGGAACGCGGCCCGATAGGTGTGCGGCGTGGTGCCGACCACCCGGCGGAAGCGTTCACGGAACGCCGTCGGCGACCCGAACCCCGCCTGCCGCGCGATCCGTTCGATCGGATGGTCGCTGTTCTCCAGCAGATACTGGGCCCGCCGCACACGCGCCCGCAGCAGCCACTGCAGCGGAGTGGTGCCGGTCTGCTCGCGGAACCGGCGGCTGAAGGTGCGCTCGCTCATCCCGGAGCGCTCCGCCAGCGCCGCCAGGGTGATCTCCCCGGCCAGGTTGTCCTCGATCCACTTCAGCAGCGGTTCGAGCACCGAGCCGCGCGGCACCGGCGGATACTCGTGCACGATGAACTGCGCCTGTCCGCCCTCCCGTTCCAGCGGGACGACGGACATGCGCGCGGTGTGCGCGGCCACGGCCGAGCCCAGGTCGCGCCGGATCATGTGCAGGCACATGTCCATTCCCGCCGCTGCCCCGGCGGAGGTGAGGATCTGCCCGTTGTCGACGTACAGCACGTCCGGTTCCACCTGGACGTCCGGGTAGCGCCGTGCGAGCTCGTCGGTCGCCATCCAATGGGTGGTTGCGCGCAGTCCGTCCAGCAGCCCGGCCTCGGCCAGGACGAAGGCGCCCACGCAGACGGACGCGATCCGGGTGCCGGCCCGGGCCGCCTCGCGCAGCGCCGCCGTCACGCCGGGGGAGGGCGGTCCGGTCTCGTCGCAGCCCGGCACGATGATCGTGTCCGCGTCCTCCAGCCCGTCGAGCCCCCGGTCGATCCGCAGGGCGAAGCCCTCCGTGGGTACCTCCGGCGTCTCGGCGCACAGCCGGACCCGGTAGGGGCGGCGGCCGTCCGGCAGCCGTGTCCAGCCGAACATCTGGAACGGTGTCGCCATGTCGAAAGGCACCACGTTGTCGAGAACCAGGATCGCCACGGTGTGCATGAGTGACACCCTAGGCGGATTCTCGCCACGGACATAAGTGCAGGTGGCTCAGGTGGGCCGCCGTGATGGAGCGGGCAGACCGGTTGGCGAGAATCCGTTGGAAGCTGTCGTTTCAGCCCCTGTGCGGACACCCGGGAGATCCCTAGCGTGGGGCGGGTGACCAAGATCCTCCTCACTCTTCACGTCCTGGCCGCCATCGTCGCGGTCGGCCCCGTCACCGTCGCGGCCAGCATGTTCCCCCCGGCCGCGCGCCGCGTCCCGGCGACCGACGGGGCGGTGGCGGTGGGCACCGTCCGGCTCCTGCACCGCATCTGCCGCGTCTACGGCGCCATCGGGGTCTCGGTCCCCGTCCTCGGCCTGGCCACCGGCCTGGCGATGGGAGTGCTGGGCAGCGGATGGCTCATCACCTCCATCGCCCTCACCGCCGCGGCCGCCGGCATCCTGATCGCCTTCGTCCTGCCCCGCCAGGAGGAACTCGTCGGCCAACTGAGCGCCGAGAAGCCCGTCGAGCACTCGGCCACGGTGCAACTCGCCATGTTCACCGGCATCTTCAACCTGCTGTGGGCGACCGTCACGGTGCTGATGATCGTCCGGCCCGGTTCCACGACGGGCGCCTGACCCGGGGAGTGGGCGGCGGGGGACGGGGGCACGCGAGCACGCGCCGGGGTGGAACCGCCCGTTCGTCGCACGTCAAGCGCTCTGGCAGAATTCGTACTTCAGTGTGCGTCGGCGCCTAGACTCGACAGCCGTGCCCATCTGCACACAGGGCCACGACATGAAAGGCGCGTTGACGGGTGTTCCAGGATTCCCCCATTTACGACCGGCTCATCGCGGAGCGCGGCGACATCCCCACCCAGGTGCGCAGGGAGGCCGAACGCGTCAGCAGGGAAATCGAGTTCGCCATGCAGCCCCTGCTGCAGTCCGGCGGTCACGCACCCCCTCCCGGACGCCCCGCACCCCCCGCCCCGACCTGGCAGCGCAGCGCCCTGCCGCCGGGGCCGCAGTCGCGCTGAGCCCCGGACGGCCGGGCGGACCGGTCACGGAACCTTCGCGCTCGCCCCGTTGGCGTGCGGCTGCTCCCCGGAGGCCGGCTGCGCGAGCCACTCGGCGATGGTGCGGGCGATCGGCTGGCCCGTGTCCACCTCGATGAACCCGAACTGCCCCGACTGGTTGCACTCCAGGAACCACCACGTCCCGTCGGCGTCCTCGGCGAAGTCGAAGGCTCCGTAGGCGAGTTCCGCGTCCCGCAGATAGGCATGGACGCCCTCGGCGACGCGCGGCGCGACCTCGACGGGACACCACGGCGCGTCGGACGCGGCGAACCGGACGTCCACTTCGGCCTCGGCGCCGGTCGCCTTGCGGGCCGCCAGCAGCTGCTCGCCCACCGCCGTGAGCCGGATGTCGGCACGCTTGGCCACGCGCCGCTGCAGCAGGGTCGGCCCGAACGCGACGGCGGAGAAGTCCGCGTCCGGCCCCACCCTGCTGGTCGGCACAGCGCGGGGCGGATCCTGTGGATGCGCGCCGGACACCGGCTTGACCACCAGATCCGGATAGCGCTCGGCGAACTCGCGGGCGGCCTGCGGGAAGGTCGTGATCAACGTGGCCGGAACGGGCAGACCGCAGCGCTGGGCCAGCCGCAGCTGCCAGGGCTTGTAGCGAGCCCGGCGCGCCGCGTCGGGGTGGTTCATCCAGCGCACGTCGCAGCCGCGCAGCATGCCGTACAGCGCCTGCTCCGCCTCCTGAGTCAGCCAGGCGGAGGGCGCTGCCGCGCGTGCCGCCGCGGCCCCCGGCCTGCGCATCCAGATCGACCGCAGGCCGTTGACGCTCACCAGGCGTCCCGCGGACGACAGATGGCCACGGAATGAGCCGTGCACATACTCGCCCGACAGGGAGACCCCGCCGGTCACGTCGGCGGGATCGAGCCGGACCACCGGAACGCCGGACGCGTTCAGGTGCACGACCACCATGTCGGCCGTCACGTCCTCTTCGTTGGTCACAATCAAGACCGTCATCGTCGGCGACCTGCGTTCAGTCGTCGAAGTGGGTCTTCGAGCCCGCCGTGGATGTAGTGGTCCCCAACTCCCGCAAGAGCGCGTGATCACAAGCGGCTATTCGCCCGTCACGCAGCACGTTCAACTGCAGACCGGAGTCGTACGCATATGCAGCGGTGACCTCCAACTCCGCTGCCGGCCGTGCATAGTTGAGCGCGAACGGTTGCATCGTCTCTCCCTCACAGGTGCTGCTCCGATCGAGCTTGGTCACCCAGGGGCGCCCCTCGGCCCGCCGACGCCCTTCGGTTTCCACTTACTTAAACGAATCGAACGAGTGATTGGTTTCCTTACTTTCTGTAATCAACGGCGTCCGGCGGTCCCGCATCGGGAGAACGGCGCAGGGTACGCAGTGCCAGCAAGAGCACGCCGATGTCGTCCAGATACACCGGATCGGGCACCAGATCGGCCGGCAGCACGAAATACAGAACCGCACCCCAGAACACCCAGCGCGGTCCCGTCGGCAGCCCGGCACGCCGCATCACACGCCGCGTCCGCACGAGCCGCGCCAGTACCCAGACGGCCACGGCGAGCACGACGGCCGCGAGGGCCACGACGACGACGATCACCGCGGTGGTCGACTCCATGGACCCTCCTCCTGCCGGCGGCGCGCACCGTGCGCACCTGCCGGTCGGATTCCCCCTTGCGGCCTGTGCATTGCATGGCAGCGCTCACTCGGCCGCACGCCGTCACCCGTCAGGACGGAAGACGCACAAATCGGCCCGGTCACCTGCTCGCCCAGGCGCACGACCCGTCCACCCGCGCGCCGAAGCGAGCCCGCAGGACGCAGTACGCCCCCACCAGGGATCCGGCGCAGCCGTCCTACGCCCTCCGGCGGCCCGGGATCTCCGGCTGTTCCTCGACGGCCCTGCCCTCCTGCGCGTCTCCCGACTCGGCCGCGGGCCTGCGGGTCCGGGTGGAGCCCTTGAACCGCTCGAAGGTCCGGGTCAGCTGCTGGAGCGGGGACGCCGCCGGGGACGCGGGGGCGTCGGGTCGGCTCTCGGGCGCGGCGGCCGCGGACTCCCGGTAGGCGGCCAGCGCGGCGTGCGCCTGCTCGGCGGCCTCCCGGTACAGGTCGCGGGACTTCGTCATCGCCTCGAGTGCCTCGGCGTACATCGCCACGAGCTTGCGCTCACGATCGAGCTCCTCCGCCGGCGTCAGCAGCCGCCAGTCCTCCCGCAGGGCGGTGAGCGCCTCCTCGCCGCCGTCCGGCAGCGGGCGCGACAGGGCGGCGAACCGCGTCACGGCGTGAATCAGCTCGGCCGGCTCCGTGCCGTCGAGGAAGACGCTGCGTACGGCGAAGTCGTCCGCGTCGTAGCCGGACGGCACCGGACTTCCGGGCAGCACCACGGCGCCCCCGCGCGGCACCTGTACGCCGAGGTCCCGCAGGGCCCAGTTCACGACGCGCAGTTGGCTGGGTGCGGCACGGTGCTCGACCAGCCGGTGCCGCAGGCTCGGCGGCAGTATCCCGGCCAGGGGCGTGCGGCCGCGCTCGTCCGTGGTCATGGCCTCGTGGACGACCACATGGATGCTCCAGCGGTCGCGCGCGGAGTCCCGCAGCAGGTGCCGTACGGCCTTGTCGTCCGAAGGCAGGGGGTTGATGTCCGTCAGGCGCAGGTCCGAGACCGGAGCGTGGTCCCAGGTCGCGTCGGGTTCCTGTGGCCAGAACAGGGTGGCCGGTGACGGCCACCGCGGGTCCCACGGCGCCTCCGTCTCCGCGATCAGCGTCCAGTCCTGGCCGCTGCCGGAGTCGTGCTCGACGGTCAGCCGGGCGCGCACGGTCACCGATCCCGCGACCCGCCATCGGGCCTCGAAGATCCACTCCTGCGCACCCTCGGCCTCGGGCAGCTCCAGGAAGTCGTCGATGGCCCGGCTGTCCTTGAGCTGCCGCAGACTGAGCCGGAGAACCTCTTCCGCGGCGGGTCCGAGGTGGCGGCCACGGGCCAACCAGACCGAGGGCGGAGTCGTGGGGCGGGTGCTGGAGGAGCTGGGCATGGGGTCCATCTGTGGGCGGGAGCACGTGCTCGTATCAGTATCGTCGCCGCAGATGCCTGCCCGCCGGGCGGGGTCCGCACACGGGGTGTGCGCCATCCGCACCGGCCGGCGTCCCTCACTCGTGGTCCGCACCGCTTCCGGTCATGACAATGACTCGGTGAGCAGGACCCGTCCACCATCCGCATTGGGGCGGGTCCTGCTCGTGACCCGGTGTCCGATCAGTTGTGGTACGTGATGTAGCCGTTGCCGTCCCGGTCGTTGCCGCTCTTGGTGTAGGAGTGCGAGTCGGCCCCGGCGCCCGAGGGCTTGTACAGGTAGATCGAGTCCTTGTCGTTGTTCCACATGAAGTTGCAGTTGTCGCGGTAGACGACGTTCTTGGCGTCGGAGTCGTTGCCGTTGCCGCCCCGGAGCTTCACGTAGTCGCCGGGCTGGAGGTAGTGGTTGGCGGTGAAGGCGAACCGGTTGCCGGCCTTGTCCTTCACGACGTAGCCCTTGAGGTTGACCGTGGTACCGGACGAGTAGTTCTTGATCGTCAGGTACTCGTCGTCGGTGTTGCCGGTCCGGCAGTTGTTCGAGTCGCTGCCGGGTGCGTCGTACTGGATGCCGCGGATCTTCAGTGCGGACGAGTACTCGGTGGCCTGGGCCGGCACTGCGGAGACCGCGGCGAGTGTGCCGGCGGCGACGACGAGTGTGGCGACAATGCGTATGCGCATGGAGAAGCATCCCCCTGTGTGGAGCTTGTGTGAAGATCAGGAGTGTATGCACCACACACGCGCAGTGGGGAGGCTTCACCGAAATCTGAGACGCGGGGGCGTCAGTGGGGGTAGGCGCGCGGTGGCCGCTGCTGGGTGAGCTCGTCGCGGAACTCCGCGATGACCGAGCTGATCTGGCGCATGAGCGCGGTGTTTCCGATGCGGTCGAGATACAGGTTGCGGCGGGCCAGGGCGGGTGCGTCGACGCAGAAGTACTGGGTCATGAGTGGATTGATGAACAGTTCGCTGCTCCTGGTGCGTTCGGTGAACCGGACATCGCCGAAGTCACCGCGTACGGCCGCCGCGACGGAGCCCTGGACGATGCTCGGGCGATCGGGTGTGGCCCGCTGGGCATGCTCCACCGCGTCGAGGTACAGGCGCCCCTCGCGGCTGTGGCGCGGCAGCGAGAACGTCCCGAGGTAGCCGCCCTGGCGGTCCAGCGCGGCGAGGTTCTCCAGCACCAGGGAGTGGTTGACCCCGTGATAGGAGTCCACGCCGAATCCGAGGCAGGCCACGAGTCGCACCGGAACCTCGTCCAGCCCGGACACCGCGGCCAGGCTGGCCATGTCCTCCTCCGGCGTGCCCAGTCCGTGCTCGTCGCCGCGCATCAGAATGTCTGTCCCGCCGTCGACCAGCACGACGGCGTCCACGCCGCCCAGGTGGTCCAGGAGCGCGCGATAGGCGGCCCTGAGCGGCTGGACGCCCGTGAGGGGGAACGCGTACACCGTGTCGGGCAGGTCGTGCGCGGCGAGCCACCGCGCGAGCGTCCGCTCCGGGAAGTAGTCGCTGCGCGCCGCGGTGTCCGGGCGTATCGCCGCGATGTCGTGGTCCACCCACGCGTCCAGTGCGAGCCCGTACAGGTCCGAGAAGGACAGGTTGGCCAGATGGACTTCCTTGCCGGCCGCGCGCAGGGCGAGGGCCAGCGGCAGCCCGGCGTACACGTCGAAACCGCCGCCCGCACCGGCGACGAGCACCCGCCGCGCATCGCGCAGCCGGGTGAAGAAAGGGGGCTCCAGGAGTGAGAACACCGGGGGACGCTAACAGGTGCTGATCACCCGGAGCGCGCTGATAAAGGCCGTGAGGGCCGGGGTCAGTACCCCGGCCCTCACAGCTTCGGCTTCGGCTTCGGCGTCTTACGCGCCGCTCTCCCGGAGCATGTCCTCGCGCTCGACGAGCTTCACGCGCTCACGACCCTGAGGCTCGCCCAGCGCCTTCTCGGCGGCGTCGAGCTTGTACCAGCCGTCCCAGGTGGTGAAGCGGATCTCGCGCTCGGCGAGGAAGGCGTCCACCGCCTCCGGCTCGGGCGAACCCGGCGTCTGCAGACGGCCGTTGGCGAAGTCGTCCAGCAGGTTGGACACCGTCTCGTTGGCGTCGCCCTTGGTGTGGCCGATCAGACCCACCGGGCCGCGTCGGATCCAGCCGGTGACGTACGTCGACTGCAGGTGCTCGCCGGACTCCTGGATGACCCGGCCGCCCTCGTCCGGGACGGTGCCCGAGTCGATGTCCCAGGGCAGCTTGGGGAGTTTGTCGGAGAGGTAGCCGACCGCACGGTAGATCGCGGTGACGTCCCAGTCCTTGAACTCGCCGGTGCCCTTGACGTTGCCGGTGCCGTCGAGGGCGGTGCGCTCGGTGCGCAGGCCGACGACCTTTCCGTCCTCGCCGAGGATCTCGGTGGGCGACTCGAAGAAGTGCAGGAACAGCTTGTGCGGCCGGTTGCCGACGTCGCGGATCGCCCAGTTCTCCAGGGTCTTGGCGACCATGTCGGCCTGCTTGTTGCCCCGCCGGGTGTCGATCGAGCCCTCGTCGTAGTCGATGTCCTCGGGGTCGACGATGACCTCGATGTTGGGGGAGTGGTCCAGCTCGCGCAGCTCCATGGGGCTGAACTTCGCCTGCGCCGGGCCACGGCGGCCGAACACGTGGACTTCCAGGGCCTTGTTGGCCTTCAGGCCTTCGTGGACGTTCGGCGGGATCTCCGTCGGGAGCAGTTCCTCCGCCGTCTTCGCCAGGATGCGGGCCACGTCGAGGGCGACGTTGCCGACACCGAGGACGGCGACCTTCTCGGCCTCCAGCGGCCAGGTGCGCGGAACGTCCGGGTGCCCGTCGTACCAGGAGACGAAGTCCGCGGCGCCGTACGACCCGTCGAGGTCGACGCCCGGTATCGGCAGCGCCCGGTCGGCCGTCGCACCCGTCGAGAAGATCACGGCGTCGTAGAACGCGCGCAGGTCGTCCAGGCTGATGTCGGTCGGGTAGTCGACGTTGCCGAAGAGGCGGATCTGCGGCTTGTCGAGGACCTGGTGGAGGGCCGTGATGATGCCCTTGATGCGGGGGTGGTCGGGGGCGACGCCGTACCGGATCAGTCCGAACGGCGCCGGCATGCGCTCGAAGAGGTCGATGGACACGCCGGGTTCGGCGGCCACGTCGGACTTGAGCAGGGCGTCGGCGGCGTAGATCCCGGCGGGGCCGGCTCCGACGATGGCTACCCGCAGGGGGCGGGGCATGATCAGGGTCCCTTCGAGCGATGACAAGCGATCTCGTCGGGAAGCCTAAACTAAGGCAAGCCTAAGTCGGTACGCGGGTCCAACCTATGAGCTCATAAATCAATTCTATGGGCTGGAAGGCATGAGGATGACACGGGGTGCCGTACCGCGCGAAGACGGTACGGCACCCCCTCGGGCGGGTCAGCCGATGTGGTAGCTGTCCCCGTACACCTTCCAGTCGAGCGGCGGGTTCAGGTCGAGGTTGCCCGCGCGCAGGAAGACCCGCTGGGCCGTGTCGACCCGGCTCGTGTCGCTGTGGGCCTCCTCCTGCTTCATGGCCCATACCCGCGCGTCCAGGAAGGCGTGCAGGTAGGTGACCTCGTCACCGCCCTGCGCCGGCGGCCGGGCCTGGTTCAGCGCGCGCCGCCGGATGTTGCGGAAGCTGGTCGGGTCGGTGCCGTCGCCGTGCATGACGATCGCGTCGTAGTACGCGAACTGCCCGAGCGCGCGCAGCCCGTCCGTCTTGCCCTGCCGCACCGCCGGACCGAAGTACACGCGATCGCGCTCGTAGTCCTGCGCCCGCCGGAACTCCTGGTCCTGCGCGGCCCGGGCCCAGTCGCGCGGGAAGTTCGGGTCGAGTCCGTCGTGCGAGTCGGTGCCGTTCACGCGGCCCAGCGCCGGCAGATACGGGGCGAGGACGTTGCCGGGGCGGCGGTCGGCGTAGAGCTCGACGAGGTCGAGCATGTCGCCCGTGCCGGAGCAGAAGCCGATGATCCCGGCGGTGTAGCCGCGGCCGTCGCCGATGTCCTCGATGTACTTGTACTGCGCCTTCCAGTCGAGCGAGGAGTTCTCCGCGCTCGACACCAGCTTCATGGCGATCTCCTTCTTCGCCGGGTCGTCGAGACCCACCGCGGCCGCGGATGCACGGGGGGAGTTGAGAACGGGGACTGACGCCAGCGACGCGCCGATCAAGGCGAGCAGAGTTCGGCGCGACGTGCGTGCTGGGTGCTTCACGGCGGCTCCAAGTGGAGGTGGGGGGTGGGGGGTTGGCCGTTGCGGGACACTGATAGGAAGGTTTCCTATCAGAAGGCGCGTGTGAGAGCACCGGTCGTGTCCAAGGTTCGTACCTATGTACAACAGGCACCGGCTACGGCAGCGGCTGCTCCGCCCAGATCACCTTGCCCGCGGGCAGATACCGCGTGCCCCAGCGGTCGGCCAGCTGCGCGACGAGGAACAGGCCGCGCCCGCCCTCGTCCGTCATGGTCGCGTAGCGCAGATGCGGCGAGGTGCTGCTGCTGTCGAAGACCTCGCAGATCAGGCTGCGGTCGTGCAGCATCCGCACCCGGATCGGCTCACCGCCGTACCGGATCGCGTTGGTGACCAGCTCGCTCAGGATCAGCTCCGTGGTGAACGACAGCTCCTCCAGGTCCCACGCCTGAAGCGTCCGCGTCACGGCCGAGCGCACCTGACCCACGGCCGCCGGATCCGACGGCACCTCCCACTCGGCGACCAGATCGGCCCCGAGCGCCCGGGTGCCCGCCACGATCAGCGCGATGTCGTCGCCGGCCCGGGCCGGCCGCCTGGCCTCCAGGACGGCCTGGCAGGTCTCCTCCGGCGACGGGCCGGCCTGGGACAGAGCGTCGCGCAGCAGTTCGAGGCCCTCGTCGATGTCCCGTTCACGGTCCTCCACCAGACCGTCCGTGTAGAGCACGAGACGGCTGTCCTGCGCCAGCTCCAGCTCGGCCGTCTCGAACGGCAGCCCGCCCAGGCCCAGCGGGGGACCGGCGGGCACGTCGGGGAAGCCGACGGTGCCGTCCGGCTGGATCAGGGCCGGCGGCGGGTGGCCCGCGCGGGCCATCGTGCACCGCTGGGTCACCGGGTCGTAGACCGCGTACAGACAGGTCGCGCCGGTCACCGGGGCACTGTCGCCCTCCTGGGCCTCGTCCTGGTCGATGCGGGCGACCAGCTCGTCGAGGAGCGCGAGCAGTTCGTCGGGCGGCAGGTCCAGGGCGGAGAAGTTGTGCACGGCCGTACGCAGCCGGCCCATCGTCGCCGCCGCGTGCAGCCCGTGACCGACGACATCCCCCACCACCAGCGCGACCCGGGCGCCGGACAGCGGCAGCACGTCGAACCAGTCGCCCCCCACCCCGGCCTGCGCCGGCAGATACCGGTAGGCGATGTCCAGGGCGTTCTGCTCGGGCAGGCGGCGCGGCAGCAGGCTGCGCTGCAGCGCCACCGCCATGCTGTGCTCGCGCGTGTACCGGCGGGCGTTGTCGATCGACACCGCGGCCCGGGCGACCAGCTCCTCGGCCAGCGCCACCTCGTCCGCGTCGAACGGCTCGGCCTTCTGCGACCGCCAGAAGCTGACGACGCCCAGCACCAGGGACCCCGCCCGGAGCGGCACCGCGATCAGGGAATGGATGCCGAACTCCACGACCTGCGCCGAGCGCTCCAGGTCCTGGGCACGCCAGCCCGGGGCCTCGGCAAGCCGCGGTTCGATGACGGCGTGTCCGTCCTTCAGCGCGCGGGCCTGCGGCGAGGAGTCGACGAACCGCATCTGCTCGCCCACCGGGTACAGCGGCGCGTCCTTGCGTATGCCGCTGCTCGCCGTGCGGCGCAGCCGCGTCGCCGCCTCCGGCTGCCCGCCGCCCAGCACGGCCTCGTACAGGTCGACGGTGGCGAAGTCCGCGAACCGGGGCACCGCCAGCTCCGCCAGTTCCTCGGCGGTGCGGGTGACGTCCAGGCTGGTGCCGATGCCCACACCGGCGTCGTACAGCATGTTCAGGCGCTCGCGGGCCTCCTCGGCCCGGCCCGACAGGGCTCGCAGCTCGGTCGAGTCGCGCAGGGTGGCGACGCTGCCGGACGGGCGGCCCCGGAGGGTGGTGGGGCGTTGGTTGACCGCCAGCAGCCGGTCCTTGACCAGGTGCACCTCGTCCGTGGCCATGCGGCCGGAGTCCAGCAGTTCGGCGGTGTCGGGGGCGAGGCCGAGGTGCAGCACCCGGTGCCCCTCGGCGTCGGCGGGCAGGTCGAGCAGGCGGTGCGCCTCGTCGTTGGCGAGCAGCAGCCGACCCTCGCTGCCGACGATGATCACGCCCTCCCGCACGGCGTGCAGGACGGCGTCGTGATGCTCGTACATCCGCGTCATCTCGTGCGGTCCGAGACCGTGTGTCTGCCGCAGCAGCCGCCTGCTGACCAGTGCCGTGCCCGCCGTCGACAGGGCGAGCGCCACCGCCGCCGCGGTCAGCACCAGCGGCAGCTGCCGGTCCGCGGTACCGCCCACGGTCGCCTTCGTGACCCCGGCCGAGACCAGCCCGACGACCTGCCCGTCGGGTGCCTTGATGGGCACCACGGCCTGCACGAGCGGTCCGATGGTGCCGGTGATCTCCTCGGTCACGACCCGCCCGGCCTGCGCGGGTGCGATGTTCCCGACGAACTGCTTGCCGATCCGGTCCGGCTTGGGGTGGGTGTAGCGGATGCCGTCGATGTTCATGACGACGATGAAGTCCACGTCCGTCGCCTCGCGCGCCGCCTCGGCACGGGGTTGCAGCACGGCGGACGGATCCGGGCTGCTCAGCGCCTCCCGGGTGCCGGGCGCGTTGGCGAACGACTCGGCTACGGCCACCGAGCGGTTGCGGGCCTCCTGCGTGGTGTCGTACCGCACCTGCAGCACCAGCGCCACCACCGCGGCGACGACCAGCAGGAGCACGATCACCACCTGCAGCAGGAACACCTGCCCGGCGACGCTGCGTCCGCCCACCGCCGCCCGCAGGGCAGCGAACCATCCCTTGCGTCGCCCCTGACCCGGCTCGTCGCCCGGGACTCCCGGCTCGGGCACTCCAAGGAAGCGGTCGGGCGCACCGCGTGTGCGCAGACCGCTGGGACGAGAGGCCGACCGGGCCCCGGATCGACCCAATAGTCGGACCATGTGCCCATGTCTACACTGCCGGGCCCCGGGAGGCGAGAGACGTCACAGACCGTGACAGGACTTGCCGGCTCTCTCACACCACGGCCACGGGTGTGATGCCCGGATTGGGGCAACTCCCGTCCCCGCAGCAGGGTTACGACGCCGAGGACGCCGCACGGCCCCCGGCGCGCGGCCTCAGCTCGGGCGCACGGGCGTGGCGCGCCGAGTGGCGAGCAGCAGCGCGATGTCGTCGGGGCGGTCCGCCATGTGCCGGGCCACCGCGGTGAGCCGGTCGGCCACGCCGGCCAGCGAGCGCCCGCCCGGCCGGGCGCCGGGGGCACCCGCCTTGGCCAGCGCCACCCGCAGCGCACTGATGCCGTCGTCGATGTCGGCACCGGGCCGCTCGACCAGCCCGTCCGTGTACAGCGCGAGGACGGCGCCCGGCTCCATCCGCAGCTCCGCCACCGGATACGTGGCCTGCGGATCCACGCCGAGCACGACCCCGCCGGGCAGGTCGACGACATGGGTACGGCCGTCCGGGCGGCGCAGCAGCGGCGGCGGATGCCCGGCCACGGCCGCCTGGGCGACGCCCGTCCTTGGATCGAGCCGGATGTAGCAGCAGCTCGCGAACAGGCCGGCGTCGAGGTCGATGAGGAGGTGGTTGGTGCCGCTCATGACCTCGTCGGGCGGCCGGTCGCCGAGCGCGAAAGCCCGCACGGCGCTGCGCAACTGGCCCATGGTGGCCGCCGCCTGCACGCCGTGCCCCTGCACATCGCCGATGACCAGCGCCAGGCCGTCCCCGGCGGCGACGACGTCGTACCAGTCACCGCCCACCTCCATGCCCTGGGTGCCGGGCAGATAGCGTCCGGCGGTCTCCATCAGCGGGTGCTGCGACAGCCGCCGGGGGAGCAGCGCCTGCTGCAGCCCACGGGCGAGCGCGGCCTCGCTCTCGTAGCGCTGCGCCTTCTCCATGGCGTGGGCGATCAGTCCCGCCATGGCGGTGAGCACGGTGCGCTCCTCGGTGCTGAAGCTGCGCGGCCGGTCGAAGCCGAGGATGCAGGACCCGACGGGACGCCCGGAGGCGATCAGCGGCAGGAAGGCCCGGGCCCCCTCCGTCGCGTCCAGCGCGATGCCCGGATAGGCGTCGGAGAGCTCCTGCATCGAGTCGAAGAACAGCGGGCGCCCGCTGGTCAGCGTCTCGACCCCGGGCAGCCGCTCGTCCAGCCCGACCCCGTCGAACGGGGCGAGGAACCCCTTGGGGAAGCCCGTCTCCCAGGCCAGGTACAGATGCCGCTCCTGCAGCAGGTAGATGGCGAGCCGGCGGCCGCCGAACACGGGCAGCAGCTCCCGCATCACCACCGCCGACACCTGACGGGCGGTGACCGCTTCGGTCAGCGCGATGGCGAGCACGATCGGGCGGTACAGCGGGGCGAGCGACGGCGCACCGGTCGACGCCGGGGTGCCGTGCGCCTGCGGGGCACCGGACGGGCTGTCCGCGACCCGGTGTCCCAGGCGGATCGTGCAGGTCAGAATGTCCGGGCCGGGATAGATGGACAGGGCGAGCCAGTCTCCCGCGACCGGGTGGGTGGCGCGCTCACGGCCGTGCGCGGACGGTCTTCGGACATGGAAGTGCACCGGATCCGGGGACAGCAGCGCGCCGCGCATGTGGTCCTCGAGGGTGGGCTGGTTGAGCCAAGGCACGCCCTCCCACAGAGCCCGGCCCAGCAGTTCGGTGCGCGGCCGGCGCAGCAGCCGTGCCGCGTGCGGATTCGCGTAGACGACCGTCCCCAGCCGGTCAAGGCACAGCACGCCGTCCGGCAGCAGATCGGCCGCCGCGTCCGCCACCGTGCCCTGCCCCGGGTCGACCACCACGCCCCGCACGTTCGTCGAACGGGAGCGTGCGGAGTCGTCGTACGGCCCCCAGACCTCGACCAGGCGAAGAGCGCCGTCCGCGGAGCGCACGTACAGCGGCAGCGCGGGCGGCCGGCCACTGGCTGCCTCCCGCAGCGCCGCCAGGATCCGCATCGCGTCAGCCGGAGCGACCGCGTCCGCGAACGCCTCCGCGGTGCTGTGTGCCTCCGCCGCAGCCATGCCGAGTACGGCGTTCAGCCGCTCGTCCGCCGCCAGGACGCCCGTCATCGGATCCCAGGTGAACCGCCCGAGCTGCCCGGCCGGCGGGCGGCCGGCGGGCGGCCGCAGACACAGGGGCCCGCTCTCCCAGGAAACCGCCGACGCGTCCTGGTCCTCCAGCTTCTCCAGTGCCACCCCCAGCTCCTCGGCCAGCCGTGCGACACGCTCGCGCAGGGGCAGCAACTCGGTGCCGTCCGACGCCGACGGCAGCAGCACGGTCAGCACACCGAAGACGCTCGACGCACCCACGACGGGAACGTGCAGGGACCCGAACGGGAACGGCAGGCCGGCCGCGAACTGGGGATAGCGGCGCATCGTCTCCGTCGCGTTGGGCAGCGCCACCTCGACCCCGAGCCGAAAGGCGTCCGCGACGGGGAACGGCCGGTCCACATGCACCCGCCACCACGGCCGGAACAACGGCCCCGGCAGCCCTTCCAGCACCGCGAGACGCAGCAGTCCGGGCGTGCGGGAGCGCAGGTAGACCCCGCCGGCGAGGCCACCGGCCGCGCTGATCGCCTCCGCCGAGGCATCGATCAGCAGCGCCGCCAACCTGCCCGGCGCCCGCTCTGCGCCCTCGGCGCTCCCAGTCATCGGCCCTACCTCGTCCGTACGCCGTCACGCGCGCGACACAGCAAGAATGCGCCACGACGCCCCCCGCCCGCACCTGGGCGGCACGAACCGACTCACCCGGCCGCGGCACCGGGCTCGCCACCGCACCACCGTGCCGAGTACCCGCTTCGACGCGGACCGACGCCGGCAAGTGCTGCGGGTCGGCGCGCAGGATGCCGAGGCCGGTGCCCGGCACGGCGGCACCGGAGATGGCGGACCCCGCAACCGGGCAGGGCCTGTCCCCGTTGTCGGTGCGAGACGTGGTGCTCTCGGGAAGACTCGGGAACAGACCGGCGGGGCGCACAGGCAGGAGACAGAGCCATGGAGTACTACGACCTCGGCACCTACACACGCTCCGTGACCACCTCGTCGGCGCAGGCCCAACTCTGGTTCGACCGCGGGCTGATGTGGACGTACGCCTTTCACCACGAGGAGGCCGTCGCCTGCTTCCAGGCGGCTGCCGAAGCCGACCCCGACTGCGCGATGGCCCACTGGGGCATCGCCTACGCGCTCGGCCCGAACTACAACAAGCCGTGGGAGTTCTTCGACGACGAGGACCTGGTGCGCACCGTCGACCGCACCCACGCCGCCGTGGAGACGGCCCACGAGAAGGCGGCGGCCGCCACCCCCGTCGAGCAGGCCCTGATCGGCGCACTGCGCGCCCGCTACCCGCAGTCGAAGGCCGTCGAGGACTGCTCGGTCTGGAACGCCCCCTACGCCGACAGCATGCGCGCGGTCTACGAGCTCGCCCCCGACGACCTGGACGTGGCCACCCTGTACGCCGACGCCCTGATGAACCTCACCCCCTGGCAGCTGTGGGACCTCAGGACCGGCGAGCCGGCCGAAGGCGCGCGCACGGTGGCGGCCAGGGCCGTCCTCGAACGGGCCCTCGCCACCGACGCGGGACGCGACCACCCGGGCCTGGTCCACCTGTACGTCCACCTGATGGAGATGTCCCCGACCCCCGAAGCCGCCCTGTCGATCGCGGACCGGCTGCGCGGTCTGGTGCCCGACGCCGGGCACCTGCATCACATGCCCTCGCACCTGGAGGTGCTCTGCGGCGACTACCGGCGGGTGGTCTCGGACAACACGACGGCGATCGCGGTCGACGAGAAGTACCACGCCCGGGCCGGCGCGATGAACTTCTACACCCTGTACCGCTCGCACAACTACCACTTCAAGATCTACGGCGCCATGTTCCTCGGCCAGTCGGAGGTCGCTCTCAAGACCGCCGCGGAGCTCGAGGCGTCCATCCCCGAAGACCTGCTGCGCGTGCCGAGCCCGCCCATGGCCGACTGGCTCGAGTCCTTCCTCGGCATGCGGTTCCACGCCCTGATCCGCTTCGGCCGCTGGCACGACATCCTCGCCCTGCCGATGCCCGCCGACCCCGAGCTGTACTGCGTGACGACCGCGATGCTCCACTACGCCCGCGGCGTCGCCCTGTCCTCGACCCATCGCGTCCCGGAGGCGGAGACGGAACGCCGGCTCTTCCACGAGGCCGTCGCCCGGGTCCCCGAGACCCGCATGCTCTTCAACAACACCTGCGCCGACATCCTCGCGATCGCCTCGGCGATGCTCGACGGCGAACTGGAATACCGCAAGGGCAACCACGACGCCGCCTTCGCCGCACTGGAACGCTCCATCGAACTGGACGACAACCTCCCCTACGACGAACCGTGGGGCTGGATGCAGCCCACCCGGCACGCCTACGGCGCCCTCCTTCTCGAACAGGGCCGTGTCGAGGAGGCGGAGGCGGTCTACCGGGCCGACCTCGGCCTCGACGACACCCTCCCGCGCGCCCTTCAGCACCCCAACAACGTCTGGTCCCTGCACGGCCTGCACGAGTGCCTGACGCGCCTGGGCCGGACCGGGGAGGCACAGATGGTGGCCAAGCAGCTGCGTCTCGCCGCCGCGCTGGCGGACGTACCGGTCGAGGCCTCCTGCTTCTGCCGACTCGACGCGATCACCGCAGGCAGCGTCGAGGGCGGCTGCTGCGCCGACTGACGGGTTCAGCCATCCGCAGGTGCGTCGGGCAGGGGTTGTTCGAACCAGACCACCTTGCCCGTGCTCACCCTCGTCGCGCCCCAGCGCTGTGCCAGCTGGTCGACCAGGAACAGGCCCCTGCCGCCCTCGTCGCTCAGCCGGGCATGCCGCATCCTCGGCACGATCGGCGAGTCGTCGCCCACTTCGCAGCGCAGCACGTCGGTGCAGAGCAGCCGCAGGGTGATCGGCCGGGACGCGAAGCGCACGGCGTTCGCCACCACCTCGCTGACCATCAGCTCGGTCGTCTCCACCAAGGACTCCAGTCCCCAGTGGTCCAGCGTCCGGCGGGTCAGGCGACGGGCCTGGCCCGCGGTCTGCGGGCGAGGCGCCATGTACCAGTACGCGACGGTCTCCGGCAGGATGCCCTCGAAGCGGGCGGCGAGCAGCGCGATGTCGTCGTCCCGGCCACCCGCCCCCAGCGCGCCGAGCGCCTTGTCGCACAGCTCCTCCAGCGCCGGCGGCCCGGACCCTGACGAGGCCGCGCGCAACCGTGCACGCAGCGCCTCCACGCCGGTCAGCACGTCCGAGTCGCGGGACTCGACCAGGCCGTCGGTGTACAGCAGCAGGGTCGCCCCGGCCGGTGCATGCGTCTCGACGGACTCGAATCCGCCGCTGCCGACGCCGATCGGCGCCCCGGGCGGGACCTGGAGAACCTCCGCCCGCCCGTCGGGATGGAGCAGCACCGGTGGCAGATGGCCGGCGCTGGACACCAGCAGCCGCTGCTGCACGGGGTCGTACATGGCGTACAGGCAGGTCGCCGTGTGCTCGCTGCCCAGCCGGCCCGCCTGCTCGTCGAGGTGGTGCAGTACCTCGTCCGGGGGCAGATCGAGCCCGGCCAGGGTCTGCACGCTGGTGCGCAGCTGGCCCATGATCGCGGCCGAGGTCATGGAGTGCCCCATCACGTCGCCGATGACCAGGGCGACCCGGTTGCCGGGCAGCGGGATCGCGTCGTACCAGTCGCCGCCGACCTGCGCGGTCCGCGAGGACGGCAGATAGCGGCTGGCCAGTCGGACACCGGGCGGCTCCGGCAGCGACGGCGGGAGCATCGTGCGCTGCAACGTGTCCGCGACGGCCGCCTCACGCTCGTACAGCATCGCCTTCTCCAGCCCGAGGGCGGTGTGCGTGGCGAGCTGGGAGGCGACGATCAGGTCGTCGTCGGTGAACTCCGGGCGGCCGGGTCCGCGGATGAGGACGGCGCTGCCCAGGACGTGGCTGCGGCCGTGCAGCGGGGCGATGATGAGCCGGTGCCCGGGCGGCAGCGCCGGGGAAGCGCTCGCCGTCCCCAGCAGCTCGGCCGCCGCGGAGGTGACGCCCGTGGTGTTGCCGAACACCGGCCGCCCGTCCTGAAGCAGTTTGCTGAGCCGGCCGTCGGCAGCGGGGTTCACGACCTCTGCCGCCGGGACGGCGCGCATGTCGGCCGGGGGCGGTCCGGAGTGCCGGGTGCCCGGTTCTCGAGGTGACGCGCGCTGCGCGCTGTGCAGCCGCAGGACGCCGGGGGCGGCGCCCGCCTCGTCGCCGACCGGCAGCGGGGCGTACAGGTGGACGAACGCGGTGTCGGTGAATGCCGGGACGGCCGCGCCGCACAGTTCGCGCAGGGTCTCGTCGAGGTTCATGCCCCGGGCGATCCGGCGGGTCGCCGCGTCAAGATAGCGGAGCCTGTCGATGTGCCGCTCGGCGTCGTCCGGTCCGCCGGCGAGGGGGGTGCCGGGGGAAGCCTGTGCGGCCGGCGGCGCGGGATCACCACCTCCGAGCTGCTTCGTCATGCCTGTCCTTCCGGCCGTGCGGCCTGCGCCGGGGCGGGCGGGTCAGGGGGCGTCAGGAATGCCGTACGCACCGCAGGAAGATCTGTACCTCGGGCTGGATGTCGGCGACCGCCGGAGCGTAGGTGTACGAGGACTCCCCGACGATCTCGAAGCCCGCCCTCTCGACGACCTCGCGCAGCTCGTCCCGCAGATAGCCGGAGACGCGGATGTTGCTGCCGATGAACGGGATCGCGAAGTCGTCCACGTCGGCCTCCACCATCGACAGCGCGAACAGTCCCCCCGGAACCAGCAGGTGGCAAACGGTCCGCAGGGCGAGGGGGATCTCGGCGCGCGGCAGCATGAGCAGGGCGAAGAAGGCGGTCAGCCCGGCGAAGCGGCCGAGGTCCAGGGAACCTGAGGGACGCAGGTCCGCGATGTCGGCCCGGTGGAACTCGCCGCCGGGCACATGATCGCGGGCCAGCGAGACCATCCGCTGCGACAGGTCCACCCCGACGACGTCGAAGCCCGCCTCCGCCAGCCGGCGGGCGGTCGGGAGGCCGGTGCCGCACCCGAGGTCCAGTACCCGGGATCCGCGCGGCAGCGACCCGATGAGCCACTCGGCGGCCGCGACCTGCCCTTCCTTGTGCGGGAAGGCTTCGTCATAGCGCTCGCCGATGGCGTCGAAGGCCTCGGCCTGACCGGTGCGGTCGAGCCGTAGGGTCCGGTAGTCGAGCTCGTCGGCGGGATTGCTCACAAGGGTTCTCCTTGCAGGCATTATGGGCTATTTCTCTGAATTCCTATAGGCGAGGACGGTTCGGGGCCGACCGCCGAGACCGTTGGTTCCCGGCGGTCGGCGTGTCCCGGCACGCCGGGGATCTACGGCGCCACGTCCTCCAGTCGTCGGCCGCTCGTCTCCTCCGCCGCCACCCCTGCCGTGACCGCCCCGACCAGCGCGACCGCGGCGAGGGTCACGAAGACGGTGCCGAGGGCGCCGCCCGCGTACACCGCGCCGACGACGATCGGGCCGAGGATGACGCCGAGCCGGTTCACGGCGCCGCCGAGGCTGGTGCCGAGGGCCCGCATCCGGGTCGGGAAGAGTTCGGGCGTGTACAGGTACAGGCAGATGTTGGCGCCGAAGAAGAACACCGCCGACAGGGACGTCCAGATCAGCACGCTGGTCGCCGAGCCGCCGGCGAAGAGGCCGAGGAAGAGCAGGCTGAGGGCGGCGCCGCCCAGACACCAGGTGACGGTGTGCCGGCGGCCGACCCGGTCCACGGTCAGGGCGACGGCGAGACAGCCGAGGAAGCCCGCGCAGGACGTCACGGTCGAATACAGCAGCGCGTCGGACAGGTCCAGGTGGAAGCGGGAGCCGTAGATGGTGGGCAGCCAGGACGAGATGCCGTAGTTGACGAAGTAGCCGCAGAACCACAGGACGCAGACGACCAGGGTGCGCTTGCGGTAGCGGCCGGAGAGCAGCTCGCGCAGACCGCCCTTGGCGGCGGACTGCCGCGCGACGGGGGCCGCGGGCGCCGGCTGCGGCAGCGGCTCGCCGGTGATCCGCTCTACCTTCGTCTCGATCGACGCCATCGTCGCCAGTGCCTCCTCGTGCCGGCCGTGGTCCGCGAGCCACCTCGGCGACTCGGGCACATAGCGGGCGACCAGCACGCACAGCACGCCGGGGATCGCGGCGAGGCCGAACATCCAGCGCCAGCCGAGGATCGGCATCAGCCACCAGGCCAGCACGGCGCACGCGGTCAGACCCGCCGGGAAGACCAGCTCGTACAGCAGGACGAAGCGGCCCCGTTTGTGGGCCCGGGTGATCTCGGCGATGAAGGTGGCCGCGACCGGCACCTCGCCGCCGATGGCGAGTCCCTGCACGAAGCGCAGCCCCATGAACGGCCCCGGTGAGGCGCACAGCGTGAGCAGCAGGCTGCACACGCTGGACAGGGCGATGCACGCCGCGATCACCTTCACCCGGCCGATGCGGTCGGCCATGCGGCCGGAGAGGAGCGCGCCGACGAGCATGCCCAGGGAGCCGACCGTGATCAGGGACGTGGTCTGCCCGGTGGTCAGCTGCCACTCGGTGCGCAGTTCGGGCAGGGCGTAGGCGATGAGCAACTGGTCGAAGGCCTCGAAGAAGGTCACCGCGCCGATGATGAGCCGGACGGTGACGTGCCACCGGCACAGCGGCAGGCGTTCGAAGCGGGCGCCGATCGCGGCGACGAGCGCCGCGGTGTCCGCGGGCCGGCCCGCGGTGGCATGGGGAGTGTCGGTCGTCATGGAGGGGTCCTCCGGACCCGCGCACGGGGTGCTGGGAAAGGCACAGGATACGCACGGGACGGTTCGGGCCGGTCGGCGGCGGCTGGACAGCCGTACGCCGGCTCGGCGGCAGAGGGGGACGGGACTCGGAGATCGGGGGCCGTAGAGGCCAGCTGGCTAAGCGCTAAATCTCTCAGCGCTCAAGTTTTATCCCGTCTGTGAAGCGGTCAGTCAAGGGTTCCTCCTCACGTCGTGGAAAAAACTTGCCGGGTTCCCCTTGCGGTCGAAATAGTTAAGCCCTTAGATGTTTAGCACTTCGATACATCCGATCCGGAGGTCCTGCCATGCCGCGCACGCCAGTCGACGAGATCCTCATCGCGGGGTGTTTCAGGCGCGGCACGGGCGCGCCGATCGAGACCGTGAACCCCGCCGACGGCACCCCGATCACCACCGTCCACGCCGCCTCACCCGCCGATGTCGACGAGGCGGCCGAGGCAGCAGCCGAGGCCGTGGCGGTGCCCGCGTGGCGGGACCTGCTCCCGCACCGGCGCGCCCGCGTCCTGCACCGCATCGGCGACCTGATCGAGGAGCACGCCGACGACCTGTCCGCCCTGCAGACCGCCGACACCGGCAAGACACTCACCGAGACCCGGGCGCTCGCGCTGAGCGCCGCAGCCACCTTCCGGTACACGGCCGCCGCGCTGGAGACCGCCGAGGAGTCGCTCACCCCCGCCCGGGGGCCGTACGTCACGATGAGCGTGCACGAGCCGATCGGCGTGGTCGGCGCGATCAACCCGTGGAACTCACCGATCGCCTCCGACGCCCAGAAGGTCGCCCCTGCCCTCGCCGGCGGGAACGCGGTGCTGCTGAAGCCGGCCGAGTGGACCCCGCTCGTCTCCCTCGCCTTCGGTCGCCTGGTCCATCGGGTGCTCGCCGAGGAGGGGCTGCCGACCGCGCTGCTGTCCGTGCTGCCCGGCAAGGGGCGCGTCGTCGGGGACGCGATCGTCAACCACCCGCTGGTGCGCCGCATCGGCTTCACCGGCGGCACCGCCACCGGCCGCGCCATCGCCCGGACCGCCGCCGACAAGCTCGCCCCTGCCTCGCTGGAACTCGGCGGCAAGTCACCGACGGTCGTGCGCGAGGACGCGGACGTCGAGCAGGCCCTCGCGGGCGTGATGTTCGGGGTCTTCTCGTCCAGCGGACAGTCCTGCATCGCCGGATCCCGGCTCTTCGTGCACCGGTCCCTGTACGACTCCTTCGTCGCCGAGCTCGTCGAGCGCGTGCGCAAGCTGCGCGTGGGGCCCGGGACCGACCCCGACACCCAGGTCGCCCCGCTCGTCCATCACCGGCACCGGGACACGGTCGCGGCGTACGTGGATCTCGCGCGGGCGGAGGGCGGGCGCGTCCTGTGCGGGGGCGCGATCCCGGCCGGGGAGGGCTACGCCGACGGCGCCTACTACCTGCCGACCGTCATCGACGGCCTGCCGAACTCCGCCCGGACCTGCCAGGAGGAGATCTTCGGCCCGGTCCTCGTCGCGCTGCCCTACGACGACGAGGACGACCTGGTGCGGCAGGCCAACGACAGCGCCTACGGGCTCGCCTGCGGCATCTGGACCCGCGACGCCCGCGCCGCCTGGCGGCTCGCCCGGCGCATCGACGCGGGGACCGTCTGGATCAACACCTACAAGCAGTTCTCCATCTCCACCCCCTTCGGCGGGATGAAGGACAGCGGCCTCGGCACCGAGAAGGGCCGCGACCTCATCCGCTCCTACCAGCGGCAGAAGTCCCTGTACTGGGGCATCGAATCCACGCCCCTGCCCTGGGCCAACTGAACCGCACCCCGGAGACCCTCACCATGACTCACCCCCCGATAGCCCGGCTGCGCGCCCTGCGCTCGGTCGAGCTGCTCACCTCTCAGTTCACGCAGGCCACCGACTTCTACGAGGAGGTGTGGGGGCTGGAGGTCGTCGAGGCCGAGCCCGGCACGAGCTGGCTGCGCGGCACCGGCGGCGAGCACCACGCCCTCCAGCTCACCCGCGCCGACCGGATCGGCCTCGGCCGGCTCGCCTTCGCCGTGGCCACCCCCGCCGAGATCGACGAAGCCGCACGGCGACTCGAAGCGCGCGGCATCACGCCGGTCACCGGGCCGGGACCGCTCGACCAGGTCGGGGGCGGTTACGGCCTGCGCTTCCGCGACATCGACGGACGGCTCATCGAACTCTCCGCCGAGACCTGGGCCGTCACGGCCCGCGGACGCGACGCCGCCGTGCCGGTCGGCGTCACCCACGCCGTGCTCAACACACCCGACATCGACGCCTCGGTCGCCTTCTACCGGGACGTCCTCGGCATGCGCGTCTCGGACTGGTCCGAGCACCAGATGGCGTTCCTGCGCTGCAACGCCGACCACCACAGCATCGCCTTCAACCAGGCGCCGTGGGTGTCGCTCAACCACGTGGCGTACGAGATGACGTCGGTCGACCACTTCATGCGCGGCCTCGGCCGGCTCCGGCACCACGGTGTCACCCCCGAATGGGGTCCCGGGCGGCACGGGCCGGGCAACAACACCTTCTCCTACTTCACCGACCCGACCGGCCTCGTCTGCGAGTACACCTCCGAGGTCGCCCAGGTCGTCGAGGACGCCTGGATCTGCAAGGTGTGGCGGCGCACACCCGAACTCTCCGACGTATGGGGCACGGCAGGACCGCCCTCCCCGCAGATCCGCGCGCACATGGCGGGCACGCCGGACGGCAGCCCCGTCGTCCCGCCCGCCGACGCAGAAGCCGCCACCGCGGTCGACGCCGCAGCCGATGCCGAAGGAGTCCGCGCATGAACAGCACCGCACCTGGCCGGGCCGACACCCCCCGCCGAGTCGGCCTCATCGGCTGGGGCGCCATCGGCCGGGTCGTCGGCGGTGCCCTCGCCGCGGGCGGGATTCCGGGCACCGAACTGGTCTGCGTGGTCGACAACCGGCCGCTAGGCGACTCGGTCCCGGCGCCGCAGCGCACCCTCGAACAGGCCCTGGAATCCTGCGACCTGATCGTCGAGGCCGCCGGGCAGGGCGTCGTGCGAGAGTGGGGTACGGCGATCCTCGCCACCGGCACGGACCTGCTCGTCGCCTCGACCGGGGCGCTCACGGACGAGCAGTTGGCGAAGGAACTCCTGAATGCCGGCCCGGGCCGGGTGTACTTCACCGGCGGCGCGGTCGGCGGCCTCGACCTGCTCCAGGCCGTACGCGCCATGGGCCCCCTCCACGAAGTGCGGCTGACCACCACCAAGCTGCCGTCCACCCTCGAACAGCCTTGGATGGACGAGGAGTTGCTAGAGCGGATGCGGTCGGCCACCGGGCCGGTCGAGGTGATGGCCGGCACCGCGCGGGACGTACCCGTGAAGTTCCCCAAGTCGACGAACGTGGCCGCGTCCGTGGCCTTCGCCACCGGAGACCTGGACGCGGTGCGGGTGAGCGTCGTCGCCGACCCCGCCGCCGCGCACACCTCCCACGTGGTCGAGGCGAGCGGCACGCACGGCACCTACCGCTTCGAGGTACGGCACCTGCCCGACGCCGCCAACCCGGCGACCAGCCAGATCGTCCCGTACGCGGTACTGCGTTCCCTCGCCGCGCTCGCCGGCCGGACGGGGCAGATCCTGTGACCGCCCCTGCGGCCCCGTACGACCCGGCCGGGCTCCACCTGGAGGAGGCGGGGGACAGCGGCCCGCTGGTGCTGTGCCTGCACGGCATCGGCTCGTCCTCGGCCGCCTTCGCCCCGCAGTTCGCGGCGCTGAGCGGGTCGTACCGGATCGTCGCCTGGGACGCCCCCGGATACGCCAAGTCGGCCGATCCGACCGGCCCGTTGACGATGGACGACTACGCCGACCTCGCGGCGGAGGTGATCCGTACTCGCGGCGGCGCCGCCCATGTCCTCGGCGTCTCCTGGGGCGGCGTGATCGCGCTGCGGCTCGCGGTACGGCACCCGGACCTGGTCGAGTCGCTGATGGCCGTCGCCTCGACGCCCGGCTCCGGCACCGATCCCGACAAGGCGGCCGCGATGCGGGCCCGCGCAGGCGAGCTCGCCCGGCTCGGCCCGGACGCCTTCGCCGCGGCCCGAGGACCGCGCCTGCTGTCCGCCGCCGCGCCCGCCGACCTCGTCGAGCGCGTATCCGCCACCATGGCCGCCGCCGTCCGGCTGCCCGGCTACGGCCACGCCGCCGAGGCCATGGCCACCACCGACCTGCGCGGCGAACTGCACCGCGTCACCGCGCCCACCCTCGTCCTGTGCGGCGACCAGGACCGGGTCACCGGTCCCGACGCCTCACAGGTCCTGGCCGGCGGTCTGCACAGGACCGCGTACGTGATCGTCAAGGACGCCGGTCACCTGGCCAACCAGGAGCAGCCCGGGCACGTCAACGCCTGGCTCGCCTCCCATCTGCACATCGTCACCCACCGCTAGGAAGGCTCGAATCCCATGCCGCTGACCACCGACGAGTACGACAACAACGGTGACCTCGCCAAGTACACCGACGCCCTGATCGCCACCAAGGACTCCCGCGAACCCGACTGGGGCACCCTGTCCTTCCAGGAGAAGGCCGGCCCGCAGTTCAAGCGCGCACAGATCCGCTACGTCGGCTCCGGCGCCACCGGCAACCACGAGAACGACAACCGGATCCTCCCCTCCGGCGGCTTCACGTTCTCCAACATGCTGCTGCCGCCCGGCGCCGAGGGCCCGGCCCACACCCACCACGACGTCGAGGAGGCGTTCTTCGTCCTGGAGGGCCAGGTCCGCGTCGGCATCCACCGCGGCCCCGACGAGGTCGAGTACCGCACCCTCGGCTACCGCGACATGATCGTGGTGCCGGCCGGCGTCACCCGCTCCCTGAAGAACGAGGGCGACACCGACGCGCTGTTCTGCGTGATCATCGGCACGCAGAAGCCGCAGGTGCCGACCTACCCCGAGTACTCGCCGCTGTACGGCGTCACCCGTGACTGAGCAGCCGGGCGCTGTCGTCGTCACCGGCGGTGGCCGTGGCCTGGGGGAGGCCATGGCCCGCCGGGCGGCGGCCGACGGATTCCGGGTCGTGGTCGCCGAGCTCAACCGAGAGTGGGGCGAGCGTACGGCCACGCGGATCCGACAGGAGGGCGGCACGGCGGAGTTCGTACCGCTCGACGTCGCCGACCCGGAGTCGGTCGCCGCGCTCGCGGACCGGCTGGCCGCCACCGGCCCGGTGTACGGCCTGGTGAACAACGCGGCGCTCGCCAACGGCGTGGGCGGCAGGGAGTTCCAGGACATCGACGTCGAGACCTGGGACCGGCTCATGGCGGTCAACGCACGCGGACCCTGGCTCGTCGCCAAGCACCTGCTGCCACTGATGACCCGGCCCGGCCGGATCGTCAACATCGCCTCGGACGCGGCCCTTTACGGCTCGCCGCGCCTCGCCCACTACATCGCCTCCAAGGGCGCGGTCATCTCCCTCACCCGGGCCATAGCCCGCGAACTGGGGGAGCGGGGCATCACCGTCAACGCCCTTGCCCCCGGCCTCACCGAGGTCGAGGCCACCGAGACGGTCCCGCCCGAGCGCCACGCGCTCTACGCCGAGCGCCGCGCCATCTCGCGACCGCAGCAGCCCGACGACCTGACCGGCCTCGTCGCCTTCCTCCTGTCCGAGGAATCCGGGTACCTCACCGGCCAAGTGATCGCCGTCAACGGCGGCTTCACCATGCACTGAACCACCCCATCTGCAAGGAGTACGTCATGGATCTCGGCCTCGCCGGCCGCACCGTCCTGGTCACCGGCGGCAGCTCGGGCGTCGGCCTGGCCACGGTCCGCGCCCTGCTCGACGAGGGCGCCCGCGTCGCCACCTGCGGTCGCGACCCCGAACGGCTCGACAAGGCCGCCGCCCGGCTCGGCGCGGGCCCCGACCGGCTGTTCACGGGAGCGTGCGATGTCCGCGACGCGGATGCCGTACGGCACTTCACGCAGGAAGCCGCCCAGCACTTCGGCGACGGCCTCGACGGTCTGGTCAACAATGCGGGTCAGTCCCGTATGAAGCGGCTCGACGAGACGACCGCCGAGGACTGGCGCGACGAACTGGAACTGAAGTTCGCCGGTGTGCTCAACCCGCTGTCCGCCGCCCGGAGTCACCTGCGCGCCTCGGACACCGCCGCCGTCGTCAACGTCAACGCGGTCCTCGCCAAACAGCCCGAGACCCGCCTGATCACCACCAGCGCCGCACGCGCAGGCATCCTCAACCTCTCCAAATCCCTTTCCGCCGAACTCGCCGCCGACGGCATCCGCGTCAACTCCGTCTGCCTCGGCCTGATCGACACCGGCCAGTGGACCCGCCGCCACGCCGGCGCGGACAGCGGCCTGACGTACGAGGAATGGCAGGCCGAACTCGCCGCCGACCGCGGAGTCGCCCTCGGACGCGTCGGGCGCGCCGAGGAGGTCGCCTACGCGATCGTCGCGCTGCTCTCCCCGCGCGCCTCGTACATCACCGGCACCAGCATCGACGTCTGCGGCGGAGTCGGCCGCGGCATCCTGTGAGGACTCTTCCCATGCAGCACGACAACGGGGGCGAACTCCTCGTAGCCCACCTGGAATCCCTCGGCATCGACACCGTCTTCGGCGTCGTGTCGGTACACAACCTTCCGCTCGTGGAGGCCGTCGACCGGCACCTGCGCTTCGTACCGGTCCGGCACGAGGCGACCGCCGTCAACGCGGCCGACGGCTACGGACGGGCGCGCGGCTCGATCGGCTGCGCCCTCACCTCGACCGGCACGGGGGCGGGGAACGCCGCCGGCTCGCTGATCGAGGCACTGGCGTCCGGGACGGCCGTCCTGCACGTCACCGGGCAGGTCGAGTCTGCGTACCTGGGCAGCGGGCGGGGCTTCATCCACGAGACCAAGGACCAACTCGGCATGCTGAGCGCGGTGTCGGCGTACGCGGCCACCGTCACCTCCGCTCATGACGCCGGGCGCGTCCTGCGCGAGGCGACGTCGGCAGCGCTCGCGGTGCCCGGAGGCCCCGCCAGCGTGGAGTGGCCGATCGACCTGCAGTACGCGGCACAGCAGGATGCCGAGGAGGCAGTCCCCGGCGGCACGGCTCCCGCCCCGGACGCCGCCGAACTCGCCGCCGCCCAGGAGCTGTTGAGTGGCTCCCGACGCCCGCTGATCTGGGCCGGTGGCGGGGCCTGCCGTGCCCGACCGGAACTCCTCGCGTTGCTGGAAGCGACCGGCGCCGGACTGCTCACGTCCAACTCCGGGCGTGGCTCCGTTCCCGAGGACCACTCCCTCGTGATCGGCAACTTCGCCACCACACCCGCCGCCCGCGCCCTGCTCGCCGACGCCGATGTCCTCGTCACCGTCGGCACCCACTTCCGGTCCAACGAGACCGCCGACTACGGCCTGAAGCTCCCCGACGCGCACATCCAGATCGACGTGGACGCGGCCGCTCTCGGCCGGGTCCACCCGGCACGCCATGCCCTGCACGGCGACGCTGCCACCGTCCTGCCCGCGCTGACCGGGGCCGCCGTGCGCGCGGACGCCGACTGGACGGCCCGTGTCACCGCTGTCCGCGAGGAGGTCCGAGCCGCACTGCACGAGGGCATCGGACCCCAGGCCGCGATCTGCGACGCCCTCGCCGCCGCCCTGCCGCGCGGCACGGTGGTCGCCCGCGACGTCACCATCCCGTCGTCCTCCTGGGGCAACCGGCTCCTGCCCATCCATGACCCCCGCGCCAACGTCTTCCCGCGCGGCGGCGGCATCGGACAGGGCCTCGGCATGGGCATCGGCGCCGCGCTCGCCCGCCCCGGCGAGCCGACCGTGGTGATCGCGGGCGACGGCGGCCTCGCCGTGCACTTCGGCGAACTCCTCACCGTCGCTCAGGAGCGGCCCCGCCTGACCCTGATCGTCTTCAACGACGGCGGATACGGGGTGCTGCGCAACATGCAGGACAAGTACGCCGAACGCCGCTCCGGCGTGGACCTGTTCACGCCCGACTTCGGCCCGCTCGCCGCCGCCTGCGCACTGCCGTACGCCCGGATCGCCTCCCCGGCGGACGCCGCACCGGTCCTTGCGGCGGCTCTCGGCGGCGACGGCCCGACCCTCGTCGAGGTCGACCTCGCCGCGCTCGGCCCGATGAAGAACCCGTTCACCCCGCCCGTCAAGATCCCCACCGCGTAGGGAGGCCCACCGTCATGACCACCACTGCCGACGAGCACGAACTCGACCTCCTCGTCCGCCGGATGACCTGGGAGGCGGACGGCGTGCTCTCCGTCGAACTTGCCCGGCCGGACGGCAAGCCGCTGCCCGCCTGGACCCCGGGCTCCCATCTGGACCTGCACGTCGGCGGGTTCGTCCGCCAGTACAGCCTCTGCGGCGACCCGGCCGACTCGACGACGTACCGCCTAGGCGTCCTCAACGAGCCCTCCTCGCGCGGCGGTTCGCGGCACGTGCACACCAGGCTCCGCCCCGGGCAGAGCGTCCGTGCGGTCGGCCCGCGCAACCACTTCGCGCTGGAACCCGCCTCCTCATACGTCTTCCTCGCCGGAGGCATCGGCATCACCCCGATCCTGGCCATGGCCCGCCAGGCGGACCGCGACGGCATCCCGTACCGGCTGGTCCACGGCGGCCGGTCCCGGGCCTCGATGGCCTTCGGCGCCGAGCTGTCCGCGCTCACCGGCGACGTGACCCTCGTCCCGCAGGACGAGCGGGGCCACCCCGACCTGGCAGCCGCCCTCCGCGACCTGCCGGCCGACGCGCTGGTCTACTGCTGCGGGCCGGAACCCCTGCTCAAGGCCGTCGAAGAGGCGTGCCCCGCCGGGCAGTTGAGGGTGGAGCGGTTCGCCGCACCCGTCGTCGAGCGCACCGGCGACGACACCGCCTTCGAGGTCGAGTGCCGAACGTCGGGTGTGACCCTGACCGTCGACGCCACCACCTCCGTCCTGGAGGCCGCCGAGAACGCCGGGCTGAACGTCAACTCCTCCTGCCGGGACGGCATCTGCGGCTCCTGCGAGACCCGCGTGCTCGCCGGCACCCCCGACCACCGTGACTTCCTGCTCAGCGAGGCCGAACGCGCCACCGGCAAGACGATGATGCTCTGCGTCTCCCGGTGCGCCTCCGACCGCCTCGTCCTGGACCTGTGACCCGTACGGAGACCCTGATGACCACCGAAGCCACCCCTTGGCCCTACCTCGCCCCGCACCAGACCCGCGACCACGAACCCACCTCCTACGAGCTGAAGCTCGCCCGGACGCTGGAGGAGATCTTCACCCAGGACGGCCACGAACTGGCCGACGTCGTCGCCGGGCTCAACGCCCGCCAGGTCCGCACTCCGTCCGGCGAGCCCTGGACCGAGGAGACCTTCCGTACCGAGATGCACCGCCTGGGAGCCTGAAATGCCACTTTCCGTATCCGACACCGCGGACCACGTCTACGCCCACGGCCTGCGCAACCAGTGGCACCCGGTCGTCCCCTCCCACTTCGTCGCGCCCGGCGGCCTGCGCAAGGTCACCGCCCTCGGCGAGAACTGGCTGCTGTTCCGCAAGGCCGACGGCACCCTGTCGATGCTCGCCGACCGCTGTCCGCACCGCGGCGCGCCGCTCTCCCTCGGCAAGCACCTGGGCGACCGGGTGGCGTGCTGGTACCACGGCGTCGAGGTCGACGGCTCCGGCACGGTCACCTCCGTACCCGGCCTGCCCGGCTGCAACCTGGAGGGCAAGACACTCGTCACGTCCCTGCCGGTCCGCGAGGTCGGCGGCGCGATCCTCGCCCACTTCGGCGACGAGGAGCACCCGGAGCCGGCGGACCTGACCCTCCCCGAGCCGCTCACCGACCCCGCCGTCTCCGCCTTCCTGTGCTACACCGAGTGGAACGTGCCGTGGCGCTACGCCATGGAGAACCTCCTCGACCCGATGCACGGCGCGTTCCTGCACCACGAGTCGCACACCATGTACGACGGTGACACCCGGGCGAAGTTCCGCATCCGGGAGACCCAGCGCGGCTACTTCTTCGAGAAGACCGACCAGCGGGGCGTCAACTTCGACTGGGTGGAGCTGTGCCGGACCGGCGTCGACTGGGTGGACCTGTCCATTCCTTACCCGCCGTCGGCGGGACCCGGCGGCGGGTTCGGCATCGTCGGCATGGCCTGCCCGGTGGACGCCGAACGCACCGGTGTCTTCTTCTGGCGCTACCGCAGGGTCGACGGCTGGCAGCGCGACAGCTGGCGGTTCCTCTACAAGACGCTCATCGAGGAACGCCACTGGCAGGTCCTCGAACAGGACCGCGTCATGCTGGAGGCCATGCCCTCCGACGCCGACCAGTACGAGAACCTGTACCAGCACGACCTCGGCGTGGTCCGCCTGCGGCGCCTCTACCAGGCCGAGGCGGCGCAGCAGTCCAAGGCCGTGCGGCAGTCCGAGACGGTCGGGGCGGGTCCGGCCGTGTGACGCCCCGGGGGAGGCGCGGCCCGCTGGTCAGCCGGCCGCGTCCTCCCCCGCCGTGTCGGATTCGACGATCGAGAATTCCAGCCCGGACAGCAGCCGGGCAAGTTGACGGCGCTCGGTGAGGGAGAGTCCGCTGAGCATCCGCCGCTCGTTTTCCAGGTGCTCGGCGAACACCTCGTCCACCTTCTTCAACCCGGCGTCGGTGAGCCGCGAGTAGACCACACGGCGGTCCACCGCGTCGCGCTCGCGCACCAGGAGCCCGTCGTTCTCCAGCCGGTCCAGACGCAGCGTCACTCCCGCCGAGGAGATCAGGCCGGAGGCGGCCAGCTGCCCCGCGGTGAGCCGGTAGGGGGCACCGGCCCGGCGCAGCGCCGTGAGCACGTCGAAACCGGCGACCGACAGGCCGTGCTTCTCCATCTGCGCGGTGAGCCGCGACTGGTACTGCAGGTAGGCACGGTGCAGCCGGGCGAGCACCTCCAGTGGCGAGGTGTCCAGACCCGGTCGCTCGCGCGCCCAGTCCTCCACGAGCCGCGCCACGGCATCCGGCCGCTTCGCCCTGCGCTGAGCCATGTCGTCCCTTCGCGGATTCCTGTCGGGAAACGCGGGCCCAGTGGCCCTGCGCAACCTCGGAGAAATCTTAGCCCTGAAACAACGTGCGGCGAACGCCCAGTGTCACCTCGCCGGGAAGATCCCCTGTCCCGGCACCAGAATCCCTCGTGGGTCGTACGTGCGCTTCGCCCGCTGCAACCCTGGCCAGGCCGGGCCGAAGTGGGCCCGCCAGTCCGCATGGCTGAAGGGGACGCTGCCGACCGGGTGCCGCCCGCCGCTGCGGTGGCCTCGTAGACCGAGCGGTTGGCGGCCCCCGCACACCGGCTACACCCGGGCCGACCGGTCCGACGAGTGGTCCTTGCGGCTCGGCGGCGAACGGGCCTCCCGGGCCTGGCGTCTGCGCGATCTGCGGGACGCGGGCGCGGTCGTCGCGCTCGGCTCGGACTGGCCCGTCGCCCACTACGACGTCCGCGCCGTCCTGGCGACCGCGCGGACGCCCCGGGGCGCGGACTCCGCCAGGGCGGGACTCACCGGTCTGCAGGCTCTGGAAGGCTGCACCGCGCACGCGGGCCTCGCGGCCGGGAGGCGACCTACGCCGGCCGCATCGCCGAAGGCTTCAGGGCCGACCTGACCGCCCTCGGCCTCGACCCGGTCGACTCACCCGCCGACGAGGCCGCCGAGGTGCCGGTGCGTCTCACCGTGACCGGCGGGCAGATCGTGCACCGGTGCGCCTGAGGGGAGTGACACGAGGCCGAAGCCCGGTCAGGGCAACTCCGCCTGCGCCGGGCTGTCCTCGAGAAAGCCCCCCGACTGGTGCTGCCACAGCTTCGCGTAGGCGCCGTCCAGGGTGAGCAGTTCGTCGTGGGTGCCCTGCTCGACGATCCGTCCACGGTCGAGGACGACGAGTCGGTCCATGGTGGCGACCGTGCTCAGCCGGTGCGCCACCACGAGCGCGGTCCGCCCGTCCATGAGCCGCCACAGCGCCTCCTGGACGAGGATCTCGCTCTCGGAGTCCAGGGCGCTGGTCGCCTCGTCGAGCAGCAGGATCGGTGCGTCGCGCAGGATCGCCCGGGCGAGCGCGACCCGCTGGCGCTGGCCGCCGGACAGCTTGATGCCGCGCTCGCCGACCATGGTGTCGAAGCCGTACGGCAGCGCGTCGGCGAACTCCGTGACGTGCGCCGCCTCCGCCGCGTGGCGGATCTCGGCGTCGGTGGCGTCCGGCCGGGCGAAGGCGATGTTGTCCCGCAGCGTGCGGTGGAACATCGCCGGGTCCTGCGGCACGTAGGCCATCAGGCCGCGCAGGTCCGCCTGGCGGAGCATGGTGATGTCCTGGCCGCCGATCAGGATCCGGCCGGCGTCGATGTCCGTCATCCGTAACAGCAGTCGGGTCAGCGTGGTCTTGCCGCCGCCGGACCGGCCCACGAGGCCGATCTTCGCCCCGGCGGGCACGGCCAGTTCGAGGCCATCGAAGAGGGGCCGGCCACCGGCGTGGGCGAAGGTGACCTTCTCGAAGCGGACGTCGGCGGGCGCGGGCAGCAGCGGCTCCGGCGACGGCGGATCGAGCACGGTCGGCGGCGTCAGGAGCAGCTCGGTGAACTGCGCGGCCTCCGTCATCGAGCTCTCCAGCCGACGGTAGATCTGATTGAAGTCGAACATGATCCGCGTCGCGTTGTTGTAGTAGGTGAAGGCCACCACGATCGCCTCCACACCGTGCGCGCCCCCGGCCAGCGTCACCGCGAGCAGCAGCCCCAGCGCGTTGGTCAGCACCGACATCGGCGCCACCAGTGTGTCGATGCGCAGATTGCCGTAGTCCCACGCCCGCAAGGTCAGCCGGCGCGACACCGCGACCCGGGAGCGGTGCTCGGCGGCCTCGCGCTCCTCGGCGCCGAACGCGCGCACCGTGTCCATGTTCATCAGGCTGTCGGCGACGTGCCCCGACACCCGGGCGATCGCCTCCTCCCGCTGGTCGACGAGGGCCTGGCGGCGCCGGATCAGGGGCACCACACACACCGCCGTCAGCGCGATCATCGTCAACAGCCCGACGACGAGCAGCGGTTCGTAGCGCCACAGCACCACCGCGCCGAACACCAGCGGCACGAAGCTGCCCACGATCTGGAACGTCAGCGTGTCGACGAACTGCTCGAAACGCGAGGCGAAGCTCAGGACGCGCTTGGTCAGCGACCCGGCGAAGTTGTCGTGGAAGAACGCGGCGTCCTTCGCGAACAGCTCGTCCATCCCGATCACATACAGATGCTCGATGCCGAGGGCGTCCAGCCGGTTCAGGCAGTGCAGCGCGACCCGCCACAGGGCCTCGGCCAGCAGCAGCACACCGACGAAGCCGAGGACGTACGGCAGCGTCGAAGCGACCGTGACGTCCCCGCCGCCGGCGATGTCGCCGACGAGCTTGGCCACGATCAGCGGCGCGACATAGTTGATGCCGATGTTGCCCAGCGCCGACAACACCATCGCGGGAGCCGTCAGCAGGCGAAGCCGGGCCAACTCCCGTCCGTAGTAGCGAAGTGCGAGAAGTACCGAGCGCTTGCCCGGCTGAACCTTGGGCGATTCAGGAGTTCCCATTTCGACCGTAGTGTCCCGTGGCGGCGACCGCGAAGTCCAAGCGTTTTCCGGTCGGTGGGGAGCTCGCAGGGGGCGTTCGGGGACCTGCGCCGGAGCGTGCGGTCGCACAGGATTCACGACTTTCCCGTACCACAAGTAACATGATCAACTTTGTCCTCAGGTGGACCTCGCAGTCACCGCGACACCCGCTCCGCCACCAACCCCCTTCCGTCGTCAACTCCGAGGACCTCGATGTCGTCCCAGACCGATGCCGTGCAGCAGGCACGTGCCGACTACGAACACCACATGCAGACCTGCCGGCAGTGCTACGCCGACTCGATACCGTGCGCAGTCGCCAAACACCTGCTGCGCCTGTACAACAACACCCGTAGAAGCGGCGCCCAGCCGGGCACGAGAGGCCGCTGACCCCGTCACCCTCGGAGGACCGCGTGCGACGCCTGCCCCGCTCCCTGTCCGGCTGGACCATGGCGGTGTTCGGCGTCCTCGCCGCAGTCATGGGCGCGGTGGGGCTCGTGGCCCCGGACGCCCTGCTCACCGTCATGGGCTTCGCCCCTGAGGCGGGCTCGCGGCGTGCGGAAGGAGACCACACCCTGGTCTTTCTGACCGCTTCCTCCATGGCGGCGCTCAACATGGGCGTCTACTACGTGCTGGCCGCGCTCTCCGACTGGAAGGCGTTCTTCCGCTGGACGGTCCCCTTCCGCCTGCTGACCTGCACGGTGTTCACACTGGCGGCGATCAGTGACCGTGCTCCCGCCGGCTTCCTGGGCGTGGGCCTGTGGGAGGGGATCGGCGCGGTGGTCACGGGCGCGGCCCTGCGCCTCGAGAGCCGGCGCGCAGCGGGCTCCGGCCAGGTCGAGGCCGGCGTCAGCTGAGCACCGTCTCCCAGGTGTCGACGGCGTAGTGAACGGCCATGCCGTGCCGGGCGTACAGCGCGGGCGCCCCCGTGGGGTTGGCGGTGTCCACTCCCAGCCCCACCGTGTCCCGCCCTCGCGCCGCGAACGCGGCGAACGCGTGCCGCAGCAGGAGACCGCCCAGACCGGCACCGCGTGCCTCGCTCAGCACGCCGATGCTCCGGATCCAGCCCATCGCCTCACGGTCGTCGCGGGCGATGAGGAACCCGGCGTCCCCCGACTCCTCGGTGCCGACGATCCACACCAGGGACCAGTCGAGCACCTCGGCGTCGACGTCGTGCAGCCACTGGTCGTAGCTCCGTGGCTGGAAGTCGAAGTGCTCGGCGAAGCTCGACTGGTACAGCGCGTGGACCCGCGCACGGTCCGCCTCCTCGGCACACGGCCGCAGGCGTATGCCCTTCGGGAGTTCCGGAACGAGGTCCGCGGAGCCGTCCACGGGCCGTTGCAGCACGTGATAGCGCCGTACGACGTGCCAGCCCCGTTGCTCGATCAGCTCCGTGTCGAGCGTGGGCTCGATGTTGAGGTGCAGATGCACCACCGCCCTGGCCGCACCGTTCTCGCGGGCCTTCTCCAGGGCTCGCGCCTCCAGCGCGTCCAGGATCAGTTCGCCGGCCTGCTGGTGGTCGGGCAGCACGTAGTGGTCGACGTCGACGCGCTCACCGGCCGACTCGTCCCACAACAGGCCGTACGCCACCAGCCGGTCGCCGTCGAAGGCCAGCCACGAGTCGCGGTCCAGAGCGATGTCGGGCCGCTTCAGGTCGGCCTCGACGGTGTGCAGGTCGGTCTCGGGCCTGCCGATCTCGATGCGGTCGACTTCGTTGAGGAGTTCGGTGATGGCGGCCGCGTCGGTGAGGCCGGCCGGACGAAGGGCGTAGGGCATGGGCCAAGGGTCGGGGGAGGGGAGGACGGCCGCAACGGATTTTCGGTGACCCGCGGCCTGCCCTCCTCTCCACTCGCCGCAGGTCGGTCAGCAGGTCGCGAAACCGGGCAGGTCCCCGTACTCGTTGCCGTTGAGGTAGCCCGCGCTCACGTAGCCCTCGACGAGCTTGACCCACACGTTGTTCGTGTAGCCGTTGTCGCGGATCGTCTCGCCGCGCACCCAGCAGTACGCGCCGCGCGGCTGGTTCGCCGCGACACTGCCGACCTGGGCGTACGAACTCGTCGGCCCGGAACGGACGTTGACCGTCTCGTACGGCACGACGGCGTACGGCGCGGCCATGATGCGTGCCCCGCCACCGTCCGCGTCGGACGCCGCCACGGCGGTCGCGGCGGTGAGCGGCCCGAGCAGGCCAGCGCACCGGCACCGACGAGCGCGGCCCGGGCGAGGATACGAGTGGACATGACCTGTTCCCCCTGTTTGACGGTCATTGCCCGGCACTCAACCGGTGCTCGGAACACAAGGGAAACGCGAGGCCACACGGATCCTGAGACTTCTCAGGTACCGCCGCTTCGCGCAACCGAGGGCGCCGCGAGCTCGTCTTTGGGATCATGGTCACCACAAGCATCGCCGGCACCCTGTCGGCGTCGTTGCGCCAGCTGCTCGATTTCGCCTGGATACAGACACGGTCCTGCGCCTTCGCCATCGCCCTGATGTCCGGCGTAGCCGCCTCCGCCCTGCTGCCCGGCCTCCCCGTGGCCCGCTACGACCTGCTCGTCGTCTACGGCGTGCTGCTGACGCTGCTGTTCTGGCTGCGGGGCTGGGAGAACGGGCGGGACGTCGCCGTCATCGCCGTCTGCCACGTCATCGGCCTGGCCTTCGAGTTGGTGAAGGTGTCCCTCGGCTCGTGGAGCTATCCGGAGCCCGCCGTACTGAAATTCGCGGGCGTCCCGCTGTACGGAGGCTTCCTCTACGCCGCTGTCGGCAGCTATGTCTGCCGTGCCTGGCACCTGTTCGACCTGGAACTGGTCCGGTACCGCCCGCGGGCGACGGCCGTGGTCGCCGCGGCCATCTACGTCAACTTCTTCAGCCACCACTGGCTCCCCGACGCCCGCTGGCTCCTCGCCGCACTGCTCCTGGCCGTCACCGCTGGCACCTCGGTCCGCTACACGGTGCGCACCACCCGCCGCCGGATGCCCCTGGCGCTGTCCTTCGTCCTGATCGGCTTCTTCCTGTGGGTCGCGGAGAACCTCGCCACCTACCTGGGCGCCTGGCGCTACCCCTACCAACTCGACGGCTGGCAGCCCGTGGGAGTGGAGAAGTTCGGCGCCTGGGCCCTGCTGATCAGCGTGACGTTCGTCCTCGCGGCAGTGACCCGGTCGCACCGGCGGCCTGCATCAGCTTGCGAGTGAAGCGATGCATGTGGGGGTCCATGGAGTCGAGCGACTCGGCGAGCACCTGCTCGGGAGTCAGCCATCGGATCGCCGTGAACTCCTCCTCGTCGTAGGAGGTGAGGGTTCGCGCGTCCGCGGTGATGACATACCAGAGCGAGACGTCGGTGTGTTCCCCCTGACCGCGGGTTCGGGTGACGGTGAGGAAGAGGGGGTGCTCGCCCGTGATGTCCGAGGCGACCGCCGGGATACCCAGTTCCTCCCGGCACTCGCGTTCAACAGCCGCCCACGGGTCCTCACCCGGCTCCACGTGGCCGCCCGGGGGCAGCCACAGACCGGCTTTGCGGTGCGCGACCAGCAGCAGTTCGCCGCACTCGGCGTCCAGCACGACGAAGTAGCTGACGAGGTGAGTGTCCGGGACGTCAGGCTTACGCGTCCTGTGGACGGGCGCGCCGCCGGCGAGCCACTCACCGGCCAGGCGCAGGTGGTCCCGCTCAAGGTCGTCCCAGGGGTCGATGGCGTCGACCAGGCCGACCAACTGGGCCCGAAGGCGACCGTCGGAGGGAGCGGGGAGGCTGTGCGAGGACACCATGTGCGCATTCTGGCATCCGGCGCGCGCCCGGAGGGCGGACACGGCGGGGGCATTGCCGCAGCCCCCGCCGCTTACCGCCGGCCGCTCGCCGTTACTCGCCCTTCGGCCCGGCCTGCTGCACGACCTCGAAGGACCACAGCGTGGACCCGCTGGCCGCCGGCTTCGGGCGCTCGGCGCCTTCCTGGCCGCCGCCCTGGTGGGCCGACTTCATGGGGCCCTCCATCCAGGCCTGGAAGGACTCCTCGTCGCGCCAGCGCGTGTACACGAGGTAGGTGTCGGTGCCCTCGACCGGCCGGAGGAGTTCGAACCACTCGAACCCGTCCGAGTTCTCCACGGCGTGGGCACGGGAGGCGAAGCGCTTCTCCAGCGTCTCGCGCTGCTCTGCGGGCACGGTCAGTACGTTGATCTTGACTACGCTCATGGTCCTCATCCTGCCGCACGGCCGCCGGCACAGGCGCGGCGGCTCGTGCTTCACAGGTGTGGCGCCACGAATCAGGCCCGTTGCATCAGGTCCGGTGCATCAGGTCCGGTGCATCAGGCCGTGTGCAGGGTCAGCCCGTACCGGCCGAGTATCTCGTTCACCGGCTGGAACCAGGTCTCGCCGCCGCCGGAGCAGTTGCCCCAGCCGCCCGAGGTGACCCCCTGGGCCTGGTCGCCGCTGATGAAGGACCCTCCGGAGTCGCCGCCCTCGGCGCAGACGCTGGTCTTCGTCATCTGGTGCACCGCGCCCTGGCTGTAGTTGACGGTCTCGTTCTTGGCCAGCACGGCGCCGCAGTGCCAGTGCGTCGTGGAGCCGGAGCGGCATATGGAGGTGCCGACGGGGGCCTCCGCCGAGCCGCGCACGAGCTTGTCCGGGACCGTGCCCCAGCCGAGGACCACCGGCACGGTCCACCAGCCGCTGCCGACGCTCACCCAGGCGTAGTCGTTGCCCGGGAACGAGGAGCCCTGGAACGTTCCGATGTGGCTGCCGTCCCAGCCCCGGACAGCCGCTCCCTGCCCACCGCAGTGCCCGGCGGTGACGAAGCCGCCGTGCACCGAGAAGCCTATGGAGCAGCGGACGTTGCCGGTGTAGTAGGGGTCGCCGCCGACCGTTCCCGCCGCGAAGGTCCGCGGGGCCGCCGCGACCGTCTCCACGGTGACGGGTCCGGCCGCGCGGGCGCGGGAGACGAAGCCGCGGACATCGTTGTCCGACCGCTTGTCGCGGACGACGTTCACGACGACGGTGTTGGCCACCGGATCGACGTGCCAACTGCTCACGCCGGACGGTGCGGGGAGACGGTCGATGCGTGCCTTGGCCGCGTCGAGATCGCGCGCGCTGTGCGCGACGGTGCGCACCGTCACACCGGTGGCGCGGACCTCCCGTACGGTCGCGGGCGCGGCGTCCGACGTGACGGCCACGGTGAGCCGCTCGCTCTTCGCGTCGAACCACGAGCCGCCGTAGGCTGACCCGGCGGCCTTGCGTGCCTTCGGTGCGACGTCCATGGCGGTGCGTTCCGCGGCCAGCCGCGCCTCGGCCCGCTCCTTCGACAGGCCGAGGTCGCGCCGCATCGCCTGCAGCAGTCCGGGGGAGGCCGGTTCGGCGTCCGCCACCGTGGGGGAGTCGTCCGCCGTGGCCTGCGCGGTTCCGCCCGCCGTCCAGCTGCCGAGGACCAGGAGCGCGGCGAGGCCGGCGTACGTGAGTCTGATGCGTCTCAAGGGAGTTGCCCTTCGTCGTTCCAACAAGGTGGGGTGGAACAACCGCAATCTGAGAGCGCTCTCATTCAGGGTCGGGCAGAGCTTAGCCCTGACGACGCATCAGGTCCATACCAGCGACCGGGTCGAGTGGGTGCGGGAGGCCGGGACCTCAGCCGAGGTTTCCGGTCCGCGCGTCCTGCCACAGGTCGACGCCGCCGTCGGTGGCGTACTTGTCGATCTCGGCCAGTTCCTCGTCGCTGAAGTCGAGGTTCTCCAGCGCGGCCACGTTCTGTTCCAACTGCTCGGTGCGCGAGGCACCGATGACCAGCGAGGTCACCCGGGGGTCGCGCAGCGCCCAGGCGAGCGCCATCTGGGCGAGGCTCTGGCCGCGGCGGGCCGCGATGTCGTTCAGCGCACGCAGCCTGCCCAGCATGTCCTCCGACAGCCACGTCTCGTCGAACGACTTGCCCTGCGTGGCGCGCGAGTCGGCAGGGACGCCGTCGAGGTAGCGCCCGGTCAGCAGCCCCTGGGCGAGCGCGGTGAAGCCGATCACGCCGAAGCCCTCCTGCCCGGCGGCCTCCAGCAGGCCCTCGTTCTCGATCCAGCGGTTGAGCATGCTGTACGACGGCTGGTGGATGAGCAGCGGTGTGCCCAGCTCGCGGAGGATGGCGGCCGCCTGCCGCGAGCGCTCGGCGTCGTAGGAGGAGATGCCGACGTACAGGGCCTTGCCCTGGCGGACGGCCGTGTCGAGCGCCCCCATCGTCTCCTCCAGCGGCGTGCTCGCGTCGAGCCGGTGGGAGTAGAAGATGTCGACGTAGTCCAGCCCCGTCCGGCGCAGGGACTGGTCGAGCGAGGCGAGCACGTACTTGCGCGAGCCGCCGCCCTGGCCGTACGGACCGGGCCACATGTCCCAGCCGGCCTTGGTGGAGACCACCAGCTCGTCCCGGTACGGCGCCAGGTCCTGCTTCATCAGCCGGCCGAAGTTGATCTCCGCGGCGCCGTAGGGCGGGCCGTAGTTGTTGGCCAGGTCGTGGTGGGTGATGCCGAGGTCGAAAGCGCGCAGGGCGATCTCGCGCTGGGCCTCGAAGGGCCGGTCGTCACCGAAGTTGTGCCAGTACCCCAGGGACAGCACGGGAAGGTCGAGTCCAGAGCGTCCGGTGCGCCGGTATCGCATGGTGCCGTCGTAGCGCTCGGGATCCGCGACGTGGTTCATCGAGTGTTCTCCGCAGGGTTGCAGTCGGGGTGGTTCGGTCCGGGTGAGGACGTGTTCACTGTGCTCCTGACTGATTCTGACGTCCAACGCATCCTTTTCATCGGATTCAGCGATGCCGTTTCTGAATGACGTGCCGGCCTCACGTGCGCGCCCGGCCCGCCGTGGTCGTCGGCACGTTGTAGCCCTCCAGCCGTACGGCCGGCCTGCCGGAGGTGAGGGAAGCGGCCGGCCAGGACAGCGTGACGCTGCGGGACTCGCCGGGGAGCAGCCAGAGGTAGTTGTCGCCGTACAGCGTGGGCAGGACCCGGTGTCCGGACTCGGCGTCGAGCAGGGAGATGCGCACCATCGCCGCGACCGTCGTGCCGCGGTTTCGCACGCGGGCGGTGAGGCCGTGGCGGGCGCCCGAGCGGTCCGCGTCGGTGATCTCCACCGACACCCTGGTCCGCCCGACCTGGTTCAGGGCGCGCATGTCGGCGGCCTCGCGGTACCGCCAGTAGGTGTTCTCGGCCAGCAGTTCCCCGCGGGCGTCCACCAGGCGCAGCCGCAGCAGATGGAGGCCGGGCAGGTCGTCCGGCCGGCCCGCGGTGAACGCCGGCGCGGTCGACGAGGCGGCGACGTCCACGGTCGCGCGCTGCTCGGCGCCGAGCGGACGGCCGGAGAGGTCGTAGCGGCGCGCGGAGAGCGTCGCGCCCGAGATGCGGCGGGGGGTGTGGTTGACCGCGATCACCTCGCCGCTCACCGGATCGGCCTGCACATGCACGGCCTCGCTCGCCTTGCGCACGCCGTAGTAGGCCCCGTTGACGTCGAAGTCGTAGTCGTACGTCTGCCACACGGTGCTGTACCAGGCGGGGTGGGACATCCACAGCATCAGCCCGCTCGCGTCGTCCCACAGCCGGGCGTTCCACGCCTCGAACATGGCCCGGAAGTTCTCGTAGTTGACGAACTGCGCCTTGCGGCAGAAGTCGTCGAGGTCCTTCGCCTCGCCGAGCCTCGTCTCGATCGCCGCCCGGTAGTTCTGCGGTGCCTGGTTCCCGCGGGTGCTCCAGTCGTGGTGGTACCAGGCGCCCTTGATGGGCCACTCCGGCTCGTCGCCCACGAGCCGGCGCATGGTCTGCGCCGTCGGCAGCACCGGCATGCCGATCTCCGTGTGGAAGCCGAAGCCGCCGCTGCCGTAGGTGGTCGCGGCGGAGTAGCGCCGCGGTTCGACCCAGCCGTAGGGGCCGCCGCCGGAGACGATGCCGCCCGCGGAGTTGTTCTGGTACAGCAGATCGGGCGCCTCCGCGCGGACCGCGGCGCGCATGCCGTCGTCGACCGGGCCGGGAGGGTTGCCCTCGTTGGCGCCGCACCACACGACGATGCTGGGGTGGCTGCGGTAGCGGCGCACGGTGTCCTGCGCCAGGCTCAGGAAGGCCTCATGGTCCGGCGGGTCCATGGCCCAGGCGTTGGGGAAGTCGTTCCAGACCAGCAGGCCGTGTTCGTCGCAACTGGCGTAGAACTCCTCGCGGTTGCTGCTTCCGAGCCAGTTCCGGATCATGGTGAAGTTCATGTCCCGGTGCATGCGCACGGCCGCGTCCATCCGCTCGGCGGGCATACGCCGCAGCAACTCGTCCCAGCCCCAGTTCCCGCCCCGGCAGAACACCCGGACACCGTTGACGCTGATCTTGAGCGGCACGGTGGAGTTGTCGACGGACTTCACGTCCGTCCAGTCCTCGCCGTCGTTGGAGACCTGGACGGTGTACTCCTTCGCGTACGCCTGCTCCCACAGGATGACCACGCGGTCGAACGCCACCCGCTCGCCCAGGTCGACCTGGATCGACTGCTCGTCCTCGTACGCCGACGACCACCGTGTGTTGGGGTCACCGTCCACGGCGTTGGCGGCCGCGCTCCCGGAGCCCTCCTCCGAGGACGCGGTGGCCGTCCTGCGCAGCGCCAGGTCGGTGCCGGGGGAGGAGCTGTCCACGACCGACAGGCTCCACATCGACGCGCCCCAGCTCGTCGCCCGGCTGTGGCACAGCACCCGGACGTGGCGCGCCGTCCGCGGCTCGAACTCCACGTTCTGCAGAGCCGCCGCGCCCGCGGTACGGAAGGGGAGCGGAGCAGCGGTGTTGTCGACGGCCGAGGCCTCTCGCCAGTCCTCGCCGTCGTCGGAGACCTGGACGGTGTACGTCTTCGCGTACGCCTGTTCCCATGTGACGACCACGCGGTCGAAGGACACCGCGGCGCCGAGGTCGACCTCGATCCACTGCTCGTCCTTGAACTCCGAGGACCAGCGCGTCTTCGGATCGCCGTCCGTCACGTTGCCGGGCCGGTTGGCCGGGTCGTCGACGGAGGACGACGTGGCCGGCCTGTGCAGGGCCAGGTCGGTGCCGGGTGACGTGCTGTCGACGACCGACAGGTTCCATATCGACGAGCCCCACTCGGTGGCCCGGGTATGGCAAAGGATCCGCACGTGACGGGCCTTCTGCCGGGCGAGGTCGACGGTCTGCGCGTAGGCGTCGCCGCCGGACTGGAAGGTGAGCGGGACGTCGTACTCGTAGCCGAACTGGCGGATGCCGAACCGGGTCGTGCGCCGGTCGCTGACCTCGCCTGCGACCGAGGCGGTGAGCTTCAGCAGGTGCAGGGCGGGCTCACCGTAGCCGTTGGGCCACCACAACTTCGGCTCGCGGATGCGCAGTTGCGGGTGATCGGCCGGGCTGAAGGTGACGTCGGCCGTCTCGCCGGCCGGCACCGTGACCGTCCGGGTCAGCCGTACGTCGTCGAAGGCGGCGGAGACGGTGACGCTCCGGGCGACGGAGTCCGCGTTGCGCACCGGGACCACGACGGTCAGCTCGGCCGTGCCGGTGTCGGGCAGATCGGGCAGCCGGGTGTCCACGCGCGGGTCGCCGAGGACGGCCGCGCCCGTCGAGCGGAGCCGGACGTGGTTCCAGATGCCGGCGGCCCGGTCACGCACCGCCGGCATCCAGTCCCAGCCCGAAGCGGCCAGATACGTCGGCGAGTTGCGGTTCATCATGTTCGCCCCGGCGTCCACGAACGCCAGGCCGGCCGGGCCCTTGTCGCCGGGGCTGCCCGGGTACGGCATGGGCTCGATCCGCACGGCCAAGGCGTGATCACCGGCGCCGGTCAGGAACTTCGTCACGTCGAAGGCGGCGCGCGCGAAGGGGAAGGTGACGGTGCCGACCCGGCTGCCGTCGAGCCAGACCTCGGCCTCGTGGTTGACGCCGTCGAACTCCAGCCAGATACGGCGACCGGTGCCGGTGCGCAGTCCCTTGGGCAGGCGGAACTCACGTCTGTACCACCAGGCGTGGCGGGAGAGAGCCTCCGGCACGTGCAGGTTGTTGAGCCCGGCGACCGGGTCGGGCAGGTGCCCCTGGTCCACCAGGGAGGACAGCACGGTGCCGGGCACCGTGGCCGGCAGCCAGCGGCTGGTGTCCACCGAGGGCTCGGACAGGTCGGTGCCTTCCCCGCCGGCCCAGTCGTCCATGGTCAGGTCCCAGCCGGACTCCAGCGGTACGGTGCCGTCCTCGGCGACCTTCAGCGCCTCAGGCGTGCGGTGGCGGACGCCCCAGTCCGTCCAGCCGGTGACGTCCGGGCGGCGTTCGCCGCACGTGCCGTACACCTGGAGGCCGTTGAGGCCCAGGGGGTTGGCGTTGGAGCGCTTGTGGACGGTCATGCGCACCCATCGCGCGCTGACGGGCCGGGGCAGTGCGATCTCCATGACGCCGCCCCGGCCGGAGTCGGTGCGGTACACGGACGTCCACGACTGCCGGTCGCGCGAGGTCTCGATCACGAACCCGACCGCGCAGCTGGAGAGGATCTCCTGCCCCGTGGTGTTGTCCCGCGGGTTGCCCCCGGGCGCGTCGACGTACGGCGGATCGTCCACGGTCGCCTCGAAGGTGAGCCGCAGCGACTCCACCTCGCACTGCGCCTGGAGGTCGACGCTGATCCACTGCGGGTCACCGCCTGCGGCACGCCAGCCCGTCCCGCGCACCCCCGTGCCGTCGAGGCCGTCCACCGCGAACTCGGCCGGCGTGGGGGCGTAGTCCGTGGAGGAGACCGACACCGGTCGGTAGGCGGCGAGTTCGCCGCGGCTGGGCGCCTGGCGCGGGTGGCCGATTCCGGCCGCGGCGGCGCCGGGCGGCAGGCTCATGCCGATCCCGAAGCCCGCGAGAAGGGTGGACCCGGCGGTGAGTACGGCACGGCGGGACGGCACAGAAGGCTGATCCGGCATGGGACAAGGGCTCCGATCAGGGATGTCCGGTGAAGGAGGCGACCTGGAAGCGGGTGTGACAACGTTGTCGAGCGATGCCTGACAACGTTGCCAAACCCTGCACCGCGGGCGTCGGCCCGTCAAGACTTCCGGCAGGGCCGGATCCTTGTTTCTGTAAATTAGTAATTAATATTGACAGGGTTCCGGCCGCGCGCCACAGTCATCGCCGTGACGCCGACGGCCCCGGCCTCCGGCGCGGCCCGCGTCACACCTCCTCCTGTTTCCCAACCTCCGGGAGAGGCACGTGACTTCACTCGCTCTCGCGACCGCGATCTCCGTGGTCCTGACCGCGTCGGCGGCCCCCACCGCCACCGCTCACACCACCGTGGACCAGGGCGCGCCCGACTACTACGACAGCGGTCTCGCCCCCACGCCATACATGGGCTGGAACACCTACTACGGGCTCGGCGCGCCCACCGAGAAGGAGGTCCGGGCCGTCGCCGACAAGCTCGTCAGCAGCGGACTGCGCGACAGCGGCTACGACATCGTGTGGCTGGACGGCGGCTGGCAGGCCGACAACCCCCGTGACGCGCAGGGGCGGTTGACGGCCCACCCCGACCGCTTCCCGTCCGGCATCCCGGCCCTGGTCTCCTACCTCCACCGGCGCGGACTGAAAGCCGGCATCTACACCGACGCCGGCGCCTACGACGGCGGCAAGACCTGCGGGCTCGGCAGCCGCGGCCACTACGACCAGGACGCGCGGCAGTTCGCCGACTGGAAGGTCGACGCGATCAAGGTCGACTTCCTGTGCGGAATCGGTGCGAAGCTCGATCCCGGGCCCGCGTTCAAGGAGTTCAGCGACGCCGTCGCCAAGTCCGGCCGCAGGATGCTGCTCAACCTGTGCAACCCGCTCACCGACGACTGGGGCCTGCCGCACACACCCGAGCAGGACGCGCACAACACCTACGCCTACGCCCCGACCATCGCGGACTCCTGGCGCACCGGGACCGACATCGCCTGGGGTACGCCCAGCCCGGGCCAGTGGCCCAACGTGCTGCGCAACATGGACGCCAACGCCTGGCACCCCGAGGCTCAGGGGCCCGGCCACTACAACGACCCCGACTACCTCATCCCGATGCGCCGCATGAGCGACGGGTCGTACGAGCTGACGCAGGAGGAGTCCACCACCCAGTTCGTGATGTGGGCCGAGATGGCCTCGCCGCTCGTCCTCGGCTCCGACCCGCGCACCCTGTCCGAGTCGATGATCAAAACCCTGCGCAACCCCGAGATCATCGCCGTGAACCAGGACCCGCTCGCCGTCCAGGGCGTCCGCGTGGCCACCGACTCCGTCGGCGACGTCTACAGCAAGGTCCTCTCGGGGCAGGGCCGCCGCGCGGTCGTTCTCCTCAACCGCTCCGACAAGCCGGTCCAGCGCACCGTGGACTTCGCCGACGCGGCGCTGGGCGGCGCGGTCAAGGTACGCGACCTGCGGGCGCGCGCCGATCGCGGCACGCACACCGGGTCGTACACCGTCGAGGTCCCCGCCCACGGCACCGCGTTCCTGAAGCTGACCGGCGCGGACGCCCTGCCCGGCACCAGCCTGGGTGAGAAGGCCACCGCGAGCCCGGCCGTGGTGCGCGACGGCGACACGTTGACCACCTTCTACCGCGGACCCCGCGGGAACCTCGTGCAGCACTCGGCGTCGACGAACGGCGGCGGCACCCCGCGTGCGAGGGACCTCGGAGGCCCGGCCAGGGGCGGGATCCTGGGCCAGCCCGCCGCCTACGCGTCCGCCGGCGGCCGTATCGACGTCTTCGTGCGCGGCGCCGACTCCCGTGTGTACCGGCGGGTGTTCGCCGACGGACGTTGGGGTGGCTGGCAGAGCCTGGGCGGGCGGGTGACCGACGCGCCGTCGGTGGCGTTCACCGACCCCGCGAACTGGACGCTCGTCGCGCGCGGGGCGGACGGGCGGATCGTGCAGCGCGGGCCGTCTTCCGGCTGGTCGTCGCTGGGTGCGCCGGGTGACCGGCCGACGTACGGCAGGCCGTCCGCCGTCGTCGACGCGCAGGGGCGGGTCCAGGTCGCCGTGCGGACCTCGGCGGACGACGTGGGGACAAGGGTGCGGGACGCCTCGGGGGAGTGGTCGGAGTGGACTTCGCTCGGCGGGACCGTGAGCGGCAGTCCGACGCTCGTCGCCGTGGGGGACTCCGTGGTGCTGTACGCGCGGGCCGGTGACTACACGCTCTGGCAGCGCCGGTACGACGGTGCGGCATGGCAGGGCTGGTCGAAGCGGGAGGAGTTCCCCAGCGCCGCCTTCGAGGGCTCGCTCGGGGCGGTCGCGGGGGAGGGCGGTGTGATCGACGCCGTGTTCCGCGGGGTCGACGGGTACGTCCACCGGACCCAGTTCAAATAAATTAGTAATTAATCTTGACGTGGTGGAAGCGCCACGCGAACCTGGATCCGCCGTGCGGACCCACAGGGAGCCCTCCATGACCAACCCTCAGCCCAGCCGACGGCGCTTCCTCGCCGGACTCGGCGCCGCCGGAACGGCCTCGCTGCTCAGCGGCTGTGTCACGTCCACCTCCTCCTCGAAGTCCTCGTCCACGGGCGCGGTCACCCTCCAGTCCAACCTGTCCGCACCGCAGGCCAAGGCGGCGATGGAGGACATCGTCGCCGCCTACGGCAAGAAGGGCGCCGGGAGCGTCAGCCTCAACACGGTCGCGGCGGAGACCTTCCGCACCCAGCTGCCGACGTACCTGACCTCCGCCAACCCGCCGGACGTGTACACCTGGTACCCGGGCTCGGTGGCGGACGCCTACGCGAAGAAGGACCTGCTGCTCGACCTCGGCGAGCTCTGGGAGTCGCCCGACCTCAAGGGCTACTCCAAGGCACTGAAGTCACTGTGCACCGCCGGCTCCGGCAAGAAGGTCTTCGTCCCCACCACCTACTACTGGTGGGGCATGTTCTACCGGAAGTCCAACTTCGCCAAGTGGGGGGTGAGCGAGCCGAAGACCTGGGACGACTTCCTCGACCTGTGCGACAAGCTCAAGAGCAAGGGCGTCGCCCCGATCGGGCTGGGCGCCGGCGGCAACACCGCCTGGGTGGCCTCCGCCTGGTTCGACTACCTCGACATCCGCATCAACGGCGCCGACTACCACCGCCAACTGCTCGCCGGACAGCACCGGTTCGACGACCCCGAGGTCCGCAGGGTCTTCGACCGCTGGCAGGAAGTGCTGCCGTACTTCGACCCGAACGGCACCGCGGGTGCCTTCCAGGACGCCACGACCGCGCTGCTGAACGGCCGCAGCGGCATGATGCTGATCGGCACCTTCTTCGCCGACGCAGCTCCCAAGGACGCCCTCGACGACATCGACTTCTTCCGCTTCCCGGTCATCGACGCGAAGGTCCCGCCAGCCGAAGAGGCCCCCACCGACGGCTACTTCGCCAGCGCCCGCACCGGCCGCCGCGACGGGGTGCTCGATCTGCTGGGCTACCTCGCCACCGCCGAGGCGCAGGAGATCTACATCAAGGGATCGTCCGGCACCGCCCTGCCCTGCCACCCCGACGCCGCCGACGCCGGTACCGCGCTGGTGAAGAAGGGCCGCAAGCACATCGAGGAGGCGGCCGAGATCACCCAGTTCTTCAACCGCGACTCCAGCGACGCCCTCCAGCCCACCGCCGACACCGCGCTGACCAAGTTCCTCGCCAAGCCCAAGGAGATCGGGAGCATTCTCACCGACTGGCAGCGCGACGCCCAGAAGATCTGGAACGTCTGACATGGCCGTCCTGACCGCCCCCCACCGCAAGCTCCCGGTCCCGGCGCCGTCCCGTGGCGGCCGGGGCCGGGGACCGAGGCGCACACCCCCGCTGGTGGTCGCCTTCGTCCTCGTCCCGCTGCTCGCCGAGGCGGTGTGGGTGTTCTGGCCCGCGCTGCAGGGCTTCTACCTCGCCCTGACCAGCTGGGACGGCGTGTCGGCACCGAGGTTCGTCGGCCTGGACAACTTCCGGGAGATGGCGGGCGACGACATCTTCCGCGGCGCGGTCGGGCACACCGTGCTGTGGCTGGTGCTGTTCGGCGGCCTCTCCGCCCTGCTGGGCCTCGCCGCAGCGATGCTGCTCCAGCAGGAGCGGCGGGGCATCGGCTTCTACCGCGCCGCGCTCTTCCTGCCCGTCGTGTTCTCCCTGGTCGCCACCGCCCTGGTCTGGCAGGCCATCTACCAGCCCGACGGCGTCCTCAACCAACTCCTCGAGTCGGTGGGCCTCGGCAGCCTGCGGCACGCCTGGCTCGCCGACCAGGACACCGCCCTGTACGCGGTCATCGTGCCCGCGCTGTGGCGGCAGATCGGCTACGTGATGGTCCTCTACCTCGCCGGGCTCAAGGGCATCGACCCGGCGCTGTACGAGGCCGCCAAGGTCGACGGTGCGAGCGCCTGGCAGCGCTTCCGGCATGTCACCCTGCCACAGCTGCGCAGCGTCAACGCGGTCGTTCTGTCCGTCATCATCATCGACTCGCTGCGCTCCTTCGACGTCGTGTGGTCGCTGACCCGCGGCGGCCCCTACCACTCGTCCGAACTGCTGAGCACCTACATGTACTCGACCGCCTTCCAGTCCCTGCGCCTCGGATACGGCTCCGCCCTGGCCGTCGTCATCTTCCTGCTGGCCTTCGGCGTCATCGCCTCCTATCTCGTGCGCGCCTTCCGGGAGGCCGACTGATGGCGACCACCCGTACCGACGCCACCCGTACCCCGGCCACACGCACCTCCGCCGGCTCCGCGGCGTTGCGCCGCCGCCGTACCGCCACCGCGGGATTCCATCTCGGCGCCGGTGCGCTCGCGGTACTGTGGCTGCTGCCCATCGCCCTGGTGCTGGTGACCAGCCTGCGCTCCTTCGACGACATCGCCGCGCACGGCCTGGGCAGTTGGCCCCGCTCCTTCACCCTCGACAACTTCCGGCTTGCCTGGGTCGACGGCGGACAGCAGCGAGCCCTGATCAACAGCCTGCTCGTGACCGTCCCGTGCGTCCTGGTGACCCTGGCCCTGGCGGCCATGGCCGCGTTCGCCCTCAGCCGCTACGAACTGCCCCTGCGCCGCTCCCTGTTGCTGCTCATGCTCGGCGGCAACCTGCTCCCGCCGCAGATCCTGCTCATCCCGGTCTCCAAGCTGAGCGAGCTGATGGGCGTCCACGACACCCTGACCGCGCTCATCGGCGTGCAGATCGGCTTCGGTGTCGGCTTCTACGTCTTCGTCCTGCACGGCTTCATGCGGGCGATACCGGCCGAGATCCAGCAGGCCGCGGTCGTGGACGGCGCCGGACCCTGGCAGATCTTCTGGCGGATCATCCTGCCGCTGACCCGGCCCGCGCTCGCCGCGCTGAGCGCCCTGTCGTTCACGTGGATCTTCAACGACCTGCTGTGGGCCATCACCGTGCTGCGCAGCGACACCAAGATGCCGATCACCGCCGCCCTCATCGGACTCCAGGGCCAGTACGTGTCGATGTGGAACGTGATCGCCGCCGGCTCCGTCATCGCGGCCGCGCCCACCGTCGCCGTGTTCCTGCGGTTCCAGCGGCACTTCGTGGCCGGCCTCAACCTGGGAGCGGTGAAGTGACCTCGCACCGGCGCTGGACCCTGCGCACCGAGCACACCAGCTACACCGTCCGCCTCTCTCCGCAGGGCCCGTGGGCCGAACTCGACGCCTGGGGCCCGCTCGGCGTCGAGCACGGCCCCTGCGCCCTCGACCGCTCCACGCGTACGCACTTCATCACGCCCGCCGACGCGGCCCCCGCCGAGTATCTGCCGCACGGACTACGGCCGTTCACCGGCGCCGACCTCATCGCGGCACGCCCGGGCGAGGAGCGGGGCGTGTGGTGGGACTTCGAGGGAGCGGAGGAAGGGCAGGGGACGCTGCGGCTCGCCTTCACCGACGAGGTGCTCGGCCTGCGCACGGTCCTGTGCTACGAGACCGTGCCGGGCACGGACGTGATCCTCCGCTGGACCGAGCACACCGGCAGGGAGGAACTGCGCCTGGAGCGGTTCGACTCCGGCGCCGTGAACATCCCGGTGACCGACGCGGCCCGGCTCACCTACCTCACCGGCCAGTGGTCGCAGGAGTTCCAGCGCACCCGACTCGACCTGCCCAGAGGGACGTTCACGATGGGCAGCCTCCAGGGCGCGCCCGGACACGCGTACGCGCCCTGGCTCGCCGTGCAGGACGGGGACGCGCAGGCCACGTACGGCATCGCACTCGACTGGCCGGGCAACTGGCACATCACCGCCGAGGCCGAACCGGGCGGCTCGGTGCGCGTGCGCGCCGGACGGGTGCCCCACGAGGGGGCCGTCCTCCTCGCGCCCGGGGACACCCTCGTCACTCCCCGCCTCGCCTGCGCCTTCAGCCCCGACGGACTCGACGGGCTGTCCCGTGTCTGGCACCGCTACGAACGCCACCTCGCGGGCGGCCGGCTGCACCGGCCCCGCAAGGTCCTCTACAACTCCTGGGAGGCCACCGGCTTCGACGTCGACGCCGCCGGACAGCTGGAACTGGCGAAGGCTGCGGCGGACATCGGAGCCGAACTGTTCGTCGTCGACGACGGGTGGTTCACCGGCCGCAGCGACGACACCGGTGGGCTCGGCGACTGGTACCCGGACCCGGCCGCCTTCCCCCAGGGCTTCGACCGGTTCGTCGACGAGGTGCGCGGCCTGGGCCTCGACTTCGGCCTGTGGGTCGAACCCGAGGCGGTCAGCCCCGGCAGCCGCCTCCACACCGAACACCCCGACTGGGTCTACCGCATCGACGGCCGGCCCGCCCGCCTGATCCGCAACCAACTCCTGCTCGACCTCGGCCGCACCGACGTCCAGGACTTCGTGATCGGCACCCTGGACCGGCTCCTCGGCACATACGACATCAGCTATCTGAAGTGGGACATGAACCGCCCGCCCACCGAACGCGGCCGCCCCGGCGCCGGGCCCGCCGACCGCCTCGACCTGGACGCCGAGCACGTCCACGGCTACCTGCGCGTCCTCGACCACCTGCGCACCACCCACCCCCACGTCACCGTCGAAGGCTGCGCCGGCGGTGGCGCTCGCGTCGACCACTCCACACTGGCCCGCACCGACGTCGTCTGGCCCAGCGACAACACCGCCCCGCTGGACCGGCTCTCCATCCAGTACGGCTTCCTGCACGCCCACGCCCCGCACGTCATGAGCTCCTGGGTCACTGACGCGCCCGGCGTCTTCGACCCGCGCCCGCGCAGCCTCGCCTTCCGCTTCGTGAACGCCATGTGCGGAGCCCTGGGCATCGGCGCGGACCTGCGCGCATGGACTCCGGAGCAGCGGGTCGAGGCCGCGCGGTGGATCGCCCGCTACAAGGATCTGCGCGAGGTCATCCACCACGGCGAGGCCCGGCTGCTCGGCTCTCCGGCCGACACCACCTGCGGGGTCCAGTACGACGCGGGGGACAGCACGGTCGTCGCCGCGCTCGGCACCGGACGGCTCGACGGCTCGCCCCTCGTGCCCGGCCGCCCCGACCGGCTCCGGCTGCGGGCACTGGAGCCGACCGCCCGCTATCGGGACACCGCCACCGGGACGACGTACAGCGGCGCCCATCTGCTGCACTACGGGCTGCCGTTCGCCTGGAGTGCCGATCATGACGCGGACCTCGTGGTACTGACACGTCAGTGAGCCGCATATGTTTCCCGCACGGCCCGCCCCCGCTCACGGAGCACACGCAGCACGCTCGCGAAGGAGTCGACCCACGATGGACCGCTTCACCGGCCGCACGGCCGTCGTCACCGGTGCGGCCTCCGGAATCGGCGCCGCCACCGCCGTACGCCTCGCGGCGGAGGGAGCCGCCGTGGTCCTCGCCGACCTGTCGCAGGAACGCGGTGCGGCGGTCGCCGAACTGATCGCGAAGGACGGCGGCCGGGCCCGGTTCGTGCGGGCCGACGTGGCGGCGGAGGACGACTGGCGGCGGATCGTGGCCGCCGCCCACGACTTCGGACCCGTGGACGTCCTCGTCGGCAACGCCTACACCGTCGACGTCGTGCCGGCCCACGAGATGACCCTGGAGTCGTGGCAGCGGCAGCTCTCCGTCAATCTCACCGCGAGCTTCCTCGGCTTCCGGGCGGTGCTGCCCGATCTGCGGGCCCGGCGCGGGGCGACCGTGCTGACCTCGTCCGTGCACGCCCGCGTGGGCATTCCCGGCCACCCCGCCTACGCCGCGTCCAAAGGCGCGCTGCTGTCCCTGTGCGGGCAGCTCGCCGTCGAGTACGGGCCCGACGTCCGCGTCAACGCCGTCCTGCCGGGCCCCATCCTCACCGCCGCCTGGGACCGGGTGCCGCCCGAGGACCGTGAACGCAGCGTCGCCGAGACGGCCGCCCGCCGCTTCGGCACCCCCGAGGAGGTGGCCGCCGCCATCGCCTTCCTGAGCGCCGACGAAGCCGCCTACATCACCGGCACGAGCCTCGTCGTGGACGGCGGCTGGAGCGTCGTGAAGGCGTCCGCATGACCGCCGCCGTCCCCCCTCCCCAGCAGAAAGGCTGTACGACATGACGCCCTACGCCCGCCGCGGCGTGCACGGCCAGACAGTGGAGGCCCTCGCCCGCCGCATCCTGGGCGGCCGGATCCCCGAGGGAGCCACGCTCGACCTGGTGGCGCTGCAGAGCGAGTTGGACGTCAGTCTCACCGCCCTGCGCGAGTCCCTGAAGGTCCTCGCCGCCAAGGGGATGGTCGACGCCCGCCAGAAACGCGGCACGTTCGTCAGAGCCCGCGCCGACTGGAACCTCCTCGACGCCGACGTACTGCGCTGGCAGTTCGAGGGCGCCGACGCCGCCACCGACGCCGACCGGACGCTGCTGGCCGACCTCGCCGAAGTACGCGCCATCGTCGAACCGGCCGCCGTACGCCTCGCCGCCGAACGCCGTACCGACGCCGACCTGGCGGCCCTGGACGCGGCGCTGGGGGCGATGGGCGAGCAGGGCTCCGACCCGGGGCAGGCCGTGGAGGCCGACCTGGCCTTCCACCGCGCCCTGCTCTGCGCCACCCACAACGAGCTGCTCCAGCGCATGGAGATGGTCATCGAGCCCGGCCTCGCCCACCGCGACCGCATCGTGCACAGCCACCCGCACAGCGAGGACCCCGTACCGGCCCACCGGGCCGTCCTGGACGCCGTGCGCGACCAGGACCCGCAGGCCGCGGAGGCGGCGATGCGGGCCCTGCTCGTCCAGGCCGGACGCGACCTGGACCGGATCGACGGACCCGACGACACGAAAGGCAACGGCGGTAAGTGAAGATCACCCGGATAGAAACCTTCCTGGTCCCGCCGCGCTGGCTGTTCTGCCGGATCGAGACCGACGACGGCGTGGTCGGCTGGGGCGAACCCGTCGTCGAGGGACGGGCCGAGGTGGTCCGCGCCGCGGTGGACGTCCTCGCCGAGTACCTCGTCGGCCAGGACCCGCTGCGCATCCAGGACCACTGGCAGGTCCTCACCAAGGGGGGCTTCTACCGCGGAGGCCCCGTCCTGTCCAGCGCCGTCGCCGGCCTCGACCAGGCCCTGTGGGACATCGCCGGCAAGACGTACGGAGCCCCCGTGCACGCCCTGCTGGGCGGCCCCGTGCGCGACCGCGTCCGCGTCTACGCCTGGGTCGGCGGCGACGAACCCGCCGAGCTCACCGAACAGATAGCCGCCCAGGTCGAGGCCGGTTTCACCGCGGTCAAGATGAACGGCGCCGGCGCCACCTCGGCGATCGGCACCGCGGCCGAGACCGCGGCGGTGGTCGCCCGGGTGGCCGCCGCCCGCGAGGCACTCGGCCCCGACCGCGACGTCGCCGTCGACTTCCACGGCCGCTTCACCGCCGCGAGCGCCCGCCGGGTCCTGGCCGAACTCGCCCCGCTGCACCCGCTGTTCGTCGAGGAACCCGTCGTCCCCGAACACGGCCATCTGCTGCCCGGCCTGGTCGCGGCGACCCCGATCCCCCTCGCCACCGGCGAACGCCTCTACTCCCGCGCCGAGTTCCTGCCCGCCCTCACCGCTGGCATCGCCGTCGCCCAGCCCGACCTGTCCCACGCCGGCGGCATCTCCGAGGTCCACCGCATCGCCTCCCTCGCCGACACCTACGGCGCCCAGCTCGCCCCGCACTGCCCGCTCGGCCCGATCGCGCTGGCCGCCAGCCTCCAAGTCGCCTTCGCCACCCCCAACTTCCTGATCCAGGAACAGAGCCGCGGCATCCACTACAACAAGGACGCCGACCTGCTGTCCTACCTCGCCGACCCCGCTCCGTTCCGTTTCGTGGCCGGCCACGCACCGCTGAACGACGCCCCGGGCCTGGGCATCACCATCGACGAGGCGGCCGTACGTGCGGCAGACCGCACCGGACACGCCTGGCGCAACCCCCTCTGGCGGCACGCCGACGGCTCCTTCGCCGAATGGTGACGACCGTGCCGGCCATCACCACCGACCCCGCGCACGGCGGCCGCTGGACGTCCCTGCGTTCGGCGGGCCGTGAATGGCTCTGGCACCGTTCGACGCCGGAACGGGACAAGGTCGTACCGGGTGCTGCGTTCGTGGACGCGGGCGGCCTCGAGGAGTGCATCCCCACCGTCCGAGGCCTCCCCGATCACGGCGACGCCTGGTCACGCCCCTGGACCCGCACCGGCGACACCGAACACGTCGAGTGCGAGTCCTTCGCCCTCGCACGGTCCATCCGCGAAGCGTCCGACGGCACCCAGGTCGATTACACCCTCACCGCCCGGCCCGGCTTCCGCTTCGTCTGGGCCGCGCACGCCCTGCTCGACCTCTCGCCGCAGGCCACCCTGCGCATGCCGGCCGGCGCGGCCACCCGCCTGTTCCCCGAGGCCGCCCCTCTCATGGCCCGGACCTGGCCCGCCGGGGCACCCTGGATCACCGGCGGCTGGCCCGCGCCCCACGGACTGCCCCTCGACCGGCTCGGACCCGACGACGGCACCGCGGTCGGGGCGGTCGTCGACTCGGCGCGATGCTGCGTCCACGACCACCGCGACCGGCTCGCCCTGGAACTGGCGGCGGACGGACAACCCGTGTCGATCGCCCTGTGGCGCAACCTCGCCGGCTACCCCCAGCCGCACCCGTACCGGAGCACGGGCGTGGAGCCCATGCTCGGCCGCGTCTTCGACCTCGCCGACGCCGGCCCCGACGACGCCGCGCGGGTACCGGCGTCCGGCGAGGTCCGCTGGCGTCTCGTGCTCACCGGGGCCTGCCGCTGCCCCTCGACCCCCGCACCGAAGGAGCACCGTCCGTGGACCTGATCGCCGCGCTGGCCACCCACCGCCTGGTCGCGATAGTGCGGGGCGGCGACCCCGATGCCGCCCTGCGCACCGTGCTGGCCCTGGCCGAGGAGGGCGTCGAACTGATCGAGGTCTCACTCGCCGCCCCGGGCGCCCTCTCCGTCATCGAACGCGCCCGGACCACGCTCGGCCCGGACCGACCCCTCGGCGCGGGCACCGTCCTGACCGCCGAGGACGCCCGCGCCGCCCACAGCGCCGGAGCCGACTTCGCCGTCACGCCGGGACTCGGCGACGGCGTCGGCGCGGCGCGGGAGCTGGGCATACCGGTCCTTGCCGGGGTGCTGACCCCGACCGAGATCATCGCGGCCCAGGCCGTGGCAGTGGCCGCGCTGAAGGTCTTCCCGGTCGCCGAGGCCGGGGGAGCGGCCTATCTGAAGGCCCTGCGCGGCCCGTTCCCCGACGCCGCGTTCGTCCCGGTGGGCGGAGTCGACGAGGCCGTCGCCCGCGCCTGCCTCGCGGCCGGGGCCATAGCGGTCGGCGTCGGCTCACCCCTCGTCGGCGACGCGGCCGACGGCGGCAGCATCACCGCCCTCAGGGAGCGCGCCCGCGCCTTCCGCAAGGTCGTGGAAGAGGCGACGCGGTGACGGCAGACCTGCGTCCCACCCGCCCCGACCGCCTCGAACTGGGCGAGGGCATCCGCTGGACCGGCTCCGGCATCGTCCTCGTCGACATCCTCGCCGGCCGCCTCCTGTCGGCCCCCGAGGACCCCACGGCACCCCTGCACACGGTGGCCCGACTCCCCGTCCCGCTGGGCGCCGTGGCACCCCTGGCCGGTCACGTCGGCACCTGGATCGCCGCCGCGGGCACGGGCATCTGCCTCCTCCACCCCGACGGCCAGGTCGACTGGCTGGCCCGGCCGGAGGACAGCGCTCGGACCCCCATGCGCATGAACGACGCCGTCGCCGACCCGTTCGGCCGCTTCTGGGCCGGCAGCATGGCCTACGACGCCGAGGAGGGCGCCGGTTCGCTGTACCGCCTCGACCGGGACGGCGCGGTCGTACGGGTGCTGGAGGGCATCACGGTCCCCAACGGACCGGCGTTCACCCCGGACGGCAGCGTCATGTATCTGGCCGACAGTGCGCGGGGCGTGGTCCGGCGCTATGCCGTGGACCCCGTCACTGCGGCCCTCGGCGCACCCCAGGATTTCGTGACGATCGGCGAGGGCAGCCCCGACGGCATGGCGGTCGACGTCGAGGGCGCCGTGTGGATCGCCGTCTGGGGCACCGGCACCGTCCGGCGCCATCTCCCCGACGGCACACTCGACCGCACCTTGCGGTTGCCTGCACGGCAGCCGGCCGGCCTGTGCCTCGCCCACGACGTCCTGCACATCACGACCGCCCACGTGGGCCTGCCCGCACCGGGCCCGGACGACGGGGCCCTGTTCACCGCCCACGTGGACGTACCGGGCACGCCGACGCCCGCGGTTCGGCCGGACATCGCCCGGCATGCTGCGACCACCTGGGATCGGGCGAGCGCGACTATCGCCGGAGATCCCTCAAGTCCCACCGCCGTCGGGGACCAGCCGTGACCGCCGCGCGGCCGTCCGGTACGGCATGCGCTGCCGCTGCCGCTGCCGCGGAGACATCCGGCGGGCCCGTCGGGCTGCCGTTCGGTGTGGGAGCCATGACCGCCGCGCGGCCGTCCGGTACGGCATGCGCTGCCGCTGCCGCTGCCGCGGAGACATCCGGCGGGCCCGTCGGGCTGCCGTTCGGTGTGGGAGCCATGGAAGCATCCGGGGCCGTAGCTGCTGAGGCATCCGGTACGGCCGGGGTTCGGCCGTCCGCTGGAGGTGCCACGGAGGCATCCGGCGTGCCCGTCGGGCGGCCGTTCGGTCGGGGGCCGGCCGTGTCCGCCGCGCGGCCGTCCGGTAGGGCTGCCGGAGGGGCATCCGGCGCTGCACCTGCCGAGGCATCCGGCATGACGGTCGGGCTGCCATCCGCTGCCGCTGCCGAGGAGACACCCGGCGGGCCCGTCGGACAGCCGTCCGGTATGGCTGCCGGAGGGGCATCCGGCGCTGCACCTGCCGAGGCGTCCGGCATGACGGTCGGGCTGCCATCCGCTGCCGCTGCCGCGGAGACACCCGGCGGGCCCGTCGGACAGCCGTCCGGTATGGCTGCCGGAGGGGCATCCGGCGCTGCACCTGCCGAGGCATCCGGCATGACCGCCGCGCCGCCGTCCGATACGGCCGCCCCGGAGGCACCCCCTACGCCTGCCGCGCAGCCGTCCACCATGACCACCCCCTGGCGCCCCACCCCGGGCCCGGTCGTCTGCGTCGGCGAGACGATGGCGGCCCTGGCCCCCGACCCGGCGACCCCGCTTGTGACCGCGGCGCACCTGCGGCTGTCGGTGGCGGGAGCCGAGTCGAACGTCGCCATGTACCTCGCCGACCACGGCATCCCGGTGGCCTGGCTCTCCGCGCTCGGCGACGACCCGCTGGGACAGCGCGTGCGCGCCACCGTGGCCGCCGCCGGCGTCGATGTGTCGCACGTGCGCACCGACCCCCACCGCCCGACCGGCCTGCTGGTGAAGGACCCGGGCTCCGATGGGACTCGCGTGCACTACTACAGGCGCGGCTCGGCCGCGTCCGCCCTGGGCCCCGAGGCCCTGGACTGCGAGCCCCTGCGCACGGCCTCGCTGCTGCACCTGACCGGCATCACGCCCGCGCTTTCCGAGCCGTGCCGTCGGCTGGTGACACGGGTGCTGGACCCCGAGAGCGACGCGCGCCCGTACGCGGTGAGCTTCGACGTCAACCACCGCGCCGCCCTGTGGCCGGACGGCTCGGCCCCGAGGGTGCTGCGCGAGCTGGCGGACCGGGCGGACATCGTCTTCGTCGGCCTGGACGAGGCGCAGGCCCTGTGGGGCGAGAACCTGACACCGGGGGACGTACGGGAGTACCTCCCGCGCCCGCGCATCCTCGTCGTGAAGGACGGCGCGAACGCCGCGACCGCGTTCAGTGACGAAGGAACAGCCACGGTGCCGACGCCGCGCACGACCGTGGTGGAGGCCGTCGGCGCCGGCGACGCCTTCGCGGCCGGCTTCCTCGCGGGCCTGCTGCGGGGCGGGACCACGGCACGCGCCCTGCGACTGGGCCACCTCACCGCCGCCTCCGCCCTTCAAGTGACGGGAGATCACGGGCCGTTGCCCGACCCGGAGGACATGGAAGCGCTGCTCGATCTCTCGGCGCGGGAGTGGGCGGAGCGGGCCGCCGTGGCGCCGTCGGCCTGAGCCGGGCGATGCCCCGGTGGGTATCCGCCCCAGCCGGATCCCGGTTCGACGCGCGGTGCGGCATTTATCTCCCTATGCTCCATTTGTGTGACGAACATTTTCGATGAGCTCGTGGAGAAGCAGCGCGCGGCCGAGCAGGCGCACCATCGCGTGGAGGAGCTGCGGGGCATGTACGGGCCGCCCAATGAGGAAGGCGGCTGGAGCTCGCGGCAGACCACCACGTACAACACGGCGTGGCGGGCCTGGCGGGACCTGGCTCGCGATGTGCGGACCGCGGTTGCCGACTACGCGAAGGCGCAGGGCGAGCAGCGCAGCGATGTCGAGACGCGGCTGAGGCAGGCCGTGCTGAAGAAGACGGGCGACGTCGACGCGTGAGGGACGAGGGGCCAGGGCGGAGGGTGCGCGCAGCCTGGCCCCGCAGCACTCTTGACGCAGTGAGTCTCGTTACGCAACTCTGAAGGTCACGGGCCTTCGTCGGGGATGGAGTTGGTGCGGGGTGGATTGGACGGGCGCGCGCTATGCGGACACGCCCACGGTCGAAGTGCGGACGTGGGTGGAGGCGCCGCCGGACCGGGTGTGGGCGATCGTCTCCGATGTGACGCTGATGCCGGACATGAGCGACGAGCTTCAGTCGGTGCAGTGGCTCGACGGCGCGGTCCGGCCCGCCGTGGGCGCTCGGTTCGTCGGCAGGAGCAGGCACGACTCCCTGGGCGAGTGGGAGACCACCTCGCATGTCATCGAGTGCGAGCCCCCGCACCTCCTCACCTGGGCCGTGTCGGACCCTGCCAGCCCCTCCGCCGTCTGGCGCTTCCGCCTGGAGTCCAAGGACGGCGGAACCGAACTGGCCGAGTGGATGCAGATGGGCCCCGGGCGCTCCGGCCTGTCCTTCGCGATCGACGCGATGCCGGACAAGGAACAGAAGATCGTGTTCGTACGCCTGCGTGAGTTCGAGCGCAACATGACCGCCACGCTGGGACAGATCAAGAAGCTGGCGGAGGCGTGATGAGGGCCGCGATCACGGTCGAGGCGTCGGGGCTCGGTTCCTGGACCCGGCAGGCGGACTTCGTCGTCGAGGCGGAGAAGCTGGGCCTGGACATCTGCTGGGTGGCCGAGGCATGGGGCTCGGACGCGCCTTCCGCCCTGGGCTACTACGCCGCCCGCACCGAACGCATGCTGCTGGGCTCCGGAGTGATGCAGGTAGGGACGCGCACCCCGGTCGCGCTCGCACAGACCGCGATCACCCTGTCCAACCTGTCCCAGGGACGCTTCCTGCTCGGCCTCGGCCCCTCGGGACCGCAGGTGATGGAGGGACTGCACGGCGTTCCCTTCGCCCGCCCGCTGGCGCGCGTCCGCGAGACGGTGGAAATCGTGCGCCAGGTCCTGGCCGGCGGCAAGATCGACCACTCCGGCACCGAGTACCGCATCCCGCTGCCCGGCGGCGACGCCGTACCGATGAAAGTGTCGATGCGGGCGGAGCATCCCGTGCCGCTGTACCTGGCCGCACTGTCACCGGCCATGCTCCGGCTGACCGGCGAGGTCGCCGACGGCTGGCTCGGCACGAGCTTCGTGCCCGAGGGAGCGGCGGGTGCCTACTTCGCTCACCTGGACGAAGGGCTGGCGCACGGCGGGCGCGCCCGAGCGGATCTGGACGTCTGCCAGGGCGCCGAAGTGGCCTTCGCTCCCGACGAGGAAGCCCTGAGCGCCATGGTGGCCGGCCGCAAGAAGGAACTGGCCTTCAGCCTCGGCGGCATGGGCTCGGCGTCCACCAACTTCTACAACCGCGCCTACAGCAGGCAGGGTTGGGCGGAGGTCGCCGCAGAGGTGCGTCAGCGCTGGCAGGCCGGCGACCGGGACGGAGCGGCCGCGCTGGTCACCGACGAGATGGTCCTCGCGACCACGTTGATCGGCACCGAGACCATGGTCCGGGAGCGGCTGCGCGTCTGGCGCGACGCGGGCGTGGACACCGTCCGCCTGTATCCGGCCGGTGCGGACCTGGCCGCCCGGCTCGACACCCTGGGCCGAGCGATCGAGCTGGTCCACGAGGCCGGAGTGCGGACATGAGCGCGCGGACGTCATTCGCGAACTGGCCGTGCTCCATCGCGCGAACCCTGGACGTGGTCGGGGACGCCTGGACCCCGCTGGTACTGCGGGAGGCGTTCTACGGCTGCCGTCGCTTCGACGACTTCCAGGGAGAGCTGCGCATCGCCCGGAACACGCTCACCGACCGGTTGCGCCGCCTGGTCGAGGCGGGGCTGCTGGAGCGGCGGCTCTACGAGAGCGAGCCGCCACGCCACGAGTACCTGCTGACGGAGAAGGGCAAGGACCTCTTCCCGGTCCTCGCGGCGATGGCGAGCTGGGGCGACCGCTGGCTCGCCGGGCCCGAGGGACCTCCGGTCACCCTGCACCACGAGGCCTGCGGCCACGACGGTCAGGCGGAGGTGGTGTGCTCCGCCTGCCACGAGCCGCTGCACGCCGACGACACGACCGCGCGGATGGGCCCCGGCTACCCGGACCGCCTCAGGTCCCGGCCCGACGTGCAGCGCCGTTTCTCCAAGGGCTGATTCGACCGGTAATTGCGGGGCTTGTGATAGTCGCTCAACTACCAGTAGATTCGGGCGAGTTCGTGCGTGTGCACTTCATGAAACTGGGGGGTTTTGAAATGACGCTCAAGAACCGGATCGAACGTCTGGGACTGCGTGGTGCCACCGTGTCCGCGGCCATTGCCGTAGCAGCCGTCACCACCATGATCGGTGCGTCTCCTGCCGCGGCCATGTGGATCGACGACAATCCCGGACCCACCGTCGACAACTGTTCGCCCGGCCACGTCTGCGTCTACGACACGTTGATTCCCATGGGGAACCCGGTTCCCGAGCACCGGTACTACTACTACGGCACGTACAACTTCGTGAACGAATACGACGACCACACCGTCTGGAACAACCAGACCGGCGGCGCGCGCGCACTGCTCTGCCTCGGCTACAACGGCACGAACTGCACCGTGACCATTCCCGCCGGGAAGGCGTTCCACGGTTCGCTGACGCCGTACAACTCGATCAAGCTGGTTCCCTGACCGTCCTTCACCGGATCCGGTGCAGCTTCCAGAACGGGTTCAGGTCCTTGCCCGTCACGGATTGGGCGGCCTTCTTGAATTCCGCGGTGGTGGAAACGCCGTACCAGTTATCGCGGGCATACTCCTTGAGGAGGCGGGCCATGGTGTTCGCGCCGAGAGTGCGTTCCAGGTCCGCCAGCGCGCAGGGCCCGGCCGTATAGAGCAAGTGGTATTCGCCGGGGTGTCCGGCCCAGTACGCCATCGAATTGGTCAGCGCTGTTTCGTCGCTCGGCCAGTCGACCTGCGACCAGCAGTCGCGGGTTTCCCAGCCGTGGAAGCGGGCGTTGGCGTACTGGGCAAAGCTCTCGTCGAGCCAGGGCGCGCCGTATTCGTCGTTGCCCACGATGCCGTACCACCACTGGTGGGCGACCTCGTGGACGACGGCACTGCCCTCGTCGGTGGTGCCGAGGAGGACCAGGCCGGGGTACTCCATGCCGCCGCCGAACCCGCTGGTCATCACGAGGTCGATCTCGCCGTACGGATAGCGGCCGAACTCCTCGCCGAACCGGTCGACGGCGGCGGCACCGTCCTGACGGGTGAGGCGCACCCCCTCGCCGGACGTGCCCGGCGCCCAGTACGACCTCACCCGCACGCCGCCGGGCGTGGTCTCCGTGGCGGTGCGGAACGGGCCCGCCGCCCACGCGAAGTCCCGTACTCGGTGCGCGACGCTCAGTGTCAGGCTGCGACCGTGCTCGCCGGGGCGCGTCCAAGTGCGGCCGGTGGCCGGGACCTTGAGGGCGGTGGGGTGGTCGATGGCCACCCGGAAGTCGCCGGCCAGGGTGTGAAAGCTCTCCCCGGTCGACACATACGGATCGAGGTGCCAGCCCTTGGCATCGTGCACGGCCAGCACCGGCAGCGCATTACCCAGGAAACGGAAGGCGCCCTCGCGGCCGAAGCGGCTGTTGCGCTCGGGCACGGTGATGGACACGTCGAAGGCGACGGCCGCGCGATCCCCGCGCGCGAGCGGCCTCGGCAGGGCGATCCGCAGAGCCGTGCAGTTCACGGAGAGCCGGCCCGCGGTACCCCCGCCGACCCTGGACACCTCGACCGGTGACGGCGTGCCTGGCGAGCCGCACTCGTCCACGCCGTTGCCCCAGAGGCGGATGTACACCTCACGCAGCGGCCGATCGGAAGAGTTGCGGAACGACACCCGCTGCCGGCCCGTCCAGCGAGAGCCGTCGGCGTTGCCGCGCAGCGACACGTCGTAGCGAAGCCGATCGGGTGTCGCGGTGGGCGTGGAGGTGGTCGTGGCCTCAGCCCCGGATGACGTGACGGCATCGGCGCCGGTGGCGCCCTGCGCGGTGAGCAGCGCGAGCAGGACGATCAGCAGACGGCCAGCGGCCCTTGACGACCACGCGGGTAACGACGGCATGGGAGCGGATCATGCCACAGCGAGTGAGGCATTGGCCCTCACCTGCGGGAAGTGGTGAGCTCCGCTCCGCTCTCGGTGGCGTGCGAGGCTGCCGACGGCAAAGCGGGACGCCGATGTCGAGGTCCACGACCGGCAGTTCGGCGGGCGGCGGTCCTGAGGCAAGGCCCACCGGAGCCCACCGGACCCGACCGCCTCACGTGTCAGCCGTTGCGAGCCTCGACGGGCGGGCTCGGGGTGCTCAGACGGGGTAGGCGTGGGTCTGTGCCGCCTTCACCGTCGCCCAGACCTCCGCGCCCGGGTGCAGATCGAGTTCGGCGGCGGCGACCGTGGTGAGGTCCGCGGCCAAGGGGAGTTCGCCGGTGAGGTCGGCGCGGATCTGGTCGCCGTGCGTCTCCAGGCCGGCCACCTGGCACTGCCACAGGTTACGTGCGCTGGAGCCGGTAGGGCGGTCGCGGTGGAGCGTGACCGCGCTGGGCGGGAACGCCACGAAGACGGGCCCGGACAGGTCCTCCGTCGTGGTGACGGACGGCCCGGCGTCGAGTCGCACGGTGTGGCCCTCGGCCTCGCCCCGGTAGAGGTTCAGGCCGACCAACTGGGCGATGTAGTCCGTACGGGGGTGGCGGGCGATGTGGGACGGCGCGCCCTCCTGGACGACTCGGCCGTGCTCGACGACGACGAGGCGGTCGGCCAGGACCATGGCGTCGAGTGGATCGTGCGTGACGAGTACGGCGACCGCCTCGAACTCGGCCAGGTGACGGCGGAGTTGGGCTCGGACCTCCAGGCGGGTTCGGGCGTCCAGCGCCGCCAGCGGTTCGTCGAGCAGCAGCAGCCGGGGGCTCGTGGCGAGCGCGCGGGCGAGGGCGACACGCTGGGCCTGGCCGCCGGAAAGCTTGCGCGGTTTGGCGCCCTCGTGATCCGTCAGCCCCAGGCGGCCCAGCCACTCGGCGGCCTGCGCCCGCGCCTGAGCCTTGGACGCGCCCTGGCAGCGCGGCCCGAACGCCACGTTGTCGAGCGCGGTGAGGTGGGGGAAGAGCAGGTAGTCCTGGAAAACGACGCCGACCGGTCGCGACTCGGGCGGCGTACGGTCCAACTCCGCACCGTCCAGCCGCAGATGGCCGCCGCTGAGCGGGGTCAGCCCGGCGAGGGCACGCAGGGCGGTGGTCTTGCCCGCCCCGTTCGGGCCCAGCAGCGCGACCACCTCGCCGGGAGCGACGGTCAGCGCCACGTCGAGGCGGAAGGCACCGCGGTCCACGACGAGGCGGGCGTCGAGCCCGTCCGGAACGGCGTCGGCGCGGACGTCGTAGGTCTCGGTCATCCGGCAGTCATCTCACGTTCGGGCAGGGCCGGCCTGGGGTGGGCGGGCGATCCTGCGGTGGTTCGAGCCTGGTCGTCGCTCTGTGGTTCGTGGGCCCGCGTGCGTGGCTGTCGTCCAGGGGTCGCGGAGGACGGGAGGCCGGGCTGCTCTCCGGGGTCCGCGCTGGGCCGGTGGCCGGACGGTCACCCCGCGGGCGGGAACGCCGGACGGCCCGGCCGACCTCCCACGGTCCCGTACCCCGGCTCATCCCGCTGTCATCCATCGGTCCCGCAACCCCGCCAGCACCGCGATCGACACAGCCAGCAGCACCAGGCTGAGCGCGATGGCCGCCTCGGGGTCGCTCTGCAACGCCAGGTACACGGCCAGGGGCATGGTCTGCGTACGGCCGGGGAAATTTCCGGCGAAAGTGATCGTCGCGCCGAACTCGCCGAGCGCGCGGGCCCAGGCCAGGACCGCGCCCGCCGCGATGCCGGGGGCGATGAGGGGCAGTGTGACCCGGCGGAATGCTGTGAAACGGGACGCGCCCAGGGTGGTGGCGGCCTCCTCGTAGCGGGGGTCGGCGGCCCGCAGGGTGCCCTCGACGCTGATGACGAGGAACGGCATCGCCACGAACGCCTCCGCGACCACGACCCCCGCTGTGGTGAACGGAAGCGTGATCCCGAACCAGGAGTCCAGCCACTGCCCGACGATGCCGTTGCGGCCGAGCGCCATCAGCAGCGCCACACCGCCGACGACCGGCGGCAGGACGAGGGGCAGGGTGACCAGGGCCCGTACGAGGCCGCGGCCGGGGAACTCCACCCGGGCCAGCAGCCAGGCCAGCGGCACGCCGATCACCAGGCTCACCGCGGTGGCGGCCGTGGCGCAGACCAGGGACAGCTGGAGCGCCTGCCACACCTCGGCGCTGGTCAGCTGCTCGGGCAGACTCCGCCACGGGGTCCGTACGAGCAGGGCGATCAGCGGCACGATCAGGAACGCCAGGCCGAGCAGAGCGGGGAACAGCAGGGGCAGCGGCACGCCCGTACGGATGCGTCGACGCCGCGGCCCACCCCGGAGGGAATCGGTCGTGGCACCGGCCTTGTCGCCCGGGATCACGGCTCGAGGAACCCGGCCGTGGTCAGGACCTTCTGGCCCTCGGCGGACTGCACCAGCGCGATGAACGCCTTGGCGGCCTCGGCGTTCTGCGCGTCCTTCAGCAGCGTGATCGGGTAGTCGTTGATGGCGTCGGCGGACTCGGGGAACTCCACGCCCTCCACCTTGTCACCCGCCGCGTGCACATCCGTCTTGTAGACGACGGCCGCGTCGGCCTCCTTCAGCTCGACCTTCGTCAGGGCGGCCTTGACGTCCTGCTCGTAGGAGACGGGCGTGAGCTTCAGGTTGCTCGCCTCCAGCGCCTTCTGCGCGGCGGCACCGCACGGCACCTCCTTGTCGCAGAGCACGACCTTCAGGCCCGACTCGGTGAGGTCCTCGAGGGAGGAGATCTTGTCGGGGTTGCCCGGCAGGGCGGCGATCTCCAGTTCGTTGCGGACGAAGGTGGCGGGCGTGCCGGAGGCGTCCCCCGCATCCGTGACGATCTTCATCGTCTTGGGGCTTGCCGAGGCGAACACGTCGGCCGGAGCGCCGCCCGTGATGCTCGCGGCGAGCGAGTCGCTGCCGCCGAAGCTGAAGGTGACCTTCGTACCCGGGTGCTCCTTCTCGAACTCCTTGCCCAGTGTCGTGAAGCTCTCCTTCAGCGAGGCCGCCGCGAAGACGGTCACCTCGCCGGAGAGCTTGCCCGACGAGGAGGCGGACGCGGAGGAGCCCGACTTCGTCGAGGAGGCGTCGTCGGACGACGAGCAGGCGCTCAGCGCCAGCAGCGCGGCGGCTCCTGCGCCGGCCACCTGCAGGGTCCGGCGGTTCCGGCGCGCGGTACGGGTCAACACGGGTCCACTCCCTCTGGTCCTGACGGACACAATCACCTGTGGTCCTGGCGGACGCACAATCACCTGTGGTCCTGGCGGACGCACAATCACCTGTCGATCTACGGTCTTTCGACGACCACGTTGGTCGACTCGATCACGGCAACCGCCGGAACCCCGGGTTCCAACTTCAGCTCCTCAGCCGACTCACGGCTGACCATCGCCACCACCCGGAACGGCCCGGTCTGGATCTCCACATGGGCCGACACGTCCCCGAGGAGCACGGCGGTGACGATCCCGGAGAGACGGTTGCGGGCCGAGGAGGCGGCGGATTCCCGCTCCGTACGGTGCAACTGCCGGGCGTAGGCCGCCAGGGCCGGCCCGGGGATGATCCGGTGACCCATGTCTCGCGTTCGGCGGTGAGTTTCCCGCCGTCGACCAGACGCCTCACGGTGTCGGCACTGACGCCGAGTAAGGCGGCCGCGTCCCCGATCCGGTAGGTGTGCATACGCCGATGATAATGCCGCAGATGCAAGGGGAAAGTCGCCTGTTGCATCGCATGAGCCGGAGGGGTGATCGCGCGGGCTGGCATGTGCGTTTGTACGGGATCAGGGTCCGGGTACGGTCATCCGGGAGGTGGTTGTCGTGAGTCGATCCCTGGCATCTGTCGGTACGGCCGCCGGACGGGTGGCTGAACTCGCCCTCACCGGTGATCTGGCCCATCCGGCCCGCCTGACGGTGCCCGACCTGCTCGCTGGCCGCAGCACGAGGCCGAGGTCAGCTTCGAGTGCGCCACCAGCGGTATCCGGCACCACCGCTTCACCGGGCCGCTGCTGTACGACGTCCTGTCGGCGGCCGGTCCCGTCTTCGACCCCGCCCGCCGCAAGGACCGCCTGCGTTTCCTGATCGCGGTCTCCGGCACGGACGGCCACCACGCCCTGCTGTCCTGGGCGGAGATCGACCCCGACTTCGGCCGCGCGCCCGACCTGCTCGCGGTCGGCATCGACGACACCTTTCTCCACCGCGCCGGCCCACAGCTGGTCCTGCCCCAGGACCGCTGCGGGGCCCGTCACATCAGCGGCATCAACGCGATCCGCGTGGACGGCGGCTACACCTCGTGGGGGGTGAGGCCTCGCCATCAGTGACCGCTCACCCCCTGATCCCGCAGCCCCAGCCACACGAAGGCGGGGGCGACCGGGTTGAAGGGGCTCTCGCTCATCGACTTGGCTCCCAACGGTCCGATGGCGTCGGCCGTCTCCATGACGTGGACCCCGGTGCGCGGGACGTCGGCGTACTGGAGGAGCCGGTAGCGGCGGAACGCGGCTGTCCCGACCTCGCCGCGGTCGTCGATGCGGACGTCGTCGAAGAGGGTGGCCCCCAGCGCCTGGGCGACGCCGCCTTCGATTTGGCCCCGGCACTGCATCGGGTTCATGACCTTGCCCGCGTCGGCCGCGTGGACGCTGCGCAGGTGCGGATCTCCCCGGTGCCGGGGTCGACGGCGATGCGGAGCCACTGGGCGTTGAAGGCGACCGAGCGCGGCGTGCCGCCGAAGTGCCCGTCCGCGGCGAGGGCGACACCGACCGCCTGGGCCGCCGCGTACAGCTGCTTGAGGGGGAGCCGTCCGCCGGGGTGGAGCACCGCCTCCTCCGTGAGCCGGCAGTCGGCGCGAGGGACGCGCAGATGGGCGGCGGCGAAGTCGAGGAGTGTGACGGTCGCCGAGGTGCCCTACTGCAACAGCATCAGCGTCGCCGAACACGCGGTGATGATGACGCTGTCCCTGGCGCGCAACCACCTGCCCTCGCACCAGGTGGTCGTCGACGGCGGCTGGAACATCGCCGACTGCGTGGCGCGTTCGTACGACCTGGAGGGGATGCACGTCGGTACGGTGGCCGCCGGACGGATCGGCCTGGCGGTACTGAGGCGCCTCGCGCCCTTCGACGTGAAGCTGCACTGCACCGACCGCCACCGCCTCCCCGAGGACATCGAGCGGGAACTGGGCCTGACCTTCCACCCGACGGCCGCCGACATGGCCCCGCACTGCGGCATCCTCACGATCAACGCGCCGCTGCACCCCGAGACGGAAGGTCTCTTCGGCGACGAACTGCTGGCGACGATGAAGCGCGGCCCGTCGACTGCACACGAGCCGGGACAGGCCTGCCAGGGCTGAACCGCCCTACCTCCAGCTCGGTAGCCATGACCACCGGCGAACACTGTCCGTGGCGACAACTAAGCTCCCGCCCATGAGTGAGGCAGACAGAGGTCCCGGTGGACGAGTCGTCGACGGGCGCTTCGAGTTGGAGGCCCGTCTCGGTGGCGGCGGGATGGGGACGGTCTGGCGGGCCAGGGATCTGGTGCTGCACCGGCTGGTGGCGGTCAAGGAGGTCCGCCCGCCCGACCGGGACCTCGCCGAATACGATCCCGACAGCGCGCGGATGCTGCGCGAACGCGTGCTGCGCGAGGCCAGGGCCCTGGCCCGGATCGACCATCCGAACGTCGTCACCATCCACCACATAGTCGATGGCGGCGACGGCACCTACCCGTGGATCGTCATGGAGCTGGTCAGCGGCGGCTCGCTGGCCGACCGGCTGGCCCAGGGACCGATGCCGCCGGCCGAGGCGGCGCGAATCGGCCGGGGAGTGCTCGCCGCGCTGACCGCCGCGCACGAGGCCGGCATCCAGCACCGGGACGTGAAGCCCGCCAACGTCCTGATGCGGCCCGACGGGCGCCCCGTCCTCACCGACTTCGGCATCGCCGCGATCCGCGAGTCGACCAACCTCACCGCCACCGGCTCCATCATCGGCACGGCCGACTTCATGGCGCCGGAGCGCATCTCCGGGCACGAGGGCGGCTCCTCCTCCGACCTGTGGTCGCTGGCGATGATGCTGTACAACGCCGTGGAGGGCCACCACCCGCTGCGCAGGGCCAACACCCTGGCCACCCTCGCCGCGGTCCTCCACGACGACGTGCCGCCGCCGGTGCGTGCCGGCGCGTTGCGGGACGTACTGATGAGCGTGCTCGTACGGGACCCGTCGGCGCGGCCGTCCGCCGCCGTACTGGACCTCAAGCTGGCGGAGGTCGAGTCCGGTTCGGGCGGGCCGGACGCCTCGGCGGTGCGGGACGAGGCCACGTCGTATCCGCTGAACCCGCCGCCCGGTCCCACATACACGTCCGCCCCGGGCTCCGCCCCGACCGCCCCCACATACCCAGGCGGGGCCTCTTCGTCGCCCACGTCCTTCCCGTCGGGCGGCCCCGCCTCGACGCCCACCCCCGCCGGATTCGGGCCGCCGCCGGTCCACCCATGGCCGGGGCAGACCCCTCCCCAGCCGCTGACGGTGCCCGCGCAAGCAGCTCCCCGACGCCGCCCGGGCCGGACCGCCCTGCTGGCCGTCACCGGGACCTCGCTCGCCGGCGCCCTGGCTCTGCTGTGGTGGCTGCTGCCCGTCGGAGGCGAGTCGGGTGACGCGGACGCGCGCGGCAACACGCCCGCCCCATCGACCCCGCAGTCGACCGTCTCACCGACCGACGCGGACGCCGGCGCCGCTCCGGCGGCCCGGCAGTCGGAGCAGCCGAAGACCGGCACCCTGCTCACCCCGGACGGCATCCGCGAAGCCATCAAGGCGTTCAAGGACGAGACCGGCCGGGACCGGTTCGGCGACTTCACCGTCTACCCGGAGTACGCGTCCGCCGAGCTGATGGTCGACGGCAGCGACACGAAGTACGACTCCTACACCTACCGCCCGGGGCAGGGTGTGGAGAAGGGCATCATCTCCGGCACCCTCTCCGGCGGCGACCAGCCCGTCAGCCTCGACGAATTCAACTGGGACCGGGTCCCCGCGCTCCTCGAAGAGGCCGAGAGGAAGCTCAACGTCGACAAGCCGGAGTCCCGTTACCTGCTGGTGCGACAGCCCAACGACGTCTTCGACACTCCGGCCGGAGTCGCCGTCTACCTCACCGACGCGTACCAGGCCGGCTACCTGGAGGCCGACACCAAGGGCAAGGTGACCCGCGTGATGCCCGCGGAGGACTGACACCCGTGTCCCGGGCGCGTGGAGTTGTTCAGGACCGTCGCGCCAGGGGCTTCTCGGCGCCCACCTCGTCCCAGTGGACCGTGCGGTCGCACCACCGCTGCAGCAGCGTGCGGTCGTGCCCGATGGCCAGTACGCCCGCGCCGGTGGTCCGGCGGTAGTCCTCGACCACCGTCACCAAGGCGGCGGTGGTGGACGCGTCGAGCATGGCCGTCATCTCGTCGCACACGAGCCAGCGCGGGCGGAGCACGAGGGCACGGGCGAGGCAGGCGCGCTGGAGCTGGCCGTCGCTGGCCTCGTGGGGGCGCCGGGAGAGCAGGTCGGGGGTGAGGCCGACGGCTTCGGCCAGTTCGGCGATCCGGTCGGCCGAGCCCTCCCGTCGGCCGGTGGCGAGCAGGGGCTCGGCGATCAGCTGGGCCAGGCGCAGCCGGGGGTCGGCGGAGAGGCGGGGCTGCTGGAAGACGACGCCGAAGGCGGTGCGCTGTTCGCGCGGGGCGGCGTGCCGCCAGCGGCGTACGGGGGTGCCGTCCAGGAGGACGGTTCCGGTTTCCGGGCGGTGCAGGAGCGCGGCGACGCGGGCGAGGGTGGACTTGCCGCAGCCGCTGGGGCCGAGCAGGCCGACGGCCTCGCCGGGTTCGACCGTCAGGGAGGCGTCCCGTACGACGGGCGCGCCTCTGTCGTATCCGGCGGTGATGGCGCGCAGTTCAAGCACGGGCGTCCTCCGGGACGTGCGGATGGTGGCAGGCCGCGGCCTCGGTCACCGGCGGCAGACCGGCGCAGGCGTCCGTGGCACGGTCGCAGCGCGGCGCGAACGCACAGCCGGCGGGGAGGTCGCCGAGCTCCGGGGGCATGCCGGGGATGGGCGCGAAGGCGCGGTCGGGGAGGGCGTCGAGGAGCCCGCGGCTGTAGGGATGGCGGGGGCCGGGGGTGCCGAAGAAGGCGGCTGCGGCGGCGAGTTCGACGATGCGGCCCGCGTACATGACGGCGACCCGGTCGGCGATGCGCTCGGCCGCCGCCAGGTCATGGGTGATCATCAGCAGGCCCCGGTCGCCGTCGTCGATGTGGCGCCGCAGTTCGTCGACCGTGTGCTCCACCAGGTCGCGGTCGAGCCCGGTGGTGGGCTCGTCGGCGAGCAGGAGGGGCGCGTCGCCGACCAGCGCGAGGGCGGTCGCGGCGCGTTGGGCGAGCCCGCCGGACAGTTCGTGCGGGTGGCGGTCGAGGTGGTCCACGGGGAAGGCCGTGCGCTCGGCGGCCGCCTCGGCAGCGGCACGTACGGCCGTCCGCCCGCGCACGCCCGTCAACGCCGTGACCGTCTCCTCCAGCTGGGAGCGGATGGTGCGCACCGGGGTGAGGTGTGCCGCCGGGCTCTGCGGGACCAGGCCGATACGGCGGCCCCGTACCGTGCGGGCGAGGGTGCGTTCGTCGGCGGTGAGCAGGTCGAGGTCGCCGAGCCGGGCCTCGCCGGCGGTCTGGGCGTTGCAGGGCAGCAGGCCGAGGAGGGCGGAGGCGAGGACGGACTTTCCGCAACCGCTCTCACCGATCAGGGCGAGGCATTCGCCGGCCGCCACGTCGAACCGGGCGTCGGTGACGGCCGCGACACGGCGTCCGCCGGGCATGAGGAAGCGCACGGACAGCCCACGCACCGACAGCACGGGAGGTCGCTCGGTCACAGCATCAGCTCCGATCGGCGGCGCGGGTTGATCCGCTCCCGCCAGGCCCCGGACAGTCCGGCGATGGCGAGTGTGGGGACGATGATGAACAGGCCCGGGAACAGGGTCGGCCACCACTGTCCGGCGAGCAGCGAGCCCCGCGCCCCCTGGATGAGGTTCCCGAGGCTGGCCAGATGCGTGGGCAGACCGAGCCCGAGGAAGGACAGCGCCGACTCGTGCCACATGGCGTGCGGCACCATCAGTACGGCGGCCAGCGCGGCCTGCGGCAGCACGGCGGGCAGCAGGTGCCGGACCGCGACCCGCCAACGCGACGCACCGCCGGAGACGGCGGCGTCGATGTACGGGCGTGAACGCAGGGACAGGACCTCGGCGCGCACGATCCGGGCGGTGGACAGCCAGTGGGTGAGCGCGACCGAGACGATCACCGGCCAGACGCCCGGCCGGAACATCGCGACGATGAAGATGCCCAGCAGCAGATGGGGCACGGAGGAGACCGTGTCGACCACCCGCATCAGCGCGCGGTCGGCCCAGCCGCCCAGCGCCCCGGCCGTGGCGCCGACGGCCGTGCCGATGACGGTCGCGGTGAGCGCGGCGGCCACGCCGACGAGCAGGGAGACCCGGAGGCCGTAGACGCAGCGCAGCAGCAGGTCCCGGCCGACGTCGTCGGTGCCGAAGGGATGGGCCCAGGACGGCGGTTGCAGTTTGGCGGCCAGGTCGACGGCCTGCTGGTCGAGCTGCACCAGCGGCGGCACGAGCAGCACTGCGAGGACGGTCAGGGCGACCAGCGCGGCCGAGGTGCGTATCCGCAGCGTGCGGGTCGAGCGGCGCTTGGTGCCGGGGGAGCGCCATCCGGGCCCGGACCGCACGTCGGTCTCAACTGGGGTCATGGGAGTCACATTTCACTGAGCTTCACCCTCGGGTCGAACAGTCCGTAGAGGAGGTCGGCGAACAGGTTGCCGACGAGGACGGCGGCGGCAGCCAGCGTCGTGAGGGCCGCGAGCAGGGGGAAGTCGACGGCGGTGGCCGCCTCGACGGTGGCCGCGGCGATGCCCGGCCAACTGAAGACGGTCTCCACGAGCAGGGCGCCCGTGATCAGCTCGGGGACGCGGGAGCCGATCAGCGTGAGGACCGGCAGGAGTCCGGAGCGCAGCGCGTGGCCGAGCAGGACGGTGGTCTCGCTCAGGCCCCTGGCCCGGGCGCCGCGTACGGGGTCCTCCGCAAGGGCATCGCCGACTCCCTGCCGGACGTACAGGGTGAACCAGGGGAGTTGGGAGACGGCGAGCACCCCGGCGGGCAGGATCAGATGGCTCGCCACCTGCCCAGGGGTGACCTGTTCGCTGGCCGTGTCCGTGAGGCCGCCGGCCGGGAGGACGTCCAGTTGGAGGGCGAACAGCCAGACGGCGAGCAGCGCGATCCAGAAGACCGGCGCCGCTTCCAGCGTGTACGCGAGCGAGCTGACGGCCCGGTCCAGCATCGAGCCCGGGCTTCGGGCGGCCAGCACTCCGAGCAGGGTGCCGATCAGCACGGCGGTGACGAACGCGACCGTGCACAACAGCGTCGACCACACCAGGCGCTCACCGATCACCTGCGCCACGGGCTGCCGCAGCACGCTGGAGTGGCCCAGGTCGCCGCCGAGGGCGGAGGTCAGCCAGTGCCACCAGCGTGCGGTGAAGGGCTGGTCCACGCCGAGGTTGTCCCGCAGCCGGTCCAGGGTCTCCTGGTCGGCACCGAGGGCCGCCGTGCCGGCGTACGCCTTGACGGGGTCGAAGGGGGAGGCGGCGGCGATGGCGAACACGCCGAACGTGACGACCATCAGGACGGGGACGGCGAACAGGGTCCGCCGTCCCGCCAGGCGTGCCATCGCTCCCCAGGGCAGGGACCTCACGCTCACTTCTTCGGCTGCCAGTCCTCGATGTTCCACCAGGGGCCGCTGGCGAAGCCGTGCTCGTGCGGTTCGAGCTGCGTGGTCAGCCCGTCCCAGCGGTCGGCGAGCACATAGAGGTGGTCGATGTGGGTGAGGAACGTGTAGCCCGGGTCCTTCACGAGCTCGCGCTGGAGCGCCTCGTACGCGGCCTCGCGCTCGGCCGGGGCCTGGGTGCGGCGGCCGGTGTCGAGGGCCTTGTCCACGTCCGGACTGTCGTAGCGGGCCATGTTGTTGAAGCCGTCACCGGCGAGGGAGGAGTGCAGCAGGGTGTAGAGGCCGAAGTCGGGGTCGCCGGTGCTGCCGAAGCCCGCGAGGACCGCGGTGTCCTTCATCCGCGGTTCGATGACCTCCCAGGTGGCGCTCTCCACCGTCACCTTGATGCCGGCCTTCTTGACGTCGGAGGCGTAGGCGAGGGCATGGTCCTGGCGGACCTTGTCACCGGACGGGTAGAGCAGCGTGAACGCGGCCTGCTGCCCGTCCTTGGCGCGGGTCCCGTCCTTGGCTGCCTTCCAGCCCGCCGCGTCCAGAATCCGCTTGGCCTTGTCCAGGTCCTGCTGACGCTCGATGCCCTCGGCGAAGGCGGGATCGTCGACGGGCAGCGGCCCGTACGCCGGTGTGCCCGCACCGTCGAGGATCTTGTCGACCATGGCCTTGCGGTCCACGGCGGCATCCAGCGCCTGCCGGATCGCGCGATCGCCGGTGACCTTGCCGGCGGTCGGGAGGGTCACGGCGCGGAAGTCGTAGGACCTCGCCTCGTACGACTTCGTGCCGTCGTCGTTCTTGAAGGTGGCGGCGAGGTTGGGCGGCAGGACCGCGCCGTCCAGGTCGCCGGAGCGCAGTCGGGTGGCGCGCACGTTGTCGTCGGCGATGACCGCCATGGTGAACGTCTTCACCTTCGGCGCGCCGCCCCAGTAGTCCGGATTGGCCTTGAAGGTGAGCTTCTCGCCCTTGCTCCATGCCGCCAGGACGTACGGGCCGGTGCCGACGGGCTTGGTGTTGAAGGAGCCGGTGTTGGGGTCCTGCTCGCCCGCGACATGCTCGGGGACGATGGGCAGGACCGTGCGCCCGGCGAAGGGCGCGTACGGGTACTTCAGGGTGAAGACGACCTTGTCGTCACCGTCCGCCCGCACTTCCTTGACGGCGTCCAGTTCGCTGCGGGCCGTGTTGTTGGTCTTCTCGTCCAGGATCGTCCGGTACGTGAAGACCACGTCGTCGGCCGTCAGTGCCTCGCCGTCGCTGAACTTCACGCCGTCGCGGAGGGTGTACGTGTAGGTGAGGCCGCCGGCCCCGATCTCGGGCAGTGCCTTCGCGAGGGCGGGTCTGAGCTTCAGGTCGGCATCGCGGGCGAGCAGACCGTCGAAGAGCTTGGAGTTGCCGTCCTTGCCGTAGCCGAGCAGGGGGCTGAGGGTGTCCGGCTCGGATGCCACCCCGATCACGACGGAGTCGGCGGCCTTGCTGCCGCTGCCGCCGCTGCCGGGTGCGGAGCAGGCGGCGACCCCGGCCACCATTGCCGCCGCCGTCACGGCAGCACTACGTATTCGACGGGTCGTCATGAGCGTCACACCCTTGTTGCTTGTGAATCGTTGTTGCGTATCAAGTGCGATAGGAGGGCTTACCCAGGGGCGCCCCGCATCAGTCCACTGCGGATCGGGGGGCCTGACCGGCGAGGAATCCCGGGCGCGGGAGCATCTCGCCTGTGTGCGGGCGGAGTTGCGGGGTGGTCATAAGGGCAGGGCGGCAGCCTGGGTGCGGCTGTGGTCCGGAGTCCCCATGCGACCCTGCCCCCCTCTGCATCCATCTCGTTATTGCGAAGAGTATGCAATAAGGGAGGGGGTGCCGGGTACCCGGGGTCTGTCTGTACGGCGGACGGCACGACGGAGGGCTCCCGCAAGCACGTGGCTTGCGGGAGCCCTCAGGTTGTTGAGTGTCAGCTGCCGGTTGTCAGGGGATGGCGGGTGCCGCAGGCAGTACGTGGTCGCCGACCTTGTCGGTGCTGAGGCACAGGGAGCAGACGACGGCGTCATGTGTCCGGCAGGCGGCCACGTCCGGGCGCTCGAACTGCTGTCGGCACACATGGCACTCGTACGTCACGTCGCTGGGGTTGCCGTCCGTGTCCAGGATCGGTTCGTCGATGCCGTCGTCGGCGCGGCGCAGGTAGTACTTGCCCTTGGTCGCCACGGCCATCAGCGGGGTGAGGGCGAAGGCGATGACGGCGGCGGCGACCGGGGAGTACGGCTGGAGGGTGTCGCCCAGCGCGTGGAAGTACATGGCGATGGAGAGCCCGGAGGCGGCGACGAAGGCGACGACGCCGACCGGGTTGACGGCGTAGAGCATGCCGCGGCGGAACTCGGGGGCGTGCGGGGAGAGCTTGAGGAGGTACTTGTTGACGCCGATGTCGGTGGCGACGGTGACCACCCAGGCGATCGCGCAGTTCGAGTAGAAGCCCAGAATGCTGTTGAGGAAGCTGAACATGTCCGCCTCCATCAGCGCGAGCGCGAAGGCGAGGTTGACCAGGACGAAGATCATTCGGCCCGGGTAGCGCTTCGTGACGCGGGTGAAGGAGTTGGTCCAGGCGAGGGAGCCGGAGTAGGCGTTCGTCACGTTGATCTTGATCTGGCTGATCACCACGAGGACCACGGCCAGCGGGACCACGAGCCAGGACGGCATCATCGCGTCGAAGGCGCCCTTGAACTGCTGGATCGGCTCGGGCGCGGCGGTGGGGCCGACCTCGGCGAGGATGTAGACGGCGAGGAAGACGCCGATGGCCTGCTTCAGCGCGCCCAGCACGACCCAGCCGGGACCGGCCATCACCACGGCCGTCCACCAGGCGCGCTTGTTGGCCTCGGTCTTGGGCGGCATGAAGCGCAGATAGTCGATCTGCTCGCCGATCTGCGCGATCAGCGACAGACACACGCCCGCGCCCAGCAGTACGGCGGCGGTGTTGACGCCACCTTCGCCGTCGGTGCCGGCGTAGGCGAGGAATCGGTCGACGGTCGCCGGGTCGGTGGCGACCAGGTAGACCAGCGGGGCGACCATCAGCAGCAGCCAGATCGGCGTGGTCCACACCTGGAGCTTGCTCAGCGCCGTCATCCCGTAGATCACCAGCGGGATCACCATCAGCGTGGACACCAAGTAGCCCAGCCACAGCGGCAGTCCGAGGCCGAGCTTGAGGCCCTGGGCCATGATCGAACCCTCGAGGGCGAAGAAGATGAAGGTGAAGCTGGCGAAGATGACGCTGGTGAGGACCGAACCGAAGTACCCGAAGCCGGACCCCCGGGTGATGAGGTCCAGGTCGATGTTGTAGCGGGCGCCGTAGTAGGCCAGCGGGAAGCCGGTCACGAAGATGACGACGGCCGCGACGAGGATCGCGAGCAGCGCGTTTCCGGTGCCGTGGGCCAGGCCGATGCCGGCGCCGATGGAGAAGTCGGCCATGTAGGCGATGCCGCCGAGTGCCGTGGTCGCCACGACCATCGGGGTCCAGCGGCGGTAACTGCGGGGTGCGAAGCGGAGGGTGTAGTCCTCGAGGGTCTCCTTGACGGCCTGGTCGGTGCCCGGCGACGCCTGCTGCTCGGGTCCGGGCTCGGTGACTTCTGCCAGTCGTGGCTCCGTGCTCACGCCACGCCTCCTTGCTGCGGGTTGGGGACTGCCGTGGGGGGCGCCTCGGTTCGGCAGCGGTGCGGAGGGGGTGTCCCGCGTGACGAACGTCGGCGAGGCAGGAACGTTAGGCAGGAGTCGTTTCCCCCGAGGACTCCTTGGATGAAGGGCGTGTTTCCCGCAGGGCGAGGCCCTGACCGGCCCATGTCCCCAAGGCGCGCCGGTTCCTGTCAACCCGCCTTGGCCACCGCGGCGTCCAGGAGGGGGCCGAGTTCCCGCGCCACGGTCGTCAGCGCCCGGACGTCCCGCTCCGCCCGCGCCATGAGGATCGCCCCCTCCAACGCGCTGATCATGAGCGTGGCGAGCGCACCGGCCCGCTCCCGAGGCACACCCATGTCGGACAGAGCCCCGGCCACCGGCCCGGTCCAAGTGCCGAACGCGGCGGCCACCGCCTCCCGCGTCGACTCGGTGGACTCGGCCCAGTCCACCGTGGCGGCCGCGACAGGGCAGCCGCCCGCGAACCCGGCGGCCTCGTACTCGTCGGTCCACTGGCGGACCATCTCCGCGAACAGCCCGCTGGGCGTCGGCTCGTCCAGCGCGGCAAGGAACCGGGCGACACGGTTGCCCGCGTACCGGCCCGCCCAGCCGACCGCCTCGTTGACCAACTGCTCCTTGCCGCCGGGGAAGTAGTGCTGCAGCGAGCCGCGCGGCGCCCCGGCGTGTGCGGCCACCTCACGCATCCCCGTGGCGGCGACCCCGTCACGGCGGATGAGCTGGGCAGCGCTGAAGACCATCCGCTCGCGCGGGCCTCGTTCGGACACCGCCATGCCGACCTCCAGCGACCGTTCCCCGATGATCCTGAACCCATTCTATGACCGTCGTCATAGTGCGGGGTTACTATGACGACGGTCATAGTGGACTGGGGTGGGCGACGGCTCGGCCCCGGCGCGGAGACAGCAGCGGCGTGCCGTGCGACGAGCGGGGTGCGGTGAGAGAAGCGGCGGTGCATCGTGTACGTGGGATTCATCGGTCTCGGGGTCATGGGACAGCCCATGGCGCTCAACCTGGCTCGCGCCGGAACGCCCCTCGTCGTGTGGAACCGCAGTCGCGACCGCAGCGAGCCCCTGCGCGCCGCCGGCGCCCACATCGCGGACACCCCCGCCGAGGTGTTCGCACGGGCGGAGACGGTCATCCTCATGCTGGCCGACGAAGCCGCCGTGGACACGGTCCTCGGGCGTGGCACCCCGGACTTCGCCGCGCAGATCGGCGGACGTACCGTCGTCCACATGGGCACGACCGCGCCGGAGTACTCGGCCGCCCTCCAGGACGCCGTCCGTGCCGTGGGCGGACGCTACGTCGAGGCGCCGGTCTCCGGCTCCCGCGTCCCCGCCGAACAGGGCGACCTGGTGGCGATGCTGGCGGGCGACGACGACGCCGTCGCGGCCGTATGCCCCATCCTCGCCCCCATCTGCCGCGAGACGTTCGACTGCGGCGGCGTACCGGGCGCCCTGCTGATGAAGTTCTCGGTCAACCTGTTCCTGATCACCCTCGTCACCGGCCTGACCGAGGCGTTCCACTTCGCCGACCGGCACGGACTCGACCAACGCCTGCTCCGCGATGTCCTCGACGCGGGACCGATGGCCAGCGCCGTCTCCCGGGTGAAGGGGCCCAAGCTGCTGGCCCGGGACTTCGCGGTCCAGGCCGGGGCCGCGGACGTCCTCAAGAACAACCGGCTGATCGCCGAGGCCGCCCGCAAGGCCGGAGTGGCGTCGCCCCTCCTCGACGTCTGCCACGCCCTGTACGGCGAGACCGTCGCCCAGGGCCACGGCGGCGAGGACATGGTGGCCGTACTGCGTGCGCTGGAGGCCCGCACGGACGGCTCCGCTCTTCCCGGCTCCCCGGACGACAGAGCTGATCAACGCCCCAGTGTGGACAACACCACGTCATGAAAGGCGACTTGGTAACGACCCCGCCCACCGACCAGCCGATTGCACACGGAGGTATCGCTATGAGCTGGACGATCGAGCGACGGGGCCGGGTGGCCGTGGTGACGATGACGACCAATCCGGTGAACGCGCAGAACCGTGCCTTCTTCGCCGATCTGCATGAGGCGTTCGACCGCCTCGAGCGTGATCATGCGCACTGCCCTGTCGTTCTGACGGGCACGGGCGGCCGGTTCTCCGCCGGCTTGGACCTGGGCGAGCACTTCCCGTTGTTTGCGGGGGACCGGGCGGCGGTGGCGTCGTGGTTCGAGGACTACCGGGCGACGAACATGCGGCTGTTCACGTATCCGCGTCCGACGGTGGCGGCGGTGAACGGGCATGCGTTCGCAGGGGGGTTGATCACTGCGGCGGTGTGCGACTACCGGGTATCGGTGGCGGAGGGAGCCAGATTCGGGCTGAACGAAGTGCCCATCGGGATCCCGATGCCATCGGTGTACGTGCGGATGCTCGCGTACGCGTGGGGTGAACCGGTGGCGGCCCGCACCTGTCTGCTCGGCGAGATCTTCGGCCCGGCGCAGGCACATGCGCTGGGGATGGTGCACGAACTGACCGAGGCCGACGAGCTGCTGGAGCGGGCGGTCGAGGTCGCCGGGACGACGCCGGAGGACTGCATCGAGCAGTACGCGTTCACCAAGCGGGCCTGCCAGGCCGCCGCGCTGCGGGACATCGCGGAGCTGGCCGATCCGCTCGACAAGGAGTTGCCTGCCGGGATGACGAGCGACGGGGCGCGGCATGCGCATCGGCGGTACTGGCAGCAGCTCAAGGGCAGCCCGGCGCCGTGGTGACGGGCGGCAGGCAGGACTCGACGGACCGCGGTACCGAGCGACTCCCGGCCTGGGTGACATGGCAGCGCAGGCCGTTCCCCGACGCCAACCTGCTCCTGCTGCACGGCCGTCGACCGGCCCTCGTCGACAGCGGTTTCGTCGGCCACGCGGAGGAGACGGCCGCATGGGCGCACGCCCGGGAGAGCGGCCTCGCCATGGTCGTGAACACCCACTGGCACTCCGACCACGTCGGCGCGAACTCCCTGCTCCAGTCGAGCGGCGCGGCCATCGCGGCCGGTGCCCCGGACGCCGGTGCCCTCGCCCGCCGCGACCCCGGGTGCTGTCTGGCGGAATACCTGGACCAGCCGGTCGCCCCCTACACCGTGGACATGCCGCTCCAGGACGGTCAGGTGCTCCGCCTGGGCGATGCCGACTGGCAGGTCGTGTCCACGCCGGGGCACACGCCGGGTCACCTGGCCCTGTGGCAGCCGGAGGAACGGCTGCTGGCCGTCGGCGACGCGCTGTCCGACTACGACGTCGGCTGGGTCAACCTCGCCCTCGACGGACCCGACGCCGCTGCCCTCGCGCTCAACTCCCTACGCCGGCTCGCGGACCTGAACCCGAAGGTGCTGCTGCCCGCACACGGACCGATCCCGACCGACCCCGGCGCCGCCTTCGCCACCGCGCTGCGTCGCGCACAGCGCCTCGTCGACGATCCGGCGGGAGCGGTCTGGTACGGCGCCCGGAGAATCTTCGCCTTCGCCCTGATGATCCGAGACGGATTGCCCTCCGCCGAGGTCGAGCCCTACCTGCTCGCACGGGCATGGCTGACCGACGCGGCACGGCAACTGGACCGGAAGCCGGAGGACTTCGCCACCGAACTGGTCGACGCGATGCTCCGCAGCGGTGCCGTCGTCCTGCGCGCCGGGAGGCTCCACGCGGCGGCCGAGCACGCCCCTGTCACCGCTCGGTCCTTGTGGGCGGTGCCGTTCCCGCGGGCATGGCCGGCTCAGGGCACCGTCAACGACCGCTGACCGTTTAAGGTCATCCGATGACGAGTAGCAGCGTGTCGCGGGCCAAGGTCCTCGACGGCACCCCGCCGACGACAACTCCCCACGACTGGCAGGCCCGTCTGCGTCGGTTCGGATACGTCGGACGCCCTCGGACCGACACCCGCGAACGTCTCGTGCCGCCCTTCCCCAAGCCCTCAACCCGTTTCCCGTACCTCACGCGCCTCAGCCCGGCACGCGCGCACGCCCTCGCGAAGGTGATCGAATGGATGGGGCCGGTACTCGTCGCCGCCCTGGCCGCAGCGATCCGCCTCTGGCACCTCGGCCGCCCGCGGGACGTCGTCTTCGACGAGACCTACTACGCCAAGGACGCCTGGTCCCTGCTGCAGTTCGGCTACGAGGGCACCTGGCCGGACCGAAAGATCGCCGACCCGCAGATACTCGCGGACCCCCAGGTGATCCCGCTCTCCGACACCGGCGCCTTCGTCGCCCACCCGCCGATGGGGAAGTGGGTGATAGCCGTCGGTGAGTGGATGTTCGGTCTGAACCCGTTCGGCTGGCGCTTCATGACGGCGGTCCTGGGCGCGCTGTCGGTGCTGATGCTGTGCCGAATAGGCCGCCGCCTGTTCCGTTCGACGGCGCTGGGCTGCCTGGCCGGAGCGCTGCTGGCCGTGGACGGTCTGCACTACGTGATGAGCCGCACGGCGCTGCTGGACCTGGTCGTCATGTTCTTCGTACTGGCGGCGTTCGGAAGCCTGCTGATCGACCGGGACCACGCCCGGGCCCGACTCGCGGCCGCCCTGCCGGTCGGCGAGGACGGCCGTGCTCGCCCGGACCGGCACGCCGGCGACCACGCCGGGACGGGAGTACGTCCATGGCGGCTCGCGGCCGGCGTCTTCCTGGGACTCGCGGCCGCGTCCAAATGGAACGGTCTGTACTTCCTCGCCTTCTTCATGGTCCTGACCCTGCTGTGGGACGTCGGCTCGCGCCGCGTGGCAGGGGCGCGGCACCCCTACCGGGCGGTCCTGCGCAAGGACCTCGGATGGTCGGTGCTGTCCGTCGTCCCCGTCGCCGTGGTGACGTACGTGGCCACATGGACCGGCTGGTTCCGCTCCGACAACGGCTACGCGCGCCACTGGGCCGACGGCCGTGGCGGCCCCTGGTCGTGGATCCCGGCTCCGCTGCGCAGCATGTGGCACTACGAGTACGGGGTGTACCAGTTCAACGTGGGGCTGCACAGCTTCCACAAGTACGAGTCCAACCCCTGGAGTTGGCTGGTCCTCGGCCGCCCGGTGCTCTTCGACTACGAGTCCCCGAAACCCGGTACGGACGGCTGCCGCACGACGGTCGACTGCTCGCAGACGATCCTCGCCCTGGGCACGCCACTGCTGTGGTGGACGGCGTGCTTCGCCCTCGCATACCTGCTCTACCGATGGGCCCTGCGCCGCGACTGGCGTGCCGGCGCTGTCCTGTGTGCGGTGGGCGCCGGTTACCTGCCCTGGTTCCTGTACCAGGACCGCACGATCTTCTCCTTCTACGCGGTCGTGTTCGTGCCGTACCTGTGTCTGGCCGTGGCGATGCTGATCGGTGCGCTGCTGGGGCCCCCGGGGGCCGGCGAGGTGCGCCGTACGGGCGGTGCGGTCGCGGCGGGTGCGCTGGTCCTGCTCATCGCCTGGAACTTCATCTACTTCTTCCCGATCTACAGCGGGCAGACGATCCCCTACGCCGACTGGCACGCCAGGATGTGGCTCGACACCTGGATATGAGTCCGACGGGGGCTCGGCTACCGGGTACCCGCGGGGCGTCCCTCGCGTCCCTCCCAGAGCGCCGTCCGGACGGCCGCCCTGATGTCGTCGCTCTGTGCGTCCGGACCACCCGGGCCGAGGTTCACCATGACCGTCGCCTGCCTGCCGTCGACCGTGGCACCGGCCGCCGTCTGGCTTGGCGAGCAGCAGGTAGGTGACCGGGCCGACCAGGACGGGGCGGTCAGGCCCAGCGCCAGGGCCTCCTTCAGCTCGGCGACCTGCTTGGCCGAGTCGGCCGTGAAGACCGTGTCCGGGCCCAACTCCGGCACCAGGTAGTGGTAGTTCGTGTCGAACCACTTCGTCATCTCCAGCGGTCCCACGTCCTGCGTGCCGCGCGCCACGGCGAAGTAACCGTCGAGGCTGTCGGCCGTGACGGCGTCCCGGTGCCGCTCGGGGATCGCGCCGACCATGACGGTGGCGTCCAGGACGTGGTCGTAGTACGAGAAGTCGCCCGTCGGGACCTCGTGGATGCCTGCGTCGGCCAGCCGGCGCCAGTTGGCGGCGCGCGGCTCAGCGGCCGTGATGCGCAGCGCGTCGGCGGTGACGCGGCCCTTCCAGTAGCCCCCCGGACCTTGCTGTTCAGCCGGCAGAGGGAGCCGTGCCGGGCGGTGCGGCAGACCTCCTGGATGCCGCGGACGACGCCCACGTGAGGGGTGGGGCGGCCAGGGGGCGGGCGGGGTGACGAGGGCTCAGAAAGACGACGGTGCCCTTGCCTTCGGGGGAGGGGTGGGTGGCCTGCGTCCACCCCTGGCGGCGGTAGAAGGCCATGGCCCGCCCCGACCGGACGGAGGTGAGCAGCCAGGAGCGTCCTTCGGGAGCGTCCGCGGTGACCGCTTCCAGCAGATCGGCGGCGAGGCCGGTGCCCTTGGCGTCGGTGCGTACGGCGAGTTCGTCTATCTCACGCGCGCCGCAGAGCCAGTCGACGGTGCGGTCGTGACCGAGCCCGGCGGCGGCCTGGGGGTAGCAGCGGTCGGTGGGGAAGGGGGCGAGGGTGGTCCAGGCGGTGGCGAAACCGATGACCTCCTCACCGCCGAAGGCGAGCGCGGCCGTGAAACCCGGACGCCGTACGTTCACCGGGAGCCGCGCCGCGAACTCGACGTCCTTCTCCTCGTCCTCGTCCCAGGGCGGGGCGCAGAAGGCGTCGGTGTACACGGACCGCAGGGCGGTGGTGTGGGGGAGCAGCGCGGCGTCCTTGAAGACGCGGATGTCCATCAGGCCGCCACCGCCCCGGCCGCCACAGGGTGCAGCGCCGCGTGCGCCAGCGGCGCCGACGGATCGATCGACACATCCAGCGGCGCCGGTTCGGCACCGGCACCCGCGCCCGACAGGCCCGGTCCGGTGGTGACGGCGACCGCGCCGATATCGGAGAGCCGCAACCCGGCTCCGTCCAGGGCCTGTTGGATCACCGGTCGTACCGAATGCACGTGGGCGCGAGCGGCGATCTCGGGTACGACACCGCCGTACCGGGCGTGTTCGTCCATGCTCGACGCGATGGCGTTGCCGAGCAGCCGGCCGTCCTGGACGAGCCCCGCGCCGGTCTCGTCGCAGGACGACTCGATGCCCAGCACGATCGGAGATGCCTTGCGTCCCATGCCGGCCCACCTCTTTCTGCACTTCCTATGCTGTTGCAAGTATTGTGCAATAAGGCCTGACTGAATCCTGACATGGGCTTTGCCGCCCCTGCGTTGTTCTTGCGAGTTGCCGGCAGAAGCCTGGGCTGCGCGGCTGAGAACAGCCATCGGACCAGCAGTGAGGCCCCCGCTCCATGACTTCCTCGTGGCACCGCATCCGTACGTCCATGACCCGCAAGGAGTGGGCGAGCCTCGGCGGAATGGCCGCGTTCATCCTGGCGCTGCACGTCATCGGCTGGTTCACCCTCGTGGTGATCGTCGCCCCCGAGCACTACAGCCTGGGCAGCAGGACCTTCGGCATCGGCATCGGCGTCACTGCCTACAGCCTCGGCATGCGGCACGCCTTCGACGCCGACCACATCGCCGCCATCGACAACACCACCCGCAAGCTGATGAGCGAGGGCCAGCGCCCGCTGTCGGTCGGCTTCTGGTTCTCCCTCGGCCATGCCTCGATCGTCTTCGCCCTCGCCTTCCTGCTCTCCCTGGGCGTCAAGGCGTTGGCCGACCCGGTGCAGAACGACGACTCCGCACTGCACAGCGTGACGGGCTGGATCGGTGCGACGGTCCCGGGGGCGTTCCTCTACCTCATCGCGATCATCAACATCGTGATCATGGCCGGCATCTGGCAGGTCTTCCGGCAGATGCGCACCGGCCACTTCGACGAGGCCGCCCTCGAAGAGCAGCTCAACAACCGGGGTTTCATGAACCGCCTCCTCGGCCGTCTGATGAAGTCGATCACCAAGGCCTGGCAGATGTACCCCCTGGGCATGCTCTTCGGTCTCGGCTTCGACACCGCGACCGAGATCGCGCTCCTCGTCCTCGCCGGCTCGGGCGCGGCATCGGGGCTGCCCTGGTACGCGATCCTGTGCCTGCCGCTCCTGTTCGCGGCCGGCATGTCGCTGCTCGACACCATCGACGGCTCGTTCATGAACTTCGCCTACGGCTGGGCGTTCTCCAAGCCGGTCCGCAAGGTCTTCTACAACCTCACCGTCACGGGCCTGTCGGTCGCCGTCGCCCTCATCATCGGCACCGTCGAACTGCTGGGCCTGATCGCCGAGAAGGCGGACCTGCACGGCCCGTTCTGGGAGTGGGTCTCCGGCCTCGACCTGGACATCATCGGCTACGTCGTCGTCGGCCTGTTCGTCGCCACCTGGGCGTTGGCCCTGCTGGTCTGGAAGGTCGGCCGCATCGAGGAGAAGTGGACGGCGGGTCTGGCCCGGCCTGCCGGACAGGGCTCGGCGAGCAGTGGTGCCGCGCTGCGACACGGCGCAGGTCCTAGGTCCAATGCCTGATCGAAAAGCTGTCGCTCTTACTGTTAACGTGCAGCTGCATATCATTCGCAATAATGTCGGAGGACGTTGGACATGGCGGTTTACACGCTCCCGGAGCTTCCGTACGACTACGCGTCGCTCGCCCCGGTCATCAGCCCCGAGATCATCGAGCTGCACCACGACAAGCACCACGCGGCGTACGTGAAGGGCGCGAACGACACGCTGGAGCAGCTTGCCGAAGCGCGGGACAAGGAGTCGTGGGGTTCCATCAACGGCCTGGAGAAGAATCTGGCCTTCCACCTCTCCGGCCACATCCTGCACTCGATCTACTGGCACAACATGACGGGCGAGGGCGGCGGCGAGCCGCTGGAGAAGGACGGCGTGGGCGAACTCGCCGACGCCATCGCCGAGTCCTTCGGCTCCTTCGCGAACTTCAAGGCCCAGCTGTCCAAGGCATCGGCCACGACCCAGGGTTCCGGCTGGGGCGTACTCGCCTACGAGCCGCTCAGTGGCCGCCTCATCGTCGAGCAGGTCTACGACCACCAGGGCAACGTCGGCCAGGGCTCGACGCCGATCCTGGTGTTCGACGCCTGGGAGCACGCCTTCTACCTGCAGTACCGGAACCAGAAGGTGGACTTCATCGAGGCCATGTGGCAGGTCGTCAACTGGCAGGACGTTGCCAAGCGTTACGCCGCCGCCAAGGAGCGTGGCAACAGCCTGCTTCTGGCGCCGTGACGCCGTAGCGCGCCACGGATGTACTGCTCGTGATCGTCTTCTCAACCTTCACCGGCAGGCAGCACGACGAAGGGCTCCCACAAGGACGTGACTTGTGGGAGCCCTTTCGCGACGTTGCGCCGCTGCGCCCTACTGCGCACCCGAACTCTGGGGCCTCGGTCCCTCCGGCGCGACCGTCTCCCCCCGAATCACCCGGGGCTCCCCGGGAGCGTCCTCGTCCTTCATCGCCCTGGCCTCGGACTTCAGGATGCGCGCCGACTTGCCCGCCGAACGGGCGAGTTCGGGAAGCTTCTTCGCGCACAGGACGGCGATGACGACGAGGAGGATGATCGCGAGTTCGCTCAGTCCGAACATGTGGGTCCCGTCCTTCTGGTGAGCTGGGAGAGGTGTTGCCGCAGGCGGAGCCGGGGGGACCAGCGTCCCACGGCCGAGTGGGGCCTGCTGTCAGACGTCGACACCGAAGTCGGCGGCGATCCCGGCGAGCCCGGAGGCGTAACCCTGTCCGACGGCTCGGAACTTCCAGTCGGCGCCGTGGCGGTACAACTCGCCGAAGACCATGGCCGTCTCGGTCGAGGCGTCCTCGGACAGGTCGTAGCGGGCGATCTCGGCGCCGCCGGCCTGGTTGACGATGCGGATGAAGGCGTTGCGGACCTGGCCGAAGCTCTGGCCGCGGTTCTCGGCGTCGTGGATGGAGACCGGGAACACGATCCGGTCGACGTCGGTGGGCACGGCCGCCAGATCTACCTTGACGGACTCGTCGTCGCCCTCGCCCTCGCCGGTGAGGTTGTCACCGGTGTGCTCCACGGAACCGTCCGGGCTGGTGAGGTTGTTGTAGAAGACGAAGTGCCGGTCGGACAGGACCTTGCCGGAGGCGTTGAGCAGCAGCGCGGAGGCGTCGAGGTCGTAGTCGGTGCCGGTGGTCGTGCGCACGTCCCAGCCCAGTCCGACCAGGACGGCGGTCAGGCCCGGTGCCTCCTTGCTGAGCGAGACGTTGCCGCCCTTGGACAGGGAAACTCCCACTGATCCTCTCCCCTTCGCGTGAGGTGGCTGCGCTGATTGCGGTCCTCTGAAATCTACATCACTGTAGAAGGAATGGAAGGCCGCCTCTGCCTTCCTTACGATGTACCGCTCGATGTATCGCACATGACGTGCAGGTCAGCGGAAGGGAGACAGGGCATGGCGGATGACCGGCAGCGTTCCCGGCGCCGGGGACAGGGCGAGCTGGAGGCGCTGGTCCTGTCGGCGCTGCGGGAGGCGGACGGTCCGGCGACGGCCGGCTGGGTCCAGGAACGGCTCGGCGGGGACCTCGCCTACACGACGGTGATCACGATCCTGACCCGTCTGCTGGCCAAGGGCGCGGTGACCCGGGAGCGTGCGGGCCGCTCCTTCGCGTGGACGTCGGCCTCGGACGAGGCGGGCCTCGCGGCGCACAGGATGCGCAGGGTGCTGGACGCCGAGAGCGACCGCGGGGCCGTGCTCGCCAGCTTCGTCACGGGCCTGGGGCCGGACGACGAGCGGCTGCTGCGTGAACTGCTGGGGCAGCCGGGGAGCGAACCGGGCGGGTCCCGGAGCGAAGGGGGCAACTGACACCTCATGGGGGTCTTCGTCTTTCTGCCGCTCGTCCTGCCGCTCACCGCATGGCCGATCGCACGCCTCGCCGAGCAGCATCTGCATCCCCGCACCGCGACAAGGCTGCTCACCGCTGTCGCCGCCGTGATGGCGGTGTGCAGCACGGTGTGCCTGGGCCTGGCGATGGTGGTCGGCACCGCCCAACTGCCCGGCAACCCGCTGCCCGACGGCTGGTCGGACCCCGAGGTGCGGGCGGCGGTGCCGTACGACGAGATCGTCGGCAAGGCAGCCATTCCGGCGCTGTGCGCGGTGGTCGTGGCCTGCGGGCGGACACTGTGGCGGCACGGCCGGGTGCGCCGCCACGCCCACCGGGCGCTCGCCGGCCTGCCGGGCACGGGTGTGGTCGTACTTCCCGACGGGGTGCCGTATGCGTACGCCCTGCCGGGTGGCCGGCGGGACCGGGTGGTGGTGACCACGGGGCTGCTGGACTGCCTCGAACCCGCCGAACGCCGGGCGCTCTTCGCTCACGAACGGGCCCATCTGACCGCGCGGCACCACCGTCTCCTGCTAGCCGTCCAACTGGCCGCGCGGGCCAACCCGTTCCTGCGCCCGCTGCGCACAGCGGTGTCGTACACCGCGGAACGCTGGGCGGACGAGGAGGCCGCCCGGGCGGTCGGCAGCCGCCGGGCGGTGGCGAGCGCGATCGGCAAGGCGGCGCTGGTGTCCCGGGGCGCTCCGGTCGTGACGCTGGCAGGCTTCGCGGCCGCGGGGCCGGTGCCGCGCCGGGTGGCCGCGCTGCTCGGGCCCGCTCCGCAGGGCCGTCGTTGGCCGTCGCTGTTCACCTCGGTGGGCCTGGCGGCCTGGTGCGCGGCCGCGGGGACGGCCGTCTCGGCGATGTCGTCCGCGAACTCGGCGGTGACGATGGTCCTCATCCTGCGCGCGGCGACGCCTCTCTGAACGGAGGCTTCCCGAGCGGGCGTTGGGTTTCCCGGTCGGCCGAGAGTCGAGGGCGCCGGCACGGGAATTTTGCCGGTTCGCGCGATCCAGGCAACGGAAGTTGCGAAGATCGTCGTCTGTTGGGGGTGAGGGGTTCGGGCTTCGGCCATTCATCTATTGAGGGGGCGCAGTGACGGGGACGGGGAAACGCCGACGCATGCCGGGCGGCGAGGGGAAGACCCGGTTGACGCGGCGGGGGAGGATCCTGGCGTGGGGGGTGGGGGCGGCGTCGGCCGTCGTCCTCGGAGTCGCCGGGGTGGGTGCCTGGGTCTACCAGGACCTCAACGACAACATCAAGTCCGCCGACGTCGACGACAAGATCGGCGGCGACCGGCCCGAGAACCTCAGCCCGGGGTCGAAGAACATCCTGGTCGTCGGCTCCGACAGCCGCGACGGCGCCAACGCCGAGTACGGCAAGGACCTGACCACCATGCAGTCGGACACGCTGATGGTGCTGCACGTCCCCGCGAACCGGAAATGGGCCACGGTGGTGTCGTTCCCCCGTGACTCCTGGGTGGAGGTACCGGCCTGCGACAAGGGCGACGGCAGCACTTCCGCGCCGCACCACTACAAGATCAACGAGGCGTTCGCGCTCGGTGGCACCAGCGGCGAGGTCGCCGGGGCGGCCGCCTGCTCCATCAAGACGGTCGAGGCCAACACGGGCCTGCGCATAGACCACTTCATGTCCGTCGACTTCCAGGGCTTCAAGGGCATGGTCGACGCCCTGGACGGCATCGAGGTCTGCCCCGAGCAGGCCATCCACTCCAAGAAGGCCCGACTGGACATGGAGCCCGGCTGCCAGACGGTCGGGGGCGAGAAGGCGCTCGGCTATGTGCGCGTCCGCTACGGAGTCGGCGACGGCTCCGACATCGGGCGCATCGGGCGCCAGCAGGAGTTCATGGATGCCCTCGCCGAGAAGGCGCAGGCCAAACTGACCAGCCCGAAGGCGCTCTACGGCTTCCTGCAGTCGGCCACCAAGTCCCTGACCACGGACCCCGATCTCGCCGGCATCAAGCCGCTGTACGGCCTCGCGTCGGAACTCAAGGGAATCCCGAGCGACCGGCTGACCTTCCTCACGGTCCCCAACTACCCGCGCGAGGCGGATGTGGCCTCCGACAAGGCCAACGTCGTCTGGCAGTACCCGCAGGCCACCGAGCTGTTCACCTCCCTCGCCAGGGACAGGGAGGTCGACAAGAAGCGCCTGGAGGCGGACACGAAGAACCCCGTCTACGCCTCTTCCGTGCGCGTCCAGGTTCTCAACGGCACGGGCGTCTCGGGGCTGGCCGGCACCGTCGCGGAGAAGCTGCGCGCTGCCGGCCTCACGGTCGCGGGCACGGGCAACGCCCCTCAGAACAGCGGCACCACGAAGGTCACCTACCCGGCGGGCCTGGAGAAGCAGGCCAAGGCGCTCGCCGCCCGGCTGCCAGGGGTGCGGGCCACGCCGGACTCGGCCGCGGGGGCAGGGGCGGTCACCCTGGTCGTCGGCAAGGACCTCGACGTCGACGACATCCGCTGACCCGCAGCGCCGGGGCGGACGGAGCCGATTGGGCGGACGCCGCCCGCCCCGGCGGCGGACAGCGTCCGCCCGAGGGCGGCGAGCCGAACGCTCAGAGGTCGAACTCGTGCGGCGGCAGGTCGAGCGCGTAGCACGCCTCCCGCACCACGGCCTGCTCGTCCTTGTCGAAGTCGCCGTCGGCGCCGCCGATGACGATGCCGATCTGGATGACGGCGCGCGCCTCGGCGGGCTTTTTCCTCGCCTTGGCGATCTCCTGCATGACGCTCACCTTGCCGAAGTCGAAGTCGGTGGTGAGCCGGTTCAGGTTCTCCTCGAAGCGCCGGCGCAGTTCCTCGGCGGGGAAGTTCTGCAACACCTCGTTGGTGGCGATCAGTTGGGCCACCCGCTGCCGCTCGGAGGGATCGACGGTGCCGTCGGCGGCGGCCACGAGCGCACACATCGCCATGCTCGCGTCGCGGAAGGCGCCACTCCTGAGGTCGTTCTTCTTCGCCACCAACTGGGTCTGCATCGTCGATGCGGACTCCTTGATGCGGTCCCACAGGGCCATGAGAACTCCAAACGGGGTACGGGGCTGCTTTGCGGCCGCCCAAGCGGGCGTCGCTTCTTCTACAGTAATGTAGAAGTTAGCAGTTCCCGGCGGGGCCGGAGTGGCAGCCCTCTGGCTCATACGTGTGCGTCAGCACACGGTGTGCTTGAACCGGCGCAGGGAAATGTGCTTAGGGTGCTGGCGATGTCCGCTGACGCCACACCCGCACCCGCTGTCACACTCGCACCGGAGCGACGGCGGCCACCGCTGCCGTCCGCGGGGGTGGCGGAGAGACGGGCCGAGCCGCGGGATCCCTTCCTCGACAACGCCAAGTACCTGGCGATCCTCCTGGTGGCGGCAGGTCACGCATGGGAGCCGCTGCGGGAGGGCAGCCGGACCGTCACCGCGCTGTACATGCTCGTGTACGCCTTCCACATGCCGGTGTTCGCGGTGATCTCGGGCTACTTCTCGCGCGGTTTCGAGGCGGAACCGCGCAAGGTCGGGCGGCTGCTGACCGGTGTGGTGGTCCCATATGCGGTCTTCGAGGTGGCGTACACCCTCTTCACGCGATGGACCAGCCAGGATCCCGACCGGCCGATCAGCCTGCTGGACCCGCTGTACCTGACCTGGTTCCTGGCGGCCCTGTTCGTCTGGCGGCTGACGGCTCCGATCTGGCGGCTGGTGCGGTGGCCGCTGCCGCTCGCTCTCGGCGTGGCCATGCTGGCCACCCTCTCGCCCTCGATCGACAGCGACCTCGGCCTCCAGCGTGTCCTGCAGTTCCTGCCGTACTTCGTGCTCGGCCTGCAACTGAAGCCGGGGCACTTCCTCCTGGTCCGCCGCCGTGAGGCGCGCACCCTCGCCCTGCCGGTCCTCGGCTGCGCCCTCGTGGTGGCGTACTGGGCCGTCTCGCGGATGGACTACGGCTGGTTCTTCCACAGCGAGAGCGCCCAGGAGCTCTCCGCACCCGCCTGGTACGGCCCCTTGATGGCGTTGGCCACCTTCGGCTGCTCGGTGGTTCTGGTCGCCGCCTTCCTCGCCTGTGTGCCCGGGCGCCGGACCTGGTTCACGATGCTGGGTGCCGGCACGCTGTCCGGCTTCCTGCTGCACGGGTTCGTGGCCCAGGCGGCCAAGTACTTCGGCTGGTACGACCACGCCTGGATCCGGCAACCCGTGGGTGAGATCACCGTCACACTGATCGCGGTCGCGGTCATGTCCGTGCTCTGCGCCCCCGCGGTCCAGCGAGTCTTCCGCCGTGGGACGGAACCACTGGCACCGCCGGCGCCCGCGGCCCGGCCCGCCCGCTGTCCGAACTGACTGCGGCCGGAGCCGGCCTGACGGCCTTTGCTCACCAGAGTCCGTGCGCGCGGCACGGATGTTGTCGGCAGTGTTCGTGCAGGTCCGTCGCCAGGCGTTTGTGCAGGTACGCCCCCAGGAAGGATGGGAGTTGGGCCTGACGGCGGGAGCGACCGGGAGGGATGCCGGAGCGGGCCGTTCGCGGCGCCGAGCTGGTCCGGATGTCGGGCAACGGGGAAGGGGGAGCCATGCCTCAGTCCGACGACGAGGGTCTGGGCGAGCTCGAAGCGCGATTCGCGCGTGATGACCCCCGCTTCGCCCGGGCGCTGGGTGCCGGACGGCCCACCCGGCCCCGCGAGTACCGCCGCACCGGCGCCTGGTGGATGCTGACGGGCGCGGTCGCCGTACTGGTCACCGGAATCGTCGTGGCCGACGGGCTGCTCATCGCCGCCGGTCTGGTGCTCACCGGCATCGCCGGGCAGCTCTTCGATCCGCATCGCCCGCGAACAGGGCGCCGCTGCCCACCGAGTCGCTGACGCGCCGGACCGGCGAGGCCGCAGATACGACAACTTCCGTATGATCATCGGAATTTGGCATGCGCTAGAATCCTTTACCGAGCCCTTATGCTCCGTTGAGCGAGGGGTTGCTCAGTCGTTGGTGGTCATTGCCGATTCCGGCCGACGTGATGGGGGGCGTGACATGGGTCCAGTCATCCGTGCGCGCGTCGGGATCCCCGCACGCGTCGAGAACGCCGCCCGCGACGGCGTTCCTGATACCGACAGCGCCGTCGGCCTGAAGGGCCGATCCGCGCGCTGACGCGCATCGCGCCCGACGAGGCTGACCGGCCACGGTACGGCCCGTGACACGTCACATCGCGGGCCGGGACCACAGCAGGGCCCGTCCGGGCCCGCCGCAAGGACGCCAGCCCACCTCGCCATGCGCGCAGCCGCTCACTCGGCTCGCGCGCACGAACCTCAGCACCGTCTCCCCCCGAGCCGACCGGCCCGAGCGGTTGCCCGCACCCGCGACCGCACCCAGGCACTCCCGGAGCTGAACTCCGGCCGCCGGCACCCGCACCTGGCACAGACGCCGCCACCGAACCGATCACGGAGGTCAGACGCCCGTGCACAACACCACAGCCATGCTCATCGAACTCGGCGCGATCATCCTCGCCCTGGGGCTGCTGGGCCGCCTCGCCGGCCGGGTGGGCTTCTCGCCCATACCCCTGTATCTGCTCGCCGGACTCGCCTTCGGCCACGGCGGCATCCTCCCTCTTCAGGCCAGCGAGGAGTTCGTCGCCACCGGCGCCGAGATCGGCGTCATCCTGCTGCTGCTCCTGCTCGGTCTCGAGTACAGCGCCTCCGAACTCGTCGACACCCTCAAGACCCAATACCCCTCCGGCGCGGTCGACTTCGTCCTGAACGCCGCCCCCGGCGCCGCGATGGCCCTGCTGCTGGGCTGGGGTCCGGTCGCCGCAGTCGCCCTCGCCGGTGTCACCTGGATCTCCTCGTCCGGCGTCATCGCCAAGGTCCTCGGGGATCTGCGCCGACTCGGCAACCGCGAAACTCCGGTCGTACTCGGCGTGCTGGTCCTCGAAGACCTCTCCATGGCCGTCTACCTGCCCATCCTCACCGCCCTGTTGGCCGGGGTGAGCCTCGCGGGCGGCGCCCTGACCCTGCTGATCGCCCTGGGCACGGTCGGCGCGGTGCTGTACGTGGCGCTGCGCCACGGCCGCCTCGTCAGTCGAGCGGTCTCCTCGGACAGCGCGGAGATGCTGCTGTTGGTCGTGTTCGGCCTCACTCTGCTGGTCGCGGGCATCGCCCAGCAACTCCAGGTGTCGGCGGCGGTCGGTGCGTTCCTGGTCGGCATCGCGCTGTCCGGCGAGGTCGCCGAAGGGGCCGGCAACCTCCTCACCCCACTGCGGGACCTGTTCGCCGCGGTGTTCTTCGTCTTCTTCGGCCTGCACACCGACCCCGCGGACATCCCGCCCGTACTGGTACCCGCCCTCGCCCTGGCCGCCGTCACCGCCCTCACGAAGATCGCCACCGGCTACTGGGCCGCCCGCCGAGCCGGCATCTCACGCAAGGGACGCTGGCGGGCAGGCGGAACCCTGGTGGCGCGGGGCGAGTTCTCCATCGTCATCGCCGGACTCACCGTCGGCGTCGAACCGCGCATCGGCCCGCTGGCCACCGCCTACGTCCTGATCCTGGTCGTACTCGGACCCCTCGCCGCCCGCTGGACCGAGCCCTTGACCCGCCGCCTCCCTCGCCGCTCACCGCGCGGGACGCCGGCCGCGACGACGCCGGCCGAACCGGTGGCCCAGGCCGCGCATGCGAACGGCTGAGCCGCACAGCCCGGCACGCGTGGGCGCGACGTCGGCCGGATCGCCGCCGCCCGCGCCCGGCGCCGCCGGCCGACGACAACTGCCGCCGACGAAGGGGGAGAACGTGACGACGACGGAGTGCGCCACCGACGTGTTCCTCGAAGGCTTCGAGCGGATCCTTGCGGACGCCGCCGGCACGGGCCGCCGTCAGACCCGCGACGAGGTCGAGTCCCGCAGGGCCCTCGGCGCCAGGGCAGCCGAAGCAGGGCACGGCTGGCGTGCCCTGGTGCGCGCCCATCTCGCGGCCGGCAGCCGCAACCGGCCCGTCCAGGCCGACCCCGACAGCGTCCTCGCCGTCATCGAGCAGGCAGTGGACGCCTTCGCCGACGGATACGAACGCGCGCAGCGGCTGGTCATCCGCAAGGAAGAGGCCGCCCGCCGCGAGTTCATCGACGACCTGCTCCACGGGCGTGGCGATCCGGGTCATCTCGCCGCCCGCTGCGAACGGTTCGGGCTGCGGCTGTCCCGTGCCCACGCAGTCGCCGTGGCCGAGGGGCCGCACAAGTACGACGAGACCGACCCGGTAGCCCGCCAGGTGGCGGGGGAGCTGTTCGCACGCTTCGAGAACCGGCGCATTCTGTTCACCACGAAGGACGGCCGAATGGTGTGCGTCGCCGGCGGCGATCAGGACGGTGTCCTCACCCACTTCGCCCGGCTCGCGCACGCCGCCACCGGCTTCGGCCAGGTCGCCGTGGGCCGGCCCCGGCAGGGCGCGGTCGGTATCGGCCACAGCTATGAAGAGGCCCTCAACGCCCTGGACGTGGCCCGGCGCATGGGCCTCGACGACCCCCTCCTCCGGGCTGCCGACCTGCTCGTCTTCCCCGTACTGGCCCGCGACCGGCAGGCCCTGGTCGACCTGGTCCACAACACCCTGGTCCCGCTGGAGCAGGCGCGCGGCGGCGCGCAGCCGTCGCTCGACACGCTCACCGCGTACTTCGACAGCGGCTGCGTGGCAGCCGCCGCGGCCCGGCACCTGTCGCTCAGTGTGCGCGCGCTGACGTACCGGCTGGCCCGCATCCGCACCCTGACCGGCAGCGACCCCACCGATCCCCCCCAACCGCTACGCCCTGCTGACGGCGGTCATCGGCGCCCGCCTCCTGGACTGGCCGAACAGACCTCTGTGAGCTCCGGGGTTCAGCCCTGATGGCTGCGATCGCTCACGACCGGCCGACGGTGTCCTGATCGTCCACCGATTCGAGCGGCGCCGCAGGCGAAGTCTCTCTCGCGGCCGGTGCGTGCGCCGTCGGCGCGGGCTTGCCCAGACGGGCCGTCAGACGCATGGCCACCGGTTCGGTGAAGCGGGCGGTGAGCGGGCCGAGGATGACCAGGATGAGGACGTAGGCGGTGGCCAGCGGGCCGAGGGACGGCTCGATGCCCGCGGTGACGGCGAGTCCGGCGATGACGATGGAGAACTCGCCCCGCGCCACGAGCGTTCCGCCCGCGCGCCAGCGGCCCTTGGCGGAGATACCGGCGCGCTTGGCCGCCCAGTAGCCGGTGGCGATCTTCGTGAGGGCGGTGACCACGGCCAGGGCCAGCGCGGGCAGCAGCACCGGCGGGATGCTCGCGGGGTCGGTGTGCAGGCCGAAGAAGACGAAGAACACCGCGGCGAACAGATCCCGGAGAGGGGCCAGGAGATTGTGCGCGCCTTCGGCGACCTCGCCGGACAGCGCGATGCCGACCAGGAACGCACCGACCGCCGCGGACACTTGGAGTTGCTGGGCGATGCCCGCGACCAGCAGGGTCAGGCCGAGGACGACCAGGAGCAGTTTCTCGGGGTCGTCGCTGGAGACGAAGCGGGAGATGTGGCGCCCGTAGCGCACCGCGAGCAGGAGCACGAGCCCGGCGACGCCGAGCGCGATGGCGAGGGTGACGCTGCCCGCCGCGAGTCCGGCCCCCGCGAGCAGCGCGGTGATGATCGGCAGGTACACGGCCATGGAGAGGTCTTCGAGGACCAGGATGCTGAGGATGACCGGGGTTTCGCGGTTGCCGAGTCGCCCGAGGTCCCCGAGGACCTTGGCGATGACGCCGGACGACGAGATCCAGGTGACACCGGCCAGGACCACGGCGGCCACCGGGCCCCAGCCCAGCAGCAGCGCCATGGCCGCGCCGGGCAGGGCGTTGAGCGCGGCGTCGACGAGGCCGGCCGGGTACTGGGTCTTGAGGTTGGAGACCAGATCACTGGCCGTGTACTCGAGGCCGAGCATCAGCAGCAGCAGGATCACGCCGATCTCGGCGCCGATGGCGACGAATTCCTCGCTGGTGCCGAGCGGGAGCAGCCCGCCTTCACCGAAGGCGAGTCCGGCCAGCAGGTACAGGGGTATCGGGGAGAACTGGAAGCGCGCGGCGAACCGGCCGAGCAGGCCCAGGCCGAGGATGATCGCGCCGAACTCTATGAGGAAGACAGCGGAGGAGTGCACGCCCGTTCACTCCCGCCCGAGTATCGCGGCGGCAGCCTCCACGCCCTCGCGGGTGCCGATCACGATCAGGGTGTCACCGCCCGCCAGCCGGAAGTCCGGTGCCGGCGAGGGGATGGCCTCGGCGCGGCGCAGTACGGCCACGATGGACACACCGGTCTCGGTACGCATCCGGGTATCGCCCAGCACCCGCCCGTTCCAGTGCGAGGTGGCCGACAGCTCGACCCGCTCGGCCACCAGGCCCAGGTCGGTCGTGGACAGCAGGTTCGGGCTGTGGTGCGCCGGCATGAGCGCGTCGATGAGGGCCTCCGCCTCACCCGATGTCATCCGCACCGACAGCGCACACGCGTCCGGATCGTCCTGCTGGTACGCGTTCAGCGTTCGCGACCCGTCCCGGTGCGCGACCACGGACACCCGACGCTGCTCCCGGGTGGTGAGGTCGTAACGGACCCCGATCCCCGGCAACGGCGTACTGCTCAGGCGTGGAGCGCCCACCACGTCCCCCTGTCTGGTTCTGGTGTTTCTTTGGACAACCTTTAATGACACCCTAACGAGCGCCCGGATCCGACCGCCGGGCAGGTGACGCAGGGCCGCCTGGAACAATGGGTCGGGAGATCGGGGAGGAAACGTCAGCATGATCGAGTGGGTGTCCCTCAGCTCCGGTGCCAGGCCCGTTCCCCGGCCCGTCGCCACCCCCCTCGTGTGGGCCGCGGCCTTCGGCGGGGCGCTGGTGCTGGTGGCACTGCTCAACTCCCTCGTGGGCACCGACCGACCCGGGCTCGCCCTGGCCCTACTGTCCCTGCTGGCCGCCCTGCTGGGCCTGTGCGCCCGCTTCACCGCGGCTCCCGGCACGGCCCTCCTGTGCTGGCTGTTCCTCAACGGCTTCGCCATTCCGCCCGCCGGAATCCTCACCTGGGTCGGGCACCGCGACACCTTCTGGCTGACCTGCCTGCTCGCCGCGGCCCTGGTCGGAACGGCTCTGGCACGCCTGCTTCACGCCCGGGCCGCCTACCGCCGCCTCACCGGTGGCCTCGGCCCCACGGCGCCGGGCACCGGCAATGGGCCGCACGACGTGTGACGCTTGACCGGCGGCCGCTCAAGTCGGCGCTGCCGAAACCCGCTTGCGAGGCCGTCAGGGCGTCCGATATCCAGCATCGGGACGACAAGGAGCACGGCATGACGTCCCGCCTGGGTTCACTGAACGAATTCTGCTGGATGGACTTGAAGACCCGCGACTTGCCCGGCACAGCCGCCTTCTTCTCGGAGACGCTGGGCTGGCGCTTCGCAGTGGACGAGGACGACTGGCGCAAGGCCACGAAGACAACCGTCGAGGGGCACTCGATCGGAGGGGTCAGCGACCTGACGAACCCGGTCTACCCGTCGGGAACGCCCGCCCATGTCGCCTACTACCTGGCAGTCGACGACGTCGACCGCTGCACCGAGGCGGCCGCGGAGCACGGTGCCAAGGTTGTCGTGGCGCCCTTCGACGCGGGCGAGCAGGGCCGACTGGCGACGTTGACCGATCCGGCGGGCGCCGCCTTCTCTCTTTGGCGGGCGAACCAATTCACGGGGTGGGATTTCCCGCTCCACCTCACCGGTGCCCCGCATCGCATGGTGCTGGCCTGCGAACAGCCCGAAGAGGCCCGCCAGTTCTACCGCAGGGTCACAGGTTCCGCGCCGGCGTGCGCCGACTTCGTTGCCGCCGGCGTGTCCGACGCCACCGCACCGCAGTGGGAACTTCTCGTGGGCGTCGAGGATTTGCCCAGCGTCCTGGTCCGTGCGCGCCGCCACGGCCAGGAGGTCGGCACCTGGTTCGACGGGGCGGGCAGGACCATTGCCCGGATCACCAGCCCGGAGGGACTGACCGTCCAGGTGCGCGACATCAGCTTGCGGAGCTGACCGTCAGGTCACGGACCTGTTCGCCGGTCGGGCTGCCCCGCGGGGGTTTGTGTCGCTTCCCGGGGCGGTGCCGTTGCCGATTCCGCGTACGTGGGCGTCACCGCGCGCCCGCCCGGGTGGCGCAGGGCGCACAGGAAGCCGATGCCCAGGGCGATGGCCATGCCGTAGAACACCCACTGGTTGGCCTCGGCGAAGTCCATGCGCACCGCGTTCATCGAATCGCGCAGAGCCGTTGCGGCAGGTCCCGTGCCGGTGGGTGAACTGTTGTCGCCCGTGCCCGTGATGGACTCACTGATGTTGCGGGCCACGTTCTCCGCCACGTCGGGCGGGAAGCCGCGGGCTTCCAGGGTTTGCGTCACGTTGGAGTTGGTGCGGTGCGTCAGCACGGTGCCGAGGACGGCCAGGCCCACGCTGGCCGCGTAGTTGCGTACCGTCTGGGTGATTCCGGTGACCTCCCCGTAGGAGGGACCGATCGCCCGGTTGACGGCGTCCGTGGAGGCGGGGGCGAGGATGAAGCCGATGCCCGCGCCGGCAAGGGCGGCGTACGGCCACTGGTCGTGCATGCTCAGATCAGTGAGTTTCTCGGCCCACAGGGCGAAGCCGACGCAGCCCAGGACACAGCCGATCTTCAGCGCCGGGCGAGCGCCCTGCTTGTCGAGGATCCGGCCGCCCCACTGCGAGGCGATCGCGAAGCCCGCGAAGAAGTAGAGCAGGAACAGCGCCGCCTGGTTCGGCGAGGCACTCAGACACACCTGGGCGTACACGGAGGCGAAGAAGAACAGCGGGACGAAGGCCAGCATGGCGAAGAAGAGCACCACCGTGTCCACCGTGAACGCCCGGTCCTTGAAGACGCGCAGGTCGATCAGCGGATGGTGCACTCGCCGCTCGTATGCGACGAACCCGCAGAGCACCGCGAGACCGCCGACGATGCAGGCCCAGGTCGCCGCGCTGTCCCACCCCCAGGTCCACGCCTGCTGAAAGCCGAGGACGCTCAGACCCATGCCGACGACGATCAGGACGGCACCCCGGACGTCGAGCGTGCCGGGTCGTCGCCGGTCGGCGATGTGGGCGAATGCCGTGAGGGCCAGGGCCACGAGGGCCACCGGGACGTTGACCCAGAACACCGCGCGCCAAGTCCAGTTCGTGAGCCAGCCGCCCAGGAGAGGTCCGATGGCCGTCAGGGCGCCGGAGATCCCGAAGAACAGGGCGAGGGCCCGTCCGCGTCGCTCGCGCGGGAACACCGCCACCACCACGGCCAGCGCCGCGGGGAACAGCAGTGCCGCCCCCAAACCCTGGGTGGCCCGGAAGGCGATCAGCCAGCTCTGCGCCGCGTCTCCCTCGGGGACGCAACCGCACAGCACCGACGAGACGACGAAGACCACAGTGCCGATCACGACCATCCGGCGCGGCCCGTAGAGGTCCGCGAGGCGGCCGCCCAACGCGAAGAACGCGGCCAGGGACAGCAGATAGGCGTTCACCACCCACTGCATGCCAGAGGCTGACAGACCCAGTTCACGGACGATGTCCGGGGCGGCGATGGCGACGATGGTCTGGTCGATGAACGTCATCGCAACCGCGAACATCATGGCCGTGAGCGCCAAGGTCTGTCGTGGTGCCGACCGATGTTCGGGCGCGGCTTCGCCACGCCCCGGATAGGTGCCACTCACCCGTCCAGTCTGCGCCCGGTCCGGCGCCACCGCATCACAAGCGGCTCGTGCGGGTGCGCCACGTGGCCCGGGCACCGCTCTCCAAAAGGACTGCGCAGACGGGGGATGCCGGCCCGCTCGCCTATCGTGATCCGGATGCTGGCCTGAACACCACGTTGGTGACCGGCAGGCTGGTCACCCTGATCAGACACTCGGAGCTGGGCGGCGGCACGCCGGACACCTCCCAGCCGTACCGCGCCGCTGCTCTCGGGGCGGTCTTCGCCGGCGCGGCAGTCGGCACGCTGCTGCTGCGTGCCGGGCTCACCGTGGCGCTGCTCGCCGCCACCGGGGTACTGGCCGGCATCGGGGGCTGCGTGGCTCATCCGGCGTCCGGACGGGCGCACCACGCCTGACGCGGCCCTACGCCAGGCCCGCCCGGCCGTAGAAGCGAGACTTGCCCCGCCTGCAAAGGCGGAGCAAGTCTCCCTGCCCTGCACGTGCGTGCGGTGTCAGCGGCTCAGCACTCGCCTCGCCAGACGACACGCGTGATGGTGAGCCCCGGCTCGGCATTGGCCTTGTACTTGCCCGGGCCGGGGTTGTAGTGGAAGCAGTCGGTCGACGGCTGACCGCCGAGGAACGACGTCACATCGACATGGTCGGCGCCCGGGTAGACGACTCCGTTGTTGAAGATGGACCCGACGGCCAGGTTGCCGGACCAGTTGCCCGCGACCTTGAGGACGAGCCGTCCCGTCTGGTTGGCGCCGCTGTAGGCGCAGAAGTAGCCCTTCCCGCAGCCGGGCGGGTTGGCTTCCGCCGACGCCGCAGGCGCGAGGGCGAGGACGCCGGCGAAGGCGGCCGCGACCGCCCCGGCGCCCAGGGCTGCGAGTCGCTTTCCGGTCAGCATGATGAGCATCCCTCCGTTGTCAGCACTCGCCGCGCCATACGACCTTGACGACATGGGTGCCCGGAACCGCATTCGCCTTGTAGGCGCCGGGGCCCGGGTTGTAGTGCAGACAGGCCGTTTCCGTGCCGCCCTCGACGGTGTAGGTCACGTCGACATGGTCGGCGCCCGGGAAGGCCTTTCCGTTGTTGAACGCAGAGCGGAAGGCGACGTTGCCGCTCCAGTTCCCCTTGGTTTTCACGACGAGTTGACCGGTCTGGTTCTCTCCGCTGTAGGCGCAGAAGTACTCCTTCGGACAGCCGGGCGGATTGGGTTCGGCCGAAGCGGTCGGCGCGGTGACCAGCACCGTGGCGAAGGCGGCCGTGGCCACTGCCCCGATCGCGGCACGTTTGCGCATATCGTTTCTTCCCCCTGGGTCGGCATGACGAAGATCTTGGTCTCGTACGTCTCTCAGGCTGCCCGTCACCGCCCGTTTCTGCCAGGTGATTCGGCGCGCGCCGAAAGTGACTGCTTAAGCGCACGGACGGCGGTGCGAACCGGGCGAGTTGGCGTGAAAAGAGATTTCGCGATTCACCGAAATGCAGCGAGTATCGAGAGGACCATCCCATGCTGAAACTTCAGTTGATCACGTGACCGACTGAGATGGATTTCCGTGCTCCGAGTGCACTTCACGCGCCAAGATCTGCTCAGGACACGCGTCGCCGCCGCACCCGACCCGCTGTGGGAGCTCGTACTCAGCGTGAACCTGCTGGCGACGCGCCAGGGACGTGCCGTATTCGATGTCTGGCGCACGCAGGCCCGAGCCGGGCTCAACGGGGTGCCCCGGCAACAGCTGCACCTCGTCCGGGCGTTGGCCCCGCCCCGCGGCAGCTTTCCCGACTTCCTCAATCCGGCAGAGGCTTCCGAGGGGCTCTCGGAGGGCGTGCAGGCGATTCTGTCCACGCCTCGCCGACGGCTGAGCAGGGAGATGAACGTGCTCACCGCGGCGCCGCGATGGTTGCGTCCGCTCGCCGACGGCGACCCCTGGGCGCTGGAGAACCTCGGGCAGGCACTGCACGGGTACTTCCACGCCGCACTGGCCCCCTACTGGTCCGCCGTCCGGGCGCAGATCGAGGCCGACCGCGCGGTGCGGGCGCGGGAAATACTGCGGGGCGGCGTCGACGCGCTGCTGTCCACGCTGGGCCCGTCGATGCGCTGGCGGCCGCCCGTGCTGGAGACGGAGTACCCGCTGCAGCGCGACCTGCGCCTCGAGGGCAGGGGGCTGCTGCTGGTGCCCTCCGTCTTCTGCTGGCAGACACCGATCACCCTGACGGACCCGAGGCTGCCGCCCGTGCTGGTCTATCCCGTCACCCGCACTCACCGCTGGTGGCTGCCTCCCCAGGGAGGCACCGGATCCCGGGCGCTGGCGAGGCTGCTCGGCCACGGGCGGGCCGCCGTGCTCCGAGTCCTGGAGGACGGGTGCACCACGAGCGAGGTGGCCCGGCGTGCGGGGGTGACCCCGGCGACGGTCAGCGAGCACGTGAGGATCCTGCGAGAGGCAGGGCTGGTCGCCTCGATCCGCGACCGGAACACCGTGCTGCACGTCCTCACACCCCTGGGCCACAGCCTCCTGACAGCGAACCGGTCCCGCGAGGCGCAGACGGTCGGCAGCTAGCGCCGCATCGGACAATGTGCGCCTGTTCGGCGGCGGCTTGGTTCGAAGAGGCATGACCGCAGCACCGGCGGCGGATGAGGACGTCGGTCAACGCGGCTCGCCCCGAGTTGAGAATCCGGGGGGCGGCGGGCTGATCCTCCGCCTAGGGTCCCGATCATGTTCAAGTCAGGGGTGGGGTTCCTCGCGCTGTTCGGGCTCGGCTGGTGGCTGCTGGGCTCGAGCGGATTCGACGGGTTGATGCGGCATGTGCTGCTCGTGGTCGGCTGTGCCGTCGCGGTGGGGTTGATGCTCGCCGCGCGCCGTTTGCTTCCCTCATCGGCAGGGGGCCCATTCCCCGTTGGACGACGTCGGCGGTTCAACCAGATCAACGGGCTTCAGTGGCTGCTGATCATCGCCATCGCCGTGGTCTGCAGCCAGGTCGGCGCGCCGGTGCTCATTCCCCCGCTGATCGCTGTGGTCGTTGGGCTCCACTTCCTGCCGCTGGCTGCGGTGTTCGAGCAGCCCGGACTGCGAGTACCGGCGGCCCTGTTGATCGCTTCCGGGACGGCGGGCATGACCGTCTGGCTCACGAACGGCCCGGACGGGACCGTTCGCCTCGTGGTGGGCCTCACCTCTGCGCTCTCCCTGTGGGGCACGGCGATATGGACAATCGCAGGGGCGGCGTCCACTGCCGAGCAAGAGGCAGGAAATGAGGTATCCGGCGGCGCGTGACAGCCGCCACCCTGTCTCGGTGGCAGAGCGAGTACGCGTATGGAGAACCCGCTCGCCAGCCACGCCGACGGCCCGGGCGACCTGCAACCGCTACCGTGCGCCGGTACAACCTCCGGCCCGCTCGCTGGTCTGATTCCTCGGGGTGTTCATGGGATCAGAGCAGCAAATCGCCTTCTTTCTAGGGGAGTTGAGGACCGGCGACACGTGGCGGCGAGCAGCCGCGGCGAAAGGACTGGGGAGGGTCGGACGGGACGAACACGCGTGGGTGCTCGTCGAATCGGCGGACGACCCTGCGCCCGAGGTGCGTGAGGCCGTGGCCATGGTGCTCGGGCGGAGCGGGGTCGCCGAGGCGGGCCGTACCGTGCTGCCCGTCCTGATGGGCGACGAGGACCCGTGGGTACGGCGCCGGGCCTCGCGTGCCGCGATGCGGCTCGGACTCGACGGCCCGGCGGTCGTGCACGCCTACACCCGCTTGCTCCGCGACCCTGACCATCACTTGCGGATCAACGCCCTGGACGCTTTGGCGGCCCTGGGCGTGCCGGGCGATGTTCGGGGTCTCGTGGCACTTCTGGGCGACCCGGTCGGAGCCGTGTGGGGACGTGCCCGTGCACTCGTGTGGCGCTTCCAGGACGACCCGGCCGTCGGCGCGGAGCTGATCCGCACGGCCGAACAGGGCGCACCGGACGCTCGCGTGCAGGCTCTCCAACTGCTGCCCAGGCACTCGACCGTGCGCCTGCTGGATTCGTTGATCACGGGGCTGCGCGACGCGGCGGCCCAGGTGCGGATCGAGGTGACGCGTCGGCTGCTCCACGTCGAGGACGCGCACACCCAGGACGCCTTGGTGGGGGCACTGGAGGACGAACGGGACGCGAACGTCGCGGACTTCTTGCTGGACGCTCTCGGCCGACGGGGCGAGGAACGGGTCACCGGGCCGGCGACGCGATGGCTCGCCGATTCCGCCGTCGGACCGTCCGCCGCGTACGCGCTGGGAGCCGCGGGGACGCGGACCGCCGCCGCGGTGCTGCGCTCGGCTCTCATCGACGCCACGCTGCCCGGCCGTACGCGTGCCGCCGCTGCGAAAGCCGTTGGGGAGGCGGGGCGATGGGACGCCGTCTGGCTGCTGCTGCCGCTTCTGGACGACCCTGACGGCGATGTGCGAGCGGGTGCGGTGGCCGGCCTGGACGCACTGGTGCAGGAGGGGCTTCGCCTCTGGGAACGCCATGCTGTGGCCGAGGCGTTGGTGGCCCACCTCGTCGCCGATCCGAACACGATCTGGAAGACGCACAACGCCCTCATCGGCCTGGCCGAGGCGCTGCCCGCGCTGCGGCGGACAGTGGACCGCACCCCTTCGGCCGAGGTGCGGGCCGCCGCGCTGTCGTTGCTGGACACGTACAACGCCACCGACGACAACACCGGTCAGGATCTGGCGCGCTTCGTCCATGCCCTGGACGACCCCGACGAGACGGTCCGCTTCCACGCCGCGGAGGGCCTCGCCCACTGGCTGGCGGACACCGGGACCCGGCCGCAGGACGAGGAGCGTCTGCGCGCCCGGCTCACCGCCCTCGCCTCGGACGCCGCGGAGGCGGAGACTCGCGCGGCGGCCGACGAGGCACTTGGGGCACTGGACGGGCGCGGCCCCGCCTCGTCGTGACGGCGGCTCAGACCGGGACCGCGTCTGTCGTGGTGGATCAGGTCCTGGTCACCATGCCTTGGAGGCCTTGCTGCGGTTTTCCGGCACGGCGTCGCCGGCGAGTGCGTCGCTGCGGCCGTAGTGGTGGGTGGTGAACATGTAGAGCAGGCCGGTGCCCACGACCACCGCGCCGCACAGCAGGACGATCCAGTTCTCCCACCAGGACTTCTCCGGCGTGCGGGCCCAGGAGATGTTGATGATGGCCAGGATGCCGTAGACCAGCGCCGCGATGTTCACCGGGAGGCCCCAGCGGCCCAGGGTGAACTCCCCCGCAGGACGCCAGCCCTTGAGCCGGGCGCGCAGCGCGGCCAGGACCACCATCTGGAACGAGCCGTAGATACCGAGGATCGCGAACGACACGATGTTGGTGAGGGCGTCCTCGGAGAGCAGTGAGGCGAAGGCGATGAGCAGCGGCACCGCCGCGGACACGAACAGCGCCCAGCTCGGCACCGCACGGGCGTGGGCGAACCGCCGCAGCAGCCGGTGTCCGACGATCATCTCGTCCCGGGCGTAGGAGTAGATGAGCCGCCCGGAGGCGGCCTGGAGGCTGATCGTGCAGGACAGGAAGGAGATCAGGACCACGGCCATCACCAGCCGGGCCCCGGTCTCGCCCATGGCGTCGTACAGCACGGTCACCACCGGGTCGGCCTGCTCGCCCGAGATGATCGCGTTGAAATCCGTGACCGACAGCAGCAGCGACATACAGGTGAAGGTGGCCGCGGCGCCGCCGATGTAGATGGTGCGGCGCATCGCGCGGGGGATGACGCGGCCCGGGTGGGCGACCTCCTCGGCGGTGTCGCCGCACGCCTCGAAGCCGTAGTACTGGTAGAGGCCGATGATGGCGGCTGCCAGGAACGCCGGGAGGTAGGAGCCGTCTCCTTCGGTTCCGTAGGTGTCGAAGATGACGCCGATGCCGTGGTGACGGTGGGTCACCAGCAGGTAGATGCCGACGACGAGGGCGCCGATGAGCTCTCCCGCGAAACCGATGATGGCCGCGGCCGACAGCGCCTTGGTGCCCAGGTAGTTGATGAGGATGGCGACGACGATGAGCACGGCCGTGCACAGCACGGTGGTGTGCACGGTGGCGTCGAAGCCGAAGAGGATGGCGATGTAGGGGCCGGCGCCGTAGGCGACGGAGGTGATGGTCACCAGCAGCGCCCACATGTAGACCCAGCCGGTCATCCACGCCCAGCGCGTGCCCCACAGCCGCCGGGCCCAGGGGTAGACGCCGCCTGCGATGGGGTACTGGGCGACGATCTCGCCGAAGATCAGCGCGACCAGGAACTGGCCGCACCCGGCGAGTACGAACGCCCAGATCATCGGCGGTCCGCCGTCGACGATCGCGATGCCGAAGAGGGTGTACGTGCTCACCACCGGGGAGAGGTAGGTGAAGCCGAGGGCGAAGTTGGCCCAGGGGCCCATGTCCTTGCGGAACTCCGAGCCCGGTTCCCCTCCGGGGACGCCGGAGGCCGGTGCGGGAGGCTGCGTGCCGGTCACCGCTGCACCTCTCTTTCGATGTGGCCGGGGCGGCCGGTGATGACGGCCTTCGGCGCGTCGGGGGCGCCCAATCGGCGCGTACCCACCGGGTGGTACGCGATGTGCGCGGTGGTGGGGGCCATGGGTGCCTTTCTTCGGTGACCGTCGTGCCACGGGAGGCGGCCTTGCGTCGTTGGTCCTCGTGCCTGGTGGCGAGCGGCGTGCTGCCTTGTCTCAGCCCTTGAACCAACCGGAGCGGGCGGGGGCGAGGTTCTGGTAGATGTGCTTGGCTTCCTGGTACTCGCGCAGGCCGGTGGGACCCAGCTCGCGCCCCACACCGGAGCGGCCGAACCCGCCCCACTCGGCCTGCGGCACATAGGGGTGGAAGTCGTTGATCCATACGGTGCCGTGGCGCAGCCGCTGGGCGACGCGCTGGGCGCGGCTCGCGTCGGAGGTCCACACGCCGCCCGCCAGGCCGTAGCGGGTGTCGTTGGCCAGCTCCACCGCCTCGTCCTCGGTGCGGAAGCGCTCGACGGTGACGACCGGGCCGAAGACCTCCTCCTGGACGATGCGCATGGAGCGGTCGCAGTCGGCGAAGATGGTCGGCAGCAGGAAGAAGCCGGCGCTCAGGGCGGGGTCGTCGGGGCGGGTACCGCCGGTGACGAGCCGGGCGCCCTCCTCCTTGCCGATGGCGATGTAGCTCTCGACCTTCTCGCGGTGCTCGGCGGAGCTGAGCGGGCCGCTCTCGGTGCCCTCCTCCAAGCCGCTGCCGAGCCGGATCTGCCGCGCACGGTCGGCGTAGGCCTCGACGAACCGGTCGTGCAGGGAGTCCTGGACGAGCAGGCGCGAACCGGCCGAGCAGACCTGCCCGGAGTGCAGGAAGGCGGCGTCGAGCGCGTAGTCGACGGCGGCGTCGAAGTCGGCGTCCGCGAAGACGATGTTGGGGTTCTTGCCACCCAGCTCCAGGGCGATGTTCCGGGGCCCCTCGGAGGCGCTGGCCATGATGGCCCGTCCGGTGTTCAGACCGCCGGTGAAGGACACCAGGTCCACGTCGGCGTGGCTGGTCAGGGCCGCGCCGACGGTCGCGCCGGAGCCCAGCACGAGGTTGGCTACGCCGGGCGGTGCGCCGGCCTCCGCGATGAGCCGGATCATCGCGATCGTGGTGAGCGGCGTGATCTCGCTGGGCTTGAGGACGAAGGTGTTCCCGGCGGCCAGCGCGGGTGCCACCTTCCAGGAGGCCTGGAGCAGCGGGTAGTTCCAGGGGGCGATGAGCGCGCACACGCCGACCGGCTGGTAGACGACACGGCTGAGGACGTCCGGGCCGACATCCACGATCCGGCCGCCGTCCTTGCCCGCGAGCTCGGCGAAGTAGCGGAAGGCGTTCGCCACGTCCTCCACGTCGATGCGGGCCTCGGTGAGCGTCTTGCCCGTGTCGAGTGTCTCGGTGTGGGCGATCTCCTCCTGATCGCGCATCAGCAGGTCGCGCACGCGCAGGAGGAGGTCGGCCCGGTCGCGGGACGGAGCGTTCGACCAGTCACCCTTGTCGAAGGCACGCCGTGCGGCGCGCACCGCGCGGTCCACGTCCGCGGCGTCGGCCTCGTCGACGGTGGTGACGACGGAGGCGTCGTAGGGGTTGACCACCTCCCGCCGCCCACCGGCCGTCGCCTGTGTCCACTCGCCGTCGATGTACAGCTCACCCACCGCGGGGCCTCCTTCGCATCCGGCCGGTGCCGATCACGGCTCGACGGTCAGCAACATGGCCCATCGGGCGGGCGTCGGCCACGTGGCGCACCGCCGTGCTTGCGTCCGGGTGGCCCAGAGGACCCGGGTGGGCTAGGGATCTTCCCTCTGGAGCCGTTCGCCGCCGTGCGCCACGGGGCACCGCTCACGGCATCCGTTCCGCCGCCCGGTCCTCCTCGTCGGGCGCCACCATCGCCTGGGTGAGCGGAATCCGCGCCAGGGCGAGGACGCCGGCGGCGATCAGCGCGACGCCGAACAGCTGGGGCAGCAGCCACCAACCGGTGCGGATGCTCTCCTCGTAGAGCGTGATGCCGAGGGCGAGGCTCACCAGCGCGTCGCCGAGGGTGAGCGCGGGCTGCGAGGCGACCAGCGGGCCGGCCTGCATCGCGTTCTCCAGCAGGAACAGCGCGCACACACCGGTCGCGGCGAAGGCGTACGTCTGCCAGGCGGAGAGGAAACCTGTGAGCCCTTGCTCCTCGAGGATGTGCGTGGCGGCCTTCATCAGCGCCGCGGTCACGGCGTAACTGATCGCCGTCGCGGCACCCAGGCACGCCGCCCGGGCTCGGCCTTCCGGGCGGCGCAGGGCGGCGAGAGCGAGGCCGGCGACCAGGCCCATGCAGACGGCGAGCGCGGGAATCCAGCGCTCCAGTGCCACGTGGGTGCGATTGCCACTGGGGGAGGCGGCGGCGAGCGCGACCGCCAGCCCGGCCACCACCACCGCCACGGCCAGCCAGCCCCTGCCCGGCAGACGCCGGTGCATCAGCAGCGACGCGACGATGAGGGTGAGCGGCAGCTCCAGGATGAACAGCGGCTGCACGATCGTCAGCGGGCCGGTCGCCAGCGCCAGCGCCTGGCAGACGGCGGCGGCGATCACCGCGAGGATGCCGGCCAGCCAGACGGGGCGTCGCAGCAGGTCGAGGATGAGCCCGGCCCGGAACCCCTTGGAGCTCGGCACGGTGAGCGCCGCCTTGCGCTGCAGCACCGTCGCGACGGCATTGCTCAATGCCGCGCACATCGCGAAGAGCACCGAGAGCGGAGTGTGCAGCTTGGGTCACCTCCCGGACCGGCGGGCGCCACCTCCCGGATCGGCGGGTGCGTGACGCCGACTGGCTTCCTTCGGCCATGGTGGCCGGAGGGGGGCTCGGGCGCGATCGGAGACCGGGGCTGCCGGCGCACGCCTCTTCGCCGACGCGCCTTCGTCGACTGCCCTTCCAGCTGCCCTTCACAACTCGATTGCGTTCGTTCAATGCGAGCGATTGCCTGTAGTGCGCGTGTGCAAGTAATCTCGCCGGGTACACAGCGACCGAATCCGTATGTGAAAGGGGCTGCCAGGCATGCAGATCGATCTGAAGGGCCGCACGGCACTGGTCACCGGTTCCACCCAGGGAATCGGCGCGGCGATCGCCGCCGGACTGGCCCGCGCGGGGGCCCGGGTGGGCGTCAACGGCCGTAACCCGGAGCGCGTCGAGCAGAGCGTCGCCGAGTTGGCCAAGCAGGTGCCCGGCGCCGAATGGGTGCCGGTGCCGGCGGACGTGACCACGCAGGAGGGCGCGGACCAAGTGGCCGAGACGCTGCCCGAGGTGGACATCCTCGTCAACAACCTCGGCATCTTCGGCTCGGCCGATCCCCTGGAGATCAGCGACGAGGAGTGGCGGCGCTACTTCGAGGTGAACGTGCTGTCCGCCGTACGGCTGACACGGCTGTTCCTGCCGGGCATGACCGAACGCGGCTGGGGACGCGTGCAGTACATCGCCAGCGACTCGGCGATCGTCACCCCGGCCGAGATGATCCACTACGGCATGTCCAAGACCTCGCTGCTCGCGGTCAGCCGGGGATTCGCCAAGCACGCCGCCGGCACGGGCGTCACGGTGAACTCCGTCATCGCCGGGCCCACCCACACGGGCGGCGTGGAGGACTTCGTCTACGAACTGGTCGACCGTGACCTGCCCTGGGACGAGGCCCAGCGGGCGTTCATGCGCAAGCACCGGCCGCAGAGCCTGCTGCAACGGCTGATCGAACCGGAGGAGATCGCCAACATGGCGGTCTACCTCAGCTCGGACCAGGCCTCGGCCACCACCGGCGGCGCGGTACGCGTGGACGGCGGGTACGTCGACTCCATCCTGCCGTGACGGAATGTGCGGGGTTGGAGGCATGGGCTATTACCCGCTGCGCAACGGTCCGCACGGCTATGGGCTCGTCACCAAGACGCTCCACCGGCTGGTGTTCGCAGCCATCGTGGTGCAGTTCACCGTGGGCTAGCTGCTCGACGTGGACGACAGCGGCCGCGGGCGGGGACATGGCCGCAGGCGTGGTGAGGGCTCGGGTCACGGGCGGGGCCGGGGCGGAGACGGGGAGGACGGCTACGATTCCTTCGGCGACGACGCGCTGCTGACGGTGCACGTCGTCCTGGGCGCCACCGTGCTGCTGCTCGCCGCCGCACGCCTCGCCTGGCGGCTGGCCACGCCGCTGCCTCCGTGGGCGCCGACCCTGACCGTCCGGGGGCGCAGCCTCGCGCACGGCACCGAGACCGCCCTGTACGTGGCCACCTTCGCCGTACCCGTCACCGGTCTCGCACTGCTGCTGTCCGGCGGCGAGGACCTGCTCGGCGTCCATGTCGCGGCCCAGATCGTCCTCTGCGCGGCGCTCGCGTGCACGCCGGACTGGTGCTGAAGCATCAGCTGATCAATCGTGACCGTCTGCTCGGCCGCATGCTCTGACGCCCGTCAGCACTGTCCGACGGGAAGTCAGGCGCGGCCGGAGTCAGGCGCGGCCGGTGAACAGGCCGTGGAAGCCGTACGGCACGAGGTGCGGGGCCTGCGCCCTGGCCACAACGTCGAGCGTCCGGGCGGACAGGACCAGCAGGGACGAGGAGCCGTTCGCGGAGTCGAGGACCAGGGAAAGCAGCACACCGTCGTCCTCGTCGGCCGCGTCCGGGGCGGGGACGAAGACCGGCTCGCCGGGGTAGCAGCCGTCCTCGTGCCAGGTCCTGGTCCCGCCCGTCCGGGTGTCGACTTTGACGAGCTGGTTGATGAAGTCGTCCTCGCGGCCGTCGAGGGAGCTCACGCCGTACGCGTACCGGTAGTCGCGCCCGTTGTGCCGCTCGTAGGCGATGCGCGGCAGTTCCATGGACTCCTCCGCCAGCCGCTCGGTCTCCACGCTGCCGGTGCGCAGGCCGATCCGGAAGCGGGTGGGATACGAGACCGGAATGCCCCGGCCGGCCCGGAGCCTGTCCAGGTAGAGCGCGTCGATCACCGAGGCGTCGGAGTAGGCGCACAGATCGAGCACCAGGTCGCCGTCGCGGTCCGCGTCCTCCCAGGCGTTGATGTGGTGGAAGGCGAAGCACGCCGTCGTCTCGTACACCCCGCGCACGCCGCCCTCGCGCTGGTCGAAGACGATGAAGCGGGTGCCTCGCTCGGGATCCCAGCGGTAGTTCTCGATGAACGGCCTGCCGCTGAGGAGCAGAGCGAGCGGGTTCACGGTGAGCGGGAACTCCGCCAGGACGACGTACCGGCCGGTGATCGCGAAGCTGTGCATGTACCCGGGCCTGGTGACCGGGTGACGGCCGATCAGCTCGCGCCTCGTGCCCGTCGTCGGCTGGCGGTGGACGCGGTACTCGCTGCGCCGCGCGAAGTGCGTCAGCTGGTTCACCAGATCGCCGGTGCCGGGGTCCTGGTGCGGGTGGGCGGTGGTGAGCCGGCCCTTCAGCGCGTCCTCGTAGCCGACGACACCGGCGGTCGCGAGCGTCTCGGGGTCGAACTCCACAGGCAGCGGTGTCTCCGTCAGCGCCACGAAGCGCTCACCGAAACGGGCCACGCTGACGTTGGTGTTCGTCACCTCCGGACGGGAGAAGACGCTGAAGAAGCGGGCGAACAGCGAGCGGCACGGGTCGGTGGCGAACTCCGGATAGGCGATCCGGCCCGAATCGCGCGCGGCCCTGCTGCTGGGTGTGTCGACGAACTTGTTCGTGTAGGTGACCTGGCCGTCGGTGAAGGCGAAGCGGTGCAGCATCGCCTGGCCGTCGAACCAGTGCCGGAACGCCCTGCCGGCGGCTCCGTTCCCGGCCTCGAAGCGTGCCGGGCCGTTGCGCAGCAGACTGCCGCGCAGCCATGTCGGCAAGGTGCCTTCCACGGGCAGTTGCCGGTCGCTGACCTCGGTGTCGAGGGTGCGGAACCCGGCCGCGTAACCCTTCTCCGTGTTCATGCGGATCACCCCACAGTCCACAGTGGACTATTGTGTACGTCGTCAAGGCCAGCACAGTCCACAGTGGAATGTCAAGGGAAGGTTCATGCCCGGTACCGAACTCAACGCGAGCGCGGCCTCGCTGCTGGGATTCCTGCACGCGGGCGAGGCCAGCGGCTATGAACTGGTGAAACTCGCCGAGCGGCTCATCGGCGACTTCTGGACCCTGACCCGCAGCCAGGTGTACCGGGAGCTGGCCACGCTGGCGGATCGTGGCCTGGTGCGTGCCGGGCCGGCCGGACCGCGGGCACGGCAGCCCTACCGGCTCACCGACGAGGGCCGCGCGGCGTTCGCCGAGTGGGTCACCCGCCCGCCGGGCACCGAGCAGATCCGCTACCCGCTGCTGCTCACCATCGCGTTCGGTTCAGCCGTGGACCGGGAGCGGCTGCTGGACTTCGTCGCCGAGCACCGTGCCGTGCACGAGAGCCGACTGGCCGGCTACCGGGAACGCGTCGCGGCCGACGGACTCGACGCGTACCAGCGGGCGACCCTCGCCTTCGGGCTGCGCTACGAGGAAGCCGTCCTGGAGTGGATGGACGAGCTGCCCGGGATCCTCGCCGAGACCTGAGCCGCCGCGCGTCCCGCGCTGCCGGTCGCCCGTCGTGGCAGGTCAGGTGTCCGACTCCGCGGGGGGCTCCGGCAGCGGCTGCTCGGCCCAGATGGTCTTGCTGTTGCGGCCGTAGCGCGTGCCCCACCGTTCGGCCAGCTGGGCCACCAGGAACAGGCCGCGTCCGCCCTCGTCGGTGCTGCTGGCCTGGCGCAGATGGGGCGAGGTGCTGCTGCTGTCGGAGACCTCGCAGATCAGCTGGCCGTTACGGATCAGCCGGAGCAGGACCGGGCCGCCGGCATACCGGTAGGCATTGGTGACCAGCTCGCTCACGATGAGTTCGGTGGTGAAGGCGCACTCCTCCAGCCCCCACTCGGTCAGCCGGTCCGTCACCAGCGCCCGGGCCCGGGCGGCCGCGGTGGCCTCGGCCGACAACTCCCAGGTGGCCACCTGCTCGACCGCCAGCACCCGGGTCCGGCCCAGCAGCAGCGTGACGTCGTCGGCGGACCGGTCGGGCAGCATCGCGTCCTCCACCGCCTTGCACGTGTGCTCCAGCGACTGGGCAGGACCGGACAGCGCGGTACGCAGCAGGGCCAGGCCCTGGTCGATGTCGCGATCGTCGGCCAGGAGGAGACCGTCGCTGTACAGAGCGATCAGGCTGCCCTCCTCCAGTTCGAGCTCTGCCGTCTCGAACGGCAGCCCGCCGAGGCCGAGCGGTGGTCCGGCGGGCAGGTCGACCGGGCGGACCTGCCCGTCCGGCCCCAGTACGGTCGGCGGCGGGTGACCCGCGCGGGACATGGCGCAGTGCCGGGAGACGGGGTCGTAGATTGCGTACAGGCACGTCGCGCCAAGGATCTGGGGCATGTTCGCATCGATCTGCTGCTGTTCGGTGGCCAACTGGTCCACCAGGTCGTCGAGTCGGGCGAGGACCTCGTCCGGATCCAGGTCGAGGTGCGCCAAGGTGCGCACGGCGGCGCGCATCCGGCCCATGGTGGCCGAGGCGTGCATGCCGTGACCGACCACGTCGCCGACGACCAGCGCGACGCGCAGTCCCGACAGCGGGATGACGTCGAACCAGTCGCCGCCGACCCCGGCGGAGGCCTGCGCGGGCAGATAGCGGTGGGCGGTCTCGACCGCCGGGTGCTCGGGCACCTCACTCGGCAGCAGGCTGCGCTGGAGGGCTTCCGCGGCCTGGTGCTGCTGGGTGTAGCGGCGGGCGTTGTCGATGCAGACCGCGGCTCTGGCGGCGAACTCCTCCGCCAGGGTGAGGTCGTCCTCCTCGAAGGGCTCCGGCCGCTGGGAGCGCCACAGGCAGACCAGGCCGAGGATGACGCCTCGCGCGGTCAGCGGCACCACGATCAAGGAGTGGACGCCCATCGCGAGCGCCTGTTCGGCCCGGGTCGGTTCGGCGGCGAACCATCCGGAGTCGGGATCCAGGGTGGCCTCCAGGATCGGCCGGCGCTCGGCCAGGCAGCGTGCCGGTGCCGTCCGGTCGGGGAAGTTGAACTGATGGCCGACGGGATGCATCACCTTCTGCGCATCGGACCGGATGCTGCGGACCGCCATCCTGCGCAGCGGGCCCCTGGCGTCGGGTGCCGGTTCCTCACCGCGGGTCACGGGCTCCAGCAGATCCACCGAGAGGGCGTCGGCGAGTTCGGGAACCGCCGCCTCGGCCAGCTCACGTGCCGTCGTGGCCACATCCAGGGTGCTGCCGATCCTGGCGCCGGCCTCGTTGAGCAGCGCGAGCCGGCGACGGGCCCGATGGCGGTCGGTGACGTCCTCGACGATCTCGGTGACGCCCAGCACCTTTCCGGACGGGTCCTGCATCCGGAAGGCGGAGATGGAGATGAACAGTTCCTTGCGCGGGTCGCTCAGCAGCCGGGCCGGCTGCTCGGCGAAGATCACGGGCCGGCCCGTCTCCAGAACCGACCGGAGCTTGGTCTCGGCGAGTTCCGCGTCCATGGCGAAGAGGAACTCGGCGGCGCGACGCCCGCGGTACTCCTCGGGCGCCAGCCCGCCGAACCGTGCGACCGCCCGGTTCACCCGCAGCACGCGCAGATCCGGACCGAGGACCACGACACCCACCGGCGACCGGCTGAACAGGCCGTCCAGCACGGCCCCGTCGATCTCCCACTGGATGACGTCCTCGGCCCGTGAGCCGACGAGAAGCCACTCGACGCTGGAGTCCAGCCGCTGCACACACCGGGCCCTGAACCCCACGTACACGCGGTGGCCGGCGCGGTGCCGGACCGGCAGCACCCCGAACCAGCCGCCATCACGCAGGCAGGCGTGAGTCGCCGAGGCGGTCATGGACTCGTCCCCGCTGTCGACCAGCACCTCACGGACCGCTCGGCCCAGCACCTCGTCGGCCCGGTACCCGAGCAGTGTGGTGGCCTGCTCGCTCCAGGCGACGACCCGTCCGCCGCGGTCCACGACTGCGGACGCGGACTGGTGGATCGAGAACGGATCCTCCGGACTCTCGCTGAGCGTCGTCGGGGATGTGTCGTTCATCGCCCACCCGTCCCGCGCCGTTCGCGGGGCCGTGCTGCGGCCCCGGGGCGCTCCTACCGTTCGGCATGCCTGGCAGCGGCTCAGTCCCAGTATCGGGTGTACGGGCACAGCGTGCCTCGGAAGCTGCTCCTTACGGTCCGGCGGGCAGGGTCACCGCGGCAGCGCCCGGGCCAGGAGGACCGCCACGTCGTCGTCGGTTCCCTCGGGCATGACATGGGCCAGGAGGTCGTCGCAGACCTGCGCCAGAGGGCGGCCGGGATGCCGCAGCGCCTGTGCCAGCCGGCGCATGCCCTGGTCGAGGTCCGAGCCGCGGGTCTCGATCAGGCCGTCGGTGTACATCACCAGAAGGCCGTGCACGGGGAGGACCACCTGCTGGACCTCGCAGTCCTTCCGGCCGACGCCGAGGGGCGGGCCCGCCGGGCAGTCCAGGAAGGTGACAGTTCCGCGCTCGTCGGCGACCACGGGCGGCGGGTGCCCCGCCCTGGCGATCAGACAGCGGCCGGTCCGCGGATCGTGAACGGCGTACAGGCAGGTGGCCATCTCGTTGTCGCCCAGATCCGCCACCACGGCGTCCAGGGCGGGCAGCACCTGGTCGGGGGCGGGCTCCCGGCGGGCCAGGGTCCGTACCGCGGTGCGCAGTTGCCCCATGACCGCCGCCGCGTGGATGCCGTGCCCCATCACGTCCCCGATCACCAGGGCGGTCCGGCTGTCCGGCAGGGCGACGGCGTCGAACCAGTCGCCGCCGACCCCGTGGTCACCGGCCGGCAGATAGCGCGCGGTGAGTTCCAGCCCGTCGACGACAGGCAGGACGGGGTTCATCAGGCTGCGCTGCAGGGTGAGGGCCGCGTCGCGCTCCCGGCTGTACATGCGCGCGTTGTCGATGTTCAGCGCCGCCCGGGCGACCAGTTCGTCGATCAGCAGCGTGTCCTGGTCGTCGAACGGTCCGCGCTGCCGGGTCCGGGTGACGACGACCGCGCCGAGCACGCTGCCGCGGGCCACCAGCGGGATCAGGCGCGCCGCGCCGACATGGGTACGCAGGTAGGCGCGCAGCCGGTCGACGCCCGGGTCGGTGATCATGGGGCCGATGTCGGACAGGAACAGGTTCATGGGCCGGCCCTGCGTGATGACCCGCTCGTACACCGAGTCCGGCGGGACCTGCTGGGTCATGCCGACGGCGAGTTCGTCGGCCGGCGCGGCCGGATCGGTGAAGGACGCCGCGGCGCGGCGCACCACGCCGTGCGCCGATGCCGCGGTCTCGTCCGGGGCCACCGCCTCCTCCAGCAACTGCACATCGGCGGAGTCGGCCAACCGGGGCACCAGGACGCGGACCACCTCCTGCGCCGTCTGCTTCAGATCCAGCGTGGAACCCATCTGCGTGCCCGCCTCCGCCAGCAGCGCGAGCCGCCGCCGCGCCTGCTCCGCCTCCAGATGGGCGTGCTGCCCCTCCGTGATGTCGATCAGCGAAGCGATCAGTCCGATCCGCCGGCCGGCGCCATCGAGCAGGGGCGCGTACGAGCAGGACCACGTCCGAACCAGTCCCGGCTTCTTCGTGCTGGTAGCGGAGTGGCGGGAGTCCACCACCGCCTCGCCCCGGTCGAGGACCTGCCGCATCACCGACTCCAGCGCGTCGGTGCCAGGGGCGACCTCGGTCACACGCCTGCCGACGTGCTCTGCCACCGGCACGCCGTCCATGCGGGCCAGCGCCTGGTTGACCCGGAGGAAACGCAGGTCGGAGCCGAGCATGGCCAAGCCGATCGGGGACTGGGTGAACAGTCCCTCCAGAGCCGCCAGCGCATCACGCATCTGCTCCACAGCGGTGGTCTCCGCCGCGATGGCCATCACACCCGTGCGCTGCGGTCCGTCCGCGATGGGACAGATCCACATGTCCATGTCGACCAGATGCCCGTCCCGATGCCGGACCGGCAGCCGCGCGACCACCGCCGCGCCCGCCTGCACGGACCGGGTGAGCCGATCGGCCAGGTCGCGGTTCTCCTCGGGCACGAGGACGCGGTTGACCTCCTGGCCCACCACCTGTTCCGGGGTGTGTCCCAGCAGGTCGTGTGCGGCGAGCGACCACTGCGCCATGCGTCCCTCGGAATCGGCCACCCACAGGGCGAGCGGCAGCAGATCCTGGAACACCCCCGGGTGCCCCACCGCGGACGTGTCCGGGTTCGGCGTTTCGCCGACCGCGTCGTGCGCATGCGCACCGGAGGGACTGGCGCTGGTCATAGGGGCACCTCGCTTACCCGGCACCGGCCCCACCGCGACCCCAGGGTCCGCGACGGACCGCCGCCACCCTTGACCACGGGAGGCTCAAGGACAGCGTAGGCCCGTCCGGCCGCTCAGGTGCCGGTGGTGCGCTGTGACAGGTCGCGGAACCTGGGCAGGTGAGAGGGGAGATCGCGAGTGGCCCGGCTCACATGGCGTGAGAGGGGCACCGCCGACACCATGGGTGCTCCGTCACCGCAAGGCTGAAGGGATCAAGAATGTTCCGCAAGGTGCTGGTCGCCAACCGCGGGGAGATCGCGATTCGTGCGTTCCGCGCAGGCTACGAGCTGGGCGCGCGCACCGTCGCCGTCTTCCCGCACGAGGACCGCAACTCCCTGCACCGGCTCAAGGCCGACGAGGCCTACGAGATCGGCCAGCCCCGACATCCGGTGCGGGCCTATCTCTCCGTGGAGGAGATCGTCCGCGCGGCCCGCCGTGCCGGAGCGGACGCCGTGTACCCGGGGTACGGATTCCTGTCCGAGAACCCTGATCTGGCCCGGGCCTGCGAGGAAGCGGGCATCACCTTCGTCGGACCGAGCGCGGACATCCTGGAGCTGACGGGGAACAAGGCCCGCGCGGTGGCAGCCGCCCGCGAGGCCGGCGTACCCGTGCTCGGTTCGTCCGCGCCCTCCAACGACGTCGACGAACTGGTCCGCGCGGCCGACGACGTCGGCTTCCCCGTGTTCGTCAAGGCGGTCGCAGGTGGCGGCGGCCGGGGCATGCGCCGCGTCGAGAGCCCCGCCCAGCTGCGGGAGTCCATCGAGGCGGCGTCCCGTGAGGCGGCGTCCGCGTTCGGCGACCCCACGGTGTTCCTGGAGAAGGCGGTCGTCGAGCCCCGCCACATCGAGGTGCAGATCCTCGCCGACGGGCAGGGCAACGTCATCCACCTGTTCGAGCGGGACTGCTCGGTGCAGCGCCGCCACCAGAAGGTGATCGAGCTGGCGCCCGCGCCGAACCTCGACCCGGAGCTGCGCGACCGGATCTGCGCCGACGCCGTGCGGTTCGCCCGCCAGATCGGGTACCGCAACGCCGGCACCGTGGAGTTCCTCCTCGACCGCGACGGCAACCACGTCTTCATCGAGATGAACCCGCGCATCCAGGTCGAGCACACCGTGACCGAGGAGGTCACCGACGTCGACCTGGTGCAGTCGCAGCTGCGCATCGCCGCCGGCGAGACCCTCGCCGACCTCGGCCTCGCCCAGGAGACCGTCACGCTGCGCGGCGCCGCGCTGCAGTGCCGTATCACCACCGAGGACCCCGCCAACGGCTTCCGCCCGGACACCGGCCGCATCAGCGCCTACCGCTCGCCGGGCGGCTCGGGCATCCGCCTCGACGGCGGCACCACCCACGCCGGTACGGACATCAGCGCGCACTTCGACTCCATGCTGGTCAAACTCACCTGCCGGGGCCGGGACTTCAGCACCGCGGTGGGCCGCGCCCGGCGCGCCGTGGCCGAGTTCCGCATCCGCGGCGTGGCCACCAACATCCCCTTCCTGCAAGCGGTGCTGGACGACGCCGACTTCCAGGCCGGCCGGGTCACCACCTCGTTCATCGAGCAGCGCCCGCACCTGCTCACCTCCCGCCACTCCGCCGACCGCGGTACGAAGCTGCTGACCTACCTGGCCGACGTCACCGTCAACAAGCCGCACGGCGAACGGCCCGACCTGCTCGAGCCGTTGACCAAGCTGCCCGCGCTGCCGGCCGGTGAGCCGCCGGCCGGGTCCCGGCAGCGGCTCGCCGAACTCGGCCCGGAAGGCTTCGCCCGCTGGCTGCGCGCGTCCCCGACCATCGGCGTCACCGACACCACGTTCCGCGACGCCCACCAGTCGCTGCTCGCCACGCGCGTGCGCACCAAGGACATGCTCGCCGTCGCCCCGGTGGTGGCGCGCACCCTGCCCCAGCTGCTGTCCCTGGAGTGCTGGGGCGGCGCGACCTACGACGTCGCCCTGCGCTTCCTCGCCGAGGACCCGTGGGAGCGCCTGGCGGCCCTGCGGGAAGCCGCGCCGAACATCTGCCTGCAGATGCTGCTGCGCGGCCGAAACACCGTGGGCTACACGCCGTATCCCACCGAGGTGACCGACGCCTTCGTGCACGAGGCGGCAGCCACCGGCATCGACATCTTCCGCATCTTCGACGCCCTCAACGACGTCGCCCAGATGCGGCCCGCCATCGACGCCGTACGGGACACCGGAACCGCCGTCGCCGAGGTGGCCCTGTGCTACACCTCCGACCTCTCCGACCCGTCGGAGCGCCTGTACACCCTGGACTACTACCTGCGCCTGGCCGAGCAGATCGTCGAGGCGGGCGCCCACGTGCTGGCCGTCAAGGACATGGCGGGCCTGCTGCGTGCCCCGGCCGCGGCGACGCTGGTGTCGGCCCTGCGCAGGGAGTTCGACCTGCCGGTCCACGTGCACACCCACGACACCGCCGGCGGGCAGCTCGCCACCTACCTCGCCGCCATCCAGGCCGGCGCGGACGCGGTGGACGGCGCGGTGGCGTCCATGGCGGGCACCACCTCCCAGCCGTCCCTGTCGGCGATCGTGGCCGCGACCGACCACTCCGACCGGCCCACCGGCCTCGACCTCCAGGCCGTCGGCGACCTGGAGCCGTACTGGGAGAGCGTCCGCAAGGTCTACGCCCCCTTCGAGGCGGGTCTGGCCTCGCCGACCGGCCGCGTCTACCACCACGAGATCCCCGGCGGGCAGCTCTCCAACCTGCGTACCCAGGCGGTCGCGCTGGGCCTGGGCGACCGCTTCGAGGAGATCGAGGCGATGTACGGCGCCGCCGACCGGATGCTCGGCCACCTGGTGAAGGTCACCCCCTCGTCGAAGGTGGTCGGCGACCTGGCGCTGCACCTCGTGGGCGCGGGCGTCTCCCCGAAGGACTTCGAGGCGGAGCCGGACAGGTTCGACATCCCCGACTCCGTCATCGGGTTCCTGCGGGGCGAGCTCGGCACCCCGCCCGGCGGCTGGCCCGAGCCGTTCCGCACCAAGGCGTTGCAGGGCCGCGCCGAGGCCAAGCCGGTCCAGGAGCTGAACGCCGACGACCGCGAGGGCCTGGCGAAGGACCGGCGGGCGACGCTCAACCGGCTGCTGTTCCCGGGCCCGACCCGCGAGTTCGACACGCACCGCGACACGTTCGGCGACACCAGCGTCCTCGACAGCAAGGACTTCTTCTACGGACTGCGCCCCGGCAAGGAGTACTCCGTCGACCTCGAGCGCGGTGTGCGGCTGCTGATCGAGCTGCAGGCCGTCGGCGACGCGGACGAGCGCGGCATGCGCACCGTGATGTCCACCCTGAACGGCCAGCTGCGGCCCATCCAGGTCCGCGACCGGGCGGCGGCCTCCGACGTCCCGGTCACGGAGAAGGCCGACCGTGCCAACCCCGGCCACGTCGCGGCACCGTTCGCCGGCGTGGTGACCCTCACGGTCGCCGAGGGGGACGAGGTGGCGGCCGGCGACACGGTGGCCACCATCGAGGCGATGAAGATGGAGGCCTCGATCACCGCCGCCAAGTCCGGCAAGGTTGCCAGGCTCGCCATCAATCCCATCCAGCAGGTAGAGGGCGGCGACCTCCTCGTCGAACTCGCCTGAGCGGCCTTCAAGGGCGGTAGTTCAGGGGCACGGTCTCGCGGAGTTCTCCGCCGGGCCGTGCCCCTGCCGCTCGTAGGGCGTCAGCTCGTCCGTTCCTGGAGGAAAGCCATGAGCGCGGCCGTGAGTTCGGCAGGCGCGTCCTCCTGGACGAGGTGGCCCGCACCGGCGATCGGCTCCAGCCGGGCGCCGGGGATCCGGGCGGCCAGCTCGCGGCCTTTCGCCACGGGGATCCAGGTGTCGTCCTCGCCCCAGCACACCAGCGTCGGGAAGCCGATCTCGCCGTACCGTTCCTGGACCTCGTCGGTGTAGCGCTGGTCGGCCTGCGCGATCTGCCGGTAGAAGGCCGATTGGCCCACGTCGCTCAGCCAGGGCCGGCTGAGCCGGTCGAGGACGGCGGGGTGCAGGCCGGGGCTGCTGGCCGAGCCGATGTACTCGCGCACCAGAGCGCGGTGCAGAGCGGGCGGCAGTTGGTCGAAGACGTCGGAGTGCTCGCCGACGAGGCGGAAGAACGGGGAGCCCCACGGGGCCAGCGCGACCGGGTCGACCAGGGCGAGCGCGCGGTAGCGGGCTGCGTGCAGCAGGTGTGCCCGCAGGGAGACGGCACCGCCGAAATCGTGCGCGACCACCAGAGGTTCGTCGAGGTTCCAGTGCGCCAGGAGCTCGGTGAAGACCCTGCCCTGGGTCGCCAGGGAGACATCCTGGTCGGTGGACATCTCCGATTCACCGTAACCGGGCATGTCCCACACGAACACCTGGTGGCGGCGGGCGAGCGCGCGGGCGACGGCGCGCCATACGTACGAGGAGAAGGGCGTGCCGTGCAGGAGGACGACCGGATCCTGGCCGGGCTGCCCGAGGCTGCCCCAGCGGATGTCGCCCGACGTGCTGCGGAAAGTCTCGGGCAGCTGCCATTCACTCACGGGTGCTGGTCCTCTCGGTCGTGTCTGCCGAAGCCTCCACCATTGTGAGGGCGGCGCTCAGCGCGACGGCTTTGTTGAGCAGCGCCCTGGAGCGAGTTGCGATGCCGGCCTCCCTGGCCGCCAGCGCGAAGGCGACGTCCTCCGATCGGCGGGTGCGGCGCAGCTCCGGCATGAGGGCCCGCAGGGGTGCGATGCGGTAGCCGGCCTTGCGCAGCTGGTGCACGATCCGCGCATCCCGGACCTGGGCGGGTGTGTACCGGCGTGTGCCACGCGCGCGGTCACGGTTCGGGACGACGAGTTCCTCCGCATCCCAGTGCCGCAGTGTCGAAGGGCGTACGCCGAGAGCGGCGGCGAGGTCGGAAACGCTCATCGAGTCCGACGTCCGTACGTCCTCGATCGGCTCACCGGCGATGGCCCTGGCGGCCTCCTGGGCCAGCCTCAGTTCCGTGCGCTCCGCGGCGAGCCGGGCGTGGGCCGCGTCGAGCAACGCCAGTACCTGCGAGGTGGGGGAGTGGTGGACGGCCCGGACGATCCTCTTGGCCTCGGTCGGACCGGCGCCTGCTGCGAGGGTGCGGTAGGCCAGCGCCGACTGCAGATGCAGGTCCCCGTAGCTCCGGTAGCCCGTGGCCGTGCGCGTCGCCGGCGGAAGGACACCGTCGCGTTCGAGATTGCGCACCTGTTGAACGGAGTACCCGCAACGCCTTGCGACATCGGCGGTGCGCAGAACACCTGATTTGAGACTTGCCACCCCAAAAGCCCTCCATCTGGCCGTCAAAGTCTCCACAAGCACTTCAATGCAACGCTAGAGCACATGACCATGGACGAGATCATCGGTTTCGTGGACGGACTGGACGGCGTGCTGACCCTCAGGCCGGCACCGGGCGACGGCACACCGGACATCAGCTGGGGCGACACGTTCTTCTACTACGCGCCCGATCGGGTGCTCCCGACAACGACCCAGCCCTTCGCGACGATCGTGACCAAGAACTACCCCGGCGACGAGGCCTCACGTCTGGACCGGGCGGACACCTTCCGCGTGAACGTCAACGCCGGGAAGGAAGCATTCGTCAGGTGGACCGGTCACACGCCGCGCGAACCCCTCACCGGCGAGGCCGATCCCGGCACCGCTGACACCGTGATCGCCCATCCGGTCTACGGCACCCTCGGATGGCTGGCAGTCGTGAACCCGGGCCCGCGCACGGCAGCGGCGACCCGTGAGCTGCTGCGTGCGGCCCATCACTTGGCCCGCTCCCGCCATGAGCGACGCAGCGCGTCGACCACGTGAGGAGCCGACGGGCCGCGTCACGCCCGCCCGCATGCGCCCGAGCGCACCGCATCGCACCCTGGTGCCATGGCAAGTGCGCAGCCCATCGTCATCTATCCGCCCGCCGAGGACGGCGGCCGGCGGGTGCGTGCGGACACCCGGTTCCTGGGCATGGCGTACGGGCTCCTGGACGTGGCCGAGTTCCTGAGCCGGGCGGGGATCGAGGACGCGGATCCCGAGTACGTACGGCAGTCCGCGCTGATCGAATGGCGGGGCGGCGGCCCGGACGTGTGGGGTCACTGAGGAGGCGGGACGACCACAGCCGGCCTCCGCCGTCACGGTGCCTCGGTCAGGCGGCTTGCTTCTTTCCTCTGCGCCCCGCCCGGGCGAGGGCGTCGATCAGCTGGTCGCGGGTCATCTTCGAGCGGCCCGGGAGGTTCTGGTCGGAGGCCTGCTGGTAGAGCTCCGACTTGCTCATCCGCCGCAGCTCACTTTTCTGCGCCGGACGGTCGGCGGCCGGCTTCTTGCGTTGCTTCGCAGCCCCACTTCCGGGGGAGCGGGCCTGGTCGAGGCTGTTCTGGAGGACGTCCATCAGGTCGACGACGTTGGTCGCCTCGGGGGCTTCCTCGGCGAGGGCGATGTCCCGGCCCTCGGCCTTCGCCGTGACCAGCTCCCGCACCTTCTCCTGGTAGGTGTCGTGGTAGCGGGCGGGGTCCCATTCCGAGCTCAGAGCGTCGACCAGCTGCAACGCCATGTCCAGTTCCTTACCGCGCCCGGCTCGGCCGGAGGGCAGCTCGGGCAGTTCCTTGCCCGGGTCGCGCACCTCATCGGCCCAGTGCAGGGTCTGCAGGACAAGGACCTGGTCGGCCGCGCGCAACGCGGTCAGGTACTGCCTGCCACGCATCACGAAGGTCGCGATCCCCGCCTTGTCCGCCTCGGCCAGCGCCGCGCGCAGCAGCTCGTACACCTTCAGGTGCTCCTTGCCGCGCGGGGCGACGTAGTACGTGCGGGCGAAGTACACGGGCTCCATGTCCGCCAGGTCGACGAAGTCCGAGATCTCGATGGCCTTCGAGCGGCCCGGCGCGATCTCGTCCAGTTCGTCGGGGTCGATGACGATGTACTCGCCCTCGGCCGCCTCAAAGGCCTTGACGATGTCCTTGTTCTCCACTTCCTTGCCGGTGCGCTCGTTGACCCGCCGGTTGCGGATCCGGTCGGCGGTGCCGCGCTGCAGCTGGTGGAAGTGGACGGTGTGGTCCTCGGTCGCGGTGTACAGGCCGACCGGCACGCTGGCCAGCCCGAACGTGATCACTCCTGTCCAGATCGCACGAGCCATGCCGTCCCACTCCGTCCCGCGTGCAACCGAAGACCCGCTCGGGCCGTGTCCCATCTCCACGCTCGCACCCCGCACCCGGCCTCGCGCGCGGAGAGCGGATCGAGATCGTCCTCAGGTGTCCGCGAGACGGTTGGGTTGAAGCAGCAGAAGGGCGATGTCGTCGGTGTGATGGTTGGTGCGGTGGGTGTGGCGTACCAGGCTGTCCACGAGTTGGTGCAGGGGCAGATCGCTCGTCTCGCTGAGGTGGCGTGCGAGGTCGGCGATGGTCTGGGTGATGTCGGTGCCGGGGTCTTCCACGAGGCCGTCGGTGTAGAGGGCGAGGAGCGTCTCCGGACCCAGGGGCAGGGTGGTGAGCGGGTAGGTGGGGGTGCCGAATCCGAGGCCGAGCGGCGGGCCGGGGTGGACGTCGACGGGATGGGCCCGGTTGTCGGGGTGGCGCAGGAGCGGGGGAGGGTGTCCGGCGCTGGCGAGGGTCACCTGGTGGCGGGCGAGGTCGATGTGGGCGTACAGGCAGGAGACGAAACGGCTGGCGTGCAGGTCGGCGAGGTCGCGGTCGGTGCGGGTGAGGACCTGGTCGGGAGCGGCTCCGGCCGTGGCATGGGAGTGGACGGCCATACGGACCTGGCCCATCAGGGCCGCCGCCGTCATGTCGTGGCCCTGCACGTCTCCGATGACGGCCGCGGCGGTGGTGTTGGTGAGGCGGATGAGGTCGTAGAAGTCGCCGCCGATGTTCACGCCCTGGCTTGCGGGGAGATAGCGGGCGGCGACCTCGAGACCGGCCACGGTGGGCAAGGCGTGCGGCAGGAGGGTCTGCTGCAGGGCGTGGGCGAGGTTGTGCTTGGCGTCGTAGAGGCGTGCACGGTCCAGGGCCTGGGCGATGAGACCGGCCAGCGGCGTGAGGATGGAGCGCTCGGCGGCGGTGAAAGTGTGGGGCCGGTTGTAGGCGAGGAGCAGACAGCCGATGGGGCGTCCGGAGCTGAGCAGCGGCAGGAAGGCCCAGGCGTGCTTGTCGCTGATCTGCGGTGCCCGCGGGTAGAGGCGGGCGAGTTCGCCGCGGTTGGCGAAGAACAGGGGCGCCCCGGTCGCCAGAGCGCGGCCGGCCGGCGTCAGGTCGGCGTCCGTGGGCAGGCCGTCGAACTGCTCGATCAGGGAGGGGTCGTAGCCGCGGTGACCGATGATCTGGATACGGCCGGCGTCGGCGGCGGACATGATCATGCCGTGGGCGCCGAAGGCAGGCAGGATCTGGTCGGCGATCAGGTCGACGACGTCCTGGACACCGACGGCCTCGGTCAGTGCCGCTGTCAGGGCCATCAGCAGATGGATCCGGCTCGTCGGCGGAGTGCTGGCGGGGGAGGCCGGCTGCGTGCCGAGGGGCTTGGACGACTGGTCGGGGGTGATGAGGATGCTGGTGCCGCTGTCGTCCGTGTGCAGGCGCAGGTCCAGCCATTGGTCCGGTGGGCGCAGGACGGTCAGAGCGAGGTGCTCGCGGCTGCTCATGGCAGTGCGGTACGCGTCCATGTACGCGATGTTGTCGAGCCACGGCAGTGACTGCCAGGGCTGGGTTCCCAGCAGCTGCTTCGCCGGTCTGCCCAGCAGATGGGCGGCTGCGGTGTTCACGTAGGTGATGCGCCCTCCGAGGTCAAGGGCGAGCGTGCCGAGGGGCAGGCGTTCCACCAGGTCGGCTGCCGCGAGCTCGGACTGGGGCCTCGGCTCCTCGCGGTGCGGATGGACGAAGCGGGGCCGGTCCGGAATGACCGGAGGGGAAGTCTCCGCGTCCAGCACGCGGGCGATGCGGCGCGCGCTGACGGCGATGCGGCCGCGCTCGCGGCGGCTGAGGCGGGGGGACCGGTCCGGGGCCCAGATCAGCAGCAGCGCACCCCGGCAGTGCCGGATCTGTTTCAGCGGGACGACCGCGAACGCGACTTGGTAGGGGATGGTCGCCGCCGCGCGCGGGTAGGAGCGGGCCAGCGCCTCCAGGGAACTCACCCAGACGAGTTGTTCGTGGCGAACCGCATCCTGCGCCGGACCGCGGACGGCGAAGGACATCCGCCACCAGGGTGCGAAGGCATCGACCGGGAGACCGCACAGCGCGAGCAGACCCATTGAGGTCTCGGCCGGGTCCAGGAGGTAGACACCCCCGGATCGGGCACCGGTGCGCCGCACAGCCGCCGCCAAGGCCTCACCGAGCGGATCAGCCACCTCAGGCTGCTCACCGGACCCGCTCATTCGGCGCAACACCCAACGCCCATAGCAAGAACGCTAAGCCCGGCCCGGCGGCACGGCATGTGGATCAGCCCTCCTGTGCCGCGCCGGGAGGCGACGTAGGCGTTCCCAGGCGGCGCCGCAAGAACGGCTCCTGGGACAGTACGGCCCCCACGCTCAGGCTGACGGCGACGGCCACGCACACGATGATCAGCCAGGACAGCAGGACGAAGACCGGACCGGCGGAACCGTAATCCGCCAGTGCCCGGTTGAGCGCCCGCGGCATGTAGAAGTGCGCGGTCAGGGACAGGGCGCTGACCGCGATCGCCGTGATGACCGCCCCCGGCAGCAGGGGTGACCAGCGGACGCCGCCCAGCAGAAGGTGCTGGGTCCACCACCACAGGGCCGTCTCCACGACCAGGATGACCGGGATTCCCAGCACCGCCCCGAGGCCGACCCGGTTGTGCAGCAGCCCCTGCCCGACCAGTGCGCCGAGCCACAGGACGATCCACGCCAGCCACCGCCACGGAGCGACTCTCGCGCCTGACCGGGGCAGCAGCCAGGCCCGTCTGCACAGCCGCTGCACCGCACGACTGACCGCGGTGGCCGACAGCAGCACCATCAGTGCGCCCACCACGCCGCTCGCCTGGCGCAGGTCGTCGGTCGGGGGCTGGAATGCCTGTTCCAACTGACCCTTCGCCTGCCCGTTCAGACCGAAGACGGCACTGACCGCCGCGGTGACCTGGTCCTGCACTGCCGGTGGCGCGTACGCACTCAGCACGAAAAGCAGGGGAACGGCAGTCAGGAAGCACTGCGCCGCGATGCGGGTGGCGGAGTCGAAGATGTTCACCGACACCATGCGGTCCACGATCCCCGTGATCACCGGGAAGCGGGTCTCCACCCGTGCGTGGACGGCCCTCAGCCAGGCAGTCAGTTTCCTGGTACGGCCACGCCACCAGGACGCGTGCAGCACGGACCGCCGGTGGCCGTCGGCGGAGCCCTCGCCCGCGCCCCCGCGCGGCATCAGGCACCGGCGCGGGTGGAGCCCGGGCATGGTGTCCGGATCCCTGCTGCCGACGGCACCCGTGCGGAAGTCTCCATCGCGCCGCTCCTTCCCAGTCTCCAGATTGCGCGACCGAGCGGGCCACGGCACTCCGTCGCCCGCCCAATGGGCGCGTACGCGGACGCCCGGGACACGGCCAAGAGATGCGGCGGATCACGGCCGTGCCTACGCTCGTGCCGTACTGAGCCCGATGGGATCGCCCATGGTCGTGGACCTGCTGCTCATCGCCCTCGCCATCACGCTCGACCCCCTTCCCCTCATGGCGTTCGTGCTGGTGGTCGCATCCGGCAAGGGGGTACGGACAGGGCTCGCCTTCATCGCGGGATGGATGGCGTGTTTTGCCGCGGTGATCGCCCTGGTCCTGACACTGACCGGCGGGCAGCCCCCCGCTCCCAGGTCGCCTCCGTCCACGGCGAATCTCGCGGCCAAGCTCCTCATCGGGGTGTCGCTGATCGGGTACGGCCTCCACCGGCACCGGCACCGATATCGGCACCGACGACCCGTCCACGACCGCACCTCGAACGCGACGCCCGACGCCGCCGCGTCGTCGCGCGGCAAGTCGTCCTCCTTTCTCACCACCCGGATGGACCGCGGCGCGGTCTGGCCGGCGGCGGGGCTGGCCGTCCTCCTCCAGCCGTGGGGACTCGTCGCGGCGGGCGCCGTGACCGTGGTGGACGCCGACACCTCCCACAGCACGACATGGGTGGAGTTGATCGCGTTCTGCATCGTCGCCTCGGCCAGTCTGCTCGCCGCCGAGCTGTACGCCGTACTCAGACCGGCATCGGCACAGCGCCGACTGCTGGGCATGCGCACCTGGATGGCGGACCACTCACAACAGGCCATCGTGCTCGGCAGCGTCGCGATCGGCCTCTGGCTGACGGGAAAGAGCGTCTACGAGCTCGCCAGTTGACCTTCCGGAGGGATCACCCGCGCAGCGCCCCGCCGGACCCGGGGCGATAGTGGGCGTGTACCGGAGCCCACCATCACCTCAGGAGGGACCTTGACCGCGAAGGTCGACGGCCCCCGGGTCGTCATCGTCATGGGCGTGTCGGCGTCCGGGAAGTCCACCGTCGGCGCGCGCCTGGCCCAACAGCTCGGCGTGCCCTTCCTGGAGGGCGATGAGATGCACTCCGCGGCCGAGCGGGCCAAGATGGCCGCCGGACACCCCCTCGACGACGCCGATCGCCGGCCCTGGCTGGCCGCTCTTGCCCAGTGGATCCGGTCAGCCGTGTCACACGGGCGTGGTGGGGTGGTCACGTGTTCCTCACTGAAGCGCCGGTACCGGGACGAGTTACGGAGCGCGGGCGAGGGCGCGAACATGACCTTCGTCCACCTGGCTCTCGATCGCCGGTCGGCCGCGGAGCGGATCGCCCGCAGGAAGGGGCACTTCATGCCGCCGGAGCTGCTGGACTCGCAGTACGCGATTCTCGAACCGCTGCAGGCCGACGAGCCGGGCGTCACCGTCGACGCGAGCGGCACGCCGGACCAGGTCATGGCAGCGGCGCTGCGAGCGGTGACCGAACCGGGCGGATAGCGGGCGTCCCGCTTCCCGCTCACAGGAGACCCGCATGGAACTGGTCCACTTCCGCATGGTGATGCCGTCCGCCCTCACCCGGCCGGCCGTCGCCCTGCTCTCCTCGCACGGCAGCGTGATCAATCTCGTCGTGGTGAGGTCGGGCCAGGTTCCCGAGGGTGACGCGGTGGAGTGCGACGTGGTGCAGGGCGCCGCCAACGACGTGCTGGGGCAGTTGCGCGAACTGGGCGTGGACCGTAGGGGGTCGATCGCCGTGGACGGCATCGACGTGATGTTCTCGCAGCAGGCGGAGCAGATCGAGGCCGATCAGCCGAGCGCGCTCGTCCACGCGCCGTTGTGGGCCGGCGTCGAGGCGCGCATCCGGGCGGAGGGCACCTACCGGCCGTCCTTCTACCTGTTCCTGGTCATCGCGGGGATCATCGGCTCGGTGGGCATCATGTCGAACTCTCAGATCCTCATCGTGGCGGCGATGGTGGTCGGCCCCGAGTACAACGCCATCACCAGCGTCGCCCTCGGTCTCGACCGCCGTAGCCGACGCAGGGTCCGCGAGGGTGTGCGGGCGCTGGTGGTCGGGTTCTCCCTGGCGATCGTGGCCACCTTGGGATTCGCCGCGGTGGCCCGGGGCTTCGGCCTTCAGTCGGAGGCCTTCGATCTGGGCCTGCGACCGGTGTCCAACCTCATCGGTACGCCGAACTTCTTCTCCGTCGTCGTGGCCTTTCTCGCCGGCATCGTCGGAATCGTCTCGCTGACCGAGGCGCGCGGCAGTGCCCTGCTGGGTGTCTTCATCTCCGTCACCACCATCCCCGCCGCCTCGGACATGGCGGTCTCGCTGGCGTTCGGGGACTGGGACCACGTATGGGGTTCGTTCGTCCAGCTGTTGCTCAACGTCATCGTCCTCGTGGCCGTCGGCGTCCTCGCTCTGCGTGTCCAGCGGAGACTGTGGCACCGCGCCACCCGACGGGCCGCGGCGTCCGGGCAGTAGGGCATGCCGGACGGTCCCCGCCCCGCCCCCGCACCCCCGCCGCCCTCGTCCCCGCGCGCCGATCTCCGACCTCCGGCTTAGTCTGAGGCGGGGGGCATTCGGGTGAATCGCACGCCGAGAGGTGGCCTCGATGGACGACTACCCACTGATCGAGAACCACGGCCTCCTCGGCGACCTGCAGACTGCCGCACTGGTGACGACCGACGGTTGCATCGACTGGTTCTGCGCCCCGAGATTCGACTCGCCCAGTGTGTTCGGGGCGCTGCTGGACCAGGACAAGGGCGGGCACTGCACGGTCCGGCCGCAGAACGGCGCCTACGCGACCAAGCAGTTGTACTTTCCCGACACGGCCATTCTGGTCACACGCTTCATGACCGAGGCGGGCGCCGGTGAGGTTCTCGACTTCATGCCGGTGACGGGCACGACGGTCACGGAAAGTCACCGACTGGTGCGCATGGTCCGCTGTGTGCGCGGCAAGATGGTCTTCGAGGTCGAGATAGCGCCGCGGTTCGACTACGGCCGGCAGGCGCACCGGTTGCACATCACCACGCACGGGGCGGCGTTCGTAGCGGAGGGCGGCGCGAAGCTCACCGTGCACCCCGTGCGCGAAGCGGACGACGAGCGACTGCTCGACCTGCTCGCCGACCGGCGGGACGCCCTGCACTTCACGCTGACCCTGGAGGCGGGCCAGGAGCGCGGGCTGGCCCTGGAGTGGGGCGCCGACGGGCCGCCCAGGGAGATGCGCCTGGCCGAATACCACCAGCTCTTCGACGAGACGGTGCAGTTCTGGCGTACCTGGCTGGGCCAGTCCCGCTACACGGGACGCTGGCGCGAAGCCGTGGAGCGCTCCGCGATCACACTGAAACTGATGACGTTCGCGCCCACCGGCGCCGTGGTGGCCGCCCCGACGGCCGCACTCCCGGAACAACTGGGCGGGGAACGCAACTGGGACTACCGGTTCACCTGGATCCGGGACGCGTCCTTCTCGGTGTACGCCCTGCTGGGGCTCGGTTTCACCGACGAGGCAAGGGCGTTCATCCTGTGGCTCGCCGACCGGGTCAGGGAGCGGGCCGGACGGCACGGCGACACCGGTCCGCTGAACATCATGTACAGGGTCGACGGCTCCTCCGACCTGGACGAACAGACCCTCGACCACTGGGCCGGCTATGCGGGTTCGGCGCCGGTGCGGATCGGCAACGGCGCCGCCACGCAGCTCCAGCTGGACATCTACGGCGAGGCCCTGGACAGCATCTACTTCGCGCACCGGCACGGTCTGCAGTTGGGGCACCGTGGCTGGAACTCCCTGCTGACCAACCTCGACTGGCTGGTCGATCACTGGGACCAGGCGGAGGAGGGCCTGTGGGAGACGCGCGGCGGACGGGAGGACTTCACCTACGGCCGCGTCATGTCCTGGGTCGCCTTCGACCGAGCCCTGCGGCTCTCCGAAGCGAACGGACGCCCGGGCGCCTCCGAACGCTGGCGCAGGGCACGCGACGACTGCTACGAGCAGGTCATGGCCAAGGGCTGGAGCGAGGAACGCGGGGCCTTCGTCCAGCACTACGGCAGCGAAGTCCTCGACTCCTCGCTGCTGCGCATGTCGACGGTCGGGATCATCACGCCGGAAGACCCGATGTGGACGTCGACCCTGAGCGCCATGGAACAGGAACTGGTCAGCGACAGCCTCGTCTACCGCTACAACCCCGACGCGTCCCCCGACGGCCTGCGTGGCTCCGAAGGCACCTTCTCGCTGTGCACGTTCATGTACGTCGACGCCCTGGCACGCGCGGGACGGACCGGCAAGGCGCGGCTGGTGCTGGAGAAGATGATGGGGTACGCCAACCACCTGGGCCTGTACTCGGAGGAGATCGACCCGACGGGCCGTCAGCTGGGCAACTTCCCGCAGGCCTTCACCCATCTCGCCCTCATCGACGCGGCCATCACTCTGAACGCGGCGCTCGAGCGACGAGCCTGACGCCCCCGGTTCAAACGGCGGTGTCCGCGCCCGGTGCCGGCGCGGGGCCGAGCAGCACGAGTGTGTCGCCCTCCCGGGCCGTGACCGCCCGCGCCTCGGTCGTCGGCTCCAGGCGGCCGTCCGGCCGTACGACGAACAGGATCTCGTACCCCGGCGGACAAGGGGCCGACGCGGGCTGTACGTGGAAGCGGGCGCCGCGCTCATGGCGGTCCGCGACGGTGTGGCGGACGAGTTCCCGGCCGAAGAGGAGCTCTCCGGAGGTGTAGGGGGCGACCACGCCCCGGGTGTCCGGCGGTGGGCCCACCCGGTAGACCGGGCCGTCGACGCTGTCCCGCAGGGCGACCGAGACGAGCGCGTTGAAGTCGTCGTCGTCCGTGAGCAGGAAGACCGATGTGATGCCCTCCAGACGGGCCTGCGGATCGGTCGCCACGGCCATGAGTTCCCCGGCTGTCTGCTCGATGCCCGCCGCCTCGATCCGGGCCTGCCCCTGGGTGGATCCCGCCCACATCAGCACGTCCAGCCCCGCGCTGCGCAGCGCTCGGGCGAGGTCCACGACCCACGGCTCGTCGCCCAGCAGCAACGGCCGGGATCGCGCGGTACGTACGACGTCCAGCTCGGTGGCCACGGGCTTCGCGGTCAGCCCGTAGACGAGGACCGTCCCGACGATCACCAGGAAGGTGACCGGGAGGATCTTGTCCGCGTCGTGCAGACCCTCGCTGGTGAGTGCCGCGGAGAAGGTCGTGGCGGTGGAGGCGGCGACGATGCCGCGCGGGGCCATCCAGCCGATGAAGGCGCGTTCGCGGCCGGTGAAGTCCGTTCTGAGGGTGGACAGCAGCGCGATCACGGGCCTGACGACCAGAACGAGGGCCGCGACCAGCGCGACGGTGGGCAGCAGCACCGGAACGAGCGACTCGGGCGTCACCGAGGCCGAGATGGCGACGAACAGCAGACCGATGATCAGCTGGACCAGCGTCTCGAAGAACGGCCGCCGCGCGGGCATGTCGAAGCCCGGCAGGTTCGCGGCGACGAGGCCGATGACGATCGCGGCGATGAGCCCGGTGTCGTCGTACACCGCGTCGCAGCACGCGGCAACCACCACGACGACGGCGAACTGGGCGAGCGTGCCGAGGGTCTCACCGAGGCGGAGCAGCCGAAGAGCGAGCCACAGCAGCGCGGCCCCGACCACGCCGCCGGCCAGCCCGACGGCGATGCTGCCCAGGAACGAGCCCACCCGGAAGTGACCGGTCTGCAGGCCGCCGGAGACAATGGAGTGGAAGACCACGGCGCCGAGGATGCCGCCGACGGCGTCGATGAGCGAGCCCTCCCACACCAGCACACGCCGCACCTTGTCCGACGGCCTGACGTGCTCCAGCAGCGGACCGACGACGGTCGGCCCGGACACCACGAGGATCACCCCGATCATGCTGGCCACGGCCGCCGGAACGCTGAACAGAGCCGGCCCCACGGCCATCACCGCCGCCCAGGTGAGCACTACTTGGAACACCAGCAGCCGGATGACGGTGTTGCGGGTCGCGCCCTTGAGCAGGCGCATGTCCAGGCCCAGTCCGGCGTCGTAGAGGATGAGCGCCACCGACAGCGACACCAGCGACGAGAAGTCCTCTCCGACGAGCCGGTCGGGGTGGACGATGTCCGTGAGGGCTCCCGCGGTGAACCCGGCCGGCAGGAGCACGATCAGGGCCGGGATCCGCAGTCGGCCGGCCAGGATCTGGGAGCCGACGGCGAGGGCCACGACCAGGGCGAGCCCCAGCAGGATGTCGTCCTCGCTCACCTTGCCCTCACCCTCGCCCCTCGCCGCGGGGCTCAGGCGTCGTCACCGGCACCGAGCCGCAGATCGGTGTCGGTGAGGCCCTCCAACTCCCCGTGGGTGTCCAGCCAGTAGAGAAGGACGACCGCGGGCATGACGAGCACGACGGCGACGAGGGTGACCACCCCCAGCCAACGCAGCGTCGTGTCGGCACCCGCGCCCTCCGCGACGGTCAGGGAGGTCGGAACGAGGTACGGCCGCTGCGCCAGGCCCCAGGCGATGACCGCGGACGCCACGACACCGACCGCGCTGACCCGGGACCAGGCGCCGGACGGGCGGATCAGCAGCCAGGCGGTGGCCAGGGTGCTCACCGCCGCCACGATCACGAACACGAGTCCCGCACCGTGCGTGAGCCCGTGCCACACATGCGCCGCGTCGTCGTGCGCGACGATCAGCGTCACCACGGACAGAACGGCGACGGCGGCCAGGGCGGCCAGTGCCCGCCGCCGGAAGTAGCCGACCAGATCCGGTGCTTCGAAGCGCCGGGCGTCCGCAGCGAGGAACACGGCACCGAGCAGGGCGGTGGTCGCCACGGCGAGCACCCCGAACAGCACCGGGGTGGGGTGGGCCCATGCGTGGTCCGAGGGCTTGGCGTCCGCCGTCACCCGACCCGACGCCACACCGCCGGCCGCGGCGCCGAGGAAGAACGGCGTCAGATGGGAGGAGACGGCGAACACCGCGCCGTACAGGCGCCGCCCCGCCAACCGCTGGGCGGGCTTGCGCAGCGCGAACCCCGCGCCGCGCAGGACCGTGCCCACGACGGCCAGGGCGAGCGGCAGCCACATCGACTGGAACAACTGCTGGAAGAGCACGGGGAAACCCGTCCACATGATGACGAGCACGAAGATCAGCCAGACGTTGTTGACCTCCCACACTGGCGCCATCGCATGGTCGATCAGCCACCGGGGCCGCTTGCCGTGCTCCGCTCCGCCGGCGGTCAGGTCCCAGAAGCCGGCTCCGTAGTCGGTGCCGCCCGCGCAGGTGTAGGCGGCGATCGCGAGGAGCAGGACGACGGCGATGACGTCGGCGATCACGGCATGCCCTCCGCGGACGAGGACGGTCCGTCACTGCCGGACGGCGGCGAAGCGCCGGACGGGACCGTGGGACGCGGCCCGTAGGGGGTGTCCGTCTCGGGCGCCTGCGCCGTCGGCCGCGTCCCGGTTCCCGCCCTGTCCTCCTCGTCGGCGAGCCGCCAACGGGTGCGCATCCGCAGCAGGATCACGAGGAACGACCCGAAGATGAACACGTACACGACGACGACCAGGCCGAGCATGGTCCACAGCGTGCCGGACCGGGTCGAGGTGACCGCTTCGGCGACCCGCATGTTCTCGTAGACGATCCACGGCTGGCGGCCGACCTCGGTGGTGATCCAGCCGCATTCGACGGCGACGACGGAGGCCACGCCGGACACGGCGGCGCACCGGTAGAACCAGGGTGAGGCGGGCAGTCGGCGGCGCCGCCACCAGACCAGGGCGTACCACAGGGCGAGCACCGCGAGCAGGGAGCCGATGCCGACCATGATGTCGAAGGCCCAGTGGGCGATGGTCGCCTGGGTGGGGTTCGGTCGCTGGTCGGCGGGGACGGAGGTCAGGCCGGTCACCCGGGTGTCCGGGCTGAAACCGGCGAGGATGGAGTCGAATTGCGGGATCTTGATGCCGCCCGAGACGCTCCCGTCCGGGTGCAGCCGGCCGAACAGGTACTCCGGGACGTGCGTGTCCGTCTTCCAGACGATCTCCATGGCGGCGAACTTCACCGGCTGCTTCTGGAAGACCTGCCGGGCGATGGAGTCGCCCAACATGAACTGCACCGGCGTGAACACCGCGGCGACCGTGAACGGGACGGTGAAGCCGAGCCGGTGGTAGTGGTCCCGGCGCCCGCGCAGCCAGCCGACGGCGTAGACGCCGGCCACGATGTAGCCGGCCGTCACGAGCATCGCCACGACGAAGTGCCAGTACTGCGGGCCGAACATCGGCGTGAAGATCGCCTTCCAGATGTTCACGTCGACGGGGTTGCCCGCGGAGTCGAGGCGGAAGCCACGCGGCGTGTTCATCCAGGAGTTGGCGGCCAGGATCCCGAAGGCGCCCAGCAGGGCCGTGACGGGCAGCGGCAGAGCCAGCAGGAAGTGGGTCCGGGCGGGGAGGCGCCGCCAGCCGTACAGGTAGATCGCGATGAGGACGGCCTCCAGGAAGAAGGCCCACGCCTCGACGCCGAAGCCGATGCCGAAGACATCGCCCCACCTGCCCATCAGGCCCGGCCAGAGCAGCCCGAACTCGAAGGACAGCACGGTGCCGGTGACGACCCCGATCGCGAACTGGACCGCCATCACCGCCGACCAGCGGCGCGCCAGCAGCAGGGCCGTACGGTCGCCGCGGCGCAGCCCGTAGCCGTGCAGGATGAGCGTGATCAGCGGCAGTGCCACACCCAGGGGCACCAGGATGATGTGGGACGCAAGGGTGAAGGCCATCAGGGATCTGGCCGGCAGCAGTTGCGCCGGCGCGTCCGCAAGCACCTGCAGAGTCGTGTGCACAGGGGTTTCCGTCCGGGGCCGTCGTGCGTGTGTGCTGTCAGCCGCCGGTGGCGAAGCCGGGGAAGAGGGTCATGCCGCCGTCCACGTAGAGCGTCGCGCCCACCACGTAGTCCATGAGGTCGGAAGCGAGACCTACGGCCGCGTGCGCGATGTCGTCCGGATCGCCGACGCGGTCGTAGGGAATCAGCTTGAGGAGGTCGTCGCGGGCCGCCTGCGTCTCCCAGGCACTGCGATTGATGGGGGTCGCGATGGCGCCCGGGGCGATCGCGTTGACCCGGATCTTCTTGGGCGCGAGTTCCTGCGCGAGCGTCTCCATCATCATCTGCACGCCGCCCTTGGACGAGGCGTAGTTGACGTGCCCGGCCCAGGGGATGACCTGGTGCACGGAGCTCATGCAGATGATCTTGCCGGCGGCGCGCGACACCTCGGGGACGACGCCGCGCCGCAGGAACTCCTTGGTCGCCTCCCGGGCACACAGGAACTGCCCCGTCAGGTTCACGTCGATGACCTTCTGCCACTGGGCGAGGGTCATCTCGGTGAACGGGGCGTCGCGCTGCAGGCCGGCGTTGGCGACCAGGATGTCGATCGTGCCGAACTCCTCGACCATTCGGTTCGTCATGGCGACGACCTGGTCCTCGTCGGAGACGTCCGCCTCGTAGGCCGCGGCCCGCACACCGAACGACTTGATTTCCTCTACGACCTTCTCGGCCTCGTCGCGGCCGGCCACGTAGTTCACCACCACGTCGGCGCCGGCCCGGCCCATGGCCACGGCCGTCGCCTTGCCGATGCCGGAGTTCGCGCCGGTCACCAACGCCTTCTGGCCCTTGAGCAGGTGGGCGGGGATCACGTCGCGGGGCGCGCCCTCGGGGGAACTCACGATGACTGTCTCTCCATTGCGTGGCCGGGTCGCCCGGGCCGTGGCCCGGCGGTCAAGGGGTCACACAACCACCGCGGGCGCGTAGCGGCGCGTGGCACGAGCCGGTGTAGGCCGACCGGCTCAGGAACTTCGCCCGCTCGAAGGCGAGCCGCCGGGCCCCGCTCAACCCAGGCGCTCCAGGAGGTGATCGCCCACCCGCAGGGCGTTCGCCATGGCCGTCAGGGACGGGTTGACCGCGCCGATGCTCGGGAAGAAGCTCGTGTCGACCACGTACAGGTTGTCGACGTCGTGCGCCTTGCAGTGGACGTCCAGGGCGGAGGAGGCCGGATCCGTGCCGAAGCGGACCGTCCCCGCCTGGTGCGCGGTCGCGCCGATGGGCATCCCCTTGTGCAGGTAGATGCTGTGCGACAGCAGGTGGTGCTCGTGCATGCCGAGATGGCCGAGCATGTGCTGGAGCTTGTGCTGCAGGCGCTTCAGCCCGGCCGTGTTGTTGTTCTCGTCGAGCGTCAGGCGGATGCGGCCGTCGCCCTCCAGCGTGACGCGGTTGTCCGGCAGCGGCAGGTCCTCCCCGCACAGCCAGAAGTCGACGGCATGGTGGGCCAGCACCTCGAAGGGCATGTCGGGCGCCACCGCCCCGGCCCAGCGCGGGGCCTCGCCGTGGATCTGCTCGGCGTCCGACTTGCCGAGCATCTGGATGCCGCCGAGCGGATACTCCCAGTCGTCCCCGCCGAGGTACCAGTCGTGCAGGGCGAGCGTCTTCTGGAACTGGGTGTCGTTGGGTTCCTTCGACACGGCCATCAGGGCGAGGTTGTTGTGCCGCATGTAGTGGCGGCCGACCAAGCCGGAGCTGTTCGCCAGCCCGCCCGGGTGCCGGTCGTTCGCCGAAGCGAGCAGCAACGCGGCCGAGTTGACCGCTCCGCACGCCAAGACCACGATGTCCGCCTCGAAGCGGGCCTCCTGCCCGTCCGCGAGCGTGGTGACGACCGCGGTGACGCTGCGGCCCGTCGGGTCGGTGTCGAGGCGCGTGACATGGGCGTTGGTGATCATCTCGACGTTCGGGTGCTGCAAGGCCGGTTCGACGCAGACCACTTGGGCATCGGACTTGCCCCGGACCAGACAGGGGAACCCGTCGACCCGGTTGCAGCGGATGCAGGCGCTGAAGTGCGTCGCCCCGCCGTTCGTGTCCTGGGTGAGGTCGACCCCGATGGGCAGATGGAAGGGATGCAGGCCCTGCTTCTCCAGGTCGTCGCTCAACTGCTGGATGCGCGGCTCGTGTTCGACCGGAGGATGGGCGTACTGCTCGCTGTACGGGCCCTCCCAGGGGTCCTCGCCGTGCCGGCCGTGCACGCGGTAGAGGTGCTCCGCCTGGGTGTAGTACGGCTCCAGGTCCTCGTACCGGATCGGCCAGGCGGGGGAGAGGCCGTCGTGGTGGCGCAGCTCCCCGAAGTCCTCGGGCCGCAGCCGGAACAGGGCCGCACCGTAGAACTTGGTGTTGCCGCCGACGTAGTAGTTGACCTCGGGCGGGAACTCGTTTCCGTGCTTGTCGAGCCAGAACTCCGGGGCCCGGTACTTGCCCTTGACGAACACGGCCGTGGAGTCCCAGTTGTCGCGCTCGCGCGGCAGGTAGTCACCGCGTTCCAGAACCAGGACCCGTTTGCCCGAGGGGGCGAGCCGGTGGGCGAGCGTTCCCCCGCCGGCTCCGGTGCCGATGATGATGACGTCGTACTGGGGTGAGTCGCCCATGACGACCACCGTCCTTGGCTGGGGTGGTCTCCCGCCGCCGCGGTGACCCGGACACGTCTGGGGGCCCACTTCGAACGTATACGGAGGCCGCCGATGCAGCATCCGCAAGGCAACCCTTGCCGGCGCTCACAGAACGGCGATCGGGTTCACCGGCGAGCCGGTGGCCGAGGGAAGCCGCAGCGGGGCGACCACGCACAGGAACTGCCAGCGGGCCGACCCGGCGCAGGCCTCCGCGAGCTCCTCGAGGTCCAGCCAGTCCAGCAGATGCAGTCCCATGGCGTTCACGGCCAGGACGTGCACGGGGTAGTCGACGCCGGTCACCGCGCTCGGTGCGGCGTCGTTGTTGCCGTCCGATCCGAGTACGGCCACGCCCCGCCCGGCAGGGAAGCGCATCGCCTCCGGATGCAGTCCGGCCCGGGCCTCGGCCGGGTCCCAGGGGCCGAGGCTCCGTCGCCGACGGCGGTGCCCCACGCGCACGAACAACAGGTCGCCCGGTCCGACCGTGACCTCCTGTGCGGCCTCGGCGGCCTCGAGGTCCTCGGCGCTCACCTGCTCGCCGGGTTCCAGCCACGGCACGCCCCCCAGCCGGGGGATGTCCAGCAGCACACCGCGCCCGACGATGCCGTCCCGCACCAGGTCCAGCGTCAGCGCGCCGGCGTGGTCCGGCGTCACCGTGCTCGCCGGGACGCCGCCGTAGAGCTGGCCGTCGAACATCACGTGACAGAGCGCGTCGAGGTGACTGTCGGCGTCGCCGTGCACGTTCATGGCGAACCGGTCCCGGGCGAAGTGCAGTCCCGGGGCGGTGGTCTCCTCCTGGTCCGTCGGCGCGATCATCCGGTGGGACGCGGGCTGCGGATTGTCCGGCCCCGGCTCGGTCTCGATCGGCGCGGCCAGCGAGACGGTACGCCCGGTACGCACCTCGCCGACGGCGGCGACGACCCGCTCGGGCGTGAGCCGACCGAGCGCCCCGCGGTGACCACCGGTGCCTTGCGCCTGCTCACGCAACCGGCGGTACAGGGCCCGGAAGGCCGCCTCGGACATGCGCTCGGGCGCTGAGGCCTCCAGACGCGAACTCATCACAACCGAGGGCCAGGCTCGGCCGGGCTCCGCTGCGCGCCGAGCTGGACGTGCACAACGAGCACAACGAGCGCGGTGCGCCTCCGGCGATCGACCATGTGAGCTCCTTGTGTGCAGGGCTCTCGCTTCCACTGTCGACCGGACCGGGCGGACACGCATGTTGGCGCGTCGCGGGTTCGGGGGCCCTGCCGAGGCTGAACCCTGTTGCCCTGTGGGCGGCCCGGGCGGGTGGGTGGACGGGTCGCGGCGCCCGGCCGTGGGAGGCGTGGGCCGGTGTGCGGGGGGCCTTGTCCGGCGTACAGGACGTCCGGTCGGCTGGCGGCATGTTCGACGGTCTCGGTGAATCCCGGTCGGCCGTGCCTGTTCGACTTGCCGACGGCAGTGGGTGCGTGACGGACGGGTCGCGGCGGCGGCCGGCGGTGTCTGGCGCTTTCGGGGGCTGCCCGGCGTGCGGGGGTCGGTCGAGGGCGGGGCTGGTCCGGCGTACATGAGGTCCGGTCGGCTTGTCCTGGGGGGCAGCAGTGCACGCGTGCCCCCACCGGTCACCGCTTCCGGCCGCGTCAGGTGCCCTCGGCGCGGTCCCCCGCCCTTCCGGGGGGCCGGTCAGCCGGGTGCCCGTCCGGTGGGCCGGAGCTCGGGTCGGCCGGGGTCCCGGCCGGTGCTGGGGCCGGCTTGCCAAGCGGTGGCACGGGACGGCCCGGTGGGAGGAGTTGGGCGGTCACGAAGCCCACCACCGCCGCGAGAAGCACCACGGGAGTCATCGCCCCGCTGCCCATCAGCAGCACGACCAGCACCGCACTGCTCACCGGCAGTCGCAGCGCGGCCGCGGCCGAGGCCGCCATGCCCGCCGCCAGGCCGGGCACGACTCCCAACCCGGGCAGGGGTGCCAGCAGGACCCCCAACGCCGCCCCCAGGAACAGCGCGGGGAAGATGGGGCCGCCGCGCAGACTGCCCAAACACAACCCGTACGCCGCCGCCTTGCACAGCAGTACGGCGATCAGGGCACCGACGCCCCAGGAGTGGGGGTCCTCGGCCAGCCGGGCCAGCGTGGCCTGGCCGGAGGACGCCACGTCCACCGGTGTCCGGTCGACGGCCAGCGTGTAGATGGTGGCGCACGCCCCGGCGGCCAGGGCGCAGGCCACCGTGTGGACGACGGGCCTTTTGGAGACGAACACCGCGGCCAGGCGCCCGGCGTCCAGGATCAGGTGCACCGCGATTCCGATCACGACGGCCATCGGAATCGCCCAGAGCACGTCCCCTGCGTCGAGGCGCGGCGTGGGCACCCCCAGCGTGAGCGTCAGGTTGCCGATGGACAGGCCGGTCCAGCGACCGAACCCGGTGAAGACCAGCGAGCCGATCCCGCTGGACAGCAGCGCCGGCAGCATGACGGCGAACAGCCGCGGCCCGCCCACTCCGGCGACCTCGATCAGGATCACCGCTCCGACCAGCGGGTTGCCGAAGATCGCCGGAAGCGCCGCGGCGGCGCCGGCCGCTCCGAGAAGTGCCGCGCCCTGCGTCGTCACCGGGGCACGCGCCAGTTGTCCGAAGAGCAGGGCCAGGCCGCCGCCGAGCGCGATCAGCGGGGCTTCTGGGCCGAGGGTCGCGCCCAGCGGCAGGCTGGCCAGGGCCGCCAGGATGACGCCCGGCAGGGTGACCGGAGGCAGCCCCGCGGCATGCAGACCAGCGGCAGGAACGTGACCGCCGGCTCCCGGCAGATACCGGACCACGAGACCGACGGCGATGCCGGCGAGCGTCAGCAGCGGCAGCGGCCACCACCACGGAGGGGTGTCCCAGCCCAGCCCCGAAGGCAGGTCGGCCCACAGCAGGTGCTCGAGCTCGTGCAGCGCGGCCAGGAACCAGAACGCGGCCAGGGAGACCGGGACACCGATCAGCGCGGAGAACACGAGCGCCTTGTGGTAGGCGGGGCTGCGCAACAGCTCACGCAGCCGGTCGGCCTCTTCCGGTTGCGTACCGGTGGCGGGCGCAGCCGAGGGCCCCGGCTCAGGCACGACCCCGTTCCCCCCGCGTCAACCGAGGACCTGGCGCTTCTGGGCCGCGAATTCCTCTTCGGTGAGCACGCCCTGGGCCTTGAGGTCGCCGAGCTGCTTCAGCTGGTCGATCTTGCTGGTCATCTCGTCGGCGGTCGACGGCGGTGCGGCGGGCGCGGGCGCTGCGGGCGTCGGAGGCGCGACGCCCTGCTGGTAGGCGACTTGCCGTTCGGCGTCCTGCTGGGCCCATCGGCCCGCCTGCCGCCGTGAGACGCGGTTCGACACGGCTGTTGCCGTCCCCGCGACGACGGCGGTGCGGGCGACGCCGCGAAGGAGTCCTGGCATGTCAGTCATCTCCCCTGTGATCCGTGGATGGAGTGGCGCTGTGGTGTGGCACTGGGTGGTGTGGCACTGGGTGGTGTGGCGCTGGGGTGGTGCGGCACACCGGATGACGGCATCGGTCCTCCTATGGCGCCGCCGTCGCCTCGGCGGCCTCCAGCGACGCCAGCAGCGCGTCCACGGGGATGCGTCCGCTGGCCACCACCTCGGCCCCGCCGCGCCGCAGCGCCCGCGCCAGGGGCGCGGCCCATACGTTCTCGTACACGACGACGGCGGCGGAGTTGCCGGCCTCCAGCGTGGCTCCGGCGTCGTCCAGGTCGCCCTGGTCCAGCAGTCCGGACGAGGCTCCTTCGAACACCGTCAGGTCGACCTCGTCCCCGACGTTGCGCAGTTCCAGCACTTCGACCGAACCGTCGGTGCCCTTGTGGATGAAGACGAGGTCGAGGATGCGGATGACGCCGCCCTCGACCAGGTCGACGAGCAGGGGCAGTCCCTCACCCGTCATACGGCTGCCGGGGAACTCGACGATCAGGTAGTCGACGGGCCCCATGTCCCCGATGTCCTGGTGCATGGCCACTCCTCAGAGGTGGGTACGGGCCCGGTCACACCTCGTCGGGCGTCGCTCGCCCGCGGCGCAGCCGGAGGGTCAGCCCCTCCAGCCATTGCAGCACTCGGCCCGGCGCCCTGCATGTTCACGGGGCGACCGGGCCCCCGGCGGCGACCGGATCCGCCGCCGACGTCAGGTCTTGACGCTCACAGCCTCGTCGGGCATCCGCGTCGTCTGCCTGCCCGGCCCGCGTCCGGCGAAGTGCATGGCGATGCAGGCCCCCAGATACAGCGCGGCGACGACCAGCAGCAGCGCCTGATAGCCCGTCATCAGGGCCAGGTACTCGAGCGCGCCCCCGGTCAGCGCGCCCAGCAGGTTCGCGCCGAACGCCGAGGTCGGGTCGGAGGCCCGCGCGAGGCGGTCCGAGAAGATGAGGTTGGCGCAGAAGATGGGCGCGAAGGCCAGGGCGATGGCGGCGGCCAGCCGGCCCGCGGTGGGCAGGGAGAGCACGGCCTGCGGCGGGACGAGAAAGGCCACCGCGAGGGAACCGAAGAGCATCAGCTGCAGCACCAGCAGGTTGACCCGCCGCAATCTGCGCCGCACCTCGACAGCGGCCAGGACGGAGAGCAGAACCCCGAAGAAGACCAGGGCGTTGACCAGCCAGGTCGTACCGAAGTAGAGCGCGAAGCCGATCACGTTCTTCGTTTCGAGCAGCATGAAGGCCGCGCCCAGCAGGAACATGTCGGCGTAGCGGAACGTGCTTCGGATGCGGACCCCGGCCAGCCGTACCGACAGCAGCGTCACCAGCAGGATCGCACCCAGGGCGCCCAGATAGATGGTGGGGATGGTCCGGTGCAGCAGGTACGGGAACGGGTGGTCGTCGGTCGCGGCCGCCGGGACCGGGCCGCTGGGCTGCCAGGTCTGCTTGCAGGACTGGTCGGCGGGGGTCATTCCGGCCACCAGCACGGCCGCGTTCCGTTTGAACGTCGTCATGCAGGGTGCGTGGCCGTAGAGGTCGTCGAGGTCGCCGGCGAAGCGGTCGACCAACCAGCTCTTGCGGTAGTAGTTGTACATCGCGAACGCGCCGTCCGGCGTCAGGTGATCGCGGGCGGCCTCGAACGCCTGCCGGGTGAAGAGGTAGCTCTCCAGTCGCAGATTGCTCGCACCCGACACCAGGGTCAGCGAGTCCGGGAGCGCCAGGATGATGAGGTCGTACTTGGCGTTCGTCCGCTCCAGGAAGGCCCGCCCGTCGTCGATGTGGACGTGCACCCTGGGATCGTCGTACGGCCTGGCGGGGTGCAGCTGCGCGCCGATCTCCTGCAGGCGCGGGTCGATCTCGACCGCGTCCACGCGCTGTGCTCCGTGCGCCAGCGCGACGGCGACGTCATTGCCGTTGCCGGCTCCGATGATCAGCACGCGTTTGTGCGGGTTGCGGGGCGTCTGGTCGTACGCCTGCCGATAGGGCGACTTCTCCCGCATCAGCACCGGGAGCGGTGCGGTGCTCTGGTGCGGGACGCCGTTGGCGGAGATGTAGTACGTGCGCGTGGTGGTCGGCGAGGACTTCAGCTCGATCTTGTAGTACGGCGACCAGGAGATGCCCGCCGTGGCCGTCTCCGCCAAGAGCGCGGCGACCATCGCCGCGAGGGGGACGCCGTAGAAGAGGGTGTTGCGGCGGCCGCCGAGGATCAGCAGGGCCACGGCGGCGAGTACGCCCCACACCACCGAGGGGGCGCGCAGCCAGGACAGCACGGCGAAGGAGACCGAGCCGGCGATGCTGCCGAGCAGGTCGTAGCGGTAGGCGTCGAGGGAGGGGAGCTGGCGGAACAGGTCGGCGGTGATCTTGCCGATCCCGGCCATGATCACCGCGGTCAGCAGGAAGATGGCGGGCAACGTGACCCACTGGGGGAGGCCGGTGGTCTTCACGGCGGTGAAGTAGATGACCTCACTGCTGCTCTGACGCACCTGGACCGGATACGCGCGTACGAGGATGACGAGCAGTGCCAGGGGGATCGGGGTCCAGCGTTTGAGCCACTGTCCGCGCGCGGCGGGAAGCAGAAAGCCGATACCGATGCCGAGGAACGATCCCAGCAGGATGAAGTTCGAGAAGTAGCTGAGATGGACGACGTTGGCGCCTGCCCATCTGATCAGCGCCAGCTCTACGAAGAGCATGGTGGTGCTGGCGAGCACCAGCCTCCAGCGCACCGAACTTACCTTTTGTCCGGAATCGGTCAGCTTCATGCCGGATTACGGTGCCAGTTCCGGGTCGATGAGTCGAGATGCCTTGCCGGTGGGAGCCCCGGACGTTGAGCAGAGCACGGTGCGAGGAGCCGAAGGTCAGACGTGCGCGAGGAGACGCTCCAGCGGCCGGGGCACACGATCGGGGTCCAGATGCGCGACCAGTGACTGCGCGTAGAGCGCCTTGCGGCCGCTGTGCGTGCCCATGAAGCGCCGCAGTTGGTGCTCGACGGGCCGTTCCCGCTGGGCCGGCTGGTTCCGGAAGGTCTGGAAAGGGCGTGACTCGCCCTGGGTCTCGATCACCTCCTGCACGTTCTCGGCGCCGAGAGCGCGGATCAGCTCGTCCTCCAGGTCGGCGACACACACGTGGAACCCGAGCGCCTCCAGTCCGGTGTGATTGAGACCGGACCCGAGCCCGACGCGCTCCAGATGGCGCCGGAAATGCCGCTCCTCACCCACGTCGCAGAGACCGGCCAGTGGGAGGCCGAGCCCGGGCGGACCGCACACGTCCAGAAAGTGCCCGATGTTCGTCGCACCTCCGAGCGGCACCACCGCGACGCCCTCCGCACCGAGGTCACGGCCGTGACGCGTGGCCAGGGCTTCGAGCGCGACCTGATCACTGCTTCCCTCGACGAGCACGATCGTCCGCACCCGGCCGCCGGCCAGCTCCCGCGCCGTCGCGGCGGCCGTGGCCGCCCCCGCTCCGCCGGCCGCCCAAGCGACCACCGCGCGGCGCCATCGCGTCAATTCGTCCACGAGACCTCGCTTCCCCGAAGCCATCGTGGCACGCCCGAGATCCTGTACGCGCGGCCGTTTTCCGTGGACGCGTAAATCCGTCGCGCCCCGCACGCGTGAGCCGTTAGCCTGCGGCTGAGGCGCAGTGGTGTGCGTTTCCTCGAAGGGGGCCCGGCATGGACACCGGTGGCGTGCGGACCGACCGATTCGGCTTGCTGCTCGACCAGTTCGACCGTGCCAGGGAGATGGCCGAGGTACGGCTCACGGGACTCGGCGACGAGGAGTACCTGTGGGAGCCGGCGCCAGGCTGCTGGTCGATCCGGCGCCGGGCCGAGGCGACGACGCCGAGGGCCTTCGGGCCGGGGGAGTGGGTGCTGGACCAGGGCGCCCCGGACATCCCCTCCAACGAGTACGCCGAGGTCGCCCGGCAGGCGGCCGGCGGCATGTCCGTGGCGAAGATCGCCGAGGACTGGAGCGTGAGCGTCGAACGCGTCGAGCAGATCCTCGCCCACACCGGGCCGACCGAGCCGGACGAGACACCGATCACCACGATCGCCTGGCGGCTGGGCCACCTGCACTACCAATTCGCGGGCCAGTGGGAGTGGACCTTCGGCGAACGGCGTCAGGACCCCAAGCTGATGGTCGACTTCAGCCCGTCCGCCGCCCTGACGCTCAACCGGTTCTGGGCGGTGATCGACCGCTGGCGCGAGAGCGTCGGCGCCATGACGGACGAGCAACTCGACACGCTCGGCTTCTCCCAGTACCCCTACGGCTCCGACCCCGACGAGCCGTTCATCTCCGTCCTGTGGGGTGCCAACCTCGAGTTGATCCACCACATGGCCGAGATCGCGCTGCTGCGAGACCTTTGGCGGGCTCGCCGTACGTGATCAGCGTCCCGTAGTCTCCCCTGTTCAGGGCAACGGGGATGCGGTACCGAATGGGGGGACGGGGCGACATGGCGTATCGGCGTGCGGTGATACCGGCGTTGGTCGGAGGGGTGCTGCTGGCGGCGTTGCTCTGGTGGGCGGGGGCGAGTGTGCACGCGCTGGACCTGCCGGGTGCCGACGGCGTGCTGGGCGGTCGAACCGCCGCCGGGCTCGAACAGTGGCTCACTCCCTGGTCGTACGATCCTCCGGCATCGCTTCAGTTCAGCGACCGCTACCGCGAGTTGTACGCCACCGCGCTGCAGATCCGCTTCTGCGCGCTCTTCGTCTTCTTCGTGCTCGGGGCGCTGCTCCTGGTCCGCCGGCTGCCGCCGGTGCGGGGCCGGATGACGGCCGCGATCCTGGCGCTGTGGGGCTGGGGTCTGGTGGCCGGGACCCTCGCGGTGACCGTCTCGGCGCCGTGGCTGATCGCCGCGTGGGGGCACGGCAGTTACCGCTTCCTGCCGCAGCTGGCGAGTGCGAGCTCCTCCGGGCGGCAGATCCTGGTCGTGACGGCGCTGGTCGCTGCGGCCGGCACGGTGCTCGCCGCGCGGATCACCGACAAGGGGACCGAGCCGCCGGCACCGGAGGCCGTTCCGGCGGGCGCCGCCCGCCTGGCCGCCACCGTCGGGACCGCGGTGATCGCGTTGTCCCTTGTGGTGCTGTCGTACCAGCCGGTCGCCGCCGCCATCCAGACGGCTTTCATAGGCGATGGACTGCTCTCCGAACCGGGCGACCTGCTGCGCCAGTGGCTGCTGTTGGGCGCCTGGTCGGGCCCCTCGGGGGCCGCTCTCGGCGACTGGCTCGTGGTTCGCCTCGGCGACGTGCTGTTGCTCGCCGTGGTGTGGTGGGCGCTACGGCGGCTGCCGACGCTGCTCACCCGGGCCACGGTCCCGGCGATGGCGGTGGGCGCGGTCTGCGCGACCGTCCTGGGGCTGCTCGCGAGCCAGTTGCTACGGATGGCCACCGACAGGACGGGCATGAGCTACGGGCTGCTGCAGCTGTTCGCCGGTCTGGGCGGTGGCGTCCCGGCCGCTCTGACCTTCGGCCTGGCGGCGGGAGCCGCGGCGGCCGTGACTCTGCGGCTGGCCGCGGCGGGGCGCGTCGACGAGACGGCCGAGGCCACGGTCTCCGCGTAGGCCGGCCCTACCGGCCCTACCGGCCCTACCGGCCCTACCGGCGACACCGGCGACCGTAAGGGGAGTTGACGGCCCGTCGAGTGGCGCCGGATACCTCTCTCACCTCCCGGACCGGTCTGCGTCAAGCCCCAACTCATTGACAGGTCCATACCAGAGCGGGATTCTGAGAGCGCTCTCAAAAGCGTCCTGATCGACCGGAGTCGAACGGAGACAGAGCATGCTGCGCACACTCAAATGCAGAGCCTCGGCCGTGGGGTTGACCATCGCCACGGTCCTCGCCGGAGGGCTGCTCACGGCAGGCGCCCAGTCGCCGGCGCAGGCCGCCGTCCCGGCGACGATCCCCCTGAAGATCACCAACAACTCCGCCCGCGGCGAGCAGGTGTACATCTACAATCTCGGCACCGAGCTGTCGACCGGACGGCAGGGCTGGGCCGACGCGGGCGGCACCTTCCACCCCTGGCCCGCGGGCGGCAACCCGCCGACCCCCGCTCCCGACGCCGCGATACCGGGACCGGCGGCAGGCCAGTCGAGGACCATCCGAATGCCGAAGTTCTCCGGCCGCGTGTACTTCTCCTACGGCCAGAAGCTGGTGTTCAAGCTCACCACCGGAGGCCTGGTCCAGCCCGCCGTGCAGAACCCGACGGACCCCAACCGGAACATCCTGTTCAACTGGTCCGAATACACGCTCAACGACTCCGGCCTGTGGATCAACAGCACGCAGGTCGACATGTTCTCCGCGCCGTACGCCGTCGGAGTGCAGCGCGCCGACGGCAGTACGGCAAACACCGGCCGGCTCAAGCCCGGTGGGTACAACGGCTTCTTCAACGCCCTCAGAGGACAGCCCGGAGGCTGGGCCAACCTCATCCAGACGCGACCCGACGGGGCCGTGCTGCGCGCCTTGTCGCCGCTGTACGGACTGGAAACCGGAGCCCTGCCGGCCAACGTCATGGACGACTACATCAACCGCGTCTGGCAGAAATACTCCAACTCGACCCTGACGATCACGCCCTTCGCCAACCAGCCCAACACCAAGTACTACGGCCGGGTCTCCGGCGGCGTCATGAACTTCACCAACACCGCCGGCGCCGTCGTCACCAGCTTCCAGAAGCCGGACGCCTCCTCCGTCTTCGGCTGTCACCGGCTCCTCGACGCACCGAACGACCAGGTGCGCGGCCCGATCTCGCGCACGCTGTGTGCCGGGTTCAACCGCTCCACGCTGCTCGTCAACCCCAACCAGCCCGATTCCAGCGCCGACGCCTTCTACAAGGACGGCGTCACCAACCACTACGCCCGCAAGATCCACGCGCAGATGGCCGACGGCAAGGCGTACGCCTTCGCCTTCGACGACGTCGGTCACCACGAGTCGCTCGTGCACGACGGCGATCCGCGCCAGGCCTACCTCACCCTCGAACCCTTCAACTGACAGCCCGTCACAGATGGGTCCGGCAGCCACCGGCACTGTGAGCCGATCGCGGTGCCGGTGGATTCTGTGCCCGCGGGCCTCGCCACCGTGCGCAGGCGTCGGGCTGCGGTTCGTACCGGGTCGGCCGACAATGGGTTGTGGATCACATGTCCGGCCCGCCCAAGGCGCCGCGGCGGCGTCGGCACCGAGAGGAACGTGCTCATGCGCGCTGAGTCTTCGCCGACCGCGCGGACGGGGGCGTTCATCGCGGTGGCGGTCGCCGGGGCGGGCATGATCGTGCTCAGCCTGGTCACGGCCTGGTGGCTGTACGTTCCGGCGTTCGCCTGGTGCGGACTCGGCCTCGGTCTCGGCTGGATCCTCGCGGCTGCCGTGGTCGTCATGGCCGTACGCCACCGGCTCGTGGTCCTCGGCAGAGTCCCCCCGCTCGGCTCGCGGGCGCCACGCGGCGGGCGCCTGCCGTGAAGGGCGGGGCCGAGCGGACGCGGATCCTGCACCGGTCGGTGCGGGTGACTGTAGCTGCGGCTGCGGGTTTCTACAGCTTCGTGTACGGCCTCGACGAACCGGTGCTGGCGCTGTACGCGCTGTTCGCGCCGATCTCCCTGGGCCTGCTGTCCCCGATCCCCGGATCCGGGCGGCAGCGCGCCGAGGTGATGCTGAAGGCGCTGCCCGTGGGCCTGTGCCTGGTCACGCTGGGGACCGTACTGGCGGTGAAGACCTGGGCGGCGGTGCTCGGCATGCTCGTCGTGGGCTTCTTCCTCGCCTTCGCGGCGATCGCGGGCCCGCGCCCGGCCGGTGCGGCGCCGGCACTCCAGCTGTTCTACATCCTGGCCTGCTTCCCGCCGTACGAACCCGAGACGCTGGGGCTGCGGCTGGCGGGGCTCAGCTTCGGAGTGCTGGCGCTGGTGCTGTGCGAGCTGTTCCTGCTCCCACAGCCGCCGGACCAGCCCTACCGGACGACCCTCGCCGCGGCCCTGGCGACGGCGGGCGACACCATCGCGGGGCGAAGCAGCCTCTCCCCGGAGGCGCTGCGGAAGACAGGCGCGCGGCTGCGACTCTCCAGCATCCCGCCCGCGGAACGCCCCGCGGGTCCCGGTCGCGTGCCCCGCGGCCTCGCCCAGGCGGGGTCCGCCACCCGCCGGCTGCTCGAACAACTGGCCCATCTCACAGAGACCGGCGAACTGCGCGAACTCGTCCGGGAAGGCGCCGGGGCCGGCGAGCCCGGCAGGGGCCGTACCGACACGCCGTCCGGGTCACTGCTGCCCCAGGTGGCGTCCCTGTGCGACGAGACCGACGCCGCCCTGCGCACGGGCCGGCCCGCCCCCGGCCCGCAGCGGATGGACAAGGCCATCGACAACTTCCAGCAGTTGCGTGTACGGCAGGCCACGGGACCCGCCGCCGACGTACCGCCGGCGCCCGTGCTGCGTCGGCAGGCGGCGCTGCTGGCCGTCGCCGAGTCGACGCGCATCCTGGAGATCTCCGTACGGGTCGGCCTCGACGGGCGACGCACCCCGCCGATCCGGCCACGGGAACTCTTCTGGTACACGCATGCGGCCACGCCCCAGCTGTGGGCGCGCCGGTTCACCGGCAACATGACGCTGCGCTCGGTGCAGTTCCACAACGCCGTGCGGATCGCCGTGGCGCTCGCCGCCGCACGGCTCGTCGCCGGTTCGCTCGACCTGACCCACGGCTTCTGGGTACTGCTGGCGGTGCTGACGCTGAGCCGGACAACCGTCGGGGCTACCTGGGCGGCCATCCGCCAAGCCGTCACCGGCAACCTCGTGGGCGCCGTGGCGGCGGGCGCCCTGCTCATCGGCCTCGGCCGGCACACCGAGGCGTACGCCGCGATCCTCGCGCCGGCCATGCTCATCGCCTTCGCGCTCGGGCCGCTGCTCGGCATCGCCTGGGCGCAGGGCCTGTTCACGCTGGTGGTGGCCACCGCGTTCGCCCAGATCGCCCCGGCCTCCTGGCGGCTGGCCGAGGCACGGATCGTGGACGTGGTGACCGGCAGCGCCATCGGCCTGCTGTGCGCGATGCTCGCCTGGCCGGCCGGCGCCCGCACGGAGGTACGCAGAACCATGGCGGGGCTGCTGCGGGAGTGCGGCCCGCTGATCAAGGGCACCGTCGACATGCTGACTGCCGTTCCGCCGGGATCGGCCCCGGCCCCGCCGACGCTCCCCGCCCTGCACCGGCTGCGCCTCGCCGAGTCCGCGTACGCCCAGTTCCGCAGCGAACCCGGGGCCGACCCGCCGGTGAGTGCCGACTGGCACAGTGTGCTCATCACCGCCAACCACATCCTGCTCGGCGCCCAGTGGCTGGCCCGCTTCGACCTGCCCGCGTCCGCGCTGTCCCCGGACACCGCCGACCGGGCACGGGCCGGCGCCCGCGCGCTGGCCCAGGTCACCGACCGGCTCGCCGCTCTGTGCGTCGCCGACCGGACGCAGCCGCTCGGGTCACGGCCGACGCCGCCCTCGGAACCGACCGGACCGCCGCTGCCCGTGCTGGTCGACCTCGACATGTGGCTGCGCAGCCTCACCGTCCAGCTCACCCGGATCGAGGCGGGACTGCCCGAGGCACTGGGCCGGCCGGCCCGCGGCACGACGGCCGCCCATGCAAGCCACGGAAGCTAGGGGGCGCGCCGTGTCCAGCCGGAAGCTCCGCTCCGAACTTCGGCCGCCCTCCGCGCGAGGGTGGGTGTGGTGGCTGCCGTTGGGCGCCGTGCTCGTCGACGTGGCGGCCGAACTCATCGTCAGAGGACGCGAACCGGTGAGTTTCATGCTCATTGCCGTACCGCCGCTGGCCGCCGCGACCCGCGGCCCGCGAGGCACCGCCATGTCGGCGGTGGTGTGCCTGGGCCTCCAGATGTGGATGGCCGCCCGGCGTCCCGGCCACTTCGACGAGCAGCACCATGTCGCGATGTACATCGCCACGACCCTCATCGGCATCGCCAGCATTGCACTGGCCTGGCAGCGGGAGCGCACCCGGCAGCATCTGATCCGGGCCAACTCGGTCGCCGAGGCCATGCAGCGCACCCTGCTGCGTCCCGTGCCGCGCAGGCTCGGCCCGGTACTTGCCACCGGGTTCTACGAGGCGGGGGAGGGCGGCACGCTCGTCGGCGGGGATCTGTACGACGTGTGCGAGACGCCCTTCGGAGTCCGGGCGATCATCGGCGACGTCCGCGGCAAGGGACTGGACGCGGTACAGACGGTCGCGGCGGTACTGGGCAGCTTCCGGGTCTCGGCCCATGAATGGCAGAACCTGAGCAGCCTGGCCGAGCGCCTGGAGCTCAGCATCGCCCGCAACAGCCCGGCCGGTGACGACGGCGACCCCGAACTGTTCGTGACCGCACTGGTGCTGGAGTTCCCGCCGGAGGGCGGCGAGGTGCGGATCGTGGACCGCGGCCATCCCCCGCCCGTGGTGGTCGGCACGCAGGGCGCCCGACGGCTGGTCACGGCGCCCGGTCTGCCCCTGGGCCTGGGCGCGATGGCGCCGGGTGCGGTCGATGCGACCGTCCATCTGCTCGAGCCCTCCGAGGTGCTCGTCCTGCACACGGACGGCGTGAGCGAGGCGCGCAACGCGGACGGTGACTTCTACCCGGTTCAGGAGCGGCTCGGTGAACGCTTCTCGGGTCGGCGCGCCATCGATCCGGAGACGGTCGTGTCGTTCGTTCGGGCCGACGCGGAGCGGTGGTCGACGCAGTCGGACAACGACGACCGGGCCGTCCTCGGCCTCTCCCTGACGCCCGATGGGCTCAAACCAAGCCGCCGTGCTGGAAGTTGACCGTTCACCAGTTCTGAACATCAAGTACAACTTTGCTGTTCCTTGGTGTAGCTCAGCAGTGGATTACGTGAGCCTCGTGGGCACCACGCGGTGACTGCAGGCCCCGCCGTAACACGGTGCAGCTGCCTCGTCACCATCCCCCCACGTACGGTGGAAAGGCAACAACGATGACGATCAACCGCGCTCTGCGGTACGGCGGCCGCATGCTGGTGCTGACGGCGACCGCTCTCGGAACGATCGCGGCGGCCGTGCCCGCTGCCGCCGACGAACAGCCCACGGCGCAGCAGATCCTGGCCGACTGCGCTTCCGGCGAAGGCAAGTGCGGCTTCAACTCTCCTGAGATCGGCGAGGCTTACCTCGGCAAGCCCCGTCAGGTCTCCGAACTGCTCTACAACTGCACCGCCTCGCCCGCAGCCCAGACGATGTCGTGGGCCGACACCGTGGGCTCCTCCCACTCGGTCGGAGGCTCGGTCACGGTCGGCGGCGGCATCGAGGGCATCATCACCGCCAGTGTCACCGCGACGTACAACTACACGTGGCAGAGCTCGCACACGGAGACGAGCTCCTTCACGGTGAACGTGCAGCCGGGGGAGGTGGGTTGGATCTCCCGCGCCCAGGTGATGCAGCAGATATCCGGCACCTGGCAGACCCACTACGACGACCCCAAGTGGGGCCACTACTACTGGTTCGTGCCCGACGTGATCACCGGCCCCGCCCCGAACGGCACGGACGGCAAGCACAACGCGGTCGTGGTCGAGTCCCGCAAGATGACGGCCGACGAGAAGAAGCTCTGCTCCAGCGGCTCCACCAAGAACGAGGTGTTCACCCGCAACAGCTGAACTGGGCCACCACCGCGAGGTGGGCGAGCCGGCCGGAAGACCGGTCGGCTCGCCCCCGGCTCACCTTCGAGACGCGTCGCCCACGATGCCTCCGACCGAGGGCGCGACGAGGGTGGGCGGAGACGTGAGGAGGGCACGGAGGTCGATGACCCGGTAACCACGGTCGGAGATCGCGTCGAGGATGCGTGGCAGGGCTCGGGCATCGATCACTTCGGTGCGGCCCTGCGACGCACCCGCGTGCATCTGCAGGATCGCCCCAGGGCGCAGGGCGTCCAGCGCCCTGCGCACCGCGTGGTCGACGGTCATGCCGCCCTCGGAGCCCATCCACCCGTTGGTGTCGGTGGTGAACTCGATGTCCGCGAAACCCAGCCTGTTGACTTCCCTGACCTGGGCAGGGCTGGTCTCGCTGTAGGGAAACCGGAAGAACGGGGTCAACGCCCCTCCCGCCCCGGCCGCACGCAGGGCCCGGTCCGCCGCCTGCACTTCGCGGCGCCTTCCGTCCGCCGACAGGTCCGCGAAGAACGGGTGGCTGTAGGAGTGGTTGCCCAGCCCGTGCCCCGCGGCGGCGATCCTCTTCACCACCTCGGGGTACCGATCAGCGAAGTCGCCGGTCAGGAAGAACGTGGCCGGCGTGTGCCGACGCTCGAGGTCACCCAGGATGCCGGTCAGGCCGGCGTCGTTCCAGGCCGCGTTGAACGTCACGGCGACCACCCGCTCGCCCGTACGGATCACACGGTTCTCCGATCCGAACAGCGCCCGCAGGCCTTCCTGGTCCGCGGCCGCCGCCGGACGAGGCGGGACGGCCCTGGCCGCCAAGGCCTGCGGGCCGATCACCACGGCCCCCCAGAGAACGGCGAACAGCGCGGCGGTCACCGCGATCGGCCGACGGCGCACGCGAGGGTGCGCGACGACGAGGGAACGAGTCTCCATGCCACCGGCATCGGCCGCGCGGCGCTCTTCCTTGAGCGTGATCGTGCACGGAGGGCTCACCATCTCTGATCGGCAACGTTGGTTTGTCGTGCGAATGCCGCGGCACTCGGACAGCCACGCGGACGGTGCCCTCCGGGGTGATCACCGCTGCGTGAGGTGCGTCGGCCAGACGCATCAGGAACTGGCCCGGCAGTCGGGCGGAGCATAGGGCGGTCGATGACGACGATCGGCGTTGAAGAGGAGTACCTGCTGCTCGACCCGGCCACCGGCCTGCCGGTGCCGCGGGGGCCCGAGGTGAGGGAGGCGGCGGGTCTGGGGCGTCTGGCGGCCGACCGGGAGGTGCAGCACGAGTTGCTCCAGGCGCAGGTCGAGGTGGCCACCCCGGTGTGCGACACGCTGGACGAGGCCGGGGGACACCTGCTGCGTCTGCGGCAGGCGGTCGCGGTGGCCGCCGAGGAACACGGCTGCCGGCTCGCGGCCTGTGGGACATCGCCCCTGCGACGCGGTCGCCCCGTGGCGGTCACCGACGAGGCCCGTTACCGGGCCATGGTCACGCAGGCGCCGCAGCTGGTGGCGGAGCAGCTGGTCAACGGCATGCACGTGCACGTGGCCGTGCCCAACCGTGAAGAGGGCGTCCAGGTCCTGAACCGGATCAGGGCATGGCTGCCGACACTGACTGCCATGTCGTCGAACTCCCCCCTGTGGGACGGGCAGGACACCGGCTTCGCAAGCTGGCGCACGGTGATCTTCAGCCGCTGGCCGGTCAGCGGGCTGCCCCCGTGCTTCGAGGACGCCGCGGACTACAACCGGCGCGTGCAGCGGCTGCAGGACGCCGGTTTGATCGTCGACACCGGCCAGGTGTACTGGCAGGCCCGCCTCTCGCCCCGCTTCCCCACCATCGAGGTGCGGTGCTCGGACGTCCAGCTGACCGCGGACGAGGCGGTCATGCTCGCCGGGATCATCCGGGCTCTTGTGGATACCGCCTTGAGGGAAGCTGCCGCCGGGGCGCCCGCGCTCGCCCACGAACCCGAACTTCTGCGGGCCGCCATGTGGCACGCGGCCCGCCACGGTCTCGGCGACACCCTGGTCGGCCTCGGCGGCACGCTGCAGCCCGCCGCCGCTGTGCTGCACCAGCTCCTGCGGCACATCTCTCCCGCGCTCGACGCATCCGGCGACACCCGGCAGGTCACGGCATTGGTACGCCGGCTCCTGCGCGACGGGACCGGCGCCGACCGGCAACGCACTGCCCTCGCCGAAGGTGGCATCGAGGCGGTCACCGACCTGATCGGCGTCCGGAGCACTGTGCCGTGACCACATGGATTTTTCCCTTGTAGACGGACGGGTCCTGGGTACTCGCCGCACACCGTGTAAGGAGGATCAAGCATGAGCACCGTCAAGGAAACCGTGGAAGTCGAGGTTCCCGTCGGCACCGCCTACAACCAGTGGACGCAGTTCCAGGAGTTCCCGAACTTCATGGAGGGCGTCGAGGAGGTCCGGCAGCTCGACGACAGCCACAACCACTGGACGACCAAGATCGGTGGGGTACGGCGGGAGTTCGACACCGAGATCGTCGACCAGCTCCCTGACGAGCGGATCACCTGGCGCACCATCAGCGGCGACACCCACCAGAAGGGCACGGTCCGCTTCCAGCGCGTGGACGACACCCACACCCGGGTGGAGCTCGTGATGGACGTCGAACCGAGCGGAGCCGCCGAGAAGGCAGCGGACATGACGGGGACCATCGATCGCCGCATCAAGGGCGACATGCGCCGCTTCAAGGAGTACATCGAGCACCGCGGGATCGAGTCCGGAAGCTGGCGCGGGCGCATCACGCCCGGATGACACCGAACGCCTCGATGGATCCCGGGAGCCCGACGGGCATCAAGACCCGCCGGACCCTCGGGCGCGCTGCCGCCCGGTTGTGCCGGGCGGCAGCGTGGCCCTCACCGTCGACCGGCGGCGCCGTTGACGGCTCAGATGCCGAGCGACGGCGAGGTACCTCCGTTCCTTGCGAGGCTGTCTAACCCTCCTGCTGACGGCGCACCATCTCGCCGATCCAGATGGGTGCGAAAGGAGAGGTGCAGTTCGGGGGAGTCGGGTAGTCCTTGAGCACTTCCAGGCGCTCGCCGATGTCGATCGCGCGGGCGCGGCACTCGGCGTGCTGGATCCCGATCTGAGCCAGACAGTGGTTCATCGCCCACTGCAGACGATCCGGGGCGGCCTTCATCTCCGCCTCGATGACATCGAGCAGTCCCGCGAGGTCGAGGCCCTCGGGCTTCTTCGCCACCCGCTCGGTGGTCAGCGCCCAGCCGGCACTGGCGACCACTGGATCCGGATCCGTGAACCAGGCGAGGCGCAGTTCTTCGGAGTGCGGGCTCTTCTTGACCACGTAGTTCACGAGCCAGTCGTGCACCTTGGGGGCGCGTGTCTCGCGGACCATGGTGTCCAGTTCGTCCCGCTCGAACGCCTTCGGCCGGCAGACCAACATGGCGAGGAGCCTCGCCGCGGTGTCGTCCGTCTGCCAGAGTTCGCGCGCAAGGTCCTGCTGTGTCTTGAGCTGCTTCGCGAGCGCGCGCAGCTTGCCGAGGTTCACACCGTGATCGTCGCCGCGCTTCTCATTCGCCGCGCGCATCTTCGGGTCCTCGAGCACGGCCAACTCGGCCATGACCTGCGCAACTGTCGTCCCGGTCACTTCGGCCTCCTCGCTGTCGCGCCTGAAATCTAGCCGACGGCCACCATCCTTGGCGAAGTTCAGATCTCGACTTCGGGGTACGTCTCCGTGTATCTGTCACCGTCGGCGCCGTAGTAGGTGCAGGTGCGAGCGGCGAGGTCGACGTCGTACCAGACCACGCCGGCCCTCCAGCAGCCCTCGATGAACTCGGGGAAGGTGGTCTCGCCTGCCTGATCGGCGCGCAGAGCCGCCACGAGTGCCTGGCCGTCGAACGGCAGGACATCGACCATGCCGGTCACCAGCGGCTCGCCCTGAACAGCGACGGGGCCGGTCTCGGTCAGGTAGAGCATGGCATTCGACGGCACCGCCATGCGGCAGCGGGCAACGCCGGCCTGCCGCAGCGATTCGGCCAGGAAGGGGAAGCCGCCGACCTTGGGCCGGATGGCGGCCGCGTGCTCCAGCGCGGCCTGCAGGTTTGATATCGCGGTGCTCATGATCTTCTCCAGGAGAGCGGTGGGTGGTGCGGGGGCGCGTTGCGATGGCTCCAGCCGCAATATGACAACATGTTTCTGAAATGGAAACATGTTGTCAATGCGAGGAGCGGGCATGCCCGACGAAGTGGCCCTGCTGGTGGCGGATGTGTACGAGGCGGCTGGAGCGCTGCGAAAGTCGGGGGAGGTGATCGCCGCATCCCAGGGGCAGACGCAGGCGCGGTGGCAGCTCTTGAGCGTGGCGTCCGGCACTCCGCTGACTGTGGCCCAGGCGGCCCGCCGCCTGGGAGTCGCCCGTCAGGGCGTGCAGCGCCTCGCCAACCACCTCGCGAGCGAGAGCCTCGTCGCCTTCCGCCCCAATCCGGATCACCGCAGCTCGCCGCTCCTGGAACTCACGCCCGCCGGGCGTCGCGTCCTGGACGAGATCACGGTCCGCGCGGCAGAGGTCCATCGCAGGCTGGCTGCCGACATTCCGGCCGATGAGATCGCCACGGCCCGTGAGCTGCTCCGTCGCGTCATCGACGAGGTCCGCCGCCAACAGGAGGGGTAGACCTGAAAGCCCTGCCCGCTGGTGCGGCTCGCGGCTCGCGGCAGCCTTCGCCGAGTGCGAGTGTACGATCGTACGCTCCCGCTTGTAGGCTCCGCCGCATGACAGTTGACGTATTGCGTCCGCCCACCCGGCATGCACGGCATGCCCGTGCGGCCGTGGCCATGCTGTTCTTCACGAACGGGGCCCTCTTCGCCAATCTCATTCCGCGATACCCGCAGATCAAGGCCGACCTCGGCATCGGTAACACCGCGTACGGACTGGCCGTGGCGGCCTTCCCGGCCGGTGCCATCGCGGCCGGCCTGGCCGCAGGTGTGCTCATCCGGCGACTGGGGTCGGCGCGTGTCGCGGTGGCCGGGACCTTGCTGACCGGCGCGGGAGCCCTTGCCGCCGGGCTCGCGGGGTCGGTGGCCGTGTTCGCCGGAGCGCTGTTCCTGGCCGGGGCCATGGATGCCATCACCGATGTCGCCCAGAACGCGCACGGCCTGCGGGTGCAGCGCCGCTACGGACGTTCCATCATCAACTCCTTCCACGCCGTCTGGTCCGTCGGCGCCGTCACGGGCGGTTCGATGGCCGCCGCCGCGATCGCACTGGGCCTGTCGCGCGGGCAGCACCTGCTGATCTCGGCGGTGGTGTTCGGGATCGTTTCCCTCGTGGCGCTGCGCCACTGCCTGCCCGGTCCCGACACCGAGCCCGTGGGGGAGGAGGCAAAGGTCCAGGGCAAGAGTTCGCAGCAGCCCTCCCGGGGCGGCATGCGCGTGGGCTACGTGCTCGCGGCGCTCGTCGTCATCGCGACGGCCGGCACGGTCGTCGAGGACGCGGGCAACTCCTGGGCGACGCTCTACCTCTCCGACTCCCTGCATGCGTCGGTCACCGTGGCGGCTTCCGGGTTCATCGCCCTGGTCGGAGCCCAGTTCGTCGGCCGTCTCGCCGGCGACCGCCTGGTCGACCGGTTCGGTCAGCGCACCGTGGCGCGCACCGGCGGGCTCCTCGCCGCGGCAGGCATGGGGCTGGCGCTGGCCGTGCCCACGGTGCCCGGCACGATCCTCGGCTTCGCCGCGGCCGGATGCGGGGTGGCCACCCTGGTGCCGGCCGCGATGCAGGAGGCCGACGAACTGTCCGGCCTCAAGCCGGGATCAGGGCTTACGATCGTGTCCTGGCTCATGCGCCTGGGCTTCCTGTTCTCCCCGCCCGTGGTCGGCCTCGTCGCCGACGTGACCAGCCTGCGCGTGGGCCTGCTGGTGGTGCCGCTCGCCGGGCTGCTCGTGATCCTCCTCGCCCAGGTGCTGCAGAACCGTCGCCGGTAATTCCCGTATCGCCTCGATGTAAGGCAACCCCATACCGCCTCTGCACCCAGGCGACCCCCACACCCCAGAATGTACGTTCGTACACTCGCCGGTGTACGCTCGTGCGCATGCCGACGGACTACTTCGCGCAGGATCCGCGCACGAACCTCGAACGCATGCAGGCGGGCGACCTCTACATCGCCGACGATCCGGAGATCGCCCGCCGGCAGCAGGAGGCCGTACGCCTGGCCGCTCACTACCAGGCCGGCTACGCCGAGGACGCCGACGCCGCCCGGCCGATCCTCGCCGAACTGCTCGGCGCGCTCGGCGAAGAGGCCCACGTTCGGCCGCCCCTGTACGTCGACTACGGCAGCAACATCACCATCGGGGCGCGCACCTTCGTCAACTACAACCTCACCGCACTGGATGTCGCGGCCATCACCATCGGTGAGGACTGCCAGATCGGCCCGAACGTCCAACTGCTCACCCCCACCCACCCGTTGGAGCCGCAGCCCCGACGCGACAAGCTGGAAGCCGCCCAACCGATCACCATCGGCGACAACGTCTGGCTCGGCGGTGGCGCGATCGTCCTGCCCGGCGTCACCATCGGGGACAACTCCGTCATCGGCGCCGGCGCGGTGGTCACCAGGGACATCCCCGCTGACGTCGTCGCCGTCGGGAACCCCGCGCGAGTGGTCCGGAGCCTGTAAGTCTGTCGTCATGGCCACCGGACACACCGACCCCCAGCGCCGCGAACGCATCATCTCCGCGACCCTCGACCTCATCGCCGAAGAGGGCATCGCACGCGTGTCCCACCGGAAGATCGCCGTGCGCGCCGGCGTCCCGCTGGGATCGATGACCTATCACTTCAGCGGCATGGACGACCTGTTGCGCGAAGCGTTCAGCCGCTTCACAGACCACATCGTCGCCGTCTTCGACGCCCACCTGTCCGCCCCGGCGGATCCCGACCAGGCCCGGCAGGCGGTGGCCGACCTCGTCCACATGCTGTCCGAGGAAAGCGGACGCGACCTCGTGCTCACCCAGGAGCTGTACACCCTGGCCGCCCGCCAGCCCGCCTACCGGGAACTCACCCACGAATGGATGCGCCGCAGCCGCGTCCACCTCGAAAAGCACTTCGATCCGGACACCGCCCGCCAACTCGACGCGCTCATCGAGGGCCTGACGCTCCACCGGGCCCTGTCCCGTCAACCCCACGACCGTGCCCTCACGGTCGAGGCGATCGCCCGCATCACCGCAACCGGCACGCGTGCGCCTTGACCCGAGCTCAGGATGGCCGGCTCGCAGCCGTCGGAATAGATCACCAGCGTCTGTTTCCGGCAGCTCTTGCCCGATGAACCGCTCTGCACAGCCATGACCGGTCCGGAATGGGGAACCGGGCAGGATCACCCCATGGATGTAGCGACAGAACGATTCGCCAGGTGAACGGCGCGATACTCCCTCAGCAGCGCGGGGCGGCACGGCGATCCTGATCCAGGTATCCAACTGATCGGCAGGCACCGGGCCTTGGGCCCTTCAGCCCTGCCCTGGCCAAGGAGTCTCCCTTGCGCATTCGTCGCATGCTGACCGGCGCTCTCGGTTCCGCCGCTCTCGTCCTCACGTCCATGGGCGCGGTGACCGCCCAGGCGAGCCCAGCGGCAGCCGACCCGTGCGGCTTCTACGAGACCGGTTCCGACGCCTTCTACAACCACTGCACGTCCGACGGCTCGCGTGTGGTCATCAAGGTCGAGGTCGCCCTCGCGGCCGACTACGAGCGGTGCGTCGGCCCGGGCAGGACCTGGCTCGGTTCCGCCGCCAAGATTCAGGGCGCCCACTACGTCGGTCGTACCTGCTGACGGATAGTCCCGGCGGTGATGCGGTGTCGGGCAGGTCACGAATGGGTCAGCCGGCATGGCCGGCCGGCCCGTTCGGTCGGCCCCGGCGGACTCGGCGCTAGGGCAGACGGATGTTGGTGAGTGGGATGTTCCAGTCGTTGCTCTCGACGGTGCCATGGTCGTCATGAGCCGGGGCCGGGGCGGCGAACAGCATCAGCCCGGCGAAGACGGTGGCCAGTACGGCGACGACGCGACGCTTCACAAGTCCTCCTCGACGACGACAGCACCGACCACCTTGCTTCGGGCCGACAGCCGTGGCCCCCGAAGGCACGCCGATCAGCCGGCGGATTCAGCCGCTTGGTGGCGGGACCGCCCGTTTGGCGCAGGAACAGGGGGCCCCGCGGGATCGGCCTGCGTGACCGCACCCAATGGAAAGAGCGATCTCTACGGGAGTGTTGCAAGTGACCGTGAACGAAGAGGCCGTGGCAGCGCCGCAGGCGGATGCCGGATCAGCGCCCGCCGTGGTGTGGGTGCCCCGCGAGGAGTGGATCAAGACCCAGCCCCAGGCGCTCATCGCCTCATGCGTCATGCTCCTGGACGGTCAGGGGCGGATCCTGCTCGTGCGCTACGCCCCCGGTCAACCGATGGCCGGGGACTGGTGGCTGCCGGGCGGAATGCTCGATCACGGAGAAGACCCGTGTTCGGCGGCGCGGCGGGAAACCTACGAGGAGATCGGAGTCGAACTCCGGTCTGCGCTGAGGCTCATCGGCATCGACCACCGGGTGGACGTCTGCGGAACCGGGCCGGTGCTCGACTGTTTCTTCGACGGCGGAACGCTCGCAGAGGGCACCCCGATTCGCCTGAGTCCCGAGCACGATCAGTACGCCTTCGTCAGCCTGGACGAACTCCAGGACGTGCAAACCGCCGCGGACGTACGTACCTTGACGGCACTTCACGCTGCGGTCACTTCCGGGGCGGCGGTCTGCATGCGGGAAGGTGAGCCGGTGCAGGAACTGGCCGGTTCAGGGGCCCGACCGGGTGACCGTCAGATGCGTGACTCCGCTGGGTGAGGAGGTGGCCTCGACGTCGTAGTCCTTCTCGAGGTCCTCCAGCCCGTCCCAGAGGCGGACGCCTCGGCCGAGCACGATCGGGACCACCGCAACGTGCATGTGGTCGATGAGCCCGGCGGCAAGGAAGTCGCGGATCACGGTGGGCCCGCCGCCGATGCGTACGTCCTGGCCGCCCGCTGCCTCGCGGGCCGTCTCGAGCGCCTTGGCGGGTGAGGTGTCGAGGAAGTGGAACGTAGTGTCGCCCTCCATCTCGATCGACGGGCGCGTGTGATGGGTGAGGATGAAGGTCGGTGTGTGGAAGGGCGGGTTGGGTCCCCACCACCCCTTCCACTCCTGGTCCTCGTGCCATCCTGGGTAGCCGTACTTTCCGGCGCCCATGATCTCGGCCCCGATCCCCGGCGTGAACTGCCGCACGAGGGCGTCGTCGAGGCCGCTGGAACCGCCGGGCTCGCCGACCCTTTCGTGCCACCACCGGGTGGCGAACATCCACTCGTGCAGCCTCTCCCCGGCGTGCCCGAACGGCGCGTCACGGCTCAGACCCTCGCCGGTGGCGAAGCCGTCGAGCGAAATGGAGAAGTTGTGGACGCGGGCGCGTGACATGGCTGACGACTCCCTTGCGCAACGAATCGGTGACCGGATCGGCAACCGGGCCGGGTTACTCCCCGTCGTCGGTCAGCCACCACCTGGGGCCGCTGGAAGCCGCCACCGAGGTCGGTCATACGTGCGCCTCGGCCGCGCCTTCGCCACGGGTCGTTTCATCGTGGCACGGACTCGTCGAGGGCGGCCATCGGATCGAGCACCTTGCCACCAGCCTGGGGCCGCGGTCCGGGCTCGGCCGGTGGCGCCGGACGGCCCTTGATGCCGATGACCGCTGTGTCGCGGCGACGAAGGCGGTGCTGCTCCACATGCGCGCCCTCTCCGCGATGAGTTCCGTCCGGGTTGCGAGTCTGTTCTGGTGACCGCCGGGCGGCGCCGTACGACGCCGCCCGGCACCAAACGCCACGGAGGACACCATGACGACCACGCCGCACGACCGGACCGCTGAGCTGCCGGGCCGCCCGCCCGTCGTCGACCTGGCCACCTGGCAGGCCGCCCGTGACGAGCTGCTGGTCCGGGAGAAGGCCCACACGCGCGAGGGCGACGCCATCGCCGCGGCCCGCCGCCGCTTGCCGATGGTGGAGTTCGACGGGACGGTCGAGGTCGTCGGACCCGATGGACCGGTCCCGTTCCTGGACCTCTTCGAGGGCCGCGACGAGCTCATCGTCTACAAGCACATGTGGTACGACGGCGCGCCGCACCAGGGGCAGTGCGAGGGCTGCACGACCACGGCCTGGCACATGAAGGACGCCGTCTACCTCAACGCCCGCGGCGTCTCCTTCGCCATCGTGACCACGGGTGCGTGGGACGAGGTGGCTTCGTTCGTGGACTTCATGGGCTACACCCAGCCCTGGTACTCGGTCCGCGACGTCGACGAGCCGGTCGGCGGGGACATGGGGTACCTCACCTGCTACCTGCGCGACGGCGACCGCGTGTTCCTGACCTACTCGACGACGGGACGCGGCAACGAGCCGGTCAACGGGTCCCTCGGCCTGCTCGACATGACGCCCTACGGCCGCCGCGAGGGCTGGGAGGACAACCCGTCGGGCTGGCCCGAGGCCCCTGAGGCCGGCGCCCCGGTCGGTGGCCACGGCTCGCCGATCTGCTGGTACTGGCGCACGGACGCCGACGGCGTCGCCACGTGGGGCCCGACCGGCCGCCCCGTACCGCAGTGGACCCGCCCCGGTGCGACTCCCGTGGAGACCCTTGGCCGACAGGGTCACGGTCACTGACGCGTTCGGCGGCAACAGCACGGCTGAGGTCCGGTCGCCGGCTCACGACCGGCGACGGGCGCCCGGTCCCAGGCGGGCCGTGACGTCCCAGGGGTTGAGGGCGGAGTGTTCCGCGGAGCATTCGACGACGACCCGGACCGGAGCGTCACAGTCGGTGTGCCGGATGTCCAGCAGGGTGTCGTCGGGGTCGAGGAGGTACGTCTCGCCCCACTGGGCCAGCGCCATGAGCGCGGGCCACAGGTCCCAGCCCTTGCGGGTCAGGCGGTACTCGTTGCGAGCGCGGCTGCCGGGCTCCTGGTAGGGAACGGTTTTCAGGATGCCGGCCGAGGTCAGCTTGCGCAGGCGGTCGCTGAGGACGGCTTCCGACAGGCCGATGTGGCGGTGGAAGTCGTCGAAGCGGCGGACTCCGTTGACGGCGTCGCGCAGGATCAGCATCGTCCATTTCTCTCCGACCACGTCGAGCGTGCGCTGGACGGGGCAGTTCTCCGTGCTCGCCTCAAGCCACTCCATCCCACCATCGTACGGCCCTGGCTTCGCCATTGACAGTCAGGTGGAAGCGGAGCTAGCTTCCATGGACGAAGTCAGATCGGAAGGCGCTGGACCGTGGGACGAACACGTACGTACTACTGGGACGATCCCGTCCCCTTGGCGGAAGCCGCCGGACGCATGGCAGGCATCGACTTCCTGCGTGAGCTGCAGGCCGGGCGGCTGCCGGGGCCGCCTGTCAGCAACACCCTCGACTTCACCCTGGCCGAGGTGGAACCCGGCAGAGCGGTGTTCTCCCTGACGCCGGGCGAGGAGCACTACAACCCGATCGGCAGCGTGCACGGCGGCATCTTCGCCACGCTGCTCGACTCGGCCGCGGGGTGTGCCGTCCAGTCCACCCTTCCGCAGGGCATGGCGTACACCTCGCTCGACCTGACCGTGAAGTTCCTGCGGCGGATCACCGTGGACACCGGGACGGTGCGCGCCATCGGTACGGTTGTCAATCAGGGGCGTCAAACCGCTCTGGCGCAGGCGCAGTTGGTCGACGCGAAGGATCGCCTGCTCGCGCATGCCACCAGCAGCTGCATGCTGTTCCCGGTGCCGCCCGCCCAAGGGTGAGCGGCACCGGCGCCTTCGTCGTCCGTGCCGGGACCCAGTCGTTCACGAGGTGTGACCGGAGCGGCGGAGAACGGGCCGCAGGGCCTCGATGACGCTCGCGTCGTCCACGGTGGAGGGGATGGGTTCGTCGTGGCCGTCGGCGATGCCCCGCATCGTCTTGCGCAGGATCTTCCCCGAGCGGGTCTTGGGCAGAGCGGCCACGACCGTGACGTCCTTGAGGGAGGCGACGGCGCCGATGCGGTCGCGTACGAGCTGGACGAGTTCGGCCTCGACCTCGCCCGGTTCGCGGGCGGTACCGGCCTTCAGGACCACGAAGCCGCGCGGCACCTGTCCCTTGAGGGCGTCGGCGACGCCGATGACTGCGCATTCGGCGACGTCGGGATGGGCCGCCAGGGCCTCTTCCATGCTGCCGGTCGACAACCGGTGTCCGGCGACGTTGATGACGTCGTCGGTACGGCCCATGACGAACACGTAGCCGTCCTCGTCGAGGTGCCCGCTGTCGCCGGTGAGGTAGTAGCCGTCGAAGGCGGAGAGATACGAGGCGACGTAGCGGTCGTCGTCGTTCCAGAGCGTCGGCAACGCACCGGGCGGCAGTGGGAGCCTCACGACGATCGCGCCGTCGACACCCGGGGGGACAGGGGCGCCGGACGCGTCGAAGATGCGGACGTCCCAGCCGGGCAGCGCGCGTGTGGGGGAGCCGGGTTTGAGTGGGGCGGCTTCGATGCCGACCGGGTTGGCGACGATGGGCCAGCCGGTCTCGGTCTGCCACCAGTGGTCGATCACCGGGATGTCCAGGAGGGCGCTGGCCCAACGGTACGTCTCGGGGTCGAGCCGTTCACCGGCGAGGAAGAGATAGCGCAGGTGGGAGAGATCGTAGTCAGCCGTGAACGCTCCCTTCGGGTCCTCCTTGCGGATGGCCCGGAAGGCGGTGGGCGCCGTGAACATGGTCTTGACCCGGTACTCGGCGGCGACGCGCCAGAACTGGCCCGCGTCCGGGGTGCCGACCGGCTTGCCCTCGTACAGGACCGTCGTCGCGCCGACCAGCAGGGGCGCGTAGACGATGTACGAGTGCCCGACGACCCAGCCGACGTCGGAGCCGGTGAACATCGTCTCGCCCGGACCCACGTCGTACACGGCGCCCATCGACCAGTGCAGAGCGACCGCATAGCCGCCGCTGTCGCGCACAACTCCCTTGGGTTTCCCGGTCGTTCCGGACGTGTAGAGGATGTACAGGGGGTCGGTGGCGGCGACGGGAACGCAGTCGGCCGGCGGTGCGGCGGCGACCAGCCCGGCCCAGTCGAGATCGTCCGGCCCCAACTCGGCCTGCTCCTGCGGTCGTTGCAGGATGACGCTCTTCTGCGGCTTGTGAGTGGCGAGTTCGATCGCCCGGTCGAGCAGCGGCTTGTACGCGATGACACGCTTGCCCTCGACGCCGCAGGAGGCGGAGACGACCACCTTGGGCGCGGCGTCGTCGATACGGAGGGCCAGATCGTGCGGGGCGAACCCGCCGAAGACGACGGAGTGGACCGCGCCGATGCGCGCACAGGCCAGCATCGCGACGGCGGCCTCCGGCACCATCGGCATATAGATCACCACCCGGTCGCCCCGCCCCACACCGAGCTGCGCGAGCGCCCCGGCGAAGGCGGCCACCTCGTCCCTCAATTGCGCGTAGGTGTAGGTGCGTTGCGTGCCGGTGACGGGGGAGTCGTGGACAAGCGCCGGCTGGTCGCCGCGGCCGGCTTCGACGTGCCGGTCGAGCGCGTTGAAACAGACGTTGAGTCGCCCGTCGGGAAACCAGCGGTAGAACGGGGCGCCGGAGGAGTCCAGGGCGCGCTGCGGAGCGACGTCCCAGTCGATGGCCTCCGCCGCCGTCAGCCAGAAGCGCTCCGGGTCCTCTGTGCTGGCACGGAAGACATCCTCGTACAGTCCCATCACGGACTCCTTCGTCCCGTCGGTGCCTGGCTGCGGTGGCGTGGAAAGGGGGACACGAACACCGTATGCCGCACGACCGACAAGATCGAGTGGGACGCGGCCGTCGGGCCGGTCGAGGAGTGCGGTGCCGGTGGTGCGGCCCCGCTGAGCCGGAACTGGAGCTCAGCCCCGACGAACTCGCAGTCCCTCCGTCACCAGGCCGAGCCCGAACTCGAAGTGGGGCGTGAAGTCGGTGCTGGTCAGCGTGGGCAGGGTGGCGCTGAGATGTGGATACGAGCCTGCTGTCACCGCGGCGTGCAGGACTTCCGTAGCTGCCGGAGCCCCGCTCTCCGGCTGGAGGGCCGCCTGTTCCTCCAGGGTGTGTCCCACGGTGAAGTTGACCACCGCGAACAGGGCCCGGGCGGCCTGTTCGTCGGTGAATCCCGCATCGCGCAGAACTCCGACGAGGCGGTCGGCGAAGCGCAGGGTGTTCGCCCCGGTGGAGTGCGTGCCGGCGAAGACGCGCGCGCCGTCGCGATGGGCGAGCAGTGCCGCGCGCATCGCGTGGGCGAGGGTGGCCAGTTGCTCGCTCCAGTCGCCGTCGGTCGCCTCCCCGTCTGATTCCGCCAAGCTCGCGAGCATCCTCTCCGCCATCGCCGTCAGCAGGTCCTGCTTGGTCGCGAAGTAGCGGTACAGCGCACCGGCTTGGACGCCCATCGCATCGGCGAGCCGCCGCATGGTCAGTGCTTCGAGGCCGGACTGATCCAGCAGGTCGAGTGCCGTTTCGACGGTGCGCACAGGGTCGAGCCGCGCGGGCCGTCCACGGGCGGGGGTTGACGTGGAACTCATGGCTCTCACTATAGTGAACGGCGTTCACGTGAACGCTGTTCACTAAATGGGAGGCGCGATTCTGATGGACGTCGACGTGATCGTCGTGGGTGCCGGCCCGACCGGGCTCATGCTCGCCTGCGAGTTGGCGCTGGCAGGCGTACGTACCCGGATCCTGGAGCGCCGCACTGAAGCGCAGCGCGACTCGCGGGCGCTGAGCCTGCACCCGCGCAGCGTGGAACTGATGGACCAGCGGGGGCTGCTCGACCGGTTCCTCCGGGTCGGCCGGACCGTGCCGGGCTGGCACTTCGCCGGGCTGCCCACACACCTGGACTTCAGCCGCCTGGACTCCCGGCACGGCTACACGCTCTTCCTGGCACAGGCCCGCACCGAGGCCCTCCTCCAGGAGCGGGCGCACGAGCTGGGTGTGGAGATCAGCCGGGGGCACGAGACCGTCGGCGTGCGTCAGGACAGCGCCGGGGTCGCCGTGGAGGTGCGCGGCCAAGGGAACCGTACCGAGACACTGCGCGCGCGGTACGCGGTCGGCTGCGACGGCGGACGCAGCGTGGTACGACGGGCCGCGGGGATCGACTTCCCGGGCACGGACGAGACCCTGACCGGAGTGCTCGGGGACTTCGCCGTCATGGACCCGCAGCCCGGCGCGCTCGACGACGCGCGGGCCCGTGGGCTGATCATCGCGCCGCTCGAAGAAGGGCTGACCCGGATCGTCTACCTGGACCCGGAGCGGATGCGCGTGCCGTCCCTGGAATCGGTGACCCTTGAGGAGTTCCGCACGTCCCTCATCCGTATCGTCGGCTCCGACTACGGCATCGCTGAGCCCCGCTGGCTGTCGCGCTTCGGCAACGCGACCCGGCTCGCGGCGAGCTACCGCTCCGGGCGCGTCCTGCTGGCGGGCGACGCCGCCCACATCCACTTCCCGGCGGCCGGGCAAGGGCTCAACACCGGGCTCCAGGACGCCATGAACCTGGGCTGGAAGCTGGCGGCCGCCATCAACAACTGGGCGCCGCCCGGGATGCTCGACAGCTACGACGCGGAGCGTCGGCCGGTCGGACAGTCGGTCACGGAGAACACCGAGATCCAGACCCTGCTCGTGGAGCTGACACTCGTCCCGCGGTACGAGCGACCGGGCGCCGCGCTGCGGGGGTTGCTCGACCGGCTGCTGGGCATGCCGGAGGTCAACAGGCGGCTCGCCGACCAGATTTCAGCACTCGGCACCGCCTATCCTCCGACGGTCCCGGACGCTGATCCATTGGTGGGGCGGCGCATGCCCGACGTCGGACTGAAGGCCGTGGACTCGGAGGCGACACGGGTGTACGAGCTGCTCCACCAGGGCCGCTTCGTTCTGCTCTCGCCGGCCGGGGACCAGGGTCCGAAAGCGGCCGTCGACTCCGGGTACGCCGACCGGGTCACGGCCGTGAGTGTCGACACGTACGACGAGCATGCGGAGCTGGACGGGGTGCGCGAGGTCCTCGTACGACCCGACGGGCACGTGGCCTGGGCCAACCGGACCGGGGATGCCGACGAACGTGGTGATCAGCGGGCCCGCGCGTTGACCGCCTGGGCCGGTGCTCCCACTTGATGCGCTGCCGTTGAGCGATCCCGGACGCGCGTCCCCTTCCGTCAGTCGAGCAGGACGCCGGGGTTGAGGATCCGGTGGGGGTCCAAGGCGTTCTTGGTTGCGCGCAGAGCCAGTGCGAAGGGCTCCGGGCGTTGGAGGTCGTAGCCGGGGCGGTGGTCGCGGCCGACGGCGTGGTGGTGGGTGACCGTGGCGTGGTGGCGGTGCAGGAGGTCGGTCACTACGGCCTTGATGTCGTCCCAGACCTCGACCTCGTCGCCGGGGCGGCCGGCGACGGCCACGGTGAAGTAGGGGGCCGCGCCGTCGGGGTAGACGTGGGTCAGGCGGCAGTTGATGGCGGCCTCGTGTCCGGTGGCCTTCAACGCGGCGGCGCCGACTTCGGTGCGGACGGCCTCGATCAGGGCGGGGATCCGGTCCCACGTGGTGGCGGTCTCGAAGGTCTCGACCACGGCGCCCATGCGGGCCAGGCCGTCGCGCAGATAGGGCATACGCAGGAAGGCGGAGCGCCAGGCGTTAACGGGCCCGTCGGCCGGCGCGTCGCCGTGGGCCGTCGGTGCCTCGCCGCGACCGCCGTGGGCGCGGGCCAGGTCCAGGGCGGTCGCGAGGCGATCGTCGACCCGGGCGGTGGCGGACTCGAAGCCCAGGACCAGGACCGCGGAACCGTCGTGCGAGGCGCCGGACAGCGCGGCCTCGCCGGGGTCGAGCAGGCGACAGTTGGCAGGGAAGAGGTCGGACTGGGCGATCGCGCGCACCGCGTCCAGGGCACGGTGGAAGTCGGCGAAGGCCACCGATGCCGAGGCCTTGAACCGGGGGCGCTCCTGCAGCCGCATCCACGCCTCGGTGATGACGCCCAGCGTGCCCTCGGATCCGAGGAACAGCCGGTCGGGCGACGGCCCCGCACCGGACGCGGGCAGCCGCCAGGACGTGCCCGCTCCCGAGGGCGTGATCACGCGCAGGGACTGCACGAAGTCGTCGATGTGCGTGTGAAGGGTGGCGTAATGGCCCCCGGCCCGGGTGGCCAGCCAGCCGCCGAGGGTGGAGAACTCGAAGCTCTGCGGGAAGTGGCGCAGCGTGAGGTTGTGCGGCCGCAGCTGCGCCTCCAGTGCGGGGCCGAGGGCCCCTGCCTGAATGCGGGCGGCGCGACTGGCGGTGTCGATCTCCAGGACCCGGTCCATCGAGGTCAGGTCGAGCGACAGCACAGCACGGTGGGCGCCGCCGCGGTACTCCACGCCGCCGACCACCGAGGAGCCGCCGCCGAAGGGGATGACGGCCACGCCGTGCTCGCCGGCCCACTCCAGCAGGTCGGCCACCTGCTGGTCGCCGGTCGGGCGGGCCACAAGGTCGGGGATCCGGCGGGGGCGGCCGCGCAGGGCCCGGATGACGTCGCGGTAGGCCTTGCCCATGGCGTGCGCGGCGCGGGCCTCCGGGTCGTCGGTGACCAGGTGCGCGAGGGCGGCCGGCGGCTTCACGCCGGGGCGGCCGATGGCCAGGTCGGAGACCCGGGGTATCGGCAGTGGGCGGGCCAGGGTGCCCGGCAGCAGGGCGCCCAGGGCGGCGCATTCGGCGTCCTCGGGGTGGGCGTCGGTGTAGCCCCAGCCCCACCAGGAGCGGGGGCGGGAGGCGCCGGGGTCGATCGGATGGATCGCGGACTCGGGCATGGCGGCGCTCCCGGCGGATTGAATTTACCCTACGGTAAATTACCGTAGGGTAAATTGGAGTTCATGACAAGACTGAACTCCAAGGCCGGTACCAAGGGCGTGCCACGGGCCGCACGCGAACAGCAGGTCCTGGCTGCGGCGACGGAGGAGTTCGGTCGGCACGGCTACGAAGCCACGACCGTGGCGGCCGTCGCAGCGCGCGTGGGCGTCACCAAGCCGCTGGTGCACCAGTACTTCGGCAGCAAGCAGGATCTCTACCTCGCCTGCCTGAACCCGATCGGCGACCGGCTGCTCCAAGCGATCCGCGCCGCGATGGCTGTGGGCGACACCGGTGGGCCGCCCACGCCCCTGCGTGTGCTGCACGGCCTGTTCACGGCTCTGGACGGGCAGCGCGAGGCGTGGTTCGTCCTGTACGACGCGTCACTGCCTCCGGACAGCGACGCCGCCGACCGCGCGGCGTACTACCGCGGTGCCATCGACGACCTGGCGGCGATCGGCACCGCCGATCTCGTGTACGCGGACGGTGCCGGCGATCCGCTCGACGCCGACGCGCTCAAGCATGCTTGGCGGGGCCTTTGCACCGCCCTGGTCCGCTGGTGGATCAACCACCCCGACCAGTCGCCCGAGGCCATGGCGCAACGGTGTGCGCGGCTCTTCGCCGTCGGACGTGGCGTCCTGGGCACGGGTGGCGACAGCGGGTCACCTTCGGAGCCGAACGCACCTGCCTCGTGATGCGCGTACTCGGGCTTCGGAGCGTGCTGGTGCGGCGGGCACGGCCCGATCGGATGGTGCCCGCCGCTCCCGCCGCCGCTCAGAAGTCCGTGGGCAGCCCGCTTGCCTCGGCAATTCCCCGCAGCTCTTCTGTCTCCCTGTGTCGTTCCCTGATGTAGTCGGCGATCTCGCTGAGGCGGGCGGGATCGGAAGCGGTGGTCGCGTCCGTGACGATGCGGACCGGGCCGGTGTCGTCGACGTCGATCTCGACCACTTCGTTGTCCATACGACCGGTGACGGCGGTGGCGATGACCAGGGCGGCCTCGTCGCGCACCTCCTGAGGCAGCTCGTCGCCGCCCCCGGAGTCGAGCGCGACGTCGAGGCCGGAGAGGCGCTCCTCGGCGATCGCCTGGAGGACCGGTTCCACCAGGCGCCGCAGAAGGCGGTAGTCCTCCGTGTCCATCCGGATGCGCAGGAGGTCCAGGTACGCGTCCACGGGCCGGCCGTCGCCATTCGGAATCTCGGAATCGCTCATCTGCTTCGTGTTTCCAGCACGACGCCGCTCACACACGTTGCCAGCGAGCCATGGCGAACGAGAACACACCGAACAGCATCAGCCCCGCTGCGACGCAGGCCAGCAGCCATGGGCCGAGCGGAGTGTCGGCGAATGTACGCAGAGTGTCGTCCAGCCCCTTCGCCCGGTCGGGCTCGTAGTCGATCGCCGCCCGGACGGCGAAGACTCCCGCCACGGCGAACACCAGCCCGCGCGCCACACCCCCCACCACACCGGTGACGTCCACCAGCTGCCGTGCCCGGCGGCTCAGCTGCCCGAGCTTGAGCTTGTCGTGGTACTTCCGCAGAACGGCCCGTACGGCGATCCAGCCGCCGGCCACGACGACGCCGATGCCGGCCGCCGCGACCAGCCACTGGCCGGCGGGTATCTCCAGTGCCCTGGCGGTGGCGTCCCGCGACTGCTGGTCGCTGGATCCGCCGCCGCTCTGGTTCCGGCTCGCCGCGAAGGACAGCACCGAGTAGGCGACGAAGACGTAGAAAGCGCAGCGGACGGTCGCCAGCGCGCGCTTGCGCGCGCTGCGGCCGTCCTTCCCGACGGAGCCGAACAGCGCCTCGGACAGCCGCCACAGGGCCATCCCGACGAGGCCGACGCCCAGCGCCCACAGCAGTACCGCACCAAAGGGCTTGTGCGACAGTTCCTCCAACGCCCCGCCGCGGTCGGCCTGTTCGCCGGTGATGCCGAAGGCGATCTGCAGCGCCAGCGCACCGACGAGCAGATAGATCACTCCCCGGGCGGCGAGACCTGCCCGCGCCGCCCCCTCGGTGACCGAACCTCGCGCTGCCCGCTCGGCCCGGAACCGTCCTGTCCGTGCCAACGCACTCGTGTCCATGGAGACCTCCCGGCAGACCGAATGCCCCGGCACGGCCGTCACACACGCTGTCATGCCGCCGGCCAGGGGAATTTCCGGTCAGTCGGGGCCGCTGCGGTGACGACGTCGGCGTCCTGGGGCAGGTGTTTTCCATGGGCGCGTACGTGGAAGCCAACGGAACCACGATCTGGACCGAGAGCTGTGGCCAAGGGCCCGGCGTTCTGCTGATCGCAGGGCTGAGCGATCCCGCCGAGGCGTGGCAGGCGCAGCTCGACGGGCTGTCGGACCGGTACCGAGTGATCGCCTTCGACAACCGGGGGGCGGGGCGGACACCGCTGCCCGACGGGCCCATGTCCGTGGCGATGATGGCGGACGATGCCGCGGAACTGCTCCGTGCGTACCAGGTCGACAGGGCGCATGTCGTCAGTTTCTCGGGCGGCAGTGCGATTGCGCAGGAGCTGGCACTCCGTCACCCCGAAGCTGTCCGCAGCCTCGTCCTCACGAGTACGTGGGCACGCGCGGACGCCTACTTCACCGGCATGACCCGCTTCTGGCAGTGGCTGGCGACCCAGGCGCCGGACGAGCGCGCCATGCTGGAGGCGTTCTATCTGTGGATCTACACGCCCCGCGCCCACGCCGACGGCACGGTGGAGCGGTTCATCGAGGAGACGCTCGCCTTCCCGTACGCGCAGTCCGCCGAGGCCTTCCAGCGTCAACTGGAGGGCTTCGCGCCCCACGACACACTCGACCGGCTGCCCGGCATCACGGCACCGACCCTCGTCCTGGCCGGCGAACTGGACATCACCACGCCTCCGCGGTTCGGGCGGATCGTGGCCGACGCCATCCCGGGCGCCCGCTTCGAGATCCTGGCGGGGGAGGCTCATCAGCCGTTCCAGGAGTCGCCGGACGCGTTCAACGCACGGGTCGGTGACTTCTGGCGCGAGGTCGAGGGCGGGATCTGATCCTGCCGAACTCAACCGACGACAGCTGACCCGGGCTGACGAGGAACTTCGAAGTCCACATGTACGCGTGCCGCATTGTCAGTGGGTGCTGCCAGGATGACGTACATGAGGATCAAGGAAGTGGCACGTCACGAAGTCGCCGAGCAGCGGATCGAGGACACCCTCCAGCGCGCGGCCCAAACGGCCTTCGGTCACGCATCGGCCATGCGCCACGACGGTCGGCCAGCCGCACCGCCAACCGAGCCGTCCGACGCTCCAGTTCGGCCCAGCTCAGCGTGCGCCGGTCATCGGCGGACGCGACCTTGTCGCCATGGCGTGAGGAGTTCCCGACGAGCAACTCCGGGACAGACCGCACCTCGAACACGTCCGCCACACCCATCAGGCATCCCCCCAAGTCCGGACCGCGTCGAACTTGTCGATCAGCCTACGGGGCGCGAACTGGTGCGTGGCGGTGAGGACTTGTGATTCCGCCGGGGGCCAGTGAGGGGGCTGTTGGTCAGTCGGCGTATACCCGGCCGTCCTTGATGACGAAGTGGGTCGGTTCGGAGCAGCCGAGGGACGGAGTGAGGAGCAGGCTCACCGTCAGCGGGGCGGGTTCGGTGCTTGCCGTGGAGAGTTGGCAGACGGCGTTCGCGCCGGTGAGGGGGAACCAGAACCAGCCGTCCACATCGCCCACGGTGACGCGGTCGGACTCCTTCCAGGCGCCGCCGGACTGCGTGTAGACCTGCAGGCGTACGGAGGCGGCGTACTCGTCCTGTGTCGATCGGAGGGCGGTCAGCGTGATCTTGTAGTCACTGCCGAGGACGGACGAGGCGATCTGCCGTGTCTGCGGCGCCGCCGCTGCGGTGCCGGCCGTCGAGGATCCGGCACCGGCGGCGCCGAGTGCGGCCGCCATCAGCATGGTGAGGGCCACGGCGGTGCCGCGGCGGGTGCGGGTACGAGTGCGTGCCAAGCTCATGTGTTCCCCCGTTGGAACGAGTTGGGAAGAAACGCTCGGAGGCGTTCCGGTCAGTGGTGAAGACACGTCACCGCGGTCAGGGGTTGTACGGCCGGCCACTGGGGGTTGGCCAGCTGGGCGTAGCCCGGAAGGACCCTCATCCTGATTCGTCAGGACGTCGTCTCGTCGGCGGGCTACGGTACGGACGAGTTGCGCTGCCTTGCGCTGCGTTTGCGTTCGCGTCGTTCACGGTCGTCCGAGGAGGAATCCTGTGTCATCGCCCTGCGACCCCCAGTACGCTCCGGTCGGCGATGTAGGTGCAGCGCTCATGATGATCGACTCTCGGCTCAGAACCATCTACGAGGGCAAGTCCGAGACCGACCCCGAACAGCAGCAGTTGGTCGACCAGTTCATCGCCTCACTGGGCCCCGGGGAAGTCGATGACCTGGTGGACGGCGCGTGCACGCTCATCTACATGTTCGTGCAGTGGCTGCGGATGGCCTACGAGGACCACGACAGGGACGTCATCGAGTACGTGGTGCCCAGCTTCGTGGGATCGCTGCGCATGATGCCAAAGAGCATCCCTGCGGAGTCCATCCCCACCATGGCCGCTCTGGTCGTCGCGGCCGGCACCGGGCTGAGCCCCAGCCTGTGGCGCAAGCAGTTCGGAGACTGGACCGGGGACGAGATGAACCCCCTGGAAGCCACGGCCTTCCTGCTCGCGGAGCACATCAACCGGATCACCGGCGACCGGGACTTCGCCACCCGCATGATCACCGAAGCTCTGTCCAGCTCGAACATGGACTGACGCAGAGGATGACCTGAAACCGGCCCGCAGCCACCCCCGCCCACCGGTCCATACCAGTGGCGGTCGAACCCGTGTCCCCCAGTGGCCCGCCGATGCCGTATTCCCCCCTCTCACCTGGAGCGTAGATCCCGAAGCGCCCCGCCGCCGTCTTCCGTGATCCACCACCGAGGGTGCTTTCGGCCCGGAGGGGTCGTTCGCGACGCACCTGCGTTTTTCCGTCAGGTTGCGCAGCAAGACCACTAAAGCTCCACAGATACCTCACTATTTGACGCGACGGATGCGTCGACGACCGGTCTCTGAGGGGGAAGCCGGCGTCACGCGCGGGGGTGCGTTCGCTCAGCGGAGCCGTGCTCGCCCCTGCCCTGGGAGGGGACAGCACCGCATGAAGCGGACCTTAAGCACCACGCTGCTCACGACGGGCGCGCTCATAGCCGCCTTCGGTGTACCGGCCGCACATGCCGCGGACCCGCCGCCGCCCCGCATCGACCTGCGGGTGCTCGTCGTCAGCGACGGCGGGCCGGCCACCGACGCCATCGCCGCCGAACTGGACACCGCGGGAACGCCCTACACGCAGATCGACCTCACGCAGTCCGGCCGCCCGGTGATCGATGCCGGATATCTCGCGGACACCGTGGACGGCCGGGACCGGGCCAAGTTCCAGGCGGTCGTCCTGCCCAACGACAACCCGTTCCCGGCGAACTCGCCCGAGATGGCCGCGCTGGTCGCGTACGAGAAGGCCTACGACATCCCGCAGGTCGACGCGTACACCTACGCCCGCCCGGAGGCGGGACTCCAGTACCCGGTGTACGGGGGCTACTCGGGCAGCGTCGACGGTGTGCAGGCGCAGGTGACCGATGCCGGGCGGGCTGGTCCGTTCGACTACCTCGACGGGCCGGTGCCGTTCGAGGACAACTCGCCCACCGTCGGCGAGAGTTACGCGTTCCTGTCCACGCCGATGGCCGGCGCCGACTTCACCCCGTACGTGCAGGCGCCGATCCCGGGCACCAGCAAGCAGGGCTCGCTGGTGGGGGAGTACCGGCACGACGGGCGGCGTGAGCTCGTCGTCACGTTCGTCTACAACCAGTACCAGCAGCAGTTCCGGCTGCTGGCCCGCGGCATCGTCGAGTGGATGACCGGCGGGGTGCACCTGGGCGCCTCCCGCAACTACTTCGCCGTACACGTCGACGACGTGTTCGCCGCCGACGACCGCTGGAACTCCACGCTCAACTGCACACCGGGCGACGTGGACTGCACCGACCCCGACGCCACGCCCGACCCGATCAGGATGACGGCCGCCGACGTCGACCACGCCGTCTCCTGGCAGCGCGAGCGCGACTTCACCCTCGACCTCGCCTACAACGGCGCCGGCAGCGTAGACCACCGTGAGGACAACAACGGAGCCGACCCGCTGGCCGACCGGCTCATCGCCGAGCGCGCCGAGTTCCGCTGGATCAACCACACCTACACGCATGCCTTCCTCGGCTGCGAACAGGACACCTCGGTCGTGCCGTGGCGGTGCGCCACCAACGCCGACGGCAGCACCAAGTGGGTCAGCCGCGCCGACGTCGCCGACGAGATCGCGCACAACCAGGTGTGGGGGCAGCAGGCCCAGCTGCCGCTGAACAACGACGAGTTGGTGACCGGCGAGCACTCCGGGCTGCGGGTGCTGCCGCAGCAGTCGGCCGACAACCCCAACCTGGCGCTCGCCCTCGCCGACACCGGCATCGGCTGGCTGGCCTCGGACAACTCCCGCGAGCCCGGCCAGCGGCAGGTCGGGCCCGCGACGACGGTCCCGCGCTACCCGATGAACATCTTCTACAACGCGGGCCGGGCGGCCGAGCAGGTCGACGAGTACAACTGGATCTACACCGGCCGGGCGCAGGGCGGCAGCGGCATCTGCGAGGACAACCCGGACACCACGACCTGCCTGGCCGCGCCGCTCGACACGGCCACCGGCTACGCGCAGCACATCGTGCCCCTGGAGCGGCAGATCGCCCTCGGCCATGTCCTCGGCAACGACCCCAAGCCGCACTTCATCCACCAGTCCAACCTGGCCGAGGACCGGATCGCCTACCCGGTCCTGGACGGCGTGCTCAACACCTACGACACGCTGTTCGCGCAGAACACGCCGATGGTCAACCTGCGGATGAAGGACATCGGCAACGAGCTGAGGCAGCGCGCCTCCTGGCGGGCCGCGGTGGGCGACGGGCAGGTCATCGCCTACCGGATCGGTGACACCGTCACCGTCGACAGCCCCGGTGGCGTGTCCGTCCCCGCCACCATGCCCGAGGGCACCACACAGGCCGGCTCGGCCTTCGGCGAGGCGTACGCGGGCGAACGGTCCGGGTGGACCACCCAGGCCGCCGAGCCGCTCACCCTCACCCTGCCGCAGCCCGCGGCCTCCTCCACGGCCCCCGGCACGGGCGGCTCCGCGCCGGCCACCGACCCGGCACCGGACGCCCGCGTGCCCGAGGGCGTGGCCGAGCCGGTCCTTCCCGCGGGGAACTGACCGGCGCACCGGCAGCGAGGTCCCGGCCGCCCGTCGGCAGGCCGGGACCGGCACCCCTCCCCACACCTCGGCCGTGGAGCACATCAATGCACGTTCACCACGGCGCGCGACGCAACGACGCCGCGCGCGTCACCCTGCTCACCGAAGGCACCTACCCGCACAGTCACGGCGGTGTGAGCGTCTGGTGCGACCAGCTCGTCACCGGCATGCCCGACATCGAGTTCGACGTCATCGCCGTCACCGGCACCGGACGGGAGCCGCTCGTGTGGGACCTCCCCGACCATGTCCGCGGCGTCCTGTCCATGCCCATGTGGGGCGCCGCTCCGGAAGGCCGCCCACCGCGCGGCCGGTCCCGCAGGCGGCTCACCGACGCGTACGAGCGGTTCCTGACCGCGCTCGTCGACCCCGGCGCCGAGGGCGGCTTCGCACCCGCCCTGCACACCATGGCGCGGGCGGCGGCGAGCGGCGAACTCAGCCCTTTCCTGCGGGGCGACACGGCGATCACCATCCTGACCGCCGTATGGACGCGTCCCGGGCTGGCCGTGCGCGAGGCGCGGCCGACCCTGCACGACGCGCTCACCGCCACCGCCCTGCTCGAACACGCGCTGCGCCCGCTGGCCGCACCGTCGCCGCAGGACGGCGTCGCGCACGCCGTCAGCGGAGGCGTCGCCGTCCTGCCGGGGCTCGCCGCACGCGAGCGGTACGGGGTCCCGCTGCTGCTCACCGAGCACGGGGTCTATCTGCGCGAGCGCTACCTCGGATACCGCACCGCGCCGTACCGCTGGCCCGTCAAGGCGGTGATCCTCGGCTTCTTCCGGCTGCTGGCGGAGGAGAGTTACCGCCAGGCGGCCCTGATCACCCCGGGCAATCGCTACAACCGGCTGTGGGAGGAGCAGGGCGGCGCCGACCCGGAGTCGATCCGCACCGTCTACAACGGCGTCGATCCCGCCGCGTTCCCGCCGGCCGGTCCGGAGCCGGAGACCCTCACCCTGAGCTGGGCCGGGCGGGTCGACCCGATCAAGGACCTGGAGACCCTGATCCGCGCCTTCGCCCTCGTCCGGGACCGGCTGCCGGACGCCCGCCTGCGGTTGTTCGGGGGCACGCCCCGCGGCGGAGAGGCATACCGCGAGCGCTGCGAGGCCCTGGCCGCAGAGCTGGGGCACGGCGACGCGGTGACCTTCGAGGGCCGCGTCGACGACATCAAGGACGCCTACGCGGCCGGGAACGTGGTGATGCTGTCCAGCATCAGCGAGGGCTTCCCGTTCACGCTGATCGAGGCCATGTCGTGCGGCCGGGCGACCGTCTCCACCGATGTCGGAGGGGTGCGCGAGGCCGTCGGCGACACCGGCCTGGTGGTGCCGCCGCGCGACCCGGCCGCCATGGCCGCCGCCGCCCTGGAACTGCTGGACGACCCCGTCCGGCGCCGGGCGATGGGCGAGGCGGCGCGGCTGCGGGTGATCGAGCAGTTCACCCTGCGGCAGACCATCGACACGTTCCGCGCCATCTACCACGAACTGGCCGCAGGGAAAGCGGAGTTGCCCGCCAGAGTCGTGCTGCCCGCCCCCGCGGTCACCGGCACGAGGAGCCTCACCGGATGAGCGGACCGATATCCCTCGAACCCGGCGACGCGGGGCAGGACACCCTTGCCCTGCGGCTGGCCGAACCCCGTCCGCCGCGCCGCCGCCCACGCTGGGCCCTGGACGATGCCACACTCGCGATACGGCTGCCGGGCCACGGTCCCGACGAGGAGGCGGTGAGCACGCTCGCCGCCGAACTCGCCGACGCCATAGGGCCCGCCGTCCATCCCTACGAGGTGGCGGCCCTGCTGGAGGCGGAGGGCCTGTCCGCCTCGCTGATCAAGGAGCGGTACGGCCACCCCAACCTCTTCTCGCTGGCGACCGCGCTGTACGAGAGGGTGCCCCGCACGTTCCCCGAGCCGCCACCGGCGACCGACCCATGGCGACCCGACACCCTGCGCTGCCTGCTGCGCGGCGTGCTCTTCGCGTTGCCCGCCCTGGCCTACCTGCTCATCGCGCCGCTGTGGCCCATCGACCGGCACGCCCCCGTACTGATCGTCGCGGGCATCGCCTCGTGGGCGTGGGGACAGGCACTGGGCCATCGCGCGCACCTGCGGCTGGTGACCGGACGCCGGGAGGCGTCAGGCACGTTGCTGACCGGGTCCGCGCTGGGCGCCGCGGTGGCCACGGCCCTCGCCGCGCTGCCCGCCGACGGCGTGTTGGCCATCGGAGTGGCGGCGGCCCAGTCGCTGTACCTGGCCGGAGCGAGCGTGCTGCTCGTCCTGGGCCGCGAGCGACTGCTGCTGGCCGCGCTCAGCCCGCTCATCGCGGGCGCCGCGGTGCTCCCGTGGTGGGAGCCCGGACCGGAACTGCGGGTCGGGCTGCCCCTCCTGGCCCTGCTGGGCACGTCGGTGGCCGCCGCACGAGTCCTGTGGGCGGGGCGCGCAGGCCAGGCAGCGTCCGACGCCGGGCGGCCGCGACTTCGCGCATCCGTGCCGTACGGCCTGTTCGGACTCGCCGCGGCGGTGCTCGTCATGCTGGAAGGCCGGCGGCAGCCGTACGCGGTGATCGCACTGACCCTCAGCATGGGCCCCGCGGAGTGGCTGCTGTACCGCTACCGCGGCTGGTCGGTCGCCGCGTTACGGGTCAGCGCGACCCCCGGTACGTTCCTGGTGCGCTCGGCCGCGGTGCTCGGCCTGTGCCTGTCCGGCTATCTGCTGTTGCTGCTGCCGGCGGCCCTGCTCACCGACTCCGAGGCCTCGCTCCTCCTGCTCGCGGCGGCCCTGTGGACCGCCCTGCTCCTGCAGGCGTTCGGGGTGGCCTGGCCGCCCGCCGTTCTCTGCCTGGCCGCCGCCGGCGCGGCCGGAGCGGTGACCTTGCTGCACCTGCCACCCGGACCGGCCGTGCTGCCGTCCGCCTGCGGTGTGGCCGCGGTCTGTCTCGCGGCCTGCGCGATACGCCTGCTCGGCCGGCCCTCCCCGCACGCCTGACCACGCGAACCACCCCTGGCGGACCACGGACCCGCAGCCCGTCCACACCGGGTCTCCCGTCCGACGACCACTACGAAGGGACAACGAGTTGACCTCCGCACCGCTCGCCGCCGTCACCGGAGCAGAAGGCTTCATCGGCTCGCATCTCACCGAGGCGCTGGTCGCCTCCGGCCACCGTGTGAGGGCCATGGCCCAGTACAACTCCTTCTCCTCCTACGGCTGGTTGGAGACCCTGCCCTCCGACGTCCTCGACCAGGTGGAGATCGTCCTCGGCGACGTACGAGATCCCGGCTCGGTACGCGGCCTGCTCGACGGCGCCGACTGCGCCTACCACTTGGCCGCGCTCATCGCGATCCCGTACTCCTACCAGGCCCCGCACAGCTACGTGGACACCAATGTCACCGGCACCCTCAACGTGCTGGAGGCGGTGCGCACCCTGGAGACGCCGCGCCTGGTGCACACCTCGACCAGCGAGACGTACGGCACCGCGCAGACCGTGCCGATCACCGAGGACCACCCCATCAACACGCAGTCCCCGTACGCCGCTTCGAAGGCGGGCGGTGACCGGCTGGCCGACAGCTACCACGCCAGTTTCGGCACCCCCGTGGTGACGCTGCGGCCCTTCAACACCTTCGGCCCGCGCCAGTCGATGCGCGCGGTCATCCCCACCGTCATCGGTCAGGTGGCGGCAGGGCAGCGCACCATCACGCTCGGCGACCTGCGTCCCACCCGGGACTTCACCTTCGTCGAGGACACCGCGCGGGCGTTCCTCGCGGTGGGCACCGCCCCGGCCGAGCAGGTCGTCGGCCGCACCTTCAACGCCGGGACCGGCGGCGAGATCTCCGTCGGTGACCTCGTCGCGCTGATCGGCAAGGTCATGGACGCCCCCCTCGACGTCCGCGAGGACGCCGAACGCCTGCGGCCCGCGGCTTCCGAGGTGATGCGGCTCGTCGCCGACGCGAGCCGGCTGGCCGCCGCGACCGGCTGGCAGCCCGGCCACACGCTGGAGGAAGGGCTCGCGCGAACCGCCCGGTGGTTCGTCGATCCGGCCAACCTGGCCCGCTACAAGACCGGCATCTACAACATCTGACCCGTCCGGCACGTACCCGCAGGAGGTATGTCATGCATGCAGTCATCCTGGCCGGAGGGAAGGGCGTCCGGCTGCGGCCGTACACCACCGCGCTGCCCAAGCCGCTCGTCCCCATCGGCGACCAGCACGCCATTCTGGAGATCGTGCTGCGCCAGCTGTCCACGGCCGGCTTCACGCGCTGCACCATCGCCATCGGCCACCTCGGCGAGATCATCCGTGCCTACGTCGGCGACGGCACCCAGTGGGGCCTGAGCGTCGACTACGCCACCGAGGAGAGCCCGCTCGGCACCATGGGCCCCCTGCTCACCCTGCGCGACCGGCTGCCCGAGAACTTCCTGGTCATGAACGGCGATGTGCTCACCGACCTCGACTACGCCGACGTGCTGCGCAGGCACGAGGCGTCCGGCACGCCCCTGACCATCGCCACCTACGCCCGCAAGGTGCACATCGACTTCGGGGTGCTGACCACCGACGCCAGCCGGGTGGTCGCCTTCACCGAGAAGCCCAGCATCGACTACCGGGTTTCCATGGGCGTCTACGGCGTCTCCCGGGCCACCCTCGACGGCTACACGCCCGGGCTGCCGCTCGGCTTCGACGAGCTGGTGATGGACCTGCTCGCGGCCGGACGCCCGCCGCACGCCTACGAGTTCGACGGCTACTGGCTGGACATCGGCCGCCCCGACGACTACGACCGGGCCAACGCGGAGTTCACCAGCCGCAAGTCGCTGCTGCTCAAGGGGGCCTGAGGAGCCATGCACATCCTCGTACTCGGCGCCACCGGCTACCTGGGCACGCACGTCGCCGAGCACCTGCGCACCCTGCCCGACGCGCGGGTCCTCGTCGGCGGCCGCTCGCCTGCCGCCGACGTCAGGGTGGACCTGGCCGCCGATCGTCCGCAGGAACTGGCGGCGGCTCTGGCCGACGTCGCGCCCGACGCCGTCGTCAACTGCGCCGGCGCGACCGGGGGCGACACCGTCACCCTCGCGGAGGTGAACGCCCGCGGCCCGGCCGTGCTGTGCGCGGCACTGCGGGCTGCGGCGCCCGGGGCCCGCCTGGTCCATCTGGGCTCGGCAGCCGAGTACGGAACCACCGGGGCCGGAGCGCGGGTCACGGAGTCGGCGGCGACCCGGCCGGCCGGCCCGTACGGCGCGACCAAGCTGGCCGGCACGGTGGCGGTGACCGCGTCCGGGCTGGACGCGGTGGTGCTGCGGGTGGGGAACCCGGTGGGCCCGGGGGCCCCGCCCACCGGGCTGCCCGGCCGCGTCGCCGCTCTGCTCGCGGGCGCCGGGGACGACCCGGTGGCGACGCTGCGGCTCGGTGACCTCTCCGCATACCGCGACTTCGTGGACGTACGCGACGTGGCGCGGGCGGCCCAACTGGCGGTCACCGCCGCGGGACCACTGCCGCCGGTGCTCAACATCGGCGGCGGTGACGCCCGTCCGGTGCGGGACCTGGTGCGGGGGCTCGCGGACGCGGCCGGTTTCCGCGGCCGGATCGACGAGGCGGAGTCCGGCGGATCGGCCCGCTCCGCGCAGGTGTCGTGGCAGTGCTCGGACATCACCGCCGCCCGCGACGCCCTGGGTTGGTCGCCGTCCCACACCCTCGACGCGTCTCTGGAGGCACTGTGGGCGGCCATCCGCCCACGGGCCCGCAGCGCCGAGGGGGCTCCGGCGCGGTGAGCCTGCTGATTCCGCTGTACGTGCATCCGGCCGAGGACCCGGGCGCCTGGCACCGGCTCATCACGCGCGCCGCGCGCACCTACGGCGTCGTACTGAACCCGGCGAACGGCCCCGGCCGGGCCCCGGATCCGGCGTTCGTCAAGGCGGCCGAGGCACTGCGCGCGGCCGGAGCCCGCCTGCTGGGCTACCTGGACACGGACTACGGAGCCCGTGAACCCGCCGAGATCACCGCGGATCTGCGCCGGCATCAGGAGTGGTACGCCGTCGACGGCTGCTTCCTGGACCAGGTGCCGGCAGCCCCGGACGCGTTGCCGGACTGCCGCCGCCTGGTCCGCTCCGCCCGCCGCCTCGGGGCCTCGACCGTCGTCCTCAACCCCGGCGTCCATCCCGCGCCCGGTTACGCCCGGCTCGCCGACCTTACGGTCACCTTCGAGGGCCCCTGGTCGAGGTACGTGTCGGACTTCAGCCGCCCCTCGTGGACCGAGCGACTGCCCGCCGACCGGCTGTGCCACCTCGTCTACGGCGTGCCCGAACCGCTCGTGCCGCTCGCCATGAGGACCGCGCAGGAGCGGGGCGCGGGTGTGTGCGGACCGGTGACGGGAGAACCACCCAACCCCTGGTCCGGGCTGACGCCGGCGCTGACCGAGGCGGACAGGTGAGGCGGGACGTCTCGGCCGTCCACCTTGTTGACCGTGGTTGATCCGACCGCGTCCCTCGTCATGCCGCGTCGGCCGTGAGCCGGCCGATGACCCTGATGACCTGCCGTCGGGTGGCCAGGCGGCGGGCGAGGAAGGCCATCACCCGGTTCATGCGCCCTGCGATGACGCTGGGCGGCGGGTTCCTGCGGTCCAGGGTGCCGAGCGCGGTGCGGACGACGTCGACGGGGGAGGCGAGCCGCATCCCTCCGGCGGCCTGCGTGGTGCCCGCGACGTCGAAGAACTCGGTCCGGGTGGCGCCGGGGGACAGCGCCAGCACCCGCAGACCCGTGCCCCGCGACTCCTCCCACAACGCCTCGGTGAGGCTCAGCACGAAGGCCTTCGTCGCCCCGTAGAGCGCCATCCGCGGGTTGGGCTGGTAGGCGGCCATGCTCGCCACGTTGACGAGTACCCCGCGCCCTGCCGTACGCAGTTGCTCGATGAAGGCGTGGCTGATGTCGGCCACCGCGGTCACGTCGACGGCGATCTCCCGGCGCATCCGTTCCGGATCCGTGCGGTGGAAGGGACCGAAGGTGGCGAACCCGGCGTTGTTGATCAGGCTGGTGACGTGCAGGCCGAGCCGCTCGACGTGCGCGGCCAGCGCCTACCCGGGATTGTCCGTGGCCAGGTCCATCGGGACCACGTGGACCTGGATCCGGCGATCTGCACGCAGCTCGGCCGCCAGCTCCTCCAGACGTTCCCTGCGGCGGGCGACCAGCACCAGATCCGAACCGCGGGCGGCGAGCTGACGGGCGAACTCTGCGCCGAGACCCGCGCTGGCTCCGGTGATCAGTGTGGTCTGCCCGTGGTAGTCGACGGCTGTCATGGCTGCCCTTCTTTCAGTCGCTGCTTTTCTGGCAGTTAATGCCAGGTAGGCGGCTGCTGTCTAGAGGAGTAGCCTGATGTTCATGACGACCTTGTGGGACCGCTCGCGGCAGGTCGCCGTCCAGGAAATCCTGGACACGGCGGTTCGCCTGTTCGCCGAGCAGGGCTATGAGCGGACGACGATCGCGCAGATCGCACGCGAGGCAGGGATCTCGCAGCGGTCTCTGTTCCGCTACTTCGGCACCAAGGAGGACCTGGTCTGCGGGGACCAGGAAGCGCTGGGCGAGCTGCTGAAGCGGACCGTCGAGCAGCAGCCGGCCGAGGCGTCCGTCTGGGATGCCCTGCGTGCCGGATTCGAGGTCGTCCTGACCGCCAACCACACCCCGGAGCGGGTGCTGGAGCTGTCCCGTCTCATCTTCGACACTCCCTCACTGCACGCCCGCTACATCGAGAAGCGGCTGCGCTGGCAGGCCGCACTCGTCCCGGTCGTCCAGGCACGGCTGGGCGCCGCGTCCGGCCCGGGCCCGGCCCCCGACCCGCGTGCCAAGGCGATCGTCGCGACGGTCTTCGCCTGTATCGACACGGCGACCGAGCTCTGGGCCAGGCACGACGGACGACTCGACCTGGCCGACCTGTACGACGAGTGCCTCGCGGCCGTGCGGGGCGGCCGCGGCTGAGTGGCGGTCGGCGCCCCCAGGGCGAAGACGCGATCATCCCCGGTCAGGATTCTCCAGACCGGCGAAGGCCTGGCAGAGGTCGCGGTGCGAGGCCGGTGCCGTGGCCTCGCACCGCGGGCCGGTCAGATGCCGAACGGCGCGGCGTAGCGGACGGTTCCGCCGGGCAGCGGGTGGGCGGCGTCCAACGTGAGGGCCATCAGGGCCTCGTCGGGTACGTCGATGGTCAGGCCGATGCCGTGTGCGGAGGCCCGGTTGAAGCCGAACCGGGGGTAGTACGTCGGGTGCCCGAGGACGACGACGTAGTGCTCGGCCTTCTCCTTGGCCGCTGTGAGGGCGGCGCGGATGACTGCGGAGCCGGCGCCGCTGCTTTGCTGCTCGGGCCGCACGGCGCACGGGGCCAGGCACAGGGCCGGGACCTCGCCGATGTGGCAGCGGGTCAGCAGGGCGTAGCCGACGGGGCGGCCGTCGTCGTCCGTGGCGACGAGAGACAGGCCCTCGATCCAGGCGGGGTCGGCGCGCAGTGCGTCGACGAGGTCGGCCTCCAAGGGAGTCTCGAACGCGGCCAGGTTGATGTCGCGGACGGCGGGGATGTCGGCGCTGGTCTCAGCGCGCGTGATCCAGTTGCGCATGATGGATGATGATCCGTTTCAATGTGGTGTTCGTGCAGGCGCCCCGCGAGCTCACGCTCCCAGCGAGGGCGGACAGGATGGCGTCAGGCCACGGCCCGGGACGTGAGGGAGACCCGGACACTGCGCACGGTGGCCACGAGCGCGGTCATCGACCCCACCTCCCTGTTCTCTGATCACCTGTTGACACGAACAGCCGTCAGCATACACAGGGCGCCTGCGTGAGGTGCCGTGCCGTCGGGATCACTCCTCCCGGCACACCGTACGAGGGTCGGCCCCCTTGCGGCCCGGCGGTGCGGAGAGCGGCTGGTCGCTTCCCGCCGGGCGCCCGCACACGGTCGCCGAGCGCACCTTGTGGTCGCGGTAGGTGACCCGCACGATCTTGTAGCCGTGCCCCCGCTGGTCGGCGTACGGCTGACTGCCCGCGAAACTGACCGTGCCGACCGGCAGGTTCGGGTTGGGGCGCCAGCGCAGGTCGGCCCAGGTCTCCGGAGCGGTCTGCGGGGCGTCGCCGTTCTTCGAGGCCCGGTACAGCACCGCGGTGGCGCTGTAGGCCAGTACCGACTGACCGCTGGAGAACAGCGCGTCGTTCCACGGCCGGGCGGGGTCGGCGAGCGCGGTCGCCGACGTGCCCGCCGGGAGCAGCTCGCTGAGCACGCGGTGGGAGTCCTGGTAGAAGCCGGTCGCGCCGACGAGGTCCATCGGTGCCAACGCGAAGTGGTACAGGGTGACCTCCGGTGGGATGCGCAGACTCTCGCCCTCGTCGTAGTTGCTCTTGGTCAGGTCGTCGCCGGTGAACACGGTCATGTGCTGCCCGGAGCAGCCCGGCGTGGAGCCGAGCTGGGACATCAGGTTGGGGACGTCCTCCACCCGGCCCGCGAAGTACAGGGCCCGGGGTACGGGGTCACTGGCGCAGATCGCCTCGACCGGGTCGGTGAGTTCCGGTTCGCCGTTGGGGCTGAGCCGGTAGGACCGGGAGGGAAGCAAGGTGAAGCCGGCCCGGTCCAGCATGCCCTTGCCCACTCTGGCCTGCTCGGTCGTGTAGAAGTCCTTCTCGCTGCCGACCTTGCGGGCCAGCACCACGGCCCGGCCGTCGTCCTCGCGCCGGGCGAGCTGCTTGGCGACGACGAGCAGCGCGTTCGCCTCCTCCTCGTCGGTGGCGGCCAGACCGAACCAGTTCGACAACTCCCGCGCCAGATGGCTCCCGGAGTTGGTGGTGCTCACCACGGGCAGGCCCGCGCCCTTGAGGATCTCCACGGCGTCATCGCTCTCCGTCGTGTCCCGTCCCAGGCCGACGACGCCGACGACCGACCGGTCGCGCCGGGCCAGCTCGGCTATGTGCCGGGCCATGGGCAGCACTTGGAGCATGTTCTCGCCCGCGTTGGCCAGCAGGACTCTTATCTTCGTCGGCTGGTGGGTGCTGACATTGGCGTAGCGCTGGTAGAGGTAGACGCCCGTGATCTCCTCGAGCCCCTTGCGGGTGCCGGACTCGTCGGCCGCGGTGACCGGGCCGGCGTAGACGATCGTCACGTACTTGTCCTTCGGACCGATCTTCGCGTTCTCGGCCCGGATCGCCTGCTCGACGGCGTCGAAGGTGATGCCCTTGCCGGCGCCGTACAGTTCCAGCGCGTTGCCCGCGGCCAGCCGTACGTCCCCGGTCGCGACCCCCACGCACTCGCCGCCCACCAGGACGGAGTCCGTGTTGGAGCCGACCAGTCGGCCCTCGCAGTAGCGCTCGGCCATCCACCGGTTGCCCAGGAAGCCGAGGCCGAGGGCGATGGCGAGGACCACCGCCAGGCAGGGCCTGGACCACAGCAGCCAGGCCGCCGTACGGCGGATCCTGGTGGTGGAGTGCTGCGTGGAGTGCCGGCGGACCAACTCGTCGGCGGACAGCGGTATCCGCAGGATCCACGGCAGCGCGGCCGCGCGCCCGGGGGACTGGCCGACGTTGAGGCCGGTCACCCACTCCTGGTACCTGGCGTCCGCTCCGTAGGCGCGCTCCGGATCCGCCCCCGCGGACCCATCCGGGTACGGTGCGGCGGGCAGGCGGGGCTCCGCTGTGGGCACCCCGGACTGCTCGGATCCCGGCGGACGCAACCGCTCGGCCGCCGGGATCGCGGCCAGCACCAGCAGCGGGTCCACTTCGCTGCGGCGGCTGCGTACGTTGCTGATCGCGCGCAGCAACAGCAGGCCGCCGTCGTCCTCGGTGGCGCACGGCAGGTACACCACGGGCGGGACCGTGCGCTTACGGCGCCGCAGGTCCAGCGTCCTCGGCCGGAAGTTCTCGCGGAGGTCCTCCAGCAACGCCAGCACCCGCAGCTCCAAATGGAACTGACGTGCCGTCACATCACCTGTCTCGGCCGCGACGATCTGCTGGGCCGCGGCGAAGGCGCGGCCGCGGATGGTCTCCCAGGACTTCGTCGGCCGCCACCGCGACCACTCGGCGGCGGCCGGCCGGTCGCTCGAAGGCGCCAGGAACGTCGTGGTCGCGAACCAGCGGCTGGCTCGGCGCAGCCACAGCAGCGGCGGCGCGCTGCGCGCCAGCAGATGCGCCACGCCGAACGCGGCCAAGGCCAGGGCGCCGCCCCACACAGCCGTCTGCCAACCGCCCTCGCCCAGCAGCACGCTCAGGCAGGCGATGAACATCGCCCCCACGAAACCGGACGGGTTCACCACGGCGCCGACGGTGTCCGCCAGCGCCGAGGCGCGGTTCTCCTCGTCGGCGCCGTCCGGGTCGCGCCCCGGACGCCAGCGCAGCTCGGCCAGCCGTCGCATCAGCCGCTCGCGGCGCTGGGCCGCGGACCACACCGTGCTGACCTCACCGCCGACCTCCGGCGCGGCCTGCTCGACGGCCCGCAGCAGCCGTGAGCGCGGAAAGGCGAACGGCTTGTACTGCGACTGGCTCTGGTTGTCCCAAGGGTGCTCGCACAGCTGGCGCACCATGTCGATCGCGGAGGAGTAGGCGTCCACGCCGCCTCCGCCGTCCAGCCGTTTGGCGATCAGCCCCCGCGGCTGATGGCCCTGGCGGACGAAGTCCACGACCTGTTCCACCCGCCGGTCGAGCGTGCCGCTGTCGTCCTCCTCGGTGGCCTGCAGTACCACCAGCGGCGTCACCGGCGGGTTGTCCCGGAAGTTGTCGATGAGTCGCCTCATCAACTCGAACACGGCGTCGGCCGCCTCGATCCCGGCGCTGCCGCTCCACACCTCTCTGCCCACTCGCTCCGCCCCCGTCGCATCCGCCCGACCCGGCCCTTCCGGATCAGATGGAGATACCCACACCCAAACACCCTGCACCGTACGGGCGTTGCGATTCTCGCGATCCGTCACGAGCCGGGGTGTGAGCCGATCGGGGTCAGCCGGTGGGGTCGAGAAGGATCTTGCGGACCCCGTCCGAGCGGTCGGCGAAGAGTTCGTACGCGGCAGGGCCCTGGGAGAGGGGGAAACGGTGCGACACCACGACCTCCGGCTTGATCCGGCGCGCCTGGGCCAGCGCGATCAGGGTCGGAAGCTCGTAGTGGATCGAGCACAGCCCGATGGCGAACTCGAGTTCCTTGATCTGCGCCAGTCCCATGTGGAACGGGAACGCCTTGCTGTGGCTGACTCCGACGACACTGACCCGGCCGGCCTGCCGGACCGCCTTGAGGGCCAGCTCGATGGTGGCGTCCGAGCCCACGGCCTCCACCACCGCGTCCGGGCCACGTCCACCGGTCATCTCCCGTACGGACGTCTTCGTGTCCTCGCCCTCGACCGGTTCGACGCCCAGGGACGCGGCGAACGCGCGTCGCTCCGGGACCAGGTCCGCACCGAGCACACGCGCGGCGCCCATCGCGAAGGCGGACTGCGCGGCCATCAGGCCGACCGGACCCAGACCGATGACCAGCACGGTCTCGCCGGGCTGGATCCGGGCGCGACGGCAGCCGTACCAGGCCGTCGGAGCGTTGTCCGTCAGGACGACGGCGGCCTCGTCCGAGATGCCCTCGGGAAGGTGCACCAGGTTGATGTCGGCATGGGGCACCGCGAGCGCCTCGGCCTGGCTGCCGGGGAGCTGGGGGCTCACGCCGTAGCAGAGCTCCGTACTGGACTTGGCGTACTCGCACCGGGCGGTGAACCCGGCCGCGCAGGCCTTGCACCGGGTGCAGCCGGCCGAGGCCGGAACCAGGACCCTGTCACCGGGCTTGAAGCGGGTGACCTGGTCGCCGGTGTCGACGACCACGCCGACACACTCGTGTCCGGGTGTGTAGCCCAGTTCCGGACTGAACGGGTTGCCCTGGTAAATGTGCAGGTCACTGCCGCAGATTCCGGCCGTGGTCACCTGGACGACGGCGTGGGTGGGGCTCGTGACGGCCGGATCGGGGACGTCCGTGTAACGGATGTCGTGACGGCCGTGGTAGGTAAGTGCCTTCATCGGATCGCTCCTCCCCCTGCCGGGTCAGTCCGCGATCTTCAGCACGAGCTTGCCCCGGTTCTCACCACGGAACAGGCGCATGAGGGTGTCGGGGAACGCCGCCACGTCACCGGACACCACGTCCTCGAGTGACTTCAGCCTGCCTTCCTTCCGCCACGTGGCCATCCGGGCGATTCCCTCGGCGTATCGGTCGGCGTAGTCGAAGACCACCATGCCCGTCATGGTGGCCCGGTTGACCAGCAGCGACAGGTAGTTCGCGGGGCCTTGCGGCTTGACGCTGTTGTACTGGGAGATCGCGCCGCAGACGACGACGCGGGCGCCGCGTGCGAGCCGCAGCAGTACAGCGTCCAGGACGTCGCCGCCGACGTTGTCGAAGTACACGTCGACACCGTCGGGGGCGTGGGTGCGCAGCGCCTTGCGGATGTCCTCGTTCTGGTAGTCGATCGCGGCGTCGAACCCGAACTCGTCGACCAGCAGCCGGCACTTGGCCTCACCGCCGGCGATGCCGATGACCCGGCAGCCCATGATCTTGGCGATCTGCCCGACGACGCTGCCGACCGCTCCCGCCGCACCGGAGACGACGACCGTCTGACCCGGCTCGGGGCGCCCGATGTCGATCAGGCCGAAGTAGGCCGTCAGCCCCGACATGCCGAGGGTGCCGAGGTACGTCGCCAAGGGGGCCGCCGCCGGATCGACCTTGATCACATCCCGGCCGTCCGACAGGCAGTACTCCTGCACGCCGAACGACCCCGACACATGGTCACCGACCGCGAATCCGGAGTGCTGTGAGGCGATCACGCGTCCCACCGCACCCGCGCGCATGACCTCACCGATCTCCACCGGGCGGATGTAGGACCTGCCCGCGTTCATCCAGCCGCGCATCGCCGGATCGATCGACAGACAGAGCACCTGCACCAGGAACTCCCCGTCGCCCGGTTGTCCGACCGGCTCCTCCACGTGCTTCCAGTCGGTGGACCGCGGCTCGCCCACGGGACGCGCGGCCAGACGCACCTGGTGGTTGGTTCGGCTCATCTTCGGCGACTCCTCAGTCCTCGCAGTGACCTGTCGGCGGACATACCACCCGGTCGGTATGGCCCGTGAGCGTACGGTGCCGATGCGCGTGAGGCAAGGGATGCTGGGCTCGAGACGTGGACCCGGCTTCAGGGCATACCTGAAATCCGAGGTCGCACGAACGGGTTCGGTGGGCATTCGGTCAGGGAACAGCCGTACGACAAGGAGGGGCGAGGCCATGGGTACCGCCGTCCACGTGCCGCAGACCCGGGACATGATCGGGGAGGAGCTCTCCGGAGACGAGGCGTTCGCCGCTCTGCGCCACTACGGAGGGCTGCGGCTGCTGGCCGACTCCTTCGTGCGGTTCCGTTACGCGGACGGGTTCACCAACGCCCGAGCGCTGGCCTTCCAGGTGGTGCTCGGACTGGTTCCCTGCACCGTGGCGCTCGTCGGCCTGGCGACATCGGTGCACACCGAGGACGTGGGCCGGGTCGTCGAGCTCACGCTCGGCCGGATCGTGCCGGGAGCCAGTGCGGAGATCGTGGAGGATGCCTTCGAGGGGACGCGGCGCACCGCGCACGGCGACGTCTGGGGCACGCTCGCCCTGTGGCTCGGTCTGGGCTTCGCACTGCTGAACCTCGCCTCGGCCATGGGCCAGATCGAGCGCGGCGCCAACCGTATCTACGGGATCGAGCGCGACCGTCCCTTCCCGCGCAAATACGCGCGGGGGATAGTTCTCGCGATCGCCGCCGGTCTGCCCCTGGTACTGGGGTTCGTGGTGCTCGTCGCCGGAGAGGCCGTGGGCGACGCGGTGGCGGACACCGCCGGCTGGGCGGCCAGCGTGCCGCAGTGGTGGAGTGTGCTCGACATCCCGCTGGGGCTCGCGCTGGCCTGGGTGGCCTCCGCCGTGATCTTCCGTTGGTCGCCGCGGCGCGTCCAGCCCGGCTACACGTGGCTGGCCTTCGGCTCGGCCGTGCACCTGTTGCTGTGGGTGGCGGCCACCTGGTTGCTCGCGCTGTACGTCAAGGAGAGCGGTGCCTTCGGCGCCGTGTACGGCCCTCTCACCGCCTTCATCGCCCTGCTGCTGTGGGCCAACCTCACCGCCGTCGCACTCTTCCTCGGCATCGCGTTCGCCGCCCAGCTGGAAGCGGCCCGCGCCGGTATCGAATCACCTGTCCGGCCGGACCCAGGACCGGGCAGGTGAGGCCGGCCGGCCAACCGTTCCCCCGCGCGAGGGATCACGGCGGTCCGCAGGCATAGACCTTTCCAGGCGGGGCACTTGGAGTTCTGCTCGCGCTGCTCTGAGTCGATCGCTGGCGTGAGCCATGTATGCAGCCTGTTCCTCGCGGCGGCGTCGGCCGCCGAGCGAGCTGTGCTTTGAGAGAGGAATCGCCATGCTCCTTCCGGCTGAGAAGGAACTGCGTGCCGCGCTGGCCCGGTTCGCCGAGGCGCGCATCGCACACGACGTGCTCCCCACCGTTCGCACCAGCCGCGCTCTCGAAGACGCCACGTACACGCTGTGCGTGATCACCGGCGACCGCACCGCCGAGGACGCCCTGTCCGCGGCGGATGCACTGCTGCAGAGGTTCTGCGCCGACCGTGAGGGCCCCACGCGAGAGGCCAAGACGCTGGCCGCGTAGGAGGCCGAACCCGCGTGACGGGCCGGCGGCTCCCGCGGGACGGCATGTGAAGTGACGAGTCCGCCCTCTCCGACGCTGAGATCAACGTGATCATTGACGTGACGTACGGGGAGGGCTGGGACTCCGCCTCCCGTACGGTCCTCGGTCCCATCAGCCGGAAGCTCGCCGCGAGTCGGGACGCCGCGGGCGAGCAGTACGCCGTGGTGCTGCGCGAGCGAGGACGCCCCCAGCCGATCGCCGTGCTGAACGTCGCCTGGGCGCACGACTATGTCGGCGTGTGGGCGTACGACGAGCAGGGCCGTCGTTTCCGCGAGTTCGACCTGCGCCGCCTGGAACCCGGCCGGCTCTTCTGCCGCCACATCGCGCAGTGGAGCTACGCCACCGAGGCGATGAAGGAGTTCGCGGACGACGCGGGGCGCGTCCTCATCGACCTCTACCCGGACGGCACGGGCGGGAAGGTCGCCCAACCGAAGGGCGCCTTGGGCAGTTCGCTGCACACCCTGGCCGATGTTCCGGACGAGGAGCGCTGGGTGTCGCCTTCGGCCTTCGCCGACTGGGCATGGGCGGTGGCCCTGGTTACCGGCGGACTCGCAGACGACGTCGACCTGCGGGACGTACCGGAGGGAACTCCTCTGCGAGACGGCACGGCGCAGGACCGGAAGAGGGACGGCCGAGCCACGGTCCCCGGGTGGTGCCCGCCCCGCCCTCTGCGTCCCCGCCACCTCGACGAGATGTTCGTAGCCGGCACCCGTTTCTCACCGCCGGACACCCATGCGACCGGCCCGTACGTCGTCGAGCGCATCATCGATGCCGGTTTGCTACGGCTGCCGACAGGCCGGGTCGTCGCCTGCGATCCCGGCTGGACGGATCCCGAAGAGCCGTTCACTGTGGCCGTACGGCCCGGCAGCTACCGCATGCAGATCGCGACCGCGGCCTACCCGGTCGAGCACTGGGGCAAGTCGCTGCACATGGAGGATTTCATCGGAGCGCGCATCGTCGTCTCCGAGGAACCCACGGCTGCATGGGAGTTGGCGCTGCGGCCCGGCGAGGATGTGCGGACGCTGCGGGAGGGCGAGTTCTACGGTTTCGGCGTGGACACCGGCACCGGCTGCTTCGTCGACGCCGCGGCGGCCGGCAGGCTCACCGGCGGGGAGGACACCGTCCCGGACCACGACAGCGCCGACGGCATCTTTGCCCTCGACGACCCGGAGTCCGGGGGCAACCTCATCGGCTACCCGAGCGGTATGGGAGACGGCTCCTATCCGGTGTGGATCGGCCGGGACGCCGAGGGCGAGGTCACCTGCCTCGTCGCCGACATGCTGCTCCTGCGCCGCCAGGACCTGCTGTCCGGTCGAGACCAGCAGGACGCGTGACGGACTCGACCGTCAGCCGAGCCCTTCGGCGAGTGCGACGACGTCCTCGAGGCCGTCGACGGCGAACATGATGCGACGCAGACAGGTCATCGACATCCTCCGCCACATCTCCTTGGCCGACTTCCCGGCCGCAACGTCCCCCGCCTCCAGCCGCTCGCCCAGCCAGCGGAGGGGCCGCCGGGCGGGTGACTCCGGACTGCTCCGAGCGGAGTCCAGGAGCGGCGGACGTCTGCCCGTGCGCTCAGGCTGACGTACGCCGTGCCCGCCCGGAGCGTGTGGTGGCGGGCGGAGCCACGCCGCGTCGTCGGCGTCGGTGCGGCAGGGACGTCGGAGGAACGAGAGCACATGGCGGAACAGGGCACCAGAACGGGCCGGCTTTCGGGGTCGTGGAACCGCAGCGGCGGAGCAGAGGACGACCCTCGCCCCGCCACGACCGATCCTGCTCAACACCCGCCCCGCACACGTCAGTCACCGGTCGCGACGTCTTCCGCCGTCGGGATGAGCCCGCCGGTGCAGCGATACCTCTTACGACGCATGCGGCGACGAGCGCGGTGCTGAACCCCGGGCGCATGCGGGCTGCCGTGAGCGCGAGCGGGACAACCGAGAACCCTCACTCCGGCCAGGGCCGTGCGTGTGAGGTGGCCGCGCCGATCGCCGCTCTCGCCGCCCGTTCGACGAGTGAGATCCCGCTTTCCATCGTCGGGTTGCCGTCGCTGAGGACCGAGACGAGATACCGGTGACCGTGGACCCTGACCTGGCCGACACTGTTGATGACCCAGAGGTCGGTCGTGTTGCGCTGTAGCCAGCCGTTCTTGAGGGCCCATCGGGAGCCGGGGGAGCGGGCGGCGGACACTCCCCAGTCCTGGTCGTCCGTGACGCCGCCCATCAGGTTCCCGATGGCGGCGCGGGACTCCTGGGTCAGCCCTCTGGGAGCGGGCGGAGCCGACCGGCCCTCGGCGAAGACCGCCCGCAACAGCTTGACCTGGTCCGTTGCGGTGGTCCGGGTGAGGCCCCAGCTGCCGGGGCCGGCCTGTGTCGAGGAGAGCCCCAGCCGCTCGTTCGCTTCATCGAGTCCTTCGGCCTTGCCGATCACCCGCCACAGGGCGTCCGCCGCTGCGTTGTCGCTCGTCCGGATCATCTCCTCGGCGTACATGCGCTCCGAGTACGTCAGCTCGCGGCCCTCATCCTGTGCCTGGAGCAGCAGAGTCGCGAGGATGTTCACCTTGCTGATGCTCGCCGTGACGAAGGTCGTGTCCTCGCCGTACGAAGTGATCCGCTGATAGGCGCTGTCCAGGTCGAGCACCGCCACTGCCAACCGCGCGTCGCCGTCCGGCAGGACGGGCCGGAGTGCCCGCGCGAGGGTGGCAGGCAGGTTCTCTCGCGGCGGCGCCGCGAGCCCGGGGGCGGGCGCGCCGGCCCGCGTGTGGGGCGATTGCGCCTCGTGCGCGTGGGGCGTGCCGGCGGTGGAGCAGGCCGCGAGCGACGCCACGACTGCGGTCGCGGCGCAGGCGGCGCAGATCCGCAGGGTGTGCGTGAGGAAGTCGTGCGCTGGGTGCATCCGGTTGGGCTGTCCGTCGGGCATGGCAGGGCAGGCCTCGGTGTTCCTGTCGGGGAGGCGGAGAACAATCAGAAAATATGACAAACCGGATGCGATGGTGGTGATTGGCGTCAGGGGCGGCGTGTCGTGTCGCTCGTCGGCCGCCGGTCGGCCCAGTCCCGGGTCGCGCACTTCGGCTATTGCCTTCGCCGTCATTCATTGCAACGAGCCGTTGCGTTCGGCGGCAGAGTCATTGCTTCAATTCGCCGCGTTTGACCTGGTGTTAAGGACTCAAGTGGATTGACTTGATTGTGAATGCAACGTAGCTTTCGGGCATCGCAAAGCACGTGGTATCGCGAGATGAGGAATGGCCATGAGCGAGTCCGTCCACACCGTCACGACGCTGCCGACGAAGCGTCAGTCCGGCTGCCCCTTCGACCCGCCGGCAGAGCTGCTCGATGCCCGTCGGCACGGCCCCATCAGCCGCTTCACCCACGATGGCGGAAAACCCGGCTGGCTGATCACCGGCTACGACCTGGTCAGGTCGGTCCTGGCCGACTCGCGGTTCAGCTCGCGCAAGGAGCTCCTGAATGTGGGTGACTTCGAGGTTCCTCCGGCGCCGCCCGGCGAGTTCCTCCTGATGGACGAGCCGCAGCACGGGCGCTATCGCAAGCCGCTGGTGGGCAAGTTCACGGTAAGGCGGATGCGGCTCCTCACCGAGCGCATCGAGCAGATCACCGCCGACTGCCTGGACGCCATGGAGAAGGCCGGGCCTCCGACCGACCTGGTGAGCGCGTTCGCCAAGCCCATCCCGACCATCGTCATCTGCGAGCTGCTGGGCGTGCCGTACCAGGACCGGGGCTCATTCCAGGAGCAGATCGACACATTCATGGGAGGGGAGACGAGCGACGAGGAACTGATAGCGGCCTACACCGCAACCCAGGAGTACCTCGCCCAACTGGTGGCCGCCAAGCGCGCGAACCCCACCGACGACGTGCTCAGCGAGCTCACCGACAGCGACCTCACCGACGAGGAGCTGAAGGGGATCAGCCTGATCCTGCTGGCCGCCGGATTCGACACCACGGCGAACATGCTGTCCCTCGGCACCTTCGCGCTCCTTCAGAATCCGGCGCAACTGGCCGCGCTGCGCGCCGACCCCGCGCTCACCGACAGGGCCGTGGAGGAACTGCTGCGGTACCTGAGCGTCGCCAAGACGTTCATGAGGACGGCCATCGAGGACGTCGAGCTGGGCGGCCGAACCATCAAGGCCGGCACGACCGTCGTCCTGTCCTACAACACCGCCAACCGCGACCCCGAACGCTTCGCCGACCCCCACACGCTCGACCTCCAACGGCCGGACACGGCCGGGCACCTGGCCTTCAGCCACGGCATCCACCAATGCCTGGGCCAGCAACTGGCCCGCGTCGAGATGCGGGTCGCCTTCCGCGCGCTGATCGACCGGTTCCCCACGCTGCGTCTGGCCGTACCGGCTGAAGAAGTCGGCCTGCGCCCGGAGACCGCCGACATCTACGGAGTGAAGAGCCTCCCCGTCACCTGGGACAAGGAGGACTCATGAGAACGACGCACCTGAACGTCGACCGAGAGCGCTGCATCGGCGCCGGGATGTGCGCCCTGACCGCCCCCGATGTCTTCGACCAGGATCCGGACGACGGCCGCGTGCTCCTGCTGCACGCCGAGCCACCCTCCGCCCATCGCGCGGCCGCAAAGACGGCCGCTGGGGTGTGCCCTTCCGGGGCGATCACCCTGCGCGAGCCGGAATCCGGCGGCCCCTGACGTCCGGGCCGCCTCGTTCCCGCTCCGGAGTCAGTTCGACACCTGTTGCGGTGGGCAAGCTCCTTTGCACCGGCGTTGAGCTGCATCAACCACGTGGGCAGGATCCACGCCCTGGGGCGCGCGCTGAGTACGGAGGAGAGAGGACAGGCGCGACGCTCCCCGGTGAGCGCGCCCAGGCGCTGGTCAGCAGTTGCGGATCGACCAGACCGGCTCCCAGTCCACGTCCGGTGCGTCGGTGCTGACCGGGAAGGTCTGGATCACGTTGCCGTTCTGCCCGTAGATCGTCGCCTGGGCGTTGTCGGTCTGGCTGTTCATGACCTCGCCCGTGCCGTGCCAGTTCGACAGGTAGTAACGGCTGCAGGCGTACAGGAAGAAGACCCGCCACTGGTTGACCGTGGGGTCCCAGACGCCGGCGCAGAAGTTGCCCGTGTCGCAGGTGATGTGATCGCCGGCGGGCACCAGCTGCGAGGGGGCGGCCGGCGAGATCGTCGGGGAGACGGCGGACGCGGCCGAGGACGCAGCCTGGGCCGAGCCGGTGGCGAAGACTGAGGCCAGCACCAGGGTCATGGTGCCGACCGCGCCGAGAAGGGATCGCAGGGGACGCATGGGTTCCGTTGCTCCTGTAGGTGTCGAACGGCGGGTGTGAGGACGGGCGGATGCCGGTCGTGGCGACCGACGGGAGCGCGTGCGAAGGGGTCCTCTGCGAGACCGGGCTGTTCCGGACTGGCAGAGGTGGTGCGCACAGCAACCTAGAGGGCCGTCGGCCCCGACGGTCCCTGACAGATGTCAGGGACCCGCACCGAGTCATTGCGTGTCACGAGTGCAACTGGCGTATGAGGAAGGGGAGTTCATCGCGCCGCAGCCGCCACGGGAAAGTGCGGAGCGAACTGCCGAGCCCCCTCCCCTCGCCGCCGACGACGCCCGTCACGGGGCCCGCGTGCCCGGGCTCATGTCACGGGCGTGAACTCGGGCAGGATGAGGGCCGAATGGGCCGGTCGTCCCTCCGCGGGGGGGCATCGCGCTGAGGTTGCGCAGCATGTCGTTGCGCTGCTCCAAAGCGTGAGTGGTGGTCGGGAAAGTGCGGCATCCCCCTCGCCGACCAACTCCTGGTTCGAGGTCACGAACGCACGGGTGTTGCGTTCGTAGGCGGCGAAGCCCGCGGTGTGGTCCCGGCCGGCCAAGGAGCCGGCGAGCATGTACGCGCCGACGATCGCGAGACTGGAGCACTGTCCGGTGAGGAGCGAGCGCTCGCCAACGGCCTGTGCACGAACGGACAGTGGGCCGGCTGGTCACCGGCATCAGGGAGCCCGCGTCCGGGACGCAGGTATTCAGCAGGACCGTTCAGTCCACTCAGCCCACTCAGTCCACCGGATGCCCGGGCTCAATGGAGAGGGCATCGGAGAGCCTCAGTAGCGCCGGGCCGTCAGTGTTCCCGCCCTCGCTGCACTGCACGGGATCCAGGACGAAGCCGACGTGGTCGCCGGCGTCGATCTTCTGCTCGATGCTCCCGACGAACCACGCGCACGAGTCCTGCAGTACGGCGGCCCCACTGTGCCCAGGGGCCCAATCAGTACGCGCGAACTTGTCCACCTGGTGACCGGTCTCGCCACCGAACAGGGCAGCGAGCTCCTGCTGCTCCCGGGTCAGCAGATGTACGGCGAGGAAGTCGGCCGCGCAGGCCACCTCATACGTGCGGTTCACCTTCGACAGCCACACCACGAACCGCAGCGGCCGGATGGAGCACTGCGAGGCGAACCCCACGAGGCAGCCCGCCCGCTCCGCGCCCGCCGTGGCCGTGACGACGTACATGTCGGGGTTGAGCCTGCCGGTGAAAGCGTCCATGCCCACCATATTCACCTATCCGCCCGCTCCCGCCGGCACATGAACCGGCACCGTCGGGACCCGCGGGCGGCCGGACCCCGTCGGGCTCGGTGGCGGACGCTGCCGCACTGCTCAATTTGGCCGCCCTCGTTGCCGCGCTCCTCGCCTCGCGAGATGCTCGGTGGTCCCATAGGGTCACGGTGCCGATACGAGGAGCGCTGATGTCAGGACAATTTGAAGCGACGGTCGAGGTCGATCGACCTGTCGAGGCTGTGTTCGACTACCTCGCCGACGGGCGCAACGATCCGCAATTCAGTCCCCGAGTGCTCGGGATCGAGCGGGTTCCGGACACCCCGACCGCCGTCGGAACGGTCTTCCGCAGCACGGTCAAGGACGCCGGCATGAAGACGGCCAGGGAATTCCGCATCACCGACCTCCAAGCCCCGGTGCGCATCCGGTGGGCCGAGGTGTCGAAGAACACCGTCACGGCCCGCGAAGGCGGCTACGACCTGGAGTCACTGGCCGGGGGCAGGACTCGGGTCCGTATTTACAACGTTCTGGAGGGCCACGGCGTCGGCAAGCTCCTCGTAGGCCTGGCGCTCGCCGCCGCCCGCAAGGATGCCGACGCCTTCGGCACCCGGATCAAGGCAGCGGCTGAAGCGGCGATCGCCCAGCGCTGACGCCTTTCGTGAGCGCGGCGGCTCGCTCCACCTCGCGGACCGGCTCGTCAAGCTCGACGGTGAGGTCTACCGGTTCGACGCGCGCCGCGCACATGCGAACCCGGCCGCGTCTGGACCCGCCGCTGTGGCCCGGCCTGGCTCGCCCGCCTGCACTACCTCACCCGCACCGACCACGCCCGCACCGCAGCCCGCGAGGCCGGCCTCACCGTCACCGACCGCACCCTCAAGGCATGGCTGGACGGCAGGCGAAGCCCATCGAGGGCGAACCTGGCACGCATCGAGACCGCATACCGGGCGGTGCGCCGTCACAATGTCTCCCGCTACCTGCTGGCCCGCCTCAACCGCGAAGGCCGCGGCACCCGGGTCGAGTTCCACCCGCTCAACCAGTCCCAGGTCGACCGCCCGCGCCAGCGCGTCCGAACTTTCATCCGCGCTTACGGAGGTACGCCTCCAGCTCCGCGGCCCCGGTCAGCATCGCCCGCCCGCGGGCGGACAGCCGGCTGCGCCAGTCGCACAGTGCGGCCTCCAGGGGTTCCAGACCGCCGGCCCTCCGTACCTGGTCGATCAGCGGGGCGATCTGCTCCAGCAGGTAGCCGCCCCTCCTGAGTTGATGGGCCAACCGGGCGTCCCGCACGTCGGCCTCGACGTAGCGGCGGTACCCGGTCCGTGGGTCACGGCGAGGGGTCACCAGCCCGGCGCGCTCCCACTTGCGCAGCGTCGCGGGCCGGATGCCGAGTTCCTCTGCCAGCGGCCCGATGAACGTGCCGCCGGGCCCGGAGACCGTGACTGGCTCGGACCCCCCACCCGGCTCGGCCGCCGTAGTGGGCGCCAGGTCGCGCAGGGCGCTTTCCACTGCCTGGAGGGTCCGCCGGTCGTCGAGGAGTTGGGCGTGGCTCTCGTCGATGAGTCGGAACGCCTCGTCGTCCCCGCCCTGATTTACGGCCCGCATGATCGACGCCGCCGTCTGGTGGCCGTGGCCGGGCAACAGGGCAAGAAACGCGCGCAGGGCCCCCGCGTGCAGCGAGGTGTAGGTGCGGTAGCCGTGGGGTGTGCGGTCGGCGGCCGGAAGGATGCCGGCCTCCTCGTAGTTCCGGACCGCCTGCGTGGACAGACCGTGCCCGCGCGCCAGATCAACCGGCCTGAGCCGTTCCGCGATTTGAAGGTTCTGTCCCATGTTCCTGCCGATATCGCGAGAAACTTTCAACCGAAGGTTCAACGATACCGTTGAAGGCATGGCGACTCACCTCAAGGATTCCATCGAAGCCTTCGACGCTGCGGCAGTCATGAGACGGCTGCCCGCCCGGCCCCGGCTGCTCGCCCTGGGCGAGCCCACCCACGGGGAGGACGCACTGCTCGAACTGCGCAACGAGCTGTTCCGGCAACTCGTCGAGCAGGAGGACTACCGGACCATCACGATCGAGAGCGACTGCATGATGGGCCTGGCCGTGGACGACTACGTCACCTCCGGCAGAGGGTCTCTCGATGAGGTCATGAAGCACGGGTTCAGCCACGGCTGGGGCGCCCACGCGGCCAACCGCGACCTCGTGCGCTGGATGCGCGCCCACAACGACGGCCGGCCCGCGTCCGAGCAACTCCGCTTCGCCGGTTTCGACGGCCCGTTGGAGATCACCGGCGCCGCGAGCCCCCGACAGGCCCTCACCGCACTCCACGGCTACCTCGCGGCCCGAGTGGACGCGGATCTGCTCCCCTGCACCGCGGAAACGCTGGACCGCCTGCTCGGTGCCGACGACCGGTGGACCGACCCCGCCGCGATGATGGACCCGGCCCAGTCCGTGGGACAGTCGGCCGACGCCGGTCAACTGCGGCTGCTCGCCGACGATCTGGTCGCGCTGCTCGACGCCCAGACTCCGCACCTGCTCAAGGCGACCTCGCGGGAAGACTGGGACCGGGCACGCCTGTACGGACGCACCGCGACCGGCTTGCTGCGCTACCACCACTGGATGGCCGACACCTCACCGGCCCGCATGGCCCGGCTGTGCGCCCAGCGGGATCTGATGATGTCCCACAACCTCCTCGCCGTTGCCACTCGCGGCCCGGCATTCATCCACGCCCACAACTCCCATCTCCAACGAGAGAAGAGCACGATGCAGATGTGGGAGGGGCCGGTGCAATGGTGGAGCGCCGGTGCACTGGTGAGCGCCCAACTCGGCCCGGAGTACGCCTTCGTGGCCACGACCCTCGGCACGATCCGACACCAGGGAGTGGACACCCCGCCCCCGGACACCCTCGAAGGGCTCCTGTACGCCCTCCCGGACGACCGCTACGTCATCGACGCCCCGCGCCTGGCCTCCGCCCTCGGTGACGCGCGGCCCGTGCTCCGCAAATCCCCCTGGTTCGGCTACGCCCCGTTCGACCCTGCCCACCTGGCGGTCACGGATGGCATCGTCTTCGTGAAGGACGTCCAGGACGTCCCGCACAGCTGAGGTCAGCGAAATGAGTCGATGTTCTCGCTCACCCAGTCGTCGTAAGTGCGCATCGGGCGGCCGATGATGTCCCGCACGGACGGCCGCTGGTCGACCGTCCACTGAAGGAGTTCGTCGAAGCGCGCGCCGTACTCCTCAAGTGCGTACAACGTCACGTCGATCGCACCGTCCGGCCAGCCGCGGCGTCGCCAGATCGCCCGACTCTCATCCGCCGACAGATCAACCGTGCCGATCTCGCGGCCGAGAGCGGTCGCGATGCTCCGTATCCGTGAACGTGTGCTCAACGGTGGGCCCACGGCCTCGACCACCGTCCCGGTGTAGTCATCGCTGATCAGCGCTGCGGCCGCGACGGCGGCGAGGTCCGCCTCGTGGATGAAGGGGTAGTGGCCTTGATTGAGGAAAGCCTCCCGGACCACCCCGTCGGCGCGGACGCTGTCGGACCAGTCCGATCCTGTTGCCGGGTAGGTGCCCTCAAGGACGGCACCCATCACAGCCGACGGCCGGATGTGCGTCCAGGCGATGCCCGAGCGCTCCACCGCTTTCTCGATCGCCAGCCAGAACCAGGTCTCCGGCGGATTGGCCTCTTCGTACTCGGGCCCATGAGACGACAACACGACGACCTTGCCGGCGCGGGCATTTCGCGCCAGGGCGAGGGCGTCCTGGACCGTAGACGGACGGGCACCGGCGAGGAACACGGCCTCAACACCGTCGAAGGCCCACTCGCACTCCAGCGGACGGGTGATGGATCCTTCCACGACGTCGACCGTGTCAGGCCAGCCACCACACTGGTCCGGCTCCGCCATCACCCGCACTTGGCGACCCAAGTCAAGCAGTTGTCGGGCCAGGCACCGGCCGACGATCCCGGTCGGACTGTTGCCTTCATCCTTGCGCGGGCTGACGACGGTCAGCAGGCAGATGCCTTCGGTGACCGGCTTCTTCTCACTCTGCTCGAACCTGTCCACAGCAAGACCTTCCAACGCGTCAGCGGAGATCTTGCACCGGGACCGGCCCCGGGCACCGGACGGCGTCCGTCGTGCCTCATGGCCGCAGGGCCCCACGGCTGCGGATCGAGGCCGGGAAGTCTAGCAGGGTGTACCGCGACAACTTCGTTGACTGCAGGCCCAGTAGGGCGCGGGCAGCCGTAGGGCGGGGACGGCTTCACCGGAGATATCCAGGTGTCCGGTTCGGCCTGACTGCAATTCCTGTGCAGGAGAGGCCTGCAGGACGCGATCTGTTGATGGTAGGCGTTGAGGACATCGGCGGGCGGCCGAGCGGATGACATGTGCGCTGACGAACGACGGAGGTGTGTGGCGTGGACGCGGTGACATCGCGATACGGCGGTGAGGTCCTGCAGGAGCGGGACCGGGCCGGCGACCCCTGGGAGGGAGTGGATGCGGCAGCTCTCGCGCGGGCCGCGCGGGCCCAGGCGGGGCGGCCGGTGGCGGGCATCGACGACATGGCGGCGTATCTCGCCCGCCAGGTGTCGGACGCCTCCCACCGCGAGGTCCTCGGCCCGCTCCTCGACGGTCAGGGTGCCTGCGGTGTCATCGTGCGACGCGGCGAGGTTCTGGCCTCGTGGGGCGACCCGACCCGGGCGGAGATGGCCTACAGCGCCACGAAGAGCGTGCTGTCGCTGGTGGCGGGTGTCGCCTTCGACGACGGGGTGTTGCGCCTGGACGAGCCCGTGTCGGAGTCGGTGGACCTGCCCGAGTTCGGCACGGCCCATGGGCGTGCGATCACCTGGCGCCACCTGCTGGACCAGACCAGCCAGTGGGAGGGGGAGCTGTGGTCCAAGCCGACCTGGGTGGACGCGCAGAGCACCCGCGAGGGCACGGAGTCGGCGGGCGGTGCGCCCGGCGCGGGCTGGGCCTACAACGACGTGCGGGTGAACCTGACGGCTCTGGCGCTCACGGCCCTGTTCGGCCGTCCTCTGCCGGACGTGTTGCGTGAGCGGGTCATGACGCCGGTCGACGCCTGCGACGGCTGGTCCTGGCACGGCTACGAGAACTCGGTGGTGGACATCGACGGCACCCAGGTGCCGGTGGTCTCCGGAGGCGCGCACTGGGGTGGGGGCCTGTGGATCAGCGCCCTGGACCTGGCGCGCATCGGCATGCTGTGTCTGCGCGGCGGGACATGGGCGGAGCGTCAGGTCCTGTCGCGTCGCTGGATCGAGGAGCTGTGGACTCCCTGCCGGGTCAAGCCCGAGTACGGCCTGTCGTGGTGGCTCAACGACCACGGCACGGTATGGCCCGGGGCCCCGCGGACGGGCCGCTGTGCCCGCGGCAATGGCGGCAACCACCTGCTGTGGGTGGACCCGGCACGCGACCTGGTGATCGCCTCACGCTGGGGCGCCGAGGTGGAGCGCCTCCTGGCCGAGGTGTCGTCGGCGGTGCCGCCGCTTGCGTGACGCGCAGGGGGCGTTTCTCGGCTCGCCCCATGCCGCGTCCTCGTCAGTCGGGCCCCGCCTCACTTGGCGTAAGGACCGGACGCTCCGGGTGCGCTTCGGAGCGGGCTCAGGTCAACTGGTGACCATTGCAGCGACATAAGGAGCGGCATGGGTGCCCTGCCTTTGAAGAACGGCTACACGACCATCGATCCGCGCCTTGACCGGGTGCCGCAGTTCGACGAGCGCAGCAGGAACTTTCCGATTCGGGCGCTGGTTGCCGAGCGTGCGCCGTTGCGCTCGGCCGGATGGGCCTGTCCGCGCTGGCTCGACCAGGGCCGCGAGGGCGCGTGCGTCGGCTTCGCCTGGTCTCATGAGCTCATCGCCACCCCCGTGCAGGTACCCGGGGTGGACGACGGGTTCGCGCGCAAGGTGTACCGGGAAGCGCAGCGGCTCGATGAGTGGCCCGGGGAGAACTACGAGGGTACGTCGGTATTGGCGGGGGCCAAGGCGGTCGTTGCCCGTGGATACATGGAGGAGTACCGTTGGGCGTTCGGTGTCGACGACGTGCTGCGCACGCTCGGCTACTTCGGCCCCGTCGTCATCGGTGTCAATTGGTACGACTCGATGATGAGGCCGGCACCGAACGGACTGCTCGAGGTGTCCGAGGGCGGCTTCGGCGGCCATGCGATCCTCGTCCGCGGCGTCTCGTTCAAGGCACGTCTCAACGGACACAACGGCACGATCCCCGTTGTGCGGCTGCGTAACTCCTGGGGCCGTGACTGGGGTGTCGACGGTGACTGCTATCTCCGCGTCGAGGACCTGGAGAAGCTGTTGGAGGATGGCGGAGAAGCGTGCGTCCCGGTCACGCGTACGGCCGGCCCGCTGATGGCTCCGGAGGCGGACCTCGACCTCCTTCGTGAGACCGGTGAGGTCGACTGAACGCCCCTTCGAGCCCTCTGCGAGCTCCTGACAAAGACAAGGATGAGGGCCCGGTCAGCCGAGACTGAGAAGGCCGGCTTCGACGACGGCGCGGCCGAAGGGGCCGGCGAGTTCGGCGAGACGCTCACAGTCGGCGTCACCCAGGACGGCGTAGGCGGGGAGGGCCAGGCGGTCGGTGCGGTCCTCGATGTGCCGGCGCAGGAGAACGCCTTCCGGGCTGAGGCAGTCGCCGTCGAGGAGACCTCGCGTGCGTAGACGCTCCTGGGCGCCGGCCCACTCCTCCTCGGGCCAAGCACGGCTCGCCTTGAGGAAGTCGACGGGAACCTCACCGCTCGCGGCGTGCAGAACCAGGGCCTCCAGGCCTCCGACGCCCTCGCTCAGCAGGCACGCGACATGGCCGTCTCCGCGGAACTCCCGGAGCAGTGTCTGAGCGTGCCACAGCTGCAGTACCGGCTCCTCCGGCCAAGGCAGTGCGGCATGCGCGGCGAACAGCGGGCGGCCCTGCGCGTGTTCGCATGCCGCTTCGGCGGCCCGGCGGGTCAGTGCCAGCACCTCCTCGAAGTTGGGCAACCCGTGGATTCCCGCCCGTCGCAGGGCTTCGCCCGCCGCTGCGTAGCGCGCATCCAACACCTGCTGTGGCGTAGTTGCGTCCCAGGCCCCGTCGACCGCCTGCCGTACGACAGCGGGGTTGAAGTTGTAGAAGGTCGAGATGACCAGTTCGGCGGAGGCGCGGCCGAACGCGGCGCTCCTGGAGGTGAAGTACCCGGCGCGAACGCTCAGGCCCAGGTCCGCGTACCGTCGCCTCCCCTCGGGGACGAAGTAGATCATTGCGTGGACGGGTTCGAGGCGGCGCCAGGCCGCCCGCGCAGTCTCCATGGGGTCACCTCTGCGGAGAGTCGACGAACGGGATATTCGCTGCGGGGTCAGTACTCGCCGTGCGCGCGCAGGTGTTCCAGCAGCAGGCGGCTCAGTGTTTCGGGCGCCTCCTCGGGGATCCAGTGGCCGGCGCCCTGGAGGGTCTCGAACCGGTACGGCCCCTTGACCCATCGCTCGGTCTCGTGCGCGGCTGCCGGGCCGAACGCGATGTCCTCCGTGCTCCAGACGTACAGCGTGGGCAGGTCGATGACGTCGATCGCGCCGTCGGGGCGGCCGGCCCGATACCAGTTCAGTGCAGCGCTGAGAGCGCCCGGCTGGGACAGGTGGCGCACATAGGCGTCCGCACTCTCTTGCGGGACTCCTCCGGCGTAGAAGCCGCGAAGCTCCTGGGCATCGTGGGCGAGCATGCGCTCCTCGGTCGCGGGTGTTTCGCGCCAGTCGATCATGTACTGGGAGCGGTTGCGCTGATCCTGGTCGGTGCGCAGGGTGGTGGCCAGAGCGCCGGGGTGCGGGGTCGAGACAACCGTCAGGGTGCGCACCCGGCCGGGGTGGGCGTGCGCGGTCCACCAGGCCACCGCGCCTCCCCAGTCATGACCGACCAGGTCGAACGCCGCCCAGCCCAGTTCCTCGCTGATCGCGACCACGTCATCGACGAGAAGGCTGATGCGATAGTCCTCGGGCCGCTGGGGGCGGGCGCCGGGGGAGTACCCGCGCTGGTCGGGTGCCACCACCCGGTAGCCGTGCGCGGCCAACGCCTCGATCTGCCGTCGCCACACCAGCCCCGTCTGCGGGAAGCCGTGCAGCAGCAGCACCGGGCGGCCCCCGGGCGGACCTGCCACGATCGCGTCGAACACGCCCGCACCCGTGGAGATGCTCAGCTGAGTCACGATCCACCTCACTGTACCGACTGGTCGGTACCCTCCCGGGGAGGAAGCGGGCTGTCAAGGCTGCGGACTGATTGAATCTGACGTCGGATTCAACTATAACGAGTGGCGAGGCCGACCCCTGTCACCCCTGCGGCCATGACATGCGCAATCGAGCCCGGCTTGCGGCGTTCGGAGTTCTCGCCCCGAGGCCCCGGAAGAACCGCACCAACAGGAAACAGTGAGGCGACATGAGGGAAGCAGTCATCGTTTCGACGGCACGGACGCCGATCGGAAAGGCTTACCGCGGTGCGTTCAACGACACCCAGGCGCAGGAACTTGCCGCCCATGCCCTTTCGCACGCCGTGCAGCGCGCCGGGCTCGACGGAGGTGAGGTCGAGGATGTGGTCTTCGGCTGCGCTGTCCAGCAGGGGTCCTCGGGTTTCAATGTCGCGCGTCAGGCGGCTCTGCGCGCCGGACTTCCGGACATCGTCTCGGGGATGACGATCGACCGGCAGTGCTCGTCGGGTCTGATGGCGATTGCGACGGCCGCCAAGCAGATAGTCGCGGACGGAATGCAGATCGCTGTCGGCGGCGGTGTCGAGTCGATCTCCTTGGTCCAGAACGACCATATGAACACCCACCGCATGGCGGATCCCTGGCTCGTCGAGCACACGCCGGACATCTACCTGTCGATGCTGCACACGGCGGAGATCGTCGCCGAGCGCTACGGCGTGAGCCGGGAACGCCAGGACGAGTTCGCGCTCGTGTCACAGCAGCGCACCGCTGCCGCGCAGGACGCCGGCCGATTCGACCATGAGATCGTCGCGCTCGACAGCGTCAAGAAGGTCCTGGACAAGCAGTCCGGGGAGGTGCGGGACGAGGCCGTGACCCTGACCCGGGACGAGGGCAACCGGGCGTCGACGACGCTCGAGGGCCTGGCCGGGTTGGCGCCGGTGCTGCCGGACGGTCAGGTGAGCGATCATTCCAGCGTCACGGCGGGCAACTCCTCGCAGTTGTCGGACGGGGCCTCGGCGTCGGTGCTGATGGAGTCGAAGGAGGCCGAGCGCCGCGGACTGGAACCGCTGGGCGTCTACCGGGGTATGACCGTTGCCGGATGCGGGCCGGACGAGATGGGCATCGGGCCGGTGTTCGCCATTCCGAAGCTGCTGAAGCAGCACGACCTCACCGTTGACGACATCGGCCTGTGGGAACTCAATGAGGCCTTCGCTTCCCAGGCGTTGTACTGCCGGGACGAACTGCACATCGACCCGGAGCGGTTCAACGTCAATGGCGGCGCCATCTCGGTCGGCCATCCGTACGGAATGACCGGCGCCCGACTGGTGGGGCATGCCCTCATCGAGGGCAAGCGCCGGGGCGTCCGGTACGTGGTGATCTCGATGTGCATCGGCGGCGGAATGGGCGCAGCCGGACTGTTCGAGGTCGCCTGAGGTGTCGACCGTGACGGGCAAGGCCCGAACCGCTGTCCTCGTGGACTTCGGTGGGGTCGTCACCTCCAGTGTGTTGCAGGCTTTCACCGACTTCGGCGCCTCGCTCGGCGGCGACCCGCGTCTGCCGCTCGACCTCCTCGGCCGGGACGAGGCATCACGCACCCTCCTGGCCGACCACGAGTGCGGCCGTATCGACGCCGAGGCATTCGAGCGAGGATTCGCCGAACGGCTCCGTGCGCACGGCGCCGACGTGGTGGCCGAGGGGCTCACGGCCCGCATACAGGCGGCAATGTCGATCGACCAGGACATGCTCGCGCTGCTCGGTGATCTCCGAGCCGCCGGCCGTCCTGTTGCGCTCGTGTCCAATTCCTTCGGTACCGGAACCTACGACGGGGTCGAACTCGCCGCTGTCGCCGATGTGATCGTCATCTCCGCCGAGGTCGGGATCCGCAAGCCCTCCCGGCGGATCTACGCGATCGCGTGTGAACGCCTCGGCATCGACCCCGAGGAGGCGGTCATGATCGACGATCTGCAGCAGAACCTCGACGGAGCGGCACGGATCGGAATCGAGGGCGTACTGCACACCAGCACCGCCGACACCCGCCGCCAACTCGCCGAACGCTTCGGGATCACCACCTGACGATCCACTGGAAGGCACGCCCATGACCAGCGTCTTCGATCCTGTGTGCCGCCACGCGGCCGCCACCCCCGAGAACATCGCACTGCGCGGCGCCACGGATCAGTGGACCTACCGTCGGCTGCGTGACGCGAGTATGCGGTACGCGGGCGCCCTGGTCGCCGCGGGCCTTTCCCCGGGGGACCGGGTGCTGCTCGCGGCGCCGTCGGTGCCCGAGTTCGTGGTGGCCTACCTCGGGATTCAGGCCGCGGGCTGTGTCGTTGTGCCGGTCAACACGATGTCCACCCGGGCTGAGGTCGAGTACGTTCTCGGCGACGCCGGATGCTCATCGGCGATCGCATGGCACGCCCTCGGCCCCGCTGTCGCGGAGGCAGCCGCGGCGCTCTCGGTGCCCTTTTGGACGCTGTCCCCGGGCGCGTCGGTCGCCGCCGCTCCTGTGGGCGTCGTCGACCGGCATCGCGGCGAGACCGCGGCCATCCTGTACACGTCGGGAACCACGGGCCGGCCGAAGGGGGCCCAACTCAGCGTCGGGAACCTGCTGTCCGCCGGGGAGATCGGCGCCGAGTGCAGCCGTGCCTCGAGCACCGACCGTACCGGCACCGGACTCCCGCTGTTCCATGTGTTCGGCCAGGCATCGGTCATGATGGCGACCTTGACCGTGGGCGGCTCGATGTCGTTGCTGGCCCGCTTCGACCCGGCGTCGATGCTGGACATGCTGCGCCGCGACCGGCTCACCATCATGGCCGGCGTGCCGACCATGTGGAACGCGCTGCTGCATGCGGCGGGAGACGCGAACCCGGCGGACTTCGCCGGGCTCCGGGTCGCCGTCTCCGGGGGCGCGTCGCTTCCCGGGGAGATCGCCCGGGCCTTCGAGGCCCGCTTCGGCTGCACGATCCTCGAAGGGTACGGGCTCACCGAGACCACTGCGTTCGGTACCTTCAACGACCTCGACCGCGGCGGCAAGACGGGGTACACCGGCAGGGCGGTGCCGCGGATGCAGGTCCAGGTGCGCGACGACGACGGAAACGAGTGTCCGCCGGGCGGCGTCGGCGAGGTGCACATCAAGGGGCCCACGGTGATGCGCGGCTACTGGAACCGCCCCGCGGACACCGCCGCGGCCATCTCGTCCGACGGCTGGTTCCGGACCGGCGACCTCGGTGAAACCGACACGGACGGGGACCTGCGCATCGTCGACCGTCTCAAGGACCTGATCATCCGCGGCGGTTACAACGTCTACCCCGGTGAGGTCGAGGAAGTTCTCTACGAGCACCCGGACATCGTCGAGGCAGCCGTGATCGGCGTTCCCGACGAGCACTACGGCGAGGAGGTCGCCGCGCTCATCGCAGCCCGGCCCGGTTCCGAGCTCGGTGCCGCCGAGGTGTCGGCCTGGGCACGAGAACGGTTGTCCGCCTACAAGATCCCGCGCATCGTCCGGCTCGTCGACGCGTTGCCCAAGGGCCCGACCGGGAAGATTCTGAAGCGGTCCATCGACCGCAGCGCTCTGGCCCGTGACACGCCGACCGCCGACGTTGCCGCCGGCCCCCACTGAGCGTCCCCACGTTACGGATGGTGAGCATGGTGTCGGATTCAAGTACAGTTTCCGGGATGGACACCACTGCTCCCGAGGAGATCGACGGCGACGAGGCGCCCCCCATGGCGCCCCTCTCGCACCTTCGCGAGCCCCCCACGACGAAGCGCGGAGCTCGGACACGGGCCGCATTGGTGAAGGCCGCACGGACGGTGTTCGAACGGGACGGCTACCTCGACACCCGCCTGACCGACATCACCAAAGAAGCCCAATGCGCGGCGGGATCCTTCTACACCTACTTCGCCAACAAGGAAGAGGTGCTCGCCGCCGTCCTCCTGGAGGCGCAGGAGGACATGATGCACCCCGGCATGCGCCGGGTGCAGGACACCGACGACCCCTATGCGGTACTCGAGGCGAGCAATCGCGCGTATCTCGAGGCATACAAGCGGAACGCGAAGCTGATGGGTCTGCTCGAGCAGGTCGCCCAAGTGGAGCCGGAGTTCCGTGAGTTCCGAAGCCGGCGCGCCGATGCGTTCATCCGCCGCAATGCCCGCGGCATCGCCGACCTGCAGGCGCGGGGTGTCGCAGACCGTGAGGTCGATCCGATGATGGCCTCCCGTGCGCTGTCGGGCATGGTCAGCGTCATGGCCTACAACGCCTTCGTGCTCGGCGGACGGCAAGAAGAGGGCCCGCCGGCGGACTTCGAGGAGCTCGTGTCCACGGTCACCCGGCTCTGGGCGAACGCTCTCCGCTTCCCCGACCAGCGCTGATCCGGCGGCTGGACCACCTGCCTCACAGCACCCGGCACCCGCCGGGTGCTTCTCCTTTTCTCGCCTCCTTTGCCGGGGCCGGTCACATGGTTCCTCTTCGCGCGGCACTCGAGCCCGGCCCGTCCCCCGCATTCCGCTATTGAACTTGACGTCGGATTCAACTATACATTTCGGCAGAGCATGGCTCACGATCTTTGGGCCGTGTCCCGGCCTCGCACGCCCAGCCACCGAGAGGGTTCGCTGTGAACGTTGCACGAAGAGTCGCCGTCGTCACCGGTGGTGGCGCGGGCATCGGCAGTGCGCTGGTCGCACGGCTCGCTCGCGCGGGCGCCCGGGTCGTCGTCGCGGACCTCGACGCGGACGCCGCGCGGGCGGTGTCGGAGCGAGTCAACGCCGACCATCCGGGAAGCACCGTCAGCGCCGGCGCGGACGTGTCGGACACCGAGCAGATCCAGCAGTTGGTCGACCTGGCGGAGAGCGCATTCGGCCCGGTCGACCTCTACTTCGCGAACGCGGGCATTGCCGGGGCGCCCGGCCTCGACGCGAGCGAGCAGGACTGGGACCACTCGATCGACGTGAACCTACGAGCCCACATCCGTGCGGCAAGGCTGCTGGTGCCGAGGTGGCTCGAGCGCGGTGAGGGCTACTTCGTCAGCACGGCCTCGGCGGCCGGACTGCTCACCCAGATCGGCTCCGCCACGTACGCCGTCACCAAGCACGCGGCCGTCGCCTTCGCCGAATGGCTGAGTGTCACCTACGGCGATCGCGGGGTCCGCGTCAGCTGTCTGTGCCCGATGGGGGTGAACACCAAGCTGCTGTCCTCCGGAGAGGACTCCGGGGACGCGCTGGGACGAGCCGCGACGCGGGCCGTCACCTCCGCCGGTGACGTCCTGGAGCCGGCCGAAGTAGCCGACGCCGTCCTGGCCGCCCTCGAGGACGAACGCTTCCTCATCCTGCCGCACGAAGACGTTCTTGAGATGTACCGGCAGAAGGGCTCGGACTACGACCGGTGGCTGCGCGGAATGCGCCGGTACCAGAGCGCCCTGCTGGCGCAGTCATGACCGATGCGCCGAACGAGCTTGTCCTCGCCGAACACCGAGGGCCGGTGCTGGTGCTCACCTTCAACCGGCCCGCCAAGCTGAACGCCTGGACCTACGAACTCGAGGACCGCTACTTCGCGCTGCTCGACGCCGCCGAGGACGACCCGGACGTACGTGCCGTCGTGGTCACCGGCGCGGGACGCGGATTCTGCGCCGGAGCCGACCTGCAACAACTGCAGGCGGTCGGCGAGGTCTCCGAGGCGGACAGGGCGCGGCGCCGCCCGCGGGACATTCCGCGGACCCTGCGCAAACCGCTGATCGGAGCGATCAACGGGGTGGCCGCCGGCCTGGGCATGGTGGAGGCGCTCTACTGCGACATCCGCTTCGGCTCGTCCTCGGCCCGGTTCACCACGGCATTCGCGCAACGCGGGCTGATCGCCGAGTACGGGATCGCCTGGCTGTTGCCCCGGCTGGTGGGGCACAGCCGGGCAGCGGACCTCTTGCTGTCGAGTCGCATGGTGGATGCCGAGGAGGCATTCCGTGTCGGACTCCTCGACCACCTGGTCCCCACCGCCGACGTGGTGGACGCCGCTGTCGCGTACGCCGCCGATCTGGCGAGGCGCTGCTCCCCGGCATCCATGGCCGTCATCAAGAGCCAACTCAGCGCCGACGCGGACGGCACCTACGCCGATTCCGTGAGCCGGGCGCAAGGCCTCATGCTCCAGGCCTTCCGCGGGCCCGACGTCGTCGAAGGCGTGGCCAGTCACCTGGACAAGCGCCCACCCAACTTCCCCTCTCTACCCGTCAGGAGTTCGGATGTCCCTGTTTGAGATGTCGGACCGCGCCAAGAAGTACCGGGCGGATCTGCTCGAGTTCATGGATGCACACGTCTACCCCGCCGAGGCGGTGTACCACGAGCAGATGCGCGCGTCGGGTGACCCGCACTTCCACCCGCCGATCCTCGAGGAGCTCAAGGCCGAGGCGCGCAGGCGTGGACTGTGGAATCTGTTCCACCCGCACCCGGACTGGGGCCCCGGTCTGACCAACCTTGAGTACGCACCGCTCGCGGAGATCATGGGCCGCAGCCACATCGCCTCCGAGGCGTGCAACTGCAACGCGCCCGACACCGGCAACATGGAGGTGCTCACGCTGTTCGGCAGCGACGAGCACAAGGAGAAGTACCTCAAGCCCCTGCTCGACGGAACGATGGCCTCGGCCTTCGCGATGACCGAGCCGCGTGTCGCCAGCTCTGACGCCACCAACATCGAGCTGCGGATGGAGCGCGACGGCGACGAGTACGTGCTCAACGGCCGCAAGTGGTTCGCTTCGAACGCGATGCACAAGAACTGCAAGGTGCTCATCGTGATGGGCAAGACCGACCCGACGGCGGCCCCACATCGCCAGCAGTCGATGATGGTCGTCCCGATCGACGCCCCCGGGGTCACTGTGGTCCGCAACCTCCCGGTGTTCGGGTACGCGGATCGCGAGGGCCATGCGGAGATCGTCTTCGAGGATGTCCGGGTGCCGGCCAAGGACGTACTCAAGGGCGAGGGCGAGGGTTTCGCCATCAGCCAGGCCCGGCTCGGGCCCGGTCGCATCCACCACTGCATGCGTGCCATCGGCGCGGCCGAGCGGGCGCTGGAACTGATGTGCCGGCGCGCACAGTCACGGGTGACCTTCGGCAGTCCGGTTGCCGAACGGTCCAACATCCAGGACTGGATCGCGGAAGCGCGTATCGACATCGAGATGATCCGCCTGCTCACGCTCAAGGCGGCGTATCTCATGGACACGGTCGGGAACAAGGAAGCGCGCACCGAGATCGCGGCCATCAAGGTAGCCGCCCCCGACATCGCGTTGAAGATCGTGGACCGCGCGATTCAGGTGCACGGGGGAGCGGGAGTGACCGACGACTTCCCCTTGGCGATGATGTACGCGCATCTGCGGACGTTGCGGCTGGCGGACGGTCCCGACGAGGTTCACAAGCGGGCCATCGCCAAGCAGGAACTGCGGCAGTACCGCGACGTGGCGACGGCGGCGGTGAACTGACATGGCAGGACTGGACCTCACCGGTCGCACCGCCGTCGTCACCGGGGCCTCGCGCGGTATCGGGCTGGCGATCGCCCAGGCCGTCGCCGCGGCCGGCGCAAACGTCGTCCTCACCTCCCGGTCCCAGGAGGCGGCGGACGCCGCCGCTGCCCAGGTCAAGGGCACAGCGGTCGGCGTCGGAGCGCACGCGGTCGACGAAGAGGCGGCCCAGCGCTGTGTGGATCTGACCCTCGAGCGCTTCGGCAGCCTGGACATCCTCGTCAACAACGCGGGGACCAACCCGGCCTTCGGGCCGGTCATCGACCAGGACCACGGTCGGTTCGCGAAGACCTTCGACGTGAACCTGTGGGCGCCCGTCCTGTGGACCGGACTGGCCACGCGGGCCTGGATGGGCGAGCACGGCGGGGCGGTCGTCAACACCGCGTCGGTGGGCGGCATGGCCTCCGAGGCGAACATCGGGTTGTACAACGCGTCGAAGGCCGCACTGATCCATCTCACCGGGCAACTGGCCCTGGAGCTCTCGCCGAAGGTCCGCGTCAACGCGGTGGCACCGGGTGTGGTGCGCACGAAGCTGGCCGAGGCCCTGTGGAAGGAGCACGAGCAGGCGGTGTCCGCCTCGGTGGCGCTGGGCCGCATAGGGGAGCCTGCTGACATCGCCTCCGCGGTCGCCTTCCTCGTCTCGGACGCCGCGAGTTGGATCACCGGCGAGACCATGGTGATCGACGGGGGGCAACTGCTGGGTGACGCACGGCCGTTCAGGCAAGGAGCCGGCATCGGCGTCTAGCGCGGACTTCGTCGAAATCGACGCCGGGGCGGTGAGCTGAGGCTCGAAACCTCGGCGTCGAGTGGCCGAGTTGCCCTGGCCCAGCAGCCGGTGCCCGGTGCTCTGGAGTCGGTTGTCGTCGGGCTGTGGCCTGGTCCTGTGGCCCCCCACGCGCCGGGCGTGTCAGCCGGGCGGTGCCGTCAGATGGATCAGGATGCCGCACACCTCGTCCACGATCTCCAGGGCCTCCGACTCGTCCCCGCAGTCGGCCAGCTCGCGTGCCGCACCGCCGATCACAGTGGTGAGCACTCGCACCCGAACCCGGCCGGCACGTCGCTTCTCGTCCACCTCCAGGAGCCGGGCGTTGCGCCGCACCCACGCGCGGTCCCACTGGCGGCGCAGGGCGTCGAAGCCCGCGGGACCGTCGTCCTCCGCGATGAGTCTGCCGAGCCGCCGGTTGTCCCAGGCACCCGCCAGGTACGCCCTCGCTCCCGCCACGAACAGGGCGATGGGGTCGTCCACACCACGGCCCCGCTCGGCGGTCAGCGTGGCCGCGGTCCGGCGCTCCTGCTCCTCCCGGAACTCCTCCCAGAGGGCGAGGTAAAGCCCTCGCTTTCCGCCGTAGTGCTGGAAGAGACTGCCCACCGGGATGCCGGAGCGCGCCGCGATCTCGGCGAGACCGGCGTCAGAGTAACCGCGCTCGGTGAACACCTCCAGCGCGGCGTCAAGAAGCGCACAGCGGACCGTTCGGTGCTGCCCGGTGGCTGCCTCCGGCCGGTCCATTCCCTTCTGCCCGTCGGCCTGCTGACGTAGCGCCTCGGGCCCGGCAGACTCCACGATGCCGCTCACCGGCAATCCCCACCTTCCCCGGCACCGTCGCGGATGGCGAGGGCGACCAGCAGTTCCAGGAGGTCGGCGATCCGACGCGGACTGCGCCCGGTGCGTTCCTCGATCCGGCGCAATCGGTAGTGCGCCGTGTTGTGGTGCACCCGCAGCCGGTCGGCGGCCAGCCGCAGGTTGAGGTCGGCCTCCGCGAAGGCCCGTATGGTGGCCGCCAGCGTGTCGCCACGTCTGCGGTCCTCATCCAGCAGCGCACGCACGCGGGGATCGACCAGCTGCCGGGCGAGGTCGTCGGCGCGCAGCGCCAGGTAGTCGAACGGGGACAGCCGCGGCAGTGCCGCCACCCCGCCCCCGCTCCCGCTCGGCACGAGGTCGAGGGCGGCCCGTGCCTCCTCGTAGGCGCGCGGCAGTTCGCCGGCGCCCTGGGCGACCGTACTGATGCCCATGGACAGCATGGTTCCCTCTCGCGCGAGCCGTTGCTGTACCGCCTCGAAGTGGGCGCAGATGTCCTCCGCGTCCATGCCGGTGCGGACCACGGGCACGGCCACCACCTCGCCGTGGCGTACGACGACCAGGGTTCGGCCGGCCCAGGGACCGGCCACGCCGATGGACGCGCTGGTCGCGTAGCCCTGTTCGGCCGAGGTGGGGTCGCCGGTGCGGGTGTCGCCGACGCACACCGCGACGACCGCCATCATCGGCGAGTGCGGTCCGATGCCGTAAGCCTGCGCCGCGGCCAGCAGCGGGCCGCGCGTCGGTGCCGCGCCGGCCAGCAGCTGGTCCAGGAGATCCCGGCGCTCCCGGTCCGCGTCGGCGACCACATGCTGCTGGTACTCGACATAGGCCTGCGCGGCATGAGTGCTGGCGTAGTCGACGTACCGCATCAGCGGTGTGACGAGGGACAGCGCGGCCTGCTGCGCCTCGGCGGAGGTGCCCGCGCAGTCCAGCAGTTCGTCCCACAACACCTGCCGGCCGACCCGGAAGGCACTGATCCAGTCCTCGAGGGCGAACCCCGCGCGTGCTCTGCGCATGGCTGCCGCGCGGCTGAAGACCAGGTCTTCGGGGGCGATGTCCTGGTCGCCGGCCAGCGCCGCCAGCTGCATCCGGTAGTGCGTGAGGACCTGGTCCCGAACGTCGTCGAAGAACCGCTCGTCCTGCAGCGCGTACGACGGGATCTCCGTGCGCATCACCGCGACGGCGGTCTTCGCCACGTCCTCGAGCCGGTCGTGGACGGTGTGCAGGATCCGGTGCCGCTCCCGGCTGAGGGGTTCGGAGAGTGCGGGGGCGCCCAGAGCGGGTCCGCGAGGCATGGCGCCGATCGTCGCTGGCTTCCTCGTGTCCCGTCAACAGGCTCGGCGGGCGAGATGCCGGGGGCGTTGGGCGTGGCGCACAGACCGGTGGCCGCGAAGTTGGGTGCTCGCACCCAATGTGCGCTCGGAAGGCGCCCACTTACTGTGACGCTCGCCCACCCCCCAGTACCTCGGAAGGGGCGTCTCTCATGCTCGCGGTCGACGGTATCAGCGTGCGCTTCGGCGGGATCACGGCACTCGACGGTGTCGCGTTCACCGTCGAGCCGGGCACCGCCGTGGGGCTCATCGGACCGAACGGAGCCGGCAAGACCACCTTGTTCAACTGCCTCACCAGGCGCTGCACCCCTGATGCGGGGACGGTCCGGTTCGAGGACGAGGACCTGCTCGCCCTCCCACCGCACTCCGTGGCCGGGCGCGGTATCGCCCGCACCTTCCAGAACCTGGGTCTGTTCCCGCGGCTCACGGTCCGGGAGAACGTCATGGTCGGCGCCCACAGCCGGGGGCATTCGGGACACCTGGCCGCGGCGCTCCGGCTGCCCCGCGTCCGGCGTGAGGAGAGGGAACTACGTGACCAGGCAGATGACTTGCTACGGCGTCTCGGCCTCGCGGATGTCGCCGACCACCCCGCCTCCGGGCTGCCGTTCGGCACACTCAAACGCGTCGAGCTCGCCCGGGCCCTCGCGGTACGGCCCCGGCTGCTGTTGCTCGACGAACCCGTCAACGGGCTCAGCCACGGCGAGGTCGACCAATTCGCGGATCTGGTCCGGTCGGTGCGCGAGGACTTCGACCTGACGCTCGTGGTGGTCGAACACCACATGGGGTTCGTGATGGGCCTGTGCGACAAGGTCGTGTGTCTCGACTTCGGGCGCAAGATCGCCGAGGGGTCGCCGGAGGGGATCCAGCGTGACCCTGCGGTCATCGAGGCGTACCTGGGGGTGCCGGCATGACGGAATCCACCAACGACAGCACCGAGACCGGACAGTCGAGCGGGGAGCCGGACTTCCTGAAGGTCACCGGTCTGCATGCCGGATACGGTCAGGCCCGCGTGCTCCAGGGGCTCGACTTCACCGTCGCACGTGGCGAGGTGTGCGCGGTCCTCGGGCCCAATGGCGCGGGCAAGACAACCACTCTGCGGGCCCTGTGCGGCATGGTCCGCGGACGCGGCTCGGTGACGTTGAACGGTACGGAGCTGCTGGGTCGCTCGCCCGAGCAGACCGCGCGTCTCGGCGTGGCGCACGTACCCGAGGGCCGGGGCACCTTCAACGACCTGACCGTCGAGGAGAACCTGCGCATCGGCGCCCATTTGCGCACCGGCCGATGGAAGCGGGGCCGTGCCGAGCGCGCAGGCGTGGCGGCCGATGCGGAGCGCATCTACGACTACTTCCCCAAACTGCGCCAGCGGGCCCGTCAAACCGCCGGCAGCCTCAGCGGCGGCGAACAGCAGATGCTCGCCATCGGCAGGGCGCTGATGCTGCGGCCCTCGCTGTTGCTCCTGGACGAGCCGTCGTTGGGGCTCGCGCCGCTGGTCACTCGCGAGCTGTTCGAGATCGTCCGTGCCGTCAACGAGGAGGAACGCACCACTGTGGTCGTCGTCGAGCAGAACGCCCAGCTCGCGCTGGATGTGGCGCACCGGGCGCACGTACTGGAGGCCGGCCGCCTGGTGCTGTCCGGACCGTCCCGGGAGATCCGCGAGGACGGGCAGGTCGCCGAGGTGTACCTCGGGGTCTCCGTCCGCTCCGGACAGGGCGGGTGAGCGCAGTGACCGAACTGCTCCAGCAAGTGGTGGAAGGGGTTGGCTCCGGTGCCGTCTATGCCAGCCTGGCGCTGGCCCTGGTACTGATCCACCGGTTCACCGGAATCGTCAACTTCGCGCAGGGCGAGCTCGCCATGATCTCCACGTACGTGGCGTGGCAACTCGTGGCGTCCGGGATGTCGTTCTGGCTAACGCTGCCGGTGACCCTGGCGGTGTCCTTCGCCGGCGGCATGCTGGTCGAACGGATCGTCATCCGCCCGGTGCAGAACGCGCCCGAGCTGACGATGGTCATCGTCACGGTCGGTCTGTTCATCTTCGTCAACGCCATGGCCGGTCTGATCTGGTCGTTCACCGTGAAGGACTTCCCGCAGCCGTTCCCCGACGGCGGGATCGACCTGGCCGGGGTCCGCGTGGACTGGTCGAGCCTCGGAATCATCGCGGTCGTGGCCGTCGTGATGGGCCTGCTGTACCTGCTGTTCCAGCACACCTCCATCGGCCTGGTGATGCGGGCGGTCGCCTGCAACCCCGCCTCCGCCCGGCTGTCGGGCATTCGAGTGGGCCGCGTGCTGATGCTCGGCTGGGGGCTGGCCGCGACAGTCGGCGCGGTGTCGGGCGTGCTCGTCGCCCCGCTGCTGTTCCTCGAGCCCAACATGATGGGCGGAGTGCTGATCTACGCGTTCGCCGCGGCCACCCTCGGTGGCTTCGACAGCCCGGTCGGCGCGGTCGTCGGCGGCCTGGTCGTGGGCGTGGCCGAGACGCTGGCCGGGGCGTACGTGGACGTGATCGGTGCCGATCTGAAGGTGGGCGTACCCCTGCTGATCATCCTGGCGGTGCTGCTGGTGCGACCCCAGGGCCTCTTCGGACGGGCGGCGGTGGAGCGCGCATGAGCACGATCACCGCAGCACTCGGCACCGACCGCGCCCGCCGCCTGCGGGCCGCGCTCACCGTGCTGCTCGCCGCGGGCGTCGCAGTCGGCGCACCGTTCTACTTCGCCCCCTTCCAGGTCTTCCAGCTGACCATGGTGCTGCTGTACGCCGTGGCGCTGGCCGGCCTGAACCTGCTGGTCGGATTCGGCGGGCAGATCTCCCTCGGACACGGTGCGTTCTTCGCGGCAGGGGCCTACACGGCAGCGGTCATGCTCGACCGCTACGACACCGGCCACCTGGCCACGCTGCCGGTCGCGGCCGTCGGATGCTTCCTCCTCGGCCTCGGTTTCGGCGTGCCCGCCCTGCGGCTGCGCGGGCTGTACCTGGCCCTGGTCACGCTCGCCTTCGCGGTGTTCCTGCCACCGCTGCTCAAGCGGCTCGAACCGGTGACGGGCGGCTCGATGGGCCTGACCGTGGACAAGCTGCAACCACCCGCGTGGAGCGGGCTGGCCGAGGATCAGTGGACGTACTTCGTCGTCCTCGCCGTCACCGCGGTGGCTCTGCTGCTCGCCCGCAACCTGCTGCGGTCACGGGTCGGTCGGGCGCTGCTCGCGGTGCGGGACAACGAGAGCGCCGCGGAGGTCATGGGCGTACGGCTGTCGCTGCACAAGACCCTTGCCTTCGCGTGGAGCGCGATGTTCGCGGGCGTCTCCGGATGCGTCTACACCTGGGTGATCGGCTTCGTCTCGCCCGACTCGTTCAGCTTCGTGCTGTCCATCACGCTGCTGGCCGGCCTGGTGGTCGGTGGGCTCGCCTCACTGTACGGACCGCTGCTGGGCGCGGCCTTCGTGATGTACGTGCCGAGCGTGGCCCAGGACATCAGCGAGGCGGCGCCCGGCGTGGTGTTCGGCCTGCTGATCATCGCGGTGATGTTCGTGGCGCCGACGGGACTCGCCGGTCTGGCGGGCCGTGTCCGGGGCGCCGCCGGTCGCCTCACCCGAACCACCACCCCGGTCGTCGGCGACCGGGAGTGCGACGCCGAACCCTCCGCGCCTCCCACCCCGGCGGAGCCCGCACCTGTCGATGCCCAACCCGTGGGCGCCCCGCCCCGCATGGAAAAGGAATGAATCACATGCGCATGACGACCACTCTGCGCGCGGCCGCGGCCGCGTCCGCCGCCCTGCTCCTCGCCACCGCCTGCAGCAGCCAGCGCGGGCAGGACGACAAGGACGCCGCCGCCGACGGCGCCTGCCAGGGCCAGCAGACCACCGGCATCACCGACAAGACCATCAAGCTGGGCGGCATCTACCCACTGTCGGGACCGGCCTCCGCATACGGCACGATCAGCAAAGGCGTGAGCGCCTACTTCAAGCACGTCAACGACAAGGGCGGCATAGACGGCCGCACCGTGGAGTTCACCGTCCGCGACGACGGCTACCAGCCGCCCAAGGCGGTCGAGGAAGCCCGCAGACTCGTCGAGCAGGAGAAGGTCTTCGCCGTCTTCCAGACCCTGGGCACCCCGTCCACGGCCGCCGTGTGGGACTACCTCAACAAGCGGAAGGTGCCGCAGCCTTTCGTCGCCACCGGTGCCTCCGTCTGGGGTACGGACGACGACCACCCGTGGACCACCGGCTGGCAGCCCAACTACATCGCCGAGGCACGGGTGTACGCCAAGTACCTCAAGGAGGAGAAGCCGAAGGCCAAGGTCGCCGTCCTCTACCAGAACGACGACTTCGGCAAGGATCTGCTCGGCGGGTTCGAGGCGGCCCTCGCAGGCAGCGGAATCAAGGTGGTCGCCGAGGAGAGCTACGAGGTCACCGACCCCTCCGTCTCCGCCCAGATGACAAGCCTCGCGCGGTCCAAGGCGGATGTGCTGCTCAACGTCACCACGCCGAAGTTCGGCAGCCAGGCCCTCGCCGCCGATGCCAAGAACACCAAGTGGAACCCGCTGCACATCGTGAACAACGTGTCCTCGTCGGCCACCGTGCTCAAGCCCGTCGGCTTCAAGAACGTCCAGGGCGTGGTCTCGGCGACCTACTTCAAGGACCCCGCCGACCCGCAGTGGGCCGACGACACGGAGATGAAGACGTACCAGGACGCGCTGCGCAAGTACGCGCCCGACTCCGACCCGGCCAACCAGTTCAACGCCTACGGCTGGGCCGCCGCCTCCAGCTTGCACAAGGCTCTGGACGCGATGAAGTGTCCGACCAGGGAGGGGATGCGGGACGCGGTGCGCAACCTCAAGGACGTCAAGGTGGACATGCTGTTGCCCGGCGTCACCCTCTCCACCGGGCCCGATGACGCCTTCCCGATCGAGACGATGCAGCTGATGCGGTTCGAGGGCGAGCGGTGGCAACTGTTCGGTGAGCCGGTGGATACCCGCAAGGAGTTCGGCCCGCTGGCGAAGTGAGCCGGCGGGGCGGCCCCCAGCGGTCGATGCCCTGACCGCTGAGGGCCGCCCCCGCCGTGCCCGGGACCCGTGCGGTGGGGAAGTGGCTCTCAGGTCGAGCGAGTGCGCAGTTCGGCGTCGGCACGCAGCAGAAGGGTGTCGGCCGGTGGCCGCGACGCACTGGTCCTTCGGTGCCGTTGGCAGGCTGCTGGACCTGGAGAAACGGCACATCCGCGAACGCGCCGGCAGCGCGTACATGTCAACCTGCTTGCCGTAGCCCCTCGCGCCCGCCACGCCGCGCCGCGGACAAGGCGCGTCCTTCGTCGGAATTCAATAGGCTTACATGGTCAGCAGGTCAACGTGCATTCGGGAACACCGAGCCACCGCCACGGACGCCGTCATGCCGATCACCGGCCGCGGTCAGGACCCGCGGCAGACCATCGGTGACCGCGTACACGGTCGTGTCCAGCGGTGGAGAAGCGGATGACGGAGCTCAGCGAAGGCCACGACGATCCATTCGGCCTGCATCTCGCCGCCTTGGCGGTGCTCGACGACCGGGGAGTCGTCGTCGGATGGAACCGGCGGGCTCAGGAACTGCTCGGCCATCCGGACACAGCCGTGATCGGTCGCCCGGCACTCGAGGTTCTGGTCGATCCTCGTGATCTGCCGGCTGCCACCGAGGCCGCGGTGACCTGCAGAAGTGCCGGCGGCTGGTTCGGCGTCCTCACATTGCGGCACCGCGACGGGCAGCTCGTGGCGCTGGGGCTCAGGGCCCAGGAGGTGTCACGCGATGGCCGGGTCCGTGAGTGGTTTCTTGCGGGGGCACCCGCGGTTGACGTCCTGGAATGGCAAGGGGACCGCGCGGTTCTCGACGGGTTGTACCGCCAGTGCCCGATCGGTCTGGTCATCCACGGCCCCGACCTGAGGATTCTCCGGGTCAACCGGGCCATCGAACGCTTCACCGGCGTCCCGGCAGACGACTTTCGGGAGCTGCCCACCGGGCGGATGCTCCTCCCTGACGACGCACGCAAGGCTGTGGACCGGGTGCGCCAGGTGATGGAGACCGGAAGACCCCTGGTCTACTCCGAGCAGTTCGTTCGCCTGGAGCGGGATCCGGCACGAGAGCGGGTCGCGTTGGTCTCGTCCTTCCGGATGGAGGAGCCGTCCGGCCGTATCCTGGGTGTGGCCGAGTTGATCGAGGACATCACCGAACGTCATCGGGCACAGCGCCGGCTCGCGCTCCTCGACCAGGTCGGCAGTCGCATCGGAACCACTCTCGACGTGGCCGAGACCGCCCGGGAACTCGCCGAGGTGATGGTGCCTCACCTCGCCGACCATGCGTCGGTGGACCTCCTTGAGCCGGTGACGCGGGGTGAGGAACCGCCGCGCGCCCTGGCAGGGCCTCTCGTGCGACTGGGGGCCTACGGCGTCGGTGCCCAGCAGCCCGGCCCGCCCCACCCTCACGGCGAGCCCGTGGAGTTCGGGCCCGACACACCTCAGGCCGGATGCCTGGCCGAGGGACGACCTGTCCTGGAGCCGGTTCTCCCGCCCGACTGGTTCTCGACGGTGGGCCATCAGGGGGCCCATGCTCCCGATCCGGGCACCCACTCCTTGATCGTGGTGCCTCTTGCCGCGCGTGGCCTGGTGCTCGGCGTCATGACCCTGTGGCGTTCGCGCCGCCCCGATGCCTTCGAGGCGGACGATCTCACCCTTGCTCAGGAACTCGCCTCGCGCGCCGCCGTCGCCATCGACAACGCCCGGCGCTTCACGCAGCATCAGCAGACCGCGTTCGCCTTGCAGAGAAGCCTTCTGCCCCGGGCGATTCCGGAGCAGTCGGCTGTCGAGATGGCCCTGCGGTACCTGCCGGCCAGCGCGGGCCCAGGCCTTGGCGGCGACTGGTTCGACGTCATTCCCCTGTCCGGGGCCCGGGTCGCCCTCGTCGTCGGCGACGTGGTGGGGCGCGGTATCCATGCTGCCGCCACCATGGGCCGGCTGCGCACCGCGGTCCATACGCTCGCCAGCCTCGACATGGAACCGGACGAGGTCCTCTCCCGCCTCGACGACCTGGTCAACCTGGTGGCGGCCGAACAGGAAGCAGTCGGCGAACGGCCCGTGGGAGAGCAGGTCGTCGGCGCCACCTGTCTGTACGCCGTGTACGACCCGGTCTCCGGGCGCTGCTCCGTTGCCCGCGCCGGTCACCCGCCGCCGGTGGTGACCGCGCCGGATGGACGGGTGGCGCTGCTCGACCTGCCCGCCGGCCCACCGCTCGGCCTGGGCGGCCTGCCGTTCGAGGCCCGGGAGATCGAACTGGCCGAGGGAAGTCTGCTGTGCCTGTACACCAACGGAATCATCGGTGAACGCCACATCGATGCCGACGTCGGCCTGACGAAGCTGTGTGCAACGCTCACCCGCCCTGCCGACACGCTGGAACGGACATGCCAAGCAGTGGTCGACGCGCTGGTCCCCTCGCTGCCCAGTGACGACGTCGTATTGCTGATCGCTCGCACCCGCATGCTGCCGCCGGAGAATGTCGCCTCCTGGCATCTACCCCCGGAGCCTGCCAGCGCCGCCCGCGCCCGGGCACTGACCTCGGCCAAGCTGACCGAATGGGGTCTGGAGCACCTGGCGTTCACCACCGAGTTGATCGCCAGCGAACTGATCACCAACGTCTACCGCTACGCCGGCGGTCCTGCGACGCTCCGGCTGATCCGGGAACGGTGCCTGGTGTGCGAGGTCAGCGACACCAGCCACACCTCACCACACCTGCGCCGCGCCCGTACGACCGACGAGGGCGGGCGCGGCCTGTTCCTGGTGGCCCAGATGACCGAACGGTGGGGTACCCGCTACACCCGCGAAGGCAAGACCGTGTGGACCGAGCAACCGCTGACCGGCGCGCCCGCCTGACCATTCACTACGGCTTGTATCCCCGCCGGTGCGGTGCCCCGGACACGGGTTCCCTCATCGGCGTGTGATTCATCACAGCAAGTTATATTGTGCACAATTTAATTGCTGGCTAGATTTTGGGAATCAACGGCACTGTCACAAGGAGGCAGCACCATGGATCCCGTCCGCTATGAGGATTACCGCCCCGCCGAACGCCCTGACTATCAAGCGGAGTTGGAAGCGGTGGTCGCACAGGTGGCGCAGCGCACCGGTGCCTCGGTCGAACGCGAGGCCGTCGGCCGCGCCGTCCGCACCGCTCACGGAAAGACGTACGGCCTCCTCAAAGCCACCGTCACGGTCGGTGACAACCAGGGCCTCCACGGGCAGGGCATCTTTGCCCGGCCCACCGTGTACGACGCCGTCGTCCGCTACTCCAACGGTCTGGGCCACCAGCGTCCCGACCACCAGCTGGGCGCGGCGTGCGGGATGGGCATCAAGCTGTTCGGGGTCCCCGGCCGGTCACTGCTGGCCGATGAAGCGGACGCCGGCACCTTCGACCTCAACCTGATCAACAATGACGTCTTCTTCGCGAACACCGCCTACGACTACATGGTCATCGAGGAGTTGTTCGCGGAGCTGCCGGAAGGCCTGGCGAACCCCGCCCGCCGCAAGACCTGGATGGCGGAGTTCCTGACCCGCCGGGGCACGCTCACCGATCCTGACGGCTGGCTGTGGGACGAACTGTTCGCCATGCTCTCGTTCACCACCGTCCCGCGCAGGAACCTGCTGTCGTACACCTACAACAGCATGGGGGCCTTCCGGTACGGCGACCACATCGCCAAGATCCGCACCGTGCCGACGGCCGAATCCCTGGCCGCCCTCACACACCAGATCGTGGACGTGCGCGCGGACAACGAGGCGTTTCGCCGCACGCTGATCGCCGAGGCCGAGGAGCGCGACCATTCCTTCGAGCTCCAGGTGCAGCTCAACACCGATCTGGCTCGCATGCCGGTGGACAACACCTCCGTGAAGTGGCCCGAAGAGTTGTCCCCCTGGGTGACCGTCGCCCGTGTGGACCTCCCGCGTCAGGACGTCGGCGGGGAGGACAACGTCGCGGCCGCCGACGCCACGTCGATCACGCCGTGGCGCTCACGAGAGGAGCACCGGCCCATCGGCGAGATCCAGCGGGTGCGGCAGGAGGTGTACCGGCGCTCGTCCATCGAGCGGCACCGCATCAATGGACAACAGCGGCGTGAACCGGTCAGCAGCGCACAACTGCTCGGCTGAGCCGCCCGAGCCGCCCGGCGGGCCCTACCCCTGCTCGGGCACGGCCATCTCGCCCAGCAGCGACCAGTCGTCCTGCGGAATGTTCGCGTTCACGATGCGAGGCGTCTCGATCAGATGGGGCGGCAACGTCTGCTGCGCGGCCCTGAAGTGCGCCGACTGCACGTGAGCCGCGCCCGCTTCGTCATCGCGGAAGGCCTCGACCAGGACGTACTCCGTGGGGTCCGTCACGCTTCGCGACCAGTCGAACCAGAGGCAGCCGGGCTCCCGGCGCGTGGCTTCGGTGAAGTCGGCGGTGATGTCCGGCCACCGATCGGCATGCTCGGGACGGACTCGGAACTTGGCGGTGATGAAGATCATCAGCCTTCGTGTCTCCTCGGATGTACGTCGTCTCGGTTGCGGTCCGGCAGCAGATGTCGGAGGCCGGCGCGTGCGGATGCGTGGCGACAGGATCGTACGACGTCAGCCGCGCACGGGCAGTTCACCCGCGCCGGGAAGGGCCTGAAGCAGCACATCGTTCGGCTGCCCCCGCGGTCGGTGATCAGGTCACTGGGATCTTCACGAAACGCGTGGCCGTCGCGAACTCCGTCTCGATGCGAGCTGCCGTGGCACGGAGTTGGGGGAGGAGTTCGGTGGTGCACTCTTCCGGGGTGCGGCGGCTGTTGTGCATCGCGGCATTGACGGCCGCCACCACCTTCCGGTCGCGGTCGTGCACGGGTACGGCGATCGAGCGCAGTCCTTCGTCCAGTTCGCCCTCGTGCAGCGCGTAACCCTGCTCGGCCACCTGGTCCAGCACCTCCTCCAGCCGCCCGCGATCGGTGATCGTACGGCCCGTCAGTCGCTCCAACGGGCCGACATGATCCAGGGCATCCCTGCGCTCGGCAGGCGGCAGGCCCGCGAGGAGCACGCGTCCCCTACGAGCAGCCGAGCGATGCACCGACTGCCCGGTCGAGTTGATGGCTGCGACCGGGCATCTCGCCGGTGCGGCCTCAGTCGGCGGCCGCTCCCTGGAAGCGGCCGACCCAGTACGCGGTGCGATCCAGGTACGCCGTCTGCGCCGCCTCTCCCGTCTGCCCGTACGCCCCGCTGTACGTCTGGTAGCCGTGGCCGGCCGGCGGGGTGGAGTCGGCCGGCTCGATGGAACTCCCTTCGTGCCACTCGTTGAACGAGGTGACCGACACCCAGGTCGGCGACCCGCCGATCGCCGGATCCAGGGCGTTGGACCACTGCCGGTCGTACGCCGCGCCGTCGGCGCGCTCCACGGTGGGTGTTGCGTTGCCCGGCACCGCCCGGTCGTCGATGTAGCCCGGCGCGACGGACGGAGCCCAGATCAGACCATGGGCACGGGCGTAGTCGCCGGCCTGTTTCCAACCGGGAGCCGTGGCGCCCGCGATGCCGTCGTAGGTGTACATGCCGGAGAAGTGCGCGATCTTGGTGGTGTCCGTGGTCTGGGCGAGGACGATGCTCGTGTCGGTGACCTGGTCCAGTGCCGTCCAGTCGGTGATGTCGAGGCTCTGGAAGACGTAGAACGCGCCCTTGCCGCCGTGGTCCGCCGAGCGGTGGAAGGCGGGGTGGCTGCCGTAGGTGCTGTTGATGTACTCGATGTCGGCGGCCGTCGATGCCCCGGTGCGGCCCGAGTACGGCTCCAGGTGCCAGGCCACCTGGATGCCCTGCTCCTGCGCCGCGTCGAGTACGCCGCGCGCGAGCCGGTCCTCGTAGCTGCCCCGGCCCCACCAGCTGTGGACGATCACGCCGGCGCCCGACCGGGCGACCCACTTCATGTGCTGGTCGACTGTGCCGTCGAAGTCACCGGAGTCGTACGGGCCGAGTGCCGGGTAGAGGTCGGCGCCGAGGCCGTCGGGTGGGGTGTGGCCGCCCTGCTGCCAGTGGCGCCAGCCGCCGTTCACCGTCGGGCTCCCGTACCAGGGGTAGTAGAAGAGGTGTACGTCGTCGGACAGCGGTCCGGCGGTGGTTTCGGCGCCGAGGCGGAACGTGTCGATGTCGAACAGGGCCCCGCCGCCCCCGGTGAAGCGCAGGAAGAGCGACCCGGAGGCGGAGGCGGTCAGGGGCGTGGTGACGGTCGTGAACGTCTCCCAGCCCCCGGTGACCGGTACCGCCACCGAACCGAGCAGGGTGCCGCCGGCCGAGCCGGACCGGATCTCGATCGTGCCGCCCGCGCCCGCGGAGGAGACCTTCGCCGTGAAGGTCTTCGCTCCCGCGGTGGTGACATGGGAGTAGCCTGCCCAGTCCCCATGCTCGATGTAGCCGAGTGTCTGTCCGCCGCTGGCCGGGGCGTGCGCGGCCACCTGCACACCGGAGCCGGAGCTGTACGACTCGGCCTCGATCTGGCCGTTGCCCGCCGGGGCCGAGCAGTCGGCCGTCGCCTGCCCGGCGGCGTACCGGACCCCGCCCAACAGCAGTGAACGGAAGGCGGGGTCGGCGTAGGACTCGATGGTGTGGCCGAGCCCGGTGTAGAAGGATCGGCCCGTGCCCTGGCTGTGGCACCAGGTGATGGGGTGGTCGGCGCCCATCGAGCCGCCGCTGTAGGTGCTTTCGTCCAGTGTCTGGAGGACGCGCACGTTGGGGCGGGGGTTGGCACGGTAGTTGTACCACTCGTCGGTGCGGGTCCAGGTCGCGCCCAGGTGGGTGGTGGCCGGGTGGGTCCGGTCCTCGGTGCGGATCGTGGCCTGCTGGATCGCTGGGTGGCTCTGGAACCAGGCACCGACGAGCTGTCCGTAGTAGGGCCAGTCGTACTCGGTGTCGGCCGCCGCGTGCACGCCGACGTAGCCGCCGCCGGAGTCGACGTAGGACTGCAAGGCGTTCTGCTGCGCGGAGTTGAGGACATCGCCGGTGGTGTTGAGGAACACCACGGCCTCGTAGCTCGCGAGGTTCGACGCGGTGAAGGCCCCGGCGTCCTCGGTGGCCGCGACGGTGAAGTCGTTCTGCCCGCCGAGTGTGCGCAGGGCGTCGATGCCGGCCGGGATCGCGTCGTGACGGAAGCCGGCCGTCTTGGAGAACACCAGGACCTCGAAGGAGGCAGCGTGCGCGGTGCCTGCCGGGGTGATCAGGGCGCCGAGCAGGCCCAGCGCCAGGGCAGCGGTGCCGCGGCGCAGCCGCCGCATCAGGATGGTCATGGTCATCGCCCCTTTCGCGCCGCGGAGGCGGACGAGTTGAGCGTGAAGGTGTCGACGTCGAACAGAGAACCGGAGCCTCCGGTGAAGGTGAGGAACAGCGGGCCCGATCCAGCGCCGTTGAGTGTGGTGCTGACGGTGGTGAAGGTGTCCCAGCCGCCGGTCACCGGCACGGTCACGGAGCCCAGCAGCGGACCGGTCTGCGAGCCGGAGCGGAACTGGAGGGTGCCGCCGGCCCCGGCCGAGGAGACCCGCGCGGAGACGGAGGCCGCACCCGTGGTGGACACGGAGGCATACCCGGCCCAGTCGCCGTTGTCGATGTACCCCAGCGTCAGACCACCGCTGGCCGTACCGTGCGCGGCCGACTGCACACCAGAGGCGGAGCTGTACGACTCCGCTTCCCACGGCGTCGTCGTGGCGGAACCGGAGCCGACGGTGAAGGCGTCGACGTCGAACAGATTGCCCTGCCCGGTCGGGCCGCGGAACACCAGGAACAGCTCGGTGGTTCCGGCTGGCGCGCCGGAGAGGTTGGCGGTGACGTCGGTGAAGGTGTCCCAGCCGCCGGTCACCGGCACGGTCGCGGAGCCGAGGAGGGTGCCGGTGGCAGAGCCGGCGCGTACCTGGAGGGTGCCGCCTGCGCCACCGGATGCCACCCGGGCGGTGAACTTCGTGGCGCCCGCGAGGACGTACGGCTTGAACGAGATCCAGTCGCCGTCATCGGTGAATCCGACCGTCCTGCCGCCCTCGGCCGTGGCGTGATCGGCGATCTGGATGCCGGACTGGGCGCCGAAGTGCTCGCCCTGCCGATGACGCGGTTGCAGAGTGCGCACGGAGTGCGTGGTCAGGCCGCCGGCGTCGGTGTACTCGGCGTCGAAGACACCGTACAGATTGGCGGCGCTGTCGTGTTCGCCGTCGGCGGGCACGGTGAGGTTGCCATCGCAGCCGTTGGTGGAGGTGATGGCGTGGGTGTGGCTGTCATGGCCGAGGAGATAGGTGACCTTCACCTTGGAGCAGTCGACGGTTCCGTCCTCGGGGTCGCTGACCTGCACCTTGAACGGCACGGTGTCGCCGAAGGCGAACGGCTGCCCGTCCAGGGGCTGTTGCAGGGTCACCGTCGGTGCCGTGTTGCCGGCGGTCACCACCAGGCTCGCGGTGCCGGTCAGGCCCTCCGGGTCGCGGACCGTGAGGGTGGGCCGATAGGTGCCCGCGCCGGTGTACGTGTGGGTGGGGTTGGCCTGCGTGGACGTGGTGCCGTCGCCGAAGTTCCAGGAGTACGTCAGCGTCCCACCCTCGGGGTCGGAGCTGCCCTGGGAGGAGAACCGCACGGTCAGCGGCAGGGCGCCGGAGGTGCGGTCGGCGGCGGCCCGGGCGACCGGGTTGCGGTTGCTGCCCGCGATGTACTCGATGCGGTACAGGGCCGAGTTGTTGCTGCCGGTGCCGTAGTCCAGGACGTACAGCGCGCCGTCGGGGCCGAAGTCGGTGTCCATGACCTGGGTGCCGTTCCAGGGGACGTCCTCGATCGACCCGTAGGAGCCGTCGCTCCTGACCTCGATGGCCTTGATCCACTGGCGCCCGTACTCGGCGGCGAAGTAGCGGCCGTCGAGGGACTGCGGGAACTTCACCGTGGAGGTCGAGTTGGGGTCGTAGCGGTAGACCTCGCCGCCCATCGGGGACTCGGAGCCGCCGCCGAACTCGGGCGGCGAGCCGTCCAGCCCGTACTTGATCCAGCTCGGCTTGGCCGGGGGCAGTTGGGCCTGCCCTGTGTTGCGGAAGGAGTTGTTGGCCGGCCCGCCCGCACAGTTGTACTTGGCGGCGGAGGGGCCGCTCGGGAAGGTGTACTCGTTGTACGTCTCGCTGGTGGTGTTGGTGCCGGTGCAGTACGGCCAGCCGTAGTTGCCGGGCGAGGTGATGCGGTTGAACTCGACCTGGCCGCCCGGTCCCCGGTTGGGGTCGGTGCCGCCGGCGTCGGGGCCGTAGTCGCCGAGGTAGACGGTGCCGGTGGGCCGGTCGACGGACATCCGGAACGGGTTGCGGAAGCCCATGGCGTAGATCTCGGGTCTGGTGCCGGCGGTGCCCGGTGCGAAGAGATTGCCCGAGGGGATGGTGAACCCGCCGGCTGCGGTCGGCTTGATCCTCAGCACCTTGCCCCGCAGGTCGTTGGTGTTGCCGGAGCTGCGCTGGGCGTCGAACTGGGGGTTGCGGTTGGTGCGTTCGTCGATCGGCGCGTACCCGGACGAGTCGAACGGGTTGGTGTCGTCGCCGGTCGTCAGATAGAGGTTCCCGGCCGCGTCGAAGTCGATGTCACCGCCGACGTGGCAGCACTGGCCGCGGTCGTTGGGCACTTCGAGGACGACCTTCTCACTGGACATGTCCAGGGTGCCGTCGGTGCGCAGCGTGAACCGCGACAGGTTGAGGTGACCCTTCCACGGCTCGAAGTCGGCGGCCGTACCGGTCGTGGGGGCGTCCCCTGCCGGTGTGTTCAGCTTGGGGGAGTAGTAGACGAACACGTACCGGTTGGAGGCGAAGGCGGGATCGGCGGCGATTCCCTGCAGGCCCTCCTCGTCGTGCGTGTAGACGTCCAGTTTCCCGGCCTGCTTCGTGTTGCCCGCGGCGTCCGTGAGGCGGATCGTGCCGTCGCGGGCGGTGTGCAGGACCGACCGGTCGGGCAGTACGGCCAGCGACATGGGTTCACCCATCTCGGCAGCGCCGGTGGCGAGTTGGACCTGCTGGTAATCGCCGGGCGGAAGGTCCGCCGGGGCGGCGGAGGCGGTGGTGGCCGTGGGAGCCGCCGTGGCGACGCCGGCCAGGAGGAGCGCGAGCGCGGTGAGCGTTCTCAGCCCCGCGCGAGGGCGCCAAAGCATGGGGGGTCGTCCTTCCTGACGGTGAGAGATGTCAGGCAAGGCGCGCGCCGGCCGCGCGTGCCGCAAGGTGGTGCGGGGCACGACGACGGACCTGTCGGACCCCCGCGTGGGAGCGCTGTGCGTGAATTGCGCTGTTGGCAAAGGGAATTGCGGCACTCTGATTGCATTTTGCATGCTGGCGGCCACCGCCAAATATGTCAAGGCCCTGTCAAAATCTCGAGTGGAACGGACTCGCCGGCCAGGGTGGGCTCCAGCGTCAGGGTGCCGGTCTGCCGGGTGCCCGTGCGCCCGAGGGTTGTGGCCAGGGGGGCGTGGCGATGGCCCTGAGTAGGTGTATTTGAACTTTCTGTTCATGATCAGCGGAAGCGCCATCCACTAGGAGTGGTGCGTGGGCCGTGACTGGCGCTGAGGTGGAGCACCACCGGGGAGCGGTCTGACGAATCGGTCGATGCCGTGCGCCTGGGCGAGTGGTCAGCGACGCCTGGAGGCGACCATGTCCCAGACACAGACAGCCCGGCTCATGGACGGCGTTGGCCTTGCCCGACGCATCGTCGAGGAGACATCAGACAAGGCGTCAGAGCTTGCTCGACGTGTCGGTGTGACGCCTTGCCTCGCAACGGTGCTGGTAGGTGAGGATCCGGCTTCGGTGACGTACGTTCGGATGAAGCGGGCCCGTTGCGCGAAGGCGGGCGTCGAGTCCCGGCTTGTCAGCCTGCCGGCCACCACTACAACGGCTGAGCTGGTGGAGGCCCTCCAGTCCCTCTCGCGGGACGCCGGAGTGCACGGCACCTTGCTTCAGCACCCGTAGGCCATCACATCGATGAGCGGGCGGCATTCGAGGCCATCGCGCCGGAGAAGGACGTCGACGGGGGCCAACGGCAGCTGGAGCGAGCAGTACTGCCTGGCCGACCTGCGACTTCGCGCCGGGGGCGACCCGACGTACGTGTGGGACTGGTACAAGTCCAACGGCTGCCTGTTCGGCTCCAACCGCGCGACGATGATGTCCGGCTGGGACCCGACCCTGCACGTCAACGGCCCCGGCCAGCACAGCTTCGTCCTGCTCGACGGCGACATCGGCACGAGCCCGCCGGCCGGCCCGAGGTTCCCCCTGATGATCCACGCGGTCCCGAAGGGAACGCCGTACGCGTGGGAGAACCGGTACTGGTACACCGGCACGTTCTGCTGGTGGGGCAACACCACCTACAGCCGTGCCAATGTCCCGGGCGCGAACACGAACACGGGCTGGAGTCTCAAGTTCTTCGAGTAGGGGAGACCAAATCCTGCCCGGAGCTTCCGTGCCGATGACCGTACCGTCCCTCCTGGTCGCACAAGGTCCCTTCACCTCCGGGGGCAACGATCCGGCCGGTTCGGCAGTCGTAGGGGAGTGACGGACTTCCGTCTCCGGAGCCTTCTGCCAACCACCGTTCCCCTTCCGGTGGTTGGCGGCAGGGCCTGTCACCCCTGGGAGATTTCATGAGCCGCTATGCCACACCGCTTGGCGACAGACCGAGCGGCGGGCACGACATCGCCGTGTCCACCACCGGCGCAAGTGCCCCGCAGGGTAGGCCCGTCGGTCGCGGGGCAAGCCGCGGTGTCGTGCTGGGGGCCGCTGTCGTGCTGCTGGCCGGTTTCGGCGCCCCGGCCGATGCTGCGGCCGGCGAACCGGTGGTCAGCGGTGCCACCGTCAACTCCGGACGGGACGTCATCGTGGGTATCACGCACGACGTGGTTTTCCCGGTCACGGTCGGCGGATCGGACGACTCCGGCCTGTCCTTCGTGGACGTGGATCTGAAAGGGCCGCACGGCGGCTTCTACACCACCGACGCGTTCTGCGAGAGTGCGACGGCCTGCACAACGGTGTTCACCGTCAACGCCCACCCTGCTCCAGGCAGCGACGATCCGGTGGACCTGGCCAACGCCAACGCGGGAACATGGTCCGTAGACGCCTTGGCCGACGCCAATGACGGCGAATCGGTCTTCGCCCCGCGCGTGGGGTCGTTCAGCCTCAAGCGTGCCGCGCAGCTCACGGTCAACGCGTCACCCGAGCCGGTGACGAAGGGCGCTCGTATCACCGTCACCGGCAAGCTCGTGCGGGCCAACTGGGACACCTATCGGTATGCGGGATACACGGGCCGGACCGTGCACCTGCAATTCCGCCCGAAGGACAGCAGCACCTACACCACGGTGGTCGCGGTAAAGACCAGCAGCACCGGCACATTGCGCGCCACGGTCAAGGCGGTCAAGGACGGCTACTGGCGTTGGAACTTCGCCGGCACGACCACGACCGGCCCGGCCAAGGCCACCGGTGACTACGTCGATGTACGCCCCTGATCCGACAAGCACCGCAGCTCGCAAGCCGGGTGGCTCGTCCGCCCGGCAGCAGTGCGCCACGACCCCGCACCTACGACGTCCCGTCGTCACCTCTCGGCGCTGACCAGGTGTCGATGCGTCGTATGGTTCCCGCTGTGGTCGCTGCTGCGGGATGTGAGGGTGTGCGAATGCCGTGGCTGAGAAAACCCGGGAGGCGGACGGTCGGGCTCGTGGCCGCGGTCAGCGCGGCGCTGGCGCTGACCTCCTGCAGACCGGGGGGACATGACGACGAGTCCTCGGCGGACCGTGAGGCGAAGTACAAGCGCGTCATCGAAGATCCTCACCCGCGCCCCGCCGACGTCATCGAGATGGCCGGCGCACCCACCGGAGTGGTCCGCGCGGGCGAGGGCTCGCTGCTTCTCACGTACTACGCCGGCAATGTCGAGGACGACGAAGGGCCGGCTGCGTCCGCGTGGCGCATCATCGGCCCGGACGGCGCTACGGTCGCGCAGCACGCGGAACACGCCGACGCGGAGGCGACACCAGCCGCGTACAAGGGAGTGACCGGCGGCTTCGTGCGGGTGCCGCCGGGCGAAGGAGCCGAGGGAGCCCAGGCCCTCGACGTAAGCGGCAAGCGGCAGAAGGTCGTCATCACCGGGACTTCGTTGCGCACCCGACCCGGCGACGTCCTGCTCGCCGAACTGGAGCCGACCCTCGTCTACCGCCCCGCCACGCGCACCGTGGCGCCCCCGGCCGGAGTGCCGGAAGACGCCGTCCGTCTCGCCGTCGACGAGCGGGGCACGATCTGGAGCCTGGACCAGTCACTGACCGAGGACCCTGATCGTGTCCTGTGGCAGCGCGACGGTCGCACCCTGGGCTCTACGGCGGTCCCGAAGCCGTACACGGGTGGCGTGCTCGCCGCGCGCGGTGGCACCGCGGCGCTGTCCCTCACCCGGGGCGAGAGCGCGAGCGGTCTGCTGGTGACGACGGACAGCGGCGAGCACTGGCGGACGGTCCCCGGCGGCGGCGTCGCCTGGCAGGACCTGAAGCGTGGCCCGGAGTCGCTGGTCCTGGAGGTCCTTGCCGACGGACGACTGCTCGTCGGCGAGGAAGGCGGCCGCTACTGGCTCGCTGACGACCACACCAACAGCACCTTCCACCAACTGAAGACGCCGACTGCATTCACGTCGCTCACCGTCCACGGCAAGACGCTCTACGGCATCGCGGACGCGACGACAGCGACGTACAGCCTGGTGAAGGGCGAAGGGCTGTGGATCTCGCGTGACGGCGGCCGTGATTGGCGGCGCCACGACTGGCGCGGATGGTGACGCTCGCCGAACAAGGGGAGGCCCTGGGAGTGCCGCTGCACTCTCGTGTTCCGCTTTGTCCTCTGGCCAACGCGCGTAGACCGCGGGCACGATTCTTCCTGCACCACCTGCACCACCTGCACAGCCGCCCCACAGAATCGTGGCCCACCGCAGGAAGGTCCCCGTATGAAGGTCACCCAGGCCGTGAAGCTCCGCTCGGTCCTGACCGCTCTCGCGCTCGTCATCGCCCCCAGCGCCGTCGTCATCGGCACCGCCGGCGATGCGTTCGCCGTCACCAAGATCAGTCACGCCACCGCGACCTCGATGTTCCAGCAGGTCGGCATCACCTGGTCGTCGTCCGGGAACTGCTCCAACCGCAACAACCCCACCTGTACGTCCTTCGAGCAGCTCAACCTCGCCACCGCCCAAGGCGCACAGACGCTCAAGCGTGCCAGCGGCTGTGCCCTGAACATCACGGGCGGCACCGAGACCGGACACGCCTCCGGCACGTACTCGCACTGGAACGGCTACAAACTCGACTACGGCAAGTACGCCTGTCTCGGGAACTACATCAAGAACACCTTCACCTACATCGGCCCGCGCGGCGACGGGGCTCCCCAGTGGCGCTCCGGCTCGGGCAACATCTACGCCGACGAGGGCAACCACTGGGACGTCCTCTACTACAACTGCGGCGGCTGCTGAAGCCCGCACTGCACAGCACCGAGAAGTCGCAGCTCTTCCGGCAGCTCCCGGGCTGCCGGAAGAGCTCGCAACGTCCGTTCGCCGCGCCTGAGCCTGTGGTTCCGGTGACCGGGCGGAGGCCGGGTCTGACGACCGTGCCGTCCCGCAGGCCCGGCTCTTCAGACCTTGCCTCGGCCTGCGCCTCCTGGGCTGGGACCTGCCCGGGCGATGAGCAGGGCCACGTCGTCGTGGTCGTCATCGGCACGCAGGGTGTGCAGCAGAAGGTCGCAGGTGGCGTCGATGGAGCGGTTGGGGTCGTCCAGGACGTTGAGGAGGGCGTCCAGGCGTGCGTCGATCGGCTGGTCGCGGGTCTCGATGAGGCCGTCGGTGTACAGGACCAGTTGGTTCCCGGGCCCGAAATCGACCGAGGTGGAGTCGAAGGAGATGCCGCAGCCGCCCAAGGGTGCGCCGGTGGGTAGGTCGAGTAGCTCACGTGTGGCGTCCGGGCGGAGGAGCACGGGCGGTAGGTGTCCGGCGAGGGAGACGTGGCACTGCGCGGAGTGGGGATCAAAGACGGCGTAGACGCAGGTCGCGATGGTCTCGAGGTCGTCCGTGATGTGGTCGAGGTGGTGGAGGACCTGGTCGGGGGACAGATCGAGGTCGGCCAGCGTTCTGGTGGCGGTGCGCAGTTGTCCCATGGTGGCAGCGGCTGTGACACCGCTGCCCATGACGTCGCCGACGACGAGGGCGGTTTTGTCGCCGTTCAGGGGGATGACGTCGAACCAGTCGCCGCCGATCTCGATGGTGGCCTGGGCGGGGCGGTAGCGGAAGGCGACATCGAGACCAGGCCGTTGCGGAGGGGGGTGGGGCAGCAGGCTGCGTTGGAGGGTGAGTGCGGTACGCCGCTGTTCTTCCACGGCGTGGTGTCGGTCGGTGACATCGACGCTGGAGGTGGCAACGCCCAGCACTTTCCCGTTGGGGGATTCGAGCCGGTAGAAGGAGATCGACCAGGCGTGATCGTTGTCCGGGTCGGCCGCTGTGCGGCCCACGATGTACTGGTCAACAATCGGTGTCCCGGAGGCGAGGACTTCACGCATGGCGCCTTCGAAGGACTTGTCCAGGTAGGGCACCACCTCGTGGACGTGGCGGCCGATGTGCTCGGTGGCCGGCACGCCGTTCATCCGTTCTTCGGCGGGGTTGACGGAGACGTACCGAAGGTCGGTGTCCAGCATGCCGAGCCCGATCGGTGACTGGGATACCAGCTGGGCGGACAGGGCCAGGTTCCGCTCCACCTGCCGTAGCGTCGCCTGGTCCGTGGCCAGGCCCAGAGCCCAGTACTCGCGGTGGTCGTCCTGCAACCGCATGTTGCGGAACTCCACCAGGCGGCTGCTGCCGTCCTTACGCCGGACGGGAATGACCCCGGCCCAGCTCTCGCCGTCCTGCATGACCTGCGCGAACAGCGTCAGCACCGTATCGAGCTGCTCTCTGTCGATCAACAGGTGGCTCGCGTACCGGCCCAGTGCCTCCTCGGCGGTGTAGCCGAAGAGGGTCTCGGCCTGCGGGCTCCAGAGATCGATCCTGCCCTCGGCGTTGAGGAGGACTGCGGCCACGTTCAGCACATCCAGCAGGCCACCCGGCCTGGACGCAACCACACCAGCCGTGGCGGGATCGTCGCGGAACGGCTCGGTCGCACCCATACCTCGGGCTCCTTCCCGCCGCGGACCAGGCTGCCGCCCTGCCAGGCTGACAGGTGCCGGCGCCAGTACCCCGCTATCCCATCGTCCTCCTCCGCGGCCGACGCGTGCACGCCAGCGCCGGCGAGGAGCGGGAGCCGGCTGGACGTCATCCTGCCGGGTTAGTCGGCGGGGATTGCCGGGGCGGCGGGGCCTGCAGTGCGCTGGGGGCAGGCAGGCAGGCAGGATGGACGGCTGGACGGTCTACGTGGGCACAGACATGCCAACGTAGACCTTCTCGGAGCTGCAGGTCAGATCGAGGTCGGGAGTGAAAGGGCCCGCTCGTCATCTCCAACGCGCCTCGGGTTCCGCTCAGCGTCCTTCCTGCCCTGCGTTCACTCCTACGCCTTCCGGGCGAGTCCGCCGTGTTCTGCGACGACCTCCGCGGCGGGCAAGCCGGGCTCCGGTCGCCACTGCGTCACCGAGACCACGCCAGGTGCGATGAGGTCCAAGCCGTCGAAGAACGTGGCGATCTCGTCGACCGTGCGCAGGTTGTAAGGGACGGCGCCGCTGTTGTTGTAGGCGTCCTGAGCCTGCTCGAAGACCGGGTCGATGCCGCGCGATCCGTCGTTGATGGAGAGGTAGCTGCCCGAGGGCAGGGCGCTCATCAGCCGGGTGACGATGGAGCGAGCCTGATCGTGGTCGGCGACGTGGCCCAGGATGTTGCTGAGGATGAGCGCGGTGGGGCGATCGAAGTCCAGTGTCTCGGCGGCGGCTGCCAGGATGCGGTCCGGGTCCGTCACGTTGGCGTCGATGTAGGCGGTCGCGCCCTCCTGGGTGGAGTAGAGCAGGGCGCGAGCGTGGGCGAGCACCATCGGATCATTGTCGACGTAGACGATCCGGGTCTCGGGAGCCAGCTGCTGGGCGACCTCGTGGGTGTTCTGGGCGGTTGGAAGACCGGTGCCTATGTCCAGGAACTGCCGGATCCCCGCCTCGGCGACCAGATACGTGATGTTACGGCGCAGGAAGGCGCGGCTGGAGCGGGCGATGGTGACGATGCCGGGGAAGACCGCGGTGTACGCGTCGCCTGCCTCCTCGTCGACGCGGTAGTTGTCCTTGCCGCCCAGCCAGTAGTTCCAGATGCGGGCGGAGTGCGGAACCGAAGTGTCGATCTTCTGATGGTTCGCAGGTTCCGGCGTCGTCACAGGGTCGGTCATGAGTCGTGTCCGTTCTTGAACCGCAGCATGGATGCTTCACGGCACAACCTACGTCCGAACGCCCTGTGAATCTGCGGCAGTTCACACTTTCCCGGCTGGTTCGCCAGCCGCCACGATGCCGCCGAAGAGCTCGGTCGGGATCAGTCCGCCGTCCGGCCCAACGGCGTCCGTGTGCGTTCGTCTGCTGATCGGCAGGAGGTCCAGTCGGCCTCGACCGGTAGAACGGCGGCCACGTTCCCAGTGCTCACCCCCGGTCGCAGCCGTCTGCACCAGCCTCGTGCCGCGCACGATGACGCCCCCATCGGCCACGGTCGAAGTTTGGGGGCGCGGGACGTGTGGACGACAAGGACTGCGCTGTCGGCGAGGCGGTGGTGTGTTTACTGTCCTTGATGCGGGGGTTGGTGGGTATAGGGGTTGGGGTGCTGCGGCGGCTGTCCCTGGTAGGGGTTGGTGTTGGGGTAAAACTGCTGGGCAGGGGGGTACATCGGGTACTGGGCGTCACCTCCACTGCCGGCACCGGGGCCGCCATTGCGGCGACTGCGCAGGAGCGCGAAGACGATCGCGCCGACGACCACGACCGCTGCGACGCCCCCAACGAGAACGAGAAGGTTGCGAGATGACGTCTGGACCGGGGCGTCCGCTATGGACGCCCCGGGTGGTGCAGGAACAGCCAGCGTCAGCTTGCCGAGAGGGTTCTTCTGGGGGCCGGCGGGGATGTCCATCGTGAGCGCCGAGTACGGGCGGACGATCCCGTAGCCGTACTCCTCGCCGGGAGCCTTCAATCCCTTGTGGTGCGCGAAGGTGGCGGCCGACTTGATGAGGCGGTTGATGACCTGGCCTGCGGTGAGGTCGGGGCACTTGGAGCGCACGAGAGCGGCGGGGGCGATGGTCAGGCCGGTGCAGTCGACGACGATGGCGTCGTCGTCGCCCGCCGCCGTGATGAGGCCCGGGCCGACCCCCACGAGCAGGGAGCCGACGGACAGGAGGTCGGCGCCGCTCATGGTCATTGCATGCTCCTCAGCGGGGTCGCCTCATCGGTTTCCCCACTGCGCGAAATGAGCGCCGGTGCGGGTCCGAGGCGAGAGTCCGGCAGCCGCAGTGGCCGCCTGACCACCAGGTTCGTCGCGCGGTGGCGCCGGAACCAGGCCGCCCTGTCCCTATGTGTCGGACGCCCACGATCCGCCCCGCCGCCTACGACAACGGGGGATGAGCCCCGGCGCACGCCGCCGCACCGCACCGTGGGCCCCATCGTTCGGGATGCTGGGTGCGCGACTCCCAGGAAGTTGTCACCTGGGGAGACTGCGGTCTGGTTGCCGCCGGCCGCCGCGGTGATCGTAGAGCCATGACCGGCAACGTCACGCCCCGCGACCCGCACTCCTACGTCGGAATGTGGGTGACCGCGGACGGAATCATCCGCCAGGAACTCCTGCCCAACGGTCGCTACGACGAAGCTCGCGGCAACCGGCGCAGCGCCTACACCGGCAGCTACACCGTCACCGGCAACCACATCGACTACGTCGACGACACCGGCTTCACCGCCACCGGCGACGTCCGTGACGGCGTTCTCTTCCACGAGCACCTGGTGCTCTACCGCGAGGGCGACGAGCACACCTGGCGGGAACCTCGACCGTAGCCAAGATCCAGGTGCAGGAAGCCGTACTGGCCTCGACCTCGTCGCGCGAGCAGCCGAGGTCGCCGTCGGCGGCCTGTTGGTTCGGCGACTCTGTGCGCATCGCGGCCGACAGTTCGGTGCGGGCGGCACTGAGCACCCCTGGATGGCTCGGTGAGCCGCGCTGGGTCGATCAGCGCGAGATCGTCGGCCCCGTCGGCGGATCGTGGCCCGGCTGTTCCGATTCCATGCGCGAGCGGGCCGGGACGGCCTCGAACAGCGCCCTGGCAGGTGAGAAGGGCATCGGGCGCAGTCGCGGCAGGTGCGCCGATGGTCTGGAGCCGGTGGGCCAGGCCGCCGATTCGCTCGTAGATTGGAGGTGCAGGCGGTCGCGCTCGCAGCCCTGGGAGAGCGCCTGATGACAGCGGACATTGAATTTACGGCGTTCTTCGACGCCACACCAAGCCCGTACCTGGTGCTGGGCACGGACCTCGTGATCCACTACGTCAATCAGGCATACCTGCAGGCCACCGGGCGGTCCCGGAGCGAGCTGGTCGGGAAGTACTTCTTCGACGCCCTGCCGGAGAACCCTCACGCCCCCGAAGAGGCGCAGCGGAACCTGAAGGCGTCGCTGCGCCGGGTCCTGGAGACCGGGGAACCGGAGACCTTGGTGCTCCAGCGGTACGACATCCCGGCCCTCCAGCATCCGGGCGAATTCGAAGAGCGCTGGTGGTCGGAGATTCACACACCGATTACCGGGCCTGACGGCAGGGTGAAGTGGATCGTTCAACGGGCCGAAGACGTGACCGTGTTCATCCGGTCACGCCGGGCACGCGCGCTCACCGCGGGCTTCACCGCACGGGAGAAGGGCATGGCGGCCGAACTGTTCGCGCGGGCCCGCGAACTGCACCACCTGAATGAGGAACTGCGCCAGGCCCACGCCCGCGAACGGCAGGTCGCGGTCACCTTGCAGGAAGCCATGCTCTCCGCCCCCGACCTGGACCGCCACACCGAGAACATCGCGGTCCGCTACCTGCCGGCGACCACCTCACTGAACGTGTGCGGCGACTGGTACGACGTCGTCGACCTGCCACCCGACCGCTACGCAGCAGCGGTCGGAGACGTTGTCGGCCACGGCCTGCACGCCGCCGCCGTCATGGGGATGCTCCGCAGCGCCCTGAGCGCGGTCATCCGCACCACTCCCAGCCCCGCTCAGGCCCTGGAAGTCCTTGGTCTGTACGCCCGCTCCCTGGACGGCGCGACGGCGGCAACCGCGGTCAAGGTACTGATCGACACCCGCAGCAAGCTGATCATCTACAGCAACGCCGGACACCCGCCGCCCGTCCTGCTCCACTCCGACGACACCTGCGAACTCCTGGACCAAGCCACCGATCCGCCGCTCGGCGCCCGTGAGCACCATGTCCCCCGCCCCCAGGCCGGCCTCGCCTACACCGTGGGGGACACCCTCGTGCTGTACACGGACGGCCTCATCGAGCGCCGCGACGAGGACATCGACGCCAGCCTGACCCGCCTGACGACGGCTCTGGCCCAGGTCAGCTCTCTCACCCCTGACCAGCTCGCCGACGAACTGCTGACCCGCCTCGGCGTTGCGAGGGGCGCTCCCGACGACATCGCCCTCATCGTCATTCGCCTGTGAGCTGAGGCGGAAACCGTCAGCGATTCGACGAAGGGGCGGCTCACGGTGACGCGGTTCAGACAGTGGTCGGCGTGACGGTGGCCACTCTGTGCTGGGCGGTCGCGGCTGGAGCAGGCCCGGGTCATCGCGGCCGCCAACGCTTCGGCGGGCGTACGGTCTTCCACGCCCTGCGGTTCTTCGCGCCCGGCTTTGTGCCCATGCCCGCCCTGGAATAGCCGTACGCCCAGGCTATTGGCATGGCCCTGCCCGAGGGCACGGAGCACTCGTGTAGGGCCCCCTTGGGGCGGTGACGTGCAGGTGTCACCGAGAGTCAGGTGACACCTGCCGTCGGGAGAGGGCCAGCCTGCGCCGCACTCGGTCGACCTCCGTGACGACGACCGTCACCTCGTCGCCGGCCTCAACGACGTCCTGTGGAGTCGCCACGGGCGTCGAGGCGAGCTCTTGAAGGTGAACCAGTCCCTCGATGCCGTCGGCGACCTGGACGAAGACGCCGAACGGGACCAGTTTGGTGACCTGCCCCTGCAGTGTTTGGCCAACCGCGAATGCCTGGAAGGGGTCCGGCCGTGTCGCTTTCAGAGACAGCCTTGCCTCGCCGTTCCATGTGTCGAACTGGAGGAACTCGCACGAGACGCGCTGCCCGACCTGAACGACGTCCGAAACCGCTTCGATGTGCCGCCAGGACAATTCGGGAATCGCGATGAACCCGACGCCTGGAAAGACCGGATGGTCGGGGCCGTCGTCCAGAGCCACGAACACGCCGAACCGTTCGATGGCCGTAATCGTGCCGGAAAGGATCTCGCCGCGGTGGCGTGATTTCAGGAACGCCCACAGTTCCGGGTTTTCGGTGGCGGTCATTGACAGCCGGGCGTGGCCCTCATCCAAATCAACGGCAATGACCTCAGCGATGATCCGCTGGCCGACCTTCACGGCCGCAGAGTGATTCCGCCTCCAGGAGACATCTAAAGGCCAGATGATCCCGAGGGGGCGTGCGGAGAATCCGTCCAGGGTGACCGTCACCCCCTGAGACCGTGAGACCTCTGCGACCGTGCCGCTGCAGAGGTCGCCAATCCCGATTCCTGCCAGGAACTCCCGAGAATCCAGATCGCCCGACGCTGCCCCCATGCCATCCAGCCTCTCATGGAGAGCAGCGCACGACGTGGATGGGGCTGGGGGGAGTTGACGATGATGAACTGCCGCAGCGGCCCGAAGTAGACCTCGATCGGGTTGGCCCAGGACGGTAGGTCGGGGAGGGTCGGGACCTGTCATCGATGAGCGGCATCCTGGCCGGCGCCGCCTGCGGTCTGCTGCCGGCCTGACTGCCCGGCCTCACTTCAGGTGCCGGCCGAAGAACCGGTTCCCGTCGTCCACCTCGAACCACGGGGTGCCGGTGTGCCCGCCCAGATTGGCGTGCAGCGTCTTCTCCTTTGTGCCGAAGGCGTCGAACAGGTCCAGCGCGCGCTGCCGGGGGTTCCCTTCGTCGTCCCACTGCAGGAGAAGCAGCAGCGGAATGGTGACCCGCCGGGCCTCCTCGCGTTGAGCGCGGGGCACGTAACCCCCGGCGAAGAAACCCGCGGCCGCGATGCGCGGCTCGACCACCGCCAGCCGGATGCCGACGGCGGTCCACCCCGAGTACCCGACCCGACCGCCGATCTCGGGCAGCGAAAGGAGGGCGTCCAGGGTGGTCTGCCAATCCGGGACCGCATTGGCGACCAGCGGGCCGACGAGGGACTCGAAGATCTCGTCGACCGGCTCGCCGGTTTGCATCGCCCGGCGGAGGTCGGCGCGGGCCTGCTCGTCGGCGGCGGAACGGGGGCGGTCACCGCACCCGGCGGCGTCGATGGTGGCCACCGCGTAGCCGTACGCCGCCGAGTGCCGGGCCCGGGCCACCAGCCGCGATTGCCGCCTGGACAGGCCGTTGTTGTGGGCCATCAGGATCAGCGGGACCGGTGCGGCGGATTCAGGGGTCCACAGAGTGCCGGGGATCTCGCCGAGGGTGAATTCGCGCTCGACGACGCCGTCGTCGAGGCGCTGTTCGGAAGTGAATTGCACAGTCGTGCCTTTCGGGAGTGCGCGGAACGGCGCTCCCGGACGACTGCCTATCGTCCGACCGTGACCCCGGAGGGGAGCACCCATGTCGATACTGTGTTCACGGGTACCACCTCCTCGTTCTCTCGCACGGCCTCCGGAAAAGTAGCAGCGGTCGCCGTGGTCCGCCAACGGGTTTTCGCGGAGGCTCCGTTGCCGGATATCACCGGGCCACTCGCCCAAAGGTCAAGGTCGGTGTAGTCCAGGGCTGAGAAGGGTCGAGGTGTGCGCCTGCACCACGTCCAAAGCTCCCACTGAACACCGCGGTCCGGCGCAGTTCGGGGCAGCGGCTGGTGCCCGCAGGGCCCGAACGCCCTTGGCGCGGGCGGCACTTCAGCGCCGGTGGGTGAACCGGCGGCGACCCGGAGTGCAGTCGCGCCCGGCCGAACCTGGTCGTGGAGTTCGTCGCCGACGCCGCCATCGACGCCGGTCGCTACTCCTCACGGTCCGCTTCGTACGTCTGCGCGACGACCTCACCCCGCAGAAGATGCCGCCCTTCGCGGCCTGACCGCCGTACTTCGGGAAGATCACGGTACGGGCGAACCGAGCATCGACTCCCCGGAGGTAGTCGCGGTCTTCTTCGGTACGGGGCCGTGGTCCGCCCGGACATGTGAGTTCGGGGTGACAACGCGCTCGCGCAGGTGAGCGTTCAGGACGCCCGGCGGCCGCTGATGACCCGGCGTATTCCGTAGGCGGCGAGGCCGGCGGCGAGGACCGCGACGCCCCATGCGACGGAGGCGGCGGGCAGGGTGAAGGCCAGCACGAGGCAGCCGGCCAGGCCTACTGCGGGGACGATGCGGGGCGGGCGGTTCTCGTCCGGTGTGAGTGTCCAGGCGGAGGCGTTGGCGATGGCGTAGTAGACGAGGACGCCGAAGGAGGAGAAGCCGATCGCTCCGCGTACGTCGGTGGTGGCGGCGAGCACCACGACGACGGCGCCCACCAGCAGTTCGGCGCGGTGCGGCACCTGGAAGCGCGGATGGACGGCGGCCAGGACGTGGGGCAGGTGCCGGTCGCGGGCCATCGCCAGGGTGGTGCGGGAGACGCCGAGGATCAGGGCGAGCAGGGAGCCGAGCGCGGCGACGGCCGCCCCGGCCCGCACGACGGGCGCCAGCCAGTCCGCCCCGGCGGCCCGCACCGCATCCGACAGCGGCGCGGCCGCCTCGCCCAGCCCCTGGGGGCCGAGCACCATCAGGACGGCGAGGGCCACGGCCGCGTACACGACCAGGGCGAGGCCGAGCGCGAGTGGGATGGCGCGGGGGATGGTGCGCGCGGGATCGCGGACTTCCTCGCCGAGGGTGGCGATGCGGGCGTACCCGGCGAAGGCGAAGAACAGCAGTCCCGCCGCCTGCAGTACGCCCGTGACGGTGGCATCGGAGCCGACACCCAGCAGGTCCGAGTCCGCTGTTGCCGAGGTCAGGCTGGCGACCACGACCGCCGCCAGCACCGCCAGTACGACGGCGACGACCGCCCGCGTCAGCCACGCGGACTTCTGGATCCCGGCATAGTTCACGGCGGTCAGCGCCACCACCGCGGCGACCGCCACCGCGTGGGCGTGATCGGGCCACACGTATGCGCCGACGGTCAGCGCCATCGCCGCACAGGAGGCGGTCTTGCCGATCACGAAGGCCCAGCCGGCCAGGTAGCCCCAGAAGTCGCCGAGGCGTTCGCGGCCGTAGACATAGGTGCCGCCCGAGGCCGGATAGCGGGCGGCCAGCCGGGCGGAGGAGGTGGCGTTGCAGTACGCCACCACCGCGGCCACCGCCAGAGCGACCAGCAGTCCGGAGCCGGCCGCGCCGGCGGCCGGGGCGAGCGCCGCGAAGATGCCCGCGCCGATCATCGAGCCCAGTCCGATGAGGACGGCGTCGCCGAGGCCGAGCCGCCGCTCGAGCTGAGGTGATGAGGTTTCGGGGGGCTGGCTCATGACTTGCTCCGTCTTCCGGCAGTGCGCGGTCGGGCTCCCGACAGTAAGGTACATCAATTCAGATTGATGTATTCTGTCTTCATGAGGCCTTCGGAGCCCGCCGCCCCGGCGTTCGTGCAGCTGGCCGCCCACCCGCTGAGGTGGAAGCTGCTGACCGAACTGGCCGCGAGTGACTACCGGGTTCGTGAACTGGTGGAGCGGGTCGGCCAGCCGCAGAACCTGGTCTCCTACCATTTGCGGCTGCTGCGCGGCGGCGGGCTGGTCACCACCCGCCGCAGCAGCTTCGACGCCCGCGACAGCTACTACCACCTGGACCTCGAGCGCTGCGCACACGCGCTTGCCGGCGCCGGCACCGCCCTGCACCCGGCGCTGGGCTTCGCTCCCACCCCACCGCCGCCGCCCTCGCCACCGCCGGCGGAACGACCCGCGGTCCTGTTCGCCTGTACCGGCAACAGCGCCCGCTCACCGATCGCCGAGGCACTGCTGCGCCACCGCACCGACGGTCAGGTGGAGGTGACCAGCGCCGGCAGCCACCCCAAACCCCGCATCCATACCGACGCCGTACAGGTGCTGCGTGACCAGCACGGCATCGACATCTCGGGGCAGCGTCCACGGCACCTGGACACACTGCTCGGCCGTCGGTTCGACTACGTGATCAGCCTGTGCGACAAGGTCCGAGAGGTCTGCCCCGACTTCGGCGACCACTCACGGCTGGTCCACTGGAGCATCCCCGACCCCGCCGCAGTCGGTGGCCCCGGCCCGGTCGGCCACCCCGCGTTCGTCCGCACGGCAGCAGAGATCGACACCCGCATCCGCTACCTGCTGCCGCTGCTCATCCCCGCACCACAGGAGGTTCAGCCGTGACCACCCCCGACCAGTTCGCCAGCGTCCGCTACCTCGTCGACGACGTCCAGGCGGCCATCGACTTCTACACCAACCACCTGGGCTTCACCCTCCGCAGCCACCCCGCCCCCGCTTTCGCCGACGTGACGCGCGGTCCGCTACGGCTGCTGCTGTCCGGCCCGGCCACTTCGGGCGCACGCGCCACCCCCGGCGACCTCGGGGCTGGGGGCAATCGCATCCACCTGATCGTCGACGACCTCGACAGCGAGGTCGACCGGCTGCGCAGCGCCGGACTCACCTTCCGCAGTGAGGTGGTTTCGGGACCTGGCGGGCGCCAGATCCTGCTCACCGACCCCGCCGGCAATCTGATCGAACTGTTTGAACCCGCCCGCTAAGGGTCTGTGTCTGATCCCCTGTTACTCGTCCCGCCGAACGCCGCGACGTCGCCACGGGTACGTGATGCAAGCCGCCTGACCTCGGGGCCGGCGTCCAAGGGCCCGAGTTCTGTGCACCTTGGTGCGGGTTCACAGAGCCCACTGACAGCTCACTGGATCAAGTCGGTGTGTGAATGGAACTTCGGGCAGACGTACAGCTGCAGATGGTTGCCCCTGGAGACCTGGACCCCCGGCGGGTTTGCCACGCCGGCGCTCTCGAGCGCGGCCGGGGCCTGATCCTCGTACGGGGCCCAACCGACGTTGCTCCGGTCCCATTCATTGATGCGATGGTCAGCAGCGGGCTCATCGCGGTGCCAGGCGATGCAGAACCGCGCGATGGGATCGGTGAGGCCCCACGCGGGCCAGCCGCCGACCTTCCATCCGGGGGCGACGGGCAGCTCGTTCATGTAGAACTCCTCCGGGGCGATCTCTTAGGAATCGTCCACCGCGGCGGCGACCGCCTGCCACGTGCTCCAGTCCGCCAAGTGCTGGTGCAGGTCCTTGGGCAGCTCCAGAAAGTTGGGGTACTCGGTGATCTGCTCCGGTGCGAGCACGCACGGCTCCGGCACGTAGCCGTCGTACTCCACCTCGGACGGTGTGGGCGGCGTGGCGAGGACGTTGGTGACGTCGGCGGCGGTTCGCCAGAAGAGCGCGGTCGGGGGCTTGTACTCCGGCGGGTGCTCGACGGGACACCACAACACCCGGAGCAGATCGTTCTTCCCGGGCGATTGCCGCAGGGGTATGTCGCGCGCGTACAGCTGGGCGACGGGCAGAAGCGGGGAGACCGGCCCCTTGTGCCACTTGTCGCAGTACGGCCACGGCTGTCTGGCGGGCCACAGCAGCGGCCCGCCGACCGAGCTGTCGTAGGGCGTCGGTGAACCTGGGCGGGGATGCAACCGGAGCGCCGGGCGCACCAACGGGGCCAGTTGAGGAAAGGCAGCCTCTGAGAAGGCCGCACCCGCCCGGTCCACCAATCGGGCACGGATCGGGTTGCAGGCTCTAAGCGAAGGGCGTTCGAACTCGCCACTGTCTGGATGACCACCCGGAGGCCGACTGGCATCGAGGTGTGGTCAAAGGGCCAGCTGATTGCTGCCGCAGCCGCCGAGGTGTGCCTGCGCGCCCTCGTCCCTGCCCCACCACCGGCCGCCCTCCGCCGGAGAGTTGCGCCTCACACGCCCACCGGTCTCGCGCCGGTGGCCGGCGTGCTCGGGGGCATCCATGGCATCGGCGGCGGTTCGCTGCTCGGCCCGATTCACGTCGGCCACGGTGCGCCCGTCGCACGCGTCGTTCCGGCTGCGCTCGCCGCTACCTTCGCGACCTCGCTTGTCGGCGCCGCCGCGTACGCGCTGCTGTCACTCGTGAAATCCGGAGAGTTCGCCCCTGACTGGTGGCTCGGCGTCGCCTGCGGCATGGCAAGTCGCCGAGGTCGGTCGCGAATTCGACGCACGCCCAGGCCAGCTGATCCGGGTTCTTGGCGGCGACGTAGCTCCCCAACTGTGAGCTTCCGCGACCTCTGAACGCGCTGAAGGCTGGGGCAAGTAGTAGAACGCGTGAGCGATCTCCGGCTCACGCGCCAGGTGGCACGCAGTGCACGGTTTCGCCGCTCGCACGCGAGAGCCGCTCTCGCGGGGCCCCTGCGGACCTTCCCGCGTGCTGCGCCTTCGCCCCGGCGGACAGCTTCGGCATCCACGGGCGGCAACGCCTGCCACGTACCACAGGCGGTTTCATCCGGGTCACCGCATGCACACAGGACTCGACGCGCGTGATCGCGCCAGACCTGTTGCCCTGGTATGAGGCCCTTGCATTCACCCACCGGAGGGACCAATGAACAGCTACCGAGTCGCGCAGGTAACCGCCCCAGGCGGCACCCTCGAGATCGCCGAGCGAGAGGTGCCGCAGCCCGGCCCCGGACACGTCAGGATCGCCGTGGAGGCGTGCGGTATCTGCCACAGCGACGCCAATTTCGTCGAGGGCCGGCTACCTGGAGTCACGTTCCCGGACGTGCCCGGGCACGAGATCGCCGGGCACATCGAGGAACTGGGCGAAGGGGTGCGCGAGCGGGGGTGGCAGGTGGGCGACCGAGTGGCGGTCGGCTGGTTCGGCGGCAGTTGCGGCCACTGCAAACGCTGCCGCCAAGGCGACTTCATCGTCTGCGACAACCTGAAAGTCCCTGGCTGGGCCTACGACGGAGGCTTCGGCGAGAAGATGATCGCGCCCGTCGACGCCCTCGCCGGAATCCCTGACGATCTCGCGGCAGCCGACACGGGGCCCATGGCCTGCGCCGGTGTGACCACTTTCAACGGATTGCGACGCAGCCCCGCTCGGCCCGGCGACCTCGTGGCCGTCCTTGGCCTGGGGGGCCTGGGGCACCTCGGAGTCCAGTACGCGGTCGCCATGGGCTTCGAGACCGTGGGGATCGCCCGCGGCGCCGAGAAGGCCGAGTCCGCCAAGCGGCTGGGCGCCCACCACTACGTCGACAGCACCTCGGACATCCCGGTCGCGGAGGCGCTGCAGGCCCTCGGCGGTGCGAGGACCGTTCTGGCCACTGCCGGAAACTCCCAGGCCATCAGTGCGACCGTGGAAGGCCTGACACCGCGAGGGGAGCTGGTGATCATCGGGGCGGATCCCTCACCCATGAGCATCACCCCCGCCCAGCTGCTTTTCAGCGGCCGTGTCGTCCGCGGCCATCCATCCGGCACTTCGCAGGACGTGGAAGACACCATGGCGTTCAGCGTCCTGCATGGCATCCGGCCGATCACCGAGACCGCACCGCTGGACCACGCCGATGAGGCCTACCAGAAGATGCTCTCCGGAGCCGCCCGCTTCCGGATGGTGCTCACACCCGGCTGACTCCGGCCGGCTTGGGCGACGTGGGGGCGACGGCATGATCAAGCACGCGCACAGGGCCGTGCGCCCCCGACTCCGGCCAGGCCCCGCCGTACCCCTCCAGACGGCCTCGCCGGGGTTTGGCTGGTCATACCGGACACGTATCCCGCGTATCCGCGTCGAGGAACGACCTCGGGAGAGACACAGGGGTCCCGTGCCCGCGGGCGTGGAGGCCGACGATGCGCTTACGACGGCAGTTCGGTTCCTGCCTGCTCGCTCACCATGTACTGGGCGTACCAGTCCGGCCAGTTCGGGTCCTCCGCGCCGGTGCGCGCCTCGTGCTCGCCGTGCGCGGCCGCGGCGCGGCGCAGTGCGTTGGCCAGGTCTTCGGCCGAGGCGAACGTCGTGGTCGCGGGATCGAGGCGTCCGGGGAGGCGGGCCGTGATCTCCTGCAGGAGCCAGCCGTTGCCGTCCGGGTCGCTGAAGGACAGGAACGAGCTGTAGCTGGTGCGCTGCGGATCGGGGCCTGGCACCCGGGCGTCGGTCCCGGCGTGGTGGAAGATGCCGCCGGCGTCGTGGAATACCTCGCTCGGCTCGGCGCCGAGCCGCTTCAGCTCATCGTGTGCGGCGTTGATGTCGTCCACGATCAGGTGCAGCCCCTGAGCCGAGCCCGGCGTCTGGGACGTGACCGAGGTGCCGAAGATGACCGACGCCGGCGAACCCGGCGGCGTCACCTGCACCACCCGGAAGTTCTCGTCCGCGGCGACGTCCGCGTCCAGCCTCCAGCCCAATCGCGTGTAGAAGCCCTTGGCCCGGTCGACGTCGGACACCGGCACCACGACGACTTCGAGTTTCATGTCCATGACTGGCACCTCCTGCGCTCGTACAAGGAGCCGACGCGACGAGACTCGCACGGCCTCGCCTGAGAACCACCGACCACCGGGCGAGTGAACGCCGTCGCCATTAAAAGGGTGGTTCGTGAGTTGATTGTCGGCAACGCGGGGCTCGGGCAACTACGCGATCTCGGCGAGCAACGGCCGCGTGCTGACGCGCGGGCACGATGGGGGAGTCCATGATGTCCCAGTTGATCGACCACACCGTCTGTTGCTGACCGGCAGGAACGGCCACAGCCCTTCCCGCGTCGCATCCGTCCAGTCACCTCGCCCCATGTCAGGGACAACGAGACAGCAGTCGGACAGACGCATGATCGGACGGTCGCTTCTAGTCGACGCCGGGTGCGGTGCCCTTCTTGCCCCGCGCATCGGCGACGGCGTACGGCAGGCCGGGAAGGAGCAGTGCCAAGGCTACCCACAGTGGCAGAGTGAACAGCGCCCTGTCGCCGACCAGCCACTGGGAGAGCAGCACTGCGCCCAAGCCTGCGACAAGGGCGACCGCAAGATTCCTACCGAGCCCCAGACGGCCGCGCCGCAGTTCCCAGGCGACCGTGACCGCTGCGACGACGGCCCAGAAGGCGACCTCGTCAACGCTCACGACCCGTTCGGTGGTCCACCGGACCAGACACGTGGCCAGCAGCAACCAGCCGATCACGAAGCAGACCATCGCCGCCGTGCGCAGCAGCCGGCGGGGGAACGGAGCGCGGGCCCGCGCCCAGGACGCGGCGAACTCCTTGACGTCGTCGCCCACGACGTCCTGAGGCGTCCGCCCTGCGGCCGCCGCGTCCTCCAGATGAGCGGAGAGCTCGTCGAGCATCTCCCGGACGGATCCGTCGTCGATGCCCCGGTACTCCCAGTTGCTGCGGCAGACCGCGAGTACCTGTTGGTTCGTCATGGTTCGCTGATCCGTCATGGTGCGCTTCCCCCCGTGGGTTCGTTGTCGGTCAGGATCCGCCCCACACGCCTGCTGAAGGCGTGCCACACGGCCCGGCCGCTCCTTAGTTCAGTACGTCCCGCTTCGGTCAGGCGGTAGTACTTGCGTGGGGCGCCACCGCTGGCCGACGGGGCGCTGTACGAGGAGATGAGCCCCTCCCGCTCCATCCGGGCGAGCAACGGATAGATACTGCCTTCGCTCACGAGATCGAGCCCGCTGTCGGCGAGTGCCGTCACGAACTCGAAGCCGTAGCGCGGCCGTTCGGCGATCAGCGACAGCAGGCACAGGTCGAGCACTCCGCGCAGCATCTGACTGCGACGCTGGTCACCGCTAGCGGGCCGCCCCTTTGTCATGCGGTACAAGATAGTCAGCCATTGCCATGCGTCGCAAGATACTTGCAGTGCATGGCAATGACGCCGACGGCGCAGGTACGAACGGGGACGGCGGCCTCGATGCCGATCCGGAGCTCGCACGGTACGTCGTGTCGGATTACTTCCGGGCCAGCGTGCGAGTGAGTCCGGCTGCGACGGTCGTGGCGAGGATCCAGCCGGCGGCAATGAGCGCTGCGGCCAGCCACTGCTGCCAGCCCTGCGGGTTGAAGGCCTGCTGCTGGCCGAAGCCCACTACGGGCAAGAGCAGGTCGAGCGTGTACAAGAGCGGGTTGAACGGCGGTGCTTCGGCCGGCTTCACCGCGGGCGGATGGTGGACGGCAAAGGTGCACGTCCCAGCGATCAGCAAGAGCAACAGCCACACCGCGGCCCGCAAGGGCCGGTAACCGTAGCCGACAGTCCAGTCCTGCAGCAGGCCCCACCCGCGCTGGGCCGTCGGCTGCATCGCCTGCCGCCTGCGGCATTTGGCGAGGAGCACCTCACGCGCTGCATCATCGAGTCCCTGCCGGGTGTAGGCGGCGGCCAGTTGTTCGTAGGGCTGGGGCAAGTAGCCGGCCTGTTCCCTGGCCAGCCACGCCAGCCGCTCGCCCACCGGGTCCGTGATCTTGAGATGGTCGTAGGTGAGGCCGTCCAGGAGCAGGACATCGGGCCAACGATCCGGGAGGTCGGCCAGGACGCCGATGCGAGCGTGCCGGAGATCGACGAGGCTGCGGAGCTGCGTGCTGTTGTTGGTCCTGAGTGAGCCTGCCGAGATCCTGTTCAGCGTGAGCGGTCCGTCGACGGTCGTTCCTTCGAGGCACAGGTCGCTGTGGATGCGGCTGTTGGTCAGGGATATGTGGCCCTCGGAGAGGAACCCGTCGCAGCAGTCGAGAGTGCCGCCGACGGAGAGCCCCCAGGCCGTGAGGGTATTGCCCGATGGGTTTGTCAGGCGAGCGTTCGGGAGTTCCACGCTGGCGCCCACGTGTGCATCGGTGAGCACAATCTGCCCGGTGGATGCCAGCCCCTCCCCGCCGATGCGTCCGAGCACGTGCAGGCGGCGCGCCGAGAGCGTCTCACCGTGTGGGTGGTGCAACCGTGCTCCAGCGAGAATGACGGATCCGTCCACGTGCGTCTCCTCCAGCATCAGCTGCCCGGTCGCAGTGAAACCGGATCCTGCGGCAAGGTCGCCGTTGATACGGGCGAGAGACGCATCCAGGGCAGGCTTGCCGACACTGTTGAGGGTTGCGCCCTGCAACAAGAGCGGGCCCTGCACGGTGGCGCCGGCCAGGACAACCGGGCCTTCAGCCGTAAAACCCGTGTCCAGGGCGAGAGGGCCATCCACGTGCAGGCGTTCGGCGTTGAACGCGGGCCCGTTCGTGTTGCGAAGCCGCGCGCCCGCCAGCGTGCAGCAGCGGGATATCTTCGCGTCCTGCAGCCGGAGTTCGCCCTCGGAGACCAGGGGGCGTCCCGGCGCCTGAAGAGGGACTCCGCCGAAGAGTCCTCCATCCACGACGAGTCCGTCGCCGTTGAGGGTCGCCCCCTCGGGGTGGGTGATGCCGGCGCCTTCCACGACCAGGGTTCCGCCGACTCGGGCACTCCACAGCAGCACCTCGCCGTCCATGACCGCATCGCGGCAGAGCAAGTCGCGCTCTACCACGAGACTGTCGCCGTGCAGTGCCGGAGCGCCGCTGACGCTCAGACGGGTCAAGTCCACCGTCCCGGTCACATGCGCACGAGTGAGCCGCACGGGCCGACTGCTGCGGCAACGCGTGAGCCGTAGAAGTCCGTCAACGCGCGCGTCCTGCATGAGCAGCCCTGGAAACGCTGAACCGCTGAGATCGACGAGTCCGGTGGACGCGGCTTCCAGCAGCGGCTGTTGGTCGAAAGTGCAGGCCTGAGCGATCAGGGCGTACTGGAGGTCGCAGCCCGACAAGTCGAGGACTCCCGTGACGGTCGCGCCTCGCAGCCGTAGCGCCGGCACGCGCCCCGGCAGTGGTTCAAAGTCCCCCAGCAGTAGACGGGCAAGGACCTCCGCTCGGACGACTGCGCTCGAGGCAGGCGGGCGACCTGCGATGTGATGACGCAGATCGACCTGTCGTCCGGATGGGAACGCATCCCACACCGCTTGCTCTGCGTCGGACAGTTCAGGCCCGGACATGGTGCTCCCCCCCCCGCTGCGGTGTCTCCACAGACCGCCTCCCGAGATGCTCGGCTCGAATCTGCGGTTCCAATCCCGGCGGGCACGACTGTCCTGTCCGGTGAATCGCGGGCGCCATCGGGAGCTGGAAGCCGCCTCAGCCGGTGAACTGAGAGGAGTCCGGCCCACGTCGAGCGTCGTGCTGGCGGCGGCTGCGGGTCTGCAACGAGGCCGGCGGGTGGCAGCGGTCGTGGTTCCTCGCCCGCGTTTTCAGCGGCGCACCCTACGAGAACAGCACGCTCGTCCAGGACCGTTCCGCGGCGCATCCGCTTCGCGCGCGTAGGGGACCCCAATGAGGGGGACCCCAATGCGGGCGACAGCCGTAGGTCGAACTTAGTGCGTCTGCCCTGGGAGTTCGGCGGTTGCGGTGGTCGAAGGGTGGGTGTGCGCGGCTTCGAGGAGTCTTGCTGCGCCGCGGACGGCGGCGGTGTGCGGTGCGGCAACGGGCTTGATGGGGGCGTGCAGCCGCGCGGTGAGGGGGTAGGTGATGTCGGGGCGCAGCGCGCCTCCGCCGGCCAGGAGTACCCCCCGCTGCAGGGCGTCGAGCGTCTGCGCGGTGTGGTCTTCCTCCAGCATCGTCGTCACCATCGCGGTGACCGCGTCGGTGATCTGCGTGGGCGGGGTGAGACCGTCCAGGTCGCTGGTGCCCAGGACGGCGTGGCGGGCATCGGTCACGGCGCCGTCGGCGAGCAGGACGACCTCGGTGATGCCGGCGCCGATGTCCACCACGAGCAGCGGCCGGGTCAGATCGGCACCGGCGGCCGTGGCCACGGCTCGCGCGGAGGGCACGGTCAGCACGGTGTGCGGCCGTAGGGGCTCCAGTGCGGTGCGGGCCTCCTTCCGGAAGGTGACTCCACCCAGGACGGGCGTGGTCAGGACGATCAGGCGACTGCCGAAGCGCGGCAGGAGGTGGCCGAGCAGGCGGTCGAGCATCCGGGCGGTGGCGGGGGCGTCGACGATGGTGCCGCGCAGGATGGGGTGGCTCGTGCCGTCGCCGGGCAGGGTCACCGTGGGCACGTCGAGGATTGTTCGGCGTGCGGACACCCAGGCGCGCGTTCGGGCGCTGCCGAGGTCGAGGGCGATGCCGGAACACTGGCGGTACAAGGGCCAGGTACGGTTCGGGGCAGTCGCGGCACGGGGTCGGGCTGATGTCGTCATCGTCCGGCCTCTCTGACCTGCTGGCAGCGGGCGCAGTAGCGGGCCTGCGGCACGATCATCAAACGCTCGCGGGCAATGGGCCTGCGGCACAGGTGGCAGGTGCCGTAGCGGCCCTGATCCATGCGCGTCAGGGCCGCTTCCACATCGGCGAGCACCATGCGGGCGGAGGCGGCGAGCTTGACGTGCACTTCGAGCTGAGAAGCGGCCCGCCGGTCGAGCAGCGCCTCGGTGCGACTCGTGGCGGGGACTGTGAGCTGCTGGAGCTGTTCCTGGCGGAACAGACGCTGCTCGTGCAGGTTCTCGCGCAGCGAGGCAAGGTCCTCGACCGACAGGGTCGTGCCGCGGCCGCTGATGATCTGCTGGTTCACCACTTCACCCCTCGGGCAGGGCGGGAGACGGAGACTGGGGGGCGCTTGTGTCAGGCGGCATTGCGCTGGCAGGAGACGCAGAACCGTGTGTAGGGCAGGATCTCCAGGCGCTCGACCGGGACGGGTGTGGAGCAGCCCAGGCAGATTCCGTAGCTGCCGTCGTCGACACGGGCAAAGGCAGCCTCGATCTCCTTGAGGACCCGTTCAATGGTCTCCTTCTGCACCGACATCAGCTGTTCCGTCGCGTCAGGACCGGACTCGTCCAAGGCCTGCAGCTGCGTCAGCCGGGAGCCGCGTTCGTGTTCCAGGCGTTGGCGGGCCTCGTGCGCCGTCAGACGCTCGGGACGGGTTTCGGTGCGGGGCGTATCGAGCGACATGGTGGTCCTTACCTCGAAAAGGCGGATGGCGCGGATGGCGTACGGAAGCGGTGAGGGGCCGGGGCGCCGGGGGGATCACGGTTGGTGGTCATGCCCCCACCGTGGCCGATACGCCGCGTGAAACCCATCGGGCGTGATACCCATCTGCGGCCGTTACCGGGGCCCATCGCGCCGTATGCACGCAGGGTGCGGAAATGGGCATTGGAGCCCATCGACGGATCACGCTGGGCGGGGCAGGCTGGCAGCAGGCCGGTCAGAGCAGTGGCCGCGGCTCAAGCTCGGAGAACGCGGTGACCGACAAGACAGACAGAGCCGTGTCACGAAAAGGAAGGCGTCATCCCGGTGTCCCTGTTCTGGCGGATCTTCGCCCTCAACGCCGTGGTGCTGGGAGGCGCGACGGCGCTGCTGCTGTGGGCTCCGGTGACCGTTTCCGTACCGGTCCTGTTGACCGAGGCGATCATCCTCGTGGCCGGCCTGGCTGTCATGCTGATCGCCAACGCCGCCCTGCTGCGCATCGGGCTCGCCCCCCTGGACCGGCTCACCCGGTTGATGACCACCGTCGACCTTCTGCGCCCCGGGCAGCGGCTGCCGGAGCACGGCCGCGGTGAGACCGCCGAGCTGATCCGCACCTTCAACGCCATGCTGGAGCGGCTTGAGCATGAGCGGGCCGCGAGCAGCGCCCGCGCACTGCTCGCGCAGGAGGCCGAGCGGCGCCGCATCGCCCAGGAACTCCACGACGAGGTCGGCCAGAGCATGACCGCGGTCCTGCTGACGCTGAAACGGGCAGCGGACGACGCGGACGAGCCCTTGCGCGGTGAGCTCCAGCAGGCGCAGGAGATCACCCGGGGGAGCCTGGACGAGGTCCGCCGCCTGGTGCGCCGCCTACGGCCGGGCGTACTGGAGGATCTCGGCCTGGTCAGCGCCCTGACCTCGCTGACCACCGAGTTCGCCACCCACACCGGGCTGCGCGTGGTGCGCCACTTCGATGTCGGCCTGCCCGAACTGGATCAGGAAACCGAACTGGTGCTGTACCGCGTCGCTCAGGAGGCCCTGACGAACGTGGCCCGCCACGCCGAGGCCGACCGGGTGGAGGTGCGTCTGAGACACACAAGCGACACGGTGGTGTTGGCCGTTGCGGACGACGGCCGGGGGACAGGAGTCGCACGGGAAGGGGCGGGGCTCCGCGGGATGCGCGAACGGGCCCTGCTCATCGGGGCCACGCTGGATGTCACGTCCCAACCACTGGCCGGCACGCAGGTCCGGCTGACCGTGCCCGTTCCCAGGAAGCAGCCATGACCACAACCGACACGCCAGCGATCCGGATTCTCCTCGCCGACGACCACGCGCTGGTGCGGCGCGGCGTGCGGCTCATCCTGGACCAGGAGCCGGACCTCCAGGTCGTCGCCGAGGCCGGCGATGGCGCCGAGGCGATCGCATCGGCCCGCACCCACGAGGTCGACCTGGCCGTGCTGGACATCGCCATGCCCCGGATGACCGGCCTGCAGGCCGCCCGCGAACTGATCGCGCTGAAGCCGGACCTGCGCGTGCTGATGCTGACCATGCACGACAACGAGCAGTACTTCTTCCAGGCCCTCAAGGCCGGCGCCAGCGGGTACGTGCTGAAGTCCGTGGCCGACCGCGATCTGGTCGCCGCCTGCCGGGCGGCCATGCGTGACGAGCCTTTCCTCTACCCGGGTGCGGTGACCGCCCTCATCCGCAACTACCTGGACCGCGTCCGCCACGGCGAGGAACCTCCCGACCAGATCCTGACGCCGCGGGAAGAGGAGGTGCTCAAGCTCGTTGCCGAGGGCCACTCCTCCAAGGAGATCGCCGAGATGCTCTTCATCAGCATCAAGACCGTCCACCGGCACCGGGCGAACCTGCTGCACAAACTCGGCCTGCGAGACCGTCTGGAACTCACACGCTATGCCATCCGCGCCGGCCTGATCGAACCCTGACCCGTTTCGCCCTGTACCGCCTCAAGGTTCCGGCTGTCACTCCCCAGCCGGGACCTCGAGGTCCCCGACGGCCCGCTTTCACCGAGGCACCACCAGACCAAGAAGGGGACGGCGCATGGCACGCTCCTTGCAAATCGTCCCCCGCGCGGGCGGCCTCGGCCCAGCCGCAGTGATCGCTGTCCTGCTGGCCATCCTCACCGCTGTGGTCAGCCCGCCGGCTCAGGGCAGCACTGACTTCAGCGGCAGTGGGGCTCTGACTCCCGGAGCTGCACAGGCCGCCGGCGAACCGTACGCAGACGATGGGTACTTCGCTGTCCGCAACGCGCTGGTCCGAGGCCACCGCGACATCCCCGACGATCGTCCTTCACCGCCGGTCACCGCCACCCTCGCTTCGTGCATCAGGGCCTACAGCCCGCCGCAGTCCGCACCCACGCCCCTGCCGACGGCGAACCGGCCTGCATCTCCGCATCTGACGGGCCGTCACCAAGGGCGGGCGCCACCACCAGCCTCAGGCACCTGAACCTCTCCCGACTTCCTCGTCACCGCTGCCACTGCCCTGGCCGTGGTGTGCCTGCCGGAGGCCCACTTGACCCGCGCCCTACGCATCCGAGGGCTGCTCGCCCTCGCTGCCCTTGCCCTGTCGCTGTACGCCGCCCTCACCGTCCCTGTCCACCTCGGACTCGATCTGCGCGGCGGTACACAGATCGTGCTGGAAACCCGCCCCACCGCCACCGCTGACGCCGACAGCGACGCCACCGACCGAACCCTGGAGGTGCTGCGCGGCCGCATCGACGCGCTCGGCGTAGCCGAACCCACCCTCGCCCGATCCGGCGACAACCGGATCGTCGTCGAACTGCCCGGCGTACAGGACCCGGCCAAGGCCGCGGACGTGCTCGGCCGCACCGCCCAGCTCACCTTCCACCACGTCGTCGGCACGGCCACCAGTGCTGACGACACCGCCAAACCGCTGCCCAAACGGCCCCGCCAGGAAGTTCTGGCCGACGAGTCCGGTCGGCTCCTGCGTCTTGAAGCAAGCTCGCTGACCGGCAAGGGCGTCAAGGAGGCAGCCGCCCGGTTCGACCAGCGGAGCGCTGCCGGATGGCAGGTCGCCGTCGACTTCGAGGGTTCCGGCCGCGACGGCTGGGCCCGCCTGACCGGCCAGGCCGCCTGCCACCCTGCGGGGGATCCGTCCCGCCGGGTCGCCATAGTCCTGGACAACAAGATCATCTCCTCGCCGCAGGTCGACCCCTCGGTCGGATGCGGCTCCGGCATCAGCGGCGGCACCACGCAGATCACCGGATCCTTCACCGCCGGCGAGGCCAAGGAGCTGGCCCTGCTCATCAACGGCGGCGCTCTGCCCGTACCCGTCGAAACGGTCGAACAGCGCACCGTCGGCCCCACTTTGGGCGCGCAGGCCATTACCGCCAGCGTCTGGGCCGCCGCCGCGGGCACCACGCTGACCGCGCTGTTCATCATCGTGATCTACCGGCTCATGGGTGCTCTGGCCACCATGGCGCTGGCCTGTTACGGCCTTGTCTCCTACGCCGCCCTGGCTGCCCTGGGCGCCACCCTCACCCTGCCGGGTCTTGCCGGGTTCGTGCTGGCCATCGGAATGGCCGTCGACGCCAACGTCCTTGTCTTCGAACGCGCCCGGGAAGAGTACGCCTCCCGTAACCGGCCGAGCCCGCGCTCGTCCCTGACCGCGGGATTCCGCGGCGCCTTCAGCGCGATCGCGGACTCCAACGTCACCACCCTCATCGCCGCCGGCCTGCTGTTCTTCCTTGCTTCCGGGCCCGTGCGCGGCTTCGGTGTCACCCTGGGCATCGGCGTCCTCGCCTCCATGTTCAGCGCCCTGGTCATCACCCGTGCCCTCGCCGAGTACGCCGCCTCCCGGCGTTGGCTGCGCCGCCGCCCACGCCTCACCGGCATCGCCCACACCGGTGCGGTCCGCGACCGCCTCACCCGCACCAACCCCCACCTGATGCGCAGCCCCCGGCGCTGGCTGGCCGCCTCCGCCACCGTCCTGGTCCTGGCCGCCTCCGGAATCGCCGTACGGGGCCTTGACTTCGGCATTGAATTCACCGGAGGCCGCCTCATCGAATACACCACCGCCACCCCCGTCGACCCCGACCGCGCCCGCACCGTCCTTGCCGACGCAGGCTTCCCCCGCGCCGTCGTCCAGACATCCGGCGACACCCGGCTCACCGTCCGCACCGACCAGTTGACGAACGCGCAAGCGGCCACCGTCACCCAAACCATAGGCACCCTGGCCGGCGACGCCGACAAGCTCCGCGACGAAGCCATCGGCCCCAGTCTCGGCAAGGAACTACGCCAGGGCGCTCTGATCGCTCTCGCAGTCGCCCTGGGCGCTCAACTGCTGTACCTCGCGGCACGCTTCCGCTGGCTGTTCGGCACCTCTGCGGTAGCTGCCCTCGCCCACGACGTGGTGATCCTCACCGGCATCTTCGCCTGGCTCGGAAAACCCATCGACGGCGTCTTCCTCGCCGCGCTGCTCACCGTCATCGGTTACTCGGTCAACGACTCCGTCGTCGTATTCGACCGCATCAGGGACCTGAGCCGACGCGACCCCAAGGCACCCTTCGCAGCCGTCGCCAACCGAGCTCTCCTGCAGACCCTGCCCCGCACCATCAACACCGGCATGGGCGCCGCCTTCATCCTCACGGCCCTGGCCGTCCTCGGCGGCGACTCCCTCACCGACTTCGCCCTCGCCCTGCTCATCGGCCTCGCCGTAGGCACCTACTCCTCCATGTTCACCGCCACACCCCTCGCCATCGAACTCCACAAACGCACGTAGGCCAGGCTCGCTGCCCCCGTGCTGCCGGAAGTGACCACTGCCCGGCAGGCCACCGAGGTCGCAACCCATGACCTGCGCACGATGGCGTCCGTACGGACCCAGAAATGGATACTGCGCCCGATGGCGGAGCCACGCGGCCGCGTGTGACGGTGGCACGGACCCCAACCTGCCACCGGTTCACGCAAGGAGGGAGTCATGCCCCACCCGGTACAGATCCCCTGCACTACGAAACCCGAACGCAGCCAAGCGGCCCTCATGCCGCCCGCCCTCCGAGAGCGGGGCGTCAGCCGCGCGAAGACCGGCGACGACGAGGCCGGGCCCGGGCCCTGCTGACCCTCTCCGTGGCGATGCTGATCACGGGCATGATGCTGCCGCAGGGTCTGCTCCTCGCGGCTGGTCTGGTCACGGCTGGGACGGCGACATATCTACTCGTGCCCCCTCGTGGCCCGGATCGCCCCGGCCTGTTCTTACCCGCGTCTACGGAGCGATCCGCACCGGTGAGACGCTGCAGTACCGCAGTCCACGCCTGCCGTACGGCGCGCACACATTGCAGGTCCGCGTCACTGGGGAGCGTAATTCCTCCTCCGAGGCGGCGTTCGTGAGCGTGGACCGCGCCGAGGTCTGTACCGACTGACAGTCCACATACCGGGGAGGCGAACGGGCCGTCAGCAGGCGGGCTGGACGCTCATCGGATCGCGTTTCCGTCGGCCAGTAGGCCGACCACCGTCGACGCGGCGGTGCGGTGCCAGTGTCCGCTCCGACGGAGCATGGCATGGCCCCCTCCGGCCATGATCTTCAGCTCGGCCCGTGCGCCGGCCGCACGCGCGCGGCTCACGAACGACGCCGACGCGTGTGGATCGGTGACTCGGTCGCGGTCACCGTGGAGCACGATCACGTCCTTGCCTCGCAGGTGGGCCACCGGCTCCCCTTCCGGACACCAGGGCGCAAGCGCGAGGACCGCCCGTACCCGCGGGGCGACGGCCGCGCGCAACGCCGCACGGCCTCCCATGGAGTGGCCGACCAGGACGACCGGTACGTCTTCGGCCAGAGCGGCCAGTTCCCTGAGCGCCTGCCGGGTGTCGCGGACAGGATCAGCGTCGTGACCGTTCCAGCCGCACACCCTGTAGCGCACCTCTGCCAGCAGGACATCGTGATCCGGCACAGCCGCGGCGACAGCCCGCACGAAGGGTCTCATCCGGAGCGGTGAGGGATACCACCCGCGTGACGTGGCCCGACTGTGCGCCTTGCCGCCGTGGAGGAACAACACGGCTGCCCGAACCGAGCGAGGGCTGCGCCGTGCCAGCAGTGCGGCCGCGCTCTTGCGCGCAGCCGCGGGCGCGCGTTCGTTGCCGCCCATCCATCCTCCTCAAGCGCCGCGCTCGATCCCAGGGGGATCCGGATCGATTGCTGATCAACAAGCGTCGCCGACCGTCCTGCAGCGTAGACGGTTCACGTCACCTCCACGCCCAGCACCCGCGCGAGGGTGGGTGGCGGGCGAGGCAGGAAGCCGCCACCAGAGCTGTGACCATTCGTTCTCCCCGCCCCGCCCCGGGACTTACGCTTGATGCTCCGTGTGGCCAGGGGAGGCCACCGATTCATGGGGGGATGCGCGATGCGCGCCTACATTCGCCGTGCCTGTGTGCCGGCAGTGCTGCTGTCCGCCGTTGTGTTGGCGGGGTGTTCGTCGGAGAGCGACTCGGGGGATTCGGTCGCAAGCCAGGAGCCGGCGGGCGAAGCACCGGCCGAAGGAGCGGCGGTCGACACGTCGGAGTCGGCGTCCTCATCCGCTCCCGGGCCCGTTCTGGAGGTCGGGGAGACGGGCGAGTTCGCCACTGGCGAGACGGACGAGTCCGGCGAGGACTACAAGGTCACGTCGACCATGTCCGTCAAGGTCGTCAGTGCGGAGTACGTGACTGCTGAGCAGGTGGACATGTCGAAGGAGCCGGAGAACGGTCAGTACGTCAAGCTGACGCTGACGTTGAAGAACGTGGGCGACGCTCCGGCGAAGATCATGACGTACGGCAGGATGGAGTGGGAGGACACCGACACGGCCGCTCAGGGCGCCTCCACGCTGGAGGGCATCGGCGACGGGCGGAGTGTCGACTCGTGGTACAAGCCCGGTCAGTCCGTCACAGGACATCTCATCCTCGACGTCGGCGACGAGGGTGGGACCGTCAGCTACAACGGGTCGGAGGATCCGAACGCTGAGGGGCCGGTGTTCTCCGTCAACCTCCCGGAGTAGGGGCGGCCTGGTCCGGGGGCGCAGCAGTCGGCGCGCACCTGCGTCACCGCGCGACAAGCAGCACCCCGGCGTACGAGACGCCTGCCACGACCAGCCATGCCGAGAGGCCCAGCAGCGCCGTTCGTGCGCCGGTGCGTGCGAGTGAGGGGAGGTCGACCGCGCTGCCGATCCCGAACAGGGCTGCGGCAAGCAGGAGTTCCTGCCCGGTGTGAGCGGCCTCCAGGACTTCGCCCGGCAGCAGCCCGGTGCTGCGCAGAGTCACCGCCGCGAGGAAGCCGACGACGAAGAGTGGTATCAGCGGTGCTTTCTTGCGGCCCGGCTTGCCCGCCCCGGCCACGTCACCGCTCGGGCGCCGCGTGGAAAGCGCGACGGCGGCGACGAGCGGTGCGAGCAGCGCCACCCGCACCAGCTTCACCAGCACCGCCTCGCCGAGGGCTGCGTCACCGGCGGTCTGCGCCGTGGCAACGACTTGGCCGACATCGTGCACGCTCGCGCCGATCCAGCGCCCGAACTCGGCGTCGCCCAGTCCCAGCGGCCCCTGGAGCAGCGGCAGTACGGCGATGGCGAGCGTCCCGCAGAGAGTGACCAGGGCCACCGAGGTGGCCGCGTCGCGTTCGTCGCTGCCCCTGGCCTCGCCCACCGCGCCTATGGCCGAGGCGCCGCAGATCGCGTACCCCGCGGCGATGAGCAGGGGCTGGTCCCTCGGCAGTCCCAGTCGCCGCGCCAGCCACCAGGTGCCGGACAGCGTGGCCATGACGACAGCCAGCGTCATGAGGACCGTTGCCCAGCCGAGACGGGCTACGTCGTCGAGGCCGAGCTGCAGTCCGAGAAGGACGATGCCGACACGCATCAGCCGCCTGCCCGCGTAGGCCAGTCCCGGGCGGGCGGATCCCCGTACCACCCTTCGCAGCCGGGGGAGGTGCGCGGCGAGGACTCCGAGCACCACGGCGACGGTGAGCATCGGCACGGCGGGAAGGAGCCGGTGGATGGCGAGGGCGAAGGCGAGGCCGCATGCGGCGAGGAAGAGTCCCGGGCGCAGGACGGGCGCTTCACGCACCCGGCTCCGTTGCGCAGGACGTTCCCTGAGGAGAGCCATCAGCAGTCGGCGGGCAGTTGGTAGACCCGCCGGACGCTGCTGCCGAGGCGGGAGATGTCCGCGCCGTAGACGTGCAGCGAGATCGCCGTAGAGGGGCCGGCGTTCCAGACCCGGTGGATGTCCCCGGGAGGGGCGAAGCCGCAGAACTCGCCCTGCTTGTTGACCACGTCGGTGGTGGCGACGAGCCTGGCGGCGCCGTCCGCCGCCGGGAGGAGCCGGTAGCGCCGCTCGCGTTCCTGGCCCTGGTGCACCCCCGTGGTGCACCAGGACACGTGGTCGTGGACGGAGGTTCCCTGGCCGGGCAGCCAGACGAGCGCGACGACGGAGAAGCTTCCGTCGTGCTCCGCGTGAAGCAGGTGCTGCCGGTACCGGGTCGGATCGCTCTGTCGCTGTTCCTCGGTGAGCAGGTCGGACGCGCCGAGGTGGGGTGCGAGACGTTCACCTACGAGGTGAGCGGTCAGGTCAGGTGGAAGGCCTCGCCCGACGTCTTCTCGTAATCCGGCGAGCAGGGCTTCAAGACGGTCGGTGGTGCGGGCCGCGGTGAAGGCACCCGGAGCGGTCGACGCAGAAGTCATACGCAGAGCGTCCGACCGCTCCTGCCATCACGTCCAACGACAGTTTCTTCGCATCTCCCAAGCAGCGCTTATGGATTGAGCGGTCAACAGCCCGTCTTGCTCGCCGCCACGGCCTTGAGTTCCTGGAGAACGAGCGCCGTGGCGGGGATGCGCAGGTGCTCCCGCAGGACGTAGGCCGAGACCTTGCGCCGGGAAGCGGGCTGGAGCGGCCGGCCGGCCACCTTGGCGCGGTGCATGAAGGTCAGCACCAGCGCGGGAACCATGGCCACGCCGAGCCCTTCCGCCACCAGGCTCTGCACCGCCAGGTTGTCGTCCGTGGTGAAGGCGATGTCGGGTACGAAGCCCGCCTCCTCGCACTCGTGCAGCAGGTTGGCCCGGCAGCGTGGACATCCGGCTATCCAGCGTTCCCCGTCCAGATCGGTGAGCTGGACGAACCTGCGCCGGGCGAGCCGGTGTCGGCTGGGCAGCAGTACGGTCAATTGGTCTTCCAGGAGCGGGGTCTCGACCAGATCGTCAGGGACGTGTTCGTGCAGTCCCGGGTAGGTGAACGCCAGGGAGATGTCGCACTCGCCCTGCGCCAGGCGCCGAAGCGATTCCGGGGGCTCGTTCTCCAGTAGATCGATGCGTATGCCTGGGTGGGCAGCCGCGAGACGGGCCAGAGCCTCCGGCAGGAGCGTGGAGTTGGCGCTGGGGAAGGAGCAGACACGGACCTGTCCTGCGTGCAGCCGGGCGAGGGCGTTCATCTGCTCCTGCGCCGCCGATAAGGAACCGAGTATGTCGCCGGCGTGCCGTGACAGCGTCTCGCCCGCCTCGGTGAGGCGTAGCCCGCGGCCCACCCGGACGAACAGCGGCATGCCGACGTCCCGTTCAAGAGCCTTCATCTGCTGGGTGATCGCCGGCTGGGTGTAGCCGAGAGCGCGTGCGGCAGCCGAGTACGAGCCGGTCCTCACCACTTCGTGAAAAGTTCTCACATACCGGGAATCGAACACCGCTGCATCATAGGGAATGCGAGGGCGCGGCGCTGCCGTCACCGTGTGCGCCGAGGACACCAGTTGGGTGGTGCGGCTCGCCGGCCTGGAACCGTGATCTAGTCGGATCGACGGCTTCAGGTAGCGATCGAGAAGGGTGGTTCGTGCCGTGGCAACCAACGGTGCCTGGCGGATCCGACGCGCCGAACCCGACGAGGCCGGCGAGCTTGAAGAGCTCCAGAACCGATCGTCGACTCACTGGGGGTACCCACCGGGCTACTTCGACTGGGCGGGTGATGCTCGGGCGATTCCGGCTGCCTATGTCCGGAACAACCCGGTCTTCGTCCTGGAGGAGGCCGGCAAGAGTCTTGGCTTCTACGCTTTCACCGAGGAGGACGGTGACCTGCTCCTGGACAAGCTCTTCGTTGACGCCGACGAGATCGGCAAGGGGTACGGCAAGCTTCTCTGGCAGCATGCGATCCAGACCGCGCGCGAGCTCGGGCGATCGGAGTTCATCGTCGGTTCGGATCCGAACGCCGCTCCGTTCTACGCAGCCATGGGGGCCGTGGAGTACGCGACGAAGCCGACCGCCGAGCCATCCTGGACCCTGCACATGTTCCGTTACACGCTCTCCAGCTAGCTGAGGGGCCGTCCGTCGTACCGCTCGCCGACCTGTCCGGCGAGGGTGTGGTTGTGCATCCGGGCGATTCCGAGCATGGCGCGGCCGGGCTCTCGGCGGTGCGGGATGACGCGGCCCTTGCTGTCCGGCCCCAGAAGGCGATCGCCGCCCTTATGGCCAGTCGTGTCTTGGCATCGTGCCGGGGCGGACGAGCGCCGCCGCGCGGACCGGGATCCGCGCGGCGGTGGATTCGTCGGCACACGAGCCGTCAGGGATGACTCGTGAGGTACCCGCCCATGGAGGTGAAGTACTCGGTCGCGCCCAGCTCCCGGCCGTCTTCGGTCCGTACGCGTGTGATGGCCAGGCCATGGTTGCGGCCGGTGCGGGCGTCGGCTCCGGTGACGATCACCACGCCGTCGCCCTCGCGGTAGAAGATGCGGCCGGGCGTGCCGCCGTACCGGCCCTGGGAGACCACGGCGGCGAGCACCTCAAGCCGCTTGCCCTTGTGGAAGGTGAAGGTGCTGGGGTACGGCTCGGACTGGGCGCGGATCAGGCGCTGGAGGTCCTCCGCCGGCCAGGTCCAGTCGATTCGGCTGTCCTCGATGGACCGCTTGTGGAAGAAGCTGGCCTGCGACCGGTCCTGCTTGGTGAACTCCGTCTGCCCGGCGGCGATGAGGTCGAGCGCGCCGATCGTGACCGGCGCGATGAGGTCCACGGTCTTGTGGAAGAGGTCGGTGGCGGTGTCCGTCGGTCCGACCGGCACCGCCTCCTGCCGGACGATGTCGCCGGCGTCGAGTTCGTCGTTCATCATGTGCGCGGTGACGCCCACTTCGGGTTCGCCGTTGATCAGCGCCCAGATCAGCGGGGAGAAGCCGGCGTACTTCGGCAGCAGCGAGTCGTGCACGTTCAGGGTGCCGTTGCGCGGGAGGTCGAAGATGCGCGGAGGGATCCACGTCCGCCAGTTGTTGGCCACGATGATGTCCGCGTCGGCCTCCTTGAGGCGCTCGAACAGCTCGTCGTCGTCCGGGCGGTTGCGGATCACCACCGGGACGCCGTGCTCCTCTGCGAGGTCGGCGACGGAGTCGCTCCAGATCTTCTCGTAGGCGTGCTCGCTCTTGGGGTGCGTCACGACCAGGACCACGTCGTGTTCGGAGTCCAGGAGGGCTTGAAGGGTGCGATGCCCCCAGGTCTGGTAGCCGAACATGACGACCCGCATGGGCTTCCTCCTCGAGGCAGGGATTTACCGAGGTCAAGTAAAGCAAGGCTTGCCTTAGTGCACAACGGGCCTATGTGGCCCGCCACTTGAGTCGCCGCTGATGCTTCGATACCCGCCTCGCCCCTATCGACAGCTTCACAGGATTAGCTTAGGCTCACCTAAGTTCTCGGTTTGCCGCTCCGTCGGCGTGCCCGCTCCTCGTACTTTCCCCACGCCTGACAGGCGACTGCCCCGCACGATGGGAGAGACATGTCACAGGTTCTTCCTGGTGACGCAACACCGGTTCACGACCTCATTGGCATCGGCTTCGGACCTTCCAATGTCGCCATGGCGATAGCCCTCAGCGAGCACAACGCACGAGCCGCAGGGCAAGAGGTGATCACCGCTCACTTCTTCGAGCAGCAGCCCTCCTTCGGCTGGCACCGTGGCATGCTCATCGACGACGCGACCATGCAAGTGTCCTTCCTCAAGGACCTGGTGACGCTCCGGAACCCGGCCAGCGAGTACAGCTTCCTCTGCTATCTGCAGAGCAAGGGGCGGCTGATCGACTTCATCAACCACAAGAACCTGTTCCCGCTGCGGGTGGAGTTCCACGACTACTTCGAGTGGGCGGCGGCCAAGGTCGAGGACATGGTCTCCTACGGTCATGAGGTCGTCGGCGTCGCGCCGGTCGTCCGTGACGGGGCCGTGGAGTACCTGGAAGTGACGGTCCGTTCGGGGGAGGGGCTCCTGGTCCACCGGGCCCGCAACCTCGTCATCGGTACCGGCCTGCGCCCCCTCATGCCGGAGGGCATGGAGCGCGGCGAACGCGTCTGGCACAACTCCGAATTACTGGCGAAAGTCGATGAGTTGGAGGGCACCTCGCCTTCCCGCTTCGTCGTCGTGGGCGCCGGGCAGAGCGCCGCCGAGAACGTCGCCTACCTGCACCGCCGCTTCCCCGAGGCCGAGATCTGCGCGGTCTTCTCCCGCTACGGCTACAGCCCCGCCGACGACAGCAGCTTCGCCAATCGGATCTTCGACCCCGCGGCGGTCGACGAGTACTTCGCCGCGCCCGAGAACGTCAAGCGCAGGCTGATGGACTACCACGGCAACACCAACTACTCCGTGGTGGACATCGACCTCATCGACGACTTGTACCGGCAGATGTACCAGGAGAAGGTCCTCGGCACCGAGCGGCTCCGCTTCCTCAATGTCTCCAGGCTCACCGACGTCAAGGAGACGCCGACCAAGGTCCGTGCCACGGTGACGTCCCTAGTCACCGGCGACGAGACGCCCCTCGACGCGGACGTCGTGGTCTTCGCCACCGGCTACAGTCCCGCCGACCCCATCGGCCTCCTCGGCGAGGTCGCCGATCGCTGCCTTCGCGACGACGAGGGCCGCGTCCGCGTCGAGCGCGACTACCGCATCGCGACCGACTCCGACCTGCGCTGCGGCATCTATCTGCAGGGCGGCACGGAGCACACCCACGGCATCACGTCGTCGCTGCTGTCGAACACCGCCATCAGGGTCGGCGAGATCCTGGATTCCCTCCTCGACCGGGGCCTCAAGTCGGCCGCCGACGAGGCCCGGACGGTCGCCGACGGAACCGGCAGCGCCGCTCGTTAGTCCGGCCCACTTGCCGTATGCCGCCAACAGGCCCGAATGTAGGGCATGTTGTGGGTGTGATCCTTCCTGAACCAAAGGGATGACGTACGTCGACATGGGCACGACTGCAGTCGAGCGCCCCGCGCTCAGGGGCACAGCACCGGCCCGTCGGCGACGGGTTGTGGGCTTGGGCGCGCTGTTGCTGATCCTCGTGATCGCGGGGTTGGCGTCGTTGGCCGTAGGTGCGCGCGCGTTGAGTCCTGCCGAGGTGTGGCACGGGCTGTTCGCGGCGCCGGACTCCGACCAGCGGCTCACCGAGATCAGGCTCATCGTGCAGACCGTTCGGGTGCCCCGGACGGTGCTCGCGATCGTCGCGGGCATCGCCCTGGGCGTCGGCGGGGCGTTGATCCAGGGATACACACGCAATCCGATCGCCGACACGGGCCTGCTGGGGGTGAACACCGGCGCCTCGTTCGCCGTGGTGTCGGTGATCGCCCTGTTCGGGTTCGATGATCCCTTCCAGTACGTCTGGTTCGCCTTCCTGGGGGCCGCGGCCGCCGGTGTCGTCGTGTTCGGGCTGGCGAGCATCGGCAGGGGGGCGGGCAACCCGTTGACGCTCGCGCTGGCCGGGCAAGGGGTCGCGGTGTTCCTCATGGCGATGACCACCGCGGTCGCGCTGTCGGACAAGGAGTCGCTGAACGCGCTGCGCTTCTGGAACGCGGGCTCCGTGGCCGGTGTCGGCTTCGACGTCATCTGGCCGGTCACCGGATTCATCGTGGTCGGGCTGGTGTTGGCGCTGACCACGTTGCCCGCCATCAACCTGCTCAACCTGGGGGACGACGTGGCGCGAGGGCTGGGCGTGAACATCGCGCTGAGTCGGACCGTCGGCATCACCGCCATCACCCTGCTGGCCGGCGCGGCGACGGCCGCGTGCGGCCCCATCGCGTTCCTGGGGCTCATGGTGGCCCATGTGGCCCGCTATCTGACCGGGCCGGACTACCGCTGGCTGGTGCCGTACGCCGGTCTGCTCGGAGCCGTGATCCTCCTCGTCTGTGACATCGTGGGCCGCTTGGTGGTGCGGCCGAGCGAGCTGGACGCGGGCGTCCTCGTCGCTCTGCTCGGCGCCCCGTTCTTCGCGGTTCTGGTGTGGCGCGGAAAGTTCAAGAGCGCATGAACGGGAAGGACTTGAGGGTGAACGGGCCGGACGTCAAGCCGAGCGGCGCAGACGTGCGGTCGAACCGGGCAGCCATGAAGCCGGCGGTGACGCCTGGCGTGCGTCTCGGAAGCGTCTCGTTCGTCTGGCGCCCCTGGATCGTCCTCGTCACGCTGCTGCTCGCCGCGGCGACCTTCCTCGTGTTCTGTCTGTCCATCGGGGTGGGGGACTTCCCCATCGGGCTGGACCAGGTGATCGCCACGCTCCTCGGCCGGGGTGAGCAGGTCGACGAGTTCGTCATCATGGACCTGCGGATGCCGCGTGCCCTGGCCGGGCTCGTCGTCGGGATCGCGCTGGGAGTGTCCGGGGCGATCACGCAGTCCATCGCCCGCAATCCGCTGGCCAGCCCGGACATCCTGGGGATCACCGGGGGCGCCAGCGCCGTCGCCGTCTTCCTGGTGACGGCGTCCGGTGGGACCGCCGCGGCGATCGCCAACTCCGTCGGCCTGTCCGCGGCGGCGCTCGCGGGCGGGCTCGGCACGGGTCTACTGGTGTACTTCCTGGCGTGGCGGCGCGGGATCGACGGCTTCCGGCTCATCCTGATCGGCATCTCGGTCAGCGCCGTGATGGAGGCGATCACGACCTGGCTGCTGGTCTCGGCCGACATCAGAGACGTGGCCCGGGCCCAGGCGTGGCTGGTCGGCTCGCTGGACGACCGGTCGTGGGACGAGGTGCGGGTGGCGATCTGGGGCACGCTCGTCCTCATGGTCGTCGTGACCTGTGTGTCCTTCCAGTTCAAGCCGCTGCATCTCGGCGACGACGTCGCCGCGGGCCTGGGTGTCCGGTACACGAGGGTGCGGGCGGTCCTCCTGCTGTGCGCGGTCCTGCTGGCCGGCGTGGCGGTGAGCGCGGCGGGCCCGGTTCCGTTCGTCGCGCTGGTGGCGCCGCAGGTGGCCATGCGACTGGCGAGGTGCCCGACGCCGCCGATGGTGGCGTCCGGCGTGAGCGGCGCCCTGCTGCTGATCGGCGCGGACCTGGTCGCGCGCACGGCGCTGCCGATCAGCCTCCCGGTCGGCGTGGTCACCGCCGCGATCGGCGGCCCCTTCCTTGTCTATCTGCTGGTGCGGGCCAACCTCAGATAGCCGGAGCAAAGGTCAGGAAGCGTGAACGGAGGGGGCCTGATGGGCGCTCAGCAGACAACAGCCGAGACCGAGACCGAAGTCGTCGACGCCGCACGGCTGGCAGCCAAGGGCATAACGGTCGGGTACGGCGCCCGGACGGTCATCGAGGACCTTGACGTGGCGATCCCGTCCGGCGTCGTCACCACGATCATCGGGCCCAACGGCTGTGGGAAGTCGACCCTGTTGCGGACGTTGTCGCGGCTCCTCAAGCCGACCAAGGGGACGGTCGTGCTGGACGGCGACGACATCGCCCGGCTCAGGACCAGGGACGTGGCGAAGAAGCTCGGCCTGCTGCCGCAGGCGCCGGTCGCGCCGGAGGGGCTGACGGTGGCCGACCTGGTCGCCAGGGGCCGCCATCCGCACCAGAGCTGGCTGCGGCAGTGGTCGTCGGACGACGCCGCCGTCGTGGAGCGCGCGCTGGCCATGACCGGGGTGGCCGACCTGGGCGACCGCCCCGTCGACTCCCTCTCCGGTGGCCAGCGTCAACGTGTCTGGATCTCCATGACGTTGGCACAGGGAACCGACCTGCTGCTGCTCGACGAGCCGACCACCTACCTCGACCTGGCGCACGCGATCGACGTGCTCGACCTGGTGGACGATCTGCACGAGTCGGGGTGCACCGTGGTCATGGTGTTGCACGACCTCAACCTGGCCACCCGCTACAGCGACAACCTCATTGTGATGAGGGACGGTTCGATTCTTGCGCAGGGGCACCCGCGTGACGTGATCGCCGCCGAGCTGCTGCACGAGGCGTTCGGTCTGCGCGCCATGGTGATCGAGGACCCGGCGGGGGACAGGCCGCTCATCGTGCCGATCGGTCGCACTCACGTCCAACTCCCGTAGATCCCGATAAAGTTGGAGAAGTTAGGCTAGGCTTACCTCATCTGGTCACGCTAAGGTTTGCCTGCCCTTAGACGGGGGTGCAGTGGAAAGCGCGAAAGCAAGGGGAATGCGGATGCTCCTCACAAGAACGACGCGTAAGAAGCCCGGGCGGCGGCTGGCAGCCGCACTGTCCGCCGCGACTCTCGGCGTCGGCCTCCTCGCGGGATGCGGTTCCGACTCGTCCGACTCGGCGGACAATGCGAGCGACAGCAACTCGACTGCAGCCGCCGGCGTATTCCCGGTCACCGTGGAGCACGCATTCGGATCCACGAAGATCACCAAGTCTCCCGAGCGGGTCGTCACCGTCGGCTACACGGACGACCAGACCGTCCTGGCATTCGGCATCAAGCCGGTCGGCATGACCGACCAGTACCCGAACCCGGCAGGCCAGAGCCCCGACATCAACACCCAGTGGCCCTGGGTGAAGGACAAGTGGGGAGACACCAAGCCCGAGGTCATCATGAAGAACGGTGACTCCGGTCCCAACTACGAGAAGATCGCCGCCCTGCGCCCCGACCTGATCATCGCGGTCTACTCCGAGGTCGACCAGGCAGCCTACGACAAGCTCTCCAAGATCGCTCCCACCGTCGGCCGCACCAAGACCGAGAAGGAGCCGTTCAGCGCGCCCTGGCAGGACAACGCGCTGCAGATCTCCAAGGCCCTCGGCAAGGCCGACGAGGGCGAGAAGATGATCGCGGACGTGCAGGAACAACTCGACGCGGCCAAGAAGGACCACCCCGCGTTCGGGAAGGAGACCGCCGTCGCACTGTCCTGGTACGAGAACTCGGTGGCGCCGTTCACCTCCACCGACGTACGCGGACGGCTGGTGTCGGGCATCGGCTTCAAGTACCAGACCGAGATCGACAAGGTCGCGGACGGCAGCTTCTACACCAAGCTCTCGCCCGAGCGCATCGACCTGGTCGACGTCGACCGCATCTTCGTGATCAACGACAAGGCGGACACGGACGCGCTGAAGAAGTTCAAGCTGTTCACCAACCTGGACGCGGTCAAGAACGGCAAGGTGTCGTACCTGCTGGACAGTGAGGGCCCGGCAGTCGGGGCGGCCATCTCCCAGGGCACCCTGCTCTCCATGCCGTACGCGATCGACGAACTCGTCAAGTCGGCCGGCTAGGTGTGAGCATCACCGACACGCGCGTCGCCCCGGCCACACTGCGCACGGCGACCGGACGCGAGGCCACCCGATGGGTAGCGGCGCACTGCCGCGAAGTGCCCTGGCTTTCGGTCGCCACCGTGCTCACCACGGTGGCCGGGGCGGCCCTGCAGGTGCTCCCTGTGCTCCTGCTCGGCCGCGTGGTCGACGGGGTGGTCGAGGGCGAAGAGCGTTCGATCCTGGTCACGATCGGGGCGTTGATGGTGGCCGCCGCGCTGCTCGGCGCGGCGGCCACCGCGGTGTCGACCTACCTGATCGGACGGCTGGGGGCGGATCTGCTGGCGCGGTTGCGCGAGGGCGCCGTCCGGGCGGTCCTCGGGATGCCGAGCGCACGGATCGAACAGGTCGGCCGGGGAGACGTACTTTCCCGGGTCGGTGACGACGTGGCCGTCATCTCCAAGGGCATCCGTACGGCCATCCCCACGGTGTTCTCGGCCGGAGTGCTGGTCGTCATCGCGACGGTCGGCATGTTCGGCCTGGACTGGCGGCTCGGCCTGGCCGGCGCGGGCGCGCTGCCCGCCTACGCGCTGGCCCTGCGCTGGTATCTGCCCCGGTCCGCCCCGCTCTACCGGAAGCAGCGGGCCGCCCAGGCCGACCGCGCACAGGCGTTGATCAGCGGTCTGAACGGCATCGACACGGTCCGGGCGTACCGCTTGGAGGACGCCTTCCGCGACAAGGTCACCAGCGAGTCGTGGCGGGTGCGCAATCTCGGCATCGAGGTGTTCAGGTTCTTCGGCCGGTTCGTCGGCCGGGAGAACCGCGCCGAGTTCATCGGGTTGGTCCTCATCCTCGTAGTGGGATACGCCCTGCTGGAGGCCGACGCCGCCAGCCTGGGCGAGGTGTCGGCGGCCCCCCTGCTGTTCCACCGGCTGTTCGTCCCGCTCGGCGCCATCATGTTCACCTTCGACGAGGCACAGAAGTCGGGCGCGAGCCTGACCCGCCTGGTCGGGGTGCTGGAGGAGCCCACCGAGGACCGGCTGGTGGGTGACACCGCTGTCGAGGCGGCCGGCGCCGGGTCGTACCCGGTGACGGTGGAGGGGCTGACGTTCCGCTACCCAGACGCCGAGGAGCCGGTTCTGCAGGATGTCAGCCTCACGATCCCGGCCGGCGGTTCGCTCGCGCTGGTGGGGGCGACGGGCGCGGGCAAGACGACGCTGGCCGCGCTGATCGCGGGCATCGGCACACCGCAGTCCGGGTCGGTGCGCGTCGGGTCGACCGACCTGGCCGGTCTGGACGAGGCAGCCGCGCGCGCCTTGGTGAGCATCCTGACGCAGGAGACGCACGTCTTCTCCGGCCCGCTCGCCGACGACCTGCGGCTGGCCGCACCGGACGCGACCGACACCGAGCTGACGGACGCCTTGCGCACGGTCGGCGCCGACCGGTGGGTCGATGCCCTGCCCGATGGGCTGAACACCCTGGTCGGGGAGGGTGGCGAGCGCCTGGACGTCACCAAGGAAGCCCAGATCGCCCTGGCCCGACTTGTGTTGGGCCGCTCGCCCGTCGTGGTGCTCGACGAGTCGACGGCCGAGGCGGGCAGCGAAGGCGCCGCGGAGCTGGAGCGGGCCGTGCTGGCCGCGTGTTCGGGCCGGACCACGTTGTTCGTGGCGCACCGGCTGACCCAGGCGATGGCAGCGGACCGTATCGCGGTACTGGACGCGGGACGAGTGGTCGAGCAGGGCACGCACGAGGAGCTGGTGGCTCTGGGCGGCCGGTACGCACAGCTGTGGCGGGCCTGGCGAGAGGGCAGTTGAGCAACCCCTGATGTGAGTTGGGCCGACTTTCGTACGGTGGAAGGAACGCGGAGTCTTCGATGATGGAACCGAGCGCTCGTCACGTACTGCTGTCCCCGGGGCAACTGGCCGCCGTATGCCGGCGAATCGGCGACCATTCCGACCGGACCATCGCCGAAGCGTGCGCCATCGGGCTGTCGTACTGGGCGACGGGTCTCGGCCCCGACGGCATCGACCTCACCGCCGGCACGCTCTTCACCGAAGTCCTCGGATGGGTCGACAACGGAGGGGACGGGCCCGGAGGTTGGGAGGTCGGCGCGGACGGGCGGAGCATCGCCGTCCCGGACGGAGTCGCGCTCGCCGAGGCACAGCTCGCGCTGGACGACCTGGCCGACTTCCCGGACCGGCCCCTCGGGACGATCGGTCCGTCCAGCGTGGCGGCGCGGCTCGCAGCCCTGGCCGAGTGGAACGACACCCAGGCCGAGCGGGTCCGTCCGACCATTGTGGAGATGTTCCGCGAGCAGGCGCGGACCCGGCCGGACGCGGTCGCCCTTGTCGACGAACACCGCTCACTGACTTACCGGCAGGCAGCCGAGCTTTCCGGACAGTTGGCCCACCATCTGATCGACCGAGGATTCGGCGCCGAACAGGTCGTCGGCATCTCGCTCGGCCGCTCCGCCGACATGGTGATCGGACTGCTCGGCGTCCTCCAGGCGGGCTGCGCCTTCGTACCGCTCGATCCGCAGTGGCCCGCCCCGCGCCGGGCCGTCGTCATCCAGGACGCCCGGGTCGTGGTGCAGCTCAACGACTCGGGGGAGCACGCCCCGGACGAACCGGAAGCCGTGGCCGTCGACTTGGACGACTGGAGGTTCAGCTCCTGGCCCACCGAGGGACCCGAGGTCACCGTCCTCGGAGACGCCCTGGCATACGTGATCTTCACCTCCGGGTCGACCGGGCGGCCCAAGGGCGCGATGATCCGGCACGAGGCGATCAGCGAGCGTCTGCTCTGGCAGGTCAACGAGATCCTGGGCTTCGGACACGACGACGCGTCGCTGTTCAAGGCGCCGCTGTCCTTCGACATCTCCATCAACGAGATCTTCCTGCCACTGGTGAGTGGTGCCCGGCTGGTGGTTCTGCGGCCCGGCGGCGAGCGCGACCCGCACCACCTGCTGAGCGTGATCGCCGAGCAGCGCGTCACCTTCACGTACCTGGTGTCGTCCATGCTGGACGTGCTGCTGGAGATCGCGGGCGACTCCGACCGCCTGGACAGCCTGCGGCACGTATGGTGCGGCGGTGAGGTGCTGACCCCGGAGCTGTACGAGCGGTTCCGCACCAAGCTCGACATCCCCATGTACCACGGCTACGGCCCGGCCGAGACGACGATCGGCGTCTCTCACGTCATCTACCGGGGCGCGGCGGAACGCCTGTCGACGTCGATAGGCAAGGCCAACCCGAACACCCAGCTGTACGTACTGGACGACGAGTTGCGCCCGGTCCCCGTCGGCGTCGGCGGCGAACTCTACGTAGGTGGCTTCCTCCTGGGGCGTGGTTATGTGGGCGCGCCGGGCCTCACGGCCTCCCGATTCGTCGCCAACCCCTTCGCCGACGACGGCTCCCGGCTCTACCGCACCGGTGACCTCGCGCGGTTCGCCCCGGACGGGTCGCTGGACTTCCTCGGCCGGGCCGACAACCAGATCAAGATCCGCGGAATGCGGCTGGAGATCGAGGACGTCGAGGTCGGTCTCGCGGAGCACCCCGGTGTGCGGCACACCTGCGTCGTCGCGAAGAAGAACACGGCGGGCGGCACCTACCTCGTGGGGTACGTCATCCCGGCCGCCGGGAGCGAGGACCTGCGAGCCGACGAGGTCAAGGCCTGGGCCACTGAGCACATGGTCGAGTACATGGTGCCCGCCCACATCGTCGTCATGACGGAGTTCCCGCTCACCGCGAACGGCAAGCTCGACCGGAACGCATTGCCCGAGCCGGTGGTGGGAACGGGCTCGCTGAGGCAGCCCACGACCGAGAACGAGCGAGCGGTGTGCGCCGCGGTCGCGGCAGTACTGCGGCTCGAAGAGGTGGGAGTCGACCAGGACTTCTTCCAGCTCGGTGGCGACAGCATCCTGGCGATCTCGCTGCTGAGCGCGCTGCGCGACGTCGGGCTCTACGTCACGGCACGGCAGATCTTCACCAACAGCACCGTAGGGGCGCTGGCGGCGGTGGCGAGCCGTGAGGACACCTCCGCGGTGGACCGCCGTGATGTCGCGACCGGTTCCGTCGTGGGCTCGCCCATCGTGCAGTGGCTCGGTCGGACCACGGACGCGATCGACGGCTTCGTGCAGTCGGTGGTGCTCAACACCCCGGCGGACCTGACCGCCGACGCCCTCGACGCGATTCTCACCGCCCTGGTCCGGCGCCACGACATGCTGCGCGCCAAGCTGGTGCGCGGTGAGCGCTGGAGCTTCAACATACCGGAGGCCGACGAGGCCGTCGCCGGGTGGCAGGAGAGCGACCGGCCCCTTGACGAGTGCGTCGCGCTCGCCACCGCCGGGCTGGACCCGGTGGGCGGGGTGATGCTGCGGGCCGTATGGCGCCGCGTGGCACGACAACTCGTCCTGGTCGCCCACCACGTGGTCATCGACGGCGTGTCCTGGCGCGTCCTGATGGAGGACCTGGCCACCGCCTGGCGGCAGTTCACCCCGGGTGCGCCGATCGAGCTGCCCCCGGTGGGCACGTCGTTCCGGCGCTGGACGCAACTGCTGGAACGCGCCGCGTTCGACGCGGACAGCTCCTACTACTGGCGTCCCCTGCCAGGGGAGGACGGGCCGGTGAGCAGGCGTGCCCTGTCCGCCGCCGACACCGTCGCACACGAGCGGATACACACCGTCTCGGTCGGCCCCGACGTCACGGCCCGGCTGCTCGGCGAGATCCCCGCGAAGTTCCACGCAGGCGTCAACGACGTCCTGCTGACCGCGCTCGCCGTCGCCCTCGCCCGATGGCGCCGCGACCTCGGGCAGTCGCAGACCTTCGCGCACATCGAACTCGAAGGCCATGGCCGCGAGGGACAGTTCGTGGCGGGCTCCGCCGGCTTCGAGCCGGAGTTGTCGCGGACCGTGGGCTGGTTCACCACGCTGTTCCCTGTGATCGTGGACCCCGGTGCGGCGGCCGACCTCACGGCGCCCGAGTACCTGGCCGCTGCGCTCAAGGCGGTCAAGGAGAACCTCGCCGAGGTGCCGGACAACGGAGTCTCGTACGGCGCCCTGCGCTACCTGACCCGCACCGAGTTCGACGCTCCCGCACCGCAGGTGCTTTTCAACTACCTGGGCCGCTTCGACGCGAGTGCCTCGGGGGACTGGCAACTCGCGGGCACCACAGGACAGTTGGGTGAGAAGCGTGACCCGAGGATGCGCCTGCCGCGTCCCCTGGAGTTCAACGCCATCGCCGAACCCGCACCCGCTTCCACCGGCGAGTACGAACTGGTCACCAGCATCTCCTGGCCCGACGGCATGTTCTCCGACGAGGACATCGCGACCCTGGGCGAGTACTTCCGGGTGGCGCTGACGGGACTGGCCGTGCTCGAACAGGGCGGCCATTCGCCCAGCGACTTCGCCCTGGTGCCGCTCACCCAGGCCGATGTCGACGACCTGGACAGCCCGGTGCTGCGGGACATCCTGCCGTTGACTCCGCTGCAGGAGGGGTTGTACTTCCACTCCGTCTTCGATGACGACTCCGCGGGCGCCTACGTCGAGCAGCAACTCCTGACGCTGGACGGCGACGTGGACGCCGACCGGCTCGCGGCGGCGGCCACCCGCTTGCTCACGCTGTACCCGAACCTGGCGGCGCGGTTCGTGGCACTGGCCGACGGCCGTGTGGTCTCCGTGCTGGAGAGCGGTGGGGAGGCGCCCTTCACCACCCTGGACCGCCCCGGCATCACCGACGCCGAGATACGCGAGTACGCCGAGCGGGACCGCCGCGCCGGATTCGACCTGGCCACCGGTCCGCTGATGCGGTACACCCTCATCCGCGCCGGCTCCGGTCGCACGGTCCTGGTGCAGACCGTGCATCACATCATCGCCGACGGCTGGTCGGTTCCGCCGATGCTCCGCGCGCTGCTGGCCGAGTACCACGCGCCGGGCACCGTGTACCCGGTGGGCGGCTTCCCCGATTACGTGCGCTGGCTCGCCGGACGGGACGCCGACGAGAGCGACCGCGTCTGGGGCGAGCAACTCGCCGAGCTGCCCGGCCCCTCGCTGGTCGCCGAGGGGCACACCCCGTCCGACCGGTTCACCGACATCGCCGTGGAGCCGGAGGACGACATCGACGCCGCCGCCCGCTCGGCCGGCGTGCCGCTGAGCGTCGCCGTCCACAGTGCCTGGGCCGTGACGCTGGGCGGCATCCTGCACAGCACGGACGTGGTGTTCGGTTCGACGGTCTCCGGGCGGGACGCCGATGTGCCCGGCATCGCGGACATGGTGGGTCTGTTCATCAACACGATCCCCGTGCGCGCCGGTTGGACCGGAACGACCACGGCGGGCGACCTGCTCGCCTCGGTGCGGGAACACCAGAGCGCGGTGCTGCCGCACCAGCACGTGTCACTGGCGCGGATCGGCCGCCAGGCCGGCTCCGGGTCGCTCTTCGACACGCTCGTGGTGTTCGACGTCGCGACCGACGTCGACGGGCTGCGGCGCCAGGACGACACGCTGGTCATCACCGGCATCGTGAATGAGGGCGCCCCGCACTACCCGTTGACGCTGGTGGTGGAGCGCGCACTGGATGGCCGTCCGCGCTTCAACCTGATCCACGACGGTGAGCTGCTGCGGGAGGCGAGCGCCCAGGCGATCCTGCGCACGTTCACCGCGACGCTCACCGGCCTGCTCGCCCGCCCGGACGCCCTGATCGACGACCTGGCGTCCGAGAGCGACCGGCCACCCGCGCGGATCACTCCGACGACCCTGGGCGGACTGTTCGACGCCGCCGCGCACCGCGACCCGGCCGCCATCGCGCTCACGCAATGCGGTCTCGACGGCGGAACCCGGTCCTTGACGTACGGCGAACTGGCCGCGGCGAAGAACCAGTTGGCCTCGACGCTGCGCACGGCTGGTGTCGGTCCGGGCAAGCGGGTCGCCGTCGCCGTGCCGCGTTCCCTGGAGCAGGTCGCCGCCCTGGTCGCCATCGTCAGTGCGGGCGGCGCGTACGTGCCGCTGGACCTGGCGTACCCGGACGAACGGCTGGAGTACATCCTCGCCGACGCCGCTCCGCAGGTCGTTCTCGTGCACCGCGAGCAGCGGGACCGTTTCACTGAGCTGCTGGCCAGGGCGGGTGTGTCGGCCCGGGTGCTTGTGCAGGGAGACGAGCTGCCGGTGGGGGACACCACCGAGCCCGAGGTGAGTTGGCACGACCCTGCCTACGTGATCTACACCTCCGGATCGACCGGCCGGCCCAAGGGCGTCGTCGTCCCGCACTCCAGCGTGGTGACGCTGCTCGCCAACACCCAGCCCGACATGGACTTCGGCCCGCACGATGTATGGGTCCAGTTCCACTCCTTCTCCTTCGACTTCGCGGTCTGGGAGTTGTGGGGCGCTCTTGCGTACGGCGGTGAGTTGCTGGTGCCGGAGTACGGGCTGACCCGTTCCCCGGTCGACTTCCACCGGCTGGTCCGCGAGCGCGGGGTGACCGTCCTCAACCAGACTCCGTCGGCGTTCTACCAGTTCATCGAGGCCGACCGGCATGCCGACGAGCCCCTGCCCACCCTGCGTCGGGTCATCTTCGGCGGCGAGGCGCTGGAGCTCGGGCGGCTGCGCGGCTGGGTCGACAGGCACGGCACCGGCTCGCCCGAGCTGGTCAACATGTACGGGATCACCGAGACCACCGTCCATGTCACCCACCGGGTGCTGACGGATGAGGACTTCGGGCTGGGCGACGACGTGAGCCCGATCGGCGGGCCGATTCCCGGCCTGGTCACCTACCTGCTCGACGACCGGCTTCGGCCGGTCCCGCCGGGCCGGGTGGGTGCCATCTACGTCGCCGGTGACCAGGTTTCGCTCGGCTATCTGGGCCGGCTGGGGCTGACCGCGAGCCGGTTCGTGGCGGACCCGTTCACAGGGGACGGCTCCCGCATGTACCACACCGGCGACCTCGCCCGCCGCACGCTGGACGGCGAGCTGGAGTTCGCCGGACGCGCCGACGATCAGGTCCAACTCAAGGGGTTCCGAGTCGAGCTGGGCGAGGTGGAGTCCGCGGTCAGAGAACTCGACGGCGTGGTCGACGTGGCCGTCACCGTGGCGGACAGCGGCGACTGCTTGGTCGCGCACGTCGTGGGTGGGGTGCCGGGTGACTTCACCGAGTCGCTGTCCAGGAAGCTGCCGGTGCACATGGTGCCCGGGCGGGTGTTGCCGGTCGACGCGCTGCCGTTGACGGTCAACGGGAAGCTGGACCGCGAGGCTTTGGCGCTGCGCTCCGAAGACAGTGCCACCACCGCGGCGGCGTTGTCAGCGGCCCCGCCCGGACCGGTCGCGCCCCGCGGCGGAGCCCCAGATCGATACAGCCCCGCGCCCCTCCAGGGACGAGGCGGTGACTCCGCGCTCGCAGCACTCGTCGGCATCTTCACCGAAACCCTGCCCGGCACCGCGGTGGACGCCGACACCGACTTCTTCCGCGCCGGCGGCGACAGCATCGTCGCCATCACCGTCATCAACCGGGCCAGGGCGCTCGGCCTGGCGATCGCGCCCCGCGACGTCTTCCTGCTCAGGACCCCCCGCGCGCTCGCCGAGCACCTCACCACGAGCGCACCGCGGGCCGCCGCGCCCACCGCGGCCCGCCGCGAGGACGGCCCCCTCATACCCACGCCGATCATCCTGCGCCAGCGCGAACTGGGCGGATCCCTCTCCCGGTTCGCCCAGGCCAGGACACTCGTGGCCCCGGAGGGCACCGGCTTCGCGGACGCCGAGCGCGCGGCGAACGCCGTCGTCGCCGCGCACCCGATCCTCCGGCTCCGCCTGCGAGTCGAGCACGGGGTCTGGGCCCTGCGCACCGAACCCCACCACGACGTCACCGTCGTACGGCCGGACACGCCCGATGCCACGGCGGCGGCGAACGAGGCCGCCGATCGCCTCGCCCCCGAGTCCGGGGACGTCATCGCGTTCGCGTGGCTGCAGTCGACCCGGACCCTGGTGGTCACCGTGCACCACCTCGCCGTCGACTCGGTGTCCTGGCTGGTGCTCCTGGACGACCTGGCCACGGCCCTGCGCGGGGAGCCCCTGGCACCGCCGACCACGTCCTACGCCGAGTACGCCGAAGCCCTGACGCTGCACTCGGCCCACGCGATCGACGACCTCGGGCACTGGGTCACCACGCTCCAGGCGCCCGCGCTGCTGCCCGCAGTCGCCGGGCTGCGCGAGACAACGGTCGTCCTCCCGCCCGACGTGAGCGACCGCGTCACCCGCACCGCACCCGCCGCACTCGGAGTCGGTATCACCGAGTTGCTGTGCGGCGCCCTGCGCACCGCACTGACCCGCATCCAGCCGACGCCCACCGACCTCGCGATCGAACTGGAGCGACACGGCCGGTTCCCGGCCCTCGACCACCACGACTACACCCGCACCGTCGGCTGGTTCACCTCCATCGCGCCCGTACGGCTCACCGCGCACACCGACCCCGTCGCGGCGGCCCGTGAACTCGCCGACCGCCAGCCGGACGAGCGCGCACATGTCGCCTACGGGCAGCTCCGGTACCTCAACCCGCAGACGACCCCGCTGCTCACCGCCCGCCCACAGGTGCTGTTCAACTACCTCGGCCGGGGCAGCGAGTCCCAAGCGCTGCAGATCACCGGTGGTGGCCAGGGCAGCCCGTACGCCGTCGAGGTCAACGCATGGCTCGACGAGGCCACCGGTAGCCTGCACGCGGCCTTCACCCTCGCCGAGGGCATCCCCGACGAGATCACCGAGCACTGGCACAGCGCACTGGAACGCATCGCGCAGGCCTCCGCGACAGCCGAGCGCACCGCGCCCGTCACCCCGCTCCAGCGCGGCCTGTTCTTCCAGGCCCAGATGGCGGGCTCGGCCGGACACTACGTCGCGCAGAGCTGGTTCACCTTCGACCGGCGTCTCGACACCGACGCGCTGGCCGAGGCGATGGCGTACGTGATCGCCCGGCACCCGGTCGTGGGTGCCGGCTTCACCACCGACGACGACGGCAACCCCGTCCAGACGCTCGCGGCGGGCCGCAGCGTCGAGGTCCGTACGATCGCCCTGTCCACGGAGGCGGAGGTCGACGCCCTGCGCGTCCGTGACCGCGACATGGGATTCGATCCCGGCGAGCCGCCGTTGATCCGGATGACCGTGGTGCGGCGCCCCGGCGACCGCGACGGCCTGCTGCTGAGCTACCACCTGCTGCTGTGGGACGGCTGGTCCCGCGAGATCGTCCTCAGGGACCTGTTCGACGCCTATCAGGCCGTCCTCGCGGGCGAGTTGCCGGTACCGACCCCGGCCACGCCGAGCTTCGAGGATCACGCCCGGGCGCTCGACGCCAAGGACGTGGCCGTATCGGAACGCTTCTGGTCGGATCAGCTGGCCGGCCTTCCCGGCCCGACACTGCTCGCCGGACCGACGCCGACCCTCACGGACGCCCTGCCGCGCGCCCTCGTGCGGACACTGCCGGCCGAGCAGTCGGACCTGCTGCGGGAAGCGGCCAAGGTACACGGTGTCACGCTGAACTCGGTGCTGACCGGGGCCTTCGGCCTGCTGCTGGGTGCCCGCACGGGCCGCAGTGACGCCGTGTTCGGCGTGACCGTCTCCGGCCGGGAGGGCGAGGGGCTGGCCGACATCGTCGGCGTGCTGCTCAACACCGTGCCCATGTGGACGCGAGCGAGGCCCGGCGAGACGGTCCGGGAGTACCTGTCGGCCGTGCAGACGGCCAGGGTCGAGGCGATGGAGCACGAGCACATGGGGCTCGGTGAAATCCAGCGGGCCAGCGGACACGACACGCTGTTCGACAACTTGTTCGTGCTTCAGAACTTCCTGGACATGGACGCGTTCGCGGAGATGAACGCCCGGCACGGCATCACCTCGGTGAAGGCGGATGACTCCACCCACTATCCGTTCACCTGGGTCGTGACGCCTGGCGACCGGCTTACGGTCAAGCTGGAGTACCGCGACGAGGACGACGAGAGCGCCCGGCGCCTCCTCGACGACTATCTGCGCGTACTCGAAGACCTGGCACGGGCGACCGGACCGGTGGGGGCGCTGCGGGGGCTGGGGCCGCAGCCCACGCCGGCCGAGCGTACGGACGTCGGCACGGACACCGTCGTCGACCGGTTCGACCAGGCGGCGGACCGTGACCCGCAGCGGGTGGCATTGGTCGCCCATGGCTCGACCATGACCTTCGCCGAACTGCGGGACCGCAGCCGGGCGGTGGCCGGTGTGCTCGCCGCGCGTGGCATCGGTCCCGAGACGACCGTGGGTCTCGCGATCCCGCGCTCCCTCGACTGGATCGTCGCGCTGTTCGCCGTCCTGCGCGTCGGCGCCGCCTACGTGCCGCTGGAGCTGGACCACCCGGACGAGCGGATCGCGGCGATCGTCGAGGACGCCGGCCCGGACGTGATCCTCACCGTGAGCGCCGTATCCCCCCGCCTGACGGGCGAGCTGCTCGAGTTGGACCGTCCCCTGCCGGCTGCCGAGCCGTTCGTGACGTTCGCGCCGGACGACCCCGATCGGCTGCGGCACCCCGCGTACACGATCTACACCTCCGGATCGACCGGTAAGCCCAAGGGCGTGGTGACCGAGTACGCCGGGCTCACCAACATGCTGATCAACCATCAGCGCCGGATCTTCGAACCGGTGCTGGCCGAGCACGGGCACCGGATCTTCCGGATAGCGCACACCGTGTCGTTCGCGTTCGACATGTCGTGGGAGGAGCTGCTGTGGCTCGCCGACGGGCATGAGGTGCACATCTGCGACGAGGAGTTGCGCCGCGACGCGCCCCGCCTGGTCGAGTACTGCCTGGAGCACGGCATCGACGTCATCAACGTGACGCCGACCTACGCTCAACAGCTGCTCGCCGAGGGCCTGTTGGACAGCCCCGATCGGCGTCCGCCGCTGGTGCTCCTCGGTGGTGAGGCGGTCACGCCGACGCTGTGGCAGCGGCTCGCCGAGACCGAGGGGACGGTCGGCTACAACCTGTACGGACCGACCGAGTACACCATCAACACCCTGGGCGTCGGCACCTTCGAGTGCGAGGACCCGGTGGTCGGCGTGGCCATCGACAACACCGACGTGTACGTGCTGGACCCGTGGCTGAGGCCGCTGCCGGACGGCGTCCCCGGCGAGCTGTACGTCTCGGGCATCGGCATCGCGCGGGGCTATCTCGGGCAGCCCGCCCAGACCGCGCACCGCTTCGTCGCGTGCCCCTTCGGCGAACCCGGCGAGCGCATGTACCGCACGGGCGACCTCGTGCTCCGGCGGCCTGACGGCAATCTGACGTACCTGGGCCGCACCGACCAGCAGGTCAAGATCCGGGGCCACCGGGTCGAACTCGGCGAGGTCGAGGCCGTCTTCGTCGCCCACCCGGCGGTCCGGTTCGTCGCCGCGGTCGCCCAGCCCGACCCGCAGGTCGACGGCGCGTACCGGCTGGCGGCCTACCTCGTGCTGGACGGCGCGGATCTTGCGACGGTGGCCGCCGAGGTGGGTGCCGGGCTGCCGGACTTCCTGCGTCCGACGCACTACGCCCAGGTCGACAGCATCCCTCTGACGGTGAACGGGAAGGCTGACACGAAGGCGTTGCCGGAGGCCAAGCCGCTCGGCGCGCTGACCACGGCGGGGGAGCGCGGTCCCGAGACCGAGACCGAGACCGTGGTGTGCGAGTTCTTCGCCGAGGCACTGGACCTGGACGATGACGAGGTGAGCGCGGTGAGCGACTTCGTGTCCCTGGGAGGGCACTCCATGCTGGCGGTACGGCTCAACGGACTGCTCCGCCGCGAGTACGGTCCTGTGATCACGATCCGAGACCTGTTCACCCTGCGAACCCCGGAAGCGATTGCCCGCCACCTCGATGACAACTCCTGACACGCAGCGACCCCGCCCGGGGTCCGACATCCTGCGGACCGCCCTGCGCCGCAACGTCGGCGCCATGGTCTGGGGCACCGTACTCATGGGCCTGTACCAGGCGGGCGAAACGGCCTTCCCGATCGCGCTCGGCCTGATCGTCGAGCACACGATGCAGGACCGGAGCCTCGGTTCGCTGGGCCTGTCCATCGCCGCGCTGGCCGTGATCATCACGACCGTGTCGCTGTCGTGGCGGTTCGGGATGCGCGTCCTGCAGAAGGCCAACACGACCGAGGCGCACCGCTGGCGGGTGAGGGTCGCGGCCTGCGGACTCCAGCCGGTGGCCAGGGACGTCGACCTCAAGTCCGGCGAGGTACTGACCATCGCCACCGAGGACGCCGACCAGACCGCCGACATCATCGAGGTGGTGCCGCTGCTGATCAGTTCGCTGGTCGCGGTGGTCGTCGCGGCGGTCGCGCTGGGCCTGGCCGACCTCCGGCTCGGCCTGCTGGTGATCGTGGGCACCGTCGCGATCATGTCCATCCTGAGCGTGCTGTCCAGGCGGATCGGCTCCAGCACCCAGGAACAGCAGGCCCGGGTGGCGCGGGCGGGTGCCAAGGTCGCCGACCTGATCACCGGCCTGCGTCCGCTCCACGGCTTCGGCGGCAACCACGCGGCGTTCAGCTCCTACCGGAAGGTCAGCACCGAGGCGAAGCTCCAGGCGATCACCGTCGCCAAGGTGAACGGCGCTTACGCGGGCACCGCGCTGGCGCTCAACGCGGTCCTCGCCGGCGCCGTGACCCTGACAGCGGGCTGGCTGGCCTTCGACGGGCAGATCAACATCGGGGAACTCGTGATGGCGGTGGGGCTGGCGCAGTTCATCATGGAACCGCTCAGGCTCTTCTCGGAGATGCCGAAGTACGTGATGATCGCGCGTGCCTCGGCCGAGCGGATGGCGTTGGTGCTGACCGCGCCGCCGGTCACGACGCCGGGGCCGGAACGCCCGGCCGAGGGCGGGGACCTGGAGCTCGACTGCGTCCGGCACGGGACATTGCGCGACCTGAAGTTCCAGGTGTCGCCCGGGGAGTTCGTGGCGATCGCCGCCTACCAGCCGCGGGCGGCGGCCGACCTCGCTTCGATCCTGGCGGTCAACGTCCCGCCGGACGCGTACGAGGGAGCGGTGCGGGTCAGCGGACAGGAGCTCGCGGACCTGTCGATCGAGGCGGTCCGCGCGCACATGCTGGTGAACCCGTACGACGGCGAGATCTTCGCGGGCACGCTCCGCACGAATATCGACCCGTCCGGCACCAGCGGGTCGGTCCCCGAGGCCGTCGAGGCGTCCATGCTGACGGACGTCGTCGCCCTCCACCGCGACGGCCTCGACTACGGCGTCCGCGACCGCGGCGCCAACCTCTCCGGAGGACAGCGCCAACGGCTGTCCCTGGCCCGGGCGTTGGCCGCCGACGCCGACATCCTCGTCCTGCACGACCCGACGACCGCTGTCGACGCGGTCACCGAACAGCTCATCGCGCGCAACGTCGCGAAGCTGCGCCGGGGGCGCACCACCGTCGTGATCACCAGCAGCCCGGCACTCCTGGACGCCGCCGACCGTGTCCTCGTACTCGACGACGGGGTCATCACGGCTGAGGACACGCATCGGAACCTGCTGTCCAACGACGCGGACTACTGCCGGGCCGTGGCTCGGTGACGTGACCGGCTAGCCAAGCGCCCAGGCGACATCCCTTAGCAGGGCGTGTCGCCAGCCCGCCCGGTCGTGTCCGGAGGCCGATCGCGAGACCCGTAGGGTCGCACCGGCTTGTTCCGTCAGGGACTCGGTCAGTTCGCAGTGGGGCAGCATTCGTGTCTCGTGTTCCCCGACGTCGAACGCGATCCGTAGACCGGACAGGTCGGGGCGCTCCCGCAGACGCCTGGCGATGGCGCCGCCGACCGGGCCGCCCAGCGGGTCCGGTCGGTCCATGGCGTCGGGAGTCCACCAGAACGACCCCGACTGGCAGGCGACGCGGGACACCAGGTCCGGGAACTCCAGCGCCGCGTACATCGCGCTCAGTCCGCCGAGGCTCTGCCCGGCGACCACCAGCCGGTCCGGGTCGGCTGGTACGCCGGACTCCGCCACCAGCGGCAGCAGTTCGCCCCGGACCGCCTCCCACAGCTCGGGCCTGCACGCGAACTCTGCCGCCCTGCCCTTGGCCGGCAGAAACACCAGGGTGACCGGGGGTATCTCGCCACTGGCGACGGCCGAGTCGAACGCGGTCATTGCCGGATGCAGGTACAGCCAGTCGTCCCCGTCGAGCAGCAGGACCACCGGTCCACCCCCGCCCGCCGGATGGACTCGTACGGTACGCCGCCCGCCGAGCCGTTCGCCGGCCCAGCGGATCCGGGTGCGGGGGAGGGGCAGGACGTCGTCGGCGCCGACGACGGGCCAGTGCGGCTGGCCGGGGGCGTCCGGGGTCGCGGCGATGGACCGGTCACCGCCCGCACCCACCGGGTTGAACGGGTCGGCGTACGCCGAGTCGCCCGCGAGCAGCTGGTAGGTCACCCGCAGCCGCGCGGGCATCCTCACCTCGGCGTACCAGCAGTCCGTTTCGCCCCACCGGCGCAGGGGCACGGGCTCCGACCAGCTCTCGAAGCCGATACTCGCCTCAGAGCCGCGCCACAGGAACAGGGTCACCCAGCCGCCGTCGTCGGCAGGTACCGACGGGGGTGCCCCCGCCGCTGCCCAGAACGCGTCGGTGCCGGGTTTGCCGGGCAGCCCGAACTCGGCGAAGGCGTTCTCCATGTCGGCCGTGACCAGGCGCACGAACGTCTCCTTGTGAGGGGGAAGCGACGACGGCTAAGCTCCTGTCAATTAGGTCAGGCTAACCTAATGTTGACGTTTCGAGGAGGCAACTCGCCATGAGCACCAACCCCTTCGACGACAACGAAGGCCGCTTCCTGGTCCTTGTGAACGACGAGGGCCAGCACTCCCTTTGGCCGTCCTTCGCCGAAGTGCCCGGCGGGTGGACGATCGTCTTCGCCGAGAACTCCCGGGAGGCGTGCCTGGAGTACATCGAGTCCCACTGGACCGACCTGCGCCCCCGATCCCTCTCGGCGTAGCACCGTGTACAGAAGGTCGGGGGCGGGTGTTGAGGGTCTGCTGCTGCCCCTCGGCGGTGCGGCGCTGCAACTCCACGGTGTCCTCCAGGAGTTGGGCTTACTTCGCCGCGAGGTCCTTGTACTGCTGTTCGCGCGCGGCCAGCATCCGGGCCCGCCAGGTGGCGGCGGCCTGCCACACGATCACGATCAGCAGGGTGAAGACCCCGGCCGCGCCCACGGCTCCGACCAGAGCACCCACGGTGTCGGCACTGTCGGCGAGCGTCACCTGTTCCCCATTCACTTCGCTTCCTCTTTCTCGGCCTCGGTCTTCTCGGCCTCGGTCTTCTCGGGCTGGGACTTCTCGGCCTCGCTGAGCGTCGCGGCCGCCCGCGCGACGACGTCGGGAGTCAACTCGTAGAAGAACGGCGTGACATCGAAGTACTTCATCGCCTTGCCGTCCTCCGCGAGTTCGAGCGTGCCGACGACCAGTCCGGCCGCCTCCAGTCGCTGGAGGTGCATGTGCAGCAGCGGACGGCTCATCCCGATCTCACGGGCCAGCGCGCTGACGTAGTTCCGGCTCTCCAGCAGCGCCGCGACGATCCGCATGCGGTGCGGATTGCCGAGGGCGGAGAGCACCTTCAGCAACTCATCACCCGTCGGCGCCGGAGGCGGGACCTCGGGCATCGCGGCCCCTTTCCGCCGTACCTGTCAGAAAAGGCTGACAGCCCCTTCCGGTACCTGTCAAAGATTCCTGACACATATCGGGGGCGGATCGGGGACAGATCAGGGGTGGCGTGGGGGATGCCTCAGGGTTGGATCAGAGCCGGATCATGATCGCGTTACGAGCTCATGGAAAAGGGTTGGAGTGCGGGGGCGCCCCGTTGCTACCTTCGTGGTGGACCGTGAAGTCGTCGTATGGAGGTGAGCCCCGTGAACACAGTTACCCGTGGGTGCTCCCTCATCCCGTCACGGTCCGGCGGCTGACGTTCGGTGTCGCCAGGAGCGCCTGAGATCGAGGCACTCCTGAAGGAGACTCCGATGAACACGAAGCCTTTTACCTCTGGCCTGAGCGAGAACGCGATGATGATCACGCGCGTCGCGGACAGGCAATGGCATGCACTGGATGACGACCTGGTGGTCGGCCGCGGGTATGCGGAGCACCGGCCCGACGGACGCTTGTTCGTCAGCATCGATGCCTGGCACGACGCCGCGTTCGACCGGCTCGCCGAGGCGATGCTGGCAAAACTGCCGACGCCGCTGTACACAGTGGTCGACGAAGCCGACGTCGAGCTGACGGCCGGCTGGCGGCGGGCCGGATTCACGGTCCGGCGCCGCGAGTGGGAGTACGTCGTGCCGACCGACCCCCGGGTCACAGGGCTCGAAGCAGTCCTGCCGCCTTCGGGCGTGACGCTCGTGCCCGCCGGTCAGGCGGACGAGAGGCTGCTGCGGGCCGTGGACCGCGCGATCCGTGACGAGGTCGAGGCGACCCTCGGGTGGCAGTCGATGCCCGCGGAGGTAATTCCCCGCCCCGAAGGCGACACCATCGTCGACCCGTCAAAGTACGCGGTGGCCGCGGCGCCGGACCGCTACCTGGGGCTGATCCGCGTGGTGACGGTGACCCGGCCGCGCATCGGGCTGGTCGCCGTCCGGGCCGGGGACCAGCGCCGCGGCATCGCGCGGGCGCTGCTGGCCCACGCGCTGGGGACGCTGCACCGCACCGGGATCGCCGCAGCCTGGACCGAGGTCCACGAGTCCAACCAATCAGCCTCGGCGCTGTTCGAGGGCATCGGCGCCCGGCCCATGGGCAGCAATCTGGAGCTGGTGCGATGACGAAGAACAGGAACGTCATCGAAGTCGAGGGCAAGGTCGTCGAGTGCCTGCGCAGCGCCATGTTCACCGTGGAGCTCGAGAACGGCCACCAGGTGCTCGCGCACATCAGCGGGAAGATCCGCAAGAACTACATCAAGATCATGCTGGAAGACCGGGTGCTGGTGGAGCTCCCGCCCTACGATCTGACGCGCGGCCGGATCGTGTTCCGGTACCGGAACTAGAACCGCATCAGGCAACGTTCGCCCTGTAGTTCGCGGCCCTAGCTGCTGCTCGTGATGGGTCACCCCTGCCGACGCCCAGGATTTCCTCATCGCAAGGGAGTTGCTGATCCGCCTCGCCCGCCGGCATCCGGAGATCGCGTCCCGCCGAACGCCGCGACATGAGGGGCTGCCAAGGGGGCCGCTTTCTGCCGCTACGGCCAGCCGCCCTTGTGGCGGCTGGCCGTCCCGCGTTCTTTGCCACGGAACCAACGCGTAGGCCCGAAGGGGGCCTCGGCACGGCGTGTAGGCGGCCCTTCCGTAGGCTCGCTCGGTGACCCCGTTGATCGTCATCTCGACGTACGGAGAGAGCACACGCTTGCACTTACCAACCGGAACGGTGGGCGCGTAGCAACCCGCGGGTGAAGCCCGACTCGAGGTTGGATGCGGCGCACCAGACGTCGCCCCCGAGCTGCGACTCGAACACCACACGGCCCTTCTGCATACGCCAGAGATGGAGCTCGTTCGCGTTCTGCGCGACCAGAACGGCCTGCGCGCCGCCACTGGCGTTCACAACCGTGCACGCCTTGAAACTGAGGCCGACCATCCCGGGCTCGTAGGTCTCTGTGCGCTACATAGTCTCCGCAGTACCAGTTGGAGTTCGTACTGACGGTCTTCCAGCCAACTGTGTAACTGGCCACGGCCGACTGAGTCCCGAACAGGACCAGACTTGCCGCGACAGTTGCGGCCTTGAGTCAACGGCGCATGCCGTCCCCCCAATGAGATGCCGACGGCCTCCAGCGGCGTCGGCCCCACCCCCGACCCTGTCGAGATGATCGCACCGACCCACGCCCGACCCGTCCATCCGCGCGAGGGCATCAGAAACGGGTACTCGCCCCGGACTCCCCGACCTCATTGAGGGCTGGGTGGCCGGCACAGCAGGCGAAGAGACCCCCACGCCCTGACGTGATCTTCGCTGCGTCGTGAGGGTGTCCTGCTGTTCCGGTCCGGGGCAGAGTCGGCGACCGGGTCGGCGTGGGCTGCGAGCCCGGGTCCTGCAGCCAGTGCGCGCGGCGCCTGAAGGGCCAGGAGGTGTACTGCCTCAAGGGCAGCCTGCAGACCTACAACGACGTCGACGCATGATGGTCCCGGTCAAGGCGTCGGTGGCGGAAGGTCTGGAGGATCCTGGCCCAGCGACCTGGCGACACGCTCAGTACTGTTCGGTCTCCGCAAAGCCCGCGTCCGCGTCGTCGTCGGTGACGAAAGCGTCGGCAGCGGCGGTCGGGTCGAATCCGGGCGGGCTGTCCTTGAGCGCCAGGCCCAGCCCGGCCAGCTTCGCCTTGACCTCGTCGATGGACTTCGCACCGAAGTTGCGGATGTCGAGCAGGTCGGCCTCGGAACGAGCCAGGAGCTCACCCACCGAGTGGACACCCTCGCGCTTGAGGCAGTTGTACGACCGAACGGTGAGCTCCAGCTCCTCGATCGGCAGCGCCAGATCAGCGGCGAGCGCGGCGTCCGTCGGGGACGGACCCATGTCGATGCCCTCGGCGTCGATGTTCAGCTCGCGGGCGAGACCGAACAGCTCGACCAGGGTCTTACCGGCGGAGGCCATGGCGTCACGCGGACGCATCGCCTGCTTGGTCTCGACGTCGACGATCAGCTTGTCGAAGTCGGTGCGCTGCTCGACACGCGTGGCCTCGACCTTGTACGTGACCTTCAGAACCGGCGAGTAGATGGAGTCGACCGGGATACGGCCGATCTCCTGGCCCACCTGCTTGTTCTGCACGGCGGAGACGTAACCGCGGCCACGCTCGACCGTGAGCTCCATCTCCAGCTTGCCCTTGCCGTTGAGCGTGGCGAGGACGAGATCGGGGTTGTGCACCTCGACACCGGCCGGGGGCGCGATGTCGGCGGCGGTGACCAGACCCGGACCCTGCTTGCGCAGGTACATCACGACCGGCTCGTCGTGCTCCGAGGAGACGACCAGCTGCTTGATGTTGAGGATCAGGTCGGTGACGTCCTCCTTGACGCCCGGCACGGTGGTGAACTCGTGCAGCACGCCGTCGATGCGGATGGACGTGACCGCCGCACCCGGGATCGAGGACAGGAGGGTCCGGCGCAGGGAGTTGCCGAGGGTGTAACCGAAGCCCGGCTCCAGCGGCTCGATCACGAACCGGGAGCGGAATTCGTCGACGACCTCTTCGGTCAACGAGGGACGCTGAGCAATCAGCACGAGGTATTGCCTCCAGTGTTGGGCGCCCGCTATGTGACGCCGTAGACCTTACGAAGGGTACGGGCGGTTCGGCCTCATTGGAGGCCGAACCGCCCGTACCCCGATCAGTGGGTTGAGGCGGTCACCGGATCGGCCGGACCTGAACGAGCTCAGCTGGTGCGGCGCCTTCCGGGCGGGGTGTGGGGCGGTCGGCCGGTGTCGTCGCCGGGACGGGCATCGATGAGTCCGCCGATGCCGGTCTCACACAACATGGCCTCATCGTGCTGAATGCCCTCCGGCCACAGACCGACGACGGGGCGTTGGCCGATGCCACGGCCGCCGTGCTGGACCCGTCGAGGTCGACTCGACCGATCGCTACGGTGGACCTTGTCGGCCACGGCTGACGACGAGGACGAGGACCGGGACACCAACGGGAGGGGCACACCATGCAGTTGGCCGCCGACAAGGGCGACATCAACACGATCATCGGGGGTATCGCCCCCGACTGGGGGCCCTTCGGGGCTCTCGGTACCGAGGCCAAGACGATGATCCAGGTGGTCATGGCACTCGCCATCCTGATCTGTCTCGCAATCGCCATTTGGGGCGCGGCGAAGCAGCGGATCGGCGCCACGGCCCTGCGCGACACATTCAGCGCCGAGCAAGGCAAGGGCCTGATCGTCGCTGGACTGACCGGCGTATTCATCATCGGCTCACTCGGCACCGTGTTCACCATCGTCTACGGCATGGCCGTTTGACGACCTCGTGCACGGCCAACCCTGCCGCGGCCCGAGGCAGAAGTGCGCTCTCGGTCCCTCGGGCCGCCGAACCACCACGGTCCCGATATCCGCGTCCACAGCCGGGTCTCGACCACGGGCGACGACGCCGCGCATGGCCGTTCCTGAAGGGTGGTATCCCGGCCGCGGCGGGCGCCGGCGACGCGAGCGTCCCCTGTTGAGGGGGCCCTCTCACGTGCCGGCGGCTGTTGCCTCGGCTCGGTGGTCAGCGACAGCTCTTGAGCGATCCGTTGCCATACCCGACCCAGAGGCGCGATCGATGCGGCTGCCTGACCAGGCGGGGGCACCTCGCGCGGGTGACCTGGCCTCGCCAGAGCACGTTGGGCGACCGTCCGGGCCCCGGTCAGCCGGTGTCGAGGGCGCCCACCAGGCTGGCCACCGTCACCGTGTTGAAGACGAACGCGATCGCCGAGTTGGCCGCCACCGTTCGGCGCATCTCGCGGGAGATCACCGAGACATCCGTCGTGCCGAACGTCGTCATGACCGACAGGGCGAAATAGACGTAGTCGGCCCAGGCGGCGGACTGGGTACCGGGGAACTCCAGGCCCCGTTCGTTCTCCAGCAGGTTGTCGGCCAGGAAGGTGACCGCGAAGGACACGCACACGCAGATCCAGGCGGTGACGACGAGGGTGAGCGCCGCCGTCACCCGGGGTTCGACGGGAAACTGAGAGCCGATGTGCCCGGGGCGCCACACGACGGCCACCACGAGCGCCGCCGCCGCGATGAGGAGCGACGCTCCCGGCCCGGGCGCGGTCCCGAGCACGTAGCGCTGCATCACCGTGCCCCGGGCGCTGCGCTCCGCCCAGTTGCGGATCCGCTCCTCGGGGGCGGTCGAGAACGCGGGCAGCGTGACGACGAGGTAGGTGAAGAGATAGGCGAACAGCACCAGCACGCCCGCATCCCCCACCGAGAACGGCGCCGTGTCGTCGTCGAGCACGAGCACGAGGCCGAGCAACGCTGCCACGCAGACCGCGACGAGGCTGCTCACTCCCGCTCGACGGCGTTCGGAGAGCCAGGAATGCACCGGCAAGCTCCTCTAGATTGCGGTCATCGTCATGATTTCCCCCTTTTCGGGCGAGTTGCAGCCTAGCGGCCGGGTGTCGGTTTTCAGCCGCGCAGCGCGGAGGCGAAGATCCTCGGCAGTGCCGACCAGCTGGGCGCGGCGGCGAAGTCGGCGAGAGCCATCCGGTGGTCGCCGCGGTGCGGTTGGTGACGAACCACGGGGGCTTGGGGGACATCACCGGCTCGGCGTGCAGGAGCGACCGGGGTGCCGGACGGAACGGGCCTCGTACGACCGTGCGCTCCGGTCCGTCCAGGAGCAGCGCGCTGTGGACCACGCCGATGCCCGCTCTGCACGTCGTCGAGCGTGTGGCCCGGGAAGGCGCCCCGGGAGGCGGTCTCGGTGAGATAGCCGACGCCGGTCCACGCGTTCAACGCGACCGTGCCGTAGCGGAGTTCGGCGAGTCGCCTCGTCGAGCGCGGGGCCCCAGGACGGCCATCGTCCCCGGATGCGCGATCAGGTTCACACCGAGCGGGCGCGTACCGTCTCCTCCGTGACGCCCGCGGCGTCCACACCTCGGCGCTGAAGCCGGTCAGCAGCAGTTGGTCCCAGACGCTGTGGGGCAGGACTCGGACCGGGACGCGCCCGCCGGGCGCCCGCGGACGGAGAACCCGACGACGGGACTGCGGCCCTTCTGCAGGGCCTTGATGCTCGCGGCGAGCGCGCCCGCCGAGGTCAGCACCGGATACGGGCCGTGATCCACTCCTGGCCGACCAGCGGACTGCCCTCCAGCAGCCGCTTGTACGCCAGGGCGGCGTCCACCCACGCCTGGGCCCGCGCGGCGGCCGCCGCGTGCACCCGCTCCAGCAGCTCGCGCGGCCGGCGCAGCCCGCAGGCGGCCTAGCCGCGGACCAGGTCGTCGACGGCCCGGTCGAGCGCCCACCTCCGGTCGGTCGCGGGCAGGGACGGCGCCATCACGCGGCTCCCTTGACGAGGTCGGCCGCCTTCTCCGCGGCCATGATCGTGGGCGCGTTGGTGTTCCCGCGCGGCACCGCCGGGAACACGGACGCGTCGACGACCCGCAGGCCCTCGACGTCGTACACACGCAGTTCGGGGTCGACCACCGACCCGATGGCACAGGTCGAGGTCGGGTGGTACAGGGTCTGCCCGGACCGCTGTGCCCAGGCCAGGAGTTCCGTGTCGGAGTCCGCGGCCGGCACGTCGTACGGCCCGGTCACGAGGTCGGCCACCGCCCGCTGCTCGGCGATCTCCAGGGCGATCCGGATGCCGGCGACGAGGGCGTCCCTGTCCTCGGCCGTCGTCAGGTAGTTGTGCACGATCCGGGGCGCCACGTCCGGGCGCGGTGAACGCAGGGTCACCGCGCCGCGGCTGGTCGGGGCGAGCACGCACGGGCCGAAGGAGAACCCGTGCTCGGCGACCGGGCCGAGCCCCTCCTGGTGGAACAGCACGGGCGCGGCGTGGAACTGCAGGTCGGGGGCTTCCAGTTCGTCCCGGCTGCGGAAGAAGCCGCCGGCCTCGCCGACGTTCGAGGTCAGCGGCCCGCGTCCCTGGCTCTGCAACAGCGCGACATTGTCCGCGCTCGCCGCGCTGATCAACGACTCCTCGTGGGTGCGGAAGTTCAGCAGCGCCATGTAGTGGTCCTGGAGGCCCTGACCGACCGGGAGATCGCGTACGACGCCGATGCCGAAGGCGGACAGGGTGGTGGCCGGGCCGATCCCGGACAGCATCAGCAGCTTCGGAGACTCGTAGGCGCCCGCGGAAAGGATCACCTCGCGCTCGGCGCGCACCACCTCGACCGTGCCGCCCCGCTCCACCTCCACGCCAGTCGCCCGGCCGCCCTCCACCTCCACGCGGTGAGCTCGGGCCGAGGAGAGCACGGTGAGGTTGGGGCGTTCGAGGGCAGGGTGCAGATAGGCCACTGCCGCGCTGCAGCGCAATCCGTTGCGCTGTGTGAGCTGATAGCGCCCTGCACCGAACTGCGTCACGCCGTTGAAATCGTCGTTCGCCTTGTGCCCGGCCTGCGCCGCGGCCCGCACGAACGCCGAGGCCAGCGGATGCGAGGACCTGCCCTCGCTGACCGTCAACGGGCCGCCCGTGCCGTGGAAATCGTCCGCACCGCGCTCGTTGTCCTCGGCACGCCGGAAGTACGGCAGCACATCGGCGTACGACCAGCCGGTCGCCCCGGCCGCGGCCCAGCCGTCGTAGTCGGCCCGGTTGCCCCGTATGTAGATCATGGCGTTGATCGAGCTGGAGCCGCCGAACACCTTGCCCCGGGGCAGGTAGGCCCGCCGTCCGCCGATCCCGGGCTCCGGGTCGGAGTCGAGGTCCCAGTCCACGTCGGACTTGAACAACTGGGGGAAGGCGGCCGGGACATGGATCTCCTGCGCGGCGTCGGGGCCGCCCGCCTCGATCAACGCCACCCGGACCCCGGGGTCCTCCGACAGCCGTGCCGCGAGCACACAGCCCGCGGATCCGGCACCGACGATGACGTAGTCGTACATGCTCATCTCAGTCCCCTTCGATGGGAAAGGCGGCTCGGGAAAGCAACCGGGAAAGACACTCTTGGGAAGAACACCTGTGAGGGGGAAGGCACTTCTCGGGCGTGATAACCGAGGTGCCGGACCGAGAGCGCGCGTGAGGAAGTCGACCTGATCGGCCGGCGCGCGCAGCTGCCATCAGCCACCCGGCCCCGGCATGGCGTACGACGTGCCCCACGGGGTGATCCGGGCCGGGTCGGATCCGGGGCCGAGCCACGGCCGAGGCATACGGTGGCGACCCCGACGACTGTGTCCTCGGCGCCAATGTGGCCGAGTGCCTCCGGGTGGCGAAGGCCATGATGGAGCAGGGCGGCATTTTGAGCAGGACGCAACTGCGGTAGGAGGCGTACGACCGGATGCCGAATCGAGAGGTGTGAGACACGGACATGCCCGCCACGGGATACACAGCGATCGAATACGGCGCCGTCAGCGTGCTTGTGGGCCCGCGACGGGGCGCCTACCCGTACGGCAACTCACTCCTCGTACGCGGCACGAGCGCATCGCTGGTCGTGGATCCGTCGCTGTCGCTCGTCGAGGCCGCGCCGCCCGCGGACGTGGTCCTCGTCAGCCATGCGCACGAGGACCACATCGCAGGTCTCGGCAGCTACGACGTCCCCGTCCACATCCACCACGGCGACCTCGACGCGCTGCGCTCCCGCGCGGCGCTGGTCGCGGGGTACGGCCTTCCGCCGGGTGACGTGGACGAGGTCGACCGGACGATGCGCGACCAGTTCCACGTCCAGGGACGTGCCGACGCGAAGCCATTCGACGACGGCACGGTGTTCGACCTGGGTGGCCGCACGGTGACGGTCGTACACCTCCCCGGCCACACCGAAGGCCACAGTGGCTTCCTGATCGAGCCGGACGGTTTCCTGTTCATCGCCGACATCGACCTGACGTCGTTCGGCCCGTACTACGGCGACGTCGGCAGCGACCTCCCCGACTACGAGGCCTCGATGCGTCGTTGCCGTGACATCGACGCCCGCTGGTACGGCACCTCCCACCAGAAGGGCGTGATCGAGGGCCCCGCGGAGTTCCGCCACCGGCTCGACGTCTTTGCCGCTGTCGTGGAGAAGAGGGAAGCGGCGCTCCTCGACTTCCTCAGCGAGCCACGCACGGTCGAGGACATCGTCGACCACCGCCTGGTCTACCGACCCCACGTCGAAGGTCCACATGTGCGGCCGGTCGAGCGCAGAACGGCCGTGCAGCACCTGGAGCGACTGAAGAGCCTGGGGCGAGTCGAGGAGGTGGAGCAGGGCCGATTCCGTGCGAGACAGCGGAGCTGACCGTGACCGCAGACGGCGCTGGGCCGGCCATGCGCTCGCGCACCGTCCCGCCCTGCGCGCGGTGCGGGACGGTCACCGCTGTGGCCGAAGAGTTCCAGAGCAGCGTCAGGACGGCGACGGGGTGTCAAGGGACCACTGAGAACGTCGGTCTCACTCAGCCGACCTGCGGTTGCGCTGGACCGAGGAGAAGAAGGACCAGGCGATCAGGACGACGCCGACGAGGCCCGTGATGACCTCGTGGATCTCGTACCGGATGGTGACGAGCAGGATCACGGCGAGGGCGCCGATCGCGTAGTGCGCGCCGTGCTCCAGGTAGACGTAGTCGTCGAGGGTGCCCTGGCGGACCAGGTAGACCGTGAGCGAGCGGACGTACATCGCGCCGATGCCGAGGCCGAGCGACATCAGGACGATGTCGTTGGTGATCGCGAAGGCGGCGATGACGCCGTCGAAGGAGAAAGACGCGTCCAGGACTTCCAGGTAGAGGAACATGAAGAACGCGGCCTTGCCGGCCATCGCGACCGCCGGGACCTTCTTGCCGCTCCTCTCGGCCTCTTCCTCGGCCTCGTGTTCGCGTTCCTCCTCTTCCTCGAGTTTGTTCTCGAAGCAGCCGGAGAGGCCGCCGACGATCAGGTAGGTGATCAAGCCCGCGATGCCGGCGGTCAGGACGGTCTCCGCCTTGTCCGCATGGATGCCGCCGTGCTGGTGGGCGTTGGTGGCGAAGGTCATCGCGGAGACGAGCAGCACGATGAGCGCGATGCAGACGGAGAGCATGTCGACCTTGCCGAGCTTGGCGAGCGGGCGCTCCAGCCGGCTGAGCCACTTGATGTCCCGGTCCTCGAAGATGAAGTCGAGGAAGATCATCAACAGGAACATGCCACCGAAGGCGGCGATCGACGGGTGGGCGTCGGTCACCAACTGCTGGTACTTGTCCTTGTCGTCGAGCGCGAGCCGTACCGCTTCGATCGGGCCGATCTTGGCGCTGACGGCGACGATCACGACCGGGAAGACCAGGCGCATGCCGAAGACCGCGATCAGGATGCCGACGGTGAGGAAGATCTTCTGCCAGAAGGCATTCACCTTCTTGAGGATCCCGGCGTTGACCACGGCGTTGTCGAAGGACACCGAGATCTCGAGGATGGACAGGATCGCGACGATCCCGAAGCCGGTCCACCCCCCGTACAACACCGCCGCGACCAGGCCGAGCGCGGTGACCGCGAACGATCAGCCGAACGTCTTCAGAAGCACTGGCTACCCAATCGTCCTGTACGGGGCTCCCCGCGCCGTACCTGGCCTTACGAAACATTGACCTGCGCAAGTGGGACCATCCTAAGTAAAGGAGCTGCTCAACTGCCGTCGCTGTTTCGGGAGTTGGGCCGTAGTCTCGTGCTGCGGAGGTGGTGTTCGACGAGGCCGGCCTGGTCGACGGTGGAGGTGTGTGCCGGCCGGACGGAGGGAGGTGTGTCCTCAGGAGCCGCAGTCGTGGCCGGCGTCGCATTGCCAGCCGGAGAAGCCGTCTTCGCGGGGGTTGTCGAGGTCGTGGTCGAACTGGAGGAATCCCCAGGCCACCCAGGCGATGAAAGCGATGCAGAGCGCGAGTCCGGTCCAGAGGGCCAGATTGGCCGGCTTCCTCAGGAGGGCTCCGCGGCCCGCGTCGTCCTCGTGGGTGTACTTGATCTCGTCGCCCTCCATATCCCCGACGAGACCGTACTGGAAGTGGTTGAGCGCATGCCGCGAGGTGGTGCTGGACCAGGCCCGTCGGCCGGCCCTTCGGAGCCGCCTTCCGCCGGAGGTTCTCGGCGCGCAGTTTCAGGCCTGCGAGGCCTTTCCCGCCGCTGGCCGGTGGCGCCGTCGGCAGCCTTCGAACTGCCGCATCCGCAGGCCCATAACAGTCCTCACCCACAACGGGCTGACCCTCAACACGCCGCGCATGCAAGGGAAATACCCAGACCGCAGCCGTCCGCTACACGCATCAAACCTCGTTCAGTGTCGAGCCCCCAGTGCCGTCAGCGCCGCCACAGTCATAGCCGTGGCCGCCGACGGCAGGGCCAGGGGCAGGTGCGGGGCGAACTCGGGGGAGTGGTTGGCCGGGAGGGCAGCGAAGCGCTCCGCCGTGCCGCCCGCGCCCGCCGTCCCGGCCCACTGCCGCGGACCCACCACACCGACCATCCAATAGCCGAGCGGCACCCCCGGACACCCGTGGATCTCCCGCCCGGCATCGCCGTACAGGCCGAAGTCCTCCGTCGCCATCGACGGCGGCCACGCGGCCACCCGCTCGGCGCCCAGCGCCTCTCGGTGGGCGTCACGGATCGCCGCAGTCAGCTGCTCGTCCGGCAGGGTCACCGGCGAGCGGGACACGACGGTGATCTCCGGTTGGCGCGGACAGCCGGACGCGGTGGCCTCGGCCCGTACGATCCGCTCGACCGCCGCCACGGCCCGGTCCAGCGCCGCCGGGGTGAGAGCCCGCACGGTGATGCCGAGCGTCGCGCTCTCCGGTACGACGTTGCTGCGCGTGCCGGCGTGGAGCGAACCGACCGTGAGGGTCGTCTGCTCGGCCGGCGCGCTCTCGCGGGCGACGACGCCCTGCAAGCGCATCACGACCGCCGCGGCGGCCAGGACCGGGTCCACCGTCAGCTGCGGCGCCCCCGCGTGACCGCCACGCCCATGCAGGGTGACGTCGAGGCCGACGCTACCCGCCAGCACCGGCTGCCCGTGCCCATGGGCCACCATTCCGCCCAGCAGCGGCGCCGTGTGCTGCGCGAGCACGGCGTCGGGGGGGCCGAAGCGGTCGTAGAGACCGTCCGCCAGCATCGCCCGCGCGCCCGTCAGGGTCTCCTCCGCCGGCTGGCCCACGACCACCACCGAGCCCCGCCAGTGCGCACGCGCACGCGCCAGCAGCGTCGCCGCGCCCAGCGCCGCGGCGATGTGCAGGTCATGCCCGCAGGCGTGCATGTGGGGGCCGTCCGCGGCGTACGGCAGTCCGGTTCGTTCGCGGACCGGCAGTGCGTCGAGTTCGGCGCGCAGATACACGCGCGGGCCCTCGCCGTTCGTGAGGGCGCCGACCACACCGTGTCCGCCGACGCCGCGCGTCACGGTGTACCCCTCCGCCTCGAGCGCGTCCGCGAGACAGGCCGCGGTCCGGGTTTCCGCGCCGGAGGGCTCCGGGTGCTGGTGCAGGTCCATCGCGAAGGTGACGAGTGGGCGCAGCACGGTGTCCAACTGCCGCAGGACGGGCGCGTGTCGGCCGGTGGGGGTGGTCGCGGCGGGGCTCATCCGGGCATGATCCGGCGGACCGGCAGCCGACCGCCGTCACATCGCTGGCAGAACAGTGGCAGATCACTGACAGATCGCTGTCACCTCGCTGACCGATCGCCGGCGCGGTGCTGGCGCGGGCCGTCAGCGCTCTGTCAGTGCTTCGCAGCTGATCGCGTCAGTGGTGCCCGGTCCAATGAGGGGGCCCAACACCCCGGGAGGAGCCCGGTGGTGTGACCACGTCAGGAGTGATCATGGCTGACAAGTCGACCCTCGCCGCCCTCGCCGACGAGATCCTGGAGCTCGAGTCGGAGACCTTCGAGATCTCGGACTACTCGGACGCCAGCGAGGTCGTACTCGCCGGTTCCACCAGCTGCTCCTCCACCTCGACCTGCTCCTCCACCACCAGCACCACCTCCTGCAGCGCCTGATCCCGCGGATTCGGCACGCGGCGGACGGCCGGGTGCCGCCCGTCACTCCTCCAGGAGCGGCGAGCGGCACCCGGCCGTCGGCGTGTGGCCCTACCGGGTCTATTCGCAGTGCACCGGGCCTCAGCTCGGTGGTGAAACGAATTTTTGGCCCGCTCTGACCCCAGCTGTGCGCACGGATCCGCAGTGTTCACCTCGGCCAGAGTCAGAGCGGCCGGTTCTGCCGCTCGGCGAGAAGTTCACCAGCAGGTGGACGTGGTTGGCCCCGCCGATGAACTCCACCAGCTCGGACTCGAAGTCCTCGCACACGGCCCGCATGATCTCCTCGCAGCGTGTCAGATACCTGCTCGCGTAGACGCGGAAGATGCAGTGACGGCCCGTACCAATGTTCTCATCCAAACCTCCAAACCAGCTGTGTAGCGTGATCCGCGTGCAGCTTCGGTACAGCTTTCGCCTGTACCCGAGCGCCGGTCAGCGCACGGCGTTGGCGAAGGCGTTCGGGTGTGCGCGGGTGGTCTACAACGACGCCCTCAGGGCTCGGGAGACCGCCCGCAGCGAGGGCCTGCCGTTCCCGAAGACTGGCGACCTGTCGAAGACCCTGATCACCGAGGCGAAGAACACCTCGGAACGGGCCTGGCTCGGCGAGGTGTCCGTCGTCGTTCTCCAGCAGTCTCTGCGCGATCTGGACACGGCCTACCGGAACTTCTTCGACGGCCTGAAGGGCAAGCGGCCGCGTGTGGGTGCGCCCCGGTACAAGTCCCGCAAGGACACCCGGCAGGCGGTCCGGTTCACTGCGAACGCCCGCTGGTCCATCACCCCGGGGCAGAAGCTGCGCCTGCCCAAGATCGGCGATGTCAAGGTCAAGTGGTCGCGCACGCTGCCCTCGACGCCGTCCACGGTGACCGTGGTCAAGGACTCGGCGAGCCGGTACTTCGCCTCCTTCGTCGTGGAGAGCAGCCCGTCCGAGGTGCTGCCGAAGGCGACGCGCGAGCTGGGTATCGACCTGGGGCTCGGGCACTTCGCGGTCCTCTCGGACGGCACGAAGGTCGACAGCCCGCGCTTCTTGCGCCGGGTCGAGAAGCGCTTGAAGAAGGCGCAGCGCGCCCTGTCTCGCAAGGAGAAAGGCGGCAAGAACAGGGACAAAGCCAGGATCCGCGTCGCACGGGCACACGCCCGTGTCGCGGACGCGCGCCGCGAGTTCCATCACCAGCTCTCCACGCAGCTGATCCGCGACAACCAAGCGGTCGCGGTGGAGGATCTGTCGGTGAAGGCCCTCGCGCGCACGCGTCTGGCTAAGTCCGTGCACGATGCCGGATGGTCGGCGTTCGTGAGCATGCTGGAGTACAAGGCCGCCCGGTACGGGCGCGCCTTCGTGAAGATCGGCCGGTTCGAGCCGACCTCTCAGGTGTGTTCCGTGTGCGGCGCCAAGGACGGCCCGAAGCCTCTGCAGGTGAGGGAATGGACATGCGGGGCGTGCGGAGCGGTCCTGGACCGGGACATCAACGCGGCGGTCAACGTCGCCAAGGCGGCCGGACTGGCCGTGACAGCCTGTGGAGCGCAGGTAAGACGTGCCCCCGTGCCCGCACCGCGCAGCGAAGCAGGAACCCTCTCGACACCACGTCCTTCAACGGCACGGTAGGTAGGCGAGAATCTTCCCCCTTCAGGGGGAGAGGATGTCAAGGAAAGGGATGCGGGACCCGCCGGATCTCCCCCTCCGCGAGATCGGCCTCCCGCAGGCCTGCCCGGCGCGCGGCAGTTCGCAGGCGTGGCATCCGCAGGGCCCGCTGGCGCGACCAGCCGAAGTCGATGGGCAGCAGACCGGGTGCCAGGACGCAGACCGTGCGCAGGCCGATGCGTTCCTGCTCCGGCGTGGTCTGGTCGACCACGACGACATCGAGGCCGGCTCGTACCAACTCGTCGCGGCACAGCGCCACATCGTCCAGCAGATCGCCGGTGCGAGGCCGTCCGCCCGACTCCCAGGACGCGTACACCTCCGCCATCGGACGGACAGCCGTGGGCTCGTGGTAAGGCGTCACGTACGTCGCCGTCCCGGGCAGCCCGTACAGCTGGGCGTGGTCCTTGAGGTGCAGCACCTTCGTGAAGTCGGCGGCCATGGCCTCCAGTTCGGTGCGCCGCTCGCGCACCTGGCCAGGCAGGTGCGGGATGTACGTCAGTACCTCCGAGAGGGCGCCCTCCAACGCCGCCGCCGGGTCGAGGGAGGCGCCCGCGCCGAAGGAGTGGACGCCGGGGCCGCCGTCCCGGCGGACCGCCAGGCCCGTCACCACCGGTACGGCGAGGTCGATCCGGTTGTCGAAGGCGTGTACGTCGTAGCCCTGCAGAGCGGCGCGATCGATCATCGCGCGGACGATGGGGTCGGTGACCGTGGCCAGGTCGATCTCCGTGAGCCGGATGCCGCCGTACCAGGCGAGGAGGAAGGCGTCCCGCTCGATCAGTTCGAGCAGCCCGCCGAGCACCGCCTCCTCCAGACAGCTGCCGATCGCACAGCCGTTGGAGCACTCGAAGACGAAATTGTCCGCCGCGAGCCCCGCGCTGTAGTGGACGAGCCGGGCCGGCACCAGGAGCGGACGCTCGTCGCGCAGGGAGTACCCCCAGACCCACGGGATCGGTCGGTCCGGATCGAAGGGGTCCACGAGCGGATCGTCGCGGTAGGTCTCGGGCGCGTAGAAGCCGCAGTCGGCCGGGTCGAGCGCGTCCTCACCGAGGCTGCTGTACGACGCCGTCAGCAGCCGTGTGCCGCGCCGCCGGTGTGTCCCCGCGTACCGCTCCAGGCCCTCCAGGAAGGCCAGGTTCCGGCTCGCGGAGAAGCCGTTGGCCTGCCCGCTCCAGGTCACGTCGGTCAGACCCGCGTACCCACGCATGAACACACTGCCCGCGACGGGCGCCGTGGTGGGCGAGGTGATGTTGAGCCAGGTACCTGCGCCGAGCAGGCCGGTGACCGGGTTGGCGAGTGCCGCCGGCGCGAGCCGGTAGGAGGATGCCGGGCGCAGCCGGTAGCTGTCCTCGGCCGGCTTCGACCTGCTCACCAGGGTGAGTTGGGCCGACTCCCGGGTGTCCGAGCCGCCGGTGCCGCAGTGCGGGCACAGCGGGTCGGCGTACAGCGGGAAGGTCCCTACGCTCAGCGTCGCGAAGTCGAGGCAGGACACCTGCGGCAGCACCCGGTCGGATGCCGTCTCGCCGGGCGGATCCGGGTTTCCTAGGACGACCGCCTCGTACAGCGCCCGCACGGCGGTGGTGACGAAGTCCGGCAGCTCCGGCCAGGCCGGGGCGAAGCTCCACGGCGAGCCCGTCTCCAGCGCGTCCCGCTCGGTGCGTGAGCGCAGCCGCTGCCAGCGCATCGCGAGGCAGGTGCCGCACGCACGCGCGTCCGCGTCGCCGCCCCAAGGGCCCACCAGCACCTGCCGGGACGTCAGATGGACCAGTGCGCCGGGCCGCACATCGGCATACGGGTCGTCCCGCACGGCACGCGCCCCGAGCGGCACCACCTCGGGCCCGGTGTCGTGCGGCCGCGCAGTCCGCGTTCGACAGGGCGAGGCATACGGTGAGCCGGCCCGCTCATCGAGCGCCGACCGCAGCCGCAGCCGTGCCTGCTCCAGCGGCAGGCCCTCCAGCACGGGTGTCATGCGCGGTTGCTCCAGCGGAAGGTCTTCAGCCCGATCGTCGCGAAGACCACGGTGAAGCCCACGAGCGCGGCGCACCCGATCCCGATGTCGCCGAGGCTGCCGCTGCCGGTGAGCGCGGCGGAGACGGCGTCGTTGAAGTAGCGCAGCGGCAGCACTCGGGAGATGGTCTGCAACCACGACGGCATCAGGTCCAGGGGGAAGAACGAGCCGGACAGGAACGCCATCGGCACCATCATGAAGTTCGCGATCGCGGCCACCGCCTCCGGCGTGTCGGCGTACGAGCCGATGATCACGCCGATCGACAGGAACGTCGTGATGCCGAGCACCAGCACGGGCAGGGCCAGTGGCCAGCGGGCGTCGAGTTCCAGGCCGAAGCCCGGCAGCATCGCCACCGCGATGAACAGCACCGCCTGGACCGCTCCCACGGCCAGCGCCAGCACGTACCGCGACGCCAGGACCGTCGGCAGGCTCGTCGGCGTCATCCGGATCAGCCGCAGCAGATCGTCGCGCCGCCACTGCATCAGCGTGAACGCGATGCCGAACACCGCCGCGTTGGCCACGCCCCACGACATCACGCCGGGCGCGATGTAGGAGATGTACGGCCGGCCGGTCTCCTCCACCTCCTGGCCGCTGAAGATCAGCCCGAACACCAGCAGAAACACCAGCGGGAAGGCGAAGGTGAAGAAGAGTGTGGCCGCGTCGCGGACCTGGGCCCGGTAGCCGGACGCCGTAAGTGCGCCGTATGCGCTCATGCCTGGTGCTCCGTGTTCTGCGCGTGCGGGATGTCGCCGGTGCTCGCGTCCGACGTGAGCTGGAGGTAGACGTCCTCCAGGGTGGCGGTCCGGGTCTGTACGCCGTCGAGGCCGCCGAGGGCGTCCAGCGCCGACATGACCTTCCCGGACACCTTCGTCTCCAGGACGAGGCTGCCGCCGCGAACTTCCGCGCGGTCGACGCCCGGGACCGCCTCGGCCTCTGCCACCGTCATCCGCTCGGGCGGCAGCAGCAGTGAGGTCGGTGCGCCGGCCGCGCCGACGAGTCCGCGCGGGGAGTCCAGTGCGGCGATCCTTCCCTCGACAAGGATCGCCACGCGGTCGCAGAGTGCCTCGGCCTCGTCCAGGTGGTGCGTCGTGTACACGATCGTCCGGCCGGCTTCCTTCAGTCGGCGCAGCACCTCCCACAGATCGCGTCGGGCCTGCGGATCGAGGGCGGCGGTGGGCTCGTCGAGGAAGATCAGCTCCGGGTCGTGGACGAGCGCGGAGGCGATGGCGAGCCGCTGACGCTGGCCGCCGGAGAGGTTCTCCACGCGGGTGGCACGCTGGCCCACCAGGCCGACGGCGGCCAGCGTGCGCTCGACGGCCGCCGTGTCCGCGCGGTACAGAGCGGCCACGGTCGCCAAGTGCTCGTACGCCGTCTGCCGTACGAAGAAGGCCGACGACTGGGTCTGCACACCGAGCCGGGGCAGCAGCGCGACATTGCGGGGCCAGGGTGCGCCGCCCAGCACGTCGACGGTGCCGGCGTCGGCCTGGCGCAGGCCCTCCATGATCTCCACCAGCGTGGTCTTGCCGGCACCGTTGGGTCCGAGCAGGCCGAAGAACTCTCCGCGGTCGACGCGCAGCGACACCCCGTCCAGGGCCTGGCGGCTGCCGTAGCGCTTGCTCACTCCCTCGACGCGGATCGCGGTGTCCGCCGCGCGGTTGCCGGGGTCCGCCGGCACGGTTTCGGTGTCCGTCATGAACAGCTCCTCGGAACAGGTCCGTCAGGGGGCGAGCAGGACAAACGCGGCCGCAACCAGGCCGGCCGCGATCAGACAGACCAGAACGGACGAGCCGATCCCGTATGCCGTGTACAGGGCCCGCGCCCGGCGCGGGTAGGCGGCAGCGGCCTGCCGGTCGCGCAGGCGCAGTCTCAGGTAACGCCCGCTCTCCGGGGCGAGGTTGGACACACCCAGTGCATGACCGATCATGGTGTATCCGTCGAGGGGCGGGAGTGGCACCAGGTTGACCAGTGCCTGAACGCTGCCCAGCAGAAGCAGTCCCGAAAGCACCCGGCGCGTCGGGTCGCCGGGCCCGAGCGCCGCCCACCAGAGGGCGAAGGGCAGCAGGAACAGCAGGTTCGCGAAGGCCCCGGCCGCGCCGACCACCAGCTGGTGCCGACGGCTCGCGAGGAAGCGGTAGTTGTCGACCCGGCAGTACATGATCGCCACGGGCAGCCGCCAGCGCAGGCCGATCTCGCTCACCGTGCCGCCGTGGTGCCGGGCGGCCACGCCGTGCGCCAGCTCGTGACAGGCGGTGCTCAGCCACAGCAGGGTGAACACGCCGACCAGGGCCACCGGTTGCCGCAACAGCCACCATGTGTCCCGTACGAGCGAGCCGGCGCCCGCGGCCAGGACGACCTCCATGGCCAGGCAGATCGTCAGCAGGGCGATCAGGACCGGCGGGCGCAGCAGCGGGCGCAGCACCCGGTGCAGTCGCCCGGTCGTCGCTCCGGCGTCGGCGACCAGTCGCAGGCTGCCCCTGTAGAGGTTGCCGGTGAGGGGCGAGGAGGGCGGGGCCGCGGGGACGACGCGGACGGGCGCTCCTTCGAGGAGCCGCTTGGTGCCCAACAGGCCCAGAAGCTGCTGCCAGTTGGCCTCGCCGAGGCGTCGCCCGAAGGCGGCGGCGTACTCGACGCCGATCTCCTCGAGGCTGCGGTCCCCGTCCAGCCGGGAGATCAGGAAGTACTCCTTCGGCCCCACCTCGAACGACGAGCCGTCCGCCGGATCCTTGATCAGGTGCACGGTGGCAGGACCGCGCAGCAGGGGCGCGCTGAGCAGGATGTCCGGCCGCAGCCGGGGCCGGTGCGTGAAGACGTCGGGTGTCATGAGAGGGCCTCCGACGCGGCTCCCGTGCCCGAGCGCAACACCCGGCCGAGGATGTGGGAGAGGTACGCCTCGTCGCGGATCGTCACATGCAGCCGGTTGTTGGTCATGTGCATGTATGGCGAGAGGAGCAGCGGCAGAGCGAGCGCCGGGTCGGTGACCTGCTCGTCGCGGGTGCCGTCCCAGGACCGGAAGACCAGTTCGCCCGCCTCGGCCAGCGCGACCGCCTTCTCCCGCAGCTCCAGGCAGTGCGCCGCCCAGCCGCGCAGAAACGCGGGCAGCCGGTCGGGCCGCCTCGCGGCGACGGCCCGGCGTATCCCGTCGAAACGGCGGCCCAGCCGGGGCGCCATCTCGGCGTAGCTGCGGTCGTACTCCGAGGAACCGATGAAGCCCGTGCCCGGGAACGCGCGGTGCCAGAACTCGTAGTACCGCTGCAGATAGTCGGCGAGGTCGTCCTCGTCGGGCAGGAAGCAGCTAGCCATCACCATCATCAACTGGGCCGAGGTGCCGAGCAGTACGGTCCTCAGGTGCAGGTTCATCGAGCCCAGCGCCGCGATGACCAGATCGCTGGAGTGCGCGAAGTGCCACTCCGCCAGCGCGACTCCGGCCGGCCCGCCGTACTTGCCGTACTCCGGCTCGTACGGCTGGTAGGCACGTGAGTTGTTCGGGCGCAGCCGCATCCGTCCGTCCTCGCCCATGAACTCCCCGCGGTCGCCCTCCGGGAATTCGATCTCGAAGAGGGTGTTGTAGAACTCGCTGAGGAACCCAGAGTCGACCTCGTACAGCGCCGGACGGCTGCGCAGGAACGCGTCGACGGCTTCCTCGGCCCGGCGGCGCACCTCGGCCGTCGCCTCCTCGCTCGCCGGCCGCAGCCGGAGCCGCACATGCGGGCCCTCCAGCCAGTAGTTGATGAAGAAGTGCCCGGCGAGCAGCCCGTCGCCGGTGAGGTCCCGGATCAGCGGGCCCACGCACTTCACCAGCAGGGGCTGCGGGTTGGCGGCGTAGAAGATGTGCATGGCCTGCCACTTGCCGCGGCCGGGGGTCAGGTCGGTCATGCGGGGCTCTCCTCGAAACGGCTGTGGGAGGTGAAGGTCTCGACCGACAACTCGGCCACGTGGCTGCCACGTTCGGAGACGACGTGCAGGCCGCTCTCCGCCGGGAGCATCTCGCGCAGCTCGATCCGGTCGTCCGGCGACTTGACCAGCGCCTCGACGGCGGTGAGCGACAGTGGGCTGTCGAAATCGAGGTACTGCGGCTTGGCGCCCGCCCCGCCCCGGGGGCCGCTGGAGACGGTGACGAAGACGCGGGCGGGCAGGCCGTGCATGCGGCGCCAGCGCCGCCACGCCAGGAATGCCTCGTCGTCCGGCGTGCCGGCCGGCCGTGTGGGCAGCGCCGCGGCGGTCGTGGACCAGCCGCGCCGGGCGAGCACGAGGTTGCCGTGCCGCACCCGGGGGCGGCGGGTGACGCCCTCGTGCGCCGGGCCGTGCGGGACACCGGCCCAGACGTCGAGCGGGGCCATCGACGTGGGCGACAGAAGGAGCAGTGTGCGCGGGGTCTCGGGGAGGGCGAGCGGCACCAGATAGCCGAGGTACACCGGGATCACCTCACGGCCGAGCCGCTCGGAGCGCAGCAGCAGCCGGTCCTCGTCCTCGTCGTGTTCGAGGCGGAGGTCCTCCAGGTGGATACGGCGGTCCTCGGGAACGCTGCTCGACTCGCCGGGGCAGACGATCTGGTACTCGGTCAGGCGTCCGTGCAGGTTGAGGTTGGTCGTCACCGCCCCGCCGGTCAGCTCGGCGAGCACGGCTCCGGGCGGCGTCAGTCGGGTGGCCTGTTCCCGGAGTGGTTCGGAGAGGCCGGGGCCGGACGGCTCGTCCCAGACGTGCGTGAACCGGCTGAACGGGAAGGACAGTCCGCCGTAGGAGCGATTGAGCACCATCAGCGGCTCACCGTCCTCCGTGGTGAGCTGGAGGTGGTGGCTCTGCGGGGTGAACGGGGCCCGCAGGCCGTCCAGTTCGGCGGCCACCTCGTCGAGGTGCGCGTCGTCCAGCACGACGTCCGTCTCCCCTGCGTGGCCGGCCCACAGCGCGCGCATCCGGTCGATGAACGTCCGGCGGGCCCGATCCAGGGACTTGATGTCCGCGAGCCCGAGCCAGTTCTCCTCAGGCACGTACTCGCCCCGCGCGTCGAACGGGGACCGCTTGGCGGTGAAGGAGAGGTACTGGTCGAAGAAGTCCTCGTGGAAGTCGTGCACGAGACCGAGCAGGTCGTCGCAGCGGCCGCCCTTGCCGTAGCGGGCCACGAAGAACCCCTTGAACGTGAGCCGCTGAGGCAGCGTCAGGTCGAAGGCCGGCAGGATCCGCTCCACCGAGCGCAGCGCGCCGCCGTCCGTGCCGGTCCAGGCACCCAGCCCGCAGGACACGTCGTCTCCGGCGTCGGCGTCCTCGTAGAGCAGGGTCTGCGGCAGGGACGGCTCCTCGACGCCCAGCAGCTTCTGGGCCCCGCCCAGACCGGCGCGCAGCCGGCGCAGCAGCCGCGCCCGTCCGGCCGTGTCCGCGTGCGGGTACGCGTCGATCAGCTCGGCCGCGTTGTCCAGCTCTCCGGCAAGGTCGTGAGCCCACGGCCGGTCCAGTGCCCGCAGCGCGTCCTGGAAGGAGCGCAGCGGGTCGGCGGTGTGCACGTCGGTGTCCAGGCTCGGGACACGGATCATGCCGAGCTGGAGCAGCGCCGACACATACGTCTCGCACAGCGAGGCGTCGGCGCCGTACTCGGCGCAGAGCCAGTCGGCCACCTCGCCGTAGCGCAGGTCCCGTTCGCTCAGCAGGGCGATGAGCCGGTCCAGCGTTCCGCTGCGGCGCAGGAAGAACAGCCGGTCCTTGACCGCGTCGAAGGTGACCGCCGCGTCGTCGTCGCCGGTCGTGACCCAGCGCCGCACGTATCGCACCCTCTGATCGTCGCCGCCCCACCCGGACGCGAGCCGCACCGGCAGATCGGCGCGCAGCGCGGGAGAGGCGAGGATCTGCTCCGCGAACCGCGCGAGAGCCACGACGTTGAGCCGCACCCGACCCCGCCACTCGGCCCGCAGCACGATCGACGGATCGTCGCCGTCGCCGAACGTGCCGAGGGCGACCCCCGTGAACGTGCTGAACGGGCTGGTCTTGCACGCCGTCCGGTACAGGTAGGACAGCACCGAACGCTCGATCTTCCGCAGCCGCTTGTCCGGCCGTTCACCCGCGCCGAGCCGCACATACGACTCGAGCCGGCCTTCGAGCGTCGGCGACGCGAGCAACAGGCCGTGCCGCAGCCGCTCCTCGTCGAGCAGCGCCCGCAACACGCCTCGTGTCCCGGCGAGTTCGTCGCCGAGCAGCGTGGCCCCGCGGCGGTGCAGCAGGTCGAGCGCCCGCCTGCCCTCCAGCCACTGCCCGGTCCGCTCGGCCACGGCCGGGTCCAGTGCTTCGATGAGGTCGAGCGCGGGCGGGTCGCCCTTGGGCAGACGGTTGTTGAAGATGTCCCGGCGCAGCGTCAGCAGGTGCCGGCGGCGGCCGTCGCCGGGGAAGACCCGGTCGGCGGCCGGGACGAGCGCGTGCAGGACGTCGCTCAGCTCCCGGCCCCGCTCCAGCAGCTCCTCCTCGGCGGCCAGCACCTCGTCGGCCCAGCGGGCGGTGCCGGGGCAGCGCAGGGCACGGACGGACTCGACGGGTAGCCCGGCGACCCGCAGAAGGAAGCGGTGCCCGGGCTGCCAGCTGGTTCTCGGTGTCACGGCGGCCCCCTGTCAAACGATCTCGGAGCGGAAGTCGGCAGGACACGGGCGCTCATTGCCGAGCAGCATGATCAGCAGCGGCGCCTCGCCGGAGTCCGCAAGCCCCAGCTCCTCGATGTACGAGATGTTGTCGAAACCGAGGGCCACACCGGCGCCCAGCCCGAGCGCCGCCGAGGCGGTGTAGAAGCTCTGCGCGATCGCCCCGATGGTGGCGTTGACCAGCCGGTACCCCCGGTCGCCGACCGCGTCCAGCACCGCCGTCGTACGCAGGCACGGCACGATGACCGTGCCGGCCTGTTCCAGGTTGTAGTTGGACAGGAAGTAGTTGCGCTGCAGGAACGAGCCCGGCGCGCCGGACGCCACCAGGTGCAGGGTGTGCGTGTCGGGCTCGTAGGCGTAGGCGCCGGGCGCGACGCCGTCGACGTGGTTGACGAACGCGTACAGCCGGGCCTGACGCGGGGTGCCGGCAGGTTCCGCGTCGCTGCCGAGCCGCGTCCCCGCGCAGGCGGCGAGCGTGGTGGCCAACTGCGTGGCCGTCACCGGGACCGTCGCGTCGAAGCGGCCGAAGCTGCTGCGCCGGGAGCGCAGGGCCGTACGGACGCTGACGTCCGGGAACTCCGCGGGCGGCAGGGCGACCGGGTCGGTGGTCGCGGCCGGCTGGGCGGGCGCGCTGGGCCGGAGCGCCTCGGGCCCGGGCCGGTCGGTGGCGTACTCGGCGGTGGCGCGGTGGATCCGGCGCAGGGTCTCGAAGTCGAGGACGGTCCGGGACCGCTCCTGGTCACGCCGACGGACGGCCGCGCCCGGCGCCCCTGCCGACGTGCCCTCCGCCTCCGTACCGTCCCACAGCAGCGGAACGACCGCGAACAGCCCTTCCTCGTCCTCGCCCAGCCCCAGCAGCCGGGCCAGCTCCGCCTCGTCGAACCACAGGGCGGGGGCCACCCTCAGCCCGCGGGCACGCGCCCAGACGCGCCAGGTCTGGAGCAGCGCGCCCACGTCCATGCTCACGGCGTGGAAGGAGAAGCTGTTGTACTTGAACGCGTTCTGCCAGTACTTGACGCCGAGTACCAAGAACTGGTCCGTCGCCTCCCCGTACGCGCCGAGCGCCGCGGCCACCTCCCCGCTCACATCGCCGGCCAGCAGCCGCTGCATGGCGTGGCGAGGCGGTGAGTAGTAGTGCACGCCGGGTGTGAGGGGCCCCGACCGGCCGGAGATCCAGTAGATGCTCACCGGGTAGAGACCGCCGCCCGAGGCGGTGCCCCGGGACCAGTTGGCCTGCGTGTAGTGCGGGAGAGCACCGAGGTCGGTGTTGGCCTGGACTCCGAGACGGCGGCCGGTCAGGCCGTAGGAGTCCAGCAGCATGCCGGAGAGCAGGGGCAGCGAGAAACGCCCCGCGTTCGGCATGTCGTCGGCCAGTAAGCCGGCCGTGACCGTGGCGTCGGCGGGGTAGGGCGCGTCGGGCAGCGGGAACGACTCGGCGCCCGGGTAGTACTTCGCCTTGCGCGGACGGTCCGCCCAGTCGGGCACGAAGTCGGCCGGCTCCATCGGGATCCGGCCCCGGTGCATGATGGCCGTCGCGTATTCATGGGCGTAGCCCATGGGACTCGCCTCTGCTGGGCGTGGAGGGTTGTGGGGGATTGGGAGAACGCGGGTCGTCAGGGGAAGGGGTGCGGAGCCCGATTGAGGTCGGCGGCCTCCAGGTCCCGGTCGCGCAGCCCCGCCTCACGCAGAGCCGTACGCAGCCGCGGCATACCGAGAGCCCGCTGGCGCGACCAGCCGAAGTCGATCGGGAGCAGGCCGGGCACGAGGACGCTGAACGTGTGCAGTCCCAGCCGTCGTTGTTCGGGCAGCGTCTGGTCCACGACCACGACGTCGAACCCGGCGCCGGTCACGGCGGACACACACCGTTCCAGGTCGTCCCGCAGATCAGGCGAGACGGGCGCTCCGGTCGCGTCCGGCCAGGCCAGATCGGAGACCGCGAGCTGTTGCGTGGCCGTCCGGCCGCGCAGCAGGAAGTCGGCGTGCACGCCCATCTCGGGGATGCCGTAGACGAGCGGGTGGTCGTGCAGGTCGGTCACCTGTGAAAAGTCTCCGGCCATGGCGCGCAGCCGGGCCTCGTCGCGCTCGGTCCGTCCCTGGAGGTTCACCGCGTCGGTGGCGATCTCGCACAGTGCCGCGTCCAGCGCGGACTCCGGGTCCATACCGGCACCCGCTCCGAAGCACATCCGGCCCGGACCGCCGTCTACGCGTTCGGCGACGCCGGTGACGACGGGGATCGGGAACGTGACGCGGGTGTCGAAGAAGCGGGCCCGGTAGCCGTACATGGCGAGCCGGTCGACCATGTTCCGGGTGGCGGGGCGGGTGCTGGTCGCCGGGTCGATCTCGGGCAGGGGCTGCCGCCCGTACCAGGTGAGCAGGAAGGCGTCCCGCTCGACGACCTCCATCAGGCCGAAGTAGACGGCCTCCTCGGCACAGCCGCCCGAGGCGCAGCCGTTGGAGCTCTCCTGCACGAACCGGTTGTCCAGACCGGGCGCGTGATAGTACGTCAGGATCTCGGGCACCAGCCGGGGCGCCCGGTCCCGCAGCGACCAGCCCCATACCCAGGGGATCTCCCGATCGGGCGAGAAGGGCACGACGTGCGGGTTGTCGCTGTGGAAGGCCTCGGAGTACAGGCCCACTTCGCGCGGATCCACGGCGTCGGCGCCGAACTCCGCGAGCGTCCCCGTCACCCGGGTCCGCTTGCCGCGCGCCCGCATGCCGGCGTAGCGCTCCAGCCCTTCAAGAACGCCGATCCGCGCACTGGCCCCGTAGGACGCCGTGTGCCCGCCCCAGAACGTCTCCCGCAGGTACTCCCCGGAGCGCATCGAGAAGCAGCCGATGGTCGCCGACGTCGACGTGGACGACACGTCCTGTACGAGGGACGGGCCGAGCGCGCCGCACACCGGGTTTGCGAAGGCCGCGATGTCGATGTCGTAGGCCTCGACCGGACGCAGCCGGAAGGACCCGGGCGTGTGCTTGGGCGCGGAGTCGAGCGAGACGACGGCACCCTCGGGCGTGTCGGCGACCGGCCGCGAACACGCCGGGCACTGCGGGTCCGGCACCAGCGGATAGCCGCGCACCGACAACGACTCCAGATCCAGCACCCGCACGTCCGGGAACGGCTCGCGCGCCGGGGCCGCATGCGCCTGTGCCACGACCACGGCGAGAGCGTCGGCCGCGAACGGGACGGCATAGGGCCACACCCCCGACTCGTGGGTGGGACCGCCGAGTTCCAGTGCGTCACGCAGAGGCACGGAGCGTACCGCCTGCCAGCGCCGGCCCAGACACCGCGGACAGGGCGAGTCGCCCATGGGGCCGACGATCGCGTGCCGCGCGTACAGGTGCACCGGCACCGGCACCGGTCCCGGTCCCGGCTCGGGCGCGCCGTACTCCTCGGCGAAGGCGTCGTCGAACCCCAACGCGCGCACCGACACATCGATGTGGCCCCGCCCCTGTCGGTCGAGGGCCGCCCGCAGCAGGCCGGTCATGAGACGGACGGCACTCGGCACGCGGACCGCCGGAGCCGTCGTCTCAACCGACACGCCGGGCCTCCGACGTCAGTAGCACGCGCACGACGTGGATGCCGGCGCGTTCGAGGTCCGCGGAGCCGGTCGGCACGACGAGGGCGTCCCGAGCCTGTTCGCCGAGCCGGCGCAGTACATCCGCCCAGGATGTGCCGGCGCCCGGGTCGGCGGTCACAGTGCCGATCACCGCCAGGGCGCGGGGGTCGAGATCGCTGAGCACCGGATCCCCGAACGACGTGTCATCGGCCGGCTCCTGCTGCTCCAGCTGAACCTGACCCAACAGCTCACGCAGCGCCGCCACGGCCGCGGCACGGAACGACAGCTCGGCCCCGAGCGACCAGCGGGTACCGGCCCGGGTGAGGACGACCGACACGCCGGACCGCTCCCGCTCACCGAGGTCGAGCAGCTCGGCCTCGACACCGAGGTTGACGGCGGAGCGCATCAGGAAGGTGAGTTCGGGATCGGCGTCGGCGGGCACGGCCACGCCGGACACCGCGGCACCTCGGACCGTCCGCCGGAGCGCGTCGTACGCGAGCGCCGACAGCATGCCCTGCGCGGCGGCGTCGGCCACGCTCGCACCGGCCCGCATCCCGGCGCTCGTCGCCTCGAAGAGCCGCTCCGGATTGCCGGCACCGAACGGGCGCACGGCCTCGCCCGGCACCAGGAACCGCTCCTTCGTGAGCAGCGAGGCCGCCGCCTGCCACTCCCGTACGTCCGCCTCCGCGCCCCCGATGCCGGTGGCGGTGACCAGCTCGGCCGGGGCGAGGCGCACCGCGGGTTCCGGGGCGTTGGTGCGGGCGTGCGGGACGACGTGCTCGGCGTACGTCTCGGCGGCGCGGTGCAGGGCGCGCAGCCGGGCGCCGGCCACGTGGTGGACGTCGGCGGCGGCGATCCGCCGGGGGCGGCCGTGCCCCACGCCGAGTTCGACCACGCTGAGCTTCAGCGGGGTCTGGGTGATGTCCTCGTCGTCGTAGCGGCGGAACACACCGGCGTGCGGCCGCAGCAGCACCGAGCGGCGGTTCAGCTCCGCCACCAGATCGTCCGCCTCACGGGCGGTGTCGACGGTGGGCAGTGCGAGAGCGTCGGTGTCCCCGGTCGCCAGATCCACCTCGGGCACCTCGGCGAGCGTGTCGTCGGCGCAGAACGGGCAGCGGGGGTGCGGGAGCAGGGGCTCCGAGGCGAGATCGAGCGACTCCGTGTCCTGCACGATCAGCTGCCCGGCCGTCTCGGCTGGCAGCGCGCCGGCCGCCGACTTGAAGACCTCGAACCCGAGCAGGTTGCCGAGCATCGCGGACAGCGGGCCGCCTGGAACGGGCGTGCCGGCCGGCAAGCCCAGCGCGAGCGCACTCCACACGTCGGCGGCTTGCGCGGAGGCCCCGTTGGCGCCGAGACGCAGCACCGCACACGCCCAACACCCCGTTGTCTGAGCCGACATGGCCGGTCCGGCGACCGCGTGCCGCCCGAAGGACCAGGCCGGCAGGAGCGTGCGGCCCGCGGGCACACCGGCACGCAGCAGTGCGAGAATCACCCGCGGCGCGTCCGGCCCGCCGGTCACGACGACGACGTCGTACCCGTCCAGGCTGTCCCAGGTCACCGGCCCGTCCGCGAGGTCGCGGACCTCGACCGGGCAGCCCTCGGCAGCGGCGGCCGCCGCCTCCTCCGCGATCGCCTCCCGGTCGAGGCCGGGCAGTACGCCGACGACCGCGCCGCCGTTGCGGATCAGGCTCAGCACACACCAGCGGGCCACCAGGTCGGCGCCCACGACGGCCACGCGCGTGTCCCGGAACCGCTGGAAGCGCCGCGCAGCGTCGTCGGCGTAGTGGTCGACATAGGCGATCTGCATCTCGAATCGGCGGGCCACGTCGGCGGACGGCTCCGCCTCGGCGGACGCGTTCGCCGCTGGCCTGGACGGGACGTCACGCGCGAAGCCTCGCTCGTACAGCGTGCCGACAAGCTCGCCGACCATGGCGCGCTGACGGTCGCCGAGCCCCTCGCAGATCTCGGCGACCGTGTGCTCGCCGTTGAAGTGGGGCACGAGAAGCGTGGCGAACCGGTACGCCGACTTGGCCGTCAGCCGGAATCCGCCGTCGGCGTTGTGGAAGAGGACACCGTCGGGGGTCTCGGTGAACAGGACGTCACGGCGGATCCGGGGGCGGGTCGCGGCGACGGCGTCGTACCGTGCGGAAAGCATGCGGATGTCACCTCGGGTCGGAGGGGCGGTGGGGGGCGGGGGACCGGATGGTGCGGGGTAACGGGAAGCGGTCAGCCGGGAGTTCGGGCGGGCGCGGCGAGCTGACGCGCGTAGATCCTGAGCAGTTCGTGGATGCGGTACGGCTTGGGCGGGCCCTCCTCGACGAATCCGGCGTCCGCGAGCTGTTCGAGCACCTCGTCGGGCGGCGGCGAATCCGGGTTCCCGCCGCCCTCGAACTGCGCGGCCAGCCGCAGGAAGGCCTCACGCAGATCGGGATCGAGCCGCCCCAGAGCGGCTTCGAAGACTTGAGGTACGGACATCAGCGGCTCGTCGGCGAGGGAGAGCCGGGCGGGCAGGTCCTGGGCCAGCCAGCTCGCGCAGTCCGCGATGCCGAGGCCGGGCCGGGTCAGCAGACGGGCGGCGGCGATCCGCAGGCTGAGCGGGAAGTGCCCGCAGATGCGGGCGAGTTCGCGTGCGGCGTCAGGTTCCTGGCCGACCCTCTCGGCGCCCAGGGTGGCGACCAGGAGGTCGTGGGACTCCTGCTCGTCGAGCGTATCGAGGCGATGCACGACGCCGCCGTGCGTGGCGACCAGGCCCGCGAGCCCGCGTCTGCTGGTCACCACGGCGGCACCATCGGCGGGGGAGGGGAGCAGGGGCCGTATCCGCCCGGCGCTCGACACGTCGTCGAGGACGAGCAGCCGACGCCCCGGGCGGCTCGGGGAGGGAAGCCGCCCCAGGGCCTCCGCCGTACTGAGCGCACTGCCGTCAGGGTCGGTCATGGTCAGGGTGAAGCAGCCGCCGGGAAAGGCGTCCTGCACCAGATGGGCCGCCTGCAGTGCGAGCGCGGACTTGCCGATGCCGGGGGCTCCGGAGATCACCACCAGGCCGGTCCGCGGATGATCGGCGGTCAACGCGCGTTGAATCGCGGCGAGTTGGGTGGCGCGTCCGGTGAAGCAGGGGACGGGGGCGAGGGAGGGGACGGTGGTGACGGTGGGGGCCGGCGTGGTGGCGGGGAGGCTGCGAGTGGTGTCTGCGGCTAGAGCGTACGTCGGGTCGGGGGCGGGGTCGGGTGCCCGGTCGTGAGCCGTGGAGGCGGCAGGCGGAAGGGCCGCGGGATCCGGTGCCTGTTCCTGTGCCGGCGTTTGGGCCGGCGCCTGACTCGGCAGATCGGCCCTGGCGACACCTGCCGGCAGTGCGGCCGGTCGCGAGGATGTCCGTGCCCCGATCGCGGGGAGGACCTTGAGGCCCGGGGTGGTATCCAGCTCCTCGCCACGGAGGATGGCCATCTCCAGCCGCTGGAGAGGCGCGCCCGGATCGATGCCGAACTCCTCCTTCAGCCGCTCCTTGACGGCCCGGATCTCCACAAGGGCTTCTGTCTGGCGGCCGGTTCGGTACAGCGCCTCGATCAACTGCTCCGCGAAACGCTCCCGCTCCGGGTGGCGTCGGGCCGCGTCCCACACATCGGTCAGGACCTCGCGACATCGCCCGCGCGCCAGTTCGATGTCGCACAGCCTCTCCAGCGCCCTGAGCCGTTCCTCCGACAGCCGGGGTGCCTCGTCGCGGTGCAGCATGTGCGAGGAGACGTTGGCGAGTACCGGGCCCTGCCACAGGGCGAGGGCCTCGCGCAGTACGTACGACTCCGTCTCGGCGTCGCGGGCGGAGTCGGCCGACTGGACCAGGCTGCGGAAGCGGACGAGGTCGAGGGTCTCGCGGTCCATCCGCATCCGGTAACCGCCCGGTACGGCCTCGATGGTGTCGTTGGCTATCCCGTACTTCGCGAAGATCCTGCGCAGCCGCAGGACGCAGCTCTGCAAGGCTGCCCTGGCCGTGGCTGGGGGCTCGGTGTCCCAGACGGCGCGTAACAGATAGTCGGTCGAGACCACCGCGCCGGAGTGAATGAGGAGGGCGGCCAGGAGATTCGTGGGCTTGGACGGCTGCAGGACGGCGGCGTGCTCACCGTCGGTGATGCTCAGGAGTCCTAACAGCTGGAACCGCATCCTACTTATCGCTCCGTTGTGTCCTCTGGCGGTCCTGGCGTGCGGCTGATCGAGCTCGCTCCTGGGCCCGGCAAGAATACGGGTGCAAACGTCGGCGGCGTTGACGGATTAGGGGACGCTCGACGACCGGAAAGAAAGCTGTTTCTGTGGCAGCAATGTCCGGAAGCCTATTGCTTTGGCTCCCTTGCGGGTGCCAGCGGATACTTTAAGCGTGAGATCGCGGCAAGTCGATCCCCTGGTTTGAGAATATTGCCCAGGTGTCGGAATTTCGGTTGTATTTCATGAAGGTCTCACATGGCCCCTTTGTCGGCCCTGTGTGGATGACCAGGTCGGATCGCTTTCATGAACTCGCAGGTCGGCGTCGGCCAGGCGAGGGTGGCAGGCCCGTTCGCGACTCTTCGGAAGGCCTGATCCCGGTTGTGATCGGAAGGTGAACAGGCTTCTTCTTTCCGTTCGGAATCGATTGTTCCGTCATTGGTTCAATCCAATTCCACACGTTACCTGAGGTAACGTATAAGTTGACGCACGAACGAAATCAGGGCGCCCACTGTCGTGTGAAGTGGGCCGGTCGAATAAGGACGCCTGAATTTCTTCTGGCCGTCGGGGTGCGCCGGGCTCGGCCCCGGATCTCTCGGCACCCTTGTGGCGTCGCCTTACAGAGGCCGTGGCTCGCCCCAGCGGGTCTCTGCTCGACAAGGCCCCGGCCGTCGCGGGTGTCGTCGGCCGACCGCGACGGCGGCCCGACTTCCTCTTCGCGGGCGACGCCTTGGTCGGGAACTGCAAGCCCGCTACCCCATTGCGTATACCGACAAATCGCGGGCAGGCGGACCTTGAGGGACGAGTGAAAAGGACGCGTTCCTTACGACGGCGACGGAGGTGGATACGCCATGGACGCGAAGGTGTTGGAGCGGTTTCCAGCGGGAGCTCCGCGCGGATCGTGGCCTGCGGAGGAGTATGCGGCCCGGCTACGGGACGAGGGCGAGCCCGGCGCGACCGTCGTGATGGACCTGCAGTCGGACGCGTTCCTCGTGGTCGTCGGGGATCGTGGCAAGGACTGACGTGCCGTAAGGCTTCGCGCAACGTGACGGCGACGGCGACGGCGGGGATCACACCGCAATTCGCGCGGCGGATTCTGGCTGGCACGCTGTCTGCTGCACGGCCATGAATGCTGAGCGGTATGCCTTCGGCGGTTGTCGTCTGCCCTCTGCACGGACTCCGGTCGCGGTGGCCCGGTCCGTCCAGCCGCCGGGCATCGCGGTTCTTGCGCCGGCGTCAAGGCCGTCGACGGCCCCGTCGCCGCCGCCGCGCCGCCGTGTCTCGCTGCCGGCCGACCGTCCTATGGCGGCGTCGTCCCCCAAAGCCTGTCTCGCAATGCGGGGGACTTCCCTTCATCTCCCCTGGAGCCTCGCCCACCGGTTACCAGCTCGGCTGTGTCCCAGCAGTCGCGCCTGCTCACTCTTGAGCCGGGCGAACCGGTCACGGATGTACTCCCTCAGCTCCCGGCCGGGGAAGGATATGAGTGACAGGTGCTCCTCGTAGTTACCTTGGGCCCAGCGCGCAGCCGTGATCTCGTAGCCCGAGGCGTGGGCGCATGGCTGGAGTAGGTCCTGGGGTATCTCCTCCTCGATGAGGTGGCGCTATCTGCCTCAAGATCTACCAGAGACGGACTTGACGCCGCTCTTCGCGGGGGCTGGAATCGGAACGGCCGACGGACGCCACTCTCGCCTGATCAACCCGAACACCCACGAGTCGGATACTTCGCCGTTCACGACGCAGTCTTCCCGCAACGTCCCTTCACGCACGAATCCGATCTTCTCCAGGACCCGGGCAGATGCCTCGTTGCGCGTATCGGTCTCGGCCTGGACTCGATTCAGGTCCAGTGTGTCGAATGCCCACTGCAGCAATGCGTGCGCGGCCTCCGTCGCGTAGCCGTGGCCCCACATCGCTTCGTCGAGGATGTAGCCCAATGACGCGCTGCGGTAGTCCGGGTTCCATCCGGTCAGACCGCACCAGCCGACGAAGGCACCGTCAGAAGCACGGTCGATGGCCACCCGTGCCCCGGTGCCTTCGTCCGCGATCTTCCGGCACATCGCGATGAAGCGGTCGGCGCGGGCCCGTTCGGTCCATGGCGGGGAGTCCCAGTAGCGCATCACGTAGGTGCTGCTGTGCAGCGCGAAGAGGGGGTCCGCGTCGGTGTCGGTGAAGGGGCGCAGTCGCAGGCGAGCGGTGTGCAATATGGGGGTGGCCAGAGTCATGCGCACCATCTTGGGTCTTCATGGGGCGGGCAGAACACCGAATATCCGATCCCCGGTCCGGCCCCCTCTGGCCCGGCGGTAGCTGATCGACGGCATACGGCTCCGGGTTCGGACAGGAGTTCCTCGTGGGGATGTCCCCGTCGAGTACGGTCCGTGGGGCCGGATCTGCGATCTGTTCCGCCGATGGCAACGAGACGGTGCCTGGCACCGGGGCCTCACCCGACTTCAGGATCGACCGACTCAAGAGGCACAGAGCAGTGGCCACGACGTACGAACAAGCTCTCCGTCCGCTACGAGGCGACGGTGCTGGTCGCAGCCCTGAACGAGTGGCTGTGACCACCACAGTCGCAACGGCCCTCAGACGACGTCGAATTCGTTGCCCTCGGGGTCCTGCATGGCGGCGGCGTAGAGCCCCATGTCCGGCTCATCCTTGATGCGCAGCACGGTGGCGCCGGCTTTGACCAGCCGTTCCACCGTAGCCTGGACCCGCTGGGTGCGGACGTCCAGTGGGACGTCACGGCCCCCACCGACCTTCAGGTCGAAGTGCCACCGGTTCTTGGCGACCTTCGGCTCCGGAACCTGCTGGAACCACATCCTCGGTCCACGTCCCGCGGGGTCGATGATCGACTCCGGAATATCCCCGGCACCGGCCGGCAACTCTGCCTCGGGCACCCCCACCGCCGCCCAGTAAGCGCGCCACGTGGCATGCCCGCCCGGCGGAGGCTCAGGCACGTAGCCCAGGGCTTCGGCCCAGAAAGTCACCATTCTCTGCGGATCGGAGCAGTCGATCGTCAGCTGAACTGTCATCTCCATGCTCGGAGCATCCCAGGCAGGTCTGACAGACGATCCACTTTCACGACAGGCCCTAGCGGCCGATGTAGAACCGGATGACCGTGCCGTCGGCGTCAGTGTGAACACGCACGAGGTCTGCGACGCAATGCACCAGCAGCAGGCCCCTGCCTCCCCGCTGGTCACGGGTGGGCGGGCGGCGTCCGACCAGCGGATCGCTCAGATACCCGCGGTCGCTGACCTCACACACCACCTGGGCGTCCTGCGCCCAGACTCGCACGGTGCCGGAACCGCCCCCGTGTACGACGCTGTTGGTGGTGAGCTCGGCCACCGCCAGCGCCAGATCTTCCAGACGCACCCCCTGCAGCCCGAGTTGCGCTGCACACTCGACGGCGAAGTGTCGCGTGGCCGGCAGTTCCTGTGCACCGAACTCCCGCGACTGGGCCGACGTGGGCACCGGCCCCAGCGGCTGGTTGTACAGCTCCACGATGTGCCCGGGGGCAAAGGACGGGCTCGGATGCTGGGATGGGCCGGAGACGATCAGCGGGTGGGTGGCATACGCGTCGGCGAGGACTCGTTCCTCGAGCCGGTCAGCGTCGTAGGGACACAGGATGGTCGCTTCCCGGCCTTGGAACGCGGGGTTGATCAGCGCCTCGTGCTGGGCGCAGGCCGGGTACTCCAGGCTGCTGCGGCCGGGCCAGATCGGCTCCCCGATGATCCGGACCCGCGTCGCAGGGTGTGCGTCGGCGAAGGCGCGGAGCACGTTCGGGATGATCCGCCCCGGGTTGCGGCCGGCTTCGGTCATGTCGATGAAGCGTACGGATCCTGCGTCAGCGCCCAGAGTTTCCTTGAGCATGGCCAAGTTCGGGCCGGGCACGGCGACCGCCACCGGCTCCCCGCCTTTGAGACCATCTCGGATGAAGGGGACGGTTCCTTCGAGATACTCCTGCTCACCCCGGTAGAACAGCGCTGGGTGCACGAACGGTTCGGTGGCAGCCGATCTGGTCATCATGACACCACCTCGATCGCGTGCAGCTTCGGCCAGAACATCTCAAGCACCCGCCGCATACTGGCAGGTGGCCGCTCAACGACGATGCGTCGCCCTGGCGGAAGGTCATGGGCGGTCACCGCCAAGGCAGAGACCCCTGCAACGTCCGCGAAGGTCACTGCGGACAGTTCCAGATGACACACCGGCGCTCCGCTCCGAGCGAGTCCGTCCAGCATCTGCTCCCAATCTCGGCGCGTGGCCAGCGTGATCTCACCGGCCGCCCGCCACCCCCTGTCACCGGTCAGGGGTGACACGGTCAGCTCACCGTCCAGCGAGGTGGGCAGTGATGCCTTTCCATCAGCCTCCGGCGAACCATCCATTTTCTGTCACCTCCAGTCACCTGCCGATCTGAGACCAGTCTCTCGTGTGCAACACCAGGGTACGAACCGTTCACCACAACTTGCTGGTGTCGGCTGTACTGGAGTCAAGCCGGGATTGGCGCGGGAGGCCCAAGGAGCTGGTCCCGGGGTCCGGGTTGTTGAGGCTTGGGGCCGTCACTCGGATATCGCGAAGCGACCTCCCGCCACGCCGATCCGGGCCCTCATCCCTTGCCGCATGCATCTGGCGGGGCGGGTGCGGGCGGCGGCTCGAAGCAGGCTGTGACGTCCTTGCCGCGAGGGCAACGGCGTGCCGCCACGTCATGGGCGAGGGCGTCGACCAGGAACAGCCCACGTCCACCGGGGGCTTCGTTTCCGGCGTCGCGCTGTTCGGGTAGCTGAGCCGAGGCGTCATGCACTGTCACGTGCAGGCATTCCTCGTCCCGCGTGAGGATGAGTTGTGCTGTGGTGTGGGCGTGGATGTGCGCGTTGGTGACCAGCTCGGACACGGTCAGGACGATTGAGTCCACCAGATCGGGTGCTGTCCGCTCCCACCCGAGGGCCGCCAGATGACTGCGCGTCCAGTCCCTGGCCGTCTTCACTCCATTGCTGATCGGCAGCGAACGCGCCCATCCCGCAGCTCTCATGTCCTGCGCCACTTTTTCTCCTCCGGGCCGATTAAGTGCGTCGTCCGTGTGCCCGGAAAGTGCAGCTCCTCACCCTCACGACGCCGAACCCGTGCGTGGGTTCGCGCCGTGTGAGCCGCGGCTTGAGCCAGCGCGTCTGCGCTGGCTCCATGCCGCGCGGGGTTCGGCAGTGACCCCGCGCTTCGGCAAGGTTGCGGGTGTGAGCGCGAAACGAGGGGGTACGCGCTGGTCATCAGCCGTTTCAAACGGCAGCGGCTGTCGCGGTTCTGGGAGAGGAACATCATGGCGATCACGAGCACGCCTGCAGCGCATACGCAGACCAGCGAGCTGCCGGAGGTCGCCGATCCCTCTCAGGTGGCGCCGAAGGACGCCCGCGAGCTGTCCAAGGTGTTCTTCGATCAGCTTGCGGTGCTGGAGGAGGGCACGCCGGAGTACAGCTACGCGCGGAACACGCTGATCGAGATGAACCTGTCCCTGGTCCGCTTCGCGGCCGGCCGGTTCCGCAGTCGCGGGCCGGAGGAGATGGAGGACATCGTCCAGGTCGGCATGATCGGTCTGATCAAGGCGATCGACCGGTTCGACCTGTCCCGGGAGACGGAGTTCACCTCGTTCGCCATCCCCTACATAGTGGGTGAAATCAAGCGGTTCTTCCGGGACACCACCTGGGCCGTCCACGTTCCGCGTCGGTTGCAGGAAGCCCGCGTCCAGCTCGCGCGCGCCACGGAGGAGCTGAGTAGTCGTCTGGGGCGCACCCCGACGGTGACCGAGCTGGCGGAGTTGATGAGCCTCTCCGAGGAAGAGGTGCGCGAGGCCCGCCTCGCCGCGAACGGTTACAACTCCTCCTCTCTGGACGCCACCATCAATGGCAGCGAGGACGGCGAATCGGCACTGCAGGACTTCATCGGCACCGAGGACACCGCTCTGGAGCTGGTGGAGGACTTCCACGCTCTGGCCCCGCTGATCGCCGAACTCGATGAGCGGGACCGGCAGATCATCCACATGCGGTTCGTGGAGGAACTCACCCAGGCCAAGATCGGCGAGCTTCTGGGCGTCTCGCAGATGCACGTCTCCCGCCTGCTGTCCCGTACCCTCGCCCGCCTGCGTGAAGGCATGCTCACGAATCAGTGAGTTGCCCGCCCCGGGCCCCCGAGCCCCCGGGCGTGGCCGGAGTTGTGTTCCTAGCCGGTGGCCAGCCACTTCCTCTCCTCAGTCTTCGGGTCTGCGCTGCTGAGGGGCACGTCAGCAAGGATGTAACTGCGCCCCAGACGACGGCGACGGCGGGCCGTGGGACCGCGGTTTACCGCGGCCGGGAGCTCCAAGACGTCGTCGATCTGTGTGCGCTTTCCGGCGCCCTGGTAACGCAGATGCACCTGGTAACGCAGATGCAGAGGGAGAGGCTCCGCGTCTCACCTGTCGCGGCGCAGGAACCGAGACCGGGTGGTCATCCGTTCCACCATCCGCCGCGCAGGCGCGGCGGATGGTGGGGTCTCAGGCCAGATGCCAAGCCGTGGCCGTGCCGTCGTCTTGCTCACGAACCAGGCGATGACCTTGCCCTTGTCTTACCAGCGGTCCAGCGGTCGGCGAGCTCCCGCCGAGGTACCCCATGCCGGCGCCTTCCCATAGCTCGTGCGCGGGCCGGCGTCCGCTCGAGAGCCGACGCCGGCCTGACGTTTCGCAGTGGTGGCGCGCGCGTGCGGGAGAGGCCCTTCGCCCAGGCCTCGACACCGCACACACGCCCCCTCTGGGTTAGTGCGAAGTCGCCGCCGCCCTACTGCGGCAGCGCCTTGCCCGCCGGGCGGGGGCGGGGCGTTGGACGTGTCAGATCCGGCCGCCGGTCATGCGGGTGATCGGACCCAGCGTGCGCCGGCCCGCCCGCCGACCCGCCGCATACGACGCCGCGCCCAGCGCGGTCAGCCCGGCGCCGGCGCCCGCGACGACGATCTTGCGGTTGGCGATGAACGTCCAGGTCGTCTTGGCGAGGGCGACGGCCTGTCCCGAGGCGGCGACGACGGCTTGGCGGCCGGCCTCGACGCGCTCGGCTGCCGTGTGGGCGACCGCGGTGGTCGCCGCGGCCGCCCGCTCTGCCGTGCCCGCGGCGGCTGACGCCGCGTCACCGGCCTTGTCGGCCGCCTTGCCTGCCGCCTTGGATGTCGGAGCGGTTGCCCGCGACGTGGTGCGACGCGCCTTGGCCGCCGCCTCCTTCGCGGATGCGGAATCTTGACTGGTGTCATTGTTCGATGGGCTCATGGACATCGCGTTGCCGTATCCTCCGGCAGCAAACATGTTCGAGCAAGGTCGCGTTTCCGGGCCTGCGCCCGCCCGACTCTGGTTCACCGGGCACCCTCTGGGCCATCTGCGCCCCGCAGTCGCAGACCGGCGACGCATCGAGCCGTACCCGGACCGCTCCAACCGGGCGGTGAATGACCGGGCCGAACGTCGAAATCACTCCAGCGTCACGTACTCGCCGACCGACGCCATGCGGGCTGCGGCGACGACCAATGCGGCGGCAACGGCATCCTGGACGGCCACCCCGACTGACTTGTACAGGGTGATCTGGGTGGGTGAGGTGCGGCCCGGTTTGTGCCCGGAGATGAGTTCGCCCAACTCGGTGTGCACGTGCTCGGGAGTGATCACGCCGTGCCGGATGGGCGTCAGCAGGTCGTTGCTGCCGGCCGGGAAGGGAGCCAACGCGGCTTGTCGCGACTCGACGCACACGAGCGCATCGGCGATCGTGGCGTCGTCGATCTCACGGCCGTCCGGGTTGTAGCCCACCGAGGTGACGTGCACTCCAGGAGCCAGCCAGGGACGGCGGACCACGGGTTCGAGGGCGTGGGTGGTCGCCGCGGCGATGTGGGCGCCGTCGAGCGCCTCGACGTAGGTGGGCACCGCCCGCACTTCGACGTCCAGCTCGGCTGACAGCTCTGCGGCGAGGTCAGCTGCTTTTGCCGGGACTCGGCCGGCGATTCGGACCTCCCGGATGGGGCGAACTCGGCACATCGCGCGGGCGTGGGATCGAGCCTGGACTCCGGTGCCCAGGACCGCCAGTAGCGTCGCGTCCTCGCGCGCCAGCAACCGCGCCGAAAGAGCCGAACAGGCAGCGGTCCGGGCTGCGGTGATGGCCGTACCGTCCAGCAGCGCGGCAGGCGCGCCGGTGGCCGAATCGAAGACGAGGATGGCCGCTTGATGGGTCGGCAGTGGAGTCGCGGCATTCCGCGGGAAGAGGGACACCAACTTGGCCATGAGCACATCGGCCGATGGCACGTAGCCCGGCATGGCGGCCAGGAAGCCATCCTGCTCGGGCACGAGCGCCGCGATCCGGGCCGGTGCCGAGGCGCTGCCCGAGCTGAGGTCCGCCATGGCTGGGGCCAAGGTGTCGATCAGCGCGTCCAAATCGATGAGGGCCTCGACCTGCGAGCGCCCGAGCACAAGCATCCGGCAAACCTCCTGAGGGGCAGTCGCGCCCGACGGCTGATCGGTCAAAGCGTTGTCCTACGGCTCCTTCCCCTGCTGTGACACGCCGTCCCCCTTGAGCATGTTCATCCGTACACACTGGGCAGGTTCGTTCGTCTGCATGCTGCGTCGCCCCCTGGCAGCCACAGGCGGATTGCCCGCTTGAGTGATGCCGTACATGCACTTCCGTGGATCCGCGAGCGGCTCGCCAGCTGAAGACTGCTTCTGCTCACTGGCCACTCGGCCCGGCGGCATAGGCCAGCGGCGGCGCGATCGCCTGAGCATCCGCTCCTTGGCCGACCCACAGGGCGATGAACAGCGCGGCGGTCGCCTCCAGGAGCCCGGCCCGTTCGAGACCGCCGCCTGCCACGGGCTCGCAGCCCACATCCCGCACCAACTCGCGTACCTGCGCGAGAGCTGCCTCGCTGTCCCCGCACACGGGAACGGCCAGTGGCCGCCCCTCGAAGACGGGCGGCCGCATGCGCCACACATCCTCGTGACAGAGATTGAACGCCTTGACCACATGAGCTCCTGGTGCTGCCGCGGCCAACTGCTGCGCCGCCGAGGGGCCTCTTTCCGTCAGCAGTCGGAAATCCGGCCCGACCGGATTGGAACAGTCGACCAGGACCCTGTCGTCCAACGATGCCCGCAGCTCCCGGACCACGACCGCTCCCGCCCCGAAGGGCAGCGCGGCCAGCACCACCTCACCGAACTCGGCCGCGGCGCGCAGGCCGGCAGGCGCCGCGCTGCCTCCGATGCGCGTCGCCAGTCGCTGCGCCTTGTGCGCGTCCCGTGCGCCGATGGTCACCTCGTGCCCGGCCCTCGCCCACTGGGTGGCGAGTGCGTCCGCCATGTTCCCTGTTCCCAGCACGCCGATTCTCATCATGTGTTCCTTTCCCCGCCTGCTTCGACCGTTCAGCACGACGCTAGGGAGCCTCTCGGGCACCATTTGGTAAGTGACGACCGATGATTTCCTCGCCGACTGCCGCGCCCGCCTCGCCTTCGACCTGTTCTCCAACACGTGGAACGCCGTGGTGCTCTGGGCGCTGCGCGACGGACCGAGGCGCCCCGTCGAACTGCGGGAGCGGATCGGGGGCATCAGCTCCAAGGTCCTCACCGAGACGTTGCGGCGCCTGCAGTTCAACGGACTGGTGGCACGGCACGCCCATCCAGGGGCACCGCCTCGGGTCGAGTACCAACTCACCGCTCTGGGGCGGACCTTGTTGGCCCCCATCGACGCCGTCGGGGCATGGGCTTTCGAGCACGGTGACGAGGTCATGGCGGCCCAGGACGCGGAATGCAACGCCGCCGCGCAGCAGTCCCCTCACACCCGCTAGAGGACTGACCCGGGCTCTCGGCCGGCCGCTGTCACCGCGGCCGGCCGGCCGGGCTCAGGATCCGCCGCGCTCGCGGGGGATCTTCTGACCCGCCTCGATCGCCACCGGCAGCCGGTTCTCGGCCGGTGGCAGCGGGCAGGTGGCCAGGTCCGTGTAGGCGCACGGCAGGTTCGTGGCGCGGTTGAAGTCCAGGACAACCGTGCCGTCGGCGGCGGGCGGCTCGACGGCCAGGGTCCGATTGGCGGCGTAGGTGGTGACCCCGGAGGTCGCGTCGGTGAACAGCACCGTCAAGCCGCCCGCACCACGTCCGGGGAACGCCGTCAGGGACAGCCGACGCCCCTCCACTTCGAACTCGATCCTGCCCGGAGCGTCGTACACGTGCTCGAGGCCTGCGGCCGCGGCGCCCACGGTGGTCGGGCGCGGCTCTTCGAAGGGGATGTACCGGCCCGTCACGGCCCAGCGCGGGTCGGGGGCGTAGGCCGGTGTGCCCGTGAAGGCCTTGAGCAGTGGTGCGTCCGGGTGCCGCGGGCGCACGATGTCGTTGCCGCCCCGTTTGGCGACCTCGATGACGGCGTCTCCCCAGACCGCGTCGACGCCGCCGCGCTCGGGAAGGACACCGAAGCGGTGTTCACCCCGCACCGGCGTTCCGTCGACGACCAGCTCCTCGCCGTTGTCGAGATTCACGACGACCCCGTCGGGGCCGGTGCGCCACGCGCCGGGTGCGTCGGGGAAGCGCTGCGGCCGGTCGTCGAGCCAGTGCAGACCGGTGACCGCCAGGAACCCGTGCGGGTCGGCGAGCCGGGCCTCTTGGGCGCGGTGCCACTCCAGCCAGTCCTCGGTAAAGGCATGGAGGTCCGTTGTGGTCGCCTCGGTGGGCATGAGTTCTCCTTCGTCACGCGAGATTTGGCCTCGCTCGGGGGTACGGGGAATGTGTCGGGAGCCCGACGGGCGTACTCAGCCGGCCAGTTGGCCGAGGAGCGCCCAGGTGCGCCGGCGGTCCGCTGCTCCCGCGATCTCGGTGCCCGAGAACACGACCTCGGTGGCGCCGGCGTCGCGGTAGCGTCGTACTTCGGCTTCGACGGCCTTTTCGTCGCCGATCACGGCCAGGTCGGCGGCCCGTCGGCCGCCGGAGAGCTCGATGACCCGTGCGTAGGACGGGATCTGTTCGTAGAACGCGAGGTTCTCGGTGGCCCTCGCCCGTACCGCATCCACGTCGTCCGTGACCACGCCGGGCACCAGAGCCACGATCCTGGGCGTGGGCCGGCCGGCGGCCTCGGCCGCGGCGGTGAGGGCAGGGACGATGTGCTCCGCCAGGGCGCGCGGCCCCGCCAGGTAGGGCAGGATCCCGTCCGCCAGCTCTCCGCTGACCCGCAGCGCCTGCGGCCCCATCGCGGCGACCAGTACGGGGACGCCGCTCTCGGCGCCCGGTACGCGCGCCGAAATCGGGGTGCCGGCGGTGATCAGCTCGCCGTGGAAGTCGGCCGTGCCGGTCTGTGTCAGCTGCCGTAGTGCGGTGAGGAATTCACGCAGGCGGGCGATGGGGCGCTCGAAGGGCAGGCCGAAGCCGGTCTCCGTCAGCAGTTTCGTACCCAGGGCCAGCCCGAGGTGGTAGCGGCCGTGGGTCGCCGCCTGGGCGGTCTGCGCCTGGCTGGAGACGATCAGTGGGTGGCGGCCGAAGACAGGGATCGCGGAGGTGCCCACCTGCAGTCCGGGCACCGCGCGCCCGACGATCGCCGCGAGCTGGGGTGAGTCCGCGCCGAAGGTCTGGCCGAACCAGGCCGACCGCAGACCCGCGGCCGCGGCCTCCTGGGCCAACTGCACGGTGGCGTCGACCTGGTTCTGCGCGTCGGACGCGTTGAGCACTACTCCAACAGTCATGCCAGTCACAACGGGCCTCGGCCGAACCCGCATTCCGGTCCGTGTGTGACAGCTTCTTGTCAGTCATGTGTACAGGAGTCGGGTGGGACAACGACGTCCCGGAGACCGGCGGAGAGCCCTCAGGACCGCCTTGACCGACCCCCGTCTAGGTCCGCGCCACTGATGGCGGTTGATGCAGCGTTCGACGGTGTTCCGCTGCTTGTAGGTCTCGGCATCGACGCTGCGCGGGCGGGCGCCGCGGCGGCCTCGCCGCAGACGTTGCCCGATCTGGTCGGCCGGCTGCGGGATGGCACCGCGCCTTCCTCGCCGGCGTAGATGATCACGGATGGCGCGGGAGGAGCAGACGCGGTCCGCCAGAACGGCCAAGGGGCGGTTCCGGGGCCCGCCTGGGCCGGGTCGTGGCACGCGGACGCGCGTTATGACGGTCCCCAAGACCGGTGCGTCACCAGCCTGGCCCGCGGTGAGGCTTGAAGGCCAGGGGCCTCGCATGGCCGTCCGCGGCCAAGTGGACCTTGGTGCTCAGCCCGCCGTGCGAGCGTCCGAAGGACCGCCACCAGCGACGGAATCCACAGATGCCGGTGCACGTCGACGTTGGTCAAGATGCTCGTCCCACGACGGTTTCCGCCCGTTCCGCGATGGTGCGCAGTGCGCTCCGGACGTCGTCGGAACCCAGCACGTCGCGGTGCACCGCCTCCACGTCCACCCCGCAGGGCCGGTCGTCGTCCAGGCGGGGCACGATCTCCCGGATCGCTCGGTGCAGCAGCCGAGGTCCTCCTCCCAGGGCGGACGGAGCGGCCAGGTCCACGGCCTGGGCGGCAACGACGGCCTCCACAGCGAGCAACTGCCGCAGCCGGACGAGGATCGTGGCCAGCCGCCGTGCCCCGAGCGCCGCATTGGTCGAGTCGTCCTCGACGGCGTCGGCGCCATGGCGGGGGTCCGTGCACACGGGTACGGACAGCATGCGGATCTCGGAGACGAGTGCCTGCGCCGTCTTGGCGAGCGGTGCGAAGCCCGAGCGCTCCGGGCCGTACGGCGAGAGGTTCGCGGGCAGTCCGCTGACCTCGGGGTCGAGCAGTCGTCGCATGCGCTCGGCGGAGAGCGACGCGGTCTGCGTCAGGGCCAGCGCGAGGGTGTCGAAGGCGAGGGCCAGAGCCGGGGTGTGGAAGTTGCCGGAGGAAAGGATCTCGCCGGTGTCGGGCAGTACCACCGGATTGTCGCCGCAGCCGTTGAGTTCCGGTCGGAGCGAGGCGTCGGCGAAGTCCAGCGCGGCGTGCAGTGCCCCGTGCACCTGGGCCGCGCAGCGCAGGCTGACGGGGTCCTGGACCCGGCGCGCGTGCCGGGGAACACTCAGCTCACCGCCGTCGAGCAGTGCGAGCAGCTCGTCTGCCGCGCGGGACTGACCAGGGGCGGCGCGCAGCCCCAGTACCCGGGCGTCGAGCGGGCTCGTGTTCGCCCGGAACCCCTCGTAGGTCAGAGCCGTGACCGCCTGGGCCAGCGTGAGGAGAGCGGCCGCCTCGTGCAGGGCCAGGGCCCCCTGTCCGGCTGCCAGTGGGCTCGCGCTGCACAGCACATGTCCGTCCTTCGGGCCGAGTCCGGCAGGGTTGAGACCGGCCTGCCGCAGTGCCGTGCCGCCGTCGAGCACCTGGCCGGCGAACTCGGCCCTGCCCTCACCGAGGACGACCAGGCCGACGTGGGCCATCTGGCACAGATCGGAGGCGCCGATCGACCCCACCTCGGGGATCACGGGATGCACCCGCGCGTTGAGCATGGCCACGAGCAGCCGCGGTATCTCAGGTCGTACCCCGCTGCCGCCGCCCGCGATGCCGTTGACACGGGCGAGGAGGGCAGCACGTACGAGGGGAGCCGGTAGCGGATCGCCGACAGCATTGGCTCGTCCTCGGACGGTACGGACGCTGAACTCATCCAGTTCGTCGCGGGGCAGCGCGTACGACGAGCGGGTGCCCAGCCCCGTCGTCAGTCCGTACGTCGGCACCTGGCGGTCGACGACGTCGTCGACGACGGCCCGGTCGAGGGTGAGGCGGTCGAGCACCTCGTCCGCCAGGACGACTTCGGCTCCGTGGTGGGCGACGGCGACGACATCGTCGTAGGACAGCGTCCGCCCGTCGACGACGACCCCTGTCACGAGAACCGCAGCTTCTGGCCGAGGCCGCGCTCTTCGGCCTTCTTCAGCATGGCCGCGCCCAGCGCGATGTCGGAGAGGGAAAGCCCGCGGTGCCAGAACAGGTTCGTCTCGTGGGCGCTCTCCCTGCCGGGTTTGCCGCCGGCGACGATCTCGCCCAACTCGCCGTGCAGATTGGTCTCGTCGAGTCTGCCGCTGTCGACGTGTGCGCGCAGCGCGCCGAATGGTCCGGCGTGCGCCTGGCCCCAGTCGTCGACGACGATCTTGTCCATGACATCCGTGAGGGAGAGTTCGACGGCACTGTTCGTTCCGTAGGGCACGACCAGGGAGCCGGGGGCGATCCACTCGGTCTTCAGCAGCGGCTCCGGGTGCTCCAGCCGGGAGGCCTCCACCACGATGTCAGCGCCTTCCACGCAGGTCTTCCAGTCCTCGGTGACGACGACGGGCTTGCCGAGTTCCCGCTCAAGTCGCTCGGCGAAGGCCTTCCGGCTCTCGGGACGGCGCGAGTGGACGCGGATCTCGGCGAGGTCGAAGATCCGGTCGAGCAGGCGGACGTTCCAGTACGAGGTGGCGCGGGCGCCGATGTGCCCGAGCACCTTGGCGTCCGGGCGTGCCAGATGCCGCGCTCCGAGCGCGGTGAGGGCACCGGTGCGCATCTCGGTGATGGCGGTGGCGTCGAGGACGGCCACCGGCATTCCGGTGCGCGGGTCGAAGAGGTTGAGCAGCGCCATCTCGGAGGGCAGGCCCTGCCGGTAGTTGCCCACGAAGTCGCCCACGATCTTGACGCCGGCCAGCGCGAGCGGCGCTATGTAGCCGCGCAGGACATTGAAGTGGCCGTTGAACGCGGAATCGGGCACCAGGTGGACGCGCGGTTCGATGACCGTTTCTCCGAGGCCCTGGGCGCGCAGCCCGTCCTCGACGGCGTCGAGAATTTCGTTGTCGGTCAGCTCGAGCTGCGCGATGTCCGAGCCGTTCAGGAAGGTGAACCAGACCGGTTCCATGGGGGTGTCTCCCTTACGTCTGAGCTGGCCAATTGTGTGTGGCACATCAGTCGTGGAACGTGGGCATTCCGGGCGCCCCTGGCCTGATTTCGTACGAACGTAACAGTGCGTTCACGGTTGGCCATTGACTGCCATTCACTCACTCGAAAATCTGCATACGTATATGCAGTCAGGTGAGGGGCAGCCTTGATCAGATTCGACGCGGTGAGCAAGAACTATCCAAACGGCACCACGGCCGTGGATGACTTGTCCCTGGACTTGGCCGAGGGCGGCATCACGGTCCTGGTCGGTCCCTCCGGCTGCGGCAAGACCACGACCCTGCGCATGATCAACCGCATGGTGGAGCCGACGGCCGGGACGGTGAGCCTGCACGGCCGGGACATCCGGGAGGTCAACGCCCCCGAGCTGCGCCGCGGTATCGGCTACGTGATCCAGCACGCCGGGCTGTTCCCGCACCGGACCATCCTCGACAACATCGCCACCGTGCCGCTGCTGCTCGGCTGGAGCCGGAAGAAGGCGCGGGCGCGGGCGGCGGAGCTACTGGAACTGGTGGGCCTGCCGGCCGAGATGGCGGGACGCTACCCGAACCAGCTCTCCGGCGGGCAGCAGCAACGCGTCGGGGTGGCCAGGGCGCTGGGCGCCGATCCGCCGGTCCTGCTGATGGACGAGCCGTTCAGCGCGGTCGACCCGATCGTGCGCGCCGAATTGCAGGCGGAGTTCATACGGCTGCAAAAGGAACTGCACAAGACGATCGTATTCGTCACGCACGACATCGACGAGGCGATCAAACTCGGCGACAACATAGCGGTGTTCCGAACCGGCGGCAGGCTCGCGCAGTTCGACACCCCCGAGCGACTGCTCGCTCACCCGGCCGACGATTTCGTGGCCGGCTTCGTCGGGCAGGACCGGGGCATTCGCCGGCTGTCCTTCGTCAAGGCGGCCGAAGTGCCGCTGCGCGACGGTCCGGTGCTGCCCGCGACCTCTCCCGTGACGCGGGCCAGGGCTGCGGACGAGCCGTGGGTGCTCGTCGTCGACGACGAAGGGCGACCGCTCGGCTGGGCCGCGGTCGTGGACCTGCCGGAGAGCGGCACCCTCGCCGAGGTCCCACTCAGGCCGCTCGGCCACACCTTCAGCCTCGTCGGCGACTCGGCGCGAGCCGCTCTCGACTCGGCGCTCCTGTCGCCGTCCCGGCTCGCGGTGGGCGTGGACGCGGACGGCGCGGTTGTCGGCGTCGCGGACGCTCACGAACTGTCCGCCGTGGCAGCCGCCGCCGAGGTGCCCGAAGCGGTCGAGAGGGCGGTCGTGGACGCGGCGCCCGAGGTCGTCCAGGACGGCGGCCCGGAGTCCGGGATCTCAAAGGCCGGTGACGCGAAGATCGGGGACGCGAAGCACGAGGATGCGAAGGCCGGGGGCACGGCCGGTGCCGGCCGCCCTGGCGGTGGTGAGCGATGAGCGGCGGTGAACCGCTGGTCCGGTGGGACTGGATCGGCGACCACATCGGCGAGCTGGCCGACTACACCGGGATCCACCTGCGACTCGGCCTGCTGCCGGTGCTGTTCGGGCTGATCATCTCGGTGCCGCTCGGCATCCTCTGCCACCGGTGGCGGTGGCTGTACGCGCCGGTGCTGACCGTGGCCAACATCCTGTACTCGATCCCGTCACTTGCCCTGTTCATGATCTTCGTCAAGTACACCGGGCTGACGGAGCGCACCGTGATGATCCCGCTGACGCTCTACACGCTGTCGGTCCTGGTGCCCAACGTCGTGGACGGGCTGGCCTCGGTCCCCGAACCGGTCCGCCAGGCGGCCACCGCGCTGGGATTCGCCCCGGTACGCCGTGTCGTCCAGGTGGAACTGCCGATCGCCGTACCCGTCGTCATCGCCGGCGTTCGCGTCGCCGCCGTCTCCTCCATCAGCCTCGTCGCCGTGGGCCAGCTGATCGGGCAGGGAGGTCTCGGCTACTACATCACCCGAGGCCTGCAACTCGACTTCCCGACCCCGATCGTCACCGCGATCGCGCTGATCATGCTGCTGGCGCTCGCCACCGACGCGCTGCTGGTCCTGGCACAGCGGCTGCTCACCCCCTGGTCCCGGAGCAAGGTGACGGCGAAATGAACGATCTTCTGAACCAACTCGGTTCGGTGGGGGACTGGTTGACGTCCGCCAAGCAGTGGCACGGTGCGGAGGGAATCCCGCAGCGGCTCCTGGAGCACCTCACCTACAGCGGGCTGTCGCTGCTGTTCGCCGCCCTGATCGGGCTGACGCTCGGGCTGCTCGTCGGGCACACCGGCCGCGGGGCGTTCGCCGTGGCCAGTGTCGCCAACCTCGCCCGTGCGGTCCCCACCTTCGGCCTGGTGGTCCTCGTCGTCACGCTCGTCGGGCTCAGCACCACCCCGGTCCTGGTCGCCCTGGTCGCGCTCGCGATCCCGCCGATCCTCATCAACACCTTCGAAGGAGTCCGGGGCGTGGACCCCGCCACCAGGGACGCCGCGCGCGGGGTCGGCATGACCGAGTGGGAGGTCCTGGTGCGGGTGGAGGTACCGATGGCGCTGCCACTGATCCTGCTCGGCCTCAGAGTCGCCGCGATCCAGGTCGTGGCCACCGCGACCATCGCGGCCTATCCGGGTCTCGGCGGTCTGGGCCGCTTCATCGTCGACGGGCTCTCCCGCAACGACTACGAACTGGTCATCGGCGGCTCGGCCGCCGTCGTCGTCCTGGCGCTCGTCGTCCAGATCCTCTTCACCGCGCTGCGGCGCGTCATCGTCTCGCCGGGCCTCAGGGTCTCGGCCTCCAAGTCCTGAGTTGTACCGAGCCCCCCGGGGCTCAGAGAAAGGAAACACCCATGAGAGGCATCCACCGCGGCGCCGCCTTCGCTCTGATCGGCGCGCTGTCGCTGACCGCCTGCGGCGGCGGCGACAGCGATGAGAACCCGCTGACGGGCAGCGGCGGCGGCAGCGGCGACGGCAAGTCCGTCGTCGTCGGCTCGGCGAACTTCCCCGAGAGCCAGCTGCTCGCCGAGATCTACGCCGAGGCCCTGGAGGCCAAGGGTGTGAAGGTGACCCGCAAGTTCGACATCGGGGCCCGTGAGGTCTACTACGACCAGGTGGTCAAGGGAGGCATCCAGGTCTTCCCGGAGTACAACGGCGCCCTGCTGGCGGTGGCGGTCGACAAGAAGAGCACGGCGACCAGCACGGAGGCCATCAACGCCGAGCTGAAGAAGAAGCTCCCGTCGTCGGTGGAGATCCTGGACTCCGCCGAGGCCCAGGACAAGGACTCGGTCACGGTCACCGCCGAGACTGCCAAGAAGTACAACCTCAAGACCATCGCCGACCTCAAGCCGGTCGCGGGGGACTGGACGATCGGTGCCGGCTCGGAGTTCAAGACCCGTACACAGGGATGGGTCGGTCTGAAGAGCATCTACGGCGTCGAGTTCGGAAAGTTCCAGCCGCTCGACGCGGGTGCCCAGAGCACCCTGCTGAAGCTGCTGAGCTCGGGCAAGGTGCACGCCGCCAACATCTACACCACCGATCCCGCCATCGTCGAGGACAAGCTGGTGGTGCTGGAGGACCCGAAGAACCTCTTCGCCTCACAGAACGTCACGCCCCTGGTCTACAAGTCCGCGGTCAACGACACGGCCAAGGCGGCGCTCAACGGCGTCTCGGCCAAGCTCACCACCGAGGACCTGCTGGACATGATGAAGAAGCTCGTCAATGACAAGGAGGACGCCGGCACGGTCGCGAAGGAGTGGCTGACGAAGGCCGGGCTCGCGACCTGACCGGTTCGGCCGGGCCGACGCCGTCCGCCCCGCACTCCTTGCCACCGCCGGGCAGGAGTGCGGGGACCGAGCGCAACCGGCGGCCCCGTTCGGCCGGATCCCCACGCGGGCCTCGCCTTCGCGTCAGCACCGCGCACTGCCGTCGTTTCGCCCGCCTGACTGTGCTGACCGACCCGCGTCGGCAGCGTGGTCTTCAGCACCGCCGTGCGTGCCTGGGCGGCCGACCAGCACCTCGAGCCGCTGGTCGAGTCCCTGACGGCCCGCCACGGTCGGCGCTTCGATCTGCAGGACATCCACCAGGCGGCCGACGACCAGGGCTCCGGCCGCCTCAACCCGCCGACCCTCGTGCTTTGTCACTGGGGAAGCGCGGCTCATAGCTGCGGGACACCTCATGCACCTTGCGCAGGCCGAGGAACCCCAGGACGACCGCGGTCACGATGGCCGTGGCGGAGGCGACCAGGGTCCGCAGGGTGTCCCCGGCGCCGGCGGCCTCGCAGACCACCGCGGCCAGAACAGCGGTGACGACGGAGTTGATGACGCCGACGACAACAGGTGAGCCGGACAGCCAGTGGGTTACCCCGATATGGCGGCGGAAGCTGTAAGTCGTCCAGATCCCCGGTGGGTCGTCGTGGTGGCTCGCGATGAAGTACGGCTCGAGCTCCGGTGCGAGCTCGACGTACGCGTGCCGCAGCCGGTTCATGCCGATGATCAGCCAGGCGTCCTCGATGTCCGCCTCGATCAGCCGGAAGTACGTCCCGAACCCGACGAGCAGGACGACCGGCAGCACCAGCAGCGCGAAGGTCGTGAACTCGGACCCGAACCCGGCCGCGTTGGCCACCAGCGAGAGCGCCACCACCACAGCCGACAGCACCGTCAGATACGTCCCGGTCCGGCTGAAGATCTCCTGCCACGTCATGCTCCGCGTCGCCAGCAGACTCCAGTGCTCGGTCGCCAGAAGCTGCGCATGCGGCGTCCCGGCATCAACACCCTTGAGTTCTCTCATCCCCCGAGTGTGGGACCTCCGTCGTCGACGAGTTCGAAGGGCCCGCCGGTGGTGTCAGCGGTGAGTTCGAGACTTCGGGAGTCACTACGGCCTTCCTCGCGCGCTGAGTGCGGCCGTCACCCGCCGCTCCTCGAGGTCATTCCCCCGTGCCCCGCTCTTGGCGCTCCACCTGGAGGCCTCGCGCGTGTCGTTCCTGCGGTCAGGATGCATGCCCGGACCGCATGCCGACGCGGTGCCGGGCGTCAGTGAGTGCGTGCGGTCGCCAGCTCGTGCGCCTTGGCGCTCATCGCCCCCCGCATCTGCTCCAGACCCGACGGGCATGCTGCCGGAAGGCACCCGGCACAGGGGAGGACACGGAGTGAATCAGGCATCCCGCCTCATGGTCGGGCCACCTCGACCGCCCGGCGTGGACACCCTCCACTACACCCCGCGCAGCGGCCTCGAGGCCATCCGCGAGCCGGGCCACCGCAGGATGGTCGCGAGTGTCCTGGCCTCCGGCCTCGTCGACCGGATGATCGCCCTCACCGAGGGCTTCGAGCCGCCGGTCGACATTCAGCAGCCGGGAGAACCCCTGAGCCGGGCGAAGATGACCGCTCCGCCCGCGGTGGCGGCACTGGCGATCGCGGTGGCCAGACCGATCACGCCGGAGTTCTCCACCCCGAGGTCGTCGAGCAGGTACGACATCTCCACCGGGACGGTGTAGAAGACCATCGCGCCGAAGAAGGTGAGGGGACAGATGCCCGCCAACTGCCGCCAGGGGAACGGGCGGCGGGCCTCCGCCTCGGCCGGAGGCAAGTCGCCGGCCGCGCGGGCCGCCGGGGTGGGCGGGGCGGTTGCCATCAGCGGGGCGAGCGCCAGGCTCACGGCATAGATCCAGAAGGGCATCCGCCAGCCCGCCGATCCGGCGGCGCCGCCGAGCACGAAGAAGACGGTGGCCGACGCGGAGGCGCAGATGGTCTGCAGGGCGAGGTACTTCACCCGCCGGTGACCGCTGTGGTAGTCGCCGATCAGAGTGGTGCAGGATGTCATGATCGCGGCCTCGGCGACTCCGACCAGGGCGCGGCTGGCGATGATGCCGCCCAGCGAGTCCAGCCAGAGCGGGGCCGTGCCGAACACGGCGTACAGGACAGTCGCCACGATCAGCAGGCGCTTGCGGCCCACCCGATCCACGATCACACCGGCGAACGGGGCCAGCAGCGCCAGCGCCGGGACGGTGAGCGCGAAGGGCACCAGCGCCTTGGCCCCCGGGACCGACGCGAAGTGGTCCTGCATCTTCGGCAGCACCGGGGCGATCAGCACCGCCCCCAGGATCGGCAGACAGCTGCCCGCCATCAGAAGAGTCACCCGCAGCAGATGGGCCGGGCCTGACACCGCGACGGCTGACGGAGTGGCGGCATCGACGGCGGCGGGAGGTGGCGGGGGCACAGATCCGGACATGGCGGCTCCAGGGGACGGCGTAAGGGAGCGGGCATGCCTCACAGGCGCCGACGGCGCCCGGCATGCTGCGGAAGCCCGCACGTCGGCGGCATCCGGACAGCGGCGTGCGGTAGCGACGACTATGGGCGCGCCAAGGTGGCGGTGCGATCCCCTGCGCAATCGGAATCCCGTATCCGGGTTATCCGCGCTGTGGATGGTCGCGCCCGCCAGGGGGACAGGCAGCGGGGCTTCCGGAGCGGTCCGCGCGCTTTCGGTTCGGGCGGTTCCATGGCTGAGAGTCCAACCAACCTGATTGGGAGTCTCAGCGGCAGCACACCCGAGAGCCCGTCCGGCCGCTTGCTCGGTGATCCATTTCCCCTCGTCGGGCAAGCCGAGCGGAGCAGCCGGCCCAGGCCGAGCTGGTCCCGTACTGCCTGCGTCCACGCCTCGCTTCTCACGACGCCCGGAGCGTCCGCGCACTCCGGGGAGGGGGTGCTCAGGCCACTCGCCTGACCACTCACTCCCTGGTGCATAACTCGGGCAAAATGCAATAAAACGACGATAATCTGAATAGTGAGTGCCAGGCGGGCCTCTTGAAGGAGGAATATGTCGATGACTGAGGACACCGGCGCAAAGTATGGCGGTGCGCCCGGTTCTCGTGGCCGGACGACCATCGCCGATGTGGTGGTGGAGAAGATCGCCGGAATGGCGGCACGGGACGTGCTCGGCGTCCATGCCCTGGGCAGCGGATTCGCACGCTCGATGGGATCCATGCGGGAGCGGATGCCTGGCGCCGGTAGTGGCAAGTCCGTCACGCGTGGCGTCAGTGTCGAGGTCGGAGAGCTGCAGGCGGCCATCGATCTGGAGATCGTCGTCGACTACGGCGTCTCGATCACGGACGTGGCCGGTGCGGTGCGGGAGAACGTGATCTCCGCCGTGGAGCGGATGGCAGGTCGGGAAGTTGTGGAAGTCAACATCATGGTCAGTGACGTGAAGCTGCCCGACGAGGAGGACGAAGCGGACGAAGGGGAAGAGCGGCAGCGGATCCAGTAGCCGGGGCCGAGCAGCCCGGTTGAGTGAAGGGAGTCAAGGAGCGCGTGATGCAGGGCCGTGGTGGGCTTGATAGCCGGAATGGCCCTGGGTGTCGCCGCGTACTTCGGTGACTTCTGGGCCTTTCTGCTGGTGCTGGTGCTGGGTGTCGTCGGTCTCGTGGTCGCCGTCGGCACCACTCTGCTCCTCTGCACCGACGGCGCCACCGAATCCCGCGCCCGCCGTACCGCCGCACCGCGGCCTCCCAAGGCATCGTCACCCACCTCGGCAACCTGCTGGCCGAGTACCGCGGCGACTGGGCCAGCGATGACACCGCTCTGCTCGCCCGGCGCGTCCCACCAAAGATATGAACCGCCTCGCAGGACAAACCCACAGCCGCAGATCGGCCGCCCTGTCGGCTCCCGCAGGGGAGCGGCGTAAGACAGCAGGCGAAGGCACCCCTGTTTCCAGCCGAATTTCTAACCGGGGTAAGCAGGGCGTGGCCCTGTCCGCGTACGCGCGCAGGCGGATTGCAAAATCGTGCGCTTGGGTGGAGATTTACTGGGCAGGCAGTGGTTCGGAGGGCAAAAACTCACCCAATTCTTGTTCTCTAGCTGGTCCTGATCCTGTTTGGTGCGGGATTCGCGCTGAAATTTCTGTGGTGGATCGCGATCGCCGTCCCGGTCATGTGGCTGGTCGGCTCGTCGCTCGCCCGACGGGTGGGAGTGGCCGCTGATATCGCTGGTAGACGAGCGGCCTCGGTGGATGTCGAGCGGCAGAGGGCGCTGGCTCGTCGTCCTGCCGAGGAAGCGGGCGTGCCCGTGGCAGCAGACGCCTCCGCAGGTTTCCGATGCTGGGTTGAGAATTTTTTTCCCGCGCAAGAATCAGAGAACCTGGCTTGATTGAGGGCGTGGAACCCTGAACGCAGGGCACCCGCAAACGGCAGCGGTCATCGAAACCGCTGTGTACAGGCACGGAAAAAGGAGGAACAGCGGAGCCCCTGCTGTCCTCTGTTTACCGGAGGAGTTGTTTTCCGCGTGACTGAAAATGTGTGGAGTTACAAGCCGACGGCGAGGCTGACGGACGCCGACCTCACCGGGTACAAGGTCGAGGCGACGGACGGCGGCATCGGCAAGGTCGACAAGCACTCCGACGAGATCGGTGACGCCTACCTGGTAGTGGACACCGGTGTGTGGATCTTCGGCAAGGAGGTTCTGCTCCCGGCGAGCACGGTAGTCAGTATCGACCTGGAGGAGCAGAAGGTGTTCGTCGACCGCACCAAGCAACAGATCAAGGACGCTCCCGAGTTCGACCGCGACAAGCACCTCGGCGACCACCGTTACCGTGATGACCTGGGCACGTATTACGGCCCCAGCGGCCCGGTCGTCTGATCCAACGCCTGTTCTGAGGAACACGACCCTGGGACTCTGCGAAGAGTCCCGGGGTTCATCCGTGCCCAGGCAGCGATGGCGAAACGGCTCGGCGAAGTCCTGAGCGACGCGGCGATAGCGTCTGGGCGGTTCCTGCTGGGGTTTCCCGTCATGGGCGGCAGGTAGGCCAAGGGCCATGGGCGACCTTGGTCTCCCGGACAGATCGGCGAACAAGGCCTCAAGAGCCTCGGCCACCGCGTCGTGGTCAAGAAGCCGGGCTCGCTCCTTCGCTCTCCAGCGGGCCGGCGTCCCTACGGTGATGCGCGCAGCCCGCGGGGGAGGGGGGATGGGCCGGTCGATGCCTCCGTTCCCCGCGAGGCCGGCGCATCCGGGGCGGCCGCCATCGAAGCCCTCGGTACCTCCCGCTAACGCCCCCAGACGCGACCTCGCCCGGCCGCACCTTCACGGTGCGACCGGGCGAGGTGCCGTACGGGCGAGGTCGGTGGCAGGCGTGAACCACGGCGTGGCCTTGCCGCGACCCGGACCACTTCCCCAAGTCCACCCCGTTCGCCGAGAACATTGACCAAGTGCTCACCGACGCGTTGTGGAACATCCTCGACTCCGCGAACTGATGCCGACCCGCCACGGGTTCCAGTACAAGACGAACATCCGGGACACCGGGAACCTGGAGCACTGGCTACTCAAGGTCGATCGACACCGCGCTTCGCGACCCGCGGACGCGGCATGCCTCAACCGCTCGCGCGCTATTCGAGGACGCGCCCGGTCAGCCCCGTTCCGCAGCGTGCCCGCACTGACACGGGCAGCACGTGCTGGGTCTCTGGGGAGATGCGCGCCCGCGCATGTGGGAGGAGGGTAGAGAGAGGGGTACAGCCTCCGAGACCGGGCGCCGGGGGCGAACGCAGGCGCTGGGGGCGAAGGCAGGCGCTGGGGCCGGGCGGCGTGGCCGCGCGCGACCTGAGCAACCTGATTCCGCTGACTTGACTTGAGGCCATTCATGGAAACCGAAACAAAAGCCACTCTGGCCGCAGCCCTCGCGACCGGATACGTGCTGGGCCGCACCAAGAAGGGCAAACTCGCCATCGGTGTCGCCTCCGTGCTCGCCGGTCAAGGACTACTGAGTCCCAAAGAGTTGGTCAACCGAGCGCTGCGCATGGCGTCCGAGAGCCCGCAGGCCGCCCAACTGCTGGACCAGGTCCGCGGAGAGCTGATGGACTCCGCCCGCGCCGCGCTGTCCGCCACCGCCGACCGCCGCCTGGGAGCGCTGGCCGACTCGTTGCAGCAGCGCATCAGCTCTCCTGGGGACAAGCCTGACGACGAGGAACAAGAGCCGCTCGACGAAGAGGAACCGGACGGCGAGGAAGAGGCAGCAGAGGAAGAGGAGCCGGAGGAAGAAGAGGAAGAGGCAGCAGAGGAAGAGGAGCCGGAGGAAGAAGAGGAAGAGGAAGAAGAAGAGGAAGAGGAAGAGCCGGAAGAGACACCGCCCCCTCGAAGCCGAGCGAAGAAGAAGACTCCCGCAAAGCGGTCCGGAGCCAAAACACCTCCAAGGAAGAAGGCTCCCGCTGGAAAGAAGGCCGCCGCGTCGAAGCCGACGGGTAAGAAGGCCGCGGCGTCGAAGTCGACGGGTAAGAAGGCCGCCGCCGGCAAGGCACCCACCCGCGGCAGTCGTAGGAGGTAGGCCATGGCCAAGACGGCGGAGAAGACCACTCCGAATGGAACCTCCGGCATGGACCAGCTCAAGGAGCAGCTGTCCGCGTTCGCTGCAGCGCAGGGCCAGCGGATGGTGGACAAAGCCGGAGACAAGATCAGTGATCTCGCTCAGGGCCTGGCAGAGGTTGGCGACGGCAACAGCACGTTGCTCAACGTCGGCAAGCGCGTACTGGGCGGCGGGCAGTCACCGGTCATGGCGTTCCTCAGCGAGAAGGCAGGAAACGTGAAGGACAAGGTGGTCGACAGCGTCAAGGGTGCCTTCGGGGGCGGCGGCAAGGCGGGGAGTGGGAAGGTCACGAACATCGTCGAGGTCATCGACGTCGGCAAGCCACTGCGCACCGTCTATGACCGCTGGACCCAGCTCGAGGAGTTCAGCTCCTTCGCCAAGGGTGTCCAGAGCGTCTCTCAGTCGGACGAGATCGAGAGCGGCTGGAAGGCCAAGATCGCCTTTTCCAGCCGTAGTTGGAAAGCCACCGTGCAGGAGCAGATTCCCGACGAGCGCATCGTCTGGAACTCCGAGGGTGCCAAGGGCACCACGCGCGGTGCCGTCAGCTTCCACGAACTGACTCCGGACCTCACGCGCGTGGTCATCGTGGTCGAGTACTACCCGTCCGGCTTCTTCGAGAAGACCGGCAACATCTGGCGCGCGCAGGGACGTCGCCTGCGGCTCGACCTCAAGCACTTCATGCGGTACGTCACGCTCTCCGACGACGAGGACCTGGAGGGCTGGCGCGGCGAGATCCGCGACGGCGAAGTGGTCCGTTCCCACGAAGAAGGTCTTGAGGACGACGAGGAGGACGAGCCCGAAGAGGGTGAGGTGGACGACGGCGAGGCCCGGAACGTGGAAGAGGAGGAAGAGGAAGAAGACGAAGACGAAGACGAAGACGAAATGGAGGACGGAGACGAATCGGAAGACGAATACGAAGACGAATACGAAGAGGAGGACGAAGCGGTCCGATAGGCCCAACCGGACCGGCGAGAGAGGCCATCACCGGCCCACGTCACACGCGGTGAGGTGTCACTGCACTCGCCGCGGGTGCCCTATCCGGGGGCTGAACCCGTGGGTCACCCGGTCTCGTTTCTGGCTCCCCGTGCGCCCATCGCCCTCTCGGAGCCGGCCCAGCCGAGTGCGAGGCCCGTCAGAAGCCTCTTCGTGGTTGCGTCCAACGCTCGTTCCCACTGCCACCCGTCCCAATTTGAACGTCCTCTGACCGGCGGAAACGCTCCTCGTGAGGTGTTGGAGCGTCAACTTTCGCTCAGCGGACTGAATGCGCGGCTCACGTCCTTGGGGTCCGGCGTCGCGCCCGCCGCTCGGGGATCTCCGGGCTTGGTTCACTTTCGGCTGAGAAAGGCCGGGCCACTACTGCAGTGCGCGGACCGCGGCCGAGAACACCGGGGGCATCCGGGACGCCGCAGGGACGATGAGACGGGCGGTGCCGGGACGACGGCTCGCGGCCAGCAGGGCCCCGGTCAGCAGCCGGTGGCGCCGGGTCAGCCGGGTCCAGGCGCGCTCGTATGCCGCTGGTTGTCCGGCGGCCAGGCAGCGGATGGCGGCTCCGGCGGTTGCCACTGCGAGGGCGATGCCTTCGCCGGTGAGGGCGTCCAGGTAGCCCGCGGCGTCGCCGACGAGCAGGACACGGCCGGCGGTTCTGTGCCGCACGCGCTGTCGCAGTGGTCCGGCGCCGCGCACCTCCGTCGCGGCCGGGCCGCGCAGCGACGCGGTGAGGGTCGGGAAGTCGGCCAGGTGTGCGTCGTATCCCCGGCGGCTGCGGCTGAGGACCGCGACGCCCACCAGGTCGTGACCGATCGGTGTCACGTAGGCCTCGCCGTGCCGGGACCAGTGGACCTCCACGTAGTCCGTCCACGGTTCGACGCGGTAGTGGCGGCGCAGTCCGTAGCGGCCGTGCGGGCGGGCCGGCAGTTCCAGCCCCAGGCCGCGGCGCACCGGGGAGTGCAGGCCGTCGGCGGCGATCAGCCAACGGGCCGTGGTGCCCGCGGCGGTGACCGTGTCCGCGCTCTGGCGCACCTCGCCGACCTTGCCCGGCAGTATTTGAACGCCGAGGTCGAGCGCGCGCTGGTGCAGTGCGGAGTGCAGCGTCGTACGGCGGATCCCCAGCCCACTGTGGCCGCCGCGGAAGGACGCTTCGGCGCGGGTGGTGCCGTCCACGTAGCGGATGCCGCGCAGTTCGCGGCCGGTGACCTCGACGCCCAGTGCTCGCAGCGCGGCGACTCCGCCGGGCATGACTCCTTCTCCGCAGGCCTTGTCCACAGGAGTGGTCCGGGGTTCGACGACGGCGGCCTCCAGTCCGGCGAGCGCGGCGTGGATGGCGGCAGCCAGTCCGGCGGGGCCGCCGCCGGCCACCAGTACGTCGATCATGCCGACACGGGCGTGGTCGCGGTGGCCAGTGCCTGGTTCTCGCAGCGGATGCGCACGGTGAGCAGGGCGGCGTTGAGTGCCGTGAAGACGGCCGCGGTGGTCCAGGCGGTGTGCACGAGGGGCAGGGCCACGCCCTCGGCGACGACGGCCACGTAGTTCGGATGCCGCAGCCACCGCCACCGGTAGGGGCCGCCCGTCACCAGCGGAAGACCGGGTACGACGATCACCCGGGTGTTCCACCGGGGGCCCAGGGTGTGGATGCACCACCACCGCAGCGCCTGGGCGCCCGCGAGCACGGCCAGCATGGGCCAGCCCAGGGCGGGTACGAACGGCCGGTCGGCCAGCCATACCTCGGCCGGGCAGGCGATCAGCAGGCCGGTGTGGAGGGCGACCATGGCCGGGTAGTGGCCCTGACCGGTCTCGGTCGCGCCGCGGGCGGTGGTCCACCGTTCGTTGCGGCGGGCGACGACGAGTTCGGCGACGCGCTCGGCGGCGACGGCGGCCACCAGCAGTCCGTACCAGATCATGTGTCCTTCGTGTCCTTCGTGTCCTTCGAGGTCCGAACTACCAGCGCAGCAGGACGAGTTCGCAGGCGAAGCCGGGCCCCATCGCCAGCAGCAGACCCGGCGTGCCCGGCGGCGGGCGGCGTTGGGCCAGGGTGTCGCGCAGTACGTGGAGCACCGACGACGAGGACAGGTTGCCCACGTCGGCAAGGTGACGCCAGGTCACATCGAGTGCCTCCTCGGGCAGGCCGAGGGCCTCGGTGACGGCCTGAAGGACCTTGGGGCCGCCGGGGTGGCACACCCAGGCGGTCACGTCCTTCGGCTTGATCCCGTGGCCGCCGAGGAACCCCTCGACGTCATCGGCGAGGTAATGGCGCACCACATCGGGGACCTTCGGGTCGAGGATGACCTGGAAGCCGGTGCTCTTGATGTCCCAGCCCATGACCCGCCCGGTGTCCGGATACAGATGACTGCGGGAGTCCACGATCGTCGGGCCGGCGGTCTCTTCCGGGCGGCCCGGGCGTTCCCCGCCGCACGCGACGACCGCGGCGGCGCCGTCGCCGAACAGCCCGGTGGCGACCAGGTTGGCCATGGAGGCGTCGTTGCGCTGGAAGGTGAGCGAGCACAGTTCGACCGACAGCAGTACCGCCACTTGGCCCGGACGGCCCAGCAGGTAGTCGTGCATACGGGCCAGGCCGGCGGCGCCGCCGGCACAGCCCAGGCCGAACAGGGGGAGCCGTTTGACGTCCGGCCGCAGTCCGAGGCGGCCGACCAGCCGTGCGTCGATCGAGGGGGTGGCGATGCCGGTGACGGAGGTGAAGATCAGCAGGTCCACGTCGGCGGCGGTCAGGCCGGCCATGTGCAGAGCGCCTCGGACGGCCTTGGCGCCCAGGTCGGTGGCGGCGGCGATGAAGACGTCGTTGGAGGCGCCGAATCCGTCCAGTTCCCCGTATCGATCGAGCGGCAGGGTCATGTGCCGCGAGCTGACTCTCACGCTGCGGTGCAGCCGGTCCAGGACCCGGCGGTCGCTGCCCTCCGGCAAACAGGTACGGGCCACCATGTCGGTGATCTCGGACTGGGTGCGACGGTGCGGTGCGAGGGCACCGTGAACGGCGGCGATCCGCGTCATGTGGTTCCCGTCCGGTTACCGACTGGGGTGAGTTGCTTCCCACGTGTTCCCCGGACCGGGCCTTCGACACCATGGATCGCCCGTCCGGCCGTTCGCCACGAGGGCGCGTGCTCGAGCCGGGTGGGGCCGGGACGCCTACGATCGGCCCGGTGAGCACTCCCGAGCAGTCGACGGTCGGCGGCCCGGCCGCGAGTTGGGCCAGCCGGGTGGGCGGCCTGGCCGGATCGTGCCACCCCGGGCCTGTCGCGGCGGTCACCGCCTTGATGGCCGCCCTCGCCGTCACCGCCGGCCAGGGCGCCGCGCGTTGTGTCCTGACCGCCGCCGCGGTGCTGACCGGGCAGTTGTCCGTCGGCTGGTGCAACGACGCGTACGACGCGCGCCGGGACATCGCCGCCGGCCGTCGGGGCAAACCCGTTGTCGACGGCACGGTCGGCGTGACGGAGGTGTGGGTGGCCGCGTATGCCGCACTGGTGCTGTGCGTGCCGCTGTCGTTCGCCTGTGGGCTGTGGGCGGGCGTCGTTCACCTGACCGGGGTGGCGGCGGCGTGGGCGTACGACCTGCGGCTCAAGGCGACAGCGTGGTCCTGGGCGCCGTACGCGGTGGGTTTTGCCGCGCTCCCGGCGTTCGTGGCGCTGGGGCTGCCGGGGCAGCCATGGCCGGCCTGGTGGGTCGTCACCGCCGGGGGGTTGCTGGGAGTGGGCGCGCATCTGGGCGATGTGCTGCCGGACATCCGCGGGGATCTGGCGACGGGCGTACGGGGCTGGCCGCACCGGCTGGGTCCGGACGGCGCGCGGCTGCTGCTGCCGGTGCCGCTGGTGGCCGCGTCCGCGGTGCTGGCGCTGGGGCCCGCCGGACCACCCGGCAGATGGGGAATTGCGGCGCTCGCGGTGGCCGGCCTGGTCGCGGTGGCGGGGACGGTGCTGGGACGCCGCTGGGAGCGAGCGGCTTTCGCGGCAGCGGTCGCCGTTGCGGTGGTGGACGTGGCGTTGCTGCTGCTGCGCGGCACCGGGATCGCCTGACCGCGCCGCCTCAGCCCAGGGTCAGCCCTTGATGCCGCAGAGCGTGTCCGGCTTCTGCGCGCGGGTGTGGCGGGCGGCCTTCGGTGCCGACGGTGATCATGGGGTACTGGTTCGGCTTGCGCTACTCCCGTGGAGGGTGCCTCCCCACGTGCCCCTCTCTGGTAAGAACAGGCCCAGCTCGAGGGCGACGGTGACATGCTGGCCACCCACGGTGGAGGTGGCGTCGCCCGAGGAAATGCGCCGTGTCATGGACTCGGCATGCATGCACGGACAGCCGTCCATCCTGGTTCAAGCAGCGCCGGATGCGTGAGGCGCCTGACGTATCACTGCGGGTGCGGGTGCCCGCCGTTCAGGGCCTGTTCGACGGTGAGGTGGCAGTCGATGAAGGTGTCTACGCCGACAAGCCGGACGATGCGCTGTACGGGATCGGTGAGGGCGGCCAGGCGGAGCCAGCCTCCGTTTGCGGCAAGGCTGCGGTGGGTGCCGATGAAGATGTTGATGCCGGTGGAGTCCATGAAGCTGACGCTGCTCATGTCGACCACCACGCGGGAGAGGGCAGGTGTGGTGGCGTTGAGGGCCTGCTGCAGCGGCTGGCTGGTCTGCTGATCGATCTCTCCCGTGACGGTGACTACGCGGATTCCGTCGTCGACGGTGGTGGTGACCGACAGCTGGCCCAGTTGCCCGGTCCCCGTCATTGCTTGCTCAGCCATGACTGTAATCCTGGCACGCCCTGATCGTGGACCCAAGGGCTGCCCGTACCGTGTGGGTGAACTCTGTGGATGGCGGAGCCGGCAACGCGCGTTCTGGCGTCATCGTACGCAGGGGGAGTCAACCGGCCGCCCATGGGTAGGCGCGGGCCTGTGAAACGAGGGCGACGGTATTGATAAGGGAAGTGGACCCGCTGGCTGAGGACGGCAGCGCCCAGGACGGACGTTCCCGCGTGCAGACCACGGTGGCCCTGGAGGGCGGCGGTGCGACGATCGCGCAGGCCCGTCACCTGGCCGTCAGCTTCCTCTCCCAGGCGCAGGACCGGCACGGTGTGCCGGTGTCGCAGCGCGCGATGGAACTGACGCAACTGGTCGTGAGCGAGCTGGTCACGAACGCCCGCAAGTACGCTCCGGGCCCGGTGCTGATGCATCTGGGCATTGCGGGGGAGTGGGTGGAGGTCGTGGTGTGGGACTCCGACCCGGTCCTCCCGGTGGCCCGGGCCGCCGATGCCGACCGCATCGGCCAGCACGGTCTGGAGATCGTCATGGCAGTCGCCGAGAGTTTCGAAGCGTATCGGGAGCCGGTCGGCAAACGCATCACCGTCCGCATCGCCCTGCACGATGATGCCGACGCCTCCTCGAGTCGGCCTCAGTAGGCCACCCGTGGGCCGTCGACGAGTCCCTCCGGTAACTCCCCCACTTCCAGCCGTGTCACCTGCCCCGTCGGCGTCCAGTCGCCGGGAGGAACGAATCGGATCAGGTGAGCACCACAGCAGGCGCCGGAGGGAGGCGCTCACTGCTGCAGCGGGCGAGAGAGGTTGCCGTCGTCCCCATCCGCCGCTTTCTGTAGCTCCGGTACCCACCGTCTGCCCCGACCCCGTCATGCGGCCCGTTCAGCACGGCCTGGTCGAATTCCCGGGGGTTGCGGAAATATGCATTCAACTTTTGAGCGCGTGAAGTGGCTTCTGCGGGGCACCTGATTGCGCGGAGGTTGATAATCATGGTTCCCCTGCTTCTCGTTCTGCTTCTCGCCCTGATCCTTTTCGGTGCCGGGTTCGCCCTCAAGGCCCTGTGGTGGATTGCCGTCATCGTCCTGGTGGTCTGGCTGCTGGGCTTCGTGGTACGGCCCGCCGCCCACGGTGGCCGCAAGGGCCGCTGGTACCGCTGGTAAACAACACCCAGCGCGAAGGGCCCCACCGAAGATCGCCGGTGGGGCCCTTCGCTATGCCACCGCGGCGCACGCATCCACGGAATTCCACATCGGACCAATGGGGGCCGACTCAAGGGGCAGGGGTGTCCGTGTGGCCGGAGAGCGGGCGGTGCTTCGCAGGGGTCCGTGCGCCTTCAACCCCATCCGTTCCGCCCGCATTTCACCGCCTGCCCCAAAAGCGTCGTGTCTGCGCCGGCCACTCGCAGAGTGCCACCTTTCCGGCAGTTCCGGGTCATCCCCAGGTTGCGGCACGGCGCTCATATGTCGTACCCGTGCGGCGAACTCGCCGAGATGGTGTCTGCCCTGCGGCTGTGGACGGAAGGCGACCGGGACACGTCCCATGGCGATTCGCGACAGCGGTCGGAGGACGATCGAACACGGGATGCCCCGCCGCTACGGCCGCGACGCCGAACCGGTCCTTTCGTGGGCATGCGGGTACTCCGCGGTGCGATGCTGGAAGGCGAGCACCTTTGGGTTCTGGACGACGCCCTGGCGGATCTCGATGGCGTGCCGGATCGTGTCGTCGGCGTCCCAGCCGTCGGGGCCCTGGAGCACGGCGTCCAGATACGGCAGGAGTGCCTCGCTGTTCTCCCAGGTCGCGGAGTTCCACAGGTAGGAGGGGCTGTGGTCCACTCCGTAGTACCTGACGCGGTCGCCGACGGTGAACATCGGGTCGGTGAACGTGGTGGGCCGGGCCCAGTCGAAGCCCATGCCCTCGTCGCAGGAGACGTCGATGACCAGGGTGCCGGGGGCCAGCTTGGGCAGGTCCTCGTCTATCAGGAACATCAGCGGCGCGTCCGTGTCCTGCAGCACGCAGTTGACGATGATGTCGTGTCCGGCGAGGAACTCGGCCAGCGGCAGCGGGCCGTCCTCGGTGAGGGCGACACTGCGTCGTGGGGCGAGGGTGTCGTCGGCCTTGTCGTGGTCGAAGTGGACGATCCGCGCGGAGTGGATGGGGGAGCTGACGGCGGTGACGCCACGCGCCGTGAGGACGTCGACGTCGTGCACGCCCAGGGCGCCGAGCGCGGTCACTGCGCCGCGGGCGGTCGCGCCGAAGCCGATGACGACCGCGCGCTGCCGTCGCCCGTAGTCGCCTGTCACGCCGGTCAGTTGCATGGCGTGCAGGACCGAGCAGTACCCGGCCAGCTCGTTGTTCTTGTGGAAGACGTGCAGGTTGAAGGCGCCGCTGCGGGTCCAGTGGTTCATCGCCTCGAAGGCGATCAGGGTCAGCCGCCGGTCGATGGCGGCCTGGGTGACCCTCTCGTCTTGGACACAATGGGGCCAGCCCCACAGAACCTGACCCTCGCGCAGTTCCGCCAGGTCTTGGTGGAGCGGTTTGGCCAGCAGGATGACATCGCAGTCGGCGATGAGCTCCTCGCGCGTGCGAAAGCCCGCGACGAGCGGGGCGAGCTGGCTGTCTGGGACGCCGAAGTGCTCTCCATAGTTCTCCTGGAGGTAGATGCGCTTGCGGAGACCGGCGTCGATGCGGTCGAAATGAGCGGGGTGAACGGGCAGACGATGCTCGTTTTCCTTGCGGGTCTGCGACATGATTCCGAGCTTGAGCTGCTGCAAAATGCCCCTTTGGTTGCTCCCTGTTTAGCACACCGGGGCAGTCCCGCAGCCGAATGCGTTGGGCGGGACCAGGGGCGGGCGAGGCGTTAGCCGGCCGGCGGCCACGACCAGAGACGGGGTAATCGCGGCAGGCCATGCGGGCTGCCGCTTGCTCCTCCGTCGTCGGCCCCGCAGGGCCGAGCTACTGATCTCGGGCAATACGGCCCGGGCGGGCGGGCGCTGTACGACCCGCGCCCCCGGCGACCCGAGCCGCTTCGACTGGACTGTCGACAGCCCCTGATCGGGCCCGGGTGGCGACGGCGCGGGGACACTGAACGTAGGCGTGACCCGCCCCGCCCGTGGTGAGATCTGAAGCCCTGTTATCGGACCGCGGTCTCGCCCACCCGTCCCACGTGGGGAGCGGGACCCTTGTGGCCGATGTCGCGACACGGGCTGAGGTGATGGCGACGCAGTACGACCAAAGGGTCCCGCTGGTGAGGCATCTACTGAGCTGTGGGGCTCAGAAGGCGAACGCCGAAGCCCCCTGCGTTTCCTTTATGCAGGGATTGGCGAAGGTGTGCTCGTAGTTCACGCGCGTACCGCGCCATACACCTTCAACGGTGACGACAATGGGGCGGTATTCCTTGGTGCAGGGCCGTCCCGTCTCATTTCGCCGGAGTGTGGCTAAGCGGTCGAGGTCCCCGTTCACGCGGTCCAGGTCCGCACAGGCTTGTCGCGGATCGGGGTGAGTTCCCGTAGTGGTGTACGCACAGTTCACGGTGACCGCGCGCTCCGGTGCTGTCGTGGCTGCCTTCTCACCCTGGCCGGTGGTCATGACCAGGGACGAAGGGGCGTACAGCGAGGCGGGGGCGCTGTGGGCGGGCGCGCTCAAGGGACCAGCGAGGGTTGCGGTGAGCAGGGCTCCTGTCATTGCCCAGCGTGTCATCGGTTGCATGGTGTATCTCCTTTCTGTTCGCGGTGCTCAGTGCCTCGAAGTACCCGTCTTGTTGCGCCCGTCCCACGGTGAGGCAGTTGGCGTCTTTGCTGTCGCGGCAATTCAGACCAGATTGCGTATTCAATCAGTGGCTTGATTGACTGACCACTCTTCACGGTTGCGGAGGTGAGCGGCTTTTCGTTCGGTTCGTCGGTTGCAGGTGTGGCCGATGCACTCGCGTGCGAAATGGCCTGAACCTGGTAAGTGTGTTTTCGGCCCGGGTTCGCACGCTCGCCCGAGCTGTCTCGGACGGGAGCCGGCGCGAGTTCCGCTTCGTGCTGGAGTACAAGGCAGCTGGTGCGGGCGGGAAGTGATCGCGACGCGGTCGACCGTTTCTTCCCCTCCTCCAAGCGCGCTCGTGCATGCTGGTGTTGATGGGGGTGCGGCTGGACGGCTCCAAGGAGCTGATCGCGTCGGCCGAGGGGGTGGGTGAGTCGGCCGCGTCGTGGGCGGATGTGCTGAGCGACTGCCGCCGACGGGGCATGCGGGATCCGGAGCTGGTCGTCGGCGACGGGGGGATGGGTCTATGGAGGGCCCTGGCACAGGTGTTCCCCGCTGCCCGCCATCAGCGGGTGCTGGGTGCACAAGGCCCGCAATGTCATGAACGCCCTACCGAAGTCCGACCAGCCCAGCACGACGAAGGCGATACAGCAGACCTGCCATGCGGATGACCGGCTCAAGCAGCTGACATGGATCATCGCCTTAAGAGCTCCTAACAGAATGATCTGCCTTGACGTCTTCATGGCCACATCAGGATCGGTGAACGTGGTTGGTAGGGTCCGGCAGTGACCTTGACGGACCTCAGCTACGGCTTTCGTGACGATGATCAGCGGCGCCGCGTCCAGGCGGTTATCCACGATCGTCTTGCTGACGACCGCGAGCCGCAGGAGTGTCGTTACCTCATGCGGTTCTGGTGGCAGCTGGGCATGCCGTACCAAGAGGTGTCGTTGGCGCAGCTGAGCTTGAACGTTCGCAAGTCGAAGCTGGACGTGCTTGAAAGGCTGATCAGCGCCATCAGGACGTCCCACGACGAGATCGACGCATGGGTAGCCAGCGCGCAGGACGCCTTCCCGGTGATTCAAGATCGTGGCTTCCGGGCCGCCTCGGGTGACGACTGCTAGTGCAACAAGTTGAGTTGCCGGTGGGCGATGAGGCAGCAGGCGAGTCTGAGGAACGCTTCGTGGATGTCGGCTCGTCGTTCCCAGCGGATCCGTAGGCGTCGAAAGCCGTGAAGCCAGGCGAAGGTGCGCTCGACCACCCACCGGTAGATGCCAAGACCGGTGCCGTGCCGGGTGCCGCGGCGGGCGATGGCCGGCACGATGCCGCGAGCGCGGACCTGGTCGCGGTAGATGTCGTGGTCGTAGCCGCGGTCCGCGAACAGAGAGTCCGGTTTGCGCCGTGGCCGTCCCACGCGGCCACGGATCGGCGGGATTGCGTCGAGCAACGGCAGGAGCTGGGTGACGTCGTTGCGGTTGCCGCCGGTCAGCAGGATTGCGAGCGGAGTGCCGTGTCCGTCGGTGATGAGGTGATGTTTCGATCCGGCTCGCCCACGGTCAACCGGCGAAGGGCCCGTGTGCTTCCCCCTTTTAGGGCCCTGACGTGGGACGAGTCGACCACGCACCGAGACCAGTCCAGCCGTGAGGCCGCGTTCAGCTCGGCCAGCAGGACCTCGTGAAGCCGCTGCCACACGCCGGCCTCGTTCCAGTCCCGCAGCCGCCGCCAGCACGTCATGCCCGAGCCGAAACCGAGGTCCTGTGGCAGGTACTCCCACTGGATCCCGGTGTGCAGCACGTACAAGATCCCGCACAGCACTTCCCGGTCCGGCAACGGCTTGCGGCCCGGATACCGGAACCTGCGCTCACGCTGCGGCAACAGCGGCTCCAGGCGATCCCACAACTCATCCGACACGAACCACGGCGACATCCCCACACCGGGCCGAACGCTCAACTCCCGCCCCGGAGACGGCAACCAGAACTGATCCACCTCATTGTGTTAGCCGTTGTAAGGGCCGGCCCCCGTAAATGATCTCTGGGTCCGCATGGACGCGGCTGTTCCCCGTGTGGCCCGCTCGCCTATCCAGCGAGGGTGAGGTTGTGGAGGCGGGCGATGCCGAGCATGGCGTGGTGGACGCCGTCACCCTTGAGACGGCAGTCGCGGAGTACCTTCCAGGTCTTCATGCGAGCGAAGACGTGCTCGACGCGGGCTCGGACTTGCTTGTGGGAGCGGTTGTGCTCTTGCTTCCAATTGCATAGTTCACCGCTGGCGGGGCGTCGATGCGGGATCACAAGGCCGGTGCCCGGGTAGCCGCCATCGGCGATTGTGGTCGTCTTCCCGACGGCCGCCTTGGCCCCGGACTCGTCCCATGCCTTGCAGTCGTTACGGTTACCCGGAACCGGCCGTCCGACCGCGACGACCAGGCGGGTGTCGGCGTCGACGACGACCTGGTGGTTGGTGGAGTACCTGTAGTTCTTTGATTGCTCGGCGATTCTGTGGTCGCGGGTGGGAACCAGGGTGCCGTCCACGATGAGCACTGTGCCCTGGCGGAAACGCTGTCGCTGCTTGAGCGCGAGCAGTGGGCCGGTGCGGGCGACGATCCGATCGGCTGCGGACTTCGAAACACCGAAGAGCGGGGCGAGCTGCCGCAACGGCAGGTTGGTGCGCCAGTAAGCAGCAACGAGCAACACCCGGTCCTCCAGCGGTAGCGACCACGGGCGCCCAGGCCGCAGCACTTCGGCTCCCTCGCGGCGCAGCATCGTGATCAGCTTGCGGGAAGCGCGCGGGTTCAGCCCGGTGAACGGGGCTATCCAAGATGGCTCCGACGCCGTGATCACTGCTGGAACACCAAGATCGTCCCACTACCCGGGGCCCGGACATACGGAGATCCCTGCCTGCCAGAATTTCACTGGGCGGTCTCGTCATCGGCCGGTACCGTGCGACGCAGAACCAAAGGGGATGAGCCGGTGCGCCCAGTGCTGTTGGTGGATGTGGACGGACCGCTGAATCCGTATGCCGCGAAGCCGCACCGCCGGCCCGGGGGCTATCAGACGCACCGCCTACTGACGCCTCGCTGGAAGGCCGCCGAGCGGCGCCGACTAGCTGAGTGGGGGCTCCCGAACAAGCCCGTGAAGCCGCTGCGGGTGTGGCTTAACCCGGATCACGGCCCGGCGCTGGATGCCCTTCCCTTCGACCTGGTGTGGGCGACCACGTGGGAGGAAGAAGCCAACGCCTTCATCGCGCCAGTCCTGGGATTGCCGGAGCTGCCCTTCATTCCCTGGCCCTCCCCGCGAGCCCAGCCCGGCGGCGGTGTGTTCTGGAAGACGCCTGAGATCGTCACGTGGGCGAAAGGCCGGGCGTTCGCTTGGATCGACGACGAGATCACAGAGGCCGATCGCGCCTGGGTGAAGGAACACCACGACGGTCCCGCCCTACTGCACCGGATCGACCCCCGATGCGGCCTTGCCATCGACGACTTCACCGCGCTGACGGCGTGGGCGACCGGCCTGGACTGACTTCACCGCCGGTCGACAGCCGTCCGCGACGCCGTTCCGCACGAACATTGCGGGACGGCCCTTAAAGGCTGTTGCACAACGGCGATCTCGCTCAGATCCAGCCACCGACAGCAAGGTCAACTGCCCGAATATGCATGCCTTCCTGCCGTCTTGGAACGCAGCATGAAGGAGACCCGGAAGATCGACCAGGCGTTGTGCAACAGCCTTTAGGTGTCGGCTGGACGTTGTGCAAGGGAGAGGCGTGTGTGCGGACTTGACCCCCGACCACATCACACTCGACGAGTGGGGCAATCCGTTGGTCGACGGGATCCCGATCCCGGCTCGCACGGTGAGACGCGCACGTCGTGCCGCCGCCAACTGCCGGTACTCGCCTTGAAACTCAAGGTTGGGCGAGGCTCCCCGCGGCTGTCGGGCTGCGCGAACCACGATACGTCCGTGGTGCCAGAACGGCGGGGGCGGTCCACGCCGCAGAGCGCGCGCCGCGCACGCCGTTGCCGTGGCGGGGGCCTCACCGAATCGCCCAGGGCGTTCCGTTGGCTGACAGGGCGGACTTGGCGCGACCTGTCGGCGGCATCGCGAACAGCCGAGTCGCCACACCGGCCACGACTGGCCAGCGTCACTTTCACAAGATCCTGTTGCGAGCTCTTAGAAATGAAACCGCAGCAGCGGTCGGGCGTATGACACTTCAGTCGGCGTGAGGAGCGCGAGTTGGAGACGATGGTTCGGCGGTGGCGGCGAGGAGGGCGGTGTCGTCGTCGACCCGATCGGGGGTGTTCAGCAACTCCAGGGCTCGTTCGGTGATCAGCTGGGGGTCGGTGCGGGCGGCGGCGGGAAGCGTGCCGCAGGTCTGGCGCAGGGCCTCCAGACAGCCGTCCAGGGACAGCGCCCGGTTTTCCACCAGGCCGTCGGTGTACATCAGCAGGCTGGTGCCGGGCGGGAACGCCACCTCGCGGTCGACCGGGGCGCTGCCCAGCCCCAGCGGCAGTGCCGGGGGCAGCTCCAGATAGGCGGTGTCGGTGGCTATCAGCAGGGGCGGCAGGTGCCCGCTGGCGGCGTAGCACAGGCGGTGGCGGTGTGGGTCGTAGACCGCGTACAGGCAGGTGGCGAAGCGTTCGGCGGCGAGCGACTGCATGTAGGCGTCCAGCCTGGCCAGTACCTGGGCCGGGCCGTCGCCCTCCATAGCGAGGCTGTGCAGGGCGGAGCGGAGTTGGGCCATCACGATGGCGGCTTCCACGTCGTGGCCCATGACGTCGCCGATGGCCAGCCCCACGGCACCGTCGGGCAGTGCGAGCACGTCGTACCAGTCGCCGCCGACCTCGGCACCGCGGTTGCTGGCCCGGTAGTGGGTGGCCAGGCGCACCCCGGGCACCTGGGGCAGGCTGTGGGGCAGCAGGGCGCGCTGCAGGGTCAGGGCGAGGCGGCGTTCGTTGTGGTAGCGGGTGGCGTTGTCGTAGGCGAGGGCCAGGCGGTGGGCGAGGTTCTCCAGATACTTGTGTTCGACCGCGGAGTAGCCGGTGTGCCGGACCAATACCAGGGCCCCCAGGGTCTGGTCGTGGGCACGCAGCGGAAGGGCCAGCATGGAGGCGGGCGGCGGGTGAGCGCCGGCTGGGGCCGGGGCGGTGCCGTTGATCGCGTGGGTGGCGGCGGTGGCCAGGGTCTCGCGGGCAAGCAGCGGAGTCCCGGCGATGTATGCCGGTGGCGACTGTGCCGGGGCGGGTCGTGCGGCGGTGAGGTGGATGCTGATCTGGTCTGCGAAGTCGGGCAGCAGGATCTGGCCGGCAGTTTGGAGTATCTGGTCCGGGTCGAGAGTGGCGGACAGCCGCAGGCCCGCGTCGGCCAGGGAGCCCAGCACGGCCAGCTGGTTGCGGGTCTCGGTGAGGGCCTGTTCACGCAGCCGGGACAGTTCCAACCCGGTGCTGACGCGCGCCAGCAGCTGGCGCGCGGAGAAGGGTTTGGCCAGGTAGTCGTCGGCGCCGGCCTGGCGGCCCTGGACGGATTCCTCCTCGCCGGCGCGGGCGGTGAGCAACACGATGGGCAGGCGGGCGGTGCGCGGGTCGGCGCGCAGCGCCCGGACCAGCTCGAAGCCGTCCATGTGGGGCATCATCACGTCGCTGAGCACCAGCTCCACCGGCTGCGCCAGGGCCATCTCCAGGGCGGCCCGGCCGTCGGCGGCGAGCAGTACGTCGTAGTCGGGCTCCAGGAGCTGGGTGAGGTAGGCGCGCATGTCGGCGTTGTCGTCGACGACGAGCAGGCGGGCTCGGTGGGGGCGGTCGGTTGCGTGCGGCCCGGGGCCTTGGAGGGGAGTGTGGGTCGCGGAGGCGTGCGGGGTGCGTGCCGCGGGGGTCGGCGCAGCGGGGGCGGGGTCAGCCGCCAGCCAGCCCAGCGCCTCGTCCACATAGGGTGCGGCGCGGCCGGGCAGGCTGCCTCCGCCTTCCCTGGGGGTTTCCCCGGGGGAGCCGGTGTCGGCTGCCGGCGGGGCCGGGCGGGGCCGGTGGGCGGCGGTGAACGGGAGGTGCACTGTGACGCTGGTGCCCTGCCCGAGCTGACTGTCCACCCCGACGGTGCCGCCCTGCGCTTCCACAAGGTCCTTCACCAGCACCAGGCCGAGGCCGCTGCCCTCGTGGGAGCGGGAGCGGGCGCCGCGGACCCGGTGGAAGCGCTCGAACAGGCGCGGCAGCTCGTCCGCGGGGATGCCGGTGCCGGTATCCGTCACGGTCAGCCGGGCCCGGTCGCCGGCCGCGACCACCTGCACCCGGGCGCCGCCGGTGAAGGTGAACTTCAGGGCGTTGCTGAGCAGGTTGAGGATGATCTTCTCCCACATCTCCCGGTCCAGGGACACCGGCTTGGACAGCGGCGGGCAGTCCACCTCCAGCGTCATCCCGGCCGCCTCGAAGGCAGAGCGGAACACCCCGGCCAGCTCGGCCGTGGCACCGGCGAGGTCGACCGGCTCGAGGACCGGGCGTATCTGCCCGGCATCGGCCCTGGCGACCTCCAGGAGGGTGTTGACCTGCTTCAGCAGGCGCAGGGCGCCACGCTCGGCCAGGTCCAGCTGCTCGCGCCGCTCGGGCCGGTCCTCGTCGGCCAGGGCCTGCTGGAGCGGGCCCAGGAGCAGGGTGAGCGGCGTGCGCAACTCATGGCTGACGTTGGCGAAGAAGGCGGTCTTGGCCCGGTCCAGCTCGGCGAGCGCCTCCGCCCGCCGGCGCTGCTCGTCGTGGGCGAGCGCTGCCGTCAGCGCCCCGGCCACGGCGGCGGCGAGTACCTCCAGAAAGTCCCGGTAGGCCGCGGCGGGCGGGAAGCAGGGGTTGATGCCCACGACCAAGACGCCTCCCACCTGGCCGGCGCAGTCCAGCGGCAGAGCCAGCGCCTCCTCGACCGGGAGCCGGGAGGCCGCGGCGTGCCGGCCGGCGGTGTTGCCACCGGTGAGCGCGGCGGCCGACAGCGTGGCAGGGGCACCGTCGGTGACAACCTGCGTCAGCCGGGCCGCGACCTCCGACCCGTCGGCCGTATTCAACGAGACGGGCTCAGGCGCCTGCTGGAGCCCGGCGCAGGACGCCAGCCGCAGCATGCCCGGCTCGGAGGCCAGGTACAGGCTGAGGAACGGGATCTCCTCGGGATAGGAGCTCAGCACCTCCGCGACGACGCGGGCGACTTCGTCCGGAGTGAGCAGCCCGGCGGTGCGGGCACCGGTCTCGCTCAGCAGGCGCAGCCGACGCTCGCCCAGTACCCGGCCGGTGGTCTCGGTGATGATCTGCAGCACGCCGCCGGATGTGCCGTCGTCCAGCAGCACGGGCTGGAAGGAGGAGTCGAAGTAGCACTGTTCCGGAAAGCCGTGGCGCTCCATGATGAGCGGCTCATCGGCGATCAGCAGGGACTTGCGGGTGTCGGTCACATAGTGGAAGTGGTCGCTCACGGGGTGGGCCCAGACTTCGGGAAACACATCCTTATAGGGCCTGCCGAGGGCCCAGGGATGCTTGGCGCCGACAATGGGTGAGGAGCCCAGGTTGTACAGAGTGGCGAATTCGGCGCCCCAGTACAGAGCCATCCCGTGCTCAGAGGTGAGCATGAGGCGCAGGGTGTCCACCAAGGGGCCCGGCCAGGACTCGGGGGGCCCGAGCGGCGTCGCCGCCCACTCGATCCCGGCCAGCAGCTCGCCGAAGGCACCGGCCTCGGCGAACATCCGGGCCGCCGCGGTGCTCGGGTCATCGGGCCGGGTCATCGAGAAATCTTCCTCCTGGCGCCTATGCGCTTCGCCCGCGCCCTCCCAGCGCTACCGACAGCCACTCAGTGCGGATCCTCCGGGCAGATCGGACGCCGGGTCCGACGGTTCAGGCTGCACGCTGCCGAAATTGGAACAGAAAAACAGCCTAAACTGCGATTTTGTAAGAAGTGTAAACTTTCAGATGCCGCAATGCCGGTGCCCGTCGCCCAGCCAGACGTTCCTCACGGACGCATCATTGGACGGGCGGAAATGATCGACGCCCTTCGGCGGACGTTCGAGCTGGCCTGGCAGCGCGCTATGCCGGTGCCCGTAGGTGGAAGCAGCCGGGTCCGGTGCCGCCTGGCGCTTGCCGGGTACGTCGTGTTCTTCCTGGCCCGGACGGCGAGAAGGCGAGAAGGCGGCGGTGAAGCTTCGGATCCGTCCCTTTTTGGGGACCTGGCCTCGCCGACGGCCGAGCTGAAGACCCACACGGTCGTGGCGGGCAGACCGCGGTGCGCATCCTGGGCCCGCGACCTCCATCAGGGCATCGAGGGAATCGCCGCCCGCGCCGTCGAGGAGGCACTGGACCGGCACCCGGCCGTGCTCGCGGTCGATCTCAACGCGGTGGAGTTGTTCACCGCTGCCGAGCTCAACGTCCGCTGTCCCTGCGCGAACCTGGCCACACCGGTGAGGGGGGGAGGGTTGGCATGGCTGCGCCCGCGGCATGGCAGGGCGGGGCGCGTGTGCCAGCCTGCGTTCGGGCAAGAACTTCCACGACTCGTCGCCTCCACGCTGCCGCCCCGTCGTCCGCATGCACGTGCTCGGGCCACCCCGTAGCGTGGATTACGTGCGTTCCGCCAACACCGCCTCGGCGTCGCCCGGGAGGCCTCGTGGCTGTCGGTAGGGAACGGGATCACATGGCAGAGAGCAGCTTCCGCATCAGGACGCTGGCTGCCAGGGCATTCTGGTTCCTTCTGACGACCCGGCCTGGTGTCGGCCGGCGCCGCATCACGGCGCACCCGCCCAGCGGCGCACCCGCAGCGGACTTGATGACCTCAACCCTCCGATGTTCGAGATGGCACTGAGCCGATCTCGTTCCAGGTGGCGAAAGCGGGTGGTGTCCGTGAACCGGACGGCGTCGTTGTGCACCGCCGAGGGCGCCACGGCTGTGGTCGTACTGGCCGGTGTCGCGAACCCGCATGCCTACGCGAGCGGCGATGACCGGGAAACGCGCAGCGCGGAGGTTCTCCAGGAGCTGGTGCCTTCCCCGGATGGCCCGGGCCGTACGGCAGCCGGCGGCGTACGGGGCAGCGTTGTCCCGGAGGCGGGAAGAGGGAAGGCTGAATTGAAGGCAGGCCGCGTCATCACCTCGAAGGCAGTCTTCGACGTGGCCTCCAACTCCAACCAATTCGCCGCAGACACGGCCCTGTTGCCGGCCGGGCGGCAACACCTCGCGCTGAACGACCCCCTGTCCGACCACCTCGACAACCCTCCGGCCTGGGCGCGGGACGTCCCGCTTGGCGACCTGATGCGCCACACGAGCGGCATTCCCGACCACCAGGATCTGCCGGAGGCCAAGGACATCGGGACGACCTTCATCCAGCAGGAGTTCTTTCGCAGCACCGTCAAAGTGAGCCCGGACCGCAACACTGCCGTCACCGTCGTGTGCAACGCGGAACCACCCGATAGCTTCCGTGCGGCAAACCAACTGCCGGACACCTGGACCAAGTGATGCGTCAGGGCCGTCCGGGACCTGCCGAGTCGCCTCGCCCACGGCGCTTCGGAAGGTCCATCCTGCCCGTGCTCATCCTCATCGCCTTCTTGATCGTGGCGGCGGTGACCGTTGGCTCGTGGCTGCAGTTCACCGAGCGGCAGGCGGTCGACACGGTGCACACCGTCGGATCCTCGGCCGCCGACCGGGTGGATGTGGAGGCCGTCGTCCAAAGCGTCGACGCCGCGGGCAGAGAGCTGGTGCTGCGGGTCTGGGTGACCCCGCGCGGGACCCTCGGCGAGGCGGACGGGGCGGCCCCGGTGGCCGATCTCAGCCTCCAGACCTCGGGGGCGACCCTCAGCGACCTGAAGTTCGCGGCGCATGAGCGGCTCGCGACGCGAGACGTGCAGGTTGCGCTCACAGGCGGATCGATCAGTGACTACCCGTTCGACACCTACGAGACCGACATCGCGTTCCGGGCGCAGCTGGGCGGCGAGCAGGTGCCGGTACGGATGCTGTTCTCCAACGCCGACACGCTCTTCTCGATCTCCGCGGAACCCGCGCCCTCCCGGCAGGAGGCCGTGGTGGCGGTGGAGCTGGCGCGATCGGGCAGCCTGCTCGTCTTCGCGGTGTTCATGATGGTGGTGATGTGGGCGCTGGCGGCGGCCGTGCTCATCGGGGCCTGGTACCTGACGACCAGCGGCGAGGGCCTGGTCTGGCCCGGCCTCGCCTGGATGGCCGCCACCCTGTTCGCCCTCGCCGCGTTCCGCAACACCGCCCCCGGCACACCCCCGATCGGCTGCGTGCTGGACTGGTTCGCCTTCCTGTGGGCCGAGACCATCATCGCCCTCTGCCTGGTCACCGTGGTCCTCACCGGCGTCAACAAGGCCCTCCACCAGGCCGCGCCACCCGTGTAGTCGCTCCGCCGCACCGGGCCGGCCACGGCCACGGTCGGGCGCGTATGGCGGCATGCCGGGATCTGAGGCGGGTCGGTCTACAGGATCCTCCTTCGGGGGCCCACCCCCTGAGCTCTGACTCCAAGGGCGCGCTCGAACAGCTCTCGCTGCACTTCGCGCGGCATCTCGCTCCTCGCGGGATCACGGTCGACAGCGTGCTCCCCGGCGCTACGGGACAACGGCATCGCGGTCTTCCAGGTCCCCGATGGAAGGAGGCGGTGCTTGTCCAGGACGACCTGGCCGCGGACCTGTGCGGGGTCTCCGAGTCCTCCAGCCGCCGGGCGGTTTCCTCAGTGGAGGGGCCGACGAGGTCGAGGCGCTGATGAGCTTCGATCACCTCCATGTAGACCTCGCCGCGGGCGGTGGCTTGTTCGCTTTCAACGTCGGCCCGGAAGCCGAAGCCGCTGGTGCCGGCTGTTACCTGCCGTCCCACGCCGAGCGGTGGGATCACCTACACGCCGGCGCGTGCCACTAGCAGCGGCTGGAAGAAGCCAGTCTCCTGTGGCATTCGCCACCCGAGGTCGACAAAACCGGCCTCGGCTGCGAGGCCCGCCAACCGGTCCCGGCCGAGTGCCCAGTACGTGGTCCGGCGGACCCGGACGCGCCAATGTCCGCCTGCCGGGAGGAGTTGGAAGTGCTCCAAGTCGTAGTGCTCGCCGTCGTCGTGCCAGTGCCAGAGCTGGAAGGTGACGGTACGTTCTCCGCCCTCGGTGTCGGCGATCTGGTGGACTTGTGGAGGCGTCGAAGCGGGGCGGTCGCGCACCAGATCGTCATAGGGGCGGGTGCTGACCAGCAGCAGGCCGGTAGGACGCAGCACGCGGCGCATCTCGGCCAGGGCGGCGTGCACATCCTGCTCCGTCAGCAGGTGAGGCAGCGAATTGTCGGCGCAGACGACGGTGTCGAACTGGCCGTTCGGAAACGGGAGGCGTCGCATGTCGGCGACGGCCGTGTGCAGGCCCAGGCCCAGGCGGGCGCCCTCACGGGCAGCGCGGGCGGCGGCACGGGGGCTGAGGTCGCTCCCGGTGACGCGGTGCCCGCGCAGCGCCAGACCGATCGCCTGTGTGCCGATGCCGCAGGAACAGTCGAGCACCGCCGCACGATCCTGGCCGATCAGGGCGTCCAGGGCGTTTCCTTGCCGACGGATGCTCGCGTCCCAATCTGCGTAGATCAGGTGGTAGTCGTCGGCCAGCTCGTCGTAGAAGTGCGCCACCGATGTCTCGGGCATGACCCCAAATTACAGTGCCGGATTACCCCGAGGCCCTGGTCGCCCCATGAACGGAGCGGCCCCCTCTCACTGACGAGTAAGGGGTTCAGAACACTTTCTCCTGGGACGGCTCGGATAAGAGCCAAGGGTGCGGGGCGGGACGTCTTGCTTGAGTAGAGCCGGCCGCACGGTGGCGAGGCTTGTTTTTCTCCGCTGGCCAGTATGCGCGCCGGCGTGCGGTGGCCCAGTCGGCGGGCAGTTGGCGCGGCGCCGGCTGGTGGACCACCCCATCAATGATCTCCCTTCCCGACGCGCGAGCGGTCCACCGGGCGGGGGGCGGAAGAAGTGTGGGGGTGGGCTATCGGCCGACACGTACGGCCGCCTCCTGTGCGACGGTCGCGTTGATGTGCGAGACCTCGGGCTCCTCGGCCTCGGTCTCGGCCGCGGATGAGCACGAGCCGGGCATCACGCGACTATTCAGGAGTCCTGGCCCCCGGATCAACGACGACAGCAGCCACGGCTGCGGTGTCAGTCCGCTGTCGTATCCTTCCCGCTGCCGCACACCGACTGGGAGGACCAAGAGAATTGACTGACCTGTCTGCTTTCCCGCTGCCTTTTCAGGCTTCCCGTTCCATATCGTTCGCGACACCCCGAACGCTTCGGGAACTTCAGATGATGCAGTGCAGCGCCCACATTCGGGCGAAGCCAGGGTGGTTCGACAAGATGAACGACGCCGACATCGTCGCCAGGTGGACGCAAGAAGCGGTCGCCCAGGGTCTCACCGAAGCGCAGGTGCGTTACGTGCTTGCCGAACTCGCGCATTACGCCGCACTGCGGGACGGACAAACCGGCGTCGAGGTCTCCGCCGTCGACGGGGTGTGGCAGTCGGACACACTGGTCGACAACGAGCTCAGATCGCGGCTGCGCCAGGCGGTTCGGGTTCTGGAACAGGTCCCCGCAGCGGAACAGGACTGGCACCCCGGATCCGATGGTCAGGTACTGGATCTGGTTCATCCCTCACTGTTCTGCCTGGTGCGCGACGTGAGCGGTGCACCCGAGCGGGCTTGGCAGAACCCGGCGGACCGCTATTCGCGGTACGAATTCTCGGAGAAATTCCAGTGGCTGCCCACTGACGTGGACGTCAGTGACGACGGCGATGTCGCCTTCCGTTCGTACGTCAACAACGTCCACCCTGATACTCATCGTGAACTGGCCTCCGTCCTACCAGACTTGTTCGCGCGCCTGCGCCCACTGCTGGAGAACGTGCTCACTGATCTGCGCCATCCGCGGCCCTTGAGGATCGAGGCCGATCCTTACGGGTGGTACGACTCGGAGCCGGAGTACCCGGACAAATCTGCCTACGGTGATGATGAGGCCTACCAAGAAGCGGTCCGTGCTTGGGAACAGGCCCAGGACGACTGGTGGGAAAACCGCCGCCCGGTCATCCCGGACGCCCCGGCCTTCACCCCGCCCGAGTTGCCCGATGACTCCGCCCGAGTCGACCTGCGCGGCCGCCGTCTCCAGGTCATCGTCAAGCTCGCCACCATTCATCTCACCCCGGACAAGCCCGAGTACGCCGGCGGTTCCTGGCATGTCGAGGGGATGTTGAACGAGCGGATCGTCTCGACCGGCATCTACTACTGGGACAGCGAGAACATCACCGAAAGCCGGCTGAGTTTCAGGGCGGCACTCGACGACCCGGCCTACGAGCAGAACGACGACAACGGTCTGCGTGAGGTCTATGGACTGGAGGACGAAGACGCCCTGAACCAGATGCTGGGATCGGCATCGACCCCAGCGGGCCGCTGCCTGGCGTTCCCGAACATCCTCCAACACCGCGTCGGCTCCTTCCGCCTCACGGACCCCACCCGCCCGGGACATCGCAAAATTCTCGCGTTCTTCCTGGTCGACCCCTCGGAAAAGATCGTCTCGACATCCGATGTGCCACCGCAACAGCCATGGTCCCCCGCCTCGACCATGACGCTTGAACAGGCCAAGAGCTACCGCGAACAACTCATGCAGGAACGCAAGTTCTTCGTCGACGAACACAACGAGCAGCTCTACGAACGAGAGTTCTCCCTCTGCGAGCACTGAGGAGCACGGCGGCAGGCTGCGCTCCTGATCCGCACCGCTCAAGGGCCGGGCGTCGGGAGCCGCACCGTCCGGTGCCGCGGTGGCGCAGCGCGCACCCCACGGAAGATCGCCAGTCGTTCGAAGGACGGAGATCAGGTCAACCTGGCGCGCTGACAAGCGATGCTGCGTGGCCGTCCCCTGGGCGGCCGGTGTCGAGGGCGGCAGCAGGGCAGGTTGAGAAGCCATCCGGGCAACTTATCCGAACGCCGTTTCGGACCCAAGCGATTAACTGAGCATTTTCAGCGTGACCACCTATCAGGTGACAGCTCCGGCGCCTCTGGCGTCAAGCACTTGCCGGGGAGGCAGTCAGTTGAAAGCGTCGGTCATGCAGTCCACCCGGCAGTCGGCAGCCTCATAGCGCTGGCGGAGGGCGGCAGCTGCTTCTTCGCGCTCCACAAAGAGGTACCCGTAGTGCTGGCGCGCCACCCTGGTCACGTCTCCGACCGTGACGATGGCCGGTTCGCCGTGTGCGGCCCGTCGACGCGCTCCGGCGATTGCCATGTCCGCAGAGCGCAGCAGGTTTCTGGAACGATCCCGGATCACGGCTGCCTGGGCGCGTTTCGCCGAGAGGGGACGCAGGACATGTCCTCTCCAGACGTAGCCGGCGGCCACAAGGATGAGACCGAGCGCTACGAACAGGAGTCCGCCTGGGGCGTGAGGTCGCATCTATCCAGTCTTCACCACTCGCGTGGTGACCGTCATGCCCGCGTCGGCGGCCGATTGTCGGAGCGACTTGGTGTCAGTGAGCCCTTGCGCAACGCACGAGGCTCCCGTGCCGCTGAGGGAGGTGTTCGAAGTCTCAACCCACAGGCACAGGAGCCGCGTTGGTTCCGTATTCTGCCGCACTCGACCTGCCTCACGCCCTGGTCGAGTGGGTCACCATGCTCATCGTCACCCCGCTAGGGTGACCGCCGCTGCAAGCTCCCACCGCACCAGCGTGCCCTGGTCGGCCTGGTGTACCTGCACCGGCACGACACCCTCGCCCAGATCGCCGCCGGCTTCGGTATCTCCGTCGGCACCGCCCACGCCTACACGACAGCCGTCGTCGACCTGCTAGCCGACCGGGCTCCCGGCCCGCTGCGTGCCTTGCGCGAGACGGACCCGGACTACGTCCTGCTCGACGGCACCCTTGCCGAGTGCGACCGGGTCGGCGACAGCCGGGCCGACTACCCACAAGCACCGCCGACACGGGGTGAACGTGCAGGTGGTGACCGACCCCGCCGGGCGGCTGCTGTGGATCTCGCCGACGATGCCCGGCCGCGCGCACGATCTCACTGCGGCCCGCGCCCACCGGATCATCCGGATCTGTGAACGCCAGGGCGTCCCGGTCCTCGCCGACCGCGCCTACATGGGAGCCGGCCCATGGGTGACAACACCCCTCAGACGCCCGCCGGGCCGTGACCTCACCCCGACCCAGCAAACCATCAGCCGAGCGCTGGCCACGGCACGGGCACCGGTCGAACGCGGCGTCGCACGACTGAAGTCCTGGCGGATCTTCCGCAAGTCCCGGTGCAGTCCGAATCGAATGTCGTCAATCTCCGCGGCCGGGCTCACTCTGGAGCGGCAACGCTGAAAGACCTCACTGACCGCTGCAAACTGAGCCAAGCCCGCGATCTTGCGGCTGGCGATCTTGGTGGGTGGGCTGTGCGGTGCGTGCTGATCTTGTGCCAGACGACTTGTGGTGCGCACGTGCCGATCGCGGCGCCGATGCACGCCGGCACTATCCGCCGCGCCCTGCGGCGCGTCGGCCATGCGGGCAAGCCCGCACATGCCGTCATCCAGGCCCTGGACGGCCTGCTGGACGACTTCGGTGACGGCCTCGACGACAACACGGCGCTACTCGCTCTCGGCGTCCCCACCGCCCGGTCTACGACGAATAACACGGACCTGAGCATGCTGAAGATCACCACCCGCGACACCGCGACCGGTCCCGTTCTGGAGATCACCGGAGAACTCGACTACGCCAACACCGCCGAGCTGCGGGACCTGCTCACCACCCTCACCCTCCAGCCGGGCCGGCGCCTCGTCCTGGACCTGGCCGGCCTGGACTTCTGCGACTCCAGCGCTCTCACCGCCCTGATAGCCGCGCGGCACTTCGCTCCGATGGGTGAAGCCGACGGTGAGGGCGCCTGGCAATCCGGTCGCAGGAGGTGGCCTAATTCTGCAGAATTCGGGTTGTGGATCGCTTGGTGGAGATCGCGGATCGGTTGACCGCCGTCGGCGGCGTTGTCGGAGTGTGTTTGGGAGGCAGCCGCGCGAGGGGCACGCATCGTCCTGACTCCGACTACGACCTGGGCCTGTACTACCGGCCGCCCCTCGACACTGATGCCCTGCGCCTGCTCGCGGCCGAGCTGACCGGCGAGCCGGTCGACGTGACTGAGCCGGGCGGCTGGGGACCGTGGGTGGACGGGGGTGCCTGGCTAACCATCGAAGGTCACCACGTGGACTGGATCTACCGAGATCTGAACCGGGTGCATCGGATCTGGCGGCAGTGCCAGGATGGGCAGTTCGAGGTAGGCGTCCAGCCCGGCCACCCATTGGGGTTCTATTCCCACGCCTATGCCGGCGAGGTAGCCCTCGGACGCATCCTCGCCGATCCGAGCGGTGAGCTGCAGACCCTGCACTGGCAGACCCACAGCTATCCGCAACCCCTGCGCGAAGCGCTCATCACCAACGCGCAATGGGAGGCGCCGTTCATCCTGGCTGGCGCCCGCAAGGGCGCGGCTCACGGCGATGCCTTCTATGTCGCGGGTTGCCTTTTTCGTGCGGTAGGGCTTCTCGCGCAGGCCCTCCACGCCCAGGCCAGGTGTTGGGTGCTCAACGAGAAGGGGATGGTTCGGGCCGCGGGAGAACTTGCCGTGGGACCAGCCGATTTTGCCGAGCGGGCCCACGAACTGTTCTCCGCGCTCGGCACCACCCCGGATACGCTCACCGCCGCACTCGATGACGCCGATCGACTGGCTGCCGAGGTCTGTGAACAGCTGGTCTTCTGACCGTGTCCTTGACGGTTCACGCAGTGTCATGGAAGGGCTAGTCCGTTTACGGACCGGTGCGACGTTTCTGTGCCCATATCTCGCTCCCACCGCTCGGCGTGGCCTCGCACTGTCCATCCGCCGGCCCGGCTGGCGGACTCTGCACTCCCCTAGGTTGGGTGCGTACGGGTGCTGTCACGGGTCTCCTGCAATTCGCGCGGGAATGCAGACGTGGACGGTGGGGCGTTGGGTTCGGCGTTGGGTGTCGTCGCGCGTGGCGCGGAGGAGTAGGAGGGTGAGGTCGAGCGCTGCGAACTCACCGGCCCAGCCCTTGGCTTGGGCGGGGCCTCTACGAGTGATGAGGTCGTCCCCAAGTCGGTGATCATCTTCGGGCTGACCTGGAGCATCCGGCGGCGAGTTGCGCAGGTCGGGACTGAGGTGAACGGTGTAACGGGCGGCGGTGAGCATCTCCGCCGCCCAGGTGGCGTTTTCGTTCTCCCAGGTGCGGCCCAGGTCGAATGACAAGCGGATCCACACGCTGCGGAGCGTGGGATAGGTGTCGAATACCGGCACGCCCTGGGCGCTCACGGCGAAGGCGTCGACGGGGCCGAGAACTTCGAGTTCGCCGCTTTGGCGCGGGTGATGCGGATCATTGCGTTGCTCATCGGCTCCGCCCCTTCCCGGCTGGCTGCGCTGGGCCGCCCACAGGCACGGCGGCGCTCTGCGGCGCACACTCGGGGAAGGCGGCCTCCGGTGTGGTGGCCTTCGCGGCGAGCGGGTGACCGCCGTCTGTGCGATGCGGGTTCGCCGCTCCAACAGCCCGTTGCTGGTTCGACAAGCGCGCCTACGTCTTCCACGGCACTATCACCGTCGCCGCGCCCCGGCTCTGGATCAGGGCCTGATCAGCCAGTGCTCAGCAGCGTGACCATGCCTCTCTCGGAAGCCAGTGGGACAGGTCGTCCATGGCTTCGAGCGGAAAGACCACCGGTCGAGTGAGCAGGTGGTCGCCGACTCGCTGCACATCGATCACGACCCCCGACGATTCCGAGCCGGGCACACCTGCGTCGATGTAGACAAGCTCGTCATGGGGCTCGCGAGCCTCGGCCTGGTCGATGATCCACTGCTCAAGCGTTGAGGGGACTCGCCCCACCATTGGCGTCTCGTCTGCAACGACCTGAGGCCCGCGCTGCGCGTCGACGACAACCGCTGCCAGCCGTTCTTCCCGGTAGTGCAACTGCAGGCCGAAATTCGGGTAACTGCCCTCCAGGACCATGGGGACGGCGTCGAGGCCGGGCTGGTGCAGTGTGCACCGTTGAGACTCCATCGTGATGCCGCTCAGTGCCATCGACACCTCATCAGGAGTCACGCCGAAACGCAGCGGCCCACGGCCATGAACGGATCCAGCGACCACTGCTGTCTCTCGTTGTCCGGCAACACGCCCCGCCATTTGACCATGGCCATGAAGAGTACGGCGGCCCCAAGATCCGCCGGACAGGCCCCCAAAGCCTGTTGCAGAACCTGGTTGGAGATCGCATAGCGCCGACATGCAAGGTCAACCGGTTTCATCAAGCGGCAGGCAATCAGGCAACGCTCCGCCTCCAACAGGTCTGATCATGGCCTGGAATCGGCGCAGGGCAAGTTCTGCACACGCTTTAAAGCGTGTTGCACAAGGCTGTGTTCGGGCAGGCCAGAGCGGGCGGGGTTGTCTGCTCATGACGTGAGGGCGAGGTTGTGCATGTGGGCGACGGCCTGGACGGCGTGATGGAGACCGTCACCGCGCTGGCGGCAGTTCCGGAGGATCTTGTAGGGGTTCATCCGGTCGATGACATGTTCCACGCGGGCGGGGACCTCGGCGCCGGCGGCGATGGCCTCGCGTGCCGGCTTGCACGCGCTCTTCTGGTCAGTGAGCATCGCGGCGATGTCGGGCTGACTTGAGGGCTCGTCTTCGGTGGCCATGCGGTGACTGTAGAGACTGAACGGGGGCGTTGCTACAGGGTTGCCGCGTGGCCTGGGCTGCGGGGGGGGGAGAGAGAGACAGAGGGTCACGATGCTGTGCCGGGCATCATGGAACGATCTTCTAGTGGCTGGTGTGATCACGGCGTCGGAGACGTCTTGGATAGCCCTTTTCAGCGGGCTGAGCCCGCGTTCCTTCGGGAACCTGGTGACGGCGCTGCGCCGCGAAGCTGCGGATCCGGGTGCAAGGGCCGGCCTGGTCCCTTCCGCTGAAGGACTGGGTACTGCTCGTATCGGCCTACTGGCGCGGGAATTTGACGATGCGTCAACTCACGCCGCACCTCGGCATCTCGAAGTCCGCGGCCGACCGGATTATCGACCACCCCGCTCCCGCGCTTGCCCTGCGGCCCCGCAGGCGGTTCGCCAAGGGCACCGCTCTCATGGTGGACGGCACCCTGGTCCCACCCGGGATCACGACATCGCCGATCGGTCGAAGAATTCTCGGTACTCAACCAACCACCAGGTCGTCATCGACGCCGACACCCGCCTGGTCGTCGTGGTCAGCCGGCCGCTCGCGGGCAAGCGCAACGACTGCAAGGCGTACGAGGAGTCCGGCGCCAAGGCCGCTGTTGGCAAGACCCTCACGATCGCCGAAAGGCGGTTTCCGGGCACCGGACTCGACATCCCACACCGTTGTGAGCGTGGCCGGGCCGAACTCCCGGACTGGAAAGAGGAACACAACAAGTCTCAAAAGCAGGTCCGCGCCCGCGTCGAGCACGTCTTCGCCCGCATGAAGACCTGGAAGGTCCTCCGCGACTGCCGCCTCAAAGCGACGGCATCCACCACGCCATGCTCGGCATCGCCCGCCTGCACAACCTCGCCCTCGCCAGGTAGATCAGAGGACCCGTGCGGCGGCCAACCCTGCCCGAGCCGATCCGGAGATTATTCACGGGACATCCCGCAGGCCTGCAGCTCCTGGAGACGCTCGAGGTCGTCACGAACCGTCTCCCGCTCCTCGGCGGTGAGGTTGACCGCGCCGGCCTTGGCGAGGGCCGTCGTCGCGGTCCCTTCGTCACCGAGACGCCCGGCGACGTCCGCTCGCAGGAGGAGGAGGCGAAGCAACTGCACGGGTGTGGGCCGCTCGTCTTCCAGGTGCAGTACCCGGTCGATGATCTTCGCGGCGCCCGCCGGATCCTCTTTCGAGTCCGCAAAGAGGGACGCGTGGTGCAGGGCACGGGCGAAGGTCTCCTTGGGGGCGGGGCGGTGATGCGGGTCCTCGCTCGTCTGCTGCCCGATGCGGATGCAGTTGCCACCTGGATCGGTCATGAGGAACTGCCGCACGCCGTACGACATCTCCTTGAGAGGCCCGATACGCGGCAGTCTGCGGGTCGGGATCCTTCCGTACGCCGCCTTGAGCCCGGCCCGGAAGGCGGCGTGCAGCCCGGCAACGTCATCGGTCAGGACGTAGCACGTGCTGATTGATTCGGTCGGCTCGTACTGCTTCATCCCGAAGAACTGGAGCTCGATGCCGCCGCGCTTCACGACGGCGTACGGGTTGGGGCTCTTCTGCTGGAAGGTCACCTCGAACCCGAGGGCGGTGTAGAAGTCGACGACGGGCTGGATGGTCTGGCACGGCAGGATCGGAATGGTCTTCTCACTCATACCCGCACACTAGTCAAAATTGACTATTGGGTACAGGTGCTGCAAGGAGTCACGCCGTGTGCGGTGGCGACGTGCCGGCCGAACGGCGGGATCAGATGCTCTCCGAGCATGGACCCGCAAGGCTGCAGGTGAGCAGCTTGTCGGCCAAGGCTGTCGCCCTCGTACGGGTCCTGCAGGCTGAGCTCGGTATTGACCTGACGAGCGCGAAGGCCGTAATGCGGCGCGTGGTGAACGGTGAACGCTCAGGAACGCTTCAGGAGATGGAACACCTGGCTCGCAAGCTGAGAGAGCCCGGCTCATTGCTGAAGCTACGCGCCGTAGGTGTGATTGATGCCCATCGCCCTGGCCTTGCCGGGGGCGAGGGTGGGGTGGCAGCGGCACTGGGCCCGGATGGAGGTCCTCTCGTCCGCGCTGATCACGTACTCGTCATCGCCGAGCTGTTCGCCCTGCCAGGTGCGGGCGTACAGGTCCAGCACCCAGGCGGCCTTCGGCCGGAAGCCGGGGCTGGTGATGAAGATCCAGGAGCGCTGCTGCCAGGGCCTGAGCGCGTCCTGGACCAGCCAACTACCCACGGTCGACGCCGACATGAGCGGGGCGATGCCCCGCCGGGTGGCCTCCCGGGCCAGTTCCGGGCACGACCAGCGTGAGAGCGGTACGTCACTCTCGGCAGGCAGGCAGGCAGCCGGCAGGCCAGCGCCTTGACCTCGGCGGCCTGCAGCGGTGTGAACGAGGCGGGAAGGCCGCAGCGTTGACGGTCTTTGAGCCCGGACAGGCCCGCCTGGGCGAACCGGCCACGTCAGCGGCGCACGGGTTCCAAATGCAGCCCCGTCTCCTGGGCGATGCATGCGTTAGAGCGTCCACGCGCGGCGTGCAGCACCACCCGTGCCCGCACCCGCAGCCGGTGCCCGGACTTGTGGCCGTAGGCCGCCTTCTTCAACCGCACGCGTTCGGCGGCACTCGGGGCTGTCGGACAGGGGGTGCGAACGGGGATGGCGGGCGAACCGACCGGCCGAAGTGGATCACTGGTACCCCGCAGCCTGCCCCGCCCGACACCGCCCCAGCCCCCGCAATGCCCGGTGCAAGAGGCCACCTGGACAGGGAAAACGCAACTTCGACATGGCCCGCAGAGGCAGCTACCTTCACCTGGTCTTCGGCGATCGCCCACGGTCGCACAGGAGTTCCTTCAGGCTGAGCCACTCGCCACGGGATGAGTTAGTCACGCCCCGCGAACCCTCGCCCCCATGCCCAAGCCACCGAAACCGGGTCCACGCCAGGCACCCCCAACCAGGGAGAGACGCATGCCCCATCTTGCGCTGTACACATTCGGCGTCCTGAAGTCACCTCTCGCCGATCCCGCAGCTCTCACGCGCGAGTTCTACGACAGTGGTGAGGCCGTCTACCGGAAGATCGGCCAGCACCCCGGATACCTCGCGCGTGCTGAAGCGGCAGACGGTGACCGGGGCATGCTCTTCGAGGCGGACTGGGGTGCATGGGGAGAGTTCGCCGTACCGACCTGGTACGGCAAGGGCCGTACTGTGGAAACCACCGCCCTGGCCGCGACCCTCTCACTCTGGACCGACCTGCGCCCCGCCGTCGACGCCGTCTACACCGGTCTGCACCGTGAGGCGCTCAACAGGCGTTACGACTGGTTCGAGAGGACAGGACACCCGAATTACGTGTGCTGGTGGGTCTCCGACGGCGTGATACCCACCTGGCAGGACGGGGTTTCCAGGCTGGAACACCTCCACGACCACGGCTCCGCGCCGCACGCCTTCACCTTCCACCACTCGTTCGCCCCGGACGGAACTCCGACCAGGATCAAAGGCATCGGGCCGAAGAGCGACCAGGTTCGCTGACAAGGAAGCCTGAACGACCGGGTTCGCTGTCAACGCCTCGATTGAATTACGGGGAACAGATGCGTCTGCGCTATGGACGGATCCGCCAGTACACGGGCTTCGCCGTCCACCTCGCGAGCACCGATGAGTACCAGGACGCCATCCTGCCCACCAGCGACATCTCCGGCCCCCCGAAGACGCCCTCGACTGCGCCTGCTGCCTCTACCTCACGGACCCCGGCATCTGACTCCGCACCACTCACAACACAGGCTCCCAGTCAACCCCCGAAGGATTTACGGAGCCGACCGGTTGGGTGTCTGATCTGACGGAGTGATCACTGCTCGGACATGTCGGTGCGGCGGGCAACTGACTAGCGTCGCTGCCCGCCGCATGGCTCTCGCGGATCAGCTGTAGGGGATCACCAACACGGACTTGTCCGTGCCCGTCTGCAGTTTTGAGGCGCCGTTGCCGATGGCGTTCCAGACCTCGAGACGTACGGTGCCGCCCTTGAGGCTGCCCAGTGTGCCTGTGGACGCCTTGAGGCCTCGCGTCTGCGTGTACTCCTCCCACCCGGCGACCGGGTCGGTGGCGAAGTAGTTGTACGTCTCGGTCCGGTCGAAGGTGCCGTCACCGGTGAGGTCGTAGCTGACACGCGCCTGTTGGCCGAGGCCGACCGTCGTGCCGGCGTCCAGTTGGAGCCGGAACGTGGTTCCGACGCCCGGGGTGAGCGTGCCGTTGACTCCGCGGACCTCGTAGACGAGGGGCTGGTGCGGGGTGCCGTCGTGGTTGGCGCCGCCCGCGGAGGCGATCGTGTCGCTGCCCGAGGTGCCGTCGGTCGCTGTGGTCAGGACACCACCGCTGCGCAGCTGGAAGGTGTTCCCGGTCGGCGGATCGGGATCGGGGTCCGGGTCCTGCGACCCCGACCCGGTGCCGGTCGCGGTGGAACGAGCAGGCACGGAAAGGGTTTTGCCGTCCGAGAAGGTGACGGTACGGGCCGACGATCCGTGGTTGTGGGCGACGTAGGTGCGGGTCGTCCCCTTGGTGAGGACGGCGGAGGTGGGGATGTCGCCGGTCACCGTTGCGTCCGGGGCGCCCAGCGCGTCGAGGGTGTTGATCCAGTGGTAGGTGTGTGCCTTGGACTCTCCCTGCTCCGGGGTGTATCCGGCGTTGCCCGCGTCCCACTTCGCCTTGGCCGTGGCCGGGTCGGCCATGGACTGGAACTCCCAGAGGATGTCGCGCCATTCGACGGCCGGGCCCCCGTTCTCCCGCTCCATCTCGGCGATGTTGCGCCGTATAGCGGCCTTCTCACCGCCGAGATGGAGTGATCCGCCGGTGACGGGCAGGACATTGATGCCGTGGATCTCCTCGGGGTTGGCGGTCCACCAGGTGGCGTAGGCAGCGCCGCTGCCCCAGACCATGCCCGCCGTGTCGTGCCCGAACGAGGCGGGGAAGACCTGCTCGTCGGCGTCGAACCAGTACTGGGCGATCGATTCCGACTCGGTGGTCAGCAAGTAGGTGCCGAGGTCACGCAGCGAGGTGTCGCCGGTGGCGGAGCCCCACAGGACGAGGGCTGCGCTGAGGTTGGTGGACTCGGAGGAGGACTCCTGGTTGTTGCCGGCGGCGAAGCCTTGATGGCCGGATGCCCAGCTGTGGCCGGCGTAGACGTCGAAGCCGCGCAGGAAGGGGAAGGAACCGTCGGTGCGGCTGGGGTTGGCAGTGTCCCGTACGAGGGTCTTGACCATGCCGCCCCATGCGGATTCGGCGGCCCATCCCTGGTCGTACTGGGCGACGATCGCCGCCGCATAGACGTAGTAGCTGTAGTGGAAGTGGTGGTCGTTGAGCTCGGTGTCGCTGCCGTAGGACGCGGGATAGCCGGTGAGGGTCTTCCAGTCCTTGTCGTAGCTGAACTCGTTCGCGCCGCCCGCCGTGAACCATTCCTGGAGCTTGCCCTTGATCAGGCCGAGAAGCCTGTCGCGGATGCCGGTCTCCCCGATCTGCTCGGCCACCGGAACGAGTTGGGCGAGGCGGCCGAGGGCTTTGCCGGTCCAGTAGGTGTCGGTGGCCCCGGAGAAGGGGTCGGCAGCATTGACGACCTCGTTCAGGTATCCGCGCAGCCGGGCGGCGTCCACACCGTTCGACTTCGGCAGTGCGGGCAGGACCGCCGCTGCCTTCTGGGTCGTGGTGAACGAGGCCGACTCGCGGACCTTCATGGTGCCGCGCGGTGAGACGTACGTGTAGGAGGTGAGGGCGTCGGTGGTGTTCAGCCACTGGTGACGGTAGAGCGCCTGGAGAGTGCCGCGCTCGGTGCCTTCCTTCGACTCCGTGGTGAGGGTGTAGGTGGCGTTCACCGTGCCACCGGTGTAGCTCCAGGTCACCTTGGAGTCGGTGACGAAGCTGTAGGCGTACTTCTTGAAGGTCGCCAGCGCGTCGGTGTTCGGCAGCACCGCGACGGAGAAGTAGTCCTTGGAGCCGAGACCGGCGGTGATGGTGGAGCCCGCGACGTTCCAGTCGCTGCCGGTCGGCGCGAAGAGGGCGTAGTGATGCCCGCCGACGGTGATGCCGAGGACGTTGGTCTGGTCGGCGAAGACGGTGGGCGCACCGGCGGTGGTGATCTGGGCGTTGCCGCCGGAGCCCTTCGCGTATACGAACGGGGAGCCGTGGCCGATGGTGGTGCGCAGCGTTCGGGCACCGTCGGACCACAGGGGAGTGACCGTCCAGTCGGACCAGTCGTCGGCCTTGGTGTCGGGGGAGTTGAGGTCGGTCAGTCCGATGGTGAGGTCGCGCTTGTGGGCGTACTCGTACTGTCTGCCGTCACCGACGATCGCGGGCGACGTCGGGTAGCCGACGTCGAGTCCGCCGGCCGTGGCCTGGTAGGTGAGGGGATGCCCGTACATGGGGGTCGACCACGGGTTGTCGCCGTAGCGCTGGAAGGCGAGGGAGGACCACCAGTCGTTGGTGGGCACGGGCCGGTTCCGGGCGGCGGTGGTCAGCTTGGGTGTGACGGGTGTTCCTGTGTTGGTCGTAGGGCCCGACGTGCCGGCGGGCCGAGTATCGGAGTAACTGCCGGAGCCTACGGGAACGGTAGCCGCGGCCGCCGGTGCGGCGGCCGGGACCAGGCCGACGACGGCGAGCGCTGAGGCCAGCAGCAGTATGACGGCCGGTCTGGTGCGTGGGGATGGCATGCGGCACCTCAAGTCTTCACAGAAGAGGAGTCTGAGAGCGCTCTCAGATGGCCGGAACGTAAAGCCTCTGTAATGCACGTGTCAATGCATTGAACGCGCCCGGGAGTTGACGACGAACCAAGTCCGTTATGTCTTCGGCAGTTGATGATGAGGGTCGGTGAAGCCGGCTCCCGGCGGGCGCGGATCGCCGCTACGGCCGGCAGTTCCCTTGCTGCGGCCGGTCCGGCCGACATCCTGCGCCTGTGACCAGGGCTGCCGCCATCCGACTCCGCACTGCGGAAAGCCCGTGGGCGCACGACCGAGTCGGTCACCACGGCCTTCCAGTTGGTGCCCTCGATGCCCGCGCGGATCTTGTAGCGCGCTTCCACTGATCGGTCTTCTGTTTCTGGCGGGCCTGTTGGACGGCGTCGCGTTCGCTGAGGTGCCGAAGCCCGTCCTCGCGGTGGAAGAAACGCTCCTTGACCTCTGGCTCACCTCGGAACCACGAAGGCCCCTACATCGCTGCGTTCGTCGCCTGGGCCGTCCGCAGCGAATACGCCGCCAACATCAGCATCTCCGCCGATCCCAGGGGACGATCTCCGGCCACCTCCTCTACGACGACTCCTTCGAGACCAAAGACCAAGTCGCTGGGCTGATGGCCCTCCTCTACGGACAGACCCCGCCAGGATCAGCCGCCTGACCACCACGCACGTCATCCACGACGACAAGGGCGTCGCCCTGCAGCGCTACAAGACGCCGCTGAGACTGCCACCGCCGCTGGACGAGCTCGTCCTCCAGCTCGTTGAGATCGCCCGGAGCCATGAGCTCACGCTGGTATCCAACGACCAGAACGCACCCTGGCTCTTCCCGAACCAGCGCCCCGGCAACCCGCTTCCCAGACACCGACTCGCAAGCACGCTCCGCGACATCGGGATTCCCTCCGAAGCCGCGCGATGCGCCGCCCTGCTCGATCTCTTGTGTCCAGGGGCCCCGTCCTGCAACGGCGCCTCGGGGTCAGCTACTTGGTAGTACGCGCCCGCGTTCACGCGGCGGGCTGCTATGAAGCAGCCACAGACGAGGAACAGGCCCTGATGGACAAGTTCCTGGCCCGCACCGAGCGCTACCAGACACTCCTGATCGATGCCACCGACAGGCTGGGCCTGGATCGCATCGACGTGGGTGGCGGACAGTCCGCCACAGAACTGGCTGACACCGTGCTCGCGGCAGCCGACGCGCAGACCGCGGTGGGACGGTCATCCAGCGGTCGGTGACCACTCGTGGCGGCTCACCTACGGCACGGCACATCCCGACGCCCAGCGCCCCACCAGCTCGTATTGAAACGATCAGTTAGGCAGTCACCTGCTCGTCGACGCTGCTGCTTGGGACAGAGCGGGGGCCGCGCTGAAAAGCGCATATACGGAGGCGCGGACTTGGCCTGAGACCACCTCGGGTGTGGAGCTGTCCAGCTTGCCGTCGAGGTGCAGGAACGCCAGTCCGCGGTCGTTGAGGCGGCCGGAGACGATGTGGCTGAACTCCGGACACGGCGAGGCCCTGCTGGCCCTCGGCTTCGATCTGTGCTGGGCGAGCGCCTGGATGGGCGAGCCAACCCGTGGATCGGCCCCGTCCTCGGCCTCCCGCCGCTGCCGTTGGTCGACTTCGGGGACAGCCTGATGCGCGAGCGGCCGGACGGAGTCCAATGGAAGTCCGAGCCTGTGGTGGCCTACGCCGAAGGCCGACCCTTCGCCTGGGTGGACGACGAACAGACCGACGCCGACCACGCCCACATCGCCCTCATCCACCCCACCCCGCCGCTGCTCCACCACGTCAACCCGCGCATCGGCCTGCGGCAGGACGACTTCACCACCTTGACCGGCTTCGCCGCCTCAGTCTCCCGGCTCCGCCGTACCGTTCTGACTGTCTTTGTGAGGCAGGCTCTATCCCGGGGGAGGACGTCCTGTCGGCCTCCGGCATCCTGGGCGACCACCGGTTCATGGGCGGCCAAAATGGCTGGCGGAAGGCGTGGTTGAACGGGTAGGAAGGGCGCCATGAGTACCTCTGGCCGCCATCAGTCCGCCGTTCCCGATCCGCGGACGTTCTCCCGCAGCACGCTGGAACTGGGCGATGTTCTGCTGCATCCGTGGGGTCGGGCGAGCGCCGAGCCGGACACGCTGCTGGACGGCCTGATCGTTGCTGCGGCGGATCCGCTGGTCGCCTTGTGGAACCCTCTCGCGATATCGGACCGTGATGACGCCCTTGGATGGCTGGAAGGTCGAGACGGCGGCTGGGACGCCGGTGTGAGTGCCTCTTTCGCCGCGCGGAACGCCAGCGACGGCGCCCTGTTGGGGAGCGTTACCGTTCGGTGGGTCGACCGCGCGGACGGTCTGGCGATGATCGGTTACTGGACGTTGCCGACCGCCCGCGGACGGGGTGTGGCCACGCGAGCAACGAGGGCGGTAACGAACTGGGCCTTCCGAACTGCTGATGCCCGCCGCATCGAGATCGCCCACGCAGTCGGCAACGAGGCTTCCTGCCGGGTGGCCCACCGCTGCGGCTACCTCGCCGAGGGCACGTTGCGCGCCTCGCATCGCTTCGGTGACGGCGCGTACCACGATGAGCACTTGCACGCCCGCCTGGCCACAGACCCAGGACCGGCCGATCCCATACAGTGGCCGACTGCCCAGGTGCAGTCGCCCCCCGGGACCACGAGTAACTGACCAAGACCGTCGCCGGCTAGTGCCGCATCTGCAAACGTTCGCCTCCCCGCAAGGACGTTTCTTCGTGTTCCATCAGGTGGAGGGTTATCGGGCTCCGGTTTGGCCACCTGCCGACGCCGATCAACGCCCGATGATGCACTACGACAGCCAGGTCGGCGAACTGCACTCAGCGGTCGCCTTGGGGCCACGGTGGCGGAGCAGCCGCATGAAACGTCGGCGTGCTGTTCGACCCTGCCGGCCACCCTCTCTGCCTGTGCCGCGACGACTAGATCAGGCGACGTTCGCCCTGCTCCTGCCCTGCGCGGATAGCAGGTGGCATCTGCGCGCGTGCGTCGCCAACGCACGACCGACCCGGCGCCCTTTCGGATGATCCGCAGCAGGCGCCGCCCCTCGTTATCGTCGACCGTGGACGCGCACTGGGTTTGCCACCTGGACAGCCTGGCTGCCGCCGGACTGGTTTCAGATCCGAGCCCGGCAGGCCGACGGCGGGATGAGCCGTACGTGGTCCGCAACGACTGGCAGAGCCGAGGCCTGGCCATGGCCGCCGCCCTGACCTGCTACAAGAAGCTCGCGAAACTTGCCTCGTGAGACTCTCTCTAAGAGCACCTACTGACCTTCAAAGCGTGGTGTCGTAGAGGCTGACGTCTCGTGATCCCTGCGGTTTGCCGACTGCATGAGGTACGCGAAAGGGGGCGGGCTGACCGACGAACGGCGGGCCTTCCGAGAGTAGTTGAGGCTGGAGGCGGCCGAACGGCTCATACGGGGCGAGGAGAACACGGTCATCGCTCACGGGCTGCGGGTCAGCGTCCGGTTGGTACAGCGTTGACGCAAGGCTTGGTCGCAGGACAGGCCGAGAGCCCTGGCCTCGAAAGGCCCAGCATCGTTGCCGCTACTCAGCGACGTACTGTTCGCCGTGCTGGAGCGGGAGCTGGCCAGGGGCCCGACGGCACATGGGTGGCTGGACCAGACGTGGACCCTGTCACGGATCCAGACGCTCATCGGGCGCCGCTTCTATAAGAGCTACACCGTGCAAGGGGTGGCCGCCCTGCTCAAGCGGCACGGCTGGAGCTGCCAGGTCCCCGCCCGGCGTGCGATCGAGCGGGACGAGAACCTGGTGGCCGGCTGGGTGAAGGAGACCTGGCCCCAGGTGGAAGGACCGTGGCGGCGCTCGACGCCTGGCTCGCCTTCGAGGACGAAGCCGGATTCTCGATGACGCCGCCGACCACCCGCACCTGGTCCCGACGCGGCCATACGCCTATGGTCCGCGTCCGGGGCCGCTCCCGCCGCCGCTTATCTGTGGCCGCCCTGGCCTGCTACAAGACCGGCGAAGCCTCACGGCTGATCTACCGGCCCTGCCCAGACGCCCGGCCCGACGGGCGCAAAAGCTTCTCCTGGAAGGACTACCGCGACCTGATCCAGACCGCCCACCAACAGCTTGGCGGCCCGATCGTGCTGGTCTGGGACAACCTCAACCCCCACCTCACCACCGGCATGCGCCGCTACATCACCGACCGCGACTGGCTCACTGTCTTCCCACTGCCGCCCTACACACCCGACCTCAACCCAGTCGAGGGCATCTGGTCCGTCCTACGACGCACCACCGTGGCCAATCGCGCCTTCGCCGACCCCGATGACTTGATCACTGCCGTCCGACGCGGCCTACGCCAGCTCCAATACCGCCACGAGGTCCTCGACGGCTGCCTCACCGGCACCGGCCTCCGATGCCAGCCACCATGACGACATCACGCACTCGACGCGGTAGTCGGAGAGCCCTTTCGGTACTCAGATGTGCTGCATCCAGATATTGGGCTCTACGTAGGTGCCCTGATCAGCGGAGTGGTCGAGCCGTAGCAAGCTCAGCCCGTCAGGGATGACGTAGTCACCCGTTTCGGGGAAAGCCATGCCGGTCCACCCCTCCCATTCCGCGATCGTGCCGGTCATAGTTTGCGACTCGGGAGCCGCTGCGAGAATGCGGGCGCCCAGACGCTGGTGCGTCCGGATCCATGGATCCAGGGCCATACCGTCCTCACGGGTCCACCTCATGAAGGCCTCGATGGACGTCAGCGGGTAGCGGGCTTTCAAGGTCGGGCGGACCGGTGCGATGACGCGCGGCCATCCTGCATCCTCGGCGAGTTGGCGCAGTGCTGTGAGTGTCTCCCCGGCCAGGCCGCGTCCTTTGAATGACGGGGTGACGATTGCTCCGCAGATCACCAGGGTGTCGGGTTCGACGCCTTGCTCTCGACCCTCCACGGCGCGGATCGTGGCATGGGTGTAGCCAGTGGGGAGTGTCTCCGTTCGCCCATCCCACCGGATCGGTATACCCCAGCCGGTCGCGACAGGCATGCCGTGGTCGTCCACCAGCGTGAGATTAAGGTCGGCGAACCACTCCCTGATCCTGTCGATGTACTGCTTGGCCAGCCGATCGGCTGTGATGAACTCCGGGAAGCCCTCGCTGAAGAGCTCCTTCATCTGCTCATCAGGCCATGTGCGTGCGTCTGTTCGCTCAACGGTCAAGGTCACCGGCCCGTTTATAGCGCACCGATCACAGACGGAGCGACGCAGTTCTTGTGGCTTGGGCTGGAGCAGGCCGCCGGGATCATGCCCTGTCGGCCCTCACGACACCACGCTTTGAAGGTCAGTAACAGAAAACCTGGTCGTAGCCACATCCCCTTCCGGCTGAGTCGGCAGTGCTGCGGGAGGTGCTCGGGCCCGAGCTGTAGGAGGCCGTACTGGCCGTCCGCCGCGCGGAGGCGGAGCTGTTCGCGATGTTCACCGACGCGGACGTCATCGAGGCCGTCCGCTGGCGGTATTGCCTGGCTACTCCTCGGGCTCCCAGGCGATCAGCTGCTCGAACACCTGCCGGTCGCCCTCGATCTTCAGGTCGCTCAGCGTGAGGCGGCCCCAGACGAAGAGAAGCAGCTGCTCGGCCGTGCCCGTGGCCGAAGCGGAGGCGGGCGCGGCGTCGTCCGTGAGGGGTGCGGGCCAGGCGCCGGTGCCGTCCAGCGCGAGGAGCCAGGAGCTGCCCTCGGTGGCGTGGTAGTGGATGGTGGCGGCCTCGTGCGGCCAGGCCGCCGGGGTCGAGTTGCAGGTGTCGAGAAACTCGGCCACGCCGTCGATCGCGACGTCCGGTGGCATCGGCTGCACGGCGCCTTCGGCGAGCTGGGCGTCGTAGGTGTGCACCAGCACCTCGTGCACCCGGCGCCGGGCAACGACCCAGGCATTCGCCGACGACACGCCGGCGCCCCACCACGCCCAGCACTCGCGCTCCGGGCCAGCCTCGCGCAGCGCACTCAGCAGCAGCTCGTTCGACTCGGCATACCAGGCCAGCAGCGCCTCGAGCTCGCGCGGCACCTGTGCGGCATCCTTGGCCGGCGGAGCCTCGGCCGGGCCCGCGGCGACGATCGCGGCCCACCAGCGCTGGCCCGTACCCAGGTGCTGCACCAGATCGAACAACGTCCACTCGGGGCAGGACGGCACCGGCGCCTCAAGGCTGGGCGCGGCGGTAACCGCACTCCGGAACGCGGCCGACCGCTCGTCGATCAGTTGCAGCAGGGCGGAATACTCAAGACTCTCTGTCACATCGCTTGCCTATCAGCCCAGTTCAGCCGACCGCACCCCATTTTCCAGGCCGTCAGCTGCGGGAGTTAGGCACCTGATAGGAAGGCCTGGTCGTAGCCATATCCCCTTCCTGGATGGCTCGTTGAACGAGTCACGGGGAAGGGGAACGGTCCTCCGTGGATGGTGCCGGATGACCTGTGGGGGCGGATCGAGCCGTTGCTGCCGGTCAGGCAGCGGCGTCCGCGCCATCCCGGCCGGTTGCCACTGGACGACCGTGGTTGCCTGCAGGGCATCCTGTTCGTGCTGCACACCGGGATCCAGTGGGAGTGGCTGCCGCAGGAGCTCGGCTTCGGGTCCGGGATGACGTGCTGGCGCCCGCTGCGGGACTGGCACGAGGTCGGGGTGTGGGACCGGCTGCACCAGATGCTGCTGACCGAGCTGCACCGTGCCGGGAGGCTGGACTGGTCCCGGGCGGTGATCGACGGCTCCCACCGCCAGGCCCGTCGGGGCGGTCCAAAACAGGCCCGAGCCCGGTCGACCGTGCCCGGCCCGGCTCGAAGCACCACGTCATCACCACGCAGGCGGCACCCCGCTCGCCATCACCCTGACCGGTGGCAACCGCCACGGCATCACCAGCTGCTGCCCCTGCTCCACGCGATCCCGCGGATCCGCGGAGCGACCGGTCGCCCCCGTCATCAGCCGCGGCAGTTGTTCGCCGACCGGGCCTACGACTTCGAAGTACCGTCGGCTCCTGTGGAAGCGCGGCATCAAGCCGGTCATCGCCCGACGCGGAGTTCCGCACGGCTCCGGCCTGGGCTCGGTCCGCTGGGTAGTCGAGCGGACGAACGCGTGGATCCACGGCTTCCGACGGCCACGGATCCGCTGGGAGATCGGCATTGTGTTAGCTCCTCTAAAGCCGCGGTGCGTTCCGCTCTTGAGGAACCAGCATGTCCTGCGGACCGTTCTTCCAGGAGGACTGTCCTGGATTGCGGCCCGAGCTGGAACGACAGCTGATGGTTCACGCTGATCCTGGTGACAGTCGGCCCTCGAAGACCCAGGATCCAGCGGTCGTCGTGCTCGGCAGAGAGGGAGGCTTCCACTCCGGCACGATGCGCTGTCATACGCCGGATCACGCTGCTGAGATCACCCGAAAGACTCGCAGTCCCCTCTCGGGTGAGGTCAGGACTCAGCGGTGATCAATTCTCCCTCGACGCTCAGGTGGGCTCCAACACCCGTTCTCGAACGGGCTGCTGCTCATCCGTGAAGGGGTTTGGGTGGACCAGGGGTTGCGGGGGAGGGAGGCGGCGTCAGTGTGCCGTTCGGCGTGCCGTGTTCTCTCGCCATTCCCGGCCGATCGATCGCATCAGGGCGGGGTAGACCCCCAGGTACCGGAAGGGTTTGATGCCGGCCATGTACAGGGAGCCGAGGCGGCCATTGGGTTTGACCAGGACGGCCATCTGGCCGCGGTAGCCGCCGTGGCCGTCGGGGACCCAGCCGATGTGCATGACCCCGTGCATGGTCTTGTTGGCGTACTCGGCGGCCCACTCGTCGTGCGTCTGGAAGACCGAGGTGAAGGGCACCGCGGCGAGGTCGGGCCCGCGCGGCCCGTCGCGCAGGTCGTCCGGCAGCCGGTCGCGCAGCGTCGCCACCCGGCCGCCGACGCCCGAGTCCGGCTTGTCCCAGCCGAGCACCGCGCCGAGCTTCCAGCGCACCGCGAACAGGAAGCGGCCCACGGGGTTGCCGCCGTCCGGACCGTCCGTGCCATCTGCCATCTGCTGGACCAGGTGGTGCAGGTCGTCGGGGCCGCCCGGGGTAGGCAGCGCCCACAGGTCCTCGAGCTGGAAGTCGCCGGCGATTTCGTGGATCCGCCAGGGGCGGGACATGTGGTCGGTTGAGGGAAGGCGCAGACCGTTCATGGTGGACCCCTGTCTATACGGTGGCGTATAGATCGAGCATAGACCCATCTATACGGCTCCGTATACTTGGGCCGGGGTAGGTGAAAGGGAGACACGGCATGGGCGCGATCCGTACGCCGCGGGACAAGTGGATCGAGGAAGGGCTGCGGGCGCTCGCCGCCGGCGGCCCGGAGGCTGTCCGGGTCGAGGTCCTCGCCCAGGCGCTCGGCGTCAGCAAGGGCGGTTTCTACGGCTACTTCCGTAACCGCGCCGCCCTGCTGGAGGAGATGCTCGACACCTGGGAGCGCGGGGTCACCGCGGATGTCATCGAGCGGATCGAGCGCGACGGGGGCGACGCCCGCGAGCGCCTCGGGCGTCTCTTCGACTTCGTGGGGTCGGGCGAGACGCCCGTGACCAGCGCCGGGGTCGAGCTTGCGATCCGCGACTGGGCCCGGCGCGACGAAGGCGTCGCGCGTTGCCTGCGCCGGGCCGACAACCGGCGCATGGACTATCTGCGCGAGCTCTACGGGGCCTTCTGCCCCGACGAGGGCGATGTCGAGGCCCGCTGCCTGATCACCTTCTCACTGCGCATCGGCGACCACCTCATCGCAGCCGACAACGGCCCGCGCAGCCGCACGGAAGTCCTCGCCGCAGTGCGGAACCGGTTGTTGGGCTAACAGCCTTGGGAGCGATTGAGGTCGGGGCGTACTGGCGTGGCGGGTCGGCTGGTGGGTGATCAGAAGGCGGCCTATGGGGCTAGCAACAGTTCCGTGCTCGCTTTGTGGCGGGTCGCCTTCCGGGCGGAGCGGTCAGGGACCAGGGCTGCCACTGCGAGGTGGGTCTCGGCGTAGGTCTTGCGGCGGCAGGTGAACCGCTGCAGGGGGCCGCCACTGCTTGTGCTCGGCGTTGCTGTGCTCCACGCAGATCCGCGTGGAGGGCCACCGGCGTCGCTGCTCGCGCCAGGCGTGGTGCTCGCCCAGCGGCGCGTCGTCCTTCGGCTTCTTCGGCGGAGCGCTGACCTGACCGAGAAACTCGTCGGCTGGGCCTCCGGTAGCCCTCGTCGGCCTCGGCCTTGACTTTGGGGTGCCGTGGGAACTGCTCGGCGATTTACTCGGTGCGCATTTCGGTCTGGTCGTGCATGCGGCCCGGTCGGACCATCCCGTTCAACGGAGTGCGACCCTGCGGGTCACTGAAAGGTGGTGGTCTTGATGGTGTTCTGCTTCTTCTTGCCGGAGGCGAACGCCCTGCGGTCGGGGCGGCGGGCGCGGGGGCGGCGGACAGGTGCCGTCGACGTGCAGGCCAACGCCCTCCGCGCCGGCGTAGGCGAACGCGTCCTCCATCGTCCGCAGCCGCACCCCCAGTTGCCGGGGGAGGGCGAGGCCGCGGGTCGCCGGCAGCGGGCGGACCTCGCGGATGGCTCCGAAGGCGGTGGAGCGGTCCACTGCGTACAACTCGGCCAGAGCGGCGTGCGGGATCCCAAGCCGCGGATGGACCAGCGTGGCCAGGAGCCGGTCGGCGAGGGTCAGGCGCTGCTTGGGTCCGGCGCCTGTCGGCCGCCTCCGGTCTCCACCACGCCGCTCGTGTAGACAATCCGACTTGCGTGACGCCGACTTCACCGAGACCGACCTGCGCGAGGCAAACCTGCGCAAGGCCGAGGCCCACGGCGCGGTCTTCCACCGCGCCGACCTGCGCATGGCCGACTTGCGCGGCACCGACTTGAGCACCGCCAGCCTTGTCGAAGCACGCCTGACCGGCGCCCTGGCCAGCACGCACACCCGCTGGCTCGCCGACTTCGACCATACGGCCGCCGGAGTCGCTGACACCGATGACCCCGGACCCGAGCCCTCACCCCTACTCCAGCCGCCCGGGATGACGTGGCAGGCACCGCCGCTGCGGTCCACCCCCTGACCAGGACGCGCCGGTCAAGGCTGCGGCGACCAGGATCCGCCTGACCGGCGTCACTCCCTCTGCAACGGCGTCCTGATCGCGCAGAGCCGCGGGGGGCCAGGCAAATCCAGGAGCTGACACCGCTCCCAAGGTGGTAAGTGAGTGCCCGGCTCTTCCCGGTGTCCGGTGACAGCGGGCTGTGAGCGCGTGCCATAGATCCTTGACGGACGCGCACGCGAGTTCCTGTCACGTGGCTGGGGACACGGGGCTGTGGCAGGTCCGGGGCGGGACGGTAGCCTGCCCCGTTGTGATCACCGCGCGTGAACTGAACCGGGCGACCCTCAGCCGTCAGCTGCTGCTGGAGCGTGAGCCGTTGACCGTCGTGGATGCGGTGCGGCGCGTGGTCGCGCTCCAGGCGCAGCACCCGGCCTCGCCGTATCTCGCGTTGTGGAACCGGGTCGCCGGTTTCGCTCCGGTCGAACTCGATGCCGCCTTCACCGGGCGTGCGGTGGTCAAGGCGACCCTGATGCGGATCACCCTGCACGCGGTGCACGCCGGGGACTATCCGGTCTTGCGCGCGGCAATGCAGCCCACTCTGCACGCCTCCCGACTCGGCTTCCGCTTCGCCGACGCGGGGCTGACCCCGGCAGACGCCGACGAACTGGTGCCACAGCTGCTGGCCTTCGCCTGTCGGCCGCGGACTTCGGCACAGATGCAGGCGTGGGTCGAGGAGCGGCTCGGTGCCGAGAAGAAGGACGGGGCGTGGTGGGGGCTGAAGGCTTACGCGCCACTGCACCATGCCCCAACAGGCGGGCCGTGGTCATTCGGCCTGCGGCCGTCCTTCGTCGCGGCGGGTACCGGGACCGTCCCCGCGGGGCGGGCGGTGGATCCACAGGCGCTGCAGACCCTGATTCTGCGCTACCTGGCAGGTTTTGGGCCCGCGTCGGTGGCCGACGTGGCGCAGTTCGCCATGGTGCAGCGGGCACCCGTTCGCCAGGCGCTGTCTGCTCTGGACGGCGCCGTCGAGCAGGTCCAGGGGCCGGACGGCAACACGCTGTTCGACCTCCCGGCCGCCCCCCGCCCGCCCGCGGATACTCCCGCTCCACCCCGGCTCATGGCGATGTGGGACAGCATCTTGCTTGCCTACGCCGACCGTAGCCGGGTGATACCCCCGGCCTACCGTCCCCTGGTGATTCGCACGAACGGAGACGTACTGCCCACCTTGCTGGTGGATGGCTATGTCGCCGGTGTATGGCGCCCGGTGGAAGGCGGTATCGAGGCCACGGCTTTCCACTCCCTGTCGCCCGCCACCTGGGACGGCCTGGCCGCGGAGGCACAATCCCTGAGGGCGCTCCTGGGCGAGCGCGAGGCGGAGGTCTACAGCCGCTACCACCACTGGTGGGCGAAGCTCCCCCAGGCCGAGGTGCGGATGCTGTGACCGGCTGATGTGCCGCTCGGACTTGAGCGGTCCCCCCAGGTTCCCTGACAGAGCCTGGCGCGTCTGCGGAGGTCAGCGCGGCGCTTTGCGAGGGTGGCCGCGGACAGCATTGCGGCTTCGCGCCGGCTGGTGGCGAGTGACGTGCTTCGCCATTGACAGCTACCGTGCCTCGGTCCCGGAGCGCGCAGGCCGACGCGGCCCGGGGGGACGACAACTACCGTGCGTCGGCACACCCGTGCGTCGGCACACCCGTGCAAGGTGCTCAGCACCAGCCATCAGGTGTCATGCCGACGAACCGACTTGCCATTGCCCGGGGGAGACCTCTGACGTTTCATCACCCATCGTTGCCGGCCCGGGCACCCTCGCCGGTTCGCTCCCGACCGGCGCACTCCGGCACGACGGCCGACGGGAAGTTGGCCGCCGTGCCGAAGCCACCCCCCCTGCGCAGCCCCCAGAACCCGGCGGGGTGTCGCGGCGGCCGCAGCGCCGGCCAGCCACCGCCGGGCGATGTGGGTGCGCGAGCACCAACGTCTGCGGGGTGAGGACTGCCCCGAGTCCGGGGTGAGAGCCACCGCAGCCACTCGGCCGTCCCCCTACTCCGGGTTCAGTTGCTCGTGCCCGACATCGCACCCCCTCTGGTCGGCCGCCGAGAGAACGCCATCGTCAAGACGGACGACCTGATCACCTCAGTGGGTCGCCGTCTGTTCGCAGCCTGACCTTGTCGCATCACCGGAGCTCCACGTTCGGGGGGACGCGTTCGCCCTCCGGTCAGCCCAAGGCTGAGGTAGCCGACCATCGCCAGACCCATGGGGGAGCGGGGCGGGACCTCGTTCCTGCGTGAGACCGGCGGCGCGGCGGATGATCCTCCGCTCGGCGGGCTCTTGAAATCGGCCCCGGTGGTCACCGGTCGACTTGTGGCTGGGCTCCTCAGGCCGTCTGCCGGGCGGGTCCTGGCTGTGTCGGCGGCTGGGGCTGGGAGGGCGAGCATTGCGCCGGCGCCATGGGGCGGTGCCACCTCCGGCAGCGGCGGCTGTCGTGGCGGTGAAGTCGGTGGTGGCGCCGGCGCCGCTGGCTCGAGCGCCGGCGCTGCCGGTATCTGGGGCAGGCCGTGGTGGCTGGGACGCGACCGGTGGCGGCAGCGGGGGAGGCGTCGTCCTTGGTGGTGGCTGCGGGTGGAGCGATGGCGCGTGGGGTCGCCGCCACGGATGGGGGGGCGGCCATGGCTGGAGCCGGTGGCTGGCGTGAAGGCCGCTGTCGGTTGCGGATGCTGCGGTGCGGTCGGCGAGGGTGGCAATGCCTGGATTCAGTCCTGGGCCGGATGGCACCCCGCTCCAGTGCTGTCCGCGGGTTTTTGACTTGTCGTCGGCTATCTGGGGTGTCATGGTCCTGGTCTCTGGCTGCTCCCCTTGCGTGGCTGCGGCGGCTGCGACTGGACGGCGCGCGTCCGACCTTCGTGCGGGGGTGTCGGCAAGTCTGTCCGTGGCGGCTGTGTGTGCCCGCTACAGTTCCTGCTGTGAGGCGCTGATCAGGGCATATCCAGATGTCCGGGGGTGGCGTCTTAGTCGTCGTGCGGTGCGTTGTCAATGCCCGACACGCGCGCAGAAGTGTGACGGGGTGTCAGTGGGGTCCCCCGTATGGCTCAGTGTCGTGGCCAAGTCGCTTCTGCTGTCACTTTTTGATGGTCCGTCACATGTGCGGTTCCGGGTTCTTGAACGCCCGATCGGCCCCGTTCTGGTGTCTGCCACAGATTTCTGAAGTGGCGACAGAATTCGGCGTGAGTAGGTTCTTTCGTAGGCGGCCGGGTCGGCTGGCATCCCTGAGAGATGGAGAAAGCAATATGCCTGCGAGAGGGAGAAGCGGAATGCGTACGCGTACCGTGGTCGGGATCGCATTGTCGGTGGGTATCACCGTCGTCGCTGCAACCACCGTGAACTATGCCTCGGCTTCGAATTCCGTTCCGGAGTCCGCCGCGTCGGTGCAGGAGGCCGCTGCCTCCTTGCCGCAGGGAGGGGACATGGGCGGGGACGGGCAGACTGGTGGGGACGGGCGGACGGGCGGGGACGGGCGGACGGGCGGGGACGGGCAGATTGGCGGGGACGGGCGGTCGGGCGGGGACGGGCGGTCGGATCACGGCGACTGGAGGGATGACGACGATCGCGAACGGGTCTACGTCAACGAGCGGACGTATTCGGTCAAGGGGGGTGAGTGCATCGCTGTAATCAGTAGTCCGGCGACCAGCTTCAACGTCCGGAACGAAACTGACAAGAGGATCGAATTCTTCACCGGAATTACCTGCGACAACGGTGCCGCAATTGCGACCATCGGGCGCGGAGACTCCAGCAGCGCAATCCCCGGAACGGTCGTCTTCGACGGCAGCGTGGTGCCGTTCGCGCTCGTCGGCAGCTTCCGGGCAGTCGACAGGAAGCACCACTGACCTCCACACCGGCCCAGGGGCAGCGCCAACCCGGCCCGTGTGCCATGTGGACCCCGGCCCGCTTTAGGGCCGGGCCCTGCCCGTCGAGCCGTGGGACGACAGCAGACGCGATCCCTGCCCCTCACCTGGCCGTCTCCTCACGGGTGGACAAGGGACTGCCGGCCTCCTGTCCCGGGGCGATACGGGCCGGTGAGTGCGGCGGCAGCATCGGGAACCAGGCCAGGATCACGGACGGCCAGGACTCCGGCGCCGGTTTCTGCACAGCCGTGTCCACGCGCAGGACACCCCCCGCGCCAGGGGTGCACGCGCTGCGCTGATCCGTTCCCCGGGACACGACCGACTCGATCCACAGCAGAGCCCACGCACGTGGAGGCCAAGGAGCCCCGGTCGAGCAAATCGGCCGGGGCTGCCTTTCGGTCAGATGGCCGCCAGTTCCCGTAGTGATTTCATCGCTGGGTTCCGGGCCAGTGGGCCTTCTTCGATCGGCGATGGCCGGGCCGCTGGCTCCTGGAGCACGTCGGCCCCAAGGGGTTCGCCGAGCTGGAGGCGGCCGGGGTGAACGGCATGTATCTCACCGACCAAGCCCTCCACCAGACCGCGCTGCTGGTGTCCGCCCTGCTGATCACGTTGCTGTGACTGAAACTCTTGCTGCTCGCCGCCGGCCCGCTGGCTGCGGTCCGGGCAGCGGACGACTGCACCGGCCCGGACCAGACCGGCCAGTCAGGGTTGGTCGGGGGCGGCGCCGAACAGGGGGGCGAGCGGATCGCCCTCGTACCCGACTACGAGGCAGGCCGCGGCGACCGGTCCTCGGGAGAGCTCTGCGAGCTGGGCCAGGGCAGCCGTTTCGGACGGCAGTCCAGCCGGATCGAGACCGAGCGCCCGAGCCGCAAGGTCGCGTCGCCGGTCGAGGTCGGGCATGTCCTGCCGGTACTCGTCGGCGACCGCCTGGAGTTCTCTGGCTGTCCGTCCGGGAGCACCCCGCCACCACGGTGCCACCAGACACAGCCGCACCAACTCCGGCAGTCCGACCGCAAGCGGTCCGGCCTCACCGTCAAGGCTGACGTACACCACGGGGCGTTCCTCACCGCCCTCACCAACAAAGCAGAACGCGTCCCCTGAGCCCGCCCGTGCGAACTGCTCCAGCCGGGCCCCGGAGGCGAGCCGGACCCCGTCCTCCAGCTCGTGATCGGCTGGATTCGTCGCGTCGAGGTCCGCGACCCCGGCAAAGAAGCCGACGACTCGCTCGTCGGTAGCCAGGAGAGGCAGCAACGCGCCGGGGTGGGCGGGCACGTCGGCTGACGCATTTGATCCGTTCATCCGACAACCGTAACTGGGCCATCCGGCACCGGTGCGGCCTGACCTGCAAGGTGGTGGTCAAGCGTCGCTGAGACGAACAGGGCGGTCGTCGAACTTCAGTGACATCAGCGGCGGGTGATCTCGGGCAGAAGCGAAGGAACTCAGCTCCCGGCGAAGCCGCTGAACCCCGTCGTTCTTGGCCGCCAGGACGGATAGCAGGAGCCGGTGACGCTCCTTGAGCGGTCCCGACAGACGTCGGTCCGCGTACGTACCGACCGCGGCCACCAACTCCTGCCGCGTTCCGAACACCGCGCCCCGGTGTCGCCGCAGGTGCATGAGCCAGTCCCGGGCCGCCAACGCGTACGCCCGCCACGAGTTCGGCGACGGCGCTGCTCGACGGCAGCGTACGAAGCCAGGTGTTCACCGCCCGCGTTGCGCGCGGACCGTGCCCAACCTCGAACAGCACCGGCATCCGCTCAGGGATCAACGGCTCGCCACAGAGCCCCCAGGACTGCCAGCCCTCGGCAGAGAAGAAGTGAACCAACAGGCGCCGGGACGGTAGAGCCGCGAAACGATCCTCATCAACAACGAACCCCACGACCGATCAACGGGAGTTGATGAATCTGAGACACGCCAAGAAGGCAGCGACAAACTGGTTCCAGACCTCACACCAGGCCCCCAGGGCGAGCACGGCAAGACCCCTGGCCAGTCCAGCCGGGCCGGTCGCATCTCCTGCACCCTGCACGTCATCGGTGTGACGATCACCAAGGACATCGCCCTCGCCGCGGTCGTCCTGGTCCTTGACCTCCCCGTCACGGTCACGGGCGTGGTGGCCGGCCTGGGCATCGACGGCTCGGCGGTACTGCCGGGAGTGCGGTGATCCGCTGCCGCAGACGATGGCGGCGGAGGCGGTGTTCTGCTTGAGTCGGTGCAGGTCACGGCAGTGGCGGAGGCTTCAGCGGACCCGGCAGCGGGTGGCCGCGATGGTCGAGGACGGGAGTTGCCCTCCCTTGCCGGTACGTGCGGCCAGACACAGCCGGTACATTCGGCCGGACACACCAGGACGAATTCTCTTCTCGCCCTTGCTCACCATGCACGTCTTGAGCCAGTTCTGTCGACCAGGGGCAACCGGCGTTGAATCTCCGCCGCGAAGGCGGCGGGGTCTTGTGCCACTTCTGGCAGAGGCCCGAACAGTGTGGGGTGCTGAGGGACGAGGACGCCGGAGTAGGCGCCGTATGAAGCCCATGAGGTCAGCCCAAATCCGTTTCCCACTTCTTCGGCTACTGAACACCCAGCAATGGGTTGGGCCAGCTCGACAAAGCGTAGCCCCCGCGGGCCCGGGGGTGGGCGGGCCCCGCTACGATCGCGGCTCGGCAGCACGACGATCTGGGGAGCGACCGTGCAGGAAACGAGCACTGTAGAGCTGGCCTACGTGCCGACGACCGCGGACGCTACGGGGGCAATTCGCGCGCGGATGCGAGCCACACCGGCGGGACGGCTGCAGAGCGGGATCATCCTCGCCAGCGCGATCGTCGTGCTAGGCGCTTTTGCCGTGAGCTTCACTGGGCCGAAGGGTCCCAGCCTCCGTGTGACGGTGCTCTGCCTCGCGGCGCTGGCCTTGTGCATCGGTGTGTACGTGCTGGTACCTGCCCTGCAAGGGCGCCAGGTATACCGGATGGTCGCCCCGCAGGGGGAGTTCCGGGCCGTTGTGGACGACACCGGGGTGCGGGTGACCTCGCGGGACAGCGAGACGATTCACCGGTGGCCAATGATCACCCGCTATGCGGAGACTGATGCGCTCTATGTGCTGATGACACCCGACAAGTACAGCGTCGGCATCGTCGTCCTCCCCAAGCGCGGCGCCCCGGAACCGGCGGATGTCGACCGGTTGCGAGTCATCCTCGACCAGCACGCCACCCGGGTCTGATCCGAGAGGATCGCCACACTGCAAGGGTGGCCAGTCCGGGCGCTGATACGCGCCCTCTGGCTGTCAAGGGGCCTGGGACCTGTGACACCAGCGGCTGACACCAACGAGGACGTACAACAGCGGCCAGGGCCGGACGCAGGCGAACCATCGATGGAGGTCTCGGTCCGACTGGCCACTGTCGCCGGGCGCCCCATGCGCTCCGCTGCCAGAACCTGGTGAGACCGGTCCCGCGAGAGTGGCAGTGCACCGACCAGCCCAGGCCCAACCCGTTGGACCCGGTCTCGTGCATGGCGCGATGCCTGATCACGGACGAGCACAAGGAGATCCCATGAACGATCAAGCCACCCCTGTTTCGACAGATGCTTTCAGGGTCGTCGCTGTTGATGCCGACTGGCCGGAAACACGGCAGTTCATGGGTGGCGGCGACAACCAAGTCACCGGCGACATCCATGTGTGCCTGTGGTTCGGCTCTGCGTCCTATGACCCACAGGTCGAGCACGTCATGGTTTTCAGCGCCTCCTCCGGCAATGCAAAGGCGAGCGAGGCCCTGGAGGACGCTTTGGAGGACTACTGCCACCCCGGTGGGGGACTTCCGGCCAGCCTGCCGGTCTCCGAACACATCACCATCACCGCAGAGGGGAAACCCGTGACGTTCGAACTCTGGCGGAACAGCAGCAACCATTACTGGGTCGCCCGGGGTCGTGTCGAGAACACCGAAGTGGTCCTGTCCGGCTCCAAGACAGAGCCCAGCGAGCTGCGCCTGGTCCGCGTGAACGACCTGGCCGCGTACTCTGCCCCGATCGCGTTCCTCCCGGCCCGGGAGGCGATCTCCGTTGCCATGGGAAGAGATCTCCAGACGGCGGGGCCCAGCCGGCAATTGCAGGTCGAGGAGGCGGACACTGCACTGCGGCCCCTGCGCGGCATCGCCGCCCGAGGTGCCGCCCTCGGGGGACCCAGCCGGGAATTGCACGACGAGGAGGCGGACACCGTGATGCGCGCCCTGCGCTACCTCGCCCAGGATGCCGGCCCCGCGGGAGAATTGGGAGCAGAGAGCTGATCAGCTCCCGCCCCCCTGTCCCACTCCTCGAAGGCCGTCAGGCTCTCGTGGCCCGCGCTCCGCTGACCGACGATGTGGTGGGTCACGACGACAGCGGCGGCTACGGAGAGCATGACGTGCAACCTGTGCCCCGAGCGAGTGCCTGGACCATACTCTGAAGCCGACGTGAGTCGTGACCGATGCTGGAGGAGGTGCTGGTATATCCCCGGGCATGTCAGCAGTTCTCTTGAGTGGATCGCGCGAGGGCACTGACGGCAACGAGCGAGGATGGCGACAGCACGCAGCAGCCTGCTACGGCGGCGATCCGTGACCGCCCGGCCGAGCCAACAGGATGTGCCCCAACTTCTAAGAGGTCGTTTTCTCCTGTTGTTTCATCCTGGGATGCGGGTTTGATCCGGTGATGTCGGGTCGCGCCAGGAGATGGTGTTCTCGCCGGTGAGGCGGCGGGCCATCAGGTCGGCCATGGCGAGGTGGATCATGGCTTCGGAGCGGGCGGGGAGGGTCTCGTAGTCGCGGGCCAGACGGCGGTGCAGCATGAGCCAGCCGTAGGTCCGCTCCACCGTCCACCGCTTCGGGATGGGGGCGAATCCCCTGGTTCCGGGGGCGCGTTGGACGATTTCAAGGTCGATGCCGAGGGTGGCGGCGTGGTCGACGGAGTGCTTGCGGTAGCCGCCGTCGACCCAGACCTTGCGCAGGCTGGGGTGGTCGGTGGCGGCCTGCTCGAGGAGGGGTCGGCCGGCGGTGGAGTCCTGGACGCCGGCCGCGGTGACCAGCGCGGCGAGAAGCAGGCCGAGGGTGTCGGTGATGATGCTGCGCTTGCGGCCCACGATCTTCTTGCCCGCGTCGATGCCCTGTGTCCGGGCGGGGACGGAGGTGGAGGTCTTGACGCTCTGCGCGTCGATCACGCAGGCCGATGGCTGCGTGTTGCGGCCTTCCTGCTGCCGCACCGACTGCCTGAGCAGGCCGTTGAGCTGGGCGAAGATGCCGTCCTTCTGCCACTTGGCGAAGTAGCCGTAGACCGTCTGGTGGGGCGGGAAGTCGTGCGGGAGATAGGCCCACTGGCAGCCGGTGCGGTCCACGTAGAGGATCGCGTTCATGATCTCGCGCAGATCATGCTGGGGCGGCCGGCCGAAGTCCAGGGCCCGACCGCGGCGCTCGAAGCGCCAGGCGGACAGCACCGGCTCGATCAACTCCCAGCGGGCATCGGACAGATCACTCGGATACGCGCGACGGTCGGTCATTCCCTGGACGTACCGCCAGTCGGGGGCGTGCGCCCGGGCGTGCATCCTGCCCCGCAGAAGCACGGCACAGACAGGGGCGTCCAGGGTTGAGACAGGCGCAAGCCAACTCCGACCCCGCACGTCACACCATCTACCCCGACAAACACGACCGACTCAGCACCCTCACCAGCGCCAGATCACCGGCCCACAGAAACCTGGACCGATCACCGCACTACAGATGAAAACGACCTCTAAGAGGTCGTTTTAATCGTGAGTATTGGGCTTTAAGTCAGTTCGTTCTGCCTCTCGATGTGGTGCTGGTGGGTCTGTGATGGCGGTTCTGCTTGGTGAGGCTTGCGGTGCGACGGATGGGGCGGAGGATTGCTTGCGCCTGTCTCATTCAAGGACGCCCGGGTCTGTTCCGTGCTTCGACGCCGCAGGGTGCACGCCTGGGCGCACGCCCTTGGGCGGCGGTATGTCCAGGTCATGGCCGACCGTCGTGCGTATCCGAGTGATCTGTCCGATGCACGCTGGGAGTTGATTGAGCCGGTGCTGTCAGCCTGGCGCTTCGAGCGTCGTGGCCGGGCCCTGGACTTCGGTCGACCACCGGAGCATGACCTGCGCGAGATCATGAACGCGATCCTTTACGTGGACCGCACCGGGGTGCAGTGGCGCTACCTGCCGCACGACTTCCCGCACTGGAACACGGTCTACGGATACTTCGCCAAGTGGCAGCAGGAAGGCGTGTTCACCCAGCTCAACGGCCTGCTCAGGCGGCTCTTACGACAGAAGGAAGGCCGCGGCGCCGAACCATCTGCCGGCGTGATTGACGCGCAGAGCGTCAAGACTTCCACCAGTGTCCCCGCCTCAAGTCAGGGCATCGATGCGGGCAAGAAGATTGTCGGCAGGAAGCGGAGCATCATCACCGACACCCTCGGCCTTGTGCTGGCGGTGCTGGTCACCGCGGCCGGCGTCCAGGACTCCACCGCTGGCCGAGCCCTTCTGGAACAGGCCGCCACCGCCCACCCCACCCTGCGCAAGGTCTGGGTCGACGGCGGCTACCGCAAACACTTCGTCGAGCACGCCGCCGCCCTCGGCATCGACCTCGAAATCGTCCAACGCGCCCCCGGCGCCAGGGGATTCACTCCGATCCCAAAACGGTGGACGGTCGAGCGGACCTACGGCTGGCTCATGCTCCACCGGCGCTTGGCCCGCGACTACGAAACCTTGCCCACACGCTCCGAAGCCATGATCCACCTCGCGATGACCGACCTGATGGCCCGCCGCCTCACCGGCGAGACCACCGTCTCCTGGCGCGACCCGACAACACCGGATCCAGTTCGCATCCCGGGATGAAACAACGGGAGAAAACGACCTCTAAGACAGCGTTTCTGATGGTGAAAGCTGTTTGGTTGCCTGACGACCTCGTGCACGGCCGTGGATCGTCGAGGGTGACGGTGCTGGCAGTGGTCACGCTGGAACGCCGCGGGAGAGGGCAGCGGTCTGCTGGTGTGAGAGCAGTCCAGCGACGGCTGGGACGATGTCGGTCATGTGCTCGCTACGGCCGAGATGGCGGGCAAGAGCCCGCCAGTTCCAATTCGGCGCCCTGCGTATCGCGGCCGGGTCGCCCAGCCACGCTTCGAGCCCCTCACGTACCGAGTCCGGCAGGCCGCAGGCCTGAAAGGAAGGTTGCCTCATGTGTGCAGTGTGGAGGATCGCATCGACGTCGGCAGGCGGGGCTCGGCCGGACGACCGTAACGGCCCCGCCCAATCGACCCCCTCGGGATGGGGCGGGTATGGGCACCGGCTTCATCGACCCAGCCCGGTCTCCGCTCATCCAGTCGAGCCGTCGGCATAGGTGACCTCAGGGTCGGGAGGTGCCTCGGAGCCGGTCAGCGCGGCGCAGGTGCGTGCGAGGGTCAGGACTGATGTCTCTTCGGTTGTTACACAGGCCAGCAGCCGGGTGGCCGCCATGCCCGTGGGTGACGATGCGCTGTCCGCCCAGCGCTTGCTGGTCTCAACCCGTTCTTTGGTCATCGTGACCGTGCAGGTACGTGACCTGGGGCCCTCGTCGCAGCCGTACCAGTAGGGAGTTTTGCGTGGCTCGTAATACGGGTTGTTCTGCTCGGCGAGGTCACCCATCGGGTTGGGGTTGGGGCCGCTGACGGCGGCCTGCAAGGTGATGCGCTCGCCCTCGCGCATCGTGAACCGGCACTCCCGGTCGGTGGTCGCATTGGTCGTCGCGGCGCAGCGCACCGGCGTGCCCGTCACGTTGACCGCCCAGCCGGTGAAGAGCCCGACGACGAAGGGGTGTTCGGGGCGTGCTGATGTCTCCGGCGCACCGGGGCTGCTGGGCACCGTCACGTTTCGGGCTTCGTGCTCCTTCGGCGGCATCAGTTTTTGGAGCTCGGGGGTGAGTGTGTCGGCTGTGTCCGCAAAGCGTGGCGCGGGCGCGTTCACGGCGGTCGCGAGTCGGCCGAGGTCGGCCCGCTCGCCGGCGGGTACCTTGTAGCCGACGAACCTGAACTCCAGCTCCAGCCCGGCGGCCTTCGCCTTGTCATGGGCGTCCTTGAGCAGTGCACGTTGATCGGACGTGCAGGCGTCCCTGCCGCTGCTCGTGACCACGATGATGCGGTTGCTCTTCTCCCCGCGGAACGGGTGGAGACCGTCGAAGTCGTCGATCGCCGCGGCGATTCCGCTGCCCAGCGTCGCCTGTCCGCCGGGCGTCACCCCGCGGACGGAGTCAGCGATCTTGCGTCCCTGGCTGGTTCCGCTCGCGACGACCTGCGATGTGTTTTCGGGCTTGCCGCAGTCACCTCCGAACCTGCGCAGGGACAGGGCGTCGTCTTCCCCCGCGTTCTGGGCCGCCGAGCCGACGGCACGGGCCACGGCGGCGAAGTCGGCCCCACGGCGTGTCGCGGCGGCCGGCACGGGGACGGACGCGTCCACGAGGAATGCGGTGCGGTGGTCCGGTACGGAGCGGTACACGTAGAACGCGGCGGCGCCCAGGAGCAGTACGGTCACCGTGATCAGCGCGGTGATCACCTTGCGCCGCCGGGACCTCCGGGGGGCAGTGGCCGGCTCTGGGGGCGTCCCGACACCGCCGGAAGCGTCTGCAGTCCTGGTCCTGTCGGCCGCGGTGTCCTCGGCCGGTTGCTGGCCCGTCATGTGGCAACCGGGGATTCGGCGCGCAGCTTGGCGAGTGTCTTGTTCAAGGCTTCGGCCTCCGTGTTGTAGGCGTCGGCGGCCCTCCGGTAGGCCGTCCGCGGTTCAGGGCCGCCGGCGGTTCGGGCCCGTTCGGCGTCCAAGAGTTCGTCGGCGGCCTCGATGACGCGTCGCTGCCGGTCACGAAGCTGTGTGGCGTGGGCGTTGATGTCGCGTTCGGTCGGGTTCTTGGTGCGGCCCGCCAGGTCCTCGAGGACCGCCCTGACCCGGGGGTCCGCCCCGCGTGCCGTGCGCAGGTGGCCCTCGGCGGCTTCGAATCGGCCTTCGTCGATCGCCTGCACGGCCGCGTCGACTTGTTCGACGGCGGGATTGAGCGCGTCGACGACCTTTCGGGCCCCGCGCAGGACCGGCTCGTCGTTGGCATACCAGTCCACGGCGGCCTCCAGCTCCGGAAGGGTGTCGACGAGCAGCGGATCCGGGGCTCCGGCGCCCGCGGCGATCCGGCGCAGCCGGTCACGCTCTGCCTTTGGTACCTGATAGCCGACCACCCGGAACTCGAGGCGTAGCCCTGCCGCGCGGATCCGGTCCCGGATCTCGTTCTCCACGAAGGCGATGTCGTCGTCGCAGGCGTCCGCGCCGTGACGGGTGATCGCGATGACGCGGTTCATCTGGGTGGCGGAGAGGTCGAACGGCCGGGAGAAGTCCTGCACCGCCTCCACGATGCCGCGTACCAGGGTGGGTTCCCCGGCGGCGCGGATGCTCTCGGTGGCCTGTGCGAGTTCGCGGCGGTCATCAGTCGTGAAGTCGACCAGGCGCCGGGTGTTGTCGCTCGCCCCGCACGCACCGCCGAAGGTGCGCAGGGCGAGCGCGTCGCCGTCCCCGGAGTTGCCCACCGTCGTCCGTACGGAGGCGGCGATGTCGGATGCTCCGCGGGGGTCCCTGCCTTTCGCCGTGTCAACGAGGAACTGGGTGCGGTAGGTGGGGGCGATCTCCGGGATGATCCACCGGGAGGCGATCCACCCCCCGCCGGCGATGACGGCCAGGCAGAGCAGCAGGAGCAGTACCACCTTGATGCTGCGCGGCAGCTCGACGAGGTACTTGATGAAGATGTTGCGCTGGCGGCCGGAGCCGACCATCACGCCTTGGGCACCTCGCAGATCGAGGGGCCTCTGGTCTTCCGGATCCGGCCTGAGGCCCCGGTCGCCGGTGATCCGGCCGCTCATGGAGCCGTCACCCGGAGAAGTGATTGGTCTGCTGGGCGCGGTCGCCGACCACGAGGCCCTGGGCGTGGCGGGCGTCGACGGTGTAGGTCCGCTGGTCGCTCCGTGTTCCGGGGTGGGTCAGCACGAGGACCGCCCGCGCGGCGTCGGCCAGGCCGGCGTCGCGGTCGGCGTGCGTCGTGGCGAGCGCGCGCACAAGGTCGTCATGGTGGCCGACCGGGTTGGTGAGGTAGGCGTCCAGCACGTCCACGCGCGCCTGCTGGTCCTCCATCTCACCCTGCCCACCCGAGAGTTTCCGGCGCACCGCATCGCAGAGCGCCTGGTAGGAGTCCTGGACCGCGCTGGATGCCGCACCTGAGATGCCCGCGACCCCACCCGCCACGAGTGCGGTGGTGATCAAAGTGACAGGATCCATGAGTCGGCTCTCCCCCCTTGAAAGTCGAGCACGCAGCATGACGTGCCGGATACTCACGGTAGGGAACGCGGTCCCGCCGTGTGTAGCTTTCGCAAGATTTGCGGGCATAGGCAACTGCCGTATGTTATAGGCGTGTTGAGGGCTTTCACCCGAGATTTGAGGGAGGCGGGTCATTGCGCTCCGCGAATGGCCTCCGGCCCGGGCGCACGGCTCGCCGACGTCGGCGCGGTCCGTGTGGTCGCGCACACAGGGACCAGCGACCGTCCGGAGGCTTACGCGCCCAGAACTGCTCGCGCGGATCATCGCCGAACCCGACGCCGCCGAAGGCTGAGACAGGACCGGCCTGCTCCCCGAACCGCTCCAAGAAAGAACGTGGGCCGCTGTCGATTCAGTCACGTCCCGTTCGACGTCATGATGTGCGGCGCCTCGCCGCACGATGACGCGACAGAACCTGACGAGGAAACACGTGGATCAACTGCTGAGAGTCATGAACTTCAACGTCTCGAGTGACGGAATCGGTGCCGGTGAGTACCAGAGTCTTGAGCGGCCGTTCGGTCATGACCACCCCGAGAGGCTGTTCGCCTGGGCCGGAGCCACGGCGAGCTGGCCCATGCGCACCGATCCAGGGGGAAGCCGGGGCCTTGACGACTACTTCACGCGAGACTTCGCGCGCAACATCGGTGCCGAGATCATGGGCCGCAACAAGTTCGGGCCTCAGCGCGGGCCCTGGCAGGGCCATGACTGGCGCGGCTGGTGGGGAGAGGAGCCCCCGTTCCGCACTCCGGTGTTCGTCATGACCCACCACCCGCGTCCGTCGTTCGCGCTCTCCGACACCACGTTCCACTTCGTCGACGGCAGCCCGGCCAAGATCCTCGAACGGGCACGGGAAGCGGCGCAGGGCAGGGACGTTCGCCTCGGCGGCGGGGTCACCACCATCAGGCAGTTCCTTGATGACGGCCTCGTCGACACCATGCATGTGGTGGTCTCGCCGGTGAAGCTCGGGTCCGGACTGCGACTCTGGGAGTCCCCTGATGAGCTGCTCGACCGGTTTCACCTGGAGGTCGTGCCCAGCCCGAGTGGGGTGACCCACCACCTGTTCTGGCGTAGGTGACGCGGGGTCCGGTCGAGTTCAGGCGGGGCGACCGCGAGGGGGGGCGTCCGCCCCGGCGGATGCCCTTCTCTCGCCGTGTTCTGCGCGCGCTGCGGCTCGGCGACCGAGGCAGCCTCTCCAGCCCGCGTCGGCCCCGCCGGACGTACTCGTTGATGGCATTCGTCGGGTGGTGCAGGCGGAGCTTGCGAGGCTGAGGGTGCGGGGGGGGGCGTGTCCGAGCTTGTGCTGGTCCAGGTGGTGCTGGATGAGTCGCTCGTGGTGGGGTTCCGGGCGGTCTCCGCTGATGCTGAGGATCTGCCCGAGTGCCTCTCACGGGATGCGCCGACAGTGGGACCGTGGGGCAGCTCGTGATTGCGGCCGGGCGCGGCGAAACCGCCGGACTGCGGGTGACCGGATCCGCGCCCCGGAGTCCTCCTGCATGGCTCCGGCAGTCGTATGGTTCCGGGTGATTTATGGTGACTCAAGGAGTATGTCCCTACCGGAGGTGCAATGATGCGCGCCGCGGCAGCGATCGTCTCTCTGGCTGTCAGCGTGACGCTCATCGTGGCGACAGCGGCTTGTGACCAGGGCGGGTCGGAGTCGCCGAAGGCCCAGTACGGCGGCTGCCCTGTCACAGGGGACTACGGGGAGTTTCACCTCTCACCCGAGACGGCGGGCGCCCTTACGGTCAAAACGACGCTGCCCGCGCCGGGCTGGTGGAACGGCAGCACGCCGGAGTCCGTCAAGAGCGGCTACGAGTACTGCATGGCCGCCAATATCGCCTACCGGTCCGGACTCGACCGGGTGAAGGTGGAGAACGCACCCTTCCCGGAGGTGGTGTCAGGACGGACCAGCGACTTCGACCTGGCCCTGGCGCAGATCACGATCACCCCGGAGCGGAGCGAGGTTGCCGAGTTCTCCCCGCCCTACCTCTCCTCGACCCTGGGAGTGCTGATCAGGGACGGTGAGAAGATCAACGAAGACAACATCCGTGACGTTCGGATCGGAGTGGCCGAGGGCACCACGGGCGCGGAGTTCGTCGAGAACCGCCTCAAGCCGACCAAGCCCGTCACCGCTTTCGCCAACGACCCGGAGATGGTCAAGGCGCTGGAGGAGGGCCGGGTCGACGCGGTCGTCCACGACACGACCATTTTGCTGGCGTATCCCCAAAAGCAGGAGAGCAGGGTGCGCCTGGTGGGCCAGTACCGGACCGACCAGGGGTACGGCGCCCTGTACCCGGCGGGGTCACCCGACAAGGAGGAGCTGGACCGGATCATCAGGCAGCTGATCGACGACGGAACGCTCACCAAGCTGTCGGCCGTCTATCTCGGGGGTGCCTTCGGCCAGGACCCGGCCAAGATCCCGTACCTCTCGGTCGACGACTCCTGAACCCTCCGGGTGCGCACACCCCGAGCGGGCGACGGCCCGGTTTCCGGCCCACTTCACAGATCCGCCGTCAGGGACCCGCTCAGATCCCGGCGGCTTCGGTATCGAGTGCCTGCTCAGCCCAGATGATCTTGCCTCGGTCGGTGTACCGGGTGCCCCAGCGGCGGGACAGCTGCGCGACGAGGAAGAGGCCACGGCCGCCCTCGTCGGTGAAGGCTGCGCGGCGCAGGTGCGGGGAGGTGCTGGTGCCGTCTCCGACCTCGCAGATCAGGCTGTCACGGTCGTGCAGCAGACGCAGGCCGATGGGGCTCTTGCCGTACCGGATGGCGTTCGTCACCAGCTCGCTGAGGATCAGCTCGGTCGTGAAGGCGGCCTCGCCCAGCCCCCAGGCTTCCAGCCTGCGGGTGGCCTCAGCGCGGATCCGGGGTACGGCGGCTGGGTTCTCTGGCACCTCCCACTCCGCGACCTGCTCCGGGTCGAGGAGCCGGGTGCGTGCGACGAGCAGAGCGACATCGTCACTCGACCTGGTGCGCAGCATCGCGTCGAGCACCGTCCGGCAGGTGTCGTCCGGGGTGGCGCCGTCCGTAGCGGCGAGCGCCTCCCTCAGCATGCCGAGTCCGATGTCGATGTCCCGGCCGCGGGCTTCGACCAGGCCGTCGGTGTAGAGGACCAGTCGGCTGTTGGCGGCCAGCTGGAGTTCGGCCGTCTCGACCGGCAGACCTCCTGCCACGCCGAGGGGTGGGGCGCCGGGGATGTCGGGGAAGGTCACGGAGCCGTCGGGCGAGACCAGCGCCGGGCCGGGATGACCGGCCCGGGCGAGGACACACAGTCCGGAGACCGGATCGTAGACCGCATACAGGCAGGTGGCGCCGGTGACGGCAACGGTCTCGCCCTGGGCCGCCGCGTCCTCGTCGATCCGGGTGATCAGCTCGTCGAGGCGCACGAGAAGCTCGTCCGGCGGCAGGTCCAGGGCGGCGAAGTTGTGCACCGCGGTCCTCAGGCGACCCATCGTCGCGGCGGCGTGCAGACCGTGTCCGACGACGTCACCGACCACCAAAGCCACCCGGGCCCCCGGCAGCGGGATGACGTCGTACCAGTCGCCGCCCACCCCCGCCTGCGCGGGCAGGTACCGGTGCCCGACCTCCAAGGCGGACAACTCGGGAAGTGTGCCGGGCAGCAGGCTGCGCTGGAGGGTGACGGCCGTGGTGTGCTCGCGCGTGTAGCGGCGCGCGTTGTCGATGCACACGGCCGCCCGGGCGGCTAGTTCCTCGGCGGGGGAGAGGTCGTCCGACTCGAAAGCGTCCTGCTCCGAACGCCAGAACTCCACGACGCCGAGCAATTGGCCTCGGGCCTGGAGCGGGACCGAAATCATGGAGTGGATTCCGTAGGTGATGACCTTCTGGGCCCGCTCCGGGTCCTGGGCCCGCCACCCGTCGGCCACGGCGAGGTGCGCCACCAGGATCGGCCGGCCTGTCGTCATACCGATGGCCACCGGGTTCTCGGGTACGTAGCGCATACGCGTCCCGACGGGGTGAAAGGGCGTCTCCTCCCGGTTGCCCGCGGCCGCGATGCGGCGCAATTCCAAAGGTGCCCCCGTCGGCTCATCACCGAGCAGCACGGCTTCCACCAGCTCGACGGTGGCGAAGTCGGCGAAGCGCGGGACCGCCACCTCGGTCAGCTCCTCGGCGGTGCGCTTGATGTCGAGGGTGGTCCCGATTCGGGTGCTGGCCTCGTAGAGCAGCTGCAGGCGCCCGCCGGCCACGTCCGCCCGACCTGCGAGGGCGCGCAGTTCCGTGGTGTCCCGCAGCGTGGCCACGCTGCCCCCGTTCGGTCCCACCGGCCGCACGTTGACCGCGAGGAGGATGTCTCCGGCAAGGAAGACCCTGTCCGTGGCCGTCCGGCCCGACCCCAGCAGTTCTGCCAGGGCCGGGCTCAGTCCGAGTCCGGTGACCGGGCGGCCCTCGGCTTCCGGCGGCAGTGCGAGCAGACGGCGTGCCTCGTCGTTGACCAGCAGCAGCCTTCCGTCACGGTCCAGGATGATCACGCCTTCACGGACCGCGTGCAGCACCGCCTCGTGGTGCTCGTACATGCGGGTCATCTCCACCGGCCCCAGACCCCGAGTCTGGCGCCGCAAACGCCCGCTGACCAGAGCCGAACCACCTGCGGCCAGCAGCAGCGCGACACCGCCGGCGGCGAAGATCACCGGCAGTTGGTGCTGCACCACACTGGTCACCGTGTTCACCGTGACCCCAACCGTGACGAGGCCGACCGCGGTCCCCTCCTCGTCGAAGACGGCCACCGTCGAGTCGACCGCCTTCCCCAGGCTGCTGTCGAACGTGGTCTGGTGGGGCTCGCCTTCCAGCGCCTCGTCGTAGGAAGTGGAGACGTGCTTGCCGATCTGGTCCGGGTCCGGGTGGGTCCATCGGAAGCCGTAAGGGCTGAGCGCTACGACGTAGTCGACGCCGGTGTTCTTGCGTACGGTCTCGGCACGTGGCTGAAGTGCCGCCGTCGGGTCATCGCTCTGCATCGCCTCCGCTGTGCCCGGGGCGTTCGCGAACGACTCGGCCGCCACCAGTGACCGATCGGCGGCCTCCTGGATCGCGCGGTTACGGTCCTGGATCACGAGCGCCACCACAGCCGTGGCGATGAGCAGCAGGACGACCACCAGCTGCAGCAGGAAGACCTGGCCGGCGAAGCTGCGCGGCTTCAGCAACGACAGCCCGCGTCGGCCGGCCGTCTCGTGACGGGCCTCCGGGCCGGATTCCGGCGGCCCGGCCTTGGGGGGCATTCGCTCGCCCCGTCGGCCCGCTGGGACATATGGCCCACTTTTGCCCATTTCACCAGTATCAGTGACCGTCCCGACGGGCGCGGCTCAGGACGGGCCCGCCGGGCTGGTGCCGCGGCAAGCGGAGAGTTGCTGCGCGGCGCGAACGTCTTGGACTTCTCCCGGGCGGTGGCCGACGGCTCGCATGTCCGGGCACTAAAAGGGGATCCAAGACGGGACGAAGTCCTGTCGACCGGGGCAGAACCGGCAGCAAGCATCACCTGCTCACGGACGCCTCTGGCATCCCTCTCGCCGCCACGCTGACCGGCGGCAACCGCGACGACGTCACTCAGTTCATCCCGCTGCTGGAGGCCGTTCCGCCCGTCCGCGGCAAGCGCGGCCGACCTCGACGCCGCCCGGACGCAGTGCTCGCCGACCGCGGCTACGACCACGACAAGTACCGCCGCCTCGCCTGGGACCTGGGCGTCAAGCCGGTCATCGCCCGACGCGGCACCGAGCACGGCTCCGGACTCGGGGCCGAACGCTGGGTGGTGGAGCGGACCTTTGCCCATCTGCACTGGTTCCGCCGCCTGCGGATCCGCTGGGAGGTCCGCGACGACATCCACGAAGCCTTCCTCTGGCCTGCGCACTCATCTGCTGGCGCCGTTTCTCAACGGCTCAGCGTCGCCACTCGTAGGAGCCGGGAGAGGTCTCCACAACCTCCTGAGGCCAAGCGGCACGGACACGGTGCAGCCGTTCGTGGTGCTCATCGGCCCATCCGCTGGCCAGGCGCACTGGGACACGGACGGATGTCCCCGATGCGGCCAGGTCCTCCACCACGAACACGGCAACCCCGTCCTGACCGGACGGCTCGAACCGGATCTCGGGGTTGCGCCCGTCATCCATCCAGACGGCATCCCGCCCGGCGGCGAGCTCTCCCAGGACCTGTGACCAGCTGTCCAAGTCGTCCGGAGCCAGACACACATCGAGACGTCCTTGGGCGAACCCGCTCGTGACGACGATCTCCGCATCGAGGTAGTCGTGCAAGGTCAACACCCCGGGCATCGTCCGGCCCAGAACGCGAACCTCAAGACTGCTCTCCCCGTCGGCCAGACGGATGAGATCCACAGTGCTGCCCTCGGCCACGACCGCTCCCCACTCTCGCATCGGCTCTCGTCATCATGCACGTGCATCAGCACTCGGCTGGACGGGGGCATTGAGTTAGGAGTTCTTAGTGCGATGCGGGCCGGTCCCCAGCGGCGCAGGACACGGACTTTGGTGATGCGCCGCTCGGTGGGGGGGCTGGATTCGGCCTGGGCTGGTGCGTGGGCGGCTGGAGTGGTCGGCCATGCGGTCTCGCCGAGCCGACGGCAGCGGTCGGCTCACGCTGCGCCGTGGTCGGCGAGACCTGGAAGCGTTCGGCCCAGCCATCCCGGTCCATCTCAGCTGCTGCTCGCGGACAGCAGGAGGTGGGCGACGCAGCCGGGATCGTCGGACATGGGTGAGTGCCCACAGCCGTGTAGCCGGAGATGACGGGCCCCGGGCAGGAGCCGAGTCGCACGGCGTGCTTGGTGCAGCGGTGTCAGAAGATCGCGGGTGCCCCATGCGACGGTGACGGGGACGCCGGGGGCGAAGCCACGGAGCCGGTAGTTCCGGGCTGCCCTGCGGGTGGCTTCGAAGCCGGGTGAGCGGGCCAGGTTGCGAAGGGCGCCGTCGGCTGCCTGTGCTGTCATCTGCCGGGGCCGCGCGACGAGTTGCCAGAATGCGAGTGTGCGGCCCAGCGGATTGCCGGTCACTCGTGCCGTACGCCCGCCGAGGCTCTCCGCCATCATGCGCGCGACCCGAAGCGAGCCGAGTGCATAGGCCGCTTCGGGGCCGGTCCACAGGCCGATGGGGGACAGTGCGACAGCATTGCTGACGGCGCCTGTCCGGGCGAGTTCGAGTGCGACGGCCGCGCCGAGCGAGTTGCCGACGACGGGCGGGCGTGTGAGGCCGACTGTGGAGAACCACCTGGCGACCTCGGCAGCCAGTGCGTGGACGGTGGGGGTGGTGCCGTCCGGCAGCGGTGGGCTGTCGCCGAATCCCGGCAGGTCGACGGCCACGACATCGCGTTCACGAGCAAGCAGGTCGATAACGGGTGCCCAGCCCTCCCGGTCCAGCTGGCGGATCACGACCAGGGCCGGGCCGCTGCCGTGACGGCTGCTGACGAGCTGGATGTTCGACATGTCGAGATCGTACTGCGGTGGGTGATTATCGGGCGAGTTGATTGGGTTGGCGCACAGCGAAGCTAAGCCGCTGGTATCGCCGGTGCGCTCCGGGGCGTCCCGCGACCAGTCCAGCTCGCCGTTCCGGCCGAGTTCGTCCAGCACAAGCCGATGCAGCTTGCCCCAGACTCGGCCTTGCTCCACTCGGCGAACCGCCGGTACGCAGTTGACCAGGACGGCCCGAACGAATCCGGAGCCTGCCGCCAAGTGCAGCCGGAGGTGGCCACGAACAGTATCGCCGCCAGGCCCTCCCGGTGCCGTAGCGTCGACGGCCGCCGCCTTGCGGCCGGACTGGTGCGGCCGGCACCACCCGTTGGAACAACTCCCACAACCCGTCGGGGACCAATCACTCCGTGATCGTCACGGGCATGCAGGCTACCGATCACGCCAAACGCAACGTCGTCTTAGAGGTCGTTTTCTCCCGTTGTTTCATCCCGGGATGCGAACTGGATCCGGTGTTGTCGGGTCGCGCCAGGAGACGGTGGTCTCGCCGGTGAGGCGGCGGGCCATCAGGTCGGTCATCGCGAGGTGGATCATGGCTTCGGAGCGTGTGGGCAAGGTTTCGTAGTCGCGGGCCAAGCGCCGGTGGAGCATGAGCCAGCCGTAGGTCCGCTCGACCGTCCACCGTTTTGGGATCGGAGTGAATCCCCTGGCGCCGGGGGCGCGTTGGACGATTTCGAGGTCGATGCCGAGGGCGGCGGCGTGCTCGACGAAGTGTTTGCGGTAGCCGCCGTCGACCCAGACCTTGCGCAGGGTGGGGTGGGCGGTGGCGGCCTGTTCCAGAAGGGCTCGGCCAGCGGTGGAGTCCTGGACGCCGGCCGCGGTGACCAGCACCGCCAGCACAAGGCCGAGGGTGTCGGTGATGATGCTCCGCTTCCTGCCGACAATCTTCTTGCCCGCATCGATGCCCTGACTTGAGGCGGGGACACTGGTGGAAGTCTTGACGCTCTGCGCGTCAATCACGCCGGCAGATGGTTCGGCGCCGCGGCCTTCCTTCTGTCGTAAGAGCCGCCTGAGCAGGCCGTTGAGCTGGGTGAACACGCCTTCCTGCTGCCACTTGGCGAAGTATCCGTAGACCGTGTTCCAGTGCGGGAAGTCGTGCGGCAGGTAGCGCCACTGCACCCCGGTGCGGTCCACGTAAAGGATCGCGTTCATGATCTCGCGCAGGTCATGCTCCGGTGGTCGACCGAAGTCCAGGGCCCGGCCACGACGCTCGAAGCGCCAGGCTGACAGCACCGGCTCAATCAACTCCCAGCGTGCATCGGACAGATCACTCGGATACGCACGACGGTCGGCCATGACCTGGACATACCGCCGCCCAAGGGCGTGCGCCCAGGCGTGCACCCTGCGGCGTCGAAGCACGGAACAGACCCGGGCGTCCTTGAATGAGACAGGCGCAAGCAATCCTCCGCCCCATCCGTCGCACCGCAAGCCTCACCAAGCAGAACCGCCATCACAGACCCACCAGCACCACATCGAGAGGCAGAACGAACTGACTTAAAGCCCAATACTCACGATTAAAACGACCTCTTAGAGGTCGTTTTCATCTGTAGTGCGGTGATCGGTCCAGGTTTCTGTGGGCCGGTGATCTGGCGCTGGTGAGGGTGCTGAGTCGGTCGTGTTTGTCGGGGTAGATGGTGTGACGTGCGGGGTCGGAGTTGGCTTGCGCCTGTCTCAACCCTGGACGCCCCTGTCTGTGCCGTGCTTCTGCGGGGCAGGATGCACGCCCGGGCGCACGCCCCCGACTGGCGGTACGTCCAGGGAATGACCGACCGTCGCGCGTATCCGAGTGATCTGTCCGATGCCCGCTGGGAGTTGATCGAGCCGGTGCTGTCCGCCTGGCGCTTCGAGCGCCGCGGTCGGGCCCTGGACTTCGGCCGGCCGCCCCAGCATGATCTGCGCGAGATCATGAACGCGATCCTCTACGTGGACCGCACCGGCTGCCAGTGGGCCTATCTCCCGCACGACTTCCCGCCCCACCAGACGGTCTACGGCTACTTCGCCAAGTGGCAGAAGGACGGCATCTTCGCCCAGCTCAACGGCCTGCTCAGGCAGTCGGTGCGGCAGCAGGAAGGCCGCAACACGCAGCCATCGGCCTGCGTGATCGACGCGCAGAGCGTCAAGACCTCCACCTCCGTCCCCGCCCGGACACAGGGCATCGACGCGGGCAAGAAGATCGTGGGCCGCAAGCGCAGCATCATCACCGACACCCTCGGCCTGCTTCTCGCCGCGCTGGTCACCGCGGCCGGCGTCCAGGACTCCACCGCCGGCCGACCCCTCCTCGAGCAGGCCGCCACCGACCACCCCAGCCTGCGCAAGGTCTGGGTCGACGGCGGCTACCGCAAGCACTCCGTCGACCACGCCGCCACCCTCGGCATCGACCTTGAAATCGTCCAACGCGCCCCCGGAACCAGGGGATTCGCCCCCATCCCGAAGCGGTGGACGGTGGAGCGGACCTACGGCTGGCTCATGCTGCACCGCCGTCTGGCCCGCGACTACGAGACCCTCCCCGCCCGCTCCGAAGCCATGATCCACCTCGCCATGAGCGACCTGATGGCCCGCCGCCTCACCGGCGAGAACGCCATCTCCTGGCGCGACCCGACATCACCGGATCAAACCCGCATCCCGGGATAAAACAACGGGAGAAAACGACCTCTTAGTGCGCGTTGAGCCATTGAGCAAGCGTGCCCGCGATGAGCCAGTCGTAGAGCCTGGGACGTCTGTACTGGACCGGGCGGGCTACTGCCGTCGACGGCCACCGAAACAAGGCTCCGCCGCCTGCAACCTTTCCCCCCGTCCGACTGTCTCCTGATCATCAACCGCTCCTGTCTCTGTGGTCCCTGAGACATCAATCGGCACAGGAGCGGTCGCACAGAATCATCAGGAGACACTTCATGCGCATTCGCCCCGCAGCCTGCGCGGCACTCCTCGTGGCGTCCCTCGCCCCCGTCCTCACGGCACCTCCCGCCACCGCGGCGGCGGCCAGGTACGCGGACGACTTCAACGGCGACGGCTACCGCGACTACGCCAGCTACACCTACGAGCAGTACAGCAAGGGCGGCGGCGTCCGGATCACCTTCGGTACCGCCTCCGGACCCGGCACCCAGACCCAGTTGATCACCCAGGACAGCCCCGGTGTCCCCGGCGCCGACGAGACGGAGGACCAGTTCGGCGACGTCCGGGTGCCCGCCGACTTCAACGCCGACGGATACGGGGACCTCGCCGTGTCGGTGTCGCGCGAGGACGTCGACGGACGCACGGACGAGGGCGGCGTCGTCATCCTGTGGGGAAGCGCGACCGGCCTCTCGGGTGGCACCGCGATCCCCAACGCCGGTGCCAAGGTGTCGAACGCCCGCTTCGGCCGCGACCTCGCCGCCGGGGACTTCAACGGGGACGGCAAGAAGGACCTGGCCGCGATCAGCGGGAGCAAGGCCTACGTCTACCGCAGCATCACGCGCACCGGTGTGGCAGGCTCGGTCACCAGCCACGACAAGACGACGAGATTCGCGCCCACGTCCCTGGTCTCGGGCAACATGAACGGGGACTCCAAGACCGATCTGGTGATCATCGGAATCACCGACGAGCCCGACAACTTCGGCACGGACGCGTGGTTCATCAAGGGCGGATCCCCGCTCAGCGCGGGCAAGACCCTGCGCCTCGTCACGAACTACGGCGATCCCAGCGAGGCGGTGATCGCCGACTTCAACAAGGACGGCTACGGGGACCTCGCGGCGGGCAGCCAGATGTACAACAACTACCAGGGCCGGGTGTCCATCTGGTACGGCTCCTCCACCGGCCCCGCCACCGCCGTCCGTATCACGCAGGCCACCACCAACGTCGCCGGCACCCCAGAGTCCGGCGACATGTTCGGCTCCTCCGTCTCGGCCGCCGACATCAACGGCGACGGCTACAAGGACCTCGCGATCGGCGTCTACGGAGAGAAGATCAGCCAGGAGACGACCGAGGGCGGCGTCCACGTCCTGCGCGGCAGCGCGAGCGGGATCACCGGCACCAACTCCCAGTGGCTCGCCCGCAACACCGCCGGCGTCCCCGGCGACGTCGCATGGAACGACTGCTTCGGCGAGCCGGTCCGCCTCCGCGACACCAACCGCGACGGCAAGGCCGACCTCTACGTCGGCGCCATCAACGGCTCGCTGCGCTTCCCCGGCACGTCGTCCGGCGTCACCACGACCGGTGTGACCGACGCCGACACCGAACTCATCTGGGGCATGCTCCACTAGGCCCGGCCTCCCGCCCAGCTGCCTGGGGTTCGCCTTGTTCGTACGAGTGCGGCCGCGTCGTGGCCGCTCGCGCAGTTCCCCGCGCCCCTAAAACGGGGCTTCGCCCCTGAACCGGGCCCCGTTCGGGGGTACAGGGGGCGGAGCCCCGACAGCAACGCCGAGGGCCGTACCCATGGCGGGGGTCCTGGGGGCAGCTCGGTACACACCCCGTACGGCACCGCGACCTCCCCGACCGCGCGGCGGGCGTGCTCGGAGTCGAGCAGGGCCTTCGCCCTCCGCCAGATCCGGTTGCCGTGCCGGTCGAACTGCCTCGCGGTGACCCTGTCGACGGCCTCACGGCGGCGCTGATCGCCGACCCGGTAATAGCGTTGAGTGGTGGTCAACTGCCGGTGGTCCATGAGCTGGCGCAGCACGTCGACCGGTACGCCAGCGTCCGCGTGCACACCGAGCGAGCCGCGTGCCCGCGCCTGGCCTCCCTCATCCGCTGGGACGCGGCGGAGCTCGCTCGCACCGCCTGTCCCGGTGTCGAGGGAGGACTCGAGGAGCTCGCGCAGCACCTGGGTGTGCCGCTGCACCCGGGACGCCGGCCCGCCACCCAGGAGGCCTGGGCGGTGGCCCAGGTGTTTCGACGCGCGATCGAGCGCGGCGCGGCCGCGGGCCGGTGGTCGACCCTCGCTCAGCTGGAGGAGATCGCCGGGACCGCGCCGAAGCCGGTCGAGGAGAAGTACCTTCCGCCGCCCACGGTGCAGAGCTCGCTGTGCGACTGACGACACCGGGTGTCGTCCCGGTGCCCGGGCCGGGCCGGTCATGTCCGGCGTGCGATGAAGACGCATCGCGTGCTGTCCCCGGTGAGGGGGCTGCCGTCATACCCGCCGAAGTGCCGTGCTCCCGCCTGCCTCCGCTGATGCCCGCCGGGCATCAGCATGGGTGCCTCCGGCCACTGGCACATGTGTGATGCCTGACGGGTATGAGAGGCGTCGAAAGAGGTCTTGGACGGAGTGCCGTCGCCGGACGGAGGCTGTGGGGGCAAGGACATCGAGCCACTGACAGGAGCTAAGACGATGAGGGTTTTCCTCACCGGCGGATCCGGTTACATCGGCAGGGCGACCATCGCCGCACTGATCCGGCAGGGACACACCGTGGATGCCCTGGCCCGCAGCGACGGCGCCGCCGGGACCGTCCGTGCCCTCGGCGCGACACCGGTGCGGGGCGGGCTTGGGGACCTCGGCGTGTTGAACGCCGCGGCTGCCCGTGCGGAGGCCGTCGTCCACCTGGCGCAGGCCGAGACCGGTGCCGAGGATCTGGAGGCGGCCGGCGCCATGCAGGACGGCATCGGCAGCGGCCCCTACGTGCACACGGGCGGCACCTGGGTCTACGGCGACACTCAGGGCGTGGCGGACGAGAGCGCGCCGTGGAACCCGCCGTCCCTGGTCGCCTGGCGCAAGTCCGTGGAGGACGCCGTCCTTGAGCGCGCCCAGCGCGGTGGCCGCCCCGTCTTGGTACAGCCCGGCCTGCTGTACGGCGGCGAGAACCGTCTGATCGACGTCTTCTACACCACCCCGGGCAAGGAGGCCGGCGCCATCCCCTACATCGGCGACGGGGCCAACCGGTGGGCGCTGGTGCACATCGACGACATCGCCGAGCTGTACGTCGCCGCCCTCAAGGCGAAGCCGGGTTCGGTGTACGTTGGTGTCGGCGGTGTCAACCCCACCGCCAAGGAGTGCGCCCTGGCGCTCAGCCGGGCCACGGGCATCGAGGGCAAGGTCGCGTCGATCAGCCTGGAACAGGCCCGTGAACAGATGGGCCCGATCGCGGACGCCTTCGCTCTCGACCAGCAGCTCACTCCGGCCCGGGCCAGGGAGGAACTGGGCTGGACTCCCACCCACACCGACCCGCTGGCCGTTCTCGCCCGTGGCTGAGCACGCCTGCGCACGGCCGACAGCGTCTGCGGCGGCGCGCGCTCGCCCGGTAGATTGGTGATCGACTGCCATGGTCGTGCCGGAGGAGGTCCGGGACGGCCATGGTCCACAGCGGCCGACCGACCGGGTGCGCCGTGGCGACGGAGCAGGCGGTGATTCCGGGTGGATCTTGATCTGCGGAAGCTGCGCTATTTCGTGGCCGTGGCGGAGGAACTCCATTTCGGGCGGGCCGCGGAGCGGCTGCACATCGCCCAGCCGGTGCTGTCCCGGCAGATCCGCAGCCTCGAGGACGATCTCGGAGCGGAGGTGTTCGACCGTGGCCGCCGCGGGACGCTGCTCACTCCGGCGGGAGAGCAGCTGCTGGAGGACGCCCTGCCCTTGCTCGCCTCTGCCCAGGCACTGATGAGGCGTGTGAGATCGGCGGCCCAGGACACACAGTCGCTGACCATCGGCTTCATGCCCGGCATCACGGTCACCCCGGCCATGGTCGCCTTCACCGCGCACCATCCGGACGTGAACGTGCGCCTGCTGCGCACCACTTGGGACGACCAGGTGGAGGTGCTGCTGGACGGCCGGGCCGACGTCAGCATCGTGCGTCTGCCCATTGACCGCAACGGTCTGCAGATGCGTCCGCTCTTCCGGGAGCCCCGCGTCGTCATGGTGCCGGCCGGGCACCCCTTGGCCGGCAGGACGTCGGTGAGCATCAAGGATCTCGCCGCCGAGCACCTGTTGCAGGATCCCAACGCCGTTCCGGAGTGGCGCGAGGTGGCACTGGAACTGCAGGGCGGGCGGCGCCCCGAGGTCCCGGTGATCCACCAGGTGGAGGAGAAGCTGGAAATGGTGGCGGCCGGAGCGGGTGTCTGCGTGCTCCCGCTGTCGACCGCCAACTTCTACACCCGGCCGGACGTGATCCCGCTGCGCGTGGAGGGCATCGGCCCCAATGAGGTGGCCCTGGCCTGGGTGGCGGCCCGCCGCTCCCGCCTCATCCACGACTTCGTCCAGGCCGCCGCTGCCACCCTCGTCCGGCCCCACACCGAGGAACCGCAGCCGTCTTCGGGCTGAGGCGGTTTCCACGCGGACCGGGGCACCGCTCGACTCCGGCCTCGGGCGGTGCGTTCGCGGTGCCGAGCGGCCGCGTCGCTGTCGGCGCAGCACCCGGTGCCGCGGGTTTCGCCGCCCGTTCCACTGGATCTGCTCGGCGAAGTGATCGAGTCCCCGTCGATCTGTGCGACGGGATCCCTCAGGTGGCTGATCTATGCACGTCGCGCGACGAAGACGAACTCCTTGCCCGGCCGGTCGGGCGCGTCGCGCACGTCCTCCACCTCGACTACGGTCGAGGGGGAGGTAGACGCGTGTCCTGGCCATCAGTGATCGTTCTTGTCCCCGCGGAGCAACGCCCGTCGCTTGAAGGGCGAATCCGTTCCCTTGAGCTCGTGCCGGATCCCGTGACTGGCGACGAAAGGCTGCACCAGCACGGGTACTCGTATTACATCGACCTCTCCGGCGGGATCCTGGCGGACTACGAGCCGGAGGAGCTCGAGCAGGTGAGGACCCGGATCGGCGAACCGTACGCGGTCTATGTGTCGTGCCAGTCCATGGACGCGGCCCGGGCCTTCCTCTGCGACGTCCTGCCTGGCGTGGACGGTCTTGTCGACACCAACCACGACGAGATCCTGCAGGCGAGTGAGTTCCTCACGCTGGTGGACCGTTACCCCGGATGGGACTGGCGTCGCCAACCGAGCACAGACCTCCAATAGACCGGCTACGTCGGCGTCCTGTCACCTGCGGGTCCAGATGAGGATGGCGGCCAGGTGCAGTGCGGCCTGGTAGGCGACAGCAAGCTTGTCCGTCCGCATTGCAAGGCCCCGCCACTGCTTGATCCGAGCGATGCACCGCTTGACGGCATTGCGCTCTTTGTATGCCTCAGTGTCGAAGCCGGGCGGGCGGCCTCCGGCGCGGCCTCGCCGCAGACGGTGGCCGATCTGGTCGGCGGGCTGCGGGATAACGGCACGGATGCGCGTCGACGGAGGTGCCGACGGATTGCGCGGGAAGAGTAAGCGCGATCCGCAAGGACGACCGTAGGGCGGGTTCTTGGCCGGCCGAGTCCGCTTCGCGGGATCCGGATTCCGGCCATGACTGCCTCGAAGGCCGGCGCGTCACCGGCCTGGCCCGCAGTGAGGTGAATGGACAGAGGCCGTGCCCGGCTGTCACTGGCCAAGTGGACCTTCGTGCTCAACCCACCGCGGGAGCGTCCGAGCGCGTGATCCTCTGGCTCGGTCCGGCCGGGCGCCCCCTTTTCCTGGCTCCGGCCGAACGCTGGTGAGCCCGGCAGACGGTGGAGTCCACCGAGACTGTCCAGCCCACGTCGTCGCCAGCATCCGCCACCGCAATGACAGCCGCGAGAATCCGTTCCCATGTGCCGTCCATGGCCCACCTGATTAGGCGTTTGTGCGCGGTCTGAAAGGGCCCGAGTTCCTCTGGCAGGTCGCGCCAGGGCGAGCAGGTGCGGTACTTCCACGCGATGGCTTCCAGGGTCCGGCGATGATCCGCCCACCGTCGTCGACGGACCGGATCGGGCGGCATCAACGGCTCGATCCGGACCCACATCGCATCAGTGATCATTAACCGAACAGACACATCCGATCAACTGACCCACTCATCAAGGAGACACGCTCCAGGAGCGCGGCGGAGGGGGTGCTTCAGATCGCCTGGGTGAGCAGGCTCTCCGACAGGTCCCACAGGCGCCGGGCGTTGTCCGCGTCGACGGCGTACCGGGCGACGCCGTGCAGGGTGCCGGTGCGCCGGTCGACGGTGTCGGTCTCGTTGCAGTCGACGAAGTAGCGGCCGCCGATGCCTTCGAGGAGGGGCGAGGTCGCGAGGAGCACGGAGATCGCGGCGCCCTGTTCGACCGTCTTGATCAGCTCGGCGGGCACCCTGCCGCTGCCCCGGCCGCCGGTGTGGCGCTGCAGGTTGGTGTAGGTGGCGCCGGGCATCAGGGCGTTGGCGGTGATGTTGTCGCCTGCCCAGCGACGGGTGGCTTCCACCGCGAAGAGGACGTTGGCGGTCTTGGACTGACCGTAGGCCAGCCAGGGGTCGTAGGGGCGGAAGGCGAAGTTGACGTCGTCCCAGACGATGGGTGACTGCTGGTGGCCGGTGGAACTCACCGCGACGATGCGGGCGTTGCCGTCGGCGGACAGCGCGTCGTGCAGGCCGGTGGCGAGCGCGAAGTGGCCCAGGTGGTTGGTGGCGAACTGCCACTCCCAGCCCTGTTCGGTGTACTGCTCCGGGCTGGCCATGACGCCGGCGTTGTTCACCAGGACGTGCAGTGGGCCCTCCCAGGCCGTGGTGAAGGCGGTGACGGACTGCGGATCGGCGAGGTCGAGGTGGGCGACCTGAACGTCCCGGTTGCCGGTCGAGGCAGTGATGTCCTTGGCGACGCGTTCTCCCGCCGCCATGTCCCGCACGGCGAGCGTGACGCTCGCTCCGGTGCCGGCCAGGACGCGGGCCGTCTCGGCGCCGAGGCCGGACGAGGCGCCGGTGACCACGGCGCGGCGGCCGGTGAGGTCGATCCCCTTCGCCACCTCGGCGGCCGTGCTGGAGAATCCGAAGGGAGTGGTGATGGTGCTCATGCGTGAACTCCTTGCCGTGTACTGCGTCGCGTACTGAGGTGTGTGGCGGTGGTCCTGTGGGTTCAGGGCGTGACCATGCGGTCCTGCTCCACCGGGGGCGTGCCGTCGTGCCAGTCCAGAGCCTTGCCGTAGCGGACCAGTTCGCCGTACAGGGCGGGGTCGACGTGTTCGGTGAAGACCAGGTCGAGTACGGCTTCGGCGGCCTGGGCCGGCGTCCGGGCCTGGCTGTAGTCGCTGAACCAGGGGCGCGAGGTGGCGGTGTCCACCATGCCCGGGCACACCGACGCGATCAGCGTGCCGGCGGCGAGGTCATGGGCACGGCGCTCGGCGGCGACCGCACGGACGGCCGCGACCTGAGCCACCTTCGAGGGCACGTTCAGCCAGACCGGCCAGCCCGCCTCCTGCGCGCTCCGGTGGTGGATGGCCCTGCGCCACGACTCCACGGCGTACTCGACCTGGTCCAGGCTCGCGCCGTCGAAGAGGTGGTGCAGGCGGTGGTCGAGATGGCCGAGAGTGCCCAGGCTGCTGGCCACGACGAGCAGTCGTCCACCCGGCCGCAGGATGGGGCCGAAGGCGCGCAGGATCGTGTGCGTGGCCGTGTTCGAGACGTCGATGAACTCGTCGGCCCGCTCGGCCTGCGACTCCTCGGGCAGCAGGCGGGCGACGGCGTTGGAGATGACGACGTCGACTCCTTGGTGCCGGGTGCGGAGGTCATCGGCGAGAGCGGCGACGGCGTCGCTGTCGGTGACGTCCAGGACACGGCCCTCGACGCGGGCCCGGGTGCCGGGCAGCAGGCCGACCTCGTGGGCGGCCTTCCTCACACGCTGGTGGTTCCGGCCGGTGAGCAGGACCAGGTCGTCCGGATGCATGCGGGCCGCCAGCCCTTCGGCAAGAGCGCGGCCGAGTCCTTGGTTGGCGCCCGTGACGAGGGCGATACGTGAACCGTTCATGCATGCCACGCTAGGAACGCCGCGTTCATGAGTCCAGCGAAAGTTCAGCACGGCTAGTATGCGTAAACGTCATGGACTTCACGGATGTGTCACTCACCGCGCTGCGCGTCTTCCGCGCCGTCGCCGAGCAGGGGACCTTCACCGCCGCCGCCGCGTCGCTGGGCTACACGCAGTCGGCGGTCTCCCGGCAGATCGCCGCGATCGAACGAGCCGCGGGCGCGGAACTGATCGAGCGGCGGCGCGAAGGCGTACGGCTTACTGCGGCCGGGCGGCTCGTCATGCGCCGCGCGACGGTCGTACTCGACGAGATCGACGCGGCCGCACGCGAACTGTCCGGCCTGCCCGCGCAGGCCGCGACGGTTCGACTGGGCTGGCTGCCCAGCGCCGGTGCCGTACTCGTGCCCCGCGCCCTGGCCGCCCTGCGCGACACGGACCCCGGCATTCAGGTCGTCGGCCGGGAGGGCGGCACTCCCGCGCTGGTGCGCGCCCTGCGCGCCGGCAGCCTCGACCTGGCCCTGCTCGCCTCGGCCCCGCCGTTCCGCCCGCCGGACGACGAGTCGCCCCCGCTCGCCGTGCAGACGCTCACCGAACGCGCCCTGTGTCTGGCGGTGCCCGCGGCGCATCCGCTGGCCCGCGGCGACTTCGTCGACGTGGCCGACCTGCGCGGGCAGCGCTGGATCGCGAGCTCCGCCTCGGGCGAGGACCGTCTGATGGGAGTGTGGCCGGGACTGGACGAACGGCCAGAGATCGCCCACATCGCCCGCGACTGGCTCGCCAAGCTCCAACTCGTTGCCGCGGGCTGCGGATTGACCACGGTGCCCGCAGTGCTGGTTTCCGCCGCACCGCAAGGAGTCCGCATCCTGCCGGTCCGCGGCGGCCCCCAGGAACAGCGACGCCTGCTTCTCGCCCGCCCGCCTCAGGCGCCGAACGAGCCGGTGACTCGTGTGGCGGCGGCCCTGCGTACGGCGGCCCTCAGCTCCGGTAGGCCTGATGCCTCTTGATGGTGGTCAGCCCTCTGCCGTTTCGATCAGCTCGAGGAGGTTGCCTTCCGGGTCAGTGACGTACGCGTAGCGCATCCCTTTGGTCGCTCCGGGCGCGGGCGGCGACACCGCCCCGGCACCGCACTCCGTGGTCAGGCGCGCAAACGCCGCGTCCAGATCTGGAACTTGCAGCGCGAGGTGCGTGAAGGTCTGCGCGGAGGTGGCCGCGAACGGATCGGCGTGCGCGACAGGGCTCGAACCGGAACGTTCGACGAACTCCACACGCAGCCCGGCCCCGTCACTCAGCACAGCGGTGCGGACGCCCGCCTCCGGCATCTCGATTCGCTCCTCCGCTTCGGTGAGCCCGAAGGCATCGCCATACCAAGCTTCCTGAGCGGCCAGGTCGGCGACCGAGAGGCTGACGTGATGGAAGCAAACAGCTGTCATGGCAACTCCCATGGTTAATACCATTTACCTGGTAAGTGATGTTAACCTTAGCTTCATGAGCCCTCCTGTCAAGCGGCGCCCCACCGGCCGTCACCACGGGGACCTGCGCAACGCCCTGCTGCGAGCAGCCCTGGAACTGGTCGCCGAGCGAGGTCCGCACGGCTTCACCCTGGCCGAGGCCAGCCGCCGCGCAGGGGTGAGTGTCGCGGCGCCGTACAAACACTTCGCCGACCGGGAAACGCTGCTTGCGGAACTCGCCACGCAGGGCTACCGCCAGCAACGGGACCGATTCGCTGCAGCCCTGGTCAGCAGCGAAGACCCGGTGGAGCAGCTCGCGGCCTTTGCGTCCGCCTACGTCCGCTTCGCCGCACAGGAACCGGCCCTGTTCGACATCACGTTCCACGCGGGTTTGGACAAGTCCCGGTTCAACGAACTGGCCGCCGCCGGCGACGAGGTCGCCAGCCTGCTTCTCCCCACGTCCCGCCGCCTTGCCCCGGACGAGGACGATGCATTCGACTTGCTGCTCCGCGTCGCCGGCGCCGCCCACGGGCTTGCCGTGTTCCTTCGGCAGGGCCTGTTCGGCATGGGTGGCGAGGCTCTCGCCGCCACGGAGGAGAAGGCTGCCCGCACGGCCCGGGACATCGCGCGGCAGAGCGACACCTGATCTCTTCCTGCGCCAGCACTCTCCACGCCGATCGCCCTGATCCCCGACTGCGATGCGGATGGTGCTCGTCGGCCGCGATAGAACCCGTGTCAGGACGCCGATCAGGTCGCCGTCACCTCGGTTGAGCGCCGGTCCGAGGATTCGGACACGCCCGTGAGACTCTGCGTCCGGGACACGGCGTGAGACGTCAGCTCAGGCCGCAGGATGCGGCAGCGCCGTAGGACACGACCCCTGAGACCCCACAACCAGCCTGAGAGCGTGGCACTGGATGGCAAGGCGCAGCTCCGCCGCCGACGGCCACCACAAAGTGGAGGCCGCTGCCACAGCAGGCCGGCCGGTGCGGATCCTCTCGCTCCTGGCCCTGGGCGATAGCTTGGCCGGAGCGGAAGACAGCGCCCGGCTGCCTGCCGTCCGCACCCAGCCCCGCTCGGCCCGAGCGACCAGTACCTGAAACGGCGCCGAAGATCACACCTGCGGGACAACAACAGCGCACACCCGGGCCGACTGCACCGCTAGCAGGCCAACTGAAGTGCTCAGTCACAACTGGTGCCTGCGCCGTGTTCGTCTGACATCAGTGACCTGCATATCAGCCGTGCGGGTTGGTGATGATGGAGGGCGTAGGTGCGCGTGATGCGACGGCCCTTGGGCCGCCCCCATAGGTTGAGACCGGCTACGGGCCGATCATGCTGCCGCTGACAGCATCCAGCGGAGTTCAGCCGGTCGCCGGGTCTGGTCCCTGCGTCTAGTTAGGACCCTGAGTCAGGTTCCTGCCGGAGGTCCGGGAAGCAGCGCAGCCGTATACCGGGCTCACCGGGCTGCCTTCGCGCGGCGAGCTGCTCCTGGATGGCCAGCGCGGTCTGGTCGTCGCAGGCCGCGACCTCCACCACGGCCGGCCCCGGCTTTGCTGCGTGTGCTTCGTCGGTCGGCCTCATGCACGGCACGACGCGTCGCCGCCTGCAGAAGTTCTTCCACTTCGGCGGCTTCACCCGACCGAGTAGGGGCACCATCCGTTCGTCAGGATGGGGCGTGAGCGCGGTCGGGCTGACGGCTGCACGCCCTACAGCGGGAACGGCGAAGTCGTCGAGGGCCAACCGGCCCTGGAAGGCTTGTCCTCGTGCTCCGCGTCAGTGCTCTGCGAGCCGGGCCTGCACCACTCACGCCGCCCCCTCCAGCCCAAGGGAGGTCAGCGCCTGGAGCTTGTCGGCGGCTCTTGGTGCTCGACAGGAGCAGTGAAGGCCCCACGGGCCTACGTAGAGCAGCTGGAGGACGGCACCAAGGTCAAGCCGGAGGGTTGTACGCCCGCCCTGGTCGTTGTTCGAGGCCGATTACCTTGCAGTCGAACACGCGGAAATCTATGTCGGCCGGAGTAGACATTGGACGGTGGTGTAGTTATGGTTTCTCTCGTAGCCCAGAGATCCAGCAGGGCCTGGCAGAGATGAACTGCCGGCCAGCAGTACATGTAGTTGCAGTGCGCAGGACGGTGCGGTGGTGGAGTTTCGAAGCCAGGCTTGTTGCAGGACGGCGACGGGGCTGACGACCGCATCGGGTGGCCCGCAGTGATCAGGGGCCGCCGTGAGCAGTACCGCAGTAGCAGTTCAGTAAATGCAGTTCGCAGTACCCAGCAGTGAAGTCAGTGAGCAGCACCTCGGTGAAGGCGTCGGCTGCGGACGCGCGCACCGGGAAGTTCGGCAGTGGGGTTCTGAGCCAGAGCAGACGCAGGACAGGCGACGGGGCTGGCTGCCGAAGGGTGACGCTTAGTCAGGTCACCAGCAGTTCGCATCACCAGTAGTGCAAGGCAGTACACCACCGAGGGAAGAACGGAGGAGCCCCGCGCCATCAGGATCGCCCGGGCGCAGTCGCTGAGCCCGGGTACCGCAGGACATCGATAGTGAGGTGGTCTCCGGTCAGGCAACCGCGATCCCCGCGCCCCCGACAGCATCCTCGGTCGGGCTAGCGGAAACAGAAGGCCGGCGCAGTACCAGGGCCGGCAGATGGTGTAGCAGTTCCTTCGGGGCCCTGGTGCCATAAGGCACCAGGGCCCCTCAACGCGTTCCACAGAGAGGTGCAATGACAGCAGACGACTCGTACGGCCGTCTCGACGACGACGACTACCCCGCCTACACCATGGGCCGGGCCGCCGAACTACTCAACACCACGCCGAACTTCCTCCGCGCCCTCGGCGACGCCCGGCTCATCACCCCGTTGCGCTCCGCAGGCGGCCACCGCCGCTACTCCCGCTACCAACTGCGCATCGCCGCCCGCGCCCGCGAACTCGTCGACCACGGCACCCCGATCGAGGCCGCCTGCCGCATCGTGATCCTCGAGGACCAGCTCGAAGAAGCCCAGCGCCTCAACGCCGAATACCGCCGCGCCGCCGACTCGAAGGCCGTGACCGGAGACAGCTGAGACCTGCGACCTCTTGGGACTTCGCGAGTGCGTCCTGCGCATGCTGCCCGGGACGCACACCGCGCTGGCCGTTGGGGATACGGCGTGGTTCGGAACGGCTTGGATCGCATCGCTTCGCAGATCGGGTTGCCCAGGGCATAGCCCTGGGGTGGCGCCCTGTCGGGCGCGGACCTGTGATTAGGGCGTCCGGGAGCCACCGTCGGCGCCGGGGCGCGGCACTCGCGAGAGCAGCGGCGCCCAAGGCACGGCCCTTCGGCGGCAGCGGCGCTGTCAGGCCCAGGCGATGGCGTCGTCGACGGGCACGCGAGGCCGGCGCGGGAACCACGGGTTGTCACCGGGGTGACCGACGTTGCAGCGCTGGATGTGGAAGGTATCGGCGGCATCGTGTGAGCGACAGGGCTGTCTCGCGAGGGCCACGCATCACCGATGCAGAACGTCCCGAACGCGCAGAGCAGCCACCTGCGGTGCCACACCGGCGGCGGCGAGCAGCTCGGTCGCCGCCGCCTCACCCGTGGGGTCCACCCAGGTGGACGCCGCGTTCGCCTCGGCGAGGGCCAGCATCAGCGCTTCCAGCGCCAGGGCGAGGGCGGGGGCGGGGACGAGGTCCGCGAACACGCCTTCGTCCTGCCCGCGTTGAACGGTTGCGCCGGCTTCCTCGCGGGCCGGTGCCAGTGCGGCGCGTATGGACTCTTCTCCTGGGTGGCGGCGCTCGAGGGAGACGAGCATGCGGTAGTGGTCACCCGCGTCCCAGGCCGCCAGGGCCATCCGTGCCATCGCTTCCAGCGGGTCATCACCTGGCGTACGGGCTGCGGTGAACGCCTGTTGAAGCGCTTGGCCTGCCTCCTGTGTCAAGGCGGCGACCAGCGCTTGCCGGTTGGAGAAGTGTCCGTAGAGAGTGCGGCGCACGACGCCGGCCGCCTGAGCAATGCTGTCCAGACTCGCGTCGGGGTGGTCCAGCAGTTGCTGCCGGGCGGTCGCGAGGATGCGTGTGCGGTTCGAGCGGGCGTTGCTGCGCTGTGGAAAGCGGTCCAGGACTGCGGTCATCTGCATGGCTCCCCTGTGCCGGATCAGGTGCGGGCAGGTCCCGCGGCCTCCGCTCTGCGGGAGAGGCACGGGTGGGTGCGGCATCCGCGTGACCCGGGGACGCCGGGAAAGTGTGGGCGCCGGTGCACCCTCGAGCACCGACGCCCACTCACCCCTGCCCGGGGTGGCTTTGGTGTCCTGCTGATCACACGTCAGGGGACGAGGATGAGGCGGATCGGGTCGCCGATCTTGTTCTCCAGCCGGTGGACGGCGTCGGCGGCGTCGGTGAGCGGGATGTGGTCGGTGATGGAGGGGGCCAGGTCGAGGCGGCCGCTGGAGGCCAGCTGTACCAGCTCGACGACGCCCTCGGGGGTGGCGCCGTAGTGGCCGCGCACCTGCTTCATCATGTAGTTGAAGGTGAGGCCCTCGGTGATGGTGAGCGGCCTGGGGGTGATGCCGACCAGGATCAGAAGGCCTCCGCGGCCGAGCACTCCGGCGGCCTGCTCGCGGACGGCGGGTACGCCGGCGCAGTCGAAGGCGAAGTCCAGGCCCTTCCCGCCGGTGGCCGCGCGGACCTGCTCGGCGAAGTCGGGGGCCGTCGGGTCCAGGGCCAGGTCGGCGCCGAAGGTCAGGGCACGCTCGCGAGCGCTCAGAAGCGGGTCGATCGCGATGATCGGCGCGGCGCCGACCAGGCGGGCGAGACGCACGTTGTGCGCGCCGACTCCGCCCACACCCCAGACTCCGACGGACTGGGCGGGACGGACGCCTGCCGTGGCGACGACAGCGGCGTACGGGGTGGAGACCGCGTCAGGGATGATCGCCGCCTGGTCGAACGGGAGGCTGTCGGGGATGGGGACGAGGGTCTCCTCGGGGGTGACCATGTACTGGGCCCAGCCGCCGTCGTAGTCGATGCCGGCGGTACGGAACCGGGAGCAGGGGCGGCGGCGTGCGCAGTCGGCGCAGCGGTTGCAGCTCTTGCCGGCCTCCAGGGTGACGCGGGTGCCGACGGTCAGGCCCCGCTTGAGGTCGGGGCCGAGGGTGTGAACCACACCGGAGACCTCGTGGCCGACGGTGACCGCGTCGGATTCGAGGAACAGCGGGGGAAGGGTGCCGTCGAGCAGGTGGACGTCCGACAGGCAGACGCCCGCGGCCTTGACCTCGACGAGGACCTCGCCCGGGCCGGGTACGGGGACGGGGACCTCTTCGACGAGGAACTTCTTGCTGTCGACGTAGAAGCGTCCGGCGAGCATGGTGTCCATGCGGATCTGCTTTCTGTGGATGGCACTGTCCGGCGGTTCGCGCAGACGGGTGCCGGGTTTCCCAGAGGCTGAGTGGAGGCCGGGAGGCGTACGGCATGGGAGGTGGTGCCGCACGCCTCCCGGCGTATGGGGGGGTCAGGCGAAGACGTCCTGCTGGTAGCGCTCGTCGGCTTCGAGCTGGGCGAGCCACTGCTGGGCGGCCTCGTCGTCGGTGCCGGTCCGCTTGCGGTAGATCGCGCCCAGGGCTTCGCGGACGGCGGGTGCCATGCGGCGGCCGTCGCCGCAGACGTAGATGTACGCGCCGTCCTCGATGGCCTGCCACACTTCGTCGGCGGCGCCTGCGAGGGCGTTCTGCACGAACCGGGCCGGGTGGCCGGTCACCGCGGAGAAAGCCGTGTGGAGCCGGGCGATGCCGGACCGCTCCCAGGCCTGCATCTCGCCCCGGTAGAAGTAGTCGTGCTCCGGGTGCCGGCAGCCGACGAAGACCTGGGACAGGCCGACCCTCGTGCCGTTCTCGTGCTGCCCGGCACGCTCCTCCAGGAAGCCGCGCAGCGGTGCGATGCCGGTGCCGGGGCCGATGAGGATCAGCGGCGTCGTGGGGTCGGCCGGCGGGGCGAAGGCCGGAGAGGGCACGCGTACGTAGCCGTAGACGACGTCTCCGGGCTCGAGGCCTGCGATGTAGGAGGAGCAGGTGCCCCGGTACTGGCCGTCGCCGGACAGGGCGGGCCCCTCAAGCAGGCCGACGGTCAGGCGGACCTGGCGCGGGTTGGCCTGCGGGGCGGAGGAGATGGAGTAGAAGCGGGGCCGGATCGGGCCCGTCATCTCCAGGAAGCTACCCAGCGGCAGTTCGACCGCCGGGAGGCGCTCCAGAAGGGTGAGCACCGAGACGCGCTTGTCGAGGATCTCCTTCCGGTACCGCTCCTCGGCTTCCTCGGTGTCGGCGGTGTACGCCTCCAACTGCGGCCGGGTCCATGGGCACTGGGTGTGCTCGGCCAGGTTCCGGATCTGGGAGCGAGTGGCGATGTCCTGCAGTTCCAGGAACTCGGTGAGCAGCAGGCCGGCGGTGACGGGCGTGCCCACCGGCAGGTGGGTCCGGCCGCCGGCGGGCTGGTCGAGGCGGAGCACCTGGTCGCGGTCGACGCCGAGCCGCGCGAGGGCGCGGTCCACCAGCGCGGGCTCGTTCTTGGCGAAGACCGCGAGGTGGTTGCCGGTGTCGTAGGTGACACCCTCGGGCAGCTCGATGGTGAGGGACTTCGCGGACGGGCGTGGCGGCTCGATCTGGAAGTCCCACAGGCCGGTGGCGTCGCTGACGAGTTCCTCGTTGGCCAGCACGGTCAGCGGGTAGGCCTGCTCGGAGACGATCGCCGGGCGCACGTCCGCCTCGGTGAGCAGCTGCACCTCGTAGCGCGGTCCGCCCGCGTCGGAGGTGTCGGCGGCGTACTCCTCGGCCAGGGTGGCCCACAGGGTGTCCATCCAGCGGCTCGCCATGCCGTCGAAGTCACCGGCGGCGTCGGCGATGCCGCGCTCGACGAAGGGGGTGGCACCGGCAGCCAGCAGGCCTTCCTCGACCCGCTTCGGGAAGGCCTGATAGGTGGCCACCCACTGGGTGTTACCGGCACCCAGCAGCGCGAACCGCACATCCTTCAGCGAGCCTTCCGGCAGCCCGGCGGCGAGCAGGTCGTCGAAGCGCTGGGCGTTGTCAGGCGCCTTGCCGTTGTAGCTGGCGGCGACGACCACGAGCAGGCCCTCGGTGGGCAGGTTGTCGCCCAGCTCGTCCAGGCTCGTCAGGGTGGTACCGAACCCGGAACGCTCACCGCGATCGGCGATCGTGCGCGCCAGGTCCTCACAAGAGCCCAGGCTGGAGCCGTAGGCGACGGTCAGGTTCACGCCGACACCGCTGACCGCGGCCTGCTGCTCGGCATTGTCGCCCTGCGCGTCCGCGACGCTGAAGACGGTCCGCTCGTGCTCGTGACGGGTCCGTACGACCAGCTCGAAGTCGCCGGGCTTGCGCGTCAGCGCCTCCCGCACGTCCATCTGGTAGTCGCTGGCGTCGGAGAACTTGAACTTCTGCAGCACCAGCGCCAGGGCGAGGCGGGCCTCGGTGAGCGCGAACTGGCGGCCGATGCAGGCACGTCGGCCGTTGCCGAACGGCTTGTAGGCGTGCGGGTGATGCTGCTCCCGGTTCTCCGGCAGCCACCGGTCGATGTCGAACTCGTACGGCCGCTCCCACGCATTGGGGTGCGTGTGCAGCGGGCCCATCAGCAGGTTCGTCTGCGTGCCCTGCTTCAGCTCGTAGCGGCCGCCGATCACCGTGTCCTGGAGCGGCGCCTTCATGATCTGCGGGATCGGGGCCCACAGGCGCAGGGTCTCCTCCAGGATGCGCGGGATGACGTCCAGCTTCATGATCGTGTCGTAGTCCGGGACGGTGTCGCCCGGCATCACCCGGTCGATCTCCGCGTAGGCCTGGGCCAGCACGTGCGGGTTGCGCATCAGCGAGTAGGTCGCGAACGACAGCAGACCACTGGTCGTCTCGTGACCGGCGATCAGGAACGTCACCACCTGGTCCCGGACGTTCTCGTCGTCCAGCGGCTTGCCGGTCTCCGGGTCGGTGGCCTCCAGCATCAGACCCAGCAGGTCGCCTTCACCACTGCTGTTGCCCTGACGGCGCTCCTTGATCACACGCTCGACCAGGTCGCGCATCACCTGGATGTTCTCGTGGTACTTCTTGTCGTCGTCCGCGCGCAGCGCGGTCATCTCCGGCAGCTCACCCGTGCGCCGCATCGACTCCGTCAGCGCCTCCAGCAGCGCGTTGAGGAACGGGTGCAGCTCCTCCTTGGCGAAGGAGTCGAACCGGTGGGCGAACCCGGACAGAGCGATGGTGTCCAGCGTCAGCCGGGTGTAGTCATCGGTGATGGCTACGGGCCGGCCCGCCTTGCTCTCCCACTTGCCCACCAGGTTCTGGGCGATCTCCAGCATCTGCCCGTAGTAACCCTTCATGGCCCGCTGGCTGAAGGCCGGCATGAGGATCCGGTGCGCCATGCCCCAGAGCTCGCCGTCGTCCTCCTCATGAGCCGTGAACAGGCCGGTGCCGGTGTAGTCCCGGACATGGGACAGCGGCGCCAGGATCGGCTTCCCGAAACGCGTCTCGTCGGAAACCTCGGTGACCAGGTCCGGGTCGTAGACGAAGACGTTCTCCTGGCCGCCCAGGTCCAGGCTGAAGATGCCCTCGGGGAACTGCTTGGACAGCTCGGCGAAATACGCGACCGGGTTGGTGTCGGGAATCTGCGGTGTGTCGCCGAGGATCGGGACCCCGCCCGGGGACCGTGTGGCGCTCGGGTCGGTCACAGGTTGCCGAGTCATGGCGTGCTCCTTCTGCGCGGAGAGGGGGGAGGGGCAAGGGCGCTGCGCGCTGCGGGTGAGGCCGCCGGCGGGCAGCGGGCCCCGGTTTCCATACGCTGTATGGAACTGCTTTCAGTGGTACCATACGTCGTATGGAAAATCAAAAAAGGGCTCCCCGAGGGACGCGAAAGAGGGACGTACCGCTCACCAAGGACGGCATCTACGCCAAGGCGCTGGAACTCATCGACGCCGACGGGGTCGAGGCACTGAGCATGCGCAAGCTCGCGACCGCGCTGGACGCGAACCCGATGTCGCTGTACCACCACGTGCCGAACAAGGACGCCGTACTGCGCGGCGTGACCGAACGCGTCGGCTCACAGTTCCGCACCCCGGAACGGGTGGACGCTCCCTGGCAGGACCGCTTGCGGCAACTGGCCCTGGACTTCCGCGCCCTGTCGCACCAGCACCCCAAACTGATGGGTTACTCCTTCGGGCGCGCCGACTTCATCCAGCCGGAAGACTCCTTCTGGAAAGGACTCACCGACACACTCGCCGCCGCGGGTCTGCCGACCTCCGAAGTCCCGCGCGTGGCCGGCACCCTGTGCGCGGTGTTCTCGGGGCTACTGGGCGGCGAACTGACCGGAGCACTGCAGCGGTGGAGCAGCTTGCCGCCGGCACCCACCGGCCCGCGCGGGGAAGACACGCCCCCACTCCCGCAAGCCGCTCTCGACACGATGTTCAGCTGGGCGGTGGAAGCCGTGATCACCGGCGTCGAAGGTCATCCCGCGCGGGCCCGCGAGGAGGCCTGACGGGGAGGAGCGGCGGCCGACCCGAGGGACCCGACGGCGGAGCCGAGGTTGTGCAGCTATCGGGCGGTAGTCCTGCCCACCAGCTGGCGGGGGGCATTGCTGCATCCATCGCCCCAGAGGCGATGACGCCTCAGCCGCTGGCCGATGTGCCGTGCTCCGAGGCAGCCGCGATTTCCAGCGCCACCCGCAGTTCAAGTGAGCTGCCCGCTGTGGTGGCTGCGGGCAGCAGTTCCTCCGCGCGTTTGACGCGGTAGGTGACGGTGTTGCGGGCGATGTGCTGACGGTCGGACGCGGTGCGCAGGCTGCGTTTTCTCGGCGAGGTAGACGCGCAGGGTTTCGCGAAGCTCCCGCAGCCGGGCGCCCTCGGAGGCGAGCGGGCCGAGCACCTCCTGTACGAACCAGCGGGCGTGTTCGGAGTCAGCCGTGACGAGGGCTGCCAGGCGGACATCCCGGTACTCGCAGAGCCAGGAACGCGTACCGTGCGAGGCCATCCGCTGTGCCTGCAGCGCTCCGCGATGGCTGCGGCGCATGCCGTGCGGGCCGGTCGCGGGCGGGCCGAGCGCCGCACGCACCCCTGCCGGGTCGGGCAGAGAGCTTCGCAGGCGCTCGATGCGGTCTTCGGCGAGTTCGCCGGTAACGGCGAACCAGGCCCACACAGTGTTGCCGTGGGCCGGGATCATGAGCGCCTTGGCCGCCTCCAGGGCCCGGGCCACGGAGGCGGCCGCGTGGTGCAGCCGTTCCGCGGCGGGACCCGAGCCGGCGGTGTCGTCCCACAGCACCGCGGCCACGTGCGTGCGGGACAGGTCATACCGCAGACTCCCGGCGGCGGCCTCCTGGTCGACCGGGCGGCCGGCCAGCAATTCGTCGATGACGGCGCGGCGTGCGGCTTCGTCACTGCCACGCCAGCGGTCCCGTTCGGCGATGTACTCCTCGGCCATCACGCTCGAATGGGCGTCGACGTAGGAGAACATCAGGTCCTCGATCCGGCGCAGCTCACCCAGGCGCTGGTCGGCCGGAACGTGCTCCTCGACCCCTGACGCCAGGCCGCGCGTCAGCTGCGCGTGACCGAGCCGCACTCCGCGCAGGACGAGTTCCAGCGGGATCCCGCGGCGCGCGAACTCCCGGCATCCTTCCAGGGCTTCCTCGGCGAGGGGCGGTATGGGCGCGTTGAAGTCGGACCGCATCAAGTACAAGCCCGTCAGCACCGCGGACTGGGTCACACGTCTCAGGGTGGTCACGGCAGCGGGACCGCCGCCGTGCTCGGGCACTTTCCTGAGGACTTCCTCCGCGATCGCGTCGGCACTCTGCAGCGCCCACCCGACCGCTGCCGGGCCGAGCTCTGTGCGTGCCGCGGCCAGCTCGGCCGGCGACAGGACGGGCTCGGTGGGGCGGCTGGGATCCGGCTGCAACCATTCAAGCCACTGCCCCGTCACGTCGTTTCCCTCCTTCACCGGGGATGCGGGCGAGCGGGCCGCTCGCCGCTGCCGCCCAGGCCAGGGGACCATAACTTTCCCGGGAGCGTCGAGCAGCCGCGGACCCCGTCGCCGGCGGGCGCCGCCATACGGCCGACGGCAGGAGGCGTTCTGCCCGGCCGGCACGGTCGTACCGTTCACCGGCCGGAGTCGTTCACTCCGCGCGGCGGCACGGAGCAACGCATGGAGCGCCGGCCGCCCCGTGCCACTGTGCTCGGGGCAGCCGGCCATGGGCGCCGTCCGCGGCGCCGACGACTCAGGCAGTGTGCTACGGGACGGGTACCGCCGTGAGCCTGCCGCGCAGCGCAGCCACCAGACGCGGGACGTCGGCCGTACTCTTCGCGCCGCCGAAGACGTAGAAGTCGGGGCGCACCAACATGGCCTCAAGGCCGGCCCCGGCCAGGTCGGCCAGGTAAGTACGGTCGAGATCGACGACGTCGTCGGGGCCGCTCGCCGTCGGATCGTCGGTGATCCTCAGCAGGCGGAGCCCGACCTCATCGCACCAGGCCAGTGTGTCCTCGTCGAGCCCGTCACGCGGATCACCCGTGGTGAGCAGGGTGAACCCGATGCCGACGGTTTCGTCGAACAGGCCGGTACGGCCACTGAACCGCACCCGTCCCTGTCGGCTGAGCTGCCCGGTCGGCTCCGCCCGGGCACCGGAGAGGTCGCCGTCCAGCAGTCCGTCCGCGAAGGTCTGCAGGAACGGGTCTCCTTGCGGTACCCGCCCGGCCTCCTGGTCGGCGAGCATGCGGGCGTCGCGCTCGGCGGCCGCGGCCGGGTCCGGCTCGCAGATGACCCTCCCCAGGCGCACAGACGTCTGCATCGCATGTTGCAGATGCTGGCTTCGTTCGATGGTGTACGTGTCCAACAGCGCCTCGTCGGCTTTCCCGGACAGCACCAGGTCGAGCTTCCAGCTCAGGTTGATGGCGTCACGCAGGCCTGAACACAGGCCCTGCCCGGCGAACGGCGGCATCTGGTGGGCCGCGTCCCCGGCCAGCAGCAGCCGGCCCTCCCGCCAGGCGTCCGCCCACCGTGCCTGGAAGGTGTAGACGGTGTGCCGCTCCATGGTGGCGTTGCCCGGGTGCAGGTCCCACGGCTCGAGCAGCTTCCAGGCGGTCTCGATCTGGTTGAGCTCTGCGATGGACTCGCCGGGCAGGCGCATGAACTCCCAGCGACGGCGGCCCGGGCCGCCGACCACCGCCGTGGTCGGCCGGCCCGGATCGCAGATCTGCAGGTTCCGGGGCGTCCACTCGCGGTCCCGGTCATGGGGTATGACGTCGAGGACCAGCCAGTCGAACTTGAAGCCGAGGTCGGTGACCGAGGTGCGCATGCACGACCGGATGAAACTGTTGGCGCCGTCGCAGCCGACGACGTACGCGGCCCGGAGGGTACGCTGCGCGCGTTCTCCGTCACGGAGCAGGGGCTCGTCTCCCGTGCTCTGCGCCACGGTGACTTCCACGGCCGTGGTGCCCTCGTGGACGCCGACGGCTTCCCAGCCGCGCAGGATGTCGATCCCCGGGAGCGACCGGACGCGCTCCTCCAGGGCCGCTTCCAGGGTGGGCTGGTTGAACGCGCTCAGGTTGGGCCAGCCGGAGTGGCTGCCGTCCGAGAAGTCGTAATGGAGGAGTCTCTGGCCCTCTGCGTTGCGCCACTCGTACTCCACAGCGGGCTCACTGACAGCGGCCATGTCCGTCCCCAGGGATGCCAGGATGCGGCCGGCCTCGTGGTCGAAGACGACCGCCCGCGGCAACGGGTAGGCCTGCGGCCAGCGTTCGACGACACCGACCCGCCGACCCCGGGTGGCCACCTGGATGGCCAGTGCCAGCCCGACCGGGCCGGCGCCGACGACCAGCACGTCGTAGGGCTCCTCGGCGAGGCCCTTGGTGGAGATGCTCATACGTACTTCCGTCTCCTTGCGTTCGTTCAGCCGGCGTCGTGCGCGCCGGTCATCATCGCGGCGAGGTCCTCGGGGCGGAGGAAGGACGGCGGTACGGGCGGGCCCCAGTTGTACAGAGCGAGGCGGGCGTCCTCCCACATCCCGGGGGTCCACAGCTGGTCGTCGACGATGCAGTCCGTGTCGGAGTAGTACTCGGAGAAGTTGCCGGCCGGGTCCTTGAGGTACCAGAAGAAGTTCGACCCCAGCTGGTGGCGGCCCAGACCCCACACATGGCGCTCGGGGTGGCCTTCCAGCATCCGGGTGGCGCCGCGTCCGACCTCGTCCACGTCATCCACCTGCCAGGAGGTGTGGTGGAGGAAGGAGATGGGGGCCTTTTGGACGAGCACGTTGTGGTGGTCGGTGGAGCAGCGCAGGAACGCCGCACCCGGTACCTGGTCGCTGACCTTGAAGCCGAGCCCTTCGGTGAAGAAGCGCTGGGACGCCTCCTGGTCGGTGGAGCCCAGGACGACGTGTCCGAGCCGGCGGACGCGCACCGGCCCTTCACGCAGCACGCCCGGGGCACGCTCGCCGGCCCGCTCGATCCGGCCGGGAGCGTTGTATGGCGCCGCGACAGGCGCGGACTGCACGATGCGCGGCTGCACCTCGACGGTCACCGTCACCTCGGTGCCCGGGTCGACCGCGCGCAGGCGGTGGCTGTCCCGGACGAACGGCACCTCGAGCCGGTCCAGGGCGGAGGCGATCCGGCCGAGGTCGTCGGGCTCATCGGCGCTCAGGGTGAGGTCCTCCAGGCGGCGCCGCGCCGCTTGCACGATCTTGAGCTGTTCGCCTCCGTCGGCAGTCGCGAAACGGCCGTCGCCGAGGTCGGTCAGCCCGAAATCGGCGTAGTAGGCCGAGGTGGCGGCCACATTGGGCACGCCCATCGTGATGTGCGCCACGCGATGCAGGGACATGGCAGTCTCCTCAAAAGCTTCAATGTGCGGTCATCTGCGCAGGGAACTCATGTGCCGCGTGTCAGGCGGCCTGCGTGCCTTCCGGGTAGCTGGAGCCTGCGATCAGCGCAGTGCGCAGCTCACCGATGCCGTCGATCCAGCTGCGCAGTTCCTCGCCGGGCGCCAGGAAGCGGCGCGGGTTCCGGGCGCCGCCCACACCTGCCGGTGTGCCGGTGAAGATCAGGTCGCCGGGCAGCAGCGGGCAGATCGACGAGAGCCAGGCGATCTGCTCGGAAACCGAGAAGATCATCTGGGAGGTGCGCGAGTCCTGCATGGTCTCGCCGTCGATCGCGCAGCCGAGCGCTAGGTCGTCGGGATTGTCGAACTCGTCCGGGGTGACCAGGACCGGCCCGGTCGGGCTGAAGCCGGGGAACGACTTGCCCAACGAGAACTGGGGTGCCGGTCCCTGCAACTGGATGCCGCGCTCGGACAGGTCCTGACCGAGCGTGAGGCCGGCCACGTACTGCCACGCGTCCAAGGCGGCCACCCGGTACGCCTCACGACCGATGACCGCTACCAGCTCGACCTCCCAGTCGACCAGGGCACTCGGCAGCGCGACCGTGTCGTAGGGCCCGGTCAGGGACGTGGGGTACTTGGTGAAGACAGCGGGACGCTCCGGTACGGCGACCCCCGACTCCGACACGTGGTCGGCGTAGTTCAACGCGACCGCGAAGACCTGCCGCGGGCGCGGAACCGGCGCGCCCAGCTGCCGCTCCTCGACAGGGGTCCGCTCGTGGCCGGTCGCGGCCTCCGACCCGGCCCAGGAGCGGAACTCGGCCCAGCGGTCGAAGACTGCCTGCGGGTCCGAGGAGAACAGCCCGTCGCTGGCCTTCTCCACGTCGACGGCACCGTCAGGGAAGACGAGCACCAGGCGGCTGTTGAGCGTGGCTGTGCGCATGGCACGACACCTCCATGAGAAAAGGGGATGAGGGAAAGAAATGTGCTCTGAGAGGGGATCAGCCATGCGGGCGTGGCTCGCTGCTCCGGCTGCGTGGCGAGCAGGTGGCCCGGCCTGGGCCCTCAGGCGCCGGCTCGGCGCCAGCGCAGGCGCAACAGGGACTCATCGGGTCCGGCAGCTGTCAGCTCCAGCCCTGCCTGGTTGAGCCGGACATCGCGTACCAGGGCCGTCCCCGTCCACGGTGTGTAGTGACTGGCCTGAAGGCGGTGCACGACCGGCCCGTCCGCCTCGCGCTCCCAGCGTCCGGCATACGCCACGGTCCCGCTGGCCGTCTCCTCGAACGGGGATGCGACCGGAGCATCATCGGGATGGACTGTCAGCAGCGCGCTCATCCACCCGTCGGCGGTGTAGAGCAGCATCCCGCTGGGACGCTCCCCGAGCGGATGGACGACCGTCCCCTCACGTGTGAGCGTGAAGTCCTCAAGCTCCCAGGCTCCGACCAAGCTGTCCATGTCCGCCTCGCACCGTGGTCAAGTACCGTCGGCCCGACCCCGACGGGCACCGTCACAGCACCACGGAGATGCCCGAGCGGCCGGGCCGAGTGGTCGGCCCCTGCCGCCCACACACACCAGTCAACCTGCGACCACCGCACCGACTCTCGGTCTCCGGAACCAAGAATTCCGCCTGCATTGGGCTGACAGCGCCCATGCGCCCCGCCGATCCGCCGGGGAGGCACGGAAGTCGCCCGGGCCGGCGAGCGCCGACTCCACCACGGCGTCGAAGTGCCGGTCGCGGACGAGGGCTTCGACGGCGGCTGCCATCGCACGGTGTCCGGGCGGACCAGGGCCGGCCGTACCGACGTCGGCGGCCAGGAGTCCTGCGGTAGTGCCGGTGGGCCGGCTTGCTGCTCGAAGATCTGGTGCTCGCCGCGCCGGTCCATCTGGGAGGTGGGCTCGTCCAGGATCAGCAGTCCCGGGCGCCGGTACAGGGCCCTCGAACACGCCACGCGCTGCCACTGGCCGCCGGAGAGCTCCGAGCCGCCGAAGACATCGCGGGCCAGGAGGGTGTCAAGGCCTGCGGGTAGTTCCTCGACGGCCTCGCGCAAACCTACCGCGTCGACGGCCTCCCACACGGGGGTGTCGTCGTGGGTGCGAGGCTGGCCGAGGGTGACGTTCTCGCGGACCCGCAGCGGCTACTGCGCGAAAATCTGCGGCACCAGGCCGGTGTTCGCCCACACCGTGGCGGGGTCCACCTCGGCGAGGTCGGTGCCGTTCCACGGGACCTTGCCCTTGTCCGGCAGGTAGATCCCGGTCAGCAGCCTGGTCAGCGTGGACTTTCCCGATCCGTTCGCGCCGACGATCGCGAGGATCTGGCCGCGCCGCAGCGCGAGGGAGACACCGTCTACGGCGGGCTTGTCCTTGCCCGGGTACTGGTAGACGACCTCCTCGAGCCGGATCTCCTCGGTCGGCGCAGCGTGTGGGTGGGGGCCGCGCTTGGGGGCGCGGGCGGCGGCGTCGTCGAGGAAGGATCGGCGCTGCTCACGCCGCGGGCGCGGCGCCTACACAGGTGAGGGTGACCATCGGGGCCGGGGTGGTGGGCGAAGTGGCAGACCCGGTCGGTATACAGCTTGGTGGTCAGTTGAAGGCCGCAGCCTCCGAGCAGCAGCCCGCACCAGTACGTGTCGTGCTCGTGAAGGCGTCGGAAGGCGTCCAACTCGATCGCTTCCAGCGGGAGTATCAGCGGCTCCTCCGAGTCCGCGCTGGCCAGGACCGCCGTCTGGATCTGCCGCCTGTCACCACGCACGAAAACCCCGCCTTTCGTCTCAACTCATCGTGCCAGTCACGCTGTTGATCTCACAGACCATGACCGTGCTCACGCCGTCGTACGCAAATTGACCCGGCTGGGGACGCCACTGAGCTGCGGATTCTCGGTCATCACGCCCCCTCCCCGGCCAGCTCCTGGACACGGTGGACACCGCAGATGCTGCGGGCTGGCAGGGGCTTGCGCCGCACAACACCATTCCGTCCTGGCCCGAGCAGGTCTCCTGCCCGGCCGAAGTGGCAGCGGGCGTCGGCACGACGGCGGCGCCCAGCGCTGCGGCCTCCTCACGGCAGAGCTTGCACAAGCCGTCCTCGAGGGCGCGGCCGACCACGATGATCCGGTCACCGAACTCCCTGTCGGAACATGGCGCGGTGAACTCCGGCTCGGCAACTGGGCGCTGCCCCTCCCTGAGCTTCCGCAGAACCTCGCCCCGGCCAAGTGGCGCCGCCGTGCCCTCCCCTGGTACGCCAAGCCCGCACCGGGCGCCGCCGAGGGATTCGCCCTGCAGGTCGCGAAGACCGACCTCGTCAGGGCTGTGACCCGGCGCGCAAAGCCATAAGGTGCCATGCCGCGACCCCAGATGACGACGGAGGACCCGGACCCGGGCGTCGCCGCCACGGGCGCTCCGTCGGCTTGCAGGACGGATGGTCCCCGTGTGTTGAAGGGCCACCGGCGGGGACCGCGTACCGCTTCGGCCTCACTGGCCGAGGTGGGGCTCCATTGCCTGGCCCGCGGTGAGGCCGGCCCGGCTTCGGCGTACACGGTCCGGACTTCGGCGGCTAGGTCGGAGTGGTCGCGCAGGTCGATGTCCAGGGCGTGGCCGATGAGGCCGAACATCTCGTGGACGAGCCGGTCGTTTCACGCCGTTGCCGTGAGTGCGACGGCGCCCATTGGCTGGATTCGAGTACCTGTTCGATAAACCATGAGTTTGATCATGTTGCACTGCATGTATGCGTGATGGGGTGTGTGGGTTGACGTGCACAACTCACAACCTCGCAGGGGGGATTGAAGAAGTGAGACCTTTACGTGCGTCGGGGTGGGGACATGTTGCGGCTGGTGCCGCCCTGGCTCTACTGGCGGGAATGGGAACGGCAGCAGCTGCCCCCGCCCCGCCTGCGCCCGATCTGGGAGCTTCGCCAGAGGCGTTGGCCGCGGCGGGACCGCAGGACCTGACGGCCATCGCTGCCGGGGGAGAGCGGCCGGTCTCCGGCAGGGCGCCGTCGGCCGGCCCCAAGTTCTCCAAGTCGGGGACTGTCTGGCGGGTCATCACTCCGGATGTGGTGCTGCGCAACACTGTGACCGATGCGGACGGAGACAAATCGAATCTGACGTTCCAGGTGTGGACCACGAACGCGGACGGTACCCCGAAGGCCGAGGTTGACCTGGACGGGACGGGCGAGTACGACGTGCTGGTGTCGTCGTATGTGTCCTCTGGCGGGACGGCGAGGGTGACGGTGCCGTATGGCTTGCTGAAGCCCGGCGTGCTGTACAAGTTTCGTACCTCCGCCTACGACGGCAGCCTGTACGAGACGACCTGGTCGCCCTATGCGGACTTCCGCATCGACCCCTACATGAAGTTCCCCGCAGCGCAGACGTCGTCGACGATCGACTCCGACAACCAGGAGATCGCCGAGGTCACACGGACGGATCCGGGGCCGGCTCTGCCTACGTTCACCCCAAGTGGTGCGGTGAAGCGGGAAGCCACGCAGAAACGTACCTGCGGCAAGCAGGACGCTGAGGGCCACCAGCTGTGCATCGAGCTGTCTCCTCCCACCAAGGAGTCCAAGGCGCGCGCCAACAAGCGCGCCGAGGCGGTACGCAAGGCCGAGGAGGCCAAGGCCCGAAAGGCCGGGAAGTCTCCAGCAGAAGCGGCCGCGGAAACAAGGGTGGCGCCTGCGGTGGAGCTGGTCGACTGGTGCTGGGACAAGCCGGTGGGCAAGGACTACATGAACCGCACCGACGCCTGCCTGAAGAACATCGGATCGGCGACGCTGATCTTCGTCGACCCGGGGCGGGACGTGACGATCGGCACCGCCGAGTTCGACTTCGAGCAGCGGATCAAGGCGTACCCGAACAAGGGCGCGTCCGGGTCGAATTTCGCGGAGTTCGACCAGGCGATCGCGATCATGCCGGTCTCGATCGACCAGGCGCTGGAAGGCGTCACGATGAAGTGGAACGCTGGGACGACGTGCCAGTCGTGTGTGACGTCGAACGTGAAGTGGACGGACGGGCAGAACAACAACGCTGGATCGACCGCTTACTGGGACGTGGACGGCACCAGCGCGCCGTACGGCGACCGGTGGGGCCGCGTCACGACGCAGTGGAACGGCTCGGGCAAGGAGACCATCGATCTGGGCTGGTCAGTAACCGCCACCGTGGACGCCAGCGACACCGCGATCGCTACGGCTTCCTTCGGGACCTCCGGGATCGATGAGGTGCGGGAGCTCGCGCCGCGCTGCGACGACTACCTCAAGTCCTCGGCGCCGGGCTGCGTGCTGCCGTACTTCAAGACGACCTGGACGGTGGACACGAACAAGTACCCGGCCGCCGGGGCGTACTACTGGTACATGCAGCAGGTGATGCCCGATCACGCCGGCTCCAAGCGGTGGGACTCACTGATGCACTACCTGGGCCCGGACACCACGGTGAAGAACAGCGCGGGCAATCCGTGGACGAGGGACGACAGCCGCAAGGTCATTTGTGGGCCCACCTCTTCCTGGAGCGTGCACCCATCCGATGCCTCGGTGGGCTCGGTCGACTGCGACGAGTTCGCGATGGCCTCGACGCACGAGTCAGGCGGATACCCGAAGAGCGTCAACCTGGTGTCTTCTGGCACCAAGTGCGCTCAGCTCTTCACCGACAAGATGGGTGACGGCTCGGCGAACTTCGGTCTCCTCGCGGACACCCGTACGATGACGAACGGACCGAGCGGCACTGAGCGATGCGGGCGTGCAGCTGTCTCGAGCACGCAGAACCAAAAGGCGTTCAGCGGTTTTCCCGCCCCAGAGTGGCGGACGCTGGACGGTGACGGGTTCTTCGTGACGCTTCCGGGATACGAGCACTGCACGTCGACCACGACCACCTGCACGTGGCGCAAGATCGGCTGACGTAGCTTGAACGCCAGCAGATAAAGGCACCCAGGGGGCCAGCCCGCAGGGCTGGCCCCCTACTTTTCGTGGTCAGTCGGCCCAACGCTGCCACTGGTCCTCCTGTGCTGGATCGATACTGCTGAGCCACACCAGCGTCCCACCGATCAGACCGGGCTTGTCGCGCGCGGCCAGGGCCGGGGTTTCAAGCATGTCGGCAGTCTCTTCCAGGTAGGTGACCAGTGTGTCGAGCTCCTCGCCTGGGTTGTCGTTGTAGCGGGACCAGGGGCCCAGGTAACCGGTCGTGCTGTCCAGGTACAGACCCGAAGTACTGTCGGCTGGCCCCAAGGCGAACACCGGAATCCAGGTTGCCTGCCACACGGTGATCCGGTTGTCTTCGGTGCGGTTGGCGTTGAGGGCGTCCTGATCAGCTTGGGCGTCCGTCTTAAGCCGGTAGGTGGCAGCCACGGCGTCCAAGGTCATCAGAGCCCTGTTGCCTGGAAGGCATCCCCATCCATTGGCCCCGTCGTCGCCCGCGGTCAGCAGCCACAGGGCGCGCAGCTCGACGGGTATCCGGATGCCAAGGTCCTCTTCCAGTGCGTCGATGGCGGCAGGACTCGCTCCGGCGCGCAGCGCAGCGTAGGAATCGGGCGCATGGCGCTGGAGCCAGCCGGTGATGCGCCGCCAGGCATCGCCGACCTCCCGTACGGTGACCGCGTCGGCGGCAGGATCAGCAGCCTGCCCCAGCTCGTGGTTCTGATCCTGGGTATCTGTTGCGGGCTCGACAACGGCGGCCGGGTTCACGTACCGGATCTCGATCCGGTCGACCTCGCGGACATAGCCCACAGTCAGGTCGGGGCAGTCCTCGAACACCTCGCCGTCGACCATCACCGTGAGGATGCCGGGCAGAGCCGAAGGCTCACCCATGCCCGGGTCGTCGGCCAGCTGGCCGGCCAAGACCTTCAGAGCGTAGGGCACGCCAGCTCCGAGCTGGGGGGCGAGCTCGCGTACGTGCGCGGGGATCTCGACGATCACGGCCTGGTGCTCCTTGCTGGTCGATGGAGGACGCTGCCACTCACCCTAGGACGCCGACGCTCAGCCGCAGGGCTGTCTGGGCCACTTGCCGTGCGGCCGAGACCACCGAACTCGCCTCCGTGCTCCGCGCGTTGGACCATCGCACCACCGACGGCGAGCAGGAACCCCTAACTAAATGATCAGTGCGGTGGTTGGCTGGAAGGGACACTCGGCGTCAACTGGGGACGGGCCAGGCGCGCAGCACAGCAGCGATCCTGCCGCTGGTGCAGGCTGGGTCGCGCAGCAGGTCGCGCAGGGCGAGGGCGTCTTCGCGGGTGGGTTTGACCGAGACCCCGGACGCCTCCAGGTACATCACGCCGGTCGCCGCGGCGACGGCCATGTTGGAGCGCTCCAGCCAACGGCAGCGGCCGAGGACGTGCACGAGGGCCGCGGCGCGCGCGTAGGGACCGTCGTAGACCGGTGTGTCCAGGAGCTCGGCCTTGTGACAGGCGACAGCGGCCACCGGCACGCCGTAGTCGTCGGGCGCGGGGTCTCCGGCGCCCGCCAGCTCGGCGACCTGGAGGATCCAGGGGACGTCGATGTGCAGGTCCATCAGGCGGCGTGCGCTCCCGGCGCCTGGACGTCGTCGTCCTCTGCCTCGTCGAAGAGTTGCTGGTGCTCGTCGAGGAAGCGGCGAGCGGCGTCCAGGCCGCGCTGGCGCAGGCCCTCGGCGTCGTCGCGGACGAGGCGGGCGATGTAGTCACCGAGGTCCAGGCCGCGGTCCTTGGCCCGGGCCTGGGCGAGTTTCTTGACTTCGGGGTCGACACGGACGCCGAGCTGAGTCTTCGCCATACCAGCATGGTAACAGCTGTTACCAACCAGAGGGACGCGCTACCACCCACAGGCAGGCCAGCTTGTGCCCGGCTACCTTCTCGGCCGAGACCGGGACCTCGACGTGCTGGGCGAGGCCGCGCAGGCTCCGCGCGTTGGAGACCGAAACTGTCATTGAAGCCGTACTCGGCGGGCCCGGGGTGTAGCGGCTGCTGTCCGAGATCACCCGGACGCGTGCTGGCTGGCGCCGTCTGTGGCAGCTGTCGGCAGCTAGCGTGGCCGTTGGTCGACAGATTGGGTGTGTCATGTCAGACGAGTCGTCGGCGAGCCCTCTGGGCACGACCATGCGCGAGGTGACATTCCCTGACCAGTCGCGCGGCATCGTTCTCGTAAAAGCTGGTACGCCGCAGGTCGAAGCGGATGAGATGGCTGCCCGGATGTGGGCGGAGCGCTGCCCGACGCGGGGTAAGTGGGAACAGTAGAAGCCCCGGCCGGGCGCTGTCTGTTTGACGCTGGGACCAACGGGACGTCGACTGGCAGATATGTCCCAAAAGTGTGGTGCGCATCCAATTGGAAGCGTGTCATGATCACGCCGTTAGGAAGATCATCGCATTAGCGGCAACTGTCCGGTTCATGGGGCGGGGAGATCTCACAGATGAGCAGTGGGCGGTGCTGGAGCCGCTGTTGCCGAAGAGGATGACGGTGGGGCGGCCGCCGGTTTGGTCCCGGCGGCAGCTGATCGACGGCATACGGTTCCGGGTCCGCACCGGGGGTGCCATGGCGGGACGTGCCCGTCGAGTACGGGCCGTGGGGCCGGATCTACGACCTGTTTCGCCGGTGGCAGCGAGACGGCACCTGGCACCACGTTCTCACCCGGCTCCAGGCCCTGGCTGATGCGAAGGGCGCGATCGTGTGGGACCTGAGCGTCGACTCCACCGTGTGCCGTGCCCATCAGCATGCGGCCGGGGCCCGCAAGCAGGGTGACCTGCAGAAGGAACCACCGGGCGGTGTTTCGACGAGCCCGGTGATCACGGGCTGGGGCATTCGCGTGGCGGGTTCACGACCAAGCTGCACTTGGCTGTCGAGCACTCCCAGGCGCTGCATACGGTCCAGACGTCTCGCCCGGCCTCTGCCAAGACTGACAACTGCCAATCCACAGTGCCTATTAGGCGTACGCCTGCCGGAAGAACCGCGCCTACCTGCGCCGCCGGGGAATCCGCTGCACCATTCCGGACAAGGCCGACCAGGTTCGCAACCGCAGGAGGCGCGGGTCCAGCGGTGGCCGGCCACCGAGGTTCGACCCCAGAGGACTACAAGGCCCGGCACGCGGTCGAGTGCGGCATCAATCGCCTCAAGAGACATCGAGCCGTGGCCACTTGGTACGACAAACTCGCGGTCCGCTACGAGGCTACCGTCCTCGTTGCCGCCATCAACGAGTGGTTGTGACGTACTGGTCCGACGACAACTCGAACACCCGGACTCGCCGACCGCCGGTGGGATTGACGGTCTCACGGATCGGATGCATCCCCAGTTTGGTCATGATCCGTTCGGAGGCGTCGTTGCCCACTTGAGTGATGCTGACGATCCGCTCCAGCCCTCGCTCTTCGAACCCGTACCGTACAGCGGCTGCAGCGGCCTCGGTGGCCAAGCCCTGCCCCCAGTGGGAACGTCCCAGCCGCCATCCGACCTCAACCGCCGGCAGTACCTCCGGCAGGAAGTCGGGCACCGAAAGGCCGGTGAACCCGGCCAACTCGCCAGTGGACCGGATCTCCACGGCGAACAGGCCGAAGCCCTGTGACTCCCACTCGCTCTCCCATGCCTGGATCCCACCGCGAGTCTGCTGCTCGTCACGGACGCTGCCGTCACGGATCCACCGCATGACCTCGGGGTCGGCATTGATGGCAGCCATGGGCGCAACGTCTTCCTCGCGCCAGCGACGCAGGATCAAACGGGGAGTCTCAAGCGTGACCATCCAAGCATTCTGGATCACAAAATGGGCCCTCCGCCATCCTCACCAGGCACTTTCGATACACGCCCTAACGACCTCGTGCACCGTTGGCCGTGGCTCAGTACTCAGGTGGCTCGTTGAGCTGTGCATGGTGGGGGTTGGGGCGCGTGAGTTGATTGTGGCGGAGTACCGGGTCACTGGGCTGTCGCCGGGTGTGACCGCTGAACTCGTCGCTGAGGTGGGGCCGTTGTGGCATGAGGAGCATCAGGCTCGGCTGACGGCTCGGCCGCGGCGGCGGGCTGTAGGAGCCGGAGCGAAGTACAAGTTCGTCTTCGTCGACCGGCTGCCGGCCACCCTGGTGAGTCTGCGCCATGGCACCACGCATGACGTGCTGGCCTGCCGGTTTGGCGTGGACCGCTCCACCATCACACGCGCCATCGGCGAGGTGCGGCCCCTGCTCGCGCAGCGGGGCTGCACCGTCGCGCCGGGCATCCGCCTGGGCTCTCTCGCCGAGGTCATCGAGCACCTGGGTGCCGGCGGCAGGACCGGGATCATCGACGGCACGGAGATCTGTGTGCGACGCCCGGCCGCAGGCCGCAAGGACCGGGACAAGTTCGTCTCCGGCAAGACCAAGCAGAACGCCGTGAAAGCCATGGTCGTCACGGACGCCGAGGGGCGCGTGTTGTTCTGCAGCCCGGTCCGGCCAGGCAGTTGCGCCGACATCACCCAGGCCCGGCAGCTCGGACTGGTCGAGCTCCTGGCCGACGGCCCGTTCATGGAGATCCTCGCGGATGCCGGCTATCAGGGCATGGGCGCCCAGACCAGCGGACGGGTGGTCACACCACCGCACCGCAAGTTCAGGAAGAACGCTCCCGCCTGGTACGAAGAGCGGCACGAGCAGCAGCGCAAGGCGCATTCATCACGGCGCATCCGCGTCGAGCACGGCATCGCACACCTGAAGAACTGGCGGGCACTTGCCCGCCACCTCGGCCGTCGCGAGCACATGAGCGACATCGTCCAAGCCGTGGCCGGGCTGCTCTCACACCAGCAGACCGCCACTCTCTACCGCAGCTTTCGAGCGTGAATGCCGTCAGCGCCGCAGACCTCGACGTGCCACGGCCAACTGTGCACGAGGTCGTTAGGCAGACGGCGAGGGCGGTTGTGGCGGCCCTGTGCGCGCATCGCCGCCCGGGGCAGCTGCGGGAAGCGCGGACGCTGACCTGGGCGTCACGGCCGGCCGCAGGCCGGCCAGCAACTTCGCCTCCTCCTCCGCGAAGGCCGGATCCGTCTGGTATCCGACGTTGCCGAGGATCGGGGCGGGCAGCGGATGCTGCGCAGTGCGTCCGAGCGCGAGAGGGTCCACGAGGGGTGCGCGATCGACTGCAGGCCCATGGTCTCCGGCGAGACGGATGGGTCCGCCGACGGGGTCGGTGAGGCGGTACAGGTTGCGCCAGCCCTGGACGCTGCCGTGCAGTGCGGTGAGGCTGGCCGGGCCGAAGTGGGCAGGGAACCACCGTCCGTAGAGCCGTTCAAGAGGCGAGCCGTAGGTCTGCAGGGCGACCCGGCGGCGCAGGGATGGGCTGAGCTGACAGATGGCGGCTGCCACCAGGACGCTGCCTTGGCCGTGGGCGGATAGAGCCAGACGCCCGCCCGTGGTTTGGCTCCACGTCGTGATGCGCCAGGCCACGTCGGGCACGGCGCGTTCGGCGTAGCAGGGCGGCGCGAGGGGGTGGGCGGCGCGCGGCCAGAAGGTGCCCATGTCCAGGACGGTGATGGTGCGGCGGCCCGCCTGCCCTTTGTAGGCGTGATGACTCCAGGCGAGGAAGAGGAGAAAGCCGACGACCATCAGCCAAGAGCCGAGCGCCTGTGCGGCCTCAGCCGTCCCCTGTACGAGACCGCCGGCACCCTGCGCCGCCTCGCTCGGCCCCTTCTCCGTCACGAAGGCACCCGTGAGTCCGGCCATGCACAGGGCCAGGGACCCGCCGGAGGCGACACCGATGACCAGGGGACTCCGGTCGATGAGCGCGGCACGTGCGCGTTTGCTCGCGATGCGGCGGGTGCGGACGGTGTCCCTGATTTCGCCCGGGTAGTCGCTTTCCACGTGGGCCCTCTCCTGGCGGCTCACCTGCCGGGTGCGCCAGGCCAGCCAAGCGAACACGGCCAAGAGCACGAGCAGCAGTGGGGGAGCGGCGGATGCCTGCCAGGTCAGCAGGACGGGCGGCCCGGCAATCGATTCGTCAGTGTTGTTCAGCCAGTCGCCGGCACGCTGCGCCATGCCGCCGCTGAGCACCGCACCGAGCGTGCAGGCGAGCAGCGCAACGGCTGGGCCGGCCAGGCCGCGCAGTGCGGTGCGCGGGTCGGGACGCGAGCGGTACAGGAGGCGGGCGACCACGCCGAGCGCGATCACGAACACGCACTGGACTATGGCGATGATGCTGAACGCTGCCCCGCCGGGCATCCGGCCTGAGGAACGCCAGTCGGGACGCGACCACCCCGCATACAGCATGGCCGCGGCGAGCAGGACCAGGGCGGCTGTGGGCAGGTAGCGCATCACGAGAGTGTCGATTTGCCGGTCCAGGCGGTGCTCGCTGCGGCCGCGGCGGCATACCACCCAGAGGACAACAACCGCCCCCACACATAGAGCTGTGTCGAAGACCCAGCTCAGCACCTCAAGCCCAGCCCGGTGGCCAGAGGCACGGTCGTAGCGGCCCGCGGAAGTGCCGACCGCCGCAGCGACCGTCAGGAAGCCGGCAGCGACGTGCGCCGCACGCAGCCTCGCCACCAGACGTTGCCCGTACCAGAACCCGGGCCGGCTCAAGGCGCTGCCGTGGTCATTGTCGTCATCGGATCCGGCGCTGCGCGGCACCGGTTGCTGACTCTCGTACGCACTCCAGGTGCGACAGGACAGCCACCACAGCAGACCGATGAAAGCGGCGGGTGCCAGAGCAGCCATCACCAGGCGGCGGCCCGGCTGACTCCACCAACCGCCCGCTGACCCCACCGGCGAGAGGAATCGCAGCCAGGAATGCTCCTGGGCGCACACCCGGCTGCCCGCGCACTGCCACGCGGCCAGGTCCAGGACCACCTCACAGGAGGCGGCCACCAGCAGCACCGTCAAAGTGAGGGCGGTCAGCCGTACGAGCAGACCGTAGAGGCGGATCGCACGTACGTGGCCTCCGGCGGCGGGAAGCATCCAGTGCGCCAGATTGATGAGCGCGAAAGGCAGCAATACCAACCACGAAGCGCGGGCCACGTGTTCATATCTGCTCTGGCACCACACGTACGCCTCAGGCACCGGCCTGCCGGCACCGCTCTCGCCTCTGCTCTCCGCGTCGACGTCGTCGACCCGCCGGTGGATGGCGGCCCTCTCGTCACCGGTGACCCGGACTGTCTGAGGAACGTCCAGCATTTCCTCAGGCGAGGTGCCATCGAATCCGTGAACCAGAAACTCCAAGACGGCCGTCGTGACTTCCGGCCCCGCCGGGATGCCGGCGCCCGGCTCCTGCCAGGGCGGCGGTTGCGGAGCCGGAGCCGTAGCCGGGGCCTGAGATTGCCGAGCCGTTCTGGCCCGAGCCGGGACCTGCTGCCCCCGCGCCCGTTCAGTGGCCTCATGGACGCGTGCGAGTACACGCTGCACCGCCTTGGCCTGAGGATGCCGGGCACCGAGCGCGGTCGAGGTCCGCTGTGCCGCCACCGCCAGCACATCGGTAAGGCGGTCCATGCCCGCGAGATCGCCATCGACCCGGGCGATCTCGTGACGCGCCGAGGCCATGGTCACCAGAGCTTCGAGGGCCCGCGGGTGATCCGGGCCCCAGCGGTCGATCTGCTGCTGGCATACAGTCTCAAGAGATTGAGCAAGCCCTCGCGCGGCCTCATGGTCTGCCTCCTCGCGGGCAGCCAGGTACAGAACGGAGACGGTACGCATCCGCACTTCGAGCCACTGAGGGCCTTCGCCGCTCCGGCGACTGTGGCGCTGCGCCTTGCGGGCATACGCCACGGCCTGCGGCCAGTCACCGTGACGGGCTGAGAAGGCCCCGTAGTGCGCGAAGGTGTAGGCCTTTTCCAACCGAGTTCGGGCGCTCTGCAGTGCGGAATCCAGAGCCGTGCGAGCGGCAGCACTGTCTCCGCCCTCGTCGAAGACAGTAGCGAGTCGGGTGTGGACCACGCACCGGTGCCGCATCGGCACCATCTCCGCCTCGACCCAGCGCCGGGCCACATCCAAGGCTTGCTCGTATTCCAGACCCATCTCCATCTCGCGTAACAGCGCGAGGAAATAGGCGAATTGACCTGCAGATGAAGCAGTACTGAGCAGCTCCATCCCGCGGGGGAGGGCTCTCACCACCCCTTCGAGTGCCGCTTTGGCGGCCGGCCTGCCGCGAATGGCTTCCTGCGCGATGTCGAGCCGCTCCGGCCACTGAAAGTCGTAGCTCTCAGCCATCCGCGGGTCCTCCCGCCAGACGCCTGCGTAAGCTGCGCAGCGCCCAGCGGCGTTCCTCCGCAGCTTCCACCTGCGAGAGAACGCCCTCCTCTTCCCACCTCCGTAATTGCCTGAGATACAGATCAGTGCTGGTCAGATCTTGCGCGGCACGTTCCTCGTCCACCAGCTGTGTCCCTGATGCGGCCGAGCGGCGCGGCTCGGGAAGAGACACCTGATGCCGGAGATGGCTGATGCTGAACTGCGTAAACCTGCCCATGGCGTGCAGCAGGGAAGCGGCGATGAGGACGTTGCTTACCCGGGAGGCGTCCGCCCGGTCGAGCCTCTCCTCCATCAGAATGCCCACCACCGGCCGCTGGGCCTTCTCCCCGTGCTGCTCATGCCGAGCGTCAACGCCCGCGGTGTCCACCGGGCTTCCGGAGTAGCCGTCATAGCTGCCCAGCTGCTGCTCCACGGTCAATTGGACTGCCTTGAACACCCCGTCCGCCGCGTTGCGGTAGTCGAGTGGCTCATGCGTCACGCGGCCGCTCAACCGAGTCTCCTCGCTGGGCGGACAGTAGGTGCCCCGCCAACTCACCTCCGGACGCGGCCAGTCCGTTGGAGCAGCGGGCGGCAACCCATGCGACTCCGCGTCCTCCACAGCGATCAGCGCGAGGTCTGCATCCTTGATCTCCTCGCACACTTGACCCGCAAGGCGCCGCCCATCGGGCAATTCAAGATCAAAACGCATGTTGCCTGGCGAGCGCCAGCGCAGGCAGTGCAGCGCCGTAAGCACAAAGGCCCGGGTGATCAAGAAGCCGGCGCCCAGACACCGCTCGCCCTCACAGATCCGCACCCAGTAGTGCTGCTCCCTCATGGCGTACTGGCGCTCCGCTCGACGGTAAGCGTCACTTCGAAAGAGGCTTCTGCGGAGGCTTTGGAGAGAATCACCCCAGCCTCAGCCGCAAGAGTGAGGCCGAAGACCACCTGCATGCTCGTGACGGACCAGCCGTCCCGCTCGGGAGTCTGAGACAACGAGTCCTGCGCGATACCTGCTGCCTGGACGATCGCTTCTTGTACCTCGCACGAGCGCTCAATGAGCGGAGCTGACAGGCGCGCCCTGCTTCCGATCTGCCGCGAGCCCCGGGCGTCCACCTCGACGGTCTCGACGCGCACCACTGGAACGCCTTCAGCCGGCTGTTCCCCCATGACGGTGTCCTCTCACACGACCGCGCTGATCGCCCTTAGCCTAGACCCGAGGCTGCCTTCCAGGAGGCGGATCCCAGCGTGCTAACACCCGTGCTGAGCCTCACTGTTGCGGACCGGATAGGCGTCATCCGGGAACTCGCCGACCGTAAAGACAGCTTGACCCAGCACCTGGATCAAGCACCCTCTTGCCAATCGCTCAGCCTGGCCCCCATCACGGGGCCTGGAGTCGGCTGCTGGCACCGCCAGTAGCTCGCACCGTATCGCCCCGCGCCAGCCCCCCACCAGGCCGGCCGCCGCCGAGCGCCTACGTCACAGCCGCCCGGGCCGGCGCAACACGTGGCGCGACCAGGGGCATTGGAGGAAAGATCTCCGGAGGCGGCACTGCGAGGCTGGGCCAACGGTGCTGTTCGCTACTGCGCACCCTTCCCCGACCGTCCGGGCATCGCCAGCGAGCGCGGTGCGGGCACGCCCATTCAGCACGACGCATTGCTGCCCGTCACCCACACGGGTGATCCGACGAGAACAGGCCCGACATGGGCTGAAGAACTTCCGGTAGACGTCGACCGAGAGGCGCAGCCGAGCGGGGCGGCAGCGCCCTAGGGGGCGCAGGACCGTGAAGTGATGAGGACCACCAGCTCAGCGGGCATGGCTGACCTCCGCAACGGCCTCGAGCAGCTCCAGCCTACGAATGCGACGAGCGCCGCGCATGCGCGCTGGGTCAGGCGCCGAACCGGGTTACTTCGCCGGGGGAGAGGTCTGGGCGGGTGTGGTGCCAGCGTGCGGGGTAGCGCCGTCGGTCGGCGCTGTCCCGGGCGCTCCGGACGTGCGTCATGGGCCGTTCTCACCCGCTGACGTCATCTTCACTCGGCCAGCCCATCCCGTCGCGCCGCACGGGTGAGGTGAAGGCAGTGTCGTGAGCAGTCATCCCCGGAGAAAGAGTGGATATGAACCACATACGGCGCGCCACCGTCTGGGGGGCACTCTCCTTGGCGGCCCTCCTCCCTGTCGTCACCCTGATGGTTGCCGCCCCGTCCATGGGGTCCGAGAGCGGCGGCAGCGCCAAGCTTGGCGAGAACGCCAAGCCGACCGTTGTGCTGGTGCACGGTGCCTTCGCGGACGCCTCGGGCTGGAGCAAGGTGGTCCAGAGCCTGCAGGCCCAGGGATATCCGGTGATCGCGACTGCCAACCCGCTGCGCAGCCTCTCCGGCGACTCCGACTACCTCGCCACGTTGCTCAAGTCGATCAAGGGTCCCGTCGTTCTTGCCGCCCACTCCTACGGCGGCGCTGTCATCACCAACGCAGCGGCCGGCAACCCGAACGTCAAGTCCCTCGTCTACATCGCCGGATTCGCGCCGGACAGGGGCGAGAACACCGTGGAATTGTCGGCCAGGTTCCCGGGCAGCCGATTGACGGACGACCCCCAAGCACCCGTCCCCACCGCTCTGAACGCTGTTCCGCTCGGCGGCGGTCCGAACGAGGTCGATCTCTACATCAAGCCGGAGAAGTTCAGCGACGTCTTCCTGAGCGACCGCGTGGGCGGGAGCCGGGCCGCTGTACTGGCCGCCTCACAGCGACCGCTGGCCGCCCGCACCGGGAGCGAACCGACCAAGGCCGTAGCGTGGAAGTCGATTCCCTCGTGGTACCTGGTTGCCACCGACGACCGCACAATCGGTACCGACAACCTGCGCTTCATGGCCAAGCGGGCCGGCTCGACCACCGTCGAGGTCGACGCCCCGCACAACGTGATGGAGACCAACTCCGCCGAGGTCACCGACCTGATCCTGCAGGCAGCGCACGGCTCCCGACCCAGCCTCGCCCGGACCGGCACTGGCAAGCAGGGCATAGTCCTCGGGGGCGTGGCGGTTCTGGCAATCGCCGGGGGCGCGTCCCTGGTCATGCGGTCGCGCCGCGCCTGACACAGACGCCGCCACACATCTGCGTGCCGAGGCTCACCGGGGTCCACGTCCCCACGCAGGACCCTCACTCGGCAGCGGCAGTACTTCAGCGGGTCAGCGCATTCCGTGGTTTGGCCAACCCGCACGCACACCTTGGCCGCCTGCCAGCACTGTCCCCAGGACGGCCGGCGGGTCACGGCGGAGTCCGCGCGCTCGGCGGCCCTGGCCCATCTCGCCCGCCATGCCCGCGGTGATCTGAGGGCGCCTCACCTGCGGATCTGTCAGTGTCACGAGCGCGGCTGCCGCTGGCACCGCCGCCACCGCTGGTGCGCGGGACCCATCCGCCTGCTCCTGGCGTGTGAACGCGGCGGCCGCGTCTGGCGCCTCGCCGACGCGTGCGGCGCCTGTGCCGCGGCAACCACCCAGGCCGCCGTCGTGCCCGACACCGTGCTGGCCGCACCGTTCCACCCGGCTTCCGTGCGGCTGCGCGGCCCCCGGCCCTGGCGGGGGCCGGGGGAGCGTGTCCGTGTGGGCGAGATCCTCAGCTACTTGGCTGCGGCCCTGCCCGCGGACGTGTCCGCCGGGACGAGGCTCCTCGCCCCGGCAGTGCGCCCTGCGTATGAACGCGTGCATGCACGTCGAACTCCGCGCGGGCCTGCTGCGCAGCCTTCGTATCGACGCGGTGGAAGCCTGCCACGAGTTGGAGCGGGCGCAGTGGGCGTGCGTGGTGAACGGCCCCGGAACGGCCGGGGTGGCTGCGGAGCTTCGCGATGCCACACTGCTCGCCCAGTCTCCGGCCCGCCCCGACCGACGGCGCGCGGCCGACTGGGCGCTGCGTATCGGGTGCCCTGCCCGAATCGGTGGGGTTGAGCCTCGACTGCGCCTGTCGGGCGTCTATCTCGCGGCGCGTAGCGATCCGTCCTCGGGAGAGGGTCTGAGTGAATGCGACCGGATCATCCGTGACTGCGGCCTGCACGATCTCGGTCGCGGACATCAGGCAGATCGTGGCGGATCTCCACCGGGTCGCGGACGACTCTGATGACTCCCGCCCGTCTGGTTTCGTAAGCGAGAGCGAGCAACGTTTGTAGGGTCTTCGAACTTGAGCGGTGCGCGTCGGATACGTGCTGACTGTTCGGCACAGGCTGTGACGAGCGGAGCTGTTGTCGACCCTGGATGCAGGGCGCCCGTGGTCCTGGTTGATCATTTCTATTCTCTACGCAGAATGATCACTGGGGAGCCACGGGCTTGGTCAACGATACGACGTTGCTGCTGGACCTCGACGGGGTGTCCGTCATGCGGGTCGAGCGATGCGAGGACGGTGGCCGCCGGGTCCACCTGGCCACGGCGGATGTCTCGGCCCGGGCCTGCCCGGCCTGTGGGGTCCTCGCATCCCGGGTGAAGGGATCCTCCGCCACCACCCGGCCCCGTGATCTCCCTTACGGGGAGCGCGGGTTGGAGTTCTTCTGGCACAAGCGGCGCTGGTTCTGCCGCGAGCCGGCTTGTCCTCGCGCGTCGTTCACCGAGCAGATCCCGCAGATCCCGGCCGGCGCCCGGCTGACGGAGAGGCTACGGAGTACGGCCGGGCGTCGGATACGGGATGCTGGCTCCACGGTCATTCAGGCCACCCGCGATCTGCATCTGTCCTGGCCAACCGTGATGGATGCCTTCCGGACAGTGGCCCACGAGGTCGTCGAAGCGCCGCTCCCCGAGGTCGGGGTGTTGGGCATCGACGAGACCCGGCGGGGCAAGACGAAGTGGGAAGAGGACCCCGACACCGGCAAGTGGCGGCTGGCGCGGGATCGCTGGCACACCGGGTTCGTCGACGCCCTCGGAAACGGTGGGCTGCTCGGCCAGGTCGAGGGCCGCACCGTCGCCGACGTCCTGGCCTGGCTCGCCACCACGCCGCTGGAGTGGAAGAAGCGCATCCGATATGTCGCCATCGACATGTCGGCCACCTACCGGGCCGCCGTACGCACCGGTCTTCCGGACGCCATCGTGGTCGTCGACCACTTCCACGTCGTCCAACTCGCCAACACGATGCTCTCCCTGGTGCGACGCCGGACCACCGCCCAGGTGCGCGGGCGGCGCGGACGGGCCAGCGATCCGGAATGGAAGGCCCGACGCCGCCTGCTACGCAACCGGGAAGACCTCACCGACGAGCAGTTCGCACGGATGTGGAATCCCCTGCTCGACGAGGGGCAGATCGGACAGACGCTGCTGACCGCATGGATCGCCAAGGAGTCCCTGCGTAACCTCCTGGCCCTGGCCCGCACCGGCCCAAGCCGTCACCAAGTCGGCCTGGCCCGTTGGAAGTTCCTGACCTGGTGCGCGGACTCCGACATCCCCGAAGTCCGCACCCTGGCGACCACCGTCGACCGCTGGTGGCCCGAGATCGCGTCGTTCATCGACACCGGCCACAGCAACGCCAAAAGCGAGGGCATCAACCGCGTGATCAAGCTCGTCGCCCGCAACGCCTTCGGATTCCGCAACGCCACGAACCAGCGACTACGCACACGCTGCGTCACCACCCGCCGAGCCCGCGGACACATCCGGCGAACCCACTTCATGCAATGCCCTGGTCACTGCGGCCCCTGCTGCAACCGCCGCCACTCCTCCTCCACCTCCGCATCCGCGTTCTGGCCCCGCAACTTCAGCATCTGCATGTCCTCATTCCGCATGGCTTCTTTGAAGCGAGCTGCCCTCTCGGCCTCGACGGCTCGTACGTGCGCGGCCCCTTCTTCTCTTACCGACGTGTCGAGTATCCGGAACTGATCGGCGATGTGGGCCAGCGTGCCTCGGGTTTCTGCCATACGAAGTCGCCTTTGCAGAGATTCCGTGAATCGTTCAAGGTCAGCTCGGGATTCACGCATGAAAGCTTCGACTTCCCGGCAGGTGCGAACGATTTCGTCGGATTCCAGCAACGCGGTCTGCCATACATCTATGTCCTCGCGCAGACGGCGCGCCTTCAGCAAGGCCGTTCGAGCCTCGGGCGGTACATCGGCCGGGCTCTTGGCCTTTCGGGCCACGGGGGACACCAACATCCGCAGCTCCCGCTCGGCTTTGGAGGCGTCCGATATCTGTAGGCTGAGGAGTTCGTTGTCGTACGTTTCCCGGACGAGTTGCGCACGCAACTCGTCTTCCAATGCTTTCCACTGTGTGATCGCGGCGTTGGGTTGCGGTCCGTGCTGTTGGGGCCGGGCTGTACCTTCCTCCAATGTCTGGAGGAAGCGGACGGCGCGCTCTGCGATGCCTAATACCTCCCCGACCCGTGCCGGAAGGTTGCTCTGATCTCCTGTCATTTCTCTCTCACTTCCTAGACCCTGGCTCCGTGGCTCACGACTGATTGCGCTGAGAGAGCTTCTGGATCGCGTTGGCCAGCGCGCGCAGGTTCTGCTCCGCCGCGAGGGCTTGGGCGCCCCCTCCCCGTCCGCCTCTCGCTATGGCCTCAGTCAGCTCACGGTGCACCGCAGCCGCTGCCACGCTGATCTTGTCTAGCGCTTGAGCGTCGTCCTTCAGTGATCGGCGCGGCTCTTTGTCCAGTCTCTTCCATTCGTGCCCGAGATGAGTGAGCGAGATCAGCTTGACCGCTACCGCATCGAGCGCGATCAACGCGCTCTCGACCTGGGCTCGCAATCTGTCCGTGAACTCCTTCTCCACTCCCGCCGCATCTGCAACACCAGCGCTATGCGTCAGTACTGCCAGCCATTCAGCCGCACGGAGCAGCGGCTTCCGTGTTGGCCACGCAGGTAATTGTTCGATTAATCCCTGGACCTTCTGAGGGTCACCTTCCCGTGTCGTACGGGCGAGTTCCATTCCTACCCAGGCGGGATCATTGATGCGGGCCAGCCGGGCGGCCTCCGCCGCGGCCTCCGCCTGGGCCCGGGCTTGGGCCTGAGCTTGGGCCAGGGCTTCGGCCTCCTTGCGTTTCTTTTCGTCGTACCACGCCCAGATGAGGAACAGGACGACGCCCAGCACGATCAATTCCACGGACACCTCAGGAAACCGGAGTTCGCACGATGAGCACAGTCATAGTGGCAGGACAGTTGCCATGAGCGCCATGTGTGTTCGCCCCTCGTTTGTCACGAATGCGCCAGTGCGCCCTCCCAAGTGCCAGTCTCTGGTGGGACGCTGATGCTGTGGAAATGAGTCGGCACTGCTCGATGGACAACGGTGCGTGGACGGATTTGATCACCAATGCCACGATGCTTACAGCGGAGGAACGGGACGACCCTCGGCCGTGGTTGGGAGAACTACCCGGCGGGTCGCACGACGTGGCCGCGTACGTTCACGAGTCCACCCATCACTGGTGTTTCAACTCGCGTGTGGGCAACGCACTGTTCACTGTGGCTGCCCGAGCTGATAGCAATGCCCAGGTGTATCTGCTGCGCCGTGCCGCCTCCACTTGGCGGGACTACTCTCCAGAACTCGACGCGGTGGGCGAGGCGTTGAGTGACCTGGTCGAAGAGCGGGGCGGGCTGGGGCGAAACGGCCGCCGGCTGACGGCCGAGGACCGGGTAGATGCCCCTTGGTTGATACTCGACGATGTCCTGCGTTTCCAGGTCACCATCCGCTTGCTGCGGCCACTCGCCGAAGGGTTGGCTCTCTTCGCAGAACACGACGCGGTACCCCGGGTGAACAGTCGTGCGGGAAGCCACCTTGCCAAGGATCTCGCCTTCTACTTCAAAGGCGGAGCCAACCTGGTCAAGAACGATCTGATCATCGAGCCGTTCAGCACCCTGGCTGCGGCAGGCGGAATTCTGCGTGACGCCCGGCTGAGCCCCTACGGGCTGGCGTCGAAGGCCAGTCTGCTGGCAGCTCCGCTGAGCACCAGTGCACAGGGCTATCTTCCCGGCTATCTTGCGGTCAAAAGCATGTGGTGGCACCTCAGTAGCCAGGACAGTCGGCTCGCCACCGAGACGGACCTCGTGCTGGCCTATCTTCGCAGCTATTTCTACGACGACCCTGGCCTGGCAACAGTGCTGCTCGCCTCTCCCGAGCGCGATCCACTCGTCAGCGTCGACCGCGTCGTGGACCATCTGGCTCGCAGGCTTGCCGACATCGAGCGGGTGACGGCAAACGACGTGGCGTTGTTCGAGGACTCACTGGTGCGGTTCACCCAGACCGGGGAGCCAGGGACGGGAGACGGCATCCTCGCCGACCCCCGCTGCCGTGAGCGTGCGACACCCCTGTTCATGGAGACCGTGCAGTCTCTGGGCGAGGGGCCTCGGCAGGAGTTGTTGGGTGAGCGTGTCGTGCAAGCCACCCAGGATCTGCTGTTTCGGGTATGGAGGAGACGGCCGTACCTCTCCGTCTCTTCCGTCCCGGTCACGCTGCGCGTACGCGGTGACGGCGCGGGCGCAGAAGTCGAGTGGCGGGGGAAGCCGCTCTTCGCCGTGGCGGCTTCGGATCTGACACCGCATGCTGCTGCCGGTTCGTACGATGCCAGGCTGGAGATTCTGCTCGCGACGGCCATGACGGGAAAGGACCTGCTGTGCCGGGGCGCCTTCGTCACCGCACAAGGCCGCCTGCTCTCCTGCACTATGAACCGGCAAGCCTCTGCCGATCTGCGGCGGACGATGCTCACGCACCATCAGGAGCGCAACGAACTTGTGGCCGCTGGTGGCCAGTTGTCGGGCTTTGCCAATGGCGTGGTCGCACACATGGATGGTCTTAAACAGTTCCTCGACCGCACCATGAGGCAGACCATCCCCGTCGCTGACTCCCTGTTCCGGGACACGGCGCTGTGGCCGTCACGTGACCAGGCATCGACCGAGCACTGTGGGGAGCTGATGTCGGAGGACGGCCTTATCCCTGTGCTCGGCTCAGCTCGGCTGCTGAACTCCTTGGCTCTGCTCGGTCTCGCGACCGGTATCGACCCCGACCGCTCCCGGGTAGCCGAGGTGTTCGCCTCCAGGGGATTTGACCTCGAGTGGACGCTCGATCAGCTGGATGCCTGCTGGCACACGCATGGCTACCCACCCCGGGTGACGCGTTCCCCGGAACTTCTGCTGAGCCTCGTGTGACGCCGCCTCGCCCGATCCCTCGAAAGGATGCTCACACATGACCGACACCGACCCGGAGAACGACGGCCAAGCGCAGGCCGGGGAACCCTTCGTGGTCATCAAGGGTCTATGGCTCGTCGAATTCCACGAACTGCACGAGAGCCTGCCACCGGGCGCCATCCGCAAACAGTCGCGTGCCGCCGACGACGGCCGTACGTACGGAGACCTCGGCACCATCGTCGCGGTGCTCACTCTGACGAGCGCAGCACTCCAGACCTTCACCGCTTGGCTTCAAGCACGCCAGGCGAAGCATCTGGGGCGGACCGAACCGCAGCCGGAGCCATCAGGTCAGGGCTACACCTTGGAGTTGCGGTCCGACGGAACTGTCGTGATCACGCTGCCCCCGCTCGGCGGGACGGACGGGGAGCGTTCGGGTGATCCAGCACTCTCCATCCAAGAACTGCGCGTACAGCTTGAAAGGCTCCTTGGCCCCTGAAGTTTCGCCATTTTCTTGATCGGCTGGAGGCGGGCGGGTCATGCTGCGTGAAACCGACTGAGAGGGCATTTGATCTAGGCATATTACCCTTTTTGCCCTAGTGGGTCCCTCGCCGGGTTGGCGTGGTCTCATCTGTTATGCGTTTGGCAAGGTAGTCGATCGACGCGATGTGGATCACGGCTTCGGAGCTGGTCGTCACAGTCCGTGACGACCAATCAGCGCGTATCCGACGCGCACCGCTCAAGTTCGAAGACCCCGTTTGTAGACGGTCTCGGGCAACACTTGGCGATCAGACAGCTCGAAAATGTTGATGTGAACCGACAACACTGGAGGGGCTGGTCCATTCCTCGCTTGTTGTGCGCCATCGAATCGTGATCACGCACCAACGCCTTGAGCGGTTAGAGTCCGGGCACGACACGACGAAGGGGAGAGCCGTAGCCAAGATCAACATCAGTCTCGATGCCGAGTTGGTGGTAGAAGTGATGGTCCTTGCTGGCGTTGGATCGCCCCAGGACGCCGTCGAGCTGGTCGTCCGCGACTACATCGCCCGTGGTCATCGCACGGAGGCACGCACGGAACTCAAGGACCAGAGTCTGCGCGAGGTAGAGGTCAAACCGCAGGAGCCGCAGGGTTGATCATTCGCAGCGTCCATCGGCGAAGGACCAGGAGTGATCAGCCTGCGGCGGTCTCCTGTGCCCGGGCTGCCCTGGTGCTGGCGAGCCGGTAGGACTCGGTGCCAGTTTCGATGATGTTCCCGCCGAAAGTGAGCCTGTCGACGATGGCCGCGCAGAGCCGCGGATCGGTGAACGTCCTGGTCCACCCGCCGAATGACTCGTTGGAGGCGATGGCGACGCTGTTCTTCTCCTCGCGTTCGGTCAGCACCTGGAACAGCAGCTCAGCGCCCCTGCGGTCCAGCTCCATGTAGCCCAGCTCGTCTATGCAGAGGAGATCGACGCGTCCGTAGCGGGCGATGGTCTTGGTCAGGATCTTCTCGTCTGCGGCTTCGACCAGCTCGTTGACCAGCTTGGTGGCGAGTGTGTAGCGGACCCGGAAGCCGGCCATGGCGGCCTCGGTCCCGAGCGCGATCAGCAGGTGGGACTTGCCGGTACCCGAGTCACCGATCAGGCAGAGCGGCAGGCCCTTCTTGACCCATTCACAGGTCGCCAGAGTGTGGATGACCGCGGCGTCGATGTTCCCGTTGGCCTCGAAGTCGAAGGCCCGTAGCGACTTCTCCCGCGGGAACTGCGCTGCCTTGATGCGCCGTTCAGAACGTCGCCGGGCCCGGTCGTCGCACTCGGACATCAGCAGTTCGGCGAGGAAGCCGCGATAGGACATCTGGTTCCGGGCGGCGGCTTCGGCCAGCTCGTGGAGATCCGTCGCCAACCAATCCTTGTATCGACTATTTGACACAAGATTCCATCCACGGCATCTTGTACTCACCACTCGATACAACCGTGGCTTGCGGCAAGTAGCGTCCGCTTCCGCTGGGCGCAAGCCATGCGATCATCACCACTCATTGGGGTTCCCGTATGCTCGACACCGACCGGCCCGAGTCCCGCCTCCGTGCCCGTGCTGATCGCTACGCCCGCTGGGCCGGTCCAGCCGTGGGCGTCGCCGCAGCACCGCTGTGGGCCACCATAGACATCACCAATTTCGGCTACAGCAGCTTCGACTTCGGCGTGCCCCTGGTCAGCTTCGTCACCGCTTTCGGCCTGTGCACAGTGGGCGGCGTCCTGCTCGGCGACGCCCTCACCACGCGTCCTCGGGAGGCGGTACGCACCGCCAGTCTCACCCCGCGCCGAGTGCGAGACTATGTGCCGCCCCGTTTCACCCTTCTACTTCTCCTCCAGGCGGTATTCCTCGTCGCGCTGGTGGGCATCGGGGATGCCACGGCCACTCAAGGCGCCGCGGACCGGGTGATCGGGGCGATGGCGTCTGACGGCGGCTGTGACGGGACCGAACCACCTGTCATCCTCTGGCCCGGCATCTTGGACGGCCGCCAGATGCTCGGCTCGCTCGTCATCGGCACAGTCGCCTGCGCCTGGGCCCTGCGGCGTATCGCCCGGCGTCCGGGCGACGAACAGCAGCGCCGCGACCGCGCGCGGGCGATCGTCGCAGCCTGGGGGGTGCTGGTCTCGGGCCTGCTGTTGCTCGTCGCTCTGATGATCGACACCTATCTGGCGGACGGTAACTGCGGGGGCATGATGGGCTCCGTCGCCTCCTTGGCGGTCTACCCCCTGGGCCTGCTGGCTCTGCTCACCCTGGCCTGGTCCCTGTTCACCGTGGTGGCACCCAGGGCGGCCCGACGATGACCGCGCTCGCCGTCCGCATCGACACCACCAGCCAGGTGCCGCCGTACGAACAGATCCGCACCCAGCTCGCCGCCCTGATCCGCACAAGCCAACTGGCCGAGGGCGAACGCCTGCCGACCGTGCGTCAGCTCGCCACCGACCTGGGCCTGGCGCCGGGGACCGTGGCCCGCGCATACCGCGAGCTGGAGGCCGCTGAGCTGATCCGCACCCGCCGTGGCGCAGGCTCCCGGGTCGCGGCGCCGCCGTCCGATGCAACACACCCCGATCCGGACCAACTTGCCACGCTGGCACGGGACTTCACTTCGGCCGCCCGCGCTCTGGGCGCCCGTGACGAAGCCATCCTGACCGCCTTGCGAAAGGCGCTGAACTAGGACCAACCGGCCGTCCGGTGCCGTCCTCCGTCGGCCCACTCGGCACGTCCTGGCCATCATGCCCACGTATGAAAGGAATCGCACACGTGAACGCAAGCAAGCAACTTGGTGAGGTGCTGGGATTCGAGGAGTACGTCCGCACGCGGCATGACGTTCTGCTGCGCAGTGCCCGGTGCCTGGTCCACGATCCGCTCGACGCACAGGATCTGCTGCAGACCGCGCTCGCGCGAACGTACCGCCGCTGGGACCGCATAGACAAGCAGCTTGCGGATGCCTACCTGCACCGCGTCATGATCAACACGCGCACCGAGTGGTGGCGGGCCAGGAAGCTGCAGGAGCTTCCCACCGCCCAACTGCCGGACGTGAGCGTCGAGGACTCCACCAAGCAGCACGCCGACCGCGCCCTGCTGATGGGCATCATGAAGATTCTGGCGCCCCAGCAGCGCAGCGTCGTTGTGCTGCGGCACTGGGAGCAGATGTCCACGCAGGAGACGGCCGCTGCCCTCGGCATGTCAGCCGGAACGGTCAAGAGCACTCTGCATCGGGCGCTCGCCCGGCTTCGGCAGGAACTGGAACGCCGCGACCTCGATTCTTTCTAGCCGACGCGGCCACCGTGGTGGCTGACGGCTGATCACTGATGCGCAATGCGGCGCGGTTCCGGGCAAGAGCCAAGGGCCGGTCGCGGTCTGCGCGCAGTTCGTCACCACGGCCGGCAGGATCGTTACCAGCCTGCGTGGCGAGCACTACGACGATGCCGAACGCGACACGATCAGCCGCGGACTTTCCCGGTACGCGCCGCGGCCGACTGGATCGAGAACGCCGTCACCCGCGGCGAGGTCGACCTGGACGAGCAGCTCCAGAAGCTGCTGAAAGGCTCGGGTGAGTAGGCGATGGGGCGGGGCTGCCCCGCTCACGTCCACGCCGAAGCGATCCTCAGCGTCCTGCAGGAGGCCTGCCCCGCCGGACTGACCATCACCCAGCTCATGGCCGCCACCGAACGCACCCGCGCGCAGATCCACATCGGGCCTCGCACACCTGCGCCAGGTGGCGGCCGCGCGCCGTCTTTCGCCGAGTGACCTGGGACAGGAAGTGGGGGTATCGGCTGCTGGGCGACGCGCCGGAGGTATGGATCGGCTACGAGCGGGCGTTCTTCGACGCCGTCCACCACCGCGTCGAGAACTTCATCGCCGAGATCCTCCTGCCCCACCAGAAGAAGACCCCCGACGACCCCTACATCCCTGAGCCCACCCGCCCCGAGTACTGGCCAGCGTGGAGCAGCCCTGCACGGCGATCTGTTGCAGCGTTCATGCGGGGGTGTCCGGCTGCGCGGGGGACCAAGGGAACCTGGCACCTCGTTCGACCGCAGGTTGAAGATCAATCTAGAAGCCGAACACCTGGGTCCAGGTCCAATCGTCGTTGGCCAGGCCGACGCCCATGGTGGCCAGGGAGCAGTTGAGGAGGTTGGCCCGGTGGCCCGGCGAGTTCATCCACGCATTCATGACGGCTTCGGGAGAGCTTTGCCCTTGGGCGATGTTCTCTGCTCCGGGCGACGGATGCCCCTGGGCGGTGGCCCTGTCCGCGAAACTGCGGCCGTCCAGGCTGGTGTGGTCGAAGTAGTCGTTGGCCGACATGTCCTCGCTGTGGAGTTGGGCGGCGCGTGCGAGGCGGTCGTCGAGCTTCAGGGGGCTGCAACCGGCTTTGGCCCGCTCGGCGTTGGTGATCGCCAAGACTTGCTCGGCCGGAGTGTTCACGGGATCTGCGGCGGGAGGAGGAGTGGGGGTCGACTTGGGTTTGGGAGACGCCGCCTTCGGTTTCGACGGTGCCGGCGTGGGCTTCGTGCGGGTGGGAGTGGGCCTGGGCGAGCCGGACTTGCTGGGTGAAGGTGACGGGATTGCCGAGGCGGTGCGAGGGGGAGAGGACTCGGGCGCTGTGGGTATCGCGGACTGTGAGCCGGCCGCGGACCGCACCGTGCTCCCCTCCCCGTCCGACGTCGCGGTCAAGCTCGCGATCGTGCCCCCGGTGATCAGGACGGCTATCGCGGCGGCCACGCCGGTGATGCGACGCCGCTGTATTCGCCTTTGGGCGCGGCGGCTGCGCCGGCCATGCGTGCGAACGCCGCGGACCGGCGCAAGTACGGCGGTGTGGTCGCCCGGTTCGGACGTCGTGCCCATGTCCGGGCGGGAGGAGCCTGCGTGGGCGTGGTCTCCCGTAGCCGCGAGATCACCCCTGCCTTGGTGTCCGGGTGTGTCGAAGGCCACGGGCTCGGCGAGTGTTTCGGCACCGCTGAGGGCGGTCAGCCCTGCGAGACCGGTCAGCGCGGCAGCCACGGGCACCAGGCCGAGGCCCACCAACAGCCCCTCTGCGGGCACCAGTCCGGCTTGGTGGCCCGAGCAGTTCGCGCAGTCCCGTGCGTGCCGAGCGATGCGCTTGCGCCAAAGCGGCGACGGGCGGCCGTCCCAGTTTCCGATCACTTGGTCGACGCGTGTGCACAGCGGGGTCGCGGAGAGCGCGCGTACGACCAGACGGGCGGCCTCCAACTGCGCCTTCATCCGCTGTACGCGCACGGCGGTGTGCTGCACCGACAGCTCCAGCGCGGCGGCCATCTCGGCCCGGCTCAGCTCGCCCACGGCCTCGAGCCACCACAGCGACAGCAGCGTACGGTCGTCGGTCTCCAGCCAACGGGTGGCCTCAGCCACCTCACGCCGCTGGCCTTCCAGACCGAGACGGACGATCGTCAGGTCCACGAAATCCGCGCCGGGGTCGGCCACGTCGTAGGCGTCCTGCAGACCCGAACCGTCCGGTGCGATCCGCTGCTTGTACCGGTGGGTGCGGATCTGGTTCATCGTGATGGCCACCAGCCAGGACCGGAAGCTGGCCGGGTTATGCAGCAAGCTGAGGCCGCCGAGCGCGCGGAGCATGGTCTCCTGTACGACGTCGTCGACGTCGGCATGCCCGTTCAGCGCCCGGCCTACGATGTTGTACACCAGCGGCAGATACGTGCTGACCAGCTCGTCCTGCGCCCACAGGTCGCCTCGTCGTGCCGCCTCGACCACTGCGTGCTCGTGTTCCCCAGTTGCTGCCACGCCTGTCCACATCCCTTTCCGGCGCTCAATTTTTGGTCCTGGTACAAGGGGAGACCTTGGGCCGGGGGTGCCATAACAGAAATTGGTTCCTGCTAAGTAGCTGTTGTCTTTCCGATCTTGAGAGATGCTCGTCGAACGGGAGTCCCGATTAGGTGGTCCTGGGTGCTTGGGGGCGCGTTCGCATCCCGCGGATCCGGGGTGACCCCCGCGCCGACGGTGTTGCCGCCGTCCGGAGCCAGCACCGTGTTGACCCGCCTGCGGGCGATCGCCCACTCCTGCCATTCCAGCTCGGCCTGGATACGGCAGCCTCCTCATGCAGCCCGTCGACTCGACGGCGAGCGGCGAACTCGTACTGTTTCCAGTAGCCCGACCCCGACGGCATTCGAGGCCTCCCGGCGAGCGACAACACGACAGGCCACAGCTCCCACGGAATCACCGACCCTAAGCTTGACCAGCTGAAACGCCGTCCTCAAGTTCGGCAAGCCAACAGCCACCCACCCTTACCGCTTCAGGGGCGGCGGCGCCGTGCTGCTTCTGACCACCAGGCGGGTGGGAACGATGTCCGTGCCGGATCGGGGGACGTCGTGTTCGTGGATCTGCCGCAAGACCTCCTGGGCACTTTTCCGGCCCACCTCGGCGAAGTCCTGGTGGACGGTGGTCAGGGGCGGGGCGAAGTGGGCGGCATCGGGGAGGTCGTCGAAGCCGACCACGCTGATGTCGCCGGGGACGGCCTTGCCTCGTTCTTGGAAGGCGTGCAGGAGACCGAGTGCCATCTGGTCGTTGGAGGCAAACACCGCGGTGCAGTCCGGCTCTTGTGCGAGTTCGAGGCCGGCCGCGTAGCCCGATGCGGCGGTCCAGTCGCCGTGCAGGGGCGGTGGCACAGGCCGTCCGGCTTCCTCGAGCACGGTCTGCCACGTCTGGGCTCGGCGCTGGCTTGCGTACGACGTCTCCGGACCGGTCACGTGCCAGACGGTCTCATGTCCGAGTTCCAGCAGGTGGCTGATGGCCTCTCGGGTGCCGCCGGCCTGGTCGGTATCGACCACGCGATAGCGGTCTCCGGCGTCGGAGTCCACGACGACCACGCGCACGCCGGGCGGCAGCTTCACGGTTCCCGCGTCAAGCAGGTGGACCTCGATGAAGACGATGACTGCGTCGACGGCCAGCTCGCCCATCCGGGTGAAGGCGCCCAGCACACTGTCCTGGGTCGGAATATCGACGGGGATCACCGTGATCGCGTATCCCTCGGCCGCGGCCTGGGCCGCGATCGCTTGCACGGTGTCGCTGTGGCCGGTGGCGGAGAGGCTGTGGAGGATCACGCCGATGGTCTTGAACTGCCCGTACCTGAGGGCGCGCGCCGCACTGTTGGGCCGGTAGCCCAGCTCCCGCATCGCAGCCTGCACCCGCTCCCGGGTCGAACCGATCACGCTGGGATGGCCGTTGGCCACCCTGGACACGGTCTGACGTGAAACGCCGGCAAGCGCGGCGACGTCGGCCCTCGTGACGTGCTGCCTGTGGCGCCCGCCCGGTACGGCCGAGCCGACTTGCTGTGCGCCCACCGCAGGACCAGGATCCTGCTGTCCCAGCTCACCCAGGTCCATCGAGCCTTCGCTCCTGTCTGTCCACTCGTCGCCGTCCGCTGAAGGCTCGGGCGGAAGTCTTAACGTGCGAGAAACCTTGACCTCCCACTGTGACGGGTGCCACGCTACCGCATCATGTTCACGTGACCAACAGGTCTGCGGGCTGAATGGTCACGTGAACAAGGTCGGGTCGGTGCGCTGAGCCCGGACTCGATGTTCACGTGACCACGCAGTGTGGTCAGTATTCGCGCAGCAAGGAGTGAAGCGGTGGTCGCAGCACCACAGGCAGGGGTTCTAGGTGCCAGGAGGCCATCGGCCTCGAGACGGCGGTCATGGGTCGGCTGGCGGTTCGTCGGGCCGTTCGTGGCGGTGTTTGCGCTGGTCTTCCTCGCACCGATCGGCTACTCGATCTACCTGAGCCTGTTCCGTACCCGGCTGATCGGCGGAACGGCCTTCGTCGGTGCCGACAACTACAGCGAGGTGCTGGGGGACGCGCAGTTCTGGTCCGCCTTCGGGCGGGTGGCGGTCTTCCTGGCCGTGCAGGTCCCGATCATGTTGCTCCTCGCGCTCCTGCTGGCCCTGGCGATCGACAGCGGCCGCCTGTACGGGGCGGGCTTCTTCCGGATCTCGGTGTTCCTGCCTTACGCGGTGCCGGCCGTCGTCGCAACGCTGATGTGGGGCTTCATGTACGGAACCCGGTTCGGCCTGGTCGGCAACATCAATGAGGCGTTCGGGATCTCGCTTCCCGACCCGCTGTCGCCCGATCTGGTCCTCGCGTCGATCGGCAACATCGTGACCTGGCAGTTCGTGGGCTACAACATGCTGATCCTCTACTCGGCGCTGAGGGTGGTCGATCCGGCGCTGTACGAGGCCGCGGAGATGGACGGGGCCGGGCAGCTGCGGATCATCTGGGCGATCAAGCTCCCGGCGCTGCGCGGGGCTCTGTCGATCGCGACGATCTTCTCGATCATCGGCAGTTTCCAGCTGTTCAACGAGCCGAGCGTCCTCAAGAGCCTGGCGCCGAATGCGATCACGTCCTACTTCACGCCAAACCTCTACGCCTACTCGCTGTCGTTTGCCGGACAGAAGTTCAACTACTCGGCCACGGTCGCCATCGTCATGGGTGTGATCACGATGATCATCGCCTACGCCGTCCAGCTGCGCGGCATGCGAAAGGAATCCTGATCATGGCGACCACGACTCCCCGCGTCGGGCACAAGCCGCGCACCGCACGGCACGCGGGTGCCTCTTCGGGCCCGCTGGTGGTCCGCCCCGCCCGGCGCGCCTCCCGCCGGAAGAGGCGCAGCGCCACGCTGACCGCCCTGACGGTGATCATGCTGGTGTACACGCTGCTGCCGCTGGCCTGGCTGGCGATCAACGCGACCAAGACGCAGAAGGGGCTGTTCGACTCCTTCGGCCTGTGGCTGGATGGCGACTTCGCCCTGTTCGGCAACATCGCCGACACCTTCAGCTACAACGACGGGATCTTCACCCGCTGGCTGCTCAACACCGTGCTGTATGTGGTGGTCGGGGCGGGCGGCGCTACCTTCCTCGCGACGCTCGCCGGGTACGGGCTGGCCAAGTTCGACTTCCCCGGCAAGAAGGCCGTCTTCGCGACCGTCATCGGAGCGGTCGCGGTGCCCGGTACCGCACTGGCGGTTCCCACCTTCCTGATGTTCTCCGAGATGGGGCTGACCAACACCCCGTGGGCGATCATCATCCCGTCGCTGGTCTCACCGTTCGGCCTCTACCTGATGTGGACCTTCGCCACCGACGCCGTCCCGAAAGAGATCCTGGAGTCGGCGCGCGTCGATGGCGCCGGCGAGTTCCGCACGTTCTTCCAGATCAGCATGCCGATGCTGGCGCCGGGAATCGTCACCGTTCTCCTCTTCAACGTGGTCGCGACCTGGAACAACTACTTCCTGCCGCTGATCATGCTGAAGGATCCCGACTGGTACCCGCTGACCCTCGGCCTGAACAGCTGGAACGCCCAGGCTTCCACCGTGGGCGGCGAAGCGGTCTTCAATCTCGTGATCACTGGATCACTGCTCACCATCGTCCCGCTGATCGCGGCGTTCCTGCTGCTCCAGCGGTACTGGCAGTCCGGCCTGTCCGCCGGAAGCGTCAAGGGCTGATCTGCGCCCGCCGCCTGCCACCCCTCCCAGGTACACCGCACGAAAGGGAACACCCCATGACGAGAACCCGTCGTCACGCCCTGCTGCTGGGCGCCGCGGCCCTGTCGGTGGCACTCACCGCCACCGCCTGCAGCTCCTCCGGCACCGAGGACTCGGGCAGCGCCAAGCCGGTGTCCAACGCCGACATCCAGGCCGCCCTGAACACCGGCGGCGAGATCACGGTCTGGGCCTGGGACCCGACGCTGAAGAAGGTCGTCAGCGACTTCGAGGCCAAGTACCCCAAGGTCAAGGTCAACCTGGTCAACGCCGGTACCAACAACGAGCAGTACACCGCGCTGCAGAACGCGGTCAAGGCCGGGAAGGGCGTCCCCGACGTCGCCATGATCGAGTACTACGCCCTGTCGCAGTTCTCGCTCGCCAAGTCCGTCACCGACCTCAGCGCCCTGGGTGCGGACAAGCTCAAGGGCACCTTCACTCCTGGCCCGTGGAGCGCCGTCCACGCCGGCACCGAGGGTATCTACGCCCTGCCGATGGACTCCGGCCCGATGGCCCTGTTCTACAACAAGGAGGTCTTCGACAAACACAAGATCAAGGTGCCGGCCACCTGGGAGGAGTACATCGCCGCGGCCAAGAAGCTGCACAAGGCGGACCCCAAGGCGTACCTCACCGCCGACACCGGCGACGCCGGCTTCACCACCAGCATGATCTGGCAGGCCGGCGGCAAGCCGTACACCGTCGACGGCACCGACGTCGGCGTGAACTTCGACGACGCCGGCACCAAGAAGTTCACCACCGCCTGGCAGCAGCTCATCAGCAACAAGCTGCTCGCCCCGGTCCCCGCCTGGAGCGACGCCTGGTACAAGGGCCTCGGCGACGGCACCATCGCCTCCCTCGTCACCGGCGCGTGGATGCCCGCGCCCCTCGCATCGGGCGTCAAGGCCGGCGCCGGCAAGTGGCGTGTGGCGCCCATGCCGCAGTGGAACAGCGGGGAGGACGTCACCGCCGAGAACGGCGGCAGCTCGCTGGCCGTCATGGAGGCCAGCACCAAGAAGAAGCTCGCCTACGCCTTCCTCAAGTACGCCACCGTCGACGAGGGCGCGCAGACCCGTATCGACGCCGGGACGTTCCCCTCCACCACCAAGCAGCTGAACTCCGTGGAGTTCCTGAACAAGAAGGACCCGTACTTCGGCGGCCAGAGGATCAACGAGGTGCTCGCAAAGTCGGCCGACGACGTCCTCGTCGGATGGTCCTACCTGCCCTTCCAGGTCTACGCCAACAGCATCTTCAACGACCACGTCGGCAAGGCCTACGTCAGCGGCACCACCCTGCAGGACGGCCTCAAAGCCTGGCAGGACGCCTCCCGCAAGTACGGCCAGGAACAAGGCTTCACCGTCAAGTAACACGCCCCCGGCCCGTGTCCCGCCCGCCTGTTGGCGGGACAGCAGGACCGTCCAACGGCACTTCTTCGCACCTCCACCCTGAGGGCACGAGGTCGCACGACCGGCCGCCAACGGCCGCCGCTGACGACGGCCTCAGCGACCCGCCCCCACCATCGCCCCGCCGGCCACCTGACCGGCCGGCGGGGTCCCACCCCGGGCTCACCGAGCCACACGCGGCCTCCCTCCCCCATGCCCTGAGCCGCCCGTACCCGAAGGAGCAACCCGGATGCACGGACGCTCGCCCAGCATCCTGCCCAGGCCACCGCCCGCGCGGATTCGGGCACCGGTGGTCGCGATCACCGCGGTCGGCCCCGCAGCCGCCAACAGCATCCCGTGCCCGCCGCCCCGAGCAAGGACACTCAGCGGGCGGTGACAACGCCGTAGCGTGCCCCACCCGCAGTGGCCCCTTCTCCACAACAAAGGCCGTGCCCGCCAGCCCAAAGCGAGCACGTCAACTCAGCCGACCCCACGTTCCCCGGCCGCCCGGCACCCATCACCACCTCGCGCCGTGCCTGCTCCGGAACACACCCAGGCGCCACCACCGCATCACAACCGCCCACCGCGGCAGATCGCTTCGTGGCGCCCAAGGCGGCAACGACCGCCTGCACAGAGCCGCATGCAGAAAAGGAACACGACATGCCCAACTCCCAACCCACCCGGCCAGGTCCTCACTCCGCCGTACTGCCCCCCGCCCGTACCCGCTTCCTCCGCCGCGCGCTGGCCTGCCTCGCGGCCGCACTGATCGCCGCGCCGATCACCATGCTGTCCACCGCGTCGCCGGCGGCTGCGGAAACCAACCCGACGGACGCCAGCAAGTTCAAGGGCGTGAACTGGGCCCGCGTGGGAGACAACTATGTCCACGGCGACGTCGTCCCCGAGGGGTTGGACAGCTCCGACAGCTACGACACCGTCAAAGCCAAGGCCAACGCCATCCTCGGCGGATTCCAGAGCACGCTCGGCGCCAACACCGTCCGGCTGCCGATCAACACCCACTCCGTCCCCGGCACGACGTGGGGCGACAAGTACACCGGCGCCATCGACGCCGCAACCGCCAAGGGCTTCAAGGTCATCCTCTCCTACTGGGAGGACGATGCGGCCCAGAGCGGCAGGATCACTAATATGGCCGCCTTCAACTCGATGTGGGACGCGGTCATCGGCAAGTACGGCTCCAACAGCCTGGTCTACTTCGAGCCGATGAACGAGCCCCACGGCTACAGCGCCACCGACTGGGCGAACCTCGCCGCCAAGTGGATCACTGACCGCCCCTCGGTCCCCAAGAACCGGATCATCGTGAGCGGACCCGGCTCGAACGACTACGTCACGACCGTGTGCGCCGACTCCCGCCTCGACGGGACCTACCTCTCGCTCCACCACTACGCCTTCGGTAAGCCGGCGAAGACCTACAGCGAATGGGTCACCGACTTCAAGAGCAAGGTCGGCACCTGCGGCACGCGTACCATCCTGGACGAGTTCGGCGCGCCGATGGACACAGGTCTCAACTACAACGACGCGACGAGCACCGACAACTTCGTGCGGTACCTGCGTGCCGACACCGACACCGCCCGTTCCCTCGGCATGGGCGCGGTCTACTGGCCGGCCCTCGGCGGTAAGCGCATCGACCGGCCCACTTACGACTGGTACTCCCTGTTCGACCTCAAGGGCAGCGGCACCAACCTGGCGCTGGGCGTTCGCAACATCAGCGGCATCGACCGCCTGAAGTACGCCTGGGGCAGCGACCCCGGCTCGCACACGAGCATCCTGCGCAACGTCGGCAGCAACGGCTGCCTCGACGTCCCCGGAGCCAGCCACGACAACGTCCAGGCCCAGGTCTGGGCCCAGTGCTGGGGCGGCGAAAACCAGCAGTGGACCCGGACGCCCTCCGGGCAGATCACCGTCTACGGCGGTACGAGCACGAAGTGCCTGGACGCCTACGGAGCAGGCACCAAAGACGCCACCGAGGTCGGCACCTATGACTGCAACGGCGGGGCCAACCAGAAGTGGATGTTCTACTCCGACGGCACGATCCGCGGAGTGCAGTCCGGTCTGTGCCTGGACAGGGCCCTGGACACCTCCAAGGCCCAGCTCTGGTCCTGCTGGGGCGGCAACAACCAGAAGTGGCAGACCAGCTGAGAGCCACCCCCGCCTGACACACCCACAGGCCGGTCGCGGACGTCAAGAGCCGCGACCGGCCTCATCCCCGGGGCGCTCCCCTCCGGGCCCGAGCAGCCGACCGGTCCATCCACGGTCCCATCGGCACTCCGAACGTCTCCCTACCACGAAGCGAGGAAAGCTGTGCCCCTTGACGACCTGACCGCATTCCACTCCGGCTTTGCCTGGGGAGCGGCCACCTCCGCCTACCAGATCGAAGGCGCGGTCGCCGAGGACGGCCGAGCACCATCCATCTGGGACACCTTCTGCAAGCAGCCCGGCACCATCGCCGGCGGGGACACCGGCGACATCGCCTGCGACCACTACCGCCGGTGGCCCGACGACGTGGCGTTGATGAAGGCCCTCGGCCTCAACGCCTACCGATTCTCCATCGCCTGGCCCCGCGTCATGCCGGACGGGGACAGCCGCGTGAACCCGGCAGGGCTGGCCTTCTACGACCAACTGGTCGACGCGCTGCTGGAAGCGGGCCTTGCTCCTCATGCCACCCTCTACCACTGGGACCTGCCGCAGGCCCTCGAGGACCGCGGCGGCTGGCCCGCCCGCGACACCGCCCTGCGATTCGCCGACTACGCCACCGTTGTCGCCGACAGGCTCGGTGACCGGGTCACCAACTGGGCGACGCTGAACGAGCCGTACTGCTCCGCATGGCTCGGCCACCTCCAGGGGGTCATGGCGCCGGGCCGCACCGACCTGACCGCCGCCGTGCGCGCCTCACACCACCTGCTGCTCGCCCACGGGCTCGGCGTCCAGGCCCTCCGGTCCACCGCATCACAAGCGCGGGTCGGCATCGTCAACATCCTCACGCAGTCCGAGCCCGCGAGCGACCGGCCCGAGGACATCGCCGCCGCCCGCCGCGACGACGGGCACAACAACCGCTGGTGGCTTGATCCCATCCACGGCCGCGGTTACCCGGCCGACATGGTCGAGGTGTACGGGACCGAACCACCCGCCGAACCCGGTGACCTGGAGGCGATCGCCGCGCCGCTGGACTGGCTCGGCGTCAACTACTACAAGCGGTCAGTCACCGTCGACGATCCGCAGGGGCCCGCACCGTTCGCCCGTCCCGTCACACCGCCGGGCACACCCCGTACCGGAATGGACTGGGAGGTCCACCCGGACCGGCTGGAACACCTGCTCGTCCGGATCAGCGAGGACTACGCACCGCGATCGATCTTCGTCACCGAGAACGGCTCCGCCTACCCCGACCGTGCAGCGCCCGACGGCAGCGTCCACGACGTCGAGCGCATCGCCTTCCTGGAGTCCCACCTGGCAGCCTGCGCGCGGGCGGCCCGCCGCGGCGTCCCGCTCGACGGCTACTTCGCCTGGTCCCTGCTGGACAACTTCGAATGGGCCTACGGCTACTCCCAGCGGTTCGGCATCGTCCACGTCGACTACGAGACCCAGACACGCACCATCAAGGACAGCGGCCACCGCTACGCCGAGATCATCCGCGCCCACGGGCGCACCACACAACACGCAGCCGGCCGTGCGCAACAGCACTAACCGCCAACCGCCATGGTGACGGGTCCGGTTGAGCTGGGTCGCTAGGTCGGCGTTGCGTACCGGCCGCGTGGGAGCACTGGGCAGAGAGTAGGAGACGCAGCCAGAGAACGGGCGCGCGCCGAGTGAATCCGGGCGGGGTTCTTACCGCTGTTCCGGCCGGAAACATCCACTGCCTGCTGAAATGCGTAAGTCGACACGGGCACGATCGGTCCGGAACGCATGGCGCCTTCACCTGGCCATGTGGCTGAGAATGCGTGTAGAAAATCTACATAAACCCGCACGGATCGGCTTCGTCACTGCGCGGCAGGGTCTTCGCTTCGTTGCCGCGACAGGTTCGGTTGCTACGACGGGTTCGAAGGTAGCGCCAGAAGATCAAGGAGTCGGCGAGCTCGGCCGCCAAGCCGGAAAGGCTCTGCGGGAGCAGCAATGACCCGTGAGCGATCCCACAAGCGCGTCGATCGGTTGGCGCGCGGACGGCGAGGGGGTTATCGTCGATTAGTAGAACGACCGGTCTTCCTCCCTCATGAGGAAGAGTCTATATCGACCTTCCGGCTGGGCTGCCTCCAGGCGGAGAACTCCCAGTAGGTCGCCGGTGCACGTCGAAGAGAGATCAAAAGGTTCCGTGAAACCAATCCGCGCCCCGGCCCAGCCGGGGCACCGCACAGAGCCGCTGCCTCATGCGGCTCCGACGGGATCAGCTTCCCGACCGGATCAACCGGACGGCGTTCAGCAGGGTCTCGTAGGCGGCCGTGGAGTCGTCCAGGTAGCCGGCGGCCATCGCGCCGTCGTACAGCATCAGCAGCGCACCGGCGGCCGACTCAGGGTCGGCGTGGCCGAGCCGGCTGAGGAGATCCTGGAAGAGGCTGCGGATCCAGTTGCGGTGGGTCGTCACCAGGTCGCGGACCGGGTGGTCGGCGTCCGGGTACTCGGCGGACGCGTTCAGGAACGGGGATCCGCGAAAGCCGCGCTCACGGGCGTGCTCGGCGATCGCCTCGAAGATGAGGTCGATCGCTTCGGCGGGCGGGTGCCCGGCCGCCAGCGGTTCGGCGACCTGCTTGTAGTAGGCGTCCTTGGTCAGCAGGTATGCCACGACCAGGTCGTCCTTGGAGGCGAAGTGCCGGTAGAAGGTCGCCTTCGTCACCCCGGCCTCGGCGATCAGCCGCTCCACGCCGATCGCGCGTACTCCCTCGTAATAGAACAGCCGCGACGCGGCCCGGACCAGGCGTTCGCGAGGAGGCAGGTCTCCTTCGATCGTGCTCTCCTGACGCTCGGGGTTGGTTGGCTTCTGCCCAGTAGTACTCACTTCCCCATTCTGCCCGTGGAGCGGCCTTGAGTGGCCCCCACCCCCCTACGGCCTACCAGGGCCGCCACCCCCTATCCCGTACGGCCCTAGCAACGTGGCCGCGCATCGAAAGGCTTGAACCATGACTCGTCGTCTTGAAGGAACCGTCGCCCTGGTCACCGGCGCGTCCAGCGGCATCGGCCACGCCACCGCCCTCGAGCTTGCCCGCGAGGGCGCGTCCGTGGCCCTGGTCGGCCGGCGCGAGGACCGGCTGACCGACCTCGCCACCGAAATCTCCAACGCTGGTGGCAAGGCCCTGGTCGTGCCCGCTGACATCACCACTGCCGAGGCCGCTGCGGAAGCGGTCGAGCGGACTGTCAACGGCCTGGGCCGCCTGGACACGCTGGTCAACAATGCCGGCCTCATGCTGCTCGGACCCACCCCCGGCGCCGACCTGAACGACTGGCAGCGCATGGTCGACATCAACCTCATGGGCCTGCTGCACACCACCCACGCGGCCGTCCCCCACCTGGTCAAGGCCGCCGCCGACGGGCCGCGCCAGGTCGCCGACATCATCAACATCAGCTCGCTGAACGGCCGCAACGCCTACGCCATGATGGCCGTGTACACCGCCACCAAGTTCGGCGTCACCGGCTTCAGCGAGGCGCTGCGCCAGGAACTGGCCAAGCAGCACGTCCGCGTGTCCGTCATCGAGCCGGGCAGCGTCGACACCGAACTGCGCACCCACAACTCGGAAGTTGTCCAGCAAATGCTCAACGCCGGCCTCGGCGACGTCGAACGGCTGCAGAGCGAGGACGTCGCCGACACCGTCGGTTACATCGTCACCCGCCCCCGGCACGTGGCCGTCGCCGAACTGCTCGTACGCCCCACCGAGCAGGCCTGAGCCCGAGCCCTGAGTCCATTCCCAGACATGCAAGGAGGCGTGGTGGCGGTCGGCACTCGTGTCGCAGCAGCCAACACCATCGTCCGTGTCTGCCTGGTGCTGGCCACCGCCATCACGCTCGGAGACGGCCTGCAGCAATTGGCGCAGGGAGGCCCGGCGGACGCGGACAACCTGCACCGCTTCATGGCAGGCGTCTACATCGGCTGGGCTCCCCTGTTCTTCTGGGCGGCGGCAACGATCCGTCGGCAGGGAGTGCTCGTCTACTTCCTGGCAGTCCCGATCTTCCTCGGTGGCATCGGGCGGCTGGTCTCCTTCTCCCAGTACGGCATTCCCAGCCCAGCGGGAGTCTTCCTCGCCTCCGCCCTCCTGGAATTCCTGCTCGCGATCGTCATCGTCTGGGCACATTCCACTGCGCTCAGGTCCCGACGATCGCCGGCCGCTGCCTGAGGCGCCGGTCCCGGGTGGGCAGGGCAGGGACCGTGATCGCAGCCTGGGCGTGCAGGAGCGGGTTGCGTCCAGTGCCCTTCTGCCACGCCCGGCCCGGAATGTGCATTTGACCGGCAAGGAGACGTGGGAAAGGTGAGACTGAAAAGGATTCTGGCGGTGGTGACCAATCAGGGCACCTACGGGGCGAGCGAGCACCGGACCGGCCTGTGGCTGGGTGAGCTCGTCCATTTCTACGACAAGGCAGTGAAGGCCGGCCACACCGTGGAGGTGGTAAGCCCGGCGGGCGGCGAGGTGCCTCTCGACCCTCGAAGCCTCGGCCGGTTGTTCGTCGACAGAACGGTTCGCACGTATCTCGACGACCCGGCCTTCATGGACGATTTGAAATCCACCCGTTCTGTCGCCGAGGCGGATCCGGACGACTACTCCACGATCTTCTTCACGGGTGGTCACGGAACCATGTGGGACTTTCCCGACAGCGCTGACGTGCAGCGAACAGGCGACGCCATCTACGCCGCAGGCGGCATCGTCTCCTCGGTCTGCCACGGCGCCTGCGCCCTCATCAACCTCCGTGACGCCGACGGGAACCCGCTCGTACAGAACCGCAGCGTCACAGGCTTCGCGACGGTCGAGGAAAGACTGGCCGGCGTGAAGAGCAGGGTGCCGTTCCTCCTGGAGGACGAACTGCGCGCGAAGGGAGCCAAGTATGTGCGCTCCACCGTGCCGATGACGCCGCACGCGGTGCGTGACGGCCGCCTGATCACGGGCCAGAACCCGGTGTCCACCAAGGCCGTCAGCGACTTGATTCTCGGTGCCTTGGCTGAGACCGAGTAACAAGCACAGACACTTGGGGCGCCGGCATCCGCAGGGCGCCTCCCGACCAACCCACCTCTAGGAGACTCCTCAATGTCGAAGATCCTTTTCGTGATGACCGGCGCCGACCACTGGACGCTGGCGGACGGCAGCAAGCACCCGACCGGCTTCTGGGCCGAGGAGGCCGTCACCCCTTACCAGGCGTTCACGGCCGCCGGCCACGAGATCGTCGTCGCCACACCGGGCGGAGTCGTGCCGCCCTTGGACCAAGGAAGTCTGGCGCCGCAGTTCAACGGCGGCGAGGAGGGCGCGAGGAAGGTGGCGGACGCCCTCGCCTCGATCAGCGAGATCCAGCACCCCGTCAAGCTGGAGGACGTCGACCTCGACGACTGCGCCGCCGTCTTCTACCCCGGTGGCCACGGCCCGATGGAGGACCTGGCCGTCGACGCCACCTCCGGCAAGCTCCTCATCGACACCCTCTTCTCGGGCAAGCCGCTCGGCGTGGTCTGCCACGCCCCGGCCGCCCTGCTGGCCGCCACCGATGCCGACGGCGGCAACGCCTTCACCGGCTACCGGCTCACCGCCTTCAGCAACGCCGAGGAGACCCAGGGGGGCCTGGCGGCAGGCGCCAAGTGGCTGCTCCAGGACCGCCTGGTCGAGATCGGCGCCGACTACCAGGAGGGCGAGCCGTGGGCCCCGAACGTGGTCGTCGACCGCAACCTGATCACCGGCCAGAACCCTGCCTCGGCTGGACCGGCTGCGGCCGAGATGCTCAAGAAGCTGACATGACGTAGCAAAGACCCCGCGCCCGCACCTGCTCCCGTACCCCTCCGTACGCAGGCGGCTGATTCCCGCCTCATGCTGCCGATGCCTGAAGTTGAAGTCCCGGTCCCGCGCTTTCCCAGGCTTACGAACCCTGGATGTGCCCAGTGAAGGGACCGGCGCACATCCAGACGGCGATCCCGCCCCCCCACCCGCGCTCCCGGAAGGTGTCCAACGCCTTCGCCGCGCAGTTCGCAGCATGTACTGCGGCCTTGTGGGCCCGCCCCGATACTGCGCCTTCGAAGGAAATCCGACTGGACGGCCCCGCGAGAACACCGCATCGGATGCGAACAGGCAGGCCGACGATGCCGCGCATCGACTCCGTGCATGTGCTCGGCTCAAGGAACGGCGCGATGTCGTGCGGCTTGCTGCGAGTCAGCCGGGCTGGCCCCGCACCCTCGCATCAACATATCGACGACGCCGGGCCGGCGTCCCCACCGCCACCCGGCAGGTGCGCGAGAGGGAGAGACAGAAAGCAATTTCGATCAAGGGACCCGGAGGGCCGGAGGTCCTGGAGTGGATCGAAGTCGAGGACCCGACCCCGGCCGCGGGCGAGGTCGTCGTCGACGTGGTGGCCGGTGCGGTCAACCGGGCAGATGTCGCACAGCGGATGGGGTTGTACCCGGTCCCGCCGGGAGCATCGTTCTGCCCGGGACTGGAGGTCTCCGGCCGGATCAGCGCCATCGGCGAGGGCGTGACCCAGTGGCAACTGAGCGACGGAGTATGCGCGTTGCTCGCCGGGGGCGGGTACGCGCAGAAGGTCGCCGTCCCTGCCGGGCAGTTGCTCAGGGTGCCCAAGGGCATCAGCCTTGTCGAAGCGGCGGCCCTGCCCGAAGCCGCCGCCACGGTGTGGTCGAACGTCTTCATGAACGGTGCTCTGAAGACGGGCGAATCCTTCCTCATACACGGTGGAGCCGGCGGCATAGGCACGATGGCCATCCAGATCGCCAAGGCCCGCGGCGCCCGAGTCGTCACCACCGTCGGTGGCCCCGAGCAGGCCGCCAGGGTACGAGACCTCGGCGCCGACCTCGCGATCAACTACCGCACCGAGGACTTCGCCGAGCACGGCCCGTACGACGTGATCCTCGACGTCATTTGCGGCCACTACCTCCAGCGCAACATCCACTCCTTGGCCCTCGAAGGGCGACTGGTCATCATCGGTCTGCAGAACGGCCTGGAGGCGAACTCAACCTCGCCGAACTCCTCTTCAAGCGCGCGTCCGTAAACGGGACCACTCTGCGTTCCCGCCCGACCGGGCAGAAAGCGGCCATCGTGGCCGAGGTCCAGGACCACGTGTGGCCACTGGTCGAGAACGGATCCGTACACGTGGTCATCGACCGGACCCTGCCCATGACCGAGGCTGCGGAAGCGTACCGGATCCTGGACGCCCACCACATCGGCAAGATCGTCCTGGTCAACCCCGACACCGCATGACGCGACCTGCCGTCGCTCGCGTCACCGACGGCAGGTCGCGTCATGCGCGCTGAAAGCCGCCCAAGGAGCGCGGTAGGCGAGACCGACCCGAAGACGTCGGCGGGCATTACGCCGACGCCGTGCGTCAACTTCGTGACCGGGGTTCCGGGGTCGCGGGCTCATGGGCGGGGTCTGCGGGCGTGGAGGACGAAGGCCGGGGGTGTGTTGCGCCATATGGTGCGGCTGGGGACGACCTCTTCGAAGCGGTTGACCATCAGTTCGCGGAATCGACGGGCGGGGGAGAGGGGAACGGCGTGGAGGTAGGTGAACGCGGTGAAGGCACCCGCCGGGGCGAGCACCGCGGCTGTCGCGTCCATGAGCTGGTGTTGGGTGGCGGAGGGAAAGAGGGCCCAGGGCAGGCCGCTGACCACCACGTCGGCCTTCTCGATGCCGCGCTCATCCAGCAGGCGGCGCAGGTGTACGGCGTCGCGCTGGATGACTTCCGCTCCCGGGTGCCGGTGGCGCAGGCGCTGGGCAAGGAGCGGATCGATCTCGACAGCCAGGTGGCGGCCGCGGCCGCCCAGCCGGCGCTGGATCTCGGCGGTGAAGGGTCCGGTGCCGGCACCCAGTTCCACCACGACGGGCTCGCCGCGTTCGGGCACCGGCGCGCAGACCGCCGCGGCCAGGTGCCGCGAGCTGGGGGCGATGGCCCCCATGCGGGCCGGTGCCCGCACCCACTGCCGCAGGAACAAGGTGTAGTCGTTCGGCTCCTGCAAGGGCCGCCTGCAAAGAGGGCAGTGCCGGGCTGTGTGGTCCGCGGTGCTGGTGGTCATATCGATGCCCTTGTCGGGGAGTGCGGGTGGTCCATCGCGTCGGCGTGAACGGGCAATGTGCTGTGGTCCCGTCGGCGGCTCAGCGGTCGGTTCTGTTGGGGGCGGAAGGACTTGGAGGGCGATGCCGCAAAGGCCTCAGCGGATATTTGCTGTGCAAGACGCCGCACCTTCCAGGGCACTTCGCCTTCTCGGACGACTTGGCCGTGGCCGGTCTGCTGACCAGGGACCCCTGCTGTCGGGAGGTGGCCAAACAGCTGACCGCCGGGCACCCGCCCGCGGGGGCGATCGACCTGATCTTCGAGACGATCCCCGAGCACGCGCGGGCGCGGCTTTCGCGGATCGCCGTTCAAGTACGTGGCCGCCGAGTGCTCAGACGCCCTCCAGACGGTGGGCGGCCTGATGGCTCCCATCGGATGGATCCGCACCTTCTTCAGCGACAAGAGGCTCACCGGCGGAGGCCACCTCGACCCTGGAGCGGATTGGTTTCATGGAACTTGTCATCCCTGTTCGACGTGCACCGGGCCCGGTGAGAGTCCTCCGGCTGGTGGCGGACCCGCCCAGACAGCCCGGACAGCCCAGAGAACCACTCTCAAAGAAAGACCGGTCGTTCTACCTCGCCGACAATAGCTTTCCTGAGGCCCTCGCGCCACTCGTCGACCCGATTGAGGTGTCCCTCACTCGTCATCACTGACCAGCAGTGACAGGCCGACCGCGTCGCGTTCTTGACCGCGACCTCGCAGAGGTCGACTGCGCATGTGCGGGTCGGCGGCATCCACCTCAATGTCCGCCCGGAAGAGGCCCAGTCCGCGTACTCGCCTTGTCGGCGTACGCGCGGACGGCACCAAGGAGTTGGTCACGCTCAAGGGCGGAGTCCACGAGGTGGGCGAGCCCTGGGTGGACCTGCTGTACGACCACACCCGCCAGGGCGGGCCGGCTCCGGTCCTGGCGGTCGGCGGCGGGGGTTCGGCTTCCGGAGGTCCTGACCGAGGTCTTCCCTGCCTACCGGCATCAAGGCGCTGGGCCCGCAAGGCGATCAACGCGCTCAAGGCTCTGTCGCAGTGGGCCCAGCCCGGACCTTGTCAGGCGGGGTGGGCTACTGGGCCGGGAAGACCACTGTCAGGAGGCGGAAGAGTTCGGCGCGCTCCTCGTCGGACAGTTGGTCCAGGCCGGTCTGCGTCTGCTCCATCCGCTCGCGGATGGTGTCGATCAGCTTCTGGCCCGCCTCGGTGAGGGCGACGTTCTTCACGCGACGGTCGGTGGCGCTCACCTCACGGCGGACCAGGTCGCGCTTTTCGAGCCGGTCAATGATTCCGGTCATGTTCGACGCGTCACAGGCGAGGGTGTGCGCGAGCGAGCGCATCGAGGCGGGCGCGCGGCGCAGCACCGTGAGGGTCTTTGCCTGACTTGAGGTAAGGCCCGTGTCGGCGGCGGCGGTCGTGAAGTCGGCGTAGTGCGTACTGACCGAGTGGGCGAGCAGCTCCATGAGCTGGGCCTTGGACGGGGTGGGCGGCATGCCTGGAGGGTACCCCGAAAAGCTTGAATCTCTCAACCTTTGACATACCCCAGCTTCATATTGTTTGATGTCTTCAAGTATGGAGTACCTCGATGGTTTCGGTTCTCGCCCATCGATGCGTCCGTCCTTTGGCAACCTTCCACCGGAAAGAAGACCGTGAAGTCCTCCCTCCCCACCGCGCCGGAGCGCCGCACCGGCAGCCTCAGCCTCGTGCTGGTGCTGGGCCTCGCCGCCATGGTCGTGTCGATGATGCAGACCCTGGTCATCCCGATCCTCGGCATCATCCAGAACGACCTCGGCGCCTCCACTGCGCAGGTCAGCTGGGTCACCACCGCCACGCTGCTGTCGGCCGCGGTCTTCACGCCGCTCCTGGGCCGCTTCGGCGACCAGCACGGCACGAAGCCGACCCTGCTCGGTGTGCTGGTGCTGATGGTCGCCGGATCCGTGCTCGCCGCGACCACGAGTTCCATGCTGTGGCTCATCGTGGCCCGCGTGATGCAGGGCGCCGCCACCGCGATCTTCCCGCTCGCGCTGTCCGTGCTGCGCTCAGAGGTCGAGCCCGCACGGCTGCCCGGCGCCATGGCTCTGGTGAGCGGAACGCTCGGGTTCGGCAGCGGCCTCGCCCTCGTGAGTGCCGGACTCCTCACCCAGGGCGCGCACCCCGACTACCACCAGGTCTTCTGGCTGGCCGCCGCACTCGCCACCGCCGCGCTCATCGCCGTTGCGATAGCCGTACCCGCGCCCCGCACCCGGACGGGCGGGCGCACCGACTGGCTCGGCGCCGCCGGTCTCGCCCTGCTGCTCGTCCTGTTCCTGCTGCCCATCTCGCAGGGCCACACCTGGGGCTGGACCTCGACCCGCACGCTCGCCCTCTTCGCCGCCGCGGCCGTCACGACCGTCATCTGGGTCCTTGTCGAACGCAGGGTCCGCGACCCCCTCGTGGACATGAAGATGTTCGTCCACCGCCCGGTGCTCTTCACCAACATCGCCGGACTTCTCGTCGGGTTCGCCATGTTCTCCCAGTTCATCGGCGTCTCCTATCTCGTGCAGACGCCCTCTGAGATCGCCGGCTACGGCTTCGGCGCCTCCGTCCTGCGCGCCTCCGTCGTCTACCTGCTGCCCTCCGCCCTCGTCTCGCTCGTCGCCGCGCAGTTCGGAGGCATGCTGGTACGCCGCATCGGCGCGCGTCTCACCCTCGCCGCCGGCGCCGTCTTCGGCGTCGTCGGTTTCGCCTGGCTGACCTTCGCTCACGACACCACCGCGTCGGTGATCCTGGCCGGCATGGTCGTCGGCGTTGCCATCAGCTTCGGCTATGCCGCGATGCCCGCTCTGATCGTGGCGGGCGTCCCCCACCACCAGACCGGTATCGCCAACGGCATCAACTCCATCTCCCGCTCCGCCGGCAGCGCGATCGGCAGCGCGGTCATCACCTCGCTGCTCGCCTCCCAGACGCTCGACAACCTGCCCCCCGGGGTTCCCGCGCTGCCCGCCGAGAGCCAGTACACCCTGAGCTTCGCCCTCGCCGGCATGGCGTTCGCGCTGGTCATCGGCGTGGCCATGGTCGGCCTGGCGGTCCGCCGCAGGTCCCCCTCGCCCGCCACCGGCACGCCCGCCCCGTCGGGCGACGGCGAAACCACGCCCGCACGCACGGCCGCCACGGTCTGACCGCACCACCTGCGCGGCCGCGACTTTCCTTCCCTCGAATGCCGACCGACCGGCCTTCCCTCCCAACCGAACAGGACACGACTGTGACTGACACCAAGGCAGCCTTCACCCTCGACGACACCTTCACCTCCGCCGAAGCCACCACGCTGGTGGACCGACTTCGCGCCACCTTCCGCACCGGCCGCACCAAGCCCCTGGCCTGGCGCCGGACACAACTGACCCGCCTGCGCGACCTACTCACCGACAACCGCGCGGCGATAGCCGACGCCCTCTACGCCGACCTGCGCAAGAACCGCGCCGAGGCCGAGGCGATGGAGATCGAAACCACGATCGTCGAGATCGACGACTACCTGGAGCACTTGGAGGAGTGGACCGCCCCGCAGCCCGCCCCCGTGACGGTGCCCGGCGTCCCCGGCAGCACCGCCCGTACCGTGTTCGACCCCCTGGGTGTCGCCCTGGTCATCTCGGCGTGGAACTACCCGCTCAACCTGCTGCTCGTGCCCGTCGCGGGCGCACTCGCCGCCGGCAACGCCGTCGTCATCAAGCCCGCCGAATACGCCGCCCACACCTCGGCACTGCTGGCCGAACTACTGCCCGCGTATCTCGACACCGACGCGACCGCCGTCGTCGAGGGCGGCGCACCGGAAACCACCGTGCTGCTGGAGCAGCACTTCGACCACATCTTCTACACCGGCAACGGCACCGTCGGCCGCATCGTGATGACCGCCGCCGCAAAGAACCTCACCCCCGTCGCCCTCGAACTCGGCGGCAAGTCACCGGTGTTCGTGGACCGGGACGCCGACATCACCACCGTCGCGCAACGCCTGGCGCAGACGAAGTTCGCCAACGCAGGACAGACCTGCGTCGCCCCCGACTACGTCCTGACCGACCCCGATACCGCGGCCGAACTGCAGGCCGCCCTGGTCGTCGCGATCAAGGGGCTGTTCGGTGCGGACCCGCAGACCTCCGACGCCTACGGACGGATCATCAACGAGCGGCACTTCGACCGGCTGACCGCGCTGCTGGGCTCCGGCCGCACCGTCACCGGCGGGCAGACCGACCGCGCGGACACGTACATCGCCCCGACCGTGCTGGCCGACGTCCGGCCCGACGAGCCCGTGATGCAGGAGGAGATCTTCGGCCCCATCCTCCCGATCCTGACCGTGGCGGACCTCGACGAGGCCATCGCGTTCATCAACGACCGCGACAAGCCCCTCGCCCTCTACGCCTTCACCGAGAGCAACACCACCAAGCGTCGCCTCGCCGCCGAGACCTCCTCGGGCGGCCTCAACTTCGGCCTGCCGATGCACCACCTCGCCGTGCCGACGCTTCCCTTCGGCGGTGTCGGCGAGAGCGGCATGGGCAACTACCACGGCCGCTACTCCATCGAGACGTTCAGCCACCGCAAGGCCGTCCTCGACGTCCCCCTGAGCTGAACCACCCCGGCCCCAGGCGGTCGTACGCAATCCCACCCCGCAACCTCACACGCGCCGCCGTCCCGCACCCTCCTCGGAAGAAGGCATCCCCATGCGCCAATTGACATCGCATTACGCCGCCCCCGTGGCCAACGACCTCGAACACAAGAGCAAGGAGACCAAACGCCTCATGGACGACACGCTGCTGGAGCAACTGAGCGCCGGCAAATACATGCTGATCACCAGCTACCGCAAGAACGGCACCCCGGTCGCCACACCGGTGTGGGTGGTACGCGACGGTGACACGCTGGGCGTGCAGACCCAGGCCGACTCCTGGAAGGTCAAGCGGATCCAGGCACGCGGCGACATCCTCGTCGGCCCCTGCGACCTGCGCGGCAACCCGACCGGCGACCCGGTCCCGGCCACCGCCGAGATCACCGACGCGGCGACCAGTGCCCGCTACCGCACCCTCATCGCCCGCAAGTACGGCATCCTCGGCCGCCTCATGATCCTCAACAGCCGGCTGCGCCGGGGAGGGGACACGACGCTGGGCATCCGCGTGCGACTCGCCTCGTGACGAGTTGACGCACCGTCAGCTATCGAATCAGGGGCCGTCTGTCGGACGGCCTTGGTGAATGCCGTCAAACGGTCACGGCACACAAGAACGAGCGATCAAGGGGGTCGGGTCGGATCATGGAAACAGCGCAGAGCCAGCAGCAGGCGGCACCCGGCGCCTGGTCCGCCTTCGCCCGCTTCGTACTCTTCGGCGGCGGAGTAGGGCTCGCCTCCAGCTTTGCGGTGGCGGCCCTCGCCTCCTGGATTTACTGGGGCCTGGCCAACGCTCTGATCACCGCGGCTTCCACGCTCCTCGCCACCGAGTTGCATTCCCGCTTCACCTTCGGCACAGGCGGGCGCGCGACCAGGCGCCAGCATGCGCAGTCGGCCGGGTCCGCGGCGGCCGCGTACGCGGTGACCTCCGTGGCGATGCTCGTCCTGCAGCAACTGGTGGCAGCACCCGGTGTGGTGCTCGAGCAGGTCGTCTACCTGTCCGCCTCCGCGCTCGCCGGTGTCGCGCGCTTCGCGGTGCTGCGCCTCGTTGTCTTCGCGCGGAGTCGCTCGCAGGTCGCGGCCACCGTCCGCACCACCCGTCCCGTGCACACGACCGCGGCCCGCGCCGCGGCACCCGCCGGCCCCGTGGTGCTGTCCCACGCCGCTTGACCGTTGCGCCGTTCCCAATGATCTTTAGGACCTGGATGGGCGCGATCCAGCGACTTCTCGGGGTAGATGACACCGAGGTGTTGGGCTGAGCTGGGCCCTTGGTTGTCTATTCGCACCGCTTGGCACCGGAAGGTCATTCCTTGTTGCCACCTGCGCCTGCTTCGCGTGTCAGCAGCGTCTCGGCGCTCGTCGCCCGCCACCGGATCGGCCTGAACCGGGGCCAGACCCATGCAACTTCCGCTACTCGCACCCCCGTATAACGAGTGGATAACGCGCCAGGACGGTAGAAGGCGGCTGCGCTCCTCAACGGGTGACAGATCCTTCGGGGCGCACGTGCGATGAGCGTCGCTCAGGAGCCCCGTGCAAGCTCGGAGTTCGCTCGCAACCTCGCGAGCCGCTCAACCACCGGAAGGACCCCACCCATGCGTGTGCCTCGCGGCGCCCTGCTCATGTCCGCCGCCTGCACGTCCGTCGCACTGGCCGCGACGGCACCGTCCACCGCCGCTGCCGTGGACGGCCCCGCCCAGCGGCGGATCCAGATTGTGATGATCAACTTCAGCGACAGCTCCTTCGCTGACCCCACGCAGGCCAGGAGCAACCTGCAGAACAGCTACTTCGGCAAGACCAGGTCCCTGACCTCGTACTACAACGAGGTGACCCGGGAAGCCACCACGTTCAAGCCGGCCGCGGGGGGCGAGGGCGGAGTGATCGGCCCGATCAATCTCGACATGCCGGCCGCCGGCTGTGACACGCGCAAGATCTACTGGCTGACGCAGAAGGCGCTGGAGGAACAGGGCTTGACGTGGGTGGACGACTTCGATCACCTCTCGATGGCCTTCCCCGGCGAGAAGGCGGGCTGTGGCTTCGGGGGACTCGGCTCTGTGGGAGGCGGCCTGACCTGGATTCCGACCGGCGACGGCACAGCCGACCAGACAGTGCTGTCCCACGAGTTCGGTCACAACCTCGGCTACGGCCACCAGATGCGGATCCGCTGCGAGGACTCGGACCTGGCGAGCTGCCGGGACACGGAGCACAACAGCTTCATGACCCCCATGGGGGGAGGCGGCGTGTCGGTGGGCCTGACCGCGCCCGAGCTGATTCACGCTAAGTGGCTGTCGGACACGGAAGCCGTGAAGGTCACCAAGTCCAGTACGTACACGATGCGTTCTCTGTATGGACCGGGTGACGGCGTGCGCGCGCTGATCGTCCCGGCCGGGCAGGACAGCCTGATCGTGGAGGTGCGCGGCGCGTCCGGCACGCTCGACGATCGCCTCACGGGTGTGTACGCCTACCGCGTGAAGAACGGCGACTTCGGCAAGGACGCCGACCTGATCGACACCACGCCTGGTGACGCCGACGCTCTCAAGGCCGGCACGGTCTTCACCGACAAGGCACACAAGGTTGAGATCAAGGTGGAGCAGTCCGGTGACGGTACGGCGACGGTGGCAGTCAGCCTCAATGGCGTGCCGAGCCCCGCGAAGGCCGAGGGCGAGTCCGGCAACGGCGCGGCGCCGCAGACCGGCAGCAGTGAGCCGGTCGCTTCCCAGAACGAGGACGGTGCGGAAAGCACCGGCAGTGCCGGCGACCAGAATGGTGCCGATCTCGCCGAGACCGGCGCCGACACCACCAACTACCTGCCCATGGCGGCGGGCGGCGCCGCGCTGTTCACGGTCGGCGCTGCATTCCTGCTGAAGTCCCGCCGCAAGCGGGCGGCCATGGCCCGCCACGCACGCTGACTCCGGCTTCCTGAACCGGTTCTGGGCGCCTCTCGCGGGAGGGAGGTGCCCAGAAACCTCAGACGTCCCACGAGGAGTGGCCCTCGTCAGCCGCTGAAGACGTCTCCTGTGTAGCGGAACCGGAGGGAGTCGGTGTCGTAGTAGTTCGCCGTCGTGCCGATGGCAGGCGAGTGAGGCCCGTCGGCCTTGTTCCACTCATCGATGCCCAGGAAGTACATGGTGTTCCCCTTCTGAGCGAAGTTGACCGTGCCGGAAGCCTGGAAGAAGTAGGTCCACAGGGCCGTGACCGCGGTGGAGTTGCAGGCGCGCTCCTGGCGGACCGGGGCGCCGTCCGTCGACGTGCCGCTGTGGGTGAGACACATGCCGGTCGCGTAGTTCCGGACACGGGCCTCCTGCGTGGCACGGTCGATGAGCAGCTCCCACTGCTGCGTACGGCTGCCGTCGCACTCGGCTTCGTACGGCTCGGCGCCCTCGGCCGTGGAAATGTCCATGCAGCGGCCGCTGGACACGATCGGCAGCTGGGCACGGTCGTCGGCGGCCGGCTGCCAAGCGGGAGGGGTCGATTTCTTGGAAGCGCGTGCGGACGGTGTAGGGGAAGGGGAAGGGGAAGGGGAAGGGGGCTTCGGGTCGTGCTGTTCGCTCCGGGCGGGGGATGAGGATGGCGAGGGTCGCGTGGCCGCCAGGGTGGGCCGCGGCGACGGCGGGTCGTTGCCGTCGGGCAGAGCCGCGTAGCCGCCGATCGATACGGCGAGGAGAGCGGCGCCGACGCCGGCGACCTTGACGGTCGTGCCGGCCCCTGGGGTGGCCGTGGTCGTCCCGGCCGCGGCCCCCGTGGCGGCGGAGCCGGCGACCGCGGCCGCTCCCACGACCTTCGTGCCGTATGAGGCACCCACCCACAGCAGAACACCTGCCGGGAGTACGGCCTTGAGCGAGTTGTTCAGCTCCCACAGTTGGTGGTTCGCACGGCGACACCGGCGGCACCCCGAAAGATGGCGCTTGAGACCTGAGTGCCCGCCGTGCCGCCCGCCGCGGCGGACCGAGGCGGCCAACACGCCCGTGAAGTGCCGGCACTCGTCGGACATCGTCGGGTCCGCCGCGTACTCGGTCAGGTACGCCTCACGCAGACCCTCACGCGCCCGCGCGGTGAGGGACGCGACGCCGCTCGGGCTGATACCGAGCAGTGGCGCGATCCGCTTCGCTGGTTCTTCTTCCACAGCCGAGTGCCACAGCACGGTCTGCCAGCGCTCGGGAAGACTGCGGAACGCGCGCTGCACCAGACCGGCGTCCTCCCGCAGCAGCGCCTGTTCCTCACCGCTCGGCGCCTCGGAGAGCCAGGTCCCGAAGTCGGGGGACAACTCGATCCGGTCGGCTGTGGCGGCCCACGACGCGGCCGTGCGGCGGACCGTGGTCAGCAGATACGGCCGCCAGGCCCCCTCGGGACCGGCACCTCCGCGCACGGCGCGCAGCGCGCGGGCGAACGCCTCCGAGGTCAGGTCTTCCGCCGTGTGCGTGTCTCGTGTGCAGGTGCGGGCATAGGCGATGACCGAAGGGCGGTGCCGCCGGTAGAGCTCGTCAAGCGCGGCGTCGGCGGCCTCCGGGGGGCCGTTGCGTATGAAGGCGGTCAGGTGAGCGTCGCTGGCGGCTGCCGTAGCGGCGGCTACGGAGGTGCGGTCGCGCATGATAGTCATCCTGGGGGCGACAGACGGGAGGGCTTGTCGAAGGCGATGAGCGGTCAGCGCGCGCGCCGTCCCGGGCCGTTATGAAGCCGTGATCTGACGGCGTCACCGTCGACAACCGCGCGCCGACACACCTGGTGGGCCTTCTCGATCAGGTCCTTGGCGGTGGCGGCGTCCACGTTCAGGATGTCCGCGGATATCTTGCCGATGATGCCGAAGCCCCCGTCGTTCTTGCCGATGCCGACCTCGGCGGGGACAGTCGAGCCGGAGATGTCCGGCTGTGAAGAGCTGCTCCGGGTTCGTACCGGCGCCCGAACCGCCCATCTCCTTGCGCGAGTTGACGACGACTTCGAGGTTGCCGTCGTCGGTGGCCACGCAACCGTCACGGCCGTTGTTGCGGTGGCGACGGCGGTGTGAAGGACGTCGGACGGCTTGATCGAGATGAAGACGCTTCCGTCTGTGGTTCGCCGTGACTCGTGCCCACGATCGCGACGGTGTCGGTCGAGACTACCGATCCAGGGAGACGATCATCTTCCCGGTGTTCTCGCCGCGCATCAGCCCCAGGAACGCCTCGACACCGTTCTCGACGCCCTCGACGACGGTCTCCTGGTACTTGAGCTCACCGGAGCGCAGCCAGCCCGCGACCTCCCGCACGAACTGCGGCTGGAGCGCCTCGTGATCGCGCACGAGCATGCCCTGGATCCGCAGCCGCTTACCGATGACCATGGCCAGGTTGCGCGGGGCGGGCGTGGGCTCGGTCTCGTTGTACTGGGCGATCATTCCGCAGAGGGTGATGCGGCCGTGCAGGTTGAGCGAGGAGATCGCGGCTTCGAGGTGCTCGCCGCCGACGTTGTCGAAGTAGACATCGATGCCGTCGGGGGCGGCGGCCTTGAGCTGCTCGGCCACGTTGCCGTTCTTGTAGTTGAAGGCGGCGTCGAAGCCGTACTCCTCGACGAGGAGCTTGACCTTCTCGTCGGAGCCGGCGGAGCCGATGACCCGCGAGGCGCCCTTCAGCTTCGCCATCTGGCCGACCAGGATGCCGACCGCACCGGCGGCGCCGGAGACGAAGACCGCGTCGCCCTCCTCGAAGGAGGCGACATCGAAGAGGCCGGCGTAGGCGGTGAGTCCGGGCATACCGAGAACGCCCAGGTAGGCCGGGAGCGGAGCGATGGACGCGTCGACCTTGACGGCCTGCTTGGCGTCCACGTCCGCGTACTCGCGCCAGCCGAGGCCGTGCAGCACGTGGTCACCAACCGCGAAGCCCTCCGCGTTCGACGCGATGACCTCGCCGACCGCACCGCCGTCCATGGGCTGGTCGAGCTGGAACGGCGGGACGTACGACTTCACATCGTTCATCCGCCCGCGCATGTACGGGTCGACCGAGAAGTGCAGGTTCCGGACGAGGATCCGGCCCTCGCCGGGCGCGGCTACCGGAGCCTCGCGCAGGGCGAAGTCCTCCGGCTGGGGCCAGCCGTGCGGGCGGGCGACGAGGTGCCATTCACGGCGGAAAGGGGGGAGAGCGGACGTGGACATGGTGCGGTACCTCCCAGAAAAGGTTCAGGAACTGAAACAACTATCACTTCAATGCTTTAGGTTGTCAAGTATCGCCGTTCTGACGGCATGGCCACCACCCGTACAGGCCCGCTGACCATCGAGGTCGTCGGAGGCGGCCGCGATCAGCCATGCCCTCACCGGGGCGCCGGCCCGGCAGCTGCTGGGAGTCCCTGCACTTCGCGCGGGAGCCGCGGGGCGCGACCCCGTCCCCTCCGGGGCTTCGCCGGCGCATAGGCCGTGGACATGCGGGGATTGCCCGTCAGGGCGAACGTCTACGAGAGCCGTTCGACAGCACGAGGTTGAAGATCGAGCTGAGAAGTCATCTGCCTACCGATAGCGGCCCCGGGTCTGATGAGGTGCTCACCGCACACCATCAGACCGGGGCCGCCGAGGTCTGGCACTCAGAACTTCACCAGTTCCCGCTCCTCATCCGGATCCGCACCCTTCGAATCGCCCGAGCCGGACGAGCCCGACGAATGGGCCGAGTCGCCCTGCGTCCGCAGCCCTTCCCCCTCGACATCCACGTTCGGCAGCACCCGGTCCGGCCACTTCGGCAGCCACCACGCCTTCCTGCCGAGCAGAGCCAGGACGGCTGGGACGATCGCCATCCGCACGATGAACGCGTCGAAGAGGACGGCGATCGCCAGGCCGAAGCCGATCATCTTGACCATCGCCTCGCTGGAGCCGATGAAGCCGCCGAAGACCGCGATCATGATCACCGCGGCGGCCGTCACGACCCGCGCGCTGTGGTTGAAGCCGGTCACCACGGCCTGGCTCGCCTTCTCGCCGTGGATGTACGCCTCTCGCATCCGGGTCACGAGGAACACCTCGTAGTCCATCGCGAGGCCGAAGACCACACCGATCATGAAGATCGGCATGATCGCCACGATGGGGCGGGTCTCCTCGACGCCCACGAGGTCGGCCATCCAGCCCCACTGGAAGACCGCGACCACGGCGCCGAGAGCTGCCATCACGCTCAGCAGGAAGCCGAGGGCCGCCTTCAGCGGGACGAGGATGGAGCGGAAGACCACGATCAGCAGCAGGAACGCCAGGCCCACGACCAGGGCCAGGTACGGGATCAGAGCGTCGTTCAGCTTCTGCGCGACGTCGATGTTCATGGCTGTGGTGCCGGTGACCAGCACGTCCGCGTCCGTGTCGGCCTTGATCTCCGTGCCCGCGTCCCGGATGCCGTGCACCAGCTCCTCGGTGGTCACCGACGACGGCTCGGAGTCCGGGATCACGGTGATCGTCGCTGTGTCACCCGCCTTGTTGGGGGCGGCCGGCATCACGGTCGCGACGTTCTTGAGAGCCTTGATCTGGTCGGTGACCTCGGTGAACGCGGCATCCGGGTCGTCGCTCGCCTTCGCGTCGACGACGACCACCAGGGGGCCGTTGAAGCCGGGGCCGAAGCCCTCGGACAGCAGGTCGTACGCCCGGCGCTGCGTCGTCGAGGTCGGCAGCGAGCTGTCGTCCCCGATGCCCAGTTCCATGGAGGCGGCGGGGACGGCGACGGCCCCGAGGCCGGCAACGCCGAGGAGCAGGACGGCGATCGGACGGCGTACGACGAACCTCGCCCAGCGCGTGCCCATGTTGGGCTTGGCCTTGGCCGAAGCGGCCTTCCGCGCGGCCCGGGCGCCGCCCAGGAACTTGCTCTTCTCGCCCGCCGGCTTGACCCTCCGGCCCGCGTAACCGAGCAGCGCGGGGATCATCGTCAGTGCGATGAGTACCGCGATGGCGACCGTGCCCGCGGCCGCGACGCCCATCTTCGTCAGCATCGGCATGTTGACGACGGACAGGCCCACCAGCGCGATCACGACCGTGAGGCCGGCGAACACCACCGCCGAGCCCGCGGTGCCGACGGCCCGGCCGGCCGCCTCCTCACGCTCGCGGCCCTCGGCCAGTTCGGCCCGGTAGCGGGAGACGACGAACAGGGCATAGTCGATCCCGACCGCCAGGCCGATCATCGTGGCCAGCGTCGAGGTGGTCGAGCCCAGTTCGAGCGTGCTGGCGAGGGCCGTGATCGCCGAGACTCCGATACCGACGCCGATGACCGCCGTCAGCAGCGGCAGGCCGGCCGCGACCAGTGAGCCGAAGGTGATGACCAGGACCACCGCGGCGACCGCGATACCGATGATCTCGCCCGTGCCGGTCTCGGGCTGCGCCAGGAGTGCGTCACCGCCGACCTCCACGGTCAGCCCGGCGTCCCGCGCGTCCTGCGCGGTCTCCTCCAGGACTTCCCGGGTGCCGTCCTCCAGTTCCATGCCGGGGACCTTGTACTTGACCGACGCGTAGGTGATCGTGCCGTCCTTGCTGACGGCGTCGGCCTGGTAGGGGTCGGCGACGGAGGCGACCTCGGGGCCGTCGGCCAGCGCGTCGACGGTCTTCTGCACGGTGTTCTTGTTGGCGGCGTCCGTCATCTTCTCGCCGGCGGGTGCCTTGAAGACGATGCGGGCGGTGCCGCCGTCGGCGCTCATCCCGGGGAAGCGCTGTTCCAGCAGGTCGAAGGCCTTCTGGGCCTCGGTGCCGGGGACGGTGAAGGACGTGTTGCTTGCCGAGGGGGCGCTGGCCGCGCCGAAGCCCGCGAGCGCCAGCAGTGCCACCCATATGAGGGCGACGAAGTGCCGTCGCCTGAAGGCGAGTCGGCCGAGTCTGTAGAGAAACGTGGCCACGAGGGCGTACTCCCAGTCAGTCGTGGGGTGTTCAGGGCAGGGGTGATCAGCCCGGCGGGGAGGCAAGGTTGATCGGCCCGACGACGTGAGCGGTCACGTCAGGTGATGAGTGCGGGGTTTGTCAGGCCGTGGGCGCGCCGAGGGCGGGGAGGGCCACGGCGTCGATGTACGCAAGGAGGAAGTAATGCGTCGGCGGCTGTGCGTCGATCAGCGTGTGGGCGGCGAAAGCGCCGCTCATCATGTGCATCGTGAACCTGATGGCCGGGGTGTCCGCACGAACCTCACCCCGGTCGACCGCAGGCCGCAGCATGGGAAGGTACTCCGCCATCACTGGGAGACAGTCGAACCGCCGGCCGCCGAGGCGATCGACCTCGTCTTCGAGGCAATCGGCGAGCACGCGCGCGAGCGCGGCTTTCGCGGATCGTCGTTCATGAGCGGGCCGCCGGGTTCTCGGACGCGGCCCATCCGGTCCGCTGCCTGGGTGGCGGCCCACCTTAACTGGACGCGCCCCTTTCACGGAATTGCCGACCCAATTCGGCCGCGCCGAAGCGGAGTCGGCCGCCGGTTCGCCGCTGATGCTGTACGACGGTGCGATGGCTGCCGACCACCCGGACGGACGGCTCGACGGCGGCGCACAAGACCCTGCTGGAAGCGGTCCGACTGATCCGACCGGGAGACTGACCCCAGCGGGCACTCACGCGAGACCGGTCATCACGGCATCGCGTACCGGTTCGCGATAGCCGGCTGGGCGCGCGGCGTCAGGCTGGCGAGGAGCTCACGGACGGTGGCCACCTCGACCCTGGAGCGGATTGGTTTCATGGAAGTTCTTCATCCCTGTTCGACGTGCACCGGGGGACCCTGCGAGAGTCCTCCGGCCGGAGGGGACCCGCCCGGACAGCCCTAAGGCCATCTTCATAGAAAGACCGGTCGTTCTACCTCTCGACAATAGCTCCTCCGGGGTTTTCGCGCCACAATTCGACCCGATTGAGAGGTCCCTCACTCATCCGCCATTGACAAGAGCGCAGCCCGCCGGAGGTAGCCTCCCCACATGCTCTACGGGCGGCAAACGGAACTCCAGGCACTGAGTCGGCTTGTCGCCGAGGCCAGTGCGGGCCGGGGCGGAGCGCTGATCGTGGAGGGGGACGCCGGGGTCGGGAAGACGGCGCTGCTGCGGCGTGCCGTTGCCGCGGCCGGCAGCGGCACGCGTGTACTGACCTGCTCGGGCGTCCAGGCCGAAGTCGCCCTGGCCTTCGGTGGACTGCAGCGGTTGTTGACGCCGCTGCTCGACCAGTTGCCGGAGCTGCCGGACGATCAAGCCGCCGCGCTGCGCAGCGCGTTGGGCCTGTCCACCGCGCCCGCCGCGGATCTGCTGGTCCGCACAGCCGTGTTGTCCCTGCTGGACCGGGCCGCTGCCCGTACCCCCCTGCTGCTCGTCGCGGACGATCTGCACTGGCTCGATCCGGCCACCGCCGGTGTGCTGCTCTTCGCCGCCCGCCGCATCGAGGGCCGTTCCATCGCCTTCCTCGCCGCTGTCCGCGAAGTCGGGGAGGCCACCGGGGACCTGCCACGGCTCACGCTCGGCGGGCTCGCCCCGGACACCGCGTCCGCCCTCCTCGACGCGCACGGGTGGGGGACGCCGGGTCCGGCCAGATGCGCCATCGCCGCCGCTGTGGGAGGAAACCCGCTGGCGCTGGAGGAACTGGTTCGGCTCGGCAGTCCGGCGGAGGTCGCGGAGAAGGTCGTGCTCACCGGCACTGCCCCGCTCAGCCTGCGCCTTCGCGAGGTCTTCGCCGAACGCACCCGGGAACTGCCCGAATCGGCCCGCACCCTCCTGCTGGTGGCGGCGGCGGAGGACAGCGGCCACACCGGCACCGTGCTCGCCGCGGCCGGACGGCTGGCGGTCGACGCGCAGGCACTGGACGTCGTGGAGGCTGCCGGGTACTTGGAGGAGGTGCCGGGTGCCCGGCTGCGCTTCCGGCATCCGCTCGTACGGGCCGCGGTGTACGCCGACGCCTCCGCTCGCCGACGTGCGCTCGCGCATCGCGCGCTCGCCGACGAGCTGGCGACACAACACCCGGAGGGCGGGCAGCGCGAACGGGCCGTATGGCACCGCGCGCTCGCGGCCACCGGCCCCGACGAGCAACTGGCCGAAGCACTGGTAGCCGGCGCGGAGACGGTGCGCCGCAGGGGCGGACTCGCCGCGGCCGCGGCCGTACTGCACCGGGCCGCTCTGCTGAGCCCCACGGAGCAGCAGCACACCAGGCGGCTCGCCGCCGCGGCCCACGCCGCCTGGAAGTCGGGCAGCCCGCAGCTGGCCCACCCGCTGCTGAGGGAGGCACTGTCCCGGCCTGCGGACGCCGAGACTCAGCTGGAACTCGACCGGCTGCGGGGCATGATGGAGCTCTGGGGCGGCGATCAACAGGCGGCGGTGGCCCGGCTGTTGGACAGCGCCGTCGCGCTGGCCGGCCGGTCCCCCGATAAGGCGGTGACTCTTGCCTTCATGGCGGTGGACGGGGCGCTGCGCGCCGACCGGACGGACGAGGCCCTGCGGGCCGCGCGGCTCATCGAGGCCGCCGGCGTTGAGGATCCCGGGTATTCCCGGTACGGGAGCTGGCTGGCGGACGCGGTCGTCGGCCGTCCCTTGGACGGGTTGACCCCCTGGCAGATCCTCCAGGCCGCGCCAGAGGGCCTCAGCCGCAACGATGCGCACCTCCACGCGTGGCCTGCCGCGCTGGGCCACCTCGGGGCCTCCCCCCGGATGGCCCGGTCCTTCATCGTGGAAGCCTGCGACCATTTCGCCACGTCCGGCATGCTGGCGGTCCGCGGACTGCTCCTGTCGTGGCTTGCGGACCTGGAGTACCGGACCGGGCTGTGGCCCGAGTGCGAGGCGCACGCGCAGGAGGGGTTGCGGATGGCCCGGGACGTCGGGCAGCCCGTCCTGGAGGCGGATCTGCTCGCGGTGCTGGCCCTGCTGTCCGCCGGGCGCGGCGAGGCGGAGGATTGCCGCGGGTACGCCGAGCGCGCCCAAGCTCTGGCGGTGCCGCAGGCCAACAGGTCGGCGGCGGGCACCGCGCAGTGGGCGTTGGGGCGGCTGTCCCTCGCCGCCGGCGACTACGCGGAGGCCTGTGAACGACTGGCGGCGCTCGGCGAGCCGGGCTCACCGTTCGCCCACAGCCGGGTGGCCCGGCAGGCCGCCCTCGACGTGGTGGAGGCGCACGTGCGCGCGAATCGCAGGGGAGCCGCCGAGCAGTCGGCGCGGGCGTTCGAGGAGTGGGCGGAGCAGACCACTCTGGTCTGGCCCGAGCCGGCCCGGCACGGCATCCGCGCCCTGCTCACGGAGGACGACGCCGCGGACAAGCACTTCCAGGCGGCCCTGTCGGCCGCGGGCGCGGCGGACGCTCCGCTCGCCCGGGGGCACACCGCGCTGCTGTACGGGGAGTGGCTGCGGCGGAACCGGCACGAGGGCGAGGCCAGAGCACAGCTGCGCTCGGCGCTGGACACGCTGGAGGGTCTCGGGGCGCGGGGCGAGGCGGAGCGCGCCCGCACCCAGCTGCGTGCGGCGGGTGGTGCGCCACGGCGCCGCGGCGGCGATCCGTCGGCTCGGCTGACGGTCCAGGAGCTGCAGGTTGCCCGGCTGGCAGCGGAGGGGCTGAGCAACCGGGAGATCGGCGCGCGGCTCTCCTTGAGCCCGCGGACCGTCGGCTACCACCTGTACAAGGTGTTCCCGAAGCTGGGCATCAGCAGCCGCTCCCAACTGCGCGACGCGGACCTGGATGCGGTTGGCTGACCCGTACGGCGACGAGTTGGGCCGCGATCGCCGTGGCCACCTCGGCCGGGGTGCGGCCACCGAGGGGCAGGCCGATCGGCGAGTGGATCGCGGCGCGCCCCGCCTCGCCGAGTCCGGCGTCGCGCAGTCGTCCGTCCCGGTCACGGACCGTCGCCGCCGAACCGATCGCGCCCAGGTACCCGACGCCCGCCTCGGTGGCTTCCAGCAGCGCCGGAACGTCGACCCGCGCATCGTGCGTGAGCACCACGACGGCGGAGCGGCCGTCGAGTGCGCCTTCGCCGCGCAGGGTACGCAGCCCCGTCTGCGGCAGTCCGGGGAGCACCTCCACACCGGCGTCCCGTGCCTGCGCCGCGAAGACCGGGCGGTGCTCCAGGACGATCGGCCGGTAGCCGAGTTCGCCGCCGATCCGGGCCAGGGGCCCGGCCACCGGCGTCCAGGTGACGATCGCCAGCCGCGGCGGGGAGGCGTGTGCGGCGACGAAGACGTCCGGTTGCGGACCGGAGCCGAGAACCGCGGTGCCGCCCTCGGGCAGCAGGCTCCGCGCCGCCGCCTCGGCATCGCGGTCCACCTCGCCCGCGCCGAGGCTGCCCTCCCGGCCGCCGTCGGGCAGCACGACCAGGTGCCGGGAGCCGGCGCCGCGCAGCCGTATGGCGTGCGCGGCGGGGCGCCCGGCCTCGACCGCCGTGGCCAGGACGGGCAGCCACCAGGCGCTGTCCGGCGGCACCGGCTCGATCCAAACCGTGACCGTGCCTCCGCAGGTCAGACCCACGTCGAACGGTCCACTGGCGGGTCCGGCGGGGCCGTAGCGGCGCAGCACGGGGCGGCCGTCGCGCAGCACGTCCTGCGCCGTCGCGGCGATGTCGGCGTCGACGCAGCCGCCGCTGATCGCGCCGAGCGCCGCGCCCGCGCCGTCGACGGCCATCGCCGTGCCCACGGGGAAGGGTGTGCTGCCGGCCGCGTCGACGAGGGTGGCCAGGGCGAACGACCGGGATTCGGCCCACCACCCCGCCAGCTGCGGAAGGATGTCGCGCATTGCGTCAACCCACCAGCTTGTCGGGGGTGATGGGCAGGTCGGTGATCCGCCTGCCGGTGGCGTGATGGACGGCGTTGGCGATGGCCGCGGCGACGCCGACCGAGACCACCTCGCCCATGCCCTTGCTGCCGTGCGGATGCGCGATGGTGTCGGGCTCGTCGATGAACAGCACCTCGATGTCGGGGACATCGGCGTTCACCGGGATGTGGTAGTCGGTGAGCGCGGCGTCGACGTACCGGCCGGAGACCGGATCGGGCGTCAGCTTCTCCATCAGCGCCCAGCCCATGCCGAACACGATGCCGCCCTGGGCCTGGTTCCTGGCCGCCTTGTGGTTGGTGATCCTGCCGACGTCGAATACCGCCACGTGCCGGGTGACACGGACCCTCGGCAGATCCGGGTCGATCCGCACCTCGGTGAAGTGCGCGCCGAACGTGGCCACGGCGTGGGAGGTCCGGGGGGTGTAACTCGCCTCGGCCACCACCGGTTTGCCGTCGTGGCGGGCCAGCAGGGCACGATACGTCTCCCCGCGCTTGGTGTCGTCCCGGTGGAACAGCCGCCCGTCGGCCGCCTCGACCTCGCCGTCCGCCAGCCCGTACAGGGGCGAGTCCGGGTCGGTGACGGCCATCCGCACGGCGGCCCGGCGGGCCTTCTCCGCCGCGAGGTGGACGGCGGAGCCGGTGTAGCCCGTGGTGCGCGAGCCGGCGTTGCCCGCGGTCCTGGGCAGGTTGGTGTCGCCTGCGCGGACGGACACCCTGCCCAGGGGAACCCCCGTGCCCGCCGCCGTGATCTGGGCGACCAGTGTGAGGGCCCCGGTACCGATCTCCTGGGTGGCGGTGCGCACCTGCGCCGTCCCGTCGGCGCGGATCTCGACCTCGGCCCGGGCCTGGTCGGGGATCTCGCCGCGTACGGCGGTGGCCATGCCGTAGCCGACCAGTTCGCCGCCCTCGCGCATCGAGCGGGGCTCGGCCGTGCGCCGGGCCCATCCGAAGCGCTCGGCTCCCAACTCGTAGGCCTGGAGGAGGTGCTTGGCGCTCCACGGTTTGCTCGTCAGCGGGTCCGTGGTCAGGTGGTTGCGGCGGCGCAGCTCCAGTGGATCCATGCCGAGGCGGTAGGACAGCTCGTCCATGGCGCTCTCCAGGGCGAAGGAGCCGGGGGCGTCGCCCGGGGAGCGGAGGCTGATGGACGGGCCGATGCTCACCTTCGCGACCTTCGCGTCCACGGCCAGGACCGGCGCGGCGTAAGAGGAGGCGGTGGAGATGATGGCGGGCTCGGGCCGGTCACCGCGCATCTCGGTCGCGTTCACAGTGTCGTGGAGGATCACGGCGAGCCTCCCGTCCCTGCCGGCACCGAGCCGGATGCGCTGAACGATCGGCGGCTGGTGGCCCGTCGAGGTGAACACCTGCTTGCGGCTGAGCACGAGTTTGACGGGGCGTCGGACCACCCTGGCCGCGTGCGCGGCGAGCAGAGAGTGCCCCCACACGTCGGTCTTGTTGCCGAATGCCCCGCCGACCAGCGGGGACAGCACCCGGACGCGTTCCGGCGGCAGCCCGAACACGGCGGCCACGACCTCCCGGTGGCCGTGCACGTCCTGGCTGCAGTCGTGCAGCGTGAGCGTGCCGCCCGACCATTCGGCGACCACGGCGCCCGGCTCCAGCGGCACGTGGCTGAAGTGCGGCACCCGATAGGTGGAGTCGGTACGCACGTCCGCGCCGGCCAGCGCCGCCTGCGGGTCGGCGCCGGGAGGGAGCACCAGGTGCTGCGGCCATGGCGGGCGGATGAGGCGTCCGCTCGCGGTGTAGGCGTCGGGCAATGCCCCGTCGAGTGTGGGCACGGACGCGTCCACCTCGTAGTCGATGTCCACGAGCGACGCCGCGTGCAGGGACTGCTCCAGGTTCTTGGCGACGACGATCGCGAGGTGCTGCCCGTAGTAGGTGATCTTGTCGTCGGCGAGCGGGAAGCGATTCTCCAGGTAACCGGTGTCGGCGGGGGTGCTCCGCCACGGCAGCCGGTCGCGGTGGGTGATGACGGTGAGCACTCCGGGTGCGGCCAGGGCCCGGGTGGTGTCGATACGGTGCACCCGGCCCGCGGAGATCGTGCTCGTGACGACGGTGGCGTGCGCCATGCCCCGCAAGCGCACGTCCGCGGTGTAACGGGCCGATCCCGTGACCTTGTCACGCGCCTCGACGCGGTTGACCGGCGCGCCGATCCCGGATTCGGGAACCTCGGTCCTGGACGTCATCGCGCACCTCCGAGTTCGGTGAGGGCCCGCCGCACGACCGCTTGGGCCAGGCTCACCTTGTACGTGTTGTCGGGGCGCGGGGCCGCGCCTTTGGTCGCCGCGCGGGCGGCCGCGTCGATGGCGTCCTTGCCGAAGGGACGGCCGAGCAGGGCGTGCTCCGCCGCCCTCGCGCGCCAGGGTTTGGGGGCGACGCCACCCAGCGCGATCCGGGCCGAGCGGACCGTGCCGCCGCGCACCTCCACGGCGACGGCGGCGGACGCCAGCGCGAAGGCATACGAGGCGCGCTCGCGGAACTTGACGTAGTGAGAGTGCGCCGAGGAGGCACGGCCCGGCAGCTCGACGGCGAGGATGATCTCGTCGTCGCGCAGCATGACTTCACGCTCGGGTGTGCGGCCAGGCAGCCGGTGGAAGGCGTCGATCGGGATACGTCGCTCCCCACGGGGCCCCCGGACGACGACCTCGGCGTCGAGTGCCTGGAGCGCGATGGCGCAGTCGGAAGGATGGACGGCGATGCAGGAGCCGCTGGTGCCCAGGATGGCGTGTTTGCTGCTGTCACCGTCCAGTGCCGCGCAGCCGGAGCCCGGATCGCGGCGGTTGCAGGCGAACTCGGGCTGCCGGTAGTAGGGGCAGCGCACCCGCTGCAGGAGATTGCCGCCGAACGTGGCGCGGTTGCGGATCTGCGGGGACGCGCCCGAGCGCAGCGCCTCGACGAGGACGGGGAATCCCCGCACGATCCGCTGGTCGTCAGTGGCATTGCGGCACAGCGCGCCGATGCGCAGCCCACCGTCCGGCAGGGCGGAGATCTCGTCGAGAGCGAGCCCGTTGACGTCGATGAGGTGGCTCGGCCGCCGGATGCCGTCGCGCATCAGGGTCGTCAGATCGGTGGCGCCGGCGATCACCTCTGCCCCGGGGTGACGAGCCAGGAGACCGACCGCCTCACCGACGCTGCGTGCGCGGACGTACTGGAACGGCTCCACGACTACCGCCCCTTCGCCATTGTGTCCGAGGCCGACGCGATCGCGTCCCGGATGTTGCAGTAGGCCGCGCACCGGCACAGGTTGCCGCTCATGGCTTCGGGGATGCGGTCCTCGGTGATCCCCGGCTGCTCTTCGAGCAGCGCGACAGCCGACATGATCTGCCCGGAGGTGCAGAAGCCGCACTGGAACGCGTCGTGGTCCATGAAGGCCTGCTGCACCGGGTGCAGGCGGTCGCCGTCGGCGATGCCTTCGACGGTGGTGACCTCCTGCCCGTCGTGCAGGACCGCGAGGGTGAGGCACGACAGGACGCGCCGTCCGTCGAGCAGCACGGTGCACGCTCCGCACGCCCCCTGGTTGCACCCCTTCTTGGGGCCGGTGACGCCGACTTCGTCGCGCAGAGTGTCGAGGAGGCTGCTGCGCGGGTCGACGGCGAGCTTCAGGCGCTCGCCGTTGACGGTGAGGGAGAGCTGTCGCGTCGCTTCGGGGGCCTCGGTGCCCTCCGCCGACGTCGCGGACAGGTACGTACCGGCCGCGACGGCGGCTCCGACGGTCAGCCCACCGGCCACCACGGTACGGCGACTGGGGTGAGGGGACACCTCGTCCGGCATGGAGTGCCCTGCCTTTCTGATCGGGACTTCAGCCTCCGTCCCGGTCGTCCCGGGTACATCTGTCACTTCGACTGGTCTCGTCAGGTGAGGGTCCATTTCTGGTTGGGCTGGTCGTTGCAGGTCCACCGGATCAGCTGGGTGCCGTTGGCGGTTGCCGCGCCAGAGGCGTCCAGGCACTTGCCGTTGAGGTCGGTGATGGTGCCGTCCGAGTGGACGGTCCACTTCTGGTTGGCGCCGCCGTGGCAGTCCCAGAGGACCACCTTGTCGTCCTCGCTGTCGTCTGCGGCGTCGAGGCACTTGTCGCCGTAGACGACGAGTTCGCCGCGCGAGGTCTGCTGGAAGGTCTGGTTGCGTCCGCCGGAGCAGTCCCACAACTGTGGCTTGGTGCCGTTGATGTGGGTGTTCTTGTCGATGTCCACACAGCGGTTGGAAGCGGCGCCGACGAGGGCCGCGCCGTCGGTGCCGGGGATGCCCTGGACGCGGAGGGCGTCGATGTCGGGGGTAGTGCTGCCGGAGATCGCGGCGAACTTCACGGTGTTCGCGCCCTTGGCCAGATGCGCGAGCACCGAGACCGTCCGGTAGGTGGAGGCCGAGCCGGTCGGCGGGAAGGCCACGACGTACTTGTACTGGCCGTTGACCTGGATGGTGGCCTTGCGGGCGGTGCTGCCGCCGTTGGCGTAGGTGATGTCGACGAGCTTGGTGCCCGCCGTGGAGGCGGTGATGTTGCTGAAGGCGGGGGTTGCGGCGGTGGTGGTGTCCTCGTAGGTCGAGCCGGAGGCCTCTGTGCCGGAGACGGTCAGCAGGACCGCGTCGTTCGCCGGGACGGAGGTGGTGTAGCTGGTCGCGAACGATCCGGCGTCGGTGTGGGTCCAGGCGTTGCGCACGGTGGCGGAGGCCGAGGTCAGGCCGAGGTCGGCCCAGCGGACGGTGATGTTCGCGGCGGAGCCGGTGCGGTTGAACAGCATGACCGCGCGCTTGCCGGTGCCGGAGAGGATCTTGCCGTACACCCGCAGGCCCCGGGTGTCCTCGGCGACCTTGACGCCCTGCAGGCCGCGCGGGTCCTGGTTGATGGCGAGGACCTCGGGGTTGGTGAGGATGTCGCGGGTCTCCGCGCTCATGGTGGCGACGTTGTTGCCGGCCAGCAGGGGGGCGCCGGCGATCGACCACAGGCTCATGTGCAGCCGGTTGCGGGCGGCGGACATTCCGTTCACGCCGACCGTCAGCATGTCGGGGTCGTTGTAGTACCCGGTGTGCTGGGCCGCGGGCTGCTGAGCCTCGTCGAAGTTGTAGTACATCTTGGTCAGCTGCGGGGTCTCGTCCTTCTGCAGGATGTCGACGCTGGTGCGCCACAGGTCGCCGTATCCCGGCGCCCAGTTCCACGGCAGTCCGGAGCCCCACTCGCAGAACGACAGCACCAGCTTGCGACCGGTCACGGCCGAGGCGGCCTCGTTGGCGGCGGCGATCTGCTTGTACGTGGCCTCCTGGTCCAGGCCCTCCACACGGCCGCCGCAGAAGTCGATCTTGACGTAGTCGAAGCCCCAGCGCTGGAAGGCCTCCAGGTCCTGTTGGTAGTGGCCCTCCATACCGGTGTTGGGCGCCTTGGGCCGGGTGGTGGGGTAGTAGTAGCCGCAGCCGTTCTTGCCCGCGTCGGTGTAGATGCCGGCCTTGAGGCCCTTGCTGTGGATGTAGTCGGCGATCGCCTTCATGCCGCCCGGCCACAGGTTCTCGTCCACGACGATGTTGCCGTTCGCGTCGCGTTGGCCCTGCCACCAGCCGTCGTCGAGGTTGACGTACTTGTATCCGGCGGCGGCCATACCCGAGGAGGCCAGGGCGTCGGCCTGCTGCTTGATCACGTTGTGGTCGATGCTGCTGAAGAAGCTGTTCCACGATGCCCAGCCCATGGGCGGCGGGGTGACGCCTATCTGAAAGGTGCTCACGGCAGCCGGTTCGGCGGACAGGGGCGCCGAAGACTCCGGCCGGTCCAGGGTCGCCAGACCCGCGAAGGCGAGTACGGCGGCGAGCACCTGGGCGATGACGCGGCTGGTCCAACTACGTGCAGCGGTGCGGGACATGCGGCTCTCCAAAGGAAGGGAAGGCTGACACGGTGCTACGGCGTGAGCTGGGCGAGGTTCACGGCGTTGGCCATCGCCTGATAGCCGGCGTCGTTGGGGTGCAGGTGATCGCCGGTGTCATAGGCGGGGTTGAGGGCGCGAGGGTTGCCGGGGTCCCGCATTGCCTTGTCGAAGTCGATGACGCCGTCGAAGGCGCCGCTGGTGCGGATCCATTGGTTGACGGCTTGGCGGACCTTCTCGCCGTCAGGCGTGTAGTAGCCGGCGCCCTCGTAGGGCAGGATCGTCCCGCCGATGATCTTCACGCCGACGGCGTGGGCTTTGTCGATCACCTTCTGCATGCCGTTCTGGAGGTCCGTGGCGGTCAGAGGGGTGGATCCGTTGGAACCGAGGTTGCCGCCGATGTCGTTGATGCCCTCCAGCAGGATCACGCTCTTGATGTTGGGCTGGCCGAGCACGTCGTGGTCGAATCGGGTCTGAAGGCTGGGGTTGTTGCCGTTGACGTCTGTCAGTACGCGGTTGGAGCCGATGCCGGCGTCCACGACGCCGAGGGTGGGGCCGCCGGGGGCGGAGTTCATGCGCTGGGCGAGGTAGTCGGGCCAGCGGCGGTTGGCGCCCCAAGTGGAACCGACGCCGTCGGTGATGGAGTCCCCGACGCACACCAGTGTTCCGGTGGCGGTCGAGGAGATGACGTCCAGGCCTGCGAGGAAGAACCAGGACCACTTGTTGGTCGGGTAGTTGCCGAGGCCGTCGTCGGTGACGTGGTTGCCGACGGTGGAGACCCAAGCATCCTGCTGGGCCTCTGCGTGCCAAGTGGTGCCGGCGGGCGTGCCCGGCAGGTGGAGGCTCACGAGCTGGTCCGTATTCGCGGCCACGTCCATCGGGATCGGATCGCTGGCGACGTCCTGCCCGGCGGGGATGGTGACGGAGGCGCTGCCGTTGAAGGTGACGGTGTGGTGGGTGCCGGGGACGGCGGTGCCGGGGGTGCTGCCTTCCTGGGCGAGGTCGACGGCGTCGATGGTCAGCGGTGCGGTGCCGTAGCGGTTGCTCAGTCGGACGCGGAGCTCGGACCCTGCCACGGTGGTGTGGGCGACCATGCGGATGCTCTGGTTGGTGAAGGAGGGGCCGTTGGACATCAGGCCGGCGGTGTAGGTGCCGACCCGTGTGAGCGGGGTGAGCACCGGCGTGAGGGTCCAGTGCTGGTTGGCGCCGCCGTTGGACGGCCACTGGATGATGTCGTTGCCCTCTTTGTCCAACGACTCTTTGTTGTCGACGAGCAGGCCGCTTGCGGCGTTGGCAAGGGTGTAGGTGCCGCCGCCGACGGACTCGATCTTCCACTGCTGGTCGCCGGAGCCGTCGCAGGTGTTCTGGACGAGCTGCGGAACGGAGTTCTGCGGGTCGGGGGCGTCCAGACACAGGCCGCTGTTGGCGCTCCTGACGGTATAGGCGCCGGAGCTGGTCCGGGTCAGCAGCCATTGCTGGTTGGCCCCGTTCTTCGACGGCCACTGAACGACGGGTGCGCCGGGGGCGGTCGAGCCGTATCTGATGTCCATCAGTTGGCCGCTCGCGGCGTTCGTCAGGGTGTAGACGGTGCCGGAAGCGGGTGCTGCCGGCACCGCGTGGGCCGTGGCGCCGGCCCCGGTCAGGGCGCAGGCCACAAGGCCCAGGCCGACCGGGACCGCGAGATGTCTGGTTGTTCGCATGAGAACTTCCTTCTTGAGTGTTCATCCGGCCCGGAGCAGGCACAGCAGCCGCGCGGCCTCCTGGGCCATCGCGGCGCGTCCATGCAGGACCAGCGGTACGGGTACTGCGGCGCGGAGCCGGGTGATGAGGGTCGAAGTCCAGTGCGGCCGTGCGTTGCACAAGGGGGGTGAGCAGATCTGATGGCGTCGGCGATGGCCACACGGGGGCGAGGTGGGGCGGAGATCCCCTGGACTACAAGGGATCTCCGCCGCCTTCCTAACCGGGGAGCTTCCACTTCTGGTTGTTTGCGCCGTGGCAGGTCCAGATCACAAGCTGCACAGGGCTGGTGCTGCCCTCCGGGACGTCCAGGCATCGCCCGGACTGCGTGCCGCGCAGCGTGCCGTCGGCTTGCGGAGTCCACGTCTGGTTGCTTCCGCCGTTGCAGGTCCAGATGTGCACCTTGGTGCCGTTCTTCGTGGCCTGCTCAGGGACGTCCAGGCACTTGCCGCCGATCCTGATCGTGCCGTCGGCCGGGTTGTGGGTCCAGATCTGCGCGAAACTGTTGTTGCAGCTGTAGGTCTTCACCGGCGTGGCGTCAGCGGCGTTGCCTGCGGGGAGGTCCAGGCACATGCCGGAGATGCCCGAAGGGACGGAGCCGACACGTGCAGGGGTCGGATCGGTCCCGGGCGTGACGGAGAAGGCGTCGAACTGCTGCGTCTTGTATCCGCCGCCGGTCGTCGCGTCGGCGGAGTCGACCGTGCCCAGACCGGAACGGCCGTGAGCGTAGGTCGAGTCGGTGACACTGCCCAGCACCGTGCCGTCGACCCTGGCGGTGATCGTTGAGCCCTGCATGGTCAGGGCGACGGAGTGCCAGCGGTTCGTGCCGAGGGCCGCTGTGGTGCCGCTCTTCAGGGTGGTGAACTTCCACGCGGAGTCGCTCTTGAGGATCGACCAGGCACCCGTGTCGCTCACCCGCAGGTGGTAGGCCTCCAGGCCGTTGTTGTTCCTGCCCTGCATGGTCACGCGGCCAAGGAGTTCCACCGCGCCCGGTTGTTCCAGCATCGTGTCCGCGCTGACGGTGTAGTTGCTCCACGAGTCGTCGCCCATGAAGGTGTACGGCGCGTAGTACGGCTCGCTGGTCCAGCGGATCGGGGCGGCCGTGGCCATCTGACGCAGGCACGTGCCCCCGCGTCCGCCACCGCAGGACACGGTCTGGAAGGCACCGTTCATGTCCGTGAAGTACCTCGGAGACGAGGTGACGCCCTTGGTCTCGAAGTCATCGGACTGCGGCAGGCTCAGTGACGAGGCCGCCGGCGATCCCGCCGTGCCCTTGCCCTGCCCGGTCCTCGTTGTCAGCGTGTAGACACGGCCGGGCTGCAGCGTCACGGTGTACCGGCCGTCGGAAGGCGTGACATCGGCGGTGTGCGCCAGGTTGTCAGCGGCGCTGTCCGAGTTGGTGTTGAGATTCGTGGCCCACACGTGAACCTGACCAGTGGACAGGCCGCCGGTGACCCGGACATCCAAGGTCTGCGGGGCGGTGGCCTCCGTCGTCTCGATGATCGTGCTGTAGTCGCCACCGTCGGGCGCTCGCAGCGTCACATAGCTGCCGTTGGACCGGTCACCGCCCAGATAGCCACTGGCGGAATCCTGGTACCGCCACCCGATCTGGGCGAACTGCGTCGTGTGGGCCATGACCCACGTGGTCTTGCCGACGCGATAGTGGCCCGACCAGGGCTGGTTGGCCGACACCAGTCCATTGAAGGCGAAGTACGTGTTCGGATAGAGGGAGCCCACCAGCGGCCAGTTGTAGTACGCGGTCATTCGACCGTCGATGTAGTCCCGGTTGAGTGCCCGTGCCACCGGCGCTGCGCCCGCCTCGGTGTCCTGTGATCCGTTCTCGCTGGCCCACAGCGGCTTTCCGATGTTCTGCGCGGTGCTCGTGCTGTTGCAGGTGGTGAACGGGGCGTTGTTGCCGATGGCCCCGCCGTTGCTGTAGCCGCACGGGTAATGCACGCCGATGACGTCCACCGCGTCCCGGAACGCCGCGTCCGCCTTCATGTCGTCGGCAACTGCCCAGGAGTCGGTGTCAGCCGCCACGACCTTGGTTGCGTAGCCCTTCGAGACCAGCGCCTTCTTGAGGTCGACGTACCACCAGGCCTTCCAGCCCCGCTCGTTCCAGCCGCCGAGGGAGTCGATGGTCAGGTTGTGCTGCTTCGCGCAGTCCATCCAGCCCATCAGGTAGTCGATCGTGTCGGAGGACCAGAAGTTCCCGTCGGGGATCCAGCCCGGCGCGCCCCAGGCCAGGCCGGCGAACTTGATCTTCGGATTGCGAGCCTTGGCCTCGCGGGCCAGCCACCACTCATAGCCGGCGTCGCAGTCCACATCGCCCTTGGTGTGCTCGTGGCTTGGTTCGGCGCCGTCGGTGGAGTTGGTGTCCCCTCCGATCTCAAGCTTGAGTGTCTGCAGCGAGGCGCCGACGCCGGGCTTGAAGAGGTAGTCCAGTATCTGGCTGCGCTGCGGCTCCGGGTAGTCGACCAGCAGGCGGCTGTTACCGCCGCCGCCGCTGATCGCCCCGATGCCGTCGAAGGTCCGGCCGCCGGACGTCCCGTCGACCGTGATGTTTGTCGTTGGGGCCGCCGCGGCCGGCGTCGGCGGAAGGGCGAGCAGTGAAAGGCAGACCACGAAGACTGCTAAGAGGGCACGAGGAACCGATCTGGGCATGGTGTCGCCTCTCGTGTCGGTGACGGTGAGGTACGCGAGCATGTCCGGGGAGCGCCCGACGCGAGGCGCGGAACGGGGTGGGCCCGGGTCTGGCGTGCGGTGGTGCGCATAAATGCGTCGACCCAGGAGGTTCAGACCTTGGGCCGTGTGAACTGCTGGTTGGTGCCGGTACCGCAGGTGTACTGGATGAGGCGGACATCGTCGTTCTTGGAGCCGGCCGGGACGTCCAGGCACTTGCCGCTGTGTCGTGCAACCAGGCGGTAGTAGCCGTTGCCCTGGTCGTCGAACTTCCACTGCTGGTTCCGGCCGCTGCCGCAGCTGTACTGGTTCACGAAGGCCTCGTCCGCGGTGGACGCATGCTCGACGTCCAGGCACTTGCCGCTGTGCTGGGCGAGGATGCGGTAATAGCCGTCGCCTGCGCCCTCCAGACGCCACTGCTGGTTGAGGCCGCCGTTGCAGGTGAATTGGACGACGGGGGCCTTCTGGGTATCGGGGGCGTCGGCGGAGGGGGTGTGGTCGGCGGAGGAGTTGTCCTTGACGTCGACGCACTTGTTGCTGTGCCGGGCCACGAGGTTGTAGTAGGGGCCGCCGCCCACGCCCTTGACCGTCCCCGCCGCCGTGTCGATTTCGACCTGGGGGTACCAGGGCAGGTTCATGGTGGTCTTGGTCGGGAAGGTCAGCGGCAGCCAGACGTACGTGGATTCGTTGACCGGGCGCCTGCCCCTGATATCGGCACCGGCCCACCGGTCGCCCATGTACAGGTACGAGGTGCCCGACGTGCCTTGGACGGGCAGGACGAACGTGGTCTGGGAGTCGTGGGCGATGTCGTTACCGACATCCTTCATCTCCGACCAACCAGTGCTGAGGCTGGTGGAGGTGGCGTACTTCTGCTGGTTGGGATTCCAGCCCCTGGTGCCGGAGGTCAACATGAAGTAGACACCGTCTCGCTTGAACAGCGCCGGGGACTCCCGATACTGGCCCGGCCAGGGGTTGGCGACCAGGGCGACCTCTTCCTTCACCTTGTAGTTGGTGTCGTACCCGGTGAAGGCGGAGTTGAGCTTGTAGATGCGCAGGTCGGCGTTGTCCTTGGCGGCCGTGGCGTGGTAGGCGGTCTCATTGCCGTTCGCATCCTTGTCGACGAACAGCGTCATGTCCCGGGACTCGGTGCCGCTCGGCGGCCGGAAGCTGCTCTGATAGTCGTAGGGGCCCTCGATCGTGTCGGAGACGGCGACGGCGGTGCGGGCCTCGACGTAGTCCGTGGCGTTCTCCTTGTGCATCCACATGACGAACTTCTTGGTGGTGCTGTTGTAGATCACCTTGGGACGCTCGATCTTGGCGGACTCCAGCTCGGGATCGCTCGCCTCGTTCAGGGCATCGCCCACCCCCTCCCACGTCTTCAGGTCGGACGACTTGTAGACGGAGACGGCCTTGAAGGTGTCGTCCGAGTGGCGGTTCTCCCCGAACCAGTAGTAGTAGCCGTTGTGCTTGATCACCCCGCCACCGTGGGCGTCGACGGGGTCGCCATTGGTCCCGGTGAAATCGATGGGGTTGGTCAACGCGACCGGGGCGGCATGGGCGGGCGGCCCGACCACCAGGAGTGCGAGCACGCCGGCACAGGCGGCCGGCAATGCCGTGAGAACACGTCTGAGCATCATTGCTCCTTCGTGAACGGGAGGGCGGCTTCGGGAAGGAGGTCGAACCCACCCTCGGGCGGCTCTTGGCCTCATTCGTCGATCTGCGCTGGGCCTGATCGAGAATGAGGGTTGGCCCCACCCCGGAGCGGGGCTGACATGAGGTGTGAGGTGGGGCCAAGATCGAGGGATTGGACGTCGGGTACGTCCGCTGTCGGCCTTCGGCCAAGTCCCGTTCAGCGGACTTCCCGGGGGTGTTCAACGGCAGCTCGGCAGGAGCCTGGCGAGGCCGTCGCCGCGGCCGACGACGCCGTCATTGGCGCCTCGCCGGCGGCTACTGGTGCGGGACGAATGGGGTTCGTCGGCTGCGAGAGCGGCTCAGGTGAAACGGGGGATGCAGTCCGGGCAGACGGACAGCGTCCGGTCGGGGGCACTGGACCGCTGGATGTGGCCCACGGAGATGGGGGCGTCTGTCCAGCGGTTGCACCTGCAGCAGAGGTCGGCATTCATCTGTCCGGAGTCTCCTGCTCTTGAACGAGGTTGGCGTCGTGGGGCGTTGGCGCTCGTGCTGGGGAGGGGCAACTGCCGCTCTGTGCTCAATACCGGCTCCAGAGGAATGGGGGGTGGGAAGGCGGAAAGGGGCCGGCGCGGCCGATGGTCAGCCCTTGTTGGCGCCGAGGGTCAGACCGCTGACGAACTGGCGCTGGAGCGCGAAGTACACGATCAGGGTCGGGATCGCGGTGAGCAGGGCGCCGGCGGCGATCAGGTTGGGGTCGGTGAAGTACTGGCCGGAGAGGTTGTTCAGGGCCGAGGTGATCGGCATGTTCTCGCCGGTCGAGATCAGGACGATGGCCCAGAAGAAGTCGTTGTAGATCCAAATGGACAGCAGGGTCGCGAGGGCCGCCATCGCCGGCTTGCACAGCGGCAGCGTGATCTGCCAGTACAGCCGCCACACCGAGGCGCCGTCGACCAGCGCGGCCTCGGTGAGCTCGTGCGGAAGTGAACGCATGAAGTTGCTGAGTACGAAGGCGCAGAACCCCGACTGGAACGCGACATGGATGAGGACCAGGCCGAGGGCGGAGTCGTAGAGCTTGCCGGACATGGTGATGCCGGGCAGGTCGATGAGCAGGTACATCCGGTACAGCGGGGTGATGATGACCTGCTGCGGTAGCAGGTTGCCCGCCGTGAAGACCAGCAGCAGGAAGAGGTTGAGGCGGAAGTCGAAGCGGCTGACGTAGAAGGCGACCATCGACGACAGGAACAGCGTCACCAGCACGGCGGGCACCGCGATGAGCAGCGTGTTGCCGAAGTAGTGCATCATGGCCGACTGCTGGAAGGCGTTGGTGAAGTTGTCGAGGCTCAGTTTGTCGGGCCAGGACACGTAACCCTTCTCACTGGTCTCGCCGTACGGGCGCAGGGCCGCGAGGATCGCCCAGAGCAGCGGAGCGAGCCAGGCCAGTGCGGTGCCGACGAGGAAGACGTGCAGCAGGATCCGGGCCGGGCGCAGGGGGGTGCGCTGCTTGCTCAGCGCGGCGGTGAAGGCGCTCACGATCGCCGCTCCTTCCGGAAGGTGGCCACCAGGTACGGGATGATCACGGCGAGCGAGATCACCAGCAGGACGACGGCGATCGCGGAGCCGTATCCGATGCGGCTGGACTCGCCGATGATGTTGTTGGTCACGAGGATCGAGAGCAGCTCGGTGCCTTCGGCGCCCTTGTTGAAGACGAAGACCAGGTCGAAGGCGCGCAGGGCCTCGATGATGGTGACGACCAGCACGATGGTGTTGGTGGGTCGCAGTGTGGGGAAGATGACGTTCCTGAACGTCTGCCACTCGTTCGCGCCATCGATCGCGGACGCCTCCCGCAGCGAGGGGTTGACGCCCTTCAGGCCCGCTAGATAGAGGATCATCAGGTAGCCGGTATGCCGCCAGCAGGCGGCGACAAGCACGGCCCAGAGGTTCAGGTCGGGGTCGCCGATCCAGTCGATGTAGTGGCCGGGCTTGTTGGCGCCGATGAGGCTGTTGATCAGGCCGGTGTCGGGGTTGTAGACGAGCTGCCAGACGAAGCCGATGACGGCGAAGGACATCACGACGGGCAGGAAGAACGCCGTCTGGTAGACCCTGCTGAAGCGGATCTTCTTGTCCAGCTGTACCGCCAGGAACATCCCCAGCGGCATGGGTAGGAGGATCAGAACGGCGAGCCAGATGACGTTGTGCTGGACAGCGGGCCAGAACTGCGGGTTGTTGGAGAACAGTTCCTTGAAGTTCTGCAGCCCGACCCACTGGATCGAGTCGAAGCCGATGCCGTCCCAGGTGGTGAAGGCCAGCCCGATCGAAGCTAGCGCCGTGACCCACACCAGGGCGATGTGCAGGACGGTCGGCAGGCCGGCCATGAGCCACAGCGTGAGCCGGTCGCGGCGGGTCAACAGCCGTCGGTGCCCCTGTCGCACCCGCTCGCTCCTCCCCTTTGCCGACAGTGTCTCCGGGGGCCCCGGGGGCGGGGGCATGGGATTGGTCGCCCCCGGGGTGCTGGTAAGTCCGGTCCCGGTACCGGTGTTCCGCGTGACAGTCATGAGGAAGCGAAGATCGTCTTTTTCTGGCGCTCGATCGACGAGAGCAGGCTGTCGATTCCCTTCGGATCGCGGATGAACTTCTGCAGCGCGGGCTGCATCACCGTGGAGGTGAAGTCGGGGCGGCTGTCGCGGTCCATGAACTGTGTCAGGCTCTTCGCGCCCGAGATCATCTCGTACGCCTTCTTCTGCAGCGGGCTGTACGAGGAGGTGTCGGCCTTGGTGGAGGCGGCGACGACGCTCGGGTCGGACTTGAGGTAGATCTCCTCGGCGGCCGGGGAGCCCAGGTACTCCAGGAGCTTGACGGCACCGGCCTTGTTCTTCGGGGCCTTGCTGAGCATGAAACCGTCGGTCGGCGCCTCGACGGTGTTCTGCCCGTACGCAGGGTCGATCTCCGGGAAGGCGAAGAAGTCCAGGTCGTCCAGGTCGGCCGGGTTGGTGAACTGCTGGGCCACGAAGGTGCCCAGCAGGTACATGCCGGCCTTCTTCGAGGCCAGAGTCTGGGCGGCGTCCTGCCAGGTACGGCCGACGGCGCCGTCCTGGTGGTAGGGGAGGAGCTCGGTCCACAGGTCGAAGGTCTTGCGCACCTTGGCGTCGGTCCAGGAGGCATTGCCGGCCATCAGCTCGACGTGGAAGTCGTAGCCGTTGGCACGGAAGTTGATCTGATCGAAGGTGCCCATCGCGGGCCAGGCGTCCTTGTCGCCGAAGGCGATCGGGACGAGCCCGTCCTTCTTCATCTGCTTGCACAGCGCGACCAACTGGTCCCAGGTGGTGGGAACTTCGTAGCCGTACTGCTTGAAGACGCTCTTCCGGTAGAAGAGGGCCCAGGGGTACGTGTACAGCGGGACGAAATAGTGGTTGCCGTCCTCACTCTGGCTGAGCACCTTCATCGCGACGGAGAAGTTGTCCCCGATGGTCTTCCACACGTCATCGATCGGCGTGGCCAGTCCCTTGCCCGCGAAGAACTGCATGCGGTAGCCGGCGAACCAGTGGAACACGTCGTCCGGCGTGCCCTGCAGATACGAGTTGATCTGCTCCTGGAACGTGTTGTGGTCCTTGGTGTTCACGTCGACCGTGACCCCGGACTTCTTCTTGTAGGCCGCGTAGATGTCCGCGAACGCCTTCTTCGGCACCGCGTCCGACGCGTTGGAACCGACCGACACGGTCTTCGGGTCACTCGCCGTGCCGCTGCCGCCGCAGGCGCTCAGCAAGGGGATGCCGGCGCCTAGCGCAACGGCCCCGCCCATCCCTCGCAGCAGCGTGCGGCGGTCGGGGCCGGGAGAGGAGAGACCGGAGGAAGAGAGTTGCATGACGACTCCTGGGGCAGGGCAGCGGCCATCGAGGCCAGGCCGCAAGGACACACGATCGATCAGAAGTGAACGAGACCGAACAGTAGGCCCATGAGATCCGTTCGGCCTGCCGAACGTCAAGAGTCGCGCGCGACCTTTATTTGACCCCTGCGAAAACCGACGACCTGGGGAAATCGCTTTCTCCTGGCGCCCGTTGACGGATTCCCGCAGGACCGACGCGATGGGTGCGCTCCCATGGCGCGAGTGTGTCTGGTCCGCACATCGAGCACACCTGGCGCCATTTGAGCCATTTCACGCCGAGCCGCAAGTGCAGTAGCCCCACTCCAGACAGGGACGTCAGCATGTCGGCAAATGAGCAGCAACTGGGAACGTCAACCACTCCGGAAAGCCGTCGCAGGCCCGGCCTCCGTCCGCAGGCAGGCCGGGTGGACGGCGGCGGCCCTCCGTACGGCCTTGGATGCCGAGCCCGCGCATCCGGCAGCTCATTGGACGAGTTCGCCATGCCCTGATGCTGGCGGGCTTCCATGTCGTCGATGAGGCAGACGACACCACGCAAGGGCTGAGGGTGAGCGAGGCACCGACCGGTGTGCTGGTGAGCTGGACGATGTCGCACGGCTTTATCGCGCTGGCGGCCGATCAGGCTGGGGCGTCCAGCGACGGGATGCGGGTGGTGGTGCAAGCCGCGGTGGCGGACCTGCTGGTCCAGTGCGGGCACCCAGTGGTCGAGACACTGGAGGGGAACGGAATCGTGGTGCTGGCGGAGGAATCAGCGGCCGATGCGTGACCCGGCTGTGGGTGCCAGTCGCCGGATCCCGCCGACAGGGAAGGACCCTTCGACCTCCCCAGGCTTCATGGCCCTTCCCCGGTCGGCTCCAGATGGCTACCCGTCCGCCCGGGTCTCACGCTGTCACAGCTGACGGCCAGCGATATCCCCGACGGGGTCGTCGGCCAGCACGATCGCCGCGGTGATCCGTTTGCCCACCGGCTCGCGGTGGATGGCGAAGCTCTGACCGACCGCCATAACGATCTCCAGCCCATGCTGGCCGATCCGGGTCGGGTCAGGCGCGAGGACCACCGGCGGGGTCGGGTTGCTGTCCCACACGGTCACCTCGATGGCACCGCCGCTGATCTCCAGGGTGAGCAGGCACGGTCCGGGCGCGTACTTCCGTGCGTTGGTGACCAGCTCACTGACGACGAGCTGCACCATACCCATCGCCCGTCCGGACACCGGCAGCCCGTGCACGGCCTGCACATCAGTGAGGAAGGTGCGGGCCAGGTCGCGGGCCACGGCGATGTCCTCGCTGCCCTCGAACGCGCCGGACACCGAGAGGACGTCCCCTATCAGTGATTGATCGTCCTCGCTGCCTACTGTCCGTTCCATGCCGACCCACCCCCCGCCCCGTGCCCACACCTGCTTCGCTCGTTTACCCCCGAACCTTCACATCAAGCCGGTCAAGCACGAAGTATGAGTCACGCTCGCGCGTGCGTGACGGCGGCAGTACGGCGGGCGGCCCAACTCCGGCCGGGGCAGAACAAAGGCCCAGGTCAGGGAGGTGTGGGTCGGGGATTTGTGCCGGGGGCAGCCTCTGTGGCGGGTAGAGAGTCGTGTTGGTTGCGGCAGAGGAACTTTCCCTGATGCGCGGTGTGTGGGCGGATGGCCAGGGAAGGCGTTCGACATGCGTTCTTCTCAGCGCCGGCATGGCCGGGCCGAATCCGCGATTCCTGAGAGTGGCCAGGCAAGGCTGATTGCGGGCGAGGCCCGTTGCGCGCCGGATACGGGTGCGGCGCTCCAGCGGGAGAAGGAAGAGCTCGAAAACGCGATGGAGCCGGCCGGTCATCGACATGGCCCGCGGTGTGCTGATGGTGACCTTCACCTGTTCGCCGGAGGACGCATGGGAGGTCCTGGTGACCGTCTCCCAGCATGCGAACGTCAAACTCCGGGAGGTCGCGCAGGCCATCACAGCGGCCGCGGCCGGAGAGCCAATGCCAGCAGCGCTGCCGGAACACCTCGCATCGGCCGTGCAGACTCGCCGGACGCCGCCTGACGGGATCGACAGAGGGGCCGTCGGCTTAAACGCTGAGTGCCCACCGTACGACCGACAGTGAGAGTTCACGGGCTGTGGTTCCACAGCGACTGGACCGGTGGTCCCGCGCAGTACAAGCACGGGCCGTAGAGGGTGCAGGCAACCCATCCCCGGTGCGGCAGAGCGACGCTGGGGCAGTGAACGCCGCGCGAGCCGGTAGACGGTGTTCCTGCGGCGCAGCAGCAGGCTGGCGAGCAGGGAGGCGACCAGGACGGCGGCTTTGACGTGCTCGCCGACGGCTGTGCCGGGGAAGGCGAGTTCACCGATGAGCAGGGCGACGGTGAACCCGATGCCGGCCGGTGTCGCCAGGCCGAAGACATCGGCCCAGGCCAGGTCCGGGTTGAGCCAGGCTCGGGTGAAGCGGGTGGCCAGGTAGGTGCCGGCGAAGATCCCGAGTACCTTGCCCGCGACCAGGCCGACGATCACCCCGAGGGGCTCGGGGGTGGTGAACACCTTGCCCAGCGCGCCGCCGGAGATGCCGACCCCGGCGGCGAACAGCGCGAACAGCGGCACACACAGGCCGGCGGAGAGCGGGCGCAGCAGATGCCCGGTGCGCGCGCCGGGCGATTTCTGTTCGCCCTGGTCGCGGGTGGTGCGCAGGGTCAGGCCCATGGCGACCCCGGCGACGGTGGCGTGGACGCCGCCGTTGTACATCAGGGCCCAGATCACCACTCCGAGCGGCAGGTACCACCACCAGCCGCGCACCCGCAGCCGCTGCAGTACGTAGAAGACGGCCAGTCCGGCGAACGCTCCGGCCAGCGCCCAGTAGTTGAGGTCGGAGGTGAAGAAGACGGCGATGATCAGGATCGCGCCGAGGTCGTGGACGACTGCGAGGGTCAGCAGGAAGGCCCGCAGGGCGGTCGGCAGGTGGGTGGAGATGACCGCCAGGACCGCCAGGACGAAGGCGATGTCGGTGGCCATCGGCACCGCCCAGCCGTCCATGCTGCCCCCGCGGGCCGCGACGGTGACCGCGTAGAGGGCCGCGGGGATCGCCATGCCGCACGCGGCGGCGATGACCGGCAGCGCCGCGGTGGTTGGGGTGCGCAGCGGGCCGACCACCAGTTCCCGTTTCAGCTCGATGCCGGTGACCAGGAAGAAGACGGTCAGTAGTCCTTCGGAGGTCCAGTGGCCGACCGACAGGTCCAGTCCCAGCGCGGGTACCCCGAAGTTGGGGGCGGCGCCGATGCATGGCGTGTCTCAGCACCCGAAGACGGCTCTTGCATTGGCGACGGTGTTAAACACCCGAAGAATCTGATCCATCCCGGTCATCTGAAGGACCCGCCGCAGATGCTCGGGCACACACGCCAGCACCAGCACGACCCCGCTCGGTTCCGCCTGCTTCCACGCTCCGATCAGCAGGCTCAGCCCCGCTGAGTCGCAGAACGAAACGCCGGACAAGTCCAGCACGATGAAGCGGCCAGCCCGCGCGATCAGCTCCTTGAACTGCGGGCGAAGCACCGGCTCGGTCACGAAGTCCATCTCGCCGCTGACCCTCGCGACCAGACAGTGGCCGACGGCAAACGTCTCGACCGACGGATCACTCACAGTGCTCTCCCATCCCTCTGGTCGGGAGACCTCGGCGGAATCTCGACAAGAGCCTGTCGGCCCCCTGCCTCGCCCCAGATGTCCTAGTCACCCTCCGGGGGACACGCGCGCGTCCACGGCCAGCCCGTCGCGTCGCTTGTGTCGGGTTAGGGCAGTGGCCAGGCCATCGGGACGTGATCGGCGCATATGCTCTGCCCGGACCACTGCACCAGCGTAGGTTTGCCGCACATGACGCCGTGCATCCACTCCCGCTGCCCGCTGGGCATCTCCACTTCGCGGGCGACCAGGCGCCGACACGTTTTCCCGTCCATAGCTGACCTCACCTTGCTCGCCCCCGCTCGCGTCGAGCGCTAGATCGCTAACCGTCACTCTGCCGTACGTCGACGGTAGCTCCACGCGCGTAGATATGAAGTAAGCCCGGGCGCGGGCCGGTCCTCACGGAGCTCGGCAGTTCGGCCCCGCGGGGGCCGGGCGCTGTACGACCCGCGCCCCGGTGACCCGGCCCGCTGGGACTGGGCGGCAACAGCCGCTGATCACCCGCACTCGGTCGGGTGAAGACACCGCATCGGCAGAACCCTCCTGGGACGCCCCGTGCAGTGCCGTACGTGAACCCGCTCAACGAGACGCCTGTGAGTCGGCCAAGCCTGGTCGTCGTCGACCTCGCGGCCGCCGACGACGCCAACGCGCTGGCCTTCCAGCAGCTTTTCCGGCCGCTGCTGGACACAACGTGGGCGTTCTCCGGCCCCGCAGCCCGCAGGACGCCCACGGGGCTCGATTCCGAACTCCGCCCGGACGAGTAGCCGGCGCGGAACTACTGTCCTGACCTCGGGCCTGAACAATTCTGGGCGTCGGTTGTAACGTTCGGTCCGCCGCACGCACTGAGGGGTATGAGTTATGACGACCTGCGTGCGCTGTTCCTCAACTGCACGCTGAAGAAGAGCCCGGAGCGCAGTCACACGCAGGGCCTGATCGACCTCAGCTCGCGGATCATGGAGAAGCAGGGCGTGTCCGTGGAGCACCTGCGGCCGATCGACCATGAGATCGCCACCGGGGTGTGGCCGGACATGACCGAGCACGGCTGGGAGCGCGACGCGTGGCCGTCGGTCTACCAGCAGGTGATGGCGGCCGACATCCTCGTCATCGCCGGGCCGATCTGGCTGGGTGACAACAGTTCGGTCGCCAAGCTGGTCATCGAGCGGCTCTACGCCTGCTCCGGCCTGCTCAACGACGCCGGTCAGTACGCCTACTACGGGCGGGTCGGCGGCTGCCTGATCACCGGCAACGAGGACGGCGCCAAGCACTGCGCCATGAACGTCCTGTACAGCCTTCAGCACCTGGGATACGTGATCCCGCCGCAGGCGGACGCGGGCTGGATCGGGGAGGCCGGGCCGGGTCCCTCCTACCTCGATCCGGGCTCTGGCGGCCCCACCAACGACTTCACCAACCGGAACACCACGTTCATGACGTGGAACCTGCTGCATCTGGCCCGGCTGCTCAAGGACGCCGACGGCGTTCCGGCGCACGGCAACCAGCGGTCGCAGTGGGACGCCGGGTGCCGGTTCGACTTCGAGAACCCGGAATACCGCTGACCCCGTAGGCGGCGGGTCCACAAGCCAGTGAGTCAGCACGCCAGTAAGTCACGTCCACAAGTCAGCTGTCAGCAAGTCAGCGTCAGCAACGAGAGGCCGAAAATGACCGTCGAGTCCACCGAGACCATCCCCACCTGCGCCTACCCGGGCTGTACCAATCCGCCCGAGCCGCACGCACACGGCGGGCAGGGTCCGGTGCCCCGCTACTGCGAGCACCCCGAGCACAACGCGCTCGGCGCGTTCCGGAAGTTCCGCGCCAAGCGGCAGCAGCGCAAGGAGGACAAGCGCGTGGCAGCCGAGGCCAAGAAGGCGGCCAAGGACGAGGCGAAGGGCCCCGAGGCGCCGGTGGCCGGGCAGTCCTGGCCCGCCGTCTCCGGACATGCGCCCGGGCAGGTCCCCGGCGCCGGGGTGGTGCCCCAGGAGCACGGGCAGGCCCCGGTCGCCGACGCGTCCGAGCAGGCGTCGGTGGAAGCCGTGACGGGTGAAATGGCGGCCATGGCGGCGATGCCGACCGCCGACGATGCCGCCCAGTCGCGCGACGCCCTCGCCACGCTCATCAAGCAGCTGGCCACCGATCTGCCCTCCTACATAGAGGAGTTGGCGATCATCACCGACTCGGCGGCGGCCGAGGCCCGGATCGAGACGGTCACCCGCGCCGCAGCGCAGCGCATCCTTGCCGCCGAGGAGCGCGCCACGCTCGCCGAGGAGGCGGCCGACATGGCCGTCACCGCGCTCGACACCGCGCAGACGAAGTTCGCCGAGGAGACCGCCGCGATCCGCGAGGCGACGGCCCGCCAGGTGGCGGACGCGGAGTTCGTGCGGGCCGAGCTGGAGCGCTACCGCGAGCGGGTCGGCATGCTCGAGGTCCGTCTCGACGCCGTCCGTGATGAGGCCGACGAGCTGCGCCGCGAGAGGGCGGCACACGCCCCCGAGCAGGAGCGGCCGCGTCCCGCCGACCACCAGTGCTGAACAGCCGTCAGCCCACGCGCAAGCGTTGATCCTGCGGTCCACGGCCGGTTCGGGCAGCGGCCCCGGACCGGCCCTTTCACCAGCAGAGAAAGAGAAACGGAAACCCTCATGTGCCGAAACAAGCGCCCCCTTCTGTGGATCACCACCGCGGTGGTCGTCGTCGCGGCGGCCGCCGGGCTCTACCTCTTCCAGCCCTGGCGGCTGTTCACCACGGACCGCGTGGATGAGGCGGCTCCCGTGGCCACCGGCCGGCAGAGTGCCGCGGCCAAGCCGTCGGCGACCGGCAGCTTCGTCTCGCACGAGCACGAGACCAGCGGCTCGGTGGAGGTCCTGAAGCTCGACGGCGGAAAGGCCACCCTGCGTCTGACAGACCTGCGCACCTCCGACGGCCCGGCCCTGCACGTGTGGCTCAGCGACCAGCCGGTCGAGCAGGACGGCGGCAGCAACCTCGACGACGGCAAGCACGTCGACCTCGGCGACCTCAAGGGCAACGAAGGCAACCAGAACTACGCCATCCCGGCGGGCACCGACCTGAACAAGTACTCCACGGTGACCATCTGGTGCGAGCGCTTCAGCGTGTCGTTCGGCGCGGCCGAACTGAAGCAGAGCGCCTGACGGAACAGACCGCACGGAAAAGCAGTGGGGCGGGGGGCATGCCACCCGCCCCACTAATCGTCTATCCCGCGCTGCGCAGCGGCAGCCGCTGTGTGATCAGGTTGAACAAGTCTGTCAGCGGCTTGCCGACGTCCTTACCGAACTCGGTGAGCCCGTAGGTGACTTGGGGCGGCGTTGTCGGCTCGACCTCCCGCCGGACCAGGCCGTCCTCGACCAGCGCGCGCAGGGTCTGAGCGAGCATCTTCTCGCTGACACCCTGGATACTGTCGCGCAACTCGTAGAACCGAAGGTCGTTGTTCCGCAAGGAGATCAGCACCCAGATGCCCCACCTGCTGGTCACGTGATCGACCACGCCGCGCGCGGGACAGTCGGTGTGAAACACCTCATACCGATTGCCCGCCTCGGCCTGTGTGAGCTGCGCGCCTTCCGTCATATCCGGAGCTTACCCCTGGGTATGTTCTTACGAAAAGTAAGCCCCGACTCCTAGCGTCAATTACCGCAGTGCACAACGGACTAGGAGCGGAACATGATCGTGGTGACCGGGGCTACCGGGAATGTGGGCCGGCCTCTGATGCGGGCTCTGACTGAGGCAGGCGAGCAGGTGGTAGCGGTGTCGCGGCATGCGGCGCGGGTGCCGGACGGGGTCCGACACGTGGCGGCCGACCTGGCCGAGCCGGCAGGTCTCACAGCCGCGTTGGACGGGGCGAAGGCACTGTTCCTCCTGCTGTCCGGCGACCTGCACGCCCCACAAGCCGGGCCGGGGGACATCATCGACCTGGCCGCCGCCAGTGGGGTCGGCCGGGTCGTCCTACTGTCTTCGCAGGGCGTGGCGACCAGGCCGCTCGGCCCGTCGCGGGTCGCGATGCGTGCGGTGGAGGACACGTTGCGGGAGTCCGGCTTGGACTGGGTCGTCCTGCGACCGGGCGGCTTCGCCTCCAACGCGTTGGCCTGGGCGGAGTCCGTCCGCACGCAGCGGACGGTCCGCGCACCCTTCGGCGACGTCGGGGTGCCGGTCATTGACCCGGCGGACATCGCCGAGGTCGCGGCAGCCTGTCTGCTGGACGATCGGCACACCGGTGGGGTGTACGAGCTCACCGGGCCGGAGGTGATCACACCGCGTCAGCAGGCGAAGGGCATCGCCGCCGCACTCGGCTCACCGCTGCGATTCCACGAACTCACCCGCGACGAGGCCAGGGCCGCGATGATCCAGTTCGTGCCGGCCGAGCTCGCCGAAGACACTCTGGACATCATCGCCGCCCCGAACCTGGCCGAACTGCGGATCAGCCCGGACGTGGAACGAGTCCTCGGCCGCGCCCCGCGCCCCTTCAACGACTGGGTCGCCCGCAACATCGCTGCTTTCCGCTGAGACATAACTCAGCTGAAGCGCCCGGGCAGCCTCGTGCGGCTGTGGCCGCACGAGGCGACCACCTGGGAAGTGCCGCCGTCACCGGTGCGCGACGAAGCGGGCCCACCGCGACGATGACGTCCGGGACGCCTCATGCATGTCGAACGACGCACCAACGACCCAGGCCACTAGGACACCAGGACGGGAATGAGCAGCGCCACGCAGGTGATGAGGCTCCACAGGGCGGGGGCCGCGCTCAGCGTCTGCTCGTGCCGCGCGGCCGCCCGGGCAGAGGCCGCCTCACTGCGGGTCAGGTGCCAGGGGCCGACCCGCTCCTCGAGCCGCTGGTACACCAGGCCGAGTACGGCGCCGTAGGCGAGGTGACCGACGAGGGAGGGGAACGACACGGCCAGCGCCGCAGCGCTCCACTGGGGGTCGGCCCCGAGCAGCACGGGAAGCAGCGTCAGATTGCCGAGGACCCACCAGAGGAAGCCGTACGAAACACCCCAGCCGATCCCCGAGGGCGCATCGAAGCTGCGTCGGCGGAAGAAGACCGCGTACGTGACGCCGATGACCTGGGAGATCAGCAGGTGGATGACGAGGCCCACGACCTCCGACTGCGAACCGACGAGGGCGGCGACAGTCGGCAGGAATCCCACGGCGACCATGACGCCGGTGAAGAGCACGCCGCCGGCCAGCCCGGCGATGACGCCGTGCCAGACCGAGATCACCCGCCCACCGGTGAGGCGTCCCTCCTGGGCGTGCCGTACGTCGTCGGAGAACACCGCCCGCGACAGGCCGCCCAGCCAGCCGCTGAGCAGGGACGTACCGGCACCGAGCAGCACGTATCCGGGCAGTGACTCAACGGCGGTGCGCACCGCGTCCGGCGTCCACTCGAGGCCGCGGCCGTCCAGCAGCGGCGAGACCGTGACGGCCGCGAGCCCCCACCACACGAAGCCGAAGGCGGCACCCCGGATCAGGGCGGGGCCGGAGCCCTCACGGGCGTCGCCGAGGACCACCGCATACGAGGCACCGACCGACAGCCCGACGAGCAGCCCCTTCCAGCCGAGCCCGAGCACCGGGGCGACGAGCAGCCCCGAGGCAGACGCGCGCACCAGGAGGCCGGGCCTGAACTCCCGCTCCGTGTGCACCAGCAGGGCGAGGACGGCGGCCGTGGCCGCCCCGTAGGCCAGGTGGCCGAACAGGCTGGGGACGAGCGCCTGCGCCGACGCCACGTCCCAGGCCACCGACCGGCCCAGCAGGAACGGCAGCAGGGTCAACGGCCCGAGGAACCACCACAGCACGCCGTACGCGAGTCCCCAGAACAGCAGCTCGCGCTGGCGTGCGACGAGGGCGCCGAAGACGGCCCCGATGACCGCTGCGATCAGCAGGTGGAGGGCGAAGCCCACGCCGGGCGCATCGGTTCTCACGATCGCCGCGACGGTGGGCAGGAACCCGATCTCCGCCATCACCCCGCCGAAGACCAGCCCTCCCGCGAGGCCGGCGAGGGCTCCGAGTCCGGCGTTGCGCACGACGCTCACGGCGTTAGGCATGACGGTCATCCTTGGTCGAGAGGGCGATGTCCCTGGGGAAGACCAGGTCGAGGGTCCAGTCGGCGAGCACCCGCAGCCGTTTCTCCACACTGGGCAGCTTGCTCAGGTAGACCGAGCGCCACAGGACCCAGGCGAGGAAGCCGGAGACCCGCCGCCCGCCGATCTCGCCGGCCGCTGTGCGGTGCCCCAGCGAGACCAGTACGCCGAGTCCGCCGAAGCGGAACGCGACGGGACGGCGCCCACGCAGGACCGCGGCGATGTTCTTCGCCACCGCCTTGCCCTCGCGGATCGCGTGCTGCGCGGTCGGTGGATGGAACCCGCCCGCCAGGTCCGGGATCCGTGCGCAGTCGCCCAGGGCCCACAGGCCGGGTATGCCGGGGACCTGCATGGTGGGTTGCACGGTGAGCGGCGGCGGCATGACCTGCTGCACGAGCGGGTTCGGCCGGTTGCCCGCCGTCCAGGCCAGGGTGCGGGTGGGGATGGTCTCGCCGGAGTCGAGCGTGATGTCCTCGGCGGTGGCCATGCTCACCCGGGCGCCGAGGCGGAACTCGATGCCGCGTCCGCCGAGTTTGCGCTGCGCGTAGCGGCCGAGCTGCGGCGACAGCTCCGGCAGCAGCCGATCCCCCGCGTGCACGATCACGAACCTGGGCCGCAGCCCGTGCAGCCGCGGATAGAAGTGGAGTACGTCATGGACGAGGTCGAACAGTTCGGCCACCAGCTCCGTCCCGGCGAAGCCGCCGCCCGCGATCACGAACGTCAGCAGCCTGGCCTGCTCGGCCGGGTCCGGTTCGAGGTCGGCCCGCTCCAGCGCGCCCAGCACCTGGTTGCGCAGCTTCGTGGCGTCCTCGACGGACTTCATCGCGAAGGCGTGCTCACCCACTCCCGGAAGGTCGAAGAAGTGCGGCACCGCACCGACCGCCAGGACCAGTTGGTCGTACGGCACGCGGAGCATCCCCTCCTTGCCTGCGCAGACATACGCGTTGCGGGTCTGCGTGTCGATCGAGGCCACCCGCCCGTGCAGGAACGAGGCATGGCCGAGCCCGGCGCGCACCGGGGCGCTCACGTGCCTGGCCTCCACCGTGCTGGAGGCGACGCCGACGAGGAGCGGGGTGAACAGCAGGAAGTTCGAGTCGCTGATCAGCGTCACGTGGGCGTCGAGCCCGCGGCCCAGGCGCCGGTCCAGTTCGCGCGCGGCGCCGACCCCGCCGAAGCCGCCACCGACGATCACCACATGGGGTTTGGCCCGCTGGGGCGCCGGCCGGGGCGGGAACCGGACCGACAGGGCGTGGAAGGAGAGCCCGGCGATCGCGCCGAGCAGCGCGGCGCCGACGAGTTCGGGGAAGTGCGAGACGGCCACCGTGATCGTCCACGACGGCTTCTGCCCCTCCAGCGCGGGGGCGAGGGTGAGCGTCCAGGTCACCCAGTCGAGCAGGCCGACGAGCAGACCGACGGAGAAGGCCGAGCCGGTGCTCTGCCGCTGGCCGCCGAAAAGGAGGCCGAGCACGGCTCCCAGCGCCACTGTGTGGGCGGCCCACGGCAGCCATGGAGGCTTGGTCACGACGGCCACGAGCGCGCCGCCGGGTAGTGCGGCGATGACGCCGAAGAAGAGTCGTCTGAGCAGAGTCATGCCGTTCCGTGCGGGCGGGCCGCACGAGCGTTACAACTCCCTTGGAGGCAAAGGCACCGAGCGAAGGCCTCGCCGACGAACTGCCGGTTACCCGGGGGTCAAGCCGTCACTGCCGTCACTGCCCCTGCCAGTTCCGGAAGGCGGAGAGCAGCTGCTGCCTGGCGTCCGACGAGATGTTGTCCGGGGTCAGTTCGCCGGTCGTGGCGATCGTCCGACGGAACTGGTCGAGATAGGCCTCGCACCCGGTGCATTCCGCCAAGTGCTCGATGAAGCGCCGCTCGTCATCCTCGCACAGGACGCCCTCGAGGAAGTCGGTCACCAGCTCAACGAAGTTAACGCAGTCCACGCTCGTTCCCTCCCGCCACGACGTCTTGGGCACCGGACAAGTAGTCCTCCAGCTTACGGCGCAGGAACGCCCTGGCCCGATGCAGGAGCACGCGTTGGTTTCCGGGTGAGATGTCCAGCAGGGAACAGACCTCCTCCGAGCCGTACCCCTCGACATCGCGAAGGGTGATCACCGTGCGCAGGCGGGGCGGGAGTTCCTCGAGCGCCTCCGCGATCACCTCGCGGACCTCGCCGCGCAGCACATGGTCCTCGGGAATGTGCAGATGCCGGGGCTGCTGCCCGACGGCCCAGTGGCCGGGGTACTGCTCGTCGGGGCCGCGGAACCGTGCGGCTTCCACCGTCGGCCCTTCCTCCTCCTCCGGCAGCAGGCTGGTGAAGGGGACGGTCCTGCTGTCCTTCGTACCGCGCGCCTTGGCCGTGTTGACCAGGATCCGGTACACCCAGGTCTTCAGGGACGAACGGCCCTCGAAGTCGCCGATCCCCCTGATGACCCCCAGCCAGGTATCCTGGACGGCCTCCTCCGCGGATGCCTTGGTCGACACGAAGGACATGGCCAGCCGGAGCATGCCGCCCGACCAGGTGTCCAGCACCAGGGCGAACGTCTCCTCGTCACCGTCACGCAGCCGCTGGACCAGGACCTCGTCCGGCGGCAGTTCGCGTGCGCCCGCCATTCGTCACTCCCCCTTGCCGGCCGTCAACTGGGAGGTCAGCTTAGGGCAGCCCAGCGATCGAGATCTCATGCCGGTGCCTTCGGTCATGTCCCGGTAAGGACCGTCACGGCCGTGGAGACCGGCCGTTACAGGTCCGTCACCCTCGCCGCAGGGTTTGGAAGGCGCCACGCAGCCGGTCGCGCGCTTCGCCGGACAGGGCCTGGGCAGGCGGGCTCTGAGGCAGCTCACCCAGCATCGTGAGGGTCTGCTTGAACTGGTCGAGACAGGTCTCGCAGTCGTCGCACCTCGTCAGGTGCGTGAGAAAGCGCAGCTCGGTCGGCTCGTCCATGGCGCCGTCGAGGAAGGCGGTCACCAGCTCGACGAACTCGTCGCAGTTCATGCCACCTGCCTGATCTCGCTCAGTGAACGGTCCATCGGAGTACCGAAGGGACACAGAACCAGATACCGGCCACGGCCGCAGCCGGGCGGCCTGATTCGAGCCGATCGGCGCGCGGCCCTGCGCCGGGCGGCTCCAGAGTGTCAGCGACCTGGTGGCTCTGATCGATCGGGAACACGCCGAGATCCCTGCCGATCCCTTGGATGGGGCCGTGGCATTGCTTGAGCAGGCCAACAGTGGCGATAGCGGTGCCTCCGACGCCTTCCTCACCCTGCTGGCCGACCAGGGGGCGAGGGGTTCCCACCACACGGAGCCGCTGACGTAGGTCCAGGCCGCCGGCCGCTGCGGCGGGCACGGCGGAAGCGCCAGTACTCCCTGGACGTCCATCGACCATGAAGCAGAGGGTTGCGGCGCAGGGTGTCGCCCAGGAAGCGGGGGGGTGAAGCGGCGGTAGTGGTCTGCGGCGATGCACGTGGCCGACCAGGTCCGCATCTGCGCGGCAGAGGACGGCCTCACGCCGACACAGCTCGCCCTCGCGTGGCTCCTCCACCAGGGCGACGACATCGTCCCCATACCTGGCACCAAGCGCCTCGCCCACCTGGATTTGGGGCCATTGCGGTGCCCCGGCGTGAGGGGTGGCGCACGCGGATCGCTCCTCCTGGTCCGAGCTTCGCCCGGTAACCGTTCGGGCGGATCGGTGCTGTTACCTTCTCCTGTCGGCATTCGTCATAGGTGTGACGACCGAAATTCGAACGGTCGTCGTACCCAACGACTGAATCGGGAACCGGATGCTGACCAACATCATGTACGTGACGATCTACGTCACCGATCAGGACCGTGCGCTGGAGTTCTACACCGAGGGACTCGGCCTGGAGAAGCGGCTCGACTTCCCGGGGCCCGACGGACGTTTCCTCACCGTCGGCCTACCCGACAGCCCGGTGCAGATCATCCTGTGGTCGCATGCGGCGGCCGCGGGACAGCCGGGCGGCGCGGGCGCGCCCGGTCCGCTGATCCTCGAATCCCAGGACTTGCGAAAGGATTTCGAGATCATGCGCCGACGCGGCGTCACCTTCGAAGAGTCCGAACCCGTGGACTATCCGTTCGGGGTCCGCGTCGAGGCGCTGGACCCGGATGGCAACCGGATCTCGCTCCGTCAGCAGCTCAAGTCGTGACCGCCCACCCGTCCGGCCTCGTGGCCGAGGCGTTTGAAGCCCAGCACGATCGGCTGCGCGCCGTCGCGTACCGGGTGCTGGGCTCGCACGTCGACGCCGAGGACGTGGTCCAGGAAGCCTGGATGCGCCTCGCCCGCCAGGACGCGGCGGCCATCGACAACCTGGCCGGTTGGTTGACCACCGTGGTCGGCCGAATCAGCTTCGACCTCCTGAGATCCCGCCAGGCCCACCCCGAAACCGCCTACGGGAAGGCGTCTGCGGACCTCGTGGTGACGCCCGCCGACGACCCTGCGCCCGACGAGCAGGTACTGCTTGCCGATTCGGTCGGCCTGGCCCTGCTCGTCGTGCTCGACTCGCTCACCCCGAGCGAACGCCTGGCGTTCGTCCTGCATGACATGTTCGCGGTCCCGTTCCGAGAAATCGGCCAGATTCTGAGCAAATCCGCCGACGCCTCCAAGATGGTCGCCAGCCGCGCCCGCCGCAAGGTCCAAGCCAGAGACCGGCCGGCGGCCCCCGGCCGCGAGCACCAACAGGGTCGTCCAGGCATTCCAAGCCGCCGCTGTCAGCGGCGACTTCGAGGCGCTCCTGCGTGTCCTCGACCCGAACGTGAAGCTGACCGTCGACACCCCCGACGGGGTGGTCGTCACCCTCGGCGCCACCAAGGTCGCCGCCGGCGCCCGCATGTTCTCCGGCGAGGTCGCCCGCCACCGACCCGTGCTGGTCAACGGCACCCCCGGCCACATGTCCTGGCGCCCCGACGGAACCCCTCTCTCCGTCATCGCCTTCACCGTCATCGAAGGCCGGATCACCGGCATCCACATCGTCGTCGACCCGGCCAAACTCGCGTCGATCCATCTGCCCCCCGGCCTGAGCAGGTGTCAGGGTCTGCCCTGGCCGGCCCCGGAGGGGTCGGCCGCCGGAAGTTCAGACGATGAGGCGGAGGGAGAGCTCGCCTCGCCGTCGACGGGCAGGATGTGGCGCAGCACCGCATCGGGAGAGGCCAGCGAACGGGCGAAGGTCGCGACGAGGTCGTGCGGGGGACTCGCGGAGAACACTGCGGCCTACAGGCTCGGCCGGATCCCGCTGATCGTGGTCGACGAGGTCGGCTACATCCCCTTCGAATCCGAGGCCGCGAACCTGTTCTTCCAGTTCATCGCGGGCCGCTACGAACGCGCCTCCGTGATCGTGACTAGCGATAGACCCTTCGGACGCTGGGTCGAGGTCTTCGGCGACGACACCGTCGCCGCCGCTATGATCGACCGCCTCGTCCACCAAGCCGAGGTCAACTCACTCAAAGGCGACAGCCACCGCATGCGCAGCCGCGACCTCGGCCGGGGTTCCCGCCGCCGACACCGGCGAATGACCAACATCAACTGACGGACCGGGGGTCAGAGTTCACTGACCACCAACGGGTTCATTCTGAGAGACCGCCGACACAGGCCAGGAGACAGAGGAGGTTGGGTGAAGAGCCCGAAGGCCAGGTAGGTGCCGTCGCAGCTGGTGTATCCGAAGGCCTGCGCGATGCGCAGCCGCCGGCGGGAGTTGACGCGGCCCATGTGGACGGCCAGTCCGCGCTCGAGGAACAGCGTTTCGATCGAGTTCCAGGGGGATGAGGCCGTGCTCGCTGGCGTCCTGGACAGGGTGGCGACCTGCGCGTGTCGTGTGTGAGGGGCGAAGGTGCGTGGGTGTGATCGCTTGATCTGGGGCGCAGCTTCGTGCCGGTGCTCTCGTCTGGACCGATGGCGGCGGCAGAGCAGACAGCAGGGGGAACCTGCGGCTAGAGTCGGCAGGGCACGGCCAGCTGGACTGGCTGCGACGGGAATGGGTCCGACGTCCCTTTCGGGCGTGGTTGCCACGGAAGTTGGCGCTGCGTCAATCGCGACAACTTCACACGCGGCCTGTACGTCGGCAGGGCCTCAGTTGATCATCCGTCTTGAGGATGGTCGACCTGAGACACCTGCCACTCTGCATGCGGTTGCACTCAGCTCGGCCTTCCTCCGTCCACGGGAGGGACCCGAGCGTGGAGCAGCAGATTGTCCTGGCAGTTCTGGGCGTTGCTGGCGTTGTATCGGCCTTTTTGTTCGCCTTCAAGGGCTTGCTCGACCAGATTCCTGATGTGATCCGTTCATGGCGCCGTGTCGTTGATGAAGCCCGCCGCTCCCACTCTGATCACGGTCTGACGTCGGATGATCATCACCCCCCGTCCTCAAGCGGCGATGGAACGCGATGACCGATACGTTGGTCCGGGGAGCGGTCATGGCGACACCTGGAGCCTTTGTCGGCTGAGATTCTCTTAATGAGCTGAGTGAGGGGATGAGGCTGTCGGCTGTGCCCACCTCGGGCGGCCCAGATCTCGGCGTCGAAGTCCGGGTGCTGCCGGGCCGCCGCCGGCAGCAGCGCGTAGCGGACGTCCACGGCCTTGGTGAGGACCCGCAGTTGTGCGGACGACAGCACTCAGGTACCCCGCTCGTTGGCGTCCAGCGCTGACAGCAGGTCACTCCGTGGTGGTGGAGCCCTCGGCCTGCCGGTACAACGGTGTGCGCGATTGACGTGTAGTGCGACGCTCACGCTGGCGCCCAGGTGTAGGGCGAGACATCGCCGGTTGGGGGTGATGACCTGGTGGCCGTCCGGCACGGCGAGAATCCGGGGTACGCCCGCGCGCACTGTAAAACCAGTGGAGGCCGCGCTGGCGGCGGCTCCGGCTGGTCGCAGTGGGGACGGCGTCGATGAGGTGCGCGCCGCTGCGCGCGACTTCCACCGCGCCGTCTTCGGTATCGCCGTTGTGGGACGGATGCGGAGCGGAGCAGGAGCCGGGATGGATTCGGGGGAGAAGGGGTCCAGCTGCTCATCGACATGCAGGCCGACACCTACGAGCGGGCCATCGCGGCAGTACAGGCCGCGTACGGCAGCAACTCCAGCCGTCCGAAGTCTCCCGACCGCAGCCGATCCACCTCTTTGTCCGGGCTGCCATGCCTGCACGGCTGTCGGTCGCGTGTGGGCAGGAGTGTTGTCTGGAAGGCGTTCAGGATGCGACCTCCCCAGGCCCGTCCCTGCCGTGGAGAGATGCCCGATGATGCGCAGTGCGAGGACCAGGAACATGTTGGGTATTGCCCGGCGCGTTGAAGAGATCGGCGAGCAGGCGCACGCAACGCTGCTCGCCCTCGGGCGGTGCTCTGCGTGGTGTGAACCCGGCTGCGTTCGATCGCAGAAGGGCGTCGCTGGCAGAGCGTCGGCCCGTTTCGCCTCAGCGTCCCGGGCCGACGCAGCGTGCCCGAACAGCCCCAACTGTCGGACACACGCGGCCAAGCCGTCCGGTCGCCTCCGCGACACACTTACGCCGCACCGCACACATACCCTCATGCATACGCCTCACGCGTGGCTGCAAGGTGGCCCATGACCGCCTACTCCAACTGGGACCGGGCCGCGGCCAGCTGCCGAAACCGCGTCTGCTGAAGCGGCGCTTCGCCTCCGCGTGACCCGCCTCGTCCTACAGTTGTGCTCCTACTGACCTTGAACTCGGGTTGTCGTAGCCGCTGACAGAGCTTGATCCTCGCGGTACGCCTCCTATGAGGTATGCGCAGGGCGGCGGTCTGTCGGCCGAGCGCCGGCAGTTCCGCGAGGGGATCCGGTTGAGGGCGGCCGAGCGGTTCGTTGCAGGTGAGCCGAGTTCGGCGATCGCGAAGGAGTTACGGGTCAGCGTCCGGTCGGTGCAACGGTGGCGGCGGGCCTGGGACAAGGGCGGTCCTCGGGCGCTTCGGTCGGCGGGTTCGGCCTCGCCACCGCGGCTGAGTGAGGCCCAGTTCGTGCAGCTGGAGGCGGAGTTGGCCAAGGGGCCGGTTGTACACGGCTGGCTGGATCAGCGGTGGACGCTGTCGCGGGTCAAGACGGTGATCGGCCGTCGGTTCCACAAGAGCTACACCCTGCAAGGGGTGCGCAAGCTGCTGATCCGGCACGGCTTCTCCTGCCAGATCCCGGCAAGGAGAGCCGTCGAACGCGACGAGGAGGCGATCTGCGGCTGGGTGAAGGAGACCTGGCCGCAGGTGGAAGGACCGCGGCGGCGCTCGACGCCTGGATCGTCTTCGAAGACGAGTCCGGCTTCTCGATGACGCCGCCGACCGCCCGCACCTGGGCCAGACGTGGCCACACCCCAGTAATCCGGGTTCGCGGCCGTTCTCGCCGCCGGATCTCCATCGCTGCCCTGACCTGCTACAAGCCTGGTGAACGCTCCCGGCTGATCTACCGGCCGCGGCGTGACGACGGCCGACGCGACGGACGCAAGAGCTTCGCCTGGACCGACTACCGCGACTTGCTCATCACCGCGCATCAGCAGCTCGGCGGGCCGATCGTGCTCGTCTGGGACAACCTCAACGTCCATCTCGCCTACGGGATGCGGCAGTTCATCGCCGGCAAGAGTGGCTAACCGTCTACCAGCTGCCCTCCTACGCACCTGACCTCAACCCGGTCGAGGGTATCTGGTCCCTGCTGCGGCGCGGCTGGCTGTCCAACACAGCCTTCACCACCCCCGAGCACCTCATCCAGACCATCCGCCACGGGATGAGGAAAATCCAGTACCGCCCTCACCTCATCGACGGATGCCTCGCCGGGACCGGACTGTCACTCACCCCAACGACATCATGAGTTCAAGCTCAGTAGTTCTGGGCAAGGTGGCGTTGCAAGTCGATGTGACGGAACTGATAAACAGTGCCGACTTGACGCAAAATGCCCCGCCTGTGGGCATCTGCAAGGAAGGCCATCAGGTTGTGGGGGACATGACCGCGCAAGGCAAAGTAGAAACGAACTGCAAGAAAGGGAAGCCATGCGGTCGCCTTCAGGCCGACCCTCAATCCGTTGAACAAACCCAAGAGGCCGGCGAAAAACAGTGCCCCTCCCATGCCCCCGCTCATCATGAGAAGGAAGAGCGGCAGGCCGCTAACCAGACCGACAATGGTGGTGATCATCAAGAAAGTGCGCCGGTCTTGTGCGAGGATTCGGTTGGGCCCCACGGATGATGTGAGGATTGCGCCGACAGTTGCGACTCCTCGCCCTATGGCACTGGGGGCGAATAATGCCAGCCCAAGGAGAAGCCCTAGCTGGAAAACGGCACCCATTGATTGCAACGTAACACCCAGAAGCATTCCTACGGACATCAGTCCAACCAATTTGATAGGTGACCAGCGCAATGCGATTGCCGGATCCTCCCGGAGAGCGATAGTGCCTCCGGCCAAGAACGTGACAAAGAGCGCCACGAGTCCGCCGGTAGGAATTCCTGCCCGTAAGCCTTCAGAAATTCCGGAATCATAGCCGAGTTCCTCTTGGAGAAACCCAAGGCCAGCCGGAATCCCGAAAGCGAGACCAGCCCCGACGCCGACTACCGGTCCGACTATCAGCCCCGGAATTAGCGGGTTACACCACTTTCTGATCTGCCACCATCTAATATCTCTACCTTCTCCGGTAGCCTGCAATTTACGGGCGAGGAAGGAAAGAGTACGACGAGCCTGCTTCACGGTCCACCTGCTCGTAGAATCAGCACTGTATCCGTATACGGAATCGATGTACCCGTCGAACAAATGCGCACAGATGTCATTCTCGTCTCGGAATCGCTCGCCATCCAGAAGCTCGCTCGGAACCGGCCCTTCGTGGCCACGCGGCGTGTAGATGGTTCTGGCTAAGAATAGGTGGAGCGGTGTCTTCAGGGACCGAGCCAACGGCCCGTCGCTGGCTAGGTGAGGGAAAATCGGCTCCCATCGACCTGGTGGCATTCCAAATTTTAGATAATCAGCCGCTTTTGTATGCTCCACAGGGTCTACGTAAATCCGAGGAGCGCTGGCGAGTGGAATAACTCCTTGGGCTGCCTGCACAGTCAGTTCGAACTCACTAGACCGACTGACGAGCACCAGGCCCGGCAGTCGCGCCTTGCTGATTTCTTCAAGCGTTTCCATGTAAAGACCTGGCGGCAGTTCATCAAAGCCGTCAAGCAGCGGAATCACCAGGTTCTGATCGAGGAGTGCTCGGGCGCGGGAGTAATAGTAAGAGCGCACGTTCCGTTGCCGATCAGCAATGCCCAATAGCGGGTGTTCGCGTGCAAGCTCCGATGCAATCCAGGATTTTAGGTCTTTTTTATTCGGATCCCAGGAAGCCAGCGACATGAGCACCGGTACCGCGGCACCCGATTCGCGCTCCTCGAGAAGATCGAGCAGGAGCCGTATCAAGAGCGTCGTCTTACCCGAGCCGCGCTCGCCCAAAAGTACCAGCTGACGGCCGGGAATCCTATTGAGAACCTCAATGATATTATGCTCCCCAGCCAACGTCTGCACATCCGGTGTGGAGCCGGATGAGCAATTCACTGCACCAGGGGTAACGGATAGCAAGTCCGTCCACTGTTGAGGTGTCATATCCGGATTCCAGGAGACTGAAATCCAAGGCGCCCCATGCAGTTGACGTAGCTGTACCTCGACGCTCCATTCCCTCTGGACGCCATCGGCTAGGTAACGAGTCAAATCTTCCATCGAAAGCGGAAGCTGCTGCCTAGTGGCTTGCCATATGCCGTATGCTGTAAGTATCAGCCCCCCTAATCCAGAAAATCCACCAATTACGCTCGATTGCTTGTCGGAGGCATCCCAGCCAGCTTTCGCAAAGTGAACCCCCAGCCAGATAAGAGCACCACCCAGGGCGACCAAGCCGACCGCCAGCACGATACGTCGTCGAGCCATGACGTCATCATCCCGCAGGAGTTGTGCTTGAGTCAGTGGCTTACAGGAACCCAAGTAGGCGCCTGCCCTGCCACTTCTCGCCGACCATCAGGGGCGCTACCAGCGCGACGCGGCACTGACGGCCCTGCGACTGCCCGAGTCTTCCCCACGGCGCGAGCGCCGCCGATATCAACGTGTCCAGCCTGGTCTCGCGAATGGTCTCGACCAACAGAACGCCCCCGGCCTGGGAGACTACGGCCTGGCACCGGCTCTCGACGCGGACACGCGGGTAGGACCCGCTATGCTACTTCACCTGCGGAGTGCTCCCTTCCACGCGGCGACCTGAACCCTAAACAGGTCCCATCGTTACTGGTCAGGAGCACTCTTGCATTTCCGATAACGCCTCGGTCGCCCGCCCACGTGAAAGTCCGAGGCTAGTACTCCAGCCGTAGATGATGAGCTGGCTGGTTCAGCCGATGCATGGCAGTTGTCACATGCGCAGGCTTGTTGCCCGGAGAAGATTCCCTCAGCCCAGTGTGATTCGCGCTATGACCGGGAGATGATCGCTGCCGGTAGCGGGCAGGGCACGGATGGGACCGACGGTTGCCGAGCGAGCCATGATCTGGTCGATCCGGGCCAGTGGGAAGGCGGCGGGGAAGCTGAAGGCGAAACCCCGTGCCGGCACGTTCATCTGTGAGGTCAGTGGGTTCAGCCCACGGTCGTCGGCCGTGCTGTTGAGGTCGCCGAGGAGTATCACTGTGTGCGATTTGTCGGTGGCGATGGCCTTGCCCAGCAGGCCGGCGCTTTCGTCGCGCCAGGACAAGGCGAGGCCGGACGGGTGGACGCGGACTGAGGGCAGGTGCGCGACGTACACCGCGATCTCACGGTGCTGGGTGTGGATGACCGCCCGTAGCCCGCGGCTCCAGGGCTCCGTGATCCCAGCGGGTTTGATGTGCAGCTGCTGGACGTCGGTGAGGGGGTATTTGGACCAGAGTCCGACGGTGCCCACCACCGCGCGGTACCGGTAGCGCGGGGCGAGGGTTCTTTCGTAGATCGGCAGCGCCGCGGGCACCAGCTCCTCCAGGCCGATGAGGTCAGGCTCGGCATCGGCCAGGGCGCGGACCGTGCCCGCGGGATCGGTGTTCTCGTCGCTGACGTTGTGCTGTACCACCACCAGGTCGTGCGCCCCGGGCTTCGCCCCGGGCAGCAGCAGCCCTCCGAAAAGGTACGTCCAGGCCGCCACCGGCAGGGTGAGGGCCGCCAGCGCGAGCACCGAGCGGCGCAGGAGCGCCAGGCCGAGCAGCACTGCGATCATCAGGCCGTACCAGGGCAGGAACGATTCCAGCAGACTGCCCAGGTGTCCCGGGGAGTTCGGCACCAGCCGATGGAACGCCAGCAGCAGTGCTGTCAGCGTCGCCAGCGCGGCGAGCACTCGTTCCCGCGTCCAGGGCGGCCGGCCCTTTGCGTTCCCGCCCACGGCCCACCACCTTGTCCTGCGGGATGTTGTCGTCTTCATCCCACGCGTCGCACCGCTGCTCCGCTCACCCATGGCTTCCCATCCGCCCGCCCTTTGCCCTTGCTCTTGCCCTGCAGGACGAGCCACCTGGTGAATCAGGTTCTGTTTGCGCAGGTGTGACGGCACACATCCGTGAGGCCCAGGAGATCGGAATGGAGCCACAGCTGGTGACACCGTGGTGCTGCCGGAGCCGATGGCGAGTGGGGAGACAGGTGCGGCCACCGGTGATCATCGGTGGGTGTGTGGACAAACGAAGATCAGGCGATGGCCGCAGGCCACCGCGTAGACCCGGCTCACTGGCTGGATATGTTCGAGGGCTTGATGAGCCGGATCGCGAGCCGCTTCGCGCGGGCCGAACCACGGCGCCGGGCACGCTCGCTCGTCCTGGGACTGCTGTCCGGCCTGCCGAGCAAGAACTGCTGGACCATCGCCGAGCATGCCGGACACGCCACCCCCTACGGCCTGCAGCACCTGCTGGCGCGAGCCAAGTGGGATGCTGACGCAGTCCGTGACGACTACGCGGATACGTGGTGGAACACCTCGGCGACACCCACGCCGTCCTGGTCGTCGACGAGACCGGCGACCTGAAGAAGGGCACAGCCACGGTGGGCGTGCAACGCCAGTACACCGGCACCGCGGGCAGATCGAGAACTCCCAGGTCGCCGTCTACCTCGTCTACGCCTCCCGCGCCGGACACGCAGCGATCGACCGGGAGTTGTACGTCCCGCGTTCATGGACCGAAGATGTGGACCGCTGCCGGGGGGCCGGGATACCCGACGAGGTAACCTTCGCCGCCCAAAGCCGCCCTGGCCACCGCAATGATCACGCGTGCCCTGGACGCCGGCGTCCAGGCCGCCTGGGTCACCGGCGATGAGGTCTACGGCGCCAACCCCCACCTCCGCGCCGCCCTTGAAGCCCGCCAGACCGGCTACGTTCTCGCTGTCGCCCGCGACCACCAGCTGCCCACCAAGGCCGGGAAGTTCCGGGCCGACACCCTGGCTCGGAAGCTGCCCAAGCACGCCTGGCAGCAACGCTCCGCAGTCGCCGGAGCCAAGGGACAGCGGTTCTACGACTGGGCGGTAGCCGACCTGCCCAGCGCACAGCCCGGTCACCACCACCTGCTCATCCGACGCAACCGTCGCACCGGTGAACTCGCCTTCCACCGCTGCTACTCACCCAATCCGGTGCCGCTGGCTACGCTGGTACGAGTCGCGGGATCACGATGGCGGGTGGAAGAAACCTTCCAGTCCGGCAAGGGCCTGGCAGGACTGGACGAGCACCAGGTCAGACGGTGGACCTCCTGGCACCGTTGGGTCACCCTCGCCATGCTCGCGCACGCCTTCCTCGCCGTCGTCCGCGCCGACGAACACGCCCGCCATCCAACACCCTGATGGCGCTCTTTGAACTGGGCTCTGTCCGCAGTTCCGTGAATCCCCAGGTCAGCGAGATGAGCGAGGGATCGTTTCGGCAGAGTATGTCCTGGCATGGCGAGCAAGACGGTCGAGGCTGTGCTGTTTCCCGGGATCGATGTGCGAGTGGAGCGCGTCATCGACTCCTCCGACATCCTCGTGGTGAGGCCGTGTCCACCGCTCGCCCAGGCCGATGCCCGGACTGTCGGAAACAGGCCAGTCGCATACATAGCGCGTATCAACGAACCCTGCATGAAAGGCCGTTGGGGACTCGCCGGGTCATAGTCCGGCTGCGGGTCCGCCGGTACTTCTGTGATCGGAAGAACTGTTTCCGCAAGACGTTCGTCGAGCAGGTGCCGGGCCTGTCCGAGCGGCACCGCCGCTCCAGCACCGGGCTGACAGGGTGGCTTCGGTCGATCGCGGTGGAGCTGGGCGGCCGTCCGACCGCGCGGCTGTGCCGCCGTCTCCGGCTGGTCGCGGGCCGGACCCGGCTGCTCAGGCTGTTGACGGCGCCGACGGTGCCGGACCGTGCGCCGCGGGTGCTGGGGGTCGATGAGTTCGCCTTCCGCAAGGGCTGCACCTACGGCACCGTGCAGGTCGACGTCGCGGCCGGCCGGGTCGTGGACGTACTGCCCGACCGCACCTCCGAGACGTTCGCGGCAGGGCTCACCGAGCACCCTGGAGCCGAGATCATCTGCCGAGACCGCGCCACCGCCTACACCAAGGCGGTCAAGGAAGCCGCTCCTCACGCCCTGGAAGTCGCTGATCGCTGGCACCTGCTGCAGAACCTGTCCGCCGCGTTGGAGAAGACCTGCCACCAGCACCGCGACTGCCTGCGCAAACGTGCCGAGGAGGAGACGGTGACCGAGATGGCAGAGCCTCCCCCGATGCTGTTACCGCCCGCGGAATTGCCCCGCACCCAGATCATCGAACGCACCCGCCACCGCTACGAGGACATCCACCGCCTGCTGGAGAAACGCTGGACGATCAGCGCCATCGCCCGCCGTCTGAACCTCGACCGCAAGACCGTGCGCCGCTTCCGCGACACCGACCTCGACGAGCTGCCGGCCTCCGCTCGCGAGCGCCGCCCCAACGGCGTCCCGGAGCCGTTCAAGGCGTATCTCAACACCCGGTTCATCGAAGCGCAAGGCCAGGTCAGCGGCACCCGGCTGTTCCTGGAGATCCAGGCTCGCGGCTACCGCGGCAGCCGCCAGGTCGTCCGCAAACACCTCGCCGCCCTTCGTGCGGGCACCGCCGAACCGGTCCGGGCCGACATTCCGAGCCCTCGCAAGATCACCTCGTGGATCATGCGACCTCGGGAGACGCTCACCGAAAGCCAGGACGAGCGACTCCTTCAAGTCCGGCTCGCCCGCCCGGACATCACTCGGGCCTGTGATCTCGCTCGGGCGTTCGCCGATCTGGTCCGTCACCAGCGCTACCTGTGCTGGAGTGGATCCGGCAGGCCGAGCAGGACGCACCGAAGCCCATGAAGGGCTTCGCCGGCTTCCTCCGTCAGGACCTCGACGCGGTGACCGCCGGCCTGACCCTGCCCTGGAGCTCCGGAGTCGTCGAGGGGCACGTAAACCGGGTGAAAACACTGAAGCGAGATATGTACGGCCGAACCTCGTTCGAGCTTCTCCGGACCCGCATCCTGACTCAGCTTGAGGGGTAGACACGAAGCGCCACCTGCCTGCTCACAGGCACGGTGCACTGGCGCAATGGGGGTGGAGCAGGTGCGACGGGTGGTCAATCTGCAATCTGTTGAGCAGAAGTTGTTGCTGCTTGCTCTCCTGTTTGTGATCGGCGGGTCGATCGTCGCAAACCTCTTCGCGTGGGACGTGAAGTGGCAGATACCCCTCATCTACGCCGTGCTCTATGTCCTGCTATCAGCCGTTATTGAGATCCGTGATCATCAGGCCCCTACAGCTTCCACGCACTACCGCACCAGCGACGAATTCTTTCTGTCGTTCGCCCGTCTCGTACGCACCGCCGAGCGCCATGTCTACACGAGCTACGTGCGCAACACGCCGCCGCCGAGTTTCCAATCCCCGGCCGCACAGCAGTACTTCAGGGCCGCGGCCGACTGGACCCGGCGCAACCCCGGCGCGTCATTCCACCGCATCATCGGTGTCCCTGCCCAGGAGCCCGGCAAGAGCGCCATGCGCTTATGGCTGCGAGAGCACTACGAAGAGATGCACGGTCTTGCCAACTACCACGCCCGCGTGGTGACCACCAACAGCGGTGTCGACGCCGTCAATATGGCGATCATTGATGACACTGCGGTCCTGTTGCTCCTGACCGCGGATGGATCTTTCATGAGCGGACACAGCCTGGAGACGGCTGAAGCCGTCAACTCCTTCAGGGACTACTACAGGTCTTGGTGGGCATCAGCGGAGCCTCTGGAAAGCTACGCGCAGAGGACTGACCTCATGTCTGCCGACCACTGAGCTTCACGGAACTGCGGACAGAGCCAAAACTCGCGATCCGTATCAACCCGACCAACTGATCCCGATGACCTGCAACGAGGTCCAGCATCTGTTCACCGCCCTGGCGGTCCAGCCTGTCCACGGCGCAGCCCACCGGCTCCGCTGGTCCCACTGGCGACGGCGTCACCAAGCCCGCGCCCGCGACAGCCACTATCAACGACAAACAGCCCAAAACGCATGAAGATCGCCATCTACGGCTGGAGTACTAGTGTCCTGTGCCAGAGATCCGTCGGCAGAAGTGAGCGAGGGAGTCGAGGATTTCCTTTGCCGGTAGGACTCGCGCACTTCGGTCGCGGGAGGGCGGTACCCGCGCATCGCGTGCCGCCCTGCTGCGTATGCCACCAATGCCGCGTACTCCTCCAACGCTGTGTATCCCCCAACGCTGCGTACTCCTCTCCGCCTCGCGGCCCGCGACCGTATGCTGACCTGGATTTACGGGGCCGGGGCCGGGTGGGGGTTGGCGTGATGGGACGTCCTTGGGCGAGGGGCGCTGCGGCGGCTGTGGCCGTGATCGCTTCGGCCGCGCTCGCTTCGTGTGCAGGAGGTGCGCGCTCCGCCGAGCCTCGCGACAGCAAGTCCGCATCGCCGCAGCGGCAGGCTCCCGCCTCGCCGTCGCAGAAGTCGCGGCAGGCGCAAGTGGAGCGGCACCGTCAGAGTGTGCTCAGCGAGATCGCCAAGGGTGACGACGCCCCCGACCGTGCGGGCTTGAGTCTGGTGAGCGTGGGTGCCAAGGGCACGGTGTTCTTCTGGATGACGACCGACGCGCGCTACTGCGCCGTGTTTTACTCCGGGACGGCCAGCGCGTCGTCGTGTTCGACGAAGCCCGACGACGTCATCAGCCCCGCGCCGGCGCTGGACCGTCTCCACGAAGGGGATGTGTACAGCGCCCGGAGTGCGTACGGGCTCATCATCGCGGCCGACAGAGAGACCGTTCGGTCCCTCTCCTGTGGTGACGAGCGCCTCGTCGTGAGAAGGGTCCGCGTCATCGAGGCCGGTGGCGCGACCCGCACGATCTATGGGGTGGAGCTCGACGGACGCACTGCCGGTATTTTGCAGGCCGAGGTCGTGCGGGCCGACGGCCGGCACACGGAGACGCTGCCGCTCGGAATCACGGCCGACGAGGTCACGGCCGGGCACGGCTGGCAGGTCTGCGCCTAGCGTCTTGCGCCAGAGATCCGTCGGCGGAAGTGAGCGAGGGAGTCGAGGATTTCTTCAGCTGTCTTGGTCCAGATGATCGGCTTGGGGTCTTCGTTCCAGTCCTTGACCCATGCGCGGATGTCGGCTTCGAGGACCTGAACGTTCTTGTTGTGCGCCACGACGGATCTTCTGGCCGGCGAGGAAGCCGAACCACCGCTCGACCTGGTTGATCCAGGAGGAGCCGGTCGGGGTGAAGTGCATGTGGAACCGGGGGTGTTTGGCCAGCCACGTCCTGATCGCAGGGGTCTTGTGGGTGCCGTAGTTGTCGCAGATCAGGTGGATCTGGAGATGTGCGGGAACTTCCTTGTCGATCCTGACCAGGAACTTCTTGAACTCCGCTGCCCGGTGTCGGCGGTGCAGGCGGTGATGACCTCGCCGGTGGCGACGTCGCTGCTCGGGGTGGAGAGGGACATGGCCGCTGGAGGCCATCGCCCGCAAACCGGGTCAACCTGAGCAAGGTGATCAGGCACTGGCCGGACATGCAGAGGGTGGCCGGCTCCCTGGTCACCAACCAGGTCCGGGCGTATGACGTCGGCACCCGCGACCCCGAGGCCACCCTGGCCCGTACCGCGCCAGACATGAACGGTTGGCTCTGCTCAGTCGGGCGGTTCTACGCCGCAAGCCGTGGCGAAGCGATCCAGGTCTTTCGAGAACTGTTTGCGGGTGCTTGTGGTGGCATCGGAGTTCCCGGCTTCGCGAGCGTCGGCGAAGAGACGCAGGTCCACGGCCATAGCCATGAGCGGCGACCTGACATCGACAGCGTCGGCGACGTCCGCGGCGTCGCCGAAGGAGGACGCGACTCCCCGGATCTGAGAGTGGGTCACGTCCCCTTCCAGAGCAGCGGTCGCGGCACTGACAGCGGCAAAGCCCGCCGTGCAGCCGGGGTCTTTCCCGGATGTCGGCTCAGTCGTCTCGGTCGGCGCGGGCTGTGCAACGGGCGGCGTGAGCTGCGGGGCGGGTGCCGTCGGCGGGGCGGTGCTGGTCGGAGACGATCCGTGAGAGGTCACCCACTCCTTGAACTCTTGCAGGTCCCCCGCACCGAGCCAGGCGACGATCGCGAGCACCGATGCCGCTGCCCCGACCACTGGACCCCACCGGCCGCCCGCGCCCCCGCCGGACCCTTCTGCCATCGGCGCCTTCCCCCTTGATCGCGACCTCCCCGGTTCACTGGCCGGAGCGTTCCGTTGTGCTGGCAGGCTAGCGTTTTCGGGCACTCGGCGGGTCCAGCGCTGGTCTTCCGATGTGACTCAACCCCAGGGCTACCGACGGAATGCTGTGACCTGCTGTTTTGCAGCGCTTGGTGGGGATGGTCCCGTGACTCTATGAAGAGAATCCCGGCACTGTGAAGCAGAAGTGGCCGCAGTGAGTCGGCTCGGGATCTGGCGCCAGGGGGCCAGGCTCGCGAACTCAGCATCCTCGTACCGCTCGAATGCTCTTTCCAGCGGCCTGAGACGTGTTGGCTGCCGCTGTCAGGTCCATGTCCGAAGTCGGTGTCGCCAGAGATCGTGCCGCGATGCAGCCCGTCCGGTTCTCCCGCTTTTCAGCCGCCGCAGGCGGAGCGAATCCTGTAGAAGGTGCTCAGGTACCGCGCGTGGTAGGACGCGCTGGTGATCCGCACGATCGCCTCGTCGGCCGAGCGCGCAGACGACCCGGTCAGGTTGGCACTGCCCGTGTAGACGCGCGCTGTGATGGCGCCGTTGTAGTAGCCGTCGATCAGCATCTGCTTGTTGTGCGGGCGCACGTCGATGCCAGGGCCGTTGGGAATGCGGCATCTGCGGTGCTGGATGCCGGCGGCGTTCAGTCGGCTTGTGATCGTGCTGTCGGTCTCGGTGTAGATGAGGTCGATCCAGCAGCCTCTGCCACGCAGCTGGGCCAGCTTGTCGGCGACCTGGCGGCGGGAGCCGAGGAAGCTGTGCGTCACGATGCGGACGGCGGTTCGGTGGGCCAGCCCGTCCGCGCCCGTGTAGGCGCAGCTGATTTCGTCGAGCACGTTGACGACGGTGTCGGTGGCCGGGTTGTTGTACGAGCTGTCCCCACGGGGGAAGAAGAACCCTCGGTAGGTCGAGCCGGTCGGCGTGGAGAAGTACGCGTTGTTGTTGCCGCGTGCCAGGGTGCGCCCGCGGCGGAGCTGCTCGTGGTACGAGGCGTACCCGTCGTACACCGCGCTGCTCACGAAAGTGACGGCGTCGTTGAAGGATTCGACCTTGTACCAGTCAGAGAGGTTCGAGGAGGTCTGGAAGACGACCCTCGAGTAGCTGGTGCTGTCGTCGAAGGGTCCGATTCTGGAGAAGGTGAAGAACTTGTTGTGGTTGTACGCCGGTTGGGGCGGGGCCACGGCCAGGCAGCCACGCCGGACGTCGTCGACGCCGTCAGGGTCCTCGAAGCGGTCGTCGCACACGACGATCCAGGAGCGGGCGGCGTCATTGGTTCCCAGCCCTGCCCTGAGGGTCTGGTAGGGCACGTTGGTGTACTCGGGGCCGCCGGCGCCGTCCACGTAGGTCGAGTCGTCGACGATGAGCCGGACGTTGACACCGCGCCGATGGGCGGCGAGCAGCGCGTTCGCGACCTCCTGGTCGTTGAACTCGTACATCGCACCGCGGATCGTCGCCCCGGCCGGCGTCGCGTCGATCAGCCGTACGAGCTGGGTGAAGATCGCCTTCTGCTGTGCCGCGGTGCCCAGCGGGTCGTTAAATACGGGCCCGTTGACGACCGGCTTGGTCTGCGCGGCGGCGGGCGTGGCACTGCCGAGGAGCAGGGCGGCCACCATGGACAGGACGGCGGCGGCCGTGGTCGGCAGGGTGCACAGACATCGGGCCGGAAGCGGGCGTGCAGTTGGACGGGGCATCATCTTCGCTTTCCTGAAGGTGGGCAACGGGCGATGCCGGCGGCAGTGACACCCGCAGTCGGCTGGCGAGGGACAGGAGGCGGGCGCGCAGACCACGGAAGCGGCGAGATCACTGTGCCCCAGCGAGCCGAAAAGCCACCCAAGGCTAGGCATTTCGGAGTACTGAGTGAGCTCTACGAGTGAGAAGTGATCACCAGGCTGATGCGGTCGGTGGCCGGGCCGACGTTCCAGCCACTCAGATCGCACAGTCCGGATGGCCCGGTCTCCAGACGCCGGTGGTCATCACGCAGGCGGGTAGGCAGCCTGGTTCGCGGGACGCCGCGGGTGGTGGCGCGTGAGCGCTTCGGCGGGGGAATGGTGCAGGATGCCGTGCGCACGGGCCAGATCGCCCATGGCCTGGTGCAGCGCCAGTTCCATGGCCTCGGGTGGGTTGAGGGGGCCGTTTCCGTCGGGGCGGCGAGAGTCAGCGCAGGTCTCCCCAGCGGCAGTGCGGGCCGGGAGTGGCGATCCACCCGCCCCGGGTGACGTAGCGGATGTCGTGCCCGACCCAAGTGGCTGCGGGGCCGGGCGGCAGGAAGAAGCTGACCTGCTCCCGCCTACTGTCCAGAAGTACGGGGCCGGCATAGAGGCGGGGCAGGCCGGTCAGGATGTCGGCCGTGCGCAGGCCCAGGCAGGCGGGGACGACCAAGCGAGCGCCAGCGCGCGGAAGGGGTAGATAGGGAGCCGTTCAGTCAGGCCGCCCATGCTGGTAGATGCCTGATGCCCACCAACCGGAGCGCCCAGGCCGCGGCAGGCGACGCAGCGGCGGCGCCAGGGACTCATCGGGTTGAGCGGGCTCACCCCGGTACCCGCGTACAGGTCGGGTTCCAACGACATCGCTCCACCCCCATGCCGTACCGAGGGATGCAGGGGGGCGATTTGGTTGAAGCGCTATGACTGCGTTCTTGCCGCAGTCGTATAGGCAGGGCGCACCACCAGGCTCGTATCCCTCGAAGGCTGGTTTCGAGGCCAGATTCTGGCTCCCGTCGCTACCCTCGATGATCGAGGCAGCGGTTGTGGAGGGATCCGCGATTCGGTGAGCGCTGTCGGCGGATCATGAGCACCGTCGGAGCAGATCCGGGTGATCATGAGCATCGGTGACGCTCAGTAGCTCTTGGTATGGGCCTGTGGTTTTGTGTCTGGGCAGGTGGCCGTCGCCGGTATGCGATCTTGCCGGGGTTGGCCGGGGATCCCAGGCGTAGCCATAGCCGGATCGCGGCGACGGGCCCTGCGAGGTGTGATCGATGCGTCTCGCTGGGTTGGGGCTTGGGCCGGTGGACCGACGCGCGCACACTGGAACTGTGCACGAAATGCTCGCCGGCGGGATGGCGGAGCGTGAGGATCTGCTCGCTGCAGCCGTCGTCGAAGCCGTTGAAGGAACCGGCGCGTATGCCGGGAGTGTCTTTCTCCAGTCCCGCGACCGTCGGTCGATCGTGCTCGCCGCGACGTGCGGTGTGCCGCCTTCGCTGCTCGGTGGCTGGCACCTCATTCCGGTGAGCAGTCCCATTCCGGTCGCCGCAGCCTATAGCTCTGGGCGCACGGTCCACCTGAGTGGCGCCGACGAGACGATGCGCCGGTTTCCTCAGCTGGCGGTAGCTCTGCCGTACGCCTTTGGCTCCTGCTCCGTGCCGGTGGGCTCAGGTGAGGAGACCTTCGGTGCGCTAGCGATCGTCTGGGCGGCGTCACCAGGCGGCGAAGGGCTGTCCAGGGCGCAGCGCCGTCGCGTGCGGACCATCGCCAAACGGCTCGGTGCCTCCCTTGCCGATCTCCGCGCCCGTACCGGCGATCCTGTTGAGTGCGACCCGCAGACGATTCCCGTCGAGACCCCATCTCCGTCGGCACCGGCCGTGAGGGTCGGCCTGTTCGACTGGGACCTCGTGAACGGCACCGTCACCGTGGACGACGAGCTCTGCGCGATCTTCGGTTTCGCCCCCCGTGCTTTTGACGGACGAGCCGAAACGCTGGCTTCCTGCTTGCACCCCGGCGACCGAGCCGCCGTTCGAGCGGCCGCCCGTGCGGCAGCTGCCGGGGGCCGGATCACATCGCGGCGCCTGCGCATACGGGATCGCAGGGACGGCGGCGCGGGGTACCGCACGGTCGAGTTGTGGAGCCGCGCACCGGGGGCCAACGACGCGCGGGCACGCACCCATCTGTTCGGCACGGTCGTCGACGCGCAGGCCGGCAGCGCGGCCGTCGCCGCGGTCGAACGGCTGCGGGACGGGGTGTTCTCCCTAGCCCCCGACGGGCGGGTGGCCTATGCCAACCACAGTGCCCTGAAGCTGCTGGGCGTGCGCGGAGACGCGTTGCTGGGCCAGTTCCTCTGGGACGTGCTGCCGTGGCTGTCCGATCCCGATGTCGAGTACCGGCATCGGTCCGCGATGATCTCGCAGGCGCCGGTCTCCTTCCTGGCCTGTCGACCGCCCGACCAGTGGCTCGACTTCTCCCTCCATCCGGAAGCGGACGGAGTAACCGGCCGAGTGGTTCCCTCCGGTCATCCACCTTCCACCTCAACGCCATCCGTCTCCTCGGCCGAGACAGCAACCGCTGCCACACCGGCGCGTCTGGGTGTCATGTACCACGTCCTTCAGCTGGGCAGCGCGCTGACCGAGGCGGTCACCGCCCGCGAAGTCTGCGAAGTCATCTCCGACCAGCTCCTACCCGCCTTTGGAGGCCAGCAGCTGGCGATCTACGTGGTCCGCGACGGAACGATGCGTCTGCTCTATCACACCGGCCACCACGAAGACTTCCTCGACTGGCTGGAGGGCGTACCGCTGCATGCCTGCCTGCCCGGTACGGAGACCCTGACCTCCGGCGCTCCACTCTTCATCGAGTCGCAGCAGGACCTCTCCCAGGGCTACCCGGGCATCCCCACGGGCGAAGTGAGCTCGTGGGCGTATCTGCCACTGATCGCCTCCAGCCACCCTGTCGGCACCTGCGTCCTCGGCTTCGACGAGATCCACCGATTCACGGCGAAGGACCGCGGCGTCCTCACCGCACTCGCCGGGCTGATCGCCCAGGCCCTGGAACGAGCGCGGCTCTACGACGCGGAGTTCGCCCTCGCGCACGGCCTGCAGCAGGCGCTCCTGCCGCACCGGTTGCCAGTAGTCCCGGGTATCCGCACCGTCGCGCGCTATCTGCCCGGCACCAGCGGAATGGACATCGGGGGCGACTGGTACGACGTCATCCCCACCGGTAGTGGGGTCTGTCTCGTCATCGGAGACGTGGAGGGGCACAGCGTCGCCGCCGCAGCCACCATGGCCCAGCTGCGCAGCGCCGTACGGGCCTTCGCAGCAGTGGGCCATACTCCTGGCGATGTGATGGCGGGCGCCAACCGAACCCTCATCGACCTCGACCCCGGGCTGCTGGCCAGCTGCTGCTACATCCACCTCGAACCCCACAGCCATCACGCCTACGCCGTCACCGCCGGCCACCCCCCACCCTTGCTTCGCCGTCCCGACGCGACGACCAACGCCCTTGAACTGGACATCGGCCCACTCCTCGGTGTGGATCGCGCAAGCGTCTATCCAGCAACCCGGTTCGACCTCCCACCAGGGTCCGTCCTCGCTCTCTACACCGACGGACTGGTCGAGGAACGCGGCGCCGACATCAACGTGGGCATTGACGGCCTGCGAGCATCACTGGCTCACGCCGCTGCGGACTCACTGAACCAACTCGCCGACCGGCTTCTGCACAACGCCCGGGGCTCCTCGTACCGAACTGACGACATCGCCCTGCTGCTCGCCGAGTACGGTTCCGGTCACGGCGCCGAGGTGACACCTGATCACGGTGTCATTCTCACTGACTCGGCACAACGCTAGGCCGACGCCGAACTCTTCTGCGGCCAGCGTGCGCGGCGGCGGCCTGATGAGTGCGCCGGAGCGCGCTTGCCGTCGTAGAGGGCGACATCGGCGGCGCACGTCAACACGGTGAGGTCGCGGGGTGCTGACGGATCGCAGGTCGCGGCGGCTACCGAGGCGGCGATGCCCGCCACCTGGTCGTCGTCCCGGGCGACCGGCGTACGCAGCGTCTGCACCAGCTGCGCGGAGCGGACCTCACGGCGGGCTGCGGGCAGCTCCAGCACGATCAAGACCTTGCACCACCGAAGCGGCCTACGGCAGGGCGCCGCGGAGGCCGTCCCTTGTTGCCTGACGATCCCCGTTCGTCAACACGGGCATGGGCGGCTCTCGTCCGCCCCGTCGGGCAGGAGCACCCGTTCGGCGGCGGTGAAGTCACGCCCGGCGGAATGGCACAACTCGTGGAACCAGGCATCCGAGCTGAGCGGGATCGAAACCGATCCGTTGAAGGTTGTGTACTCCATGAGGGAGGCGTGTTTCAGTTGCCATCCCCGGGTCTGATGCAGCAGAGGGAGCTCGGCGAGCATCCTCCTGCTGGACGCAGCTGCACGACGCCCCAGGGAGCCTGCCTTCGGACGCGGTGACCAGTGTGTTGATGCCAGCGAACGCGCGGATTGAGTCGGTCTTTGCCGCAGGGACGGGTTCACCGATCCGTGTATCCAGATCAGCGTCCCAGAAGACCAGCTGGTTCTGCTCGTTGAGTAGGACCAGTCGCTGCCCGTCCGGGCTCCAGGCCCACTCCGGAAGATGTCTGCGTAGAGCTGGCCCACCGAGAGCTTGCGTACGAGCTCGCCCGCGATGACATCCCAGATTCTGATGATTCCGTCGCTGGTGACCACCTGCGCTCGGCTGGCCGGAGGCCGAACCGCCATACTGCCGGTTTGCGCGAGATTCCTACGTTCGCCGGCGTCGCGCCCCGCTCCTCCGACTCGCGCGCGAGGATCTGCGAGGCCCGCACACACAGTTGCTCGCGCAACCCCTGATTGCCGCGAAAGGCGATCACGGTGAGCACCCCTGCCACCAGCGCGAGCACGGTGATTGTCGCCGCTACCGTGCGCCATCGACGGATGCCACGGCGCTGGCGACGGCGGCTCGCCTCCCCATACTCCCGCTCGGCAGCGCTGATGTCGGTGGAGCGTTCCGCACACCACCCCACGGACATCTCCAGAGGAGCACCGCGCAGCAGCGCGCCGGGGTCGTGGCCTGAGGCCTGCCACTGAGCCACGCTCAGACGCAGCTGCTCCTGCCAGGCACGGAATTCCCGTGACTCCTCAAGCCAGCCCCGCAGACGCAGCCACTGACGAATGTTGACCTGGTCGGATCTGAACTTCCCTGCACCCTCACGCGATACGGCAACGGTTCCTGGCCGAGTCGGCGTGCTTGATCGCCGTTCCATAGGGTCGGACGCTGAGCCGGCACCACCTAACCCCGAGCGATACCGGCAGATGCTCGACGAACACGGCGCGCGTGAGCACCGCTTGGGGCAGTTCAGCGCCAAGCGGGTCCCGGTCAGGCTGCCTGGGCGGTCAGGACGGCCTTGGCCGCCAGCCGGAGATTCCTGATCATCGGATTCGGGTCGCCCTTGCGGCTGACCAGGACGACCTGGCTCGGGGGAGCGCCCTCGACCGGGACGGTGACGAGGTTGGGACGCAGTGAGCTACGCCGATCGCCGACCGGTAGCACGGCGATCGCCCTGCCACTCGCGACGAGTTCGAGCTTGTCCTCGTAGCTCTCGATCGGCGGCACGCCGGCCCCGAGGATCCGGTAGGAAGTCCAGTCCGCGGTCTCGAACGCGCACGGCGCCGTCTCTTCGCCGGCCAGTTCTTCCGCAGTCACCGACGTGCGGTCGGCCAAGGGATGGCCGCGCGGGACCACGAGCATCCGGGGCTCCTCGTACAGCGGCGTGGTGAACACGTCGTCGGTGGCGAGCGGCAGCGGGGTCCGCGCGATCAGGGCGTCGACGCGCTTGTCGGACAGCGCTCCGACGTCGCGGCAGCTCAGGTACCGGGTGGCGATTTCGGCGTCCGGGTAACGGCGGCGCAGTTCCCGTACGGCGGCAGTGATCACCAAGTCTTCAACGTAGCCGATGGCGATTCGTTCGGTCTCGGCTTGTTCACGCACGGCCAGCTCGGCCTGGCGGGCGGCCTGCAGCAGGGCTTGGGCACGGGGGAGGAACCTCTGGCCGGCCGGAGTGAGCCGGGTGCCCTGGGGTGTGCGGTCCAGCAGACGTGTGCCGAGATACTTCTCGAGCCGTTGGATCTGGCGGCTCAGCGCCGGCTGGGCCACGTGCAAGTTGGCGGCGGCCCGTCCGAAGTGCTGGTGCGCCGCCACCACGGTGAAGTAGCGCACCAGCCGCAGTTCCAGGTCCTGTCCGAGATCGTTCACCCTTCCAGCGTAGGCGTCATGCCGTTTCGGAATGATTAGGTTGCCGAACCGGTCTTGGACGGCCATGCCGTCCTGAGCCTTGACTGAAGGAGCAACGTTTCCCCGAGAAAGCGACAGGCGCGATGAAGGCGATCCAGTTCCACGAAGCGGGCGGGCCGGAAGTTTTGCAGTATGACGAAGTGCCGGTTCCCGAGATCGGCCCGGGCGAGGTGCTCGTCCGGGTGCACGCGGCAGGCATCAACCCTCCGGACTGGTACCTACGTGAGGGGATGAAGGTCATGCCGGCCGAGATGAGGCCGGCGCTGGAGTTCCCCCTGATCCCTGGAACGGACATGTCGGGCGTGGTCCAGGCGGTGGCTCCGGACGTGCTGGGGTTCGCCGTCGGTGACGAGGTCTTCGGCATGCTGCGGTTCCCCGGATTCGACGGCCGGACGTACGCCGAGTATGTGGCCGCGCCGGCTTCGGACCTGGCTCACAAGCCGGCCGGTATCGACCACGTGCAGGCGGCTGGGGCGCCGATGGCCGTGCTTACGGCCTGGCAGTACCTGGTTGATCTCGGCCACGACGTGCCGTCTCCTTTCACCGGCCAGGTGCACCAGCCGGTGCCGATCACGCCAGGGATGACCGTGCTGGTCAACGGGGCCGCCGGTGGCGTGGGCCACTTCGCGGTGCAGCTGGCGAAATGGAAGGGGGCACACGTAATCGCGGTGGCCTCGGGCCGGCACGAGCAGTTCCTGCGCCAGCTCGGCGCCGATGAGTTCATCGACTACACCAGGACGCAGGCCGCGGACGTGGTCAGCGGTGTCGACCTGGTGATCGACACCGTCGGTGGCCCGGACAGCTCACGCTTCCTGAGCGTGCTCAAGCGCGGCGGCACCATGCTTCCGGTGTTCTTCGCCCAGTACGACCCGGAAGAGACGGCGAGTCTGGGCATCACAGTCTCGAACATTCAGGTGCGCTCCAACGGCCCCCAGCTCGCCGAGATCGGGCGCCTGGTCGACGAGGGCAAGCTCCAGGTCGGGGTGGACAGCACCTACCCGCTGCCCGAGGCGGGCAGCGCACACACGCGGGCCGCGCAGGGCCATCTCCAGGGCAAGATCGTGCTGACGGTGGTCTCGTGATCGCCGAACTCCAGCAGGCGGTGGCGAACTACGACCACGCTCTGGACGAGCTGAATGTGCCCGAGCTGGAGGCGGCCCTGACCGAAGACACCACCTGGACCTTCACGATGCCCGGACAGGGAGTGCTCGGCCCGGTCGCCGGACGCGCCAGGCGGTGCTCGACTTTATCCGTGACGGGCACACGGCCCAGACCGGAAGGGCGCGGCACCACCTGGGCAATGTCGTGGTCACGACGACGGACGCCGCCACCGCTGGGGTGCGGGCCTATTTGGTGCAGACGAGGAGCACCGGCGAGAGCATCCAGATGATCTCGACCGGGTCTACACGTTCGGCCTGTGCCGGTCCAACTCCGACGGTGGGTGGCGGATCGCCGAGCTCACCCTGACGCTGGTCAACGCCTTTTGGGGCGGGGCTATTGACCCCGCAGCGGCGCGGGCGCTCAGCATGTCGCCGAACGCGGCGGCGATCTGCTTCAACGTCAGCAGCCAGGAGACCGTCAAGACGTTCGTGTCCTGCATTGTCGGCAAACTCGGGCTTCGCGACCGCGTTGAGGTTGGTCGTGTACCCCTACCGCCGGGGGCTGGTGATCTGATGCGGGTCCGCCTAGCGGCCGGCCGTGCGGCATCAAGGTGGCGCGTGGACGTATGGGTGAAGCGGCCGGACGGCGCCGACTACGACGCTCCGCCCATGGCCAGCGCGGTTCGCGCCAGCCCGCGCAGCCAGGCGTGGGCGTGATCGGTGTCGTAGCGCTGATGCCACGACAGGTATATCGGTGCCGACGGCAGTTCGAGCGGGAGGGGGAGCACGACCAGGCCGAGGTCGGCGACCGCTGAGCGCGTGGTGGCTTCGGGGACGCTGATCAGGAGATCGGAGCCGCGCGCGAACTCCAGCGCGGCCGCTTCCGTAGGCGCGGTCGCCACCACGCGGCGGGTGAGGCCGAGCCGCGCGAGGGCGTCGTCGATGGCATTGCTGAGGTTTCCACGTCGCGAGACGGTGACGTGCTCAGCGGCGGCGTACCGCCTTGCGGTGACGGTCCTGACGCGGGTGAGGGGGTGCCCCTGCCTCACGACGATGACGAGGCGGGTCTCGCCCACGTCCTCGGCACGGATGTCCGGTGCGCTCGGGCGGTTGGCGTTCGCCTCCAGGTCGACCTCGCCGCGCCGCAACTCGGGGGTGTCGATGCTCGATTCCGCGACGAAGCGCAATCGCACGCCCGGCGCCTGTCCGCGCACGGCCGCGAGCAATGCGGGGCCGCTCAAGGTGACCAGGGAATCGTGCCAGCGGAGTGTGAAAGTGCGCTCCAACGTTGCCAGATCGAGTTCACGGCTCGGCGCCAGCACCCCCTGGACCTGGTGCAGCAGCTCGTGCACCTGTTCACGGACGGCGATCGCATACGGCGTCGGGGTCATCGTGCGGCCGGTGCGTACCAGGATCTGATCGCCGGTCGTGCGCCGGATTCGGCCCAGACTCCGGCTCATCGCGGGGGCGGTGACGTGCAGGCGCGCGGCCGCTCCGGCCACACTTCCCTCCTCCAGCAGCGCATCGAGCGCGGTGAGCAGGTTCAAATCCAATTGCATGTGAGTAATTCTAGCCGTGCTTGACATGCATTTGAAGTCAATTAAAGGGCTGTATACCTTCGAAACGAGAGCGCAAAACGAACGTGCAGCTCGGCCCGACCGGCCTCATCGTCCCCCTTTCACGCGGGAGTACCACCATGTCCGAAACGCTTCAGTCCACTGACGTCGTCACCTCCGACGCCGATCTGCTCGGCCAGACCGCGATCGCCGTGCGCGCGGCCGGCTCGGTGCTGCGCGAGCGCTTCGGCGAGGTGGTCCGCTACCAGACCCGCGAAGAGCTGATGCGCGCGCTCGCCGCCAACGACGCCACTGCCCTCGACATCCTGCGCCCCCGCCTCACGGGCCTGCGCCCGGCCGCCGACTGGGTGGAGGACGAACTGGACGGCGGGGCGCTGCCGCCCGGCGAATGGTGGGTCGTGGATCCGGCCGAAGGCAACGTCAACCACCTGCACGCCCTGCCGGAGTGGGCGGTGACCGCCACTCTCGTGCGTGACAACCAGCCGGTGCTCACCGCGGTCCACCTGCCGTTGACCGGCGAGACCTACACCGCGCTCATCGGCGCGGGCGCCTACCTTGACGGCCGGCCGCTGCACGTCTCGCAGACCGCAGACCTCGGCCTGAGCATCGTGGCCACCAGCCAGGCCCGGCCGGACGAGGACGAGAAGGTCGTGCGGCGCGTCGGCTCCTCGATCACTGCGATGCTCTTCGACGCGCTCGTCGTACGCACCGCCGTGCCCGCGACCCTGCACCTGCTGAACGTGGCCGCCGGCCGGATCGACGCCTTCTGGCAGTTCGCCGGCGCCCGCGCGGACCTGCTGCCCGGGGCACTGCTCGTCAGCGAGGCCGGCGGACAGCTCTCCGACGCCGAGGGCCGCCCCTGGACCCCGCAGAGCGAGAGCTTCCTGGCCGCCGCGCCCGGCGTCCACGCCGAGGCCGTCGCCACACTCTCACGCTGACCGCGCACCACGACCTGCACGCACGGAAGGACCAGATCATCATGACCACGATCGCAGTTCTCGGAAACGGCCGCGTCGGCGGCAACCTGGCCACAGCCCTCACCCGGACGGGGCATGAGGTGACCGTGGCGGACCGCGCGCCGCGCGCTGCCGCCGACGCTGCCCGGACAGCCCAGATCGTCATCAACGCCACCCCGGGCGCCGGCTCGCTGGACCGGCTCGTCGCCCTGCGCGAGGAACTGCGCGACAAGATCCTCGTCGACGTCTCCAACGCCACCGTCGACGGACCGGACGGACTGCCCGCGGACCTGATCTATCCCGGCTCAAGCCTCGCCGAGCAACTCCAAGACGCGCTCCCCGAGACGCGCGTCGTCAAGACACTCAACACCATGCTCTTCCCGGTGATGACGGCGCCGGCCACACTCACCCAGGCGCCCGACGCCTTTCTCTCCGGCGAGGACCCGCAGGCCAAGCAGACCGTCCGTGAACTGCTCATCAACCTCGGCTGGCGCAAGGAGTGGATCACTGATCTCGGCGGGATCCAGACCGCCCGCGCCACGGAGGCCGCGATACTGTTCGTACCGCACGTGATTCGGTCCAGCGGATTCGCGCCCTTCGCGATCTCGATCGCCCGCTGATCCGCACACAGTGCACCGCCGCCGGGGTGGTGTCCAGGACCACCATCAGCTGAGCCAGGCCCAGCACGACCAGGATGCGTCCACGACGTGGCGCGGCCGCGCCGTCGGGTTCGAGGGCCGCAGCGGATGCGGTGCTCATGACGAACTCCAAGTCAATGAAGAAGCATCAGTGAGTAGAGGGGCGCGGTGGGCGAGCCTTGGCGCGGCTAGCCCACTGATCCCGCGTCTCAGCTTCGGCTCCCGTTACGGTCCATGCATGGTTTTGGGGCGCCTTGCCGCTGTCGGGTATGCGGGGCAGTCGGTCGCCAGGCGTGGCGATGCCCAGGAGCTGCTGGTGGATGGCGTGTTGTCGGCGTGGGGGCTATGGCGTCACTCGCCGGGCAGGGTGAGCGCCAGCTTGCCTGTGACGCGGCCGTCAAGAAGGTGTCGGACGGCTGCGGCGGTCTCAGCGAGTGGGTAGACGCTGTCCACTACAGGGCTGAGCGTGCCCGCGTCGATGAGGGCGGTCAGGTCGCGTAGCCCGTCGGCGTGCTCGGAGGAAATGAAGGTGCCCAGGTGCTGTCCGGTGAAGGGGGACAGCATCTGTGCGCGGAGCTGCCGGTCAGTGCCGCCGAGCCAGAGGCCGTTCGTCTCGCCGCCGGTGATGACCAGCCTGCCGCGGCGCGTAAGGGCACGGCGTAGATCCCGCAGACTGCGGTTGCCTGCGATGTCGATGATGGCGTCGTAGCGTCGCGGGCCGGCGAGGAAGTCCTCGCTGGCGTAGTCGATCACGTGATCGGCGCCCAGTGCCCGTACGGCGTCGAGCTTGGGAGTGCTCGCGACGGCCGTGACCCGGGCATCGAAGGCGTGGGCGAGTTGGACGGCGAAGGTGCCCACGCCGCCGGCGGCTCCTGTGATCAGGACGTGCTTGCCTTCCTGGACCATGCCCTTGTCGCGAACCGCCTGGAGTGCGGTGAGTGCGCTGACGGGTACCGTCGCCGCCTCCTCGAAGGTGAGTCCGGTCGGCTTGGGAGCGATCCTGTCGGGACGGGCGGCGGCGTATTCGGCGAATGCGGCGACTGCCGTGCCGTAGACCTCGTCGCCGGGCGCGAAGCCGGTCACGTCGGAGCCGACCGCCTCGACGAGACCGGCGATGTTGCGGCCGGGGTTGGGGAGCTTCGGCCTGCGCAGCCCGCTCACGGGCCGCACCGCGTACGGCAGACCGGCCATCATGTGCCAGGTGCCCCGGTCCACGCTGGAGGCGCGCACCCGCACCAACACCTGGCCCGGCCCGATGCTGGGCCGGGCGAGCCGCGCCGTGCGCAGCACGGCCTCCGGCTCGGCGCCGTAGCGCTCCTGCACGACGGCCGCCATCGTCTGGGTTCCACCGGTGGTCGCGGTCGGCTCGCTCATGTTCCGCATCGTCACTGCTCCGGGTTCCGATACCGCTGCACTTACGGCGTAAGTACTTACGATGTAAGTGCAGCACTTACGGCGTAAGCTCGTCAACGCTGGAAGACCACGAGAGGAAGTGACCATCCCCCGTGACCCGTCGAACCACCCCGCAGCCGACCCGCGAGACGCTCACCCGGCAGCGGGTGCTGCATGCCGCCGTCGAACTCGCCGACACCGGCGGCTTGGAGACGCTGACCATGCGCAAGCTCGGCGAGGCCGTCGGAGTCGAGGCGATGTCTCTGTACAACCACGTGGCCAACAAGGAGGACCTGCTCGACGGCATGGTTGACCTGGTCTTCGGCGAGGTCGAACTGCCCACGCCGGGTGACAACTGGCGACAGGCGATGCGGCAGCGGGCCATCTCCATGCGCCTCGTGCTGTCCCGCCATCGCTGGGCAATCGGGCTGATGGAGTCACGTTCCACACCAGGCCCGGCCACCCTGCGTCACCACGATGCCGTTCTCGGCTGCCTGCGTCAGGGCGGGTTTTCCCTCACCCTGACTGCCCATGCCGTCTCGGTTCTCGACAGCTACATTTACGGGTTCGCCCTGCAGGAGAAGGCCCTGCCCTTCGACACCCCGCAGGAGACCGCCGAACTTGCGGAGTCCATCATGAGCGGTTTCGGCGACGGCGAGTACCCGCACCTGGCCGAGATCGCGACTGCTCACGTCATGCGTCCCGGGTACGCCTACGGCGGCGAGTTCGCATTCGGACTGGACCTCATCCTGGACGGCCTCCAGCAGATGGCGGGCTGACGAGCCAGCGGCGTGCCGGCCGCACAATCCGGTGCGCTCTCTTGTCGAACTGGTGAGGACAGAAGAGCCCAAGGGAGCCGGCGCACTATGAATGCCTTCAGGACCAGGGCACGGCCAGCCCGCCCCGCGGTACTTCATGGCCGCTAGGAAGCTCCACAACAAGGGGCGGGCCGTCGACGTCATCCTGTGGAGGGCACCCAGGATCTGACCGACCAGAACGTTCCTAAGGTGATCCGCGAGCGCGCCTACACGCGCGCCTGGCTGGTCCTGGGGACGGCGTCCCAGGCCAGATGGCGTTCGGCGACAAGGCCGTGAACGGCGGCGCACGCCCCGCCTGCTCCAGGCAGGGCCTCGACAGGGGCACCCTCGTCGTCGCCGGCGACGGCATCGACATCCCCCGCCGGCGAGGTGCGCACCCACCACATCGACGACGAGGCCAGGGCCATCGCCAGCGTGCCGAGTCGCTGCGCGAGTCCATCGCGACCCTGCGCATGCCGGCCCCCGTTCAGGACGTCGACCCGCTCACCGACATCGCCCTCGTCCTCGGCACCGCGCCCCGCATGCGCACCCCGGAGGTGTTGCAGGGCCTCACCGAGGGGCGCTCCATCGCAAGCGGCTGCACGGTCGTCGACGCAGAGGTCGCCGCCGACGGGACCTCGGTGACGCTGACGGTCGACATGCCGGACGGCGTACTGGCCCAACGGGTGACCACGCCGGGCGCCTTCAGCGCCGGCTGACTGCGTACGCTGGGCACGGCGACCGCGCGTCGCTCTGCCGGGCTCGGCACGCCGCTCGCTCAACATGCGGACGAGCAATGGAGGGATCGGCGTCGGCCGCATGGCCTGGGCTGCCCGGTCAGCAGGCCATGCAGCCGTATCTCGACAACGCCGGATCCGAGAACGGCGTCCGTGCCCTGTGCCGGGTTCCGCCGCCTGCGGAACTGCTGCGCCGCCGCATGCTGGCGATCGAGTTCTACCTGGTGCTGATCGAAGCAGGTCTGGGACTCTGCCTGAGTGCCGCTTCGCTGGCGAACGTCGCGCGGGCGACGGAGTACGCGCAGGAGCACATCGCCCTGACCAACGATCTGTTCTCTTCCGCAAGGAGCGGTACGAGCACGACGACCTGAATCGCTGCCTACCACCATCACCACGGTTGGTCCCTGCAACGTACGGTGAACCACATGTGCGCGGCGATCGACCGCGCCGAGCACCAGCTGCTGGCCGCCTGTGACGACCTCCTGAACACCTGCGACCGGGCCGCCGTGGGCGCCTACCTCGATGCCCTGTGTCATCTGGTGGGGGGGCAACCAGCACTGGAACTACATCGCTGCGCGGTACCACGGTGAGCACCACCGCTGGAACGGTGTCCGCTCGGGCACTATCACCCGGCATCGGGACCGCACGGTCTTCGCTGCCACCGGTCCAGCGCTACCGCCGATCAACGAGGTGACACTGTGAACAGCACTTTTGCGACGGCTCCCGGTGCCCTGCCCGGCGTGGGGCATGCACTCCTAGCCTGACCCGCATCCTCACCCAGCCATGAGTCCCGGTGTCAGGAAAAGGAACTGGGCGACAGCACAGCATCTACGAAGTCGGTCGGCGGCAAGTAGCCATGGGCTTCGACATAGTGGGCAACCAGCTCAGGAGCAGCGTAGGCGACGCCGTTCCCCATGACGCGTACCTCTGAACTGCCCCGCGGGCAGTCGCCACGCGGTCCGAACAGTCTCGCGACGCACCAAGGGCAGAAGTGATAGCCGCGAGTCTGCTGGGCCCGATGTGACTGAGTCATACTCTGCAGTGCGCCTACCAACCCCGCAGGCGGCTCCCCTTTTGAGTAGTTCTCGCTTCGGCTGAGCCAACCCACGTTCAGCAGCGGGACACCTCGCCAGCGGCCTGATGCTTCTGGGTCCCAATTGTCCCTGTCATACGTGTACGGAGTCAGGTCTGCGTAGTTGGTCATGCTGATTGTCTATCAACCAGAGTCGCTCGGACCCCACGCGCCGCAACCGATCAGACCACAACGCTCGAAAGCATCACGGAACTGCGGACAGAGCCGATTTCAAAAGATCCCCATCAAGGGAGCTTGCTGGGCGCCGGACCGTGGAATCGGCCGGTCTCAGTCCGGCGTGGAGTCTCCGAGGAGCGCATCGCGGATCGAGGAAGCCACGACACGGAACATTCCGGAGAACGCTCCACCGATCGCTGCCAGGCCGGCCTTCTCAGCGATGTCCGTCCGAACCGGGGCCTTGTCCTCGGCCATCTGCGCGAGTGGCGCCGGGCGCCTCCTGACCGTCGGGCTGGATGGATCCGGGTCTGGGGTGCCCTGCTTGTAACTCACTGGTTCATCCGAGAGCTCTATCGGGACAGTGCGCTCTACCAGATGGGGGGCGCCGACCAGACGATGGAGCGCCCAGGGGTTAGATGCCTCACGGACCCAAGCCGTCAAGGAGACGGCTGAGGTGTCTGTGTAGCTTTGCTGGCTGTTCGAGTACAGGGGCAAGGGAGCTTCGGTGGACGTGGTGCGGGTGATGGAGTCGTTGGCCGAGCAGGGGGTCACGGTCATGTTCAAGGCTGATGCCGAACGCATGCGGGAGGGCACGAAGCCATGGACGTTCGTCGCGAGCGGAGCCCCTTTCCACGAGGACCTGGTCGTGCGCACGGACGCTGTCTCCGTCCAGGCATGCCTGGCCGTCTGCTTGCCACGGCTGCGCGAGTTCGGCCTGGTTATACCGGAATGAGGGCTTACTGGCCCTAACAAAGCCTCTGGACGTGTCGGTGGGTGATCAGGCAGACAGCAGGTCCGAGGAAGGCCTCGTGGATGTCGTCGCGTCGTTCCCAGCGGATCCGTAAGCGGCGGAAGGCAGCCAGGAGATCGTCCGCTCAACGACCCAGCGGAAGGTGCCCAGTCCTGTCCCGTGCGGCTGGCCGCGCTCGGCGATCGCGGGCCTGATGCCGCGCTGGCGCAAGAGCCGTCGGTACTTGTCGTGGTCGTAGCCGCGGTCGGCGAAGAGCATGTCGGGCCGTCTGCGCGGTCGGCCGACGGCTCCGGCCACTGCCGGGATCTTGTCCAACAGGGGCAGCGGTTGGGTGACATCGTTGCGGTTTCCGCCGGTCAGAGATACCGCGAGCGGGATCCCCTGGCCGTCGGTGATGTGTGGTGTTTGCTGCCCGGGCGTGCGCGGTCGACCGGGCTGGGCCCGCTTTTGGGCCCCTGCGTGCGGCCCGGACGTGGGAGGAGTCGATCACCGCCCGCGACCAGTCCAGCTGGTTCTTCGAGCGCAGCTTGTTCAGCAGCAGCTGGTGCAGTTGATCCCAGACGCCGGCCTCGTTCCAGGCAGCCAGGCGGCGCCAGCACGTCATGCCCGAGCCGAAGCCCAGTTCCTGCGGGAGGTACTCCCACTGGATACCGGTGTGCAGGACGAACAAGATCCCGCACAACGCCTGACGGTCGGGCACTCGCGGCCGTCCCTCGACCTGCTTCGGTAGCGGCTCGGGCAGCAACGGCTCGACGAGCGACCACAGTTCATCCGACACGATCCACGGCCGCGACTGACGCTTCCCCATGCCCACATCAACGAGCGATCAAGCGGACAGTCACATGATCAACCCGCTTTTGTTAGAGCCAGTTAGTCAGGTTGGTATCGGCTCTGGTATGCCGCGGTGACAGGTGGGGCAGGCGCCGGTCCAGACAGCGAGGAGGAACTGCATCTCGCGGACGACCTGGTAGAGGGTCAGGCCGGCGCCGTTGATTTTGGGGGTCCGGACCAGTCGCTGGAGTGTGCGGAAGGCATGGGCGGCGGAGACGAGGGTGACGTGGTGGTGGCAGCCGTTCCAGGTGCGGCCTTCGAAGTGGGCAAGTCCCAGTACTGCAACGGTCTATGTCGTGACTGTTGGCCAGGCCGTTCGTTGATGTGGTCATGGGTGGGGACCTTGCTGATGTCAGTTTGTGGGCGGGTGAGTTGGACCGGTTGCACGAGCGGTTCGTGCATCGGTTCAACAGGACTGAGCCGCGGGAAACGGCGCTTGCCTATATGCAGGGGCTGATCGCTCCGCTGGAGCGGAAGAACGGCTGGACACTGGCCGAACAGGCGGGTCACGGAGCTCCGGACCGTATCCACCGGCTGTTGAACAGGATCGAGTGGGACGCCGATGAGGTCCTCGACGATGTGCGGGACTACGTCGTCGAGCGCCTCGGCGACCCAGACGCCGTCCTTGTCGTCGATGACACCGGATTCCTGAAGAAGGGTGTCCGTTCGGCCGGCGTGCAACGGCAGTACTCCGGCACCGCGGGCCGCACCGAGAACTCCCAGATCGGTGTCTTCCTCGCCTACGCCACCGGCCGCGGACGCACGCTGATCGACCGACGTCTGTATCTGCCCACCCTCGTGGACGGACGACCGGGAACGCTGTCGGCGGGCAGGCATCCCCGTTTCTGCTTTCTCCGCATCCAGCTCTCTAGCCCGCACCACGGTCAGGCAGGCGTGGGCGGCCATGGCCAATGTCATGTGGCGGTGCCAGCCGGGATAGCGGCGGACCTGGTAGTCGTCCAGGCCGCATTCCTGCTTGGCGGTCTGGAAGCATTCCTCGACTGCCCATCGGCTGCCCGCGATGCGGATCAGCTCGTCCATCGTCGTGCCGGCGGGACAGTAGGCGATGTAATAGGAGATCTCCTCGGACCTGCGCACGCTGCGGCGGGCGAGAACCCAGTGCCGGCGGTCCTCGCGGTGCCAGGGCCTGACTTCGACGCGTGCCCAGTCGAAGATCCGCCGGCCATGGGCTCCCGCGCCGCAGGAACGGCGCTTCCATTTCTGCCGTGGCAGGCCGGGAAACAGGTCGTGGACGGGGTGGTCGATGGACCAGCGGGTGACGACGGTGTCGTGCCGGGTGGTGGCCATGACGTGGAAGACGTCCGCCTGCTCAAGCTCGAACCGCCAGCCCTTGCTGTAGCCGTAAGCGGCGTCCGCCGTCACCCAGCTGAACGGGACCTTGCCGGCGATGGCCCGGCGGACCATCGCCCTGGCCATGGCCACCTTCGTCTCGAAGGCGACACTGTCGTCGATACCCGCCCGCCGGCAGCGGTCCCGATCGTCCATCCATGACGTGGGCAGATACAGACGGCGGTCGATCAGAGTGCGTCCACGTCCGGTGGCGTGAGCGAGGAACACACCGATCTGGCTGTTCTCGGTGCGGCCGGCGGTTCCGGAGTACTGCCTTTGCACGCCGGCCGAACGGATGCCCTTCTTCAGAAACCCGGTGTCATCGACAATCAGGACGGCGTCCCGTTCTCCGAGGTGATCCACCACGTAGTCGCGTACGTCGTCCAGGACCTCGTCGGCATCCCACTCGATCCGGTTCAGCAGCCGGTGGATGCGATCCGGCCCGGCATGGCCGGCCTCCTCCGCCAGCGTCCAGCCGTTCTTCCGCTCCAGCGGCGCAACCAGTCCCCGCATGTAAGCCAGCGCTGACTGACGCGGCTCCTCCCGGTTGAACCGGTGCACGAACCGCGCATGCAGCACGTCCAGTTCACCCGCCCACAACCTGACATCGGCAAGGTCCCCACCCATAACCGCACCAACGACTGAACTGGCCAGCAGTCACGGCAAACACCGTTGCAGTACTAGTGCTGGATTCCTCTTTCGCTGGGTATATGTCCTGGTGGCGGGATAGTTGATGGTGCTCGGGGGCGGGTGCTGGACGATGGTTTTACGGGCACGGCCGGGGCGTGACGAGGACGAGTGGACCGTCGTTCGCCGCTTGTCGCGGGCACGGAAGGCTCCGCGGGATGCAGTGATGCGGGCCCGGATGATCGAGCTGAGCTGGTCGGGGCTCCGGGTGCCGGCGATCGCCGTGGAGCTGGACTGCAGCCAGAAGACGGTCCGGTGCTGGCTGCACCGCTTCAACCGCTCAGGCCTGCAAGGGCTGGATGACCTGGGCGGGCAGGGCCGCAAGCGGCGGATCACCGAGGAGGAACGCTCGAGAATCATCTTGCTGGTCAAGAGCGTGCCGCCGGGGCGGCTGAGGTGGGAGCCCGTCGGCGAGCTGTGGGCTTTCGACGAGTCCGGACCAGCCGAGTGGACCCTGGATTCTCTGGCCGCGGCCGCGCGGACCGAAGGGATCGAAGTGAGCCGCTCGCAGGTCCGCCGCATCCTGCTGGCCGAAGGCGTGCGCTGGCGCCGTACCCGGTCCTGGACGCGATCGAAGGACTTGGACTTCGTCCCAAAAGGACGAGGATCATCGGCCTCTACACCCGTCCGCCCGACGACGTTACGGTGATCTGCGCCGACGAGCTGGGGCCAGTGATCCCGCGGACCTTCCCGCCCGCACCTGCCTGGTCACCCGACGGGCACCGGATCAAAGCGGAACTCGACTACAGCCGCGGACCCGAGAAGACCTGGGTCAACGGCGGCCTGCGACCAGCCGACGGCCAGGCAGTCACGATGACCGCGTCCTCCCGCAACAGCGAGTTCTACCAGCAGTTCCTGCAACTGATCGAGGACGCCAACCCGCACGGGCAGATCTGGATCGTCACCGACAACCTGTCCAGTCACAACAGCGTGTCCACCCGGACCTGGCTCGAAAACCATCCCCGCATCCACCACGCCTTCATCCCCGTCGGCGCATGTTGGCTCAACCTGCAGGTAGGCTGGTGGCGCATCGTCCGCAAGGCCGCCCTCGCCCGCCGGTCATTCGCCAACCGCGACGACATCGCATACGCCACCACCCTGGCGACCGACCAGCTCAACGCCCATGCCAACCCCTGGATCTGGGGCAGACCGACACCACCAACTCGCATACTGCGGCGCCGATATGTCTACACCGTTTGAGGAATCCAGCACTAGGTCCCTACGACGCCCGTGCCAGCCGCACGATCGCCGCAATCGACTGGTCGACGTCGGCCTCTGTCGTGGCGTGGCCGGAGACCGAGATGCGCATCAGCCGCCGGCCGCGCCAGGTGGTGGCGCCCACCCAGCAGGTGCCGTCCTTCTGTACTGCCTGCACGACGTGGTCGGTGCGGGCGTCGTCGCCGAAGCTGACGAGGACTTGGTTGAGCGTCACGTCGTTGACCACCTCGAATTCCGCCGCGGACAGGCCTTCGGCGAAGCGGCGGGCGAGGGAGCAGCACCGGTCCACAAGTTCAGCGACGCCGTCACGGCCGAGTTCGCGCAGCGCCGACCAGGTGGCGAAGCCTCGTGCGTGGCGGGAGGACTCGGTGGTGTAGTCGGCGCCACCGGCCGGAGTGCTGTCAGCGCGGGTGAGGTAGGAGGCGGTGTATGCCAGGGCGTCGGCGTGGACGGCGGGGCGGGAACAGAAGGCGTAGCCGCAGTCGTAGGGCACATTCAGCCACTTGTGGCCGTCGCAGGCCCAGGAGTCGGCCAGCTCGACGCCGTCGACGAGGTGGCGGGTCGCTGGGCTCGCGGCCGCCCACAGGCCGAAGGCGCCGTCGACGTGCACCCAGCCGCCGTGGGCGTGGGTGAGATCGCAGGCGGTACGGAGGTCGTCGCAGGCGCCGGTGTTCACGTTGCCGGCCTGGGTACAGACGATCGCCGGCGTGCCCGGGTCGGACGCCAGCACGCGGCGCAGGTCGTCGGTGTCGAGGGCGCCGCGTCCATCGGTGAGGACCGTCTCCAGGCAGTCGGTACCCAGGCCGAGCAGCCGCAGCGAGCGGTCGATGGTGGCGTGGCGCTCCTCGCCTGCGACCACCCGCAGGCGCGGGGCGCCGCCCAGACCCTTACGCCCAACGTCCCAGCCGGCTTCGGTGAGCAGATGCTGCCGGGCTGCCGCGAGCCCTGCAGTGTTGGCCGCTTGGCCGCCGGTGACGAACCCGGTGGACGCCGTGGCGGGGATGCCGAGCAGGTCCTTCAGCCAGCCGCCCGCCGCCTCCTCCGCGGCGAGCGCGGCGGGCGAGAGCGCGGCGTTGAAGGCGTTCTGGTCCCACCCGGCGGCAAGGATCTCCGCGGCGGTGGCCGCGGGCAGCGCCCCGCCGACGACGAACCCGAAGAACCGCGGCCCCGCGGTGGCGACGAGTCCGGTCTCGGCGACGGCCACCAACTCGTCGACGACGGTGAGCGGATCGGCGGGCGAGCGGTCCAGCGGGCGGGAGAACGCCGCGCGCAGGGCTTCGTAGTCGACGGGCCGCGCCACCGGCCGCTCGGGCAGCGAGCGGCGGTAGGCGGCGGCGTGCTCGGCGGCGTGTTTCAGGATCTTGGTCAGCTCGTCCATGGCCGGACCGTAACCGCTCGTCCGAGCGGCCGGGAACGGCCAATGGGGGGAGTTGGTCCGTCCTCCGATCCCTCAGCCCTGGCGGCGGGAAGCTCGACGGAAGCTTCATCCCGCAGCACTTCGATGCTGCCACCGCAAGCCCTCAAGTGTTGCCGGAACTCAGGTTCTGGCTCAACTTCTGTGGTGCGGCCCCGTTCCGGATGCATCGGACCGGTGGGCCCAGGAATCCCGCAGGTCAGGGGCTTGCCTCGACGAGGGCACTCAGTCGTAGGGCACAACACCGAACGATGACAGGCAGGACACCGCCACAGGATATGAGGGGTTCCCTACGAGGTGCGGCGTAGGGCGGAGCAGCGGCTGTACGCACGGTGGCGAAGGCCGCGCGCTGGGCGGACGCCGCCCTGCAGGGGGATCTGGGGTCCGGAGGGGAACTGCGGGAGCGCGGCGAGGGCCCCGCAAGGGTGTACCGGGATTAGGTCAGAGCTCCGCGCTATTCGCTCAGCCGAGCAGCCTGCTCAGTAGGCTTTCGCCTGCGTCTTGGTCAGGACTCTTTGCGGCCGGAGTCTCACGTTGGTCGGAAATGCCCCCGATTCGATTCACGCCGTGCTCAGGCAACGAGCTCGGCATTTCATGTCCGACATGCTCTGGCTGGTCATTCCCGGAAGCGGATTGAACGATGATGCCGCTGTTCTCGTCGTCTGCGGCGGTGGCTGGGCCAATGCTGCCGAGGACTGCTGCGGCAGCCATGGCGGTTACGGTCAGGAGCTTGCGGATGCGCATGTGGGGCGTTCTCCGTTCGAGTGCGGATTGGACAGGCCCATATCACCATCAATTGTGAAATTAAAGCCCAATGCGCCCATCTGTGGGCGAGGCATCGGATAAAGCAAGTGGACCGTGGCGGGGGAGTGCCGGCCGCTGTGCTCGTGCGTCGATGCGCCATCCGACGAACACAGCCTCCAAACTGTCGTCCACAACAACCCGCGCCTGGCCGACCTCGCCGCCGAACAGCTCCACGCGGCCGCCGAATCCGACGGCCGTGTCCTGCGCCTCGCCGAGGACCTGGCCCTATTCAGCGCCAACCCCGACCACCTCGCAGGGGCCTGCGCTCGGCTCGCTCTGCTGGATCCGCCGGCCGTCGTCTCCCCCGCATCGAGCCGGACCCTGATCCGCGCTGTTCGGTACGGGCACCTCTGGCTGGAGGAGCAGGCCGGAATTCGCCAAAGGCTCTTCGCCCGCCTGGACAAGGCGGTGTCCGATCAGCGGCCCGGGCAGGGGCGCAGGATGCTGATGCGCGTCAACGTGACCGCCTCGGATGACCGCACGGACGCCGAGGTCGCGATCGTGGAGAGGGCGACCGACTACTTCGCCGGCCTCGACAACCTCACGCAGGAAGCAGTCGCGGCAGAGGCGCTACCGAGCGGGAGGCAACGGACGCCGCCAGCCGCCTTCGCACGATCCTCAAAGGCCTGCGCCGCCACGACGCCTACGCGCACGACCTGCGCTCTCAAGTAGAGGATCTGATCCGGGCAGCGGCCTTGGCAGGAGACCGTGTGACTGCCGGACAAGCCCGAGATGTGGCCACCTGGAAGCAGCGCGCCACCGCCGGGGCGCAGTTGCCGTTGACTCCGCTGCACAAGCAGGTAGCACGCCGGTACTGGATCCAACAGAGCTGTCCGCGCTGTCACGCGAGACAGGGCAAGCCCTGCGTTCTCGCGGGTACAACCGATCCTGGACGAACGGAAAGCCCGGCAGAAGACGAATCCGAAGGTCGTTCCGCGCCCGTGGCGCGTGTACGAGGTGACATGCCCGGACTGCGACCAGGGCCCGGATTCGCGTTGCGAGAGCCCCGGAGGCCCACATCGTGCACGGGTGGAGAAGGCGAAGGAGTACACCCGCCTGCGGAAGGCGCGACCGCAGTGATTCATCCTTGAATGGGGGCGCTCTGCGGGATGTTCTCGCGGGCGTCGATGCCAAGACTCCGGCCGACGAGCCTCTCCTGACAGTGCTGTTGGCTGCCACGGAAACGAGAGCGCCGTCCTTGTACGAGCGGGCGGCGAATCGGCTCGGCCGGGACGTGCCTGGGGATGCGCAGGCCGGCTCCGGGCGACCCGGTCAGGATGATCACGTGGCCGGGGTGAACGGACGTCCGAGAAAGGGGTGCCGGATTCATGCCACCACTGCCACGTTCGACCAGCACGCCGCTTTCGACTCGACTCAAGTACGTCCCGACCACTGGTGCCCTGCTGTCGCATGCCGCACGGTTGATCGGCCCTGGACGTGCCCGACACGGGGTTGCCCTCGTCCGTGTACGGCAGGACGTCCAGCGGGGAAGGGCCGGTGGAGGGGTAGACAATACAGTCCGTGCCAATCGCGACGTGGTATCGGCCAGTCGCGGCAGCGGTCTTGAGGATCTTGCGGTGCATCCCGATCCGGCCGGTGGCCAGCACGGCGGCCCGGATGTCGGGTGCCATGTCTCGTGCTTCAGCGCCGGCCACTCCTCGTTGTACGTCACCTGGCCCGGCTGCGCTGCCTCAACTTGCCGATGCCGCCCTTCGCCGTCGACTTGATGGCGTTCAGTAGCAGCGCCATCGTTTGGGTCGACCTGCTTGTGCACGGCCATCGCGTCCAGGAATTCCTGGTTGCCCATCTTGGTGGTGACACCGAGGTCGGCCATGGTCTCCACGTACGCGTCGCGCAGCCGGTTGTGCCAGGGATCCAGGTAGCGGCATGCCTCCAGGCGCACATGCGCCTCGATCGGCGCGACCTCGAACCCGAGCTCCTGCGCGTACGCGACAGTGGGGGTGACGGACGTCAGATTGATCGCGCCCGCGAGCCAGTCAAAGAAGAAGAAGCGGCGCCGATGCCCGCACGTCCTGGTTGTATGCAACGGCCGTTGTTGCCAGAGATCCAGGTCCGGCGGAGCATGAGCACGGAGCGATGTCTAAGGGGTGTCGAGCCCACAGCCGCCGGAAGTCGGCACCAGACCGGCAGACGCCCGTCCTGGTTCGGGTGGCGGCGCCGGTCGGCGATTTCGACGGTACGTCCGAGCTGCTACATCGCGGTGGTCTTCCCGGTGGTGGCCGGCCCGGAGATGATCAGGCCGCGTCTGGCTCCGCCCTGCTGGCCTCCCAGCACCACGAACCGTGCGTGGTAGTCCTCCCGTTGCTCCAGCGTCCATTCCTGGTCGTCGGCGTCCCGTGCCGGTGTGTGGGGCGTGTCGACGAACTGCTGCCATCCGTCCCACGTGGTCAGCGGACTGAAAGTGCTCGTGGTGGCGGGCTGGGCCGCTGTCACCATGCCTGGGCCTCCTGGTACGGGTCGTGGATGCGCATGCCGCCCGCCCCGGCGGCGTCCAGCGTCTGCTCAGCGGCCTGGTCCTGGGTCGTTTCGGCCGTCGGCTCGGATGCTTCATCCGCGTGGCCTGCCGCGGCGTCCTGGTCGTCGGCGAGGGCGGCGAGAAGGTCGTCCTCGTCGTCCGGGTCGTCCTCGATGTCGTCGGCGTCCCAGCCGTCGGCATCCTGAAGCGGGACGGTGAAGGAGCCGGGCAGCCCGAACGAGGCCCCCGGTGCGAGAGGCGCAGGCCACTGCTGCGGGGTGGTGGCGGGGGAGGGATCGGTCATCTGCGCGGCCGCCTGGGCCCGGGCGGCTACCGTCCGCTCTCGCCTGCTGCCCAGCCCCTGGCTGGCACGGCGCAGCAGCGCATCGAGTGCCTGGGCGATCGCGGCCTCGTGCTCTTCACGGCCATGCCGGCGTTCCACGGTGCGGCGGACGTGGTCGAAGGTGAACGCGGTGAACGGGCGCCGGACCGCCCCCGCGTGGACCCACGGCACCTCGAGCCATCCCTCGGGCAGGCGCACCCACACCCGGTTCGGATCGTAGGGGTTGTGGTGGACCTCCCACCGTCCGTTCTTGTCCGCCCGCGGTGAGCGGCGGCGCCGGTAGGGGTTCAGGCCGGGGTGGTCGTAGGTGCGGTAGCCGAAGTTGATGCTGTGGTTCTCGGTAGCGCTGGCCAGGTTGATCGGTACCGTGACCAAACCGAACGAGACAGCTCCGGACACATATCGATCGGGGCATGGCTGACCTCCGCGACGGCGCCGAGCAGCACCAGCCTATGAGCGTGGCGCTGGAGGGCAAGGCGCAGCTGCGCCGCCCGCGCGATGCAGACGATGGAGAAGTCTCCAGCCCCCGGGGGTTCAGATGCCGAAGGGGGCTACCTCGTCGGGGGAGAGGTCTGGGCGGGTGCGGTGCCAGCGTGTGGGGTGGCGCCAGCGGCGGGCGCTGTCCCGGGCGACGTCGACGTCGACTTCCACGACCAGGTCGGGCTGTACGAGGGTGACGGTCAAGGTTTCCTTCGTTCCCCACGCGGCGGAGAACGTCCAGCCCGTCCACGGGTGCCCGCTGGCGGTGGGGGACAGCAGAGGGGCGACGGCGGCGCTGGCGGCCGCCGAGAGGGTCGTGCTGCGGCCGACGTATCGCAGGCGCCCGTCGGTATCGAGTCGCCCTAGGAGGAGACTGCGGGGCGTGGCGAGGGAGCCGGTGACGGCGCCGACGATCGCGTCCTGGCTCTCGCGCACCTTGTACTTCCGCCACCCGCGCACCGACGGTAGATAAAGACTGTCGAGTCCTTTGAAGAGCAGTCCCTCCAGGCCGACCGCCGTCCAGGTCAGCCACTCGGTGACCACGTCTGGGTCAGTGGTCGACGGGCACAGTGCCCACGGCGCCGTCAGTCGGCGCTCGGTGAACAATGTCTCCAGTGCCGCCCGGCGCCGCCAGTACGGCCACGCTGTTGTGTCCTGGCAGGCAAGCCGCAGCACGTCGAAGGCCACGAAGTGCGCGGGCCACTCCTGTGCGAGCCGGGAAGCTCCGGCAGCACGCCGCTGCAGCCGCTCCTGCAGGCGCTCGAACGCCAGCCGCCCGGCCTCCCACACCACCAACTCGCCGTCCAGCGCCGTAGCGTCCGGCAGCTGCCCGCGAGCGGCGGCCACCTCCGGAAACGCCGGCGCCAGGTCCGTGCCACGGACGTCGAAGTGGTCGGAATTGTCGGGGGCGTCGCTCGTTGACCGCCACGGGACCGTGCTACGCGGTCGTTACGGAATCAGCGCGTTGTAGACCTCGACCACCCTCGACTCGAACGGTGGTGCCCCGAGATCCTGCGCGGCCGGCTTGACCTGCTCTTCCATGAAGCGCCGGAACGCGTCTTCCGACTCCCAAACGTCAATGACCTGCCAGCCGCCCGCCTCGCCAGGCGCCCCGAAGTGGGCGATGAGCCCGGCGGGCGGATTCGTACGGTCCGGGATCGCCCGGTCGAAGGTTGCTTGGTAGAGCTCCTGATTCCAGCCTGCGGCCTTATTGAGTACCAGAATCGCCATCTCGGTGCCTCGTTTCACGTGCGAAGACAGATGTGAACGACGTTAGATCCGAGTGCGGGCGACGGCGAGCGGCGGCGATGACTGCTGCGCCGTCCGAGGGAGTGCCGGTGTCGCCACGTCCTGCCTCTGTTCCCTCGTGTGTTACGGGGGCGGCGGCCCTCCGGCCGATCGGCAGCAGCGCCCGTCAACGATCAAGGTTGTTCGTTGCACAAAGCTTGGTCCGCGCGCCCACGGTGTGGCCCATTCGCCAACGCCGTCCTGCTGCGGCGGGGCGCGTCCTCGCTGCATCCGCTGGGCCCCGCAGATGACGAGCGCCGTGATGGCGTCAGCACCAGCCGCAGGCCAGTTCCCTGTCGTGCCCGCCGGGCCTGGGGCGGGATGCGAGGCACGGCTTATCAGCCAGGCGGCGCGGCTTGCTGCGGTCTGTACGGAGGCGGTGGTGGTGCCGAGGACGTGTGCGTCTGCCGAGTCGTCCAGCCCGGGAATCCTCAGCAGCAGGGCCTGCGCCACGTCAGATGCCGCTTGAGCCGCGACGGAATGCCGGTCCCGTAGTGAGCGGGCCGGGTGGCCGGTACAAGCGCTTACGCGGCGACGGGACCCTGTCGAGGGCTGGCGCCCCTGCCTCAGTCGCTACCGTTGGATAGCAGAAGGCGTGCAACCCGGCCGGGATCGTCGGACATGGGTGAGTGTCCGCAGCCGTGCAGCCGGATATGACGGGCTCCGGGCAAAAGCCGAGCGGCGCGGCGGGCTTGGTGCAGGGGCGTCAGGAGATCTCGGGTGCCCCAGGCGACGGTGACGGGGACGCTAGGGGCGAAGCCGCGGAGCCGGTAGGTGCGAGCTGCCCGGCGTGTGGCTTCGAATCCGGGTGAGCGGGTTAGGTTGCGGAGGGCGCCGTCGGCTGCCTCCGGCGTCATCCGCCAGGAGTATGCGACGAGTTGCCAGAATGCGAGCGCACGGCCCAGAGGGCTACCGGTCACCCGTGCCGTGCGGTGTCCCACACTTTTCGCCATCGTGCGTGCGATGCGAAGCGAGCCGAGGGCGTGGGCGGCCTCGTGGCCCGTCCACAGGCCGATCGGGGACAGCGCGACAGTGTTGGCGACCGCGCCGGCCCGGGCGAGTTCGAGTGCGACGGCGCCTCCGAGCGAGTTGCCGACGACGGGCGGGCGCGTGAGGCCGGCCGTGGAGAACCACGTGGCGACCTCGACAGCCAGTGCCTGGACGGTGGGGGTGGTGCCGTCCGGCAGCGGTGGGCTGTCGCCGAATCCAGGCAGGTCGACGGCCACGACCTCGCGTTCATGGGCCAGCAGGTCGATGACGGGTGCCCAACCTTCCCGGGTCCAGCTGACGGAGCACGACCAGGACCGGCCCCGTGCCCCTGCGGACGCTTACGAGCTGAATGTCTGGTATGTCTGGATCGTGAGGGTGTGATCGGTGGTCGCACGAGCCGACCGGGTCGTCCGCCCGCCCGGGAGGCGTCCGGCGACGGGCCAGTGTGAAGGTTTCGCCGGGAATTTCCCTACGCCCCTGAGATCCGCCGCACGAGCTCAGTTCATGAAGCGCCGGAACGTGTCTCCCCACTCCCATACGTCAACGACCTGCCAGCCACCTGTCTTTGCCGGGTGCCCCGAAGCGAGCGATGAGCCCGGCGGCCGGATTGGCCGACGCCCGCCACCGCGCCATCGCCTTTTCGATCCGGCCCACACTGGCTATCACCTGCCCGTGCCCGCACGCGCCTCGTCCAGCTGGTGGTCAGCTCGCTGGTCACCAACGCCCTCAAGTACGCCCCCGGCCCCCCTGATGTAACTGTGCTTCACCGCCCGCGCCGTGGACATCATCGTGTGGGACAGCGACCCCGCCGTCCCCGCGGCCCGGGCCGCCGGTTTCGACAGGATCGGCCAGCTTGTCGCCCTGGTCGGCGGCATGTTGTCTCGCGCCTCTGGATCATCTTTGCCCGAGGCAGTGATGTACGCGGGGCAGCGCCTTCGTGGTGTGGATGACGCTTTGTGTGTCCGTATTTGCCACCTTTCGCTTGCTCGAATGACTCATGCCGACAGGACGGGGGCGCCGACGCAAAGCGCGGCAGGAACTCCGTCTTCACCTGGCACTGGAACGAGGAGGGGCGCTTGCTGGTCAAGGCACTCACGTTGTGCCTTGACCAGCCGCTGCGATACCGGGCCCGGGCGTTCGCGGAATGCCTGTTGATACGGGTACGGGGTGGCGCGATCGGCTGGCTGAGCAAGCAGTCCACGAGTATCTCCATGGGAAGCATCGATTCCACCGGTCGCCCGTAACGCTCCTGATGACAAACGGCCCCTACTCGGAGGGGCCGTTGTTGCGCTCAGACGCTCGACTGGTCGTCTCCCGGTGGCAGGGGCTCGCGCCAGGCCGCCCTAGGTCGTGTCCGCAATGTCAGGGCAGCCAGAGTCGTAGGCAGGCGATGGTGACCAGGGCCTGGTAGTGGCGGGCGAGTTTGTCGTACCGGGTGGCCAGGGCCTTGTTGTGCTTGAGCTTGTTGAAGCAGCGCTCGACGAGGTTGCGGCGCCGGTAGGCGGCCCGGTCGAGCCGGCAGCGGCCCTCGCCGCGCCGGATGCGGCCGTTGATCTGGTCGATCCGCTCGGGGATCGCGGCTTTGATGCCTCGTCTGCGCAGGTAGGAGCGGATCTTCGTGGACGAGTAGCCCTTGTCGGCAGCAACCTGCTCGGGCCGGGTCCTGGGCCGCCCGGGCCCGGACCGGCCGACACGGATGCGGGCCATGACCTGCTCGAACTGGGTGCAGTCGTTGACGTTCCCGGCGGTAATCGTGAAGGCAAGCGGGCGGCCCTGCCCGTCGCAGGCGAGGTGGATCTTCGTGGTCAGCCCGCCGCGGGACCGGCCGATCGCCTCACCCGGCCAGAGCCCCCTTTTCGGGCCCCGGCCGCGTGCTGGTGAGCCCGCACAGTCGTGGAGTCCACACACACCACCGTCCAGTCGACACTGCCCACGGCGTCGCAATGCTGCTGGACATGGGCCAGCAGCCGGTCCCAGGTGCCGTCGGCCGACCAGCGGCGGAAGCGTTCATAGACCGTCTTCCACGGGCCGTAGCGTTCGGGCAGGTCCCGCCAGGCCGCGCCCGTCGACAGCTTCCACAAGATCCCGTTGACCACCTGACGGCGATCCCGCACCGGACGGCCCATCCGCGGCGGAGCCAGCAACGGCTCGATCACCGCCCACGACTCATCAGTCAGCTCATGACGACGCACCACGAACAGACCAACGCACCAACCACTTTGCGGACACGACCTAGCGGCGTTGTGGGCGCGGCGGATGCGGGTCAGTGTTCGACGCGCGGGCCTACGGAGCGTCGCCAGCATCGCAAGGGTGAAGGCTGCACCCAGGGAACCCAGGAATTCCGGCAGAGCAGAGCGTAGAAGCTCGTACACAGGCACAACGGCACGCCAGAGGGGCCGATCGCGTGCCTGCTTCTTTGTGTACTCACTCGGCAGCCGTGCGCGGCACCACGTCCCGGCCCTCGGACGTTCCGCAGTACTTCGCCTCCGAAGAGCCTGTGCTCTCCAGATGCTTGGCCGGTGCCGATGTCAGTGTGTCGAACGAGGGCGGCAGAAGGAGACGTTCCGCGAAGAATGATCGAGTGAATTTCGAGGCTGGAGGGGGCTTGATCGTTGCGGGTCAGTTTTCGAACCGGGTGACCTCGCCGGGAGAGAGGTCTGCCCGCGTGCGGTGCAGTCGTGCGGGGTGGCGCCATCGGCCCACGGCTCGCGAGCGACGTCGATTTGGACTTCGACGACCAGGTCGGGTTGGACAAGGGTGACGTCCAGGGAGCCTTTCGTGCCCCACCCGGCGGAGAAGGACCAGCCCGCCCATGGGTGGTGGTGAGCGGCTTGGGACAGTAGCCCGCTGAGTGCGGTTCCGGCTGATGTGGGGAGGGTGGTGCTGCGGCCGATGTATTGCAGGCGCCCACGGGCATCGAGGCGGCCCAGGAGGAGGGTGCGGGGTGCGATCAGGGAGCCGGTGATCGCGCCGACGATCGCCTCAGTGGTTTCGCGCGGCTTGTACTTCAACCAGCCCCGCATAGAGGGCCGGTAGGGATCACTGAGCCTCTTGTAGATCACGCCTTCCATGCCAACTGAGCCCCAGGTCAGCCACTCGGCGACCTGTTGGGGATCGGTGGTCCACGGGCACAGCGTCCACGGCGCGGTGAGCCAGCGGGCGTGGAAGACCGAAGTGAGGGCGGCGCGTCTGCGATGGTATGGCCAGCTTGTGATGTCCGTGCCGGACAGGCGCAGCAGGTCGAAGACGACGAAGTGGGCGGGCCAGGTGTTGGCGGCACGGGCGGCTCCCGCGCCGCGGCCGTGCATGCGGTCCTGCAGCAACTCGAAGGCCAGCCGTCCTTGCACCCATACGACCAGCTCGCCGTTTATGCGGGCTGCTGCACCTGTCTCATCGACAGCCCCTATCCGTCGGCAGATCACCAGCGTGACTACCTGTTTCTGAACCAGACTGCGCAGGTCAGCGGCTGGAAGCCGACGTATCGGCGAGATGCTCCCGCACTCCGAAGGACCACGGTGACTGAAAACATGAACGGAAGACGTGGGGCGCCTGATGAACATGCGTGTGAGTCCGGCGCGACGGTCCTACGACCAGAATTCGTCGTACGCGCGCGAGTCGACAGGGAGGACCCAGCTCTCGCTGATCCTGTTGTCCCTCAAGTGGAAGACGAGGGCGAGGCCAAGATCAAGCTCCTTGGCCTCACGTGACGCCGTGACATGGAGCAGAGCAACCGTGTGGTCATCGTTTGCGAGGACATCGTGGAGCTGCGCGCGGTACGTGCCACCCGTCAGCTCGAACTCCCGGCCGAGCAACGCGAAGGTGTCCCCGCGCCCCTGGTAGGCCCCTGGTAGTCACCTGTCAGCAGGTTCCTGCCCCCGATGTGCCAGACCACATCGGGGTGGAATTCCTGCGCCAGTGCATCCATGTCGCCGACCGAGAAGGCGGCCAGGACACGGTGGAACACGGCGATGTGTGGGTGATCGGTCATCAGGGCCTCCTGCTCTCCCTGGCAACGTACGCACCGGGACCCGCGCAGTGGCACTTTGGCGTCGGACATTGGGCCGAACGCCACACAGGGCCGTAGCAACCGAGTCTCAGTTCTGAGTGGTTTCGAGGCAGTGTGCAAGGTGGAGCAGATCTGCCAGTCCAGCCCGTAGTACGCCCCCGCGAGGCCTCCGGTCACCGCGGCGACGGTGTCTGTGTCGCCGCCGAGGTCGATCGCCGCGCGTATCGCGTCTTCGAAGCTGGTGGTGGTGCGCAGGGCCCAGAGGGCAGAGCCCAGGCAGGGGCCAGACGGCACCGTTGAACTCCAGCCTGCGCGCGAGCTCAGCCTTGATATCTGTCGCCAGGTGACCGGTCGCACCCCATAGGTTGAGACCCCGGCTACGGGGCCGGTCATGCTGGCGCTGACAGCATCCACCGTCGGTCAGCCGGTCACCAGGTTTGGGCCCCTCCGGGTAGTACCTGTGTCAGTTTCCTGCCGCAGGTCCAGGAAGCAGGGCAGCCGTACACCGGGCTCACCGGGCTGCCGGGTCGTACCGGTCCGCCGGCGCAGTCGCCCACTGCGCGGCGATCAGCTCCTGGACGGCGAAGGCGGTCTGGTCGTCGCTGGCCGCGACCTCCACGACGGCCAGCCCCGGCTTTGCTACGTGTGCTTCGTTGATCGGCCTCATGCGCGGCACGGCACGACGCGTCGCCGCCCGCAGAAGTTCTTCCACTTCGGCGGCTTCACCCGGCCGAGTCGGGCGCCATCCGTTCGTCAGGCGGGGGCGCGGTCGGGCTGACGGCTGCTGACGTATCGCACGCCTGGGCCCCACTTCTCCAGGGTGCGGCTCATGCACCGCTGGCACAGCGGCTGGCCGCCGCGGCCGTACTTGTGCGTCTTGCGGTGGCATGTGGAGCACGGCCCGACCTGGTCACCGGGGCAGACAAGCGCGGACAGGTCCGGCTCGGTGACCGCGGGCGGGGGAGTTGCCATCGCATTTCCTTCTGGGTGACACGTACCCACCACCTCGACCGCAGGACAGCCCGCCCCTTGGCACGGCTGTTCGAGCCGAGCTCCCGACCGCATGGGTGTCTAAGTCGAGGATGTGCAGCCGGGTGTCGTGCTGGCAGTGGATGCAGGCCCGCAGTCCCGCGGCGAGCAGTCGGCGGGCTTCCTCGCGGCTGACGGGGCGGCGCCGGTGGCCGGCCATGTGGCAGTCGCCGGCATGGACTTCGATGGGCGGTCGTCCGTCACCGATGCCGAGTTCGACGATCCACTCCGGCGGCCGCGGCCGGCTGCGCCGGCCGTGTTCCTGTTCTGCCTGCCGCTTCTGAAGGGCTGCGATCTTATGGTCGATGCGCTCCACCCACAGGGTGTGTTCGCGGGCCTGCTCGTTGAGATAGCGGGAACTGGGCGTCGCGGTCCGGGTGCTGGCTGCCCTCGATCGTCTTGGCGTTGGCTTGCAGGCTGAAGCCTTCCTCCCGCAGCAGGTCGGCGAAGGTGTCGGCACTGACGCGGTGCCCGGCCCGGGTCAGCTCCTGCGCAAGCGTGCGGGTGGACTTCACCGTCCACCGCAGCGGCGACATCGGGGTCGCCTCGCACATCCGGCTCGACCAGCGCCAACAGTGCCGGCCGCAGCCCTGGATTCATATCCGCGACCCGTTTGCGGCCGCCGCCCGGACGCCGCACCCGCCCCAGTGGCTCCTCACCCGCCTCGAGTTCGAACACGCCCTTGCGGACCGTCGTCTCGCTGACTGCAGCCGCCTGTGCCGCGGCCCGGACACCGCCGTGTCCCAGCGACCGGGCCTCCGCAGCCATCAGCAACCGTCGCTGCCGCTCGTTCAGGTGTGGGAGTAACACCGCGAACCTCACAGCGAGTTGATCACGAGTCTCGTCCGGGATGCGCCTACCACATCAACGAGCCTCAGGACGGGAAGCAACACCTTGATTCCCTGCAAGCCCTTAGCTTGAGATTTAACCTGCAGATTCGAACACCTTTGACGGGCGCTTTCGCGCGCGATCAACGCGCCCACGCCGGGGTTGAATCGGGTGAAAACGCCCAGCCGGTACGGCAGAGGGTCGTGTTCGAACGGCGAGGTTAACTCTCAAGCTCACGGCGCCGACCGGATGACGAAGACCTGGCTGTCCTTCGGCCGGCACGGCTCCACCACGGCCTCGGCTCCCTCCGAGGTGTCCGCGTCACTGATGGCCACGCAGCCCCGGCCGTCGATACGCAGCGAGTACCGTCGGCTTCCGTCCGGCCCGGCCGGCGCGAGCCGGAACGGGGTCGTCTTCCCGCAGTCGTCCCACGGCTCCAGCAGCCCGGAACCCGGCCCCCCGGCCAGGGCCTTCAGACAGCCGGGGCCGTGGTCGGGGTGGTACCAGCGGATCCGGAAGGTGTTCCCGCCGAGCGGAACCAGCGTCGTCTCCTGGGGCGCGACCTCGTCGCACGGCCGCTGCACGGCGACCAGTGACTTGTACCGGCTGCTGTAACCGTCCGTCAGACAAAGGCCGTTCGCCAGGGCCGGACGGATCTGCACACGGCCCTTGGGTAACTGGGACCGCGCGTCGGCCGCGGCGAGGTCCCTGCCCCCGGCGCCCTTCGAGCCGCCGTCGTCCCGGGAGGGGACCAGAGCCCAGACGGCGGCGGCCAGGAGCGCCACCAGGACCACCGACGCCGGCAGGACGGGAACCCCGAACACCCGCGCACCGAGGCGGACGCCCCGCCTCGGATCCGCGCCTCTCTCTTCGGTGACCTCCCCTCGGGCGAGGCCGTCCCGGGCCGCCAGCCACTGCGCCGCCCGCTCGCCGTCCCCGCAGGCTCGTACGAAGGCGGTCAGCAGTTCCGGACGCGGCAGGGTCCGGCCGCGCAGCACATCGGCCAGGGTGCTGCGCGGCAACACCTCGCCGTGCTCGGCGGCACGCTCCTCCAACTGGCGGTACGTCAGTCCCGCCCGTTCCTTGAGCTCCCGCATGGCGGCGATGAACTCGGCGGTGTCACACGCCTGTTGGGGGCCCGCGTCCCCGCTGATCTCCATGTCGCACATCGTCGGCCCTGCTCGAACGGCCGCACAATCCCGTTTCCCGCCACGGTCCTCATGATCCGGACAAGACCCGAACAAGACCCGGACAAGGCGCTGACCAGGCCGGACAGTCAGTGGGCTGTCCGGGACAGCGATGGCTCTTGTCCCTGTCCGGCCCACCCCGGCAGGCTCGGTGCTGCCCCGGCCGGAGCACCCACCCACCCGACTCGTCGATCCCAGGGGGATACCTCATGCCCATGCGTCAGCGCATCGCCGCGACCGCGTTATCGGCCGTACTCGCGGGCGGCGCCCTCGGCTTCGCTCCGGCGGCCCAGGCACACGACATCGCGCCGGCTTCCTGCTACGGCAGCGCGAACAGCTACCTCAAGCCGGCCGGAACGTACTGGCTCCCGGCGGGCGATGTGTTCAGCACCTCAAGCGCGTGCGCCGACATCAACATCAAGCCCAACACGAACCGCTACGTGAAGGTCTGCTTCGAGACCAACGGCCGCCTGGAGTGCCAGGCGAACTACACCCTCGCCCGCGCCGGGCAGTGGAACGTCATCGCGAGGAACGTGCGGGACGGCGCCCTGTTCGCCTTCGAGTTCCGCTCGGACGCGAAGTCCACCGGCAGCTGGGCCGCCTGACCCGCGGGCACCGACACCCACACCAGCACTGCCACCGACCACCAGGAAAACCGATGAAAAGGACTCGAACGATGGCAAGAGGCACCTGGCGGGCCACGGCCTCGCTGACCGGAGTGACCACGGCCCTGTTCGCCCTCGGCGTCGCGCTGCCGGCCCAGGCCCACGCCGCCGTCCGCTGCGAGACGGTGCGCGCCACCGTGGCCAACTCCCAGGGGCTGTCCGGCGGCACCGTGCGGGCGACCGTGTGCAAGCCCAGCAGCGGACACGCCTACTTCGACGACGGCTACTACAACTACGTACAGGACCACCAGGCCGACGGTGCCGCGGCCCGCGCGTACGTCGTGGACGCGAACGGCCGCTACGGCCCGCTCGCAGTGGACGACACCTCCACCTCCGGTGGGGCGCCCATTTCCTGGGAGTCCAACGGGGCGGGCAGCGGGACGGTCCGTGTGTACGTCTGCCTGGGCAAGAAGTACCCGTGGGACAGCGGGTCTCGCTGCGCCTCGGACTCCATGAGCTAGATCCGTAGGAGAACAACGGGGGAAACCGGGGGACGGGGGCCGGGCTGCTAGAGCAGCCCGGCCCCCGCGAGGAACTTGCCCACCCGCTCCACCTTTTCCGGCGACAGCGGCACCTTAGCTTGGCGTCTAAGGTCCGCCCGTGGTCAGCTCGTTGAGCTGACCACGGGCTTCGTCGTTCTGCAGACCGCAGGGCGGCCTTTGCGTGATCATGTCTTCTCGCTGAAGTCGACGTTGATCACAACAAAGAGCACTCAGCCTTGCGCGACCTCAGCCGAGCCCTACCCGAGGCCGCGATCAGTCGGCTACTCGACATCAGCGTCGTCCCCGTCGACCGCTGGAAGGTCGGCGGCCAATGGGCGAGCTACGCGCCCGTCGTGGCGCAACGCTGATAGTCCGTACCTCTAGGAGCTGCTCGCCCCGGCGCGCGGAAGTGGGATGTCTTCTCCTACGGGTTCGCGGCATGCTGGAGCAGCGCCGGGCACGTGGCTTAAGGCAGCGGGGGGTGTGTGACTGTGCGACATTATCCGCCGTTTCCGGGAGCGGTCGCTGTGGCAGTGCCGTTGGCCGAGGTGGTTGGGCTGGTGGTGGTGCTCAGCTCCGCGCATCGCGGCGAGGACGCGTGGTTGATCTGGGTCGCTGCCGTGCTGGCGCTTGCCGGGGCCAGCGGCGCGGCGTTCGTCCATGGGCTGCGGCGGTGGGCTGAGTTCAGGGAGTTCGGAGGCGTTTCGTGGTCGGCCGTGGTGCGGCCACTGCTGCCGGTGTATGTGATCGGCGTTGTGCTCTTGGTCCCGCTGCTCCTGAGGGACTTTGACGCATGGCGGGGCGCGGTTCTGATCGTGCTGGCGTCGGCGGGGCTGTCGCCAGCCGCGGCAACGATGGTCGCTGTGGGACGTACGACCGCGGTGCGCGCTGATGTGGCTGCGGCCGCACCGGGTCTGCAGGTGGATCATCTGATCCGGGCTGGTCGGCTGCTGCAGTCTTTGCTCTCCGTAGGGGGCGGGATCGTGGCATTGCTGGTGGTTGTAGAGGCGACCAGTCAGCGGATGACTGGTCATGTCAGCGTCGAGACGACCTTGGTCTTCGGAGCGAACAGCTCGGCTCTCGTGGCGATCGTGTACGTCCCGATCGCGGCTCGGCTGCGGCAGCGCGGCATGGAGCTGGTGGACATCTGCCACCCCCTTGGGCCGGTGGGCCCCGGGGAGCTCGCTGACGTGTTGGATCAACGCTCAAGGATCGAGGCTGCGCTTCGGGTGGACCGCACGGTCTTCAGCGACATCCAGACGAACCTGGCGGTCGTTGGTCCGCTGCTCGCGGCTGCGGCATCAGTGTTCCTGTCCCGTTAGCGCCCATCGATCACCTACCGCGCCACGCTTCGGTTCGAGACCGACGCAGAATCGGTCCGATGCAGAGTCCCCCGATTGATCAGGGCCGGAGCAGGCTCCGGCGAGCACGCGATGGAGAGCCGGCCGGTCATCGACACGGCCCGTGGTGTGCTGATGACGGGCTTCGCCTGTGAGCGGCAGGACGCGCGGGAGATGCTGGTGGCATCTCCCACAGCGGGCCAACGTGAAACTGCGGACGGTCGCCGAGGCTGTCACGGCGACCGCGTCCGGGCAGCCGATGCCAGCCGAGCTGCAGGAGCACTTGGCGGCCGCCGTGCAGGCATGGCAGACCGGGCACCGGCGCGGCCCGGCCGGGTAGTCCAAGCGGCGCCTGACCCGGGAAGAGCTCCCGTACGCCGGTGCGACCGGCTGCCGACAGCTGGTGAGGGAGGTGCCAGCGATGCATGTCCGCTGTCTAAACTCTGGGGCCCGAAAAGAGGCGGGCGCGGTCACGTCGGGGCGGCGGAAGAATCAAGGCCCGTAGCAGGCGGAGGAGTTCGTGGCTCTGGGGCTCCGTACGCAGACGCGACGTCACCGTAGTTGCGCTGGAGGAGTTCCTCATGGCGCGGGCCGAAGTTCTCGCGCCATGTTCCTGTCCTGCCTTGGTGGAAGGTGAAGGAGTTCGGGTTGAAGATCTGCTCGGCGATGGTGGCGGGGTGGGCGGCGTGGTTGCCGAGGAAGTCGGCGATGCGGGCGACGGCGGCCTGCTGGGCGATGCTGGTGCCGCCGCCGTGAGGCCCGATGAGTTCCTCGAACGACACCTTGCACACGGCCGGGTGGCGCAGCAGCCACAGGGAACGGCGGGCCGTCTCCATGCCGGGGAAGCCGGGGTCGGTCAGGGCGAGGTGGAGTCGGGCGTCCATGTCGGGCAGGGAGCGCAGGATGTCGCGGTAGACGCGGTGGTCGGGGAAGGTGCCCACCGGGTCGGGCCGGTCCGGTGGCGCGTCGCGGATCAGGAAGTTGATGGTGGAGACGAGGATGTCCGGCAGGCTCCGGTAGTTGAAGATGATCCTCGGCCTGCCGGTGTCGAGCCAGGTGTTGAGGAAGGCGGGGTCGGCGGCGGTGAGGTCGAGCTGGTGGACGAACCAGCAGCACCGGCCGGGCAGCAGCTGGAAGTCGGCGGCCTCCGGTGCGCATAGCAGACGCCCCACCAGGCCGGCGTCCACCCCGGGAACGCCGGGCAGGGACAGCGGTGTGGGCGCCCCGAGCCGGATCGCCCACACCTTGTGCAGGGCCGCGACGACGGCCTCGAACGCTGCCGTCAGCGCCGTTCGGTCGTGGCCGCCGAGCAGCCGTGCGGCCTCCTCGGACCCGTAGGCGACCTCCAGGAGCCGCCGTACCTGTACCGGGTCGGCGAACTCCACGTCGACGGACGCCCGTACGGCGCCGAACGGCGCATAGCCCAGCGCCTTCATCACCTCACCGATCAGGTGGGTGCCGCTCTTGCGCAGCGACACCACCACCACGTGCGAGTCTGCTGCCACAACCGTCTCGGTCACCGCTGTCCTCCGTGCTCCGTCACGCGCCCAGCGGCCCGCCCAGCCCGGTGCCGTAGTCGGTGTTGGCGCACCTGTTGCGCTGGATGAGCAGCGGCGCCTGCACCAGGTTGGCGCCCAACGGGGCCACGCCCTCGTGGGTGCGGTCGGCCTGCGACTGCTGCCCGACGTTCGCGCAGTAGTTGTCGTGGGCCGGCAGTCCGATCGCGCCGATGCCACCCGCGGCGGCGGGAGCGGCGGAAGTACCGACGGCGGCGGCCGCGGCAAGGGCGAGAAGGGCGGCGCGAGACGAAAGATTCACAGGGAGATGTCCTTGTCGTGTGACTTCATCAGCTTGCATGACAAGAACGCTGTTGGGCCGTTCGCGGTAACTCAATGTCACCCGATCCGGTTGCGCGCCGTGCTGCTCTCGCTCCGCTCTGCTGACTCATGACCCGTCGGTGGACGTGTCCGAGTCGATGATGAAGCTCGGATCAGTCCCGAGCTGGACAGCCTCGCGATCGGAGAGCCCCACCGAGGCGACGAGGCTGCCCCTGCGCGTTTCGTAGGTGCCGCACCGGAGTGTGCCCCTGCTTCGCTGCATGCCGCTGTGTCGGCTGGATTACGTCGTGTCGCGGCTTTGCGGTCGGGTACGGCTTCGGCAACTAGCCGCCGGTGAGCGGGCTGTGGGGGTGGGGAAGACGAGCCGGGGCAATCGGGAGCGCACCCGGGACAAGGACACAAGACAGAATCATCGTTGCTGGCTATCGTCTGACGCCGAGGCGTCGCTGAGAGGGCGGTATGAGGATTGACGCCTGATTTGCTGCTTCGTTGAGGGTGGGCGGGCAGGTCGCGGCGACGCAGGGCGGCTTACGGCCGCGGATGGGTGAACAAGCCCTGCTCGGTCTCGGCCAGGATCCCGCGTTCGACGAGCCGCTTGAGTTTCAGGCGGGTTCCTGCGGGTCGACATCGACGGCGCGGCTTCCAAGGCCCGCGTCGACGCGGCACTGGGAGGGCGGGCTTGGCAGGATCTGCGGCGTCGCTACTTCGCCCTGGTACGCCGCCTGACCGGCGCCACCACGGTGCCCGCCCCGGTGTCGGTGCGGTACTGATCACCGGAGTCGGGGTGATCGCCGACCGGCTGGCCAGCCAGCGCCCCTACTGGCTGCCCAAGGCCCGGGCACCCGCGTTCGGAGCGGGCGCGCACTACGCCCAGGCCATCAATGACGCCCCGGGCGTGCTCGATGAGTCCGGTCTGGCCCGCATCACGCTGCCCGAGGTGCCTTTCACCCGAGCCCACGGCGGTCTTGCGGCGCCGAATGACCTGCAGGCCTCCCTGATCCAGCAAGTCATGCCCGTGCTGGGGGGAGAAGGGGCCGGGCATCGTGGTGGTCACTGATGCCACCGGCGGCGGGAAAACCGTCGCCGGACTGGAAGCCGCACGCATCTTCAACGCCGACGGCGACACCGCAGGGATCGCCTGGCTACCGCCCACCACCGCCACCACAGACGCCGCCTACGACGTCCTCGAAGCGTATGTGGCCGCGCACTGCCCCGATCATGCTCCGGTATCCCTGGTGCACAGCCACAGCTATCTCAACACCGCCTACACCGATCACCGCCTGGCCGCCCATGAGCCGTCGAGCACCGACGAGTTCTGGCCCGACTGCCTCGACGATGCCGACGATGCGGACGGGCCGGTGGAGCGGATCGAACAGCGGGTGACTGTCCCGGACGGCTGGCTGCGCGGTTGGGACAGGGCGCTGCTGGCCCAGTTCACGGTCGCCACCCACGACCAGGCTCTCGTGGCGGCCCTGCTGGTCCGCTTCAGCGCGCTGCGCCTGCTGGCGTTGTCCGGGCGGACCGTCATCTTCGACGAGGCCGATGCCCTCACCGCGTTCATGCAGCCACCGCTGAGCCGTCTGCTGCACTGCTCTACGCCAACTCGCTGCTCCAGCCGGACACCGCAGCCCGCGTCCGCGACGCCTTCCCCGTCCTGGGAAGCCTGGCCGGCCTCGCCGCCGAAGCGACCGTGTGCGCCCAGCTGCTGCAGACCGTGAGCCGTGGGGGCAACCTCCCCCTCGAAGACCGGCTCCGGGACTGGTCCGAGGGACTCCGTCGCCGCTGAGTCCGCCAAACCCCGCCGTGCCGCCTGGCCGTGTGTGGCTCAACAGCCCTGGTGCGCGGCGGCGAACGGTGGATCACAGACGCTTCGAGGATGCGGGAGGCACCCCCAGATCCGGGTCACCAGGGGCGCCGAAGAAGTGGGCGTCCTAGGCGACCAGCTTGTATCGCAGGCGGGCGAACTCGCTGGCCAGGTCCCAGACATCCTCACTGGACACCAGGCCGATGTCGGGACGACTGAGCCCCCTCGTTCCTTTGATGGTCCGCCACCCATGGACATCGTCGTCGTAAACCCAGCAGCTGTGGATGTACCGGTTGCGCTCCTCGAAGCTGGCCGTGCACAGGTCTAGGTCATGCAGCAGAGCGGCACGTGCTTGAGCGGGGATTCGTTCGTTGGCGGGGGCAGTCAGCCGGTTCTTGGCCTTGGTGATGAAGTGCTTCACCGTCTCGTGGGGCTTGTCTGTGTAGGGCCGTTCGACGCCACCGAGGTGGGCGTACAGGCCGTGCAGGATGTACTCGGTTTCGGCAGCGCGCTGCACGAGCACGCCCAGGCCGAGTGTCAAAGCTGCCTGCTCCTCGCTCATCCCTTCAAGCAGTTCGGCCGCGCCGGGAGGAATTTGCGCTACCTCGGGCTGGGGTGCGTCGGCGGGAGGCGGGATGGTCATGAGATCTTTCGGGGCTGTTGCTCGGGGCGGATAGTCGACTGCCGCCGTCAGGAAACGGTTGTACCGCCAAGCCGTAGATGCTGGGAGGCGTTACAGGGCGTTGATGCGGGATGGACAATCCGTTCCGGCCTGTTGAAGGATGCGCTGTTATGGCGGATCACGTACTTCTGGAAGCCGGGGACGACCTGGTGCGTCAGCTCTCGCACGAGCGAGAAGCCGTCAAGGCTGTCTTGGAGCTGGTGTGGAACTCCCTCGACGCCGACGCCACCAAAGTCGACGTGACCATCGAGCGATCTGGCACCACGGGCGTAGACAAGATCGTCGTTGCCGACAACGGCGACGGCATCACCCCGGAGAAGGCGCGGACTGCCTTCAAGCAGGTCGGCAATTCCGACAAGCGGGTGGGTGGCACAACCGACCGGCTGCAGCGTCCGCTCCATGGGAAGGCCGGCCGCGGACGCTTGCGGGCTTTCGCGCTGGGTGATGCGACGCGCTGGACGAGCACAGCTCGCGCAGTGGACGGCCAGCTGATGCGCACGACGATCGACTCGGAGATCAGCCGTCGGACGACGTGGCGGATCGACACGCAGCCGGTGCCTGGGACGGACAGCCCAGGCAGCATCGACCACAACCCCTCCCTCGAACAGGCCCTTGCCTACCTCCGGCACCGCCACGGCGATCTTCTTCCCGACCAACTGCGGCAGTCGGCCGCAGTTCCCACGCCGCGCTCAGGAGCAGCCCATAATCCCGCTGTCTGATCCGGCCCGGGCGGAGGTCTGGGTCCGCCCAAGAGCCCTCCACGCCAGACCATCGCCCCGACCACGGGTCCGACCGTGCCGTGTCGGAGGACGGACGCGAGCTGCGGCTCGCCCTGGACGACGTCCTGGACCTGGTCGTGCGCGCGACCGGCGACCAACTCCAGATCGTGGGCACCGATCGCAGGGCGACACGGTGACCAGCCCGCCCGGCCGCCGCTTCACCTCATAAGGCCCCGTGTTGCGCTGAGGGTTGCGGCAGATGTTGCGCTGAGTGTTGCGGTAGGGGTTGCGCCGGCCTTCGCAGCGCCCTGGAGTCCGCCCAGGTCACCACGGGTGTACGGCGTGGTCGGGCCGCTGACATCCCCGTTGCGACCCCCTTCGCCCATGCCCTGGCTGGAGTTGAGGATGAGGGAGGGCGGGATGGGCGGCGCGGACGCAGCCGGGGATCGGGCGCGCTCAACGGCCAGCATGTCGGCGCGGAACTTCCCGGCGCCTGTGGTGACTTCGTGCGAGCAGGCCACCGCGAGGACGTAGCCGGTGCCACGTTCCTCCAGCGCGGCGCGCAGCCTCGGGTTGCCGCCGTAGACCTCGTCTCCCGCGACCCAGGCGGCCCGGTGGCCGGCGTCGAGGAATCGGGTGACCATGCGAGCGGCCAGCTCCGGCTTGGTCGCGAACTCCGTCTTGTCGCCAAGGCCGGCTGCCCGGCAGCGGTCGGGGTCGGAGCCCAGGAACGCGGAACGTACAGTTCCCGGTCCGCCGCGGCGTGCCCGCGGCGGCCGGCGTAGACCAGATAGACGGCGACCTGGGCGTTCTCGATCCTGCCCGCGGTGCCGGTGTACTGCCGCTGAGCACCGACAGTGTCGGTGCCCTGCTTCACGTCGCCGGTCTCGTCGACAACCAGGACTGCCTCGTCGTCGTGCAAATGCTCGATCACGTAGGCGCGCACGTCGTCGTGGACCTGGTCGGCGTCCCACTTGGCCCGCCCGAGCAGGTGCTGCATGCCGTCCGGGGTTTTGTCCCCGGCCCACTCGGCGATGGTCCAGCAGTTCTTGCGCGGCAGGTCGGACAGCAGGACGAGTACCAACTTCCGGGCCCGGCGCCGGGATTCCACCCGCGTGAACCGTCCCGCTATCCGGCTCATCAGGCCCTCGAACGCTTCCTGCCAGCGGGCAGGGTCTACGCTGTGACCTGCGGCCACTGCATGATCGTTTGTCTTCACACACCGATGATCAACGGTGGCCGCGCCCGTCTCCACAGCGCGTCAGGGTCGCGCAGTGTCTGCCTGCCGTCCTGTATTTGGAGGACTTGTGCAACGTGGCGAAGTCTGGTGGGTTCAGTTCGACGAGCGGAGGTTGGTCGTACTGCTGTCGGGAGAGGACACGTCCGGGATCCGGGTGATGCAGGTCGTTGCTCCGGCGGGCGTCGACATCAGCGGTCTGGGCATCGAAGTGATGGTGGGCGCCGGTGAAGGACTCCCGTTCGAAGGCGTGCTGAGGCTCGCGTTCCCGCGTCCAGGCTTCACCCCGTGCACGTGGCTGACCACTGTGTCCCGGGACGACCTGATAGAGCGCGAGGCCGTCCTGTCCTCCCTGAAGCTCAGCGAGATTGACGATGCCCTCCGACTCGCTGAACAAGCGCACGAGCGTACCCCGGCAACGACCGCGAAGCTCAGCGAGATACGGGACGCCCTCCGTCTCGGTGAACTCGGGTAGACGAAGAAGGAGCCGACGCCCGTGATGGCGTGGGCGATCTCGGGCGAGATGATCCACGCTGGCCTCGGCGCCCCGCACCATCGAGATCACGATCTACGGCTGGAGCTAGAAGCCTTCCTTTCCGGTGATGCAGCGCTCCCCGAAGCAGCGCCATGTGACGTCGCCTTGGGGATTGATGTCGGCGTTGAACCCGGGATGCTCCTGCCAGACGCCTCGGATGAGGGTTTGGCAGTCGGGGCAAGGGCGGCGGGGGATGAGGTTCTTCTCTGACCGGCGGTAGATCCGCTGCATGTTGTCCATGCTGCGACCGTGGCACGGATTCGCCGTCTTGTCTGAGCCGCCTTCCCCCGATTGCAGGTCAGGCGGCATCTGCCGGGGCCGCGCGATGCGCCTGAACCTCATCTCCGCCTCACCGGCCGATACGGCCTCGGCAGCGAACGCGGCGACGGCGGTGTGCACTGTGCGGGAGTAAAGCAGGGCGTTGCGCCGCACACCTGGGCGCGAAGGGGCGGTGATCTTGCGTGGGTCAGGGAGCTGGGCGCAGGCCGTCCAGGGTGACGTCGACGAGGCGGGTCACGGCGGCTTGGGAGGTCAGGCCGACGGCGGCGGTCAGGGCATGGAGGCAGTATTGCGCGAGCTCGGCGGGTGGGACGTCGGCCCGCAGGTCGCCCGCTTGCGCGCCTTCGGTGATGAGGTCTTCCACGATGCCCCTCAGGTGCCGTTCGGCGTGGGTGATGTGCTCGCCCTGGTGCAGGTAGGTGGCGAGTTCGCCGCCGTGGCGTTGCCGGGCGATGGCCGCGTACGACCGAAGGACGGCTTCAAGGCGCTCGCTGGCTGTCCCTGCGCGGTCGCGGACTTCTGCCAAGTGCTGGAGGTGTCCGGTGATCTGGCGTTCGTGCCAGGCGAGGAGGACGGCGTCGACGTCGGAGAAGTACTTGTAGAGCGTCGCGCGCCCGATGCCGGTCCGCTCGGCGACCTGTGACATGGTCACCGACCGCAGGCCGCCCGCCTCCACCAGCTGGGCGGTGGCGTCCAGGATGGCCTCGCGCACGGCATGGCGGTGGGCGTCGATCGTCTCGTTCCACAGCTTCGGCACCCCCCAAGAATACGGACGTCCAGGAGTAGATACACTCCGCCGCAAGAGAGACGCTGTGTCTCGTAAAACAGGTACGGGGCCGGGGCGGTGACGCTCCGGGGTTGAACTTGTGGAGGACGCCATGGCCGGCTCACCGCCTCGTTCCGGGGCCGATGACGACGACGGGGCACCCCGCTGGGTGAAGGTGTCCGCAGTGGTCGCGGTCGTCCTGGTCGTGGTGTTCGTGATCGTGCACCTGGCCGGCGGCGGGATGCACGGGCACACACCGTGAGACCGTTCCCGTCGCGGCTGCGCAAGGTGACCCTCACCCTCCACGTCACCGCCTCGGTCGGCTGGCTGGGAGCGGTCGCCGCCTTCCTGGCACTGGCCGTCGCCGGGCTGTCCAGCAGCTCGCCCCAGACGGTGCAGGGCGCCTATGTGGCGATGGAGCTGGTGGGGTGGTCCGTGATCGTTCCACTCAGCATCGCCTCGCTGCTCACCGGCGTCCTCCAGTCGCTGGGCACCGCCTGGGGGCTGCTGCGCCACTACTGGGTCATCGCGAAACTGCTGATCACGGCGCTGGCCACGCTGCTTCTGCTGGTGCACATGCAGCCGGTCGGACACCTCGCCGACGCGGCGGCCAGGGCCACACTCGCGGGCGGCGACCTGGAAGGCATGCGCATCCAGCTGATCGCCGACGCTGCCGCCGCCCTGCTGGTCCTGCTCACCGCGGCCGCCCTGTCGGTGTTCAAGCCGCGCGGCGTGACCCGCTACGGGCGCCGCCGCCAGCGCGAGCAGAACCTCCTGCCGCACTGAAACCTGGCCCCGAGGCCGGTAGGCCGCCGGACATCGCCAGCTGACGCCGACCACCGCGAACGCGCCAGGGCGCACCCTCAAGGGGATGCGCCCCGGCGCGTTTGTGCTGCGAGAGGTCAGTGGTAGGCGTGGACGACAGCGTGGCCCTTGCCCCGGCCGATCATCCACTTGTTAACCGGAGTCGTGATCACGAAGGCGACGGCGAAGCCACCGAACAGCGCGGTCCAGAACAGGGCGTCGGACAGGTGGGCGTCCATCGCGCCACTGAGGGCGATGACGCCATTGTCGACGAGCTCCATGATCGCGATCGAGACGGTGTCCGCAGCCAGCGCCACCTTGACGGCGCTCTTGAAGTCCAGGCCCGCCCTGCGGAGGGCGAACAGGGTGAAGGAGTAGCCGAAGACGAACGCCAGGGTGATCGCCAAGACCAGGGTGGGCACGTTGCCCCACAGCAGGGCGGTGCCGATGACCATGCCGAGGATCTCGCCGATCGCGCATCCGGTCAGGCAGTGCAGCGTTGCCTTCGCCGCCGTTGCCCAGGACGCGCCGCCATGCCCACCGTGACTCCCGGCCGCCTGGTGTGCGGCGTGGTCGTGAGCGGTGCTGGTGTGGTGTGCGGTGTGGTCCATGACCGTCATCCCCATTCCCGTCCAGTGTGGCCCGATCCCGTGGCCCACACCACAACGATATACCCCCAGGGGGTATTTCGGGGAAGTGGGGAACGCGTAAAAAGCAGCGGGGGTGTGGAGGGTCGCGCCAGCCCTCCACACCCCCGCTGACGGAGTGGGTCAGCTCTTGCCGAGCAGCTTGTTCATCTTCTGGATCTCGGCGGTCTGGGAGGTGATGATGGCGTCGGCCATCTTCTTGGCGTCGGGGAAGGCGCCTTCGGTCTTCTCCGTCTTGGCCATCGCCACCGCGCCTTCGTGATGCTTGATCATCATCTCCATGAAGGCGGTGTCGAACGCCTTGCCGGATGCCTTCTTCAGCTGGTCCATCTCCTCGGCCGTCATCATCCCGCCCGTGCCGTGAGCGGAGTGGTCCATGGCGCCCTCGGCGGGCACCTTCTCGCCCCAGGAGGTCAGCCACCCGGACAGGGCCTTGATCTCCGGGTCCTGGGCCTTCTTGATCTGTTCGGCGAGCTTCTTCACCTCGGCCGACTGAGCGCGGGACGGGGCGAGGTCGGCCATCTCCACAGCCTGGCGGTGGTGGGGAATCATCCCCTGCGCGAAGGCGGTGTCGGCGGCATTGTGCTGCCCCTGCGAGGCGGAAGCCGAAGCGGATGCCGAGGTCGCGGCGTGGCCGTTGTGCCCGGTCGCGCTGCCGCCGCATGCGGCCAGGACGAGAGCGGCCGTGCCGACGGCGGCCACGGCGGTGCCGCCGCGGATCAGGGAACGCTTACGGATCATGGTGGTGCAACTCCTTGACGCGCACCCGTCTCGGGCGCGCGGGATCAGGGGGATGAGAACAGGCGAAAACACGGCAACCCGCCCGGACAGGGCATGCAGGGGTGCCGTGCGGGCCGCTCTATATCCGCAGGAGTTGCAGTTCGGAGAGGTCAGGCGGCGCCCGTCCCTGCACGGCCGACGCCGGCGCGGCGATCGGAACACCGGCAGCGGCCGGTGCGTCGGGCAGTGCGCCGACCAGCGCGGGCGGCGCATGAGCGGAGCCGATACCGGCCGCCGCGCACGTTCCGTCGGCGTGTGCGAGGTGCCCGGAGCCGCCGTCTGTGTGCGAACATGCCGCGCTGGCCTGCTCCGTGGCAGGGGCATGGGCCATGGTCATGGCGTGTTCGGGTGCCGGCGCTCCGCTGGGAGCCAGTGCGTGCATGCCCAGGATCCCGGCCAGCACCGTGAGCACCAGCAGCGCGAACAGCGGCCCAGCGGGGCGGCGGCTCGATCGGGTGCTGCTGGTCATGCCCGCCATCGTACGGATGCACACGCAACAGCGTGACGTTGAGGGACCCGCGCGATGCCTGGCCTGCTCGGCGGGCACGGACTCATCGCGCGAGGCATCCCATGCTGAGCAGGCCCACTTGCGCCCGTGCGGCTGCCCGGCGGCGCCTCCCGTGGCGAGCTCTTCCTCGTGGGCTGTTGGTGTTACGCCCCGCCGCCGGTCTCGGGTACCGGTGTGCCCGGGGGCGTGAAGGCGGCGAGCACCGTGGCGGTGATGTGGTCGGCGGCGTGGTCGGGGGTGAGGCGGCCGGCGCGGATCTCCTCGGTCGCGCTGTGCATGACCGTGTGCAGGACATTGACCATCCACGCGATCGGCAGGTCCGTACGGAAGGCTCCCTCGGCGCGGCCGCGGGCGACCAGTGTCTCGACCCGGGCGGCGGGCCCGGCATGCAGTTCGCGGATGCGTCCGGCGGGGAGTTCCCGTTGTGCGGCGGCGAGCAGGGCGCGTGCCTGGTCCACCAGGTGCCAGCCGGCCTCGATGTACCGGGCCAGGGCGAGCAGCGGGTCACCGGTCAGGTCGACCGTGTCCAGGACTTCGTTGCCCCGGTCGATGGCGCGGCTCATCGCCGCGTCGACGACCTCCGCCCGGGAGCTGAAGTGCGCATACAGCGTTACCCGGCCCACGCCCGCAGCCCGCGCGATCTCACTCAGGTTCGCCTCCGGGTTGCTTCCGAGGCATTCGGCTGCGGCCTGCACGATCGCGTCGATGCTGCGTAGAGCGTCGGCGCGCTTGGCGGCCGTGGAGTTCTTGCTGCCCATGCGCCCACCCTACCCCGGCAAGTCGTACAACCCTGTTTGGCTTATACCCCCGGGGCGTATAACGTGAACACTGCTGTACGACTTAGCGATGGAGGGTGAGCGTCATGAGCGACACGGAAACCACCACCACACGCGCACCGGATGCACCGCATCCGCTGCGCTGGACGGCCCTGGGACTGCTGGGCCTGGCCCAGCTGATGCTGATCCTCGACATCACCGTGGTCGCGATCGCACTCCCCGACATGGGCGTGGAACTGGACCTGGACCGCGCGGCACTGACCTGGGTGGTCAGCGGATACGCCCTCACGTTCGGCAGCATGATGCTGCTCGGCGGCCGGGCCGCGGACCTGTTCGGTCCCAAGCGGGTCCTCCTGGCAGGGCTCGCCGTGTTCACCGCCGCATCGCTGGCCGCCGGACTCGCCACCGGCGCCCCGCTGCTGCTCGCCGCGCGGATCGCCCAAGGGGTGGGCGCCGCGATGCTCTCGCCCGCCGCCCTCTCGGTGGTGGTGCGGCTGTTCGACGGCGACGAACGCAACCGCGCGCTGGGCATCTGGTCGGCGCTCGGCGGCGGGGGCGCCGCCCTCGGCGTACTGCTGGGCGGGCTGATCACGGCAGGTCCGGGCTGGGCGTGGGTCTTCTTCGTCAACGTCCCCGTCGGCCTGATCGTCCTCGTCTCGCTCGCCCGGATCCTGCCGAGCCTGCCCCGCGCGGGCACCGGTTCCCTCGACGTACCCGGCGCCGTCCTGGTCGCCGCCGCGACGGGCGCCCTCATCTACGCCCTGATCCGTGCCGGTGACCACGGCTGGCTCGACATCGTCACCGTGGCCCTGGTCGCCGCCTCGGCAGCCGCCTACGCGGCTTTCGCCCTCTGGCAACGCCGGGCGACGGCACCGCTGATGGACCTGCGACTGCTGGGCCGGCGCCCGGTGGTGGCCGGCACCTTCGTCATCGCCGTCACCACGGCGCTGATGGTGGGGGCCTTCTTCCTCGGCTCCTTCTACCTCCAGAACCACCAGGGCCACGGTGCCCTGATGACCGGCGTGCTGTTCCTGCCGGTGGCGCTGCTGACCATGGCCGCCGCCGCAGCCGCCGGCCGCGTGATCGGCCGTCTGGGAGCCCGGCTGCTGGCTGTGCTCGCCCTGGCTGTCGCGGCCGCCGGGTTCCTCGTTCCGGTGCTGTGGTCCGGAACCACGGCGATGGTCACCGGCCTAAGCATCGCTGCGGCAGGACTGGGCGCCCTGTTCGTCGTCGCCGCCGCCACAGCCCTCGCCAGCGTCGCCCCCCATGAGGCCGGGGTGACGTCGGGCATCGTCAGCACCTTCCACGAGTTCGGCGCCTCAGCCGGCGCCGCGGCCGTCTCCAGCGCCGCCGCCACCAGCATCGCCGCCCACACCGGCGCCCAGAGCGCCTCCGGCTTCGACGACGCGTTCCTCGTCGCCACGGGCATGGCCGCGGTAGCCGCCGTCATCGTCCTGTGGCTGATCCCCGCCAAGCAGCAGTAAGCCCAATCCCAACGGCCAGCTGGGACGGGCCGGGCCAGCACTCCCACAGCTGCGGCGCAGCCGAAGTCCCGTCCCGGGCGCCCTGGCGGCCACGGCACCGCGGCGATCCCATTCACAAAGGAGAGGGCGTACCTCCCTCGAAGTGCTCACGGAGGCACTGGATGAAGTACGGCAAGCGCTGGCTGCTGACGGTCGGCATCACCGCGGCGGGTGTCGGCGCGGCACTGGGCGCAGCGCTCCTGATCGGCGGCCCTCAGCAGGACGGCGACAACGGGCAAACCGGCAGGCAGGAGGCGGTCGCAGAACGCGGCCGGACTGTGATGCCCTTCGACGTCGAAGCAACCACCCACCGCTTCACCCCGACCGAGACGGGCGGGGTCCAGGACGTCGTCGCCGACCAGCCCCACGACGCCAAGCAGGTCAGTCTCATACGCACCCACCTCCAAGAGGAGGCCAAGGCGTTCGGCCGGGGCGACTTCGGCGACCCCGCCCAGATCCATGGCGATGGCATGCCGGGCCTGGCGGAACTTGAAGACGGCTATGAGCGCATCGAGGTGCGCTACCGGGAACGGCCCGACGGGGCCACCCTCACCTATACCACCGCAGAGCCGGTCCTGGTCGACGCGCTGCACGACTGGTTCGAAGCGCAGCTCAGCGACCACGGCGACCACGCCGAATGCGGCCACTGACCAGTGAGCGAGCACCGGAGCAGGTCGTCACAGCGCACATCGCACGATCGGAAGTGGACAGCTTGAACGACCCGTACGAGTTGAGCGTGGGGGTGCCCTCCGTCGAGGTCTTCCGCCGCCTGCGCACCGATGCCGGCCTCTCTGACAAGGACCCCGAAGCGGTGGCGCTGGCCCTGCCCAACACATGGCACGGGGTGGTCCTTCAGCACGAGGGGGAGCCCGTCGGCATGGGGCGGATCATCGGTGACGGCGGTACCGCGTTCCAGATCGTCGACATGTGCGTACACCCCGCCCACCAAGGACGCGGCCTGGGCAAGCGCATCATGGCCGCGCTCACCGCCGAGCTGGAGCGCCGGGCGCCTGCCACCGCGTATGTCTCCCTGATCGCAGACGGCCCCGCCCGCTTCCTCTACGAGAAGTTCGGCTTCGCCGACACCGCCACGCACGACTCGACCGGCATGTACCGCGTCATGGACCCAGTATCCGTCTTTTCCCACAGGAGGCCCCCCGTGCCGGACGTTGTCAACACCGAGCAGGCACAGGCATGGAACGGCCCAGAAGGCTCCCACTGGGCCCGCAACCAGGACCGCTGGAACGCCGTGAACGAAGGCTTCAACGAGCCACTGCTCGATGCCGCCGGGATCGCCGGGGACCACCGGGTCCTCGACCTTGGTTGCGGCTCCGGGCAGACCACGCACCTCGCCGCGCGCAGAGTGCCCCGAGGGCACGCGCTTGGCCTCGATCTGTCCGGCCCGATGCTGGCCGAGGCGCGGGCCCGCGCGAAACGGGAGGGCATCACGAACGCCTCCTTCGTGCAAGGCGACACCCAGGTGTACCCCTTCGAGGAGGGCTCGTTCGACGCGGCGGTCAGCCGCTACGGGGTGATGTTCTTCGCCGACCCGGTAGCGGCCTTCGGTAACGTCTGCCGGGCGCTGCGGCCCGGCGGGCACCTGGCGTTCGTCTGCCCGGCCGATGCCACGCTCAACGGCTGGGTCGCGGCGATGGCGTCGCTGCGCGACTTCCTGCCCGTCGGCGACTTCGGACGGCCGGGGCTACCCGGCATGTTCTCCCTAGCTGCCCCGGACCGCATCCGCGAAGTGCTCGCCGCAGCCGGATTCACCGGCATCAGCATCAACCAGGCGCAGGCGTATGGGACATGGGGACACGGAGCCGAGGACGCGGCAGCGTTCCTGCTGGGCACCGGCCCCGGCCGCCACCTGATGGAGCAGGCCGACGCGGCCACACGATCCCGCGCCCGCCACACCCTGACCGACCATCTGCGCGCCCAGGAGGTGGCGGACGGCACAGTCCGGCTGCTCAGCACGTCGTGGCTGGTCACGGCGGACCGCCCAACCGACCCATCGGACAGGCCCTAGTAGGACTTCGTTAAGTCTGTCTTGATCTTGGTGTTGTGTGTGGCCTGGTGGGCAGGGGCTGTTGGCAGGTGGTGCAGATGCCGGTCCAGCACCTCAGGGTGTTCTGGAGGGTGTCGAGGACCTGATAGAGGGTGAGGCTGGCCTGGGCACTTTTGGGGACAGGCGTTGTTCGGTGAGGAAGGCGTGGGCGCCGGTCACGAGGGTGACGTGGTGATGCCAGCCCGGCCAGGAACGCCCTTCGAAATGGTCTAGGCCCAGGCCGTGTTTGAGTTCGCGGTAGTCGTGCTCGATGCGCCAGCGGACCTTGGCCAGGCGGACCAGGTTGCTGATCGGGGTGTCGCGCGGGAGGTTGGACAGCCAGTAGTCGGTCGGCGTTTCGGCTTCGGCGGGCCATTCGATCAGCAGCCAGCAGTCGGGCAGAATCCCGTCCCACCAGCCCAGTTCAGCGGAGGCGGCGGCTTTGACCGGGCGCTCAACAGCTTTGCCCGCCGGGCGCACGCGCACGGCGGCGAAGCGGGAGCATAACTCTCCTCGTGAGCCGTTGCGCCAGGTGAGAGAGGTGAATGCCTGCTGTCCGAGGCGTGCGGCCAGGGCTGCCACCGACGGTGCGCTGTGGCGGTAGCGGGGCTGGGGCCAGCAGCCGACGGGCCCGTTGCGGGCCGGGGCCTGAGGCTTCGCGTCGAACGGGTGGGCCGTCACATCGGCGCGGATGGCGAGCACGTAGGCGAGGTGGCGGTCGTCGAGCGCGGCCCACAGGTGTGCGTTGGTGCCGTAGGCGGCATCGACCACCACCGCCGGCGGGGTCATCCCCCAGTCGGCGAGGGTGTCGAGCATGTCCAATGCCAGGCGCCACTTCTCCCGATGCGTGACCTGGGGCGGGACGATGGTCTTGACCCGGCGCTCGCTGTCTGAGGCCCACTCCGCGGGCAGGAACAGCCGCCATTGCAGCGGGCAGGAGGCGGTGTCACTCGCCGCGTGAACACTGACGGCGACCTGGCAGTTGGCGCGTTTGCCCAAAGCTCCGCAGTATTGCGGAGCCACGGCGACCGACATCTGGCCGTCCTTGGGCACCGACACGTCGTCGATCACCCAGGCGGCCGGGTTGACCAGCGGCAGCAGGCGTTCGTTGATCCGCCGTTGCACCGGCACCGGATCCCAGGTGGACTGGTTCACGAACTGCTGCAGGTTCTGCTCGTTGCCGTCCGGCAGCCGCGAGGCCATCGCCTGGATCGACTTGCGGCGGCCGTCCAGCATCAGGCCCCGCAGATAGCAGTCGCCTTTGGCCCGCTGGTCCTTGCGCGGCAACGAAGCGAACACATCAGCCACGTATAGCGCCAACGTCGCCCGGACACGGTTCACTTCATGTGCGTCCACACATCCAACATGCTCGTGATCAGCACTGATGGAAAGACCTAACGGAGTCCTATTAGGGCGTGTATCGAAAATGGATCTTCGATGTGAGCAGAGTCCGTTGCGGGGGTAGCGCCCGACGGCCGCCTTCCCAACACTGGTGGCGTACAGGCGACGGGGGGCACAGACATGGCGACGCGCACAGAACCTGCGCAGGCGCCGCTCCCGGAGCGGCGGCCGGAGCTGGACACGATCCGGATGCTGGTCGTGATCGGGCTGGTCTTCTTCCACTCGGCGCTCGTATTCGCTGCCGACGACGACTTCTACGTCAAGAACGCCGAGACCACCGAAGCCATCACGATCATCGCCGGGTTCGGGGTCGTCTGGGCTATGCCGCTGCTGTTCCTCATCTCCGGCCTCGGCGCCTGGCACTCGCTTCAGCGCCGCGGCGCGGGCGGCTTCGCCAGCGAGCGGCTGCTGCGGCTCGGCATTCCGCTGGTCTTCGCGACCCTCGCGCTGAACCCGCTGCCGCAGTGGCTGCGGCTGCGCTCGGCCGACGCCGACTACCACGAGTCGTACCTCGGCTTCCTGCCTCGCTTCTACGACGTGCACCTGGAGCCCGAAGCGTTCCCCTTCCTCGTCCAGGGCGAGCACTTCGAGACCGGCCATCTTTGGTTCGTCGTGCTCCTTCTGGCGTTCTCCCTCACGCTGGTGCCGTTCCACCGGTGGTTGCCGCGCGAGCGCGTCCGCCGCATCGGCGACCGGGTGGCGGAGGCGACCCTGCACCGGCAGGGCGTCGTGTTCCTGCCGGCCCTCGCCTTCGCGGCGATCTGTGCCTTCGCACGGCTGGAGGAGGACTACGCGGGCTGGCACCGCGGGTCGTACCTGCTGTTCTTCGTTGCCGGCTTCGCGCTCGCCACCGACGACCGCTTCCGCACCGTGATGCGGCGCGACGCCGGGACCGCAGCCTGGCTCGGCGTCGTGCTGTTCGCGGCAGCCGGCCCTGGCTTTGCCCTGGCCGACGAGCCCTTCACGGAGATGACCGCCCTGGCCACCGCCTCACGGGCGCTGTTCGGTGCGGCCGGATGGTGCCTGGTGGTCGCCATCCCAGGCCTCCTCGACCGTCGGCGGCTAGAGCAACCGCGTGCGGCGCCGAACCCGGCCCCGACGACGCGTCGGCGCCTCTATGGCTATCTCGCCGCAGCCGTGCTGCCGCTGTACGTCCTGCACCAGCCGATCGTGGTCGCCGTCGCATACTTCGTGATCGGCTGGTCGGCGCCGATCCTAGTTGAGTACGCCGTGCTCGTGGCGATCGCCCTCACCCTCACCCTCACCGCGTACGAGCTGCTGGTCCGCCGCACGCGGGCGACCCGCTTCCTGTTCGGGATGCGATCCTAGGAGCGTCACGAATGTGCTGGTCACAGCCACTCGTTGATAGCCGCTACGAGGACGGTCGCCTCGTAGCGGACCGCGAGCTTGTCGTACCTCGTGGCCACCGCGCGGTGTCTTTTGAGGCGATTGATACCGCACTCGACCGCGTGCCCGGCCTTGTAGTCCTCCGGGTCGAACTTCGGCGGACGGCCGCCGCGGGAGCCGAGTTTCCTTCGGTTGCGGGCCTGGTCGACCTTGTCCGGGATGGTGCAGCGGATGACACGTCTGCGCAGGTAGGCGCGGTTCTTGCGAGAGGCGTACGCCTAAGACCACGCCAGGACGGTCCATGAGCGGCTGCTGATCCTCATCTTGCCCAGGCAGGTCCATAAAGTCCGCCTCACGTCCGAGCGCCGCTAGTTGATCCGTCCGCCTACCTCTGAAACATCACCACAGTCCCGCCAGGCAGTGGCCGCTTCATCGATCACCGTCACCTCAGACGCCAGCACGGATAAGAAGCACGCACTGACATTTGGAAGCAACAGCTCGCAATAGGCGAGAGAACCGGCGGCCGCCACCGCGCCGCCACCTTCGCCCTCGCGCTCCAAGCCGTCCTCACCGGCGACATCGCCGGCGCCACCGAACTGGGCGTCGCGGACCTCGCCCACCGCTACTCCGGCCGCGACCTGACGGTGCACCTCGTCCACCGCGACCTCGCCAAAGCCGTCGTCGACCGCTGACCGACCACCGGAGGACTGCTCACCATGGCCTACCGCGACAGCGAATTCCCCTGGATCAAGGTCACCACGTTCGGCTTCGACCACGGAGTCCCCGAAACAACGATCGGCGCCCTTCTGATCGACCTTCGCGGCACTGCCCTGAACGACCCGGCAGCCGACTCCGCCCTGGCCGGCCGCGACGGCAAGAACCCGGACGTCATCCAACACGTCATGGAATCCCCCGGCCTGTTCACCAAGCTCGAGCGAATCGCGGGCCAGGCCCGCGCACTACTGGACTTCAACGCCCAGAAGAACTTCACCGCCCGCATCCTGATCGGCGACACCGACGGCCGCATCCACGCCGTGGTCATTGCCGACGCCGCCGCCGCTGTCGCTTGTCACTCGACAGGAACTGTCATGTTGAGATGCTGGAGCACCAGCCGGGCGATCCCATCCTGATCGGGTGCGCCCTCCTGGACCGTCCGGCTCATCAGGTAGACCGCGTTGAGCAGCTGGTCGGTGGCGAGTTCACCGGTCGTCGCGCGCTCCATGAACAACTCGATGATCTCCTCCGCCTGGTCGTCGGCCCCCGGAAGATGCGCGCGCACAATGGCTCGCAGTCGCGTCTCGTCCTCGGTGACAGCTGGCAGTTGGAGTCTGACGCAACGCCGTAGGAAGGCGGGAGGAAACTCTCGTTCCCCGTTGCTGGTCAGCACGACGAACGGGAAGGCACGGCAGCGGACGAGGCCGCGGTGCACCGTGACGTGCTCGCCACCGTCGGCTGGCCGCATCATGACCGTCTCGTGGGTGTCCGCGGCACGCGCCAGCTCCGGGATCTCGAATCCGCCTTCCTCGAAGACGTCCAGAAGATCATTCGGCAGATCGATGTCGCTCTTGTCGATCTCGTCGATCAACAGCACACGCGGCAGCCGGTAGGGGGACAGAGCGGTGCCCAGCGGGCCGAGGCTGACATACCGGCCGGGACCTGCCGGTTGCGGCTGGTCACCCTGTCGCGCCTGGTGCCTGTTCACGCCCGCCTCCTCCAGGCGGCCCAACGAGTCGTACCGGTACAGCCCCTCGCGCAGCGTGGTCTTGCTGTTCACTGGCCAGCGCAGCACCGCGCCCAGTTTCAACTCGCTCGCTACCGCGTCCGCGAGCGTCGACTTGCCGACGCCGGGATCTCCAGTGACCAGCAGCGGCCTGCGCAGATACAGGGCCGTGTTCACCGCCTCGATGATGTTCGTATCGGCCTGATAGGCCGCGGCCCGCGGCAGCCGACGTCGGCCCTGCGCGGGTACTTCTCGGTCGAAGGGAGTCACCTCGTCTTCGGCGTTGCCGAAGTCACGCCACGGCGGCGGATCGGGCAGGCGGTCGATGCCATCGTGCGGTTCGCCGACGCCCTGATAGATCCTCCACTCACTCAACGGGTTGTCCTTCCTCGACCAGGGAGGCCGGGGCTAGGGGAGTGCGAGGAATCCGCCGGCTGGGGTCGTCCCACAGCAGGACAACATGCTCGCCGATGTGACCCTCGTCCTCCGCTTCGATCTCCGCATCGTTGCGCAGCACGCAGATCCTGTCGGGCACGTCGTCGCGCGGGGTGACGGAGAGGAACCCACGTGCCTGAGTGAGGAACCCCGGGTCGGGACAGGCGTCCCGGCCCGGGATTCCGCAGGGACTTCCGCAGACCGGCGGGCCGGGCACGGAACCTCGCCGCCACAACATCATCGGCACTCCGGACGTGAGCGCGACCATGTACGCGTCGGCGACCGGCGACTCGCGCGGCGATCCGGCCAGCGCCAGCGCGGCCAGCGCAGGGTCGTTGTTGAACATGGCGTCGAGCGCTGCCTGGCGCTGACGGTCGCGCCCGCAGACACAGACCAGCGCCTCACCCACCCGCTTCCCTTCCAGATGGCGCCAGCGCTCTTCCCATGCCGCGTGGAGATGCGGAGCCTCGTGTCGTTCCAGGGGCCGCCCTGTGAGGTCTCACCGATGCTGCGGTGGCAGCGCGTCGTTGACCAGCACCGCCACAGGTGTATTGCGACGGCTTCTGGCTCTGTATGGGTGATCTGACCTGCGGTGCTGCAGGTTGGATGAGACTGCCGCACATGTGCTGAGAATGCCTATAGGGCGGCGGCAGGGGAGGCGCGCGCCGATTCCGCCTCGGCGGGCGCGATCAGGCTCCGCAGGGTGTCGCCGCTGCCGTGCGGCAGCGGCCACGTAGACGCGCAGACCCCCGAGTTTCTCTTTGAGGTCGAGGAGCCGGTAGCCGGGAAACGCCGCATGGATCTGTTCATGCAGATGCTCTAGTAACTGCCGCCAGCCCGGCCCCACTGCGTGCCCGCGCGGGGATATGTACCGGGTACGCGCCAGGGCGGTGGGGTCGTTCAGCCATGCCCCGATCCTCGGGCACGGCGCGCTCGTGCTGGCTCCGTTCATGCGGGACACCGGTGTTTGTCCGGCACGATCGCGAACCCGGGACAAGGTTGACCCCTAAGCCCGAGCAGTTGCTCGGCTACATCGAGGCCCGACTCATCGTCTGGAACCACCTGTTCGAGGCCGAGGACGACCCCGACCTCTGCCTCGCCCTCGACGTCCCGCCCGCGGTCCGGGCTGTGTGTGGTGCCGGATCTTTCGGCTTGGCTCTCGGCGGCGCTGGTAGGGGTGCGGAGTCGCTTTCCCTCCTATCTGCCGAGGTGGGAGGGCCAAGGAGACAGATCGGACAGTCGTGATACAGATCACGAGCTCCTAGTGGAACCAGTCGTTGATCCCTCTGTTCTCGGAATGTTCATGGAAGCCACTCTCTCGCTTCATTGATCGATTTCTGGGCTGAGCTGGCTCCACCGTGCTGGGGAGCACGGTCGGCTCCCGCCCGGATGCCGACTTTTTGGTCATGGACTGTGGTCCGCGCTGCACGCATGCGGGGGCCACTTGGGGTGGGAGTTCGAGTGGCTGCTCGGCGTGCGCGTTTGCTGTCCGTCACCGTTGCGGGTGCTGTTCTGGCCGGTCTGTTGTCGACAGCAACGGTGGTGGCGCCGCGGCAAGCTGCCGCGGCATCGGAAGAAGCGACGCCGCTGGTGCCGTCACAGTCCCTGGGAACCGTCCCTGCCCAGCAGGCGGAGGAGACGGGCAAGCCGCTGCCCGAGCCGGACTGGCCGGTAGCTGCCGAAGCGACGGTGGATCTGTCACGGCAGCTCCCGGAAAGCCCGGTACCGTGACGCCGGAGCCGTCCGCGTCACCCAGCGGGGACACGACCGAGGTTGCCGACGTCGTCGAGGTGGCACCAGCGCCTGAAAGTGAGGCCGCCACGCCCCAGATGTCCAGGGGGCGGGGCTGCTCACCGAGGAAACCCCCACATCCACCCCCACTCCCAATTCCACGCCCAGCAGCACGGACGGCGCCGAGGCGACGGCTTCCGCCGGCCCGGAGCCGACCACGAGTGCATCACCGCAACCGTCGGAGTCGGCATCTACCCCGCCAGCTGGGCCTGCCGAGGATCTGGTGTCGCCGGAGCAGGTTGATGTACGGGTACTGGACCGCCAGGACGTGGCTGTGGCCGGGGGAGTGGGCCTGGGTCTGCAGGTCACCCGCACCGACGGAGTGGCCTCGCCCGGTCAGGTGCAGGTCGACATCGACTACTCGGGCTTCAAGTACGCCTATGGCGGCGATTTCGCCTCCCGGCTGCGGCTGGTGAAGCTGCCAGAGTGCGCGCTGCAGACCCCCGAGGCCGATGGCTGCACGGACCGCGAGCTCATACCTGCGGAGAACGACACCGCGACCGGCACACTGACCGCGACGATCGCAGCGCAGCCGGACAGCGCAGGCTTGTCGGCCCAGCTGGGCAGCACCACTAGCTCCGTCTACGCACTGACCTCTGGTTCCTCCTCGGACAAGGGTGACTACCGGGCCTCCACTTTGTCACCGACCGGCTCGTGGGACGTGGCGACCGGCTCCGGAGCCTTCACCTACAGCCTGCCGGCTCCTGCGATGGGGTCAGCCCCTTCGCTGGCGCTGTCGTACAACTCGCAGTCGGTTGATGGACGCACCTCGGCGACGAACAATCAGGCCTCCTGGGTCGGCATGGGCTGGGACCTGAACGTCGGCTTCATCGAGCGCCGCTACCGCAACTGCAACCAGGACGGACTGGCCACGATCGGCGACATGTGCTGGGACTCGCCAAACACCGCCGACGAACCGGACGGCTCCGTCTACGTCATCAACCTCAACGGCGTGACCTCGACTCTGGTGCAGGACAACAACGGCGCCGGCTCCTACCACCTGCAGGACGACCCCGGGTGGCGGGTGCAGCATCTGAGTGGCGGTCACGGCGCGGACGACGAGTACTGGGTCATCTCCACCCAGGACGGCAAGCGCTACTACTTCGGCTGGGGCCGCTCCGAGCGCACCGGCAGCGCCACCGGGTCGGTGTTCACCATCCCGGTGGTGGGCAACAACGCAGGCGAGCCCTGCCACGCCCAGTTCCCCGAACCGTGCACGCAGGCCTGGCGGTGGAGCCTGGACCGCGAGGTGGACGCCAACGAGGTCGAGTCGGTCTACTTCTACGACAAGGAGACCAATTACTACCGGTCGGTCGCCAACAGCGACAAGGCCCGTTCTTACACCGCGAGCGGCTACCTCACGGGGATCGAGTACGGGTGGCCCGCTCAGATCACGGGCTCCAAGCCGACCGGCAAGGTCGAACTGACCCACGTGGGCCGGTGCACGCAGCGCATGTCGGATGCGGACCCGCTGCGCAGCGAGCCCAGAGCCTGCCCGTCGATCTCCTCCAGCCCCTCCTCCTACCCGGACGTGCCCGTCGACCTGCTGTGCGACGGCAGCTCGGCGGACTACTACTGCGCGGGCAAGACGTACTACCCCACGTTCTTCAGCAAGGACATGCTGTGGGACATCAAGACGTCCGTGCTCAACACCACTGCGGACGGCTGGGATCTGGTGCAGCAGTACCAGACCAAGCACGGCCTGCCCAACCCGGACGGCACGATCGGCAAGACTCTGTGGCTGGACTACGTCCAGCGCAAGACCTACGGGTCGGGCAAGGACATCGTCCTGCCGGTCATCAACTTCAACGGCGTCGACCTGGACAACAAGGTCGGCTCCACCGAACTCAACTTCCGCCGCGTCAGCACCATCCACGGCGACCTGGGCGCCACCACCACCGTCACCTACGGATCTCCGAACGCGTGCAGCGCCGACAACCTGCCAAGCGAAGCGTCGAACACCAAGGACTGCTTCCGGCAGAAGTGGACCCCCGAAGGCGACACCGCATCCAAGACCGGCTGGTTCAAAAAGTTCCTGGTCACCAAGGTGACCGTCGACCCGACGGTCACCAGCAACCAGGACGGCGCCCCGGAAATGACCACCACCTACGACTACCAGGGAGGCGCCGGCTGGCGCTTCACCAACGACCCCCTCACCCCGGACGACGACGAGTCCTGGTCGGACTGGCGCGGCTACCAGCGCGTCGAAGCCACCACCGGCACCGGCACCGTCAAGCACTCCACGTTCCACTGGCTCTACCGCGGCCTGGACGGCGACCGCACCTCCAAGACCGACCCCTCGGCCACGCGCTCCGTCTCGGTCACCGACGGCGAAGGCACCTCCTACACCGACTCACCTTGGCTGCAGGGCCGCACTATCGAGACCTCCGTCCGGGACGACGCCGGCATCTCCCACAAGCGGGTCTTCCACCGCTACTGGGCACACAACACCGCCCAGTACGCCGGCCTGCCCGACGCACGCTTCGTCCGCGAAGCCAGACCACCACCGAAACCAGGATCTCCACCGGCTGGCGCACCCACGTCGTCCAGAACGAATACGACGCAGCCGAGGCCGCCTCAGCCACCTACGGACTGCCCCTGCGCATCGACGACCAGGGTGAGAAGGACGTCGCCGACAACCGGTGCACCACCTACGGCCGCGCCTACAACACCGACGTGTACGAGGGCGGCAGCATTCAGCGCTGGACGGTCCTCGTCGACGAGACCCGCCACTACACCACCGGCTGCGCCGACCGCGCCGCAGCCAACCAGGACGGCTACAAAGCCACCCTCTACGACCAAGCCGCTGACGTGGCCGGCAACAAACCGGTAGACGGCAATCTCACTGAAATGCGCACTCACACCACAGCCAGCCTCTACCAGAAGGTGCGCTACGGCTACGACGACGCCGGCCGGATGCGCTGGACCGAGGACGCCAACCGCAACCGCTCGACCACCACATACAGCCCGGAAAACACCTGGCCCCTGGACGGCATCACTACCACCACCCCCAAGCCGACCGACAACAACGCCGACCTGCGCGGACCGCTGAGCACCACCGTGTGGAAGTCCCGGTTCTGGGGCGTGCCCTATCAGAGCAAGGACACCAACGGGAAGAGCACCAAGATCACGCTGGATGCTGCAGGCCGCACTATCGAGGTGTGGAAGCCCACCGAAACCGGGTCCTCGCCGTCGCTCAAGTTCAGCTACAGCATCCCCGCCTCCCCCATCGGGGGAGTTCCGGACTCCGTCGACGGCTACCCCCGCGTGGCGACCCACACCCTGCAGTCCGGCACCACCTACCTGTCCGCCTACGCCTACACCGACGGGCTCGGCCGGGCGAGGGAAACGCAAGCGCCCATCCGGGACGGCACCGATCCCACCACGGGCAATGAAGTGCCCAACCGGCAGGTCGCGGTCACCCGCTATGACACAGCCGGCCACGTCACGGGAACCTCGGCGGTCTTCCGCAACCAGGGCACAGCGGGCTCGGGCGGCCCGGTCAGCCCCAAGGTCGAGGACCTGCCCTCGTACACCGACCAGGTGCTGGACTGGGCAGGACGCACAACGAAGTCCGAGCTGCTTGTAGGCGACGGCACCACTGCACGATCGCAGCCGTACGGCCGGGTCACGACCTCCTACCACGGCGACTACACCACCGTGACCCCCGCTGCCGCCGGTCCCACGGACAGCTACACCGACGTCTACGGACAGACCTCCAAGATCGTTGAGCACAACGGCAGCTCCACCTTCACCACCCAGTACACGTACACCGCACAAGGCAGCCTGCAAAAGATCACCGACTCGCGTGGCAACGAGACGCTCTACACCTACGACTGGGCCGGCCAGCGCATCAGAACCACGGACCCCGACGCGGGATGGTCCACCACCGAGTACGACGCCAACGGACAGATCAGCAAGGCCACCAGCAACGGCGGCAGGACCGTCCTCACCTACGCCTACGACAACCTGGGACGCAAGACCTCCGTCACCAGCGGCACCAACACCCCCGCCACCTGGACCTGGGACGGACTCGGCGTGCCCGGCGGCAAAGGCCGCATCACCGCGACGACCAGCACGGACACAGACGGCACCACCTACACCGTCAAGACCGGCGCCTTCGACGACCGCGGCCGCCCACTGCGCAGCACCGTCAGCATCCCGGCCAGCGTCAACGGCCTTGCCAGCGACTACACCACGAGCTTCACCTACGACGCCGCCGACCACCTGACCACGGTCAGCTACCCAGCAGCGGGCGGGCTGGACGCGGAAACCGTCACCACCACCTACAACGCCTACGGCCAGCCCGTCAGCCTTGCCTCCGGCCAGCAGACCTACGTGAAGGCGACCCTCTACGACGCATATGGTCTGCTGACCGACCGCTCCTACGGATCCCCCACCGACCCGATCAGCGGGGTCGCCGCGCAACGCTCCTACAGCTATTACTACGCCAACGGCACCCGCTGGCTGCGCGGCATCACGACGACCACCACCGTCGGCCCGTACACCAGTGAGAAACAGGAGGACCTCTACTACCAGGATTACGACGGCAAGATCACCGAGCTGCGGGAACAGGCCTCCGGCCAAACCGCCCAGTCACAGTGCTTCCGCTACGACGACCAGGCCCGCCTCACTAGCGCCTACACCCGGGCCGATCAAGGCGGGTGCTCACTGAACAGCACCTCCGACTTCACCGGCCAAGCCCCCTACCAGAGCGCCTACACCCACGACCGCCTCGGCAACCTCCAGTCCGTCACCGACATCGACGCGACCGGGAAGGCCACCACTCGCGACTACCTCTACCCCGGATACGACGACACCGGAACCTGGACCACGGCCAACGCCGCCAAGCCGCACGGCGTGCGAAAGATCAACCACATCACCGCAGGCAGCACCACCCGCACCGACACCTTCACCTACGACGCCGCCGGCCAGATGACCCAGCGGATCGAGTCCGGCACCACCACCGACTACACCTGGACCAGCCTCGGCCAGCTCTCCACCGTCAAAACCACCACAGGCAGCGGCAGCGAACTGACCCGCTACACCTACGACGCCGACGGCAACCTCCTCATCCGCACCACACCCGAAGAGACCGTCGCCACCATCGGCGGCATGGAACTGCGCACCACCAACGAAACCACCGCCACAGCCACCCGCTACTACACAAGCGGCACCTCGGTGGTGGCCATGCGCACAACCGAGGGCACCACCACCGCCAACGGCAAACTCACCTACCTGATGGCCGACACCCAGGCCTCCACCCAACTTGCCGTCGACGCCACCACAGGCACCACCACCCGCCGCCGCTACACCCCCTTCGGAGACGAACGCAACGGCACCCTGCCCAAGGGCACCGACAGCGGATTCCTCGGCAAAACCGAAGACACCAGCACAGGACTGTCACTCCTCGGGGCCCGCGCCTACGACCCCCACCTCGGACGCTTCCTCAGCCCCGACCCCCTCACCACCCCATACAACCCGCAAAACCTCTCAGCATTCAGCTACAGCGCCAACGACCCCATCAACTACGCCGACCCATCCGGAATGATCCTGGAATACACGGACGGATCAGAATGCGAGGGCGGCTGGGACGAGTGCGGCCCCGGGGACCTCGGCGGCAACGGAGATGACGGCAGCAGCGGCGGCGGAAATCCCGTCATCGTCGATCTCGGCGACGGCGAGTCAACCCTGCCGCCCAAGGAGATATATCAGCAATACCAGTACGCGCTTCCAGGTGTCGGCCAGCTCCAGAGGAACGGCGTCTATTCAGAAGACCTGAGCTATGAACTCATGGTCGAGCTCTATTTCCGAGAGCGCTGCAGTGAAAGTTTCAACGACGGATGCAGCGAACTCCGCAACTTCTACGGAGGCTGGAAACATGTAGACAGTATTGACGCGGTCAACACCTGCCTGATATGTGGCAATATAGGTTTTCAGTCAATAGTGGCCAGCCTCGGTGCGCGTGGGCCCGGAGTGAAATGGAAGAGCCCCTGCAGTAACTGCTTCCCCGCCGGTACAGACGTCCTTATGGCCGACGGCACCACCAAAGACATCGAAGACATCAGCGTCGGCGACAAGGTCCAGGCCACCGACCCTGAAACCAACAAAACCGGCCCCAGGGCAGTCACCCGCCACATCATCACCGAAGACGACAAACACTTTAACGAGCTGTCCCTAGCGACAGATGACGGCATCGAAAGACTGACTGCCACCCACGAGCACCCTTTCTGGTCACCATCCGAGCAAAACTGGGTCGAGACACAAGACCTGAACCCGGGCATGACCCTCTTCACCGACGAGGGCAACACCGTCATCGTCACGGAAAACCGCCCCTTCATAAAACATGCCCGCACCTACAACCTCACCGTTGCCGGCCTGCACTCGTACTATGTGCTGGCGGGGGCCACTCCGATCCTGGTGCACAATTCCGGTCCGAATTGTGGAGTTCCAGCTGGCGGCAGGAATGGAGACCGTCTCGGCGGCGAGGATTTCCATGGAAGCGACTACAGTCTCGACGAGATGGTTGAGTTCGTGAACGGGCACACGGGTGGGGGGAACCCGGCAATGGGGCGTCCGTCCGCCACGGAAGTTGAGACGACGCTTCGGCAGGCTGGGCCGCGCCAGTTGGACGGGCAGAACTCGTCAAGGTTTGACCACAATGGTGTCCGCGTAATTATCAACTGGGATATGCCGTGGAAGTCCACGTCGTATTACCCTGGCAGGTGAATGGATGAATACAAGCGAACGAGGCGAATGGCTCGGATGCTTCCTGACGGATATGGATATCCGTCGGCTGGAGGGCGTCTCAGTTCCAGTCGCCCCGGAGCGGACCCTAGGGCTGGTTGAGCTGCTGGAGAGCTGGCGCAATCACGTTCTTAGAATTGAGGCGGAGATTGGGCTACCCGATTCCGACAGGACGGTGTGGGGCGTCTATGACTTGATTGCCGCCCTCGCACTCAGGAGCTTCGTCTCTCTCGGCATGAAAAACGCCGACTCAGATTTCCTTGTGGGATTCAGGCGGGCGCTCGATGATGCCGACTCCAGATTTATGCAGTTCACTGAAATTGATGAATCTGGAATTGTTCGTCGTCTCGATGGCGGTGAGCGATCGAATGGCGAATGGTGGTGGGATCGAGTTCCCCGGATTGGCCCGATCCGTCGAGAGGTCGAGCGAATCAGATCGTCATCGTGACCCGATTGCGGGCTGTTGAAATGAAGGGAATTCGATGGCAGCCCTAGGATTTCATCAGTAAGCCTGAAGCCCCACCGGATTACTTTCCGGTGGGGCTTCAGGGGTGTTTGACGGCAACGCTGACGGCAACGTCAGCCAAGGCGACCCGCTGACGCGGGTCGCGCGCGGCACGGCCGCCCACCCGGCCCGCTCTCGGCTCCGCCACCGCGGGCCGGCCAGCGACCAGGCCGCGCAAAGGCAGCACAGCGGACGACCGGAAGCGCAGAGAAGCCGGACGGGCCAGCACGGCGAGCGCCAGGCCGACGGCGAGGCAACGGCGGGGAGTTGGCCGGGACGGGGCCCGAAGGTGGGGTCGGTCGGCTCCGTGGGCTTTACCCACCTCCCCGGGCCGGGGCCCGCGTCGAGCAAGGCCAGGGGGCCACTCGTTCAAATTCCGGGCAGGGGCACAGCCTGCCCGAGTTGCCGGGCCAGCGTACGGCCCCCTGACCATGCCCGACCCCAACCCGGGCAGGACACCGGCCAAAGCCCACTCCACCGCCCTCACCGCACGTTGCCGTCTGACGGCAACGCCGACGGCAACACGGGCGCACAACACGGCACTTCCACGCACGCCCACGGACAGGCCGGAATTCGCTGACCAGCGAAAATGCAGGTGCCGCCCGCCCGGCGCGCACACGTACTATGTGCTGGCGGGGCAGACGCCGGTCCTCGTCCACAACAGCAACTGCAGTCTCTTTAGCGGGGATGGTTGGCAACACGTGCTGGATGAGCACGTGGATGGAAGCCCAGGGGTGGCGCAAGGAAACACGACTTTCTCCAATTACCTGGATCTGGATGAAATCGGAGAATTGATTGAGGATGCCGCGAAAACTCCAGGGCGGCGAAATACTCCCGATGCAGCTGGGCGCCCTCGCGACGGAACAATTCACACGCATGATTTCGACTACCCTGTTGGATCCCGAGGTGAAACCCGCGTCGAAGTGATCCTTAATCCAGACGGATCTCTACGTACCGCCTATCCAAGGTGATAACAATGGAAGAACTCTCTCTGCATTGGAAGATGCTGCGGACCGGCTCGGCCGACCTCGTTCTACGCTTTCCACGGGAGGTCATCGAAGTACACACCACATACGTGGGAGATGGCCTCAGTTCTGTAATGCAAACGGCCATTGACCTTCAGTTGGGCTCAAGCTCTGCAACTGCCTTCCTTCCTGCCGAGCCCGCGGGTACCTTCCTGTTCTTTACAGGAGCGGACGAAGAAGCGTACCTGCAGGTCGTCCAATTCGCGGACATGGAATCAGAGTCCCGCCGCTGGGCTGAAGGAAGTCTGCGATGGCACGGTCGGGTTGACGTCCGTTCATTTATTCGCAGCGTGGAGGTCATGGCCGAGGACGTGCTGGTTCGGTGTGGAGGTGCTGACGGGTATTCAAGGGCGTGGGGTGGAATCGCCTTCCCACTTCGTGAACTGGATATTCTCCGGCGAAGATCGTCATACTGATGCGCGCAGCAGTCAGATCTGAGAAGAATCCCTGAGCGGGTGCTCTGAACGAGGTCACCCCGGACTCGGCTCAGGGCAGGTACGACGAATACATCATCAAGGCCGCCGAAGGCGAGCTGCAGTTGCTGCGGCAGGCATCACACCTGTCGCAGCGCTGCTGCCCGCCGCCCCTTCCCCGGGTACGCGTTCAGCGGTGCCGGCCGATCCGGTCCATGGACGAAGGTGGGCGGATCACCGCCGCACGATCGAGGCCATCGCATGGAAATACCGGCTGCGACGCCCGCCCACCGATGGCATAACCGCCCATACGTGAGAGCAGTTGCTGGCCGCGCGTGCCGACTGACCGAACCCGCACCCGCGGCACTCCAGCTCGGCAAGCTGCGCTTGGAAAAAGAGACTCCTCCAGGCCTGCGCCCTGACGGGAGGTCCGCCAGACAGCACAACAACGTCCCCCGCGTCACGACTCCGCCGATGCATAGACCAGGTGGGGCCACTCCCTGCCGTCGGCGAGTGTGCCTACCCGCCGCAACGCAGCATCGCTCAGCCGGGTTGTCGGAAGCCGCGGTTCAACGCCAACCCTCAATCGCCCGGCGGAAGAAGTCCACACAAAAGCTGCCTTCACGCTCCCGCAGCGCCCTCTTGGATGATGCTGGGCAGTCTCGTGTGAGCGGCGCTGGCACGTGGGTCGATGTCCGGGACTGCACTTCCTCGCGGTCGAGTTCCGTCGAGTGGTGGCCCCGACCGTCGGGAACGTGGTGCGTGCTCAGGTGGGCGCGGCTGGAAAGGTGGGCTTGGTTCGCGGGCCGGGCGCGGTCTCGATCGACCCGGAAGACGGAGTGTGCTTCGTGAAGGTGGCGGACGCGATGCTGGACTCGGGAGTGATCTGAGCAGGTTTTCCGACGGACGACCAGCGGGATCACTGGGCTGAACGCTGCTGCGGGGGCGATGCGTGGGCAGGTGAAGGGGAGGCGCGGGGTGCTTGACGAGCGGGCAGGGGCCGACGCGACGGCCGGAGACGAAACGGCCGTGGTTCCCGTGACAGTGGAAGGACATCCGCTGTATCTGTCGGTGCGCCGGCTGGAGTCCGGCCAAGCCGGTGCAGACGAGCGGGAGATCGCGGCTTCGCGGCCGACCCTTGAGGAGGCCCTGGACTCGCTGGTGGGGGTCGCCAGAGCGGTGGGGACGCGCTTGCAGCAGACCGGCAGCCAGAAGGCGACCGTCGAGTTCGCGTGCGAGTTCGCGGTCGAGTCCGGCACGCTCGTGGCGGTCCTCGGCAAGGCCACAGCCCGGTCCACCTTCAAGGTCGCACTGGGGTGGGCCGCGCCGACGCCGTGACCGCCCTGAGCACCACTACTCGGGATCTGCTCACGGCGGCGACGGTGGCGCTGATGATCCGTTCACCCGACGGTGCGTCGCGAAGATCCGGCACCGGTTTCCTCATCGCGCCAGGCACCGTGGCGACGTGCGCCCACGTAGTCGCGGACAGCGCTGAAACACTCCCGGAAGTGGTGTACGGCCGGGTGGGTGGAACGGACCGCGAACTGCGGCTGCTGCTCGTGGCGGGTCATCGTCCGTGCCCTCTAGATCACCCTGGCTGAACCCGTCGCCCAGGCTGATCACATTGTGCAGGGAGTCCACTACGGAGTCGGACACGCACGCTGCAGCTGCGTCCGGCAGTTACGCAGCGCGGTGGCACGCACGTACTTTGCCGGGTAAAGGTTGTCCCGTAACTGATGGGGCAGTTGGTGCGTTGACTGGGCATGGGTGGGGTGATCTCAGCGGATGATCCGAAGTGGATCGAGCCGTTCTCCGGGCTGACCGAGGCTCAATTCACCAGGCTGGTGGCTTTGGTACGGCGTCGCGGTGGTGACGTTCAGCGCGGCCGTCCCTGGCGGTTGCCGCTGGAGAACCGGGTGCTGCTGGTGGCGACGTACTGGCGCACGAACCTGACGTTGCGGCAGGTGGCGCCGTTGTTCGGGGTCTCCAAGTCCGCGGCCGACCGCATCCTCGACCACCTGGCGCCCTTGCTGGCCATCTCGCCAGCGCGCCGGCCGCGCAAGGACACCGTCTACATCGTCGACGGCACCCTCGTGCCCACACGCGACCGCAGCATCGCCGCGTCCAGCAAGAACTATCGGTACTCGACGAACCTTCAGGTCGTGATCGACGCCAACAGCCGTCTGGTGGTGGCGATCGGCCTGCCGCTGCCTGGCAGCCGCAACGACTGCCGGGCCTTCACGGAGTCCGGCGTCGACCGGGTCTGCCGCGGCGCACCGACCATCGCCGACGGGGGCTACCAGGGCACCGGCCTGCTCCTCCCGCATCGCAAGCGACGAGGTCAGACGCACCTCAGCCCACACCAGGAAGCGGAGAATGCCGTCCACCGCAGGGCGCGAGCCCGGGTGGAACACGCCCTGTCGCGGTTGAAGAACTGGAAGATCCTGCGGGACTGCCGGCTCAAGGGCCACGGCGTTCACCAGGCCATGCTCGGCATCGCCCGGCTCCACAACCTGGCCCTCACCGGATAACTCGCGCCTCATACGGGACAACCTTTAGTCGATGCGATCCCAGCGTTGATACGCCTCCGCGAATGCGTTCTGTGTCGCGTCCCACGCGTCGTCCCACGTCGCACCGTTCTTACGCAGCGGGTGACTGCCAGGTGGCCGGATCCTGGTCGGTCTTCGAGCAGTCTGACCCGGCAGAGACGGCGATCAACGCGCGGGCGTCGCCGAGGTCGTTGGCGTAACCCTCCCGCTCCTTCGCGGTCCAGGCGGAGACGCCGGAGTCCCAGGCCTCGGCGAGCGGGACGAGGCGGTCGATGTCGAGGCCGCGAGGGGCGATGAAGTAGGTCTCGTCGTAGGGCGAGTACCAGGAGCCGTCGTTCAGCTGGCAGTTGGAGCCTGAGCTGTGGCGCGATCGCTGGATCGAGCGACGGGGCTGAGTGGTCAATTTCGACATGGACACCCGCCTGCACCGCTGTGCGGTCCCCGTGCCTCCGCTGCACCCATAGCCGAAGAGGAGCGTGGTGTGACGGCCCGGTCGTCGCATGCGCTGCAGCTTCTCAGTATTTTCACTCCGGAGAGCCATACATAAGGAAGTTTCCCGGCACGGGCTGCGCCTTGGTGTTCATCATGTGGGGCATGAAGAGTGGGCGGGGGCGGCTTGCCGCGTGGCTGTATGGCATGGGGGCGGTACTGGGGCTCGGCGTGGCTGCGCTGATGCTTCCGGGGGCCAAGCGGGGGGACATTGACCCACTGAGCGCGGTGATCGCCTTGGTGGGGCTGTCCGTCAGCGGGTGGGCCGGTCATCTCGCTTGGCTCTCCTGGCGGCACCAGGAGACCGACGTCGCGGGCACGGCGAGCAGGCTCGCCGCAGCGGTACTCGACTCCGAGACCGGGGCCAGAAAGCGCCTGCTAGGCGGGCACGGCAGATCGATCGATCTGGACTTCGTCTACATGCCAGCACCCCATCACAACGCGTTGGGCGCCCGGCCCAGGGGGAGTTCGCGCAAGGTCGTGGCCTATTACCGCCGACTGCGCCCTGGCCGACTGGTGATCACCGGACCGCCCGGGGCAGGAAAGACCCTACTAACCCTGGAGCTGATCCTCGGCTTGCTCCAGGACCGCAGGCCCGACGATCCGGTGCCCGTGCGGCTGTCGCTGTCGTCGTGGCATACCCTGCTCGCCCCGGCGCCCGCCGCCCGTCCGGGCGAGGACCCGGTGAAGGCTCTGCGGGAATGGGTCTGTTCATACCTGGTGGACTCTCACCGCCTCTCCGAGGCTGCCGCGGGCGCGCTGTTCGACGCTGGAATGGTGCTGCCGGTGCTCGACGGACTGGACGAGATGGCCGCGGAGAACGCTCCGGACTACACCTCCCAGGCCCGGCGGGCGCTCGACGCGCTCAACTCCTACCAGCGCGGGCTGGACAGCGCGAAGCTGGTGTTGACCTGCCGCACCGAGCAGTACCGGGCGCTGGAATCGGCGCGCGTGTGGCTCAAGGACGGAGCCCGGGTGGATATCAGCAGTGTGCGGCCAGCCAGGGGCCGGGCGTTCATTGAGGGCAGGACGGACGACCCCGCGCGATGGGCCGGGGTGCTTGACGAGATCTACGGCTCCGCCGCCACGCCTCTTGCCGCGCGGCTCGCCACGCCCTGGCGGCTGACCCTGGCCGCGGTCGTGTACGAACAGCGTGACCCAGCCACGGGCGCGTACGTGCGGGACCCCCGTGAACTGGTGGAGCCGAACTCGGACGGGGACCGCGCCCTGCGCGATCGTCTGCTCGGCCTCTTCGTCGAAGCGGCCGTCGCGAGTCATCCGGCGCCTCGCGGCGCGCTGTACTCTGCCGACCAGACACGTACGTGGCTACGGACCCTGGCCGTCTACCTGCACCGTAATGAGGCCGAGGGCCGCTCGGTGCGGGGCCGTCGGCTGTCCGGCACCGATGTGGTCCCGCACGCCCTCTGGCCTCTTGCCGGGACGTACCTGCCGCGCGTCGTACACTGCCTCGTCCTAGCGCCAGTCTGGGTGATCCTGCCCTGGCTCGGCGTGCGTTTCTGGACGATGCTCTACAGCGACCTGGCGGTCCAGGTTGCGGTGTTCCTGTGCATCGAACTCCTGGCGCTGTGGGCGACCGAGGCATGGCAGGCGTGGCCGACGATGGAGCGGGCCCTGCCGAGGAACCTCTTCTCCCGTAGCGGAGCCCGCGGTCTGCGGTTCGGCTGCGGTTGGGGCCTGATACTCGGCGCCGTCGTCTGCATACCGGCCGGCCTCGCGCTGGAGCTGGGGCTGACGTTCTCTCTGGGGGCCGCCGTCTGGATGGCCCTTTTCCTGACTGTGTGGCTGGGCCTGGGGGCGATGAGGCTCGAGAATCCGCAGGCGGCGGACATCGCGGACCCACGGCACTTCCTGCGCGCCGATGTCGTAAGCACGCTCGGCCGCGGCGTCATGGTTGGGCTCCTCGTGGCACCAATCGTCGTCTTCGTCATCGCACCGGGCCTCGAGGTCCCGGCTTCTGTCGGACTCTCCTGGCAGCTAGGTGTGACGCTGGCGTTCGCCCTGGTGGCAGCGTCCAGTGCTTACCGCTATTTCGCTTTGCTGCTGTGCACGCGCCGTGGAAGCCGACGCTTGCCGTGGCGGCTCGGTGCGTTCCTCGCTTGGGCAGAGTCGGCAGGCTTGCTGCGAGTCGCCGGTGTCGCCTACCAGTTCCGGCACCGTGAGCTGCAGGACTGGCTCGTCGGTCCCGCGCAGCATCCATAGCAGCGGGACGACTCCACGCGGGGGACCGGCTGGTCACTCACGCTGGTTCAAGGCTCGGGTCAACTGACGGTTGGCCTCCAGGTTCTTCCAAGGCGGCGGTCAGAGCGACAGTGCGCTGTTCGGCCTGGTGATCGTCCGCTTGAGTTCCTCGGTGTCGGCAGGGCCGCCCAGACCGGACTCGCGCCACTTCTAAGTCGTCCATGCGCAGCCGGACGTCGGGTGCGCAGTGGCCGCATCCGGGCAGTCCTGCGGCGAGGAGCCGGCGGGCTTCGTCACGGCTGACCGCGCGGCGCCGTTTGCCTGCCATGTGGCAGTCGCGGCGTGGACCTGGACGGGAGTGCGGTCGGCTCCGATGCCGAGTTCGACGATCCGGGCCGGCGGCTGAGGGCGGGCGCGCCGACCGCGCTCTGCTTCGGCCTGCCGCTTCTGAAGGGCGGCGATCTTGTGGTCGATGCGTTCCACCCATAGGGCGTGCCAGACCCGCATTCTGTGGAATTAACTTTGTCAACCGACTGCTGAACGTGCGCGCACCGGAAGGCGGCCCCCGGGCCAGCCCAGCATGAGCTGAGCGACGTCATGTGTGAGTGTTGAGTCTGTCGGCCGGCACCCGTTCGATGCGGGTCCAGCCGCTCCAGCCACGCTCCTTGAGAATCGCCAACACCAGTTCGGCGCCTGGTGCGGACTCAAGCATGGTCGAGTCCATCAGAGCGACGAACTGGTCGTCGAAACCGTCGGTACCCACTTCGCCGGCCTCCACGGCGCGAATCATCAGCCGTTCCAGGATGTCGGCGACCTCGACGATCCGTGGATCGCCGGCCAGCCAGTCGGGCTCCCCGGTGAAGAAGCTGTAGAGCCTCACCATGTCGGGGTCGTCCAGTTCCTCGTGTTTCTTGGCAATCACGGAGTCGATCAGGTGCGGCACCTGCGCGGCGATCATGATCCAGGCATCCCGCTCCAGCTCGATGTACCGCTCCCCGACGCCGAGACCGCGCAGCCGGTCGAGGTAGCCCACGACGCTCTGCGGAAGCGCCAGGTGCTCTCCGGCGGCGAGCCGGGCGAGCCGGCTGCGGGTGTGCTGCAGCCGCCGGATTTCGGCGCGCAGATCCTTGTCGATCTCCTGGACACCGCCGGCGAACTCCTCCGGGCCGGCGTCGAGGAGTTCTTGCACCCTGGCCAGCGGCACCCCCGCATCGGCCAGGGTGCGGATCCGGATCAGTCGTACGACCGCCGCGGCATCGTATGTCCGGTATCCGGACCGGTCGCGCTCGGGCTCGGGCAGCAGTCCGATCTTGTGGTAGTGGCGTACCGCCCGTACCGTCACCCCGGCGTACGCCGCAAGTTGGCTGATGGTGAGCATGGGTCTCAGACTGCCTCAGGCGATCTTCCGGCGATAGGCGGCCATCGCGAAGACGTACGCGACGACGAGGATGCCGACGCACCAGGCGAGGGCGGTCCAGATGTCGTCGCCGACCGGCTGTTGGGCGAACAGGTCGCGGATCGTGTTGACGATCGACGTCACCGGCTGATGCTCGGCGAACCAGCGCACCGGGCCGGGCATCGTCTTTGTGGGCACGAACGCCGAACTGACGAACGGCAGGAAGATGAGCGGGTAGGCGAACGTGCCCGCTCCCTCGACCGACGACGCGGAGAGCCCGGGGATCACGGCGAGCCAGGTCAGCGCCAGGGTGAACAGGAGCAGGATGCCGGTGACCGCGAGCCATGCAGATACTCCTGCCCCGGAGCGGAAGCCCATGAGCACAGCGACGCCCACGACGAGCACGAGAGCGATCAGATTGGCGACCAGAGAGGTGACGACGTGGGCCCACAGCACACCCGACCGAGCGATCGGCATGGACTGGAATCGTTCGAAGATCCCGCTCTTCACATCGGTGAACAGCCGGTACGCGGTGTAGGAGATGCCTGAGGCGATGGTCATGAGCAGGATGCCGGGCAGCATGTAGTTCACATACGAAACCGACCCGGTATCGATGGCGCCGCCGAACACGTAGACGAACATCAACATCATGGCGACCGGCGTGATGGCGGTCGTGATGATGGTGTCCATGCTGCGTGTGACATGGCGCAGGGTCCGCCCCGTGAGCGCGACAGTGTCGTTGAAGAAGTACGCGGTCATCCTTGCCCCCCAGTTGTCGTGCCAGTGGCGTCGCTCTTTTCGCCGTCGCCGATGACCGCGAGGAAGATCTCCTCCAGAGTCGGCTGCTTCTCGACGTACTCGACCTTGGCGGGCGGGAAGAGCTGCTTTAGCTCGGCAAGGGTGCCGTTCACGATGATCCGACCCTGGTGGAGGATCGCAATCCGGTCGGCGAGCTGCTCAGCCTCGTCCAGGTACTGCGTGGTGAGCAGCACCGTCGTGCCGTACTCGGCGAGCTCCTTGACGGCATGCCACACCTCGATGCGCGCTTCGGGGTCGAGTCCGGCCGTCGGCTCGTCCAGGAAGATCACGGACGGATTTCCGATGAGGCTCATCGCCATGTCCAGCCGGCGGCGCACCCCACCCGAATACGTGGACACCTTCCGCGGGCCGGCGTCGGTCAGCGAGAAGCGCCTCAGCAGGTCATCTGCGATCGCCCCCGGATCCTTGAGGTGGCGCAGCCTGGCGACGAGCACGAGGTTTTCCCAGCCGCTGAGGATCTCGTCGACGGCCGCGAACTGCCCTGTGAGGCTGATGGACTCCCGCACATTCGCCGGTTGTGTGGCGACGTCGAAGCCATGGACGCTGGCTGTCCCCGCGTCGGACTTCAGGAGCGTGGCGAGGATCCTCACGGTCGTGGTCTTGCCCGCTCCGTTGGAGCCGAGCAGGGCGAAGATGTTGCCCCGCGCCACCTCGAAGTCGACGCCGCGCAGGACTTCGAGCTTCCCGTACGACTTCTCCAGACCCTGCACGCGAATCACCGGACCGGCGATCGATTGGGCCGTCATGGTCATCTGCCTCCTTTGTGGAGTTGTTCCAGGCGACTGCGAGGAATCTCCTGCCGGAAGCATGGAGGGTTGACCCAGCGTCAAGGTCAAGCCGCTCCCCGACCATGGCACCCATCTCGCTGGCACGATCGGCCCGGCAGACTGCCGCCGTCCATCAGCGCGAGCCCCCCAGCAACATGCCATGGCATGTCCCTGATCCGCCCCTTCACGATGGCGGCAGCTCAACAATTGGCAAGAGCTGGCGCGGGGTGGCGCCGGATGGGGTAGGCACGTCCGCGAGGCGCTTCAGGAGGCGGTCTATGGCGGCTCGGCCATCAGCGACAGCTGCCTGTTCTTCGTCGGTGAGGGGGATCGAGGCGAGCATGCGGTGGAGGTTGTCCTTGGCCTCTAGGAGTTGTCCTTTGCTGGAATCCTTGGGTGTATAGAAGTCGCAACGTGCGCAGGCCATGCGGTGGGGGCACTGCTCGAAGAATGTGTAGCTGCAGAAGCCATGGCCCAAGTCGTAGTGCTGCCAGGGTTCACCGGCTGCAGCCGCGCCTGATTCGACTGCCTCGCGGTCGACGAGGACTTCGATGGTCCGTACATTGCGGGCGAAGTATCCGGCGTCCTTGTACGCCTTGGTCAGAGTGCTGGGGCTGATCTTCGCGTAGTGCTGGGTGGACTCCGGGGAGCGGTGTCCGAGCCAAGCCTGCAGCTCGAACAAGGTCATGGGCTCTTTCGCGTTGTACGGCTGGCTGGCGATAGTGGAGCGGGCTCGGTGGCTGGTGATGCTGCCGCGGACCTCGGCGTCCGGAACGCCGGCCTTGCGGCAGAGCATGGGAGTGATGGTGCTGTTGATGTAGCTGCTGGAGACCGCGCGGGCGCGGTAGGAGAACAGCAAATCGACCTGCTCTCCGGTTCTTCTGTCGGTGCGTTTGGGCTGGGCAGGGCGCAGGGCTTCCCAGGCGTTGATCGCCTGCCCGAGCAGTGGGTCGACCGGCTTTGTGAACGCCGTGCCGGTCTTGTGTGCAGGAACGTCCAGCAGGCAGATGGCGTCCCGGGCGAGGACCTGCATGGCGTTGCCGGCGACGGGAGCGCCGTCGTACTGCCACCGGATGCATCCCAGCCGCAGCCGCGCGATCTCGTTGCTGCGCTGACCGGCGAACAGCCAGGTCAGTGTGACGGCGCGGACCAGCTCCAGCGGGTAGGTGAGGCCGGCTTTGCCGCGCGGAAGGTCGTGGGACTGAAGGTTGAGTCCGGCCCCCAGCAGCTTGGCCCAGACATCGTCGGCGATCACACGGGGGCGGGTCCATTCCCAGTACGAGCGGCCAGAGTCAGCGCATCGCAGGAGCAGAACGGCGACAGCGTCGTTCATGGCTCGACGCATGTGCATGGTGGGCGGCGTGTCGAAACCGACGTTGACGTCTTGTAGAGGGTGCAGCAGACGGCTGAGCGCAGCCCATTGCGGGGCATCGGGGTCGTGATAGCGCAGTCGGCGCAGGTTCCGCAGGTCCAGGCGGCGGATGGCGTGCAGGTCTGCCTCGGACAAGCCGGGCGAGCGCTCGTAGCGCTTCAGGTCGATCGGAGAGCACCATCGCCCGCCGGTGTCCTCGGGCAGGGGAGCGGTCGTCATCACCGAGCTCCTCCCGCCGTGTCCTGCGGTGTGCCCCCGTTGGTAAGCATTTGGATCCGCCAGGCGTGAATGTGGTCCATCCCGTTCTTCAACTTCTCGGCGAGGTCGCGGCCGGAGAGATGGATGTACTGCAAGGTTGTCTCGGTGTGGCGGTCCCCGGCGAACGACGCGATGGCATGCAACTCCCAGCCCATGCGTGCCAGATCGGTCAGGCACAGATGGCGGGTGGTGTGCGTGGAGAACCGCTCGACACCAGCCGACAACGCGAGACGCGCACCACCTGCGACCAGGTCCACAGACTCAGCGGCTGACCGTAGTTGCGCCGAGACTCCGACAAGAACAGAGGTCCGCGGGCCCGGCTGATCGCCGTGCGATGCCTGAGGTAGTCGGCCAGAAGAACACCGGTCGGCGCGGAGTACGGCACCACCCGCTCCAGCCGGTTCTTCGTCGTCTCAGCGCGCACACGCACCGTCCGGTGCGCCGGATCCAGGTCGTCGGTCCGCAGCGAGCACAGCTCTTCCCGGCGCAACGCCGCATCGTAGGCGTGGGCCAGCAACACCCGGTTGCGTACCGGCTCGCGCCGCGCGACTTCCAGGAAATCCCGCCACTGCTGCTCGTTCGGGATCCACGGCAACTTGGACAGCCTGGGTACGAGGCCCCGATGCCGAGTGCTCCTGCGACCGGGCGTGTACCGCCCGCGGCCCACAGGATTCGACTCGCGCAGGCCTTCCTCCACGAGGAAGTCGTAGAACAGGCGTACTGGCACCAAGCGCTGCTGGATCGTCGCGTTGGTCAACCCCGCCCCCGATTCGATGGAGACGACGTTTGCCCCTCGCCGGTGCGGCCGGGTCGTCAGGACGCGGACGAACACCGCGATGTGCACCCGACCCGCGGCGAGCGGATTGACTCCTTCTCGCTCACACAGCTCCAGGTACTCGGCGAGCCCCCGGGCGTACGCGTCCATTGTCCGCGGTGCACGGCCGAGATCTTCCCAGGCCCGTAGCCAGGCCGCTGCGTGCGCGTGCCGTGCCAGCACCGGCCACTTGGTCATGAGTGCTGATGTACTGCTCAAGCCGCCCCCCAGGTTCGTGGATGGAGCCGGGGCTACATGATCACCCGGGCTGATTCCAAGTAACTTCTAGGGTGTGCAGGCGCTCCAAATCGGGCGGCAGGTTATCGAACACATTTTTGATTCTATGCCCATGATCCACTGCTCGCGCCCCTCGCGTGTTCGATTTTCTGTTCGATAACGTGGGGTGTGGGAGGTGAGGGTGATGACCACGGACGGAGCGGCAGGCCAGGTGCCGACGGTGATGCATGTCCGCTGCCCGGACCGGCTGCCGGAGGAGACCTACCGGCAGGTCCTGGAGCTGCTTGCGGAGCTCTCGCCCGTCGTGCAGGCGTTGCCGCCCACGGCGGCCCTGGTGGAGCTGAAGGGTGCGCTGCGCTGTCACGGCACCGACACGCGCCGCCTGGGCGAGGTCCTGCGCGTGCGGACCCTCTCCCGCCTCGGCGTCGACGTGCGCGTTGGGGTCGGATCCTCGATCACGGTCGCGGCCACCGCCTCCGCCCAGATCCCGCAGCCCGGCGGCGTCCTTGCCATCGCACCCGAGAAGGCCGCCGACTGCTGGGCGCACTGCCCGTCGACGCCCTGCACGGCATCGGCCCGCGCCAGGCCGAGGTACTGGTCGACTACGGCATCCACGCCGTGGGTCTGCTCGCCGCCGTCCCGTCCGCCACCATCCAGCGCCTGCTCGGCGGCCGCGCCGGCCGCGCCGCCGCCGACCGGGCCCGAGGCATCGACCCGCGCGCCGTTGTCCCGCGCGTCCTGCCGTCCGCCGCGACCGTCCGCCACGCCTTCCCCCGGCACACCCTGGACGGCGCCCCGGTTCGGGCCGCCCTCCTCGACCTGGTGGTCCGGCTCGGGTTGCTGCTGCGCCGCCGCGACCAGGCGGCCAGCGCCCTCACGCTGCTCACCCTGACGTTCGCCGGGAACAGCAGCTGGACCAGGACCCGCCGCCTGATCGAGCCGTCCGCGCACGACGACGACCTGCGCACCCTCGCCTACCAGTTGATGGACGCCGCTGGCCTGCAGCGCGGCCGCCTGACCGCACTCGCCCTCAAGGGCGAGGACCTCATCGACGCCGACCAGGTCGCCCAGCAGATCAGCCTCGACGGCGCCCGCGAAGACCGCCTTGTGGCCGAAGCCGCCGTCGATCGAGTCCGCGACAAGTTCGGCCCCCGCATCATCGGCCCCGCCGCCGTGTTCCGCCGCGCTTCATGACCCGCTCCACCCACGGAGGTGAGCTGTGATCCTCAACCCGCCCGGGCTCGGGGCCGGTTCGGCACAGCGGCTGCCGCACTGGCCCTATCTCCAGGCCGTCGACGAAGCCCTCATTCGGCGGGGCATTTCTCCCGGCACTATCCGGGCCGACCGCGCCTACCCCCGGCATGGCGACACGATGTACCTCGTGCTCGTGTGGGACGTCAGCCGCACCGGCGGCGTGGGCGGCCTCCGTTTCAACTGGGAGGAAGAGCGCGGCTGGTCCTACGCACTGCTCGGGTCAGCCCGTCCATCGCGACCCCGACCCAGCCGCTTGCCGCGCTGCACCGGGTCTTCGCAGCGCCGGATGACGTCGCCGCGGTGGCCGAACACCTCGTACGCAACTGGCGTACGCCCGCCGGCGAGTACGGTGCGGAATGGGACCAGGCACCACATGTGCGGGCCACGATCGAGAGGTTCCGCGCCACTGTGAACGAGCCCGGCGGCCTCTGGACAGGCGCCGAGTAAAACGACCGCAGCCGGCCGCGCACCCGCAGTCCCTACGTCCGCGACCTTGCTGCCCACTTTCGTGGTCGCGATCTTGGACGGGGTGCACGGTGACCTAGGCCGACAGACCGCCACGGGACCGCCACGGGACGGCCGCGCCGGCGACAGCGCGCCGGCGTCTGCTGCTCGGTCATCGCCGCAGCCTACGAGCCCCCGGCATCTGATGCCGGGGCTCCCATGTATGCCGTTCCAATCAGCGCGGAGGGCTCTACTCGGCGTCACGGTTATGCCGATAGTCGTCTACCCGTGCGTTCCTTCGTGCCTGGTCAGATACAGGTGATGTCGATGGAGGCGCTGTTGGTGCCACGGTCGGCCTCGGGTGAGGTCACTTCTACGGTCATGCTGCCCTGGACACGCTCGCCGGACTGGGTCCCGGTCAGCTGGACGTTGAACTGGTCCTGCTGCTCGTTGGTGGTGGTGAAGGTCATCGTTCCTGCTCGGTCCTGCACTCCTCGGGCGATGAGCTGTTCGTCGGGATGCCAGGCGAACTCGATGGTCCCCGGGCGCTGCGCGGCTGCGGAGAACGTGAAGACGATCGGCTGGGAGCAATCCGCACTGTCAAGCCGGGGCTCGGCATTCATGGTCCGCCCGCCCAGGACCGGCCCCGTCTCCTCCTCAGTCGCCGGGTCAGTGATGGTGATGGTGGTGTCGGTCTCGGAGGGCTCTTGGGTCGGCCGCTCCGGCGAAGGATCCGGGTCGTCACCCAGGTCGAGGTCCGGGGTCGGCGTCGGCCCGGGGCGCGGTGTGCTTCCTCCTCCTGGGCCACCGGTCGGGGTGACGGTTTCCGTGGCCGTAATGGGGGCCGAAGGGGATTCTTGGGCGGCCGTGCCCCGCTGCTTCTTCAAGAACGGCACCAGGTAGACGTAGCCCACCACGAGCAGCACCACGACCAGCACCAGGGCAATGGCGGGGGCCAGCCAGTCGCCCCTCTCCCCACCGCTGCGGTCGAAGGAGGGAAGTGCGGGCGGCGGGGTGTACGGCGTACTCGGCTTCGGGGCCGGCGCCGGCGCGGCGTCGGGATCCCCGTCCGCTTCGGCGAGCGCCCGGTGCAGGGCCCTTGAGGTGTGCCCCAGAACATCGTGGATCTCATACAGCACGCCCAGCACGGTTGACGTGCTTTCGGGTTCGGGTTCCATCAGTCCTGCTGGCAGCGGCACACCGGCGGCGGCGACATCTTCAACATGCGCAGCGGTGTCCGCACGCAGGGTCAGTACTGGGGATGGCAGCGCGCAGTCGTGGTCGTCCGCCTCGGCCGGCATGGCGGCGTCCTCGTACTGGTCAATCTGGCCCTCGCACTTCCCTCGGAGTCGGCCGGCGTCCTGTTCAAGGATCTCTAGTCGGTAGCTTTTGGGGTCAGCGACTGCGAGCGCCTGTAATCGCAGCGCCAGCAACTGCCGCCGCGCCTGACTCGGCACTGGTCGGCCGGCCACTTCGCTCACCAGGTCCAACAGGGCGTTAAGAACCTCCGCTGACGGGAGGCGCTCACCACTGGCGATCCGGCTCAGCGTCGGAACACTGGACCCGGTGATTTTCGCCTCGCGCAAAATCCCGCTGATCCGGTGCAGCGGCCACCCGGCCGAACGCAACGGCTCAAACAGCTGTTCGCGCATCAGGTTCGCGAACTCCTGCCGATGCGGCGGCCCCTGCACCCCCCTACGCGGCCGCCCCCGCCCCTCAGGGGCCGGCAGCCTTTTCGAGTCGTCTCCCGCGCTGTCCGTCGTGTCGGACACGGCTCACCCCCTGCTGCAGCCCACCCCGGGAATTGTTTCTTTTTCTCCGGGCTGACCTGCAGTTTTCTCCTCTAGCGCAACAAATTCCCCCTCCTGCAAGGTGCGTGAGAAGCCGCTCCGGGGAGCACCGCCCCGGCTGGCCGGATCACCCGCTGCGTGCAGGAGGAGTACCAGCATGTCCGCATCCGCCCCGCCCCCGCCGGAACACTGCAAAACGCCCCGGCTGTATACGACTTGTCGGTCACCGTGAGCTGCCGCCCGACCAGCCCGCGTTCGCCGCGCGAGCCGGTGGCGGCGTAGCGCCGCCGCTCTTGCGGGACTAACCCCCGCTTCCAGCACTCTGGCGCCGCCCCGTCCGGGAGCACTGCCCGGGACGCAAGGGCCGGGGACCACCCATGCGCCGTCATCTATCGCACGCGGATCGCCGCGTGCCTGATCTCAGAGGGAATTGCTGTGCTGAACAACTCCAACGAGGCCGACAACCGTGGCGGGCTCGATCTGCGTACCACGCTGCTGCTCGTCACTGGCGGGGGCGCCACGTACGTGGCATTCCTTCACCCGGCCGTCGGAGTCGCGATGCTGGTCGGGGTCGGAGTGATGACCCTCCTGCATCTGCTGCTGAAGTAGCGCCGGGTTCATGCCTGCAGTGTGCCGTGCAGGGTTGACAAGTCTCCGCGTCATGCGTCCGATGACGCGGAGACAGGTTTATCGGGCCGTGCAGGGCCGGATCGCGACGAATTCGGCGTAGTGGTCGCGGTAGGTCTCCGTGAAGGTGGACGGAGGGCACAGGCTGGCGCGGCGGCTCATGTCGCGGGCGTCTTTCGGCAGGATGAAGCCGGCCTTTCGGTAGTCACGGAGCTTGTCGGCGAAGGCTTTGGAGTAGGCCCGGTGGTTGCTGAAGCCGAGTTGCTGCACGGTGCGTACGTTGTCGTAGCTGCCGATGAAGCCGGTGGTGAAGCGGGCCTCGCCGAGTTCGATGAACGGCAGCCGGGGCACGCGGCGGCCGTTGCGGTCTTCGGTGATTGCGTTGCCGTTGGCGTCCCGGACGATGCTGTAGTCGTTCGCCGTGCGCAACTGCGTGCTCGTCGGCGGCGGTGTCCCCTTGCGTACCCAGGCGTGCCCTTGCAGGAAGTGCGCGCGCAGCGCGGGCACGAAGCCCGCCGGGGTCGACCCCCTCACCGGGAACGGCACGTCCAGCGGTGCGTCCAGCGGATCCGGAATGTGCGGGCTTCCAGCGACGACGTAGAACCGGTACCGCTTGGTCGCGATGCCCCGGTCGATCAGGTCCGTCGAGTCGTCGAATTCCGAATTGACGATGAGGACCTTGCCCTTATAGCGGCCGGCGGCGATGTCAGCCTGGGGGTCGAAGCCCTCCGTGGTGATGGGCAGCACCAGGTCGAGCGCGCCTGTGGCGTCGCGGGAATGAACAAGGCGCAGGAGGGGATACGAGCTGTCGGAGAAGCCGGTGCCGTACCGTCGGGACAGCTTGCCGACCAGGGGACGCGCGCCGGAGGAGCGGGAGGCGAGTGCCTTTGCGAAGTCTGTGATGATCTCGTCGTCGACCCTGGCTCCGTCCTCTTCGACTCCGCCCTCGATGAAGGTGCCGGGTACCGAGGGGTCGAGGATGCGGTTGCCGAGCGTGCTCCAGCCGACGCCGGCGTGCACGAAGCCCTGGCGGAACAGGAAGTCCTTGCGCAGGTAGACATTGAGTGCGCCGAGGCCCACCACGAAGTGTGGCGGCTCCACGACTGCGGTGCCGTTGGTGCGGTGCGGATCGGCAGGAGCGCTGATCCGGTAGGGGACGCGGAACCTCCCGGTCGACGTCCTGCCCTCGAACACGCCGTCGTACTGCACATAGCGAATTCCGCCGAACGAACCGATGGGTGTGACCTTCGGATCGCCCAGTCGGTCTTGGGCACTGCCCTTCGGGGTGCTCACCGCATGGCCGGGATGGTGGTGATGGGCCGCTGCCTGGGCGGCCGAAACCGGAACGGCTGGGGTCAGCGCCGCCATCAGCAGCGCACCTACCCGGAGAAATCGCGCTCGTCCAAAGCGCGGGGCGAGGCCAGTACCTCGGGAACTCAGCCAGGACATCGGAAGCTTCTCCTTCCGCGCCGGGGCACTCATCCGGGGCACTGGCGCTGGAGTCAGCCGATCACCCGATGCCCGCCTGAGCCTTCCGGCAGGCCCGAAGGAGCGAGGCGTCTCACTCGCCCAGCCGATCGGCCATCGGACTGCCGCCCTCGCCGTTCAGCCGCTTCAGCGGTGCTGTGTGCGTCACCGGCACGGACCCCCGGTGCAGGCTCTCACGTGGGGTCGCCTCAGCGCGCCCAGTCGAGTCCCAACTCGGCGAGCTGCGCGAGTTTGTCCGCGGCGAGGTTCGCGCGCGCCTCGACTTGGTATTGGAGAGGAACACTCCGAGTTTGACTTCGGTGCCGTCTTCCCGTCGCTCTATGTGGGTCCTGGGGACCGTCACACACCGTATGGGATCGCCGCTGCGCGCCAGTGCCTCAATCCGCCCGGGCCCGAGCTGCGGGTCCGGGCGGCGGGCCGGTCAAGAGAGCTTGTGGGCCTGTCAGTCGGCGGTCGGGGGTTGGTCGTCGAGGACGATGGTGGTGACGTCGCCGCTCCGGGGACGGCCGGTGCTGGCGGCGGTGACGGGCCTGGTGGGTGCGGGTGTGTATGGCGTGGGCGAGGGCCCCAGGCCAGGTCGTCTTGGCCGCCACCGTCCGGCACGCCTTTCTCGACGAACTCGCCTACGGCAAGCAGCTCGACAGCGGAGGACTGGAGCCTTTACGGCATCACGACCCAGGTCGTGCGGGTGCTGGACTGGCTCATCGGCCATCACCCCCGGGCAGCCCATCACGCCATCTGCGAGATCATCGGCGATGCAGAAAGCCGCCTGGACATCCGCGGGCTGCGACTGCCGCATCCATGGCAGCGGCCCGGTGCTGTGTACTGAGCGGGTGGGACAGCCTCGGCCCGGTTCGGCCGGACTGGCGGGCTTGCTGACCTGTTCGGGCTTTGATGGTGCGGGTGAAGCCGATGCCTGCCCCCAGGGGGGCATGGCAATCGGCTTCACGTGGAGAGATGCGCCAACATCCCTCCCCCTGGTGCGCGCCGGTTGGAGCCAGTAGCAATCAGGGCGGCCACGGTCTACTGGGCGTAGAACGCGGCTCGTGGTGAAGAGTCTGGCCGCCCGAGCTTGATCGGCATGGATCTCAGGCGGCACGAAATTGAACCATCCCAGCTCGCCGCTCAGCACGGAGATGAGCCGCATACGGATATTTGCCTGAAATGCCCGTATCGGATTGTGGTCCCTCGGGTCATTCGCTGTCACGCCTCGTGGTAGTGCCTGCTGCGAGGCCCTCACCAGCAGTGATCGTTTTTCGCGCCAGCTTTCACAAGGGTTCAACCTCCGCCTCCACCGGCGCGTTCGTACCGCGAGGTGTATTTGGCACATCGGCGCACCAACTCATCAGCGGGCTAGGAGTTGTGCCATAGCGCCTGAGATCGTGACCGTGTCCACTCGCGTACGGGAGCGCCAACTCCCACTGTGCACACGGGAGGACGAAGTCAACGGTTGGAGCCGAGTAGCACCGTCCGGCGGTCACCTGATCGCCGGACGGTGATGAGGGAGACCCCATGGGCATCGAGCCCAACGCTGCCGTACCAGCGGCAGCAGCCGCCGATCCTGCGGCATCCAGCACCGACAACGCCCCCGCGCACGCGTACGGCCGCTTCGGCATGCCGCACGCCCTCATGATCGCGACCTGCATCGTCACCGCGGCGATCCTCGCCCCGCGCGACATGACCGTCGCAGACGTCCTGCTCCTCATCGCCGGCGCCGGCGGCACCGGCGCCGCCATCGTGCTCGCGGTCGTCACCGGCAGCCGGCGCGTCGGCCGCATCGGCCGCATCGCACGCGCGTACCTCAGCTCGGGCAACTAGGTGATCACCATGGCCCGCCCTGAAGCGCCCGTGGACCGCACCGTCAAAGCCCGTGCCGAGCTCGCTGACTTCCTGCGCGCACGCAGGAAGTCAGCGAGCCTGACGTACCGAGACATGACCAGGCTCGCCCACGGGATGCCGTCCAAGACGACCTTCGAGCGCGCCGCCTCCGGCGCGACCGACCCCGCGTGGGAGACCGTCGAGGCCTACGTCAAGCTCACCATGACCGAGGAGGAAGAGTTCACCGGCAGTATCGGTGACGCGGTCGACCACGCCCGCAAGCTATGGATCGAAGCGCGCCGGGCCACCAGGGCGCCCTACTACCTCCACAAAGCACCGGATCCAGGCCTCATCGCCCACCGGTCGGACTTCAGCCGCGCCCTCCGGGACCAGCACGTCTGGGCCGGCTGCCCTACCGCCGGAGAGATGTCAGACATGGCCGGCCCCGGCCTGCTCCCGAAGACGACCGCCTACCGCATCATCAACGGCAGGGTCCTGCCCGTCACACCCGCCCAGGCAAAGGCCTTCCTGAAGGCCTGCTACGTCCAGACCCCCGAAGAACTCGAGCCGTGGTTCGCAGCCGCAGCCCGCGTCTTCAGCGGCAGCCGCGGCGGCTCTGAGTGGCGCACAGCCCAAGCCCTGCTCGTCGTACGACACCTGAGAGCTGTCGCCTGACCACGATCCGGACCACCGGAGCCCTTCAAGCATGAGCTCCAGGAACCGCGTAAGCAGCGCCCCGGCCAGCCGATCGGCCGGGACGCTGGTGCATCCGCTGAGTGGACGCACACCTGGGCGACGGCGGGGCCGCTCTTCCAGAGCAGACAGGGGCGGGCGCCCGCCCACACCCCCACCGCGGCCAGGCATGAGCCCTGCACTCCGCCCAAAGGCGGCACGGACCTTGTCTCGGCAGCCGGGAACCCGCGCCTGCAGCCGGTGAACCCGCGACCGCGTACCCCAGCGAAGCCACCGATCCGGTGCCGACGTCGACGTCGGTGATCTCCGCGAACGCCCCCCAAGGGTGTCGCGGCCCGTCGTTAACGTGACCCGCGTGATGGTGGAACCAAAGAGACCCGACTGGTCGTACGGCGCGGCAACAGCGCCTCGGGCAAGTCGTCCGTGGCGGCCGGCGTCCGCGAGAAGTTCGGGCGAGGCCTGGCCATCGTTGATGTCGCGGCCGCCGACGACGCTACTGCGCTCGCTTTCCAGCAGCTGCTCGCCGATCGGCGAGCGCATGCGACAGCAGGGGGGCGGGCTTGCCCGACGGGTGGGGCGGGCATGGCCAGCATGGAAGTTTCGCGAAGCCGATGCTTTCGGTGTTGCCGAAGCCTTCGGTCTTGGGCTTTCGCCCAGCACCGGTTGAGCCCCTGTGCGCCGACGCATCCGCCCGTCGAAATGGTCTCAAGGCAGCGTAGTTGGGTAGTTGGCGGTATCAGATCATGAGGGGCATACCGGGGCATGCCGCAACTGGCGTAGACGGCTAGCGGATGGCGGCGCCGCCTGGGGTGCGGAAACCCGGGAGCAGCCCGGTGTGACCGGAGGGACGAGTGACACGAAACCCACGGCACCATGCACGCTTGAGGCTCGCGCGTGAGAGGCCCAGCCCGGATCGCGTCAGAGCCCGGACCCGCGCGAGCGCACCAGTGAGGCGGATCGACTGGGGACAGCTCGGCACGGTCATTGCGGTGGTCGCCGGCATCGGCACCCTGCTGTTCACTGGCATCGCGACCTACTACAGTGCGCTGGTATCCAGGGACCAACTACAACAGTCTCGCGAGAACAACGAGTATGACGCTCGGGAGCAGGCGCTCCGAGTGTCCTTCTGGATAGATAGATCCCCATCGCCGATGCACGTCTATCTGTTGAACCGGTCTCCTGATCCCGTTCCGCTAGTGACGTTCCGCTTCCGCGTCTGGTACCAGGACGAGAACGGTTCGTACGACGTGATGGTGCAGCCGATGAGTCTGCCGCCATGTACTGAAGTCGTCCTGGCGCAGGAAGACCTGCTGATCCAGGGCCCAAGCGGGTTCTGGGAACTACAGGGGCTGCGCTGGGAGGTCCGTGGCCTGCATTTCGGCGATCGGGACGGGAGGCACTGGCTACGCACCGAAGACAGCCTCAACCCCCTGGAGGGCGACTTGGTTCCTGCAAGCAAGACAGGACAGCAAGTCCGGATCGCTGAGTCGCTCCAAAAGAAGGTCGCCAACTGCGGTGACAAAGCCTAAGCTCCGGCGGCGGCCGCCATCCCGTACAAGACCACCGAACCGGAAGCCGTTCAGCTCACTCTCACCCATGACCCCAACCACGTGGCTTTATTCACGAGTCGTGAAGGCAGTTGTTCATGAGTTTGGGAGGCGCCCAGATCCACGGTCGGGTGATGGTCACGAGTTTTGGTTCTGGCTCACTTTTCGTGGAGGGCTGACTGAGTGTGATGTCAATGGCTCCCCAGGCCGTGAGCTACGGACAGTCGGAGTCACGCGCCCACGGCCTCGCTGCGACGTCTGATCGCCGTTCTCTTGGTGGCGTCGCGACGGCAGACTATGAAGGTGGACTCTGACCTTTACCCCGATCTGGCTGCTGCGGGCAGCCTGGCCGCAGCGCTGGAACAGCTGGCGGCCGAACTCGGTGCCGATCTCACAGTGGTACCCGGCGATTGGGGCCCACTCGTTTCGGCTGGCATCGCCTCGTCGGTCCCTGAGCGCAAGCCGCTATCCGTTCACATCGGGGCGGGGAACCGCTGGTTCGGTGTCTCCGGCTGGAGTCACGGAGCCTTTTCCATCCTCACTCTGAGCTGGTCAGATGAAGGGTGAGGACTGCCTGGACGAGTTTGGTGATGCGGGTGGTCGAACACCGCAGTTTGCGAAGGAGCCTCCAGGCCTTGAGGGTGGCGATGGCCTGCTCGACGAGTGCTCGGATTGTGGCGTGGGACCGGTTCACCGCCTTCTGGCCTGTGGAAAGGGTCTCCCACCGGCCCCAGCACGGGACACGGACCGTGCCGCCGGCGCCCCGGTAGCCCTTGTCGGCCCAACACTTGATGCCGACCTCGGCGAGGGCGTCGATGATGCCGTGTTCACGGGCCGCGCGGACATCGTGGACGGCGCCGGGCAGTGCGGGTGAGGCCCACAGCAGCCGACCGAAAGGGTCTGCGACGACCTGCACGTTCATTCCGTGCTTCTTGTGCTTGCCGGAGTAGAACGGTCGGTCCGCGGCGATGCGGTCGATGGGCAGGAGCGTGCCGTCCAGGATGACGAATGCCTTCGCCGACGCGGTCCGTACCGCGTCGGCCAGGCTGGGAGCGAGGGCGGCCAGGAGTTCGACGGCCTCGGTGACGTAGCGGTAGGCCGTCGTGGTGCCCACGCCGAACCCTGCTGCGAGTTGGGCATATGTGTGACCCATCCGCAGGTGGGCGAGGGTGAGCAGGGCTTGGCGGCCGACGCTCAGACGCCGCCAACGGGAGCCGATCTCGCGGCGGCGTCGCCGCAACAGCTGGGTGAGCAAACGCAGGGCAGAGCTGGACACGTCGATGCCCGACGGGTAGACAAGCACGTGAAGCCTCTGGTGGAGACGGTTCTCTTGGTCGAAAACCCATCTACCAGGGGCTTCACCATGTTGTCAGCCCAACTGCCGTGCTTCAGCCGCAGGTTGGAAAAGGCTCACGGAGTCGAACTCATCACCGGAGCCACGCCCGACCTGGCGGATGTCGTCAGGGCCGGAGCGGCATGGGGGCAGGGCAGGAGCCTGCGGGAGCTGCGGGCGGAGCTGTCGTTTCTGCGCTCCAGCAAGCGCGCCGAAGCTCACGAACGCGGGCCGGCCGCGGTGGTGGAGCTGCAGTGGCGCACAATGCAGGAGCAGGCGGCCGAGGAACCGGATTTCACAGGGTTCGGCGAACTCGTGGAAGCGGCTCATGCAGAACCACGGCTGCGACAGCTATATGTATTCTCCAGCCACTGGACGCTCGGCTTCAGCTCCTGTACTCGATACCCGTTCCGCGATGAGGTGGCCATCGTCCCGTCACACAATGGCAGCCCATTCCGCGTGAAGAGGCACCTGATGGATGACGAGCGCACACCAAGTCACTGACCGTCACCGATCCCGTGGCCAGTTGTCTCCCCGTCAAACGGCCGCGGGCGGGTGTGAGTGGGCGTGTTGGTGGCGTTGGGTGGGTGTCAGCAGGGTGGGGGTGCTGAGTGCCTGGTCCGGGGGTTCGTGTGGGGGTGGGTTTGCTGTCACGGGGTGACCAAGCGGCTGCTGTTTTCTGACTTGTGTGGGGTGGGTTGGCTGTCGTGGGGGTGGCTGTTCCTATGGGGTGTCGGGGGTGGCTTGGTGTGGGTCGGGTCGGCGGTCGCGGAGTGTCGCGGGTCGTTTTTTATGCGTGTTGTGTGTCCTCTGAGCTGGGCTTTCTCAGTTGTAGTGGTTCGTATTTTGGTGCTGATAGTGCTATTGAGGGTGGCCTGGCGGGGGTTCTGTTGGTTGCTGGCCTGGGGGTTGTGCAGTTTGCCTGGGTGGCATGCAGATGGATTGGGCCGCTACTTGAAGAAGGAGGGCAGGCCCTCTTTCGGGGCGGTCAGGTGGTGGTGCCGTTGTGGGGTGAGGGTTGGCTGGGGCGGTGCTCGCGGAGTGCTTGGAGGATGTTGGCGTGGTGTTCGTCAGCGGGGCTGTTGTCGGTCTCGGCCTGGAGGAGGGGATCCAGGCGCGTGTAGAGGTCGTCGAGCCCGAACATCGCGTCGAGGCCGGCCAGGACACTCTCATCGATCAGATGGTGCGGGCGTGACGTGGGGTGGAGGAGTTTGCCCAGGAGGGGGAGGGGTTCCCATCCGCTGTCGATGCGTTGGCGTAGCCAGGGGCGCAGGCTATAGGGGTGGGTGTGGCGCCACATCCAGATCAGATCGGTGTCGGACTCGGTGAGTTCCTCGGCAGGTTTGCCAGTGGTGGGCGCGAGGTGCTGGGCGATCCGCTCGGTTACGGCGTTGCGAGCCTGAAGAGACCAGTCTTCGGTGGTCTGTACTTCCTCGGAGTGGTTGTTGTCTGCATTGGTGGTGCGGTGCAATGTCCGAGTGGCCAGGACCGTTCCGTCGGGGGTGGTGGCCATGGCGGCCAGTACTGGGGCTCTTCGTTCCGGTGGGAGGTCGGTGAGGAGGTCCCGGGCCAGGAACTGCAGGCTCATCCCACTGTTGACCAGGCCCATCATTTCCGGCTCGGCGGTCAGCTGCCCGTAGCTGTCAGCCATGGCCTTGAGTAGCGCAGCGGCGGGGAGACGGATGCCTGCACTGCGGCGCTGCTCGATTCGGCGGGTGATGCGGTGGGTGTCGTCACGGAGGCGGAGCAGCAGTTCGGCTGCTTCCTCTCCAGGGGCGTCGGCGGTCAGCTGGGCCAGGGCTTGGTCGAAGGCGGCTTCGGGAAGGTCGTCATCGGGAATGCCGAAGACCATGTACCGGTCGAAGTAGTCGGTGCTGCCGATCCCGCGGCGTTGAGCGGCGGCTTTCGTGTCGCTGCCGTTGCCGAGGTCTTGCTGGACTGTTGGGAACAGCAGGGCCAGCAGGTTGAGCACGCCTTCGATGTGTTCATCGGCCACGCCGGCTTCGCGCAGGCGGCGGCGCCAGCGTTCGGCTCGCTCGCCGGGCTGCTGCGTGCTGTGTCGCTGTGCTGGGTCGATTCTGGTGCCGGTCAGCTCGGCGCGGTGCCGTCCCAGGAGTCGGTAGACGCCGGGCTCGTTGGTGCGCAGGAAGGTGACGATGAGGAAGTCGACCAGGTCCACGTTTCCGGTGAGGGAGCTGAGAGTGGCGTCGGCCTGCCCGAAGTAGCGTTTGACGGCCCGTGGCGTCTGCAGCCTGTCTTGCAGGTGCCGGAAGTAGGCTTCGGAGAAGCGTCGTTCCTCGCTTGGCGTCATGGACAGGCCGTGGGAGTCCAGCAGGGCGTTGAGGGCGCGGATACTCATGGCGGCGGCGTCGCGTTCGCGGAACGCGGGAAGGTCGAGCCGCACCTGGATGATCTTTTCCAGGAACTCGCGGGCTCTGCCCTCGCTGTTTCCTACGAGGTCGCTGCGCTGCAAGACGTCCAGCAGCGTCTGCTCGTCGAAACTGATCAGGTAGTAGACGTTCGGTAGATGGCCCACCAGGCGCACCAGCTTGAAGACAAGGAGCAGTTCGTCGGGGGTGAGGCGGTCCAGGTCGTCCATGACGACCAGGACGGGTTGCCCCACCTGCCGCAGGGCGTCTTCCGCTTTTCGTTTGGCGGCCGAGGCGCTGGTGTCGCCGGTGATGCGGTCGCTGAACGCCTGGATCAAGCCTTCCGAGTCCAGGCCGGCCAGCGCGGTGAGCTTGCCCAGGGGGCTGATGGCTTGTCCGAAGCCTCCGATCTTCTGGCGGGCTTCCGACCAGCGTTCTTCCTTGGGCAGGGCGGCGCGGATCTCGCTGAACAGCGCTGCGGTCAGCGATTCCAGATCGGAGTACAGCCATGGGTTGAGCTCCGCGATCAGCCAGTCCTTGCTGCCGTCCTGTCGCTGCAGGAGGCGTATCACTTTGCCCAGGACCGTCGACTTTCCAGAGCCCCAGGAACCGATCAAAGCCAGGACGCCGGTTTCGGTCTGAGCCCGGACGCGCCCCAGCAACTCCACCGCGTGCCGCGCGTACTGTTCACGCCCCAGCAGGTCGGACCCCTCGTCGTCGAGGAACGGTTCGTCGTTGAAGAAGCGCGCGTCGCTCATCGGCATAGCGTGCCTGACTGCGTTGTTGCCTCGCTGCAGATTGGTGGAGGAGGTCAGGTGTTCGGCTGGATGCCGATGGCGGAGAGAAGCTCCTGCTGGTCGGGGTGGAGGGTGGTCCATCGGGTGCGTTGCCTCTCGGTCCATCGCTGGAGGGTGGGGGAGTAGGCCTGGCCGGTGTGGTGGTTCAACTTCGCTTGCTGGTAGGTGCGTTGCCAGATGCTGGGCCAGGGTGGGTTCCACCAGGGGTCGAGGGTGTCGAGTGCCTGGCTGGTGGTGGGGGAGAGGCGGCCTTGTCGGGCTCTGCGGCGTGTTTGTACGAGCCAGTCGCCCAGGGCGAAACCGTCGTGGCGGGTGTCCTTGCTGCAGGAGAGGTGACCGTTCAGGGCGGCGTAGTCGCGGGCGTGGGCGAGGCCTGGGCTTACGGGGTAGACGCGGCTGGTCCGGCGGCGGGCGGCGGCTTCGGGGGTGATGTCCAGGTCGGCCAGGAGTTTTTGCTGTTGGGGGCGTAGATGGGGCCAGGCGGCGTGTTGTGCTCTGATCCAGGTTCGTACGTCGGCCGGGACACCGTGGGGGCGGGTTTGTGTGGTGCGGGCGCGGGTGCAGGCGCGCTGCCAGGCCAGGTCCCAGGGCGGGTTCCACCACGGGTCGATCGCGGTCAGGGCCTGGTGGCGGGCGCTGGGGGTGGTCTCGCGTCGGGCCTGTTGGCGTTGGTCGTTGAGCCAGCGGCCGAGGGGAAAGCCGTCGTGGACGGTGGAGTAGGCCACGGCCAGGGTGTGGTGTGTGTCGGCGTAGGCGCGGGCGTGGGCGAGGGCGAGGGCGGTTTCTGCGTAGGGGGTGAGGGGCCGGGTGCGGGCGCTGTCGCGGGTGAGACCGATGTCGCCCAGGAGGCGCTGCTGATCGGGGTGGAGGTCGTCGTAGTGGGTGCGCTGCAGGCGTAGCCAGGTGCGCTGGGCGGGGGCGAAGCTGCGGAAGTGACGTTCGGCGTCGAGCCGGTGGCCGGCCTTGACCTGGCCGTGGATCTGCTGCCAGGCGCGCTGCCACGCCAGGCCCCAGGGCGGGCACCACCAGGGATCGACCGCCGACAGGGCCTTCGTCTGGGCGGATGGAGGTGTGCCGCGGTCGGCGTGGTCGCGGGCGTGCTGGCGTTGCCGGCGCAGCCACCGCCCGAGCTGGAAGCCGTCGTGGACGGTGTCGACTGCGGCGGCGAGGGTGCCGTGGACGGCGTGGTAGGAGCGTGCGTAGCCCAGGGCGGTGGCGAAGTCGGCCTCGTTTTCGGCGGGCCGGGCGGCGGCACTTTGGGCCTGGGCTGCGGTGATTCCGATGCGGGCCAGCAGGTCGTGTTGGTCGGGTTGGAGGGTGTCGTACTGGGCGCACTGGGTGGTCAGCCACGTGGCGAGTGCGCTGGTGGTGCCGGGGAACCCGGCCGCGGTATCCAGGACGTGACCGCCGTCGACGTGGGTGCGTGCCTGGTGCCAGGAGCGCTGCCATTCCAGCGTCCAGGGCGGGTTCCACCAGGGGTCGATCGCCGACAGTGCCAGCGCGCGGGGGGAGGGGGTGCCGTGACGTAGCTGGTGGGCGCGGTCACCAGCGTGCCGTGGGTGTCGGCGAAGGCGCGGGCGCAGGCGAGGACGCGCTGGAAGTGGGTGGCCATGTGCTTGCGGCGGGGCCGGGCCGCCTGTACGGCTTCGTGGGTGAGGCCGATGTCGGCCAGGAGGCGCTGCTGGCCGGGGTGCAGGCTGTCGTAGCCGGTGCACTGGCTGTAGAGCCATTCGCCCAGGCCGAAGCCGGTGGTGGGGAAGCCGTGTTCGGGCCGCAGGGCTCCGCGGGCGCGTGTGTGGTCGCGGGCCTGGTAATAGAAGCGCTGCCACATCACCGTCCACGGCGGCCGCCACCACGGATCCAGTGCCTCGAGTTCCGCGACGTGTTCGGGTGGCATCGCGGGGAATTTCCGGTGGTTCGACAGCCACCGGCCCAGGGCAAAGCCGTTGAACCGGCTGTGGATCGGTGCGGCGAGATGGCCGTGGACGGCGGCGTAGGCGCGGGCGTGTGCCAGGCCGGTGGTGAAGGCCTGGTCCGAGGTATGCCGAAGCCCCAGGTGCAGCCGCGTACCGACCGCGGCTTTCTCCGGCTGCTGTGCGGCGTCGCGGTAGGCGGTGAGTTCGCGGGCGATGGGCCGGGGCCGGTGCGCCATGTGCAACGTCCACCGCCGGTCGGCGACAGCTGCGTCCGCGTCGGCCCGTACACAGTGCTGCACCCAGAGCAGCAAAGGACCGGCCGAGGTCGAGGTGATCCGCTCGGCAAGCCACGGCCGGTTCGTGGCCCGCGCCAACTGGGTGACCAGGGCAGGGGTATGGGCAAGCGTGTGGGGCAGATGTCTGCCGGTGTCGGCGAGCAGCCGCTGTCTGGTGCGTTCGTTGGTGAGGACCGAGGTGAGGGCGACGGTCTCCGGGTAGGTGACCGCGTCCCGGGTTAGCAGCCGCCACCAGCCCGGATCGGTGCCCGGCGGCGCCAGCCGCAGTGCCCGGCGCGGCCACTGCTCTTCTTCGGGCCACTGCTGCGCCCACCAGGAGACAATCACGGCATGCGCGACCTCGGACGCCTTGGCCGCGTCTGGCCGGTGGCGCAGCAGGTCCCGGTGCTGCCGGTGCGCCGCGACCATCTGCGGCAGCTCCGCCAGGTCGACCTGTTCGGTGTCGGCCGGCCCGCCGTCGATCCAGTGGGTGCCGAGCATCCAGCGCCGGTGGCGCCGGCAGATCCGGGTGTGCGGCTGCAGATACACCCGGGCGGGCTTGGCCCGTCCGGTGCGCGCGGTCGTGCACAGCCGGCAGCCTTCCCCCGCGGATGGCACCACGGCCCCGAAGCGGAACCGCCCGGCTGCACCCGCCCCGTCCGGTGAGAGGGGCTCTTGGGCGGTCCAGGCGGGCAGGGCCCGCTGAAGGATCTCCTCAGGCACGCGGCAGAACGCCGATATGCGGGCGCGGGCTTCGGCGTTGAGGTACACCTCGCCGTCCGTCCGGTAGCCCTTGAACAGGCCTCCGCCGACCTGGAGCAGCGAGGGGATGAGGTCTCTGACGCCGAGCCGGTAGCGGTCGGCCAGCCGGTCCAGGTACGACAGGTTCGTCTCGCCCTGCAGCGGTGCGAGCCGCACCGGCCCTGGACGTGCCATTGCTGTCCGCGGCGGCTGCGGCTGTGGTGGAGAAGAGTCGTGCATGAGGGGGCAGAGGTCGTTCCTGGAGGGTTCGGATGGGCTGGCATCCGGGCAGTGGCCAGACGGGGGGGGCGGGACGGACGGTTGAGGCAGACGCCGCCGGTCAGGGCTGGCGTTGCGAGGGCGTCCGGTGGCGCTGTGGTGCCCGGGCCCGCTGTTCGGCGGCGCTGTCGAGCTCGATCTGTTCGAGCAGTTTCTTGGTGATCTTCTCGGTGCCGTCCAGCAGGGACACGAGGGCGGCTTCGCGGATGAGGTGGGAGAGGCTGCCCATGCGACCGCCGGTGCGGGCGTGCAGGTAGGCGGCGTGTGTGACCAGCGTGCCGGGCCGGTGCCGGCGTAGCCGCAGGGCGCTGTCCATGCCGTGCACGAGGTCGTGCCAGATCTGCTTGTCGGCCGGGCTGCCGTAGCGCAGCGGCTGGTTGCGCACGATTTTGAAGCGGCCGGCGAGCTGAGAGCCGCGCACGCCGGTCAGCAGCGGCGAGGATTCGACGTCGATGCCGGAGTAGACGAAGGTCGCCGGGATCCGCTCGCCGAGGTACTTCAGCTGGTCGGAGGTCTCGGCGCCGGCCCGGCTGCGGGTGTCCATCAGGTGTACGTCGTCGACCAGGACCAGTTGGGTGCCCATCTCGCACAGCAGCTCGCACACGGCGTTGGTGATCTGGATCTGGTTCATCCGCTCCAGCATCGGCAGGCCGAGGAAGCGGGCGAACTCGCTGATGAGCATCTTCGGGGTGGAGGACGGCGGCACGGTGATGAACAGGACCGGCAGACGCCCGTCCTGGTTCGGGTGGCGGCGCCGGTCGGCGAGTTCGACGGTGCGCCCGAGCTGCTGCATCGCGGTGGTCTTCCCGGTGGTGGCCGGCCCGGAGATGATCAGGCCGCGTCTGGCTCCGCCCTGCTGGCCGCGGTTGAGCAGCAGGCGGCGTACCGCAGTGGAGATGGTGTCCATGGCGGGGGTTTTCAGCACCACGAACCGTGCGTGGTAGTCCTCCCGTTGCTCCAGCGTCCATTCCTGGTCGCCAACGTCCAGTGCCGGGGCGGGGGGTGTGTCGACGAACTGTCGCCACCCGTCCCATGTGGTCAGCGGACTGAAAACGCCGTGCTGCGCGGTGGCGGGCTGCGCTGTCGTCACCATGCCTGGGCCTCCTGGTACGGGTCGTGGATGCGCATGCCGCCCGCCCCGGCGGCGTCCAGCGTCTGCTCAGCGGCCTGGTCCCGGGTCGTTTCGGCCGTCGGCCCGGATGCTTCGGCCTCATCCGCGTGGGCTGCCGCGGCGTCCTGGTCGTCGGCGAGGGCGGCGAGAAGGTCGTCCTCGTCGTCCGGGTCGTCCTCGATGTCGTCGGCGTCCCAGCCGTCGGCATCCTGAAGCGGGACGGTGAAGGAGCCGGGCAGCCCGAACGAGGCCCCCGGTGCGAGAGGCGCAGGCCACTGCTGCGGGGTGGTGGCGGGGGAGGGATCGGTCATCTGCGCGGCCGCCTGGGCCCGGGCGGCTACCGTCCGCTCTCGCCTGCTGCCCAGCCCCTGGCTGGCACGGCGCAGCAGCGCATCGAGTGCCTGGGCGATCGCGGCCTCGTGCTCTTCACGGCCATGCCGGCGTTCCACGGTGCGGCGGACGTGGTCGAAGGTGAACGCGGTGAACGGGCGCCGGACCGCCCCCGCGTGGACCCACGGCACCTCGAGCCATCCCTCGGGCAGGCGCACCCACACCCGGTTCGGATCGTAGGGGTTGTGGTGGACCTCCCACCGTCCGTTCTTGTCCGCCCGCGGTGAGCGGCGGCGCCGGTAGGGGTTCAGGCCGGGGTGGTCGTAGGTGCGGTAGCCGAAGCGGACGCCGTAGTCGTTGACGGCCTGCCACCGAAGAGGCAGCAGCTCGACGTAATCGTCGGCGGACAAGGGCACCGGTACATGCCCGGTCAACGCCACCAAGGCCGCCCACATCTCGTTCGGGCAGACGGCGACCCGCGGCATCATCGGGTGCCGCAGCGCCTCGTGTCGGCGCTCCTGCCACCCGCAGATGACCCATTCGTCCAGCAGTTCCTGAAGCTGCGTCAGGCTCCAGCAGGCATCCTGCTCCGCGGCCGCGCCCCGCTGGGAGACGTCCGAGCCGGTGTGGCCCGGCAGGTACTGGCTGAACCCGTCGGCAATCGCGCGGAAGGTCCGCTCCACGTTCCCCTTCGCCGGGCCGTTCGCCGGCGGCACCGGCTGCACCGACACCCCCAGGCTCTCGCACGCCGAGACGAACGACGCCGACACATACACCCGGCCCTGGTCCACGACCACCGTCTCCGGCATGATCACCGGCCGGGCGGCAGCCCGCTCCAGCCGCGCGTCCAACGTAACCAGCCGCTCATAGGGGATGACCGACCGCTGCATGGACAGTGCCGCATCCCAGCCCGGCCGCATCGCCGTCGGCACCACCATCTGCGCCAGCAGCATCGCCGCGTCCACCGACGTCGTGCCCACTGTGCCGAAGGTCGTGCAGCGACCAGTTCGACCCGAGTGTGGTGTTCGCGCGGACGAACATCGCCCGCGCGGCATGGTAGTTGAGCGCACGAAACGGCCGTCGCAGCGTCCACCACAGCGGGACATCCGGGCCAGTGGGCACCAGCCCGTGCATCTGCTGTTGGTAGAGCCGCAGCCAGACGAACGCGTCCGGCGAGGCTGGCAGCTGCTGCATCGCGCGCGACCCTTTGCGTACCACCGTGACGAGCTGCCGCCCCGGTTCCGTGCCCGAGGACATGACGCCGAGCAGTTCTGAGGCTCTGGCCCCGGTCGAGATCCAGAAGGCGACCAGGGCCCGGTCCCGGTCCGAGGACAGCCTCGCGAACAACTCGTTGAAGACCTCATCGGGGATCTGCCGGGGGATCCGCTGAGGCTGCCGCGGCCGGAACAGCCCCGACCGCTGCGGGCGCCACGGCTCCATCGGGTGGTGGTGCGCGTTCACCCGAGGCGCCCTGGCCAGCGGAAACGGGTTCACCAGAGGGCCGGTCCCGGCCTCCAAATGGTGGGCGTAGAAACTGCGGAGCACCGTCTCGCTGTGCGCGACCGTCGAGGAGGCGTAGGTCGTCCCGATCGGTCGCTTCGCGGTGATCGGGTTCACGGGCCGGTCTGTACCCGGTTGTGCACGTTGAGCTGTACGTCGGCGTCGGGGAGGCTTGGCGGTGATCTGGATCCACCGCGAGAAGTCGCGGGCCTCGATCCTGGTCGCCTCGTGCCATGGCATTTCGATCGCCCACAAGAAGCGGAACCACCGCAGCAGGTCCATGCCATAGGAGCGTTGCGTCGTCGCGGGCCGCCCCGCCGCCTGCAACTCGTGCAGATACGCGGTCACCGCACCCACCGGGAACTCCGCTGGATCAACCAACCGATACGGCTCCCATAGATCGCCGGCCTCCACGAGCGAGCCCACCCGAGGAACCACCAGCGAGCCCAAGTCCCTTGGAACATCCTCACCTTCAGCCATGGCAGAGGACGGTAACCACCCCGCTTCCCACCTGTCCGAAGAACAAGGCGAGAGCGTCCCGTAGTTCAGTCAACACGCCCACGGACGGTAGGTCCGCCGTTTGCCCGCCTTCCATGCGGTCTTCGCCGCGTTCACCGCCCGCCGGGTCGAGCGCGGGCTGCCCCGGTAGCCCATCTTCACCAACTTCTCGTGAACAACATCGGCGCGGATCGTCGCCTTGGACTGCTCGACCCACTCCTCGGTCTTCTCCAGGAACGCATCGATCATCTTCGGCCGCGGCTCGCGTTCGTACGGGTTGCGCCCGTCGGCACGGGCTTCGACATACCGCTTGACCGTCTTCGGGTCGTGCCCCGTCAGGGTGGCCGCCGACCAGACCGTCTCGGTCAGGTCGTACGCCTCAAAGATTTCCATGATCTCTCTGTCAGACTTCGTCACGGGACCTCTCCGGCCGGTTGCTGATGCTCGCAAACACCAGCGAACCGGACGGAGGGGTCGCCTTCAGATAGGGCAGCGATCAGGAACAACAGGCCGTCCACCTGGATTTCCGGTGGCCATCAGCCTGGACTCGACTGGCCGCGCACCTGGAGCATTTCATGGCCGCCGACATCTGGTCTCATCGATCATCCAGCGCAGGTCGTCGTGTCGGCGACGGCTGTCCCTTCCGCCGGGAGATGTCGGTGTGCCTGCCGGCCCGGCCGGGCTGGCACGATGCGCGTATGACGTTGCCGACTCCCTGCCCTGCTGATCTGGTCCCGGAGGCCACCGGTCTGGACGCCTACACCGCGGTCTATCAGCAGGCCAAGCGGCAGGGTGCGGTGTTCGTTGCTGTGGAATGTCAGGCACAGTTTTGGACGGTGAAGGTCGACACGCTCACCGCGGGCCCGTCGTACGTCGTCGACGAGACGGTGATGGAGGCTCTTCGTGCCGCCGTCGCCCATCTGGTGCGCTCCCGCGAGATCCGTCCGGACTCGCATGAGAGCGTTGGCTACGTTGCGCTGTTCGACATCGGCAGCGAATCCAGGGCTTGCATGCCGCCCTGTACGGAGACCTCACACTACTGAGCTGCGCGGTTCCAGACCTCTCCTGATCCCAAGCTTCTGACATCCCGCGAGGGCCGCGCCTACCTGCGAAGAGGCGGTATCAAGGTGACGATCCCGCCTCCAGGCGGACTGTGTCCGCAACCAGCAGCACCTCGATGACGGACGGCAGTGGTGAGGGAGGCAGGGACGGACTGGCTGTCGCTGGTGCGGGTACTCGCAAGTCATGCGGTTGAGCCTGGTGGATGTGGGATCGAATACGGTCCGGCTGGTGGTGGCAGACGCCGAGGGCGGAGTGCCGCTTCCCGTACACACCGCCAAGTGGAAGCTCCGCCTCTCCGAGCACGTCGACACACAGGGCCGTTTTTCTGAGGAGTCCGTGGCGCGCCTGGTCGAGGCGGTCGCAGCGGCTGCCAGCACGGCTGAGCGGTGGGGTGCGGCGGGGCCGCTGGCTTTTGCGACCGCGGTGGTGCGTAACGCGCCGAACCGTGTGGAGGTGCTGCGAGCGGTCCGTACCGGGACGGGTGTGTCGATCTGCACGCTGCCGGGTGAGGTGGAGGCCGAGCTGACCTTTCTCGGGGCGCGGCGGTGGATCGGCTGGCAGGCGGGGCCGTTCGCGCTTTTCGACATCGGTGGCGGTTCGTTGGAGGTGGCATTCGGGCGCGGTCGGCTGCCGGATTTTGTGGCGTCGCTGCCGCTGGGCGCGAACCGATTGACGCGGGAGTTCTTCGCGGCCAGGGAGGACCCGGCGAGCGTGGAGAGTGTGAAGGCTTTGCGTCGTCACGTGCGCCATCAACTGCGTGATGTTGCCGGGCGGATCCGCTGGGAGGGGCCGCGTACGGTGGTGGCTACCTCACGCACTCTTCAGCAGCTGGGGCGTATATGCGGGGCCGCGCCCGGGCGTGAGGGGCCGTTCGTCCCCCGCTACCTGTCGAGCCGTGACCTGCGTGGCTGTATCGACACGCTTGCGGCGCTGCCTGCGGCGGAGCGTGCGCAGCTGCCGGGGATCTCCGCACCGCGGGCGAGGCAGAGCCTGGCCGGGGCGGTCGTGGCGCATACGGTCATGAAGCTACGGCTCCGCACCCGCTACGAGCGACGCGCCGATCTCCATCAGGGTCTGCTCGAACTGGCCTGCAGCCTCATATGCCTGCGCCGCCTACGGACCTCATCCTGAGACGATCAGTTACGCCCCGTAGAGCGCCAGCCGAGGGTGAGCCGGCCCAAGTAGATGGACCGCGCGGCCCCGAGCACCGTCGGGCCGCCCCGCTCGACCTGCCCGCCTGGTGCCACATGACCGGCCACCACTACCTCGTTCGCGGTGTCCGACCTAGACCGGTTTGTGCGCGGAGATCAGCCCAGGGCGAGCCAGTGGATGCCGAGCCGTTCGACCTGTGCGGCCTCCGCCTCGGTCAGCGACTCCCGGCCGGTGGCCTTGCGCAGGAAGCGGGAACGGCTCCACTCCAGTTTGTCGGCCGCCGGGGCGTGCTCCGCGCCCAGGAGCAGCTCTGCCACGGCGTCACCGGCCGCCGGGGTGAGCCAGGCTTCGCGTCCGAGTGCGTCGGCCAGGTCGAGGCCGTGGACGGCGACTTCCACGACGCGGGTGAGGACGAATTCCGACAGGAGCATGGCGTCGCCATGCCGTGTCCGCACGGTCCGACCGCCGGGTTGGTCCTGGCAGAGCCGGTCGACCCGCCGCCACGTCGCGGCGAAGTCCTCGGCGAAGGCGGCGCCGTCGGCCGGCCTCGCCGCACGGTCCTGGGCCAGGGCGGTCCGCTTGGCGTTGGTCTGGGGTGAGAAGCGGTCGTCCGGGCGGTAGTACTCCACCGCGGAGATCTCCGCCTCGCCGGGTTCCGGCGCGTCCAGCATGGCCGGAAGCCAGTCGATCACCACGCATACGTGCCCGAGTAGGTCGCGTACGGTCCAGGGAGTGCAGCGTGTCGGGAGGTTCCACTCGGCCTCGGACAGTCCGGCCACGGCGTCGCCGAGGGCTGCGCATTCCAGCTGAAACGCTTCGAGAACCTGGTCGTGACCCACGCCGTGTCGCCTTCCGTCCGTTCGCTGTCCCGCGCTCGCTTCACGGTCCCGCCGGTTCCGCTTCGAGCGCGCTTCTCAGATCATCGACACGCGTACCGAAGCGGTCCCGGTTGCAGACCGCAGGAGAAAGATCGCCGGGCAGCCGCCGGGCTTCTTCGTCGCTCGCTCTCACAGGGCGTGCGGTAGGTTCCCCGCCATGATCGAACCTGGAACCTGGCCGACGGCCCCGATACCGACCGACCGGCTCGTGCTCCGCACGTCTGAGGCCCGGGACCGTGCGGCCTTCGTCAAGCTGTTCGCCTCGCCCGAGGTGGGCACCTACATCGGCGGCGCCCGGCCGCGCGACGAACTCGAGCGCGGGATGCCCGAAGTGCCCGGCCGACGCCCCGGCTGTTTCGTGGTCGAACTCGACGGAACGATGATCGGCATGATCACGCTCGATCCCCGCGGTGCCGAGCGCCGGGGACACGTCCGCCCCGAGGGCGGAGAGACCGAACTCGGTTACCTGTTCCTGCCCAAGGCATGGGGACGCGGGTACGCCTTCGAGGCGTGCGCGGCGGTACTCGACTGGTTCACTGGCGCGCGGCCCGGCGAACCCGTGGTGCTCTCCACCCAGAGCGCCAACGACCGGGCGATGCGCCTCGCGGCGAGACTGGGCTTCGCCGAGGTCGAGCGGTTCGAGGAGTACGGCGCCGAGCAGTGGTTCGGCGTGCGTCCCCCGGCCGCACCGGCCGGACGTGGGACGGCAGCCGTGAACGAGATCGTGCTGATGTCGGATCCGAGGGTCGCCGCCGTGCCTGTGATCGAGTCCGGCGAACGCCTCGTGGGCGTCCGCCCCGGCGGCCGATTGCTCGTCGACACCCGCAAGCAGGACCCGGCGGACGCCTTCGCCCACCTGCGGGAAGGCGTTCTGGAACGGCTGCTCACGGCTCAGACGATGCTGCCGGCGGGCATCCGGCTGCTGTTCGTCGAGGGCTACCGGCCCCCCTCGCTCCAGCGGGAGTACTTCGAGGAGTACGCCGACCGGCTGCGCGCCGCCAACCCCGGCTGGTCCTCCGAGGAGATCCACTCGGCGGCGAGCAGGTACGTGTCACCCCCCGACATCGCGCCGCACAGCGCGGGCGCGGCCGTTGATCTCACCCTCGCCGACGCCGACGGACACGAGCTGGACCTGGGCACGCGCATGAACGCGGACCCGGAGGAGAGCGCCGGCGCCTGCTACACCCACGCCCCGAACATCAGCGAGGAGGCCCGCGCCAACCGGAAGCTGCTGGGCACCGTGCTCACGGCCGCGGGGCTGGTGAACTACCCCACGGAATGGTGGCACTGGTCCTTCGGGGACCGCTACTGGGCCTTGCTCACGGGAAAGCCCGCGGCCCTCTACGGCCCCAGAGAACTCGGCTCGCCCAGCTGACCGACCAGACTCCTGTTCCGGCCCGGGCAGCGCACGGATGGCGAGCCGCCCGCTCTGGTCCGGCAAGAGGAATTGTCAGACGTGTGGATGAGGAGTGGTTGCCTGCCGGCCGGCGAAGGGACTTGAGTCTCCTGTAGGGGGAGACACGAAGGTGGGGACATGAACGGCGACACGCTCTACTCGATCGGCGAACTCGCTCGACGGACCGGTCTCACGGTCAAGACCATTCGGTTCTACTCCGATCGCGGAATCGTGGCGCCGACCGACCGCAGCCCGGCCGGCTACCGCCTCTACAGCATCGACGCCGTCGCACGCCTGGACCTCGTGCGGACCCTGCGCGAGCTGGGACTGGACCTTCCCACGATCCGCAAGGTCGTGGACCGCGAACTCTCGCTTCCCGAGGTCGCCGCAGCGCACGCCGAAGCACTGGCAGTGCAGATCCGCGTCCTGCGCCTGCGGCGCGCGGTGCTGACGGCGGTGGCCGAGCGCGGGTCCACACCTGAGGAGACGGAACTCATGCACCGGCTGGCCCAGCTTTCCGAGGACGAACGCAGACGTCTGATCGGCGATTTCCTCGACGCCGTCTTCGGCGGTCTTGACGCCGCCCCCGCCTTTGCGGGGGTCATGCGCTCGATGACCCCCGAGTTGCCCCGCAACCCGAAGACAGAGCAGGTCCAGGCGTGGGTGGAGCTGGCCGAGATGTCCCTGGACCCGGGTTTCCGCGCCGTCGTGCGGCGGATGGCCGAGGACCAGGCGGCCGAGCAGACCCGAAGCGGGGTGACGGTCCCGCGCCGCGACATCGCCGCAGCCGTCCGTGACCAGGCCGGACCGGCCCTGGCCGCAGGCATCGACCCGGCCTCGCCCCAGGCTGATCCGATCGTCGCGGCCTTCACTGCGTTCTACGCACACCTCCTCGGCCGCCCCGACGACGTCGCGCTTCGCCGCCGGCTGACGACTCGGCTGGAGAGCGTGAACGATCCGCGCCGGGAGCGGTACCTCCAGCTGCTCGCAGTGGTCAACAGCTGGCCGGCCCCGGAGAGCCTGGCTCCGGTGCTCGACTGGTCCGTCCAGGCTCTGCGCGCCCGGACACAGCAATGACGGGGTGGTCACAAGGCGGCATGGGACGGACGCGGCCCGCGTCGGGTAAGAACACCGCCGCATATGATCAGCTGATGAGTGCCCCAGTCGTACTTCAGGTCGCCGCGTCGCCGGTCTCTCCCGCACTCGTTCTTCGCCCCTGGTGCATGGAGCACGTCGCCGCATTGGTCGAGGTGAGCCGGGATCCGGTACTGCGCCGCTGGGCGAGCTTTGTCATGGACAACGATGCCGACGGGACACGCTGGGTGCAGGCTCAGCAGCAGGGCTGGGCAGCAGGGGACCGGTTCGGCTTCGCCGTCCTTGAGGCACAACCCGGTTCAGTTCGCGACCAGTTGGTGGGCAACGTGGTCCTCAAGGAAGTCGCCTCCGGTAAACCGGCGGCCGAAGTGGGCTACTGGACCGCGGCGCACGCACGCGGGCGGGGAGTGGCCTCCCGCGCTCTGGAGGCACTCACCAACTGGGCCTTCGACACCTTCGAAGCCGACGGGCTGGAGCGTCTCAAACTCCTGCACCAGGTGGACAACCTGGCATCGTGCCGGGTTGCACAGAAGAGCCGCTACGACTTCGACACCCTCCTGCCCGCGGCACCGCCCTCCTTCCCCCGCGATGGCCACCTGCACATACGGGCATGCGAGCGCCTGAGATCCTCCCGGCTTCTGCGGACCGGCTGATGCTGCTCACGCCGAGACGGGTGCCGGGCGTTCGACGGGGTGGCCGCGTTCGAGTGACTCCTTCCATTCTGAAACGAGCAGTAAGAGGTCGTTTTAATCGTGAGTATTGGGCTTTAAGTCAGTTCGTTCTGCCTCTCGATGTGGTGCTGGTGGGTCTGTGATGGCGGTTCTGCTTGGTGAGGCTTGCGGTGCGACGGATGGGGCGGAGGATTGCTTGCGCCTGTCTCATTCAAGGACGCCCGGGTCTGTTCCGTGCTTCGACGCCGCAGGGTGCACGCCTGGGCGCACGCCCTTGGGCGGCGGTATGTCCAGGTCATGGCCGACCGTCGTGCGTATCCGAGTGATCTGTCCGATGCACGCTGGGAGTTGATTGAGCCGGTGCTGTCAGCCTGGCGCTTCGAGCGTCGTGGCCGGGCCCTGGACTTCGGTCGACCACCGGAGCATGACCTGCGCGAGATCATGAACGCGATCCTTTACGTGGACCGCACCGGGGTGCAGTGGCGCTACCTGCCGCACGACTTCCCGCACTGGAACACGGTCTACGGATACTTCGCCAAGTGGCAGCAGGAAGGCGTGTTCACCCAGCTCAACGGCCTGCTCAGGCGGCTCTTACGACAGAAGGAAGGCCGCGGCGCCGAACCATCTGCCGGCGTGATTGACGCGCAGAGCGTCAAGACTTCCACCAGTGTCCCCGCCTCAAGTCAGGGCATCGATGCGGGCAAGAAGATTGTCGGCAGGAAGCGGAGCATCATCACCGACACCCTCGGCCTTGTGCTGGCGGTGCTGGTCACCGCGGCCGGCGTCCAGGACTCCACCGCTGGCCGAGCCCTTCTGGAACAGGCCGCCACCGCCCACCCCACCCTGCGCAAGGTCTGGGTCGACGGCGGCTACCGCAAACACTTCGTCGAGCACGCCGCCGCCCTCGGCATCGACCTCGAAATCGTCCAACGCGCCCCCGGCGCCAGGGGATTCACTCCGATCCCAAAACGGTGGACGGTCGAGCGGACCTACGGCTGGCTCATGCTCCACCGGCGCTTGGCCCGCGACTACGAAACCTTGCCCACACGCTCCGAAGCCATGATCCACCTCGCGATGACCGACCTGATGGCCCGCCGCCTCACCGGCGAGACCACCGTCTCCTGGCGCGACCCGACAACACCGGATCCAGTTCGCATCCCGGGATGAAACAACGGGAGAAAACGACCTCTAAGTCGTCAGAGCGGGCGCACAGGAAGGCGCAAGAGGTCTCCCCGCTGGAACGGTCGCGTGTGGGCAGGAGTGTTGCCGGGAAGGCGTCCGGCATGCGACCTCCCCAGGGCCCTGGTCCCCGCCGTGGAGAGCCTGGTGATGAGCAGCGTGCGGACCAGGAGCATGTTGGGCCTCTTCCCGGGCTGCCTGTCGTTGAGCAGGCCGAGCTGCTGTTAGAGGAGACGGAGCAGCTCAAGGAGGCGTTGGAGCGGCGGCCGGTGATCGACGTGGCCCGTGGTGTGCTGATGGCGACCTGGTCATGCACCGAGGAAGAGGCCTGGCAGATGCTGGTGCGGGTGTCCCAGCACTCCAACACCAAACTGCACGATGTGGCGGAGGCCGTGGTCGCGGCCACGCAGCACAAGCCGATGCCGGCCCACCTCCAAGACCACCTGGCGGCGGCCGTGGCGGCATGGCGCGCCCGCCGAGCCGGAGAGGCGCCTTGACCCATCCCGCCATCTAGGGTCCGTCTTCAAACGGACCTTGCCCAGATCAGGAATGACGCGAGGGTGACCGCTGCTTCGTAGGAGGTGGCGGTCTTCTCATATCGGGTGGCGATTCCACGGAAGCCTTTGAGCCGGTTGAAGCAGCGTTCGACGATGTTGCGTTGACGGTAGATCTGCTGGTCGAAAATCGGTGGCCGCCCGCCGCGACTGCCGCGGTTGTGCCGGTGTCGCTGCTGGTCGGTCTTCTCTGGGATGGTGTGGGCGATGCCGCGTTTCCGCAGATAGGCGCGGAAGCCGCGGGAGCTGTAGGCCTTGTCGGCGATGACCTGGTCAGGCCTGCGGCGGGGTCGGCCCCTGCCTGCGCGAGGGACACGGATGCGCTCCAGAAGAGGTTGCGCACAGATGCTGTCGTGACGTTGCCCTGGCGTCACGAGGACTGCGAGCGGGCGGCCCTTCCCGTCGCATGCGAGGTGGACCTTGGTGGTCAGTCCGCCTCGGGATCGGCCGAGGGCGTGATCGTCCGGTTCGTCCGGCTGGTGCCGCCCCCTTTTCGGCCGGTGGCGGCGGCGTGCTGATGGGCGCGGACGATGGTGGAGTCGATCTGGACGAGCCAGTCGATGTCGCCGACCGCGTCCGCACAGGCCTGGATCTGCTGAAGAGCCCTCGTGAACACGCCGTCCAGCGCATAGCGACGGAAGCGGGTGTAGGCGGTCTGCCATGGGCCGTAGCGTTCGGGCAGGTCACGCCAGGAGATCCCGGTCCTGATCTTGTAAACCATCCCGTTGATGACCTGACGGTCCGACGCCCGCGGCCGGCCCGTCGCAGCCCGCGGTATCAGCGGAGCGAGTAACTCCCACTCCTGATCGGTGAGTTCATGACGACGTATCACCCCGCCATGATCCACCACCCGATGATCTTTGAAGACGGAACCTAGTTGTGGTGCCTCAGGACCTTGGTTCGCCGTGGGTGCGCCAGCGGGCGTACCACTTGGCCAGGCAGCGCCGTGAGATCCCGGCTTCGGCCGTAACGTGCGCGATCGGACGCCCGGCGTCCACGCGTTCACAGAGTCGACGACGCCCTTCCGGCGTCAGCGGGGCGTTGGGGTGCCCCGTCATCTCAGCCCATCGAGGTCCCACTCAGGGCAGGTCAGATGAGGGGGATGAGGTATCCAGCGGCGACAGCGATGCCGATGACGGCCAGGGTGTAGACGGCGAGCAGTCGCGGTGCCATGACCCGGCCCAGCAGGCCGAGTTCGGGGACGTTGACCCCTGCTGCGGAGATGACCAGGGCGAAGACCGCTCCCAGGCTCATGCCGCTGTCGTGCAGAGCGGCGGCGATGGGCAAGAACGCTTCGGTGGAGACGTAGAAAGGGGCGCCGAGTATCGCCGCGACGGGAACGGCCAGCGGGTTGCCCGGACCGGCGAGCCGGGCGATGAGCTCCTGCGGTATCAGGCCGATGATTGCGGCAGCGATGGCCACGGACACGATCATCGGTATCGCCAGGTCGCGGGCGAGGCCGAACGCGTAGCGCAGGGCGGGACGGGACTCTGTGCGCCACCCGGCCCATTGGGCGGTGTCGGTGAACGGGTCGTACTTCGCGGACGTGCAGGCGCCGTCGGTCGGGACCGGGGCGACGGCCGCGCCGGCCCCGCCCGCAGCGACAGCGACGGACGCCTGGACGGGCCGCAGACCGCGCTCCAGGTGGGCCGCATCGGCGAGCAGTGCAGCTAGCAGCACCCCGATGCAAGTCACCGCTACGTAGGCGGCGGTGGCCTGCCAGCCGAACAGCGGGATGAGGATGGCCACGATGACCGGGTCCAGGACCGGTGATGACAGGAGAAACGCGGCCAGCGTCGCCGTCTGGATCCGCGTGTTCACCAGGCCGACAACCACCGGTATCGCGGAATAGGTGCAAAACGGGGTGACGAACCCGAGCAGGATCCCCTTCACCGCCCCGCGCAGCCGGCCACCGCCGAGCCAGCCCTGCAGCCGGGACACCCCGATCTTGCGGGCGAGCAACGCCATGAGGGCCGACACCGCGATCAAGAGAACCACCAGCTCGACCAGCAGGACGGCGAAGTCGACCAGCGCGCTCGACAGCCGCTCACTCACCGTTCTCACCGGCCTGCCAGGGCGCCAGCACCTGCGCGCTGGAGCCGGAGCGGACCGGTGCGCGGCCCATGACCACTTCGGCGGCGGTCGGGAACTCGGCCAGGCAGTCCGGGTTCACGCGCACCAGAGTGGAGGTCCCGGCCCGTTCGACGAACACGAACTCCAGCTCGGTAAGGCGGCGCACGTGGGTGGAGACGGTCGACTGTCCCACCCCCAGCGCCGCCACCAACTCCCCAATGGTCACCGGCTTGCGCTCGGTGGCCAACAGGTGCAGCAACTGCAGGCGCGTCGGGTCCGCCAGGCACCCGAACCAGCTCGCGTACGCCTCTGCGGAAGAACGGTTCAGCACCACACTCACCTTTCATCGTTCATCGGCGATGATAGATGAATGGGATCGCAGTGTCACCCCCAGGCTCCCCGAGGGTGGATCGCGCCTGCTCCATCGCATCTTCCGGCCGGATGGAGCGGCACCCGGGTGAGCCACGGCGGGACCCAGCTGCCCTACCGCATCTCCTTGACGAACGAGACGGCACATCTAGGCGTGACCACGCGTGCGGCTGCCGTCCCAGGTGCGAGCGGGGTGTGTCGTCGGTCGGATAAGCGGTGTGGGCCGGGGTAGAACGGCGTGTGGCTCGTGTGGTTGCGCGAGCTGGAGCATGCCCGGGTGAGTGGGCTGTTCTCTCGCATGGAACGAAGGATTGACGGTATGGCCAGCGGCACCGTGAAGTGGTTCAACTCTGAGAAGGGCTTTGGCTTCATCGAGCAGGACGGTGGAGGGCCGGACGTGTTCGCGCACTACTCCGAAATCAAGGGCAGCGGGTACCGGGAACTGACCGAGGGCGAGCACGTGACGTTCGACATCGGTCAGGGCCAGAAGGGGCCGCAGGCGCAGAACATCGTTCGGGGCTGAGCGAAGGGGTCCGTGCTGTGTGCGTCACCGGCACGGACCCCCGGTGCCGGCCCTCACGTGGGGCCGCCTCAGCGCGCCCATTCCCGAGGCCGGGGAGCTGCTGCAGGCGGCCAGTCAGCTTTCAGAAATGCTCAGCACCGGCCGGGGTTCGCCCTCCCCGGCAGGGTGGACTTCCAGGCCGCCGTCGGGGCGGCCCCAGTAGGACGGCGCACCCGGTCAGGGGTCCGGGTGCTCGCCGGCGGTGTGGGGCGGCACAGGGACGCTGGTGTCGTGACTCAGTGGCCGAGGGGCTGCATTCGCGTTGCTGCGGCCATCTGGTGGCGTGCGACGAAGAGCGCCGTGTCCAGTTGGCGGGTGCCGGTGATGACGCACAGGGTGTAGGTCGCGTCTTCGAGCTGGCGAGCGGTGTCTGAGCTGGGATGGGCGGCCTGGCGGCGGCTGAGTGTCTCGCATCGTTCGATCAGGTCCCGCAGGAGCGAGGGGTGCGCCGTGATCATGGTGCCTCCCTACCGTCTGCCCCGAGTGGACTGCCCTTCGACCCACATACGGTCGCAGCCACCGGATCCTGCCGCATCCCGATCAGTGGTGTTCCCTGCCCTGAGCTGGTCTTTCGCTCCGGACGTCACGTGCAGCGCCGGTGCTCTACCTGATCTCGTCGGGGCGGGCGGAGGACCCGGCTGCGCGGGGGTTCTCGCTCAGGCCGAGCCGGTATCGCAGCAGGAGGAGGGCGGTGGCGTCGGCTATAGGTGCCAGGCGGATGAGTAGAGCGCGGATGGTGGCGTCGTCGCCGGCGCGGACCGCGGCGGCGATGCCGTCGATGAGTTCACGTACCGGTAATGGCACGGGGTGATGGTCCAGGAGGGGAGTTGCGGGGTGAGTGTCCATTGTCGGTGCCTACCCGACCTGGCCCCAGGTACGGGTCACTCGTTTGAGTGCCCTGCGTCGTCCTCCTAGAAGTGGGCACGGTCCAGCCTCGGCTCCTCAACTCCGGCCAGGCCCGAGCACAAGTCCATGTATTTGTCCTCCACCCTTGGCCCAGACGAAACCGCGGTCAAAGCATCCCTGCTCCGGCCGTCGAACGGCCTGACGGCATGGCACGCGACTCCAGGCTGGACTCCGTGATCAATTGCCTCGACCGTGAGGCTCTAGCCGGGCGCGTCGTGGTGGTCTGGTCGGTGGGCTGTGGATTGCGGGCCTGGTGCGGGGGCGGCGGGGTGGGGCGCAGCTGGCGGCTCAGGGTGCGGCGGGCACGCCAGGCGTGTCGTGTCTGCCTGCCGAGAGCTATGGCGGCGGCGAGGACGAGGCCGCCACGTGCGGCGGCACTCAGTGCTCACGCCAGATTCGAGGAATGGTCCATCCGGTCCTGGAGGTGTACTCACTCGAAGGCACCGGCTTGTACGGACCGGCGAGCCCTTCATCGGGCCGTCAACGGTGATGGGCAAAGTCCACCGATGCCGTTCACGCTGCGGCCTCCCAGGTCGTCATCGAAGAGCAGACGGATCCCCGCGCACCCGAGGGCGGATACGTCCTGTGACCCGGCGGGCCAGATCCAGCCGGAGGCGACGGCACTCACGCGTTCATCTGGATGGCGGACGTGCCACGTCAGGCGACGTTTGCCCTGTCTGCTACCGGCACTTCGGGGCGATGTCCCCCGTCAGTATGTCCGCGCGTTCGGGGGCACGGCCAGCGCGGGGCAACGCGACCCCGGGCCGTCGTTCCGTCGCGAAGGAGCGGCCAACGTGCCAGGGTAAATCATGTCAAGCCGTAACTCGCGTGGGCCGGTATTGCAGGGCGACCGCCCCCGACCGGAACTCATGGCGGTCCACGGGCTCGAGCTGGATGCGCTCGCGCAGACCGGCGAGCAACGTCGGCCCGTGTCCGGCAAGGACCGGCTGCACAACGAACTCGTACTCGTCGATCAGTCCCAGATCTGCCAACGCCAGGGGGAGCGTCACGCCGCCCACCCACAGGCCCTCGCCCGACTCCTGCTTGAGCCGCTCAACCGCTTGCCCCACGTCGCCTCGCACCAGCTCGGCATTCCAATCGACTCCGCTCAGCGTGCTCGACACGACGTATTTCTTCGCCCGGTCGATGGTCTCGGCGAACGGGATCTGCCACTCATCCATCCAGTCAGGCCACGTGTCCGTGGCCGGCTTCCGCCACGCCGACTCCATCATCTCGTAGGTCACCCGGCCGAATAGCAGGGCATCGGCTCGCTCCATCTCGGCGGTCCAGTAGCGCATCGACTCCTGGTCCGGGGGGAGCGCTGCCTCGTGATGGCAGCAGCCGTCGAGCGTGACGTTGATCGAGTATCGAAGTGGTCTCATCTCGTTACTCTCCCTTGATGCGCGCAGCGCGTTCTTCACCGGACCGTACTTAGACAACTGTCGGCGCCATTTTTCATCGGCGCCCGATCGGGAAGGCGCCCATAACGCTCGACTTCGATGCACGGTGCCACGTCACCTACCGTCGGCTCAGGGCAACGACCAACGTCAAAAACGTTGCCTGACGCGGCACTAGATCATGGCCTTCACCGCGGCAGCGATAACGGCGGCCACAGCGAAAGCGACTATGACAGTTCTCGTGGTCCGGGATAGCAGCGAGCCTGTGCGGCGGTCAGACTCCGCCATGCTGTGCAGCCCAGCAGACTCGGCCTCCGGTCCCCATGTGGCCGGCACGGCCGCAGAGGCCACGGCATCCTCACCGCGATCTTCCACGTCCTGGCTAACGACTGATCAAGGCGGTAGAAACGGCGACCTTCGAACATCCGGCAGCCTGGGCCGGGCGCAGAAGCTGGCTGCACAAGCGCATCCGTCGCGATCATCGTCAACCCGGGCGCCCGTACCGGCGAGCAGGCCCTGAAGAACCGCATCCTGGACCTCACCCGGGACGTCTGGGCCAGCACCTACGAGAGCATCGCCATCTCCCAGGTCGGAGAGTGGGACGGCTACTTCAGCTACGCCGACGCCATCCCGCTTCTGTTCACGCCCCTGCCCCGAATCCAGCAGGACGGGCCGTTCGCGGCGGTGTGGTGGCGGTGCGGCCACCGCCAATGGGAAACCCTCACCGACGCGCTCACCAACCCCTACGACGAAGCAGCCTGGCACCGCCGCGACACCGGCCTCGCCAGCGCGAACAACAAGAGGAGCGGGATCGGCAGCGCAGGACGGCCCCATGGCAGTCGCCTCCCGAGCAGCTGCAAGCAACCACCCCGGCCGCGCCGCCTCCTGCTCCCTGCGAGCGTTGCGGTCAGCCTCTCAGCGGCACGCCGGCGTCTGGCATCCCGAGTTGAAAAAGCGTGCGTCGGCCATCTGCATATTGTCGGGGCAGGGCTCGGCCCGGGTACAAGCGTTGGCGAATCAGGTCGGTGGGGCAGCGGCGGAGGTGGCCGCGCCGCGCCGCGGTGCCCCGCAGCGCGCCACCAAAGGAACGTGTTTTCTGCGGGGCACCGTCATCGAGCGTGGCATGGCGGGTCAGAGGTGTCCGCGGAGCCAGGCCAGGAGGCGGCCTCCCGCGTGACGGCGCCCAGGGCTGTGGCGGGCTCCGCGGACGAGGCCGGTCAGTGCGGTTTTGGACAGGTGGCGGGACAGGCGGCGCTGTCGTACCGGGCGCCGGCAGTTGCGGCCGGGTTTGGGGTGTGTGTGGCGCTGGTGGTCGGGCTCCAGTCATGTGGGCCGGTGCGCTCCCGGGGGCCGGGTGTTGGTCTGCGCGTTCGGGCCTCGTCGGACGTGAACACCTGAGACGATGCCGGGGCCTGATTTGTTGCCCAAGCCGCAACAAATGCTGTGAGCAGGTCTTTTGGAGTGATGGACGTCATGGCGAGCGGCGGCCCGGGAAGTCCGGGCGACGGGGGAGCGAGCCGCGGCCGGCCGCGTAAGGATCTCGACCCGGAACTGGCCCCCGTAGTAGCCCGGTGGGCCGGACACTTACAGAGGCTGATCGGCGACTGCTTCGCGACGGACGCGGACGCGGCGCGCGCCCTCGGGGTGACACCGGTGACGCTGTCGTACTACCTGTCGGGCAAGAAGGAAGTGCCCGAGCGGGCCTTCGTACGGCGCCTGCACACGGTGCTTGCCCGGCAGAACAACACCCCGGCCGACGCCGAGGCGCTCATCCCGCTCGATCCCTCCGTCGACGCGGCATCCGTGCCGTTGTCCTCCAGCCCGCCGACCGGATCGGCCACCGTCTGCGGCGAGGCCGCGCCGGAGGCCGCCCGCCCGGCTTCGACGCTGAGGCATACAAGGACGAGTGCTTCCGTCCCTGTGAGAGGGGCCTGTCGCGCTCCAACTGGGCCGGTCTTCGACGTGGTGTGCCGCTGCTTCGGCGCGCGCGATGAGCATCGGGCCGATCGGCCGCGGACCTGGCGAGCGATTGCGCGTGGTCAGGGCGCCTGCCTTGGCCGGCCCGGCAATATCGACGAAACCCGGCTTAGGCGGCAGCAGTTGTAGCACCATCACTCCATGCCGATCGGGGGAGGGCGGCGGGATCGTCGCCGGCGGGGGGCGCTCGGAGCGGTCGCTGGCTGCGCGGTCCTGTCCTTGGCAGTGACATGGCGTGCCGGAGAGGCCTCACCGGAAGTGGCCACGGTGCTTGCGCTGCCCTGGGCCATACTCGGTGTGTGGCTTGCTCTACGGGCACTGCAGCGGACGCCGGAGACGGATGTGGACAGGCTCGCGGAGAGTCTGGCGCAGGAATCCAAGCTGAGGTGCGGGGAACAACACCGGCAGCTGCTCGGTGACAGGGGGCGGCTCATTGCCCCCATTGATCTCGGATTTGATGCCGAAGGTGAACGCGGCTTGATGACGCCGCTTGCCCGTCACGGGCGAATGAGCGGCATCACCACGTTCTATCAGACTCTGCCGTCACGCCGACTGGTGATCACCGGTTCTCCGGGTGCAGGGAAGACCTTCATGGCCATCGAGCTCGTCCTGGGCCTGCTCACCTGCGACGACCGCAGCAAAACCGACCCGGTCCCAGTCCGTCTCACCCTCACGGACTGGGACACCGACACCGACTTCGGCACATGGCTGGCCAAGCGCCTCGCCGCTGAATACCGTCTGTCCCTGCACGGTGCGCAGGAGCTGGTCGCCGCGCGCCGCATCATCCCGGTGCTGGACGGCCTCGACGAACTGGACGCCATCGCCGACCCGCACGCCGCCACCCCGCGTGCCATCGCAGCCGTCGAGGCACTCAACCGCTACCTTGACGGTAAGAACGGGGCTCCGTTCGTGCTTACGTGCCGCTCCTGGCGCTACCGCGCACTCGTCGCCGCCGGCCACGGCGTACGCGGAGCCGACCGGATCCAGATATGCCCGGTCACCGCCGGCCAGGCCCGTACCTACCTCACCGAGCGCCGCAGGCACGCGGCCCTGCCAGACCGATGGCCCGCACTCCTGAACACATTAGGCCCGGAAGCGGACGCGACGCCGCCAGACTGGCTGTCCACGCCCTGGCGGCTCACCATGGTCTCCACGGTGTACGCCCGGGACGGGGACCCCTCCGAGCTGATTGCCCGGCAGCGCGACGGAGTCGTGGATGAGTATCTGCTGAACCTGTACATCCCGGAGGCTGTCGCCATGCACCCCTCAGCCCCTCAGAGCCGATACAGCGCAGCGGACACCGAGCGCTGGCTTGCACACCTCGCCCGCTATCTCCACCAGACCGGGAAACAGTCCATCGTCCTCCACGAGCTGTGGGGCCTGGGCCGGGGATGGAAGGCTCGAGCGCTCGCCGGCCTGGTGGGCACAGTCCTGGGGATGCTGACCCTCCTGCTGCTCCTCTCCAGCGATCGCTCCGCCGATGCGTACATGGGTCATCGATATGACATCCTCATCGCCGCCCTCATAGGCGCCGGGCTGGGAGGGTTCGCCGCATTCGACCCCTCGGGTCCTCGCGTGCTGCACTTCGCGCGCGTTGATCAACGATCCGAGGCCGTTGCAGCATTCAGGGTCGCCCTACGATGGTGTCTGCTGTCGTTGCTTGCCAATGCCCTCGGTCTGGCCGCCTTCGTGTGGGCCTATGATCACTGGCCGCTCCTCCATGACGCGATACGACGGGAAGTCGACGGCGCCGACTCGCCCCTCTGGCCGGACGGGTTGTTGCTTTTGTTCGTCTTCATCGTGTTGGGGGGCCTGCCGACGACGTTCCTGACCGCGTGCCGCTACCTGCTGGTCAGCGGTATAGCCGCCCGGACGGGCAAGCGACCAGTTGTGGCCGCCTCTCCACAATCGTCCTCCATAGAAGTGACAGACCCGCGGGCGCCGTTGCGCGGTGTTCTACTGACAGGAGCAGCCGTCCTGGCCGCTCTGATTACCCTCACCTTCCTCGCCTTCACAGTGTTTCCCGTCTGGGCCAGGTTCGCTGTGTGGCTACCGCTCTACCTCGTTGGTTTGACCGCGCTGCCGGAATCCGCCCGCTGGTATGTGTGGTACGTGACCTTCCGGCTGTGGGCGCGTGATCGACTACCCCTGCGGACGGGGGTGTTCTGCGACTGGGCATGCGAGGCCGGGCTCTTGCGTGTTTCCGGCCACGCCTACGAGTTCCGTCACCGTGAACTCCAGGACTGGCTCATGGCATCACCTGAACGGCCGCCGTCCGCTTACTGAGGAGACACCGGCTGCGAGCCGGAACTCGGGCGACGCAGGCCGACTCGCCCGCCCCGGACCAGCAACGTGCGCTTCGGTATTCCCGACAGGACAGTGCGGTGGGGGAGAGGGCTCATCCCACGACAAACATGCGCGCAACCTTGCTGTGCCACCACCGGAGCCACGGCACAGGCGCCACAGGAAACCCGCGACGCCCACCACGAGCACGCCTGGCACGCTGCAGACCAGCCAGCGGCGCAGGGCAGCGCCCGAACGCCGAAAGCTCGTGCTGACTTCACGGATCGGTAATGGCCCGGCCTGGGAACGGGTTTTGGCCTCTCGGTCTTGTCCGTGCCCGTGATCTCGAACGCGCCCTTGCTGGTCGAAGCCTACGAATGAGCAGGTCGGGTGTAGCGCACACCGTAGATCCGCAGGTTCCCGCACTCGTTGTACTTGTTGGCGGCCGTGGAGCCCATCCGGTTGTGGATCTCGCCGAACTTGGCCACCGTGAGCGCCTCGGCCCGCTCGTCGGCCTTGGCCAACGCAGTGCTCACCAGCGTGAACATGACTTCGAGGCCCACCCCTGCACTGGGGCGCTCGCCAGAATACGGGCACTGGGTTGAGGGGCGTCCATGCCGCGCCTTGGTCGGCGACCACACCAGTGCCCAGGGCAGTACGTGACCAGGCGGGGCGGTGCCCCGTGTCGGGCCACGGACCGCCCAAGAACCCAGAGCGAGGCACCTGCATCGGTCAGTGACTCAGCCGCTGGCGTGTTGACACGCGGGGTCACCCGCTAGCGACTCGAGGGAGCGTGATGGCGGACGGTGCGAGGAGGAGAGCGCGGATCCGTCCTGCTCACAGGCAGCGGTATGGAGATCTCGGTGGAGGACCTGCCCGGCGCGGGGACCGCTTCATGCTCCCGGCGGGCCTCACTTCGGCTGGGTTTCCCCTGCCAGACGAGTGCTGCCAGGGGGCGCAATCGACAGCCCGCCTCCTTGGCCGGCGCTCCCCCTGCAGAGTTGAGGGATTTCCCTCAAGCGAAGCCCTCCCCGCCGTGTGCATCGTCGCGTGACGGAGGTGATCTATGAACGACGACTTCGTTCTCATGGATGACGGCGACGACATTATCGACATCCAGGTCGAGCGTCTGAGGGCGCCAGACGAATACGAGTTGATCCCTCGCCTCAGCGGTAACTGGTGATCACGATGGACGCTGCAGTGTCGACCTCAGTGCCGTGACATGCAGCGGCTGGGGGACCACCTTGCAGGCGTGTGTAAGCCTTCCCATGACCTGTCACAGCGGCCAGCCCCGCATGGCAGGAAAAACGGTACCTGGGCGGCAGCGCCGGTTGATGGGGCGCAAGTCCGGATGGACTTCCTTGAGCGCTCGCACGTCGCGGACCGCATGGTCGCGTTTCAATCATTGGATTTCGGTGAGGAAATGATTTCACAAAAACAGGTTGCTCTCATCGCTCCGCCGAACTACGAAGAGGTGATTCGAGGCGCGGCCGCTGTCGATGAAGCGAGAGTGCTGAAAAGAGCGTTTGGTCTGCTAGGAGTGGAACTTTCAATCCAGTGTTTTAATGATCCCACCGTGAAGTGGTCGTCCTTCGATGCTGTTCTGCCTAAAACAGCCTGGAACTATTTCAATGAACCGCTGCGATTCGCGGAATGGCTTGATCATCTCGCTGACAGTGGAATTCAGTCAATAAATCCAGTCGAGCTCATCAGATGGAACCACGACAAAGCCTATCTAGCAGACCTTCGAGATTTAGGTGTTCGCGTTGCGCCATTTGAGCTGTTCGTTGCCGGAACCGAACCCGGAGAAATCCTCGATAGCCTGGCGGGCGTTGGATGGCAAAATATCGTGATCAAGCCTTCGATCTCTGGAGCTGCACAGAGGACGTCGACACTTACTCTCGATCAGTCAGGACAGATCGAAGCGCTTTCAGGTGAAATTCTGAGCGATTCTGGACTGATCCTGCAGCCGTTTTTTGACGAGATTCCGAATATAGGGGAATGGTCGATCTTCTTTATTGATGGAGAAATTACACATTCCGTCCTCAAGGTGCCGAAGAGCGGAGACTTCAGGTGCCAGGAAGTATGGGGGGCGCACACGGAAAGACAGGAGATCCCGAGGTGGATCGCGGAGGCGGCAAAGGGTGCGATTGAAGCTGCTCCCATGGTGCCGACCTATGGCCGAGTGGACGGATTTGTTCGAGATGGAGAATTCAATCTCATGGAACTCGAACTAATCGAACCTTATTTCTACTTCGAGCATGCTCCCCAAGGGACAGTCGGCCGGTTCGCCAGGGCGATTGTATCGAAAATTGAAACGTAAATCGCCTTCGCTGAACGGCGACCGGCTCGCGAGGTTTTTCCAGCCTCAGGTCTGACGGGACGAGCCGCAGGGCGAGCACAGCCTTGCGCGGGCGAGGGTCTGGCCATCGGTCACGCGGTGTGTACGGTCAACCCGGTGTATGGGCAAGGTGTGTCCGTGGCCGCACTCGGAGTTCTCACCGCTGCGCGCGGCGCTCCAGCGGTATGGGGCTCGCCAATCAGGTGCGAGGGGCGGTGGGCCCGGTCCGAGGCCAGGGCTACGATCCGATGCTCGTGTTCGAGCGTACTGGTCATTGCACGGTTGGCTGCCTCATAGCTTCAGAGGCAGTGGCCTCGACATACTCCCAGAAAAGACTCCTTCGATGAAGCATCTCAGCAAGGAGTTTGCTGTCGGGACGATGATTACTGCAGCGGTTTCCGGTTCGCTGTCAGGGGTCGTGACGTCTCCCGTCCATGCGGCGACGTTCTTCAACCACATCAAGGCGCAGCATTCCGGCAAGGTACTGTCGGCCACCCCTGTTGGGAATGGCAGCGCCGTCGTCGACGGCAATGTGGTTGCGCAGGTGACGGCGAAGGCCTCTGACCTCAGACAACAGTGGGTGGCTGAGGGGAAGGGGTTCTCTCAAGGTGGGGCGGTGTTCTCCTACAAGCTCCGCCAGAAGATCATTGCCAAGCACGGTGAGGTTGTGAACGGGTGCCTGGATGCCCCTAACGACCAATTCTCCCAGAAGGAGAACTCAAACCTGGTGGTGCGCGCATGTGACGGCACGGACACTCAGAAGTGGATCCGCTTCACCGACGAAGACGCCGGTTCAGGTTTTGTCCGAACAAAGAATTTTTTCAATGGGAAGTACGTTTCCATTCTGAATCAGTCCAAGCTTGAAGGCGCGAGTCTTGTTCAGACCGCGTCCTCCGTTGGCGCCCACCGGAAGTTCTCTGTCGTCGGTGTGGCCAGTAAGCCCTGACTCATGGCACTTCGCGGCCGGCCTGCCGGGTAGCAAGAATGTCGCCGGGCCTTGTCCAAGTTGGCATTTGACTTGCCGGGCATTTGTAGTCCATCGGCGGTGGGCGAAGGGATCATCGGGGTTGCGTCCATGGAGATGGTGTACGGGTTCGACCTGATCCGGGGGTTTGCTCCGGCGTCGGGATGATGCCCGCATAGATGAACGGCCACCGGCTGATCTTCGAGTTGTCGAAGGCTCGAAGGAGATCAGCACGAGACGTTCACCGACGCCCTCATGTCCGCGGAGGCCGATGCTCTGTGCAACGCCGAATACGGGCAGGTCAGCGGCGAGAGAGTCAACCACCGCAACGGCTATCGCCCACGCGAGTGGGACACAAGGGCCGGCACCGTCGAACTCGCCATCCCCAAGCTCAGGTCCGGCAGTTACTTCCCGCGCTGGCTCCGGGAACGACGACGCCGGGCCGAGCAGGCCCTGATCTCGGTGGTCGCCACCGCCTACCTGCTCGGTGTCTCAACCCGCCGCGTCGAGAAACTCGCCGAGTCCCTCGGCGTCACGCAGTTGTCGAAGTCCCAGGTGTCCGCGATGGCCAAACACCTGGACGAGCAGGTCGCCGCCTTCCGCAACCGGCCACTGGAGGCCGGACCTTACTCATTCGTCTGGGTCGACGCGCTGACCCAGAAGGTCCGTGAGGGCGGCCGCATCATCAACGTCCACGCCCTGATCTCGGTCGGCGTCAACGCCGACGGCCACCGCGAGATCCTCGGCCTGGACGTCGCCACCGCCGAGGACGGCGCCGGCTGGCTGGCATTCCTGCGCTCACTGATCGCCCGCGGTCTGACCGGCGTCCAGCTCGTCATCTCCGACGCGCACACCGGCCTGGTGGACGCCATCGGCGCCGTGCTGCCCGGCGTCTCGTGGCAGAGATGCCGCACCCATTGGGATCGCAGAGAATTAACTTGTGGGTTCTGGGACTTGAACGCCCTGGTCATCGCATCGCTCGCCCGCATGTTGTTCTTCTGCGATCCCATTACGCCCGCAACCTGCTCTGTCAGTTTCCCAAGTCCGCCCAGCCCTGGGTCGCCACGCTGCTGCCGACCGTCTTCGAACAACCCGACTCCGATGCGGTCCAGGCCCAGATGCGGCACGTCCTCGACGCCGTGGAGGCCAAGTTCCCCAAGGCCGCCGACCACCTCGACGCCGCCCAGCACGCACTGCTGGCTTTCACCGCCTTCCCCCGCGAGATCTGGCGGCAGATCTGGTCCAACAACCCGCAAGAGCGGCTGAACAAGGAGATCCGCCGCCGCACCGACGTGGTCGGGATCTTCCCCCGACCGCTCCGCCGTGATCCGCCTGGTCGGAGCGGTGCTGGCCGAGCAGAACGACGAGTGGACCGAGGCCCGCCGCCACATGGGACTCGACCTGCTGGCCAAGGTCCGCCTCCACCCGATCGAGTCAGAAACCGACGAGACCGTCCTGCCCACCGAACTCACCGCATAGCCTCAAAACGAGATCACCGAGTGGCCGTCGATACACCACTCGAGTGGACGTGACCCAGCGCGCTCCCGCTAGGTCAGAGAAGACCCTCAATGCGCAGTATCGGCTCGTCAGGCTGACTCAGTGCGGTCCGGGCAGCTACCTTGCGTGCGCCGCGAACGTCACGCGGCGTCCGCGGCCCCTGTTGGACATTGTCTGAGCAGACGGCGTGTATCGCACGGTCAGTTCCGCACAGCAGCACGTCCTCCGCTGCGCGTAAGGGGCCCCAGCGATCCGGTGCTGTCAAACCGAGACGTGCCGAGGTGTCCAACCCCCTGCAGTCAGGATCCGATCGATGGCGCGCACCGTATAGGTACATGGATGGCCGTTCTGGCGACAGATCTCTGATCGCCGGCGGACCCCTGCGTCGGCATACGTCCTGCTGTCACGGACACGGCGCAGCGTGCGGCGGCCGACTACATCCCGCCCCTGACAATCCGGCGTCCATCACCCGCGGGGTTCGCGCAACGCGAAGGTGAGACCCTTCCTGCGCTGATCCCCAAGCTCGACATGACGAGCACTTGCCAGGGCTCGTGCCGAACCCTGCAGTCACCTCCGCCTGTTTCCGCCCCGGCTGGCATAGCAGCCGTCGCTGGCCGCACCTTGTTTGTCCTCCACGGTGGGCCAGCGCCGGTCGGATGCGCGCTGTGATAGCGGCACCGCGAGCGGTGCCGGTGGTACCTGGAGCTCTTCGGGGCGGGGGAGCGGTCCGCGCCTGCCTCGTGTGATCGGAAACGTTTACAGCGCGTTGGTCTTCGCAATCGATCTTGGTGTCCTCGCCTGTTTGATCCAGGAGTAAGACGGCATGCGTCCGGCAGGGTGCTGGGTGGGAGCTCACGCAATTGCGAGCCGGTTCGGAGGGGAAATCCGCAGGCGTACGAATGTCCGTGAACCACCCGACTCCTGCCCTGCGTACTGTCCACGAGCCGGAATCACCCTGGGGCGGAAGAAGGAGTCAGCCCTGTGGTGCCTACGGCCAGAGAAATGGCATCGGCCCGGTGGCATGCGGCCGGTGCACGCCTGCGGGGAAGGGACGCCTACTGTGACGCCGGTGATTGTTGGAGATCGGGGACTGCTCGCCGGACAGCGCATCCCGGTCTTGGACACGCGCATCACCTTCGGACGGAATCAATCCAACACCGTCGTCATCGCCAGCAGTAACGTCTCGCGGTTCCACGCGGAACTCGTTCTGGACGAGCCTGAGGGCTATGTGCTGCGGGATTGCGGAAGTTGCAACGGTACCCTGGTCAATGGGGAGAGAATCGACTCCCGCCTCCTGCGACCCGGCGATTTGATCACCTTGGGCGAGCACAGTTTTCGCTTCGAGGTGCCGGACCTCCAAGAAACACTCATGGCGCTCTCCCTGCCCCGCTCACGGCCGGGCGGCCGAGTTGAAGCTGACTCCGCCTCGCCGCTTCGAGTGATCGTCGTGGGCGGCGGCCCTGTCGGACTCACACTGTCTCTGCTGTTGGAGCACTTCCTGGGGCCTCGGGTACGGGTCACCGTTTACGACGGACGGTGGCGTGTCGAGGGCCGGACTGTCGTTTGGAAGGACGAGCGGCACGGCAACACTCGTCGGCAACAGGTGGTGACCGTGCAGAGCCGCCAGTACCTGAGCCTGCCCGAGGGCGTGCAGGCCCGCCTGTTCGACCCGCGGCACTACACGGAGATGTGGCCCTCGGGGCCGGACTCGATCGGCGATTACCACCCCCGCAACATGCGCATCGCGTATATCGAGGACAGGTTGCTGGAGGTGGCGAACGAAAAGCCCGACCGGATCCGCCTGGTACCGGCGCGGTTCGACCCCGCGGAGCATGAGGCCGACATCGCCGACCAGCATGTCCTCGCTATCTGCGATGGCGGGCGGTCCAGGACGCGGGAGCACTACGCAGCCAAATTCGGCAAGGCCGACGAGTCCATTTACTCGCTTGACGGCCGGCATCTCCAGGATGTGGTGCTCGGCCTGCGGGTCAGATCCACCTTGTCCGACCCGATGGCCGTGCTCCTGACAGTCGCCCAGAACCGGTTCCTGCTCAACTCGCTACGCGGCGAAGGATTCCTCAACATGCGTCTGACCGAGTCAGAGGCAGCCGAGGTGGTCGGCATCGACCCGGTGCGCCGCGTGTTCGAGGAGTGCATCGCCTCCCGGCCGTGCCTGATGGGACGGGATGAGCACGGCGACTTCCAGTGCCCCACCCACGGCACGCTTTTCCTTCCCGCCCTGATCAAGAGATCGGCCTTGTGGAGGAGGGTACGCGAGGGCCTGCTCCTCTTCGGCGTCGAGTCAGCGGATCTCAGCGCGATCACGTCGTTCCGCCTCGACATGGTGCAGCGCCCGCGATTCACCGCCCAGCTGCGGCCGCCCACCGCCACGTTTCCCGGCACATACGGGTTCCTGCTCGGTGACGCGGCCAACGCCCTCCACTTCTGGCCCGGACGGGGCCTCAACAGCGGCCTCGCCTCGGCAATCTCACTGGCCCGATCCCTCAACCAGGCATGGACAGGAAGGCCTTTCCGAGACGCGGACTTCCTGCGCCACGAGGCCGCCATGTCGATGCTGCAATACCGCCACAAGAGCCGCGCATGGAAGGCCATGGTCAACGTCGACGACGATGGCAATGTTCGGGCCGTCAAAGACATCATCGAGCAGAGTCTCGAAAGGACACCCGGCGAACCGGACCGTGCAGCGGACACGGCGACGCTGTTGACACGGATGCGGGAGATCCGGGCACGGCTCGCCTCCCGCGTCTCGGGCCTGCCGGACGCCGAGGCAATTCTGAGACGCCTGGAGCCCCTGGAAAGCAGCACGCTGCGCATGCTCGTTCTCAGCGGCGGGTGGGACACCCTGACCATGGGTGGGGAGGAAGTGGACATCAGCATCTTCTACGGCCAGGACTCCTCGGCCGCCGCCGCCGCGGTCAAGTCGCTGCAGTCTGCTGCCCCCACGTGAGGGCGCGGCCTCCGGTGCGTTCTTTCGTCTCCGCGCTGTCAGCGGGTGGTCGTCGTCCCGGTGGTGCGCCAGCCGCGGGCCGGTCGCTGGCTGCGAAGGTCGTGCTCGCCGCTTGCGACGGGACGCTCAGCCAGCAGTGGTAGTCCGCGATCTTCAACGGCGATCAGTGCTCCAGGAACTCTTCCTGGGCACGAGCACCAAGCTGATGCTGACCTATGCACAGGGCCAGGCGAAGCTTAAGCCGAGCACGGTCATAACAACCTGTCGGTCGCCGAGCGCGGGAACACTCCCAAACTTCGGCGGCTTCCTGGTCAACCAGCAGCAGTACAGACACCGGACATGATCCGCGGTCCCCGCACTTCGCGGACCTGAGCATGACGAGAACGCGTGTTCGCCGCCCGTCGGCACTGGGGGGAGAGGAGGAGGAACCCCGCGGCCAGCCGTTCACCGACCTCCTTCACACTGCAGAAACCTCTGATGCTCGATCGGCCGCGCAGCGAGCCTCCTCGATCGGCGCATGCCTCCAGAGTCGAGGGGTTTCCCTCAAGCGAAACCCTGGCATCCGCGGGCATTATCGCGTCACGGAGGTGATCAAGGAGACCTGCACAGGAAACAGCGGAGCTGCCTGAGGCAGGCCGTTTTCACTGGTGTGGGCCGACACTGTGGCGAAACCCATTTGGAGTTGTCCATGAGAAGGTTCCCAGCGCTTTTCGTGATTGGTGCGGCCGTAATAGCTCTTGCTGCGTGTGACTCATCCCCTGGCAAGTCTGCCTTTCGCAGCCCAGCAGCTGTCCCCCCGCTCCCCTCTCCGACCGAGAAGCCTGGTTCTGTGAAACTCTCGGTCGCCCAGGCGAATGTGAAGGGTAAAAAGGCCGACGTAGTCACCATCAATGACCGGACCGTCTATCGCTTCGAGGGAGACGGCTCCAAGCCTCCACGAGCGAACTGCCTCAACTACTGCCAGGTCGCTTGGCCTCCCGTACTGACTAATGCGTCAAGGGTCGAAGCCGAGGGCATCGACCCGAAGCTGCTCGGCACCGTCAAGCGAGACGACGGTTTGGTGCAGGTCACCCTCGCCGGCTGGCCGTTGTACAGGTTCAATGAGGACAAGGCGAGAACCGACACCAAGGGCGAAGGCGTCGGCGGCAACTGGTCCGTGATCAAACCCAACGGACGGCCAGTCATCCCGAAGACGCCAACCAACCTCCCACGACCGTGAGGGCGGGACTGCGCGATACCGGCGATGCCAGTCATGCTTGTCTTCGAGCGCTGGGTTACTTCACGAGCGCGCAGGCGGATGGTGGCGTGTGCCCAGCGCATGGAGCCAGCGAAGTGTGCTCATGGCTGCGACCCTTGAAGGAGAGCATGCCCCTCAAAGCAGCGTCAGGACTTGAGCTGGGCGAAGGCGCGTTCGCCGGATGCGCGCAGACGGCATGGTGGCGGTTGTACTGCGCGTAGGGATTGGGCCGTTCGCGGTGCGGTAGAGGGTGGGGACGCCGGCGCCGTCACCCTGACAGGCGCAATCGGTCAGGATGAGGATCTGCCTGTTCAGGCAGGCTTGGACGATGCCATGGGCCGCGGGGAGCGAGTTGTGGTGCGGGTGGTTGAGCACCCGAGCCTGCAGAGGAGCCGCCAGAACATGGGACGGCGATGGCCTGCTCGACGAGGGCCCGAATCTTCACTTGGAACCGGTTGACGGCCTGGTGGCCTGGGAAGCGTCTACAGCAGCCGAAGTAGGGGAACCCGCGCCCCGACGCCCCGGCCCCACACCACTGCCCGGGCGCCCCCCTCGCCCCACTGGAAGCCGAGATCGCCTTCAGCTCCCTCATGCGGCATTACCCCAACTATTCACTCAACTGCCCGGAGGCGGAGGTGAGATGGAAGACACCCTCTCCTCGCGCGGTCTCAAGGAACTCCCCACACGATTGCGGTGAGTCGGCTTCAGCATCGCCGCACAAGCTCCAGAATCCCTGGCTGAGCAGAAGCGGTTGTTGCCGCCGAGCGGGATCACCGCGCCGCCACCCTCCGTGAGATCGTGCGTGTCCTGGCCAGCGCAGAGAACGATGGGCGTCTGGACGAGCAGGTCGCTCGATCGCGGCCGTCCGTCGCTGCGGTGTGTCCGGGCTGGCGTGGGGATCACCGTGCCCCGCGCCGTGCTGCGGCGGCTAGGGGGAGGTAGCGGTAGCGGTCGGGTAGGAGACGATCCACGACCGCCGTGCAGGCGAAGAACCGCCGCGACGAGCGCTTGTCGCGATCGGTGAGGCTGATGCTCAGACGCTGCAGGTAGGCAGGGGGGAGCGTCGATATGGTGAGCTGAACTGCCCGTCGGCCGAGCGGTGGCCAGATGGCTTTCCACAGTGCCGCGGGTATTGGCGCGGGCGGTGAGACGTTCAGCAGGGCCGGGCCGAGGAGGTCCCGCACCACGGGGTTGACTTCCAGTCGGTTCGCGACGGTGTTATCGAAGTAGGTGCGAAACGACTCGGCCGTGGGAGGGAGGTCGTACTCGCTCAGACCCAGCATGCGTCCCACGGCGCGCCATTCGGTGTAGAGGCGGGCCTGTGCGTCGGCGGTGAGGGGGGCGCCGCACACGTGGCCGAAGGTGACCACGCTCTCGAACAGTGTGGCGTGTACCCAGGCATATGCTTCGGGTTCCAGTGCGTGGTAGCGGCGGCCGTGACGGTCAGTGCCGCGGATGGTGTGGTGCAGGGTGCGCACCCGGCGGGCTTCGGCGAGTGCCTCGGTTGGCGTGCCGTAGACGATCCGTTGCATCGAGGTGAGGGTGCGCGCGAGGCGGGGCAGCAGATCGGTGCGGAAGTCGGAGTGCTCCTGGACACCGGCGCCGACGATGGGGTGGGCGGTCTGCAGCACCAGGGCACGGGCGCCGAGGCTGAGCATGGCCAGGCGGCCCATGTTCTCCCACGTCATGGATCCAGGGCCGGGGATGCGGTTGAGGATTGAGGGATCGAGTGGGGCAGTCATCGCGGTTCCTTGCCGGGGCCGCAACCGATGCGCGGCTGCCGGGTCAGCGCATGCAGCAGGGTGCGGGCTGGTCGAAGCACGCCGTAGCCGACCGGGCGTCGGGGCAGACTGCTGCCGCGCCGCTCTATGGCGTCGAGCCGGTGCCGTTGGAGTTCCAGCAGGGTGTGCAGCAGTGGATGATGGATGGGGCTGCTGATCCGGAACAGGACTGTGCTCGCGTCGGTGAGTGAGGCCCGGGCTCGTGTGCAGGTGTGGGCGATCAATGCCCGCAGCTGGGGGCTGTCGCGGCCGAGTTCCAGGTCGGCTCGGGTGACGTCGTGCCGGTCGAGGTCCTCCTGTGGCAGGCACAGCTTTCCGGCGCGCAGGTCTTCGGCGAGATCGGCCAGGAAGTCCAGCCGCTGGCAGGCGTCGGCGAACCGGCGCCAGTACGCGCTGGTTTCTTCAGCTGGACCGCCCGGATGCAACAACCCCACTGTCGTCATCAACGCTGGCCACGTGATCCGGTCGACGTATGCCTGGTAGTCCGTCTCCGTGGGGAAACCATGGAAGCTCAGATCGTGCACGATTCCCTGCAAGAACGTGTGCGTCCACGTGTGCGGCATCTGACGTGCCTGGAGGGTGCAGATGTAGGCGGCAAGGAGTGGCTGCCGGGAGCGTCCGGTCTCCAATGCGTCTCGCGTTTGATCCGCCCACTGGTACAGGGCGTCCGCCCGCCCATGGACCGGACCGTTGTCGCACAAGTCGTCGGTATGGCCGACGAAGGCACAAGCGGTCAGCACGTGGGGCTGAAGTTCGGGGGGAAACAGCAGCCGCACCGCCCCGTACGCCGCGGTGTCGCGCCGTCTGACCAGCCGTGCGGCCGTGGTGTAGCTGGCACGCAGCTCCGTGTCCCGGATACCGGCTGACGCCAGGGTGCGCGGCCAGGTCAGCATCCGTGCAAAGCCGCTCTGCTCGGAATGCATCACCGGCCGTCGCCCGCACCGGCGCCGACCGCCATAGGCCCGGGCCGCGCCGCAGACTCAGTTGCCCCACCGAAGCGGCGCTGGCGCCGGTGGTAGAGGTCGACGGCAAACTGAAGGTGCTCAGCTCTAAAGTCCGGCCACAAAACGTCGAGAAAGACCAGTTCCGCATAAGCGGCCTGCCACAGCATGAAGTTGGAAAGCCGGTGCTCACCTGAGGTACGCACCAGAAGATCGATGTCCGGCAAATCGGGGTACTGCATGTGTGCTCCGAGGACGTCTTCGGTGACCTCCTCAGCGGGCACGCCGCGCTCGACCAGCATGCGGGTGGCACGCACCAGGTCACGCCGCCCTCCATGGTCGAAGGCCATGGTCAAGGTCATGCCCGTGTTCTCCCGCGTCAGGTCCTCGACAAAAGCGATGTCCTCGTGGACGAAGTCGGGGATCCGCGGGTCAGCCTTGCCGAGATAGCGGATGCGAATGCCCAGGTCATGCCAAGCGCGGGCGTTGTTGCGGATGACCCGCTGGTTGAACGTCATCAGGAAGTCGACCTCGGGCTGCGGGCGGCGCCAGTTCTCCGTGGAGAACGCGTACAGCGACAGCCATGGCACGCCGGACTCATGAGCGGCCATCACAGCTGCCACTATGGCCTCCTCGCCCGCGGAGTGGCCGTCGATCCTCGCCAGGCCCCGCCGCTGAGCCCACCGGCCGTTGCCGTCCATGATGAGGGCGATGTGTTGGGGCAGTGAATCCATACTTTTGCTCCTGGCTGTACGGCGGGGATGGGAGGTCATGCGGATTCCGCCCGCACTCGCTGACGAGCCGGCAGTTGCCCATCACCCGAAGTCGAGAACTGGCTGATCGTTGTTAGGTACTGAAGATCGGGCGGTTGCTCCTGCGGAACGCTGAATGGCAGATGTGCCGGAATCGGTGTGGCAAGCTCCATGCACCGCGTTCCCCTAGGAAGGCGCCGGTGATCCCGGAGGGTGGGGCTGGCGCCGTCTGCGATCGATGCACAGACTTCAGCCGCGTGTCCCTCATGCGCGGGGGGCAGGGCCACGGATAACGATTCCGTTCCGGCTCGCCTTGCCCAAACGACGGGTGAGACCTCCGGCAGAAGCCCTGTACGCGACCACTCGCCAGCCCCTGGCGTGCTGGATGTCCCCCGCGAGCGGTCGGGAGTCCGCCCCGTCTGCGAGCCATTCTTCATGATCGCCTCCGCTCGAGATCTGTCAGGGGGTTCTCGTAATGACACGAAACATCACCTACGTACATTTCTGTTCAATACGTACTCGGGCGCCTGAATGGATTCGCCGACACGAGGTGCAGACTCGGTGCCTGGGCTTCCTCGGACGGCGGACTGCTCGTACCCGTGAACACACTGGGATGTCGTGATCAGAGTCGCCTTGGCCGACTCGAGCCACCCGTCGTCGTGTCCGATGCTTGCTGGCAAACCGTTCCGACTGCGGCACGCGTATTGGTCGGCAGCGATACCCAGGAACGGCTCAAAAAACCCGGCTGTGGCATGAGGAGCCTGGTGGCGAAGGAAGACCGTATGACGCTTGTCGCCTATAAGATCCCTCTGTTCCTTGGACTGGAGATCATCAAGCGCTGTTCCTGGCCGCGCTACGTGCTCTCGGGTCCCACAACGGTGCACGGCGCCATAGCCGCCGAGGGCGAAAAGATCACCATCGGGGGAGGCGCTTGGCTTCCTCGGGTTCAATCCCGTCGGGGCCCCGGTCGGAATCGGTCGGCGGGTACGGGCGAATCTGCTGATCCGGCCATGGCGAGCGGCGAGGCCGAGGCATGAACACGGCCGTCACACTTGGTTACGTGCATGGCTACTCCGACCATGAGGCGCTCAGGCTGGGCTGTCAGGCGGACACGCTGGCGGGGTTGCTGCACGCAGGTACCGCGTATCCGGCGGGGAGCAGGGTGCTGGAGGTCGGGTGCGGTGTCGGTGCCCAGACGGTGCATCTGGCCGCGGGCTCCCCGCGGGCCCGTATCGTCGCGGTTGATGTCTGCGAGGCGTCTCTTGTGCAGGCCCGCGCGCGGGTTGCGGCCGCTGTCCCGCGGGCGCGGGTGGAGTGGCGTCGCGCTGATGTCCGCGATCTGCCGTTCGCGGACGGGGAGTTCGACCACGTCTTCGTGTGCTTCGTTCTGGAGCACCTGGTGGATCCTGTTGGAGTGTTGTCCGGGCTGCGGCGCGTGCTGCGGCCCGGTGGCACGATCACCGTCATCGAAGGCGACCACGGCTCGGCGCTTTTCCATCCACCGAGCCGGTACGCCCGCGCCGCGATCGATGCTCTGGTTCAGCTGCAGGCCACTGCGGGCGGAGACGCGCTGATCGGCCGCCGACTGCAGCCGCTCCTCGACAGTTCCGGATATGACGGGGTGGAGGTTTGCCCGCGCACTGTCTATGTCGACAGGACCCGGCCCGCCCTCGTTGACGGCTTCACCCGAAGCACCCTCATCGCCATGGTCGAGGCTCTGCGTGAGGATGCCCTGGCCGCAGGCCTGTTGACTCCCATGGACTGGGACCGGGGGATCGCCGACCTGCGCCGGATCGCTGACGAGGGTGGCACCGTGCACTACACCTTCTTCAAGGCCTGCGCTGTGAATCCGCCCCGTGGATAAGTGGCCCACTCCGGTGAGCGACCTCGTTTCCGAGACGGCGCTGCCGCGTAAGCCAACGGCCGGTGAAGAGTTCGGGCTGGATGCCGTGGTGGCGCCGGGCAGCGGCGATGGTCATCAACGCCTCGGCCACGCCGTGGCTGAGGTGTCTCACTTCGTGGACGGTGGGGATCTCTGGCGAGCCCGGCGGAGTTGATGGCTGCGGGGACGATGCCCCACACCGCGAAGTCCCAAGATCATCGGCAGCCTGAGAGGCACGCACAGACAGGGGCCGAGGTGGGAGTATCTGCCCCGAGAGCAGGGCTTCGGCCCGGGCATGACCTGCTGCCATTGGCTGGCCGCCGGGAACGAAGCCGGCGTCTGGGACAAGCTGAGTGATCCTGCTGGAGAAGCTGCGATCGAAGAACAAGCTGGACTGGTCGCGGGCGGTGTCGATTCCTCGCACCTGCGGGCTGCCTGTTGGGGGCCCGAAAATTGGCCCCAGCCCGGTCGACCGTGCGTGACCCGTGCATCACCTCCTCGTCGGCGGGCCGGGCATCCCGGCCTCGGTGACGCTGACCGGCGGATACCCAAACGAGCACGCACTCGGGCAGCTGCTCGACAAGATCCCGGCGGTTACAGGCCTGCTCGGTATACCCCGCCGGCCCCCCGACGCTCGTCTGGCCTACTGCGGCTACGACCACGACAAGTATTACCGCCTGCTCTGGCAGCGCGGGGTCCGCCCTGCCATCGCACAGCGCGGCCAGGCCCACGGCACCGGCCAGGGCATATTCCGCTACGTCGTCGAGCGCACGACCTCCTGGACCACGGCTTCCACTGCCTCCGCTGCCGCTGGGGACGACGCGACGACATCCGCGGAGCCTTCCTCGGTCTGATCACCAACGGGCGCGCACAGCGTCTCTGTTAGGAGCAATAAGGGATGTGCTGGAGCGCCTCCGACGAGTGAAGTGCAACAGCCGCACACGCGAACTCCCCTGAGCTGCATTGAGAGAACCCTGCGCATGATCCGTCCGAGGTGTTTGAAGCGTACAGGTCCGCGGGTTGCCCGCCGTGCCGGGTAGGGGCCCGCATAGTTCTACGGCCTCGAGCTGAGGAGTAGGTCACATGACGGTCGTCGCCAGGGACACAGGAAGCAAACCTGAGGTCGTGGTGATAGGAGGTGGACTTAGTGGCCTGCTGGCCGCGAACGAGCTTGCAGGCTACGCGCGGTCGGTAACAGTGGTGGAGCGGGACAACTATCCCTCTGCGGCGGTGTTTCGAAAGGGCGTCCCCCAGGCTCGGCATGTGCACGTGTTGCTGACTGGCGGTCAGGAGGCATTGGAGCAGCTTCTGCCTGGCGTGGCGGGCGATCTTCTGACTGCTGGAGCTCGGCGGTTGCCGTTTCCGCGGGATGTGCTTGTGTGTGGACGCAATGGATGGGAGCAGCGCTTCCCCAATGACGTCCACAGTCTTCTGTGCTTGACTCGCCCGTTGTTGGACGAGGTCGTGCGTACCAGCGTGCTGAATGGTCGGGGGCGTGCGCCCTCCCGCATCGAAGTGCTGCAAGGCGCCGAAGTCATTGGTCTGTCAGGGAGTCACCGCCTCGTCAGAGGTGTGCGCGTGCGCCTTCGCGACGGGGGAGAGGCGCGCGACCTTTCAGCGGATCTCGTGGTCGATGCCAGCGGCCGCACGTCCCGGGCAAATCTATGGCTGCAGGCGCTGGATTGCACTGCTCCGCGGGAAGAAGTGGTCGACTCGGAATTGGCCTACGCCAGCCGTGTCTTGCGCCTGAAGAGCGCCCACAGGGTGGGCGTGAGCATGCAACCGCGCCGGGACTGCCCTCGGGGAGGCACCCTTGTGCCGGTCGAGAATGACCGGTGGCTGGTCACCCTTTATGGTTTCCGGGAGCACCAGCCGAGTGCTGTCGAGGCGGACTTTCTGCCGTTCGCTCGTAGTCTGGCGCACGGTTATATCCATGATCTCCTGCTCGACGCTGAGAGCGTCGGTCCTGTGTTCGGTTTCCGTGGAACGTCTAACCGGCGGCGCCATTACGACAAGTTGACGCCTGAGGGTTTCCTCGCCATCGGTGACGCGGTATGTACCTTCAACCCGGTTTACGGGCAAGGTATGTCCGTGGCTGCACTCGGAGTTCTCGCGCTGCGCGCGGCGCTCCAGCGGTACGGTTTGGCGCCAGGCATGGCACTGGCTGCTCAGCGTGCCATCGCCCAAGCGGCGGAGCCTGCTTGGCTCACCGCCACGGGTGCGGACCGGCCCTTTACCGCGGCGGCCGCGAGTGGCGGAGCGGGGCAACGTTTTCAGGACTGGTACGTGGACCGGCTGGCTCGCCGCAGCGCCGTCGACCGGGTAGTGAGCCGGACGTTTGCCGACGTGACACTTCTTGCCGCGCCCCCTGCGCGGCTATTCTCACCAGCCGTTGCCCTGCGGACTTTGCTCCTCCCGTGCAGGCCCGGTCTTGCGGATCCGCCCACTCTGGCAGAGCCGTTCGGACAGTGAGACCTCGAGAGCATTTGGTCAGATAGCCCGCAAGGTGGGCGCCGTGCGGGAGATCGGCGAACGGATCACCCCGGAGTACCGCAACGGCGTCATGGCCAGATCGTGGCCTCGCGGTTTCCGAGTCCGGTGCGCGGGTGGGGCAAGCTGCGCGTCAGCATGAGCGGTCAGGAGGGCGCGGTGTGCCGGCGGACGGGGTTCAGCTGGGGCGAGGGCGGACCATGCTCCGCCGTACGGCCGCGGGCTGGCAATGTCGTGGCTGGTCGAGGACCGCAGCCGGGAGGCGACCTGATGCTCTCGCGCTGCACCGCCTGGCAAGGCCTGGGTGTATTGACCCGCGGCGTTGTTGACGCGGGTGAAGGGTGGGTGGCCGCCGCGTGCGGTGTGGCAGCGGTGGTGGTGGTAGGTGTGCAGGAAGTCTGCCAGGGCGTCGGCGCGTTCGGTTTTGTTGGTTGAGGGCCGCAGGTTGCCCCTCATCGTTGAGTCACCAGTCCGAGCCGTATACGGCGTTTCGGCGCGCCATCAGCGGCCGGACGTTCACGAATCTACGAGGGCCCAGACGGCACCTGCCTGTGAGGGATTCCCCTCATGGCAGCGTCCAGCAAGCGCACGAAAGAATGAGCTACCCGTGGCAGCCGGACAACGCAACGCGACACGTGCGGCAGCGCACGAGCGGCAGGACGACGTCGCCGCTGCGGAAAGGACCGGCCTGGCGCACACACTCCCCTTGCACCGCAGCTGGAACTCGGGTTGCCGATTGCAATCGGTCCACACAGCAGACGTCTGGCTGTGACTTCGCACCTCATTGGCTGCCCTTACACCACTCACCCTGGCAAGGGAACGACCCAGCATCCGAGTCCGAGGGTCGAGCGGTGCAGTTGGCCACGCCCGGCCATACCAAGATTCCCGGCACTGAGAAGGAGAACGTATGGCAGCGCAGTCCGTACAAGCCCATGGTCTGTCGGAGCCACGGCGCACACGTCCGTTGACCGGTGCCGAGTACATCGAGTCCATCCGTGACGGGCGCGAGATCTGGCTCTACGGCGAGCGAGTCAAGGACGTGACCACTTACCCGGCCTTCCGTAACTCGGTACGCATGACCGCGCGGCTCTACGACGCTCTCCACGACCCTGACAGACAGCAGGTGCTCACCGCACCGACCGACACCGGCAGCGACGGATTCACCCATCCGTTCTTCCGCACCCCGCGCAGCCGCGAGGACCTGGTCACCGACCGGGAGGCCATCGCAGAGTGGGCCCGGATGACGTACGGGTGGATGGGGCGTAGCCCTGACTACAAGGCCGCCTTCCTCGGTACTTTGGGCGCCAACAGCGACTTCTACGGTCCGTTCGCGGATAACGCCCGGCGCTGGTACGCCGAGTCGCAGGAGAAGGTGCTGTACTGGAACCATGCGATCGTTCACCCGCCCGTAGACCGTCATCGCGACCCGGACGAGGTCAGGGACGTGTACGTGCATGTCGAGAAAGAGCTGGACGACGGCCTCGTCATCAGCGGCGCCAAGGTGGTAGCCACCGGTTCGGCCATCACCCACTTCAACTTCATCGCCCATTACGGACTTCCCATTAAGGACCGGAAGTTCGCCCTCGTTTGCACAGTCCCCATGGGTGTCCCTGGCATGAAACTCATCGGCCGGCATTCCTACGCCATGAACGCTGATGTGATGGGCAGCCCGTTCGACTACCCGCTGTCCAGCCGCTTCGACGAGAACGACACCATCTTCGTCCTCGACAAGGTGAAGATCCCGTGGGAGAACGTCTTCATCTACGGAGACGCCGAGCGGGCCAGCACCTTCTTCCCCGGTTCCGGTTTCCTGCACCGCTTCACCTTCCACGGCTGCACGCGCCTTGCGGTCAAGCTCGACTTCATCGCCGGCCTGCTGATGAAGGGGGTCGAAGTGACCGGTACCAAAGACTTCCGCGGTATCCAGACCCGTGTCGGCGAGGTCCTGGCGTGGCGGAATCTGTTCTGGGGGCTCACCGACGCGATGGCCAACCACCCTGTCCCCTGGAAGGGCGATGCGGTCCTGCCTCACCTGGACTACGGGCTGGCCTACCGGTGGTTCATGACCATCGGCTACCCACGGATCAAGGAAATCATCATGCAGGACCTGGGCAGCGGCCTGATCTACCTCAACTCCAACGCCAAGGACTTCGGGGCGCCGGAGATCCGACCCTACCTCGACAAGTACGTGCGCGGCTCCAACGGCTACGACTCCGTCGAACGGGTCAAGCTGATGAAGCTCATCTGGGACTCAATCGGCAGCGAGTTCGGCGGCCGGCACGAACTCTACGAGCGTAACTACTCCGGCAACCACGAGCAAATACGTGCCGACATACTCATCACCGCCCAGGCTACCGGCACAGCCGACGCCATGAAGGGCTTCGCCGAGCAGTGCATGGCCGAGTACGACCTGGACGGCTGGACCGCGACCGACTTGATCAACCCGGACGACGTGAGCATCCACCGCTCCTGAGACACCGATCCCCCGGTCTGAGACCGTGTGCCCTATCTGGTGAGGCGGACGAGTCGCACGTAGCAGCACAGAGCGGCGGATCACCGCGAACAACCTTCTGCAGGCGTATTCGTGGAGATCCACCGCTCTGCTGCCGCACCCGGTCCGCCGGAATCTACGACCTGGCGATCTCCCATAAGCCATCCACATCCAACTCCACAGCCCCCGCTCCATGAACAGAACAGCCCAACAACCTCACCATGTAGGACACGGTCTCCCTGGCTGTTCGCTATCCGCACACATGGTCGGTGGGGTTCGAACAGCGTGCTGATTCGGGTGAGTTAGCCGGTCGGCAGGCATGGAAGAAGGGCCTCTTGGTAGCTCGCGGTTGTCGAGTCCATCGAGAAGCAGGAGGCCCTGTCGTCGAAGTGTCGCGTGGTCATCATTGCCGGGTCTAGTTCGTCCACTCCTGGGTGGGACTGCCTGCCCACAGGGACGGGAACGCGGCCGACCGGCCGGATCGCTGACCCCGATACGGTTCGGACATGAGCGACGCCGAGTGGTTCCTGATGCTGGATCTGCTGCCCGCTCCGGGATGGCTGGCGGGCCGGACGGCCGTCCGGAGGGCCACTGCCACCGGCAGATGATCAACGCAGTGCGTTACGTCGTCGACAACGGCATCAAGTGGCCGGCGACGCCGCCGACTTCCCGCCCTCGACTCGGGTGTATGCCTTCTTCGCGCGCTGGCGGGATACGGGGCAGGCGAGCGAACTGCATGAACCTCTGCACTGGGCGGTTTGCCGGGCGGAAGGACGTGAACCGGGGGGCGAGTGCTGCTGTCATCGATTCCCAGTCGGTGAAGGCGGACGCCACCGTCGCTTACGGCTCACGGGGATTCGACGCCGGGAAGAAAATCAACCGGCGTAAGCGGCACCTGCTCACCGGCACCCTCGGACCCCTGCTGAACGTGCTGGTCACACCCGCGGCCACGACCGACCGGGATGCTGCCCGCATCCTGCTCCCCCGGCAAGGACTCGCTTGCCGCGGCTTTCGAAGATCTGGGCCGACGGCGGCTACCGCGGCCACCTCCAGAACTGGGCTGTCCCACACCTCCGACTCGTCCTCGACGTCGTTCACCTCCGCGAAGACGTCCGCGGGCTAACAGGCGCTGCCCCGCCGCTGGATCGTCGAAAGATCCTTGGCCTGGCTCCTGCGCAGCCGCCGCCTGGTCCGGGACTACGAACGACCCACCGACACCAGCGAAGCCGTCATCCGATGGTCGAGGATCGCACTCATGAACCGCCGACGGGCCGCCCGACATCACCAGCATCCTGGGCCTGCACCGATGCCGGCAGCGTGAACCTTCCCGGCTTCATTTCCACCAGTCAGCCCCGTTCCGGGAGCCCGTTCAGGCGTGCTCTCGCACCCTCGACGCGGGAAGCGGAGGCGCTGTCCCAGCCGAGCACCACCGCAGCCCGCCGGGCACCCAGCCCGTCCGCTCCCGAGTCCGCCGCGGCGCCCATCACCGCCTGGTAGTCCACCGACAGGCCCTCGACCCCGGCCGCGTTCTCACGATGAGGCACCGCGCGTCACGGTCCGACCGGCCTCTTCCGCGACACCCCAGCTGCCACCACCGCGGGCGCCTACTCCTCGGCCAGCGCCTCCAAATACTGCTCAAGACCGATCACCGACGCCTGAGCACCTCTTCCGCGTCCGCCAAGTCCGTCCGCACCCACTCCAGTTCGGCTTCGAGCTCCTCCATCCGCACCACCGCGGCCTTCCGCTGGGCTTCCAAAACCGCCCGCATCGACGGGCATCCGCCACCCCACAACATCCCCGCTGACAGCGAGCCGAGAGTCCCGCGATCCCACTCCTGACCAGCGGAATCCACACGCGAGTTTGGAAACAGGTCGACCTCTTACACGGTGTCCTACATGGTCAAGTTTGCCGAGGCGTTTGTAGCAGCAGAGGGCCGCGGCGAGGCCCAGGAATGCCAGGTAGTTACGGGGATGCCGCTCGTAGCGCGGTGACAGGCGGCGGTAGCCGGTCAGCCAGGATATCGTGCGCTCGATGACCCAGCGACGGCGGCCCAGTCGTTCACTTGCGCCGATTCCCTTGCGGTCGATGCGGATGCCGATCCGCTGGCTGTGCAGCCATCGCCTCAGGTCAGGAACGTCGTATGCTTTGTCGGCGTGCAGCCGCTGGGGTTTGGAATGGTCGCTGTGGGATTCGTGTCCTACGTGGAAATGGGCGACCATCGGCTTCAGCCCGAGGCTGTCGTGAGTGTTCGCTGCAGAGAGTCCGACGCGTAGGGGCAGTTCGTTCGCGTCGGACAGGACGTGCATCTTGGAACCCGGCTTACCCGGTCCACGGGCGATGGGCCTGCAAGTTCGCCCCTTTTTTGGCGCGGACGTAAGCGGAGTCGAGCACCGCCCGGGAGAGGTCGACCAGGCCCTGGCCGTCGAGCAGTTCGAGCCTTCTGGTGCAGCCGTCCCCAGACGCCCGCACGCGACCAGATCAGGAACCGGCGGTGCACCGTGGACTTCGACGCCCCGAAGCACGCGGGCAGGGCCCGCCAGGCACAACCGCTGACCAGGACGTAGATGATAGCTGCGAACACAGCCTCGTCATCGATGTTGGCCACCCTGCCGCCCTGCGGCCGCACCCGCGCCGGTGGCAGCAAAGGCCTGGCGATCTCTCAGAATCCGTCCGGCACGATCCATCCCCACCGCCCACTCCCCATGACTCGGCCAACGACCAACTGGCCATGTAGGACACCGTGTTCCTACATGGTCAGTCTGCTGTTGGGTGGGGCATGGGGAGTGGGCGTGCGATGGATCGTGCCGGACGGTCGAGGGGATTTGGCGCCGGCGGGGGGGGCATGGGCGGCGGCCACTACTCGTCTCTGTACGGCGGTTTCAGACGCCTGCCTCGCGAGCGGTTGTGTAGAGCTCGCGGGACACGTCGAGGAGGTGATGCACATCCCGGGTCGTGATGCAGAGGTCGAGCAGGACCTCATCGATCCCTGGAATCTGTGAGTGCTCCACCAGGTCGCCAACGATCTGTTCCAGATTGCCCTGGAACGGGAGCCGTTGCTCTCCGGTGAACGGCTTGTCGCTGAGGAGTACGTTGGCCCGGACTATGACCCCTAGGGGGTTGCTGCGGTGGCGCTCGGCTGCCATGTCCTGCACGGATTGCCAGGTACGTGCCAGCTGGGGTGCATGCATGCCTACGGGCATCCAGCCGTCGGCACGATCAACGAGACGACGTATGGCCTTGCCGCTGCTTGCCGGCAGGTAGATCGGCAGGGGGCGGGCTGGCTTCGGGCCGACCTCGGACGGCGCGATCTTGGTTGTCGTGCCGTCGTAGGTGACCGGGTCGGCTCCCCATACGGCCTCGAACACGTCTAGCGTCTCGTCGAGTACCGCACCACGTTGCCCGAACGGTGCGACGGAGCCTGCCGCGTATTCGTCAAGCGACCAGCCCGTGCCGAGCCCTGCAATCACCCGCCCGCCTGAGGCGTTGTCCAGCGACGCGAACCAGCGAGCCAGGTGGAACGGCATGTGGTAGGAGGCGACCAGCACACTCGTGCCCAGTCGAGCCTGTCGCGTGACTGCTGCGGCCATCGCCAGGGTCACCAACGGGTCGGCGACACTGCGGTAGGCATCGGGCCACTCGAGACCCGGCACGTTATAGAGACCCTGGGTCATCGGTGTGGGAAAGAGAGTGCGTTCGAAGACCCAGAGGCTCTCGTATCCCGTCTCCTCGGCTGCCCTGGCCACAGTTACGGTGTCGGGCCCGAGATTGAATTGCTTCATCTGTGGAAGCGCCATACCGAGCTGGAGTGGCATCCGGTACTCCTCAGGTGTGCTGGGCTGAGACGGAACACGCATGCGCGAGCGTTGAAGAGTTGACAGAGGCGGTTGACTTCTCGCAACGAGGCCTGCTCTCCACCTGCCGACGGGTTGGGTGTCCTTGGGCTGGCAGGGGTACGGCGGTCGCCTCCGTTGCCGCGGGGGCGCAAGCGGAGTAGTGGGCGACAATCACTACGCGAACAGAGACCCGCTCGGATCAGGGCGCGACTGCTCCGAAGTGGGGGAGACCGTGGCCATGGCTTCCGCCCTTGGGGAGGAGCCTGTTCGTTAGGGGACCTGGGCGGCGCCACAGTGTCCTGACGTAAGCCAGTAGGGTGCCGGCCGATGGAAGACACTGCCGACAAGGACCACGGGGGCGCTGTCGGCGACGGACGGGCCGACTACTCCCACAAGCACCGCCGGCACGGGGTGAACGTGCAGGTGGTCGCCGATCCGAACGGCCGGCTGCTGTGGCTCTCACCCGTGCTGCCGGGCCGGACTCATGACCTGACCGCTGCTCGCACCCACCGGATCATCCGCATCTGCGAGCGCCAGGGCGTCCCCATCCTGGCCGACCTCGCCTACCAGGGCGGCGGCCCCTGGGTGACCACGGGCATCAAACGCAGACCCCTTCAGGAACTCACCCTCACCGAGAAGACCGCCAACCGGGCCCTGGCCGCGGCACGGGCACCGGTCGAACGCGGCGTCGCGCGCCTGAAGTCCTGGCGGATCTTCCGCAGATCCCGGTGCAGTCCAAACCGCATGACGTCAATCGCCAAAGCCATCCTCACCCTTGAGCGGCAACGCTGAAGAAGCTCAGTGGGTGGGTTCCTCACGCGCCTTCGCCGACGGGGATGGACGCGAGTGCAGCCGCCTGCCGTCTGCGCTCCATCCCCGGTCATGGGCGGTCTTCCCGCCCCATATGCCGAATCGTTCCGGGCGGGATTCCGCGTGCTGCAGGCACTCGGCGGTGACGGTGCAGGAGGCGCATATTTGCTGTGCGCGCGCTGCCGCGCGATGTCCGCTATTGGTGAAGAACACGTTGTGGTCAGTGTGGGCGCAAGCAGCTCGCGCCCGCCATAGCACCGGGGAAACGGTTCTAGGTGTCTCCGAGCCCTTCTTCATGATCACCTACATTTAGGTTCGTCTGGTAGGGGAGTACTGAAGCAAACGTGCCTTATGTGCTGTTCATTACGTACTCGGGTGCTTGAGTGGTTCGCCGCCAGAGGCACAGCCGCGCCGAAGAAGAGGGGGCTGCCCTCTTTGTGTGACCGGGGGCTCGGCGCGCGGCGGCAGCACGTGTGCGCTACGAGGCGCGGAGGGTGTCTGGGCGTCGATTGTGAACGTCGCTGGCGCGCAGGCGGCCCCCCGCGTTGGGATGCAGGGGGCCGCCCTTGCTCGCGCCTCGACGCGCACTGACCGCGCGCGAGCGTTCCGGCCCTCCTCCTCCCCTATGAGTAGGGCCGCCGGACCGACAACGCTCGGTTGAGGGATGCGTTGTCGAGTCCGCTGTCCAGTACGGTGCGAGCGCCGTGTGTGGATCATCGGTTCAGCAGACCACGGCAGGAGGCGGATCCCGGGGCCCGTCACCTCGATCCCACCAGCCCGAAGGTTTTGGGGCCGGGCGTTGTCGGGGCCCGCGGTTCGTTCCTGTTGCTGCCTTGCATACCGACGGGTGGTTCGGATCGTGCGGACCGGTTGGCTACGCCGCTCGTCTCCTGACCTGATCGTGGTCAGCAAGTGGTGGCTTGCTCCTCCCCGAGAGACACGGCCGTCACCAGTAGTCCCTTGCCACGACCGGACCTGTTCGGAAGACTCGACCCGGAGGAGCAGGTAATGAAGATCGCGAACCGGCTGGTCGACGTCGGCGGCGTCGTCGCAGTCTGCCTCGGCGGCAGCCGGGCACGCGGCACGCATACGCCCGACTCCGACTTCGATCTTGGCCTCTACTACCGCCCTCCGCTGGACACCGCCGCCTTGCGCCTGCTTGCCACCGAGCTGACCGGCGGCGCGATCGAGGTGACCGAGCCGGGCGGGTGGGGTCCCTGGGTCGACGGCGGCAGCTGGCTGACCGTCGAGGGGACACGCATCGACTGGATCTACCGCGACCTGGACCGCGTGTACCGAATCTGGCAGCAGTGCCGGGCCGGGCACTTCGAAGTAGGCACCCAGGTAGGCCACCCGCTCGGCGTGTACTCGCACGCCTACGCCGGTGAGGTAGCCCTCGGACGCACCCTCGCTGACCCCACCGGTGAACTGGCCGCCTTGCAGGAGCAGATCCGGACTTCATACCCGCGGCCGCTACGCGAGTCGCTGGTGGCCAACGCGCGATGGGAAGTTCCGTTCACGTTGTCCATCGCCCGCAAAGGTGTGACACGGGGCGATGCCTTCTACATCGCCGGCTGCCTGTTCCGCGTGGTAGGACTCCTCGTGCACGCCCTGCACGCCCGGGCCGAGTGCTGGGTACTCAATGAGACAGGAGCCGTTCAGGCGGCAGGACAGCTCCCGACCGCTCCGGCCAACTTCGCCGCACGTGCCCACGCCCTGTTCGACGCACTCGGCACCACCCCGGACGAGCTCACCACCGCGTTCGACAACGCAGACCAGCTGGCCGCCGATGTCCTGGATACCCTCTCTGGCTCACCGGGGTAACCGGGAGCGCTGTCACAGACGCGACCGCAATTGTTGTACGTGAACAGAAAAACACGGTCTGATCACCCGTTTGATCCGGTTAAGGTGGGGGAGGCGGTCACCATCGTCAAGGACCTATTTCAAGAACACGTCCGAGGTGAAACCGACCACGGTGCACCCTGACACCCAGGGCCAGTTCCGGCCGTGATCGCGCTCGCGCGCGTGCTGGGCTTCGACGTGATGCCCAGGATCAGGAACTGCACCGGTCTGACCTTCTGTCGTCCTCGGATCGTGGTGGCCTGGTAGGGCTCGCGGTGGCGTGCTGGCCGACAACGGATCTAGCCCGAGGCGGGGGTTCGCGGTAAGGATGCCGTCGCTGACCAGGGCACGCGTGAGAAGCCGGGGCGGCGGAACGGCGTCGGTTTGGCGGCATTCTTGCAGTGGGGGAGAGCAGTAGATCTGCCTCCAAGCGAACTCGCCTTTGTGAGAGGGAAAGTTGGCTGGCCTTGGTTCGAGCCGGGCATCACCAAGAGGCCAGGAGATGCAGCACCCGGTCTTCCAGCGGCAGCCGCCAGGGACGGCCTCGCTGGACATCACCGCGGCGGCCGCGGTACCAGTGTGACCAGCCTGGCAACTGCCCCTCGCTCAGCCCGGAGAACGGCTCGATCCACTTCGGATCACCTGTTGAGATCATCCCACCCATGACCGGTCGCCGCACCACGCGCCACACCGGTTACGGGACACCCTTTACTACCTCATGCATGGTTGGCCGTGACACGTCGAGGTGCGTGGCGTGGTCGATGTTCACGCTCGAAGACTTTGGTCGAGGGTGGTGGTCTGAGCTGAACCGGATTGTGTAGCGGCCCTGAAGCCAGGCATGATCGCCTCGGCAGATGGGAGAACACAGGTCCGATGCCTGCACCACGGAAGTACCCCGACGAGCTGCGTGAGCGAGCCATCCGCGAGGTTCAGACCTCGGGCCGTCCGGTCGCGCACGTCGCCCGGGACCTTGGCATCCACAAAGAGGCTTTGCGGAACTGGGTCCGTCAGGCCGAAGCAGACCAGGGCGACCGGCCTGATCTGCTCACCACGGCCGAGAAGAATGAACTCGCCCAACTCCGCAAGGAGAACGCCGAGTTGAGGCGAGCGAATGAGATCTTGAAGGCCGCCTCGGTGTTTTTCGCGAAGGAGCTCGACCAGCCCCGCACGAGGCCGACGCGGTGATCAACCACCTCCGCGACGACTTCGGGGTCGAGCCGGTCTGCCGGGAACTGGACCTGTCGGTCTCGGCATACAACGCTCGGCTCAGGCGACCGAAGTCCGCCCGGCGCCTGCGCGACGAGCGCCTTCTGATCAAGATCCGTGCAGCTCACGCTGCGTCCGGCGGCACCTATGGAGCCCGCAGGATCCACCGCCAGCTGCGGCGCGAGGGAGTCACCGCGGCCCGCTGCACCATCGAACGGTTGATGCGCGAGGACGGTTTGGAAGGTGTCATCCGTGGCCGGCGACGCCGGACCACGGTCCCCGAACCGACCGCCCCGCGCCCGCCGGACCTGGTCAACCGGCTCTTCACCGCAACCCGGCCGAACCAGCTCTGGGTCGCTGACTTGACCTATGTCCGGACCTGGTCCGGCTGGGTCTATGTCGCGTTCGTCCTGGACGTGTACTCGCGGATGATCGTGGGATGGCAGCTCGCGACCCACATGCGCACCGATCTCCCTCTGGATGCCCTGGAGATGGCGCTGTGGCGCCGGGGCATCGAGAAGGGAGCGGGCCTGATTCATCACAGCGATCGCGGCAGCCAATACGTGTCCATCCGCTACAGCGAACGGCTGATGGACGTCGGCGCGGCCGCGTCGGTGGGCTCCGTCGCGGACTCGTACGACAACGCGATGGCCGAGGCCCTCAACGGCACCTTCAAGGCCGAACCGATCGAACACCGAGGCCCCTGGCGGGACGCTGACCAGGTCGAACGCGCCGTCGTGCAGTGGGTCGGCTGGTACAACACCGAGCGCCTGCACTCCGCACTCGACTACCTCCCACCCGAAGAGTTCCGAGGCGGCCTACTACCGTTCTCTGGCCACTCCGAACGCCGCCTGAAACACACAAGATCGGCCGCTACGAAACTCGGAGCAGCTCAGTCTGCTGGTGTGAGAGCAGTCTGGTGACGGCTTGGACGATGTCACTCATGTGCTCGCGACGGCCAAGGTGTCGAGCGAGAGCTCGCCAGTTCTTGAGGTGGGCGATGCCGTGTTCGACGGGGATGCGCCGTGAGGAGTGCGCCTTGCGTTGCTGCTCGTGTCGCTCCTCGTACCAGGCTGGGGCGTTCTTCTTGAACTTGTGATGGGGCGGTGTCACCACCCGCCCGCCGGTCTGCGCGCCCATGCCCTGATAGCCGGCTGGCCGCGAGGATCTCCAGGAATGGACCGTCGGCCAGGAGCTGGACCAGTCCCAGCTGTCGGGCCTGGGTGATGTCCGTCCGCACAACTACCTGGCCGGACCGGGCTGCAGAACAGCACCCGCCCCTCGGCGTCCGTGAAGATCATCGACTTCACGGCGTTCTGCTTGGTTTTGCCGGAGACGAACCTGTCCCGGTCCTTGCCGCCCGCGGCCGGCCGCCCCCCCCCCCCGCACACGGATCTCCGGTACCGTCGATGATCCCGGTCCGGCCGCCGGCGCCCAGGTACTCGACGACCTCAGCGATGAGTTCAGTGATCACCACCGACGACAACCCGGTGATCCGGTACTCCGTCACGATCAACTCGCGCGCCCCAGCCCTCATCATGCTCAGATCAACGAGGCACCTGGGCGCCGAGCTACGGCCAACCGTGCACGAGGTCGTAAAGGCTGTCTCGAAACTCCTGGTCCGGTGCTGCGTTGGGCTTCTTGTGCATGTGGGGGACGGCTTGGACGGCGTGGTGGACGCCGTCGCCGTGCTGTCGGCAGTCGCGGAAGATCTTGTTCTTCATCCGGCCGATCACGTGCTCCACTCGTGCACGTGCCCTTGCGGTGGGCGGCGTTGTCGGCTTCCTCGCCCGGCAGCAGCAGCAGCTCGCGGCGGGCGTTTGCGGTGCGGGGTGATCATCCCGCAGTTGAGGTAGGCACCGTCGCCCAGGACGGTCACGCCCTGACAGTGCTGGGCCATCCCGGAGGCCCGCCAGGCGTGGGCGTCCGCGGCGGTGCCCGGCACCGGCCGGGTCGCGGCGATCACCAGGCGGGTGTCTGCATCCACGATGAACTGGCACGTTCGCGGAGAAGCGGTAATTGAGGCTGGAGGAGCCCACCTGCCGGTCGCGGACCGGGATGAGCGTGCCGTCCACGATCCGCAACCGGTCGGCTGCATCAGTTGGCCGGGCTATGGGCTCGAGTGCGAGCAGCGGGCCCAGCTTCTGGAACACCCGGCACACCGTCGAGGAAGAGACGCCGAAGAGCGGCCCGAGCTGGCGCACGGTCAGGTTCGTCCAGTAGGACACGGCCACCAGCAGCACCCGCCAGCGGCAAAGACCACGGCCGGCCCCGCAAAGTGCCGTTGCCACCTCGCTCCCGCACCACCTTCAACAGCCGCGCAATCTGCGTCACCTGCAGTCCCGTGAAGGTCTCACCCACACCCGCTCAGCCCTTAACACCCCGGCCATACACAAAAGATGCCCAGCTCACAGCCTTGTGCAACACGCTTTAAAGCGTGTTGCACAAGGCTGTGTTCGGGCAGGCCAGAGCGGGCGAGCGGGGTTGTCTGCTCATGACGTGAGGGCGAGGTTGTGCATGTGGGCGACGGCCTGGACGGCGGGATGGAGACCGTTGCCGCGCTGGCGGCAGTCCCGGAGGATCTTGTAGTTCTTCATCCGGCCGATGACGTGTTCCACGCGGGCGCGGACCTTGCGGTGTTCCGCGTTGTCGTCCTCCTCGCCCGGCAGTAACGGCCGTCCCGGGCGTTTGCGGTGCGGCACCGCCATCCCGCAGTTGAGACAGGCACCATCGCCGAGCACGGTCACCCCCTGGCATTGCCGGGCCAGCCCGGACGCCCGCCAGGCGTGGGCGTCCGTGGTCGTGCCCGGCACCGGTCGCGCCGCCGCGATCACCAGCCGGGTCTCAGCGTCCACGATGACCTGCACATTTGTCGAGAACCGGTAATTGCGGCTGGAGGCGGCCACACTCCGGTCACGCACCGGGATCAGGGTGCCGTCCACGATCCACAACCGGTCTGCGGCATCCGCGGGACGAGCCGCAGGCTCGAGCGCGAGCGACGGCCCCAGCCGCTGGATGACCCGGCACACCGTGGAGGAGGAGACACCGAACAGCCGACCGAGCTGCCGCATGGTCAGGTTGGTGCGGTAGTACACCGCGACCATCAACACCCGCTCCGCCAGCGGCACAGCCCACGGCCGGCCCCGCAAGCTGCCGTTCCCGCCCCGCTCACGCACCACCTTCAACAGACGCGCGAACTGCGTCACCCGCAGTCCGGTGAACGTCTCCACCCACACCCGCTCAGCCCTTAACACCCCGGCCATACAAGGGAGATGCCCAGCTCAGGCCTTGTGCAACACGCTTTAGACTCAGCACGGGTTATCATATTCCGCTACACAGCTAAGCATGCGGAGGTCGTGCGCATTTTGCGCTAGATGACTGATGCATCAACTGCGCGACCTCGAATCCTGACGCGGCTGCGTCAGGCAATAGCCGTCGCCTATCTGGATACTAGTGGTACGAGATTGGCCCGACGTCGACCCAGCGGTAGGGTTTCTTGTCGTCGCCAATGTACCAAACTGTTCCCAGCATCTTGTCGGTCGCGAGAGTGCCGCCATGATTGACTTTGAGTTGCTGTTTCGGGTCCACCCATTGGCCAACATGGAACTTACGGCTGAGGCCCGGCTGTGTCACATTTTTCGTGTCCACTTCTGATATGAAGTACGACTTTTCACTTGAGGCGTTGAAGATGTTCACATAAAAGAATTGTACGCGCTTATCGACGCCACCGGGAGCCACCTGGAACAGGTCGTCAGTGTCGAATGATCTGGTGCAGACGTCCACCTGCAGTTTCCCGTTCGTATTGGGGGCCTCTCCGTGAGTGCACTTTGTGTCCGAGACCCAGACGTCGGTTCCCGGTATCTGCCAGTTGGCGTTGGCGGTATCTGCGAAGACGAGCGATCCAGCAAGAGCTGCAGCTGCGGTGCTAGCCGTCAGAGTTCGACGGCGGCGGCGAAGCGCTCCTGGCTTCCTGAGTCGTGACATGTGAGGGTCTCCTTCATCCGGGAGATGGTGCGACAACAGCATTTACATCTGCAGTCAGAATGGTCTACTGCGTGGTCAGCATGCTCTATTTTCGACCCAGAATGAGGTGCCACCCGGAGGGATATCAACCTTCGGTATACGAGCGTACCAGGCAGTTACATCTGCCCATGCTTCGTTGCGGCTGTCGCCTGGGAAGGTGAAGTCAGTCTCACCGATATGCTGCCAATTCTGACCTGTCCACTTGACGTCGACAACACAGAATTCATGCCAGGCGGCCGGAGGTTCCGAGATTGCTGTATGTCCTGTAGCGGGAGAAGGAATCGGGTTACCGTTTGGATCCTTCCAGGAGGGAGTCCACCCGGCTGCGATTTCTTCGGGGTGGTTTCCGGTTCCGATCGGCTCGCTGAGCTTGGCCGCCCTCCAGCCGGGATGTGCCGGATCGTTGATCAGGAGGGCCTGGGGGCGCGGTCCCATTGCCTTGCCGACGTTGCGCTGGTACACCAGCCCGCCGCCGTTGGCCTGGGTTTCCGTGACAGCCAGGACCGGGCCCATGAGGTTGGTGTACATGGCAGGGCCGTAGTTGCTATCCCCTTGTTTCTGGAACAACCGCCAACCCGGCCCAGGCGCGCCGCAGTTCCCCCAGGGGTCGCCGTTGAAGCAGCCGTGCTGGAGGGTCTGGTAGAAGAACCCGCCCTGGATGCCCCGCACAGCCACCCAGAATGTGTCAGCGAAACCGTCGTGGTCCTCGTCCCACTCCGCCATGGCAGGGGCATGTTTGGTCAGGCCACCGCCGAAAACCTCGAAGAGCGCATAGTCGTCGGCGAACTCGAAGCCGTGTGTCACGTTGCCGCTCTTCGGTCTGGCCGTGAGGCTATAGATTTTGCCGCTGCCCTGCACGTGCACCACGGCGATTTCCAAACGGATTCCGTACACCTGGCCGGTTAGGTCATTCTTCTCCCCTGACCAGCGGGCAGCGACCTTCAGAGCGGTATGAATGCGATTATGGTATATGGGTCCGTTCCCGAACTTCCTCCAGCCCCCAGTACTGGCGGGCTTACCGATTCCCTGATTCTTGTAGGCGAGTTCCTGATCCGTGCCCGCCCCCAGGAGCGTGATGATGGCCCAGTGGTCGTTCACCGCGATCTCCGGCGGCGAGGTGAAGACGCCACCGTAGTGGACCCAGGAAGACCCCCAGTGGCCCGTGTCCCAGTTGAGCGTCTGGAGGAACATTCCGTACCCGCCCAGACCGGTCACAGCCACAAACGTCTTCCTATACGTCTTGCTGTGGTGAATAGCAGGAGATTGTTCGGTCCGTCCGCCGCCGGGAATCTCCGCCCACCCGCGGATTGTGGCTTGGGGATTCGCGGGGTGGGCAATCGCGTAGAAGACGCGGTTGTCCTTCAGCCTGGCGACCTGCAGCTGATTGCCCCCGGCGCCGTCAGTCCAGCCGGCGAGTCCGACGGCCGGAGTACCGGCGATCTGATGCTGAATGGTCTTGTCATGAACTAGGGGCTCCGCCGCCGTTGCGGGCGGCCCCGCCAGCATTGAAGCGGCAAGGGCCACTAGGCTCCCCACCGCCGCCAGCGACTTGGATAGAAGTCTCATGCCCGCCGGTCACTCTCCAATCGGGGTAAGCTCGCGGCACCGGTCGGCGCGGGGCCAGGCACCCCCAGGTAACGCCCGGCAGCCCCCGGACACGAGCGGACCCGCAGAAAAGGGCCCACCGGTCAGCTCACGCGCCTAGCGTCTCCCGCCCGCCACCCCCCAAACATCGGGGAACTTCCCCCAATCGGCCTCACGTGCGGCCACAAAAGGATCTTGCTCAATACATGCTCAAGCACTCCGCCGACTATCCGGAGAATCACCCACTTCCGGGCCCCAGATCTCCCTGCCCGCCGGGCCGCTGACCGAGCACTCCGGGCTGGGGCAACCGATCAGATTGTCGGCCGTCCGCACCGCCAGGCTCACTACGTACCAGCGAGCGGCAGAAGCTGCTGCCCGATCGGTTGGGCCGTTTCCGTTCAGCTGACTGTCCCCTGTCGCCGGTACCAGGGACTGAAATGACGATGCCTGCGTCATTCCACTGGCCAATTAGAGCTCGTAACACGATCTTGTTGAAGTGCCCTGGTAGGGCGTGACTGATGTGATGATTCGGCCGTTCGGGATGGTGTGAGTGCTCGGCCGTGGATCGTGGACGATGGCTTGTGGGCGTTGATCGAGCCGCTGCTGCCCGCGTGGCCGGAGAAGTCGCCGGGGCCGCGGCCGGTGGCGGACCGGCTGTGTCTGCAGGGCATCCTGTACGTGCTCCACAACGACAGAGCCTGGCAACTCCTGCCCCTGGAGCTGGGGTTCGGCTCCGGGCAGACCTGCTGGCGGCGCCTGGAGCGATGGCAGCAGGCCGGCGTCTTCGACCAGTTGCACCGCATCCTGCTCGCCGAACTCAACGCGGCCGGTGAACTCGACTGGTCCCGCGCGTGCGTGGACGGCTCCCACGTCCGCGCGAAAAAGTGCCCCTATGGTCTTCGTCAAGCCGTGACAGGGGTCGGGGACTCGTAGAAGGTGCCGTCTCGGAGTATGGCGAAGAGCACGTCGACACGTCGGCGGGCGAGGGCGATCAGGGCTGCGACGTGGTGTTTCCCCTCGCGGCGTTTCCTGTCGTAGTAGGCCCGTGACTCCGGTTGGGAGAGCGAGGCGAACGCGGCCAGGTAGAAGGCGCGTTTGAGCTGTTTGTTGCCTCGCCGGGCGGGGTGTTCGCCGCGGATAGAGGAGCCGGAGGCGCGGGTGACCGGCGCCAGGCCGGCGTAGGCGGCCAGGTGTCCGGCCGTGGCGAAGGCACTGCCGTCGCCAACGTCGATGAGGATCCGGGCGGCGGTCCTGACCCCGATGCCAGGCATCGAGATCAGGACCGCGGAAAGAGGGTGGGCCTCCAGCAGTTCCTCGACCCGGGCTCCGAGGATTCTGCGCTGATCCAGCACGGAGTCGAGGCTCGAGACGAGATTGGGGATGATCAGTGCGGCGGCGTCAGTGCCGGGGACGACCACGGTCTGCTCGTCGAGCGCGATGAAGACGTCCTCGACCAGGCGCTCGGCCATCCGCGGGGCCTTCGGCCGCAGCAGCGTGACCAGTCTGCGCCGCCCCGCCTTCCTCAGCTGGGCAGGAGAACCGAAACGTTCGAGCAGGGTGAGCACGGCGGGGTGGTCCAGGCGGGGACCGAGGACCTTCTCCAGCGGCGGATGGATCTGTGTCAGCAGGCCCCGCAGGCGGTTCTTGGTCCGCGTCACCTCGGTGGCCAGGTCATCATCGAAGCCGGTCAGCATCTCCAACTCGGCCACGATCTCGTCAGCTGCCTCGACGGCCCGCAGTGTGTGCGGCATCGAACGGGCCGCGTCCGCTATGACATACGCGTCGCGGGCGTCGGTCTTGGCCTCGCCGGGGTAGAGATCGGCAATCCGCCGCATCGTCAGACCCGGCAGATAGGCAACACGGCAGCCCACGTCACGAGCCACGGCCAGAGGCAGTGCACCTATGGAAGCGGGCTGGTCAACCACCACCAGGACGGTGCCGTGCTTGGCCTGGAGCTTGGCAAAGACCTCACGGAGCTTCGGCTCAGTGTTGGGCAGCCGCTTGTCGAAGGCCTTCTTGCCCTCCGGGGTCAGTGCCGTCGCATGGTGTTCGCCCTTGCCGACGTGCAGACCCAGATAGACGTCGATGCCACCTTCACCGGTCACGTGCTTGCTCCCGTACGCGCGTTCTTCCCGGCCTCACCTGCGGCATCAGCGTGCCGGCATCCACGTTACGAAGAGACTGCTTCTCCCATCCGGGATCGGCGCTCGTGCCCCTAATCAGCGGTCTGCCAATGCCTTCGGTCCCGGTGACACCACTTTTTCGATCCTGATCGACAAGGGGGCACAGTCATGCCGGGCCCGAAGGCCGGGAGCCCTGTTGCAGGGCCATGAAGAAGGTAACGGGGGAGCCGACACCGGTCCGTCGCCGGTCGACCGGCGGAAGGCGGGCAGCAAACACCACCTGATCTGCGACGGCAAGGGGACCCCGTTCAAGGTCTTCACCACCGCGGCCAACGTCAACGACGTCACCCAGACCTTCGCCCTCGTCGACGGGATCCCACGCGTGGCCGGACGGCCCGGCCGCCCACGCCGCCGCCCCGACTCGCTGCTCGGCGACAAGGGCTATGACTCCAATGAAGCTTCCCCGTGATCCTGGACACTCGATCTTTATGCTGCGAGGTCGTGTTGGTGCCGCTGTCGGGTCTCGGCCGGGGTGAGGTAGCCGAAGACCTTGTGCTTGCGCAGTCGACGGCGGTTGTAGAACGTCTCGATGAAGTCGAAGACCTCGGCGCGGGCGGTGGCCCGGTCGGGCCAGAGCCGGGTGCCGATCTCTTCTTTGAGCAAGGCCCAGAAACTCTCCGCGGCGGCGTTGTCGAAGCAAGATCCGGTCCGTCCGCAGCTTTGCCGGAGACCCAACTCGCGTATGTGGCGGCGGAAGTGGCTGCTGGTGTATTCGCTGCCGCGGTCCGAATGCGCTATGCAGCCGGACTGGAGACGACCGCGGCCGGCGGCCATCTTCAGCGCGTCGACGACGAGCTCGGCGCGGTGGTGGCCAGCCATCGAGTAGCCGACGACCTCGCGGGTGGCCAGGTCCAGCCAGCAGGCGAGGTAGAGCCAGCCCTCCCTGGTGGGCAGGGCGGTGATGTCGCCGACCAGCTTCGTGCCGGGCGTCTCGGCGTGGAAGTCGCGGCCAATCAGGTCGGGGGCCGGCTTCGCCTTCTTGTCCGGCCGGGTCAGCGACCGTCGCCTGCGGCGGTGGGCTCCTTGGATGCCGCGCTCGCGCATCAGGCGGGCGACCCGCTTGCGGTTCACCCCTCGCCCCAGGCGCCGCAGCTCGGCATGGATGCGCGGGACCCCGTAGGTGTGGCGGGAGGCGACGTGGAGGACGGTGATTTCGTGGGCCAGGGCCTCGTCGGCGACTTTGCGGGCCGAGCGGGTCTTGGCCGCGGCAAGCCAGGCGTAGAAGGAGGAGCGGGCTACCTTGAGCAGCCGGCACAGGAAAGCGACGCCGTGGGTGGTCTTCTCCGCCTCGATGAACGCGTACGTCTCGTTCACCGGTCGCTCTCCTTCGCGAAGAAGACCGCGGCTTTTCGCAGTACCTCGATCGTCTTGGCCTGCTCGGAGTTCTGCCGACGCAACCGCTTGAGCTCTTCGCGTTCGGCCGTGGTGAGCTCGCCCGGGGCACCCTCGCCCCGATCCGCCTTTGCCCGGCGGTACCAGCCGCGCAGGGACTCCGAGCTGATCCCGAGCTCCCGGGCAACCGCGGTGACCGTCTTACCCGAAGAGTCGACGAGCGCGATCGCGTCCCGCTTGAACTCCTCGGTGTACCGCTTCGTGTACTTGCTTCCCACCTGGTGCTACTTCCTCTGGAACCTCAAGATCCCAGTCTCCAGGTGTCCACGATCAAGGGGAAGGCTCACGGCTGATGGTCATGGCGGTGACGCCGAAGAGTTGGCCGAGGAGGTCCATGGTGGCGAGTTTGCGCAGGTGGAGCACGGTGGCCAGGATCCGGTCGGCTGGGGTCAGCTTGGCTTTGGCGCCCGCGCCAGGGGCGACCATGCGCTCGTGACCACGGCGGGTATGGAGCACTCGCTCGTGTTGAATCTCCAGCGCGGGAGTCAGTGCGTCGATGAGCTCGCTGAGCTGTTGGCGGGTCATCCCGGTCAGTTCAGGGGCTGCAGCGACTGCTGGGTAAGGCGATCCGGACCGTCCGTCGGGGCCTGGTTTGACGTGGTGTTGGTCGCTAAGGGCTCCGGCGGGTGCTGGGGGTGGAGGGTGTAGTTCCAGTCGCCGTGGAAGCGGTGCCGGGTGATCGGTAGGGCGGCGATCTCCTCGTCGCTGACCTGGATGCCGGTGGGGTACGGGTTGGTGTCGAGTTCGGCGTGCACCGTCAGGCCGGTCTTGGTGGTGGTGGCCGCGATGCTCTCGATGATGACTTCGTGGCTGGTCAGGGGCCTTCCGCGCCAGTTCATAGTGATGTGGGAGAACAGCCGGTGCTCGATCCGGTTCCACTTCGAAGTGCCGGGAGGCAAGTGGCAGACGGTGATGGTCAGGCCGGACTCAGCGGCGAACTGGGCGAGTTCGGTCTTCCAGGTGCGGGTGCGATACCCGTTGGAGCCGCCCGCATCGGCGGGGATCAGCAGTCGGCCGGCCGTCGGGTAGGTGGCCCGGCCGGCTCCGTTCCACCAGCGGCGGATCGACTCGACGGCGAACGCGGCGGTGTCGTGGTCGGTGCCCACGTTGACCCAGCCGGTGTTCGCGGCGACGTCGTAGATGCCGTAGGGCACCGCTCTGCCCAGCTCGCGATCGGGGAAGTCGTGGGTGTCGACCCGCACCGGCTCGCCTCGCGGCTCCCATTCACGGCCGTTGTTCTTGAACGGGCCGACCAGCTCCTTCTTCTTCGTGTCCACACTGATCACCGGTGCCCCGCAGTCCTGGTGGTCGCGGGCCTGCTCGTTGAGGTAGTGGAATTGTGCGTCCCGGTCGGGGTGCTGCTTGCCTTCGAGGGTCTTGGCATTGCTCTGCAGACCGAAGCCCTCCTCGCGCAGCAGGTCGCCCACCGTGTCCGCACAGATCCGGTGGCCCTGCCGGGTCAGCTGTTCGGCGGGCTTGCGGGTGGATTTGGTGGTCCAGCGCAGCGGCGACATGGGATCCCCGCGGACGTCGGGCTCGACCAATGCGAGGAGAGCCTCCCGGACAGCTGGGTTCAGGTCGGCGACGCGTTTGCGGCCACCGCCGGGCCGGCGGATGCGTCCCAACGGGGCCTCTCTTGAGCCGAGTTCCCGCACTCCGGCAGACACAGTGCCCTCACGGACACCGGCGGCACGGGCGACCGCTCGGATCCCGCCGTGGCCGAGGGACTGGGCCTCCGCCCCTATCACCAGGCGACGCTGCCGCTCGTCCAGGTGCGGCAGAATCGCCCCGAACTTGGCTGCCAGCATGGCCCGTTGCCCTTCCAACCCGCTCATGTCAGACCAACGAACCACCGAACGGAAAGTGACGAGTTAAAGATCTGCACGCCCTAAGCCCGGCTGTGTGTCTTCGGTTGAACGGCATTTGCTTGGCGTGCCAGCTTGGTGATCCGTGCACAGCGGACGCGCCTTATGGAAGAAGGACACGTCAACGCAGCCTGTGCCAAACAAGCATGGTCCCCGCCGGCCGACGCGAAGGGGAGAGGAAGGCGCAGCCGGCTCGCGCCACGGCGTCGCGGGCGCGAGTGGTGGTGGCGCCCGGCGGCCACCACCGAATCCGGGCAGAGGTCTCTCGAATGGCGGTGCTGTCTGTCACCGTCGGGCTGGCCGCACGTGGCGAACGGCGATTGGTGCTGGCCGACGGTGCCCGGGCTGCATCAGGACTACCGGGCGCCGGACTACCATCAGTGGCTATCTGCGGTGCTGGAGCCGTCCTGACGCGACAGGAACGCCAAGGCGGCGCACCCCCAGCAGGTGTGTTCCTTACTTGCCTCCTTCGACTGGGGATGGACCTGAGCGCACCCGCCTGCCGTCTGCGTTCCACCCTCGGGCATTGGCGGTCTTCCCGCCCCATATGCCGAAGCGTTCCGGGACGGACAGCGCGTGCTGAAGGCACTCGGCGGTGACGCTGCAGGAGGCGCATATTTGCTGTGCTCGTGCTGTTGCGCGATGTCCACTGTTGGCGTACTCGGGTGCTTGAGTGGTTCACCGACACGAGGCACAGCTGGCACTCCTGGAAGAGTGCAGCTCTCTTCGGGTGACATGGGCTCGGTGCGCGAAAAGCAAGACAGTGTGCGCTACGCGGCGGAGAGGGTGTCCAGCGGCGATCGTGAACGCGGCTGGGTGCGGGACGGCCTCCTGGGTTGGGGTTCAGGAGGCCGCCCTTGCTCGCGCCTCGACGCGCACCGGCCGTGCGCGAGCATTCCGGCCTTCCTCCTCCCCTACGAGTCGGGCCGTCGGACCGACGGCGCTTGGCGGGCGTCGTCGTGTCCGCCGTCCAGTACGGTGCGACCGCCTTGTGTGGATCATCGGTCGAGCCGATGAAGGCAGGAGGCTGTTCCCGGCGTGCGGGAAGTCACGTCGATGCCACTCACCGCCTGAGGGTGTTCTTCGATCCTCGCTTTGTGGTCTCGATGAGTCAGGGCATCCGTCGCCGTTTGATCGCGCCTTCGCCTTGAGGGGCAGGTTGAGGGATCTTCCCGATGAAATTGACCACCGACGCACGCGACGCGGCGCAGGTTTTCGCACTCGCAGGCGCAGAATTGGTGAGCTCAACCGGCACAGTGGGATGATAAGGATGCAGGAGAGCATGGCAGGACGAATGCCGTTACGACGGCAGGTAACCGCAAGCACCGCTGCAACGGCGCTTGCGGTAGGTGGTACTGGCGGGGCGGCACTCCAGCGCCTCGCGGATCAGGGTCAGATGCCGCCTGCCGTTCCATCGTTGACACTGCTCAATGATGCCAGCGGACTCAACCCGACGCGGGCGCGTGGTATCACCTTCGCAACATCATCGAGCAGGGATACCGCCGGACTACTCAAATCCTTGCTTGGCCGGATCGCTCAAGGCCGTGACCCTGCCCTGGCGATCTCGGGGGCAAGGCATTCGATGGGCGCGCAGAGTCTCCTGCGAGACGGCTGGATCCTGGAGACCCAGCCGATGAACCGCGTCACCCTCGACAGCGGCAAGCAGATCATGCGGGTCGGGGCGGGAGCCACCTGGCGTGAGATAATCCCCCTGCTCAACGCCCGCGGGTACGCGCCCAAAGTGATGCAGTCCAACCACGACTTCACCATCGGCGGCTCGCTGAGTGTGAACTGCCACGGGTGGCATACCAACAGCCCGCCGATCGCCACCACCGTTCAAGACCTGCGACTCCTTACCGCCGACGGCGCAGTCGTGACCTGCAGCCCCACCAAGAACGCCGAACTGTTCCGGCTTGTTCTTGGCGGGTACGGGATGTTCGCAGTAATTCTGGAAGCAGACATCGCGGTGGTACCGAACGTGCTCCTCCATCCGGACTTTGTCACCGTCCCCACACAGGGGGTCTACGCGCCCACCTCACAGGTCGAAATGGCCTACGGACGACTGTCGGTGGATCCGGGTAACTTCCTGAACGAAGCGATCATCGGAACGTACACACCGCTTCCGGAGTCTCGCGGCCAGCAACTGCCCCTTCCTCCCCTGCCGCAGCCCGGCGCGCGTTTTTCCGCAATTCCGCAACCAGCAGCGCCAGCAAGACTTTGCGCTGGTGGCTGGAGCGCGAGGCGGGTCCCTGGCTGGCCAACAACGTGAGCCGCAACTCACTGCTCAACGAACCCGCCGCAGTCTTTGCAAACTCCACGCTAGGAACCACCGACATCCTGCACGAGTACTTCGTCCCACAAACGCGCCTGTGGATGCCGATGACCTCCCGCTGCGTCTGGTGGATCTGGTCCCGACGGCGGGGCACCAGGCGGCGAACGCGGCGCCCATCTCCTCGAGCGAGGAAACGCTCGCCCAGACAGCACGTGATCGCGGACGATCAAGACTTGCCGTTCGACGCGGCCCGTGCCCTGGGGCCGGTAGGCGGCCAGCACGTCGATGTCGAAGTCGTAGTGACCGGCGAGCCCGACCGCTTCCGGGTGCAGCGGGACCGCCTCGCCCGGAGCGACGTGACGGCGCACGACCGTCTTCGTCCGGTCGTAGACGATGCTCATCGGTACCCCCCGAAGTGCGCGAACGCGCGGCAGTGGCAGTGGCAGTCGAAGAACGTCTGCCGGTCCCGGCTCGTGGTGAAGCAGCAGAACGGGTCCCGCGAATACGACAGGACCATGTGGAACGAGTAGACCTTCGCGATGCCCATGTGGGCGAGGATCTTGCCCTCGTCGCCCCAGTCGACCTGGGGCCTGAGCCCCGGGAATGACCTCGAGGCGACGGTGCAGCCCCGCCAACTCCTCCGGGGATATGCCGAGTTCCTCCGCAACCCTGGGCCGGGCCTGCTGAACGTAGAGCTTGACGCGCTGATAGTTCCCGGTGAACCCGTACTGCTCGACCAGCCGCTCGTGGATCACCGGCTGACCGAGCTGGGTGTGGGCAAGTACCTGCGCCGCTGGGGCCTGTCGTTCCAGCGCGCGGACAGGCGGGCTGTCGAGCCGGACGCGGAAGCGGTCCGCGTCTGGCGGGAGGAGACCTGGCCGACGATCCGAGCCAGGGCGAAGGCCGAGGGCGGGGAGGATCCTCTTCGCCGACCAGGTCGACATCCGTTTTCGACCACGTCACCGGCCGGACCAGGGGCGCTAAAGGAAGCACTCCGGTCGTCCGCCGCACGGGCAACCGGTTCTCGGTCAACGCGATGCCCGCGATCAGCACCAAGGGCCGCATGCACTTCATGGTCTTCGCCGAGACCTTCGACGCCGACGTCATGCGCCGGTTTCTGGACCGGCTCGCAGGCCCACTTCGACCACAAAGCGCCCCTCGTCGTGGACGGCCACGCCGCCCACCACTCCCGCACGGTCCGCACCTGGCTCGCCGATCACCCGGACCGCATCGAGCTGCACTTCCTGCCGTCGTACTCACCGGAGCTGAACCCCGACGAGCTGGTCAACGCCGACCTCAAACGGAGTCTGCCCATGCACAGCCGGGCCCGTGACCAGACATAACTCGTCGCCGCGACCCGCCGGCTCTTCCACCGCCGCCAACGGCAGGCACACATCGTCCGCAACTACTTCGGCGGCCCACACGTCCGCTACACCCTCGAATAGAACCCTTTGAGTCTCTGATCAATATGGTGACGAGGCTGCAGCACCTGCAGCCTCGTCACATCACGTATCCTGCGCGCTGAGGACGCAGCGTCAGCGGATTCCGACCCTTAGGCGGATGGGGCCTTCAACCCAGCCAACTCCTGCCCACTCGCCCTGGACAGACCCGCCGACCCTGAAACTACCCAGCCTGGCCTGGGTGAGGTCGGTCCAGCCTGAGCTGAACCCGGTCTTGCTATTCCAACCGGCCCTCCAGCCAGCCTCGTAGCCGACGACCCCCGGGATGCCCGCTTCGCCGACAGCCCACGTATTCCATCCATAGCTGCCATCTGTGGCAACGTTGAAACTGATGCCGGCGTTACCTCCGATGGGAGTTTTCAGGATTGTTGAATTCGGTCCGATTCCCAGCTCGTATCCGCCGGAAAAGAAGAACGTAGGCCGGAACTTGGGCCCAGCCGGCACATCACCCCCGCCGTAGGCTCCTTCGTGCCCGCCGGCTCCTTCGGCCTCTGCGGCTGGGCCTGCTGGTGCTCCTCCGGCTCCTCCGGCTCCGGCGTCGGTGGACCCAGCGTCGGTGGGCCCGGGGGTGCAGGTGGTTTCTTCGCTGCAGTATCCGCCGGTGTCGGTGGTGATGTTGGTGGTGCAGTTGGTGGGGTCGCAGACGTCTTGTTGGGCGTAGAGGGAGCCGGCTTCGTCGCGGACTTGTCGTTGGAGTTCCCTTGTCTGGGATTCGCGTTCTTTCCATTCCTTGACGAGGCCTTCGAGTTTGGCTTGTGCGACGAGGGCGTCGATGCGTTCTTGCTGCTTTTTGCGTTCGTATTCTCTGCGGGCTTGGGCTTGGGCGTCGCGGTTGTTGAAGTAGCGGTCTGCGTTGGTTTCTTGTTGGTTGGAGCGGGGTGAGTTGGGGTTGACGGGGCTGATGCCGTATTCGCCGCCGTTGAAGAAGGCTTCGTCTTCGGCTGCCCAGTCGTTCATGAGGTCTTCGGCGGGGGTGGTGCCGCTTCCTTCGCCCCATTGGCATTCGGTGCATTCTTCGAAGCCGTTGGGGTCGGTGTTGGTGAGGGGGTTGTTGGAGACGTAGGTGTAGCGGTTGAAGGCCTGGGTGGTGTTGGAGCCGTCGATGTTGGGGTCGGGGGTGAGGAAGCGGCCGAGTTCGGGGTCGTAGATGCGTCCGCGCATGTTGACCAGGCCGAGTTCGCGGTCGTCGGTGTGGCCGGTGTAGCCCTCATCGAGGGCAGCAGGCTGGATGCCGTCGGTGTAGCCGGTGTCACCCTTGTTCAGGTCGGGGCTGCGGAGTTTGCCGAAGGCGTCGTAGCTGCGCTGCTCGACGACGTCGGCGTGGTGACCGGCACCGGCCGCCTTGTCGGTGGTGACGAGGCTGGTGGAGCCGAGGCGGTCGGTGTGGGTGTAGAGGGTGGGGCCGGGCACCGCGAGGGGGATCGTGTCTTCCTCGAGGTAGGTCAGGGCGAGTGCGGTGCGGCCGGCGACGGGGATCAGGAAGCGGTGCTCGGTCTGTCCCTTGGCGTGCTCGCGTTCGTAGAGTCCGGGCACGTAGGTGGTGGTGCCGGCCGGGCTGGTCTTGCGGGCGCGTTCGCCGGAGGGGTAGTAGAGGAAAGACGTGGCGCCGGTCTTGCTGGCCGGGGTGAGGGTGGCGGGCAGGTTGAAGTCGTTGTACTTCACCTGGCCTTCAGGACGCACGGTCTGGTTGCCGACCGCGTCGTAGCCGTAGGTGCGGTCGCCGAACAGGCCGCCCTTCACGCCGGTGACCTGGGTGGGCTTGGCCGGGTCGTAGGTGTAGGTGCCGCGGCGCTTGCTGCTGGTGATGTTGCCGAGCTTGTCGTAGGTGAAGAAATCGGTCTTGTCCGTGGCCTGGGGCGTGACAAGGGTGGTGATGGACAGCCGGCCCAGCGGATCGTAGGTGAACTTTTCCGCGACGCCGTCCCGGCTGCGCTCGGACAGGTTGCCCTCGGCGTCATAGTCGTAGGTCTCCAGGAACAGGTCCTGTCCGGGGTTGACGTCGTCAGCAGCCGTGGTCACCTGCCGGGCCAGGACGGCACTGTTCCAGTCCAGGCTCGTGTGGTCGATCGTCCCGTCACCCGCCTGCTCGATGGTCGGCCGGTCCTGCTCGTCGGTCTCCTTCAGCTCCCACAGCGTCTGCGTACCCGCCTTCACCGAGGTGAGACGCCCGTTGCTGTCGGCGGCGGATGCGTAGGTGTAGGCGACGGTGGCGGCAGCCTGCTGTCCGTTCAGCTTGGGGTAACGCTGCTGGGTGATGCGGTTGAAGGTGTCGTAGCTGTAGCCGAAGTTCAGACTCTCCGACTGCGACGGATTGCCTTCCTTGGGCAGGGTGTGGGTGACGGACTCGGTGCGGCTCAGCGCGTCGTAGACGTAACTGCTGCTGGTGGTGTGCCCGCCCCCGGTGTGATCGGTCAGCCTGGTCTCCATCAGCAGGCCCTTGCGCGTGCGAGTCCCGTCGCTGTCCCAGGTGTGGGAGGCCGTGCTGCGCGTGGCGCCGTCCTTGGTGACGGTCCGCTTGGTCTCCCGGCCCAGGGTGTCGTAGGTGACGGTGGTTTCGCGGCCTGCGGCGTCCTTGGCCGAGATGAGTTCACCGAAGGCGTTGTAGGTGTGGGTTGTGGTGCCGCGTTCGGCGTCGGTGCTGGTGATCAGGGCGCCCTGGCCGTCGTAGGTGAACGTGCTTTGGGTCTTGTCGACACCGTCGACCCTGCTGCTGGTCAGCGTGTCGAACGGGCCGTAGGTGTAGAGGCGCTTCGTCGCCGAGTCACCGGACCCGTCCACCGCCCTCACCAGCTTGCCGCGGTCGTTCAGCTCTGTTGTGCGCACGGTGCCGCGGGCATCGGTCGCAGTGACCTTCAGACCGTCGTAGGCCCAGGTGCGTGAGACGGATCCCGGCTCGGTCTGCTTGATGAGGCGGCCGGTGTCGTCGTAGGTGTAGGTGATCTTGTCGTGCGGTCCGGCAGCGCCCGCCGGGTGGTAGACGGTCTGTGCGGTGAGGCGGCCTTCCGGCTCGTGGGTGCGGGTGCGTTCCCGCATGGTGCCGTCGAAGCCCTTGAACCGCTCGATCAGGACCCGGCCCGCCCGGTCCGTCACCGTCTGCGTGTGGGCTCCGGTGCCGTCCTTGGTGTCGGTGCGGATCAGGTACTCGTTGCCCACCGTCTCCAGAGCGTAGGAGGTCTGGGTTTCGGCGCCGCTGGGCTGCCGGGTCGTCCGCAGCCGGCCCAGGCTGTCGAAGATGTAGTCCGTGCGCAGCCCGTTCGCATCGATCCGGGCGCCCGCCTTGCCCAGCACCGGATCGTAGAGGGTGGTGGCGGTGTGACCGGCCGCGTTCGTCACCGTGTGCGGATACCCGGCCGCGTCATAGGTGTAGCCAGTTTCCCGCTTGGCACCCGACTTGGTGTCGGTCACAGTCCGGCTGGCGATGTTGCCCGAGGTGTCGTAGGTGAAGTCCGTGGTCAGCACGCGGCCGGGAGCGGTTTGGCTGGCGTAGCTCTTCTTCTGCTTGATGCGGTCCGTACCGGGCTCATACGTGTAGTCGACGGTGCGGGTCTGTGCTTTCGGCTGCTGGGTCTCGGCGTCCAGGACGGTGTCCTTGGTTTCCACCCGCTTGGGGCGGCTGACCAGCCACGCCTCACCGGTGTCCACATCCGGCGTGGTTGTGACCTCGGTCCGCGACTTGGCGCCGCCACCGGATGATTCGGTGGTCTTCTTGCCGGCGTTGCCGTAGGGGTCCATGCCGGTCACGGTTTCCAGGGTCCGCTTGAACGCCGTCTTGCCCTGGGCGTCGAACGCCGCCGGCAGATACGTCGACAGCCCGGAGATCGTGGGGAACTCGTAACTGCGGTGCTCGCTCTGGTACGGAAAGTGGAACATCGTGTTCTTCGCCGCGGCGACGGGGAACTGCGTGGCCCAGGTGATGTTGGTGCGCTGAAGTGACTGCCGCGCGTTGGGCAGTTGGCGGATCAGCCACCGCTCGGTCAGCTGGGGATGACGCGTGTAATCGGTGTTGGAGTAGAAGGAGCGCTCCACGACCGGCCCGTGCGGGCTTGCGCCGGTGGCCGTGGTGGTCACGCGGCGCTCGGCGAAGCCGAGGAATCCCCTCGCGGTCTTGCTGACTCTGCCGGTGCGGTAGAAGTAGTTCGAGACCAGCTCAGCACCGGAGGGCTGGTTCAGCCCGGCATCACGGCGGACCTGCTTGACCACATACATACCTCCCCCGCTCAGACAGCTCGTCCCGATCTGGCGCAGGCACTCACCCCGGTCATAGACCGAACTGTCCGTCAAAGGCGCGTACTTGAACGTGACCGTGGGCGGCAGCACTCCAAGGGAGGGCTTGGGGGCCTGGGATCCCTCATACACCTGATACAGCAGATCCGGCTTGTCGCCGGCCAGTGAACCGCCCGAAAGATGGCTGAACAGGCGCAGGTTCACCGGGCCCGAAGCGCCGGGGTCGGGGCGGTCCACCAGCACCACATCGTCCAGACCGTCCCCGTCGGCATCCACTACCCGGGTGCCCTGCGACTTCAGCGAGTCCAGACTCCGCGCGGCGAAGCTGACCTTCGTCGGTGTCTTGGTGAACGACATGGTCCCGTCGTCGTTGAACGCCGCGCGCACCACATCCAGCCCCACATACTGCGCACCGCCCGTACTGGGCAGCGTGCTCGCCCGCGGCAGCAGCAGATCCTGCCGACCGTCCCCGTCATAATCCACCAGCTCAGCAGCAGTGAACCCGCCCGCACCGATATTCATCGGCAGCGCCGGAATCGTGAAGGAGCCGTTCCCCCTGTTGAGCCGGTAGTAGAGCGTGTTCTTCTTCTCCCCGTTCAGGCCGTTGGTGACCAGATCCAGGAACCCGTCACCGTTCAGATCAACCAGCTTCATATCCAGCTTGAAGTCATTGTGGCTGGGCCCCTTGCCCGCGCTGAAGGTGTCCTTCACCAGATCGTGCGCACCGGTGGGGGTGAGGACTTCGTCGCGGCCGTCGGCGTTGATGTCCGCCACCACCACATCGGTGGGGGAACCCAGCCCGTTGCCGGGGGTCTTCTGCGGGCCGAATGCCTTGTCATCGAACGGGTCCGCCGAATCGATCAGCGGATTCACCGTGCCGCTGCGCACCCGCCACTTCCACGACCAGGCCACCCCGTCCGGAGCCCGCTTGAACTCCAGCACATCCTGATACCCGTCGCCGTCGAAGTCCCCCATCTTCGCGCCCGCATCGTTGAACACCTGGCTGAACGCGCTGACAAAGTTCGTCGTCACCCGCTGCACTCCACCACCGGGCAGTGTCAGCACCGGCCGCCAGGTCGAGTTCCCCACCAGCCGCGGCAGCAGGTCCACCCTGCCGTCCAGGTTGTAGTCGATCGGGAACGCTGTCGCCTTCGGCCCGGAAACCTGCGCATCACCATTGGTGTGCTTGCGGTAAACGTCACCGGTCGACGACGGCTCGGCGAACAGGTACTTCCACGTCCCCTCCTCCGGCCACGCCAGATCCGTGCGCCCGTCCCCGCTCAGATCCGCGGCGATCAGCTGACTGTCCCGCGTGGAGGGCACCAGCGACTGCGACGACGATTCCTGCGTCACACCGTCCGCGAACCCCGCACTGCCCGGCGTCCACTTGAACACCGTCGGCCGCTTGCACTCATCGGCCACCACACCGCATTCCTCAAGCTGAGCCAGCCGACTGCGCTTGGTCACACCGGAGTTGTCATACGACAGTTCATAGGAACGGGCCTTCTTCCACACGGCACCGTCCAGGACCCGCATGGTCACCATCGTCAGGCGGCGCAGATTCTCCCGCCGCCCCCCGAAAGCAAACCCGAACCGCTTGTCCGGCCGCAGCTCATACGAGAAATCCACCCTCCGGTCCAGCTTGTCGCCGTGCCCGTACTCGATCGACGTCACCCACCGCTCGAGCTCACTCGGCCAACTCGCACTGGCAACACGCGTCGCATACTTGTAGACAATGCGGTTACCCGCCCGGTCCTCCGCCCGCTCGATCGCCCACGACACATTCGCCATGTCGACCGTGCCGGACGTGACCTGCGCCGTCCCCTCACTACCGCCGTAACGCTGAACCGTCCCGTCCGGGGTCTCCACCGTGAAATACGACGGCCCCTTCACCGTGCTCGGCGCCGCCCACTCCCGAAACGACTTCACCCGCACATGCGTATCCCGCTCCGTGCGGTACTCCGTGCCATGCGCCCCGTACACGCCCGAAACAGCAACCAGCTTCTGCCCGTTCAGACAGAACCGGTCCGTGTCGTCCAGCTGCACACCCATCGCACCGCCGTCATCGGCATGCGTCCGGTCACACCGGCTGATCTGCGACAGCCCCGACAACCCGAACCCCACACCAACCAGGCCATCCTGGCCATCACTGCTATACCTCAACGACAATTCAGGCTGAAAACCCCCACGCCCCGGCACCACATCCAACGGCACCTCATAACGCGCAGAACCCCCATCACTGACCGACACCGAACCCGGCGTCCCCCCCAACGCCACCCCACCCGCCGACACCACCGGCGACACACCACCAGCAGCCGAAGCACTCAAACCCCCCACCGGCAACACAGGCAAAACCCCCGCACCCACAGCCATGACCACCGCCACCGGCATGACATTCCGCCCGCGTCTACGAGCCCGCCACCCCGCAACCACACCAGACACAGCCCATGCCACCATGACCCAGACCTCTCCATACCCGGACAACACACACGCATCGCCCGGCAACAGCCGCGGCACAAAGCCATACGGCCCACGACCGACAAATGGATGACAAGCCGTTGTGTGTTGTGATCGGGTGTGTCAATTTAACGGCTGATCTTGGTTGTTGATGGGTCAGTTGTTGCTCGGGGTCAGGCGTCCTGCGAAGGCGATCTGGAACGCGTTGCGGGGTGCTTTCCAGCGCATGGTCCACCGCCTTCGGCCCTTCCTGGTCGGGTCCAGGCTCATCAGCGCCATGTAGATGCACTTGAGGGCGGCGGCCTCGTTGGGGAAGTGCCCGCGGACGCGAACCGCTCGGCGGATGCGTGCGTTGACGCTCTCGATCGCGTTCGTGCTGCAGATGACCTTGCGGATCTCGGCGCCGAAGGAGAGGAAGGGCGCGAACTCGGCCCAGGCGTCCGGCCACAGTTTCACGATCGCCGGATACTTCCGGCCCCACGCCTCCTGGAACTCCAGGAAGCGTTCCGTGGCTGCGTCCTCGCCGGGTGCGGTGTAGACGGGCTCGAGAGCCATGGCGACGTTGTCCCAGTCCTGACGGGCGGCGTAACGGAACGAGTTCTGCAGCAGATGCACCACACACGTCTGGACGATCATGCGAGGCCAGACGGCCTCCACGGCCTCGGGCAGACCCTTGAGCCTGTCGCAGACCAGCACGAGCACGTCGTCCAGGCCGCGGTTCTTGAGCTCGGTGAACACGTGCAGCCAGTACTTCGCTCCCTCGCCGCCGTCGCCGGCCCAGATGCCGAGGATGTCGCGGGTGCCGTCCACGGTCACGCCCATCGCCACGTAGACCGGACGGTTCGCGACGTTCCCGTCTCTGATCTTGACGTGGATCGCATCGACGAACAAAACGGGTAAACGCGGTCGAGCGGCCGGTTCTGCCATTCGGTCATGCCCTCCATCACCTTGATGCTCCTATCGTTGGTCAAGCGGCGGTGAGCCAGTCGCGGTAAGAGGCGGCGAAGGCATCGTCGCGGCGATGGCCTCGCTCGATGTTGGAGATGACGGCAGGCCAGACCCCGAAGTGGTTCGCGGCGGCGGTGAGCGTGATGTTCTTGGCTTGCCGGGCCGGCCTGAGGTCAGCGATCTCGGGAACCGCGACCGTCGTGGTGAGGTAGCGGAAGATCTCCCGCGCGATGGCGCGTTTGAGGAGGCGAATGATCTCCTTCTTCGTCCGCCCGGCCTTGGTTTGCCGCTCGACGTAGTCGCGGGTGTGCCGGTCACGGGCCATCCGGACGAGGGCGATCCGGTAAAGGGCCGCGTTGGCCGCGCGGTCCCCGCCGTGGGAGAGCCGGTGACGGTTGGTCTTGCCGCTGGAGGCAGGCACCGGGGCGGCGCCGCACAAGGCCGCGAAAGAAGCCTCGGTGCGAAGGCGGTTGGGGTTGTCGCCGGCCGTGATCAGCAGTTGTGTCGCGGTGTCAGGACCGACTCCGTAGGCGGCGCGTAAGCCCGGGTTGAGATAGGTGACCAGGGCATCCAGCGCCGCGGTGAGGGTGTCTGCTCCTCGGTCAGGTTCTTGACGCGTCGGGCGAGCGTTCGCAGAGCGGTCAGGATGGGGACCCGGACGGGGTCGTCGCCAAGACGGCGGCGGGTGAGGGCTTCGATGCGCTTGTCGCCTTGCAGCAGCTCGTACTTCACCCGGATGTCGTCGGGCGCGCTGATCAGGATGTGCCCGATCTGGTTCAGCGTTGCCGTACGGGCTTGATCGCAGATCGTGCGGCATTGTGCAGAGACCGGATTCCGTTGATGGCATCGCTCTTGGGGGCGCTGGTGGCCCGGCCGGAAACGACCGCGCGGGCAGCGGCGAAGGCGTCGATGGGGTCGGACTTGCCTATCCTGCGGCGCTCGGCTTTGTCCGGCCGGTTGACCTCGACCACGGTCAGACCAGCGTGCTGGGCTGCGTGCGTGAAGCCTGAGCCGTAGGAGGACGTGCCCTCCACCCCTACTGCGGCAACGGTGCCGTGTGCGGTCAGGAAAGCGATCGCAGCCTTGTAGCCGGCGGCCGTTGTGGGAAACTCCGCGTCGGCGAGATGCCCACCGCGGTTGGTGACCACACCGACGTGAATAGTGTCGGCATGCGAGTCCACCCCGCCGACCACTATCTCCTCAACAGCGTCCGCAGTGTCTGTTCCTGTCATGCTGGAGATGCCTTCCTCACCGGAGGTGACTCCGGCCGGATGGGGCAGACAGGACAGTGAGGGGGCCTCTGGCCAGGCTCCTATTAGGTCATGATCCACCCGGCCGGAGCCTCGGGAAAGGGACCCCGGCAGCCGGACAGACCAAGGTAAAGACAGCCCAGCAGGGCGTCAGTCAGTGATAGAGCCACGACCACCGGGGACCCGGATACCACTATCATTGTCGGTGATGGTGGAGATGGTCTGCTTGGACACCTCGGCCCCGTAGACCTCTGCCAGGTGGGCGGCGATCTCGCCGTGTGTGAGCCCCTTCGCGGACAACGACAGAACCATCTCGTCGACCCGGTCAGCCGGCGCTGCCGCTTCTTGATGATCTGCGGCTCGAACGTGCCCGACGCGTTGCGCGGGACCTCGATCTCGACCGGCCCGACGTCGGTCAGCGCGGTCTTGGCCCGGCCCCCGTTGCGGGAGTTGCCACTGCCCCGGCCGGCTGAGTCGTGCTTCTCATAGCCGAGGTGATCAGTGATCTCACCTTCCAGGGCGGACCCCCGCTTGGTCAGCTGCAGTTCCTCTGAGCGGGTCCGCTCTACCAGCATCGCCACCAACTGCTCGTCCGACACGGGCACGGGCGGCCCGGACCAGTCCTTCTCGACAGGCTCCACGGTCTCCAACCCCACGGCGGTGTCAGTCACTTGACGTCTCTCCCATGATCGTCGGATCCGCCGTTAGATTTACACTCCCCCAGCTGGAGGTTGGTAGGCGCCTCCGAATTGGGTGACCTGGAGGGCGCCCAGCGAGCCTGCAGTCAGCGTGCAGTCGGCGGTATTTCTCCGCGTCCGCGTGCGGCTCGTTGCGGGTGTGGATGATCGGGCGCTTGAGGGTCGTTTCGAGGTCCACCTCGACCTCGAAGTAGTCGGCTCGCTGGCTGAGCCGGAAGCCGTGCTCGTGGCCGTCCTGGCCGATGCCGGCACGGCCGGCGCCGGCGAGGACCTGGCGGGAGACGCAGAAGGGCGTCAGGTGGCGCACGATGTCGGAGAAGGGGGTTTCCCGCTTCATCAGGTAGTTCTCGTGCGTGCCGTACGAGGCACCCTTGTTGCTGCGGCGGGATCAGCGGTGGTGGGGTGAGTGTTGTCTGCGGGGCCTGATGCTGGACGGCCGGCGGACGTCGATCGATCCGATGGCCGATCGGCTGCCGGACGGGCAACATGCAGGCCCTGCAGCAGTTTGTGAACCACTCGCCGTGGGATCCCCTGCCTGAGCTGGGGTGCACACGGTTGCTGTGAAGCCGCATTAGGTGCTGGGAGTTGGGCTTGGTGACGGGGGCAGCGCCACTGCGATGGTCAGCTCGACTGTGAGGGTCGCGCCGCCCGCGGTGGTGATGCGGAGCAGGTACGTGCCGGTGGCGTCGTCCGCGTACAGTTGCGGCAGTTTCAGCAGGCCGTTCGTGTCCGTTTTGAGGTTACTTAGGGTGCGTACGGCCTTGCCGTCGGCGTCCTTGAAGTAGGGGCCCGTGTCGTTGGCGGTCGGCTCGTCGGGGGACTTGATCACGATGGCGGTGGCCGCGACGTTGCCGGCGGCGGCGCCGTCGCGGGTGGCTTTCACGACGACCCGGTCGGCGAACTCGCCGCCCGGGGTGCAGGTCAGCTTCTCGTCGCCGGTGCGCATGAGGTCGTCGGCGGTGCGCTCGGTGACGGTGGCCTTGTAGTCGAGGCCCGGCACAGTACTGCCGACGACGGTGGCGCGCACGGTGATGTCGCCGGTCTTTTCGCCCGCGGTGAGCGCGGGCGCCACGGCGACACCGGAGCTGTCGGTGATGGCGGTGGCCACCCTCTCTCCGCCGGTGAACGTGGTGTCGGTGTCGCCGACGACGGTGAAGCGGATGTGCACCTTCGCTACGGACGTGCCGGCCTCGGTCTCGGCGCGGGTGCTGATCCGCTTGGCAAACGCCTCACCTGCCATTGCGGTGAGCGTGGTGGTGCCGCCGTCCTCCAGGTGGTCCACGGTGTCGGTGGGCGTCGCAGGTGAGGTGCCGGGTGGTGTCGGCGGCGCCGTGGGCGGCTTGGGGGTGGGGCTGCTTACAGGCCTTGCGGGCTTGGAACTGGCGCCGGGGGTAGGGCCGCCTGTGGCGGGCGGGGTGGGGCGCGCCGCGCTGTCGTCGCTGCGCCTCGCGGGTGGGGTGCCGGTGTCGTCGGGGATCTCGTGGGTGCCCTTGCGGTAGTACTCCAGCCACCTCAGGACGGTGCGCAGGTAGTGCGTGGAGTTGTTGTAGCTGAGGATTGCCCTGTTGAGGTCGTTCTGGTTGGACAGGTCCCAGCCGTAGCGGCACAGGTAGTGCCCGGCGGCGAGCGCAGCGTCGTAGATGTTGTTCGGGTCCTTGCGGCCGTCGCCGTTGCCGTCGCGGCCCGCCCACTGCCAGGTGGAGGGGATGAACTGCATGGGGCCGACGGCCTGGTCGTACGTGCTGTTGCCGTCGTACGCGCCGTTGTCGGTGTCCCGGATGAGGGCGAAACCCTGGCCGTCGAGCTGGGGACCGAGGATGGAGGAGAGCGCGGTGCCGTCGGCGCTGACGCGTCCGCCGCGGGCCTGTCCGGACTCCACTCTGCCGATGGCGGCGAGAAGTTGCCAGGGCAGGTTGCAGCCGGGCTTCTTCGCGCGGAGCGCGGCCGCTGCTTTCTTGTAGGCGTGGAGGACGGTTGCGGGTATACCGGCCTCGGTAGCGTCGGCGACTAGTGTGTCCGTGCCGGTGGACGGCGAGGGGTTGGGGCCGTTGAGCGGCGGCAGGTCGGTGTAGTACGGCGAGTTGCCGGTGGCGCTCAAGCCGTGGGCGGTCTCCTCGGGCGAGGGGGCGGAGTCCGCGGCTGCCTGTCTGCCCTTGTCGTCGACGGTCACGCCTGTAGCTTGGGATGCGGACAAGGCGCTCCCCGCCGCCGCGGCCACGGCGGTGGCGGCCGCTCCCTTGCGCAGCCGCCTGCCGAAATGCACCGCCATGAGTGAATCCCTCCCGTGGACGCCGGAGCATCCGTGATGATCTACCGCCTGCTGGGTTCCCCCCGCTCGAGGGCTGTCCTGCGCGGTTGCCGCAACTGCGCGTGCAGCCATGTGCATCTGCGCGCAGCGGCCCTCTCGGAAGCCAGGCTTAGTTGAGGTGCTTGCCCACACCCCTCCTGGCGGTCGCGGCGGGCCGGAGCCAGGGAGAACATCCTTTTCGGGCAACCCTGTTGGATACGCCCTGTGAAGCGTCAACGAGTGCTCATGTGGGCAAATCTGGATCCAGCCGCCTCGTCCGTCATTACGTACCGGCGCTGGCTTCGGTTCTCGTTTGCCGCGGACGGCTGCGCCTTCCGGCATTCCCTGCGAGGGGAGGCGGGAGCCGGCATGCCGCCAGGGACATCACATGTATGCCGCCGATGTTGTCAAAGACGCTTGCCGCGGTGACATCAGTGTGTCACCGCGCCGGCAGCGTATGCGGCCCATCGCTGGGTATGACCACCCCTTCCCTGCCCGTCCGGTCACCGAGCGAGAGTAGGAGTGGCCGCGGGAGTCCTGTGTCTTCACCGTTCCCTGGAGTACACAGCGACGTGATCATGCCTGCCTGGGAGGACGCCACCTGGTGTAGCCGTCCTCGTCGAGTACGTAGTCCTCCGCCCGGGCTCCTGGTGCAGGCATGTGCACGCGGTCGGGTGCTGGGTCCTTACTCAGTCCGAACGCTACTCCGCCGTAGTATCGTTCGCCTTCGGCCAGCACAGGGAAAATGATCTGCAGATGATATCCAATGGGAATTTTTGCAGGATTGATGTGGGCAGCTTGCGTACCGTCCACCAGATCAGACGCCGAAAAGACTTCCAGCTCGAGCCAGCGACCACCGGGACGACGTCCATCGCCGCCGACTTGAAGTGACACGGGGCAGCTGGGATCGCCTTGATACACGCGGGCCCGGACACCGTGGTGGTCGAGGTCACGCTGCAAGCCCTCCACATCGGGCTTGCCACGGCTGTCTTCTCTAATGGTCACCTTGATGACCCCAGGAGATTCAGGGTCGAAGCGATCTGACATTTCATGATCCCCTTTCGATGGAAGACCCGCAATAGACGACCGTGCCGTCAAACTGGCATTTCACCCCGGTTGCGGCCTGCTCGTCTGAGGCAGGCCGCTACACCCTTGCTTCAACCTCTGGAGTCTTCTGTCGACTCGTGCTCGTTCGTCGTCCGACACCCCGCTAGGGGGTGAATGTCATGCCAGCATCGGACCCAGGCGCAGAGGCGCTCGGGGCGGTTCCTCTGCCCGCTCGATCGCCCCAGGAGACATTCAACTGGGCTGCAGGAGCAGGTAGAGCCTGGACGCCTTCTCTCGAGCGCTGGCGGAACGGCTCATGCTCGTTCGCTGCCGCCCGGAGAGCGACAGAATCCGTGAGAAGAACAGCTGGCGGGGGCGGCGCATCGTTCTTGCTGCCCCGGTAGCCGCAGGCCCTGGCTGGCTGCGACCGGGCTGGTGCACTTGATGAGTGTCGGCACGTCGTCGAGGAAGGTCCCGAAGCTCAGATCTGCTCGGGTGCAACAACCCGGTAGGGAAGGTGCAGTTGGGGTGTCGGTCCTGAAGCGACGTGCTTCCGCATGCTCCGGGACCGCCAGTGAGCTGGCGCTCCGCTGTGCAGCAGTCAGCGGTCCTACCGCGCGCGGGCAGTCGGCCTCCGCCACCCCCCACGGCCGACGGAGGCCGACAGAAGGCGGGCCCTCCGGGGGTGCCGGGGGGACGACGTGAGGGCCCGCTCTTCTGGTGGTCGATACGGATGCCGGCCGGGGATTGGATCACGCCGCCGTAGACCAGCTGCACCGCAACTGGAGTCGGCACTGGACGGCGCGGGTGATGTGGTCGTCGGGCCGCTGCCGTGGCCTGCGGTCATGGTTGAGACGAGGGTGCGAGCGCGCTCGGCAGAGGGCATCCGGTTCGGGCTGTGGGCCATTGAGCGATTCAGTGTCTGGCGACGGTCGAATTGTGGCTTTGTGCGCTGCGAACTGTTTCGTGGGCGCGTCCGCTTGCCGGGTGTTTGGGTGATCCAAAGCGCGCTGGTCGCGTAATGGCCTTCAAGCCGTGACGGCTGGACCAGCCAGGGATGGGCTGATGTTTGAAGTGGTCATTCAGGTATGTCAGTTGTGGCGCACCTTGAGGAGAAGCGGGCCCTGAAGGGGGCCTTGGGCACGTGCGGGCCGGCGGCTCGCCGTGGACGCTGCACTGGATGGTGCTGGGCGTGGTTGTCGCTGCGTTGACCTGTAACAGGGTCGGTCTGGTGCTGGTAAGTGCTGCGCGTCCCGGCTGCTGGGGGCAACGAGGCACCGGCACCCTGGCTGGTGTGGTTTCGGGGGGTGCTGTCCTGTCCGCACCGTGGACGTAGGGACTGCTGACGTCGAGCGGGTGTGAGATCCGCCAGGGCGGTGGTTGCCGTAGTGATGGCATGGACGCTCTGGTGTAGGCACGGGGCGGTGATGGCTGTCCGCCTGTGGCGCGTCGGCAAAGTGGGGAGACATGGGACCTGCGCGTCACTCTCAGGCTGGGACGGTGCTGGAGAACGTCGTTCGTGCTCTGCTGGAGCGGGACAGCCTGGCTGGTTGGCGAATGGAACCGTCCAGTTCCTGGTGCCGTGTGCTGGCGCCGCATGAGGACGTGCCGCGGCAGGGCTGGAAACTGCATCTGTCGGCGACTCCGGTCAGTGCGAGCACGGTCCTGGCCCGCGCGGCGCAGGTACTGCTGGCACAGGGATGCTCGTTCAAGTTCGCGGGGACGTTCGCTCGCCTCGAGGAACTGATCTCTCCTCATTACGACCGGTTCCATGCCGGGAAATTCATCACGGCCTACCCCAGCGGTGATCCCGACTATGTGCGTGATCTCGCAGAACAGCTGCACAAGGCCACCGAAGGGCTCGCTGGACCGCGCATTCTGTCGGATCGCCCGTACCGGCCGGGGAGCCTGGTTCACTACAGGTTCGGGGTCATGCAGGCCCCCTTCACCCTCAGCAACGACGGAATTTACCAGTCCATGTTGATGCGTCCGGACGGCGAACTGGTTCCGGATGAACGCAAGGCCTGGACCGGGCCTCCCGCCTGGGCACCGAGCGATCCCTTTGCTGCCGAACAGGCTGCTGCCACCGGTGCATCGAGTGCCGCGCGCCCGGTCACCGGTGGGTCCGCCCTGCTGCAAGGGCGCTTCCTTGTCCGCGAAGCGATCCGTCACTGCTATCGCGGCGGGGTGTTCCGGGGCACCGACACCGTCACAGGCCAAGCCGTCGTCATCAAACGAGCTCGAGCTCATGTCGGGGCGACTGCACACGGCAGTGACGTGCGTGACCTGCTGCGTCACGAAGCCTTTATGCTCCAGCAGTTCGCCCCCTCGGGGATCACACCCGCGATGGTGAGCTGCTTCGACCACGATGATTCCACGTTCCTGGTTCAGCAGGAGCTCACCGGAGCGCCCCTGCGCCACTGGATACGCCACGTCGCTGCCGGCCACCACCGTGACCTGCCCGTGTCCTGCGCCGAGCAGGTAGGGCTGGGGCTCGTCCAGTTGCTGGAGGCTGTCCACGCCCGGGGATTCGTCGCGCAGGACTTCAACCCCAACAACATCATCGTCGAGCCCGACGGCACGCTCCGCCTGATAGACCTGGAGTTCCTGGCTCGACCCGGCGACGTGACCTACCGCGGTTTCACGCGCCCCTACGGTGCTCCGGAGCAGGAGAACCTGCCCCGCACCGGTCCGGCCCCCGACCAACGTGCAGACCTCTTCAGCCTCGGCGTCACCCTGTTCTTCCTGGCCACCGGTATCGACCCGGTCCTGCTTCCGGAGGATCCCCCGGCACGCCCCCGCGGCGCACGCATCACCACCTGGCTCAGCCATGCCGGCACCGACCACGCGACCGCGCGTCGCCTCACCCCACTGGTCGCTGCGCTGACGCACGAGGACCCGGCCAGCCGAGCCTGTCTGGCCCAGGTACGGCAGATGCTCCTGGCCCGCGATCCGCATGGGCCACCCACCGCGACGCTGGCCACCGACCAGTCCGGCAGCTGCGTCGACCCGCCGCGCCTGGTCCGTGATGGGATCGACCATCTGATCACCGTCATGGATCCCGTCAACGAACGACAGCTATGGCCTCTTGGCACACAGAGCGCCAAAGCCGACCCGCTGAACGTGCAGAACGGGGCCGCTGGCACCCTCGCCGTCCTCACCCGCGCCATGCAAGCCACACCGGATCCCGAGCTGCGAAAGGCCGTCGTCACAGCAACAGCGTGGATTCGACAGCGGGTAGGCCGTGAACCGCGGGTCCTGCCGGGCCTGTACTTCGGCAGGTCCGGCACAGCCTGGGCTCTGGCAGAAGCAGCGCTCGCGCTGGGCGATCAGGACACATTGACCTTCGCCGCCCACATTGCCCGCAGTATCCCGGTCAGCTGGCCCAACCCAGACGTCTGTCATGGCCTGGCCGGTGCCGGCCTGACTCAACTGCGGCTCTGGGAGATCACCGGTGACCAGGCGTTCTTGCACCGGGCCCGACAGATTGCCGACACACTGATCAAGACAGCTGACCGTCAGGGCCATCTCACCCTGTGGCCTGTGCCGGATGACTTCCCCTCCCGCGGTGCAGGCCTGGTCCACTTCGGCTTTGCCCACGGTGTCGCCGGCATCGGCACCTTCCTCTTGGCCGCCGCCCGGGCAACACGAGACGAGCAGCACTTCGAAGTGGCCACAGCGGCCGCGAACACCCTCACTCACGTCGCCCGTGTCAACGATGACGCCGCGTACTGGCCTTCGGGCCCAACGACGCCGATCGCCCCAAGCTGCACTGGTGCAGCGGATCCTCAGGCGTCGCCACCTTTCTCCTGCGCATGTGGCAGAGCAACGGCGATGCCCGCCTGCGAGAACTGGTTGAGCAGGCGGCCACAGCCGTGTACCGGGCACGCTGGCGCACCGAGTCCTCGGTTCAGTGTCATGGGCTCGCCGGAAACGCCGAGTTGCTCCTCGACGTCGCCGATGCCACCCGCGACTCGCACTACCGACACTGGGCACATGGCATGGCCCGGGCCATCGGCGTCCGCCAGGCTCGTCGGCGAGAGCGGGCGCTTCTCCCCGACGAAAGGGCACGAGACGTCTCCGCCTCCTTCAACATCGGATCCGCCGGAACACTGGCCTTCCTTCTGCGCCTGGACCACGGCGGCCCCCGCCCATGGCTGCCTCACAGCCTCGCCGGTGCCCCCACCAGCGACTGCCCTACCACCGATAAGGAGGTGATCACCTGATGGAGCTGGACCTTGACATCCTCGATGCGCTCCCCGGAGACGATGTCACCGAGGCTGCGGAGCCGTGGACATCCTGGAAGTGCTGGAGCTGGTCGGACTGCTGACAACGCAGCTGCCGCATGACCAGGCCTCGACCGGCCTGTGACACAGCAGTTCAGGGCACAGGATCGACCGTGCCCTGAACTGCGACAGCACGACGCGGGCGAGGAAGACCCGGCCGGCTGAGCCCCCTTTGCAGGCTGCTCCCTGCCCCCCCTGTTGTGGGCAGGAACACCGAGGCCACCGGACTGCCGTCCGGCAGGGCCTGCCCGCCTCGCCCTTCTCCGCGGTCGAGGCCGCTCGGCTCGGCCGAGCGTCTGCCGCGAGCGTGCTGGCGCAGGATTGCCGCGATCGATCCCCGGAGCTGTCTTGGCCGGCCAAGAGCTCCTTGAGAAGTGGGGTCGGTGCGGGAATCGGTGTGTACGGCAGCAAGCGTGCCGTAGGGGGTACCAGCGCGCGCGTCGAGAGCAACGGCGGCGTCGGTGCGGCTATTTGGTGGCTGCGGGTTGGGTCTGGGCCGGGGCTGCTGCGGGCTGGGGTGCAGCGGGTGCGGTGTAGAAGACGGACGCGCCCTGCTTGGCGCGGTGGGCCTGGTTCTTGGCGACGAGATTTTCGAGGGTGGTGCGTACGACGGTGGCTTTGATGCCGCGGTCGGGATGTGCGTGGCTGAGTACGGTGGCGATCTCGGCTGCGGAGCGCGGTTCGCTCTGTTCGGTGAGGTGTCGGCGGATGAGTTCGACCAGCGTGGGCTGAGCCGTATGTGCGGCAGCCTTCTTGCCAGTGGGCTTAGCGGCGGCGGTCTTTTGGGTAACTGCCGTCTTTGCCTTGTTGTGCGGCTTTGAGGTGGTCTTCTTGCGAGGGGAGGGCACAGCGCTGGCGCTGTTCGTGGGCTCAGGGGCCGCCGCGATGCCGAGGGCTTGTTGCATGTGCACCAGCACCGTGTGGTCATGCTGCAGAGCAGTCAGCTGTTGCTGCAGCGTGGCAATTTCCGCTGCGATGCGGTCCTGCTCCTTGACGTTGCGCTCCATATCACTGGCTACTTGGCTGGTGTACTGCGATGTCAACTCAGTGGCTGGGGCCGTGCTTTCGGGCATCCTGTCTCCTCGGTTCGTGGCAGGCGAAGCTCTGCGGCCCAGTTGTGACGTCGGCGCTTTCGCGAGGGCCGCCTGATGCAGTGATACTACGGGGCGAGTAGAGCTTGCTCATGCTGTGTACGCCGCACGCCCCCGGGCAGTATGGCTCCCTTGTTGTGCTGGCATGGGAACTACCGCACCAGGGTTAGTCGCTGATGCCGTGCTGCTGGTGCCGGCCCACGGCTGAGGTCCGCCGTGGTGGCTCGGCCGATGTCTGCCCCTTTCGAGCAGGGAACGCGATCTGGTTGACTACTTGGGAACGGGGGGACTGCAGTCGGGTGGCGAAAATCGTCATGAGCTTTCGCCGCAGGGGCATTCCATGACGGCCGCGGTCAGTCCTGCCCGGCCACGTCGGCTGCTCAGGGTGCCGCCGTTGGTGGAGGCCCGTGTCCGGCCCACCTCTGAAGCAAATGCGGGGGACAAGGAGATCGTGCGCATGCGGCGTATGAGAAGCCGCTGGCGCCGTGTCGGCCGCGGCTTCCCACTTCCTCCACCGGGCGGTGCCCCTTCACCGTGCCGAATTGAGTGGATTGACCGCACATACGTGATCAGCTGCTTTCCCGGTTTCGCGTGCCCGGTCCTTCGTGAAGGCAGCCTGCCCGCCGCGCGACCGCATGTAGAGCACGGTCAAGCCTCTCTGGCGAGCTCTGCCCGCGCCGGCCCTTGCTTCGGGGAGGGGCGGTTCGCGTGATCGATACCCTTGCATCCCGTGGTGAAGCACACGAATTCAGCCTCTGGCGCGCGAGGCAGGCGGCCGGCGGCTCTCGACGAAAGCGCCGCATCATTTCGCTGGATTGCCCGGCCCCAGCAAGAACTGCGGCTCTTGCAGCGCAGTCGGCGGTCCGCGGTGTGTGTCCGCCGGGGCGGGACATTAAGTCCTGCCCCGGCGACGCTACTGATGGTGTAGTGGCTGCTGACGCAGCGCTGCCATTTCGCGGCTGGCCTACCAGGAAGCACAGTTCCCGACATGTGCAGCGGCCGGTTCCACTGAATGCTCCGATAGCTGCCAATTCGCCGAGGCGACCGGTAGCCGGACGGTCTGGCAGTGGCTTCGACCGGGCTGTCCGGCGGAGCGCGGGAATGCCGTGGCTGCCGGGGTCAGTGGGCCTTTTCGTACGCATCCCGGATGTTGGCAGGGACGCGGCCCCGGTCGTTCACCTGGTAGTTGTGCTGCCGGGCCCATGCCCTGACTTCCTCAGCGCTTGGTCCGTCAGCCGGCCCCTTACGCGATCGAATCGCGCCCCTTGTCCGGCCGAGCTTGCGGCCCTTGTCGATGAAGGGGGCTAGCGCTTCGAACAGCTTGTCATAGTTGTCCGACACGAGGTCGATTTCGTAATTCACCCCGTCCAGGGAAAAGGTGTGTGTCCGCACCTCTTCCGATTCCACACCGGTGAGGTCATCCGTGTAAACAGTCACGACTTTCTGTGCCATAGCTGGATGGTACACAATTTCCTCGAGGTGTCTACCCCGATCCTTCGAGGTGAGTGCTTAGCAGCAAGCAGAGCTGCTTTCCCATGACTCTTACTGAGCGCCAAGGCCGACCAAACAGCGGGCACCCTCGGCCCACGCGGCGGGGTACGAGAAAACGGCTATGACGGAGCACCCAATGGAGAACGCGGCCGGGTCTTTGCGGCACCGGAGAATGATGCGGTGCTTGTCGCTCTTGCACGAATGCGAGCGAGTGAACCTCACGGAAGGTGCGCCACCTGCGGGAAACCCGTCAAGGCACACGTGGCGTCGGAGGGGACGGTTTCCGGTTCTCCACTGCAGAATCGGCATACATCCACAGGCCGTCGAAAGCGTCAATTCGGGCATATTCGACGCAATCGATAAAGCCTGTATATCGCTGACGCGCGCCCTGGCTTCCTCTTCCTGGCGCCCTGCTCTTCATGGTCACGATATGCGGTCTGGGGCCTGCGGATGGTCCATACGTCAGTGCCGACCCCCGAGCGCCCCCGTATGCGGCGTTGAGGCTTGCTGGGCCTTGGTGTTCCGGCGCCATGGGGCGCAAGCTGTCGGCATTGCGGACCTGGCGGTTGCCAACCAGGGCTTTGCTGGGCCGAGTGCGGTGTCCGATGGGCTGCCGGGCCTGCTGGCCAGTCAGCGGACCCGGCGCTGTGAGCCGAGTAGCCGGATGCCCGCTTCGGGGAGGAAATGCACCGTTTTCGGCACATCGAGGGGCGGGATCGAAGCACACATCGATCAGCAGGGTCGGCCCGTCGGTGATGCAGTAGGTCAGGGAAGCGGCCGCCCCGGCTCGTCGAGCACAGATCGCCCCAACAGTTGCTTCTCCTGGCATGCCAGCACCTGAGGCGGGCAGCCCGGTGCGCTTGAGTACGCTCCCGCTTCCGCTCAAGAGGATGCCGACGCACGGTGTCGGGCAGGTGACAGACGGCCGGGGTGGCGGGCCTGCTCCGCATCGGGCGCCCGCGCCGACATCGTGTGGGGGACCGCCACGGTGATGCCGTGGCATGCGCCATCGTGGTGACCTTCGCTCGCGCGAGTGGTCCTAATTATGGCCGGGGCGACCCGCTGTGGGTGGGAGACCTTCACCGGGCTGCAGGTAACTGACGCAGTTGCGTTTCGAAGGTGGTGCGGGAGCGGGGCGGTGACAGCCCTGCGGGGGCCGGGCGTAGTCGGTTGCCGCTGGCGAGCGGGTATTGGCGGTCGCGGTGCACTACCGCACGAACCTGACCGGCCGACCGATGCCCGGAGCCGTTGCGGATCGTGACGGCACGCTGGACCCGGTCCGTGAGCCCCAGGTGGCAGTGTCCTCGCGTAACTACCGGCTCTCCGCGGGTGTGCAGGTCATCGCGGACGCGTCCACCCGCCTGGTGATTGCCGCAGCGCGTCCGGTGCCGGATGCCACCGCTGACGCGTACGCCTGGCGGATGTCTTGAGCGAGCGCACTGTCAGGGCGTGACGGTGCTCGGTGACGGGGCCCCTCTCAATTGCGGGATAGCGGTGCCACACCCCACCCCCCGGGACAGGCTCTGCTCGGGGTGAGGAGGACGTCAACGCGGAGCGTTGCAAGATCCGTGCCCGGTGGAACATGTGATCGGCCGAATGAACAACCACAAGATCCTCCGCGACTGCCGCCAGCGCGGCGACGGCCTCCACAGGAATTGGGCTTGTGCTCGGGCAGGACCTGCTGGCGCCGGATGGCGTCTGGCAGAGACGATGACTTCCCGCGAGCACTCCGAATTGAGGGAAGCCCAGCTCGACTCCAGGCAGCAGGGAGCCGGTAACCCACGCCCCTCACCCCCTCACGCGATGTTCCGAGCCCCGTCCCGGCTGAGAAACAGGACATCAGAGCGGCGGACGACAGACCTCCAAAGCTCGCCACACCATCACACGGGCCCTCGGCGCGTCTGTGTGAACCGGATCGAAAGAGCGCACCGTACTGAGACCGACGGAGCCGCTCAGAAAGAAGGGCGTCTCCCACCACCGTCTGACGTCCAAGGGCGAAGACCTCCAAAGGATGGCCTCATGAAGCCCATTAAATCGACCAGGGATGTAGGCATCAGAGGCGTCGTCGCCTTTGGATTGTGGCTGCTGGACTGGGTCCTGCAAGCGACCGGGGATCCCGGACCTCGTACCGCTGCGTGGTATGCAGTGCAGTCCGTGGCGGCAGTCGCACTGATTGCTACGACTTACTTTATTGCAGGGGTGGCCTCGAGACGCATTGCGGGATCAGGCCGTATCGCCTGCGCTGTGCTACGTGCCTGGACTGCAGGTTGGGCTGTCTTGTCGACGGGCGGTGTTGCCATGGTCGTTACTGGGCAGCAGGAGACGGATGCCGTCGGCCTCCTGATGTTTCTTGGGGGCACCCTCAGCAGCTTCGCTGGACTTGCGGCTGCCGTGTACATCGCCACAGCGCAAGTGCTCGTTGGATGGCGACGCTGGACAGCACTTGGTTACATGGTGGCGTATATAGGGTTTGCCAGCTCCCCACTTTCCAACCAGGACAGCCCCCTCGCCGCCTTTGTGGAACTGCTCATGTATGTCCTGCTGCTCGTGTTCGCCCTTGCCCTGGCGACCGCTCAACCCGGGAGCGATGCTCCAGCATCCCGTACTGGATCCCTGAGGCGCCGTGTCTGATCGTGTGCTTGCCCGACGACGCTGGATGACAGTGCTGGGTGGCACCCTCCCGCCCATGAGCTACGACTTCGCTATCTGAGCGGGTGTCCGACCAACGAACGACGCCGCTGCCGGGCAGCGTTGTGGTTGAGGCGTGTGCGTAGGTGGTCCACCTTCGCTTGGTGATCTGTGTCGGGACAGTCCACGGTGTGAGGTGAGGGCCATGGCGCAAGTGCACCGCAGCTGGTTCAGCATCTCCCAATACTCCTTGGTCGCGTCTTTGGGCGCACGTCACCCTTGCCGTAAGGCCGCGGCGGGCTTGCGGGTCATTGAACAGGCCAGCCAGTGCCCTGTGTGACTGAGGCTGTAGTACGCCTTGGTCGGCGGGGTCTGCTGCAGCGTTGGGTGACAGGTTCGATCACGCGGCCTGGAGGACCGGTGTGGTCATGACGGTTTCGAATTCGACGGGGGTCAGCCGGCCGAGCGAGGTTTGTCGGCGGCGTCGGTGGTAGGTCCTCTCGATCCAGGTCACGATCGCGATCCGCAGTTCCTGGCGGGTGGCCCACGATCGGCGGTCGAGGACGTTCTTCTGCAGCAGGCTGAAGAAGGACTCCATGGCCGCGTTGTCGCCTGCCGCCCCGACTCTTCCTATCGAACCGGCCATCCCGTGGCCGTCGAGCGTCCGGACGAATTTCCGTGACCGGAACTGCGACCCGCGATCGGTGTGCAGAATGCACCCGGCGACGTTCTCGCGCCGGGCGACGGCATTGTTCAGGGCGGTCACCGCGAGGCGGGACTTCATCCGCGCGTCGATGGAGTAGCCGACGATCCTCTTGCTGAAGACGTCCTTGATCGCACAGAGATACAACTTTCCTTCGCCGGTGGCGTGTTCGGTGATGTCGGCGAGCCACAGGCGGTTCGGGCCATCCGTGGTGAAGTCACGGCGGACCAGGTCGTCGTGCACCGGCGGACCGGCCTTTTTGGTCCTGCCGCGCCTTTTCCCGAACACGCTCCACCAGCGGTTGTCCCGGCAGATCCGCCACGCGGTCCGGTCGGCCATGGCCGATCCCGCGTCGCGGGCTTCATCGGCCAGGAATCGGTAGCCGAACTCCGGATCCTCACGGTGGGCGTCGAACAACGCGTTCGCGCGGTAGGCCTCCTCCCACGCGGCATCGGTCACCGGCCGGTCGAGCCAGCGGTAGTAGGGCTGTCTGGCGAGCTTGAGAACCCGGCACGTGACCGTGACGGGGACCCCGCCGGCGGCCAGCTCCTTCACGAGCGGGTAGATCCTTTTCCCGGCAGATTCGCCTGCGACAGGTAAGCCGCGGCCCGGCGCAAGACCTCGTTCTCCTGCTCCAGCAGCTTGATCCGCTGACGCGCGGCCCGCAGTTCCACGTTCTCCTGGCTGCTCGTTCCGGGTTGCACCCCGTCGTCGATGTCCGCGCGGCGCATCCACTTCGACAGCGTCACCGCGTGGACGCCGAAGTCGGCGGCCACCTGCTCGAGCGTCACGCCCGGGCCGCGATTCCTCGCGACCCGCACGACGTCCTCGCGGAACTCTTCGGGATACGGCTTCGGCACAGCGACATCCTTCCCACCCGCCCTACAGGGCAAGCCAGTTCAGATGTCACCCGATCGTGCAGCAGACCCGCATCGTTATCGCGGCTTGCGATCTGGCTGTGCACTGTCGGCGCGCCTTGTCCGGGTACGTGGGCTGCGATCCGGTGGCAGTGATTGCGCGTACTGGTTGTTGCAAAGGCCCGTTGCCCCGCCGCTGGGGGAGGTACTGGCCAGCTCACACTCTCGGGAATGGATCAATGATATGGGACGGTTCACCATGCGGCTGGCGGTGGGGATGACGGTTGCTGCAGCCACCGCCGTTGCCGGCTCGCTCTCAGGGGTCACCGCGTCTCACGTGCACGCGGCGACGTTTTTCAATCACATCAAGGCGCAGCATTCCGGCAAGGTGCTGTCGGCTACCCCTGTTGCTGGTGGCGCCGTCCGTGAGGGCAACCCGGTAGTGCAGGCGACGCCGCGGTCTTTCGACCTCAGGCAGCAGTGGGTGGCTGAGGGGAAGGGGTTCGCGCAAGGCGGGACGGTATTTGCGTACAAGCTCCGCCAGAAGATCCTCTCCAACAGCGGTGCGGTCGTGAACGGATGTCTGGATGCCCCCAACGACCAGTTCGCGCAGGCAGAGAACTCGAACCTGGTAGTGCGCCCGTGCGACGGCACAGCGAGTCAGAAGTGGATTCGATTCACCGGAGAGGACCCCGGTTCCGGCTTCGTTCGGACCAAGAACTCCTTCAACGGGAAGCACATGTCGATTCTGAACCAGTCAAAGCTCGAGGGCGCCAACCTTGTTCAGTCCACGCTCTCCATCGGCACCAACAGCAAGTTCTCCGTGGTCGGCGTGGACTTTGTCGACTAGGACACGGCACTCCAAGGCTGGCTCTCAACTCGCTGACCAGCACGTTCAGTTGCTCCAGGGATGCCAGCCCGGACAGCTACGGGTTCGCCGCCGTTCGGCGATCCGGGCCGGCCCTGAGCAGGTCGCTTCCCTTCACCGCGCATAGAGCGCCGTCCCCATACGGTCCCCTTCGCGGACCGTATGGGCAGGCAGAGACGCAGCATGATCACGCTGCCAGGGCGACAACCACCCCCCGCGCCGGCCGACACCGTGCGGCCGTCGGCCCATCGCTACTTGCGAGCGCACTTCGCGATCAAAGCTCAAGGCAGCAGGCCTCGTCCTATTCCACGTTCACTACCGGCACCAACTGCATGTTCCCCGTGGCGGCAGACTGCACTCCCTGAGACATCACACTCCGCGGCCGGACTGCGGCCGAGCTGATCGCATGAGGCAACTGGCGAGACCACGGCTGATGCCAGAGCTGGCTGCGGTTCGCGGTGGCCTGGGCCGCGAGCTGCGGGGACAGGCGGAAGCGAATGGTATGCCGAGCCAGATCATCAGCTTGAGCCAGCCATCGAATGGCCGATGATGCCTGCACCTGCGGGATCGCGGTGAGCTTCCCACCGCGAGTCCGGCCAGTCGCTCGACTGTCCACGCAGCGACAGACCACAATCCATTCACACTCCTAGAAGGAGCCGGCGTGTCCTGCAAAGCCCAGTTCATTGGGGCTCTGACCATCGCTGTCCTCATTGCTGTCCTGGCGATTGCAGCTGGGTTTGCTTGGGGTGTGCGCGCCTTGTGGACCTTCGCGGTCCTGGCGCTAGGAGCGGGGGCAGTCTTGGTGCACGCTGGGACTCGGGGCTATCGCTAGGGACGACGGCCTCGGTATGCGTGGCACTTTGTACATGTTCTTGCGCATGTGGGCTCCGGTGGTTGGGGCAGGCCTGCCGACAGGAGGCGTGTCCGGTCGGCTGGCAACCCTCGAGGAATCGGCTCGCGGCGACCGCGGACGGTTTTCCGTGGTGTCAGCCCTGGCACAAGGGCAACGACCAGCACGTGCAGACGGTTCACACCTGAGCGCGCTGGCGCACCCGTTCATGGCGTCGGTCAATTAGGAGCCGCAGGACCGTGGCGTCGTCCTGTGCCAGAGGTGCCTGCAGGCTAGAGCGTGCATGGCAGCCGTGGCTATCGCATGGGCGTGGGGCGGGATCGGTCTTGCCCGGGCGCCCGCTGGCGAGCAGGCGCACCCGGGTGGACAGTTTGGCCGGCACATCCACAACTGCTCGTGACACTGCAGAAGCCGCTGGTCCAGATCCCGGCCATTCCAAGGGCGTTCTCGACCGCCCCCTGGTGCAACGGCCACCGGCCAGCCCAACACGTTGCCCCAAGCAGCGGCGCGGGCCCGGCGATACGCACCGACAAACTCGCCATCGACTACCAAGCCGCACTCCACCTCGCAGCCATCCTCATCTGGGCCCGCAGATGACCAACAAGACAGAACCTACAGGGCCGGCGTCTTCTCCGATCCGAGGTGAGCAGGCCAGTCGTACCGTCTTCCGTATGCCGGGCTCCTCTCGCAATGAGACACCGGGGCCACGAGACCGTGCTGGCTGCGAGGCGGCCTTGACGGCGAAGGCATGCAGGTTCTCACCCCCTAGACCAGCCCTCTGCTTCGGTCTGGGCGGAATCAGGCCTATGGATAGGTAGGTTCATGTCGCGGTTTCCATGGCTGCTACCGCCGGGACGAGTAGCGCGGATTCTCGGCGTGGCCTCGTTCGTCTACGGTGCGGGGTTCGGCAGTTTCGCCGCCATTAGCGCGATCTTCCTCACTCAATCTGTCGGACTCGACTTGGCGGAGGTCGGTACGGGCACTGCGCTCGCGGGGATGCTCGCCGTTGTCGCATCGGTGCTATCGGGCCGCCTCGCGGACCGGGTAGGCGCGCGTAACCTGCTTGTTGTCCTGTCAGCTGCGCAGGGGGTGCTCTTCGCTAGCTACAGCGTTGTGTACAACTTCGCCTCTTTCCTGGCCGCGGCCTGCGCGCTGGCAGCAGCTGACCAGGGCGCGCGAGTGGCACGTAACACCGTCATCGCCGATATGGCCCCCGGTCGAAGCCGGGTCGAACTCAAGGCGTTCCTGCGGTCAGCGACAAAGCTTGGCACGTCAGTGGGAACCCTCATTGCTGCGGTTCCGCTTTACCTGGACACCCGGGGCGCCTACGTTGCCGTCATCTTCTGCAGCTCAGGTGCGGCCTTGTTTACCGTCGCGCTGACCAAACAGCTGCCGCGGTCGTCGACCTCGCCGGCTCCTGCCACCTCAGTGGTGCTCCCTGGCTGGGCTGCGCTGCGGGATGCGCCGTACATGTCAGTCGCTGTGTTGTGTGGGCTGCTGGCGATGTATCGCAGCCTGTTGACGATCGCGTTGCCGCTGTGGGTGCTCGCTCACCTCGACGTCTCTGCCGCCTGGCTCGCAGCCTTGCTCACATGCAACACCATCCTGGGGATCGCGCTGCAGAGCAGAGTCGGCAAGCGTGCTGACACCGCCGAGTCCGCACGCCGAGCCGCTCGGCTCGGCGCGTGCCTCGTCCTCCCGGCGTGCGCGATGTTCGCCTTGTCTGCCGCCGTACCTCTCACACTGGCCCTGATGCTGCTGTGCCTGGGAGTAGTTGCTTTGACCCTCGGGGAGTTGCTGACTTCGGCGGCCGCCTGGGCGTTGAGTTTCGAACTCGCCGACAGCAGGGTCTCCGGGCAGTACCAGGGGGCGTTCGCCCTCGGCATGTCAGTGGAGACCGTCGTGGGACCGTTGCTGGCCACTGGGGTTGTCCTCGGCTTCGGCGGCGCGGGCTGGCTCCTGGCAGGCCTGCTGTCAGCCCTGTTCGGCTCCGCGCTGGCCGCCGCCACGCGTTGGGCGCTGCACACCCGCTCTGCAGTCCCGGCTGCCGAAGCATCCTTGCCCAGTGCCGTCGCCGTGCCCACGGCGCCGGGCAACGGGCCTCTTCATCCGGCTCGTCCGACTCCGTGTCCCTGAGAGGGCCAGCGCCGAGCTGAAGCGATGGAGAGTGTTTTATGTACCACGCGTCAGTGCGAACCGCATCACCGCGTAATCCACGCCCTCCTGCACGGGCGCACGCGAGTCTTCAGCGGGGAGGCAAACCGGGACGCTCACGGTGGGCTCGGGGACTGGCTGAAAGAGCAGTGATCAGGTCAGGGGGAGCGGAAGGGGAGACGCTGGCGAGTCCCGTACGTAGCGGCGTCACCCGTACAAAAACGACTGATCCGGGCAGGTCGCACCTCGCGTATTGCCTCAAGAGCGCTGCCGGGACCTGCTCACGGTCGTGAGCTCGTCCGTCGAGAGCTACACCGCACGGGCCGACGTGCCGTCAGAACGCGATCGGCACACGACGGGCCTGCCGACGGAGCGCCACAAGAGTGGAGAGCAATGAAGGTGACGTGCAGCGCGAGCAATTCCATCAGCCTGATAGTGGTGGCCATAGGGAAGGACCGCCGCTTTCACCAGGCCGTCCATGCAGCGCTCAGCGACGTGGACGGCGGATGCGTGAGTGTCGCCGCGGATGCGTCCACTCCGGTAACGGCCCCTCAAGGCCAGGAGCCCAGGCCTGAGGCGTACAGCAAGGCACTCCGGCGCGCCCGCCGTTACCTGAACCGTGTGCAGCCCCGCCCCTCGGTCAGGCTCGTCCTGGCCGGCACGATCGAAGAGGCTTGCTCCGTCATCGCATCACCGGACGCGTCCCAAGGACCCCGCGTCCTGGCACTCTTGCTGCTGGACGCACGGAACAAAGTGCGCGAGAGCGCCGCCCCCGGTTACATCGACGAACTGAGCGGGACTCTGACCCGTCGGCTAGCCTCGGATCCGTTGCTGGATGCATCACACTGCGTTCCGGTCGCCTACCACACCGCGACCCGGCCTCGAATCGACGTCGCCGGCAGGCATGTTGTGAGGACGTTCCCTGAACACGAATGGGTGCTGTCTGCGGACATCGTCTGCCAGTACGTCGATTTCGTGCAGCGTTGGGCCGGTAGCCCCCCCGGAGGCTCACCCGTCCGCCGGCCGACGGCCATCGCCGCAAGAATCGCCCAGTTCCTAGACGCACAGGCCGGAAGCATGTGGGGGCTGCACTACTACACCGGATCCGTGGTCTCCGGTGTGATCGAAGACCTCGAGGCCCATGCCGGAGAAGGGGGAAATCCGGTTCTTCGTGGCCCGAGCGAGCACGCTCTGGCATGCGGTGCTCTCGCACGCTGGCAGCTGGACCATGCGCCCTTCGTGATCGTGGTCACGAGCGGGATGCTCGATGAGTTCCGTGGAACACTGGCGAACCTGCGCGAATCAAGAGCTCGAGGGTTCATCCTCTGTGCCGACGCCCCCGCTGGGAAATGGTTCCCGTTTCAAGGTGCGATTCACGGTGCCGAGGACGTGCGAAAAGTCCTCGAGGCCCGCCAGATCCCCTTCGTCTACCTCCAACAACCAGCACAGATGGAACGCGGCCTGGAGGAAGCAGCCTCGCTCTATACGTCCAACGCCGGCCCCGTGGTCATCGTGGCGACTCCTGCTGTGCTGGATTGCACCAAACCCCCGGCCACTTCCGTACTTCAGCAGCCAGCCCCGCCTGAGGAGCGGACAGCGGATCATGCCCCTGCACGAGTCGCAGTCCTCCGGGAGGACTGGATCGAAAAGGTGCGCGACGTCATCAACACTGAGCCGGCCGACCTGCTGTGGCAGTGCGGGCATCTGGATCAGGTGGAAGGCGGCCTCGTCCATGACATAGCCAGGTGCGCCGGAATCGCTCTTGCGGACTCGGCGATCCGCCCCGGCGGCGTCTCCCGGTACAGACACGGGAAGGCGGTCCCTGAATACATGGGAACGCTGGGCCTGTACGGGTGCTCCAGCAGGGTTCATGATTTCCTTCACCGGCCTGACGGAAGTATCAGGCCTCGTCATGAGCAGTGGCTCTTCTTTCTGAAGAGCAGAATCTGTGAAGCGGCAACACCATTCTCGGAGCGCACCCTGCGGAACTCGTTCCAGATCGCGCAGATCACACGGGAAGCGGCTCATTCAGCACCCTTCGCCGACATTGCTGTCGTTTCAGATCTTGCTCCTTTTCTCCGTGCGGTAAGAGAGGGTATCGAGGTCACGCCGGATATCCTCGCACGCCGCCGCACATCGATGGAATCGACACAGGACAGTCCCTCGGATGTGGTCAGCGGCATACCCATTCTTCCCATGAGCCCCAACTACTTCTTCCGGCAGTTGAACCGCCTCCTCGAGGACATGATCAACCGCGACGGGTATACATATACCGGCGTCTATGACGTAGGCAGGGGAGGGGCGTCAGCCATTCGGAATCTTGTCCGGACGGGCCCGGGGTTCTCGGGCTTCTACGGAAAGGCGCTCATGGGAGACGCCGCCCAGGCGATCCCGGCACTGGCCTTCAGCGGAGAACGCAATATTCTCGCATTCATCGGTGATGCTGCGGCCGCACTCGTCCCGGACATCGTGCCTACGCTGGTCCAGCAGGCCCATGTCGAAGGGCGCCGGCTGGCCGGCAACGTCAGCATATTCCGGCTCTGCAACGGCGGCCACTCAATGATCAGGTCGTACTGGGAAGGGCACCGGATGCAACGGGAGAGCGCGCAGACCAGAACCCTCAACTTCATTGGGGAAGACTGGTGTGAAACCTTCTCGTCCGTGAAAGTGAGCCATCGTCACGTGAGTCACCTCGACGAGAATTCCCTGCGGGCCCAGCTCCTCGATAGAGCGGCAATCAATCTGTATTCTGTCTCACTTTCGCACAACAATGAGGGTGACGGGCTGGGCCTTGCTTCGTCCCTTGGCTGGCAGCGGGACAACCTTTCCAGAATCACCCTCGCCATGGCCCGCCGCCGGAATCACCTCGCGAGACCGACTGGCAACTGAACCCCCGCAGCCTGCAGAAGCATCCGTCCCCATCATTGGCGTAAGGATCAGCCATGACTGAAGAAACGTTCACAAAAGTGTCCAGAATACTCACAGAGGTAGTCGGGGTTGAACCGGAGCTCGTCCTTCCTGAAGCGGACCTGCGTGATGATCTCGCACTCGATTCACTTTCTATGCTGCAGCTGCTCACCTCACTTGAGGAGGAATTCGAGCGAGTCGTCGAGGACAGCGAGTTCAACGATCTGAGAACGGTGAATTCCGTGGTTTCGTACATCGACAAGACCCTGCTCTAGGCGGCTGCAGCATGGATGACGACCGGAGAATTCTTGTCACCGGACTCGGCCCAGTAACTCCGATCGGCACCGGGGCGCAAGAATTCCGCAAGGCCCAGCACGACTGCGCACGTGGCGTGCGGACCATCACACAGTTCGACGCGAGCACATTGGAGAGCCGGATCGCAGGGGAGATCGACCTGCCCGCGGATCTCACACTGCCGCGGCGCGACACGGTCAGCACCGATCGCTGCACTCAGCTGCTCGCAGCCGCTGCCCGGCTTGCCGTACTCGATGCAGGTCTGGAACTCGCCGGCGAAGACCCCGAGCGCGTGGGCATCGCAGTCGGGACCGGGCTGGGAGGAATCCGCAGCTGGGAGGAAGTGATCACCACGGCCTACTGCGGACGCGGACCGGCCTTGATCAGCCCGCGTTCCATCCCCAAGTCCATGGCCAACCACGCAGCCGCCTGGCTTTCGATCCACTACGGCATCACCGGTCCCGCAACGACGGCGGTCACAGCCTGCGCATCGGGCAGTGAGGCACTGGTCACCGCCTACCAGATGATCGCCTCCGGGGAGGTGGACGTCGTACTGGCCGGCGGTGCCGACGCACCGGTGACCCCCACCTCGGTCGGCGGTTTCTCCAGAATGCGGACCCTGTCGCAGAGAAACGAAGACCCACCGGGGGCCAGCCGGCCCTTTAGTGCCGACCGGGACGGATTCGTCATCGCCGAAGGCGCAGGAGTGCTGATCCTGGAAACGGCGACACATGCGCGCGCACGAGACGCTCGGGCCTACGCGCAGTTCGCCGGATACGGCCGGACCTCCGACGCCCATCACGTGACCACACCACAGGGGGATGGGGCACGGCGGGCGATGCGGACCGCCATGAACCACGCCCGGCTCAACCCCCAGGACGTCGACTACATCAACGCGCACGGCACCGCTACCCGCCTCAACGACGCCGCAGAGGCAGCGGCCATCCACGCAGCACTGGGCGTTGACGCCAAACGAATCGCAGTATCGTCCACAAAATCGCTGATGGGCCACTCCATGGGTGCCAGCGGCGCCATCGAAGCGATCGCTTCCGTCCAGGCGATCGCCGAGCAGACTGCACCCCCTACGGCCAACCTCGACGCCCCAGACCCGTCGATGAACCTGGACTTCCTGCCCTGGGCGGCGAAGGAGATGAAGATCCGGGCTGCGCTCTCAAACTCCTTCGCCTTCGGAGGGCACAACGTCGTGCTTGCCTTCACACGCCCAAGTCTGTGACCTAGGAAGGCAGTTTCGATGACAACCGCACTCAGCAATCCGGTCGTGGCAGGCACCTGTATCACCTTCCCGCGCAACCGCTACGCCCACGACGAGCTGACCGCGACTCTTGCCGCAGACAGCGGACTGTCACCGGCTTCCGTGCGGCGAGTAGTGAAATTCCACCAAGCGTTCGGCATCGCAACGCGCCACCTTGCCCTGCCTGTTGAACAGTACAAGCACGTCTCGAGCCTTACCCGCGCCAACGACCTCTTCCTCGAGATCGGTGTCGAACTCGCCGAGGAAGCACTGATGACGGCGCTCAGCAAGGCCGGCGTCGCAGCGAACGAAGTCGATCTTGTCGTGACGACCAGTAGCACCGGCCTGGCGGTCCCGCCACTCGACGCCCGACTGGCTCGCCGGGTGGGATTCCGTTCCGACATCAAGAGGATGCCCCTCTTCGGACTGGGCTGCACCGGCGCAGGCACCGGCATCGGCCGACTGTACGACTACCTGCGCGCGTGGCCGGACCACGTCGCTGTCCTGCTCACCGTTGAGCTCAACTCGTTGACCAAGCGGCCTGACCGTAGCTCGGTCGCCGACCTTGTCATCGCGTCCCTCTTCGGAGACGCCGTGGGCGCGGTCGTCGCATGCGGGGCGGCGCGGTCCAATACTGCACCCCTGACCGGACCGCGTCTGATCGCAGCCTCCAGCCGCCTCTATCCCGAGGCCGCCCACCTGTCCGGAGCGCGCATCGGCAGCGACGGATTCGAGCTCACCCTCTCCGATCAACTACCCGCCCTCGTCGAAGAAAACATCGGAGACGCCGTCGGTTCCTTTCTCGCCAGCCACCAACTGCTGATCCCTGATGTCGCCACATGGGTCTGCAATTCGGCCCACCCCGACGTGATGGACGCCGTCGAGCGAGCCCTGGGCCTCCCGGCTGCAGCCCTGCTCCATTCCAGGGAGTCTTTGGCCGCAGCCGGAAGTATCACGGCAGCAGGGGTCATCGACATCCTCCAGCGCACCACGCACTCGACCACACCAAGCAACGCGCCGGGGCTCCTCCTGTCAACAGGCCCAGGGTTCAGCTGCGACATGGTCCTCTTCCGCTACTAGCTCCGGAAAATGAACCAGGCGTTGGACAGCAGATCCGGCGTGCGCAGCAGTGTCTGATGACGCGCAACACGGCCACCAGGACAGAGAAACGGATGGCCCTGCGCACTGGGTACAGCCGCCGGGCGAGTTGCTCCTGGCCGCGGGTCTCCCCGGCGCGGCGCTAAGCCAACGTTATGGGGCAGCTCCGCTGGTGGGTGCCCGCGGCGTCCAGACCAGCATGCCGCTAGATGTCGGCCTCAGGGCCTGGCCCGGACGTACTGTGCTGTTGCGGCAGCGGGCGGGGGGAGGCAGCCTCCGTCACCGTCCGCATCGAGGAGTGGTTGATCCGGTCTTCGCGGCACCCGAGGTTGCGTGCCTGCGGTGCATCTACGCTTGTCAGCGCGGATGCGAAGGCTGTCAGCATCCGACTGGCGAGAGCGGGGCTCGCCGCAGCTAGATAGTCCTCCAGCAATTCCGAGAACACACTGCGCGAAGTGGCCATTTGACGTCCTCTCTCGACCGATCCCGACACGTTGTGCAGGACAGGGCGGGCGCCTGGGAGGGAAGGTGTCTGTGTTGTCAGGACCGCGGCTGCGTCCTTACTTGGTTCCTTGCATCAGTTCGGTCCAGCCGTGCCGGGCTCCTGTTGTGCTCGTCAGCGCAGGGCGCCGGTTTCTTACACGATGCAGGCACTTTGACCCTCTGCAGTGCAGTACGAGTCCTGTGCTGGCAGCGGTTTCGCATCGATTCCATATTCTGGCGCAAGTCGCTTGCTGGCAGCAGGACAGGTCGGCCACAGCCCACAGCCCCGCAGGTGCACTCCCTGGGTGGCTTCGGGTGCCACGCGCGTGCTGCTGGACGGGCCGAAGCCGGTGGGAGGCCGCTCACGGGTGCGGTGCATTGGGCGGCAGGCGGGAACCCCGGGCAGCGGGCTGGAGGTGGCCCTGCAGGGTCGGCGGCACGCACAGCACGCCTGGCGATTGCGTGGGACCGACGACCCCGTCTGCACCTGTTTCCGCTCGTCGACGCCGCCGTCAGCCTCCCAGGGGCAAGATGTCACACGCGGCGTGGCAGGCGGCCGTGCACAGGACTCGGCATACGCTGAGCAGCAGGCCTCTGTCGGCGTCATGGCCGATGGCTGGGCCGCACGGTCCGATCGTTGTGGTCAGCCGTGGCCCGGCGATCTGCCGGCCGCCCTGCTCTGAAGCACTCACCTGGGCACAAGGGGCGGCTGCCCGGGGGCGCGAAACATATGCGGCTGGGAGCTGGCAAGCGGCCTGGAGCACGCTGGACTGTCGCTGGCGGGATTTCGACAGGTCGAGGGCATGTCCAGCGTGGCCGGGGCCGCAAACCGCAACCGGCAGTCCTTGCATTCTGCGGGGTGTATCGCACGGAGACGGGGCACGACGAACCCGCTACCGGCTGCAGACCAGGAGGACCATTCCAGCTGTTTGCGGCAATCACAGCTCAGGAGCAAATATGAGTAGCGGGGATCAGTGACGATGGACTGATGCGATGAACACATGGGACGAGGCAGGCGGAGCAGCTCTGCACAATCCTTTGGACATCACCAGAGCAGCCACGATGATCATCGATGGCCGTGGCGTGGTGAGCGGTTGGAGTTCAGCCGCTCAGGAGCTGCTGGGCTACCCGCCGGACGAGGTGATCGGGAAACACGCTAACGCTCTGCTAGCGCGGACGCATGTGACGCACGCACAGCCCCTGCGCTGCGGGCCGGAGCCCCGTCTGCGCAGCGAGGCGTTCGACGTGCGGCACCGAGACGGCCGCATGCTGCGCATGGCGGCCACCATGTGCCCGCTCACCCACCATGCGGGGTTGGAGTCGGCGACCCTTGTCATCGCCGCCGAGCTGGAAGCGCTGCAAGGCTGGGATACCCACCAGGCGATGCTGGCCGACCTGGTGACCCGGTCCCCGATCCAGCTGGCGATCTACGACAACAGCTTGCACTTGACCTGGGCAAATATGGCGGCGGGCTTGGAGCTCGGTGCCCCGCTCTCGCACTTCGCCGACCAGCGAGTCGACGAGATCTACCCAGAGGGCGAGGTGATCTCCAAGGGGCATCCCGCGACGCTCGAAGAAGCCATGCAGCAGGTGCTGCGCACTGGGGTGCCCATCGTCGACCTGCGCTATCGCGCCCGAATGCCGTCCGACCCGGAGCATGTATACGTCTGGTCTTGCTCGTACTACCGACTCACCGGTGCGCGTGGCGAGCCGCTCGGCGTATGCGAGGAGGCCGTCGATATCACCGAGCGTTACCGTGCACAGCAACGTCTGGCATTGCTGGTCCGGGCCGGGGCCCAGCTCGGGAGGTCTCTGGACATGACACGGATCGGGCATGAGCTCGCCGAAGTATGCATACCTGACTTCGCCGACGCGGTCGCTGTCGATGTTCTGCAGACCGTAATCGAGGGCGAGGAACCGGATGCGGCCAGCCCTCTTGTCCACCTGCAGCCGACTGCCACCGGCGAGCCCTCTGGCAACACAGCCGTCTCCGGGCCAACGGCCGTGCAGAGCATCCCGGACTCCGCAGCAGCGCGCTGCCTGTCCACTTCCCTCCCTGTCATCGATCAGGAGGGGAGTGGAGTCTCACGCGTACACCTCCCGTTGCGCGCTCGTGGCGCCACCATGGGTTTGCTCACTCTCACCCGGGAGGCCCATCAGCAGCCCTTCGACGCAGAAGAGACCATGCTCGCCACGGAGCTGGCCAGGCTCACCGCCGTGTGCATCGACAACGCCCGTATGTACACCGGACAGCGACGGGCGGCCCTGACCCTGCAGCGCAGTCTGACGAATACCCCCCTTCCGACAGTCCCCGGACTGGAACTCGCAGGACGCTACCTGCCGGCCAGCAGCCACATGGTGGGCGGCGACTGGTTCGACGTCATCGGGCTGCCAGGTGGAAGGACCGGCCTCGTCATCGGCGATGTGATGGGCCACGGAGTCCACGCGGCGGCCGTCATGGGTCAACTGCGCACAGCCGTCCGGACCCTGGCACGGCTGGGCATCGCCCCGGCCCAGCTGCTCCGCTCGCTCGACGCCGTTATGGCTGATGCGGGGGAAGACGAGATGGCCACCTGTGTCTACGCCGTCTATGATCCCGCTGCTCACGACTGTGTGATCGCCAGGGCTGGTCACCCGCCGCCCCTGGCAGTCGGCGCCAGGGGAGCGATCACCTTCCTTGACGGCGCCTGCGGCATGCCGCTGGGAGTCGGCGGACAGGACTTCCAGACAGAACATGTGCTACTGCCTCCAGACGGTGTCCTTGTTCTCTACACCGATGGGCTGATCGAGGCCCGGGACCGACAGATCGACCAGGGCATGCATCAGCTTGCCCAGTCACTGCACGAACGCAGCGTCCCGCTGGCCCAACTCTGTGACCGCATCATCGGACGCCTCTTGCCGCACGGCGCCGAGGACGATGTGGCCGTACTCCTGGCCCGGCCACTGCACCCGTCACCCGGGCACCCGTGAAGAGCCACTTGCACGAGCCCGTCCCCGCAGGACAGACGTGGCTGGTTGGCCAGCCTTGATGACACACAGAGCGGTCGGCCTCCAGGTGGCGACCCTTGGCGGTCTCAACGTCCAGACCCTTCTGTCTGACTTGTCCTCGACGAGCTGCAGCCCGAGAACCGGAAGCGCCAAGGCTGCGTATCGCTGGAGGAGAGAAGCCGCATCCCACCTCCGGAAGGACACGTCCTGTGTTTGGTCTTCGCAATCGTCCGGCAGTCGGCGCCGCCGTCGTAGCAGTATCTGCTGCCACCCTCCTTGCCGGCCCCCTCACCTCGAGCGCTTCCGCCGCAACGATCTTCTCGACCATCGTGAGTCAGAAGGCCGGTCTTCAGCTTTCCATCACCTCAAACCAAAACAACGCGGCCCTCACCTTCGCACCTCGGCAGGGGACGGTATCGTGCAACTTCACCTGCTCAGCGCCGGACACACCGCCTGGCCACGCGTGGGCTCAGGTGAAGGTCGCTCCCACCGCCTCCGGCATTTCACTCGTCAACAAGCAGACGGGCGAGTGTGCAGACGTGGAGTTCAGCGCTCAGCAGCCGGGCGCACAAGCGGCAGGCGCCAAGGTCGTTCTCTCCGCATGTGACGGGACACTCAGCCAGCAGTGGAAGTCCAGGATCTTCACCGGCAATCAGCGCTCGTTCCAGAACCTTCTCCCCGGCACGGGCCCCGCTCTTATGCTGACCAACTCGCAGGGACAGGCGATCCTTGAGCCGATTACGGTCAACAACAACCTGTCGCTCGCGGAACGCGAGAAGCACGTCCAGAACTTCGGCACCATCCTGGTCAGCCAGCAGCAGTAGAGGCCGGACATGACTCACCTCGCGTCTATGGGCCGGGTTTGTTCCCGGCCGGACTCCTTCTTCCCGGATCGGCCGCACGCTTGCAACCCTCGTTGGAGCTAAGCACGCTGAGAACTTGCTCGCCGCCTGTCGGCAAACCGGGCTGAGGCCCCTTCTCGTACCGGGCAGCCGCTGTGCTCACCAGGACGACTACCGCAGAACGCCCGACAGGGTATCCCCGCGGGCGAGAGAGCCTCATTTACACAATGGCAAGCCTCAGCCGCCACCCCGGGCCGTGGCACTGGCGCTTGCTTCTGCGGCCGATGGTCGGCAGCGCCACGGCAGGGAGAACCGGCGGCAGGCCCGCACTCGTACAGGCGGGTAAGTCTCATGCTGTTCTGGCCCTGCTTGGGGCACAGTGCGAGCGAGACGACCACCTATGGTCTGACTGAGGGAGCTTCACACCATGTGCAGTAGCGAAATTCTTCTGGATGATGAGGGCAACATCGCCACCAACCACAACCAGGTACTGCTTCCGGCCTGACCGGACATGAAGGGGCTTTGCCATCGCTCAACGCATGTGTCAGTTGTGCGTTCGCATGGTGAGGCCCCCTCTTTCGTGCCGGGCGCCCGGAGCACTACGCCTTAACGCAGCGGCGTGGGGCCGGGAATGCAGACTGTGACAGGTTTTGAGCACCGAGATCGTGGTGATCGAGGCGGGTGTGGGGGAGTCAAGGCCGACCTGTCGTGTGAGGGGCGTACGTCAACAACCAATAGTTGATGCGGATTCGGCCGCAAGCAGCGGTCAGGCAGACCGCCGCCAACACCGACTGTCGCGCTCGTGGATGGCAGACGGAACCACCTCTTGGGGCCTGCAAGAGTAGGGCCCTAGCCATCGATGGCTAGGCGGTGGCCGACGAAGTCGCGGACGTAGCGGACCAGCCCACGCTCCGACGGCTGCCAGCGCTGAAGACAAAGTCCGCCCCCGAGTGATCTCTCCAAGCGCACGCACGTGTCCTGGGGGCGGCCGCAAGGGGTGCACGATCACTTACGCTCGCGGACCTGCTCCACCCTGTACCTAACAGGCGGCCTGTCCGATCAAAACCGGGCTCCCATCGCCGTGCTACTGGACGCAGATCCAGCTCTGCTGCGAAGTGCGGGTGCGCTTGCGGCGGTCACCGTGCCGGCAGGAGATCTCGTGGAGCTGGGCGAGGCCGCTCGCACGAGAGCCCACGCATGGACCCATCGCGCCGCCGGCAGCATGCCGGCTTTCGTGCGGTACTCGAGACAGCCAAGTGCGCGACTCGTGCTTGCAGAGGCACAGCGAGCTGATACCTGTGTCGGATTAGTGCCCCAGGGCGGCGCTGTGCACGGAACGAGTAGAGGGGTCATTCGCCGCATCGCCAGGTCACCACGCTCACGCCATATGGCATGTGGGTCGTCGTTCCTCTAACGGTCGCTGGTGAGGTCAGGCGCCGGGTTCGAGTCGAGTGAAGCCAGCAAGGTGCGAGCGGCGGCGAGGGTGGGATGAGCGGGATCGACCACGCTTTCGAGGATGTCCACGCAATGGATGGCGTGTCGTCGTGCCTGGTGGATGTCGCCCGCTCGCAGCAGCACTTGGGCCAGGTTGCACAGTGTTGTCGCCAGTTCTGGGTGGCGAGGCCCTAGCACTTGCATCTTGATCCGGGCGGCTCTGGCGAACTCGCGGGCGGCTCCGGTGTGATCTCCCGTTGCAGCCTGGGCGGCGGCGAGATTGTGCAATGTCACGGCCACTTCATAGTGATCACGGCCGTAGAGACGCTCATAAGCGGCGAGCACTTCACGCAGTATCTCCTGGGCTTCAGCAACGCGGTGGAGGTCGATGAGGATGGCCGCGTATGCGGCTCGGTCGGCGGCGGTGCTCGGTGAGTGCGGGCCGTCTGCCTGGACTCGGATCGCGATGCCCTGTCTGGCCAGGCGGTCGGCGGTGCGGTGATCGCCGCGCGCATGGGCTAGCCCGGCGAGGTTGTGCAGAACGGCGGCGGCCTCAGTGCTGTCCGGACCGACGTGCGTTTCGACAAGGGTCAGGGCCTTCTGATAGATCTGCGCAGCCTCATCAAAGTGACCTGCATACCTGTGCACCATCCCCAATTCGTTGAGGACGAATGCCGTCTCCGGACTGTCGGGTGAGAGACGCTCTTCTGTAAAGGTGAGCAAGCGGCGCAGCTCGTGTTCAGCATCCCGGTAGCGTCCTGCGGTCCGCAGTGTGCGGCCAAGTGCGAGCGAGACGTGGTACTGCATGTGCAGTGCTCCAGGCCCTGGGTCTGCGGACGCGGCATGCTGTGCCGTGCGTAGCACGGCGACTGCCTCTTCAACCGCCGGTGTCTGCGCGAGCAGTGTCCCCTCAATCAACAGGGCATTCGCCACAACTGCGCTGGGAAGGTGATCGCTTTGAGCTTGGCTTACCGCGAGTCGGGCGTGGTCCAGAGCCTGTGCCGGCTCGCCGGATCGGTGCAAGGCAACGGCCTGGGTGAGAAGTTCTGCCACTGTGGCCATAGTCATCACCGGGCCGGGGTGGAGACGTTGGGATCGTCGTCGCTGATGTCGGAACCAGCCAGGCGTCCCGGGGTGAGGTTGACCGCGGGATTGAGCCGACGTTCCAGAACGTAAATGAGTGGCACAGTCGCTAGACAGACGGAGGTAAGCCCAACGAGCAGGAGTACCGTCTCGCCGTTTCCCAGCGCCGAGGCGGACAGCAGTGGGCCGACCACGAATCCGACGGTGTAGGCCAGGGTATGGGCGCCGTTGTAGCGTCCCCGCAGCCGCTCAGGCGCTATATCGTTGACGAGGGCGGGTAGCGTCGGTGCTAGAAGGACCTCGCCCAGAGCGAAGACTGCCGAGGCGGTCAGCAAAGTCGCCAACACCAATGGGCCTGGTGGGAGCCGGACTGCCAGTATGACGATGCACCAGCACATTGCCCAGAGCACGGCGAGGATCATCGCCACGCGGGTCCGGCGCCTGGATCTCACCATCCGCAGTGCGACCAGCTGAAAGACAACGACACCTATCGTATTCACAGCGAAGATCATCCCCAAGCGGTGAGCGGGGACCCCGGCTTCCACGGCCACGATGGGGATGGCGATGTGGAACTGCGCGAAGCCAGCGGTGACCAACAGTGCTGTGATCAACCACAAAAGGACTAGGACGCCATCTCGTACGACGTGCCTGTATCCCGACTGTCGGTCGCGCAGCGCGGCGCCCTCCTGGGGCCCACGTGTGCTGCCTGCCCCTGACAACGGAGCGCCTAGAGCCACAATCCCTGCGGCGGCGAGGAACGTGACCGCATCCAACAGGTAGAGCAGGGTGAACGTGCCCAGTTGACGAGGGTCCACCAGCAGCGCCGCGATCAGGGCGCCAGTTCCCAGACCCATATTGAGTGTCATGTGGCCAACGGAGAACACACTGGTGCGCTGGTGTGTCTCCACCACGGAAGCAAGAAGCGCGCTCTGAGCAGGCCAGCACACCGAGATTCCCAAGGCCGCGATAGTGGCAGCCGTGAACGCGTGCCATGGCTGACTCACCACCGCCCATCCCGCCGTGCCGAGGGCAGACAGCGCAAGGCCGGCCACGAGCGGTCTTTGTGGGCCGCAACGATCGCTGAGCCATCCGCCCAGTGGGTTACCCACCAGGGAGACCAGGCCGAAAGTAGCGAGCACCGAGCCTGCGACCTCGACGGCAAAGCCGCACACGGTGTGGAGGTAGACCATCAGGAACGGCAACGTCAGACCCGTGCCGACTGCCGAGAGCGCATCGGCACCCAGAATCCTCCACGCTGCGGGAGGCAGCCGAGGAACCAGACTCTGCACCGGCATCCGTAACTCCTTGCTCATCGAGCGGCCGGGAGAGAGGCTTCACCGAAGCCAGCGTGGCCCGGCACTCTCAGGCCGGATGTCCCCGCGAAGGCGGGCCAGTCAACGCATGGCGCTTATCGGCCCACAGTGCCCGCGCGCTGCAAGGGTGGAGCTATAGCCGAACCGTCACACTCCGCCCGTGCGTCCTGCCAGCGCCGGGGCTGCAGGCACACGCGAAAGAAGGTCTGCCCGGTGAGCCGCCTCAGCCTGCAGAAACCGTAGGCTCGTCGTGGTCAGGGTTTACGCACTCCTCGTGGAGCAGCGCCATGTCATGATCCATTGCGTCACCGGCGCGGCCGAGCAGCACCTCATCGTGATTGAGGGCGATGCCATCGTAGCCAAGGAGAATCTCGGTTTGGTTCATAGAGGTCAATGCCTTTCGTGAAGCCCAACCACCACAAGCCGCAGGTGGGGCATGTTTACCGTGCAGTACGCACGGAACATCGGATCGGTTCCATCGGCCTGCTGGCCCTCGTGCAGGCTCCATGACGTTGTGATCTGACCACGCTAGACAGTGACGATTGTATTGGCGTACGGACGTCCATCGGATGGACGTCGTCCGCGGTTCGCTCCATGTCCACCGTGCGAGTTGCCCCGAACCTTTGGGTGCAGTGTTGCGGCCGCCCGATCCGTGCCACGCCCCACCTGATGGAGGCAGTGCGTCCGAGAAGTATCCCGGCCGTGCCCATGGCCAATCGTTCGTGGACTCTAGTCGATGCCGGCAGGGCCCCTCGCTCGTAACTGGTTTGCTGGTACCCGGTCTGCTGGCGGCGGGAGGAAGACGGTCATGACGGGTGGCGAGGGCGGAGGGCCCATGCCGGGTGCAGGCCTCGTGGTGGGGCAGGCTTGGCGCCACGCTCCAGGCAGTGGGCAGTGGGCAGTGGGCAGTGGGCAGTGGGCAGTGGGCACAGGCGGATTGGGGGCATCATTGGGGGGATTCCCCTATCCAGCAAGGATGTGAAAGATCGTATGGTCGGCGCACAGCAAGGGCCCTGATTACCTGAGACGGTCCCAGCAGGCCACGTTGGTCCAAGACATAGCTGAACCACCTCGTCCCAGTGTCCTGGCCACCGACCCTAAGGAGGCCACAGTGGCGCCGATAGCGAACACCGCACTAGCGCTGGCTCGCACGACACCCCAGAACCAGGGTCAGTCATCCGTGACAGTACGGCTTGCGGAGTCTGCCGCCGACAGGGCCAAGGTTGTCCAACTGAGGAATGCAGTGTGTGCAGGTGAACCATGGCATGACCCAGCGGGCGATCAGCAACAGGACAGGGTCAGCTACATATGCCTGGCGGAGCGTTACGGCAAGCCTGTTGCAACCGCCCGGGCTTTGCCTCACGCATCGGGACTGTCCTACTCCACGAAGTGGCGTGCTCCGTTGCACTGGTTGTCCTTGGACGACTCCTGGGTTGAAGTCGGCCGTCTCGCCGCAGACCCCACGGCTGGATACATGGTTGCTCCGCTTCTGTTCCAGCAATGCGCGCGCTGGCTGCTAGTCAACACGCCCTACCGATGGGCTTACAGCATGTGTGTTCCTGCAATGGTGCCGTACTACCAACGTTTTGGTCTGAAGGCCAGCGAGGAGACCTTCACGGTGCTCTACCCAGGGGCACCGACAACGTTCCACCTGCTGCACGGACACCTTGCCGAAGTGTCCACTCCTGGCCGGCGTCCTCGCCCTACCCCGGCCGGGTCACTCGCCCCCGGCCGGCCGGATTCCGGCGCCAGCCTGGAAGGGTGAGCCTTCTGCTCGTCCGGCTGGGGCCGCCCGAAGGGGCGTCGCGCGGCAGTGCAGCTCGACCGGGCTCGGGGTGGACACCGTGCGCTGCCCGGCGAAGTCGACGGGCAGCGCACGGTGTCGACTGACGCACGAACCGTACGGGCGGCCACGGCACCGACGCGCCATGTGCTGAAGACCCGCGGGAGATCGTGCGCCGTCTGAAGGACGCGATCCAAATCCAAGTACCACGTTCTGGCACCACGTTCGGAGAAGCTCGATGGGAAAAATGGTACCTCGTCTCGGACTGCTCGACTGGATGAAGTCACCTTCAGCCGAACGAGGACTTCGGTTCCTAGGTGAAGACGGAACGTGGCAAACTCTCTCATTCACCGATCTCGCGGCCCGTGCAGGCGGCACAGCCGATCACCTGCGCAGGAACTATGGCTTGCGTCGCAACGATGTAGTCATTCTCCTCCATCACACTGGGCCTGAGTTCGTCGCCTCATTCTTCGGAACCCTGGCCGCAGGAGGAACGCCATCGCCGCTTGCACCCCCTGCGGCCTTCAGTGACACAGCCCAGTGGGTTGAGCATGCGGCTCACGCCATAGGTGCAGCCCGTGCCCGTTACGTCATCACAGACCCGCAATTTGCGGCGCTGGCTCGCCAGGCTACAGCTCGATCCGGCGGCCAGTGCGAGGTGATGGAGCCCTCCGGCATCTGCATTGATCCTGCGGCTCTCGAGGCCGCGGCGCCGGCGGACCTGGCAATACTCCAGTTCACGTCGGGGTCCCGCGGTGCAGTCCGCGGGGTCCGCGTCTCGTGGGAGAATATCGAGACCAACCTGGAGATGATAAAACGCTGGATCGTCGTCGACTCCATAGGTGCCACCTGGCTGCCCATGTATCATGACATGGGCCTGGTCGGCTGCATGATTCTTCCTGTTGTGTATCAGATGAACAACGGGCTCATGAGACCGGACCAGTTTATTCAGGATCCGAAAGGCTGGCTTGCGGAATACGGCCGTCACGGCGCCGAAGTCATGGCTATGCCAAATTTCGGCTTCGATTACGTAGTGCGCCGCATAACGCCCGAATCGCTGCACGGCATGGACTTCTCCCAGCTAAAGGTCATCGTGACCGGCGCGGAGCGGGTACGCCAGAGCAGCCTCAATGCGTTCTACCGTTTGCTCGGCCCCCACGGCCTTCGCTGGGAGGCGCTCCAACCGGCCTATGGCCTGGCGGAGGCAACCCTTGCCGCCACTGGGGTCCCCTTCGGAGAATCCCCACGCGCAGTTGCAGTCCCCGCCGGCAGCGAGCGCATGGGGTTCCCGCTGGAGATCCGAGCAGTAGCGAAATCCCTGCAGGAGGTCCTTCCTGAGGTGGCCCCGGGGAGCTCCTGGCACGTCAGCTGCGGCCGCCCGTTGACAGGAAATTCACTCACGATCATCGATGACCATGGGGCGTCCCTGCCAGAAGCGCACGTGGGAGAGATCGTACTGCGTGGCCCGACCGTGGCCCGGGGTTACAGTGGCGATCAATCCCACACATCAACCAGATTCGAAGGCGGCAGCCTGTACACCGGCGATGCCGGATTCCTTCACGACGGAGAACTGTACGTCCTCGGCCGCATCGGAGACATGCTCCAGGTGCGCGGTCGGAACATCTACGTTGAGGAAGTCGAGAGCATGCTTTCCCAGCATGGGCTCTTGAATACCCCACGCTCGATGGTGGTGGCAGGATTCCACTCTGACCTGCCGACGGTCCTGGTGCTCAGCCAGAGCCGAATCGATGCGGATAAGGCGGAGCAAGCAGCACACAGCGTATCCAAAATCGTCGGCACAGGCGTCCATGTGTGCGTGAGGAGAGTTCCCCCGAACTCCATCAAGGTGACGTCCAGTGGTAAGCCGAGACGCCGTGTCACATGGCAGCTCGTTACCACGCGTGAGGTCGACAGCGAGCCGATTGCCTGTATCACCCCTGGAACCCCTTGTCTCAAGGAGAAGTGAGTTGACAAACACCACGACGGTAGATGATTTCACAGCCTCCTTCCTCGCGGTCCTCGACCATTTCTACCGCAACAGCAAAAATAGTTCGCGACTCATCCGCATGGAGGACCGGATAGCGGAAGACCTCGAATTTGATTCTCTCGCAGCACTTGAACTTCTCGTCACTCTCGAAGAGCGCTGGAACGTCACGTTGGTTGGAACAGCGGATGTCGTGGAGATAGTGACAGTGGCGGACCTGCACGACCTGCTACTCAGGAGCTTTGAATCCGAGGATCCGCCGGAAACCCTGTTCATATCAGGGGAATTGATGCAGCAATTCAACGTCAGAGCGAGCTGCCGGCGAACGCTGGAGTAAGAAGTGCAGCGCGATTCGCTGCCACAAGATATTTCGACTGTTCCCAGGGCAGACGGAGTCCGGGCAGGAACCGGACGGGCAGTTACAACGGCCCGATTCATATCGGGTGGCCACTCCGCGATGGCGGGCTCCCTGGGTGGCGACCTAGCAATTTCCCCGCGCGGCGTCGAGGGGGTTCCGTCGGCATGTGCGACGATCATGCACCCTGACGGGGTGGAAGACGCGGCCTGGGGCGAGTTAGTCGCGCACAACCGCCGCGCATAGCTGCGTGCCGGTGGTCCTCGTACTCAGGGTGGCTTTGGGCAGCAGCACACACCAGTGCCGTTCCGTGACGCAAGCCCAGCCCAGGCCGAGAAGCTGAAATCCGCGTCTGGATCCGATCGGTGACTTGCACCGTATAGGTACTTGGATAGGCTGAGCTCCGGCAACGCCCCCGCCGGCAGCCAGCTCGCGTCCACCGGCCGCTGCCAACCGTAAAGGGCTGGCAGCGGCCGGTATCTTGCTGCGTCGGCGCCACTCCTGAACCTCACGGTACGGCGTGCCCGGTGCCGTTCTGCTCCGCCTGCACGGCGGTGCGTACGCCGCGCATAGGGCCCACCCGGCGACGTACCCCGCCGGCCACCCTCTGGACCAGCATGGCGGGGGGCACGCAATGTTGAAGTGCGGTGTGAGGCTCCCCGCCCTGTGCGCGATGTGGGAATCATGCCCGCGCTGAAGTGTCGGGCGTAAGCGGTGAACCGATCTGTGGTGTGGCGCCGTACTGCCGCAAGTCGGGGCTGCACCGGGCAGTGTCGTCCGGGGTGACAAGCTGGCAGTGGCCTCGGAACCCAGTGGAGTATTCGACCGTACCGCCCTTTGGGCGGGGGTGCTACTGCTGTCCGGACAGCAGTGATCACGTGTGTGTGCGCTTCCGCGCAGATGCGGGTAAGGAGAGGCAAACATCTATGAGTTCACTGCACGGGGTAGGTTCGGGACGCGGGCAGGTCTTCCACAACCCGGTCACACGTGAGCGGGTGGTGGTGCTCACCGATCCTGTGGAAAACCCTGAGCGGGCTCTGGTCGGGCACCTCTACGTCGGTGCTGGAGGCCGCGTTGCGGCACCTCACAGCCACCCCGAGTCCACGGAACGCTTTCACGTGCTGGGTGGCCGGGTCGGGTTCACCATCGATGGACAAGAGCAGGTACTTGGTCCCGGTGAGTGCGCCGAAGTCCCTCCGGGCGTCGTGCATGACTGGTGGCAAGTAGGCGACGAGGAAACACAAGTCCTGGTCGAGGTGACGCCGGGGGACCGGTTCAGCGAAGTAGCGAGCACGCTGTTCGGTCTTGCCCGGGACGGCAAGGTGAACGAGCACGGTCTGCCCGACCTCCTCCAGTCGGCTGTGATGCTGCACGCCTACCGCGACGCGATCGTCTTCTCCTCACCGCCGCCATGGTTGCAGCGTCTACTGTTCGGGGCGTTGGCGCCTGTGGGACGCATGCTGGGCCGCCGCCCGGTCTACCCGGACTATCTCGTGTCTACCGATGTCGTCGAACCGTCTGCGACCGCCATGGCCCTCCTGGATTCGGACGGGCGGCTTAAGTGGAGCAGCAGCAAGGGTTCTTAGGAAGCGGGGCGGCCGTCGGTGAATGGCCGCCCCATCAGCTTGGACCGCCTTATGGGAAACAATGCTTTCACCGGGTGTTCGGGGCAGTGGCTCGCCATGTCGGCGCGCGGATTCGGATGCCTGCGCTCTGGAGTACGACCATCCGCCGCGCCGGCAAGCGCCCTGGTCAGATCCGGTGGCACCGGCGGGCGATCGCGCAGATGCAGCAAGAGAACGAGAACATACCCAGGCGGCCGTTCAGGGGCGACGAACGACATGCCGCTACGCTCAGGCCGGGCGCGGGAAGCCCCCAGTGCGTCTGTCCTCAAGCAGGAGCCACCCTCGTCGTGCAGCGCGCTGCCTTCCAGCGCATGCACAGGGCCTGGCTGGCCACCTCGCCGGGAATCTGCTGGCAGGCATTATCGACTGAGCGGCGGTTGGCCGCCGATGCACTGTCACGGCATGACAGCGCCGCCACCAGTGCACTTGTAAGCTCCTTGGTCTCGTGGGCCGCGCGAAACCGCGGGCTGTCCGGGCGGCCCAGTCTGCTCGACACGGCCGTCACCATCGTCGTCTTCGGCCTGCTCGTGCTCCTGGCTGGCTTGCTCAGCCTGGAGCTCCGCTACCGCCGAGGCGATGAAGTGCCCCGCCTGCAACTGCGCTGGCTGCTGCTGGGGGCCGGCACCGTGCCAGTGCTGCTGGCCAGCGGATGGGCGGCGCAAGCCAACGGAGTGTCCATCGATCTGGCCTACAGCGGATTCTTCCTGGCCATGCTCATCGCCATCCCGGCGAGCGTCGCGGTCGCGGTATTGCAGTACCAGCTCTTCGATGTGGACCGGTTGCTCGGGCTCCTCATTGGCCTGGGCCCTGACCTCCCTGCTGTCGGCAGCGATCTTCACGACCGTGGTCCATGCCGTCGGCACCCCTGGCCAACTGGGGCGATCGCTTGAGCGCGACCGGTGCCGCCTTCGTCACAGCGCTGGTGCTCCTCCCTCTCCACCGCGCCGTCGACCGCGTCGTAGGCCAGGTGATAGATCGCGAGCGGTACGTGCTCCACGCCCGCGTCCAGCAATTCGTCAGTGATGTCCGCGACGGCCACACCGAACCGGAAACCATTCAGGACGTGTTGCGCAACGTGCTCACCGACCCCGGCCTGAAACTTCCCGACAGCCGGCCGGGGCAGTACGTCGACCTGTTCGGCGCACCCACCGACAGCAGCCCCGAAGCCGTGTGTATCCCCCTGCGCAGCGGGATCACCGAGGTCGGCATGATGACCCTCAGTGCTGCCTCGGCCCGGCGCGTGCGCAGGGCAAAAGATATGGCGCGTGCCGCGCGGTTGCCGATCGAGGTCACTCGGCTGCGACTTGAACTACGTGCTGCAATCAGCTTGCCCTCTGCCCTTCGCGCAGGCGGGAGAACCGTTGGGCACAGTGAAGCGTATGGCTCTGAGAGCACCGCGTCCGGCCGAAGAAGCAGTCGGCGACGTTCTGCATCACGTGGAGCCGAGGGGGCCATGCCATGACAGTCGACACCAGGGGCGCAACGTACGGACCTGAGGCGGTGGTGATCGGAGGGGGGCTCGGCGGGCTGCTGGCCGCCTGGGTACTCGCAGGCTACGCACGTTCAGTGACGATCGTGGAGCGGGACGTCTACCCCTCGGGGGCCCTGTTCCGCAAGGGAGTTCCACAGGGTCGACACCTGCATGTCCTGGGGACCGGCGGCCAAGAAGCGATGGAGCAGCTGCTCCCTGGTGTGACCAACGATCTGATAGCCGCCGGAGCGCTGCGGTTGCCCTTTCCGCAGGGCGTACTGGTGTGTGGCCGCAATGGATGGGAACAGCGCCTCCCCGACCCACGGCATAGTCTTCTGTGCTGTACGAGGCCGCTGCTGGATGAGGTCGTGCGTAATCGAGTGCTGGCTGAGCAGCAGAGGACAGGGCGATCTCGCATCCAGGTGCTTCAGGGAGCCGAGGTCATCGGGCTTTTGGGCGATCCACACCTCATCACCGGCGTGCGGGTGCGGCTTCGCAAGGGTGCGGAAGAGGTCCGAGAGATCTCGGCGGACTTTGTCGTGGACGCCAGCGGCCGCTCATCTCGAGCCCCTCGGTGGTTGCAGGCATTGGGCTGTGCTACGCCGCAGGAGGACGAAGTCGATTCCCGTCTGGCCTACGCCAGCCGCCTACTGCGTATCAAAGGCGCCGACAAGGTGGGGATAAACATGCAGCCGCGCCCGCACTGTCCTCGCGGCGGCACGCTCGTCCCAGTCGAGGGTGATCGGTGGCTTCTCACCCTCTATGGTTTCCGGGAGCATCAGCCGAACACTGATCAAGAAGAGTTTCTTCGGTTCGCCCGCACTCTCCCTCACAGCTATATCCACGACATCGTGCAGGATGCAGAAGCCCTCAGCCCCGTCTTCGGCTTCCGTGGCATGTCTAACCGTCGACGTCACTACGACCAACTTAGCGGCTTGCCGCGGCGCTTCCTGGCCGTCGGCGATGCGGTATGTACTTTCAACCCCGTCTACGGACAAGGAATGTCGGTGGCTGCGCTCGGAGTTCTCGCTCTCAGCGGTGTGCTGGAGCAGCATGATCTGGTTCCCGGCATTACGGCACAAGCTCAGCGTGCCGTCGCCCATGCGGCAGACGGCGCATGGATCACAGCCACGGGAGCAGACCGCCCCTATACGGAGGCAGGCACGACACGCAATGGATTCGGACAGCGTTTCCAGGACTGGTATGTCAACCGGCTGGCATGTCGTAGCCCCATCGACCGAGTGGTGAGCAAAGCATTCGTCGACGTGGCACTACTCACCGCGCCTCCTGCTCGTCTCTTCTCGCCGGCCGTTGCCTGGCGGACTCTGCTTCTCCCCAGCAGGCCTGGCCCAGCGGATCCACCTGGATCAATGGATGCTGTGTGACGCCAGGTGGCGGGCCAACGGAAAGCCACTCAATGGCCACCTGTCCAGCCGAGCGGTCATCGGCTGGCGGGAAGCACCGTAAGAGGGTCGCCGGAAATCGGTGTCAGCCTTGAAGCGTCATTGCCCCGCGTGCCGTTTCGGCCCTGGGGCCTGCCCGACCGGTCAGGTAATCCGCATGTCGGCCGGCCCGGCCGTCGGATGTGGGGCGGCCGGCCGCCGAGGGCGACGTCAGCGAGATGCCGCTCGTACCGGAAATGGCCCCACTCACTCAGGGCACCGCATCCGTACACGCCGCCGAAGCATACGATCTCGTACGAGCCCGAACCACCAGGCCGGAGCTGACACCTCGACCGAGACCACCACCACGTCCGCCAACTGCGGTAATAACTCAGGAAGGTCAGTAGGCGCAATCGAAGCTAGCCCGCTACACCGGCGGCCGACCGCTACCACCCAAATGATCTCCGCCTACGAAAATCTTGCCAGAGCCACTCCAGCGAGTACGCGGACGCGTAGTCCTTGCCGCCGACCCCGCCTAGCCAAGAAGGTCCGGATCGGCCGTGAACCTGCCGGATAAGGACGTTGTGCCGCCCACATTGTGCTGGCCAGGGCCACGAGATGGGCAACCGAGCAGGCCAGAGCGCATGCGGTCCCAAGTATCAGCCGACCCGGGTTCGTAACGCTTACTGGCCCTAACAAAGCCTCTTGACGTGCCGGTGGGTGATCAGGCAGACGGCGAGGCCGAGGAAGGCCTCGTGGATGTCGTCGCGTCGTTCCCAGCGGATCCGCAGGCGGCGGAAGCCGTGCAGCCAGGAGATCGTCCGCTCGACGACCCATCGGAAGGTGCCCAGACCGGTGCCGTGCGGCTGTCCACGCTCGGCGATCACCGGCCGGATCCCGCGCTGCCGCAGAAGCCGGCGGTACTTGTCGTGGTCGTAGCCACGGTCGGCGAAAAGCATGTCGGGCCGCCTGCGCGGCCGGCCGACGACTCCCGCGACGGCCGGGATCTTGTCCAACAGGGGCAGCAGTTGGGTGACGTCGTTGCGGTTTCCGCCGGTCAGCGACACCGCGAGCGGGATCCCCTGCCCGTCGGTGATGATGTGGTGCTTGCTGCCCGGGCGTGCGCGGTCGACCGGACTGGGTCCGCTTTTGGGCCCCTGCGTGCGGCCCGGACATGGGAGGAGTCGATCACCGCCCGCGACCAGTCCAGCTGGTTCCTTGACCGCAGCTTGTTCAGCAGAAGCTGGTGGAGCTGGTCCCAGACGCCCGCCTCGTTCCAGGTCGCCAGCCGGCGCCAGCAGGTCATGCCCGACCCGAAGCCGAGCTCCTGGGGCAGATACTCCCACTGGATGCCGGTGTGCAGGACAAACAGGATGCCGCACAGGGCCTGCCGGTCGGGCACCCGCGGTCGCCCTTCCACCTGCTTCGGCGGCGGCTCGGGCAACAACGGCTCGATGAGCGACCACAGTTCGTCCGACACGATCCACGGCCGCGACTGACGCTTCCCCATGACCACATCAACGAGCGATCAACCCGACAGTCACATGATCAACCCGCTTTTGTTAGAGCCAGTTAGAGGCGCCCCGGAGCGGGCGCGCCCACAAGCACGGAGTCCAGGATGGGCGCATCGTCGTGCCAGAGAATCAGTGCTCGTCATTGCTGAATCCAGTGCCCACGAGAATGAGCACCAACTTCAGCCTACGCCGGACGCGTCGCAGCATCCGCCCGAGCTCGCCTGATCTTCCCTCGGCAGGAGGGTCCAGCGGAACAAATGCTTGAGGGCAGGAAGCACAGTTGCTCCCTGCCCTCAAGCGTCAGGATCTGCGACGTCAGGTCACGGGTTGACGATAAGCCTGAAGTTCGGGAACACCAGTGTTTGGTTCGGGACCTTCTGTTCATAGGCGGGGACTGCGCCCGTTCCCGCCCAGGACAGCACGTACTTCGAGTATGCGTTGGTGAGGGTGATGGTCTTGTCGGAGTTGTTCTTCCTGATCCACAGCTGGGAGTTGGTGCCGTCACAAGGCCGCGTACCCACGGCATCACCAGCCTTCGGCAGGCCCTGGCCCGGGGCCTGTGAATCCATGCACACAAACTTCCCGTCGACCTTGTGAAGGTTCCGGAGCACAAAGAGTCCCCCCAGCGGGACCTTCTCGACCATGTCCCACCGCTCGGCCGGGTCGAAGGCAGCGCTGTTCCGCTGTGCGAGCGGGAATTCAGCGCCCAGGGCCACATTCACCTTAGGGGCAACGCTGGGAATCAGGGCTACATTGCCGATACTCCCCGCGGAGGCCGGGGTGATCATCGTGACGGTGGCCGAGACAACAGCGGCAGCGGTCGCCAGTCCCGCCCCGGCCCTGCGGAAGAAACGCTGAGAAGGCATTTTGTGTCCTTGACTGTGAGGTAGGAACGCTCAGTGCTCCTATCGGCACTCGCATATTCCGTTGCTTGACGTCAAGCAGTACGCGATGCAGACCGTTTCGGTTCTGCGCGTGCCCTGCGTGAATCGGTCGGTGTCTGCGGGCGCTGTGCTCTCACGGGAGTCAGGAAACCGGCCACAGGCCTCCGAGATGCCATCGCACGCGCGATCGGCGATCAACATGGGTGGAGCGGAACAGGCGCCGTCGTCATCGTGAACCGATCATTGGTGAGGGGTCGTAGTGCCTTGGAACGGCTGGCACAACAGGCACCGCAACAGCGCGAGTTGCTCTCATAGGGGGAGGTATGTGTTGTTTGAGACGCATCAGGTGGAGAATCAGGTGCCTCCCTTGCCTGACCATAACTCAGCGGATGATCGGGCCCTCCTAGAAGCGCTGCACCGTGAAGGAGCAGGGTGGGCCGAAGCAGAGCTACGGCAGGTCGGCGAGTTTGCGGGGAGTCGCGAGGCCCGGGAGTGGGGCCGCCTCGCGAACGAGCACCTCCCAGTCCTTCACACCCACGATCGCTACGGGCACAGGGTCGACGAAGTGGAGTTCCACCCCTCCTGGCACCAACTGATGACAGCCTCAGTCACCTTTGGCCTCACCGGAAGTGCCTGGCAAGAGCCCCGGCCCGGCGCTCACGTCGCACGCACGGCAAAGCAGTACCTGATGAGCCAAGTAGAGGCCGGGCACACCTGCCCGATCGACATGGGGTACTCGGTGGTCCCTTCCTTGAGGAGTGCCCCTGAGCTCGCTAGACAGTACGAGCCCCTGCTCTCCGCGCGTCAATACGACTTCGGCCTTCGCCCCCCGCTGGGCAAGGCGGGCCTGTTGGCCGGCATGTCGATGACTGAGAAACAGGGAGGATCTGACATCCGCGCCAATACCAGCCGGGCGGTTCCTGCCGGAGATGGTGCCTACAGACTCACTGGGCATAAGTGGTTCACTTCGGCGCCCATGTGTGACGTCTTCCTCGTCGTTGCGCAGGCTCCTCAGGGGCCCACCTGCTTCTTCCTTCCACGGGTACTCCCCGACGGCAGCCTCAACGGCATGAGGATTCAGCGACTAAAGAACAAGCTGGGAAACAGGTCCAACGCATCATCGGAGATTGAATACGACGACGCACTGGTCTGGCCCGTAGGTGAGGAAGGCCGAGGCGTACCAACGATCATCGCCATGGTCAATGCGACGCGGCTATGCGCCATCAACAGCAGCGCCGGACTCATGCGCGCAGGCTTGGTCAACGCTTTGCACCACGCCCAACACCGCAGGGTGTTCGGGAAGTTGCTGGTGAACCAACCCATGATGCGCAACGTATTGGCTGATCTTGTCCTCGAGAGTGAGGCTGCTGTGGCGGTCACGATGCGACTCGCCGCCGCAACTGACAGAGCCGAGCGAGGCGACACCTTCGAGGCAGCGCTACGCCGAATCGGCGTAGCCGTCACCAAGTACCACATCTGCAAGCGCGCTTCGACGCACTTGGCAGAGGCTATGGAGTGCCTCGGGGGCAACGGGTACGTTGAGGATTCAGGAATGCCGCGCCTGTATCGCGAAGCACCGCTCAACTCGATCTGGGAAGGATCCGGAAACGTCGCAGCCCTTGACGTACTGCGCGCGATCTCACGCGAACCATCAACGATCGAGGCATTCAAGGCAGAAATCGACGCAGCTCGCGGCGGGAACCGTCATCTGGATGAGGCGTCCAAGCGGATCCAGGAGGAGCTGTCGGACGCGACGTGGCTTGAAGTACGCGCGCGTCGTATTGCGGAGTTGATGGCAACAGCTCTGCAGGCTTCGCTACTGGTTCGTCATGGACGCGCGGCTGTGGCCGACGCGTTCTGTGCAACCCGGCTGGGCGGAGACTGGGGCCAGACGCTCGGCACGCTGCCTCCAGAAGCCAACCTGAAAGCCATCGTCGAAGGGGCTTGTACCATCTGAGTGACGGAGAGTCAGCCAGGAGAGCTAGCCACGGTCGTCAACCGCTTCCTAGTGCGGTGACCACCTACTTCACCGGGTTGGTGACACGCCGGTTGGCGTCCGTGATGGTGGGGCTTGTCGGCCTCAGTCTCGATAGTGACCAGATCGCTGTTGAGAGTGAGGCCATCGGGTGGCAGAGCCGGTTCGGGCACGTCGGCTGAGTGACCAGGAAGGTCAGCGGCTTACCCACATCGTGCGGCGAGGCAGAGGCGAATCGATCCGAGTCCGCCGGGCGATGATGATCATGGCGTCGGCGTCCGGGACGCCGGTGCCGGCGATCGCCCGGCTGGTCGCTGCGGACGAAGACACCGTCCGGGATGTGATCCACGCATTCAACGAGAAGGGGCTGGCCTGTCTGGACCCTAAGTGGGCGGGAGGCCGTCTCCGCCTGATCAGCGACGATGACATCGCCTTCATTGTCGAGACGGTCACCACACGCCCAGCGAGGCTGGGGCGTCCGTTCACGCACTGGAGCATCCGCAAGCTCGCCGATTATCTGGCCACCGGCACCGCCCGCAGCGTGCGGATCGGGCGGGAACGGCTCCGGCAGATCCTGCATGCGCGAGGGATCACCTTCCAGCGCACCCGGACCTGGAAGGAATCCCGGGACCCGGACCAGGAAGCCAAGCTGGATCGGATCGAGTACGTCACCAGCCACTTCCCCGAGGGTTGCTTCGTGATTCGGCCCTGCCATGGATCGACGTGGGCGCCGCGGTCGCGTCCGGACCGGCTGCCGGCGACTTACCGCCGCACTCATGGCATCCGCTACTTCCACGGCTGTTACTCCCTGGGCGATGACCAGTTGTGGGGCGTGATCCGCAGCCGCAAAGGCGGTGACCACTCGCTGACCGCCCTGAAGTCAATCTGGGCCGCCCGCCCCGACGGCGCCCCGATCTACGTGATCATGGACAACCTGTCGGCGAACAAGACCCCACCATCCGCGCCTGGGCAAAGAAGAACAAGGTCGAGTTGTGCCTGACCCCGACCTACGCGTCTTGGGACAACCCGATCGAGGCCCAGTTCGGGCCCTTGCGGACCTTTGTGATGGGCGACTCGAACCATCCCAACCACGCCGTGCTCGCCCGCAGGCTGCACGCCTGCCTGCGGTGGCGTAACGCCAACTCGCGCCATCCCGACGTCCTGGCCGCCCAGCGCTGCGAACGCGCCCGCATCCGCAGCCAACGACAACAGCGCTGGGGCCGCCCCCGCGCCAAGGCGGCGTGATCAAACTCTGCGAACGTTCGTGGTCACCGCGCTAGCTGTTGGAGGGCCGCGCCTACTTTCGCACACGGAAGCGGAGCATCGTGATGGCGCCCGACTGGGTGTTGCTGAAAGGCTCCAGGTCGATCCTGTCGAGGCTTGGGGGCGAGAAGCGGACGCCGTCGCCCAGTAGCACCGGTTCGATGCCCAAGCCAACATCGCTCATGCGTTCTCTCCACGGATCTTGGAGGCCCGAGGCCGGGTCATAGTTCGGCCGGTGGGAAGTTGCAAGCGTATCTGCGGTGGCACAACGCGAACAACCGGCAGCCGGGTGTGCTGGCCGCGCAGCGTCGGCAACGTGCCCGGGTACGGCGTGAACGACACCGCCTGTGGGGTCGTCCTCAGTCCCGGGTTGGGTGACCAAGCCGGTGATCGTTTGTGGTCACCGCACTAGCTACAAGGCCCGGAGCGGCTGGTCGAGCGGGCCAACGGCCACCTAGAGACCAGCTTCCTGCCCGGGCGCATCTTCGCCTCGCCGAGCGACTGCGACATCCAGCTGGCCGACTGGCTGGCCAAGGCCAACCGGCGCATCCTCCACACTCTGCAGGCCCGACTGTCAGAGCGGATCGCCAGCAACCCGGCGAACGCGGCGAAGTCCTCCGTCAGCTGGGGCCGCCGTCCTCGCCAGGAGCCGACGGAGGCCTCGTTGTCCCAGACCAGGGCCCTGGGGACGGCGCCGAGCCCGGTCAGCAGTCGCCAGCGCCCGGCGATCAGGTCCGCCCGCGGTTCGTGGGCAGCATCCTCGCCGTGATCCACCGCGAGTAGCCGGACACCATCCCCAGCACCGGTGGGCTGCCCGTCTGCCCGAACCCGAGCGGGAACTCCGCGGGCGGGAACCACAGATCGCACTGCGCGACTTCACCCGGTTCACCGGTTCGCGAGACCGGATCTGCGGCCCGGTGGGTCGGCCGTAGTTCACGGACCGCCGCTTGAGCACCGAGTACGACTGCGTCCAGCCGGCCGTTCCGCGATCACCGTCGCCAGCATGTCCGGGAACCGCTTTCAGCATGTCCCGGATCTCCGGCTCGACCGCGGGCGACGATCGAACCCCTCAAGGCCCGCTGGTACTGAGATAGCCAGATGCCTCGCGATCGCCCTGATCGGCATCTGCTCGGCCCGGTGCAACCGGCGGATCTCCGCCCAGTCCTACACGTCGATCACCCTTCCTCCCGGCCTGACTCAACGGGCCAGACCTCTGAAGGGTGTCAACTCTCGAAGGCCACCAGTGGTCCACTTTTCAGAAGCCACCGACAAACCACGGCCATCGGCAAATTGCACAACAGGGTGAAGGCCTCACGGTGACAGCAGGACCTCGTTGTGGTTCGTGCCAGTACTGCCCACGGGGTCGGCGAGGAGGTGTACGAGGTCAGGTGATGCCGTCGGCGTCCCGCGCTGAGTGTGGGGCTCCGCAGCGTGTGCTGACGGCGCTGTAACGACTGTGCCAGCACATGCGAAGCCGAGGCACACGAGAAGGCAAGCACAGACGTGGCGGAGGGTGGACGATGTAGACATGGAGTATACCTTTCAAGTGCTTAACTGGCTCTAACAAAAGCGGGTTGATCATGTGACTGTCGGGTTGATCGCTCGTTGATGTGGTCATGGGGAAGCGTCAGTCGCGGCCGTGGATCGTGTCGGACGAACTGTGGTCGCTCATCGAGCCGTTGTTGCCCGAGCCGCCGCCGAAGCAGGTGGAAGGGCGACCGCGGGTGCCCGACCGGCAGGCCCTGTGCGGCATCCTGTTTGTCCTGCACACCGGCATCCAGTGGGAGTATCTGCCCCAGGAGCTCGGCTTCGGGTCGGGCATGACCTGCTGGCGCCGGCTGGCGACCTGGAACGAGGCGGGCGTCTGGGACCAGCTCCACCAGCTTCTGCTGAACAAGCTGCGGTCAAGGAACCAGCTGGACTGGTCGCGGGCGGTGATCGACTCCTCCCATGTCCGGGCCGCACGCAGGGGCCCAAAAGCGGACCCAGTCCGGTCGACCGCGCACGCCCGGGCAGCAAGCACCACATCATCACCGACGGGCAGGGGATCCCGCTCGCGGTGTCGCTGACCGGCGGAAACCGCAACGACGTCACCCAACTGCTGCCCCTGTTGGACAAGATCCCGGCCGTCGCGGGAGTCGTCGGCCGGCCGCGCAGGCGGCCCGACATGCTTTTCGCCGACCGTGGCTACGACCACGACAAGTACCGCCGGCTTCTGCGGCAGCGCGGGATCCGGCCGGTGATCGCCGAGCGTGGACAGCCGCACGGCACCGGTCTGGGCACCTTCCGATGGGTCGTCGAGCGGACGATCTCCTGGCTGCACGGCTTCCGCCGCCTGCGGATCCGCTGGGAACGACGCGACGACATCCACGAGGCCTTCCTCGGCCTCGCCGTCTGCCTGATCACCCACCGGCACGTCAAGAGGCTTTGTTAGGGCCAGTAAGTGCCTGTAGCAGAGCACCTCGTGCGCCAATGTGTTGGATGCCTGATTGCGCCTGGTCGACACGGCTTCAAGCGGATCAGGCCGCTTGACCATCAACTGCGGCCGTCACCGGCGTGCGCGCACAGGGCGTGGCCCCCTCGGCGTGTGTGTCAGTGCCGTGCGGCGTAGTCAACGCGTCGATGATGAGCAGCCTGTGGCCATGTTCGCGTCGTTTTGGACGACGGCAGTTCAGGTTGCCCGGCAGGCGGAGCCGCCGTCGGTAATCCCCACGCCTGAGTACTGAGTGAACGATCTGCCGAGAGCGGCCCGCCGCCTGCGGCCGATGCTCCAGCGGCCAGGTGCCCCCCTTCCGTAAGGCGCGAGGCCGGTGCAAGGACCCGAATCGTGGTCCGGCCACGCCTCCGTGCGCCGCCCTGCCGAAGCCGCGCTACGGGAGCCATTGAGGTGGCGTTAGCTGGTATAGCCGCACATGACGATCACATCCGTATTCCGAAGTTGGTTGACTTACAACGGCTAACACAATGAGGTGGATCGGCGCTGATGGCCGTTGCCGTCAGGGCAGTTGAGCGTTCGGTCTGTCGTGGGGATGTCGCCGTGGATCGTGTCGGATGAGCTGTGGGACCGCCTGGAGCCGTTGCTGCCGCAGCGTGAGCGCCGCTTGCGGTATCCGGGCCGCAAGCCCTTGCCGGACCGGGAGGTGCTGTGTGGGATCCTCTACGTGCTGCACACCGGGATCCAGTGGGAGTACCTGCCCCAGGAACTTGGCTTCGGCTCAGGCATGACGTGCTGGCGACGTCTTCGGGACTGGAACGAAGCCGGTGTATGGCAGCGGCTGCACGAGGTCCTACTGGCTGAGCTGAACGCAGCGGCCAAACTCGACTGGTCCCGCTGTGTGGTCGACTCCTCCCACGTCAGGGCGTTAAAAGGGGGAGCCATACGGGCCCGTCGCCGGTCGACCGGGGCCGGGCCGGCTCGAAGCACCACCTGATCACCGACGGACATGGCACCCCGCTCGCGGTCCTGCTGACCGGCGGCAACCGCAACGACGTCACCCAGCTCATCCCCTTGCTCGACGCGATCCCGCCCGTCCGCGGCCGAGTGGGCCGTCCGCGCCGCAAGCCAGACTCGCTGTTCGCCGACCGCGGCTACGACCACGACATCTACCGCGACCAGGTCCGCGAGCGCGGCATCGTGCCGGCCATCGCTCGCCGTGGCACCCGACACGGCACTGGGCTGGGCACCTACCGCTGGGTGATCGAGCGGAGTTTTGCGTGGCTGCACGGCTTTCGACGCTTGCGGATCCGGTGGGAACGGCGGGCAGACATGCACGAAGCGTTCCTCAAACTCGCCTGCTGCCTGATCGCTCACCGACAACTCGGCTCATTGTGTTAGCCGTTGTTAGAGCCAATGGTTCCGACTGACCTACCCTTTCGTGGTTCTGCGTCGCTGTACGTGCCCCCAGTGGGTTGCGGTTCGAGGTCGCCGAACGAACCCCAGTCCGTGTTCTTTGCCCGTACGGAGTCGCTTGAAGGGCCGAGACCCGCCGCACGGCCAGGATGAGAAAGGAAGCTATTCCTGCTGCCCCTGCCCTCAAAACGGCTACCCATAAGGTGATTTGTCGATGGGTGATCAGGAAGCCGGCGATTGTCAGGAATGCTTGAGAGGGATCGGCGCCGTTCGCAGCGGATGCGCAGATTCGTGCCGTGCGGCCAGACTAAGGTCCGCTCGATCTGCTACCCGTAGGGCAGGCAGTGCCAGCGGTGCGCTCCTGCGGACACCAGGCCGCGAGTACGGACGACATCGCGGAATGTCGCGGTCACAGCCAAGTCGGCATGGCGGGTGGGGTGATTTTCAGTGGGTGATCCGAAATGGATCGAGCCGCTCTCCGGGCTGACCGAGTCGCACTTAACCAGGCTGGTGGTGTTGGTGCGGCGTCGCGGTGGTGACGTTCATCGCGGCCGTCCCTGGCGGCTGCGCTGGAGAACCGGGTAGTGCTGGTGGCGACGTGCTGGCGCACGAACCTGACGTGCGGCAGGTGGCGCCGTTGATCGGGGTCTCGAAGTCTGGGGCCGACCGCATCTTCGCCCTTGCTGGCCATCTCGCCGGCCCGCCGTGCCGCGCAAAGTCACCGTCTACATCGTCGACGGCACCCTGGTGCCCACCCGTGATCGCAGCGTGGCCGAATCTAGTAAGAACTACCGTAGTGGGGCGAACTTCAAGGTGCCGCCCTCGCGCAGCAGCTGCATGAGGAGAAACGGCGAGGAAGGCAGCCTTGGGCCCCTTGATGCGCCTGTCCGCGCGGCAGATTGGTCGTGAAAAAGGGGGCTTGATCGAGGCACGTAAGGGTGTGGAGCCGCCCCTGCCTTCACGGGGAGCTGGGGCGGCTCCTGGCGGACCGCGCTCGCCCTCTCCCGACCTCGTGGAGTGGGCGGGCAGTGGATCCTGCCGACAATACGTAGCGGTCGGACCGGATGGATCACAGCCCTTCGCGGCGGCGTCTACCCCCGCACGCCGGACGTCCGGCCGTCTGAGGAGCGGCACCGACAAAGTCAGTTGAGGTGGTTACGCCAGGGACTTGGACCGTTCGACGAGGTGGCCACGGTAGGCGGCTCGGGCCCGACGTCGTCGAGGTAGCGAGCATTCGCAGCGGCGGCGGACGCAATAAGCTTGGCCTCACCACCTCGGCGCTCTGGTGGGCACCCCTTTGGTCCGCAGGTGAACTGGCGAACGTCAACGCACATTTGGGTCCGCATGCGGATCAAGGGTCGTTGGGCGCCGGATTCGTTGTCGCGCTGCAACATCTACGTGTCTGCTGCGGCCAGCGGATGTTGATTGGAGGCCAGGCGGACCGGCCGCCAGCTCATCATCGGTTCAACCTGCTGTCCCAGGAGCATTTGAAGTGCCGGCCGAGATACGCGCACTGCCTGGGACTCAGAGCAGCTCACAGGAGCGTTTCGACGTGATAGACGTCCCTGCCCCAAGAGTGTTCTGTCACCAGTCGTAGACCGCCTCGTGTGAAGTGCGGCTGGAGGCGTTGTACGCGGCTTCGGACGGCCGGGAGGCTCAGTGGATGCCGGGGCCCACCAAGCAGCAAGCGGACGTCGTGGCAGCAAACTGGTCGCGGTGCGCGGGCGAGGATCCCGGCAAGGATCTTTTGGGATCGCGGAATACGGGGGTGAGGTGGGATGCTGGCGGGACGGATCTCATCGTTCATTGTTGTGGTCCACCGCAGGTCGGCCCGCAGCCGAGCGCTGATCTCTCCAGCGGGTGCCTCACGGGAGACGACGTTGACCGCCCCGGCGTTGAGCAGGACTTCTGCCTTAATACTTGGCGGAGCTGCCACAGTTACCGGTGCTAGCAAGAACAGCGCCCGCACGCGCGCTACTAGATCCTCTGTGGACCAACTACCTGGGGCATCGAGCACCACCAGGCTGCGATGGGAGTCGAGCAGGGCCTGGTAGGCGCATTGGTCCCCCCATGCGCGCACTGCCAGGTTCCGCAAGCCTGCCCGCTTCATGCGGGCTGCCAATGAGCCACTCGCGGGGGGATCCAGCGAGAGGGCCAGCAAGAGGTGGAAGCGCGAGCTCTGTTGCGGTGATCGGGCCAGGTGAGTGCGCATTTGAACTTCATCCTCTGAAATTGAGCATCAGGGGAAATGCCCGGCAGCGTGGCTGCGGGAGTCTGGTCGAGACGCACCCGGGCGTTGGGGGAGAGGGGGCAAGCCCACAGGCAATTGCAGGCGAGGAGGGCGGGTCTCAGCGCAGGCTGGTCGTCCTCTGAGACGAACCCACCCTCATCCTCGAACACGTCCAATGCACCCAAGGCCCTCTGTGCCCTGATGCGAAGCGAGGGTACCGTGTGTCTCGGGCGCCTCTTTCGCACAGGTTTACGGACACAGGGGGCTGGTCGGTTCTTCCGGTGAGCTAACCCAGCGAGTTGCGGTTCTTGGCTTTCCGCCCGCCGCCAGATTGCCCGCGGGTACTGCTTGCTCCCCCATGGCCCGCGCTACTGCTTCTCCGTCACCTCGCGATTCCTGCAGGGGCGACTGGTGTGGCTGCACAGCCCCGTGAGGCGGTATGCGCGACGTCATCTTTGACCGCAGTGCAGGCCTGGCGTGCGCCGTCGGGTGCTGTCCTATAGGCGCCGGAGGCATGCCGCCAGCGGAAGGGGAGCGGCCCCGATAGGTGCCCAGGTCTACCAGGGCCGCGTGCCACCCGTGCTCATACTCCACCGCTGAGCTGTGGGCGGCGTGCGACCTCCGACCCTGGGGATCGCCTTGGGCCGGATTTGATGGTCGACTGTCTTTACGTCGTGACGCAGTTCATCGGATCACTTGGTGGGGGAGGTGCCACTGGAACCTGCGGTGCCATCGGGCGGTCACTATGTTTGCCAACTCACGGGCTGGTAAGGCGCTCGTTGAGGCCGCAGGTGACAGAGACTTGGCCGAGCCAAGATCTGGCGGAGCGGGTTCGGGACACTGAGCTTGCTGATCGCTCAGGTCTACACGCAGAGAACCTGACGCTGATTGTCCGGTCCTCAAGGCCTGATGCCGTCCAGGTGTCGGGCCAGAGGCCAGGCGCCGGGGGAGGTGTTGGACAGGACGGTGTGGGTGGTGCCGGTGTGCGGGTCATGGGTGGACTTGAACGATACGCCGGCGTCCCACCCGGCCAGGATGACGGTGTCGGTGTTCTGGTGCAGCCAGAATCCGAGGCCGTAGCGCAGGGACTCCTCGGGTACGTCACATCGGGGCCGCACCACTTCGGCCACGGATTCCACGATCGCGCCGGCGAAGAATGCCCGCCAGAAGGTGGAGATGTCGGCGGCGGTGGAGTGGAGGCCGCCGTCGCCGGTGGCCAGTATCGGCAAGTGGAAAATGTTGGAGCGGTCCACCCCGTCGATGGGCAGATAGCCGACCGCGGCGTCGGCCGGGAGTTCGTCCGAGCGCAGGAAGTCAGTGCGGGTCAGGCCGGCAGGGCGGAGCACCCGGTCCCGCACCAGGTCGTGGTAGCCGATGCTGCTGGCCCGCTCGGCCAGCAGGGCCAGCAGCACGAAGCCCCCATTGCAGTAGCCGAACCGTTCCCCGGCCTGGAATTTGGTGGGGTGGCCGTCCAGCAGCGGAAGGAACGCCTCGGTGCTGGACAACTCGTGGACGGCCCCCACCAGGTAGTCGGTGATCTCCATGTCGGCTTCCTCGTCCAGGTAGTCACCGATGCCGGAGGTGTGGGTGAGTAGGTGCTCGACGGTGACGTCATCGGCCACGAGGGGCAGGTCGGTGCCGAGTAGGGATCGGGCGGTGGTGGTCAAATCTAGGACGCCATCGGCGACCAGGGAGAGCACGGCGAGCGCGGTGAACCCCTTGCTGCCGCTGGCGATCCCGAACCTGGTGTCCACCGTGTTGGGGACGTGGTAGGCGCGGTTGGCCAGGCCGTACGCTTTGGCGAACTCGATCTCACCCGCGTGGTCTACCCAGACCACGCCGGAAAAGTTCGTTTCCTCGGCGATCTTGTCGATTGCATCCAGTGACATGTTCCAGCTCTCATTCGGCTTGCTCTTCGAAGGCCTCGGCGACGGCGGCGCACCATGCGCGGGACTTGGGATTGCGGCGACGGACCCGCTTGATACAGATCTCGGCGCCGGGGCGCGTGGCAGCGCGGGTGTAGACGATGGGTTCGTCGTCCAGGTGGAGGTATTGCACCGACAGGGGCTGGCTGGGCGGTCGCCAACTACCGCCGTCACGTGCCTGCCTGATGGCCATGGTGTCCTGGCGATCCGATGACGTACTTCGCGACGAACTGTTCATCAAGACTGTACGAGGGAGCGTAGCCGCAAGGCGCTGCACGGTACTTCACCGACCCTCACTGCGTCGCAACCGTAAGACCGGAGGCCCCGGGCAGCTGCCGCTCCTATGCGGCTACTCCCGGTCAGACTCCTTTGACTGATACCAGGGAAGTCGGCCGTCATGGGCGTTAACCTCGCCAAGAACTCACGTCCCCCAGAGGGATTCACTACAGGGTCCCCGGCAGACCTGCCCGATGCGTTCTGCGATGGCGATTGCATCTCTGATGAGTACGGCATCACCTGGGAACGTCTCGAAGGACGCTGGGTTGCACCACACATGCCCGACGGTCTGGTGGTCAATGACATCGACGTAGCGTTGCTCATTGCGAAGCGTCATGTCTTGCACGCGATGGACGGTCGAATAACATACATCCCTGCGGAGCACCGCAGTTCGGCAGGTGGGAGCGGTGACTGACAGGACAAGCGGGCTTCGGCCCGGTCCAAGTCGGCCTGGCGCTGGGAGGGGAGCTCGAGGACGGCCCCGAGGGACATGTGACCGTTGAAACGCATGCAGCCTCACAGCCACGATAACCTAGTCCTCCTTAGCCGGAGAGACTGGGGAAGCAAGGCTGTGGTTGGCCGGCGCAACTGGGAAGTCGGCATGGACCGCGACGATCGCTGCATGCAGCCCACTCAGGGCTTTCACCGCCCTGGCTTTTGACCACGGCGGGCGACCTGCTGGCTCTGCGCTCACCGACTTGACGTTTGTCGCTCCTGTTGGGCGACTGCGCTTTGGACATCGGGGCTGTTGCCCTTGGCCTTCTTGCCGTCCGGCGCTATCGCATGCCATGTGCCCTTGAGTCCCTCACCCAGTACGTCGCCCGGTGCCTGATCTTTGTCAAAGCGGTACAACGGCCAGCCCCCGAGTGTGGCCTGCCAGGTTCCGTCGGCCCGCTTGAGCGAGCCGAGCAACGCTGGGTCTACGCCCTTGCCGGCCGTTGGCTTCGCCTCCCCGTCGGGCAGGTAGAGCGGTTTCCACGCCTGGAGGCACTGGCCGCTGAGGCAGACGGACTTGGGCGGGTTGGTACCGTCGAGGACTGACAGGTAGAGGGTGTGACCGTCACCGTCGACGGCTGTTGCCCCCAGCTTGGTGGTGGCTTGCTGCACTACGACCGCCTGCGCGGTCGGTACGCCGCCTGCTTCGGTGGGCGAGCTTTGGGGGGTGGGCTGGGCCGGAGGCGTGGGTGTCTGGCCACCTGGTGCGATGGTCTCGGCCGGGGAGGCCGAGGGTGCTTGCACGGTGGCCGGGCTCGTGGTCACTGCTTGGCCGACGACGGGGCTGAGTGCGGCAAGGGCGACGGTCGATCCGATGACCCATGCCATTGTCGGTAGGTTCTTGAACATGCCCATCTCGTGCTCAGGCGGGGTAGATCGCGTCGCCACGCTGTTCGACGGCGACCGGGGGGAGAGGGCTCTTTGCGGGTCCAGCCACCGGCTGACCGGTGCTGGCATCGAACTTGCTCCCATGGCATGCGCAATTGATCGTGCCACCGCTCACTGAGGTGACTGCGCATCCCTGGTGTGTGCAGATGGCAGAGAACGCTTGCGCCGTGCCACTTGAGTCTCGAGTGATCACAACCTTCTGTTTCTTGAGAATGAGTCCGCCACCGGTCGGAACCTCGCTGAGCTGGGCGAGCGGGGGCGTCGCCTCAGGAACCTGACCGCCATCGGCGGAGTTTCCTTCTCCCGAGGGCTGCTCCGGGCTGCTCCCCGCTTCTTCCGGCGCCGCGGGCGGCGCCGCCGGCGCGGCCGGCTCCTGCTGGGCGGGCACTACGCAGGCATTGAGCGCGGAACCCGCTGCGACGGCGCCTGCGGCCATGAGGAGTCTGCGCCGATGCACCGTGTCCCTTGGCATTGCGACTTCGAGGTCATCGTGATGGCTGGTCATGTGTCTCCTTCTTGGCACGACTGCGGACGAGTTGCACGGGAAGAGTTCTCGAGCACTTCACAACAGTGGTACGCCGGGCTGGGTGAAGTACCACAACGATGCGGTCGCCCAGGCTGCTATCAACAGCGTGAAGAGGAGGCCGCCGAGGATCGGTAGTGACCAGGACGGCACTGAGCGGACGCGCAGGGCGAGCATCTTGGTGGCGAACGCGCCGTAGAATGCGCATCCTGCGGCCGAGTGGACCGAGGTGCGCAGGTCGAAGGTGCTGTAGCCCAGACTCCACAGGCAGTGGTAGGCAACGGGCAGGGTCATCAAAAACGCGATGGCGCCGAGCCAGCGGTGAGCTTGTGGCACCCATGAGGGGGCGGGTCCTGCACCGGGCAGGCGCCCCCACATCCACGCTGCGGAGAGCAGCTGGGTTATGGCCAGTACGGCCGCTGCCGTTGCCAGCCATGCCTTCATGGGGGTCATGCCGGTGAAACCGATGAGCAGGGCCAATGGCCGCCCCGTCGCCGTGTGCACACGCCCGTATATGCCGAGTGCCACCGCCACGAGCGCACCGAAGAGAGCCACTATGAGAAGGACTCCTGTGCCCTTTGATCGTGAGCTGGCCGCGTGCCGCTTTGCCATGTGATCGTTCCCGTTCGGAGTGCCGGTCCTCGTCCGCTGTACGCCCGAGACGTGCTGACTGGTTCGCATGGATTGGGCTTGCCGAGGACGCCATGCGCCACGATCGTGAGCTGCGGCATTGACGCGGGGCGAAGAGGATCATCGGCGGGCCACGCCAGCCACGCCGGGGGAGAGGGGGGCTTTGAACCGAGGACGGCCGTGTCACCGTACCGATGGTCAGGAGACTGGTCACGTGTGGCTCGTGCCGGAGAGGAAACGGGCTGAGATTTGCGCGGCTCACTAGACGGCTTCATCGCTGGAAAGGCTCGAGCATGGAGTTCATTTTCACCGCGCCCGTGGCTATCGCTTATGGTGATCTGGTCGATTTGCCTGCGATCACCCGCAGGCAGCTGTTGATCCACTGCAGGAACTACCTGGGGGAGCAGGTCCAGGATCCCGTACAAGCACTGGCCCGGATCGCAGAGTTCGGCGGTGAAAGCCTGCATACGTATGATTGCTTGCACAAATGGCAGGTAGTGTCGGCTAAGGCCCCTGATAAACCGCTATACGATGCATGGATAGACGTGGATTTCGGTACGGTATTCGACGCTGGAACCCTCATCGAAATGCCTATCCGCATGGTCGATTCCCATTTCCGGGGCAGTGGCGGAACTCTACATGGAGAGGAAATCGCCGCGGCACTTGACCGAGCCTTCGCAAAGGCGCTGCTGGATGAACCGTTTTTGTTCTGAGCGCCTCCGTACATGCCACACCGGGCGCGCCTCCCATGGCCAAGGTTTCATCAGCTGGCCTCTGCATTCGCCCTTCCCTGACAGGGAGGCGTCGGCTGCACCGCTCGAGCCCCCATTCTGGCCACTTACCGCCCCGCCTCCTCCACCATCGCCCTTGCTCCACGGCGAGACGCCACCTTTAGCGAAGCTTCGTTGAGGCCCCGGCAGGGCCGACATCGAAGGCACTGGCTCCATGGACAGGGCACGGCACGGCTGACGACCAGTTCCTCGATGCCCCGTGCCCGCCCCGCAAAGGAAGTGATTAACCTGCAGATGGGCACGCTTCATGCCCGGCCGCAAAACGATGCGGCATCACAGCGGTTGCCCTGCATTGAGACGACCTCGTCGGCCGGGCGGTGCGGCTCAGTCATGGCCGGGTGGATTTTTCTCAACCGACCACGCCTACTTCCTCGTACAGCAGGCCGGGGTGCGCAGGTTGCTGTCCGGTCAGCGAGACCGCGGCGTCGTGTAAGGAGTGCCTTATCAACCCACGTACGCGCCATGCGGTGCCACTGGTGGGCCGGACAGCGGAGCTTGCTGCTTGGGGCGGAGCGCTGAATCGGCCTGGTGATCCCATCTGGCTGGTGGCGCTAACGGGAGAGCCTGGGATGGGCAAGACGAGACTGCTGGCGGAGTTCCGGCACCGCTCGGAAGCTGCCGGGGCATTGGTCACGACAACTCGTGCCTCCGAAGAGCACCACGAAGTCCCCTTCGCGACGCTTACTGATGCGCTCGATGCCTTGGTGGTGCAGCACCAACAGGAGCTGCTAGCGATCTGCGAGGGCCTCCCTCGTGAGATCTTGAGCGTCGTCCCTTCCTTGGCGGCCGACGAGACTGCTGTTCCGGTCGCGCCGAACCGACACCGGGTTTACGGCGCGGTACACCTCATGCTTGAGCGGCTCGCGCGGGACCGGGGCGTGGTGCTTCTCTTCGATGACTTGCACTGGTCAGACCCCCAGACCCTTGACGTCCTCACCTACCTGATGCGCCGGTCTGCGCCTGAGAAGGTCCTTGTTGGCGTGGCCTATCGTCCTCATCAGGCCCCGCATCGCGTCGGCGCCGCCATCGACGAGCTGACGGAGGCAGGCAGGGCACGTCGGTTCTCGCTGAGCCCCTTGTCACAGCGTGAGGTTCACACGCTGTTGGGTGAAGAGACATCCCGCAACGACGTGTCCCGACTGCACGCGCTCAGCGGTGGCAACCCCTTGTACCTGCAGGTCCTTGCCGCTCAGAAGCACGCGTCAGGCCTTGAGGGCCAGGTCTGCCATATGCTCGGAGCCGAACTCGACACACTCTCGCCCGAAGCGCTCCAAGCAGCTGGCGCTGCCGCTGTCCTTGGAGCTGAATTCGATCCCGGACTTCTTCCGTCTGTTCTGGGACTGCCGGCGGACGAGGCGGGCGCGTGGCTCGACGAGCTTGCTCGCCGTGACATTGTCCGGCGCGCCGCCACGAACGGGTCCTTCGCCTTCCGGCACCCGCTGCTCAGACAGGCGGTGTATGAGGCGGTCGGCGCCGGGTGGCGACGAGCGGCGCATGTGCGTGCTGCTGCGGCGCTGTGCGCCAGGGCGGCTCCGGTTGAGCTGTGGGCCCATCACGTGCAGCACTCGGCCACCGTTGGGGACGCCAGGGCCATCCGCGCATTGCTGCGGGCGGCGGTAGCCACTCGCTGGCGCGACCCTGCTACTGCTGCGCGATGGTACCGAGCAGTGCTTGACCTTCTGCCCGACAAAGCCTCTGCCCGAGGGCAGCGTGGGCGACTGGCCATCGCCCACGGAGAGGCGCTCCTGCAGGCCGGCCGGCCTGATGACAGCAAAGAGGCCTTCCTCGAGGCTCTGGCCCTGCTGCCTGGCCGGTCTCTGCGACTGAGATACCGTGCGATTGTCGGGGCGGCTAGAGCCGCGCAGAGCCTGGGCCGATGCGATGAGGCGGCAGCCCTGCTCGATCGGGAGATCAGCACACTACCGCCTGGTGCGCTGCAGCAGTCCCACTCGCTGCGGCTGGAGCTGAGTACGGTACGGATTGCGCACGGGGACTTCTCTGGTGCGCATCGCCTGGCACGGGACGCCGCAGGCCGCACTGATCTCGACCGCTCGGTGCCGTCAAGCGCTTACACGTGTGCGGTCCTGGGGTTCGCTTTCGTCGCGTACGGAGACCTGGAAAACGGTGCAGTTCATGCCCGGGCCGCCGGCCGCGCTATCGACGCCATGGCCAAGGCTGAACTCACGTCTCAGCTTCAGGCCGTCGTGTGGACGGCGCGCGCCGATGCGCAGATGGGCAAGTACCACCTGGCGCTGAGGCGGCTGAAGAGGGCATCCGAGGTCGCTCGCGCCTCAGGCCAGGCCCACGTGCTCACCCACCTGCTTGTCGTACAAGGCGGCGCTCTTCGCTCGGTGGGCCGCCTGTCTGAGGCGCGTGCATGCCTGGAGGAGGCCTGTGAGCTCGCCGACATCGCCGGTAGCGATCACCTCAGCATGATCGCACTTACCCATCTTTGCGATGTGGCTGTCCTGCAGGGAAAGGTGACGGAAGCCATCCGGGCAGGGCAGAGAGCTGCCGAGCTGGCCAATGCCCAACCGGGGTGGTTCTCGGCCCTGGCGAAGGCCACGCTCGGTCAGGCACGTTTTGCCGAGGGGGACCCAGCAGCATGCGCCGCCCTGGTAACAGTGGCGGCGGGCGGCCCGGACCTGGACCTGATTGATCCGCCCAGTCGCCCGGCATGGTATGAGCTGCTGACCCAGGCTGCCCTCGCGGAGGACGACACCCGACTGGCGGGGCAGTGGGCGGATCGGGCCAAACGAACCACCCCAGGTACAGCCCATTCCCACCCGGCAGGTTTTGCTGCTCTGGCCGAGAGCCACGTCCTCATGGCTGCGGGAAAGGCCCACGAATCTGCCGTGCGGGCCAGACCGGCAGTCGCCGCCTTCACGGTTTCCAGCAGGCCGCTTGAGGCTGCCCGGGCCCGCGTGGTTCTAGCGCGGGCACTTGCAGCCCTGGGCGACAGCGAGGCGGCGGTTGAGGAACTGCGCGCTGCGCATGCGGACTTCACCGTCTGCGGTGCATCACGATTGGAAGCCGAGACCACCCGCGAACTACGCCGACTCGGCGTCAAGGTGTCGCGCAGCGGCGGACGGGGACAGCCAGGTCATGGATTGGCGTCACTGAGTGGACGGGAGAGAGAGGTCGCAGAGTACGTCTGCCGCGGGCTGACGAACCGGGAGGTCGCGGCGGCGATGTACTTGAGTGAGAAGACCGTGGAACGCCACCTCAGTTCCATCTTCGTCAAACTGGGTGTGCGTACGCGCGTGGCCCTGGCTATGGAGCTGCAACGGGCTGCAGCTCTGGGAGATGCCGAACAGACCAAGGACAGCCGCGAGACCAAGTGAAATGGAGCTGGCCCTATGGCCTGGCGACCGCCACCGGCCGGCACCGGATCCATCCATCGCTACCCGCCTCCTCGGCCTGAGCAGCCTGGTCAGCGTGGTGCCGGGGCCGTGGAGCACCTGCCGGCCAGCACAAGGCCGAAAGAAACCGGCCAGCACAAGGCCGAAAGAAATACGGCTGTGCCTCTTCGGGCACCGGCTCCACAAGGCAGGAGGCGGCCTCCCAGCTCAGGATGGTCGATCGACCACAACAAGCGCTCCGCCGCACGACCCCCACATGAGAGGCCACGAGTCGCTGGGAAGCCGGCAGCACCGCTGTCCTGCTGCGTAGGTCAAAGAAGGTGTCAGCAGTATGAGAACCGATGACGCCAGACCAGACGTACAGCCAGGTGCTGGCGGATCGGCGGGCAGGGACCAGGACCACTGATCTGCTGGCAGCGCCGCCACTGCCTGCACCCCTCTCCGTTGTGATCCCCCTGCAGGCAGTGGCGGCGTTTTCTGCCTTTGGTGTGCCGGTCGGGGAGCGCGCGCTGTTCTAAGTGCTCGTCATTCCACCCTGCGGGCATGGGCAGTTTCCCTGCGGAGAACATCGAGAGTCGCCAGGAAGTCCAAATGAGGTATCTACCGTCTGTCCTTGAGGCATGGTGTCCTTCGGACCAGCTTGAGTCGCTGCTCCCGTGGGATGAGTGTGTGGTGCGTGTGCACGGACGCGCGGGGCTTCTCCGCACGTATTCGCGGTGGAGAACGATCTCTATCGATGGCGCCGTCGTGGAGGTGGCGTACGGCGTCCAAGACCACAGTCACCGCGTGGCACCACCTGGGGTGCAAGCAATCGTAGACGAACTCAAGTTCACAATTCCCCGAGGCTCAGGGGACCGCTAAGCGGGGGCAGATCGGCAGGGAGCCCGTGCTCCGACGATGAGCCGACCGCGTCTTTCATAAGGCGCGAAGGCTGGTCCCGAGTTGCTGCTATGTCCGCCTCGGGCGACTCAGTCGCGGTCGCAAGCCTATGCGCGGGTGGTACTCCGGCCCTCCGGTCGATCGCAGGTCTGAACGCCCGCTGATGCACGGGGTGGCCAACAGCCGGGCAGGAGAACTCCGGTCGCGTAGGCGCGTGCAACGAGCGCGGCGCGCGAGTCTGCGCCAAGTATGGTCCGCAGCTTAGCGAGGTGATAGTCCACGGTCTGGCGAGCCAGCAGCACGCTGCGCTGCAGCTCTGCATTCGTCGCGCCGGCTGCCAGTGCGAGCAGAAGGCTCAGCTCAGTTGGGGTCAACTTCGGTGTCTCAGGCACGGCAGCTGTGATCCCGCCAAGTGTGCAGGCGGCTCTGGAGGGAGTACCGTCCAGACGCCGCACCAGGGTGGTCGTCATGCGGGCTGTGAAGCGCGCCCCGTCCTCCTGCAGCCCGCTGACGTCAACCTGGAGGCGGCTGCGCCCGCCGTTGATCAGTTGCTGCCAGGGATCCCCGGCCGGAGTCTCGGCCTCGAAATCCACCAAGTCCGTAAGGCGGCGCTGGCGCAAGGCGGAACAGGAGAGCCCAAAGAGGCTGCAGAATGCTGGATTGGCATCTGTAATACGTCCGCGGATGTCGAGCATGGCCATGGGGGACAGCGCATGGTCGAACACGGCGCGGAAACACTCGTCGGCCACGGCCCACCGATGACGCACCTCTTGCAGCTCGGATGCGTCGATATAGACCCCTCCGACTCCGCGGCCGTGGCCAACGAGCTCGACCGGGAACCTGAAACCCAGTGCACTTCCTGATCCCCCTTGGCGTGGAAAGGGAACGCTGTCATACAGCGGGGTGCCCTTCTCAATGACGGCTTCGTCCAGCTGTCGGTACAGGCGGGCGTATTTGCGGGGCAAAACCTCATCGAGCCTTCGCCCCTGCAGGCCGCCCTCGTATGATCCGCACAGGAGCCGGGTGTAGGCGGCATTCGCCCATACGAAATATCCCTCACCATCACGCAGGAATACGGCGGCTGGATTGTGCTCCAGGAAGGGGCGGAGGGCTCCGCTGACCGTGTTCAGCCAGGCTTGCGCGTCCGCATCGGGCACCTGCGAAGTTGCAGGTGCCCGGAGGTCCTTCGACCTCGTTGATGCCGTGTCCACGTTCTAGCTCCGCTCCGGGATCGCCGGCGGACAGCAGTGGAGATCAGCGTCAGCTCCGGAGAGTGCATAGTGCAGGCAAGGGCGTCCACCTGTCTGGCAGTTGTCCTGCAGCAAGGTTTTGCTGGACACCAAGTTGCGGAAGGGCCTGGGTACAACGAAGGAGATATCGCCCTGCTTCCGACGTGCCAGGATGAGCGAATGATTGACCAGGTCGTCGAGAGAGGGGGCGACGGCTTCTTGAGGGATGCCGCTCGACGCGCATGCTGCTTCCGCCTCGAGCAGACGGAATGGGTAAGGCAACTCGGACAGGCACTCGAGGACTTGGCGCTGCAGGGCAGTCAGCAGGATGTAGGAGCTCTCGACCGCGCTCGTCAGGGAGCGGTGTCGGTCATGCCGGGAGGGAGATTGCAGCAGCACAGCGGCGTCATCGAGCCGAGTCAGAATCTCTTCGGGAAACATCGAGCGGCAGCGTGCGGCGGCCAGGTCGATCGCGAGGGGAAGACCGTCGAGCCGACGGCACAGCTCTGCGACCACCCGAAGAGTTTCCGGGGGAAAGGCCAGCTGGGCACCGGCTCTCTCAGCGCGCTCTAGGAACAACTGGACGGCCGCAGCTGCCTTGATCGTCGACAGGTCTGCCTCAGGTTCAGGAACCGGCAGCACATCGAGAGGCTGAACGCGCTCCTCACCGCACCCGAGGGGGCTTCGGCTCGCGGCCAGGACCGTATCTCCACGGGAGAAATCGGCCAGGGCAAGGAGGTCACGTCGGGCGGCATGAGGGAGGCCGTCGCAGTCGTCCAGGAGGACAATCCGCGCCCCGCTTCCCGCCATCGAAGAGGCGCCCTGCGCACGCGCATGGTTAAGAGCCGCACGCACAGCCTGGCGCGGATCCGGTGCCATCCTGACTTCGCCGAGGCAGACGTGTGTGACCCCGCCCGGGTATCTCGCTGCAAGTCGTTCGGCCATCCCGAGGATGAACCAACTCTTTCCCACTCCCGGGGGGCCGGTCACCGTCACGGTGTGGTTTCTTCTCAACAGCTCGCAGATGAGATCTTGGTCGGTGTCTCTTCCGAAGAGCTGGCGTGGGCTGGGGACAGGGCCTCGGGTGCTGGTAGGGCTGGAATCAACGGTGAGTTCTGTCCAGGCGCTGTCTGGAGCCGCAACTGACGTTCCCGGCCACGGAGCGGTGCGGTTCTCCAGTATGGCCTTCTGCAGATCACACATCACGGGTGATGGCTGCAGCCCCAATTCGTCGGAGAGGTGGTGCCGGTAGTCGGCATACGTTGCCAGGGCGTCTCCCGACCGTCCGAGTCGGTGGAAGGCCGTCATGAGTAGTACGCGCAGGCCTTCACGAAGCGGATGGGCAGCGACGAGGGAGGTAAGGCCGGCTGCTGCCTCGCCCTCGCGGCTGAGGCCAATGAGCAGGCGATGACGTTCCTCGTGCGCGACAAGGTAGAGCTCCTGGAGGCGTTGGGCCTCAGCAGCGAAGAACACGTCGTCGGTGAACTCTTCATAGGAGCTGCCGCGCCACAGGGCCAGTGCGCTGTCCAATGTCGCCAGTCCTGCTTCGGGTTCGGCTACGGTTCGGGACCGCACCTGGTGCAGCAAGCGCTCGAAGACATCGGCATCAACAGAGCCGGAGGGTGCGTGCAGCGCATAGCCGGGAGAGCAGGCTTGCAGCATCCCGTCGGGCAGCAGTTGCCGCAACCGGTGGATCTGATTGTGCAGAGCTGCCGACGCGTCGACGGGTGCATCGGCTCCCCAGACCACATGGGAGAGAACGTCTTCAGGAACGACTGAGCCGCGTCTGCACAGAAGCGTGGCAAGCAGTCGACGTCTGCGGCGGGCTCGCCGGAAGGCGGCCAGGGGCACATTTGCAACGTCGAGTGGACCAAGTACACGGAAGAGCACCGTCATCCGACAGTCCCGCTGGCGATTGACGCATACGGAGCTCGCGGAGGCCGGTGACACTCGGCAGTCAGATCTGACATGGGGGACCACCGTCGCGCTGATGGCCGGGACAACGTATCGGGAGGATCCCTCACCCCACCCCTCAATCCCTCGATGGCGCGCCACGTCTCCGCTCGCCCATGCCGCCGTATCGGCTCCATGGGTGTGTCTCTCAGGGGGAGGGCGGAGCGACGAAAGTCCCATGACAGCCGGACGACAGCGTCGTGGGAGTGGTCGGCGTCAGGGTGGCCGTGCTCCGTACCTACGACTCAAGGGCGGCGCCGGCGGCCGCGACGGCCGGCTGGTGCCGTGTGTGAGATGTCCACGACCTTCGATGCCTCCACGCTCGAGGAACGCTTCAGTAGCGGTGACGAGACGGCCCTGCCGGAGATGTACCGGAAATTCTCCGGTCCCATGTTTGTCACCGCACTGAGCCTCCTGGGCGATCGTGAGCTGGCCGCAGAGGCGGTGCAACAGGCGTTCGTCCAGGCGTGGCGAGCCGCTGACCGCTTCGATCCGAAGCGTGAACTGCAACCGTGGCTCTACGCCATCACCCGCCGCGCAGCCGTGGACACATACCGGCGAGAGCGCCGCTTTTCGACGCAGCTGCCTCTGGATGAGTCATGGACGGGGGAGAGTCACTTCGCGACGGAGGGGCCGTCCATGGACGCTGCCTGGCGCATGTGGCAGGTTCGGCAGGCGCTTGAAGAGCTCCACCCCGACGAACGCCAGGTGCTCCAACTGGCGTACTTCGAAGGATGTACGCAAAGTGAGATTGCTGTGACACTGGGTATTGCCCTGGGGACGGTCAAGAGCCGCACCACCCGGGCTCAGCGGCGCCTCGCCCAGCTTCTCGCCCACCTGCAAAACGCGGAAGACGAACCCTCCCGGTGATCAGGCCGACGGTTACGAACCGATATACAAATGGGGCCCGTACCGCTGGTTGGATCGCAACTCCCCGACGAACACAGTGAGGAAGGACTAGTGGGCGAGGACCGGGACATTCGGGACCTGCATGGGGCTCCCATGGACGGGGAAGTGGATCTCCTTACTGACGGCCCTATCGATGAGATCCTCCGGCAGGAAGCTGTCTGGGTAGTCGTGCCCGACGGGATCGAACAGCGCGTCATGCACGAGCTGATGAGAGGTGCGGGCAACGTTGTGCCTATGCGCCCCAGGCTTCGCCGCCGCAGCACAATCTCCCGCCGCCGTATCGGTCTGGTAGCCGCCTCGGTAGCGCTGCTCGGGCTGACCGCTGCCGTCGGCAGTGTTGTTCTCGATACGGATGAGGAAAGCCAACGGATGCAACTGACCGCATCGGCGTCGGCTGCGGGCCATGCTGATGTCACACTGCGTGACACACCATCAGGAGTGGCGATCGAGGCCGATTTCCAAGCGATCCCCCCTGCGCCCGAGGGTAGTTACTACGAAGGATGGGTGACCGGCGAGCGTGGAGCAGTAGCCATCGGCACCTTTCATCTGCGCGACGGCCAGAGCGACGTCACTCTGTGGGCAGGGGTGGAACTTGCTGACTACCCGAGAATGACCGTCACACTCCAAAAGGAAGGGGGAGGCCCGGCCTCCTCAGGCAACATCGTACTTTCCGGAGATGTGCCCGACAAAAGCCGTTAGTCGCGCGGCGCCGCGAGGTGCTGAGCTGACCCACTCTGTCGGGGGACTGCCCCAGCGCTCTTGCAAGGCAGGCAGGACTCACGTGGCAACTGCGCCGGCACGTCCGATGGCTCCCCCTCCGGGGGACGGGAAAGGGCTTCGAGGTTGCGTGGGCAGCAGGTCGGTCATCAAGGACGTGAGCGTTGTCTACCCCTACTCTTTCAGCGCGGATGCTGCCTAAGCGACAGCGCCGCCGCGTGCGAGGCTCCTATGCCGACGGCGAGTTGAGACGTTGAACGTCTCAACTCGCCGTCGGCATAGGAGCCTCGTTGGTTTGCACCCTGCCGCACCCGACCGATTCAAGCCTTGGCCGAGGAGGACACCACGCCCCAGCCCGGGCGAGAGCCGGTACCACCTGATGCTCTGAGTGCAGGGGGCACGGTCCGTCCAGGCCTCCGGACCATGCTCAACGAGAGCAATGCAGGGTCTCGGACTGGAGTGCCTGGCGGGATTTACCCGGAGGGAGCGGGTCCGGCACCGCGGTACAGCCAACTGCACCGCTGGCTGTGGACGGCCACTTTCAACATTCTACCGATACAGGAAGGCGCCGGGCTGTGCGAGAGCCGTCCGAGAAACGGACAGAGCATCCGTCGCGATGAAGTTCCCCGCGGGGCCGACGACGTGTGACATGCAATAGCCATCGGGCAAGCAGGGCGCCCCTGCGAGGCGATCTGGTTGCGGACGAGCGATGATTACGCTGCATGCGCAGCCCGGTACCCACCGTGTTGGACGAATGTACAAAATGATCTAAAGCCTGAATAGTCCTCTCGCGAGGTTTCCCGTGCTTTACTGGCGGATATGGAAGGCGTTGCACTGGACGCGGCGGTGCCCAGGCTCGAAGGTTTCGTCGGCCGTAAGGCAGAACTTGCCCGGCTACGCCAGTGTGCCGATGCGGCCCGCGCTAGCAAGCCTCAGCTCGTGCTCATCCTGGGCGAGCCCGGAATCGGCAAGAGCGCCTTGCTTCGGCGCCACATCGTCGAGCTGGACGATTTTCAGCTCCTTCGCGCGGCCTGCGATGCAACGGAAGCCGACGCAGCCTACGGCGTGATCTCACAGCTGGTAGCGCGCATCACGCCGGCCGAGGCGAAGACCTTTCCCTTGTTCAGCGAGCCCTTGCCGGAGACGGCGGCACCATTTCAAGTGGGGGCCCAGCTGCTCGGCGTCCTCGGACACCTCCAGAACGACAGCCCCCTGGCCATAGTGATCGATGATCTCCAGTGGGCTGACTCCGAGTCGATTCAGGCGTTGGGATTCGCCTTGCGCCGTTTGTGGGCGGACCGGGTCTTGGTCATTCTCTCAGCCCGTTCTGGCACACCAGGCCACGGACATGATCCAGAGCTATGGCAGCGGCTTGCATCGGGGCCCGAGCACACGCGATTCCTGCTTCGCGGCCTCGATCGGGATGAAGTCGCCCAGCTTGCAGGCGAGTCAGGTGGCGACCCCTTCAACCCCGTCACCGTCGACCGGATTCACCAGCGCACCGGCGGTCACCCCCTATACGTCCGGACCGTGCTGGCCGACGTCTCGGCGACCACTCAGCATCTTCCAGGACCGGCGGATACGCTGCCCGTGCCACACGTTCTCTCGGATGTGGTCCAACAACAGCTGGGACGCCTGCCTGAGCCGAGTCAGCGCCTGGCTGAGGCGATGGCAGTCCTTGATCAACGTTCCCCGTTGGTGATGGCCGGCGCAGTAGCAGGCGTCAAGGATCCCGTTGAAGTGCTTGAGCCCTTGCTCTCCTTGGGGCTGGCGCAGTGGTGGCCATCCGAGATGGATACCCCCGTCCAGACATACCATCAGATGCAGAGGGATGCCATCTACGAGAGGATCGCACCGAAGCGTCGACGGAACCTGCACCTCAAAGCCGCCGAACTGGCCCAGGGTGCTGCCAAATGGCGACACTTGGTCGCCGCAGCAGACGGGGTGGACGAGCGCCTCGCCGCCGAACTGGAGGAGCAGGCAGAGAGGGCGTCAGCGACGGGAAACGTGCAAAGCGCTTCGACCTACTTGCTGTGGGCATCAGGTCTGTCAGCCAGTGAAGCGGATCGAGAACGCCGGGTGGCCATGTCTGCGGCATGCCTCCTATGGGGGTTTGCTCCAGGACGAGCCAAACCGTTGAGGCCGACTGTCGAAGCATGTTCCCCCTCCCCACTGCGTGACTGCGTTCTGGGCAGATATGCCATGAACCGAGGCCAGTTCGCCGAATCGAAGCAGCTGATGACATCCGCCTTCCACGAAAGCGACGGCACGGCGTCCTTGGAGCGCGTAGCGCTACTCGCCGCAAGCGGACTGGGTATCGTCCATCTCTGGCAGGGTCACGGGGAAGATATTTTCAAGGTTGCGCAGCGAGTCCTGACCAGCGATCGGATCGATCCACTCGCCGACCTTGAAGCGAGACTGGCCCTCGGTTTCGGCTATCTGTTCACTCAAGGCCCGCACGAGGCCGCAGCCCAGATCACCCACATCATGAACCTCCCACAGGACCCCGGGGATGCCGCACCTTCCCACGCTCCAGCACTTATGTGGCGAGGTGTATGGCGAACCCTCGCAGGTGAACTTCGGGGCGGCAGCCGGGATCTTTCTGTGGCATTGCGACTCGCTCGCGAGCACGCAGTCTCGATGCTGGACGAGAAGGGGCATGCCTACTTGGCAACCGCCCAGTACCTGATGGGACTCTGGGATGATGCCCTCATCAATGCGGCGAACGGGGTGACCATCGCCCTCCATGAAGAGCGGTCCTGGGCCTATTGCCAGACTCACATGGCTGCTTCGCTCGTGGCATCCGGCCGCGGCGAATGGAAACGGGCACGAGAACACATCAGGCAGTCCGAGCGCTGGTGGGAGGCGTGTGGGCCGGCAGAGTACGTCGTCTGGCCGGCACTGTCCACAGCCACGCTGGCCCAGGCAGAGACTGATTATCCAGGGATGCTAAGAGCGCTCCAGCCCGTACTAGACCTACCCGAGCACGGATGGCGCTCCGCCCTGGAATCCTGGTGGCGCCCCCTGCATGCCGAAGCGCTCATCGGCAGTGGTCGGCTGGATGAAGCGGAACATGCACTGCACCGGATCCGCGAACTGACCAGCCAGACCCCCTACCTCCACCTGATCTCATCCGGCCTGTCAGGCTGGTACGCGCACAAGCGCGGAGACTTCGATGCCGCACGCGCCTCCTTCGAGGAAGGGTTGAGCCCATCCGTCCAAGAGGACGCACTCATGCACCGGGCCTTCCTGGAGCACGCACTTGGCAGACTCCTGATGGACACCAAGTCACAAGACGATGCAGTCAACTATCTCAGCAGCGCACGGGATCGCTACGCAACAGTTCGCGCTCGCCGGTTTGTTGAGCGCTGCGAAGCCGACCTCGCCCATTGCGGATCGTGGTCTGACGACGGCGCACAGGATATTCTCGCATCTCTGACCCAACGCGAGCGCCACGTAGCACGCCTGGTGGGCAAGGGCTGGACGAACCAAGAAGTCGCTCGTGAACTGTATGTCAGTTCAAAGACTATCGAATACCATTTGTCCAACGTCTTCGCCAAGCTGCAGCTCACGTCACGCCGTCAGCTTATGCGCTTGCTCACCCCCTGAAGCGACGGGAAATGCCAGATCCGAACGCCGTCGGGGTGCTCGGTCTCCGGTAAACGTACAGGTTATCGGGTCAGACACCGGCTCGTTTGGCTGCCGCCCGACCGTCGGCGGGCGCACCGCGGCCGCGTACACCACGGCTTCCCCCGGCCCGACTCGGCGCTGCCAGGGCGACCGCGCTCCGCGACGGGCAGCCCGCCGGCGTCGGCCCGTTTTCCCCTCACTGCATCGCCCGGCAGCCGCCTGAGGAGGAGAGGAGAGGAAAGGGGCCACGCCAGTACGCAAGGCCGCGCCCGTAGGGAGCATGTCATCGGGCGAATGAAGAATTGCAGGGTCTCTGGTACTTGCGACAGCCGGCGCCGGCATCCTCAACGTCCAGGCCGTCGCCCACATACACAGCCTCTTTCCCCTCCGGTCATGGGGAACGCGTTGGGCGCGAATCGTGTTATCTGCTCCGTCGCGCGTCGTTGCGAGACCGGCGTTCCGACGCGAATCATTCGCCGTTCAGCCGCGAGTGCTCCCTCGGCGCCCGGTATGCCCGTTACCCGGCATGCCTGAGTGCCATGCCGGGTCAGGCTGTTAGGCGGTTCATCATCCCAGGGGGCCGGATGTGCCCTTACGGATCACAGGCTTGCCGTCAGGCTTGACCACGGACCAGTTGCCGCCGACCCCCTCGCCCTTGGTGTCGGTCTTCGCCTTGTCTTCCTTGAACTTGTACAGCGGCCACCCGCCCAGGGTCACCTGCTCATACCCGTCTGCGCGCTTTACTGTGCTGACGAGATTCTTGTCTATGCCCGAGACCTTGACCTCAGAACCGTCAGTGAGCGCCGGGGGCCACGTGACCAGGCAGTCATAGAGGCAGTTGACCTTCGTCGGCTTGTGTTCGTCGGCCTCGAACCGGTAGGCAGTCCATCCATTGATCGTGACGATGTCGGCACTGACCCCCTTCACCGTGGCCTTGGTAACCGCGAGCTTGATGGGCTCCGGCTTGACCGTCGGGGACGGCAGCGGTTCCACCGCAGCAGCGGAGGCAGCCTGAGACGCCTTCGGAGCTGGCGAATCTTCGCCGTCCGAGCTGCACGCTGCGAGCCCCAACACCACCGAACCAATGACGACCAGGGCGGGGAACTTCTTCACAAGCATCTCCGAACAGATAACACCGCCCGTGCCAGGCGGATACTGACGTCAGTAGCGGCGAGGTCACCGCGCCAACGTAAGGACATCTACCGGTACGGGACTATCGCGCAAATCGGTTCTTAGACGACGTTCCTATGGGTCACTGAGCTCTGCCGGCAGCGTGAGGCGAACCCCGTCGAGCGCGTGCCGGCGGCCACGCAGACCGTCTCGAGGCGCAGGCGCAGGCGCTAACCGCGGAAAGCCGAAGCAGGGTCCATTGGTCCACCCCGACGCATGATCGTCTCTTTCACAGCCCGGATCGCGGAAACGGCAGATGATCGATTGATTCCAAACCGCGTCGTATCGAAGATCCGGGCACACAAGCATGTCCAGGCAGGACGCCGAGCGTGTACCTGGTCCTTGCAGACGGTTCCCGGAGGAGGCGGCATCGCATGTTCCTGAGTCCGATGCGGTCTCGTGTCCCACACACGCTGCTGGACTTCATTGTTACTCCTCGGCGCTGGAAGACCCCTCCCGCGCTGTGGTTGCCCGCCGCGAGCGCTCCCGGCCTCGGCGCAGACCCTGCTGGTAGCTGGTGAGCCGAGAGCGCAATGATGCCGCACGGCGTCGGGTTTCTGGAACGCCGCCACCTGGCAGTGCGCCGGGCCGAAGAAGGGACCCAGGAGTGCGCACAGGCAGGGGCGGTGGTGAGCCCTGCGCCGCGCAGACTGCTCCTGCATCCTCAGTGTCCGCTGCTGCCGAAGGAGGGCTGGGTTGAAACGCGTTGGTTTCGCTGCCCGTAAGGAGGTGCTGTTCGGGGGCCGGTGCCGTCCGTTGGCCAGGCGGTTCTGTGAAGTGCAGGAGCAGTTCTTGAGGAATGCGCAGCTCCGCCACGGTCCCCCGGGGGGAACCGGGCCGCAGGCGGACCTTCATCTGGTGCCGAGCCGCTAGGTGCGCCACAACGAACAGTCCCATCTGGCGGGACGCCTGCACGTCAGGCGGACTAGGGGCTGCCAGCCGCGTGTTGATGTCCTCGAGCAAGTGCGGCGGAATGCCCGGCCCGTTGTCCAGCACTTCGACCACGGCGACGCCGTGCTCGACGACGCAGCAGCCGATCGTCACCCGACTGTGGCTGTCGGAAAGACGCAATGCATTCTCGATGAGTTCGGCCAGGAGGTGGACGGTGTTGTCCAGCGCTGCGCTTGCCAGATACAGGTCTGGCAAGGCGCCCACCGTGACCCGCTCATACCCTTCGACCTCACTGAGAGCTGCCCGTACGACATCGAGCAGGGGAGCGGGAGGACGGTGTTGATCGCTGGATCCGTCGGTGCCGGCGAGGACCAGGAGGTTTTCCCCGTGTCGGCGCATGCGGGTGGCAAGGTGATCCAGGCGGAAGAGATTCTCCAGCTGGTCGGGATCCTGTTCGGTGCTCTCCAGCCCCTCAATGAGCTGGAGCTGCCGCTGGATCAGGTCTTGATTGCGACGGGCCAAGTTGACCAGCATCGCGTTTGTGTTGGCGCGCAGCTGCGCCTGCTCAGCTGCCAGGCGCACAGCTTCCGTGTGGACGGCGTGGAACGCCCGGCCTACCTCGGCGATCTCGTCAGTGCCCGGCAATGAAACAGGGCGGAGGCAGACGGCCCGTGGCGGCCCTTCGGATTGCTCCAGGATCTTGACCACGGTGGGCAGACGGATGGCCGCCACGTTCAGCGCCGTCGAGCGCAAGCTTTGCAGCGGCCGGGTAATCGACCTTGCTACCGCAGTGGTGACTGCCGCCGTGATGAGCAGGAGGAGGACGAGGAGGGCGGAGTCGAGGAATACGGTGGAGAGGACGTCGCGGAGCCGGTCCTCCGCCGTTGTGCTCAGGTTCTTCTCGATGCCGTTCCTGACCTGCCGGATGAGGTCGCCGGTACGCGAGGCCGCCGCATACCAAGCGGCTGGATCTGCGACCGGCTCCTTGTCAGCGGAGCGCGTCAGTCCGACAAGCCGGTTGGTGAGAAGGACGCGGATTCGCTCGCTTTCGTCTACGTCCCGGCCGGTGACGGTTTCCTCGAACGCCCGTCTTGTCGCGGGGTCTGCGAGGACGAAGAAGTAGTCGAGCGCGCTGCGACGGTCGCTTGTTGCTTTCTCCAGCTCTGACTGTTCTTTGGGATCCAGTGTGCCGCGCTCAAGGGCGACGGCCACCAGCGCACGCTGGAGGGAGACGGCGTCCTCGGCGAAAGACAGAGCCGCCGAGCTCCGCATCCTCTGGGCGAGAGTGGGGTCATGGACGGCTTCGTCCAGATCGTCCAGGCCGCCTATGACAGAAGAGATGATGTCTCCGTAGGCTCGTAGCGCGGCGGAGACGGGGAATGGGTTGCCGGTCTCGTCGACAGAACTGCGCAGGATCTGCAAGGAGTTGCCGACCGTATTACCAGCCAGGGCCGGCAGCTGCACGAAGCCAGCGGGCGATGCGTCCGCCAGGACCGTGATCCTGCCGAGGGCCCCGTCGACGTCACGGCGCAGCCGCGTGAGCCCTTCGGTGTGTTCCTGCTTGCGTCTGACAAGGCGTATGGCAGTGAGATCGCGCTCACCTTCGAGTGCATGAGCCAGGCTTGCCACGTCGGCGGCCATCCTGATCAGCCGTTGGTCGCTGCGGTAGTCGGCCACCGATTCAGCCGAAGCCTTGACCCGCAGCCCGCCCAGAACACAGATCATGACCAGTGGGACCGCAGCGACAGATCGGATTCGGCTGTGGACCCGCCAGTGGCGCCATGAGGCTCGCTTGCCCCGCGAGGGCGCGGCAGCCGCACCCCGGTCACGCTTTGGAGCATGGAGCACCGTGCCCCGGCCAGCAGGGACTTGCTCCACAGAAGTGCGCGAGAGCGCCGCGAGGTGCTTGTGCATAGATGTCATGTATCAATCAGAAGAGGGCTAGGTGGCGTTCTACTGCGCCACATGGACCGACGGATTTGCGATGGTGGGCTGTGACCAGTGATCTCCCCTCGTTCCTCTGGCCCCGCGTTCTGATCTGGCAAGTACGACGGGGGAAGGCGGCTCGGACGGCAGCAGTTGGATGCCTGTGCCAAGCCGGCTGAACGCGCTCGAGGGTGCGTCATCCTCGGTGAGGCCGCTTGCTCCCGCCGCGGCTGCCAAGGGGCAATGGCACGCACGGGGCCCTGCCGACAGGCCTCATCGCATGGGCGCCTTCACGTGGTGCTCCAGCGTTGTCCCGCTCGTTGCCGACGTTGACACTGATGCCGCGAGCGACGTACGCATGGCACAACTCAGGTCGTTCAAGCATCTGCGTCTCCCCGCAGGGGCAGCCATGTAATTGCCAGCGATCTGGCCCGGAGCGTGGAACCCACTGCTGTCAGGCCGGTGTCGGCTGGGAGGCGGCGCCGCCCTCGCCGAATGGGCCAGTAGTTCCGCGAGAGCCGGCAAAGTCGGCCTCCGATCATGGGCTCGGAGCCGGCCGGGTTCGTGAACGGTACGGTCAACCCAACATGGCCGTCACGTCGAATCGTTTCTTCAGCCACCCGAAACGCTCCATGAGATCCGCAACACGCTGAATTCGAGTCGGATTTACCGTCTCAGGGAATTTCCCTACACGCACAATCGCTGCCGTACTCCTGTCGATTTTGGTGTACTTCGGCAGTATTGCGGTGACGTTCCGGCGGTCGGCGCATTCGTGCTGCGCTTGCTGCATCGCCCGGGTGAACGCAGCTGCGCTATTCGGATACCTTTTTGCCCAATCGGAGGTGCAGGCGTAGCCGGCAATCGGCAGATCTGCCGTGGGCCCCCCGGTGACGTCGTCCAGCTGCTGCGCCCCGAAGTCTTTCTGCGTGCCGGTAATGAACGGTTCAGCCATGACCGCGGCATCCACCTTGCTCTGCGCCAGCGCTCGGCCCATGTCGGGGAAGGGGACTTCGACGAAGGTCACTTCACTCTCGCGGACCTGGTATGTCGAGAGCAGGGAGAGCATGAGGAGATGGAGAACATTGCTGCGGGCATTTACTCCCACCGAGCGACCCTTCAGATCTGCGGCCGAGCGCATATCAGAACCAGGAGCCACCATGAGTCCAAAGCTGTCCCTTACTGCTTGGAATCCGTCGGAGCATAGACGAAGTGCCAAGCCTTCGGTGTGAGCCTGGATAAACGACACGTAATTCCCGAAAGTAATATCCAGATCCTTGTTCAGGCGAGTAATTCCAGCCGCGCCGCCTGGTATGTCCTCGATGCGAACCTGAAGGCCCTCGGCCTTAAATAGGCCATCACGTATTGCCAGGTGCAGTGGGGCAACGTCAATGATTGGTATCGCGCCTACGGTGATCGACGCTTTTTCTGGGGCATGGCCGCTGCCCTGCGGTACAGGTGCAACCTCTTCTTTCGCCGTATGCCCTGGCGAGCCATCGCACGACACGAGGAGTGCTGACGCGCTCATGGCCGAAATACCGGAGAGCAAGTCACGCCGAGGCAAATTGGTAGACATTCCGACTCCAAGCAGGGAACACGTGCGAGTGGTGCGGCAAACGAATGGGAGGCACGGAGAAAGCGGGGAGCCGCAGTGGCAGAAGCTACAGGCCGACCGCTGTCCGGTTGCTGGGCCGTGGCCCCCACCGTTCAGGCATTTGCCTGAACTGCGGACTACGAACGCTGGGCGCCTCCGCTCCTGCTGGGGCGGTTTACGCGCCGCGTCGACCAGGAGATCTGTCGACGGGCCGGCCTGCACGCTCTAGATCACATCTCTACGGAACGCGGTCTGTGAGGGACTCCCGGTAGTCAGCGGCCCGGGCGTCTGTGCTGGTGCTGGCCGCTCCACTCACCAGAAGGTCACTCCCCGGGTGCTCTGACCTGCGCTCATCATCGTTTCGAGCGCTCGAGAGAGGCACGACAGTGAGGTGACAGGGCGATGCAAGAGCCTCCACGCACATTGCTGTCGTTCCTGAAACCTCGTGCGAAGGGCGTGCTGAGATGACCGCTCATGGCCACTCCAGCATTGCAGAGCAATGCTGACCACAGCCGAATCGATCAGGTCGCTGCCTGAGCGATTCCAGCAGGGGGACGAGACCGCTCTGGTGGAGATGTACGCGGAGTACTCCGGCCCCATGTTCGCTGCGGCCTTGAGCCGACTCGGTGATCGCGACATGGCAGCCGAGGCCGTGCAACTGGCCTTTCTCCATGCCTGGCGGGGCGCGGCTGACTTCGACCCCACGCGTGCTCTGCAACCATGGCTCTACGCGATCACGCGCCGCGCCGCTGTCGACGTCTACCGTGCCAACCGGCGGGCGGCAAGCGAGCTCCCCATCGAGGCACTCCCGGACAGGCGCATCTCAGTGGACGCCCAGCCCTTGGAAGAGATCTGGCTGATCTGGGAGGTGCGGCGTGCAGTGGACAGCCTGCACCCCGATGAGCGAGAGGTTCTACGGCTCGCCTACTACGAAGGCATGACCCAGAGCGAAATCGGTCGTGCCCTCGGGTTGCCGCTTGGGACTGTGAAGAGCCGTGCCGCCCGAGCTCAGCGGAAGATCGGCGTACTCCTTTCACACCTGGTGGACGACGATCCCGAGTAGACGTCCCTGACGCGAGGTTGCCATCGGGGCAGAGCGCGCCGTCAAATGCCGCGACTGCATCCCACAGTCGCGGCTTCTCAACTACACGCGCGCGGTCATGGCGGAACGGCAGTATGTACTGGGGTGATCAGGACGGGAGCGCCACACGTGCTGCGATTCAGCGAGCACACGGCCTGCAGCGGCTGGCCCCAGACCGGGGTGGTCGGAGCCGGCGGGCTTGTCACCGTGCCCCATCACCTCGCAGAGTGTATTCAAGCCACTTCGACGAAATTGAGGGTGAAGGACTGAACATCCTTGGCTTGCGCTGCAGAATCACGCTTGGGGTTGATCGGCTCAAGGACAGCAGAAGTGCCGGTATTGGTAAGAAGCAGGTGGTTCCACTCATTCTGGAAGCCGTGGGGGTTGACCTTGCCAGCTCCAAGGTCCTTCCACCGCTGGCTGAATGTTCCGTCGCATGGGTTGAGCACCGCCTTGGCCCTCACTGCCCGAGCCCCCCCGCCCTCTGCACCGCGTTCGACGTCCAGGCACCGGCCAGTGGCCTTGTGGACGATGGACAGGCCATTGTTGATCCTCACCTGAGCCCAGCGCAGCTTCTGAGGAGTGTCAGGGTCGCCTGCAGATGCTCCGCTGAACCTGCGATCCTCCTTGAACTCAGGGACGAAGACCACCGGTGCGTTGTCCGCCGCAGATGACGACGAGAGCATCAGGCCTTTGCCGTTGCTGATGGTCCTGTAGAAGATGGCGGCGGATGCGTTCGACGCCATTGGGCCGGCCACAAGTACCGCGGCGGACGCTGCGACTGAGGCGATCATGGCGCGGCGGATGCCCGAGCCGGACATGGGGGAGTCCTTTCGAGGACATGGCGAGCTGCTTCGTACCTGTAATACGGCCGTTTCGATGAGTCTGGTTCGCGAGAAGTCATGCCTTGATGCGGAAGGATCTTCCACCCTCACTCAGGCGAAGGCATCTCTGAAGGAGGATAAACCGCGCTGCCAGCCCGACATGACTCCGTCTCAGGGCCTCAATTCTGGTACGCCGACACTGAATTCCTGTCAACCTGCTTCGCCTGCGGGGGATACTTGTGACTTCGGGACGATCTTGTAGTTTTGCACCAGTCCGATCAAGCCAGCGAGCATCACCGCAGGCTCGCATGCCTTGCGGCATCCTGCCCGGCCGCTCGGGATGGCAATGTATGCCTCACAGAGCGGACCTGATGACCAGCACCGCACACGCCCTCGGAGACCGCTGCCTGAGGTGAGGGCACTTCCGGACAGCGCCCGGTCCGGCCCCGTTGTGAGGCACGTGACGACGTCATCGGCGCCCTGGTCTGCCCCGCCGGGATGGCCGTGATCATGTACGCTCCCTCCTGCCGGCATCTGGACCCGGGACACTCCGGCCGGGACAGACAGACATCTCGGTGGAGTCCGCTGTCCGCACCCTTGCAGGCTGGACCTCCAACCAACGCTCTGACGTCAAGTCCGACCCGTCCGCTATGAGACCGGCCACCCTCAAGAGATCGTTCCAAGAACTCGGGATTTCCCCCATGTTAGAGAGGGGCAATGCCTCGCTACCTTCCCCTCGGGACTCGTGATGGGCGGCTCCCTTCTAGCTTGGAAACGAAAGGGAGGAACTCATGGAGGCTGCTCTTCAGATCGCGCCTGCAGTCGAAGAGGATGATCTGCTCTTCTCGGAGCCGCTCGCTTACGGCCACGACCGCAAGTCGCCGGTGATTTGTCCTTGGCCCAGGCCGTGTGCGCCGGTAGCTCCGACTGACTAGTCACTTGGGTATGCGGTCATTCTGAGTATGAATAGTGGCCGTGTAGTAGGGGTGCACGCGAAAGCGACACCCCTACTACTCTTCGACGGTTCGAAAGGAGATCGTTAGTCCCGCATTTACTGCGAATTCCGGTTCGTGGCAAATCTGTTGACGATAGCGGGCCATGACACTCCCTCTCCTGCCAAGACGGTGAACCCATGTCGCACGTTGCAACTACACCAACACTCGGTGCCGGGCTCGGATACCGAGCGGAGCTACATAGTGACGTACTGGCCAATACACGACAAATTGACTGGCTCGAAATTATCTCTGAGCAGTATATGAATGCGGCTGTTGACGAGCGTGAGCATCTGCTCGCACTGCGCCGCGAATTTCGCCTGGTGCCTCATGGGGTCAATCTCTCCCTCGGTACTCCGGGTGAGCCGGATTGGGGATATGTCGAGGCATTGGCTGAATTGATCGAAATAATCGATGCGCCTTGGTGTAGTGATCACCTGTGCTTTACGCGCACTGAGAGCGTCGACCTGGCCACGCTGACTCCGCTCCCCCGTTCACGCGCACTGGCCCGCGAACTCGGGTCAAAAGCGCAGCGCATACAGGAGCGTCTCGGCATCCCCTTCATCTGGGAGAACATTGCGTACCACGTGGAGTTCGATTCCGATCTAACGGAAGCGCAGTTTATTTCAGAATTCCTCGAGAGCTGCGACTGTGGGTTGCTGCTAGATCTCACCAACCTATTCATCAACTCGGTGAACCATGACTTCGATCCGTTGGGTTTTCTCGAGACCATACCGCTCGAAAGGGTAGTTCAGGTTCACGTGGCGGGAGGTGTTCGGCAGCCCGCTGTTTTCTATGACACGCATTCTCGGCCGGTTCATGAAGAGGTCTGGAACCTCCTTGAGCGCGTCGCGTCCGAAACTGAACTCAAGGGCGTGCTGCTAGAACGTGATCAAGATTTCCCCGATGACTTTTCTGAAATCCTTCGCGACGTAGGGCGTGCGCGCCATATCATGGAACGAGCTCAAGCAGCAGGGGCTTGATCATGGGATTCATCGAGGCATTTGCATACGTACTCAGCTGTGAGGAACAGCGCCGTGCTCTCTACAGTGATCCCCACCGCGTACAAGCGCATTTTGCGTTGACTGAAGCAGAGCTTGAGACGCTGCTCTCAGCATCGGCCGTGAATGTAGATATTACGGCTGAACTCATACGCGACAAGCGATGGCGGCTCGTGACGTATGTTTTTCCCACTGTCACGCGCCTTCTGGCAGCTGAAGGGGTGAATTTCAACTCAAAGAAATATCTTTCCGAGGTTGTTCCGACTGTCCAAAAAAGTGATGCCGCAGGTCTCATGACGGAGGCCACTGCATTTGTTGAATGGCTAACGCTGCATCCTCCTAATGGTATTCCGGCCGCGATCGTTGATGTGGCCGATCATGAATTGGCGTGCTTCCGGCTGGGGGCGAACCCCCGTGCGGCGGTCGCCGCACGGGAGTGGAGGGAGAACCAAGAAAGGGAATCTGTCGATCGTAAACGGCCATTGGGATTTGAGAAATCGTTGCTCACTGCGTCGCTGACCGTGCGCACCGATACATATCGGTGGGACGTTGTTGAGGCTTGCCAAGGCGGATGGGCGGACATAGGTGTTCAATCGATAGAGCCTCGCGCCACGTCTATTCTCCTGCAAAAAGTTTGGCCCGATGTGCGTCCTGTAATTTCAAGGATTGGTGCAGTAACGCGGTCCATGATCGAGCGCAGTGACGGCACGTGCACTGGCCGAGAAATTGTTCGCTCTGTAAGCACCCATGCCTCTGATGAACGCATACTGGAGACTTTGCGTGCTCTGGTCGCCAGGGGGGTATTGATTCCCAGTCGTGTTCTGGAGTAAGTCCATGGCGTCAGCTCAAGCGTGACACGGTCTGGGAAGTGTCATACTCGGATGATCTTGGTGACCGAAATCCTCGAGCCGGGCTAACGGAACACCCTGTCTCCATCATCAGCTTGCTTGTCCTCGCAGGTCCGTGTCTCATGTGGCGGGTTTGGGCGATGAGTCCAGGCGGCTATCCGACTTGGTGCGGTCAAGCATCACCACCGGAATGAGTTGCGCTCCTGCCGCCCCGGCGCCGGCGGCACTGCCCGGCGTGCAGCACTGTTCTGTTCATGCCAGGAAACCTAGGGGCCGTCCCTAGGGACATCCGCTGCCAAGAGGCAGAGATTGGGGGCATGGCCCGTCCCGGCCTGGGGCGGCGGCACTGAAGGCGATCAAACAAGGGGGCCACTGTGCGCCAGATTCGTGTCCGTCCGCCTCGCCCGGATACCCGTGACAGTCGTCAGCTTGACCTGCGCTCTCCCTCCGGGCGCAGGCTTCCCTACTGACAGGGCATGCGGGATGAGCGGCCGACTTCCGCTCGTGCATGACCTCATCTGTGCTGTTGAACGGACGCCAACTCGACCAGGGAGGCGACATGGCTGGGCTGTCCCCGCTGCCCGGTACGCGTCTGGCTGCTCGCACGGCCCCGCGCGATGGGAGTGTAAGCACTGGTTCCCAGCAGGTCGAGATTCGCGCGCTGGGCGGCCTGGAGATCCGCTGCGACGGAATGGCGGTACGAGTGCTCGGCCGCAGGCAGAGAGCACTGATCACCCGCTTGCTCCTGCACCCGGGCCACGTGGTCGCGACGGCCGCTCTGGTGGAGGCTTTGTGGGGCGACGACGCACCTCCATCAGTCCCGCAAGGGGCACTGCAGAGCCAGGTGTCTCGTCTGCGTACCGTTCTCGGGAGCGCCCGGGAAGCGGTGGTCACCCGTTCGCCTGGCTACCTGCTCGATGCGCGAGCATGCGCCATAGACGTCCGTCAGTTCGAGGAATGCGTCGCCCAGTGTCAGGCCCTGGCCGACCGGGACCCGCACAGTGCCCTGCGATACGCCAATGAAGCATTGCAGCTATGGCGAGGCAGAGCATTTGCGGAATTTGCCGACTCCTTCGCGCAGCCCGAAGCGGTCCGGCTCGAGCAGATGCGGCTGAGCATCGAAGAAGACCGTGTCGAGCTCCTGCTGCGGATCGGCGACACAGCCACAGCCATCGCCGCAGCAGAGTCTCTCTGCAGCCGTGCACCACTACGGGAACGACCGTGTGCCTTGCTCATGAAAGGCCTGGCCCTCGCAGGACGGCAGGGTGAATCTCTTGCCGCCTACCAGCGCATGAGGCAGCGGTTCTCCGAAGAGCTGGGCTCGGAGCCATCGCACGAGCTGCGCCAAGTCCACTTGCAAGTGCTCAGAGATGAGTTGGTGCGGGGTGTAACCGCTGACCAACGACACCAGATACCTACCAGGGACACAGCGTCAGAGCACTCCCTCATCCGCGTTCCTATGCCACTGAGCAGCTTCATCGAGCGACACGACGAACTGAAGATGATCGCTGCCGCGGCGTCCGAGACGCGGGTGCTCTCACTGATCGGCCCAGCAGGCGTGGGAAAGACACGCCTGGCCATCGAACACGTTCAACGGCTTGGCGGCTCTGACGACACTGTATGGGTGGACCTGGCGCCCCGCTGTGAACAGGACGCCGGCGTCGTCGCGTTCCTTCAAGCCATCGGGGAACCGGTCCGCGAGGCTCCATGCCTTACGCAACTCACCGATACGTTGCGTGATCGATCGATCACCCTGATAGTGGACAACTGCGAGCACGTCATCGAAACCGCCGCTCGCACCATCTTGGCCATTACGCGCGCATGTCCCGACGTTCGTATCATCGCCACCAGCCGCGAACGGCTCGCTGTGGAAGGCGAATGCGTACTCCCTGTGGGGCCGCTGTCCACCGAGACCGACACAACAGAACCCTGGAACTCACCTGCTCTGCGACTGCTCACTGCACGGCTGCGTGCGGCAGGAATCCACGAAGATCCCCGCAGCGATGCGCGCTACCGGACACTGGCAAGCATGCTGTGCGAACGCCTTGACGGGCTGCCGCTTGCCCTGGAACTGGCAGGTATCCGGGCGGGTTCCTTCGGCCTCGAAGAGATAGTGAATGCTACAGATCTCCTCAGCCAGCTGTGCGGCCGTCGATCGAGCGAGGAGCGCCACGGCGACATGCGTTCCGCCCTCGCCTGGTCGTACAACTTGCTCGCACCCGATGAGCAACGCCTCCTGCGCCGACTCTCGGTGTTCCCCGGCTGGTTCTCCCTCACCTGGGCAAAGCAGGTCTGCGCTGACGACTCGCTGCCCCTCACGTCCATACCACAGGTGCTGGCATCACTCGTCAACAAGTCTCTTGTCGTCCGGCGTCCGGACCTAGAACCCGGACGCTGTGCTTACAGGATGCTGACGACCATGGCCTGCTTCGCCGACGAGCAGATGCACTTTGCCGGTGAGGCGGAGCGCTTCGAGGATGCCCGTGCCCGCTTCGTCGTGGGCGGGCACCCGACAGTCGAACTCGTCCTCAACACGCTCGTCGCCGAACCTCAGTTCTAGAGCGTGTTGCACAGGCTGTGTTCGGGCAGCGTGAGCGGGTGAGGAAAGTTGTGTGCTCATGATGCGAGGGCGAGGTTGTCCATGTGGGCGACCGCCTGGACTGCGTGATGGAGGACCTCGCCCGCGGTGGCGGCAGGCGTAGTTCTTTATCCGGCCGATGACGTGTTCGGCGCGCGCCGACCTTGCGGTGCGCGGAGTTGTCAGTCCTTTTCGCCCGGGAGCAGATCCCGTCCCGGAGCAGATCCCGTCCCGGGCGGTGTGGTACGGCCATGCCGCAGACGAGGCAGGCGCCGTCACCGAGGGCGGTCACACCTCGCAGTGCCGGCTCAGTCCGGACGTGCGCCAGGCGTGAGCATCTGCGGTGATGCTTGGCACCGGATGCGCGGACGCGATCACCAGCCCAGTGGCGGCGCCGACGATGACCTGCACATTCGCGGAGAACTGAGAGCGGCGGCTGGAGACGGCCACGCTCCGGTCGCGTACCGGAACCAGTGTGTGCCGTCCACGATCCACAGCCGGTCCGCAGCGTCGGCCGGGCGGGCGACGGGCCCGAGCGCAAGCAGCGGCCCAATGCGCTGGATGACCCGGCACACCGTGGAGGAAGAGACGCCGAACAGCAGCCGCAGCGGCCGTATGGTCGGGTTCGTGCGGTAGTACGCGGCGACCACCAGCACCCGCTCGGCCAGCGGCACAGACACGGTCCGCTCCGCAGGTCACGACTCGTGAGCGGCTGTCTGCCCATGACGCGAGGCGAGGTTATGCATATGGGCGAGGGCCTGGACGGTAGCTAGGACTGCTGTTCGATGTCTCCTGCTCCACGTACTGTCGAGTCGTCAAGCGGCTCGAGCGGTTTCGCGTTCGAGTCACTTCCGCCGGTTGACTGCACCGGACCGCTGGGGATTTGGACCCTTCTCTGATCCCAGTCGTGACTGGGACATCTGCATCCTCAGACGCGGTTACTGACCTCTTCTGCGGTTGTCGGCGACGTCTGAGAAGTGGTTCTGGATACTTTCAGTGACGGAGCCACGGAGGGTCACTGCAAGCGCGATCATGAACGGCCTCACGCCGTGAGGAGGATCCCCTTGCGGAGCAGGTAGAAGTTGGCGCGGCAGAACATCTGCCGCTTGATCTGATCTTGCTGTTGTGGAGCTCGACGGCGCCGAAGCTGTAGCGGAGACTGAGTCCGGCGACCACGGCGTCGAGGTCCTAACCGAGGCCGGGGTGACGAATCCGTGCAGGGGGCAATCGTCTGCCTGCACGCGTTCTACCCATTGACCGAGGTCATCGGCCCCGGCGGTCGTTCATCAACTCGGCGAAGGCGCGCACGTGTTCGACAGTTCGGTCGAGGGCGGGCAGCGGGCGGGAATCTGCTTGAGCTGCTGGGCCTAGTCGTCATCGAGCCGGTCGGGCGGCGCGTGATCCAGCTGGTCGCGTCACGCACGGACGGGTCTTGCGGGGCGGCTCGTCCTGTGGGAAGGCATTGCGGAGCCGTTGGACGTACCTTTTCACCACGCCCTCGCCGCCGGGATAGCCGCGCTCGCGGACTTCCTCAAACAGGCCGCGGGCGACGGTGCAGCCTTCCGTCCACCGCTGATGCAGGTAGGGCTTGTAGAGGGTTCGAGGATGCTGCTCCGGCGGGTCACCGTCCGACCAGGAGCTCGTCCGCGGTGGCCGCATTGGCGAGGCGGCGGACGGTGCTGCGGGGGCAGGACCAGTCGGCGAGCGATCGGCCGCAGCCCCCCTCATCCAGCACGGCGTGGACGGCCGCGTGCTGCTCGCGCACCCGGTCAGGTGGCCCGATTGTCATGGTTCATCCAGGGAAGGGGACGCAGACTCCCGGCTCTCCAGGCGCTCGGCGCGACCGGGGCGGGGTTCTCCGGCTCGCGCAGAAGGGCGGGGTGCTGGATGACCGTTTTCTCGACGGCCTCGACCAGGTTTTTCCAGATGTGCACCGGTCCGCGACGTGAATCGCGTCCGGGGCGCCGAGCCGTCCGGCCTCGGCGTAGGCAGTCAACCGGTCACGGCAGATCACCTCGACGCTGGGGGGGGTCGGCGAGCTAGGCGGACACTGTCGCCGTGGCTCGGTCGGGCAGCAAATCATAGGACGACGCGCGTCGATGTACACCAGGCTCGTGCCGTAATTGTGTGTCCCTTGCGCAGGGCAAACTCGTCGATCCCGAGGACCTGCGGTGTGTGCACTTGGGGCTCCGGCATGCGGCGTATCAGCGGCAGGAGTGTCGACCGGCTCGCCGTGACCGCGAGCGTGTTCGCCAGGCGGGTGCCGCCCCGGCCCCCCAACATCAACGGCGACCTGTTGCAGCACCGTCTGCAGCCCGGTGCTTCGCCTTCCCGTGCCAGAAGGTGAGTCCGTCGACCTGCCCGGCGAACGTTGTCCGCTGGCAGGCGCGGCCGCGGCAGCGAAACCGCCGGACCTGTAACTCGAGTTGGGTCACATCGTCGCGGTTGCCGCCGGCCAGCCGGCCGTGCGCGCTCGACAGGACTGGTTCTGCTATTGGGCCCCGCCGTGCCGCGCGAAGGTACGAGGAGTCGATCACCAGCTGTCCTCGACCGCAGCATCTGCAGCAACACCACAGGGAGCTGTCCCAGACGCTGGCATCAGGCCAGGCAGTCAAGCGCCGCCAGCAGGTCGTGCCTGAACCGAAGCCCAACTCCTGCGGCAGGTACTCCCACTCGATGCCGGTATACAGCACGTACAGAGTGAGAGGCGCACTTCAACGGGCATAGCAGCCGGCTGATGCGCCCTTCCACAGCGGGAGACCTCTAACCGACAGGCCTGCTGCCCTAAACCACGTTGTACCTGTGACGACCGAACGTAATCCATTTGTCGACGGTGGGCCGTATGGCTTTGTGCCGCGGCTGTTGCCGGGCGATGCGTGTGTGTTGTCCGGGTATGGAGGGGTCTGGGTCATGGTGGCATGGGCTGTGTCTGGTGTGGTTGCGGGGTGGCGGGCTCGTAGACGTGGGCGGAACGTGATGCCGGTGGCGGTGGTCATGGCTGTGGGTGCGGGGGTTTTGCCTGTGTTGCCGGTGGGGGGTTTGAGTGCTTCGGCTGCTGGTGGTGTGTCGCCGGTGGTGTCGGCGGGTGGGGTGGCGTTGGGGGGGACGCCGGGTGTGGTGTCGGTGGGTGAGGGGGGTTCTGCGCGTTATGAGGTGCCGTTGGATGTGGTGCCGGGGCGTGGGGGTTTTGAGCCTGAATTGTCGTTGAGGTATAGCAGTGATGGCCAGGATGGTCTGGTTGGTGTGGGGTTCGGGTTGTCGGGGCTGTCGCAGATCAGCCGGTGTGACCGGACGCATGCCGATGACGGCGGTGCGATGGGTGTGCAGCTGGACGACACGGACCGGTTCTGTCTGAACGGGCAGAAGCTGGTTGCTGTTTCGGGCGTGTACGGGGCGCATGGCACGGAGTACCGCACGGAGCGGGATACGCATGTGCGGGTGAAGTCGTTTCGGGAGTGGGCGGCGCCGAGCACGGTGAAGGGGCCGTCGTATTTCACGGTGGAGACCCCGGACGGGACGGTTCAGCGTTACGGCGGTAGTGAGGGGACGGCGCAGGTCACGTCCGGCACGGTCGACATGGCGAATGTGTCGTGGGCGATCGAGCGGGCGGAGGATCGGGCGGGGAATCGCATTGTCTACAAGTATGCGACGCGTGTTGCCAGTGCGAGTTGGCCGAGTGAGCTCGAGCGGTGGGTGACGTCGATCGAGTACGGGCACGGCGACAAGCTGGACCGGAGGGTGGATTTCTCGTATGAGCTGCGGCCGGACAAGCGGTTCGGGTTTGCTTTCGGGGGGCGGCGGGAGAATCTGCGCCGCCTGACGATGGTGACCATGCGGGTCCTGGACGGTGCCGTGTGGAAGAAGGCCCGCACGTATGAACTGTCGTATGACAACTCCGGTGTGACGAAGCGCAGTCGGCTGGCGCAGCTTGAGGAATGCGGTGTGGTGGCTGATGAGTGCAAGCGGCCGACGGTGTTCAAGTGGTCTGCCGGCGCCTCGGGGTTCGCGACAGGTGTGACGCAGGCTTCATCGACTCAGTCGCTGGTGCCCTCCACGCGGGACAGTCAGCTGATCGCCGCGGATCTGAACGGGGACGGGCGCACGGATCTGGCATGGCCGGAGGAGGGGACGTGGAAGTACCTGTTCGCTGAGCCGTCGTCGACGGGTGATGTGTACCGCAAGCATGTGAACGGTGATGCGCAGGTTTCCGGGCCGAAGGCGACGGCGTTCCCGATCGACTACAACCTGGACGGGAGGGTGGATCTGCTCCCGCGGCTGGTGGGTAATTCGACCTGGCGGCCGGTGCTGACAATGCCGGGTGGTGGAGTGCAGCGGGTGAAGACGGACTTTGTCAGCGCGTTCAGCCAGGTGTTCAATGATGCGGGCGCGAAGATGGGGGACTTCGACGGTGACGGGTATCAGGATGTGCTGGAGTTCAAGCGGGCTCCGGACGGGGTGGCCTGGTCGTGGAAGTGGCGTCTGCGCAGCGGCACGGTGAATCCGCTGATCGATTCGGCGGACCCGTTCGATGACAAGGCATTCGGCCCGCAGAAGACCCCCGGCAACGGGCTGGGTTCCCCCACCGATGTGGTGGTGGCGGACATCAACGCCGACGGCCGCGACGAAGTCCTCACCCCAACTGGTGCGCACGATCTGGTGAAGGACACCTTCAGTGCGGGCAAGGGCCCTGGCAACGATGATTTCAAGTTGGATATGAAGCTGGTTGATCTGAACGGTGACGGGTTCCTGGATCTGGTCACCAACGGCCTGAACGGGGAGAAGAAGAACACGCTCTACTACCGGCTCAACAAGGGGAACGGGCAGTTCTCGATTCCGGCGCTGCCGATGAATATCGGTGCGGGCGGGTTCACTGCTGCTGAGCTGGTGGATTATGACGGGGACGGTCGGCAGGATCTGCTGCTGCCGCGGGCCAGTACGCTGCCCAGTACGGGCGGTGCGCAGTATGTGGGGCTGGATGTGGTGCGCGCGGCGTTCAACGACGACGGGACCATGTCGTTCACCAAGACACCGACGAAGGTCAGCTTCGCCGCGCGGAGTCTGGACTCGCTGAAGTCGCAGGGCACCCGGGTAGTGGATGCCGACGGGGACGGCCTGGACGATGTGGTGCTGGTGGACCGCCCCGACCCCGGCGCTTCGGGCCCGGTGAACCTGCGCCTGTTCAGCCATCTTTCGGGCGGTTCACTGGCCGGCGACAAGCCGGATCTGCTGTATCAGGTGTATGAGGGAACCCAGGCCCCCAAGCCCTCCCTTGGAGTGCTGCCGCCCACGGTCACGTTCAAGTACGCGCCTTTGACGGACAGTTCGGTCTATGACCGGGGTGAGTGCCTGCGCCAGATCGGGACGAGCTGTCTGAGCGGGGGAGGTATGTATGTGGTCAAGCAGGTCCGCCGTGATGCCGGGCTGAACCAGCCCTCCGGTGCTGAGCTGGTCTCGAACTACTTCTACCGCACCGGCAGAGTCAGCAAGACCGCGAGGGGATTCCTCGGCTTCGCCGAGCGCCGCGTGACCACCACGGCCACCGGCGCAAGCCCGCACGGGCCGGTCGTGGAGCGCTCCTTCTACTCCAACACCGATTACACGCGTCATCCCCAGCTGACCGAGCGGTGGCTGATCCGCCAACTGCCCAACGCGCGGCAGTCACTTCAGCGCACCAACATCACCTGGGCCACGCAGTTCCCCGTCGCCGCGGCGAAGAACACGATGTTCCACTTTCCGTACCAGAGCGAGCACCGCAGTTACGAGTTCCCCACGATCTCCGGGCTGTCGACGTATCTGCCGGCGGCGTTCGACGCCCAGGGCAAGACGGCGTTCAAGCGGACCCTGGAAACCGTGACCGGCATGGACCCCTACGGCAACGCCGGCAAGAAGACCACCGAATCATCCGGTGGCGGCGCCAAGTCGCGGACCGAGGTCACAACCACGCCGGATGTGGACACCGGTGAGGCGTGGCTGGTCAGCCGCCCCAAGCGGGTGGAAACCAAGGACACCGTCCTGGACGCCGAGACCCAGCAGCCGAAAGCACAGACCCGCACCGTCGACTACACGTATGAGCCCGGTACGGACCGCATCAAGCAGAAGAAGAGCTACGCCAGCCAAACCGCTCCCGGCCGCGTGCTGACCACGGACTTCACCTACGACACCTCGGGCAACATCGCCAGCCGGACTGTGACCGACACCAAGTCGGGTGCCAAGCGGGAAACTGGCTACACCTATGACGCGGCCGGGTATCCGCACACGGTGACGAACGCGGCCGGTCACACCGCCACCACCCTCTACGATCCGGTGCTGGGCAAGGCGGGCGCCCGGATCGATGCGAACGGGCTGCGCACGGACTACATCTTCGACAGCCTGGGCCGGCTGCGGACGACCCGGCAGCCCAGCGGCGCCGAAACCCAGACCTCCTACGCTCTGGAGACGGTGGGCAACGAGTACCTGATCCGCACCGACACCAAGGACGGCACCGGAGCCCACACGCAGACGGTGACGGACCGGGCGGGCCGGGTCCTGATCGAGCGGTTCAAGGGCTTCGACGGCACCATGCGGGAACGCACCCGCACCCACGAGCCGGAAGGCCGCCTCACCGCACAGACCGTCTACCACCCGGCGGGCGCTGCCGGACCGCACGACAAGATCACCTACACCTACGACGACACCGGCCGCCTCATCAAGCAGACCGAGCCGGGATCCGTCTCACGCACCTGGGCCTACGACGGTCTGAAGGTCACTGCGACCGATGCCCGCGGCACCGTGCGCACAACAGAGCTGAACGACCGCGGCAAGCTGGTGAGGGCGGTGGACGGGTCCGGTGACTCGGCGACGAAGCGCCTCTACACCTACGGCCCGTTCGACACGCTGACCAGCAGCAGGGTCGACGGTGTCGACAAGACCCAAAGCACGTTCACCTACGACGGCCAGGGCGCCCTGATCACCAGCACCGACGCCGAACGCGGCACCACAACCCACACCTACAACGCCTTCGGTGAACTCATCTCGGCCAAGGACGCCGCAGGCCGCGAAACCACCGTCACCTACGACACCCTGGGCCGGGAGACCAAGCGGACCGTCACCAAGGACGGCGCCACGCGCAGCACGGCCTCCCACACCTGGGACAGCGACGGGACTCGCACGCGCAAGGGCCTGCTGATGGAGACCAGGCTGACCGATCACACCGGGGGCGGGCACACCACCAGCAGCAGTTACGTCTACGACGCGCTGAGCCGCACCGAGTCCGTCACCCACACCCTGCCCAAGGAAGGCAATCCGTCGCAGTCGGAGAGTCTGAACTTCGGCTACAGCTACGACACCTTCAACCGCATCACCCAGCAGCGTTACCCCAAGCTGAACGGACAGCAGGCTGCCGCCACCGTCGCCTACACCTACGCATCCGCCGCCGACAGCAACGGGCGTCTCACCTCGGTGAAGGCGGGTACGCAGACGCTGTGGGAGCTGAAGGAGACCGACGAGCAGGACCGGCCGACCATCGAGCAGGCGGGTGACGGGACGATCGACCACACGAGCCTGGACTGGAACAGTGCCGTCCTGGCCCGGCAGGTGACCACGGCTGCTGACGACGTCAACCCCGGACAGGACCTGTTCCTGGAGACCTACGACTATGACGCCGAGGGCAACCTGTCCGAGCGCAGCCGGGACGGCGTCGCGGAAAAGTTCACCTACGATCCGCTGGGCCGGCTGTCCATCACCACCCTTGTCACGCCCCAGGCCACGGACAAGACCGATTTCTTCACCTACGACAAGCTCGGCAACATCACCAGCAGCAAGCGCCGCGGCACCTACACCTACGACCCGGCCAAGCCCACCCAGGTCACCGGCGTCAAGGGCGGCCTGTTCGGCGACCGCACCTACGGCTACGACGCGGTCGGCAACCAGACCGTGCGTCCTGAAGGCCAGGTGAAGTACAACGACTTCAACCTGCCCGCCACCCTCACCCCGGCCAGCAAGACCGGCGCCACGTCTTTCCTCTACTACCCCTCCGGCGAACGCGCCCGCAAGACCAGCCCGGCCGGCACCACCACCTACGTGCCCGGACTCTACGAACGCGAGCACGCCAAGGGACAGACCGAGCACCGCTTCCTGATCCCCGTCGCCGGCCGCACCGCACTCGCCCTGACCTACCTCGAGGAAGACACGATCCCCCTCGCGGTGCCCGGCCCCACCCTCTACACCCACACCGACCGCCTCGGCTCCACCAGCCTCGTCACCACCGACAAGGCGGCCGGTGCCGGTCACCACGCCGACGTCGTCGAGCAGCGCAGCTACGACGCCTTCGGCAAACTCCGCAGCCCCGACCTGAACAAGGGTGACACCGGCTACACCGACGGCATCCAGCCTGCTGCCCTCGATGAGGGCTACACCGGCCACACCGACGACCGCGAACTCGGCCTGGTCAACATGCGCGGACGCATCTACGACCCCGAACTCGGCCGCTTCCTCACCCCCGACCCCAACATCGACGGCTCCAACACCACCCAGGCCTTCAACCGCTACACCTACGTCTCCAACAACCCCCTCACCAACACCGACCCCAACGGCTTCGAAGAATGCACCGAATGCCAATGGGGCGAAGGAAGCGGCACCACCCCCGCCGAAGACCTCATGAACGACTGGGCAGCCGAAGACGAAGCCTTCTTCAACGGCGGCGAATACGGCATCAGCCCCGTCAACCCCAACTCACCCCGCTCCAACCAACAAGAAACCAACGCAGACCGCTACTTCAACAACCGCGACGCCCAAGCCCAAGCCCGCAGAGAATACGAACGCAAAAAGCAGCAAGAACGCATCGACGCCCTCGTCGCACAAGCCAAACTCGAAGGCCTCGTCAAGGAATGGAAAGAACGCGAATCCCAGACGAGAGAACTCCAACGACAAGTCCGCGACGAAGCCGGCTCCCTCTACGCACAACAAGACGTCTGCGACCCCACCCACTGCCCCACCACCGACATCACCACCGACACCGGCGGATACTGCAGCGAAGAAACCACCTGCACCGCAACGGCCGAGGCAGGTGCCAGCGGAGCAGGCGGAGCAGGCGGATCCGGCGGATCCGGCGGAGCAGCCCAGGGATACTCGGGAGCAGGAGGCGCCCCAGAACTCGAAACCGCACCGCCAGCGGAGTTCACCGGCCTGTTCCTCATCGGTGGAGTCGAGCCATTCGCCATAGCCACGCCATCATCATTGCCAGTCGGCCTCTCTTTCACAGCGGGGACCAATATTCGCGGGGGTGTGGACAAGGACCTGCAGGGGTTCTGGGGAGCCTCTGTCTACGCAGGCATCGGATTGCGAATCGGCCCCTCTGGTGGCCCGAGCGCTGGCAAGCACCTCTGGTCGGGGAGTTTCTCCGGGACGACTCTCACAGGATGGGACTGGAGAAGCTCCGGCGGCGCTTGGCAGAACGCCGGTGTAGGTTGGATGGCGCCCGGTGGTGGCGCCGCCGTAGCCAATCCGTACGGGGCGCCGTTGTGGATAGTCCAGCACGGCCCGTTTTACGGCGGGTGGGGCCACTTCTAGCAGGTGCTGGCCCTGCCAGACAGCTATCCGAATGACGAGGGCCTGATCACCTAGCGGTGATCAGGCCCTGAAGAGGCGTCCCCGAGCGCTGCCGCCCCCCACGCCCAAACTGTGAGATGCGGCGATGTTGCCCTCGCCTGAAGAAATCAGGCGACGGAAGGAGTGCCCTCAACTGCTGGACGGAGTACCGATGTCCCCAGGTAGTTATGAGGGCCGCAGGAGGGCGCCCAGCCATCTGGCCGTGTTGAGAGCGGAGTTCTGTGTCTTCGCATATCACTGCCACGAGGCTGAAGCTGCAGCTTCCGGCCTGTTGAAAAGTCCGACGGCGGGCGTCCTTACTGCGGAGATAGTCTCTTGACAGAGTTTGTGATCCGAGCTGTGGGGGAGAGGAGGATTTGGCTGTTGCTGAGCAGTGACAACGTCTTGCTGGCCACTTCTCCAAACCTGTCGCCTGATGCGTGGCATGCTCGCGCTTGTATTCAGCTTCTCCAAGCGGCCGCACAAAAGGCTGATATGAGAATCCTTGCCACAGGTTCAGGGCAGTGTCGCTGGTATCTGTGGGAGGATGATTTTCTTTTGGCGCGCTCTCCCCTGCTGGGGCCGGACCCCGAATGGGCGATGATCCAGGCAGTAAGCGTTACCACACTAGTGGGTGACGTTCCGGTCCGGGAGCAGCGAGGGCCTGCCAGGTTCTTCCTACCCGGTCAGCGTCCGGGATGGCCGACGGTGTGAACCACGTTGCCGTAGGTGGACACCCGGCTGGCCAGCTCAGCTTTCGTCGCGACTATAGGGGTGGTCGCGGCTCCCGAGTACGTAGCCACCTGAAGAGCCGGTGGTCGGCCGACCGCCGGGAGCCGCAACGACTGCAAGGCACGGGACGAGTTCGGAGCCTCACCATCGCCGACGGCGCGTACCCGGGCACCGGCCTCGTCATCCCGCACTGCCGCGAGCGTGGCGAGGTTGAGCTCCCAGCCTGAAGAGGACCACAAGGTCCTACAAGTAGGTTCGGGCCCGTGTCGAGCACGGTTTCGCTCGCATGAAAGCTTGGAAGATCCTCCGCGACTGCCGCCTCAAAGGCGATGGTGTCCACGCTCGGCTCGCCCGGATGCACAACCTCGCCCTCGCCCGGTAAGCCGGCACGGTGGCCCGCCATGCCCGAGTGCGACTAAAAGATCTTTACGAGACAACCTTCACGACTTCGTGCACGGTTGGCCGTGGGACGTCGGGATCTGCGGCGCTGACGCTGTTCATACTCGAAGGCCGCTGGAGATGGTGGCGGTCTGCTGGTGTGAAAGCCGACCGGCGACGGCTTGGACGATGTCATTCATGTGATCGCGTCGGCCAAGGTGTCGGGTGAGACCCGACAGTTCTTCAGGTGTGCAATGGCGTGTTCGACGCGGATGCGCCGTGAGGAGCGCGCCTTGCGCTGCTGCTCGTGCCACTCCTCGCGCCAGGCGGGAGCGTTCTTCTTGAACTTGCGGTGTGGCGGTGTGATCACCCGCCCGCCGGTCTGGGCGCCCATGCCCTGGCAGTCGGCGTCCGCGAGGCCGCCGGCCAGGAGCTGGACCAGTCCGAGCTGTCGCGCTTGGGTGATGTCGGCGCAACTGCCCGGCCGGGCTGGGCTGCAGTACAGCAGCCGCCCTTCGACGGCCGTGCGGACCATGGACTTCACGGCGTTCTGCTTGGTCTTGCCGGAGACGAACTTGTCCCGGTCCTTGCGGCCTGCGGCCCCGGGCGTCGCACGCGGATCTCTGTGCCGTCGATGATCCCGGTCCGACCGCCCGCGCCCAGGTACGTCGACTGCATCGGCGAGAGTACGCAGCCGGACGTCCGGAGCGACGGTGCAGCCCCGCGTGGCCAGCAGCCGGTCGATGGAGACGAACTTGTGCTTCGCTCCGGCTCCTACAGCCCGCCGCCTGGGCCGATCCGTCAGGCGTGCCTGATGCGGTTTGTGCCACAACGGCCCTATTCCGGGGCGAGTTCAGCGATCACTCTCGGCGACAACCCGGCGATCCGTTACTCCGCCACGATCAACTCGCGCGCCCCAGCCTCCATCATGCCCAATTCAACGAGCTACCTGGGCGCCGAGCCACGGCTAACGACCTCGTGCACGGTTGGCCGTGGCTCGTCGAGAGTTGCGGTCCTGACAGTGGTCACGCCTGAACGCCGCGGGATAGAGCGGCGCTTTGCTGGTGTGAGAGCAGTCCGGCGACGGCTTGGACGATGTCGCTCATGTGCTCGCGACGGCCGAGATGGCGGGCAAGAGCCCGCCAGTTCTTCAGGTGCGCGATGCCATGCTCGACTCGGATGCGCCGTGAAGAGTGCGCTTTGCGCTGGAGTTCGTGCCGCTCCTCGTACCAGGCGGGAGCGTTCTTCTTGAACTTGCGGTGTGGTGGTGTGACCACCCGTCCGCCGGTCTGCGCGCCCATGCCCTGATAGCCGGCGTCCGCGAGGATCTCCATGAACGGGCCGTCGGCCAGGAGCTTGACCAGTCCGAGTTGCCGGGCCTGGGTGATGTCGGCGCAACTGCCCGGCCGGACCGGGCTGCAGAACAGCAGCCGCCCTTCGGCGTCCGTGAGGACCATGGACTTCACGGCGTTCTGCTTGGTCTTGCCGGAGACGAACTTGTCCCGGTCCTTACGGCCCGCGGCCGGGCGTCGCACACGGATCTCCGTGCCATCGATGATCCCGGTCTGGCCATCGGCACCCAGGTGCTCGATGACCTCGGCGAGAGTACACAGGCGGATGCCCGGCGCGACGGTGCAGCCCCGCTGCGCGAGCAGGGGCCGCACCTCGCCGATGGCGCGCGTGATAGTGGAGCGGTCCACGCCGAACCAGCAGGCCAGCACGTCATGAGTGGTGCCATGGCGCAGACTCACAAGCGTGGCCAACAGCCGATCGACGAAGACGAACTTGTGCTTCGCCCCGGCACCTACAGCCCGCCGCCGCGGCCGAGCCGTCAGCCGAGCCTGATGCTGCTCGTGCCACAACGGCCCCACCTCAGCGATGAGTTCAGCGATCACATCCGGCGACAGCCCAGTGACCCGGTACTCCGCCACGATCAACTCACGCGCCCCAGCCCCCACCATGCGCAGTTCAACGAGCCACCCGAGCGCCGAGCCACGGCCAACCGTGCACGAGGTCGTTAACCGTGCACGAGGTCGTTAGGGCTCGCAGAGAATCAACATGTTGCTTGCTGCGGGCGAGATCGTTCACGTGGTATGCGCATACCTGACGAGACTCGAGATCAACTCGCCATCAAGTTCGGGGTGTTGTTCCCGCATCTGGACGAGCGGCAGCGGCGGTTGATGATAGGGGCCGAGGCTCGGATCCTGGGCCACGGCGGTATTCGGGCGGTCGCGCGGGCGGCCCAGGTCAGCGAGACGACGGTCCGCAAAGGGGTGGACGAGTTGGAGGCTGGCGAGGCGCCTCTGGGCCGGATACGCAGGGCCGGTGGTGGTCGGAAGAAGGCTGTGGACCTTGATCCGGGTCTGCGGCCCGCGCTGCTGGCGCTGGTGGAACCTGACGAGCGGGGCGATCCGATGTCGCCGCTGCGTTGGACGGTGAAGTCGACCAGGAACCTCGCGGCCGAGCTCACCCGTCAGGGACACAGGGTGAGCGCGGACATGGTCGGAGACCTGCTGCGCGAGGAGGGCTTCAGCCTGCAGGCCGGCGCCAAGACGCTCGAGGGCAAGCAGCATCCGGACCGTGACGCCCAGTTCCGCTACTTCAACGAGCGGGCCAGACAGCACATGGATGCCGACCAACCGGTGATCAGCGTGGACACGAAGAAGAAGAAACTCGTCGGCGACTACAAGAACGTCGGGCGTCAGTGGCGGCCCGAGGGTGAGCCGGTACTGGTCAAGACGCACGACTTCCTGAACCGGCAGGGACCAGGCAAGGCGATCCCATACGGGATCTACGACATCGCCGCGAATACCGGTTGGGTCAGTGTCGGCACCGATCACGACACCGCCGCGTTCACTGTCGCCTCCATCCGCCGCTGGTGGCAGGCCCGAGGGCGGCACGACTACCCGGCTCCCGCCCGTCTGCTGATCACCGCGGACGCAGGCGGCTCCAACGGCTACCGCACCCGTGCCTGGAAGACTGAACTCGCTGCTCTGGCCGCCGAGACGGGCTTGGACATCACGGTCTGCCACATGCCGCCGGGCACCTCGAAGTGGAACAAGATCGAGCACCGGCTGTTCTCCCACATCTCCATGAACTGGCGCGGCCGCCCACTGACCAGCCACGACGTCATCGTGAACAGCATCGCCGCGACCACCACCCGCGCAGGGCTGAAAGTCCACGCCGAACTCGACTCAGCCACGTACGACACCGGCATCAAGGTCACCGACAGCGACATCGACGCCCTGCCCATGCACCGGCACCGTTTCCACGGCGACTGGAACTACACCCTCCACCCTCAACATCGCGACACCACAGCCACAGCCGATGCAGCCAAACGCCCTCGATCAGCCGACCCCTCCCCACAGCCCGGCACTGGGTGTCTGCGCAACCCGGAACTGACCGGGATGCCCGAACCGGCATTGGACGAACTCGTCGACCAACTCACCTCGAAATTAGACGAGTTACGTGAGCAAGGACGGCTCCAGCAGCGAGGAGGTGAGCGCATCCGTGCTCGCGGGGCAGGGGCCAAGGACAAGCTGACCAGCGCCGACAGAGTGCTGGCCACCGTGCTCTACCTGCGCAAACTCGGCACCCGAGACCTGCTCGCCCAGCTCTTCGGAGTCAACGGCAGCACCCTCACCCGGGCCGTTCACCAAGTCCAGCCCCTCCTGGCCGAACACGGCTACACCATGCCCCCATCGACAGCCAGGTTCCGCACCCCTGCTGACATCACCGCGTTCCTCGCAAACACCAGCCCTACAGAGATCAAATCAGCATGTTGATTCTCTGCGAGCCCTTAGGGCTCGCAGAAGAACAACACGTCGGTTCGAGCTCTGGAGCCTGCCGCTGTGCTATCTGACGCTGAACTTGCAGGTCACGGAGCGATCCCTACTCTGTAGGCGCGGAGGCAGTCATGACGTCCGCCCCGGCGCAACGCAGGAGGTCTACGCGCTCTACCACACAGACACAACCAGACGCTGAAAACAGCGTGTTGTTCTTCTGCGAGCCCTTAGCATCCGCCTTGGCCTGCCGCATGCTTTGGCGCAGTGGCATCTCTGAGCAAGCTGAGGTATAGGGCGGCTTGAGCGGAAGGTTTCCTGCCTGCTTCCGCGGCCTGCAAAGTCGGCCGCGGAAGGGCATGGCTGCAAGCGTGGTTCTCGTGTGTGGCAACCCTGCAGCCCGAACTCCCTGCAAGACCTTGGAGCAGCTCGCTCTGAAGGCCGGATCAAGGGACGACGACTCGTACGGAGGGGGGAACGAAAGGGGCGGCACCTCGGTAGCCCGCGCGCCAGGTGGGATTCAAATAGGGAGTTCGGCCCAGTTGTTGGCGAAGCCGGCTGCCGCCCATGTGCCGTGGTCGCGGCAGAGCTGTTCGATGATCATGTGGCCCCGACCGTGCTCGTCGGGGTCTGCCGTGGGCTGCTCGTCGCAAGCGCAGCCGCCATCCATCACATCGATGCGTAGGAGAGATCGACTCGGGTTGAGCGTCAGGCACAGCACCGTTGTGGGACGCGCGTGCTGAATGGCATTGGTTACGAGCTCAGAGACGACCAGGAGGACGTCATCGATGCTCTCACGTGGAACGCCCCACGCCGTCAGGCATTCTGTGGTGATTCGACGCGCCATACCTGGAGACGTCTCCTGGTGATCGAGGAAATGCGTTCGGGTAAACAGTGACGTAGCCTGGGGCGGCCTGGGCGGAGTGTGACTGCCTTCGTGAGCCACCTCGATCATTTCGAACTGCTTCAGAGCCATATGACGATCACTACCTGATGTCTGCTCTCATGAGAGTCACTCGTAGGGGACTACACACCACCCTGCTTCTTTTGTCCTGTTCAGTCCCTAGGGAAAACCCCCTGACTACGCTTTGACATTGCCTGGTTACGCAGGGGATCTGATGGGATGGATGTCGCGGGCGCACGTCGCAGCCCAAGAACCATTTCTTCCTGGCTTCCCGTATTTCATTGAGTAGGCCCGTTTCGTGCAGGGCAAGCCTCTGCGGGGAGGCGGCGGCGTGCAGGCGGACTGCTACCCCTCGGGTGTGATGGGCAGGATGCCGTGTGGCTTGGTGTCCCTCTGGGACGACCAGCGTCTGTTTGTTTCCGGCGCCTGGAATACAAGCCACCCTGCCATGGCCGGCCTGGTACTGCCGTGATCATCGACGGCAGTCCTCAGGGTTTGCGGACGTCGTTACCCAGGAGCACTAGACACAAAGGCCATGGACAAGATCGTGCGTGGGCGCTTGACCGAGGCCTGAGGGAGTGAGTGTGCTGATCCGACTTGTATGGGCCCACCTGGGCCCATACAGACGACCGACTTCCTGGCTCGTCCTGCTGCAACTGGCGCAGACCCTCGCGACGCTTTGTCTGCCCGTCCTCAACGCCGCCATCATCGACCACGGTGTTCTGCGTGGGGACACGAACTATGTCCTGCGATACGGCGGGCTGATGATCACCGTTGCCGTGTTGCAGTCCGCGGGCAACGTCGGCGCTCTGCACTTCGGCGCACGCACCGCCGCTGCGGTCGGCCGGGATGTGCGGGCCCGGGTCTTCGAGCGAGTACAGAGCCTCTCGGTGCACGAGGTGGGCAAGTTCGGTGCGCCATCTCTCCTCACCCGCACCACCAATGACGTCCACCAGGTGCAGATGCTCGTGTTGATGGCGTTCGCCTTCATGGTGTCGGCGCCGATCATGTGTGTGGGTGGGCTTGTCATGGCACTCTGCCTTGACGTGCCGCTGTCGATGGTGCTGCTTGCTGCTATTCCCGTACTGGTGGTAGCAGTGAGTTTGATCGCGCGTCGCGTGCGGCCACTGTTTCGCACGCTGCAGGAGCGGCTGGACACAGTGAACCGAGTGCTGCGGGAGCAGATCACCGGCAACCGCGTCATCCGCGCCTTCGTCCGCGACTGCTACGAGCAGAAGCGTTTCGGGACCGTCAACACTGAACTCGCCGAGGTGTCGCTGGCCACTGGTCGGCTGATGGCGCTCATGATCCCGATCGTGATGACGGTGGTGAACCTCTCCAGCATCGCTGTGGTGTGGTTCGGCGCGCACCGGATCGACAGCGGCGGGATGAAGATCGGTGCGCTCATGGCTTTTCTCGCCTACCTGATACAGATCGTGATGGCCGTCATGGTGACCACCTTCATGTGCATGATGGTGCCGCGCGCTGAAGTATGCGCCGAGCGGATTCAGGAGGTGCTGGGCACGGAGCCCAGTGTCGTGCCGCCATCCGTGCCGGTGGCCGCGCTTGCTGGCCACGGCCGCCTGGAGATCCGCGATGTCGAGTTCCGCTACCCGGGCGCGGAGGCGTCCGTGCTGCACGGCGTCCACCTCACAGCCCGGCCCGGCCAGACGCTTGCCGTCATCGGCTCCACAGGAAGCGGTAAGTCGACGCTGCTGAGCCTCGTGCCGCGGCTGTTCGACGCGACTGAGGGGGTGGTGCTCGTTGACGGGGTGGACGTACGGACGCTGGATCCGGGACTGCTGGCGAGGAACGTGGGGCTTGTACCGCAACGGCCCTATCTCTTCTCCGGCACAGTCGCGACCAACCTGCGCTATGGCCGGCCCGATGCAACCGACGAGGAACTGTGGCACGCCTTGCATGCCGCCCAGGCCAGGGACTTCGTAGCCAAGCTCGAAGGCGGAGTCGACGCTCCCATATCCCAGGGCGGAACCAATATCTCTGGAGGGCAACGTCAACGTCTGGCCATCGCACAAGTCCTCGTGCAGCGCCCGGCGATCTACCTCTTCGACGATTCGTTCTCCGCACTGGACTCCGCGACAGACGCGGCGCTACGTGCTTCGCTCGCCCGCGAGACGGTCGGGGCGACCGTCGTCATCGTTGCCCAGCGGGTGTCCACCATCCGCGATGCCGACCGGATCGTAGTGCTGGACGGGGGCAGGGTCGTTGGTAACGGCGCCCACCACGAGCTGATGGCGGACAACGGGATTTACCGAGAGATTGTGCTCTCGCAGTTGATGGGGGCTGAGGCGTGCCCGGACCGATGACGCGCTTGATGGGCGGTGTGCCCGACCATCGCTCGACAAATTTCAAGGCCTCCGGCGTGAGGCTGCTGGCGCAATTGCAGCCGGAGCGGATGGCCCTTTCTGGGATGCTGACGGCCGGCGCGTGCGGCGTGGGTCTCTCGGTGGCTGGACCGATGATTCTCGGTATGGCGACCGACCTGGTCTTCGCGGGCATCGCCGGTCAGCCGATGTCGGACGACGACAAGGAGCAGGCCGTCGAGGGCCTGCAGGGCAGGGACGACGGCCGGGGCGCGGACCTGCTCCCCGGCAGGGACTTCACTCCGGGGCACAGTCTCGACTTCGATGCGCTGGGCGCTCTTCTGCTCGCCGCCCTTAGTGTCTTCCTGCTCGCCGGAGTATTGATGCTGGTGGCGAATCGTCTGTCCAACCTGGTCGTGAACCGGACCGTGTTCCGGATGCGTGAGCAGGTGCAAGCCAAACTGTCGCGGCTGCCGCTGTCGTACTTCGATCAGCAAAAGCGTGGCGAGGTGCTGAGCCGCACAACAGACGACATCGACATCGTCGGTCAGACGCTGCAGCAGACGATGGGGCAATTCATCGACTCGCTTCTGATGATCGTCGGTGTGCTGGCGATGATGTGCTGGATCTCGCCGCTGCTGGCGCTGGTCGCGCTGGTGACCGTGCCGTTGTCGGTGGTGGTGGCCGCCCGGGTCGGCAAGTGGGCACAGCCGCAGTTCGTGCAGCAGCGGCGCTCCACCGGCGTACTGAGCGCCCACGTGGAGGAGATGTACACAGGGCACGCACTGGTGAAGATCTTCGGCCGGCAGAGGGAAGCAGCCGACACCTTCCGGGTGCAGAACGAGACGCTGTACCAAGCGGATTTCAAGGCTCACTTCATCAGCGGCACAATGCAGCCGCTGATGCTGTTCGTGTCCAACCTCAACTACGTGCTGGTGGCGGTGATCGGCGGGCTGCAGGTGGCCTCGGGTGTTCTGTCGATCGGCAACGTGCAGGCGTTCATCCAGTACTCGCGGCAGTTCTCTACGCCGCTCATGAGAGTCGCTTCCTTGGCCAATCTGGTGCAGTCCGGCGTCGCCTCCGCCGAGCGGATTTTCGAGCTGCTGGACGCCGAGGAACAGTCGCCTGAGCCTAAATTGCCACTCAGGCCGCACCAGCATCGCGGTCTAGTCGCGCTGGAGAATGTGCATTTTCGCTACGAGCCGGACAAGCCGCTGATTGAGGACCTTTCGCTCACCGTCGAGCCAGGCCAGACCGTCGCTATCGTCGGACCGACCGGCGCGGGCAAGACGACGCTGGTCAACCTGCTGATGCGGTTCTACGACGTGAGCCGCGGCCGGATCACCCTGGACGGTACGGACACAGCGTGCATGTCACGGGAGGAACTGCGGGCCAGCATCGGCATGGTGCTTCAGGACACCTGGTTGTTCGAGGGCACGATCGCGGACAACATTGCATACGGTTCCTCCCGCGAGGTATCCCGCGAGGAGATTGAGGAGGCAGCGCGTGTCGCCTACGCAGACCGCTTCATCCGCACCCTGCCCGAGGGTTACGACACCGTTATCGGCCACGAGGGCGCGGGGATAAGCGCGGGCGAGAAGCAACTGATCACCATTGCGAGGGCCTTCCTGTCCAACCCGACGATTCTGGTACTGGACGAGGCGACCAGCTCGGTCGACACCCGCACCGAGGTGCTGATCCAGCGCGCCATGGAGCAGCTGAGTCACGGCAGGACCAGCTTCGTGATCGCACACCGGCTGTCCACGATCCGCGACGCTGATGTGATCTTGGTAATGGAGGAGGGAGCGATCGTGGAACAGGGCACGCACCACAAGCTGCTCTCCGCCGGCGGAGCCTATGCGCGGCTATACGCCGCCCAGTTCGCCCGAGCCACGGATGCAATCAATTAGCCGCATCGCATCACAGTACGTCGACATTGAATTTCGGTGTCTGGTTCGCCTGGTGGGTGCTGAGACGGGTGCGTCGATGACGTGACTATTGAGGATGAGGCCGTACGACAGCTGCGGTCGATGGTGGGCGTACCCGTGCAACCCCCCCGGGGCGGACGGCCTGACGTTCCGCGCACGAGTTGTAAGACTGCAGCCAAACCCATGTCCTCATCGATGTGGCGAAGGGCTTCGGATGTGGAGGTTGACTACTGTGCGCACGACTGTCGTCAGCGGGCCGATTTGCTAGTGACCCAGGTTGGTCTTGGTGCATGCCGCGTGATCGCTCGAGCAGGCCGCAGTGGGCGGCCCTTCAATGGTCAGGTCGAGGCGCAAGCAGGCATGAGGCCCGTCGTCCGCTGCTGCACAGGAGGCGTGTCTGTGGCCGATGCGGTTCCTTGCCCGATTGCACGTATTGCTCGCCCCCGGCGGGTCAGGGTCGGAAAGAAGCTCGAGCAAGGTTCATACTCCGACGTGCTGTCGGAGGGCGGGCGAGACTATCGGGTGCTCAGCCTCGTCGAGGCTGATCCTGTCCTCCCCTAGCACGTGCCGCCCGGGGGAGAACCGGGTGAAGAAGGCCCTTTCCCCCAGCATGTTTGAGGCGAAGAGGATTCCTGCGACAAGCCCTCGACTCGCGTCATGACAGCTGAGATTGAGAGGGCTGTGCCGCGTCGGCGCAGACCGCGTGCGCGCTCCAACCGTGGACAGCCGTTGTCCACGGGTGTGTCACGACATTTCACTGGCGAATCCGAGCAGTGATGCGGGCAGGTGCTACGGCCCGGCGTGGCAGAAGGATGCACTGTGTCCGTGTGGCCTGTGAAAAGACAGCTGTGAGGTGCCGTCAGGTCAGTCAGGACGATCAGGTTTCGGTAGCGGCAAGTCAGCGCTTGTCACCCGCGCGCGGCAGGGTGGCGACGGCGCGCTCTGACCGTACAGCCGTGTCCATGCAGAGGCGGCAGGTCGGCGGGTGACTACGGAAAATCCTTGCGCGCAGTGTGATCCGCCAGGACAGACCGTACGTACAGCTGGGCAAGACAGAGACGCGTCGACCTTGGCGTCGGTAGGCGCGTACCGTCTGGGGTCGCCTCCTCACCCGTCCCCCCGTTGGGCAAGGAGGCGGCCCCTCCTTCGGGCCAGCGGACCTGCAGTGGCGGATGCGGGGCTATGTCCCCGGGCTGCTGGCGCCGCTGGGCCGGAAGAACGGCTGGCAACTGGAGCCGAGCAGGCAGGAAACCGAACGGTGCCCGCTAGTGACGTGAGTCGGAGATTCTCTGGCAGTAGGTGGCGACTTTGTCGAGGATCTCGTCGGCGGTTTTCGTCCAGACGAAGGGTCTGGGGTGTTCGTTCCAGTCGGTGAGCCAGGCTCGGATGTCACGCTCGAGGGCTTGGACGGAGCGGTGGACGCCGCGGCGGAGTTTCTTACTGGTCAGTTCGCCGAACCATCGCTCCACCAGGTTCAGCCACGATGATCCGGTGGGTGTGAAGTGCAGGTGGAAGCGGGGATGTGCCAGCAGCCACTTCTTGATGGCGGGTGTCTTGTGGGTGGCGTAGTTGTCCAGGATCAGATGGACGTCGAGGTCTGCGGGTACTTCCTTGTCGAGTTTGGTCAGGAACTTCTTGAACTCGGCGGCCCGGTGTCGGCGGTGCAGTGAACCGATCACCTTGCCCGTGGCCACTTCCAGGGCCGCGAACAGGGTGGTGGTGCCGGCCCGGACGTAGTCGTGGCTGCGGCGTTCGGGGACGCCGGGCATTATCGGCAGCACTGGTTGCGAACGGTCCAGGGCCTCGCAGCCCAGGCCCAGGACGCCACAACGGCAACAGCAGAAACGACACCACCAGCCTCATCATCCCCCTCACTTGGCAGAGATCCGCACCTGCTGGACACACTCCTGCCCCATACCTCACCAGGACCGACGAGTGCACGCAGAATCGCCGCCCGGAGACTGCCCTGAGACGCCCAGTCCGTCCTGCCGGATACGCAGACTCCTCCGTGACTTGGCACCGCCATCACTACCCTTGAGAACCACCGATAACCAATCCTGCAGACGCGGCCCCGACCGAGTGCAGCGCAACTGGCCCCTGGCCGACAGGAGCGCCTGGGGGCGGAGTGCGTCAGAAGCCCGGCTCAAAATCTGTCACGAAGGTCTTGGCAAGTGCGAGATTCTTTGCAGGCAGCGCGCACGAGCGTCGCGTCTTCGTGTCGAGGTGGACTCCGGTCACGACGGTGACGGCTGCGACGGCGCCGGTTACTGCGTTCTCCATCTGGTGGCAAAGGCGAATGACCTTTTCCCGTACTTCCAGGATTGCAGAACGGACCAGCACGACATCACCTGTGAGTAGCTCACTGCGATACGAGATCCGCTGGTCCACTGCAACCATGCCACGATGGTTGGAGCGCAGATAGTCAGGAGTGATGCCGATGTTTGCGAAGAGGTTCCACGTGGCCTCGTCGAACTTGCCGACATACCACATGACGTTCATGTGGCCGATGTGATCACAATGCCATGGGTAGACAGTTCCCCGGTATGTCACATACATCTCCTGCATTTACCCCTCCCTAATGCCCAGCGCACCGCAGTGGGATGACCAGGTAGCCGATCTCGCACCTCCGCATCAAGCAACGTTCACTCATCACAGCGTCGGCGCAGCTCATTCACGGATACTTGAAGTGATCAACGCCGGACGCAGGTGCGGAAGCGACACTAGATTGGATGCACACCGACCGGCGTCACGGTCAACGCGTCTCGCCATCTGTACGTAGAGGCTGTCCTGTCGGATCACGAGCAGGCCATCGCCACTCAAGTCCTGGGGCGGCCCCTGGGCAAGATCCGATGCTCACTCATCCACATCACAGGCTCGTTCAGGGGTTCTATGCCTGCATCTGGCCAGCAGTACTGACGAGACACAAGCTCAAGTGCTGCGAACTCCAGGAGGAGCGCAGATGCCGTCGGTTTTGATGCTGCGGTCGGAGTGATGCTCGATTACGCATAGTGACGGGGATGGATGCGGCAGTTGGACGGGACGAATGGTCGCGTCCCTGGCGGACCTAGCATCCCACGCACATAGGGACCACCTGCCGGCACGGTCTGGACGATGCCGAGCGCTTGAGTCGTGGTGAGAAGCGCTAAAAACTCCTTGCCACGGGGTTCGGCAGGGCGAGCGGAAGACTTCTCCACTACGCAGCGAAGGCCGTCTTCCGCTCGCCCAAGCACTTGTCCGCAGCTAGGCCGCACCGAATCCCCGGGGCGGCCTAGCGTCATTGGAGATCTGCGCTAGGAAACCGGGTTGATGTACCAGAACTGGTGATATCCGCCCCACCCGCCGAGCAGATCTTCCTGTACCAAGGCGGCGCCGTCGGCCTCGGAACCGCCCTTCACCGTCAGGGAATAGAGACTCAGCTTGTTCTGCACGGCGTACGCCTTCTTGAAGAAGGGGTCCCAGTCCGTCCGCAGCTCCCACACTTGGCTGAGAGTCCCGCTGCATTCCTGCTGGATGACCCGTGCTCCGATGGTGTGTCCTTGATTCGGGCCACTCTTGTCGACGTCCATGCACAGGCCCGTGTTCCGGTTGATGTAGTTCACCTGCCCTGCAGGCCTTCCGGAAGCCTGCACCACCGACCACTGCTGCGCCGGCGATCCGTTCGAGGTCGAGTACGTGACGCTGCCCCCGGCGCCTCCAGTTGCCGTCCACACCCGGTCTGACTTCTCGAACAGACCCTGCCCCTGGTAGTAAGCGGAGGAGCCCGCTGCGGGGGAGGGCAACAGCACAGCAGCGGCAAGCGCACAGGTCGCCGAAGCCACCAGCGTGCGAGGCGCGCGGAAGCGAATCATGATCGGTCCATATCCTGGAAGGTGAATGAATCCAGCCGACATCTCGAGGCCGCGTAGACGAGTGATCCGAGCTGCTCGATACGTGCCGGCTGCAGGCTCATACTTGTCTTCCATGTCTGCAGGTACATCGGGGAAATCCCTACAGAGATCACACGTCCGTAAGCCCAACGTAGGCATCGTGCCCGGCGCGTCGCGTGGCGTCTCGGCAGACCATCTGCTGGACGAACCGCTGGATCTGGCTGAGCTTCTACTCGGACTCGGAGGGCCGACGTGCTGACCGTTGACGACGTCGAGCAGGCAAGCCGTTCTTCAACACCTCGCCGCCTCGCCTAGTTTGACTAGGCCTCGCGGATGCGCACCAATGAGGGCATGGGCGTCGTCCGCATTGAGTAAATTGCAGAGCTGGCACTTGGCCGCCCCTCACGCCACGCGGCATCGCGAACGCCGCAACCACCCGCAGCCGGTCGGGGAGTGCGGTGAGCATGCCTGTCCTTGCCGGCATCGGGCAAGTTGTGCACACGGTACGGGGGGAAGTCATAGGGCGCGTCGGCCCTGTATGGCGCCGTTGTCGACTGCGTAGCGGACCGCGTCCAGCATCACGCGGTGGCTAGAGCCCCCGAGTGCCCGCCCCTGACACCAGCCGGGTACTGCCAGCAAGGGCCGGATAACCTGCCACTGAGCCCCCGAGGGGTCTGATCTGTAGCAGCGGACGTGATCCGGGCCGTCCGCCTCGTTGCCGAACCTGCGTGTGAGACAGTCACACGTCGGAGACGGCGCGTTGGAGTTCACCGAGGTAGCACGAAGGGCTGCGCCCCAGGGGCCTCTTGGCGCTGTCGGTTGGGATCGCACCCAGAGTTATTGGCAGGCGTTGCCGTCGTGCCCGCCCCGACAGCGAGAGATCACCCGAACCGGACTTGTGTTCGACCGATCGGAAAACCTCTCAGAAGCGAGTCCTCACGTTGGCATGGTGCTGGAGTGATTCGGGCTGACCCGGATTGAGGATGATCGAAGGCGCGGCTCAGCTGCCCCATCGATGTATGCGGCGGAGCCGTTCTCGATGATCGGGCTTCACGCCCGGCGCGTCACCGCGAACCGAGGGAAGCACCGCAGCGTACTGCTCGGCGTCGGCGGGGCAACGGGGCAAGCCCCAGACCCAGTTCGTTGCGGGGAATCGGCCGCCAAGAAGACGACCAGACTCCCGGCTCTCGTTCTCACTGCAACCCTCGCACGTCATTGGAGTTTCGTGGTGATCAGTTCATCCCGTCAACGCCGCAGAGTCGGCGTCGCGGTAGCTGCTACTGCCGCGTTTGTGGGCGCCTTGGCGGGCCCGCTTGCCGGCGGAGCACATGCCGACACCTTCTTTGGAACCTTTACCTTCGAGCCACGCACCTCAATTGGGTCATTGGCGACCAAGGCCGTATTCCCTGCCCCTGGGCCGGCCAGCGTGTCAGTTGACGTCGGTTCCGGTTTCGGAGGCCAGTGGAACACGTTCAACAAGCTCGACAACGGTTTTGGCGGCTTCATGCTCAAGAACCGGAAGGCTGGGTTGTGTTTGGACACCGCCAATGGCGGCCTCAGTACCGCCGTGGCTGTCCGAGCATGCGACGGCACCATCAGCCAGAACTGGGCGATCGATCCTGTCCCTGGAACAAGCCTCAAGTACTTCACCATCCGGAACGGCCTTTCGGGTAAGGCCCTGACGACCCTGACGGGTTCCTCAACGCCCAACCTTCAGTCCTTCTCTGCAGGGAACACAAAGCAGCACTGGTCGCGGACAGTCATATTCAAGCCCTGAGCCCACCACGTCGATGCCGCCACGGCGACGCCTCACCGACAGCAGCCCCGCTGGGACCATCCCAGCGGGGCTGCCTCGCGTCCGTGGATGGGTGTTCGACCAGGAAGACCTCGCTCCACCAGGAGCTTCACGTGCCTCAACCGGTCTGGGATCGAGGTGCCCTGCTTCCGCCCGAGCTGCTGCCCCGGGAGGTGGCAGCCAAGCGACGGCGGACAGGGCGCGCTGAAACGGCGTAATAGGCCGAGCTCTTTCTCGGCTGCCGGGCCGCCCTCTACCGCGTGCTGGCCCGTGCCTGGGAAGCAAGCGACGTGCAGCCGCACAGGGTGCTGCCGAGCAGTCTTGTGGCGTGGGGAGAGGTGGGGGAGTAACGCATCTGCCGCGGGACGCCAAGAGGGGGAAAGGGCGACGGACAGACGTAGGGAGTTGATGTGAGACATCCGCCGGACAGTTACCAGGTAGCGCGCATCGCTGAGGACCCGCAGGCGCTCGAGGCGTTCTACCGGGAGCACGTGCAGGCGGTGCTGCGGTATGCCACTCGGCGCAGCAGTGATCCCCACGCCGCGGCCGATCTGGTGGCCGAGGTGTTCCTGGCGGCGATCTCTGCGGCCCACGGCTACCGGGAGGAGCTGGGCAGCCCCATCGCTTGGCTGCACGGCATCGCCCGCAATGTCGCGGCGGCTGAGAACCGGCGTGCCGCCCGCGCGTGGGCCGCCGAAGGCCGGATCGCCGGCCGCCGCCTGTTGGACGGCGACGACATCGCCCGCCTGGAAGAACGCATCGACGCCGAGCGCCAGGCTCGCGCACTGCTGGCACGAATGGCCACGCTGCCAGCAAGCCAGCGAACCGTGCTCGAACTGGTCGCGGTGGATGGCCTGACGGTCGCCGAGGCTGCCACGGCGCTCGGTATCAACACCGTGGCCGCCCGGGTGCGGCTGCACCGTGCCCGCCGCGCACTGAAGGACGTGCCGGAGACGGCAGTCCCGGACTCTGCCCCGCCCTTCTCGTCCCTGATGGAGGCCTGATGAACCCTGAACGCTTCGAGGAGCGGTTGATGCACGAACTGAAGAACCACGTCCAGCGCGCCCAGCAGGAAGGCGCCGAAGAGACGGCCGCTCCCCGGCCGGCAAGGAGCCGCCGGGTGCGCTGGGTCCCGGTCACCGTCGGCGCCGGGCTGACCGCTGCAGCGGCGATCACCGCACTTATCCTAGGCCAGGCCCCGAATGCCGGAGGCGGCCAGGCGGTGTCCTCGGGGACGGGTCAGTCTCTGGGCCGGATCACCAACGTCGCCTACACCCTGGAACAGCAGAACACCGGCAAGGTCAAGCTGACCATCGAGGATCCGTCCGGCAAGCCCGACGTTGAGGCCATGCGCCGGGACCTGGCCCACATGGGCGTACGGGCGAAGGTACTGCTCGGCGATCCTGAATGCCTCTCCTCCCCCCCGCCTGCCGGTGCTGGCGACGGCAGCCCGGAGACCCCCGCCCCGCAGTCATCTGCTCCGACGCCGTCCGCGTCGGTGCCCGCGGAGAATTCTGACGGCTTGGGGCCATTCCACATCACTCGGGAGAACGGCAAGCTGGATCCGGCCATCGTGCCGACGGGGAACACACTGATCATCGGCTTCCCCGCCGCTCACACCGAGCACCCGCTGGGAGTCATGATGATCGCGGATTCCCCTGGTGACGGTCCCAACTGCATTGCAGCCGCACCAGCGGACGCCATCCAGCCCGCCCTGCAGCAGTAGACTCGCACCCCCGCTGGGCGGGGTGCCCTCTCACAGTGCACCCAGCGGCCCGTTTCCGACCACTGCGCACTCCTCACCGAGGCGCACCCACGCTCCACTCGGGTCGCATAGCCCGGAAATCAAGGGGTCCGAAGTCATGGGAGCTGACTTCGGACCCCTGCGACTGAACATGCCAGGCACGATGTCCATACCATCCCACGCGTCGAGCGACGGACTGCCCACGTCTGACCACCTCACCGCCCTGGTACGGTCCGCACTCCAACAGGCCGAGGAGCACACCGTCGACGAAGTCGCCCCCTGCCATGAGCAGGCGGACGGCTGCACGCGGCGACTGAGGAGCCTGCACGAGGTGCTCTTCCTTGAGCTCGGCGCCGCATCACAGTGGTCTGACTGCCACCTGATGCAGACGTGGGCTTGATCCGCTTTGACGGACATCTGAGATCAGGGGCTTCAGCCCCGGAAGGATGATGTCCATCATGGAGAGCGTGGGGAAGAAGAAGCCGCGTCCTCGCCGCTCGTTCACGCCGGAGTTCAAGGCCGAGATCGTCGAGCTGTGCCGGCGCGGTGACCGCTCGGTCGGTCAGGTCGCCAAGGACTTCGACCTGACCGAGACAGCGGTGCGGGACTGGGTCCGCCAGGCCGAGGTCGACGCGGGCGAACGCGGCGGCCTGACCAGCAGCGAGCACGAGGAACTGGCCGTGCTGCGTCGCGAGAACCGCAGGCTGCGGGAGGACGTGGAGGTCCTCAAGCATGCGACGGCTTTCTTCGCGACGGAGACCCGGTGAACGTGGACCCGTTCATCGAGGCGGAGAAAAGCGCAGGCCACAGCGTCAAACGGGCGTGTGAACTGCTTGAGGTCTCCCGGACCGCCTATTACGCCCGCCGCAACGGCAATCCCGGTCCGCGCGAGGTGCGGGACGCCGAGCTGACCGAGAAGATCACCACCGTTCACCAGCGGTCCCGCGGCGCCTATGGTGCCCCACGCGTCCATGCAGTCCTTAAATGCGAGGGCGAGGGGTGCGGACGCCGCCGGGTCGCACGGCTGATGCGGCAGGCCGGACTCACCGGCCGAACCCGCAGGCGCCGACATCGCACAACCATCCCGGACCCGCATGCATTCACCCGTCCTGACCTTGTGCTTCGTGACTTCCAACCCGACCCGGCAGCGATCGACACGCGCTGGTGCGGTGACATCACCTACGTCGCCACCGAGGAGGGCTGGCTCTACCTGGCCACCGTCATCGACATCGCGTCCCGACGCGTCGTGGGCTGGGCCACCGCCGACCACCTGCGGACCGAACTCGTCGCCGACGCCCTCAAGGCAGCTCGCGAAACCCGCCGCCCGTCCGGGGCCGGTGATCTTCCATTCCGATCGCGGGTGCCAATACACCAGCCATGAACTCGCCATTCTGGCAGCGCAGTTCAATATTCGCCTGTCCGTCGGCCGCACTGGCCAGTGCTGGGACAATGCCCTCGCAGAATCGTTCTTCTCCACCTTGAAAAACGAGCTGGGCGACACCCAGCCGTGGCCCAGCCGGGCTGCCGCACACACCGCGATCTTCGAGTGGATCGAGGGCTCGTACAACTTGCACCGGCTCCACAGCAGCCTCGGCTATCGCAGTCCAGCCGAATACGAGACTGCCTTGGCGGTCTGACCAACACACGGAGGGTGTCGGCCCAAACGGAACAAGCTCAGACGGTTATGACATCGCTCCCGCTCGCGGTGCCACGGACCAACGCCAACTGCGTTGACGTCACCCGGCTGCCACTCCTGCGCGATGCGATCCGGCCCGTCCGTAGCCTGCCGGCGTTCCCCGCCCACGCCAGACTTCGTGCTGGTGAGAGGTCGTTTTAATCGTGAGTATTGGGCTTTAAGTCAGTTCGTTCTGCCTCTCGATGTGGTGCTGGTGGGTCTGTGATGGCGGTTCTGCTTGGTGAGGCTTGCGGTGCGACGGATGGGGCGGAGGATTGCTTGCGCCTGTCTCATTCAAGGACGCCCGGGTCTGTTCCGTGCTTCGACGCCGCAGGGTGCACGCCTGGGCGCACGCCCTTGGGCGGCGGTATGTCCAGGTCATGGCCGACCGTCGTGCGTATCCGAGTGATCTGTCCGATGCACGCTGGGAGTTGATTGAGCCGGTGCTGTCAGCCTGGCGCTTCGAGCGTCGTGGCCGGGCCCTGGACTTCGGTCGACCACCGGAGCATGACCTGCGCGAGATCATGAACGCGATCCTTTACGTGGACCGCACCGGGGTGCAGTGGCGCTACCTGCCGCACGACTTCCCGCACTGGAACACGGTCTACGGATACTTCGCCAAGTGGCAGCAGGAAGGCGTGTTCACCCAGCTCAACGGCCTGCTCAGGCGGCTCTTACGACAGAAGGAAGGCCGCGGCGCCGAACCATCTGCCGGCGTGATTGACGCGCAGAGCGTCAAGACTTCCACCAGTGTCCCCGCCTCAAGTCAGGGCATCGATGCGGGCAAGAAGATTGTCGGCAGGAAGCGGAGCATCATCACCGACACCCTCGGCCTTGTGCTGGCGGTGCTGGTCACCGCGGCCGGCGTCCAGGACTCCACCGCTGGCCGAGCCCTTCTGGAACAGGCCGCCACCGCCCACCCCACCCTGCGCAAGGTCTGGGTCGACGGCGGCTACCGCAAACACTTCGTCGAGCACGCCGCCGCCCTCGGCATCGACCTCGAAATCGTCCAACGCGCCCCCGGCGCCAGGGGATTCACTCCGATCCCAAAACGGTGGACGGTCGAGCGGACCTACGGCTGGCTCATGCTCCACCGGTGCTTGGCCCGCGACTACGAAACCTTGCCCACACGCTCCGAAGCCATGATCCACCTCGCGATGACCGACCTGATGGCCCGCCGCCTCACCGGCGAGACCACCGTCTCCTGGCGCGACCCGACAACACCGGATCCAGTTCGCATCCCGGGATGAAACAACGGGAGAAAACGACCTCTGACCGGAGCGGAGATACGCATCGTGGTCTCCACCAACCTCGAGGCCGGTCAGACCCCCTGCGGTCGGCAGCCCATGTGGCCCAGACCGCAGAGTTCGCCCGGCTTTTTGGGAGTCCACGCGGATCATGCCGTGGCTCACTGCCGACCTGACGGCGGCCGCAGCTGTCAACGTGGTTTCGCACTCCCATGACGAAGTGAGGGAGCCCGGCTAGTGCTGTGACCGCATAGGTTCGCCGGGGTTGCTCAGGCCGCGGTGGCGAGGGGCCGGCCGCCCCAGCGGATGCCTTTCTCGCTGCGGATGCGGGCGCGTTCCTTGCGTTCGGCGGCCAGGACGTCGCGATGGCGGGCGTTGGCGTTGCGCCAGCGCAGGTAGGCGTGCAGGGCACGGGTCTGCACGGTGTGATTGGGATAGTTCGAGTTGGCGATGGTGAACTGCCTCAGCGGTCCGAAATGGGCCTCGATCGGGTTCGCCCACGAGGCGTAGGTCGGCGTGAAACACAGTTCGACCTTGTGTTTCTTCGCCCAGCGGCGGATGTCGGCGCCCTTGTGGGCGGACAGGTTGTCCATGATCACGTAGATCGGGGCGCCGTCGGGCCGGGCGGCGCGGATCGACTTCAGCGCGGCCAGCGTGTTCGCGGCACCTTTCTTGCGGCGGTTGACGCCCCACAGACGGTCGTCGCCGATGGAGTAGCAGCCGTGGAAGTACCGGACTCCATGGGTGCGGTGGTAGGTCGCCGGCAGCCGGTCGGGATGTCCTTGTTCGGCCCAGCCCGAGCCCGCAGTGGGCCGGATCCCGAGCGGGCCGAACTCGTCGAAGGCAAAGACCCGGTCCGGGAAGCGGTCGAGGACCTCCTCGATCCGGTCCAGCTTCGCCTCGCGGTCCGGATCAGGGGACTCCTTCCAGGTCTTGGTGCGCTGGAAGGTGATACCGCGGCGGGCGAGCAGACCGCGTAACGCCTCGCGGCCGATGCGGATCACCCGCCCGTGCACTCTGCGCAGGTAGGCGACCAGCTTGCGCAGCGACCAGCGCGTGAACGGCTGACCGAGCTTGACCGGGCGGGTGGTGGCCGTCGCGATGACGAAGTCCTCGTCGTCATCGCTGAGTTGGCGGGGACGGCCTCCCGCCTACTGAGGGTCCAGGCAGGCCAGGCCGATCTCGTTGAACCGGTGGATCACGTCTCGGACGGTGTCCTCGTCGGCCTGGACCAGCTGCGCGATCACCGGCACCCGGTTCCCGCCGGCCGAGGCCAGCAGCATCATCGCCCGCCGGTAACGCACCGTGCTGGTGCTGCCCCGGCGCACGATCTGCTGCAGCTTCTGCCCCTCCTGATCGGTCAGTCTGCGCACACGGACCGGCTCAGCCACCGCACCTCCAGCGATCGGATCGGACGTCACCCCACATCCAACCGCCACGACCACCGACCCGGCGAACCTATGCGGTCAGAGCACTAGTCACGTGGCCTTACTGTCCTCCATCCGCCTGTTGGCATGGCGCCAAACAGGACCGGCTACCCGCGGCACGACTGTCTGCCGGCCCGAGACTGTCGCCTTACCTCCGTGGCTGCCAGCCCGGCCACACGTGATCGGGGCAGGCCATGCCAACGCGGCTGGCGGTCGTCGGGCCAGCTGTGCAAGGTGCAGCCTTGCGCGTGCCTGAGTGCGCGCCGGTGGCGTCGCCGTCATCCTGTGCCCCGCTTCGTCACTGGCCTCGATCGGGACTCTCGCGATAGTCGTTTGGTATCGGTCCTGTGCGATCGCGCACGTTGTCGGTGAGGTTTATGAGGGAAACGTTGAGGGTTTTCCTTCGTGCGGCTCGGGGCGGGGGGCGGTCACTCTGCTGTGCCAGTGGTGTGTCGTTGCACTACCAATTCAGGACGCCTTTTAAGGATTTTGTCCGTTTTATCTGTTTGGTTTCCCGCTGCTTGTTGTGACTGATGTCTGGAGTTGTGGATCGTGGGCTTGCACGTGAGGCGAACCGGTCGGCTTCGGAGTTGGCGCGCCGGCGTCGCCATAGGGGTTGCCATTGCGGTGGTTGCCTCGGGGGCGGCGCTTGCGGAGCTTCCGTTGCCGGTGAAGGATCCGTCGAAGGTGGCGAATGCGTCGGTCACAGTGTCCGCGGGATCCACGAAGATGGGCGGGCTGGTCGGCGCCGCGTCGGTAAGTGCCACGGGGACGGCCGGGTATGAGATTCCGCTGCGGGTGGTGCCAGGGCGTGGGGGTCTGCAGCCGAACCTGTCGTTGAGCTATTCCAGCCAGGCGGGGAACGGCCAGCTGGGGATGGGCTTCACCCTGACCGGGCTGTCGCAGATTTCCCGGTGTCCCAAGACGTTGGCCACCGAGCCTATGACGCAGGGCGTGCAGTTGGGTGACTCGGACCTGTTCTGTCTGAACGGTCAGAGGCTGATCGGGATTGGTGCGGGAGCCTACGGAGCGGATGGCAAGGAGTACCGGACGCTGCCGGACACGCACATGCGGGTGAAGTCGTTCCGTGCGGCCGGGACGCCGGCGTCGGTGAAGGGGCCGACGACGTTCCAGGTGTGGGGCCCCGACGGCCGCGTGGAGACGTACGCCGCCAATGGCGATGCCGCGCAGGTGCAGACGTCGACGGGGAGCGCGAACACGGCGTGGCCGATATCGCAGGTGAAGGATCGCTCGGGTAACACGATCCAGTTCGAGTACGGAAAGCGCACCGTGTCGGCGTCGAATGCGTCCGAGGTCGAGCGGTGGATTGACAAGATCAGTTATGGGCGCGTCGGCAAGATGGACCGTCAGGTGCGCTTCCAGTACGGGGACACCCGGCCGGACAAGCGGTTTGGCTATGCGCTCGGTCAGCCGCGCGAGTCCACCAAGCGGCTTGAGACAGTGACGATGAGTCTGCTCTCCGGGCCGGAGTGGAAGCAGGCCCGTCAGTACACACTGTCCTACGAGAACAGCGGGCCGGCCAGTGCGAGCAAGCTGGCGAAGGTGCGCGAGTGCGGTGCCAACGACTCCGAGTGCCGACGGGACACCATCCTGTCGTGGACGCTGGGATCGGATGGGTTCCTGCCGGGGAAGGAGCAGACCACCACGTCCGGGGCGGCGTTGGTGCCGTCGTCGGTGAACAGTCAGGTGGTGGCGGCGGATTTCACCGGTGACGGCCGTACGGACGTGGCGTGGCCGGAGGCGTCGGGCTGGAAGTATCTGAAGGCGCAGGCCACTTCGGGTCAGCAGGTCTACACGCAGGTCACGGATGGTCCCTCGAACTCCGCGGGTACGGGCGTGAAGGCGTGGCCGCTGGACTACGACAAGGACGGGCGGATGGACCTGCTGCCCCGCGACGCGGTGAATGCCGCAAGCACCTGGAAGCCGTTGGTGACGCGGCCTTCGGGGAATGTGCTGAGGGCGACGACGCCCTTCACGGGCGGCTTCAACCAGGGTGGTGGTGCCGAGGGTGCGATTCCCGGTGACTTCGACGGGGACGGCTATCAGGATGTGCTGCAGTTCCAGCAGCTGTCGAGCACCAGCTGGAAGTGGACGTGGCGCAAGAACACGGGCACCGTGTCGTCCAGCATCGACGACACGACAGCTCCCATTGACGACAAGGCATTCAGTGACACGCTGCCTGTGGCGGGGCTGGGCAGCGAGCATCCGGCCGGGCTGACCGTTGCCGACGTCTTCGGTGACGGCCGGGACCAGGTGCTGTTCAACGATGACGGGCAGATGTATGCCAGGGACGTGGCCAAGGGCACGACGGCGCAGATCAGCCTTCCAGCGAAGGTACTGCAGCTGGACAAGCAGTGGCTGGACCTGAACGGTGACGGCCTGGTTGATCTGCTGACCAATGGTTCGTCGGACGGCGTGAAGAAGGCGGAGCTGTTCTACTGGCTGAACACCGGCCGCGGCTTCACCGGAGCGAAGGCGAGCGGGGTCACGGCGGGAGAGCACGCGTTCGCGAACGCGCTCGTCGTCGACGACAACGGCGACGGGCGGGGCGAGCTGCTCGTGCCCAGGCTGGCGGGCGGCGCTCAATTTGAGCCGCTGTACGCAGGGCTGGATGCGATCCGCAGCGCTTCCTCCGCCCCTGGGGCACTGTCATTCACCCGCACGGCCACGACCATCAACTTCAACGCGATGTCCAAGAGCGTCTACGAGCGGCAGGGCCCTCGGCTGGTCGATGCCGACGGTGACGGGCTGAGCGATGTGCTGCTGGTGGAGCGCCCCCCGGCAGGAACGACCGGCTCACCCGCCCTGAAGCTGTTCCTCCACAAGACCGACGGAGGCGCGGCCGGTGACCAGCAGGACCTGCTGTGGCGGGTGTACGAGGGTAACCACTTCCCCAAGGGCGCGCTGGATGAACTGCCGGCGACGCTGGAGTTCCGCTACGCCCCGCTGACCGACGCCGCGGTCTACAGCCGTGGAAACTGCCCGCGGGCAACCGGCCTGGCATGCATGAGCGGCGGCTCCTACGTGGTCAAGCAGATGCGACGGGACTCCGGTATCGACGACGACACCGTGATGATGTCGGACTACTTTTACCGCGAGGGCCGGACGGACAAATTCGGCCGCGGCACGCTGGGGTTCACGGAGCGGAAGGTGACTACCTACCCCAGCAGCGACTCCAGTCGCAGCGTGGTGGAGCGGTCCTTCTACACCAACACCAAGCGGCACAAGGATCCCGCGCTGGAGCAACGGTGGATGATCCACAAGCTGTCCGGAAACCGGCAGCGACTGGAACACACCGAGAGCGACTGGGACATCAAGGGAAGCAACCTCGTCTTCTTCAACTACGTCAGCAAAACCAGGCAACGCAGCTACGAATTTCCCGCGATCACCAACCTGACATCGATGACGCCGGGCGCATTCGAGGCGCTGGGCAAGGAGCCCTTCCGGTCGGTGACCACGTCCGTGAAGGACATGGACGAGTACGGCAACGCCCACAGGACGTACACGCATGCGGTGTCTGCCCCGAAGGTACGGGAGAACTCCCGCACGGTCCTGTTCACGCCGGATGTGGATGCCGCGAACTGGCTGGTGCGCCGACCGCAGAAGGTCGTCACGATGGACCAAGCGATCGACCCTGCCACCGGCACGCTTGGCAAGCAACAAATCCGGACCCGTGCCTACACCTACGAGGGGTCCACGGACCGGATCGATACCGTCAAGTCGTACGCCAGTGATGCAGCCCCTGGTCGGCAGCTGAAGACCGCCTTCGACTACGAGGACGGCAATGTCATCCGCCGCACCAGCACCGATCTCGCCGACGGCACGGTGCGGGAGACCACCTATGCATACGACGACCTCGGTTATCCGCATGCGGTGCAGAACGGGCGGCAGCACACCTCCTACACCGGCTATGACCCGGTGCTGGGTGTGCTGAAGGTCGCCGTTGATGCCAACGGTCTGCGTACCGATCACACCTATGACACGCTGGGCCGGCTGGTGAAGACGAGGCTGCCCAGCGGTGCGGAGCGCACGGTCGGCTACAGCCTGGTCGAGGCGGGCGAGGAGAACCTGGTCCAGGCCGAGGTCAAGGACGGCACTGGTGCCGTGACGCAGACCGTGGTGGACCGGCTGGGCCGACCCGTGACCGAGCGGTTCAAGGGCTTCGACAACACCATGCGACAGCAGACGCTGTCCTACACGCCGCAAGGCATGCGGGCGTCGATGTCGACGGTCCACCCGGTCGGCACCCCCCCGGCGCAGGTGGACAAGACCACCTACAGCTACGACGATGCCGGGCGGCTCGTCAAGCAGCGAGACCCCGACAGTGCCGCACCGCGCACCTGGGAGTACTCCGAGCTGACCACCACCTACACCGATGCCCGCGGCAACATCAAGACCACGACCGTGGACCACAACGACATGGTGGTGGGGCAGGTCGACGACGACAACACATCCGGCCCGCCGACCCGGGTCTACCGCTACGGGCCGTTCGGCACCCTGCTCAGCACCCGCAGCACCAGCAGCGACAAGACCGAGACCACCTACACCTACGACGACCAGGGCGCGCTGCTCTCCAGCACCGACGGGGACCGCGGCGCCATGACCTACGGCTACAACGCGTTCGGCGAGGTCACCTCGACCACGGATGCCAAGGGCCGGCACACCGCATTCACCTACGACGTGCTGGGCCGCGAGACCCTGCGCGCCACCACGGACAAGAACGGCGTCAGCACCTCCACGGCGACCCGCACCTGGGACACCGTTTCGGGACGCACCTGGCGCGGCGCACTGATGCAGGTCACCTCCGACGACCGGGTCACTCCCGCGGCCAGAGGCGTGGTCACGACCGACTACGCCTACGATTCCCTCGGCCGCCCGGACTACGTCTCCCAGACCCAGCCGGCCAACGCCAGCCCGAACGCACCTAAGGAGACCCTGACCACCAACTTCGACCACGACAGCTATGACCGGCTCACCAGCGTGGGCTACCCGAAGATGAAGGGCCAGAGCCAGCACACCCAGGTCACCTACAACTACGGTCCCGCAGCCACCACCAACGGCCGCCTGTCCAGTGTGCAGAGCGGCACCGAGACGCTGTGGACGGCCAAGGACTTCGACAGCCAGGACCGTCTGGTCAAGGAGCAAGCAGGCGACGGGACCGTCACCAGCCAGACTCTCGACTGGAGCGGGCAGGTCCTCAACCGCAGCGTCGTCACCCACAGCACCGACATCAACCCCAACACCAGCCTGTTCGCCGAGACCTATACCTACGACGACGAAAACAACCTGAAAACCCGCACGCAGGGCCCGGTCACCGAGGAGTTCACCTACGACCCGCTGAACCGGCTGGCCACCGCCAAGACCCGCAACCCCTCCACGGGGCAGGTGTTCCAGACCGACGACTGGCACTACGACAAGCTCGGCAACATCATCAGCAGTGAACTACGCGGCACCTACGCGTACGGCAACCCTGCCCGGCCCCACCTGGTCACCCAGGTAAGCGGTGGCCTGTTCGGCACCCGGACCTACGGCTACGACGAGGTCGGCAACCAGACCAGCCGGCCCGGCGCCACCGTCACCTACAACGACCTCAACCTGCCGGCCACCCACACCCCCACCAGTGGCACCACCACCGCCTTCCTCTACGACGGAAACGGCGAACGCATCCGCAAGACCGGCAGCCAGAGCACCATCACCTACCTGCCCGGCCTCTACGAACGCCACCAGAGCGGCACCAACACCGACCACCGGCTCCTGGTCAAGGCCGAAGGCCGCACGGTGGCCACCCTGGCCTACCGGGAGACGGCCGACGCCGCCACCGTCACCAAGCAGCCCACCCTCTACACCCACACCGACCACCTGGGATCCCCCCGCCTGATCACCAAGCACACCGGCCCCACCAGCAGCTTCGCCGCCGCCGTCGTCGAAAAGCGCAGCTACGACGCGCTGGGCAAACTCCGCAACCCCGACCTCACCCGCGGCGACGACCAGTACACCACCGGCATCCAACCCCGCACACTCCACCAGGGCTACACCGGCCACGACGAAGACGACGAACTCAACCTCGTCAACATGCGTGCCCGGCTCTACGACCCCACCCTCGGACGCTTCACCACCCCCGACACCATCGCCACAGGAGCCAACCCCACCCAGGCCTACAACCGCTACGCCTACGTCTCCAACAACCCTCTCAAGTACACCGACCCCACCGGCCACCAGGAATGCTCCGGCAGTAACTGCAACATCCCCGAATGCCCCGTCGACGTCTCGGGCTGCGGCGGAAACACCGGCCAGGGTGGCACGACGGACAGCGATCCCTGCGCGCAGCCCGGGGCCCCGTGCGCGGACAACGTCACGATCTACGGCAACCCCCACGATGCCCAGGACGACGTCACTGCCCCCGGCGCAGGCGACCCCAACGGCGCCGACGGCGGCGCCGGCGAAGGATGCAGCGGCCCCGGCTGTAACGCCCCAGACGACGACAACGACCCGAACCAGGACCGCTCCGACTGCGAACCCCTCTGCCGCGACAACTTCGGCTACAAAGAACCCGCCAGTAGCCCAACCCAAACCAACAACGTCACCCCCGCCGACACCAATGGAAACCAAGCCCCAACAGACATAGGAGGCAACGCTGAACGTTCCCTTTGGGGCGAGGTCAACGATTATCTCGAATACCTTGCCTTCTTTGGGAACCCCCCCCAGCGGTCGGCGGAAGACGACACCCTCTTCCTTGAGATCGGGGGTGGAGTGGGAATGGCCATGGCCGGAACGTTCGGTAAGTCGAATGCGGCCATATTCCGTGGCTCGAGGGGTGGCGCCGCTCCGAGTTTCGCTGCAAGGCCCGGCGAATTCAGGGTCGACCCCAAGACGGGATTCGTGCGGGAAACGCATGGGGTGTCGGTGTTCAACAACGCGGGAAGTGTCGCGTCGAAGGGCTTCACCCCGCACCGAATCGATCCTTCCAGCTTCCCCAGCACGCTTCGAGTGATCCAGCGAGGGAGCAACTCCGCCCACTACGAGATCGTCCCTGCCCCGGGAGCTAACCTCACTCCCGAGCAGTTCGCGGCAGAGCTCGCCAAGATCAAGACGCTGCCGTGAGAGAGTGATGTGTGTGTACGAAGTGAGGTTCCCTGATTACCTGACAGGATACGAACTCGAGACGGAGGCGAAGGGCTGTCTGGTGGGAGTGCAAGTGGTCTCTCCCCTAGCCGTCTACGACCTCACCATCTACGATCCTGTCCGCCTAGGACAAGACGTCGCCGCAGAGGTGGAGTCAGACGGCTATTTCACCGAGACGAACCTGGTCGTCGTCCCGCGGGTGACACGCGAGGACATCACCCGCGCAGTAGCCGCAATGGCTCAGTGCGACTTCGCGGGCCTCAAGCCCGAGCCTGCGCAAGGGGCATAGGGCAACACGCCGGTGGTGAAAATAATCCTGATCTCCACGAGGGAGCTGATCGTCTTCTTAGACGCTTTCCGTCGCGGAGAGTAGGGCGGCGCCTGGGAGATGCCTTCTGCGGGTTCTCCGAGCAGTCACCGCACCCGAGCTGACCGCTCAGCTCGATGCAGAAGCTCGTCCCAGCAGATGACTGCCAGGGCGTCAGCCCTGCGTCGGGCTCACCAGCCGAATGATGCCTGTAGGGATTTCCCCGATGTGCCTGCAGGCAGGAACACGACTATGAGCCTGCAACCGGCTCGGACTTCTCGTCCATCCCGGCTCGAGACGGCGGCTGGATTTATCCACCTTCCGATCATGATTCGCTCTCGCATCCTGGTTGCTACCAGGGGCGGGGTCTGTTCGAGAAGTCAGACCGTGGGTGAACGGAACTAGAGGCGCCGGGGGCAGCCTCACCTACTCGACTGCGAACGGATCACCGATGCAGCAGTGGTTGGTGGTTCAAGCCCCCGGTAGGCCGGCAGGGCAGGTGAACTACATCAACCAAGGCACCGACGTAGCGGAAGATGCCCAGGCCGGTTCCGTGGGGCTGGCCTCGCTCCGCAATCACCGGGTGGATCCCGCGTTGCCAGAGGCGGCGGTACGTGTCGTGGCCGCAGTCGGCCAGGAGGGCGTCCGGCCGTCGGCGGGGGCTGCCGACGGCCGGCGACGGCTGGCAATCACGGCCACGGTGGGCTCCACACTGCGGCCGTGCGCGCGACGGGTCTTGTCGCGTAAGAGGTCGTGGACCTGCTGGGTCGTGCCGTCGGCTTCCCAGTTCGCGTCGTAGTCGTAGACGGTCTTGCATGGCGGGAAGTCGTGCGGCAGGTACTCCCACGGAATCCTGGTCCGGTTGACGTAGAGGACCGCGTTGACGATCTCTCGCAGTTCGTGCACCCGGGCCGCAGCGCCGGGCCCGGTCCGTCTCGCCCGCCAGGTGGTGAAGACTGGCTCGATCAGAGCACACCGGGCCTCAGACACATCACTGCGATAGGGACGACCCACGCTCACGCCCGGTAACGAACCGCCAGCACCTGCCGTCACGAAATCATCCCTATCGAGTTCGCGCGTGATAGCGGGTGAGGCGTCGTGTTTGGCCGGTGGCGTGATCTGCCTGTGGCCATCACGGTCAATCGGGCGGTGCTGGCGCATCAGCTGTTCACTGGGATCTCGCGGGGTCATCTCGCGACCCTCGTCGAGGAGCTGGCAGTGCCGTGGCAGGCCGGGGTCGAGGGTCGTCGCCATGCTGCACGAGGTGGGACCAAGATGCGGGCCGCGGGAGCCGGCGCCCGCCCACAGCTGGTCTTCCGTGGACCGACTGGTGGTCACGCTGATCCATCTGCGGCACGACCCGCTGCACTCGGTACTGGGGCTGCTCTTCGGCGTCGACCGCTCCACCATCACCCGCGCGATCGCAGAGATACGTGTGCTCCTTGCGGAGCGGGGGTGCGCGGTCCCCGGCCGCCCCGGCCTGCGATTACGGACGCTGGCCGACGTGTTCGCCTACGCCCAGGCCGAAGGCATCGAGCTGCGGCTGGATGCCTGCCACCGTCATCGCCGACTGGCAGGGCCGCACGTTATGGACCGACACCCTGCGGCTCGGTCGTATGCACGATGCCACGGCCGCCCGCAAGGAAGGCATCGCCGTCTGCTTCCAGCACTTACCCGACGTCGAGATCCTCCTGGACGACGGCTACCTCGGCCTGAGCCGCGACCACCGTGGGCAAGCAATCACCCCGCCAAGAAGACCGGCGTCCGGGGAGCACTGCCCGTCAGAGTCCAGCAGTGGGAACGCGACCGCAACCGGCACTCCTCCGACCGCATCACCGTCGAACACGCCCTCGCCGACCACAAACGCTGGAAGCAACTGACGCACTGGACCCACCGCCGCGACCGCCTTGACACCTCGAGCTACTGCGCGAACCGCTGTGGAGCCCACAGACGTACCGAAGTTGGGCGTGCTTGTACGCCCACTGCGACCCGGTGCGCTTGCCGCCTGGGTACTGCTGGAGGAGGCCTCAATGCCCCCGCCAAGAAGGGAAGGAATCCGCATGTTCACCCATCGCATTCGGCGAAAGCTGGCTCTGAGTCACATGCTGGCTGTAGCCACGGCCGCTGCACTCGCGCTCCAGGTAGCACCGGCTCATGCCGACGGGCCGGTTGACGGCACCGTCTTCAACAAGTGGCTTCTCCGCAGCAGCGACAAGGCCATGTCCCTGGGTCCGTGGTACCCCGAGTGGTCCGCTCCGGTGTGGCAGACGGCCTACCAGGGGCATGGGAACCAGAAGTTCAAGTTCCGTTACTTCGACGACGGCTATTTCAGCCTCGTTGACGATTCCTGGTGGGGAGGATGCGTTGACATTGAAGGCGATTCGAAGTCTGAAGAGGCTCGGATCGTGTCACGCCCTTGCGACAACACCACGAGTCAGCGCTGGTCCTATTCTCGAGACCCGGGCAATCTGGACTATGCCTACCTTACGAACAAATGGAGCGGCTTGACCGTTACCCTGGAAACGACGAGCAACGCAGACGAGGTCAAGTTCGTACAGCGGAAGAAGAGCGGCGCTTCCACGCAACAATTCCGCTTCTCTGCAGCCTGACGCGCGAGACTCGCATGCTCTGCCAGTCCCGACGCCGAGAGCGACGGCCTTGGGGGATCATTGGCGAGACGGCGGCAAGCCGACGCTGCCGCCTGATCAGAGCGAGACGGCAGTGGGCATCAAGCCTGTGATGACTATAGCTCGACTTCGCCAAGGCCCGCACGAGGGCTCTCCGTGCGCCGCGCCCCGAGCTGACCACACGCGGCCGCCGCAAAGGCATGGTGCGTCTGGTGGTGGACGATTCGTCGTCCACCACCAGACACCGCGGTGGCACGAGAGCTTTGGTGGCCTTAGGCCTCAGGCCGCTTCACGATATCCGCCGGTGCCGGGGGCACCGCACGGACCGCCTTCGAAGTCGCTGACCTGCGTGGTGGGAAACTCGCTGGCATCGTAGGTTGGCGGATCGGTCTCTGGCAGCCTCTGCAGCCAGTCTGTGGAAGTGTTCATGATCGGGTTTCCCTTCTGCTGGGATCGGGCGGATTCCCGCAGTCGACTCGCTCGTGCTGAGCGAGTTCTGCGGGGGGCTGGATGAGCGCGTTAGGCAGCCACATTCGGGGGCCGTGGTCGAGCAGCCGCTGGAGGAAGGCGACGACGCCGGCGAGTCCGGTGCCGTAGCCGACCGGGATGGCGTGGTTCGCCGCGCCGATAAGGATCATGCGGCCGTCGCGCAGAGCGTGTCTGGCCTGCATACAGGCCAGCAGATCCTCCGCCCAGGCCCGGTACTGCTGCTGCCCGGTCGCGTCGCACAGGTCCAGGAGGAACTCTGCGTCCCCGGACAGGCCGTGACACTGGGCGGTCGAGCGGACGCGCCAACGGGAGTGGTGGACGGCCGTGGCGGCCTGTTCGGCGAAGTGCAGAAGCGATGGGTTGCCCGTCTCCTGCCACATCCGCAGCAGGAAAGTGCCCACGCCGGAGGAGCCGTTGCACCAGTGGGTCAGCGGGCGGTGAATGTGTGGGTCGCCCGGCCAGTAGGCGGCTCCGTTGTGCACTTGGGCGGCTGCGACAAGAGTGCGCGCGGCTGTGCCGGCGAGCTGAAGGCAGTCCGGGTCGCCCAGTACCCGGCCGGCGGCGAGTAGGAACATGCCGACCCCGGCGGTCCCGTGGGCGTAGCCGTAGTGCTCCGCACCTGCCAGCTGGGAGGCGAAGTCTTCGGGTATGGGCCAGGTCACCGTCCCCTCGACGTGGTGTGCTGTGCTCATGACGGTGGCTGCGGCGTCGGCCGCTCGGCGTAGGAATACCTCGTCCCCGGTGGCCTCCCACAGGCGGAGCTGGGTCAGTCCCGCGCCAGCGGTGCCGTGGCAGATGTCGGAGTTGGGCCAGCGGGTGGGCAGGCGCAGGGCGAGTTCCGTTGCCGCACCGGTCAAGCGCTCGTCTCGCAGAACGAGGCCCGCCTCCAGCAACGCCCATGCGGTCCCTGCCCGGCCGAAGTACAGCCCTGGTAGCACTCGCGGTTCCCGGAACAGCTGGGCGTGTACCCAGTCGGCTACCGACGCCACAGCCTGCCGGAGCAGAGGACTGGGCTGATGGCGCAGTGCTCGGATCAGGACTACCAGCACTCCGGCTGCTCCCTGCTGCACGTTCAGCGGATCGAAGCCGTCGGAGGCCTTGTCGGTGGGCCACAGCATCTGGTCGTCAGCGGGATCCATACTGGTGATTAGGTAATGCAGCCCGTCGCTGAGCAGGCGGGAGGAGATCGCTTCGCGTATCGGCGGCGGGGCAGGTGGAGTCTCGGGAGGCTCTACATGCTGGGGGTTTCCGTCCTCGAGGAAGGCGCGCAACTGGTTCAGACTCGGCCGCCGGGCAGGCACGTCGTCCATCAGAGCGGCGATCAGGGGTGCCAACCGGTGGGCAGCCGGGTTGTGCTGTGCGATCAGGTCGAGCCAGGGACGCAGGCGGTCGCGGTATTTGCGGCCCTGCGGGATGTCCGGGGCAAGCACGGGGTCAACGCCGCTGACGAGGTGGAAGACAGTGGCGCCCAGGCCGAACAGGTCGGCGCTCTGCGCCGGGGCTGGTCCGGTGCGCTCTCCGGTCAGCTGCTCCGGGGCGGCGTATCCCAGTGTGGCCAGATTGACGACCTGGCGGCCAGGTACGGCCAGCAGTTCCAGATCGATCAACCGAAGCGAGTCATCCGGGCCGACCAAGACGTTGTTGGGATTGAAGTCGCGCAGTACAAGACCCTGTCCATGGCACAGCTCGACAAGATCGAGCAGCGACCGGGCGAGTCGAGTGGCCCTCTGCGTGCCCACACCCCAGGTGTCCGAGAAGGTGATGTTTTGCTCTGCCCAGCTCCGCAGGGTGATTCCGGGCAGGCGCTGCTGGACCAGAAAAAGCTCGCCCCGCTGCTCGAACAGACGCCGAGGCAGAGGTGTCAAGCCGCTGGGAGCGAAGAGCCGTAGCATCTCCCACTCGTGGCGCAGCGCGTCGCGGACATCGTTGCCGCTCAGCATGGACCCCACGTGCGGGCGGGCCTGCTTGATAATGACCGCCTCTCCACTGTGTTGGTCGGTCGCATGGAAGACCCCACCCTTGTAGGCGTGGCGGACAGCGCTTTGCACCAGGTACCGGCCATCCAGCAGACGCGGCCCCGGAATGTCGGATTGCACCGGGCCGTCCTGGGACACAGTGTCCACAATGAACGGATCGGGCGGCGCCCACCGCGGCGGGGAGAACCACGCCAGGCGCTGGTCCACTGCCAGACTCCCGTCTGGAGCCTGGAGCATCGCCTCGTACTTGCCGTCGTTGCCGAGGACCCGCACCCCGAGGAAGGCCCCGAACCGGTAGTGCACCAGGCTTCCCGGCCGGTAGGGCCGGTCTGACAAGATGCCTGGGCCCGGCAGACCCTGTGTTGCTTCGTGGAGCTCTCCAGCGACACGCAGCAGGCCGTCCTCGTTGTCGGGGTAGGCGGTCAGGAATTTGCCGCCACTGCCACGGTTGCATCGAGGGCTGACGAGCTGCTCAATTCGATCGATGGTGGGTGCGAATTTGAATGCACACTGATGCCGTATCAGCACCCGCGCTGCCCGCAGTAGGACCCACGGGGCGGACAGGGGAGTGGCTGACACATGCAGCTTCCATCCCTGAGTCCGAAGCTGCGACTCGGCCGGCCGCACATGGCACCACCGGGTGTCTGCATGGACGTGCCAGTTGCCCGCGTCCGGCTGCTGTAGCAGTGAGTCGACGCAGTCGATCAGCACCCTGTCCTGCGTCACGGTGCCACCCAGGCTCGGGCCAGGGCAGCGGCGTCGACGGGGCAGGTCCAGACGCCCTCCTGTATGAGACTTCCGGAAGTCACACTCGAAGGGAGCGGGCACGATCCCGACCGTGCCAGACAAGGAATCGTCAGCTCATGGACACTGAGGAGGGAGAAGTCGGTGGTGTATTCCATGGTACATACCGTGACGCGCATTTTGTGTAGGGTCGCGTGACTGTACGGCTATGGCGGGGCAGACGGATCACCCTGAGTCCGAGTACAGAACCAGCGGCGATCACGGCGATCCGTCCCGGTGCCATGGGCCGCGACGCTTTCGCTCCCTGCCGGTGTGACGCGGCCATCGTCGGGCGTCACTCTCCGGGGCGCGGAGCGGGGAGATGATCAGCCATGGCTTCCGCCGTCGATCTGACCGGGCCGCTGCTGAGGCAGGACGTTCGGTCGGCTATGGCCAACGGCACGCGCGGGCGGACTGTGGTCCCCTCCGGGCTTCTCTTTATGCATGTCCTGTGGCGAGAGCCTGAAGGCCAGTTTCAGTCGTATTGAAAGTAGGGGCGGTCACGGCCGCATCTGGCCGAAGCCCGTCAGCACTGTCCGTTTCCACCGTGAGTCCGACTAGAGACCACATGCGACTTCGGGGTTCTGTATGCCCATGCGTTCCCGTCCCTCGGTTGTTGTTTGGGACATCACTTATGCCTGCCCACTGCGCTGCAGCCACTGCTACTCGGAGTCCGGCCGCCGACCGAAGCGGCAGTTGGATAGGGGAGATCTGGAGCGGGTCGCGGACGCGATCGTTTCGCTAGGCCCCGAGGAGGTCGCTATGGCCGGCGGGGAGCCGCTGCTAGTCCCGGGCATGCTTGATGCTGCCGCGCGGATCGCCGACGCGGGCATCGCACTGAGTGTCTATACCAGTGGGTGGACGTTGCGCGCCTCTCACATCCCGGCACTAGTCCGGAATTTCTCACGGATTCATGTGAGCATCGACGGGGCCACGGCGCTGGTTCATGACCGCATCCGTGGACGGGCTGGTTCGTTCGAGCGTGCAGAGAAGGCTCTGGCGGTGCTGGACGAAGCAGCCCGCTGTGCCGAAGAGACGGCGCCCTGGAGGTTCGGGATCGACTGGGTAGCCGTGCGTAGCAACTTTGAGCAACTAGAGCGGATGTGCAGTGAGTTCGTTCCGCGCTTTCCGCACTTGGCGTTCCTCCATGTCGGTGCGGCGGTTCCGTCCGGACTTGCTAGCAGACCTGGCTTCGCCGCCAGCGAGTTGCTATCCGATGCGCAGGAACGCCTGCTGAGCGATCCCGGCTTCAGAGGCCGACTGCGTGACTTGGTACCGGCCTCGGTGCGCCTGAGCACGACAGACAACCGCGTGCTGCAAATGCGTCCCGACCAGATTGAACGCGGCGCGGTGATGGCCGGAATGCAGATCGAGCCGGATGGCGCGGTGCGGGCCATGCCGATCTACGAGGGCACGGTTGGCAGCCTCCTGACGGACGATCCCGCAGAGCTGTGGCGCAGGGCAGTTGCCCGCTGGAGTCATCCCGTTGTCACACGAGCGCTGTCCGGCGCCTACACCATGCAGGCGTGGGCTCAGGCTGCGCGGCGCATCGATCGCCACTTCGGCAGTCAGGAAGTCCGTGACCGTATCGACCGCCGCCCAGACTTCACAGCACGCCCCGCCTCATGATCCGGCCATCGATCGCATGCGGTCCACGCAGGCGAGCTGCCGCGTAGTGCCCAATCCTTCCCCTTTTGGAAGCTGTTGGCCCGGCAGCCGACTGAAAGCAGCCTGGCCCAAAGCACTGACCGGCAACCAGTGCAGTCGATTACGCTGCTTGTCCATCAGGCACCGAGGTTGCGGGCATGCGGGCCCAGTGGGTGGCGCCCTCACCGTGGGGGTGGGTGCCATGCGCCGTAGTCAATGCGTCGATGATGTGCAGTCCGCGGCCATGTTCGTCGTCTTGGCCGGCAAAGGCCCTGGGGGCAGGGCTGGCGGGGCCGCCGTCGGTGATCCCCACCCACAGGCGTTGTCCGACCCTTTCACGGTAGAGATGCAGCGTCAGCGGTGGATGGGCATGCTGGATTGCGTTGGCCACCAGCTCGGAGACCACTAGCAGCACCGCTTGAGCCTCTTCACCGAAGACTCTCCAGCCCTCAAGCGTTGAGTGGACGATCTGCCGGGCGTGGCCAGCCGCCTCCGGCCTGTGCTCCAACGTCCAGGTACTCCCCTCTGCCTGAGAGGGTTGGGGCGGGGGCACGGCCAGAGCTCTGGTCCGGCCACACTCGCTGTCGGTGCGCTGTCCTGCCGCAGCCGCGCTGGAGGAGCCGTCGAGGAGGCGTTCGCCGGTACTGCCGCACATGGCCATCACATCCGCATTCCGAAGTTGTTTGGGTAAAGCCCCGTTTCTGGCTGAGTAGCCTTGCCTGTTCCTGACTCGCTGTACGTGGCCGCCATGGGTTGCGGTTCGAGGCCGCCCTTGAAAGCCCCAGGCTCGGTTTCCCTCACCGTCGTTGAGTGGCGTGAAACGTGGTCCTAGCACGCCACACCGTCAAGACTGCGAAACCGGAGCAATTCTTGGCACTTCGTCTTGGAACGGCTAACGCCACGCGGTGAGCTGTTGGTGAGGGACCGGTGGAGGTGGCAATGGAAGGGGGCGACACGGTTCCCAGCGATGGGCAATCGGAGGCTGTGCAACTAGGACGAAGGATCGATTGCCCGCTGAAAGGTAGACAGGCCTCAGAGGAAGATGTGTCACATCCCCTTTCCGCAGGTGTCGGCGCCATGAAGCATGGTGATGCTCCTGTGGGGCGTTCGGGTTGGTGTCGAGCGGGCTGGCGGCCGAACGGCCGGGAGGAATCTTCAGACCGCTGCCGCGAGGGTCCGGGATCGTCTCGGTGCGGCAGGATCACGGGTTCCGGGCCGCTGCTGGGGATCAGGAGCCAACTGCTGTGCGATCGCGGCCTGTTGTCTTACTCTCCTGCTCTGCGTCACTCCAGGTTGCCAGCAGTTGGAGGGTGGACTCGATCGCGCCTATCTGTGCCATGACCGTGCGGATATAGGGGTGTCGGGGGGTGTTCTGGTGCGGAAGGAGGATCCCGGCGATGAAGTTGGCGACGCAGTAAAGGGCCTGAGCTGAACGATGGTCAGGTCCGGGAGGGCCTGCAAGGCGCTGAGGACCGCTTGGGCGCGAACGTGAGCGAGAGGGGGGCCCTGCCCCATCGCCACCTCACCTGAGCCCTTAAGCAGCTTCTGGAATTGTTCGTCTTTCTCGTGTACGAACTGGGCCTGCTGGGCGGAACCGGTCGAACTGAGCCTCGTTCACGGCGTGTCGGGCGGTGTCGTCCGCCGTGCCCTCGAGGCGACCGTGTACGGCGCACAGGAGGTCGGTATCTCACGGCCGCGGCGATCCGTGTCGTCGTTGGCCAGGTCGTGGATGGCCTCCGCTTTCTCCTGGATCTTCTCCCGGGGAGTCGACCTTCCAGCCCACCAGGCGTTTGTGGCGGTCGTGCGTCCAGCGGGTCGGTCCGCCTCGCGGGTTGGGCGGGAGGTCGTTCACCGCCTCGGACCGCTCTGCGGGATCCGGATCCTGGCCAGGATCACCTGGATCGCGCGAGACATCTGTCCGCCGACGCTCCTTCGGCCAGCGGGAGGCGCCCTCCAACCGGTAGTCGCGGACCGTGGAGTACGACAGCCCCATGGTCCTCGGCCAAACGACCGGATGGCATCGCTGGCCGTGAACAGGTCGTCCTTCCCGGCCGGACTCGCACCCCCGCGCGAGCGCATCGGCTCGATCTCCAAGGCGGCATCGCCGATCTTCACTGGACGCCGGCTCATGGTGGCGCCCCAGCCCCGTCCGAGCTTGACCACTTCGTCGTAGCGTTCCCGGCCTCGCTGCCATCTCGGGCATCCGGACAACCCACCCCCGCGGGCCGGGGCGCGGCGCCTGCCCTGCCGCTAACTCGCCTTGGCAGCCCGTCACTTCGTAGCCTCCGTCAACGGAGGAGTGCACGGCTGGGGTGCGGAGCAACCCCAGGACCTCCGGATGATGCGGCCTCACACCCGGCGCTGTCACGTTGCGTCGCTTGGTGCAGCCCATTTGCGGCAGCGAGGAGAGCACTACGCTGTCGAGACGGGACAATCGACCCCGACCGCCCAGGACGTCCCGCATTCCGGGCAGCTGGCCGTCACACCGGCCTTTACCGCTCGAGGCTTGCTCGCGCCCGCCGCATCCGCTGTCAGTGCCGTGACCGGCAGGTTGACGGACAGAGTACCGCGGTCGCCTTCGCCGCCGGCATCAGCGGACCGCCGCACCCACGGCACAGCTGAGGGCCGTTGTCATCGTCCATGACCACGATCAAGCGGCAGCCGGAGTATCCCCGTCCCTGTCCATACGGTCACCGGACGAGCGAAAGGGGCGGCCAGGAATCCCGGCGGCGGCTGAGGAACCCTGGCCAGCAAGCAGGATGAACTGCCTGTAGCCCTCGTACGGTTCGCTATCCGGCGAGACTTGAGTCATGGGGGACGTCGCTGTGACCTGCATGAACGCATCAACGATCGAGAGCTGCAGCTGTCGTGACTGACCGTAGGACGGTTGCGGTGGCGACGGCGGCGGTGGCGGCCTGGTGTCCCTTATCCTCGGTAGAGCCGGGTAGACCGGCACGGTCTAGCGCCTGTTCCTCGGTGTCGCAGGTCAGCACGCCGAACGCGACAGGCACTGAGGTGTCAACCGCGACCTGGGTCAGGCCCTGGGTGACGCCCTGGCAGATGTAGTCAAAGTGCGGTGTACCGCCGCGGATGACGACGCCGAGGGCGACGATCGCGTCGTAGCCGAGGCTGGCCATGGCCTTGGCGGCGGCCGGAAGCTCGAAGCTGCCGGGGACCGCCAGCACGGTGGGTTCGTCGATGCCCAGGTCTCGCAGCGCGCGCAGTGCGCCGTCGACCAGCCCATTCATCACCGGCTCGTGCCACTGGGCCGCGATCACGGCCACGCGCAGGTCGCCGCAATTCCTCGCGGACAGCTCGGGCGCGCCTATACCGCTCATGGGCTTCCTCCTTAGCGGGTGGTGCCGTCCTGTTGGTGCTGGACGTACTTGGCGATGACATCGACCTCAAGGTTCACGAGCTCGCCGGGCTGTTTGAGGCCGAGGGTGGTCAGGGCGAGGGTGGTCGGGATCAGGCTGACGGTGAATGAGCCGGGGCCTGTTTCGACGACGGTGAGGCTGATGCCATCGACGGTGATGGAGCCCTTCTCCACCACATAGCTGGACAGCTTCGCGGGCAGCGAAATCCGCACGATATCCCAGTGCTCCGTGGGGGCACGGGTGATGACCGTGCCGGTGCCGTCCACGTGTCCCTGGACGAGGTGGCCGCCGAAGCGGCTGCCCAGTGCCATGGGGCGCTCGAGGTTGACCTTGCCGCCGGCTCGCAGCGCCCCGAGGCTGGAGCGCTTGAGGGTCTCGGCCATTACGTCGGCGGTGAATTCGCCGTCGGCGGTTTCCACCACGGTCAGGCACACCCCGTTGACGGCGATGGAGTCGCCATGCTTTGCGCCTTCGGTGACGAGTGGACCGCGCAGCCGGAAGCGGGCGGCGTCGCCCAGGTCCTCGATGGCGACTACATCGCCTAGTTCGTCGATGATTCCGGTGAACACGTCAGTTCTCCTCACAGCTCGAGCATCACGTCATTTGCAGGGGGCTGGTGCGTTCGGTCTCGGCGATGTCGAGCCACGGCGCACCGGTGGTGGGGGTGATTCTCGCGTCGCCGAAGGCGGCAGGCGGGTGCAGTTGTTCGGCACGCGGTTGAGCGCGCAGTCAAGGCGCCCCCAGGAGGCTCCTCGGCTTGTCCACGAGAGGTGATGAGCTCGTTGTGCCGTGGCGGCCGGCCCTTGTTGTCACGGTCATCAATGAGTGGCTGTGTCAGTACATGCGAGTGCGCGCGCTATCGCTGGAGGATCTGACGGCACACCGCATCCCTGGCCTGCCAACCCAGTCGTTCAAGCTCGGGGGTGTCGGAATCGAACTGGGGGCGGCCCACGCAGAGGTAGGCGACGAGTTTCCAGGTGCGAGGGACGGTGAGTTGTTCGATGACGGCCTGTGGATCGAGGATGGACACCCATCCGACGCCAATGCCGTGAGTCCGGGCAGCCAGCCAGAAGGTGTGAACAGCTAGGACAGCAGAGTATTGCAGCATTTCGGGCATGGTGCCCCGGCCCAGTCCGTGCCCCTGCGGGGTTTCGCTGTCGCAGAAGACAGCGAAGTGACGCGGGGCCTCCTGCAGTCCGGCCAGTTTGAGAGTGGCGTATCGGCGGGCCCGTTCCCCGGAGTAGCCGCCCAGGGCCCTGGCGTTGGCCTGGGCGAAGTTTTCGGCGATCGCCTTGCGGTTGGTGGGGTCGTCGACGGAGACGAGGCGCCATGGCTGGGCATTGCCGACGCTGGGCGCCAAGCAGGCGGCGTCCAGGACCGTGTCGACGAGGGAATCACTGATGGGCGCTGGGTCGAAGTGGCGGACGTCACGACGCCACCGCAGCAGGGTGTGGAAATCGCGGTGGAAGTCCTCTGTGAAGTAGGGAACCTGACCTCCAGGTGCGGGTGCGGGGGGGGTGTGTGCGGCGCTGGGCCTTTCACTCATGGGGGTTGCCTCGCTGAAGTTTCTGGGGTGCGGACTGGGCCAGCCGGGGTGGCCGGGTCACTCATACCTTGGCGCTGTGTAGTGGGTGTGCTGGGTCGCTGGCTGGTGTACGTGCGTGCGCGGAAGGGTGGCCGGTTCGGTGAAGCGTGAGTGAGTTCCAAAGGTCCGGTTGTGGTAGATGAGCGGTGGGGCTGAGGTGTAGGTGGCGTGAGTGACTCCTCCGATAGCGATGACGTGGTCACCGCCTGGGATCAGTCGCTGGACCTCGCAGGTCATCCAGCTGGAACAGCCGTCGATCCGGGGCAGCCCGTGGTCGGTGCTCCAGGCCACCGTGTCGAATCTGATGTGCCCTGGTTGAGCGAAGGCTGTGGCGAGGGCTTCTTGATGCCATGCCAGTACGTTGATCCCGAAGCGCTTGGTGCTACGGAGCATCCGGAGCAGGTGGGAGTGCCCGTCCAAGGCCATTGTTACTAGCGGCGGGTGAAGGGACAGCGAGGCAAAGGCACTGATGGTGGTCCCATGGGGGCGGGCGCCGCTCATGCTGGTGGCCACAGCAACGGGGGTACATATGGTTGCCATCAGGTCACGGAATGCGTTTGATGTGTCCATAGGGCCGTTCCTGGCTATCGTTCAAAGGATCGCCAGCGAGGGGCGTCTGGAGCAGCGTGCGGACGTGAGCGATGTCCTGGTGTAGGCAGGTGATGAGCTGCTGGGTGTTGGTGAAGCGCCGCATTGCCCGGAGTCGGGTGGTGAACGTGACGCGGACCCTGGCGCCATAGAGATCCAGTTCCTCATGGTCCAGCACGTGCGCTTCCAGTCGCCGGTCGGTCTGGTCGAAGGTGGTGTTGGCTCCTACCGAGATGGCGGCGGGCAGGGGCGGCCGTCCGGTGACCTGGAGCCAGCCGGCATACACGCCATCAGGCGGCAAGCGGCAGCCGGGGTCGGGGGAAACGTTCGCGGTGGGGAAACCGAGCTGGCGGCCGCGCCGGTCACCGGGGACCACCACCCCCTCCACCTGGGGCATACCAGTGAAAGTCCTTGCTGTGGACGCCGCGCCCTGGTCGGGGTGCCCATGCGGGCCATTCATCAGTTCTCGCTCGGCACGATGGAGGCGGCGGCTTGGTTGAGGTGCTGCTCCATTGGTGCTTCAAGGTCCTCGACGGGGGACCGGGGATGCAGGGGCCCCAGAAGGTGTCCCATGCGATCCCGTTTGGTCAGCAGGTAGCGAAGGTTGTCCGGAGTAGGTTCCGAGACCAGGGGGACCTGGCCCAGGATCTGTACGCCCTGCTGTTCCAGGCCCTGGTGTTTGGCCGGGTTGTTGGTCAGCAGCCGGACGCCGGTCACGCCGAGGTCGGCCAGGATCTGGGCTGCGGTCAGGTAGTCGCGGGCGTCGGCGGGCAGTCCCAGGGCAAGGTTGGCGTCGATGGTGTCGTGTCCGTCATCCTGCAGTTGGTATGCCTGCAGCTTCGAGGCCAGCCCGATGCCCCGGCCCTCGTGGCCGCCCAGATAAAGCACCACTCCCCGCCCTTCGGCAGCGACGGTCGCCATGGCCGACCGCAGTTGGGTGCCGCAGTCACAGCGCAGGGAGGACAGTGCGTCGCCGGTGAGGCACTCGGAGTGGACCCGGACCAGGGTATCCTGACCGTCGCTGATGTCGCCCATGACCAGGGCGATGTGTTCGCATCCGTCGGCGGGTGAGAGGTATCCGATGGCGGTGAATTCTCCGCTGGCGGTCGGCATGCGGGTTGTCGCGACGCGCTGGACGCCCAGTTCGTGGTGGCGGCGGTAGGCGATCAGGTCCTCGATGCTGATCAGCGATAGCCCGTGCTGGCGGGCGAAGGGCACCAGTTCGGGCAGCCGGGCCATGGTGCCGTCGTCGTTCACGATCTCGCAGAGTGCACCCCCGGGCCGCAGGCCGCACAGCCGGGTCAGGTCCACGGCTGCCTCCGTGTGACCGGGACGTTCCAGCACTCCTGCATCCCGTGCGCGCAGGGGGAAAATATGTCCAGGCCGGGCGAAATGGTCTGCGGTGGCCTCGGGATCCACCAGGGCGCGTATGGTCAGCGCCCGGTCATGGGCCGAAATGCCGGTGGTCACGCCCTGGCGCAGGTCGACTGACACGGTGAACGCGGTGCCTTTGGGGTCCTCGTTGCGTGCCACCATCGGCGGGATCCGTAGCCGGTCCAGATCGGACCCGGGCAGGGCCACGCAGATCACCCCACTGGTGTATCGGATGATGAAGGCCAGCGCCTCGGGGGTGGCCGCCTCGGCGGCAATGATCAGGTCCCCCTCATTCTCCCGGTCGGCATCGTCGACGACCACCACTGGCTTTCCATCGGTGAGGTCCTTCAGTGCCTGCTCGACCGTGTCAAAGGAGAAGCCAGCGGTGGTATCAGACATGGGACTTGGGCCTCTCTGGGTACAGCAGGTTCAGGGCTGGTGCATGCCGACGAAGACCCAATTCTTGCCGGCGCCACACCGCGACGGAGTCTATGGATAAGCCCGAATACTCCTGATTTTCCGGCTATACGAGCAGGTGGGTCGGATCGGTTCTCCTGTCAGGGTCCCGAGCTTGGGGAGCGGGCGCCTCCTAAGGGCCTCGTGCACGCTTGGTCGTGGCTCGGCCCACAGGTGGCTGAACTGTGCGTGATGAGGGCTGGGGCGCGTGAGTTGATCGTGACGGAGTACCAGGTCACTGGGCTGCCGCCGGATGCGATCACTGAACCCGTCGCTGAGGTGGGCCGTTGTGGCACGAGCAGCACAGGCTCGGCTGACGGCGCGGCTGCCGCTACGGCTGTAGGAGCCGGGGAGAAGCACAAGCTCGTCTTCGTCGACCGGATGGTGGCCACACTGGTGAGTCTGCGTCATGGCACCACTCATACGTGCTGGGTCGTCACACCACCGCACGCCGTTCAAGAAGACCCGCTCGCCTGGTACGAAGGAGCGACACGAACTCCAGCGCAAGGCGCACTCCTCCCGGCGCATCCGCGTCGAGCACGGCACCGCACACCTGAAGAACTGGCGGACATTGCCCGCCACCTCGGCCGCCGCGAGCACATGAACGGCATCTGCAAGCCATCGCTGAACTGCTGTCACACCAGCAGACCGCCGCGCTCTCCCGCAGCTTTGCAGCGTGAACAAGGTCAGCACCGTGACCCTCGACGAGCCAAGGCCAACCGTGCACAAGGTCGTAAAGTGTGTTGCAGAAGGCAGTGATCAAATAACCTGCGTGACGCGGCTGTGGCCGGCTCGCCTCACGGGCCGTTAGGGCCTAGTGAGAGGTCGCCGTGCCCGCGCAAGGCTTGGCGAGAAGGTATCGGCCACGCGCAGGAATGTGTCATTCGCCTCAGCCACCCCGATCGTGACTCGGACGCCTTCTCCCACGAATGGTCGCACCGCTACACCGGCCTGCTCACAGGCCTCGGCGAACTCGATCGTGCGCCCCCCCAGCCGCAGCCACAGGAAGTTTGCCTGCGTCTCCGGGAGAACCCAGCCCTGTTCGGCGAGCGACTTGCAGACCCGACCGCGCTCACGCACGAGCGAGTTGACTCGCTCGAGTAGTTCTCTCTCCGCGCGCAGCGAGGCCACTGCTGCATCCTGGGCTATCTGGCTGACTCCGAAGGGCAGGGCGGTCTTGCGCAACGCAGCTGCGACCGGCTCATGTGCCACAGCGAAACCGACCCGCAGTCCGGCAAGGCCGTACGCCTTGGAGAACGTTCGCAGCACTGCCACGTTCGTCCGGCTGCGGTAGATGTCGAGGCCGTTCGGTGCGTCAGTGTCTCGAACAAACTCCTGGTACGCCTCGTCCAGCACCACCAGAACATCGGTAGGCACACGGTCGAGGAAGCGTTCCAGTTCCTGTCTACGCACAACTGTGCCGGTCGGGTTGTTCGGGTTGCATATAAAGATCAGCCGGGTGCGGTCGGTGACTGCGTCAGCCATTGCCTCCAGGTCGTGCACATCGCCAACGGTTAGCGGAACCTGCACTGACTGCGCTCCTGCGATCTTCGTGATGACCGGGTAGGCCGGGAAGGACAGCCGAGCGCAGATGACCTCGTCGCCAGGTCCTGATGTCGCTTGCAGAAGCGACTGGGCCACGCCGATCGAGCCCGGGCCCGTGGCCAAATGGGAAACAGGGACGCCGAGCCGCTGGGCGAGCTCGTTCATCAGTGCGGTGCAGGCCATGTCCGGGTACCGATTGAGTGACCTGACCGCGTAGATCGCCTCCAACACTCCGGGGAGCGGCGGGTAGGGGTTCTCGTTGTGGGACAACCTGTGTGCTGCCAGTCTATGGATCGCGCCCGCCCTGGAGGCCGGGACACAGTCCAACTCGGCACGCAGTCTGGGGCCGTGGTCACTCACCGCACGTCTCACCTCCGCTGTTCCCGTGCGTTCTTATTCAGACGGGGGCCCAGACACGCCTGGGCGGCGTCACCGAAGCGCACGCAGATCTCACAGCTTCAGCAGTTCGACCGCAGCTTGAGTGACGCTCACTGTCACGGCGCATCTGTCTGCGCTGCAGGGTTGGGTGCTGCTGCCGGCTGCGCTGGCTGACTCTCGCTGAAGAGCTGGATGATTTTGGCCTGTGGCGTTCCAACGAGGGCCGGGGTGTTATCGGGCGATGTCCATATCTTGGTCTGTAAGGCGTGAAGGAGCCTCTCCGCATCGGCCAGCGCGGCGAAATCGAGATCGATGATGACGTAGTTTGGATCGTCGATCGGGCGCTTGATGCGGTGTTGGTGAACCCCTGACTTCCAGCGGAAGCAGCGAACCGGTCGAATGTGGACTTCCAGAGCTTGAAGTCTGTTATGGAGTGCCCTATGCGGAGCGTCGGCATAGTGTTTCCCGGGGTGCTGACTTGCTTGTTGCGGAATGCTGGTAATTCATGCTGTACGCCAGGGGCGGCTCGATGATGATTGCGTGAGCTGATGTATCCGGAGAACGGGATGCGGACAGCTGATCAGATCCTGCGCGGTTGGGTGCACCGGTCGTGTGGCATCAGGGCTGTCTGCAGACCTGAAGAACGTTGCCGGCTAGTCGGGATCCACGAGAGCCCAATCCGTCGGCATAGTGCCGGAATACGGCATTTTCTGCTGCGAGTTCTGTGCGTGTGCCTCCGCATTTCAGTCGTGCCGACTCAACGAGATTCGAAAGTTCGGCACGCTCTCTTAGGAGTTGAATGATTCGCTCATCGATCTCCTGGATATGATCCCAGAGTTCCACGATGTATGTGTCTTCATCAGGTTTGTTGGTTGTCGTTTCCATGGCGGAGTGGTGCCTTCGTCCGACGATTGCCTGTTTGCCGATCCTCCGAAGTCCGGCCCGTAGCTTGGCTGCGCGGCGCATGGCTTGAGTGGCCGATGATGACGTCGTCCCCGTGAACAGCTTCGGTGCGAGCTAGTTGGCCATGGTCCCGGTCGGCACGAACAGGGCCTTCTCCTTGCCGAGAAGCGTGGCGACGCGGTGTTGGAGCGCGTTGACGCTCGGATACTCACCGAACTGATCGCTGCCTACCGGTGCCTGGGCCGTTGCTGCACGCATCCCGGCGGTGGGGCGGGTGACTGCGTCAGTGCGCAGGTCGATCATTGGGTGCCTTCCAGGGGGTCGTACGTTCGGTAGAGGCGACGGGTGGATCCGTCGATCAACTGAACATATTCTTGAATTGACTGGCTGTCTGTCGCTCTGCCTCGGGTGGCAGCAAGCCGAGTGCCTCCAGCATGGCTGCCAATTTCCAGTTGGTCTCGGCGAGTTCCATGGTTGGGTCGGAGTCGCGGACAATTCCTGCGCCAGCGAAAAGATAGGCGGCGGATTCCGTCAGCAACGCGCAGCGCAAGGTAACCCAACAGTCGCCGTCCCCTGCAGCGTCGGTCCACCCGACGGGCCCCGTGTACCAGCCCCGATCAAAGCCTTCGAGCTCTCTGATGAGTGAATACGCCTCAGGAGTAGGGCACCCGCCGATCGCTGGCGTCGGATGGAGCCATTGGGCCACGTCGAGCACCGATGCGGGGTGCGTCAACGTTGCCCGGAAGTCGGTTCTGAGGTGGCGGATGTTCGAAAGGCTGACCACCGCAGGTTCTGGATCCATGGTGATCGTGTCGGAACGCGGACGCAGGGCCTGCTCGATGTGCTCGGCAACGATGGAGTGTTCCCTGCGGAGCTTCGGGTCCGACAATGCAGCAGCGTCGCCCGCGCCCGCCGGTATCGATCCTGCGAGCGCCATCGTCCGGGCCGTCCGCCCCTGCACGCTGCACAACAGTTCCGGGGTAGCGCCCAGGAACGTGGTGCCGGACAGCGAGATGGCGAAGCGGCAGGTCTGGGGATACCTCACGTCAAGCCGGCCGAGTATCGCGAGTGGATCAGTCGCCCCCGTCTCCACCCGTACCGATCTCGCCAGTACGACCTTCTCAGCTTCTCCGAGGCGCAGCCGTGCGATAGCTTTCTCGGCTGCTGCGAGGAAGGCGGTCTCTGCATCGACCGGAGGGGGCGGTGCCTGAGAGGAAGGCTCCGTCTGCCCTCGCCCCGCATCGAGGGGGGCGTCGTTCTGCCCTACTACGACCGAGGCAGTCGCAACCAGCCTGTTGTTGTGTTCCCGTATGGATATCCAGGGGACGATGGCACGGGATCGGCCAAACAGCCTCCACAGTCCTTGGGAGTTGTGTTCTTCAGCGAATGAGCGCCCGAAGATGAGGATGGGGCCGCTTATCTGCTCCGTCAGCTCATCGCGCACGGCGTTGGCTACCAGCTCGCTCCAGCTCGCCTTCACAGAGAAGAGGTCTGCGTTGTCGCGGATACGTGCTGCGGCCCCCCAGGTCACTATGCGTTGCGCCTCGCTGGCGAAGCTTGTCCACTGCGGCATGTGTCTCGTCAGCGGCAGCAGGTGCTGCAGTGTCCCCTCGTCCTCGAGAACTACGCTGGCGGACGTCAGTACGGGCCGGCGAATGCGCTGTGCACGTCGGTGAGCCGTCTTCAGCAGGTGCTCCAGTGACAGGTCAAGGCAGGCCAGTATGCGGGCCGCTGAAGGCCGGTCAGGTTTCATCATGCTCGGTCCTGTCCACGCCCACGCGCACAGTGACGGCGTCCGTCAGCCGGAACATCAGCGCCGTGCCCGTGGCTTGGTGGCGCTGCCACGTCCATGCGGGGGCAACCGGTTTCCCGGGAGATGGCGGTGCCGTCGAGGTCGCGAGAGCCTGCGCCTTCGGCAGTCATGCTCGACAAGGACGGCAGCTGCCGGCGATGTGCCCAAGTCTTTAGTGTGTGTAGGTCGGAGCTGTCGACAAGAACCATGACTTGCTCCTTGGTGCATGGGGGACCTGCTTCATAACCCCACTACGTTGGAGGCTGGCTGTCTGGTTCATCCCGGTTGGCGCTACTTCGACGCTGTGTTAGCACCCAATTCCGCTGCGTATCCGAACCCGGCAAGGGCCGACGGAGGCTGGACATCAGGGCATAAAGCGGCGGTAGCGGCCGCGGACGCGATCATGGCCGCGCGATGCGCCGAGCATGACGGCCGCGGATCAGGGCGTGGCGGTCGGGCTTGCCGGAGGGCAGCAGCGGGAGGGCTTCCACCAGGTCAAGCTCGCGCGGGGCGGCGTAGGCGGGCAGAACCCGCCCCACCCAGCGGCGCAGCTCGTCGAGGCTAGGTGCCGAGCCGGACGGGACGACCACGGCAGTAACACGCTCGCCCCACTCGGGATCGGGGCGCCCCACAACGGCTACATCGCTGACGCTGGGATGTCGGGCGAGGACAGCAGCGACTTCCGTGGCGAGGACCTTCTCGCCACCAGTATTGATGATGTCGTCAACGCGGCCACGCACCCGCAGGACGCCATTGTCGAACGTCCCCAGATCGTGAGTGACAAACCAGTCTCCGTCGCGGGCGGCAGCGGTCAACTGCGGTTGCAGTCTGTATCCACTGAACAGAACCGGCCCAGCGAGCCGAATCCGTCCCTCGGCTCCCACTTCGACTCGAACGCCATCCAAAGGCGCGCCGTCGTAGACGCAGCCTCCGCAGCTTTCACTCATTCCATACGTGGCGAATGTGCGGGCCCCGAGGGCGTGGGCGTCGGCGAGCATGTGCGGGGGAGCCGGGGCGCCACCGAGGAGAATGCTCCGGAACCTGGCCAGATTGACGCCCCTGTCCAAAAGACGGCGCAGTTGGCTGGGAACCAGGGCCACATGATGCGCGTCGGACTCCGCCACCGCAGCGATGTCGAAGCGCGGATGGATCTCCGGTTCGCTCCCGGTGACCAGCGACCGGATGAGTACCTGGATGCCCGCGATGTGGTGCGTGGGAAGGCAACACAGCCAGCGGTCATTGACACCCGCCTCCACCCGTGCCAGCGCGGCAACAGCAGAGTGTCGGAGGGCATCGACAGAAAGCTCCGCAACTTTCGGAAAGCCGGTTGAACCCGAAGTGGCGATCAGTACGGCAGTACTGGCTGCAACAGGAACACCGACGGCCTCTGCATGGCCGCTTCGCGGAGCATACGGTCGTATACCCGCGGTTGTTTCAACTGCGGCAGGCGCCACCGCTTTGAGGAGTCTTTCCAGCTCGGGCGGAGGGAAGCTCGGGGACAGCGGGCACACCGCAGGGCCGCTGCCGTCCATGGCAGCGGCCAGGGCCCGGTACAGCCTCCGGCCCGGGGGCAAAATGAGGGCGTGCACTGGGCGGTCCATGGTGCTGTCGATCGTAATCGACCCCTTTGGTGAATACCCGCGAGAGCCTGGCCACGGCGCCGGGGGAGGCGCTCAAGAAGGGATCACTCACTGTGCCAGGCCCTGCAGGGCGTGCCGGCGCACTGTCTGAAACCTTGCGTCATGGCCGCCGGATGACCGTCCGCCTGTTGGCCCGCTTCGACGCTCAAGCCCGCGAGCACACGACTTCTACAGCCGTTTCGGTGGTCCTGGTGATCCGGAAACCACCCGGCCCTCGTACCGCTTGTTAAGCAGTGCCATGCTCGCACCCAAGCCGGATTGGGGAACCAAAGATGGTTTCGGACCTCTTCCACACCGAGGCGTGGAAGGAAGTGGACGGGTTCGGGTTCACGGATATCACTTATCACCGGGCCATCGACCAGGGCACCGTGCGCATCGCGTTCAACCGGCCCGAGGTACGCAACGCCTTCCGCCCGCACACTGTCGATGAGCTGTACCGAGCCCTCGATCACGCCCGGATGACCACGGACGTGGGGTGCGTACTGCTGACAGGGAACGGACCCTCGCCCAAAGACGGGGGCTGGGCATTCTGCTCGGGTGGTGATCAGCGCGTCCGCGGCAAGGACGGCTACATGTACGCCGTGGGCGAGACCGGCGAGTCGATCGACCCGGCCCGATCCGGGCGGCTGCACATCCTGGAGGTGCAGCGTCTGATCCGGTTCATGCCCAAGGTGGTCATCTGTGTGGTGCCGGGTTGGGCAGCTGGTGGCGGACACAGCCTGCACGTCGTAGCCGATCTGACGCTGGCCAGTCGGGAACATGCCCGGTTCAAGCAGACCGACGCAGACGTCGCCAGCTTTGATGGCGGGTTCGGCTCGGCCTACCTAGCCCGCGAAGTCGGGCAGAAGTTCGCTCGCGAAATCTTCTTCCTCGGCGAAACCTACGACGCGGAGACCGCACACCGGATGGGCATGGTCAATGCCGTTGTTCCGCACGCCGAGCTGGAAGAGACAGCACTGGAGTGGGCCAGAAAGGTCAACGGGAAGAGCCCCACTGCGCAGCGCATGCTGAAGCTCTCCTTCAACCTTATCGACGATGGCCTCGTCGGCCAGCAACTCTTTGCCGGCGAAGCCACCCGACTGCTCTACATGACTGACGAGGCCGCAGAGGGACGCGAGTCGTTCCTGGAAAAACGCAGACCCGACTGGTCCCTATTCCCTCAGCACTTCTGAACTTGGATACCTAAGGGCAGGGGGCGCAGTGCGCTTCTACTCCATCCCCATGCGAACTTCGTATCGCGGACTGCAGCGCCGGCAAGGTGTCCTGTTCCAAGGCCCCGCCGGCTGGGGGGAGTTCTCTCCCTTCGCCGGGTACGGCCCTCGAGAGTCGGCCCGGTGGCTTGCTGCTGCGATGGAAGCGGCACAGGGCAGCTGGCCGCCGCGCCGGCGCGACTGGATCCCCGTCAACGTCACCATTCCCGCGGTTCCACCAGCGCAGGCGCATGCGATGACGAAGGCGTCGGGGTGTCGGACGGCGAAGGTGAAGGTGGCAGAGCGCGGCCAGTGCGACGCTGATGACATCGCCCGAGTCGAGGCCGTCCGAGCGGCACTCGGATCGGCAGGCCGGGTACGTATCGACGTCAACGGCGCATGGGATGTCGATCATGCAAGGAGGATGATCAGGGACCTTAGCCGGTTCGATCTCGAGTACGTGGAGCAGCCCTGCGGGACATTGGAGGAACTCGCACATGTGCGGCGGATGGTGGACGTACCGATAGCTGCGGATGAGTCGATCCGCCGTGCGGAAGACCCTCTTCGAGTGCGGGCCGCAGGGGCTGCCGACATCGTCGTCCTCAAGGCGCAGCCACTGGGCGGCGTGATGATGGCGCTGCGGGTGGCCGAGGCGTGCGGTTTGCCGGCCGTGGTGTCGAGCGCGGTGGAGACCTCGGTGGGACTGGCTGCCGGCTTGGCGCTCGCGGCAGCGCTGCCTGACCTTCCCTATGCCTGCGGGTTGGCCACGCTGGCCTTGCTGGAGGGAGACGTCGTGGATGACCCGCTGCTCCCCGTCGGGGGCCAGATCCAAGTACGACGCCCTGATCTCGACGAAGAGACGTTCCGCCCGTACGAGATCGAAAGCCCAGCGTGGCGGCGGCGGACAGCCGAAGCACAGGCGCTGCTGGACGCCCCGCCGATGAGCAAGGCGGTGCTCCAGTGAACCCGGCCACTGCGCTGGCGACGGTGCTTGTGGACGAGTTCCTGCGCTGCGGCATGACCGATGCGGTGCTGGCACCCGGCTCTCGGTCTACGCCGCTCGCCATCGCACTCCAGGCTGCTGCGTCAGCCGGACGCGTCCGGCTGCACGTCCGCATGGACGAACGCTCGGCCGCCTACCTGGCGCTAGGCATGGCCAAGCACTCCCGCCGGCCCGTTGCACTCATCTGCACCTCAGGAACCGCAGCGGCCAACTTCCACCCGGCGGTGATCGAGGCGCACGAGTCGCACGTACCCCTCCTGGTACTCACGGCCGACCGGCCACCCGAACTGCGTGACACCGGCTCCAACCAGACCACCGACCAAGTCAAGCTGTACGGCACGGCGGCGCGGTGGAGCTGCGAGATCGGAGTTCCCGAGGAACGACCCGGCATGGTCGCCTACTGGCGGTCCGTGGCCGGCCGCGCTTGGGGATTGGCCTTGGCACCCGACCCTGGACCAGTGCATCTGAATGCATCGTTTAGAGAGCCGCTCATTCCGGATGGAGACGAGCACTGGTGCGAGCCACTGGACAACGGCGCCAGGGCATGGACGCAGGTGCACCCGCCAGCCCCGAGATCGGTTCTGCAGGTACCGAGAACGCAGCGGGGAGTGCTCGTCGTTGGTGACGGAGCCGTCAATGCCGAGCAGTATGTAGCCGCGGCAAGAGAGGCGGGGTGGCCGGTGATGGCGGAGCCGACCAGCAATGCCCGTTACGGCGTACACGCTCTGTCCGCCTATCACTTCCTGCTCGACGTACCTGAGTTCGCAAAGACGCATTCCCCCGACGTGGTAGTAACCGTCGGCAAGCCTGGGCTCTCACGGCCCTTGCTGTCGATGCTGAGGCAAGCACAGATGCACATCGTTGTCTCCGACAACCTCAACCGCTGGCCAGATCCTGTGCGGTCGGCGGCTCACGTGGCACAGGCGGGACAAATCCCAAGGCCCGCTGGCGATAGACACTGGCTAAGGTCATGGATCGCTGCGGATCTTGCGGCGGCTGCAGCAGTCGACGCAGTGCTTGACTCCTACGATGAAGTGACCGAACCCCGACTGGCCAGGGACCTCGTGGCCCTGCTTCCGACTGACACTCTGCTTTTCTGCAGCGCCAGCATGCCGATCCGTGATGTGGATCAGACCATGCGGCCACGTCGGGGACTTCAGATTCTGGCGAACAGAGGCGCCAGCGGCATAGACGGAACTGTTTCCTCCGCCCTAGGGGCAGCCCTTGTGCACGGGAAGCCGGCGTATGCGCTCCTAGGAGACCTAGCATTCCTGCATGATCAAAACGGGCTGATTCTGGGACCAGACGACCCTCGCCCCGACCTGGCGCTCATCGTCGTGAACAACCGAGGCGGGGGAATCTTCTCACTACTTCCCCAAGCAACGCTGCCCGACGGGTTTGAGCGCGTATTCGGCACCCCGCACAATGTTGACCTGTCTTGCCTGGCGAAGGCCCACGGCGTGCCGCACACGTTGTTGCGGTCCCCAACTGCCCTGCCACAGGCGATCGAGGGGAACGGACTGCGCATAGTCGAAGCGCGCACCGACAGGGAGGCCAACGCCCGCGTACATGAGCAACTGCGGCAGGCTGCTCACGAGGCTGTTCGGAAGGCCATGGATTGAGCGGGCCAGCTGAGGCCACCACACGGACCTACGGGATGAACGACCTGTTGGCCGCAGCCGGGAGCGCAGCCCGCCGTGTCCGCCCGCTCAGTTCCAGCCAGACGCTGACTGGACCAGGCAAACACCGGTGAGCCCCGGCTCTGACATGGAGACACTGCTGACCATTGGTGATGGCTACCGCCACCTGCTCGGTTTCTCCACCCGCCGGGTCGAAAAGCTCGCCGAGTCCCTCGGCGTCACGCAGCTGTCGCAGTCCCAGGTCTCCGCCATGACCCGGCGCCTGGACGCAGACTTCCACAATCGGCCCCTGGACGCCGGGCCGTCTGCATTCGTCTGGGTCGACGCGGACGCCCGGGGATGCTCGGTCTGGACGGCGCCACCGCACCGAGCACGGCGCTGGCTGGCCGCCTTCCTGCGCTCACTGAGCCTTTTCAGAGTGGCCACTGATCGAGTGACGGTCGGCTCCGGCAGGGCTGTGAGCGTTGCACTTCAGAGGCCGGTCAATCGCCCATCGTCCGTCGCCCTGGCGGGTGGCCGCTGAAAAGGCTCACTGATCCCCCGCGGCTGGGGCGGTGTCCAACTGGTCATCTCCGATGCCCAACTCGACAGGGTCGACGCGACCGGCGCCGCCCTGCGCGGCGCGTCCTGGCGCGATGCCGCATCCACTACGCCCGCAACTTGCCCAGCCAGGCCCCAAATCGGCCCAGCAGGGGGCGGCCACACCACTGCGGACTGTCTTCGAACAGCCCGCCACGGAATCAGCCGTTCGTGAATGAATCCACCGCGGATCCGGGCCCGGTACAGCGACGCATCTGGGAGTGGGGGCTGAGCCGGCGGACAGCCGCGCCATGATGCGCTCGGCGGCGCGTCATGAAGGCGCGAGCCTACGGCTATCGTGTCACGAACCGACTTGCTGCCGAAGGTGTCCGTGCGAGGACTGAGGTCATCGCTCTGACCAGAGTGGTCTCCGGGGCAGCGACGGCGCGCGCACTTCGGAATGCGACGTGATTGTCAGGGCGGATCAGCAGGGCGCCGTCGTCGCCGATCTGGCAAACCCGCGCCCATGATCCTTCCGGGTCGGAGTAATCCGAGGTGCTACCGATTTGTACCGGGAAGATCGGCACGCCGAGACGCTTGCTCGTGGCTGATGCCGCAGTGCACCATGGTGCGCCTTTAGAACCTGTGATGAGCACGAAGCCGCATCCACGTTCAGCCAGGTCGAGCGTCGACACCTGATCCCCAAGATGTTCGATCCATGCGTGGGGTAGTCGGTGGCCTGGTCGCGTCGTTGGGTGGTGGACACAGCCCATAGGATCCCGCTGTGGAGGCTGCGATCCGTCGGGCACGACTGCCCCCGCTTCATAGGGATAGCCGATCTCCAAGTCGTGCGCCTGAAACTCCGCTCGCAGCACGCCGATTGCCTCGGCCGCCCGGCGTCTGCGGTGCTCGCCCGCAGGACTTTCGGCGAAGTACGCCTCGCAGGCGGCCTTACGCATCGCGGCTGGCGCACCTGGAATGAGCCCAACCCCGGCGTCGAGGACGACATGGTGCAAGGCACTGAACATGGCCCAGTCCACGTTGTGCATGCCGACCGGCCTGCGTTCCGACTCGTACGAGTCCAGCAGCCCGTCGCCAGCGCGACCCTGTATGACCGCGGCGAGTTTCCAGGCCAGGTTGTGCGCGTCCTGCACTGCGGTGTTGAGGCCAATACCCGTAGCGGGCGGGTGTCGGTGCGCCGCGTCTCCTGCGAAGATGAACCGGCCCATCTTGTAGCGTTCCGCCAGCACGGCTTCCAGAACCCAATGACTGACTTTGTGTACCGTCAGGTCGAGGTCCGGCAACTTGAGCAGTTCGAGCATCTTGGGCACGATCGCGTTCTCGTCGTGGCGTGCCGGGTTGTCCGGGCCGAAGGTGAAATGCATCATCCACTCCTCGGAGTCCCGGCCCCAGGTCGGCCCGAGCTGGACCAGCGCGCCGGTCCCGTAGGAATTGGAACTTTCCGGGTCGATGATCCACGTCATCAGGCACTCGTCGTCCCACCATTTCGACAGGTCTGCGCTGAAATGCGCGCTGACCATCTCCAGGAGGTTGACCGGGCCGTCCATCCTGACGCCGAGGCGGGAGCCGACGGTCTTGCCCCCGTCCGCAGCGACCACGTAGCGCGCCCGGACGGTGTAGGGCTCACCGGTGGCCCGGTTGACCCCGACCGCAGTTACCCCATCGGCGTCCTCCGACCAATCGGAGAGGGTGTGGCCGAACCGGACTTGTCCCGGAGCCCGCTCCTCGGCATGCCTCCGGAGCAAGGGCTCCAACCGGATCAGCGGGTAGTTGCTCGGGGCGCAAGGGCTGTCGCGTAGATAGGTCGAGGTCAGTGATCCGCCACCGAATGCGTCCATCTCGGCGATCGTGCGTCCGTACAGCGGGCCGGCATCGCCGAGGGAGGTGACCCAGCTGACCTTGCCGAAGTGTTTCAGGGGGGCTCCGACGGCATAGACCGAATCCGCCACGCCGTGCTGGCGGAAGATCTCCATTGTTCGCTGGTTGAGGTAGTGCGCCTTCGGAAGAGTCGATGTGGTCGAGTGACGCTCGACGAGCAGGTGGTCGACTCCCAGGTCGGTCAGGAAGATGGAGCACGAGAGTCCGCAGCCGCCACCGCCAACAATGAGGATAGGAACCTCGATCGCGTCCAAAGCTACCTACCTTCCTCATGGCGCCGCTTGTGGTGAGTTCCCGGCGCCAAGGTCGTCTGTCTGTCCGGAGTCCTAGTGATACTGCGCGGTCCGGCTGTGGCCGACACGGCTCTGCGCGGAGCTCATGACCGCGGTGCAGGCCATCCTGGCCCGGTGAGGAGCACCCTTTTGCTGAGTTGCGCGGCACTGGTGCACGAGCTGATAGCTGCCGTGAGCACGTTGGCGGCGCGTTGACAGTCTTCCCGCGACACGTCGAGGTGCGTGCACGCTCGAATCCTGTGTGGCCCGAACGGCAGCACTTTCACGCCCGCCTCGAGCGCATGTTTCGCTACGGCTACGGCGTCTGGGACGTCGAATACGATGATGTTCGTCTCCAACCGGTCCAGGTCAATGGTCACACCGGGCACCTCCGCCAGCGCCTCACCGATCAGGCGCGCGTTCACGTGATCCTCGGCCAGCCGCTCGATGTGGTGGTCGAGAGCGTGGAGCCCGGCTGCCGCCGCGATCCCGGACTGGTGCAGGGTGCCGCCCAACATGCGCCGGTAGCGGACGAGCTTGGCGATGTCCCCTGCCGAACCGACCAGTACCGAACCGATCGGGCAGCCCAGTCCCTTTGTGAGCGACACCGCCACCAAGTCGAACGGAGCCGCGAGCACAGCAGGGTCCTCCCCGCCGGCGATCGCCGCGTTGAAGATCCTTGCGCCATCACAGAAGGTGGCGACTTCCCGCTCCCGTGCCAGCGCGCAGACGTCCTGCATCTGCTTCAGGTCCCAGACCAAGCCGCCCATGCGGTTGTGGGTGTTCTCCACCTCGATCAACGTCGTCGGTGGGTAGAGCATGTGGCCTCGCGGCTTGAGGACGGCTTCGACGTCGTCGGCGGAGAACGTGCCATTGGTGCCGACGGTCGTGAACTGCACTCCCGCGACGGCGGGCGCCGAACCGGTTTCGTTCCACAGCGAATGGCTTTCCTGCCCGATGATGACGTCGTCTCCCGGACGGCAGTAGAGCTTCAGGGCGAGCTGGTTTGCCATGGTTCCACTCGGTACGAAGATCCCCGATTGCTTGCCGAGCAGGTCGGCCATCCGCTGTTGCAGCGCGTTCACACTCGGGTCCTCACCGAACTGGTCGCTGCCGACCGACGCTTGCGCAATGGCCTCGCGCATGGCTGCGGTCGGGTGGGCCACCGCGTCGGTTCGAAGGTCGATCCACCGTTCGTGAAGCATGGGTTACCCCTGACTTGGTGTCGTCGGTCAGCTGTCCGCGCGCTCTTCGCGGTAGATCTCAAGAGCGACCAGAGCGGGCCGGTCGGAGAGGTGGAGGAGCAGTGCGGAACTACTGGCGCGGTGTTGCTGCCAGCTCCACGCAGGAACGGCGAGAACGTCGCCCTTCGCCCACGAGACGGCGGTGCCCTCGATCTCGCTTGTTCCCGTACCCTCCACAACGACCACGATGCTCGAGGACGCCTCACGCCACCTCGGCGTCGAGCGTCGGGCGTCGATGGCTGTGATCTCACAGCCCAGCGTGCCCGTGACACGGCCGTCCTCGCCGTACGGCGCGCGCCGCACACCGTCGACCGCAACCGTGCGATCGATCGCCGCCTGCATCTCCTCCCATCGGTACAGCACCGGTCGGGGATGCTCCTGAGTTGTTTCGAACGGACGGTCCGGGAGCTCGAACCACATGGCCGCAAGGCGGGACACCAACGGCAGGTCGAGCCCGTCGAGCCACACGCCGCGGGCCGGACCGTCGTTCCGGTGCTCGTGCCACTCGCCAGCGTGCTGGACCAGCAGGTCGCGGGGCCGCATCGGCACGGGCGTGCCGTTCACCAAGGTGACAACCGCATCACCTTCAATTCCGAAGCGGATCGACGACATAGAGTGACGGTGGGGAGGCACCTTTTCACCAGGCTGGATGATCTGGATCGCCGCGAACAGCGTGTCCGTGGTCGCGACGATGCCAGGTCCCTCGATCCCTGGATTGGCCAGGCCCACGATCCGGCGTTCCGGTCGGCCTTCTGGAACGAGCAGGGAGGAGTTCTCGATCGCATCCCGGATCGCTGTAGATGGCCAGTGGTGGGGGACCGCGTTCGTTGTAGGAGCCGTGGGCACGTCACGGGCGGCAGCGATCCACAGCGGCGCGAAGTGATTCTCGCCAGCCCACGAGGTGACACCGCCGCTATCGCTCCTATCACTGACTGCACTCATGGTGCTTTCCAATCGATTGTGTACTGCCGTCCGGGGCTGTACTCCGGCGCAGCTCTCGCCACTTTTCTGTACGGAACTCCCCTTTGCGTCGGATCACGGCACAAGGGATGCAGATCATGGCGGAGCAGGATCTGTTCAGTGAACGGCTGTCCTATGCGCTGAGCAGGCGGGCGGCTCACTATCTGGCTGGGGCCACCTGCATCAGACGCTCGGGGCCGGGGAGTCCGTGGTGCTCCGCAATCAGGCCCTGGCGGCAGATCTGACCACTCCACCGGCTAGTGCTGTGACCGCATAGGTTCGCCGGGGTTGCTCAGGCCGCGGTGGCGAGGGGCCGGCCGCCCCAGCGGATGCCTTTCTCGCTGCGGATGCGGGCGCGTTCCTTGCGTTCGGCGGCCAGGACGTCGCGATGGCGGGCGTTGGCGTTGCGCCAGCGCAGGTAGGCGTGCAGGGCACGGGTCTGCACGGTGTGATTGGGATAGTTCGAGTTGGCGATGGTGAACTGCCTCAGCGGTCCGAAATGGGCCTCGATCGGGTTCGCCCACGAGGCGTAGGTCGGCGTGAAACACAGTTCGACCTTGTGTTTCTTCGCCCAGCGGCGGATGTCGGCGCCCTTGTGGGCGGACAGGTTGTCCATGATCACGTAGATCGGGGCGCCGTCGGGCCGGGCGGGGCGGATCGACTTCAGCGCGGCCAGCGTGTTCGCGGCACCTTTCTTGCGGCGGTTGACGCCCCACAGACGGTCGTCGCCGATGGAGTAGCAGCCGTGGAAGTACCGGACTCCATGGGTGCGGTGGTAGGTCGCCGGCAGCCGGTCGGGATGTCCTTGTTCGGCCCAGCCCGAGCCCGCAGTGGGCCGGATCCCGAGCGGGCCGAACTCGTCGAAGGCAAAGACCCGGTCCGGGAAGCGGTCGAGGACCTCCTCGATCCGGTCCAGCTTCGCCTCGCGGTCCGGATCAGGGGACTCCTTCCAGGTCTTGGTGCGCTGGAAGGTGATACCGCGGCGGGCGAGCAGACCGCGTAACGCCTCGCGGCCGATGCGGATCACCCGCCCGTGCACTCTGCGCAGGTAGGCGACCAGCTTGCGCAGCGACCAGCGCGTGAACGGCTGACCGAGCTTGACCGGGCGGGTGGTGGCCGTCGCGATGACGAAGTCCTCGTCGTCATCGCTGAGTTGGCGGGGACGGCCTCCCGCCCACTGAGGGTCCAGGCAGGCCAGGCCGATCTCGTTGAACCGGTGGATCACGTCTCGGACGGTGTCCTCGTCGGCCTGGACCAGCTGCGCGATCACCGGCACCCGGTTCCCGCCGGCCGAGGCCAGCAGCATCATCGCCCGCCGGTAACGCACCGTGCTGGTGCTGCCCCGGCGCACGATCTGCTGCAGCTTCTGCCCCTCCTGATCGGTCAGTCTGCGCACACGGACCGGCTCAGCCACCGCACCTCCAGCGATCGGATCGGACGTCACCCCACATCCAACCGCCACGACCACCGACCCGGCGAACCTATGCGGTCAGAGCACTAGCCACGATCACGATCGCGGCCCTGTTCGGCGTCCGCTGTCCTGTCCCAGTCTCCGCAGGCTCCTGTTCCAGGGCGCCTGATTGCCCGACGACCCGCTCAGCGAGCCCCCCGTTCACCGCAGGCGATACAGGCCTCTGGACGCTGGATCCGTTTGTCGAACTGACTGACGAGGACACCGCGGTTCAGCCGACAGTTCGATCTCCGGTCAGTGGGCGTAGGCGACCAGTGATTGGATGATCGGGGCGTTGGTTGCATTGTCGTGCCAGACGGCGGTGGCCAGCGCCAGGACGCGCTGTGCGACACGGACGGCCACGCCCCGAAGGAACGGTCGCCGTGGTCTTCCAGGTCGAGCTGCCCCCTTTGAGGGTGTCGCTGACCGAATCGATCAGCTGCCGGATATTTCTTGAGCATCGGCTCGCGTAGCGGGTTCTCATCCTTGCAGGGACGGCCGCAGCATCGTGATGCCGTACGCACCGAGCAACGTCTCGAAGTCCCGCCCCGCGAACCCTTTGTCGCAGATCGGGAGGATGCCGTCGTGCTCGGCCGCCACGCCCCCCCGCGTCGAGTTCGCGCATAGCGGGCAGCACCTCCCGCTCGCCAATCTTCGGGTTGGCCAGCACCCAAAGGATCGGCATCCCCGTCGGAGTGCATACCACGTACAGCATCAGTCCCCTGTGGAGCCGTGCAGTATCCGTAGCCGCCCGCCCCCCCGTCCGGCAGGCCCGAGCGCCTCACCGTGGACCGCAACATGCCGCAGGGCACCGGGATGGAGTCCATGATCCAGATGTCGTCGAGCCAGAAGTCGCTCGATTTGGGAGCATCCGATGACCCGTTTGCCAGGCCGAGCGCGCCAGGCAGCTACTTGATGTGGACCGGCCGCTGAGGCAGGTACGGAAACAGGCCCCCTCGTGACCTCGCCCGCGCATCAGCAAGCGGGTTCGGCAATGATGTGCCGTGTTCTATGAAGATCAACGAGCACGACAACCAGGACGAAGATGTGTTCACGGACAGGGCGTCAGGCTTCTACGAGCTCTGGTCCCTTCAGGCGTAACCAACCTGAACTCAGGTGGCTGGAGGCCGGCAAACCGTACTCGACTGGAATGGCCCCATGGAGTGCGTGGTGAGAGCTGAAGGCTGTTCAGGAATCCAGTGGATGAACGTATGCCTCAGCGTGCAGGATTGGGACCTGTGTCCTGTTCATAGTGTCGCAGCGGTGTGGGCCTGAAGACCAATGTCCCCAACTGGCAGAGAGATCCTCCACGTCACTCCAGATGCGGTGCAACCAGCCATGAGTGTCCTTCGCATGCCCGTACTAAATGTCCAGCACGTGCTGTCCGAGTGCCAAGTCCATTCGCCAGGTGCCGCGTTGCCGATGGAGAACTCCTACCCATCACCCTTGAAGTCGACGACCGGTGTTGTCACCGCGGTTGTACTGTGGTAAATGCCTCTGCAATTCTCTCCCCCCGGCTGCTACGTGGCGGAAGTCTTCCAGCCGAACGCGCTGGCCAGGGCAAGGGCGGTCGAGCGGGTGCTCCCTCCAAGATTGTGCCGAGCGGGGGCGTGAGCAGACGGCGATCGGCGTGACGAGGCGGAGGTTGATCGTGCGGATTCCTCCAGATTGCCCTTGCCGTCGGTCCCGAGGCGGTCGAGATAGAGAACCTGATCATAACCGTGCTGCTGGGCACGGTTTTGTGCCGCGAAGCTTGCCTGGTTGGCACCGCATGCAGGGTGCTGCTTCCTGTCAGGGGTGTGCGGTTGCCCGCGAGGGCTGGCCGTCTGACCGGTGAACGCTCCGACGAGCTGGTCGCCCTTCAGCAGTCGCGTCCAAGGAGCTGGCTGACGAAAACCGGAGCCAGGGCGCTGAGCGTAGTGCCGGGCATGCATATCATCGACCCGCCACGAGGCCTGCCCGTTCGGCGGCTTGGGCTAAGAGGACTGCGCAAGTGCGGTGCTGTGGTGCTTGCTTCCGGTGTCCTCGCTGTCGCGAGCCCCGTGGTCACTCCGGCCGCTGCCGCGACGGCGCCCTCCGTCACTGCCAAGGGCGCCTTCCTGTACGACGTTACGGCGAAGAAGAACTTGTGGGGCAAGGCAGCTGACACCAAGCGCCCCATGGCGAGCACGACCAAGGTCATGACCGCCACTGTCGTGATGGGTACCAGCAACCTCAACCTCGACAAGCTGGTCACCATCAAGCAGGCATACCGCGACTACGTGACCGCCCAGGGCGCCAGCACCGCCGACCTGAAGACCGGGGACAAGGTCACCGTCCGCCAGCTGCTGTACGCCATGATGCTGCCCTCGGGCTGCGATGCGGCCATGGCCCTGGCCGACACCTACGGCACCGGCACCACCACCGCGGCACGCACCAAGTCCTTCATCGCCAAGATGAACGCCAAGGCCACCAGCCTGGGCATGACCAACACCAAGTACGACTCCTTCGACGGCCTGACCACCGCCGGAAACACCTACACCACCCCCCGAGACGCCGCCAAGCTCGCCGCCAAAGCGCTGACATACTCCACGCTGCGCACGGTCGTGAAGGCCAAGAGCACTGTGCAGACGGCCACCAACGGCCGCACGTACACCTGGTACAACACGAACAAGCTCCTCGGCTCCTACGTCGGCGCCATCGGTATCAAGACCGGCACCACCACCCCGGCCGGCCCGTGTCTGATCTTCGCCGCGACACGCAACGGCCGCACCGTAGCCGGGGTCGTACTGAACAGTTCCACCCTTGACACCCGCTTCACGGACGCCGCAAAGATGCTCGACTACGCCTTCGACACCAACATCGCCAGCACCATGCGCTTGCGCACCCTGCCCGACGGCGCCCAGCGGGACTGACCTTCGCGAGGACCTGAGCCGCGGGAAGAATGTCCGCGGAGGCAGGCGGTTGCCGTGAACGGGCAGCCAACTGGGCGGATCGGCCTCGAAGGCCGATCCGCCCCGAGCGGCCGAAAGCACGCCACCGACATGGCCGCCAGCAGCGGAATCCTCCGGGCGCATAGAGGCCCCGCCAGCGTCCCCTGGCTTGGGACATACACGGTTTCGATCCGATCCACGTTTGCAGTAGTCGCGCGCCGAACATGGCCTTGCCGCGGAGGCCGTGCCTGGATCCTGCCTACGTGACTTCATCAGCTCAACTGCACACCAGCGGCTGCGCTGCTTCAGTGGTAGTTGCTCAGCTAGAAACGGTGGCTGCCGTGATGCCCGGCAGGATGCATGCACAAGCCGTCACGCGCTTCAGGCAAACTGCGCATTGCTGGAAGGCTGCCGTACCGCCGGATGGCAGGGCCAGGATCGTACCGACCTGCCGCAGTCGCAGGCCCCGCCGCTCGGGCCCACGGCCTCATGGCAGTCCGGGCGAGCCGCAGCACAGGCCGACGCAACCAGGGCGAGCTGCCGTGCCTGCCGCCGGTTGCGATGCTCTGCAGGCTCCGGAGAAAGCTTCAGGTCAGCGCAGCGTTCTCGCGCGGCGCCCCACAAGTCGCCTTCAATCGCAGCCATGTGCCTGGGCTGCTCGCCTGCGAACGAAGGCAGACCGATGGGCAACTCGCGCCGAAAATTCCCCTATAGAGGAGTGACTGACCCGGCGAAAGTGTATGAGAAAGCCCCTAAAGTGAGTGGACTCCCATAGTATCGGCGTGACCCGGTGAGAGTCGGAGGATGGGTGAGTCGGCCAGAACACGGTGAAACCGCGATGAACGCGACCGAGGCGCGGAGTGATCTATATGCCTTGGTCAAGCGCGTCGAGGAAGACGGGCGCACCACACTGATCCATAAGCGGCATGATCAGGCGCTACTGGCGCCGCTCGACCGGCTTCCGGCAGCCCGGCAGGCCGAGGCCCTTCCGTCCCACACACTCAGCGCAGCACAGGGCAAGTTCGGCGAGCTCATCACCAAGGCGGCTAAGGGCGAGCCGCAGTTGCTGCGGCGCGGCATCACACCGGTCGCGATCCTGCTGCCCGCCGACCCTGCCGCGGGTTCCTTTTCATCCGATCCGGCCGCGGGCGCGGCGACCGCAGGAGGTGCGGTGACCGGTAAACGGGAGCGCAGTAGCGTGCACCGCAGGCTTGCCACGCTCGGCGACGCGATGGGCACGATGCTCACCACTGGTCCTGCCACGGGCCCAACGTTCGGACTGCCCGGACTGGACACCGCCGCCGGCCGTCTGCAGGCAGGCAGGCTGACAGTGGTGGCAGCACCCCCGAACGTCGGCGGGAGTCTGCTGGGGCTGGCCACTGCCCGGAAGACCGCGCTCGTCGACGGCCACCGCGTGCTTTACGCAGCGTCCGGCCCGAACCGCGATGACATCTTCCGCCGGATCCTCTCCGCGGAAACCAGCGGTGACTATCCCCGCCTGAAGCAGGGCCGCCTCACACCTCACGAGCAGGAAGTCGCAAAGCAACTGGGCCAAGCTCCACTGCTGATTGACGACGGCAGCGGCCTGACTGCCGAGGCGATCGCGGACACCGCCCCGCACGTGCTGGACCTGGCCCTCGTGGTCGTGGACCGGCTCCAGGCTGCCCATAGTGCCCGGCTGCCCCTGTCCGGCGACCGCCTGCCGGACGCATCCCAGGCCCTGGCCGCCCTCGCCCGCTCGCTTCACGTCCCCGTCCTGGCCGTCGTGGACAGCGACGACCCCGCGCTCCTGAGCCTGTTGGATGCCGACGTCCTCCTGACCCTCGCCCCGACCACGAACCCCGCCCAGGTCCAAGTCACCATCACCGAACGCGACCTCGGCACCATCGGCACGGCATACCTGCAGCCCGACCTGCTCCACGCCCGCTTCCTCGACGCGGGCTCCGGGCCTAGCGACCGCACCTACAGCCCGGCTGCGTCGGCGCCTTCACCAGTCAGCGGAACGGCGGCTCTGGAACTGGCCGAGGCCGCCCTTCCCTACACGTCCGGCGGGCAGCAGGGGATTGCCGCCGCCCTCACCCACGAACTGGCGGCGTGGCGTACTGCAGTCGCCAGCGGTGACCAGCAGGCCCTGAACGAGATCCTGCCGTCGCTGCTCCAGGCCGCCCAAGCGGTATCAAAGTTGCCAGACACTCATGAGGGACACCGCCTCGCCGCCGCGCTGCGCGCCGTCACCCCGCCTGTGTCCGTGGACACCGCCGGTAGTGCCGACCAGGCAAATCCTGCTGGTGCTGGTATCGATGCCCCGGCGGAAACTGGGCAGGCGCAGGGCGAGGTGGCGCAGAATGAGGACGACGGCCAGGACGATCTGGTGCCAGGGGACGAGGAGGACGAGCCCAAGGACCATGTCTTCCCTGCCCTGAGGATTCTCAAGGACGCGGTCGACCGCTCGAAGATGCATCCGATCAAGGTAATCCGTACTGCCGAGCGTGAGAGCGGCCCGTGGCCACTGATCAGCGAGGACATGGATGGTGAGCCCCGCTGGGTCCGCCCCGATGTCACCCTCACCCGCGTTCCCCACATCAAGGCGAACGGAAAGCGTGTGCGGCGGGACCAACTCGGCGTGCCTGCCTCCCTCGGCGAGGGCATGTTGTGCCTGATCGACCGCAACGGCAGTTTCCCCTCCGCGTGTTCGGCCGTTCCCCTCGCCCCGAACAAACTCCTGCCCACTGGCCCGCTGGAGGCGTTCGACAAGACACAAGCCGGCATCTACCTCATCGACATCCCGCAGTGGCACCGCACGGACATGCCGCATCCCCTGGGGCGGATCATCGACCGGCCCGACGCCCAGGGCCGGGTGTGGGTCACCACCCCGCACATCAAGCAACTGGAAAGGCTTGTCCGCGAGGGGCACCTCGCCGCCATGCCGACCATTCACGACTCCTGGACCGGGAAGGCCAACGAGTCCCTGTTCAAGCCCTTCTACGAGGCCACCCGCAAGGCACGCGTTGAGCTCGTCCAGGTCGGCGGCGACCCCTACAAAACGTACAAGACCCGCCTGTCCATCGCCTTGCGCCTGCTGTGGCCCAAGCGAGCAGAACAGAAGTCCCCGTTCTGGCGGCCGGACTGGCGCATGAGCATGGTGGCCGAGGCATCCGTCCGACACTGGAGCGTGGCCTTCAAGGCCGTCCAGGAAGGCCACACCCTCCTCGCCCTGCGCAACGTCGACGCGGCCCTCTTCTGGACACCTGATGACACGCCACCGGCCACGTACCGGATCGGCACCGGCTTCGGCGAAGTGAAGGCCAAGTTCATCCAGCCCGGCGACATCATCCCCGAAGGTGACGACTGATGGCCGGCCCCACCGGCCACGGCCAATCCCTGGGCGCCGCCCTCAATGACCTCCTGCACAGCCAGGTCACCCCCCGCCACCGGCTGTCCTCGTACAACGCCCAACACTGGCACGCCCAGCTCAGCCATCTCACCGTGACCCACCGTGGCTACCAGGCCCTGCAGGACGCCGGCCTCCACGTGGCCACCAAGACCCTGGTCAGCTGGCTGTCCGACCCTGAGTACAACGTCCGAAGCAGCTATCGCGACATCATCCACACCGCGTACGAAAACGCAGCCGTCGTCCCCGCCGGCCCGGTCCCCGACTACGTCAGGAGGGGCCAGTTCGAGATCACCGGCATCGTCAAGACCGGCGACGATGAACGCGAACGCGGCACACGCCGCGCGGCACCACTGCGTATCGACGGCAGCAGGGGCACCTGGGACGAGATCGAGGAACTCTGGCTGGCCGGCGAGCTCACCGATGACGCGTTCGAAGACCACTTCATCGACGACATCATTGTGGCGGACATTGGCGAAGGCACCGACGGGTGGGAGTTTCCCGGCGCCTCGTACTCCGTCGAAGTTAGGTAGCACGCGGGAAGCGGAAGTCTGTCCCGACGCCTGCTATATGGCATGACCTCCCGTCAATGCTTCACAGGGCGAGCGTCATATCGACGGGGCTATTCGGTGTGCACCGGCGAGGATCCTGCGAACGCGTCCCGTGCCACGGGGCGATCGCGGGCCGGCCACGGGAGTTCGAGGACGGCGTCGGTGCCGAGTGGCTGCGGGGCGGCTGTTCTGATCAGCTTCGACTGGCTGGAGACCGCGAACAGGAGGGTCTCGCCTCGCGTATTGCAGCCGTCGTGGTTCGTATCGACCATTGACCGTGAGCGGGATGTGCGTGACTGCGGGCGCGGTTCAGGACGAGCCGGAAGCCGCCCAGAGGGCCGGAGCACGGCGGTGGCCGCCGGGGCCAGGGCGGCGTCGCGCAGAGCCAGTCCGCACCGGGGGAGGCCGGGGGAGCAGAACTTGGAGGAGCTGGGCATCGTCGCCGAGGGGAACTGGCACGGCGACATCGACCACGTCTGCACCAACGCGGTGCAACCGGATGGAGATGGAGGGGAGTTGGGCGGGTGGTGCGTGTGTGCGATGACCGGAGAGCAGCCGGAGGACGACATTCCCTTTTCAAATTCCGACGCCCTTTGTCCGGTATGCACCCTAAGATCGGGTGGCGCAAGGTGGCGCTTGGCGCGGGAGTGGCGAGAGTGCATATGCAGCCGGGCTGCGCCCGGCAGACTTCCGCCGGGGAACGAGCCGCGATGGGGCCGTCCCGAGCCGATCCCTGCAGGGTATGGGTGTCGCCGTCGTTGTGGCTGCGCGCATGTCAACCGACAGATCTCTGCACCGCCGACTCTTATGAGGAGCGAGGCGCGCACGGATGACGTGCGCCGATCCAGCCATGTCGACATCCTTCATTCATGACGTCAGCGCCCAGTACATCGCTGCCGTGATGTTCGCTCTCACGGCTGCCACCGCTGCCGCTGTCCGCTCCGCCTGGCGCCGTAGGCGCCGCCGTCAGGGGCGAGAGCAAGCCCTACGGACGCAGCAGCGGGCTGACTTAGCCGCGCGGGCGATGGGAGAGCGAGATCCCGCCCCATCGCAGGCGACGGAAACGTCGTCCTTGGGACGACGTGAGGAGTCGTCATGAGGACGACATCCAACCCCGGAGACCAACGGCACCTGGACGCTCAGCACAACCGGGACCAGGCGTGGGCACGGCTGACCCAGACCCCCTCGGGCAGCCACCGGCTCCCCTCACGCAGCGACGGCTCGCCGGGACGGCTGATAGACATCGCACGGAACTATGACCGCATCTGCCAGCGGGCCGAGGGCATCTTGTTGCCCGACACCACCGACGCCGACGTGCTCGCCGCGCTGCTGGTCATCCGGATGCTGCGCGAGAAGCTTGACCACGACGAACTCAAACTCACCTCTCTCGCCCGCACCAAAAAGATCACCTGGGCGCGCATCGCCCAATGGCAGGAGCTCAGCGGGCGCCAGGCGGCAGAGCGGCGACACCTGCAGCTCAGCCGGGCCTACACCCGGCCAGACGGCACAGTGCCGCGCACCCAGAGCGAGCGGGTCGAACAGGCCCGCGAGCGCCGTAGCCGGCACGCCGAACGAGAGTGGGCCCGCCAGCATGCGCAGCGGATCCGCCGCATTGCAGCTCAGCTGGCCGCCATTGGCGATCTTCAGAAGCGCGCCGACCGCTCGCAGGAGGCACGGGTCATCCTGGCGGTCCGAGGCTCCGAAACCCAGGGCACCCCCGAGCCAGTCCCGCTCGTGTGGCCAACGGCTCTGCGGGACTGCCTGGCTGAGGACGAGCGGTTTCGCAGCGCCCCGCCGCAGCCCACTGCCGACGACCCGGACGGCTCGGTCTGGCGCCGGCAGCAGCAGGAAGCCGACATCCTGCACCGCCTCCTCGGCCTGGTCAGGTACGCGGCGAACCCGCGCAACATAGATCTGTCTGACCTCCCCCAAGTGTCCGACGCCATCCGGGACCTTCACCGCGACTCGCAGCAGCAAGCCAAGACCCGCCGACCGCCAAGGCCAGGCGCTTCCACAACGTGATGCTCGCGAAGCCCATAGACATCACGCATTGAGCGATCCAAGCGCGAACAGCGCAGCGGCGAGGGGAGACGCAAAACCGGCGCGGGGCATGGTGCTGCTCGGTGGTGCTGCGTTGCTGCCCGAAGCCGACGAGGCTGGACGTCCGCGCGCTGCTCGGCTTTCTCATCCTGGGCGCCTTTCCTCCTCAGCGAGGGCTTCGAGTTCGACGATGTGGAACTCCCCTCGTCCTGGGCCGGTCCTGGGCTGGTACGGCTGGGTGATCGTCCTGGTCGGGACCTTGCCGCGCACCTGTTTCGGCGCGCCGGGTTGCGACTCCGCTGCCCCCTGGCGCGCCTGCGGGCGTGAGCTCCCGGATCAAGAAGGCCGGGTCCACATTGAACGAGGGCCAGGCCCGTTGTGGTGGTTCGGCTGGCCTGATCCGGGTCCGGCCAGCCGAACAAGACAGGGACACTGAGCGCCGTTCATGTGGATCTGCACCTACCAGCATCCGATTCGCTTACATCCTGACCCGGACATGAAAGTGTGAGAGGTGGTCAGTTACGCAACTGAGACGGGGGAGTGGAACGTGGTAGCGGGGAACGGCGAGGCACCTCGGCTGACCAAGGCACATCGGATACTGATCGGCGTAGTCGTGGCAGGCGCGGTGATCATCGCCGGGATCGGCTTCGCGGGTTCCTACGCCGCCGTCCGCGAACTGGCACTCAAGAAGGGCTTCGGGGACTTCTCCTACGTCTTCCCCATCGGCATCGACGCCGGCATCTGCGTCCTGCTGGCACTGGACCTTCTGCTGACGTGGATCCGTATCCCGTTCCCACTACTACGTCAGACGGCCTGGCTGCTGACAGCCGCGACGATCGCCTTCAACGGCGCCGCCGCCTGGCCCGACCCGCTAGGCGTCGGCATGCACGCCGTTATCCCTGTCTTGTTCGTGGTCGCGGTGGAGGCCGCACGCCACGCCATCGGCCGGATCGCCGACATCACAGTTGACAAGCACATGGAGGGTGTCCGCCTCACTCGCTGGCTGCTCTCACCGCTGCCCACGTTCCTCCTCTGGCGCCGGATGAAGCTCTGGGAGCTCCGCTCCTACGAACAGGTCATCAAGCTGGAGCAGGAACGCCTCGTCTACCAGGCGAGTCTTAGGTCCCGGTTCGGCCGCGGCTGGCGCCGCAAGGCCCCGGTGGAGTCGCTGATGCCGCTGCGTCTCGCCCGCTATGGGGTTCCCCTGTCCGAGACGGCGCCGGCGGGTCTGGCCGCCGCCGGCATTGATGAGCCGCCCATTCAGTTCACGGGTGTGCGGGCCGGGCTGCCGGCGCAACGCCGAAGCCCTGAACTTGAAGCAGCCGTCGAGCCCGAGTTCGAACCAGCGCAGGTCGGTAGCGCTGATCTGCAGCCCATGGAGCCGGGGCTATCCGCGAAGACCGACCGCCAGGAAGGCCCGGTTCTGCAGACCGGGCAGGACGACCGTCCCCTTGCTGATGCCTACCAGGCTTGGATCGATGCTTTCGGCTCCGAGCCCACCGGTGCACAATTCGCACGCTGGCTTCGGGACCGGTACGGCATCGCCACCGCAGCCGGCGGGCCGCTCTCCGACGAGCAACTGGCGCCCCTTCTGCAGGTCATCAGGCAACGCCACGCTCAGGACGCGGACACGGTCGCGGAGGGCGAGCCTGAGAGCGCGGATGACGGGTGGGGCGACTACTTCTACAACGCGTGGCTCACATACGCCCGGCAGCGCGGGGCCTACCCCGACGCCGACGCTCTCGCTGTCTACGTCTCTGAGCGTGATCAGATCACCAGTGCCGGTGGCCGGCCGATCACCGGGGGAGACCTTGAGGTCTTCATCCGGAGCTTTCAGCAGCGCGAGTTCGATGAACCACCAGCCAGCCCCCCGGTTGTGCCGGCTGAGCAGCAACCAGTCCAACAGGCCCTGCCCATCGAAGGCGACGATGCGGCGCAGGCGGCTGTCGCCGCTGTGCAAGCAGCCACGGACAGGCGCGGGCCTCGGGCGAACGCCACCATCGACGACGCGCAGCCGAATGAGGGCCCTGCATCTACGCAACCAACCGAGCTCACCACAGTGGACCGGTACTACCTGGCCTGGACCGACTTCCAAACCGAGCACGGAGAAGAGCCCAGGGCTGAGCAGCTTTCCGCTCACCTTGCGGAAAAGGACATGAAGGGCCGCGGCGGAAAACCTGTGAGCCCCTCCACCTTGCGCCGCTACCTCCTGCCGTTCCGCGTCTACACCCTCTGGGCCGAACAGCGCGTGCGCACCGCAAATCCGCCTCTCGAAGTCATTGCGCTGGAGTGCGCATCCCGCGGGATCACTGCGCAGCACAACAGGCCCCTCACGACCGACTACATCGCCGACCAGGTCGACGATTTCGAACGGCGCTGGCACGCACTGGGCCACCACTACATCGAGGCACAGCAGTAGCGGACCCGCTTGCGCGCGGCTGCGCAGCACCCCACACCTCTACGCTCCGCGGCGTGCGCAGACGAGGTGATCACTGCGCAGGCAGATGTGCCGTAGCAGCCGCGCTGCTGTCAGCGTTGCACCCGAAGTCGCTGAGCACGAGCACCTTCGCCCCTCTGGCCGGAGGCCGGTAGGGCTTCCACGTCCACCCAGCACCCTCGCCGCTTCGGTGCAGCGGGCAGCCGGAGAAGTAGCGCACCTGGCAACTCTGCCGACCGGCAATGGCCGTCACACCGTCCATCTCGTCCCGCCAAAAGGGCTCCATACCCTCTCCGAGATCCACCAGGATCTGAACGCCGAACCGCAATGTGCGCACCGGCTGACGGGGAAGCTCCTCCACGGCGACATTCCCGGCCAGCCGGTCGAGCAGACGATCCAGGTCGACCGGGCCCTCAGGGGGCATACGCGACACCAGCACATGCAGGGTCGCTGCCTCGGAACTGGGCGGCAGCAGCGACTCGTAGGGCAGGGGGCTTGCGTCCTGCACCGGCAGTGCCGGGCGCAGCATGGGCTCCTCCCATGTCCGTGGCCCGCTATGCCCGGTACTGAGCGGGGGCAGCAAGGACGTAGGTTCGTCCGGTGGCCGCCGCAGGGGCGCCGTCCGCTCCTCAACAGGGGCATGGGGCGCTTCCTTGGACGGCGGGCTGAGGAAGCCGAGGGAGGCGAGGGTCGGCTGCTTCGCGCTGACGGAGCCGGCTGATGAACGGGCACAGGAGCAACCATGCCCAGCAGACCCGCGATCTCAGCCCGCTGCTGGTGGTCCGACGCCGCAACGCCCAGCGGCGTGACCACTCGGGCCATATCTGCGATCCAGATCTCCGGGTTGCCGCGTGGTACATCCAGCGCCTCACCATCCGGGACGCCTGGTCGATCAGGACAACCGCATGTTCCAGATCGCGGCCCGTGTTCCGCTTCTGCTCCGGATGCTTCCAGCTCTCCGACGCCACGCCCTGCGACTGCCGGCCGGCCCGGACATGCCGGACCGCCGACTGCGGCGCGAAAGCCCACCATAAAGGCCCGGTTCCACATACAGGTCCTGGCTCAGAGGCCTCGCCGTCTTGCCTCCCCACTACGACTTTGTCTGGGCATCGGCCAGGCGGCGCACGCCGTCGAACGTCCACTGCAGGTCGCGGGGCCGTGCCCCTCTTCGGCGAGCGTGACCATGGCGCCGCACGCATCTGCCATGCGGATGCCGGGGGTGGAGGATGTCCGTATGATGCGGGCGACTCGCTTCTCCTTGGTCCCAGGTCCTTCGCGCGGAACTCGGCGTTCACCCTTCGCGAGCCGTAGGCACGCCGGAGTCGCCCTGGACCGAGACGCCCCACGCGGTGCGAACCGGCAGGTGCGCTCGCCGCGTACTCCCAGTTGACGCACGGACCGAGTCGCGTGCCCGCCAGCGTCAGCCATTACAGCCAACCCTCGGAACGGGATCATGCACAAGCCATCCGCGTCATCGGCCCTACGAGCAGGCCTCATCACCATGCTCAGTCTCGTCGGCGTCACCACCGTCACGACGGCATCACTTTCCCAGGCTGTGGAACACCACCACGACTACACGCCCCCTTCACAGGAACACCTGCTGCTCCTCAAAGCCGACCCGGTCCTAAGCACCGGCACGAACCACAACGAAGTGCTCCTACGCTGACACCGGCACACACGCACCGCCAAGCGCTGCCCCGCCGTGCGAACAGCAGCTGCAGCTCGCGGTAGTGAGACAGCGGCGTGTCACGAGCCGCTGTCTCGTGCCCAAGCTGCTGTCCGGAACACGGGGCACCAGGGGCGGGGGTGAAACGGTGTCAGTATTCAGGCAAACGTCACCGGCCAGAGGGATCCGAGCATTCGCGCGCACTACATAAAGGGTGGGCCTTCAGCAGCTCCTCAATCCATTCGGCCAGCAGTTTGCGCTGGTCAAGCACTGCCTGGAGCAAGGAGGCGGGGCTGGGAACGATCAGCGCGACCGCATCCGTGCGCGGGACGAGGAAGTCTGCTCGTCGAGCACCGTGAACACGTCGTCGATCAGTCGTTCGGCGATCCTGGGCGTCTTCGGGCGAGGCTGACGAGCCGTCGGCGCCCGCCCTTGTGGGCCTGGGCCGGTGAACCGAACTGGTCCAGCAGCCTGAGCACGGACGGGTGCTGCATGCGCGGGTCCAGCGCGGGCAGGGCGGTCCCGCAGCGCCCCGTTCAGGGTGCGGACGGATCTGCGTGAACAGGCCCCGCAGCCGGTTGGGCGGGCGAGCCGCTTCGAAGACGAGGTCGGCGTCGAACCTGCCGATCGTCTGCAGAACCACGATGGTCTCGTCATCGAGCCAACCGACCGCAGGGTGTGGGGCGGTGATGGACTGCGGTCTCTGGCCACTCACCGATTAGAGGACCTTGCGCACCGACGTACCGAAACGTCGAGGAGTGATGAGGGCTTCGGTCTCCGTCGCCAGCGACCAGTCGAACGACCGGTTGACCTGTTGCACCCGTGCGATGGCGGTAAGCAGTCCCTGCCGATCCCCGGCCGCGTGCTCGATAATTAGCAAGTCACGACAACTCCGCCGTGTCGTCGACATCGAGCCCGATAGCGACCGCCTGGCGTACCGCGCTGAGGTTGCGGTGAGGGCTCGCCTCGGCGCGGTAGGCGGCCATGGTGTGGGCGACGTCGACGATCCGCGTGATCATCTCCTGCTGGTAGGGCTCGGCCCAGGGCAGGGATCTGCCGCCGAATGGCTTGCCCCGCACCAGAGCCACTGCCTCCTCCAGATCGGTCAGGCCTGCCGACCCCAGGGGCAACGCGGGCTCGACGAGTTGGGGGTCCTCGCCGGAGCTGCGCGGAGGCCCGTAGGGGCTGTTGGCCGGATCGTTGGCCACTGAACGACGCAGGTCCCCAAACTGGGCGTTGAGGGTGCTCAGACCAGGGATTGACGGGAGCCATGTCGGAGCACAGCATGTCCGAGCTCCGCCCGGGCCGGAAAAACAGAAGGGCGGCGAGCTGCGCCATCAGCGGTCCGTGTGGCCCTGGTGTTGTCGACGCTATCCACGTCAACTGGGTCTAGGACACGGATTTCAGGTGCGGGCATGGTCGTGTGCCTCAAGCTCCTGCACCTCTGTCGCCTCGCCTTGAGCTGCTGAGTCCTCGTGCTCGTCGCACTCGGCGACCTTTTCACCGACGGTGGCCCTCTCGGCTGGCGGGAGCTTCGGGGTCGAGTCCTCTGTTGGACCGGTTGCCTGGCCCGGGTTTGTTGTCGGACTGAGTCGGTGGCGCAGCACTGTCGCGCTCTGGTGCACGCCTGAGCGCTCGGGGGGCAGCGACCCTCCCGGACGAGTTGCAAGGTGTACTGACGGCAGCACTGTGCACCAGCTACAGCGTGAAGGGTGCCAGCGCACGGACGCCTGGGTGCAGCCCACTGCGACACTGCATCAGTTCGCCGCCGACATCCAGGGGTCGCGATTGCCAGGCCGTAGCCGAACAGCTCGTTGCGCCAGGAGTGGAGGAGACCTACGCCCCTCCTCCAGGAAAACCGCCGCAAGCCAGCTTGGATCAGCGGTGCTGGTCGTGGCTGGGCGGCTGGGCCTTGCGGGAGGCGGAGATGCCGAAGAAGAGGGAGGTCTGCTTCTCCTCGGCTATTTGCGCGAGGTAGGTGTCCAGCGGCGGCGGAAGCGGTCGAAGAGTCCGCTTCCGCCCTCGGAACCCCCAGCGCCGGCTCCACTTGTGGGTCCTGGGACGGGGGGCGCCTATCTCTGTGGCCGCGTGCGCGACGGGACGGCCGGAGCGGACGCGGTCGATCAGCAGCCCGCCTCGATGGACGGCCAGCCGGGCTTTGCGGTGGGTCACGAAGGCCTCCGTGCGGTGAAGATTCGACACCTCCATCCCACGGAGGGCCTTCGCCATGATCAAGCCAGCCAGCGTCCACACCGCTCGTGATCCATACACTTGGACCCGTCGGGATCGCAAGTCAGGCACTGACGGCTGGTGGCCTGACCACGCTCCCGGCCACGGCAGCCAGGGCGCATGTTGCTGAATCGTGCCCGATGATCGGAGGTCATGGCTGCTAGTAGGTGAGCCCGGACCTCGTCCTTTGGCTGGTAGGTGGCGATCAGCGGGTGGGGTCCGCGATGGGCGGCCGTGCCGTGTTCACCGCACGCGAGCACACGTAGGGGCTGCCCCTGTGCTCGCGTGCGAGAAAGGGGCGAGCCCTCGGATATCATCGGGCGGCCCGGACGATCTTCGCCCGCCCGGTACCTCACCACAGAACTCCGCACCCGCCAGGTGCTTACCTCTGCAGACGACCCAGTACACCGACATCAGAGCTGTCGCCTGCGCTGGACCGCGGTCGCGAAGGCGAGCAAGGCACAGGCGAGCGCCATCACGTAGAAAACGCCGACGGCTATGCCGCCCGGTATCGCAGCAGCATCCGAATCACCAATGATGACCGCCATCGCTGTGAAAGGGAGCCACGGCGAAAGATCGGAGCCCAACAGCCAGTCGCTCAATGGGCCCAAGGCAGGCTCACCCGCTAGCGACCACACCAGGAGAAGAGAGGTGGCCAGGCCTCCACTCTTGATCACGATACCGACCGACATACCGATCACTGCGCTAATCGCGTAGGCAAGAACGAGCCCCCATAGCGCACGCCACTCGACGGAAGTATCGGGTACCAGGTCAGCGTCAGGCGCCACGATGGCTACTACCAGCAGACTGCCCGCGCATATTGCGGCTCCCACCACGGCGGACACAGTCGCGAGCGTCGCGGCTCTCGTGCTGATCAGTCGGGGCCAGTTCGGCACCGCAAGGTACGAAGCCCAGATCACGTTGGTCTGGAATTCCTGGGTGGCGGCCCGGGCTGCGAGGATCATTATCAGCAGCAGCGAGAAACTCGGGCCGATCATTGCATCGATGATGCCAATGTCCCCTGCATCACCCATCCCGCCCACCAATCCACTGATGGTCAATGCGGCAGCTGAGGTGACGCCGAGAAACCACCAAGTGGACGGGATTGTCCGGAGTTTGATGAGCTCGGCCCGAGCAACTGCAGGGTCGATCACGGAGTTCACATGTCTCATCCGCGAACATCTCCCTTGTACTCCACGGACTGACTCGTCAGGCGCAGGAACGCGTCTTCCATGCTGGCGCGGCGTGGCGTGAGTTCGTACAGAGCAATCCCCGAGCGCAGAGCAAGACGACCTATCTCTTCGTTGGCGACTCCACGTACCAGTAGTCCGCTCCCCTCCGGGCATTCCGGGCTGTCTTCTATCTTGGCTCCGTGCTCCGTCAAGGACAGGCGGAGGCGAGGCAGATCGTCGGCGCGAACGTAGACGGAGAGGCGATCACCGTGCTCATCGGCATGGGCGACGAGTTCACTGATGCTGCGCTGGGCAAGCAGTCGCCCTTGCCCAATCACGACGACGTGGTCAGCCGTCATGGCCATCTCGGCGAGAAGGTGGCTCGACACCAGTACGGTGCGTCCTTCAGCGGCCTGCGCTCGGATCATGCCACGCATCCACGCAACACCCTCAGGGTCAAGGCCGTTTACGGGTTCATCGAGGACCAGCACTCGTGGCTCGCCGATCAACGCCGCGGCCAGGCCCAGCCGTTGCGCCATACCGAGGGAGAATGTCCCGACGCGTTGGCTGGCGACGGAGGCGATCCCCACCTGTTCAAGCACTTCGTCGACCCGCCGCTGGCCTATTCGGTTGGCCGTGGCGAGCCATTCAAGGTGTGCCCGAGCGGTCCGTTTCGGGTGCGCCCAACGCGCGTCGAGCAACGACCCTACAATGCGCAGTGGTTCGGGATGCTCATGATATTGCTTGCCCTCAATGAGCGCCTTACCGGCATCTGGGCGTGTCAGTCCGAGCAACATGCGCAATGTAGTCGTCTTGCCCGCCCCGTTAGGGCCAAGGAAGCCAGTCACAGTCCCAGGGGCAACGGTGAAGGACAGCTCATCTACGACCCGCTTCTTACCGTATGACTTGATGAGGGAGCTGATCTCGATCACGAATGGCGCCTCTCGATGTGTTCCGATGTCCCTGATGGGCTGTCTGAACGTGAACTAAAGTCCGTAAGGTCGAGTGTCCGGCGTGTAGACGCCTGCACGAAGAGGCCTCAGGAGTTCAGGATGCCGAGAATGACCAAGAGTGCAACGGTGAAGCCCAGGTGGGCAGCGACGAGAAGAGACCATTCCCAGGCGCTCGTACTCCAGTTGCTGCGGGCCATTAGTCGCCACTCGTATGCAGTGAACCCAACTGCAAGGACCAACAAGGGGGCCCAGAGCAGAGCCCACCAGGACCAGACACCGGCGAGGCGGAAGATGACGTAGACAAGGCCAAATAGAAGCCCGGGCAGAGTCCACGCCGGTGCCTCATCTTCTTCCCCTGAATGTGCTGTGACTCCAGGCTCTTTCACGTCTTGCAAACTCTCCGTTCCAGGATCACGACGAGGCGCGCCGCGGACGCAGTACGCCGAGTGGATACGATGGGAGTCCATCCGCCCAAGGGGTCGCGGGCGGATGGACTCCCAGGAAGCCTGTACGGACCCTCGCAGCGGTCTGGATCACGAGAACCACCTCCACTGGTGTGCCACCCAGACGTGCACCTTCCGTGCTGTTGCTTTGCCTTCGGCTCCCGGAAGTTGGGCGAGGCGAAGGCAAAGCAGCCAGGCTCAGCGCTTGTTGCTGGCGTCGGTGTGAGCGGCGTAGGGGAGGTTGTTGCCGTCCTTGTCGTCTTCGTTACCGACTGTCCACAGGCGGCCGCAGTGGTCGGTGTCGATCCCTGAGAGTGTGCCGCTGCCGCTCTGCGGCGGGGTGTCCATTGGTTGGCTGCCAGCAGGGGTGAGGATCAGGCCATAGAAGCTGATCTGCCCTGGCTGGCTTGCGGAAGTGGTCTTGGATCTGCCGGGAGGGGTCGGCTTGCCGATGGTGAGGTTTATGTCTGCGGTGTCGGGTGTGGCGTAGCCAACGGCGTAGGCCCGGTCGCCGGAGACGGTCACGCCTGTGAGACGGGCGGAGTCGCCGGGGGTGGGAACGCGCTTCCAGGTGTGTCCGTCGTAGTGCAGGGCAAGGGGCTGTTCGCCACTGCCCTGGGTGTATGTGTAGCCGACGGCCCACAGGTTGTGCGGGGTACCGGCGATGCTTTCAAGGATCGCAAGGTCGCCAGGCAACTCGGGCAGATCAGCCTTGGACCAGGTGTGTCCGTCGTAGCGCAGGATGGACGGCTGATCGTAGCTCCCGGCCTTTTGCCCGACGGCCCAGATGTTGCGTCTGGAGAGGGCGAGGACGGCGTTCAGATCGCCTGCTGCGGTGATCGCAGGGTCCTTGATTTGCTCCCATCTGCCACTGGCTGCACGGTGCATCAGCACGCCGCGTCGGTCGGTGTCGTCGGTGTAGGAACTGCTGTTCCCCACCGCCCATGCTTCACCGGAGCTCAGGGCATCGACGGCGACGAGGCGGCTGTAGAAGTCGGCACCGGAGGGCTGGGGCACGCGCTCCTTGTGCCATGTGCTGCCGTCCCAGCGCACGGCAAGGTGGTGGTAGCCCGGCTGCCCGTCGGGCTGGTAGCGCATCTCCTCACCGACGCTGAAGACGCCGGCGTCGCTGGTGTCGACTCCGTCAAGACGGGTGTTGATCGGCAGCCCCGCCGTGACCGGCTTCCAGCCCGCGTCCTGGTAGGTGTAGGCCGCGGGGCCGTAGTAGTCGCTGTTGGGGTCGTCCTGGTCGAAGCCGACCGCCCACGCGCTGCCTCTCTGCCCGGTGGCCACATCGGCGAGCACTTGGTGATCGCCCGGTACGGGGGTGGTCAGCCACATGCCTCGGAGGGGGTTGGGAGCCGGGGACGCGGAGACCTGAGGAGCCAGGGTTATCGCCCCCAGCGTGGCGGTCAGCGCTGCGGTCGCTGCAACAAGAGCAGATCGACGTGAAGTTCGCATATTAGGTGATAGCGGGGCAGAAAAAGTCATGGGTGTCTCCAGGATGGTCAACTGGGTAGAAGAAGCGGCGCTTTCAGGGCCTGTGCGAGGGCCGTAGCCCGTGGCAGGTCGTGAACGATGTTCACGAGACACAGACGGCGCATGTGGCCCTTCGTGGAACACCGGCCGCCCGGCTCTGGAGCACGAGCGGTCAGCAGACACAGCTGTGCCCAAGGAGGTTTGCCGAGGCGGCGGTTCACGCTCGCGGGAACGCCACTCAGTCTGTGAGCGCCTCTACTGGGCGGTGGGCGGTGCGGGGAGGCAGTAAGGGGCGTTGTCGTCGATCACGCTGCCCCGGACAACGGCGAGGGCCATGGCGGGGTCGGTGTGGGCATAAGGGAAGCCGACCATGATCTCCTGTCCCGCCGGGATGGCACGGGGACGCACATACAGGACTGTCTTGCCGTGCTTCATGGCAACGGCCATGACCTGGCCCTCCGCGAGGGGAGTCTCGCCGGCTGAGCGCTGGCGCAAGGGCGCATCAGACTGCCGGAATCCAGACGGGGTTGTACTGGGGTTTTCCTCGGGGCGGGGCTGGGTGCGGCAGTTCGGGTCTCCGGCCAGGACCCGGCTGGGCACGCCCATGCGGTCGAGGTCCTTCTGGAGTCTTGTCGGGTCGAGCTTGCCGGTGGGATCGGTGACGGTCAGAGTGACGATGCTGTTGTCCTTGCGTTCCACGGTGTAGGAAGCCGTGGTGATACGGCTCGGCGAACGGCTCGGGCGAGCCGGGGTCTCGGTCACTGCGGAGGAGGGGGCTGCGGCCTGAGGTTGGGAAGCCGGTCCACCCGGCAGGACCGTGATCGCGACACCGGCCGCAGCGGCGGCAAGGCCTACGGGCACGGCCACACGCAGGGCCAGGCGCCTGCGGCGATCCGGCCGCGACGAAGAGGTAAGCAGGCTGTTCATCAGGTGTTCCTCACGCTGGTCCAGGCGTCCGGCTGGGAAGTCCCGCTCGGCGGGAACGGGCAGCATCCGACGTAGCGCCTGCAGATCGTCGCCCTGGTCCCGTGTCCTCACGGCTTCCTCTCCCTCGAACGGACCGCTCGGTTGCGGTCACCTGTTAGCTGCCAACCCGATGTCAAAGGTTCCCCTTTCCGGCCAAGATCTTTTTCGACAAGTTTGTCCAGTCGACGACGGGCCCGCGACAGCCGGGAGCGCACCGTTCCCACCGGAACACCCAGAGCCTGCGCCGTGGCCGCGTAGTCCAGTCCCGCCCAAACGCACAGCTCCAGCACTTCACGATCCGCGCGCGGCAACCGCTCCAGCACCTGACGCGCGACCGCGATCCGCTCCTGATCCTCCAGCCGGCCGACCACCTCGTCGGCGAAATCGGCCAGCAGCCCGGGCCCGGGCATCCGATCCATCAGCGCCTGATGCCGACGACTGACGCGCCGACGCCGGCGCACCACGAACGTGGCGATCCCCAACAGCCACGGCAAAAGACTCCCACCGTGCGGCTCGGCCTTCTCCCGCAGCCGCCACGCCTCCAAGAACACCAGCGAAGTGCAGTCCTCCGCCCCCGACCAATCCCCGGTCAGCCGGAAGCAATGGTTGTACACCGCCCGGCCATGTTCCCGGAACAGCACCCCGAAGGCGCCCTCATCGCCAGCCCGTATACGGGCCCCAAAATCTGGATCCATACCTCGCACTGCCCATCAGCAACCAAACGGTTCCCGTGACGCCGGTCACAGCGTCCCCGCCCGACTGGTGTGGCCTAGGAAGGAGAGTGTTCCATCAGCGGGTATCTCAACACCTTGCTTTTGTGGTCTCGATGAGTCAGGCAATCTGTCGCCGTTAGTCGCGCTTAACTTTGAGGGACATGTTGAGGGATTCCCCCGATGAAGTGGGCCAGTCAACCCACACGACCCCTGACAGGTGAAGTTGGGTATAAGCGCAGAACTGGGGAGTTCAAAGACATAGCGAGATGCGGATTCCGGAAGAACGTGAGAGTCACGAGCGGCCGGGCATTCGCCGTGGCCCACAGGGTGGGCCGAGTCCAAGGTCTCTCGGCTGGAGAACGGGAAGCAGAACCCCCAGCGAAGCCGACATCCGCGGCTGGTGCATCACGACCAACCGGCAAGAGCACCTTGAAGACTTGATAGCCACGGTTGGCACATCGACGAGCCGTAGCTGGAGTGGCGCCGACAGCTCTAGACCGGAGCCGAGCGGAAGCAGCGCAAGACCCTGCCGGCCTACGTCAGGAGCAAGGTTTTCTGCATCTGGCGCCCGACACTCGTGTGGGGAACGCTCCAGAGGGCGGAGTACGCGGCCGAGACATTCCGACGGGTCGTTGACTACTACGAGATCCCCGACGACGCGGAAGCCGCCACGGCCAAGCACCGCGCCCGCCTCGTTGTTCGGATGCTCGCAGATCTGCTGGTCGAAGACGGGCGTAGCCTCATGGAGATCGGCACGGGCGCCGGCTACTTCACCGGCCTCCTCTGCCATTGGACCGGCGACGGCTTCGTGCCGTCCATGGAGGCCGACCCGGGCTCAGTACAAGATCCTCATCAAGCGAACCATCCTCGCCTCCGCGGGGATGAACCGAGGGATCCGGGCGACCCAGGCGATGCCGGGCCGTGCTCCCCGCCAATGCTGGGCTAACGTCACGGATGGCGCCTTCCGGTGAGCACATTCCTCCCGAGCGGCTACGGTGTCACCTTCAACCGCCCGTGTCGGGCGCGTATCGGCGTGAGTTAGAAGCTGTGTCTAATCCTTTGGACAGGTTGTGAGTGCTTCTGGCGCGAGCTGTAGCACTCAGACTCTTCGTGCTCCCCGATTCGAGGATTTCAGGTCGAGCAGTGCCGACAGGGATGCGGTTGTCGCGATAGCCGCAAACCTTGCGTCTATCTGGGTGGGCAGGGCAGTTTTGCCCCGCCCAGATGGCGGGGCAAAACGGGTGCCTGGGTGGTCAGTCCTTGCGGTCGGGGGTGATCTCTCCGGTGGAGGTTGCCGTGGGGGCCGGAAGCTCATTGTCGGAGAGGAACATGTGACGGCAGTCAGGAGCCTTGCCGTTGCGCAGCCCGAACGCGAGGTCGTCGATGTGGGCGGAGTCCTTAGAAAGCGGGGGGAAAACGATTTCCAGGTGGGTCCCTGCGGGGAACGTGCTGGGTCGGATAGTGGCGGTGAAGGCGCCGTTGCGGTGCTGGAAGTCAATGGCCTTCAAAGAGGTGTAGCCGAGTTCGGGGTCCTCGCCCTTGTCGAGCGCGCAGGCGGGGTCGTCCTGGTAGACGCGGGCGTTCACGCCCATGCGCTCCAGGTCGTGCTGGAGCCGGGTGAGATTGGGCCGTTCGGCTCCGGCGTCCCGGATGATCACGGTGACCGTTCCATGTGGTGCACGGGTCAGGGTGTAGGCGACGGTGGAAATGTGCTGAGGGGAGTCTCCCGTAGTGGCGCGGCCAGTGGCAGTCGCGGAAGAGGTAGCGTGCGGGGTTGTTTGCTGGATGGCGAGTGCGGTCCCGGCCAGAGCGGCGGCCAGGGCTACGGGGGCGGCTATCCGGACGGCCAGGCGGCGATTCGGGCGCGTGAGGGGGGGGTCTGTGACGTTGTTCATCAGAAAGTCCTCAAGCAGGCGTTGGCGGTCATCGGAGAGAACCGGATCGCCGGGTGCCGGCAGCAGCCGGGCCAGCTCCGTGTGATCCAGCGGTTCCTGCCGCCGCCACGGATGGAAGATCATCGGTTCTGCTCCTTGTTCGACCGGGCCGCTTCGGTGCGACCACCCCGTACTTGTCCGGTGCCTCGTACTGGTTCCGTATTTTTCTGGTCGGCCCGCCGTTTCTTCATCTCCTGCTCGGCAAACTTGCGCAGTCTGGACCGTGCCCGTGCCAGCCTGGATCGGACCGTTCCCACCGGAACCCCCAGGGCCTGTGCGGCTTCGGCATAGCTGAGTCCGGACCAGACGCACAGCGTGAATACCTCCTGCTCGGACCGGCGCAGCTGCGCCAGTACCGACTGGGCGGCCGCGAGCTGTTCGCCATCCGTGATCCGCCCGATCAACTCGTCAGCGAAGTCGGGCACCGCCTCTTTCACCGGCGAACGGGCCAGTGCCCGCTCATGCCGACGCGCCGCGCGCGCCGTGTTCCGCAGGACATTTGTCGCAATGCCCATCAGCCAGGGACGCGGGGTGTCGCCTTCGTCGCGCAGCTTCTCCCGAATCCTCCACGCTTCGAGGAACGTCAGCGAGACGACGTCCTGGGCCGCCGCCCAGTCACCGGTGGTCCGCACTGCGTGGCGGTACACGACCTGTGCATGATCTTTGAAAATTTCCCTGAATGCCTCAGGGTCTCCGGCCCGGATCCGGGCGTGCAAAGAGAAATCCACATCAGGTCTTGTCCGTAGCCCCCAAGGTGTCTCAGTGATCCGCACCACATTCCTCCCGAGAGAAGGAACCCAGGATGTGCTGCACATGGACGGGTACAGCGCCGCGGAGCTCGTCTGCAGCCAGCAGGCCATCGTCGCAAGTGGCCACACGAGAAGCAGAGCAAACAGCACTCCCATCCGCTGTCCGGATCCTGCACCTCCTTAGCCGGACTTGTCAGTGAGGAACTGCTGCAGCTGCCAGCCGAGGGAGTCCTCGACGCCGCCGGCGTCCTGCCGCAGCCAGCGCGCGGCCCGCTGAGGCTCCCGGCGCTCGGACCGAGGCGCGGCACTCATCAGCTGCACGCGCAGCGCCCTGAGCACCCACTTGGGGCGCGCTGGATGTCCAGCCGTATCTCGGCGAGGTCGCCGAGCTCTGCCCACAGATCGGCCACAGCATCGACAAGCGGCTGGAGCGGGTCGGGGGTGAGCGGCACCTCGTGCAGCGGAGAGATGAGCTTGCCCCGGAGGATGAACTCGGCCCGCACGATGTGCGTCCGAGGCTCGTCGACGATCGGCCGGACCTTGCTGACGCTAACGTCCGGCCCGACCGGAGTGATGGACGACAGACGTTCACCGCCCACCGGGCCTTCGATGCGGTAACGCAACGGCGCACTGCCGTCCGTGCGCAGCCGGATCTGTACGGCCTCGGATCTGCGGGCGCCTACCAAGGCATGGACGTCGATGCGCGGGCGAGTTGTACGCCGCGCCGGAGGATTTCCTCCAGGCTCGGGTCGAAGTGCCGGTTGAGGACGAGCTCCAGGGCCATTCGCTCGGTCTAGGCGAGGTCCGCGAGCCGACGCCCAACGCACCCGCGCCCCAGCACACAGTGAGGGCCAGCGTGAGCAAGTACCCAGTGGTCGTAGGGCCAGCCGGCGGCGTCGGCGAAGCCGGTGACCAAGCTAAGTGGCTGACCAGCCGCACCCACAGTCCAGCTACCTCGGCACCCTCGCCTGTCAGCGAGGGAACAGCGGCTCTGGAACTGGCCAGGCCGCCCTACCCCGCACCTCCGGCGGGTACCAGGGAATCCCCGGCCGCCCTCACTCACGGGCTGGCGGCCTCGCATACCGCAGTCGCCAGTGGCGACCAGGAAGCCCTGCGTGGGCCTGCCGTTGCTGCTCCAGGCCGCCGTGGTGGCACGGGAGTACCGGACACTAAGAGGTCGTTTTCTCCCGTTGTTTCATCCCGGGATGCGAACTGGATCCGGTGTTGTCGGGTCGCGCCAGGAGACGGTGGTCTCGCCGGTGAGGCGGCGGGCCATCAGGTCGGTCATCGCGAGGTGGATCATGGCTTCGGAGCGTGTGGGCAAGGTTTCGTAGTCGCGGGCCAAGCACCGGTGGAGCATGAGCCAGCCGTAGGTCCGCTCGACCGTCCACCGTTTTGGGATCGGAGTGAATCCCCTGGCGCCGGGGGCGCGTTGGACGATTTCGAGGTCGATGCCGAGGGCGGCGGCGTGCTCGACGAAGTGTTTGCGGTAGCCGCCGTCGACCCAGACCTTGCGCAGGGTGGGGTGGGCGGTGGCGGCCTGTTCCAGAAGGGCTCGGCCAGCGGTGGAGTCCTGGACGCCGGCCGCGGTGACCAGCACCGCCAGCACAAGGCCGAGGGTGTCGGTGATGATGCTCCGCTTCCTGCCGACAATCTTCTTGCCCGCATCGATGCCCTGACTTGAGGCGGGGACACTGGTGGAAGTCTTGACGCTCTGCGCGTCAATCACGCCGGCAGATGGTTCGGCGCCGCGGCCTTCCTTCTGTCGTAAGAGCCGCCTGAGCAGGCCGTTGAGCTGGGTGAACACGCCTTCCTGCTGCCACTTGGCGAAGTATCCGTAGACCGTGTTCCAGTGCGGGAAGTCGTGCGGCAGGTAGCGCCACTGCACCCCGGTGCGGTCCACGTAAAGGATCGCGTTCATGATCTCGCGCAGGTCATGCTCCGGTGGTCGACCGAAGTCCAGGGCCCGGCCACGACGCTCGAAGCGCCAGGCTGACAGCACCGGCTCAATCAACTCCCAGCGTGCATCGGACAGATCACTCGGATACGCACGACGGTCGGCCATGACCTGGACATACCGCCGCCCAAGGGCGTGCGCCCAGGCGTGCACCCTGCGGCGTCGAAGCACGGAACAGACCCGGGCGTCCTTGAATGAGACAGGCGCAAGCAATCCTCCGCCCCATCCGTCGCACCGCAAGCCTCACCAAGCAGAACCGCCATCACAGACCCACCAGCACCACATCGAGAGGCAGAACGAACTGACTTAAAGCCCAATACTCACGATTAAAACGACCTCTCAGTCGGTGTTTTCGTGGTCTCGAAGCGTCAGGGCATCCGTCGCCGTTGCGTCGCGCTGCACCTTGAGGGGGCAAGTTGAGGGATATTCCCGATAAGTTGACCACCGACGCACGCGACTCTTGACATTCGCACGCACTCTAGGGCGCAGGATCGGTGAGCTCAACAGGCACAGTGGTTGAGCTCGCGGTCTTGAGTTTCTGCCCTGCTTTCCCGCCGGGCGTCTGGCGCTGTCCCCGGAATTTGAGGTTCTGATCTCACCGGGCCTCGATAAGTAGGTCGTATAGGTACGGATACTCATCTACCGGTGGTCCTGGCCCTGCATACTTCGGGCGTATCTGCTGTTCAAGAGTTTGTGATCAAAGGATGCAGGAGAGCATGGCAGGACGAGGGCCGTCACGACGGCAGGTATTTTCCTACGGTGGCACCGCTGCAGCGGCGCTTGCTCTAGGTGGTACTGGCGGGGCGGCACTCCAGCGCTTCGCGGATCAGGGTCAGATGCCGCCAGCTGCTCCATCGCGGACACTGCTCAATGATGCCAGCGGACTCAACCCGACGCGGGCGCGTGGTATCACCTTCGCAACATCATCGAGCAGGGATACCGCCGAACTACTCAAACCCCTGCTCGGCCGGATCGCTCAAGGCCGTGACCCTGCCCTGGCGATCTCGGGGGCACGCCATTCGATGGGCGCGCAGAGTCTCCTGCGAGACGGCTGGATCCTGGAGACTCAGCCGATGAACCGCATCACCCTCGACAGCGACAAGCAGGTTATGCGAGTGGGGGCGGGAGCCACCTGGCGTGAGATCATCCCCGTGCTCAACGCCCGCGGTTATGCGCCCAAGGTGATGCAGTCCAACCACGACTTCACCATCGGTGGCTCGCTGAGTGTGAACTGCCACGGCTGGCACACCAACAGCCCGCCGATCGCCTCGACCGTCCACAGCCTGCGACTCCTTACCGCAGATGGCACAGTCGTGACCTGCTGCCCTACGAAGAACGCCGAACTGTTCCGGCTTGCTCTTGGCGGGTACGGGATGTTCGGAGTCATCCTGGAGGCAGACATCGCGGTGGTGCCGAACGTGCTGCTCAGGCCGGCCTTTGTCACCGTTCCCACACAGGACTACGTTGATGCCTTCACTCGCCGGGTCTATGCGCCCGCCTCTCAGGTCGAGATGGCCTATGGGCGACTGTCGGTGGATCCGGGAAACTTTCTGAACGAAGCAATCATCGGAACATATATCCCGATTCAGGAGTCACGCGGCAGACGGTTGCCGCTGCTTCCCCTGCCGCAGCCTGGCGCACGGCGCACGATCTTCCGCAATTCTGCAACCAGCAGCTCCGGCAAGACTCTGCGGTGGTGGCTGGAGCGTGAGGCTGGCCCCTGGCTGGCTGACAAGGTCAGCCGCAACTCACTGCTCAACGAGCCCGCCGCAGTCTTTGCGAACCTTACTCCGGGGACCACCGACATCCTGCACGAGTACTTCGTCCCCCAAACGCGCCTGTGGGAGTTCGTGCGCGCTGCACAGGAAATCATCCCCCGGGCCCGGGGCAACCTGCTGAACGTCACCGTTCGGGACACGCGCCGGGATGAGCGAAGCACTCTGGCCTACGCCCGCCGGGACGTATTCGGCCTTGTAATGCTCTTTGTTCAAGAGCGAACCGCCTCTGCTGAAGCACGGATGCAGGCCATGACACGGGACTTGATCGACGCATCCATCTCCAACGGCGGCACCTTCTACCTGCCATACCGGCTCCACGCCAGCAAGGAACAACTCAACCGCGCCTATCCCACCTGGGATCTCGCAATGCACGCGAAACACCGCTACGACCCGCATGGTGTGTTCCGTAACGAGCTCTATGACCGCTACGTCCCAGAGTGAAATACCTGAGAATTCTCCAGCCTGCGCACCGTTGTCGTCGGCGGCCGGCCAGGGCGACTCCGCCTCGCCGATTTCACCGTGCTGAACTTCAAGCCCATGTCCTCGGCCACCAGTGTGAGGGGCGTTGTCCCCGACCACTCCGGGTCCACCGCGTTGTGGCCGCCCGACCCTCATCGGCTCGATCTCCAGGGCGCGGTCCCCGATCGTGAACTGCCCGTGTCTGCTGTTCCGCCACGTCCCGCAGCTCGGCCACGATCTGCTCATAGCGGGACTGGCTGACGCTTCCGACCTTGTCGGTCTCTTTCGGCATGAGTTTCACATGCGGGCCGCAGCACGGAGCTGATGTCCGTGACGTGGACACGGCCCGCTCATCACCGAGTGTCAGACCGCAAGTCCACAGATCACAACGAACGACCGCAAGTGACAGGGTCCTGAACGAGAAGCGGGCCCTCAGACGCCTGAGTCTACGCTTCCGCAGGTGGAGACCATCCTGATAATCACGGCCGCTGTGCTGTGGGCTTGCGGCAAGGGCGTGCTCATACCCGGTCCCGCGTATCGGTTCTCCGTACTGCTCGAGGAGCCGTGTCCGTCGGCATGCCTGGCTGGCCATCCTCCCCAGTAACAACGGCTAACACAATGAGGTGGATCGGCGCTGATGGCCGTTGCCGACAGTTGAGCGTTCGGTCTGTCGTGGGGATGTCGCCGTGGATCGTGTCGGATGAGCTGTGGGACCGCCTGGAGCCGTGGCTGCCGCAGCGTGAGCGCCGCTTGCGGTATCCGGGCCGCAAGCCCTTGCCGGACCGGGAGGTGCTGTGCGGGATCCTCTACGTGCTGCACAACGGCATCCAGTGGGGGTACCTGTCCAAGGAGCTGGGCTTCGGCTCGGGCATGACCTGCTGGCGGCGGGTGCGGGACTGGAACGAGGCCGGTGTCTGGCAGCGGCTCCACGAGGTCCTGCTCGCCGAGCTCAACGCCGCGTCGCGGCTGGACTGGTCCCGCTGTGTGGTCGACTCCTCCCACGTCAGGGCGTTAAAAGGGGGAGCCATACGGGCCCGTCGCCGGTCGACCGGGGCCGGGCCGGCTCGAAGCACCACCTGATCACCGACGGACATGGCACCCCGCTCGCGGTCCTGCTGACCGGCGGCAACCGCAACGACGTCACCCAGCTCATCCCCTTGCTCGACGCGATCCCGCCGGTCCGCGGCCGAGTGGGCCGTCCGCGCCGCAAGCCAGACTCGCTGTTCGCCGACCGCGGCTACGGCCACGATATCTACCGCGACCAGGTCCGCGAGCGCGGCATCGTGTCGGCCATCGCTCGCCGTGGCACCCGTCACGGCACTGGGCTGGGTCCCTACCGCTGGGTGATCGAGCGGAGTTTTGCGTGGCTGCACGGCTTTCGACGCCTGCGGACCCGGTGGGAACGGCAGGCCGACATGCACGAAGCGTTCCTCAAACTCGCCTGCCGCCTGATCACACACCGACAACTCGGCTCATTTTGTTAGCCGTTGTAAGGGCGTGCAGATCTTTAACTCGTCACTTTCCGTTCGGTGGTTCGTTGGTCTGACATGAGCGGGCTGGAAGGGCAACGGGCCATGCTGGCAGCCAAGTTCGGGGCGATTCTGCCGCACCTGGACGAGCGGCAGCGTCGCCTGGTGATAGGGGCGGAGGCCCAGTCCCTCGGCCACGGCGGGATCCGAGCGGTCGCCCGTGCCGCCGGTGTCCGTGAGGGCACTGTGTCTGCCGGAGTGCGGGAACTCGGCTCAAGAGAGGCCCCGTTGGGACGCATCCGCCGGCCCGGCGGTGGCCGCAAACGCGTCGCCGACCTGAACCCAGCTGTCCGGGAGGCTCTCCTCGCATTGGTCGAGCCCGACGTCCGCGGGGATCCCATGTCGCCGCTGCGCTGGACCACCAAATCCACCCGCAAGCCCGCCGAACAGCTGACCCGGCAGGGCCACCGGATCTGTGCGGACACGGTGGGCGACCTGCTGCGCGAGGAGGGCTTCGGTCTGCAGAGCAATGCCAAGACCCTCGAAGGCAAGCAGCACCCCGACCGGGACGCACAATTCCACTACCTCAACGAGCAGGCCCGCGACCACCAGGACTGCGGGGCACCGGTGATCAGTGTGGACACGAAGAAGAAGGAGCTGGTCGGCCCGTTCAAGAACAACGGCCGTGAATGGGAGCCGCGAGGCGAGCCGGTGCGGGTCGACACCCACGACTTCCCCGATCGCGAGCTGGGCAGAGCGGTGCCCTACGGCATCTACGACGTCGCCGCGAACACCGGCTGGGTCAACGTGGGCACCGACCACGACACCGCCGCGTTCGCCGTCGAGTCGATCCGCCGCTGGTGGAACGGAGCCGGCCGGGCCACCTACCCGACGGCCGGCCGACTGCTGATCACCGCCGATGCGGGCGGCTCCAACGGGTATCGCACCCGCACCTGGAAGACCGAACTCGCCCAGTTCGCCGCTGAGTCCGGCCTGACCATCACCGTCTGCCACTTGCCTCCCGGCACTTCGAAGTGGAACCGGATCGAGCACCGGCTGTTCTCCCACATCACTATGAACTGGCGCGGAAGGCCCCTGACCAGCCACGAAGTCATCATCGAGAGCATCGCGGCCACCACCACCAAGACCGGCCTGACGGTGCACGCCGAACTCGACACCAACCCGTACCCCACCGGCATCCAGGTCAGCGACGAGGAGATCGCCGCCCTACCGATCACCCGGCACCGCTTCCACGGCGACTGGAACTACACCCTCCACCCCCAGCACCCGCCGGAGCCCTTAGCGACCAACACCACGTCAAACCAGGCCCCGACGGACGGTCCGGATCGCCTTACCCAGCAGTCGCTGCAGCCCCTGAACTGACCGGGATGACCCGCCAACAGCTCAGCGAGCTCATCGACGCACTGACTCCCGCGCTGGAGATTCAACACGAGCGAGTGCTCCATACCCGCCGTGGTCACGAGCGCATGGTCGCCCCTGGCGCGGGCGCCAAAGCCAAGCTGACCCCAGCCGACCGGATCCTGGCCACCGTGCTCCACCTGCGCAAACTCGCCACCATGGACCTCCTCGGCCAACTCTTCGGCGTCACCGCCATGACCATCAGCCGCGCGAAACAGGAGGTCAGCCCACTTCTGGAAGCACACGGCCACCACATCAACACCTCAACAGCCCGCCTCCGCACACCAGCCGACGTCACGGCCTTCCTCGCTTCCGACCCCACCCAAACCAAGGTCAAAAAGACGAGCTAAAGATCTGCACGCCCTAATACTCCAGCAGCGGTTCGTGTCTTGAGCTGGTGGTTGTTGTCGTTGTCCTGGCATGGAGGGTATGGCTGAAGTCAGTTGCTGGGCGGCTGAGTTGGAGTCGGTGTTGCGGGTGGCGGGCCGGTTCGTTCGGGCGGATCTGCGGTGGCGGATGCGGGACTATGTCCGTGGTCTGCTGGGACAGGCGGCACGCAAGAACGGCTGGCAGCTCGCGGAATGGGCAGGTCACCGCACTCCGGACGGCTTCAGCGGTTGTTGAACAGCAGTGTCTGGGACGCGGACGCGCTGCGTGACGACGTCCGTTCATACGTCGCTGAACGACTCGGACCGGACGGCGTGCTGATCATCGACGACACCGGGTTCATCAAAAAGGGCACCACATCGGCTGGGGTGGGCCGGCAGTACACCGGTACCTCGGGAAAGGTCGACAACTGCCAGATCGGGGTGTTCGCCGCCTACGCCACTCGCTCAGGGCGGGCCCTGGTCGACCGTGAGCTCTTCCTGCCGAAGCCCTGGACCTCCGACCGGCAGTGGTGCCGGGCGGCAAAGATCCCTGACGAGCGAGGCTTTGCCACCAAGGGCGAGCTGGCCCGGGACATCGTCCGCCGCTGCATCGCCGCCGGCCTGCCCGCCGCATGGGTCACCGCCGACGAGGCCTACGGTCAGGACTGGCACTTCCGCCGCCTGCTCGAGCAGCTCGACCTCAGTTACGTCGTCGCCGTGCCCAAGTCACAGCAGATCAAGTCGCTTGCTGGGATCTGGCGCATCGACCAGCTCATCGAGGAGGCCCCTGCCGATGCCTGGCAGCAGCTGTCGTGCGGCGACGGGGCGAAGGGCCCGCGCATCTACGACTGGGCCGCGGCCAAGCTGCCCGTCAACCTGATCTTTGACCCCGATCCGCCCACTCGCCACCGCTGGGTGATGGCCCGTCGTAGCCTGTCCGACCCCGGCGAACTCGCTTACTACCTTGCCTATGCACCCGTTGATGGTCGAGATCGCCGAGCTGGTCCGGATCGCCGGCTCCCGCTGGGCGATCGAGGAGTGCTTCCAGGCCGCGACGAACGAGTGCGGCCTGGACGAATACGAGGTCCGTCGCTACATCGGCTGGTATCGGCACATCACCCTGGCAATGCTTGCCCACGCCGTCCTAGCCGCATTCGCCTCCCAGGTCACCGGCGACGCAAAGGGGGCCGCAGAAACGGATCAGCCCTCGTCCCCCTCACCATGGCAGAGAGCCGGCGACTCCTGGACGCTCTCCTGCCCCGTCCACGAGCCGACCGCGATCCCATCACCCACACACTGAACTGGTCGGCCCGGAGAAGGCACCGCCAAGCCATCGCCCGCCGCTGCCACTACCGAAAACGCAGCTCAGGACACGAACCGCTGCTGGAGTAGTACTGGAGTAGTAAGGGCTTCGGGTTCGGCGATGTGTAACTTGCCCGCGTTCTGGGGGCTGTTCTGGGTGGTACAGCTGGGTGATCGCCGGCGAAGAACGCGAACAGTTGCGGCGCCGTGTCCGGACGGGTCGTACACCCTGGAGGGGGCCGGTGAGGATTTCGAGCTGGATGTCGTGGTGGCGCAGGCCCTCGGCGATGGTCAGCACGGCTGCGCCCCGCTTGGGCCGCTTCATCTCGTGCACGGTGAAGATCAGCCGCTGGTGCGGGACGGCCTTCTTGACGGTGTCTCGCAAAACAGATTTCGCACAATGCCCTTCGGGATAGCTTTGCGACATGTAAGAGTTTGCCCAACCGGCCACGTCGTCGAGCAGTTCGACTGCCCCACCTGCGAGGCCCCCGGAAGCACCTGCCGCAGCACCCGCTCCGGCAAAGCCGCCCCGGGGTACCACGCCCTGCGCTTCATGCTCGTCCCCCAGCTCGCGCCGAGCTCGAAGTCCGCATTTCTGCCAACCGCGGTCCCGGTTGTGAGAATGAAGATTGAGGGCGAAGCGGACACGGTCCGGCAGGGCCCGTGTCTCTCAGAACTACTCATTTCTGCGGGCAGGATGGTCGGCACTGACCTGGCTGTCATGGGCTGTATGGGGTGGACGCATTCGTTGAGTGGGGATGGTGGTGGTGAAAGTGGTTCCGGTTCCCACGGTGCTGTCGACAGTGATGGTGCCGTGGTGGTCGGTGATGATTTGGCGGGTGATGGCTAGGCCGAGGCCGCTGCCGCCGGTGGTGCGGCCGCGGGCGGGGTCGGCACGCCAGAAGCGGTCGAAGAGGCGGGGCAGATGGTCGGCGGGGATTCCACTGCCGGTGTCGCGTACGTGAATGGTCGCGTGGGCGGCTGTGCGGGAGAGGGCGATGGTCACGGTGCCGCCGGGTGGGGTAGCCCGCAGGGCGTTGGTGACCAGGTTGCCGAGAGCCTGGCGTAGTCGGTCGTGGTCACCTTCCGCCCATACCAGTTCCTCGGCTCTTACTTCGAGAGTGATGCCGGCCGCTGCGGCCTGGGCGGCGTGTGCGGTGTGGCAGGCATGCAACAGCTCACGCAGGTCGATGGTGGTGCGGTGGTAGGTGAGGGCTCCGGCTTCAGCGAGAGCGAGGTCCTGCAGGTCGTCGACGATGCGCTGCTGCAACATGGCTTCGCCGTGCAGCGCGTGGAGGAGGTCGGGGGTGGGGGTGAGAATGCCGTCGCGGAGGGCTTCGAGGTAGCCGCGCAGGTTGGCCAGTGGGGTGCGCAGTTCATGGGCAATGTCGCCGGTGAGGCGGCGTTGGCGTTCTTCGCTGACTTGCAGTGAGTCGGCCATCCGGTTGAAGGCGCGGGCGAGCTGGGCGATCTCGTCCCGGCCCGCAGCGGGGACACGGTGTCCCAGGTCGCCGCTGCCCAGGCTCCGGGTGGCTTGGGTGAGTGCGCGAACCGGGCGGAGCACCGTCCTGCCCAGAATCAGTGCGCTGAGGATCACCAGGGTTCCGACACCCGCGGCCACCACGATGACAGGAGTGGCTGCCAGAGTGGGCGGGGCGTCGTCGACCGCGCCGAGGCGGACTTGGAGCCGGGGCGGTGCCACGTCGTTGGTGCGCTGCTCGAACAGTCGTCGCAGACACGGGCCGGGTTCGGTCGATGGTCGGCAGGCCTCCGCAGCCGCCGCATCCGCGACGAACCGGGCATCGGGATAAGCCTCGCGTACGCATCCGGTCCTGGCGGGTGGCTTGGTACGCACGACCGGCAGACCGTGCAGGGGGTCGGCCGTGGTCTGTATGGGTATGCCAGCTTTGGTGAGGCAGGCGGCATAGCGCGTTTGCGTGTGGTAATCGGCGATCGCCGTGACTGTGATCTTCGCTGCACCGAAGTGGTTCGGAAGCTGCAAGTCAGGGCGGGAGTCGATCAGAAAGGGTGTCCCGGAGCCGGTTCTGCGGGGTGTGTGGCCCGCGCGAATGTCGGAGTCGGCAACGATGGATCCGTCGCTGTCGCTGGTGATCCGGATGCGTTGCCCGGTGTCTTCCGCGAGTCGGCGCACGGTCTCTGGGAGCCCGTGCCAGGTGCCATGCAGAGTTCCGTAGTCCCGCAGTTCAGTGGTGATCTGCTGGATGTCGTCCTGCTCCGCGGAGGCCGTTTCCCATACCTGGGTGGTGGCCTGCCGGAGGGTGAGCCAGGCGGTGGCAGTGGTGGCGGTGACCGCGATGAACATCAGCAGGGCCAGTGCGCGCAGCCGGAAACTCATCGGCCCGCATCACGGGGATCGACAATGCGGTAACCGCGCCCGTACACAGTCTCCAGCAAGCAGCGTGATTCACCAGGCACTTGCTGGACTTTGCGCCGGAGGTTCATCACGTGGACGTCGACGGTACGGGCGAGGACCTCCCGGTCCAGGCCGAAAGCATGATCGATGATCTCCGGCCGAGTGAATACCCGGCCCGGCTCCGCGGCCAACACCGTCAGGATGGCGAACTCCTTCGCGGTCAGAGCGACCAGCTGGCCGGCCACGTGCACTTCGAAGCGGGCGGTGTCGATGACCAGGTTCCCCACGGTTATGGCGGCCGGCGGGGTGGCTGCTGGTTCTCGGGTGCGGCGCAGCAGGGACCTGACCCGGGCGGCGAGTTCGCGGGGGCTGTAGGGCTTGGTGAGGTAGTCGTCCGAGCCGAGATCGAGCCCGAGGAGCATGTCCGTCTCGGTGCTCTGGGCAGTCAGCATCATGATGGGTATCCGGGAGGCTTCGGCGCGCAGGATGCGGCAGACATCCAGGCCGCTGACCGCGGGCATCATCACGTCCAGCACGAGCAGGTCCGGCCACCCGGTGCGGGCACGTTCCAGTGCCATGCGGCCGTCGTGTACGCACTGCACGATGTGTCCTTCCCGCTCGAGGTAGACACGGATGAGCCGGGCCTGCATCTCATCGTCCTCGGCGACCAGAATGCGCGCGCTCAGCACCCCGGCCTCCCTTCACTTTTCATGGGTGGGCAACATATGCATGAATTCATGAGTAAATCGACGGCGATGGTGTGCCAGATCCGTCACTTCCGCTCTGACGCGTGTGTTGGGGGCCTGAACCAGAGCGCGGCTGCGGTGCCCTGGACAGGTTGTTCAGAGGACGGGCGGTCCGCTGATGTAGGTGCCGTCAGTGGTGTAAGGCCAGGCGTTGGGCAGACAGCCCTTCAGGCCTTTGGTCTACTGCTGCATCATCACCAGTGCCCGTCTGCGGGGGCCGGAGCAGCCTTCGTGGCCGTGGCCGATCCTTTGGCCGACCTCGTTGGTTGATGATCAGTGCCGATAGTCGTCCAAGGGCCGGTGAACTGCTGTGAGCCAGTGTTCCAGCGGGTGGAATTGGCCACGACCTGGCGGCCGACGCTGCAGTTCAGCCCCCCGCGCGTGTTCAGACCGGCGATGCCGCAGATCCGGTCGACCGTCGCCGGTGAGGCGATCTTCACGGTGAAGTCGTACGGGCTCGAGGCCACGAGCTGCAAGCCGTCCCGTGTCCAGCCACGGTGTCGGCAGGTATGCGGTGGACCAGGCCCAGCAGCCGCCGCGGGATCGACACCGATACCGTCCTCCACCTGCACCGTGTAACGGCACACCGTGCCCCGGCCAACCGCGTGACCTTCACTGCGCTGGGGAACCGGGGACGACGGAAGCGCACTAGCGGACGGCGCCACCGTCCGCGGGACGGCACGCGCAGCGGCTGATGGGAGGGCCCGGGTTTTCGCGAGGCCACGGCATGCCGGGCATGGTCCTCGCTGGCTCTGGAGAAGACGGCGGCTGTGGCTGGGCCGGTGGCCACGAACACCGCTGCCGCGCTCAATAGGCCGAGCCGCCTGCGGGCCCGGCGGCGTCTTTGGGTACGCCGGTGCTGCCGCGGCAGGGCAGCATTCGGCCCGTGGGCCCCTGGCCCCTTGTTCTTCAGATCGTTCGTCATCTCGTTCTTCGTATTCGTCTGCCCCTGGCACCTCGGCGCGCGGCTGCATGGAGTGCATGGCTCGGTACCGGCCTGTCGCCTAACGGGCCCGGCGGCGCTTCGTCCGGGCAGCGCGACTGGCGCGGCGCTGGTTCAGGGTCCGGCGAGGGCTTGGGCGGGGGCCATGCGTCCGGCTCGGATCGCCGGATACAGGCCGGCGATGGCTCCGATGAGGAGGGTGGCGGTGATCCCGGCAACGGGGGCCCACAGGGGGACCGTGGTGGGCCAGCCGCGGAAGGCGGCGAAGCTGGCGGTGATGGCAGTGCCTAGCAGGGTGCCGCCCAGCCCACCCAGCGCCGACAACAGCAGGGCCTCGGTGAGGAACTGGCCACGGATATGGCCGCTGGTGGCGCCCAGGGCGCAGCGCAGGCCGATCTCCCCTCGGCGTTCGAGGACGGAGATGACCATAGTGTTGCCGACCCCGACGCCGCCGACCAGCAAGGCTACACCGCCGAGACCGAGCAGGAGTCCGGTCAGGGTGGATTCAGTGGCTTCGCGGACGGCGAGGGCATCGGAGGGGCGGGAGATGGCGACGTCGCCTACGTGTCCGGGGCTGACGGTGGCGGCGAGGACGTCGCGCACGGCTGTCACCTGGCGGTCCTGGGCCCGTAGGTAGACGGTGGTGGGGTGGCTGTCGAACGCGAGGTGGTTCTCCGCGGCGGGCCAGCCGACCAGGGCGGAGCTGTCGATCTCCGGGGCGAGCGGCACCGGGCGCAGCACCCCGACGAGGGAGAACCACGTCTGGCCGATCCGCAGCCTGGTGCCCGGTGTGTCAACGCCGAGGCGCTTGGCGGCGGTAGAGCCGAGGACCACGCCGGGGAACTTTTCGGTGGCCGGGGTGAGCCAGGAGCCAGCTTGGATATGGCCGCCGATGACGGGCAGCAGGCCGCGTCCCGTGGCGGTTACGTCGATGCTGCCGGTCCGCCCGCTGGGGATGTGCTCGTTGCGGTACACCTTCGCGTCCTCGATGACCGCCGTCTGCCCAGCGCTCAGGACGGAGCCAATACGTTTGACCATGGCGACTGCTTCCTTCGGTAGCCGGGCTCGGGTGCCGTCATCCTGTTCCGCTGGTGCGGCACGCAGCAGGTTGGTGCCGAGCTTGTCGAGTCGGCGGTCGACCTCGGCCTGGCCGGAGGCGGAGATCCCGATCACGGCGGTCATTGCTGCGACGCCGATGGCGATGCCCAGTGCAGAGAGGAATACCCGCAGCGGCCGGGTCCGCAGCCCTGTTCCGCCCAGACGGACAATGTCAGAGGGGCGTAGCCTGGCCGGGCGCAGTCTGCGGGTCACCGGCCCGCCCCCGCCCTTGCTATGGTCTGCTCGCTGGTGGTGGTGGTGCCGGTGTCGGAGACAATCTGGCCGTCCCGCATCTCCACCCGCCGGTCGAGTACATGGGCCATCTCCCGGTCATGGGTGATCACCACCACGGTCGTGCCGTCGGCGTGCAGCTCCCGCAGCAGCTCCAGTACGGCCGCTCCGGATGCCGAGTCCAGGTTGCCGGTCGGCTCATCGGCCAGCAGCAGGGCCGGCCTGCCGATCACTGCCCGGGCGATGGCCGCCCGCTGCCGCTCACCACCTGACAGCTGATGAGGCAGATGGTGCATGCGCTGGTCCAGGCCCACCCGGGACAGCGCCTCTTCGGCGCGGCGGCGTCGCTCCCGCACCGCAACCCCCGCATACAGCAGCCCGTCCGCCACCGTCTCCAGCACCGGTACCCCCACCGCCAAATGGAACTGCTGGAACACGAAACCGATCCGCTGCGCACGCAGCGCAGAAATAGCACGGTCCGACAGTGTGGACACCAGATGCCCGTCGATGGTCAGCCGCCCGGCAGAGGGGCGGTCGAGGGTTCCCATCAGGTGCAGCATGGTCGACTTCCCTGACCCTGACGGGCCCACGACCGCGACCAGTTCACCGGCCCGGATACACAGATCCACACTGCTGACGGCGGTGACCCCGCCGGGATAGGTCTTGGTGACGTTCTCGAACTCCACAACGGGTCTCACTTCGGGATCCTCACCGTCATGCCCTCACGCACAGCAGGGCCGCTGACCTCGGCCTTGCCGTCTGCGACCAGACCCGTTGTCACCGCCACGTACGGGCCCAAACCACCACCTCCGCCGCCGTCCTTAGTGTCGGCGGGTTCGAGGCCGTAACCGCCCTCCGCGAGTGCGACCAGCGCCGCCACCGGAACCGTCAGCACACCCTTGCGTTCCCGGCCGGTGTACCGGACCGTCACCGGCCCGCTCTGCAAAGGCCCCAGCGCCTTCTGATCAGCGAAAGTGATCAGCACCGGAATCGTGGCGCCCTCCGCTTCCCCCTCCCTGCCGCCGGACCCGCTGCTGCCGCCCTCGGCTGGGGAGGCGTCCGTGCCCACACTGGCCACTTTCCCCTTCACCGTGGCACCGCCGGGCAGCTCAACGGTGACTGTGTTGCCGCGTTGCGCCCACGCCATGTCCGCAGCTGACGCGTCCACCGTCACCATCCGCGACGTACTGGAGTAGCTGACCGCTTCCTCCGACGTCGCGGCCCCGACCCGAACGCCCGTACGCGCAATGCGGACCGGACCGGCCGCGTAGACCACGTCCCCCGCCTTCACGGTGCCGATCTGCGGCAGGCCCAGCGCCTTCTGCCAGCGCTTCACGGCCTCCGCCGTCTTTGCCGAGAACGTGTCATCCACTGTGAACCCCGTGTAACCCAGCGCAGCCAGGTTCCGCTCGAACTGCCGTACATCTGCGCCCCGCACGGGTCCACTCACTGCGTCGGCTGACGAGTCATCCCCCGCACCGGCGCCGCCAACCTCTCCGGCGGATGCGGACGATTCCTGCGCTGACCCGGCAGCGCCACCGCCGCGCTGGCCGCTGCCACTGTCATCTCCCCTTCCGTCCTGACCCGAGCTGCCTGAGGCGGTCACGCCCAGATCCCGGTACATCGGCAGCGCCCCGTACAGCAGCACTACGGGACGGTCATCTACCCGCAACACCGCCTGCCCCCGCTTGATCGTCACATCCCGTTCCGGCAGCCACGTCACCGTCCCTGATGCCTTGATCGGCAGCGGCACCTCCGGCCCATGCCCCAGCTCACCCTTGACCGCCGTCTCCTCGGCCACCGTGCCCCGCACCACCCGCACCGTCCCGCCCGGGCGAGCAGATGCGCGAGAATTCAGATCCGGTTCACCACCTCCCAGTCCCAGCGCGCCCACTCCTGAAACAGCCGCCACGACAACGAGGGCAATCCCGGCCAGCGCACGCCCCCGGGTCCTTGAACCCTTGGCAGATCCACCCGGCTCTTCGACAAGCCGCTCATCCCGAGCCATCAACGGACGACCCCTCATCCCGCGGCCGGCGGCCGGGCGGAGAGGTCTACGCCGAAGACCTCCTTGTAGCAGAGACTCTCGGCTCGTTGAGCCGCCGCAGTCCTGTTCCACGCACCATCAGAAAAGTTGCCCTTCTCATCCACATCAGGGAAGTCCGGAGCCCCGTTCTCCTGCATACATGTGGCATACCGTCGGTTCTTCTTGGCATCCTCGGGCGACTGCGTAGGCTCCAGCGCCTCCCTGATACTGTCAGGCACGGGAAGACCAAGCGGCTGGCACTTCTCCATCGCCTGGCGAGTCGCAGCGTCCTGCTTCCAGTTCCCTAGGCTGGTGGTATCGATCTCTCCCCGAGCATCGGGATCCGGGACGTCTACTCCTTCCTTGCGCAGGCAAGCCACCACCTTGCGCTGACTCTCCGCGTACCGGGCCACCTCCGAATCCGGCTCGCCCTCGTTCGTGGCACCGGCGGAGCTACTGCCCTGCGTCGCCGACGCGACCTTCGCCTCACTGCCACCGCATCCGGTGGCAGTCACTGCCAGCGCACAGGCCGCAGCAGCGGCTAGAACCAGACGGCCCGAGTATCGAGAACGCATGCGTATCCCCACACCTTCATCAGATCGGCTTGTCGCAGCTCTGACGGTGTCGGCAACGCTGCGACAGCGACCGTAGAAGAAGCCCTATGAAGAACCCATGAAGAACCCCTCAAGAACCGATTTGGTAGATGCCACGGCAACGTCTCGTCGTGTCGAATGCGACGGTGAACGGCTGCTTGGGCAGCGGGTGCGGCCGCTGCCGTTCCTCGAGCAGAGCCTCGGCCGGCCGGCGGCGGCTCTCGCGGTGGACCGGTCGTTGACCGCGTCGCAAAACTCCCGGCAGGCCGCCTCGAGCTGGCTCATCGTCTTGTACTGCGGCAGCAGGTTCGCGCTGGTGGGACCAGGTCCGCCTTCGCGATGCGGACTGTTGCCTCGCTTCTGCCCTTCGTCTCGAGGTCTGCCGGAAGACAGGTCCTGATCCTCATGCCGTAGTGCCGGCCCGCCTTGCGCCGAATCCAACAGCGGTGAACACAACAGCTGGCTCCGACACTCGCCTCACCATGACGACATCACGCATTCTAGGTCAGTAGCGGAACCAAGGAGTGGACTCGTCCTCGATACTTGCAATGGCGGGCGACGGCCTGGCGCCTGGGCCGCCACTGCGACCATCTGCGCTCGGCTGTCCTTCCCGGCCCGGTCATCACGAAAATCGCAGGAGCGCAGTCAGTGCAGGACGCCGATCTGACAGTTCTCGGTGCGGCCGGCGGTGCCGGAGCCCGCGAGCTATATCTGCCCAAGTCCTGGACGGACGACCGCGAACGCTGCCGCGCCGCCAAGATCCCTGATGAGAGGGCCTTCGCCACCAAACCAGAACTGGCCAGGGCCATGGTGCTGCGCGCACTCGCCTCCCCGCTGCCGATCGCCTGGGTGACCGCGGATGCCGCCTACGGCCAGGAGTGGCGCTTTCGCCGGATGCTGGAAGAAGCCGCAGTCGGCTACGTGCTCGCCGTCCCGAAGTCCCAGCCGGTGCCCCGCTTCGGACGCATCGACCACCTCTTCACCCAGGCACCGCACGAGGCATGGGAGCAACGTTCGTGCGGCGACGGCGCCAAGGGCCCGCGCGTCTATGACTGCGCGGCCGTCCAGCTCCCGGTGATCGAGGACTTCGACGGCGAGCGGCCCACCCATCACCGCTGGGCGCTGGCCCGACGCAGCCAACTACACTCCCGACGATGCCTCTGACCAGGCCAGATAGCGAACCGCTGCTGGAGTATTAGGCCGAGGCCATACGGCGTGCCGAAGGGCGAGTTTCACATCGCCGAACCCGAAGCCCTTGCGGAGGAGCGAAAAGGGCGAGATAGCAGGCGCCCAGGATGAGGGAGCCGAGTAGCGTGGACGTCCCGCTGTCGCCCGTGCCGAGCAGCGCTGCGGTACCAGCGAGCAGCAAGAGCGCGGCGGGGCGAGCGGCAGGGTGAGGGACGAGACGGCGCCGACCGGCGAGAGGTGAAGCCGCGCGCTGGGCCGACGCCGGGGCAGATGTGCTCTCGCACATGAAGCCAATCTCCGGCCCGCGCCGGTTCCTCCTCACCGCTGCGGTTCTCGCGCATCGATCTATGCGCTTCGTGAGCGTCATGCCGTGGAAGTGCCCGGTCTTGGCGGTCGGCAGGTCTTGAATTGCTGCTGCGAGTCGCGGTGAAGGTCCCGGATGGCGTCGGACAGTTGGGGGAGGTCCGACAGGTCAATGTTGCGCGGGTTCGCCGCGTACCTGACCAGGCCGAGGAGCAGCCGGCCGGCGGTGCAGGATGTCGGCTTCCTGTTGCTGCCCTTGCGGGTCGCCGTCGTCGGTGGGCTGCGGCGGGGCGCTGGGGAACCGGTCGTCCTCAGCCAGGCAGTCCCGCAGAGCCGTTGGCCACACGAGCGGGACTGGCTCGGGGCTGCCCTGGGTTTCGGAGCCTCGGACCGCCAGGATGACCCGTGCCTCCTGCGAGCGGTCGGCGCGCTTCTGAAGATCACCGATGGCGGCCAACTGAGCTGCAATGCGGCGGATCCGCCGCGCATGCTGACTCGCGCTCGTCTTGCCGGCTGCGGATCCGGTCGGCTGCCTGCTGCAGCCGGTGAAGAGTGACGGTGTGTTCCTGCGTCGCGGCGTACAGGTGACCGGCGCATTCTGCGGTCCGTCGCCACACGCGGTTCCGACTCGTGGCTCACCCTCGGGTTGGGGAAGTGCATGACGTGGCGTCGACACGAACTCACGCATGTTACGGGTGCCGGGAGCAGTACAACGTCCGGCCCGAGACCGGCCAGACGGACGGCTGCGCCCTGTTGAGGATCTTTCCTACGACTTCAGATTTCGCGTTGGAGTAATCCTGGAGGTGCTTCCATGTCCTGGTTGCGAGCTCGTGCTTTGTGCGTGCGTAGAGTTCGCGGTCGGGCTCGTTAAGGCGTAGCAAGTCGCGGAAGAGGAGGACGCGGGCTGCCTCAGCGCATCCCTGCTGGAAGACGTGCAGGTTCACTGGTGGAACGTCCCTGCGCAGCATTCGGTGCCCGTGATAGTCCGGCTGACGGATCAGCAGGCTGTAGCCAGCGGCTTCCAGCTGCGGGACGTAGGCAGACTCCTCCTCAGGGTCGGTGACGAGAAGGTTGATATCTATGAGGGGCTTCGCTGGCAGTCCAGGGACCGAGGTGGAACCGATGTGATCGATCTGAAGAGCCGCCGCGCCAAGCGCACCCCGTATTTCTTGGGCTGCTTGTTCAAACCATGCCGGCCAGGCGGGGTCATACTCAGAGATTACGATCTTCTCGTCGTCCATTTGCGCAGTATACGTAGCTACGATGGGGCAGCAAGGGGGGCTACACCGGATTCTCCCGCCCTCCCTCGATCGCTTGAGCGGAGCCGAGTCACTCCATGGCTGGCATGGGAAACTCAGCCGTGCAACGATCTTGGGCATGTTCGTTGGCGTGGCTTGGTATTGATGAGCTGACGGTTGAGCAGACCGAGTCGTGGTTTGAGGGCATAGCCGTCTTCACGCCCGCTCCGACCTGCCGCCTCGTGCGGAACCCGATATCGACGCAACAGCCGCCTGATGGTGGCGATTGGGCTCCCGATTCCCGAGAGCCGGAACGACTTCTGGATTTCACCGAGTCCTGTGTCGACCGGCCTGTCGTGGAACCCCAGTCAATGCAGACGACGGCTACCAAAGTGGTAGCGACGAGGTCAGACGATTTCTCGGCCCGCAACAATAAGCGGAGAACACTGTTCACCGCCGAGCCCGGCCCCGAGCGGCGCACGCCCTCTGCGAGGTGGAGATCCTCGGAAGCGCCGACTCAAGGACAACAGCGTTCATCAGACCGCAGCAACACACAAGATGGTCCCTGGAGGCCTCACTCCTCGAGCAGATGATGCTGCAGGCGAGGTGGAGGTCGGCGCGTGTCTCCTAGAGGTTGTCCCGTAACCAGTGGGGCGGTTGGTGCGTTGGCTGGGCATGGGTGGGGTGATCTCAGCGGATGATCCGAAGTGGATCGAGCCGTTCTCCGGGCTGACCGAGGTGCAGTTCGCCAGGCTGGTGGCGCTGGTGCGGCGTCGCGGCGGTGATGTTCAGCGCGGTCGCCCCTGGCGGCTGCCGCTGGAGGACCGGGTGTTGCTGGTGGCGACGTACTGGCGCACGAACCTGACGTTGCGGCAGGTGGCGCCGCTGTTCGGGATCTCGAAGTCTGCGGCGGACCGCATTCTCGATCACCTCGCCCCTCTGCTGGCCATCTCGCCGGCCCGCCGGCCGCGCAAGGACACCGTCTATATCGTGGACGGCACGCTGGTGCCGACCCGTGATCGCAGCGTGGCCGCGTCCAGCAAGAACTATCGGTACTCGACGAACCTTCAGGTCGTGATCGACGCCAACAGCCGCCTGGTGGTGGCGATCGGGATTCCGCTGCCCGGCAGCCTGGGCGACGGCCGGGCGTTCACGGAGTCCGGCGTCGACCGGGCCTGCTGCGGCACACCGACCATCGCCGACGGCGGCTACCAGGGCACTGGCCTGCTCATCCCGCACCGCAGACGACGCGGTCAGACGCACCTCAGCCCGCAGCAGGAGGCGGAGAATGCCGTCCACCGCCGGGCGCGAGCCCGGGTGGAGCACGCCCTGTCACGGTTGAAGAACTGGAGGATCCTGCGGGACTGCCGGCTCAAGGGCAAGGGTGTTTACCAGGCCATGCTTGGCATCGCCCGGCTCCACAACAAGGCCCTCACCGGATAACTCACGCCCCATACGGGACAACCTCTAGCGGATGCGGAGTCGTTTGAACTGGTGAGGCCAGGTGAAGTCGCGCTGAACGCCCCTGCAGGACTTGTGAGCCGGCAGCAGTGGATGGCGCGGCGGGCGATCTTGAGTGTGTTCCCCGCGCCGGACGAAGCCACGACATTTGTCCAGTCGCACACCGTCGACGAAGAGGCGGCGAGAGTGTGCTGCGGGGGCGGCCGCGTAACCCATGGACCCTGCTTCCGTGCGAAACCCCCACCCTTCGACAGGCCCCTGCCGATCGAGGCGAAAGGGCCGTGACAGTCGGATGGGATTGGGCGGGTGTACAACCTGGGGTGTCACTGGAGTGCCGTTCATCGGTAACAATGACGAGAAGGGCGATGACCATGGACGACCAGCTCAAGTCTGAGATCGAGCCAGACCTGCCCCCATACCGCACCCCGGCCGGGCCTGCCCCTACCCGGGCCGTCGGCAGTATCACGGGGTGTGCGTTCTGCCGCATGGCACGACGGCACCCACGACCGCCCGGTACATCACTCGTGAGCTGCCAGCGAGGCACGTGTTGTCGGATGTCGTGATGAGGGCACTGTCGGGAAGTGAGCACTCCCTCTACGAGCTCGTAACACGATCTTGTTGAAGTGCCCTGGTAGGGCGTGACTGATGTGATGATTCGGCCGTTCGGGATGGTGTGAGTGCTCGGCCGTGGATCGTGGACGATGGCTTGTGGGCGTTGATCGAGCCGCTGCTGCCCGCGTGGCCGGAGAAGTCGCCGGGGCCGCGGCCGGTGGCGGACCGGCTGTGTCTGCAGGGCATCCTGTACGTGCTCCACAACGACTTACTGGCCCTAACAAAGCCTCTTGACGTGCCGGTGGGTGATCAGGCAGACGGCGAGGCCGAGGAAGGCCTCGTGGATGTCGTCGCGTCGTTCCCAGCGGATCCGCAGGCGGCGGAAGCCGTGCAGCCAGGAGATCGTCCGCTCGACGACCCATCGGAAGGTGCCCAGACCGGTGCCGTGCGGCTGTCCACGCTCGGCGATCACCGGCCGGATCCCGCGCTGCCGCAGAAGCCGGCGGTACTTGTCGTGGTCGTAGCCACGGTCGGCGAAAAGCATGTCGGGCCGCCTGCGCGGCCGGCCGACGACTCCCGCGACGGCCGGGATCTTGTCCAACAGGGGCAGCAGTTGGGTGACGTCGTTGCGGTTTCCGCCGGTCAGCGACACCGCGAGCGGGATCCCCTGCCCGTCGGTGATGATGTGGTGCTTGCTGCCCGGGCGTGCGCGGTCGACCGGACTGGGTCCGCTTTTGGGCCCCTGCGTGCGGCCCGGACATGGGAGGAGTCGATCACCGCCCGCGACCAGTCCAGCTGGTTCCTTGACCGCAGCTTGTTCAGCAGAAGCTGGTGGAGCTGGTCCCAGACGCCCGCCTCGTTCCAGGTCGCCAGCCGGCGCCAGCAGGTCATGCCCGACCCGAAGCCGAGCTCCTGGGGCAGATACTCCCACTGGATGCCGGTGTGCAGGACAAACAGGATGCCGCACAGGGCCTGCCGGTCGGGCACCCGCGGTCGCCCTTCCACCTGCTTCGGCGGCGGCTCGGGCAACAACGGCTCGATGAGCGACCACAGTTCGTCCGACACGATCCACGGCCGCGACTGACGCTTCCCCATGACCACATCAACGAGCGATCAACCCGACAGTCACATGATCAACCCGCTTTTGTTAGAGCCAGTTAGCCTGGCAACTCCTGCCCCTGGAGTTGGGGTTCGGCTCCGGGCAGACCTGCTGGCGGCGCCTGGAGCGATGGCAGCAGGCCGGCGTCTTCGACCAGTTGCACCGCATCCTGCTCGCCGAACTCAACGCGGCCGGCGAACTCGACTGGTCCCGCGCGTGCGTGGACGGCTCCCACGTCCGCGCGAAAAAGGGGGAGCCAACACCGGTCCGTCGCCGGTCGACCGGCGGAAGGCGGGCAGCAAACACCACCTGATCTGCGACGGCAAGGGGACCCCGTTCAAGGTCTTCACCACCGCGGCCAACGTCAACGACGTCACCCAGACCTTCGCCCTCGTCGACGGGATCCCACGCGTGGCCGGACGGCCCGGCCGCCCACGCCGCCGCCCCGACTCGCTGCTCGGCGACAAGGGCTATGACTCCAACCCCAACCGGCGTGAGCTGCGCAAGCGGCGCATCCTGCCGGTCATCTCCCGCAAAGGCGCCCCGAACATCAAGGGGCTGGGCAAACTCCGCTACGTCGTCGAGCAGACCTTCGCCCTGCTCCACCAGTTCAAGCGCCTCGCCGTCCGCTGGGAACGCCGCACCGAACTCCACGACGCATTCCTCTCGTTGGCCTGCAGTCTGATCTGCTGGAGACGCCTCAAGAAACACCGATCATGATCGTGTTACGAGCTCTAAGGGTGAGATATTTGGCCTGGCTGATGGTCTGAAAGTACTTGGAGCGCGCAGGTGTATCGAGGTATTGCGTTTGCCCGCCGGAGACCATCAGCCATTTGCGCAATTGGCACCGCGGGGGTCGCACCGACAAACTCCGCTCCTGCTGTGTCCCGCCGCACCGTTGCTGCCGTCTGGGGAAGCACCGCTGGCGTAAGGGTTGAACCAGCGAGCCGAGAATTCGAACCCACCCGCCCGACAGCGCGAACGCGCTGGGGTGACCTTCCGATCCAGCAGCGCAGCTGTAGTCCGCTTGTGCCGGTGCCATGACTTGTTGGCGGACCTTCGTCACCTCTGGGGCAGGGCTGGCTGATGGCACTCTCCGTCGCTGGCCATCGCCCACAAAGCGTTAATACGTCGGCGCGCGGGCGACGAAGCGCATCATTGTGCCCCTTGCCCTCGTTCCGTTTCCGCTCGTAGTACGTCTTGGAAGCAGCGCAGGACTTGGGCTGGCCAGCGCCGACAAGTACATGGTCCGGAGCAAGCCACGGCGGTAGCGGCGGGTTCAGCGCATGTTGCCACTGACACGACCGGAGTCATGCGCTGTGGAGCCACCCGACGAAGCCGGCCAGCCGTCCGCGCTGCCGAAGGCGTCCACGCATCGGGCTCGCACCACGAACACCAACGAGTCCACTACCGTCGGGTAGTGGCCACGAGGACGCCGGGCGCCGCCGCTCGCTTGGCGAGGGCCTCTGAGCCAGGCACATGAGGCGCCTGTGGGCGTTCACAAAGCCACACCCTCGGTAGGGGCCGTGCGCCGATCTTTCACAATGCCTCATCCGACTGGGAAGACGACGTCACGGCTCTTGCACTCGAACAGTCCGGAAGGGCTTCACACCCCAGCACGGGAGCCATTCCGAACGAGTTAGGTACGGCAACCCATGGCTGACCAGTCATCACTGGGTTGTGAAGTGGAGTTAGGCGAGTGGGCGGGCGTCCAGCACACAGACGCCGCTTGGCGCGTCAACAACGCTGTCCACAATGAATCCTGCCTGCTGAAGCAGCACGCTGTACTCATCGGTCGTGCGATTTTTCCCTCCGAACAAAACGAGCATGATCATGTCACGGATAGCCCCGTCTTCGACGTCGTCAAGTGACATAACCAACTCAACTACGAGTAGGCGGCCTTTCCCATTCATCGCTTCACGGCACCTGCGAAGGATTTCGAGCGCTGACTCGTCGCTCCAGTTCGGCAGAACAGACTTGAGTACATAGACACTAGCTCCAGGCGGCACTTCGCTGAGGAAGTTGCCACTGACCAATTCGCATCGGTCTTCCAGCTTGCGTTCTGTTACTGTGCGGCGCGCCTGCTCGATCACGGCTGGCTGGTCGAAAGCAATTCCCCTCATTCCAGGGAATGAATCCAGCAAACCGCAGACTAGCGTGGCATCCCCCGTACCCAAGTCAGCTACAACATCCTTATCAGAAAAGTCGTGGAGAGTAATAAGGTCGCTCACAACCTCAGTGGTGTTCCATCGCATAGTACGGGCGAAGGATCCAGCCACATCACTTTTCTGGTCCAGAAGTTCATAGAGGGTTTGCCCGTGCCGGGCCTCGAATGCCGAGGCGCCGGTGATCAGGGAGTAGTCAAGGCCCATCCAGGCTTCGTAATATTCTGCCCCTGCCATTAGGGCTTGACCGTAGAGACCACCCGCTTCCTGCTGCAACGGCGCTAGGAGCGGAGTTCCCCGGAATGTGTCATCACCCACGGGCTCCACTAGCCCGAGTCCCTGGAGTGCACGCAGGAAGCGGAACATTTCGTTACTGCGTGTACCGGCCAGCTGGCTCAGTTCCGACACCGAACGCACCCGGCCATCCAGGTGATCGGGGATCCCAAGCCGCGTAGCACAAGCGATGAGTTGAGTCACGATATGGCCGCGAAGTAGGGACGCGACGATCCGATCGGGTCGCTGTTCCTCCAGATTACTGTTCACGGTCAGCTCCTTGACTCTATTGATCCAGCGGTAAGTTCTGGCGACTCTTCTGGCGAGCCGCCCGATTCCTGGCCATGCGTTGAGAAGGAATCCTCCCAATCGCTAACTGAAGGCTCGACAGGCAGCCTATCCAGATGCCGCAACGTGGTGGCATATCGGTTCATCTGCCGGAACCAGTTGCAAAGACAGACAACGAGCTCTCGTACAGTTCCGCCATTCGACGAAGTTCCGCCATGACGACGAAATAGAAGGCGCACTAGACACACCTCCAACGGGCCGAGTAACGAGTCATCCACCAGAGCAGCGGAAGGAACCCGTCGGCATCCGACTGCGCCACCGAGCATCGGTACGCTGTCAGCCCCCAAATCGGATCACCAGTCCTTTAGTTAGGGAACCTGGTCGTAGGGGCTGGCCGCGGGTCTTGACCGTTGGCGGATGCGGAGCCCATCGTTGACACCGCGATTCTTGATCTCGGGAAGGATATGCAGCCAGTGTTGAGGATCGCCGTACGGCTGTGACGGATTCCTTGAGACGCAATAGGTCGCCGGGCTCGTCCGCGAACTCAAGCGTCCCGGGGACGTCCCTTGCCTCCATCGGGATTACCACCCCAGCACCCTCTCGAGCAGTGAGGCCTGGTAACCATCGGCACGCTATCCAGCAGGAGTGGACATGCCCCTCCGGGACACCCCCGCCGACGTGGACGCCTTCGCCGCCGCATGGGAGGCATGGCACCGGCAGAAGGACGCCAACCTCGCCCATGAGCATGGGTTCCTCGCCGTCACCAGCCTGCACTGGCTGGACAGCGAGCCTCAGCGCTTCCCTGACGCGCCCGGCATCTGGTCGGCGGGCGACGAGGGCGTTACCGTCGTGCTCGGCGAGGGGGAGGAACTCGTCGTCGACGGCACGCCCGTGCGCGGCCGCTATTCCTTCGGGGTCATCCAGGAACGCGGCGGCGTCAACGCCATGTGGCGCGACGCAGTGATCGAGGTCGCCAAGCGCGGCGACCAGGACCTGGTCCTTGCCGCGGCACCCGGAGAACGCGCTGCGCACTGGGTTCACCGGAACACCGGCCTACCCGCCGGACCCGCGCTGGGTGATCACCGGCACGTACACCCCCTTTATTCAGCCTCGGCCAACCACCGTAGGCGCCGCGGTCGAAGGGCTTCAGCACGTCTACGACGCGCCCGGAGCGGTCCGCTTCCGGATCGACGGGCAAGCACTGCGTCTGACTGCATTCAACGGGCCCCTACCGGGCAGCCTCTCGGTGTTGTTCACCGACGCGACTTCCGGCGTGACCACGTACACGGCCAACCGCGCCCTGCATATCGACGCACCCGCCCCCGACGGCACAGTGGTGCTCGACTTCAACCGCGCCACCAACCTGCCGTGCGCCTACACCGACTTCGCGACCTGCCCTCTGCCGCCCGCCGAGAACCGGCTCCCGGTCGCCGTCGAGGCCGGTGAGAAAATCCCGAAGGAGCGGAAGCCGACCGCGCGGTGAGCGCACACTGCCGTCCCCGGATCCGCTCGCTGTGGTTGCTGACACCGGGCAACTTCGCGGAGGTCGGCCCGTACACGGGCCTGGGGGCGACGCTGCGGCTGTTCGAGTACGGCAAGCGCGGGGGGTGCCCCTATGACTTTGGTCAAGGGGTGATCGGGGTTGGTGGTTGGTAGAAGGTGCCGTCGCGGAGCATCGCGAAGAGCACGTCGGCTGGGCGTCGGGCGAGGCAGAGGATGGCCTGGGTGTGGTGCTTGCCCTGGGTGATCTTCTTGTCGTAGTAGGTGCGGGAGGCCGGGTCTGCCAGTGCGGCGAACGCGGAGAGGAAGAAGGCTCTTTTGAGCTGCTTGTTTCCTCTCCGTGAGGGCTGTTCGCCGCGGATGGAGGACCCGGAGGTCCGGGTTGCCGGGGCGAGGCCGGCGTAGGCGGCGAGGTGGGCGGCGGACGGGAACGCGGTGCCGTCGCCGACGTCGATGAGGATGCGGGCTCCGGTCCTGATGCCGATGCCGGGCATGGACATCAGGACCTTGGAAAGAGGGTGGGCCTCCAGGAGTTCCTCGATCCGGTGGGCCAGCAGTTTGCGCTGGTCGAGCACTGCCTGGAGCGAGGAGGCGAGGCTGGGAACGATCAGCGCGGCCGCATCCGTGCCCGGGACGACGACGGTCTGTTCGTCGAGCGCGGTGAACACGTCGTCGATCAGGCGTTCGGCCATCCTGGGTGCCTTCGGGCGGATCAGGGTGACGAGCCGTCGGCGTCCTGCCTTGCGGATCTGGGCCGGTGAGCCGAACTGGTTCAGCAGTCTGAGCACGGCCGGGTGCTGCATGCGCGGGCCCAGGACCCGTTCCAGATGCGGATGGATCTGCGTGAACAGGCCCCTCAGCCGGTTGGACAGACGGGTCGCTTCGGCGGCGAGGTCGTCGTCGAAGGCGACGATCATCTGCAGCTCGGCGATCGTCTCGTCATCGAGGTCGACCGACCGCAGCGTGTGGGGCATGGCCCGGGCGGCGTCGGCGATGATGAACGCGTCCTTGGCGTCGGTCTTGGCTTCGCCGGGGTAGAGATCGGCGATTCTCCGCATGGTCAGGCCGGGCAGGTAGGCGACGTGGCAGCCGAGCTCGCGGGCGACGGCCAGGGGCAGGGCGCCGATGGAGGCCACCTGGTCGACGATGACGAGCACGGTGCCGTGCGTGGCCTGGAGCTTGGCGAAGACCTCGCGGAGTTTGGGCTCGCTGTTGGGCAGTCTGCGGTCGAAGGTCTTCTTCCGGGCCGGGGTGAGCGCGGTGGTGTGGTGTTCGCCCTTGCCGACGTCCAGGCCGAGGTAGACGTCGATGTCGCCAGTATCGATCACGTGCTGGGTCCTCCGGTCGTACTCGTCCGGCCCTGCCACGGCACTGATTGCCACATCCACATTACGAAGAGCCTCCCGACCTGCGAAGAAGCCGGTGGTCATGCCCCTAATCAGCGGTCTGTCAGTGCCTCCGGAGCCGGTGACACCACCCCCCAGGCCATGCACTCGACAAGGGGAGGTAGTCATGCCAACTCCGAAGGCCGGTAGCCCTGTTGCAGGCTACGAAGACGGTAATGGGGGGCGATGGCGCCTGGAGCGCATCGGGTTCGGCACGGCGGTGATCCCGTATCGGACATCGGGTCCGATCAGGCTGGCCGCCGACCTCCTTCTCGCTCGACGATGTCCTCCCTCGGACCGTCTTCATATGCCGCGCATCGCGGAGCAGTGTCGGTCTGATCGGCTCGCGCCCCTCTCGTCGGCGGCAGCGGGTGCGGGCGGCGGACGACCTGGGCCCGGAGGTGTTCCACAAAGTGCACGCGCATCGGTACTGCGCTGCGGCGCACTGCGCAGGAACAGGCCGGCTGACCGAGCCGGAACGACGGACATCCAACCGTGAACCGGCCTTGTCATGCGGAACGTAAGGCACTTTGACCCGACGTCTGCTTCTCGCTCGTCGAAAGCAACGCACGCACGATTACACGTGGAGCAGTAGTGAGAGCTCTCGATCTTCCCATCTTCGCGGGCACGTGCGTCCTCGGGAGGGTAGCCGTCAACGACGCGGCAGTCGCGGCACTCTCCCGTCAGACACTCGATGCCGAGCCAGCAGTAGCACGCGTGCGAGGCGAATCCACCGGAGTACAGGACGATGCGGCTGACGGGTGCACGGGCGCGGAGGACTAGCCTACTGGGCCCGGGCTCCAGCAGTACCTCCGCATCGCGACCGTCAAAGCCTCACCGAAGGCCGACGCCTGCCGACGAAAGACGCTGCGCGTCGCACCCAAAGTGCCGTCTATGGCCAACCAGGTTCAATTCGGCGCCCCTGGCGAACGACAAGGCATCCGGCCGCGGCATGTCATAGCTCAGGGACTGGAGTGACGGACACGGCCGCAAGAGCCGCCGAGTGACCGCCGTTGCACTCGCCCAGCAGGCGGGCGATGTCCCCGCCCGGCACACGCCTTCCTCGTCTGCCGACTCCCACAACGAGAAAAGCGACGCTACAACCACGACGGCCACCGTTCGTCTCAATAGAAGTGGCCCCCAGCTGAACCGATGCCCCCAATCCGGACGTACTGCCAGCGAAGGCCGATGCGGTCTCCGCGTATTAGGGGCCGGATGTCGCTACTTACGCCTGCATGAGTGGCGGCATCCCCGCGACGTAAGAGAGGGGGAATTTTCCATGATGTACGACCACGCACCGAAGTAGTGCTCTGGGGCCGGGCTACTGATTCAGTAGCCCGGCCCCACCCTCTGCCCTTTACCGTTCTGAAGGACTGGACGCTCGATTGACAAACCTCATTTATGATCCTCTCGACATGGCGACCATCGCGGACCCGTATCCCGTATACGCGCAGCTACGCGAGAATGCGCCAATCTTCTGGCATGAGCGGATGAAGTCATGGGTCTTGACGCGGTATGACGACTGCCGTGAGGTTTTGCGCAACCACGAGGTGTGGGCGCGAGACTGGCGTCGTGTCGGGGTTGAGATGTCAGATGACCGACTGCATATCCAGCTCCAGGATCCGCCTGAGCAGGCGCGGTTGCGCAGCATTCTCCTGAATTCCCTCAACACGAGAGGCCTGGAGGCTTTGTGTCACAGAGCCCGGGCTGACCTGGAAGAAGCCTTCGCAAGGTTGGCGCTTCAGAAGTCATTTGACTTCCTGAGCGAGGTCGCCGCCCCACTCGCGCTGCAAATCACGTGTGACCTGGTCGGCATGGCACCTCCCCCGTTGGAGTCGTATGCGAAAACCTTCGACGGTATCACTCTGGCCATGGACGCGGGTCTGGAACCGGCGCGGGCGGCTCGATCGGAAGAGACACGTGTAGAGCTGGCCAGCCTCATGGCAGCTGGGTTTGCCAACCCTCTGCCGGGAGGGATGATAGCCGATCTTCTCGCCCACCCCGACTGCCGCGCCATGCATGAACGGTATGTACAGAACAGCATGGGCGCTATTTTCAATGCCAGCTACAGCACATTGTACGCGTCAACCGGCAGCGTACTGCTCGAACTGCTGCGCCGACCCGAGACGTTGGAACGCTTGCGCGACCCGCGGGTGCTTCGGAGTGGTATCGACGAACTCGTACGCTTCGTCAGCCCCGCCCAAGGGACGAGTCGTGTCGCGATCAAGACCACGCGTATCGGCGAAACCGAATTCCAACGGGGCGATGTGGTCGTCACCATGTTCGCTGCAGCTAACCGTGACCCCAAGCAGTTCCCTGATCCGGATGAGCTGATCCTAGACCGCTCGCCTAACCAGCATCTGGGTTTCGGCTGGGGACCACACGTGTGCATCGGGGCGGAACTCGCCCTCGTCTGGTTGCGCGAGTTCATCGACTGCCTGCACTCCTGGCCAGACCACCTGACCATGGCAGCCGAACCGGCCTACAAGCACACGGCCACGCTGCGACACCTGGACACTCTTCCTGTCAGCTTCCGCTGAACGGTGTGTGCCTCGCCGCAGGCCAGGTTTCCCTGCTCATTGCATCGCCGCAGCCGCCGGAGCGCTGGGGAATCCAATTGCTCCCAGCGCCGTACCCACTGAGTTGATGCCTATGGAGTTGATCGTGAACCAGGATCTGATGGTGCACAAACCCGGTGGGGCCGTTACTTCCCCGCTCCGCTGGCATAGCGCAGCCCAACTGGTCTCGTGGGTCGTACGGTTCGAGACTCCCGATCAGCGCTGCGGCGCACTACGTGACCCATCATGTGCTCTTGAAGGATTCTGCTTCGTGGAGGCCGTGGGCGCAGGCGCCGGCCAGGGTGCTGGGCTCTCGAACGGCCGAGGAGCACAGCACTCGGTTGCGGCAGGCGGGATCCGGCGTGGACAAGGACATCCCCGCACCGCAGAGGGACTCCTGCCCGCTAAGCGCCCATCGGTCGTGACGTATCCACTTCCGAGCAGGCGGGACGGTTCAGACAGGCAGGTTCGAGCTGGCGAAGCATTGCCTGAGACAGGCGCGTGAACATGTCAATGAAGGCGCTCCCCCCAGATGATCCTGGCTTCGCAGAGTGCTCTTCGGTGCGTGCGGACACGAGTCCCTGGAACGTGCCTGCTTTCAGGTGGTACTTGGCCGGATCAGCCACCTCATGGTTGGGCAGTGCCATGGCGCCGGTCGCTCTCGCGTTCGGCATCATTGCTCATTCGGGCAGCGCCACGGACCTGGGGATCGCCCTGGCGGCCCGGAGTATTCCCCTAGTCGTTTTCCTCGTGCTCGGCGGAGCCCTCGCGGACCGTATGCCGAGCGGTCGGCTCCTATGGCTTGCCAGCCTCGGCTGCGCCTTCACTCAAGGAGCCGTCGCCGCCTTGCTGCTGTGCGGGACCGTGCACCTCGGCGCAATCGTCGTATTGGAGCTGTGCAACGGCGCCATTAGCGCCTTCGCAACACCAGCGACTACCGGCATCGTGCCCGCACTGATCGCTGCCCCAGGCCGACTCCGTGCCAACTCCCTGCTCAGCGGTTCTCGAGGTGCAACCAAGGTCCTGGGGCCTGTCCTGGCCAGTCTGGTAGTCGTGACAGTCGGCGCGGGTTGGGCGCTCGCTGTGGACGCTGCCACATTCTTGTTTGCCGCTTTCTGCATCAGACGTCTGGCACTGCCCAACCGCATCTCCAGCAACACGACAGGGCTATGGGGCGACATTCGCGACGGCTGGAAGGCGTTTCGCTCGACTACCTGGGTGTGGGTGTGCACGGTGGCCATGTGCGTGGCCAACTGCGTGCAGGCCGGCATCTGGGGCGTGCTGGGTCCAACGACGGCCCAGGACACCATCGGCATCACGGCGTGGGGCGTGATTCTAGGTTCCGGAGCCGTTGGCCACCTCGTGATAAGCGCAGTGATGTACCGGCTGTCAGTGAGACGTCTCCTTGGGTTTGGTCATCTGTGTCTGGCTCTGGGAGCAATCCCTCTGCTCGCTCTGGGCCTGCAGGCGAATGCCGGCCTGCTCATCGCAGGCTCGTTCGCCGCTGGTCTCGGCACCGGAGCGGTGACGATCTCCTGGAGCACCTCATTGTATTCACACGTGCCTGAGGACGTTCTGTCGCGCGTCTCGGCCTTTGACCACGTCGGGGCTTTCATCGCAGTCCCCTTAGGACAGGCCGTTGCAGGACCCCTGGCAGCAACGGCCGGTGCGTCCACGGTAGCCGTCTTTGGATCAGTCGTCTTCGGGGTGACGGCGCTACTTCCACTCGCCTTCCCTTCAGTGCGACGCCTTCGTGAGGAGTGAATAACAGCAAAAGATTCCGACTGCTCTACGGCATCAACTATCGAGACAAGGTGGTCATACGTGCGTCCACTCTCTTTGCCCCCTGTCAACTCATGGAACGAATGGGATCCCCTGCGTGAAGTGGTGGTGGGATCTGCTGAAAATTCCTGCTTCGAGCCGACAGAGCCCGGCAACAAGCCCACCATCCGAAATTCCCCCGGCACACCCTTCCCCACGGGTAGAAAATCCAAAGAGGCGATCGACCTTGCCAATGAGGAGCTCGCCGGGCTCGTGGCCGTGTTGGAGTCCCAGGGAGTGACGGTACGCCGCCCCGAACCTCGCAACTACGCATCCCCCATTCGCACACCGGATTTCGAAGTCAAAAACCAGTACTGCGCCGTCTGTCCGCGGGATGTTCTGATCACCATAGGCAACGAGATTCTAGAAGCCACCATGTCACGCCGGGCACGGTACTTCGAGTACCAGGCCTATCGCAGTCTCGTTTACCAGTATTGGAACGCCGATACTCGTGTCGCGTGGACGACGGCACCCAAACCCTCGATGGCCGATGAAATGTATCGCGAGGACTTCTGGGCCTGGCCGTTGGAAAAGCGGCACGCGATGATGCATTCCTTCGAGTTCTGCATCCACCAGAACGAGGTGATATTCGATGCGGCAGACATAAGCCGATTTGGCACGGATATCCTTGTCCAGGAGTCCATGACGACAAATCGGGCCGGCGTCCGATGGCTCAAGAGGCACCTGGAACCCCGCGGCTTGCGTGTCCACCCAGTGCACTTCCCTCTAGACCTCTACCCTTCGCACATAGACTGCACTTTCGTTCCCTTGCGTCCAGGGCTGATTCTCACCAATCCTGACCGGCCACTCCGGGACGGTGAGGAGAAGATGTTCCTGGCGAACGAATGGGAATTCGTCGAGGCTCCGCAGCCGGTCCTAGGCAATGACGAGATGCCACCCTACTGCCAATCCTCCAGATGGCTCTCGATGAACATTCTCAGCATCTCACCGACCAAAGTCATCTGCGAAGAGCAGGAGACGCCTCTCCAGAGACTGCTCGAAAAACATGGATTCGAAGTCCTCCCCATACCATTCCGTAATGTCTTCGAATACGGCGGTTCCTTGCACTGCGCCACTTGGGATGTACGGCGTGAAGGCAATCGGGAGGACTACTTTCCTCACGTCGCTTACCAACCGTTGACCTGACCCGCGACCCCACCGAAAGCGTCTAGGCGGATAACACACCTGGTCAGTTCATCCGGCCTCCCATCCCATCCAGGTCACACCGCAGGGGAGAATACTGATGCATGTTCTGCTGGTTGGAGCTCGTCCGGAAACCGTCGTGGGTTTGCATCGTGGCGGGCACGACATCACGCTTCTGTACGAGGCCTGGGAAGCCGCACGTATGAGCGGCAATCCGGAGCTGGAGGGCTGCATCGCCCGCAAGTGTGCGGTCGATTCGTACCGTAACGTGGAATCCCTGTGGTCGGGTATTGATCACTTGAAGCCGCTCCCGAAAATTGATGCCGCTCTCACGGTCTCCGAGTATGCGGTGGTCCCTACCGCGATCCTCGGCAAGCAGATCGGCGCCATCGGCCTCGATCCCGCCGTCGCAATGGCATGCAGAGATAAAGCCATACAGAAAACCCTGTGGACTGAATCGGGAATCCCGACGGCTAAATTCCTCGTACTGCCGGACGCGGCGGAGCAGAGAGAAGTCGAGAAACTCCTGGACCGAGCAGACCTGCACGCTCCCTTTGTCATCAAGCCACTGGCAGCCGGCGGTTCAGAGAACGTATCCGTAGTGGATTCACCAGCCGAAATCGCCGCCTACGCCGAAGCCAACCCGCACATGCGACGCCTCCTCGTAGAAGAACACATCACGGCTCCGGAATGGCATTTTGATGGGATCGTGAAAGACGGACGAATCACCAATCTTATGGTTTCACGCTATGTGGAACCACTGCTCTGCACTAAGAGGGGAGAACCTTCCCGGTCCGTCGCCCTGCCCCCTTTGAAGAACCTCGATCTCTATGCCGAGGTCGAGGAATTCACGACACGAGCACTCGCAGCGCTGTCTCACTCCGTCGGTGTCTTCCATTTTGAAGCATTCGGACAGCAGGGCAGCTTCATCGCTAGTGAACTCGCCTGCCGACCAGGAGGCAGTCTCGTTGGAGCGGTAGCCGAAAAGACGATCGGGGTCGACCTATGGGCCGCGGCCACACAACTATTCACAAATGATGAACCAGAGGTACGCGAGGTCGAGTCCGGCCTCGTTCACGGCTGGGTCAATCTGCCCTCCATCCCAGGAATTCCCAACATGGTCCGAGAAGAAGACCTCACCCGAATCAACGGAGTGGGTCAGGTCTCGGTAACGCCTCAAGGACGAATGATGTACGACATGTCCGAGACAACATCCACGGGGATTGGCTTCGCAACTGTGAGCGCCTCCGACGATGCAGAATGCCGCCGCGTGATGGACGCGGTGATCGCAACGGTTCGAAACATACACGAAAAGACCGCCAAGTCCACATCAACGGAATCCAACGAAGACGCGCCCTGAATCTGCGTCCAGCGATAGCGATCCGGGCCGACCTTGCGGCCAATCCGCTCCACCCAACCTGGACTTCACAATTCGTCCTATTGGCATGAAACACCCTGTCCTAGATAGCACAAAGGGAGAATTCTGATGCACGTTCTGCTGGTAGGGGCCCGCCCGGAAACCGTACAGGCATTGCATCGTGCCGGACACGACATCACGCTTCTGTACGAAGCCGGCGAGGTATCACGTATGAACAACACTCCGGAGCTGGAGGGCTGCATCGCGCGCAAGTGTGCGGTTGATTCGTACCGTAACGTGGAATCCCTGTGGTCGGCTATTGATCACTTGAAGCCGCTCCCGAAAATCGATGCCGCTCTCACGGTCAACGAGTATGCGGTCGTCCCTACCGCGATCCTCGGCAAGCAGATCGGCGCCATCGCCCTCGATCCCGCCGTCGCAATGGCATGCAGAGACAAGGCCATACAGAAAACCCTATGGACTGAATCGGGAATCCCGACGGGTAAATTCCTCGTACTGCCGGACGCGGCGGAGCAGAGAGAAGTCGAGAAACTCCTGGACCGAGCAGACCTGCACGCTCCCTTTGTCATCAAGCCACTTGCAGCGGCGGGCTCAGAGAACGTATCCGTAGCGGAGTCACCAGCCGAGATCGCCGCCTACGCCGAAGCCAACCCGCACATGCGACGCCTCCTCGTAGAAGAACACATCACGGCTCCGGAATGGCATTTTGATGGGATCGTGAAAGACGGACGAATCACCAACCTTATGGTTTCACGCTATGTGGAACCACTGCTCTGCACTAAGAGGGGAGAACCTGCCCGGTCCGTCGCCCTGCCCCCTTGGAAGAACCCCGATCTCTATGCCGAGGTCGAGGAATTCACGACACGAGCACTCGCAGCGCTGTCTCACTCCGTCGGTGTCTTCCATTTTGAAGCATTCGGACAGCAGGGCAGCTTCATCGCTAGTGAACTCGCCTGCCGACCAGGAGGCAGTCTCGTTGGAGCGGTAGCCGAAAAAACGATCGGGGTCGACCTATGGGCCGCGGCCACACAACTATTCACAAATGATGAACCAGAGGTACGCGAGGTTGAGTCCGGCCTCGTTCACGGCTGGGTCAATCTGCCCTCCATCCCAGGAATTCCCAACATGGTCCGAGAAGAAGACCTCACCCGAATCAACGGAGTGGGAGAAGTCTGGATAACTCCTCAGGGAAAGATAATGGTCGACATGACCGAGACGACAGCGATGGGGATTGGCTACACAACCGTGACTGCCTATGACGAGACCGAATGCCGCCGAGTGATGGACGCAGTGGTCGCAACGGTTCGAAACGTCCACGAAGAGACCGCCAAGTCTGCATCGACGGAATCTCAGGAAGGCACTCCCGGAAACGGTGATTCGCAATGAGGGTTCTCATTGCGAATGATATCGATCTGTTCGAGCGCAGCGATCCTCGTGCTTGGGCCCAGCGAGCATTTTGGTTCGTAGAGGAAGGCGATGTCGTCATACTCTCCGACGCCCCAGATCAGGATTTCCTCGACCATGTCGGAAAAACTATTGGCGTGGACATGGCTCGGGTGAGTATTAACATCAGTCCCGAAGGTCGCTTCGGGAGGCGCCAGATCGACCCTTTCTCCTTGCTCGACGAAGGGTTTACAGAATCGATTTCCCGGCAGCTAGGAGACGTGTCTGAGATTTTCCCCCTCTTCCCTTCGGCTCAGCTGGGCGAATTTGCATCGAGACTCGGTCTCGCGGAGCACCTGCCCGGGGCTTCCTTCTTCGCTCAAGGAGGCAGTGCATTGGTCAACAGCAAGGCCACGTTTCGCGCCATCGCCTCCGGTACAGGAGTGCAAATAGCCCCAGGATCCGTCTGTTGGAGCCCAACTGAAGCTGCTCATGCAATGCAGAGCGTGATCGACACGGGCCACGATGTGATGGTGAAAAAGACACAACACGGAGGCGCGGCAGGAAATGAAATCGTGCTGCGGGCCGGCAGCCGCCTCCCCACGAACATAGGCGGGCGACACTTTCATTACCTTAACGCAGCAGACGGCGTAGCTCGATATTGGAGCGACCGCTGGAGGTGGGCGTCAGCGGATGGTGTCCATCCCGTTGCCGTCGAACGCCTCCTCAACGTCTTGACCAGTTGCTACGCAGAATTCAAGGTTACCGACGCGGGCGTCGAACTCGGCAGTGCAGGGTCTCTTACATACATCGAAAGGCTGTTGGCATGTGACACGCTAATACCCAATTCGAGGGCAGCTACGCAATATTCTCCCCTCATTACAGATTCCGAAAAACTGGCGCACGCATATCATTCCATCGGTTATCGGGGACGTCTATGCGCAGACGCTGTGATCACGGCAGGCGGGGAAATAGTCTTCACGGAAGTGAACGCCAGGACGACCACCTCCACACACCTGTATGAGGTGCTCAGAGATCGGATTGTTGAACCAGCGTTCAGCACTCGGACAATTAAGCAGATCGCTGCTGCGGCGACGTGGGAGCCCGTGACGACTGGCGCTTTCCTCTCCGCCATACAAGCCGCAGGGCTCGCTTACGATCCTGTAGATCGACAAGGCATACTCATGACAATGCCTGTGCCTCCGGGAGAAGGAAGTAAGGGGTTTCTGTACATCCTCGTATACAGAAGCCCAGCAGACGAAGAGGCATACATCAACGAACTGGACCGGCTTTTTTCAGCGCACTCTGGCCGGTAACTTCTCTCCATCTTCGACGCCCACCAGTAGCAGATTCACAGGAGGTGCCGTGATCAATCAGCGCGAGGAATCGGCAGGGAGCAGTCACCAAGAGACCGATCCCATTGCCGTCGTTCGTGAGTATTATCGCTTGGTGGATGATGGTGATGTCACCGGCCTTCTGCAATTGTTCGAACCCACGGCAGAGTACTCTCGGCCTGGGTATGAAGGACTCACAGGGGCTGCATTGGAAAGGTTCTACCGCCATGAGCGAGTCATCAGGACCGGTCGCCATGTGATATCCAAAGCGATCATCCAGGGAGGGGAAGTTGCTGTTCATGGAACTTTTCGCGGCATGCTGCACAACGGCGCCGAGATCTCCGTGCGCTTTGCGGATTTCTTCACTGTGACACCGCTCGGCACATTTTCCGCCCGCACCACTTTTTTCTATACGCCGCTGGTCTGACCTAAAACAGATGACTGACTGTCCCGTCTCCGCTGAAGACGCTGGCCACCAAGATGTGGGCCGGTGGGACCCGGCTGTCACGTGATGACTATCGTCCGCGTGTGTCGAGTGCGTCGCTCTGGTGTGACTTTGCCATACCTCGAGCCTTATTGCGCGTGACGATCTCTCTTGTCCTTGATGTGCACCCGTTTTCCCTTGCGTGACCTCGGGGCCCGGCACAGGGGAGCGTGACGTCTAAGAGCTGCCGTTCTATCGCAAGGACTCAGGTTATGAGCAATCAATTCCCTCTGTCCCGGACGAGGACCCCTGTACCGGATGCCGAGCGTGCTGCGATTCTTGCTGCCCCAGAGTTCGGCCGCTACTTCACTGACCATATGGCCTCCGCCGTGTGGACCCCCGATAGGGAATGGCACGACCGCAAGATCATGCCGCTGCAGCCTTTTCCCCTACATCCAAGCGCCGCTGTGTTGCACTATGCGCAGGAGGTCTTCGAGGGGCTCAAGGCATATCGCCACGCCGACGGCAGCGTCTGGCTGTTCCGCCCAGAGCTCAACGCACGGCGCTTCGCCAGCTCAGCCACACGTTTGGCGCTGCCCGAGCTGGCGGGGGGTGATTTCCTGAGCAGCGTGGAAGAGCTGGTCCGTGCGGACGAGCAGTGGGTTCCGGGATCGGCTGGCGAAGAAAGCCTCTACATCCGTCCGTTCATGTTCGCTTCCGAGGCGTTCCTCGGGCTACGGCCCGCCAAGCGAGTGATCTACTCCGTGATTGCAAGTCCTGTGGGCCCGTACTTCGCATCCGGCGTCAGGGGTGTCACGTTGTGGGTGAACAGCAAGTACACCCGCGCAGCCAAGGGCGGCACCGGAACAGCCAAGTGCGGAGCGAACTATGCGGCAAGCTTTGCGGCGCAGAACGAGGCCCAGCAGCACGGTTGTGACCAGGTGCTCTATCTCGACCGCCTCGGGGCCGACGGCAAGGGCAATCTGGAGGAATCCGGCACGATGAACCTCTGCCTCGTCACCTCCGATCGCCGTCTCCTCACCCCCCCTCTCGGCACGATCTTGGAGGGAGTCACCCGCGCTACGGTCCTTGTCCTAGCCAGCGAGTTCGGGCTGACAGCGGAAGAACGACCTGTGAGCATGGATGAACTTCGTTACGGAGCTGCCGAGGGCAGCATCACGGAGGTGTTTGCCACAGGCACGGCCGCAGTGATCACACCCATTGTCGGCTTTAGGGGGAACGGGTACGAGTTCACGATCGGCAACGGGGCACCTGGCGCATGGACCTTGGCGCTGCGCAAGCACGTGCTGGACATTCAGTATGGACTTGCAGAGGACACTCATGGCTGGTTGCGCCGCGTCATCTGAAGTGGCAGCCAATGGAGGCTCGATTCCCTGAGAGGATCGAGTCATGGCACGTCTGTCCCCCTACCCTCCCGAGCTGCGTGAGCGTGCGGCACGCATGGTCGCGGAGATCCACCCGAACTACCCGACCGAGTGGGCCGCGATGAAGGCGGTTGCGGCGAAGCTGGGCATCGGTGCAGCGGTGACCGTGCGGATCTGGGTCCGCAAAGCGCAGGTGGACGCCGGCCAGCGGCCCGGCACCACCTCGGAGGAAGCCGCGGAGATCAAGCGTCTGCGGGGCCGAGAACGCCGAACTGCGTCGGGCGAACGAGATCTTGAAGGCGGCGTCGGCTTTCTTCGCGGCCGAGCTCGACCGGCCGTAGAAGCGCTCGTAGAGCTCGTAACGCGATCATGATCGGTGTTTCTTGAGGCGTCTCCAGCAGATCAGACTGCAGGCCAACGAGAGGAATGCGTCGTGGAGTTCGGTGCGGCGTTCCCAGCGGACGGCGAGGCGCTTGAACTGGTGGAGCAGGGCGAAGGTCTGCTCGACGACGTAGCGGAGTTTGCCCAGCCCCTTGATGTTCGGGGCGCCTTTGCGGGAGATGACCGGCAGGATGCGCCGCTTGCGCAGCTCACGCCGGTTGGGGTTGGAGTCATAGCCCTTGTCGCCGAGCAGCGAGTCGGGGCGGCGGCGTGGGCGGCCGGGCCGTCCGGCCACGCGTGGGATCCCGTCGACGAGGGCGAAGGTCTGGGTGACGTCGTTGACGTTGGCCGCGGTGGTGAAGACCTTGAACGGGGTCCCCTTGCCGTCGCAGATCAGGTGGTGTTTGCTGCCCGCCTTCCGCCGGTCGACCGGCGACGGACCGGTGTTGGCTCCCCCTTTTTCGCGCGGACGTGGGAGCCGTCCACGCACGCGCGGGACCAGTCGAGTTCGCCGGCCGCGTTGAGTTCGGCGAGCAGGATGCGGTGCAACTGGTCGAAGACGCCGGCCTGCTGCCATCGCTCCAGGCGCCGCCAGCAGGTCTGCCCGGAGCCGAACCCCAACTCCAGGGGCAGGAGTTGCCAGGCTAAGTCGTTGTGGAGCACGTACAGGATGCCCTGCAGACACAGCCGGTCCGCCACCGGCCGCGGCCCCGGCGACTTCTCCGGCCACGCGGGCAGCAGCGGCTCGATCAACGCCCACAAGCCATCGTCCACGATCCACGGCCGAGCACTCACACCATCCCGAACGGCCGAATCATCACATCAGTCACGCCCTACCAGGGCACTTCAACAAGATCGTGTTACGAGCTCTAAGGGCGTGCAGATCTTTAACTCGTGGCTTTCCGTTCGGTGGTTCGTTGGTCTGACATGAGCGGGTTGGAAGGGCAACGGGCCATGCTGGCAGCCAAGTTCGGGGCGATTCTGCCGCACCTGGACGAGCGGCAGCGTCGCCTGGTGATAGGGGCGGAGGCCCAGTCCCTCGGCCACGGCGGGATCCGAGCGGTCGCCCGTGCCGCCGGTGTCCGTGAGGGCACTGTGTCTGCCGGAGTGCGGGAACTCGGCTCAAGAGAGGCCCCGTTGGGACGCATCCGCCGGCCCGGCGGTGGCCGCAAACGCGTCGCCGACCTGAACCCAGCTGTCCGGGAGGCTCTCCTCGCATTGGTCGAGCCCGACGTCCGCGGGGATCCCATGTCGCCGCTGCGCTGGACCACCAAATCCACCCGCAAGCCCGCCGAACAGCTGACCCGGCAGGGCCACCGGATCTGTGCGGACACGGTGGGCGACCTGCTGCGCGAGGAGGGCTTCGGTCTGCAGAGCAATGCCAAGACCCTCGAAGGCAAGCAGCACCCCGACCGGGACGCACAATTCCACTACCTCAACGAGCAGGCCCGCGACCACCAGGACTGCGGGGCACCGGTGATCAGTGTGGACACGAAGAAGAAGGAGCTGGTCGGCCCGTTCAAGAACAACGGCCGTGAATGGGAGCCGCGAGGCGAGCCGGTGCGGGTCGACACCCACGACTTCCCCGATCGCGAGCTGGGCAGAGCGGTGCCCTACGGCATCTACGACGTCGCCGCGAACACCGGCTGGGTCAACGTGGGCACCGACCACGACACCGCCGCGTTCGCCGTCGAGTCGATCCGCCGCTGGTGGAACGGAGCCGGCCGGGCCACCTACCCGACGGCCGGCCGACTGCTGATCACCGCCGATGCGGGCGGCTCCAACGGGTATCGCACCCGCACCTGGAAGACCGAACTCGCCCAGTTCGCCGCTGAGTCCGGCCTGACCATCACCGTCTGCCACTTGCCTCCCGGCACTTCGAAGTGGAACCGGATCGAGCACCGGCTGTTCTCCCACATCACTATGAACTGGCGCGGAAGGCCCCTGACCAGCCACGAAGTCATCATCGAGAGCATCGCGGCCACCACCACCAAGACCGGCCTGACGGTGCACGCCGAACTCGACACCAACCCGTACCCCACCGGCATCCAGGTCAGCGACGAGGAGATCGCCGCCCTACCGATCACCCGGCACCGCTTCCACGGCGACTGGAACTACACCCTCCACCCCCAGCACCCGCCGGAGCCCTTAGCGACCAACACCACGTCAAACCAGGCCCCGACGGACGGTCCGGATCGCCTTACCCAGCAGTCGCTGCAGCCCCTGAACTGACCGGGATGACCCGCCAACAGCTCAGCGAGCTCATCGACGCACTGACTCCCGCGCTGGAGATTCAACACGAGCGAGTGCTCCATACCCGCCGTGGTCACGAGCGCATGGTCGCCCCTGGCGCGGGCGCCAAAGCCAAGCTGACCCCAGCCGACCGGATCCTGGCCACCGTGCTCCACCTGCGCAAACTCGCCACCATGGACCTCCTCGGCCAACTCTTCGGCGTCACCGCCATGACCATCAGCCGCGCGAAACAAGAGGTCAGCCCACTTCTGGAAGCACACGGCCACCACATCAACACCTCAACAGCCCGCCTCCGCACACCAGCCGACGTCACGACCTTCCTCGCTTCCGACCCCACCCAAACCAAGGTCAAAAAGACGAGTTAAAGATCTGCACGCCCTAAGGGTGAGCCGCAGTTGCTGCGGCGCGGCACCACGCCGGTCGCGGTCCTGCTGCCCGTCGACTCCGCCACTGGAATCCCTTCACTCGATTCGGCCGCGGGCGCGGCGACCGCAGGAGGTGCGGTGACCAGTAAACGGGAGCGCAGGAGCGTGCACCGCAGGCTTGCCACGCTCGGCGACGCGATGGGCACGATGCTCACCACTGGTCCTGCCACGGGCCCAACGTTCGGACTGCCCGGACTGGACACCGCCGCCGGCCGTCTGCAGGCAGGCAGGCTGACAGTGGTGGCCGCACCCCCGAACGTCGGCGGGAGTCTGCTGGGGCTGGCCACTGCCCGGAAGACCGCGCTCGTCGACGGCCACCGCGTGCTTTACGCCGCGTCCGGCCCGAACCGCGATGACATGTTCCGCCGGATCCTCTCCGCGGAAACCAGCGGTGACTATCCCCGCCTGAAGCAGGGCCGCCTCACACCTCACGAGCAGGAAGTCGCAAAGCAACTGGGCCAAGCTCCACTGCTGATTGACGACGGCAGCGGCCTGACTGCCGAGGCGATCGCGGACACCGCCCCGCACGTGCTGGACCTGGCCCTCGTGGTCGTGGACCGGCTCCAGGCTGCCCATAGTGCCCGGCTGCCCCTGTCCGGCGACCGCCTGCCGGACGCATCCCAGGCCCTGGCCGCCCTCGCCCGCTCGCTTCACGTCCCCGTCCTGGCCGTCGTGGACAGCGACGACCCCGCGCTCGGGCGCAAGCGCCACCTCGGCTGCGACACCCTCGGCCTGCTGCTGACCGTGCTGGTCACCGCCGCGGGCGTGTCCGACACCGCGGCCGGCGTCCAGCTGCTGTCCCGCATCGCCACCCGCCACCCGCGCGTGACCAAGGCCTGGGCAGACGCCGGCTACCCCTTGGTCCCGGCGGGCGCGGGACCGGGTGGACGTCGATGCCCAGGCGGGCGCCGTGGTCGAGGGCGGTGGTGGTTCACGGTCATTCCGCGGCGGTGGACCATCGAACGGAGCATCGGCTGGCTCATGCACCACCGCAGTCTGGTCTCGTTTCGCCGTCGGCTCGGTGATGCCCCCCTTCGGCGGAACGGCATCCGGTGTCGGCCCGCCCGTGTCCGGGCGTCCTTGATCGTTAGAGCGGCGGATCGAGGGGTGATTGAGTTTCTTCAACCGAGTCTCATGAGAGTGAAGCCGCGCTTGGTGTTGACCCTGTTGCAGAGCAGGGTCGTTGCCGTAGGTCCCGTCTGTGCCGTCAGCTGCTGCGTCACCTGATCGGCGGCCATTCTGAAGAAGCTCATTGCCACCGGTGTGTCACAGCAGTGGCGGACTCGGGACGCATTCGATCCGAATAGCTGCGTGGGACGTATTGGCTATTGGTTGACGAAGCATCCCCAACAAGATCAAAAGCGAACGCTCACCCAACCCACCCGTCCTGCTGCTGCAAGGCCGGCTTGGGTTCGTTCTCAGCAGCAGCGGAGGCAGTTGAGCGACCCTCGTGCCGTTTGGGTTGCCGGTGCCTCTGCCAGGACAATAATCGGGACGAGAGGCCACCGCCGAAACCTCGGTGACCCTCGCGGCTGAGGGAGCGGTCCAGCCAGGAGGCGACGGTGAATCCGATGACCATTCCAGGTCCGAAAGGCTACCCACTGCTCGGCGTGACCCCCATGATGATCAAGCGCGGTGCGGATTTCCTGCTGGAGTCCTTCCACGCATACGGTGATGTAGTGGCACTACCGCTGAAGCGGCCGGCCACGATGTACCTGCTTGCACACCCTGATCATGTTCAACAGGTGCTGGTCAAGAACAGCTCGAAGTACGTCGTGGTGCGGCCCAGCGCGCACTACAACACGCTCATGGGCAACGGCCTGACGGTGAGCAACGGCGATTACTGGCGGCGACAGCGTCGGATACTGCAGCCGGCATTCCAAAGACGCAAGACCGATGTCATGAGCGATATCATCACGGCCCGGATCGCCGCCGTGATCAACGACTGGGAAGCCGGCCCGGACAGCCAGGTCGAGATATCGCACCAAATGGAACGTATATCCCTCGGTGTGCTGCTGGACACCCTGCTCGGCACCAGCCTCGATGACCGGCAGGTTCGTCGCCTGACCAGCAGCGTGCAACGTGTGCTGACCGCGGCGGGCAAGGGCATGTTCCTGGAGATACCACCCTCCTGGCCGACCCCCGAAAATCGGCGGATCAAGCACGCCCAGCAGGAGATCAACCACGTCATTCACGAGATCATCAGCCAACGGCGCGCCAGCGGGCCCCGCGCCGAGCAAGACCTGCTCTCCCTACTCCTCGACGCACGCGACGAGACCACCGGCGAGGCGCTGAACGAGACCGAACTGCGCGACGAAATCACAGCGAACCTGGTGGCCGGTTACGAAACCACCGCCTGCGCCCTCGACTGGTGTCTACACCTGGTTGCCACCCACCCACAGGTGGAGCAACGTCTTGTGACCGAGATACAGACCGCCCTCAACGGCCGCCGTCCCACTGCCGACGACCTTGCCGCAATGCCGTACCTTGGCCAGGTCATCAACGAGTCCATGCGGCTGATCCCGCCGTTCTGGGCCTACACCCGGGTACTGCTCGGTGAGGAAGAGTGCTTCAACGGCCACCGCATCCCGCCGAACTCCCTCATCGTGCTCAGCCCCTGGGTCACCCACCACCACCCGCAATTCTGGCCCGACCCCGAGCGCTTCGACCCCGAACGGTTCGCCCCCCAAAATACCGCCGCCCGCCACCGATTCGCCTACTTCCCATTCGGCGCTGGCCCCCGCGTCTGTGTGGGCATGGGACCAGCACAGCTCACCCTCCAGCTCGCCGTCGCCATGATCCTCCAGCAGTACCAACTCCGCCCAGCGCCCGGTCGGTCTCCCCAAGCGCGCACTGCCATGACTGTTCACCCCAAGGACGGCATTATGATGCGCGTCCGCCCCCGCGATGAACCGGCCAGCCACGGCTGAGGGGTGTGTCAATTTAACGGCTGATCTTGGTTGTTGAGTGTCAGCTGTTGCTCGAGGTCAGGCGGCCCTCGAAGGCGATCTGGAACGCATTCAGGGGTGCCTTCCATCGCATGGTCCACCTCTTGCGGCCCTTCCCCGTCGGGTCCAGGCTCATCAGCGCCATGTAGATGCACTTGAGGGCGGCGGCCTCGTTGGGGAAGTGTCCGCGGGCGCGGACGGCCCTGCGGATGCGGGCGTTGACGCTCTCGATCGCGTTCGTGCTGCAGATGACCTTGCGTATCTCGACGTCGAAGGAGAGGAAGGGCACGAACTCGGCCCAGGCGTCCGACCACAGCTTCACAATCGCCGGATACTTCCGGCCCCACGTCTCCTGGAACTCCAGAAACCGTTCCGTCGCCGCGTCCTCGCTGGGTGCGGTGTAGACGGGCTTGAGTGCCTTGGCGACCTTGTCCCAGTCCTGGCGGGCGGCGTAACGGAACGAGTTGCGCAGCAGGTGCACCACACACGTCTGGACGATCGTGCGAGGCCAGACGGCCTCCACGGCCTCGGGCAGTCCCTTGAGCCCGTCGCAGACCAGCATCAACACATCGTCCAGGCCGCGGTTCTTCAGCTCGGTGAACACCTGCAGCCAGTACTTCGCACCCTCGCCGCCGTCACCGGCCCAGATCCCCAGGATGTCCCGGGTCCCTTCGGTGCTCCAGAGCAGATTCCAAGACCCGCTTGGTCAGCTGCTGCAGCAGCCCGCCCTGCCCGGTCAGCTGCAGCCCCTCCGACCGGGCCCGCTCTACCAGCATCGCAACCAGTTGCTCGTCGGACACGGGCGCAGGCTGCCCAGGCTGGGCACTCTCGACAGGTTCCACGGTCTCCAACTCCACGGCGGTGTCAGTCACTTGACGTCTCTCCCATGATCGTCGGATCCGCCGTTAGATTTACACTCCCCCCAGTTCGGCGGTTCCGTCAGGCGTCCGTGCGAGACTTCACCCTGGGCGCGGTGGACTGGGAGCCCGCGCGTGCTCGGTGCCCAGCAGTGGGGCAGATCAGGGACAGATCGCATCATATGCCTAGGTCTTGAGGTGGGCTATGACAAAAGCAGCGGTGTGTCGATATCGAAGCCGTTGCGTGTGCCGTATAGCACCACTGTGACGCTATGGCCGTGCCCCTCTCGGAGGGGGCCCGTCACCAGGTCAGCGTTCCTGTCACCGTCCACATCGCTCAGGTACGGTTCGCCGAAACCGTTGGGTGCGCCATCGTGGATTGCGGGGAGGCCGAGCTGCTGAGTGGTGACTGTTTGGGCTTTGGTGCGAAGGCCCGTGTGACTTCCCGCGAAGAGCAGCAGTCGCCTGGCATCGGCGGTCACGACGACGTCGGCGCAGCCGTCTCCTGTGACGTCTCCGACAGCCTGGGCGCCATCCAGGTTGAAGGGTGAGATGGTGCCGTTGTCATGGGTGATATGTGTTGTCGCGCGTCCCTTGCCATAGCCCTCTGGTGCTCCGTAGATGACGGAGACTTGGCCGCCAGGAACGGAAGGCTGAGCACCCTCATAGCGCAGGCTGCCTTCGGTGAGTACGAGATCCTCTTGGCCGTCGCAGTCGATGTCGCCTGAGCTTGCCGCGGTGGCAGGGGGCAGCTGCCGGCGCCCGGAGCGGGCCTCCTCCGTGAAGGGGTACCAGAGTGTCGGCTGCTTGCCACGCGCGTCAGGCTCGTCGTTGGTAACGATGCCAAGGTCTGGTTCGTCACCGGGACTGTTCGCCGATGACAGCACAGCCAGGCTGTCTCCTTCCCTGGCACCACACGCTCGGGTAGGCGTCACATAGCGCGCTGCTCCCGTGCGCTTGAACGGGCCGTGGAAGAGCTCAGATGGGCCAGAGTCGTCGGCGAACCGCATCAGATCGACATTCTGATCGCCGTCGAAATTGCCCATCTGCAGGCCCATGGTGTGATTGACGTCTGGGTCTGGCGCGACATCCGTATCCGGGTCAGCCGTCATGCGGCGCTGCTTCGCGCTCAGTGCAGGCAGGTGCTGCAGGTAGCTGGCAGCCCCGGTCAAGCCGCTTGGCGCTCCCCAGAGCACAACGGTGTTGTGCTCATCGGGAATCTCGTCACCGCGTACGTGGAGCGCCAGGTCCGCGTATCCGTCATGGTCAAGGTCGCCGGATACCAGCTCGTCAAACCCGTCCGCCTCTCGGATGCCGCGCGGCATTCCAGGGCTGCGGGGCGTGATGACAGCCGACGCTTTGACGTTCAACCGACCAGGCTCACCGCTATATACGCGGACCGCCGTGTTGTCCTGGGCTTTCACGGCAAGATCAGTTCGTCCATCGCCGTTGAAATCGCTGGGTTTGGCAATGGCACGAGCCGGGCTCGGAGCGGTACGCGGCGCCGCATCGGAGGGTGTGCTCATCCCACCGCTGCAACCGCTCAGCAGCAGAAGCGCACCCAGCGCTGAACACACGGCTACGCGAGTTCCCACGAGGACTCCCCATATTCGGCAACTGCCAACGCCAGGTAGCTCTACGGGCCGCACACACGATACGGATCGCACACTCCTCTCTGCCTAACGCGAGAACGTACAAGCAGAGATGTCAGACAGACACTTAGCCTGGCAACTCCTGCCCCTGGAGTTGGGGTTCGGCTCCGGGCAGACCTGCTGGCGGCGCCTGGAGCGATGGCAGCAGGCCGGCGTCTTCGACCAGTTGCACCGCATCCTGCTCGCCGAACTCAACGCGGCCGGCGAACTCGACTGGTCCCGCGCGTGCGTGGACGGCTCCCACGTCCACGCGAAAAAGGGGGAGCCAACACCGGTCCGTCGCCGGTCGACCGGCGGAAGGCGGGCAGCAAACACCACCTGATCTGCGACGGCAAGGGGACCCCGTTCAAGGTCTTCACCACCGCGGCCAACGTCAACGACGTCACCCAGACCTTCGCCCTCGTCGACGGGATCCCACGCGTGGCCGGACGGCCCGGCCGCCCACGCCGCCGCCCCGACTCGCTGCTCGGCGACAAGGGCTATGACTCCAACCCCAACCGGCGTGAGCTGCGCAAGCGGCGCATCCTGCCGGTCATCTCCCGCAAAGGCGCCCCGAACCGAGGTGTGGCCGATGAGGGTGAGCGGATCGTGGTGCGGGCACGGACGCCGCTGGAGGCCGCGGTCTGTGGTGTGCGGGGCGTCGTCGGGGCGGGTGCGCGGCTATCACTGGCGGACGGTGCGGTGACGTCCTCGGCCGGGCCCGAGACCTGGGTGGGCGGGGCCGGTCATCCGGCCCATTCTCGGGCTCAGGAGCGGGCGTGTGGCCGAGGACTCCCGGGCAGCAGCGTCTGCGCTCGGGGCGACGCCGACGGTCACCCGTGCCTGCCCATCCCATTCGAGTAGGGCGCGCGGGGCCCGTTGGGGGCAACGTGAGAGGCGCGGGCTCCGTCGGTGAGAGGGACGGCACGGCGTGTGCCGGTCATCTCCCGTTCCGCCGCCCCGCGCCGGTCGCGTCGGGCGGCCCACTCGTGCAGAGGCTCCTCTTCCGCCACCGTCCTCGTCCTCCTGGAGCTCGTTGCCATCAGGGTGGGGTCAGAAGTCGTTCCAGGAAGTCGTCAGGGCTGACGATGCGCGCGAGGTAGTACGCCGGTCGCCCCTTGGGGGTCTGGGTGTCGTGGTATTCGATCATGCCGAGGTCGTTCGGCACGGGGTGCAGGTAGGCGCCAGGGATGCCGGGGATGGGCATCGCGTCGGGCGGCATGATGCCGAGTTCCAACGCCTCGATCAGCGCGGCCATGACGACGCTCACGGCGCTGAAGAGGGCAGCCGGGGCCTTGGGGCCGATGGCCTGCTGCACGGCCGGAGAAAGGATGAGCGGGTCTTCGTCGTCGGGGCTGGTGTAGTCGTGCTGAGGGCCGTCGTGGGTCAACGGTTCTCCTGCCGCTCGCGCAGGACGGCGGCAGCGCTGCGTCCGGGCGCGGTTCCCGCCTTGACGGCAGCGGCGGTGCGGGCAGTGGCGGGGTCGACGGCGACCTGGACGAGGGTCCACCATCGACGCAGGACGGTAGCGATGGTGTCGTCTGTGGCTTCGCCCATCTGCCGGTAGAACTCCATGCGCTGTGCAGGCGGGAGGGCAGCGGCGACGGCGTCTTGCGTGCGGGGGATGCGGCCGGGGTCGGGTGTGTGGTGTACGGACTGCGCGGTCATGAGAGGCGTTTCCCTTCGCGTGCGGTCAGGCTGCTGCCGTGTGGGGTGCGGCGTAGGCGCTGCGTACGGGTTCGGGGATGCCCTTGAGGGCGCGGAGCTGACCGCCGGAAGGGTTGAACCGGTAGACAACCAGCGGAATCCCGGAGGAGTTGGCGAGGGCGGCGTACCGTGTGCCGGTGGGCCCGGTAACCACGCGCGACCGAGTCAGGTCGGGCTCGGTCGCGTCGATGGTTCGCAGGTGGGCAAGCGTGGCCCGGGCGATAAGTTCGGTGTCTGTGGCCATGCCCTTAACCATACTCCACCGAGCGCTACTCATAACAGGAGCCTTCTAGTACTTAATTGAGTAGCTATTGCAGACGCTCGGGAACACTTGATCCCTCAGACGGTCGAAATGCCGGCCGCTGCGTACCGCGACCACTGCGGGTCCCTGTATCTCTGGGCTGGACGGGCTATCGCGCGCGGCCGTGACGATCCGCACCTGCCACTGACCGGCACCCGCGACAGCCCGCCGATGTCGAGCGACATGGCCTGGGGTGGCCCGGCTGCATACGGCGTGGATCCCGCAACTGGCGAACGACAAGCTCGGCACAAACTGGACCTGCACGACCTGAGGCACACTGCGACCAATCGCATGGCCCTGTTCCTACTTGCGACGCGGTCGCACGATCGAGGGGCGGCCTGCCGAAGGCCACCCTTGATCATTCCGCGGCCCGCTACACTCCAGCCGCTCGGCGAAACCTGTGGGTCAGACAGCGAAATCCTGCTGGAATATTGGCGCCCCGGCTATTTCTTGCCGCTACCGAATTCCGACATTCGTCGGGTCAGCGCTTCAAGGGATCCGGAACTCATGACAATATCTACGGCCCCGTGGTCTAGGCCGGCCGCAGCTTCACGCATGCGCAAGAGTGTGGCTTCTCGCAGGGCTTGCTTGGATGTGGCAAGCATCCAGGCAGGCACCCGGGTACAGCCTAGGGCGTCGGCCACGTGCAGCTTCCCGCAGAAGCTGGCCCTCGTGCACCGGCCCAGCCGACGCCAGCAGGCCTGAGTGGAGCCGAACCGCAGCTTCAATGGCGGCAGTTGCAAGCATAGGGCGTTGCTCTTCCCACTGCGCAGGACAGGACGGCTGACGTCATCCCACCATGTCGCTCCGCTGTTGGGCGAGGCGCATCAGTTGCCGACGTGAAGTGAGTTGGAGCTTTGCAAAGATGTTCGACAAGTGATATTCGACGGTCTTGGAGCTGACGTACAGTTCGCTCGCTACTTCTTGATTTGTCCAACCTTGCCCGACGAGGCGGGCAACGTCCTGTTCGCGATGGGTTAGGGTTGCGAAGTAGTCCGGCGTCCTGCTGGTAGACGGCAGGCCGCAGAGAGCCAAGTCAGCTTCACATCGCTCAACAAAGGGACGCGCCCGAACTGTCGCGTAGCGACTTCGGGCATGATTGAGGTAGAGGCTTGCCTCCTCGGGCGAGTCGGTCGCGATTAGGAGACGCCCGAGCGAGCGCTCCAGGAAGGCTCTGTGCATGAGCACATCATCGCCTCGGACAGGTAGGTTGAGTCCGGCCTCGTAGGCGTCACGAGCAGCATCTAGCTGCCCGCGCTGGTGGGCGTGCCATCCACACAGTCCGAACGAGATCACTCCGAGGCAGGCGACCTCACGGGCCAGCTCCCTGATCTCTTGCAAGACGGGTTCAGCTTCCGCAAGCCTTCCTGAACCGATGAGCGCCTCTGCATAGAGCGGGAGCCACCATGGTCGCAAGGCCATGCGCCATCCGCGCTCTGGTAGTCCGAGCACAGGCTGTAGTGCTCTCAGCATCCCCGGGTGGTCCTCCTGCGCCTGCGCGAAGACCGCTGCTGCCAAAGCCGGCCATGCCACGTACTGCTCGGGCCCCATCGCTTCCCACCACTGCCGGCACTGCCTGATGTGTGCTGCCGCGCGCTGCCATTCCCCTCGCCCCGAGGCCACGAGCGATGCAGCCATATGTGTCTGGCAGTAAGACCAGGGACGCTCTTCGAAGAATGCAATCGTCACACCGTTCGCGGCATTGATTGCGGCATCGTCCCACGATCCGAGTAGATATTGCACGGACGCCAGGTAGGCATTTGCCTTACAATCCAACATCGGCGATGCATGCGCCCGGGCGAAGCCCAGTGCCACGGAAAGCTCCCTGACTGCAACATTGAGTTCCCCCGCAAGTGCCCAAAATGCGCCACGCCACAAGAGGGACGGAGCATGTGCGGTGGTAGCCCTCTCCGGATCCCGAGGCAAGTCCGCGACTCGTGAAAGCTGCTCAGCCGCCTCACGTGGCCCGCGAGTAAACAGATAGGCGAAACCGTGTGCCAGTCTTGCTTGGAGTTCGGAGAGCGCATCTCTCCGCTCACTGTTCAGGACCCGCCTGGAAACCTTGAAAAGCTCATCCCCCCGGCCGTCCCAGATATGCGTCGCACACAGCCCGCTGGCCGCCAGTACCGCCACATGCTCCAAGGGTTGCGATTTTTCACTGGCCTTAAGGGCTGCGGTAAGGAGCCTTTCAGCCTCAGCGAACTGACCCCGACTCAAGGCGTATCGGGCCACGACACAGTCCCGCAGAGGGGAAGGGGAGCAGGTCTCGACGGCAGACCTCAGCGGCTCGGCCCGCGCTGGGGCCTGGCCCCATTGGAGGAAGGCGGCTGCAGTGAGCACCCGCCGTTCCCGCTCGGCGTCAGTGGCGGACACCCCTGAGGCCCACAGCAAGTGAGTCGATGCGCGCTGGATTTCTCCCCGGGCTGCTTCCTCGCCGGCCCGCTTTTCCAGCTCTGTCGCGAGTCGTTCATCCGCCCCCTCAGCAGCAGTTACCAGGTGTCTCCATACGTCATCGCCATTGCTCAATTCCGCCGCCTTGCGGTGCAATTCCCGCTGGCGTTTCGGAGCGATCCTCTCGTAGATCGCTGCTCTTTGCAGGTCGTGATGTATCTGAACGGGGGTATTCACCTCAGAAGGCCACCATTGTGCCAGCCCTGCAGACAGCAGTGGCTCCAATGCTCCCAGGGCGTCATCGACACCGCTTACGACACCCACCGTTACCAATGGTGACCGTACGTCCAGCACAGCCAAGGCCTCAGCCATGCGCTGGCTCGCCTCGGGCAGGCGCGCGAGCTGTTGCTGCACCGCATCGGAGAGCACCTGGGGAACGGGCAACGTGTTTGCCGGCCCCACGGGGTACGAAGTGGCGGGCGAAATATCAGCCAGCACGGTCCGGACGTAGAGAGGGTGCCCTCCCGTGTGCTGGTGAATCCGATCAATGAGGATCGGATTCAAGGTCTTGCCCGACTCTTGGGCCAGCTGAGCCACGTCGCTACGCTCCAGGCCGCCGAGCAGGAGGCTCGTTGGTTCGAGGGTGGGGGCGAGGCGGAGCCAGGAGTCCGGGTCATAGCCGCCGGGGGTTCCCGGACGGGTGGAAAGAATGACGAAGACCTGGTCGGCCCAGAGGCGAGGCAGCGCGAACCCAAGTGTCCGGGCGGACTCTGAATCCGCCCACTGGAGATCGTCGACCACTATGGCGACGGGGCCGCTGTCCTGGAGACGTCCCAGCAGCCCCAGTAGCTGGCCACCTACCTGGTACGGTGCCGCCATCGTAGGCAAGGGGGTGCTGAACAACGGGAAAGCCTTCGCATCAGCAGCAACAGAGGCCACTATCTGCGAGATCAGCCCGTATGGCACGTCCGCTTCTGTTTCATCGCAGACTGCACGAAGCAGAGTGAAATCACTGAGTTCTGTTGCATACCGCTGAAGCAGGGCCGTCTTGCCGATCCCTGGTTCCCCCACGATGAGCACAGCCTGTGGCCTGCCACCGCGGGCTTCACCAGCACATCGGCGGAGCCGGGTAAGCGCTTCTGTCCGACCGACGAATCCCCTGGAACTGTGCACTGTGGTTGGAGCCGTCACATATCAAGTAAAGCACAATCATGGCACTTTGCGCCGCACATGCGTGCCCAGCAGCCCGCCCCGCGCCCTGACTAGGGATGGCCTTGGCGGCGGCGACTTCTTCGCTGAAGCGAGATGAATGGGCCTCTCACTATGCTCGGATAAGTCCCGGTAGAAATCCGCGTTCTCATGCCGGAAGATCAAAAAGAGCGCTTCAATAGGAAGGATCAAGCAGATTGAATGGCGATGTTGGCATCCTTAATCACGCGGGAAGAGCAGATTGTGCCGCGGATGACGGCATGTCCCACAATGCCTCCGCACCAGCTGCTCGACTATTCCCCGGGAAAACTATTGATCTGAAACTCAAGGGTTCTATTCGAGGATGTAGCGGACGTGGGGTCCGCCGAAGTAGCCGCGGACGATGTGCGGCTGGCGTTGACGCCGGTGGAAGAACCGGCGGGTCTCCGCGGCGAGTTGGGCCTGGTCGCGGGCCCGGCTGTGCATGGGCAGGCTGCGTTTGAGGTCGGCGTTGACCAGCTCGTCAGGGTTGAGTTCGGGCGAGTAGGCGGGCAGGAAATGCAGTTCGATCCGGTCGGAGTGGTCGGCGAGTCAGGGCCCCGGAGGCCCCGGACTCCCAGCTCTGTCCCCAGGGGCAAAGTAACCCGCCGGTTTGTTTCAGGATTTCGGGGCGGCGGTCTCCTTGGGCTGGCGGGGGACGGTCTTGGTCTTGTCGAGGTGCCCGTACACCGTCGACCGTGGCGCGCCGAACATGTCGGCGATCTGCTGGACGGTCTTCTCCCGCTCGTCGTAGAGACGTTGGGCGAGCGCGGCCTGGTCCTCGGTGAGCTTCGGTCGGCGTCCGCCGACCCGCCCCCGGGCTCGCGCGGAGGCGAGCCCGTCGTTCGTATTCGCCACGATCAGCTCGCGCTGGAGCTCTGCCAGTACGGACAGCATCCCGAACATGGCCCTGCCTTCCATGGTGGCGGTGTCGATGCCCTGCTCGATGACGTGCAGCCCGATGCCGCGCTCGCGCAGGTCGGCGCCAAGGGTCACCAGGTGCAGGACGGAGCGGGAGAGCCGGTCGAGCCGGGTGACCTTCAAAGTGTCGCCGTTGCGTAGCAGCTGCATGACGAGGTCGAGCTTCGGGCGGGATGCCTTCGCGCCGCTGGCGACGTCGAGGTGGATGTTGTCGCGGTCGACGCCGTGGCGGAGCAGTGCGTCGATCTGATGATCGGGGTTCTGGTCGGCCGTCGATGTGCGGCAGTAGCCGATGAGCATGTGTCGGAACCTATCGGCCGGACCGTTCACCGACGTTGATTCCGGACGCGAGTTGCCGACACTGTCCACCTGCGGGTTCGTGATCACGGGGTCGAGTGTCGGCATACGGTCGTTTCCCGACGCTGAGCGGATGAGGCGCGGTCTCGCCGAAAGGCAGGGTTTCCGTGCTTGGGGTCGCTGCGTGTAAGTCTGAAGTCGGCTTACCAGTGGCAGCAGTTGTGGCGGCAAGGCGGTGCCGACGAGCTGCTTTCGCGAGGACCGAGCTAGGGCCGGTGTCGCTTGTCGCCACGCTGTCTGGAAAAGCTCGCCAGGTATCTCGAGCAGGGTCCGGCCGCGCATGGGTGGGTGGAGGACCAGGTGTGGACCGCGGCGAGGGTGGCCACGCTGATCGGCAGGAAGTTTCACGTCTCCTACAGCGTCTCGGGCGCGACGAGGCTGATGCACCGGCTGGACTTCAGCCCGCAGGTCCCTGCGCGGCGGGTCGCCGAGCGCGACGAGCAGGCCATGACCGCGTGGAAGGAGGCGGCCTGGGCGGAGGTAAAAGAGTCCGGGCGGCCTGTGGGGCTACATCTGCTTCGAGGACGAGGCAGGCTTCACCCGACGGCCGCCCAGGGGACGCACCTGGGGCCGGCGCGGCCACATCCCGCAGGTGACGGTGAGCGGACGACGCTCGGGCCGGCTGCCCGTGGCCGGGATGATCGCCATGCGGCCCGGCTCCCGGACCCGGCTGTGCCACCGCCTGCGCACCCACCGAGCGGGCAAAGACAAACGTCGCAGCATGGGCGAGCGGGACTTCATCGCGCTGATCGACGGCGTCCACCAGCTCGTCAAGGCGCCCATCCGTGCTGGTGTGGGACCGCCTGAACACCCACGTCTCCCGCGTCATGGGCGAGCTGATCGCCGAGCGTGAGTCGAGTGGGTATGGGCGCACGTCAAGCGCAGCCTGGCCAACCTCGCCGTCGTCGCCCTCGACCGGCTCGAAGCACTCGTACGCAACCGGCTCAAGCGCCTTCAGTACCGATCCGGCATCCTCGACGGCTTCATAGCGGGCACCGGCCTGGCCCTCGACGAACCAGCGTCACCCTGACGAGCCGAAGTCAGTAGTGGGCTTCGCGTGCTTCTGGTGTGGGGCTGTTGAGGAGGTGGGTGATGAGTTGGAAGGTTTCTGTTTCCAGGGAACAGTCCAGTGCGTGGTTGATTTGTTGCACGCGGGTGATGGCGGTGTGGAGCCCCTGCCGGTTGCCGGCCGCGTGCTCGATGCGGAGCCAGTCGCGATACAGGAGTTCCGCGGTGTCGTCGACGTCGAGGCCGGTCACGACAGCGTGGCGGGCTGCGCTGAGATCGTGGTGCGGACCTACTGGCGTGCGGTAGGTGGCGACGGTGTGCGCGACGTCGATGATCCTAGTGATCATTTCCTGCTGATAGGGCTCGGCCCAGGGCAGAGGCCGTCCGCCGAACGGCCGGCCGCGCACCAGGCCGAGTGCTTTCTCCAGATCAGGCAGGCCGGTGGGGCCCAGTGGCAGGGCGTGTTCGACGAGCTGCAGGAAACGGATCCAGTCGCAGCGCACACCGGGGGAGAGCCGGTACGGGTCCTCGCCGGAGCTACGGCGAGGCACGTAGGGATTGCCGGTAGGATCGCTACCTAGAGAGCGACGCAGGCCGCCCACTCGGGCATTGAGAGTGCTCGCCGACCACGGGCTGACGGGATCCATGTCAGAGCACAGCACGTCCGCGCTCCGCCCAGGCCTAAACAGCAGCAATGCGGCGAGCTGCGCCATCCTCGGGCCGTGGCCGGTGCTGTCCACGCCGCTCACCTCGACCGGACCCAGGACCCGAACCTCCGGCCCGTGCAGGTCATGCGCCTCGGACGCCTCCGCCTGCGGCACCTCGTGGTCCTCGACGGAAGCTTCGTTGTCATCCGCCTCCCCGGCCACTGCCCTAGTCGGCTGCGGAGTGGGTGCCACCGCTGCTTCGTTCTCCGGGCCGGGCTCGTCGTCGTCCTGCATCGGCATTGTGGCGGTGGGCAGGAGACGCGGCCCGGACGGATCCGTAGTGGCGGCGACCAGGGCCGGGAACACCTCGCTGCTCCCGTCCGGTGCCACTGCCAACGAGGGACTCGTCGAGGCGGGGGCCAGCGCGATGAGGTCCTCGGATACGGGCGGTTGCGTCTGCGGCGTGCTGTCGGGCTCGTCCGGGACGTCCTGCCAAGGGCCCTCGGCTGGGTGGGGTGGCTGCCCGGACACCTTCAGTGCGGTGGTGATCTGCAGGTAGGCGGCGTGCTCCAGACGCTGCACGGTGATGTCGATGCCCGCGTGGTCGAGGTGCTGTGGCTCGCTGACGGAGGCGTTGAGGAGTTCCGCCTCGGGGAAGCATGAGGCCGCGGAACTCGCCGGTGCGACCAGCGTGACAGGCACCGTGCCGGACCTGCTGATGACATCGGCGAAATGCCAGGCCGTGTCGGCGTCCAGCGGGGCCGCGCACAGCAGCAGGTACGGCTGATGCTGAGTGTCGGGCATCTGATGCGTTTCCAGTACCCGCTCGGACAGATCGCGCAGCGCGTGCGTGGCCTGACGCATGTAGGCGATCCGCGCGGTGGGCAGCAACTGCGGCAGGTCCTCACCGAATCCGATCGCGACGACCTCGACCTCGTTCGCCCACGGGCTCATCCCGAGTTCCAGGGCGAGGGAGGTGCACACCTCGGTGATGTGAGCCGGGCTGCCGTCCAGCAGCAGCGCGGGCATCTGTGCGAGGTTGAGCAGCAGTAGGTCACCCGCCTCGGTGCTGCCGATCGTGACCAGCCCCGGGTACGGTGCCGGTACCTCGCGGGCGGCCTCTTGGTCCAGGAGCACAGCATCAGAGGGCAGGACCCACCAGCCCGCCGTTCCGGAAACGAACGGCGCCGCCGGCTCCTGGGACAGATCCTCGGGTAGCACCTCCATCGCGCGGGCCCCGATCCGTGCGGCCCGCAGGCCTGGCAGACCGCCGTTGCTCTCTGGCTGAGCGATCTGGTGGGCGAGAGTCCGCAGCGCAATGTCCAAGCGGGTGGCTCCGCCGGGCTCGGCGCCCGCCGCTAACTGGGCTTCCGCCGTGGATGTCTCGGGCGCGATGGCGATTGTCTCGCCGGGTTTGCGGCGGCGGCGTTGCAGCGTCCTGCGCAGGGCGAGGGCGCCGGTGACGGCGGCGGCCAGCAGCGCGCCGGCGCCGATAACGGTGCGCAAGTTCAGCGGGCTGCTGGCCGGAGCCTTCGCCGGGGCCTCGGACGCCGCGGGGGCGGATGACGAGGCAGCGGAGGCAGTTGACTCAGCCGAGGGTGAGACGGCGGAGGACGAGGTGTTGGGCCCTGGTGCCGCAGAGGCCAATGCGGACGGTGAGGCCTGATCCTGCCCGGACTGTTCGGCAGCGCGGCTTGCCGAGGCGCTGGGGGCCGGAGCCTGCGGAGCAGGTGTTGCCGTGTGGCTGGGCGCGGGCGCCTGCTCATCTCCAGTGTCCTCGCCCGGGTTCTGCTCGCCGTCGGGCTTCTGGGCGGCCGGGGGAGTGGTCTCCGTGCTTCCCGAGTCATCCCCGGGGGCGTGCTCCTGGGGCGGCTGTCCGGGCTGGGTGCCGGGCACAGTGACCTGCTGCCCGGGACGGATCAGGTCCGGGTCGGTGATGGCGGGCAGGCCGTCAGGCTGCGGCTTGCCGCGGCTGGCATCGAAAAGGCGAGGCCAGTCCTTGCCGTCGCCGAGCTCTGCCTCGGCGATCTTCGACAGGTAGTCGCCGGACTGGACCGTAACGGTGTGCTCGCTCTTCTCGTCGGGGGCCGGGGTGCCATCGCCCAGTTGCGTACGGAGGCCTCCCGCAGCATCCCCGCCATCAGGCATCTGCAGCTGCCAGCCCGGCTGCAGAAAACTGTTGGCGCGGAAGACTTGGCCGTCGACCATGGTCCGGCCCTCGTTCAGGTCGGCGATCTCCCGCCACCGCTCGCCGTCCCCCAACTGCCGCTCGGCGATGGCCCACAGGCTTTCCGCTGGCCGCGCCTCGCGCACCGTGTATGCACGGTGCCTGGTGCCCACGCGCGTCGCGTCTTGGTCGGCGTCGGCCGCCTGCGGGAAGTGGCTCTGGCCGGGCAAGCGGGCCGAGGCGGCGGAGGGTGCTGCCTGGGCGTCGGAGGCAAGGGCCGAGCTCGTGGGGAGCAGGACCAGGATGCTGCCGATCAGGAGCGCAGCGGCCCGCTGGGAGCTGCCCAGTCCGCGCGGGGCGTGCCAGGCCCGGCCGCGCAGTTGTGCGATGAGCTCACGGACGGCGCAGAACGTGAACTGCGCCCACCCGATCCAGCCCACCACAACGAGCAGGAGCAGGAACGCAGCGCCGGTGTCCTGGCGGTCCAGCAGGTGTTGGAGGTCGTCGTGGCTGGATGCCCAGATGATCGGTGTGGCCCACGCCAGCACCAGCGGGAGCCCGGCGACCGCACCGACCAGGACGAGCAGGCTCAAGCCGGCCCTGAGGGCGTGGCCGACTGTGGCGGGGCGGGAGTGGGTGGTGCGCATCAGCTTCCTTCTTCTGGAGCGGTAACGCCGTACAGGAGGGTGGCCTCGCCGTGGCCGATCACAGTGAGCGAGCCGATGCCCACGACGGACAGGAACTTGGTGTCGTACGCGTCGGTGACCGTGACGGTGAGCGTCTTGCCGTCCCCGGAGACGCTGACCGTGCCAGTGGCGTCGACCGAGCTGAGGTAGGAGCGTGCGGCAGCGACCGCGTCCTGCGGATCCACCACGATGGCTTCACCGCTGATCGCCTTGGCGGGATCGATGGCCTGTCCGCCTGCCCGGGCGGCTTCCCCGGCGATGAAGTCGGCGCGTTCCACAGCGCGCATCTTGCTGCCGCCGTCGACCGCGACGCCGATGATGCCGATCAGCGCGACCACGCACACCGCGACAAACACCGTGATGCCGCCGCGGTCGTCGAATCGGGCCTGGTCGGCCAGCCGATGCACGCTCATCAGCCCTCCCGTGTCGGAGAAGCCGTAGGTTCGGCAGCGGCCGCCCGGGCTTCAATGACGCTGGCCCGTCGGCGTGACCCAGCTCCTTCACGGAGAATGACGTCATGACGCGCTGGTTTCGCAGCCACTGGGCCGAAGAAGACACCTGGTTCTACTTCGAGGTCGACGCCGACGGCTGGGTCACCCGTCAGGTCGAACTCCAAGGACCGCTCGAAAAGCCCATCGCAGCCTCGTTGACCGAGTGGAATGCCGCCCAACAGGCCGGAACCCTTGCGGACTACGAAGCGACCTTCGGTGCGACCGCCGAGGTTCCCGTTCATCAGTGGGACATCCGCGATCCGCAGGACCTCACCATCGGAGAGTTCGAGACCGTGTGGCGCACAGCGCGGGCCGTCTGCCAGACAAGAGCTCGAGCACGCTCGACGTGGGGCGCGTGAACCCAAGTGCTGTGGCGCGCTCACTGCGCAGCACCCGCACTTCGTTTCGCGGTCCACGGCACTTCAGGATTCGCGAACCCAAGAGCTCGCTGCCGGTACTGATCCACGACCGAGGTTGCTGTCGAGGTGAGCGTGCGGGCTCCCGGGACGCCCGGCAGCAGCAGGTCCGACAGGGTGACTGTGCAGTGCACGGTCACGGTGACGGTGCCCATCTGGCCCACGGCAGCGTTCAGCCCGCTCGTGTTGATGGTGACGTCGGCGCTCGCGCACGTGATGCCCTGGTCGTCCAGCGACTCGGTTGCCGCGGCGCGGGCGGCGTCCTGGGCGGAGGTGACCGTGCGGTGGATGGACGCCTCACGTGCGGCGTCCTCAACTGCGGCATCGATCTTCGCTCCGGACATGACGAGCCGCCCGCCCGCGATCGCCATACACAGGAACATGATCAGCGGCGGGACGATGATGGCGGCCTCGATCGCCACACTGCCGTCGTCGCTACGCGCCAAGCGTGCCCAACGGGCCCTGCTGATCAACCACTTCACCCCCTTGGGAGCGTCCAGCGCTCCACGGGACCGGCTGCCGACTGACTGACCTGCAAGCCGGCCACGCCCGGGATCATCGACTGGGCCGTGCCCGTCACCGTCAGCCGCACCCGCTCGTCGGTGCTGCCGGCGGTGGAGACGCTGTAGGCGAGCAGGCTGTCGCCCGCCGAACGCCCCAGTACTTCCTGGGCCTTGGCCGTACCGTCGGCGGGGGCGGCCTGGTAAGCGCAGGCTGCCGCCAGCCCTTCGCGGGCGGCGGTCAGCGCGATCGACCGCGCGTAGTACCACATGGACACCTGAATGACGGCGATGGTGGCCAGCAGAACGAACGGGAAGATGATCGCCATCTGTATGGAGGCGTCCCCGCGGTCGTCACGCCATCGCCGGCCGCGCCACCAGGTCTGAAGCCGCTCGCCGCCCAGCATCAGATGCCGTTCAGGGTCCCGTTGTACCGGGCGATCACCGCGGCGATAGTTCCGGCGATCACCAGGGCGCCGGTGACAGCGGCCACCCAGATGATCACGGTGGTGAGGCTGATGTCGCCGCGGTCCGGCCGGCGGGTTGCCTCCTCCATGCGTTCCCGCCACCGTGTGGTGAGCCAGAAGACAGCACGGCGGGTGCGGGCTGCGGTGTACCTCATGGTCCTTACCTCTCAGATGCGTTGAACGGTGTCGGGTCGGTCTTAGACGGTGAGCATGCGGATCACCGCGGGGAACGCCATCAGCAGCATCACGAGCACGGCGAGCAGAGCTCCGGGCGCGGTCATCTTTTCGCTGGCGGCGTTGGCCTCTGTGGCCTGATCGGACAGCAGCTCGGCATTGAGCGCGGCGGTGCGGGCCCGTAGTGCCTTGTAGACGGCGGCGCCGTCGGTGGCCGAGCCGCGCATGATGTCAGCGACGTCGTCCAGGCCCGGCAGGTCGTAGGTATCGGCGAGTTCCGTCAGAGCCTGATAGGGAGGGATCTTCTCCAGCCGGGCCCGGCGCAGCGCCCCCTGCAGATACAGAAAAGGCCAGCCGCGGCCGACCGCAGCCGCCTTCTCCAGCGCCTCCGTTGGACCGGCGTCCGCGGCCCGCCTCAACGCGACCAGGTCCAGGTAGGCGGACAGGGCGTGCGCGAACTCCTCCCGCGCCCGTTTGGCCTGGTCGCGTACGGCGAGGTCAGGGGTGACAAACAGCAGACCAGCGATGGCGAAGCCCACCACGGCGGGTACGTAGAACGGCAGCGAGACACCGGCGATGATCCACGGGATGGTCACCAGCACCGGGCACAGCAGGCCGAGCGCGGCCAGCGCGGTCTTCTTCAGCATGAACTGGCCCGGCCCCTGACCGAGCAGGGCGAGGTTCTTGGTGGGGATCCGCACACCGGGCATGCGCTCGAGGCGGGCCAGCACCCACCTGCCCCACCGTTCCTCACGGTCGAGCTCCGGCTCCGGCATGCTCAGACTGGGCCCGCGCACTACGTGCGAGCGCTGCCGCCAACGCGGGCTGGGGACGCAGCAGTTCACGCACCAAGAGCGCGACGCCGCCCCCGACAGCGCCGCCCGTGAGGAGCACAGGAATCAGATTCACGACCGGGCTCCCCCCATCTCACGCTCTACCCCGGCCGTGTCCTGCCCGGCCGCGGGAACCGAGGCGGGAAGCCGCACGCTGCTGCGCGCGTCCGCGATCAGGAAGCGCGGGATACGGCGGAAGGTGCCCATCTGACGCATCATCGCCAGCACGCCGACGAACCCTGCCGTCAGGAAGGCGAGCACCAGCTGGCCCAGCAGCGTGCCGTAGGGGCGGGTGTAGGACGGGACGAAGAATCCGCCGACGATCACACCCAGGGTGATGAAGGTCATCCACCGCACGGTGGTGCGCGGCTTGGCGCGGTCCGCCTCGATGGAGCGCTTGCGGGCGACTTCTTCACGGACCGTGCCGGCCAGGTCCTCCAGCGCTTGGGCGAGGCCCGGGCCGCGGTCGCCCGACGACAGGATCAAAGCGGCGGTCACCTTGTCCGCGGTGACGTCATCCAGCTCGGTGGCGAAGGCGCGCAGGGCCTCCTCGGGCCGCCAACCCAGTCGCAACCGGTCGGACAGGCCGGCGATCTGGGGCGCCAGCGAGTCCGGTGCCCCCTTCCGACTGGTGATCATTGCTTGTTCCAGGCCCATGCCCAACCGCAGCAGACCGGCCAGGCGCTGAGTCCACTCACTCAACGCCTCCAGCTGACCGATCCGCTCTTGCGCGAGACGCGCCGGGGCGACCAGCCAGGGCACCCCAACGACCGCGGCGCCGAGAAGTGCCCCGGCCACGAAGTTCCCCGAGACCAGCCACACGGCAAGGAAAACCACGAGCGCCGAGACAGCTAGCGTCCGCCGCCGCAGCCTGACGCCCTCGGCCTGGTCCCGGCCTGTGCGCAACGCCTGCCACCGCTGCCGCAGTGGAGCTCTGCGGGGCGCCGTGGTCCCGGCCAGCCCGACGATCACGCCGATCAGTCCGCCGACCACGGCCATCCCGGACAGAAGGCCCAGAAACAAGGTCACCGGCTTACCCCCACCTTCAGGGGCAACGGCGCAGTCCAGGCCCCGTAGTGCTGTTGCAGCAGCGCGGAGTCGAAGCCGACCCGGCGCAGATCGTCGATGCACCCGGGATCCATCCGAGGCACTGCCCGCAGCTCGCCGAACTCGGTGCCGGGGGAGAAGACTTCGTTGGTGGCGGGGCGGCCGGACTCGCCGATCCCGGTGAGCTCCAGGACGTGGGAGACGTAGCGGTGGCGGCGGCCACCGATCTGCGTCTCGTCCGTCATGTCGACGTACACGATGAAGTCCAGGCCGTTGGCGGTCTGCCGGTACGCGAGCTGCTCGGACAGATTCTCCTGGGCGAGCGCATACAGCTCGGCGATCCGGTCGAAGATGATGTCCGGGCGCCGGGCGTGGATGGTGCACAGGTTGCCACCCGAACCATTCGTCAGCGCCTGCATCATGGCAACGACTTCAGGGCCGCGGACCTCGCCGACCACGATCCGCTCCAGCGACATCCGCAGCGCCGGATGCATCAGATCCAGCAGCGTGACCTCGCCGGCGCCGCGACCGGTGACGTCCTTCTCACCGTTGGACTCACGGCCCACCAGAGAGACGACCTGGCGGTGGTAGCCGTTGCTGTGGGCGAACAGCTCGTCCTCGGTCTGGATCGTGGCGAACCGGCACTCCGGGTCGAACTCCTTGAGCATCGCCCGCAGCAGCGTCGTCTTTCCCGCCTTCTGCTTCCCCGCGATCATGACGTTCTTCTCCGCGCGCACGCACGCGCCGAGGAACTCCCGCAGGACCTCGTCGATCGAGCCCAGCCGCACCAACTCGTCCAGGTCGGCGTGCGAGACCCGGTGCCGGCGGATGACCGCATAGGTCATCGGACCCAGCCCGGTGATCGCCTGCAGACGGGATCCGTCCTGCAGAGACAGCGCGAGTGTAGGGCTGGCGGTGGAGATCGTGCGTTCGCTGAGCCCGGAGTCCCGGGCCAACTCCCGCAGCAGATCCAGCAGTTCCTCTTCAGAGTCCGCGATCGGGCCGACCATGCGCCGCTGGCCGTCGCCGTAGTCGAGCCACACCTCGTGCGGTCCCTGGATGATGATGTCCTCGACCCGTTCATCGTCCAGGTACGGCTGCAACCGGCCCGCCCGGTACAGCAGGTCGTACACGGCACGCCGCAGCCCGTCATCTTCGTGCGGTGTGGGGCTCACACCGCGCTCGACGCCCTGAGCGTCTGCCCACAGTGCGACCGCTTCGTTGATCCAGTGCAGGCACTGTTGCTCTTCGGTGGCTCGGTCCACATTCGGGCTGGTCTTCAGTAGCGCCTCGCGCTGCCGGGCGACCTGGCCAGCGATGTGCCGGGCGACCTTGTAGTCGACGGTGACTTGGGGTGCTGCCGTCCCGAGCGGCTGCGCGCTCGCAGCGGCCCCGGCGGGCGCACGGTTGGCGCGCTGCGGCCATCCCTGAGAGTGGCCTGGCAGGGGATTCACGCTGGGGTCGGGGTGCAGAGGTCTACCGCGCATGGCTCACCTCCACGCCCGGGGCGAGGCGGGCGCGGCGCAGCGCAGCGCGCTGGACCAGCACGGTGCTGCCCGTGCGGGCCGCCTTCATCAGCGGCGACCTGGCGAAACGGCGGGGCTGCTCGGCGCCGTCGGACAACACCCGGGCATCCACGGGCGCGTACGGCAGGGTCGCTACCACCGGCACCTGGAGCACTCGCTTCACGTCACCGGCCGGGTAGGCCCCCTCATCGATCACCACGAGCCCGACGTCGCCGATACGTTCCTCCAACGCGCTCACCCGCGTCTGCGCGGCCTGCAGCCCGCGCAGCGTGTTGCGGACCACCACCACGACGAGGTCAGCCTGCTCGGCCAGAACACCGGAAGGGCCGACCGCCCCCGAACGGCCGAGGTCGATCAGCACATCGTGGTCGGTCTGCGTATCGATGCCCCGGAACATCGTCGCGAGCGCCTTCCAGACCGGGCTCAGGCTCGCCGCCTGCGCAGGATCCGTGATCCCAGGCAGCAGCAGCCGGTCACGCGGCGACGCCTTCGTACCGTCCTCACCGCTCAAGTCGATCAGCTGCCGCCAGAACGCGTCGCTGAACTCACCTGTCCTGACGGCGACGGAGAGGTTCCGCAGTCCGTAGCGGTCACCGAGCGTGCCCTGCAGCAAGCCATGCAGCACGGCACCGCCGTCGGGGTCGCACTCGGCGAGGATCATCTTCCGGCCCGGCTGCAGCGGCCAGTTCAGCAGCAGCGCCAGAGCCGTGGTGGTCACCCCCGGCGCGCCGCTGCAGCCAGCCAAAGCGATCACACTCATCAGCTGCCGTCCGGAGCGTCAAGAACCAGACGCAGCGTGCCAGCCGACACCCACGCCGCAGCGGTCGGGCCGTCGGTAGCGGCGGTCGCGACGTCGACGACCACAACACCGGTGCCGGGAGCTGCCCCTGAGGCCTTCACGACCCGGCCCGCGATCGTCTCGGGTGATGTGTCGCCCTCCACGTCCGCGTTGCTCGCGCCCTGGGCCGGAACGTGGACCAACTGCACCTTCTGGCCCGGCACAAGCGCCGTGGCCGGTACTTGCTCCGGCTTCAGACCGATCGGCACAAGCTGTTCGCCTGCCTTGACAAGGCTGTCCTTGGTCACCTGGGACGGAGCGAGCAGCGAGCCGGACTTGAGTTCGACCGCCGCCCGCTTACCGACCACCGAATCCCGGTCGTCGGCCTCAAACGCCTTCAATGCCGGATCCAACGCGACGGAGGCCGCGCCCAGGTCCTGCTCGGTGAGTACCTGACCGACTTGAACCTCGCGGACCACGGTCACCACCTCGGTTCTGTGGCCGACCTGCAGCAGCAGGACCGCTACCCCGACGCCGCCAGCAGCGATCAGCGCCAGCGATAAGGCGATAACGCCCGGACGGCGCCGACGCGCTGACACACGTGGTGGCATCACCGGGCCGGCAACCTGAGCCTGCCGTGGCAGGCCGGTCGCGGTGGCTGTGCGTGCTTGTGTCTTGCTCAACGTTCTGCCCTTCCGGCGGCTCTACCTGACGACCTGCAGCTCGCCGATCGCCACCTGCGCGTTGGTTTGCCGGATCTCGGTGAGCTGACCGGCCGCTCCGCCGCCCTGCCAGTCGATCGTCCACGTCGAGGTAGCCGTGACCGGGAACTTGCTGCCTGGGGCACCATCTGAGGTCTTTGCGTAAACGTGCCCGCAGGTCGGCGACTCGGCCATGCTCTCGGACGCCTGGTAGGGGGTACCGGGGCCATTGCAGGTCACGCTGACACCGTCACCCATCTGCCACACGATCTTCGAGACCTTCGCGGTCGCGGTGACGGTCACCCCGCCCGCCGAGGCAGAGGCGGTGTTGGGGCCATAGGTCGTGGCGCTCTGGTTGACCCACATCCACACCGGGACACCCACGGCGTACCGCCCGGCCGTCTTCGGGCTCGCGACATCTGGGCCAAGCAGCGTCATGGAGTCGACCGCACGCTCCGCCAACTCCTGCGGATTGGCCTGCTGCTGAGGGGTTTGACCGTTCGGCACGGAGATGAACCCGTCGGGGTTGTCCTGGCCACCGTTCGAACAGGAGTAGAAATACAGATCGCTCTTCTTCGGGTCGGCGCCTTTCCAGAGCTCGACCGCGCTAGCTGGTGGCTCAGGGTCGATCTTGGTGTACCCGCATTTCAACCCGCTGTTGCTGCCCTCACTCCCGTTCCCCGAGTCCGTCTGTGTGTCCTTGCCGCCTGGCTCGCCACCGACGGAGACATCGACGCAGAACTTGATGACCTCGCACTGACCCGCCCCGACATCGGGGTCCTCACCGGCCTGGGCGGCGCCCGCGGCGGCCAGGACGAGTGCGGAACTGAGTAGGGCAGGGCGCCGTATCAGCAGGGCTGCGTTTGAGCGGTCAACTCGGTGACCATCCACTTTGCCCCCCACTTCTCCAGCTTTGCGGTGCTGATGTATTTGACGAGCCGCGTCGACGGCAGCGGGACCTCCTTCTTCGAGGCCTTGTCGATCAGGGTCCACTTCGTGGTGTCGACGCAGTCGGTGAGGGTGGCCTTGGGAATGTCGCCGTCGGTAACCTTGGGGTCTCGGGGGTGAATCGCGGGCTTTCCGGTCGTCACCTGCCCGGCCTTACGCATGGTCGTCAGGTCCTTCTCGATGAGGCCCAAGGCCCGAAGAGTGGTGGTCTTTCTCAAGCCGGTGCCTGCAGAGGACGCCTTGGCGTAGGCCTCAGTCTGGGCTTTCCAGGACTGGGTGTACGCGGCGAGGACTGCGGCCTCCTCAGCATCAGCCGTGGAATTGGGGGATGCAGTCGGGGTTGCGGTAGGCCTCTGGCTGGGTGCGGATGGCGACGCCTTTGGGTCGCTGTCGCTGCAGCCGGCTAGCCCCATCAGGCTGCCCGCAAGGAGCAAGGCGGTTGCATTCCTGTGGATGCGAACGGTAGTGAATCCCGTCCCGCGGCGTTGTGCTTGTGTCACGTAGTCTCCCCGTACGACGCGATGTGGCAGACCGCTGCCCGAGATGCCGTGTACAGCAGTGCATAGCCGCGTCCTGTTCGAGCTGCGGTTATGCGTTTGTGTGACCGAGACATTACGTAGACGCCAGCCAACTTCCCAGCCTAATATTTGGGTCGACTCGCACAACCTGTGACATACGTGGTCGCATTCGCAACTGGATGTCGACTTGTAGTCCCCTACGTTCGCTAATTCCTTCAGTGAACGAGGGCGAGCGTCCTGTTCCTGGTTGGATCACAGTGCCATGTGCATCCAGAGGATGATCGCGTCGCCGTCTAGCGTTTCGCGTGACGCTGGGAGCTGACGGCGCACCAAGTTCAGGCGCTCCGCTTTCCGGCGGACACCACGGCTAGTGGCTCGCAGGGGCAGCCACCACCGGAGTCATGGACCGTGCTGCCGTTTGTGCGCCTCGCGCAGGACGGCACGTCTATCGGGCTGGACGTAGACGATGAACACAGCCTCCTCGAGGAGGAGGGAGGCCACGTTGCACACTTCCTCACAGGACAAGGTCAATCCGTCGACGAGGTTCTGGTTGCTGCAACGTCCGCGCGTCGTCGAGCTTCCGTATGGCCTCTGCTGTGACGCTTCGGCTCACCACGTCGGCGATCTTCCCCTTGCGGTTGCTTCCAGCTGCGCCTCAGTAGCGCGCTACACCGCGGCCACAGCAGCGCACACGGTACCGGGACTGCCCCTTAGGGGCGGGTTTGTGCTGCGCCAAGGGCGTACCAGGACCACCAAGCGGACCATTGTCAGCGCGTGCTAAGACGACGTCCCGGATTTCGACGTCGCAGCGAGGCGTGGAACTCCGCTGCGCACCGATCAGCGGCTGGCTCGGATCATCACGATGAGTACTGGTGAAGCCGGTGACGGCTGGCTCTGTCCGATGTCCTCGTACCCCCACGCCCTGTAAAGCGCGTGAACTTTTCCGTCCCCAGCAGCCGGGTTGACCATGAGAGTGACGTGCGGCTCGTCGCGTGTGGCAAGGAGAGCGTCATGGATACGGCGGGACGTGCCGGTCTTCCGCCAGATTGGGCGGACGCCGATCTCCTTCAGGGCCAAGGCCGGACGCTCGGTGTACTTCTCGGCTGGCGTCGGGCTTGTGCGCTGCCAGTAGCGGTCGCCGTGCTCGATGGTGTTGCCGTAGGCGTAGCCGACCGGATGGCCGTCCGCGTATGCGAGGACGGCCGTGAACCCCGGTTCGGCGCCGTGCCGGTCCAGGCGCTCACCGAACGCGGTGACCGCGTAGTTCGGCAGGTGGAGCAGCGGGGCGCGCACGTCGGCATACACGTCGAGGAGGTCGCCGCGGGCGGTGTCGAGGGTGGTGAACGTGCGCAGTTCGATGGCGGGGGCCGTGGTCATGCCGCCATCCTCCAGGTAGCGGCGTGCTCGGTCCAGGTCTGTACGCTGGAGCTGCCCGGCGCTGTGGCGCGCAGCGCGGCCCCGAATTCCTGCAGCATGCGCGTTACCCGGGCGTGCTGCGTGGCGGCGTCGGCGGGGACCCTCATGGCGGTGGCTGTGGCGGCTTCAGGGGCGCCCTGGGCGAGCTGGGCGTGTGCGAGCCGGGTCGTGGTGATGGCCCGGGACCGGATCATGTGAGGCCGGAGGGCGGACAGGCAGCGGTGGGCGTGGTACTCGGCGGTCGAGTAGTCACCGAGCGCCAAGTGCGCAGAGAGGGCCAGGGAGTCCAGCTCGGCCTGGTCGTAGAAGGCAAGCATCCACACCGGCCGGTAGTCGGCAGGGTCGGCGCGCAGCATGGCGTCCTGAGCCTGCTCGAAGGCACGGCGGGTGCCGGTGCGGTCCTGTGCCGCCCCGTGGATGGCGGCCTGGCGGGCCAGGCCAAGGGAGGCGAACAGGGGGTCACGGCGGGTGAGGTGCAGGTTGCGTGCGACGTCGTTGGCGGCGAACGCGTCGGCGGGACGGCCCATGTGCCGGTACATGGTTCCCGCGTGGCTCCAGATGCGGAACTTGATCGCCTGGTCGCCGGACATCTCGGCGAGGGCCTGGGCCTCGCGCATGTGGGCCTTGGCGATGTCGTAGCGCCGACCGTCGATGGCAGCCCACATTGCCGAGGATCGGAACGCCGCTGCGGAGGCGTAGAGGTTGCTGCGTACCCGCTGGCTGGCGCTGCCGGCGTTTTGGAGGTTTAGGGCCTCGTCGGCGAGCGCGGCGGCCCGCTCCTCGATGCCGAGTTGGCCGCCATGGCGGTGGTCGCTGGCGATGATTTCGGCGAAGCGCTTCTGTAGGCGGTCGACGTCGCTCATGCCGATGCGACGCGGGGATGCGGTGCCGGGAGCGGCAACTGCTGCGGCGGCAGCCGCAGCGATCCCGCCGACGAGAGTGCGGCGCTTCATATCGGGGTCCTCCTGCTGCGGTGGCGCTGGGTTGGACGGTGTCCGGCCCCGTGGCACGAACCCTAGAGCGATGGCGGGCAGGCCACTGACGTCCTCAAGTGCTCTGCGGGTAGCCGATTTGGGCCACCTGACCCGGCCTGCTTTCCAGTCCCGGACCGATGAGCCGTCGAGGCCGCCGGTCCTTCCGGTCAGCTGCTCTAACGCCCTGTTCACAGCGTCAGCGAGGCTGTTGGAGCTGTAGCCGTGTTCGTCCATCCACGCCTCAAGAATGGTGTTGCGCGTGGTGTCCATGTCCGCACGGTAGCTCCCGTGCCCCCTCACCCGCCAGGTAAACGGAAGGTCAAATCGCCCTAGGTCGTTCCGTTGTGAGAGCCATTAATCGCCCTAATCACTCTGCTTGCAAAGGGGGTTGTCTTGTTGGTGGTCGCCCCGCCAAGCCACATAGTGCGGGCGGCTGTTGACGGCCTGGCCCGCTCTTGCAGGTTCCCCCCCCCGCGAGGGTGGGCCAGGCGCCGAGACAACACGAAGGCTCCACCCCAATGATGAGTCTCACTAAGCAAGTTCACGTCGCTTCCGTCGGTCGCCCCGCGTACAGCCAGACCTTCCCCTGCGAGCCGTCCACGGCCGAGATCGGCCGCCGGCTCCTCCGGGACGTCCTCAGCATTTGGCGCCTCGACCGCGTTGCCGACCATGCCCTGCTGATCGTCACAGAGCTGATCGCGAACGCCGTCAGGCACACCCCGTCCCACAAGATTCGCCTCATGGCTGAGCTGCCGAGTCCAACACGGCTCCGTGTCGGGGTCCTGGACCGGGCGCCGACGCGCTTGCCGGCATTCAGAAGCGCTGATGACGATGACGAGTCGGGCCGCGGATTGCTCCTCATCAACGCGGTCGCTGACCGCTGGGGCTATGACTTGCACAGCTCGGGAACGGGCCCATGGGGTAAGGAAGTTTGGGCCGAACTCCGCATCGAGGACGGTGCGTGATGACCCTCGCGCGCCTGCCCCTTCGAGAGGTAGTCCTCCATCAGCCCCGCCGACAGTTGGCCATGGATAGTGCCCTCTGCACGCCTTCGCTGAGCGCGATCGTCCGGCGGCAGGGCGAATTGCGCCACCGAAGCCTGCCGTTTCAGGTCTGGGCCTGCATGCCCGACTGGCAAGCGGCGAGATCGCCCAGGTACGCCTGGTGCCGGTACGCCTTACCTGGGGAGGTGTGGTGACTGCTGTGGGGCAGCACTGGATCCGCCCTGTGGAGCGGTGGGCACCGCCGCTCGACGGTCAGGCGCTGACGGTGCTCCTGGCCAAGGTGCGTGCGTGGGAGGCCTTTGACGGTGAGGCGCTGCTCGGCGACGTGGCTGCTGTGTTGGACGACGTTGTACCTGCCGAGCAACAGGTCGACGAACTTGCGGAACGGCTCCGAGGTCACTTGATGCGGCTCGTGACCATCGCTGTCGCTGCCGAAGTAGAGCAGCGGGACGACACAACAGCCCGGCTAATGAGCCAGGCACGCACATTGCGCATTGAGGAGGCGCCGGGCGACCACTGCAGGGCCGTTGGGTATCTCCGCCGGATGGGCTGGATCACCAATGAGTTGCTGGAACGCCTGGTGGCTACGAAGTGCCTGAAGGAGGCAGTGTGATCACTCCTCCGCTCCCGTACTCGCCACGCCCAAAGACGACAGAGAAAAACGGTCCCGTGCGCCCCTCGACCGAGCCCGGCCTGGTCCCCTACATCACCCAGCGGCTGGGTGAGGAGGCGGCGCCGGCCAACCTCCTCATCCAGCGGCATCCCTCCGGCCTGCGGCTGTACTACCGGGACGAGGACCCCAGAGACCGGCCTATGCGCGGCGTTCTGTGGGCGCGGTGCGGATTCAACCCCGTAGACGAACGACACATGCCGACGGGTGTCCCGCAGTGGAAGTTCATGCACCCGTACCGGCAGATGCTCACCATGCAGGCGCTGCGCTGTCAGGTCTGCGCAGAACAGGCCCGCACACCGCTGGGCTTCATCTTCCTGGCAGGTCCCAAGGACGAAGACCCGCAACAGCCCACGATCTACACGAACCAGCCGCCGGTGTGCGTCAAGCACGCCCGCGCCGCTGCTGCGTTGTGCCCGCATCTGGAGAGAAGCCCGATGGTCTTCCTGGCCCGGAGCGCGCCTTTGTACGGCGTCCACGGCACCCTCTATGGCCTCGACTCACGCAGCGAAGTGCACGTCGTCGCCAGTCCTGATCAACCCCTGCCCTTCGGTCATCCGAACATCCCCACCCTCCTCGCCTCACAGCTCATCCGCCGGCTCAGTTCCTTCCGAGTCCTCGACATGGAACAGCTGCTGGGCGCGCTGGAGGCGGCTGCCTAAACCCCTTCCCGGTGGCCCGGTGGATCGGCCAGCGCTATCGGGAAGGCCCAGCCTTCGGCGCGGGGGCGAGCTTCCGACTCAAGTCCCCCCACGGACCACGTCCCTCCCCGAGCTGGGCCCTCAACCACCCGAAAGCCCCGAAACCAAAGGAGGCGCATCATGACGATTGCTCCCGAGGCTCCCGCAACACCCGTCGTTCCCGCCTTCCTGGAGCTGGAGATTACCGGCCAGTGTCAGCTCACCTGCCCCGCGCTGTGCTACGCCAACGCCGGCCCCACCGAGGGGCACGGCAGCATGAGTGGCGACGACTGGATGCGGCTCATGGCCGAGGCCGCCGTGATCGGCGTGAAAAAGGTGCAGTTCATCGGAGGCGAGCCGACCCTGCACCCGCAGTTCGAGGCCCTCGTGAACCATGCACTGGCCTGCGGACTCGACGTGCAGGTCTACAGCAACCTGTATCGCGTCCGGCGACAGCACTGGTGGCTGTTCGAGCGCCCGAAGGTATCCCTGGCGACGTCGTACTACAGCGATGTGGCCCAGGAGCACGAGCGGGTGACCGGCCGACAGGGTTCGCACGCAGCGACCCGCGCGAACATCGTCCAAGCCGTGCAGCGCCGCATCCCGCTCCAGGTCGGCATAGTCGAGGTGTTCGAAGGGCAGCGCACGGCCGCAGCCCGCCAGGAACTGCTCGCTCTCGGCGTCCGAACGGTGAACGTCGACCGGGTCCGCAGTGTCGGCCGGGGCGAGATTCATGTCCCCAGCAGGGCGGATCTGTGCGGCCGCTGCGCGGACGGGCGGGCCGCCGTCATGACCGACGGCACTGTCACCCCGTGCGTGCTGGGCCGCTTCCTCCCCACGGGGAACGCGAAATCTGACGGGCTCGTGACGGTCTTCTTCGGCCAGCGGTGGGCGGACACCGCGGCCAGCATCCCCCGCCGGCCCGCGTCGGCGGATGGCTGCACTCCGGCCGACTCCAACGACTGCGACCCTGCCAACACCGAAGCCTGCGACCCTGCTTACTGACGAACAGAAACGGACAAGCGATGAACTGGGTGCAGCACGCCAAGCGCCTGGCGGACGAGGTCGCACGGCCGGAGTCCCGATGGCACTCGGCCGTGGCCGCAGTACCGCGGCACAAGTTCGTGCCGCGCTGGTGGGAGAGCACCGGTGACGGCATCTGGGTCCTGCGCGATGGCCATAGCGACCCAGAGGCCTGGCTTGAGGCCGCATACGCCAACCAGACGTTGGTGACCCGCGTCGACGCGTGCCACGCCGACCGCACTCTGCCTGAGGACGCAGGCATTGCCATCAGCGGGACGCCGACTTCGTCGTCGACGCTGCCGGGCCTGGTCGTGCAGATGTACCGGCACGCGATGATCGCCGACGACTCCACGGTGCTGGTCACTACCGGGACGGGTTACGGCACCGCCCTGGCCTGTGCCCGGCTTGGCGGTGATCAGGTCACCAGCATCGACGTGGACACCGTCCTGGTGAACATGGCGAAGGACCGGCTCGCGCTGCACGGGTACCGGCCGCAGATGGCCGTGTGCGATATCACCAGGGAACTGCCCGGCACCTTCGACCGCATCGTCGCCACCGTGTCGGTCCGGCCGGTGCCGGCCTCCTGGCTGTCTGCTCTGGAGCCCGGCGGGCGGCTGGTCACGACGATCGCCGGAACCGGGCTCATACTGACCGCCGACAAAACCAAGGACGGCGGCGCCACCGGCCGAATCGAGTGGGACCGGGCCGGATTCATGGCGACCCGGCACAGCGGCGACTACGACCACCAGGCGGACGAGGTCTGGCCGCAGGCCAAGGAGGCGGACGGGGAAGAGGTCACCACCAGCCGGTACCCCCTGCTGTACCCGCCGGACTCGTGGGACGTCATGTCGATGCTCGCCCTGTACGAGCCCGGCGTCATCTACCGGCGCCAACAACACGGCGACGAGCGCACCGTGTGGCTGCTGCACCCCGACGGGTCATGGGCCCGCGCCACAGCCACCGGCTTCCTCGACTCACCGACCGTGCACCAGGGCGGCACGCGACGGCTGTGGACCACGCTGGAACGCATCCGCAACCGCCTCAACCGTGAGGGATCCCTCCCCGCATACGGCGCCCGCGTCACCATCACCCCCGACGGCGTGACCACCCTGAAGCGCGGTTCCTGGACGTTCACGCTCTAGACCAGCCGTACCCCCAGTGTGGACATGACACCTCAACCACCTCTCCCGCAAGCCCGAAGACGGCACCCCAGGCATGCCACTCGCCGGGGCACCCGCTGCCGGACTCCCGACCCAGAGCGGCGGCCTGCCGTACCTGACGCGGCCCGTCCTCGCGCCGGTCGAGCCGGTGACCAACGTCATCGGCATCGCCGACATGGACACCGTCATGGACAGCGCGAAGTGCTCGTGCGCGGCCGGCGACGACAACCCGCACTGACCTGATCTGCGCCCTGCCCCGGTCGTGAAGACACAGGCCCCGGCACGTTCGTGCCGGGACCTGCGGCTCCTGGCCGACGTGAGTAGCGTGCGGCCATGCGCTTCTCCTGGGACCTGATTCAGCCCGTGATGCCCGTTCCGTACGTGCCGACCCTCGGTCCTGTTCGCCAGGACGACCCAGTGCACGACCTCTTCGAGGCCGTCGTCGAGACCGCCGCGACAGACCGCTTCCTGCCCTACGACAAGGACCAGCGATGGTTCGAGACGAAGACCGAACGCGTCATGGCGGACGCCATCGAGCACGACAGGCACCTGACGCTGATCCCTACGCTTGCTGAGCGCGCCGGGGGAGTCGTCAAGGTGCACGTGTACGGGTCGACGCCGGACAGTCTGTCGGCTGGCGCCGACCTGGCTCGCAAGCTCGCCGCCGCCCATGGCGCCCGGCAGGCCCGCATCGTATGGTTCCTCGGCCCCGACCAGCCCGAGGAGTACGCCCGGGGCGTCGGGACTCGAGTCCAGCTCAAGGACTTCACCCACGGCCCCGGACAGGCCCCGGGCGCCCGGGGCCTGGAGTACAAGGAACTGCCTGAGCCCGACCGGTTCGAGATCTTCGCGGACCTGATGGCGGAAGACGGCTTCGCGTTCCTCTACGGCCAGATGCAGGCCGGGACCGTCGGCCCGGTGCTCGTCGTCCTCGACGAAGGCACCGTGGCTGGCGCCATCGGCCCGATGGAGACCATGAACGACGCCGCCGGCCGGTCCCGGCTGCTGCCCCAGTACTTCGGCGTACGCCCGGACTACCGCGGCCTCGGCTACGGTCGCACGCTGTGGCGTGCGGCCATGCACTGGGGGCACCAGCACGGCGCCGCCTATCAGCTTCTCCAGACCGAAGTCGGCGGCGCCTCCGATCAGCTGTGCGCGACCGAGGGCCTTACATCGCTGGGGTTCGTCAACCAGAAGCCCGTGTAAGCCACTGGTGATCGCAGACCGATGACCACTCACGCCGTATGCCTGGGCGTCGCCGGGGCGACCGCGACCGTCGTGTCTGTCGGCCAGACCGTGACCGACGGCCCGCTACTTCGGGCAGTGGTGGAACGCCACCAAGAAGCGGCCGCCGCATCGATGGCACCACCGAGGTCACCACAGGCTGCCAACGCCTGTATCGCGTATCGCGGCGCGGGTCGCCGCCGCATGGTCGTAGGGCGTGGTTCGGGAAGCGACACTGGGGTCATGGGTGTGCAGTCTCCGTCGTTTCCAGTGCCGAACGCGTTTGAGCTGCTGTGTGCGCAGTACGAGCACAGGCTGCCCGCACGTCTGGAAGATTTGGCCGGTCCCTCGCATGGGACGGTCGACCTCCCGTTGCATGTGGCGTGGTCTGGACGGCGTTCGTATGACGTGGAGCAGCCCAAGTCACGGATGGGCCTGTACAGAACAGTCCTCGCCGAGGGGCAGCGCGAAGATCTGATCGACTCCCTGAACCGGGAGCTGCTGATCAAGCAGTGGCCTGTGCTGCGAAGGCTGATCAGCAGCCCTATCCGGCTTGTGTGGGAAGCAGCCTTCCCTGAGCTCGCAGCCGCCAGGACCGCGACCGCTGCATGAATCTGACCCACCTGCATCGTCGGCTGCTGACCGACGTGCTCGCCATCGGTGCGCCTTTCCGACGACGTCTAGCGACTTCGTACACGGTTACTGACTTTGTTGGCGTGATGTCGTGGCTGACAAGTGGTGGCTGCCTCGGTAGCTGGCTATATGAGGTATCCACAAGGGGGCTGACCGCGGAGCGTCGGGCGTAGCGAGCAGATCCGCATGCAGGCGGCTGCGTGATTCGCCCTGGGAGACGACAACGCCTCCGTCGCCAGGCAGTTAACGGGGCATCTGGTCACTGCTGCGACGGGCGCCTCAGCTCCGTGCTGGTGAGTACAGCGGCGGGCACCTCGGTCGCCTGCAGGATCAAGTGTGTCCCAGAGTGCCGTAATGGCTACTTATGCAAGCAGCTAAAAGCAGCTTTCTTGAGTAGCGCTCAGTAGAGTATGGTTGGGGTATGGTCACGGACACCGAACTCATCGCGCGGGCTGCACTCGCCTACCTGCGAACCGTCGGCGCGGCCGAACCAGATCTCACTCGGTCGCGTGTGGTCACCGGACCGACCGGCACGCGGTACGCCGCCCTGGCCAGCTCCTCCGGCGTCCCGCTCATTGTCTACCGGTTCGACCCCTCCGGCGGTCAGCTCCGCGCACTCAAGGGCGTCCCTGAACCCGTACGCAGCGCCTACGCCGCACCCGACACGGCAGCAGCCTGACCCGCCCCGCGAAGGGAAGCGCCACTCATGACCGCTCAGTCCGTACACCCCGCACCCGACCCCGGCCGCATCCCCCGCACGCAGGACGCCGTTGCCGCTGCCCTACCGCCTGCACAACGCATGGAGTTCTACCGGCAGATGGGCGAAGCCACAGACGATACGATCGGTGCCGTCCTGCGTCGATGGTGGACCCTCGTCCAGGTCGCATCCGACCCGGCCACCGCCCGCACCGCCGCCGCCGTCAAGTCTGGAACCGCACCCGGACGCGGCGCCGCCGCCGTCCTGCGCGAGCGGCAGGAGAACCGTTGACCCACGACGGCCCTCAGTATGACTACAGCGGCTCCGACGACGAAGACCCGCTTATCCTTTCCCCGGCCATGCAGCAGGCCATCGGCCCCAAGGCGCCGGTTGGCCTCTTCAATGCCGTGAGCGTCGCCATGGCCGCACTGATCGAGGCGCTGGAACTCGGCATCATGCCGCCCGACGCGATGCCTATTCCCGGCGTCCCTGGCGCCTACCTGCACCCCGTGCCGAACGACTTCGGCATGATCGAATACCACGACACCCAGACCCCCAAGGGGCGACCGGCGTACTACCTCGCGCGCATCGTCAGCCCCGAGGACTTCCTGAACGATTTCTGACCTTGCTCCTGGTAGGCGGTGGGCGTTGACGGTGCCGACGGTGGCGCGACCTACGACGCCGCCACCCCGGCAGCCGTGGGGCATGTCCCTTGTAGTGGTGTAACCGCGTCGGTGGATCCCCTTGATCCTGCACACCTGGAGACTGGGACGCGTGAGCCCTGGGAAAGCAGTGCCAGGTGTGAAGTAAATACACGGGGAGTAGCTGATCATTTCAGAATGAGGTGCGGAGTCGTCTCAAACAGATGATGCTGCAGGCGCGTTGGAGTAGTCCGAGGTGGAGGTCGGCGCGTATTGCGTAGCGGGCCCCGTCCTGGGAACGCGGCGCTCGTTGCCGCGCAGCGCGGCGGGGACCACGGTCGCGGTGGTCCCGCTGTTCTTCATGCTGCCGCGGACGGTGAGGTATCCGGCTGGGTCCCGCTCGGCGGACGTGAGTGTGAGAGACAGGCCGTTCGGTCCATGGAGTTCAGCCAGTGGCAAGTCGGTCCGTTCCTGGTGCGTGGCTGAGCTCTCGCTGACTGCATCGGTAGCCACGGTTCGGTCCTGCCGCGCACCGCTGTCTGAGCATCCGACCGCTCCGAGGGTGAGCCCTGTTGTGATCGTTAGCGCGGTCAGGTGTCTGCCGCGCACCGCGTGTATCCGTATGGTCATTCGATGTCGTCCTTTCGGTGAATGATGTCTGGAAGCAGCCGTGTCACAGCTCGGTCCACGGCCGCGAAACACCGCCAGCCAGACGGACCCAGACGTCACCTGTGGGTCCCTGGTCTTCGAGGTCTTCCAAGACGGCCGCGCCCATGGGTACTTGCCGGACCAGCGTGCCCACGAGCGGGTGCTCCGTCACCATGGCCTGCAGGTCGCTGATCCGGTTGCCCAGGACATACCGGGAGGCCCCGGTCAGCACGACCAGCACTCGGGGAAAAACGGGATACCAGCGCAGCCACACCGGCCCAACCCCGGCGGGCTGCCGCGTGCGTGGCCGGCCGACAGGCTGGGGTTCGTATGACCACAACCGCGCGTACTCGATCAGCTTGGAGGCGAGCCGTTCGCTGCCCATGGTCGCCCGGTCGACCTCAATGAACGCCCGCAGCTTCGTCCGTTCCTCTGCCTCGATGAGGGTGTAGTGCATCACCGCGTCCGTGATGATCCTCTCGCCGTCACTGAGCGGGTGGGAAACCTCTGGCGTCCAGTCCAGGTGGCCGTGCTCGTCGCCGCGGCGGCGGGCGTCCGCGACGAACGCGAGGTGGGTGCGGACCACGGTCAGGGTGTGCGGTGTCTTCAGCGAGGCAGCTGTGGTCGAGTTGATCGGGTACGGGGGCCGTCCCCGCAGGGCGGGGAAGTCGCGGGTCAGTCGTGCGCCATCGCTCGTCAGGTACCAGGCGCGAGACCGGTTGGACGCGGGAAGGACTGCATAGTCCACTAGGCCGTCGCGGCGCAGCTTGTTCAGCGGAGCGGAGACGGTCTGCCGCGCTGCGCCGGGCCGCAGTAGTTGGTGGAGCTGGTGCGTGGTCGCCATCCGGTGCTGACCGAGCACGGCCAGGAGCTGATGCGGCAGCGGCTCGATGGGGCTCGGCGTACGGCCGGACGGCATGGTCTCGAAGGTGGTGGTCACTGGTATCCCTTCTTGCGCAGGTGGACTGCCGGTTGGGCTTCGGGGGTGTGGTGTGCGAGGAACCTGCTCAGGCGGGTGAGCTGGTGATCCGCCCGGTCAGCGAGCTGATTCAGCGGCGCGCTGCCGGCTGTGGCCCGGGCGGCGTGCTCCAGCGCCCCCGCCCGGCCCGGGCGGGCGTAGTCGGCGAAAACGTCGTCCAGATGGGGGCCGGAGATTCGGACGGGGCCGACTCGACGGCCCTCGACGGTCATCGACATGAAGTGCTCGAACCGGTCCAGGGTGGCGACGACATCCGGGCTCGGACTCTCGCCCCACTCTGCCGTGATCGGGGCAACCGCTGACTGCGAGCCTGCGGTCGAGGCAAGAGTGGAGGCGTTCTGTACCAGCGAAAGCCGCACCGGGATGGGAAGGCGGGCCAGCAGCTGGGTCATGCCGTGGACGTGGACCTTGTACTTGCGGAAGTCCTCGAACATCGACGCGATGGTTTCCGGGGCGGCCCCTGTGAGGGTGATCAGCTCGTCGAAGTAGGGGCGGAACGGGACCCGCTGGTCTTCCGCGGTGTCCCTGCGCGAGCGCACGGCCCGCAGAAGGTCGCGGGCGAGGAGTGCGGTGATGAGCCGGTCGGTGGGCCCGTTCCCGCCCGGACACACCCACACGATCATCCGTGAGTCCATCGCGGCGCGGATGTTGTAGACGCCGGCCCCCTGGCCGAGGAAGGCTCGGGTGACGGGGTTCGCTGCCAGGCGGGCGATCGGGTTGAGGACCACGGCGAACGCGTCGGCGGGCAGCGCCGGGAACACCGTCTGCCACCACGAGCGGGTCTCCTCATCCAGGCGCTCCTCGATGGCGGTGAGGGCCGCCGCACGGAAGACCGGGTCGGTGAGGAGCGGGCGCAGGTGGAAGACAGTGGCCTGGTCCTGCGGCCGTTCGGCCTGGCAGGCGGCCTCGTTGACGGCCACCAGCACTGCCAGGGCGGCGGTCAGGATGGTGAGTGCCCGGGGCGCGGTGGCGTCGTCCCAGCCGAGTACGGACGCGTAGGCGTCGGCGGTCGCCTCGACGACCTCGTGGGCCACCTGGCCCTGGTGCATGCCGATCGGATTCCAGCAGCTGAGCTGAGGTGCAGGCCCGCCCGCGTTCAGGTCGATCAAGGCGATCCGTGGCATCAGATGGTCATGGGCGAGGAAGGGCAGGGCGCGCGGCCAGGAGTCGCGGTGCGGGTCGACGAACATGAGCCCGCCGCCTGCGTGGGCCCAGCCAATCGCCTGGGCGAGAGCCCGTTCCGTTTTGCCGCCGCCCGCTTTGCCGACCCCCACCTCGAACAAGGTCTCGTTGGCGTAGGTGGCGACCAGGCGACGGCGGCCGTCCGGGGCCCGGTAGATGCCCTGCAGCAACAGGCCGGGGTTCCCGTGCTCGAACGTCGGCAGATCGCCGGCGAGCAGGGGCAGGCGGCAGTGCACGGTGGGCGGCTTGAGCAGCCCGGTCAGTTCCTCCAGCCGGACCCAGTTCGCCCGGGGTGGCTGGCAGTGCCCCAGTTTCCAGCGGCGCTCGAAGCCCCGCCGGCTGGGCCAGCGGTCCGCCCCGAACCGCCACGGGCCGATATTCCAGCCCCGCATCGCCCAGCGGGAGCCGCCACCGAACACATCCAGCGCGGCCTGGAGTTGAGCCAGCCGCGCTTCGGCGCGACCTGACGTGTTCGACGCGCACGTCACCAGCAGCTGCACCCGCACGAGGTGGTCGTCCTCGGCGAGCTTGCCCAGGGCCTCTTGGGGGTCCACGCGGCGCGGTACCGGCGGCATGACCAGCCTCCGCCCGCCTCCGCCCCCGCCTTGCTTGCTTGCGACCAGTTGCTGCAGTTGCCAGGTCCACGAGTCCTCGATGCCGGTGGCGTCCTGCCGCACCCACCGGGCGGCCCGCTGGGCTTCACGCCGCTCCGCACGGCGCGCATTGCCCATCAGCTGCACACGGCGCGCCCGCAGCGCCCACTTGGGGGCACGCTGGATATCGAGGCGTATCTCGGCGAGATCCCCCAGCTCGGCACGCAGGTCCGAAACGGCGTCGATCAGCGGCTGCAACGGGTCCGGGGTCAGCGGGACCTCACGCAGGGGCGCGGTCGGTTTGCCGCGCAGGATGAACTCCGCCCGCACCACATGGTCACGGGGCTTGTCCACGGTGGGTCGGGCCCGGGTCACGGTGACAGCCGGACCGAACGGTGTGATCGACAGCAGGCGTTCGCCGCCGGCGGGGCCTTCGATGCGGTAGCGCAGCGGGCTGGAGCCGTCGGCGCGCAGCCGGATCTGCACTGCCTTGGACCGGCGCGGGGCCCACCACGGCATGGAAGTTGAGGCCCGGGCGAGCTGAACACCCCGGCGGAAGATCTCCTCCAGACCGGGATCGAAGTGCCTGGACGGGACGAGCTCCAATGCCATCCGCTCGGCCGAGGCCTTCCGGGCCAGACGACGCATCACCGCCTCGCCTGCCGCCCAGACGGCGACGACAGCCAGGGCCATCACCCACGAGTAGGTGAGCACCCATGCGGCGGCGTGAACGATGCCCGAGACGAGGCCGAGTAGCTGGCTGGATGGCGGTGCGGAGGCTTGGCCGGTCAGGTACGGGGCTGCGGGGTCCACGTGGACGCTCCCTTCCTTGAGGTGGTGCGGGTGAAGTGCCAGTCGGTGATGCGCAGGTCGGTGAAGGTGCCGCCGCGGTCGGTCCCGGCCCACACCAGATGGACCACCGCCTTGTCCGCACTGCCGTCACGGCGGGCGATCGCGGCCTGGACACGGAAGCGGGCAGCGGCGAACGCCGGAGCCACCCCTTCGCCCAAGCCGGAGAAGACGGCGGGCCACTGTGCACGGCCGATACCGGTGGCGTCTGCCCGTAGCAGCGCCCGGCCGGCAGCAAGCAACTCCTTCTCCTCGGCGGCGGGAAGGTCGGCGGGCCAGGCCGCCTCCAGGCTCTGCTGGACAGCCCGGTCGCCGACCGTGCCCTCGCCGTGCGGCGGCAGAGCGGACATGAGGGCTGACGGTGCCGATGCGGCGGGAGCCGCCGAGCGAGCCGGCTCCAGAGCCGTCTTGTTGTTGGGAGGTGGCGATGCTGCAGATGCCGGGCCCGTGGTCGCGTGCGCGGTCGTCGACGTCTGAGGGGCCGTTGGCGCGTTCCCGCGTGGCAGGCCGATGAGGGCGATGCCCACGATGGCGAGGACAGCCGTACTGACGAGCAACAGCTGGGGTGAGCGTGGGGTGGTGGTCACAGCAGCCGTGCCCCTCCCGCGTAGCCGGACATCGCGTTGACCGAGTCGAGGCGCACCACGGTGCCCGGGCGAGGGGCGTTGACCATCTGTCCGCCGCCCACGTAGATCCCGACGTGGTAGATCGTGGAATCGCGTCCGGGGGCGTAGGCGTAGAAGACGAGGTCGCCCGCCCTGAGGGCGCCGGCGCCGAGGCTTGCGGGGATGCGCCGGCCGACCCCGGCCTGCGCTGCCGCGGTCCGCGGCAGCTGAATGCCGACCTTGGCGTAGGCATAGGTGGTCAGCCCCGAGCAGTCGAAGCCCTTGATCGTCGTGCCGCTCTTTCCGCTGGGGGAGCAGCAGATCCCGTAGGACGTGCCTTTGGCGTTGCCGCCGCCCCACGAGTACGGTTCTCCCCGCTGGGAGAGTGCCGCCTCGAGGACTGTGCGGACCTTGCCTGTGGCGTTTTTCAGATCCGGGTCCTGGGCGGCTGCCGTGTACTGGTCGATCCACCCGAGCACGTTGACGACGTACTCGTCGGAGCGGGTGTACTGGAAGATCGCGGCCTTGAGCTGGGTCCGCTTGGCCAGGTCGCGGCCGTTGCCGCACAGGTAGATCGCGGCACCGAGTGCTGCGTCGTCGGCGTTGTGCGGGTCCGCTCTCTTGCCGCCGCTCGCGTCCTTGCCGACGCCTTCCCAGGTGGAGGGCAGGAACTGGAACGGGCCGACGGCACGCTCTCCGTTTGCGGTGCCGTCCCAGCGGCCGTTGTCGGTGTCCGGGAAGACGGTGGTGTTGCCGCCGGCGCCGGAGCCGTTGAGGAGCACCCCGTAGATCTTCGGGCGTATGTCCCCGCCCCCTGCGACGTTCCGGCCGATGGCGTGATTGGACTCCACCTTGGCGATCCCGGCGAGGACCGGCCAGCGCATCCCCCGGCACTTCGGCACATGCTTCACAACCTGTTGGGCGGCCTTGCGGTAGGCGGTGAGCATGCGCGGCGGTATGTCGGCGGCTGTGCCGCCCTCTGCGATCCCACCGTCTCCAGCGCCGGGTACACCCGTCTTCAATGCTACGTAGGCGCTGATCGCGTTCCCTACCGGTGCGGCGCAGCACACGGCTGCGAACAGCAGCAGCACGACTGCACATCCCCAGCGGCCTATGCGGCGACGGGCGTGCCTCATGCGCTGCCACCGCCCTCGTCCGGTGCCCCACCCGGACCCTCGCTGTGCCGCTGCCACCAGTCCCAGAAGTCGGCGTCTGCGGGGTCCGGGTTGTCCGGGTCCGGGTCGTAGGGATGTCGGTCGTCGGGGGGCTGCGCGCGCGCCGCCTGCTGGCGCAGTCGCTCGGCTGCGGGCTCGGTACGCCGCTTGAGTTCCTCGAACCGGGCGCCCGCCTGGGCACGTGTGCTGCTGCTCGCGCCGCCCGCCTCCGGCCAGTACCGGCCCGGCCGGGCTCGCCGGACGCCGGGACGGACCGCCTCCCAACCGGGTCGGGGACGCCGGTGGTGCGGCGTGCGCAGGGGTGCTGCCTGCGGCCGACGACGTGGGTGGGTCGGATCGTGTAGAGGACGCCAGCATCGTGCGGGCCGGGGCACTGGAGGACCCGGTCGGCCCGGAACCCGGTGTCGGGCGGGTGGGCAGGCGACGGCTGACGGCACGGGACACCTGACCGCCAGTCTCGGCCCAGACCCGGCCGTCCTCGCGGAGGGTGTTGCCCCACACCCGTACCTGCTGCCGTGCGTCGTGCGCGTAGCGCGAGCCGCCGGCCCGGGCCCGGCGGAGGTTGGCCGGCAGACCGGCCGTCGCCCCGTAGGCGGTGCGGCCCCCGCGGTTCAGGATGCGGTAGCCGCGCAAGCGCACCAGACGGTTGTGGGCGCGGGTGGACAGCAGGGTGCGGTCGGTGTTCTGGTCGTGCAGTACCTCGCTGGTGTTCTGATCGACGATCCGGCCCTCGTCGTCGCGGTAACGGTCGGGAGGGCCTCCGGGCCGCCGCGGTCCTCCACCGACGCCCCCGTCCAAGGGGCCACCCTCGCCGGGGTCGGCGTCGGCGGTGGGCTTCCGCCACTTCGCCAGCTGGTTCCTGTCGGGCCTGCGGCCGATCAGCAGCCAGTGCGCGCCTTTTGCGCCGAGCCGCGCGCCGAGTCCGCCCACGGCGGCCGCGGCGGTGAGCGGGGCCAGACCGCGTCCGGCTTCCGCGGTGGCATCGGCAAGGACGCCTGCGGTGTCGACCGGCATGCCCGCCCCGTCGGTCAGGGAGGCGAGTGCGCCCATCAGCCGCTGCCGGGTGCCGAGCAGCCCGAACCGGCCGCCGCCCCCACCGGTAAAGGCGCGCAGCCCGCCGCCGTAACCTCCCCTCGCTGCAGGGGAGTTCATGGCGAGGGCGGCGCCGAGCTCGGAGGTGTCGCCGGGCATGTGGGTGCCGCCGACCTTGGCGTAGCGCATCCGCATCGCCATGCGGTGGCCGAAGGACGTGATCCCGATCAGCAGGCGGCGGTGCCCGGCAGCGCCGGCGATGGCCAGGACGTCGATGAGCAGGATCCGCTCGACCATCAGGTCGGGTCCGTCGGTGATGGTGGCGTCGACGGCGATGCCGAAGAACGGCACGAAGGCGCAGATCCCGACCACGGCCAGGATGGCGATGCCCCAGATCGACAGCCACTTCCAAACCGACTGGCGGGCGGGCCCGGGCAGCATGCCCGCGACGAAGGTGACGCCCCCGACGGCCGCCGCTGCGGCGCAGACGCCCTGGGTGCCCAGCAGCACGATGGCGCTGGACAGCAGCATGCCGCAGATGAACAGCGCGGCGATCAGCAGCAGTCCGGCGCCGCCCACCCGCCACCAGGTGGGCTTCTCCGCGTGGGCGGCACACGCCTTGCCGACGTCGCCGGCCTTCTTCATGTCCTCGAGGAAGTAGTAGAACTCGCGGTCTTCGTCGGTGACGATCGCGTTGGAAGCGTCCAGCAGTTCGCCGCCAGGAGTGAGGGCCGGCAGGCCGTCTCCGCCTTCGTCAGGGTCGGTATCGCCTGCCTGGTCGCGTTCGCAGTACTGTTTGGCCGGGCCTTTGACCAGGCTGCAGGCGTCCTTTCCTTCCTCGGTGACACGGGCGTTGCCCGCCTTGTAGCCGCCGATGACCCATTTCAGGTGGACGGCGTAGGCCTTGAGGTCGGACTTCTTGGCGGGGTCGAGGATGCGCCCGTACTGCAGCAGCATGTACGGCTTCACGATCAACGCGTTGGTGACCGAATCCTGGAGGGGGCGGGCCACATCAGTTGAGGAGACCGGTTCCGCGTCTTCCCGTTCCAGGCACTTGATCTCGGCGTTGCCCGCCAGGCCGGCGCATGGGTCCAGGCTGGCGAGTTTGCCGCCCCAGTCGTAGGAGTTGACGCTCTGCTGCGCCACCTCGGCGGCGACCTGCTGTGACTGCCCCAGCGGCCCGTTGGGGCCGAGCAGGGTGTCGGGGCGGATAAGGGCCGAGGCGGCGAGCGCCCCGATGAGGAGGGTCAGGGACATTTCGCCGAGGCCGCGGCCGACTCGCCCGCGCACGATCATGAATCCGGTGAAGACGAACGCCCACGCGAGCAGCAGACCCTTCAGCCCGAGGGTGTCGACCACGACGTTGTCGTAGGTGTCGGCGACCTTCTGCGCGGGGCGGACAAGGATTTTTAGCAGGGGGAAGCGGAAGGCCATCTCGATTGCCCACCCGGCCAGGCCGACCAGTAGCCGGATCAGCGTGAACAGCCCCGACAGGGCGAAGGCCAGGGCCTGCGTCTTGAAGGCGACGATGGATCCGCCCTGGGCATTCAGCTCGTACCCGTTGATCGGCACGCCCTCGGACGAGTAGATGTTCAGCGGCGCGAGGAGGTCACCGGTCTCGCTGTTGCTGCCAGCCGCGTACACGACCTGGCTGTTCACCATGACGAACACGCCGGTGAGCAGCACGACGAAGCCGGCTGAGCGAAGTGTTGCGCGATCTGGGCGGAGCATGTCAGCGCCGTCCTCGCCCTGCCGGCCGGGACCGGCGCCAGATGGCGAGCGCGCCGAGGGCCGCCGTTGCAGGAACAAGCCGCCACACGGCGCGGTCATCACGGGCCTGCGCAGTGTGGGTGGTTGTCGTGTCGCGCTCGCAGTAGTCCTTGGCCGGGCCCACGATCAGCTCGCACGGATCGTCGTGCCGGTCACCGGTCGCAGCGAACGCTGCTCCGGTCCGCGGCCACCATGCCTCGGGCAGGCTGACCATGAACGTCATCAGCACAAGCCCCACCGCGACGGCGGTGCCTGTGATGATGCTGGCGGCCGCGGCGAGGCGCCGTGAGCGGCTGGGGGAGAAGGCTTTCATCGAAGGTCCTCCGGATGGTCACCAACACCAGTACTGGCGAGCGGCGCGGACGAGGGCGTCGTGGTCCGGTGGCCCGGGGTGGTGGTGATGGACGAAGCGATGCGGGCGATGCGGGGGATGACGACCTTGATGCGGCCGGTGTTCTGCCGGGGCCCGGTGATCAGGAACTCGCCTTCGCGGCCCTTGCGGCCGACGGGGGACAGACCGGTGGTCACCAGCCGCAGCAGCTCGCCGTCGTGCGGGTCGAGGCCCACGAACTCAAGACCGCGGCGGGCGCGTTCACGATCCGCGGTGCGGGCGAGCCCGCGGTAGGCCATCAGGCCGCGGTCGGGACCGAGTTCGTCAGCGTCGTGGGAGGCAGCCAGGAGTCCGGCGCCGTGCTTGCGGCCGTCGTGGAGGATCTCGTGGATCAGCGCGGTGCCCTCGGCGGACGAGGTCAGCCAGTACAGCTCGTCCGCGACCACGGCGGTGAACCGGTTCGGGTCCTCGAACGCGGTCTGCCTGGCGATCGCGGCGATCAGGTAGAGCACCGCGCGGCCGATCAGTGCCTCCAGCGGCTGCTGCTGCAGGACCTCCGGGTTGTCGAACGCGGCCTTCGGCGGCAGCTTCAGACCCGCTGTCGTGATCACGATCATGTCGGAGGTGCTGGACGCATCCAGGTGCACCGGCGGCAGCGCGGGGTCGAACACCATCCGCGCCAGGGAGTTGGTGGCGACCACGCGGACGAGACCGGCGAGGGTGGCACACGCGTCCTGCCGCTTTCCCGCCTCGCTCCTGGCCATCTCCTCGAGGACCTGGAGCATGCGGTGCATGGATGGCTGCGGGCTGGCGGCGGCCTGTTCGACGGCGTGGTGGAGGACTTCGCCGTTCGTGCTCATCGGCCCGATCCCGAGCTGCAGGGTGAGGTAGGACAGGGCGTAGTGGCGGCCCTCAGGTCCGTCGAACATGCGCAGCGGGTCGATGGAGACTTCGGCCTGGGCGGCGTCGATGATCTGGACGCGGCCCTCGGCCGCGGTGCGGGCGAAGGTGGCCCACTCGCGTACGGGGGTGCGGTCGATGCAGATGGCGCAGCCTCCGCGCGCCCAGACCGCTTCCGCGATCAGTTTCTGCAGGACGCTTTTGCCCGCGCCGAGATCGCCGACGATGCCCATGGATGCGGACGCGTCGACCTTGGGCGCGTCCGCCACGTTGATCATGACGGGGCGGGTGGTGCCGCTGTCCAGGTCGATGCCGAGGAACATGCCGTTCGGGTCGCCGACCTCCGAGGCGGTGAAGGCCCCGCTCAATGCCCAGTCTTCTGAGATCTGGTGCTGGGTGAACTCCCGTACAACACCCGGGCGTACGGTGCCGGGCAGGCCGAGCGTGAACAGGGCCTCTTGCAGGCCGGCCGGGCGCACGGCCCGGTAGTCGGCGCCACCCAGCAGTGCCGCCAACGCGCGGGCCCGGGCGTCGCACACGGCGGCGGTCGGCCCCCACACCGTCAGCACGGTCACGGACTGCACCTCGACCTCCACGCTGGTGCGCGACAGGCGGGCGTCCAGCTCGCCCAGGTCGCGGGCGGCGTCGGTCAGGGAGGCAGGCATGCCGGTGGGGCGGGCGTCGTACTGGTCGGCCTGGTCGATGAGTTCGTTCTTCTTGCGGCGCACCTGGTCGCGCGCCTTCTCCGCCGGGACGAGGGTGAGGTCGACGGTGTAGTCGACGGGGAAGTCGAGAGTTTCCAGCTGGGCGAAAAGATCGGCGGCGTCCTGACTGACCGCGGGCGGACACTCGGCCAAAGCGAGCTGCGCCTGGTAGCCCACCCCGGCGTCGGATTCGACCTGCAGCCAGCGCCGCCCGAGCGGCGAGCCGCTGTTCACCCGCCACCACGCCTTCCGCCCGGACCGCGTGATCCGGCCGGAGCTCTTGAGGTCGTCGACGTCGTCCAGGTCGGGGTCGATGCCGCCTTCCTGCAGGCGTACTTGGCCGAGGTCGGCGTAACTGGGGGAGCGCAGCACACCGTCACGCAGCTGCCCGCCGTACAGGCCGCTGCTCTCGGCCTCCGTCAGCAGGGGCTCTGCCAGGCCGCGGTGGAGGGCGTGCTGGATCATCCACACGATTTCCGCCGGGCGGGCCGGGCGAAAGGCGATGCCGCCGGCGAGCGCGGCCTCCACCCGGGAGGCCTGCTCGCGGTGGGCGGTCACCTCCCGCTGTGCCACCGGCGCCGGCCGCATGCCGAGCATCGGAGACATCTCCGCCCACACCGCGCCGAGGGACGCCGATACCTGAAGGCCACCTGTCTCGGCCTGGAGCGGCACCGCCAGCCACAGGGTGCGGTGGTGCATCTCCTGGTCGTCCAGCAGATCCAGGGTCGCCTCGACGTTCTCCACCCACGGGTGCCGACCCGCGCCCGGTGCCGTGTCGGCCGGCTCGATGCCCTCGATCATCCGCAGGGCGATCTCGCCGGGGTCGACCTGCGCACACAGCCCGAACAGCCGCGGCGCCCCAGAAAGCGACCGCACCAAATGTGTGATCTTGGCGAGCTGTTCGTCACGGACCGCGGCGGGCACATAGGTGCCCTGAACGGCCTCCTCGTGCTGCCCTTGCGCGTCCGGGCCCGGGTGCAGGCGGTAGACGGCCCACACGCTGCCGTGCGTCGACCAAACCAGGTGCCCGGCGATGTGACGGATCGGAACTCTCACCGCACACCCCCGCCCTGCTCGGCGAGCGCGAGCAGCTGCTGAACACCCGACACCGGCCCCACCGGCGCCGCGGGAGCAGTCGGCTCCTTGCGGTGCCGCGTGGCCGAGCGGCTGGAGTCCGGGTTCGGGTGCGGCGCCCGGTCGCGCACCGCGGGGGACGGTTCGGCGGCCGTAGCGAAGACGGGCGCGTCCTCGATCGTGAAGCCGCCGATCAGCGGGTGGGGAGCGCGGTCGCGGGCGGCACGCCCGCCGATCCGCCCTCCCTGGGGCTGCCAGAGGAGCAGCATCCAGCCCAGCGCCGCCTGCAGCGGGGCGCGGCCCCGGATCTTCGGACGGCGGACCGCCCAGATCGCCAGCAGCCAGGCCGCGATCGGGATCGGCCCCATCCACGACCACCAGCTGATCGTCTTGATCAGAAGGAAGCCGCCACCGACGGCAACCGCGATCTGCGCAGGCGTGTACGGGCCGAGCGGGATCTTCCAGTCCGCGACCTTTCCCAGCACCCAGGGATGGCGACGGGCGGCGGTGTAGAAGCGCCCCACCCGGCCAGCGGCCGCCGCGGCGCTCACAGCCAGCCCCCGGCACCAGTGGAGTGCTCTCGTACGACAGGGTCAGAACCATGCACGATGCCGGGGACAGCGGGCGCGCCCTTGGCAGGGTTCTTGACCTCGTCCTCGAACATGTCCGCCAGGTCCTCGCGGGAGTTGTACAACCCCAGCGCGATGATCATCAGCAGCAAGGCGCCGATCCCGGCCTTGAGGCTGAACTTCTGGATCATGATGACGACGACGAGCACGAGCAGACCGGCCTGCAGACCCTTGGTCGCCCAGTCCTTGAACATGTTGATCCAGCTGTCGCCAAGGTCGTCCAACTGACCGGCGAGGATCACGCTGTTCACCGTGTTCACCGGGCACCCCCGTCCAGGGCCGTCCCGGACTCAAGCGCCGAGACTTCCCAGCGCCCCGAGCGGGCCGTGAGCGCAAGCTCGTACGCCAGCGGCCACCGCCCGCCGGTGTCCCGGGCTTCCACCTGTGCGAGGACACGGACCTTCGTGCCGTCGGCCGGCACCTGTTCCGATGCCGCGGCCTCCTCGACGGCGGACACCTGCTGCACCGTGACCGACGTGTAGGGGGCGGGGGATACCGGCGACAGGCTCACGCCGGGGGCCAGGTAGCGGTGCACCTCTCCGGCACCAGTCAGGTAGGCGGCGAGGAACTCCCCGACGGCCGCCGACAGATCACCCTCCGGGACACTCACGCCGTACGACGACTTCGGCACCTCGGCCCGGACAGGGCCGGCCACCACACCGGGCGCACCGGTCACGGCGAACGAGGCGCCCGCGCGACCGGCGGCCACCGGCACGGCGTAGTACCGCACCGCTCCGTCGCTGTATTGCGCAGCCACCGTCACCGACCAAGCGCCGTCCGCGCGCTGCGCACTGCGCACCGCCGTCACGGACTGAGGCGTCGACTGCGCATCCGCGGCAGGGTCGGGTAGTTCGACGTCCGGCGCCATCGAGTGCGCAAGCCGCGCCTGCGCACTCGAGGCGTCATCCGCGCTGCTGCGCAGCCACGCGTGCACGAACAGCTGCGCATAGCCGACCGGATCGGCGGCCACCGCCGTGGTGCGCACGGCGGCGGTGGGCTTGGACGGGGTGGCCGCCTCGACCGTGGTCGGAGTGGAGGTGATGGTGAGGCCCAAAGCGATCGGGCCGGCCGCGATGACGGTCCAGACCGCCAGACGCGACAGACGCACGCGGCGCCGCATCGCCTCCAGCCGGGCGCCTGCCGCCATCGGAGCAGCGGCCTCGCGTTCCGAGGCCTGCTTGCCAGGAGACATGGTCAAACTCCCAGGTCAGAAGGAATGTTTCTGACCTTGAGAAAACCCGCGGGCCCCGACCCGACCGCCGACCACGAACCCCCGACCACGGTCACGATGGGGACACGAAGTCCATGGTCGGGGTCATGGTCGGCCCGACCACAGGCCCGACCACGGGTCAGCCGAGAGTTGGAACCGGCGCATCCTGTCCGCCACAAGCCCACGGCCGGCGACTGCTGCGGTTGCCTTCCTGCCGCACTGCGCCGGACCCGCACGCCAGTGCGCAGACGGTCGCCGCCAGGGGCCGCGGCAGAGCCTGCGCAGTGCGGCGCCCGAACCTGTGCACGAGAAGATCAGGAAGCCTCGGGCGGACTGCGCAACCGCTCAGCGCCACCCGACTGCGCACGATCCTCGACCGGTTGCGCAGCCTCGCTGTGCAACCGCCCGTCTGGCGATGCGCAATCGGGCGGCACACCACGTACAGGCCACAGCTGAGGGCGCGTGGTCGCCCCGACCATGAGCCCGACCACGGCAGCTAGTCGACTCCCGTTGCCGGATCGTGACCGATGGTCGGGGCTGGTGGCCGTCAGCCTGGTCGGGGTCGGCGAGTGAGCTGACGGCATGGAACAGATGCACGCCTCCATGCCCAGGACCACCGGCCGCCCCACGTCGGCGAGCCGGGTGCGCCACCGTGGCCACCGGGCGCGGCCGGCGGCGGGGGCACGGAGGTGAGCCGCTTCGGGGCGGGGATCCGCCGGGGCGTGATGGCGGCCGATCAGTTCACCCAGGTTGCCAACGCGCTGTTCCGTGACTCCCAGTTGTCGTTCAAAGCGAAGGGGATCTTCGGGTACGTCAGTACGCACACCAACGGCTGGCAGGTGACGATCGCCGACCTCGTCCGCCTGGGTCCGGACGGACGGGAAGCGGTCCGCGCCGGGCTGAAAGAGCTGGAAGCGCACGGCTACCTGATCCGTGAGCGCCTGCGTCGCCCGGACGGCACCCTCGGCGAGATCGTCTACTGCATCACCGACCGTCCGGCCACCCTGGACATCGCGCTGCTTGAAGCCGACTTGGTGATCGCGGCCCCGGAGGCCGGGCACGGGAGCGGGTTCGGGGCGGGGATCCGTCGGGGCGTGATGGCGGCCGATCAGTTCACCCAGATCGCCAACGGCCTGTTCCGCACCACCGCGTTGTCCTACAAGGCCAAGGGACTGTTCGGACTGCTCTCCACGCACCGGGAGGGCTGGCGGATGACCGTCACCGATCTCGCCCTCCGTGGCCGTGACGGTGAGTCAGCCGTCAAGAGCGGGCTGAAGGAACTGGAGAAGCACGGCTTCCTCGTCCGGGAACGCGAGCGCGGCGAGGACGGCACCCTCGGCGCGGCCGCGTACTTCATCACCGACCTACCCGCCCTGCAAAACAGCAGGTCACAACCAGAGTCGGGTTTTCCACCAGTGGATGACCCTACGTTGGCTGATCGGCCCACTAAGAACACCAACAGAAAGAAGACCACTCAGCAGAACACCAGACCCCTCCCTCCCCGCGCCCGCGCGGTGCGAGCGCGCGGCGAAGCGCCGCCGGCACCACGGACGGCACCGGCGCCCGCGGACCTCGAACCAGGCGTCCGCCTGCTGCTGGCGATCGGCGCACAGCGCCCCGAGCTGCTGCTGACCGACCAGGTCCTCGCCGAGCAGGGGCGCACCGTCACCGCGATGCTGGACGCCAGCTGGACGCGCGAGCAGCTTCAGCACGTCATCAGCGACCGCCCTCTGCCGAGCCCGGTCCGCACCACCGTCGGCGCGATCATCGCCGCCCGGCTCCGCGCCGCCCAGGCCTACCCGCCGCCCGCCACCGTGGCCAGCCGCCACGACACGCCCGCGTGGGAGGACCCGCCCCCGCGCTCAACCACCTCCTCCGCCGCGCGCACGGTGAGCGAGGCCCTGACCTACCGGGCCCTCGTGGAATGCGCCGGCTGCGGCGTACCCGGAACCGCCCCCGGCGAGGACCTGTGCCCGGCCTGCCTCGGCTGGCCGCCATGCCGCACCTGCCCGGGGCCGACTCCCCGCCGCGCCCACCCCGACGGCGACGGCCGCTGCACCACGTGCGCCTCCACGTTCATCGACCACCTGGAAGGAAGCACCCCGTGACACAGACGCTCCACACACCGTCGCAGACCGCGGCCGCGCACCACCAACACCCCTTCACCTGCCACCCGGGCCGGTGGGAGAAGGAAAGCACCCGCGCCCTGCGCACCGGCCACGTCCGCGACAGCACGTGCTCGGCCGCGTGCCAGCCCGTCCTCGTACACGAACGCACCTCGTGGGGCTGGCTCGCCTGGACTGTCCCCAGCGACGGCACGCTGCCCGAGGTCCCCCAGCAGATCGGGGTGCTCACGCCTGCCGCGACCCGCGCCCAGCGCCTCGCGCTGCGGTGGCTGATCAGGCGCCCCGCCCAGCGCATCGCTCTCGCCACCGTCCCCGGTTCCTTGCGCTTCTCCGCCGCTGCCGTTGCGCTCATCAGCGTGATCGTCGGGCTGTTCGCCATGCGCCACGGCGTCCCCATCGACGTCGCACTGCCGGCGATGCTGCTCGCTCCGCTCCTCGCCGAGCACCTGCCCGGCCGGCTGGACGCCCGGGCCGACGAGCACGTCCGCAAGGTCGAAGGCGTCAACGCCTGCCGCTACCTACAGCGCCTCGCCACCCTGCACACCTTGCTCGTCCAGGCCGCCGCAGGCAGCGACCGCTACGAACTGCGCCGCTCGGCCGAGGTCGGCCACAACCTGCTGTGGGACGCCGCTGGCCTGCTCCAGACCCAAGACACCCGCTCGGCCTCCGAGGGCCTGATCACCCGTGAACGGCTGATGCTCCAACTCGCCGACCAAGTCGCGCAGATCATCGAGCGCACCGCACGCGAGGACGCCGCATCCGATGCGGACCAGCCCCGCGTGCCGGGGCGGCCACTGGGCCCGTACCCGCCGGGCTTCCGCCAGACGACACCTGGCCCCACGCCCAGCACATCACCGCTGAAGGGAAACGTCCTCATGCCCCAGCCCCAGCCCGAGTCCAGCCAAGCCGCCCGCACCCCGGACGTCTACCTGCTGTTCGCGCACGAGCCGTACTACCCGGGCCCCGGCACCCAGGAGATCAACACCACTGTGGTCGCCGCTGGCTCCCTGCGGCACCCGCAGGTGCGCCAGCCCGACGGAGTCCGGATCCACGACCTTCTCGTCCAGGGACGGCAGCCGGGCGAGATCATCCCGCTGGCCACCCTCACCCACGAACTGAACGGCGGCGCCGACTGGCCAAAGATCGGCGACTGGGAGGGTGTCACCACCGACCTGGTGCAGCTCGTCCACGCAGGGCGGTGCGACGCTCTGAGCCTCGGTCTGCCCGAGATAGCGCGCGCCCTCCTGTGCACGGGGCCACACGGTCAGGTCCGCGCGTATGACGCCGCAGCCGACGACTTCGTCATCTACGGCTCTGCGGAACGCGCCGTGGTCCTGGACGAAGTCGGCATGTTCCTCACCGGTGTTGCGACCGAGCGACCCTTCTGGCCAGGGGACAGCCTCCTGCCCCCGCTGGACCGGCGTGCCTGAGGAAAAGCCCGGCTGCTATCGACGGGAACTGACGATGTTCGGATACGTATCGCGCGCCGTCTGGGCAGATCTGCGGCGCCTACTGCATCGGCTCGCCCACCGATGCATGGGCAGCCTGCCTGACGCGTGAAAACCGACGCCCCAGGTCATGTACCTGGGGCGTCGCATGAGCCCGCCTATCGCTCGCGCAACCGGCTCAGCGGGAGGGGCCGACATTCGCCCCCGCTGCGGTCACGGAGGATGCTGACGTCGCCGAGTTCTTGCCGCAGTTCCTCCTCCCGCTCTTGGGCGTACGCGTACCGCTCGGGCAGGGTTTCCAGAAGGTGCTTCCACTGGCGCTGGCCCGCGCGCACGCACGTGCCCCCGCAGTTGTTGTGGGAGAAGCCGAGCTCATACAGGCGGGGCGGTGAGACACCCAGAGCCCGCGCCTCGTCCAGGAGTTCTTCCTTGGTCCGGAGCGGCTCCCACTTCCCGCACAGCGGGAAGCGCGTGACCCACGGCTTCCAGTTGCGGGCGATCGCCGGGATCCGTGCCCGATCGCGCTTTGTGTTCTCGATCCCGACGTACACGAGCGTGTCGGTGGGGTCGGCGTGCTGGTCCATCCACTCCCGGCACGGCACCTGTTTGAGCAGACGGGTGCAGGGGGCCAGCCGGTCGTTGCCGAGGAACCGAACGTCGTGGAACACCTCCCAAGGGGTGCGCCCATCGGCGACCTTCGTCAGCGGCACGCCGAGAAGCCTGCTGGTGTCGTCGGCGAACCTCCACAGATCCACGATTATCTAGAGGTGTCAAGTGTTGAGCATGATCAGAGCATTTTAGGGTCCTCTGGGACGTGAGGCACGTTGCTGAACTCCCGGTTCGCCGAGCCGAGGCCCCCGCGGCTCGATACTGTCTCCGTAGGGGCGTAGGGCTGCTTGGGGGAGTGAGGAACATCGGAGCGAAAGCCTTCGCTTGCACTCTCCGTAACGATCTGCCCAGATGGCGGCCCGTTATCCGTGGGAAGACTTCACCACCACCCCGCAGTCGACGGCCCGTCAGCCGCCCACCCGTCCCGGAGCCGTATTGGTGCGGCAAGAGGACATGTAGTGCTGTGTGACTGCTGTCGTCGTCAAATCCTTCACGACCTTCGAGGTCAACGTGCCGCATTGAGGCGTATCGCGTCGGCGCGCATGGTGGTACCTGGCTCGGCAGCCGCCGTCTGGCTTGAGGTTGTCAGCGGATGGATAGCCCGTAATCGGCCGCGGCGCGGCCAAGGACTGTGACTTCCACGAGCTCTCGACGCTCCGCATTGGCGGGATGAGCAACCTGGATTAGCCCGGCCTCCGTGAGCTTGAGTACGGCTCGGTCGAGGGCGGTCTGGCGCTCTGTCAGGGCGGTGCGGGCTGGGGTTTCCTCGACGGCGTCACTCGTGAAGGCCGCAGGGTCGATGAGGGGGAATGGGCCGTCGGCGGCTACCGGCTCCGGTTCCTGCGCGATGACGCGCAGCAGTTCCCGTTCGGCAGCGTTCAGCATCGTGAAGGCGGCACGAGCCCGTAAGAATCGCCGCCGACCCTCCTCCGCCAGGGCAAGTTGGGCGGAGGTTGGCCGCCTCAGGCGTGAAACGGCTGGGAGCGGCTCGTTGGTGATGGCTTCGGTGCTCTGGATGAGGAAGGTGTTGATCCGGTCGTAGGTGGTGCGTACGTGGGTCTGAATGTCTGCCAGCGCAGTCTGGATCTGGGTGTCTGCGTCGTGGTGGAGGGCGTCGCGGATACGCTGGGAAGTTTCCGAAAGCTCGTCCACGAAGGGGCGATTGCGGACGCCTGGCCTCAGGAGCGGGGTCTGCAGACGCATGCCGTCCCTGTGGGCACGCCGGACCATGCAACGGTAGAGCGTTGCGGTGAACTCCTTCAGCTCTGCCTGTAACTGTTCGTCGTAGCGCTCGCTGTCGACCGGCCGTCCCTGTTGTAGATCAGCTATCACGCGTTCGGAGGTCATAAGCCAGACTCGTGCGGCAACGCGCGCCGTGGCAATGATCTCCAGAGTGACTTCGTTATACGCCTCCGTGGCTGCTGCCTTTGCGCGCCCGGCTTCCGCTTCTGCAGCCACGGCGTCGTCGCGCCGCTTCGCACGCTGCACCAGGAGGGCACCGGCCGCTCCAAGGCCGGCTCCGCCGAGGCCGCTGACGGTCGCGAGAATCGTCTCCCACATTGCCACCACGCTATCGTCCACGCCCTGCCCACAAGCCCTGCACGCCGAATCTGACACCGACTCCCGCCACGGGTGCCCGTTCGATTCCCACGCGTGCCCCTTCCGGCTCTGCCGCAGTAAATCGGGCATTTAATGCGGCACTACCCTGAACCCTTTCTAGAAGGGTGTGCAGGTCAGCGCCCCGTTCACTCGGCGGCCGCGAGCCCGTGATCCTCAAGGAACGAACTGGTGGCGTCGACGGAGGCTGCGAGCGTCGCAGCCGCGGCGCGGGCTTGTGTGAAGTGACTTCCCCATGCGGCCGCGTGATGAGGATCGACGGCGTCGGCCACGGCCAGGTCGACGAAGTCGTTGCTGCGGCCGGCGAGTTCTTGCAGCGCCTTCCAGGCTCGATAGCGGTCGTCGACCTCAAGCGCGTGCCGGGCGAGTTCCTCGAGATTGCCCATGGGACTGTCGAGGGCGGCCCGGGCTTCGGCGAGTACCTTGCCCGTTTGCTGCACCGTCTGTGCCGGCAGGAGGCCTCCGGTGTCGTACGCATCCGCGCGTTCGCGCGTGCGGCGCAGGCTGGTGAGCCGGGCGCAACGCTGGGCCACATCCCACAGCGTGGCGTTGACGGCGGCCAGCAGGGCAGGTTCGTCGAGGTATCCGGCCTTCACGACTTCGGCCCTCTGCAGCGCCGAACGCAGAGCTCTGGCGCGGCCGACCACCCGCCAGGTCTCCTCGTCCAGATCGTCGAAGAGCACGTAGCGGTGGTGCAGCCGGGCGTAGACGTCCCGCTTGCCCAAGACGTAGTGGCGGTGCAACCAGTTCCCCACTTTCTTGCCCCGCCCGGACGGCTCGGCATCCCACGGGAACGCGCCGATCGAGAGGGAAAAGGGTGTGGTGAGCTCCCGTACCAGGACGGAGCCGAGCATCGGGTCCGCAGCGATCGGGATGCGCGCGGTGACCACGTCGGTCTTTCTCATCTGCGCGTACGACAAAGGGCGCGCGTGGTACCGGCCCAGGAGCTCTTCTGCGGCAGAGCTGACGGTCCGCCGGCGCGGGCCTCGTCCTGCTGGCGGGCGAAGGCCCCTCGCCGGAGCCGTGCGGCGGCGCGACGCAGCGTGTGGGAGCGAGGCACCGGCTTTTCGGGCGGCGTGTCGCGGGTCATGGGCAAGCTCCGTCGGCTACAGCGCGGGCAGCGGGTCGGCGTAGTCGTCGACGCCGAGGAGGAGCACGTGGTGTCCGACGGCCTCCGCGGTGCCGTCGGTGACCTTCTCGACGTCGAGGCGCAGCCGGATGCGTCCGGCGCCTTCGCCGTTGGCCGCAAGGTCGTGTTCCAGTTCGTCGTCGAGGCGGTCCAGGGCGGCCTCGGCCGCGGCGTAGTCGGCCAGGTCGCGAGCGAGGACCTGGCGGGTGGCGGTGTCGCGAAGCTGATAGCTGGGCATCAGGGCTTGTCCTTCGGCTGGTGGGGGCGATCAGGTGGTGGGCTCGGCGAGCCTGCGCGCCGCTTTCACCGCGCGCTCCCAGACGTCGCGGCTGCCGCCGTGCTCGCGGGCGAGCGAGGCGGCGAGCCCTCGGACGTCGCCGCGCTCGCGCAGGGCGGCCAGGGCGATCTCCGCCCGCCGGTCGGCTTCCGAGCGGGACGGTGTGGCTGCAGGTGCAGGGCGGTGCTCGAGTGTGTTGCGGACAACGTACTCCCAGGACCTCTGCGGACCGCCGTACTGCACGCTGAGCTCGGCGGCCAGACCCGGGTGGTAGCCGTCGCGATCGATCGCCTCGGCGGCGAACTGCTCGGCGAGCTGCGTGGCGGTGAGCGGCTCACCCCCGGCACGGGCGCTCAGCTCGGCGGCGAGAACCTCCTCGAGGGCCGAAGGCCGGCCGACGGGCGCCTCCTCCTGCGGTCCGGTACGGCGGCCGGCCTTGCCGAGCTTGTCCCCGGTGCGGTTCCGGTCGAAGTCCTGCAGGTCGCCGACGCGGAAGCCGGGGATCATCCGGCCGGTCGGGCCCTCGACTTCGCCGACGGAGTCCGGGAAGTAGCCGGGGTTGTCCTTCAGGTACTTGCGGATCGTCGAGGGTCCCTTGAAGCCCAGCAGCTGGGCGGCCTTGTTGATGGAGACGACGGTCTCCGAGTGAAGCTTGTACAGCTCGGGGTCGGCCTTGAGGACCTTGCTCTGCTTCTCGTTCTGGAACCACGTGTAGAAGTCGCGGAACTGCTTCTCGTCGTAGAAGTCGGCGCCGTCGATGCGCTCCTTCTCCGGGTGGCGGTGCTCCTTGGGCTGCTCGTCGCGCACCTTGTACCAGCGGGCCGCGGTGCCGACGCTGGCGCCGGTGAACTCGCGGATCCAGTCGCGGTTGACCACGGCACGGCCGCCGATGACGCGACGCTGCGGGTTCAGGGGGTTGGGCATGGCGTTCTCCGCTTCGGGCCGCGGCCCTATACTTGGGGCCTGCTCTTCTGTGTTCCTCCGGCGCTCACGTGCCGGCGGGCGAGTCGAGTTGGTGAAGGTGGTCGGCGGGACGTTCGGCCGGGGTTGCCGCCCTGGGTCGACACCCTCGTGAGGGGGTGCCTTCCGCTGGCCACCGCTTTATGCCGCCGGTTTCGCGTAATCAATAATGCGCGCTTGATGGGTGGGTGTCAATCTCGCCGGCGCAGCCCCCGCCACGAGTACGCCCTCCATTCCCGTTCGAAGTGCCCCACCTGCTTGTTCTGTACGTGGTAAGGGGCGGTGACCATCAGCTCCTCCACCGTCGGCAGCTCCGCCTCCCGGCGCCGCATCCACGCCCGCACCCGCCCGTAGCGTTTGTCGACCCCGACGGGGTAGCCGTGCCGCTCAGAGACGGTGCGCAGCCTCCGGCCCAGAGCGGACGCACGGCCCACATGGACCCGCTCCACCGAACGCATCGGCCGCCCACGCCGGGTGGGGCCTGCCTTTGAGACCGGCAGGATGCGCCCACGTGATACAGCGCCCACGGGCAGGCGAGCTCCCCCTCGAAGGCAGCGAGGATACGCCCTACCCCGAGCAGCCGGACATTCCCTGGATCATGAAAACGGCCTCACTCGGGTTGTCGCTCAGCACAGACGGTGAGGCGCCCGCCAGACCATCGCCCGCCGAATCGACCCAGGCCTGCAGACGCAACCGGTGAACTCCACACCCTCCACCGTCTCCTTCTCCTTCAACGCGGGACTGTTCAGCGCAGGGGTGGAGCACCCAGTCGGGGATCCGCAACCAGCTCGAAGTGGGTCGTGCAGGGCTACGGGGCGCAGCACTCCCGGCTGCGCTGGGACTTCCGCAGCACCAAGAGCCATCCACTCGTAGGCGACCACCCCTTGGTCGTCCTTGTTGAGCTCGATCCCGACAAGGAGCACCACGCCGAGGTGTTGTTCTCCGGCGAGTTGAAGCACCCGATCCTCGGACGGCGCAGGCACCAAGCGCAACTGCCCACTGTGACCATCCCACTCACCACCTGACCGCACCGCGTCGACGACGGCGTCCGGGCCGAGCTCACCAATACCGGAGCCGCCACTGCGTAGTCGGTGGCGTTCTATCGCCGGCGCCGGGTGAGCCGTCAGCGCGCCAAGCCCGGCGGATTCGCTGCATTATTGCCCGTTTCCGAAGTCGCTGAGGTGATCTCTCGGTAGGGCTGAGCGTGGTGGGGTGGCCGACGGTGACGGCTGGGTGGCTGCCCGGTATTGCCTGGCCGGTATCGCCGCAGCCTGCCGCATCACCGAACGCACCACCAGGGCATCATCGCGGACCTCGAACAGGCCAGATATCTCACCCGGGAACGTATGGCAGCCTCCGCCATCCAGCAGAAGCGGGCTTGCCCGTCCGGGCACTACTGGATCTCGTCAGCCGCCACGACGGCGAACAGCGAAGCCAGGGTCCAGCGACCCGACCGCGTCACACGCAAGATCCATCTTGGAAGGCATTGAGGGTGCTCTGGCCTTTGCGGTACGGAGCCTAGCCGAGCCTGTCCCGAGACATGCTCGAGGGGCCGACCTGTAACAGGTCGGCCCCTCGAGCATGTCTCGGGTGGCTGCGCTCTGGGACGTCTGTGTGGGACGGAGTCAGAGTTTGTCGAGTGACGCTATCACTCGAATGGATTACCGATTGAGGAGGGTGCCTACGCAGAATTCGATGGAGTGGATTGTATTTTCTGTTCCGGCACTCGTGTTCAGGTTACGTCGAGGCTAGGCTGTGAGGCGCTCATCGTCGTATTTCCGAGCTGATGCGGGTTTCAAAGGCGCGTCCCGTCGGCATGATCCGCTGCGGGGTAGTCACCTTGGGGGGACAGGACATGGCGGATTTCGTGTCGTTCATCGTAGCCATACACAACCGGACGTACTCGCGGATGCAGTTGTGGGGTACGGCCCACCTTCAGCACGGCGTGTGGAGCCCCGGAAGTCCGTACTTCGGGGAGCCTCAGGAAGAGATCGCACCGCACTCCACCGAGTCCTTCCGGGGTGAGTCCCAAGGGTTCTTGACTGGCGTCGAGGGAACCCTCGATTATCTGATCACTCAGGACCATCTGCCCGACGAGTACATCCACATCTGGTTCAGTAACCCCGCATTCGGACATCCTGGATTCCGGGCATCCAGCAGCGCACTGAATTCCTTCTACCGTCTCGAATGGGGGGACCCCGGTGGCTCTGACGCCAGGATCAACTTGGATATATGGACGACCCCGGCTGCTGCAGGCGAGATCCTGCACGATGCCGGATGCAATGTCGCGTCACTATTCCAGGGAAGCGCGACACCCGTGTCCCGGGACGTCACATTCGACAAAATGCGCGGGTTTCGCAGTTCTGCATTCAGGGACCTTCCGGGACTGGATCGCTGGTGGGCTGAATTCAACGCGGCGATCCCGCAGTTGGTGCGCCTAGCCGAAGAGAACCAGGATCTTCGCGCTTCCATCGACCGTCTTCTCCCCCGAGTCGACGAGTTCCTCTCCAGGCCCGACGAGGAGATCCGGCACGAGGACGTGGCGGACGTCCGAACCGTCCTGGCCTACCTGGCAGCAGCCGATGCGAACCTGTCCATCCGGTTCGCCGAACGGGGCTTTCGCGTCCTGTCGGCCTTGCCAGGCAAGGCGTGGAGCGAGGCGCTAGCCATCGTCTCGTCAGCGCAGCCGCACGCCGAGAGGTGACCTCAGCGCAGTCACAGCAGCGGCGTTCACTGATACCGTCCACCCGGCTGTGATCCGCTCCCTCGGGAGCGTAACCGGGTGGGCCGATCCCCGCGGCAGTCAGCCATGCTGACTCACCCCTGTTCGATTCCCGAGCTGGGAAAACCTCCGCCGGAGCTTTGACAACAGGTACTGACACAGCTCCCCGACGACCTGTTGGCGCACCTGTTGCCACGGCGCCGACTCCGCAGCCAGCCCCGCTTGGTCAAACGCAAGATGTCCAATGACCGCCTCAAGAGAGCCGAGCATCGGCACTGGCCCCAGCCGACCCAGACCGCCACCGGCGCCGACCTGATCCATACACCCAGACCGGCGATCAGATGGTCTGCAAGGAATCGGGCGGCTCAACCGGGCGCCGTGAGCGAGGACCACACACCGAACTACCCAGCGTGGTAGGACAAGTAGGGCTTGACGGCGGGAGCGGGTCCCGTGACAGTGAGCCTGGTGAAGGAGCTTGTGGAGTTCCCTTTGGACGACGACAACGGCTCGGTGTACGTCGAAGTGGACGCGTCGGGGTCGTCCGACACCTACACGCGCGTCTCGACGCAGCCAGGGGAGCCGGCCGGTCGGGCGGTGGCCTCGTTCCAGCGGGCGTTGGACCCGTTGCGTCCGGCCGTCGGCGTCGTCCTGGAGAAACTGACTAGCCTGGCAGTGCCGCCGGAAGAGGTACAGGTTGAGTTCAGTGTGAAGCTGACCGGCAAGGCGGGAGCTGTGTTCGCTGCGTCGTCGGCGGAGGGGCAGTTCAAGGTGGCGGTCACGTGGCGGCGAAATCTGGGGTCACCAGTTGCCGGTGAGCCGGAGGATCCCGGAGCGGCAGATGGCGACCAGGGCGTCTGACGTGGTCCAGCAGAGCGCGTCCACCGCGGAGCCGAGATCCGTGGACAGGACCAGGTCCGCGCTACCGCCTCTTTGGTGCCGCCAGATCCTGACGAGGCCATTGCGGTCGCCGGCAGCACTGAGGATACGGCCGTCCGGACGGACGGCGAGCGTGAGTTCGGATCCGAACTCCAGCTGGGCCGACCACCGTTCGCTCACCGGATGGAGCCGCTCCCCGCGACTCTCGTAGACGCAGAGCTCCCCGACGAATTCGGTCTCCGTGTAGGCGAGGATGAACTCTCCGACGCCGGCCCTGCGGTCGATCGGGGGCATCAGAGCGAATCGTTCGACGTTCGGGACATTGTCAAGGAGGCGCAGCTCGACGTGGCCCGACATCCCCCAGAGGCACAGCGTGCGCCCACTCAGTCCCAGTAGCCCGACGCGACCTTCCTCGTTGGCGAGGAACGTCAGCTGCCGAAGGGCGAAAGGGGTTGGAGCAGGGCGGGCGAAAGGCAGTGCCGGCTCCGGCGGCGGAGAGCCTGCTGCGGGTGGCGTGCGCTGCGCCAACGCCGGGATCCCCCCGGCATGGTGGCGGCTTCGGCGGCGCAGGATGCCCAGGCCGCGCCTGCGCTCTTGGGAGTCGAGGGACCACAGGCGCACCAGGCCGTTCTGGTCGCCGACCGCGATCAGCACCTCGCCACCGTCGACCTCCTCGATGGCCAGCGGGCCGTCGACCTGGTGTGACGAGTCGCGACTCAAGCCAAAGATGTCCAGCCCGACAGTGGTGAACAGGGACAGGCCATTCGGTGCGGCCCGCCACACTTCCAGCGTCTCGCGGTCGAGTCGGCCTATCACCAAGGTGCGCGGGGTGTCGGCGTAGGCCACCGCCAGGCGTTGGCCATAGCTGGGCGGGTCGGAGTGGGGCGCGTCGGAGACGAGGGAGAAGAGCGAGTCCTCGGTGACCAGCAGAGCGGTGAAGGGGCAGTCGTCATCCTGTTCCGTCAGGGCGATCACCTGCCCGCCCCCCACGGGGATCATCGCGGCCGGGTAGATCGGGGCACCGATCGGTTCGGGCGGGAGCACGGGCTGGGGAGGGAGATAACCGACCTTCCAGAGCCGTACCTCCGCGCCGCTGTCAACGGCGGACAAGCCCTGGCCGCTGTAGGAGAGCAGCACGGGTTCGCCTGTCGGATCCACGCCGAGGGCCAGGTTCTTGACCCCGGATTCGTGCCCGACCCTCGGGATGCCGATCGGTGTCAGTGCCTTGCCCACCTCCCAGGTGGAGAGAGTGCCTCCGGCATCACCGAATGCGGCGATGCCGCGGCCGTCCGCCAGCATGATTCCTGCGGCGGCGGTGACGGGCATGTTTAGGCCGGGGGCGGCCATCGCCGACGGGCCCCCGGGCGTCACCTCGGACAGGGTTACGGCGTCTCCCGAGGCTGCGAAGAGCAGCAGCGTGCCGTCCGGCCGGGGCAGGAACTGCACCACTTCCGGGTTGAAGGTGTGGTCCGGGATCGGTGCCCCGCAGCGGACCAGCCGGTCCTCGGCGACCCGGGCCAGCTGGACCCGTACGGTACTCGCGCCCGCCACGGTCACGGTCTCGAACCAGGCGAGGTACAGCTCCCCGTTCTGGTCGGCGATGGTCACGCTGTCCTTGCGCAGGGGCTCCAGCCCTTCGGGGGTGAGGCGGTCGAGCAGCTGTGGGCCGTCGCCGCTCACGTCGACCAGATGGATCACGCCGTTGGCCGCGACGACGCCAAGCAGCCTGCCGTCGGCGTCCAGGGCGAGCCCCGCGTCCCCGGTCATCGTGAATCCCATGTCCTCCAGGGCGAGTTCGCCCAGCAGCCGTACTCCGCCGGTGAGCGCCCAGTACTGGAGTATTCCCTCGCCGGTGAGGGAGAGCGCGGTCTCGCTGCCGTCGTCGTGCACGTGGACGGCGTTCGCATGGAAGGTGTTAAGGAAAGAGTCCTCTGATACGCCGTCGTCGGGTTGTAGAAGGTAGCCGTGCGTGCGCCACAGCTGGCCCGAGAACCACGCGGCAGGGTTTCCCTCCGGGTCGAACCACAGGGCGGTCGCATAGGTCTTCGAGAACCGTGCGAGGGTTTGCTCGGCGCTCTCCGGCTCCCACCGCACGGGCCGTCCCGACCAGGTCGGCGAGAAGAGAGCCTCGGCCTGCTCGGCCAAGTTCGGAAAGCCCGTCTGGCGGGCTGTCAGGATCAGGACGGCTGCCCGTCCGGGGCAGTCCGCCTCGGCGAACTGGTGGCTGGCGCGCCGGTATACGAACGCGGCAGCCCGCGCCGCCTCAGAGACGACGTGTCCGAGCTGGGGCAGCAGCCGCTCGGGGGGTGCGGTGATGAGGTAGCCGACATCCTGCACTAGCTCGTCGAGGCATCCGGCGGCCACCGCGTGAGCGGCCATGTTCACCCTGAGGTACTCCGCTGCCCGCTCCCAGCGCAACGTTCCGTCCTGGTCGGCTGGCACCTGCTCGAGCAGGGCCCGGTACACCAGGCGGTGACCGTTGCGGCTGGGGAACCGTTCCCCGTACTGCACGCGGAAGGTGTCGTCCAAGGCCTGGTGGAACAGTCGATACGCGGGTGGGTCGACGGTCGTCTGCTCGACCAGATAGCTGCCGGCGGAGGCGATCATGCGGGCGAGGTCGGCCGGCGAATGCCGGGCCGAGGTCAGGGATTCGGCGACGGAGAGCCACAGCGGTCCCTCGCCGAAGCCGGGGTGCTCGGCGAAGGCCACGGCGGTCAACAGGTCCCGTACCGTCTCGGCCCGGTCACCGAAGCGAATGTTCAAGTAGCCGTCGACCGCTTCGCCGAGGTCGGCGGGCAGCAGTGCTTCCCACGAAGTACCGCTGTCCGCCGCGGCCAGCGCGGCAGCACTGGCCAGCTGGGCGACGAGGAAATTCCCGTTCGCGTGGTCTGTGATTGAGTGGGCCAGCCCGTTACGGCCCGTCCTGCCGACCCGCCGTGCCACGAACGATTCGACATCGGCGAGTTCCAGATAGCCGAGACCAGAGCGCGAGTCGCGCTGGGTGCTGTCCAGATCGATGACCAACCGGTTGCCCAGCCGGGCCAAGACGGTGCTCCGCCGGGTGCCGACCAGTACGCGGAGACCGTGGCGTGCGGGATCCAGCGCGATCCTGCCGAGCAGTGACGCGATCCGCGTGGCGTCGTCCCCCGTCGCCTCGTCGAGCGCGTCAAGCAGCACCGTGAACGGGGCACTGCGTCGGGGCAGTTGCTGGAGCAGTTCGACTGGATTCTGCGCCTCGACCCCGGCGGCGACGGCGACCTGCTGGATGACGTCTTCCAGACTCCTGCCCCGGGCGTGGACGGCGACGTCGATGCAGCCCGGGCGGGGCAGCGGCACGGCGGGATCGAGCTCCTGCGCGTGGATGAACGGCCGGGTCAGGGG